>CAVWZG010000011.1:0-20111 GCA_963759415.1 uncultured Verrucomicrobiae bacterium | reverse complement strand
GCGCATCTTGACAGTACCCCCATAATGGTAGTCGTAACGGTTCCTCCAAAGAGATGAACAACAAAAACGACCATGCACGAGCACCATGAATAATCCAGAAGAACCGTTTCCGTCCCTGGAAGAGATCGAAGCCCAGGTCTTGGCCGAAGGCCGAGAATGGATGAAGGGGCGGATGCAAGAGAAGCTCCGACAACTCGCTGAAAAACACGGCGAGGTTTTTCCCCCAAAGCCAGCGCCGCCTGCGGCACCGGCATTCCCAAAAACTGTCCCTGCGCACCGGCATGGGCGAAGTGGTGGTTGACGTTTGGTATGGACAGGATCCCTCCGACCAGCATTGGGGCTGTCCCTTGCGCGAACGCTGGGGGCTGGCCCCTCACCAGAAGATGAGTCCCTTGCTGCGGGAGAAGCTGGCTTTCACGGTGACGGCGACGGGGACTTTTGCGGAGGCGGCGGCGGTGGCGTGCCAATGGGGGTGTCCGGTGGATGATGCCACCTTGCACGCGCTGGCCCAAAAGATGGGAGAACGGGCGGAGCAGCAAACCCAAGCCCGGCTCCGGGGTCAGCCTGAGGAAAAGCAACCGCAACGCCAAGCCAGCGACTTGGCGGTTTTGATGCTGGATGGATGGCAGGTGCGGGAGCGCGGGCCGGGTTGGGGCCGGAAGAGAACGAAGGAAAACCGGGTGGAATGGCACGAATTGAAAACGGCGGTGTTTTATTTGCAGGAGCAAGCGGGCCGGACGGCGGGCGGGCGGGGGGTGTTGACGGACAAAGTGGTGGTGAGCTGGCAAGGCGAGCCTTTGGAGTTGGGACGGCGGTTGCATGATGAGGCGATGCGCGGAGGTCTGGGCCGGGCGCGCCAGAGATTGGTGGTGGCCGACGGGGCCCCTTGGATTTGGAACGTGGCGCAAGACCGCTGGAAAGGAGCGGTGGAGTTGCTGGACTTTTATCATGCGAGCGAACATTTGGGGTGTTTGGGAGAGGCGCTCCATGGCAGCAAGGAAAAAGCGGGGCCGTGGGTGGAGGAAAAGCGGCATCAACTGCGCCACGGAGAGGAAGGCAAGGTGTTGCGCTTGATCTCAAGATTGCCGGTCAAGCGTTCCAAAGCCGGGAAGATCGTGCAACGAGAGAAGAACTATTTTGCCGGTCAGGCCCACCGGATGAACTATCAAGAGTTGGCCGACCGGGGATGGCCCATCGGCTCTGGCGCAGTGGAGTCGGCTTGTCGGCAAAGACAATGCCGCTTCAAACGAGCCGGTCAATTTTGGACGGAGCGCGGGCTGAGAAACTTGTGCGCCTTGGAAGAAGCCCGGCGCAATCATCACTGGGACGAGCTTTGGAAGCCGTCATAACGGGGGTACTCACCAGATGCGCCCATGACGTTGTGGCCGCGCTGAAAAAGCTGGACATCCCCGTGCTGCGCTGGCCGGGCGGCTGTTTTGCGGACGAATATCATTGGCGGGACGGCATCGGCCCGCGCGAGAAACGGCCGAAGATGATCAACACCACCTGGGGCGGAGTGACGGAGGACAACTCCTTCGGCACGCACGAGTTTTTTGATTTGTGCGAGCAACTGGGCTGCGACGCCTATGTGTGCGGCAATGTCGGCAGCGGCACGCCGCAGGAAATGATGGAGTGGGTGGAATACATGACCTCGGACACGGACTCGACCATCGCCAATCAGCGCCGCCAAAACGGAAGGGACAAGGCGTGGAAGCTGGCTTATTTCGGCGTGGGCAACGAGAACTGGGGTTGCGGCGGAAACATGCGGCCGGAGTATTACGCGGATCTTTTCCGACGCTACAACACCTTTGTCAAGAAATACGGGGCGAAGCGCCCCTACTGCATCGCCAGCGGCGCGGATGGCGGGGACACGAACTGGACGACGGTCATGATGAACCAGGCAGGGTCAAAGATGGACGGCATCTCGGTTCATAATTACACCCTGCCCTCGGGCAGTTGGAGCGGACGGAAAGGATCGGCCACCGAATTTGGCGAGGACGCGTGGATCACCCAGTTGTCCAGAACGCTGGGGATGGACGGAATCCTCAGCCGGCACTCGGCCATCATGGACCGCACCGATCCGAGGAAGCGGGTCGGGCTGATCGTGGATGAATGGGGTTCCTGGTATGATGTGGAGCCGGGCACCAATCCGGGCTTTCTTTACCAGCAAAACACCCTGCGCGACGCGCTGCTGGCGGCGCTCAATTTCAACATTTTCCACAAGCACGCCGACCGCGTGCCGATGGCCAACATTGCGCAAATGGCCAACGTCCTCCAGTCAATGGTATTGACAGACGGCCCGAAGATGACGGTCACGCCGACCTACTGGGTTTTTGAAATGTACAAAGTCCACCAGGACGCGACCTTCCTGCCCGTGGTGCTGCAAACGCCCGATTACACGTTTGCCGGACGGACCATTCCGATGGTGGATGCCACCGCCTCGCGCGATGCCGCGGGCAGGACGCATCTTTCCCTGGTGAACACGGACCCGCACGCCACAGTCATGGTCTCGTGTGAACTGAGCGGGCTGGCGGCCAAGTCCGTGTCCGGCCGCATCCTGACCGCGCCGGAGATCAACTCGCACAACACTTTCGACGCGCCCGACACCGTTGCGCCGAAGCCCTTCACAGGCGCGAGCCTGACGGATGGCAAATTGTCCGTGGCGCTGCCCTCCAAATCAGTGGTTGTGCTTGAATTGCTTTAACAGGCAAAATTTGATCGCACACAAAGCTAAACGTCGGGCGGGCTTCATGTACAACGGATTGTTAAGCCGTCTTTTCAAATTTCCACGGCAGGATAGCTGCAATATCGTCTGTATTCGTTAGATACTCTCGAAACAAAGCTTTGAGCTTGGACTGCAATGATGGGTCAATTACGCCTAAATTATCTTGCTGATCCCAGTCAGCGAGCGCTCCCACAAGCCGCCGTGCGAGGGGGTCCGTTATTGACGGTCCTCTTCGCTCAACCATTGTGATACGAAAGAGCTTCGAAAGGGTGGCTGACAACGACAGCAAACCGGCGTCATACGCCAATACAACGACCTGAATCTGAAGGCGCACTGGGGGTGACGCTGAAGCCTGCTCGCGAAGACGTGAGGCGTAATCAACCATGTGTGGCGAACGCGACATAGAAAGCTCAATGATCCATGCTGGCGGTTTCTCCATTGCCACGATGATTTTATCCGCCCATCGGATGATGTCCTCAGGCTGAAGAAGCTCGTCTTCGACAGCCTCAATGAGCACGACACATTGTTCAGAGAGAGTCATGGGGACCTAACAAGGAATATCCAACTGCCTGAATTCGCCTGGCTTGATCGTTTCAACGGCGCTTTGGATTTGAGATGCAGCGGCGAGAATGCGGCGCAGATCGTTGGTGGAGAGTTCAAGGATCGGGATGTTTCGTCCGGCCAGATTTTGCTGGTAACGAATGTTTTGATCCGAGGTAATAAAAAGTTCAAACTCGCCTTCGGCCCGTTGTAACAGTTGGCCATTCTTGATGCCGCCCCATCCGCGTTTCTGGGCAGTGGTGCATTGATGATTGGAAAGCAATTTGTGCATCGGCCATGGCACACACTCGTCCAGCAGGATTCTCATGCTGTCAACAGGGCGGATTCAGATCGTTCCAGCATCCGGCAGGCCATTTCGCGCGTGACGGACGGGAAGCACTCAATAAATTCTTCCAATGTATAGTTGGATTCCAGATAATCGAAAAGCGTCTTGACAGGAACACGCGTGCCCTTGAATACCGGGGTGCCGCCGAGAATGTCTTGATCCACTGTAATCAGGTCGTCCGTTTGCATAAAATTAACATAGCTTGTTTTTCCATTGCCGTAAACGAGGAAACTGTTAATTCCCGCAGACCCGGCGGTAAAGGGCCTGGTAGCGCGGGACGATGACGTCGGCGGAAAATAGATCGCGCGCGCGGAGTTGCGCGGCGCGGCCCAGTTCGCGGCGGCGGGCCGGGTCGCGGATCAGTTCTTCCACGGCTGCGGCCATCGCCCGCAACATCGCCAAAGGGGACCAGCATCCCGCTGACGTTGTGCTCCACCACTTCCGGGATGCCACCGACGCGCGATGGCGACGCTCGGACAGGCAAAACACATCGCCTCCAAAATGCTCAGGCAAAAAGTTTCCAGTTCCGAGGTGAAGAGGCCCAGGTCGGCCGCCTGCAGGTAGTCCTCGATGTCGTGAACTTTTTCGCGGACGATGACGCGGTCCTGCAAACCGAGCCGCCGCACTTCGTCCGCGAAGGGCGCAAAACTGTCGCCGGCCAAAATGACGAGCTTGAAAGATTCGCGGGGCCGGAGGCGCGCCGCGACCTCCAGCAAGCAGATCAATCCGCTTGGGCGCGCGGAGATTGGAGGAATGGAGAACCAAAACCTCGTCGCGCAAGCCCAGTTCGCGCCGCACCTCTTCGCGCGAACGGCGGGGCGGGCGCGGCTCGAAAAAATTATGTATGACATCAATGGGCCGCGTCACGCCCAGCACGTCCTGCGTCTCCCGGCGCAGGTAGGCGGACACGGTGGTGACGGCGTCCGAGCAGGCCAGCGCGTGGCGGATGGCGGGCGCGTAACCCGGATCGCGCCCAAGCAGCGTGGTGTCCGTGCCGTGCAGGGTCGTCACGACGCGCGGCTGCTGTTCCGGCGGCAGCATGGCGCGCGCGAGAATGGCGGCGGTGGCGTGCGGCACGGCGTAATGCACATGGAGCACGTCCAATTGATGATCGCGGCTGACCTCGGCCATTTTTACCGAGAGCGGCAGCGTGTAGTCGGGGTATTTGAAAAGCCCGTAATCGTTGATGACCACCGGATGGAAGAACAGACGCGGCGCATCCGCGGGCAGGCGGAAGGGGCGCTCGTAGCTGATGAAATGCACTTCCTCCCCGCGCCGCGCCAGTTCCTCGCCCAGCGCCGACGCCAGAATCCCGCTCCCGCCCACGGACGGATAACAAGTGATGCCGATTTTCAGCGGGCGGGCCATGTCAAAAACGCCGCGCGCCGCGGCTCAATTGCGCGAGCGAACCGGCGACGATCGGATCGCCGGGAAACAAAGCGATGGCATGACCAACCCCGGCGCGCAATCCCTGAAACCGGGCGCGCGCCAGTTGCAGTTCCACATAAGGACGGGCGCGAACCTGCGAAACGTGCGCCGCCATCGCCGCAGTCCAGGCCGCGACAATTTCCGGGGCGGAAATGTCCATCAGCACGGGCGTGATGTCGGAAGGTTCGGCTTCGGGAGTGACGGCGTAGAAAAAAAGCTGGTCAATGGCGTGCGGCGGCCGGCTTGTCAATTCCTTCAAGCCGCCGTAGCGGGCCAGCCGCGCCGCGTCGCGCACCAGGCGTCCGAGGCGAGAGTGGTCGGGGTGCTGGTTTTCCACCACGCTGGGCGCGAGCACTATGGCGGGCCGCCGGCGCCGGATCACGCCCGCGAGCTTGATGGCGTGGGCGGCGCGCATTTCCAGGTGCGCGTCGCCGTCCAGCTTGATGAATTCGATGGTGGCGCCGAGGAGCGCGGCGGCTTTTTTCGCCTCGGCGGTTCGTTGCGCGGGCGTGCCGCGCGAGCCGGCTTCGCCGCGCGAGCAGATCACAAAATGCGCGGGCCGTCCGGCGCGGGTTTCGCGGGCGATGACGCCGCCGCAGGCGAATTCGAGGTCGTCGGGATGCGCGCCAAAGGCCAGGAGCGGCGCGTTTTCAGGAGGGGATTTCGGTGTAGGCTTCATCGGAACGGTCAATGGGGTCGCGGTTGACAAAAGTTATTTCCGGCGCATCGGTCGCGCAAAGATAAGCCTGTTCGCCCGCGCCCGCAATATAATGCGTGCAGTGGATGACTGATTGCATCCAGCGCAGCCGCGAGTCGCGCGCCGGGCTGATCTGTTCCTTGCCGAAATCCGTCCGGGGGAGCGTGATGAAGGAATTTCCGCCCTCGTGCAGGGTCAACGCGCCGTTGGCGCAGCGGGCGCGCACCGTTTCGCCTTCGTGCGGCACGTCCACAAAAAAGTCCGCCACGTCGCAGGCCGCGCGGCGGAAGGCCGGATCGCCCGAACGCGCCACGCGCACCCCCTCCAGCAGGCCCATGCGCCGGTACATCTCCAGGCAAAAATCGGCGGGGTTGGCGGCGGTGGTTTGGGCGAACGCCTCCACCCAGCGCGCATCCACGAAGGGCGGCAGTTGCAGTGCGGTCCGGTCATGCCATCCGGCGGCGATGCGTTTGGCGAAAAGCGGAGAAAATTTCCGCTGCCACTTGTTTTCACAGGCGAAATTGAGGCGCAAGGCTTCCCCGGTTTTGCGATGCCGCAGGATGGTGTTGGTTTCGCGCGGATCGTGGTCGCTATCGTGATAAAAGAAAACAATTTCACCGCCCAATTCCGCCCGCAGCCGCCGCGCCGTCTGAATTTTGGCAAAAAGGAATCGGCGCGGAAAAAATCCGCAAGGCTGCTGGCCAAAACAAATTACCGGCGTTGTCGTCATGGAGCGGGTCGCGCCTCCTTCTTGATAACATCCACCACCCCAATCCGCCATCCTTCATCCTTCTTCCTTTGCCTTGCGCACGGCATCGGCCAGTTGTTTGGCGGTGGGCAGGCGGCCTTTGAACTCGGCGGGCAACCTGGGCTGGAGGTGGTATTCGGCGACGCCGATGGGATTGGCTTTCGTTTTAAGGGCGAACTCGACTTCCACGTCGTCCTTTTCCGCGCAGAGAATGATGCCGATGGAAGGTTGGTCGTCCGGGGCCCGTTCCTTCTCATTGAGGAGGTTCAGGTAGAAATCCATTTTACCCGCGTGCTCCGGCTCGAACGGGCCGACTTTCAGGTCGAAGGCGACCAGCGCCTTGAGGAAACGGTGGTAGAAGAGCAAGTCCACGAAGTATTCCTTTTGGCCGAGGGCGAGCCGGTATTGCCGGCCCACGAAACAAAAGCCGTAGCCCAGTTCCAGAATGAACTGCTGCAAACGGGAGATGAGCCGGTCCTCCAGTTCGCGCTCCTTCATGGCCCGTCCGATGCCAAGGAACTCGAGGTTGTAACGGCTCTTGAGCATTTCACCGGCCTGCTCCGCGAAATGCTCCGGCAGGGCGAGGGCAAAGTTGTGGGTCTTTTTCTCCTTCACCGCGCGTTCGTAGGCGCCGGCTTTGATTTGGTTGAGCAGGACGTTGCGTGCTCCAGCCGAATCTGGGCGGTGGCGCGGAGATAATAGAGGCGGGCGGCGGGATCTTTGGCTTTCGCCAGCAGCTCCACATGGTGCCACCAAGGAATCCCTGCCAGCAATTCTCGCGCAACCTGCGCGAGAAATTCGTTGGATGCGTAATACTCGTAAAACTGCCGCATTCGCCAAATGTTTGCGGCAGAAAACCCGCGCATGTCAGGGAACTCAGCCCGCAAATCGGCGGCGAGGCGTTCCACCACCGCGTCTCCCCACCCCGCCGTCCGCTGCTTCTCCACGATGCCGCGCCCGATGTCCCAGTAGAGCAGAACCAGCTCATGGTTCACTGCGCGGGCCGCAGAAGTGCGGGCATGAAGGATGCGTTCTTTCAGCCCCGCGAGGAAGGCCGCGTAATCAGGCAGTGACCACGAAGCGCTCATGGACATTCAGAAATTGCATCAAGTAGTTCCATAGCGAGAGGCTCAGATTTAGGGAAACTGTGGGCTGATTCAGGACGGATGCAAGGGAAAATTTAAGACTGCTTTTTCAAGGCAGCCCGCCAGCTTCTTTCTTCTTAAAGTTCAATGCTTGGATCATCAGGCTGAATAGGACGCAGGCGGCGGATCCGATTAAATTGTACCAAAGATAGCTGATTTCGTGAGGAGTGTTTTTGAGGGAGAAATAGAAGTATAACACCACGCCCTCCGCCAGCACAGCCCCCCAAAATACCGCCGTCCCCCGCACCCATTTCACAAAAAATGCCACGAGAAACAAGCCCAGCACCACCCCGTAAAAAAGCGAGCCGAGGATGTTGACGGCCTGGATCAGGTTCTCCGCCAGGTGTGCAAACAGCGCGAAGCCCAGCGCCACCAGTCCCCATATCGCCGTGAACCATTTCGACGCCTTCACGTAATGTTCCTCGCCCGCGTCGCGTTTGAGGAGGTGCCGGTAGAAATCCACCGAGGTTGTCTCGCCGAGCGCGCTCAGTTCCGCCGCCTTGGAGGACAACGCCGCCGCGAAAAACGCCGCCACCAGCAAACCAATCACCCCATGCGGCAGGTGGGCCAGGATGAAGGTGATGAACACGTAGTCGCCGTCGTTGGTTTGCGCGTGGACATCGGCGGCGCGCAGCGCGGCGCGGGCTTCGGCGCGGATGGCTTCGCTTTGGTCGTGCGCGGCCAGCGCGCCGGCGCGCGCGGCGGTTTCTGCGGCGGGGTCGTGGCGGTGGCGGGCGTCGAGCCAGGCGCGGATGGATTGCTCCTTTTGCGCGTAAGCCGCCGCAAATTTTTGTTCGACAGCATGAAATTTTCCGGCGTCATGTTCCGCCGCCGCCCGCCACGAGGATTGGTTGAAAAAAACGGGCGGCTGCTCGAATTGGTAGAAGACAAACATCAGCACCCCCAGCAATAAAATGAGAAACTGCATCGGGATTTTGCAAACCGCGTTGAACATCAGCCCCAGCCTGCTTTCCCGCAACGACGCCCCCGAAATGTAACGCTGCACCTGCGATTGGTCCGTGCCGAAGTAAGAGAGCAGGAGGCACAGTCCTCCAAACATGCCGGACCAGAAGGTGTAGCGCCGGTGCAGGTCCGGCGAAAAATCAACGGCGTTCATTTTGTGGAAGGCCCCGGCCACGGTCAAGGAGTCCTTGATCGAAACGGGCAGCCGCGCCAGCAGCACGACAAACGCCGTCACCATGCCGCCGAAGATGACCATGATCTGGTATTTCTGCGTCACGGTTACGGCTTCGTTGCCGCCCAGCACGGTGTAAATGATCACCAGCAATCCGCTGAAAATAATGGTCAGGCCCAGCGGCCAGCCAAAGACCGTGGAGAGAACAATGGCCGGCGCGTAAATCGTGATGCCCGCGCCCAGCCCGCGTTGCAGGAGAAACAGCCCCGCGCCGAGCAGCCGCGTTTTGGCGTCGAAGCGCCGGCCGAGAAATTCATACGCCGTGTAGACGTTCAAGCGCCGGAACATCGGCAGAAAAACCGCCGCGACGATGATCAACGCCAGCGGCATCGCAAAATAATTCTGCACAAAACCCAGCCCGTCCTCATATCCCTGGCCCGGCGTGGAGAGGAAGGTGATGGCGCTGGCCTGCGTGGCCATGACGGAAAGCCCGATGGTCACCCAGCCGGTCGTGCCGCTGCCCTTGAGGTAGGCGCTCAATCCCCGCTGGCCGCGCGTCCGCCAGAGGCCGTAGGCCGCGATCCCCAGCATCGTGCCGAACAGGACGAGGTAATCCAGCGGGTTCATGAGAAAATTTTGGTCAGCGCCACCAGCAAAACCACCCAGACCGCAAACACGGCGAAAACAAAAAGATAGACTGCCGGCCAGGTCTTGAACCCGGGCAGGCCGGTCCCTTCTTCGTCAATACCAGGTTTGGGCGCGCCGGGCGGGCGCTGGAGGAGTTCCCGGAGACTTCATTTTCCAAGCGAGACCAGATTGGCAAACAGCCGGTAGGCCCCCGGCACGCCGTCGGGCAGTTGCCGGAACCAGGAGAGGGCGGTATAGACAAAATTGCCCCTGCCGTACTGCGCCACCAGCAGGCTGCCCCGGAGAGGTGCCTCGCCCGGGTCATGGCAGGCGATGAGCGGAATGAAATGGGGATCCCATTGGCTGGCAAAATAAGCGCCGCGCTCCTGCACCCAGCCGTCGAAATCCGCCGGGACAATTTTGTTGGGCGTGTTAAACACCGGATGATCCGGCACGAGCAGCGTCATTTCGGCGGTCTCGTCCGTCACGCGTTCGCCGGAGACGGCCAGACTGTAAGGCGCCAGCCGCATCACGCTCGATCCTCTTTGCGACGGCCGGTTGTAGAGCACAATGACATTGCCGCCGTTGGTGGCGAAATCGAACAACCCCGGCAAATGCGGCGAGAGGTCGGTACGGACGTTAAAGGCGCGAATGCCCACCACCACCGCATCCAGTCCGTGCAATTTCTCCGGTGTCAAATCCGCGCCCGCGAGTTGTGTCACCTCGCAGCCCATCCGCGCCAGCGCTTCGGCCACGTCATCGCCCGCGCCGGGAATATAGCCGACTTTGTGGGCGCGGATGGCCATTTCGAGGCTCAAGGCTTTGAGACGCGCGGGCGGCTGGAGCAATTGAGGCGGGATGTGTTCGTAATGTTCTTTCAGCTCCACCCGGCCAGTATGCCAGTCCACGCCGCCGACTTTTGCGACGGCGAGAATCTTCCGCCGTGCCGGTCTGGGCCGGGGCGGTGATGGTGAAGGTCAAACGCGCGTTGCCGCCCGACTTGCCGATGGTAAAAGTTTGGGCGGGCGACACCAGCCAACCCGAAGGAGCATCCAGCCGCAACGTGCCCGTGGCATTGTCCCGCGCCGCCGTGATTTCCACCACGGCCGGACGCGCCGCGCCCGGCGGGAAAAGCTCCACGTCGTCCACAAACTTGAGTGACACCGGCGGAATGACCCGTAAGGTCCGGGGTTGAATCTTGACGGGATCGAGAATTTTTCGCCCATCACTTCAAAGACCTGTTCCATCGGAAAAACGGGTGGATTCTCCAGGCCGGTCGATAAGGGAAGCATCGTCCACGCGGAAAAGCCCGGTTGTGCCCTCCTCACGCAACCAGTACGGCTGGGTTATCGGCGTGTTGGCCGGCAACGGGAGGGTTGCGTCGCGGCTGGCGGTTTTATCCAAAGTCAAATCCATCGCCGGGCCTGTTTCGTATTTCCCGCCCGGATAACGCACGCCCAGCCAACGCACCGGCACAGCACTGCGGACTTTCACGGCATGGTGCAATTCCATCGTTTCACCCGGCACAACTTCGGTTCTGTGGGAGGGTCGTTTCCACCGAAAGTCCGAGGCACTCCTGCAAAATGTGATCCAATTGTTGACGCTTTTCGTCGAGCACGATGTCGGCGGGCAGTCCGGCCAGGAGGTGATGAATTTTTACCAGCGCGGGCACGCTGGCCGCCGCGTTCGCCGGGTCGAAATGCGCGATCACGTCATCGGCCATCACGCCGATCTCCGCGCCGCCGGGGACGCGGCCCCAGGTTGTGTCCACTCCGTCAAATATATCGTTGGTCGCCGGTTCGCCGGCCAGGAATGTAAAACCCGCCGTGCCCGCGCCGCGCGCGCCGGTGTTGCCGAAGCCCTGTGTTTTGTGCATGGAGCGGCTCAGGCCGGCAATGGCCCCGTATTCTGCGCCCACTTCCATCGTCAGGGAGCGGCCGTGATCCTGGAGAAGGCGTGCGGGCTGCCAGGGCTTTAATTCGCCCAGTTGTTCGGGAAAAGCCCTGGGGTCACCCGCCAGTTTGAAGGCTTCCCCCGCCAAAATGGCCGAGGCGGTGTGATGCCCGTGCTGCCCGGGCGAGCTGTTGGTGGAAAAGTTTGCGACGACTACATCCGGCCGGAAGGTGCGAATCACCCGCACCACGTCGGACAACACTGCTTGTTCGCCCCAGAATTTGAACGTCTCCCGGTAATCCTTGGAATATCCAAAATCCCTGGCCCGCGTGAAAAACTGCCGGCCGCCGTCCACGCGCCGCGCCGCCAGCAATTCCTGCGTGCGGATCACTCCCAGTTCGTCCCCAATCTCCGGTCCGAGCAAATTCTGTCCGCCGTCGCCGCGCGTGATTGAGAGATAGGCCATGCGGCAGTGGCGGCCCCGCGCCATGAAGGCGATCAGAGTTGAGTCTTCGTCGTCCGGATGCGCCGCAACCAAAAGCATGCCGCCCATTTCCCGAAAGCTGCGCAGTTCCTGGAGAATGTCGGGGGATGGACCCGCTCCGGTGAGTGCCGTCGATGGTTGCGCCAGTGTCATAAGGGGAAGCGCGGCAAGCAACGCCGCCACGACCCAGTCGCGGCGCGCACGGAGTGCGCACCCTACCAGCGAAGGCGTTATGCTGATGGTGTGAGGGGCGAACGGGGTCATCAGTGCAGGCTTTGAATTACTTCCTGGTTTAACTTGAAGTAGGAGCTGCCCGGGCCTTCCGCTTCCCTCGCCAAATCCATGGATTGCCGGGCGGCGGCCAGCGCGTTTTCGCGGTCCCCCATTTTGGCCAGAATTTTCGCCTTGAGATAGAGCAATTCGTAGGCGATGGGCGGATTGTTCGCCAGCCCCGTGTTGACCCACGACAACGCCTGCTTAAAATCCTCAGTGTGGTCGAAATAAAACGTCGCCGCGCGCAGGTAAGTTTCCGGCTGCTTTCTGGCCGGGGAATCCATGGAAACCTTGATTTTGACCAGGAGATCGCTGACGATGCCGACTTCCACCTTTATGGGAACCCGCACCCTGGCCCAAATCAGGTTGATCGTCGCCGAATCGTCCTGCACGTCGTTCACATCAATTGTAAAAGTCTCGACCTGATCCACCAGTTTCACCGGCGTTACTTGGAAGCGCGCGACATCCAGCTTGGGATCATAACCGTCTTTGCCCCAAAGGCCCGCATCCTTGTTGAGAATCACGGTCCAGGCCTTTTCATCCGGGATGGTGTAGAGGCCGTAGGTCCCGGCGGGAACTTCCACGCCGTCCGTCCCGCCCAAATTTACCGGCGTGCTGAAAGTGATCTTGGTCGAGGCGTTGTCCCCGGTGCGCCAGAGATCGTTGTAGGGAACAATGCCCCCGAAAACGACATGCCCCCTCTTGCTGGGCCGCGAATAAACGATTTTTATCCCGGTCAAACCGATGCGTTGCAAGTTCGTGCAGACCGGGCTGGCCGGGGGAAGCTCGGGAAACCGGATGGGAGGCGTCTGCGCCCGCAATCCACCGGCCAGAACCAGTCCAAAGGCCGCCACGAGGGCGAACGGCAATTTTCCTGGATTCATGGCTGGGAGATTTTTAGAGATTCGCCGCGACCGGTGCAAGGCCGCGGCGAAAATTACGGAGAGACCATCGGCCGTCCCGCTTATGGGGCGTTGGCGAACTCAATGGAATACTGGGTCTTTTCCCACATAATTTTGAGCAGGCCCGTGTTCGGGGCCGCGCCCCGTCCCAGCGAAAGCGTGAGTTGATCCACCTGGGCGGGCAAATCGTCTTTCTTGAGGTCCACCCGCGCCACATCTTCCTTTTCGTTCACGGGAATTCCCCAGGCCCCGGTCGCCTTGCTGATGGCCAGCTTCGACGTGCCGGTTTCGGAGGGAATCATGTAGAGAGTGTAAGCGCCGGCTGGCAGCGTCACCCCGCCGATGACGATGGGGACTTGGTTGAGCAGGGTGGTCGCTTCGTCCGCGCCCAGCCGCCAGGCTTTGTCCCACGGCACCAGACCTCCCCAGATGGTCCGAACGGTATCGGTGCCGGCTTTCTTGCTGAGAGGACGCCCGTAATAAATCGTGACCAATTTGCCGCTGAGGCGCATGAAGACGTCCTCATGCGGGCTAAGCCGTGGCCCGCGCCCCATTTGGCCCAGCGAAGGCAGGGCCGTGGCGGCAAGCAATGCAGTGACAATAAATGCGTGTTTTAATCTATTCATAGTACAATTCCTGTTCTCCTGGGTTTATTTGAAGTTTTCGCCGCGAATCGCTTTTCGTTTCATGGCGGAGTCAGCTTAGACCGCCCCCGCCAAATGACAAGACGAAACAACGCCCTTTCTGGTTTCAAAAGACTCTCAGTGCGCCGCGGCCAGTTCGACGGAATACTGCGCCTTGTCCCACGCAATTTTCAGGATCCCGCCGCCGCCCGCGCCCGCGCCGAGGGTAATGGTGAGTTGTTCCACCGGGGTTTCCAAATCCTCCTTCTTCAGATTCCACCCGGCCCAGGTCATGGTTTTCGTCTCCCGGCTCGCCCCATTCCCCGATGGTCTTGCTGATGGCCAGCTTCGAGGCCCCATTTTCCGAAGGAATCATGTAAAGTGTATAAGCTCCCGCCGGAACCGTGACCCCGCCCACGACAATGGCCGATTGGGTGATCAAGGTGGTCGCTTCGTCCGCGCCAATGCGCCAGGCTTTGTCCCAGGGCACCAGGCCTCCCCAGATTTTGCGGTTCTTGACGTAAGGACGCCCGTAATAAACCGTGACCAGTTTGCCGCCAAGGCGCGCGTAGCTCGCGTCATGCGGGCTGACCCGGGGCGTGGTTTGGCCCGGCGAAGGCAGGGCCGCTGCTGTGATCAATGCTGCGACAATAAATGCGTGTTTCAATTTGCTCATATAACAATTCCTCATTACCTGGGTTTGTTTGAAGTTTGCGCCGCGAATTACTTTTCATTTCACGGCCCGTCAGTTTAGAACGCCCCTCCCGAATGACAAGACGAAAAGGCTGGCAGGGCAGACGCCCTAAATTTTACCGCGCCGGAATTTTGAACAGAGAACGGGAACGGAGAGCGGCAAGAAGAGAAGCTCTGTTAACTCTGTTTCCTGTTCAAAAAATCTGTTTTCCACAAACTTTTTCCCGGCAATAGAGTTGAACCACGGATTTCACGGATTCCACGGATAAAAAATGTAATGCGTCAGTCGTGGGTGGTACCCGCCATAACCAAACTCTCTTTCTCTGCGGTTGCTGCAATGGCCGGTTTTTGGAGGGGGGGATTTCACACAATCGTTTCCATTTTGACTAATGTTTGTAACATTGGGTGTGTAGCCTTCCGTCATGGTCAGCAGGAGAATTAAATTATTGCGCCGCCAAACCCTCTTCCGAAGGCGGGGCGTTCTCCTGTGAAATCACGATATTTGAAAACCGGCCGTCCTGCCGCCACCCGTTAACTTTCCAACATCATGCTCCCATTTCACCCCGCTCCCCTCCTGGCCGTCAATGCCTTGAAATTCGCCATCGAGAAGGCGACGCCCGAAGGCAAGACGACGATGTCGGCGCTGCTGGTTCTGTCGCTGTTCAGTTGGACGATCATCATCTCCAAGGCCCGGCAGCTTGCCATCGCGCGGAAATGGACCAAGAAATTCCATGGAAGCCTATGCCTGCAACCCGCGATCCGCTGGACATCAAGCGGCGGGGAGAGGAGTTCGAGGGCGCGCCGGCTTACCAGCTTTATATCCGCGGCGCGGATGAACTGGAGTACCATCTGAAAAACAATCCGGTGGCGGTCAACAACCTCAAAAGCATCAACGACGACCCCGCTCTGGGGCATGGCAACACCGACCATTTCGCCCGGGCGATGACCAAGCGAGGTCAGCGTGGCCTCCTTCGAGGCGATCAAGGTGGTGATGGAGGAAGCGGCGGCGGCGGAAGCGATGGGGCTGGAAAAGGGGATGATTGTGCTTTCCACGGCGGTGGCGGGCGGGCCGTTCATCGGATTGCTCGGCACGGTTTGGGGCGTGATGGAGACGTTTTCCGGGCATCGCCAACGCCGGCGGGGCCAGCATCACGGCCATGGCGCCCGGCGTGGCGGGGGCTTTGATCTGCACGGTCATCGGGCTGCTGGTGGCCATTCCGGCGATGTTCAGCTACAATTTCATGGTCACCACCATCCGCGCCATCACGCAGGAACTGGACGGATTCGCGCGCCCGCTACGCCAACCAGATTGAGCATCGTTACGTGGACAACCGCACGCTGTCGGAGGAAATCCGGGAAGCGAACGAGGTGCTGGCGGCGCGGATTGTGGACGCGCTGAAGCGCGACGGATCGGCGGTCAAGGAAGCGGCCGGATTCAGCGATGGGCACTTAAGCAGGCGGCACGTCATGAAAAAGTGCTCCCATACCGCGCATCACACGCTGACGGAGTTGAACATCACTCCGCTGCTGGACCTGGCGTTCGTGTTGCTGGTGATTTTCATCATCACCACCACGCCCGCTGGCCAATGACCTGGATCTGAAACTGCCCACCGCCTCGAAGCACCAGAAAGATCCGCCGCGCAAGGCCAACTACATCACCGTGCAGGAGGATGGAAAGGTGTATCTTAACAAGGCGGCGGTGGACATCGCCGGATTGCAGGAAATGCTGGTGGCCTTGCGCATCGGCGACCCGGACCTGAGCGTGATCGTGCGCGGCGACGGCAAGACCAAGTACCGCCAAATCCGCGCGGTGCTGGATGTCTGCCAGCAAGCCAACGTGGTCGAAAGTGGACCTGGCCACCGAGCCGGCGGACAAAAAATAACCCAGACGCGCCATGATCACCCAGAACAGCAGAAACGCAAACCGCGCAACTCATCGAAGGTGAACCTGCTCATCTCGCTGGCGTTTCACGGCCTTCTTGTGCTCTCGGTGCTTTATTTTGCCGCGCGCGAGGGTTGTCTGGGCAAGCAGTTGCGGAAAATCGCCGTCGAGATGGTCAAGGAAAAGCCGCCGGAGAAGCCCAAGGAACCGGAGAAACCCAAGGAGGAAGCCGCCCAAGGTGGAGGCGCCCAAAATGGCCGAGGCACCCAAGATCGAAACGCCCAAGGACGCCGCAGCTCCGCCGCCGCCCACCGGCACGGCCCCGCCGCCGGTCGCTCCGCCGGCGGCGGACGCTCGGATCGTTTGTCTTCGAGGGCGGCAAAGCGGTGGAAACCAGTTCCGACCCGGTGCAACTTTACAAAGGATTGATCGAATACTCATTGCGTTCCCGGTGGGACCGCCCGGAAGACATGGAGGACCACAATTTCGTGGCCGAAGTGGAGGTGTCGGTGGATCACGCGGGCAGATCGCCGATCCGGTCTGGAAGAAAAGTTCCGGCGACAAGCGCTGGGACGATTCCGTGCGCCAGGCCATCGCCAAAACGCACGAGCGTGAACCGCGCGCCGCCCACCAATTTTCCATCCCGCGTCGTGGTTCGTTTTGATGTCGTCGCCGCCGAACCGGTGTGCTCCCTGAGCCATGAAAAAAACCAGCCAGCGCGGGCACAGCACCATGAACGAGTTGAACATCACGCCGCTGCTGGACCTGGTGTTCGTGCTGCTGGTCATCTTCATCATCACCACGCCGCAGATGGTCAACAGCCTGGAAATGGCGCTGCCTTCCGGCAAGCCGCCGCCGCAGAATCCCAACGCGCCCAAGCCCAAGATCAACCGCATCATCGTCGACTGACAAGGGCGAGGTGTTCCTGAACGACGAAGCGGTGCCCGACGCCGCAGATCAAGGAAAACTGGCCGCGGTGAAGGCGGCCGATCCCGATCCCAAAGTCGTGGTCAAAGGCTCGGACGAGGTGGATTACCAGAACATGATCAAAGTGCTGGACGCGCTGCAGCAATTGGACATCACCAAAGTCGGCCTGGCCACGCAGTAGGGTCTCACCCAAACGGAGGTCCCGACAATCTTGCGCCAGAGACACCGGCCAGTCCCACATCGGCGGAAGATCCAGTATATTCATTTGTGCCATATCGCCATACTTGCTATAAAACAGACTATGGCAAGCATCCACTACGGCAAGCCGTCCGGGAATTCAGGCGGCGGTCTCGATTTCGAAGCCCAGCTTTGGGCCGCCGCCGACAAGATGCGCGGGCACATGGACGCTTCGGAATACAAGCACGTCTGCGCTCGGCCTCATCTTCCTCAAATACATTTCCGACGCCTTCGAGGAAAAACGCGAACAACTGCTGTTCGGCTTCTCCGATCCCAAGAGCGAATGGTTCATCAAGGACGAACCGCAACGCGCCGAAGCCGCCGAGAATCGCGACGAATATCTGGCCGCGAATGTCTTCTGGCTGCCGCCCGAAGCCCGCTGGCACACCATCAAGGCCAAAGCCAAGTCGCCGGAGATTGGCAAGGTCATTGACGACGCGATGGGCGCGATTGAGCGCGAGAATCCCACGCTCAAAGGCGTGCTGCCGCGCGATTACGCCCGGCCCAGCCTCGACAAAGTCCGGCTCGGCGGACTCGTGGACATCATCAGCAACATCGGCTTCAACGAATCGGCGGCGAAGTCCAAGGACGTGCTCGGGCGCGTCTATGAATACTTTCTCGGCAAATTCGCCAGCGCGGAAGGCAAGGGCGGCGGCGAGTTCTACACCCCGCAATGCGTCGTGCAGGTGCTCGTCGCCATGCTTGAACCCTACAAAGGCCGCGTGTTCGACCCGTGCTGCGGTTCGGGCGGCATGTTCGTGCAATCGGAAAAATTCGTGGAAGAACACGGCGGACGCGTGGGCGACATCGCGGTTTACGGGCAGGAATCCAACTACACCACCTGGAAACTGGCGCGGATGAACCTCGCCATTCGCGGCATTGACGCCAATCTCGGCCCGCGCAACGCCGACAGCTTCCGGGCGGATTTGCATCCCGACCTCAAGGCCGATTTCATTCTCGCCAACCCGCCGTTCAACATGAGCGATTGGGGCGGCGAAAACCTGCGGCAGGACGTGCGCTGGAAATTCGGGATGCCGCCGGTGAACAACGCCAACTACGCCTGGATTCAACATTTCATCCATCACCTCTCGCCCGTGGGCGTGGCGGGATTCGTCATGGCGAACGGTTCAATGTCCACGCAGACCTCGAACGAAGGCGAGATTCGCAAGGCCTTGATTGAAGCCGACCTCGTGGATTGCATGGTCGCGCTGCCCGGCCAGTTGTTTTTCACCACGCAAATTCCCGTCTGCCTCTGGTTTCTGGCCCGCGACAAAAAGAATCACAAACGCCGCGACCGGCGCGGCGAAACACTTTTCATTGATGCGCGGAAAATGGGCGTGCTGGTTGACCGCATTCATCGGGAACTGACCGCCGAGGAAATCGAAAAATTTCGGACTGCTACCACGCGTGGAAATCCAAAGAAGCGAAGCCAGCCTATGCGGACGAACCCGGCTTCTGCAAATCCGTGAAGCTCGAAGAAATCCAGCACGCATGGTTACGTCCTCACGCCCGGACGTTATGTGGGCGCGGCAGATATTGAAGACGACGGCGAACCATTTGAGCAAAAGATGAAACGGCTCACCGCAGACCCTGGAAGAACAATTCGCGGAATCCGCGAAGCTGGAAAAGGCCATCCGGCAAAATCTAAAATCCCTGAGCCATGCCTGAGCAAAGGACTAAAGTGACAAAAGCGACGATAGGAAGCCGGAGTCCCTCGCCGTCCCTGAAGTCCCTTGTGTCCCTTGCTCGAGCCGATGACCCCGGCTTTATCCCGCCGCATGGCGGCTACGAGGAACTGCTCTCCTTTCCAGAAAGCCCGGATTGTTTATGATGGCACCGTGCGGTTCTGCGACGGCTTCTGAAAAAATCCGACCGCACCCATGACCAGATGGTGCAGGCCGCGCGCTCCGGCAAACAGAATATCCTGGAGGGCAGCCAGGCCAGCGGCACTTCCAAGGAAACCGAGATCAAGCTCACCAACGTGGCGCGGGCCAGCCTGGAGGAGTTGCTGGAAGACTACCGCGATTACCTGCGCGTGCGCGGCATCGCGGAATGGACGACGGAACACCGCTATGCCCGGCGCCTGCGGGAACTCAACCGCCAGCCCAACGCCAATTACGAGACGTTCAAGAAAGGCATTGAGAACCCCGACCCGGCCATTGCCGCCAACGTGATGATTGGCCTGATCAAGCTGACCAACTATCTGCTCGACCGGCAACTCCACCGGTTGGAACAGGATTTCCTGAAAGAAGGCGGCCTGCGCGAGCGCATGACCCGCGCCCGGCTCGCCGCCCGCGCCAAGCAAGGAGGGTGGAAATGACTTCAAGGACTAAACCGACCTGCCAGTTGCCGTCGCTGATGTCCCTTCGGTCGCTGGCAGGCGCAGGCGCGGCGGCCTCGTCCGCCCGGCCACCCGCGCCCGCCGGGAATGGAGGCCGGCAGTGAGCCAGTGGCAGACATTACGCCTTGGAGCTTCCTGCGAAAAAATTGGCAGCGGCGCAACGCCACGCGGCGGCAGTGAAGTTTATCAAGCAACGGGTATCTCCCTTATTCGCAGCCAGAACATTTACAACGACGGCTTCAAGCGGGATGGCTTGGCATTTATCGGCGACAAGCACGCGCGAGAATTGGAAAACGTAAACGTGATGCCCGGTGACGTTTTGCTAAACATCACTGGCGATTCAGTTGCCAGAGTTTGCCAAGTTCCCGACAAGATTCTACCCGCTCGCGTGAACCAGCACGTTGCAATTATTCGTCCCAAGAAGAATGTTTTGGATGCGAGATTTCTTCATTACTTTTTAATCCA
>CAVWZG010000010.1:0-101979 GCA_963759415.1 uncultured Verrucomicrobiae bacterium | reverse complement strand
GCCAGGTAACAAATTTTATCGTGTCGGCAATGACAAATTGGTTCCCAAGACCCGCAGAGCTCCTAAGATCAGGCACAAATTGAGAAGAGGACTTGCTGTATCTGGCCAAAGGAGATAAAAACAAGGTGGCGCGGGCGCGATTGCGCAAAAGACGACCATGATCCCAAATTGGAAAGCGAGGGGCACCTGCACCTGTTCGATACGCAAGATCTGTAAATTCTGACATATAAACTGAAAACAATGAAACTACCAATTAGGCATCCGACCCTCAAAGTAGAAAACTTTGGCCCCATCAAACACGCGGACATTACTTTCGGAAGTCTGACAGTATTCGTTGGCCCGCAAGCAACAGGCAAGAGCATCCTGCTTCAACTGCTCAAACTTCTGGAAGATACGTCTTACATCAAAAAGGAGTTCAGCCGCGCGGGCGTAGATTGGTCAGGTAAATTCACGGATTTTCTGGACGTGTATTTTGGGGAGGGAATGCACTCCGTTTGGTCGAATAAGACGAGCATTGAGAAGAACGGCAATAAGGTTGACCTGCCGAGCCGCGTTGAAGAAAAGCGACCGCATCGGCAGGAATCCATGTTCTTCATCCCGGCACAGCGCGTCCTCGCGTTGAGAGACGGCTGGCCGTCGGCGTTCAATTATTACGATGCAAGCACTCCTTTCACACTACGGGAATTCAGTGAACACCTGCGGCTGCTAATGTCTGATTTTGGCGCTGAAGGAACCCTGTTTCCCGTTCCCCGCCGATTGAAGGCTGAATTTCGGGATTTGCTCCAGGCGCATATTTTTCCAGGTTTTGATTTGAAGATTGATACGCAACGCGCCCAAAAACGTCTGGTTCTCACAAGCACACAAGGAGGCGGCGGCAGCCTTCCTGTTGCGGTGTGGTCTGCCGGGCAACGCGAGTTCGTCCCACTGCTGCTTGGTTTATATTGGTTGATGGTGCCAGCAAAAGCACCCCGTAGAAGGGGATTGGATTGGGCAGTCATTGAAGAGCTGGAAATGGGCCTACACCCGCGCGCCATAGCGATTGTCATGCTGATGGTATTCGAATTAATGGCGCGCGGTTATCGCGTCTGCATTTCAACGCATTCGCCCCAAGTATTGGATGCAGTATGGGCCTTGCAACGACTCAGGGATAATGGCGCTGCCGCGACCGACTTATTAGGGGTTTTCGATATGGAACCCACGGCGGGGATGGTGGAACTCGCAGAGAAAGTTATGAAGCGACTGGTGAAGGTTTATTATTTCGACCGGGAGGGTGGGACAACACGTGACATTTCAGCTTTGAATTCCAATGCGGAAGACCAAAGTGAATCGGGATGGGGTGGGCTTTCAGAATTCAGCGGACGTGCAAACGAGGCAGTCGCGCGCGCTGTTGCAAATTCCAACCAATAAAACACAATGGGCTTCAAAGAGTCGGTTGAGGAGACGCCAAGTTTAGCAGGTAAATGGATGCCTGGCCTTGGCGCATTGAGGTCGCAAGACAAAGCGCGCATTGATCCGGAAAATACATCTTCAACTCATTTGCGTGGCAGTGTGGATATTGATGCAGCATGGATCGCTCTGGATCCGCACGGGAATCGCTGGGATTTTGCAATTGGTTACCAACATCATAATCGTTCGGATGAATTTATCTATTGGGTGGAAACCCACACCGGAGCCGACGATCAGATAGCAGTTATGTTCAGGAAATTGGATTGGCTGAAAACTTGGTTGAGTGGGCCTGGAAAAAAGCTGGCAAAATTTGACAAGTCATTTGTTTGGGTGCCAAGCGGAACAACGTCGTTTACTCAAGGCTCAACTCAAGTCAAAAAGCTATCAGATCGAGGAATAATATACTCGGGCTCCAAGTTTCGAATTCCGATAAATCACAAAAACTCGAAGACCTAACTTGCATCGCTTTTGACGTCAACAACGCACCCGCCGTTCCCAAACGCCCGCGCCCCGCTTCGATCAGCGGCTCGTCTTGAGCCAGCGGATTCTCAGAGCGGATCTGGAAAATCATTTTTGGTCTGGTCGAAAGCATTTGTCCGAATTATGCTCCGCCGATAGCTTAATCGTACGCGCGTGACTTTTGAGCCGCGCTCTAAGATCGCGCACAAATTATGATGCGAATACACTCATTGGTTGTGGGCCTGGCGCTTACGGCATTCTGCGTTTTTTTTCCCACCAGTTTGACGGCAGATGGTTCGTCGAAGGCGGTGATTGAGACCCGTTTTTTCCGGTTCACGCTCGGGGATGATTGCGAGATTTTGGACAAGCAGGCTGGAATGACCTGGCGTTCGGAGTCGAAGCGGGCGCCAATCGGCGAGGTGACGCTGGCCGTGGACGGGAAACCGCAACGGCACGCGCTGACGCAGGCCGCGGTGGAATCCGCAGGCCGTCAAGTGGTGGCGTCGTTTCACCCCTTGGACACGCTGCCGGCGGCGGCGGTGCGGGTCTTGATACGTGCGCTGCCGGACGACCGCTCTCTGGAGATTAGCTATGAAACCGATCCGGGGTTGCAGGTGGAATCCATATCTATGCTGGGCGAAACCCTGGCCGCGACGAGTTCCGGGAAGGGATACGTCGTGGTGCCTTGCCGGGAAGGGCTGCTGATTCCGGCGGATAGCGGTCTGAGCTTTTCGCGCCGGTTTGATACTTATGCTTACGAAGGCTGCCACATGGAGATGCTTGGGATCGTGCAGCAGGGGGCGGCCTTGCTGTTGACGTGGAACGATCCCTACGTGGCGGCGGATGTCAAAAGCGTCACGCAGAAGGACGGGCATCAGGTGGTCACGCCATCGCTGAATCTGAGAAAATCGGCCCACGCCTTTCGGATGCAGATTCTGGGCAAAGGCGATTATGTGAGCATCGCGAAGGCCTACCGCAAAGTGGCGGAGAAAAGAGGCTGGCTGGTTAGGTGGGACCAGAAATTGAAAGGCCACCCGGAGCGGGCGAAACTTTTCGGCGCGGCGAATATCAAGCTGTGGAGCACGTTGAACCGGCGGATGAACGAGGAGAGCAGCCAGGAAGAATCGGAGCGCGTCAACTGGACGTTCGACGAAGCAGCGCAAGTGGCCGAGCACCTGAAACAAGATCTCAAGCTGGACAAGGTCCTGTTCACGATCGGCGGATGGATCCATCGCGGCTATGACAACCAGCATCCTGACATCCTGCCGACGGCGCCCGAATGCGGCGGGGACGCGGCGTTCGCGGATTGCGCGCGACGGGTCATGAACCTGGGTTATCTCTTCTGCCTGCATGACAATTACCAGGACATTTACAAGGATTCGCCGTCGTGGAACGAACGGTTCGTGATGAAGACGGCGGATGGCAAACTGGTCAAGGGCGGACATTGGGCGGGCGGACTGGCCTATATGACATGTTCGCAGATGGCGCTCGAGTTGGCGCAACGCCCGCAAAATCTGTCCGCGGTCAGGAAGCTTTCCAACGCCAACTCTTATTTTATTGACACAACCTATGCCGCCAATTTGCAGGAATGCTTCGACCCGGCGCATCCTCTGACGCGGGCGGATGACATGAAATGGAAGCAGGCGCTTTCGGATTACGCGAGGGAGACGTTCGGCGTATTCGGAAGCGAGTGCGGGCGGGAATGGGCGATCCCGCACAGCGATTTCTTCGAGGGCCTGACGGGCGTGAGCGGACGCCCTTATCATGACACGAATCTGCCGTCCAAACTGGGCGCGACGGTGGCGCCGATGTTTGATCTGGTTTATCGGGACTGCATCGCCATGTATGGAAAATACGGATATGATCCGCGGAAAGCAGCGGAATACGTGTTGCATCACATCAGCCTGGCGAGGCCGCTGAATTACCATTCGGTGCCAGACCATCTGTATTGGAAGCAGTCGGAAGCCAAGGGACTGCCGACGGACCCCGCTCTGCCGTCGTCGATGGACGCGGCGTTTTTTATTCGCGCCGACAATGGTTGGGCGGCGGGAATGCATCTGACGGACCGCTTTATCAAGAACACATACGAAGTGCTGGCGCCGCTGAACGAACTAACGGCCAGGAGTCAAATGTCGCGGCATGAGTTTCTCAGCGCCGACCGCAAGATAGAGCGCACCGTTTTCGGCGAGGGCCGCGACGCCATGAGAATCGTCATCAACGGCAGCGATGCCGATTACTCGTGCGAATCGGAGATGGGCGGGAAGGTGGTGCTGCCGCCTTACGGTTTCCTGGCCGAGTCCCGCACGTTCGCTGCCTTTCACGCCAGGAATTGGGCCGGGATCAAATATGATTCTCCCACGATGTTCACCTTGCGCAGCCTGGATAACCGGGCGCTTTCCCGTTCCCGCCAGGTGCGGGTTTACCACGCCACGGGCAATGCAGAAATCCGTCTAGGCGGCGCCACCAGGGTCGTGCCGCGCGAAGCGATTTTGCCGTAAGTCATCGCCTATGGGGCGGGCCAGTTGAGATGGTGGCGCAGGAAGTCGAAAGTACCCTTTTCGTTGACGGTGTGCGCGCCGTTGAACCATTCGATGACGCATTGATCGCGAAGGCCCAGGCGCGCCTCGTAAAGAAAACGCACTTTGGCGAATTCGGAGCCGATCCACTCGTCCGGGCCGGTGCCGTCGAAATGGCCGCGTTCGACCATGAACGGGCGCGGGGCGATCAAGGCGGCCAGATCGGCGTAGTTGAAGGTGCTGGCGAGGTCGAACTCAAACATCTCGCATTCGGGACTCAAGGCAAAACTGGCGGGAGCGCGGGTGGAGGCGTTCTTCCACGCGGCATCATTGAAATTGGCCGAGCAGATGGACAGGCAGTAGTTTGTCACCAGCGGCGGCACGCGCATGCCGGTGTTGCCTCCGTAGCTCACGCCGTAGAAGGCAATCCGCGCCGGGTCCACAAACGGCTGCATCTTGAGCCAATCGGTGATCTGCTGATGCTGAGGGATCATGATCGAATACAAGGATTTGCCCAGCGGATTGGCCTTGCGCTGAAGGGAGCGGAAGCGCGGTTCGTAGATATACAAATCTTGCGGGGCGAAGGTGATAAAGCCTTGGTCGCACAACTTGGCCGCGAAATCGTGGTAATAACGGCTGTCGCCCGTTATGGCGTCCTGCGCGCGTCCGCCCCGGCCATGCTGGCAAACAACAACCGACCGCCGTTCGCCGGGCTTGAGATCCTTGGGCAGCAATAGAATTCCGTAAGCGTTCACGTCCGGAAAGACATCGAACAGGACCTCGTAGCCGGTCCATTTGGGCTGGTCATAAATTTTTCGTGAACGGGGATTGGCCGGCAGAATGGGGTCGTCGAACCGCCCCATGATCTGGCGATAAAAGAAATCGCGGTAGCCCTCGGCGCTCTGGTGGAATTTTTCCGGCGATGAGGTGTCGAGCTTGGCCATGAATTTTTGGCGTGTGTAGGGACTTTCGGCCAGGAGCCATTGGGTGTGACGGTCCAATTCGTGCAACTGGCGGGCTTGGCGGGCCTCCGGGTCGAAGGCAGGCCCCAGATTCTCCGGCGCCTGGCCATTCGGCATCAGGCGGGCCTGGCGGTCCAGCGTGGTTAAGAACGCCATCAACGCAAATTCAGAGCCATAAGGCCCGGCGCCGGTTTCGCCGCCGACCAAAATCAAGCGCGGCGCCGGGTTCAGTCCAGCCACCAAGGCGCGGGCACGGTCAAATTCCGAGCGGACATCCTCCACCCTGGGGGAAACGAGGATTCCCGGCGTGCCGTTGCTGCCGGCCAATGACGCCTCCGGCCCGGGGGCGGCTTCGATGATCAGTCCGCGGGGAGCAATCATGGCCGCCACTTCCGCGTCGCCGAATTGTTCCAGCAGGCCGAAGACATTGCGATAGACCGGTTGCGTCCAGACGTTGCGGTTGTCATCGAAAAAACCGCTGACGCACGCCGCCGAGATGCGCGTGTCCAACGCGGCGGCATAAAAGGCGAGCAAGCCGCCTTCGCCCCAGCCCATGACGCCGGTTCTTACGGTGGAATTGGAGTTTTGGGCGGACATCCAATCTATGGCCGCGAGCACTTTTTGGATTTCGTAACCGATGACGTGCCGGCCCAATTCGTAGGCGGGCCGATAAACGAATTCGCGGTTCGAGAGCTTTCCTTGAGAGTCAAGGCTTCGGCTGATCAACACGGGGATAATCACCTGGCAGCCGCTCTCGGCCAGACGCCGAGCGAATTGGCTCTGGGGCGCGATGCCGGCAGCCAACCCGGCCAGTTGCTCGGGCGTTTGGTCGGCGTCGGGGATGGCGACGATGTTGGCGAGAGGCACGCGATTAATCGGCCTGAGCAGCAAACCTTCGCCAGTGACGTCTCCGAAGGCCGGCCAGCGCACGGCAAAGACCTCATAATTTTGTCCGCGCCCAACCAGGGCCGGCTGGGTGGGGGTGGCGACCAGTTCAAGTTTCACCGCATCCACGCGTTGGTCGCGCACGCCGAGGATGTGCGCCAGCCATTGGCGGTTGGTGGCAATGGAGCGCTCGTAGGCCGGGTAGGAGGAAGAATCCCTATGCCAGAAGCGCGCGCGGCCCGCCACCGATTCATCGGTCTTGCGCAAGAGGAAGCGATCGGCGCCGGCCAGGATGTTCGAGGCGACATCGCCCGGCATGGTCAGCGGAGCGGTGTCGGGAAGAGTCTGGCCCTGGGCGGCGCGGAGCAAAACCGAGGCGCCGAGCCAGGTCAACAAGAGCAATTTACGAAGTCCGGTTGTGATTGAGATGTTCATAAAGAGGTCTGCGCCATGAAGCAAAGGCTGTCTAACATAATCTGGGCGATGTTAGCCGGAGGCAGGGGTCTGGCAAGCGGTTTTTTTGAGCAGGCAGAAGACGTTTTTAGCCACAGATTGACACAGAAAGGCGGAAAAAACATTCTTTTGATCCCAAGGAATTTATCTGTGTTAATCTGTGTCAATCTGTGGCCTCCCTTCGTTTGTCGTTGGTTGTTTTCCCAGGGAATTGAACGCGGCGTTTTATCTATTGACACAATACTTCGATGGGTGACGCTTTCCATAGAGAATTTTGAATTTGAAGGCTTCTCCTCTGTCGTTCGGTTTGCTGATCCTCTTGACCCTTGGCACGCTGACGGAGCCTTGGCCGGCGCGCGCCCAACCCGGCGACTGGCGGGCGGCGCGCAACGCGGCAGAGGCGTATAATGCCTTTGGGTTCAACCTGCTGGCGCAAATACGGAAGTCGTCTCCCGGCAGCAATGTTTTCATTAGTCCAGTCGGTGCGGGGTTGGCTTTGGCCATGGCGCAAAACGGGGCCGTCGGCAGACGAGGGAGGAAATTCGCCGGACGTTGCAGAGCGACCACGTGAGCGCGGCTGAGGCAAACGCGGGCAACGCCGCTTTGCTCCAACGTCTGCGGAACCTAAAGCACGGAGACCAGCAGGCCGAGAAAATTCAACTGGAGATTGCCAATGGCTTGTGGGTCGCGCACGGCTTCCCCATCAAGGCCTCTTTCATTTCCACCAACCAGGAGTCATTCCAGGCGCAGGTTTCGGACGCGGATTTCAACGACCCGGCCACGGTGAGGCAGATCAACGCCTGGGTCAGCGAGCATACTCATGGAACAATCCCGCACATCGCGGAGTCTCCGCTGGATCCGTTGGCGCGGTTGATCGTGCTGGACGCCATTTATTTCAAGAGCGATTGGATGTTCCAGTTCGATCCCAAGGCGACCCGCGACATGCCTTTTAGACTGGCGGACGGAAGAAGGACGACGCGCGCGAGAATGCGTCAGAGCGGCCAGTTTCGTTATTATGAAAACGGGCAAGTGCAAGCCATCGCCTTGCCCTACTCTTACGCTGTGCAGATGTATGTCGAAGTGAACGAGAAGGGCACAGAGGCGAGCGCCGCGACCGAAATGATTATATCGCAAGGCATTCACGATCCGAGCAAGGATCCACCGCCATTTACCATGATGGTGGACATCCCTTTCTCGTCGCCATCTGCGACAACGAAACGGGGGCCATCCTGTTCCTGGGGGCAATCATGGACCCAGGCAATTCGCGCCCGTGATTCGATTAAAGATTGCGAAAAATCTCCTCGCTGAGTTCTTCGCGGCTGTCGGTCGATAATCAGGAAAGCGTTGGCGCCGGCGCAGCTTGTTGAAATTTTGGGTGCGGGCGCAGGGGGCCGATGAGAAATAGGATGCAGAACAGGGCCAGCAGCGGCAGGATGCCGTAGCCGATGAAAACGGGCGTGTAACCAAAACGGCCGATCAGTTTTCCCGACAGTATCATGAACACAAAACCGCCAAGGCCCGATCCCATGCTCGCCAATCCGTAAACGGAGGCGACGGCCTGTTTGGGAAAAACGTCCGCCGGAAAGGCCAGCGTGTTGGCCAGATAGCCGGTGTAACCAAATGTCATGACCGAGAC
This sequence comes from uncultured Verrucomicrobiae bacterium, assembly GCA_963759415.1. Classification (GTDB taxonomy): domain Bacteria; phylum Verrucomicrobiota; class Verrucomicrobiia; order Limisphaerales; family Palsa-1400; genus Palsa-1400. Next base: position 93,622 of record CAVWZG010000010.1, on the reverse strand, counting down.
GAGGGCTATCGCCAGCGGCGCGCTGGCGGTGAAGCTGGCCGGAATGATGCTCACCATCGCCAAGGCAAACACCGCCGTGCTGGTTTTGCGGGCCACGGGCGTGGCGAGGCCGCAACGGATCAAGAAGGATGTCAGCAGTCCGCCGGCAAGATTGCCCAGCGCGGCCGTGAAGTAGGGAATCCAGCCTTTCCAACCGATATCCTTGAGCGTGAAATGGTGGACTTCAGCGAGGTATTTCGGAAACCAGAAAACAAAGAAATACCAGACGGGATCCATGAAAACTTTGGAGAGAGTGAAGAAGATCACGAAACGTGTCGTCAGCAGTTGGCCGGCGGGCACGCGCCGCGGCGGGGCCTGGCCGGCAATGCTCTTTAAGGCGGGGGCAAAGAACCACCAGCACACAACCCACAAAAGGCCCAAGGCCCCCATGGCGATGAAGGCGCTTTTCCAGCCCATGAGCGTCACAAGCCAGGCAATGGAGGGAAACGCCACCACCGCGCCGATGGAGGCGCCGCTGTTGAAGATGCCGGAGGCCAAAGCGCGTTCCTTGGCCGGAAACCATTCGCTGACCATTTTGGCCGCCGCAGGCCAGTTGCCCGCCTCGCCGGAGCCGATCAGCACCCGGAAGCAGCCGAGTGAAAGCGCGCTGCGCGCGAAGATATGCACCATCCCGGCGAACGACCACCAGAGCATGCAGCAAGCGTAGCCGATGCGGGTGCCGACGGCATCAATGAACGGTCCCGAAAGGCCGTTCATGGCGGCGTAGGCAAGCATGAACGCGGCCGTCACGTAGCCGTAGGTTTCCTGCGTCAAAGGCACGGCGGCCTTGAAATCCGGCGAGGTGGAGACCACCGCCAGAACCTGGCGATCCAAGTAAACAAAAATGGTGGCGAAGAAAGCGAATGCAATCATCACCCACCGCAACGGCGAGGGCGCGGCGGAGTCCGCCGTGGTTGAAGGCGTAGGAGAATTCATTGGTTGTGAATAGGGAGTGTTGGACATGGTTCACCATCCGAAGAAGCGATAGGGGTCATCCCACTCGACAGGTTTGGTGAGGTAAAGGCCGTCGAGCCAGCGGCCAGCGGCCGGGTTGGCCGGCTTGGAAGCGCTCACCGGCTCGCTGAACCGTTCCAGGAGCGGCGTCGAGCCAGACACGCCGAGATTGCCCAGCAACCGGCTCACGGCGAAGGAGGTGCGGACGAAGGTTCGGCGGAGATTGAATTGCACCGGGCCGCCATTGGTCTTGATCACCTCGAACGGCGGTAGTTGGCAAAAAACGACGTTGTCCGCCGCTGCCAGGACGCCGTCGCCGTAAGGCGTCGCGCCGCCTGTCACCAGGGGCAGTTTGCGCGGGTCGCGGTTATGCACGTCCGCCGGAGCCACCCCGGCCAGGAGTGAAAGAGTGCCGAAAGGTTGGAAGAAGGCGGCGATATGCTCGGCGGTTTGCATCGTGACTTTCGTGGGCAGGAAGGAGTTGGCCTCCTCCTGGTTCAGACCGAGGGCCAAGACATGGCCTCCAGCTTTGACCCAGGCAGTTGTGGTCTGGGTCTGCGCGGCATCCGCTCCCGGCCCCAACACCAACACCTGATCCGCCGCCAGCGGCTCGCCTTTGAATGGAGAGGCTTCGATGCCGCAGGACGCCAGCCAGGACAGGCCGGCGGGTTCGCCGGCGTAAACCGCCGTGCGACGGGGGGATGGACGCCAGGAATCGATATACTTGAGAATGTTGCCCGCCAGCGTCTCGGCGGCCGGGTCGCTCTCAGTGCGCGCGGTTACGTCCATTTGACAGAAAAGGACCATCCCCTGCCCTTCGCGGTATTCCAGCAACGGGCTGTATTGCAGCGCGTAGCCGCCGTCCAGAATCGGCAGGAAGTCGCCGCGCGGGGGCTTCTCGATGAGCACCGAGGCGACGTTGCCCCAATTGCCGCAACGCCACAGGCGGGGAACCTCCAGCCCGCACCAAGTCACGGTCGGCGCGCCGCTGTAATGCTGGCTCAACTTGTAAGGCATGGTCGGCGGCAGCAAGGTGGACGAGCCGCGCCAATCGTGCAAATCTTCGGCCTTGAGGCCGGCCAGCAGCGGACTGTCCGGCACGCGCGGCCAAACCTGGCGCAGTCCGTATTCCTCGACCCTGAAGCCGAGCCGCTTCTCGAGGACGTCGCCAGTCTGCTCAAATACAACGACCTTGAGACCGTCGCGCACCCGCTTGAGAGCGGGCGCCGGGTCGTCCAGAGTCAGGGCGCCTTTGCCAATCAACAGCACGTCGAAACCCGAAAGGTCCGCGGCGGCATCCACCGATTTACAGTTAAGACCCAGGCCGGCCAGAAATTTGGCCGTCTGGCCAGGCGGGTCAAAGAGCGCGATTTTCGAAGCCGGACTTGCCGGCGTCACAGCCGGCAGAACCTGAATGGTCAAAGAGTCATTCTGGCTCTCGCCATTGCTGAACTTGAAGTTGGCGGTGATCTGATAATTGCCGGGCGCCACGGTGGCCGGCAGTTTGATTTGCACCGGCACTTGCGCCTGATCGCCGGTCGGTATGACGACCTTCTTGGCGCCTTTAGCCGCCGGAATAAGGTCGGTTGACCATGAAGCATCGCAGGTCATGGTCACGCGGGAATTGTTGATCACGATGAGTTGCTTCTGGATGGTTTGGCCGGGATAAAAGACGTGGTCTTTGGTGGTGAAGTGCTCGGACTTGCCCGCGATCCAGCCCAGCAACGGCATGTTATTGCGGAGCAGCGCTTTGCCCGCGAGCAAGGGGACCCAGTCGGACGCCTTATAGGCAAGGTTAAAGCGCGCGAATGTTCTGTCGATGAAGTCCGGGCTGAAGCCAGGGTGCTGGAGGTTGTCCCAGTCCACGGTGAGATCCTGGCGGTGGTGCTGGAAGCCGGGGCGCAATTTCCAGAAGCGGTCGTATTCACAGGGAGAGTTGGCCGAAAGTCCCCAGGTGCGGAAGGCCCGCCAGTTGTCGGTCGTGTAGGCGGCTTGCACCGGTTGAATCTCCTCAAACCGAACGTCGCTGACCGGGATCGGGTAATCCCAGTGGTGCCATAAGCGGCCCTGGCGGAACTGCTGTGCTTCATACCGCAGATCGGTCTTTTCCAAATCACTAATCTTATAAGCGGCATCGCCCAGGAACTGGGCGTCCCACTCGGCGATGCAATACTCCCAAGGCACGGCGGCGGAGCCGAATTCGCGGGTGCCGTTGTACCAACCGCGGTACATGGTCCAGTCCCAGCCATAGGGCACGCCATATTCGACGAGCACCAACGGTTTTGCACCCACGGTGGCCCAGTGCTCAAACCAATCGTCCATCTCCTGGATAGGCACGAAGTTGAGGTAGAAGTTGAGCGAGTATATCGCGGTCAGATTGCCCGAGGAATGATGATAGACGATGCGCGAGGGATCCAGGCGTTTGATGATGGCTTCGCACCGCACCGCGAGCTTGGGATTCTTGCCGCTCCACCCTTTGGTCGCAGGATCGACCAACCCGTCAATCATCGGGGGGTCCGTATCCTCGCTGTAACCGGTGGCGTTGTGGCTGGTGGCGTAGAAGACCACCGAGGGGTGGCTGGCGGCCACGTGCACGTAGTACTCCGCATGGCGGGCGTAGCCGTTGGTCTGGTCGGAGTCGGGCGTATTCCAATCGTAAGCGCTGAAGTGCGGCTGCGACAACGCCACCAGCATCCCGGTGTCGTCCGCCGCGCGCAGGATTTCGGTAAAACTGAGGTGCGAACCCGGCTGGCAGCCGTAGTTGTGCGTGTACATGAAGTTGATCCCGATACTCTTGAGGCGCAGGAAGCTCTCCTTGGCCGCGGCGTAGGTCGCTAACGCCGTTCCCACCTGGGCATTGTCCAAAGGCACCAACGACAGGTACAGCCGGGTGCCGTTGAGATAGAAGTCGCGGCCCTGGATCCAAAGCTCGCGGAACCCGAACCGCACCGGGGTGGCAATATCGACCGCCTTGCCCTTGGCGTCGAGCAGCGACACCTGGGCGTCATACTGGTTCTGGGGCGTGTTGAGGTCCCATAATTTCGGAGCCTTCCACGATGCCGTGAAGGTCGCCTGGCCATCTTTGACCTCGCTGGCCGGGAACGCCGGGCCGGTGAATTCCGCCACTTTGCGGCCCTGATAAGTAATTTGCGCCCGCAGCTTGTAGCGGCCGTCGGTCGCCAGTCCCTGCAAGCCGGCTACGAACGTGATATGGCTCTGGCGGAACGAGGTGTCGATCCTGATATCGGAGAGCCGCGCCTGGGCCGGTTCGCCGACCAGCCAAAGGTCACCGCACAGGCCGCGGCGTTCGACTGAGCCTCGCCGTCTTCTGCCGGTGTTGGTGTCGTTGTAGGACTCCATCAAAGCTCGGAGCGGCATGGCCCTCACCAACATGCTGAGGCGATGCGTGGCGCCCGGACGGACCGCTGCCGAGATGTCCAACTGGCCGCCCGGGAAGCGAATCTGGCCCACTTTGCTGCCGTCAATATAAATATCCGCGATGGAATTCAGGTACTCGACATCCAGGGCAATGCGCCGGCCGGCCCAATCCTTGGGGATGGAGATGGTGCGCTCGTACCAGGCGCTCTGGACACCGCGCAAGCTCGTGCTCTTCCAACTCGGGTCGGGGTAGAGCGTCTGGTAATCGCTCGACACGTAATCTTCAATGCCGGGCCAGGGGCCGGGCACCTTGAAGTAACCCCAAGCCGCAGCGGGGACTGGGGAGGCGATATCCGTCGCCGGCTGCCAACGCCACAGGCCGTTGATGCAAAGGCGCTCGCGAGTCGGGGTGGTCTCGTGGTAGGCCTTGGCCGTGTCCCACACCGCTTTAACACCCGGCGGCAAGGCCACGCCAGGTGGCACTTGCGCGGTGGAGGCCAAGGGCAGCGCGAGCATCGCCCAGAGGACGGCGAGCAGCAGGGTTGAGGGAAACTTGACGGAAGGGGCGTCCGAGGGAGAAGAGTCATTCATGTGAGTTTTGCAAAGAAGCGTCATATTGGCCACGGCTCACCACCCGAAGAAGCGATAGGGGTCATCCCACTCGACAGGTTTGGTGAGGTAAAGGCCGTCGAGCCAGCGGCCGGCGGTCGGATCCTTGACCGGCTCCAAGCGGGCATCGGCGAGCCATAGTTTGCCGGTGCCGGTGAACCAAATTTGGAACTTGCTCCCTTTGGTGACAGTCTCCTTGGCCTTGAGAATGAAGGAGTTGGTCTGCCATTGCGCTTTGGCCGTAAGATCCTGATGTTCGAGCAATTCATGCCAGTTGATTGTATTCGGCACCGACCATTCGATGCCTTCCTTAAACTTCAAGCCCTCGCCCCGGGTTCGGACCGACATGCGGTACCATTGGCCGCCTTGGATGGGCAGATCGTGTTGGGCGATCATGACCTGCGGCGGCTTGGTTCCTTCCGCGACGGGCGGGACCGTGATGACTTCAGCCCAACCACCATCCGGGCCGGGCAGCGCCTCGCGAGCGCAGGAGGCGCCGTTTATGGGGCTGAACTCCCAATCGTCGGCCACGCCTTTGCCTTGGGCAGCGGCGCTGAAATCGCCATTCCTCACGATCGATTTCCCTTCCGATCCGCCCACCGGCTCGCTGAACCGTTCCAGGAGCGGCGTCGAGCCAGACACGCCGAGATTGCCCAGCAACCGGCTCACGGCGAAGGAGGTGCGGCCGAAGGTTCGGCGGAGATTGAATTGCACCGGGCCGCCATTGGTCTTGATCACCTCGAACGGCGGTAGTTGGCAAAAAACGACGTTGTCCATCGCTGCCAGGACGCCATCGCCGTAAGGCGTCGCGCCGCCTGTCACCAGGGGCAGCTTGCGCGGGTCGCGGTTATGCACGTCCGCCGGAGCCACCCCGGCCAGGAGCGAATGGGTGCCGAAAGGCTGGAAGAAGGCGGCAATATGCTCGGCGGTTTGCATCGTGACCTTCGTGGGCAGGAAGGCGTTGGCCTCCTCCTGGTTCAGACCGAGGGCCAAGACATGGCCTCCAGCTTTGACCCAGGCGGTTGTGGTCTGGGTCTGCGCGGCATCCGCTCCCGGCCCCAACACCAACACCTGATCCGCCGCCAGCGGCTCGCCTTTGAATGGAGAGGCTTCGATGCCCGCAGGACGCCAGCCAGGACAGGCCGGCGGGTTCGCCGGCGTAAACCGCCGTGCGACGGGGGGATGGACGCCAGGAATCGACATACTTGAGAATGTTGCCCGCCAGCGTCTCGGCGGCCGGGTCGCTCTCAGTGCGCGCGGTTACGTCCATTTGACAGAAAAGGACCATCCCCTGCCCTTCGCGGTATTCCAGCAACGGGCTGTATTGCAGCGCGTAGCCGCCGTCAAGAATCGGCAGGAAGTCGCCGCGCGGGGGCTTCTCGATGAGCACCGAGGCGACGTTGCCCCAATTGCCGCAACGCCACAGGCGGGGAACCTCCAGCCCGCACCAAGTCACGGTCGGTGCGCCGCTGTAATGCTGGCTCAACTTGTAAGGCATGGTCGGCGGCAGCAAGGTGGACGAGCCGCGCCAATCGTGCAAATCTTCGGCCTTGAGGCCCGCCAGCAGCGGACTGTCCGGCACGCGCGGCCAAACCTGGCGCAGTCCGTATTCCTCGACCCTGAAACCGAGCCGCTTCTCGAGGACGTCGCCGGTCTGCTCAAATACGACGACTTTGAGACCATCGCGCACCCGCTTGAGAGCGGGCGCCGGGCCGTCCAGCGTCAGGGCGCCTTTGCCAATCAACAGCACGTCGAAACCCGAAAGGTCCGCGGCGGCATCCACCGATTTACAGTTAAGACCCAGGCCGGCCAGAAATTTGGCCGTCTGGCCAGGCGGGTCAAAGAGCGCGATTTTCGAAGCCGGACTTGCCGGCGTCGCAGCCGGCAGAACCTGAATAGCGAAAGAGTCTTCCTGGCTCTCGCCATTGCTGAATTTGAAGTTGGCGGTGATCTGATAATTGCCGGGCGCCACGGTGGCCGGCAGTTTGATTTGCACCGGCACTTGCGCCTGATCGCCGGTCGGTATGACGACCTTCTTGGCGCCTTTAGCCGCCGGAATAAGATCGGTTGACCATGAAGCATCGCAGGTCATGGTCACGCGGGAATTGTTGATCACAATGAGTTGCTTCTGGACGGTTTGGCCGGGATAAAAGACGTGGTCTTTGGTGGTGAAGTGCTCGGACTTGCCCGCGATCCAGCCCAGCAACGGCATGTTATTGCGGAGCAGCGATTTGGCTGTGAGCAATGGGACCCAATCGGAGGCCTGGTAAGCCAGGTCGAAGCGGGCGTAGGTTGTATCGATGAAGTCCGGGCTGAAACCGGGGTGCTGGAGGTTGTCCCAGTCCACGGTGAGATCCTGCCGATGGCGTTGGAAGCCGGGGCGCAATTTCCAGAAGCGGTCGAATTCCCAGGGAGAATTGGCCGAAAGGCCCCAAGTGCGGTAAGCCCGCCAGTTGGCGGTCGTGTAAGCGGCTTGAACGGGTTGGATTTCCTCAAATCGGGCGTCGCTGACCGGGATCGGGTAATCCCAGTGGAACCAAGCGCGCCCCTGGCGGAACTGTCGCGCCTCCCACCGCAGATCGGTCTTTTCCAGATCACTAATCTTATAGGCGGCATCGCCCAGGAACTGGGCGTCCCACTCGGCGATGCAATACTCCCACGGCACGGCGGCGGAGCCGAATTCGCGGGTGCCGTTGTACCAGCCGCGGTACATGGTCCAGTCCCAGCCATAGGGCACGCCGTATTCCACCAGGATCAGCGGTTTGACCCCAACGGTGGCCCAATGCTCGAACCAGTCGTCCATCTCCTGGATGGGCACGAAGTTGAGATAGAAGTTGAGCGTGTAGGCAGCGCTGAGGTCGCCCGAGGAATGATGATAGATGATGCGCGAAGAGTCCAGGCGCTTGACGATGGCTTCGCAACGCAAGGCGAGCTTGGCGTTGTTGCCGCCCTGAAGTTCGCCCAGCCCGTCGATCATGGGTGGGTCCTCATCCTCGCTGTAACCCGTGGCATTGTGGCTCATGGAGTAGAAGACCACCGAGGGGTGGTTGCCGGCGACGCGGACGTAGAATTCGGCGTGGCCCGCGTAGCCGTTGGTCTGGTCGGCGTCGGGCGTTTTCCAATCATAGGCGCTGAAATGGGGCTGCGACAACGCCACCAGCATTCCGGTGTCGTCGGCGGCGCGCAGGATTTCGGTGAAGCTCAGGTGGGAGCCTGGCTCGCAGCCATAGTTGTGCGTGTAAACAAAATTAATGCCGAAGCTCTTGAGGCGCAGCAGGGATTCCCTGGCCGCGGCGTAGGTGGATAAGGCGGCTCCCACCTGGGCATTGTCCAATGGCACCAACGAGAGGTGCAAACGGGTGCCGTTGAGGTAGAAATCGCGGCCCTGGATCCACAGTTCGCGGAAGCCGAACCGGACCGGCGTGGCGATATCGACCGGCTTGCCCTTGGCATCAAGGAGCGACACCTGGGCCTCATACTGGTTCTGAGGCATGTTTATGTCCCAAAGCTTCGGGGCTTTCCAGGAGGCCGTAAACGTGGCGCGGCCATCTTTGATATCGGTGGCGGGGAATATTGGCCCGGTGAACTCCTCCACTTTGCGGCCCTGATCCGTGATGCGCGCCCGGAGCTTGTAGCGTCCGTCGGGCGCCAGTCCTTGCAGCGTGGTTTCGAAGGTGATTTTGCTTTGGCGGAACGAAGTGTCGATCTTGACGTCGGAGAGGCGGGCCTGAGCCGGCTCGCCGATGAGCCAGAGGTCACCGCACAGGCCGCGGCGTTCGACGTGGCCTCTTCTCTTCTTGCCGGTGTTAGTGTCGTTATAAGTCTCCATCAAGGCCCGGAGCGGCATGGCCACTACCAGCATGTTCAGGACATGCGTTGCGCCAGGGCGAACGGACGCGGATAGGTCCACCTGGCCGCCCGGAAAGCGGATCTGGCCCACCTTGTGGCCGTCGATATAAACTTCCGCGTAAGAATTCAGGTACTCCACGTCCAGGGCGATGCGCCGGCCGGCCCAATCCTTGGGAATGGTAATGGTGCGTTCGTACCAGGCGCTCTGGACGCCGCGCAAATTCGTGTCCTTCCAACTCGGGTCGGGGTAGAGCGTCTGGTAGTCGCTCTCCACGTAGTCCTGATTGCCGGGCCAGCAGGCTGGCACCTTGTAGTAACCCCAAGCTGCCGTCGGAATTGGTGAAGTGTTATCGGTCGCCGGCTGCCAGCGCCACAGGCCGTTAATGCAAAGGCGTTCGCGCGTCAAGGTGGTCTCGTGGTAGGCATTGGCCGTGTCCCACACCGCTTTGACGCCCGCCGGCAAGGTTGCCCCAGATTTCTCTTGCGCCACGCTTGAGAAGGGCATTGCGAGCATGGCCCACAGGGCGGCGAGCAGCAGGATTGAGGGGAACTTGAAGGAGGGGGCGTCTGACGGGATCGAGTACGGATTCATTTGAGTCTTGTCAAAATACGGTGAAGCCCAGCACGGCCACGAAAAGGCCGAAGGCGCAGCGAATGGCGCTGGTCAGGCGGATGCGGCATTCGTTCGCGGTCGCCCAATAGATAAAATCGCGCAGGCGCCAGGGCGAAATGGTGAACCACATCCCGGCCAGCACCATCAGATAGGCCCAAACCGCGATAACCTCGCGCCAATCGCTGGCGGCCCAGCGTTGCGTATCGACCATGAGCTTGCCCAGGAGCAGGAGCAGAATGGACAATCCGCGCACGGCCAGAAAATCCTGCACAAAAAAACACGTCCCCAGCCCGACGCCGATGAAGAGGGTGAAGAGAAACGGCTTGAGGGACTCGAAATCGGCCAGGGATTCGTGTCTGACGTTCCAGATGAACCAGGCGGTGCCAGCCAGGGTCAGGACGTAACCGACGGGAAGGGAGCGAGGAAACTTGCGCGCGCCGGCCCCGAAGCGGGCGGGGCTGAACAGCCCGATTAAGTTGAGGGCGGCAAAGGCAAGACCCAGGCAAATCGACAAAGTTGACAGTTTAAGAGCCATGATCGCCCGGAGAAAGAACACGAAAACCACCCGCGACGCAACAATGAAAAAATGGCCGCGGGATTAATAGCTGGTGACCATGTACTTGTTGACCGAGTTCAGCGAGTTTTTGCCCAAGTCGATATGCTTGGATGGGCCAAACGACCAGACCACGGCGTGACCCGGAATCAGGAGAGTCGCGTTGGTGTTTGGGGTCGTGCCATCGACTGAATTTTGGTACATTCCGTTAAGAAAATAGTCGAAAACGCGGTTGTCGCCGCTAAGATCGAGCGTGACTATGTAGGGCATGCCCCAAGGATCGCGCAAAATCCCGTCCGAGCCAATTCCAGGAGAGTTGGTGTTAAGCGCGGCTTTACCCTGGTAAAAAGCCGTTTGTTGCGGATTGTAAATATGCCCTTGCCCGTTGGTGCTGTTGTATTCCGGGTAAACCTTATCGTCGCGCAGAATCGCAATCACTTCGGAATTGTTGTTCTGATACTGAATCTGCCCTTTCGTAAGATTACTCACGATGGTGTAGATGCCATACTTCCCGGCCCCTGAGATGCTTTTCGGATCCACAATTTGGCTTGCGCCCCAGGGCATGCAAGTGCCGTAGGTAAAATCGGTCGTTCCCGCCACGAAGTTCACCGCGTTGGCGGAGGCCGGCAGCCGGCTGTAGGTCGAATAATAAGTCTCGATGGCGCCGACCAAACCATTTTCCTCGGTTTGGCACATTTTTCGTTGCGCGCTGACTTTGGCCTTGCCCAGGGCGGGCAGGAGCAATCCGGCCAGGATTCCGATCATGGCGATGACGGCCAGCATTTCAATCAGTGTGAAGGCGTCCCTGAAGTTGCGTGACGTGGGCGAATTTCTCATAAACATAGGTCTTCCTTATTGTAACGGCTCGTTCTTCTTTGTCAAAACTTCCTCCTTCTAAAGTGGTGCGCGATACAGGGCTTGAACCTGTGACCCCCACCGTGTCAAGGTGATGCTCTACCACTGAGCTAACCGCGCCTCGCTTGCCTCGAACGTAGGCGCACCCTTTGGTCATGGCAAGCAATTTTTTATGGGGCGGTCCGTTTAATTTTATAAAACTCGGTTACAGCATTCGTGAAACCGGCTTGAAAGCCGCCCGACACAGGCGTGATGGTCGCGCCGGAAACATTCGTATAAACGCCGTTCACGGTGGATGAGCCTACCACGTTGAAAACCGAAGAAGCCGGATTCCCGGAAGCCGTGAAGGCGACGGTTACCGCTGAGTATCCAGTTTTAGGGACGGCCGTGATGCCGGTGATGGTGACCCATTCCAGCGTTACCTGTGCCTGCGCCACGGTGGTATTCGTGTTCGCTCCGGGAGGCGACCAGGCCCTCCACAGATGGAGCGTGGGCGAGGCGCCATAAAGATTGCCCATGTTGTCCCAGGCCGCGCAGCTATATGCCTGGCCAAAATCCAAATTGGTCAAAATGACGCTGGCATCGGTGGCACTGAGCAAACGGATGCCCGACCCGCTGGTATCGTCGTTGCCTGCCCCCGTTGGGCACGCCACGATGGTCGGATTGGAACGGGAGTTGATGACGATATCCTGAACGGCCTCGAAGGTGGGGTCATTGGCGCAAGTGGTGCCAACGCCGCATCCATAGCCCCAAAGCACTGCGCCGGCAGTCGTGCCAAGTGTGTAATTAGTCCCGCCGGCTTCAGGAGGAAGGACACCGCCGTGCCAATTGGCGAAGTCCATGGCGTTATAAGCGGCGTTCTCGCCCGGCTGGCTTTGGCCGCAAAAAATGTCGAGATTTGAATCGACCGAGCAGCCACCCGTGGAACCCAGGCTCAAATCCCCGCCGGTGGTCACGGCCTGCGTCCCCACGATGTCGTTCACATCAGACGCGCCGTTCTTCAAACGGTACATCCAAATCCCCCAGTTTGGGCCGCTGGGAGGAGAATCGCCGCCGCACAGCCAGACCGCGGCATTGGTCGTGGTGGTGGATGTGACGTCAAAATTGTTGATACCGTAGGTGCCGCTATAAATGTCGCTAAAGTCCGGGTTGCCGGAATAATTATGGGGGCCGCTAAGCTGGCCACCGGCGAAATGTCCGTCGTCAATCACGATCTGGTTGGTTGTGACCCGCATGTCAAAAGCAATGATCGCGCCCGCGAGACTGTAATCGAGCATGTAAATCCTATCATCTTCCCCGATCCTTAATCTCCACGGAACATATCCGGCATCGTCGGGCATTTCTCCGCTGGATGAAAAACCATGGTCGTCCTTGGTGAAGTTTCCATAGCCAAATCCGCCCTCCTCGGCAAAACTGCCGTCGGCGTTCATTTTGTAGATGCCGTCCAGGGTGGCCGCTCCCGTCACCGGGTTGACGCCTCCGTCGGAAGAGCAGCCCACCACGACGCGTCCATAATAGGGGCTGTTGGTGTTGTTATCGACCGCCATGCCGTTGGGGTTGTAGGCAAAATTTCCGGCATTGGTATCAGCGCTGATTTGCTCCCAATTGGTGAAGCCGGAGGCCGCCGCGGTGACGGTGAAGGAATAGGTTCCCAAGCCGACGGCTGCACCGCTATTGTTGGTGCCGCCCCACAGGACCGCGTTGAGGCCCATATTCGTGCCGCCCGTAATCGTGGCCACCGGATTGGCCCCCTGCCACACGCCAACCGTGACGCCGAGCGTGGCGGCTTGATTGAGACGGTAGCTGATTTGCACCGGCAAACCAAACGTGCTGATGGCGCTGTTCAAATTGCCATTTACCCTGATATCGGTGGCATAAACATTGGCGCGGGCGCTCGAGGTGGAAAGGAGGACACAGGCGATAATAAAGGGGAGAAATCGAAACGTTTTCATAGTGGTCTGGCCGTATCTTCGCGGTACTTTTTGCATCCTTTAATTGGAATTGTAGCCATAAGCCCCATTCATGTCAACGAGGAATCAATGGGCGTTTTCAAACGCGTTCGCGCCTCGATGCGGGCCATGGCCCAGCGGGCGTGTTCCGCCACCATCGGTTCGGCGTCCGCGGCGGCACGGGCCAGTGCCGGCAGGGCCGCTTCATCCCCGCAGTTTCCCAGGGCGACGCATACGTTTCTGCGCAAGCCCCGCCGTTTGACACGCCGGATGGGCGTCCCGGCAAATCGTCGCGCAAAGGCCGCCTCGTCAAGTGAAAGCAGTTCGATCAAATCGGGCGCCGCCAGGTCCGGGCGGTAATGAGGCCGCATCATCGCCCCTTGCCGGGCAAAACGGTTCCAGGGACACGCCGCCAGGCAATCGTCGCACCCGTAAATACGGTTGCCGATCATGGGGCGCAAGTCCTCGGGGATCGACCCCTTCAATTCAATCGTCAGGTAGGAAATGCAGCGCCGCGCATCCAGTTGGAACGGGGCGGTGATGGCGGCCGTCGGGCAGGCGTCGATGCAGCGGCGGCAGGCGCCGCAATGGTTCGTTTCGGGCGCATCGGCCTCCAATTCCAGGGTGCTGATGATTTCCGCGAGGAAGATCCAATTGCCCAGTTTGCGGCTGATGAGATTGGTGTGTTTGCCGATGAATCCAAGTCCGGCCCGTTGCGCCAAATCGCGCTCCAGAAGCGGCCCGGTATCGACATACCACAACGAGCGCGCGCCGCCGCCGAGGGATTGGACCAGCGCGGCCAACTCCTTCAGCCGGCCGCCTAAAATTTCGTGGTAATCGCCAAACCTGGCGTAACGCGCGATCTGCCCCGTGCCGCCCGTTGCCGTGGGACCGCTGGCGGAAGGCGGCGTGTAGCTGGCGGCCAGGGTGATGATGGTTTTGGCGTCAGCCAGGATCTGGGCAGGGTCGATGCGTTTATGGGCGTTGCGCGCCAGGTAATCCATCTGGCCATGAAGGCCGGCCTGGAGCCAGTGTTGGAATTGGGCGGCGTGATCGGGGGGGCGGGCCGTGGTAAATCGGCAATCGTCAAAGCCCAACTCCAAGGCGCGCTGGAAAATGGCTGCTTTCAACTTGCGCTTCGTGCCGGTTTGAATTGATGCAGAACCTGGTGGGCGACTTCCTTGGGGGAACGCAAGGCCGTGTTAATCATCACGTCGGCCTGGTGGTAGGCCGGCGCGCGTTCTGCCAGCAACTCGCGAATTTTGGCCAACGGATCAGGCGCCTGGAGCAAGGGCCGATGGGTCTGCGCATGCACCCGCTCCCAGATCGTTTCGGGCGAGGCCCAGAGGCAAACCACCAGGGCGTGCGTCTTGAGGCTGGCCAGATTGGACGGATCGCACACCAGGCCGCCGCCGGTGGCGATGACGGTATCCCGCCGGGTGCTGAGGGCGTTGACCACGTCCCGTTCGTATTTGCGAAAAGCGGCCTCGCCCAGTTGCGCGAAGATTTCGGGGATCGTTTTCCCGACTTCATTTTCGATCAAGTCATCGGTATCGACAAAAGCAAAGTGAAGGTGTTCGGCCGCCAGTTGGCCGACAGAAGACTTGCCCGTGCCCATGAAGCCGATCAGGGCGAGATTGTAAATGGCGCGCGAATGGAGAGGATTCAAAACATCACCCATTCGACCACCTTCCCCCCTTTAGCCCCGGAGGTCAAGCATGAAGCCGGGCGCCGCGATGGTGTTTTCCTATTCTTAATCTTAATCCTAATCTAAATTTAACAACGCACTTAGGGGATTAAGATTAGGATTAAGATTAGGAGGGAAACCCAAAAAAGTGAAATGCGCCGCCGGCCGCGCAACTCTCCAAAAAGCATTGCTGTAGGAACGTTCTCGGTGATAATGGGAAGCCGAAGTGATGAACGAATGGAATATCCAGTCGCGCGCCCGGGGCTGCCAGGCTTGTGAGAAGCCCTTTGTGGACAAGCAGTCCTATCACACGCTGCTGTTCGAGGAAAAACAGCAGTACCAGCGCCTGGACATCTGCCCTGCTTGCTGGGACTCGCAATACCGCGAAGGCGCCAGCGAACGCAAGGGTTTCATCTCCCAATGGCTCGGCGTCTATCATGCGCCGCCTGCCTCCCCCGTGGATCCCATTCTGAAAGAATCGGCCGAATCGCTCTTGCGCAAACTGATCGAGGCTAACGATCCGCACCATGGCCCTGTCTGCTACATCCTGGCCGTGATGTTGGAACGAAAACGCATTTTGAAGGTTAAAGAACAAATCCGGGGCGAAAGCGGGCGCATTTTCATTTACGAACACGCCGGGACAGGCGACGTGTTCACCATCGCCGACCCCAACCTGCAATTGGATCAATTGGAGGAAGTGCAGCGCGACACCGCGCAACTTCTGGCGCATGGTTTAAATCCGCCCCCCGCGCCCGAGGCCGCGCCTGCCCCCACGCCCGAGCCTGAGCCTGTGCCGGCGCCGGCGGAAAACCCGGACGCAAATCCGTAGATTGAAGATGGCTTCAGACCTCAACACCCTCCAAACGGAGATTCAGTACCAGTTTCGGGATCCCAACCTGCTGCGTCAGGCGATGACCCATCCGTCGGTCGCGCACGAGCAGGGCCGCGTCGTGCAACACAATCAGCGCCTGGAATTCCTGGGCGACGCCGTGCTGGGATTGGTCTTGACGCAGGAGTTGTATGAAAAATTTCCCAATGTCAGCGAAGGGCCGTTGACCAAGGCGCGGGCGCAGATGATCAATGGCCACACCCTGGCCGAGCAGGCGCGCCAGACGGGCTTGCAGAACCATTTGATTTTGAGCCGGGGCGAGGAGGCCAACCTGGGCCGCAGCCGCGAATCCGCGCTGGCCGACGCCTTCGAGTCCCTGATCGGCGCCGTTTTTCTGGACGGCGGATTTGAAGCGGCGCGCGGTTTTGTGCTCCGGTCCTTTCGCCCCGCCTTCGGGGAATTGACGGCCATTCCCACCCTGGACAATCCGAAAGGTGAGTTGCAGGAAATTCTACAGTCCAATTCCCCCGACGCGCCGCAATATGAAATGGTGCGCGCCACCGGCCCGGATCACGACCGCGATTTTGAGTGCGTGGTTTCGCACGGAGGAGTCGAATTGGGCCGCGGCCTGGGGAAAAGCAAAAAAGCCGCCGAGAGCGAAGCCGCCATCGCCGCCTTAAAAAGACTGCGAAGCGACAAGTCAAAGATTAGAACAGATCAAGGTTAGATCGAAATCCCGTCGAATTATCTCTCAGATTTTTCATTCCTATTGCCATTCTGCTCTGACCCGTGCTCCCGCCTATTTTGCGCTATTTTAAGTATGTCCTTGCATAAATGACCACATTGTTTAATATTGTCCTTGTATAAAGGACATATTGGATAATATTGTCCCTGCTCGAAAGGCAACATGAGAAATGTGATTCGCCAGAAGTTGGCCGACAGTTTGGCTATGGATTGGCCAAAATTGACGCGACGCGAGACTCGGGTGCCGCTCATCCCCGGCAAGGCCCATGCCGTCGTGGGCATGCGCCGCGCCGGCAAAAGCTGCTTTCTCAAGCAGTGCTTGATCGACCGGGCCAAAGCAGGCGTCCCTCGCGATGCCCTGGTTTACTTTAGCTTTGAGGACGAACGCCTGGCGGGGATGCAAACCGAACAACTAAGCTGGGTGCTGGAGGAGTATTATCTGGCGCGTCCGCAGTTCAGAGATCGCCGCCAAGTTGTTTTCTGCTTCGACGAAATCCAAACCGTGCCTGGCTGGGAAACTTTCATCAGACGGATATTGGATTCGGAAAAGATGGAGGTGTTTGTCAGTGGTTCTTCGGCACGATTGCTCAGCCGCGAGATCGCTACGGCCTTGCGTGGACGAGGCACCGAGACGGTCATTTTCCCTTTCAGCTTCGGAGAATATCTTCGCCATCATGATTTTGACGTGCCTGAAAATCCGGCCTTTGTTCCCAAGGCCCAACGTTCGCAACTGGAAAACTCATTCCTCGCTTACCTTGAAACGGGGGGGTTTCCCGAAGCTCAAGGGCTGGACTCCCGGGATCGGCTGAGTTTGCTTCAGGGCTATGTTGACACTGTCATCTTCAGGGACGTGGTGGAACGCCATCACGTCACGAACGTGGAAGCGCTCCGCCGGCTGACGCGGCAATTGTTGGCCAACCCCGCCGGCGCCTTCAGCGTGCATAAATTCTTCAACGACTTGCATTCCCAAGGCGTGGCGGTGGGGAAAGACGCGCTGCACACGATGCTTTCCTGGTTGGAGGATAGTTTTCTGATTCGTCTGGTGCCGATTGACGCGGCTTCCGAGCGCAAACGCCAGGTAAATCCGCGCAACGTGTATCCTGTGGACCCTGGGCTGATACCCGCCTTTGATCGAAGTGGAAAAACGAATCTCGGTCACGCGCTGGAGACCGCCGTGTTGATCGAACTTGAACGCAGATCCTGGCAGGTTGCGTACGTGAGAACGAAAACGGGATGCGAGGTGGATTTTCTGGCGACAAGTGTCGAAGGAAAAAAGACCTATATTCAAGTTTGCGCCGACCTGAGCACAAGTGAAGCGCGCGAGCGCGAGTTCCGGACGTTGACAGAGTTGCTCTTGTTCAGGAACAAGGCAGCCTTTCTTCTGCTGACGTTGACGACCGCCGACGTCTCGATCTCTCAGAAGGAAGCTCCTGCAGGCGTAACCGTCAGACCGGCTTGGGAATGGTTGCTGGAAAGATGAAAACGCATTAAGGCGGTTCCCATCCGTGAAATCCGTGGTTTCTCTTCTTTTCAAATCCTTGTGGCTGTGACTAGGAGAAAGGAAAGGAATTTAGGGGTTTGTCCGATGCAAAATGGAGGGTTGCGTCCTATTTGCAAATTCTCCGATTGTGCCTATGTTTGTGCTGTTGTTTGAGGGGATAAGCGTCCGCCCGATGTGTGGTTAAGCATCGGGCGGATTTCTTTTTCAGGGTAAATTGGTCGTCCCCATCAGGAAGCGGTCGCACTCGCGGGCGGCGCCGCGCCCTTCGTTGAATGCCCAGACGACCAGGCTCTGGCCGCGCCGGGCGTCGCCGGCGGCGAAAACCCCGCGGATGTTGGTCGTGTATTTTTCGTGCTCGGCCTTGACGTTTGAACGGCCGTCCCGTTCCAGCGCCAGTTCTTCCAGAAGCGGCTGTTCGGGGCCTAGGAAACCCATCGCCAGCAACACCAATTGCGCGGGCCGAACCTGCTCGCTGCCGGGCACTTCGACCGCCGTAAACCGCCCCTTTTCGTCCCGCTTCCATTCGATCTGGACGGTGTGGACTTCCCGGACGTGGCCGGCAGCGCTGCCGGTGAATTTTTCGGCGGTTGTCAAATAAGACGCGCGGATCCTCGCCGAATTTGGCGGCGGCTTCCTCCTGGCCGTAGTCCATGCGATAGACCTTGGGCCATTGCGGCCAGGGATTGTCCTTGGCGCGGGCCTCGGGCGGCCGGGGCAGGATTTCCAACTGCACCAGGCTCTTGCAACCGTGCCGCATGGCGGTGCCGACGCAATCGGTGCCGGTGTCCCCGCCGCCGATGACCACGACATCCTTGCCCTCGGCGGAAATGAAAGAACCATTCTTGTGGCCGTCCAGGAGGCTCTTGGTGTTGGCCTTGAGAAACTCCATGGCGAAATGAACGCCTTTGAGATTCCGCCCTTGGACCGGCAGGTCGCGCGGCTTGGTCGCGCCGGTGCAGAGCACGACGGCGTCGAATTCCCGCATAAGATTGGCGGACGGATAATCTTTGCCGACTTCGGTATTGGTCAGGAAGCTGACGCCTTCAGCGGCCATCTGGTCGATGCGGCGTTGCACCAATTGTTTGTCCAGCTTCATGTTAGGGATGCCGTACATGAGCAGGCCGCCGAGGCGGTCGGCGCGTTCGAAAACAGTGACCAAGTGGCCGGCGCGATTGAGTTGGGCGGCGGCGCAAAGACCGGCCGGGCCGGAGCCAATGACGGCCACTTTTTTGCCGGTGCGGGTTCGCGGCGCATCGGGCTTGATCCAGCCTTCCTCCCAACCGCGGTCCGCGATCGTGCATTCGATATTCTTGATGGTGACCGGCGGGGAAATGAGGCCCAGCACGCAGGAACCTTCGCACGGGGCGGGGCAGACGCGCCCGGTGAAATCGGGAAAATTATTGGTCTTGTGCAGGCGTTCAAGCGCCTCGCGCCACAGCCCGCGATAAATCAAGTCGTTCCATTCCGGGATCAAGTTGTGAATGGGGCAGCCGGAGGCCATGCCGTTGAGCAGCGAGCCGGTGTGGCAGAAAGGGACGCCGCAATCCATGCAGCGGGCGCCCTGCTGGCGCAATTTTTCCTCCTCCAGGTGGAGATGAAATTCGTTCCAATCGCGAATGCGCTCCAGGGCCGGCCGGTCCAGGGGCAGTTCGCGCAAATATTCTATGAAACCTTCGGGTTTTCCCATGATTTCATCAATTCAGCGCATGCTGGCGTTTATGTGCCGCCGACGCGCGCCACGTCTTTGGCATTTTCTTCGAACGCGGCCATGACGGCTTGCTCGCCGCTCAGGCCGGCTTGCTCGGCTCGGCGCACGCAGGCGAGCATGCGCTTGTAATCTTTGGGCATCACTTTGACAAATTTCGGCGCCATGCTCTCCCACAGCGCCAGTATCTTGAAGGCCCGCTGGCTTCGGGTGTATTGGGCGTGGCGGGTGATCATGAGGCGGATTTCCTCGATCTCCGCCGGGTCTTCCAACCGCTCCAGCACGACCATTTGCTGGTTGCAACGCAGGCCGAAATCGCCCGCTTCATCCAGCACGCAGGCCACGCCGCCCGACATGCCGGCGGCAAAATTGCGCCCGGTTTGCCCCAGCACCACCACCCGCCCGCCCGTCATGTATTCGCAACCGTGATCGCCGACCGACTTCCACCACCGCGCTGCACGCCGCTATTGCGCACGCAGAAACGTTCCCCCGCCATGCCGCGAATGTAAGCTTCCCCGGCGGTGGCGCCGTAGAGGGCGACATTGCCCGTGATGATATTCTCCTCCGGCACAAAGGTGGAACCTTCTGGTGGATAGACGATGATTTTGCCGCCGGAAAGGCCCTTGCCCAGGTAATCGTTGGAGTCGCCCTCCAACGTCCACGTCAGGCCCCGCGGCATGAAGGCGCCGAAACTCTGTCCCGCCGAACCCTTGAAATGAATCTGCACGGTGTCCTCCGGCAGTCCTTCCACCCCGTAACGCCGGGTGATTTCGCTGCCGAGAATGGTGCCGACGACGCGGTTGACGTTTCTGATTTCGAGCGTGGCTGTGACTTTTTCCTTCCGTGCCAGGGCCGGCTCGCACAGCTCGAGGAGCGTGGTGTTGTCAAGCGCCTTTTCCAGTCCGTGGTCCTGCGCAATCTGGCAATAACGCCCCACGCCCTCGGCCGCTTTGGGCTGGTAAAGAATATTGGTGAAATCCAGGCCGCGCGCCTTCCAATGCTCAATGGCTTCCCTGGGTTCAAGCAGATCGGCGCGTCCGACCATCTCGGTGATGGAGCGGAAGCCCAGTTGGGCCATCAACTCGCGCACTTCCTGGCCGATGAAGCGCATGAAGTTGACAGCGTGGGCGGGGTCGCCCGTGAAATTCTTGCGCAACTCCGGATTCTGCGTCGCCACGCCGACCGGGCAGGTGTTGAGATGGCAGACCCGCATCATAATGCACCCCAAAACCACCAGCGGCGCGGTGGCGAATCCGAATTCCTCCGCCCCCAGCAAGGCGGCGATGACGACGTCGCGCCCCGTCTTGAGCTGGCCGTCGGTTTCCACCGCGATGCGGCTGCGAAGATTGTTCAGCACTAGCGTCTGATGGGTCTCAGCCAGGCCCAACTCCCACGGAATGCCGGCATGTTTGATGGCCGTTTGCGGCGATGCGCCGGTGCCGCCGTCATGTCCGCTGATCAACACCACGTCCGCATGGGCCTTGGCCACGCCGGCGGCAATGGTACCGACGCCGACCTCGGCCACCAACTTGACGCTGATGCGCGCGCTGCTGATTGGCGTTTTTCAAATCGTGGATCAACTCCGCCAAGTCTTCGATGGAATAAATGTCGTGATGCGGCGGCGGCGAGATCAAACCGACGCCCGGGGTGGCGTAGCGCACTTTGGCGATCCAGGGATAAACCTTGCCGCCGGGCAATTGCCCGCCTTCGCCGGGCTTGGCGCCTTGGGCCATTTTGATCTGAAGTTCGAGGGCGTTGACCAGATACAAGCTGGTGACGCCAAACCGGGCCGAGGCGACCTGTTTGATGGCGCTGTTTTTGGAATCGCCGTTGGGTTCAAGCTCGTAACGGGCCGGGTCTTCCCCGCCTTCGCCGGTGTTGCTTTTGCCGCCGATGCGGTTCATGGCCACGGCCAGCGCCTCGTGCGCTTCCTGGCTGATCGAACCGTAGGACATCGCGCCCGATTTGAACCGCTTGACAATGGCTTCCAGCGGCTCGACCTCTTCGATGGGGACTGGCGGCTGGTTGCCGATCTTCAACTCCAGCAAGCCGCGCAAAGTGCAGGACTTTTTGGACTGGTCGTTGACTTGCGTGGGAATAATCCTTGAAAGCTTTGAAATCGCCGTTGCGGCAGGCGTACTGGAGCTTATGCACCGTCTGGGGATTGAATAGATGGTACTCGCCCTCGTCGCGCCATTGATAAAAGCCGCCGACTTCCAAAGCGTGCCCGTTGACCTGGCGGTCGGGAAAGGCGGCGTTATGGCGCATCTGCACTTCACGGGCGATGATATCCAGCCCGACCCCGCCCACGCGCGAAGCGGTGCCGGTAAAGTATTTTTCCACCACGGAAGGATGCAGCCCGATGGCCTCGAAAATCTGCGCGCCGCGGTAGCTTTGGATGGTGGAGATGCCCATCTTGGAAATGACCTTGACCACGCCTTTGACCGCCGCCTTGACATAATTCTTGCAGGCGTCCTTGTGCGATATGTTGACCAGCAAGCCCTGCCGGATCATGTCATCGAGCGTTTCAAAGGCCAGGTAGGGATTGATGGCCCCGGCGCCGTAACCAATGAGCAGCGAAAAGTGATGGACTTCGCGCGGTTCGCCCGATTCAAGCACCAGGCCGACCCGCGTGCGGGTGCCTTCGCGAATGAGATGATGATGCACCCCCGCCACCGCCAGCAGCGCCGGAATGGCCGCCAGTTCGACATCCACGCCGCGGTCGGACAAAATGACGATATTGGCCCCGGCCTCCACCGCGCTGGATGCCGCGCGCGCACAAATCTTCCATCGCCTCTGTCAATCCCGCCTCGCCGTCGGCGGCCTTGAATAGGATCGGGAGCGTGACCGACTTGAAACCGGCCTGTTTGATGTATTTGAGTTTGGCGAATTCCTCGTTGGTCAGAATCGGCGATTGTCATCTTCGATGAGGTTGCAACTGGTCGGCTTTGGGCTTGAGCAGATTGCGCTCCGAACCGATGGTCGTCTCGCGCGGATGTGACCAATTCCTCGCGGATGCAGTCAATCGGCGGATTGGTCACCTGGGCGAATAGTTGCTTGAAATAATTGTAGAGCAGTTGCGGCTTGTTCGACAATACCGCCAGCGGCGTGTCGCAGCCCATGGAACCAACCGCCTCGACGCCGTCGCGGGCCATCGGCGCCATGATGATGCGCAAATCCTCAAACGTGTAGCCGAAGGCCTGCTGGCGCTGCAAAACGGTGTTGTGCGAAGGCTCGGGGGCGTGCGGCGATTCGGCCACGTTGGCCAAATCGAGCAGATGTTCGTTGAGCCATTGGCGGTAAGGCTGCTCGGTGGCAATCTTGTGTTTGATCTCCTCGTCCGCCACGATCCGCCCCTCCTCCGTGTCCACCAGGAACATGCGCCCTGGCTGGAGGCGGCCCTTTTGCAATATCCGCTCGGCCGGCACGTCCAGCACGCCGACCTCCGAAGCCATGATGACCACATCGTCCTTGGTGACATAGTAACGCGAGGGCCGCAAGCCGTTGCGATCCAGCACCGCGCCGATCTTTTCGCCGTCGGTGAAAGCGATGGAAGCGGGGCCGTCCCACGGCTCCATCAGGCAGCTATGGTATTCGTAAAACGCCTTCTTCTCCTCGCTCATGGTCGCGTGATTGGCCCACGGCTCGGGAATCATCATCATGATGGCGTGCGGCAGCGAGCGGCCGGCCAGGACCAGCAATTCCAGGCAATTGTCGAACATGGCCGAATCGCTGCCGTCGGTGTTGATGACCGGCAGCAGCTTCTTGAGGTCGTCGCCAAAAAGATCGCTTTGGAACATCGCCTGGCGGGCGTGCATCCAATTGATGTTGCCGCGCAACGTGTTGATCTCCCCGTTGTGGGCGATGTAACGATACGGATGGGCGCGATCCCAACTCGGAAAAGTGTTCGTGCTGAAACGCGAATGCACCAGCGCCAGCGCGCTCTCCATCGACGCATGGTTCTTAAATCGGGAAAATACTGGTCCATCTGCTCCGTCAGCAGCATCCCTTTATAGATCAGCGTGCGGCAGGAGAGACTGGGGATGTAAAACCAATGCCCGCCCTTGATGCCGCTGTAACGAATGGCCCGTTCGGCCCGCTTGCGAATCACGTAGAGCTTGCGCTCGAATGCCATGTCATCGGCCAGCCGGGCGTTGCGCCGGATGAAAGCCTGCTGGATAAAAGGCTCCCCTGCCCTCGCCGTCGCGCCCAGGGAGGCATTGTGGGTCGGCACAATGCGCCAGCCCAGAAACTTCTGCCCTTCCTCGACCACGATGTTCTCGAACAAGGTCTCGCAAGTGCGGCGCTCATTGGGATCGCGCGGCAGGAAAACCACCGCCACCCCGTAATCGCCCAGCGGCGGCAGCTTGATTTTTTCGTGGCGGGAGACCTCCTTGAAAAAAGCGTGCGGCATCTGCATGAGGATGCCCGCCCCATCGCCGGTATTGGCTTCGCAACCACAAGCCCCGCGGTGGTTCAGATTGACGAGGATGGTCAGGGCATCGCGAATGATTTTGTGCGATTTTTTCCCCTTGATATTGACCACAAACCCCACCCCGCAGGCATCGTGCTCGAACTGCGGGTCGTACAACCCCTGTTTCAAAGGCCATCCATTTGGACTGCGTCCATTTATCATTGTCTCACTCATCCGATTTTGCCGTCTCTTTGCTCCTAAAATCTCGTTATTCTGTGCAGCAACCCCCGCCACAATGCAATACCTGATTTAATAAGCAGCGATTGCAAAGCTTATTCACCACCAATAAAACTCCGTGAGGTAGGGCCGTGCTGCGTCGCGGCCCAATTATGTTTTATAGAGGGTTGATGGAAGCGCGGCCTAGGCGCGATGGCAAGAACAGCATCGTGCTAACCCCAAAGCCGGTCACCCACAACAAACGTCATTTTGAACCCGCCGATGCGCAAATCGTTGACCCCCTGGCAAAAGGAGCCGCTTGCATGGGCCATGCCGCATGGATTTATGGCACGTAGCGAATGCGCCAGAAATTATTCGTAGCCGCGTTGGGCGTGTTGGTGAGCACGAGCACCCCGACCGAGTCAGCGGTATTGGTCGCCTGAGGCACCCAGGAAGGCGAGTTCAGGCTGAACGTCCGGTCCAGCGCGTATCTTGTTCCGTCGATGCCCACAAAGGGCAAGCGCACTTTGTTGTTGCCGAGCAGCAGCGGAAAGCCGATTCGATCGTAGGCGGCCAGAATCTCCTCGGTGCGATTGGTATTGCTGAGTGTGCGGTCACCCAACTCACCTTCGAAGTTGCGGCCCATGCCCCAGACACTGCCGTCATTCTTCAGAAAGATGCTGTGATTTTCCCCGGCGGCAATCGCCGTGACTCCGCTGGTCACGATTTTCTCCGGATAGAGCTGGCCATCGACTGTCCCGTCGCCCAACTGGCCATCGCTATTGTCGCCCATGCCCCACAGGCTGCCATCGCTCTTCAGAAACAAACTGTGACCGCGTCCTGCGGCAATTGCCGTGACGCCGCTGGGCACAATCTTTTCAGGGCTGTTAATGCCGGTGCTGTTAAGCGTGCCGTCGCCTAACTGGCCAAACGCGTTGTTGCCCATGGCCCAGAGACTGCCGTCGCTCTTGAGAAAGAGACTGTGGTTCCAGCCTGCGGCAATCGCCGTGACGCCACTGGCCACGATTTTCTCGGGCAGGTTGACGTCGTCTCTGGCGGAACTGCTGTCGCCCAACTGACCAAAACTGTTCCAGCCCATGGCCCAGAGGCTGCCGTCGCTCTTGAGAAAAAGACTGTGCCATTCGCCGGCCGTAATCGCGGTAACGCCGTTGGTAATCAGTTCGGGCAGGTTAGCGTCACTGAATGACCCGTCGCCCAACTCACCATCGCCGTTGCCCCCCATGCCCCAAAGATTGCCATTCTTGATATACAGGCTGTGATATTCTCCCCCGGCGATCGCTGTCACGCCGCTGGACTCAATCTTTTTCGGAGCGGAGCATGGGTCGAAAGTGCCGTCGCCCAACTCGCCCGAGACATTATTGCCCGTGACCCAAAGACTGCTGTCGTTCTTTAGGAAAAGAGTATGGTGGACGCCTGCGGCAATCGCGGTGACATTGGTGCCCAGAAGCTTCTGGGGCAGATTGGTCTGGTCAATAGCGCCGACGCCCAACTGGCCAAAGTCGTTCAAACCCATGACCCAGAGACTGCCGCCGTTCTTGAGAAACATGCTTTGGCTGCCTCCAGCGGCGATCTTATTTACCGGTTGTGCGTCGCTGTTGGCCGCTTGCAGCAGCGCCGCGCCCAGCAGGCCGAGTTGGATCAGATTCAGGTTTATTTTCATAGTCATTCTGCTTCTTATTGCTGGTTTTGATCACAAATTGCAGCGAACAGTCGTCCAGACGACAGCCTAAACGACGACCCAGTGATCGCTGCCAAGGGGCTTCCTCCGCCAACGCGCGAGACTGACATCTAAGCTCCGCGGGCACGAAAAATCTACACCCATGTCAAGCAACCTTAGCCGTGCAGAGCGCGGACGCACTACACGTTTCTTGGCAATTGATGGCCGCGCTTTGCGCTGCCATGAAGTGTTTCGCCATCCCCGCTGGCGTCGCAACCCTGCCACGCCAGTGCGGTTGAAAAATCAAAGAAAGCAACCTCCGACCGCTACGATCTTGAAAGCGATTCGGAATTAGAGCCGATTCCAACATCATTGCTCCCCACGCGGTAGGGCCGTGCTGCGCCGCGGCCCAAATTCCTTTCATGGTGGAGCGGCAAGGCGCGGCCCATGCGCGACCCCGTTCCATTGGAATTCAACCCTCTGCCTTGGCAGGGCAACACCTGTCGATCCCATTATCAGAATTCGATCCACCCTTGTCGTGCCGATGGCAGCATCGTCAAACCGTTCCGGGGAGCGCACGCGCCCCCGCGTGCCGCGGGTCGCGCCTCGCGCCCCGCATCAGAAATCCTCCAAAATTTAAATGCGTCTGCCCTATGCCGCGCATGTAATCCATAGACGTTTCATCATTCATTCTCCCAACGGGAGAAAATAATTCAGCCTGGGGTTGGCCCGATTCCCAGGAGGGGCTACCCCAGGTCAGGCCCGTTATCTACCCCTACCCGGAACGGGTTGAATTCTTCTTCATCTCACCCAATTTTAATCGCACCCATTTTGTGCTGTCAATTTATTGTGCTTGCGGCTCCAATCGAGTCGGAGCAGCCTTTGGAACATGGCGCGTCCATTACGAATCAGGATTCCCGCTGCACACGGGCAAACGGAAGGTTGTTGGCCCATTCTTCAGGCATGGTGAGGATCAAATAAATGAAAACGAATGGACCAAGCTACGGTTTGACTTTGAAGGAAAACCCTTGGACACGAAATTCCGGAAGGCCAAATCCTCCCGGACCGCCAAGCCTCCGTGACTTACCAGCTAAACTGTTACGCCAACAATTTAATTCATCCTTCCATCTCCAAGCACTATCTGCGTGGTTCCTTGCTGGAAATCTTCTTTTTAGGGGTCAAACCGTACTATTGGCTTGTTCTGTTCTCTCTATCAGTATGTCAAATGCTTATGCGACCCTGCTGTCTTAAGCCCAATCTGGCCAATCCCGCTTGGATTCCAGTCAAGACCAACACGCTTCCCAATGGTTCGTGCTGTTTCAGCGATCCCCAGTGGACGAATTGTTCCGGCCGCTTTTACCGCCTCCGTTCGCCCTGACATTCTGATTGACGGCGGGAGGAGCGGAGGCATTCTGGAGGCATGAAATTCTGTTGCGGACTCCTTGCGCTGGCCCTGGTCGGCTCGGCCTTGGCCCAAAATGCCCCCTCTCCCGAGGTGCTCCCGGATGGACGGGTCACTTTTCGGCTCAAGGCGCCGGAGGCCCGCGTTGTCCGCGTGCAATGCGAGGGGCTTGTCGATGCCAACATGGTGAAGGACGGCCAGGGTGTCTGGTCGTTTACCACCGCGCCGCTCGAACCGGATTTCTACGGCTATACCTTTATTATTGACGGGGTGCGGGTGATGGACCCAAACAACCCTTCGATCAAATACAATCTGCTCTCCCCTGAAAGCGAGGCGCATGTCCCCGGGCCGGCGTCGTTGCCGTGGGAGGTCAACGACGTGCCGCACGGGGTCGTCCACCGGCATTTCTACCACTCGGCGGCAGGGGGCGATGACCGCGCCTTTTTTGTCTATACTCCGCCGGGCTACAAGGACTCGGCCCGGGCCAGGTATCCGGTGCTCTATCTCTTGCACGGTTTCAACCAGGAGGCTGGCGCTTGGTGCTCCGTCGGGCGGGCCAACATCATCCTCGATAACCTCATCGCGCGCGGAGCGGCCAAACCCATGGTCGTGGTGATGCCGCTGGGCTACGGAACCATCGAGGTCGTTCACCGGGGCTGGACGAACCTGAGCCAACCGGACAATTGGGAGCGCAACATGAATCAATTCCGGGCGACGCTGCTGGATGAAGTGCTGCCACAGGTTGAATCGGCTTACCGCGTTTCGACCAACCGCCAAGAGCGCGCGCTGGCCGGTTTGTCCATGGGCGGGGCCGAAACTTTGACGGTCGGATTGAATGCCCTGGATCGCTTCGCCTGGATTGGCGCTTTCGGCGCCGGGGGCCTCAACACCAATTACTCCGCCGTTTTCCCAACTCTTAATGCCGCCGCCAATCGACGGCTGCGCCTGTTGTGGATTGCGTGCGGCAAGCAAGATGCGTGGCTCGATCCTAATCGCCGGTTTGTCCAATGGCTGGAGGCCAGGGGCGTGCATTGCTCGTGGACGGAAACAGCGGGCAGGCATAGCTTTCGATCCTGGCGGCCGGATCTGGCCGCCTTCGTTCCCCTGCTCTTCCAGCACACCAGCAGGGTGGAGTAGGCGATTCCAGGAGTGCTTTCCATGGATGAACAAACCCCTGCGCCGTTATTGCCCAGGCATGAGTATTTTGCCCGAATCGTCCGCAGCGTTGCTTTGGGATTGTCTATCATCGCCGTTTGCCTTGTTATTGGGATGGTTGGTTATCACTGCTTGGAGAAACTTTCCTGGATCGACGCCTTCCTCAACGCGGCGATGATTCTGTCTGGCATGGGACCGGTGGCCACGTTGCAAACCAACGCCGGCAAATTGTTCGCCGGTTTTTACGCGCTCTTCAGCGGATTGGCGCTCATTTCAATTATAGGCATCATCATGGCTCCCGTGGTGCTCCGTTTCCTGCACAAATTTCATTTGGATTTGCACGCCAAAAAAAGCGCTCCCCGCAAACCCTGACTTAACGCCAACTTGCCACTTTTGGGATTTCGGTTAGGCTTTGAGGGACGAGAATGCGATTAACTTACCTGTTCACCTGCGGTTTGGCTGGCCTGTTGTCCGGTTGCGCCACAACGCCCCCGGTCCCGTCCTCTGACGCCAATGCCCTCGCTCAATTCCAGGCGCGCGCCTCCCGCTTCCACTCCGTTGTCACCGTGCCGGTTTTTGAGACCTCGACCAATGCCCTCGCCGCGTCGGTCAAATCGACTGTGGCCGTGGCCGAGGCCGGGCTGGCGCGGATCGGCCGCCTCCAGCCGTCGGAGGTCAATTTTGCCAACACCGTGCGCGCGCTGGACGATATTGACTACAGGATCGGCTTGCTTGAAAACCGCCTCGCCATCATCAAGGAAACCAGCACCAACGCCGCCGTCCGCGACGCCGCCACGGACCAGATCAAAGTGGTCGAAGAGTGGGCCGTGGGTTTGGATTACCGCGAAGACGTTTACCGCGCCATCAAGGCCTACGCCGACACCCATCCCGATCTGAAGGGCGAAGATGCCAAGCTCTTGTCTGACACCATGCGCGATTACCGCCGCGCCGGCCTGGAATTGCCCAAGCCCAAACGCGACGAGGTCGAAACCTTGCGCAAAAAACTTTCCGCCCTCTCCACCGATTTCGAGAGCAACGTGACCAAGGCCCAACGCCGCCTCACCTTCACCAAAGCTGAACTGGCGGGCGTGCCGGAGGATTTTCTGGAGCAAAAAGGCGTCCGCAACGCCGACGGCACTTGCACCGTCATGGCCAACGTCACCTGGCATTACATCACCGTCATGGAGAACGCCAGCAACGAACAAACGCGGCTGAAAATGGAAACCGCCCGCGACAGCCTGGCCCGCGAGACCAACATCCCCCTGCTGCAGCAGATTCTGGTCGTGCGCGACGACATCGCCCGCAAGCTGGGCTACAACTCCTGGGCCGATTACGTCATTGAAATCAAAATGGCCAAAACGGCCGCGCGCGCGACGGATTTTTTGCAGCGGCTGAAGACCGGCTTGCAGCCGAAATTCGACGCCGAGATCGCGCAATTTCGCGCCATGAAAGCCAGGGACACCGGCGATGCAAACACGCCCTTCCTCCTGTGGGACTGGCGCTATTACGCCAACCAGCTAAAAAAGCAAAAATACACCGTCGATGAAGACGCCTTGAAGGTGTATTTCCCCTACCAGCGCTGCCTGGAAGGAATGTTTGACATCTATCAAAGAATATTCGGCCTCAAGTTCGAGCGTGTCACCCCGCCCTACAAGTGGGTGGACGACCTCCAGCTTTACTCCGTCTCGGACGCCGCCAGCGGCGAGCCGATGGGCCTTTTTTATCTTGACATGTTCCCGCGCGAGGGCAAATACAACCACTTCGCCGAGTTTGGCATCATCGACGGCAAACTGCTGGAGGACGGCTCCTACCAGCGCCCGGTGGTGGCGCTGATCTGCAATTTTCCCGCGCCCCAGGCCGACCGTCCCTCGCTCCTGCCGCACGAGGACGTGGTCACGCTCTTTCATGAATTCGGCCACGCCATGCACGCCATTTTGACCCGCGCCCACTACGCCCGCTTTTCCGGCACCAGCGTCCCCGGCGATTTCGTCGAAGCCCCTTCGCAAATGCTGGAAAATTGGGCCTGGGACAAAAACGTGCTTGACAGTTTCGCGGCCGATTATCGCGATCCCTCGAAGAAGATTCCCCCGGAAATCCTCAATCAGCTCAAGGCCTCCAAGCTCGCCACCGAAGGCTCCCGCTACCGCCGCCAACTGGTCTTCGGTTTGACCGACCTGGCGTTGCATACGCAAATCCACGCCGCCAACGCCGCCCAAGCCCAGCCGCTGGCGGACAAAATCGCGGCCGAAACGTTTTTTCCCGAGCCGCCCGAAACCGCCTGGCTGGCCTACTTCGGACATTTGATGGGCTACGACGCAGGTTATTACGGCTACGCCTGGGCTGATGCCATCGCGGCGGACATGGCCACGGTTTTCGAGCAGTCGCCTGGCGGCTATTTTGACCGCGAGGCCGGGCGGCGTCTGCGCGAGGAGATTTACGCCAAGGGAAGCTCGCGCGAGGTCGGGATTTCCATCGAAAAGTTTCTCGGTCGCCCCGAGTCCATCGAGCCGTTCCTGAAGAAGATCGGCGTCAACTCTCCTTCCGCCGGCCAATGACGATCCGAGGCGCTACTCATTCGGCGGCCATTCTGGTCGTGGGCCTTCTTCTTTTTTGCGGCTGCGGCCATCGCCAAACGCTGGTCGAAATCGCCGACCGCGCCCAGCAGTACCGCGTCGGCAACGGAGGCGAACCGAGCGATCTTGACCCGCAGATTGCCATTGGCGAAATCGAGCACGACATCATGCTCGCTTTGTTCGAGGGGCTGGTCTATGGGGATGCCAGGGACTCTTCCCCCAGGCCGGGCGTGGCCGAAAGCTGGGACATCTCCCCCGACGGGTTGATCTATACCTTTCACCTTCGCCACAACGCCCGCTGGTCCAACGGCGATCCTGTCACGGCCCGCGATTTCCGCGATTCGTATCAGCGCCTGCTCATGCCGTCGCTGGCCGCGCAATACTCCTACATGCTTTATCCCGTCACCAACGCCGAGGCCTTCAACACCGGCAGGATCACCAACTTTGACCAAGTCGGGTTCAAAGTGCTGGACGGCTACACCCTGCAATTGACTCTGCACAGTCCAACTCCCTGCCTGCTTTCCATGATGGCGCATGATTCCTGGTATCCGGTGCCGGTGGCGACGATCAAAAAATACGGCGCGATTGACGACCGCTCCAACCCGTGGACGCGCCCGGAACACTTCGTCGGCAACGGCCCGTTCGTGCTCAAGGAATGGCGCATGAATTCCCACCTCCTGGTGGTCAAGAGCCAGTCCTATTGGGGCAAGGAACGCGTCCGGCTGAACTCCATTTATTTTGTTCCCGAGGAGAGCTACGACACCGAGGAGCGGATGTTCCGCTCCGGCCAACTGCACACCATCATGCAAGCGCCGCAATCCAAAGTGGCCTTCTATCGGCAGCACAAGCCGGATTTGCTCCGCCTTTACCCGTTGTTGAGCACGTATTATTACAGCCTCAACGTGACCCGTCCGCCGTTGAGCGACAAGCGCGTGCGCCAGGCCCTGGCCATGTCCATCGACCGCCGCGCCATCACCGAAACCGTCACCCGCGCCGGGGAAATCCCGGCCTTTTCTTTGACTCCACCCGGCACCGCGGGCTACACCGCCGCGGCGCGCTTGCGCGAAGATCCAGCCGAGGCGCGCCGCCTCCTGGCCCGGGCCGGCTACCCGGATGGGAAAAACTTCCCCACCCTGACGTTGCTCTACAACACGTTGCAAGACCACAAAGCCATCGCCGAAGCCGTCCAGGAAATGTGGAGCAAAAACCTCCACATTCACGTCGCCTTGCAAAACGAGGAATGGAAGGTCTATCTCGATGCCTTGCGCAACACCAACTACGACATCGCCCGCGCCGGCTGGGGCGCCGATTACATAGACCCCGGCACTTTCCTGGACCTTTTTATGACTGGCGGCGGCAACAATGAAACGGGCTGGTCCAATGCCGCCTACGACCGCCTCTGCCGCCTGGCCGCCGGCACGGGCGACGCCGCCGCCCGTTACGCGGCCTACCAGCAGGCCGAAGCGGTTCTGGTGGATGAAATGCCCATCATTCCGATCTTTATTTACACCCGTCCCCGTCTCATGCAACCGAGTGTCAAGGGTTGGTATCCCAATCTGCTGGACTCGCCCGACTACAGGACCATTTATCTGGCGGCGCAACCCCATTGACCTATGCTCCGATTTGTCGCCCGCCGCTTTCTTGAGACCATTCCGGTCCTGTTCATTATCGCGACGGCCACCTTTTTCATGATGCGCCTGGCGCCCGGCGGCCCCTTCGACACCGAGAAGCAGGCGAGCAAGGAAGTCCGCGCCCACATGGAGGCCCATTACGGCCTGGATAAACCGCTCTTCCAGCAATACCTGCTGCAAATGAAACATCTCCTGCAAGGGGACCTCGGCCCTTCCTACAAATACCCCAGCCGTACTGTCAATGAGATTATTGCCGACGCCTTTCCCGTCTCCCTCGAATTGGGCTGTGAAGCGCTGGCCGTGGCCCTGGCTCTGGGGCTGCTGGCCGGCATGGTGGCCGCGCTCAAGCAGAACTCCTTCTGGGACCACGGCCCCATGTCCCTGGCCATGATCGGCCTGTGCGTGCCCACCTTTGTCATGGGGCCGCTGCTCATTTCCGCCTTCGCCCTGCACCTGGATTGGGGCAACGCCGCCGGCTGGTTTTTCCCCCGCGACCGCGTCCTCCCGGCGCTGACGCTGGGCGCCTACTACGCCGCCTACATCGCCCGCCTGGCGCGCGGCGGATTGCTCGATGTCCTGCGCCAGGATTTTATTCGCACCGCCCAGGCCAAGGGGGCCGGCGGCGCGCGCCTTCTCCTCCGGCACGCCCTGCGCGGCGGAATGCTGCCGGTGGTCTCCTTTCTCGGTCCGGCCATAGCCGGTTTATTGACGGGTTCCTTCGTGGTGGAATCGATCTTCGGCATCCCCGGCCTGGGCCGTTACTTTGTCACCGCCGCCTTCAACCGGGACTATTTCATGATCATGGGTTCGGTGCTGTTCTACGCCGCCTTTGTCATCGCCATGAACCTGGTGGTCGATGTCGTGCTGGTGTGGCTGGACCCCAAATTGCGTTTTGAATGATGCCCTCCCCCATCCTTCATCTTGACGAGCGGATCGACGATGAACCCGGCGCTTCCTTTTGGCAGGACGCCTGGCATCGGCTTTGGCGGAACAAGCTGGCCATTTTCGGCCTGGTGATCGTCGCGGTCTTGTCGCTGGTCTGTCTTCTGGCCCCGGTGCTGTGCGCCCGCGTCATCGGCTATTCTTACCAGCAGCAGAATCTGGCTCTCGGTCCCCTGCCCCCCAATCGCGCCCACTGGCTGGGCACCGATCCCCTGGGACGCGACTTGCTGGCGCGCCTGCTTTACGGCGGACGGATTTCCCTCATGGTTGGTTTGTGCGCGACGGCCGTGTCGCTGGTCATCGGCGTGGTGTACGGCGCCGTCTCCGGCTTTGCCGGCGGCAAGGTCGATATGGCGCTCATGCGCCTGGTCGATATTCTCTACGCGCTGCCGTTCACGATTTTCGTCATCCTGCTGATGGTCTTCTTCGGGCAGAAAATCATCCTGCTTTTCGTCGCCATCGGCGCGGTCGAATGGTTGACCATGGCCCGCATCGTGCGCGGGCAGGTCCTGGCCCTCAAGCAGCAGGAATTCATCGAGGCCGCGCGCGCGCTGGGCTTGCGCCCGGGGCGTATCCTCTTCCGCCACATCCTGCCCAACCTGCTCGGCCCCATCATCGTCTATGCCACGCTGACCGTGCCGGAAGTGATGTTGCTGGAAGCCTTCCTGAGCTTCCTCGGCCTGGGCGTGCAGCCGCCCAACAGTTCATGGGGCGTCCTGATCAAGGAAGGCGCCGAAATGATGGAGGAATACCCCTGGCTGCTGATCTATCCCGCCGCGGCCATGGCCCTGACCCTCTTCTCGCTCAATTTCCTGGGCGACGGCCTGCGCGACGCCCTGGACGTGCGCGGCTCCAAGGATTGAACCCATGCCTCTGCTCACCGTCAATAATTTGCAAGCCTCCTTCCACACGCGCGCCGGCGTCGTGCGCGCCGTGCGGAACGTTTCCTTTGACATCGAGCGCGGCGAGTCTTTGGGCATCGTGGGCGAATCCGGTTCCGGCAAATCCGTCACCTGCTATTCCATCATGGGCCTGCTGCCGCAACCGCCGGGGCGCATCGAGGGCGGCCAGGCCATTTTTGACGGCGCGGATCTGCTGACCCTGCCGCGCCGCCAGCTTAACGAGTATCGCGGCCGCCGCCTGGCGATGATTTTTCAGGACCCGATGACCTCGCTCAATCCCTATTTGCGCGTCGGGGAGCAATTGATCGAGCCGTTGCTCATTCACCGGATGGCTGATCGCGCCACGGCCCGCCGCCGCGCCCTGGACATGCTGGCCGAAGTTGGCATTCCCGATCCCGCTCATCGCATCCGCATGTTCCCGCACGAATTCTCCGGCGGCATGCGGCAACGCGTGATGATCGCCATGGCCCTGATTACCAAACCGGACCTCCTTATCGCTGATGAACCCACCACCGCGCTGGATGTCACCGTGCAGGCGCAGATTCTCGACCTGATGAAGAAAATGCGCCAGGAACTGGGCATGGCCATCCTTCTCATCAGCCACGACCTCGGGGTGGTGTCCGGCTTTTGCGATCGCGTCCTTGTCATGTATGCTGGCCGCGTCATGGAAAGCGCCCGCACCGCCGATCTGTTCTACGAAACCAAACACCCCTACACGCGCGCGCTGCAAAAATCGATTCCGGCCCTCCAGGTCAAAGGCCGGGAACTCTACACCATCGCGGGCGCGCCGCCGGACATGCTCCATCCCCTGCCCGGCTGTCCGTTCGCGCCCCGCTGCGAGCATGTGGTTGACTATTGTCGCCAGGAAGAGGTGGCGCCGCTTGAGGTCGCGCCCGCCCACTGTTCCGCCTGCCTGCGCGTGCAAAAGAAGGAACTTACGATATGATTTTCCCCCTTCTTAATCCTAATCCTAATCCTAATCCTAATCAGCTGCGGAAGAGATTAAGATTAAGATTAGGATTAAGAGGGAAAACCAAAAAATGAGGAATGCACCCTGTTGTGATCGCTCCTGAAAATTCCGACACCCCTTTCCTGCGGGTGGAAAACCTCAAAAAGTATTTCCAGGTGCAAAGCGGTTTTCTTGTCAAACGTCATGCCGGCTCGGTCCGCGCGGTCGATGGCGTGTCCTTCGAATTGTGCCAGGGGGAAATTCTAGGCCTGGTCGGTGAATCCGGCTGCGGCAAATCAACCCTCGGCCGCGCCGTTCTCCAGCTCATCCGCCCCACCGCGGGCGTCGTCCACTTCAAAGGCCGCGACTTGACAGCATTGCGCGGCGAGGATCTGCGGAAGGCGCGCGCCGGCTTCCAGATGATTTTCCAGGACCCCTACGCCTCGCTCAATCCGCGCATGACCGTTTTCGACGCCCTCTCCGAGGCGATTCTGGCTCACCGCGGCGTGCCGCGGACGGAACTGCCTGCCAGGGTCGGCGACCTTTTGCAAAAGGTCGGCCTCTCCCCGCGCGCCCAGCGCAAATACCCCCACGAATTCTCCGGCGGCCAGCGCCAACGCCTGGCCATCGCCCGCGCCCTGGCCGTCGAGCCGCAACTCATCATCGCCGACGAACCCGTCTCGGCCCTGGACGTTTCCATCCAGGCCCAGGTCATCAATCTCCTGGCCCGCGTTTCGCGCGAGATGGGGCTGACGCTCATTTTCATTTCGCACGATCTCTCAGTAGTACACTATATTTCCGACCGCATCGCCGTGATGTATTTGGGCAAAATTGTGGAAATCGGCCCCGCCAGCCGCGTCTTTGAACATCCACTGCATCCCTATACCCAAGCCCTGATCAGCGCCATCCCCATCCCCGATCCCGCGCGCGAGGCGCAAAGAATACGCATCGTGCCGCCCGGCGACCCGCCCTCGCCGCTGAACCCGCCCTCCGGCTGCCCCTTTCACCCGCGTTGCGCCCACGCCCAGGAACGTTGTGCCCGCGAAGTTCCGTCGCTCGAACCATTCAAGGACCCAAACCAACTGGCCTCCTGTCTTCGAACCAAGGAAATTTTTGCAGACTGGACTTGCTGAACGGCGCCGGATAATTTCTTGTCATGAAACAAAATTTCCTCCACTCAACGCGGCTGCTCGCCCTCCTGGTGCTATTTAATTTCTCCGCCAACGGGCCGGCCCGGGGCGCCGAAGTCATATTGGAGGACGATTCTCTCGTCATTGCTTTTGACAGTGATTCCGGCGCTTTGACCCGTTTGCAAAGCAAGTCCACGCACTGGACGATTGAGCGCCGTCCGGAATTGGGCGTGTCATTCCGGCTCCACGCGCCGCTGCCGGACCGCCGGGATAATTTTGTGCTGGGACGGAAACAGCGCGCCACGGAGGTCAAAAAAATTTCCGACCATGAAGTACGCCTCCAGTGGCAGGACTTGGCCAGCGAGCACGGCGGGACGTTGCCCATGATTTTCAGCGCCACCGTGACCTTGAGCAATGGCGTGCTGACATTTGACGGGACGCTCCAGAACAACTCGCCGCTCATGGTTGAAACCATCGACTATCCGTATTTTGGCGACCTTAACCCGCCGTCGCGCGACAGTTCATTAAACACCAGGCACATGTGGTACGGCAATCTCGCCTCCAGCGTGATGTATCCCGATTTTGGCAACCAGAAAGGTTATTGGGGCGTTGATTTTCCCATCCAGACCATCAAGTCCAAGCAAAGTTTGTTCTGTCTGATTCAGGCGCCGCAAGAGGGTTTGTACGTGGAAATGCGGGATCCGACTCAGCCCTATATGCTGGAATTCACTTCGGAGCTACATCCGGGGGTCTTTCAGTCCGTCCGCAATTCGGCGCCGCAAAGCGATGCCATCTCCGGTTTGCCGGTGCATCTGGAATTTCGGACGTGTCATTTTGTCTTTGTTCATCCGCATTCAGCCATGAACCTGGCTCCGGTCGTGCTGCGCGCTTACCAGGGCGACTGGCATGCCGGGGTGGATTTGTATAAGGAATGGCGCGCCACCTGGTTCAAGCCGCCCCATTTCCCCGCGTGGGTCAAGGATGTCAACGCCTGGCTGCAATTGCAGATCAATTCACCGGAACAGGAATACCGGGTTGCCTACACCAACCTGCTTCAATACGGCCAGGAATGCGCGGCCAATGGCGTCAGCGCCATCCAACTCGTGGGTTGGAATCGCGGCGGTCAGGACGGTGGCGACCCGGCTCAGGACACGGATCCGGGCTTGGGCACCTGGCAGGAATTGCACGATGCCATTGCGCAAATCCAGGCCAAAGGGGTGAACATGATCCTCTTCGCCAAGCTCAACTGGGCGGACATGACCACCGCCTGGTTCACCAACGAACTTTACAAATACGGCGCGACCGACCCCTATGGCATTCCCTATCAACAACCCGGTTACAGCTATCACACGCCAACGCAGTTGGCCGGCATCAATAATCGCCGGCGCGAAATCATGGATTTTGCCAGTCCGCAATACCAGGCGATTGCCACCGGGGAATTTTTGAAACTCATGAAACTTGGCCCCGCCGGCTGGCTATGGGATGAAATTTGCGGTCACAACTCGGCGGAGTACAGCTTCGCCACCAATCACGGCTATGCCCCTCCCGGCTACGTCTTCGCCGGAGATATTCCGCTGACCGCGCGATTGCGCGCCGCGGCCGACAAGATTAATCCGGATTTCCTTTTCAGCGGCGAAGCTCCCCAGGATTGGCTGATGCCCTATTACGTTTCCTACTTCCGCATGAATGGCGGTTCCACGCCGGTTTGCCGATACCTGGACCCACAAGCGCCGATGTTGGTTGCGGTCACGGGCGTGGACGATCGCGAAATGCTCAACCTCATCTTGTTGGACCGTTACATGATCAGTTACGAACCTTACTACTTCAAAGGTCACGTGACGGATTTTCCGCTCACGCTGGCCTACGGCCGGAAGATCGACGCCTTGCGGCGGCGCTACAAGGCTTATCTGTGGGACGCCGATTTTCGCGATACTTTGGGCGCCACTGTCAAAGCCGATGGTTCGCATCGTTTTTCCGTATTCGTCACCGCCGCCGGCAAACGCGCCGTCGTGGTCGTCAATCAGGAATCCGACCGCGCCATCACCGCCGGGGTCGAATTGCCGCATGTCGGCAAGCTCCTTGTGGCCTCGCCTGAACAGCCTGAGGCCAGCCCCACAACCGGTCAGTTGCAGATTCCAGCCCGTTCCGCCGCCGTCCTGATGGAACAGTAGCAAAAGCAAATTGCCGGCTTTTAATGGTAAATTCATCAGAAATTAATGTCCGGGTGCTATGATTCTGGTGGGGCAAACAACAGAAACGAGGAAGGAGACATTGGCTATGAAAAAAATGGGTTTGTGGCTCGGCATCGGCTCCGTCAGCCTGCTCTCAGCGTGCTCGTCTTTTAGGCCGCTGGCCCCGCTCCCGCCGGTTGGACCCGCGCCGGTTGCTTCTGGCTACACGGCGCCTGGAACCGGCTCTTTGATGGTGTATTCCCGGTGGTCGGCCTTGAACAATTATCTCACCAGGGACCACACCGGCTACAAGATCTACGCGATGAATGGCAAATTGGTCAAATGGGTTCCAAACTGTATTGAAGGAGACTACATGGTGGAGCCTCCCACCCGCGTCAGCCTGCCGCCCGGCATCTACAAGATTCGGACCCTGGCGGGAGTGTACGGATGGGTTACGGTTCCTGTCGTGATAAAACACGGGCTGACCACCTCTGTCTATCTCGATGGCGAGAACCATTCGATTGATTCCGTGGCCGGCCAGAAAAGCGTGGTGAAATTGCCCGATGGCGAAATCGCCGGCTGGGCCGCAAATCCAGCCGCGGACCTCGCGGGCGGGGGCATGCCGTAAGGTTCAAACTAATTGCAATTTGAACTTCCGCCGGTCTTGCCCTATAACTGGCGCGTGTCCGATGACGCCATTGACTCAGTCAACGCCAGCACGCGCTATTGCGCGGTCTTCGGGCATCCCATTCGGCACTCCGCCTCGCCGGCGATGCAAAACGCCGGGCTGGCGGCCTTGGGTCTGAATTGGCGTTACCTGGCGTTTGACGTTCACCCGGATCATTTGCGCCCGGCCATCGAAGGGGCCAGGCGGATGGGCTTTATCGGGCTGAATCTAACCGTGCCGCACAAGTTGCTGGCCTTGGAAATGGTCGATATTGTGGATGAACAGGCCAGGATCTGGGGGGCTGTCAATACCATTGTATTTGAAACGCGCGGCCCTTCCGGCCAATGGACCACGGTTGGCGGCCTCGAGTCGCCGCCGGACCAGCAGGTGCGCAGCCGGGGCTATAACACCGACGCCGACGCCATCGTGCAGGCGATCAAGGAGGCCTTTGCCTGGGAAAGCTTGCGCGGGGCGACAATCCTTTTGCTGGGAGCGGGCGGCGCGGCGCGGGCGGCGGCCTTGCGTCTGGCGGGGGAAGGCGCGGCCGCGCTTTACCTTGTGAACCGAACCCAGGCGCGGGCAGTCGAACTGGCCGCCGAAATAGCCAAAAATTGTCCCGACGTCATGAGCGTCCAAGGCTATCCGCCCGCCTCGGTGGACTTGGTCATCAATGCGACGTCGCTGGGATTGAAGGCGGAGGATCCATTGCCAATCGATCCGGAATGGCTGCAAACGCGCCGTCCGCGATTTGTCTATGACATGGTGTATCGTCCGATGGAGAGCGGCTTGCTGCGCGCCGCGCGGAGCGCCGGCTGCCGCGCCGCCAACGGAGCGGGCATGTTGCTCCATCAGGGGACGCGGGCGCTGGAATTGTGGACGGGCAGCCCCGCGCCGGTCCACGTGATGCGCGCCGCGCTGGAAAAGAATCTTTACGGATGACATCTATGTTCGATGCGAAAGTCATGGCCCAGGTCCCGTTCCATTTTTGGACGGTGTGCTTCTTTGTGCTCGGTTGCGTGGTGGGCAGCTTTTTGAACGTTTGCATCCACCGGATGCCACGCGGGGAAAGCATCGTCCATCCGCCCTCCCATTGCCCGCGTTGCGGGTATTCCATTCCGTGGTATTTGAACATCCCGCTGGTGACTTGGCTTTGGCTGCGCGGCCAATGCGCCAACTGCAAGGAGGATATATCAATGCGATATTTTCTGGTGGAGGCGCTGACGGGCGCCATGTTCGCGCTGTGCTGGCTTACCTTCGGACATCAATCCCCCGCCGCCGCCGCCGTGCAGTGTGTTCTGATTTCGGGCCTGATCGCGGCGACGTTCATCGATTTCGAGCATTTCATCATCCCGGACGAAATCACCCTTGGCGGAATGGCCGTCGGACTGATCCTGGCCTTTTTTGCGCCGATGTCGCATTTGAGTTTTCCCGGTTTCCGCCCCCTGGCCTCACCCGCGCCGGCGATGCGCGACAGCGTGGCCGGCATGGTGGTTGGAGCGGGAGTGGTCTATGGCATCCTGCGCCTCGGCAAATTGCTCTTTGGACGCTACAAGCTGGCCTTGGCCCCGGGCGCCCGCATTCTCTTCACGGAAACGGCCCTCAAATTGCCGGACACCGAAATACCCTTCGAGGAATTATTTTATCGTCCCGGCGACACGGTTCGTATCGAAGCCGAAAGAGTGGAGCTGATAGACCGTTGCTACCGGAAGGTGGAATTGCGGCTGCGACCCAAGGAACTGCGCGTCGGCCAGGACACCTTCGACCCGGAGAAAGTGTTGCATTTGGAAGCGGTGGCCGACCACGTCGTGCTGCCGCGAGAGGCAATGGGTTTGGGGGACGTGAAATTCATGGCCGCCATCGGTGCTTTTCTGGGCTGGCCGGCCGTCCTCTATTCGCTGGCCCTCAGCTCGGTAATAGGTTCCGTGGTCGGCGTCACCTTGATAATCTTAAGGAAGCGCCATTGGTCCGCCCGCATGCCCTACGGCCCGTATATCGCGGTAGCCGCGGTGATCTGGATCTTCGGCGGCTACAAGTGGCTCAAACTCCTCTTTTAGCAGGCTTTCACGGGCTGGTCACGGCGCGATAGAAATCCTGCGTGTCGGGCGAGGAAACGGAAACCGAACGGACGGAACTGGGGCTGTAATTTGTGGCCACGGGACTCCAGTTGATCAAGTCAAGCGATTGTTGAATGACGTAGGTGACGTTGCATTGGCCGGTGAGGGTGAAGCTTAACTGCCTCTTGTTGGCCGAGGGCAGGCTCAATCGGGGCGGGTTCAGGGCGTTGAGCACTTGGATAACGGGAACCGCGACCGTCGTAGCCTGGTTGAGGCCAGGCGGGGAATAGACGCGCCACGTGTTGGCGCTAAAATCCAGTGCATACAGATTGCCGACGTTGTCCCACGCCACATCGACCATTTCCTGATTGGTGTTGCCCGCTGCATCCTCGGTCAGGTTGGTGACCAGCGAGCCGTTGCTCGCCTGGAAAATGCTCACCCCGCCGTTTTGCAGGTTTTCAGGATCGCCGCCATAGCCCCTGCTGGCCACGGCCACGAAGGTCGCCTCCGGGTTCACCGCCACGCCGTAGCTGTTGACCAGCGTCGGGTCGCCGCTGCCGATTTCCCACAGCGAGAGTGTCGCTGGAGGCCCGCCCTCGGCAGCCGGCGGAAAGCACAATACCCTGGAGTCCGAATCGTTGGTCATCTCCACCTGTTGGATCGTGTAGATGTTGCCGAAAGTGTCCACCGAGACGGCGTACGGCGCCAGCGTCAGATCGGAGTTATTGGTCAGCGTCACATCCACCGTGCCAAGGTCGTTCAATGCCGCCACGCCGTTGGAGTCCAGCTTCCATGAAATGATGCCCATACCGGGATAGCTCGTGTGATTGCAGATGCTGTAGAGCGTCGTGTAGTCCGCCATGTAAATCTGCATGTTCGTGGCTTCGCCACAGACGCATGGGCCGCTCAATGAGATGCAGGGATACGCGTAGTTGTCAGCCCGCAGGACGTCCGCGCGATTGCTCGAAAGCACCTGGTCGAACGACTCCACAACTCCGTTGCCCGCCCAATCATCCACGTACAACCTGTCGTCGGCGCCAATATCCATTTTCCACGGACTGGGATTGGCAAAGCCGCCGCCGGCCCACGAATAATCCCCGGTGCCAAAGCCGCCTTCTTCGGCAGGGCTGCCGTCGGCGTTGTATTTGTAAATGCCGACTTCCCAAATCTCATAGGCGTAGGCATTGCCGACAAACACGCGGCCATAATAGGGACTGTTGGTGTTTTTATTGACAGCAATGCCGCTGGGATACCACACCTCGAAATTGGTCCCGTCGCCGGTGAAATTGGTCCACCCGTCATAACCGCTGGCGGCGGCGGTGATGCTGACGGTGTAAGCGCCCTGGGCCACATTGGCGCCGCTGTTGCTCTTTCCATCCCAGACCAGGGTATTGAGGCCGGTGTTGGTGCCGGCGGTTGAAGTGAACGTTTTCACCACGTTGCTGCCGGCGCAAATCTGCACGCAAACGCCGGCGTTGGCGGTGTCATTGAGAACATAGCTGATGGTCACGGGGCTGCCAGGAACCAAGACGCCGGCTTGCAGCGAATTGTTGACGTGGATATCGGTGGCATAGACGTTCGCCCGAGCGGTAAAAGAAGCCCAAATATATAGAAAAATCCCCATCCACAGCACAATGCTCCTGCGTATGGCGAACTTTCTCAAGACGTCCTCCTCACGGCTAGAGACAACTCCATTTTGGACACGATTCAAATCCTCTACAGAATAATCTCAATTTCAGCCATGTCAAAACTTAATAGAAATGTCCCTCTTATAACTTAGACGGAAATGTCCCCTTTTTGTTGGGTGCAGTTGTTTCTTTGTTTCCCCGCTTGGGGCCGGGGGATGGAGGGAGGCCGGAGCGTAGCGGAGGCCGACCGGAATCCCCCGGCCCCAAGCGCCCCCCCCTTCCGGCGCGCAGTAGTGGCCGCCGCCACGGATGGTTCGCCGCTGGAGATCGCTGCACTCGCCTGACCTTGACGGAATCGCTCCCCACCTTGCGCTGGGGTCGCTCTGGCAATTCTGTCCATTTGAGTTTCTTGCCCCGGTAGGCCAGTTGCACCCGCCCGTCCCGCAATGTCCGTATCACCACTTTCCGCCCCGCCAAACTCATGGCTTCGTGCTGCCGATCCACTTGATACCATTTGCCTTCACACGCCGCGGTCCAGTCCCTCTGCACCACCCGCTCCTCTTCCCAACTCAATATCTCGTCCAGGTTTCGTGGCGCCTCCCGATGCACATCCCTCGGGCTGGCTGGCACTCGCTCAAATCTTCGGTCGAACTCCTTGAGGAATTTCTCCTCTAGAAACCGGTTGGCGCTTTCCAAATCGTTGATGCGCGCCAACCGCAACGCCTTGACCAGCCGGTCCTGCAACACCCCGTTCATCCGTTCCACCCGCCCTTTGGCTTGCGGACTGTTGGCCAGAATCAGTTCCACCCCGATCTGGCTCATCGCCCGGCCAAACTGCGTTTGCCGCTCTTTGCCCGCCAATTGCTCCGCCACGCTCGGCTCCCCCTCGCAGCGGTAGATGCTGTCCCGGTCCACGTACACGCTGCCAGGCACCCCGTTCTGACGCACCCAGCCCTCCAATACGTCATAGCTGGCCCGCGTCGTTTCCCCCTCGGAAAACCGCGCCCGCATTCGGTTCGTCGCGTCGTCCACCATGACCATCAGAACGCACTTGTCTCGCCGCCCCTCAAACCAATCGTGATGGGAGCCATCCAGTTGCACCATCGCTCCAAAGCACGGTTTGCGCTCCCGCCATTGCCGGTGCTGCTGGCGTCGCCGCCGCACCGTCCCTTTGCCCGCCGCCAGCATCCAGCGCCGCACTGTGTCGTGATCCACTACCACCCCTTCCTTGGCCATCTCCTCCGCCAGAAGTGTCGGCCCAAAGTCCGCGTAGCGTTCCTCGGCCCAGCGCGCCATGACCTGCGCGCGCAGACCCGGCGCCTTGCATCGCAAACCAGGCTTGCCCCGCAACCGATGCACCAGGCCGGCGTCCCCCTCGTCCTGATAGCGCCGCCAGATGCGCTTGGCCTGCCGATGGCTCACCCCAAGCAACTCGGCGGCCTGGACCTGGTTTAGCTCTTTGGCCTTTACTCCTGCCATGATAGTGATCCGATTCCGTTCTTTCCGACTCATCGTTAATGTCTCCATTCAGGCCCATGCTGCTACAGCAGCACCGGCCAAAAGGGACATTTCTATTAAGTCCAAAAGGGGACATTTCCATAAAGTCGCGACAATCTCAATTTCAGCCATTGACAACCTAAATAGTATCAATGAATGTGTCCTAATTCGTTGTTGCAACGAATCTCATTCAGAGTGGTGGAGGGACTGGCCCTGTGAAACCACGGCAACCGGCGGCGGCGACGCTGCGACAGGTGCCAATTCCAGCCCAATGGCGCGCAAGCCGTTTC
Organism: uncultured Verrucomicrobiae bacterium; assembly: GCA_963759415.1. Classification (GTDB taxonomy): domain Bacteria; phylum Verrucomicrobiota; class Verrucomicrobiia; order Limisphaerales; family Palsa-1400; genus Palsa-1400. The sequence continues at coordinate 49,058 of CAVWZG010000010.1, read as the reverse complement.
TTGGCGTTCGGAGGGTAAAAATGAGAAGAGCATGTCTTCCGTGGATTCCTCTTCTCCTGATGGGCGGGGCCTTGCCGCCCCGGTTCAGTGAACGCGATTATGGAAAAACATACCGGCTTCATGAAGGCGCTCAAGTGCCGAGAATGCGGACGCGAATACCCGTTGACCGCCAACCACGTGTGCGATTTTGATTTCGGCCCCCTGGAGGTCGTTTATGATTACGAACGCATCAAGCAAACCCTCACCCGCGCGTCCATCCAGTCCCGGCCCAACTCCATGTGGCGCTTCCGCGAATTGCTCCCGGTGGCGGGCGATCCGACCGTCGGCCTGGAAGTCGGCGGCACGCCGCTGATCAAGGCCGACCGGCTGGCGCGGCGGCTGGGCATCCGGGAGCTGTGGGTCAAGAATGACGCCGTCAATTATCCCACCCTCTCCTTCAAGGACCGCGTGGTCAGCGTGGCTTTGAGCCGCGCCAAGGAACTCGGTTTCACGACCGTCGCCTGCGCCTCCACCGGCAATTTGGCCAATTCCGTCGCCGCCAACGCCGCTGCTGCCGGCCTTAAAGCCTACGTCTTCATTCCGTCCGATTTGGAACATAGCAAGGTCATCAATTCCCTTGTTTATGGCGCCACCGTCATCGGCATCAAAGGCCATTACGACGAAGTCAACCGCCTCTGCGCGGAAATCGCGGGCAAATACCCGTGGGCCTTTGTGAACGTGAACATGCGCCCCTATTACGCCGAGGGTTCCAAGAGCATGGGCTTTGAAATCATCCAACAATTGGGCTGGCGCATCCCGGCCAACACGGTCGTCTGCATGGCTTCCGGCTCGCTGCTGACCAAGATCCACAAGAGTTACCAGGAAGCCGGCAAAATAGGATTGGCGCCGGAAACCCCCTACCGCATTCATGGCGCTCAAGCCACCGGTTGCTCGCCCATTTCCACGGCGCAAAAGGCGGGCCTGGACTTTTTCAAGCCGGTCAAGCCCAATACCATCGCCAAATCGCTTGCCATCGGCACCCCCGCCGACGGCTTCTACGCGCTCAAGGCGATGAAGGATACCAATGGCCAGGCCGACGACGTGACCGACGACCAGATTCGCGAAGGCATCACCCTGCTGGCCGAATGCGAAGGCATCTTCGCCGAAACGGCTGGCGGCGTCACCGTGGGCGTGGCCAAAAAATTGATTGCCTCCGGCGCCATTGCGGCTGATGATGCCGCCGTCCTGTGCATCACGGGCAACGGGTTGAAGACGCTCGACGCCGTGGCTGGCCATGCCGGTTGCGCGCGGGAGATCAAACCCAGCCTGCGGGAGTTTGAGAACTTGCTGGAGGCGGAGACGCGGTCCCCAGCCCGCCCCTGAGAGCACGGCCAACAAGAATATTATGCCAGTTAAAGTTCGCATCCCAACGCCCTTGCGCAAACTCACGCACGATGAAGAAATCGTCCACGTCACCGCCACCACCGTTGGCGGCGTCATCGCGGAATTGCAAAGCCGCTTCCCCGGCATCAAGGAACGGCTGACCGACGAAGCCGGCAGCGTGCGGCGCTTCGTCAACGTCTATGTCAACGAGGAGGACATCCGCTTCCTGCAAAACCAGGAAACGGCGCTGCGCGACGGCGACGAGATCAGCATCATTCCCGCCATCGCGGGTGGATAAGAAGGAGCGCCTATGCCTCCCAGAAAATCCAAACCCGCCAACGAGCCTTTCCGACAACGCCTGTGGCTGATGTACCCCGCCAAGCTCATCACCAATCCCGTGGTCTGGGAATTGGGCCACAAATTCCCCGTCGTCACCAATGTCCGCCAAGCCAGCGTCACCGATGAGATCGGCATCGTCTGCCTGGAAATCAGCGGCCCGCAAAAAAGCGTCGATGCCGCCATCCGCTGGATGGAAAAAATCGGCATCAAAGTTGAGCCGGTTGAAATCGGCATCATCGAGAGTTAAGCGCTCGCGAAAGAATAATTATTTTTCCAGTCAACGCTTGACCTGCTTGGTGGCTTGCGATACTGCTTGGAAAGTCCTGTCAAGCTGCACCAGCGGTGCAGGAGCGGATGGTTCAGCCTTAAAATCGTATGACTAAACGCGAATTGGTGGTCCTTATCAGCGAAGAAACGGGCATTGCCCAGCAGCAGGTGCTGGTGGTGGTCCAGAAAACCTTGGATCACATCTGCGAGGTTTTGGCCGATGGTTCCGCCATCGAGTTGCGCAATTTTGGCGTATTCGAGGTCACCGTGCGCGAAGCGCGCATAGGCCGCAACCCCAATCGGCCCGAAACCGATGTCCCCATCCCGCGCCGCGCGGTGGTGAAGTTCAAACCCGGCAAGGAAATGCGGGAAGCAGTCATGAAACTTTCCCCAACTGGCAGCGCCAGCAAATCTTGAGGCGGCTCCAGCAACCATTCTCTGGGTTGTCATCTGGCTGCGGCAAGCGCCTGCCGCTGCTGGCTGCTTTGGCTTTGGCGCTTTGCCTCGCGCCTGGCAAAGCGCGGGCCGAAGATATTGAAACCGAAAGCCGAACCCCCTTCCTGCACAATATTCCCCTGCACGACACCCAGGGCCGGCTTATTTCGCCACCGCCTCTATTGAGCGAGGACGGCAAGTCCCAGGAACCCAAAGCCAATCCCTATTCCCCGGCTCAAACCTGCGGCAAATGCCACGATTACGACACCATCAGCGAAGGCTGGCACTTCAACGCGGACGCGGGCACCGTCAAACCGGGCCGTCCCGGTGAGCCTTTCATTTTGACCGACCCGGCCACGCGCACGCAGATTCCGCTTTCCTATCGCGGGTGGGCCGGCACCTTCAAGCCGTCGGAGGTTGGTCTCAGCGATTTCGAATTCATTACCAACTTCGCCCGCCATCTCCCTGGCGGCGGCGCGGGCGAACCGGCCAATATCCACTCCAACGACCCTCAGATGGGCCGCATGCTCATCACCGGCAAGCTGGAGATCGATTGCCTGATCTGCCATCAAACCGCTGCCCGCTACGATCACGAAGCCCGATTCAATGCGCTCAAAGCCCAGAACTTCCGCTGGACCCCCACCGTCGCCGCCGGCTTGGGCGTCTTTGCCAGTTTCAAGAGCGCCGGCAGCATTGCGGATTCCTGGCGTCCCGGCCGCCCGGCCCCTTCGACTCTGCCGCTCATCAAATACAACCTCTCCCGCTTCGACCCCGCGGGCAACGTTCTATTCCAGGTCTCTCGCCGCCCTCCTGCCAACAATTGTTACTATTGCCACACCAGCGAATCCGCCTTGGGCGACTCCCGCTGGCATGGCGACCTGGATGTCCATCTCAAAGCCGGTTTGCTCTGCACCGATTGCCATCGACATGGACTTGATCACGCCATTGTTCGCGGCTACGAAGGCGAAGCCGGCGACCGCTCCGTCTCCGACTCGATGATCAGCCTGCGGGTACGGTTGATCCGCCGCGACGACGCTGCCATCAACAAAGCGGATGCCACAAAACTGGCCCGGCAACAACTCCAGACCGAGGCGGGCCTGATCGATACCCTGACCTGCCGCGGTTGCCATACCGAGGGACGCCTGGGTTCGCCGCGCCTGGTGCATAAGGGCCTGCCGCCGATCCATCTGGAAAGGCTTTCCTGCACCGCCTGCCATTCCGGGCCTCTCCCTCAATCTGAACCGCAAGTCGTTCACACTTCGCTCGCCCACCACCTCGGCCTGCCGGCGCCGGAACGCGGAAAGAACACCGCCCCGATCATCCTGCAACCGGTCTTTCTTCGTGGCGCGGACGGCAAAATCACGCCTTACAAGATGGTCTGGCCCAGCTATTGGGCGCGTCTCAACGGCGCCAATCTGACGCCCATGCTGCCGGCGGAAGCCGCCAAAACGGTGACCTTGCCGAAGCCCTCCAGCGACGATGCCGCCCGCGACCCCTATAACACCAAGCCGCTGACGGACCGGCAAATTCAACAGGCGCTGGAGTCGATCCCGCCCCAAGGCAAAGGCGAACCGGTCTTTATCGCGGCAGGCAAAATATACCGCCTCGAGAAAGGGGCTTTGAGTTCCATGGAATTTCCCGCTGCCAAACCTTACGCGTGGGCGCTGGCGCATGATGTTCGGCCCGCCGCCCAAGCCCTCGGAGCGCACGGCTGCGCCGATTGCCATGCCAGTGACGCGCCGATGTATTTCGCCACCATCGCCGCCGGCGGCCCGGTCGAAGCCAAAAACCGTTTGAGCAAGCAAATGTGGGAAATGCGCGGAGACGACAAGACCGTCGCCTCTTTCTTCGCCTTCACGTTTCATTTCCGCCCGCTGCTCAAGTGCGTTGTTTTTGCTTCCGCCTTCGTTGTGCTGGGCGTTCTGCTGCTTTATGGGTTGCGCGGCCTTGGCGCCATCACCGGAAAGGAGCGCCCGTGAACCGCCCCTCCGCCAAGCTCTCTTATATCGTCCTCTGTGCCTCGGGCCTTTTTCTGGCGGCGACCGGCATCGGCACCTTTGCTTTGGGCAAACCGCCCATGACCCATTGGGTGTTGATGGCCCACGTGGCGGTCGCGCCCCTCTTCGCCCTCGGTCTGGCCGCCGTGGCGCTGACATGGTCCGGCCTGTGCCAGGGCGGCGCACATTCCCCTTTAAACACTCCCGCCAGGACGCTGCTGTGGCTCGTGCTCCTGGCCGGATTGGTCGTCACCCTTTCGGGCGTAGTGCCGATGACGCCGTTATGCGGCGCCGCGGGCCAGCACTTTCTTTACTTGACCCACCGTTACAGCGCCATCGTCCTGACCGCGGCGGTTCTCCTTCACCTCCCCCTGCTGCCCCGCCGCCAGTAAATAATCGTTTGCCAAGGGCCACATAATCCTGCCAGAATCCCCCCGCAGATGATGCAACGGACTCAGAATTGAATATTCTTCGAAGCTTGATTTATGCAACAAACGAAACGACTCGTGGAAAAGGACGCCCCTCTCAAGAAGGACGATTTGATCGTCATCACCGGAGCGGGCGGCTTCATTGCCGGCAACCTGGCACTTTACTTCAAGAACAAAGGCTTTACCAACATCCGCACCGTGGACAAGAAGCCCCTTTCGGAATGGTATCTCCATGTCGCGGGCGTGCAGAATCTTTCGCTCGATGTGAGCATCGAGGACAACTGCAAGCGCGTCTGCGAAGGCGCGGTGGAAGTCTATAATCTTGCCGCCGACATGGGCGGCATGGGGTTCATCGAACGCTTCCGCGTGGAATGTCTCCGCAGCATCCTCATTAACACCCACATGGTCGAATCCGCCTGGCGGGCCGGCGCGCGCCGCTACTTTTACTCCAGTTCAGCCTGCGCCTACAACACCCAGTTGCAGGAAGACCCGCACGTCCGCGCTTTGAAGGAATCCGATGCCTATCCGGCCATGGCCGAACGCGGCTACGGCTGGGAAAAGTTGGTCTCCGAAATGTTCTGCCAGGAATACTGGCACGAGCGCGGCATGAAGACGGCCATCGCCCGTTTCCACAACGTCTATGGCCCGCATGGCACCTGGGACGGCGGCCGCGAAAAAGCCCCCGCCGCTCTCTGCCGCAAGATCATTGAGGCGATGGACACCGGCAAAAAGGACATCACCATCTGGGGCACCGGCGAGCGCACCCGCAGTTTCATGTATATCGACGACTGCGTTCAGGGCATTGATAAAATCACCCATTGCGATGATCTGATCGCCACGCCCATCAACCTCGGCTCCAGCGAACTCGTTTCCATCAACGATCTGCTGACCAAGATTGAAAAAATCGCGGGCGTGAAAATGATCCGCAAATACGACCTCGACGCGCCCCAAGGGGTGGCGGGCCGCAATTCCGACAACACCTTCATCAAGAAAATTCTCCATTGGGAGCCGAACACGAAATTGGACTACGGTCTCGCGCAAACCTACGCCTGGATCAAGGAACAATATCATCATCGCAAGGCCGGCAAACGCGTGGGCATAGGCTGATGAGCCGCAACGCCATGTCGCCCGTCGCCAGAGTGCTTGGCTCCATTCCTCACCGCCTGCAACTGGCCGGCGGTTGGATTGACCAGCCCTTTGTTTCGCGCCACAACCCCAAGCCGCCCGGCTCGATGGTTGTGGCGCAGATTGAACCGGATTTCCGCCCCATGGACCGTTCCGGCATCGCCAGCGGCACGCGCGCCATCGCCATGAAAATGTGGAAAGGCAAACTCCCGCATCGTCCGCCGGAAGTTTTGGCGCGCGAACTTTACCAGGCGGAAAACAAGGGCAAGGCCCAGCCCAGCGGTTCCCAGGACATGATCGGCCTGGTCTATCCCGGCATCAACCGCCTGGACTACGATTTCAAAGTTCGCGGCGGCGTTTTCCCCTCGCGCATCCAATCGTGCCAGAGCGCCAAAGCCGCCCGCTGGCTGGGCCAGGTTTTGCACTTGCTCGTCGTCGAGCCTCGCCCCGACGGCTACAGTCCGCTGGGGGTCAAAAACCTCGATCCGAAATGGGTCGCGCGTCTTGGACAGTCGGGCAAGGATTGCTACGAGGCCATTGTCAAGATGGACGCCCCGGCCCTCGGAGCCTCCTTCAATTTGAACATGAAATGCTGGGAGACGCTGCTCCCCCGCGTCGTCCGGCATCCCCTGCTCCGCCTGGACCTCATGCCGCTGCTCAAGGCCTATCAGCAACAGTATCTTGGCGCGATGTATTCCGGCTGCGGCGGTGGTTATCTCATGGTCGTTTCCAGGGAGCCGGTTCCAGGCGCCTTCCACGTCAAAGTCCGGGTCGATGAACCATGAGTTCGCAACCACACATTATTGTCTCCGCCGGCTTCGACGACATCAAATCACACCACCTGCGTTTTCTCCAGGAAGCTTCCCGCCTGGGTGAGCTTGCCGTGCTGCTCTGGCCGGATGAAACGCTGCAAAAATTCACCGGCCAGGCGCCGAAATTCCCGCTGGCGGAACGCCTCTATTTTCTCAATGCCGTCCGCTACGTCAGCCGCGTCTTTGCCCCCGGAGATCCGGCTGTGCTGGATGCGCTGCCGAAAAATCTGCGCGCCGATGTTTGGGCCGACTGCGAAACCACCGCCAATCCCGCCCGCGAAAAATTTGCCCGCGAAAACAACATCGCCTATCGCGTGTTCAAGGCGGACGAACTGCAAGGTTTTCCCGAGCCGCCTCCGATGCCCTCCGCGCCCGGCAGAAAGAAGATTGTCGCCACCGGCTGCTACGACTGGTTCCACTCCGGCCACGTTCGCTTTTGCGAGGAGGTTTCCGCGCGCGGCGATCTGTATGTCATCGTCGGCCACGACGCCAATGTCCGCCTGCTCAAGGGCCAGGGCCATCCGCTCTTGCCGGAAACCGAACGCCGTTACGTGGTCGGCTCCATCAAATTTGTCAAGCAGGCCTTGATTTCCACCGGCACGGGCTGGCTGGATGCCGATCCCGAAATCAAGAGACTCCAGCCGGATATTTACGCCGTCAACGAAGATGGCGACCAGGGCGGCAAGCGCGAGTATTGCCAAAAGTGCGGCCTCGAATATCTCGTTCTCAAACGCACACCCGCCCCCGGCCTGCCCGCGCGCTCCGGCACCGCCCTGCGCGGCTTCTGATTTATGCTCAAAACCGGCATTCTCAATCCCCAGATAAACTCGCTCCTCAGCCGCGTCCGCCACACCAACACCCTCGTCCTGGCCGATCGCGGCTTCCCTTTCTGGCCGATGATCGAAACGGTGGACATCTCCCTCGTGGATGACGTGCCCACCGTCCTTGCGGTGCTGCGCGCGTTGCGTCCAAACTTCCAAATCGGCAAGGCCTGGATGGCGCAGGAATTCCTGCAAAACAACAGCGCCAAAACCCGCTCTGCCTTTGCCGATGCCTTGAACGGCATCGAGTTGACTCACGAACCCCACATCGAATTCAAAAAGCGCGTGCCGCGCGCCATCGGCCTGATCCGCACCGGCGACACCACGCCATACGCGAACATCATCCTGGAAAGCGCATAAATCTTAATCTTAATCCTACTCCTAATCTTAATCTTAATCTTCCCATGTCTCCCTCCCCTCTCCCCACCACCGCCAACCGCCAGGCCGGCGGCCTGTTCCGCACCGCCGACGGCAAAAACCTCTTCCTCACCTTCGCCTTGGTCACCTCGCTCTTCCTGCTCTGGGGCTTTTGCAACGGCATGATTGACATCCTCAACAAGCACTTTCAGGATTCGCTCCACATCAACAAGGCGCAATCAGGGTTGGTCCAATTCGCCAACTACATCGCCTATTTCCTCATGGCCATTCCTGCCGGCTTGCTGGCCCGCAAATTCGGTTACAAAGGCGGCATCATGGTCGGCCTGTTCTTGATCGCCGGCGGCGCTTTCTGGTTAATTCCCGCCACCCGCATCGGCACCTACTGGGCCTTCCTGACCGGCCTGTTCATCGTCGCCAGCGGCATGACTTGCCTCGAAACTATCGCCAATCCTTACGCCACCTTGCTCGGCGCGCCGGAAAGCGGCGCCACCCGCATCAATATCGCCCAAACTTTCAACGGTGTCGGCTGGATTCTCGGCCCGATTATCGGTGGCCAATTTGTGTTCTCCGGCGCTGTTGGCGGCAACGCCAACGCCGGTCTTTACATCCCCTACATCGGCGTCGGCATCGTGGTCACGATTTTAATCGTCATCTTTGCCCTGGCCAAAGTGCCGGATTTGCGCGCGGAAGAAGAAGTCAAGGCGGAAGCCGAAGCCAGAGGCCGGAAGCCCTTATGGCGGCGCTCGCACTTCACCCTCGGCGTGGCGGCACAATTCCTTTACGTGGCCGCGCAGACGGGCATTTTTAGTTTCTTCGTCAATTACGTCCTGGAAAACGATGCCAGCGTCTCGAAACTGCAGGCCTCCAAATGGCTGGGCGCAATCGGTTTCGGCCTCTTCATGTTCGGACGCCTCTGCGGCAGCGCCGTCATCAGCCTGTCCAAACCGCACCTCGTTCTGGCGGCCTACGCTGCCATCAACGTCGTTCTCACCGCCTTGGTCATCCTTGGCGGCAAACTGGGCTTATTTGCCTTGTTCGGCGCCTTCTTCTTCATGTCCGTCATGTTTCCCACCATTTTTGCCCTCGGCATCCGCGGCTTGGGCGACCACACCAAACTCGCCTCCTCCCTCATCGTCATGTCCATCGTGGGAGGGGCCATCACGCCGCCCTTCATGGGCCATATCGCCGATGTTTATTCGATGCGCGTTGGCTTTGTGGTTCCGCTCGTCTGCTTCGTGTGCGTTGCTCTTTACGGCGCTTTCTGGCAAAAATTGGAAGCCCGCGACAGCCTGATATAAAATTATGAAATACAAAGAATTACTCGCTACTCTGGCGCTTATCCTGGCCGGCGCAATGCCGCTTCGTGCCTCCACCTTCTCCCTGCCGGTCACGCCCGGAAAATTCTCCGGCACCATGGATTCGCTCACCAACTACACCTGTCCCGAATGGTTCCGTGACGCCAAGTTCGGCATCTGGGCGCATTGGGGGCCGCAATCCGTGCCCATGGAAGGCGACTGGTACGGATGCAAAATGTACGAGGAAGGCACGCCGGATTACAAAGATCACCTCGCCCGCTTCGGCCATCCTTCCACCAACGGTTGGAAGGACATCATCCCTCTCTGGAAAGCCGAGAAGTGGGAGCCTGACAAACTGATGGCCCTCTACAAAAAAGCCGGCGCGAAATATTTCGTCAGCATGGCCACCCATCACGATAATTTCTTCCTGTGGAATTCGCCGCTGCACAAATGGAACTCCGTCAATTACGGCCCGCGCCGCGACGTCGTGGCCGCCTGGCAGCAGGCCGCCAGGAAACAAGGTTTACCCTTTGGCGTTTCAGAACACCTGGGCCACAGCTTCACCTGGTTTCAGACCAGTCACCGGGCGGACAAACACGGCCCCTTGGCCGGCGTGCCTTATGACGGCGTCAATTCCAACAACTGGGACCTTTACCATTTCCCCGCCCAACCCGGCGACACCGCCTGGTACAGCACGGACCCCCGCTGGCAACAGCAGTGGTACAACGAAATCAAGGAACTCGTGGACGATTACCATCCTGATTTGTTATACAGCGACGGCGGCGTGGCCTTTAGCAACGAAGTCGGCCTCGCCCAGGTGGCCAGCCTTTACAACGACAGCATCCAGCAGCATCACGGCAAGCTGACCGCCGTTTACAATTGCAAACAAATCTCCGGCGGCCGCTGGGTGCAGGACTACGAACGCGGCGTCAACGGCGGCATAAATCCAAATCCGTGGCAGACCGACACCTCCATCGGCGACTGGTTCTACAACCGCCACTGGAAATACCAACCCTTGCGCTGGACGGTTCACATGCTCGTGGACATCACCAGCAAAAACGGCAACCTCCTCCTCAACGTCGTCCAGCGCCCCGACGGCACCCTCGATCCCGAAGTGGAGACCATGCTGCATCAATTGGCAGCCTGGACCGAGGTCAACGGCGAAGCGATCTACGGCACCCGTCCGTGGACGCTATATGGCGAAGGCCCTGTCCACCCCAAAGGCGGCTCCTTCGCTGAAAAATTCAACTACACTGCCAAAGACATCCGTTTCACCACCAAAGGCAAAACCCTCTACGCCATCGCCCTGGGCTGGCCCGAGAACGCCCGGATAGTCATCAAATCCCTCGCCCAATCAGGCGACCCCGCCCAGAACAAAATCAAGCGCATCAGCCTGCTCGGTTACAAAGGCAGCCTGAAGTTCACCCAGACCCCCGAAGCCCTGACCGTGGAACTACCCGCGCAAAAAATCAGCGACCTAACCTGCTCCCTGAAAATCACCGGCAGCAATTTGAAGCAAGTCGCCAGTTCAGATTCCCCCAAGTAATGCCATCAAGGCAAATGAGCTGCAAACTTTCCGTCCCGGGGAGAGCACGCGCCCTCGCGTGCCGCGGGTCGCGCCTCGCGGCCCGCATCAGAACCTGTCCAAGTAATGCCATTGCGCCAACTGCGGCGGATGGGCTAGGATGCCAGGATGAAAGCGTCTCAATGGACTGCCTGCGTGGCAATTTTTTTGGCTATTGGCCCTGTTTCCCAGTTGAACGCGGCATTCGAGCCGTGGGCCTCCAACACCGACCCGACCGACGTTCCTAAAAGCTGCGTCCAGGACATCACCAACTCGCCTTTCACCTACAACATTACCATGGGCGGCGCCATCGACGGAAAAATGTGCGCCACCCTTCCCGGCGTGTGGGAACCATGCGAGCAAACTTGGGAGCCAAACCGCTCGTTGCGCATGGAGAACGTCGGCAACGCCAATGTGATCAACCCGTGGCTGACCGTTGGCCCCATCGACTTCTTCTCTCAGGAGACGATTGCGAAATCGGTTGTCAAAGGTCTTTCGACCGACCGGGAAAAGGCGCTGGCGATCTTCCGCTTCTACGTCACCCATCGCTACCACAAAGGCAACGCTGACAACGGATCCCAAGGCGACGTTTCGCAGGTCATCAACGTGTTCGGTTTCAACACCTGTGGCAACAGCACGCTCTGCATATCCGACCTCGTGGGCAAAGTAGGAGTCACTGATCTCATTTTCAGCCATTGCCCCGGCCACTGCGTGCCGCAGGTCTTTTTCGACGGCAAGTACAACACCCTGGACGGGGACATGGAAACAATGATGCTGCTGCGCGACAACCACACCCTGGCCGACGAGCAGGATTTGGTGCGCGACCACGACCTGATCAAACGCGTGCATCAATATGGAATCATGAGTCCCGTGAACCCCGAGAATAATCAGGACTACGCTCAATATTACACTTGGGAAGGCCAGACGACCCAAAAACTCAAGGGCTGGAATTGGTGGGACATGGGCATGGTCCTGCGTTCGCATGAAGCCATCGAATGGCGGTGGGGACATGAGACCCCCGCGAAATACCACGGCGACATGGCGGGTTATCCCCCCACGGCGCCTGACACCATCTACAACGGCCTCTGGGAATACCGCCCGGATTTCAAGAACGATTCGCAGTGGCGCGCAGGCGCGACCGTCGCCAACATCACCAACGACAACGGCGTTCTTAGGGCAGCCGACGGAGGGGCCGGCGCCATCGTTTGGAAAATGAAAGTACCTTACCAATTCGTCGGGGGCTCCCTTGCTGCCGCCGGCGACGCCTATGCTCTGGAGTTTGGCTGGCCCAACGCCAAAGATGGCAGGCCCGAATACACGCCGCTGGCGAACTTGGCGGAGTTTGACCGCAAATTCCAAAAGCGCACCGCCATGGGCAACGAGTATTGGATTAAATGCACCTTGCAAGGCAAAGCCTCACTAAGCGAATTCAAAATCATCAACGACATTCAAATGGCCCCCTTGGCCATGCCCTCCATCAGCTTGGGCAACAACTCTTTCACCTACCTCGAGCACCACGACAACCGCAGCGGGGCCAGCGCTGCCAGGCATTTGAGGATCACCCACCAGTGGGTCGAAAGGTCCAACACGCACCCTCCCCAAACGCCTCCATCCCCCATTTATCCGCCCAACGCCGGCCAGAGCGACGGCACGGATGTCGTCTTCCAGTGGGCCGCCGCCCCGGACCCCGACGGCAACGCCATCACCGATTATCAATTCCAGCTTTCGGACCGCCCCGACATGCGATGGCCCTTGTCCCCCAATTTTGACAAATATATTTCAAGGACGCCCGGCAAAGGCCAGGCCCGCTACGCCCTTCCTCGTCCGGGCCTTTTAACCCACGGCGTGATCTATTACTGGCACGTCAAAGCGAAAAACTCGCGCGGCGTCTGGGGGCCTTGGAGCGACACTTGGAGTTTCACCGCCCAAGGACCGGCCTATCCCATTGCCTTGGCCATCACGCAAGACGCGGGCAGCGGCGTCGGCACCTTGACCTGGAGCGCCAATTCGGCAGGGCGGCCGCCCTCCAAATACAGAGTCTATGGCAGCGATGAGAAAGGCTTCACCGTCCACGACGATCCCTACCAGGTCAAACTTGGCGGCGCCAAAGATCTCTCCAACCCTTTCCCGGCCAATTTTGTGGCCGAGGTCGCAGACACTTCACTGGCTGTCTTGGGCGTGGGCAACAGCCTCCCCAACGCCAACAAAGCCTATTATCGCGTCGTGGCCGTGGACGCCGGCGGCAAGCGAAGCGGCGATTCCGATTATGTCGAAGCCCCCAGGCCGTTCATCTACAGCACCCCGGTCACCACCGCTCCCGCCGGCCAGCCCTATCGTTATCAAGTAAAGGCCATCCGTTCCATAGGTGATCTGACCCGAAGGGACGACGCCCGGCCCAAGCCCGGCGCCACATACTGGAAGATCGAGCCGCTCAAATTCTCCCTCGCGCAAAAACCGGCCTGGATGAGCATCAACCCCGCCACCGGCCTGATAACCGGCACGCCCGACGGCACCGGCGGAACCGCCATCGTAAGTGTGACCCTCACCAAAGAGCACCGCCTGGTGCATGACGAAAACGCCATCGTGTGGGGCAACGAGTATGAAAAAAGCAAAACCTACGAGACCGTCGGCCCGGTGACGCAGCAATTCATCGTCAACCCCATCAACGGCAAATAACCCATGAAAAAATCCGGCGGACATCTTCTCCTGACAATGATGTTGCTGGCTTTCGCGACTGCCGCCACCAGGCTTTTTGGGGGCAACGCCACCAATGCCTCCACCCGTCCTGTAACGGTGGTCAGTTATTATTTTGGCAATTACCATCCCGGCGACCCGCGCAACGTGAAGACCAAGGGCGCGGACTGGTCGGAATGGGAACTGGTCAGGAATGCGAAGCCGCGCTTTCCCGGACACCCGCAGCCACATGTGCCCTTGTGGGGCTATCAGGACGAGTCTGATCCCGCGATCATGGCCAATAAAATCAACGCCGCCGCCGACCACGGCATCAGCGCCTTCATCTTCGACTGGTATTACTACAACGACGGTCCGTTTTTGGATCGTCCGATTGACCGTGGCTTTTTGCAGGCGACCAACCATGCGCGGCTCAAGTTCGCCTTTATGTGGGCGAATCATGACTGGTTGGACATCCAGCCCTTTCATCGCGGCGACAAACGAGAGGTACTTTATCCCGGCCGCGTCACGCCGGAGACCTTTTCCAAAATTTGCGATCACCTCATCCGGGATTATTTCACCCGCGCGAACTACTGGCGCATTGACGGCAAACCCTATTTCTCGTTTTACGACCTGGGCAATCTGCTTGCCAGCTTCCACTCGGTGGAAGCCACGCGCGGCGCGTTGGACGAATTTCGTGCCAGGGCCGTGGCCGCCGGCCTGCCTGGCTTGCACCTGAATGCGGTCGTGTGGGGGCAGACCATTTTGCCTTCGGAAAAAACCGTGGCCGACCCGGTCAAACTGGTTCACGACCTCGGCTTTGATTCCGTCACTTCCTACGTCTGGATCCATCACGCCACGCTGCCGGAGCAGCAGACGGCCTATAATTTCGTCCGCGACGCCTATTTCAAATACTGGTCAAAGGCGACGACGCGCTTTGGCGTGCCTTACATCCCGAACGTGACGATGGGCTGGGATCCCAGCCCGCGCGCCGACCAGACGCAGGCATTCGGCAATTTTGGCTACCCCTTCATGAACACCATCAAGGACAACACGCCGGAAAATTTTCGCGCCGCCCTGGAACTGGCCAAACAACGCCTGCTCGCCGAGACCAACGGCCTGCGCATCCTCAACTTGAATTGCTGGAACGAATGGACAGAAGGCAGCTACCTTGAGCCGGACACCGTTCACGGCATGGCGTACCTCGAAGCCCTCAAAGCCGTTTTCATCAACGCGAAGTGAACTTCAGAGCAAATGCTTCCTCCCACCCGGTCCTACCACAATGCCCCATTTCCTCCTCTGCGCTCTCCGCGCCTCTGCGGGAGTAACTCGGAGAGGTCATCGCCGAAACCACGAAAACAGGCTTCCTTTGTGCCCTTTGTGCTCTTTTGTGGCCAATCCGTCGATCTCGCCTGCCCGCTGAAACCAACGTGAATAATTCCTGTTGCATTCCCATCTAACAATGGTATTATGTAATTGTGTGGCGCTCACGCGCCTGTTTGTTCTTTGAAAATTTGCAGCCCAGTCGCACCGGCCAGGCCCAGTCGCACCGGTCAGGCCCAGTCGCACCGGTCAGGCCCAGTCGCACCGGTCAGGCCCAGTCGCACCGGTCAGGCCCAGCCACACCGGTCAAGCCCAGTCGCACCGGTCAAGCCCAGTCGCACCGGTCAAGGCCAGTCGCACCGGTCAAGGCCAGTCGCACCGGTCAAGGCCAGTCGCACCGGTCAAGCCCAGTCGCACCAGTCTGGTCTCGTGGCGCGCGAATGCAAAGAGATCAAAAATCCAACAAAAAGGGCCTGAAACATGTGTTTCAGACCCTAAATTGGTTGCGGGGGTAGGATTTGAACCTACGACCTTCAGGTTATGAGCCTGACGAGCTACCAGGCTGCTCCACCCCGCGATCCTGTTAACGTGCCCCCACCATACGTGCGACGCCCCCAACGCGCAAGTTTATATTTTTGCCCGGCCTTTTGCGAGGTTCCAGAAAAACTCATTGAGATCAAGCTGATGTCTTTTTGCCCAATCTGTGTTCATCTGTGTCAATCTGTGGCTAAACGTCTTCTGATCTTCTTTACGCCTGGCCGTCCAAAAAGGATTGCAGCCCTTCCGCCACCCCGTGGCCGTGCGTCAGTTCGCTGACGTGGCCGTTTTGCCGGCGCACAGCGGCCTTGACGGCTTCCACCGCGTTCCCCGGCGCCGCCAGCCAATGCGCATACTGCCGCGACAGCATCGGCAAATCGTTCAGATGATCGCCGGCGGCAAAAGTCTCCGCCGCCGTAATCCGCAATTGCCCCGCGATTTCCGCCAGCGCCGTCCCTTTGTTGTACGATTCGTGGCAAAACCGCGAATAGATGTCGTTGCGCATCAGGTTCAATTTCGGCACCTCGCGGCAGTAGTCGGTCAGATACTCGTGGATAACGTCAGCATCCTGGACTCGTTCCGCGATCAGGCAAAATGGCGAATAAATGTCCTCGTAAATGGTCGCCGCAAACCGCGCCTGCACCCACGCCCGCAAGCGCGGCACATCCTGCCGCACGCGCTGGAACAACGCGGCGTGCGCGACGTTGCAGGCCTCGTTCCAGGGCCGGTCTTCAATGTATGCAGCCTCGTGATGTCGATAAATCTCCCGTTCCACCAGCACCAGGAAATCGGGCCGGATGCTCAATTGCGCGCGGCCCAGTGTCTCCAGTAAACTCGAGAGATCGCGTCCGGTGTTGATGACCCACTTGGCGCCCCGGGCCTGCAATTGGCCGATGAGGCTTTGCAAGGCCAGCGCCACGGGCGGATTTTCAAATTCCGCCAACAGCGTGCCGTCAAAATCGGTGGAGATAAGCTTTATCGGTCTTTGCATTTTCCTAATCCTAATCTTAATTGTAATCTTAATCTTCAATCAGGATTGGATTAAGATTAAGATCGGGAGCAAGATTAGGAAGAAAAGCAAGACATGCCAAGCCTTGAGCAACAATTTGATGATGCCATGTTCGAGTTCAGCGCCGGCCATTGCGACGCCGCCATCGAACGCCTGCAAGCCATCCTGGCCCAAGACCCGGGCTACTTCGACGCCCAACTTTCCCTCGGCGGCGCTTATTACGCCAAGGGAGATTACGCCGCCGCCATCGCCGAGGGCCACAAAGCGGAGAAACTGAAACCCCACGATCAACTGGTCCACACCAATTTGTCCCGCGCCTACATGAAGGCCGGCGACAAAACGACGGCCGAGCACCACGCCTTGCAGGCCCGCGTCGCCTCCTGGCGCGGCAACATGGCCCCGCCGGGCGCGACCCCGGCAGCCGAGGGGTCATTGGAAATGGCCAAGCCCAAGCCGCCGCCCGTCAAACTGCCCGAAAATTTTCCCGACATGCCTTGGAAGAAAAAATAGACTTTATGAAATCCGCCTACGAACTCGCCATGGAGCGTTTGAACAAAACCTCCCCCGCCGTGAAAATATCCTCCGAAAAGAAGCAGCTACTGGCCGAATTGGATTCCAAGTACGCCGCTAAAATCGCCGAACGCGAAATCTTTCTTAAAGACCGTCTCGCCAACGCCGTTGCCAAGGAAGATGAGCAAGCCGTGGCGCAATTGGAAAAGCAACTGATCAGCGAGCGCAAATCCTTCCAGGCCGAGTTGGAGGAGAAAAAGAACAAAGTTCGCCAGGCCTAATCCAAAGGGCAAAGCCACCCGAGCGAAGCCCAGGATTGGAACCACGATTTCACTTTGCCGCCCAGATCCGCCGGCGCTCCTTCCACGGCTCCCATGCGCGAACAAGCCTCCGCGATGGTGGCCTTGGTCCCAAAGGCCGACAGCACTCGAAACGCCCCCGGCTCCAGCCGTTTGTAATAGACCGTGTCAAGATGCCGATGCACGGCCAGAAAAACCGTTTCCGGCTTCAGCCGCCGCTGGTGCCGCCCGCGCTGGCGCGCCGGGTGCGCCTCCACGGCGTTGCTGGCTTCGCTGCGCAGGCGTTCGGCGCGTTTGACCTGAATCAGAAACTCATCCACCGGATGGCTCAATGCGAGCAAAGTCAGGTGCGGCTGCAATTGCAGGTGAGTGCGCTCCGGATCGATTTCCAGCAGCGCATTCATCGTCAGCGGCGCTTTGGCCTCGTTGTCGAAGGCCTCGATCTGCGCCCATTCCAATCGCGCCATATCCAGCGCCAGTTGCCCCTGTGGCGCCACCCACCGCGGTTGGGCCTCCAAAAACTCCACCAAACGGCAACCCAGGTTTCGCAAACTGAACGAGGCCGAAGGATGCTCCGTCAAGTAGGCTTGTGCCAGCCGCGCAAAACGACGGTCGCCCAGCACGGCGCGCAGCCCGGGATAATCATCGTAAAAACAATCCATCAGCCGGAACCAGTATTGGCGGTTGTAAATCTCCAACCGCTCGAACGAGGTCAGGCAGTCGTTAGGTTTGACAAAGCTGGCGGCCATTTTCCTCATGGGCTGCCCGTCGCGCCAGCGCGATTGCATGCCGCCCCGGCTGGTGAGCGGGCGCATGACCACTCCAGCCATCAGGCGTTGCAATGCCAGATACTCCCGCCGGCTCTGGCGCTTAGGCGGCGATGGGTGTGGCTTCGACGTTTTCAAGAAATCGCCTGGCTTTCAGCGCCTCCTGGTGGACCTCCTGAAAGGAAGGAATGCGCGCGTCCCATTCCAGCAGCGTGGCCGTCGGTCCCGTGCGGCCGATGGCCCGTTCATAAAGCTTCCACACCGGATCAATCACGGGATGGTCGTGCGTGTCCAGGATGTATTTCCGGAATTGGCTGTGGCCGGCGATGTGGAACTGCGCCACCCGCCCGGCGGGGATATGGTCGATGTAATCGAACGGATTAAACCCGTGGTTGCGCGAAGAAACGTAGATATTATTGACATCCAGCAGAATACCGCAGTCAGCCCGTTCCACCACCTCGCTCAAAAACTCCCACTCCGTCATTTCCGAAACGTGAAACTCGGCGTAGCTGCTGACGTTTTCCACCGCGATGGGCACCTCCAGGAAATCGCGCGCCTGGCGGATTTTCCCGGCCGTAACCTTGGCGGCGGCGAAGGTGTAGGGCATCGGCAGCAAGTCATGCGTATAGCGCCCATCCACGCTGCCCCAGCAAAGGTGGTCCGTCAGCCAGGGAGTGTGGGTTCGCTTGACCAGGCGCTTGAGTTTCTTCAGATGCTCCCGGTTCAAAGGCTCGGCCGAACCAAAATAGGCCGACACTCCATGCTGCACGACCCGGTATTGTTCCAGGATTTGGTCCAGCACCTTCAAGGGACGTCCGCCGTCGCACGTGAAGTTTTCCGAAATAATTTCAAACCAATCAACCGTCGGTTTTTCCGAAAGGATGTGGTTGTAATGCGGCACGCGCAGGCCGATGCCGATCCCGTAATCAGTGAAACCATTAAAAGCGTTGGCAGGCATGAGCAAAACAGAACCGGCGTCAAGCAAGCGAGACACAGGTCCTCGACCTGCTCCAAAACGGCTCTTACAAACCTCAGGCCACTTTGCAGCCGCCTTTGCCCTTGCAACTATTCTTGCCTTTGCACCCCATGTCGCCGGTTTGGCAGCCGCCTTTGCCTTTGCAACTGTTCATTCCCTTGCAATCGTGTTTGTCCGTGGCGGTGGTGGCGGAGGAGGACACGCCAGATTCGTCTTTGGATCCTTTGCAACCGGGCGTGGCCATGGTGCCGGCCAGCAACCCGACCAAGGCGGCGGAGATAAGCACAGTTCTTGCGTTTCTTGACATACTTTTCCCTTCAGCTTTAGTTTTTTCCGTTCAGTCTCGGCGCCTCATCCACCCATGAACTGACCAAGGCGCAACGTCGCTCGGCTGCGTATTGGTCACTGGTAATGAGGCCAGACGCCTGATTATAAAGGAATTCCCCAAAAAAGCAAGATCAAAAAAACCGCTTCAAATAAAACCCCTGCCCGAGCCTGCGCTTTCCCGGCTGATGCCGAAAGTGCGCTCGAACTCAGCGGAAAACTTCGCCACTTCCGCCGTGATCTTGGGCGGCTGTTGGCCCATCGTTTCGAACATCCGGTCCCGCAGGTCCGGTTTGAAGCGCACCAATTCCAGCGCCGCCACCATCAAAGCCAGTTGGTTGTTGATCTCATGGCGCATGTGGGAAAGATGTTGGTTCAGCTCTTTCAACTGCTCCGCCGTCACGGTTATTGGCACGCTAGGTACTCCCATGCCTCTCATTATGGGCATCTCCGGGAGGATAAGCAAGTTTCATTGCGCGCGCCGGCGCATGGTCCCAGACATATTTTATGTCTTGATAAATTGCCGACGGGCCAACGGGTTGAAAGTATCGGTTTCGATGCTGAGCAAACTTTCGATTTGCTTGTGCCGGCGAAGTAAGTTTAGATTCTGAAAACATGAAAAACAGAACGACATTATACATTTTCAGCGCGGCGTTCGGCTTGGCGCTGACATGCTCCGTCAGCATGGCTCAGGTTACCATCCAGACCAATTCCTGGACGAACACGTTCCCATCGGAAGGCAACAAAACGTATTTCACCGGAGGAACGATGGCCGGAACGGCATGGTGGTTTGGATCCTGGGCGCAATCCACCAATCTCATGACCAACGATCCCACCATGGATGCTCAAGGCAATACCAATTCCGGCTCTCTGTATCTCTCGATCCCGTTCTCTGCCAGCGGGCAGCAAGGATGGTTTTTCAGTAACTTCCGGGATGCGTGGGGCTTTGGCGACGGCGGGGTGCAAATTCCTCTCAATACCATCAAGCAACTGGCCTTTGATATCTACGTCAAGTCCGGGACTCCTCTCGATGGAAACGGGAATCTGGGCTGCCTTCAATTAAACCTCATCATGGGGACTTCAAGCGGCGGTTTTGCTTCCCCTCCCGTCGCCTCCAACTTTGCCATCATACCCATTTCCGCAACGGCGGAGGGCGCGTGGGTGCATATAGTTGATTCCAACACCGTGGCAGATGTTGCCCAGGATATTGCGGCGGGCTACACGAACGCCGCCGGCATTGCCATCAGTCTGAACAACTTCAACAACTATCCTTCCGACATGACCTACACTTTTTGGATCGACAACCTTGCGGTGACGACGGGCGCGAACACCTCGGCTCCATCCTCACTGCCGCCCACGCGTAAGTTGTTGCGGGACAAATAGCCAGGCTGTGGATGCCCCGGGGGTGATGCAGGAGCGGATCAATTCTTCTTCCGCCCCGATTTAAACGGCTCTTAAATCGTCGCTGGTGTTTGAAACAAAGGTTTGTTCCTTATGTAATTAAAGGGCTTTGCGGCCATTTCTCGTTTGCAACGCTCCTGGCTCTGTGGCTTGCCGTGGCTGCTCAATTCATCCATTGCTGCTTGCCATCTGCGAGTGGCAAGTTGGGGGTCTGCCGCTTTGGCGTGAATTCTGGCC
Organism: uncultured Verrucomicrobiae bacterium; assembly: GCA_963759415.1. Lineage (GTDB taxonomy): Bacteria > Verrucomicrobiota > Verrucomicrobiia > Limisphaerales > Palsa-1400 > Palsa-1400. The sequence goes on along the minus strand of CAVWZG010000010.1, from coordinate 28,182 downwards.
ATTTCAAGATTTAAGGCCGGTTCTTGGTGTGCCTTGCTTTCTTCCCCAAGAAGCCGCTTGACGATTGCTGCTCGAGCCGCTGGGCAACCCGGCGCAAAACGGCAGCAAGTTTTTTTGCACAGCGGATGTGTTGGATCTGCTCAAAGACCGTTCCTGGCTGGTGAAGGTGACGAACACCATCAATCAGCACTGGCAGCGACAGAATTCCCGCAAGAAATGTCCGTCTTTGAACGGCGGGCCAAACGGCTTGACCTTGCATTCAAGGCCGATGCTGGCTGAACCCTGAATGAAATCCGCCTTCCGTCTCCTCTCATTGCTTGTCGAGGCCGGTTCCAATACCTGTATCGAGCGGACAGCCGATCTCGGCAGGCTGCGCGTGCAGGTGTATTTCAGGCCGCTACCCATTAAATTATGATTCGAAATCCGGGGGCATTCCTCCGGCAGGTGGGAAACCTGCTATGAATTCGGGTCATACCCGGCAGCGCGGCGGGCGTTTTACCGGACTTTGCGGAAAATGAAACGGCAACGCTCCCGGTGGAGCAGGATGCGGCTAAAATAGCCCTTCTTTTTTGCCCTCTCTTATTTTAAAATATGCCATGATTCTAAAATAAGGTGGCGTGAATACGAGCCATATTTTAATCAAAAAGAGCCTTTTATCGGAGGAACTTTGATTTATGCGAGCAGGTAGATATGTAAAACAATTGGACGGATACCGGGCGTTTATCCCGGCTCCGCTGCCTCCTGAGCCGCCATTGGAAATGGATCGAGATCTGACCGGGTTGCTCTCCGAAGCCGACCATGCGCTCGGCAGGCTGGACGGCGTCACCTCCATTTTGCCGAACCCGGACCTGTTGGTCTCCATGTATGTGCGCCATGAGGCCGTGCTCAGTTCGCAAATCGAGGGAACGCAAAGCACCCTCGAAGATGTGCTCCAATTCGAGATTGATGCCAACGGGCAGGAACATCCAAAGGATGTCGAGGAAGTGGTGAATTACGTTCGGGCAATGAATTTCGGGTTAAAGAGACTGGACGAGTTGCCGCTGTCGTTGCGCCTGATCCGCGAAATTCACGGCAAACTGCTCGAAGGGGTGCGCGGAGCAAACCACACGCCCGGAGAATTCCGCCGGAGCCAAAACTGGATTGGCCCGGCCAACTGCACTTTGGCGACGGCTACGTTCGTGCCGCCGCCTGTTCACGAAATGCGGGACGCACTCGATAACCTGGAAAAATTTCTGCATGAGACGACCGCCTTCCCGGCGCTGATTGTGTGTGGGCTGGCTCACGCCCAATTCGAGACGATTCATCCATTCCTCGACGGCAACGGGCGCGTCGGGCGGTTGCTGATTACGTTTTTGCTCTGTCAGCGCGGCATTCTGAAATTCCCCCTGCTGTATCTGAGCCATTATCTGAAATTCCATCGCGCCGAGTATTACGACCGGCTCATGGCCGTCCGCAACGACGGGCATTGGGAAGCCTGGTTGAAATTTTTTCTCCGGGGAGTGGGCGAGGTCAGCCGTTCCGCCACGGAAACCGCGCGCCGAATATTTGATTTACGCCAGAAGCATCTCGCTTTAGTCCGCAGCAAAGTGCCAAATCAGACGAATGCCATTGCGCTCCTCGATTATTTATTCGAGCAACCTCTCGTCAATGTTCGGCTGGTGGAGGAACGACTCAACTGTGCTTTTGTCACTGCCAACACATTATTGAAACAATTTGCCAAAATGGGAATCGTGAAAGAAGTCACAGGCGGACAGCGCAACCGCCGTTACGAGTATTCGCCATATTTGGCGCTATTCGAGCCGGAGGGAATCTCCACAAAGGGCGAGTGAGGAAAATAAAAGCCGCGTTCTTGTGAACGCGGCTTTTTTCGTTTGTCCCGCACTCAGGCAACCGCCGCCACCGGCATCGGCAAAATGACGTTTTCGGCGGCTGCCATTTTCCTCTCGTATTCGTCCAGGGCCGGAATCAGGACGCGCGCTTTTTTCGCATAGGCGCGATGCACGGCCTTGCTGTTGTGTCCAAGCGCCGCCTGGGCGAATCTTTCCGGGTATCCGCAGGTCTTGGCGTTCCGCCCATGCGTAGCGGTAAGAATGGAGCGAGACGCCTGCAATGCCAAGCAGTTTGCAGCGGCGGTAAAACTCGGCGGAGCGGGCGTTGTCGGCGGTTGCCGCGATTTTCGGAAACAGCGGGCCGGTCGTCGGCAACTGATCCAGAATCGCCGCCATGTTCCTGCTGATGGCCAGTTGCGCCTGTTCGCCGGTTTTCATGCGAAAATACGTGAGCGTGCGCGTCGGCCTGTCGATGTTCTCGGCGGTCAACTTCGCGGCGTCGCTCTGCGATGATCCGATTTCCCGAAGCAGTTAATAAAACAGATTCCGTTCGCGGTTCTTCTCGGCGGCAAGGATGCGCTGATGCTCGGCCAGGGTGATGCCGTGCTTGGATTTAAAGCGGGGCTTGGGCCACAACGCCGGGACAAGGATGGGCTGGGCAAGCCAGCCAAGATTCACGGCAAGATTGTGCAGGCGTTTCAGGTAATGGGCAACGGACACCTTACCGCCGTTCAGGATAGCCAGAAAGTCCTCTGCGCTCGTTTCCATGAGCTTTTTCCGGCGCAACCCGTCAAAGGCTTTGGACTGCATGGCACGGGCGCAGCGGGTCTTGGTGGAGTCCTTGCCGCGAGTTTGCATCTGCTCCATGACGCTCTGCCATGTCCGCTGCGCAAACGCGGGATCGCCCGCCGTCAGGTAGGCGCGGGCGATCTGGACATTTAAAACGGGCTGCCGGAAAGACTCGTTCTTGGCGTTTAGCAGGACAACCGCCTCGGCTTCGTCCTTCGTGCGGAGACTGATTTGTTTGCGTGTGGTCGTGCCCTCGCTGTAAAAAACGCCCCCTCGGCGGAACAGGATGAATCTCGATTTCATATCTGATTTCTCTGAATCGAGAAACCAGTCCGGTTTTATTCGCGCTTACGAACGCGAGTTTCGGCGAGTTTCAGCGGAGTTTTGGCGAATTGTGGCGAGGGGTTCCCCCGCGCAACGATTCACTGACACTTTCACTGACAGTGGCCAGTCCTCCTTGCGCAACTCCTTGCCGCACAAGCGGTTGGAATTGGCTCCAAAGGTAGGACTCGAACCTACAACTTCGCGGTTAACAGCCGCGCGCTCTACCATTGAGCTACTTTGGAAGCCTCATGGAACGCCTACTCTACAAACGCTCGCGCTCCGCGTCAATGGGTTTTCAACGGTTTCGCTTTTCGTCCAAAACGGGCCAGGCGCAACGCGTTGCCGATTACCACCAAGTCCGACATGCCCATGGCCGCCGCGCACAGGATCGGACTGAGGAACCCCAGCGCCGCCAGCGGAACGGCGGCGGCGTTGTAGAAGAAGGCCCAGAATAAATTTTGCCGGATCGTGGCCAGCGTGGCCCGCGCCAATTCCAGCGCCTCGGGCACGGCCTCAATTCCAGAGTTGAGCAAAACGATGTCCGCCGCCTCCCCGGCAATGTCGCTGGCCTGGCTGACGGCGATGCCCAAATCGGCTTGCTCCAGCGCTGGCGCGTCGTTGATGCCGTCGCCGACAAAGGCGACTTTCTCGCCCTGGCCTTGAAGTTGCCGGACCAAATCCGCCTTTTGTCCGGGCTGGATTTGAGCGAATACGTTTTTCGCCGCGATGCCAGCTTGCAGGGCGATGGCGCGCGCCGCCCGCGGATTGTCGCCGGTGATCATGAAAATCTTCAAGCCGCTTTGCCCAAGTTGGCGCACCACGCGCGGGGCCTCCGGCTTGACGGTATCCTGAAGGGCGATGAGCGCCCGCAATTGTCCGTCCACCGCCAGGCCAAGAATGGTGGCTGCCTGGTCGCTCCATTTTTCGATGAATTCAGATGGCTCAGATGTCGCGACGCCGCATTGGCGCAACCACGGCAGAGAACCGAGGCGGGCGACGGAGGCGGCAACGAGAGTCGCCTGGACGCCGGAGCCGGCGATTTCCTTCCAGTCTTGAAAGGTGATTGGGGATGAGGCCAATTTGGCCACGGCCCGGCTGAATGGATGTTTGGAACCTGAGGCCAAGGCCGCGGCCAGCGGCAAGTCGCTCCCCTGGGTGGCGACTACAGTGGGCTTGCCGTCGGTGAGGGTGCCGGTTTTGTCGGCCAGCAGAACGGTGATTTGGCCGGCCTTTTCCAAAGCAATGCCATCGCGAATCAAAATGCCGCGTTTGGCGGCGACGCTGGCGCCGACCATGATGGCGGCCGGTGTGGCCAATCCCATCGCACATGGACAGGCAACGATGAGCACCGCGACGGCGCTCAGAACCGCCGCAGCCAGAGGCGTAGCGGGCAAGATCGGATGCCACAGATAATGTCCCAATAAAAGGCTGACTCGGCGGGCATAGTCCGGCGCCGCCCCCCACCAAAGCGCTGCCAGCAAGGCGATCAGCACGACGACCGGAACAAACACGCTGCTGACGCGATCCGCCAGCCGCTGGATTTCGGCCCGGCTGTCGTGGGCGCGCTCGACGGCCGCGACGATGCGAGCCAGGGCGGTAGCTTCGCCGATGGCGGTCACTTCCACGACCGCCTGTCCGTTCAAATTGAGCGTGCCGGCATAGACATGGGCGCCGGTTTCCTTTTCCACGGGTGCCGATTCGCCGGTCAACATCGCTTCGTCCATGCTGCACTGGCCGCTCAACAATTGGCCGTCAATAGGAACGCGATCTCCGGGACGGAGAACGACTTTATCGCGGGGTTGCAGTTGGGAGACGGAGGTCTCGATTTCAGCGCCGTCGGCTTGAAGGCGGCGCGCGGTCGGCGGGGCCAGACGAAAGAGGGCGCGCAACGATTCTTCCGCGCGGCTGCCGGCACGCGCTTCCAGCCAGTGGCCGATGCTGATGAGCGTGATAATCGCCGATGCTTCCATGAAATAAAGATGTCCCACCGATCCGGAAAAAAGCTCGTAAACACTGAAAGCGAAGGCCGCCGTCGAACCCAGCGCCACCAGCGTGTCCATATTGGAGCGGCCCGATTTGAGCTGCTGCCAGGCACCCTGGTAAAATCTGGCGCCGCACAGGATTTGCACCGGCGTGACCAGGGCGAAGGCCAGCCAGTGAAACCAGGTTTGCAGGCCCCAGTGAAAAATCCATTCGCCCGCCATGAGCGGCATCGTTCCGATGAGGCCGGCCACGACGTTGAACCGCCATCCCTCCATCGGAGCAGGTGGACTGGCTGCGGATTCCATCGGGGCTGGCTGGGCGGAGAAACCGGCGCGGCGAACGGCCTCGAACAAGGCCGGGAGATTGGGTGTGACGCCGACCCGCCAGCGCACCCGCGCCCTGCCCTCCTGCAAGGAGACTTTGACGCCTTGCACGCCTAGCACGCCTTGCAAAGCATCGGTGACACTGCGCGCGCAATTGGCGCAGTTCATTCCGGCGATAAGCAAATCGCTTTGAGGCCCGGCTTGAATAGCAGACGCCATGCCGTCAAAATACGCGCAACAAAGGCGTGAGCAACAAGTATTACAAAACGGGCGGGCAACGGGCGGCGCTGGTTGAAACCCTCTTCGAGGTGCTGGCCCCGCGCTATGATCTGATCAACGATTTACAAAGTCTGGGACTACACCGGCGTTGGAAAAAACTCCTGGTCCGCATGGCGGAGGTCAAACCCGGCCAAAAAGCGCTGGACCTTTGCTGCGGAACCGGTGACATTTCCTTCGCCTTGCATCGGGCCGGAGCGGAGGTCGTCGGGCTGGATTTCAGCCCTGCCATGCTGGCGGTGGCCCAGGCGCGCGCCAAAAAACTGCCCACCTGCCCAGGCGTCCCGTCCTTGCAGTTTGAGACCGGCGACGCCATGCGGATTGCGCACGACAATTCCGCTTTCGACATCGTCAGCATCGGCTATGGGTTGCGCAATTTGGAGAGCTGGGAGCGCGGGCTGGAGGAAATGGTTCGCGTCGCGCGGCCTGGCGGGCGGCTCTTGGTATTGGATTTTGGCAAGCCGGAGAACTGGCTTTGGCGGCGGATTTTCTTCTTTTATTTGCGGACGGTGGTGCCGCTGTTGGGGAAGATGCTTTGCCATGACGCGGCCGCCCTGGCCTACATCGACGAATCACTTCAGGCCTATCCCGCCCAGCGCGGAGTGGCCGGGAAAATGAACGCGTTGGGATGCCGTGAGGTCCGCGTGCGCAACCTGCTCGGCGGCGGCATGAGCATCCATTCGTGTGTCAAAGGGGATGGGTGATTACCGCGGCTTTTCCTGGGAACCGGCGCGGAATTCCTCGCGCAGCCAAACCAGGAGGGCGACGCCGAAGCAGATCGCCAAGCCCACCGGCACCGCCAGCACGCCCCAAAAATTCAGGTCGCTATCGCTCATAGGCTAATATAAAAGTTTGTTGCGGTTTTTGTCAACCTGTGGCATGTTGTTTTTTACCCAGGAGTACATGGGGCTGCGTCCCTCTCTGCGGAGCACACGGCGCTTCGGGGAGATTAGAACGCGGCATAATATGGATACTGAACAAGCGATTGAATTGGAAGGCACGATACAGACGGTGTTGCCCGGAACGATGTTCCGGGTCACGCTCGATAACAAGCATGAAGTTTTGGCCCACATTTCCGGCAAGATGCGCAAGCGCTTCGTCCGGCTCACCGTGGGCGACCGGGTTCGCATGGAGATGTCACCTTACGACTTGTCAAAGGCTCGAATTACCTACCGACTGCGCTGAACTCCTACGACACGAACCCTTAGCATTACCCGTCCTTTGATTTCTACATTTTTGTTCTGGACCTCCGTTGGCACGGTCGTCGCCACTATTTATGCATCGCTCTTTGAATGGCTGCTGCACAAGTATGTCATGCATCGGCCGCTCGGCTCCTTCACTTATCCGTACGAACGCCACGCGCGGGTGCATCACCATATTTTCAAATACGACCACACCTACCATTTGATCAACGAAAAGGACAAGAAGACCATTCCCATGGCCTGGTGGAATGGTCCCGCGCTGGTGGCCATTTCCTCGCTGCCCTTTGTGCTGGCGTCCCTGGTGGTGGGAAGCTGGGGGATTCTCTGCGGGGCGGTGCTGACGATCAGCGCTTATTACGCCGCCTACGAATACATGCACTGGTGCATGCATCTGCCCAAGAAGCGGCACGTGGAGCGTTCCGGGATTTTCTTCCGGCTCAACGGACATCACTTGCTGCATCATCGTTACATGAACAGGAATTTTAACGTCGTGCTGCCGCTGGCGGATTTATTTTTCGGCACTTTGATGATCCGCTCCAAAGTTCGTTTCCGGCAAGCCTGCGGTCCTTCGGTGCCGGACGTTCAACCCAGATCGCCGGTCTTGATCCCCTGCCCTACTGCGCGCTCATAAGCGCGGCCACGATTTGTCCGAAGGCGATGCCGCCGTCGTTGGGCGGAATGCGCTGGGGCCAATAAGGGCGGAATCCTTCCGCTGTCAACCTCGCGGTCGTTTTTTCGGTGAGATACCGGTTCTGGAAGCAGCCGCCCGAAAGGGCAACCTGGGGTTGTCCGACCCGTTTGGCCACGGCGACGATGATCTCGACCAGCGCGTTGTGAAATTTCGCGGAAATCAAACCCACGGGAAGGTTGCGCTTTAAGTCCGCCAGAATGCCCTTGATCATGAGGTTCCAGTCCACGACCAGCATGGATTCGTTGCCATTGATGACAAAGGGATACGATTCATCAGTCTCGATGCCGTTGACCGCGAACTCCAGTTCCATCGCGGCCTGCCCCTCAAATTGGACGATCTGCCGAAGACCGAGCAACGCTGCCACGGCATCAAACAACCGGCCCGCGCTGGAGGCGAGGGGCGAATTGACGCCGCTTCGCAATAAGCCGGTCAGACCGCTAAGATCGGCCTCGGTCAGGGACTTGATCGGCGCCAGATCGCCCGCGGCCAGGGCGCGTTGGCCAAACATTTCGTAAAGCACTCCCAGCGCCGAGCGGCGCGGTTCTTTGACAGCCTTTTCGCCGCCAGCCAACCGGAACTGCCGCAAGTGGGCCACTCGCCGGCACGCCGTTTCTGTCACGAGGAAAAATTCTCCGCCCCAGACGGTTCCGTCAGTGCCGTGCCCCGTGCCGTCCCAGGAAACACCCAGCAGCGGCGGCGCAAGTTCATTTTCGGCGGCGCAGGCGAGCACGTGCGCGACGTGATGCTGCACGGAAACGCCGCGCCGGCCAGGCTCCCGGGCGACAAGGCTCGCGGCGAATTGGGTCGAAAGATATTCTGGATGGCTGTCGGCGGCGATGACGCGGGGGTCAGCTTCATAGAGGCGCTCGAAGTCGTTGACGACGCGAAGGAAAGCCTCATAAGACTGGACCGTCTCGAGGTCGCCGATGTGCTGGCTGACAAACACTTGCGGGCCGATGCCCAGCGCCACGGAGTTTTTCAGGTGTCCACCCACCGCCAGGATCGGCGAGCCGGGGCCAAACGCGGTGGCGGGCCTTCCGGGCGACAATCGCATGGGCAAGGGCGCATAACCGCGCGCGCGCCGCAAGACCTGTTCGCGTCCGAGCACCACGCGCGCGACGGAATCATCGACATGCCGGACAATGGGCCGGTTATGCACCAGGAAGAGGTCGGCAATGTCGCGGAGCCTTGGCAGGGCCTCCTGTTCGTCGATGCAGATAGGTTCGTCTCTCAGATTGCCGCTGGTCGCCACGACCGGAAACCTCAATTCGAACATCAACAAATGGTGCAACGGCGAATACGGAAGCATCACGCCCAGGTTCGGATTGCCCGGAGCGACCGAGGGCGCCAGCGGCACGACGCTTGTCAATAGGACGATGGGAGATTCGGGCGAGGCCAGCAGGCGCGCTTCCGCGTCGGCCACGGAGCAATGCGCGGCCGCGGCAACGAGAGTCGGATACATCACGGCGAAGGGTTTCTCCTCGCGCTGTTTGCGTAGGCGCAGGCGGCGCACGGCTTCTTCGTTGCGCGCATCGACCAAAAGCTGGAAGCCGCCGAGGCCTTTGAGCGCCAGAATTTTTCCCTCGCGGATGGCGCTCGCAGCCTGCAACAAGGCTTGGTGGCGGGCGGCCAGAACGGCACCCCCGGCGTCCCATAATTCCAGATGCGGACCACAAACGTGACAGGCGTTGGGCTGGGCGTGGAAGCGGCGGTTCCGAGGATCGCGGTATTCCTGCTCGCATTCGGGGCAAAGAACGAACCGGCTCATGGAGGTGTTGGCGCGATCGTAGGGAAGGGACTGGATGATCGAGAAGCGCGGCCCGCAATGGGTGCAATTGGTGAACGGGTAAAGATGCCGCCGGTTTTGAGGATCAAAAATCTCACGCAGGCAATCGGGACAGGTGGCGAGGTCCGGCATGATGATGGCGGTCTTGGCGCCGCCGGTTTCGCTGGGCCGGATTTGAAAACCGGCGTAGCCCGCCGCATCCAACCACCAGGATTCGAGGCTCTGGATGAAACAGCCGGGCGGCTTGTCGGTTTCAATGCGTCGGAGGAACTGTTCAAGGACGGCGCGCGGGCCTTCCGCTTCGATGAAAACGCCCTGACTGGAATTGTTGACCCAGCCGGCAAGGGCGAGTTCAGCAGCGAGGCGATGGACAAAGGGGCGAAAACCGACCCCCTGCACGGCGCCACGGGCGGCAATCTTCAAGCGCATTTTGGGCGAGGCACTCAAGCAAGCCATCTACATAGCGGTTCGCGGGCGGTTTGCCAATCACTGACAAAGATGAAAATAATCGAAGGGTGCAAGACAAAATTCTTCACCTTCCCGGTAGGGCAGAGCTGCTGCTCTGCCTTGAACTCTTGGGCGGCCCTACCAGCGACGTGAAGAATCGACCGAATCTGGTTTGACTGGGCCTGACCCGGTTTGACTGAGTGCGACCGGCAAATTTTGCCGCTTCTGGAATTGCCGCAAAAAAGGCGCAGAAGGCCCAGCGCACCGAGCCGCAACCAAAAAAGGCTTCCGCGGCGGCACAGAGTTGGAGCCACAGATGAACACAGATGAACACAGATTTAAGAATCCCTCATCTGTGTCAATCTGTGTTAATCTGTGGCTAAACGTCTTCATGTTTTCCATCCGTGAAATCCGTGGTAATAAATCTTCTCGAAAACGAATGATTCCGAGAGATTGCAGTGTAAAAGCCCTGGCAACGCCTGGCGGCGGAAGCTTCCTATTCTTCGCCCTGCAAAATGTCAAAGAACACAGGCGCGTGAGCGCGACACAATGGCACAATACCATTGTTAGATGGGAATGCAATAGGAATTATTAAATGTCGTTTGCGCCGAGGCGCTGTTCCCTGGAAGTTTAAAAAGTGAGAACTGATGCTTGGATCTGTCAATCTATAAAATGAACCATGTTATGGGTGACCCCTTCGTTCGTGGGGCAGTTTTGAGCCGCGTCCGCACCTCCTTAGCGCTCGAGGTTTCAAGGAAGCCTTCCAGCGCCTCTTTGAGATTGGCTAAAGCCTCGTCAAAGGTATCGCCCTGGCTTGCAATATCCAGTTCCGGGCAGAGGGAAGCGTAGCCGTCCTCTTCAGGATTGAGGACTGCGCTAAATGTCATCGTTTTCATAACTCACTTCTTTGGAAGTTTGGATGCGTGTTGCTTGGCCGGTTTATCGTGCAGAACATAAGCGCTCGAAGGCGACTCCACGTATTTGAGTCCATGGCGGCGGGCAAACTCTCTGCCTTCCCGGTTGGCTTCCGCCCAGTACTTTTCGCTGCCGACGCGCTCTATTTCCGCACGGATTTCCTGTCGAATTCGGTGCAATTCACGGACTGCGTCGGGTACTTTTTCCTGTTTCATAATCCTAACACCTCCTTCGGCGTGTGAACCCGCATGAGGGGCCTGCCATACCGTCGGTTCACAGCATTAATCAACGCCACTTTTTTTGGATTGGCCAGATGTTGCATGTTCCAACTTACAATCATATCCAGACGATGACAAACGGCCACAGCCACGTGAAGCAGATCGTCGTGATACCGGGCCGGGATAATGCGCGCTTCCTCGTATTGTCCCGCCAAAACCTCAATCTCGGGCGTGACGTCCAGCAGGTTCGCCCGAAACTCCCGCACCACAACCTCCAGCAATTCTCGTCGGGGACTCCGCGCCTTCGCAAGCTCCTTGAACACCACGGGAGACACAAACGGTTGGTGCTCCGACAAACGCAGCCATTCAACGAACAACCTCGTGATCTGTTGCTTGTCGGGCGCATCGTCATGCAAGAGCATGTTCGGCACGTTGGTTTCGATATATAATTTCATCGCGCCTTCACCCAAACCAGTTCCGTTCGCGTCACGGCCAATGGGTGTTGAGGCTGGGCCGGCGGATCGTTGCGTTGTGCCATTGACGGAGCGTAACAGCGAAGGCCGGCGCGGGGCAAGCGCGGCGTGGCGGGATTCATATTTGCCCTCCTCCCAAACCTGTTGGAAGGGAAAAAGTGGCATGACAGACGGATCTAAATTTTGGAGGATTTCTGATGCTCCACCGGAATGTCTGTGGAAGGGGAAAAGTGGGCGGCGCGGCAGCGCCGGCCCTACCTAGGACTTCTCGAGCAAAAACAGAAACTCTTTGTTCGGGGCTTGGGCGGCGGCGATCCACTGGTGGGTCCAACGCATTCCGGCCATGACGTTTTTCCGATGATCGATGGCCAGCACTTCAATAAGGCGGCCGGCGGATGAGATAACTTCGTGCAACTCTTCCGCGGTCGCGCGGCCGCCTGAACTGTAGGACAATATGATGTGTCTGGCGCGAGTGGCGCGCAGCAAACGCTCGATGGCATCCACGACGACGAATCGTCCGGCGGCGTTTCTGCGAAAATCTTCGAAGACGGAATTGGCCACGGTGTCCGAGGTGTCGGCGCGGCGATGGGCCTTGCCGAAAATGGCCGGACGGTCGTTGAGACATACGGAAGTCCAGAGGTGGTAATAGGCCGCGTAACGCACGCGCGAGGGCGGCATCTTGGCGTTGTTCGAGCCGTAGGGGGGATCGAAATAGGCGAGATCGGCTGCAACGCGTGGCGTCAAATCGAAAATGTCTTGTTGATGAACGGCGTGGGCTTCGGACTTTGGAATCAACGCGGGAACGCGCAGATGTATTTTCTTGTAGGAACGGGGCGACCAGGCGTTGAGATAGGAAACGAAATGGCCCAGGGTGCTGTCCACCTCGTCCATGGCCAGAATCAAGCTTGTCAATAAGACCGACTTTTCGATTTGGGAAACGGAGAGGCGGTCAATCTCCTCGCGGATGGCATCCAGCCGACGGGTGTTATGTCGTTGCCACGGTTTTTTGAGGCGATCTTTGCCGGCGGAACGTCCGCCGTTTGGTTCGCCTCCGTAGTGCGCGGTGAACCATCCGTCTTTTCCAGGCAGGGCGTTGAGATGGTCCAGCAGCGGCTGATAATGTTGGGGCGGATGAGGGTTGAGGAGGTAGCAGGTGGCAAAGACTTTGGACCAGGCGGAGATGTCGTTGGCAATGACGCGATGGCCGGCGCGCGCGAGAGCCTGGGAGACGCGGGTTGTGCCGGCAAAGCCATCCAGAACGGTCCGCGGATTGACTTGGCGTATAAGTTGAAAGATGCAGGGCAGCAGCTTCAGCTTGGAACCGGCATATTTGATGCCTTCCGTCTCCGGGACATCTGGATATGGAATGGAAGAAATCAATTCCAGACGCCCGCTAGGCCCGCTGGACGGCCAGAAAATGGTCGATCGCAACGGCGGCGTTGCGGGCGTCGTGCATCACCTCGATTATCGAGATCGGCCAGCGCGCGATGGAGCCGGCGGCAAACACGCCGGGCAGATTGGTCATGTGGGAGGCATCGACCACCAAACCGCCGCGTGGGTTGACGGCCAACTCGGCAAGTTCGTCGCATTTCGGCAGGCGCGGCGGCGCGAAGCCGTGGGCCACCAGCACCACTTGCGCCGGGACTTCGAACTCGGTCCCAGGCAGCGGTTGGGCGCCGCAGCGGCCAGCGGCGTCGGGCGCGCCAAGCTGCGTGCGCAGGCAACGGACCCCGGTGACTTCGCCGGCCAGATTGCCGGAGAGCGCCAGCGGCTGGGTGAGAAAAAGGAAGCGGGCGCCTTCTTCAAAGGCATTTTCGAATTCTTTTGGATCGGCGGGCATGTTGTCCCGGTCGCGGCGGTAGATGCACAAGGCTTCGCGCGCTCCGGCGCGCAGGGCGATGCGCAAGGCGTCCATCGCGGTATTGCCGCCGCCGAGCACCACCACCTGGCGTCCTTCCACCTGGACCGGCAGCGCGGAAAGGGGGGCCTCAGAAGTGTGGTGCAAAATAAAGGGATAAGCCTGGCAAACCCCGCGCCATTGCGCGCCGGGGATTTCCAATGGCACGGCTTCCGTGCGGCCCAAGGCAAAAAGCACGGCGTCGTAATCGCGGCGCAACTCGCGCAAGGTCACGTCGCGTCCGCACGTCACGCCCATGCGGAAATCGACGCCCCTTTTCTGCAAGGATTGGACGCGGCGGCGGATGACCGTCTTGTCCACCTTGAAGCCAGCCAGGCCGTTGACCAACCGGCCGCCGGGGGTCGAGGCGCTGTCCAGAATGGTGACGGCGTAACCCCGGCGCGCCAGGGCATCCGCGCCGACCAGGCCGCACAGGCCGGAGCCGATGACGGCGACCCGTTTGCCATTGGCGGGCGCGGAGGGCGGCTCGGCGACGCCATGCTTCCAGCCGTAATCGAGCAGGAATTTGGAAATGGCGCCGATGGGGACGGGCACGGAAGGTTGGGCGAGCACGCAAGCGGCCTCGCACATCCGTTTCTCGACGCAGATATGCGCGACGAATTCCGGCAGGCTTTGGGTGCTGAATAGAAGCTCCGCCGCCTCCCGGAATTGCCCGTCGGCTGTCAAGGCAAGCAATTCCGGGATGGGAATTTCCAAGGGGCAGGCGGCCACGCAGTTGGGATTGGGGCATTGCACGCAACGGCTGGCCTGCTCGCTGGCGGTGGTTTCGTCGTAGGGTTGGGAGACTTCGTTAAAATCGGAGAGCCGGTCCGCCACTGAACGCTTGGCCGGCTCGACGCGGTCCAGTTCGCGCCAGGCGTATTTGCCCTTGGCGCTGGGATTATCTGCCGTGGGCGTATTCATAAGATAAAGTAAGGCTTATGCAACCATGTTGTTGAATTAGCATTTCTAACCATTCCGGGACAAAAATGCAAGTAATATTTTTGCCACATAAGACTGGTTTCCGCTTTAACTGTAAACTTCGCCGTCCTTGTTGACGGCCGGGAGGCCGTGGCCGGTGGACAAGGAAAGGGAATTTTTCGGACAGACGTCCACGCAATAGCCGCAACTGATGCAACGCAAGCGCTCGAGGATAAACCTCTTCTGGGCGCGATCCACTTTGAGCGCGCCGGTGGGGCACTTTTTAGCGCAGGCCGTGCAATAGACACAGTTGTCCTTGGTGAAGATCAACTGGCCGCGCGAGCCGGCGATGGCGCGCCGGGGTTCAAAGGGGTAGCGGGTGGTGGGGGGCTTGGAGAAGGCCCATTTCAACGCCAGACGGGACATTTGGAAGTAGGGCATATCATCTTTCTGTGCAACTGATGCACGGGTCAATGGTCAGGACCAGCACGGGAACGTCGGCCAATTGGCAGCCCTGGAGGAGCGTGAGCATGGCCGGAAGATTGGCAAAGGTGGGCGTGCGGACGCGGAAGCGCTGCAAATTTCTGGCGCCGTTGGCCTTGAGGCAATAGACCACCTCGCCGCGCGGTTGCTCGGTGCGCACGATGACTTCGCCATTGGGATTGCCGGCCACCTTGACCTCAATCTCGCCAGCGGGAATTTTTGCCAGCGCCTGGCGGATGAGGCTGACGGATTGAAATAATTCGTCGCAGCGCACCGCGCAGCGGGCGAAGGAGTCACCTTCCGTGCGCGTGACAGGTTCCATCTGCAGCTCCGGGTAGGCCGCATAGCCCAGCATGCGCATGTCCTGGGCCACGCCGCTGGCGCGCAGGACAGGGCCGACGCAGCCCAAATCAAAAGCTTGCTGCCGCGAGAGCACCCCCACCCCGCCCAAGCGCCTCTTGACGGAATTGTCGTTGAGAAAAACCTTGGTGATGTCGTGCAGGTCGGCTTCGATTATTTCCAGTTCAGCCAAAGCGTCTTTGATCGCGCCGGCCTCGATGTCCCGGCGCACACCGCCGATTTTGCAGGAGCCGAAAATGACGCGGCCGCCGGTGGTGGCTTCGATGATGTTGAGCACCCGTTCGCGCACGCGCCAGGAGTGCATGAACAGGCTTTCAAAGCCCATGCCGTCGGCCATCAGGCCGAGCCAGAGCAGATGACTGTGAATTCGGGAAAGTTCGCCCCAGACCGTGCGCAGATAATGGGCGCGCGGGGGGACAGGAATGTTCATGATGGCCTCGATCCCCTGGCAATAGGTCTGGCCGTGGATGAAACTGCAGATGCCGCAAATCCGTTCGGCGACATAGACAAACTCGATAAAGTCCTTCTTTTCCACCAGCTTCTCCAGACCGCGATGGACAAAACCGATGGAAGGGCGCGCCTCAACCACCCGCTCGTCTTCGACGACCAGATCAAGATGGATCGGTTCAGGCAGAACCGGGTGTTGGGGACCAAAGGGGATGATGGTGCGGGCCATAAAAGTTTAATTCTGAGGCGGAGCGACCGCGGGCTGGGGCTTGGGAGACGGAGCCTTGACCTGGCCGAAGGCGTATTTGACCGTGGTGTTATACAAATTGCCGTGAAAATCCACCGTCATTCCCTCCACCTTGATGTGAAAAAGGTCGTGCATTTCATTCTCGTAAAGGATCGCGCAGCCATAGATCGAACTGATGCTCGGCACGCGGGCATCCTCGGTCGGAACCTGCACGCGCAAGCTCAACAGGTTGTCCTCGATGTCGAAACTGTAGGTCAATTCAAACTGGCCCGGCAGCGCGGTGGCGCCAATCTGGACCAACCGCGCGGTGCGGGCGCGTATGGCGCGCACCCGTTCCACCAGGGTGTTCAGGGCGATGACTTCGAGCGTTTGGTTCGTTTTCATGGCTGCTTTTTCGCGATCTGACTTTTTTTATGCTTTTCCACCATGACCGCCAGGCCCTTGACGATGCCGTCAATAATGGCTTCCGGGCGCGCGGCGCAACCGGGCACATAGACATCCACGGGCACCACGCTGTCCACTCCGCCGGAGATGTTGTAGCAGTCGCGGAAGATGCCGCCGGTGGAGGCGCAGGCGCCCACGGCCACGACCACCCTGGGTTCGGGCATCTGGCGGTAGAGATTCTGGATGACGGCCTTGCTCTGTTCGTTGACCGCGCCGGTGACCAGGAAAATGTCGGCGTGCTTGGGATTGCCGGTGTTGACGACGCCAAGACGCTCGGCATCAAACATAGGCGTCAGGCAGGCGAGCGCCTCGATGTCGCAACCGTTGCAACTCGAAGCATCGTAGTGAAGGATCCAAGGTGATTTGGTGAGGCCGCGCATGTTAAGGCTCCTAGCGTTGAAGGGAAAGAATGACGATGTTGCCGAAACCCAGGACGGCGGTCACGGCCCAGGCGCTGCCAAGGGCAGTCTGCCACTTGAGCCGGGCGAAAACGTTATCGACCAGCACCACCAACCCGTAAACCAGCAGGGCCATGACCACGCCGAGCAGGGGCGAGGAGGCGAAAAACAAATAAACCCAGCCCAACAGGAACACGCTCTCGAACCAGTGCGCGACCTCGATGATGGCGAGGGTGCGTCCCGAGAACTCGGTGGTCAGGCCGCGAACCAGCTCCTGGTGCGCGTGATGAGAGGAGGAAAGATCAAAGGGCGATTTGCGGAACTTGATCAGAAGGATGAAGACGAAGCCTACGAACACTCCCGGAAGCGCCAGCGCCAGGAGGGTCGGGTGGCTGGCAATGCCCCGGACGTGAAATGTCTTGGTGACCATGTACATGCCGATAGCCGTCAGCAACACCATCGGTTCGTAGGCCATCATTTGAATGAGTTCGCGTTCCGCGCCGATGAAGCTGTAAGGCGAACTGGCCTTGTAGGCCGCGAGCACCAGGAAAATCGAGGCGGTGGTGAGAGCAAAGATGACCAGCAACAAGTCCGACCCGGCGAAGAAGAGCGCTCCGGTGAAGATCACCAGCAGGAAAAAGAAGAGGACATAATAATTTTGCGAAGGGCAGACGGCCAGATTCTGCTTCCGCCACAATTTGAGCACGTCATACAACGGCTGGAGGATCGGCGGGCCGCGGCGGGATTGCATGCGCGCGGAAACACGGCGGTCCCAGCCCGCCAGCAAACAGCCGAGTATTGGAGCCGCCACCAGGTAAATTATCAATCGGAGCCAGATATTCATAAAATCGCGCACACCATCATCAACGCCAACAACGCCGCCCCGCCGCCCACGGCCAAGCGGGAAAGCCAGACCTCATTAAGCACGCCGCCCATGTAGTAATTGTTCATGGTCACCTTTTCAATCGCCCCGCCTGAGCCTGTGAAACTCGGACTGCCCTGAACGTTCGCGCCGCCGAGGTACGGGTCCACCAATTTGACCCCGCGGCCGCGGCTCAGGAAGCTGAACGGAAAGAGCATCACTACCAACATCATGATCACCATAATAATGGTGTTGCCGTGACCCAAAGAACCCGACTGCCCGTACACGCCTGTCACGTAAGGCTCGATGAAGTGGGTGGAAAAGAAAGGAAAGAGCAGGCAGGCCAGGAAGGTGGCCAGGGAAAGGCCGTAAAGGGCGACCGACTCATCAGGCGAGATTTCCGCAACGACGCGGGTCTGAGGCCGTACCACCTCGACCAGCTTGCCCATCCATTTTACCCAGAAGAAAAGAGTGGCCGCGCTGCCGAAAACGATGAAGAAGGAGAGCATGGGGTAGGCATCGACGACCGCCCGCAAGGCCGCCCATTTACTGATGAGCATTCCGAAGGGCGCCAGGGACATGCCTGCCATGCCGATCAACATCATGACCGCGACACGCGGCATGTAGAGAATAAGCCCGGACATGTCGTCGATGTTGCGGCTGTGCAATTTGTGTTCGACCACGCCCACGCACAGAAAGAGGAGGCACTTGGCCACGGCGTGGAAGATGATCAGCAACACTCCGGCCCAGACGGCGGCGTGGGTTCCGATGCCGCCGCAGAGCACGACCAATCCAAGATTGGCCACGGTGGACCAAGCCAGCACGCGCTTGGCTTCAGGCGTGGTGATGGCAGCGAGGGAGCCGACCAGGAAAGTAACCCCGCCCACCAACGCCACCATCAGGCCCACGGGAGTGCCGGTGATGATGGGAGCCATGCGCAAGACCAGATAAACGCCGGCCTTGACCATGGTGCTCGAATGCAGCAAAGCCGAAACAGGCGTTGGCGCCACCATCGCGCCCAGCAGCCAGCTCGAGAAGGGGCATTGGGCGGCCTTGGTGATGCCCGCAAAACAAAGCAAAGCGGCGGGCAGCAGGGCGACCGCGTGGCCCGATTTGATCAGCGCCTGCAATCCGAGGTTATGGGTGTCGCGATAACACAAGACAATCGCCAGGGCAAAAGTCACACCGCCGGCCAGGTTCATGACCAGCGCCCGCAGCGCGTTTTTTCGGGCCTCCGCCGTTTGGGTGTAACCGATGAGCAGGAAGGAACACAAGGTGGTGATTTCCCAGAAGAGGAACAGCCAGGTCAAATTATCGGCAAAAACCAGACCGAACATCGCGCCCATGAAGACGAACAGCAGGGCAAAGAACAAAGGCCGCCGGTCGGGCACATCGCGATGGGCTACGGTGTGATATTCGCGCATGTAGCCGAGCGCATACAGGCAGATGCCGCCGCCCACAAGGCCGTTGATCAAGGCCATGACGATGGAAAACTTGTCCACAAAGAGCGCCGGGCCGTCGATGACTGCGGCCCCCGCCGACCATTCAAACCACCCCATGACCGCGCCTTGGGCCAGCATGAGCGCCACGATCAGCCAATGTTTCGCCCGCGCGCCCACGTAGAATATATAGAGTCCCATCAAGGCTTCGATGGCCAGCATGCCGAGATGAATCCCATGCCGGCTGACCGGGAGTTGGGCTAAAGCCATCGGGGCCGGACGGCAGGCGAGGACGATGCTGCCCGCGCAAACCGCCGTGACAATCGCCAGGACCACGATTCGGCGCGGCCAGTCGGCCCGCAAGAAAAACAGCAGCAGACCAGCCAGGAACGGGACCAGGACTAGAGATAGAACAAGTGTCATACTATTAAGCCTGCCTTATTGTGTAATTCTTCAGTCTCACTTAGATAAGAAATATTAACCAAAACACCATAAAATGCCAAGTAAATAAGTGAACTTTATGTCTTCTCAATTCCGTGGCCAACGGAATCTATTAGTGTTCCAACGGATCGCGCTGTAACACGGCCTTGTGCTGCTCGATCAAATAGTCGCACCAGTCGTCCAGGCCGGTACCCGCTTTGGAGGAAAGCTCGAACAAGCGCGCGCGCGGGGCGATATGCCGAATGTTGGCGGTCGCCGCCGCGCGGTTGAAGTCGCAGGCCCGATCCAGATCGAGCTTGCTGATGATCACGGCGCTGGCGCTATGGAACATGGGCGGATATTTGAGCGGCTTGTCCTCGCCGTCGGTGACGGATAAGAGCACGACGCGCAGGTCCTCGCCCAAGTCATAGCTGGCCGGGCAGACGAGGTTGCCGACGTTTTCGATGATGAGGAGGTCCAGACCTGCCACGTCCAGTTGCTTCAAGGCGCGGGCCACCATGCCGGCTTCGAGGTGGCAGATCGTGCCGGTGGTAATCTGAACGACCGGCGCGCCCGAGTCGCGCAGGCGGCGGGCGTCGTTGTCGGTGGCCAGGTCGCCGACGATGACGGCCGTTTTGAGGCGCTGGCCGAGACGGCGGATGGTTTCGCCAATAAGTGTCGTCTTGCCCGAGCCGGGAGAAGAAAGGACATTGATGACCAGCAGCCCGCGCGCGCGGAAGAAGCCGCGGTTGCGCTCGGCGAGGCGGTCGTTTTTCTCGAGGATGGCATGCCGCAAATCCAGCGTCTGACGTTCTTCCGCTCCGGGTGCGTGCGAATGCTCATGCTCATGGTCGTGGTGATGTTCATGACCGTGGTCATGGTGGTCGTGGCCGGAAACGGTCACCGGAATTCCAGCGGACAAGCCGCAACCGCAGTCATCACACATGATCCACCTCCATGGAGCTTAATTCCAGTTCACGGCCGGCGCGAAGTTCGCCGCTGGGGGTGCGGCAGTCGGGGCACTCGGCATATAAATTAGCGGACACAAACTCCTGGCGGCACTTGGCGCACCAGAACCGGGCAGGCACCTCCTCCATCGTCAACACGGCGCCTTCGGCGGACGTTCCGGGAGCGAGCACCTCGAAGGCGAACCGGAGGGCGTCAGGCACGACTCCGCTCAGGACGCCGATGCGCAAGCGGATTTCATGCACCCGCACGGCCCCGGCCAGCCGGGCTTGGTGCAAGGCCTGATTTAATGCACTTTGCATGATAGAATACTCGTGCATAACGCTAAAGCTTCTCCATTTTTTCGCAAACCACCATTTCACCCCGGCCGCCAAGTTTGCCCTGGCCACAACCTGCGCCACAGAAAGCGCATGTGGTCAGGTTTGGCGGCATAACTCGATCCTTACGGCGTTCCAGCCGAGGCCGCGGGCTGGCTGGTGATGGCGCGCATGTATTGGGCGCGCTCGAAGGCGGCGGGGGCGGGGCAGTTCTTCTGGCTTAAACTCCCTTTTAGTTGACGCACGGATTCGTACTCGTGCGTCTTCATCCAGGCGCTTAGCTCGCGCTCGATGGTGACGATCTTGCCCAGGCCGTCGCGCAGCAGGGCGGAACAGAGTTGCACGGAGTCGGCCCCGGCCAGCAGCAGTTTGAGGGCGTCGCCGCCGCCATAGACGCCGCTGCTGGCGGCCAGGCTGGCGGCCAGACGGCCATGGAGGATGGCGATCCAGCGCAGGGGCAGGCGCATGTCCATGGAGGTGCTGCGCAGGATGTTGGGCTGCACTTCCAGGGTCTCGATGTCGATGTCCGGCTGGTAAAAACGGTTGAACAGGACCAGGCCGTTGGCCCCGGCCTTGTCCAGGCGCGCGGCCACGTTGGCGAAATTGGTGAAGAAGGGGCTTAACTTGACTGCCACCGGAATGGCCACCCTGGCTTTGACTGCGCGCACGATTTCCAGGCAGGTCTCCTCGATGTCCCCGGCGGTCTGTTGCGCGTCGGTGGGGATGCGGTAGATGTTCAGCTCCAGGGCGTCGGCCCCGGCTTCCTCCATGCCCCGGGCGTAGGCGGTCCAGCCGCCGGCCGAGCAGCCGTTGAGGCTGGCGATGACCGGGATCTTGACCGCTTTTTTGGCCCGCTGGATGTGGGCCAGGTATTCGTCCGGCCCCAGGTGGTAGTCTTCTTCCGGGAAGTAGGTCAGGGCTTCGGGGGAACTGAGGGCGCCGCGTTCCAGGCTGTTCTCCAGTTCCAGGCTGTCCTGGCGCAACTGCTCTTCAAAGAGGGAGTGCAGCACCACGGCCGAGGCCCCGGCGTCTTCCATCCGTTTGAGTTTGTCCAGGTCCTGCGAGAGGGGCGAGGCCCCGCAGACCAGGGGCGTGCGCAGTTTTAATCCGAGGTAGGTGGTGGTCAGGTCCATAATGGTAGTGCTGGGTTCGTGGTTTTAGGCGGCGGGCGCGCCGGGCGCGGCCTCGGTCTTCAAATTGCGGCTTTGCATGAACTGGTAGAAGGCCCGGCGGCGCTGGGCGTCGGCCTGGGCCTGGGCGAAAAACTGCCGGGCCGCCTCGGGCTTGCTCATGGTCAGCATCTTGAAGCGGTTTTCCGAGAGCAGATAATCCTGCACCGCCGCCTTGGGCGGGGCGGAGTCCAGTTGCAGCGGGTTCTCGCCCCGGTCGCCCCGGCGCGGATCAAAGCGGTAGAGCAGCCATTGCCCGCAATCGACGACCATCTTTTGCTGGCGGGCGGCCAGGCCGCTCTCCAGGGCGATGCCGTGCGCGATGCACGGGCTGTAGGCCATGATGAGCGAGGGGCCGGGATAGGATTCGGCCTCGACGAAGGCCTTGAGGGTCTGGTCGTCCTTGGCTCCCAGGGCCACGCTGGCCACATAAACCTGGCCGTAGGACATGGCGATGAGGCCCAGGTCTTTCTTGCCCCCGGCCTTGCCCCCGGCGGCGAACTTGGCCACCGCTCCGCGCGGGGTGGACTTGGACATCTGCCCGCCGGTGTTGGAATAGACTTCGGTGTCCAGCACCAGCACGTTGATGTTGCGCCCGCTGGCCAGCACGTGGTCCAGCCCGCCGTAGCCGATGTCGTAGGCCCAGCCGTCGCCGCCGATGATCCAGACGCTCTTGGCCACCAGTTGGTCGGCCAGGCTTAACAGCAGCCGGGCCTGGGGGGTGTCCAGCCGCGAGAGCTTTTGCTTCAAAATCTCCACCCGCTCGCGCTGGGCGGCCAGTTCGGTCTCCCCGCCGGGAACGCTTTGCAGCAGCCCGTCGGCCAGCTCCTGGCCCAGGACGCCGGAGAGTTGGCGCACCAGTTCGCCGGCCAGCTCCTTTTGCTTGTCCAGCGAGATGCGGTAGCCCAGGCCGAACTCGGCGTTGTCCTCGAAGAGGGAGTTGCACCAGGCCGGCCCGCGCCCCTGGGCGTCCTTGGCGTAGGGGGTGGTGGGCAGGTTGCCCCCGTAAATGGAGGAGCAGCCGGTGGCGTTGGCGATGAGGGCCCGGTCGCCGAACAACTGCGTGAGCAGCTTGAGATAGGGCGTCTCGCCGCAGCCGGCGCAGGCCCCGGAAAACTCGAAGAGCGGCCGCATGACCTGCTGCTGGCGCAGTTGCGCGGTGTTGATCTGGCGCCGGTCCAGTTCCGGCAGCCCCAGGAAAAAGTTCCAGTTCTCCCGCTCCGGCAGGCGCAGCGGGGCCTGCGGGGCCAGGTTCAGCGCCTTGCGCTTGTTCTCCGTCTTGTCCCGCGCCGGGCACACTTCCACGCACAGCCCGCAGCCCGTGCAGTCCTCCGCCGCCACTTGCAATAAAAACCGCCGTCCCTTCCATTCGGGGGAACGCGCCCCCGCGCTCTT
The DNA here is from genome assembly GCA_963759415.1 of uncultured Verrucomicrobiae bacterium. Classification (GTDB taxonomy): domain Bacteria; phylum Verrucomicrobiota; class Verrucomicrobiia; order Limisphaerales; family Palsa-1400; genus Palsa-1400. The sequence goes on along the minus strand of CAVWZG010000010.1, from coordinate 5,161 downwards.
GAAGGTGGCGGGCGCTTGCTCCAGCAGGGCCGGTTCGCAGACCTTGGCCCGGATGGAGGCGTGCGGGCACATGACCACGCACTTGAGGCATTGGATGCAGATGGCCTCGTTCCAGACCGGGATGTCCAGGGCCAGGTTGCGCTTCTCATACTGCGCGGTCGCGGTGGGAAAGGTCCCCTCGCGCGGAAAGGCGCTCACCGGCAGATCGTCGCCCAGGCCGGAGGCCAGTTGCCCCAAGACTTGCCGCACGAACTCCGGGGCGTCGGCCGTGATGGGCGGCAGGAAATCCCCCGCCCCGTTGAGCCGGCCGGTCAGCGGCACCTCGAACAGGCTGGCCAGGGTGTTGTCCACCGCCTGCAGGTTCTTCTGCACGATCTCCTCCCCCTTTTTGCCGTAGGTCTTCTGGATCGATTTCTTGATGGCCGCGATGGCCTCCTCCTTGGGCAGCACCCCCGAGAGGGCAAAGAAACAAACCTGCATGATGGTGTTGATGCGCCCGCCCATGCCGCTGGCGTGCGCCACGCTGGTGGCGTCTATGACATAAAACCGCGCCTTCTTTTCCAGCAGCGCCCGCTGCACCGGGGTCGGCAGCAGCGGCCAGATCTCCTCCCGCCCCAGCGGCGAGTTGAGCAGGAAGGTGCCCCCCGGGGCCAGGTTGCGCAGCATGTCGTAGCGCTCCAGAAACGCCGGCTGGTGGCAGGCCACGAAATTGGCCCGCGTGATCAGGTAGCTCGAACGGATGGGCTGCCGCCCAAAACGCAGGTGCGAAACGGTCATCGAGCCTGATTTCTTGGAGTCATAGACAAAATAACCCTGCGCGCAATAAGGCGTGTTCTCCCCGATGATCTTGATCGAGTTCTTGTTCGCCCCCACCGTCCCGTCGGAGCCAAGCCCGTAGAACACCGCCCGGATCACCTCCTCCGGCTCGGTGGAAAACTCCCCGTCCACCGCCAGGCTGGTGTGCGAGACGTCGTCGGTGATGCCGACGGTGAAATGGTTCCGGGGCGCCGCCAAGGCCAGGTTCTCGAAGACCGCCTTGACCATGGCCGGGGTGAACTCCTTGGAGGACAGGCCGTAGCGCCCGCCCACGATGACCGGCATGGACCCCGCCCGCCCTTCCACCAGCGCCGTCACGCAATCCTGGTAGAGCGGCTCGCCCACCGCCCCCGGCTCCTTGGTCCGGTCCAGCACCGCGATGGTCTTGACCGTGGCCGGCAGCGCCTGCAAAAAACGGGCCCCGTCAAAGGGCCGGTAAAGCCGCACCTTGACCAGCCCCAGCTTCTCCCCGCGCCCGTTGAGATACTCCACCGCCTCCTGCGCCACCTCGGCCCCCGAACCCATGATCACCAGCACCCGCTCGGCCTCCGCCGCCCCAACGTAGTCAAAAAGATTGTAGCGCCGCCCCGCCAGCCGCGCAAACTCGTCCATCACCCCCTGCACCACCTCCGGGCATTGCGCGTAAACCGGGTTGGCCGCCTCGCGCCCCTGGAAAAAGGCGTCCGGGTTCTGGGCCGTGCCCCGCAGCACCGGGTGGTCCGGGCTTAAGGCCTTGGCCCGCAGTTGCCCGATCAAGTCGTCGCTCATCAGCGCCCGCATGACCTCCTCGCCCACCAGTTGGATCTTGGCCACCTCGTGCGAGGTGCGGAAGCCGTCGAAAAAATGCACGAAAGGCAGGCTCGAACGCAGCGAGGCCGCGTGCGCGATTAACGCCATGTCCATCGTCTCCTGCACCGAGGCCGCCCCCAGCATGGCCCAACCCGTCGAGCGCGCCGCCATGATGTCGCTGTGATCCCCGAATATGGACAGCGCGTGCGTGGCCACCGTCCGCGCCGTGACGTGGAAAACGCAGGGCAGCAGCTCGCCCGCGATCTTGAACATGTTGGGCACCATCAAGAGCAGCCCCTGCGAAGCGGTGAAGGTCGTGCTCAAGGCCCCGGTTTGCAGCGCCCCATGCACCGCCCCGGCCGCCCCCCCTTCGCTCTGCATCTCCATCAGCGAGGGGATCGTCCCCCACAGGTTGCGCTTGCCCTCCGAAGCCCACTGGTCGCACCACTCGGCGATGGGCGAGGAGGGCGTGATGGGGTAAATGGCCATGACCTCGTTGAGGCGGTAGGCCACGTAGGCGGCGGCTTCGTTGCCGTCGATGGTTGCAAAGCGCGGTCCCTTGGAATTGCTGTCGGTTGCCATAAAATATTGTTTATTCGTTAAAAAATGTACTCGGCCAGCAAATCGTGCTGGTCGCTGTCCGTCCGGACCTTGAACCCGGCCTTCTGGCTGACGTGGCTCATGACGTGGTTCTCGGGCAGAATGTGCCCCACCAAACGGGTCAGCTTCTCCCGCCGCCCCACCTCCACCACCCGCTTGAGCAGCTCGGTCCCCAGCCCCTGCCCCTGCCAGGCGTCGCTGATCAATATGGCAAACTCCCCCTCGTTGACGTTGTGCAGCTTGCTCAACCGCCCCACCCCCAGGATCTGCGGCGCCGCCCCCGCCCCCGCCTTGTGCTCGACCACCAGCGCGATCTCCCGGTCGTAATCGTTGAAACAAATCCGCGTCAGCCGCTCGTGCGCCGTGCGCTGCGACAACTTCAAAACGCTGAAATAACGCTGGTAAACGCTCTGCTCGGAGAGCGTCTCGTGAAACTTGGCCATCCACGGCTCGTCCTCCGGCCGGATGGGCCGGATGACCACCGCCTGCTTGTTCTTTAATTTCCACTTCTCCACGTACTGCGCCGGATAGGGCCGGATGGACGAGGTGGGCAGCGCCGCCTCCGCCGTCTTGGGATCGTGCAGCACCACCCGCGCGTCCAGCGCCAAAAGCCGCCCCGGGGCCGCGATCAGCGGGTTGATGTCAATCTCCTTGATCCACGGATGCGCCACCACCATCTGGCTGAATCGCACCAACAGTTGCTCCAGCGCCGCCACGTCCACCGCCGCCCGCCCCCGCACCCCCTTCAAGGCCGTCAAGATGCGCGTGCCTTCCATCATCCGCCGCGCCAAAGTGGCGTTGAGCGGCGGCAGGGCCAAAGCCCGGTCCTTGAAAACTTCCACCAACTGCCCCCCCGCCCCGAACAACATCACCGGCCCGAATTGCGGATCAATGCTGCTGCCAATGATCAGCTCGTAGCCCTCGGCCTTGATCATCGGCTGCACCGTCACCCCCAGAAAATGTTCCCGCCCCGCCTTCTGCGTGACCGCGCTCTCAATGGCCTGCCAGGCCTGCCGCACCGCCGTGGCGTTGCGCAGGTTCAACTGCACCCCCCCCACGTCCGTCTTGTGCGTCAGCGTCTCCGAATAGAGCTTGAGCACCACCGGATAACCCATCTTTTCGGCCCGCTCCACCGCCTCCTCTTCGCTGCGCGCAATGTGCGTCTCCACCGTTGGGATCCCGTGCGCCTTCAATAGTTCCTTGGACTCAAACTCCGTCAACAGCGTCCGCCCCTTCTCCCGCACCGCCTTGAGCATGGCCTCGGCCCGGTCCCGCGCCACCGCCAACTCCTCCGTCTCCGCCCCCGGCAGCGGCGTCTCATACAAGGCCCGCAGGTTCTCCGTGTAACGCCACATGTAACAAAAAGCCCGCGCCGCCCGGTCCGGATACTTGAAGGTCGGCACGTTGGCCGCGTTGAGAATGTCCTCCCCCGCCGCCACCTGGTCCGCCCCCATCCAACTGGCCAGGATCGGCTTGCCCTCCAAATGCGCGTAGGCCTTGAGCTTCTCGGCCGTGGCCGTGGCGTCGGTCATCGCCTGCGGCGTCAATATCACCAGCAACCCGTCGGTGTGCGGATCCTTGGCCGCCATCTCCACCGCCTTGCCATACAACTCCGCCCCCGCGTCCCCAATGATGTCCACCGGGTTGTTGTGGCTCCAGGTCGGAGGCAAAATCGCGTTGTAAGCCGCCATGCTCCCGGGCGTCAACTCCGCCAACTGCCCCCCGCCCGCGATGAGCATGTCCGTGGCCAGCACCGCCGGCCCGCCCGCGTTGGTGATGATCGTCAAGCGCGGCCCCCGCGGCCGCGGCTGCTTGGAGAGCACCTCGGCCATGTCAAATAACTCCGATATGTTCTCCACCCGCAACACCCCCGCCCGCTGGAAAGCCGCCTGCAACACCTCGTCGCTGCCCGTCAACGAACCCGTGTGCGAGGCCGCCGCCTTGGCCGCCGCCGAACTGCGCCCGGGCTTGATCACGATGATCGGCTTGGTCAGCGCCACTTCCCGCGCCGCCGACAGAAAAGCCCGCGCGTCCCCGATGCTCTCCATGTAAATGACAATGCTGCGCGTGCCCGGATCGTCCCCCAAATGATAAATCAAATCCCCCCACCCCACGTCGACCATCGAGCCGATCGACACAAACGCGCTGAAACCCACGTTCTCGTGCAAACTCCAGTCCAGCACCGCCGTGCACAACGCCCCGCTCTGGCTCAGAAAACCCACGCTGCCCGCCCGCGCCATCCCCGCCGCAAAAGTCGCGTTGAGCTTGCTCCCCGGCGCCATCACCCCCAGGCAATTGGGACCCACGATCCGCATCTGCCCCCGCCGCGCCTCCACCAGCACCTGCCGCTCCAACTCCACCCCCGCCGGCCCCGTCTCCTTGAACCCGGCCGAAATAATGATCGCCCCCTTGACCCCCGCCTTGGCGCAATCCCGGATGATCCCCGGCACGCTGGCCGGCGGCGTCACGATGACCGCCAAATCCACCTTCCCCGGCGTCTCCAGAATGCCCGGGTAAGCCTTAAGCCCCAGCACGCTCGGGCGCTTCGGGTTGACCGGATAAATCGCCCCCGCGAATCCGCCCTTCCGCAAGTTCTCCAGCAACGTCCGCCCCACGCTCCCGGGCGCCTCGGTGGCCCCAATCAAAGCCACCGCCTCGGGCGAAAAAATGCAATCCAGCGGCCGCGGCAGGGCCTGCCGCAAAATGTCGTGCGCCGGCGAAAGCCGCGGCGTGGAAGGAGTCGATGAGGCAGTAGTAGGCATGGTATTCCAAAGGCAAAATTCAATTCGAAAAACAATAATTGATCGTGTTCATCAGCTTCGGCCCGGCCCAGCTCCAGGGTGTTTTCCCCGCATCCGGCCCAGGCCCTTAACAATAACTTTCCTTGCCCCAAACGTTGACGGCGCAAGGCCCCGGAAACTCCACGACATTTGCGAAAGACTCACCGTTTTTTGCA
>CAVWZG010000009.1:0-13396 GCA_963759415.1 uncultured Verrucomicrobiae bacterium | reverse complement strand
TAAGTTTCGGCGTCAATTGTGCTGCAATCTCTCGGGATCATCATTCTCGAGAAGATCTATTACCACGGATTTCACGGATGGACCGAGGTTTCTTATCCGCGCCATCCGTGAAATCCGTGGTTGCTTTTCTTTGCACGCATTGCCAACCGAACAAGCCCGGCGTTGGCTAGGGTTCGATCCCAAGCAGCACCAGCGGCACAGCAGGAACACCTCGGCCATTCCGAATGATGTTATAAAGTTCACCTTCATAATAACCCGGTCCAGACGACATTTTCGATTGGAGCGACTTCATGGCCAGAATTTCAATGCCGACATCAATCTGATCGCGAACGAAAAATGCGAGATGTTTTACGAATAGATCATAGGCAACGAACGCGTACTTCCCGAATTGCACTTCAATAGCCACGCGGTCTTTAACAAAGTCTGTCTGATTGTAGCTGAAGATCGGGGTTTCCCCGGCCGCTTCGATTTCCGTTTTCTGCTCATTAGCGGATTTGGTAAGCGTTTGCCGGATCAACCTCTCATTCTTGGTGACCCAGTAATTTACTCGGCTCTCGGACCAGCCCCGTTCGACAAGCAAACCGGAGAACGCGCGATTCATGTCAATCGGACTGTAAAGCAATTCGCCTGTCATGGTTTTCTCTTTGCTCACCTTGGTTTTGCAGGCGTTGCCGTCCACCGATTGAATGACCAGCCGTACTTCGTTCCAAAGCTTCTTTTTGTGAACGAGCAAATACTCCAAGCCGTTCAAATGCGAGTAAGTTTGAACAATTTTCATTTGCGGGTGCGGTAAGGGGTCGTCTTTTCCAGAAGGGCCATTTGAGGCTCGGCCAGATTCTTGGTCAACCAAGGTGCGGTCAATAAATTATGACCGGCGTCCTTTGGATCGAAAACCGGACGATTCATTGGCCTAACCGGAAGTTCATCGTCAGCAGCCAGCCGGATTCGCGACCTCGCCAAATCAACGTACTTACGAACCGTTTCCGCACCGATGCCGCGCCGTTCATGGCGCAATGCCGCAATGATGGAAGTCCCCGTCCCGAGAAATGGATCCAATACCCAGTCACCTTCCCGCGATAGCGCCAGCACCAAACGTTCGATCAGTTCCACCGGAAACTGGCACGGATGCCCCGTCTTTTCCACGTGATTGCTTTTCACGTTGGGAATTGTCCATACGTCTCCAGGGTTCTTGCCAAGTGGGTTGCATGAATATTGTCCTGCTTTCGGCCCTTTGAAATGTTTTTTTCCGGGATACTTTTGCGGCACCCGGATTGCATCCAATCCAAATACGTAATCATCTCCCTTGGTGAACCACAGGATTGTTTCGTAACGTCCGGAAAGACGGCGCGAGCAGTGAAGACCATGCTCGAAATGCCAGACAATGCGATTCCGCATCTTCAGGCCTAAATCGGCGAAAACAGGATAAAGAAGCGAATCAAGCGGAATGATCGCTCCGTCATCAACGTAGTTGCCAACCTGCCAACAGATGCTGCCACTATCGCTCAAAACACGGACGCATTCGGCAATCACCTCCCGCTGCTGAGCAACGTAATCATTCAGGTGAAGTCGGCTTTCGTATTCCTTTCCCAGATTGTAAGGCGGCGACGTGACGACCAGTTGAATTGCGCCACTCGGAACCTGCCCAAGCATTTCCCGGCAGTCGCCTTCAAAAACCACCGCGTGGGCGTTGGGCTTGAACCGTGGTGCAATGCTAAAAGAGTTGATCATTTATCTGCGCCAAGCTTAGTTCAACCGCTGCGGGCCACGCAATCTTTGAGTTTCAGGTCAATGCACATTAGACAATAGCGCCTTTTGCGCCTTTTCGCGGCAATCCTTCGGCCTCTTTTAGTGAAAGGTGCCAACGTTGAAAAATCGCAGTCTTTCCCTTTCCATCGCGTCCTTCTCCCTGTTGGCCGCAGAATCTGCGATGTAGCCGGGCGGGCGCGGGGGGCAGGGTGTCCGGGGCGGGATGTTGTCGCCTGCGGCCCGCAAGGCGAGCGCCAAGGCGGTGCAGCGGTCGGCGTGGCCGTCGGCGTTGTGCGGGGCGCGATAGCTGATCTGGCCGGTCGCGCTGCTGACGCGGTTGACGGAATGCAGGTCTTCCCGGATCGCCCGGTTGACTGGCACGCGCAGGCCCCGCTTCTCAAAGGCCATGCGCAGCTTGGAGAATATCTCCAGCTTGAGCGTGTTGGAAAAATTGCAGAGTTCAATCTTTCCAAATTTGTGCTTCGGCGGGTCCCACTCCTGGAATTCTTTGACCAGATAATCGCCCAACCCGATGCCAGGCCCGGTGTAATCCAGGCACACCCGCCGCGCCTGGCGCAATCGCGGGCGCAGCCGTTCGACCTGTTCAGGCGTGGGCGTCTGGTCCATTTCCAGGACTTCGACGGTTTGCTGCACGTCGCCGACCTGGCGCACCGACCAGGCCACGGTCAAGTCGTGCCGCCGCCCGAAATCAATGCCCATGAACAGGGGCGAAGGCGAGGCGGCTTGCCAGAATTCGGGCGGGACAGCGACGGTGGCTTCGGGACTTTCGCAGGCGGCCAGCAATTCGTAGGGCAGCAGGACGGCTTGGGCGTCGAGGAATTGGCATTCGTATTCCTGGGCCCAGCCTTCGGGGTCATCGAGGGCGGCCTTGAGTTCCTCGATGTTGACGGGCAGGCCCTGGCTCCGGGCGGTGTGGATGTCAACGAAGTGGCAGGACCAGAGGGGGCCTTCTGTAGAAGCGCGCAAGGGCTCGACGGAGTCTCGCCCTACTGGGTGGTGGTTTCTGACCCATAGGTCATGGGCTTTGTTGCCGATGCCGTTGGGGGTGGTGATGAGGCGCACTTTTTTAAGACCGCCCCTGGGATTGGTGACGCTGGGCAGGATGGCCCGCCAGGTGGCGCCGGGCTGCTCGAAGAACGCGAATTCCGTCAATAATACGTTTGCGCTGAAGCCCCGGACGGTGTCGGGTTTGCCGGGCACGGCGATGACGCGGCTGCCGTGGGGGAAGGTGATGGTGGCGGAGGTGAGGAGGCTTTCCAGGCCGGATTGGCGGGCGACGGACTCGTCTTTGAACGCGAGCTTGAAGGACTCGGCCCAGTTTTTCCACTTTTGCAAGGATTCCAGGGACTGCCGCTCGGAGGGGGCGGCAATAAGCCAGGTGACCTTTTTTTTGCGGAGTTCGGCTTCGACGCATTCGCTGATGCCCTCGAAGCCGGAGGAGAAGTCCTTGCCGACCTGGCGGGCCATGAGGCCGAACTTCCAGCGGCTGTGGTCGTTGACCCAGTCCTTTTGGTAAGGGTAAAGGACCGCGCCTGGTTTGACAGGCCTGATGAGCAGTGTGGTCATCAGTCGGTCCCCAAGATTTGCCGGATGCGCTCTTCCTTTTGTTCCGGCGTCATGATGGGGTCGGCTGCAACGGCTTTGGTTCTGGCGCGTTGATCCTCGTACTTGGTGATTTCCAATTCGAGCCTTCGCTCGATGGCGGCGACAGCTTGCTGGCGCACTTGGAGACTGCGCACGCGCGACCAAGCTTTGTCGTCGCAGGTTTGGATGGCCAGGACGCTGAAGATGTGGTTGCCTTTGCGCTGAATAGCCGCGTCCGTATATTTCTGGTTTTGCATTTTGTCGTCTTCCACCAACATGGAGGTGAGGTCATGGTTCCAATCCAAGCGCGTGCGTATTAAATACCATTTCCGCCAGGTGCAGAGCTGGCTCTTGTTGGTCTCGAGGCCATCGGACTTGAGCCATTCCACGCACTCTTTGTAAGTGTGGCCTTTTTCGTCTGCGAACCCTTCCATGTATTCGAAGAGAGCTTGCTGGCGGGCGGGCGAGCGGCCTTTTAAGACGGAGTCGCCGTGGGGTTTGCGTTCAATTTGCGCGCTCATAGGTCAAAGTCCTTGTTCATCGAGGTAACGACGTCCGGCGTCGGTGATTTTCCAAACACGGTTGGCTTTGTTCAGTTCTTTGGGGACATCCTGGGCCATGCCCCTGGCGGCCAGATACTCCAGGCGGCTTTCGGTTTCCGGCTCGGTTGGGGCAAAGCCGAATTCACGGGCGAACATGCATAAGGCCGGGGCCTGCAACCCCCAGGGCGTATTGTTGGCTTCAAGGACTTTGAGCAGGGCGTTGTCGAACAACTCGGTTTTGTTGGTGGGGATCATGGGAACAGTGGTTAGTGGTTAGTGGTTAGTGACTGGTGGTTAGTGGGCTTCGATGAGGCGGTCGATTTTGCCGTCCATTTGCAAGGAGCGCTGGTTGGCAAGCTCGGCCGCCTTTTTCAAGGCGGCGACGTCGTTGCCGATGGCGCTGATGTCCTGGTGCATGAGGCGGCGGGATTCCTTGGAGTCCGTCTCAAATTTATCCATGCGGGAGGCCAGGCGGGATTCGAGGCCGCGCTCGGCGCCGCCGATTTTGGCGAAGAGCTGGCTGTGAACGGCGGCGTTCTCGGCCAGGTGCTTGTCGAAATCCTTCCTGTCCAGCGGCTCGCCGGCAAAGGTGATTTCGCGCTTTTGCCGGGAGTTGATGGTGATGAGGATGGCGATGGTGCTGGCGATCTGGATAACGGTGGCCAGGGCATAGACCCAAGCGCCCAAATCTGCGTTGGAAATATCGGAAATAATCATGGAAATCAGGTACTTAGGACTGGTGGGAGAGGGAAACTTTGGGAAACTTCCGCAGCCGGCGGCGCCAAGAGGGCCAGATAATGATTGATGTGGTGGTCCTCCAGCAAGGCCAGTTGGCCGTGGGCGAATTCACGGGCCAGGCGGCGAATCTCGCCGGGGAGCCTGGTCCAGAAAGGACGATCCAGGAGGGGCATTTCCTCACCCCGGCCTTTTCCAACGGGAGAGGGGAAGAACACTTCATGTCCGGCATGGCGGTAGGCGCCCAACACCCACGGCACGCGCGGCACCAGGTCGTCGGCATGGATGAGGCGAAAAGTGCGCCCGCCCAGGCGTTCGTTATACTCGCGGCAGAAGGCGGCGTCGCCCGCGCGGGGCTGGCCGAAGGTATAAACTCCTTCGACCGCCCCATCCCAGGCGTCCGCGCCTAACATCGCCAGCGCGCCGCCCAGCGAATGGCCGCTGAACCAAAGGCGCTGATAATGCAGCCCTTGGATTTCCGCGGCCACATCCTCCCGGACGGACTCGAGCGCCTGATGAAATCCGCGGTGGACGCGAGACTTTCCGAGGTGGGCGAAGGCGCAATCCAGGTCGGTCAGCCAGTTGCGGAGGTCTTGCGTGCCGCGAAAGGCAACGACGCAATCCTGGCTGTCGCAGGCGATGAGGGCGCGGGTTTCGGTGTGCGGGGCATCGATGACAGCGACGCGGAATCCGCACTCGGCGAGCCAGGCGGCGCCCGCGTCGTCGCGGTAAGCGGCGGCGGCGACACCCGCGAGGAAGCGGGCGTTGGCGGGATCGTATTGGTTGGGGAGGGATGGGTTCATTTGATGGCGGATTTGGCGGCGGCCCCGATGATGTTGCCGACAGCAGTCCCAGTGGCGCCAATGATGGGCGCGGTATTGGTATCGACTGTGATCGTGACGGTGCCGGCGCTAAACACGGAACCGCCGCCAAGAGCGGATTGATTGGTATGGGCCGCGAACAATTGGCCCGCGGCCGGGTCGGTGAAAAAGAATTGCCCTCCGCCCTGCTCGGCGTCGCGCCAAGTCTCGCGCCAGACCAGGCCGTCGGGCCGGGCGGCGAAAGATTCGATGACGTGAGTGGATTCGCCCTTGCGGTGCGGGCAGGCGCAGGAGGAAAGGATGAAGGATGAAGGAAGAAGGATGAAACTAATCAGTTTTTTCATAATTCAACCATTTCACTTCCCGACGGTGACGGAGGCGCCGACCGATTGATTGGTGGTGGAGTAAGCGCCGCTGATGGTGACGGCGTTGGTGGTGGCGTTGACATCGCCGGAGATGGTTTGCTTGGGGGTCGAATAATCGCCGGAAACGTTGACGGGGGTGTTGCAGCCGCCGGCGAAGAGGCCGGCGAGGAGGAGGGCAGTGAGGTATCGGTTCATTTTGGTCTCATTTCTTTCGTCCCGCTTTGGCGCGGGCAGGTTGTTTTTCTGACTCATGCGGGGAGAATTTTGCCACAGGCGGGAAAAAGACAAAAACCCACCGTGGTATTTTGGTGCGCTTTTTTTGCAGGAAAATGCATTTTTACACGATTTCAAGCACGTTTGGACAACGCCCAGGCGCAACCCGCTCGGGCTGAACCACTTGTGAAGGATTCAAAAACGCTGCGTTGTCTTGACATTGACATTTTTGAGGACCGATGGCTGGCCGACGATCGTGACGCAACATGCTGACGCGCAATGAGTTGCGCCTCAAACGCGACATGTCAAGCACATTCGCATTTTATGTCAATCATTTTTGCAGGGGTCTGGAAAAGCGCGAAAAGCGGTTTTTTTCGCGGGGTGTTCATTAGCCTGCCGCAACTAAAGAAACGCAACCACGGATTTCACGGATGGCACGGATAAGAAACGCCGGTGGCACATCGACGCATTTTTGAGGGGGAAAGAAACGGTTGGGCTTGACGAGCGGGGCGCGGCTCCTTAGTTTGTCCGGCTCGCGGCTGGACCGGACCGATGACGCTGGCGACAGTGAAAGATTCATAAACTTAATCCGGGCCGGCGCGCTTGAATCGAAAGGCTGAATGTGAATGTAACCGTTGAAAATTTAGGGCCGTGCAAGAAATTGGTGCGAGTGGAGATCGAAGTGGAAAAAGTGGAAGAGGCGTTTACGGAGGTGACCGCCAGCTTCCAACATGAGGTCCGGCTGCCCGGCTTCCGACCCGGCAAAGCCCCCAAGGAAATGGTGGCCAAAAAGTTCGAGAAGGAGATCCTGGATGAAGCCAAACAGAAGCTCATGAAAGAGGGTTTCCGCAAGGCTCTCGATGAGCACAAGCTGCTGATCGTGGGCCGGCCCGACGTGGAGGAAATCCAGTTTGGACGAGGGCAGTCGATGCAATTTGCCGTGACCACGGAAGTCGCCCCGGAATTTGAACTGCCGGAATACAAAGGGTTGCCGGCCCTGCGCGAGAGCGCGCGCGTGACGCCTGAAGACATCGAACGGGCGCTGCTGGTGCTGGCCGAGCAACGGACGGATTACCAGAGCGTGGCCCGCGAATTGAAAACGGGGGACGTGGCGGTGATCAACTACACCGGGACTTGCGAGGGCAAACCCATAACCGAGACGGCGCCGACGGCCCGCGGTTTGACGGAGAAGAAGAATTTTTGGGTGACCGTGGATGCCACGTCGTTTATTCCCGGCTTCGGCGCGCAATTGGCGGGCATGAAAGCAGCAGACAAACGCACCGTGACGGTCGATTTTCCAGCCGATTTCGTGGTGCCGCAGTTGGCCGGCAAGAAAGGGGTCTATGAAGTGGAGTTGGTGGAGGCGAAGGAGAAAGTGGCGCCGGTCATCGACGAGGCTTTTGCCAAGGCTTACGGGGCGGAGAGCGTGGAGAAATTGCGCGAGGGGGTGCGGGCGGATTTGCAGAACGAGTTGAACACCAAACAGAGCCGCGTCATCCGCAATCAAGTCGCGCAAAGATTGTTGGACAGCGTGCAAATGCCGTTGCCGGAATCGCTGGTGGAGCAGGAGACGCGGAGCGTGGTCTATGGCATTGTGCAGGAGAATACGCAGCGGGGCACGCCCAAGGAAGTGATCGATGCGCAGAAGGACCAGATTTACGCCACGGCCAACGCCACCGCCCAACAGCGCGTCAAGGCGAGCTTCGTTTTCCAAAAGGTGGCGGAAAAGGAAGGGGTGCGCGTGGAACAAATGGACATCCTGCGCCGCATGCAAGAATTGGCCACGCAGTATAAGGTGCCGGTGGACAAACTCTACAAGGATTTGCAAAAGGCCGGGCGGCTGGAGGACATCGCGCAGCAGATTCTAAGCGAGAAAGTGGTTGACTTGCTGGTGCAATTCGCCCGCATCGAGGACGCCCCCGGCGCGCAGGGATCGCCGGCTAAATAGCCGGCGGAAGATTCTTGTGCCCAGCTCGAATCCGATATTGAGCATCTGCCGCCCCTCGTTCATCATTTTCACATGATTGTTGCTTGATTGTAATATGACCGCCTTTTGCTTGATGGATGATGCGGCTTTCGTCAGCCCATCCGTGGCCGACGACCGAAATCAACAGCAGCATGAACGATCATTCCGAGCAGCCGGGCGAACGTCTGAATTGCCAGCTTGATGGCAAGGTCAAGCTGGAGCCGCCGGACGCTGATTTGCTGGCCTCGTTCCGCGGTGGCGAGGCGGAGGCTTTTTGGCGCCTTTGGAACCGGCATCAAGAGCGTCTTCACCAGGTCTGTCTCATGGAAATGGACGGCCACGTGGCGGATGCGGAGGACGCTTTGAGCCAGGTGATGCTCAAGGCGATGGACCGAATTCCTTCTTGCGCCGGAAAAATACTGCTCCCGGAGGCGTGGCTCCGCCGCCTGGCCCGGAATCTTTGTATTGACCTGAGGCGGGAGCGCGAGCGCCGGAGCCAAACGGCCGAAAACTGGAAGACTTACACGCTGGCGGAACAAAAATCCGACCTGCCTATTTTACAGCTCGAGGCGGAATCGGACATTCAGCAGCGGATCGCCGGCCTGCCGCCCCTTTTGCGGGAGGCGTTCGTTCTGCACGTGGACCGGGAAATCCCTGTCAGCGAAGTTGCCTCACAACTGGGAATCTCATCCGCCAACGTGCGCAAGCGCATCCAACTGGCGCGCAATCGTCTGCGCCGCGACCTTCAATCCAGGCTTCAGCCGGTGGAAAAACAAACGCCGCCGGCCACGCCAGTGAGAACACCCATCCGTGACTCCAAACCGCCGCCACGTCCTCCATCCACCGTGGCCATCCAGACCGTCCGCGTCAAGCTTCCCTGCGGGGTCGAGCATTTGTTTCATGTTTTCCATGCCAAATCCCCGAGTTCGCAGGCGCGAAGAGCCAAATCGTTGCAGAGTTTGCAGGGCTATTTGCGCCAACATCCGGGCAGTTGGAAAAAGCGCCTGGAGCTTGCCGAGCTATTTCACGTTGCCGGCTGTTGGCGCGAAGCGGTGGCCGAGTGGCAACGCGCGCTGGGCCGGCGGTGGTATTTGCCAGCCGTTTTGAAGCTGGGTGAAACCCTCCTCAAATTGGACGCGCCGCAAGCGGCGATTGATCTTTTCACGGACGCACGGCGGCAATGTGTTCAATCAGCCGCGACGCAGCGGCATCTGGACGGGTGGATTGCCTTCTGCCGGAAAGAGGGAGCGCTTTCCGCCGCCCAATTCCAGGCCGCGGCCGATCTGGAACCTGAAAACCCGGCCCACTGGCATGCCCTGGCGCTGGCCCACCGGCTGGCGGAAAAGACCCCGCAAGCGTTGGCCGCCATCACCCGCGCCCTGCAACTCAATCCCAATGATGTCGTTGCTCTAAGCCTCGGCCACGATATTTTGCTGGCCACCGGGCAGTTTGAGGAGGCCGTCAGGCGCGCGCGGCATCTGCTGACCCTGGCCCCATTCGATTTATTGACAATGCGGCGTCTCGTTGAATGTCGCTGTCAATTGGGTTTTACCCGCGGCGTGGAAGGCGTTCAAACCAAGAAGCTTCTGGGGCGCGCGTTGCGCCTGGCCAAAGATCCGCTTTTGATGCGCAGGCCGCTGGCCGCGTTTTTCCTTTCCCAAGGCCAGCCGGACAGGGGCCTGGCGGTTCACCGCGAATTCGTCGAACGGCATCCGCACTGTCCGCATGGCCGTCAACATTTGTCCCAACTGCTGGCCGCCCTCCGCCGCCAAAACCATCCGCCGGCGGAAATTACCGCCAGGAAATCGCCGGCGGCAAAACCCTGCCACGCCGCCTGTCTCTTCCCGATGTAACATTTGCGTTGCGTTCCGACGTAAATCCAGTGTCAAAGACCGAAATTCACAACCGCACCCGGAGAATCGTCTTGTAGGGTGGAAGGAGCAGTACGTTCTTTCTTTTGAAAAGTGAACATCAACTAAAAACGAATATTCGACATGAAAATATCACCCATTCTGACAGCCGGTGGAGCACTGGCTTTTGCCTTATGCCTCGGAACGACTTCGGCCTCCGCCGAACCTTGGAAATTCGGCGTCCTCTCTGACACCCAGTGGACCGGTTCGCCGGACGACGGGAAAAGCCCGGGCACCACGCCCGCTGGCATCATCCAGCAATGCGATCAAGCCTTCATCGCCCAGGGCGTCAAGTTTGTTATCGCGGTTGGTGACACGGTTGACACCGGTTCGCAAGTGAACATGGACATCCGCGCCTTGTATGCGCAGGATCTTTACAACGCGGGTATTGGTTTCTTTCCGTTCCGGGGGAATCACGAATCGGGCTGGACAGGTTCAGCCGCGGAGGAAGCGCGCCTTTACCCGCAAATCCTCAATGGCGGCACCAACAACCTGACTCCTTCGGACGTGCTCGCCGCCAATTACGGAATTGACAGGCTCATTACGAACGCGGCCCCCACTGGCGCGCCGTTCGTCATTGGCGCCAATTTCTCATATCCCACCAACGTCAACGGCACCAACATCAACAGCTTCTACGGCGGCCTTTCTTATTCCTTTGACTACAACAATGTTCGTTTCGTGCTGATCGATCAGTTCGAGAACGCCAATCCAGGCGGAAACCTCAGTTCCGCCCCGGCGCAGCAGCCCTGGATCGACCAGGAACTCGCCGATCCCAGCCGTCCGCAACACGCCTTTGTCTTTGACCACAAGAATCTGCTCGGTGGCAATCACAAGGACAACATCATGGGCGCCAACATCAACAGTTCCGACCCCGGCGATGGCGTTGGCGTCAATTTCGGCGCGCTTTCGGCCGCCGATCAAGCCACCTTGCTCGCCAAGGAGCAGGCCGAGGACGCGTTTATCACCTCCATGGCCACCAACAAGGTTCACTTCTACATCTCCGGCCATGATCACCATCACTACGACTCAATTGTCAAAAGCCCCTTGAGCGGATACTCGGTTCATCAAACCATCAGCGCCTCGGATAGCTCCAAATTTTACATCCCCCAACTTCCGGTTTCCACCAACGACACGCCCATTTCGCAGGATTTGTGCAAGGTCGGTTACTACATTTACACCGTGGACGGCTCGCGCGTGACCGTGGATTACTACGGCGTGGACATGACCACGGATCCTTCCTTTGTCGTCTCTTCCTCCACTGAGGTCATCATCACCAACACCCCGGTGCTTACCGGACGCTGCGCGGTCGTCGGCGGCGAGCTTCGGCTCGGGGATCTCGTGGGCGAGCAAATTTCCGATGAGCGTGACGGCCTCGCGATTGCCCGCATCGCCCTCCACCGCGCGTGCCAGCTCCGGGAATCGCGCCGCCTCCGCGTGCACCAGCCGGTACAAGGCCAGGGCCTCGGGCGCGAGTGCGGCGCTCAAAATGAACTGCGCGAGACGGCGCAGCATATCGGGCAGCGCGGCCCCTTCGATCAGCGGCACCTCGGGCGGCGGGCGGATATGCGCAACCACCTCGTGCACGGCGGCGGTAAACAAGGCGGCCTTGTCCTCGAAGCGGTCATAGAGCGTGCGCTTGGAGATGCGCGCGCGCGCCGCGACGGCTTCGATGGACGTCGAGCCGTAGCCGTCCGCCAGAAACAATTCCGTGGCGGCCGAGAGAATGTGCTCCCGCAGCCGCAACGCATCGGCTTTCGAAGGCCGGCCGCTGCGCACGGCTCCGCGCAAGCGCGCGTTGGCAGGCCTTCGCGGCATCCCTACCTATCGTGGGTAACCATAATGACCGGAGTAAGTGTAACCGCGGCCATGACCGCCCCGATAGCCTGCCCCGTAGTACGCGCGCGGCGCGGCGTAATACGGATAAGCCGCGGATAGGAATATCCCGGCGCCGGGGCGTAGTAAGCGCGCGGCGCATAGCCCGGGTAGTAGACGGGCGGCGGTGCGCGGTAGACCGCGGGAGGCGCGTAGTAAGCCGGCGGCGGAGCCGCATAGCTCACCGGCGGCGCATAGCCATAAGACGGCGCGTAGCCATAGGGCGGCGCATACCCATTGGACGGCGCATAGCCATACGGCCCGGGGTCCGGCGCCGAGGCGGCCGCCGCCGTCACGGCTGCGGCGGCCAGGGCGAGCGGCAAGGTCACGAGCGCGGCGGCGGCCCCGAACAGGCCTCGGCCGAGTCCCCAACCCAGACGGGCCGTGGCCGAATCCCGGACCGTGCACGGCGGCCGCGGCCGGTAGGACGGGAGCGCAGGCGAGCGCGGTCGCGGCCAGGACGGCGAGCACCCTCTTCTTGATAACCATGGCATCACTCCTTCGGTGACAGGATGAGGGGCAGGATAGCCCCGCCATTAATGATACGCAACGGTACCGTACCTTTAATGGTAGCCGTACGCCGAAGCGGTAGTAGAAGGGCCGGATCGGCTGCCGGTCTCGGACCAGCAGCCCTTGCTGCACCGGATCGAGCCGGTCGACGTGCTCGGCTACCGCCCGGTCCGACAAGTCGGCGGGATTCCAGGCGACGAGCAGCAACTGCCGCCCGCGCTGCGTTGCGGCCGGAAACCAGCGCTCGTACATCAGGCCGACTTGACCGAACAGGTGTCCGCTCGAGGTTTCGCGGACCGCTTTGGCTCGATCGGGTAGATAGAAGGCGAGCTCGCTCGCGATCGCGTAGCGATCCATGCCGACGATGAGAGGACCGGTGCCGGTCCGCCGCGCGCACTCCGCGGCGATCGCACCGATGTCGACTCCGAGCTCGCGCCAGCCCACCGGCACGAGCTCGGCGTGCCGGCCGTATCCCAGGCCCGGAATGCCGCGCGTGAAGTAAAAAAAGGCCGTCTCCGTACAGCAGCAACATGACGATCACCGTGGGCGCCCAGGCTCGCCGAATCGCTTTGCCCAAGATGCGCAGCGGGGCTCCATGCCGGCCGCCAGCGCCGGAAGCGATGCAATCCACGGAGCACCGGTCCAGTCGAGCTTGACTTCGTGGCGCAGGCTGAAGAGCGCGAACACCGCGAGCGGCGTCAACACCGCGACCTGCATGAAGCGCCAACCGCGGCTGCCGCTCGACGGCGTCCGCCGCCTGCGCACCGCTCGACGCCTCTGCCGGGCGGCCGCGTCAGCCAGGCTCGTCCCTTCCGGCGCGCTCGGCGCACTTCTTCGCAGCAGCTCCCGGACCGCCGCGACCGCCCCGGTCGGGGTCAACAGCACCAGCATCGAGCCGATGAGCTTGGGCAGCGCAAACTGCGGGCGATCGGCAAGTCGCCGCGAGGTTTGAAACGCGAATGAGGCGAAATCGTTGCGCACGTTCCACGCGATCACCGGAGAGAAAATCAGCACCGCGAGCAGTACCGCGGCGTAGGGCTCGAAGCGCTTCAGCCAATGGCGGGAGCGCGCATCGATGACCATGAAGAGCAGGGTCGAGAATCCCAGGACC
>CAVWZG010000008.1:0-454171 GCA_963759415.1 uncultured Verrucomicrobiae bacterium | reverse complement strand
CCGTCGGTCGTTAGCGGCGTCCAGGTCGGTTGGTGTAGGTTTGCACCAGGTTGGGCACCAAACTTAACCCGAAGGTGATCTGCACGTTGAGCGTGACCGCGTTCACGGGGTCCTGGTTGTAGATGCCGTAATACCAGGTGCCGCCGGCCAGGGGCGGAAGGTTGGTCATGCCATAATTGAGTGAACCGCCGGCCGGATTGATCGGCGCCACTCCATAGCTGTTGAAGCCGACGTCATTGACGTTGGTGACGTAGATGCCCACCGGGCCGCCGCCCGAAACGTAGGAGACGGAGATGGTCATGTTGGTCGCGTCGGTGGGCACCGCCACGTAATCGTCATACCATTGGTTGGCCCCGATGGTGACCTGGAAGTTCAGTTGCAGGGGCTGCGGAAACCCGGTCACGCTGAAGGAATCGACCTGGCCGGCCTGCAACAGGGCGTTGTCCTGTTCGGTCAGCATCCACATCCCCATGCCCGAGCCGCTGATGTAGCTCTTTAACGTGCCCGGGCCGTCGGAATCGACCCCGCCGGTGTTGTCGTGCAAATCGTTGTAGCTGTTGGTGAAGCCGCCCGGCGGCCCGGAGTAGTTGTTGAGCACGACCTGGGTTTGGTCGTGCTGCAGCGTGCCGTAAAGGTCGCTGGGGTTGCCGTGCTCCAGGCCCACCGAAACCGTGGCGTTGCGCAATTGCATGGGACTGGTGGGGTAGAGAAAGGCAAAGACCAGGGCCGGCGGCCCGGCGTCGCTGTCGTTGATGACCACCGGCAGGCCGGTGCCCTGGGCGGTCACGCTGCCGTCCGGGTTCTGCGAACTGAAGGGCTGCTGCTGGGCCACGCCGTAGAAGCCGAAGTCGGCCGCCTGCTGGTCTTCGGACTTGATCCCAATGTAATAGACCGCGCTGGCCGGCGAGTTGGTCAGAATGACCGTTTCCGTCCCGCCCCGGCTCAAGGAGGCCAGGCCGCCCAGGACCGAGTTGGCCACGGCGCTGGCATTGAGGTTGGTCAGGCTGGCATCGGTCGAGACATACATGTCCAGGTCCGCCCCGTTGGTGCGCGGGGAGATCTCGTGGCCGAATCGGGGGGCATGAAGGTGGTGAAGGCCACGTTGCTGGCAAAGTTGGTCGCGCTCCACTGGTCGTTGGTGAAGACAAAGAAATGCCATTGGAAGAGGTTGCCGTTGGTGTCGGCGGGGCCGGTGTATAACGGCCCGTTGGCGTAAAGGTTCGGCTCGTTGGCCCCCGCCCGCTGGTGCCAAAGCGGCGCCCCGTTGCTGGCGATGGTCACCAGCGCGTGGTTGCCCTGGGCGAAGGCCAGCAGCGGCGCTGTCAATAATGGCGCCCCGCTGGCGTTGGTCTGGTTGGGTCCCGCCAGGACTGTCAAGTTCGGAGGCGGCGCAAAAGTGGGCGCGTTGGTGGCGATGGTCAGCGCGTTGGACAACCCCGTGTCGTCGCTGGAAACAACCAGCGCGTAATCCTGCGCGATCAGGTTGCTGACCGTGCTGGCGGCGTTGACGTTGACCCGCAGGCCCAGCACCGTCACGGTCAGCGGAAATTGAAAGGGGGTGGCGCCGCCGTTGATATAGACGTTCTGCACGTTGTTGATCGCGTCCGGCAAGTCACCGGTGTTGGCCTCGCTGAAAATGTCCCCGCCCAAAAAGTCGTTGCCCAGCCAGAGATTGGTGCCCGAGGAGTCCGTCACCAGCACGTCCAGATTGTTGACTAACGCCAGGCCGGCCGCCGGGTCGCCCGGCGGGTCCGTCCACGTCAGCGTCACCCGCAGGGCATATTGGGCCGCGTTGGTGTCGGCGGTGTCAATAACCCAGGACTGCGACTGCCCGGTGGCCAGGGCGTTGGCGGGCGATTGATCCACCAAGAGCAGCGAGGGCCGGCCGCTGCTCAACGAACCGGGCAGGCTGTTGCTCAGGTTGGGCAGGCCCCAGCCTTGCTCGTTGGCGGCCCGGGCCTGGGTGTTGAAGTCATACTGCTGCTCCACGCTGCGCGAGCCGTTGAGCAACAGCCCCTTGAGCAGGGCCGGGCTGGGCTGGGCCACCCCCATCTTCGTTTGCAGAAACTCCTGCAGCAGGGCCAGCATCCCTGAAACCGCCCCGGCCGACATGCTGGTGCCGTATTGATACACGTAGTAAGGCTTGAGCGCGCGGTTGAGGTTGCTCATGACCGCGAAGTAGCCGCTGGCATTGGTCGCGGCCACGCCCAGGTCGTTGGTCTCGACCAGGTAAAACGTCAGGTCGAAGGCCACCGGCTGGACCTGGCCCGCCGGGCTGGTGACGCCGAAATACCACTGCCCCGTTGTCAATTGGTTTGTCAACACCACGACATTGCCGGCGCTCAAGACCGTCGCCGGCGGGTTGAAACTGTCCCCCACAATGGTCAGATTGGGAAAGGGCGCCGGCGATTGCGGGTTGGGGGTGATGACGATGGCCAGTTCCTCCGTGTCCGCCGGAATGGACAGGGGAATCAGATTGGTCTGCCCGGCCAGGAGCAACTGATTGGGAAAAGGATAGGTGGTGATATAAACCGCGTTGCTGGGATCAACGTAATTGCTCGCGCGGCAGGAAATGGTGAACATGCCCGGCGCCACCACGTCCGGCTTGAACCGTCCGAACATCCCCTCGGTCCCCGCGCCCACGTTGCCGCAGCCCGAAAACCAGGAGACCAGATCGTTGTTGTCCGTCCAGTTGAAAAAGATGGCGTTGGTGGACTGGCCGTCAAAAGTGACCTCGTTGGTGATGAACCGCGCCGCGTCCAAGGCCCCGACGGCAAGCACGTTCTTGGCCGTGGCCGGGGAGATAATCGATCCTTCCAAGCCATTCTCGCCATAGACGCCGCCGTTGCCTCCGCCCCCGGCGGCGAAGACAAAGAGCAGCGGCTGCTCCCCCGGCAAACCCGGCTGGGCGTCGCGCGTGGCCTGGTCGAAACTGGCCGCGTGCATGTCGTAGCCGGTCACCCCCTGGTAACCCCAACTGTTGTTGGAAATCAGATTGGTCGGCCCCAGGTTGGTCGAAGCCCCGGCCTGCAGGGCGGCGTCCGACACCAGCGAGCCGCCGGTTTGAAAGGCGTCGGCCATGGTGGCCCCGACGATCAAACCCAGCGATTGCACGAACAAGGCCGCGTTGGTGGCCTGGCCCCGGAAACTCACGTTGGTGCTGGTCTCCCCCGGCACGATGTTGGTGACCGTGCCCGACTGGCTGCCGTTGCCCATGATGATGCCGGCCACGTGCGTGCCGTGCCCGCTGTAGTCGGCCAGGGCATTGGCCGCCCCTTGCAGGCGCAGGCTGCCCGGACCGGCGGCCCCTTGAAAATCCGGATGCGTGGCATCAACCCCGGTGTCGTTCAGATTGACCGTCACGTTGGCCCCGGTCAGGTTCAGGTAATTGGAAGTCCCCGGCGCCGAATCCGCCGCCAGGCCCATCGTCACGCGTGTCAAATCATTGAGCGCCCGCCGCGGCGCGTAGGGCTCGATCTCCTTGGCCAGGGGCATCTGCGCCACCGCCACCAGTTGCTCCGGCGGCGCCATCACCGTCAACGTCGTGCCAAAGGGGCCGTTCTCCTCGCCCATCAGCCGCGCCCCCAGGGCCTGCAAAGCCGCCAGCGCCGCCGCGCGCTGTCCCGGAAAAGCCGTCACGTTCAAGGCCTCGGACTGCGGCTGCTCCTGCGCCACCGCCGCGGCCAGCAGGGGCGGGGCCAGCTTGTAATAAGGTTCATACGGCAGCACCGCCTGGAACAGCGCGTCGCCGGCCATGGCCCGGGCCTGCTCCGGCGTGGCCCGCACCAAGGCCGCGTTATTGGGAATATAAGACACGAACTCCGCCCCCTCCTTTTTCAGCCGGTCATAAAACCGCTGATCCAGCGCCTGCTCCGACTGCACGATATAACTGCCCGGCGCGCCCCTGGCCCGCAGATGGGCCGGGATGTCCAATTTCAGCGGGCGGTCCGTATCAATGAGCGCATTGCGCAAAATAATCGCATGATTGCTGCGCAGCAACTGCTTCTCCGTCAGCCGCGTATTGCTGACCCGGTAGGACTTGGCAGGAGCCGCTTTCGGGGCCGGGGCGGTTTTGGCCAGAGGCTGGGCCGGCTGGGCCGCCACGGGCTGAACCTGCGGCGCGTGGCGAGCCGCGCTGATCTTCTCGGCGAAAGTCCAAACCCAATAAGCCGCGCCAAAGAGCAGCAAGCTCAACACCAACCAAGTTCGCGGCCTAAAACGCATAATAACCTCCTGTCGTCGTTAACGACGCTCTTAAAGCTAACGAAAAATGCCCCCCTTGGCGAGAAAAATCGGCCTGATTTTGAGTTTCTCCGTAGAGACGCGGAGAGCGCAGAGGGGAAATGAAATGTTGTTTGTTCTCTGTGTCCACTGCGTCTGTGCGCGAGCCTGTGTTCTTCTCATCATCGAAAGGTTTCATGGGTTTCCAGACTCCACATTGTAACTGTCGATGACCATCTTCACGCCATTGGTATGGACCAGGTGGCAAACAGTGCGGGTGAGGGATTCGCCGGTGATCTCGTAATTGGTGTACATGTTATTATTAGGCCCGCCGCCCAGATAAGGCGGCCCCTTGGGTTTAAGCGACTGCCCCCAGGCAAAAATGACAAACTGCGGCTCCCCCACCTTCAACAACGAGAGCGTCTGCTGCGGAATGCGCTCCACGATTTCGTCGCTGTATTGCGCGGCGTTGCCGACGAGAAACGGCGACTGGGTGGTCAGGGCCGGCGCCGCCAAGATGTCCCCGATCTTGTGAAAAATGCCGTTGGGATAATTTGTCCGTTGCGCGCTGATTCCATAAGGCCCATCCATCAGATTGGTGAAGTTGTAATTAACTCCGAGATAGTTATTGGGCATAATCTGGACTCCACCATTGGCGTTGGTGGGAGCGATGACGCCAGCGAATACCGCCGCCCAAGCGGCATCGTTGGTTTGATTGACCGACAACAAGCCGCGGGCCGCGTTGTCGTTGGGTGCGGTGGTGAACAGGTCCACCAACGCCCAGTCGCTGGTGGGATAGGATTCGGGCGCAGCTTCATACGGAAGACCGAACCACGGCGAAGTAACCCAGGAACCGACCCATTGTTGCCGTGATGTCAGTGCATTGGTGGTACTATCCGCCTTCAAATACACCGTTTGCCACGGCGTTCCTCGATGGACTCGTCCAAGCCAGCCGACTCCCGGGAATTTATAGGTCGGGAACGCCCAATTCGTGGACCCGTTCATCAATGGGTCCTTGAACAGCATGTTGGGTCCAATGGTGTCCTGGGCACCCCACGGGCTGTAACGCGAGCTAACCCTCCCGACGTTGTTGCTGACCGTATAAAACGGAACCCCCTTTACGGGATAAGATGCTGTTGTCAGTGGCACGGGATATCCAAAGATAGTATTGTCATCGTCAGTGCGTCCCGGCCAAGTCAGATCGTCTATCGTGTAATGAACAAGCGGGTCATTTGCCACCCATATTTCCGTCTGGTAGGTAACGGTGCTCGGATTGAGCGGCGGTGCGAAAGTCGAACCGGAGGAGCATTTCAGCGAGGTGTCGGTGCCAATTCCATTAAGATTGTTTAGGTAAGTCTGATTGTTCTGGGGGGTGATCGTGCTGTTCATCAATTGATTCGCCATGCCTAATGGCATGCCATTGTTGGCGGTGCCGGTAGCCCAATACGCCGGACCTGACCCGGACATACCAAAGCCGCCAGAACCGGCTGCTAAAGTAACTGCCTGACTAATGTTGGTGGAACAGCCGAAAGGCCCAAGGTTCACAAAATCGAGCAAGGCGCCTCCCAAGGTGGGAGATCCGTCGAACAACGCATAGAAAAGATGGTTGGTTATGTTCAAAACCCAGCTATGTACTGGCCATGTTCGTTGGATCCTGTCGTTCGGCAGAAATGAATTAGACGTAATAAGAGCGTTGGTGAAGAAGACGAAACCTTGACTGGATTCTGAAAAATAACCTGGCGGCAAGCTGGTGACGGTATTTGAGAAGAACGTAATCAGACTGTTTGTGTCTTGAAACCCGCCCAGCCACGGTGGCCAAGGAAATGGCTTTCCAAAGGGGGAAAAGTTGCTGCTTTGGTCGATGACGTTGGTTAGGCGGATGATGGCGGGGCCGTTTCCCAACTCGTTGGTAAGCTGCACGGTGATGTAATTTGACACATAACAAGTCGTCCCTCCGGCCTGACCAGAGAACCAGTTGCTATAGGAGTTCCAGCCGTCCATGCCGAATGCATTGCTGATCGACATGCAATAGTACCTGATTGGTGAATGCGGGTGGATCGTTGGTGTCCGGCGAACCGTCCGCATTTGCTTTCCTGACAAACAGCATTTTTCGTTCATATAATATGCTGCTTTGGTAGCTGTACTGATTAAATTCAGGGAGGCCTTTGTTGGCGGCCACCACCCACGGTATCCCCCAAATGTTAATGTTCGAAGCACCTGGTTGCAGCCGCAATAAATTTAAGGCGCTTGGGAGATCGTAAAACTGTTGGGAGAGTTGAGCGACTATGGCGTTGTTAGTATTCGTCACTTGAGTGTATCCAATGACGTTGATGCCGAGAACGTTATTGTTGGTGTAAAGGCCAAACATGGGGCGGAAGACGGATGGGTGGCGAACAGGCCCGTACTGAGAGGCGTAGGTGTTGGAGACAGTTGCATCATAGATATTTGCGGCCAATTGGAGCATGCGGTGAATGGAGGCATTGTAACGAACTCCAGCGTAGGTGGGATAAAGGCCGATCAAATTCGTCCGGTAGATCGGAATGTTGTTGATGCCGAATTGCTCGATGATTGGCGTACTCGATTCGATGTTGGTCGAACCAATGTAATTGTCGAACATGAAGGTCTGCGAACGCAGGAGCAAGTCAGCGGCATTGGTGAAAAAACCGAGTGCCGTCCACGGAGCCAGATTGGTCGGCATGAGGGCGTAGGGGGCGTTGGCGTTGGTGATTTGGGCCGTGTTGTCGTAGTTGATGTTGACTTTCGTGCGCAAGATCGGGGTGATAATCTGGCCAGATTGGATCGTGTCATAATTGGAATTGACCCAGACCCCGTATTCCGGGCTGGAACCCATACCGATGCAGGAAAGCAACCGTTGGAATGTGTAGCGGTCAAACGTGTTGGTCCGCTGCGAGGCGAGCAGCATGCGGTTGGTGAAATAAATGGAGGTCTTGTTGGTGTCGAACAAATCCTGCACATCGTAAAACATGTTGGTTTGGTAACTGCCTGGCCAGGGATACCCAGTTCCTGCATACTGCTGATAGGATCCCAGTAGAATCGGGTTTGTCCAATTGTAGTCGATGGGATTCTTGAGATAGTTTACCGGGGCACCGGCGCAAAAAATATCGATATAGTTGGTATAGAAGTCCATGTAATTCGTGAAATACTGACCCAAAGGAGCCATAATGGATGGATAATAAGGCTGTGCATAACGGTAATTCAAGATGGCAGCCGCGTCGTCAAATGCCGAGCCATAGGTTTCTCCCTGGCCTGGCGGCCCGTAATTGTACTGGCTAAAGTAGTTAAGAGCCGGGTATGGCCCGTAAGCAGAGATGTTGCTTTCGTAAGCCCATGGGCTGACGGCATCCAGCAGCCCCGCGAGGTTGAGTTCCCACGAGCCGACTCCTTGGTCGCGCGCGAAACCATTCGCCAAGTTCGCCTTGTTGGTCAATTGGCTGGTTAGGTTGTCATAATTTAGTTTGAGCCAATTATTGATATAATTGAGGTCCAGTGTCTTGCCGATGGGCAAGACCATGTAGGCGTAGCGGCCGATAAACTGGTTGCTGCTGGAATGATGTTGCAACGGGTTCTTGAGCACGCCGATGAATTCCGGTTCTCCATTTAAGGAGGAGTAGCCGCCGGGAAAAACATTGGCTTCGTTGTTTGTGGGCTGATAGCCGTTGGTTTCAAATCGTCCGTTCCGGTTGATATCAACCCAGAATCGAAAATCGTAGTTGGTGGGGTAAGCCGCCGGGTTGGTCAGGACAAATACTGGCGGGCGAGGATCGTAATACAGATTGGCGATGTTTTGCGCCCAGCCCAACGGATCACTAGCGTTGGTGAAAATGCCATACGAGTTCGAAATCATAATTGACGTTGTTTGGATTATAAATGTTATTCGAACTGTCGTTATAGACGGTGGGACTGATGTAGTCGCGCGAGACCATGTAGTCGTAGTAGAGCGGATCACCGTGGGCCAGGATTTGGGCCGTAATCTCGACCTGTGCGCGCGCCTGGGCGGCATCGCTCATGGCGCGGGCGGCCGCCACGTCCAGGCTGGCGCTGACGGCGGCTTGGTTGCGCCGGGACATGGCCAGAAAGGCGACGGCCAGAAAGGTGATGACCGAAAGCAATAGCAGCGTAACGACCAGCGCCACGCCGGCGGAAGTGCGGCGCGAGACGCGCCGCAGAGCGACCGAGACGGTCGCGCTCCTAAAACGGGAGGCTCCTATCGTTAGAGAGAATTGTCGATTTGAGTTCATCGTGAGGCGGCGGCTATGGTGATGCGTTGGCGGAAGACTTCCATATTGGGGGCGGCGTTGCTGGAGAGGAAATTCAGGAGGGCGGTCTTATTGCCCGTGTTTGCCAAGGCGCGCGCTTGGACCAATGCGTCCGGCTCCAAAATGCCGAATTCCAACTCCACGCTGTTGGGCAGGGTGTTGGACGGGAGGTACGGCCAGACGTACGGAAAAGGCACGATCGGGTACATAATTGGGTAGAAAAAGTAACCCTTCTGAATGTAAAAGTAATCGTTCGTGTTGCCATACTGGTCAAACGCCAGAATCCTTAGATCGATGACGCCATCTGCGACTTTATGCCAGTATATGCTGGGGAAAGTCTGGCTGTTTACTCCGTTGAAGAATGGCGTCAAGAGGTCGTTCGTAAACACCGGCGCCAAACTGGTCCAGTTTGTTTCATAACGGTACAACGTGCCTATTCCAAGTCCTCCGGTTGCGCCGGGATAATTGCTGACGGCGTATCCCACGCCGATCCAGGAAGTGTTGGTATGTTCGAGGATAAATACGTCGTTCAACTGGTTGGTGCGGATGGCCATGTTGTTCTCGTAATTGATGATCGTCGAAGCGTTGGTTCCCCAATAGAAATTGTACTCGTTAGTGTTTTGCGCGTCGGACATCTGCCGCAAGTCGCCTGAGATCATCTCCATGATGGAGCGGCCGGCGTCGGTGATGGTGTTTTGTTTGATGCCGGTCTTGAAGGCTTTCTGCGTCTGGATCAACACCGCCGTCAGGCCCAGGACAATCAACGAGAGCATGGCGGTGGAAACGAGCATTTCCAAAATGGTCAATCCCACCCGCCGCCGCGGGTGGTGCGAAGTTCTTATGAGCGATTGTATTTTCACAGGCCGGTAGGGAAGATATTGGTATAGGTTTGCGGTTGGAAAAACCAGCAGGGCACGCCGCTCACCCCGTTGATGGTCATTGGTGCCTCGGCCATCTGCGAGGCGATGAGAGTGCGGTAGGTTTGCCGGCCCGGGCCGACCTTGCCGTTAGCCAAGACCGGCCAACTGAAGCGCAGCCGCACTTCAAATAGATTATAGAGCAGCGCGCCCGCGCCCGGAATATTAGTCCCATTAATCTGTGCGCCAGGGGTCGCCTCTAACCAGCGGTTGGAGCGAATGATCCACTGATTGGGATCCGAACTCGACAGGTAATTGGAATAATTGATCGTGTCCGGCGCAAAACTGTTAAAAGGCGTGACCATGACTTCCATCTGGTAGGTGAACGCCATGATGTTGTTCAATCCGTTTTGCGCCGTGGCCGGCCCGCTCAAGGCCCGCACCGTGGCGGTGACGTCGAAATAGTTGGTCGTAAAGAGCGGTGAGTTGTAATTGTTTTGCGGCGTGGTCAATAGGCCGATGATTTCCGCGCCGCTGTAAAAATTGCTGTAAATGAAGGTGTTGGTTTTTCCATCGGGCAGGTAGTTGTCGAAACGTATCGATTGGACGTAATTGGTCAGGAAGTCCAGGCCTTGGGCCGGCAAATAGTTGTTGGGGGTGACAAGCAAGCCATTGCTAACAACGGCCCCGTTGCGAATGGCCTCCAGGAAATAAGGCGCATCCTGGCTGATGACGGTGTCTTCGCGGTTGTCCTTCTGCGAGTTCATGCCGGCGGGGAGGATGCCAATAATGGCCACCAGGGCAAAGCCGATTACACCAATGGCGATCGCTATCTCGATCATGGTGAACGCCGATTCGCCCTGGCGGCGCATTTCCTTGGCGTCTGCTGCCTGAATGTTAGAGCAAGTTTTCATTGAAATTGATTCTGCACCAACGTTGGACGCCCTGTCATCCAATCGATCTGGATCAGGTTCGGGTTGTTGGCGTCGTTGCCAGGCGGTGTTTCGGTGATCATGGGCGGTTGGAACATCGGGCGTCCGTTGGTGTCCGTCGGATAGAATATGCTGCCGCGCGCCAGGGCGATGTATTGGTTAGTAAAGGAGGTCGCCAGCGAACCCTGCGGCGTAAAGGCGATGCATGGCAAATACATGTTCGTGTTGGGAGGGTAAAGGGATGGGAAGGGCACTTGAACCCAACTCCACGGATAAATTCTGCTTACGTTGGTGGTCCCGGCCAGAGTATTGGTAGTGATAAGGTTGGTGTAATTGGGGTTGTAGAGGTTGAACTCAAACGGCGCGATGAAAACACCGCTGGGCAGGTATCGCCAATCAGTCACATAGCGCGGATGATGCTGTCCCGGCTGGTCGCCGACCGACGCCAGGCTGACCAAGGCGTAGCCGCTGTATTGGTGCATCATTAAATTGCTTGACTGCTGGCTGTAAGGAACAGGAACTCCAAAAGCGTTGGTCCATGAGTTGAGGGGCGGCAGAAAGACCATATAAACCGTCGAACGGCTGACCATGGCTCGTTGCCGGGCCAGCGCCACGTCATCCAGCAACTGCCGGGTGGCGGTGGACATCGAATTGGCTTGGCCGAATCCGGCCACGTGCGGCAGAACCATCGCAGCGATAAAACCGATGATGGCAATGACCATCATCATTTCCAGCAGCGTGAAGGCGCCCCGACCACGCGCAAGAAAGGCAGGGCTGGAGCGCGGTGCTGAACGGACGCCGCAGATGACACCACGGCGCGGCGTCCCTGCCATGCGAAATCGCGGAACCACGCGGCGGGCATGGCGGCGGATCACCCAAGGACCAACCACGGGCGCATCCAGCCATTGCACCGGCAGACATCGCGGGGCCAAATCGCTTTTTTCGGTGAAGTTCATGCGCGCTATTACCAATTGCCGTTGGTGATGAAGGTTAGTTGGCCGTTCTTGCTGCCAATGGAAAACTCGGCCCAAAGATCGTAGCTGTTCATATTGTGCCGGTTGGTGGTAGAGGAATCATAATGCCACCAATTGATGAAGGTCGTATTATTAGTGCCCGGATTGAAATCAACCGGGACGACCAGGCCGCAAACCGCAGGGCTTCCACCAGAGGCGGCGGCATACGAGGCGTATTCTTTCGACGACGGGCCGGGTTGGAAAAAATTCCGCGGTTCCGCCGCGTCGCCGTTGGCAATTCCCCCGCGATTGAAGACGTTGCTAAATGTCGATGTTGAGAGGGTGTTGGTGGGGGTGGACGAATTGAAAACAACCAAATCGGAGCCGCCGTTCAAATTCGTTCCGCCAGTCAATTCGTAGATTAGCGGGTTGGTGGCGGCCCAGGCATCATAGATGGCGAAGTTGGCGGCAGGATTCGCCAGCCGGCCGTTATCCGGCGGGTAATAATTCAACTTGTTGTGGTAACTCTCGATCATGGTGATCAGTTTGTTCTTGTCGCCTTCGACGGTCACAATCTTTTTCTTTTGCGCGGCGGTCTGGCCCATGGTGACGACCATGGCGGCGACGATGCCCATGATGGCGATGACCGTGAGCAACTCGATCAGCGTGAAGGCCAACTGCCAGCGGTTTGGGCGATTTCCTTGGGTATTCATGATTTGTTGTTATCCATTGACCGAACGCACTCCCATCTTTTGCTCCCTTATCTCTTGTTCCATGCGTTCGCTGAGCCATTGTTTGATCATGCTTTGGTAATTGAGATAGCGCGAGCGGGCCAGCCGTTTGATGCGGGCCAACATGCGCGGGTCGAAGCGCAAGGTGATCGTGACCGAGTCGGACAATTCGCTGCCGGTCGTGACCGAGGACTCCATCAACCGCACGTCAACCCGGGTTTCGGCCCAATACGCGGCCTCGGCCTCTTCGCGGTCGAAGAGCGGAACTTCATCCCAACTGGAAATGGCATTCATG
Organism: uncultured Verrucomicrobiae bacterium; assembly: GCA_963759415.1. Classification (GTDB taxonomy): domain Bacteria; phylum Verrucomicrobiota; class Verrucomicrobiia; order Limisphaerales; family Palsa-1400; genus Palsa-1400. The sequence continues at coordinate 441,905 of CAVWZG010000008.1, read as the reverse complement.
ATTGAAGCTATTGCGCGAGCGCCTGGTTAAGTTTGCGTTGATAAAGAAAGCGTTCCTCCGGTTCGAACGGGCGCGCGAAAATCACGCGAGCCTGTTTGCCGTTGGTGCGAAAAAGCGTGAACACCCCCGTGCCATCCGCTGCCTTGCCAAGATTGAAAAACCGGGCCTGAACGGCGAATCGTGGCGAATCCGGCAACAGCCGCACCGCGAAAGGATCGTCGAACGATTCCTCAATCGCCTGCAACGTGAGCACGCTGTCGAGATTGAAAGGCGGATTTGTCCAATCGAATTCCATAAATCAATCAGTTCACCATGCTTTGTGCTTACAATGTATTTACTACCGTCATTACATTGTATTTACGTCACTTGCGGAATTAGGTCAAGGGCAATTCTTTTGCCTTATATTGTGGAGGAACAGCAAAAAATGGCCACCTCAGCTTTGGATGAAGGCTTCAAATCTTCCACGGCGCCCGCATGGACCGCAGGCTAAGGCGTTGATTGGCTTCATTGTCGCCGATGAATTTCTCCGCCTTGCCGTCGTAGCGCAACGGGCGGCGCAACCGGATGGCAAGGTCTGCCACGTGACAGAACGCGTCGGACTGCACGGCTGAGTCAATCGGCGAGACCGTGGCTGCGCGGCTTTTCACGGCGTCGAGGAAATTCAAAGCGTGATCCGAACTATGCACCAGCTTGACCGGGAATTTACCAGCCTCAAGTTCAAGCTCTTCAAGACTATCGGGGTTGGTGCGGATGCCTCCGCGGCTCACCAGGACCCAGCCGTTATCGCCTTCGAACGCGGTGCCGTGGTAACTGACCTTCCCATAACGTTGCGTCCATTCCGCTTCCTGCTTAAACTTTTCGGTCGGCGAATGGTATGGCGTTCCGGCAAATTTCATCGTTAACCCGGTGTGAAAACGGAAATCAATATCCCAGGTGGTGGCTGTATTGCAGGCGCCCTCGGCGGGAATGTTTCCCTTGCCTTCGACCTCCACTTTTCCTGCGGCCTGCTCGCCGGCGCCCCAAAGCGCGATGTCAAGCGGATGAATTCCCCAGCCCGCAATCCATCCGAGGGCAAAGTCTGAATTGAACCACCACGTTTTCTTGAGTAGCTTAAAATCGGTCAAATCCTCGGTATAGGGCCGGAACGCAGTTGGTCCCAGCCAGAACTCGTAATCGAGCGTCGGCGGAGGCAACGCCTGCTGCGTCGAACCGCCGGGCGTGCTGCCTGGCGCCCAAATGTTGATGTGCTTGAGCTTGCCGATGTGGCCGTTGCGAACCAATTCGCAGGCGAAGCGGAACTTCCTTTCAGATCGCTGTTGGGTGCCGAATTGGAAGACCCGCTTGCGTTTGCGTAACTCGTGTCGCAGCGCCTGGCTTTCCGCCAGGCTCCATCCCAGCGGTTTCTCGACATAAATATCCTTGCCGGCACGGATTGCCGCCAGCGCGTGAAGCACGTGCCAATGATCGGGGGAAGCGATCACCACGGCGTCAATGTCCTTCCGCGCGATCAATTCCCGAAAATCGCCCAAAGCCCGGCAATCTTTGTTTTCGTACTTCACATCCACCAGGGCCTTGGCTTCGGCCAGCACATCCTGCTTCACGTCACAAAGCGCCACCACCTGGCAAGTTTTCTGTTGCAGGAAATGTTTCAGCACCTCCTGCCCGCGCTCGCCGACGCCGATGCCGCCGACCACGACGCGCTCGCTGGGCGCGACGGCCCCGTTCTTGCCGAGGGCGGAACCGGGGATGATGGCAGGAAAAGCCGAAGCCGCCAGCGCGGCGGCCAGATTCGATTTGATGAAGTGGCGGCGCGTGAGTCCGCTTCGTGTTTTCATGGTTCTTACATTGTTGCAAGCCGGCCAAGAGTTGCAACTTGAAAATCATGCGAGCACGCAAGCGCGAAAGAATAGTTTTGCCTTTTCTTCACGGCTGAATTACTTGATTTTTCACTGGTATAATATTTTGCCAATCATGACCGATCCAATCAAATCAGAGTTATTGACGCTGCTTAGAAAGAAATCCGTCTTCCACGGCGATTTTCTCCTGTCCTCGGGAGCGCGCAGCAAGTACTACGTTGACTGCAAGCTCACCACCTTTGACGGGAAAGGCGCGTGGCTGGTCGGGCAGGCCATGCACGATCTCATCCGCTCGGCGGAACGATCCCTCAATCTCCACGTGGCCGGCGTGGGCGGACTTACCATGGGCGCCGATCCTATTGCCTTATCTGTCGGCATGATGTCGCACCGCCAAGGCGATCCCGATCCATGGAAGACCTTTTCGGTTCGCAAAACCCAGAAGAGCCACGGTCAGGCCAAACTGATTGAGGGCAATTTCCAAAAAGGCGACCTTGTCGTCGTGATTGACGATGTCGTCACCAAGGGTGAATCAACCTTAAAGGCAATCGAGGCGGTGGTGGAAGCAGAGGGAAAGATCGCATTCGTGGCGGCCTTGGTGGATCGTGAAGAAGGTGGCCGGCAGAAAATTGAAGCACAGGGGTATCGCGTCTTCCCCTTGTTTAACAAGCAAGACCTGCTTGGAGTTTGACTTTGGCCGCGATGCCCGTTAATCGTATGCCCCTCATGACAATGAAATCCGTGACATTTAAGGGGCCGGTCGAATTCAGTGCAAGCTTTGCGCCACGGCCTGGCATTACCCACGTTCTTTTTGACTTCGACGGCACACTCTCGCTCATTCGCGAAGGCTGGCCGGCGGTAATGACTCCCATGTTTGTCGAAATGCTGCCTCCGCTGCCCGGAGAGACCGAAGAGGCCCGTCGCCAGCTTTGCCTGGACGACATCATGCGCCTGACCGGCAAGCAAACGATCTATCAAATGTTCCAACTTGCTGATCGCATCAAGGAACGAGGCGGTGTCCCGCGCGACCCGTTGTGGTATAAGCATGAGTATCTGCGCCGCCTGGAAATCCGCATCGCCCACCGCACCGAGGCCTTGCGCGCCGGCACGGTGAACAAGGATGATTTTCTCGTTTTCGGCACGCGCCCGCTTTTGGAAATGCTGCAAAAGCGCGGGCTTTCTCTCTACCTGGCCAGTGGCACGGACGAACCTTGCATGAAAGCCGAGGCCGATCTGCTCGACTTGACTAAGTACTTTGGACGCCACGTTTACGGCGCGTTGGACGATTACAAGCAATTTTCCAAGAAGATGGTCATTGACCGCCTGCTCAAGGAGAACTCCATCCAGGGCCATCAATTGCTTTCTTTTGGCGACGGTTACGTCGAAATTCAAAACACCAAGGAAGTCGGCGGCCTGGCCGTCGCCGCCGCCACCGATGAGGCGCGGAATGGCTCGGGGATTGTTGACCAATGGAAACGCCAGCGTTTGCTGGAGGTCGGAGCCGATGTCGTGATCCCCGACTTTCGCGACGCCGCGGCACTGCTCGAACGCATTTTTGGCGTATGATTCCCCTACGTTTCAAGACCGTCACCCGTCGCTACCGACGCCTTCGCATCGCGGTCGCGGGCGATTTCTGCCTCGACCGCTACCTGGAGATCGATCCGGCGCGAAAGGAACGTTCCATTGAAACCGGATTGCCGGTGCATAACGTCGTCCGCGTCCGTTCTCAACCTGGCGGCGCGGGCACGATCCTCAACAACCTCGTGGCGTTGGGCGTGGGAAGTATATTTCCGGTCGGCTTCGCCGGGGAGGACGGAGAGGGATTTGAACTGAAGCGGGCGCTGGATTCCCTGCCGGGCGTGCAGACGGGATCGTTTCTTTTGACAGACCAGAGGCGGACGTTCACCTACTGCAAACCGCTGTTAGTTTCACCCGGCCGGCCTCCGCAGGAGTTGAACCGTTTGGACTCCAAGAATTGGACTCCGACTCCGGCCAGTCTGCAACGCCGCCTGATCCAAGCCTTGCGCGCGCTCGCGCCGAAAGTCGATGCCATCATCATGATGGATCAAGTGGATGTTGCCGAAACCGGCGTCGTCACCCGGCAACTCCTGAAAGCGATCCAAAGCATCAAAAAGGAACGGTCTGAGTTGCTGGTCCTGGCCGATAGCCGGCGAAGTCTCAAAGGTTATCCTTCGGTGTGCCTGAAGATGAACCACGCCGAACTTTCCCGGCTCGCTGGCATGGCGCGCCTGGTTCCTATTCGTCAGATCGGGGCTACCGCCGCCGCTTTGGCGCGGGAGAAGGAGAGCTACTGCTTTATTACATTGGCCGAAAAGGGCATGCTCGGAGCGGGGCCGGATGGAACTGTGGAACAGATTGCCTGCCTGCCTGTGCGCGGAAAAATCGATGTCGTTGGAGCGGGCGATTGCGTCACCGCCAATCTAACCGCCGCATTGGCCGCCGGCGCCAGCCTGCCTGAAGCCCTGCAATTGGCCAACGCCGCCGCATCCATTGTCGTGCACAAGCTCGGCACGACCGGAACGGCCTCCATCGCCGAGATCAAGGCGTTGCTGTACCCCTAAGCGAGCGGTATTTTCCGACCGGCGCAGTTACGCGCCGGAAAACTGTCCCAAAATAATACTGCCCAAAAGTGATACAAGATGTCCTGTTTCTGGATAGATGGTTCCTGCTGCGGGTGGTTGAATAGGCGCCTGAGACTAGTGCGCTGTTTTGAGCAACATTGCAGAGTTTTCGAGAGAGACAGAAGTTTATAATCCGCGGGTGAGAACCGTGGGTGTGTTGAGCAAGACAGAAAGATTAAAACCATTTTAAGTATCAAACTAGTCATTCGGGTCGTTGTCCTGGTCGTAGCGAAACTTCGCCTTTGTTCTCTTTGACCCGCCTCTTCAGCCATGAAATCCATTTATTTCAGACTTGTCGTTCTTGTACCGTTGCTGGGGGGATTGCTTCTTGCGCCCAATAAAACAATGGCTGGATTCATGCCGCCGCAGGCGCAGATCCTGAGCAACATGGTGCTGGCCAATAGTTATTTTACAAACCAATGGCCGAACCCCGGTTGCTACAGTTGCCTGTCTGGAGGGCATGGGACTGTCATCTGGACTCGGGCCACCTATATCGAGGGCGACCTGGCGTTGTACCGCATCAACCATGATCCCAATATATACAATTACGCCGTGCAGTGGGGCGCCTTCACCAATTGGGTAATCCGGTATGGCGACACGGATACTTCGCCGGATGATCAGGGCGCGGGTCAGGAATATATTGAACTTTATCAATTTGACACTACCCAGACCAGCCGGCTGGCCCACATTGTTAACAACGTCAACTATTGGATGAGCCACAATACGGGTCTCAGCCAGTGGACTTATGTCGATTCCATCCACATGTCCATGCCCGCTTTTGCCAAACTCAGCGTGCTCAATCCCAACATCCTTAGCGCCCTCAAGACTAATTCCACTTATGCGCCGGAGATGTATTCGTTCTTTCATAACATCAAAAGCGTTTATGGCGCTTCCAACGGGCTCTATAACGCCACTGACCATCTCTGGTGGCGGGATGCCACCTTTTTGTCGAACTACACGGCGCACGATGGCACGAAACAAAAATGTTACTGGTCTCGCGGCAACGGCTGGGCTTTTGTCGCCCTGGCCCGGACCATGGATGTGCTTCCCGCCAAGGATCCGCATTTTGCCGAGTATCTGCAAACCTTCCAGGAAATGGCGGCAGCCCTCAAAGCCGCGCAACGGTCGGACGGTTTCTGGAACGTGAACCTCGCTTACGCCAATGATTATCCCGGCCCGGAATCCAGCGGCACGTCATGCTTCGTTTACGGAATGGCTTGGGGGATACATCACGGCTACCTCAGCGGCGCCACCTATCTTTCCACCGTCATCAGCGGTTGGAACGCTCTCGCCAACGGCGCGCTGCACTCCAATGGCTTCCTCGGTTACGAACAACCCAGTGGCAAACAACCCTCTGACGGCCAGCCGGTTACCTATGCCAGTGTGCCCGATTTCGATGATTTCGGATTAGGGCTGTTCCTGCTGGCGGGTAGCGAGGTTTACCAGCTCAGTTCGCCGCCTGGCATTACCTTGGCTACGCCAGTCCTGACAGGCAATCAGGTGCAACTCAACTTTACCGTAGTCAGCAGTCTGACCAACGCCACCATCAACCTGCTCCAGACCGCCCAGTTGGGATCAGGCTGGACCACCAATACGACTGCCGCGCTTACGACCAATATTGCTGGCTTTTCGTACAGTTACACCCCCACGAATAATTCATCGGCCGGGTTATATCGAATCCAGATTAGCCATTGATAATTTTATCCATTTGCAACCACTAATTTTGAGCAGCAACGAACAGTAATCATGAATATGAAATTCTCCCTTGCAACCCTCCTCAAGCCATTCATTGCTCTCGTGCTGGGAGCAGGTGTTGTGCTCCCGCACAGCGGTTGGGCTGACGTGACCAAGGCCAACAACAGCACCGCTCTGAACAGCGGGGGCAGTTGGGTCTTGAATGCCGTGCCTGGCATCGGCGATGTCGTGATTTTCGACAGCACGCTCAAATTAAACAGTTTCGCCAATGGACTCACCCCTGCGCCCCTCACTGGCGACTTGAGCATCATGGGCATCCGCGTGGCCGGGCCGGTTCTTGGCCAGGCGACCAATGAAAACGGGATCGTCATCACGAATAACTTGTCGGCCAACACACTCACGATTGGCACCTCCGGCATAGACTTGAGCGCCAGCAACGCCGTCCCGCTCAACTTTTCAAGCAAGGTGACCTTGAGCGGATCGCAGACGTGGAAAATCAGTGATGCCAGCGCCAATATCACCAGTCCGGCAGCCGTCACCCCGCCTGCCACTCAGAATCATAACAACCGCTATACGGCTTTTGATGCCAATGAAAATGAAGACCTTTACTTTAACGCCTTGGTGGCCGGCACCCCCTTCAATCTTGGTGGGTTCACTCTGACTTTAACTAATTCCGGCGCCACCGTCATCGACCAGGGCTATACCGTCGCAAATGGCACCATCAACGTCAATCAAGGGACCTTGGTCTTTCAAGGTGGAAAGAGCCGCCAGACCACCATCAGCAACAACGTCACCATCAATGTTGCCAGCAACGCCACCCTGCGCCTTCAGACCACCAGTGGCGCCATTGTTTCCAGCGCGGCCATTAATCTTGGGGATGGAAGTCTCTTAAACCTGACCGCGGCCGGCACGCAGGGAACGGGCGTGGTCAGCAACAGCATTGCCGTCAGCGGCAACGCGACCCTTAGCCAGACGCAAAATCCCATCGTTGGCGGCGACAGCAGCATCACCAACCTCATCGCGGCCGCGATTACAGGCGCCGCGGGCACGACGTTGAATCTGCTGCCCACACAATCCGGCACTGCGGCGAGCGTTCTGCAACTCTCCGGCAACAACAGTGGTTTCAACGGCACGATTAACATCAACGCGCTGACCGGCATCCAACCCGTGCGGTTAAGCAGCGCGACTGCTGGCAGCGCCAATGCCACGTGGACGGTTAACACCGGCAATGTTCTGCAAGTGGCCGGAGTTGCCGTGAGCCTGGGCACTCTGAACGGCGCGGGCACGATCAGCAACTCGACCGCGGCCAGCACCGCCGCCATCAACGTCGGCGCGGGCAATTTCAGCGGCGCCATCGCCAACGCCGGCACAGCCGTCATCTCACTCAATAAAGGTACTACGTCCACCTTGACATTGAGTGGGACGGACACCTACACCGGGCCTACGGCCATCAGCAACGGCACCCTGCTGGTAAACGGTTCCATCACCAGCCCCGTCACGGTGTATTCCGGCGGCACCCTGGGGGGCATCGGCACCCTGCGTAGCAATTTGCTGGCTAATGCCGGCTCCACCCTGGCTCCAGGCAGCCCCACTGCCATCGGCGTCCTGACGGTGTCTGGCTCGATCACCAACGGCGGCGCCATTTTTATGAAGCTTAACCGAACTAACAGTCAGACCAGCGACGTGTTGAGTTATGGCAAAACCATAACCTCTACCGCAGGAGCCGCGCTCACCGTGGCCAACATCGGGCCGTCATTGCAGGTTGGCGATACCTTCACGCTCTTTAGTTCGACGAATTACAGCGGCCTGCTCGGTTTGCTCGGTTCCATCACGCTTCCCTCGCAGGCGGGTCTGGCTTGGAACACCTCCAGCCTGGCTATCAACGGCACGATTTCCGTTGTGGCTTTGCCTGCCGTCACCAGCCTGACGCCGCTCAATCCCAGTGTGCAATGCTCCAGCAATCTGACCTTCACTGTCACCGCTACCGGCCAGTCGCCGTTGAGCTTCACGTGGAGCTTGAATAATGTGCCGGTCAACGGCCAAACATCCACTAATTTTTCCTTGACCAACATCCATTCCCCAGGCCCGGGTTCCGTCTCGGTGACGGTTTCCAATGCCTATGGGAAGGTGGTTTCAAATTCGGTAGTGACCGTCGTGGACACCATCCCGCCGACGATCACGGTGCTCGGTGCCAACCCGATGACGGTGCAATGCCACGGCAGCTTCAGTGATCCGGGGGCCACCGCCAGCGACGGCTGCGCCGGCAGCGTCGCCGTGCGTGTCAGCGGCAGTGTCGATGCCAACACCGCCGGCGTCTATCACCTGACCTATACGGCCGATGACGGCAATGGCAACACCAACACCGCCACTCGCACTGTCAACGTGGTGGACACCACCGCGCCGGTCATCATCTGGTCCTTCACCAACATAGTTTTGGGCACCACCACCAGCAACTGCTCGGCGGTGATGCCCGATGTGACCGGGACCAACTACATCATCGCCTCGGACGCCTGCAGCGGGACCAACCTCTTCATCAGCCAGGAGCCGACCAACAATGCCCTCCTGCCTCAAGGCTCGAACCTGGTCGTCATCGCGGTGGCCGACGAGTCGGGCAACACCAACTACTCGACCAACAGCATCGTGGTGCTGGATCAAACCCCGCCGGTCATTGTGCTCAATGGTCCAGCCAGCCAAACAGTGGAATGCCACGGCAGCTACGTGGAACTCGGCGCCACCGCCACGGACAACTGTACTCTGGCCAGCTTGAGCACCAACGGGACGGTGGATGCCAATACCCCGGGCCTTTACTTTATCCAATACGTGGCGATGGACGTGGCGGGCAACAGTGCGACCAACACCCTTTCGGTGACTGTCGTGGACAGCACCCCGCCGGTTGTGACATTGAACGGTTCCACGCCGATGACCAACTGGGTAGGCAGCGCGTTTGTGGATCCGGGTGCGAGTGCCTTCGACCTTTGCGCCGGGGCGCTGCCCGTGACGACCAACGGCGTGGTCAACATCGCCGTGCCGGGCACCTATGTCATTCAGTACGTTGCGACTGATCCTGCCAATAATTCCGCCACCAACAGCCGCACGGTCTATATCGTGTCTCCAGTTCCACCGACGACTGGCGGCGGGTCGATGTTAAAGAGCGGCAACTTCCAGATGACAATCAGCGGACCCCAAGGCCAGTCATACAAAGTAGTGACAACTACCAATATGGCGCAACCCGGCAGTTGGAGTGTCATCTCGACGGGCGTGTTCGGATCGAATCCAATGGTCTTTTCGGACACGAATGCCCCCAACCCGCGCGCGCGCTTCTATCGCCTGATCTCCCCATAAGCTCGCGCTTGTTCCGCGGCATGACTTATCGCACGACGCCAGTTTTATGCAAATATCATTCTTGAGCTGTAACTAAGATTATTTATGTGTATTAAAGTCTCATTTTCAACCACCTATAAACCAATCTTTGCCCTGATGCTGGGAGCAAGTGTTTTGCTCCCGCACAGCAGTTGGGCTGACGTGACCAAGGCCAACAACAGCACCGCTCTGAACAGCGGGGGCAGTTGGGTCCTGAATGCCGTGCCTGGCATCGGCGACGTCGTGATTTTCGACAGCACGCTCAAACTAAGCAGTTTCGCCAATTCCATTACCCCTGCGCCCCTTACTGGCGACCTCAGCATACTGGGCATCCGCGTGGCCGGGCCGGTTCTTGGCCAGGCGACCAATGAAAACGGGATCGTCATCACGAATAACTTGTCGCCCAATACCCTCACCATTGGAACTTCCGGCATAGACCTGAGCGCGGCCAATGCCGTGCCGCTCAACATTCAAAGCAAGATAACTTTGAGCGGATCGCAGACGTGGAAAATCAGTGATGTCAGCGCCAATATCACCAGTCCGGCAGCCGTCACCCCGCCTGCGACTCAAAATCATAGCGATCGGTATTCAGCTTTCAATGCCAATCAAGATGAAGACCTCTATTTCAACGCCTTGGCGGCTGGCACCCCCTTCAATCTCGGCGGGTTTACCCTGACTTTGACTAATTCCGGCGCCACCGTCATCGACCAGGGCTATACCGTCGCCAATGGCACCATCAACGTCAATCAAGGGACCTTGGTCTTTCAGGGTGGAAAGAGCCGCCAGACCACCATCAGCAACAACGTCACCATCAATGTTGCCAGCAACGCCACCCTGCGCCTTCAGACCACCAGTGGCGCCATTGTTTCCAGCGCGGCCATTAATCTTGGGGATGGAAGTCTCTTAAACCTGACCGCGGCCGGCACGCAGGGAACGGGCGTGGTCAGCAACAGCATTGCCGTCAGCGGCAACGCGACCCTTAGCCAGACGCAAAATCCCATCGTTGGCGGCGACAACAGCATCACCAACCTCATCGCGGCCGCGATTACAGGCGCCGCGGGCACGACGTTGAATCTGCTGCCCACACAATCCGGCGCCGCGACTTGCCTTCTGCAATTCTCTGGTAACAACAGTGGTTTCAACGGCGCGATTAACTTCAACGCGCTGACCGGCATCCAACGCGTGCAGTTGTCCAGCGCCACCGCTGGCAGCGCCAATGCCACGTGGACGGTCAACACCGGCAATATTCTGCAAGTGGCCGGAGTTGCGGTGAGCCTGGGTACTCTAAACGGCGCGGGCACGATCAGCAATTCGACCGCGGCCAGCACCGCCAGCTTAAACATTGGCGGGGGCTATTTCAGCGGCGCTATTGCCAACGCTGGCACAGCCATTATCGCTGTTAACAAATCTACTGCTTCCACTTTGACGTTGAGCGGAACGGACACCTACACCGGCCCCACCGCCATCAGCAACGGCACCCTGCTGGTGAACGGTTCCATCACCAGTCCCGTCACCGTGTATTCCGGCGGCACGCTTGGGGGGACGGGCACCATGAGTGGCAATTTGCTGGCTAATGCAGGCTCCACAGTGGCTCCAGGCAGCCCCACTAACATTGGCACCCTGACGGTGTCAGGCACGCTCACCAACGGCGGCGCCATTGTCATGAAAATCAATCGCACCAACGGTCCTTCCAGCGATTCATTGCATTACTCCAAGACCATTGTCCTTACCGCTGGAGCCACACTCACTGTGACCAACCTCGGTCCGACGCCACGTGCTGGCGATACCTTCGCGCTCTTTAGTTCGACGAATTACAGCGGCTTGGCCGGCTTGCTCGGTTCCATCACGCTTCCATCATATCCGGGCTTGGCATGGAATACCTCCAACCTGGCCACCAACGGCACGATTTCCGTCGTGGCCTTGCCTGCGGTTACCAGCCTGACGCCGCTTGACCCGATCGTGCAATGCTCCGGCAACCAGATCTTCAGCGTCACTGCTACAGGCCAGTCACCGCTGAGCTTCCAATGGAGTGTCAATAATGTGCCGGTTGGCGGCCAAATCGCCAGCAACTTCTTCTTGAGCAACATCCATTTCCCAGGACCGGTCACCGTCTCGGTAACGGTTTCCAATGCCTATGGGACGGTGGTCTCAAATTCGGTGGTGACCGTCGTGGACACGATCCCGCCGACGATCACGCTGATCGGGGCCAACCCGCTGACAGTGCAATGCCACGGCAGCTTCAGTGACCCGGGCGCCACGGCCAACGACGGCTGCGCTGGCAGCGTCGCCGTGCGTGTCAGCGGCAGTGTCGATGCCAACACCGCCGGCGTCTATCACCTGACCTATACGGCCGATGACGGCAACGGCAACACCAATACCGCCACCCGCACCGTCAACGTGGTGGACACCACTGCTCCGGCCATCATCTGGTCCTTCACCAACATAGTTTTGGGCACGACCACTAGCAACTGTTCGGCGCTGATGCCGGATGTAACTGGAACCAACTACGTTATCGCCTCGGACGCTTGCAGCGGCGCCAACCTCTTTATCAGCCAGGTGCCGACCAACAATGCCCTTCTGCCTCAAGGCCCGAATCTGGTCATCATCGCGGTGGCCGACGAGTCGGGCAACACCAACTACTCGACCAACAGCATCGTGGTGCTGGATCAAACTCCTCCGGTCATTGTGCTCAACGGACCAGCCAGCCAAACGCTGGAATGCCACGGCAGCTATGTGGAACTCGGCGCGACCGCCACGGACAACTGCGCTCTGGCCAGCTTGAGCACCAATGGGACGGTGGATGCCAATACCGCGGGCCTTTACTCCATCCAATACGTGGCGGTGGACGCGGCGGGCAACAGCGCGACCAATACCCGTTCGGTGACCGTCCAAGACACCACTGCGCCCGCCATCATCTGGTCCTTCACGAACCTTGTCTTAGGCACGACCACCAGCAACTGTTCGGCGCTGATGCCGGATGTAACTGGAACCAACTACGTTATCGCCTCGGACGCTTGCAGCGGCGCCAACCTCTTTATCAGCCAGGTGCCGACCAACAATGCCCTTCTGCCTCAAGGCCCGAATCTGGTCATCATCGCGGTGGCCGACGAATCGGGCAACACCAACTACTCGACCAACAGCATCGTGGTGCAGGATCAAACCGCTCCGGTCATTGTGCTCAACGGTCCAGCCGGCCAAACGGTGGAATGCCACGGCAGCTATGTGGAGCTCGGCGCGACCGCCACGGATAACTGCACTCTGGCCAGTTTCAGCACCAACGGGACGGTGGATGCCACTACCCCGGGCCTTTACTCCATCCAATACGTGGCGGTGGACGCGGCAGGCAACAGCGCGACCAATACCCGTTCGGTGACGGTCCAAGACACCACCGCGCCGGCCATCATCTGGTCCTTCACCAACATGGTTTTGGGCACGACCACCAGCAACTGTTCGGCGCTGATGCCGGATGTGACCGGAACCAACTACATCATCGCCTCGGACGCCTGTAGCGGGACCAACCTCTTTATCAGCCAGGAGCCGACCAACAATGCCCTTCTGCCTCAAGGTTTCGAACCTGGTCGTCATTGCGGTGGCCGACGAATCGGGCAACACCAACTACTCGACCAATAGCATCGTGGTGCAGGATCAAACTCCTCCGGTCATTGTGCTCAATGGTCCAGCCAGCCAAACAGTGGAATGCCACGGCAGCTACGTGGAACTCGGCGCCACCGCCACGGACAACTGCACTCTGGCCAGCTTGAGTACCAACGGGACGGTGGATGCCAATACCCCGGGCCTTTACTTTATCCAATACGTGGCAGTGGACGTGGCGGGCAACAGTGCGACCAACACCCTTTCGGTGACTGTCGTGGACAGCACCCCGCCGGTTGTGACCTTGAACGGTTCCACGCCGATGACCAACTGGGTAGGCAGCGCGTTTGTGGATCCGGGCGCCAGTGCCTTCGACCTTTGCGCCGGGACGCTGCCCGTGACGACCAACGGCGTGGTCAACACCGCCGTGCCGGGCACCTATGTCATTCAATACGTTGCGACTGATCCGGCCAACAATTCCGCCACCAACAGTCGCACGGTCTATATCGTGTCGCCAGTTCCACCGACGCTTGCCGGCGGGACGATGTCGAAAGGTGGCAGCTTCCAATTGAACTTTACCGGTCCGGAAGGCCAGTCATACAAAGTGGTGGCAACCACAAATATGACGCAACCCGGCAGTTGGAGCGTGATCGCAAGGGGCGTGTTTGGATCGGATCCGACGGTCTTTTCGGATACGAATGCTCCCACCCCGCGAGCGCGCTTCTATCGCCTGGTCTCACCATAAACTTGAGCAAAACGTTGAGCGGTGAGATCAGTGGCCCGCCATCCAGGTGCCTTTCCCGGCACCTGGGTGGTGCCGGGCAGTCCTTAGGCGGGTTAAGTCTTAAGCGAAGCTCCTGAGCGCAAATCGCCCTCCAATTGTCGGAGGTCTTTGGGTAGTGCAGCGGTCCAAACCATGCGCCTTCCGGGCTGCTCGGGGTGCTCGAGTTTGAGCACTTCGGCGTGTAGCGCCTGACGGGGAAAATCAATCGCTGGCTCCCCGGCTTCTTGCGAGCGATACCACGGGTTATATGTGCGGTCGCCAATTAAAGGCAGTCCCGCATGGGCCGCCTGCGCACGAATTTGATGTTTGCGCCCCGTCTCCAACCGGAGCCGCAATTTGCTGAACACTTTGCCGTCCGCCCTCGGAAAATCGGCCACCACTTCGTAATGGGTGATGGCTTCGCGCGCCTCGTCCCCGGCGGCCTTGGCTTGGGCCGGGCTGATGATATGCTGGCGCAATTCATCCTTGCTCAATTGGAGCCATTGCCGCCAAGTGCCTTTTGGCGCGTCGGGCCGGCCTTCCACGTAAGCCACGTATTCCCGCTGCATCGTGTGCGCCTTCAATTGCTCGATCAGGTGATGCCGCGCCTTGGGATTCATGGCGATGCAAAAAACCCCGCTCGTGTATTGATCCAGCCGATGCACAGGCAAGGGGTCGAGCCGGCGATAAACCGGCGGCAGCGAGTTACCGGCCACGCCGCGTCGCCAGGCCTTGAGTTTCCCCGCCAAAAAGTCCGCTAAAATGCTCAACGCAGAAAGGTCGCAATTCGACGCCGGCACCGAAATAAGTCCCGGCCCTTTGTTGACGATGGCCAGCGCGGAATCCAGGTAAAGTAATGAAACCCTGGGATGAATCTGCCACCCCGAACCGCACTCCAGCGTGGTTGCCTGGCGATCCTTCAATGCCACCGAATCCCCCGGCTCTTTTATCGCCAGATGCGGCTTGCGCGCCACCACTCCGTTGACGCACACCCGGCCGGCCAGAATCCATTGTTTGGCACGGCTTCTGGGCGTGTCGGGATATTTCCGCAACAACCAATCCAGCAGCGTCCCGCCTTTTCGTTCAGGACCGACAGGCGGCGAAGGCGGGGCAGGGGAGATCATTTCAAGGCTGATTTCCGGTTGCGCAGGCGGGACAAAGTTGAGCGCGTGGCCGAGTCCCGGCGGATACGCTCCGAAAATTGATTGGCGCGGAACTGGTCCTTGTCCAATTTCCCCGCCTTGGATTCGTTGCTTTTGCTTTTCTTCGGGCCATACGGCATAGCCAATACGATACCAACCCTTCCACCAACTAGCGAGAGCGAAGTGCTTCGTGAAGCTTGGCAAATCGGTGCAGGCGCCTTGGAGTCCAAAACCCAATATTGCCGAGGGCACGGCCTAATTAACCAAAGCGCAAGCTCAAATAACCGGCGCTGGTTGTTTATTTTTGCATGGTGTCTTGCCGTCTGATGGAAGATCAACGACCGGCTGCGAACCACTGCCACCCGACCGCCAAGGGAGCGGAGAAACGCCATGAAGCGACAGCCTTGAGTGAAAATATTATTTTTTTAACCGCAATTAAGCGCAATTAAGCGCAATTACGGCTTCGGGGCCGCCGTCGCTTGGGACGGGTGAGAGGTCTGCGGACTGTCAAAGAGCAACGCCATTGCTGGCAACGGCTTCTACAATACCACGAAAGTGCGGGAATGCACAACTATTTTCAAAATAAATGTCTAATTTCGCCTTCAGCGGCCTTAAATAGTTGGATGTTGAATATGAGCGACATGGAATTGTTGCGCGATTACGACCGGAAAGGCTCGGAAGAAGCGCGATTTTCGCGCTTTACTTGGCGGCGGCTCTCTCTTATCACCATCGGCATCGACCTGCATGATTGACTTTAAAAAATTTGAAATCTGGTTTGTCACCGGCAGTCAACACCTCTATGGCCCCAAGGCCCTGGAGAGGGTGGCGGCCAATGCCCGGGAAATTGCCGCCGCCCTCAACGCCGCGCCCGGCATCCCCGCCGCCGTCCTGTTCCAGCCGGTAATCAAGTGCGCGGAGGATGCCACCGCCCTCTGCCAACGCGCCAACGCGGATGATAAATGCGCCGGTTTGATCACTTGGTGCCACACTTTTTCACCCTCCAAAATGTGGATCAACGGCTTGCGTTTGCTGCGCAAGCCGCTGCTTCATTTCCACACCCAGCATCATCGCGACATTCCCTGGTCCACCATCGACATGGACTTCATGAACCTCAACCAGGCCGCGCACGGCGACCGCGAACACGGCTTCATCATGAGCCGAATGAGGCTCAATCGCAAAGTGGTGGCCGGGTTTTGGCGCGAGGCCGCCGTGCAGGCGCGCCTGGGGGCCTGGACTCGGGCGGCGGCGGCGTGGCACGATTGGCAGGGCGCCCGGTTCTGCCGTTTCGGCGACAACATGCGCGAGGTGGCTGTCACCGAAGGCGACAAGGTCGCCGCCCAAATTCAATTCGGTTATTCCGTCAACGGTTACGGCATGGGCGATTTGGTCAACAAAATACGCCAAGTCACCGACCGCGAGATCGACGGTTTGGTCAAGGTGTACGAGGCCAGCTACAAAGTCGCGCCGACTCTGCGCGCGGGTGGAACCATGCGCGCCTCCTTGCGCGAAGCGGGGCGGATCGAGGCGGGGATGCGGGCGTTTTTGGTGGAGGGCGGGTTCAAAGGGTTCACGGACACTTTTCAAGATTTGCACGGCTTGCAACAACTGCCCGGCCTCGCCGCGCAACGTCTCATGGCCGAGGGCTTCGGTTTTGGCGCGGAAGGGGATTGGAAAACGGCCGCGCTGGTGCGGGCCATGAAAGTGATGGCCTCCGGCCTCAAGGGCGGCGCTTCCTTCATGGAGGATTACACGTATCATTTGGAGCCGGGCAACATGAAGGTCCTGGGCGCCCACATGTTGGAGATTTGCCCCAGCATCGCCGCCGGCCGGCCCTCGTTGGAAGTCCATCACTTGGGAATTGGCGGCAAGGCGGACCCGGTTCGGCTGGTATTCGATACGCCCCCCGGGCCGGCCCTCAATGCCTCGATCATCGACCTTGGCAATCGCTTCCGCCTGCTCATCAACGAAGTCGAAGCCGTCCGCCCGGACAAGCCCCTGCCCAAGCTGCCGGTGGCGCGCGCTCTCTGGCGTTGCCGGCCCGACCTTCCGACGGCGGCCACCGCCTGGATTTACGCCGGGGGCGCGCATCACACCGGCTTCAGCTCCTGCGTCACGACCGAGATGCTGGAAGACTTTGGCACGATGGCAGGAATCGAAACCGTTATTATCGATGACAAAACCACGGTGCGCGAATTTCTTAAGGAATTGCGCGCCAACGAAGTCTATTACGCGATGGCCCGCGGCTTTATCTCCTGATCCGTGACTCCTAAATACACCATCGGCCTGGACTTCGGCACCAATTCTGTCCGAGCGCTCGTGGTTGATGCCGCCGACGGACGCGAAGTCGCCACCTCAGTTTGGGACTACGAGCACGGCGAGGCGGGCGTGGTCCTCTCGCGCGATCCCAATCTGGCCCGGCAGCATCCGGCCGATTACGTCAAAGGGACCGAGGCCAGCATCAGGCGCGCCCTGGCGGAGGCGAAAAGGAAAGCGCGCGCTTTCAAGCCGGAGCAGGTGGCGGGGATTGGAGTGGATACCACTGGCAGCACGCCTCTGCCTGTCGATGACCGGGGCCAGCCGCTGGCTTTCGCGCGGCGCTTTGCCAAAAATCCGGCGGCAATGGCCTGGCTCTGGAAAGACCACACCAGCGTGGCCGAGGCGGCGGAAATCACCGCGCTGGCCCGGAAAATCCGCCCGCAATACCTCGCCCAATGCGGCGGCACTTATTCGAGCGAGTGGTTTTTTAGCAAAATCCTTCATTGCCTCCGCACCGCCCCAGAAGTTTTTGCAGCCGCCGCCTCCTGGGTGGAATTGGCCGATTTCATCCCGGCCGCTCTGACGGGCACCCAGGCGCAGGATCAATTCACCGCCGGTGTTTGTGCGGCGGGCCATAAGGCGATGTACAACGAGGGTTGGGGCGGATACCCCGACCGCGAATTCCTTTCGCAACTTTCGCCCAAGCTGGGCGCGTTGCGCGAACGATTCTGCGCCAAGGCGCGCGACATCAGCGCCAGCGCGGGCCGGCTTACCCGTGACTGGGCCGCCCGCACCGGCTTGCGCGAAGGCATCCCGGTGGCGGTCGGCGCGTTCGATGCGCATCTGGGGGCGGTCGGCGCGGGCATCGCTCCGGGCACGCTGGTCAAAATCATTGGCACCAGCACTTGCGACATCGCCGTCTGGCCTTTGCAGGAAAAATTGGCGGACATTCCCGGCCTGTGCGGCGTTGTTCGCGGCAGCGTCCTGCCGGATTGTTACGGTCTGGAGGCCGGGCAATCGGCGGTGGGCGATATTTTCAATTGGTTTGTTAATTACATCCAGCCTGGCGGGGCCAGGATCGGTTCGCACCAGGCTCTGACCAAGGCCGCCGGGCGGCTGCGGGCGGGGGAATCCGGCCTGCTGGCCCTGGATTGGAACAACGGCAACCGCACCGTGCTAGTGGATCAGCGCCTGACTGGCTTGCTCCTGGGGCAGACTCTCTACACCACGCCGGCGGAGATTTATCGCGCTCTTATCGAGGCCACGGCCTTCGGCGCTCTGACCATCATCAATCGCTTCGAGGAATACGATGTTCGCGTTTCGCAGGTGGTCAATTGCGGCGGCATCGCGGAGAAAAATCCGCTCGTCATGCAGATTTACGCCGACGTTACCGGCCGGCCCATGATGGTATCGCGCTCGGTCCAGACCTGCGCGCTGGGCGCGGCTGTCGCTGGCGCGGTCGTGGCCGGGGCGCACCGTGATTTTCCTTCGGCCATCCGTGCGATGACCGGCCTCCAGTCGCGTGTCTTCAAGCCGGATGCCGCCGAGCACGCTGCCTATCGTGAATTGTTTTCGTTGTACTCGCGGTTGCACGACGCCTTCGGCCAGGAAGCATGGCAAGGCAGCCTGTATCCGGTGATGAAACAACTTATTGACCTGCGGCATCGCGTGCGTGTTTGATTCGGAACAATATGTTGCAAACCCTCAAACAAGCCGTTTGCCAGGCCAACCTTGACCTGGTCAAAGAGGGCTTGGTCGTTCAAACCTGGGGCAACGCCAGCGGCCTGGATCGCGCGCAAGGTTTGATGGTCATCAAACCTTCGGGCGTTTCCTACGCCGCTTTGCGGCCCGCCCTTATGGTCGTCGTGGCTTTGGAAAGCGGCCAAGTCGTGGAGGGCAAGCTCAGGCCCAGTTCCGACACCGACACGCACTTGGAGTTGTATCGCGCTTTCGCTGGCATCGGCGGCATTGTTCACACCCACAGCCTGCACGCGACCGCGTGGGCGCAAGCTGGCCGGCCCATCCCGGCTTTGGGCACCACCCACGCGGATTACTTTCACGGCGAAGTCCCTTGCACGCGGCAGTTGCAGCCGGCGGAAATAAAGACGGACTACGAATTGAACACCGGCCGCGTCATCGTGGAGCGGTTCAGGGGCTTGGACCCGTTGCAACATCCGGCGGTGCTGGTGGCCAGCCACGGGCCGTTCACCTGGGGCCTCGAGGTGGCTGAGGCGGCGCATAACGCAGCGGTGCTCGAATACCTTGCGCGGTTGGCCGGGGAGACACTCCGCCTCAGACCCGGCGCGCCCCCGATGCAAGACGAGTTGCGTGACAAACATTTTTTCCGCAAGCACGGCCCCTCGGCCAGCTACGGACAAACGAAGCAGGGCAAGTGAAGTTTTCCATACCTATGAGGACAAATTCAACACCGATTCGCCTGTGGTTGGCCTTGGCGGCCGGCGTGGTCTTTCTGGCCGGTTGCTCCAGCCCCACTGAGCCGCAAAGTCTTATTGAGAAGAAGCCTTTTGGCCTGACGCCCGACGGCGAGGCCGTGGATATTTACACGCTGCGCAATCGCAACGGCGTCGAAGCCCGCATCATGACATACGGCGGAATCATCGTTTCCCTCAAAGTGCCCGATAAGAACGGACAAATGGGCGACGTGGTGCTGGGTTACGATCACCTGGATTCGTATGTCACGAATAGTCCTTATTTTGGCGCGCTCATCGGCCGTTACGGCAACCGCATCGCCAAGGCACGTTTCACGCTGGACGGGACGATGTACACGCTGGCCACCAACAGTTATCCCAACGCCTTGCATGGCGGCGTCAAAGGTTTTGACAAACGCGTCTGGAGCGCCGGCACACGCGAAGGCCTCGACGGCCCGGAATTGATCCTCAGCTATCTGAGCAAGGACGGCGAGGAGGGCTATCCCGGCAATCTGAAAGTCACGGCCACGTACACGCTTTTGCGGGACAACGAACTTCGATTGAAATACAGGGCCGAGACGGACAAGGACACGGTCCTCAATCTTACGCAGCATTCCTACTTCAACCTCGCCGGCAAAGGCGACATTCTCAACCATAAGGTTACGATTCTGGCCGACCGCTTCACACCCGTCGATGCGGAGCTGATTCCGACGGGGGAGTTGCGTCCGGTTGATAACACGCCCTTTGATTTCCGCACCCCGACGGCTATTGGCGGGCGCATCGGCCAGCAGGACGAGCAGCTTAAATTCGGAGGCGGCTACGATCACAACTGGGTCATCAACAAGGAAGCCGGCAAGCTGGAATTGATGGCCAAAGTGACCGAACCGGAAACCGGCCGCGTCCTGGATGTTTTTTCCACGGAACCGGGCCTGCAATTCTACTCGGGCAATTTTCTCGCCGGCACGATCACAGGCAAGGGAGGGTGGGCTTATCAACGTCACGCCGCTTTCTGCATGGAGCCGCAGCATTACCCCGATTCGCCCAACAAGCCGCAATTTCCGACGGTCGAACTCAAGCCCGGCCAGGTCTTCCAAAACACGATCGTCTATCGTTTCTCAGTCCAGCCCTAAACAAATATGAATACCCTGTTGTTTGCCTCCGCCGGCGGTTCTGTCTTGACCAGCGTGGACTGGCTGGCCATCGCCCTCTACTTTGGCGTCCTCCTGTGCGTGGCCTGGTGGGTGGTCAGGAGAAGCAAGGACAACGCCGCCGATTATTTCCTGGCCGGCCGCAACCTGAGCTGGTGGGTGATTGGCGCTTCCATCTTCGCTTCCAATATTGGCAGCGAACACATCGTGGGCCTGGCTGGTTCGGGGGCCAAGGACGGCGTGGCCTTGGCGCACTATGAATTGCATGCCTGGTGCCTGCTGGTGCTGGCCTGGGTCTTCGTGCCTTTCTATGCCCGGTCGCTCGTCTTCACCATGCCGGAGTTTCTGGAACGGCGTTTTTCCGCGCCCTCACGCTACGTGCTTTCGATTGTCTCCCTTATTACCTTCATTGTGACCAAGATCGCCGTGGGTATTTTCGCCGGCGGCGTGGTCTTCCACGTTTTGTTGCCGGAGATGCACCTTCAGCTTCTTGGATATGATTTTGACAGTTTTTGGATCGGCTCGGTGTTGGTAGTCATTTTGACCGGCCTTTACACCATGATCGGAGGCATGCGGGCCGTGGCATATAACGATGCCGTGCAGGTTGTTGTGTTGATCGGCGGCTCGGCGCTGCTGACCGTTTATGGCCTGGTTAAATTGGGCGGATGGCACGAGCTAAGGGTGCTCTGCGGTTCGGATATGTTCAACTTGTGGAAACCGCTCATCCCCAAGGGCGTTGAATCTTCCTGGGCGCCGGTGCTGGTCAAAAACGCCGGCGGCGACATTGTCAAGGAGGCCTGGTATTTCAACGGCCAATTTCCCTGGTTGGGCATGGCCATCTGCGCGCCGGTGATTGGATTGTGGTATTGGTGTACCGACCAATACATCGTGCAACGGGCTTTGGGCGCGCCCAATGAGCAGACCGCCCGGCGCGGCAGCATATTCGCCGCCTTCCTGAAACTCTTTCCCGTTTATCTGTTCATCATACCGGGCCTGATTTGTTTCGCCCTGGCCAAGAGCGGCAAAGTGCCGGAGTTGGCCCCCGTCTATGATCCACAAACCGGCCACGCCACCGCGGCAGCCGCGCAAGGGGCTTTTCCTTTGATGGTGGCCCACCTTTTGCCGGCCGGGCTGCGCGGCATCGTCGTGGCGGGATTGCTCTCGGCGCTGATGGGTTCGCTGGCGGGCGTGTTCAACGCCTGCTCGACCCTCTTCACGGTGGACATCTACGAAAAATTGCGCCCCAAGGCCTCGCAACACGAACTGGTGCGCATGGGCCGGATCGCCACCGCCATCATGATCTTCATCGCCATGCTCTGGATCCCGGTGGTGCGGGGCAAGACCGGGCTTTACGAATACCTGCAATCGGTCCAGGGCTATCTGGCGCCGCCGGTCTTCGTGGTCTTCTTCTTTGGCGTGTTTTGGAAACGGCTCAACGCGCAAGGCTGCCTTTGGGCCATGATCACCGGTTTCGTCATCGGCCTTTTCCGCATGGCAGTGGACACCCTGGTCACCACCGGCACGACCTTTCCCGAAGGGTCGTTTCTCTGGATCGTCAATAACATCCAGTTCCAATACTTCAGCATTCTCATCACGCTGATTTCCGCCGTCGTCATGGTGGCGGTCAGTTACGCCACCGCCAAACCCGACTACGTCAGGATCGCGGGATTGACCTTCGCCACCGCCAGCGGGGAGGATCGGGCCAAGACCCGCGCCAGTTGGAGCGCCCGGGAAGTCATGGCCTCCCTATTCATCCTCGCCTGCATCCTCGGCGCGTATCTCTATTTCACCGGATAGAATTGCAGAAATTCCGGCCCGGCAAGCCGCCACCGGCCAATCAGGTGGCGGCGCTGCCTCAGCCGCGCGGTTATTAGTCCACTACGGGAACAGTGGCCTTGCCAGTGAAACTTCCGCTCATGATGGAGTTGGTGCCACGAATCATTCCAGCGCCGGCTCCATTTGTGAGACTGATGGATACACTGGCCCTGCTGGCGCCAAGCTCCTGGTCGTAAACGTACGTGGCCAGGCCGCTGAAAGTGAAATCGGTGGTGGTGCCGTCGCCGGTCGCCATAGTGGAATCGTCGTATATAAAACTTACGTAACCGATTTGGGTAAAGGAATTTCCCGACGCCGTATTCGTGCTTGCAGGCTTGATCTTTGTCGTCGTGGTTTGAACGTCTTTAAGGACGAAATCCTCGGTCACCAACGTGACAACATCGGAAATATTCAGGATGATGTTGGTCCCGGTCTTGTCCACCACGTACAAATTCGACCCGTCCGTCGCCAATTTGGCGCCTTTGGGGAATGTGGTGTTGAAGGAATTGCTCACGATCTGGAGGAATCGGCCATTGCCGATGTGAAAATTCGTGACCGTCGATTTGAACTTATCCGTGATGGTGATCGTGAGGCCCGTGCGGTTCGTTGTTGCTGAGAACACATTGGACGTCACCTGCTGGGTAAGCGTCCAGTCAAGGGTCGGCGTTCCGAAAGAGGCGGCCGTGGCATTGAGGGCCGTCAGGGCAAAAGCCGTTACGACAGTTGACAATAAGTTTTTTTTCATTTGTACAATGCGGTTTTAAACAGTTCAAGTTAAGGTTTTGACGACTACACAATCGTCATCAGATAAATTAAGCACAGCCCCCGCGTGCCTGCAAAAATTATTTTTCATAATGTGCGCAAGTTGTTGATATCCAAGGACATTTGAGCGCACCCGTCGTCCTCCCGAGAAAAAACACAAAGTTCTTGCCTCGTTTTGGGTTCGGATGTTTAGTACAGCATGGTTCAGATTCCGGCGTACGATGCAAACGAGAACTGAAATCGGCTATAATTCGAAGGTTGAAGGCGACGTGGTCCACACGCAGTTGGACGCGGCTATCAATTGGTTCCGCAAAAACTCGCTCTGGCCCATGCCCATGGGGCTGGCTTGTTGCGCCATCGAATTGATGGCTGCCGGCGCCAGCCGCTTCGACATCGCCCGCTTTGGCGCGGAGGTGATGCGCTTTTCCCCCAGGCAATCCGACGTCATGATCGTGGCTGGAACGGTCACTTATAAAATGGCCACCGCCGTGCGCCGGATTTACGAACAAATGGCCGCGCCCAAATGGGTCATCGCCATGGGCGCCTGCGCTTCCACGGGGGGGATGTACCGCAGTTACGCCGTGCTCCAAGGGGTGGATAATATTATTCCCGTGGATGTATATATCGCCGGATGTCCGCCGCGCCCGGAGCCATTGCTGGACGCGTTGATCAAACTGCAAGGGAAGGTGAGCCGGGAACCTTTTCTTTCCCTGCAAATGCGGAGCGCCTGAGCGCCCGCTGAATGGGTGGAATTTCAATGTCTGCGCTTGATCTTGCACAACAATTGAAAACGCGATTTGGAGACCTGATCTCCGAACCGGTTGAGTTTCGCGGCGAAATCACCGTGCAACTTTCCGACGCGAATCGCGTGGCGGAAGTTTGCGATTTCGCCAAAAAGCAGCTCGGCTTTGATTTCCTGGTCGATGTCAGCAGCATCGATAATTACGGGAGCGACCCGCGTTTCACCGTGGTCTATCATCTTTACGGTTACAGCCATCATTGCCGCTTGCGGATCAAGACCAGCGTGGGTGAAGAGGCGTCGGAGTTGCCGACGGTGACGGGGGTATGGAAAGCGGCGGATTGGCATGAGCGCGAGGTGTACGACATGATGGGCATCCGCTTTCGCGGCCACCCGGATTTGCGCCGGATTTTGATGTGGGACGGCTACCCGTACTTTCCATTGCGCAAGGATTTTCCATTGTCAGGCAAGCCGTCGGATGTGCCCGAGGTGGCTTTCACCAAGACCGCGCCGCTGGACGGCGGGCCGTTTGTCACCATCGCCGGCGGCAAGGACAGCACCGCGCGCGAACCGCGCGTGAGACTGCCGGAATCCGATGACGTGGAGTTAAACGCCAGGGTCGAACGGCGGACGGACATCAAGGAAGCTCACGGCCATTCGCACGGGCCGGGCGTGGTGGCCAAACAGGAGCCTGCTTAGACATGGCCACGACACGCGAAATTAAGACAGGAGACACGGCGGCGCGGGCCGCCGGGGAGATGCCTGATATTCAAGGCGAAAAGATGGTGCTGAACATGGGGCCTTCCCACCCCGCCACCCACGGCGTGCTCCGGATCGTGCTCGAATTGGACGGCGAAATCATCACCAAGGCTACGCCTGACATCGGCTATCTGCATCGCGGCGATGAAAAGATTGCCGAGAACATGACTTACAACCAGTTCGTCCCTTACACGGATCGGCTGGATTACCTGGCGCCTCTGGCGAACAACGTCGCTTACGCGCTCGCGGTCGAAAAATTGATGGGCCTGGAGCAGGCGCTGCCGCCGCGCTGCAAATACATCCGCGTCATCTGCTGCGAATTGGCGCGCATTTCCTCCCACTTGCTGGGCTTGGGGTCCTTCGCCATGGACGTCGGGGCGTTGACGGTATTCTTGTACACCTTTACCCAGCGGGAGACCATTTACAATTTGTTCGAGGCGCTGACGGGGGCGCGGTTCACCACTTCCTACACGCGCGTGGGCGGCGTGGCGCGGGACCTGCCACCGGGATGGGTCGGTCAATGCCGGAAATTCCTGGAGGAAGTCGTCGCCAACATTGACGAAACGGAGCAACTGCTCTCGCGCAACAGAATTTTTGTCGATCGCACGCGGGACGTTGGCCTTATTTCGCGCGAGGCGGCAATTGACTACGGCTTGAGCGGCCCCAACTTGCGCGGCAGCGGCATCGAGTTCGATATGCGCAAGGACCATCCCTATCTGGTCTATGACCAGTTGGAATTCCAGGTGCCGACCGGGTCGGTGGGGGATTGCTATGATCGTTACATGGTGCGGATCGAAGAGATGCGGCAAAGCGTTTTCCTGTTGCGGCAGTGCCTGGACAAAATTCCCGGCGGAGCCGACAACGCCATCAAAGAGCCGATTGCCGTCGAGGACGGCAAGGTCGTGCTGCCGGCCAAGAAGAAGGTGCTGACCAGCATGGAGGAATTGATCCATCAATTCATCCTGGTGACAGAGGGACCGAACGCTCCGCCGGGCGAGGTGTATTTCGGGGCGGAGAATCCGAAAGGCGAGTTGGGCTTCTTCATTCACAGCAAGGGCGGGGGCACCCCGCACCGGCTGAAGATCCGCGCGCCCTCCTTCGCCAACCTGAGCATCCTGCCGCATCTGCTGCCCGGCCACATGTTGAGCGATACGGTCTCGATATTTGGCTCGCTGGATTTTGTCATGGGGGAGTGCGACCGATAAACTCCAAATGAGCTTTTCACTTCCAAGCCACGTTGAAGCCGAGATCGATCAATTGATTTCGCATTATCCTCAAAAACGTTCCGCCTCGCTCATGCTGCTCCACGCGATTCAGGAGCAATGCGGCTGCATCACCCCGGAAGCGATGGAATGGACCGCCAAAAAGCTGGGGTTGGAGCCGGTCAATATTTTTGAACTGGTGACTTTTTACCCAATGTTCCGGCAGGAAAAGATTGGCAAGCACCAGATCAAAATCTGCCGCACGCTCAGTTGCGCCTTGGGCGGCAGCGCCGAGTTGCGCGCGCATATATGCCGCAAGCTGGGATTGGACGCGAACGGCCACAGCCCGCAGAGCACGCCCGATGGCAAATACACCGTCGAATTTGTCGAGTGCCTGGCCAGTTGCGGCACCGCTCCAGTGATGATGGTCAACGAGGAGTTTTACGAGAACGTTTCAACGCAAAAGGCGGATGAAATCATCTCGAAATGCAAATGAACCCTGAAGCACATGAAAACGACTCTGAAGGATTGGCCGAAAGTTTACAATCGGATCAAAAACGTGCGCGGATTCGACGAACACGAAAAAATCCTTTACGCGCGAAGCCTGGCGGCGACGCCCAACGAACGGTGGCAAATGAACGTGACCTTTCTCCGCTCACTCGGCTTATGGGGGCGCTCAAAACGGAAAAAATCGATTTCCTCCTGATCGGTATGTCTGCCGCAATTATTCAAGGCGTGCCCGGCTCAACGATGGACGTTGATCTATGGATTAATTTGCCGCAACGGCAGTATATGCGCCCTATGAGGATCGCGGTGGCGCAAGGCGCCACGATGTTGCGAAATACGGTGGCCGCATTAAGCGACGAAACGTTAATAAACTTCGTCTATTCGGTGACGGGCCTTGGTTCATTCGCGCGCGAATACGGCAAGGCGATAAGGCTGCCTTTCCACGAACTAACCATTGCCGTATTGCCTCTGGAGAGCGTACGAAAAAGCAAATTGGCCGTTGGAAGGCCCAAGGATTTGGTGCATGTGCAACAAATCGAAAGCACCCTAAAATTTAGACGCGCCAAATGATCGTAAACGAAATATGGCTGCCCGACATGGATTTGAACCATGACAAACAGATCCAGAGTCTGTTGTGCTACCGTTACACCATCGGGCATAGGCGCTGGGTCAAAGTGTAGAGATTTTTTTTGTAGAGTCAAGATATGCCGCAAGAATATCGGCTCATTTTAAAAAACGCCGGCCAGCCGGGTTACACGCCCGACATGGCCTGCTATCTGCGCCACGGCGGGTACGAGGCTTTGAAAAAGGCCCTGGTCCTTACGCCTAGAGAGCTGCCCGATGGCAAAAGACTTTCGCCGCAGGAACAAATCCGCGAAGAAGTGAAATTGTCCGGGCTGCGGGGCCGCGGCGGGGCCGGTTTTTCCTGCGGCCTTAAATGGTCGTTTATCGATCACAAGAGCGGCAAACCGATTTACCTGATTTGCAACGCGGATGAATCCGAGCCGGGCACCTTCAAGGACCGGCAGATCATTTACCATGACCCGCACCAATTGCTGGAGGGCATGATTATTTCCTGCTACGCCAACGACGTTCATCTGGCCTATATCTACATCCGCGGCGAAATGCCGGACGGGGCGCGCTTGCTGGATCGCGCCTTGGCCGAGGCGCGGGCGGCGAATTTCCTGGGCAAAAATATTTTGGGGCGCGATTTCGACCTGGAGATTTACGTCCATCGCGGCGCCGGCGCCTACATTTGCGGCGAGGAAACGGGGCTGATCGAATCGCTGGAGGGCAAGCGCGCCTACCCGCGCATCAAGCCGCCGTATTTTCCGGCGGTGCTGGGCCTTTACCAATGCCCGACAATCGTTAATAACGTGGAGACGCTGGCTACGGTCAAACATATTATTCAAATGGGCGGATCGGCCTACGCCATGCTCGGCACGCCCAACAACACCGGCACCCGCCTGGTCAGCATCAGCGGGCACGTTCGCAAGCCGGGCTATTACGAGGTGGAAGTCGGCAAGGCGACCTTGGGAGAGTTGATTTTTCACGAAAATTTCGGCGGCGGACTGCGCCAGGGCCGCCGCTTGAAGGCGGTTATTCCAGGCGGTTCCTCGGCCAAGGTTTTCAAGGCGGGCGACAAGTTCAAAATGAAGCGCAAAGGGCTGGACGGCCAGACCGCCGTGGTCGAGGTGGATATGTTGGACGTGCCCTACGATTTCGATTCACTGCAGCAGGCCGGAAGCATGTCCGGCTCCGGCGCGATCATCGTCATGGACGACACCACGGACATCGTGGCGGCGCTGGCGAACATCGCGGATTTTTACGCGCACGAAAGTTGCGGGCAATGCACACCCTGCCGCGAAGGCTCCCTGTGGCTGGCCAAGGCGCTGCATCGCCTGGCCCACGGCCACGGGCGCAAGCAGGACGCCGATTACCTGTTGAGCATCGCGCAGAACATCCAAGGCCGGACCATTTGCGCATTCGGCGAGGCGTGCGCCTGGCCGGTTCTGAGTTTCGTCAACAAATTCCGCGACGAATTCGAGGCCCGCGGCGCGGCCGACGAGGCCAAAAACGCCTCTAGCGACCCTTCGCACGGAATAAAACTGGGGATCAGCCCGAAACACTGACATTGCCATGCCGCAGCTTTACGAATATTTTGGGTTGGTGGTGTTCTTCTACGCGAATGAACACGAGCCGATTCATGTTCACGGCAGGTTTCAAGGCTGTCACGCGGACGCGGAGAATCTTAAGAGACGGCATAGTATTGCGGATTGCTTTCTCGGAAGTGAAAGGCAAGCCGCGGCTGGCGAACGGCAAGATGAAAGACTTTCAAGTGTTGGTGAGAGCGAAGGCCGACGACATCGTCCGCCGTTGGGTGGATTTCTTTGTGCTCAAGAAACACAACAAACCAGAAGCCATTACCAGAAAACTGAAATGAGAGCAAAAACGGCAAACTATCTGGAAATCACTGAGGCGAAATCTGACATGAGCGACGAAATCACGATCTCAAAAACTTTGAGTATCCGCGATTGCGGGTTCAGAAAAGGTTGGTTGCAAGACCAAATCGAGAAAGATCCAAGCATTCTCGGTTTGGGCGATTTGGAGGTTGTCGGTCGCGAAAAAACGCAATCGAGCGGAGGGCGATTGGACTTCTTGCTCCAAAATTCCGATGATGATTCGATGTATGAAGTTGAGTTAATGCTTGGTGAAATGAAGCTGCACTTTAACAAGAACGAAATTCGAATGCTTCACGGAGGACACCAGGAGCACGAAGCGACAACCGATGGGGTGAGACTCCGTCGAACCCCATATCGATCTAGTCACGGCTCGACAGAGTCTCGCCCTACCTTGAGAATTTCTTAAGAATGTCAGCTACACCTACATCTGAAACGAAATCCACCCCGCCGCCGGTGGAAAAAATCCGCGTCAAGGTGGACGGGCGCGAGATTGAAGTGCCCAAATTGTCGCCGGATTGGCAGGGCAAATTGCAGTTCCCACCACCATGCTGCAGGCTTGCGCCCTGGCGGGCGTCGAGATTCCCCATTATTGTTATCATCCCAAGCTGCCCATCGCCGGCAATTGCCGCATGTGCCTGGTGGAGTTCGGCACGCCCATGATCGGCCCGGATCGTCAGCCGATCCTCAATCCTGACGGCACCCCCAAAATCGCCCGCTCCGTTCTGCCGTACGAACCTGGCACGCCGCGCGGCGCCATCGCCTGCGCCACGCCCATTTCTCCCGGCATGGAGATTTACCCCGGATCGCCCGCCACCAAACAAATGCGCCAGGCGGTGCTGGAATCCCTCCTGATCAATCATCCGCTGGATTGCCCCATCTGCGACCAGGCGGGCGAATGCAAATTGCAGGAGTATTCGGTCGATTATGGGCAATCCGCCAGCCGGTTGGCCGAGGAGAAAGTCCACAAGCCCAAACAGGTGGACCTGGGGCCGCGCATTATGCTGGACGACGAGCGCTGCATCCTCTGTTCGCGCTGCATCCGTTTCTCTCGCGACATCGCGGGCGATGACGCCCTGGGCATTGCGCAACGCGGCAGCCACAGCACGTTGAGCCGCTATCCGGGAAAAACTTTCGACAACAATTACACCCTCAACACGGTGGATATTTGCCCGGTGGGTGCGCTGACTTCCAAGGATTTCCGCTTTCAGATGCGGGTCTGGTTTCTCAAGGAGAGCATGAGCCTTTGCACCAGTTGTGCCACCGGTTGCAACATCGTCATCGGCTCGCGCGAGGACAAAGTCTATCGCTACGAGCCGCGTCAAAACGACGCTGTCAACTCCTGCTGGATGTGCGATTACGGCCGGCTCAACTACAAATGGATCAATCGCGAAGACCGTCTGACGCGGCTTCAAGGCTCCAAAATGGCGGGGGCGGGCCGGAAGGCCACCTGGATGGGTGTCCTTACGGCCATCTCCGAGGTTCTTCGCCAGACACGGCCGGGCGCAGCCGCCATCATCGCATCCGCGCGCCAGACCAACGAAGAACTCTATCTCTTAAAAAAACTGGCGACCAAGCTCCAAGCCCTGACCGACTCGGTCCCGCGGGTGGGGCAGGGCGACCACTTGTTGTTAAACGCGGACCGCAATCCCAATGCCACCGGTTCCAGGCTGATCGGCATTTCAGGACAGCCCATAGGTTCAAATTTGCCAAAGATCGCGGCCGGAATCGCCGATCAAAGCATTAAGACGCTGATCGTCTTTGGCGAAGACGTGACCAAGGCCGGCTTGGACGAAAATTTGCTTTCCAAGCTCGACACTCTCATCGTGAGTGACATCCTGCCCAACAAAACGACGGCTATGTCACACTATTTCCTGCCCGGATGCGCCCACGCGGAAAAGCGCGGCAGCTTCGTCAACGTCAAGGGGCGCGTGCAACGGGTCATGCAGAACATTCAGCCCAAAGGCGACGCCCGCCCGGAGTGGGAATTCTTGTTCGAACTGACCCGCGACGTCGCGGGCTTGGACGGTTTTTCGACCATCGAAGGCCTGTTCAGCGCCATGGCAGCCGAAGTGCCCGCCTTCCACGGCCTGACTTGGGCGGCTTTGGGAGATTTGGGAGTGACGGTGCAAATATAAATACATGGACTATTTTCATCATCTCTCGCTGACGCAGCAGTTCCTCATCGTGAGTGCGATCAAGGTCGTCTGCGTGTTTGCGGTCGTGATGCCGGCGGTGGCTTATTCGGTGCTGGCCGAGCGGAAAATTTCCGCCATGATCCAGGACCGATGCGGGCCTAACCGTGTCGGCCCCTTCGGCATCTGGCAACCCATTGCCGATGGCATCAAGACCTTTCTCAAGGAGGACTTCGTGCCGGGACACGTCCGCAGGGCTTATTTCTGGCTGGCGCCGATGGTGTCGATGACGCCGGCACTGTTGGTGCTGGCGGTGATCCCTTTTGGTTCGCAACTGGGCCGGGAAAAAATGGTCATCGCCGACCTCAACGTGGGCATACTCTACACCTTTGGCATCGTTTCCCTGGGAGTGTATGGGATCGTTTTGGCGGGCTACGCCTCCAATTCCAAGTATCCGTTTCTGGGAGCCATTCGCTCCAGCGCGCAGATGATCTCCTACGAGATCGCCATGGGCATGTCGGTCATTCCCGTTTTCCTGATCGTGGGCGACCTGAATCTTAGCAATGTGATTCAGTACCAGGCCCATTGCTGGCTGATCGTGAAAGCTCCGTTGTCGTTTGTGATTTTCGTCATTTCCGCCTTTGCCGAGACCAACCGGCTGCCTTTCGACCTGCCGGAGTCGGAACAGGAACTGGTCGGCGGGTATCACACCGAGTACAGTTCGATGAAATTCGCGCTTTTCTTCATGGGCGAATACGCCAACATGATCGCGGCCTCGGCCATGATGGTCACTTTGTTCCTGGGCGGCTGGACGCTGCCGGTGGCCGGCTTGAACAGTTCGGCCGACTCCATCCTTATGGGGGTGGCGCATATCGTCATTTTTCTGGCGAAAGTGGCCATGCTCATGGGAATGTTTATCTGGGTGCGCTGGATGTGGCCGCGTTTCCGCTATGATCAATTGATGGATTTGGGCTGGCGGCGGTTCTTGCCGCTCGCCTTGGCCAATATCATGGCGACGGCCCTTTGGCTGTGGATGGCGGCATGATTGTCAAACGAACAAAATTGAGCTTCTGGGAGCGGCTTTACCTGCCGGCGGTGGCGGCGGGCTTGCGCGTCACTTTGCTTCACTTCTTCTTCAGGAAGAAGGTAACCATGCAGTATCCGGAGGAAAAATGGAACGTGCCCGAAGGTTACCGCGGCGCTCCCTACCTGGTCAAAGACCCCGAGGGCCGCGTCAAATGCGTCTCCTGCCAGCTCTGCGAATTCATCTGCCCGCCCAAAGCCATCCGCATCACTCCCCCCGGCCCCGCCGGTTCGCCGGAAGCCGGCAACGTGGAAAAGGCGCCGAAGGAATTCAAGATCGACATGTTGCGGTGCATTTTTTGCGGCTATTGCCAGGAAGTGTGCCCGGAGGAAGCTATTTTTCTGATGAAAGACTATTCGCTGACCGGGTTGAGCCGGGAAGAGATGGTTTATGACAAAGCCAAATTGCTGGCGCTGGGCGGCGTCCACAACGACCAGATTTGGAAGTGGAAACACAAATAGATGCAAGACTACTTGTTCTATCTCTTTGCGGCGTTGACCCTCCTTTGCGGGGTGTTGGTCATCGCCAATCCCTTTACCCGCAATCCCGTCACCAGCGCCATGTTTCTCGTCTTGACCATCGTGTCGATGGCCGGCTTGTTCGTGCTGCTGCACGCCTTTTTCCTGGCAGCGGTGCAAATCCTCGTCTATGCCGGCGCCGTCATCGTGCTCTTTCTCTTTGTCATCATGCTCCTGGACCTCAAAGCGGAGGAACGCCGGAAAATCAAGACCGCCGTGGCCGCGCTGGGCGTGGCCGCCGCCGGGTGCATCGCCGTGGTCATGGTTAGCGTCATCCGGCAATCCCATGTCGGCGCTGACCTCACTGCGCCCAGCATCGAAGGGGGCACCTTGGAATTGGGCAAGAGGCTGTTCACCGCCTACGCGCTGCCCTTCGAATTAATCTCGCTGGTGCTGTTGGTGGCCATGATGGGGGCGGTGCTCTTGAGCAAAAAGGACATCAAATGACACCGGTTGGCCTGCAACATTATCTTATCGTCAGCGTGCTCTTGTTTTGCCTCGGCTTGCTGGGCGTGATGGTGCGCCGCAACCTGCTGGTCATTTACATGTCGCTGGAACTGATCCTCAACGCCGCCAACCTGGCGCTGGTGGCCTTCTCGCGTTTCAACAACAATCTCGACGGCCAGGTCATCGTCTTTTTCATCATCACCGTCGCCGCCTCCGAGGTCGCGGTTGGGTTGGCCCTTATTGTCGCGCTCTACCGCCGGCGGCAGACAACGCACGTTGAAGATCTAACCGCGTTGAAAAACTGACCCATGCACGATCCAATCCCATGGCTTATTTTGTTCCTGCCTCTGCTGGCAGCGGGGGTGATCACGCTTTTCCTTCAGCGCGATCCCCGTCTCAGCGCCGCCTTTTCCGTTGGCGCGGTGGTGATTTCATTTTGTTTAAGCGTGGTCTTGCTGGCCGAGTTCCTCTCTGGCCACCTGTCGGAAATTTCTCTTCGTTGGTTGCAAGTCGGCTCGCTCAACATCGACTTCGGCCTGCGCTTTGACGCGTTGAGCGTGCTCATGCTGCTGGTCGTCAGCGGTGTCGGCTCCGTCATTCATATTTATTCGATTGCCTACATGCGCGGCGATCCCGGCTACGCCCGTTTTTTTGCCTGCATGAGCCTGTTCATTTTTTCCATGCTGGGCATCGTGGTCAGCAACAATTTCTTCCAAATGTTTGTCTTTTGGGAACTGGTCGGTCTTTCCAGCTATTTGCTCATTGGCTTTTGGTATCAACGCCCCTCCGCGGCGGACGCGGCCAAGAAGGCCTTCCTGGTCAATCGCCTCGGCGACTTTGGTTTTCTGACCGGCATTATAATGGCATGGGCCATCGCCGGAACACTCAGTTTTGCCGGAATTCAGGAACAATTGCTGCGCAACCCGGAATTGTTCAACACTGCGGCGACCACCGTTGGGCTGCTGATTTTTTGCGGCGCGGTCGGCAAATCGGCCCAATTCCCCCTGCACGTCTGGCTGCCGGACGCCATGGAAGGCCCCACGCCCGTCAGCGCCTTGATTCACGCGGCCACGATGGTCGCTGCGGGCGTCTATATGTTATGCCGGGTCGTCTTCATCTTCAACGTTTCCGCACTCCACGTCATTTCCTGGATTGGCGGCATTACCGCGCTGCTGGCGGCCTTGATCGCCGTGCAGCAGGACGACATCAAACGCATCCTCGCCTACTCGACGCTTTCGCAATTGGGTTACATGGTGATGGCCGTTGGGTTCGGCGAGCCGCCGGCGGCGATGTTCCATTTGACCACGCACGCGTTTTTTAAGGCCCTGCTGTTTTTGGGCGCTGGTTCTGTCATCCATGCCTTGAGCCAGGAACAGAACATCTGGAAAATGGGCCGCTTGCGGCACAAGATGCCTTGGACCTATTGGACTTTCCTGGCGGGCACCCTTGCTCTGTGCGGCCTCTGGCCTTTGAGCGGCTTTTTCAGCAAGGACGCCATTCTCGCCGCCGCTTGGGAGAGCAACAAGATGCTCTTCGCCCTCGGGGTATTCGTCGCTTTTCTGACCACCTTTTACATGTTCCGGCTCTTCTTTGTGGTGTTCCTGGGCAAACCCAAATCGGACCTTCCCGAACATGCGCACGAGTCGCCGCGCGTCATGACTTACCCGTTGGTCGTTTTGGCCGCGGCCTCGGTCATTGGAGGATTCTTTGGCGTCGAACATTTCCTTGCTCCGGCGGCGGCTCCAATTATGGCTCCGCTGGAGCCACATGCGGTGATGCTCGGATTGGCCGCCTTCGTCATCGGCTTGGGGGCAGCCTATGGTTGCTATGCCGGCGCGTCATCGGACCCGTTGCCGGGCAAAATGGCGGCAGTCAGCCTCGTCCTGCGCAACAAGTTTTACTTCGATGAGTTCTATGTCGGAGTGGTTAAATGCTGCCATGACTTCCCAGCCAAGGTCGTCAACGGCAGCGACTTCGTCATCAAGGTCGTGGTGCGCATGGCGCATGCCACGACCGAATGGATCGGGCGGGTGCTGCGCCTCGTTCAAACCGGCAACCTGCAAACTTACACTCTGCTCATGGCCGTTGGCGCCGCGCTGGTGCTTTATTTGATGCTCCGACACTAAGACATGTCACCCTTGACTCTCATTTTTCTTTTGCCGCTGCTGACCGCGCTGGTGCTGGCTTTGGTCCCGCGCCAATTCCGGTTTGCCATTCGCTGCCTGGCGCTGCTGGCCACTTTGGCCTCGATGCTCATCGCGGTGCATATTTTTTCCATATACGGCAGCCACGTTTCACCTTCGGGCTTTCAATTCGAGGAACGCCACGCTTGGGCGCCCAGCGCGGGCATCAATTACCACGTCGGCGCGGACGGACTGAACCTGGGGCTGATCCTGATGGGCGCGGTCGTGTTGTTTTCCGCCGTTTGCGTTTCCTGGCGCATTCAAACGCGCGAGAAAGAGTACTACGTTTTGCTCCTCTTGATGGGTGGAGGCATCCTCGGCGCGTTCGCTTCGCTGGATCTGTTCTTCTTCTACTTCCTGCACGAATTGGCGTTGGTGCCGGCGTTTATCCTGATCGGCGTTTGGGGCGTCGGCCGGGACAAGAATTACGCGGCCTACCAAATCACCCTTTACCTGAGCCTGGGGGCGTTGCTGGTTCTGGCCGGTTTGCTGGCCGTCTATCTGCAAATGCCGGCTTCCTCCCGCACCTTCGATATCGTCGAATTGACAAGCTACTTCAAAGCGCACCCCATGCAGGCGGGCGCCCAACATTGGATTTTTCCCCTGCTCTTGATCGGCTTCGGCATCCTCGTTTCCCTCTATCCATTCCACACCTGGGCGCCGCTGGGATACGGCTCGGCTCCGACGGGCGCGGCCATGATTCACGCCGGCGTGCTGAAGAAATTCGGCCTCTACGGTCTGCTCCGCATTGCGTTGCCGCTGATGCCGGATGAGGCGTTGCGTTGGGCTTACGTTATCGCGGCCCTGGGCCTGGGCAACGTCATCCTGTGCGGCATGGTGGCCATGCGCCAGCGCGACCTCAATATGCTCATTGGCAATTCCAGCGTGGCCCACGTCGGCTTCGCCTTTTTGGGCATCGCCAGCATGAGTTTGATCGGTTTTACCGGAACGGTGGTGATCATGGTGGCGCACGGTTTCCTGGCCGCCCTGAGTTTTGCCCTAAGCGGCTATCTGCGCGATGAACTCAAGACCCTGGACATGGACCAGATGGGCGGGTTGCTCCGCCGGTTGCCCTTCTTGGGCACCGTGATGATCATGGCCATGATGGCTGGCTGCGGCTTGCCTGGTTTCGCCGGCTTTTTTGGCGAATCGCTGGTGTTCTTTGGCGGTTGGGGCCGATCCCATTTGGTGACGGTGCTGGCGATCTGGGGCGCACTGATCATCGCCGGCGTCTATATGCTCCGCGCCATTCGCTCCATCTGGCACGGGGACAAGGATGGCCCCGAACTTACTGACCTCGAAGGCCCCTGGCGCAGGCTGCCGTTCGCTTTGCTCCTGGCTGGCTTGATGGTCTTTGGGTGCTTTCCCCGATTGTTGACTGACGATATTCAAACCAGCGTGGCACCGGTGGCGGAGCAATTGGGAGGGCCGCAACGATGAACTTGACCATGCTCTCGTTGGAACTTGCCGTCATTGGCCTGGCCCTGTTGATACTGCTCATCGATCTTTGGACGCCGCCCCTATTCAAGCACCGGTTCGGCTATCTGGCGGCCGCCGGGCTGCTGGTCATCCTGGCCGGGAGTTTCTGCCCGCTCTGCGGTGGAGCGACCTCGGCGACCACTTGCGGCGGCATGTTCATTCAGGACGGCTTGGCCCTCTTCTTTAAACGGATCTTCCTGGCGGCGGGAATCTTTGTGGCGCTGATGGGGGTGGAATTTCGCGACCGCATCCCCATGGGCATCGGCGAATTTTTCACCATCAGCCTGATCGCTTTGGCCGGGATGATGTTTGCCGCCTCGGCCAATGATTTCGTCATGGTGTTCGTGGCCATGGAGATGATGGCGGTCAGCTTTTACGTTCTGGTCAGTTTTCAGCGTTCGCGCGCGCACTCGCTGGAGGCTGGTGTCAAATATCTGATTCTGAGCGCGCTGTCGGCGGGGGTGCTGATTTTCGGCATCGCGTTGATTTTTGGGACCAGCGGCCAGACTGGTTTCGCGGCGGTGTCCGAGCAAGGCACTTTGCTGGCGCATAACAAGGTCTTTTGCCTGGGTGCGCTGCTGGTGCTCCTGGGCCTGGCCTTCAAGATTGCCGCCGTCCCGATGCAACTGTGGGCGCCCGACGTTTATCAAGGGGCACCGACGCCAGTGACGGCGTTCCTGGCCATCGGCTCCAAGGCGGCGGGATTCGTTTTGTTGATGCGGGTATTATTCGTGGCCGCGCCGGCCCTCTCACTGAACTGGAGCAAGCTCCTCATCTGGGCCGCGGCGCTGACGATCCTTTACGGCAATCTCTGCGCCATCCCGCAACGCAGCTTGAAGAGGCTGCTCGGTTACTCGAGCATTGCCAACGCCGGCTACTTGTTGTTGGGCATCGCCGCCATGAACGCCTCCGGCTCCGTCGCCGTGCTCTACTACCTGGCTGGATACGCCTTTACTCTCGCCGCCGTCTTCATCGTCCTGTGCGTGGTCGCGCGCGACAACGACGACATCGCGGTGCTGGCGGGCTTGAACCGCCGTTCCCCGTTGCTGGCATTCGTCTTGACACTGGGCATGATTTCACTGGCCGGGGTGCCGCCGCTGGCCGGTTTTTTCGGGAAACTTCTCCTGTTTCAGGCCATTCTCGAACGAGCCGCCGCTGATCGGGCGTATTTGTGGCTCGCCTTGGCGGCCATCGTCGGCGTGGTCATTTCCATCTACTATTATTTTGGCGTCATCCGCGCCATCTACTGGACCGAACAAGGGCCGGACATGGCCCCGATCTCCGTATCGATCCCGATGAAGATTTCCGCCGGCGTCTGCGCCGCCGCCATGTTGTATTTGGGTCTATGCCCCGAGTCGGTTTTGTCCGCGGCGGCGGAAGCGGTGAAGGCCCTGCGGTTCTGACGCATTACGGTTTCTTTCTTTCCAAAACACCCAGGCCGCGCAGCCATTCTTCGGCCCGTTTGGGCCATGAAACCACGGCTTTGTCCGACTCGCGCAATCCATATCCATGGCCGCCGATGGCGA
The DNA here is from genome assembly GCA_963759415.1 of uncultured Verrucomicrobiae bacterium. Classification (GTDB taxonomy): domain Bacteria; phylum Verrucomicrobiota; class Verrucomicrobiia; order Limisphaerales; family Palsa-1400; genus Palsa-1400. Next base: position 403,411 of record CAVWZG010000008.1, on the reverse strand, counting down.
AGAGGTGCAATTCCGCCGGCACCTTCGCGTTCTTGAGCGCCAGATAGTAGTAAAGACTATTTTCCACGTCAACATGGTCGTCTTCGGTCTGGACAAGAAAGGTGGGCGGCGTGTTGGAAGTTACGATCAATTCCGGCGCCAGCTCCGGCCCTTTCTTTTGAAGCAAGTAGGCCGGATAAATCAGCATGGTAAAATCCGGCCGGCAACTGGCCTGGTCCGACTCGTCCACCGGCTCGTAAGTGCGCTTCTCAAAATGGGTGCTGGTCACCGCGGAGAGATGGCCGCCGGCCGAAAACCCCATGATGCCGATGCGCTTGGGATCAATACGCCATTCGGCGGCGTGGTAACGCACCAGGCCCAGCGCCCGCTGCGCATCCTGCAACGGCGCGGTGTATCGCTCCAAACCATTGCGCGCCGGCACGCGGTATTTGAGCAGCACGCCGGTGACCCCGGCTGAATTGAGCCACTGGCAGATCTCGGTTCCTTCCTTATTCATCGCCAGGAAACCGTAGCCGCCGCCCGGACAAACCACCACCGCCGCCCCGGTGTCCTTTTCCTGGGGAGGCCGGTAAAGGGTGAGGGTGGGCTGGCTGATATTGCTGATGCGCACCACCTGCTTTGCGACCGGGAGGCCGTTGGTTTCGGTCGCAACCGTCTCGGCGCCGATGTCGCCCTTTTCCCCGGGCGCGCCTTTGGGCCAGAGCGAGATTGGCTCGGACGCACTGGCGGTCAGAACAGCCACGAAAACAACGAGTAAGGCAGATAAATTGCGCATGATTCAAAATCGGGATATTTGGTGACGAAGGCAAGGAAAAGCGGACCCGCCTTCGCTGGAAGCTACGGCGGGCGGGCACCCTCCTTCGCAAGGCCTAAGGCGGGCAGGCGGTTTGACTGGCCTTGACCGGGTGCGACCAACCTTGACCCAGTGCGACTGACCTTGACCCAGTGCGACTGACCTTGACCGGGTGCGACCGACCTTGACCGGGTGCGACTGACCTTGACCGGGTGCGACTGACCTTGACCGGGTGCGACTGACCTTGACCGGGTGCGACCGACCTTGACCCAGTGCGACTGACCTTGACCGGCAAAATTTGCCGTTTCTGGACTTGCGGCGTAATTTTCTATTTAATTTCGGTCAAATCGCCGGGAACTGAGGCCAAAGGCTAGCCAAAGATATTTGAAATTTTAGCCACAGATGGACACAGATCAACACAGATGAGAAATCTGAGAGATAATCCGACGAGATTTCAATGGTAAGCATGTAAAGGAGGACGCGAGGAACGGCTTCCGCGACCGGGCTTCCCGCTTTTTCGCCTTGGCGGCTTTGAAGTCCGCAAAATGTCAAAGAACACAGGCGCGTGAGCGCCACACAATGGCACAATACCATCGTTAGATGGGAATGCAACACACATTATTCAATATGTTTTTTTTGCGGCGAGGCGTTTTCCCTCAAAAGCAATGCACACTTATGGATTGACCACTCGAGCCAAAAGAAAACAGGAGAGTTTAAAAAGTGAGAACTGACACGATTGGCGCTTAGACACGATTGGCGCTTAGACACGATTGGCGCTTAGACACGATTGGCGCTTAGACACGATTGGCGCTTAGACACGATTGGCGCTTAGACACGATTGGCGCTTAGACACGATTGGCGCTTAGACACGATTGGCGCTTAGACACGATTGGCGCTTACAGCCCGGCAAGACTCAACGAAGAAAATTGAGGGCGGCAGCGTTTTATCTGTTGGCGAAACGCCCTAATGGGTGACCCCTTTTCTGCCCCCCCTTTTGTCGTCAACTGACCCATGTTTACTTTACCTGTTCCTCGTTCACCTGGACCCCGTTACCGTTACTGATCCCGTTAGTTCTCTGGAAAAGGGTCGGGTTCATAGGGGAGATTAGTTTGGCAAAGGTATTCCGAACGAGGAGGGGAAACCCCCTCCGCGGATATAATGAAAACTTTGCGGTGGGCGGAATCCATGTTTTTCCTCGCGCAGGCAGGCTAGCCGCACGGGTTTCGGGAGTGTCCATGCGTTCTCGATGATGAGGGCGTGCGCCTGATCCTTCCCACTAAAGTAAGTGTCAAATTCCGCGCGGGTTACACCGGTTTGTTTTCCGTAATTTTTCCATATGGACGCGGGGCTGCCGGTGACGGTTTGGCTGACTTTAAATGCGCCTTGCAACTCTTTGGTGGGGGAGGTGACGTAAACCAACACAAGATCTCCGGCTTTTATGGTTGGGCGCACGCGCCTGAGTTCCACCGTTTTTGTGCCGGCAAAGATCATCTGGGCGAAACGGGGGCGTATTGAGAGCAGGAGGGCGTGTTTACTCATTTTTGATTAATTTTCATTCCACGTTGATAAAGTGTCGCGAATTGAGCATCCGTGATTCGGCGCGGGTTTACTGGCTGGGGAATGCCTAGTTCGCCAAGCTCATTCATGGGGATTTCGCGAATAAAGCGCTCCGTTCTCTTGAACAGGAACGCCATCAGATTATTTTCCAGCTTCCCGTGCGCGGCCGCCAGCACATGTTTCCATCCAAAAACGCCCAAGTGGCGAAATTTTGGAAAAAGCTGCTTCGGCGTTCCGGAAACCACCTCCTCCAAATGGGAGCACGCTTTAATTGTCATTGACCCGTCATGCTTAGGTCCCTTGCTCACATACCAGAGAACCCTTCCCGGCGCTTGGAGGAATGTATTTTTTCCCGAACAGTAGTACACGCCTTCTATTCCAAGATGAAGCTCCTCTTTCAAGTCCATCAACTTCTGGCCTCCAACGGGGATGTCAAAGAAATGCGCTGCCCACTCAGGGCGGATGCTGACGACGAAGCAGGGGGTGCCAGGACTGACGATTTTGACCGGACTGAATGCTTGCTCAAGCTCTGATCTCGCGGTTTCGACATCGGCGGCATCATGGAACCACTCCGCCGTCGAGAGTTTGTCTTTCAAAGGCACCGGGAGCTTACTGGTGCTGACTTTTGCTGCGAGTTCATGGCGGGTCAGAATTCCATCGACGGACAATTTCCACCATTTGGCACCGTCGGCGAGGAATCCAATATCCGCGAGGGCGCTCTTGGTTGGGCCGTTCACTTCCGGGTCCGAAACCGAAATGATACGATTCCCGGTCTGGCCACCGCCACGGTTCAACGCGTGAAAAATGTGGCGCAGGAGCGTCGGCGCTAGCGGATGGTCCGAATGCCGAATCAGGGGAATATTAACTTGTCCCGTATCGGTTATGGACCGGACGAAGTAAACGACGACAGCGCTTTCGTTTTCCAGAATGAGCCGACTGTCCCATTTATCAGGGTGCGCAAGGTAATGCCGAACGGTTCGCTCAAAGTCGTTGGATCGAGCTTTATTGGGGTGCTTAAATTCAGTCACGATTCTTTTGACGTTTTCCTTCGTGACCAACCGCTCGCGCCAGCGGGAGCCTTCCAGACTAGATGGGCGGTATTCCGCCTCGCGTCTGAGTGTATCCAGGTGATTAATCAAATCTGTCGGGTGAAGGATTCTGAGCCCGTATCTCTCAAAAATCGTTTCGCTCCAAGAAATTACTCCAGCATCCCTGGTGACAAAAAAGGGCACTTCAGCCGCAATGGCGTGCGCGACATGACGCAAATCTGAAAGATCGTTGTTGAGAACTGCATCCTTGAACAGCGGCTTCAGTTCTGCTTCCAACCGCACTATTGTCTCGCCTGCGGATTTCAGTAGGCGAAAACCATCTGCCGCGCCCCTGGCCCGCGTCTTCTTGGCCTCATCGCCTCCACGGTGAATCTCGTTGTAAATTTCCTGCGTGACACAAAGAACAATGCTGTCTTCCAGCCAATCTGCTTCCAGGACCTTGGAGTCCTCCCCCTGGGTCCGATTGTCGCAGGTCAGGTCAAAAAAGACGTTTGCATCCATGGCGACGAGAACCACGCCCGAATCGTCATCCTGCCCCGCCGCGAAAGAAAAAGATCTTCATGACCGTGGTCAAACCACCAACAGTCCAATAATGCCCTGTCCCGCCCCCGACCTTCCCGCGTATGCCGGACGGTGAACCCAAAACTTGTCCACATGTCGCTGAGGTTGTAATCCCTCCGGCATTTAAGGCTGATGCCTGCCATCTGCTTGGTTTCCAATTTCAGCGCGTCCATCAACAGGCGAGCAACCCCTTGTCCGTGAAACTTTTTGTCTGACGTAAGGTGGGTAACGGCGACGCGGTTCTTCGCCAGCCTGTACACAACATATCCAGCGACCGTATTATCGGGCGTGATCGCGACAAGAAGCCATTTCCGGCGTGCTGCCTCCTCAAATGCCCCTTTAGGGAATGCACCGAGAGGACTTTTGTTGGCGGCGTGCAACTTAAGAACCCCCTGGAGCAAAGGTGAGTCCACAGGCATCCGTTCAATTCGAAATGAAGGAGGCGGGTTACTCATCTTCTTCCTCCGCGCTACGGCCGAGGCGATATTTGATGTCGTAGTTCAGTGGAAAGGCCATACAAGTAACAATCCTTGATATTTGCACTTTTTGCCTTTCCTTTTAGCAGTTGGGCGACGTCGCCCCATCGGCCCATCGGCAGAGAAGGCCGTGTGGTCGGTTCTGGAATCATGACAGTTTTCATTTTTTCACACCATCTCGCGTGTCTGGTTGCGTCAACATTTCTTTCAATTTCTCCAGCTTCCGGCCCGGTCTGCGAGGCATCCGACTTGCCGCCTGGCTGAACCGGCTGTAGTGGCCCATCTTCAACCGCCGGCTCGGGTGGTCGTCGTTGTTTGCCGCGGCTGGCGCGCCAGCGCGGCTTTGTTTTTATCCCACTTGGGGCAGACTTGTCAAGGGGTGTTTTTTGATGGCGTGCGATTGGGTGTTCGACAAAATGCTTCATATCCCTCTTGCCCGATGTTGGGGCCGCGACGCAGCGCGGCCCTACCGGGAGGAAGAATTTTGTCTCACACCCCGTGCGATTGAAAGTGGGTGAGATGAAGAAGGATTCAACCCTTTCGGGTAGCGGCGGAGAACGGGGTTGGCCTGGGGTTGCCCCTCTCGGAATCGGGGAATCGGGCCAACCCCAGGCTGAGTGATTTTCTCCCGTTGGGAGAGCGAATGATGAATCTGGAAAAGACAGGAAGTGGGCGGCGCGGCAGCGCCGGCCCTACCATTGAGTTTGGAGGGTGGTATTTGAATAGATTTGCCGTCAATGGACGTTGCGGCACTCGACGATTTCGCTGGGGGGCGCGGCGGGCTTGAGCTTGGTGATTTTAATGCGGAATTCGCCGGGGCCTTTGACAAGGTGCTCCCAGGTGAAGGCCTCCGGCCATTGGGCAGAGAATTGGTGGTAGAGCGGAACGGGATCGTGGCCGTTTAAGAGGACGAAATGATCGCCGACCGGAAGGTCGAGCCATGTTCGTATGATGAGGCCGTGTTTGACGGAGCAGGGGATTGGACGAACGTCCATGATCCGATCGGGACTGATTAGTGTTTCGCTTGGCATTGTTTTGTTCATGGTTGAGGGCTGGCTGGCTTAAACAAGGTTAATAGCATGGAGAATTGCTCGGTGGCCTTGACCGCATGGGCGAGATTGGGCGGCATGTAAAGCAAGTCGCCGGCTTTGAGGTTGCGCGGCACGCCTGCCAGAGTGAATTCACATGCGCCTGACAGAATCTGAATCAGCGCGTGCTGGGTGGAGGTGTGTTCCGTCAGCTCCTGGCCTTCCGCGAAACCGAACAAGACGGTGCGCGAGTTGGCGGTGCGCAGCAGGGTGCGGCTGACGATGCCATTGGGCGCGTATTGGGTTTCGGCGGATAGCGACAAGACTTTTTCGCATTCCGATTCGATGAGCGGTTGTTCATTCATGCCAGCAAATTAACTCCTCGAGGCGAATCATGCTTTGATCTGCGTCAAGCTTTTCGATTTTTCTCCAATCTGGGGTGTGAGACAGAATTCTTCATGTCGCCGGTAGATGGCGCTGCTGCGCCGGCCAAGAGTTCAGGGCAGAGCAGCAGCTCTGCCCTACCGGGAAGGTGTTGAACAAATAGCATTGCGCCGGGCGGACATGGGCAGAAATTGGTGCGCGCTCATGAATAGGGCGCGACACGGTGCGTCTAATATGGCAAAAATGAAGTGTTCCTTGGTTCTTGCAGGGCTGCTGGCGCTTTGCGTGCCGGCGGCTTGGAGCGCCCCGGCAGCAGGGCGCATTGTTTTCTCTAGCAACCGATCCGGTCCCTGGCGCATTTGGACGATGCAAACCGATGGCTCCCAGCTCCAACAATTGACCAAACCGGAAGGCGAAGCGCAGGATGTAGGCCCGTGCTTCAGCCCGGAGGGCCGCGAGATTCTCTTTACTTCGACTCGCGGCGGCGCCGCTGGAGTCTGGCGCATGGCGGTTGATGGATCGAAGCCGCAGCGCGTCTGTGACGGTGACCAGGCTGAATGGTCGCCGGACGGCAAGAGCATCGTGTTCCGCCGCGCGGAGCGGATTGTGATCCTCGATTTGGCAGCCGGCAAAGAAACCACGTTGACTCCGGCGGATTGGCCGCATTGTTCCGCCCCGGCCTATAGTCCGGACGGGAAATCGGTGGCGTTTGCGGCGCGATGGGAGGCTGGCAACGGCATTTTTATTGTTCCGGCGACGGGCGGAAAACCAGTCAAGGTCTATGACAAACAAGGAGCCTGCCAGCCGCATTGGGCGCCGGATGGAACTTGCCTGGTGTATGAAACCGAGACCCACCTTTGCACTATTCACCCCGACGGCACGAAGAACCGTCCGTTGACTTTGTTTGGCGGGGTGCAGCGTTACGGGCGCTACAGCCCGGAGGGCAAGATGATCGTTTTTTGCCAGGGCGCTTCCGAGACTGGCCCTTGGGAGATTTATACGGTCCCCGCAACTGGCGGCGCGCCGCAAAAACTGACCGACGGCGGTTCGGATATGTATCCCGATTGGAAATGAACAGGCGCCGGCTCATAACTCTGCTGGCGCTGTGCTTCGCTGTCGCGCAGGCGCGCGGCGCGGACGACAACCCTTTGACCCGGTTGCTCGATACGGGCGGCGTTGCGGCTTTGCCATTGGCTGAGGGAGCCATTGCCGGGCAAAGCGGTTGGAAATTAGTGCCGGAGGATACGACCAATCATGTCTTCAACGGCGACGCCGTGCTGATGAATGACAAGCTTGCGGTTGTGCTGCGCCAGAATGGAACGGGAGCGGAAGTGTACGCCCGGACCGCGTCGGGTTTCAAATTCCGCGCCGAGGCCCATCACAACACAGGCTCTGCCGAGGCGCTCAAAATTGTGGAAAACAGTTCCGGCGCGGTGGTGCTCGAACGAGGTCCAGCCCGCTTTCGGCTCACGACAGGCGAGGCCAGTCTGGAACTGCGCTCGGCTGATCCATCCGGTTTCTTCCATATTCGATCCAGCAGCCGTTACGTGGTTGTGCCGGACTATTTCGGCGATGACATGGTCTTCGAGGCGAAGGCAATGCAGAAGGTGAGTCTGCCGGCGGAGAATTTCTGTTTGAATCTTATCGAGGGCGGGGAGGCGATGTTGATGACGGTATGGCAATCCAACCAGCAGCAACTCTGGCTTGGAGGGCAGACGGGAGATTGCACGCACAGCATCTCGTGCCTGCCGGGCAAGAGCATTTGGCTGGCCTTCCTGGAAACTCCCAGGCTCTGGCAGTTTCAAGTCGGGACTAACAACGCAAACGTCAAACCGGCTTTCCCCGCAAAATGGCGTTGCAGCCTGGTGCGCCAAGGCGGCTTGGGGGAATCCTGGGACTTGGAGCGCGGGCCTCGTTCGGGGCAGCCTGGCCAGGACCAGCCGCTGATTATTTATCCCATCGACCGCAGCACGGCGACGCCCTTGACGATTTCCTGTCCCACTGACGTCACGCGCAACACACTCGGAGTCGGTCCCTGTCAATATATTTTGGCCTGCGAGGGCCTGGCCACCCAGGGTGACCCAACACCCAACGCGGTGATGAATTGGGTGGAGAAGCAATTCGAGAGGAAACAACAGCGCAAGACCGCGGATGACATCAAGGAGCGGCTCGGGGTCATGGTTGAACACGTGACGCAGGCGCGCGCACACATAGAACATTATGCCGAGTTTTCCGGCCAGATGCGGAAGTTTTTGGCGAATAAGCCGGGCGCAGCGCCTTACAATCCCATTCTCGACGACCTGGACGGTTTCATTGCCACGGGCCGGAGCCAGGAAGCGGCACCGGGCGCGCCATTCAACTCGCGCACGAGGTGGAGGGTCTGACGGCCAAGGAAGCCGCGCTGCCGGAGTGCCGGCGGATTGGCGGGGAGTTGCGCGAATTGGGCGCGATCCAGGATGGCACGCTGGCCAGATGCCGAATGGCCATCCGCAGGTTGCGCCAGCAAGCAGTTACTTTGGCCACGAACGATCCTCAAAATGCCGGTCCTGCCGCTGAGGTCCAGCGCCTTGCCGATCCATTACTCGCAAGAAAATGAAAATAACCAACCTAATTGTAATCGCACTTCTGTCCGTTGCCGTAACCCAAGCCGCGCCGGTGTCGGAGCCGGCTGTTCGACTGTTTGACATGCCCAGGGCAGACTCGAAGCCGGGTGGAAATTTGGTGCCCGAGGATAATCTGGCGCACACATTCAAGGGCGACGCCTGTTTCATGAATGACCGCGTCGCCCTGGTCCTTCGCCACGGGGCTTCGGGCGCTGAACTTTATTCGCTCGAATCCACGAACGCGATTCTGCGGGCCGTTCTAAGTCCGGCAGGCATCAACCCGGCCAGACTTGACAGTTTCACCGTTTTGGAAAACAACGCGGGCGCGGGTTCCGCCGAAGTCGTTTTTAATTCGAGCGGGAAGGAAATGAAAGTTACGTGTGGGCTGAAGGCCGGGCAGCCGTTCGTTCAGACCGAGGCGCCGGCGGGAACGAGCGGCTTGCGAGTCGAAGCGCCGTGCCGGTTCACGGTGTTGCCGGACTTTTTCGCGGACGACATCGTGGTGGATGCGGCGGAGTTGCCAGTCGCCCAAACCGAATTGCCCACCGACAACCTAATCCTGCGGCTCATGCCTGATTGCCAGGCCATCGTCATGACGGTGGCGCAGAACAGCGAGGAGGACGTGCGTGTCTGGCTCAAAGGTGAAGGCGCGCAGCGCACCCTGGGCGCATCGGAATTGTCGTATGGGAAGAAAGGAAAGATTTGGGTGGCAGTGCTGGCCGCTCCGTCCATCTGGCACATGACGGAAATTCAGAAACAACAAGCCGGCCAAGTGCTGCCCCTGGACTGGAAGGCGCCTTTCCCCGCGGTTTGGCGGGCGGATTGGCGGCGGCCGGAGGGGGTCACGGATAGCTGGCAAATGATCGCTGAACGGTCCGACGGCAAGTACAGGAAGAGCGAGGTTTTTGGCGGGGATGCCATCATTCCCAAAGATCGCAAGCGCTGGACCACCGTTCTGAACACATTCTCTTATCCCGCCTGGCTGGACAAAGAGGGCCGCGGCTATCTCCAGCCTTTCAAAGGCAAGCCGCTCAAATTCGAAGGGCCGGCTGTCATATATCCGATCAGCCGGACCCGCGCCACCGGCCTCAATGATCTGACGCCGGTGGACCTGATCCGCAATACGCTGGGGGTTGGCCCTTGCGAATACGTGCTGGACGTGGAGGGCCAACATTATGATTGGGTGGGGCAGGCCACCTGTGGCGTCAGGGACACGCTGACGCCGATCTACGCCGCCCACCGGCAGGGGCAGGAAAAGAAAAAAATCGAGAAAACGCTGGCGGACCTCATCATATTTGTAAAACACATCCGGGCGCGCATCGAAGCTTACGTGGCGTTTGGCCACGAAACCAGCGCTTATCTGGAGGCGCAGAAGAAGGGCCACCCGGAGCTGAAGGATAAGTTGGCCGAACTGCAACAATTGGCGGCGGTTATTGACCAGAAATTCGCCGAGCGCCAGGACAAAATGCAAACGCCCGAGCACGTGATCGCCATGACCGAGGATTTTCGCAAAAATGTCCTGGAGTGCGAAACCGATGAGGCCCCAGCCAAATGCAAGGAGTTCACCGAGGCCTGGGTGGTGATCGGAGGCAACCAGGACCAATTGGCGGGCGAATGCCGATGGGCGACTAAAATGATCAGCCAGCGCGCCGCGCTGATGATGGCAGCCGATCCAAAGATGGCTGAAATCTCGCGCGAAGTCCGGCTGCGCAGCCAGAAAGTGCTGCGCAACCCGGCCGGGCACGAAGGACCCACCCATTGAACACAATGCGTTTGACACTACAAATCCCGGCGCTCGCTCTTGGGCTGGCGCTTTTTTCGAGCTGCGGCCAAAAGGACCAGCCGCAAAACAATCCTCCCAAGATCCAGCAAACCTCCTCCGGCCTGGAGATGGTCTTGATTCCCGCCGGGGAATTTCTCATGGGCGACGAGCAAGGCGACTCCGATGAAAAGCCCGCTCATAAGGTCCAGGTCAGCGCCTTTGCGATGGACCGCCGCGAGATCACACAGGCAGCCTACGAAGCGCTCACGCAAAAAAATCCTTCCAAGTTCAAATCACCCGAGAAACCGGTGGAGCAGGTGGATTGGTATCACGCGGCGCTCTATTGCAATTTGCGCTCACTCAAGGAAGGGCTGAAGCCCTGTTACGACGCGAAAACGCTTGACTGCGATTTCCAGGCCAGCGGCTACCGGCTTCCCACCGAAGCGGAATGGGAATATGCCTGCCGGGCGGGAAGCAGGAGCCGATACGGCTTCGGCGACGATCCCGGCCAGCTCAAGAGCTATGCCTGGTTCAAGGCCAACGCCGCGCAAACCACCCATCCGCCCGGACAAAAAACTCCGAATGCCTGGGGCCTTTATGACATGCTGGGAAATGCCGCGGAGTGGTGCCAGGACATCTACGAGGAGAACTATTATCAAAAAGCCGGGCAAAAAAACCCCACCGGGCCCGTGGCGGGCGACAAGCGGGTTTTGCGCGGCGGAAGCTGGCGCACTGGCGAAGACGGTTGCCGCGCCTCGGCCCGCAACAGCGAATCGGCCCGGTTTGCCGATGCCTGCTTCGGCTCCGATGGCTACGGCTTTCGTTGCGCGCGGCGAGCAGATTAGCACTCCATGCTGTTTCACACCTGGCCCTTTTTTGTTTTTCTGGCGGTGGTGTTGCCGGTGTTCTTTGCCTTGCGCAAAACCCGGCTCTGGCTCCCCTGGCTGACGGTCGCCTCCTACTTCTTCTACGGCTGGTGGAATCCGTATTACCTGGGACTGGTCTTTTATTCCACGGTGCTGGATTTTTCGCTGGTCGCGCTTATGGATCATTGCCCGCGCGGGGGCCGGCCCGCCGGCGTCCTGGCGCGGCTGACTCGGTTGGAGTTCGAGGACCGGGTGCTCAAAATTGCGTTTCTCGCGGCTGCCGCGGCGACGTTGATGGTCGCGGTCCTGGCCTGTCTGGGGCCTGCCAACTTGCGCCCGGCCCTTGCCGGCCTGGGCGCGCTGGTCTTTCTCATGGCGCTGGGGGCGCTGCTCAACAGCCGCCGCATCTGGCTGGCGATCAGCATCGTGAACAATCTCGCCCTGCTGCTTTTTTTTAAATACGCCCGTTTTGTGGTGGAAAACCTCAACGCTCTCTTTTCCGCCATTGGTATTCACTTGACTCTTTCCGACCCCTCGGCCCTGATGCCGTTTGGGTTTCAATACCTGCTTCCGGTTGGCATTTCGTTTTTCACCTTTCAATCGCTGAGTTACACGATTGATTTTTATTTTGGAAACGTCCGGCGCGAGCGCAATTTCCTCCGCTTTGCCACCTTCGTTTGCTTTTTCCCGCAGCTCATGGCCGGGCCGATCGAACGCGCCAAACACCTCCTGCCGCAGTTCAATCAATTCCCGCCTGTGCGCTTGCGCAATTTCACCGATGGTCTTTCGCTCTTCCTGGTCGGACTGTTCAAGAAACTGGCGCTGGCCAATTATCTCTCGCTTTACGTGGAGCGGGTTTATGAACATCCGGGTCAATTTGACGCGCCCGCCTTGATCCTGGCCACGGTGGCTTTCGGCTGGCAAATCTTCTTCGATTTCAGCGGCTATACCGACATGGCCCGCGGGGTGGCCAAGCTGATGGGCTTTGACCTGATTCTCAACTTCAACAACCCCTACCTGGCGCGCGGGTTGGGCGAGTTCTGGACGCGCTGGCACATCAGCCTTTCCTCATGGTTTCGCGATTATCTTTACATTCCGCTGGGCGGCAATCGTGGCGGCAGGCTCGCGACTTATCGCAACTTGTTCCTCGTCTTTCTGATTTCCGGCATCTGGCACGGGGCGGCCTGGACCTTCGCCATTTGGGGAGCGCTGCACGGATTGGGCGTGGTGGTGACACGCGAACTTGAGCGTTCCGCGTATTACCGGGAGCAAGTTCCCAAGCTGCTCAAGCAAGCCGGGGTGTTCGCGTTTGTCAGCTTCACCTGGATTTTCTTTCGCGCCTCGTCCCTGGGCGACGCGCTGCTGATCGTCAAGCGCATTTGCACCGCCGGCTGGCATGGCCCGGAAATGCCGCTGTTGATGGCGCTGCTGGTGGCGCTGATCTGGCTTTATCAATACCTTTACGAATCGAAATATCGCGAGTTCCTGGCCACCGGGCTTGTCCGGGTGAGCACCGCCGTATTCATGGTGCTGTATCTTTGCCTTTGCTCATCCGGCGGCGGGGCTTTCATCTATTTCCAGTTCTGATATGCCGGACGCACCTGTCAGCAAAATGGAAAAATCCGCCGCCCGGGCCGGCGCACCCGCCGTGCCGTTCGGCGTCAATGAAATGCGTCTCACTGTCCGGCAATGGATCACAGTCGGGGCCATTCTCACGGCCGTGATTTGGCTGACGCCTTGGGTTTGGTCGAAGGTCGAGCGTTTCGACACCGGCCCGGATTACCGCCTGCCTTACCAACTCAGCTCGGATTACTGGCTCTACGGCCGGCGACTTGGCAAAGACCTCGAGCCTGGGAAGATCATCCTGGTGGGCGATTCTTTTATCTGGGGCGAATACGTCCAGGCTGATGGCACGCTTTCGCACTTCCTGAATGAACAATCGGCCCAGGCGCGGTTCATGAACGCCGGCGTCAATGGCATGTTCCCTTTGGCGCTGGAAGGATTGATCCGATATCACGGCGGGGCGCTGCATGACCAGAAAGTCATCCTGCACTGCAATCTGCTTTGGATGACCAGTCCGAAAGCCGATCTGAGCGCGCGCAAAACTGAGGCTTTCAACCATTCGCGGTTGGTGCCGCAATTCCAACCGCGCATTCCCTCTTATCGGGCCGATGCCAACGAGCGTCTCGGCAACGTCATTGAACGCCGCGTCTCGTTTCTTTCCTGGGTGGATCATTTGCAGGATTGCTATTTCCAGCACCAAAGCATTCCGGCGTGGACGCTTGAAACCGGCGGCGCAACAAACGCGGCTAAGAATCCGCTCGCCCAAATCACATTCCGCGTGCCTGCCGGGCAGGCGGATGCCGCTGAACGCGGGCCGGGCAGTCCGCGTCACAAGCCGTGGTTTGAAAACGGCAGCCAAACGGTCCGCTTTGATTGGGTGCCGTTGGAGCGTTCGCTCCAGTGGGCCGCCTTCCAGCGCCTGGTGCGGGTGTTGCGAGAGCGCGGCAATGACGTGCTCGTCGTGGTTGGCCCCTTCAATGAACACATGGTCGCGGAACCTGGCCGCGCAACCTATCATGAAATGCGCGATGGCGTCGTGGCCTTGCTCAATGAGAATCACATTCCTCATGTTTCGCCGGAGTTATTGCCGAGCGAGTATTACGCCGATGCAAGCCATCCGCTGACGCAAGGTTACGAACTCCTGGCCAGGCGGCTTCTGGCCGACGCTGCGTTCAAGGATTGGGAGCGCAAGTGATAATTCAAGTTTGCAATGCTTTGGCGAGCTCGCCGGCGCCGGCTTGTTCGAGCTTCACTTGTTTGAGGCCCTGCTGGATTTGCGCGAGCAATACCACCCAGGCCACAAATCCCAGTCCGATAAATTTTCCGCAGAGCGGCAATTGGGGGGGTGAATCCCAGACGGTGTGCAGCAGGACGGCGACGGCGAAAACCCGCAGAAAACGCAAATCCTTGAGCATCTCGAAGGAAAATTCGAGGTCGCCCCGCACCCGCCAGAGCGCGCCTCCGACCATGGCCGTCCAGAGGACGTGGCCGCCGAGAATGGAGAGGACGCCGCGCTCGTTGATGACTTTGAGCATCTCCTGCGCGCCTCCGGCCAAGCCGTAGCGCAACGCATAGCCGGCGGACTCGAAAACCGCGAAGCCAGTTCCGACAGCGGCGCCGAAGAGCATTCCATTGAGGATCCAGCGATAGCGGAGCTTTCTTATGATCAGCAAGAGAGCCGCGGCTTTTCCCGATTCTTCGATAATGCCGGCTCCCATCCAGCTTGTGAGTTTTGTGAGATCATAGGCAAAGAGGGAGGCGATGAGCGAGAGAACCCCTCCCAGCACCAGAAGTTTAATCACTTCATACAAAGAGACGTTGCGCAAAACGTTGGTTTCAAAGAAGAAAATGAGGATCGAAAACGGGATGGCAAACGAGCCGACCACAATCAGCCCCGGAATCAGATTATCATTATAAAACCTGTTCCACGCCAGATAGAAGAGCACATAGACTGCCGCGCTCAAGGTGAACGCCTTGAGAAAAAGCCAGGGCCGGGGCCAATCGGCGGCAACGGCTGGCAATGGGGGCGTCGTGGTGCGCGTGCCGACGATCAAATAATCTTCAACTTCCTCGGGCGGGCGTTTCTTGAACACCTCGGAGAACATGGTCGCGGCGGAAAAGCCCTGGATTTTTTCGACCCCGGCAAAGCCTGTGATTTGCTGGCCGATCCGTTCAATCCAGCCGCTGTCCTGGCTGGCGGTTGGCGCAATCTGCCAGAAGGATCGCCCAATGCGAAGTTGCTGGCCGGGTTCGACAAAGGTTTCAGTCACCGCCTGCCCATCCAGAAACAAGACCGACGAATCCAGGTTTCGACAGAACGGTTTTCCGTTCTTCCAACAGAGCGCGGCATGACGTTGCACCACGTCGGGGTCGCCGCTCAAGACGTTGCATTCAACCGCGCGGCCGAGGACCAGTTCGCCTTCGTTTAAGGTGAAGCGTTTTCCGGCATCCGGCCCGGCGGTACAGGTGAAGAGAAGCGAACGGGCGGAAAATTCTGAAGGTTTCACGAGTTCAACCTCCACAATCGTATAAACAATGGATGCGACCGCATGGCCCTATTGTAGCACAATTCTCTGATTCCGGCATACGCTTTGGATGGCGGGGACAGGGCAGACGAGCAGAGAGGGCAGCGCGGCCGCCGCAACCAAAGCGAAGGAGGACAAGGCACGGAAATCGTTGGCAGAGGAATAACTGGCAGAGGAATGGGAAGAAGAACTTGAAGTCATATTCCGCCACTCATTCTTGGAAGAAAAACCGATTTATAACTCTTTACACCAATTAAGAGCCGATATATCGTTTCTATATGCGGTCAGCGATACATGACGTTCTGCCAACGGGATTACGCCGT
Source organism: uncultured Verrucomicrobiae bacterium (assembly GCA_963759415.1). Taxonomy (GTDB): domain Bacteria; phylum Verrucomicrobiota; class Verrucomicrobiia; order Limisphaerales; family Palsa-1400; genus Palsa-1400. The sequence goes on along the minus strand of CAVWZG010000008.1, from coordinate 387,921 downwards.
TCATTGTCCAAATTCGGCCACGATTTGGCGGTGGCTCGGCGTAAGCGCCAGCTCACGATCGGGATGATGGCAGAGCGAACCGGCCTGGCAAAAAGCACGTATGCGCGCCTCGAGAAAGGCGATCCGGCTGTAGGCATGGGAGCCTATGCCATGGCGCTATTCGTTTTGGGTTTCGGCGAGGCTCTGGGCGATTTGACGGACGCTCGTCGTGATGAAGAGGGGCTGCTGTTAGACGAGGAACGTCTGCCCAAACGGGTGCGCATCAAGAAGTCTCCCACGCCATTATGAAACGAACGATCAAGGTTTTTGTGGGCGATGATTCTGAGCCGGATTGAGCGCGCCCTCTCCCAATGGCGTGAAATAGGCTTGGCTCTCGGCATGACGAACCAAGAAATGGATCAATTCGCTGACGCTTTTGAGCACCCTGAGCGTGAAGCCGCACGAAACGCAGCACGGGGGGGAGGCCAAGCCCGACGAGGAGAGGCTTCGTCTCACGATGCAGCAGGGCGTCCGCCCATCGTAAGAATGAAAAGAAGAAAAGCTTGACGCAGATCAAAGCGGGATTCGCGCCGGGGAGTTAGTTTGCACGCATGAATGAACGACCGCTTATTGATTCGGGAGGGGAAAACGACTTATTGCCGTCCGCCGGAACTCAAGACGCGGCGAATTTGTTTTAATTATGAACGACAAGATCATAACCGTGGACGTGCGCGACGAAATTCGCGACGGACGCGAGCCGTTTTCAAAAATCATGAACGCGGCCTCCGCATTGCGGGCAGAGGAGCGGTTGCTGCTGATCGCTCCTTTTGAACCTGTGCCGTTGTTTGGCGTTCTGGCTAAGCAGGGCTTTGTTCACAAGGGACAAACCACGGCATCCGGCGATTGGGAAATCCTGTTCACCCGCCAACCAGCCGCACGACCAGTGGCAGCCGCGCAGGCGGGCGCAGCGATTTGCCCGCACAACGGAGCCGGAGCCGAACCTGCTCTGATCGTGGAGGTGGACGCCCGTGGGTTCGAGCCGCCGCAACCGATGGTCAGAATCCTTGAAACTCTGGCCACCGTGCCGACGGGCGCGCAACTGAGCGCCCGCACGGATCGCCGGCCCATTCACTTGTATGCACAACTGGAGGAGCGCGGCTTCAACGTTGTAACAGAAGAGCAACCCGATGGAAGTTTCCTTAGCCATATCCGCCGTTAATCCGCCAACGCCGCGGCAGGCTGCCACCGGATCGCCTGCGGGGGCGCACGCGCCCTCGGTTGCTTTGCCGCTGATGTTCACCATGACCGGGTTGCTGGCGTTAGGCGCGGGCGTGGCCTGGCTGGCGCTCCAGCCCGGGATCCTTGCCAACTACCACTATAACCAATCCGTCATCGCGGCGACTCACCTGATGGTGCTCGGCTGGATTTGCACGGTGGTCATGGGAGCGATGTATCAATTGGTGCCGGTCGCCCTTGAAACCAAGCTCTACAGCGAAGGACTTGCGCGCTGGCAATATGCCTTTCACGTGGCCGGCTTCGTTGGAATGGTCTGCATGTTCCGGGTTTGGAATATGAAACAAGTGGGGCATTTCGGTTCCGTGCTGGCGGTGGGCGTCGGCCTTTTTGTCTATAACATCGCGCGCACGTTGTGGCGGGTGCCGAAGTGGAACGTCACGGCCACGGCGGTGAGCGCCGCGCTGGCGTGGATTTCGCTGACCATCCTCCTCGGGCTGACCATGGCGGCGGCGAAATCCATCAACCCATACGAATCCGGGCCATCCCCAAGCGGGGCCGTCGGGGTGCTCGTGCATGGATTGAATTTGGTGGCGGTATCTTTGACACATTTTGACGCCATCCAGACCATGCATGCCCATGCGCATCTGGGTGGCGTGGGGTTCTTTACGATGCTCATCGTCGGGGTGTCCTACAAACTTATTCCGATGTTCACTCTGAGCGAATTGCAAAGCCGGCGGCGCGCGGTTTGCAGCGTCGCCTTGCTCAACCTCGGTCTGGCTGGCTCGTTTGTGACGATTTTGCTGGGCAGCCGGCTGAAACTGGCTTTTGCCCTGGTGGTCGTCGCGGCGCTGACGATTTACGGCTGGGAACTCAGGGCCATTCTGCGCGCCCGCAAACGCCGCGCGCTGGATTGGGGCGTCAAGTACTTTTTGACGGCCGTCGCGCTCTTGTTGCCGCTGTCCATGCTGGCAGTGGCGCTGTCCTGGCCCGATTTGCCGTCGAACACATTCACCGGACAATTGGAAAATGTTTACGGTTTTCTCGGACTGATCGGGGTTGTCACGTTTGCGATTATCGGCATGCTTTATAAGATCGTCCCGTTTCTGGTCTGGTTTGGCCGTTACAGCCGGCAAATTGGCCGTGCGCAGGTGCCTGCGCTGGCGGACCTTTACTCAGCCCGGCTGCAAGCGCTGGGCTATTGGGCCTGGCTGGCTGGACTTGCGGCAACGGGCGCGGCCACCGCCTTCTCCAGCGAAAGAGGAATCCGCGTTGGAGCGGGTTTTCTTCTCCTGGGCGTGGTGACTCTCGCACTTAACGTGAGCAAGATGCTCGCCCATTTCTTCAAACCAGCGCTGAAGCCGTTGCCGCTGGCAACCTCAACCTTGCCAAAACCCGCATGACCACAAACGAAATCACCGAAGAAGCCATCCTTGACACCTTGCGCCAGGTTATTGACCCGGAGTTGGGTTGCAACATTGTTGATCTGGGTTTGGTTTACGGCGTCTCCATCACGGGCGGGAAAGTGGCCGTGGCGATGACGCTCACCACCGCCGGTTGCCCGATGCATGAAAGCATCCGTTGGGGCGCGCAACAGGCGCTGCTCAATCTCGCCGGGGTGGAGGAAGCCGAAGTCGAGGTGGTCTGGGACCCGCCGTGGCACCCTTCGATGATGACCGAATTCGGACGGAACGCCACTGGCGCTGGAAGTTTTTGACCTGAACAAAGATACATCAACTATGAACAAAACAATGCAAAGCGAAAATCTAATCGGACCGGATCAAGTCATGGACGCGCGTCCCATTCCGTGCTCGGTGAAACATGGACTCATCATACAAACATGGCTCAACCTTCCGGTTGGGGACCATTTTATTCTGTTAAACGACCACGATCCTGTTCCGCTCTACTACCAATTCTCCGCCCAATGGCCGGGGGCGTTTACTTGGGAGCACCTGATCAAAGGCCCGGACGAATTCCGCGTAAAAATCACAAAACTGAAGGACTCCGCGCCGGCCAGCGAAGTCGTCGAGTGCCGCGGGGGACATTGACCGGAAAATTACTTGTAAACGCAAACGGCCTTCATCAGCGAAGGCCGTTTTCATTTTCAGTCTGGTTGTGGCAAATCCGAAATCACAATTCCGGCGCCTGGCGAAATGCGTCCAGCCAGTGGCGCAGGCTCATGAGCGGATGGTGCCACACCATGCGCGGGCCGGCGTAGCGCATCACCGCCTTGATCTGCTCGCGGCGCGTTTGTTGGTAGCAGTGGACCGGGCACTTGGCGCACGTTGGTTTCTCCGTGCCAAAGCGGCATCGTTTCAGCCGCATCCCGGCGTAATCCGAAAGCTGCTGGCATTCCTCGCACAGTGCCGCCGCTGGCCCGTGATGGCCCCGGCAATGAATTTGGATCATCGCCTCCATCGTTTTCCATTCGCGCGTCAGCCGTTTGCCGGTGAAAGCGAAAGTGTCCGATACGATCTGTTCAGCAGTCATTCTCATGCGGTCATTTTCGCACACCAACCGTCAGCGGCCTTTGATGCAGGTCAAGGTCTTGGGAAATTCACAGACATTAACGAAATACGCAACAGGTTGACCTAAGTCAAATCAGTCTTCATCAGCTTGGGGCATAATCAGCAGGAATAGCGACAGACAATGAAAGTAAACATCATGAAAAGACTCGGCACCCTGGCCCTTTTTCTGGCGGCAGCGAGCGCGGTTTGGATGACGAAATCAGAAGCGCAGTCCGCAAGCGCTCCCGACATCATCGGGGAGGAAAACGCCGTGCTGGCGGAGGCGCCGAATGTGCCGCCACCCATGACGCGCAAAAACTCGACAAAGGTGATCGTCAACCTGGAAGTCAGGGAGGTCACCAAGAGGTTGGCGGATGGCGTCGAATACACGTTTTGGACTTTCGGCGGCAATGTGCCGGGGAGCTTCATTCGCGTGCGCGAGGGCGATCAGGTGGAGTTTCATCTGCACAACCATCAAAACAACAAGATGCCGCACAATATCGATCTGCACGCCGTCAGCGGGCCGGGCGGCGGCGCGGCTTCCTCCTTTACCGCGCCGGGACATTCGTCGCAATTCTCGTTCCTGGCGTTGAACGCGGGACTGTTCGTTTATCATTGCGCCACGGCGCCGGTCGGAATGCACATTGCCAACGGCATGTATGGATTGATCCTTGTCGAGCCAAAGGAGGGATTGCCGCCGGTGGATCACGAGTATTACGTCATGCAGGGCGAGTTCTACACGGCCGGAAAATTCGGCGAGGAAGGACTGCAAACCTTCGACATGGACAAGGCCGTGGACGAACGTCCGACTTATGTCGTGTTCAACGGCGCGGTTGGTTCGCTGGCCGGCAACAGCGCGCTGCCGGCGAGGGCAGGGGACACTGTTCGGGTTTATTTTGGAAATGGCGGGCCAAATCTGGCCTCGTCCTTCCACGTCATCGGCGCGCAGTTCGACACGGTTTACGAAGACGGCGCCATGACCAATCAACTGCATGGCGTGCAAACCACCCTGGTGCCGCCGGGCAGCGCCATCATGGTGGATTTCAAGGTCACGGTTCCCGGCGCCTACGCGATGGTGGACCATTCCATTTTTCGGGCGTTCAACAAAGGGGCCGTTGGCACCCTTGCGGTCTCCGGGTCGGAAAACAAAATCATTTATTCCGGCAAACAATCCGACACGCTTTACGCTGGCGCGCCCATCAGCAACGAAGTCGCGATCCGTCCCGCGCTGCACTCCAGCATTCCTTCGCCGGAGATCAATCCGGCGTTGCACGCCCAATACTGGCGCGGCAAAGCGGTTTACATGCAAACCTGTTTTATCTGCCATCAACCGAACGGCTTGGGCTTGCCCAATCAAATTCCACCGCTGGCCAGGTCCGACGTGCTGATGGGTGACAGGACCAGCGCCATCCGCGGGATTATCCAGGGGCGAACTGGTGAACTGACGGTGAATGGAAGGAAATACAACGGAACGATGATTCCGCTCGCCAATCTGAGCGATCAGCAAATAGCCGACGTGGTGACGTTCGTGCGCAATAGCTGGGGAAATATTGACACCAACGCAGTAACGACCAATGAAGTCAGCAAGCTGCGCAAAACCGCGACCGTGGCGGCAAATGCGTACGAATGAGGATTCGCCAATGAAAATGACATCGTTGTTGATCGTGGTCGGCGGATTGGTTTCCTTTTTCGCCAGCGCGGCGCCAGCAGACATGGTTTTGATTTCCAATGGTGTCTATCGTCCGTTGCTGCGTTCGCCGAGCGAGGCAAATGAAATTCCGGTGAAAGCATTTTATCTCGATGCGCTGCCGGTCACAGTAAAAGACTATCTTGATTTTGTCCGCGCCAATCCATTCTGGCGGCGCTCGCAGGTGAAAAGGATTTTCGCCGATGAATTCTATTTGATGAATTGGGCCGGGGATATCGACCCCGGAAGCAACGCGCCAATGCGCACGCCGGCAACTTATGTGCCCTGGTTTGCGGCCAAGGCGTTTGCCCAATGGAAGGGCAAGCGCCTGCCGAGCGTGGCCGAATGGGAATGCGCCGCAGCCGCCAGCGGCACCCGGCCTGACGGCGGAAATGATCCGCGATTCACGGCAGAGATCCTGCAATGGTATGCCAGCCCAACGCCCGCGGTGCTGCCACCGGTCGAGGCAGGCGCCACGAATTTTTTCGGCGTTCGCGATTTGCACGGGCTTGTTTGGGAATGGGTCGCTGATTTCAACTCGGCCCTGATTTCCGACGCATCGCAAGACGGCGGAGTTTCAGACCGCCGGTTCTTTTGCGGCGGCTCGCAAGGCGCGCGCGACGTGAACGATTATCCCGCGTTCATGCGCTACGCTTTTCGCAGCAGCCTGAAGGCGGATTACTGCGTCCACAACCTCGGCTTCCGCTGCGCTCAAGATCTATGAAAACATCCCAACTCACATTCGTTCTCGCCGCCGCGCTCCTGTTGAACACCGAAGCCTCCCGCGCAGGCGAAGCAACGACCAACCCTCCGATCCGCTCCTGTTGCGCGGCGAAAGAATGTGCCGCCTTGGCTCCAAGCTGCACCGACAAATCGCTTTACCAGGTTGAATCGAAGTGGACGACGGATTGCGGCAAGACCCTCAAGCTTGGCGACCTGGCCGGCAAGCCGCAGGTCGTGTTGATGTTTTTTCCCAGATGCACAACGGCGTGTCCGATTTTGCGCAACGACCTGAAGCGCATCAGCGCCGCCTTGACGCCGGAGCAGCGGACGCAAATCGGCTTCACGATGGTTTCGTTCGACACGGAGCGCGACACGCCGGCGGCGCTGGCGGCCTATCGCCAGGCGTGGGGTCTGCCGGACAAAAACTGGACGTTGTTGAGCGGCAAGCCGGACGACGTTCTGGAGTTGGCATTGTTGCTTGGCGTGAAATACAAGCAGGACGCTGCCGGCCAGTTCGCGCACTCGAACGTCATCACGGTGCTGAATGCCGAGGGCGAAATCGTCCATCAACAAATTGGATTGAATGAAGACATCAGCGAAACCGTGCAATTGCTGGCAAAGCTTGCTAAGAGATGATTTACTTTTGGCGCGAGGCTGCTTGAATAGTGCCATGTCCAATACGGACGAACTTAGAAAAGGCGCGATCACCAACACCTTGCGCAGTTGTCAGCTCTTCACCGGACTGCCGCAGGCGGATTTGGAAAACATCGCGGAAGTCACGGTCGTGAAGCCGTTGGAGAAGGGCGATTACCTTTTTCACGAAGGGGATCCGGCGCACGGATTTTACGTCGTGCAACGCGGCGCGGTGAACGTCCATCGCGTCAACGCCGCGGGCAAGGAGCAGATCATCCATGTTTTTCGCGCCGGCTCCTCGTTCGCCGAAGTGGCGCTGGCGACGACGACCGGCTATCCCGCCGACGCGCGCGCGCTGGAGCCGACCCAGGTTTTGCTGGTGCAAAAGAACGGGATTCTGGCCCTGCTCAAACGCCAGCCGGAACTGGCGCTGCGGATGCTTGGATCGATGAGCAGCCACTTGCGCGTGCTGGTCTCGCAGCTTGAAGACCTGACGTTGAAAGACGTCGAGACGCGTCTGGCCAACTGGCTGGTGAAGCGCTGCCCGAACCCGCAGGGCGAAGCGCCGGTGAAAATCGAATTGACGATGACCAAGCGCGTGCTGGCGGCGGAACTGGGCACCGTCAGCGAAACGTTTTCCCGCACGCTGGCGAAATTCCGCGAGCAAAAGCTCCTGGCCGTGAAAGGCAAAACCGTCACCATCCTATCCCCGCCAAAATTGAGCGCGCTGCTCCGGCGCAATCTCGGCGAATAAGAAACCTCGGGCAGGGTTTGATGTTCTTCCTGAAATGGGATCAAATGGGTTGGTTTGCATCAGTGGACTCGGCATGTTACACGATCCCATGAGGTTTGTCGGCTGCTTGTGGTTCTTGGCTCTCGTTCTGGCGGCGGCGGCTCAGGAAAGCAACAATGCTCAGCCGCCGCCTGTTGTCCCGAAGGGGGATGTGCCGGCGGTTGAAACTAAGTTGGCGCCGTGGTTGAACGGCCAGCCACCGTTGCTTTGGCGCGCACGTCTCGGAGTGGGCTTTTCTGGAATGTCCGTCACGGAGGATCGGGTTTATACGCAAATGCAAACCCGGGCCGGACAATACGTGGTGTGCCTGGATCTCGATTCGGGCCGCCTGCTCTGGAGGACACGCTCCAATTTGCCTTGGGAAACCGGTGGCGATTTTCCCGGTCCGTATGCCACGCCCATCTGCAAGCCGGGGAAAATCTATTACGCCGATTGCTATGGCCAGGCGGGCTGCCTGAACGCCCGGAACGGAACAACCCTGTGGACGGTCAATTTTACCGAAAAGTTCGACGGCGAAGGGCCAGGGTTTGGCTACGCCTGTTCACCGCTGGTGGACGATGAAAAGGTCATCCTGCCGGTCGGCGGCAGGGGAGCGTCGGTGGTGGCCTGTTCCACTCGGGATGGTTCCGTCGTTTGGAAATCGGGCGACGACGCCGCAAGTTATTCCTCAACACTTTCGATTCAAGTCCAGGGCCATCGCCAAGTGGTGTCGTTTCTCCAACATGCGCTGGTGGCCCAGGATGCGCTGACCGGCCGGGAACTTTGGCGTGACCGCTGGAGCGCTTCTGGCTACGACCAGCACAACACCGCTCCGGTTTACCAGGAGCCGTATATATTTTGCTCGACCTGCTGCAAGCGCGGCGCGCGCGTCCTGAAACTCAGTTATGAAGAAGGAAAGGCCAAAGCCGAATTGGCCTGGACGAACACGGCTTTGTGCAACGACATTTATTCTTCGGTCATTGTCGGAAGTTACATCTACGGTTCGAGCTTGGAGCAGCCTGCCGCCAGTCCACGCGGTGGCACGCGCAGCCAATTCAAATGCGTGGAGCTGGCCACCGGCCGGGTTGCCTGGTCTTCGGCGGCCCCTGGCCATGCCAGTGTTATTTCTTATGACAATAAACTGCTTTTGGTGAACGAGTCGGGGATTCTAATCGTGATCGAAGCCAGTCCCGCCGGTTACAGGGAGTTGGCCCGAAGCCAAGTCGTTGAAGGGAAAAAACCATGCTGGACCACGCCGACCATTTCTCAGGGACGCTTGCTCGTCCGAAATCAAGAGACGCTGGCCTGTTACCAGGTTGGGGTCATGCCGGAACGTACGAACACTGGAACTCAAGCGAAGGGCCTTGAGCCGACCACCCTCTCGGGCCACGTTTTGGCAGCCGATTTCAACGCACAAATCCAGGATCGTTCGGTGCTGGACGAAGTATTTGCCTGGCTGGACCAGCACCATTATTCCGCCTATTGGATTCCATCCCTCGCACTCATGGCGCGCTGGTTCGTTTGGTGCTTGGGCTTGCTTGGTTTCGCGGCGGGCCTGGCTTGGGTCATGCGGAGAATCGTTAACCCGTGGCTGGCATTTTTGGTTCTGAGCGTTGTAATCGGCATTCTAGGGCTTCCCATTTGCTCGGTCTTGGCGGATCAATTGGTGTTCACCTGGCCGGTGGCTTGTCACTCTTGCTTTGTTCTCTTGCTCACCGTGCGCAACGGTACGCTTCATTCGGGGAAAATCATGTCGCGAGTCTGGCTGGCCCTGTTTGCCATTGCCTGTGTCGGTTATTATTTCGTGTGCCGGCAACTCTACTTGCTTTCCGGCACGGGCTTCCTGGCCGGATTCCTGCCGGCTTGGCCTGCAGCCTTGTGGTTTGCGCGGATGGCACAGGAAAGGCCCCGTCCTACGAGGATGCTGCTGTCCTTCATCCTTTCCTTTTCACTCTGCTTCTGGGGCGCTGCCCTGATCATCCTGACGAGGATGGGACGGTAGCAAAAACTCCAAGCCCCCGTCAACGGCCGCAGATTCTGCGTGATGACCGGATAAGTTCGCCCACGTCATTCAGGCCCCCTGGGCTGCTTATGTTCCATTGCCAGTATATTTATTGTCATCATGGGCTTTGCCGGTTATAACAGTCGGACCATGAGTCAATCTTGCTCAACTCTGCCTTGCGAGAAGCCGAATAGTATGTCCCGACGGGAATTCAACCGGCTTGCCGTTGCCTCGATGCTGCTGGCCGGATCAACCCTTGCCCGCAGCGAGGAGAAAGCGGCGGCGGGACGGAAATTGCGCGTCGGCTTCATCGGTGTAGGCGGCCGGGGCACCAGTTTGCTCGACATGGCCCTGACCTTGTTTCCCGACCTGACGGTGCCGGCGGTGTGCGACATCAAAGCCGACGCCGCCAACCGGGCATCGCACACTCTGACGCAACGCGGCCGGCCGGCCCCGGCCCTTTACACCGATGGGGATTTCGCCTGGCAAAAGATGTTGCAGCGCGACGACCTGGACGGGGTCCTCATCGCCACTCCCTGGCGTTGGCATACCCCCATGGCCGTGGGGGCCATGCGCCAGGGCATTGTTGCTGGAGTGGAGGTGCCTTGCGCTCTGAGCATCGAGGAATGCTGGCAACTGGTTGACACGGCGGAAAAGACAGGCGCGCATTGCATGATGATGGAGAACTGGTCGTTTGTGGCCGAAAATATGGCCTTGCTGAACATGGTGCGCCTGGGGCTTTTTGGCCGCATCGTCCACGTGCATTGCGCGCACAGCCACGATTGCATCAACCACTGGTTCTTCGACAAAGCCACCGGCGCCGATAAGTGGCCGGCGGAGTATCTCCTCAAATACAACCGCGATCAATATCCCACCCACGGCGTCGGCCCGGTCTTGAGTTGGTGCGACATCAACTGCGGCGACCGTTTCACCACGCTGACTTCCACGGCCAGCGGCAGCTTCGGCATAAACGATTATTTCCAACGCCGCTTCGGCCCCAATCATCCCGGCGCCAAGCGCGCCTACGCCCAGGGAGACATCGTGACTTCAACGCTCCGCACGGAACAGGGCAAGACGGTGGTCGTCAATTACGACATGCAGTTGCCGCGCCCCTATGACAACCGCTGGATGCTGCAGGGAACCCGCGGTGTTTACAGTGAGCAACGCAACGCGATATTTCTAATTGACAAAAGCCCATCCGATGAGAAATGGGAATCCTTTGATCCCTACAAGGCCAAATACAAACATAAATTTTGGAGCCAGGGCAGCGGAGGCACCCATAGCGGCGCCGACCAGGTCATGGTGAGACAATTCCTGAACGCCGTTCGGGACAAACAGCCGCTTCCGCTGACCATCTACGATTCCGTGGCGATGAGCGCCATCGTGGCCCTTTCGGGCAAGTCCATCGCCAAAGGCGGCCGGCCGGTCAAGTTCCCCGATTTCACCCGGGGCAAGTGGATGAAGCCGGCGCAAAAATTTGCCTTGGATATGGTTTGATTGCCCGGACAACCCTTGGATTATAATGACGCTGGAAACCTCTGTCTCCAAGCCCTTCCTGAGCCAGGCTCTGGGAATCTTCTTCGACCACGATTATTACTTCGACCCTTTTTTGCGGCGGCAAATTGACGCCCGCTGCCACTCGTATGTCAGCGAAGAACTCAAGGACCTGGACGCTTTATACACCGAGAGCAATCTTGGCCGGAAAGCGCACTTCAACCTGAACCAAGTCCTTGTCGGCGGAATCCAGCCCAATTTGATTCTTGGGATGTTATTGGGCGCTCAATTCATTCCCGCCAAACAAGGTGACGCGGACATCTCCCCCGCTTGCTGGGCGGGCAAGGCCCCGGAAGAATTGCCAAACCCCGAGACGCTGCTGGAGCATCCCATCATCCGCCTTTTTGATGACCAGATTCGGTCCGTCCAGCAGCAGCCGGGCCTGAAGGCCATTCCGCCCTTTTTTTGGGATGATTCCGGGCGGGCGGCCATTCACGGGGCGCTCACCACGGCGCAGAAGTTTTTGGGCGAGGAGGCCTTGCTGGATTTGCTGACCGAGCCGGAGCGGGTGCGGCGGACCATGAATTGGATCACGGACGCCAACATCGTCCTGGTGCGTCATTTCGCGGAGTTGTGTGGAATTCAAATCCAGTGCCTGCACGTGGGGGAATGCTCCTCATGCATGGTCGGCCCCGCCGAATGGGCGAGCTTTGTCGCGCCGACCCTCGAGCGGTTGGGCCGGGAGGTCGGCCCAGTCCGGCTTCACTCCTGCGGTCCAAGCGGCCACCTGCTGTCGTCGGCCCGTAAAATCGCGGCGCTTGGCAGCCTGGACCTCGGCGGGGAAACTCCGCTGGCACAGGTCCGGGATCTCTTCGGACGTGATTTCCCGGTCAGCATTGCCCCTCCCGTCAAACTACTGGCTGGCGGGTCGTTGGAAGCGCTGATGACCTGGACCCGCGATGTCCTGGGGGCCAATCAAGGCGGCGATTTGGTTCTCTTATACCATTTGGAACCGCAATACCCCCTGGCGGTTATGCGCGCTTGGCGCGCCGCACTCGGCCATTAAGTCTTTTTATGAAAAACAGCACCATCTCCACGTTGGCCTTCTTCCTCCTGCTGGCGCACGTCCACGCCGCAAACCAGCCGCCCAATGGCTGGCAAGCCCTCGCCCTGCGCGAGGAGATTCGTCCCCGGTTCTCTTATGAGCCGCACGGCGGTCAAGACGGCAAAGGCTCTTTCGTCATCGGCGCGGACACCCGTGAGGGCCTGTCAGGGTACTGGTCGAAGGCTTTCGCGGTGCAGGGTGGCCGGTCGTATTGTTTCAGCGCGATGCGCCGATGCGAGAACGTGGCCAATCCGCGACGCAGCGTGCTGGTGCGGGTGCGTTGGCTCGATGCCAAAGGCCAGGCGGCGATGCGCGACCTGCCGGAGTCCGCGACGTGTCTCCCTGGCATAGCGCCGGCGTGCAAGCCGGAATATCCGACGGATCATCCCATTGGCACTCAAAACTGGGTCGAGGTTGCCGACACCTATCAGGCGCCGTCCAATGCCGTGAGCGCGGAGGTGCAGCTTCATTTCCGCTGGGCGCCACCGCACAGCAAGGTTGAGTGGGGCCAGGTGTCGTTCACCGAAACGGCGCCATTACCCCGGCGCCTTGTCCGTCTGGCCACGGTGCATTTCTATCCCAAAGGCAGCAAGACGCCAGAGGGCACCTACAGGCTCTTTGTCCCGTTCATCGAAGAGGCCGCGCGGCAACGGGCAGACCTCGTTGTGCTCGGCGAAACCATCACGTTTGCCGGTACTGGGCTTTCGTTTGAGGAAAACGCCGAGGCGGTGCCGGGACCGGGCACGAAGTTTTTCGGGGCCTTGGCGAAAAAGTTTAACCTTTACATCGTCGTGCCGGTGGTCGAGCGAGAGGGGCATCTCATCTACAACACGGCCGCGCTTGTTGGCCCGGACGGCACGATGATTGGCAAGTATCGCAAAGTCGTCCTGCCTGATGCGGAGTGGGACCACGGTCTCCAGCCCGGCTCGGGGTATCCGGTGTTTCAGACGCGCTTCGGGAAGGTTGGCATGATGATCTGCTTCGACGGGTTCTTTCCCGAGGTGGCGCGAGGGCTGGCGCTCAATGGCGCGGAGGTGATTGCCTTTCCCGTCTGGGGATGCAACCCGCGGCTGGCTGCAGCCCGCGCCATCGAGAACCACGTTTATGTCGTCAGCAGCACCTACGCCACGCCGGACCAGAACTGGATGGCTTCCGGCATTTTTGATCACGAAGGGAACCTTCTCGCCCAAGCCGACAAGAATGGCACGGTGGCGGTGGCGGAGGTGGATTTGAACAAGCGACTCCACTGGCCCTGGCTGGGGGACTTCCAAGCCGAGTGGCCTCGGCACTGTCCGGCGCCTGATACATCTGCGAAATGATTGCGGGAAAACCCCGCCCGCGTTTGCACGCGGACGAGGTTTGACGTACTGGCACGGAAGACTTTAGTTCGCGGGCGTGGCCTCCGGCACGGCGATATCCCCGGCTTGCACCTGTTTGCGTTCGAGCGACCAGCCGGTTTTCAGACCCACGACGAACCAGCCCAGGCCGATGACGCCAAAGGTGAACACGGTGTCGCCGATGACGCGCAGCCAGCGGAGTTTTTGCAGGAGCGGCGTTTGCAGGAATTCCGCCGAGCGGGCGTACCACGTGCCGTGTTCCACGCTGGCCCAGGTTTGCAGCAATCCGACCGGCAGCAGGCTCAGAACGATCATCAAGACAAGGCCGACGTTGAGCGACCAGAAGCTGAATTTCAACACGCCTGATTTCCACGCTTCCTGCCGAGTGAGTCCGCGCAGGCAGAAAAGCATCAACCCGATGCCGAGCATTCCGTAAACGCCGAACAGGGCGGCGTGGCCATGCAACGGGGTTGTATTCAAACCCTGCATGTAATAGAGCGCGATGGGGGGATTGATCAGGAAGCCGAACAAACCCGCGCCCACGAGGTTCCAGAATGCGACGGCGACAAAGAAGTAAATGGGCCATTTGTAAGCCGCGACCCACTTGTGCGCACGGCTCCGGGCCAGGTTTTCATAACCTTCAAATCCCACGAACACCAGCGGCACAATTTCGAGCGCGCTGAAGACTGATCCGACCGCCAGCACACCCGTCGGCGTGCCGCTGAAATAGAGGTGGTGCATCGTGCCGAGAATGCCTCCGCCAAGGTAAATCGCCGTTGAAAAAATCACTGCCGCGGTCGCGCTGGCGGTGCGCAACAGACCCATGCGCGTAAACAGAAATGCGATCACCACGGTGGCGAACACTTCAAAGAAGCCCTCGACCCAGAGATGAATCACCCACCAGCGCCAGTATTCGGCCATGGCCAGGTGGGTTTGCCGTCCCCACATCAGGCCCGCGCCGTAAAACATGCCGATGGCCGCCGAGGCGACGAGGAACAACGAGAGGAGGTGGCGATTGGGACCGGGATTCTTGATCGCCGGCCAGAGCGCGCGGCCCATGAGGAACAACCACAGAAACAGCCCGACAAAAAGAAAGATTTGCCAGAAGCGGCCGAGGTCAACGTATTCGTAGCCCTGATGGCCGAACCAGAAATTGGCCACGTAGCCCAACTTTTGCTGGACGCCCAGCCACTCGCCGGTGAGCGAACCAGCGACGATGACGAGCAGGCAGACGAACAGAAAATTAACACCGAGCCTTTGACCGCGCGGTTCGCAGCCGGAAACAGCGGGCGCAATAAACAATCCGGTCGCAAGCCACGCGGTGGCGATCCAGAAAATACCAAGCTGCAGGTGCCAGGTGCGAACGACCGCATAGGGCAGCCATTTGGCCAGCGGAATGCCGTAGAAGCCGTCGCCTTCCACGCCGTAATGCGCCGTGACCGCGCCGAGAGCCACTTGCACGAAGACCAGCGCCACGACGATCCAGAAGTATTTCAACACCGCCTTCATGGAAGGCGTGGCTTCGAGCGCCAGCAACGGATCACGCTGCGGCGCTTCCACCTCAGCGGACTCCTCGCGCGGGCGGGACGCGTTGTACCAGACCATGGCTCCGATGCCGGCGAGCAGGGCCATGACGCTGACGACTGACCAGATGACAATCGAACTGGTGGGCGTGTTGCCAATGAGCGGTTCGTGCGGCCAGTTTTGCGAGTAGGTGACATGGCTGGCGGGCCGTTCCGTGCCGCAAGACCACGCGGCCCAAAAGAAAAAGGCGTTCATCAGGCGCTGGCGCTCCGGCGTTTTGATCGTGTTCGCTGGAATCGCATAATCTTTGCGCAAAGTTCGCAGCGCTGGATCGTCGCCGAACAACGCCGCGTAATGTGCCCCGACAGCCCGGATCGCTTCCGCGCGGGTTGTCGAAACAGCCAGATCGCCCGTCCGCGGATTGTAAGTGTTGGCGCGGATTTCCTTTTTCAAACGTTCGCGCAATGCCGCCTGCGTTTCTGGATCAAGCTGATCGCAGGTCTTTCCGCCGGACTGCGCCGCCCAATAGTCGAGCAGCCATGTTGCCTCGCGGTGCAGCCAGTCCGCCGACCAGTCAGGCGCGACGTACGCGCCGTGGCCCCAGACGGTGCCGACTTCCTGGCCGCCGATGGATTGCCACACATTCTGGCCGTCCTTGATGTCCTGGCCCGTGAGCAGCACCGTGCCGTCGGAAGCCACCACTCGCGCCGGAATTGGCGGCGCGGCATAGTAAATCTCCCTGCCAAAATAGCCGAGCAGGAGAAAGGACAGAGTCATGACGCTGGCCAGAGCCAGCCAAAGTTTGAAATAGGAGCGCGGCTTTTCAACCGCGCTCGATGTTGAGGTTGTAGCATTATTCATCCGCAAAATTTAGCCATATCGTCCAAAAACTGAATTGACCTGCGTCAACGTTTTGGAGTTTTTGCGGCAGATTGAACTGCGGATTACGCCGGGAACGCGGCCCCGTCCGCCGGCAGTGGTGATTGCCCGCTATTTCTCCAGAATGATTTTGAAGGCAACGGCGTGCTGGCAGGGCCAGGTCTTCACGGGTTGGATGGTCAGTGTCTCGCCGTCCTGCTTCCAGTCCAGCTTGGCATCACTGCCCAGCAAAACGATGGATTCAATTTTCCCGGCCGAGAGGGCGAGC
Source organism: uncultured Verrucomicrobiae bacterium (assembly GCA_963759415.1). Taxonomy (GTDB): domain Bacteria; phylum Verrucomicrobiota; class Verrucomicrobiia; order Limisphaerales; family Palsa-1400; genus Palsa-1400. The sequence goes on along the minus strand of CAVWZG010000008.1, from coordinate 371,778 downwards.
GAATTGATTTTCAAGTCCGCTTGCGGCACAGCCAAAGCAATCGCATAAAGCGCATCGCCCTTCGTCGTGAACCGGATGTCCTGGGCGGTGAACGGCTTGTCGGCATTTTCACTAAAGCCACCGGCCTTGGCCTGCTTTGTGGGGCCTTCGCCATAAATCTTCCACGGGCGCGTGCCGTAAATCGCTTCACCATTCACGTTCAACCAGTCGCCCATGCTCAACAAACATTGGCGCGCCTGCTCGGGAATGGCGCCGTCCACCGACGGGCCGACATCCAGCAGCAGACAGCCGTTTTTGGAAACGATGTCCACCAGCGTGTCCACGAGGGTGTCCGCGGACTTATATTTCACGCCCTGTTGGTTGAACCACGGACCGGCCGCCGTGTCGGTCAGCCACGGATACGGCACCAGCTTGTCTTCGCGCCCGCGCTCGAAATCAAGGATGCTGGTGTATTTGTTAATGTCGCGCGACTTCTGACAGACGCCAAGGGTGCGTCCATGTTGCGCCGCCCAATCGTAGGCCGTGGCAAAGAGCTTCTGCTGGTATTCCGGCGTAATGACCGCGTAGAATTCAAAGTCAAACCAGATCAGGTCGGGCTGATATTTATGCAAGACCTCGTCCACCATCGCGAGCCAGGTATCCTGGAAATGTTTGCTGGGCGGCGCGTTCGGGGCGTGAACCTCGGTGTAAAGATCGGCGAATTCGGGATTGGCCCCGTCGAATTGGAACGACGGCTCGAAATAGCGCCAGGCAAACCCGTGGTGAAACGTCGTGATGAATTTCATCCCGTGCGCGCGAATGGCTTTTTCCAATTCGCCGGTAACGTCGCGATGCGGCCCCATGTTTTTGCTGTTCCAACGCGTGATCCGCGAATCCCACATGGCAAAATTGTCGTGATGCACCGCCACCGGCCCGGCGAATTTCGCTCCAGCCCGGGCGAACAAGTCCGCCCACTCATCGGCGTTGAATTTGGTCGCCGCGAATTTAGGAATCAGATCCTTGTAGCCGACCTTGTTTTGCCCGCCAAATATTGCCTCGTGGAAAGCAAAAACGCCGGTGTTTGTATCATACATGGATTTGCCATACCATTGAGGGTCACCAGCACGAGTGGCCTTCGTCTTCGCCATGCCGCCACGATAATTTTCCGAACCCACGGTCACCGGCCCCCAGTGCGTGTAAATGCCGAATTTGGCATCGCGAAACCATTCCGGATCCTGATGCGCCTTCAGCGATTCCCAGTCCGGACGGAACGGACCTTTGGCAATCGTCTGGTCAATGGTTTTCAATTCCGCAGCCAGCGCAGGATCGTCCGCCTGACAGTTGAGCGCGGCAAAGGGGCTGATGGCCCAAACCGCCACGGCCAGCATGTGTAATGTGTTTTTCACACGAGTCGAGTTCAACATCTTGCGCCAGATTTGCAATCTTATTCCCCACAACTGCAGCGGCAATTCGCAAAATCAAGCGCACTTGCAGCTTGTTGGGATGCCCGCTTTGGCCCACAATCAAATCCATGTCAACCACCGCCGACGGCCAAACGCGACGCACTTTTCTGAAAAGAACCTTTAGCGCCGCGGCTGTGGGCGCGGCGGGACATTTGCTGCCGGGTTGCGCCAGCACTTCACCCGCTGCGCAACCCGGGCGCCCCGCCACCCCGTGGTATCGCCGGACCTTGCGTTGGGGACAGACCAACATTACGGAAATCGACCCAACACACTACGACATCGCCTGGTGGCGGCAGTATTGGAAGAGAACCTGCACGCAGGGTGTCATTATTAATGCCGGCGGAATCGTGGCTTATTATCCCAGTAAATTTCCGTTGCATCATCGGGCCCAGTTTCTCAATGGGCGCGACCTGTATGGTGAATTAGCCGCCGCGGCGCACGCGGATGGATTGGCGGTATTGGCCCGCATGGATTCCAGTCGCGCGCACGAAGATTTCCATCGCGCTCATCCGGACTGGTTTGCCGTGGATGCATCGGGCCAGCCGTATCGCTCGGGAGAACTTTACGTGGCCTGCGTCAACAGCCCATACTATGAGGAATATCTGCCGGACGTGCTGCGGGAAATCATCGATCGCTCCCGGCCCGAAGGCTTCGCCGACAATAGCTGGAGTGGGCTGGATCGCAATCGCATCTGCCATTGCGAAAATTGCGCCCGGCGTTTTCGCGCGGCGGCGTCGGAGGATCTTCCGCGCGAAAAGAATTGGGACAGCCCGGTCTATCGAAAGTGGATCCAGTGGAATTACGCCCGCCGCCTCGAAATTTGGGACATGAACAATCGCGTCACCGCATCGGCCGGTGGAGCTGATTGTCTTTGGATAGGCATGAATAGTGGCTCGGTTACCAGCCAGTGCCAGAGCTTTCGCGATTACAAGGAAATTTGCCGCCGCGCGCACATCATTCTTCTCGATCACCAGGCGCGCAGCAATGCCGAAGGATTTCAGGCCAACGGCCAAGCTGGCAAACTCGTCCACGGCTTGCTCGGCTGGGACAAATTGGTTCCGGAAAGCATGGCCATGTATCAGATGGGCACGCCCACTTTCCGGCTGGCCAGCAATCCCGAGCCGGAGGCGCGAATGTGGATGCTGGACGGAATCGCCGGCGGGCTGCAACCGTGGTGGCACCACGTCGGCGCCTACGCCGAGGACCGCCGCATGTATCAGACCGCCGCGCCGCTCCTAAGCTGGCACCAGGCGCACGAGCGCTTCCTCGTCCACCGCGAGCCTATGGCGACCGTGGGCGTTGTCTGGTCGCAACGGAACACTGATTTTTACGGTCGAGACAACGCCATGGAGTTGGTGGACCTTCCGTTTCGCGGCATCACCAACGCCTTGTTGCGCGCGCGCATTCCATGGCTGCCCGTGCATATTGACGCGGTCGAGCGGGAAGGGGCGAAGTTTGCCTTGTTGATTTTGCCCAATCTCGCCGCCATGTCGAAGGCGCAATGCGCCGCCATCCAAAAATTCGCGGAACAAGGCGGCGGACTGATTGCCACTGGCGGAACAAGCCGCTGCGACGATTGGGGCGATCCCCGGCCTGATTTTGGTCTGGCGGATTTGTTCGGCGCGCACTTGATGAACGGACCAAGGGAAACAGCCGAGACCTTGCACACTTATTTGCGGTTGCTGCCGGAATTGCGGGCTGGCGTGGACGGGCCCAAAAACGGCGCTGAACCACCGGTCACGCAACCGCGTCATCCGGCGCTGCTCGGTTTTGAAAAAACAGACCTTCTTCCGTACGGCGGCCGACTGGAGTCATTGAAGCTGGATGAAAACACGCAAGTGCTGATGACTTACGTGCCGCCTTTCCCCATCTATCCACCCGAAAACGCCTGGATGCGCGAGCCCAGGACAGATATTCCCGGGTTGATGGTGAAGGACGCGGCCGGTGGCGGTCGCGTGGCGTTTCTTCCGGCGGATTTGGACCGCCGGTTTGGCCGAGACAATTTACCCGATCACGGAAATCTCCTGGCAAATCTGGCGCACTGGGCGGCCCGGGAAAACATCCCCCTGGCGGTAGAGGGACCGGGGCTTTTGGATTGCCATCTCTATCGCCAATCCGATCGGCTCATTCTGCATCTCGTGAACCTGACCAGCGCTGGTTCGTGGCGCGCGCCTGTGGATGAACTCATTTCAATTGGTCCGTTGCGCGTGAAGATCAAGCTGCCGCCCGGCTTTTCGCCTCGAAAACCCCGCTTGATGGTGTCGGGTGAAAGCGCCCACGTGAGCGTGCGGGACCGATGGGCGGCATTCGAAATCAAAACGATTTTGGATCACGAAATGGTGGTATTATAGGTGAAGAGCCGCCGTCGGCCGGTTCGGCTCCGAAGACCTCGATCGGGTCGCTAATTCGATGTCCGAAAATGGCGAGCGGCGGTCCCGCGTTCGTTATAGAATGACGGTGTGAATTTAAATGCAGACCAGTGTTACCAAGCGGTCATCAGCCGCGATCCTCGTTTTGACGGGCGCTTCTTCGTCGCCGTCAAAACCACCCGCATTTACTGCCGGCCGCTTTGCCGGGTGAAGACGCCGCTGCGCAAGAACTGTCTCTTCTTTCCAGTGGCCGCGGCGGCGGAGGTGGCGGGATATCGTCCCTGCAAGCGCTGCCGGCCGGAACTTGCGCCCGGCAGCAGCCCGATGGAGGTCAGCAGTCAACTGGCCCGGAGCGCCGCCTCGTATCTTAGCCAGGATTTTCTGGCCGACCATTCTTTGGAGGAATTGGCCGACAAATTGGGAATTACGGACCGCCAGATGCGCCGGGTTTTTCATGGGGAATTCGGCGTCTCGCCCATTGATTTTTGGCAGACGCAACGTTTGCATTTGGCCAAGCAGTTGCTGACGGATTCACGCCTGCCGGTGACCTCAGTGGCCCTGGCCAGCGGATTTCGCAGCCTGAGGCGATTTAACGTCGCGCTCAAGGAACGCTACCGGATGACCCCGTCTGAACTCCGAAAAACGCAGAAGAAACAGGCTCCAGCAAACTCTGCCGAGTTTTCGTTCCGGTTGGGCTATCGCCCGCCATTTGATTGGGAACGAATCCTGGGATTTCTCGCGCGCCGGGCGATACCACAGGTCGAGCTAGTCCAGGACGGAGCCTATTTTCGGACTGTTCGATTAAGCCGCAGGGACACCGAATATGCCGGCTTCCTGGAGATCCGGCATGATCCAGTGCAGCGTGTGCTCACGGTGCGGCTTTCCGACACCCTCATCCCGGTCTGTCCGGTGGTGCTGGAACGCACCAGGCGACTCTTCGATCTGGACGCCGACTCAATCGGCATCGGCGCCGTGCTAGGCCCGCTGGCTGAAGCACGCCCGGGCCTGCGCGTTCCAGGAAGCTTTTGCGGATTTGAGACGGCGATTCGTGCCATTCTCGGACAACAAGTATCCGTGGCCGCGGCACGAACGGTAGCTGGCAGGCTGGCGGTTCGTTTTGGCGCTCCCATTAGCGTGCCAATCCCGTCACTGGGCTGCCTCTTTCCCAAGCCCGCACAAATTGCACAAGCCAGCGCCGAGGAGATTTGCCAATTGGGAATCACTGGCCGGCGCGCCCAGACACTGATTGCGCTTGCCCAGGCCATTGCCCGCGGCGATTTGCTCCTGGAGCCGGGCAGCCGGGTGGAGGGAATACTGCGCCAACTCCGCGACATTCCCGGAATCGGTGAATGGACCGCCCAGTACATCGCGATGCGCGCCCTTTCCTGGCCCGACGCTTTTCCCCATACGGACTTGGGGATTCGGAAGGCGCTCGGGGAAAACAGCCCGAAGAAGATCCTGCAGATGACCGAAAAATGGCGCCCTTGGAGGGCCTATGCCGCCCTCCACCTCTGGGCCAATTTGGAGACAAAACTATGACATCCTATTGCATTTTCAAACAGCCCCTGGGTGACCTCTTGCTGGTCGCCAACGAAACTGAACTGATCGGACTCTATTTTGACGGCCGTCCCCACGTTCCCGTAGCGCGGAGCACTTGGACTCTCGACCCGCAGCACCCGGTTTTGCGGCAGGCCGAAAAACAACTCGAGGAGTTCTTCGCGGGGAAGAGGACCTGTTTCTCGTTGCCGCTTCATTTTGAAGGGACCGAGTTTCAGGAGCGGATTTGGCGGGAGATTGCACGCATTCCCTATGGGCAGACCATGAGTTATGGAGAGTTGGCCCGCAGGGCAGGCAACCCGCGGGCCATCCGCGCGGCGGGGATGAACACCGGCAAAAATCCGCTTGGAATCGTCATTCCGTGCCACCGCGTCATAGGAAAGGACGGAGGCATCACCGGCTACGCGGGGGGCTTGGAATGGAAACAGCATCTGCTCAACCTGGAAAAGCAACGTATTCGAGTCAATCCACCAACCTTTGCAGCCCAGGCAGCGGATCGCTAAGAAGCAGCCGGATACGAAAGATCGGGACTGTAGGGTCAGCGGCCTGCCGGGGCGTTCTTCATTCTCAGAGCGCGAGCCAGATTGTTGCGGGCCTCGGTGAGATTCGGCTTTAGCCGGATGGTTTCCTGGTATTCTTTGATCGCCTCGTCGATTTGGCCTTTCCTGCCAAGGGCACTGCCGAGATTGTTGTGCGCTTCGGCGTCATCGGGTTGCAGGCGAATGGCTTCCCGGAATTGGCCGATGGCCTCGTCGATTTGGCCGTTGCTGCCAAGTGCCATACCGAGGCTGTTGTGGATCTCGGCAATATTCGGATTCAGATGGACGGCTTCCCGGAATTGGCTGATGGCCTCGCCAATTTGGCCTTTGTTGCCGAAGGCGGCGCCGAGGTGGTAGCAAGCCTCGGGGTCATGCGGATCCAGACGGATAGCCTCCCGCAATTGTCTGATGGCTTCATCGATTTGGCCGTGGCTGCCAAATGCCATGCCGAGTTTGTCGTAGGCGGCGGCGTAGTCCGGTTTTAGGCGGATGGCTTCCTGGAGTTGGACGATGGCTTCGTCAAACTGGCCTTTCCCGCAGAGGGCGACGCCAAGGTTGTAGCGGGCCGTGGCAAGATTCGGTTCCATGCGGAGGACTCCCAGGTCTTGGCGGATGGCGTCGTCATATTTGCCTTTGCCGCCGAGGGCCGCGCCGAGGTTATTGAGAGCGTCGATGTAATCGGGTTTGATGCGGATGGCTTCCTGGAATTGTTCGATCGCATCGTCGATTTTGCCGTTGCCGAAGGCCATGCCGAGGTTGTTGTGCGCAACATAGTTGTTCGAGGTCACGTCAATCATTCGTTTGCAGAATGTTTCGCTGTCCTTCCAGTAAAACTCCTGATGCACCGTCAAAGCCGCGCACGCCGTCAGCGCCGCCGCCGTGGCCACGGGGGCAAACCCGGCCAGGCGCCACGCGCCGGCCAACTCCCAACCGCCCCAAACCACTATGACGAACAGGCCAATCAGCGGCACGTAAGTGAATCGGTCGGCCAGGGCTTGGTTGCCGGCTTGCACCAGGCCGATGACCGGCACCAGGGTTCCGAGATACCAAAACCAGCCCATCGCCAGATAGGGCCGGCGGCGTTGCCACAGCACCAGCGCCGAAACGGCCAACAACAACAAAGCCGCCAGGGTCACTTCCCACCACGGCCACGGATCCGATCTGATCGGGTAAAGCCCCGCCAAGTGGCGCGGCCAGAACATCATTTCGATATAGCGCACGTAAGAAACAAGCGCGTTGCCCAGCCGCGAAGTGAGCGGGAAGTTCTGCAAACTGAGCATTCCCCCGGCCTGCTTCTGGAAGCGCAGTGTCACCATGCACAGCGCGGCGCTCATGGCGAAAAACGGAATTTTCTCCATTGCCAACCGCCAGAGGGACGCGCCCGGCTTCATCCGTCCCAGCGGCCAGTAATCCAGCAGCAGCAGCGCGCAGGGCACAGTCACCAGCATCGGTTTGGACATCAGCCCCAGCGCGAAAAACAACAAGCTGAGACCGTAGTAAACTAGCCACTGTCCACTAGCCACTCTCCACTGTTTTTCCGCGTAACGGACATAAGCCCAGGCCGTCAAAAACCAGAACAGCGTGCTCAAGACGTCTTTGCGTTCGCATACCCAGGCGACCGATTCCACGCGCAATGGATGCAAGGCAAAAAGCGCGGCCACGACGGCGCTGCGCCACATCGCGCCAGTCATGCGGTTGAACAGCGCAAAGAGCAGCACGGTGTTGGCCGCGTGCAACAGCAAATTGACCAGGTGCGGCCACCACGGTTTGAGCCCGACCAACTGGCAGTCCAGCATGAGCGAGAGCATGGTCAGCGGATGCCAGTCGCCCGTCACTTCGTTGCGCCAGGCCCACTTGAAACCATCGGCGGTCAGCCCGGCTTGGACGTGCGGGTTGGCGGTGATGAATTCGGGGTCATCCAAATTGACGAATTGGAAGCCCGTTACGGGGCAGAAAACCGCCAGCGTCACCAGCGCCAGCGCAACGGCCATCCATAGCGAGGCAGTTTTGGACGGCGGAAGCGGCGTTTTGCGGGTGCTCTGATCAACTGGCATCTGGTCGCAAATCCATTTTATGGATGGTTTTCCTTGGTTGCTTCCAAAATCGCCGCCATGTAGGGGCGAGGGAATTTTATCTCCACGGATTGGGAGGTGCTCTCCAGCTTGATTCCCAAATTCGTGGGATAAAGCAAAGACACGCGGCCTCCGAAAGTGTTTGGCAACGAAATAGTCGCCGCACCGGATAATCTCCAAACCGCCGTAAAGGCCATCTCGGAATCCCGCAGACCGACGGCCACGGGCGAGGCCGTGGCGGCCATTGAAGGCGGCAGTCCCAGCGGATAAAACGGGGTCATGCGTGGCAGACGGGGGCGAATGCGCTCCTTGTATATGCGCAGGCCGGCATGAACCTGCTGGCGGCTTTCTTCTTTCAGGGTGGCGAGGGTTCCGCTCTGATGAACGCGGGCGAGCATGGCGTTGACCATGTTGAAGCTGGCCGCATCGGCGTCGTCCTTTGCCGTGGGATAAGACCAGACGGCGAACTGCTCCGGCAGCACCGCCGCCAATCCGCCGGCCACAATGGAAGGGTATTTCCGGTAATCCATCTGATCACTGGAGGATTGGAGTTGATGGTGGGAGAGCATCGCATAATCCATGCGCCCGCCGCCGCTGCCGCAGTTCTCAATGACAAGGTCCGGGAAGCGCAGGTGGACCGCATCAATCCATGCGAGGTAAGCCCGCTGGTGCTCGAGCAGCCCCTGGCCAAAGCTCTCAGCCTGGGTTTCAGTGCCGAGTTGGGCATCCACGTTGTAATCCATTTTGAGGTAGCCAACGCGATATTCCCGGACCAGCCGGTTGACCACCTCGTCGGCATGGGCGCGCACCTCGGGGTTGCGAAAATCCAGCAGGTAACGGCCATTGTCAATGACGCGGCGTCCATGCCGCATAAAAAACCACGCGTCCGGTTTGTCTTTGAGCGGAGAGTTGATGCCCGCGACCTCGATCTCCAGCCACAATCCCGGCACCATTCCTCGTGCCCGAATCTGATCCAGCATGCCCGTCAGACCGTTGGCGCCCCAGCGGGTTTTCGAAGGCTGCCACAGACCCACGGAACCCCACCAATCTTCCTTGAGTTCGGCATACCAACCGGCGTCAATGACGTAGTACTCGCAGCCGGCGGCGGCGGCCGCCTCGATCATCGGCGCTTCCTTGTCGGCGGTCGGGTCGGCCATTAAACAATTCATGTAGTCGTTGAAAATCACCGGGCACTTCGCGTTGTTCGGATGCGGGACGAGGCAGGCCACGCGCCGGTAAGCCGTCATGGCTTGGACGGCCTCATCGAAGCCGCCTTTGACGCATCCCACGGCCACCGGCACGGAATCGTAGCTCATGCCGGGTTGCAGTTGCTTCCATGCCGAGCTGAAAAGTGCGTCGGGGCCGCCCAGGTAAAGATAGCTGGTGTGGTTGGCCGTATCGGATATCTCCCAATGCCAGGAACCGTTGTGTTCGATCTGCCAGAACCAGGTGACGCCCAAGTCGCGGTTCTCGGCCATGCCTAAAGGCAGGAAGGACATCGAGGACCAACTGCCAATGTTGCCAAAAGCAATCGCGTTGAGACTGAAGTTCCCGTTCTCAAGACATGACCAACGGGAAGGCGGCGCTGATTGCCATTGCGCTTCGCTCATCCAACTGTTGTTTGCATAATCGATCCGCAGTTTCTCTTCCAGCGGCTGCGTGCCGTAGTTCGCGAAATTGTAGATCATGGCGGAACTGACATGTTCGATGCCGAGCGGCGATTGGCCCTGATTGACAATCCGGGTCCAGCGGCGCATGACTGGGATATCATTGAAAAACTCGTAGTGTGATTCGACGCGAAGTCCGGTTTCCGGCGATTGCTGCAGCAAAACCTGATGCTGTCGGCCCGGCTTCGATTCCACTGTTTGCTGGCCAAGATATATCAATTGCGCGCCGGGATCGCCGCCGATAAGTTTTTTGGCGTGGTGAGCGTTCCAATTCGAGCCGGTGACTTGCAATTCCACCTCCACGCCTGCCGTGGGGTCCGACTGGGTTTTGGACAATTGGCCTGTCACCCCGGCTGGGAGCAGTGACACCTGCCGTATTTTCCGGCCTTGAAGTTGATGGCGAATTTCCAATCCGCCGCCGTTCAATTGCGGCGCAACCGTGTTCGTCTCATCCGCGAAGAGCAGAGGGCAGAGGATGACAACGAGAAGCGCGCAATTTCCGAAATGTAATTTCCAGAGTCGGGTCGATGCTGGCGATTTAGTTTTCATTGTATTTAGGCGCAAGCAGAAGCGCCGGTGGCCACTATGGTGGGAAAAATGTTCCGGTGCAAAGCGAAAGTGCCGTCTTATTCTGTCCATCAGCCCCTGGCAAGCCCAAGAACGCTTGCCAACCCTAAAAATACGGCTAAAGTCCCCTCGTATTATGAAACGAATCCAACTTTTGATAGGCGTAGCCATTCTTTCTCTAACCCTCTTGCTGGCCGGCTCCAGCCGCGCCGCCGACGCTACAAGCCCCGGCGTGCCGCCCGGAGGCCCAAGGATTTTCACCAATCTATACTATGCCTCCGACCACGCGGAGCGCCATGATCTGGATATTTACCTTCCCGCCACGGGATCCAATTTTCCGGTTGTTATTTGGATTCACGGCGGAGGTTGGAACCACAACAGCAAGAACGGACCCGGGGGCCGCTCCTTCATTCCCCTCGGCTACGCTCTTGTGAGCATTAATTTCCGTCAGAGTTCGATGGCCAAGTGGCCCGCCCAAATCATTGATTGCAAATCCGCCATTCGCTGGTTGCGCGCCCACGCGGCGGAATACAGCCTGGATGCCGACCACATCGGCGTTTGGGGCATGTCCTCCGGCGGTCACATGGCGGCCATGCTCGGCGTCACCGGCGACACCAGGGAATTCGACCAGGGCGAGAATCTTAATTATTCCAGCGCCGTCCAGGCCGTGGGCGATTGGTCTGGGCCAACCGATTTGCTCACGATGTCCGTTTATCCCACCACCAATGATTGGAAATGGGGTACCCGAGGCTCGCCGGAATTTTTCCTGCTCGGCGGCACGGTGCAAACCAACACCGATAAGGCGGTCAACGCCAGCCCCGTCTTCTACGTCGATAAGAATAGTGCGCCGTTCATCATTATGCATGGCGACAAAGACTCCACGGTGCCCGTGCAGCAAGCCCAGGAGATCGCCTATCTCCTGAAAAGAGCGGGCGTCCCGGTGGAATATCACGTCGTTGTGGAGGGCGGCCACGGCAGCCCCAAGGATGCTTTTGAAGGCCCGGAGGCCCGGACCTGGCTCCATGCTTTCTTCAACAAATACTTGAAGCCTGGCCAGCCCAACGCCCCCAAATAGCATCCTGGCCAAATCGCGCCGCATGGACGGAATTAGGCTTTTTGCCAAGCTGTTTTAATTCCTTCAAGGACATGGGATCCAAGAGTATGATAGAAGTTGAAGCGCCCACGAAATCTTTGACGCCCGTCGCAACCGCCTCACAGCGGCTGATGTCACTGGACGCCCTCCGTGGATTTGACATGTTTTGGATCATCGGCGCTAATACGCTGGTCCATTCCCTCGATGGGATGATAGCGCCGGGCGGACAGACCGCCGCGGGCTTCTCCTTCATCCGATGGTGTTCCGACGAACTTCATCACGCCGAGTGGGCGGGGTTCCGCTTCTACGACCTGATCTTTCCGCTCTTCGTGTTCATGGCGGGCATATCCGTTGTTTTTTCCCTGGGCAGGACCATGCGCCAGCAAGGGCGGGCGGCGGCGGTCAAACGAGTCATTCGCCGCTCGATCCTGCTCTATGTGGTGGCCCTGTTCTATTCGGGGGGCTTCACCCATCGCTGGCCGGCTATTCATTTGTTGGGCGTGCTCAACCGCATCGCCCTCTGTTACTTATTCACCGGGCTGATTTTTTGTTTCTGCAATTTGCGGACCATGATTGTTATCGCGGTCGGATTGCTGGTTGGCTATTGGGGACTGCTGACCTTTGTGCCCATTCGCAATATCCAGTTGCAAAAGTCAGCTTTGACCCAATTGGCCGCGCAGCGTGGCGCGCCCATTAACCCCAGGGCGCTCTATGACGCCACCACCGAGCGTGTCACTGGCGGCTACGAACCCGGTTTGAATCTCGCCAACCACGTCGATTTCCTATGCCTGCCCGGAGCCCGGGGGGAAACCTACTACGACGCGGAAGGCATCCTGAGCACCTTGCCGGCGATTGTGACTTGCTTGCTGGGGGTGTTCGCCGGACTGCTGCTCCTCAACACGTCGATCAACGACTTGCAAAAGGTGATGTGTCTGCTTGCTGCCGGGGTGGCGCTGGCTGTGCTCGGTTGGGCGTGGAGCGCTCAGTTTCCTGTCGTGAAGAAGCTCTGGAGTTCCTCCTACGTCCTGGTCGCTGGAGGATACAGCGCGTTGCTGCTGGGAACGTTCTACTGGGTGGTGGACGTGGCCAAATGGCGCTGGTGGTGCCAGCCTTTTGTCTGGATGGGCATGAATTCCATCACGATTTACGTGACAAAGAAAATCATTGGAGGCTTCAACCCCATCAGCGCGCGCGTGGTGGGAGGCGATATTTCTGACTTTTTTAACGCGCATCTATACGGCAGTGGAGACTTGATGGTGACCTTCCTCGGTTTGCTGATGGCCTTCTGGTGGGTGCGTTTTCTCTACCGGCGCAAGATTTTCCTGCGGCTTTGATCGCATTCTGGCGGGTGTCCACTATTGGAAGAATCCTTCAAATTGCTTATTCAGTGTGTTTTTCTTGAATCAACCAGGAAACGGCCTGAATATCGAAGATATATCGATGGAGTGCGCAAGGTGGGCATCGAAAAAGTTGGGACCGAAAACTGCGATGTGGTGGAAGTCAGCATCATGAAACACCAGCGCAGTTGGCAGCTTTGGCTCCTCCCATCAATCGGTTGGTTTCGCACAACTGCTCAAAGACTTTGGATTTCGCCGAAGCAATTTGACGCCAATTATGACGAGCAGCCCAACGAGCAGCCCAACCACGACGAACGGGGCCGTTAGAGCCAAAATGGAGATGACAACCGCACCGGCAAGTTCGAAGGTGGCCACGACGGGGTTTGCGAATCCCGCAGTGATTGCCGTCGATGCTCCGCGCGCAAAGACTGTTGATCCCTGCACGACTCCTGCCGCCCCGCCGCCAGCAATGATCGCCAAGGTCCATTTCATCAACGGGCTTATTTCTGTAATGACGGATGCAGTGATCATGATTCCTGCTACAATCGCGGACGGTGTGGCTAATATGTCTAACAAATGGCCGACTAAAGGCACGTAATATGCCGCCACCTCCATGCATGTTGCGACGCCAAAGGCAATCAGTGCGGGATAAGTCCCAATCCATTGGAAGCCTTGGGCCAGTGCTAGATGCCCGGAAAGGCTGGCGATGCTCATCAACAACAGCGGCACAAACACCCTGAAACCACAGGCCGCGCTGAGGCCAATTCCAAGACAGATGCTGAACACGGTTTCCATTCGATTACTGTCCAGTCTCCACTCAGCACCCAATCAAATCAACCAGAAAACCCCAACTAAAATATATCGCCCCGCCTCGATCCTCAAAGAGCATCGTGGCCAGCAGGCCAGTGGTCATGTGAACGCGCATGAGCGACTTATTAGGGCCAGAGACGCGGCAGGGCAAGATTTTTGCCGGAGACAGATTTCTCTCGCGGCCTTCAAGCAGGCGCGTTAGTTTCCGCCAAATGAAATCAACCTTCGTTCGCCTCGTCGGGGTGCTGGCAGCTTGGGCCTCAATCACATGGCTCGCCGGCGCGGCCGATACCGAACCGTTGCGCCAGCGGTTGAAGGCGCTGCCGTTCAAGATGGCTTATGAGAGCTATGTCAATGGCAACTCGGACATCTTTGTCATGAACGCCGACGGATCGCACCCGGTGAACCTGACCAAGACGCCGGACCTCAACGAGCATTACCCCCAGATTTCGCCCGATGGGGCCTGGATTTGTTTTGTAGCCGACAAGGGCGAGGGCCGCGACGCCATCCGCAGCCTCTATGTCATGGATATAAACGGCAAACATCGCAAGAAAATCGCCGATTACGCGCGGGAGCCATTCTGGTCGCCTGACAGCAAAGTCATTGGGTTTCTGGACCAGGAGTATCCGAAGTTCAACGTGATAGATTATTACACCAAGGGTATGAATTTCTACAATTTGGCGACGGGCAAAAATACTCCGCATCCAGATTACACCAATCTGCACCATCTCTACAATCCCAATTTCTGCGCCAACGGCAAATGGATCGTATCGACCGTTCATGCCGGCATGGGATACGATCACGCCATCCTGCTCATCCAGGCGGACGGGGACAAAATCGTTAACTTGAAAATCCCCGGTTGCCGCCCTCGCTTCAGCCCCGATGGCAAGCAGGTGGCCTGGGGCGCCAGCGACCATGAGATTGCCGTTGCCTCCATAGACACCGACTCCGATGAACCCAAAATCACGCAGAGGCGGGTCGCCATCAGGGACACCACGAACAAGGTCTATCACGTCAGATGGTCGCCGGACGGCCGGTTTCTGAGTTTCAGCCGCGGGCCGGATGGCGGGGGGGATTTGAGCAAGCCGGGCACCTTTCAAGCAGCCAGCGAGATCATGGGGGTCTATGCCCCGGGTTGGAATATTGAGGCGGTGTCGGCCGTGCAGACCAACACCATTGATCTGAACCATGCGACCGAGGCTGATTTTGCCATTCTGACCACGAATGGTTTGAGCAACAAGGAGTCCGCCTGGATCAGGCTGGGTCGCAAATAACCGGAGTGGACGTGATTAAGAGTTTTTTCCTAATCAGCCTGCTGGCGGGATTAAGTCTGCTTTGTTCCTGCGGCAAGTCAGGCCCGGAAGGCCAAAACCAAGCCAAGCCCGCTAACTCCGCCGGCGCTCTTTCCCCCACACTGCCGGCCACCCCATTTGAGGTCGTCACCAAGTCCGGCGTGAAAATGATCTATCTGCCCGGGGGGAATTTCATGATGGGCTATAGCCAGGGGGAGACGGATGAAGCACCCGTCCACAAGGTCAAACTGAGCAGTTTCATGATGGATGCCTGTCCGGTGACACACGAGATGTTCACCAAGGTGCAATTGCCCGACCCGTCGCACTGGCAGGATAATCCAGCCAAACCCGTGGAGCGGGTGCGCTGGCGCGACGCCAAGCAATACTGCAACGAACGTTCGCTGCTCGAAGGACTCAAACCCTGTTACAACGAGAAGACGATTGACTGGGAGTGTGATTATTCGGCCAACGGCTATCGCCTGCCCACCGAAGCGGAGTGGGAATACGCCGCTCGCGCCGGCGCCGATGGCCCGTTTGATTTCGGGGCCCCGGACACATTGCGGCAATACGCCTGGTTTGCGGACAACGCCGGTGAGAAGACTCATCCAGTGGGCCAGAAGAAGCCCAACCTCTGGGGGTTGTATGACATGTACGGCAATGTTTCGGAGTGGTGCGAGGATGTCTATAGCCCCACTTATTATCAGGCCAGCTCGGCGCGCGATCCGCACGGGCCGCCCAGTCCGGGCCGGGATGTCGAACGCGTGATGCGCGGCGGTTCCTGGAAAGCAAGCGCGGACACGTGCCGGGCCACCTTTCGCCGGGGCCAGCGCACGGGGGACACGGACGCCTGTTTTTACACCGATTTTTGCGGCTTCCGTTGCGCGCGCCGGGCATCCCCGGAGGAACTGTCATCGTTGAAGGCCAGCGCGCCATGAGGGAACGCCCAACGATGATGAGATCAATGATGGTCAATATCGTGACTGTGGTCGCCGTTGTGATTGTCGTGCGTGTCCCGACTCTCATGATTGTCATGGAACGGCACATCGTGCCCGTGGGCGTCGTGGCGGAAACGGTCGTTGCGGATGGCATGAGTACGCCAATCCGGATGACCGCGTTCCCATTCGTGGAATCGCGCCACACGCGGCCCATCCAAGGTCAGCCACACGTTGCCGGGGCCGAGATAATAGTATTGTGAACCAACAACTCCCACGTATTCAGTGCCGTCCCACGCATAACTATCGGGGACAGCTTGCACTGTCACCGTGGGCGCTGGCGCCACTACGACAGGCGCAGGCACATTTATCTGCACTCCGGTTCCCACCCCAGCCCTCAAGAGAGGAGCCGCAAGGCTTGAAATACCCAAGGCCAGAACAATTAATTTTCCAGTTTTCATATTGATTGTTATCAAGCTTGAAGCGTGCCCGGTGAAAATCGCTGGGGAATGCTCTTTTTTCCAAAAAGACGGGGTAATCCCTCGTTTTTGATATCTCCTATGCAAGACTGACATGGATTCTTGCAATTTTGGAGAAGCAAAATGCAATGACTGCGCAGTTGTTTGCTCAATTCCGCGCTTGCGCTTCACTAGCAACGGCTTAATCTCCGCTTTAGAATGAAAGAGCGAGCTTCAAATGCGCGAAACCGGGGGTGCATAATCTCAGTTCGGGAGTTTCCGGGTCGGTCTTCGGCTCTGCTCGCCATCATCACGCTCATCCTTTCAGGCACAATGGCCAACGCATGGCTACGCCCATCTTACCGGGATGCAGATATCGTCGAGCGTTCCGAGTTGATTGCAGTTGGACATTTGAAGGAGAACTCCATCCAATTCGTCCCTCATACCAACATTTTTCCTGAAGGTAGAAGCTGGGAGCACCACGCTACGCTGGTCATCACCTCGGTCATCAAAGGAGCATCGGGTGAAGAAACAATTCCGATAATCATTCACTACGGCCTGGAGCCCGTAGTCGGCGGGCGCGCACAACACGATGGCTTCACGATGAATACAAGTGGCGGCAGCAAGGATTATCCGACGAATCTGGTGTGGATAATTGATACAGGGAGCATGCATGGCGGTGGGTCTCTGGTAGAGGACGCAAGCAAAGACAACATCTGGTTTCTCAGACGGAGGAGCGGGATTTATGGAGGAGAACCGGACACAGGCGATTTGGGTATCGTTGACCCTGAGGACGTGCAACCATTGAGGCTGAAGGAGTATTTTGAGTTGTATTTGACAAGTCATCCTGAAGATGTACTGAGGGCATACGCTGCTTCGCACACAGAGGTTACCCTCAGGGTTCAACACTGGCTGGATCACCAGGCGGCTTCGAGAGATTGGCAGGCTGTGAATGCCCTCAAGGACGCGAAGGCGAAGGCCGCAAGGATGGCGAGTTATCCGCGGGAGGCAACAGCGCCAAAGGCGTCCGGTGAGCTGCATCAGGAGTTGCGTAAGCAGATGCCGCAACTGGGTGCCGATGCGGTCCCGGCGCTGATCGAAGTGCTTCGCGCGGGAATGACTAACGGAGAGGACCTGAATCTTCCGGTGCTGATACTCTGCGATATCGGGAGACCGGCAGCGCCCGCAGTGCCGGTGTTGTGCGAGTTGCTCGAAAAGCCTGGCAAGACCAGCCAATATTACATCTGCAGTGCATTGGAGACGGTCCGGGATCCGAAAGCGATACCGTTTTTGCGCCCCATGCTCAAGTTGGCAGATATGCAAGCGGCGACCGAAGCGGCGAAGGCGTTGGAAGCGATGGGAGACAAGGACTCGTTCGACGCAATCGCCGCGCTGTTGCCACGCTTGCAGGCTGTTAAAAGCAGCATGGACGAGCTGCATATGCATGACCTGCTTAAGGTTCTTCACGGCATGGATAAAGAACGGGCAGCACCGATTGTGCAACGTTATATGGAGGACCCGGCGTGGGCGGCGATGCGGGATTTCCTGAATCCAGGAAACTGACGTTTAGAAGTTCACCTTCTGCGCCACGGCCTGACGGTGTTCGTTCCGCAGGTGGCCGCAGGTCTTCATCGCCAACGCCCCGCCATCCTTGTGTCCGAGCGTGCGCGACACCGTTGGAATGTCCAATTATAATCGGGAGTTGCTTCAGAGTCCGTTCGGTTGCAGAAATCCTGCGGATTTGGAACCCCAATTCAGGGAAGACCCATGTAATCATTAAGCTGGCGTTAACACAAACAAGCCCGATCCGTTGTCAACCGCCTGGATTGCATCCTGTCCGCGCCGCCGCCCACACGCAGATGGCACAGATGCGTAACGCGAAATTGACGATGCAAACAAACACTGACTTCCTCATCGTTGGACCCGTCGGCATGATCCTGGCGGAACGGTCTCGCAGTTCATGGTGATACGCCGAGGATAAGCCAAACTACTCTAAACCTTCGATTTCTGAAGGAATTGCTCTCGAACTTTCCGAACATCGCCCAAGACATTCACGAGGCACCGTCCGATTAATCGCATTTCATTGGGGCGCCGACATTGGGCGGCCAATGCTGGAAGCTGCTTTGATAAACGCTCCAAATCGTTCTCATAACCTTGGAGCGCCTCGGACGACAGCCGGTTCAGGTAAATCGGCTCGCCCGCGGACTCGCCTTTCAGAGGCTCAAAATCGAACTCGCCGGAACTAATATCGCCGACCCGAACCATGTAGGCGCGTTCAATCTCAATCAGCCAGCGAACGATGTCCGCCGTGATGCCGTCGTTGTTAGGCGCGCAGATGCCTTCGATGACTTGGGAAAGCGCCTGTTCGCAGGATTGCTCCGGGTTGTTCAAGAGGAGGCCCACATAGCGGGTCATGATGTCGAACTGAGGATTTGCCAGCGGACCCATGAAGAATTCGAACGCCCGCCCGCCGTCCTCGTGCAAAGACCGAATGCTCTCGGCTGTCATTCGGGCATGCGGCAAGAACCACCGGTCGCGCGGCCACCGCTGCGGTGGCACAATCACCGCGCCCCCCAGCGAGCCTATGGCGCACCGAAGATGGGAGGTCAGCGACTGGCGATAGTCACGACCTTTCCGGGCCGACTGGTCCGTCACGTCCGTCAGGAAATTGAGATGGCTCGTCATCTTTTCAAGCGCTGCCGCTCCGCAACCCAAATCGACCCCCCATGCGCTCATTCCTAGAACTTGGTTCGGATGCCGTTCTTTGATATATGCGGCCGTTTCGTTGATGATGCGCGAATGATATTCAACATCAGACAGTTGCCGGCATTGCGAGCAATAGCACCGTCCCAAATCACCAGACTGGAAGCCAAATCCCTGCGTGCCGATTTCGCCGACGCATAAGTCAACTATGTCGCGCATCCACTGTCGAGCAGACTGGCTTTGGTAGCACATTGCCACCCCGTTATCCGGCTGGTATTTGCCCCAGGCAAATCGGCCTTCATTGCGCGCCGTGGTGGGATCGTGCTTGATGATTTCTTCAAAGCCCCAGCTATAAACACCAAGACCGTAGAGCACTTTGATGCCCATCCTGTCCGCTGCACTAAGAATACGATCAATCAACCGGCGGCGCTTCGGCGCCAGGGCGTTTTTGAGAGGAACAGGCCACGCGTGGCTGGCGTACAATCCCCAAAGTGTGATGCCGTTGTAACCGGAATCCCGGGCGACTCGAAAGAATGACTCGTAGTCCTTCACGGTTTGTTTATCGACATCGGTAATGGGCCAGCGTTTGCCTGACAACGGACGATTGGAATTATCGTTGATCCAGCCCAAGAGCAGGCGATAATCGAAGGCTTTGCCTTTGCCTGGCTTGCCGTTGTCGTTGAGAAATGTGGTTTCGCTCGAATGCGCGGTTGCGCAAGGATTTGAAACAGCCAATCCGGTGCCCGCCGCCGCCAAACCAGCCAGCTTCAGCATCGCACGCCGGGTCATTGCCGTTGACCCGCCGCGATTTGTTTTGTTCGCACGATTGCTTTCTGTCATGGCGTTTAATTTATCGGCTAAACATGATGGAGATCAGTTGGGGGAGAACGTTACCGACCCAGTCGATAGCGTTTGGTTGCACTTGTGGGTGCATTTCACTTTCCTGGGTTTCCCTCTTAATCTTAATCGTAATCATAATCTCTGCCGCCTCGGCCCGTATGGTTGAGATTAAGATTAGGATTAGGATTAAGATCAAGGGAGCACAACCCAAAAAAACGAAATGCACCCTGCACTTGTTCCACCGTCGCATGACGAGCCGGAGCACGCTTTGGTTTCGGAAGGTGAGAAGGCGGGGAGGGGCTGGGCCGGCTTGGCGGCGCCCCAAATGCAGTCCCCGGGCGGGGAATACGGTTTCCCTCCGGGCCATTTCGTTGTGGCCAACTTCACGCTCACCAACGGTTCGTGTTGTTTCATCGATCCCCAGTGTGCCAACTATCCTGGGCGATATTACCGCATCCGTTCGCCATGAGGCAAAACTTTGGAGTGTTCTACAATATGAAAACGACATGGCTGGTCCTTTTGGTTTTGTTGCTTTTGGCCGTCAGCGTCGCGCAGGCCCAAGCCACTACTTATGCGCTGGGCACGACCTCGCTTTTAGAGGGGCCGGCAGCGGGAGCAAATAGTGTCGTGCTCGCTGTCGCGCCCCAAACTGCCTCTTGGACGAACACGGGCAATTCCGCCTGGCTTCACCTCAGCTTGGCGAATCAAAGCGGCACGAGTTCGATATTTGGAGTGTCAGTTGGCGGCGGGGGAGAGGAGAACGAGGTCTATGCGAGGGGCGAGTGACTTGGACATGCCTGAGAGGAAATCCCAACCGGTGGTTTGCGCAGGCTGTAAGCGGAGGGTGCAACGTTCGGCAGCCATGGCGGCGGCCTGGGGAATGTCCAGATATTTCAGGACGTTCAAGTAGTCCGGGCCATCAACGTGGCTGGACGGGATGGCGCGCAAGTCCAGCCCTGTCAAACCATCTTCGAAGAGGGAGGCGTAGAGTGCGTCAACGCCCAGGTCGCCATCGGCGTTCAGCCAAAGCGGCGTTTTGGCCAGGGCGGGCATGGAGCGCAGGGCCTGGATGGCGCAGCGGATGTCCCACACTTTCATTCCGTTCCAGGGTCTGGCCCACCATCATGAAGTGCCGGCGCAGACTTCTTTCGGCGGACCGTGCGTTTGAGGAAGCGAAGCGCGGGTAAAAGGCGGCGAGGGCGACCTGGCCATCGAGCAATTGGCGGCGCAAGCCCATTTCCCCAAAGGCGGCGGCGGGGTGATCCAGCGAAGGCGTCTCGCGGGCAAGGCAGACGACCAGTTTGCCGGGTGCGTCGGCGCCGGCTTTGCGGGCGACAATAAGGCTCAAGGGCACCCAGGGCTGGGTGGTCACCTCAAAGGCCTCGTATTGGACGCCGTCTGCCGATTCGGATGAGACATGTTTGACAGATGGAGCACTGGCGTTGTCCGGCCATCCGGCAAAGCACTTGTGGCGCAAAGCATCCATCCAGGCTGCGCACATGCGCTGCCATTCGGCAGTGGTGGCCGGGACGGATGGGCGGGGAGCGGCGGGAACGAAGCTCTCCTGGATGCGCTCGTTGATGGCGTCGGCGGGGATTTGCTTCAGGACGCGCAGGTCCAAAGGGGGGATCAGTATTTTGGCGGCGGATTCGACGAGCGGATCCTCGTGCTTGAGGTAGATGTTGAACCAGCGAAGAACGGGGAGTTGCATGTTCTGGGTGTCTTTGTGGGGACCGGGGCCGATGACGAGGCCGAAGTTGGTGGAGGCGCCATACCATTTATAGACGTCCTTGACCTTTTCGTAAGTGCGGACGACGCCATCCAGAGGGAAGTGGTTGTCGGTGTCCGTGTTCACCAGCAAGAGCGGGCGCGGGGCCGCCAGCGCCGCCAGCAGGGGATAATCCCAGCGATAGGTGTTGAGGAAGAACATGCAATCGCAATGGCCGTCCACCCTGTTATCCACGACGTAGCTTTGAAGATCGGCGATGCCGGCGACGGGAGCGATGACTTTGACGCGGTCGTCGAGCGCCGCGACAAACCAACTATAGGCCCCGCCACCGGAGCGGCCGGTAATGCCAAAACGGTTGGTGTCCACTTCGGGACGGGTCTCGAGGTAGTCGAGGGCGCGGATGCCATTCCAGGTTTCGACGGCGGCAGGAGTGTAGCCGCGGGAGTTCCACCACCACATGTCGTGGTCGTAGGTGCCCCTGTGAACGCCTTTGATTTCTCCCAGTTCGACGGTGTCCATAACAAGGCAGGCGTAGCCGTTCTGCGCCAGCCAGATGCCGTGGTGCTGGTAGGCCGCTTTGGCGCCGCAAAGGATTTTGTTGGTGATCACCTGCGCGTGGCCGCACACATAGAGGATGGTCGGCAGCGGTTTTGGGGCCGCCTTGGGCAGATAAAGATTCGCCGTCACGTAGAGGCCGGGCGAGGATTGGAAACAGATTTTCTCCACGGAAAAATCGTCGCGGTCGATGCGGCCGGTGACGACGGGTTTGAGATCGGTGCGGGCGGGCATGGGGTCGAGGCCGAGCATTTCGGCGGCCTGACGGCGCAATTCGGGCCGGCGGGCCTGCCAGTCGGCCAGCGAGTGAATGCCGGCCATGCCGGAGGAGACGATCTGATCGGTTTGCGCTTTGAAGTAATTGGAAGCGGCGGTGGACTCAAGTGATGGCGCGGCCACAAGCGGCGCCGCCCATGCTGCGAAGAGGGCGCAGCATAAGGCCCTGGCTGATGATTTGCGCTGGAACATAATTTGACCATGATGATTCGGGTTCAGGGGGCGCCAGGTCAAGGATGGTTTTGCGAGGAGGGGGAATGTGAAACTCCAGCGGACGTTCTTAGGGCACTCGCAGGATGTAGAACTGCTGCGGGTTTGTTCCGATGGCGTTCGTGAACAAGAAGTTGCCGTTGCCATCAAAACTCCCGTTCGTCAACACCGTCCAGTTGGTGCGCGAGAGCAGCAGATTGGTTGAGGCCAACAGGTGATAAGTGCCGCCCGGCCCGCTGTTGTTCGTCCCGCTTATGATGATGTTCCCACCGCTCATCGCAACGTGCTGGAACGCCGGGGCCGCGGCAAGAAAGGTAAACTTGTCCGCCGGCGTCAGGGCCGAGGTTCCATAACCAAAAATGGGCGCGTTGACGTTGGCGTTGGTGCTGTCGCTAATCTTGTCCGTTTCGTTGGCGCCCGATTGAACCGTCACATCCACGGTCCCGGAACCGCTCGGAACTGTGACGGAGATCTGAGTGTCGTCGAGCACGTTGACTGAGCCGGCGGCGGTGCTGCCAAAGAACACCGAGAGGAGCCCAGCCGCGCCGGAGAAGTTCTGGCCGAGGACGGTGAGGGCGCTGCCGGGCGAGCCGTTGGTTGCACTCAAGCTGGTCACCATTGGCCTTAGGTTGACAACGTCGAAATCGCTGGCCGGCAACTGCGGGAGGCCACCGAGGATATCTGCGAGGTTCCAGGTGAGGCTGATGCCGTTGGTGGCGTTCACCGAGGCGGAGACGCCGGTGACGTACATCGCGCTGCCGATGTCCGCGAGGATCAGGCCGTATTGCTGCATGGCCCGGGCAACGATCTGAGACTGAGGGCCCATGGTGCTGATCAGAGTGTTGACGGCCGGCGTGTTTTTCAGGCGTAACCGGCTGCCGAGAGGCAAATTGTTGGCACCCTGCGAAGTCGAGACCATGTGCGAGGCCGGGGTAAATGTATTGTGGATTAACATCGCCGGGAGGCAGGGTCATGCGGAGGGCGTGGTTGATGACGCCCTGGCCTCCCTGCGCGACAGTCAATCCTTCATCGGGCCGGGCCAGGCCTGCCAGAATCGATAGTCCCGCGGCGTCGGCGGAGGTCTCGCCGAGGATGCGGAAGCTGTTCGTGTTAAAGTTCCAGACGGTTTCCTGGGCTGCGTGCCAATGTCCGTCGGTATGAGGCAGTTCAACGCCGCTGGTATTGGGAAACAAATTCGTGTCGGATGGCCGGGTCACTCCGTACAGCTCATAGCCGAGGTTATTGTCCTCGTCCCAGACGATGAGGTGAGAGTCGCCGCGTTGCTTCGCGTTGTAACCGCCGCCGTTGGGATTCGGTCCGTTTTGGTAATCGCCTTCAATCACGGCGATTGACGGAATCGGCACCGCGACAAGATCGCTTTCGCCGGGATAATTGTCGATAATGACATTGATCTTCGTGGTAATGTTGCCGTGGACGACGTTGTAGGGAATGCCGTACAAGGGGCTAGTCCCGTTGGCAGGACTATCCGCGCCCCAATCGGGGTGGATAGTGATCGAGCCACCGATGTGGGAGATGATGGCCGCCGAGTTTGCCGCCACGGGGGCGTTGCTGATGTTCTGGTTCCAAGCATAGTTGGAGGGATAGAGCTGGTCGCCCAGCAACGAGGCCAGCCCCGGATAAACCGGCGTTAGCGCCGCACCAGCCGCCAACATCGCCGCGCGTGCCCTATGTCTCCTTATTGTTTGCATTACTTAAACTGGTGAAACGAAATTAATCCCATTTTGCCCCGGAAGCAATTTCGTTCATGGAGAAAAAAGATTTGATTGCCTTCCACCCGCGGGGAGTGAGGAAGGGACAGCCCGCGGGTCAGCAGGCGACCGCTGGGGACCTCGATGAGACAGCCGCCATGGCGTTGGACAGCGCGCCACCCGGAGGGCGTGTCGGTTTCCGCCAGGGCGGTAACGTAGCGGGGTTGGCCGTTGACGACGGCCAGTCCGTTGAGATGGCAGCGGTCTTCGGGGCGCAGGGCGGATATGAAGGGCGGCCGCCAGCGCGGGGCGAAACTGTAATAAGGATGCAGGGCGGACAGGCAGGAGAAGAGCGTGTTGACGATGCAGAACTCGAGGCCCCCTCCGCGCTCCCCGATCCAGGCGGCTTCGTGCGCATGGATGTCATCGGTGAAGTGGGAGGTGCGCGCCAGGAAGCAGGCGTCATGATGTCCTTGATGGTGGAGCTTGGCGGCGATATCCGGAGCGTCCCGCAAGAACCACACTTCCTTGCGCGTGCAGACGGCGATCGTTCCTTGCTTAACGGCGAGGCCCATGGCTCGTTCGAATTGGTGAAACGTCAGCGTGAGCCGGCCATTCCGGGCCGCCACGACCACGAGGTGGCCGGTCTGATAAGTGGAGATGAGGACCGACAGACGCAGTTGCGTGAGGAGCGCGGGGAGACTGTCCGAGTGGGAACAGCGAAGGTCGCGGTATTCCTGGACCGGTTCAGCAGCTTGAGCGGTCACGGGCACACTTGGTTGAAGCGACAGGAATGGGTGACGCCTGTTTTCCAAGATGGAGCCGGGAACTTCAATTCGTTGTGTTGACTGGCGGTGGCGGGGTGACTGGTGGCGTCGCGGGGGGCGGGGATGCGGCGGGCGTCGCGGGGGTTGCGGGCTTAGCCGAGTCGGAGGGCTTCTTCTCGGCATCGCTCAAGATATTTGGCACGAAAAATTCAGAAAAGCCCGCGAGAAAACAAAAGAACATCTCAGCGATCTCCAAAGGCGCATAGCCAGAAGGCGGCTTGCCCGCGTAGGCAATCCCGGCGAACATCTTCGACCGCATGGCCAAAAGCAGCCCGATCCCGGCAAGGAACGCGATAACGGCCCGCGTAGCCCCGGCGATCCACAGAAAGTAGAGGCGTTGATTCACGTTTACTTGAAGCGATTCGAGATTCAAACACACGGAGAACACGCCTCCGGCCATGGCCAGCGCCGCGCTGAGCATCCACGGTTCCCAGCGCCCGTACAGGTAATTCATCCATTGCAACCACAAATAGAGAAGCCAGACCGCCAAGGTGATTGACACCGTGCCTGCCTGGTAGGCCAGACGCCGCTTCACTTCCTCAGTGGTTTGCAGCTTGTCACGAATGCTGTTTAGAACGTCCAATCCATTGGTTGACTGCCCGCAAAAAACCATTTCACAGCCGTCAGCGGCCAGTTCCAGAGTCGAAAACTTGCTCAGATAAACGGGGCTTTTATCTTCAGGATTGTCAGGCAGGAGCCGTTTGATTCGGGCCAATGCCGCGTTCGTGCCCCCCAAGGTGGTTCCCAAGCGCGCGGCCAGTTCCGGCGTTGTTTCATAAAACAACTCGCAATCGCTAAAGTAAACAATGTAGTCGTCGTCGAGCGCGTAAACCTTTTCAATTTTGCGGCCCGCTCTGTCCACCCCGTGGGCGCGGTAAAAACGCCAGATCGGAATGCGGCCCAGGATGTCCAGCGCATCGGGAGACTGCCCGCTAAAAACCATTTCGCAAGAGGCGGCAATCGTTTCCAGGGTCGCGAGCCGGTTGCGATAGGCCTCGGATTCCTTATCACTGGGTTTGACAGGAAACAGCCGATTGATCCAGGCGATCAACGTGCCGGCCTTTCCCAATGCGCCGGCCAAAGTCCTGGTCAATGCCGGCGTTATCTCGTAGAACAATTCGCCATCGCTCAAATAAATAATATAGTCGTCGCCGAGCGCGTATATTTTATCAATTTTCCGGCCAGCGTTGTCTTCCCCTCCGGCACGGTAGGTGTGCCAATCGGGCATACCTAGCCAGGTTCCCTGGGCAGAACCGCTGTCGAGTGTGGGCGGCATGGCGCTGATGTTTAACTAGTTTGTGAACTCGTTGCTGGAAGCAATCTACCAATGGCGAGACGGTTTGTCAAGAGACGGCAATTCCCCGAAATCCTCCCGGGTGCATTTCACTTTCTTGGGTTTCCCTCTTAATCCTAATCGTAATCATAATCTCTGCCGCCTCGGCCCGTATGGTTGAGATTAAGATTAGGATTAGGATTAAGATCAAGAGAGCACAACCCAAAAAGACGAAATGCACCCAATCCTCCCCCTAACCGCGCAAAATCGCCGCAAGCTGTGGTCAAGGAGACACTGGTGGTCAGCGAGAACCCCATTGGGGCGCGATTGGAATCAACTTCTTCGCAGATTTATGGAGTTTTCGCTACCCACAGGCGGAGGAGAAGGGCTTTCACGACCGCCCACAAGACGAACAAGGCCAGCCCGGCGCCGAGGAACTGCCGGGCCAAACTGCCGGTTTGGGTGTTGGTGGCGGTAAATTTGATGGTGAGCGGCTTTTCAATTTCGGTTTGCAATACCTGCGTGAAAGCCTGATGCAGTCCGCTGATGGGCAGGTTCACGCGCAAGGGCCGCACTCGCTCCACCGCGAGTTCCTGCGCTTGGGCCAATCTGGTCCATTGATCGCGGGCCATAAGTTCGCCGGCGCTGTTGGCCGGCGCCTGGGGATTTTGGCCGTTGTTGAAAACGCGTTGTTGCTGGTTGAGGTTTCCGGCCTGGATGCTGTCGATGTTTGCTTTCAAAGCTTTGAACTGCGAGCGCGACTCCCTGTCGGCGCCCGCGAAATTGTCAAAGGAACTCATTTGGTTGATGCCGCCAACGTCGCCCACGGCCAGTTTTCGGCGAACGTTGCTGATAAAATCCTTGGCGGCGGTTTGCTTGGTTTCCTTTTCCGCGGCTTCTTGCGCGCGGTATTCGCTCAAGGAGTAGCTTTGGACGGTGGGTGCGGCTTGCGCTTCATGCGTCATGCTGCCGGCGAATGTTTCGTAATTGTAATCAGGCGGCAGGTAGAGGTCCCAGCGGATGTTTTTTAACGGCACGCCGAGTTGCGGAGAAATCAGATTTACTTCGCCGCGGGCCTTGGGGAATTTCTCGCTGCCGATGTAGGTCAATTCAATCGAAACCGGGGCATCGGCCTCGGCTGTGGCGACCTCCAAGGGGAGCAGAAGCTTGCCCTTGCTCAAAGCGGGACGGACGGCCTCGCCCCCGACGAAGGCGGACCAAACCGTCGATCCAGAGGGCAGTTCGATTTCCAAATGCTGAAGTCCGTTGTTGCGCACTGCCAGCGCCATGACCGTCATGAGCTGGCCATCCTGGGCCACGACCGTGGTCAGACGGACTTGTTCGGCCAGGGCTTGAAGGACCGCGGCGTCGGCAAAGCGTTTGGCTTCCACGCTCAATTTGTAACCGGGGCGAACGTAGCGCCAGGCCAGCGCCAGGCCCTCGGCACTGCCAACCCAGCCGGGCAATTCGCTGGCGTCAATCTTCGTCAGTTCGGCGCCGGCCGCCTTTTCGGTGATTTGCAAATCCGTTTTACCGCGCACAACTACGAAGCCGGATTCGCGCTCGAGGCCGAGGGCTTGGATTCCGGGCAACTGGAGAGCGTTTGTTTGCAGATCCACGGGCTTTTCCCAGGTGATGGCGACAACGAACTGTCCATGAACCGCGTTTTGGAGTTCGACGTTCCATTCGTCGTTGGTCTGGTCGCGGCGGCGGATGTTGGGGCAGTTAAATTCAATGTTGGTGTAGGCGGCTGGAATTTTGAAACGGAATTCCTTCACCGGCGCGTTTTGAATGTCGTAATGGACGATGGCGGAGCCGTTGAGAAGATTGTCGGAAATGGAAATGACCTGGGCGATTTCCGCGCGAACCCAGGAGTCTATTTTTTCAAGCGAGAGTTCCAATTTCCAATCCGGCAGGGGGCCAGGCAGCGGGCTGAGAAATTTGTAGGCCAGAACGCCCGCGCCGGTGCTGGCGCGGACGCCAAGATTGGCGGCCGGTATTTCGGTCAGACCGTCGAAATGCGCCGTCTTGGCCGTGACGCCCGACTCGGACGCGATGGAAATAAAGCCGGAAAGTTTCTCCACCTTCAAGGGTTGGACGCCTGGGACGACGAGAGTCGGAGGCAATTCCAAGTGCGGGCGCAGGAGTTCCATGCGCAACGAATAGTCACCGATCAACCGATTCTTGAACGAAATATCGAGCACGGGGCTGGAGTTGGTGTCACGCGTCTGCCATTGCAGGATGTTATCGCCCTGGACGGCAGTGAGGGTATAACCGGCGGGCAGAGCGACCTGGAGGGCAAAGACGCCGGCGCGTTTGATGTGGTAATCCACAGAGGCGGAAAGGGCGGCCTCCTCCGTGCTGAGGCGGACATTATTGTGGACCACGGCTTCGATCTGGGGCCGGACGGCATCGGCTTTGAGGGCGAGGGAAAAGGCGGGATTGAGGAAACGCCAGACGCTGAACAGGTTTTGGGCGCTATTCTGCGGCTTGAACTCGGCGGGATCCACCCGTTGCAAGTCCTGGGCGTGATCCACGGTCAGGCTCAATTCCTCGTTGCTGCGCGCGGCGACGAGGCCGGTCTCCCGCTTGACCTCGAGCGCGCGCGGAATTTCCAGGGCGGTCGTGGCAGGAAACGTGTCCAACGTCTTCTCAGTCTCCACCGACAGTTTGTACTTCGGCGAAACGCCCTTGAGCAATTCCACCACCAGGATGTCACCCGAGGCTGGGCTGCGGTCTTTCCGCGCCTCCAATTGCCAGGTGCGGATGGATTCGCCGTCCACGCGCAGGAGGCGCTGGCCGGCTGGCAACTGCACGCGCGCCTGGCGGAGTTCCCCTTGGGTAATCTGGTACTCCAGGGTGGAACGGACATCCATCACGCCGTTGGCAAAGGTGGCCAGGGAATTGTTGTCCACAAAAATGGTGGCGGCGACTTCGGCGGCCCGTTTAGTGCGCGGCGTCCATTGAATTTCGACGCGGTTAGCGGAGCCAATGGTGGCGGCAATGCGAGTTTGCTGCCCGGCGGTGGTGCGCTCGAAGGCGACAGCGGCGGGAAATTCCACGTCCGCGTCCGGCTCATCAATCCCGGCGTTCAACTGACTGGCCAGCGCGGCAGGAATGGCAAAGCTTAACTGCCGTTTGCTGACATCGCCGCCAAGTTTGACCACGAACCTCAGGGTGACGGAGGTCTCGCCGGCGTCAGGGAGCAACAGGCTGAGTTTGCCGTCTTCGCGCAACAATTTGGCGCTGCCCGCCTGGACCGAAAAATCCTCCAGTGCGACTTCATTGCCAAAGAGGGGCGCCCTTTGGTTGGTGGAGGAACTGGTCAGGAGCAGGGTGGCTTCGAATTGGGCAACGTGCTCGGTGATGGCGCCGGTGTAGGAAGCGGAGGATATGGATGGTTGACGAATGATGTTGGATGTTGCGGGAAATGGGCCGGAGTCCTGAGCTTGGGCGGAACCGGCAAGAATGAGGAGCAATATAATAGACACTGCCAGCGGCGGCGCCGTGGGCGGGGGAGTGGAGGAGGATTCAGTTGCCGGATCGAACGGGCTTGCTGGGCCAAATTTTGCGAAGAACCAAAATCACCACGGCCAAAGCCACAAGCGGGACGGCGACAATAAGTGCTACATGCAACACCCGTCCGGAAATCAGCAACGCCCCAACGGAGCCAATGGCCAGGGCCGTTCCCAGCGTGATCATGATGCTGCTGCGACGGTGAAAGCACTGCCACCAGACCATCAGCAATCCGAGCAGGAACACGGCCAGTTGCAACCCCGACCGCATGGCGGCAAAAACGCGGGCGTTCATGACCGACATTTTGATGGCCAAAGGTTCGCCGCTCGTGTTCAGAACTTTCGTAAATGTGAAAGGCTGGCCCTGTCGCGGAATATCAATATGGATGGAACGAATGCCGGCCGCTGTGGGCGGGGCGGAAGCCACTAAACTTCCCATGTCTTTTCCTGACAAGCCTCCCCCGGCACTAAACCCTATCGTTGGTGCAAGAGCCTGACCGTCGGTTACGGGAGCCGGCGAGGCCATAGGCATATTCGCAATTGTGGTATCGAAGTTACCGGCTGACGCTTCGCGCGCCTCGGCTTCGGCGAATTGCACGCTGGACATCTGTCGGACATTGCCATCGCCGAACAAGACGGCGCGCCCGTGTTGGCCCCAGGGCGAAAAGGCGATAATCGCGTTGGGATTGTCCACGGCCTTGGCAGCGCCGGTATAAATGAAACGCTCGCCACTTTCCGGGTCCACCAAAACTTTGTCTGAATTGCCGTATTCGTTTTTGGCCTCCTCCAAATTGGCCGGCAGACGGTTCGTATGGTTTTCCTCGGCGAAAATCCTGAGGGCAGTGCCGATTTCTTTTAAATTATTGACCGCGCTGATGCGTTGCGCTTTGGCCTTGCTTCTTGACGTGGCAGGAAGAAGCATGCTGGCCAGAACCGCGATGATCGCCACGGCGGCCAGGACTTCCACAAGATGGCGCGCTTGGGATTTAGCTCCGATCACCGCCAGGATAATCAGCAGGCCCACCACCGCCGTCCAAATCAAGGCGGCAGCGAATTGCTGCCAAAGTTCCGAGTAGAACGCGGTGAAACGGCCCAAGGCGTCGTGCAGGCTGTAAGTAGTGCCGCGGTCAACTGTCATAGTGCCGCCAAACGACGAGAGGTGGCAAACATCCGGGACGAAAAGCTGCCACTCGGCGAAGGTGTTGGGCAGGTCCGTTTTGGGGGCTTGCAGCGCCACCCTGGCCGGAAACCAGCGCGATTGCACGGGACCGGCGTCTTGCGCATAAACGATATCGACGGCGAAGGCTTGATCACGGTCGGCTCGCTCCGGCAGGGGGACGAGCAGCCAGTCCTTATCCTGCCCGGCCTTGGATGTTTTGCCGTCCACGTTGCAGCCCCAGAATCGCGCGCCGGAAGGCAATTGGAAGCGTTGGAATTGTTTGCCGTTGTTTTTCACCATGAACGAGGCCTGGGTCAGCATTTCTCCGGCGTCGGTCAGAACGGAAGTCAGTTGCGTGCGATCGGCCACGGCATCCAAAACCGCTTCCTCCTGCTGGCGCGCCACGGCCAGTTTGAGATTGTATGAATGACCGCTGTAACGGTAGGCCAAAAGAACGGGACGGGTAATGAGGGCGCGGTCGCTTTCGGCCAATTCAGTGCGATCAATCACGCGCAAGGGTTCGGCCACAGGCCCGGCCTGGACTTTGAGGCTGGCGGCGGTGGTGATGGCGACGGAGCCGGTTTCATGCTCTGCCTCCGGCGCGTGCAGGCCGGAGGCGTCGAGAGTCGCGTTGCTGGCGCCAAATTGCTCATCGTAGGTGACGACGAGGGTATAGCCGTCCCAGGCCTTTTCCTGAAGGTGAATCGTCCAATCCTCCCCTGCCTGTTCCCGGCTGCGGATGTTGACGCCCGTGAATTCAACGTTCTTCCAGTTGACCGGCACTTTAAGGTGAAATTCCTGCACGCCTTGATTCACCAAATCATATCGGATCGTCGCGCTCCCGCCGACCACGCCGTCTCCAATGGTGATGAGATTAAAGACGTCGGCGCCGATGCGCGCAGGAAGCCGTTCGGTGGAAAGGAGCAAATGCCAATCCGCCTGCGCGGCGGTGAAGGCCAAAAGTTCGTCGGTGCGGGCCAGAAGCTGGCCAATGGGAATCTCCCGCAAACCATTCATTTCCGCGGTTTTGACACGCAACCCCGGAGCGGCGGCGGCGCCGACTTGGGCCGTTTCGCGGCTGGCGCCGGTGGCGCGCAACGGCGCGACGTCGATCTGCGCGGGGAACGTTTTGAGAGCCTGTTCCAATTGCACCTCCAACTGGCGCGCCCCAAGCACACGCTTGACGAAGTTGACGCGCAATTTGCCGCCGGCCACTTTCCAGTCCTCCACGCCCTCACCACGGACTGCGGCCACGACAAAGTTCGTCTGCGGGGTGAATTCGACGGAGTAGAGGCCGGCTTTTTCCACGGTCAAGGCGGCGGCGTGGTTCACAATCAGACGGCTTTCCTCCAGGTGCGCGGTGACACGATCGGCCACAGTCAGGACCGGCTCGATGCGTTTGACAGTTGCGGCGAGCAAGAAGGGCCGCGCGGAAAAGCGAAAAGCCGCCAGCGCCTCGCCGCTGGCATTGACGCGGCGCAGCCCGGTAACATCTCCGACATCAACGAGGGTGTCGGCGGCGGAGATAGTGACGGAGCCGGATTCACGCTCGACATCAAGAGGTTGCGCGACGGTAATTTGGACAGCGGCGGGCATCGTTTCGATGGATTGCTCGGAATAAAGCACCAGCTCGTAATTCTTCTCCACCGGCTTGATGAATTCGATGGCGAGAATCTGGCGGGCGCCGTCCGGTTCGATTTTCCAATCCCGGATTTCGCCGCCTTGCAGCCGGGTCAGCGCCTGGCTGGTTGGCAGGGCGAGGCGCAGCCGGGGGACGCTGGCTTGCAGGAGTTCATAGCGCAGGCTGGTGGTCAGCTTGATCACCGCCGGAGTGACTTGCACGTCGGCACTGGTCTCGACGGCGATGAGGGCCTTGCGGGCCACCTCGGCGGCTTTGCTTTGCCAACGCAGGGACACCTCTCGGTCCGCGCTGAGAAATCCCTCCACCCGGGAGGCGGCCTTGTCATTCTCCAAGGCTGTTCCGCTGAGTAGTTGCATCTCGACGCCCTCCCCGGCCGCCTGGGCGTGAATGGACGCGATAGCAGCGGACGGACCTTGGAAGTCAATCCGGTTCCAAGGTTCGGCCCGGGTGATTTTGGCGAGGACTTCCAACTTGAGGCTGTAGAGGCCAGGGGCGCCGACACACAAATCGCAGCAATCGCCAGCCCGGATGATGCGCACGTGGGCAGGCAAGGACTTGGCCGTCACGGCAACGTCACCTTGGAACAGCGGCGCGATGAGTTCGTTGGTGGTGAAGGACTCCACTTGCAGCTCGGCCGTGAAGCGGGCTTCGTTGTCGTTGACCTTGCCCTCGTAACGGATTTCGCGAATGACGAGG
The DNA here is from genome assembly GCA_963759415.1 of uncultured Verrucomicrobiae bacterium. GTDB lineage: Bacteria > Verrucomicrobiota > Verrucomicrobiia > Limisphaerales > Palsa-1400 > Palsa-1400. The sequence goes on along the minus strand of CAVWZG010000008.1, from coordinate 338,509 downwards.
TTGGTAAAACCCGTGGACGCCTGGACAGGTTCATGCAGGCTCAATCTTGGCGGGCTGGTGCCTTTGGAACTGATTTGCAAACCGTTGAGCACGGCGATCCCGTTCGGACCCGGCGCAACTTCAATGGTCACCGGCACACCCGATTGGACTCGGATGTCGCGGAAAACCACGAACTGATGACCTTCCTGCCAAGGCATGGCCGCTTTCCAACCGGCCGAACTGAGGGTGGTGAGCGGGCCGTAATTGGTGCCGCCGCTGCCGATTTTGAAGAAGCTGTTTTGTTCGCCGGAAGCATCTGGGTCGGCATGGCCGTAAAGATAGAAACTGTAGCTGCCGGGTTGCAGTCGCGAAAGGGTGACCGTGATATTACTCCCATTGGGAGCGAAGACGTAGGAGTCATACATTGGATCGCCGGTGGCATTGCCCCAGACGCCGGGGGCGTTGGTGAGATCGACAGAAACATCGGTGGGCGTGCCATCGGCCTGTTTTAAGCCAGCCATGTGACCGCTGAAAACCATCGGCGCGCCCGGGGTGTATTTGGGATCGTAGAGGCGAAAGAGGTTCCAGGCGTCATTGGTGCTCTGGCCGGTGCCAGCCAAGCCGGTTTTCGGGCTGCGGCTGCCGGCTCCGAAGTCAACATTGACGAGAGTTTGAGCGCCAAGGCTGGCCGCCAAGGCGCAAACAGCGATAGCTGACAGGCCAAGCCGAAGCTGTGAAACGAGGGTATTCCGGGTTTTCATAATTGTTTCCAAAACGGGCTTCCGTGAGAGCGAGAACCCCACGCCCAGGGCAAAGTTCCGCCACCCGCCCGGTTTCCGCGCCCGAAGAAGCGGCGTGATTCATGAATTTGACTAAGCATAAACCGCGCCGGTGATTGACACCAGTAAATTCGCCATGGTTCCCCTGGAATTATCATTCTCCGAGGCCACAGGAGCGTGCAAGTTGCGTCGCATGGTGTGCAAATCACGCACAGTTAGTCGGCAACGCTTGCGCAATGCTCCCCTATTTCTAATGGCGGGATCCCGGGCCGGGCGTACCGGTATGGCGCGCTGAACGGCTTTTGCATCAAGAAGCCAAGTCAAGGCAGCCAGGCGAATCGTGGTGAAGGCGGGCGATCGTTTCAGCGGCGCGTCCAGTTTTGGGCGCGCGCGCGTGAAACGGCACCTCCCTCCTTCCATGCAATCGCTGGGAGTAAATCGCCAATGCCGTCCCGTGCAGATGCTAAACCAGGTCTGGAATTTCAGACGACTGCTCAATACTCGCTATGCCGGAACTAGCCGATATGTTCACCACAATTGAGCGCACGGCGCGGGGCTGGTTTCCGGTGTCGTCCAAGGTTCCGATGTCAACTTTATACCTCGCGTAATAATCGGCTTGCGAACCAAGGGGCTCGGCCCTCCGTATTCTGAGGATTGATTCTCTTGCGGCAAGAGAAGTCGCATCGATGCATTTCGTTACTAATGGATCAGTGTTCATTTGCTTCATTTCTAATGTAATCTCGCGCATTACCATTTTCATGAAGACGGGCTGCATGTTGGTTAGCAAAAACCATCAATAATGTCAAGCACCAAACAAGCAAAATAATCAAAAAATAATCGAAATTTGTTGTCTCACGGGCTTTTGCGCCGGAGAAGCCACCCCATCGGAACCCCCGGGGGCCTCTGCGGCAGGCGTATTTTGTGAGGCGACCGCAAAATAAGGTGAATAATTAGCAAAAGACGTGGAGCCTATTGCTCGCCCTATTCTCAAGATGGTTGCTGAAGCAACAGGTATCAAACGGCTGTATAAGCCGGGGAAACTGTCGTCCATTTTGTGTCAGGCCAATGCCAATGTACATAATAATGATTTCAATCGCTTTCATTTCAGACTCACTTTCCCAATGAACATGATCCTTGTTGCGCGAATCCATCGAGGCCCGAAGGCCGGGAAGAGGAGGTGGCCAGCCGTCTGATTCAAGCCAGGGCAATTTGCCCATGAGACCAAAACTCACCACCTGCACTTTCTGCGGCACCGGCTGCGGCATCTATTTGGAAACCGCCGGAAACCGGATCGTTGGGGTCTATCCGAGTATGTCGCATCCCGCCAACCAGGGGAAGATTTGCGTCCGCGGCTGGCACGTGCATGAAGTGGTCAGTTCGCCAGACCGCCTGCTAAGCCCGATGTTGCGGAAGAACGGTTGTTTGGAGAAAGTCTCCTGGGGTGAGGCCCTGGGCTTCGTCGCCGCTCGCCTCGTAAACATCCGCGACCAATTTGGCCCCGAGTCGCTCGCTTTTCTCGATTCTCCCCGCTGCTCAAATGAGGAAGCCTTCCTCCTGCAAAAGCTGGCCCGCACCCTGATAGGCACCAACAATGTGGATCACGGGGCCGGCGTCTATTGCAATAACTCCATCAATGTCCTGCTCGACATGATTGGCGTTGCGGCGGCAACGAACTCCATTGGAGAACTGGCGCGCAGCGGCGTTATCATCGTGGATGGGGTTGACTTGGGACGCCAACTGCCCACCATCGGCGGCTGGGTAATTCGCGCCAAACTCAACGGCGCCCGCCTTATTGTTGTGGACTCACGCCGTCACCGGCTGGCGGAAAATGCCGACATTTTCTTGCAGATAAAACCCGGCGCCGAATCTCTCCTCTACGGCGCACTGGCCAAGGTGATTGTGGACCGAGGCCTGATGGATCAGCCTTTCGTCAAGGCCCGCTGCGCTGGCTTTGACGCTTTTCTGGCCGGGGTGCGAAATTACGATCTGCTCCAAGCGGCCGAAGGCTGCGGCGTGCCGGCCGAGTTGATTGAGGCGGCGGCGCTGGCCTACGGCCAAGCCCAAAGCGCCGCCATCCTTTACTCAACCGGCATTGAAGGCCGCGACCAGGATAGCATCCGCGGCATTATTAACCTGGCCCTCCTGACTGGCAACTTCGGCAAGGAAGGGGCGGGCGTCTTCCCGCTGACCGAGCAGAATAATTTGCAAGGCCTGTGCGACATGGGAATGTTGCCAGACCGTTTGCCGGGTTATGGGGCCGTCACCAATCCCAAGGCGCGCGCCCAATTGGAGGAGCTGTGGCGGGTGAAGCTTTCCGCCGCGCCAGGGCTGCGGGCCAGCACCCTCTTTGCCAACGGCGGAGTCCCGCAGTTGAAGGCTCTGTGGCTGGGGCGTTACGACCCTGTCAGCACGGGTTTTTTCGGCGATGCCGTCGCGGCCCTCAAGCGCTGCGAATTGGTGGTGGTTCAGCATTTATTCATGACCGAATCTGCCAACTTCGCCCACGTGGTGCTGCCGACCACCGCCTTTGGCGAAGAGACCGTCTCCTTCACCAGCACCGAAAGGAGGATTCAAATCGCCGCGCGGGTGGTTGATCCGCCGGACGGACCGATGCCCGCCTGGGAGCAACTGACCCGTCTGGGGCGCGCCATTGGCGCCGACTGGAATTACCAATCCGCCGCGGACGTGATGCACGAGATTGGCGAGGCCATCCCCTTCTACAGCGGAGCCAGCCATGACAACCTGAGCCGGGATTATGGCCGCCAATGGCCCTGCACCACCGACCATCCGCTCGGCACCGCGCTGCTGTTCGCGGGCGATGAATGGCTCCGGCCTTTCAAATTCGCTCCCGTCACCCCGCCGCCTCCGCCATTCGGCAACTCAGAAGAGTTCCCGTTTACGTTGGTGTTCGGACATTCGCTCTACTATTGGCACCAAAATATCCTCATCAGGCACAGTGAAACTCTCAAGCGCGAATACCGTCTCCTGCTGCTGGATTATCCAGAGGGCTTCGTCGAGATCAACGCCGAGGATGCCAGGCGCCTCGGCATTCGCGACGGCGACCGGATCCGGCTCAGGACCGTTGGCGGCGCGCTCACCTCGACCGCGCGGGTGACCTCCGAGGTTCGCAGCGGCACGGCGTTCGTTCCCTATTTTGTGCGGCAATTGAAACGAGAAATGCTCGGCCCGACGGGCGACGGCAAATCGCGCGTCGCGGTGCGCGTGGAAAAGGAGGGGCCGTGAAGGCGCGTATTATTGACTGTGACGACGTTCTGAAGATCGTGGACCTGCTCCGCGACCGCGGTTGCGAGGTCATCGCGCCCTTCTGCGGGCCGGGCCGCGACAGCTATTTCGACACGGTCACCGACGCCAATCGTCAAAGCGTGCAGATTCATCTGCCCAATCCTTATTATCCCCCCAAACGCTTCGTTTTTCCCCATATCGAACGCTTGATGGAAGTGCGCCAGCAAAACGGCGAGATGAAGATTGAGCCGGTCTATGAGAAGCCGCGCCGCGCCGTTTTCGGGATCCGCTCGTGCGACGTCGCCGGCTTGTGGCATCTCGACCGCTTCTTCCTGGGTCGCGACTTCCGTGATGTCTATTACGAAAACCGCCGGAAGAATCTCTTCCTGGTCAACGTCGTATGCACCGACCCGGCGCGCGACATCGGCGAAGACTGCTTTTGCCTGTGTACCGACACCGGCCCCGCCGCCCGCGACCATTTCGACTTGCAGCTTATGGACTTGGGGGATGGTGAATTTATGGCCGTGGCCGGCACACCGGCTGGCGGGGAGCTTTTCGACGAGCCGATTTTCCGCAAGGCAACTGCCGCGCATTTGGAACGGCGCCGCGCTCTTCTGGCAATGGTCCGCCAGCGATTCCGCACTACCACAAGCTGGTTTTCCGCCACCGTCCGCTACGTTTCACAGGGCGCGATTCTGGACCAGACGTGGGAGGAAATCGGCAATCGCTGCCTGGAATGCGGTGGCTGCACTTATGTCTGTCCGGCCTGCACCTGTTTTACCGTCTCCGACCGTCAGGTGGGGCCGGGAGAAGTGGAGCGCGTGCGGATTTGGGATTCCTGCGCCCTGAGCGGCTTCACGCGCATGGCAGGCGGTTTCAATCCGCGCCGCGCGGTCCATGACCGCCGCAACCGCCGTTTTTTCCGCAAGCTGGCTTACTACTTCATCCAGCGCGAACTGGCCATGGCCTGCGTGGGCTGCGGCCGTTGCGCCGCCGTGTGCCACGGCGATATTGGGATGCCCAGCGTGGTTGAAATGATCCGGCGCGCCGCCGTCGGACAACACCAATAATGAACCCGCCCCACACTGAAAATACTTACCTGCCCAAAGTGGCGGTGCTGGACCGGGTGGTGGATGACATCCCGGACGTGAAGACATTTTACTGGCGTTTTCAGGATCCCGCGGCGCAGGCGGAGTTTAAACGCTTTCGCCCGGGACAATTCGCTCAAATTTCCATGTTCGGCGTCGGCGAATTCCCCGCCTCCCTCCCTCCAAGCCCGGATGAAGAAGAGACCTTCTTCACCATTCGCCAAGTCGGCACCTGCACCTCCGCCCTCCATCAACTCAAGCCCCGCGACCAATTCGCCGTCCGCGGACCTTATGGCAACGGTTTTCCGATGGAGGATTACGAAGGCAGAGACCTCGTTTTTGTCGCCGGTGGCATCGGTCTCATTCCCTTGCGCTCGTGCATCGTCTATGCGCTGAACCATCGGGCGCAATACGGCCGCATCCAGATTTTCTACGGCGCGAAAACTCCCGGGGAGCTCGATGTATCTTCAGGATTTACGCTCGTGGGAAAAGTCCGGCGCGATGGAGTGCCACCTCACCGTGGATCGCGTCGGCGACGGCTGGAACGGCCAGGTCGGCGTGGTGGGCAGTCTTTTCAAGAAGCCGGGAGTGACGGTGCCGGTGGACAATAGCACCGCCTTTGTCTGCGGCCCACCGGTCATGTTCCGCTTCGTCATCCGGGACCTGCTCGCGCTTGGATTCAAGGAGCGCAACATCGTTTCCACGCTGGAGCGCTACATGAAATGCGGCGTGGGCAAGTGCGGGCATTGCTGCATCGGCGTCGCCTACATCTGCGTGGACGGCCCCGTATTCACCTACGAACAAATCAAAAAACTGGGGGAGGACATCTAATGAATGACTTGCGCGAACAATTCAAGTCCCTGGTAAGCGGCCGTGTCTGTTTCATGGGCTTGGGCAACGTGGCCGGAGGCGATGACGGTTTTGGGGTGCGGCTGGCCGAGTCGCTGGCCCGCGCCGGCGTGCCGGACGTGGTCATCGGCGGCACGACACCGGAGGAACTGATCGTGCGTTACGCGGAGCATGGGTTTGACCGGCTGGTCTTCCTTGACGCCGTGGATTTCGGCGCCGCGCCCGGTTCGGTGGTCCTGCTGAATTCACAGGAAATGGCCTCGCGGTTTCCACAAATTTCGACGCACCACATTTCGCTGGGGATGCTGGCCAAATACGTTGAAAGCACGGGCTTGGTGCAAGCCTGGCTTCTTGGGGTTCAACCGGAGTCCTTGAAACGCGCACCGGTCCTTTCGCCCGCGCTGCAACGGAGCCTGGAGGTTCTCACTGAATTGATTAACGGCTCCGTCAGCGAAGGGGTTGCCACAAGATGACTCCCGAGCAAGCCATATTTGCGTCCATCGTGATCTGCATCGCCGGCGCGCTGCTGACGTGGCTGACCGCCGCGAAGCGGACCCTGGCCGGCTGGCTTGCCTTTTTCGTCACCGCCGCGACGGCGACACTGGTATTCGTCGCGGTGGGAACGGTCCTGACGGGCGGCGCTTCAGCGCGCTCCGAGGCGTTTTTGTCCTTGCCGTCCCTGGGTTTCGCCCTGCGCCTGCACGTGGATGGATTGACTGCGGTATTTCTGCTGCTGGCGGCGGTGATCGCGGTGCCGGCTTCGTTTTATTCCATCGCCTACATGCGGCATTACCGGGATTACGGCGTGGCGCGGTATTATCCTTATTTCCTCCTCTTTCTGGCGGCGATGTACGGGCTCCTGAGCACCACGGACATGATGTGGTTCTTCCTGATTTTCTGGCAGATGATGACCCTGCCGGGCTACGCGCTCATCCGTTTCGAGCACAAGAAACCAGGCAACATTCGCGCCGCCAACAAATACCTGTGGATGATGCAAATCGCCTGCGCGGCCACCCTGGTCGGCGCGGAAATTCTGGCGGGCGCGGGCGCTTCCGCCAACGGCGGCGGCCGGGTGAAGTATGACTTTGACACCGTCAGCGCGAATCTGCCGGCCTTGCTGCGCGCCCAACCCGTTCTCGCGACGGTGGCATTCGCGTTTTTCCTGGTGGGCTTTGGCATCAAAATGGGGATGTGGCCCTTCGGTCAGGTCTGGCTGCCGGATGCGCATCCGGCGGCGCCTTCGCCGGTCAGCGCCATGCTTTCCGGCGTGATGATCAAGACCGGGGTCTATGGCCTGATGCGCTATTTTCTCTGGCTGACGCCAGCGGAGGCGCGGGACGAGTTTCCGCTGGCGCGCTGGGGTCTGGTGGTGGCCGTGCTGGGAACGATTTCGCTTTTCACCGGAACCATGCAGGCGCTCAAGCAGGAGCAGACCAAGCGTCTGCTGGCCTTCCACAGCATCGGCCAGATCGGCTACATCCTGCTCGGTTTCGGGGCCTGCATGGTCCTGTTGCCGGCTGCGGGCAAGACGGCGGCCGCGTTGGCGGCGCTGGCCATGATCGGCGCGCTTTTCCACACCCTGAACCACGGGGTCTTCAAGGCGCTGCTCTTCCTTAACGCCGGCTCCATGCTTTATGCCACCGGCACGCAGAACCTCAACAAACTGGGCGGCTTGCTCAAGTACATGCCCTGGACGGGCGCGACGGCGCTGATCGCCTCGCTCTCCATTTCCGGGGTCCCGCTGTTCAGCGGCTTCGCGAGCAAATGGACCATTTACGTGGCGGCAGTGCAAGGCAGCAGCCAGGCCGGCTAGCTGGCCGTGTGCGCCGCCATCGCCATCCTCACCAGCGCGCTGACGCTGGCTTCGTTCGTCAAGTTCTTTGGCGCGAGCTTCCTGTCGCGGACGAGCGAGTTAGTCAAGCAGAAGGCAGCCGGCCAGCCGCTTGAGCCTGGGATGATCATGCAAATCCCCCAACTGTTGCTGGCGCTGCTCTGCCTCCTGCTGGGGATACTTGCCGGCCATCGGCTACGGCCTGATTCTTCGGGCGCTGGTGGCAAGCCCTCACGGCGTTGGCCAGGCGCTCGGCCAGGCCTTGCCGGGGCCGCACAGTTGTTGGGCCGGCCTTTCCGGGTTCGAGGCGCATTCCCTGTTTGTTCCGCTGGCGCTGCTGGCCATCCTTGGGCTGGCGTATCTGGCGGCCCGGTTTATTTCAAGACTCGGCGGCGCGGCGCGGCGCACATCCGCTCCCTGGCTCTGCGGCTACGCGCGCGAAGCGGAATGCAACCGCTATACGGCTCACGGCTTTTACGGCGAGATCAAACGCTATTTCCGCTGGCTCGGCGGCACCCCGGCGCCAGCGCCGGCGCCCGGCACGGAGATGCCCGCGGAGCGGAAGGATTCCTGAAATGATCGCCCGCGAAAAATTGAATCAATTGAAGGCAAAGTTTGGCCCGGCCATCCGGCGGGCCGACCTGGCTTCCGACCGCTGCCTGTTCGTCTTCGTGGAAGCGGCCTCGCTGAAGACGGTGTGCCAGTACGTTTTTCGGGAGATGGACGCCCGCTATGTGACCAGCATTGGCGCGGACGACCGTCCGTTCTCCGGCACGTTCCTGGTCGCGCACAACTTTGCATTTGACAGCGACCATGTGCTGTGCAGCATTCTGACCGACGTTCCTTCCGGGCATCCCACGGTGGACAGCATCTCGGCGGCGGTGCCTCCGGCGAATTGGGCGGAGCGGGAAATGCGGGACTTGGTCGGCATCGAACTGGTCGGCCATCCTTATCCCAAGCGGTTGGTGCTGTCGGACGGCTGGCCGGAGGGCATCCATCCGCTGCGCAAGGACATCCCGTGGAATTTTGTGCCGCGCGAATACGATGAAGACCTGCGAGTTCAAGTTTGACGAACCGCCCGCCGGCTGCACGGTCGTGCCGTTCGGCCCGTTTCATCCCACCCTCGATGAACCTGCCCACTTCCGGCTTTACGTGGAAGGCGAGCAGGTGCGCGGCTGCGAGTACCGCGGCTTCATGGCCCATCGCGGGATCGAGAAGCTGGCCGAGTCGGTGCTCAGTTACAACGACATTCCGATCATGGCCGAGCGCATTTGCGGCATCTGCGGCTGCGTGCATAATGTCGCTTACGCGCAGGCGGTGGAGAGCGCCGCCGCTTTGCAGGTCCCCCCGCGCGCGGAGTACCTCCGCACCATCATGCTCGAAATCGAACGGCTGCACAGCCACCTCCTCTGGACCGGCCTGGCCTGCCACATCGTGGGATTCGACACGTTGTTCATGCAGTGCTTCCGCATTCGCGAACCCATCATGTGGATGGCCGAGAAAATCACCGGCAACCGCAAGACCTACGGCCTCTGCGTCATTGGCGGCGTGCGGCGGGATTTGACGCCGCCGTTGAAGGCTGAACTGCAACAGGTGCTGGCCAGGCTCGAAACGGCATGGCAGACCTTAACCGGGGCGGTGCTCAAGGACCGGAACATCCAGAAGCGGACGCGCGGGATCGGCATCGCTGACCGCAAGCTGGCGAAGGAGGCGGCGCTCATCGGTCCCATGGCGCGCGCGGCGGGGGTGGACATTGACTGCCGCCGCGACCATCCCTATGCCGCCTATGATCGCGTGTCCTTCGAGGTCATCACCGCTTCCGACGGCGACGTCTGGTCGAGGCTGGTGGTGCGGGCGCGCGAGGTGTTTGAGTCAATCAAAATTATCCGCCAATGCCTCGATAAAATGGAAAGTGGCCCGGTCAGCCTGGAGCTGAAGGATGAATTGCCGGCGGGCCGAATGGGTTTGTCCTCCATCGAAGCTCCGCGCGGCGAGTGCCATCACTTCGTCATCACCGGGGAGAGCAACCGGCCGCGCCGTTGGCGGGTGCGCGCGCCCACTTACCAGAACCTGCAGGGCGTCCCGGCGATGATCAAGGACCAGCAACTGGCGGACATGACGATTTCCCTGGGCAGCATTGATCCGTGTTTCTCCTGCACTGACCGGCTCGAGACCATTGATATTAAATCGGGTGCCGCCAAAGTCTGGTCGCCGGAGGAACTGCTCAAGCTGGGACGAGACAAGAAAACGGGAACAGTATGAATCATGACCTGATATGGATGATTGCAGGGGGGCTGGCCAACGTAGCCGCGGTCCTGCTCATCGCGCCGCTGTGCGAAGGTGTGCTGCGAAAGGTGACGGCGCGCCTGCAATCGCGCCGGGGACCGCCCTTGTGGCAGCCCTATTTTGACCTGCTCAAGTTGCTCGGCAAGGAGGACATTGAATCGGGCGAATCGCCGGCTTTGCAGCGGTTTATCCCGCGTCTCGCGCTGGCCGCGGCCTTGACGCTGGCCTGCCTTGTCCCGATGGGTTCTCCCGCGCCGATGAATGGCGTCGGCGACGTCATTGTGTTGATTTATCTGCTCACCCTGTGCGGCATCTGCACGTTGCTCGGCGGCTTGGCGGCAGGCTCCACTTATTCGCTGCTCGGCATTGGGCGGGAGATGATGACGATGATCGCCTTGGAACCGTTGTTTGCCATCGCCCTTCTCATCGGCGCAGTGCATGCCGAAGTCCTTCCGGCTGGACGCCGTTTTGAATGGCTCGGTTTATGCCGTCGCCGGCATTCCGTGGTCGGGGCTGATCCTGCTGGTGGTGATGGTGATGTCCTTCCAGGCCTTTGTGCAGCGGATGCCTTTTGACATTTCCGAGGCGGAAACGGAAATCATGGAAGGGCCGCTGGTGGAATATTCCGGGCCGAAGCTGGCCCTTTTCAAATACGCGCAGATGGCCCGGTTGGTCATTCACAGCGGGTTGTTCGTCGCCCTGTTCGTGCCTTGGGGATCGGGACTGGCCTTCCCGCTGGGCTGGCTGCTCTTCTGGGCCAAAGTGCTGGCGTTGGTGCTGGTGGTGACGGCGGTTGCGGCGACTCATGCGCGCTACCGGATTGATCAAGCCATTCGCTACTTCGCCGGCTTGCTGGCGATGGCGTTCGCAGGCCTGGCCCTGGCGGCTTATGGCTACTAATGGAGACACACTCATGTCCCTTGCAAGTAAATTTAAGGAAGTGATGGTTGGCCTCAAAGCCGGCTGCGTGACTCTGAATTATCCGGCCCGGCCCCGCCCGGTGGCGGAGAATTTTCGCGGGCGGCCGGTCTTTGATGTCCAAAAATGTATCGGCTGCGCGGGCTGCGCTAACAACTGTCCGGCGCGCGAGATCCTAGTTTTCGATGTTTGCCAGGAAGTCCGCATCTTGAAGTATCTTGGCCGCCGTTGCACCTACTGCGGACGGTGCGCCGACGTCTGCCCGGAGAAAGCCATCACTATGAGCCGTGACTTCGAAACGGCCACCGATCAAATTCATGACATCCAGCAACGGTTGGATTTGTTCATGAGCACCTGCCAGCGCTGCGGTCGCTGTTTCAAGGTAAGTTCGCCCTTGGACCAACTTAAACTCAAGGGCTACCGCTTCGACGATTTGGGTAACGAACGCTGGATTTTCCACTCTCGCGCCTACTTGGAAAGCGAGCCGGTGGTTGATGACATCAAGCTCGAACTGGATTGAATCGCCATGTTGAAGAATCTTTGCCAAAAAATGTTCGGCCGTTCGCTTTGGGTTTACCACGCCAACAGCGGCGGCTGCAATGGTTGCGACATCGAGGTGCTCAACGTGCTGACGCCGTATTATGACGTCGAGCGTTTCGGCATCAAGCTCGTCGGTTCCCCCCGGCACGCGGATGTCATGCTTTGCCAGGGTCCGGCCCTGCGCGCCACCGCCCGCGCCTTGCGCAACGCCTATGACGCGATGCCCTCGCCTAAATTGGTATTTGCCATCGGGGGCTGCGCCTGCGGCGGCGGCATCTGGCATGACACTTATGCCGTCCTCGGTCCGGTGGAAAAAGTCATCCCGGTCAACTTTTACATCCCCGGCTGTCCCCCCCGGCCGGAAGCCATCATCTATGGCGTGGCGGTGGCCGTCGGGTTGGTGGACAAAAAAGTGGCGCCCGTCGAATTCAAACAACTGGCGCTGCCCATTCCGCGTTACCACCCCGATGACCTTTGTGGCCGGGATGAAATGGTGGTGTACGAAAAGACGGAGAAACTTTAGGCCGTACTGTCCGCAAATTCGAACACGACCGTTCTCATGCGTCAGCCACCCTTCGCAATAAAGCCTGGAACCCCGGTCTCGATCACCGAGTTGAGCCTGCTTCTATTTTGAATCCGGTTGATCTCGTCAACGGCATCTTCTGGAATCTCAGAGATGTTGTAGTTCTCGCGCGCTCGATCCAGAGTTTTCGCGGTGGTAAGAACGGCCGTTCCACGTTGGATCCCCCAGGCGAGCAGGACTTGGGCTGGGGTCAGGGAGGATTGCCGGGCGATGGCCAGAACCGCCGGATCTTCAAGCGGGCCAGGTCGTATTCCATGACCCAATGGCGCAAACGCCAAAAGAACAATGCCATTCTGTTTACAGAACTCCAACAGCTCCGTCTGCGGCAGATAAGGATGGGATTCAACTTGGACCACGGCCGGTTTGATCCTCGCGGCCTCATAGAGAGGCGCCAGGTTTTCAAGAACGACGTCGGATAATCCAATAGCTCTGCACTTACCCTTATCAGCGAGACTTTCCATCGCTCTCCAGGTCTCAAGAAGATTGACGCCACGGTCATAAATGATATTTCCACTTTGGTCTCGCGGATCCATGTTGTCTCCTGGTTGAAACGCGAAGGGGGTGTGGATCAAGTAAAGATCCGCGTAACTGATTCCAAGGCGCTCGCAACTCGCGTCGAAAGCCGGCTCGACACGTTCTGGCCGATGATTGGTATTCCACAGTTTCGTAGTGATGAAGACATCCTCACGGGCAATTGCTCCAGTTGCGAACTCTGCCTGCAACGACTCACCCACCTCCCGCTCATTCCGATATCGTTCCGCACAATCAAAGTGACGAAAACCTGTCTTTAACGCGTTCGTGGTTGCACTTTTGGTCTCAGCAGGGTCCGGGATCAAAGTTCCGAAACCCAGAGCCGGGATGGCGCCAGTCCCAAAGTTAAGTGGTATTTTCGCGAAGCGAAGGTTCGAAGAGTAATTTGATGCCATGGGATTATTGTGGTTAGGATCATTATTTTCACGGGGCGGTTCCTGTATCGCTGCCGTTTCATCATAGGCCAACCTCGCACACAAATTACAGGCAATCAAATCACGAGGATCAAAAGTGATCATATTACCGTGCAAGTCGCCATCGCCAGCCGCTGTTGACGCTGTCAGTTCCGGTTTGCCCCCAACACGCGTCCGCAAACATCCGCCTTGAACTTTTCGCCTTGAACCTTGACCTTAGTGGCATCGTGACTGACCAAACTCCTTCCCAACTTCCCGCGCCACGGCCCAAACGGCGCGTGCGGTATCCCGGCAGAAACCCCCGCCGTTTCGAGGAGAAATACAAGGAACATAATCCGGCTCGTTATGCCGATACGGTGGAGAAAGTCCTTGCCTCGGGTAAAACTCCGGCGGGAACGCATCGTCCGGTGATGGCGGCGGAAATTCTGGAGGTTCTCGCTCCAAAACCGGGTGAGACCGCCGTGGATTGCACTCTGGGTTTCGGCGGTCACGCACAGGAACTGCTCGCCCGCATCCAACCCGGCGGGCGTCTCCTGGGATTGGACGCCGATCCGGTCGAACTTCCAAAGGCTGAAGCCCGTTTGCGCGCACTGGATTTTAAGTCGGATGTCTTCACCGTCCATCGCAGCAATTTCGCCGGTCTGCCGCAAATTCTCGCTGCCGCAGGCATTGCTGGCGCGGACATCATCCTGGCGGACTTGGGCGTGTCCTCCATGCAACTGGATGATCCCAGGCGCGGGTTCTCCATGAAGAACGAAGGGCCGCTCGACATGCGCATGAATCCTTTGCGTGGCCAGCCGGTCTCGGCATATTTGTCGCATATACGTCCCGACGGATTGGAAAAGGCGCTGAACGAGTATGCTGACGAACCTCGCGCGGCAACGCTTGCGCCGCTGTTGGCTGGGCGGTCTTTTGCCACGACAACCGAACTAGCCAGGGCGATTCGGGCCGCGTTGCCATCTTTGAACAAGGAGGATTGCGACCTGGCGATACGGCGTGTTTTCCAGGCCTTGCGCATTGCGGTCAACGACGAGTTTTCGGCGCTGGAAACTTTTTTGCGCCATCTTCCAACATGCCTTATTTCGGGCGGGCGCGCAGCCATCCTGACCTTTCATTCGGGCGAAGATCGGCGCGTGAAGAAATTCTTCGAGGCTGGCTTTCGGGATGGGAATTATGCGCAAATTTCCCGTGAAGTGGTTCGTCCAGGCGCGGAGGAGCGCCGGTCCAACCCGCGTTCCGCGCCGGCCAAGCTGCGCTGGGCGATCAAAGCGAGTTGAATACCCGGAATTCCTGTCAGTCGGCTATTTGGGACAGGCTCTGTCTATCGATGTGATTCGGGACGGACTCGTTGATGCGGGTCAGTCGCAACACCTGCGCTTGCAAACTAAGGCCCAAACATGACGACGTTGGAGACTTGATACCACGACAGCGGCCGGTTGATGGAAATGACGCTATGGCACGCCAGGATGGAGGTGAGATTGGTCCAACGGCTCTGGCCCAGACCGTTGTTGGTAAAGGTCTCATGACTGAGGTGACCATCGGCGTAGGCATCCATTAGGTGCCCCTGATCATAGAAATCCCAGTTGGTGACAAAACCGATCATCTGGCTGGTCACCGGGTCGGCGACCGCCAAAACACAAAGCCCATTGGTGTTCTCTTCCATCAAGATGCGATATAATTTGTCGTGCCTCTCGTAGATGTTCTGGCCGTCGAAGGATCTGTTTTTCATTGACGGGAAGGGAGTGTGGCCATAAGTCGTGGGAACGCACGTTTCCGAGGTGTGGCTGTTCTCTTCGGCATCTCCGGACGGGAGGAGGTGCCCGCCTGAAAGTCCCAAATTGCGGTTCAGAGCGTACATACCCAGGTCCGGGCTGGTGCTATAGACCGAGCCTTCCTTTGTGGTCGCGATGCACAGCTCGTCGATGCAATAATCCCACACCGCGTGGCAGTGCGGCATTGAATCGTAGAACACCAAAACGAGGTCTGTGATGACCATGCTGGGGTTGAAGCGCAAGTCGTATTGCTCGAACTCGTTTGTCCAGCAATAGGCCAGCGCGTTGGTGCAATTGAAGTTGGCGCAGATCGTGCCGTTGGAGAACACGACCGGGCAGCCGTTGGTCATGCCGGGCAGATTGGTGAAGATAATGCCCCGCAAGTTGTTTTGCGGCACGTCGCGGTTGGTCGTTGTGAACCAACCGATCTGACTTGATCCCGGCGCCAGCGAGTTGCTCAGCGTGGTAACGTTGGCGATCTGGCCTTGTGATCCGCCATTCCAGTCATAGAGGGCGTCGCAGGGGAAACATTGATAGACGGCTTGGCTGGTGGAGTTTGTCCCTCGGGCGTTGGACGCCGTCAGGGTGACCGTCTGACGCCATATATTGGTAAAGGTGTGGCTTGGGTTTTGCAGCGTCGATGTGCTGCCGTCGCCAAAGGTCCATGACCAGGAAGCAGGCGTTTGCTTCGAGGTGTCGGTGAAGGTCACCGTGAACGGCGCAATTCCAATGTTCGTGCTCATGGTAAAGGACGGAACAGGAGCCAATGGAATGACGGCGCCGCTGTTTTTCAAGGCGCTGGCCGCAGTGGCTCCGCCGCCCGTGCCCGCGCCGGCTCCGTCGCGTGAAAAAACCACGTTTGCCGTGCTGCCCAGTAGTATCATTGCCGTGCCGATGCGGAGTGCCAATCTTAGTTTTGCGAATGCCGTGGGACAGATTTTTCGGCCCGGGTTTGTAATCATTTTATTTCTGCGTTATTCAGTTTGAGGAGTCCCAGCGTATGGCATAAACGGAACTGAGCGAGGTAATTCGGCATAAATCGCCTGCCCCGAAGCAATGTCTCCGGTGGATCTCTCCACCCCGCAGACCCCACAGTCATTTTTATGTTGCATTTGATATTGCGCGGGGTAAAAGAACAGCAGCACCCAACGCTGCCTTGGGCGCAGGACTAAATCGTTACCTTTTTGATTTTCGCCTTATTTTTTGCTTGGAGATGTCTAGTAGCTAGACAATAATTGGCTCATGAGCAAATTTATTGAGCAGCGTCAGGTGATTCTCCAGAGAATGGCCCAGATCGACCAAATGGAGGACGGCTCCCTTAAAGCCGAGTTCCGACCGGGGGCCGATCCCAGCCACTCTCTGGCCCCTACTACAAGTATCAGGTGTGGCAGGACGGCAAGAACCACTCCCAACGGGTGGCCGGCCCTCGCGCCGAGCGGCTGCGCCAGGCGGTGGAAAGCCGCCAGCGGTTTGAGCAACTGGCCCGGCAATGCATTGAGTTGACAGTGCAGCACACCCGCGCCACGGGGCCCGCCACCGATGCAAAAAAAACTCCAAACGTCGATCCGCCAGGAAACTGCCTCGGAAGTCGAGGCCTTCATCGCCCTAGCCAAAGCGCGCCTGGCGACCGAAGGAAGCCTGGCCCCGCAGTGGCTGGAGTTGGGGCTGCGCGAAGCTCTGCGGCAAGACGGACGGCGCGCCTTGGAAGAGTTGTTCAACGATGCCAATTGGCGGTTGGAGCGCGACCAGGCAGAGCCTGGGGAAAAGTGTTATGCGGCCCGGCCTACGACGGTGGACACCTTGTTTGGCCCGCTGTGTGTGCGGCGCAACTATTACACCGATGGCCAAGGCGGCGGCCGTGCTCCACTGGACGAGGCGCTTGGGATTGTGGAAGGTTGCACGCCCGCTTTAGCGCGGCTCATGTGCCGGGCCGGGGCGGTCGAGCATTACGAGGCCGCCGCCGCCAGCCTCAATGAGTACAGCGGCTTGACGGTCAATGGCCGGCGGATCCAGCGCATGGTCAACCGACTGGGGCCGCAGATGGCCCAATGGCCCCGGCCCAATTCTCCACTGTGCCTGCCGCCACCCGGCCAAGCGTTCTACGTCGAAGGGGACGGCACGGGCATTCCCGTGCGGCCAGAGGAAACGCAGGGGCGCAAAGGCAAGCAAGAGGATCAATCCGCCAAAACGCGAGAGGTGAAGCTGGGCTGTGTCTTCACCCAGACCAAGGAAGATGAAGAGGGTAAACCGGTGCGAGACCCCGAGAGCACTTCTTATGTCGCCACACTGGAACCGGCTGCGGAGTTTGGCAGCTTGCTGCGCGCCGAAGCGTTCCGGCGGGGACTGGCGCTGGCCAAGCTGGTTGTTTTTCTAGGCGACGGGGCCGCCTGGGTGTGGGAATTGGCGCGGGTCAACTTTCCCATGGCCGTCTTCATCCTGGACTTCTTTCACGCTGCCGAGCACTTGGAGTTGCTGGCCGAAGCGCTCTTCGGGGAAAAAACCGACACCTCCAAAACTCAGTGGGAGCTATGGGCCAAGGCTCTTAAAGAACAACCCGACGGGTTGGAGATCGTCCTGCGGGAGGCACGCCAGGCACTGCCTCGCCGGGGCCTGCGGCGAGAGGCTGCCCTCAAGCAGATCGCTTACTTCGAAAGCAACACCAACAGGATGCGTTATGCCGAGTATCTGGCGCGAGGCCTGTTCATTGGCTCTGGCGTCATCGAAGCTGGCTGCAAAACCGTCATCGGTCTGAGACTGAAGCAGTCGGGCATGTTCTGGGGAGTCAGGGGTGCGAAAAACGTCCTAGACATTCGCGCACTGCTGGAAAACCGCCAACTTGCGCTGTTCTGGGAGCAATATCGCAAACCCCTGCCCATAGCTGCCTGAGAACAGCCAAGCATGGTAACGATTCTGTCCTGCACCCCGCTGCCTTCACAGGGCAGATTGATTGCTGAATTCGTCATGAAATAACAGTACTATCAAAAAAACTCTCCCGTATGGAATTAACCCGTCTCTCCGGTTTCCTGGCTGCCGCCGCGCTCTGCGGAGCGGCCTTGGAAAGTTCCGCTCAGTTAACGGTGCCCTATGCCAACACCTTCGACACCGCCGGTTCCGTGGCGGGTTGGGATTATTGGATGGGCGTTATTCCAGGCAGCCCGGCCATGGCTTGGGATTCCACGGAGGATGCCGCCAACAATCCCGCTTCCGGCTCCCTCAAGGTGTCAATTCCATGGAACGGAACGTCAAGCGTGGAATACTGGTTCGGAGGTTTTCAGTTGTATGCAGCTAACATAAACATGATCGGCGCCTACATCACCAACGTCAGTTGCGACATTCACGTCGATCCAAGTTCGCCGACCAGTTCGGCGGGCAATTTCGGCTCGGTCACGTTTGCTTACAATGGGGCGGAATCCTGGAGTGGCAGTACCGTCACGTTGCCGTTGAGCGCGAGCAACGGGTGGAGGCACGTGTCCGTGCCGATCCCTTCCAATGCCGCTCCGGGCGTTCACAGCGGCTTTTCCATGTGGATGAACACCCCTTCCGGCGCGCCGTTGAACAGCACGACGCTCTTCTGGATTGACAATCTCAAAACCGGAGCGACGCCCAATTATACCAACGGATTTAACGAAGCGCCTGGCGAATACGGCTTAGATGCCGCGAGCAGCAGCACCTCGTGGGTTTACGGGCAGGGGATGCTGGCCCCAGCGATCTATGGCCAAAATTCCGCCGTGGCCTGGTCTTCAAGCATGGACGCCAATGGCAATTCGGCTTCCGGCTCGCTCCAAGTTTCCATTCCCTGGACAGGCACGAAAGGCAATGCCACGGGGGCCAATTTAAGCCAGACCATGTTCGGCACCTTTGCCAACCGATATGTCATGGATAACGGCCAGACGACTTCCGGGTTCAATTTCCAGAATCTTTACTACTCGGTTCACGTGGACCCCAGTTCGCCCCTGAACGCGGCGGGCAATTACGGAGTGCTGCAAATTGGATTTCTACAGGAGTCCGACTCACCATACGGCAGCCTTTGGAACACTTTTACCTGGCCGGCCGCCTCCGTGACCCTGAACGCCAACGCTTCCGTCGGATGGACGAACATTGTGGTGCCCATCGATTACCTCACGCCCGGTCTGAGCAGCATTTCGGGCCTTTCTCTGGAGATGCAAACCGGCGCCGCGCAAGGCGGTGGTCTGCCCGGCACAACGCTCTTGTATGTGGATAACCTTGGCATGAACGCGGCTTTCGGGCCAACGTTGCCGGAGATTACCAGTGTGAGCGAGTTGAGCACCAATGTTGTGATCAATGGCATCAACCCTAACGGCGATGCCACTTACTGGTACGTCATCCTCAGTTCCCCGAGCCTGTCGCTGCCGCCTGAGCAGTGGACGCCTGTGGCTACCAACTCGTGCCATGCCAACGGCACATTCTCCTATACCAACTTCATCAATCCTTCGCAGCCGGCCATGTATTACACCTTCTATCTCACGAATATCGACATCTTCGCCCCTGGCGCCTCGTTCACCATGAGCACCAACATGGGAGTGGCGCCCTTCACGGTGAACTTTACCGACACTTCGACCAAGAACCCCACGTCCTGGTTTTGGACTTTTGGCGATGGCGGCACTTCCACGCAGCAAAACCCCAGTTACACCTTTACCAATATATGGCGGCAAACGGTCACCTTGACGGCGTCGAACGCGTCCGGGGGCAATTCATGCAGCCAGCCCTTATTCCAATGTTTTCCGTGCGACGCACTTTATGACTGGACCGGCGGCATCCAAGGCAATGTCATTACGATTCCGACTTTGAGCAATTCATTGGCGCCAGGCGCGAATACGATCGGGCATTTCAGTTTGAGCAACGTGGATTTGCCCTCGTCCAATGTGTTGGGGATCATTTTTACCAATTTGCCGGGCATGACCAACGGTTGCCCGGTGGTATTCTCCAACGGAGTCATTGACGCAAACTTCAATATCACCAACGCCCTGGCTTTCTCCTGGACCAACAATCACGAGGAATACATGTTCCTGTTGAATTCCGGTGTTGTTGTCACGAACATTGTGTTGCTTTATTACGGTTCGATGCCATTGGTCATCACGAATGCTGGAGCTAACCAGTATGCAGACGAGTTGGGCATCTCGACCACCGTTGACAACCCGGTCATGGGAAGCTTCATCCTGAACCGGAATATGGCCCAAGCGGGGCCGCTGCCTGGCTATATCAACAATAATTACGCCTGTGAGGCTTTTACTCCTGCCGTTAGTGGCTATTGTCCGCCGGGCTTCTTCCCGACCAACGCGTGGTTCAACGGAAACGTGATTTACGAAGTTCCAAACAAACTCTATCGCATTTTGATGGAGGAAAACACGAATGGGGATTGCGTCATGGCCGTCGGGGATCCGGTGGCCAGTATTTGCATGGGATTCGTCACAAATCACAACACTTACACGCCGGGCCATCCGTTCAGCGCCTACAGCCATGGGCATATAAGTGGCGAAAATTTCCACGATAAAACCACTTCCATTCTGGCTTATCATAATATCATTTCGATCAACCGGCCGCTGACGTGGCAACAGGTGACAAATGTAGTCGCGTTTGGCCCATAAGAGACACGATCCATTCCCAACCGCCCGGATTGCGGGAGTATAAGCTCTAGCGCCAATGCTCGTATCCTTCTCGAACTTCAAACGCATGAACCAATGGACTTTGACTCATGCTTCCTACTATCAATCCCCTGCAGACGCCGCCGTTCCGGAATAACCCACTTTTGGGATTTGCATCACCACGCGATAGAACTTCTGGGTGGCCGGCGATGTGTCGAAGTACTCGGCTTCGTTGATGTCGGCGGCATAGATCGGGCTGACGGCATCCCAATGGCGCAGATCGCCGGAGGATTCGACTACACCGCCGGAAAAGCCGTTGATGGAAAGATGGAATCCCGACGCTGGGAGAAGTTGAAGAGTGGGTGGGCTGGCCGGCTGTTCCAGGGCGCCGGACTGAATCGAACCCTCTTGGATATATCCCGACAGCCCATTCGTAAAAACGGGCGCGGCTGCAACCAGGTTCGAGTATATTCCTGGGCCGGCCAGCCTTAATGCCTGAAGGTTTCGATAATTTTGCAGCAGGATCCGCCCACGCACAAACCACGATCCGTCTGACAGCACAACATAAATGTCGCCTAGAGAATTCACGATATAATTGGTCATTTGGAGCGACGAATCCAACGCGCCAACCGTGTCGATGGTGATGTCCCCGCTCTGGGTCAGGCCGGCGTTGTTGAGGCCTTGAAGACGCAACCCGTTGGTGGTCACGAGGTGGCCGGCGGAATCCAATTGAAAGCCGCCCCACCGCGTCGCATAGGAAATGTTGGCCACCGGATCACGCACCGTGAAAAAGCCGGAGCCGTTGATGGCCAGGTTAGTTGGAAGACCGGTGCGCATTAAAATCTCCTGACCGAAGAAGTTGAGGTTGCTGCGAACCGCGAGAAGGTTGGTATCCAGGTGGCTCAACTCTACCGCACCCCATTGCACCCAGCCGAGATTCCCCGTAAAGGGCTGAGCCATCGGCGACCATAGGCTGCTGTTGGCAACGATTGGGTAAAGGTCGAAACTCTGGCGATTGAGCAGGGCTGGATTGGAGCAACTCTGGAGCAGAAGCTGCCCGCGCACGAATGAAGTGCCATCGCACAGGTTCTCCTCTATGACGCCTCGGGGGTCGATTATAAAACCTCCCACGGCCACGCTTGGATCGCTGGCCAATGGCAAACCCGGCGGGTCGATTTGCAAATCACCGATGAAGGCAAGAGCAGAATTCGTATAGCCCTGCAACCGCAAGCCGGAGTAATGGACCACATAACCCGCCCCATCGATGTAGAAAGCGCCTGCACGGGTGGCAAACAGTGCATTATCATTGGTGCGGCGCAGAACAAAAAACCCGTTGCCGTGGATTCCGAGGTCGGTGGGAATTGAGGTTGCCGCCAAAAAACCCTGGCTCAACGTGTCCGGTGGCCCGGCACATTGGCTCATCGTCAATTTCGGCAGCAATTGATTGAAACAGCCCGACAGCACCGAGCCTGTTCCTGAGTTGCCGGGCGGAACCGGTTGTGGCAAAGGGCCGGCGGCGGCGGACCAGACCAACATCTCGCTCCAAATCTGGGTCAAGACGTTCGGGTTCTGGAAGGATTGCAGCAAGATCTGGCCACGCACAAAGGACGTGCCGTCCGCAAGATTCACCACTATGCAGCCGTTGGTCTGAATTTCGAATGAGTCCATGGGGATCTCGCCATTGTCGTCAATGTGCAAGTCGCCAATCGTGGTCAGTGCCCGGTCAGCAAAACCTTGAACGATCATGCCGCAGGATGTGATGAGGAACCCGTCCCTGCTCAGACTGAACGCGCCATGCCGCGTGGCGGTCAGCAGGCCGGTGACAGGTTCGCGCGCGACGAAATAGCCAGGGCCGGTCAGGGCGACATAGGAGGCCACACCGTTCGAGATTGTAATGGTGTCAGCCTGAGTTGACAGCGCCATCGAAACTACGAGAAGCAGGAGACCCATAGTCACCCTGGTGGGCTGGATAGCCGACAGATTGGCAGTTCTTGCCGTTGGCACGCAATTACTGCCCGATTTACAGCGGTCTTTTTCCATCACCACCAAACGAGCACACACTATGCCACGGCCGGTTGTGGGCGGCGGCGAGGACGGGATGCCATCCGGGCGTTTGAGAATGGAGCGGGTCTGTTTGTTAGCGCCGGTTTAAAATTGCAGATGCATTGGGCGGGCACTTCAGGAAGGGACTGGATTCGTGAACTACCAGCGACTCGTTCGCACTCTGCAGCCAATGCTTCTGGTTTCTGGCATGGCCCTTTCAGGTATGGTGCTCAACGCTCTTTGGCGTAGATCAGAGTCCGGTGAGCAGGTTGCGGCTTGGCGCTGGATGGCCGGCTCACGCCGTCGCTGCATCGAGTTGCAAGCGCATGTCTCAATTCTGAAATCTGCGCATCGTCATCCAACAGCATGGTCCAATCCCAGTGTTTTTAGACCGGATGGAGTTTCTGCCAGCGGCGCAATGCCTGGATTGCGGGCGGGCCCAGCCGATTGACGAATGGACGGTTGCGCCTCCCGTGCTGCCGAAGGTCTGAGCGCTATTGAGCGCAAACCGCCAGAGAGAACTCGGTCGCGCCGTGGCCGTTTTCGACACGATACAAGACGCGATTCACACCCCGTTTGAGGTGTATTTTGCGGAAGCCCTCGTCCACACGCCAAGACTTCAGTTGCTTGCCGCTGGCCCAGACCAGTTGGTCTTCAATCCACAGTTTGGAAAAATCGTCACTGCCCACCGTGATCCAGACGTTGCAGTCCTGGGCCGCGCGCAGCTCGGTGTAGCCGTAGTAGATGATGTACTCCAGGTCGCGCGCATGGAACACATCACGGGGAGCGGCGCTGCCGCCAAGCAAGGGATTGTACCCATCGAACGGCGGCACCACCCCTGGCTGGGGCGATTGATAAAACTCCCAATGAATCGGACGGCCGCGTTTGCCGACGTAGGTGGCGTTCAAATCGACGACGGTCTCGGGCGGGAACTGCCTTTCGATGTTCGCGCGCCCCGTGTTGTCGAACGGCCCAAGCAGATACCAACTGTCCACAAACATCCACCGTTCCGGCACCGCCCCCGCGCCGATGACGCGTCCCGGCACCGCCCGCAAATTCCGCGGCACCGCCGGCGGACCGTAGCCACGGCCCCTGCCTTTGCCTCTGCCTGTCCCACCAAGGTCGGGACCCGTTCCGGCCCGACCCGCGCCAGCCCGGCCCGGGCCAGTCTCGCCCGATCCGGCCTCGCCCGATCCGGCCTCGCCCTCGCCGGGTTGAGCGCTGGCAGGATCTTCTCCTCCGCGCATCGCTCCGCTCAAGTCCTTGGCGCGCTGGTTCTCATCCTCGGCGGCCAACTGATCCAACGACTGCTGTTCTGCTGGCTCCTCGCTGAGCGCGTGCGCCTGTTCCAACATGGAATCCGCAAGTGACCGCATCGCCGCAATCTGGAGACGCGCCTCGAGCATGGCCTGTCGTTGCGCCGCCACGTCCGAGGCGCTGGCAGGCGACCCGCTCAAGGAGGCGGCGAGATCAGGTCGCGCCGGTCGTGCCGCATCGGTTAATTCGAGCGCTCGCGCCAAAGGAATCCGCCGTTGGCGCGCCAGATCGGTTGCCCGCAACCGCTGGTATGCCTCAGAGAGTAGGCCCTCGTTATTGACCGCCGCGTCGTAAACCCCCGCCAGGTCATCGGCCTGGGGCACTTGGTCCAATGGCGCGAGCGCGACGCCGTCACGCGCATCCGCGAAGGCCTTGGCAGCGCGCGCTTGAGCAGTCACCGCTTCCGCCTGCGATTGCCGGGCCTGGCGCAAGTTCCCCGCGGCGCTTTGCCGGCTCGCCTGGGCTATGGCGTCAGGTAACTTTGCGCCCAATGCAGCCGCGCTTGCGAGTTGGCCTTGGGCCTCGGCTTGCGCCTGCGTCGCGCGGGACTGGGCGACATTTGCCTGCGCCTGCGCTTCATAGGCGGTCTGGAAGCTCGGGTCGGCTTTCGCCAGCGCCTCCAGGGCCTGGGCCTGAAACTGACTTGCACCCGCCTGCGCCTGGCCGACGGCAGCCGACAGGTTGGTCAGTTCCGCAAGGCCGGCCTGGCTGGGCAGCGCCTGCGAGACGGCGTTGCTCAAGGCGGTTGCCGCCGTTGCCTCAGCCCGGGCGGCGTTGTCCTGCGCGGCGGCAATCTTCTCGAGGGCGTCCGCCTCGTTGGTCCAGTCGCGCCAAAGTTCCTCGCGCATGCCGGCTTCCAGCGCGGCAATTTCACCGCGGGCCTCCTCCAACGCCAGCACGTCTTCGGACAGCCTGACGGCCTCTTGTTGGCGGACCTGTTCCATCACCTCGGCGGCGCGGGCGGGACTCACGTTGGCCTCGAAGTTTGCCCGGCTGGCCGACAGGTCGATGATGCGGACGGGTGAAAAGAACAGCAGCCAGCCAAAGAGCAGGGCGTGAAAGAGCAGCGAGGCCAGCCACCACTGGGGCAGGGCGGGGCGGCGGCGGGCGGGTTTTGGCGCGGATGACATGGCTTTAAGGCCCGGTCTTGTTGCCGCGCGTGTGCAGGCCCACGTTGCGCAGACCCTCGAAGGTGCAGAGATCGACGACGCGCACGACGTCCTCAAAGCGAACGTTGCGGTCGGCGTCGATGCGCACACTCCGGCCTGGGGTGGCCTGAGCGATTTGGTGCAGTTGGCGAAGGAATCTCTCGGTGTCCACTGGCTCCATGAAACTGTCCCCGCCGAGATACACTTTGCCCGCCCTGTCCACGCCGATGACCAGCACGTCCGGCGGCTGCACGACGGTCAGGGCTGCGGCCGCGTCGGGCAAATCCAGGCGCAGCTCCTGCTGCTTGTTCTTGAGGGTGGTGGCGACGAGGAAGAAGATGATGATGACGAGCATGCAGTCGATCATGGGGATGAGCATGATCTCGAACGGCTCGTCTTCGGGTTTGCGCACACGCATAGCGGCTCCTACTTGGCTTGTGGCCGGTTCATGAACCACTCGGTCATCAGGCTGGTGACTTCCTCCTCGAGCAGCCCGCCGAAGTTCGACGTGCGGTATTTGAAGAAGTGGTAAGCGGCGAGAAAGGGAATCGCGATGGCCAGCCCGAGGGCGGTGGTCACCAGCGCCTCGGAGATGCCTCCGGCCAGTTGCGTTGCATCGCCCAGCGACCCGGCGAGGGCGACGGTTTCAAACGTCGAGATCATGCCGAGAATCATCCCCAGCAGCCCCAGCAGCGGCTCCAGCGTTGCCACGATGCCCAGCGGGTAGGCCCGCTGATAATGGGCCGACAGCTCGCGCGACACCATGTCGCTGCACACCTCGGAGACATCGGCCAGGGTGGACTGGCGGTTGCGCGCGATAAAGGCGATGACGCGCGCGAGCGTGCTGGAATTAGTTTCGCCAAGTTTCTCCAGCTCGGAGAATTTACCTTCGCGCCAGAGCGCGCGGGCCTGGTCGGCAAGGCCCTCCGGCACCAGATACTTCCGGCGCAAGCGCGCCAGCCGCTCGAAGATGAAGCCCGCTCCAAAGACGGAGAGGGCGATCTGCACCACAGCGGCGGGTCCGCCGTGTTTCAGGCGGTCACCCCACGAGGTGGCGAAGTGGCTTGTGCCGGCTGCTGAGGCGGCAAGGTGGTTCGTGCCGGAGGGTGTGCCAGGAACCACGGATTCGCTTTCGGCCGCCTGCAGTGGAGCGCCCGAGAGCCAGAGCAGCAGGCAGAACCACGCGATCCGCAGAGCGGCCGAGCCGCCGCCAAATTGGAGCGCGGACCTCCAGGCCGGCGAGTTGCCGGACCGCGAAACAGGCAGACCTGGAAGTTTGCGCTCCGCCGTCGTTGCAAAATTTGTCGCAGCTTGCGAGCAATTTGGACTTTTACGGTGCGGAAGGATGGTCATGGAACTTGGTGGTTGTTTTGGGATCATGTAATCAAAATTTCTCCACGCAGGCATGCACGCATATTGTCATAAATTGCCTCTCACTAGACGCACAAGTTGCGTGGATTCTTCAATCGAATTGAGGCATGATTTACTTGCTGAGACCCGCCCGCTTGCTGTGCGCCAAGCGGTTAAGGGGAAATTGCCTCTTGTCGTTACCCGGATCTCCGTGCCGGTCGATTTTGACGAGTGACCAGGGAGCGGGCGGAAACTGCGTCATCCGGAACGCCATCGCGACTGCAATCGCGATGCGATTAACGGCACGAACCGTGCTGGTTAAATTGTGTGCAGGAAACTTAATATCGGAAATCTACGAATATTTCGACGAACCTTATGTCTGATTCCAAGACCGCTGCGGCCAAGCGCGTTAGGATCCCCTGACTATGGCCCATGCCGCACGCGTTTGGATTGCTGTTTCGGTTTTTGTGCTGCTTTCAGTCGCGCGCGGGGCGGACGTTGTCTCAATTTGGGGCGGAGCGCGGGGAACCATCATCCTCAAATCGGACGGCACCGTCTGGACGTGGGGCGCAAATTTCAACGGCAAATTGGGGGTTGGGGTTGACTCGAATACGCTGCCCCGCGCGCTGGTCCCCGGGGAAGTTCATGGCGTGGGAAACGCCGGCTATCTGAACTCGATAGCCGCCATCATGGGCGGAGAGATACATAATGTGGCGCTGAAATCTGATGGCACGGTCTGGGCGTGGGGTTTGAATGCCTACGGCCAGCTTGGGAACGGAACCACCAACGACTCATACTCGCCCGTCCAGGTGGGACTTGGCGCTGTCCCGCCGCTGACTTCGGTGACCAAGCTTGGCGGCAGACCTTATTTCACCCTGGCGGTGAAGGCGGATGGAACCATTTGGGCCTGGGGCATGAACCAGTTTGGGCAGATGGGCAACGGCACGGTCAATCCCATTTCAGGCCCGCAGGTCACGGTGCCGGTGATGGTGAACAGTTCGTCACCAGGCGGACCGATCAATAATCCGATGCAGGTCACCTGCGGCTATCAATTCGGGGCGGCCCTGACGACCAATGGCACCGTTTGGACTTGGGGTTCGGGCAGTCATGGAGAATTGGGCAACGGCACGACCGGCAGCAGCTACACTCCGACCCAGGTTCCGGGCCTCTCCAACGTGACGGCTATTTCTGCCGGGTGGTTTCATATCCTGGCCCGTAAATCCAACGGAACGGTCTGGGCGTGGGGAAACAATGCGAATGGTGAATTGGGCGACGGCACATCCTCCAACCGGTCGAATGCGGTCCAGGTTTTGAATGTGAGCAATATTGTGGTCGTTTCAGGGGGTGACTCTCATTCATCGGCGCTCGCCGCCGACCGCACCGTTTGGAAGTGGGGAAAAAACGATGTGGGCGAATTGGGAAATGGGACGACCAACTCGCTAGCCAATTGCGTGCCCGCGAAACTCCTCCTGGATAAATTCGGCAACGGCTTCAGCAACATCGTTATGCTCGCCGCCCGCGACTACCACAATATCGCGGTCAAGGCGGACGGATCGGTTTGGATGTGGGGGGCGAACGACCAGGGCCAATGCGGCGACGGCACCACCAACGACGACTGGCGGCCTGTGCCCGTGCTCGGACTGGGCGCACGAGCCGGGCTGCCTTTGAATGTAGCCGCCGGCGCCCAGCCGGGATATGCCGATTTGACCTGGCCCAGCGCGGCCGGGAATATTTTACAGTTCAATCCTCAACGAATCTGACGGATTGGTCCTCAACACTACAAAGCAATATCCTCGCAACGCCGCCCTCCAATCTGGTCACAATGCCGATGATCAACGAACATTCTTATTACCGGCTGAAGTTTTGATGATAAGTGGAATCATCAGGAATCCAATTGTCGCCGAGCGGGCTACTCGAAATCGACGGTGACGGCTTGGTAGGCTTCGACGCGGGGGAGGACCAATTGCAGTTCCTGGCCCAATTGAGTGGCGTGCGGCGCCTCCCCAAGGAAGGTCGAAACGCGGCGCATTTTCAGGCCGTCGGGAATGGTCAGGTGGACGACGACGTTTTCCACGGGGGGCAGGTAATTGGCCTCGTTTTCGCCGTCGCCCGTCCAGTTGAGCAGGTGCAGGACGCGGCGATTGCCGTTCTGCGTCAGATTGCAGATCAGGGTGGGTGGAGCGTCCACCCGGCATGGCGGCGGCGCGGCGGCGGTGTCTTCCACCAGTTTGCGCAGAAAGCCGCCCAGGATGGATTGCTTGGTGGAGCTGTAGAGGCTCTCCAAGGTTGAGGCCAGGTAGATGACGCGTCCCTTCCCATGCGTGGAAGTGACCACGCCGGGCAGGATCGGCCTGCGGCCATCGCCGGTGACAATGTCCATTTCAACCTTGCCTCCCTCCAGCGCTTCCACCGGCTCGATAAACCAGGCGGGGATGAGCCGGCTTGAAGCCGATGCGCCGCCGGATTCGGCGCGCGGGGCGAGGTAAAGATCGTTGGGACCGCCCATGATGCACCGGTAGCTGTCCAGCGTTTCCGCCAATGGTCCCTTGGGATGGAGCGGGCGCACCCGCAGCAGGTCCTCCAGGCCGAAGCGATCCAGGCGTTCCTGCTTGGGGCCGTAGAGAGAGGCCGTGTAGCTGGCCAGCAGTCCGCCGCCGTTTTCGACGTAGGTCTGAATATTCTTGATTTGTTGCGGCGTGAGGTTGGGAAGATCCGCCAGGTAGAGAACCCGGTACCGCGCCAGTTTTTCGGGTTGATCCAGGATCATTTCCGGGACGGAGGACACCTGCACGTGGCCGTAAAGGCAGGCGGCAAAGGCACCGAGGCTGGCCGCCCGCACGCCGGCCGGCCAGAACCAATTCGTGTTGGGATGGCCGGGAGGATCGCCGTTGGCATAGACCACCGCGGCGTAGGGAACGTTCTCGAAACCCGTCAAATCCCCCTCGTGCTTCTGCAGGACCGAAAATGGAAAGCTCACCCAGCGGCGGTTCACCGGGTCCGTCACGTAACCGTAGGGTTGGGCGATAATCGGCGCGCCGCCAAAAGCGGCGGTGGCGAAAATTTCCTGCTGGTAATCCAGGCCATTGGCGACGATCCGCGGCCAATTGTTATACACGCCCACATAGGGCCAGACTCCCATGCCCGCCGCGCGCGCAAAGCTGACGCCCTCCGCGCGTTCCAGCAGGGAATGGCCGCGCTCGTAAAGAAACGCATCCATGGCGTGGAAAATGCGCGGGTCTTCGCGGCGCAAGGTGCTCGGATTGTTGATGTTCTGGATCAAGGGGATGTCCTTGTAGGATTTCACGATCTTCCGCACTTGCACCAGGACGTCGATGAGTTGTTCCCGGTACCATTTATGGTACTCGTCAATGGCGGCCATTTCCTGCGGCGTATAATCGGCATATTCCTCGTGGAAGGGGAGCTGCTTGCCGCCGGAGGCCTTGCGGAAACCTTCCCGGCAACCGTCGCAATAACAAACCTGCAACCCGGGCCAGAAATAAAACGGAACCCACGAATCAAAGTAGATGCCGTCGATGTCGTAGTCGCGGACGACATGCTGGATGAGGTCAAGGTAGGCCTGCCGATAGGGCGTGTTCCAGCAGACCGTGCCGTGGTCTTCGCCGACATACATATGACTGCGCGACGGATCGCCGCCGGGGCGCGCGCGTTGGGCGTACTCCGGGTGATCGACGCTGACCATGGACCACGCCAATTTGTGCCCGGTCGAGATATAGGCCACCACCCGGATGCCGCGCGGTTTGGCAGCGGCGATGGTTTCCGCCAGCAAATCGCGTTGGCCCAGGTTGGTGTGAGTGGAAAAGCGGACCCCCTGGATGGTGGCGTATTTGCCCATCGTGGGGAAGCGAATGGTGTTGGCATGCATGTCGAGCATGGTTTGGACCAGGGCCTGCGGGTCGTATTCCAATTCCGGCGCAAACGGCGGCTCATAGGCGTCGATCAGAAACACGCGCGCCGTGCGAATCCAGGTCAGGTCTCCGGCTTGCGCGGACACCAGGGCGGCCGCAAACAGGCAAACGATCCAGACGCTACGTAAAAGACATTTTTTCAAAACGGCCAAAGGGTCGATCTTACATTTATGATAGTTCTTATTTTTCATATTATCTCAACCGTCCCACTTCATCAGCTTTTCCTTCAACTCCTTGGGCTTCCGACCCGGCCTCGCCCGCAACCGGCGGGCCGGCGCAAACTTATGCCTATCGCCTTTGCGCCACCGTGTCAACTCCTGTGGGTGGCAGAAATTCCGTCGAGAATCGCCGTTTGACTTGCCAGCCCGCCTCGCTAAGATGCGCCTACACATGAAACATTTTCCATCCTCTATCTCTCGGAGGTTAACAGCCGTCTTGAACAAGTCCTTTTCTTGCCTGCTCCTGACAACCGCTATGACACTTGCGCCGCGTTCGGCGGTGCTGGCGCAAAACGAAGGGACGCCGGTTTATCTGAATCCGAAACGGCCGATTGAAGAGCGGGTTGATGATTTGCTGGGGCGCATGACGTTGAAGGAAAAAGCCGGGCAGATCAATTCACCGTATCTGAGGTCGCAAACCGCGGGGGAACAGAGCAAGAAGTACACGATGGGAACGTTCAACCCGGACATCGGGCCGGTATGCGGTTTTTTCGCGCTGGCGAATGTCAGCATGCGCGAGGGCACACGCCAGCAGGCGGAGGGATTTAACGCGCTGCAAAAACTGGCGCTGACGCAGACGCGCTTGAAGATACCGCTGATGAACGATGAGGAGGGCACGCACGGGGGCATGTATCCGGGCGCGACCGTATTCCCGGAGGGGCTGACGGTGGGAAGCTCATTTGACATGGAATTGGTCAAGGCGATTTACGCGGCGGCGGCGGCGGAAGCGCGAGCGATCGGGGTCCACATGCTTTCGACCCTGGTGATGGAGGTGGATCGTGATCCGCGCATGGGGCGAAACGAGGAAGCGTACACGGAAGACCCCTATCTTTATATGCGGATCGGCGAGGCACTGGTGAGAGGGACGCAGGGTTACGACATCTCCGCGCCGGACAAGGTGATCGCGGTGCTGACGGATTTTCCCACGCAAAGCGAGCCGGCCAGCGGGCTGGAGCGCGGAGCGATCGAACTATCGGACCGTTACATTCGGGAGAACTTCCTGCCGCCGTGGATTGGGTCCATCACCAAAGCAGGCGGTTTGGGGGTCATGGCGGGTTACCCGGAGATCGAGGACCAACCGCTGCACGCGTCGGTGAAGTGGACGAGCGAGGTTTTGCGGCAGGAACTCGGCTTCAAAGGCGTGGTCGAGAGCGAGGGCGGGGGGATCGAATCGTTGGTGAATGAAGGCGTCGTTCCGACTGAGAAGCAAGCCGGGGCGCTGGCGCTGAAGGCGGGCGTTGATATCATGGAAGGACTGGAAGACGGCTACATGGGGCCTTTGGTGCAAAACGTGGAAGAAGGGCGTGTGCCGATGGCGCTGGTGGATCGGGCGGTGCGGCGGGTTTTGGAGCTGAAGTTCCGACTGGGGCTGTTCGAGAATCCTTATGTGGATGTGGACCATGCGCTGAAGGTCATGCATTCGCAGGCCAACCAAGACCTGGCACTTCGCGCGGGCCATGAAGGGATCGTGCTGTTGAAGAACGAGCAGAACTTGTTGCCGCTGAAGAAGGAATTGAAATCGGTGGCGGTGATCGGGCCTAATGCGGATGAGGTGAGGAACCAACTGGGCGACTATTCGCCGAGTGTCATTCCCCAGCACGTAACGACGATGATCGAGGGGATCAAGGCCGCGGTTTCGCCTGAAACCAAGGTGACGTACGCGCGGGGATGTGAGGTTTTGGGCGCGGACAAGAGCGGGTTTGCGGAAGCGGTGCAGGCCGCGAAAGGGGCCGAGGTGGCGATTGTGGTCGTCGGAGAGAGCCAGCACGGCCATCCGACCGATGGGGAAGCGCACGACGTGGCGAGTCTGGACCTAACCGGGGTGCAGGAGGATCTGATCCAGGCGGTGTTTGCGACGGGAACGCCGACGGTGGTGGTGCTGATCAATGGGCGGCCCCTTTCCACGCGCTGGACATCCGAACACGTGCCGGCTTTGGTGGAGGCTTGGGAGCCTGGAGAACGGGGCGGCGAAGCGGTGGCCGATGTGCTTTTTGGCAATTATAATCCGAGCGGCCGCCTGCCCATCAGCGTTCCGAGGCATTCCGGCCAATTGCCGGTCTATTACAATTACAAGCCGGGGAAGGCTTATTGGATACGGGACCACGATTACGCGGATATGCCGGCGACGCCGCTGTATCCTTTCGGGCATGGACTCAGTTACGCCCAGTTTGAGTACAGCCATTTGCGTGTCGAGCCGGCGGAGATCCACACCGGCGGCGAAGCGCGAGTGATTCTGGACGTAAGTAACACTGGCTCGCGAGCGGGCGTGGAAACCGTCCAGCTTTACATTCACGAGAAATACGCGCCCGTTTCGACTCCTGTGAAGCAGCTTCGTGGAATCGAACGCGTGGCGCTCAATCCGGGCGAAACCAAGACCGTGACTTTGAAGCTGACGCCGGAAGACTTGCAGTTGCTGGACATTGACATGCGCTGGCGGGTTGTGCCGGGGGACTTCGAGATTATGGCTGGCAAATCCTCGGCGGACATCCCGCTCCAGGGAATCCTTAAAGTGACGCCGTAAGCTCTTTCTCCTCCCGCTTGTGGAAGACGCGTTCGATTCGGCGGCCGGAGACCAGCCAGATCAGGGTAACAAGGATATGCAGCCCACCGAATGAGACGACAGGGCGCACGGCGGGCAAGAAATTTGGCTTGGCCGCGGCGGCGCTGCTTCTTAAACTGACGCCATGAATAATACAATGAACCGCCGGGAATTTGTCGCGGGTGTTTCCGCCAGCTTGCTTTGCGCCGCCTTACCATTGGAAGCGGCGCCCGCCGCCCCCCGGCCAATCTCCCTGTTCGAAAAGCCGTTTGCCTTTCTCAGCAACGCTGAACTGGCTTCGGTCGTGAGCAGGCTGGGCTATAGCGGCATCGAAGCCACGGTTCGCGTCGAGCAAGGGCGGGTCCTTCCCAAAAACGTCGAGGAGGACTTGCCGCGCCTTCACGACGCCTTGCAAAAGCGCGGCCTCGAAATCACGAGCATGGCCACGGACATCACCGGCGTTGACCAGCCCTACACGGAACGGGTGCTGCGCACCGCCTCCAAGCTCGGCATCCGCCGGTACCGGATGATGTATTACTTCTACGACACCAGCAAGCCGATCATCCCGCAACTGGACGCGTTTGGCGCCAGATTGCGGCCGTTGGTTGATTTGACACGCGAGCTGGGCATGACCGCCATCTACCAAAACCATTCCTCGCCGGACCGCGTCGGCGCGCCAGTGTGGGACATGTACCAACTGCTCAAGGACTACGACCCCAAGACGATCGGGTTCGCGTTCGATATCATGCACGCGAAGGTCGAGGGCGGCATGTCCTGGCCCATTCAATTCAAGCTCGTGCAGTCCCATCTCGCGGCGGTGTATGTGAAAGACTTTCGCTGGGAAAACGGCAAAGTCAAGAACATGCCGCTGGGCGAGGGCTGGGTGGACCGCCCATTCTACCAGTTGCTGCGCCAGAGCGGCTTCGCCGGGCCAATCTTCATCCACATCGAATACCTCGAAGGCAAAAACGACACGCAGGCGCTGGAAAGCGCCTTCGGCAAAGACCTCGCCACGCTCCGCTCCCTGATGGAAGGCTAATGTAGTGCAGGCTATCCGTGCCTGGGCCAGGTTGGCCGGGGAACGGACGTCAAAGGCATCGGTATCCTGGACGTGTTGGGGCTGGGCGTCTCCCTTAATAGGCAGATGCCTGCTATTCCACGACGATGGTGAATTTCTGGGTCGCCGGGTCGGACTGCTTGGTCGCCGTTGAAAGTACCTTCTCCTGGCCCCATATCCAGGCCTTCTCGTCGAGGTCCTGCACTTGCCGGCTGTCAACCGCCGTCACCGCGACTGCCACCTTGCCGGGCGCGTCGGGAGTGCCGGAGAGCAGGCCGGTCGCTGCGTCGATCTTGAGCCACGCCGGTGCTTGCTCAAGTTTGTAGGCTGGTTTCTCGATTTCAAAATAGCCTTCAGCCTCGTGGCCTCCATTCATCCGCGTAATCAGTTCGCCGTAGGATCGGGTGACGCGCGCCTGGTAACGGTACTCGGCGCCGACCTTGGCTGTCTCCACGGGCTTGCTGTAGATCACAGGCCGGGGGCTGGTCACGTAGTCGGACGGCCCGCTGCGCTTGCCCCGGTCATCAACCGCAACCACCCGGTAATAGGTCTTGTTGGCTGCCGGCGAGGCAACGCCGCATCCCAGCACCTGCATCTCCGTTGACGTGGTTTCGCCGATGAAATTGGCCGGGAACCATGAGGCTGGCCTGTTGCGCGTGGTGGATACTTTTTCCAGAGAATCAAGTTCAGGCAAGGAGCCTCCTGGAAGCCGGTACTTCGTGTCGGAAATCGTGAAACCCATTTCGTCGCTGGCGTAAACCCGGTACTTGACTGGCCGGTTGCCGACGGAGTTGGCTTGCCAGCGAAGAGTGCCTTCATCCTTGGCGGAATCGTAGGCAAGGGTGAGGTTCAATGGATAGGCCGGGCCGTGCGCGGTGAAACTCCAGGTCTTGCTCCAATCTCCCCACACTCCTTGCTCGTTCATTTGGCGCACGTGCCAGTAATACTTTCGATCAGGCGTCAACAGACCCGGTTGGCGCAAGGTGTACCGGGCCTTGCCGCTATCCGCGGTTCGGGAAACGAGCTTGTAGAAATCCATCGACAGCGGCCACCGCATGTCGGGGCGCTCGGACAACTCAAACTGATAATCGCCGGCCGGCTCATTACCCGGCTTCCATTGGAAGGCGATGTCGGTGCCCGCGACTTGGCCGCCATCAGACGGATAGACCGCCGATTCCGGCGCCGACGGAGGCTTGGAGGTGGAGCGCTCGACCCAATGGTGCGTGATGCTCACGTGGCGTTCCCCGGGAGTTTGGTCGGAATAGGTGAAGGTGTTTGCGCCTACGACCATTTCCGGCAGAGCCAGGGGCGCCATCTGCAAGTCGTTCGCAACGGCCAGGTGACGCAGCCGCGCCGCGCCCTGTAATTGGCACTTGAGCCGGTAATGGTATTGCGCAGGTCCGTCTTTCGGGAAGCAAGGGTCCATGTTGTTAGTCACCGGCGTCCATGCTTTGCCATCAAAGGTATGGAAGCATTCCGCGCCTGTGCCTTCGATGTCGATCCGCCCTCCCACGAACGGGTAGGGACTGCGCATTGTCCAGACGATCGTCCCCGTCTTGCCATCCGCGGCGGCCAAACCATCCGGGCCGGATGTGATATTCTCCGCGCTGGTGACGCCCTTGCGCCAGGTCTCTTTCGAGAAATCCGGCCGGTACTCCCACAGACCGTTATAGACCGGCCCCGGATAATTAAGCCTGTCACGACCGTGATACTTCAGCGGTTCGACCTGTCCCCAGCGCCAGACGAGGGCCTCGCCGGGGCGCAGCACCATGTTCATCGTTGTCCCCGCGTCATGGCCGCGCTGGCCTGAGACGGGTTTGTCGCAAAAATACCAGGAGCTTTGGCGATCAGCGGTCGTTGTGTCGTCCGGGAGCAAAATGCCTTGGGAGTGAGTGCGCTTGATCAGGTCGTGATCCCGGGAGATGTCCAGTTCGGCAGCCACGGTTTCGTTGTCCCGCATCAGATAGATGGCGTGCTGGTCGCCATCCAGGAAATGCCAGCCGTTGTCGTAGAAGGTTTGGGAAATGCAGTGCGTCATGGCCCGGACCGGCGCCGCCTTCAGGCCGGCCACCTGCCAGAGCGTGGCCAGGCTTATCGAATCGTTGCCGCATGTATTATAGCCATAGACGTTGAACACTTTCACTGGATCGCCCACCTCGGCGCCATCCCCTAGCGTGTGGTGACGATACACGATTTCCTGGAACCACAGCGCCTTGGCTTTTTCGGCATCCGTCATGCCGGGCGTGATCGCCGAAGCCACAATTTCTTTGGCGCTGCGGAAGTTGTTGCGCCCGTTGGAAAGCCACGGGTTGATGACATCGGTATCGCCCGTGTTTTCCATGCGCACCGAGCGGTTGGACTCCCATTTCTGGATCAGTGCCCCTTCCCGCGCCATGCCGCACCCTTGGGGCAGACGGCAATTGCGCCCATCCATCGTGCCGCGCTGAACGACCTTATACTCCTGATTCGCGCTCGTGACGACCTCGGTATGAGACTGCTTCACGTCGGACGGTTCCACGTTGGTCGCCCAAGGCTTCAGGGCATCCTCCGCGCCCACCGCGGCGGAGAGGGAGATGGTTGCAAGGGTGAAGGTTAAAAGGGGCAGCCTCCATTTTGTGAGCCGGGAACCAGCGTGTGCCGTGCAAGCGAACAACTCAAGGTCTTGTGTCATGGCAGAATAAAGCCAGAAGTGCGGACGAAAGTCAAAGCCGTTTCTGGCAAAGTGTCGGATACCCAGTGCAATAAATGTTGCCGTACCATCGCTTTCCGGCATGATTGCAACGACGCTAAAAGATCGTTTATTTCAATGGAGATGCTTATGAAATCAATTCCAAATTACCTTTTGCTTTTTTCTCGCGTCCTGGGCGTGGCGGCATTTCTGTCTTTGGTTGCCGCCCCTGTGTTGGCGGAGCCTCAGCTCACGCAGGCCACAAATCGTCCTATACGCGTCCGACAGAATCCCGTCCTGGTCGTCGGCCAGAACCAAGGCGATCTGCAGGGCAAAGATGACAAAGTCATTCAAGCCGGCATCGAGTACCTGAACCGCCTGGGCGGCGGCACTCTGCGTTTGTTACCTGGAACGTACACGCTGCGAAATGCCATTTACCTCCGTTCCAACATCACGCTCGAAGGATCGGGCGAGACGACCATTCTGGAGAAGGCCGACGGCGTCGTAACCCCGCTGGTCCACGATGTGGACTGGTTCGAATACGGCGTCCAGGTCAAGGACCCCGCCGGCTTTCTGCCCGGCGACGGCATCATGCTGCGGGCCTCAATAGGGCCGGGTGAGTGGGAACTTGTCGTGCTCCGGGCCACGATCACCGCCGTCCGTGGCGACATGCTCTTCCTGGATCGGATGACCGTGAAGGACTTTTGGCCGGACAAGCGCGCCACAGCCGCCGCCATCTTCCCTCTTCTTACCGGCGAACACGCGGACGACGTGGTTGTCAAAAACATCATCCTGGATGGCTGCCGCGACCATAACGAGCACATCAACGGGAATTTCAGCGGCGCCGTCTTTATCCAGGAGTGCAACCGCTGGCAGTTTGAGAACGTCACCGCCCGGAACTACAACGGCGACGGTTACAGCTTTCAGGTTTGTGACGACATTCAATTCCATAACTGCCGCGCCATCCATAATGCCGAACTCGGTTTCCACGCCGGCAGCGGCGCGCAGCGGCCGGTCTTGCGCGAATGCACGGCCACGGGCAATGATCAGGGGCTTTATTTGTGTTGGGGGGTTTCCGATGGTTTGGCGGAGCATTGCGCCTTCTCGCAAAATACCCTCGGCATCAGCATTGGACACCGCGATACGGACAACCTCATCCAAGGCTGCACCATGGAGCGCAACAGCCAGGCGGGAATTCTCTTCCGCGACGAGCACAGTGAATTTCGCGGCGGCAATCACAACCGGATCGAGAACTGCGTCATTCGCGACACGGGCAAGGATAAGCCCGGGGTGGGAATTGACATCCGGGGCCAGACGCAGGACATCACCATCGCCAACACCGCTTTCGAGAATGGCAACGCCGGAAAACAAGAAACCGGCGTTCGCATCGGCAAGGAGGCTCAGCGCATTCTGCTTCGCGACAATACTTTCAAAGGATGTCCTACGCGCGTCGAGGATCTGCGCCCCCCCGCCTCACAAGCCGCGAACTAGCGCGCCGGTGAAATCCACACTGACGTTGGTTCCTCCATGGCCTCCAGCTTAGTTATGCAGCAACTTGTAGCGGGGTCGAGCATTCCCTTAACTCGTATCGGAATGGCGGTTCTGCCGCAGTCGTGTAATAATTTGAGTGTGGAAAATGCTGAAAGTGAATGTCGCCCTGATTCTCCAAATCGGACCGTCAATAAGGACTCTACACCCGGAGCTAAGATTGCGGTGTTTCGGTCGCTCTTCCGCGGACGCGACGATGTTTATCCGCGCCGATTTGAGAACTGGAAGACGGGAAAATCCGGCTACGCGCCAGCTTGTGCCAATGAATGGGTGCGCGGTGTTTGCGAAAAACCAAGAATCAAATGCGCCGACTGCCCAAACCGCCGCTTCTTTCAAGCAACGGATGAAGTGATCAGTTGGCATCTGTCGGGCCGGGATGCTCAAGGACGCAACTTCGTAATCGGAGTGTATCCAATGCTGCTGGATGAAACGTGCTTTTTTGTAGCGGCGGACTTTGACGGCGACACTTGGCAACAGGACGCGCAAGCTTTCCTGGAAACCTGTCGGCGGCTCCAAGTGCCGGCCCTGCTGGAGCGTTCCCGATCTGGCAACGGCGGCCATGTTTGGATTTTCTTCCGAGATGCGATTCCTGCCATTATGGCGCGGAAGCTGGCATCATTCATTCTGACCGAGACGATGGAATTCCGACCGGAAATTGGCTTTAAATCCTATGACCGGCTGTTTCCCAACCAAGATACGCTTCCCAAGGGTGGTTTTGGGAACCTGATCGCGTTGCCATTACAAAAAAAACCACGGCAACGCGGCGACTCCGTTTTTATTGACGAGGACATGCAGCCGTATCCAGATCAATGGGCACTGCTTGCTTCGGTCCAGCGCATAGATCGGACACAGGTAGAAGCCATTGTGCGCGAGGCGGAAGTCAAAGGCCGGATAATCGGCGTACGCGTCGCGGCCCCGGAAGAGGGCGATGATATGCCTTGGACAGCGCCACCGTCGAGGCGCCGAAAGGAGCCTCCTATAAATGGACCGTTGCCCGAAACGATCGAGTTCATTCTCGGCGATCAAATCTACATCGGCAAAGACACTCTCACGCCGGGCCTTCGCAACCGATTGCTGCGCTTGGCCGCGTTTCAGAATCCTGAGTTTTACCGAGCGCAAGCGATGCGGCTATCGACTTATGACAAGCCAAGAATCGTCGCCTGCGCCGAGGACCATCCGAAGCATTTTGGTCTTCCTCGAGGTTGCTTGGAAGAAGTGCGAGAATTGCTTCAGTCGCTTAAAATCAATGTCCTTGTCCGCGATGAACGATTTGCGGGCGAACCCTTGATTGTTTCCTTTCGAGGCCAATTGCGACCGGAACAGCAAGCCGCCGCCGAGGCGATGTTGCGATACGAAACCGGAGTGCTGGCAGCGACGACCGCGTTCGGCAAGACCGTAGTCTCTGCCTGGCTCATAGCCCATCGTGCTGTCAATACACTCGTCTTGGTTCATCGCCAGCAACTTTTGGAGCAGTGGGTCGAGCGGCTATCCTCGTTTCTCGGTCTTCCGGCCAACACCATTGGACGCCTTGGCGGCGGACGAAAGAAACTTACCGGGAGATTGGACGTGGCACTGATACAGAGCTTGGTTCGGAAAGACGCGGTGGATGATCGCGTGGCGAAATACGGCTATGTAATCGTGGACGAATGCCATCACATCTCGGCGCGCAGCTTTGAGCTTGCCGTCCGCCGCGCCAAAGCGAAGTTCGTCACAGGTTTGTCGGCGACTGTGGCGCGCAAAGATGGGCACCACCCTATCATCTTCATGCAGTGCGGCCCGGTTCGTCATCGCGTTGACGCCAAAGCCCAGGCGGCGGCAAGACCTTTCACCCATCAGGTTTTTGTCCGGCCAACCAACTTTCGCCCGTCCGCTCCACCTGGCCTTGACCCTCGCTCTGAGTTTCATCAACTATACGAAGCATTGCGGAACGACGACGCGCGAAATCGAATGATTTGTGCTGACGTGGTCAGCGCCATCCGCGACGCACGGTCTCCTTTGATCCTCACAGAACGCACAGAACATTTGCGGGACTTGGCTGAAGGACTGTCGGCAAATATTCCCAATTTGATTTTGCTGCAAGGCGGTCTTGGCAGGAAGGCTTTGACCGCGGCCTTGTCTCGGCTGGAGCAGATTCCCAATCAGGAGGGCTGCGCAATTCTTGCCACCGGAAAGTTCGTTGGGGAAGGCTTCGATCATCCGCGATTGGACACATTATTCCTGACGCTGCCGGTTTCATGGCGTGGTACTATCGCCCAGTATGTTGGACGACTCCATCGCCTCCACGAGGGCAAGCGCGAGGTTCGCGTCTATGATTATGCAGACCTCAATGTTCCCATGCTTTCCAGAATGTTCGACAGGCGCTGCCGCGGCTACGAGGCGCTGGGTTACACGATTCTCCTGCCGGGAAGCGCATTGCCGGGCTGGCCGGCCGAAGTGCCGCTCCCGATTGATCCCGAATGGAAAAGGGATTATGCCGCCAGCGTGCGGCGACTCATCCGCGATGGAGTGGATGTTCCCCTGGCGAACCTCTTCGTGCATGCGGCGCGCCAGCCTTCCGCCGCCGACATCGGCGAAAGCCGTGCCAGGAGCGCGAGCGAAGCATTCCTCTATCGCCGACTGCAAACGCTTCCAGACGCCACAAATCGATTCCGCCTTAATGCAGAACTCCCGATACCCTTCAATGGAAACGGAATCATGGAAGTTGATTTCCTATGCGAAGAGTGCCGCTTGGTGATCGAATTGGACGGCGAGCAGCATCTGTCTGGCGCCGAGGCCTATCGCCGTGACCGGCGCAAAGACCTCCTGCTTCAACAGCATGACTATTTTGTGCTTCGTTTCTTGGCGGAGGACGCCGGCAAGCGCCTTGACGAGGTTCTGGACACCATACTGGCTGCTCTTGTCCACCGTAAGAAGTGGTCGGGGCGGTGAGATTTGAACTCACGACCTTCTGAACCCCATTCAGACGCGCTACCAAGCTACGCTACGCCCCGATCCAAGCCTTTAGGCTGATGTCATTATTCCCAAACCGCCGCCGCTTTACAATAACTTTTCTACGGAATTTATCAGCACGATGCCGAGCCTCATGGCGGGATTCAGGCGCTTTTTTTCGCGTCCATTGAAATTTTACTGTCATCGTTTAATGTGGAAGCGGTTGGGATATCAGCGTCCAGGCACGCAATTTTGCGATCCAGATGAACCCGGAACATTCATTGGCAGGCATTCTTGAACCGGTTTTTGCCATTCGCACCGAAGACGATCTTGGTCTCGGTGACACCGAAGGCGTCCGGCAAATGATCGATTGGTGCGCGCGCCACCATTTGAGTGTTTTTCAAACTCTCCCCATCAACGAAACAAGCGACGACAACAGCCCTTACAACGCCATCAGTTCGCTGGCCATCGAACCCGGCACGATCGCGGTGTCGCCGCGCCATCTGCCGGACCTGACGCCGGGGAAATTCAAGCAATTGGCCCGGCCGCGGCTGCTGACGGAACTGCGCCGGGGTGGTGTCCATTACACGGAGGCGAAGGCGCTCAAGGGCGCGTTGCTGCAAGCCGCGTTCGATTGTTTTTTGCGGCGGCACTGGAGAAGGAACACCGCGCGGGCCACCCACTTCCGCCAATTTCTGCTGGAAAACGCCGCCTGGCTTTCCGACTACGCCCTTTTTCGGGTGTTGATGGAGGAAAATGGCAATCTGCCCGTTTGGCAACGCTGGCCGGCCTGGCATCGCGCCGTTCCGCAAGCCCATTCCTGGCTGCTTTCCTTGCCGGAGGATCGGCGCGAGGAACTGGCCCGCCGGCAGCTTTTTTTTGTTACGTGCAATGGATCGCCTTTGGCCAATGGCAGG
Organism: uncultured Verrucomicrobiae bacterium; assembly: GCA_963759415.1. Lineage (GTDB taxonomy): Bacteria > Verrucomicrobiota > Verrucomicrobiia > Limisphaerales > Palsa-1400 > Palsa-1400. The sequence continues at coordinate 296,435 of CAVWZG010000008.1, read as the reverse complement.
ACCTTAAAAACTACGCCAGCCAGCGCCATGTCTTTCTCATGGGCGACATTCCGTATGGGATCGGGCGTTGCAGCGCCGATGCCTGGTCCAACCAGGACATTTTTGATTTTGCCTGGAGCGGCGGCGCGCCGCCGGAAAAGGCTTTCAAAGTCGATCCCTTCACCGAAAAGTGGGGCCAGAATTGGGGCGTCCCAAATTATCAATGGGGCGTCTTGCGCTGCCGTGGCTTCGACTGGTGGCGCACCCGCATCGGCAACGTCCGCCGCCATTTTCATCTTTACCGCATCGACCACGCCCTGGGATTCTTCCGCATTTATTCCTTCCCGTGGACGCCTGACCGAGACGCGGAATTTCTGCCATTGGACGCGGCGCAAGCCGCCGCCAAGACCGGCGGACGCCTGCCCGGCTTCAGGCCGTTCCCCGACGACACCCATGAGCATGAGGCGGCCAATCAGCGCCAGGGCGAGGAAATTCTGCGCCTCGTGCTGGAGGCTTCCGGCGACACGGCCGTTATCGCCGAGGACTTGGGGGTGGTGCCGCATTACGTGCCGGTGACGTTGCACAAGCTGGGCATTCCGGGCTTTCGCATCCCTTCGTTTTTTCGGGAGCACGATGGAAGTTACAGCGACCCGGCGAAGTATCCGCGTTTATCCCTTACCCAACCGGCTACGCATGATCATCCGCCCATCGCGGCCGCCTGGACCGAGTGCTGGCGCCAGATTGACGCCGGACACAATGTGGCTGAAAACCGGCGTGAATTGCACCGCCTCATGGATTTTGCCCGGTTGGGAGGGGATCCTGTTCCGCGTGAATTCACCCCGGCCCTGCATGAGGCCTATCTGCGGCGGGTGGCCCAATCCAATTCCTGGCTCGTCGTGCTGATGATCACCGACGTCTTCGGCCAGACCTTCCGTTTCAATACACCCGGCTCCGTCAGCGACGAAAACTGGACCACTCGCATGGACCGAACCGTCAATGAGCTGGACCAGGACCCGGCCATGTTGGCCAGGACCAATACAGTCACCAGGCTGATGCGGGAGGCGGGGCGGGGTGGGTCTTTTTCATAATCGTGCTCGTCGTCTGTTCGACTGCCGGCTTTTCAGAACGGCGGGTCAAACGTAACCTGGCCTTTGAGATGACCGCTGGACTCAATCAGCAAATGGTACTTTAGGTCGGCTTCCAACGGTTCCGGCGCCGCGTTGGAGATAGCCGGCTTCATGCCGGCAACGGCCTTGCCATAGCCGAAGGAGGTCGTTGGCACGGGCTTGGCGCCGGCGACGAGGTGCCAGAGGGCGTGGGGATATTTGTTGGTGCGGGCGTCATCGGCTTCGACCACCACGATGGAAGTCAGCGTGTAAGGCTTGTCCAAGTGGAAAACAATGCCGGGGACATGGTTACCGCGCAGGATGGCCCGCCGCGATTTTTCCGTGATAATATGAATTTTCGCCCCCCCATGCCAGTCGAAAAAGTAAGCCAGGTTGACAGCGGCGGCAAGAGCCAGGGCGGCGCACAGAAGCAAAACCGTTTTTTTATGCATCTAGTTAGAGATGACACGATTGGGCGGCGGCTTATTCGATTTACTTTGGCCGATAAGGGATAAAAAACTATGAAAAACAGCGCGACCGGATTGAAAAATGACAAGGCAAAGGAAGGTTCGGCCTTCACGTTGATTGAATTGTTGGTGGTCATTGCCATCATCGCCATTCTGGCCAGCATGCTCCTGCCCGCCTTGGGCAATGCCAAGAAGGCCGGGCAGCGGATGTATTGCCTGAACAATGAAAAGCAACTCGGCTACGCTAACACCATGTACGCCCAGGACAGCCGGGCATTCTTCGCGCCGCGTACTGGCGCCAAGCGCTGGCCGCAATACCTTTATCCCTATTATAAGAACCTTGCGATTTTGCTTTGTCCGGTCGATGTCAATGCCACCAACCGTCCTCCCCAAACCGGGACCGAACCGAATACAAATAATATCGCCGATTTCGCTCCGCGGACGTACATGATCAACGGCTTCAATGATTATTTTGCTCAATTGCTTGGCGCGCCGTCCGCGGATTTTAGCACTTTCATGAACGGCACCTGGCCGCAAGGCATGCCCGACAACAAGATCCAATTTCCATCCGATACGATCATCTTCGGGGAGAAGAAGTCGGTATCGGCGCAGTACTACATGGACTTGGACGAGCTTTCGGGCGATGCGGGCAATGATTGGACGGAGTTGAATCAGGCCACCCATACGGCCGGATCGGATTACTGTTTCGCCGACAATAGCGCGCGCCTGGTGAAACCGTATGTGGACCTCGGGCCACCCTACAATATGTGGGCGATTACGCCCGCCGGCCGCACTAACTACGCTGCTCAAACCAGCTACTGACGATTGGTGCAACATCTCAATCTGACCCTGGCTTCTCCCGCCGCTAATTTGGCCTGCGACGAAGCCTTGCTCGAGGCGTGCGAGGCCGGCGGCCCGGAGGTCTTGCGTTTTTGGGAACCGGAGGAAGTCTTCATCGTGGCCGGTTACTCCAATGCGGTCGCGCGGGAGGTGAACATGGCTGCGTGCCGCCAGGCTGGTCTCGGCGTTTTCCGACGATGCAGCGGCGGTGGCGCGGTTTTACAAGGGCCGGGCTGCTTGAATTATTCGTTGGTGCTCAAGTTCGAGAATCGCCCGCCGCTGGAAACCATCACCGGCGCCAATCGCCTCATCATGGAGCGGCAGCGGGAGGCTTTGTCGGCTGTCCTGCGGCGTCCCGTGGAAGTCATGGGTTGCACGGATCTGGCCGTCGGCGGGCTGAAGTTTTCCGGCAACGCCCAGCGGCGCAAACGTCACGCGCTGCTTTTTCACGGCACGTTTCTGTTGCGCTTTGACCTCAGTCTGATGGAGCGGTTTCTGAATATGCCGTCCCGCCAGCCAGATTATCGGGCAGGCCGCCCGCACACCCATTTCCTGGTAAACCTGGAGACGGTTGCAACGACGATCAAGGACGCGTTGCGCGAAGTTTGGGCGGCGCAAACGCCCCTGTCGAAGGTGCCGGACTGTGAGCGGTTAATCGCGGAAAAATATGCCCGGGACGACTGGAATTTTAAGTTCTGACGGCATCAATGCGCGGCTTGGTTCTTGAGCCAGGCGGCGGTCTGCGAATACTGGGCGAAAGCCTTGTCGCCGAGCGTTTCGCGGGCGGCCTTTTCCGTTTCGGCCTGCATGGCTTCGAGCGCCGCTTCGAGGCGCTCCGGCGGAATTTCCTTGTTGGACAAAAGTTTCTGCCGCTGTTCCTCCACGGTCTGCCGCATTTGCAGGAGCGTCTCGGATGTGTCGGCGGGCAAATCATAGCGCGCGCTCAACAGGCATAGGTTCTGATAGTCGGGGTCCTGCGAACGGTCGAATTGCGCCACGCGGTCGCCGACCAGATTTCCTTTGAACCCCTTCATCATTTCCGCCTCTTCGGCCGCCTTGGCGGCGATGACCGCCGCGTCGTTGGTGTCCGCGAAGGCGTACGCGCTGTCGATGGCTTTTTGTTTGTTATACAAGTCCCGGAACTCCGCCTCCGTCGGATTGAAGCCGATCAACTGCTGGCGCAGCCGGTCGGCGCTGGGGGAGGTGCTCAATTGGCACTGCTCTTTTTCCTGGGGAGTGAGGGCTTGGGCCAGCGCCTTGTCCTCTGCACGGTCGATCTGGCGCAGTTGTTCCATATCCGCGGGCGAAAGTGTTCCGTTTTGGGCGTTGTAGCGAATTCGCTCGCGCTGGCCCTCGAATTGGTCACGCAGGGACAGGACTTGATCACGCTTGTCGTCGGAGAGAAAGGCCAGGCGGCTCTGGTCCACGGCCGCATCGACGAAATACTTATTGAGTTCGCGCTCGTAGTTAATGCCCAGCAATTCGCGCAGGACGGAGGGAAGCTCCTTGTTGATCGCGGCCAATTGCCGGTCGCGTTCTTCGACTTGCGGCTGGGTTAATTTGCGTTTTTCGTTCGTCTCCCAATATTTGAACGGGCGGCCGTTCTGGCTGTACTGGCCGCGGCGTTGCGCGTAAAGCCGCATGACGTCGGTAAGAATGATGTCCTTGATGGTGCTCTCCGGACAGCCGATGGCGCGGAGATTGGCGATGTATTCCCGATAATTGGCCGATTCGAGCTGGCTCCAATGGAAGTCGTTGGTTTGAAAAACGACCCGGGTTGGCGCGGGCGCGGCAGGTTCGGGCGCGGCGGCCCGGGCTTTCCAGGCGGCCAATTCGGCTTGGGTCGCAACGCGGGCTTGGTCGGATTGCCGGCCCCAATACCGGCCAAAACAGACATACCCCGCCGCCAACGCCGCGACGTTAAACAGCAGGAGAATGAGGACGAACCGCGTTTTCATCGCCGGCAAGGTTACTAAGAAGCCGCCACGCGGACAAGACGGGATGTTCACCCCAAATCCTCGCCTAAGCAGGCAGGTTTCATGGCCCGGGGAGCGCACGCGCCTCGCGTGTCGCGGTCGGCGCCCCCGCCGACCGCATCTTTGATACTTATAGGCTTGCTATGGAGCGCCCAAACTCGTGTCTTTGGGGAGCGAGGTCGTCCCGACCGCCGCGTTCGGCGTCCCGCCGAACGCTCTTCCGCTGCGGTTTTGGCACATGAGGCGAGGATCAGGGTTCACTTTGGGCGAAGCGATTGGACTGGCCGGAACTGCGGTTTGACTGGCCTTGACTCGGTGCGACTGGGTTTGACTCGGTGCGACTGGGTTTGACTGGTGCGACGCGCTCAAGCGCAACGATCGCATCGAAGTCACCTATGGGTTTGACTGGTGCGACTGGGTTTGACCGGCAGAATTTGCCGCTTTTGGACTTGCCGCGTGAGTCTTTATTGGGGGAAATTTCGTAAACTATCCTGGAAATCAACGACTTACGTGAGTTCCGAGTTCGGCTTGCCGCAGAAAGGCGGAAGGCGCAACCAAAGGGGAGCGACCACGGATTGCACTGATGGCACGGATAAGAAATGACGGGTTTTCCATCCCTGCCCGCCGCGGCGGGTGCGCCAGCCGAGAAGGCCGTGGCAAGAAATCTTCTCGCAAATGAATGATTCCGAGAGATTGCAGCGCAAAAGCCCTGGCCACGCCTGGCGGCGGGGGTCTCTTATTCTTCCCCCCGCAAAATGTCAAAGAGCAGGCGCGTGAGCGCCACACAATCGCACTATACCATTGTTAGATGGGACTGCAACATGATTTATAGATATGGTTTCTTGGTGCAAATGCATGGCGCCCCCACCGGACGCTTCCGAAGGATCAACCCCTGAGAACCTCGGGCCTGGCCCCCTGCTGCTTTAGTCGTGGGCCTTCTGCATCGAATTGCGGGGTCATTGCGGGGTCAAACCGTACTATTGGCTTGTTCATGTTCTTTTCTCCATTGATATAAGGCCGCATTGAGCGTTGAGCGGGCGCCCATGTGCAACCGGGTTGTAATCCACTGCATCGTGACGGTGGTTTCTTGCCGCAGGCGCGCGGCCATGGCCAGTTTGGCGGGATGAGTCTTGGCCAGTTTCTGCAAGTGGCTCTCCTTCCAACCCAGTCGTTTCAATTCCGCGTCAATGATGCGTTGCGCCTTCGCCTCCGCCGCTTCCCCGCGCAATGCACCCGCATGGTTTTCCCCCAGCCGCCCTTCCATCCGTCCCAGCAATTCCTGCTTGAATTCCTCCGTGCCCAAACACCACCCCCGCTTGACTGGATGGTCCGCCGGCGTTTTCTCGCCGCGCCGTCCTTCCATGCGCCGCTCAAACTCCCGCCGTCCCGGCGCGTCGTCCCGCCTGATCCCATGCTCCCCAAAGAGCCGCTCGCTACGCAACCACGGCGGGCGATGCTCCCTGCCAGCCAGATGCCAGCCGAAGCTGCTCCACGGATATTCCAGCAACCGTTGCTCCGGGCGCAAAAGTTTGGCCCGCACCGGATTCAGATGCACATAGTCGCAAACCGTCCGCAAATATCCTCCGCGGCCCTCCACCGGCAAGGCCTGGTAGCGACCGCTAAAGAGATGACCCGCTTTTTTGCGGCGGTGGTTGAAGCGATTGGAGTAGGTGCTCAAGAGCCAGCGCATGCCGCTGACCAGATTGGCGGAGGGAGTCTCGAGCACCAGATGAAAATGGTTGCGCATCAGGCACCAGGCCTGCACCTGCCAACCGGTCTTGCGGCAGACTTCCCCCAGCGTCTTGAGGAAATCCTGGCGGTCCACGTCATCCAGGAAGATGTCGTCGCGCCGATTGCCACGGCTCATGACGTGGTAAATCGCTCCTGCATACTCGACGCGTAAGGTGCGTGGCATGAACAAGCCTGGCCAAAAATCAGTCGGACATCAACAACCAAATGGATTGATGTTACAGGATTATCTGACCCTAACGGCTAATGGTGAGGAAGCCAATAGTATGGTTTGACCCCGATAGGTGACCCGAACGGCTAATGAGCAAGCCAATAGTATGGTTTGACCCCGCGAGGACACCTGAACTGAGGCGGTCGCGGGATGGCGCCTCGTTGCGCCGGACTGCGCTCCGCTGCCGCTTCGCTTGGCCGGTTGGAGCTTTTGGGTTGGAAGGACAGGCTGCCTGATTACGATTATGATTACGATTAAGGAGGGGAAGCCCCTTGAAACCCAAATGGGCGTTTGGCCTTGAAAAGACCGGCGAGGCAAGACAGGTTGAACTTGATGAAAGATGCCGCGACGCCTATTCGGGAGACAGAGGACGAGGTTGAGCTGCCGCTGGCGGGCTTTAAAGGGGAACCGGAGGAACAGGACCGCCAGTGGTTCGAACAGTGCTATCGCGGCGATTTGCAGCGGCAGTTGACCGTGCGCGCGGTGGTCATGGGCGGCATCCTGGGCATGTTCACGGCGGTTTCGAACCTCTACACGACATTGAAAATCGGCTGGAGTTTCGGGGTTTCCATTACGGCGTGCGTGGTCTCGTTTGTGGTTTGGAATTCCATTTGTTCGCTGCTCGGGGGGCGGGTTTCGCGGATGAGCTTGCTGGAGAACAATTGCATGCAGTCCACCGCGACGGCGGCCGGCTCCTCGACTGGTTCGACGCTGGCGACGGCGCTGGGGGCGTTGCTGCTGATCACGGGCGCGCATCAGCCGTGGCCGGTGGCGGCGGCTTTTGTGTTGTTGACGGCGGCGCTGGGGGTGTTTCTGGCCATTCCGATGAAGCGGCAGATGATCAACCACGAGCAGTTGCGCTTTCCCTCCGGCATTGCCACGGCGGAAACGCTGCGCAGTCTTTATTCGAAGAGCGGCGAATCGTTGAAACAGGCTTATTCGCTGATCATCGCCCTGGGCGCGGCGGCGCTGATCGGCACGTTGCACACTTACGCGGAATTGGTGGAGCAATTGAAATTGAAGAACCGTCTGCCAGCGTGGCTGGAGAAAATGTCCGCCTGGTTGTATTTGCCGGACACATGGAAATTCACGGGCTTTCTTAACCCATTGGGGCGCGGGAACATGCAGGGGCTGGCGTTTGAGCCGAGCGTGCTGCTGGTCGGCGCGGGCATGATCACCGGGTTGCGCGTCTCGCTCTCGATGTTCGCCAGTTCGGCGCTGCTTTACTATGTCGTCGCGCCGTGGCTGGTGACGCACGACGCGGCCCATGCGGCGGTGGCCGGTTTCGTGCCTTCGTTCAAGATCAATGCCGACGGGGATTTCAATCCGGTCCGCTGGGCGTTGTGGGGCGGAACGGCGGTGATGGTTTTCTCGAGCTTGACGCAGGTGGCGTTGAGCTGGCGGACGGTCATGCGCGCGTTTCTGGTTTTTAAGAAGGAGGAACGCGCCGCCATCCACGACGCGGTCGATGCGGTTGAAGTGCCGAATTCCTGGCTGGTGGCGGGGCTTATTCCCATCACCATCGGACTGATCATCGTGCAGTATTTCGCGTTCCACATCGCGGTGTGGCTGGGGTTGGTGTCGGTGGCGTTTTCGTTTGTCGTATCATTGGTGGCCTGCCGCGCGACGGGGGAAACGGACCAGACGCCGATTGGCGCGATGGGGAAGGTGACACAACTGCTTTACGCGGTGCTGCCTGGGGCGAAAGGCATTGCCTCGATCAACCTCATGGCCGCAGGCACCACGGCCGCGGCGGCAGGGGCGGCGGCGGATTTGCTGACGGACTTGAAAAGCGGCTATCTGCTGGGAGCGAACCCGCGACGGCAGTTTCTGGCGCAATTTTACGGGGTGTTTTTCGGCGTCATCGCGGTGGTGCCGGCGTGGTATCTGATGGTGCCGGACAAGAAGGCGCTCGAAGCCTTCAACCCGCCCGCGACGAACATGTGGAAAGCGGTGGCGGATTTGCTCACGCAAGGCGTTAGCCATCTTCCCCAAACCGCGTTGGCGGCCATTGTCACAGGGGCGATGGTGGGGGCGGCGCTGCCGTTGCTGGAAAAACTCTGGCCGCGGGCCAAGCCGTATCTGCCCTCGGCGATGGGCCTCGGCCTGGCGTGGGTGGTGCCGTTTCAAAATGCCTTTTCATTTCTTATCGGCGCGGTGATCGTAACCATTTGGCAGAAATGGAACCGGAAAAACTCCGACACGTTCGCGATACCGATTGCGTCCGGACTGGTGGCCGGGGAATCGTTGGTGGCGGCGTTCATCGCCATCGCCTGCACGCTGGTGGGTTTGCTGGCCATTAAGTAAATTGGAAGCTATGAACAAAATTGGACGTAATGATCCCTGCCCGTGCGGCAGCGGCAAGAAGTACAAGAAATGTTGTCTGGCCCAAGACCAGGCGTCGCGGCCACGGGGCGGCGGCGATGCCAGCGATAAACCACACGCATTGGATGGTGAGGAGCCATTTATCGCCGAATTGCGGCCTGACCTGGATGAGAAGGTGGATCGCTTGATGGCGCGGTTGGAAGCGGGCGAGGGGCGCGCGGTGGAACCTGAAATCAAGGCGCTGCTGCAGAAGAACCCCCGCTATCATTCAACTCTTTTCGCGATGGGTGTCTATCTGGCCATGGTCATGAAGGATTCGGCCGGCGCCATCCCGTTTTTTGAGAAGGCGGTGAAAATTTTTCCGCCTTTTTCACAGGCCCACTACAACCTGGCAATTGCCGCCCGCCAAACTGGCAATATTGTCAAAGCGGTCGAGAGCTTGCGGGCGGCAATGCGTTACTCCCGAGATGACGATGGCATCGCGGAGATGGCGGGCAAGGAACTCCGTTTCCTTGAAAGAATCCTGGTTGAAGGATCTCCTTTTGCCAATCTGGAGGCCTACATGGCCAACGCAAAGCTCTTTGAAGAAGCGTTCGAGTGTTTGACCAATCGGGACTTCGCGAAAGCGGCGGAGCTTTTCAAGCGCGTTCTGAGCGAGAACTCCAAGCACGTGCAATCCTACGGCAATCTGGGCCTGGCCTACGCTGGTCTTGGACGGCGTGCTGACGCGATGGAGTGTTTTGATCAAGCTCTGGCGCTTGACCCTGAATATGAGCCAGCTATTTCCAACCGCCGCGTGACGGAGCAGATGCGCGAAGGGGAACCCTTCATCGCAGGCGGGATGCGAGAGACGGATTACTACGTGGAACGGCTGAAGGAGCAAGATTAGAATGATTTGGGCGGCGCGCAGCACCGTGCCGGCCGCCGCAAGATTACGAAATTGCGCGATTGACTCTTACGGTTCAACCGCTATCTTCTCAGACTCTGGATGGCGGAAGCGCCGCAGGAAGGGGGTGTTGCTCCCCGGAAACACGTGGCAACGATTGTTTAAACGTCTTTTTAATTAATGAAATGAAACGCCAGTATCAACCGTCGAAAATCCGGCGCAAGCGCCAACATGGCTTCTTGAACCGCAATTCCAGCAAAAGCGGCCGCGCTACTTTACGTAATCGCCGCCGCGTCGGACGCCAGCGCTTGACCCCGGTTTAACTCGCATGGCCGGAACGCTTTCGCCGCGCTTGCTTTTTGCCCGTTCCAGCCGCCTGAAACAGCCGGGCCAGTTCGCCCGCGCCAAGGCGGAAGGACGGCGTCTGGTTTGCGGGTGCCTGATCGCCAATGTGCTGCCGCGCCCAGCCGGCCAGGGCAGCCGCCTGGGGGTTGTGACCAGCAAAAAGATCGGCGGGGCCGTGGCCCGCAGCCGCGCCCGGCGCTTGTTGCGCGAATGCTTTCGCCTAAACCAGCGCGCGCTGGCCCGGCCGGTGGACTTGGTCCTGGTCGCCCGCCCCTCCATCGTGGGCAAAAAGTTGGCGGACGTGGAAATAGACCTGAAGCGAGTGCTGCGCCAGGCGCGAATTGACGTTGCCGGCGAATGAATATGGTTCAATACGCTTTGATTTTTCTTATCCGCATTTACCAGGCGGTGGTGTCGCCGGTCGTCGTGGCCGTTTTGGGCCCGTCGGCGAGGTGCCGGTTTACGCCCAGTTGTTCGCAATACGCGCTCGAGGCGGTGCGGCTGCACGGCGCCATTATCGGCGGCTGTCTGGCCTTGCGCCGGCTGGGCCGCTGCCATCCGTGGGGCGATTGCGGAGCGGACCCGCCGCCCGCCGGCCCATTGAAATTGCATTGGCCACACTTGAAGCCGCGAAAACCGGGATATTCTCATGGATCGTAAATCCATCATCATTCTGGCCGTTGCGGTGGGCCTGTATTTTCTGCTCTCGCCGCTGGTGGACAAATTTTTTCCGCCCAAGCCCCTGCCGGTCACGTCGCGGGTGATTACCAGTTCGGCGCCGGCGGCGGCCAATGTCCCGGCGCCCGCGGCGGCGGCCCATGGGCCCGAAGCGGCGGAGGGGCGGACGGAGGCTTCGTCGCAGGAACAGATTCTGACGGTATCCAACGCGGACTTGGTCTGGCATTTCACTTCGCGGGGCGGGGGAATCAGGGACTTGGAATTGACGCATTACCCGGCGGTGATCCGGCAACCGGGTCTGCCCGCGATGACCAACAAGCTGGCCTGCTTGAATCTCAACGCGCCCAGTCCCGTGCTGGCGTTGACGGGGACCGACTTGCAGGGAAACGGCGATTTCACTCTGAGTCGCAACGGTGGAACCGTCCGCGCCGAGAAGACCTTGAGCAGCGGTTTGCGGGTGGTGAAGGAATTCGAGATTGGGAGCAACTATCTTTTCAAGGCCCGCCTGTGGTTGGAGAATACTTCCAGCCAGCCGTTGCGGGTGCCTGACCGCCACGTGGTCATCGGCACGGCCACGGCCATCGGCCCGCTGGATGACCCGACGGCGATGGGGGGGATATGGTACAACGGGGTAAAATCGCAGAGCATCGACGCCGGATGGTTTGCCAACCGCACCATGGGCTGCATTCCGGGCACGCCGCGATGGCAATATGAGGAAGGCGCCAGCAACGTGGTTTGGGCGGCGGTGCATAATCAATTTTTCGCCCTGGCCGCCATCCCCACCAATTCCGCTCCGCAGATTGTGATTGACAAGATACAGGTGGCGGCGCCGGACATGAGCGGGCCTACCAATTCGATGAGCGGCATGCTGACCAACGGCTACCAGACGGCGCTGGTCTATCCGGCGGCGGTGCTGGCCCCGCACCAGAGCGCGCAGACGGCGTTTCTATTCTACGCCGGGCCGAAGGAGTACGACGGATTGGCGCGAATCGGCCAGGCCATGGACAACAACCTGGATTTGATCATGGATTTCGGCAAGGTGTTTGGATTCTTCTCCAAATTGCTGCTGCTTTCCATGAACGGCCTGCACCACGTGCTGGGATTGCCCTACGGCCTGACCATCATCGCCATCACCATCATCCTGAAAGTGGTCTTTTGGCCCCTGACCAACGCCAGCACCAAGTCGCAAAAGCGCATGCAGGCCCTCCAACCCCAACTCAAGGCCATCACCGAGAAATACAAGGACGATCCGGCCAAGAAGAACGAAAAGACGATGGAGTTTTACAAGCAGCACAAGGTCAACCCCATGGGCAGTTGCCTGCCGACCTTGCTGCAATTGCCGGTATTCTTCGGGTTCTATTATATGCTGCGCGGGGCCATTGAATTGCGCGGGGCGCATTTTCTCTGGGCTTTCGACCTTTCCCAGCCCGACACCATCGGCGCCATTGCCGGCTTCCCCGTCAACCCTCTGCCGCTGATCATGGGGGCGACGCAGCTTTGGCAATCGCATACAATGCCGCCTTCCCCGGGGATGGACCCGGGGCAGCAGAAGATCATGCGTTACATGCCGCTGATGATGATCGCCCTGTTTTACAAGATGTCGGCCGGATTGACTCTGTACTGGACGGTGCAGAACCTGTTGAGCATTTTGCAGATGAAGCTGACCAAAACGACCGGCGAACCGGCGACGACGGCGGCGCCTGCGCCGATGAGGAAAAAGAAGTAGCCGCTGGTTGACCCCCGGCCTATAGTGGGCCGGAAGAAAACAGACAATTATAAATCTATGTCCGCGCAAGCCAAACCCATACTTGAGGAAATCCTGAAATTGCTGGGATTTGAGGTCACCGTTGAAGAACACGTGCTGGATGACGGCGTTTTCCTGGATGTCAAAAGCGACGACGCCGACTCGGGCCGCCTGATTGGCCGGCAGGGCCAGACCTTGTCTGATTTGCAGTACATCACCAACCGCATCCTGTTCCAGAAGGACCAGAGCGTGCCGAAGGTGCTGATCGACGTGGGCGGCTATCGGGCCAAAGCGCGCGAGGCGCTGGTGCAAAAAGCGCAGGCGGCGGCGGAAAAAGTGCGCCGCTGGGGCGACATCGTGGAGATGGAGCCGATGAGCGCCTTTGACCGGCGGGTCATTTATAATTCCTTGAAGGACGATCCGACCGTGGAAGCGGCGAGCGTGGAAGTGGAAGGAACGACCAAAAAGGCGATTTTGCTCAGGCCCAAGCGCTGAGGGTGGTCTTGGTAGATGGCAGCAGCTCTGCCACGAAATCTGGGGCGGCGCAGCAGCGTCGGCCCTACCAAGGACGTGGAGTTTTATTTCAGTGTTTTTGGCTTGCTTGATGGAGTGGGCGTCCGTAGATTCGCACATCGTTTGGCTGGGGTCGTAGCTCAGTTGGTAGAGCGCCTGAATGGCATTCAGGAGGTCAGGGGTTCGAACCCCCTCGGCTCCACCAGCCTCATTTGGGCCGGAGCAGGCGAAGCCTGAGAAAGTGTCGGCGACCGGCTACCGCAACCTCGGAGCGGTTCAGGATTCTGGCGATGTCCTTGTCGGGCCTCGTGCCGAGCAAGCGTTCCTCTTGCACTTTCCACCGAAGGCGAGGAATCGCGCCGCTGGGGATTCCTAATTTGGCGCGTCTTATGAAGACCGCGTTCTGGGACCGTCCGATTTTTCTGGCGACGGCTTTGTCGCTCCCACTGCCCAAGAGCGCATCTTCTCCGACTGTCCAATGCTTAACTTTGGACCGTACGATGTCGATGCCGAATACATAGCGCTTCGCCTGAACAGATTGCACCGAATGGCCGGTGCGGGCCGCCACTTCTTCGATACGTAATTTGCCGAGCAGGCTCAAATGCTCCTGGGTCCATGGTTTCCATTTTGGGTTGCACGGCGGCAAGCCTGCTTGAAATCGGCGCGAACGGATGGCGTTCAACGTTCGATTCAGCCGTTTGGCCAAATACTTGTCCGGCATTGTGCCGAGGAGCTTGTCTTCCGCCGGTGTCCAGCGCCTGTAATCTGGCAAAGTCTGCCAGGCACGGATTCCCAGCTTTAATCGGTGTTGCGCCACACAAATCGGTTTGACACCGATTTGCCTGGCCACTTCAGCGTCGGAAAACCGTCCGAACAACCGCACTTCCCTGGCCTTCCAAACATGGCGCGGCGTGTATTTTGGATTCCCAATCGGTACGCGCAGCATTTGTCGCTGCGTTCTCACCGCCACGAGGGTACGGCCTATCTGGCGCGCTATTTCCGCATCGGATAAAGTCCCGAGCAACTGGATTTCCTCCGTTGTCCATCCCTTCCTACGAGGATTGATGTAAGCTATTCCACGGGCATGCCGCTTGCTCGTCACCGACCATTCCGAGCGCTTCAACCGTAGCGCCAGATCCTTGTCGTGCATCGTACCCAACAGTTTGATTTCCCAGCGCTTCCAAAAGCGAAATTTCGCGCGACGCCGGAACGGAGGAATAAGCAATTGGGCGCGTTGCGCGGTGACGTTATGCTTCCGACGCCGGAGCTGGCGCCCCGCTTCGACGTCGATCACAGTGCCCAGCACATTTATTTCGCGGCCCGTCCAGGGACGCGGACCTGTGACAAGGCCACGCCGCGGCTCTTCACGCAGCTTGCGGACCTCCTCGCATGTGCGGCCAAATCGGACCGCGAAAGTCGAATCCGGTATCTTGCCAAGCAGTCTTAGTTCGGCAAAGGTCCATGACGCGCCTTTACGTGGTCTCAGGCTCCGCATGGAGTTCATGTAAATGAATAAGTGAGGTAATGGAAGAAAAATCCTAAAGACAACTTTTACTCCAACAAAAATGTTGCGCAGGCGCAGGAGAATACTACGCTCCTTGCGACACAACTTGAACTGGCGCTTATGAATTAACCTTGCTCCGCCTCCCGCCTGAACCGCCGGGAGTTTGTTTCCATGACCGGCGCGGCCCTTGTGGCGTCGGCGTTTCCAACCATTATCCCTTCCTCGGCCCTTGGCCAAGACGGCGCGGTGGCGCCGTCCAATCGCGTCACGCTCGGGGTCATCGGTTGCGGGCCGCAGGGGCGCGGGGACATGGGGAATTTCCTCAACCAGAAGAATTGCCAGGTGGCGGCGGTATGCGATGTGAAGAAGGACCAACTCGAATTGGCGCGGGCGGCGGTCAACGGCAAATATGAGAATCAAGATTGCCGCACCTATCACGATTTCCGCGAGTTGCTTGCGCGCAAGGATATTGACGCGTGCCTGATTGCCACGCCCGATCACTGGCATGTCGTTGCCGGGCTGGCTGCGCTCAACGCCGGGAAAGACGTGTATCTGGAGAAGCCGCTGGCGGTAACCCTGGAGGAGGGACAAATATTGCGCAGGGCGGTGCGGCGCCAGAAGCGCGTGTTTCAATTCGGCACCCAGGCAGCGTTCGTCGCACGTATTTCGCCAGGCCTGCGGGCTGGCTCGCAACGGCCTGCTGGGTAAATTGCGGCACATCAACGTTTGGGCGTTTGGCAGTGCGCCAGGCGGTTCGCGCGAGGTGGCGCCCGTGCCGCCGGAATTGGACTACGACCTGTGGCAGGGACCGGTCCAGTTCCAGCCCTATACGCAAGATCGCTGCTCCGCGGAATCAACCAGGAAGACGTGGTGGTTTATGTCGGACTATGCGCTGGGCTTTGTGGCGGGCTGGGGCATACATCCGATGGACATCGCGCTCTGGGGAGCGGGCGACCTGATGAACGACACCGTCACGGTCGAAGGCCGCGGCAATTATCGCTGCGCGGAGGGCATCTGCGACACCGCTTCGATCTGGGACGTGGACTACCAGTTTGCCAGCG
This sequence comes from uncultured Verrucomicrobiae bacterium, assembly GCA_963759415.1. Taxonomy (GTDB): domain Bacteria; phylum Verrucomicrobiota; class Verrucomicrobiia; order Limisphaerales; family Palsa-1400; genus Palsa-1400. The sequence continues at coordinate 281,051 of CAVWZG010000008.1, read as the reverse complement.
GGTTGACGGTCAAATTCGTCGGCGTGCCCAACGGACACAACAACGGAAGCGACACTGGCGAACCGTTTCTCCACGGCGACGAATGGAAGGCCCGCTACGGCAAGATTTCCAGCCACGGCACCGCGTTCGAAGGCGCAAATGGCTGGGCCGAGGTCCATCGTGGCGGCATCAATTTCCAGGCTGAATCGCTGATGGATACCGATGTCGATAACCTCAGGGTCAAGCTCACCCGCAGCTCCAGTCACGCAGGCAACTTTATCGAGTGCGTGAAAAGCCGCGCGGAAACGGTCAGTCCGATTGACTCCGCAGTTAAGAGTGATGCGTTGTGCCATATCGCGGACATCGCCATGCGATTGGGCCGCAAACTCACCTTTGATTTGAAGCGTGAGCATTTTGTCGGGGACGACGAGGCCAACCGGCGTTTGCGGGCGCGCCCGACGCGCAAACCGTGGAAGCTATGAGCATGAAAATTCGCGCCGCCTGCTTGATGTTGCTGGCGATCTTGGCCGGTGGAACGCCCGCGGCGACGACGGCGCAATTCCAGTGGCAACAAGAGCCCGGCTCGGTTGCGCTGCTGCACAACGACCGGGTCGTCTGGAAGTTCAACTACGGGACCAACGCCGCCAAGCCGTTCTTTCATCCCGTGGCGTTGTTGGATGGGACGGTTTTGACCGTTGACCGGCCGTCCGATCACCGCTGGCATCATGGATTATGGTTTTCGTGGAAGTTCATCAACGGGGTCAACTACTGGGAGGAAAACCCCGCCACGGGCCAATCGGCCGGACTGACCTCGTGGAGCCAGCCGCAGATCGAAACGCGGCCCGACTTCTCCGCCCATATCGTGCTTGATCTTGTTTATCGTCCCGGCGAGGGAAAGCCGGTCCTGACCGAAAAGCGCGTTATCGAAGTTTCGCCGCCCGACGAGAGCGGCGTTTACGGCCTCGACTGGACGCTGGCGTTCACGGCGGTAGATCAGGATGCGCTGCTTGATCGCACGCCGCTGCCGGGCGAGCCAGGTGGACAGCCGTGGGGCGGTTACGCCGGTTTGTCCGTGCGCTTGGCCAAGGGAATCAAAGACTCGCGCCTGGCCACCACCGAAGGTCCGGCGGCGTTTGTGAACACCACTTATCGCGGCAAAGCCATGGGGCTGGATTATTCGGGCCGGTTGGCGGAGCGCGAGGGCGGCATCGCCATCCTGGATTCGCCCGGCAATCTGAACAGCCCGACGCCTTGGTATGCCATTGACAACGGTTCAATGGATTTTTTCAGCGCGGCCGTCATTCAGTATCATTCCCAGGCGCTCAAAGCGGGGCAGACTCTCAACCTGCGTTATCGCGCCATTATTCATCCGGGCCGGTGGGAGGCCGGGCAGTTGCGCCGCGCAGCCGAGCCATTCGTTTCACCAAAGAAACCCTGAACCGCGAAAGAAAAAGCTTATGGCTGATATCAAACTGGGCGTCAACATGGAGTTCATCCGCCACGACGACAAACCCTTCGAATGGGGCGTCGCGAAGGCGGCCGAGCTTGGCTACGAATACATTGAACCGATGGTCCACTGGGGCCGGGAATTATTGAGCGAAGCCGGCTATTTTCACAGCGTCTCGATGCTGGACGATCCGCTGCGGCTCAAGCGGGCCTGCGAGAAGCACGGGGTCAAACTCTCCGGGCTGTCGGCGCATACGCCGATCACCAAGCCGGAGATTGGCGTCGAATATCTGAAACAGGCCATCCGTTTTGCCGCCGAGAGCGGCGCCCCGTGGTCAACACGGACGAAGGCCCCAAGCAGCCTTGGACAACCGAGGAGGAGGACTTCACCCTCATGCGCTACACCTTGATGGAAGCGTCGAAGGTGGCCGAACCGCGCGGCGTCTTCATTGGCCTCGAATGCCATCAGCAGTATAGCAAACATCCCGACGGCTTGGACCGAATCTGGCAACTGGTGAAAAGTCCGGCCATCGGAATTAATTTCGACACCGGCAACGCATTCCTCTGCGGCCAGGATCCATACCAATGGCTCGAACGCGTCGTGGGCCGGCTTGTTCACCTGCACGCCAAGGATATTTTGCTGGAGCAAGGCCAGGCGGAGCGGGGCAAGGTCACCGGCACGGCGGTGGGCTGCGCCTGCGGCGACGGTGTCATTGACTGGGCGCGCGTGATCGCGATCTGCCGCAAGGCCAAACGCGACATCGTGTTCTCCGTCGAATGCGGCACCGTGGAACAAGCCGCGCGCTCCATCCAGCATTTAAAAACGCGCCTGCAAGGATGAGGAGAGAGCAGCGTTGTAGCGCAGACTTCCAAGTCTGCTGTGTCGCGGGTTTCCAAACCCGCTGGGCGTAAGCCAGCAGAGCCGACTTGGAAGTCGGCGGCACGGCAGGTTTGGAAACCTGCGCTACCGTGGCGCATTCCACGCAACTGGTTGTGATGACCGAGTGACGTTCCTGGTTGCAGTTTGCGTTTGGAGAGGAAAATGGTAGGTTAAGGTAACAGCGGAGCGCAATGGTGTTGGCAGGTTTCCCAGCCTGCGGCCAGTTCTGGCGCGCCGTGGCAATAAATTGGCGCAGGTGCGATGCCTGCGCCGTTTTGTTTCAGAAGAGGTTGATTAAGTTTGGAAAACAGGCTTTGCTTTTTGCCCGAAACTGTATAGCAATGTGTGGCAACGGCAGCAGGCGCACCATTTGAACATGAGCACTGAAGAGCAGATTCAATCCTTCCGCGGGGCTTACGAAGCGCTCCGGTCTGAAATCGGCAAGGTCATCGTCGGCCACCACGAAATTGTCGAGGGCACCCTGATCGCCATTTTCGGCGGCGGGCACGTGCTGCTCGAAGGCGTGCCGGGCCTGGGCAAAACCCTCCTGGTCCGCACCTTGAGCCAGGTGCTGGACATGAGCTTTAACCGCATCCAGTTCACGCCCGACCTCATGCCGGCGGACATCCTGGGCACGAACATTGTCATGGAAACGCCGGGCGGACGGCGCGAGTTCGAATTTCAGCACGGGCCTATTTTCGCCCACCTCATCCTGGCGGACGAAATAAACCGCGCCACCCCTAAAACGCAGTCGGCCATGCTGGAGGCAATGCAGGAAAAGAGCGTCACCGCCGGGGGCGAAATCCGCAAATTGGCCGAGCCGTTTTTCGTCCTCGCCACGCAAAATCCCATCGACCAGGAGGGGACTTATCCGCTGCCGGAGGCGCAGTTGGACCGGTTCTTTTTCAAATTGCTCGTGGGCTACCCGAGCGCCGAGGAGTTGAGCGAGGTTCTGACCCGCACGACCGAAGGCGCCACAGCGGAGTTAAGCCGCGTGCTGACCAAGGAGCAAATCGTGGAGTTGCAAAAGCTGGTGCGGCAGGTGCCGGTGGCTTCGCACGTCAAGGATTACGCGGTGCGGCTGGTTTTGAGCACGCATCCCAAGAGCGAGACGGCCGCGCCCATCGCCAACCAGTATTTGCGCTTCGGCAGCAGCCCGCGCGGCGGCCAGACGTTGCTGCTGGGGGCCAAAGTTCGCGCGCTTACCCACGGGCGCTTCAACGTCAGCTTCGAGGACATTCAAGCGGTGGCGGCGGCGGCGCTGCGGCATCGGTTGATTTTGAATTTCGAGGCGGAGGCGGAAGGCATCACCACTGATCAGATCATCGGGCAGATTCTCAAGGATGTGCCCAAGGACGCGCTGGCGGTGGAAGCGTAGGCCGAACATGGCGCTGCTGACTCCTGAACTCCTGCGGCGGCTGGAACAGTTTCAACTTCTGGCCGCGCGCCGCTCCAAAAGCACCGCCAAAGGCGAACGCCGCAGCAAGGCGCGCGGGCAATCGGTCGAGTTCGCCGATTTCCGCAATTACGCGCCCGGCGACGATTTTCGCTACCTGGACTGGAATCTCTATGGCCGGCTGGACAGGCTTTTTCTCAAACTTTACGAGGAGGAGCGCGAATTGCCCGTCCGCATTTTTCTCGACGCCAGCGAGTCGATGACTTTCGGCGCGCCGCCCAAGTTCGATTTTGCGCGGCAGGTCGCGGCGGCGGTTGGCTACGTGGCCTTGTGCGGATTTGACCGCGTTACCGTCCATATCTTCCCGGAACCGGACCCCGCGGCGCCCAACGCGGACGCCGCCGCCCTGAGCGCCGAGATGGCGGCGCGGGGCGGATTGCGCTCGGTGCGCGGGCGGAAATCGTCGCTGCAATTTTTCCAGAATCTTTCCCAGGTGACGGCGCGCGGCGCGGCGGATTTAAACGAGGGGTTGCGGCGCGGAGCCTTGGCTTCGCGTCAAACGGGCGTGGCCGTGGTGTTGAGCGATTTTCTGGATCCGGCCGGATACGAGAGCGGTTTGAACGCCTTGGTCGCGCGCGGTTTCCAGGTCGATGCGATTCAGATCCTGGCGCCGGAGGAGTTGAATCCTGCCAGCTATGGCGACTTGCGCCTGGTGGATTGCGAGAGTGGGGCCATGCAGGAAGTGACCTTTGGCAAGTACCGGCTCAAAGCCTACCAGCAAACCGTGCAAAAATTTTGCCAGCGCCTGCGTGAATTTTGCCAGACGCGCGGCATGAGCTTTTTCAGCGTGAGTTCCGAAACGCCGTTGGAACAGCTTCTGCTAAAACAGTTGCGCCAGGCGGAAGTGTGGGGGTGACCTGCATCCATCCTTCCCGCCTTGGTCGCGCGCGAAACAATTTCCATGCGGCGTGGAAAACCGATCCGCGCCTGGGTTTTATGTCAGGGGGTCCACCATTTGCACGCCAGCCGGTTCAAAATGACGTTTATTGTGGGTGGCGACCACGTGGCCGTGAAACAATGCCGTGGCTGCAATCAAAGAATCTTCACATGTCATCGTGCGGTTTTTGACCTTTAGGTTCCCCAACAATTCCTTCCATCGAACCAGCACTGCTTCGGTCAATTCTTCAGTAGCCGGACCGAGTTTCCGCCGCATGACGGCCAGCCACGCGTGGAGACTTGCCTGGTGCGTGAGCGGCGCGCGATCCAGCCCGAACTGCAACTCGGCGAATGAAACCACGCTCAGGAAAATTTCGGCTTCGTTGTGCCGGATCCATTTCTCCAGCTTGGGCGGCACTTGCTTTCGCTCAAGCATGGACAACAGGTCCGTGTCGATCAGAAAGCTCATTTGAATGGCAGGTGATGCCGCGCTGGTGGTGGGATGGGAACGGGGCAACTGGCGAACAGCTTAAGCAGCCCAACAGCTCCGCGACGTTTGGCCGGTTTCGGGGTTAGCACGATGCTGTTCTTGCCGTCGCGCATAGGCCGCACCTCCACCACCCCGCCATCAGAGAAACCAGAGGCCTCTCGCCACCATTTTGGAAGCGTGCTCTGCCCGACTTTCGAAATGGTCATGGTGTCCAAATCCTTCATGTTTTAAGGATTCCTTAAACTGCCCTTTTTGTCAATGTTGAATTCCGTTTTTTACTGACGGAATAGGAATCCCGCATTGACCTTCTTGCGGCCACGACCGATCATCTTGGCGGGACGGAGGTTTTTGCAACCCTGATATTTAATCAATTTACAACATAATGATTGCGCGCAACAAATGCAGTATTGGTTTCATTCTCGGCCTATGCCTGATGCTCGGGCAGGCGTTGACTGCCGGGGCGGCCCAGACTTCGGAACTTTGGGGACGGAACGGGGAGAAGTGGACGCCGCAGAGCCGTTTGCCGGATTTCTCCTTCGCCGGCTATCATTGCGGCGAAGCGCCGCTGCCCAAGCTGGCGCGGGGCGTGAGCGTCAAGGAATTCGGCGCCAAAGGCGACGGCGTGGCCGACGACACCCCGGCCTTTCTGGAGGCGCTGGCGAAGGTGAAATCCGGGGCCATCGAAATCCCGGCGGGCCGTTACAAGATCACAAAGATCCTGGAGATCACGCGCCCGGGGTTGGTGCTGCGCGGGGCCGGGGCGAATCGGACCGTCCTGTTCTTCCCGGTCCCGCTGGACGATCTCCGGGCGCAGCGGCGCTCTCCGGACCCCAGGCACACGTCCGCTTACTCGTGGGCGGGCGGACTGATTTGGTTCCAGGGAACTCAGAACGGGGAGGCGCTGGCCACCGTGACTGCCGAGGCCAAACGGGGCGACACTTCGCTGAAAGTTTCTTCCACCAATGGGTTCAAGCCCGGCCAGCGCATTCAGATTTTTCTGACCGATACCCCGGACAAATCGCTCCTGGGGGAGCTTTACTCCGGCGAACCGGGGAACACCTTGAGCCTGGGACGGACGCGCGTCTCGCTGGTGGCCAGAGTAACGCGCCTGGATGCCGGGGAGGTGCATTTTGATCGTCCGTTGCGTTGGGACGTCAAGCTGGCGTGGCGACCGCGGATCAGCGCCTTTGAGCCGAGCGTGACGGAGTCCGGCGTGGAGAAGCTCTGCTTCGAATTCCCCAACACTCCTTATCTGGGCCACTTCAAGGAAGTGGGGTACAACGCTATTGCCGTCGGCAACGCCGTCGCCGACTGTTGGGTGCGTGACATTCGCATAGTCAATTCGGACAGCGGCATCTTTGTCAGCGGCCGTTTCTGCACCTTCCAAAACGTCGTGTTCGAATCCGCGCGCCAGGTCGAACAGGAGCGCGGCGCCACCGGGCATCACGGCATCAATTTCGATTTCGGCGGGGACGATAATCTGGCGCGCGATTTTGATTTCCGCACAAAATTCATGCACGAACTGACCGTGGATCATCATTGCTCGGGCAACGTCTGCGCACATTGCCAGGGAGTGAACTTGTGCTTCGACAACCACAAGGACGCTCCTTACGAGAATCTATTCACCGATATTGACATCGGGTTGGGCGCGCGCCCCTGGGAATGCGGCGGCGGGATCGACCGGGGCAAGCAAGCCGGCGCGCGGACGACTTTCTGGAACATCCGCGCGCGCAAGCCGCTTTCCTATCCGCCGCCGCAGTTCGGCCCGCGTTCGTTGAACCTGGTGGGGGTGCAGACTGACAGTTCCAGCGTGAAAGAACCGGACGGCAAGTGGTTCGAGGCGATTCCACCCAAAGCGCTGTCGCCGCAGGATTTGCACGCCGCGCAACTGGCCCGCCGTCTCGCCGGGCCTTCGGCCAGCGCCGGCAAGTGACAACTACAATTCGATTAGCAGTCTCGGATCAAAGCCCGGACAGGGTTCGGCCGGGTAGCCACGTTGATTTGATAGCACCCGGGTTGAGCCGAGGCGGTAGTCCACGTTGAAATGGGTGTGGCCATGGATCCATAGGGGCACACGACTATCGGCGATGAGCGCGTCCAGATCGGATGCGAAGGCGGGTCTGAGCCGGCTCCTGCCATGATAGGGGGCCTCGGATCGGGAACTGGGGGCATGGTGAGTGACGACAATGGTTCGAGCGGGATCATGCCGCGCCAGTTCGCTTTTCAGCCAGGCAACGGACTGTTCATGAAGGCGTCGCGTGTCAGACGCGCGAAGAACGCGATTTTCCGGGCCGAATCGAATGATGCGATAGTCGTTCATCAACTCTTCGGCGGCGCGCATTGAAATTTCCGGGTGGGAGCCTAGCGCAAAATCGGTCCAAAGCGTGCAGCCCAGAAAGGTGAAGCCAGCCAACTCAACAGACTCATTTTCGAGCAAATGGATGTTGCTGCCTTTGGTTTCACGGTGCAGCTTTTCGGTCAATTCGGGAAGGGCTTGGAGGTAAAACTCGTGGTTTCCCAACACGTAAATGAGCGGCGTATGGCCGAAATGGCATTTGACCCATGCCAAGGCGTGGTTGCCGACGTGGATGTCACCCGCGAGGACCACCACGTCGGCCTTGGTCTTTGGAACATCCGCCCCGCCAAACTCCAAGTGCAAATCTCCAAGAACGTGGAGGCGCATAACCAGATGTCTGACAACTACAGGCTCCGGCGGCAAACCGCGCCCGGCCAGGACAGCCTACAAAGTGGACTTGCCTTCCGCCCTGACTTTGGCCCATCTGGCCCGGGCCGCCGCCGCCAATTTGGCCTTCACCGCGGGACTGCTCCGTCGATCTTTCTTTGTGGCTGCATTGGGGGTGGCCGGCCGGCCTTGCATTCTGGCCCATCTGGCCTTCGTGCCGGCGATAATGGCCGCCCGCCCAGCGGCGCTCAACCGCCTCTTGCCCATCCTGGCCAACTTTAAAGCCCTGGTTCCAGCCCCTTTGAGCTTGGCCCATCTGGCTCTGGCTCCAGCCGCGACGCTCCCCTGGCCGGCATACGAAATGAGGCCCGTCTGGCGCGTTTTCACGGCAGTCACGGATGGGATCTCCTCGCCGCCAACCACGATGGAATCGATCTGGCATTGCAGCGTTTCGATCTGCTCCTTGATGGCGATGATTCTGTTGAGTTGACTGGTTGTTAAATCTTTAAGATTTATCATGAGTGATTAGTTATGCCGTCGAGAGTTTGAAGTCAACGTGAAAATTCACGTTGGCAGTGTCTCGGCATATCAGCGTCTCAGAGAACCGGCTCAGGCCAGGGCCGCCATGGCTCCGCGCAAGTAACCGGCGCATTCCCTGACGTCGGGCAATGGGTTGGCCTCGTTAGGCTCGTACTCCAGACCGATATGATAGGGAAACTTGCGGGCGGATAGCGCTTTGAGCAACCCGACAATATCAATGACACCGCGGCCCAGTGGCGTGGCTTTGCCATCTTTGGCCGCCTTGGTTTCATCCTTCATGTGCAAGTCATGCATCCGGTCGCCGCAACGCTCAAGGCACTCCACCGGGTCCTCGCCGATGCGCACGGTGTGTCCGATGTCCATGCAGATGCCCATGAGCGGATGCCGGTCCTTGATCATGGCTAAGACATCCAACGGTGACGGATAGGTTTTGTCGCTCGGGCCATGATTATGAATGGCGATGAGAATGTTAAAGGCCTTGGCCTTTTTCTCGATGGCATCAAGCGCGTTCGGTTCGGGGCTGCAGACGATGCACGGCATGCCGGGCATCCTTGGCGTATTCGAAGACTTGCTGGATCTGAGCCTCGTCGTTTTTCATGTAAATGACGCCGCCGCCCATCAGCGTGAGTCCGGCGGCTTTGATTTTTTGCCGCGCGGCCTGGCGCTCTTCAGTGGTGCTCTTGAGAGGGAGGTGAACGTCTTTGAGGTTGATATACTTGAAGCCGGCCTGTTTGGTCATGTTGATGGCCTGGTCCAAGGAGAAATTGCGGAAGCTATAAGAGGCAATTCCAAATTTAAGCCCCCCATCCGGGTCGCGCTCGCGCTTGGTCACGGCGCCAAAGACCTTGCCGCCCAGGCTGGCCGCGGCCAAGGCGGCGGAGGATCCAAGAATACTGGTTTGGAGGAAGCTGCGGCGATCGATTTTTTCAGTTTTCATAGGTTACGATGGGTCACTCAATCATCCGGCTTCGCCGGAGGATCTTGGGTGCATAAGAACGATGACCGGAATAAGCGGCGCTATTGGTTGCTGGGGACGTTTGTGATGACTTCGATCTTGGCGCCGTTCTTGAGTTCCTCAGCGGAAGGGACTTTGATGATCTGGCCGCTTACGACAGGCGTGGTTGGGGCTGTCGGACGGGGAGGAGGTGGCGCGGCCAGCGAAGTGTTGGTTATCGAGAGCAATTCCATTTCGAAAACCAGGACGGAATCAGGACCAATGTTGCGCTGGCTGCGCGGGCCGTAGGCTAGCTCGGGCGGGATGGCGACTTGCCATTTGGAACCAGTTTTCATCATGGGCAAAATCTCCGACCAACCCTTGATGGTCCGGCCCGTGACCGGGGTGGTAAAATGTTCGTTTTTGTCGAAAACCGTTCCGTCGATCAGACTTCCTTTGTAGCTAACAATGACAGAATCGGCGGGCGTGGGCATGGGGCCGGAGCCTTCAGTGAGGACTTTGTACTCGAGACCGTTGGTGAGAGTGATGACGCCGGGGGCTTTGCCGTTAGTGGCCATGAACTCCTCGCCTTTAACCTTGTTTTCAGCCATCTGCTTCTGCTGCTCGGCCATTTTTTTGGCTTGCATGGCTGCCTGGAGTTGCCTCATGACCTGCGAGGTTTCCGATTCGTTCAGGCGCGTGGCTCCGCCAGCCAGGACGTCTTTAATGGCGGTGGCAAGGGTGTCCGGATCCACGTCCACGTGATCGCGTTTGAGGCTGCTGCCGATGTTAAAGCCGATGGCATAGCTAAGCCTGTCTTTATCGGGCATAGCCGGGGGCGTGGCGTTGGCTCCGGGCGCCGGGTTGAGGGGCCTGCCGGGGGGAGGCGTGGGGGGCGCCAGTGGACTGGGCTGGGCAACGGCGTTCAAGGCGAGCGCCATCATGGCAACAAAAGCATGGAGTCTAAATTTCATTTTCATTCTCATTTTCGTTGTTCCGCCGCCGGGGTTAACCGGCCTGACGGAAGCCGTTCGTGGTTGAACGGGGAAAAAATGGTTATCACATCAGTTGGGCGGTGTCCACACCGGATTTTTGCAAGGACGAGGCGGCCCCGCGGGGGGCGTGAATGGTGCTGAAAAAGCTGCGCAGCTCCTCCTCCAATTCGGCGGGGGTGGCGACGAGGTTGGCCATCTCTTCGCGCAGGACTTCGCCATAGCGTTGCTGGAGGGCTTGCACGGTATCTTTGACAGAGTTTTCGGCCATGTTCAAGCGCCCGGCCAGTTCGGCGTACGGCACCGTCACGCTGGCGTTGCCCAAAGAATGCTTGAGGGCGGCGAATAGTTCGCCCTGGCCCAGTTTATCGTATTCGCGCTTCAGGCGGTCATAGACCACATTAGCCACGGTCAAGGCCCAGTTTTGCTCGAAGACTTTTTCGGGCAACGGCTGGCTGGCCGGCGCCTCCGGTCTGGACAGGCGGCCTTTGCGGGCCTCATCCACCAGGAAATGGTTCATGGCGGTCAATAAAAAGGAACGGAATTTCCCGCAGTCCCTTTTCATGTAGGCCAGCGTCTTGTTTTGCTGCAGGCGTGAAAAAAATTCCTGCGTGAGGTCTTTGGCATCCTGGGGCGAATGGCCGCGCAGGCGGACGTAGGCGTACAAAGGATACCAGTAGGTTTGGCAGAGCCGCGCCAGCGCTTCCATGGCGCGGGCGGTGTCCTGCCGCCGCGCCTGAAGCACGACGCTCCAGTGGGAGGCGGCGAGAGCCGATCCAAGGGTTTCAGCATTCATACGTGTCTAGTTTGTTGCGTCCCAGCGGGGCCGTGGAGGGCCTCCAGCGCGCGCTGGGAAATTGCCGCCGGGGAGCCATCTGCCGGGATCGAAAGCAATAGCTTCCGCTGCCGATAAAACTGGATCAGCGGAAGAGTGCTTTCCTGGTATGCGCTCATGCGGACGCGAATGGCTTCAGGCCGGTCATCTTCCCTTTGGTATAGCGCGGAGCCGCAACGATCGCAAACATCTTTCACCCGCGGGGGGCAGCTCACCTGGTGGTAAACCGCCTTGCAGCCCGCGCAGGTTCGCCGGCCGCTCAAGCGATCGACGATTTCCTGGATCGGCAATTCAAAATTAACGGCTCCGCTCAGGGGCAGGTGTTTGTCACGGAGAATGCCTTCCAGGGCTTCGGCCTGGGCCACCGTGCGCGGGAAACCGTCCAGCAGAAAGCCGCAGGGACAACTGAGGCAGTGGGCGCGCTCGCGCACGACGGCCAAGACAGTAGTGTCCGGCACCAGGCGTCCCTGGGTCATGTAGGTGAGGGCCTCGCTCAAGCCGGCGGAACGTTCGTCCTGCTTCAGAGTTTTGGCGGCGCGGAAGATGTCTCCGGTGGAAAGATGGCACGCGCCCAGGCGCTGGCTGAGCAATTGGGCCTGCGTGCCTTTGCCGACGCCCGGGGCGCCGAGCAAAATAAGCCGGAAGGGGCGGATGGACGGAGGCGGAGGCGATGAACATTGGGCCGAGCCGCCTTGAATCCAGGCGGCGCGCGAGTTTTGAGTTTCAGTCATATATCTAAAATCCATCGACAAGGTTACGAAGCGCCTATCAGCACTCCAACCCCAAACACCAACAATCCGCCCAGCACCACTTGCAGCACGGCTGCCGTCCACGGGGTGTCCATGTAACGATGCCGCACCCAGGCAATGACGCCCAATTCAACCGAGACCACCGTCAGGGCGACCACCATGGCCGTGCGCATGTCATGAATCAAAAAGGGCAGGGTGTGACCCAAGCCGCCGGCGGCGGTCATCGATCCGCACACCACGCCGCGCGCAAACGGATGGCCCCGGCCGGTGAGCGAACCATCATCGGACATCGCCTCGGCAAAGCCCATGCTGATGCCCGCGCCTACGCTGGCGGCCAAGCCCACGACGAACGTTTCCCAACTCTGATGCGTGGCGAATGCGGCCGCAAACAACGGAGCCAGGGTGGAAATGGAGCCATCCATCAACCCGGCCAGGCCCGGTTGCACCACTTGCAGGGCGAAGCGCATGCGTTCCCTCTCCAGCTCCTCGGGCGTCAGCGGGCTTTCGCCCAGGCGCAGGGCAAACTGGCAATGGCCCCGCTCTTCCTCCGCCAAGGCCAGGAGCAAACCGCGCACGGAGGGATCGACGGCGCGGATGGCGGAGGCCTCGTAGAACTGGGCCGTTTCGGCCTCCATCACCGCAGCCTGTTTGCGCACCGATTTGAGGCGCAACGGGCGTTCGAGCCAGAGGGGCGGACGTTTGACGAAGCCCCGGACGTCTTCGCGCCTGAGCAGCGGCACGTGTTGGCCGAAGCGCTCGTGGTAAAGGTCCAGCAAGCGCTGCCGATGCCCTTCCTCCTGGACGCGAAACTCGTTGAATTTGAGCGCCTGGTCCGGATAATCCTTTTTCAGTCCGTCGGCAAAATTGTCATAAATACGCGCATCCTCCTCCTCCAGCGCGGCGGCCAGAGCCAGGATTTCCCTTTCACTGAGACTTTCGAACGAACGCATGTTGTTTCTCAGCTTGGGCGCGCCGGCCTGCACCGAATGCGCGACCCTTGAACTTACCGTTGATTAGCAACCGTATTTTGCATCGCCAGCGGCCGCTTGGCAATCCACTTTTCCACGATGGCCGAGGCTACAGTTGCCAGCAGGCCTTGGAAAGCGAATTTTTCGGACCGCCAAAGCAAGACGGCAAGTTATCTCAACCCATCTCAACAAACAGCAGATCGCCGAGGTCGAGCTGGCGTTCAATCAGCTTGACGGGCGGGCGAGTCCTGGAAAGCGCCAGACCCGCGCTCCAAGAACCCGGCGCTTTCCAGGCAGCGTCGCCAAGACCAACAGAACCCACAAAAACGATTATTGTAAGTTACTTATCCACAACACCTTAAAGCCACACAGCACCAAGGACTAAAGAAAATCTGTTGACCAGCCGATATAAGTATCATATGATGCCAGAGATGAAGGAAACAAGACATGCCCCCCAGGCCGTCAAAACACGAATTACACAAAAAAATCTCGGATGCTCTGGCGGCCATCAGCGCCGGTAGGCGCATGGTGGTGGCGAAAGAAAAGCACTTGGTTAACGATCTCGCTGCGTTGAGCATTGACAATAATGAACTTTGGCATGTGATGACTCACCTGTTAAAGGAGATTGAAGTTTGCGGACCGGAAAGCTGCTACGCCGGTGGCCGACCGCCGACAAAGGCCTATGAGCCGGAGATAAAGGACGAAGAGCTTTGGGCATACAGTTGGCCGAGCAGCCATTTCAAGAATCCGATGTATATTAAGTTTGTGATGAGACGAAATGCGCGAGGAGAGTGGGTTTATATGCACCTGAGAGTGCATACCGACAAGCCATGAACACGAACAACTATTTGATTTGCACGGCATGCAGTGGCGAGGAATTCACGGTCAAGCAAGACGCTGTGCTCGAACAAGAATTCAGAGGTGAGAGCTTCAGCGTGGCAACGCCAGCAATGGCTTGCACGAGATGCGGGCAATTAGCCTTAGCAGACCAGCAGTTAGAGGAACTCCGCAGACGAACTGCGGACGCCTACCGGGTGAAGCACGGAAGGCTCACCAGCGTCCAAATAAGAACATGGCGCGAGGAACTGGACATGAACCAGAACGAGTTTGCCGCATTTTTGCGAGTAGGCGTAGCAAGCGTAAAGCGATGGGAAACCTGGCTGGTGCAAGACGGCAGCAGCGATGAGTTGATTCGCCTGAAGTGCATGCTGGCCAAGGCGGTGGCGAAGCCGGAGCTTGCGGAAAAATAAGAGCGCTTTCGCCAATGCAGCTTAAACATAGCTGCCTTACGCATATTTCGCTCCAAGCGAACCCGACCGGGACGCCGACAGGGCCGATTTCGTTAGATCCGGTGGTTTCATTTGAACAAAGCCCGGGGAATCCCAAGCAATGGTTGCTTTCTCTTCGCCTCCTTCCCCGCAAGAAAGCGCCACTTCAAGTTTGAAGCGACGGGCACGCTTTTTGCCGAGGAAACAACCATTAGAGAAAAGACGACTTAGGCGCGCTCGGTTCCCGAGGCAAACGGGGCTTCCCGACGTGCGACGAGAGCGAGCCGTGCCCGGAAGAAAGGGAGCAGAAAAGAAAGTCGAAACGCAAAGACGGCCTTTAGGGTTTCGTGAGGTCGATGCCCGATTGCCCGCCGCGCCGGGACCGAGTCAGACGGCGCTATTGTCGCTTGAGCGAAGCGACGCACGCATCGAAGAAAAGCGCAGCCGTTCCCAACCGCCGCGACCGGCGGCAAACCTAATGTCCTGCCGGGGAGATCGCGCGGAGAAGGGCTTTTGGATGGAGGATTTCAACTGGCGGCAAATCAAATCAGGACATTAGTGTCGAGTATGAACTGCGGTTTTCGAGGCGGAGCCGCCATAAATTATCTGCATCCCCCGTTCAAACAAGGCAGCACGCTCAGATTCCGTCCATCGATTGGCCGCTTTGCGCGTCTTGAAGCTGCGATCGCGCTTCCATTAGTTTTGTCGGGATAGCGATAGTCGTTCTCTGTTGTCAGCTTGCGTTTTTGCGGAGCAGGCATGTTTTTTCTTTTCTTGGGCGGCATATTGCCTCCAATGCTTCAAGCTTGGCAAGGGACTTTATTCAACATTTGTATCGCTACACCTAGCAAATCTACTGCCATTCTCATAAAAAGCGAACGTACCCGCTTGCAGACGAAGTGGTGCCAGCGACTGGAATCGAACCAGTGACCTCGGGCTTATGAGTCCCACGCTCTAACCAACTGAGCTACGCTGGCGCACTGCCCTTATACTTCGCAATTCTGGCCGAAGTGTCAAATTGGAATTTTTCCCAGTGCAAACGCATCTAAATTGACGGGGGCGATTTGATGCGGGCTGCGTACGCTGCCCGGGAACGTTTCGACGATGCAGCAATCGGCGCGACAGGGGCGTGGATCGAATTCTGATAATGGGCTCGACAGAGTCTTCCATCCTCCGTAGCAGAGCTACTGCGGAGGACGGACGCCCTACCAAGGCAGGCCTTTGAATTCCAACGGTTTACAGGAATGCGTCTGGCTTGAATTTTTTATTCCAAGCCGCAGAGCGCTGCCGGAATTACTGGGCTTTTTGAGGTGGCGGCACGATGTCCGCGATTTATGGCTGCGGCAGCGGCGCCCAGTGGGCGACTTTGGTTTGGCCGGCTTTGGACCACTTTTGCCAGGTTGCCGGATCGGCCAGCATTTTGATGAAAATTCCGCCGATGACGGGGCGGGCGTGGAAGCCGTCGCTGTGAATGTCGGTGGTGACGTAGGAATCAACGAACGGGGAGCGGGCGGTGGTGGCGTTGAGATAATCGTAGATGGGTGAAGTCAGCGTGTCGAAATCGGCCTGGTTTTCGGCCATCGTCGCGCTCCAAAATGACCAATCTGTCTTGGTGAGCTTGGTTCTTGAATCAAGGGGCACGCCGTAGGGCTGCATGACGATTTTGTAGTAGGCGATTTCTTTTTCCGCGACGCTCGGGGGGAAGATGTTCAGGCCCAGAATACGGTCCCATACAAGATTGTATTTCTGACTCCAGGTGTTCGGTTTGTCGAAGGCGAGGCGGGAATGGTTGCCGTCATCGGCGGCTTGAATCCAATGTTGGGCGTCGGCTTTGGCCAGCTTTTGGTATTTTTCGGCGTTGGCGGTGTCGCCGCGCATCCGGCAGAGGTCGCCATAGCAGGCGAGGCCGAGAATGGCTTTGATGGAGAGATTGGAGTTGTGCGCGAGATGGCCCATGAAGTCGTCGGTGCAGAGCTGATTCTCCGGGTCCAAGCCGTATTGTTCCAGATACGTTGCCCATTGGGTCAGCTTTGGCCACCACGGGGAAACGAATTTCGCGTTGCCATCGTCATGCGCGACGGCGTCGCATAGAATCAGCATGTTGCCGCTCTCTTCGACGGGCATTCCTTCCCCGCCGTCATCCCGGCCGCGGGCGATGGGGTAAAGGCCGAGGTCGTGGGGGGCGTTGGGAAATTTCCAATGGGAGCTGGCAGCGTAATTTAGAATGGGGACGAGCGTGGCCTTGGCCAGGGCGGGACTGAGCAAAATCCACTGCGGGTCCATGGGGAAGAAAACATCGACCGTGGCGATGTCGCCGTTGCTGGTGTTTTCCTTGGTGAAATAGAGGGGCTTCTTGTTGGCGTCGGCGGCCAGGCCGCAGGCGGCGGCGCATTGACGGTAGGCGAGGGCGCACATCTGGGCGTATTTCGCGCCGCCGACTTTGGTGGCGTCGGCAAGGAGTTGGTCGTCGAATTGAGCGCAACGATGGGCCAATTTCGGGTAATCGCGCGCGGCTTGGCGCAGCATTTCTGGAGCGGTCGCGCCATTGCGCCGCCAGTAAGGCCGCAGATTTTGGCCAAGATATTGGATGACGTAAATTTCGTCGTAGGCCACGATGACCTGCCGAGCCACCGGCGCGCGGGAGACGTTGCCGAGGTTGAAAACGAAGGCCATCACCGGCTGCTCATCATTCACGGCACGGGGCATCCGCGCATCGTCCTGGACGGGAAGACGGCCGCTGGCAACGAAGGCATCCAGGAGCGTTTGGTCCGCGCCGATGGCGGATTCGGATTGGCGGCTGGAGGCGGCGGCATAAGCGCAACCCCAGTCAATACGATGGTTGTCGCCCCAGGAGCCGAGCACCCGCTGCCCGGCCGCGCCCATGCGGAGGGCGGTCAAATGGCCGGTCTTCTCGCGCGCCCATTCCACCTTCTGCTCAACCTTATTGACAACAAGT
Organism: uncultured Verrucomicrobiae bacterium; assembly: GCA_963759415.1. Lineage (GTDB taxonomy): Bacteria > Verrucomicrobiota > Verrucomicrobiia > Limisphaerales > Palsa-1400 > Palsa-1400. The sequence goes on along the minus strand of CAVWZG010000008.1, from coordinate 263,999 downwards.
TGCGAACTGGTGCTGTCGTAAAGCGAGACGGCGTGTTTCGCGCCGTCCGCCGAGCGCACTTCCCAGGTTATGAAACTGAGGGGCAGCGCCATCGCCTCCAGGTCGTTGGGCAACGCCGGCGTCATGAAGGTGAGGGTGAGGTGGATATTGGCGCCTTCGAATTCGTAGATGCTGCGGGTGGGCGTCACTCTAAGGCCGACTTGCGGCAGGGCCGGCGCGTCCTTGGGTTCAACGCCCATGACGCGAAAGACATTTCCATCCACGCGGACTAAACTGACCAGGGAGTGTTCGCGTTTGGTCCAATGCTGCGTCGGGGAATCTGTCAAGTGATCCGACGCCGACCAGATGCTCAAATAAGGATCGAACGTCACCAGCGGCACTGAAGGTGGACGGAAGGATTCCGCTGAGGCTTGAAGCGTTCCGAATATGGCTAGGGCCAAGTTGGCAAAAAATCGGCTCTTCATAATTTGAAACAATTAAGGCGTGGTTTGGATGATTGTCAATTGTTGTTCGAGGCGCTTGGGGGAAATGGGCGAGGGAGTGCCGAGTTCCTGGGCGAAAAGAGAGATTTTAAATTCTTCCACCATCCACCGGAAAGCTTCGATCTGACGCTGCGCTTCGAATGATTTCACCGGCTGGGCTTGAAGTCTCTTGCATTCTTCCTGGAAGGGCGCGAGTTGTCGGAGACGTTCCTGGTGCTTGGCGGGGTTCAGCGCCGCCCGTTCGGCGCGGATGAACAGCCCCTTGAGATAACGCGGCAGATGGGCCAATTGGTCATAGGTGATGCGTTGCAGAAAACGGGGAGACACCAGGCTGGCCAGGTCGGCGGCCAGCGGATGGGCGGCTTGCGCGGGGGCAGGGGAGCCGAGTTGACTCAAGGAGGAAAGCGATCTGGAGCCGGGGCGCGCCGGAACAGCCACGGCGCCGAGGCGATGCTGAATCTGCTGGCGCAATTGCAGAATTAAACCGAGGCGATCCATGAATTGCGGGGCGAGTCCGGGCAGCCGGCGGCGCGCTTCCGCGACGGCCGTTTCAAAATTGGCGCGGGTCAATGCGGGCCAGGGTTCAGCCGGGAGGAGATGCCGGCGCAGATGTTCGAGGGAACTTTCCCGCAGTTCGGCGCTGTCGCCCAATGCGGCGTAGAGGGCGTCGAAACGGCTCAGGGCGCGCAGGTCTTTTTCCAGCCAGGCGAGGTCCTTTTGGATGGCCAGTTCCACCAGCCGTTGCGCGCCCAACAAGGAGGCGGCGCGCGCCAGGTCCGGGCGCCGGAACAGCCGCACGTTGACGCTGCCTTCGGCAAATTCGAGGCCAGGCCAGGCATACACCGGCAGCGGCGGAGCTTCGCTCACGGTGATGCGTTCCGGCAGATCGCCGCAGGTCCAATCCGTAAGACCGAAGCGCTCCCACAGTTCCGTGGCGCGCGTCCAATCGGCGGAGTCGGGCGCCGGCGCGGGCTGCAGCTTGCTTTGCTTGAGACGTTGCTGGAGATGGGCGAGGTCGCGTCCCACGGCGAGTCTTTTCCTATCGTTGTCAACAATCTCTATGCGCGGGCGCAAATGGGCGGGCAAGGCATCGGCCGGCCAATCCGCCGCCTTCACCGGCACGCCGTAGCGGCGGTGAAGAAAGGCCGCGAAGCCTTGCAGAAAAGAGGTTCCAGACGGGTGAAATTCATGGACAATTTCGGGCACTTTGGGAGGAAAAGGCATCAACTGGCGGCGGATGGATTTGGGCAGCGCGCGCAGCAACTCGCTGGTCATTTCCTCGCGCAGTCCCGGCACGGCCCATTCCAGCAGCGCGGAGGAGGCGGTTTGCGCAAGGATGAAGGGCAGTTCAATGGTGACGCCGTCGTGTTCCTCGCCCGGGAGCATACGCGTAGGCCAGCGCGACCGATTGGCCACCGAGCGGCACGGCATCGGGAAAGGCCTCAGCGTCGTAGCCCAACGATTGTCCACCAGCCAATTCGGCTTCGGTGATGCACAAACGCTCCGGCATCGCCGGGTCGCGCAAGAGCCGATTTAGCTCGTGCAACGACGAAACTTCGGTGATGTGCCTGGCGTAGAAGGCGGCCAAAGATTCATCGAGATCGGCCAAGGCGTGATGGCGGACGCGCGTGCGCCAGTTCTCGATTTTTTCCCGGATGCTCCGATTGTGGGCCAGGAAACGATAGGAGGCCGGCAAGGGCGGTTTGGCGGCAGGCACGGACGTGAGAACGCGGACCTCATCGCGATCCGCATCGGCTTCATCGGCGCCGCGGTCATGGGAAGGCGCGACGTTTTCTTCCACCAAAGCCGAGCGGATGAAGATGGCGGTGGCGTCGCGGGGATTGATATTGCCGTAGGCCACTTTGCGGCGCTGCACTTCCAACCCGTGCAAGGTGATGATCTCTTCCACGAGAACATTGCCGGCGGTCGCGCTCCAGTGCGGATTCTGGTGGGTGAGCTTGCAGCAGTGCGGCGCGAGTTGATAAATCCATTGCGCGTCAATGCCCGCCAGGGTGCGGGCAAAGAGCTGGGAGGTTTCGACGATTTCACCGGCGACAATCCACGGCGGCTGATTGGACTTGGGTTTGGGCGGGGCCTTGCTGCCTTTGAGGATCGGTTTTTTCTGCTGCTGCTCGCGGCGGGAATAAAGCGCCGAGCCTGGGAATACCGAAAGCAAGCGGTTGCCCGCCGCCTTGTAACTGTTGCGCTCCTCAAAACGCGCCACGTGGCCGATCAAACCGGCCAGGATCGAACGGTGGATGGCATCGTAAGCGGCGTTGCTTTCATTGAGCCGAAGCGTGCCGAGGTCCTCGAGCGCGTCGTGCAATTGAGCATAAACGTCCTGCCATTCGCGCATGCGCACATAGGAAAGAAATCGTTGTTTGCAGAATTTTCGCCGCTGGCCTTGCGTGCGCAGGCGGTCCCATTCATCGTGGACGGCGTTCCAGATGTTGAGCAGCGAGAGAAAGTCCGATTGCGGATCGGAGAATTGTTGATGGGCGGCGGCGGCGGCGTCTTTGTGTTCGAGGGGACGCTCGCGCGGATCTTGAATGCTCAACCCGGCGGCGATGATCAACAATTCAGCGCGTGGCGTGTTCCTGCTGCGACTGGAGCAGCATGCGTCCGAGCGTGGGATCGATCGGCAGGCGCGCAAGGTCTTCGCCGAGCCTGCGTGAGGGAGCGCTGCTCGTCCAGCGCGCCGAGTTCCTGGAGCAGGGCGTAGCCGTTGGCGATGGCGGCGGGGGAGGGCGGCTGGACAAAAGGAAACGTCTCGATGTCGCCCAGGTGGAACGCCATCATGCGCAAAATGACTTCCGCGAGATTGGCGCGCTGGATTTCCGGTTGCGTGAAGGGCGGACGCGCGTTGAAATCCTCCTCCGCGTAGAGCCGGATGCACACGCCTTCCTCGCACCCGCCCGGCGCGGCCTTTGCGCTGATTGGCGCTGCTCTGCGAAACCGGTTCGACCGGCAGCCGTTTGATGCGCGTGCGCGGATTGTAACGGCTGATGCGGGCCAGACCAGAGTCAATAACATAACGGATGCCGGGGATGGTCAGGGACGTTTCGGCGATGTTGGTCGCGATGACGATCTTGCGGCGTGAGGAGGGCGCGAAGACCCGTTGTTGATCGCCCGCGCTGAGCCGGCCGAAAAGCGGAACGATTTCCGCCTCGCCGTTAAAACGGCCTTCGAGTTGGTCGCCGGTTTCGCGAATATCGCGTTCGCCCGGCATGAAGATCAAAAGGTCGCCCGTGTCGCTTTCGTAGAGAATACGCTCGGCCGCCTGCACGGCGGCATCCACGTAACTGACTTCGCCCTGTTCCTCGGAGTCCGCGTCCAAAGGTTGATATTGGACCTCGACCGGATAGAGCCGCCCGGAGACTTCGATGATGGGCGCGTTGTCGAAATGACGAGAGAATGCCTGCGTGTCAATGGTAGCGGAGGTGACGATCAATTTCAGATCATGGCGACGGGCGAGCAAGCCCTTCAGATGGCCGAGTAGAAAGTCAATGTTCAGGCTGCGTTCGTGGGCTTCGTCGAGGATGATGGCGTTGTATTCCGAGAGGTGGAGGTCGCCCTGGGTTTCCGCCAGCAGGATGCCGTCGGTCATCATCTTGATGTAAGTGTGCTCGCTGGAGCGGTCATCGAAGCGGATTTTACAACCGACCTCACGGCCCCAGGTGACCTGCAATTCCTCGGCGATGCGGCGTGAGATCGAAAGCGCGGCCACGCGGCGCGGTTGCGTGCAACCGATCTTGGCTTCGATCCCCAGGCCGGCTTCGAGACACATTTTGGGAATCTGGGTGGTCTTGCCCGAGCCAGTCTCCCCGGCAATGACGACCACTTGGCGGGCACGAATGGCGGCGACGATTTCATCCTTGCGCGCGGTGATCGGCAATTCCGCCGGGTAGCTCAGGCGGGGGACATTCAGCCGGCGCTCCTCCCGCAAGGCCATGGAAGCTTGAACCTGTTGCCGCAACCGCTCCAGCAAGGCCTCGCGCTGGCCCGGGTGATGTTGATCGCGCAAAAGCCGGGCCAGCCGCCGCCCCAGCCGCACCCAGTCGGGCAACAGGCATTGGGGCAGCAGCGTCTTCAGTTCTTCAATACGAGCATCAGCCATGCAAGAGCGCTGAGGATAGCAGGGGAAGAGGTTGCGGGAAAGCCTGCCGATTTTTCTCCCGGTGGCGGCCTTGGGCGCTTACGCTGTGGCGCATGGCCATTATTGGCAAACGTAACACTCTCTCCATCGTGAGAGCTTCGGCGCCCGGACTTTATCTGGACGGCGGGGTTTTGGGCGAAATCCTGCTGCCGGGCCGTTATATTCCGGCGGACTTGAAGCCCAAGGACAAACTGGATGTGTTTGTTTATCGCGATTCCGAGGACCGCCTCGTGGCCACCACCGAAACGCCGCGGGCGATGGTCGGCGACTTTGCGTATTTGAAGGTCATCAGCGTGAATCGGAACATCGGGGCCTTCCTCGATTGGGGGCTGGCCAAGGATTTGTTGCTGCCATTCCGTGAACAGGAAACTCCCGTGCGCGCCGGAGATTGGGCGGTTGTCCACGTGTGCCTGGATGAGAAAACAAATCGAATCGTGGCCACTACGCGCTTGAACCGCCATCTCAGCCGGAACACGCCGGTTTACCGCGATGGGCAGCCGGTCAACCTGCTCATCATCGGCCGGACGCCGCTCGGTTACAACGCCATCGTCGAAAATGCGCACCGTGGTCTGCTCTACCATGACAACCTCGCCGCCCCGCTCGCCGTCGGCCAGAAGCTCAAAGGCTTCGTCCGCACTGTCCACCCCAACGGGAAGATTGATCTAAGGCTGGACGCCTCAGGCTACAAACGGGTGGCTCCGCTGAAGGATCAAATCGTCCAAGCCCTCGAAAGCAACGGCGGCCACCTGGCCTTCGACGATGACAGTTCGCCCGAGGCGATCCGGCAAAAATTTGGCGTCAGCAAAAAAGCCTTCAAGCAGGCACTCGGCCGCCTCTACAAAGAGCGGCGCATCCGCTTTCAGAACCCGGGGATTCAGTTGCTGCCGGTGCATGATGAAAGCTAATAATTGTAAACATTCAATACAGTTATCCTTATACCATGCCAATCCTGGCGTTTTTGCTTGTCGCTGAACTTAGCCTGTGTAATACTTTATATGTAATTAGCTCAAGAAGTAAGCATTAACGATAGTCCGTTTGGAGACGAAACCGTCTTCAGCCTGAATATTATGAAAACCAAAGGGCAGCGATGGCTGATTGTTTTGTTTTGTCTTCTGATGGCGCGTTCGGCGCTGGCGGGAATTCTCACGGTTTCCAACGCGAACGAGAGCGGTCCTTACTCCTTGCGGCAGAGGATCGTCTCCGATTCGCGCGACGGCGACACCATCAATTTCGATTCCAGCGTCACGGGTACGATCACGCTGGCCAGTCCGCTGTCCATCGGCAAGGATTTGACCATTATCGGGCCGGGAGCAAAGAACCTGAGCATCAGCAGCAGCAACAACTGCCGCGTGTTTATTATCAGCAACGCGATCGTGTCCCTCTCCGGGCTGACGATCAGCGGGGGGCTGGCCCAAGGCGCAGGCGGCACTTTCGGGAACCCCAACGGCGCCGACGGTCAAGGGGGCGGCATCTTCAACAGCGGCGCCTTGACGCTCTTGAACTGCACGATCACAGGCAACCAAGCCTCTGGTGGCAACGCATACATTGGCGAATTTGGATTTGCCGGGAATGGCGGGTCTGGCTTGGGGGGCGGCATCTACAGTTCAGGCACACTTGTGGTCAAGAATTGCACGGTGAGTTTCAACTCTGCCAGCGGCACCGGGGGTAACGAAAATGGCATGGGCGGTGGTGGAGGCATTTATCTTGTCGCAGGTTTGTTGGTCAATTGCACTATTGCCAGCAATTCCGCAACCATCCGTAGTTATAACGGCCCTGCTGCTGGCGGCGGTATTTATGTTGCCGGCAGTGGGATTACGCTCATAAGTTGCACCGTCAGCGGGAATAACAGCACGGGTGGCGTAGGTGATGTCGATGTTCCCGGCGGTAGCGCCTCGGGTGGCGGTATTTACACGGGCGGCACGCCTACGTTGGAAAACACAATCGTTAGCGGCAATAGCGTTCTGGCTGGCCTCGGCGACACAAATGGCATGGCTACGGGGCCTGACGTGTGGGGCAGCGTAATCAGCATGGGCTTTAATCTTATCGGCCAGTCGGATGGCAGTTCCGGCTGGATCGACGATCTGACCGGAGCCACCAATTCACCGCTCGATGCGAAACTCGGGCCGTTGGGAGACAACGGCGGCTCGACGCCGACGATGGAACTGCTGCCCAGCAGCCCGGCGATTGATCAGGGCAGCAGCTTCGGCCTCACCACCGATCAACGCGGTGAACCCCGGCCCTTTGATTTTCCGAACATTCCCAACTCTTCGGCGGGGATTACTAATGGCGATCCAGGGGATGAAAGCGATATCGGTGCGTTCGAGGTGACTCCTGGCCCGCCACTGTTAGAGCTTTCAGTGCATGCCCCTTTTGGTTCCACGATTGGCAGTAACGCCGGCACTGCTGCTCTAAATCTGAATTTGTCTTGGACCAACACTTCGCCAGGCACAGGGGCGCAAAGGAATATGCCCATTCACGTGGTGCAAACGCTTTCCTCTTTGGATAGCGACTCTGGTGTAACCAACGGATGGATGACCGTGCCCATGCCCACCAAGTTGTTTAACAACAAATTTGTAACGCGGGACCAGCAGGTTGGATCGAACGCATTCTACCGGCTTATCGGGCCTGCGCACAACGCCTCGTTCATACCGCCGCCCGCCACGCTGTCCGCCAGCAATGTCACGGCGCAAGGCGCCGTTCTCAATGGCACCGTCTTTCCCGGCGGGAACCAAACACTTTACTGGATCGAGTATGGCACGGAGACCAATTACGATCAGACCACCCCGACGAACAGTCTTGACACCGACACCAATCAAATCGGCGTGAACCTCGGCCTCGGCGGGCTTGTGCCGTTGACACGTTACCATTACCAACTGGTGGTCATGGACGACTGGCCTGCCCCGTATAATATCCAGTATGGGGGCGACCAGCAGTTCATCACCGGTTCGGCGGCGAGTGCGGCGCCCGCGGTGGTGACCACTCCATCGCCACAGGTCTTCAGCAACTGTCCCACCTGCTTCAGCGCCTTGCTGCAAGGAACGGTCAACCCCGAGGGCGGGCCGACCGTCGCATGGTTCTACTATTACTCCGACAGCCTCACGGGTGATACCACGCCGCGGAGCGCGGGTTCTGGCAACAGCACAACCGGCTTCCAACAATCTGTTCCCAATCTCGAACCGAACACCACTTACTATTTTAAAATCGTGGCCAGCAATAGCGTTGGCGTCAGCTACGGAGACTACCAGGCGTTCAGCACGGTGCCCCCGGAGCCGCCGGCGGTCGTGACGATGGACGCCACCTATTTGGGCGGCTTCAACGACTTCGCGCCCATTCCAGTGTTAAACGGGACCGTCAACGGCAACGCCGCAAGCTTTACCGGCTATTTTCAATTTGGTCTGGATACGAACAATTACAGCTTTGATACCTCCCAATACCCATTTAGCGGAAACAACAATTCGCCGCAGTCCTTTAGCTTCGCGGTGACCAATGTGGTTCTGAATTCGTCCAGCACCTACTACTTCCGCATCGTTGCTTTCAACGGTGGGAGTGAGGGCATCGGCGGGGACAAAACCTTCACCACGCCTTAAAGCATGGATCTCATGATCCGCGTGAGTCCTTAGTCTTCTTCCTCTTCCAACATGGCGATTTTGTGCAGCCGGCGCAGGTGGCGCGGCTCCTGGCTGAATTCGGCGGTCAGGAATGTCTGCACCAGGTCCCACGCCGCCTCAGGCCCTTCGATGCGCCCGCCCAGGCAAATCACATTGAGGTTGTCATCCTCGACCGCTTGCCGGGCGGAAAAGTGGTCTTCAATCAGACAGGCGCGGACGCCTTTAATTTTGTTGGCGCAGACCGAGGCGCCAACTCCGCTGCCGCATACCGCCACGCCGCGATCCACCTTGCCGGCGGCCAGGGCAATGGAGAGCGGAATCACGAAATCGGGATAATCATCGTCAGGAGTCAAAGCGTGAGCGCCGAAATCAATGATTTCATGTCCCGCCTCGCGCAAACGCGCCTCCAGCCGCACCTTGAGATCGAACCCGCCGTGATCGGCGGCGATTCCAAGACGCAGCAATTTTCTTTTTTCAGCAGCGGAAGCATGATTTTTCATAACTCTTTTTGGTCGCCCTTCGTGGATGGTTTTTCCAAGTGCCCGCCAAAACCAAAGCGCATGGCGGAAAGCAGTTTGTCCTGGTAATCGGCGTCGCCGCGCGAGGCGAACCGTTCGTAGAGGGCGGTCGTGAGCACCGGCACCGGCACGCCTTCGTCAATGGCCGCCTTGATCGTCCAGCGGCCCTCGCCGGAATCGGAAACCCGGCCCGCGAATTTCGCAAGTTGCGGGTCTGCCGCCAGCGCGGTTGCGGTCAAGTCCAGCAGCCAGGAGGCGATCACGCTGCCGCGCCGCCACACTTCGGCCACGTCGGCCAGGTTGAGGTCGTATTGATAACGCGTTGGATCGCGCAACGGCGTTGTTTCGGCGTCGGCTTCGCCGTGCTGTCTGCCGATATTGGCCGATTTTAGAACGCCCAATCCCTCGGCATACGCGGCCATGATGCCGTACTCGATGCCGTTGTGAACCATCTTGACGAAGTGGCCGGCGCCATTGGGACCGCAATGAAGGTAGCCTTGTTCGGCTGTGCCGCCGAGTTTCTCACGACCGGGAGTTCGTGGAATATTGCCCATGCTAGGCGCCAGCGTCGCGAAAATGGATTGCAGATGTTCCACCACTTCCTTTTCGCCCCCGATCATCATGCAATAGCCCCGTTCCAATCCCCAGACGCCGCCGCTGGTGCCCACATCGACATAATGAATCGCCTTGGCGGCCAGCTCTTTGGCGCGGCGGATGTCGTCCACGTAATAGGAATTGCCGCCGTCAATGAGAATGTCACCCGCTTCCAGCAGAGGCAACAAATCGGCGATGGCCGCGTCCACCGCCGCCGCCGGGACCATCAACCAGATCGCGCGCGGTTGGCGGAGTCTCTTCACCAAATCGGCCGGGGAAGCGGCCCCTTCGGCTTTCTCTTTGACCAAATCCTTCACCGCCTCCGGTGAGCGGTCGAAGACGACGCATGAATGTCCATCCTTGATGAGCCGGCGCACCATGTTGGCGCCCATCCGGCCCAGCCCAATCATACCGAGCTGCATTGGTGCTTTTTCTCTCATGACCGTTAAGTTAATCCTCCCGCCGTTGATTTCAAACCGGCCTCGTCATCCGTGCCAAGCAGCAGCGAGACGAAGCGCTGCGCTTGCGGACTAAGGATGCTTTCTTTTCGCAGCACGACGCCATACATGCGCTTGGGAAAAAATTCTCCCGCCGGTATGACCTCCAGCTTTTCCTGCGCCGTGATGCCCACGCTGCTGATAATCGAAATCCCCAAGCCAAGCTCGACGTACTTCTTGATCACCTCCCAACCGCCCACTTCCATGGAGACTTGATAGGGCAATCCATGCTGCTTGAAAGTGCTGTCCACCACGCGCCAAGTGCTCAGATTGCGCGGGGGCAGAATGAGCGGATAGCGGCTGAGGTCGTGCAGGCTCAATTTCTTCTTGTGCGCCAGCGGATGACCCAGGCAGGTGATCACGACCGGCTCATAAGAGAGCATGGGGTGAAAGGTGATGTCCTCGGGCGCCTCCAGCAGCGGTCCGAGGGCGAAGTCCACCAACCCCGTGCGGAGCTGCGCCAACCCTTCCGCGCCCGTCACGTTGTGCAAACGCACCTCGATTTTCGGATGCGCCCGGCGGAATGCCTCAACGTACTTGGGCAAGACGTAGAGAATGGTCGAACCGCCCGCGGCCACTTCGACATAGCCCTCTTCCACTCCCGCGCGCTGAAATCTGAATTCCTTGTCCAGGTGCTCCAGTTTCTCCACCAGCGGTTTGACCATCTTGAGAAGCAGTTCGCCGTCCGGCGTGAGATGAATGCCCGCGCCGCGCCGCACAAAGAGCGTGACCGCCAGCTCGTCCTCCAGGCTCTTGATCTGTTGTGAAACGGCCGGCTGACTGAGGCCGATGCGCCTGGCAGCCTTGGAAATACTGCCGATGGAGGCGGCATAGACGAAGCCGCGGAGTTGCTGGCAACGGTTCTGTTTGTAGCGATATGCCGACGCGTTCATAATGCCATCTTACTCAAACGTCCTGCAATATCATCTACCCTTACACACCTTTTGCGCCGGAACAAGGGCCGGCCACGGGTATAGGCGCAGTTAATACTGTGCATTGAAATTATTGATTATGGATATTTGATAATAGGAGTTAGTAAGACTCATGAGAATCCCGTGGAGCCGCGGTCCGGGCGCCGGTTGGCGCGAGTGGGACCGGCTGGCACGGGCCAGGACAGAGAATCGAAAGAACGAGCAACATAAATATGAATAAGATACAGAAACCCCAGGGCTTGGAAGTACTAGGCCCCGTTACCGGGCGGCAAAACGAGATCCTCACTCCAGGGGCATTGGAATTCTTCTGCGCCTTGCAGCGCGAATTCAATCCCCGGCGGCTCAGTCTGCTGCGTTTGCGCAGGCGCCGCCAGCGGGCCATCGAGCGCGGCGAGCCTCCGGGCTTCCTCGCCGAAACGCGGGAGGTGCGCGAGGGCGACTGGCGGGTGGCCCCGGTGCCGGATGATTTGCAGGATCGGCGCGTGGAAATCACGGGGCCGGTGGATCGCAAAATGGTGATCAATGCCCTGAATTCCGGCGCCAACTGCTACATGGCCGACTTTGAAGATTCGCATTCGCCGACCTGGAGCGCCACGCTGGACGGCCAGGTTAATTTGCGGGACGCCGTGCGCGGGGGGATGGAATATACCAGCCCCGAAGGCAAGAGCTACAAGCTCAACAACCGCGTCGCCACCTTGCTGGTCCGGCCCCGCGGCTGGCATCTGCCGGAAAAGAACATCGCCGTGGACGGTGAGTATGCCTCGGCCAGTTTGTTTGACTTTGCCATGTATTTTTACCACAACGCCCGGCACCGTCTGGAGCACGACTCGGGCGTTTATCTGTACCTTCCCAAGATGGAACATTACCTGGAAGCCCGGCTGTGGAATGACGTGTTTGTCAAAGCGCAGTACCTGTTGCACGTGCCGCTGGGCACCATCAAGGCCACCGTCTTGATCGAGCACGTGCTGGCGGCGTTCCAGATGGAGGAAATCCTGCATGAATTGCGCGATCACAGCGCCGGCCTGAATTGCGGGCGGTGGGATTACATTTTCAGTTTCATCAAGACTTTCGCGGGGCAGAAGGACGTGATCATGCCCGACCGCGCGCAAGTCACGATGACCGCGCCCTTCCTGCGGGCGTACACGCTGGCTTGCATCCAGGCCTGCCACAAGCGCGGCGCCTTCGCCATGGGCGGGATGTCGGCTTTCATTCCCATCAAAGGCGATGCGGCCGCCAATGAAAAGGCGCTGCAAAAAGTCCGCGAAGACAAACGGCGCGAAGCGACCGACGGACACGACGGCACCTGGGTGGCGCATCCGGGCCTGGTGTCCATCGCAAAAGAGGAATTCGACAACGTGCTGGCCGGGAAGCCGAATCAAATTGACCGCCTGCGCAATGACATCACCACCACTGCCGAACAATTGATGGAGGCGCCCAAAGGCTCGATCACCGAGGAAGGCTTGCGCAATAATATCAGCGTCGCCATCCAGTATCTGGAATCCTGGTTGAGGGGGCAGGGCTGCGTGCCCATTAACAATCTCATGGAAGACGCCGCCACGGCGGAAATCTCGCGCACCCAGGTTTGGCAATGGGTGCATCATCGCCGCGGCCTCCTGGCGGACGGACGCAAGGTCACACTTGAACTTGTCCGACAATACATCAAAGAAGAACTGGCGCGCATGCGCCAGGAACGCGGCGAGGAGCGATTCGAGAGCGGCCGCTTCGCCGAGGCCGCGCAACTTTTCGACGGGCTTGTGAGCAACGAAACACTGGAAGAGTTTCTGACGCTCAAAGCTTACGATTTGTTGGAGGAGCACGAGCGCGCCTCCTTGTCAGCCGAAGCCTGGACAGCGCCCAAACGTGAAATGCAACCGGTGGGGATGGAACCGCGCCCGCCGGGCGGCAATGGATTTCCCCGCGCCGCAGATGAAAACGGAGGACGGCCGCAGAACGGACACGGATTAGGCGGCCGCTTTGGCCGCGCCATCGAAGGCGAGGCTCCGGAGCTTTCCAGCGGCCACATCCCGGACGAAGAGGTCCAGGCCCTGGAAGCTTACTGGCGCAACGATCCGCGCTGGCGCGGCGTGACTCGCGGTTACAACGGCGAAAAAGTGTTTCGCCTGCGCGGCACGATGACGATCGAACACACCATTGCCGACCGCATGTCGCGCAAGCTTTGGCAGCGGCTGCAAACCGAGCCTTACATCAATGCCCTGGGCGCGTTGACCGGCAACCAGGCCGTGCAAATGGTGCAGGCCGGCTTGAAGGCCATCTACCTGAGCGGTTGGCAGGTGGCGGCGGACAACAATCTGTCCGGGAGCATGTATCCTGATCAGAGCCTTTATCCTTGCAACAGCGTGCCGGAGGTGGTCCGCCGCATCAACAAGGCGCTGCAACGGGCGGACCAAATCCAGTTCATGAATCATGAAAACAAGTGCGATATGTGGGCGCCGATAGTCGCCGACGCCGAGGCCGGTTTCGGCGGTGCGCTCAACGCTTATGAACTCGTCTTGCAGATGATCGAGCAGGGCGCGGCCGGCATTCATCTGGAAGATCAGCTTGCCTCGGCCAAGAAGTGCGGACACATGGGCGGCAAAGTGCTGGTGCCCAGTTCCGAGCTTATCCACAAGCTCACGGCGGCGCGCCTGGCGGCCGACGTCGCGGGCGTGCCGGTGGTGCTCATCGCCCGCACCGACGCCGATTCGGCGAAATTGCTGACCAGCGATTTCGACGATTACGACAAGGCCTTCTGCACGGGCGAGCGCACTGAGGAGGGTTTCTTTTACGTGCGCGCGGGCGTCGAACTGGCCATCGCGCGCGCCCTGCGCTACGCGCCTTTCGCGGACATGCTGTGGTGCGAAACCGGACGGCCCGACCTGGAATACGCGCGGCGTTTTGCCGAGGGGGTGAAGAAGGTTTATCCTGAAAAGCTGCTGGCCTACAACTGTTCCCCGTCGTTCAATTGGAAGAAGAATCTAAATGACTCGGCCATTGCCCGTTTCCAGACGGAACTGGCCGCGATGGGCTACAAATTTCAATTTGTGACGCTGGCTGGTTTTCACGCGCTCAACTACGGCATGTGGGAATTGGCGCGCGGCTACAGCGAGCGGCAAATGGCGGCTTACACCGAATTGCAGGAAAAGGAATTCGCCGCCGAAGCGGACGGCTACCGGGCGGTCAAGCACCAGGCCTTCGTCGGCACCGGCTATTTCGACGAAATCGCCGCGATCTGTGGCGAAGCCTCGACGCAAGCCCTGCACGAGTCCACCGAGACGATGCAATTCGAAGAAAGGCCGTCCGTCAGCGCCGCCGTATAATCCATCTCACAGGGTAGGGCGAGACTCCGTCGAGCCGTGACTCAAATCCGATCAGGGTTCGACAGAGTCTCACCCTACCGGAAAGAGGAAGTTGTTATTGCGAGGATGTTTAGCTGGCCGGTATCCGCAGCAAGACTACGCCGTGGCGCGGGACCTTGGTTTGAAATTTGTCTTTAATCCATCTCATAGGGTAGGGCGAGACTCCGTCGAGCCGTGACTCAAATCCGATCAGGGTTCGACAGAGTCTCACCCTACCGGAAAAAGGACGTTGTTTTTGCGAGGATGTTTAGCTGGCCGGTATCCGCAGCAAGACTACGCCGTGGCGGGGGACCTTGGTTTGAAATTTGTCTTTAATCCATCTCATAGGGTAGGGCGAGACTCCGTCGAGCCGTGACTCAAATCCGATCAGGGTTCGACAGAGTCTCACCCTACCGGAAAAAGGACGTGTTTTTGCGAGGATGTTTAGCTGGCCGGTATCCGCAGCAAGACTACGCCGTGGCGCGGGACCATGGTTTGAAATTTGTCTTTATATTTGCCGAGATTTTTTTGCCGCCATAAATCGCGCACGGTTTGTTTTCCGGCAAGGCCGAGGCTGGACCATGGCAATGTCGCGGTCGCCGCCGTCTCGCCGCGATTGAATAGGCCGACGGCCTTGGCCCCGTTCTCCAGGTCCCGCGCCCAGACTTCCATGGCGCCGTCAATCGCCACGCGGCGGCCGGGCCGGCCGAGCCGGTCCTGGTCAACGTCAATGACTTCGTCGTTGCACAGCAGACCGAGCGTGAAATCGTCCAGGCGCGTGATGTCGCCGCTGAAAATGAGCGGCGCCGCCACCAGGCACCAGAGCGAGACGTGGGAGTATTGTTCGTTGGGCGTGAGCGGCGTGAGGGCCGTCTGGCCTTTCCAGTTGCTCAGGTAGCCCAGGAGCAGGTAATCGGGATCATTCCAGCCACCAGGGCCGCCAAACTTATAAAGTTCGTTCCTGGTATAGACATCGAAGCCGTCCCGAAACAAGGCCGTTGGAATGCCTTGAAAGCTCAGGCCCAAGTCGCCGGCCGTGCGCCAGCTTTGGCCGCCGACTTCCTTGCCCCAAGTCCACACCTGGCCCATTCCGTACTGGCAAAGGTTCAACACGATGTCCCGGTCCTGCCGGCGCAGAATGTCGCCCACCAGGCGATAAGGCTTCTGCAATTCCGGCAGGCTTTTGTCTTTGGCCTCTTGACGATACGAACACCAGTCATATTTGAGGAAGTCAAATCCCCATTCCGTGAAGCGTTGCACGTCCTGTTCTTCATGTTGGTACGCGCCAACGTGTCCGCCGCAGGTGGTTGGCCCCGGCGAAGTATAAATGCCCGCTTTCAGTCCCTTGGCGTGGATGTAGTCGGCCAAAGCTCTCATGTCGGGGAAACGCGCGTTGGCGTTGACCCTGCCTTGGGCGTCGCGCGGTTCGCCGCCCAGCGTCGGGTCTTTGGAGCCGGGTTTGACGGCCCAGCAATCATCAATATTCACATACTGGTAGCCGTGGTTGGCCATGCCGCTGCTGACCATCGCGTCGGCTGCGGCGCGTATGCTCGAATCGGTGACATGGCTCTCCCACACGTACCAACTGTTCCAGCCCATGTGTGGTGTCAGGGCGAGAGTTTCGCCGCAAACGATTTTGAACTTCCTTTTCGCTTTGCCACGGTTGTTGGCAGCCGTGAACGTCACCGGGTATTCGCCGGCTTGGCCCAACCGGCCCGTGATCTGGCCGGTTTGGGAATCCACCGCCAGGCCCGAGGGCAAACCTTCCACCCCGAAAGTCATGGGCCGATCGCCAGTGGCCGGGATGGTGAACAGGAAGGGGTGGCCGGGGCGGACGCCAAAGACGCGCGCCCCGTTGATGCGTGGTTCGCGCGCCGGCTTGGGTGTGAGCACCACCGCCTCCTCGCGCGGGGAAACGGTCGTGGCCTTTTCGGATGGAGCACTCCGGGCGAGTTCAGGTGCGGCTGCGATTAAGGAAGCCGCCAGAAGGATTCCGGCGCGAAGGAGGGATAGGCTTATTCTCATGGTGTTCTCGAAATTGTCATGGGAGATTGCTAATGCCAGCCGGGATGAGAGTCAATTCCGCAAATGGGATCCGAAATGGGCGCATTTCACTCTTTTGGGTTTTCCTCTTAATCTTAATCCCTGCCGCCTCGGCCCGAAATCGCAGCGGGCTTGGCTGTAGTGGCATTGGTTGAATCGTGCCTTGCGGCCCAAAGCTGATTGCCGTTCGGGGCATGGAATCAGTTGTGGAGAGGGGTGAGGCTTTTGGTCATGAAGGCTTGGTTTGGTTTCCACCCGCCGCCCAGAAAAGCAAAATGGTCAGACCTATAATTGTGACATTTTTCATTTCTTCTTAAGTTAACCTACGCATCCTTATTTGTGAAACGCCAAACTGTCATAATTCTAGGACTGACACCTGCACCCGTCCCTCGCACCCATTTCACCCGCCCGCTTTTCTTCTCTTTCCGGCAGGATTGAGCAGCACATCGTGCAAGGCGTTGTGAATCAACATGTTAAGAATCGTATTCCTTAACTAAGCGCCATTCGGGTCAGTTAATGGTATTGTCATATTCCACATACTGCTGCTTTGGCGAGTATCTATCGTCGGCGCAATACTTCATCTCCATTTTGATTAACATGCACGGTACAATGCCAAGTCCGCCAGCCAGCGTCAAGCGCGATATTACAATACCATTAACTGACCCCTTTACGACCCCTTTGACGTGACGATCTCGACCAGGCTAATTTAGGGCAGAGCCGTGTCTGACTCCCCGGCGGCGTAGTCTCCATAGGGGAAGCCGGGGAGTCAGTCACGGCGAAGGGGGTCAGGTTTTGCGCAGTCTGGATTCAACCTTCGTCATGGCCTCCAGCAAAGTATCCTGGTCAACTTCCAAGCCTCCCTCGGCAATCCAATTCAACCATCTTTGAATCAGCTTCCACTGCTGTTCAGAAAACAACTTCCATCGATCTTCTTGCCAAGCGATCAGATTTGCCTCGTTCGTGCTATCAAGCGCCTCCTTGATTTCTGGATTTTTTTCTAGTAACTCCAATTCGGCATCCTTCAACGTTTCAGGCCAATGGATTCCGCCATTGGCCAACATATTGATCAACGAATCCACAAGGAGGCTGGTTTTCTCAACATTGGCTTGTGACTGTCTGATGAAGGCAGGAAAGAAATAATGAAACGCTTGAGGATTCAAATTGCACGCGACATCGAAGCATTCCTGCAACACGTCTGCATGAATGCTTTCCCACCTTTGGCCTTGGAATTTTTCTATTACGATGCGCCTGTCCAAATCATACGGCGACACCTCCTTGGTGATACAAACATAAGCCAAGTCCTTGGGGTATTCGCGTCGAAAAGTATGGTATAGCTCTTTATCCGAAATCATATCTATAACGGGCCTGTGCAGCCCTTCGTCACTTGTAATGCAGTTCATCCATGGGGTCAGTCCTAGAATTATGACAGTTTTCATTTTTCATCGTGCCTCACGTCAAAGGGGCACCAGGCTTTTCCACGGTTCCGGTGATTGTTCATTCGCATCTATCCAATGCTTGTACAATAATAGTACTGAATGCAAGCGCAAAAACGGGCGAATGCAGGCTGAGGGTGCGAGAGAAGATTCTTCACATCGCCGGCACGGCGCTGCTGCGCCGCCCAAGAGTTCAGGGCAGAGCGCAACTCTGCCCTACCGCGAAGGTGAAGAATTTTGGCTCACAGCCGTCTAAATAATTCAGTCAGGAAGCGGGGTTGGACTGTTGGTCGCCTGGAGGGGGTCTGGTTTCCAGCCGCCGCCCAGGGCCTTGATTAATTGGACGGTGGTGACGATGCGCTGGCCGTTGAGTTCGTAGGCGGCGATCTGGTTTTCCAAGGCGGTGCGGTCGGCAATCACGACTTCCAGGTAGCTGGCCAAACCTTCTTTGTAGCGGAGGCGGGATTGATCGGCGGCTTTCCTGGCGGCGTCCACGGCGCGCATTTGCGCTTCGAATTGATCCTGGAGCAGGCGCAAGCCGGCCAAGCCGTCCTCCACTTCGTGGAAGGCAACCAGGACCTGGGAGCGGTATTGCGCGACGGCTTCCTGATAGGCGGCTTGGGCGCGCTGTAGGCCGGCGCGAATGCGGCCGCCTTCGAAGAGGGGCAGGCTGATGTTGGGGCCGATGCTCCAAATGCGGTTTTCCCAATTAAAAATGTCCTTGAGGGCCACGCTTTCCGTGCCGGCGGATCCGGTGAGTTGAATGGAGGGAAAGTAGGCGGCCTTGGCCACGCCGATGCCTTCGCTGGCGGCGGCCATGGTTCGTTCGGCCTCGGCCACGTCGGGACGCCTTTCCAGCAGATCGGCGGGCAGGCCGACGGGAATGAGCGGGGGCTGATAGAGGCGGTTGGTTTCCGCGAGCGAAAAGCTGGAGGCGGTCTGGCCGCAGAGGAAACCGAGGGCATTTTCCAATTGCGCGCGCCGCAGATTCAACCCCACGAAGTCGGCTTGAGCGGAAGCCAGTTCCGTTTCGGCCTGGGCCACGTCCAAGGCGCTGTCGGCGCCGCCTTGATGGAGGGACTCGACGAGCGAGAGGTTCTTTTTGCGCAATTCAACGGTTTGCGCCACGACGCGCCGGTCCAGGTCCGTGGAGCGAATGGTAAAATACGTTTCAGCGACGTTCGCCTGGAGGGAGAGCAGGATATTCTGGTAATCGGCGGCGCTGGCTTGGGCCTGTTCGCGCGCGGCCCGGAAGGAGCGGCGGACACGGCCCCACAGGTCAACCTCGTAGCTCAAATCCAGAGGAAGGACGAAGTCGTTTCCGGCATAGCCCAGAACCAGCGAGCCTGGCTGCGCGGACCGGCTGGAAGAATAGCGCGTGCGGTTGCCGTTGGGATCGAAGCTGACGGCGGGGAAAAGGTCTGCCTTGCTGACGCGGGCGGTGGCGCGGGCCTCTTGGACGCGTTCAAAGGCGGCGCGCACGTCCGGGCTGTTGGTGGTGGCCTGGCGTTCCAAGCCGGTCAGCACCGGATCATCAAAAATCTCCCAAAAGTTTTGTTTGATTTCGGCATCCCTGGGCTGGCCCTGTTTCCAGATCGGATTTGCCTTCCATTCGGTGGGCAGCGGGCCGGGGGCAGGTTTCCGGTAATCCGGCCCCACCGCGCAGCCAGCCAGGGCCAAAGCCCAGAGCAAAGCGCAGGTCATGTCGAAGCCCAGGCGTCTATTCATGGGCTGATTTGGCGGCTTCCGTTTCGGCTTTGGCGACATGCACCTTGATGCCTGGTTGGAGGGAGTCGGATGGGTTGAGGATGACTTGGTCGGTTTCGGAAAGACCATACACTATTTCCACCGTCGTGCCGTAATCCCGCCCCATGGTGACATTGGCCAGGCGAACCAAGCCGTTGGAATCCACCAGGCCGACTTGCACGCCTTGTTCGTTGCGGAAGAGCAGGGTATTGACGGGCACGACCACCGGATTGACCCCGGTGGCCATGTTCACCCGCACCATCGTGTGCGCGCCGGGAAACAGTTTTCCATCATGGTTGGTCACCAATATTTCCGTCAGCAGGGTGCGGGAGATGGGATCAATCGCGCCCGCCGTGCGGTCCACGACTCCGGTGAAGCTTTGGCCGGGCAGTTCGGAAAAAGTCAGCGTCGCCTCATCGTTGGTCTTGACCATCTGGCTGTAAGCTTGCGGCAAACTGATATAGACGCGCAAAGGATCGATCCTGGCCAGACGGAAAATCTCGCGTGACGATCCGGCGGTGATGAGCGTGCCCGCGTCCATGGTGCGCACGGTGATGATGCCGGGAAAGGGGGCGATGAGCATTTTGAAATTGGTCATCTCGGTGAGACGTTTGACGTTCGATTCGGCCGCCAGCACGTCGGCTTGCCGCGCGTGCCAGGTGGCCACCCTGACATCGGTGTCCTGCTGCGAAACGGAGTCGCTGGCGCGCAATTTTTGCCAGCGTTCGGAGGAGATGCGGGCGATTTCCAGGTTGGCATTGGCCTGGGCCAGGACGGCGTTGGCCTGGTTGAGTTCCTGGTCCAGTTCCGGCGTTTCGATTTCCGCCAGCGGCTGTCCCGCCACGACGTGCGTGCCGATGTCCGTCAGCCAATGCTTGAGATAGCCGCTGACGCGCGCGTAAATGGGAGCCTCCTCGAAGGCCGTGATGTTGCCGGGCAATTCAAGCTGGATCTGCGCCGGGGTGCGCTTGGGTTGGATGACGCTGACGGTGGGCACCAGGTTTTCCATGGTGTCACTCTCCAGTTCCGCGCTCGCTCGCGCGCGGGCCAAAATAGTAAACCCGGCCAGGATGACCAATACCGCCACGAGGCCCGCCGCCACGAACAATGGTGTGCGGCCCGCCGGCTCCGGAGCAGCGGGAATGGCGCTGGTGGGTTCTGTTTGCGGTTGCTTCATAGTTTTCAAATCGTTGTTTCCGGGTTGGCGCCGCCGCTCCGGTTGCGGACCATGCAGAACACCACCGGAACAAAAAAGAGCGTCGCGATGGTCGCGAAAAGCAGCCCGCCAATGACGGCCCTGCCCAAGGGCGCGTTCTGTTCGCCGCCTTCGCCCAGGCCCAGGGCCATCGGGACCATGCCGATGATCATGGCCAGGGCCGTCATCACCACCGGGCGCAGCCGGATGTAACCGGCATCCAGCGCGGCGGTGAAGGGATTCCGGCACTCGGCCAGTCGTTCCTTGGCGAAAGTGACCACCAAAATACTGTTGGCGGTGGCCACGCCGATGCTCATGACGGCGCCCATGAGGGAAGGAACGTTGAGCGTGGTGCGCGTCAAGAATAGCATCCAGACGATCCCGCACAAGGCGCCCGGCAAGGCGGTGATGATAATGAACGGATCGCTCCAGGATTGGAAGTTGATCACGATCAGCAAATAAACCAACGCGATGGCAAAGAGCAGGCCGAAGCCCAGGCCGAGAAAGGAGGATTTCATCGTCTCCACCTGCCCGCGCACGATGATCGAGCTTCCGCGGGGAAGTTTCTTTTCCGCCGCCGCCACGATTTTTTCAAAGCTATCGGCCACGCCGCCCAAATCGCGGCCCTGGACATCGCCATAAACGTCAATCACGGGCTGGATATTGTAATGGCTGACCACGCCTTGTTCGACGCCGCGCGAAAAGGTGGCCAGGTTGCCCAGCAATTGCGGAGCGGCCCCGCTGGGACCCGTCACCGGGATTCCGGCCAGATTCTGCAAGGAACCGAGTTGGTATTGGGGCGTTTGGGAGGCCACCAGATAGCTCACGCCGTTGGTTGGATTGAGGAAGAAGGAGGGCGAAGTCTGAAAACTCCCGCTCAAGGCGATCAACAGGCTCGCGGCCACGTCCCGCTGGGTGAACCCGACCTCCTGCACTTTGGTGCGGTCGGTGTTCACGCGCAGGCTGGGCAGATCAAACATCTGCTGCACGTGAACGTCCACCGCGCCGGGGGTGTGTCGAAGCTGTTCGGCGATGTCCATTGCGATCTTATAATTCTTCTCCTGCTCACGGCCGACAATCTGAATGTCAATCGGCGAAGGCAGCCCGAAATTCAAGACCTGGCTGACGATGTCCGCCGGCTGAAAATAGAAGGAGACTCCCGGGAAACTCCTGTTCAGATCGCGACGGAGTTTGCGAATGTAGGCGGCGGTGGGATGGTGCTTTTCCCGATTGAGCGAGATCAAAATATCGGCGTCAAAGGAGCCGATGGTGCCGCCATTGTTATAGGAAACATTGATGCCGCTGGTGGGCAGGCCGATGTTATCCACGATGCTTTCCAATTCATTGGTCGGGATGGCGCGCCGGATCAGATCTTCAACGTGATCGCACAAGGCGGCCGTTTGCTCGACGCGGGTGCCCGTTTTGGCCCGGACATGGAGCCGCATCTGGCCGGCATCCACTTTGGGGAAAAAATCCTGGCCGAGATACGGCGCCAGGAGACACGAGGCCGCGCAGAAGGAAAGAAAGCACAAGGTGAAGGACATCCGGTGTTCCAGACAGGCATGGAGCCAACTGCGGTAGGTGCTGCGCAGCCGCTCGAAGCCGGATTCAAATCTGGCGTGGAAACGGCCAAACCAGCCTTTGGCTTCCGATCCGGTATTACGCGCCTGATGGCGCAGTAAATACATGACCATAGTCGGCACTAACGTGCGGGAAAGCACATACGAGGCCAGCATGGCGAAAACCACCGCTTCCGCCAGCGGCACAAAAAGGTAGCGCGCGGTGCCGGTCAAGAAGAACATTGGCACGAACACGATGCAGATGCACAGCGTCGAGACGAAGGCCGGCACGGCGATTTGCGCGGAGCCATCCAGGATGGCGGCGCGCAACTCTTTTCCCTGCTGGAGATTGCGTTCGATATTCTCGATCGCCACCGTGGCGTCATCGACCAGGATGCCCACCGCCAGCGCCAGGCCGCCCAGGGTCATGATGTTCATCGTCTCCCCCAAGGCGCTGAGGGTGATGATGGAACAGAGGATGGCCAGCGGAATGGAAATGACGATGACAAAGGTGGTCCGCCAATTGCCCAGGAAAACCAGGATCATGATGGCCGTCAGGCAGGCGGCGATGACGGCCTCCTTGATCACTGACTGGACGGCGGCCCGGACGAATAAGGATTGATCGAGCAGGGTGCGGATTTCCAATCCAGGGGGCAGGGTTTTCTGCACTTGTGGCACGGCCTTCTTGATGCGCGCCACGATATCCAGCGTCGAGGCCGCGCCGGATTTGATGATGGTCAGGAGCGAGGCGCGAATGCCGTCGCTGCGCACGATGTTTTGCTGCACGCCGAAGCCGTCGCGCACGTGGGCGACGTCCCGGATATAGATCATGTGGCCGTTGATTTGCTTGAGCGGAAGGTCGTTCAGTTCCTGCACGGAGACCGGGCTGCCGTTTAACTCCACGGCGTACTCCGAGCTTCCGATCTTCTCCGTCCCGGAAGGCAGGATAAGGTTCTCCGCGCCAATGGCGGCGACCACGTCGTTGGGGGAGAGTCCCTTGGCGGTCAAGGCAGAGAGGTCGAGATCGACCATGATCTGGCGGACTTTGCCGCCGTAAGGGTTGGGCATGGAAGCTCCTTGCACGGTGGCCAGACCGACGCGAAGAAAATTCAGCCCCAAGTCGTTGACCTGCGCTTCCGAGAGGGTCTTGCTGCTCAAGCTCAGTTGCAAAATAGGCACGCTGGAGGCGCTATAGGTGATAATCAGGGGCGGGGAGATGCCCGGCGGCAGTTGGCGCACGGCGGCCTGGCAAATGGCGGTAATCTGCGCGATGGCCATGTCGATTTTCACGTTGGGATGGAAAAAGACCTTGATCACCGCTATGCCGTTGAGGGACTGGGACTCGATGTGCTCGATGTCGTTGACGGTGGTGGTCATCCCGCGCTCGCTATTGACCACCACGCGCGAGGCGATTTCCTGGGCCGACATTCCGGAGTAATACCAGACCACGCTCACCACCGGAATGTTGATGTCGGGAAAGATGTCCGTGGGCGTGCGCAGAATAACCACCGGGCTGATGAGCAAAATCATCAGCGCGGCCACCACAAAAGTATAAGGCCGGTTCAGGGCCAGTCGGACAATCCACATAAACTGATCTCAACCATCCTTTAGAGCATGGGGATTTTAAGGCCGGCACGTTGATTTTCAAGGAGTTTGTGACCTTGGTGTAACGCGGCCGCAAAGAAAGCATTTCTTAAGTTCCACCCGACCTTAGCCGATAGGCTTGGCAGAGTCTAATTAACAAGAATTAAGAGAATTGATTACAATTATGTCTGAAGCGACTTTGGAAACGACAACGGCGCGCCGCGCCTTGGCCGGAAAATACCTCACCTTTACCCTGCACCAGGAATCCTACGGCATTGGCGTGCTGAAAATCCGCGAAATCATCCGGCTGACCAACATCACCACCGTGCCGCAGATGCCGAACTACGTGCGCGGGGTCATCAACCTGCGCGGCAAGATCATTCCGGTCATCGACCTGCGGCTGCGTTTTGGCTACGAGGAAGCCCAGAGCGGGGAACAGACCTGCATCATTGTCGTGCAGGTGAAATTGCCGGACGGCAAGCCCACGCAGATGGGCCTGGTGGTGGATGGAGTGGAGGAGGTGGTCAACATCGCCGAGAGTGAGATCGAGGAAACGCCGGAGTTCGGAGCGAAGATTTCCACCGACTGCATCCTGGGGATGGCCAAGATCAAGGGCGTGGTCAAGGCATTGCTCGACATTGACCTTTTGATTGGCGCCACGACCGTGGAAAGCGTCCAGTCCAGCATCGCGCAAGCCTGAGACTAATTCTTATGACAATACAAAGCAACAGAATGGGTGTAGTGTCGATTTTGGCGGCAGCCGCGGTTGTTGCCACCGTGATGCAAGCGGAGTTGCGGTCTGAGGAGACCCAAGCCCCGGCTTCCAGCACCGGCTCCAAACCCGCCGCGGCCGCCAGCGCGGCCAAGCCAGCCGGGTTGACGGCCGATGAGGCCTTGCGACGATTGATGGAAGGAAACGAACGCTACGCGGCGGGCAAGCCAACCCACCCCGACCAAACCAATGAACGCCGTGCCGGATTGGCGGCGGGTCAGGCGCCATTTGCCATCGTGCTGACGTGTTCCGATTCGCGCGTCGCGCCGGAACTCTTTTTCGACCAGGGCTTGGGGGATTTGTTCGTCATTCGCAACGCCGGCAACGTGCTGGACGACCACGTCATCGGGAGCATGGAGTACGCGGTGGAACATTTGCACGTGCCCTTGATCGTCGTCGTCGGACACGAGAAATGCGGGGCGGTCTCGGCCGCCGTCGCCGGTGGAGAAGTCCCCGGCCACCTGCGCAGCGTGGTGGAGGCCATCGTCCCGGCGATGGAAAGGGCGGCCAATCTGCCGGGAGACAAAGTGGAGAACGCAGTGCGCGCCAACGCGCTACGCGCGGCCGAAATTCTGACCCGCGTGGAACCCATCCTCAAAGAAGCGGTCAGCCGAAGCAACCTGTTGGTTGTGGCCGCGCGCTATGATCTCAGCAGCGGCAAAATTCAGATCCTAAAATAATTAAAAAGAACAAAACAGTATCCAAGAAATCTCAACCTCATCCAAATCATTTATGAATAACATGACCATCGGAAAGAAAATCGTGCTCGGTTTCGGAGCTTTGCTGCTCATCGCCGCGCTTTTGGGCGGCACCGCCGTCTTCAACATGAAATCGGTCCAAACGCTGGCCCAAACGCTGGCCACGGAATATGTGCCGGAGTCTCAAATCGCCAGCGATTTGCAGCACGCGGTCGGCAAAGCGCAACTGGGGGTGCGGAGTTACGGGTTAACGGCGGACAACGCCTACCTGGAGGACGCCCGGAAGGGAATGGAAGCGGTGCATCAGCAGCAACGGGCCGCGCAAAAGCTGGCGGATGAGCATCCCGAATTGGTCAAGCTGCATGAAGACCTCAAGGAGTTGGACCCGGCGTTGCGGAGCTATGAGGATCTCATCGCCCAGACCGAGGCGAAGAACAAGGACATCACCGTCGCGCGGGAGAATCTGAACAAGTCAGCCGCCGAATTCATGGGCAACATCGAAAAGTTGATCGCCGCGCAAGGAACAAAACTCGAGAGTGAAATCAAGTCTTTCACCGAAGCGCCGAAACTCCAGGAACGCGCCAATAAATTGATGCTGGCGAACGCCATTCGCGGCGAAGGCAATTCCGCGCGCATCGCGGTCTTCAAATCCCAGGCCTTGCGTGATCCGCAGATCATTGAAGAAGGCGTCAAGAATTTTGAAGTGATGGATAAGAGGTTTGATGAGCTAATGGCCATGCTCAAGGTGCAGGAAGACATTGCGGAGTTGAACCAGGTCAAAGACGCCGCGCATAAATACCAGGAGGCGATGAAAGAAATCATGGCCGACGACGTGACGCTTTCCGCGATAGGAACCAAGCGGGTGGAAGCGGCTGCGCGCCTTGAAACGCTGGCCAGCGACACCCAAGCCACCGGCATGAAGCGCACGGTGGAGGCTGCCAGCGCATCGACGCAGAAACTGGAATCCTCCTCCTGGATCATGATCATCGGGCTGATCGTGGCTCTGTTGCTCGGCAGTGCAGTGGCCTATTTTATCATTCGGAACTCAAACCACGTGCTGACCACCATCGCCAATGCCCTCAGCGACGGCTCGAACCAGGTGGGATCGGCCGCCAGCCAAGTCTCTTCCGCCAGCCAGACTTTGGCCGAGGGCGCCAGCGAACAAGCCGCGTCCCTGGAGGAGACCAGTTCCTCATTGGAAGAAATGTCTTCGATGACCAAACGCAATTCCGAAAATGCCCTCAAGGCCAACGGCCTCGCCAAGCAAGCTCGTGAAGCGGCGGACAAAGGCGTGGGCGACATGCAAACCATGTCCACGGCCATGGAAGCCATCAAAGTCTCCAGCGACGACATTGCCAAGATCATCAAGACCATTGATGAGATAGCTTTTCAAACCAACATTCTTGCTTTGAACGCGGCGGTGGAAGCGGCCCGCGCCGGTGAAGCCGGCATGGGTTTTGCCGTGGTGGCGGAGGAAGTGCGCAACCTGGCCCAGCGCAGCGCGCAAGCGGCCAAGGAAACGGCCGGCAAGATTGAAGGAGCCATCGCCAAGACGGGCCAGGGAGTGGAAATCAGCAGCCAGGTGGCCAAGACCCTCAACGACATCGTGACCAAGGTGCGGCAGGTGGACGAACTGGTGGCCGAGGTGGCCGGCGCTTCGCGCGAACAAACCGAGGGCATTGGCCAGATCAACACCGCCGTCGGGCAGATGGACAAAGTGACGCAGTCCAACGCCGCCAGCGCGGAGGAGAGCGCCGCGGCCGCCGAGGAGCTTAACGCCCAGGCGGACGCGATGAAAATATCAGTGGCCGAACTGCTCCACCTGGTAGGTGGCCAGAGCCAGGCAGCCGCGCGCAAACCGGCCGCACCGGCCCCGCGCGCGAAGCAAGTTCACGCGACGGCTCCGGCGACAAAACGGCCCGCCCCAACCAACGGCAACGGCAACGGGCACACCGATGCTGTGCCAGCCCTGGCCAGCGCGCACCATCGCCGGAGTGAAATCCCGATGGAAGGCGATTTTAAGGATTTCTAAGCTGCCAGGCTGGCTGCGGATGACTCTTCCCGGCATGGATGCGCTTAATGAAGCCATCCATGCCTTCGTCGTGACAAGCTCCAAAAAAGGGTGAGATTGTGCCAATAATTGTTGTTCATGTTTCCTTCAGTCCCACCTGCTTTTGACCGATGTCCTTGAGTAAGTCCGTGATGTGACGAACACGCTACGACTCAGCAATAAGAGAATGGATGCAAATTATGCCTGAAGCGACCTTTGAAGCGGTAACAACACGCCGTAGCCTGGCCGGAAAATACCTCACCTTTACCCTGCACCAGGAATCCTACGGCATTGGCGTGCTGAAAATCCGCGAAATCATCCGGCTGACCAACATCACCACCGTGCCGCAGATGCCCAACTACGTGCGCGGGGTCATCAATCTGCGCGGCAAGATCATTCCGGTCATCGACCTGCGGCTGCGCTTTGGCTACGAGGAAGCCCAGAGCGGGGAACAAACCTGCATCATTGTCGTGCAGGTGAAATTGCCGGACGGCAAGCCCACGCAGATGGGCCTGGTGGTGGATGGAGTGGAGGAGGTGGTCAACATCGCCGAGAGTGAGATCGAGGAAACGCCGGAGTTCGGAGCGAAGATTTCCACCGACTGCATCCTGGGGATGGCCAAGATCAAGGGCGTGGTCAAGGCATTGCTCGACATTGACCTTTTGATTGGCGCCACGACCGTGGAAAACGTTCAGTCCAGCATCGCCCCAGTCTGAAACGGAACAGCAAAGAGAACATTATTCAAACACAAGACAGATAAATCCCTAAACACAAAGAACTAATGACAAACTGGACCATTGGAAGACGAATTACGATCGGTTTCGCAAGTGTGATCATCATCG
This sequence comes from uncultured Verrucomicrobiae bacterium, assembly GCA_963759415.1. GTDB lineage: Bacteria > Verrucomicrobiota > Verrucomicrobiia > Limisphaerales > Palsa-1400 > Palsa-1400. The sequence continues at coordinate 235,955 of CAVWZG010000008.1, read as the reverse complement.
CTCTAGCTTTGGGCGTTTTCGCTTACACGCGGCTGGTTAACATCAAGGTCCATTCTGATCAGATAATCAATCAATCCATTCCCACCATCGAACTGGTTTATCGCGCACAGAAGAACGCGAAAGACTCGGCTCAAATCGTTTACAAACATATCGGCAGCATCAATAAGGAAGATATGTCGCGCCTGGAGGCATCGTTGAACGCTGGTTCTACGGATAACACAGTAGTTTACGCCGATCTTGAAAAGCTGGTCACAAGTGAAAAGGGCCGTGCGTTGCTGGATCTAGTTAAAACGGCGCGCGCCGAGTATAACCAAAATCGGTCGGTCGTGCTCGAGTCAAGCCGGCAAGCAACCAATAACGCGACCGCGTATAGCATGGCCCGAACCCGGTTGGATCCCGCCGCCGACAAGTACGTCGGGGCGCTTGAAACCCTGATTGACTTCATCCGAACCGATACAGGTGACGCATCAAAACACATCCAGGAAGCCGTGCAAAGTTCGCAAATGGGCATATTGGCCGGGTTAGGACTGGCATCCTTTGTTGGAATTGTCGTTGCATTTGTCATTATTAGGTTTACGGGCAGAATTCTAAGCCGGATCGCCACTACGCTTGATGATGGCTCCAATCATGTGGCAACCGCTGCCACCGAGGTTTCTTCTGCCAGCCAGACATTGGCCGAGGGCGCCAGCGAACAAGCCGCGTCCTTGGAGGAAACCAGTTCCTCACTTGAGGAAATGTCTTCGATGACCAAACGTAATTCCGAAAACGCCCAAAAAGCCAACGATCTGGCTAAACAAGCTCGTGAAGCCGCCGATAAAGGCACTGGCGACATGCAAACCATGTCCACGGCCATGGAAGCCATCAAAGTCTCCAGCGACGACATTGCCAAGATCATCAAGACCATTGATGAGATAGCTTTTCAAACCAACATTCTTGCTTTGAACGCGGCGGTGGAAGCGGCCCGCGCCGGTGAAGCCGGCATGGGTTTTGCCGTGGTGGCGGAGGAAGTGCGCAACCTGGCCCAGCGCAGCGCGCAAGCGGCCAAGGAAACGGCCGGCAAGATTGAAGGAGCCATCGCCAAGACGGGCCAGGGAGTGGAAATCAGCAGCCAGGTGGCCAAGACCCTCAACGACATCGTGACCAAGGTGCGGCAGGTGGACGAACTGGTGGCCGAGGTGGCCGGCGCTTCGCGCGAACAAACCGAGGGCATTGGCCAGATCAACACCGCCGTCGGGCAGATGGACAAAGTGACGCAGTCCAACGCCGCCAGCGCGGAGGAGAGCGCCGCGGCCGCCGAGGAGCTTAACGCCCAGGCGGACGCGATGAAAATATCAGTGGCCGAACTGCTCCACCTGGTAGGTGGCCAGAGCCAGGCAACCGCGCGCAAACCGGCCGCACCGGCCCCGCGCGCGAAGCAAGTTCACGCGCCCGCTCCGGCGACAAAACGGCCCGCCCCAACCAACGGCCACGGCAATGGGCACACCCACGCTGCGCCAAGCCTGGCCACTGTGCGCAATCGCCGGAGTGAAATCCCGATGGACGGCGATTTTAAAGATTTCTAAACCGCACCCGTCATGGCCACCACACAGCAAAAGAGACTTCCCTTCGTTGTCTTTCAGATCAAAGGCAGTCTGTACGCGGTCGGTTCTGAACACGTGCGGGAGATCGTCTTGATGCCGCAGATCACCGGTATTCCCAACACGCCGCCGGAAGTTCGCGGGGTCATCAATCTGCGTGGCAAAATTATCAAGCTCATGGACCTTCGCGTGAAATTGGGCCTGCCGCCGCTCAGGGCTGAAATGGAGGCGTTGATCCAGCTATTGCGCGAGCGCGAGCAGGACCATCGCGATTGGCTGGCGGAGCTTGAGGTCTGCGCGCGGGATCGCCGGCCGTTTGGAAAGGCGCGCGATCCCCACAAGTGCAAATTCGGCCTCTGGTATGACCAGTACAGAACCGAAGACCGGCTGCTGCGGATGACTCTGCCAAGCATGGATGCGCCTCACAAAGCCATCCACGCGACAGCCGATGTCGCGTTGCGCCAGGCGGAAAACGGCGATATTGCCGGGGCGCTCGAATATATCTCAGAGCGGCGCAACCACGAATTGGGGGCGTTGACCAAGCTGTTCGACGAGTCACGGCGCGTCCTGGTTGAAGGGAATCGCGAAGTGGCGGTGGTGCTGACGCGCGGTAACGATTTGCTGGCCTTCAGCGCCGACATGGTGGAAGCGGCGGAAGCCATTCCCGAAGATAGAATCCAGACGATGCCCCCTACGCTGGCGGATTTGAACAGCGGGCTGCATTGCCGCGTGGGCATAAGACCCAAGAGCAACCAAACGATCCTGATTCTGAGTCCCGAATTCTTTAATTAATTATGAAAATGAATCTGCGCGTAAAATTCCTATGGACGTTCATCTCGTTGACCGTCGTCAGCGTGGCCGGATTGACGGCTTTTTCTTATTGGATAGCCTCGCGGGCCGTGGAACGCCAAATGGACGTGAGCATGGATCAAACCGTGAAACAAGCAGTGGTCGATCTGGATGGTTGGATGGCCGACCGGGAACGGGAGGGGCAGGTCTTAAGCGACGTTGAGGTGTTGAAAGCGGCGTGTCATGGTCAACGCGCCAGCGAGGCCGTGGCCCGGCTGGTTGCCTACCAAAAAATCTCGCCGGCTTATGAGAATTGTTTTCTGGCCGGCACCAACGGGGTGTTGTTCATGGATTCCATTGGTGGCAAGTCCATTGGCATAGATTTAAGCAAACATCCAGTTTTTGCGCTCAACGTGCAAAAGGCCCGGCAAGGGGAACAATGGGTCAGCGAAGTGCAGGCTTCCCCGGCCACGGGGCGTCCAGTCTGCCTGATCACCACGCCGCTGATGGAAGACGGCAAGTTCATAGGGATCGCGGGCACGCCGCTGGAGTTGAAAGCGTTTTCCGACAGCCATGTTCGCGATGTCAAAGTTGGCAAGACGGGTTATGTCGCCATTACCGATAGTCATGGCACTACCCTGGCGCACAAGGACCCGGACCTGGTCTTGAAGATGAATATCGCGGAATTGGATTGGGGCCGCCAAGCTTTGGCGCAAAAAAATGGCCGCCTGGAATATACTTTCTCGGGCGAGGGGCGGGTGGCCCATTTCGCCACCTATGCGAAGAAGGAATGGCTCGTCCTTGCCATTCTACCCAGGAGTGAAATTGCGCAAAGCGTGAGCGGTATCCGCGATGCGGCGGTCTGGGTTGGCCTCGGAGCCATTGCCTTGTCCATCGGCGTCATTTGGCTGCTGACCGGCAGCGTCATTCGCGGTGTGCGGGGCATTGCCATGTCCCTCTCCTCCGGTGCGGAACAGACCACTGCAGCAGCTTCACAGGTTTCGGCCGCAAGCCAGGTTCTAGCTGAAGGCTCAAGCGAGCAGGCGGCCTCCATCGAGGAGACAAGCGCGTCACTGGAGGAAATGGCCAGCATGTCCAGGAACAGCGCGGAGCAAACGGACAAATGCAACGAGTGGATGGGAGAAGCAAAGGTCATCGTCGGGAAGGTGGACAAACTGTTGAACGAAACGGCCGCGTCCATCAAGGAAACCAATCGTGCCAGCGAGGCGACGAGCAAGATCATCAAAACCATCGAAGAAATCGCCTTTCAAACTAATATCCTGGCCTTGAACGCAGCGGTGGAGGCGGCGCGCGCCGGCGAAGCGGGCATGGGGTTCGCGGTGGTGGCCGATGAGGTGCGCAATCTGGCCCAACGTTGCGCCCAAGCGGCCAAGGAAACCGGAGTGCTGATCGAGACTGCCGGAAGTGCCGCGCGCAAAGGGAGCCAGCTCATCGTTTCCACCCAGGACGCCTTCAAACAGAACATTGAGAACGCGACCAAAATAGGAGCAGCCATTGATGCCATCGCGGCGGCGGTGAAAGAGCAAAGCCAGGGCATCAGCCAAATCAATACCGCTGTCGGGCAGATGGACAAGGTGACGCAGTCCACGGCAGCGACCGCGGAAGAGAGCGCGGCCGCGGCGGAAGAGCTTAACGCCCAGGCCGAAGTGATGAAAGCGAGCCTCCTTGAGTTGGTGAAACTCGTTGACGGTAGCAGTCAGGCAAATGTGTCCACGTCATCGCAGCCGACGAGTGGAAATGGCGCGCCCCCCACCCCACTTAAAGCGACTACCAATCACAGGCGGAACGGAGATGCCGGCCCTTGGTCATCCCCTCCACGGAATGGCTCAACGGCGAAACCGCAGTTGGCGCAGGCTGGGTTGATCGCCTGGGACGAGCCTTCCATGTCCACGGGTGTGGATTCGGTTGATTCACAGCATCAGAATTTGATTCAACGCATCAATGAATTGCATACGGCCTGCCTGGCCGGGACCGCCAAGGAAGAGTTGCTCACAATGCTGGGTTTTCTGGGCGATTACGCCCAATCGCACTTCCAGCATGAGGAGGGCGTCATGCAGCAGCATAAATGCCCCGTGCGGGGCCAGAACAAGGCCGCGCACACCCAGTTCCTCAAGGATTACGAAAGCCTCGTCGCCATCGTCCAGCGCGAAGGCGCCTCCACCACGGTGGTGATCAAACTCAAGCAAATGCTGGCTGACTGGCTTAAGAACCACATCTGCCGCGTGGACACGAATTTACGCGGCTGCCGCGAAGTGCATCAATTCTAATCCGTTGCCATTGGCTACCATGAGTGAGCACCACATAGAAAGTTTGCTAGCGACTTTAGGGAACGAGATCGCCAGGGCCGCTTCCGGTTCGACCGAGGGCCAGTTTCCGATCCTTGATTTGCTGGGCAATATTCGGGATGAGGCCCGGGTTGTCTCGGATATGCCGCAACTGGCTGCTCGCGCGGAGGAAGCATGGCAACGGCTGCTTCAGATCGTTGAAGCAGGACAACCCTTTAATCCCGAACATATTAACTGGCTGCATGACCTCCAGCAATCGCTGGCCGGATTGTTGCGCGGGCCGGAGCCGGCCAAAGACGAGGAAACGATCATTCTCAACCTCGCGGAGGACCTGGACTTGCTGCGGGAATTCTTGAATGAGTTCAGGGAGCATCTGGACAATATCGAGCAGGGGGTCCTGGTCTTGGAACGTCAACCGGCCGATGCCGAGACGCTCAATACCATTTTTCGCGCGTTTCACACCTTCAAGGGCAGCGCGGGCTTTCTCAATCTGGTCCCCATCAACCGCCTGGCGCACGCGCTGGAAACTTTGTTGGACTTGGTCCGGCAACACAAACTCGCCGTCGATCAGGGGTTGATCGAACTCATTCTGCGCGGGCGTGATATTTTGAAGCATTTTTTGGATTTGATCGATGGCCAAACTTCAGGCTCCAGCCCCTTGGCCCCAATTAAGATCGAAACGGCTTCTCTGAAAACCGATTTGAAAAGGGCCATGGCGGGCGCCTCGGAAATTCGTGAACAAGTGCAAAGTGTTCCAGCAGCGCCAACCAATTTCTTTCCCCCCATGCCAGAGGAGACTCATCCGGCGCGACCGGCTGAAACACCGGCGCCGGAGCGAAACGCGGATCACAGCGGCGTGGTGAGAGTGGACACGGGAAAATTGGACGCCTTGTTGGATCTCATCGGCGAGATGGTGATTTCCCAATCTCTGGTCTCCCAGAACCTCAACCGCATGGCGGAGCAGGACCCGCAGTTTGCCCGCAACCTCGCGCAATTGTCCCGCACCACCAAGGACCTCCAACGCATCGGTATGTCCATGCGCATGGTGCCCGTGCGCGGAGCGTTCCAAAAGATGGCGCGAGTAGTGCATGACATCGGCAAAAAGATCAACAAGAAGGTGCAACTCGTAACCACCGGCGAAGACACGGAACTGGACCGCCGCGTGGTCGAAGAGCTAAACGATCCTCTTCTGCACATGATTCGAAATTGCGTCGATCATGGCATCGAATCGGAGGAAGTTCGCGCGCGATCGGGCAAGCCGGCCGTGGGCACTATTCACCTGCGCGCCTATCACCAGGGCGGGAACATTGTCATTGAAGTTGAAGACGACGGCGCGGGCCTCAACCGGGATAAAATCCTGGCTAAAGCGCAGGAGCGCGGATTGGCCGATTCTGCCACCGAGCTTGCGGACGAGGAGATATACAGGTTCATCTTCGCCGCCGGTTTTTCCACCGCCGATAAAGTGACCGACATTTCGGGTCGCGGCGTGGGTCTGGACGTGGTCAGGCGGAACATCGAGCAACTGCGCGGCTGCGTGGATATTTCTTCCAACTCCGGTCAAGGCTCGTGTTTCAAAATCACCTTGCCTTTGACTCTGGCGATTATTGACGGACTGGTCGTCAGGGTGGGGGAGGAAAGATACATCGTGCCCACTTTGTCGGTCCGCGAATCCTTCCGCGCGCGCCCGGAAATGATCACCCGCGTGCAAAACCGGGCGGAAGTGGTCAACGTGCGCGGCCGCTTGATCCCTTTGCTGCGCCTCTACGAACACTTTGGCCTCAAGCCAAAATCCACCGACGCCAGCCAGGGCATTATCATTGTCGCGCAGTCCGGGGCCAATTACCGCTGCCTGCTGGTGGACAGCCTGGAAAACAAGCAGGAAGTCGTGATCAAGAACCTCAACGATATCATGGTCAACAAGAACCGTTCCCTGGCCGGCGCAGCCATTCTCGGCGACGGACGGGTCGGTTTGATTCTGGACGTCAACGCCCTGGTCCAGCTTGTGCCGCAGACCTTTGCCAAAGCCGCCTGAAACCATGAACCAAGTCATCCCTGCATCCATCGCCGCCGAGGACTACGAGTACATCCGGCAATTAGTCTATGCTCACAGCCGGATCAATCTTGGGCCGGACAAGATGGAATTGGTTCGCAGCCGCGTGCAAAAGCGGCTGCGGGTGTTGGGCCTGGCGGACTTCGAGTCTTATTGCCGACTGCTTGACTCAACCTCTGGCGACGAGGAATTGACCTCGCTCTTGGACGTTATCTCCACCAACGTCACCCAATTCTTCCGCGAGATGGAGCATTTCCAATATTTGCAGGACCAGTTATTGCCGGGCTATTGCGCCGGCAAAGCGTTGTCGGCGCGCGAACCCTTGCGGGTGTGGAGCGCCGCCTGCTCCTCCGGCCAGGAACCTTACTCCCTGGCCATACTCCTGGCCGAATTTTTCCGCCAACAGCCGGAGCGCCCCTGGCGAATCTCCGCCACGGACATCAGCACCCGGATGCTGGAGGTGGCCCGGCGGGGAATTTATCGCAACGATCTGATCAAACTTCCCAGCGCCAATTGGTTAAGCGACTACTTTCAAAAAGGCTCCGGCTCTTGCGAAGGCCACTGCCGGGTCAAACTTAGCTTGCGCGAGCGGGTCGAGTTCCGCCATCTCAACCTCTTCGAGAGGCCGTATCCTTGGACGGATAAGTTCCACGTCATTTTCTGCCGCAACGTGATGATTTACTTTGATCGTCCGACGCAGGAACAACTGGTGTCCCACCTGGCCGGCCAGTTGGAGCCGGCGGGTTATCTTTTTGTGGGTCATTCCGAGAGTCTGGTCGGGGTCGAGCACGGGCTAAAGAGGCTGCGCCCGAGCATTTATCAAAAGTCATAATGCCACCGCCAAATCCATGGGTCATACCTCCACCAAGAAAAACGTTCGTCGTCGGCGTCGCGGACATGGTTGCCAGCAACGACGCCAGCGCCGAGCTTGTGACCTATTCCTTGGGATCGTGCTTGGGACTCATCATTTACGATCCGGGCCGCAAAGTGGGTGGGCTGCTCCATGCGATGCTGCCGGACTCGAGAATCAACCTGGACAAGGCTGCGAGCGCGCCCAATATGTTCGTGGACACGGGGGTGCCGCGCCTGTTCCACACCGTTTACAACCTGGGAGCGGATCGTGGAAACCTGATCATCAAGGCCGCCGGCGGAGCGCAGTTTTTGGATGCGGGCGGCGTCTTCAACATCGGCGATCGCAACCAGAACGCCCTCATTGCCCTGCTGCAGCGGAATGGTTTTCATTTGCACGCGCGCGACTTGGGCGGCGTTTCTTCCCGCACTGTCCGGCTGGACATGATGACCGGGAAGGTCACCATCCAATCTCCCGGGAGCCAGCCTCACTATTTATGAACGCGAAAGAAATGGCAGGCAAAGCAGCGGTGCTGGCGGCGGTTTCGCCCGCTGCCCTGAAATTGGTCGGCCTTCTTGGACAATCGGACTTGGACCATGATGAAATAGTCGCCGTGCTCAAGCATGACGCGATTCTCACGGCCAAACTGCTGCGCGTCTGCAACTCTCCCAGCCTGGGCTTTGTCGAAACCGTCGGTTCGGTCGAGCAGGCCGTCCTCCTGCTCGGACACAGCCATATCTTTCACATGGTGCTGGCCCTGGCCCTGGGCGACGTTCTGTCCGCGCCCATGCCCGGCTACGCCGTGGCCGCCAATGAACTGTGGCGCCATTCTCTTACAGTGGCCGTCGCGGCGGAGACAGTCAGCCAGAACAATCCGGGGCTGGCCACCGATCAAGCCATGGCTTTCACGGCCGGGCTGCTGCACGACATTGGCAAGCTGGCGATGAACCAGGCCTTGACCGGCGAAAACCAGGCCGCGGTCCGCGCCCGGATAGCGGAGCAGGGGGCCTCGCGCGTGGAGGCGGAACGAGCGGTGCTCGGGGCCGATCACGCCGAAGTGGGAGGCTGCCTCCTGCGTTTGTGGCGTCTGCCGGAAATAATCGTCGAGGGCGTGGCCAATCATCACGCCCCGGTGGTGGAACCGCGCGGCCGGCTTTCCGCGGTGGTGCATCTGGCCAACTGCCTGGCCCATCTGGCTGGCTCGGCGCCAGGCTGGGAAGCCTACGCGCTTACGGCTCACAGCCAGGTCACAGCCGCTTTCGAGCTTACCCCGGAAAAACTGGATGCCCTGGTGCTCCAAGTCCGCGAGTCCAGTGAACGCGCGGAATCTCTGACGGCAAAAGCATGACTGCGCCACCCAAAATCAAGGTCTTAATCGTCGATGATTCAGCCATCGTCAGGCGGGCCATTGCCGATGCCTTGAGCCAGGACCCCGAAATCGAAGTCGTCGGCACCGCCTGCGATCCTTATGTCGCGCGCGACAAAATTCTCCTGCTTAACCCGGACGTTCTTACGCTGGATATTGAGATGCCGCGCATGGATGGGTTGACCTTCTTGCGCATCCTCCAGCAAAACCGCCCCATGCCGGTGATTGTCATTAGCGCGTTGACTCAGGCCGGCTCGGCCTCGGCCTTGGAAGCTCTGGCTTTGGGCGCGGTGGACGTCATGCCCAAACCGTCCTCATCCTGGAGCATCGGCGACTTGCGCGAGCACCTGCCAGGCCGGATCAAAGCGGCCGCCGTGGCGCGCCTGAGGAACTGCCGGCCTGCCGCGGTCGCCAGTCCCATCCCGGCGCCGGCCGCCGCTCAATCGAATTTCCACGCTCGCCAGATCGTGTTGATAGGCGCCTCGACGGGCGGCACCGAGGCGATCAAGAACGTGCTGACACAATTGCCGCCGGGAATGCCCGGCTTATGCATCGTCCAACACATTCCGCCGGTTTTTTCGAAAGCCTTCGCTGAGAGGCTGGCCCAGTGCTGCGCCTTCGAGGTGCGGGAGGCCGCCGATGGCGACGAGGTGCGGCGCGGACTGGCGCTGATCGCGCCCGGTGATTACCACATGCTGGTCTCTTTCGAGGGCGGCCGCTATCGCGTGCATCTTAACCAGAATCCGCCCGTGCATCACGTCCGCCCGGCGGTGGATCTCCTTTTTTCCTCGGCGGCGGCTTGCGCCGGCCCATACGCGGTTTGCGTGCTGCTCACCGGCATGGGAACCGACGGCGCGCAAGGGATGAAGACCCTCAAGCAGGCCGGCGCGTCCACCATCGCCCAGGATGAGCAGACCTGCGTCGTCTATGGCATGCCCAAGGCCGCCGTCGAATTGGGCGTCGTGGATCAGGTTTTGCCACTGGACAAAATCCCGCGCGCCATTTGCCAGACTTTTGCCGCCCGCCCTGCCGCCGATAACCAAACAGCCAGCTACTTATGCAAAAAATAACCACAGTTAAGTTTCAAGAATACATGACCAGCCATCTGCTGGAAATCTTCGATACCATGTTCTCCATGACCGCGGTCGCCTTGGGCAAAGCCGTGCCCAGAGAGGAACCGGAAAGGGTCAGCGGCTCCATGGGATTCGGAGGCGAGTCGATTACCGGGGCGGTCTATCTCCATTTGCCCGCCAAGTTCGCCGCCTCTCTGGCCGGGGGCATGATCGGGACCGCGCCCGAATCCTTGAGCGAGGCCGAGGTGAACGACGTGGTGGGCGAGCTTACGAACATGCTCACCGGCGGCCTGAAATCCTGGCTCTGCGACGCCTCTTTCCCCTGCGCCGTCAGTACTCCGGCCGTCATTCGCGGAAAATCTTTCGCCATCGAGGCGCCGCCCGAGATCGATCGCCTGTGCCTGGGATTCAGCGCCGGCGAGAATCATTTTTCGGTCGAACTGCATTATAAATTCAAATAACCTCTGCGAAAACATATTGTTATGCCAACAAAAATTCTGACAGTGGACGACAGCCGGACCATCCGCTTGATTGTGACCAGGGCCTTTCGGACTTACGATTGCACCATCTGCGAGGCCGCCAATGGCCAGGAAGGTCTGGAGGTCGCGGCCAGGGAAAAACCGGACATCATCATCCTCGATGTGACCATGCCCGTCATGGATGGAGTCACCATGCTCACCCATCTCAAAGAGGATCCCGCCTTAAAGGCCATTCCGGTCGTCATGCTCACGGCTGAAGCCGGGCGGGACAACATTCTCCTCATCGCCCGCATTGGAGTGCGGGATTATCTGGTCAAACCTTTCAAAGAGGATCAACTGTTGGAAAAGGTGGGGCGGATTGTGCCTCTGGTCAAAAAAGCTCCGGTGGCCCCGGCCGCTTAGATATAGTCATAGATGTTATGCCAGACGGAATGAATTACAAAGAGTTGGCCCGCCAATACGGCCTGGAGCCGGTTTCCGAAAGCGTGGCGCAGCTCACCCAAATCGTCTCCAACCAAGACGCCGATCTCGACCTGGTCGCCCAAATCATCTCCAAAGATGCCGGGTTGACCAAGCGTCTCCTGCGCGCCGCCAATCCCACGGCCAAAAGCGAGGCCGATTACACCATCGAGACTGTGGACGCCGCCCTCATGCGAAAAGGCATGGGCGCCGCCTTGCTGCTGGCCATGGGCACGCCGCTGGCTCACGCCTTGGTCAAGACCTTTCAAATGATGCTCGGCCTCAAATTGGAAAGCACGGATGCGCGCACCGCCATGACCCTCCAGGGGGAACATGTCCTGGGCACCATCGGTTTCTCGGGCAAGGCGGCAGGCGTGGTCCGTCTGCGTTTGAGCATGGAGTCCGCCAGGCAGGCCGTCGCCTCCATTCTGGGGTTGGACGCAAAAAACGTCACCGACGCCGGCGAAATCAATGATACCGTCGGCGAACTGCTGAGTATTATCACCGGCAATTTCAAGTCCAACCTCTGCGACGCCGGTCTGGATTGCCGCTTGCAGGCTCCGAATGTCATGCTGACCACCGACTTCTCCGCCCACAAGATACCGGGCGCCAGCCTGGAACATATGACCTTCCGCGCCGGTTCGATCCACGTCTTTGTCGATGTCCAGGTCAACCCTTGGAATGACGTTTAGCCGAGTTTGCTAAAGCCTGGCCCTGGCCTGCCGATATACAATCGGTGTCCTTGCGCATCACATCGACCTGGAAACTCCATTTGACACTGCCGATCCTGTTGTTCAGCCTCGGCGCGTTGTCTTCAGGCCCGCAATAAGCAAGAACGCTGCCGCAGAACATAACGTCCCCTTTTAGTCGCTACGCCTAGTCAAAGCTTTGGCAGTCTGTTTCCATCGGACAATTTGGTTTCGTCAATGAAGGGGCAATCTATCTCCAGTTGAACATTTCCAAAAGAAGGTTCAGTTTTCGTTATCAAACCCAAAAACGGATAAAGCATGTCGGTATGTCCCGAGTAATAATATGGGGATGCCTTCTTAACGGTAACACAGCTGACAGCCGACCAGTCAAAGTCAACAAGACTAAGACCGCAGACCGCTTTGCCCCCGCGCAGATATCCTATCGCTGTTTCGGGTGTAACTGACGGCAAGCGTTGATAACACCCCAGCTTTCGCCAACTAATGGTAAAGCTGCGGATGTTTCCATGCGCACCATAAGAAATCTGGCCACCGTCTCCGGCGATAACCGGTATGCCGTTTACACATCTCCAAAAGCTGGCTGTGCGATATTCAACGTTGGTGATGTTGATATTACCCACGTAGTAAATCCTCAGAGGCTCCGAAAAATGAAACTTGGATGCGCGTTGGATATCGCGTCGATTGTCGAAAGGATTCGTGACGTCAGACAAATTGATGCCTGTTTTCCGCAAAAAATCCGCAGCAAGTTTCGGCATTTCGCTCATTGGCGGAACATCTTCCGCCAAATTGGTCGGCCCATAACGAGGCTCCGCCGTTTCATAGTGAATCGAGCCTGCCGAAACCGAAATGGAAAGTCTCCTCGATCCATCGGCCGCTTGAAAAACAATTCCATCAGTCGTCTCCGTCGTCCTATCTTGCCCCGTGAATGAGCACAGTTTTGCCAGGTTGGAGATTATTTTGGGCGGCAATCTATTTGGAAGAAGGCGATAAACGTAAACTTGGGATGGAAGCGTCTTTCGCGGCGCGTCCCATTGCACGTGCAAATCGGGGCGCGCCGGAATTCGTATTTCGACGTCCGTCCAACGAGGGTTTTGAGAGGAACCCGCTAAAGACGCTGTTGCAAGCAACCCGAAAAGAATCTGCAATGTTTTCACGGAGAAAAGGTTGGCCAAACCTGTTTGCTGTCATAAGTCCAAATTCCGCCTGGTGTCTTGTTGGTTTGCAGTGTGTCGTCCATACAGGCGGTGTCGCCAGCGACTGCCATGACGGCGGCACTTGCACCATCTGGCAGACCGTTGTTTATGTAAATCTTGTCGGCATCGTACGCTGCTTGATACCAAGCGGCTCGAATCGTCATGGGATTGGGAGCAGGTCCATTGGTTCCGTAATTCATATACTGTGCCCAGTTTTTCCCGAAGATTAAGCTGGGAAAACAGTCGGTAGCTGATCCCAGAAGCAAATGCAGGTTGCTGTTGTAGGGATTGACTCGGGCATTTCTCATGCTGTTCCAATTGGCCTGATAAAGGCTAAAGCAAGCGTAGATACCTATCCATTTAAGGCCATTGGTCCCCGCTCCGCCCAGGTTCATTTCCGACATCCGTAAATATTGAGCACTGCCTCCTGACGTAATCGGGTAATACATCTGCTTGCATTGATTGGCCGCGTAATCTGGTGACGCTCCATACGCGCAATGAAGTGAAAGAAAAACTAGATTTACATTGTTGAAGGGGCTTGTGCTGCCTCTCAAATCACCGATCCTAAGTTGGTCATCTATCTTGTAAAGAGAATTACTCCAGCCCCAACCTTGCATCTGCGAAACAAAAACGCTTGCCGCGAATGTATTGACATTCATTGGCCCAAATGGAACGTTTCGGCTTGCACTTAAACCATCCATGGAAATGTGCGTTCCGGCTAGAGAACCATCCAGCAATGGAGGCATACTTACTCCGCTTGTTCCATTTGCCGCGTAAGTGTCGCTCCCCACGCCGAACGTGCCTTGCAGCCCGCAAACCGGATTATTTGGCGGTCGCTGCGGTGCGGGAGGAGCCGATTGCGAGGGACCTCCACTATAATCTAGGCTGAATCCGCCTCCGCTCTCCAATTCGGGCGAAGCCTGTACGCTCTCTCCTGAAGGATTCCACGATGGCGAAGCTTCGAAAATCAGAAGCCCATTCGTGTCGAAACCCGGGGGATAGAGAATTAGTGGAACCGCGATTCCTGAACCGTCAACCGGCTGCGCCCACAACTCGGTCGCACTCGCATTAAAAGCGGAACCGGGCGATGCAAAATCCTCTGAGGGCGGCCCGCTGCCGCCTCCCCCATTAGTTCCACCACCACCGCTCCCCAAAGGCTGGCCGTTGGTTTGAGCCGTGATGTAGTAATAGTAAATCCCATTTGGTAGATTCGTTCCGCCACTTCCGGTACCGTCCCAATTGTAAGACATGGAACCTCCGCTCCCTGTGGTGGTTAGAACAACGTTGCTACTGATATCCACGATATCCAACGTCCAGTTGCAATTGGCGGCAAAAATTGCGGTGACTTGCTGAGTTTGCCCGGCGGACGGATTAAAAGATGCCTGAGAAAAGGATATTCCACTAACAAGATTACTGAAACTTGTCGTAACAAACGGGGACACACCATGACCGGTGCCCACCGGCCCAGGATTGATCGTAACGGCGTTAGCCGATTGACATTCCACAGTTCCGAACAAAATATGTGTCCCGTTTCTCCACTCGCAGGTGTTAATCGCATACGTATCAAGCTCGTAATTAGTCGAACCACTGACATAATTCGTGGTGCTTTCGGCTGCCCGCGTTTCCTGGCCGTCCACATAAAGTTTGGTTCCTACCAAAAATGATTGATCGGTGCTCGCCAAGAGCGAAACTGTCAGTTCATCGGAAACAACTGTGCCGTCCGTGAGGGTGGTGATAGTGACCTTTGGCTCGTCTGACGTCGTATCTGGGCCTTTGTCCACAACGCGGTAAAATCGATTCGTCGTATATTTTGGATGCATAATGGTTGGCACAAGAGTGTAGTTGCCAGTATCGAGCCAAAACGTATTTGAACCTTGCGACGGATAATCATCGTAAAGCAGGTTCCAAGTGATGGTTCCCTGTGCGTTCGTTTCCAGCGTATCGGCTTCGTCGATTTCGTAAGTTTCGTTGCTTATGCTGGCCCAAGTGATCTGTATGGCCTGTTCGGGCGTTGCGGAAATTCCGGTGAATTGCTGTTGGGCGGACGCGGTTGCGGCAACTTCAAGACCCCAAACTACCGCCGTGGCGAGTATTGCTCGTCGGAGAATTCTTCTAGGCTCATTCATTGTCGAAAAAACTCCTTTATCTTTGGCCGGTTGTTTGTTTTCCGCAGAAGCCTTAAAAGGCGCCCACCCCATTAGCAGGCAACCAGCCAAGGCGCCTCGCAGGATAACACAAGGCGGCACCCACTTGGGCGCATCTTGGCCTCTCCCGCGATATGCCTTGAAAATGGCTGGTCTTTCTTATGGCTTGTGTAGCGGCCAACGCTACGCAAAATCTAAATTGTCAAAAGAACTATCTTCCTCATGAACCTGATGGCCACAAAAAGCAAGAAGTATTTTGAAATACTTTGCCGCTGTCCACCACAATTCTTGTACAACTAAAAACAATCCACAGCCAGCGGTCGAGGCGGCGTCGCCCAGCACAATTTTATCAGTCCGGTAATCCCAAGGTTTGGGGAGTTGGCTAAAGTTCCGCCACGTTCCGCCGATATACAGTCGGTGTCCTTGCGCATCACATCGACCTGGAAACTCTATTTGACACTGCCGATCCTGTGGTTCAGCCTCGGCGCGTTGACTTCAGGCTCGGCCAGCGCCTCCCAGGTTTTCCATCCCATCCAGGAAGACCCTATGAACGAACCGTGGCGCTGGCGCGTTTTTCCCGAGTTGAACGGCCTCGGCGTCCAATGCATCGGCGAGGGCAAGCCTGGAACCATCTGGTTCGGCACGACCGACGGGGCCTGGTCCTATGACGGCCTGCAATGGACCGCTTACGGAAAAACAAATGGCCTCGGCGGAGGCGTCGATGCTTTTTCCACCGGCCCCGGCGGCGTCATCTACGGCAGCGGCCCTTGGGGAGTCGCCTGGTTCACGGGCAAGTACTGGAATCCACTTTGGCCCTTTCCGAAAGCAGGTTTCCCCGTCACGAATTCTTTTCCTGTCGTAAAGCGGGTGGCGATCGGACGCGACGGCACGGTTTGGGTCGCCACGAGCTGGGGCGTCCTTCGGCACTGGGGCCATGACTGGATTTTCTACGCCGGCAGGGAAGGTGCCGCTCTGATGGAACAAAATCCCAGTTACCCGCCGGTTCGGGTGGAACTGCTGCCCGACGAGATTTTGACCAGGCTCCACCTCGGAGAGGAGTTGACCAATCGTTTCGACTTTTGCGAAGCGTGCGAGGACCGTTCGGGCCGAATCTGGCTGGGAACTGAAGCCGGAGAGGTGCTGTGTTTCAAACGGCCCAAACCATTCGCCCATCCCGTGCAAATGCCGGGGAAATTCGACGGTGAATGGGCTATGTACAACGAAGCCGATGGGCTTAACCTTTGCCCCCACCCGCGCATCATCCAACTCATGGATGGCCCCATCTGGGTGATGGGCGCCGGTTCGCCGGGACGGGCAAATCAATTTGACGGCAAAAGGTGGACCAGCAAGCCAATGCTCGCAACAAGCGCGCTCGTCGATTTTAACTCCACTCTGCAAACGCGAGATGGTGTTCTCTGGGTCGGTTGCAATGGCGCCATCGCCGCCAATCGTGACGGTCATTGGCAGGCTTATGAAAAGCCCAAAGCACCCATTCCAAACGCGCCCACGATGCTCTTCCAGAGCGCGGATGGCGCACTCTGGATTGCGGGCCAGGACGCCGAAGTGCTCCGCCTCGATTACCAGACGCCCCGCTGGACCACTTATCTGGCCCTGAATTTCCAGTGGGAAAGCCCCAATGGCGCGCAATGGTTCCTCCACCGCGACGGCCGCGTGGTCATGCGCGATGGAAACCAGTGGACCAGCTACGGAGTGGAGGACGGTTTGATGGACTCACCCACCTCGGTCCTGGGAACGCGCCGTGGAGTAATCTGGGTCGCCGGCAGCCACAACCACGTCGCCGCCAGCGCCTGTTTTGACGGCGCGAAGTGGACGCGTGTCATCCATGATGATTTGTCCTGGGGAGTGGACTGGCGTTGCCTCTTCGAAGCTTCCAGCGGCTCGATTTGGTTGGGCGCCGCGGCGGAATCCGCCGGCCCGAACACGAATTTCCAGTACCGGCTTGAAAGAGAACCGCAACGGCAATTGGTTCCGTCACACCGTTCGGCCCTACACCATGCTGCCGTCCCAGCATGGAACCAACGTTTTCAAATTCGCCGACCCCGCCGTGACACCCGCCGGCAAGTACCATGGCCTCGGAGAATCGAAGCTGGACGGCAAATTTTGGAAAGTGGATGCCTCTCTCAACTACTTTGCCGGCACGAACGCGGGCGCCCTCTCGTTCAAGCAAGGTTCGGAGATTGGCGCCATCGAAACACTCTTCACCAGCAAGGAAGGCGAGCTGTGGGTCGCCTCGCGCCAGCATGGCGTCTTCCGCTATGACGGCCGACAATGGCGGCGTTACCACGCCAAGGAGGGACTGGTGGCCAATACCATTCGCGGGATCACCCAGACCGCCGATGGCACCATCTGGGTTTCATCCGAACGCGGTCTCGGCCGTTTCGATGGCCGGAATTGGACTTCCGATGTCCTGCCGCCGTCGGTGAAAATCCCTCGGGATGGAGGCAGCCTCAAAGCCTCGCCATCGGGAACGCTCTGGCTCAACCGCTGCCCGCTGAATTGGACCCGCCGCGCCTGGCCCCTGTCGGCCCCAATCAACCCGACCAGTGGCGATTTTCGGGCCGTGTGTTTCCAGATGGACCGAGCCGCCCCCCAGACCATCCTCGTGCCCGCCTCCGACAAGGTGCCCCAACCGGGAAACCTGACTCTCTCCTGGAAAGCCACCGACCCTTGGCATGCCACGGACGATTCCCGTCTCCAATACTCCTTCCGCATGGATTCCGGCCCGTGGTCTCCCTTTAATCTCGAGCGGCAGCATTCCTTTTTCTCACTCTCCACCGGCCGCCACCACTTCGAAGTCCGGGCGCGCGATGACGATTTCAACGTGGACCCGCAGCCGGCGATGATGGATATAGTCGTTTTGCCACCAGTGTGGAAGCAGGGCTGGTTCCTGGCTTTGCTGGCAGTGTTTGCCGGAACGATTGCCATTCAGGCCGCCCGCATCATTTCCCGCGAACGTCGCCTTCGCCGCACCAATCTTGCCCTTGCCGCCGAAATCGAGGAGCGCAAGCGCATCCAGGCCGAAGTCGAAAAAGCCCAGCAACAACTCCTGGAAGCCTCCCGCCAGGCCGGCATGGCCGAAGTCGCCACCGATGTTCTCCACAACGTCGGCAATGTCCTCAACAGCGTGAATGTTTCCGCCGGCCTGCTGGCGGAACGCGTTCGAAAATCGCAACTCGACGGCTTGTCCAAACTGGCTGAGTTGGTGGCCGCGCACGTGCATGAGCCAAATTTCCTCTCGCAGGACGCAAAGGGTAAAATGGTTCCCGCCTATTTGCAACAGTTGGGCGGCTACGTGGCCTCGGAGAAAGGCGAAACTTTGAAGGAGCTTGCCTCTTTGCGGCAGAACATTGAACACATCAAAGCCATTGTCGCCAAGCAGCAGGAATACTCGCGCCTGGGGGGCTTCACCGAATCCGTCAAGCTGGCTGACCTCGTCGAAGACGCCTTGCGCCTGAGCGACGGCGCCTTGACCCATCCCCAGGTGAAATGGGTGTGCGAGCTTCACGAAAATGTGGTCGTCGTCGTCGAGAAGCACAAGGCGCTGCAAATTCTTGTCAACCTCCTCCGCAACGCCAAAAACGCCTGCGACGATGCGGGCCGTGACGGCGGTCAGATTAGCATCCGAACTTCCCGCGCCGCCCCGGATCGGGTGCGGATCGAAGTGCGCGACAACGGAGTAGGCATCGCGCGCGAAAATCTGACCCGGATATTCAATCAGGGCTTCACCACCCGGACGGCTGGCCACGGCTTTGGCCTGCACAGCGCGGCCAACGCCGCCAAGGAAATGGGCGGCAGCCTGACCGCGCAGAGCGACGGCCCCGGCCAGGGCGCGCTCTTCACCCTCGAATTCCCCATCGGCCACGACAAGACAGTCTCGGTCGGGTGAGACTCTGTCGAACCCTCTTCAGATCGTTTCACTGCGCCAAAAGGCCAAAATCACCCGCCAAAGAAGGCGTCCAGGGACAGCGTGAATCCCGGCAAGGCGGCGCTGGCAAGCGTGTCGCCTGGACCGTGCAGCGAGTGTTCGTCATAGCGGTCACCCTCGGGCTGCCGATAAACTTCGATCTTCTTCTCCGGCCCGCGGATGAGCCAGCATTCCTTCACTCCGACGGCGGCGTAGGCGCGCAGTTTGGAGCGGTCGTAATCATGGCTGGTAATGCAGATTTCAATGACCAACTCGGCGGTGCGCGGGTGATCATGCCGAAAATCCTCGTTGCGACCGGCGACCACCGCAAGGTCCGGCTCTGGCTCCGAATCGCCACAGGTGATGGGTTGTTCGACGCGCAGAAGCCGCCCGGCCGGGAGGATGCGAGTCAGAGCCTCGTGCAGGAATTGCAGGAGAAAACTGTGAAATGGTGATTTGGACATTTTCGTGTAAACGAACCCGTAAAGAAGCTCGGTGTTTTTGGGGATCAGGCCCAACTCCCCCAGCGCGCGATACCCGGCCACGGACATGGACCAAAGTTGCGCGCCGCGCACGGGGACCGGACGAGACTCGACCGCTTTCATCATGGGGCGAATATAGCCGCTTCAATGGCCTCCGCAAGGGCGGAATGGCTGTCATGTCAATCAAAAAAAGCAACCACGGATTTCACGGATGACACGGATAAGAAACGGCGGGCTTCCCATCCGTGAACATCCGCGCAATCCGTGGTCGAAAATCTTCTGGAAAACACTGGCCGCTCAGAATGCGGCTATTTTCTTTTGCCCGGGCGCTGGCCGTTGTGGCAGTCGCCGCAGGCTACGAAATGGATGTTGTGCTTGCTCTTGGTGGAAACAAAAGTCGTATCCATTTTCTCCACGTCGATGCCGCAATGCGAATCGGTCGGATGACAGGAGGCGCAGGAGTTCTTGGCGGAGCCGGAGTGGGAGGTGTGGCAATCCAGACAACTCAGGCCTTCATGCACCCCGGCTGGCGTGCGGTCTTCCGCCGTGCCGAGTTGACGGGTGGCGATGGGGGCGTGGCACTGCATGCACAGCCGCTGGCGCGAATCCGGCGAGAGTTTGACGACGCGGTCGCCTTGGGTAATGGGCGTGATGGGCAGCTTGTCGGCGGAGAAGGAGGCGCGCTCGTGCCGAAAATACAGATTAATGGAGTGGTAGCCGGCGGCGGCCGTGTGAACTTGATGGCAGGCCAGGCAGGGAATCGTCGCCTGGTTGGTCTTGGCCGCGTCTTTGAACGCCCAGGGACCAGTGGTCGAGATGGGCGTTACGAGGTCTTCGATGTTGCCGTCAAAGAACATCCCGTGACAGCGCAGGCAGTCGGGCGAAAGCAGTTGTTTGCCGTTGTGCCTGGCATTGAGAAAAATTCGCTCGTAAGGCGCCGAGTGTTTGCTGCTTTGCCAATCAGCGAAGCTCTGCGCGTGGCAGCGGCGGCAGGCCTCCACCAGGGCCAGCACGTCCCGCTCCTTGAGGCGGATTGGCTCTTCCGTCGAGGGCCAGAAGTGTTGCACCACGCGGTTGACGTGCTGATTCATGGCGTGGGCGTCGAGCGTGAGCGATCCGCCGTGGCAGTTGCGGCAATGGAGCGTGCGATGCGAGGACGATGACCAGGCGGAGTGGACGCCGGTCATCTCGTGGCAGGAGGCGCAGGTGTCGGCGGGGTCGGCAAAATGAAAATAGGCCAGGCCGCCGATGGAGCAGGCGAGCAGAAAAACCGAGACCAGCCCGGCGGTGCAAAGGAGTTTGGAGCGGCGGGTGAGGCTCATCGAAACTGGCTTCCTTTCCAGCCGGACTTGAGTGATCCGCGATCCTGTAGGCCATTGGCCATGATCGTCAGCACGGGGTTGAACCCGCCATTGTTGACATGCAGGCTGGCGTCGGCGATGAACAGGTTGTCGATCTCGATGAACCTGGCCGAAACGGTTGGTGACGGAAGTCTTGGGGTCGTCGCCCATGCGGCAGGTGCCAGCCTGGTGCTGGCCGCCGCTTAGGCCGAGACTTGGTGTGCTGCGCCAAATGCCGGTGGCGCCCATTTCCTTGATGATGGCTTCGGCTTTTTTGGCCAGGAATTCGCCGCCGTTGCGGGCCTCGGGGTGCCGGGTTCCGGAAAGACGGCAAACGGGGATGCCCCAGAAATCCTTAACGGTGGGATCAACAGTGACACGCGAGGTGAAACTAGGCATTTCCTGCAGCGGGCCGCGGACCCGGACCAGGCGTTTAAAGCAGTGGCGCTGGAAGTCTTTGTGGGCTTTGCCCCAGTTCGCGGCGCCGGGAGGCCGCACGGTGCAGAAGAGATAGGGCAGGGCAATAAACTCGTTGCAAAGCATCCCCCCGCCGACGATTCCCGGATTGCCATGATTATAATCACTCAGGGCCACGTTGGCCCCAGGCCCGGCTTCCTCATAAACCTCCTCGTCCATCAAACCGGCCGCGCCAACGTAACAATGCCCCTGGAGATTGCGCCCGACCCAGTCGTTATTGTTGCCGGCGCCGTTGGGGAAAAGCTTGGACGTGGAGTTCAGCATCAGCCGGGCCGTTTCAGTGGCCGAAGCTGAAACGATTACCAGATCAGCCGGTTGCTCCTGGGAGCGATTGTCGGAGTCAAAGTAACGAACGCCCCGCGCGCGGCCCTGGTCGTCAACCATGATTTCTGAAACGACGCAGCCGGTGCGAAGCTGGCAGTTGCCAGTCGCTAAGGCAATCGGCAGGACGGTGTTTTGGGTGCCGGCTTTGGCATTGATAGGGCAGGCGAAGCCAACGCAGGAGCGCATGTGGATGCAGGCCGGCCGGCCATTGTAAGGCACGGAATTGCGCAGCATCGGGATTGGAAAAGGGTGAAGGCCCATGCGCGTGGCGGTTTCGGCGATCAGCCGGCCTTCCTTGCTGTAGGGGAAAGGGGGCATCGGGAAAGGCTTTTTGCGCGGGCCGCTGAAGGGGTTGTTGCTGTAGTCACCCGCCACGCCGATCTCATATTCCGCCTTCTCGTAATACGGCTCCAAATCGTCGTAGGTGATCGGCCAATCCGCCAGCGTGGAATCCTTGACCGCGCCATAGGTGGAGAGCAGGCGGAAATCCTGCGGCATGAAGCGCCAAGCCATGGCCCCGTAGCTCGCCGTGCCGCCGCCGACGCAAGCCGCGTTGTTGCAGTACGGGTTTTCGCTGGGCAGGACAACGCGGGTGGAACCGTTGGGACTGACCACGACGCGCCGATAGCGACGGTCGTCGGGACCGAAGGGGTTGCCCAGGGGCGGTGTGCGTTGGGAGTGCAATTCGTCGTCGTTATTGGCGTCGTATTGCGGCCAGCCGCCACGCTCCAGCAACGCCACGCTCAGACCGGCCACCGAGAGTTCCTTGGCCACAATCCCGCCTCCGGCGCCGGCGCCGACGATGACTGTATTTACTTTGGGCAATGACATGCGCGCTGGGGGTTACTGTGCCTCTTGGGACGGTGCCGCTGGGCCGGGAATCCGCCAGCAGGTTCGGATATGCCAGCCCCATCATGCGATAACTGGCGTAATCGCGGTTGCCGCCGTGGCGGGGGCTGCCATAGAAACCCTGCCGGGTGTGGTCGAGCACGAGGCCGAAGAAAACCTCCTGCGACGGGTCGCCCCACAATTCCTTGGGCGCTTTGCCTGCCTCAATCAGCCGCAAGGCCTCGGTTTGTTGCTCAAAGGTCAGTTTCTCAAATGGGGTCTTATAAACTTGAAGACAGGTCTTGCCGAAGGATGCAAGCCCCGCCCGGTAACTCTGTTGGTGACGGGCCAGCGGACCGCGAATCTGCCGGTCAATGAAGTAAATCACCCCTGCGTCGGTCGCCCCGGGAGTGTCGTCGCGCGGGATGATTTGCTCGCAAATGGCGATCAACAATCCGGCCTCCGTTTCCGAGAAGAACCGGTACAACGGCGCCACCGTGCGCCCCCAATGCGTGATGCCGGCGGTGGCGCCAACGCCGACGGCCGCGCCGAGGGTGCCCACCGCCGCCAGTTTCAACACCGTGCGTCGCGACACCAAAGCCGGTTCAGGCTTGGAATCCGCTTCTGGTTGGGGTTGGTTGCTGGTTGGCATGTTAGGAAGTTTGATGATCAGCCAACCTGATTGGCTACATGGAACCGCTTGGGGCTGAAATACCGCCTCTGTATCATCATTGTGCGATCCATTTTAGCGGGATTTCAGAGTCCAGGCAAGCGGTTATTTTTCCGCAATGTTTGGCCGCCATTCGGCTCATAGGCCGCCATTGATTTCCAGGATCAGTATGGAGCGGCTGGGCAGTGCAACAGTGACTTCTCCCTGGACAATGGCCTGGGTTCCAATGGCCGCCACGTCTTCATGGTCCGAAGTGCGGAAAAGCAACATGTGTGTTCCGGCCAGGCCTTTCAACGTGAGTTTCCGCGCTTCGGATTTGGCATTGGTGAGAAGGACGACCGTCTTGCTCTTGCCGGCGAACGCGAGCATGTCCATCGGGTTCGGACCGAAGGCCAGAAGGTCCGGATCGTCACTGCCCGCGAAAGTCTTCACATAGAAGCTTCCGGGAACAACGCTCTTCCAAAGTTTTTGGAACACGAAGTAGAGTTTGGTTTTCGTTCCGTCGCCAAAAATAAGTTCCTCGCCCGTGAACCTTCTTCGGTCGCTTGAGCCAAGCCAGTAGAGGTAACTGTTCGCCTCCAGGTAGCCGATGTCCCTCATCATGGAACGAAGGTGGCGAATGGCCGAATCGGTGAGGTCTTCTGATTTCATCGTGGAGTTCTCCGTTTGCCAGATTTCAGCGCCTCTTTTCAATTCGTTCTTGAACTTAAGAATGATCTCGCGCGCCTCAACCGCGGTGCCGCCGCCGGATTCCTTTCCCTCGAGGTACGAGTGGAACGCGATCCCATCCAGCGCTCTTAGCAACTCCGGGTCGGAGGTGACTTCCGAAAGGCCTGGCCCGAGAAACTTGCTCAAGGTGTAATGGTTGTGGTCGGTCCCGTGAATCTTGACCGACGTGAGATTTTCTTCATCGAGGGCCTTGCGGAGCTTTTTCGTGACCCGGCGCCATTGGTCCGGGGCATAAACACACCCGTCCCAGGAAGCGGCGGCATCCGGTTCGTTCTGGATCGTTGCGTACAACGGCGCGCCGAGTTTCTTGGCGTCGCGGAGATAAACGAGCACCCGGACGTAAAACTTGACAAAAGCATCTTCGAATTCGGGTTTGAGATGATTGGGCTTCTTGTTTACCTTGCCCCTGACATCATCGAAGGCCTTCATGAAGGTTGGCGGTGACCAGGTGGTGACGATCCAATTGGTGAGGCCGTAGTGGCGCATCGTTTCGATCTGCCGCGCCAGGCCCACATCGATGGCCTCGGGGTTGAGCGAGCCGTCCCGGTTGCCGTAATTCGGCATAATTTTGACCCTGGCGACGGTCATTCCCAGATCGCGATAAACCGCATCCTGCAAGGCCTTGTTGGTGACGATGCCTGCCCCCCAATCCACGAAGCCGGGAAAACAACCCCACCCGGTTATCGGCTGGTTCACGCCTCCGGACAAAGTAACAACGCAGGCTGGTTCAGCGGCCACTGCTCCCGCTGCGGCAGCGATATTTCCCTGGCCCAAAAACTTCAACGAAGCCAAGGCACAGAAGAGGCAAAGCACGATAGCCCGAGATCGATTCATAAGTTTTGTTTCTGTGCGTGGATACTGGAGGCTCTTCGTGGCTGAACGCAAAGCAAATTGGAGGAAAATTCCGCAATGATTGGCCCCCCATCATGAGTGACTTCTACGGAATCCCCCGTCCCCCACTGCGCCACCTTTTGGGTGAGACGGCAAGCACATCAATAATGATTCGGGCCCTGTTCAAATGCCCCAAGAGCTGTAAAAAGAGTTGTAAAAAAGATTGCAATTGCCAGAAAAGATGACAACTATACCAGTAAATTATGCACCGGAGGTCTTTTCTATTCAACATTGGGCTGGCCAATCTGCTGCCAGTGTGGACAACGTTAGCCGCCATTTCCCAAATTCCCGGCGGATTTACCCAAATCAACATGCAGGACGGAGGCTATCTGACGGGGATTGTCCAGCATCGGAGCGGACGATTGTTCGCCCGCACCGACGGCGGGGGGATCTATAGCAGCGACAACCAGGGCAATGGGTGGACGTTCCTGGGCAGCAATATGGTTACGGCAGCAGCGTTGTACACCCAGGGAGTCGCCGTGCCACAGACGGCCAATTCCAGCTCCAACCTGATCTTGCAGGCACTCGGCTATACATCCAGACCCACCGACTCCGGGCGAGGCGTGTGGAAATCGACCGATGGCGGCGCATCCTGGACGCAAACGTTGAGCGGGGTGCAATTTGCCGGAAATGGCAATGAACGGGTGGGGGGCGAGTGCATCATATTTAATCCGGTCAATGACTCGGAAGCGTGGGCGGGGAGTTACACCACCAACGGTTTATGGGTCTCCACGGACACCGGCAGTTCGTGGACAAAGGTTGCTGCCGCGCCGGCCACGACCTGTGCCTCGTTGCACATCAGCCCGTGGCATACCAACCAGCTTTTCTGGGGTGGAGACGGCGGCTTGTGGGTAACGACCAATCGTGGCGCCAACTGGACGCAACTCAACACCTACAGCCTGGTCTATCGCGTGACAAGCGGGCCTGATGGGACGATTTACTTCGGGGGCGCGAACGGGTCGAAGGAACTGCTCCAGAAGATCACCTCCACGAATTGGAGCAATACAGCCAGCTACGTCGTGACCGACCTTTACACGCCCTACACCAACACCATTGGCGACGATGGGAATCCGATCATTACCGTGACGGTTTTGCAAAATGGGAATTTGGTGGCAAGCGATGATTACGGTTACAGCCGAATCAGCACCGACAAAGGCGCAACCTTTTCGCCGGTTGGCGGCAATAATAGTTTCAGTTACGTCCCCGGCAGCCTTGTCCCGCAATGGGCCACCTACCCGTTGTTCCGCTGGCATCTCACGAGTATGGTCCAGGACGTCAACAACACCAACATGTGGTACGGCGGCGCGGGCTACGGACCGATCCGCACTCCGAACAACGGGACGAACTGGGAATACATCCCCAATGGCATCGGGGAGGTTTGCACCTGCAAAATAGCCTTTCACCCCACGGATCCGAACCGGATTTACCTTCCCATCGGCGATCTGGGCGGCGCCATAGTGACCGACGGTGGAATCAGCGGCAACACGGTAACGAACGCCCATCTGGCTTTTCCGGGCAATGGTGATCCGTGGTCGCATCGCGCCTTCGCCTGCTACACCAACGGCTGCAACCGCGTCATTTTTGCGGGCGGGACCGTGGGCGGCGCGCCGTGCCTCTACGCCAACACCAACGACACGCATTGGTACTCTCCGGCTTGCGTTGGCTTGCCGGTCACTAACACCACCGCCGCCATCGTCGATGCGATTGACTCGCTGGATAACCCGGACGATTTCATAGTGGTCTGCGGAGGAAATTGCGGCACCAACTCGGGCGGGATTTATCGGACGACCAACGCCGGAGCCACGTTCAGCCAATGCAACTGGTACCCGCCCACCAGCGTGGGCCTCGGCAATGGGGCTTGGGTCAACGTGTCGGTGGACCGGGACGCCACCAACGTCAACGTGCGCTATCTGTATTCCAAGGCAGCCTACCCCTCGACCACTCCCGGCCCCAATGACGGCGGGGGCATGTTCATTTCCACGGACCGGGGAGTAACCTGGACGCAGGAGCGTTTTCCCATGTCATCGCACAATGACTGGGGCTGCCTTCTCGCGGCCGATCACGGCATCAGCGGCAGTGTCTGGCTCGCGAACGCAACAGGTGCCGCCAATGAAGACGGGCTGCTGCACAGCACCGACGGCGGCAACACTTGGACCGCGGTTGGGAACTTTACCAACGCCATGTGCGCGGACGCGCTCAACGGATGCATTGCCGTGTATGGACAAATCTCTGGCGACGCCTGGAATAAGATTTATTACTCCACCAATAACGGCACGAACTGGGGCGAAATCACGAGAACCAACTATCAATTCGGACATACCTACGCCCTGTCCCTGACCCGCACCGCATCGGGCGCATTTTCATCGCCACGGTCGAGCGTTCGTGCGGTATTTTCACCCCGGGCACGCCGGAGCAGCAGTGGCAGTTGAATTATTTCGGCTCCACCAACTCGAGCCAGTGCGCCAACGGGGCCAATCCCAGCAGCAATGGAGTGCCCAACATCGTGGCCTACGCGCTGGGCGCCGACCCGCTCGCCGGCATGAGCAGCGATCCCCTCGGCTCCGGTTCGATCAATGGCTGCAACTTTTTGCCCTACGCCACCATCTCCACCAACCCCATGTTGTCGGGCCAGCCGGTCATGCGCCTCAATTTGCCCGATCCACCGCCCAGCGACATCCTCTTGCAAGTGCTCAGTTCCACCGACCTTGTCAACTGGAGCACCAACGCCACGCGCGCCGGCGCCAATGCCTGGCAATGGCTGGCCTCCGGCTCCTCCTTGATTGCGCCCGGCCCGGACACAAATGGCCGTGCGCTATTTGACATGGGCGCGCCAAATTGGACCAACGCCAATGGCCAGTTCCTGCAACTGCAAGTCCTGCCATCGCATTAAGGGCCAGACTATCGCGCGCTCATGAGGGCGGCAAATTGGACCAAAGAAAAGCAACCACGGATTTCACTGATGCCACGGATAAGAAACAACGGGTTTCCCATCCGTGAGATTAGTGAAATCCGTGGTAAAAAGTCTTCTCCTAAATGAGAGGATATTGGAGGTTCTTCGTGGCTGAACCCAAAGCAAATTGGAGGAAAATTCCCCAATGTTTGGCCCTCTATCATAAAGACCCAAACGAAGCTTGCCGTCTTTCTCTGCCGGGCATCCTGTTATTGCCGGAGTGCCCAAAGAACTACTCCGCTTTGAGGCGCAGTGCGGCGCCGCCCGCTTAAAGGAGTGAGGTTGGGATTCGGCGGTAAAAAACTGTCACAAAAAGATTGCAAACTTCAGAAAAGATGACAACTATACCAGTTAATTATGTGCCGGAGGTCTTTTCTATTCAACTTTGGGTTGGCCGCTCTGCTGCAAACTCTGGCCGTGTGGACAACATTAACATTAAACGCCGCCACTCCCCAGATTGCCGGCGGATTCACCCAGATCAACATGCAGGACGGAGGCTACCTGACGGGGATTGTCCAGCATCGGAGCGGACGATTGTTCGCCCGCACCGACAACGGGGGAATCTACAGCAGCGACAACCTGGGCAATGGGTGGACGTTCCTGGGCAGCAATATGGTGACGCCGGGGTCGATGTGCGTCCAGGGAGTCGCCGTGCCGCAGACTGCCGGATCCAGCTCCAACCTCGTCTTGCAGGCCGTCGGCTACCTCTCCAGACCTGTTGACCCCGGGCGCGGAATCTGGAAATCGACCGATGGCGGCGCAACCTGGACGCAAACGTTGAGCGGGGTGCAATTTGCCGGCTCCGGCCCTGAACGGGAGGGGGGCGAGTGCATCATATTTAATCCCGTCAATGACTCAGAAGTGTGGGCGGGGAGTTACACCGGCAACGGATTATGGGTATCCGCAAACTCCGGCAGCTCGTGGACAAAGGTGACGGCCGCGCCGAACACAACCTATTCCTCGTTGTATATCAGTCCCTGGCATACCAACCAGCTTTTCGCGGGGGGCGACAATGGCTTATGGGTCACGACCAATCATGGGACCAACTGGACGCAACTCAACACCTACTCCCTGGTCTATCGCGTGACGAGCGGACCCGATGGGACCATCTATTACGGGGGAGCGAACGGATCGCTCCAATTGATCCAAAAAATCACCTCCACGAATTGGAGCAATACGGCCAGTTATGTCCCTACCGATCTGCATGCGGCCTACACAAGCGTCTTCGGCGGCGACATTGGCAACCCGGTCATTACCGTGACGGTTTTGCAGAATGGCGATCTGGTGGCGAGTGATAACTACGCTTACACCCTCATCAGTGCCAACCAGGGCGCAAGCTTCTCACCGGTTGGCGGTAATCTCAGTTTCAGTTACGTGCCCGGAACCCTTATCCCTCAATGGGCCACTTACCCCTTGTTCCGCTGGCATCCCACCAGTCTGGTCCAGGACGTGAACAACACCAACATGTGGTACGGCGGCGGGGGCTACGGTCCAATCCGCACCCCGAACAATGGCACCAACTGGGAATACATTCCCAATAACATTGGGGAGGTTTGCACCTGCAAAATAGCCTTTCATCCCACGGATCCGAACCGGATTTACCTTCCCATCGGCGATCTGGGCGCCGCTATTGTGACCGATGGCGGACTCAGCGGAAACACGGTGACCAACGCCCATCTGGCTTTTCCGGGCAATGGCGATCCGTGGTCGCATCGCGCCTTCGCCTGCTACACCAACGGCTGCAACCGCGTCATTTTTCCAGGCGGGACTGTAGGCGGCGCGCCGTGCATCTATGCGAACACCAACGACACCAATTGGTACTCTCCGGCTTGCGTCGGTTTGCCGCTCGCTAACAACACTGCGTGCATCGTCGATGCGATAGATTCCCCGGATAACCCCGACGATTTCATCGTGGTCTGCGGCGGAAATTCCGGCGTGAACTCGGGCGGGGTGTATCGGACGACCAACGCCGGGGCTTCCTTCAGCCAATGCAACTGGTATCCATCCAGCAGCGTGGGCCTCGGCAATGGGTCTTGGCCGAACGTGTTTGTCGAGCGGGACGGCGCCAACCCCAACGTGCGCTATTTGTTTGCCAGGGCGGCGACCCCCAACCCGGTGGGTTCGACGAATTCCGGCGGCGGATTCTTTGTTTCCACGGACCGCGGCGTCAACTGGACGCAAACGGCCGGCAAGCCGCTGATCACGTCACCGACGAACGACACCACTGACTACACTGGCACGATGGCGGCCGATCAAGGTCTCGGCGGCAATGTGTGGGCGGCGATCTTCACGGGTGGACCGGGGCGCGCCGGCCTGGCGCACAGCATCAACGGCGGCGCCAACTTTTTCGCGGTCCCGGGCTTCACCAACGCGTTTGCGGTGGACGCGCTCAACGGATGTGTCGCCGTGTATGGTGCGATGACCAACGACGCCTGGAATAAGATTTATTACTCCACCAATAACGGCACGAACTGGGGCGAAGTCACGAGAACCAACTATGAATTCGGACATGCGTATGCCCTGTCCCTGGACCCGCACCGCATCGGGCGCATCTTCATCGCCACGGTCGAGCGTTCGTGCGGCATTTTCACCCCGGGCACGCCGGAGCAGCAGTGGCAGTTGAATTATTTCGGCTCCACCAACTCGAGCCAGTGCGCCAACGGGGCCAATCCCAGCAGCAATGGAGTGCCCAACCTGGTGGCCTACGCCCTGGGCGCCGATCCGCTCGCCGGCATGAGCAGCGATCCCCTCGGCTCCGGTTCGATCAACGGCTCCAACTTTTTGCCCTACGCCACCATCTCCACCAACCCCATGTTGTCGGGCCAGCCGGTCATGCGCCTCAATTTGCCCGATCCACCGCCCAGCGACATCCTCTTGCAAGTGCTCAGTTCCACCGACCTTGTCAACTGGAGCACCAACGCCACGCGCGCCGGCGCGAATGCCTGGCAATGGCTGGCCTCCGGCTCCTCCTTAATTGCGCCCGGCCCGGACACAAACGGCCGTGCCCTATTTGACATAGGAACGCCAAATTGGACCAACGCCAATGGCCAGTTCCTGCAACTGCAAGTCCAGCCGTCGCATTGAGGGGCGGAATTATACACATCCATGATGGGCGGCAAATTGGACCAAAGAAAAGCAACCACGGATTTCACTGATGCCACGGATAAGAAACAACGGGTTTCCCATCCGTGAGATTAGTGAAATCCGTGGTAAAAAGTCTTCTCCTAAATGAGATGTCCACAACCGGAAACCTTGCCATCCACGCAAAGCCTCCTTATCCGGCATGTCCCATGATCACTGTTGCTTTATGGCGACGAATAAATTGCTGCCCGCGAAGACGACTCCAGGCATGGTGATGGAGGTGGTTGTGTTGGTCGCGGTAACCAGAATGCCTGCGACAGACCAATTTTGTATCGAGGTCAGGGCGTTGTTGGTCAGCACGGTGTAAACGACGCCGGGCACGCTCTGCCAGGAGAAGACCAGGTTGGTTCCGCTAACGTCAAGCGCAGCAGAGGTGATTGAGATCGGATTGAATGGATTGGTGATGGTCACCGCGCCGCTGGCCCCGGTAACGGTGTAGTTGGCCACCTGGGCGCCACCCAGCACCAAGGTTGAGGGGTCGGTGATGGATTGCACCCCGACGGCCGAGCCAGCCAGGGTGGCGCTGCCGGAGGCCACGGTCACATTGTCGCTGCCGATCGCATTGGACACGGACAAGACCGTTGCCGCCACGGTCGTTGATCCGTTATAGGCTTCGGCGCCCTTCAAAATGACGGGAAGAGGGTTTACGGTGACGCTGACGGTGCCGACGACGTTGCTGTAAAAAGTGGTGTTGGTGGGGGTAAAGGTGACACTTTGCGAAGCGGCGCCCGGGCCGGGAACGGTGGAAGGGGCGGTGAAAGTGAAGCTGCCGCCAAGGGAGGCGGAACCACCGGTGAGGAAGGAGTTGGCCAGAGTCTGGCCGTAAGTAATGGCTGTGGCCGTTGGCCAGTTGGTCATGATCGGAGTCTGCCGCGAGGCGGTGGGAACGAAGATGCTGACCGAGCGCCCCGTGTTGGAAATGAAGATGCGTCCGGGCCAGTGCGGGTCAATGTCCAGGGTGGCTGTTTCGGGAAACTGCGCGTTGGTTCCGCTGACCACGCCCCAAGTGGAGCCGTTGTTGCTCGAATAGTAAATCTTGGGGTAAACATCCCCGGTCATCTGGCCAAAAACGGCGACCTGGTTGCTGTAGGCTGCCACAGTCACCGCGTTGGTGAAGCCGCCGACCTCGACGAAATTAGTGCCATAGTTGACGCTGTATCCCAAGCCGTTCCAGACGGAGTTACCAGGATACGTTGTAAAGGCGATCCAAACATGTCCGCTCACCGCGTGGTCGGACACCATTTTGCCTTGAAAGTCGTTATAATCGCCCGCTATCAAAGGCCACGCCGTTTGTGTCCAAGTCACTCCGCGGTCATAGGAAATGTAAAAGCCGGCGCCGTCGTTGGCGGGCGGAGTGGAGGGATATGTCGCGCCACTTAAGAGATAGCGGATGTTCACGTTGGTGGCATCCCGGTCCATATAGACGGTGCAATAATTGTAGGTGCCCAGGTTCAGCCCGCTGATATTGGTGGACCAACTGGATTGGGTAAAATTGGTCCCGCCGTTGGTGGTCCGATAGACCCCGCCCTTACCCGGACCGACCGTGCCGGTGGCCACGACCAGGAAATCGTCGGGATTATCCAGTGAATCGATCGCAGCGACAATGGGCGTGCCGGAGACGGTTGTCGGCAAACCGGTCATCGGTGGATAAAACCAAGTGACCCCGTCGTTGATGCTCTCGAAAAGGCGGCATTCGTTGAGTTGCTCGGACCCGCCGGTGAAAATGACCCGATTGTAGCCGTTCGTGTAACAAACCAAGGCGCGACGCGCAACCTGGCAGCAACTTTCGTAGTTGAAAGCATCATAGAGCATCGTCGCCGTGTTGCCACTGAGTCCGCCGTCGGTGACGATGGCTCCGCCCAAATCGTCGCAGGAAATGTAAATGCGGTTTGGATCCGTGGGATGAAAGCTGACGCGCCAGACGTCAACCTCGCCCAGGCCATTGACGATGTATTGCCAGTTGGTGCCGCTGTTGGTGGTGGCCATCGGCCCGTAGCCTGCGCCGCCGTACCAGAAGTTGGTGTTATGCACGTCCTGGATCAGACTCGTGGGCTTCCACTGGAATACCGTCGGACTGGCCCATTGAGGAATCGGAAGGCCGGGGGCGTACTGGCTCGTGTTCAATGTCGAGAAATTTGTGCCTTGGTTGCTGCTGACCCGCAGATAGCCCTCACCGTCGCTCACCAGCAGACGCCCATCCTTCAAGACCGTCACGGTAATGAGGGAAAGCCCATCGCTGCCGATGCCGCTTTGGTAAGCCGTTACCAGGCTCGTGAATACGTAACTGGCCGGAATGCCCCAATTCGTGGAAGTGATCTTTTGCAGCAATTGCGGGGACCCCGATCCCCCGCCGAAATACACCGTCCCATCAGGCCCGGACGCGATTCGATACACCAGCGGGTTGGAGATGAGTTGCGCCCAGTTTGCCCCATGATTAGTCGAGACCCACAAGCCGCCGTCGCCTCCATAGAAAATCGTGTTCGTAGCCATCGGATGCATATAGAGCGAGCAACAAATATTGGTTTGCAGCGAGCTGTTTTCCGTCCATGTGTTGCCGGCGTCCTGGGACACCCACAATCCATTGCCCCGGCTGCCCGCCCAGACTTCGTTGTCATTGCTTGGATTGAAAATAATGCACTCGCCTCCGACGCGTTCAGCGTCGCCACCGGAAAAATTCACGCCGCTCCGCGTTTCCGTCCAAGAGGCCCCGCCATCGGTCGATTTCCAGATGCCGCGCCCCGGATCGGTCGCTGTCGCGTCGCCGTAGCCGCACGCCATCAGGATCAGGTTGGAGCTGGAGTTGGCTGACTGAGGCACCGCGATGCCCTGGGCCACCAGCGCCGCCTGCGTCACCATATTGCTGCCCAGCCAGGTCCACGAGTTGCCCTGATTATCGCTGCGGTAAATGCCCCCGCCGTCGGGTCTGGCGAGCAAGCGACCGCTTTGATGCTGGACAATTCCCGCGAGGTAGCCCCCGTCCTGCATGTTAATCTGGGTGAATCCCCCTGGAATCTGGGAGACGGCGGCTAACGTTGTCCAAACTGGCAGTAGAGTGGCCAACCCAATAGGCAGGAGAGGATGTTTTCGCATAGTTAACTGCGAATCCTCGCGTAATTCATCGACTTTGGGAAGCTTTTTCTATCCTAAAGGCATAGCTAATTATGCCTACTCAAGGCCTCCAATTCGGCGCAGGCGCAACGTTGGTTCGCCCAGTTTTCGCGACTCCTCCAGGTCCACCACGAACTCCGCCACCCAGTCGTTATGTTCCTGCGGGTCCATCAACATTTGCTGCACGCGCCAGGTCTTCTTGTCCTCGGATGGCAGGACGTAGGTGTGGCGCGCGTTGCGGGCGTTGGGGTCGAGGCAAATGCGTTCGTGCTCGGCGTGGTAGGCGTCCAACGCCTGTTGCAGGCGCTCGGCGGTCCAGGGCTTGTCGTCAAAGTCGTTGGGTGAGGTGAGATGGGTGACGGCCTGTTCGAAATCCCCGATAACCAACCCGCGCAGAAAACTGAAAATGCGGTTGCGGATGCCCGCCGTGAACGCCTTGGCGTCGCGCGTGATGTCCTTGTCCGCTTCTTCGGCGCCGGGCGGCCTGACTTCCTTGGCCTCGGCAATTTGGTGAGCGGGGTCGCGCATTTTCTCCCATGCGTCCAGCAGGCTTGAGTCCACCTGGCTGATCATGGTGCGGAGATAAAGCTCCATTTCCCGAACCGCGTCGTTCTTCGCCGCGTCCGGGACGGTTTGGGCGAGAACTTTGTAAACACTGTTCAGATGGCGCAGCAGGATGCCCTCGGCGCGCTGCAACTCGTAGTCTCTTATGTAATCGGAAAACGAGCGGAAGTTCTCGAACATCTCCCGCGCGATGGACTTGGGGTGGATGTTCTCCTGGCCAACCCAGGGATGCTTGTCCGCGAAGGCATTGAAGGTCGAATAGATGAACTCGCGGTTGGGCTTCGGATACTCGAGTTTCTCCAGTTCCTCAATCCGCTCATCGTATTCGATGCCCGCCATCTTCATCTCCGCCATCTTCTGCGTTTTCAGCTTGTCGAGTTGTTTGCGCAAAATGATGGCCGGGTCTTCCAGGATGGATTCCACCAGCGTAAGCAGAACCAGGGGGTAATCCGGCGCTTGCGGATCCACCAGCGGAATCGTGTCCAACAAATAGAGCGAAAGCGCCTGGTCCATCGAGAAATCATCCTGCAACTCCACGTTCACTCGAAGGTAGGCTCCATCTTCGGTTTTTGGGATAAACTCGATAATCTTCCGGTCCAGCAGCGACCGGAATAATTGCCAAGCCCGCTTGCTGTGCTCCTTCTTGGCCTTGGGCGTTTCGTGGCAATCGTGAATCAAATGTTGCATCGCCCGGCAGCCGTCGCCTTTGCGGCTCAACACGTTGAGCAGCATCCCATGTGTAACCTGGAACCGGGAGCTTAACTTCTCCGGCGCCGCGTGAATGAGGCGGACGAAAGTTTGCTTGTCCCAATTGACAAAGTTCTTTTCCGGCGGCTTGCGCTTGACTGATTTCTTGCCCCCTTTGGCCGCCTTTTCCTCCAGC
The DNA here is from genome assembly GCA_963759415.1 of uncultured Verrucomicrobiae bacterium. Classification (GTDB taxonomy): domain Bacteria; phylum Verrucomicrobiota; class Verrucomicrobiia; order Limisphaerales; family Palsa-1400; genus Palsa-1400. Next base: position 200,650 of record CAVWZG010000008.1, on the reverse strand, counting down.
TTGATGTTCTCGACCGTATGTTCGGGCGCTTGGGCCACGACCCATCCGCGGTCATCAAATCCCTTCCGGCCCGCGCGGCCGGAGATTTGGTGAAAATCGCGCGCGCTCAGAATCATGGTTTTCTGGCCGTCGAACTTGCAGAGCCGGGTGAAGAGCGCGGTGCGGATGGGCATGTTGATCCCGGCCCCCAGTGTGTCCGTGCCACAAACAACCTTCAGGAGTCCCTTCTGCGTCAGTTGCTCCACCAGCACACGGTATTTGGGCAGCAGACCCGCATGGTGCAACCCAATCCCGTGCTTGAGCCAGCGGCGGATATCAGGGCCGTACGGACTGGTGAATTTGAATCCCTCCAGCGCGCTGCTGATGGCGTTTTTTTCCTCGCGCGTGCAAACATTGATGCTGGTGAAATCCTGCGCGCTTTGCGACGCTTCCAGTTGCGTGAAATGCACCACATAGACAGGGCTTCTGCCCTCGCTCGCGAGCCGTTCCAGCGTTTGCGCGAGTGAAATTTCCGAATACGCAAATTCCAGCGGGACAGGCCGGTCAATCGACCGAATCGTGACCGAGGGCCGCCCATTTCTCCGGGTGAGTTCCTCCTCGAAAAAGGCCGTCTCGCCGAGCGTCGCTGACATCAAAAGAAATCTGGCCTGCGGCATGGTCAAGATAGGCACCTGCCAGGCCACGCCTCTATCCCGGTCGGCGTAATAATGGAACTCGTCCATGATGACCTCCTGGAAAGGGGCCTTTGCGCCTTCACGCAGGGCGATATTGGCCAGAATTTCAGCCGTGCAGCAAAGAATGGGCGCATCCCGGTTCACCGAAGCGTCGCCCGTGCTCAGGCCGACGTTGTCCGGCCCAAACTCGCGGCAGAGGTCCATCCATTTCTCGTTGACCAGCGCCTTGATCGGGCAGGTATAGACCGAGCGTTTGCCTTGCGCCAAAGCTTTGAATTGCACCGCCGCCGCGACCAGTGATTTGCCCGAGCCGGTGGGGGTGTTGAGGATCACGTTCTTTTCCTCGAACAATTCCAGGATGGCGGATTCCTGCGCCGCGTAAAGCTGGAGGCGCCGGCCCTCGGCATATTCGAGGAAGCGTCCCAGCAAAAAATCATTGCCAGGCCGTTCCTCCCGCGGAAGCAAGTTGTAAAGCGTCGGAGCCACAGCCCCGCAACTCTACGCGAAGTCACTTCGCCTGAGAAGGAATTAAGATCAATGGATCAAGGGTTCGGCGGCCTTGCGCATCCGGTCATCTTCTGCTACAAGAGCGTCGTGCAAAAAGCGAAGAAGCGTGAGTTCAGCGTCATCGTTGAGCGGGACGAAGAGGGCTACTATGTGGCCAGCGTTCCAGAACTGCGGGGTTGCCACACGCAGGCTCGTTCCCTTGATAAGTTGATGGAACGAGTGAGGGAGGCCATCGAGTTGTGCTTGGAAGTCGAACATGATGCGCCAGCCGTCACAGAGTTCGTCGGAGTGCAGCGTGTCGCTGTCTGAAGATCAGGAGATTCTGCAAAAAGAAAATGTCAGGGGAATAATTGTCAGAGGAATGGAGCGAGGGCCATGACTTGAAATTATTCCTCTGACAAACATTCCTCTGACAATTCCCATTTTTCCCGCGGTTCGCCATTTATCTGCGGCTCGGGCTGGGAGGGTCAGAGAGAAGGGTGTTCCTTTTTGCCAGGCAGCGGACATTATTAAGTGGATGCACACATCCGATGACATGCAGTTGCTCCGCGAATACGCCCATGGCCATTCCGAAGAGGCCTTCTCGGCGTTGGTGTCGCGGAACATCAACCTCGTTTATTCGGCGGCCTTGCGCTCGGTCAACAATCCCCATCAGGCCGAGGAAATCACGCAAGCGGTCTTTCTCACGCTGGCTCGGAAATCGGGCGCGTTGCGCCGGGGCACGGTGCTTTCCGGCTGGCTTTACCAAACCGCCCGCCTGACCGCCTCCAATTTCATCCGCGCCGAAACGCGCCGCCAGAACCGCGAACAACAGGCCCACATCCAATCCACCATGAACGCACCCGAGCCGGAAGCCTGGACGCGCGTCGGCCCTTTGCTGGAGGAGGCGATGGCGCAATTGAACGAAAAAGATCGCAACGCCATCGTGCTCCGTTTTTTCGAAGGCAAACCCTTGAAGGAGGTGGGCGAAGCATTGGGCGCGAGCGAGGACGCCGCCAAAATGCGGGTCAGTCGCGCGCTTGATAAATTGCGGGACTTTTTCCACCGCCGCGGCATCACCGTGCCGTCTGCCGCGCTGGCGGCGGCTATTTCCGAGAACTCGATTCAGGCCGCGCCGGCGGGCCTGGCCGCATCGGTGGCGTCTGTCGTTCACGGGGCAGCATTGAGCGTATCCACTTTAAGTTTAACCACGGGAGCAATCCAAATTATGACCTCGACCAAAATAGGCGTGGCAATCGGCGCATGCGCCGCCGCCGCCATCATCGCGCTGCAATGGCAGCAGGTTTCCGCCCAAAAGCAGTCCGTCAAACAACTTGAGGCGCAAGTGGCGCAAGACGCGCAAACCAGTTGGTCGCAGCAGGCGGAAATAGCGAAACTGCAAGAACGAAACGCCTTCTACGCCAAGTCGGCGGAAAGCACGTCTCGGGACGTCGCCAAAGCCCGCGCCAAGGCCACCGCCGCAATCTCCGCCGCCAAGTCAGCCGTCGCCGCCGGATCCAAAGGCGGCTCCTTCGCTCAAATGTTCAAAGACCCGGACATGCTTAAAGCCATGCGGGATCAGCAGGTCTCCATGATGAAAATCAAATACACTCCGTTGATTAAGCAGCTCAATCTTTCCCCGGAACAAGCGGACAAGTTCTATCAAATATTAACTGATCATGTCTCAAAGGGTATGGAGGCTCTGCAATCGGGCACGCTCAACCCGGACGCCAGGAAAGCAAGCAAGCAAGCAACCGAGGCCGATCTCAAATCATTGCTGGGCGATGCCGGCTATGCCCAATACAACGATTTTTCTGAGAATTCGGGTGATCGAAGCCAACTTATGCTGATGACTCAGGCTTTTGGGGATAATCCTTTGAGCGACGCGCAGCAGCAGCAACTGCTGCAAGTCATGAAAACGGCGCGACAAGCCGCGAAGGTAAACAACCCCCTGGCGAGTGCTTCCGACAAAACGGCGAATGTGGAACAAGAGTTGCAACAGCAAGAGCAGGTAAACCAAAATGTCCTCCAGCAAGCCGCCGCGTTCCTTTCCCCGGACCAACTGCAAGTCCTCGCCGCTTCGCAATCCAACATAGTCGCGATGACAAAATCGATGATGCCAATGATGCAAAAAATGTTCACCAACGCGCCTGCTGGTCAGTAGAAGCGAGGGGGTCAGGCGCGAAGGCGTCAGTCGAAAACTTTCCGCGCCATTCAGCGGTTCAAAGAGTATTCTTGGCAGGGTTTGGAAACTGGTGTAAATTTCGATCATGTCGAACGCGCAATTGTTGTCACGCATCACGGTGGATCCGGAAATCTGCCACGGCAAGCCGTGCGTGCGCGGATTGCGGTATCCGGTGGGGTTTCTCCTCGAATTGCAGAGTGGCGACATGACCACCGAACAAATCCTTGCCGATTACCCCGACTTGGAGGCGGATGATCTGAAGGCCGCCTGTGCGTATGGAGCGCGCCTCAGCCAAGTTAAACGAGTCGAGCCGCTCGCGGCATGAAGTTCATCGTGGATGCGCAGTTGCCGCGACGCCTAGCGCACGAATTGGTTGCCGCAGGGCACGAAGCTGTTCACACGCTTGACCTGTCCAAAGGCAATCGCACGTCCGACAAAGAAATTACTTCCATCGCGACAACGGAGGATCGCGTAGTGGTCACCAAAGACGAGGATTTTGTGAATCAGCTTCTTCTTCGCGGCGCGCCACCAAAATTGCTCTTGGTTTCCACCGGCAACATTTCCAACGATGCCCTGTCTCGTCTGGTAGAAACAAACCTTGTCGCTTTGGTGGAGGCATTGGCACAGCACGATTTCGTCGAGTTAAGCGTTTTGGCCATTACCATTCATTTCTGAAGGTCAGATCCACACGCCAGACGTTTGTTGCTCAATAAGGCTGCGTCACGAAAGTCGGAGCCGGAGCTTGGATCCCAATGTTGCAGTTGCTTGAAGCTATCATGGCAGCAAGACGTCGAGAAGAGCGGAGGTGTCAACGGCGGTCACCGTCGCGAGTCATCCGTAAATAATCATTGGTGTCGGTCCCGACGGGCAACCGGCCTCGTCCGCGCCATTTCTCAAAGACATCCGGCTCAACTTTTTTCCACGCGACGAGAGTGCCCGCCTGGTTTTGCACTTCGAGCACGGTTCCGGGACTAAGTCCAAGCGCCTCGCGCACTTCTCGCGGGATACTGATTTTGCCGTCGTCCAGGATTACAGTGCTCACGGAGTCAAGGTATGGAATCCTGCTGGTAAGTCAAACGCGAATTCCGTTTGTTGCAGCCGCAGCTACAACCGCGCCCAGCCCCTGTTCTCGTGGCCGAAGCTGAACAGCTTGGGCTGGAGAATTTCTGCCAGTATCTCGACCGATTCCACCGCGCGCGGGCCGGGCCGGTTGATGTAATGGTTGCCGTCGGTGACGAAAATATGCTTCGACTTGACGGCGCGCAAGTTGCGCCATTCGGGCCGGCTTTCCAAAACGGCGGCCTCGCGCCGCGTGCGCTCCAGGTCGAATCCGCATGGCATCACGATGATAACGTCCGGGTCGGCCTGCGCCAGTTTCTCCCATTCCAGCCGCGCGGAGGGGAGTCCCGGCGCGCCCAAAGCATCGTGACCGCCGGCCAACTCCACCATCTCCGGCACCCAATGCCCGGCCGTCATCAGCGGCTCGATCCACTCCACGCACGCCACCGACGGCCTTTTCTTTATCATGCAGGTTTTTAGGATGACATCGACCACGCGGTTCTTCAACCCGTAGAGCAGGGCGCGGCCGTCTTCGTGCATGTCAAGAGCATCGGCGATGGTTTGAATGCTCTGCCAGATGTCCGCCAACTTGAGCGGAGCGACGGAAATAATCTTGGCCCGGCCGGCCAGCGCCTGTGAAAGCGCGCTTTCCAGATCGGCCTGGCTCACCGCGCAAACCGCGCATTGGTCCTGCGTGAGAATGATGTCCGGGTGCAACTCCCGCAGCCGCGCCGCGTCAATCTCGTAAATGGAGAGCGCGCGTTCCAGCAACGACTTGATTTGGCCGTCGATGCCGGCGCTGGACCCCGAGGGGTCCAGCCGGGCGGAAGCGCAGACTGGGACGGACTGGATTTCAGGTGGGAAATCGCATTCGTGCGATCTCCCCACCAACCGCTTCGCGCCACCCAGCGCGCAAACGATCTCGGTGCAACTGGGCAGCAGCGAGATGATCCGCATCGGGGGTTATTTCGCGCCCGTTTCTTCCGGTATGCGCATCGAGTAGAATGACCGATAAACGAAGACGAGCGCGACAAGGAAGAAGACCACGCCAATACCCGTCTTGGTGCTTTGGTCTTTCATTGTCACGGCGATTTCCGTGGCCAGGAGGCCGAACAGAGTGGTGAACTTGATGACCGGGTTCATTGCGACCGAAGAGGTGTCCTTGAAAGGATCACCCACGGTGTCGCCCACGACGGTGGCGGCATGGAGATCGGTGCCCTTTTGTCGCATATCGACTTCGACGATTTTCTTGGCGTTGTCCCAGGCGCCGCCGGCGTTGGCCATGAAAATGGCCTGGAAGAGTCCGAAGAACGCAATGCCGATCAGGTAGCCGATGAAGAAATAGGCGTTAAAGAAGGGCAGGGCGAGCGCGAAGCAGAACACGACGATAAAGATGTTCCACATGCCTTTCTGGGCATAAATGGTGCAAATCTTCACCACTTCCTTACTGTCGTCGATTGACGCGGTGGTGGCGGAAAGATTCATGTGCTCTTTGATGTAAACTACCGCGCGATAGGCGCCCGTCACGACTGCCTGACAGGAAGCGCCCGTGAACCAGTAAATGACCGCGCCACCCATGATCAGGCCCAGGATGATTTCAGGCTGGACAATGCTCAAGGCGTCGATAACCGGCTTAAACGGCCCGGGGACTCCCGAAGCCACCTGGTTTTCATACATTTTCTGCAACAACATGATGATGCCGAACACCATCGTGGTCGCGCCAACGACCGCCGTGCCGATCAGCACCGGTTTGGCCGTGGCTTTGAACGTGTTGCCCGCGCCGTCGCCCTTTTCGAGCTGATACTTGGCGTTTTCAAAATCCGCGTCAAAACCGAAGTCGCGCTTGATTTCTCCCTTGATGTCCTTGCGCCCTTCAATCTGGCTGAGTTCATAAACGGACTGCGCGTTGTCCGTGACCGGGCCGTAGCTATCCACGGCAATCGTCACGGGTCCCATGCCGAGGAAGCCGAAGGCCACGAGGCCAAAGGCAAAAATCGGCGCGGCAAACGCAAACTGCGGCGGCAGGAAAGAATGCAACGCCGGATTCTGGGAGAAGTAATACGAGGCGGCCATGAGCACCATGATGACCAGGCCCATCCAGAAGGCGGAAAAATTACCGCACACGAAACCCGACAGGATGTTGAGCGACGCGCCGCCATGTTTGGAGCAATTGGTCACTTCCTTGACGTGGCGCGAATTGGTGCTGACGAAGATCTTGGTGAATTCCGGTATCACCGCCCCCGCCACCGTGCCGCAACTGATGATGACTGATAACACCCACCACAAAGCCGGCTGCGCGGTTCCCGTGCCGTCCTTGAAATCGCCCAGCAGCAACCAGCTTGCGGCGAAAGTGATTGCGATGGATACGCCAGAGGTTATCCAGACGAGATGGGTCAACGGCGCTTCAAAATCGAAGTCTTTCTTGCTGCCGTACAAAGCCTTGCTCAGGCATTGGTTGCTAAAATAGGAGAACAGCGATGTAACGATCATCAGCGCGCGCATGACGAAGAGCCAAATAATCAGAGTTGCGCAATTGGCCTGGCTCCCTTTGGCCGACATGGCCAGGGCCATGAAGGCGACCAACGCCACGCCCGTTACTCCGTACGTCTCAAAACCATCCGCCGTCGGCCCGACGCTATCGCCGGCGTTGTCTCCGGTGCAGTCGGCGATCACGCCCGGGTTCTTCGGATCATCTTCAGGCAGCTTGAAGACGATTTTCATCAAATCGGAACCGATATCCGCGATTTTGGTGAAAATGCCGCCGCAGATGCGGAGCACGGATGCGCCCAGCGATTCGCCGATGGCAAAGCCAATGAAGCACGGACCGGCCAAATCTTTAAGAAACATCAGGATGCAAATCATGAAGAACAATTCCACCGCCACCAGCAGCAAGCCGACGCTCATGCCTGAGCGCAACGGGATGCACAACGTGTTGAACGGATTGCCCTTGAGCGCGGAAAAAGAGGTGCGCGAATTGGACACCGTGTTGATCCGGATGCCAAACCAGGCCACGCCGTACGAGCCAAGAATGCCGAGAATGGAGCAGAGCAAAATGAGGACTACGTCGCCTGTGGCCTTATTTTGCAGAACTTTGAAATAATAGATCATGCAACACGCGATCAGCACCCAGAGGATGGCCAGGAATTTGCCCTGCGTGAAAAGGTAGGTTTTGCAGGTTTCCCAGATCGTTTCCGAAACTTGGGCCATGCTCTTATGAACCGGCAAAGCCTTGGTCTGGAAGTACTGCCACAAGCCAAAGACCGCGCCGACGAGGCAAACGGCAAGCCCCAAGTACATAAGCGTCGCGCCGCTTACCCCGCCTAAGCCTTGGAATTTAACCCCGGTCAGGTCAGGAATATTAATGTCCGCGTCCCCGGCGAAAGCGCCTGGTGCAAACCCTATTAACGCGGCTAAAGCCGCCCAACACTTCGATGTTTTGTAGTTTTTCATTTTGAGCATAAAAAAATCTTGGATGGGGACTATTGTCACGGGAGCCGACAATTGCCAGCTAATTTTTGTCAAAAATGCCACTGATTTTGCCGTCTCCTCTCTGCCTCTCGGGGCAAAAACAGCCAAATTTCGCGCGGATTCCCCTTCAGGATGTCGCCTAAACAGCCGATACCCTTGATAGAAAGCACGTCCGTTCTTTGGCATAGACGGGGAATTTACCCTGCCATGTTCGCGATTATTAACTTTGGTCCCTGAACCGCAGACAAGTTCAAAGGAGCCTTAACCTCGGTGGTGGCCGACACACCTTGATTGGAAGTCGAAAGCCATCGAATCGGCTCTACCTGTTCTTAAAAGTTCAACGGAACCGTTAATACACGGCATTACGGCGGGGTTTTTTTTGCCCAGCCTTTTTGGTAGGGCGGCGTTGCGCGCCGCCCAGTTTTACCCCCGCGGTAATTGACATGCCTGGCGCGCAAGCGCAAGCTTCTCCCAATGAAGACCCTTCCCGCCCACCAGCCGGTCTATCTGGTCGGCGAATCGCTCGGCACCGCCGTCGCTTCGTATATGGCTGGAACTTATTCCAACCAGATTGCGGGCGTTATTTTGATCTCGCCTTTCAACAGCCTGGCCGGTGTGGCGCAGTTCCACTATCCGATCCTGCCCATTTGGTTGTTGCTCAGAGACCATTTCCCCTCGGAAAAATACCTGCGCCGCTATCATGGCAAGGTCGGAATCACCGTTGGCGGCAAAGACACTATCGTGCCGGAGAAATTCAGTTATCGTCTGCACGATGGTTACGCCGGCCCCAAAAAGCTTTGGTCCTTTCCCGACGCCGGACACTGCCAAATCCCGGATCGCCCCTCGACCTTCTGGAAAGAGGCCCTCGACTTCTGGCAGACCAATACCGCGCACTGAAACTCGACCGCGCTCCAAGCCTTGCTGGGTAGGGCGGCGCTGCGCCGCCGCCCTGAATATTTTGTTAGGAAGAGAACCACGGATGGCACGGATTTCGCGGATTTCCGGCCAAACCCCCAGCCAGTCCAACCCAGCCCAATCCCTGCCCGCCGCAGGCTTGGCGAAGGAGGGTGTGTTAATCTGTGGCCCGTTTTGCCCGCCATGAACCTCGAGCAATGGATTCAACCAGTTTTCCCTTGTCGCTCCGGGCGCCTTTGCCCATCCTCCACGGCGATGGCGGAACGTGTGATCTCAGACGTGCTGGCGAAACCGGACGTGGCGTTGGAAATGACGCTGCGGCCTTCGCTCTTTTCTGAGTTCGTCGGACAGCCCAAAATCAAGGAACGACTGGAAATCGCCATCCAAGCCGCCAAACAACGCGGCGAGGCGCTGGATCATCTCCTCTTTAGCGGGCCGCCCGGCCTTGGCAAAACCACCCTAGCCCACATCATCGCCAAAAGCATGGGGTCCAACCTCAAATGCACCAGCGGCCCAACCATCGAGAAAGCCGGCGACCTGGCCGGTCTGCTGACCAATTTGGAGGAGGGAGACGTTCTCTTCATCGATGAAATCCACCGCCTGCAAAAAAGCATCGAGGAATATCTCTACCCGGCGATGGAAGATTTCAAACTCGACATCATCATCGATCAAGGTCCCAACGCCCGCAGCGTGCGGCTGTCCCTGCCGCGTTTCACGCTCATCGGCGCCACCACCCGCAGCGGCCTTCTGACCGCGCCGTTGCTGACCCGCTTTGGCATTCGCGAGCGGCTGGATTACTACCACGCCGACCAGCTTCAGCAAATCCTCGTCCGTTCGGCCAACTTGCTGGAGGTGGCCATCGAGCCGCCCGCGGCGCTGGAGATCGCCCGGCGCAGCCGCGGCACCCCGCGCATCGCCAACAACCTGTTGCGCCGCGTGCGCGATTACGCCCAGGTCCGCGGCGACGGCCGCATCACCGTTCCCGTGGCCGATTTGGCGCTGGCCATGCTTGCCATCGATCAGAACGGATTGGATGAAATGGACAAGCGGATATTGGAGACCATTGTGACGAAATTCGCCGGCGGCCCCGTCGGGTTGAATTCCCTCGCCGTGGCAGTGGGCGAAGAGCCGGACACGTTGGAAGAAGTTTATGAGCCGTTTTTGATCATGGAAGGCTACCTCAACCGCACCTCCCAAGGCCGCGTGGCGACGGAATTGAGCTACAAAAAACTGGGGCTTAAATGGGGCGGCGGAAGGCAGGGGGGCTTTTTCTAATGTGTCATAATCCTACTCCTAATCTTAATCTTAATCTGGGAGATTAGGATTAGGAGTAAGATTAGGATTAAAGATTAAGTAAGAAGACAATTTATGCCCAAGCGCACTGACATTCATTCGATTCTGATCATTGGCGCCGGTCCGATCGTCATCGGGCAGGCCTGCGAATTTGATTACTCCGGCACGCAAGCCTGCAAGGCCCTGCGCGAGGAAGGCTACCGCATCATCCTCGTCAATTCCAATCCGGCCACCATCATGACCGACCCGGAATTCGCCGACCGCACTTACATCGAGCCGATCACTGCCGAGTGCATCGAAAAAATCATCGCCCGCGAAGTGGAGGAAATGAAGCGGATGGGCGCGGAGGGCAAACTGGTCCTGCTGCCCACCCTCGGCGGCCAAACCGCCCTCAACACGGCCATGGCCCTTGACAAGCGCGGCACGCTGGCCAAATACGACGTGGAAATGATTGGCGCCAACGCCGCCGCCATCGAACGCGGCGAGGACCGGCAGATTTTCAAAGAGTTGATGCTCTCCATCGGCCTGGACGTGCCCATCAGCGGCACGGCCCACAACCTGGAAGAGTCCCGCGCGGTGGCGGAGAAGATTGGTCGTTACCCGCTGATCATTCGCCCGGCTTTCACCCTGGGCGGCACCGGCGGCGGCATTGCCTACAATCGCGAGGAATTTGAAGTCATGGCCCGGCGTGGCCTGGAGCTTTCGCCCGTCTCGGAAATCCTCGTCGAGGAATCGCTCCTGGGCTGGAAGGAATTTGAAATGGAGGTCATGCGCGACAAGGCCGACAATTGCGTCATGATTTGCTCCATCGAAAATTTTGACCCGATGGGCGTCCACACCGGCGACTCCATCACCGTGGCGCCGACGCAAACGTTGTCGGACAAGGAATTCCAGATCATGCGCGACGCCAGTTTCGCCGTCATCCGCGCCGTGGGCGTGGAAACGGGCGGCTCCAACATCCAATTTGCCGTCAATCCCGACAACGGGCGCATGGTCATCATCGAGATGAATCCCCGCGTCTCGCGCTCCTCCGCCCTGGCCTCCAAGGCGACCGGTTTCCCCATCGCCAAAATCGCCGCCAAGCTGGCCGTCGGCTACCTCCTGGACGAAATCCGCAACGACATCACGCGCGAGACGCCCGCCAGTTTCGAGCCGACGATTGATTACGTGGTCACCAAGGTGCCGCGTTTTGCCTTTGAAAAATTCCCCCAGGCCGATCCCACCTTGAACACGCAAATGAAATCGGTGGGCGAAGCCATGGCCATTGGGCGCACTTTCAAGGAATCCCTGCAAAAGGCGTTGCGTTCGCTGGAAATAGGCCGGCATGGGTTGGGCGGCGACGGGCGCCCCTGGCGCATCGGCGGCGAAGTTTACGGCGACCGCGACATCCTGCCCCGCGACATCATCACGCAAAAACTGATCTGGCCCAACGCCGAAAGAATTTTTTTCATCCGCCACGCCATGCGGGCCGGCTTCAGCAACGAGGAGATTTTCCAACTGACAAAGATCGACCGCTGGTTTTTGGCCCAGCTCAAGGAGATCGTCGATTTCGAGGAAGAACTGGCCGCCAGCAGGTAGGGCCGCGCTGCGTCGCGGCCCATTTATTCATCAGCGCGGGAGGATTTTCCGCGCCGCCCGCAACAAAGCGTCCGACTCCGCGTCAGTGCCGATGGTGATGCGCAGAAAAGCGCGGGTTTCCGGGGCCTCAAACCAGCGCACCAGGACCCGGTTGCGGCGCAATTTTTGCCACCACTCCTGCGCCGGAAAGCACGGCGGTCGCGCGAAAATAAAATTGGTTTGACTCGGCGGAACATCGAAGCCCATGTCTCTCAGTTCGCCTGCCAGCCGCTCGCGCGTGGCGATGAGCCGTTGGAAATTCCGCCGGTAATACGGCGCATCCCCGAGCGTGGCCACCGCCGCCGCCTGGCCCAGGCCGTTGACATTGTAGCTGTCCCGAATTTTGTGCATCGCAGCGATCAGCGGGGCAGGGCCGGCCAGGTAACCCACGCGCAAAAAGCAAAGCGAATAGCCCTTGGAAAACGTCCGCGCCACCAGCACGTGCGGGAATTCCAGCGCCAGCGAAAAGGCGTTTTCTCGCGCAAAGTCGGCGTAAGCCTCGTCCAAAACCACCACGCCCTTTTGCGCGCGGCAGAGGTCTTGCAATTCCCTGGTGCTGTAGCCGCATCCGCTTGGGGCGTTGGGCGTCGTGATGAAAGTCAAGGCCGCGTGAAAATCCCAGACGCCCTGCTTGCGCAATTCCGCGACCGTGGGCAGCGCGAAGTCCGCCGCCAAAGGAACCGCGTTGCAGTGCGCGCCCTGAATTTCCGCCAACACGGGATACAGTGAATAGCTGGGCGTGAAAAACTGGACGGTCCGGCCAGGCTCGACAAAAGCGCGCGTGGCCAGGGCCAGCAATTCATCCGAGCCGTTGCCCGCGATGAAATGATCGGGCGGACAGCCGTGGAATTTCGCCAGTTTGTCGCGCAAGCCGTCGGCGGTGGGATTGGGATAAAGCCGCAGCCTTCCATCCACGGCGGCTTTAATGGCGGCCAGCACCTTGGGGGAGGGCGGGTACGGATTTTCGTTGGTGTTGAGCTTGATCAAACCGCGGATTTTCGGCTGTTCGCCGGGAACGTAGGCGTGCAGTCGGCGCACCAGGGGCCGGATGAGCGATGTTGGGTTGGGGGTTGTCATCGGTGGCAAAGGCAAGTCAACGCGTACGGTCGATGGATTGCGAAATGAGGCTCGGCGGCGAGCCGCCCCGCCAGCGCCGCACCAAAAACAACACCAGCACCACCGCGATTGTCAATAATGAAAACGCCATGATAAACATGGCCGTTTGCTGGCCGGACGAAACCGGGGGCGTGGCGGCGGCAACCGGCCTGACGGCGGCGGGAGCAATCGCGGCCACAACCGCTGGCACGGCTGGCACGGGCGCAACCGCGACGGTCTTGGCCGGGGCAGGCACGATGGGCGCGGGCTGCGGCGCACGCTTCGACTCGGGCTGGGCGACGTTGCTGCTGACCGCGAGCACCGGGACGGGCGCGGCCTCAGCGGGAGGCGGATGATTGGTGATGACGACCGGGGCTGGCGCGGGCGTGGGCGGCGCCACTGCCGCCACCACGTTGCTGGCGGCGGGCGGCGGCGTATTCGTTTTAGGCGCGAAGTCGGCGGCGGAGAGGATGATTTCGATTTTGCGCGCCGGCGGCTTGGGTTCCGGCGGCGGAGCGGCGATCTGGGGCGGAAGCGGCTTGGCTGCCAGCACGGGCGGCGGCGCATTGGTTTCCGGCGGTGGCAGCGGCAGAGCCGTGTGCGGAACCAACACCGCGCCGGGATAATTGATGGTGTAATCAAAAAACAGGCCGTTGCGCGCCGCCAGCAAAGTGACGAACGGCTGGTGGGAGGAGCGAAAGGCATGGGCATACCGCTTGTGCAGATCCTTGAGATCCTTGTCAAAAGGCGTTCCTTTGATCTCATCGGTGCCGTCGAAAACCAAGATGATCGTCAGCCTCTCGGAACTGGCCAACACGTTGCCAATCACCGGCAGCACCTTCTCCAACTTCGACCCCTTCTCGTAACGCAGGGTTTGCAGGTATTGGCGCACTTTCGTTTCGATGGCCTCTTTCTTCTCCGCCGACCACACCTGCATCGGAAAATCCGTGTTCAGGCTCTCGCCGTAAGTCCACACCCCAATGGTGTCGCCCTTGCGCAGTTCTCCTTCCATGCCCGAGGCGAGCAATCCGTTCACGGCCTGCTGGACGCCGTTGTTGCGCGATTTCATGGCCGAAGAAGTGTCAATCACAAAAAGAAAACGATTCTCCATGGGCTTGGGCTTGGCCGCAAGCTCCTCCGCGCGGCCGCGCGCGGCGAAAAGGAGAATCCCCGCCAGCGCGCAAAGCGGGGCGGCGGCGGAAATCCGGCGCAATGAAAACAAACTGGTCATCGGGATCCTTTGAAAGCCGCGTTTTGGCGGCGATTATGCTGGGCAATGTCGTGCTCCTGTTCCTGCAAAACCCGCTCCACGCCCGCGATAAAATTGGAGCAACTGGAAGACAGCCCGCCCTGATAAAACACCGTGTCACGTTCGGCGAAGTCGTCCGTTACCGCCAGCACCTCGCCAAAGTCGCCCATGCGCGCGGTCACGCGTTCGATGATTTGGTCCGCCGTCTGGCCGCTGCGCGAATAAAGGATTTCCATTTCCGGCGTGGAGGGGTAGGCCGCGCCGGGCGCCTTGCCCGAGCCGTCGAAAACCAGGGTGATGGGCGTGCCGATGGCGTCGCGATAAAGGGTGAGGATGCGGATCAATTCGTCCCGCGCCTCCATCGAATAACGAGGCTTGCCCGGAGCCAGTTCCGGCCAATTATGCAGGAGGCTGTAGCCATCCACGAGTATGCGCACTAACGCCATGTGTAAGAATGTACCGCCAACGCCTGGCGGAAACAACAGCGAAGTCCCGGTCCAGATTTAGATGCATCTGCGCTTGCGCAGGCGCCGAATGGCTTGAAGAAAAAAGGGGAATTAACGGAAATGAACATGGAAATCAACGACTTACGTAAGTATTGTTTCGGTTTGCCGCGAAAAGAAGAGCAACCACGGATAGCACGGATAGCACGGATAAAAAAGGACACGATTCCCATCGGTGAAAATCGGTGAAATCCACGGTAAGAAATCTTCTCAAAAACGCCTGCAAAATGTCAAAGATCAAAGCGCCTTCCGCCTACGCTACGCTTCGGCGCGACCGTTGGGAGAGCCTCAACAATTCCATGTTACCACGCTTTGACGGGAATGCAAATACAATTATTGGTTCGACTTTTTTTGCCGGCATGATCAGCGCAGGACTTGCTGGCGGCGGAGGCGAACAAGGCGGGGGCCGACCATTATGGCTCGAAACGACCATGACGCTGGCCTGGGTGGTGCAAGGTTTGACGCTTGTGTTCGGTGGCGGGCAGCCTCGTGGTGGCCAATTTTACCGTCACGGTGCTGGTTCCTAAACAGGCTGCCCCCTTAGCAGCCGCACCTTTCCCGCACCGCCAGCATTAGAAAAACTGCAAATATCAAGGACTGACGCCGGCCCGCCGGCCCTGACGCCGGCCTCGCCGGCCCGGGATGTTTTAATGGGATGAAGCAGGAACAAGCTCGTATGTATGTTCTGGCTGATACCCCATCGTCCAAAGGAAAGGGAACAAAACTAAAACACCACCGACGATGGCTCCAACATCTGGCCTTTCGTCCTTGGAAATATGTGTGTAAAGTGGCTCGTAACCGTCCATCTTTAGCTCCACCGGGGTTGCTGAGCCAACAATCTTCGTGTCCTTATAGGTGTAAGGTGTCTTGCCGGCATACATACCATCCATATAAAGCTTGGCTCCTTCCGGGCGCGAATGCATCACTGTGGTGCTAGAGCACCCGGCGATGAATGATGTCATAGTGAGTAGAACGATGGATTTTTTGATTGTGTTTTTCATGTCATGTTTTGTTTTTTACCGCAAAATGTTCGTGCCGCCAATTAATATACAAGAGGTTGATTTGCACCCCGCCAAACCTGAAACCCACCCGCCTTTTCGGACACCTGTCCCAAGCAAACAAACTGACTTTCAGTGACGCCCGTCTTTTTAGACGTTTTCCAAAGGAATGCAAGCAAAATCCGCAAAAATAAACTGGTCGTTACCGACATGGCGGATTTATGCCCCTTCCGCTTCTTTGGGGCGGTCATGGCGGCCAATCAAAAACACCGACGTCTGTTGGGCGAAACCGTCAGAGCCAAACGGAAAAAAGCTGGATTCAGCCAAGAAAAACTGGCTGAAAGGGCAAACCTCTCCACGGTTTTCATCAGCCGGATTGAGCGGGGGGTCGAATCCCCTTCGGTGGATAATTTGCTGAAAATCGCAAAGGCCCTTGGCGTTCGGGTGCGGGACTTGGTTGGCGGGTTTTGAGGAGGGTCAAACTGTGAAATGGCGGCTGAAAACCGCTTTTGAATCTGGTTCAATACCGCTGGCTCTAAACCGATAATCACAGTTTCTCCGTTCAGAAACGCGATGAAAACTGTAAATTCACGGTCAAACCGTCGGCGGTCGTGACGTTTGGTGGGGGAGGGGTGGCCCTTGTTGCGGAGATGGGTCTGGATGCGGTTTCCCCCTTGGGGAACGTGTCATTTGACCGTTTGAACCGTCAAACCGTATGGAACCCCTTGGGAATGTCTGAATCACGCCGCTGCAGGGGAACGCTCGGCGGGATGGGACCAAAGGTAATCGCGGATTTCCAAATTCATCCGGTCAATCTCAGCCAGAAGCCCCCCAGCGGACATCAGGTAGTTTTCGGCGTTGGTTTCGGTCCTCCGAATCTGCGCCACTTGCCGCTCGAATTGCAGAATGCGTTCCTGCGCGATCCCAAGTTCGAAATCATTCTTAATCATGGCCGGCCACCTCCACTATGTTCAAACGCGTGCTAGGTTGCCATGGCCCGCGCGATGGCATTCCACCACAAATCATGCAGTTCGCTTAACGCCCATTTGCCTTCCCACGCGCCGGCTTTCAAGGCCAGTTCGCTGCCGCCAACGACGCCGATTTTGGCGGCGCTGACGCCTAGAATCTTGGCCCGCTCTACCACCTTCACGACATCCAACGGCGCGACGGAAACGATGACACGGCTTTGGGTTTCGCCAAACAACAGGGCGTCCAGACGCGTCGAATCGGCCACGGCGAAGGACATGTCGATGTTCGCGCCGATCAAGCGCGGGGTTTCGCGGGCGATTTGCTGGGAGATGCAACTCTCGGCCAGCGCCACTGCCAGGCCGCCCTCGCTGCAATCGTGCGCGCTCTTGATCAGGCCGCATTCAATGAAACCGCGCAGGGTGTTGTGCAACTGCCGCTCCTTTTCCATGTCGCAACGCGGCGGCGCGCCGGTTTTCAAATCGCGCAGGCATTGCAGCCAGGCGGATCCGCCCAGGCCGCGCATCGGGTCCTGCTCGTCGATTGGGTCGCCAAGCAAAATAATGGCGTCGCCCTCGTCCTTGAACCATTGGGTGGTGATATGTTCGGCCTTGTCAATCAATCCGACCAGGGCCACCGTCGGCGTCGGATCAATGGGGCCGTAATGGCTCTGATTATAAAGGCTGCAATTGCCCCCGGTGACGGGAGCGTTGAAGAAGCGGCAGGCCTCGGCCAGGCCGCGCACGGATTCCTTGAATTGCCAGAACAACTCCGGGTTTTGCGGACTTCCAAAATTCAAACAATCGGTCGTGCCCAGCGGGACCGCCCCGGCGCAGGCCAGGTTCCGCGCCGCTTCGGCCACCGCGATCTTGGCTCCTTCGTATGGGTCCAGGAAAACGTAGGCGGCGTTGCAATCGACCGTCAGCGCAATGTATTTTTCCACCGCGCCGCCAGGGGCCGCTCCGACAGGGAGCGAATCCGCCTTGATGCGAATGACGGCGGCGTCGGAGCCGGGACAAACCACCGAACCGTCGCGCACCGTGTAATCGTATTGACGATAGACCCAATTCTTGGAGGCGATGCCGGGCCAGGCCAGCAGCCGCTTCAAATCGGCGGCCGGATCGGCCGAGACGGAGACGGACGCAAGAGAGAAGGCGCGGACGGCTTGCAAATAAGCCGGTTCGCGCGCTTCCGGGTGGTAAACCGGCGCGTCGTCAGCCAGTTTCCTGGCCGGAATGTCCGCCACCACCGCGCCGTTATGTTTGACTACCATGTGCCCGGTGTCGGTGACCTGCCCGATGCGCGCCCAGGGCAAATCCCATTTGTCAAAAATGCGTTTGACTTCCTCCTCGCGCCCGGCCCGGACGATGATCAGCATGCGCTCCTGCGATTCGCTGAGCATGATTTCGTAAGGCGTCATGCCGGGAGCGCGCTGCGGAACCAGGGCCAGCTCGATTTCAATGCCGGTGCCAGCGCGGGCGGCGGTTTCACAAGTCGAACACGTCAGCCCCGCCGCGCCCATGTCCTGGATGCCGGCGACGGCGTCGGTGGCGAGCAATTCCAGGCAGGCCTCGCAGACCAATTTCTCCATGAACGGATCGCCCACCTGCACGGCCCCGCGCTGCTGGCCGGCGGATTCCTCGGTCAAATCACGGGAGGCAAAGGCCGCACCCGCCAAGCCGTCGCGCCCGGTGGCCGGGCCGACGTAAAAGACGGGATTGCCCGCGCCCTTGGCCGCGCCGCGGGCGATTTGTTCGTGGCGCAGGACGCCGAGGCAAAAGGCGTTGACCAGCGGATTGCCCTCGTAGCTGGGGTCAAAATAGACCTCGCCGGCGATGGTGGGGATGCCAAAGCAATTGCCGTAATGAGCGATGCCGCTGACCACGCCGCTAAAAAGCCGTCGGTTGTTGACCGCGCTGGCTCCGGCGTCGATGGGGCCGAAGCGCAGGGAATTAATCGCGCACACCGGCCGCGCGCCCATGGTAAAAATGTCGCGGATGATGCCGCCGACGCCGGTGGCCGCGCCTTGAAACGGCTCCACCGCGCTGGGGTGATTGTGCGACTCGATCTTGAAGGCGATGGCCAGACCGTCGCCGATATCGATGATGCCGGCGTTTTCCTCGCCCGCGCCGACCAGGATGCGGGGCGATTTGGTGGGGAAGGTCTTGAGCAGTGGGCGCGTATTCTTGTAGGAGCAATGTTCGCTCCACATGACGGAGAAAATACCCAATTCAGTGTAACTCGGTTCGCGCCCGAGAATGGCTTTGATCTTCTCAAATTCTTCCGGCGTAAGATTGTGCTTGCTGACAAGCTCCGGGGTAATGGCTGGATCGCTCATGGGAATAGTCCGTCTCAGGCCGCCTGGGCCAGCCGCCCTTGCAGCCAGCTTACGCAGCCTTCCAGAATCAGCCGTCCATCGGCCGATCCCAAAATCATTTCGCTGGCCCGCTCCGGATGGGGCATCAGCCCCGCGACATTGCGGGCTTCGTTGCAGATGCCGGCGATGTTGCGCAACGACCCGTTGGGATTGGCGGTCTCGGTCAATTGGCCGCCGGCATCGCAGTATTGCCAGAGAATCCGGTTCTCCTTTTCCAATTGATCAAGGGTGGCGTCGTCCGCGAAGTAACAGCCCTCGCCGTGCGCGATGGGCAGGCGCAGGATTTTTCCGTCCGGAATCTTGTTGGTGAAGGGCGATTGCGGCGTGGCGGTCTTGAGAAAAATATGCTCGCAACGGAACTGGAGCGAACGGTTGCGGATCAACGCCCCCGGCAGCAAGCCCGCTTCGCACAAAATTTGGAAGCCGTTGCAGATGCCCAATACCGGCGCGCCCTTGGCCGCAAAGTCCCGCACCGCCTGCATGATCGGGCTTAAACGCGCAATGGCGCCCGTGCGCAAATAGTCGCCGTAGCTGAAGCCGCCCGGGATGATGACGGCGTCAAAGCCCGCCAGGGAATGCTCCTTGTGCCAGACGAAGCGGCCCGACTGGCCGAGGACATTCTTGACGGCGTGGAGGGCGTCCTGGTCGCAATTGGAGGCGGGAAACTGGAGCACGGCGAAATTCATATCATTCGATGACGAAGCGGTAATCTTCGATCACGGGATTGCTGAGGATATTGTGGCAAGCCTCGTCGATTTGTTTGCGCCAGGCTTCGGCGTCCGTGCCGGGCAGGTTGATTTCGAGGTATTTGCCAACGTGGACGGAGCCGATGCCTTTATAGCCCATTTGTTCGAGGGCATTTTGCACCGACTTGCCCTGGGGATCCAGGACAGCCTTCTTTGGAGTGACGATAATTTTTGCGATCATATCAAGCGCGCCGCTCCGGTGCGGCACGGCCCGATGTTAAAGAAGCCGCTGCCCGCCGCGCCAGTCTTTTTTCGCAGCCAAAATAGTTTGGGTGCATTCCACATCTTTGGGTTTCCTTCCAATCTTAATCCTAATCCTAATCTTAATCCCCTCTGTGTATCACCAGGTCTTATGGAAAAATCAAGCGCAAGCCGGGCGGATTAGTCGATTTATCGTGCGCGGCTTTTTCCGCTAATGCGTTCTTTAGCCAATTTCCGCGCAGACTGCCCGAAGTTACCTCTTGAGCGCTGCCGTCGCCCAAGAGGATGTTGCCCGCGCCCGTGGGATTTCCACGCGAATGCATTTTTAACGACCAGCAAACCGGTCCATTGATGATCACATCGTTGCCTCTGCCGTCGGACGGTGAGAAGCCATATTCTGAATCCGGCGTGGTTCCCGGCCCAAGGTTGCGGTCGCCGCCAAGGATTGACTGCGGATAAGTATCACAGGCGTTGACGCCAACGAAAATTACCGCGATCACCACCACCAGATCCCTGCGTGTGAACGCGGCCGCGGCTTTGCCCCAATTTGGGCGGCGGAGCACCGCGCGCCCTACCATTTTGAGATTCATGCCTCATTCTTTCCATGAGATTGACGCCGGAGCAACTGTTCTTGCATGGGATTTTGTGTCCAGCCTTGGTAGGGCAGAGCTGCCGCTCTGCCCTGAAATCTTGGAGGCGCGGCGGCGGTAAGCGCGCTCAAGGCCACGCCCACGGGTTGCGGTAGAATTATTTATACTTTATATTAGCTTTTGCATAATGAGGTCGCAATTGAACACGAAAACACCAATGCAATGGCTGAATAGATTGGCGGCAGTGGCTGGCGGAGTGGCCGTTCTGGGCGGGGGTGTTGTCCTCGCCGGTTGGGCGGCGGGTTCCACTTTCATCGAAAGCGTGATCCCGGATTGGCCTAAAATGGCTCCGGGCACCGCGGTCGGATTAATCTTATTGGGGCTGTCGGTCCTTTTCGAGGGAGTCCGGCGGTCGCGAAAGGGCGCTTCGGGCTGGCTGGGGAATATTTCCGTTGGTCTCGCCGGAACGGCGGCCTTGCTTGGTTTGGCCAGGTTAGCCGCGTACGCGACGGGAGGCGGCTCCGCTCTCGATTATCTCGTTTTCCGTGAAACGGCAATGACTTCGGATACCGCGTGGCTGTCGCCCTTGTCGGCGGTGAATTGTGTGCTGCTGGGCACCGCCTTGTGCCTGGCGGGCCAAAGGAGGTTTGCCCGCACGTTTCAAGTCCTGACGCTGTGCGCGGGGATGGTCGGGTGGCTGGGGATTAGCCGATACAGTTACGGAGGCGATACGCCAGCCGCCTATACTTCGATGGCGGTCCATACGTCCCTCTTGTGGCTGCTTTTGAGCGCCGGGGTTCTCTGTTTGCGGACAGACTGCGGCTTGATGACATTGCTCACCAGCAGCAGCTCCGGGGGACTGGTCGCACGGCGCTTGCTGCTCCCGGCGCTATGTCTGCCGTTCGTGACAAACTGGCTCGGGGCGGAATTAAAACGGCGTGGCTGGATTGGTTCGGGCGTTGAGTTGACGATTTTTTCTCTTTGCGAGGTGTTGGTGATCGGGGCGCTGATTTGGGCCAATGGCGCCCTCATGGACCGGGCGGCCACGGAACGGAGGAAGACTGGAGAATCCCTTCGCGCCAGCCAGGAGCTACTGCACGGCATCGTCGATTCCTCGGATGACGCCATTATCAGCAAGGATTTGCATGGCGTGATCACGAGTTGGAACAAGGGGGCGGAGAAGCTCTTCGGTTTCACGGCGGAAGAAGCCGTGGGCCAGCCGATGCTCATCGTCATTCCGCCGGAACGCGCCCAGGAAGAGCCGGAAATCTTGCAGCGGGTCCTGCAAGGCGATTCCATCGACCACTTTGAAACCATCCGCATGAGAAAGGACGGGACGCGGATTGACGTGTCGGCCACCATTTCGCCAGTCAAAGATAGCCAGGGCAAAGTCATCGGCGCATCCAAAATCGCGCGGGACATCACGGATCGAAAGAAAACGGACGCCAAGGTGCTTGCGCAATTGGCCCGCCTGGATTTGCTCAATCAGATTACCCACGCGGTCAACGAGCGCCAGGACCTCCACAGCATCTTCCAGGTGGTGGTTCGAAGCCTGGAAGATCACCTGCCAATTGATTTCGGTTGCGTCTGCCTCTATGACCCCGTGGCCAACGAGCTTTCCGTGGCCACCGTGGGGGTTCGCCACGCCAAGCTGGCGAGGGAACTTACCGCCTCCGAAAATACGCGGAGCGCGGTCGAGCAAAATGGATTTTCCCGCTGCGTGCAAGGTCATCTGATTTATGAGCCGGAGATTGCCGGGGCGGATGGTGCTTGTCTTCGGCGCCTGGCGGAGAACGGGTTGCATGCGTTGGTGGCCGCGCCGTTATTGGTGGAAGGCGGAACCTTCGGGGTTCTCCTGGTGGCCCGGCGGCAGCCGCAGAGTTTCAGCAGCGGCGAATGCGAGTTTTTGCGGCAATTGAGCGAGCAGGTGGCGCTGGCGGCGCAGCAGACGCAGCTTTATGATTCGTTGCAGCGCGCCTACGATGACTTGCGCCAGTCGGAGCAAGTGGTCATGCAGCAGGATCGTTTGCGGGCCTTGGGCCAAATGGCCAGCGGCGTGGCCCATGACATCAACAACGCCGTTTCGCCGATCATGCTTTACGTGGGATCGCTCCTGGAATCAGAAAAGAATTTAAGTCCCAAGGCGCGCGGATATTTGGAAGCCATGGAGCGTTCCATCGAGGACGTTGCGGAAACCATCGCCCGGCTGAAAGATTTCTCCCGGCAGCGTGAAGCCCAGGCGACCCTTGCGTCGGTGCGGCTGAACACGTTGGTCAAACAAGTCGTGGATTTGACTCGCGCGCGCTGGAGCGACATGCCGCAACGGCAGGGATTCGTCATCCAGATGAGAACTGAATTGGCGGCTGATTTGCCGGAAATCATGGGGGCGGAAAGCGAAATACGGGAGGCGCTGACGAACCTTGTTTTCAATGCCGTCGATGCCATGCCGCAAGGCGGCACGCTGACCTTGCGCACGCGAGTGCCTTCCAGCGCCGATGAGGTTTGGCTGGAAGTGGCCGACTCGGGCGTGGGCATGGACGAAGAAACGAGGAAGCGGTGCCTGGAACCGTTCTTCACCACCAAAGGCGAACGCGGCACGGGACTGGGGCTGGCGATGGTGTTTGGCATGGCGCAACGGCACAGCGCGGGGCTTGAGATTGAAAGCGAGCCGGGCAGGGGAACGACGATTCGGTTGCGTTTCTGCATACCTGTCTCGACGCTAATGTCGGAAAGCCAGGCCCCGGCAATTCCCCTGCAACCGCAGCCGCAATACTTGCTGGTCGTTGATGATGACCCGCTGCTGTTGCAATCCTTGCGCGACATACTGGAAGCCGACGGCCACGTGGTGGTGACAAGGGATTCGGGCCAGGGTGGGATTGACACTTTCCGACGCGCCCGGGACGACAATAAACCGTTCTCGGCCGTGATTACTGATTTGGGAATGCCGTACGTGGATGGCCGGGCCGTCGCCAAAGCTGTCAAGATTATTTCACCGAAAACGCCGGTCATTCTTTGCAGCGGCTGGGGCAAACGCCTGGCGAGTGATGGCGACATACCGGCGGACGTGGACCAACTTGTCAGCAAGCCGCCCAGGATCAGCGATCTGCGCGCGGCCTTGTTCAACTGTTGCGAGATGCAAACAGCCTGATGGGGCGCGAGACAAATTGCTTGGCAGGGTCGGCGCTGCCGCGCCGCCCACTTATTGCCTTTTCATGGGTGAGGGAAAGAAGGATTTGGACGGCGCGCAGCACCGCCCTGCCGACTCATTCAATCGCGCTTCTCCGCCTCTCCACTTTTCCGCGGCAGGGCAAAGCACGGTTCTATCGCCCCGCAGGTCGCGCATTCCAGACAGCGGATGCAGCCGGACACATTCACCGCCTGATCCACTTTCACCCCCATCGAGCAGCGGCTGCGGCAGAGATTGCATTCCACGCATTGCCGCGGATTGAACCGGAGATGAAACAGGCTGAAGCGGTTGAAGAGCGCCAGCAATCCTCCCAGCGGACAAAACATCCGGCACCAGGGCCGGTGAATGAAAAGCGCCGCCGCCAGGAACGAAAGCAAAATGACAGTCTTCAACCCGCTCATCATCCAGCCGTTGCCCGCGCACAGACTTTGCACGGAGTAAGGCACGCCGGCCTCCAGCGCCCCCGCCGGACAGAGCCGGCAAATGGAAACCACCTGCCTCTCAAAAGGTATCCCTTTGAACCCCAAAATCAGCGGCAGCAAAATCACCAGGCCCGCCAAAACAACGTAACGCAGCCCGCCCGTCCATGACGGCAAACTAATTTTCCGGCTCGTGATTTTGCCCAGCAAATCCTGGAGAAAGCCAAACGGACAGGCCCAGCCGCAAACCAGCGAACCGCTCACCGCGCCGACGAGCAGGAGCACGCCCATCAACAAAAACGGCACTTCCCCCACCACCGGCAGCAGGGCCGCGTAATTCGCCATCACGCCTATCGGGCAGGCAAAAGAGGACAGCGGGCAGGAGTAACAATGGAACACGCAGCCCGGAACGCCGTGCAGCCATTGGCCCACGGGCGCGAGCCACACCCCGAGAAATCCGGTTTGCACCCACGGACGCCAGCGCGAGAGCTTCCGCCCGGGCGTCGCCGGCTGCCCTTGCGGGCAATTGGGAACAGGACATTCCATGGTCAACAAGTCGGCCACGCCATGTGGCCGGAGTTTAGTGTATTCAAGTCGGACAAGGCGTTTTCGCGCCGACATCCACGCGGATTTTCCAAGTCGGCGGCAGCAATTGGGCCTGTTGTTTGGCCCATCGATCCAGCGCCTCGGCGGGATTGGCGAGGTTATCAAGTCTCGGCGGCGGCGCCGGCGCAATCTGGTCCGGGTATTGCAGACCGCCGGAGGCGAATGCTTTCACCAACTGGCATTCCCAAGCCGTGCCGCCGTCCGCCGTATCCACGCCAGTCAAATGCCGCGCCCCGCAAACCGCCAGCGCCACCCCCGCCAGCGCCACGACGAATCCCGGCCAGAAATCGCGCCCCTCCCGCGCCCGCAACGTGCGATCCACCGGCGGCTGTGCGACGCGTTTGAACATATTACCAGTTTCCCCCTCCTAATCTTAATCCTAATCGATTCTGACAACGAACCAGCCGAAAGAGATTAGGATTAGGATTAGGATTAGGAGTAGGAGTAAGAGTAAGAGTAAGAGTAAGAGGCTGAAAGGCGGGCGGAAAATTGGCGGAGGTGGATGGGAATCGAACCCACCTGGGACTTTGTTGAGCCCCACGCTGGTTTTGAAGACCAGGAGCGCCACCAGGTCGCCCCACACCTCCGCACCGGTGCCGTGCGTCCGCCCAATGCAGGCGCGCTTGATTTCCGGCTGGCTGTATCACAAATGGCATTTGAACAGATTGGATGGATGCTCCTGCCCCAAGGACACCAAAGGCCCGGGAAAAAATGGCGACCAACGCGGCAGCCCGCCCTAATGTCTTGATAAATTGCCGGCGGGCCAACGGGATGGAAGTCTCAACAGCCATAAAAATTCAAAATCCGGTTTCTTCCGGCTAACTGCCGGGAATGATGAAGAATGGAAGGGAGGTTCATCAAGGCACTTTAATGAGCAGCGATGGGTCAGTTTCGCACTCGGCGACAATCGCGTTGTATCGCTCCAGCAACGCCGTTAGGGTGACTTTGCATTGAGCAGTCTTAAAGAAACTACGCTCATAGACGTTGGCCGTTAGGAACTGAGTGGCGTCCAATACGTCCACGCGATCAGCAATGCTGGCTCCTTCGAGGAGGAAATCGGCAGGTTGGACGGACGAGGCTGTAGTGACGATGAGCGGCCTAAGGCCCGCTCCCAGATTATCGGCGCATTTTCTGACGAGAGCTTCCGAGGGGTGAGTCGTCACATGGATAGCGGTGGCATCAATCTGGTAGTCAGCTTTTCGGGCTGTAGATTGGTCGGCCACGGAGAAGCCGTGATGGGTCAGCGTTCCTGCTCCAAGTATTAAGTCAAGCTTGGCGCCCACGAGGTGTTGCAGCATAGCTCCGACGTAGTTGGTTCCGCCGCCGGACGCCTGAAGTTCCTCAGCCTGTTCAAGGAGGTCTTTGATATTGGCGCGCAGACTTTTGCCAGGATCAAAATGGAATTTTGGTCCCTCAGAGGCGAAGTACGCACGGACTCGTTCAATCCACCACCCAAGCGCGGCGTCAAGGTCCAAGACGTGGTTGTGGTGGAGTTCATTTAGAGCAGCGACGTAAGCCTTCATGAGGCCAAGGCTGCCGCGACTAGTTCTGCCGCCCTCTTCCGCTAGAACTTTAGAAATGTGATGCACTTCAAGAATTTTCTGCACTGCGCCTTTGCCAAGGCCGGCGACTTGTCCGCCCTCCTCGGTTCGGAGATCTTCAGCGTCAAGCGGAAGCCCCTTTTCTCGGGCGGTTTCGGTCACAACCAAGCCGACGCAAAGCCCGCCCTTGTGCAAAAACTTCGGATGAGATTTGCAAAGCGTCTGGAGTTTATCGATTGTTGCGCTCATGCACCCGCTCTTGCCCTTCTCCGGTAGGATACGGTTGCCGGTTTGGACCCCGGTAGGCCTTCGGGCTTGAATTGTTCACGCCATACCGGATTTAGATAATTGTTTGCGATCCATTCGATTACAGGCACGCAAACAGCGTCACCGAAGCCAAACAGGGCCTGGTTCAAGGATACGCTAATCTTGAAATCATCAGCCCCCATGAGGCGAGCGCACTCGCGCGGCGTCAGTAGTCTGACGGAAAAACGACCTTTGCCGGCTGCAAACAGAATTTGGCGCCCGCTACCGCCCCTTGGCGTGCGCAGGCAACCGGCGATGCCATCCGTGCGCAACTCCGCCATGGATTTTCCCTTGCGGACACGACGAAAGACCGTGCCGTAAGTGACTGCTTCACCGCGAATCATTGTGTTGGCTTGGACGCGATGCTTCTTGCTCATCTGATTTAGCAGGTATTTGCAGCGCTCGGAACTCCACCACATTTGCGAATTCGGAGACAATTCTTCAAGAATGTCCGGCAGATGCCGGACGCTGGACGGAAGCTGAGGCAATCTGCGGATTTGCCAATTAATGTCGGGGTTCCAGAGAATAAAATCAGCCAACGCCGCAGGTCTGGTTTCGCTTTCGTAAAAACCGGGGGTCTCGTTGAGCGCAGAGATATGTCTGGTCTTGGCGCCCACAACAAATAAGCGTTGCCGACTCTGAGGCACGAAACGGGCCGCGTCTATGATGAAGGCATCAACGGCATAGCCGAGATCATTGAGCGCGAGAAGCGCGTGCTTGAAATCGTTGCCATTATTAGACGTCAGAAAGCCGGTGACATTTTCGAGGAGCACCATTGGCGGGCGGCGATCCGGCCCCATTTCCTTGAGGACATTTACGAACCCCCAAAAGGCGGATGATTGGCTGCCGGCAAGCCCTTTGCGCGCGCCTGCAAGCGAAAGGTCGTTGCACGGAAAAGAAGCGGTGGCAAGGGCAATGGTCGGAATATCGAAAGCCTTGAGCAAATGAACATCCTTAAGAACAAAGTCTGCATCGTCGCCAAAATTATCGGCATACATGCGCTGTTTATCCTCGTCAATATCATTGGCAAAAGTAACGCGCCATCCTGCTCGCTCTAAGCCGATGCGCATTAAGCCGATTCCAGCAAAGAATTCGGCTACAGTTTTGTCTTGAGGGCTATTTGCCATGCTTTTACAAGATACTTGAGGGCGTTTGCGCAATACGCAACTCTGAAATTAGCACACGCGCCATCACCTCAGAGCGTTTAGTTTTGGTAAAGACGTCCGGCATAGATGCGTCAAACAACGCCAAGTCTAATCGAAAAAGTCCTCCTTTCAAGGCCAATTATCCAGGGCAAACGCATCTCTTAAATTGCCGGGGTGCGATTGATGACGGCTGCTTCTTGCTGGATAGAATTCGCGCGCAATAATTTCTTCATTGTTCAAAAGGACGAGATTATGGTTGGACTGCTTCTTTGAGTGGCTCGTTCCCAGCGCCGGGGTTTGATTCGGTTTGACTGGGTTTGACTGGGTTTGACTTGGGGGGAACGGGGGGGCGTGATTTGGCGATTTCCAATCTGGCCTTTTCCATTTTCTCCAGCGGCGAGGGCAGATCGTATTTGATGGCGGTGATCATCTCGGCCAGCAAGGGGCCGTGTTTGCCGCCGATGGCCGCGGCCAGGGCTTCGCGTTCCGGACCGGCATAGAGCATCATCTTCAAGGTCTTTTGCTTCATCTCCTCGATGTCGCGCCGGTACTCTTCCGCCTCGGCTTGCTCCAACTCTTGCTTCCTATCGACGTCCTGATGGATCGTCTTTTGCAGCAGGGCGATGTCCTGGTTGAGGCGGCGCAGGAGGCACAGTTTGGCTTCGATTTTCTCGTCCGGCTCGCCGTCCCAGGCGTTGAGGACGGCGGCGTAGCGGGCGGCCAGCAGGGCGGCCATGGCGCCGGGGAGCGAGGCGATGTCCAAGGCTTCCTCCATCTCGTTGGAGGTCTCGCGGAGTTGGCGGGCGTGGCCGAGCAGTTCCTGGCGCATCTCCCATTCGCGGAAGCCGCCCTGGCGCCATTCGGAGAGGTTTTGTTTGCTGATGGGGACGCCGTCGAAGTTTTCTTTGAGGCTGGCCTGGACTTGGGGCAGGGCGTTGAGCCAGTCCAGGAGGGTTGCGCCTTCCTGGCCGTCATTGAGGCGGGTGTTTAACTGGGTTCGGATTGTTTCGGGGAGACGGGCGATTTTGCCATTTCTTGTCATATTAAGCTTTCTGGTTGGTTGTTAGGACTTATCACGGCGGCGAGTTTGGCACGATTACCGAAAGACAAATAACCCACGGCGGTGTTTTAGGTATGATTTTTTTTAAGGGGGTGGGATGGGCGCATGGCGTTTACGGACAGGGACTTACAGGGACTTGCAAGGACGAAAAACAGGGAAAGGCTCTGCAAAAGTGTTAAATAGTTTGGCGGAAACACCTGTTTGGCTGCCAAATAGCAGTGTTTTTGGGACTAAAATGACACTCCTCTTCAGGCAGCATTTGTAAGTGGCTGCCCTTCAGCGTCTTATGAAGTGCAGAAAAGGTAGGGGGCAGGGGAATGTGGAAAAGAGATGTTTGGGCGGCGGCGCAGCACCGCCCTGCCAAAAAATTTGAGATGTCAGGGGCTTGTCACCACCAGGCGGATGAAGCGCGCGCCTGCGACGGTGGCCGGGGTGGCGTCGCGTACTACCAATTGCGTTGGCGTGTTGGTCAAGGTGACCGTGTTCGTGCCGCCGGATGACCAACTTTCCAAATCGCCGGAAACCTCCACGACGTAGCTGACTCCTGGCTCTATCGCTGCGCGGGGCACGGTTAGCGTTAAATATATATTACCGCTGTTGGGTTGCAGGCCGCCGGTGGGAAGTTGGGCCGCGGTGGCTGCCGTTTTGGGGTTCAGCCCGAGGGCGTACTTGATCAGGTTGGGAACGCCGTCGCCGGCAGGGTTGGCGCCGTTGGCTCCGGCGCCGACGTTGGACGGGTTTCCGAAATTGGTGTCGCGCCACACCTGCAACGGGGTCAAGGTGGTGTCATCGAGCAAACCAAAAACACCGACACCCGTGGTCGTGCCGACATAGACGCGGCCGCTGGCAATCACGGGGGTGATGAATTTGTTGCCATTGCCAAAATGGTCGCGCGATCCAGCCTGGCTGCTGTTGTACAATTCGGTGGCGAGGTTGGTGGCGTTGTAGGCGTGCAGAATCGCCGGCGAGGTGTTTTCCGCGGCCCAGAGAATTCCCGCGGCGGCGCCGTTGGCGGAAACGCCCGGCGTCGCTCCCGGATAGGCGAAGGTTTCCGCAGTCTTCGATGACATGACGGCGAGCAGGGCGTTATGGAATGGGAACGCCTTCACGTTATCGCCCACGCCGCCGTAGTAGAGAAAGCCGTTCCAATACGCCGCCATGCTCCACAACCCGCCGGACACCGCGCCGTTAACCTGTTGCCAAATGGCGTTGGTGTTGGGATGAAAACCACCCATGTTGTTTCGATCAACGAGGTAGATGATCGAGTCCTTGCCCGCCCCGACCGCGAGCTGGCGCACGTTGTTGCCCGCGTCCGTCATGTCCGGCAGCAAGAGCGCGCCGCTGGAGCCAAGATCCACGTCGTGGTCGTTTTCATATACCACGTTGGACATGCAGAAGTAATCCGCCATCGTCAGCGTGTCGGCCGCAGTGGAGAATTTAAGGAACGCGTTGCCAAAGTCGCTTTGGCTGGGAAGTCCGGCGATGAGATTCGTCTCGAACGATCCGTTTCCAGACAGGGCGAAGATGTTGCCGTTCGTGTCTGCCGCCATGCCGGCGCCCGCTCCCCAGAAGGCGCCCTCGTTGCCATTGGGCGTGACGTTGAGGACGGTGGTTTGGGCCAGCGTTTGCTCGTCGTAGCCGATCACCCAGCCGGTGTAAGGACGAAAGTCGCAATGCGACGCCCAGGCGGTGTAAATGACGCCATTCAAGAGCAGCAAACCGCACCGCTCCTTGTATTGCGCGGGGTCGAATCCAACCCTGCCGTTGGTTGATTCGTCGCCGGCCCCCGGATAGGTCGCCGACACCAGCACCGGCGTGAGACGGTCCGCGCCCGTGGCCAGGTCCAGGGCGTGTATGCGCTGGAAATAGACCGAGTTGCTTTTGCTCATGGCGACCACGAAAATCGTGCCGTTCGGGCCGGCTTGGCGGTCGATCACCGGAGTGGAGGTAATCCCGATCTCTGGTGTCACCTGGCTGCAACCGCGATCGTCGGAAGTGGTTTCGCCCGCTCGCAGCATGGAGACTTTCCAATATAGATTGGCGCCATCGGCGTTGTAGGCATAGACGGAATCATGCTCGGAGGCGACGAAGACCACGTTATGGGTGCCCGCCGCCGGAATATTCACTCCCGCGGCGTAAAGCGGCTCCGCGTCCACCAACCCGTCCGCCGCCAGGGTGCGCAGCAGGCCGAAATGGTTCGTTTTGACGTTTGTGGGGGCGAGAACCTCCTCGTGCAACGTTTGCCCGGTGCGGCTGTTGTCGTTGTGGTAGGTCAGCACATCGGTCATCTGCCCGTGAAGAACAGGCCCACAACCGAGGAGAAAACAGCCAAACGTCAACCATCCACGCAAACTGCTGTGTTTCATAACGGATAATCTAACCCATCGCCGCCGTTTGACAAGGGTTCCCCTCGTAATCTTAATCCTAATCCTAATCTCTCCATTTCGGCCCGAGGCGACAGAGATTAAGATTAGGATTAGGATTAAGAGAACAGCCAAAAAATGGCGCCATGGCGATGCACCCTGAAAAGAATTGACTTGCGGGAAAGCGTTTTTTTTGTCACAAGTCTGTGCGAATGATCTCAATAAGACCGAAACTGGAGATGGTAATTAACCGTAAAACACAAATCGCAGGAGCTGCCGCCGCCATGTTTTTGGGTATTGCCGCCGGTCCAAGCACAGTTTTTGGCTTGGGCCTTGCGGTTCCCGATCAGGATGCTTTCGCCACGGCTCGGGGCAACGCTTTCGTGGCCACGGCCAATGATCCTTCGGCCGTCTTTTATAACCCGGCGGGCATCTCCCAATTGGAGGGCTTCAACGTCTCGCTTGGCGCTTATGGGATCGACTGGCGTGACCGCTACTCCAGCGCCGCCGGTTCGGTGGACAGCAAAACGATCTTTGATGCCGCGCCGCAGGTGTTCTCGACGATTAACCTGCTCAAGGACCGTCTCACCTTCGGGGTTGGCATCTATTCCCCTTACGGGCTGAGGTCGGAATGGCCCACCAAGGCGCCGTTCCTGCAGGACGGGGAGACGGGGCAAATTACTTACGCGAGGGCCGCCGGGACGCTGGCCTGGCAGATTACGCCCAGCCTTTCGGTCGCCGCCGGGCCGAATTTTGACTATTCGGAAGCGGATATAAAGGAGTTTGCCACGCCGGTGCCGTTTCTGCCCGGCTTCGTCAATCATTTCCGCGGACGCGCCACCAGTGTCGGTTACGAGGCGGGCATCCTGTTTCATCCTGGCGACCAACACTACTTCGGCCTGACCTATCGCAGCGCGACGGAGATGAATTACAACGGGCACGCCACCTTGCCGGTAGTGCCTTTCCTGGCCAACCCGAACATCGCGGCCTCGGCTGATTTTCATTTTCCGTCCACGCTGGTCTTCGGCTATTCCTTTCGGCCCAATGAGAAATGGAATTTTGAAAGCGACCTGAATTGGACGGACTGGAGCACCTTGAAAACGGTGCCGGTGGTTCCGCTGCCGGAGGCTTTGGGCTTCGGCTGGAAGCCCAGTTGGATGCTCGATTTCGGAGCGACGCGGTATTTGGGCGATAACTGGCGTGTCAGTGGCGGATATATGTATAGCGAGAACACGGTGCCGGACGCCAATTTCAATCCGCTGGTGCCGGACTCGGACCGGCATATTTTCAGTCTAGGGGTGGGGAAGAAGTGTGGAAGTTTCACTTGGGATGCAGCCTATCAATTAGGCTGGGGGCCTGCGCGCTCCGTTGGTGGCGATACCTTCGCCAGCGCCGACGGCAAATATCAATTCCTAAGCCATGCACTCACCATCAACGTCGGCTATCACTTCTAACGGCGCCAGCATTGCGGCTGATAAGCCGCGGCGGACATTGCTCATCGTGGACGACGAAGAAGGGCCGCGGCAATCTCTGCGCGTCGTTTTCAAGGACGATTACTCGCTGTTGCTCGCCTCCAACGGGCCGGACGCGCTGGACCTGGCCCAAAAACACAAGATTGACGCCGCCGTGCTGGATATTCGCATGACCGGGATGAGCGGCACTGAGTTGCTGGAAAAAATCAAGGCGCTGGACCCGTCCATCGAGGTCATCATGCTGACGGCTTACGAGACGGTGGATACGATCCGGCAGGCATTGCGGCAGGGGGCGTGCGATTACCTGAATAAACCGTTCGATGTCGCGACCGTTCGCAAAGCGGTGGCCAACGCCATGGAGCGGCATGCCTTCGCCGATGAAATCCAGGGCAACAACGAGCGGCTGGCCTCTTTGCAAATCGAACTGCACGACCAGCGCTTGCAGGAGGAAATCACGCGCACGCGGGGCGAAATTTACGCCAGCATCATCCACGATATCAACGGGCCGTTGACCATCATTTCCGGTTTTATCCAGATCATCAATCAGCGCCTGGGGGATTCCAAGCGATTGGATGGAGACGACATGGAAATGGTCAAAGACCGCTTGCGCCGCATCACGCGGCAAGTCAGCAACTGCATTGAGATTTCGCACCGCTATCTTAGTTTTATGCGGCAGCAACCGGCCGCCCCCATACGCGTCAACGTCAACCTGATTCTGGACGATTTGCGGGAGTTGCTCAACGTCCACCCCAGCAAAGGGCAAAACACGCTGGAGATTCATGCGCTGGTCGAAGACATCGAGTTGCAAATCAACGGCACTGATCTTATCGGCATTCTGCTAAATCTGGCCATCAACGCCATGCAATGCTCGCCCGAGCCGCACCTGATCGATATTTCCGGCCGGATCCTGGAGACCGGCGTGGACTTTTCCAATTTGCGCGACGGGCCAACCGACCGCATTCTCTTCGGGCCGGGATTTTCCAATACCCCGCCATTGCTGCAATTGCTGGTCAGGGACAACGGCCCCGGCATCCCGGAGGAAGTGTTGCCGAAGATTTTCCAACCTTATTTCACCACCAAAGCGCCGGGCAGGGGCACCGGCCTGGGTTTGGCGATTGTCCATCGGCTGCTCAAGGAGGCCCACGGGTGCCTGCACGTCCATTCCGCCTCCGGGCAAGGGGCCGCTTTTAGCATTTACCTGCCGGCGGTTATCAGGCCCAAGAAGGCGGGTTAGAGGCGCCCCCCAATTACAAATTTTCAATTTTCAATATTCGGTTTACTCGGCGGCGGCGCAATGCCGCCCCACCGGATGGGAGTTACGGGACAACAAAGCGGAAGAACAGCTCCTGAACGGGGTTGTAAACATTGGTGTAGGTTAAGACCCCGAACAGATCGAAATGGTTGGTTAGAATCGGTGTCCAGAGATTGGCCGGGGTGGCCAGGTTGGTGGCCGAATATAAAATGAAGAGGGCGTTGGTGGGCCCGCCGATTCCATTGACAGTGAGGTTGGCGCCCGAAATAGCAGGCGGGCAAACACGCATCCCATCCAGCAGCCCGTTGGCGGAAAGACCGTAGGCGCCGGTGCCGCCGTCAAACCAACTGCTGACCAGCACCCTAAAATCGCCGCAGTTGGTGGCGGTGTAGGAAAAGCTCGTCACCGTGGTGCCTCCGGCCGTATCCAGCAACGCGCCGTTTGACCCGTACAATTGGAGCTTGCCGTCAAAATTCGTGGTGTTTAACCCCAGATTGATAACCTCGCCTTTGCACGCGGTGAAGGACCACATGTCCAAGTCCCCAAGACTAAGCGTTCCGTTATAACGCGTGCCCCCAGTCATGGCGCCTCCTGCATCGCCCGGCGGCACAATAAAGGATTCCGGCATCTGCGCCAAAAACAGCGCGTAAGTGCCGGTGCCGCCGCTAAACCAACTGCTGACCAGCACGGTGAAGGTGCCGCTGTTGGTCGCGGTGTAAGCGATGGGGTCGTCCGTGACGCCTTCGGTGTCGGCCAGCAAAGCTCCGTTCGGACCATACAGTTCAAGGTAGCCATCAAAACCGGTTGTGCCGACGCGCAAATTGATGCTGTCCTTCGCGCTGGCGCTGAAAGTCCACATATCCATCTCGCCCAGGGAAATCGTTCCCGGGTAATTTCCGCCGTTGGTCATCCGCCCGCCCGCGTCGCCCGGCGGCACAATAAAAGGCTCCGGTATTTGCGCCAGGAACAGATTGTAAGTGCCGGTGCCACCTTGGAACCAACTGCTGACCAGCACGGTAAAGGTGCCGCTGTTGGTCGCGGTGTAGGCGACGAGGTCATCCGTGACGCCTTGGTCGTGGGCCAACAAGGCACCGTTCGGGCCGTACAGCTCGAGGTAGCCATCAAAACCGGTAGTGCCGACGCGCAAATTGATGCTGTCCCCGGTGTTGGCCGTGAATCTCCACATATCGATCTCGCCCAAGGCAGTCGTTCCGGCGTATTTGCCGCCATTGGTCATCAGCCCGCCAGCATCACCAGGGGGCACAATAAAAGGCTCCGGTATTTGTGCAAGGAATAGATTGTAAGTGCCGGTGCCACCTTGGAACCAACTGCTGACCAGCACCGTAAAGGTGCCGCTATTGGTCGCGCTGTAGGCGATGGAATCATCCGTGACGCCTTGGTCGTGGGCTAACAAGGCACCGTTCGGGCCGTACAGCTCGAGGTAGCCATCAAAACCGGTAGTGCCGACGCGCAAATTGATGCTGTCCCCGGTGTTGGCCGTGAAGCTCCACATATCGATCTCGCCCAAGGCAGTCGTTCCGGCGTATTTGCCGCCATTGGTCATCAGCCCGCCGGCATCACCGATGGGCACAATAAAAGCCTCCGGCGTCTGCGCCAGGTATAACGCATAGGTGCCGGTCTCGCCGCTAAACCAACTGCTGACCAGGACGGTGAAAGTGCCGCTGTTGGTCGCGGTGTAGGCGATGAGGTCATCTGTAGCGCCTCCGGTGCTGGCCACCAAGGCGCCATTCGTCCCATACAACTGGAGCTTGCCGTCGAAATTGGTGGTGCCCACGCGCAAATTGATGCTGTCGCCCGTGCTGGCTGTGAAACTCCACATATCCAGATCGCCCAAGGAAATCGTTCCGGGGTACTTGCCGCCGTTGGTCATCGGCCCGCCCTGATCACCCGCAGGCACAATAAAAGCCTCCGGCGTCTGCGCCAGGTATAACGCATAGGTGCCGGTCTCGCCGCTAAACCAACTGCTGACCAGGACGGTGAAAGTGCCGCTGTTGGTCGCGGTGTAGGCGATGAGGTCATCTGTAGCGCCTCCGGTGCTGGCCACCAAGGCGCCATTCGTCCCATACAACTGGAGCTTGCCGTCGAAATTGGTTGTGCCCACGCGCAAATTGATGTTGTCCCCAGTGTTGGCGGTGAAAGTCCACATATCCAGGTCACCCAGTGTAATCGTTCCGGGGTATTTGCCGCCGTTGGTCATCGGCCCGCCTTGGTCACCCGAGGGCACGGTAAAGGCCTCCGGCATTTGCGCCAGGTAAAGCGCGTAGGTGCCGCTGCCGCCGGCAAACCAACTGCTGAGGCGCACGGTGAAGGTGCCGCTGTTGGTTGCGCTGTAGGTGATGAGGTCATCCGTGCTGCCTCCGGTGCCGGTCAGCAAAGCGCTGGTTGGCCCAAACAACTGGAGGTTCCCGTCGAAATTGGTGGTGCCCACCCGCAAGTTGATGCTGTCCCCGGCGTTGGCCGAAAAGGTGTAGGAATTCGTGGTGTTGAGCGCAAGCGTTCCAGTCTGAATCCCTCCGTTGGCGATGGTTTGCGCGCTGGCGACATCAACGGTCAGCGCTGCCATGAATAATGCAACCGGCAGGCCGAAGGCTCGGCGCCGCAAAGCCCTGGCTGGTATCTTCTCGCAAGAAATGTCCGCGGGTTTTGTTTTCACGTTTATCGCAGCGCTCTGATCTGTGGTCATGTGAGTTCTCCTTTGGTGTTATTCCACGGGTTTGCAGGTTCATTGGCCGTGTCGCCCGGGAGCTGACGGCATCGCTCCTGTGGCCGGGGGACGGCGGTTGCGCGGCTGAGATATGAGTGAAGCTTCTGATTTTCATTACGAATCGGAAGTTTCCACCGTTCCACCGGGGCGTCAAATTATTTTTTTAGCGGCGCCTGTGACGGGGAGTGGCGATGGTGGTGTCCTTGAAGCGCGCCGTTGCGAACCATTGTGAATTGAAAATTGAAAATTTGTCATTTTCAATTTCAAACGACAAATCAAGGTTTGCCGGCTTCGTCGGCGATCACGCCGTCGGTGCCGTGGGCCAAATTGTAGGTGGAATAAACGGTCACGCTCATCGGCTCCAGGCGGTCTTGGAACGCAGCTCCTGTCGGCGAGAGCGCGAACTGGCCCCGTGGATCAATTAGCAGATCGGCGCGGTCGCGGTCTTTTGCGCTCACGGCGTAGCGGTGCAGAATGACGCCAGAGGCCAGGCTCCGAAGCTGGAAATTGACGTCCATGCCGGTCGGAGCATCGTTGACCACTGCCAGAGTGAGTTTGCCTTGCGGGCTGCGCAACATCGCCGCGAACACGCGCGGCCACTCGCCGACGCGGCCGCCGTCCACCGCGCAGGCGAGCACGGCGGAATGTTTCGCGGTGAAACGGGTTAGTAAGCCGAGCACAAAGTAGGTGTTCGGATGCGGCGCATAGGCGGTGAGCAGTTTTTGGTTTTTGCGA
The DNA here is from genome assembly GCA_963759415.1 of uncultured Verrucomicrobiae bacterium. GTDB lineage: Bacteria > Verrucomicrobiota > Verrucomicrobiia > Limisphaerales > Palsa-1400 > Palsa-1400. The sequence goes on along the minus strand of CAVWZG010000008.1, from coordinate 163,417 downwards.
TCCCAAGTATCGATGAACTGCCACTGGCCGTCCAGATCGCCGCGATTGAGAAAACTCCAGCGGTTAAACCCGTCCACGCCCTCGTTGATCCGTCTCACGATCCACTCCGCGTCTTTCAATGCCGATTGATAGCAATCCGGACCGGGCTGATCCGTGCGCAAGCCATTGGCCAGGGTGCCGAACTCCGACATGAAAAACGGTTTGTGGTTCTGGTGCGCCCAGGATGCCCAGTCGGCAGTGTTCTTATCGAACTGGATCATCTGCTTCATGGGCCAGGGAGCAACGCTCGGGACCAACTGCCATTCGCCAGTATTGGTATCGATCCGCGCCATTTGCCTCTTGCCTAGCCAGTCGAAGTTCTCGTCGTAAGAATGGAAATCCAAGGCGCCCAGGAGGTCGAGGAAATCGAACCGCTCAGGCTTCAGCGGTGGCACGCCGTCGGTCAGGTCGGGACCGGAAAGCGGCAGACTGAGGCCGCGGGCGTCCAGCGCCTTGCGCACGGCTGCCAGACCCGGCTTCAGCGGCATGAGTTCGTCGGGCGGTTTTTCCCACCAGGCCCATTTGCCATTAGGCTCATTATTGATGCAGAGCCAGCGGATGCAGGTGTAGCCGCGAGCTTTCACCAGATGCTCGACCAGCGTCGCCAGGCCTTCGCCGAAGTCATCCATCGAGAGCGGTCCGCTGTGGACGCGCGTTACGGCGTCCTCGCGCCATTCGGGGAATGTGTTCCACTTCACGTTGCCCCACATCTGTTGCAGAAACACGTCGGCCTTGTTCCGCTCGCATATATCGAGAATCCGGTAAAGGATGCGCATTTCCGGGGAGTCCCAAGAGAACTGGCCGCGCTCCGGTTCGTAGATGCGCTGTTCCAACTCGACGCGATTCCAATCCAATCCCAGCCAGCGCGCGTGCCGTTCAATCTGCGCCCACGCCGCGTCATCCTCCGCCGGCGGATAAGCGCCCCAGCCGCTGCCGCCGTGGCTCCTTAGCTTGAAAACGGGATGGGGTATTTCGGATACCGGGATCGGCGCTTCGATGGCGTGCCACGACGCGCCGATGCCCCCGCGCATGACGTTCACCACGGCCGCCAAATTGACGGTAATGCGCACGTCCTTCGACGCCTCGGTTTTCGCGTCGCGCACTGGCGTTGTGGCGGTTGTCTCGACGTCAAGGGCGTTAGCGCCAACCGGCATCAACAACGTCAACGCAAGCGGCAACAGCAACCGAAACCTCCGGCAACGACTTTTCGGAGACGTTTCATTGTCCGTTAAAAAAGGCCAAAGGGTCGGTCTTGGAATTATGACAGTTCTCATTCTCATGCGATGACAGCCATCAAGCCCAAGCCCACAGCTTAATGGCAAGAAAATAAACAATGAAAAAAGCTCTTGCTTTTGCCGCACATTCTGTCAAAAGTGGAGCACGTTCTTTTACAATTTGATTTTGCGTAGCGTTGGCCGCTACTCAAGCCATAGAAGAAAACCGACCAAATTTTCAAGGCATAGCGACAGACAGGCCAGGGCGCGCCCCAAGTGGGCGCCGCCCGCGCTTTCTGTTGCGGGCGCCTTGGTCGGTTGCCTACTATGGGGGCACGGGTATGATGAGTCAGGGGACAATCGCTATCGAACCGCCGGAGATTCCGCCTTTGCCTCCTGGCATGGTGCTTCCTGGAATGGACCCTGCCGCCGTGGCGGAGGCCACGGCCCCGGTGACAACGATGATCACCACCCCGAGTGGAGTGACTGCGAACGGGGCCACGCCCAACGGCGGGACACCCAGCGGCGCGGGCTATGGGCAGCGTGTGGGAGTCATCGTCTGGCGGGAAGTCAATTGGAGTAGCGGTCAGATCGTCCTGGCGCGTCAGAACATCTCAGGCTCTGGGGGCTTGCTTTTTAACGGCGTTATTCAAAACACGATGGCCAATATCCGCAATCTTGTGGCGCAATTGGAATTGGCCGATTCAAGGAGCGTGTACCAAAACAATCTCTTTGTCGTCGATAATAACGCTGACTTTGCGCCCGTCTTCAACGCGTTGGTCGATCAGGCTGTCACCGCGTTTTATTGGTGTCGTCTCCATGTCCCTGCTGGACACCGGAACGTTGAATTGGTCTCAGGATTTTTGGACCACTTGGCTGGCAAGTTCCGACGTCCCTGTGCAAAATGCCATTAATCGTGCCAATGCCGGAAATCATCATCCTTCAGGGAATATGTTGACTTACGGAGACACAAGCTTAACGTACGGCCGATGAAATTCCTCGTCAGCATTATGGTGTTCGTCTGCGCTTGCGCGATGCCGGCGCAGACGAACAATTTCGTCTTCGTCGTCAGCCGCCCCGCCGCCGGGGGCTTGGGAATCCAACAGGGGCTTCCGCCGACTGCGACGGAGCAACAACACTTTTGGGATACGGTGATTCCGCTTGCTCGGAATTTCATTGCTCGAAACAGGTTGAGCTTTAATACAAATTTCGGCACAGAGGCGATCAAGCGATGTAATATTGACTATGGAGAACTCCCGGGCTACCAGGCGACTCTATTCTTGACAAATGGGTGGATATTCATGCTGGGGGCGTTCGGAACAAACGCGGAAATTTGGGCCTTTATTACGCCAACCAAAACGGGATATTACAGTCCTTTGACGATGCCAAAGGGAGAGCTTGAAGCCGTTAAGGCCCTGAACCTTCGTAACAAGCTGACCAAAGAGAAGGCACTGGTAATTGCCAAATGGCATTTCAAGGTGATGGGACATAAAGAGAAAGACTTCCATCCGCCGGAGTTTTGGCAACTTGGCGGTGATCCAGTCGAGGCGGGAAAGGATTACCTGCCTGTGCCGTTCTATGAGGCGACATGGTATCGAAAGGACGTCAACGTTGAGGCCGATAGCGCGGCGGGAAAGCTGATGCCGCAAGTTCAAATTACCGTTTCTGGGATTACAACGAATATAATCGGTTACAGCAAGGTATTCATGCCCGTTGGGCACGACTTTTGAGGTTTTGCGCCCCTGATATTTTCGCATCGAAAGTGCCGATGACTCGTATCGTTAAAAGGATTGACGAAACCAAACTGGCCGTGGCAAAAGGCCCATGAAAACTCACCCAAGTCCTGGCGTTGTTGCATGGATGCGCCTGAACAACATTACGCCACGTTGTCATTAGCTATAATGGCAAGTGCCTGTTCACGCTTTAAGCTGGCCGTCTCCGCGTGGCGTTGCGGCCCAGGCGTCGGCTTCCAGTTCAAAGAGAAGATCGTCGCGGCAGATGCCGCATTGGGCCGCGACGACGGGCAGCAAAGGCAAACCTCGGCCGGCGCTCCACTTCGCGAAGGCTGGCATGTCGGCCTGATGCTTGAAATAGGCGGTGGCGCGGGTGATGTCCGATAAGCCCATGCCGCGCGAGAGCAAAATAGCCTCGACCACTTCCATGGTGAGATCGATTTGCCGGCGGACGTCCTCCGGCCATAACGTCGCGCCGCCCGGCGCAATGCTGGCCGTGCCGGAAATCAGAAGATGCCGCCCCTGGGGCGAAGAAATCTCCATGGCCCGGCTGAAGGAACTGCCATAGGCGGAGGCCGGACATTGCAAGGGGGAGTGAACTTCCGCGGCCCGCGCGGAGGGGTCGATGGGCTGCAAAGCCCAGACGCCGGCTACCAACGCGCTGCCGGCTGGATTCGAGGCGGAAATGCCCGTGCTGGCGGGCATCGATCCGCTGCGGAACTTAATGCGTGAGAATATTTTGGTTCGGACCTCATTGAAGGGACCGTACCACGAAAGAAGGTCGTCCAGGTAGAACCAGGTGCGGATGACATCTTTGAGGGCGAAACCGGCTTGTTCGAGGGCTGCCGTCAGGTTCTCCAGCGTTTGCCGGAATTGATCGGGGCTCGAGGCGGAGCAGGAATCAGGTCCCAAGCCTCCGAGCATGCAATGCCGCATGGCGCCCTCTTCAAAAACGGAGCCAACGACCTGGCCGTTGAGGGTGATTGGGTTGACCTGGCCGGCGCTGAAGGCGAAAGCCTGAATTCCGGCAATCGGATGATCCTCGGACGAGGCGCCTTCCACCCAGGTGACCGGCCAATCCACCTGCCCAAAAGCGCGCCGCATGGCGTCGATCGAGGCCGTGTAGGCGCCCACGGAGCCGAGGATGATCAAATGGGCTGGCTCCGCGTCTGCGTCCTTGAGGGCGATTGCCAGGCGGTCGAACATGTTCACGATCCCTTCGCCGTGCAGTGGTTTGAGCGTAATGGAAAAGGCAGGGGCGGGCGCTGACTTGGCGGAAGCGCCGGTGGGCGCGGACGCCTTCGAGCGGGGCAGGGCGGATGAGGTCAAATTCGTCACGATGCCCTAGACGCTGGCATAGTGGACGCGGTTACGTCAATTCTATAACGTCAACCATAAATTGCATAGCCCCACCGCAAAATAGGTTGTGCTTTTGTTGCATCCAATTGCCCGGGGCAGGCGTCTAATTTGTTGGCGCGATGAAAATGTTCCTAATTTTAGGCGGGCTGGTCCTTGCGGCCTGCAGTGGATTCCCGGCGGTGGAACGGCCGTTGACCATTTACGAAAGCGCCGCCCCGCTTGCGTCTCAAAATGCCATTGACGATCTTGTTTTCGGGCGGTTGAAACAGTTGAACGTGCAACCGGCCCGGCTCTGCTCGGACGCCGTCTTTGTCCGCCGCGCTTATGTGGACGTCATTGGGACACTGCCCAGCGGGTTTGAGGCGGAACAATTCCTACTCAACAGCGATCCGAACAAACGCCGCGCCTTGATTGACCGGCTGTTGGAACGGGACGAGTTTGCCGACTACTGGGCCATGAAGTGGAGCGACTTGCTGCGGGTCAAGGCGGAGTTCCCGATTAATTTGTGGCCCAACGCCGCGCAAGCCTATCACCACTGGATTCGCGCCTGCATGAAGGAGAACGTGCCCTACGACCGGTTCGCCCGCGAGTTGCTGACCGCCAGCGGCAGCAATTTCCGCGTCCCGCCGGTCAACTTCTACCGGGCCTTGCAGAACAAGCAGCCGCAGGCCATCGCCCAAGCGGTCGCCTTGACCTTCATGGGAGCGCGGGCGGAAAAGTGGCCCTCCAATCAATGGTCCGGCATGGCGCCCTTTTTTTCCGAAATTAGCTATAAGCCGACGGGCGAGTGGAAGGAAGAGATCGTGCTTTTTGATCTGGCCAAGGCGACCAACCGGCTGGGCCAACCGGCAGTCTTTCCAGATGGCACCCCGGCCCACTGGTCGCCGGAACGCGATCCGCGCCAGGTTTTCGCCGACTGGCTGATTGATCCGAAAAACCCGTGGTTCACCAAAAACATCGCCAACCGCGCCTGGTCGTGGCTGCTGGGTCGCGGCATCATTGAGGAAGCGGACGATATTCGGGCGGATAATCCACCCAGCGATCCGAAGCTGCTGGCGCTGTTGGAAAAGGAGTTGATCGCGTCCCACTACGACCTCAAACGCTTCTTTCGCTTGATTCTAAACTCCAAGACCTACCAACTTTCTTCGTTGCCGCTGGGAGGCAAAACTGATGCCGCCGCCTGCTTCGCGTCTTATCCCTTGCGCCGCCTGGAAGCGGAGGTTCTTATTGACGCCTTGGACCAGATCACCGGGGCGACGGAGAATTATTCCAGCGCCATCCCTGAACCCTTTACCTTCATACCGGCGGAGATGCGCTCGATCGCGCTGCCTGACGGCAGCATCAGCAGCCCCTTCCTGGTCATGTTCGGACGCTCCGCGCGCGATACCGGCCATGAAACGGAGCGCAATAATCGTCCGACTTCCGAACAGCGGTTGCATCTGCTTAATTCGAGCCACATCCTGCTCAAGATTGAGCAAAGTCGGCTGCTGCAAAACCAGATGCAATCCAAGAAAACTCAGCACGAAAATATCGCCATCATGTATCTCGCGATTCTTTCGCGTTTTCCCACCGAGTACCAGTTGAAGAAGGCGGATGGCTATTTCCAGTCCGGCGACCTGGGTAAACGCCAGGCGACGGTGGATTTGGCTTGGTCCCTGCTTAACAGCGCGGAGTTTCTCTATCGCCATTGAACCGAATGCATCAAGAAAGGCAAAGTATGAAAATGCAAACATGGGCCGGCGGGCAACCGTTCCAGCCTTATTCGGACGACTTGCTTTCACGCTTGCGCGGCAGCGCCATGTCGCGGCGCGAGGCGGTGCGGCGCGCTCTCCTGGGAGCGGGCGGATTGCTCTTGGGACATCACTTGAGCCTGCGCGCACTGGCCGAAACGCCAACGGCCCAATCCAAAGCCAAGTCGGTCATCCAAATTTGGATGTGGGGCGGCCCTTCGCACCTCGACACTTTTGATCCGAAACCGGAAGCAGGCTCGGATTATTCCGGCCCGTTGGACAAACCGATCAATACCAACGTGGACGGAATCAGAATTTGCGAACTCATGCCGCTGCTGGCCAAGCAGGCCGACAAATTTTCCATTATCCGCAGCATGACCCACGGCAACAACGGCCACGAAACGGCCTCCTACATGGTGCAGACCGCGCGCCCGGCCGGGGGGCGGGATGTCTATCCGTGCGCCGGCGCGGTGGTGTCGCTCTTCAAGGGCTACAACGCCGATTATCGCGGATTGATTCCGCCTTACATTGTGCTGACCGAACCGCAGGGACGTTTTTCCGAGGCGGGCTTTTTGGGATCGCGCTATCAACCCTTTTCCACCGGCGGCGACCCGGCCAGAACGCCCTTCGCCGTCGAAGGGGTGGTCAGCGAAAGCATTTCCGAGCATCGCCAGAAGGAACGGCGCGAGTTGCTGCACCAGTTGGACACCTTGGCTCATGTCCTGCCGGAGCAGCCGGAACTGGCCGCTTCCGCGAAATGTGAAAGGGAGGCTTACGACCTCATCCTGGGCGACGCCGGCAAGGTCTTCGATCTGTCGCAGGAGAAGAACGAGGTGCGCGATCTTTACGGTCGCAACACTTTTGGGCAATCGTGCCTGGTGGCGCGGCGATTGGTGGAACGGGGCGTTCCCTACGTCACAATCAACTACAAGGGCGGCTGGGATACGCACAAGGAGAATTTCCAAACCATGCGCCGCCGGGTGCCCGAAATGGACAAAGGCATGGCCGCCCTCTTGCAGGATTTGACCGACCACGGACTCTTGGACAAGACCATCGTTTGGTGGGGCGGCGAATTCGGACGAACCCCAAAAGTCATGTGGGAGTCTCCTTGGAATGGCGGGCGCGGCCATCATGGCGAAGTCTTCTCCGCCGTGCTCGCGGGCGGCGGATTCAAGGGCGGCCGCGTGGTCGGCGCTTCCGATGCCAAAGGGGAAGAAGTAAAGGACCGGCCTGTATATCCGTGCGACGTTCTCGGCAGCATGTATGAATTGCTCGGCATCGATGCCGAGGCGAAATTACCGCATCCCCAAGGCCTGGATGTTCGCGTCATACCCACCGCCGCCGAAGAAGCGAGCCGTGGCGGACGATTGAAAGAAATCATGTAATTATCGGTAGGGCGGCGCTGCCGCGCCGCCCAAAAATCTGAGAAACTTTTGAAAATTAAGAATCTAATTCTGGCGGCGGTGCTGGCCTTGCCTGCAGCTTCCCATGCGCAGCAAACCTTCACCCCGCATATTGGTTATGTTTATCCCGCCGGCGGCCTGCAAGGCGCTACACTCGTGGTCAAAGTCGGTGGGCAGTATCTTGGCACCGTCAGCAACGCGTATCTATCCGGCCACGGCGTTCAAGCCGTCGTGGAGCAGGCCGTCAAGCCCCTGAGCCAGAAAGAGGTCATGCAATTGCGCGAGCAGCTCAAGCTGCTGCAGGATAAAAGAGCCGGGAAAACCAATTCCGTTTGGACCGTTGAAGACGCCAGAATGGCCGCCGAAATTCGCGAGAAACTGGCCAAATTCCAAAAAAGAATGATCAACCCGGCCATTGCCGACATCGTCACGGTCAAGATCACCATTGCCACCAACGCCGAACCGGGCGAACGCGAGCTAAGACTGGGCGCGCCGGCCGCCTTGTCCCAGCCGTTGCTCTTTTGCGTCAGCCAATTGCCGGAATTTGACAAGCCCGAACCAAGCCTTGACAGCCAAACCCAGGTCCCCAAGCGGCCGCGCAATGCTGACGCCCAGAGCGCCGTCGCGCCGGTTGAATCGCGCGTTTCCCTGCCGTGCGTGGTCAATGGCCAGATCCTGCCTGGCGGCGTGGACCGTTACCGCTTCCGCGCGCGCAAGGGGCAGCGGTTGGTCATTGCCGCGGCAGCCCGCGAACTCATGCCTTATCTTGCCGACGCCGTTCCCGGCTGGTTCCAAGCCGTCCTCTCCCTTTACGACTCCCAGGGGCATGAGGTTGCCTACGCTGACCATTACCGTTTCCATCCCGACCCGGTCCTGTTTTACGAAGTTCCCAAGGACGGCGAATACGTTTTCCAAATCAGGGATTCCATTTACCGCGGACGTGAGGATTTTGTCTATCGCGTCACCGCCGGCGAACTGCCGTTTATCACCGGCCTTTTCCCGCTCGGCGCTCCGGCGGGCGCCCAAACCACTGTCAAGCTGAGCGGTTGGAATCTTCCCGCCGCCGAGTTGACTGAGGACGAGAGGAACGTGGCGCCGGGAATTTATCCTCTTTCCGTCAGCAGGGAGAACCATATATCCAATCACCTTCCCTTTGCCGTCGATGCGTTGCCGGAATGCTTCTCGCGCAAATCAAACCATTCGCAGGCTGCCGCGCAAACGGTCACTCTTCCCATCATCGTCAACGGTTGCATGGAGCAGCCGGGCCGGTGGGATGTCTTCTGCTTCCAGGGCCGCGCCGGGCAGGAAATCGTGGCCGAGGTCATCGCGCGCCGCCTGGATTCACCGCTTGACAGCGTGCTCAGACTAACCGATGAAGCGGGGAAGCAACTGGCCTTCAATGACGATTACGAGGACAAGGGGGCCGGGTTGCAAACGCACTACGCGGATTCCTATTTGCGCTGCACGCTGCCGGCCAGCGGAACTTACTATGTCTGGCTGGGCGACGCCCAAGGGCAGGGGGGGCCGGATTACGCCTACCGCCTGCGCCTCAGCCCGCCGCGGCCCGACTTCGAGTTGCGGGTCGCGCCCTCCAGCGTGACGGTGCGGGGCGGCTTATGCGTTCCCATGACAGTCTATGCGCTGCGACGGGACGGCTTTACCAACGAAATCACGCTGGCATTGAAAAATGCGCCGGCGGGATTTGAATTAAGCGGCGCCACGGTGCCAGCCAACCAGGACAAGGTGCGGATGACCCTCGCGGCGCCGGCGTATTCCGGGCAGGGGCCGGTCAAACTCTCCGTGGAGGGCCGCGCGCTGATCCAGGAGCACGAGGTCGTCCGTCCCGGCGTGCCGGCGGAAGACATGATGCAAGCCTTCGCCTACTGGCATTTGGTTCCGTGCAAGGACTTCGAGGTCACCTTGGCGGGGCGTTTCCAACCAAGGCGCGGGCGCGGTTTGAGCGTTCGTGATCCAGCCCCGGTGAAAATCCCGGTCGGAGGCACGGCGGAGGTGCGAGTCGGAACGCCCGGCAACGGCTACGCCGCCAATTACCAACTCGAATTGAACGAAGCGCCGGAAGGCATCACCATTGCCAGCGTATCGTCGGAGCAGGGAGGAGCAGACATCGTGCTGCACAGCGACGCCGCCAAGACCAAATCGGGAATGAAGGGCAATCTGATCGTCAATGTGTTAAACAAAAGGCCGCAGGGCAACGGTCCAAACGGAAAGCCGCGCGCGAACCAGCAGCGCGTCACGGTAGGCACCCTCCCGGCCATCCCCTTCGAAATCGTCGCCCCTTGATAATCAACGACTTATCGATCGGTGCAGTAGATTGAGGCGGTTTTTGAGCGGATGGAGGAACGGAGAAGACTTGTTGCGTTCTTTCAGGTTCTATGGGAATAATCGAAAGCATGAGGCAAACGATGACCATGCACAAACTCCGTTACCGAACAGTGAATGTCCTCAAATCAAGAATTCACCCGAAGAGGAATTGTCTAACCGGCATGGCGCTCGTTACGTTGATGTGCCTGCTTTCGTCCGCGCTCAAGGCCGCCGACATCCCGAAGATAGGAGAGAAAGCGCCGGATTTCACCCTCAAAGGGCTGGACGATGCGCTGGTGAGCTTCAGCCAATTGACTCAGAAGGGCAACGTGGTTCTTGTCGTTTTGCGCGGATGGCCAGGTTACCAATGCCCGATTTGCGACGTGCAGGTGCATGATTTCATCGCTTCGGCTTCAGGTTTCGCGGAGGCAAAAGCACGCTTGGTGTTCGTCTATCCCGGCCCCGCCGCCGATCTGAAAGCTCATGCTCAAGAGTTCAAGGATTGGAAAGGCAAACAATGGCCGGCAGAGTTTCTCTATGTTCTCGACCCCGACTACACCATGGTCAACGCCTATGGGTTGCGATGGGATGCGCCGCGGGAAACAGCCTATCCTTCAACTTTCGTAATAGATAACAAGGGCATCGTTCGTTCGGTTAAGATTAGCCACAGCCACGGAGATCGAACTCACGCTGCGGACGTGCTCGCCCAAGTAAGACAACTGTCCCAAAAGTAATTTTCAGCAACATGCCCCGCAGACTAACAGCAGACCATCCCGAAGCGATTCGCAGCAAGCCCATTAATCCATCTGCCTTGCCCGCTTGACCAGTCTCAGGCCGTGACAGAGTCGGGGTCAGGTCATGGTAATGTAATATAATTCTTGACGAAGCGTGGCGCGTTTGGCATTGTCGCGTGCATGGCGCGCAAGCTCAGAATCCAGTATGCCGGGGCGGTGTATCACGTCATGAATCGCGGCGACCGCCGGAAGACCATTTTTGAAGACGGCTGGGATTATAACTGTTTTTTGCGGACGATGGGCGAAGCCTGTCAGAAGGCGCGGTGGCAGGTGCATGCTTACTGCCTGATGCCCAACCATTTTCATCTCGTCGTCGAAACGCCCCAGCCCACGCTGGTCGTCGGCATGAAGTGGCTGCTGGGAACCTACACTGGGCGTTTCAATCGGCGGCACCGGCAGTTCGGACATTTGTTCAGCGGTCGATACAAGGCGCTGGTGGTGGATGGCGGCAGCAATGGCTACCTGAAAAGTGTTTGCGATTACGTGCATCTGAATCCCGTCCGAGCCAGGCAGATCGAACCAGAGCAGGCGTTGGAGACTTTCCCGTGGAGCAGCTACCCGCTTTATCTGGCGTCGCCAAGCAAACGTCCGGCCTGGCTGCGGGTGGACCGGCTTTTGGGGGAGTGGCGAATCCCCAAGGACAGCGCGACTGGGCGGCGGGTGTTTGCACAAGGGCTGGAGCGCCGGCGAACAGAAGAGTTGGAGGGAGAGTACGAACGGATGGAGCGCGGTTGGTGCGTGGGAGACGAGGACTTTCGGCGGGAATTGCTGGAGCAAGTGTCCACGGAGCCCGGAGGCAGCTATTATGGTGAGGCGGTGCAGGAAGCAGCGGAGGTTCGGGCAGAACGATTGGTGAGCGCAAAGCTCAAGGCGATGGGGTGGAAAGAAAAGGAGTTGGCCGCGCGGCGCAAAGGCGATCCGAAAAAAGTGAAATTGGCAGCCGAAGTGCGCGCCCAGACGACCATGCCGCTGGCATGGATCGCGGAGCGTCTGGCGATGGGCAGTCGCGGTTATCTGACGTGGCTGCTTTATCGTGAGGGAAAGACGCTATAAAATATGACAATACCACGAACTGACCCCAAGGGAATGATGAACAGGTCTCGTCATTTAGGATACATAAAATGAGCAATTTCTGGCGCGGGGCCTTTTTAGTGGCCGTCAGCATTTTTATATTTTACGTTGCGGCTTTTCGGCCCGCATTTTTGAAGTCGGTTAAACGAACCGACAGCAATTACCATGTGTCGCGCCTTGGAGCGGGTTCTGTGGGTCTCTTCTGCTTCGCGCTTGGTATAGCGGGGATTCTAAATGGACTTGACATGCTGTCTGGTGTGTACGTTCAATCCGTTTTTGTGTTGGCAATAGGCCAACTCCTGGCGGTGGGAATTTATGATTCCTATCGGAAGTCGCGCCTCGGCACTGCCTCACCCTTCTACGTTAAACCACCGAGTGGTGAGCATAACGGCAAGACAATGGGAATTGAATTACTTGCCTCGCTTGCGATAATAATAGGCCTCGGTTGCATCATTCATTCGTTCTTCCCGACACTGAAAACCGGTTCGCTCAAATTGTTCGGCGTAATTGGATTTGTTGTTCTGACTTGGGTGATATGTTTGACTATTAATTGGCAGTCAGGAAGGATACTAAAGAGGTTTGAGAAAGAGAAGAAAAAGGCTCTTGACAGGATGGACAAATCGAAGACCGCGATGTGATTTATGCGGACGATGGGCCAATACTGGCAGAAAGCGCGGTGGCAGATTCGGCGCTGCCGAGCCGCCCACTTATCGTCTTTTCAACTCGCCCTGCATTCACCGCTGGCTATGATTGGATTTCCGTTTTGAGCTTCCATGATGCGATGTTTCTCTGGTAGTCGGACGGTGAACGATGCACTTGGCTTTGGAGAAAAACCTTCATCCATCTGGGCCAGGCTAAGAAAGGCCTGGGCGAGCCGTTTAATCTCCTCGTTGCGCAATGGTTTATCCACCCTTTTTTCCACGATGTATTCGTAAAGCTGATTGTCGCCAACGCAGTTTGCCGCGCCGGTGAAACCCCACCGGGCATCAACCCAGGCCGCCGTGAATACCAACACGGCGTGATAAAATGGGTCGCAGCCTTCGGCCAGCACCCGCATTTTATCACGAACGCCAAGCATCCGTCTGACCAGTGGACGAACGTAGTCTTTGGGCGGTTTTCGTCCATTGATAAGAAGCTCACCTCTACCGTCGGCTGTAACCACGCCACGACAATTCTTCGTATCCAAGACGAACACGCCAGTCGGCCCCACCACGACATGATCAAGGTTGCCGTATTCCGTCTTCAGGTCATTGATCACGTAATAAGTCTCCGGGAAATTTCTTAAAAGATTTCCCACGAGGATTTCACCTGAAGCGCCACTACGCCATGTTTTGCATTCCTGGTTCAACTGACGGAATCTCCTATCGCCCCATATTTTCAAGAGCAACACGCCAATCAACGCAACGGCGGGGAGCAACAGTCTGACCCATGTCGGCAGGGCTGCCACGGGGATGAAGCTCGCGGCACATGCTCCGGCAACGCCGGCGCAAACAGAGATCATTATCATGCAGTGCAACAGAACACGCTCGTGTTTGTTGGCCGCTGTCTGGCTCGCGTATCTGGCTGAATCACCCAAGACTTTTGCCATAAAAATTGTTCGTTAAGCGGCAACTTGTCTGCCGCGATATACGTGTATCGGCAGATTTGGCGCAGTTGATAAGGCCAAAATCTGGTTTTATAGTTGAATGTGAGGCGAACGGAAAAGCCAGTAAGTGGGCGGCTCGGCAGCGCCGGCCGTACCATTGGCTGACTGATAAACTTTAAATCGCACGCATACGCGCTTGAACCTTTGGGCGTTAATCTTTATGCTCGGTTTCAGAACAACGCCAATTGATGAAAACCTTTTGTTGCAGAATCGCCGCTGCCCTGACGCTCTTTGTCGGTGGTTTGCGAGCGGAAACGGCCGCCTCGCAACCAACGGTTTCCATCGTTACCGACGCCGCTCCCAGTCAAATTGCGCGGCATGGGATGGACAAAATAGTCGCGGCTTTGAAGGACAAGCGGGTTCCGTTTGAATGGGCCGCTTCGCTGGAGGCGGCTAAAGGCAAAGTTCTGGTCGTCGCGGGTCTGGCGAATGGGGGAGACGCCGCGGCGACTTTGCTCAAGGGTTCCGGGCGGTCTGTTCCGAAGCGGGCCGAGTCTTTGGCGATTCAAAAAGTTGACTGGCACGGCAAACCTGCCTGGGTCATTGGCGGATCGGACGAACGGGGGCTTATGTATGGCGAGTTGGACGTGGCGGATCGCATTGGCTGGAGCGACCATGCGGGGCGTCCTTTGAGCGAGGCGCGCGAGACGGTTGAAGAACCGGATGCCGGCACACGCGGGATGACGCTTTTCGCCATGAACAGGGCCTACTGGGAAAGCCGCTTCTATGACCAGGCTTACTGGCAACGCTACTTCGATACCCTGGCTCAGAATCGATTTAACTCGGTGGTGGTCGTTTTTGGGTATGAAGACGGCGGCTTTCTTGCGCCCTGTTATCCCTATTTTTTTGACCTCCCGAATTTTCCAGACGTCAAGATGATCGGCATCACTCCCGCGCAACAAAAACAGAATGTCGAGGCTCTGCACCGCTTGATGGCGATGGCGCACGCGCGCGGCATTCAATTCACGGTGGGAATTTGGGACCACATTTACCGGGGCGGAGTTCAGGCCGGAGGCGCGCCCGGCGGCAGCGAGGGCGTTCATCAACCGAAACCGAGTTTGGTCTGGGGCGTGACGGGCGGGAATTTGATTCCTTACAACCAGGCGGCGCTGAAGACTTTTTTGACGGAGTTTCAGGACATTGATGGAATCCAGTTTCGGATGCACGACGAATCGGGGCTTAAGCTCGATGAGCAGGGGCCGTTCTGGAAAGCCATTTTTCAAACGATCCGCGAAACGAGTCCGAAAATGCCTCTGGATCTCCGGGCCAAAGGTTTGACCGCCAACGAAATCCAAAGCGCATTGGATGCAGGGCTGAATTTTCGGATCAGCACAAAATATTGCATGGAGCAAATGGGCCTGCCCTTTCATCCCATGCACATCAACCCAGCGGATCAAGCCAGCCGGCGGCACAGTTACGCCGACTTGCTGGTCTATCCGCGCAAATACCAAATGCACTGGCAGCTCTGGAACGGCGGCACGGCCCGCATTCTATTGTGGGGCGATCCGGAATACGCCCGGCGATTCGTGGAAAGCACCCACCTTTACGACGGAGACGGGTTTGAAGTGGATGAACCCCTGGCGACCAAAATGGAAGCGCAACCGCAGGACAGCCAATCCTTTGATCTGCTAAAACCTTCCGCGCGCTATTACGATTACGAATTCGAGCGCTACTGGCATTTCTTCCAAGTTTTTGGACGCATCGGTTACAACACGAACGCGCCGGCGGAGATTTGGGACAGGGAATTTGAAATTCGTTTTGGCCCCAAGGCAGCGCCTTTGTTGGAAAAAGCATTGCATCGCGCGAGTTGGATTCTTCCCCGCATTATCTCTTCCAGTTATCCTTACGGAAGCTTTCCCATGACCACCGGCTGGCCGGAAAAACAGCGTCTGGGCGACCTGCCGTATTTTGCCAGGGCAACGCTTACCGATGTTCAGCTTTTTGAGAATTTCGATGAAGAGGCGCAACTGCTCATCCAAGGCGGCGAAACGGCCAAGGTGCGTCCAGCGGAGACCAGCCGCTGGTTCGCGCAAACGGCGGAGGAGATCCGCGCGCTGCTGGCTCAAGCGGAGAAGAAGATTGGCCGGCACCGGAGCAAGGAATACGCATCGACCGTCCTCGATCTCAAGATCCTGGCCAATCTGGCTCTTTACCATTCGCGCAGAATACCGGCGGCGGTCAGCTACCGCTTGTATGATCGTACCAAGGACCCCGGCGCCCTGGACGACGCCATGGCCCAGGAGCGGAGCGCCATCGCGGCCTGGCGGCAAATTGTTGACGCAGCGGGCGACGCGTATGCCGGCGACCTGATCATGGGCGCGCGGAGCAGGCACTTGTGCGGACATTGGCGGGACGAACTGACCGCGCTGGAACTTGGGCTGGCCGACCTGGATCGCCAGCGCAAGCTCGTCGTCCCCGGAACGAATGCACCCGCGCCGCGTTTCCAAGCCGTTTTCGCTGACTTCGCGGCCCCAATCGTGGTGCATCAGCCTGTCGCCACGGCTCCCGCGCTCAAGCCCCTGACCATCCGGGCACAGGCGCGCGCGGCTTCCGGCATTAAATGGGTCCGGGTGCTTTATCGCAGCGTCAACCAAACAAGGGATTACGAGACGCTGGCGATGCAGCCGGTGGACGAGAAAGGGAATTACCAGGCCGTTATTCCGGCGGAGAAGATCGATCCTCAATTCGATTTCATGTACCTGCTCCAGGCCATGGACAACCAGCATCACGGCGTGATCCATCCTGATTTTGGAAAACAAACGCCCTACTTCGTGGTGCGGTTGCAACGCTGAAATTCTGGGTCGAGGGCCTGAGCATGGCGGAAGGTTTCAAGCTGGAGCCGGCCACGCTCCATCGCTTGCAATGGCAATGGCGGCCCCGCCTCGACAGCGCCAGGTAGGGCGACGCTCCCGCGGAGCCATTCCCCTCGCCGGAAAGAATTGTGGTTTCACGGCGCGCATAATAAACCAGTCTAATGTAAAATATACGCCTATACGCTAACTGTCACAAAAACATTGACGTTCTCGGACAGTTGCGGTAATCTCGCCGCCAGAGAAGAAAATTAACCAGGCTCGCGACGGCACTCGTCGATGCAGTTTCTGAGGCGCCCGGGCTTAGCGGAAAGGGCAGTTTGTGAATACGAAGTTGTTTGCAACGGCGTCTCTTTTTGTCAGTTTATTGGCGGCTGGCCCGGCTTCGGGTCAAACACCGGTGGCGCCTGTGGCCGGAGGGCATGGCGTGCTTTTTGGATCGGAATGCGGCAATGCCTTGGTGATGAACAATGATTTTGGGGCGGCGGCCTTTCGCGGTGTCGGCTACCTGGTTCTTGGCGAGTCCTTGAACGGCGCCCAAATCTTTGGAAACACCTTGGGTGAAGGCGTCAGTTTCCACGTGCAGCTCGCGTCCACGAATAGCTTCGGGTGGTTTCTGCGTGGGAACACATATCTGGACACCAACTCCAACGTTGTGCCGCCCTTTTTTGACCCAGCATCAGCCGCAGTTCACCTATCCAATTGACTTTATGAAAACATCTAACTATTCGGCAGCTTTAGGAGCGCGGTCGTCTCGACCGCAGTTTTCGGCGTCTCGCCAAAAACATTCCCCAGGACCGCGGTTAATCCTGTGTTTTGTTTTAACGCTTCTGATCGCTCTCTCCGCTAACGCGCAAATCCAACCAGCCTGGGTCGCCCGTTACAACAACGGCATTACCACCGGCACCAATCAGGCGGTTAAGATGGCTTTGGACACATCGGGAAACATCTACGTAACCGGCTTTTCCCAAAACGCCAGGTACCTAATCTCGGCTACGCCACGATCAAATATGCCCCCGATGGCAATCAGCTTTGGACCTCAAGATACGATTCGAGCAACTCCCCGTCAGCCAAACCGGCAGCAATGGTTCTCGACGCCAGCAATAATGTTGTCGTTACCGGAAGCGCCCTGACGGTCAAGTACGACTCCAATGGGAATCAACTTTGGACCGCCCCGTATGCGGGCACTGCACTTGCCGTGGACAACAACTGTAATGCTTATGTCGCCGGCTTTTCGCGGGATTTCGGCACCGTGAAACTGACCCCGCAAGGCAGCAACGTGTGGTTGAAGACCTATGTGGAATCGTACGGGCCAACTATATCTCAATCTGTTTTGGTGGACAGCGGCAACAATGTTTATGTATCCGGCCTCGACTCATACTACTCTTTTACTCAACATGGCATTCGCTATGGTCCTTACGTGCTCCTTACGACGATCAAGTATGGGTCAAATGGCAACCAAATATGGCTGGCACAAAACGGCACCGGGGCGCCACAAGATTTCAATGTGCAGGTCGCAGGAGCTGCACTGGATGCCGCAAACAACCTTTACTTGATATCCAATTGGCCAGACGACGCCGGTTACACTACATTTAAGTATTCAACCAATGGGCAATTGTCATGGAAGTTATTTCCGACATTCGTTGGTTCTGCTTTGTACCCTGGCAATGCCTATGGCGTGGCGCTCGACAAAATGGGCAATGTGCTTTTGACTGGACAAGTCCTTTACCTGCTTCCAGGAGGCACCACCTACATCGAGGCTTGTGGCACGTACAAGGCAAATACAAATGGGTTGTTGCTGTGGCCAAGCTATTCTCCTATGGTTCAAGTGCAACCAAGCGCGGGGTTGGCGATTGCGGTTGATTTAGCAAACAACTCTTACGTCACCGGCTACTCTCCAGGCACAAACTCCGGCAACGACATTGTGACGATCAAGTATGATCAGAACGGCAATCAAATCTGGGTGCAGCGCTACAACGGGCCGGGCAATGGGGATGACGAGGGCAATGCCATTGCGGTGGATAACAACGGCAATGTCTATGTCACCGGGTATGAAACCACAGCCGCGGGCGGGACGGAGATGGTGACGATCAAATACGCGCCCCCCACCCCGCTGCAACGGAGGGCGGACGGCACGATGCTGTTGCAAGCGCAAGGCTCGCCCGGGGAGAACTTCGATATCCAGGCCAGCGCGGACCTGCAATTGTGGCTGGACCTCGGCATCGTGACCGCCGACACCAACGGCCTCATGCAATACGACGACACCAACGCCTCCAACTTCACCTCGCGTTTCTACCTGGCCTCACCCCATTGAAAACGATCAGGCTGAGCACCCAAACGCCTTTGGCCTTTGCTAAAGCTACGGCCCGACGAGGCCCGCCTCGTGGCGCTGGTTCCCTCGCCTTAGCTGGCAGTGGCGGCGGGTCCCGGTTAACTCGGGAGACGCCCTGCTTCGTGGTGCGGCTGCAAGGCTGATTTCTAACAAATCCTTGGCAACTGCTCGCCGCTGGCAATGTCAAGTATGCGGCTTGCGCCGATGGCGCTTTTCAATGCCACCAGCGGCGGCTGGCCTTCTTCCACCGCGCCGATCCGGGCCGCCCCGGCGCCAGCTTCGTGCCCCCGCATGATGCTGAGAGCGCGCTCCGCGTCCTGGGCGGCGACAAAGGCCACCAGGCGCCCCTCGCACGCCACCTGCAAGGGGTCCAGCCCCAGCAATTCGCACGCGGCATGAACGTCCTCCCGCACCGGCACGCTATTGCCGTCAATCACAATTCTCCGTTGCGCCGTGGCGGCGATTTCATTCAACGCGCTCGCCAGGCCGCCGCGCGTCAAGTCCCGCAGGCAATGCGTTTCCACGCCGGCGGCCAGAAGCTTTTGCACCAAGCCGGAAAGCGGCGCCGAATCGCTCTCGATCTGGCTTTGGAACTGCAAGCCTTCGCGCACGCTCATGATGGCCATGCCATGACGGCCCAAATCTCCGTTGACCAAAATCGCGTCGCCGGTCTTGACGCTGCCCGGCGCAATGACGCGGGAGTGTTCGATAACGCCGATGCCGGCGGTGTTGATGAACAGCCCGTCCCCTTTGCCTTTGTCCACCACCTTGGTATCGCCGGTGACGATTTTCACGCCAATGCGCTCCGCCGCCTCGCTCATCGAGCAAACGACCCGCCACAGCGTTTCCATCTCGAGTCCTTCTTCCAGGATGAAGGCCGCGCTCAACCACAGGGGCCGCGCGCCGCTCATGGCCAGGTCGTTGACAGTGCCATGCACGGCCATCGAACCGATGTCCCCGCCCGGGAAAATAATCGGCCGCACCACGTAGGAGTCGGTGGTGAAGGCCAGGCGCCCGGCCGGGAAGTTCAAGACGGCCGAGTCGTGGCGGCCTTCCGCCGGCGCCTCACCGAACGCGGAGAAAAAGATCTTTTCCAGCAACTCATGCATCAATTTGCCCCCGCCGCCGTGGGCCATCAAAACGCGCGGATACTGGCGAATCGGTATGGGACAGTTCATCCTTGTTCCTTACCCCTATAGCGGTAATAAGCCGCGCAGGCGCCCTCGGAGGAAACCATCGGCGCGCCGAGCGGATGTTCGGGGGTGCAACCTTTGCCAAAGGCCGGACACTCGGCCGGTTTGATGCGCCCCTGCAATACCAGACCGCTCAGGCATTCGGCACTCTCGGGGGTGTCGTGGTTCGCCAGGCCAAACTTTTTTTCCGCGTCCAAGGCCGCAAATGGACTCCGCAAACGCAGCCCGCTGGCGGGGATCACCCCCAGGCCGCGCCATTTGCGCGGGGCCACTTCAAACACCTGGCGGACAAGCTCCCGCGCGCGTTCGTTGCCGTCCTGGCGCACCACGCGCGCATATTGATTTTCGACCTCGGCCCGGCCTTCCTCGAGCTGCCGCACGCACATCAAGATCCCCTGCAAAATGTCCAGCGGCTCGAATCCCGTGACGACGATGGGCACGCGGTATTTGGCCGCGATGGGCTGGTATTCCGCGCAACCCATGACGGCGCAAACATGGCCCGCCGCCAGGAAACCCCGCACCCGGCACTCGGGCGAGGCGAGCAAGGCTTCCATCGCCGGTGGCACGAGCACGTGCGAAACCAGCATCGAAAAATTTTTCAGACCCTGCGCAGCCGCCTGATGCGCAGCCATGGCCGTCGCCGGCGCCGTCGTTTCAAAGCCGACCGCGAAAAACACCACTTCCCTGGCCGGATTCTCCGCCGCGATCTTCACCGCGTCCATCGGGGAATAGACCATGCGCACGTCGCCGCCGTTGGCCTTGACCGAGAGCAAATCCGTTTGGCTGCCCGGCACGCGCAGCATGTCTCCGAACGAGCAAAAGATGGTCTCAGGCCGCGAAGCGATCTCGATGGCCTTGTCGATGAATTCAAGCGGGGTGACGCAGACGGGGCAGCCGGGGCCGTGGATGAGGGTGATGGCTTGGGGCAGCAATTCATCAATGCCGAACTTGACGATGGCATGAGTTTGGCCGCCGCAAACTTCCATAATCGCCCAAGGCCGGGTGGTGGCGCGGGCAATCTGCCGGGCGTATTCGCGCGCCTTGGCGCCGTCCCGGTATTCGTCCAGGAATTTCACGGGCTGCGTTCGTCGAGTTCCAGCAATTCGCCCATCTGGCGCAGATACTCGAAGACTTCGTTGGCTTCTTTTTCATCGACCAAGCTCAAGGCGAAGCCGACATGCACGATGACGTAATCGCCGACTTTGGCCTCGGGCACGTAGGCGAAGTTGACATCCTTCAGGACGCCGCCGAAATCCACCTTGCCCGCGCGTTGCAGAGGCTCATCGCCGGTAACGCTGGTGATTCTTCCTGGAATGGCCAGACACATTGAAGGTATTTTGCCGAAGGCGGGACAAATTGGAAAGGTAATAAGTGGGCGGCGCGACGAAGCCAATAAGGGCATTAAGCATTATTATAGCGTAATACCTTATGATTAGGGGAATGGATGGGTTTGATGAAGAAAAAGCTTGCCAAGACCCGAAAAAGCCTCAGGATCGTATTTCCATGAAAGGAGCTTTTTTGAAAATTGGCTTTGCTACTCTACTCATTACGCTCGCTAATTGTGCCACCATAAACGCCTCCGTTACCGGAAATTTTTCACAAATAGACATGCAGTGCGGCGGCTATTATCCGGCGATCATCCAGCATTGGAGCGGACGCTTGTATGGACGCACCGACGGCGGGGGAATTTATAGCAGCGACAATCATGGCAATACGTGGACCTACCTGTGCGGCAGCATGACAACGGACGCGCCGTTGGTGCCGCAGGGCATCGCCGTCCCGCAGACAACCAACTCCAGCTCCAACTTGATCCTGCAAGCGTGCGGGGTGGATTATTTGAACACCGACCCGGGGCGCGGAGTTTGGAAATCGATCGACGGCGGGGCAAGTTGGACACAAACGTTGAGCGGCGTCAATTTTTCCGGGGGCGACAATGAACGAATCGGGGGCGAGTGCATTATATTTCATCCGACTAATGACTCGGAAGCGTGGGTGGGCAGCCGCGGGCAGGGATTGTATGAGTCTCTCAATGCCGGCAGCACCTGGACGCGGGTTGCCGCCTCGACGTTCACGACCAATATCTTTGCTTCGATTTGCATTCATCCGTCCTATCCTGATCAGATTTTCGCGGGGGGCGACGGCGGCTTATGGGTATCGGTCAATCACGGCGCCAACTGGACACTGCTTAAGAGCTTCGGCATAGTCCAGCGCGTGACGCGGGGAGCGGATGGGACGGTGTATTTCGGCGGAGTGAATGGCGGTTCGTTGCTGCAAAGGATCACCTCCACGAACTGGAGTAATACGGCCAGTTACGTCTTTACCGATTTGATGCCCGCCTACGGCAGCGACGGCAACAACATGACTTGCGTGACCGTGTTGCGGGATGGCCGGCTGGTGGCGGGGGATTTCGACAACAGCACCCGCGTCAGCAGCAATAAGGGCACAAACTTCACGACGATAAACTACTCCTACGTCTCTGGTTCCGTGGCGCCGCCGTGGACCACTGTTTCCTATTTCGGCTGGCGGGCCAATTCGCTCATCCAGGACGTGAGCCTAACCAACACCTGGTACGGCGGCGGCGGCTACGGCCCCATGCGCACGGATGACGGCGGCCAGCATTGGCAATATATCTGCAAAGGCGCCGGGGAGGTTGTCACTTATAGAACGACCTTTCATCCGACCGATCCGAACCGCATTTACATTCCCTGCGCGGACCATGCCGGCGCCATCGTCACCGACGGCGGTCTGAGCGGCAACGTGGTGTCCATGGCCACGCCGTTTTTTCCGTGGCCGGGCGACATCGTGATGTATTCGCACCGGCCCATGGCCTGCTATACCAACGGCGTCAACCGGGCCATTTTTCCCGGCGGGTGTGAACTCAACAACAGTGCGCGCATCTACATGACCACCAATGACGGGGCGAGTTGGTACTATCCGGCGATGGCCGGTTTGGCAACCAACGTCAGCAACCAGGAAATTGTCGATAACGTTGATTCGCTGGATAATCCGGACGATTACCTGGTGATCCTCGGCGGCAGCGCTGGGGTGGGCGCGGGTGGCATCTATCGGACGACCAATGCGGGGACCTCCTTCAGGCAATGCAACTGGAATTGCCCCGCCGGCGCGGATCTGGGCAACGAGCAATATTGGTTTGTGTCGATGGACCGCGACGCCACCAACGTCAACGTGCGGTATTTGTATTCAAAAGCGGAGTACCCCGGCAACCCGGGCGGCGGGTTCTACATATCCAACGATCGGGGAGTGAACTGGGCGCAGGTTGGCGGGGTGGTGGATAACCAGAACGATTGGTACGGGATGATCTATGCCGATAAAGCCATCAGCGGGCATGTTTGGCTGGTGGTGACGGGCAACACCAGCGGGCTGTTCCTGAGCACCAACTACGGCACCAATTGGACCATGGTTGGCAGCTTTAAAAACGTGGCGTGCATGGACGCCATCAACGGTAACATCGTTGTGTATGGCGAGATGGCGAGCGACACCTGGTATAAGATTTATTACTCGACCAATAACGGCGCGACTTGGGCCGAGGTCACGGCGCCCGGCTACCGCTTTAGCAATACGTCCGCAGTGTCCCTGGACCCCCACCGGCCCGGCCGCATCTTTATCGGCACCGGCGAGCGTTCGGTGGGCATTTTCACTCCGGGCACGCCGGAGCAGCAGTGGCAGTTGAATTATTTCATGTCCACCAACTCGGCCCAAAGCGCCAATGGCGCTGATCCCGATGGCAACGGACTGCCTAACCTGGTGCAATACGCCCTCGGCGGCGATCCATTGCACGGGTTAAGCTCCGACCCACTGACCGGCTCCTCCTCGGGCAATGCCACCAACTGGCTGCCTTATGCCACCATTTCCAGCAATTCATCGCTGGCCGGCCAGCCCGTCATGCGCGTCAATCTGCCCGACCCGCCGCCCGCTGACATTCTCTACCAAGCACTCAGTTCGACCGACCTGGTCAACTGGAGCACCAACGCCACGCGCAATGGCACCAATGCCTGGCAAGCGATCTCACCCGCCCTGGTTCTGCCCGGGTTGGACACAAACGGCCGCGCCATTTTCGACATTGGGGCGCTGCCGCAAGACACCAATGGCGGGGAGTACCAGATACTGCAAGTACAGTTGGCGCATTAAACCGAGTTTTTGGGCGGCGCGGCAGCGCCGCCCTACCAAATCTGAAACAACTAACATGAAACTATAATGAAACTATATTCTACCAAAATCGGCTTGGCCGCTCTGCTCACCACACTCGTTGAGTGCGCAACCTTAAACGCCGGTCAGATTACCGGCGGATTTACCCAGATCGACATGCAGGACGGGGGCTATCTGACCGGGATCGTCCCGCATTGGAGCGGTCGTTTGATCGCCCGCACCGACGGCGGCGGGATTTACCTCAGCGATAACCAGGGCAAGATGTGGACGTACCTGTGCAGCAATATGGTGACGGGGGCGGCGTTGTGCGCCGATGGAGTCGCCGTGCCGCAGACCACCGCCTCCAGCTCCAACCTGATCCTGCAAGCGTGCGGTTATGGCGACGGGGCTTCCGATCCGGGGCGCGGCATCTGGAAATCGACCGATGGCGGCGCAACCTGGGCGCACACGTTGACCGGGGTGAATTGTTCCGGAGGCGACAATGAACGGATCGGCGGTGAGTGCATCATATTTCATCCGACCAATGACTCGGAAGTGTGGTTCGGCAGCCGTGGGCAGGGGTTGTATGAATCCTTGAACGCCGGCAGCACCTGGACGCAGGTTTCCAGTTCGACTTTCGCGACCACCATCTTTTCTTCGATTTATATTCATCCGTCCTATCCCGACCAGATTTTCGCGGGCGGTGACGGAGGTTTATGGGGGTCGGTCGATCATGGCGCCACTTGGACGCTGCTCAAGTCCGCCACGGTGGTCTATCGGGTAACGCGCGGAGCCGATGGGACCGTGTATTTTGGGGGGATGAACGGATCGAGCCAATTGATTCAAAAGATCACCGCGACGAGCTGGGCCAATACGGCCACTTACACCTACACCGACTTGCACACGCCCTACACCAGCGGCGTCGGGGACAGCGGCCTGGCGATCATTACCATAACGGTCTTGAAGGATGGGCGGCTGGTGGTGGGGGATAACGACTCTCACACCCGGATCAGCAGCAATGAAGGCACAAGCTTCACGTCGATCTCCTTCACGGAAGCGCCCGGCAATGTCGTGCCGCAATGGGCCAGCAGCAACAACACTTGGAATCCCACGTGTCTGGTCCAGGACCCGATTTACACCAACAACTGGTACGGAGGCGCGGGCTATGGCCCGGTCTGCACCACGAATAGCGGAACCAACTGGCAATACATTCCCAATGGCATCGGGGAGGTCGTCACCCTCAAAGTAGGCTTTCATCCCACGGACCCGAACCGCATTTACATTCCCTGCATGGATCTTGGCGGCGCCATTGTCACCGACGGCGGACTGAGCGGCAACACCGCGTCGATGGCCCATCTGGCTTTTCAGAGCGATATCGTTCAGGTTTCGCGTTGCGCCTTGTCCTGCAAGACCAACGGTTACAACCGCGTCATCTTTCCCGGCGCGGATGAAATGCAGGGCCGGGCGCGCCTCTACGCCACCACCAACGACGGGACCACTTGGTACTATCCGGCTTCGGTTGGTCTGCCGACAACCGTCGGCGGAACGGCGATCGACTCCGCGATTGATTCGCTGGATAATCCCGACGATTTCCTGGTTGTGGTGGTGGGCAACTCCGGCACCAACCTGGGCGGCGTGTATCGGACGACCAACGCTGGAAACTCCTTCACCCAATGCAATTGGTATCCCAGCCCGAGCATATTCCTGGGCGCCTATCAATATTCGTGGGCCTTCCTGGATCGGGACGCCACCAACGTCAATGTGCGATACTTGTTCGGCTGCGCGGCGTATCCCGTGGCTAATGCAAACACCGGCGGCGGATTTTTTATTTCCTACGATCGCGGAGTGAATTGGACGCAATTGAGCGCGGTTAACGGCGCGCCCATAACGGGAGACTGGAGTGACTGGATTGGCACGTCGATGGCAGCCGATCACGGGCTTAGTGGGAGTGTCTGGATAGTGCTTAAGACCTCAAGCACCAGCGGGAAAGCCCTGGCACACAGTTACAACGGCGGGACCAATTTTTATTGGGCCGGGGGCTTTACCAACGCGGTTTGCGCGGACGCGTATAAAGGAAACGTCGCCGTGTGCGGGGAGATGGCGGGCGATGCCTGGAATAAGATTTACTATTCGACTAATAACGGCACCAACTGGGGCCTGGTCACGGCCACCAATTATGCCTTCGGCAATTGCGATACCGTGGCCCTGGACCCGTACCGGCCCGGCCGCATCTTCATCGGCACCGGCGAGCGTTCGGTGGGCATCTTCACGCCGGGCACGCCTGAGCAGCAGTGGCAGTTGGATTATTTCATGTCCACCAACTCGGCTCAAAGCGGCCTGGGCGCCAATCCCAACTCCAACGGACTGCCCAACATCGTGGAATACGCCCTGGGCGGAGATCCCCTGCACGGGTTAAGCTCCGACCCGCTGACCGGCGCCGCCTCGGGCAATGCCACGAATTGGATGCCTTACGCCACCATTTCCAGCAACTCATTGTTGGCCGGCCAGCCCGTCATGCGCGTCAATCTGCCAGACTCGCCCCCGGCTGACATCATCTATCAAGCGCTCAGTTCGACCGACCTGGTTAATTGGACCACCAACGCCACGCGCACCGGGGCCAATCCCTGGCAGGCGATTTCGCCCTCGCTGGTGTTACCCGGACTGGACGCCAACGGCCGCGCCATTTTTGACATTGGAGCGATGCCGCAGGACACCAATGGCGGGGAGTACCAAATTCTGCAAGTGCAGTTGGCGCATTGAAGGGCGATTTTGGGCGGCGCGGCAGCGCCGCCCTACCAAATCTGAAACAACTAACATGAAACTATAATGAAACTAAATTCTACCAAAATCGGCTTGGCCGCTCTGCTTACCACACTCGTTGAGTGCGCAACCTTAAACGCCCAGATTCCGGGCGTTTTCACCCAGATCGACATGCAGGACGGCGGCTATCTGACCGGGATCGTCCAGCATCCGAGCGGTCGTTTGATCGCCCGCACCGACGGCGGGGGAATCTATAGCAGCGATAATCAGGGCAATTCGTGGACCTATCTGAGCAGCAATATGGTCACGGGAGCGGCTTTGACGGCCGATGGAGTCGCCGTGCCGCAGACCACCAGCTCAAGTTCCAACCTGATCCTGCAAGCGTGCGGTTATGGCACTGGCAGCGGGCTTACCGACCCGGGGCGCGGCATCTGGAAATCGACCGATGGCGGCGCAACCTGGACGCACACGCTGACCGGGGTGAATTGTTCCGGAGGCGACAATGAACGGATCGGCGGCGAGTGCATGATATTTCATCCGACCAATGACTCGGAAGTGTGGTTCGGCAGCCGTGGGCAGGGAATGTACGAATCCTTGAACGCCGGCAGCACTTGGGCGCAGGTTGGCAGCAGCACATTTAGCACGAATATCTTTTCTTCGGTTTATATTCATCCGTCATATCCCGACCAGATTTTTGCCGGGGGCGACGGCGGCTTATGGGCGTCAGTCGATCATGGCGTCACTTGGACGCTGCTCAAGTCCTTCACGGTGGTCTATCGAGTAACGCGCGGAGCGGATGGGACGGTGTATTTTGGCGGGATGAATGGATCCCAGCAGTTGATCCAAAAGATCACCGCGACGAGTTGGGCCAACACGGCCACTTACACCTACACCGATTTGCACTCGTCCTACACCAGCGGCATCGGCGACAGCGGCTTGTCGATCATTACCATAACGGTCTTGAAGGATGGGCGGTTGGTGGTGGGAGATAACGACGACTACACCCGGATCAGCAGCAATGCAGGGACAAGCTTCTCGTCGATCTCCTTCGCCGAAGCGCCCGGCCACGTTGTGCCGCAATGGGCTAATGCCACCACCACCTGGAATCCCACTTGTCTGGTCCAGGATGTGAACCACACCAATAATTGGTACGGAGGAGCGGGCTACGGTCCTATCGCCACCACCAACAGCGGGACCAACTGGCAATACATCCCCAATGGCATTGGGGAGGTCGTCACTTTCAAAATCGGTTTTCATCCCACGGATTCCAACCGCCTTTACATCCCTTGCATGGATCTGGGCGGCGCCATTGTCACCGACGGCGGAATGAGCGGCAACACGGTTTCGATGGCTCATCAGTTTTATCCGAGCGACGTGGTTCAGGTTTCGCAGCGCGCCTTGTCGTGCAAGACCAACGGCTACAACCGGGTCATTTTCCCCGGCGGCACTGAACTCAACAACGCGGCCCGCCTCTACGCCTCCACCAACGACGGGGCCAGTTGGTACTATCCGGCTTCGGTTGGTTTGCCGACCGGCACCAGCGGGACGGTCATCGACGATGCGATGGATTCCCTGGATAATCCCGACGATTTCCTGGTCCTGGTCGGGGGCAACACCGGCGTCAACTTGGGTGGCGTCTATCGGACGACCAATGCCGGGGCCTCATTCACGCAATGCAATTGGTATCCTTCCGGCACCGTGTTCATCGGCTCCACCGGTTATAGGTTCGCGAACTTGGATCGGGACGCCACCAACGTCAACGTGCGCTATTTGTTTAGTCGCGCGTCCTATCCTTCAATACCACCGGCGGCTCAAAATGGCGGCGGATTCTTTATCTCCTCCGATCGCGGTTTGACTTGGACGCAAACGACCGGGGCCAGCGGGGGGATAGTGGCGGGCGACTGGTCCAACTGGCAAGGCTCGATGATGGTGGCCGATCACGGCATCAGCGGCAGTGTTTGGATCGCGGTGGAAAATGGGTCCAAGGGCCTGGCGCATAGCGTCAACAGCGGCTCCTCGTGGACTTGGATTACAGGCTTTACCAACGCGCTGGCCGTGGACGCGCTGAACGGAAACGTGGTCGTGTATGGCGAGATGTCCACCGACGCCTGGTGTAAAATTTATTACTCGAGCAATAACGGCACGAGCTGGGGCCTCATCACAAGAACCAACTTTGCCTTCGGCAACGCGATAGCCTTGGCCCTTGACCCCTATCGGCCCGGTCGCATCCTGATCGGCACCGGCGAGCGTTCGGTGGGCATCTTCACTCCGGGCACGGCCCCCTCGATTTCGGCCCAGCCGCAAAGCCAGACGAACGGCTATGGGTCAACCGCGACGTTTAACGTGACAGCGGGGGGAACGGCGCCGTTCAACTATCAATGGTATTTTGGCAACGCGGCCCTGGCGCAGGGCACCAATGCAAGCTTGACACTGACCAACCTGCATGTCACCAACAGCGGTTCCTACAACGTCGTCGTAAGCAGCATGTTTGGTTCGGCCCCCAGTTCCAACGCCATCCTCACGGTGACACAGGCCGTTCCTGTCCTGACTTGGCCCCATCCCGCCGACATTACCTACGGCACGGCTTTAAGCTCCGTTCAGTTGAACGCCACGGCCAATGTGCCGGGCGCGTTTGCGTACAATCCGCTGGCGGGCTACGTCCTGGCTGCCGGCAACAACCAAACCCTCTCGGTCACGTTCACGCCCAGCGACACACTGGACTACTCCAACGCCACCGCCACGGTGACCATCAACGTGCAGCCGGCGCCGCCCTCCATTGGCAGCGTGAGCCTGTCGGGCACCAACCTTGTGATCAATGGCGCCAACTTGACTGGCGACTCTAATTTCGAATACATCATACTGTCTTCGTCGGACATGACGTTGCCGATAGCGCAGTGGACGCCTGTCGCCAGCAACGGATTTGCCACCAACGGAACATTCTGTTTTAGCAATGCCATGAGCGCATCGCAACCGGCCATGTATTTCACCTTCTATGTCACGAACTTGACAAATTGAGGCGGGCTGGGGTTAGAATTCTGCGCATGGCAAAATTCTACCAAACCTGAAGAACCAACATGAAAGCACATTCTTCTAAAATCGGCTTGGCCGCTCTACTCATCACGTTCGTTGAGTGCGCAACCTTGAACGCCGCCACTGTCCAGATTGTCGGCGGTTTCACCCAAATCGACATGCAGGACGGCGGCTATCTGTGCGGGATCGTCCAGCATAAGAGCGGCCGTTTGATCGCCCGCACGGACGGCGGGGGAATCTATCGGAGCGACAACCAGGGCAATTGGTGGACGTTTCTGGGCAGCAATATGATCAGTTCCGCGGCGTTGTGCCCCCAGGGCATCGCCGTGCCGCAGACGAGCGCCTCAAGCTCCAACCTGATTTTGATGGCGTGCGGATGGGGAACTCAGCCAACGAATGATCTGGGGCGCGGAGTCTGGAAAACAACCGACGCCGGCGCAACCTGGACGCAAACATTGCAGAACGTGTGGTTTTCCGGGGGTGACAATGAACGGACCGGGGGCGAGTGCATCATCTTCCATCCCACCAACGACTTGGAAGCATTTGTTGGCACTCGCAGCAACGGGTTGTGGAGATCCTTGGACGCCGGCAGCACGTGGACGCTCAACACCGCGCTGTCAAGCAATATAGTCATTGCCTCGGTTTACATTCATCCCTCATATCCCGACCAGATATTCGTGGGGGGTGACGGCGGCTTGTGGGCGTCAGTCGATCATGGCGCCAATTGGACGCAACTCAAGTCCTTCACGGTGGTCTATCGCGTCACGCG
Organism: uncultured Verrucomicrobiae bacterium; assembly: GCA_963759415.1. GTDB lineage: Bacteria > Verrucomicrobiota > Verrucomicrobiia > Limisphaerales > Palsa-1400 > Palsa-1400. The sequence goes on along the minus strand of CAVWZG010000008.1, from coordinate 133,067 downwards.
CGCTGCGGACGGGACTGTATATTTTTGCGGGGTGAATGGATCCAAGCAATTGATCCAAAAGATCACCGCGACAAGCTGGGCCAATACGGCCACTTACACTTACACCGACTTATACACGCCCTACACCAGCGGCATCGGCGACGATGGTTTGGCGCTCAATACCGTGACGGTGTTGAAGGATGGCCGTCTGGTGGTGGGGGATAACGACGGCAATACCCGGATCAGCGCCAATGGAGGAACAAGCTTCTCGACTGAGACCTTTACCTACGCGCCCGGCATCCCTAAACCGCAATGGGCTAATCCCGCTTCGTTCGATTGGCGGCCGACGTGTCTGATCCAGGACGTGAATTACACCAACATTTGGTACGGAGGCGCAGGCTACGGCCCGCTCGCCACCACGAACAGCGGGACCAACTGGCAATACATTCCCAATGGCATCGGGGAGGTTGTCGCTTGGAAAGTTTGCTTTCATCCCACGGATTCCAACCGCCTCTACATCCCCTGCATGGACCTTGGCGGCGCCATTGTCACCGACGGCGGACTAAGCGGCAACACAACGTCCATGCTCCATCAGTCCTTCAGGACCGATGTTATACAATGCGCCCATCGCGCCTTGTCGTGCAAGACCAACGGCTACAACCGGGTGATGTTTCCCGGCGGTTCTGAAATCAACAACAAGGGGCGCATTTACGCGAGCACCAACGACGGAGCAAGTTGGTATTATCCGCCCTGCGTCGGTTTGCCGACCAACACCAGCGGGGCGGTAATCGACGACGCGATGGATTCCCTGGATAATCCCGACGACTTCCTGGTCGTGGTCGGGGGCAATACCGGCACGGGCACGTATTCCACCAACGGCTACGGCGGCGTGTATCGGACGACCAACGCCGGGGCTTCCTTCACCCAATGCAATTGGTATCCTACCAACAACGTGTTCATCGGCGCCATCCAATATACGTTCATGTACCCTGGATCGAGACGCGACCAACGTGAACGTGCGCTATTTGTTTAGCCACGTGGCGTACCCTTCGGGAACAGCTTCGGTGAATAGCGGTGGCGGATTCTTTGTTTCCACGGACCGGGGAGTGAATTGGACGCAAAAGACGGGTTTTACTGGCGGGCTGATTGCAAACGACTGGAGCGACTGGGGTGGCATGATGGTGTCCGATCACGGCCTCAGCGGACATATATGGGTGGCGATTCAAATTTCTCCCACTTCGTGTTGTCACAACGGACTGGCCTACAGCGCCGACAGCGGCACCACGTTTAGCGCGGTGGGGGGCTTTACCAACACGCAATTCGTGGACGCGTTCAAGGGAAACGTGGTCGTTGTTGGCCAGATGCCGGGAGACACCTGGAATAAGATCTATTACTCGAGCAATAACGGCACGAGCTGGGGCTTGGTCACGGCAACCAACTATGCCTTTGGCAATGTGAGTGGCGTCTCCTTGGACCCGTACCGTCCCGGGCGCATCTTTATTGCCACCGGCGAGCGTTCGGTGGGCATCTTCACTCCGGGCACGCCGTTGCAGCGGTGGCAGTTGGAGTATTTCGGGTCCACCAGCTCCAGCCAGAGCAGCAACGGGACCGATCTCAATTCCAACGGCCTGCCCAACCTCCTGGAATACGCTCTTGGCGGCGATCCTTTGCACGGGTTAAGCTCTGATCCGCTGACCGGCGCCGCCTCGGGCAATGCCGCCAACTGGCTGCCTTACGCCGCCATCTCCAGCAACTCCTCGCTCGCCGGCCAGCCGGTCATGCGCGTCAATCTGCCCGATCCGGCCCCGGCTGACATCCTCTACCAAGCGCTCAGTTCGACCGACCTGGTCAATTGGACCACTAACGCCACGCGCAACGGCGCCAATCCCTGGCAGGCGAACTCGCCCTCGCTGGTATTGCCCGGGCTGGACACCAATGGCCGCGCCATTTTTGACATTGGAGCGTTGCCGCAAGACACCAATGGCGGGGAGTACCAGATACTGCAGGTCCAGTTGGCGCATTAAGCGCCCGTTTGCCGGCACAACATATTCATGCTCTTGTCAGTATCTGAAATAAACCCTAAAATTGGGATGATTATGAAATATTTTCAGCCATCGCCTCGGCCGCTTTGCTCAATTCTCTTGTCATGGGAACGTCTCTATACGCCGGCCCCACCCAGCTTCCCGGCGGTTTCACCCAGGTTAACATGCAGGGCGGCGGCTGGTTGACCGGCCTCATCCAGCATTCGAGCGGCCGGTTGATTTGCCGCACCGATGGCGGAGGGATATACAGCAGCGACAACGGCGGCTTGGCGTGGAATTTCCTAAGCGGCAACATGCTCTCGGCCGGGTCGTTGGCAGTGCAGGGAATTGCCGTGCCGCAGACCGCCAACTCCAGCTCCAACCTGATCCTGCAAGCCACGGGCGATAAGAATAACAACGCCGACATGAATAAAGGCGTCTGGAAAAGCACCGATGGCGGCGTAACTTGGACCCATACATTGACCGCGGTGATGTTTTATGGGGGCGGCAATGAACGGATCGGGGGCGAGTGCATCATCTTCCATCCCACCAATGACTTGGAAGCCTGGGCGGGATCCCACACGAACGGCTTGTGGAAGTCGATGGACAGTGGCAGCACTTGGACGCAGAACGGCGCCTTTTCGGCCACGAACATCGTTTCCTCGATTTATATCCATCCGTCCTGGCCTGACCAGATATTCGTGGGCGGCGACGGCGGCTTATGGGTTTCGGTAAATCATGGCACGAACTGGACGCAAATCTTGTCCTCTCCGACAATCATGAGGGTGACGCGCGGAGCGGATGGGACCGTGTATCTTGGCGGGGGCAGCAACAACCAGCAGGTGATCCAGAAGATTACCGCCACGGATTGGACCAATCCGTCCACTTACGTCTTCGCCAATCTGCAAAATGCCTATATCAACGGCCTTAACCCCAACGGCCACCCACTGACTTGCGTGACGGTCTTGCGGGATGGGCGGCTGGTGGCGGGCGAATACAATAACACCCGGATCAGCAGCGACAAGGGCGCAACCTTCACCACCCTGCCCCGAACCTACGTGCCTGGCACCGTGGTGCCGCAATGGTGTACTCCCGCCCAGTGTGATGCGCCCCAATGCCTGGTTCAGGACGTGAACGTGGCCAACACTTGGTACAGCGGCGGGGGCAACGCGCCGGTGCGCACCGATAACGGCGGGCAGAACTGGCAGTTCATTCTCAATGGCATCGGGGAGGTCGTCGCCTGGAAAATTGCTTTTAGTCCGGTTGATCCGAATCGCTTTTACATTCCCCAAGGCGATCAGGGCGGGGGCGTTGTCACCGACGGCGGGATCAGCGGCAACACGGCGTCAGAGGTCAAAGGGTGGTATTACAATTCACTTGGCAGCATGTGGTGCCATCGCGCCCTGGCCTCGCAAAGCAACGGGGTCAACCGGGTCATTTTTACCGGCCAGAATGAAGGCAACAACAATCCGAACCTCTACATTACCAGCGACGACGGGGCGAGTTGGTATAGTCCGCCGCTGACCGGTTTGCCGATTAGCTTCGGGTCGGGCATCCTTGACGCGGTCGATTCGAAGGATGCTCCCGACGATTTCCTGGTCATCATCGGCGGCAGCAGCGGCGTGAACCAAGGCGGGGTGTATCGGACCGTCAACGGGGGTACCAATTTCACCCAATGCAACTGGTATCCTTCCTCCAGCTTGAACTTGGGCAGCGGGTCTTATTGGATGATCTCGATGGACCGCGACGCCACCAACACCAACATCCGCTACCTCTATTCATTTGCCAAGGGCGCCCCGGCCACTCCACCGGCGACCAATAACGGCAGCGGTATGTTTATTTCCTACGACCGGGGAGCAAACTGGACTCAGGAAACATGGCCGTTGGTAGCGGGCGACACGACCGACTATTCATTCTATATCGTTGCGGATCGCGCCATCAGCGGCAGCCTGTGGCTTTGGCAGCAATCGTATCATAATTACAACCACGCCCTGTTGCACAGCGTCAACTACGGCACCAATTGGAACGTTGTTGGGACCTTTACCAACGCGCTGGCCATGGACGCCTACAGCAACAACGTCGCCATCTTTGGCCAGATAACAAACGGCGCGAACACGAACGACCAGTGGTGCAAGATTTATTACTCGACCAACACCGGCACAAACTGGAACGAAGTCACCGGCCCCGGTTATCGCTTCGGCAATTGCCATGAATTGACCCTGGACCCGTACCGGCCCGGCCGCATCCTCATCAGCACCGGCGAGCGTTCCTTGGGCATTTTCACTCCCGGCACGCCTGAACAGCAGTGGCAGTTGAATTATTTCATGTCCACCAACTCGGCCCAAAGCGCCAACGGGGCCAATCCCAACAGCAACGGCCTGCCCAACATTGTCGAATACGCCCTCGGCGGCGATCCTCTGCACGGGCTGACAACCGACCCGCTCACCGGTTCCGCTTCGGGCAATGCCGCCGACTGGCTGCCTTATGCCACCATCTCCAGCAACTCCTCGCTGGCCGGCCAGCCCGTCATGCGCGTCAATCTGCCTGACCCGCCGCCCGCTGACATCCTCTTGCAGGCACTGTGTTCGACCGATCTGATCAACTGGACCACCAACGCCACGCGCACCGGCACCAATGCCTGGCAGGCGATCTCGCCCTCCTTGGTGGTGCCCGGGTTGGACACCAACGGCCGCGCCATTTTCGACATCGGAGCGATGCCGCAAGACACCAATGGCGGGGAGTACCAGATACTGCAAGTCCAGTTGGTGCATTGAGCGGGCGCGCCGTTAGTCATTGCCCATATTTATGAAGACCTTGTTTTCGCATATCTGGTTGGCCGTCGCGCTCATCACGCTCGCTGCATGTGCCCCATTAAACGCGGCGCAGCTTCCCGGCGGTTTCTCACAGATCGACATGGAGGACGGGGGTTATCTGGTGGGCCTGATCCAACATGGCAGCGGGCGCTTGTTTTGCCGCACCGACGGCGGGGGGATTTACAGCAGCGACAATGGCGGCTTTAGGTGGAACTACCTCAGCGGCAATATGATGTCGCGCGTGTCGTTGTGCGTGGCGGGAATCGCCGTGCCACAGACCAGCAACTCCAGCTCCAATCTGGTTCTGCAAGTGGTGGGTAATAATTTTCTGCTCACCGACCAAGCGCGCGGCATCTGGAAAACGACCGATGGAGGCGCAACCTGGACGCAAACGCTGGCCGGGGTGAATTTTTGGGGGGATGGGCCGGAGCGGGTGGGGGGCGAACCGGTGATATTTCATCCGACCAATGACCTGGAAGCGTGGGCGGGGAGCCACGCGCAGGGATTGTATAAGTCCCTGGACGCCGGCAGCACTTGGACGCTGGTCAGCGGGTTGGCGACGTCGAATGTCTATTCCTCGTTGTATATCCATCCGTCGTATCCCGACCAGATATTCGCGGCAGGCGACGGCGGCGTATGGGTTTCCGTGAATCATGGCGCCAATTGGGCGCAAGTCGCGTCCTCCCCGATGATCCTGCGGGTCACGCGCGGAGCGGATGGGACCGTGTATTTTGGCGGGCAGAGCGGGAGCAAGCAAGTGATCCAGAAGATCACTTCCACTAATTGGGCCTATCCAACCAATTACGCCATCATTGACCTGTATTCGGCCTACGTCAGCGGCATTAGCCCCGATGCCGACCCGCTGACATGCGTGACGGTTTTGCGGGACGGGCGGCTGGTGGCGGGCGATTACGATTACACGCGTATCAGCAGCAACAAGGGCGCCAGCTTCACGACGCTGCCCCGGACCTACGTGCCCGGCACCATCGTGCCGCAATGGAGCAGTGGATCCCAGGTCGATTCGCCTGTTTGCGTGGTCCAGGACGTGAGCGCGACGAACACCTGGTACGGTGGCGGGGGCAACAGCCCGTTGCGCACCGATGACGGCGGACAGCACTGGCAATTCATCTTCAACGGCGTGGGGGAGGTCGTGACCTTCACCGTTGGCTTTCATCCCACGGACCCGAACCGCCTTTACATACCCTGCGCTGACAACGGCGGCGCGGTGGTGACCGACGGCGGAATCAGCGGCAACACGGTGTCGATGCTCAAGCCGTTCTTTACCAGTGACGGCCTCCAATGCACGCACCGCGCATTGGTGTTGATAAGCAACGGCGTCACACGGGCTATTTTTCCCGGCGGGGAGGAATTCCACAACCAGCCGCGGATCTACGTGACGACCAACGACGGGACGAGTTGGTACGCTCCGGCGATGGCCGGTTTGCCGACCGGCAGCAACGGGCAGATTATCATCGACGCGGTGGATTCGCTGGATAATCCGGATGATTTTCTGGTGGTCTGTGGCGGCTATGCCGGCACGAACAAAGGGGGGTTGTATCGGACGACCAACGCCGGGGCTTCGTTTACCCAATGCACAAACTGGATTCCCACTAACACCATGTTTTTCGGCACCGGAAGTTATTCGCAGGTGTCGCTGGCACGGGATGCCACAAACGTCAATGTGAGATACATGTACAGCCGCATGCAGTTCCCTGGACCACCTGATCTTTGGGGCGGACTTTTTCGATCCATGGATCGCGGAGTCACTTGGACGCAAATACCCTGGCCGGCGGTAAAAAACCCGAACGACTGGAACGATTGGTATGGCGTACTAGTGGCCGATCGCGCCACCAGCGGGAGTCTTTGGATCTATTTTGAGCAGAGCACCAACACCTACAACGGCCTCATGCACAGCTATGACGGCGGCAACTCCTGGTACATAGTTCCAGGCTTTACCAACGCGGGGGCCTTGGACGCGCGGAACGGAAAAATTGCCGTTTGTGCCGCGATGACGAACGATATTTGGTGCAAGATTTATTATTCGACCAATAACGGCACGAACTGGAACGAAGTCACGAGACCCAACTATCGCTTCGGCAATACGATTGGACTGGCCCTGGATCCTGTACCGCGCCGGGCGCATCATCATCAGCACGGGCGAGCGTTCCGTGGGCATCTTCACTCCGGGCACGCCGGAGCAGCAGTGGCAATTGAATTATTTCATGTCCACCAACTCGGCCCAAAGCGCCAATGGCGCCAATCCCAACTCCAACGGCCTGCCCAACCTCCTGGAATATGCCCTCGGCGGCGATCCCTTGCACGGGTTAAGCTCCGACCCGCTGTCCGGCTCCGCCTCGGGCAATGCCGCCAACTGGCTGCCTTATGCGACCATTTCCAGTAATTCCTCGCTGGCCGGCCAGCCCGTCATGCGCGTCAATCTGCCTGACCCGCCGCCCGCTGACATTCTCTTGCAGGCACTGAGTTCGACCGACCTGGTCAACTGGAGCACCAACGCCACCCGCAATGGCACCAATGCCTGGCAAGCGATCCCGCCCTCGCTGGTTCTGCCCGGGTTGGATACAAACGGCCGCGCCATATTCGACATTGGAGCGCTGCCGCAAGGCACCAATGGCGGGGAGTACCAGGTGCTGCAAGTCCAGTTGGCGCATTAAGCGGCTGGGTCACGCCTGTGGAACGGCGGTCCAGGCCTCCGTCCAGAATGTCTCGTAGCCATAGGGCATGAAGCAGTAACCGCCTGCCGCCCAGTTGGCGCCCCATTGATTGCGAATAATCCAGCAGGAGTTGGTGTCATCGTAACCGCAGAGCAACACCCCATGCCCGCCGAGGAATGTTTCACTGGCGGTATCGGGCAGTTTGACAAAGCCTTTCGCGTCTGGTTTTTCAAAGGATTCGTAAACCCTGAAACCAATGGTGATGGTTTGTTTGACGGCAAGGACCGATTTCAAGGCCACGGGATCGAGGGCGACCCGCGCCGGTTGAATGACACGGAACGGCAGCGCGGCCACGTCGCTGGCCGGAGTTGGAGATTCATCCGGCTTTCCCGTGTATGGCAGGAAGGCCTCCGGGCATGCTCCGAAGTTCTGCAAGGCGCTAAATTCCTCGGCGATACTTGCTCCTGAATCCGATGGAAAAGTTCCGTCCTCCATCCTGGTCCGCGCGTAGAGGTAGGCTGGAGACAAAAAATCCGGCAAGAGACTTCCCGAAGCCAGCGCATGGCAGGCTTCGCGAAAAGCCGCCGTGCTAAAGCCGGAACAGGCGCCTTCCTGGCCTTGGTCTCGAATTGGCAAACACAAAGACCTCAAATCCATGATTGGAGGCAGGATCGTCGGATCCACAACTTTCAGCGCGATGGGGGCTGTTCGCAGTAGCGGGTGATCGGCCCGCGGCGGATGGTAGCGATAGGTCCGCGCCGACTTTCGTTCACGAAGCGGAGTCAAGTAAGAGGCGGGCTTTCGGCGCAACCGAATCTTTTTCTCCACCTCGCGGATGTAATCCGCGGCCTCTTTTTGCCGTCGCGTCGATTTGATGGCGTGATACCGGCTGCGCAAGGCGGGATGTTCAACGGGATCGGAGAGGCGCAGGTTGCAAGCGTGGGCCAAGGCCAGGAAGCTTTCCTGATTGCTGGAGACGGCGGCGTTGTCCATGGCCATTTGCGCCTGGCTTGAAAGAGGCTCGGCGGGAGCCGCCGGATCCGGGAGGGAGGTGGGCGCATCCTGCCGCGGCGCGGTGACATTAAGCGCGAAGTCAAGGGTGTTCGCGACCTTGTCTCTCTGGGTCAGGGCTTGCAGGCCAAAGATCTTTTCCACGGTGGCGAGAACAGAGGTGTGATCAAAGACATAGGGATTATTTTGGGGATCCCTGTTGATAAGCGTGCCCGCCTGGGTGTAGGCGGAAATGACGAGGCCCGGAACCCGCACGCCCAGGCGGTCCCAGGCGAAGGGATGGGCGGGATCGGCATAAGTCGAATCATCCCCGGAAGGAACGGCCTTGGCGGGAGAAACGTGATCGTAGAATCCGCCGTGCTCGTCGAAGGTGATGATAAGGAGGACCTTGTTCCAGTAGGAGGAGTTGCGCAAGGATTCGTAAACCTGTTTCACGAGCAATTCACCCTTGCGAATATCGTTTAAGGGATGCATGGAGTTGCCATTGCGGTAATTGCCCGAGACGTCGTAATTTGGCTCGATGAAGGTGTAATGAGCCAGCGCGTTGGCGGCTACGTCGGCCCGGAAATTTCCCATTTCGCGGAAATTCTTGGTCAGCGGGTTGAGGAATTCGGGCCAGAGCCTGGCAATGCTGGCCGCCTGGGGCAAACCATCATGATAAATGCGCCACTGCTTGCCGGCAGCTTTGAGCCGGTCGTAGATGGTGCCGGCCTTGAATGAAAATCCGAAACCGAGGCCGGCCTCGTCCTCCTGCATGGTCGTTGGGCTGCTGGTAAGACCGCCCGAAGTCGCAGCGTGAATAAAATACCTGTTGGGCCAAGTGGGGCCTGGCAGTGAAGAGAACCACCAGTTGAAAAGAGCGAAATTTTGGGCCAGCGCGGAGAGGACGGGGACTTGTTCCGGCAGGAAATACTCCATGACTTGCTTTGGGTCCCCCGGAGGATTGCCGCCCTGCTGCGAGGCCGCGGTATTGGCGCTGAACATGAAGCCAGTCATTGGCGCCGGGTCGGAAGGCGGATTGGGCGCGGGCGGGGTGGTGTTTTGCGCTCCGTAGAGTTGCGTCTGGACATCCGCGAATTCATGGGCCGGGTCAAAGGCAATGCCGTAGGGGGACGTGAATTGCATGGCGGGCGTGACCGGAATTTTCGCCGATTGCGGCGACCTCGGGTCAGCCAGATTGAATTCATCGCCCGTCAATCCCTCCACGTCGCTATTGATCGACTTTAATGAACCCAGGAGGTGATCGAAGGAGCGGTTTTCCAACATCAATACAACGATATTTTGTATGTTCATAATACCCAGGATTTAATGTCCGCCGGCGGAAGCGTTGGTTCTCATAGCGAGATTATCCGGCGAAAACATCAGTTCGATTCGCGACGGAAGTTTGGTGGGGGCATTGGCGCCGGGGGCTGCTTTCAAGGCGGCAGAAATGGTCCCTGCCAGTTCAGCCAGCTTAAGCAGGACGGTTCCGGACTGGTCGGCGTTGCTGGAGCCGATGCTCGTGAGCAAACCATTCTGCACCGTGATGCCGAAATTGTCATGCGCCCACGCACTGAGCCGCGGGCGGAGCAAAAACATATTCGCCCCATCCGGCAGGATCACCGTATCGATTGTTACCTGGTAATAAGGCGAGGCTGCGCCCTGGGCGCCGGATGCGACATTGCTTCCCGGCGCGGTGTTGCCGGCGGGGTTCTGCAAAATGGCGACTAAATGAATGAACCCATTTGGAAGGAAATACGCGGTCCCTTCATGCGTCCCATAATCTTGCAATTTGTTCACGGGAACATCCGGCGGCGGATTTGCCAAATCCATTTTAGTTGACCGAAATGTCGCCGTAGCGCATCCGGCGATGAGAAAAGCGGCAATGGCGCCTGCGATCAAATTGTGGCGTTTCATGGTTTCCCTGAAAAGGCTACCAAAGCGCGGCGCCTCGTCTATAGGTATTTTATTGATTGTCGCATAGGGCAATCCCTCACAGGTTTGACCTGTCAACTTCCACGGATTGCCTGAATGTTCAAGGGCGCATGCATGGCGAGCATGGGCAGATAAGCTTCACGATAAGACCAGGCCAAATATATCTCCAGAGCCAGCGCCACGATGGCCATGGGCAGGCCGGAGGGCGCGAGGAAGACGTGGAACAAGACAATGTTGACAATCACGGGCGCGAGGAGGGCCAGCGCCAGCGGCACGAAGCGGTTCAACAGCAGCAGCGCACCGACGATGGTCTGCGTGGCAAAGATCAGCGGAATCATGTAGCCGGTATTCATGAGCGCTCCGAAGAACGCGCCAGCCCCTTGCGGCATAGTTTTGGGCTGCGGTATGAAGTGCAGAAAACCGTTAAGCCCAAAAACGAAGAAGGCCAACCCCATCAAGACCCGCGCGATGACGGGCAGATAGCAGGCGATTGGTTTGGTGGATTTTGCAACATTGTTGTCCAAAGTAATATTCATGATAGAAGTAATCTCTTGCACATCGCGCCGAGTTGTCTATAGGGTGTTCTATTGATTGCGGCATAGGGTATTCCCGCCCAGCGCGACTTGCCATTCGTCAGGATATACGATAAGGTATCAATCATGGATGCTGATGTAAAAAAAGACATCAAATCGCTTCGTCTAAATCGGCTCCCGGTTGAGATGCGCCACTCCTTGAAGGAGGCGCGCAAGAAGCGCGGCTGGTCTCAGAGAGACCTGTTCAGTCGCATCGGTCTTACGCAGAGGCACGTTTCCGGCATCGAGTCGGGGAAAATCGTGCCTCGCTACGATACGCTTCTGGAACTGGTCCGCATTCTCGACCACGATCTCATCATGGTCCCGCGCACTCTGGTCCCCGTGGTGCAGTCTCTGATTCGCGATCATCTCAAAGACCAATCCGGCGATGGTGAAGAGCGCTCCCTTTATGCCGACGAGGCCAGCGAGGATCCAACCGGGGAGTGGCAGGATGAAGATTGACCCAAAAAAGCTTAAGGCGCTTTCCATCCGGCTGCACGGCCGCCAAATCGGCGTCATTACTCGCCTGGCGGGCGACCGCCAGATTTTTGCCTTCGAGCAGGACTACATTGACGATCCGCGGCGCCCGACCTTGAGCCTCTCGTTCAAGGGCCGCACCGGCGGGCTGGTGACAACTCTACGCCCCGTGACCCGTCGCGTGCCGCCGTTCTTCTCGAACTTGCTGCCCGAGGGAAACCTGCGTGAATACCTGGCGAAACTTGCGGAAGTGAATACGGAGCGGGAATTCTACCTGCTGGCCGTCTTGGGCGCCGATCTTCCTGGCGCACTCGTCGCCACACCGCTTGCCGGCGAGGGGGAGCAAGTCGAACCGCACCCGCACAAAAAAGATGATCATCATGACAGCGCACATCCCCGCGAAGGGGTGCTGCGCTTTTCCTTGGCTGGGGTGCAGTTGAAGTTTTCTGTTATCATGGAAGCCTCTGGCGGATTGACCATTCCCGCAGGCGGCATGGGCGGATCATGGATCGTCAAGCTGCCATCCCACCGTTTCCCGGCTGTCCCTGAGAATGAATTCGTCATGCTCGAGCTGGCGCGCCGTGTCGGCATTGCCATTCCCGAGAACCGCCTCGTCGCGATGGCGGATATCAAGGGTCTGCCGGAAGAGGCGCGCGCGTCCGGGGCCAAGGCTCTTGCCGTGCGGCGCTTCGACCGCCTGCCGGGCGGGGAGTCCGTTCACATGGAAGATTTTGCGCAGGTCTTTGGACAGTTTCCCGACAACAAGTACAAATTCCACAGTTATGCGAATATTGCCTCCGTCCTCTGGGCCGAAGCGGGTCCCGACGCCGTCTGGGAGTTCGTGCGCCGTCTCGTCTTTTCGGTGTCGATTGGCAATGCCGACATGCATCTGAAAAACTGGTCGCTCCTTTACCCAGACAGGCGCACGCCTGTGCTCTCACCAGGCTACGATTTTGTCGCAACGCTCCCGTACATTCCGAACGACACGCTGGCACTGAGCTTAGGCGGCAGCCGCAGTCTTTCCAAAATCACCCGCGACCAGATGCGGCGTTTTGCGGACACGGCGCGGATACCGGCCAGTCCGTTGTGGCGGATTGCGGTCGAGACAGCCGAGCGCACCGTTGCCGCATGGAAAACCCTTGAACAAAAGGACGTCTTGCCCAAAGAGTTGAAGGATTCGATCAGCAAGCAGATTATCGGCGTGGCAGCCGCGATCAAATGACCTGGGCGAAAGTTATAGTTTCATGAAGAAAGCCGACGCACAGCCCTTTATCGGGCCAGAAGTGGCCATGCGCGAATTCACGCTCCGGGCGGTCATTCTCGGCGTGCTTCTGGGCGTCGTGTTCGGCGCCTCCTCGCTCTATCTTGGTCCTCAAAGTCGGCATGACCGTCAGCGCCTCCATTCCGGTGGCGGTCATTTCCCTAAGCTTGTTCCGCCTCTGGGCCAGGATGGGAGGCAGAGACGCCAACATCCTGGAAAACAACATCGTGCAAACCGCCGGTTCAGCCGGCGAATCCATCGCCTTTGGCGTGGGCGTGACCATGCCCGCCATCATGATTCTCGGCTTCGATTTGGAAGTGACGCGGGTGATGATCGTGGGCGTGTTCGGGGCCTTGCTCGGAATCCTGATGATGATTCCCTTGCGGCGGGCGCTGATCGTGCAGCAACACGGCCAGTTGAAGTACCCCGAAGGCACGGCTTGCGCCGAAGTGCTCAAGGCCGGGGCCGACGCGGAATCGCGCGCCGCCTCGCAACACAACACAAGCGCGCAAGGGGGCCAGCCGGGAGGAACGGCGATTTTTGGCGGGTTCGGAGTCGGTCTTCTCTACGCCACCGCCATGCGGGCGTTGAAGGCATGGAAGGACACGCCCGGCAAAGTGTTTGGCGCGCCCTTCACCGGCGGTTCGGTCTCGGCGGAGATTTCGCCGGAGTTGTTGGGCGTGGGCTACATTATCGGCCCGCGCATTTCCTGCATCATGGCGGCCGGAGGCGTGCTGTCGTATTTGGTTCTTATTCCGCTGATCAAATTTTTTGGCGCCGGCGGGGCAGGGGTCGTGGCGCCGGGGAATGTGCCGATCAAGGACATGGATCCCGACGCGGTTCGCGGCGCGTACATCCTTTACATCGGAGCCGGCGCGGTGGCGGCCGGAGGCATCATCAGCTTAATGCGCTCGATGCCTCTGATCTGGCGCGGCCTCCGCAGCGGTTTGGCGGATTTCGGCGCGAGCGCCGGCACAGCCAGCGGCGCCGCCGTTCGCACCGAACGGGACCTGCCGATGAAATTCGTCGCCTTCGGCTCTCTCGCGCTGGTGGCCGCGATTTGGGCCGCGCCGTCCTTGAAGATGAACACCCTGGGCGCGGTCCTGATCGTCGTGTTCGGGTTTCTGTTTGTCACCGTCTCCTCGCGCCTGACCGGGGAAATCGGCTCGTCCTCCAACCCGATTTCCGGCATGACCGTGGCGACGTTAATATTGACATGCCTGACGTTTCTATTGGCGGGCTGGACGGGGGTTGGTTATTACGTCACGGCGCTCTCGGTGGGCGGCATTGTCTGCGTGGCGGCTTCCAACGGGGGAACCACCTCGCAGGATTTAAAAACGGGTTTTCTCCTGGGCGCGACGCCCCGTTATCAGCAAATCGCGATCATGATTGGAGCGGTTTTCTCGGCGCTGGCCCTGGGGCCGATTCTCCTGGCCCTCAACTCGGCGGCGACCGTCTATGTTCCCGTGGCGCAAGTCGCTCCCGGCTTGCGCGCTCCCGCCGGCGCGTCCCTTGGCCCGCGCCGGACTCTCAGCGGCCCGCAAGCCCAGGCGGACTCCAATTCCTACCGTGTCTGGCAAAAAACGAGCGAAGACGGCGGGCGCTCCGGCGAGTATCTGCTCGATGACAGCGGAGCGGCCGTGTATTATGTCGATCCCGGCATTAACGGCGTCTTCACCCGGCGCGCGGACGGCTCGGAAGTCAGGAAGTATTCGGCGCCAAAAGCGGTGCTGATGTCCTACCTCATCAAAGGCATCCTGAACGCGCAATTGCCTTGGGCGCTGGTGCTTTTCGGCGTGATGATCTCGGTTGTTCTGGAACTCTGCGGCATTTCCTCGCTGGCGTTTGCGGTGGGGGTGTATCTCCCGCTTTCCTCGTCCTCGCCGTTATTGGTGGGCGGGGTGGCGCGCTGGCTGTCGGACCGGCGCCGGCGTTTGAGCCAAACCCATCTTTCGGAGGAGCAATTGTCCGCCCAGAGCGACCGCAGTCCGGGTGTTTTGCTGGCCAGCGGCTACATCGCGGGCGGAGCCATTGCGGGCATTGTGATTGCCTTCATGGCGGGAGTGTTGAGTCAGACAGACGATAAGATCACCAAATGGGCCGAGGCGCACAATCCGCTTTACGCCGGGCCGAACGCCGATTGGCTGGCGCTGATTCCGTTCCTGGCGCTGACGCTGCTGCTCCTGTGGGTCGGACGCGCCAAGCCGGACGCCGCGTAGTTTACTACTATTTGACCGCCACGAGGCGCACTTCCCACGCCGGCCGGATCATCAGCAACAGCCGCCGCAGGCTGCGAAATCCAGCTTCGCCCAGCCCAAGTTTGGCCGCCCAAGCGGCGGAAAAGCGCGTGTAGCCAAATTCCCCGGTCCCCGCATTCAAAACCCGGAAGCCCGCCTCCTGCGCCAAATTGCCCAGCGTCTGGACGTTCCATGAGTAGAGATGGTGGTTTGGTTCGTCTGGCCGGAAATATTCATACTTGCCCTCACGCTCGAAAGGCACGTAAAGCAACACCCGCCCCTCGTTCTTGAGCAGACGTTTGATTTCGTCGAGAACAACCGCCGGATGCAGAACATGTTCCAGTGTGTGATGGCAAATAACCACATCCGCCACGGCGTCACCCAGAACTTTGGTGTCCGCGACAAACTCAATTCCCCGCGCGCACACCGATGAGGCCAGAAAATCAGCCACGTCAAAACCGATTTTCCTTCGGCACCGCAAGGCCGCCAGATTCCATCCACCCCCCACGCCATATTCGAGCACCACGTCCTCCGCGCCAATCAACGGCGCGAATTTGCGGCCCCGCAGCGCCGCCACCCAAGGGACAGCTTTCTCCGGAAGTCCGCGTTTTGATGCGTGGTAACGGCGTCCCGCATCCCCGCGGTAATGGCGTTCGGCCTGCTCGCTCGGCATGCCGCGCACTCTAGAGCCGCGCGGCGAATTGCACAATCACTCTTGCGGTTCTACGCGGCGAAGACGCGCCGGCCCCGCCGGGAATCCATCTCCTCCCCAGACGACCTGTTCTTCAGGTCGCGCCGGAACTCCTGGTGCCTGATCTCCGCTTCCGCCTGCAGCCAATGTGCGGTATCTTTACCTTGGGGCCTGCCTTCATTCTCCCACAATTCGTAAGCACGCCGGGCTATTTTATCGTAGTTTGTCATAATAGATCCTCGCCACAGTACGCTTTCTCCCGCCCGCGATCAATTCGGTGTATCCCTGAATCTGTCATGGCAAATTGGATGAACGTTGCCGGGACAGGGCGCGCCCTTTACAGTCCCTTCATGCCGGAATTGGCCGAGGTCGAATACTATCGCAAGCAATGGCAGCGTGGGTTGAAGCAAAAAATCCTCGCCGTCGAACTGCATCCGCAGGCGCGCATTTTGCGCGGCGCCGATACCGAGGCGCTGCGCAAGACCTTGACGGGAGCGGTTCTGTTGGGATCGGAAGCGCACGGCAAACAGATGTTCTTCCAGTTTTCCGACAACGCATGGCTGGCCGTGCATTTGGGCATGAGCGGCAAGCTGCGCGTCGAGCCGCCCGGTCACGCCGCGGGCCGGCACGATCATTTGGTGCTGCGCCAGCGCCGGCAAAGCCTGGTTTTCACCGACCCCCGTCAATTTGGCCGGGTTCGTTTCCACGCCGGCCACACCGCGCCGCCGTGGAGGGCCGCGCTGCCCGCCTCGATTTTATCCAACTCATTTACGCGGGACCTCATGGAACGATTTCTTCGGCGGCACGGGCGCATGGCGATCAAAGCGGTTTTGCTGATGCAAGGCGGTTTCCCAGGGGTCGGCAACTGGATGGCCGACGAAATTCTCTGGCGCGCCGGAATTCACCCCGCGCGTCCCGCCGGCAAAGTTGTTCCCGCCAAGACGAGGGCACTTTTCCGGGCCTTGCGTTTTGTCTGCCGTGAAGCATTGCGGACGGTCGGGGCGGATTTCGGCGATCCGCCCGCCGGATGGTTCTATCACCGCCGATGGCGCGCAGGCGGGGAATGCCCCCGCGACCGCTCGCCCCTGTGCCGCGCGCAAATCGGCGGGCGCACCACCTGCTGGTGTCGGAGTTGCCAAAAGTAAGCGGAATAGGCTCTAATGTGCCTGTGGATGTCAAAGTCAAGATTTGCGGGATCACCAGCGCCGCCGACGCCCAAGCGGCCGTGGAGGCGGGGGCCGACGTGCTGGGACTGATGTTTTATCCCGGCAGCCCGCGTTACATCTCGTTGCAGACAGCGCAAGAGATAGCCCGTGGTCTGCCGCCGCAGGTGCTGCGGACGGGCGTCTTCGCCGACCCGCAACCTTCCGAGGTGTTCGCCGCCATCGCGCTTTGCCAATTGAACCTGTTGCAGTTTCACGGCTCCGAAACGCCTGAGTTTTGCCTGCAATTTGGTCTCATGACCATGAAGGCGTTCCGCGTGCAAAACGCCGATTCCCTCCTTGCGCTGGGGGGATACCACACCGATGCCTTCCTGCTCGATAGCTGCGTGGCTGGAAAACCGGGAGGGACGGGGGAATCATTCAACTGGGACCTCGCCATCGCCGCCAGGAAATTTGGCAAGCCGCTCTTCCTGGCTGGCGGATTGACGCCGCTTAACGTGGCCGAGGCGGTGCGGAAGGTGGCGCCATTTGGAGTGGATGTTTCCAGCGGCGTCGAGCTGTCGCCCGGAAAGAAAGACGCCCGAAAAATGCAAGATTTTGTCGCCGCCGTGCGCGGCGCATGAATTCCCGTGAGCACCATCATTTCCCGTTGCCCCTGGCCGGTGGACGAGCTTTACATCGCCTACCACGACACCGAATGGGGCGTGCCGTTGCACGATGATCGCGCGCTCTTTGAGTTTCTGGTCCTGGAAGGGGCGCAGGCTGGCTTGAGCTGGCACATTGTTTTGAAGAAGCGCGAAAACTACCGTGCCGCCTTCGACCACTTCGACCCGGAAAAAGTGGCGCGCTACACCCCGTCCAAAATCAACAAACTCCTGGCCAACGCCGGCCTTATCCGCAATCGGCTCAAGATCGCCTCCGCCGTCCGCAACGCGCGCGCTTTTCTGGCCGTGCAGGAGCAATTCGGCAGCTTCGACCGTTATATATGGCGTTTCGTGGATGGCCGTCCGATCATCCACCACCCCGGCTCTATGAAAGAGGTCCCCGCCCACACCCGCGAATCGGACGCGATGAGCCGGGACTTAAAGGAGCGCGGGTTCAATTTCATCGGCACGACCATCTGCTACGCCCACATGCAGGCCACCGGCATGGTCAACGACCATCTGGTGCAATGCTTTCGGCACCGTCAGTTGTCTGAAAAGCATTGACTCGGGGCGATGACCGGTCAATCGTGGGGACACCAAGCGTAATGCAAAAAAGAGAAGTCATGTGGATCGTGGCCCTGGTGGCGTTGATTGGCGTTTACGTCCTGCTTTATCACGACTTGTTCCCCAAACAACAAATGATGATCAGCCCCTCCCTGCACCCAGCCATGCGGGGTAATGCCCGGGTCTGGCCCGTGTTCTTTTCACTCAACGACAACTTCAGGCTGACCAGCGTCAAAGTCATTCCTTTGGACGGCGACAAGTTCAACCCCCTGGGGCGCCCGATCTGGCATTTGATTTCAGACAGCAATTCCGTCCCCACCCGCGCCTTCTCCTACGGCCAGCGTATCAAAGGCATGAAACCGGCCCTTAAGGACGTGCGGCCAGACCCGTTGGAGCCGGGGATCGTTTACCGCCTCATGGTCGAGGCCGGCAGCGTCAAGGCCAGCAGCGATTTCAGAACCCGGGCGACGGGACAATAGGCGCGGAGGAGGTCAGGGCATGGCGCCGAGGGCGTTGGTGCGGAAATCCGTCGTGGTACACCACAGAATTGTCGGTCTAAATCCCTGGAAGACCTTCAAAAACTGGGTGCTGCCGTCAACAAAGCCGTTGACGGAACCGCCGCCGTTGGTGCTGACGGCATGGCTATGTTTGTTCTGATCGAGTTTCAGTCCGTCATCGGTACTGAAAATAGTCCATGTAAAAATCACCCCAGTAAGTCACCTTCTCGCCGTAAAGGATGGTCAGCGAGGGCAGCGGGATGTCGCGCTCGCTCAAATAGGGCATCGGTATGTCGTTCATCCAATTGACGTCGTTATCATACTTGTTCCAGTATCCGTCATTGAAACCGTTGATAAGATAAGAGCGCGCGGCGCAATCGGCGGGATACTTATTGGTGTTGACCCCGCCTGTAATGGGCGCGTTGGTTTCGGTGGGGCAAAGCAGCAGGTTGGTGTTCTTGTAATACGAGATCAAGAGCGCGGGCCAGCGCTCGATGCCATTGCGAGGCTCGAAATTGCCGCGATTATCCATCACATACATCATGTTGGCCAGATTCAGCTCATGCACATTGCTGGTGCATTTGGCGCGCCGGGCGCTTTCCTTGGCCTTGGCCAGCGCGGGTAAAAGCATGCTCGCCAGGATGCCAATAATGGCGATCACCACCAGCAATTCGATCAAGGTAAAGGCGCGCTCCCCCGCCTTGGGGGCCACGGCTTGGCTCTGTTTCATTGTGTAGAAGGACGTTTCACCGCGTATCAAAGTTACAATCCATTTCTCCGCCCTAATTGGACGCCCCAGCCCCCGCCCATCATCAATTTGAATTCTTAGAGAGGTTTCTTAGGCAGCGGCTAAGACAGGATGCATGGGATGTGCAGAATGGAAAAATAGACAAGTATCGAAAACAAAACCTCTCCGTTTGGTGGTTGCTCGTGGCTGGCAATCCACCCTGTTCGTCCTCTCAAATTCTTTAAGGCCAGCCGACGGGCCAGGATGGAATCGTGTGGTCTTCGGACGATTCAAATAACCCGTTGGCGCCAGCCCAGATCAAGCCTGCGGAAACTGCGATCAGAAAGCCCAGAAGCAACCAAAGAGCGATCACCACGTGCTTCTGCCAGTTGGCCTCGCGCTCCGTCGTGGTCATGCCACCCCATCCGCCTGCGTGAAGTAGATGCTTGCTTGTCATATCGCCTCCGATTTATTGCAACGCAATATAATCCCAATCGTGCTTTCTGTAAATGCCGCGGGCCGGCCGCCTCCGGGCCATGAACTTGCTTGCGTCAGCCGCGAAACCACTCGAATATCCCCGCCATGGATCCGAACAAGTCTTCGTCTGATGTGAAATGGATTTTAACGTCGGCACTTTTCACGATGGCCGCGATTTTTGCCTGCTCCGCGCAGGAGGAGGTTTCCTTTGCAAATTATAAAGTGCCTGATGGCGCGGAATGGGTGTGCAGCAACACCCAGAGCTATATCGAGGAGAACGTTGACCCCGATTACCATCATGCTTCCGCGGCGGCCATCGAGGCTTTCCGCGACATCAAGTACGGCGTGCGCATCCACTTTGGGCTGTACTCGATTACTGAAACGGGAAACACTTCGTGGCCATACATAGATCGCTCCTACGAAGGCAGGCAGGCCTACCAGCAATTGTACAAGACCTGGAACCCCACCAACTTCAATGCGGACGAATGGATGAAATTCTTCAAGGAAAACGGCTTCAAGATGTTTGCCATCACCGGCAACCACCCTGAAGGCTTCACTATGTTCGATACCAAGGCCCGGGTCAAAAAACGGGTCAACTGGACCGCCCGCGGCGGGCCGGCTCTGGAAGATTGCGACCTGGCTTACAGCATCATGGAAACACCCTTTCACCGCGATGTCATCAAGGAGTTATGCGACGCGGCCCATACCTACGGACTTAAGATTGACATCTATTACTCGCATCCCAATTGGTACAACGCGGATTTCAGACCCTACAGCGCCCATCCCTTGACCTGCCCGGATGCCATCAAGCACCCCGGACTTTACGGCAATCCCGCTTTCGCCCAGGACAACATCGAACGCACAAACGTCCTCGTGGCGCCGGACCCAACGCCCGGGGAAGAGGCCCGAATGATGGCCTACCATCGGCAGCAAATCACCGAACTGCTGACTAAGTATGGCAGGATCGACATGATCTGTTTCGACATGTGGATGGGGAAAAAAGTGTGGCCGCAGATGCGCCAGGAGATGAAGGATTTCCGCAAAATGCAACCCGACGTCATGTTTCGCGCCCGGGGCATCGGCAATTATGGCGACTATTACACCCCCGAGGGATTTTTCCCCGGCGCCAAGGCCAACACCGACATGCCGTGGTTCGTCATTTATCCTTACGGGAAGTGGTTTTCGTACGGCACAAATGACCAGTTCAAGGGCACTGGCTGGATCATTAGTAACTTGACCAACATTGTTGCCAAGGGCGGCAACTTCATGATCGGCATCGGGCCAGACGCCACGGGCCGGTTCGCCCCCGAGGCCGTTGCGGCCATTAAAGAGGCCGGGGCCTGGCTGAAAGTCAATGGCGAGGCCATTTACGCCACCCGTCCGCGCACGGGCGACCTTTGGCAGGAGGGGGAGGCCATTCGTTACACGCGCACCAAAGACAAGCGAACGATATACGCCATAAGCCGGGGCTGGCCTGGTCCGGTGCTCAAGCTGAAAAAAGTGGAGCCAATGCGAGGTTCCAAGATTTACATGCTGGGTTGGGATGCGCCGTTGGAATGGAAATACAGCCTTGGGAGCTACCGCGAAGCCACCGGTTTGGAGATAGCGCTGCCCGCGGAATTGCAGGACGAAGCCAGGCGCCCCTGCAAAATGGCCTGGAGTTTTAAAGTGACGCCTGCTCCAAACTGACGCGCTTTGACAGCATCCCTCAGATCAAAACCATCACAACATGTTATAGGACAACCACTTATGCTCCAATCGTACCTGCGCGGAATGGCCCTGCACCCGTCTCCGAGGACGCCGGAAATTTTTTAATAATTCTTAATAAAAACACTTGTCACGGCCTGATGTCATGTTAAAATCGGTCACAGATTATGCATAACAACCATAAAATGGAGACCTTTAATATGTCCAATACCACGTCCATCTTACCAACTTCGCCGCCACAGGCGCATACGGGGCGCACGAGCAGGGGGTTCACCTTGATTGAACTTCTGGTCGTCATAGCCATCATAGCCATATTAGCAGCCATGCTGCTTCCAGCTCTGAGCATTGCCAAGCAGAAGGCGCAAGGCGTCAGTTGCATGTCCAACCTCAGGCAGCTCGGTATCGCATGGAATATGTATAACGCAGACTTCCGGGGGAACTTTGTGTATAATGTGATTGATCCCGGGGACGGAACGATTTCTCCTCCTCCCAATTGGGTTTGGGGTTTTGAGGGCTTCAATAATGTGCCTGGCGCAAACCCGCCCGTGCCCCTTGATGCCAATACCAACACTAAATATTACGTCATCTCGACCAATGCCGCGCTAGGCCCCTACTTTAAGAGCGCCAACGTCTTGCGTTGCCCGGCGGATCACAGCGGCGACTCGGGCATGTCGGGGAACCCGCGTATCCGCAGTTATGCGATGAGCCAGGCCGTCGGCCCCAATCGCAATGGCACCGCCGGAACTCCTGGCAGCCCCACGGATCTTGAGGTGGGATGGTGGTTGCACCGGCTGATTGGCGGTG
Source organism: uncultured Verrucomicrobiae bacterium (assembly GCA_963759415.1). Taxonomy (GTDB): domain Bacteria; phylum Verrucomicrobiota; class Verrucomicrobiia; order Limisphaerales; family Palsa-1400; genus Palsa-1400. Next base: position 110,836 of record CAVWZG010000008.1, on the reverse strand, counting down.
CTGGAACTTTTCGGGTTTACCTGAGAGAAAGAGATTTGAGCCTTCCATCTCCGTCCAGCCTCTGGGTGCTGATCGATGAGAACGCCGACAGCATTAACGATGGCGCCTTCGCCTTTGCCATGCCCACGCCAAGTATTCAGCAGTGGAATGATATGCCCTCCAAACGGCATGGCGGCAACGGCACCGGCTTCAACTTTGCCGACGGCCATGCCGAAATCCACCATTGGCGCCAGCCGTCGAAAATAGCGGGCGAAGTTAACGGCGCCATTACGGGGGCCAACGCCGCGTTGTACGGTGTGAATCAGGCCCAAGACGTGGACATGTTTTGGATGGCGTGGCGCACTTCCTTTCCCTTGGCCCGGGCGGACGCCAAATATATGAATTATCCAAACCCTACTCGTTGAGAGCGTGTTTTGCCGCTTCATTGAGGCGTTGAGCCGGCTTCCCGTGCCGGCCACGCCTTACTGGAAACGTTCCGGCATCCTCGTCCCAGCGATCCCGCGGAGCAAGGAATGTTAAGGGTTGGACAAAAGATGATTAGCCCATTTTCGCGGAATGGAGGATGTTTCTGTGAATGGTTGAGACATGAACAGACGTTCTCCAAATGCTCGAGCCGGACGCCGCCAGTTTTTGCGCGACGGATGGCGCTACACCATCCTTGGCGCCTTGGCCGCTGTTAGCGGCAAGTTGGTTGCGCGCCATCCCTCCCAGCCCGCCGGCCAGGTCTGTGTCAGTGCCGGGATTTGCCGTGGCTGCGTGGCACTCGATGACTGCGGACTTCCCCAGGCCTTGTCCGCCAAGGAAGTGCTCGGCCGTTCTTAATCGAGGTTGCCATGAAACCGGAATTTGAGCTTTTCGACCGGCGGGAGTTTTTCGGCTTTGTGAGCAAAGCCGCCGCCCTCATCGGCCTGGCTGGCGGCGCGAAGGCCAAGGCGCAAGGGCAGGGGACGCCCAACCCTTTTGCCTACGACATTTCCCGTTTCCAGAAGACCGATCCCAAACTTATCAATTACGAGGAGGCGGCGCGCTGGCCGCTTCCGCGCAAGGAAGCCCGGCGGCTGGCCATCGGGCCGGATGACCAACTCTATGTGTGCGCGGGCAATTATATCAATGCTCTCAGCCGCACGGGGCAGCGCGGATTGGAATTGGCGCTGGCGGGTCCGGCCAGTTGCGTGGCCGTGGCCCGGGACGGCGCCATTTTTGCCGGACTGCGCGACCATATCGAAGTATTCGATTCCAAAGGCGCGCGCGTGGCCCGCTGGGAATCACCCGGCCCAAAGACATGGCTGACCGGCCTGGCGGCGGGCGAGAAAGACATTTTCGCGGCCGATGCCGGGAAACTCGTCGTGCTGCGCTACGACCGGAACGGAAAAATCGTCGGACGAATCGGCCGCAAGGATGCGGAACGGAACGTGCCGGGATTCATCGTGCCCAGTCCGTTTCTGGACGTCATCATTCATCATGATGGCTTGCTGCGCGTCAACAATCCGGGGCGGCACAGGGTTGAAGCCTACACCTTTGACGGTGACATGGAGGGCGCCTGGGGCAAACCCTCCGCCGGGATCGAGGATTTCTGCGGCTGTTGCAATCCCATCGCCATTGCCACATTGGCTGACGGCCGGATAGTCACGTGCGAAAAGGGCATTCCACGCGTGAAGATTTACAGCGCGGCGGGCGAATTTGAGTCGGTGGTGGCGGGAGCGGAGTCGTTCCCGGAAAACGCGCGCGCCTGCACGGACCTCAACGATTGCATCCACGGCGGAATCGATGCCGCGGTGGATTCGGACGGACGCATCTACGTCCTGGACATCGTCACCAGCGACGTGAGGGTGATGAAGCGAAAAGGCTGACGGCAAACGCATGGACGCCAAACCCCCAGCCAACGCCCCGGTAACGCGGCGGCAGTTTCTCCGCAACGGGGCGCGGGTGATGACTATGACGGGCCTGGGCGTGGCGGCGGGCGCGCTGGCCAGCCGCAGCACCAGCGCGGCCTGGGTGTGGCAAATCGATCCCGCCAAATGCCTGCACTGTGGCAACTGCGCCACCCAATGCGTGCTGGAGCAGTCCGCCGTCAAATGCGTTCACGCTTACGCGGTGTGCGGCTACTGCCAGCTTTGCACCGGATTTTTCGCCCCGGAACCCAACGAGCTGACCACCGCGGCGGAAAACCAGCTTTGCCCGACCGCCGCCATTAAGCGGTCGTACATCGAAGACCCTTACTATCAGTATAGTATTGACGAGCAGCTTTGCATCGGCTGCGCCAAGTGCGTCGAGGGCTGCAACCGTTTCGGCAACGGCTCGCTTTTTCTGCAAATCCGCCACGATCGCTGTCTCCACTGCAACGAGTGCGCCATCGCCCGCGGGTGCCCCGGCCAGGCCTTCCGCCGCGTGCCGCTGGAGCATCCCTACCTTCTAAAGACCACCAGCCGCTAAGGTTATGTATCGCCGCCTCAAATACCTCGGTGCGCTGGGAGCGATGTTGTTTCTGGTGCTGGCGGCCGGGGCCGAGCAGCGTTTTCCACCGCCCGATTTTGAAACAGGTTATCAAATCCCGTCTGCGACCACTCCCGCCGCGCGCCAGCTTTGGTTGCAATACGGCGATGCCACGGTGTTTCTGGCCGCCTTGGCAACGGCCGTCTGGCTGATTTACAAGCAACGCTCTCGGCGCGGGATCTTTTGGCTGTCGCTCTTTTCCCTGGCCTATTTTGGGTTTTACCGCAAAGGCTGCATCTGCGCCATTGGCTCGCCGCAAAACGTCGTCTATGCGCTGTTCAACCCGGACTACGCGGTGCCGGTGACGGCGCTGATTTTTTGTTTTGCGCCCATTGTGGTGGCGCTTTTTGCCGGGCGGGCCTTTTGCGCGGGGGTGTGTCCGCAGGGAGCGTTGCAGGATTTGATGCTCATCAAGGCCGTCCGCGTCCCGCTCTGGCTGGAACACGCGTTGAGCATGATCCCCTTTATCTTTCTGGGAGCGGGGCTTATTTACGCGGGCGCCGGGACGGGATTTGTGATTTGCCGTTATGACCCGTTCGTCCCGTTCTTTCGATTGTCGGGCGGCACGTTCATCTTGATTGCGGGAGCGGCTTTTCTCCTGCTTGGCATGTTTGTGGGCCGGCCCTATTGCCGGTTTCTTTGCCCTTACGGCGGATTGTTGCGCATGGCGTCATTGGCTTCCAAATGGCGCGTCCACGTCACGCCGACTACCTGCACCCAATGCCGTCTTTGCGAACAGGCCTGTCCCTTCGGCGCGATGCGCGAACCCGCGCCGGCCGCAGTGAAACCAAAATGGCTGGGCGCGGACCGGCGGCGCCTCGCCTCTCTGCTGGCGCTTCTGCCGGTGCTGGTGCTGGCGGGCGCATGGGCCGGCTCCAAACTCAGCCCGGCGGCCGCGCAACTGGATCCCGCCGTCTCCCTGGCCGAACGCTATGCGCGACAGCAAACTCACCCGGCGCAATATGCTCCAATGACCCCGGAGTCGCTTTCGCTCCAGCGCGCCACCGACAATCCATCCGCGATCATGAAGGCGGCGGCGGAGGCGCGGCATCGCTTCGATCTGGCCTGCTGGCTTTTCGGCGGCTGGGTTGGCCTGGTGATCGGAATCAAACTGGTTGCCTTGTCATTGCGTCATAGCCGGACTGATTACGAGCCGGACCCCGGCGCGTGTGTCGCCTGCGCCCGGTGCTTCAGCGCGTGCCCGGACGAGCGCGTCCGCCGCGGTTTGATGCCGGCGGCGGAAGGAGCCGCGCCGTTATGAACCATTCTCTTCTTCATCGCGCGCTGGTTCTCACCGCTTGGATTGCGGGCCTGTTCTGCCTGGTGGTTGGCGGGGTCATGGTCTATGAACACTTTGCGGCGGCGACCAATGATCCGTGGAAATCTCCGCAGCTGCTGGCGCTCAAGGACAAGCTGGCCGCCGAGCCGAACAACCAGTCGCTGCAAAAGCAGATCCGCCAAATGGACTTGGAATTTCGCCAAAAGTTCCGCCGCCGCCTCGCGTTGGACAAGACCGGCGGGTGGTTGCTGGCGGGCGGCGTGCTGGCACTGGTGCTGGCGGCCGGCCAGGCAGCGGCACTCAAGAAACCGCTCCCGCAGCCGCAACTTGAACCCGATGCCGGCGAACGGCTCATGAAACTCGCCTCGCGCGCGCGTTGGTCCGTGGCCGGCATGAGTGTGGCGGTCGCGGCCTCGCTGCTGCTCGTGCGGTTGGGCAACCCTTCTGTTTTGCCCGCGGACCAGGCTGCCGGGCAAAAACTTTCAGCCCCCTCCGTCGGGCAGCCTGCCGCGCCCGTGGAGGAGGCGCCCGCCCTGGCTGGATTCCAGACCAATTGGCCGCGTTTTCGCGGATGGGACGGCAGCGGCGTTTCCACCAATGGCTGGGACTCAACCAACGGAGCCTCCATTCTGTGGCGTTCGGCCATCCCGGTGCCGGGGCACAGTTCGCCCATTGTTTGGGGTGACCGCGTTTTCATTTCCGGCGGCACGCTGGAGCGGCGGCAAGTTTTCTGTTACAACGCTTCCACCGGCGCGCTGCTCTGGCAACGAGCCGTTGAAAATGTGCCCGGCAGTCCAGCCAAAGTGGCGGAGGCGCCCGAGGATACCGGCTACGCGGCCCCAACCATGGCCACGGATGGACAGCGCGCTTATGTCATGTTCGCCAATGGCGATCTGGCGGCGCTCAACTTCGACGGCTCCGTGGCGTGGACCAAGTATCTTGGCCCGTTGAAGAATGCCTACGGCGTCGCCACTTCGCTGGCCACCTGGGGCAGCCATTTGCTCATCCAATTGGACCAGGGCGATTCGCGTCCGGCGGGGTCGAAATTGATGTCGTTGCAAGGCGCCAGCGGAAAGGTCTTATGGGAACGCAGCCGGATGGTGCCGGCGTCGTGGGCCACCCCGATTGTCGTCGAGGCGGCGGGCAAAACGCAGATCATCACTCTCGCTAATCCCCTGGTCATCGCCTACGCGGCGGCTGACGGCAACGAGCTTTGGCAGGCGCAGTTGCTCGAAAGCGAAGTGGTGCCATCGCCCGTGTTCGCGGGCGGATTGGTTCTTGTGGTCAGCCCGGGGACCAGGCTTATGGCGTTGCGGCCTGACGGCGCGGGGGACGTGAGCAAAACGCACGTGGCCTGGACCAACGAGGAAAACATCCCCGACATCACCAGCCCGATCAGCAACGGCGAACTGATTTTCACCGTGACCAGCGGGGGCGTGGTGACTTGTTTTGAAGCTGGCGGCGGGAAGAAAATTTGGGAAAAGGACATGGAAACCACGGTGCAGGCGTCGCCGGGCATCATGGGCGGCCGGCTGTTCATTTTGGGTGAACATGGGCCGCTGGTGACGTTGCAAGCCGGACGGGAATTCCATGAAATGGGGCGGACCCCACTGCCGGACAAATTCACCGCCAGCCCTGCTTTTGCCGGCGGGCATGTCTTCCTGCGCGGCGTGACCAACCTTTACAGCCTCGGCCCGAAACAACCGTGACCTATGGGAGCGGACCTCAAATTTGTCGAGGAAACGGTGGAGCGCATCGGACGCAAACCCGAGGCGCTGATCCCCATACTGCAAGCGCTCCAGGAACATCATGGCTACCTGCCCAAGGAGGCCTTGGTGCGCTTGGGCGAGTTGACCGAGATTCTGCCTTCAGCCGTCGCGGGTGTTTCGACTTTCTACGACATGTTCCGCCACCAGCCGGCGGGCAAACATATTTTCCGGGTTTGCCGCGGCACGGCCTGTCACGTCGCCGGGGCGGAGAGGGTGGAGGAGGCGTTGCGGCGCCGGCTGGGCATTCCGGCGGGCGCGGACACCGATCCGGCGCAACAATTTACCATTGAGCATGTGGCCTGCCTGGGCTGCTGCACGCTCGCGCCGGTGGTGAAGATGGGCGACTCAACGGTGGGGTACGCGTCGGCGGAGAAATGTTCGGAGCAAGTGAGCGATTATCTCGCCCAGCAGACCGCCGCGGCAGGCGCGAAATCCACCGAGGAAGTCGTCCACGCGCCGGGCAATGGCTCCGCGCAAATCCACGTCGGCCTTGGCTCGTGCTGCATGGCCAAGGGCAGCGATCAGTTGTTTCACGCGTTGCGCGAGAGCGCGAGCCAGTGCGGCGGCGAGGTGACCATCAAGCGCGTGGGGTGCATGGGCATGTGCCACCGCACGCCGATGATTGAAGTCGCGTTGCCGGGCCAGGCGGCGGAGTTCTACGCGGGTTTGACGCCCGGCCAGGCCGGCGCGCTGATGCAACGGCATTTTCGCCCGCGCGGGTTTCTGCGCCGGGCCGGACAATTTTGGACACAGGCGCTGGACAGCCTGCTGTTGGAGGAGACGCCGCCGGAACAACAGGTGAGGCGCTTCGCCATGAGCCAGCGCGATCCCGAGGTCCGCGCCTTTCTCGGAAACCAGGTGCATATCGCGACCGAACATTTCGGCAAGCTCGATCCGCTGGACCTGGATGAATACCTGGCCCATGAAGGCTTCGCCGCCCTGCGCCGCTGCCTGCCTGGTACTGAACTTATCCCCGGAAGATCTCGTGGCCGCCATCGAAAAATCCGGCTTGCGCGGACGCGGCGGGGCGGGATTTCCCAGCGGCCAGAAATGGCGCGCCGTGTGCCAGCAGCCGGGCGATGTCAAGTATGTGATTTGCAACGGCGACGAAGGCGATCCGGGGGCGTTCATGGACCGCATGATTCTGGAATCGTTTCCGTTTCGCGTCATCGAGGGGCTGGCGTTGGCGGCGGTGGCGGTGGGCGCGCACGAGGGCATCTTTTATGTTCGCCACGAATATCCGCTGGCGGTCAGGCGCTTGCGGGCGGCGATGGCGGAATTGGAAAAACGCGGCTGGCTGGGAGCGGCGTTGTTGGGGACGGATTTTCCCTTGCGCCTGAGCGTCGTCGAAGGCGCCGGGGCGTTTGTGTGCGGCGAAGAGACGGCCTTGATCGCCTCGGTGGAAGGCGGCCGCGGGATGCCGCGGTTGCGGCCGCCGTTCCCGGCCGAATCGGGCCTTTGGGGCAAACCGACGCTGATCAACAACGTGGAAACGCTGGCCTTGGTGCCGTGGATCGTTCGTCATGGAGCGGAGAAGTTCGCCGAAATCGGCACGGCCAAAAGCAAGGGCACCAAGGTCTTCGCCCTGGCCGGAAGAATCCGCCGCGGGGGGTTGATCGAAGTGCCGATGGGGACGACCTTGCGCGACATCGTCGAGAAAATCGGCGGCGGCGCGACCGAGGGCCGGCGCATCAAGGCGGTGCAAATTGGCGGGCCTTCCGGCGGTTGCGTGCCGGCCAGTCTGCTGGACACGCCGGTGGATTACGAATCGCTGCGCGAAGCCGGCGCGATCATGGGTTCGGGCGGCATCGTGGTGCTGGACGACTCATCGTGCATGGTTGATATCGCGCGCTATTTTCTCCAGTTCACGCAAACCCAGTCGTGCGGCAAATGCACCTTCTGCCGCATCGGCACCAAACGGATGCTGGATATTTTGGACAAGCTGTGCGCGGGCAAGGCCCAACGCGCGCACCTGGAGGAACTCGAAGGGCTGGCGCGCCAGGTCAGCGCCGGCAGCCTGTGCGGCCTGGGCCGGACGGCCCCCAACCCGGTGCTTTCGACCTTGCGCTATTTCCGCGACGAATACCAGGCCCACTTGCAGGGCCGCTGTCCGGCGGGGCGGTGCGCCGCACTTGTCAAATATCGCGTTACCGACGCCTGCACCGGCTGCACGCTGTGCGCCCAGCATTGCCCGGTCCATGCCATCCCAATGACGCCTTACGCCAGACACGAAATCGACCTTGCGCTCTGCACGCGCTGCGATACCTGCCGCAAGATATGCCCGCAAGAGGCCATTGAGGTGATATGAGCGCGTTTAACATCACCATTGACGGCCAGGAGGTGGAAGTGGAGGCGGGCCAGACGGTGTTGCAGGCCGCGCGCAAGATCGGCCTGGACATTCCAACGCTTTGCCATCTCGAAAAATGCGGGCCGCTGACTTCCTGCCTGGTGTGCCTGGTCAAGGTCGTCAACAACGGCCAGGGCCGGTTGACGCCTTCGTGCGCGACCAAGGCCGTGCCGGGCATGGTCATCGAGAGCGAAACGGAGGAAGTCCACCAGGCGCGGCGCACGGCGCTGGAATTGCTTTTCAGCGACCACGTGGGGGATTGCCTTTCGCCGTGCCAGCGCTTGTGCCCGCTGCAACTGAACATTCCCGTGATGATTCGGCAGATTCAATCGGGCCGCCCGGACGACGCCATCACCACCGTGCGCCAGGCCCTGCCGCTGGCCGGAGTGCTGGGCCGCCTCTGCCACCATCCTTGCGAGCAAGGTTGCCGTCGCGGCGTTTTCGATGAACCGGCAGCGGTGCGCCAGATGGAACGGTTCCTGACGGACCACGATTTGCAGCAGGACTTCAAACAGGCCAAGGCGTGCATGGCGCAATACGACGACGACGGCAAACAGGCCGTGGCGATAGTCGGCGCCGGGCCAACCGGCTTGACGGCGGCTTATGACCTTGCCCGGCGCGGCTACGGCGTCACGGTCATTGACCGCCACGCCAAAGCAGGGGGGCGGTTGCGTGAGGTGGCGGAAAGCGAATTGCCGGCCGCGGTGCTGGAGGCGGAAGTCGCGTTGCTGGCGAACATGGGAATTCATTTCAGGACCGGTATCGAGTTGGGTCAGCAGATCACATTGGACGGTTTGCGGCGCGGGTTTGACGCCATCCTGATCACGGCCGGCGAACTGGCCAACAGCGACGGCGAGAAACTTGGGCTGCCGCTGACCGGCGGCGCGCTCAAGGCCGACCCGTCCACCTGCCGCGTTACGGCGCCCAATATTTTTGCCGCCGGCGCCTGCGTCAAGCCTGTCAAACAACTTATCCGGGCCATGTCCGAGGGCCGGGCAGCCGCCGAGTGCGTCCATCGTTATTTGCGCGGTCAACCGCCGCGCCGCCCTGAAAAAACGTTTTCCAGCCTCATGGGCCGGTTGGAGCCGGGCGAATTGCGGGACTTCCTGCGCACGGCCAGTCAGGAACACAGTGTTTCGCCCTGCGCTCGCTGCTCCGGCCTCGATCGCGGTGAGGCGGTGCGGGAGGCGGCGCGGTGCTTGCATTGCGACTGCCGGTCGTCGGGCAACTGCCTTCTTCAACACTACGCGCAGGTTTATGGCGCCGACGCCAGCCGTTACCGGTCGGAGCGCCGGCCCTTCAATCAGCAAGTCCAGCCCGGCGGCGTCATCTTCGAGCCGGGCAAGTGCATCGACTGCGGGATTTGCGTGAAACTGGCGGAAATGGCGGCCGAACCGCTGGGCCTGGCCTTCATCGGGCGCGGCTTCGACGTGCGGGTGGCCGCGCCCTTCGACCGCCCCATCGAGGAAGGGATGAGGAAAGTGGCCGAGGAATGCGTGCGCCATTGCCCAACCGGCGCGCTGGTGTTTGCTGATAAGATTACCGGCGCCTGAGATGGGATTAAGATTAAGAGGGGAACTACCCATCTACGACGATCTTTAAGCGCGGGGACATCATTCTGGCGCCTTTTCCCTTCACCGATTTGAGCAGCACCAAGCAGCGGCCTGCTTTAGTCGTTTCATCCGACGCGTTGAATGCTGCGAGCGATGATGTGCTTGTGACAGCGATCACTTTCAGGGGGTTTGAACTCTGTAAAAGCGCACGGGCTGGGTTGCGGGCGCGGGGTCGGCGACCTGCACGTTGGAGCCGGTGCCCGCCACGTTGTTGGTCAGCGTATTCCATGACCCTGGGGCCAGATTGCTGGACCATTGAACGGAATACAAACCGAGCGGGGCGCTGGTAAAATTAAAACTGACGTTCGTTCCATTGCATTGAATCGTCGAGTTGTTGGGCGTGGCCAGCGCTTGTTTGAACGCGCTCGTCAAGGGTGCGCGCTGCCCAGACGGCTGGCTTGGCAGGTACTCGTTGGCCAATTCCCATATCATCACCCCGCCCAAACCCAGATTGCGGGCGTAGCTAATCTTGGCCTGGCAGGCATGAGTGTCATCGTAGGAAATAAACATGTCGTTGCTCGCGGGGGTGTTGGTGATGCTCAGGTAAGCGGCTTGCGCGACGTCGTCCCAATGATAGAGGTTGCTTTGGTAGAGGGTGCTCATGATGACCGAGTAGTTGAAAATGTTGACGGTCGGGACACTGCTGTGGGGCCAGGATTGCAGCGGTTGCGTCAAGCCCGGTCCGCCGGTCCAGACGGAGGCGTAAAAGGGAACCCCGAGGCCCAGTTTTCCCGGCTGGACGCCATTGCTCAGATAATTGGAGACCGAGGCCCTGATCGACGGCACCAACTCGGTGGAAGAGCCTGGAAAAGTGTGGCCGCCGTCGTAAATCGGCGAGGTGTACCAAGTAACCCAGCCCGGCCAATTGCCGGACATTCCGTAGGTCATGAGGTTGATTTGATCGATTTGGCCCTGCAGCGTGGCCAGCATGGCATATAGGCCCGTCGAACTGGAATCGGTGGCCGAGCCTGCCGCCATGGTCAGCAGTTTGTGCGCGCCAAAGCCGTTGAACGTCGTGCGCAGGCCGTTGACCAAATTGCTGTATTGGGTGAAGTCGGTCGTATTGATAGGTTCCCAATCCAGATCGACCCCATCATATCCGTAGTTGGTCATGAAGTTGACGATGTTGCTGACGAATAGGCCGAGGTTCGCAGAAGTGGTCGCGCCCATAAAAGCAGCTTCGGTGTCGGGGCCGCCGACGCAAACCAGCGCCTTTCTTCCGGCGTTGTGGGCCAACCCCACCAAGGAGGTGGCGGACAGCGTCAAACTGCACTGGCTGCTGTTGAGCGTGCCGTTGCTTTGGGGCACGAGCGCAAAATGGATGACATGGGTGACAGTGGTAAAATCGATGTTCGAGGGCGACATCGTCCACCACTCATAACCGGGATAATAACCAGTGACCCACAAATCCGCCTTTGTCGAGACCGGCAAGAGGAAGGCCAGCAGCCAGGGCAGCAGCCAGGGCAGCAGCCACGACGCTGCGCGGTTGAGCGTCCTTGGACGTCGTTTTAGCATACGCAGCGAGGTTGGCGCATTCCGCGCAAGCCGTCAAACCTTGAGATCGTGTGTCCATTCTCTTTTTGAGCTAACGGTGATTTCAACCTTGCCATGATAGTATCCACAATGGGCGGGAAATGCTAGGGATCGAGGATTTGAGAGCTTTGATTCAAAAAGGGCCGGCAATAATCTAATGCGGCACTACCCAAACGACCTTGAATAATTCCTCTTGCAGTCCCATCTAACGGTGGTATAGTGCATCGGTATGGCGCTCACGCGCCTGCTCTTTGACATTTCGCGGGGAGGAGAATAAGAGGCTGCCGCCGCCAGGCGTTGCCAGGGCTTTTGCACTGCCAGAGCGCAAAGTCATGCATTCTTGAGAAGATGTTTGGCAGAGGAATGAGTGGCAGGGGAATATGACTGCAAATTCTTCTTCCCCTTCCTCTGCCCGTTATTCCTGCCATTGGATTCCCATGCCTTGTCCTGCTTCGCTTTGTTTGCGGCTGCCGCGCTGTGTCTCCAGCTTTTTGCGGCAAGCCGAAACCGAAACTTACGCAAGTCGTTGATTTCCAGGATAGTTTCTGAAAATTTCTGAAATAAAGACTCACGCGGCAAGTTCAAAAGCGGCAAAAGTTGCCGGTCAAGGCCAGCCTGTCCGCCGTAGGCCTTGCGAAGGCGGGTCGCACCGGTTGCCCTTCATCCTGTTCTTCGGGCTAGACGGCGGGGGTGGGTTCGACTACGTTGGCGCGGATGTCTAATGCGAAGGGCGCGGATAAAAACGCAGCCGATCTAACGGACTTGCCTTTTGAAGAGGCGCTGAAACGGCTCGAAACCATCGTTGAATCGATGGAGGGGCAGGATTTGCCGCTGGAGACGTTGCTGGCGCGTTACGAGGAGGGCGCCCGGCTGACGGCCCTTTGCCAGGATAAATTGAGCGAGGCGGAATTGAAGATTCAAACATTGGAGAAGAATACCAAGGGCGGGCTGTCGCTCAAACCGCTGACCCCGCCGGAGGAAACCGAATGAACCGTTATCTGGACATGGTCGATAATCCGACGCACGTCAAGAAATTGACGCTGGAACAACTGGTCACGCTGGCGGCGGAGATCCGGACTGAACTGATCACCAAGCTGTCCAAGAACGGCGGACATCTCGGCCCCAACCTGGGGGTGGTGGAATTGACCATCGCCTTGCACCGGGTTTTTTCCACGCCGCAGGACAAGTTTGTCTGGGACGTGAGCCACCAAAGTTACGTGCATAAATTGCTGACGGGGCGCAAGAACAGGTTCGCCACGATCCGGACGACGGATGGGTTGAACGGCTTTGCGCTGCGGACGGAGAGCGAGCACGATTGTTACGGGGCGGGCCACGCGGGCACGGCGCTCTCGGCGGCGCTGGGGATGTGCGCGGCCCGGGACCAGCGCGGCACGGCGGAAAACGTGGTGTGTGTTTTTGGCGACGCGGCGCTGACCAACGGCATTTCCTTCGAGGGCATGAATAACATCGCCCATACCACGCGGCGGTTTATCGGGATACTGAACGACAACGAATACAGCATCGCCAAGAACGTGGGCGCGATTTCCAGCTATCTCAACAAGCTCATCACCAATCCGCGCTACAATCAGTTGCAACGGGACGTGGAGCGGTTGGTGCAGCGGATGCCCAAAGGAAACATGGCCATCAAGCTGGGGCACAAGGCGGAGGAGGCCATCCGAAGCGCGTTTACGGACGTGGCCATGAAGCCGAACGTGGAACGGGTGGAAGCCGACGGACGCGGGGGCCGCGGCAGCAGCTTGATTTTCGAGGAACTGGGGCTGCGTTATTTGGGGCCGATTGACGGACATGATTTGCCGCTGTTGATCAGTTCGCTGGAGTACGCCAAAACCATCGATATGCCAGTGGTGCTGCACGTTCTGACCAAGAAGGGAAAGGGCTACGAGGCGGCGTTGAATTACCCGGAGAAGTTCCACGGCCTTGGCCCTTACGACGTGGTGACAGGCAATACGCCGGCGGTCAAGCCCGGCACGCCGCCCAGCTACCAGGACATCTTTGGGCAAACGATGATCAAGCTGTGCCAGAAGGACAATTCCATTGTCGGCATCACCGCCGCCATGCCCAGCGGGACGGGGTTGAAGGCGCTGGAAAAGGCCATGCCGCGCCGTTACTACGACGTGGGCATCGCGGAGGAGCACGCAGTCATTTTCGCCGCCGGGATGGCGACGATGGGGTTTCATCCCGTGGTCGCGATCTACTCGACTTTTATGCAGCGGGCCTACGATTGCGTCCTGCATGACGTGGCGTTGCAGGATTTGCCGGTGATTTTTTGCATGGACAGGGCGGGGCTCTCGGCCAGCGACGGGCCGACGCACCACGGGTTGTTCGACATCGCCTTTTTGCGTTGCGTGCCGAACATCATCGCCATGTCGCCGCGCAACGAGGACGAACTGGCGGACATGATGTTCACGGCCACGCATCAGAAGCACCCGGTTTTCATTCGCTACCCGCGAGGGGCGGGGGAGGGCGTGGCGATGAAAGAGCAGCCGGCGCTGCTGGAGATCGGCAAGGCGGAGGTGACGCGCAATTTTGCCGGGCAGGCTGGGCGCAAGGTGGCGCTGTTCGGATTGGGAAATATGCACGGCGTGGCGGAAGCGACGGCGGCGCTATTGAGCGCGGACGGTTTTGATTGCGCGGTGATCAATCCGCGTTTCACCAAGCCGATGGACGCGGGGGCGACGGAGTTTTACGCGCGCGCGGCCGAATTGGTGGTGACGCTGGAAGACGGCGCCCTGGCGGGAGGTTACGGAGCCGGAGTGCTGGAGTTGTTGAATGAAAGGCGCATCGCCACTCCAGTGGAGCGGATCGGCTGGCCGGACCAGTTTATCGAGCACGCCACGACGGTCGAGCACCTGCGGCAGAAATATGGGTTGACGGCGGGCCACGTGGCGGCGCGCGTGAAGTCGCTCCTGGCCAAGGAACGGCCGGTCAGCCTGACGGCGGTTGCTTAGAAATATTGTGGACACTCCCATTCCCGCTCCGGGCCAAACGGTGCGTTTGACCATCGAGGACATTGCTTTCGGCGGCGAGGGCGTCGGGCGGTTGAACGACTTCGTGGTTTTTGTGCCTTTTGTCGCGCCCGGAGAAACGGTGGAGGCGGAGCTGACGGAGGTCAAGAAGCGGTTTGCCCGCGCGCGCCTGCTCAAGGTGCTGGAGCCTTCGCCGGAACGCGTGACGCCGGCCTGCCGTTATTTTGCCGAGTGCGGCGGCTGCCAATACCAGCACATCGCATACGACGCCCAATTGCGGATCAAACACAAGCAGGCGTGCGATTTGTTTGAGAGGATTGGCGGCATAGACCCGGCGCGAGTGGAGGCGGTGGCGCCGTGTCCGGAACCTTACGGCTACCGCAACCGGATCATGATCCGCAGCCAGTGGGACAAATACAAGCAGGCGTTGAACATTGGATTTCTGCGCACGGACAACCGGCTGGTGGTGGATATCGAGGAGTGCAAGATCGCGGAACCGGCTCTCAACGAACAAATTCGCCTGGTGCGGCAGCATCCGCCGCCCAAAGGTGGAATCAAAGTGGTGTTGCGGGCCGCCGCCGAAGGGTGGGAAGTGCCGCGGGACTCGTTTTTTCAGAACAACTATTTTCTTTTGCCCAAGCTGGTGGAAACCGTGGCCGCGCGCTTGCGCGACAGCGGCGCGCGCTTTTTGCTGGATGCTTATTGCGGGGTGGGATTTTTCAGCATCGAGCTTGGGGGATTGGTGGAGGAATTTGCGGGAGTGGAGGTGGATACGGCGGCCATCCAGGCGGCCCGGCGCAACGCCTTGACCCGAGGTCGGAGCAACGGGCAGTTTCTGGCGGGGCGGGCGGAGGAGCTTTTGCCGCGGATGCTGGGGCGGTTCGAGGCTGCATCCACCACGGTCATCCTGGACCCGCCGCGCACCGGGTGTCCGCCGGGGATGCTGCAAGCGTTGCGGGAGACAGGGCCGCGGCAGATACTTTACGTGTCCTGCCACCCGGCCACGCTGGCACGAGACTTGAACGTTTTGCGCGCGGGAGGTGTCTTTGATGTAACGAGAATAATTCCATTGGACATGTTTCCGCAAACCCAACATACGGAATGCGTCGCTGACATCCGGCTGGCAGGGCCAGGGAACAACAGCACATAATGCTTGCCAAGAGCCTGCGGTTTATCCAGACTTGAACCCCTCATGACACCCGAAGACAAAAACAACCCTTCGCACAGGTCCATCATCACGCTATCACCGTGGCTGGTCATCGCCGGGGGATTGCTGTTGTATGGATTGACGCTCAACCATTGGGTGTCGCTGAGATCGCTGCCGTTGATGGCGCAAATGACCGGCTGGGACTGGCACCCTTACCCGCTGAAGTGGCGTCCGGAGACGATGGCGCCGCTGTTTTTGGTTTTGACGGCGCCGGTGAGGCTCCTGCCCGCGGGCTGGCAACCGGCGGCGCTGAATGTTTTCACCGCGGCGTGCGCGGCCTTGACACTTGGTTTGCTGGCTCGCTCGGTGCGATTGATGCCCCAGGACCGGACGCGGGAACAACGCCTGCTGGAAATGGGAGACAATGCGCTGCTTTCCATCCGGGCCGCGTTTTTGCCGGCGCTCTTCGCGGTGCTGATGCTGGCGACCCAACTGACCTTTTGGCAAAACGCGGTGGCGGCCACGGGCGAGATGCTCAATTTGCTGGTGTTCGCGGTCATCATTGATTGCATTCTGGAGTACCGGCTTACCCAAAATGACAAATGGCTGCTGGCGTCGGCTTTGGTGTATGGCTTGGGGGCTTCCAGCAATTGGGCGCTGCTGGGGTTTTTCCCGTTGTATATTCTGGCGGTGCTGATGGTCAAGGGGCTGTTCGGTTTTATCAACCCGAGGTTTTTGGCGCGCATGTTTTTGCTCGGCCTGGCGGGACTGGCGCTGTATTTGTTGATGCCCATTCTGGGCAGCTTGCACGGCGGAAATGAGAGTTTCACAAGCGGGTTTGCCTATCTTCTGGGGCGCGAGTTGGGCATGCAATCGTTTGGCCTGAGATTGGTGCCGCACTGGATGGCGTTGGTGGCGGCGGTGCCCACGGTCCTGCCGTTGATCTTTGCCTGCATCAAGTGGCCGGCGTTTGAAGGGGAACTCAGCCACATCGGACACCTGTTGACACGGTTCATGTTTGGCGTGATGCATGCCGCCTTCCTGGTGTTGGCGCTGGCGACGTTTTTTGAATTCAAATACAGCCCCAGCGCGCGCATGCATGAAATGCCCGTGAGCTTTCTGACGTTCTACTACATGGGCGCGTTGAGCATCGGGTATTTTTGCGGGTACCTGCTGCTGATCTTCGGCAGGGTCCGGTCGCAGGCTTGGGAAAGGCGGCGTCAGCTCACGAAGGTCCTGAATTTTTCAATGTTGGCCGTAGTGTGGTTAATCGCCTTGGGCGCTCCGGCCTTGCTGGCCTGGGAAACCTACCCGCACATTCGCGCCGGCAGCAGCAGCACGCTCCGGCAGTTCGCTGATCAGATCCTGGCCGGCCTGCCATCCAGGAAAGCGGTCGTCCTGAGCGATGATGCGACCCGCTTGTACCTGCTGCAAGCGGCCAGCGATCGCCACGGCAAAAGCAACGAACACATTCTGATCGACACTGAGTCATTCCCGCATCGGGATTACATATACTATTTGGTTTCCCGTTACCCGGAACTCAAGAGCGTGATGACGACCAATCTGGCCCGGCTGCCGCGAGTGTTGAACAAGGAAAACCTGATGAATTTCATGACGCTGGTAACACGGAATTATCCCGTTTATTACCTGCACCCGAGCTTTGGATATTACTTTGAGGCGCTCTATCTCAAGCCACAAGGGGTGGTCTATGAACTGAAGCCTTATACCACCAATATGACACAGCCGCCGCTGCCGACGGAGGCGGAGATCAAAGCCAACCAGTCTTTCTGGGCCAGGATGGAAAAAGGCCCGCTGCAAAGGCTGCCCGAATTGGCCAAACTTGATATGGACGCCGAGGCCGTCAGCGTGGATTACGCGGTGGGGCTGGATTACTGGGGAACCGAGTTGCAAAAGGCCAACCATCTCAAGGAAGCGCACGATCAATTTGCGGCAGCGGTCCGGCTCAACACCAACAACTTTATCGCCGCCATCAACCTGCAATACAATGAACGCCTGCAAAAGGGCGACCATCGGCCCATTGAGGACTCGGCCGAAACGCTCTTCAAGGCCATGTACTATTACGGCACTGGCCCGGTCCTGCGAGGCAATGGCCCGGCGGATGAACCGGGCCTGGACTTGCAACTGGGGGAGATTCTGGCCCAGGGCCGCAATTTGGGCCAGGCGACGATTTTGTTCCAGCGCCGCCTGCAATTTTTGCCCGGCGACGCCGAAGCCCAGTTGGCCATGGCCAAAACTTACGCGGACCTCCGCCAACCGGCCAAGGCGCTGGAGTTAATCCGCAAACTGCGCGCTTCATCGAAGGTTAATCCCTGGGAACTGAGCCGTTGCGAGGCGCTGGCTTATTTATACAGCGGAGACTACGCCACGGCGGAACAAATCCTGCGCAAAGGTGTGCAGGCGGATCCCAAGGACGCAAATCGTGTCGGCACCCTGGCCGAATTCTATCGCGTGCGGGGCTTGGAGGCCTTGCGCTCGCACATGGACGGCGACGCGGCGCGCGCGTTTACGAATGCGCTGGCCAGCATGGACCTGCAATTGCAATTGCTGACCTCCTCAAGTCGTGAGTCGTTCAATGTCCCGGAAATACTTCTTAAAAAGGCTGATTTGCAAACCATGATCGGAGCTTACGGCGCGGTCGTCTCCACTCTCAGCCAGGTTCTCCAACTACAGCCCAAGAACTACTCCGCCTTGCTCAATCGGGGCGTGGCCGAAATCCAGATCAAACAGTTCCAGGCGGCCCGGGACGATTTCAAGGCCTTGGGCAAGCTCCTGCCTGACCAGCCGTATTTGGTCGAATTCGGCCTGGCGCAAGTCGCCTTCGCGCAACAAAACAAACCCGAAGAGATTGACCACCTGAAGCGCTGCGCCGGCTCCGCGCCCAAGGAAAGCAATGAATACGCCAGAGCCACCAACCGGCTGGCCGCGCTGGAGCGCCGCTAACCCGGGACCGGATGCGTGTCACCCACGTCATCACCCGGCTGATCATCGGCGGCGCGCAAGAGAATACAGTTGACACTGTTTTGGGCCTTCAGCATTATCCCGGCCTCGAAGTCAATCTGGTGGCCGGACCCGCGACCGGGCCTGAAGGGTCGCTGGAGCCGGCCCTGGCCGCCAAACCGGAGCTTTTGACCGTTCTTCCCTCCTTGATTCGCCGCATTGATCCGTGGCGCGATCTGCTGACGTGGTTGCGGCTGGTCAAGATGTTTCGCGCCAAGCCGCCGCGCATCGTCCATACCCACAGCGGCAAAGCCGGCATTCTGGGGCGTCTGGCGGCACGGCGCGCGGGGGTGCCCATTATCGTTCACACGATTCACGGCCCTTCTTTCGGCCGGTTTCAAGGGCTGGCGCCCAACCTGGCCTTGCGCGCGGCCGAACGGCGCGCCGCGCGGGTGACAACGCACTTCATTAGCGTGGCCGAGGCCATGACGCGGCAGTATCTGGCGGCGGGCGTCGGCCGGCCGGAGCAATTCAGCCGCATTTTCAGCGGCTTTGCGCTCGAACCTTTCTTGACGGCGCGGCGGGACCCGCAATTGCGGGCGCGCCTGGGCATTGCTCCCGGGGATTTTGTCGTGGGCAAAATTGCCCGGCTCTTCCAGCTAAAGGGGCATGAGGAACTACTCGCCGCTGCTCCCGCCGTGCTTCGGCGGCATCGCCAGACCAAGTTTCTGCTGGTGGGCGACGGCGTGTTGCGCCCGCGCCTGCAAGAGCGAGCGCGGGCGGCGGGTTTGGAGAAAAACGTCATCTTCGCCGGACTGGTGCCGCCGGCGGACATTCCCCGCTACGTGGCAGAAATGGACGTGGTGGCGCACCTCTCGCGCCGCGAAGGCCTGCCGCGCGCCTTGCCTCAAGCGCTGGCGGCGGGACGCCCGGTGGCCGCTTACGACTGCGACGGCGCGAATGAAGTTTGTCTTTCCGGCCAAACGGGCTTTCTTATTCCCCTGGGCGACGTCAACGCCCTGGCGGAGCGATTGGTGCAACTGGCCGGCGACGCGGATCTGCGCGAACGGCTGGGGCGCCGCGGACGGGAGTTCGCGCGCGAAAACTTTGCCGTCGAAACCATGGTGGAAAAAATTTACGCTCTTTACCAAAAGCTGGCACAGATGGAGTCGAAGTGAACATGGTTCTTGTTTATCCGGCGGCGTGTCTCTCCGCCGCGCTGGCCACGGCCGCCTCCGTGCCTTTCTGGCGGCGCTGGTGCCGCCGGCGCGGATTCATGGACGATCCGGGCCATCGTAAAATCCACACCAGCCCGATTCCGCTGGCCGGGGGAATGGCGGTGATGACCGGCCTGCTGGTTCCGCTTCTGGCCGGGGTGGCGGTGGCGTTTTCGGCCTCGCACTCCAGCGTGGCCGGCCTCTTTGAATATGGTTTGAGTGTGCGGGCCATCCGGCTGACAGGTTTGATGGCGGGGGCTTTGGGTATGCTGTTGATCGGTTTGCGCGATGACAAGACAGATCTGACGCCGTGGGCCAAATTCGGAGGCCAACTCATCGTGGCGCTGATGGTGGCGGCGGCCGGCATTCGCATCACGCTTTTCGTGCCGAGCCTGGTCTTCAGTTATGGCATCACGGTGCTGTGGATTCTTGCCGTGGTGAACGCGTTCAACTTCATGGACAACATGAACGGGCTTTGCTCCGGTTTGGGGATCTTGGGGGCCGGCTGGTTCGGTCTGATCGCGGCAGTGCAGGCACAGTATTTGGTGGCGACGATGGCTTTTTTGGGGATGGGCGCGCTGTTGGGATTTCTGCCTTTTAACTTCCCGCGGGCCACGGTTTTTCTTGGGGACGCGGGCAGCCACTTGACAGGATACCTACTGGCGGTGCTGGCCATTCTGCCGCATTTTTACTCGCGCCATCATCCACATTCCCTGGCCGTGCTGACGCCCTTGCTGGTGCTGGCCGTGCCGCTGGGCGACATGGTTTGGGTGGTGCTCCTGCGCTGGAAAAACAGCCAGCCATTCTACCGCGGCGACACCAACCATTGGTCGCACCGGCTGGTCCGGCGCGGCTTCACCCCGGCCGGGGCGGTCGTTCAGATTTGGCTGCTGGCGGCTGGGGCGGGGGCGTTAGCGTTTCTTTTGCAATAATCTCGGTCGAGGAAGTCGTGGTGGTGCTGGCCGCGATGACTTCCGAGAGGGCCGACAGCGCCTCGGCGCGCGCGACCGAACCTACCAGGCGCCTCTCCTGCCTGGAGTTGATGACCGGCACGTTGCGCTGTTCGCTGGCCAGCAACACCGGCAGGGCGTCCAGCAATTTCTGCCCCGGCAGCAAACACGGCGGGGAAGGGCGCAGAATGTCGGCGGCGATGACCGCGCTCAATTCGCTGCCCGCGCCCAGGTATTCCTTCAAATCCTGCAAGGCCACCAAACCGAGCAGCCGGTCATGCGCATCGACCACCGGCAGGAAATTGTTGGAGTTGCTCAGGAAGCGTTCGGCGATTTGCGGCAAAGTGGCGTTTTCCCGCAGCGGCTTGACCGGCTCCCGCATCATGTCGCCGATGGTTTGTTCGGTGGCCGCCCCCAAGCGGTAGCTTTCCATCTCCAGGTTGCGCAATTTCAGCGGCGCGGTGTAGATGGAGTCGGCGTGCAGGCTGCGGGAGACCAGGGTGGAAACCGCGCAGCCCAGCATCAGCGCGGGCATGAGCGAATAATTCTGCGATATTTCCAGCACCATGACGATGGCCAGCAGCGGCGAACGGG
Organism: uncultured Verrucomicrobiae bacterium; assembly: GCA_963759415.1. GTDB lineage: Bacteria > Verrucomicrobiota > Verrucomicrobiia > Limisphaerales > Palsa-1400 > Palsa-1400. The sequence goes on along the minus strand of CAVWZG010000008.1, from coordinate 89,949 downwards.
TCGTGGCCGCGAAGACGCTGCCCATCCCCGCCAGCGCAAATATTCCGATGGGCACGGAGGCCAATCCGTATTGTTGCAAGGTCAAACCCAGGAGGCTGCCCAGGGCTGCCCCCAAAAACAGGGTGGGAGTAATAACGCCCCCCACCGCGCCCGAGCCGACCGTGATCACGGTGGCCAGCAACTTGGCCAGAAATATCCCGGACAGCAGCTCCAATCCCATCTGATGATGCTGAATGATTTCGCTGGTGACTTCGTGGCCGTTGCCCCAGACCTCCGGAAAGGCCACCGTGATGGCTCCGACCAAAACGCCGCCCACCGTCATGCGGGTGTAAAGAAGAGGAATGCGTTGATAGATTGCCTTGCTCGTCTCCAACAATCTAAGGAACCCCGCTCCCAACCCGCCCGCCAGCAGGCCCAGGACGACAAACCAGGGCAATTGGCCGATGCTTGTAAAGTCGAAGTTCGGAACCTCGTACCACGGATGTATGCCAAAAAAACTGCGGGAGAGCATTGACGACACGACCGAGGCGCACAAGAGCGGCGCGAATAAGTTCATGGAGAAATTTCCCAGGACGATATGCGCGGCAAAGACCGCCCCGGTGATGGGCGCGTTGTAGGCTCCGGCGATGCCCGCCGCCGCCCCGCAGGCCACCAACAACCGCAGGCGATACGGCTGCCAGTGCGCCAACTGGCCCCACTTGGAGGCCGCGGTGGCGGTCAATTGCGTGATGCCCCCTTCGCGTCCGATGGAGGCGCCGGTGCCAATGCTGATGAGCGAGGAGATCGCCCGGACTATCCCGCTGCGGAAAGGAAGCCGTCCGTCGCCCGCCACGACGACCTCCAGCAAGTTGGTGGAACCTTGCTTGCCGATGAGGCGCAAACCCCAGTACAAAACGCCGCCGGCAGCCAATCCGCCCAGGGTGGGCGTCAAGACGCGCCAGGGCCACGGCAACAGGGCGGCGACTTCCGAGATGCTGCGGCCGGGATGTCTCAGGAAGAGGATCTGCGCCCCCTCGATGGACAGGTAGAACAGAACGTTGATCACGCCGCCCATCAACCCGACCACGGCGGCCATCAAGAGGTGGAGGGCTTCCTGGCTTAACGCCAGGCGCTCACGCACCTGCAATGCTTTTTGCCAATGCCGGCGCAAGTAATTGCGGGCGGTGGCAAAGAAGCTCTCGATTGTGCTGGACCATGAGGCCATAGGCTGGCTCCACTTATGATTGTTCTTGGCGCAAGAGGCAAACCCCATTTTAATGCCCGGCCATGCGGCCCATCCGTTTGTTGCTGATTTACTTGGCGGTCGTGTTCCTGGGCGGCGCCTTGCTCGCGCCCTGGCTTTACGGGTTGGCACAGTGGTCGGGCGGCCATTGGGCCGCGCAGCCGTTTTACCGCTTTTTGGATCGTTCCCTGCTGGGGTTGGCGCTGCTTTGCCTCTGGCCGCTCCTGCGGGGAGGGAGTGCGCGAAGCTGGCGGGACCTTGGTTTTGTCCGGCAAGGCCGGCCCGGGCGGCAAATTCTGCGAGGTTTCGCGCTGGGCTGGGCGTCGCTGGCCGTCGTCGCTTTGCTGGCCCTGGTTTGCGGCCCGCGCGCGTTTCATCCTGACCCACTCCGCCGCCGAGATTTTTCGCCACTTGCTGAACGCCACTTGGGCCGCCGTGGCGGTGGCCATCCTGGAGGAATTGGTATTTCGCGGGGCGCTCTTCGGCCTGCTGCGCCAAGCCATGCCCTGGCCCGCCGCCGTGGTGGTAAGCAGCGCCGTCTATGCCGCCGTTCATTTCATCCAAAAAGGCGAAACCGCCATGCCCGTGCATTGGTATTCCGGCCTGGCGCTCTTGTGGCAAATGCTGTGCCATCCACCTTCCATGATCCCGGACTTCCTGACCCTTCTGGCGGCAGGCTCGATACTCGCGCTCTCCTATCAACGCACCGGCGCGCTCTATTTTTCCATCGGCCTTCACGCGGGGTGGATTTTTTGGGTTAAATCATACGGCTTCCTGCTCCAGCCAACCGGCGCCGGTTCCTGGTTCTGGGGTACCGACAAGCTGATCGACGGCTGGCTGTCGTGCATAACGTTGGCGATTGTTCTCATTCTCGTGGCTCGTCAAAAACGGCTCGGCGCGCATTAAAAGTTTTTCTTTACTGGCTTTATGAAAGCGTGAACCATCGTTAGCAATCTAATACCGATATGTTCATTGTCGAAGACAACTCTCTCGCGGTGGCGATGTGTTTGATCACCATGCTGTGCTGGGGTTCCTGGGCCAACACCCAGAAGCTGGCCAGCAAGGAATGGCGCTTTCAGCTCTTCTACTGGGATTACGCCATCGGCGTGCTGCTGCTTTCCCTGCTGCTGGCCTTTACGTTGGGAAGCAGCGGCAGCGGCGGCCGGGGCTTCCTGGCCGACCTGCGGCAGGCCGACGCCCGGTGGCTCGGATCGGCTTTTGTGGGCGGCGTTATTTTCAATCTCTCGAACATCCTGCTGGTGGCGGCAATCGACATCGCGGGTCTGGCGGTGGCGTTTCCGGTGGGGGTGGGTTTGGCTCTGGTGCTGGGGGTGATCACGACCTACATCGCCAAGCCCGAGGGCAACGTGCCCAAGCTGGCCCTGGGCGTGGCGGCCATCATGGTGGCGATCATTCTCGACGCCATGGCCTACAAGCGCCTGGCCACTGCCGCCCGGAAAACGCCAATCAAAGGCATAGTCATCTCGATCGCTGCCGGCCTTCTAATGGGTTTATTCTACAAGTACGTGGCCCAGGCGATCGGGAAGATTGACCTGGCGAGCGGCGTTCTGGAGCCGGGCAAACTAAGCCCCTACACGGCCGTCGTCTTGTTCAGCGCCGGACTGCTGCTCTCGAACTTCATCTGGAACAGCATCATGATGGTGAAGCCGTTCACCGGCCCGCCGGTGCCGTTCGGCGACTACTTTAGCAAAGGGAATCCGCGCCTCCACCTGGTCGGCATTCTGGGGGGCGTGATCTGGAACCTCGGCATGTCGTTGAACATCATCGCCAGCACCAAGGCCGGCGCCGCCCTTTCCTATGGCTTGGGTCAGGGCGCGACCATGATTGGCGCCTTGTGGGGGGTGTTCATCTGGAAAGAGTTCAAGGAGGCGCCAGCCGGAACCAATAAGTTGCTGACCGCCATGTTCATTTTCTATTTGGCGGGCTTGGGCATTCTCATCAGCTCAAAACTCTGACAGCATCACTTATGAGCAAGCCATTCATCGTCGTCATCGGCAGTTCCAACACGGACATGATCATTCGCCTGGAGCATATTCCCAAACCGGGCGAGACCGTCCTGGGCGGGCAATTCCTGATGTTCGCTGGGGGCAAAGGGGCCAACCAAGCTGTGGCCGCCGCCCGCGCGGGGGGCGACGTGACGTTTGTGGCCCGTGTCGGCCAGGATATGTTCGGAGAAAGAGCCGTGGCCGGGTTTGTCCAGGACGGCATCAACGTGCAATACGTCACCCGTGACAAAACCGCCCCCTCGGGCGTGGCATTTATTTTCGTGGCCAAAGATGGCGAGAACAGCATCGCCGTGGCGGGCGGCAGCAATGGCCGGCTTTCCGCGGCCGAGGTGAAGAAAGCAAAACGAGTTATTGCCGGGGCCAGCGCGATCCTCATGCAACTCGAAACACCGATGGAAACCGTGCAGGCCGCCGCCGAAATTGCGGCCCGGGCGGGGGTGCCCGTGATACTGAATCCGGCCCCGGCGCGGGTCCTGGCGGACGAACTCTTGCAGCTTGTTTCCATTCTCACACCAAACGAGACGGAGGCGGAATTGCTGACCGGCATCGCCATCACTGACGAGGCCACGGCGGCGCGGGCGGCGGAGAAGCTTCGCGCCCGCGGGGTGAAAACCGTCATTATTACTCTGGGCGCCCGCGGCGCATTCGTGGCGACAGGCACGACGCGGGAGCTTCTTCCAGGTTTCAAGGTGCGGGCCGTGGACACGACCGGGGCCGGAGATGTCTTCAACGGGGCGCTGGCGGCGGCGCTCGGCGAAAAGAGGCCGCTACTGGACGCGGTGCGTTTTGCGAATGCGGCCGCAGCGATTTCGGTGACGCGGCTTGGGGCGCAGCCCTCGGCGCCAAAGCGAAAGGAAATCGAGGCCTTGCTGGCGAAAGCGAAATAACATTGGCTTGAAAACAACGAAATTCAGAAACAGTTGGCCGCATTGGTGCGGCCTGATTCCCCTCGCCGCCGCAACCATGCTGCAGGCGGGCGGCACTTACCAACTTATCAAGGAAATTCCCGTTGGCGGAGACGGGGGATGGGATTACATGACGGTCGATTCCGCCAGCCAGCGCCTCTACGTGAGCCACAGCACGGAGTTGGTGGTGATTGACCTGGCACACGACACGGTGGCCGGCCGCGTGACCAATACTCCCGGGGTCCACGGCCTCGCGCCCGCGCCTGCGTTGGGCCGCGGCTTCATCAGCATCGGACTGGAGGACAAGGCGAGCATTGTCGATCTCAAGACTTTGAATACGATTTGCAAAGTCGAGACGGGCCAGGCTCCGGACTGTATGCTCTACGAACCGGGACGCCAGGAAGCCTACATGTTCAACGCCCACAGCGATTCGGCCACGGTCATTGACGGCAAAAGCGGAAAGGTCGTGGCCACGATCGCATTGGGCGGCAAGCCCGAATTCGCGGTGGCGGACCCCGCGGCCGGGCGCGTCTTCGACAATCTACAGGACAAAAACCAGGTCGCGGTGATTGACACCAAGACGCACGCGGTCATTGAGCACTGGCCAATTGCCCCCGGCCAGCGCCCCTCGGGCCTGGCCATCGACACCGGACACCACCGGTTGTTTATCGGCTGCGTGGGCAATCGCATGATGGCGATGATGGACAGCCGCGACGGCAAAGTCCTGGCGACGGTGCCGGTGGGCAATTTTGTCGATGCCACCGCGTTCGATCCCGGCACGCAACTGGCCTTCGCTTCCTGTTACGACGGCACGACGACCATCGCGCACGAGGACACGCCGGAGAAATTAACGGTGGTGCAAGTCTTGCCGACCGGGCCTCACGCCAAGACCATGGCGCTGGATCCTAAGACGCACAACATCTACTTCGGCACGGCCAAACTCCAGGCCCCTCCAGGAGACAAATCCGGCCGGCGCGACAGCATCCCTGTTCCAGGCACGTTTAAGATTCTGGTGTACGGGTTGTCGGAAAAATAGAGGAATGTCCATGGGTGAAAAACGGCGCATGGAGGGCGGTCAACCTGCTGGAAGAACCCACCGGCGCCCCTTCATCTCAACCCGTATGAAATCCGCGCGTTGCGTTTGCCTGGCATAAGATCGTGTCGGCCTGATTTAAAAGCGTGCAAAAACTGGACTTTGAACGGGGCTTATTCTATGTGTTGGCGGTGCTCTGGAGGCGTTGGTTTATTATCATTGTCGTTGCGTGTCTGGCGGGATGTGTTCGTTATGAACCGCAGCCATTGCAGCCGGGGCGATTTGAAACGGCTTTTCGCGCGCGCACTTTGACCGATCCCCAATTACGGGAATTTGTCGAAAAGAACTTCACCCATCCGCCCGCGATCTGGCCACCGGCGGAGTTGGACCTCAAATCGCTCACGCTGGCGGCGCTCTTTTATCATCCGGATTTGCAAGTGGCCCGCGCCCGAATCGCCAGCGCGCAAGCGGCTGAAATCACGGCGGGGGCAAGGCCCAATCCGACCGCCAGCGTTCTCCCCACCGGGGTGGCCAGCGCGTTTCCAGGCGAACCACCGTGGCTGTTGGCGGCCAATCTGGACGTGCCCATCGAAACCGCCGGGAAACGCCCGCGGCGCATCGATCTCGCCCGCAAACTGACCGCCAGCGCGCGCCTCGACTTCGCGGAAACCGCCTGGAGCGTCCGCGCGCGATTGCGCGCCGCGCTGGTCGAATACTTTTGCGCGCAACGGGCGCGGGATTTGTTTCAGGCGGAAGCGCGGTTGCAGGCGCAGTTGACCAACGTTCTGGAGAAGCGGGTGCAGGCGGGCGAAACGTCGCGCTTCGAGTTGACAGTGGCGCGGACGCAATCGCTGGCGGCCGTCATCGCCTGGCGCGCGGCCGAAACGCGGGCGGCCGATGCGCGGCTGGCGGTGGCGTCGGCCACGGGCCTGCCGGATGCGGCTTTGCAAGGGCAGCGGCTGGCTTGGGCGGGATTTGAGGAACCGGCGCAGGATGTTTCCACCGAGGTCCTGCTGGCAGCGGCGATTCAGGGTCGGCCGGACGTGGCCGGGGCGCTCTCGGATTACGCGGCGGCGGAGGCGGCGTTGCGCCTGGAAATCGCCAAACAATATCCGGATATTCATTTGGGGCCGGGCTACGAATATGATCAAGGGGAGCATAAGTTTTCGCTCGGAGCGTCCCTGACGCTGCCGATTTTTGACCGCAATCAGGGTCCGATCGCGGAAACCAAAGCCAAACGCGAGGAGGCAGCGGCGCGCTTTCTGAAAGTGCAAACGGCGGCCATCCAGGAAGTGGAAAAGGCGGCCGCCGATTACCATTTGGCGCTGGCCGAATGGGCCGGAGCCAACGAGGCGGCGGGCAAGTTGCAAGAGGAAGCCGCCCGGGCCGCCGAAAAGCAGGTGCAACTGGGTGAGGGCGATCGGCTGGCGTTGTATTATGTTCAGTTGCAACAGGACGCTGCCTTGCGCGCGCGCCTGGATTCCCTGCGAAAAGTGCAGGATGCCATCGGCGCGCTCGAAGACGCGGCGCGTCGGCCGCTCTTTGACGCCCAGGATAGGCGGGCCGTTGAGGGACTGGAGAATTATCATTGGCCGAGAGGAACACCATGAAACGTTTTTTTATCTGTCTGCTTTTGGCGCTGGCCGGTTGCAAGCCGGGGGCGGACAAGGAGGCCGCCACGGTCCCGGAAAAAAAGCCGCCAGCCGAATTTGAAGTGCAGCGCGACGCGAGGGGGGAAGCCATCGTCACCCTCAGCCCGGAAACGCAGAAGAGAATTGACCTCAAGGTCGCGGCGCTGGGCGTGGCGCAACGGCAGCCCGAATGGCTGGCCTATGGTTCGGTGTTGGACCCTGCCTCTCTGGCCGCCATGCACGGCGAGATCGTTCTGGATGAGATGATGTTGCAAGCGGCGCAAAAAGTGGCGCAACGGGCCAAGGCCCTTTTCGAGCAGGATGAAAATGTTCCTCGCAAGACCTGGGAGGCAGCGGAGAACGATCAAAGTGCGGCCGAAATCAAACTCCGCACCGCGGAACGAAGCCTCGCGCTGGAGTGGGGCCAGGCCATCGCCGGCCTGCGCGGAACGGATCGGCGCGATTTGGTTGATCGCGTCTCCGCCCGTCACACCGCGTTGCTACAGGTGGAGTTGCCGATGGGCCAAATCATGACCGGACCGCCGTCCTCGATTCGTGTCAGCCTCGCCGGGCGCGACCGCGACTATGCCGCCACCATGATGTCCCCGGCTCCCAAGGCGGACCCCAAATCGCTGGGGCAGGGGTTCCTGCTGCGCATCGATGACGCGGACGCGGCGCTGGCGCCGGGCGCGGCGGTGCAGGCGCGTCTGAGACTGGCGGGTCCGGCGCAAAAAGGCGCCCTCATACCTGAAGCGGCCATCGTGCGTTCGGCGGACAAGACATGGGTCTATCTGGCGGAAGCGAACGATAAATTCCGGCGGCGCGAGGTGTTTCTGGACGCGCCGATGGAACAAGGATGGTTTGCCACCAACGGCGTGGCGGCGGCCGATCGGGTGGTGGTGCAGGCGGCGCAATTGCTGTGGTCCGAGGAACAAAAGGCGGAAATTCAAGGAAACTGAATGCTCCGCTGGCTTGTTGAACATTCGTTGAGGTCGCGCTGGATCGTCCTGGCTCTGGCGTGCGTCGTGACGGCTTACGGCATCTACACCGCTTATCACAGCAAGCTGGATGTTTTTCCCGAATTCGTCCAGCCGAGCGTCGAGGTGCAGACCGAGGCTCCGGGGCTGACCGCCGAACAGGTGGAAGTGCTCGTCACCCGCGCGGTGGAAAGCGCCATGGGCGGCGCCAGTGAAATGGAGATGATCAGATCCGAATCCATCCAGGGCCTCTCGGTGGTGACAGCCCTTTTTGCCGAGGGCACGGACATCTATCACGCGCGCCAAATGCTGGCGGAGAAACTGGTCAGCGTGGCAGGTGAATTGCCCGCCGGGGTCAAAGCACCGCACATGTTCCCGCTGGTTTCCTCCACCATGGACGTGTTGAAATTCGGATTGACTTCCAAAAAACTTACCCCGATGCAACTGCGGTCATTTACCGATTGGACGCTCCTGCCGCGATTGCTGGCGGTGCCGGGCGTGGCCAAATGCTCGGTCTTTGGCGGCGAAGTGCGGCAACTTCAGGTTCAACTGCGGCCCGACCGATTGCTGGCTTTTGAGGTGTCCGTGCAAGAAGTGCTGGACGCCGCCCGCAACGCCACCGGCGTGCGCGGGGCCGGTTTCATCGAAACGCCCGAACAACGGCTGAATATACAGACCGAAGGCCAGAGCCTGACGCCGGAACTGCTCGGTGCCGTGGTGGTGGCTCATCATAACGGCAAGAGCGTTCGCTTGGGTGATGTCGCCCGCGTGCTTAATGCCGCCGAGCCGAAGTTTGGCGACGCGCTGATCATGGGAGAGCCGGGGATTCTGGTCACAGTGGGCGGGCAATATGGCGCCAACACCATGGAAATGACGACGGGATTGGAAAAGGCGATCGAGGACATGAAGCCGGCCTTTGCTTCCCAAGGCATCGAGTATTTCGCTGCGCTGCATCGTCCGGCCAAGTTCATTGAAAACGGCCTGGGCAATGTCCGTTCGTCCTTGCTGGAAGGCGGGGTGTTGATCGCCGTCGTGCTCCTGTTGTTCTTGCTGGACGTTCGCACGTCCTTCATCTCCTTCACCGCGATTCCACTTTCCCTCTTGGCGGCGGTGATTGTGCTGCATCAATGCGGAGTGACCATCAACACCATGACGCTGGCTGGATTCGCGGTGGCCATCGGCGTGGTGGTGGATGATGCTATTATTGACGTTGAGAACATCATGCGGCGGCTGCGGGAAAACCGGGATTTGGCCAGCCCGCGCCCGATCATGACGGTCGTTCTGGATGCGTCGTTGGAAGTGCGGACGGCGGTGGTGTACGCCACGTTCATTGTGGCCCTGGTATTTCTGCCGGTGCTGGCCATGAGCGGCGTGCAGGGGAGGTTTTTCTTTCCGCTGGGCGTCGCCTTCTTGCTCGCCACTCTGGCCTCGCTGGCGGCGGCGGTGACGGTGACGCCGGCCTTATGCCTGGCCTTTTTTGGGCGGGTGAAACCGCACGCCGAGCCGCGCTACCTGGTCTGGCTCAAGGAAACTCACCGCCGGGCACTGCACGTTCTCAGCCGCTGGCCGCGAACATTGATGATCCTGGCCGGATTGCTCGTGGCAGGCGCGGCGGCAACGCTGCCCTTTTTCGGAGGCGACTTTTTGCCGGAGTTCCGCGAGGGCCACTTCGTCGTGCAGGTCACGACCGTCGCCGGAACGTCCTTGCCGGAGATGCGCCGCCTGGGGCAATTGATTTCCCGCGAGCTGCTGAATGTCCCCAATATAAAATCCGTGGAGCAGCAGATTGGCCGCGCGGAAATGGGCGAAGATACTTGGGGGCCGCACCAGAGCGAAATGCACGTCGAGTTGAAGCCCATTTCCGGCCGTCAGGAACAGGCGGTCGAGGATCAAATCCGCCAGACGCTGGAAAAATTCCCCGGCATCCGTTACAGCGTGCTGACGTTTCTGGGCGACCGCCTTGGAGAAACCATCAGCGGCGAGACGGCGCAGATTGTGGTCAACGTTTTTTGCGACGACCTCGACCTGGCCGATCAGAAGGCGCGCGAGATCGAAAAGGTGTTGAAAACAGTGCCCGGCGCCAGCGACATCGAGGAGAAATCGCCGCCGGGATCGCCCGTCCTGGAAGTCAAGCTGCGGCCGGATCGGTTGACCCAATTTGGTTTCCGCCCGGTGGAGGTGCTGGACGCCATCGACCTCGCTTACAGCGGACTGGTCGCGGGCCAGATCTATGAGGGCAACCGTGTATTTGATGTTTCCGTGATTTTGGATCCGGCCTTGCGCCGGACCGCGCGCGAGGTCGGCTCCTTGCTGGTGCAAAACAGCGACGGCCTGCGGGCGCCGCTGCGGGAATTGGCGGATATTTTTCCGTCCACGGGACGCTATCTCATTTCGCATGAGGGCGCGCGGCGGCGCCAGACGGTCACCTGCAACACCGAGGGTCGGGACGTGGCCTCGGTCATGGCGGACATCAAGCGGGAGGTGGCGGCGAAAGTGACGCTGCCGGGGGGCGCCTACATCGTGTACGGCGGGGCGGCGGAGCAGCAGGCCCAGGCCCAGCGGGAGCTTGTTTTGTACTCGGCCATGGCGGGCGTGGGCATCGTTCTGCTGCTGGGGATCGTCTTCCGCCATTGGCGCAATCTGCTGCTGGTGCTGGCCAATGTGCCCTTCGCGCTGGTGGGGGGCGTGCTGGCGGCATTCTTGGCTGGCTGGTTCAGCCCGGCGGGCAAGGGAAGTTTGTCGCTCGGAACGCTGGTCGGATGCGTCACCCTTTTTGGCATCACCGCGCGCAATTCCATCATGATGATTTCGCATTTCGAGCATCTGGTGTCCATGGAGGGAATGACGTGGGGCCTGGCCGCGGCGGTGCGCGGGGCCACCGAGCGATTATCGCCCATTTTGATGACAGCGCTGGTCACGGCCCTTGGTTTGTTGCCCCTGGCCCTTGGCTCGGGCGAGGCCGGCCGTGAAATCGAAGGCCCCATGGCCACCGTCATCCTCGGTGGCTTGTTGACTTCAACCATCCTGAACCTGCTCGTCTTGCCGGTGTTGGCGTTGCGTTACGGCAAATTTGCCGCGGCGCCTACTCCTTCGGTTTGATGACCAGCGTTGAAGTAACGTCCGCCACGCCGTCAACTTCAAGGGCCAGAGCAATGGCCTCGCCCACCGCTTCGGGACTGGCAACCGTGCCGGAGAGCGCCACGTGTCCTTGCTGACATGAAACCGAAATGGACCAGACAGAAAGGTTGGAATTGGCGGCGTATTTGGCCTTGATCGCGGCCACGACTCGCGCCTCGGCGGCCGCATCCGCCACCTGAGCGGCGATCTCCTGCGCCTTGCGGCGGACGACTTTGCCGGTGCGCGCCATTTCGTCCTTGATCTGGTCGGAGCGCAAATCAAGCGTCTCCAACTTGGCCTTAACGGCGTCCGAGAGATTGTGAGCGGCCTCGCTCGCGGCGGCGCCGGCCTTGCCGGCGGATTGCTCAAAGCGCTGCTCCGATTGAGGATGTTGCCGGCCCTTTTCCTGGAGAAACCAAAAGCCGGCCGCGCCAATGATGACTCCCATGAAAAATCCTTTTAAGAACTTCATAGTTTTTCCTTTCCGCGTTGACGATGCCTCGCGCCAACCGTTGAATCAATCTACGTCATAGCTGATCTTCCGCAAAGTATTGCCATTCGTTCCATAACAAGCGAAAGTTTTAGCAAATGACCCACGCCATTATGCAAACAGGGCCGGAGCCGCCGTCCTCGGAGCAACTCAAAAATGCGTTTCAGCAAGTGCCGGGGATGGCGGCGATGGACGTGAACATTCTCGGCAAGGATGCGTGCGGCGTGTTGGGGAAGGGTTTTGAATTCGAGCAGGCTTCCGCGATGCAATCGGCCCTCGCCGAGCAAGGCGTGGAAACCGAAGTCGTGGAAGAGTCGGTCTTGACGGAACTGCCGCCGGCCAGACAATTGGCTAAAGTGGAGTTTACGCCCGAGGCGCTTCGAATTGACAATTTGCTGGGCCGGGTTTTTTCACTGGAGTGGGATGACATCATGGTGATTGCCGCCGGGCGGGCGCGGCTGACGGAGTTCAAGAGAAATCTGGTGGACAAGGTTTTGGTGAATCCAGGCGAGGATTGTTCGCCAAAGCTGGTGATGAAGGTGGAGACAAGGGAAGAGCAAAACGATCATTTGCTGCTGGAAATCATCACCCGCGGCGCCGCGCTTCGTTACCACGCCGTGGCGGACCGGCCCGAAGCGTTACTCCTCTTCCAATGCCTTGGCGAAAGGCGGGAAAAGGATCCAGCCACGAATCTTTCCCTCTTTGTGCGGGAATTGGCCCAACATGCTCCGGCGGCAACCCTCAATGCCGGCGCTTCCCAAATGCGCGAGGATGGTGCTGCGACATTTACTTATCCCAGCCAGACGGCGTTTTACCGGGAAATCACCTGGCTGTTGTGGATGGCTTCATCCCAGGGCAAACGCATCTGAATTTGGGCGGAATTGTGTCGGGACTGACTGGGAATGGTGCGACTGGCTTTGACCGGCACAATTTGCCGCTTTTGGGCTTGCGGTGTTATTTTAAAAAAAACTGAAATAATCCTGGAAATCAACGACTTGCGTAAGTTTCGATTTCGGGCTTACCGCAAAAAAAGGCGCAGAAGGCCGCGCGCAGCCAACCGCAACCAAAGAGGAGCAACCGTTAGATGGGACTTAAACAAGCATTATTCAACCTGCGCCGAGGCGCTTTTCCCGCCAATCGGACGAAACTACGGTTTGACCCCGATGAGGGAATGGTGCGACTGGCTTTGACCGGCACAATTTGCCGCTTTTGGGCTTGCGGTGTTATTTTAAAAAAAACTGAAATAATCCTGGAAATCAACGACTTGCGTAAGTTTCGATTTCGGGCTTACCGCAAAAAAAGGCGCAGAAGGCCGCGCGCAGCCAACCGCAACCAAAGAGGAGCAACCGTTAGATGGGACTTAAACAAGCATTATTCAACCTGCGCCGAGGCGCTTTTCCCGCCAATCGGACGAAACTACGGTTTGACCCCGATGACTTGCAAGTAGGCATTAAGTCTTTTGCCCTTGAAGGCGTTTCTGGATCTGTGCCGATAGTTGAGCGGCTTCTGCCAGTGCTTTCTTGTATTTATTCTCAAGCCCGGAGCCGTCTTCCGATGGTGCAAGTCGTTCTAGTTGTTCCTTAAGTGCCTCGCATTGCGACTTTGCCAAGTCAAGTGAAGCTCTTAGCGATGCCATATCATCCGCCCCCGTTAGACAAACAAGTGATTCACAGTGACGTGCCAATGTTCGCAGAATGTGATGGTAGGTCTCCAATCTATTTGGGGCTACAGCCCATCCACAATCGCGTATCTGATTCTTGAGCGGTTCCGCAAAGAAGCGAAAGATGCGTCTTTTCGTCTCCTTGCAAAAGATAGAGAAGGGAAGATCGGCATCAATTATTCTGTCTTGGAAATACTTAAATGGGGTGTGCTTGGCGTTCTTTATTTTCTGTCCAAAATTCGACAACTCATCCCGCATCAGTTTGTTAAATGGCGGAGGTATTTCTAAAGCCTGTGGAGCAACGCATTGCAATGCTCTGGACAGGGCAGTTGCACTCAGCTTCAAATGGTTTCGCCCCCACCGCGTTTCAAAATATGCCAATTCTACTAAGCATCTAGCAGTGGTGGCCGCACTTGCCTCATCCACGGGCAGACCTTCAAACAATTTATCGAGCGATTGTTCAGCGGGGCTTTTTTCCATAATAATTCTTCTAGTGAATCTTGCCTTGTGAGTTATGGGTTTTGCTTTTTCGCTGGAATATGTTGAGGTGGAACAATGATGGCTTGCGTAATATTGAGCGTTCCAGTATAAACTTTTTCCGCATCGTCAGTGTTCTGCACGCTTTGGACGCGATCTCGTTCGAGTGGGATTACCACGCAACCACCATCTTTGAGGGGCATTATCTCCAAACGCGGTTCTGACGAGTGACTACCCTTTGAAAAGTCCCAAGTTTGTGTCATGATCTGTGTGCCAATGTTAATCGTCGCAAGTATTTTCATATTTATCGTTTTGATTTGTCTAGCGTTGATGTATGCACTGTCATTGGATTAAGGATTACGACCGCGAAGCGGCTTAATTTGGTATAAGTTTTACTCCATTCTCGTTCAGCAATTTGAGCAAGCGACAGGCTTCGACTGATTTGCCGTTTTGTTGCATGTTTACAAGACTCCATCCCTTTTTTAAGCAGCCGATAATTATAAGCGTTGCCCCGTCTTGGTCACCGCTGCCTGCGACTCGTTCTTCTTTGCCGTTTTCGGGTAGGAAGAATAGTAATGTCCATTCATTATTCATATTGTTTTATTTTTTACCTGCTAGTAGGTTCTCAGCCGGAACAGAAATTCGTGGTCCTCTTCACCGATGCGAACGCGCACCTTGTAAGACTCGGCTTGCGAGAATGGAAAAAAGACAAGGCCCCACACCTTCGCGCCCGGCGGAACCTTGCCTCTCCTTATTAACAATCTGTCAAGTGTCCGTATCTTTCGGGATTCGTCCTGTGTCTGCGATTGGTTCGCGGACGTTCCAGAGCTTACTGTTTGGGATACCTTACCAGTGTCAACGTTCGCGCCCGGATCGTGGTGTGCCGCGGCTAATGCCTTGCCGGTGTCAGTCCTCACTATTGACACAAATTCATTGTTTTCGTTTTTCATGCAACAGAAACAGGCCATGTGATCCTGTAATTATGACATTACACCTCAAACACGCAAAAGGCCTTCCACTACCGGTTGTGCGCGTGCTGGCCTTGTAAAGGCCGTGGGGTAAAGGCCGTGGGGTCAGTCCTAGAATTATGACAGTTTTCATTGTTCATACAAAAAAAACCCTGGGGTCCTCGGAAGTTGATATTCGTTCATTTGTCGCCTCATTCGCGGCCAATTTCTGTAATGTCGCCCTGGCTTGTCGGAATTGGCGAAGGCCGCGCAGGTTCATTTTCCGGGTCCCGCCGCCGGTGTCGGTGTAGTGGCCCATCTGCACGAGCGTTAAAACAAACCACAGGATTAACCGCCGTTCCGGGGGATGTTTTTGGCGGGACGCCAAAAACTGCGGTCGAGACGACCGCGCTCCCAAAGCTGCTGAAGAGTTAGCAAACATCTTCCCATTCACAATCTGCCCTTTCCGTGCAGGTGTCCTTGATATTTGCACTTTTTGCCTTTCCTTTTGGCAGTTGGGCCACGTCGCCCCAGCGGCCCATCGGCAGAGAAGGCCGTGTGGTCGGTCCTGGAATTATGACAGTTTTCATTTTTCGTTCTATCTCGCGTGTCTGGTTGCGTCAGCATTTTCTTTCAATTTCCCCAGCTTCCGGCCCGGTCTGCGAGGCATCCGACTCGCCGCCTGGCTGACCCGGCTGTAGTGGCCCATCTTCAACCGCCGGCTCAGGTGGTCGTCGTTGTTGGCGGCGGCTGGCGCGCCAGCGCGGGTTTGTTTTTATCCCACTTGGGGCAGACTTGTCAAGGGGTGTTTTTTGATGGCGTGCGATTGGGTGTTCGACAAAATGCTTCATATCCCTCTTGCCCGATGTTGGGGCCGCGACGCAGCACGGCCCTACCGGGAGGAAGAATTTTGTCTCACATCCCGTGCGATTGAAAGTCAGCGCAGGGGCGCAGGGGTCAGTCCGGGCGCACAAGGAAATTAGGACGCTGTTCGCGTCGCCCCTTCCAACAGCGCCTTGGCCTTTTTCAGGGCCTCGTCAATCTTGGCAATATCCTTGCCGCCGCCGCGGGCGTTGTCGGGGCGCCCGCCGCCTTTGCCGCCGATAATCGGGGCAATCGCTTGCACGATCTTGCCCGCTTGGAACTTGGCGGTGTATTCAGGCGAAACTGCCGCCACCAACGCTGCCGCCCCGTTCGCCGTCCCGGCCAGCACGATGACGCCTTTGAACTGGCCTTTGAGCGCGTCGGCTGCGGTTTGCAGAAAATCGCCGTCGGCCATGCCAAGATTCTCAACAATGCTGGGAACGGCGCCGGATGTGTTCGCCTTGGATAACAATCCACGCGCGGTCTCCGCCGCCTGTTTCTGCCGCGCCGCCTCAAGCTTCTTTTCCAAATCCTTTTGTTGGGCCAGCAGCGCATCGACTTTCCGCTCCAATTCCAGGATGGGCGTGTTCATTTTGTCCGCCACGCTGGAAATCAGCGCCGCCTCTTCGCGCGTCTTTTGATAGGCGCGCAATCCCGCCACCGCTTCGATGCGCCGGATGCCCGCCGCCACCGCTCCTTCGCTGACGATGCGAAACAATCCTATTTCGCCCGTGGCCCGCGTGTGCGTGCCGCCGCAAAGCTCCATTGCATAACCGTCCAGCGCCCCCGTTTTGCCGCCGATTTGCACGACGCGCACCACGTCCCCATATTTTTCGCCGAAAAACTGCATGATGTCCTTGCGGCCCTTGACTTCCGCGTAAGGAAATTCGTGCCAGGTCACGCCCGCGTTTTCCAGGATGCGCTCGTTGACCAGCTTTTCCACGTCGCTCACTCGCGCTGGCGTCAGGGGGGCGCTGCTAAAGTCGAAAGTCAACTTATCCGGCCCGACGTAGGAGCCTTTTTGGGTCGCGTCCGGGCTGGCCACCTCGTGCAGGGCATAGTGGAGCAGGTGGGTGACCGAGTGATGGCGCTGAATCGCGTCGCGCCGGCTGGCGTTGACGCGCAAATCAATGCTCGCGCCCGGTTCCGGCGCGTCCTTGTCCGCCAGCAAATGCAGGAACGTGTTGCCGACTTTCTGAGTATTGACAATGCGCCAGACCTTGCCCCCGGCCTGGGCTTCGCCGGTATCGCCGACTTGCCCGCCCATTTCCGCGTACATCGGCGAAACATCCAGCGTCAGGGCGAGTTTCTCCTTCACCTTGACCACTTCCTGCACCGTCCCCGCCGCCTGCAATTGCTCGAAGCCGACAAAACGAGTCGGCCTGGAGGTGTCGATATTGGACGCCGCGACGATTTCTTTCTTCTGCGCCGCGCGGGCGCGGGCGCGTTGTTCGTCCATGAGCCTTTCAAAACCGGCGGCATCGACGGACAAGCCCTTTTCCCGTGCCATCAATTCAGTCAAGTCGAAAGGGAAACCGTAGGTGTCGTAGAGCTTGAAAGCGAAATCCCCCGAGACCACAGGCGCGCGCGAGCCGGCCACTTCCTCGTTGAATAATTCAAGCCCGCGGTCCAGCGTCTTGTTAAAGGCCTCTTCTTCCGCCTTGATCACTTCCTGGACATGCGTCTGTTTCTTGCGAAGTTCTGGAAAAACATCGCCCATTTTTCCGGCCAGCACCTCCACCAATTTATAAAAAAAGGGTTCGTGAAAACCGAGCGCGCGCCCATAGCGGACGGCGCGACGGAGGATGCGGCGCAGGACGTAATTGCGGTCGTTGTTACCCGGCAAAATCCCATCAGCGATGGAAAAACTGAGGGTGCGGATATGATCGGCGATGACGCGGAAGGCGATGTCAATTTTCTCCTGTTCGGATTGGGGAGCGCACGCGCCCTCGCGCGCAGCGGTTGACGCCTCGTCAACCGCATGTTCGACGACCGGAGAAGCCATCAGCGAGGGCGCTGATGGCAACACGCGAGGGCGCGTGTGCTCCCCGGAAGTGTCAGGTGTCCAAAGCCATGGATAATCCTCCGCCGTTGAAACAACTCCAGAATCCCATGGATTGCGGCAGATGTAGTGGAATTTTTCTTCGAGATCGGCATCGCCGCGCATCATTCGGTCGAAAGACTCGTTTTCCCAAACTTGCCCTGTGGAGTTTTCCAATTTGTTAATTTCATGCGCCGTGAACGACTTGATGGACCGCAGCAAATCCGGCAGCGGCCAAAACACGGGCTTGCCCTCTTTATCCTGCTCCTTGATTTGAGGCTCGAAAAGAAAATGAACGTGATCGGGCATGACGCTTGCGGCATAAAGTCGGTAGCGGCGCTGTTCGTGCCCAAAAAGCAGACTTTTCAGCACGACATCCCGCGCTGCTTGGGAGAGATGTCGTCGCTCATGCGTCGAGAAACTCACCATGTACTTTGCCCAGGGGCGTTCGAAAAGAGGGAGGCGGCGTTTGTAGTATGATGCGCCTCCGAAGTCCGCCGGCGAGACGCCGGCGGAAGCGGTCGAGACGACCGCGCTCCCAACTTGCGGGGGAGAATTCGCAGGCAGTGTGCTGGCGTATTTCTTGCCGCTAAGTTCTTCCAACTTCTCGAAGATCGGACGGAAGATGTCCGTTTCGTAGTTGGATATGGTTTTGCTGAAATCTTTGAATCCGTTCGTGTTCTGTATAATGCCGGTCACGCGCTCGAAACCCATCCCGGTATCGACGTGCCGGGCGGGCAACGGCGAAAAAGTGCCGTCGGCATTGGCGTTGAATTGAATGAAAACCAGGTTCCAAATCTCGATGCAACGGGCGTCGCCCTGGTTGACCAGCGATCCTTTGGTGTCGCCGGCGGGCGTCAGATCGACGTGAAGTTCCGAGCACGGGCCGCAGGGGCCGGTCTCGCCCATCATCCAGAAATTGTCCTTCTTGCCGCCATGAACGATGTGAACCTTGGGGTCCAATCCGGCAGTCGTGAATTTCGCCGCCCAAAAATCGTAAGCCTCCTGATCGAACTCGCTCGGTTCGCCCTTTGCCTTATCGGGACTATAGACGGTGGCGTAGAGGCGCTCTTTGGGGAACTTCCAGACTTCCGTGACCAATTCCCAGGCCCAATCAATGGCTTCCTTCTTGAAATAATCGCCGAAACTCCAATTGCCCAGCATCTCGAAGAAAGTGTGATGATAGGTGTCCAGTCCCACGTCCTCCAGGTCGTTGTGTTTGCCGCCGGCGCGGATGCACTTTTGGGTATCGGTCGCGCGGGTCGGGCGGCCCGGCGCGGCGCCCGGCCATTTGTCCACGTCCGGCGCGCGTTCGTTGAGGAAAATGGGCACGAATTGATTCATGCCCGCGTTGGTGAAGAGCAGGCCGGGGGAATCTGGCATCAAGCTGGCCGAAGGCACGATGGTGTGCCCTTTGGATTTGAAAAAGTCCAAGAACGATTGTCGAATGTGAGCGGAAGTCATTCCAATGTAATGTAATGTTGGCGGCCTGAACTTTAAAGCTCTTTTGCCGAAGGGCTGCCGCGGAGATGGCGGTGGACGAAGAAATAGTACAGAGACCCCAACACCACCAGCACCCCGGCCAGCCAGAGGGTGACGCGATGCATGTCGCCTTGCAGGAGTTTTGGATCATTGCCCGCCGCCACGCCGACCCATGCCAGGACGGAGCACCAAAGAAACGAACCGACCAGCGTGAAGAGCGAGTACTTCAGGAAGTCCATTTTCACAATGCCCATCGGAATACCGATCAGGTGCCGCACCACCGGCAGCAAGCGCGCCACAAAAACGCCGAAGGAGCCAAACCGCGCCGCCCATCGTTCCGCCGCGTGGACCTTCGCTTCCGGCACCAGGAAATAAGAGCCGTAACGCAGAACCAATGGACGCCCCGCCAACCGCGCCGCCCAATACATGATCGTGGCCCCGGCCCACGAGCCAAGCGCCCCCGCCAGCACGATACCCGGCAGGGACAGGCTGCCGGTGGCGTGGGCGCGTTGCGCGGCAAAGGGGATGACCAATTCGCTTGGTATGGGGATAACCGTGCTTTCGATGGCCATCAACGCGGCGATCAACGGATACCCTCCGGCATCGAGCGTGTTCTGATACCACTGGATCAAATGGGCGAGCGCTTCCCTCATACAATTTAAATATTAACCATGTCGTGGCGCATCATAAGAGCCGCTCCCGGGCCGTCAAGGAGCAAGCCGGAGAGGGAGGCTTGACTCCCGGCGGTGGATGGGCAGTTTAGGCGCGTGAGTGATTTGCTCTGGTTCGTGGCCCATACCAAGCCGCGTTGCGAAAAAAAGCTGGTGCGCTACTGCCAGCGGGAAGAGATGTCGGCGACCTTGCCGACATACCGCGCCGCGCACAAGTACCGCAGGAAAAAGGTCGTCTTTGAAAAGCCGTTGTTTCCTGGCTACGTGTTTCTGCAAATTGCGGAAGAGCGGCGCGGAAAAGTCTTCCAAAGTGATTGCCTGGCCAACTTACTGGAAGTAATCGACCAGAAACAATTCGACCGGCAATTAGCCGAGATTCTGGGCGCGTTGGAGACGGGCCTGGAGATTCGGCTGGCGCCGGCAATTGGGGAGGGTATGCGGGTCAAAATCAAGCACGGACCCATGCAGGGAATCGAAGGCTGGGTGGAACGGCGTTACGGCATGAGCACCGTTCTGCTGCGTCTGGATTTTATTGGCCAGGCGGCAGCGGTGAAAATGGAGGCAACGGATCTGGAACGGATCTGACGCCATGTCCGGTCTCTGCCACAAAATGTCCTAAAGGCGCATAGACAGCCTGGGTGGTTGCTCTTATACACGAGGCGATCAAGAGGCGTGAAACCTGTCGGGAACATCATTTTGTTTGGCTTTTGCCAATCCGGCGGGTTTCCAACCGGCAAGTATTGGCGCGGGCTTTGCGGCAGGCTGATACCCGGATTGGCCCTTGAATTATGAATCATCGTTGGACCATGTCCTTTTGCGGCGATGCAGCTAGCGCTCCTAACGAAAGGAGTCCTCGCCGCCGGCGTTTTTCGCGGCGACGTGGTCGAAATGTTCGACTGGCTTCGCTGCCGCTGAGGACAATCCTCCTGGTGTGTGGCAGGGATGACTCGCGTATCGCCTTGAAGTGGTTTCTGACCGATTCGGGGTACGTGGTGGATTGTGTCCGCAGCGCGGAGGACGCCATGACTATTTTTCATCCGCATATCCATGATTTGGTTGTGACGGACAATGGCATGTCAGGGATGACCGGCGTGGAGCTGGCCGGCGTGGTCAAGCTGCGCTCCCCCGCCACGCCCGTGGTGATGTACACAAGCCAGCTTCCCAAGGACATCTCGTGCCTGGATTTGGTGGTCACCCGATCAGCCCACATGTTGATTCTGAAGTTGGGCATCGACAGGATCCTCGCCGCGGCAGGCTGACGGAGCGATTCCGAAATATTGAGAAAAGACTTGCGCAATTGGCACGAAACTGGCTATTCTCGAAATCGAGACAGCAATGGCCAAAAAGTGATGGCGTCCGTCCCAAACATGTAGAAAAATGTGGTTGTGTTGGCCCGGGTATGGGTTACTGTAGTTCCCGTCGTGTAGATTGCGTTGTGGAAAACCTTAAGCCTTGATTACGTGTGAATTGTTGGTGATGCCATAATACTGAGAATTCAAATGGAATTATCGAACGATTACTTGACCCTGAGATCCTGCCGCCTTAAAGGAGCCGAAGAACTGGCATTGAACGGCCGCGGTTTCGTATTCCTGATTTTCAAAAGCGGGGCGGGGGCTTGCCATGGTGCGCCGTCACCGCACCGGCTTGCAGGCGGGGACGTGCTGGTGGTGGACATCGCATCGCCAGGCAAAATACGCGCGCGGGACAACGGAGAGTTGAATTTCTGGTATTTTGCGGTGGAATTGGAGCACCTCTTTCCCTTGTTCTCCGGCCGTGAGATTTGCCTGCTGCAGAGGGTGGGCGAGGGTTTCAAAAACGGCAAGGTTTACCCGGCCTCAAGTCCATTGGCCAAGGAGTGCGCGCGGCTGGCGGAAGAAATTCCGGTCCAATTAAATCTTGATCATCGCAGCCACGTCCTGAGAATAGTCAGCGCTATCTTGAGTGCGGAATTCAAAGCCCAGCAACCGACGCTGGCCGACTTCGTGCCCATGCGGGATCACGTCCTGCAGGTATTTGAACGGCTGCAGACCAATGAGATACTGAGTTTATCGGTGGGCGAGTTGGCCAGGAAATTCAATTGCAGCCGTCGTCACCTCAATCGGCTTTTTCACCAGCACTTTGGGTTATCGGTGGCGGCCCTGCGGATGGAGCTGCGGCTTTTGAAGGCCGTATCGTTGCTGGTCGATCCTGATGCCAAAGTGATCTACGTGGCGCAGAAATGTGGGTTCAATCACCTGGGGCTTTTCAACACCTGTTTTAAGAAGCGATTCGGCGCCAGCCCAAGCCAGTGGCGCAAGGTGGTCACCCTGGCCAGCCAACATCCTGCGGAAGCGCGGGCCAGCGGTTGTCCCTTCCAGAATCAAGGCTTGTGTTCGCAATCGATGGAGGTTGAGGACAGGCGGAATGGAACCGGCCCAACCCGCCCGCTGGAACGAGTGGCCTTATGCGGACTCTTGAAAGACATTGTGGCGCTGAAGAGCGGAATCAGCCCGCAATCCTTTATCCGCAAGGGAGAAGAAAATTTGGAGTTCACGGCGGAAAACATCGGCCAAAGGAGGCTCCGCATTGGCGTCTAAACTATGAACTGCAATGCTCATAAAAAGTCACTTCTGGCGGGAGTGGCTTCGCTTGGTTTGTGGCTGTTGCTGGCGGCATGGCAGTACCCAACGGGGGCGGCCGCCCAAGAAGCGCTGCGAAACGCCATCGCGGCCGATGCCGTCTCCGCGACGAACCGTCTGATCAATTTGGCAACAATGCCTTACACGTTGAAGTCAGGCGATTTCAGGCTTTTAGTGACCCCTTCGCTCGACGCGGAATGGAACGACAACATCAACATTTCCCGGACCGACACCCTGCAGGACTACATCCTCACGCCGATGCTGCAGCTCGATGCCAATTATCCGCTAACGCAGGTCAATCTGTTGCGGCTCAACGTCGGTTTCGGTTACGCTGAATACGTCGATCACAGCGCCTATAGCAACTGGCGCGTAAATTCGGGGTCGGAGCTTTCCTTCGACACCTACATCAAGGACATCTTAATCAATCTGCACGACCGCTTTGATTACTCACAGGACGCAGGGGCGCAGGCGATTGTGGCGGGAGTCGGCACCTACGGCTCGGAGCACAACGTGGCCGGTATTTCAACCGGTTGGAATCCCAAGGACCTCAATCTGGCGCTCGGATATGACCACGAAAACACCATGTCCACCGCCTCGCAATTCCAATCTCAAAACAGCGCCTCCGATTTGATCGACGGCCGGGTGGGGTGGAGGTTTGTCCCGACCGCCACCGCAGGGGTGGAGGGGACTTACTCGCATACCAGCTACGACCAGGCGATTTTGAACAACAATTCATCCTACACTGCGGGATTATATGGGGACTGGCGTCCCGGCAACTATTTTACCGTCAGGCCGCGCGTCGGCTATGTCCTTTACGAATTCGGCAACACCAGCCAATCAGCCATCACCACCAACTTTGTGCTGACGGGCGTACCGGTGCAAACGGCGAATCTGAATTCGTGGTACGCGGATTTGAGCGTGACGCACCAGATCACGCGCGCCTTAAGCTATTCGTTGAGCGCCGGGCATGAGATTCAAGCGGGAGTGCAGTCGGATGCGGTGGAAGATTACTACGTGCGCCTTTCCTCGACGTGGGAGATTATCAGGCGTCTGAACTTGCAAAGTTCCTTTTCGTACGAGCGTGGCCAACAAGGCGCGGGGAACATCGCCGGAAACCTGACGGAAATCTATGACTGGTACAACGCCGGTCTGGATCTCAGCCACCAGATCACAAGCCGGCTGCGCGTGGGCTTGACTTCGCGCGTCAGCTTTCGGACTTCCACCCAGGCGTCATTGGAATACACTCAGGTTGTGATAGGATTGCAAATGCTGTACGCGTTCGAATGAAGATTTACACCAAGCAAATGCGCGCGGGCGCCCGGTTGTGGGCACTCATGGCGCTATTGGCTGCCACTCCTTTTTTTGCCGCGCACGCGCAAGCATTGAATCCAACTGGCACACCCCGGGCGGGCGCGCTGCGCTTGGGGCCTGCCCCCGCCAAGTCATCGGCGACGGTCTCGAATGCAGCCGGGGGGGATGAGGCCGCTAACACGAAGGTGCTGGATGACAATTACAAGCTAACCATCGGCGACAGCATCAGCTTCCGCATCCTGGAAGACGAGGAAGACCCAAAATCGCTGGTGGTGAAGGATTCGGGGGATTTGGAAGTGCCCTACATCGGACGATATGCGGCGGTTGGCCGGACCTGCAAAGAGTTGGCCGCCGCGCTCAAGGCCGAATTGGAGAAGCAGTATTACAAGCGAGCCACGGTTATCATCGCCGTGGATTCCATGACCAGGATGGCGGGCAAGAGTCTGGGCAAAGTGTATCTGGTGGGGGCGGTGCATCAAGTCGGGCCGCAAGAAATGCCGGGCGACGAAACGCTGACCTTGAGCAAGGCCATCCTGCGCGCCGGCGGGTTTAGCGATTTTGCCGACAAACGCCATGTCAGGGTGACCCGGAAGCAAGGCCCGACGGAAGGGGATAATAAAATCTACACGGTCAATGTCACCGATATCCTGGAGAAAGGGAAGACCGACCATGATTTGCCCCTGGAACAAGGCGACCTCATCTTCGTGCCTGACCGGGTGATTCGTTTTTAGCTCAAAAAACGCACCCCTTATGACCTCTCCATTACTTCCAGCCAGACGCCCCGACTACGAGATGGCCGCGCCCATGGATGAAGAAAGGCCCAAAGGCTCGCCCTTTCGGGTGCAGCGTTTATTTATTTTTCTGCTCAAATACTGGTGGGTGCCGGTTCTGAGTCTGACGGTGTGCCTGAGCGCGGCCAGCGTGTACATGAAGTATATGCCGCTGATATATCTTTCCAGCGCCCGCATGATGGAAACGAGGAAAATCCAGGTAGCCGAGTCCGGGGTGCAAGTCAGCGATGAGCTGCAGAATTCCTTTGGCACCCAGACCGAGTTGCTGCAAAGCAGCAAGCTGCGCAATATAGTTCTCTCCCGGTTAAGCGCCTCCGGCAATTACGTGGTGCCGGTGGGGAAGAACGGCCAGGCATTGCCGGTAAAGATCCAGCTCACGCCCTCGGCCAAAAGCTCGATATTTAGCCTTGATGCCACAAGTGCGGATGGGGTCTTTGCCAGGAAGTACCTGGACGTTTTGATGGATGTCTATTTGGATTACCGAAGGACTCTGCGGAAAGAGGTTTCAGATGACGCGCTCAAGCTCATTACGGAACAAGTCCAGAGCTATAAGAAGGACCTCGATACGCAGCAGGACTTGCTGACGGCTTTTGAGAAAACAAACAACCTGTCTATTTTGCAGGAGGAGGGCACGGTGGCGGGAGGCTATCTGGCACGGCTGAAAACGCAGTTGTCAGACCTGGAGTCGGAGGAACGGCTGTTGCTCGACGCCGAGCAGGTGACCAACGGCGCAGGCCAGGGGGAAGTGGATCCGCGCTTGGAAGCAAATGCCAGCGGTTCCGCCAACGCTCGCTTCGAAGAGCAGGCTGCTTCCAGAAATCTTGCATTGCTCAAGCTGGATCGGGAGAAACTGAGCCAGTATCTGTTGCCCAAGCATCCCAAGATGGTTAAATTGGATGCGGAAATTGAGCGCGCAGAGAAGCTGATGGACATCTTTCGCAACCAAAGCCACAGCGAATTGGCCGCGTTGCGAGACGCCACCGACAGGAAGATCAAAGACACGCAGGCTTTGATTCAGGAAACGTCCAAGAAAGTGGTCGAGGCCGAAGGCAGAATCGGCGAGGCTGAAACCCTCAAAATGAACGTGCAGCGGGCCCAAAGTGTGTACGACCGCCTGGGAGCCATGGGGCAAAACGTGCGCATCAGCCGCGACATTGAACCGGAAACTCTTTCCATTTTGGAACCAGCAAGCCATGCCAAGCGGTCTTACAGCCAACAGACCGTTCTTTTGGCCGGATCCACCCTGGGGGGCTTGTGCCTGGGCTTGGGCATCGTTCTTCTTGTCGCATTTCGCGATGACAAATTCAGGTCTGCTGTCGAAATTAACGAGAAATATGGCGATGCCATCGTGGGCCAGGTGCCGGAAGTGCTGGCGGTGCGCGGCAATGGCAGTGTGCCCTTGTTGGCTCTGAATGACGAGAGGCACATTTATGCCGAGTCCTTCCGCGGGCTTCGATCAGCGTTGTTTTTTGGGGGCACCGGCGGCGAACGTCTGCGAGTCTTGCTGATCACCAGCGCCGTGCCGAATGAAGGAAAATCCACCATTGCCGCCAACCTGGCCCGGACTTTGGCCCTGGGCGGTTCGCGCGTGGTGCTTGTCGATGCAGACCTGCGCCGGGGAACGCTCCATAAATTGATGGCGCTGCAACGCGCTCCGGGGCTGTCGGAATTGTTAGGCCAGCCGGATGACTTGGAGAAGATCATCCAGAGGGACACGTTGCCCAACCTCGACTTCATCGCCTGCGGAAACCACATTGGCAATCCTGGAGATGCCCTGCTGGGACCGGCCATGAATCAGATTCTGGCTCGGCTGCGCCACGAATACGACTACGTCTTGATTGATACTTGCCCGGTCTTTGCGGCGGATGACGCGACGACCCTGGCGCCCAAGGTGGACGGCACGCTCTTCGTGGTGCGGAGCGAGTTTTCCAGCGCCCGTGCCGTGCAGGAAGCACTGGAACAACTCTCGCAGCGACAAGCCAAGGTAATAGGCCTGATTTTCAACCGGGCGAATGCTTCGGCGCGAACATACTATTACTCCAAATATGCCGAATACCACGAACCAGCCGAAGCCGATTAACGGCATCATCCTGGCCATGCCAACCACCTTGGCGGGCTTGGAGGTGGCTGGCTGGAATCCAGTGGAAGCGGCAGGGCTTGGTTGCAAGACACGCGGTTCAACGGGATCCGCAGCGGCTTAGGGGACGGAATCTTGCTGGATACGACACTGGAAATATGTGGATGATAGGTTGTGGGCCATTACAATAATGACTTGCGAACCCACCGGCACGGAGTGTCGGCGGCGGTTTTCCAGAGAAGGCTTGTGGGAAAGGCTAAAATGGTGACCGTGCCGGGTATTGATTTTCATCGCGGTGATTCTTTGTGACTCCTTCCAACGGAAAATTTAGCGCATGGCTGCCCATCGCGGTATTTGGACTGCTCTGGGCCGACCTGATCCGGGAGCTTGGCAAACAGTGGGAGGCGCGGGAGCAGTATGCCTATGGATGGTTCGTGCCGTTTCTGGCGCTGGGGCTTCTGTGGAGGCGGTGGGCCACCCGTCCCGGTGCCGGTCAAGTCACGGTTCCTGGCTGGATGCGCGTGTTTGTCAGCGTGGTGGCATTGAGCTTTTTACCCATTCGGATCGTCCATGAAATTAACGCGGACTGGCCGCTTTGCGGCTGGCTGTTGGCGCTGGTCGTGGTCGTGCTCTCGCTCTACGGATTCTTTTTGGCAGGTGGCTGGGCATGGGTCAGGCATTTCTGGTTTCCGGTCACTTTTATCCTGGTGGCGGTGACCTGGCCTTACCGGATTGAACACGGGTTGACGCACGGGCTGATGCACACGGTGGCCGGGCTAACGGTCCAACTGCTCGGCTGGTTCAACGTGCCTGCCGTTCAGTACGGAAACCTGATTAAGATCAATACAGGATTCGTCAGCATTGACTCGGCTTGCAGCGGCATTCGTTCGTTGCAATCAACGTTGATGTCGGCTCTGTTTCTGGGTGAATTATATCAGTTGCGGTGGCTGCGGCGCGTGCTGCTGGTCGCAGGGGGAGTGGCGGCGGCCTTCTTCTTTAACGTCGTGCGGACCCTCATCCTTACCTGGCATGCGGCTTCTTTCGGGCTTGCGGCCGTGGATAAATGGCACGACACGGCGGGGCTTGCGATTTTTTTCGCCTGCTTCGGCTGCCTCTGGGCCATGGCGGCGAGCCTGCGGACGACCAGGGAGCAGCGCATAAGCAGTCTTGGCTTCCCACCGGCCAAGCTTCAGGTTCCAAGTTTCATGCCGAAAGGTTACCTGGTTAGTGTAGGATGCTGGGTGATATGCGTGGTGGGCGTAAACGAGGTTTGGTATCAGGCCCACGAGTGCAAGAATGCCGGCGAGTTCCATTGGACGATCCGCCTGCCCACCAACGCGCCTGCCTACAGGGAAATTGTTCTGCCACCCAGAGTGTGCCGCGGCATCGGCAGCGACATTGGCAGGGCGGGAGAATGGACCGACGCGGCAGGCAGGCAGTGGCGAGCCTATTTTTTCCGCTGGAATCCGGCTTCGATTCAAGCCGTGTTGCGCGCCCGGATGCATCGGCCCGACGAGTGTCTTCCCGCGGCCGGTTTGCGCCAGACGGCTGATGGGGGGTTGGGGTATTTCCAGGCGGGGCGCCTGCAAATTCCTTTTCGGCAGTACACCTACGATTCGGAAGGCGGGGCCTTGCAGGTGTTTTTCTGCCAGTGGGAAGACGGCGACGAGAAGCAAGGGGGCATGTGGAAATCGAATCTGGCGGATCGAATCCGATCTGTCTTTGTCGGCAGGAGGAAAGTGGGGCAACAGACTCTGGAGGTGATAGTGGCTGGATCGAAGACACTGCATGAAGCCGCGCAAGGGTTGCAAAGTGAAATTCCCACGCTGATTACAATGGAAAATGCCCCCGCGCACGGTGCCTTGCGGCCCGCGACCTCCGGCTTGTGAACACTGAAACTGAAAAACTGACCACAGTGAAAACCGCTCCGTCCATGGACATCCCGCCGTCCGGCCATCCCCTGCCAGTGGTCGTCATTGAAGCCCAAAATGGATGGAAACTTTTTAACTGGCGGGAGGTTGTGCAGTACCCAGATCTCCTTTATTTTCTGGTGTTGCGGGATGTGACCGTGCTCTACAAACAAACCGTGCTTGGCTTTGCCTGGGCTATCCTGACCCCGTTTTTCAGCATGGTCGTTCTTTCCGTGATCTTTGGAAAAGGCATGAATATGGGCAGCGATGGAGTTCCTTACCCCGTGTTCAGCTTCGCCGGTTTGATTGCGTGGACCTATTTCTCCTCCGCGTTGACGCTTGCCACCAACAGCCTCATCACAGGGACCGGGATGTTCACCAAGGTTTATTTCCCCCGCGTGTTTATCCCGCTGGTGCCCATTTTTTCCAAACTGGTGGATTTCGGGATAGCCTTCGTCATGCTCGGCTGCCTGATGATGTACTATAAAATCGCCCCTTCCGGAAATATTGTGTACCTGCCCGTGCTGATTGTCCTGATGATGGCGACCGCCGCCGGCATGGGAATGTTCCTCTCGGCCCTGGCGGTGCAATACCGGGACGTGCGTCACGCGATGAATTTCATGGTCCAGATCCTGATGTATGCCGCCCCAGTCATCTATCCGGTTTCCAAACTGACCGAAAGGGTGCCTGAAGCGTATCGGGGCTACATGGTATGGTATGGTCTTTATCCCATGGCCGGCGTCATCGAGGGTTTTCGCGCCGCTTTGCTTCACACGCGTCCGATGCCGTGGGGCCTCATCGGCATGGGAGCCATCAGCGCCACCCTTTGTTTTGTCATCGGCGCCCTTTACTTCCGCCGGACGGAGAAAGTATTCGCAGACGTAGCATGAGCGACATAGCCATCAAAGTTGAAAGCCTCAGCAAGGCCTACCGCATTGGCCTGAAAGAACAGCGCCACGAAACCCTCTTCGACGCGGCCGTCGCTTTTTTGAAGGCGCCCCTGTCGAACTTCCGGGACCTGCGGAAATTGAGCCAATTCGATCGGCCCGATGAGGAGGACGTGATCTGGGCTTTGCGCGACATTTCGTTTGAAGTCAAGCAGGGCGAAGCGGTCGGAATCATCGGGCGCAACGGCGCGGGCAAGAGCACCTTGCTCAAAGTCCTGGCCCTCATTACGGAACCCACTTCCGGCCGGGCCACCGTTTATGGGCGCATCGGCAGCCTGCTGGAAGTCGGGACGGGATTTCACCCGGATCTGACGGGTCGTGAAAACACCTTTCTCAACGGCACCATTCTTGGGATGCGGAAACGTGAAATCGAGGCCAAGTTCGACGAAATCGTGGAATTTTCCGGGGTGGAGAAATTCATTGACACTCCGGTGAAGCGTTATTCCAGCGGGATGCGGGTCCGGCTGGCCTTTGCCGTCGCGGCGCACCTGGAGCCGGAGATTTTGATTGTGGACGAAGTGCTGGCGGTGGGTGACGCGGAATTTCAGAAGAAATGCCTTGGCAAAATGTCGGAAGTGGCCAAGGCGGGGCGGACGGTCCTGTTCGTAAGCCACAACATGGAGGCGGTGGATCGTCTCACGACCCGTTGTATTTCGCTGAGTGACGGGCGCCTCAACCTGGACGGCAAGACCGACGAAGTTGTGGCGGACTATTTGCGCAATGGCGATCGCAGCGTTCAAGAGCTGGGGAAGTTCCGTGTTTCATCGATTCCCAAGACGGTGCGGATTGCCGAGGCGTGGACGGAAACCCTGGAAGGAGAGAAATCGAGCGCGTTTCGCCAAGGGGAACCAATTGGGGTTGTGCTGCGGGTGGAGTCGGCGGAACAGTTAAAATGTGATTTTGCCGTGGTGATTGAAAATGCGCAGCAACAGGCCCTTTACACCACGCATCTCTCTGATTTGTCAGATACGATCACGACCGACCACGCGCATTTGCTTACCGCCGAATTTCGGAATCCCATGCTGCGCAAGGGCGACTATATGGTGTCCATCGGCGCCTTTTCTCCCGACCGGCGAACGTTTTACGATCTGATCCAGCATTTTCCGCTTTTTGAAGTGGCCGGCACCAAGGACAAAAATTTCCCCGAGGACGTTCGCTGGGGAAATCTGTACGTGCCGGTGGCCTGGAAGCAGAGCAAATAAATGAAATCAGTCAAACAATTTATTAAGGCGATGACGCCACACGGCCTGGTTCAGCTCCAGCGCGCGCGGGCGAAACAGTCCGGCCCCAAACCTGAGGAAAAAAGGGCCGCCTTCCACGCCGCGCGCCGGGAGCGGATCGTCGCGGTGAGAGCCGCCGGCGCTTCGGGGTCGGTTCAGGGCGACGACCGTGAACAAGTGATTGCCTTTCTCAAGGCCAGGGGATTGGACGAGAAGCATCTGGTGGAGGGCAGCGTTCCACCACAGTCGCTGGGGTATATTCTTGAGCAGGCCATTGCGCCGTTGGACCCGGCCCGTCCCGTGACCGCGCTTCACATCGGAAATTTCGTGGGTGTGTCGCTGGCCTTCCTGGCTACGGTGTTACGGCGGCGGCATCCGGATGCGCTGGTTGTTTCGGTGGATCCAAACCTGACACATCGGGGCATCAGCAATCCGCAGGCGCACGTCAGCGCGCTGCTCACGGCCTGTGGCGTGCAGCGCAACGTCATGATCATCGCCGGTTACTCCGGCCGAAAAAGCATCAGCAACGACGGCGTCGTCTTTGACGGCTATGATCCGGAAAAGGAATTTTCCAAAGAGTGCGCTTGCGAAGAGTCTATACGCAACCTGTCGGCGCTTTGCCCGCAAACATTCGATCTGATCATGATGGATGGCAACCATGAGGCGTCTTACTTGCTGGAAGAAATCCAAACCGTGCTCCCGCTGCTGAAAGTGGGCGGGGTGGTGATCCTTGACGACGTGGATGCGGCCTGGGCGGAAATACGCGGAGTTTTCGCGCAAATCTCCAATTTCGGAATGAAACCGATAGGAACCGACGGGCGGGTCGGTGTTGCGCTGTTCATGGGGAAACCATCCCCGAAACCCCATGAGCGAAGCGCCTCGCATTGAGCCGGTGGCCTCTGCCGCGGCGCGCCCGTTGTGGTCGGTGATGATTCCGACTTACAATTGCGCAAAATGTCTTGGGCAAACGCTGGAGAGTGTGGTGTCGCAAGACCCCGGCGCGGAACAAATGCAGATTGAGGTGGTGGATGATGCCTCCACCAAGGATGATCCCGAAGCGGTCGTTCGGGAAAAGGGCAGGGGGCGTGTGACATTTCACCGCAAGGCAAAAAATGGAGGGGCCACCGCTAATTTTAACACCTGTCTGCAACGCAGCCGCGGCCATCTCATCCATATTCTTCATGGCGATGACTGGGTGTTGCCGGGGTTCTACGGGCGAATCAAAGAGGCCGCGGAGCGTTACCCGGACTGCGCTTTGTTTGCGACGCGCAGCTTTTATGCCGACGAGGAGGGCCATTACACCGGAGTAACCCGGCGTTTGCCAGCGCTGGAAAAATCTCCGGGGCGCAACGCCAGCGGTTTTTATTTGGGGACGCCGCTCCAATTCGCGGGAGTGGTGGTGCGGCGGGGCTTTTATGAGGCTGCGGGAGGTTTCAATACGAGCCTGGTTCATACCGCGGATTGGGAAATGTGGGCGCGGGCCGTGGCCAGAGGCGGCGGCTTGGTTCTGCCCGACGTGCTGGCCGCTTATCGTGTTTTTGCGGGTAATGACACCGGGACACTGATGCGCACGGCTGAGAACCTGAGAGATCGCGAACGGTTGAACGTCATTTTGTCGGAGCGCCATGCGGATTACGACGCCGCTGAGGCAAGAGCCTATTTATTGCGAATGGCCATGGATCAGGAACGGCGTTTCGAGCTGGCCGGCGATGTTGAAGCCGTGACGGCAAACCGCCAATTCTGGTTGTCCCGGGCCAACTTTGATTTCCGGGTGCGGGCCGGCATCGGCCAACTGCGGCGCAAAATCGGAATTTAATCGGAGGCAAGTTGTGGGTCCCAAAGTCTCCATCATCATCACGACCCGGAATCGCGCTCCGCATCTGCGCGAAACTCTCCTGTCATTTCAGCCGTTGCAGGCTTCCAAGGAATTGGCGGCGGAATTGCTGGTGGTGGATAACGGTTCCACGGATGAGACGGCGGCTGTCGTGCGGGGAACGCGATTGCCACAGATGGGCGTGAGGTATTTGTCTGAGCCTGAGCCTGGGCAATCCAATGCGCGCAATAGCGGCATGGCCAATACCTCCGGTGAAATCATCCTCTTCACGGATGATGACGTGCGCGTGCCGCCGGATTGGATCGGGAAGATGTGCGGGCCGATTGCAGGCGGGGAAGCCGACGCGGTGGCGGGCGGGATCAAGCTCGCTCCCCACCTTTTGCGGAGCTGGATGAAAGGAGTTCATCGGGGCTGGTTGGCGGTAAGCGACGAGGATTATCTGCCCACTGAAGTGGCGATGACAGGAGCGAACATGGCCTTTTCCCGCAAGGTGCTGGCGAAAGTGCCGGCCTTCGATCCCGAACTTGGCCCCGGCGCGCTGGGGTTCTGCGATGACACCTTGTTCTCATACCAGCTCAATCAAGCCGGTTTTGTCATTGCGCGGCGCTACGACGTGGTGGTGGAACATTGGCTTGATGAAGCCAGGTTGCAGCACTCCTCCTGGGTGGACATGGCGCGGAAGAGGGGAAGGACCAAGGCTTATCTGGCACATCATTGGTACCACGCCTCGGTGGAATCGGCCCCGGCGGTGCTGCCGAAACTTTTCCTGGCCTCGTTGCGATTGTTGAAGTGGCGAATGACGCAGGGAAGGGGAAAAGTTGCTGGCGAAGGCTGCGCGGAAACAGAGATGTGGCTGGAGCGAAGCGTCGCCTTCCACAAGCAGTATCTTATCGAACGGCGGCGGGCGCGCGCTTACACGCCGCGCGGCACGGTCAAGAACGTGATGAAAGGCCAGTGTTGATTGCGAATCGCCTTTGCTACGACTTATGATGTTGGCGATATCCGCCGCGGTTCGGGCACGTTTTACAATCTGTCGCGGGAGATGGAACGGCAGGGGCATTCCGTGGCGCGCATTGGTCCGTTCAAGCTGGAGGTGCCTTTTGCAGCCCGGTTAATCCATGCCGTGCATCACCGGATTGGGAAGCGGCATCCGCTCTTTCTGGATCCCTTTGTGGGCCAGCGGATGGGTGCTGAGGCGGCCCGGCGCCTGAGAGGCACAGAATATGATGTTTTGCTGACCAACGACATGTGCATCGGCGCTTTCACCGCAACATCCAAGCCGGTTGTGATCTACACCGACGTCATGATTACATCAGATTACTCGGAAAAGAACCTTCCGGGCTGCCGCCTTGGAAATATGTCGGCGGTGGCGGTTGGTCTGTGTCGCAGGACGTTGCGCCGGGCGCTGGAGCGCAGTGCGCTGACGGTTTTTCCGGCGGAATGGTGTGCCAGCGCGGCTCGCTCGTATTCCCAGGAAACGGGCAAGATCAAGGTGATTCCGTTTGGGGCCAATATAGAGGATCCAGGCGCCGAGATTGCCTTCGGGCGAACCTGGGCAAAAGTGAGGGACAAAGTATGCGTCAACCTGCTCTTTGTGGGGAAGCAATGGGTCCGAAAAGGAGGCGATGTCGCAGTCGAGGCAGTCCGAAGATTGAACCTGGGTGGAATGAAGGCGAAACTGCACGTAGTTGGGGCGAAGCCGCCAGGCGCAGTCTCCGCGGAGCAGGTGCAGGAATACGGGATGCTGGACAAAGCCAAGCCAGAAGAGATGCGATTGCTGAAACGATTATTTACCGAGGCCGATGCCTTCATCCTGCCCAGCTCATCCGAAGGCTACGTCATTAGCGTGTTGGAGGCGGCCGCTTTTGGCCTGCCCAGCCTGGCCTACGACACCGATGGCGTGCGCAACGCAGTGGTCGATGGTTGCAGTGGAATGCTCTTCCCTTTGGGGAGTCCAGGCGAGGTCTTCGCCGATGCGGTAAGATTGTGGCAAAAACAGCCGGGGGCCTACGAAGCTTTGGCGAGAGGCGCCCGCCGTCATTACGAGACCAACGCCAACTGGGCCACCTGCGTGAGGCGTTTGATGGCTGAAATCACCCCTTTGGTGCAGGCCGCATGAGGATTCTTTATGGAGCCTTGCGTCATGATCCGCGCGACTCGGATTTGGCCAGCGGAGTGGATTACAACTTTTATTCCGCCTTCCTCAGAGCGGGCGCGGAAGTGCGGGTGGTTGGGCCGTTCCCGCAAACGGGATGGCTGCTCGAGAGGGTGCTGAAGCGGTTTTATCGCGATTTTCTGCGGAAACGTTACTTAAAATGGAGTTTGCAGATCACAAAACTAAGCGCCCAAGCCCTCAACAAAGCAGAAAACGAGTGGCATCCTGACATCGTGTTTTCACTCTTTCCGCCGCCTTTGGCTTTCTATGGCGGCAAGGCGCCTTGTGTCTTCAACACCGATACCACGCTCCAGGGATGGCAGGCGGGAGGCGCAGGGTTTGGGGGGTTGCCTTTGAAATTTCTGGTCTGGCAGGAGCGCCGGGCGGTGCGCAAGAGCGCCCTCACGATAACTTTTAGCGAATGGTGCAAGAGCGAGATCATGGCCCGGCACCAGATTGGAGCCGAGCGCATATTCGTGCAGCCGATGCCGAGCGCCCTGCCGCCTGAAGTCGTTCCCGCGAAAGATGAGTTCGTTCCCAAGAAGATGGATAGTCCGATTAGATTGCTTTTGGTCGGGCGTGAGTACAAACGAAAAGGGATACCCATCGCCATTGAGGCCGCGAAGCAGCTCAACCAAAAGGGAATTCGAACCGAACTGACGATTTGTGGATTGACAGGCGAACCAGAGGGTCTCGTTCGCTTCGCCGGGTTGTTTCGTAAGAGTGTGCCGGAAGAATTGCGAAAATATACCGATCTGTACCGCCAAGCGCACCTGCTGATTCATCCGGCCTTTTTTGATCCGTCTCCAATAGTGCCGGCGGAAGCGGCCGCCTTTGGCGTTCCAACCATCACGAACGACGTGGGCGGGCTTGCCACGTCCGTGGCGCATGGTGTTTCAGGCATTGTTCTGCCTGGACACAGCCCGGCCGAGGCTTACGTTGAAACCATCACCAGGCTGGCGCGGAGCCCGGATGAATATGCGCGGTTATCTTTGGGGGCGCGCAATCGATATGAACAGGAACAGAACTGGCTGGTCGCCGGGCGGCGGGTGATGAGGATATTGGAGGAAGCGGCCGTTTCGCGGAGAAACTGAAATCGGGAGCGCCATGCGATGCCTTTATTTGGTGGCCCAGGATCCAATTTCGCCGAATTACGTGGGCGGAGCATCCGCGATGTACTACGACCAACTATTGGCCTTGTCGGAACTGGGCCACGAGGTTCACCTGTGGCATTTCGCTTCAACCGAAGGCAGGCAGCGGTTCCACAAGTTTGTGGAGACCGAGCCTGCGACCTGGGAGACCATCCGGCAGCGATGCAAATCCATCCATCTTTCCGAGTACCGGAATGGGGAAACGCTGATAAGCCGGGGACTGAGACGAGTTCGATCCCTGCTGGCGCCCGGCTTGCCGGACCCCCACTGGGGCCTTGATAAGGAATTGCAGAAATTGAAGGAAGACGTCCATCCCGATGTTGTCTGGGCGCATCATTTCGAACCCGCGGTGCTGGCGGTTCAATATGCGAAGGCGCCTGTCGTTTATGTGCACCACGACTGGCTCTACCGGATCAAGGCGTTGAGAAACCATCGGGAGATTAATCCGAAGCGAAGGGCTATCGAGCAGCGGCTGGTGCGATCAGTTGCGGCCGTGGTCAGTGGTTCCGCCTCTGAGTGTCAGGAGATCAAGGCCGCCGGCGCTCGCGGCGTCCATTATATTCCCGTCAGCTTTGAACCCGTGCGGCTGGACACACAGGGCATGGCAACCAAGGATGTGCGATTGGTGCATTTGGGCGGCATGGGAACCACGGCCAATCGGGAAGGATTGACGGCCTTTTTTAACAGGGTGTGGCCGCGGCTGACAGACCTGAAGCTGCCATTGGAAGTCGTGGGCGACACTTCCGCGGCGCCGCCCGAACTCCAGGAGCATTTGCGAACGGCAACCTGCAAGGGATTCGTACAGGATCTGACGAAGGTGCTGCGTTCTTATGACATTCAGATTATTCCGTGGGAGCACTCCACCGGACAGCGCACGCGGCTGCCGCTGGCGTTCAACCACGCCCAGGTAGTGGTGGCAACGAAGGCCGCCGTCGCCTGTTATCCCGAGGCGCGCGACCGGGAGAACTGCCGGTTGGTGGACAAGCTGGAGGACATGGTTACGGTCATTCCACAACTGGCGGCCGATCACGGTGAGCGCACGCGTTTGGGGCGGGCGGCAAGAGCCACGTTTGAGAAACAGTTCACCCGCGCGTCTCTCCTGCCGCGATATGAAGAAGTTTTTCGAGAACTCAAATTGCGATGAATAGCACAGCGAAGACAATCCTCTGCATCATTCCGGCCCGCGGGGGATCGAAGGGAATTCCGGGCAAGAACATCCGAATGGTCGGCGCGAGACCGCTTCTGGCGTGGTCCATCGAACAAGCGCGGAACACGCCGCTGGTTGGACGCGTCCTGGTTTCCACGGATGCGGAGGAGATCGCATCTGTCGCGCGCGCTTACAAGGCCGATGTCATTGAGCGCCCGCCTGAGATTAGCGGCGACACGGCCAGTTCGGAGTCCTGTCTGGTGCATGCTTTGGATTATCTGAAAGCAAAGGAGAACGTGGAACCTGACCTGGTGGTGTTTCTGCAGGCCACTTCACCGTTGCGGGAAGCAGATGACATTCAGAAGGCCATTGAAACCTTGCAACGCGAAAACGCGGATTCCCTGTTTTCCGCCTGCCGGGGCGAGGGATTCGTCTGGCGGGTGGAAAAGGATGGCGCGCCCCGGTCCTATACCTACGATCATAAAAAGCGCCCCCGGCGCCAGGACGCCCCCGAAGACCTGATCGAGAACGGCTCGATCTATATTTTCAAACCCTGGGTCTTGCGCCGGTTTAACAATCGTCTTGGCGGCAAAATCGCGGTTTACCGCATGCCTGCCCTTAACTCTTTCCAGATTGACGAACCATCCGATCTTGAACTGATCGAGCAACTGCTCGCCCATCGCGCCAAGTGCCTGTCGGCGCGTGATGCGGAGAAGCCGGCTTCCGACTTTGGCAAAATCAAGCTGCTGGTGCTGGATTTTGACGGTGTCCTCACCGATAACCGCGTCTTGGTTTCCGAGGATGGCAAAGAAGCTGTCTTATGTGATCGCGGCGATTCACTCGGCCTCGGGATGCTGAAATCGGCCGGCATTCAGGTCGTCGTCATATCCAAGGAGAAGAATCCGGTCGTGGCTGCGCGCTGCCGGAAGCTGGGCATCGAGTGCCACCAGAGCTGCGACGAGAAACTCGCGGCGTTGCAAAAATTAGCGGCAGGCAAAGGCGCAAAGCCGGCGGAGATCGCATACGTCGGCAATGATGTCAACGATTTGGAGTGCCTGCAATGGGTGGGCGCGCCTATCGCGGTGGCGGATGCGATGCCGGCGGTGATCGCAGCCGCCCGGTTCAGGACACCTCGTGCCGGGGGGCATGGGGCGGTGCGTGACGTGGTTGACTGGTTGTTGAACGCGCGCAAGTGAAAATCCGGAAAAGAAAGAAACCAATCCAACAGGAGAAAGGACAAGTAAATGAAAAAGACTGTAACAATAGGCGGAAGATCCGTGGGCGATGCTGAACCTTGTTTTATCATCGCCGAAATCGGCATCAATCATAATGGAAATATTGATATCGCGCGCAAGCTCATCGCGGCGGCCCATCTGGCAAGCTGCGATGCGGTGAAGTTTCAAAAGCGCACGATTGAGGTGGTGTACACGGCCGAGGAGTTGGCCAAACCCCGGGAGAATCCTTTTGGCCCCACCAACGGAGATCTGAAGCGGGGGCTGGAATTCGGCTTCAAGGAGTTTAAAGCGATCGACGAGTACTGCCGGATGCTCAAGATTCCATGGTTTGCCTCGTGTTGGGACGAGGCCTCGGCGGACTTTATGGCCCAATTCGACCCTCCGTGCTTCAAAATTTCTTCCGCTTCACTGACGGATGACAATCTGCTGCGGCATCATCGCCGCTTCGGAAAGCCCATTATCTTATCCACAGGGATGAGCGATCTGCGGCAAATCGATCACGCCGTGGAAGTGTTGGGCAAGGAAGAATCTGATTCTCATGCACGCAACGAGCACCTATCCAGCGAAGGTTGAGGAACTTAATCTTTCATGCATCCAGGCCCTTAAGCAGCGCTACGGGATACCCGTGGGTTACTCCGGCCACGAAGTGGGCCTTTCCACGACCCTGGCCGCCGCCACTCTCGGAGCATGCATGGTGGAGAGGCACATCACCCTGGATCGAGCCATGTGGGGATCAGATCAGTCGGCTTCGGTGGAACCAAATGGCATTGCACGGCTGGTGCGGGACATCCATACCAACGAACGCGGGCTGGGAGATGCCGTGAAGCGCGTGCTGGACGCCGAAGTGCCGATCCAGAAGAAATTGCGCCGGGTGGACTCGCAGCACTTGAAGCCCGCCGCGGTCTGAACTTGACACCACCTTTTGACAGGCAGAGGTCTTCCAGGAAAATGGATAGTTCGAAGGACAATTCACGACTCATCTGGCCACTGTTGCTTGTGACCGTATTGGCGGCGGCGATCTGGGCTTCGCCGTTCCGATATGATCACGCGAACAGCGGGCGCTATTTGGTGGTCGTGGCTCAGAAGATGGACCCCGGACTGTTTCCGGGAGACCCCGTGGTCGCCGCCATGGGCCGCTTCGACAGTTTGTTCTATCGGGCGCTGCCGCAGGTGCTCGGCGGGCCGGAACAGTTCGAGAGCGACCTGTTCAAGGTCTTTGTCGTGATGAAAATTGCGCTGGTGTTGTCGTTGTTTTGGTTCATCAGGACGCTGACAAAAGAGCCGCTGGCGGCGGTCTTGTTGCTGGCGTGGTGCAGCCAAAACAGCGCAGCGCTTTTAGGCGACGTTCCCTTGTTCTCAAACACTGTCACCCACAGTGAGATGGTGCAGGTGCTCGGCATACTGGCAATGGTTTGCGTGGTTAAGAGACGGTACCTGGGGGTTCTGGCTCCTGATCTGCCTGGCGCTGTTCATCCATTCGCTAGTGACGATCCACCTGCTGGCCTGCGTGATACCCATGGTATTGATTACGGATCGCCAGGAGAGGGGCAAATTTCTTCTCGGGGCGGCGGGATTCTGCCTCTGCTTCCTGTGCTATGTGCATTGGATGACACCGCCGCCGATGAGCCGTGAGGAAGCCGGCATCTTCATGCAGGCCAAAGGGGACATGCTGCATATTTCTCCGTTGGTTCAAGGGGCGGCGAATTACCTGAAGTTTGGCTTGCTGCTGGCGGTGGCGATTATTGGGCAGCGGCGCTGGCTATCCGCCGAACCGGCGGCGAAGCTGATGGTCAACTTCGCGATCACGGGGACGATGATTGCAATCATGCTGGGGCTGGCGGCGGTGCTCGGGCGCTTTCTGAGCATCATGCAAATGCAGCCAATGCGTATTTTCTTCTGGGTCACACTTTTCCTTTACGTGATCATTGCCTGGGCGGCGTGCGCGGCCTTCAACGCACGGCACCCGCTGGCGTGGGCCTTTTTGGGTGTCGTTGTCTTCAGCATGGCAGACTCGCTCTGGGCACTGGGTTTTTGCTTGGTGGTTATCACGGGATGCGGAATAGAGTGGATGAGCCGGCAAACCTGGAAGAATGGGGAATTGGCACGATGGTCGGGCTGGTTGATGTGGGTTTTTGCGGTGGTGGTGGCTGGGTGCGCGCTTTCCGGCCACAAGGCTCCGCTAAGATCTCTGCGTGATCCTTGGTTGCTGGCTCTTGGGGTGGGATTGCCATTGGTCATGAAGCTCTCCGAACGGAAGGGAGCAAAGACTCTTTGGCCTGCCTTGGGCCTGTGCCTGTGCGCGGCCGCCATCGGGATGCAGCAGGGCTGGGCGGGCGCCCCGGGAAGAAATCGCAAGTCGAGCCGCCATGACTGGCTGGCCGTTTGTGATTGGTGCAGAAAGAACAGCGCCAAAGGGGACCTATTTTTGACGCCTCCCATGGAAGATAATTTCCGTCTGCATGCGTTGCGAAGCTCCGTCGGGGAGGAAATAGGCGCGCTGGCCTGGGTTGCGCCAAAAGCCTATCAGACCAATATGGAAATGGCGGCGGCGCTCAGGACGGAGTTTAAGGACGGGTGCTGGGATTTGAATGGACTTCGCGACGCCGCGCGAACGAACGGAGCCAGGTTTGTGCTGGTAGATGGGCCTTTCAGGCCGGCGCATCCGGCAGTTTTCGCGTCCGGCGCGTTTTCACTTCACCAAGTCGATGATCATTAAATTGCAAAATGAGCGAGGCGTCAGCGCGGAGCGCGTGGCGGAAGCCGGAACGGAAAAGAGAGCCGGCGCCGTTCCGAACTCAAATCATGGCGCGCAGCGGAAGCCGCGCATTGTCCTGGTCATTCCCCGTGGCGAAGCGGTGCGTAATTTCCTGTATTCCGACACGCTTCGCCTGCTCGGTGAACAAGCGAGAGTCACCGTGCTGTCGGTGGTCACGGACGAGAAGATACTCTCCAAGGGCAGGCCGTTCGTGGAAGAAATCATTCCGATAGAGGAGCACGCTGTGCATCCTGTGCCGGCTTACCTGCGCACGCTCATCGAGAATGCCCACGACCGCTGGCTTTGGAGCAAAGTGGCGCAGAACAACTGGGAATTGCGCCAGCGGCGCGCGCGGCAAGAAGGATGGATGCAACGTTTGCAATGGCTCGGGGTGTCAGCCAGCTCGCGCTTGCTGGGCAACAACCCATGCCTGCACGCCCTGACTGCCTTGGAACAAAGCTTGCACTGGCGGCTGCGGACGACGCGGAAGTACGATGAGTTGTTTGCGCGTTTGAAGCCTGACATCGTCTTCAACGGTTCGCATATTCACGGATTTGCCGGGGAACTGCCGCTGCGGGTGGCCCAAAGAATGGGCATTAAAACGGCCGGTTTTATTTTTTCGTGGGACAACCTGACTTCGAGAAGCCGCGTCATGGTGCCCTACGATTACTGGTTTGTCTGGCACGAAGGGATGAAACGGCAGTTGCTGGATCTTTATCCCCGCATCCAGCCCGAAACCGTATTCGTGACAGGCACGCCGCAGATGGACTTTCATTTCCGGCCGGGCTTGATCCTGCCCCGCGCGGAGCTTTGCCGCCGCATCGGCATAAGCCCCGACCGGCCGTTCATTCTCTATACGACGGGCGTCGATCGCCATTTTCCGAATGAACATTTGCACGTGGAGCTTGTCATCAAGTTGCTCATGGAGCTGCCGGCGTCCCGGCGTCCGCAACTGGTGGTGCGGAATTACATCAAGGGAACAAGCCCGGAAATGAAGGCATTGTCCGAGCGCAAAATCCCGGACGTGGTTTTTCCGCCCATGCTCTGGGACATGGCTTGGGCGACGCCGCGGCACGAGGATTTGGAGCTTTATTGCAGCCTGGTGCAGCACGCGGCGATGAGCATCAACGCCGCTTCCACGGTCACGCTGGAGTTTTATCTCAAAGACAAGCCGGTGATCAATTTGGATTTTGACCCGCCGGGCACCCATCCGGCCTATTGCGATGGCTTCAAGCGCCACATCCGTTTTGACCATTTCTGGCCGGTCGCGCAAAGCGGCGGCAGTTTCCTTGCTCAATCGCCGGAAGACATGGCGCGCATGTTGGAGGAAGGCTTGGCGAACCCGAAGGCCGGCTCGGCTGGGCGGCAGCGCTACATGAAGGAAGTGTTTGGAGACTTGCTCGATGGCAAATGCGGCCAGCGTGTGGCCGAGACGCTGCTGGAACTGGCGGCCAGGTAGGTCATTATATGAATGCACAATGTGATCCATGCCAGGGGAAGAAGACGAATCCCTATCCTCGATTGGTGCGCCGGGTTTTGCGCCGCGTGCTGCCGGAATCCGCCTATCAGTATCATTTCGCAAATCATGAGGAAGGTTCGCTCCGGCTGTGGAAGGCCCTGGCCGCCAAGTTATCCTGGCAGAATGAGGTTCTGGATATCGGGGCCTTTCACGGGGAATACTCGCTTGCGGCCAGAGAGGTGAACCTGAGGTCGCCGATCTTCGCATTTGAACCGGACCCGGACAATCTCGCCATCCTTGCCCGCAATTGCGAGACAAGGTCGATAGGTATTTGTCCCGTTGCGGTCGGGGAAAGCAGCGGAACCGCGCAGTTCCTTTGCTCTGAGCGCAAAGCGCAAGGTCATTTAATAAGTCAATCGTCTGAAAGCGAAACGCTGCCTGAGTCAAAATCCGTGCAGGTGGTCTCGTTGGACGAGTGGGCACAGCAAGCGGGAGCCAAGCCCGCGCTTATCAAGATGGATGTCGAAGGGGGGGAGGCCAGTATTATGAAGGGCGCACAGCAAACCCTGAACACCCATCGTCCCACGATTCTGATTGAGGTCCTGTCAGGGGAAGCGGGGGAGCGCTTGCGCGCGGTTCTGCCCATCGAATTCCGTTTTTTCCATATTCACGAGCGCAACGGGATCAGTGAACATCCCCGCATGTGGCGTCGGTTTTGGCATAGTCGCAACTGGCTGTTGGTGCCGAAGGGCGCGGTGCTCTCGGAGGAGATTCAGCGGTTCATGTGAGTCATGCGCCTGCTTCTCATATCGCACGTTCTGCCCTTCCCCGGGTCATCGGGTCAACAACTGCGGTTGCGCTACGTGCTGGAAGCGGCGGTGCGCGAATTTGAGGTGGACTTCCTGACTTGTGCGCCCCTGGCACAAAGCGATGAAGTGGGAAAACGGCTTAGGGCAGCAGGCTGCCGGCCGATTATTCTGGAATCATTATCTCGGAGCGGTCTCAAGGGTTTGGCGCGCTCGGTGGCCACTGGTTTGTTTGTTCTGCGCACCGGGATGAAACCCTCCAATTACGCCATCGGCAAGGTGGAGCTTACCCCGGCGCGGATTCGCTCGGTGGTTGAGCCTGGGGATTACAGCGCGGCGCTCTATGAGTATTTCCATGCGGTGGACAGCGTGCCCGTGTTTCAGAGCGCAGGAGTGCCCGCGATTTTGGATATGCACAACGTGCTTTGGAAATCGAGGGAACAGCGCCTAAGCGAGAAGAAAGCCTGGCCGGCTTGGTTGAAGCACGTGGCCTTGGCTTCTTATCGACGCCGGGAGGAATCCGCGTGGGACCAATTTGATGCTTTGGTGGCCATTAATCGCAGCGAGCACAACCTTGTGCATGCGCGGCTTAGGCCCTGGCAGAAGTTGTTCTACGCGCCGATGGGGGCGGATCTGTCGCGCTGGCCCTATACTTGGCGTCCGGCTAATCCTCCGCGTCTGGCCTACTATGGGGCCTTGGGCAACTCGCATAATGAGTCGGCAGCGTTGCGCTGCCATGAGCATATCATGCCGCGGATCTGGAAGCGTTTTCCAGATGCGGAACTCTGGGTTGTGGGCAGCAATCCATCTGAACGTCTTCGCCGGCTGACCTCGGATCGGCGTGTCAAGGTGACCGGTTTTGTGGAGAAGGTTCAAGACGTTCTGTGCGCCATGTCTTTGGTGCTGT
The DNA here is from genome assembly GCA_963759415.1 of uncultured Verrucomicrobiae bacterium. Classification (GTDB taxonomy): domain Bacteria; phylum Verrucomicrobiota; class Verrucomicrobiia; order Limisphaerales; family Palsa-1400; genus Palsa-1400. The sequence goes on along the minus strand of CAVWZG010000008.1, from coordinate 46,082 downwards.
GTCCCTGGTCCGGCACCTATGGCTTCCGCAGCCGCATAGTCGAGGTCATGGCTCTGGGCGTGGCGGTGGCCGCAACACCGGCGGCGGTGGATGGGATGGAATTGGAGTCGGGGCGCGGCATAATTTTGGCCGATTCCGATGAGGCCCTGGCTCAAAGAGCGCTGGAACTGTTGTCGGCGCCGAAGCAACTGGCAGCGCAAAGCCGGCTGGCACGATCGGAAATGGAGCGTCTTTACAATCTGGATAATACCTATGGCCGCCTGATGACGGAACTGCACGACTGGCTTGCCGAGCGGCGGGAACGCAAACTTGTGACCACTGTCCACTGACCGATCTTTGTGAAACTGGCCGTTTTCTCCCACAAACCGTGCTGGCCCTGCGCGACGTCCTCCACAGGCTACGCGACGGACGGCGGGTTCCCGTTTCAGATGGCTGCCCTGGCGGAACTTTTCGACGAAACCGTTCTCCTTGTCCCTTGCGCCGAGGCCACGGGCGGAACGGGCGAGATTCCGTTGAAAGGTCCACGCCTAAGGGTGGCGCCATTGCCTGCGCCTTACGGAGCCGGACTTGGGCGCAAGATGCTGTTTCCATTCTGGTTGTTGCGGTGCGCTCCAATCATCCTTAAGGAATTTCACGGCGCGAGCGCGGTTCACGCCCCTATCCCGGGAGACGTGGGCACGGTGGGCATGTTGCTGGCATGGGTGTTCCGCAAGCCGCTGTTTGTCCGATACTGCGGGAATTGGCTGGCGCCGGTTACTTTGGCGCAAAGGTTTTGGCGCAGTTTCATGGAAACCTTTGCGGGCGGACGAAACGTCATGCTGGCGACGGGAGGGACCGTTGCGCCGCCCAGCCCAACGAATCCTAATGTTCGCTGGATATTTTCTTCGAGTTTGACCGCGGGCGAAATGGAGGAGTTGGGAGGCCATCAGCCCGCGCTGGCGGGCGCGAAATTGCGCTTGATCACCGTCGGCAGACAGCAGGCCGGCAAAGGCACGGATAAGCTGATAGAGGCCCTGGCCGTGATCCGCCGACAATGGCCCGAGGTGCAACTGGACGTCGTGGGCGATGGCTCCGAGTTGGCGCGATTGAAAGCGCAGGCCGCGGAACTGGGTGTCAGCGGCCAGGTGGTTTTTCACGGCAAGCTGGATCATGCGGGTGTTCTTGGCCGTTTGAAACAAGCGCACATTTTCTGTTTTCCAACCCGATCCGAGGGCTTCCCCAAGGCAGTCCTCGAAGCCATGGCCTGCGGGCTGCCGGTTATCGCCACATCCGTATCGGTGCTCCCGATGTTGCTGTCCACCGGTGGTGGAATTCTGATTGAGCCGAGCGCCGCGGCGGTGGCGCGCGCGGTTTGTGAGATTAGCTCCAGCGAGGAAAAATTCAAAGCCATGTCGGCCAAGGCCCGGGACATGGCCCGCGCCTACACGCTGGAGCGATGGCGTGACACCATCGGCGGCCATTTGTCCGCCGCTTGGGGTTTACTGCGGAAGATTGAGGATAAGAGAGTGAAAATGGAAGCCGGCGAGGCAGAAACCAATGTCCTCCGTCCACCGTCTTCCGTCATCTGACTCGTGACTGCCAGCCTGCAACCTGTGACGTCGCTCCGTGACGTGGCATCCTCGCCAAACGCAGCGGGGCTTCTATCGGCTCCGGGTTCCCTGGCCGGCCTCAGGGTCTGCTTCGTGGCGGGCACCCTCGGGCAGGGCGGTGCGGAGCGGCAGCTTTATTACATGTTACAGGCTTTGCGGGCCGCCGGCGCCTGCGCCAAAGTGCTTTCGCTGTCTGAGGGAGAATTTTGGGAGAACCCGATTCGCGAATTGGGCGTTGAAGTGACTTATGTCGGCGGTTCGCCATCGCGTTGGAAACGGTTGATGAGGATCAGGCGGGAAGCGGGGCTTTTCAAACCTCATGTTATCCAGGCACAGCATTTTTATGCGAACAGTTACGCTGCGGTGGCCGCGCGGCTTCATGGATGCCGTTCGATTGGAGCCGTTCGCAATAACGTGACAAGCGAACTCGCGGACGTGGGCCGGTTGCTGGGACAACTCAGCCTGCGCCTGCCGGGGATCCTGGCGTCAAATTCAAGGGCGGCTGTGCGGACCCTGGTGGAGATGGGGGTGCCAGGAAGAAGGTGTTTCTTCCTGCCGAACGCAGTGGACCACGCTTTCTTTGCCACTGGCTCTGCGCCGCAGGCCAGAGACTTCACGATTCTAGGCGCCGGCAGATTAGTGCCGCAGAAACGATTCGACGTATTCCTTCAGGTCTTGGCGCAGGTGAGCAAGAAGCGCCAGATCAAGGCGGTCATCGCGGGGGACGGTCCCCTCCGGGCAGAACTGGAAGCGATGGCGGCTCGACTTGGCTTGATGCCCGGGGTGGTGCAGTTCCTGGGGCGGGTTAGCGACGCCCGCTGCCTGTATCGCCAGTCTGACCTGCTTTTGTTGACGTCCGACCATGAAGGCGCGCCAAACGTGGTTCTGGAAGCCATGGCTTCGGGGCTTGCGGTAGTTGGCACGCGGGTGGGGGACGTGCCTGACTTGCTTGGCGAGGGTGCTCGCGGCCGATTGGTGGCGGCGGGCGACGTTGCCGGACTCGTTTCTGCAACCGAAGAGCTGTTGGGCGATCCTCAGACTCGGGATCATCTGGCAAAGCAAGCAAACCTGTTTGTGCAGTCGGAGCACTCGCAGGCAGGAACGGAGGCCTACCTCAGCAAACTCTATTCGATGGTCTTGGCAACGTGAACTTTCAGGGTGCAATTCAGAATCCGCGGCCACAACAGCCGTCGGTGGCGCCCGAAGCAGGAGCCAAAGCAAAGAGAGGGACAACCTACCTGTTTCTCTTTGTCGCGCTGCACGTGCCATTGGGGTTGGGATTCAAGCTGGTTCCACACCTGTCCACCCTTCATGCCTATGCCTCGCTTGCCATAGTGCTGATGCTTATCATCAGGCGACGCCCAATGGGATGGGTGATTGCGGGTTGTGCGTATCTGATCGGTTGCGAGACGCTCTGGCGAATGAATGATACATCCGTGCCTTATGAGTTCGGGAAGTACTCGGTGATTTTGGCAGTGGTAACGGCCATGTGCTTTCGCCGGCAACGAGCCACCACTTCATTGCCCATAATTTATATGGCGCTGCTGGTGCCAAGCGCGTTTCTAACGATTACCGCCATGAACTTTGACGATTTGAGGCAGACTCTAAGTTCCGAGCTTTCCGGACCTTTGGCTTACACGGTTTGCGGCTTGTTTCTGCTCGGTCGAAAACTGCCTCGAGAGGATGTCATTCGCTGCATGTTGACCATGCTGGCGCCAATCCTCGGCGTGGCCGCTCTAACGTTGTATGGCATTGAAACCATTGAAATTCAATTTGGCCGTTCCTCGAATGTGGAAGCCAGCGGCGGTTTTGGGCCGAACCAGGTGTCGAGTGTATTAGGACTGGGAATTGTGCTCTGCTTTCTCATCTTAACGGGAAGGAAGGAAAAGCTGGTGTGGAAGGCGATGCTGGCAAGCCTGATGGTTTGGTTTGGGATTCAAGCGGTGTTGACGTTCTCCCGGAGCGGCCTCTATTTTTCCGTGGCGGCCATCCTCGCCGCCGCGGCATTTCTGGTGGCCGATGTGCGGCGGTTTAGCTTAATGCTGGTGCTCGGGCTGGCCCTGGCGGGATTGGGCAAGTTCGTGATTGCCCCGCGACTCAATGCCTTCACCGGCGGCGCCATGGAGGATCGTTTTGCCAACAAAGACTTAACCGGGCGGCAGTATTTGATAAGGGGCGATTTGATGGTGTTCATGGAACATCCGGTGTTGGGCGTCGGGGTGGGGATGTCGCGCGAAGCCAGGCGCGAGGTCATTGGCCTGTCAAAAAGGAGCCACACGGAGTTCACCCGGTTGCTTTCCGAGCACGGGATTCTTGGCGCCACCGCTCTGGTGCTGATACTGGTGATGAGCGCGCGTTGCGTGATGTCACAGACCGCCGGTTGGCCAAGGGCGTTTTCGACCGCGATGGTGGTATTTGCTTTAATGTTTCTAAGCGGCACCGGCATGCGGTTGGCCGTCCCGTCATTTTTGCTGGCCTTTGCGGGCGTGCGGATCGTTGCGCCGACGCTGGGTCTCACGCGGGCGGCACGGACGAGCGGTCCATGGCGAAAAGCCCCTCGCCCCAAGATTATTTTTTACCACGCAACCTCCTGACGGCGCTTGATCGCTGCCGTCACATTCCCGAAAGACACCCTTCACATGTTAAAACCATTCGAATATTGTTACCTCATGTGCAACCCGGCTTTGCCGCCTCTGTTGCGGCGTGTTCGTCGCGAGTTGTATTTAGCCTTGGAATCCAGTCCGACATGCCCATCGATTCTCGACGTAGGCGGGCGTAAGTCCCCTTACACTATTGGCCTTCCTGGATTGGTGACCATCAGCGATCTGCCCCGTGTCACGGAAGTCCAGCAGAAGTTGAACCTGGGCCTTACCGATCAACTCAATGAGATAACAAGATCACGCCGCAGCAACGTGAAGGAAATCGTGTATGACGACATGGCCAGGACGAAGCTGCCGCAAAACAGCTTTGACCTAATTGTGTCGGTGGAGGTTCTTGAGCACGTGGATGAAGACAAGGCGTTTGTGGCTAACGTGGCCCGTGTCTTGAGGCCTGGCGGCTGGTTTATTATGACCACACCCAACGGAGATTTTGTGGCGAACACAAATCCTGACCACAAACGGCATTATCAACGAGAACAATTGCGCGCCCTGCTTAAATCCGCTTTTGCCGAGGTCCACGTGGTCTGATGCCATCCGCGGGGGGCTGTTTAGGAGATGGGGCTTGAAATCCTGGAGTTTCAAGCAACCGATTCAGACGTTTTTCAGTATGTTGGGAAATGTCGTCAACGGTATTCAATCGTCCGATGGCAAGTTAAATGAGTGCGCCAACGGCACTCGCCACCTAATAGCGTGCTGCCAGAAAATGAAATAGCATCCGGCAACCGTTCACTGAGGCATGATGCGCAAATCCGTGGGTGGCATCGGGGTGGTGACGGGGGTGATGGTGAGTGTGCCGTTAATCAGGCTGACGCTATAGTTGGTCAGTCGGCTACCCGGATCCACGAGACTTGGCACAATGGCATACGTTCCGGCCGGACTGTTGATCGTGGCGCTGCAACTATAATTGGCCGTGATGTTGTCTTTGTTCAGCAAGCCAGCGAGAGTGCCGGTGAAGACCGGAAGGGCCGCCCCGGCCACGCTGGTGGCGTTGTTGGCTGCCGCGCTCAGGGCCGCGGCGGAGACGACCAAGTTTACGCTGCCGGTGGCACTGTTGTAATTGACCGTATCAGTCGGGGTGAAAATGACGGAAATGACACTGGTGCCCTTATTCAGGACTGTGCCGGCGGAGGGCGCATAGGCAAAAGTGCCAGGCACATTGGCCGTGGCATTAAGTTGGCTGGAACTGAGGGCGGCGCCATAAGTTATGGCGGCCGGCGTGGTCCAAGTCAGCGTTGGCGACGACTTGGCGACGGAAGTGCCGGAGCCAATAACCACAAAGGCGCCAAACTCAGGGCTGGTGGGCGGGGGTTGGACGATTTGCACCCCGTCGCAACTCATGTTGCCCCCATACAAAATCGGAGCCGTAGTCAGGTTGGTCATGGGAACGCTGATACTTGTCCCGTTGTAGGTCCCGCTTTGAATCGCGCCCGCTTTGTAATTCTGCGCGGAGTAAAGGCTGTAAGAATCGCCGGCATTGAGGACGCCCGCCAGATTCACGGTCACGTTGTTGGCCTTGGACCAATTGTAGATGGCGACGTTGGCGCGTTTGGGCTGGTCTTGATTGGGAACGATATTAACAGAAGCAGGGGGGGTGGTTCCACTGGCGGCGGTGGAATTCGCGTCAAAGCCTTGGGAGGATTGCCACTGGGCGAGCGAGTTGCCGTAGGACCCGCGAATGTCAAAGGTCACGGGGTTTGGAGTCGTGGAAAAATAACTGTTGTAGTTAAACGCCCAGGTGCCGCCGGTGCCCAGCCAAAAGACAAGCGGAGAAGAGTAGTTGGCCGAACTCGCGTAAACGGTATTATGTTGGAAATCAACAGTGCCATAGACATTACCGCCGCCAGCAAAGGAGACTGGAATAGGGCCAACGATAACGTTGTTGTGGATGACCATGCTGCCGGCGGGAGAACTTTGCAGGTTCAAGCACTCGGCGGTGACGGCGGTCGTAAGGCGGTTGTAGAAATAATTATAGGAAATCGTTTCATTGTAGCCTCCTCCGAGAATGTCGCTGTTGGCGTTGACGGGATTGGGAACGGTGTCGCCTCCGCCAAAGAAGATGTTCGAAATACAAACCATGTCGGTGGTGTTGAAATTCATGACGCTCTGCAAGTGCCAGCCGGAAATGTTGCCGGAATAGTTGGTGGGCGCGGGATAGCACTCATGCTCCAGAATGTTCCATCCCACGTACCACAAGATGCATCCCCGTACTTGATAAAGAACGCCGCCGCCCCAGCAATCATCCACGTCATGAATAACGCAATTGACCCACTGAAATCCGGGTTGGGCGGCCATGGGGAAATGCACCCAAGGGCCTTGCGGGTAGGCGGTATTGGTCAAATTATGTCCTTTGAGAGAGTCATAAAACTCCAGGTTGGAAAAGCACAGATTGTGGCAACCTGTGAGCATCCACTCGCGGTCGATCGCGGCCCATTCGTTGGAATAGCTGCTATACGTGATCGAATTGCCGGCAGATCCGCTCACGGAGGGCGCCCAACCTTGCACATTGTTCTCGTAGGACGGAAACGTGGCCGTTGGGGTGTAAACCCCGCTGCGCAACCAAACTGTATCGCCCGGTTTCACGGACGAACTGGTGATTGCGGTCTGGAGAGACCAGGGAGAAGCAAGGCTGCCGTTTCCAGAACCGCTCGGGGAAACGTACCAATTGGAGCCGCGGCAAATTGAGCTTGCCGCCAGCAGGCTGAGCAAGCAGCGCGAAATAAATTTCATAGACATAATTAAACTGCAAGAATGTCAGCAATACTAATGCCATCGTTGAGCATTTGGCAAATTTTCGACTCCGTTTCAAAAGACAAACGCCGCAACTCAGCGCAATCGCCGTCCAGCCGCCTAGATTGTGGAATAGGCTGTATAGAAAGAGGAATGCGTCAAAAAGCAGACTCTTGTTCCGTCAGATTCAACGGATCATGTTGCGGCAGTGAGCGTTACGGGATTTTCTGCCGCGGCATTGCCGCTCCACGTTCGGCCAAGGGGCCGTCAGTTCCATGAGCCTTCGCATTCTCGCCATTACCAATATCTATCCATGCCCTGACCGGCCATGGTTGGGGACATTTGTGGAGCAGCAAGTCGCGGGCTTGAAGTCGGTTGGGGTCGAGGCCCAGGTTCTGTATTTTAACCGCAAGAAAGAAGGCCCGTTAATTTATTACCGCATGGGCTCGCGCATCGCGGAAGCCATCTCCGCATTCCAGCCGCACTTGCTGCACGTCATGTACGGCGGGGTGATGGCGGATAAAGTCACCAGACGTTCGTGGCCAGCGCCGGTGGTGGTCACGTTCCACGGGTCGGATATTCTCGGCGAAAACTTGTCCGGCCCCTGGCGGAAGCTCATTTCCCGATGCGGAGTTTGGTCTTCCTGGCGCGCGGCGCGGCGGGCAGCGGGGATCGTGGTGGTGGCCCGCCACTTGGAACAGGCGCTGCCGGGCGACGTGGATCGGCGCAAAATACGCGTCATTCCCTGCGGCATCGACATGGCGCGCTTCAAACCGATGGATCAGGAAACATGCCGCCAGAAGTTGGGATGGGCGGCGGGAACGTTCCACGTGCTTTTCCCTGCCAACACCGGAGATCCCGTGAAGCGTCCCTGGCTGGCGCAGGCTGCCATCCAAACACTCAAGCAACAGGGAATCCGGGCCGAGTTGCACATGCTCTCGGGCCTTCCCTACGCCGATGTTCCGATGTGGATCAATGCCAGCGACGTGCTTATTCTCACCTCCCTGCACGAAGGCTCGCCGATGGTAGTGAAGGAGGCGCTGGCCTGCGAAGTTCCGGTTGTTTCCGTCGATGTCGGCGATGTTGCTGAACGCATTGCCAGTATCGATGGATGTCACTTGGTCGGGGCTGAACCGGGAGAGATTGCCATCGGCCTGCGGGAGGTTTGGAAACGAAAACGCCGTGTGGATAGCGCAAATTTCATTCAGAGTGTATCCATCGGGACGATTGCGGAGCGATTGAAGAGCTTTTACGGCGAATTATTGCGGCCACAAGCCACATGCCATTCGCCGAAAATGGCAGGAACGGAGGCGCTTTGAACCGCAGGAGGACTAAAAAGTTCCAATGAGAGGCGGCATGATTTTGAAACACGCAGTGAAACACGCTGCGGGCTTGGCGGCAGTGGGAGGATCGTTTTTGACCAGCCGGGCCGTTGGCGGGGTTTGCGTCTTGATGTATCATCGCGTGGCGAAAGCGGCTATTTTCGATCTTTCGGTGGACAACTGGAGCGTGGCTCCCGCTCTTCTGGAGGATCAGTTTCGATGGCTGGCCGTAAACGCGGAATGCGTGCGTCTGGAAGATGTGCTCCAGCAGCGCGGCTCCGGCAGGCCGTCCAAGCCGGTGGCAGCGGTTACCTTTGATGACGGTTTTGCCAATTTTCGCCATGACGTGCTGCCGTTGCTGGAGCGGTATCGCATCCCAGCCACGCTCTTTGTCGCGACGCGCTACGTTGATTCGCACGAGCCCTATCCCTTCGACCATTGGGGACTGAAAAACCAAGGTCGTGTGCCATCCATTGCGTGGCGGCCAATCACGTGGGCGGAACTGGGGGAATGCCTGGAATCCAGCCTGGTTTCCGTAGGATCCCATTCGCACAGCCACTACAACGCCATCAATCTCGGGGCGGAACAACTGGCGGAAGAGGCCGTGGTTTCACGTGAAAGTCTAAAGACGCATCTGGGAGCTGTTCACTCCTCATGCTATGCCTATCCGTATGGAGCCAGCAGATTGGGGCAGGTGACGCCAGCTTACATGGAGGCAGTGCGCAAGGCCGGATACAGCATGGCCGTCACCACGGATTTGGGTCTGGCTGGGCCGAATACGCCCCGGTTTCAAATCCCCCGGGTGGAGGTGCATACATACGATTCACCGCGGATTTTGGGCGCGAAGGTCTTGGGCAATCTTTGGCCGCAACGCTTATGTGATCGATTGCGCCAGGCAAAACGACACGCTGCTTAATGGAAAAAGCTCAAACACAGACAATTTTCGGAGGCGCCACGCCTACGGTTTCCATCGTTGTTCCATGCCGTAACGAATCAGGCCACGTCGCAACATGCGTGGCGGGGTTGTTGGCCTTGGAAGCGCCGAAGGGCGGTTTTGAGGTCGTCGTGGCCGATGGGAATTCCGACGACGGCAGCAGAAACATCCTTCGTGACCTGGCAGAGAAGGATGCGCGGCTGAAGGTGATTGACAATCCGGGGCGTATCGCGGCAAGCGGACTCAATGCCGCCATTCGAGCGGCACAAGCCGGCATCATTGTCCGAGCCGATGCGCATACGGAGTACGCGCCGGATTATCTTTTGCAGTGTCTTGAAGTGCTACAGCAAACTGGCGCCGACAACGTGGGCGGGCCGGCTCGAACCAAAACCGATGGCTACACGCAGCGAGCGGTGGCAGCGGCTTACCATTCGCCCTTTTCCGTCGGCGGCGCCCGCTTTCATGATCCGAATTACGAGGGTTACGTGGATACGGTTACTTACGGCTGCTGGCGCCGAAGCGCCTTTGAGCAGTTTGGATATTTTGACGAGGAGTTGGTGCGCAACCAGGATGACGAGCATAACCTTCGGATCATCCGGGGCGGCGGCAAGATCTGGCAGAGTCCGAAGATCCGAAGTTGGTACAAACCGCGGAATACACTCAAGGCCTTGTTCCGGCAGTATGCGCAATACGGCTATTGGAAGGTGCGGGTAATTCAAAAGCATCATTTGCCGGCCTCGCCGCGACATCTTGTGCCAGCCGGCTTTATTCTGACGCTGGTCGTTTTGGCCATCCTTTCGCCGATGTTCCATTTCGCGATTTTCGCATTGCTCGCGGCCCTTGGTTTTTACGCGCTGGCGCTCCTTGTGGCCTCGGTTTTAACAGTCTTGAGCACGGAATGGAAACTGCTCCCTGTACTGCCATTTGTGTTCTTTTGCTACCATTTTGGGTACGGGTTTGGATTTTTGCGCGGAATTTGGGACTTTGCCATTTGCCAAGCCCAGCCTCGAGCAAGCTTTAGTCACCTGACTCGATAAAAAACCGAGAGTTCATGAACACGCTAGTTGCTACAAATATGGAAATCACAACCATCCGGGGACTGATTGACCAAATGGCCGGGAGGCAGCCGGAGGCGGCCTTTCTGATCAGCCCTGAAACGGGACGCATTTTGACGTTTCAGGGGTTGCAGGAGCGGGTGCGCCTTCTTTCAGGCCAGCTTCGGGAAGCGGGGTTGGAGAAGGGCGACAAGGTTGCCTTTCTGCTGGATAACGGTCTTTTCACGGCGGAGTTGTTTTTGGGGACGATGTATGGGGGTTTGGTTTCGGTGCCCTTGAACGTGCGGGCGGGAGTTGCGACGCTTTCCTACACGCTGGAGCATTGTGACGCCAAGGTGGTTTTTGTGGGGGAGCAGTATGCGGCCTTGATCAAGGAAGTGATGGCCGGCGTGCGGCGGGCGGTGAAGGTGATAGCGGCCAGCGTGGACGGTTTGGCCGGGGCAGGGGCGGGGGAGAGGGTGGATTCGAGCGAGGCGCTGGCCGTGCCGGCGGCGGAGGACATGGCGTTGTTGATGTATACTTCCGGCAGCACCGGGCAGCCCAAGGCGGCGATGCATTCGCACCGCACGGTGCTGGCGCATGGGTGGAACTCGATTTGTTCGCATCAATTGACGGCGGCGGACCGATCGCTGCTGTTGTTGCCGCTTTATCACATCAACGCGGAGTGCGTGACGCTGATGCCGGCGCTCATGAGCGGGGGTTCGGTGGTGGTGCCGCACGGATTTAGCGTCAGCCATTTTTGGGATTGGCTGGATGACTACCGTTGCACCTGGTCGGCCATTGTGCCGACGATCATTTCGCAGCTATTGGACTGGAAGGATCCGCGGGCGGAGGGTCGGCAGGGGGCATTTCAGCGCATCCGTTTTCTGCGGTCTTCTTCGGCGCCGCTTTCGCCCTCGCTGCACCGGGAGTTTTTGGACAAGTTCAAGTTGCTGTTGATTCAGGCGATGGGTTCGACGGAGGCGGGGAACATATTTTCCAATCCGCAGCCGCCGGGGGCGAACAAGATCGGGTCGCCGGGATTGCCCTGGGGATTCGAGACCAAGATTGTCAATCCGGAGGGGGTGGAAGTGACGGCAGGGGAACCGGGGGAGGTGTTTTTGCGCGGGCCGGCCTTGATGAGCGGATATTACAAGGACCGGGAGGGGACGGCGGCGGTGTTGAGTCCGGAGGGGTGGTTTCGCACCGGGGACCTGGCCTACCAGGACGCGGACGGGTATTTTTTCGTGGTGGGCCGGTCCAAGGAATTAATCATCAAGGGGGGAGTGAACATAGCGCCCAAGCAGATAGACGAAGTGTTGGAATCGCATCCGGGGGTTTTGGAGGCGGCGGCGGTGGGGGTGCCGGACCGCTACGTGGGGGAGGATTTGGTGGCTTTTGTGGTCCGGCGGTCGGGCAAAGAGGTGGAGGAGAAGGAACTGCTGACCTTTTGCGAGAGCCGGCTGGGGCACTTCAAGACGCCGACGAGGATTCACTTTGTCAAGGATTTGCCGAAGGGGCCGTCGGGCAAGGTGCAGCGGCTGAAATTGCAGGAGAAAGCCAAGGCGGGCGCGGCCGCAGGCGAGACAGAGGAGCGCGCCGGCTCGGTGGCGCCGTCCACGCCCATCGAGCAAATCATCGCCAAGGCGTGGGCGGAGTTGCTGGCCTTGCCGCAGGTGGATGTGCATGACAACTTTTTCTCGCTTGGCGGTCATTCATTGCTGGCCATTCAGGGCCTTTCCCGCCTTCGGGAGAAGCTGCCGGTGGTATTGTCGCTGTCGGATTTCTTTGAGAATGCGACCGTCGCGCAGCAGGCGGCGCTGATCCGGAAACGTTTGCGTCCCCACGAAGGCTCCAGCGTGGAATCGACGGTAGCCTGGGAACAGGAATTGTTGCAGAAGATTGGCGCTCCCGCTGCCGATGAGACGATTCCGCTCCGGGACCGTTCGCAGCCCTGCCCGCTCAGCCCCAACCAGCAGCGCATCTGGTTTATGGAACAGTTGAATTCCGGCGTACCGGTCTATAACGAGTCGGAAGCAGTGCGGTTGTGGGGAGAGTTGAACATCGATCTGTTGGAGAAGGCGCTGAACGTGATCATCGCGCGGCATGAAATCCTGCGGACTACCATTCAAGCCGCTGGCGAACAACCCATGGCGGTTGTTTTGGACAAATGGCCCCTGAGGTTGAAGAGAATTGACCTGAGTTCGCTGGCCCCGGAGCGACGGGAGCCGGAAGTGGAGCGGTTGCTCATTGACGAACCACGTCTTCCCTATCATCTGGAGGCCGAGCCGGGAATTCGCGCCACCTTGGTGTGCGTGGGACTGCGGGAATATGTCTTGATCCTGATGATGCACCACATCATCTGCGACTGGTCGTCGGAGGGTGTCGTGTGGCGGGAACTGTCGGCTTTGTATCGCGCCGGTTGCCACGGCCAACCGCTTGATCTGCCGCCCTTGCGAATCCAACATCATGATTATGCGACCTGGCAGCACCAGCGCATGACGAAGAAGGAGTTAGCCGAGGATTTGGATTACTGGGAGGAGAACCTGCGCGGCGCGTCAACGCTCCTGGAACTGCCCACCGACCGGCCGCGTCCGGCCGTTAACACTTACAAGGGGGCTCGCCAACGCTTCCGTCTCCCAGCCACGTTGGCGCAGGCCTTGCGGGATTGCAGCCGGCGGGAAAAAATCAGTTTATTCACCCTGTTTACCGCCGCGCTGGACACCTTGCTTTACCGCTACACCGGGCAGGAAGACATCCTGTTGGGGATTCCGCTGGCCGACCGGGACCGGCCGGAACTGCAATCGGTGATTGGATTTCTTCTGCACACCCACGCGCTGCGAACCCGGCTTGCGGGGGAGATGAAGTTTCGTGAATTGCTGGCGCGGGTCCAGAAAGGTGTGTTGGATTTATACACTCATCGCGCTCCGCCATTTGAGCAAGTGGTGAGCCGGGTGCAGAAGGAGCGCAACCTGAGTTATTCCCCGCTCTTCCAGGTGATGATTAACTGGCGCGATCGCGATCAGCAACTGTCGTTCATCGGCATGGAGGGCTTGGTGGTGGAATCGCTCCTGGCGGAGACCGGAACGTCAAAATTTGACCTCACCTTCATGCTGACCGATGACCTGAACGATATTTGGTTGGAAATGGAGTATAGCACTGATCTATTTGACAATACGCGGATTGAGCGCCTGACCGGCCACTTTCAAACGCTGCTCGAAGCGGTGGCGGCGGATCCCGAGCAGCGCCTCTCGGATTTGCCTCTGCTGACAAGCTCCGAGCGTCAACAATTGCTGGTCAATTGGAACCGGACCGAGGTTGACTATCCGAAGACGCTGTGCCTGCACCAGTTGGTGGAGGAACAAGCCAAGCGCAGGCCGGAAGCGGTGGCTGTCGTGTTTGAAGACAAGCAGTTGACGTATCGCCAGTTGAGTGAGCGCGCGGATGAACTGGCGCGCCAGTTGCGGAAGCTGGGAGTGGGACCGGACAAACTGGTGGGCATCTTCACGGAACGATCGCTGGACATGGTGGTGGGCTTGCTCGGCATATTGAAGGCTGGCGGAGCCTACGTGCCTCTCGATCCGGCGTATCCAAGGGAACGGCTGGAGTTCATGCTGGAAGACGCGCAACCCTTGGCCTTGGTGACGCAGCGAAAACTGAAGGAGGCCTTGCCGCGCCACCAGTCGAAGGTGGTTTACGTGGATGAGAGCCATGCAACGGTGGCAGAGGATGGGGACGGATCAAGCCCCGGGGTGGAGAGTCGCGCGGATTCGCTGGCCTACGTCCTCTATACCTCAGGTTCGACAGGGCGGCCCAAGGGGGTGGCGATCCAGCATCGCAGTGTCGTGGCTTTTGCAACCTGGGCGCGACGGGTTTTCACCGACGAGGAGTTTGCCGGCGTCTTGTTCTCCACCTCGATCTGTTTTGATCTGTCGGTGTTTGAACTGTTTGTCACGCTGGCCAATGGGGGCAAGGTGATTTTGGCCAGGAACGCGTTGGAGTTAGGTACGTTGCCGGCAGCTAACCAGGTGCGGATGATCAACACCGTGCCTTCGGCCATCGCCGAGTTGGTGCGCGGCGACAGCCTGCCCAAATCGGTGATTACCGTGAATTTGGCGGGTGAGCCGCTGGCCCAGCCGTTAGTGGAGCAGCTTTATGAGCACCCCTCCATTGGCAGGGTTTTTGACCTTTACGGACCGACGGAGACCACGACCTATTCCACTTTTACGCTGCGCGAACGCTGCGGCAAGGCGACAATCGGGCGCCCCATTTCCAACACCAAAATTTATCTCCTTGATCGGCACTTGCAACCCGTGCCAATTGGGGTTCCGGGTGAATTATATATCGCGGGCGACGGCTTGGCTCGAGGTTACCTGAACAGGCCGGAGTTGACGCAGGAGCGATTTGTGCCCAACCCCTTCCTGCCAGATTCCAAGACGCGAATGTACAAGACCGGAGATCTGGCGCCTATCTGCCCAACGGAGACATCGAGTATTTGGGACGACTGGACCACCAGGTGAAGATTCGCGGATTTCGAATTGAATTGGGAGAAATTGAATCATTGTTGACGGGTCACGCGGGAGTGCGGGAAGCGGTGGTGGCGGCGCGTGAGGATGGCCGCGGTGGCAAACAGTTGGTGGCGTATTTGACCTCTGAGGATGGCGAACCGCCCAAGGCGCCCGAATTGCGCGGCCTGCTCCAGGCCAAGCTGCCGGAGTACATGGTGCCGTCGGCTTTTGTCACCCTGGATCGGTTCCCCATGACGCCGAACGGGAAAGTGGACCGCAAGGCGCTGCCGGCGCCGGATTTGGCGCGGCCTGAGTTGGAGAAGACCTTTGTCGCGCCCAGCACCCCAACGGAGGAAATTCTAACGCGCATCTGGTGCGAGGTTCTCGGAATACAACAGGCCGGCATGCATGACAATTTCTTTGAACTTGGCGGGCACTCCTTGCTGGCTGTCAGATTGCAAACTTGCGTGGAGAAAGAACTGGGCCGCAAATTGCCGCTGGCGGCGTTCTTCCAGGCGCCCACGGTGGCGGAGTTGACAAAGCTGCTGGCGGATCCGAACGCGCCCAGCATGGGCTTGCACCTGTCCGCGTCGCAAACCTCGGCGGAAAGACCGCCCCTGTTCTATCTCCATTTTCTTACGCAGGCGCAACGACTGGCCAAACACCTCGGACCCGAATGGCCGGTGTATGGTTTCACGGCGCCGTTCGACGAGGAACTGCGCGTCTGGCACGAAGAGCGCAGGCTCGCAATTACCATGGAAGAATTGGCGGCGCGCTGCCTGCCGATCATTCAGCGTGTCCAACCCAATGGTCCGTATCGCCTGGCCGGAGGCTGTTTTGGAGGAGCCCTTGCGTTTGAGGTTGCCATTCAATTGCGACGCCTTGGCGAGGAAGTCGCTTTGCTGGCGCTGGTGGATGCGTTCTACAATCCCGGGTGCAGGCGGCTATTATTTCCGGGCCTCAGGCGTTGGACTTATCATGGAAGGCGAACTTTATCCGAAGGCCTTAACTATCCGCTCCAAAAATGGCGCAAGCAGCGTGAGTTGGCCAGGAAACGCCGCTCGGAACTGAATGACATGCGGGCTGGCGAGCAGCCGATGCGTGAGGCGGAAAACGAGCGCATACGTCTGCCGCAGGCGGAATTCATGGACCAAATTCAAAAGCCGTACCAGGCAAAACCCTATTTGGGAAAGGCGGTGCTGATACGGAGTGTTGAGGAGCCGTTTTTTGGATTTGATCCTGGCGACACGAATGGATGGGCAGCCGTCATTCAGGGCGGGTTGCAAATTGAAGACTTGAATTGCAGCCACATGGCCATTTCAGAAGAACCTCATATCGCGAAGGTCGCGCAATGGCTCGAAAAGCACCTCGCTGCCGCAGAGGCCGGTTCCAAGACGGACGGCGCGCTGCGTGCGCCGCCAACGCCAATAATGCCGCCGCTATGATGAGACATCTCTCGCTTCTCTTGCTCATCGGATTTTTCAGCTTCAGGCAGGTGGCCGGAGGTTGGTCGGTGGATCTGGTTGTCACCAATTTAGGAGACGGCTCGTATTCGATCAGCGGCATCAGCACTCCCGGCTACACCTGTATTCTGCAGTTCAGTGACGATCTCAGCCAAACCAACTGGCAAACATTGGGCCAGACCAACGCCGGCACAGACGGCGCTTTCGTCTTCATTGACACGGGCGGTCCATTGACGCGATTCTACCGCGCGGAAATTCCTGTGCCGGTGGGTTTCGATCCGACGAGCATTCCCGGCATGGCCTACTATTGGAATTTCAATGACCTTCCTTACAATGTCGCCACGACGGGTTGGACAGACCGGCTTCAGAGCGTAGTTTTGACCAATTACAATGCATCACCTTATGATCCGACCAATTCCGCCTTGGGGGTGATGCTGCCCAACTACGGCAGTGCGTCCGATCTGCTGACCAACTCGACCATCGCCATCGGCAGCAACTTCACGCTCTGGATGGTGGTCAGGGAGCGGCTTAATTTGATTCAAACAACGGTTCCGAAATATTCCTGCCTTTTTGGAAGTTTCGGCGGCCCTCATGGGCTTATGCTCAACAACGGCGTCATTGGGTGCGACTGGGGCAACGCCAGTGGCGCCATCGGCGGAGTGATGATGACAAATCAGGCGATTGATTTGGTATATTCCCAAGGCCATGTTTACACGAACGGCGTGGCCTTGAGCGGCGAACTTCCGCAGCCGACGAATAATTTTAAATTCCAGACTGTGGGCGACATTATGCCCGGAGGAGGCGGCCCCAACTCATCCACTTCTCCATTCATAGGCTACATCCAATACATCGGGATATGGACCAACACGCTCTTCACCGCGGCCGATGTGAGCAATCTTGATATTTGGGTGAACACCAACGGAGTCAACAATATCACCAGCGGCCTGGCTGCCTGGTGGAAGTTGAACGAGGGCAGCGGGACGACCGCGTTGGATTCCAGCGGCAACGGTTACGATGGCGCCATCACAGGCGGGGATGCTTGGGTCACATCCGCGCCCACGGGCGGAGGGCTTGCCTTCAACGGAACGAGCACTCTTGTTACGACGGTTGACGTGCCGAACACGTGGTCGAATATGAGTTTGGTTTTTTGGATAAACAGCACTTTGGCTGGCGGCTCCATCAAAGGCACGCAGGCCGTTCCCATCGGCCAGTCGGCCAATAAGCCCGCGGAAGTTAATGGCGGACCGGGCTGGCAATCGTATTTTGAGGATCGCTATATGCGTTTTCTCACGCTCGATGCAGCCGGGAATTACGCGGAAGTGGCAAACCAATATGTCATTCAGGATGGCAGATGGCATCAGTGTGTCTTGGAGATTGGAGCCACAGCCACCAGTCTGACTGGTTATACGGATGGTGAAATGGTCACTGACCCGGTTTTGTTGCACGGCACTCTCGGAAGCATCCAGACCAATATTGCCGTCACGATGGGAACGGTGACTGACCCGGTCCATGGCCCGCTGTTGCCGTACTTCGATGGCAGTCTGGCGGATGTGCGGATTTACACCAACCATGTTTTAAACCCCGCCGAAGTTGCTGACCTTTGGCGGTGGAGGGGCCAGTTGTGAAGTCAGCCCTAACTCAATTTAATATGGACAGCAAGTTCACAACCATCCGGGAACTGATTGACCAAATGGCCGGGAGGCAGCCGGAGGCGGCCTTTCTGATCAGCCCTGAAACGGGACGCATTTTGACGTTTCAGGGGTTGCAGGAGCGGGCGCGCCTTCTTTCAGGCCAGCTTCGGGAAGCGGGGCTGGAGAAGGGCGACAAGGTTGCCTTTCTGCTGGATAACGGTCTTTTCACGGCGGAGTTGTTTTTGGGGACGATGTATGGGGGTTTGGTTTCGGTGCCCTTGAACGTGCGGGCGGGAGTTGCGACGCTTTCCTACACGCTGGAGCATTGTGACGCCAAGGTGGTTTTTGTGGGGGAGCAGTATGCGGCCTTGATCAAGGAAGTGATGGCCGGCGTGCGGCGGGCGGTGAAGGTGATAGCGGCCAGCGTGGACGGTTTGGCCGGGGCAGGGGCGGGGGAGAGGGTGGATTCGAGCGAGGCGCTGGCCGTGCCGGCGGCGGAGGACATGGCGTTGTTGATGTACACTTCCGGCAGCACCGGGCAGCCCAAGGCGGCGATGCATTCGCACCGCACGGTGCTGGCGCACGGGCGCAATTCGATTTGTTCGCATCAATTGACGGCGGCGGACCGTTCGCTGCTGTTGTTGCCGCTTTATCACATCAACGCGGAGTGCGTGACGCTGATGCCGGCGCTCATGAGCGGGGGTTCGGTGGTGGTGCCGCACGGATTTAGCGTCAGCCATTTTTGGGATTGGCTGGATGACTACCGTTGCACCTGGTCGGCCATTGTGCCGACGATCATTTCGCAGCTATTGGACTGGAAGGATCCGCGGGCGGAGGGTCGGCAGGGGGCATTCCAGCGCATCCGTTTTCTGCGGTCTTCTTCGGCGCCGCTTTCGCCCTCGCTGCACCGGGAGTTTTTGGACAAGTTCAAGTTGCTGTTGATTCAGGCGATGGGTTCGACGGAGGCGGGGAACATATTTTCCAATCCGCAGCCGCCGGGGGCGAACAAGATCGGGTCGCCGGGATTGCCCTGGGGATTCGAGACCAAGATTGTCAATCCGGAGGGGGTGGAAGTGACGGCAGGGGAACCGGGGGAGGTGTTTTTGCGCGGGCCGGCCTTGATGAGCGGATATTACAAGGACCGGGAGGGGACGGCGGCGGTGTTGAGTCCGGAGGGGTGGTTTCGCACCGGGGACCTGGCCTACCAGGACGCGGACGGGTATTTTTTCGTGGTGGGCCGGTCCAAGGAATTAATCATCAAGGGGGGAGTGAACATAGCGCCCAAGCAGATAGACGAAGTGCTGGAATCGCATCCGGGGGTTTTGGAGGCGGCGGCGGTGGGGGTGCCGGACCGCTACGTGGGGGAGGATTTGGTGGCTTTTGTGGTCCGGCGGACGGGCAAAGAGGTGGAGGAGAAGGAACTGCTGACCTTTTGCGAGAGCCGGCTGGGGCACTTCAAGACGCCGACGCGGATTCACTTTGTCAAGGATTTGCCGAAAGGGCCGTCGGGCAAGGTGCAGCGGCTGAAATTGCAGGAGAAAGCCAAGGCGGGCGCGGCCGCAGGCGAGACAGAGGAGCGCGCCGGCTCGGTGGCGCCGTCCACGCCCATCGAGCAAATCATCGCTGCCAATTGGGCGGAATTGCTTTCCCAGGCGAAGATCGATTTGCATGACAACTTTTTCTCGCTTGGCGGTCATTCATTGCTGGCCATCCAAAGCCTTTCCAAGCTGCGGGAGAAGCTGCCGGTGGTATTGTCGCTATCGGATTTCTTTGAGAACGCGACCGTCGCGCAGCAAGCGGCCCTGATTCGGAAACGGCTGCGTCCTGACGGAGAATCAACGGTGGCGTGGGAACAGGAACTGTTGCAGAAGATTGGCGCTCCCGCCGCCGAGGAGACGATTCCGCTCCGAGACCGTTCGCTGCCGTGCCCGCTTAGCCCCAACCAGCAGCGCATCTGGTTTATGGAACAGTTGAATTCCGGGATTCCGGTCTTCAACGAATCTGAAGGCGTGCGGTTGCGAGGGGATTTGAACACAGAGGTGCTCGAAAAGGCGCTGAACGTGATCATCGCGCGGCATGAAATCCTGCGGACCACGATTCAAGCTGTTGCCGGACAACCCGTGGCGACTGTTCTGGAAAGCTGGCCCCTGCGGCTGAAGCAAATTGACCTGAGTTCGCTGGCCCCGGAGCGACGGGAGTCGGAAGTGGAGCGGTTGCTCATTGACGAGCCGCGCTTGCCCTATCACCTGGAGACCGAGCCGGGAATCCGTGCCACGGTGCTCCGCGTGGGAGCGCGGGAATATGTCTTGATCCTGATGATGCACCACATCATCTGCGACTGGTCGTCGGAGGGCGTTTTGTGGCGGGAACTGTCGGCATTGTACCGCGCCGGTTGCGGCGGGCAGGAGGTGGAATTGCCAGCGCTGCCAATTCAACACGGAGATGTCGCGGTCTGGCAGCAACAGCAGATGACCAAGAAAAAGTTGGCCGAAGACCTGGCCTATTGGGAGGAGAACCTGCGTGGAGCGCCAGCCCTGCTGGGATTGCCGTCCGACCGGCCGCGTCCGAGTTTCAACACCTACAAGGGCGCCCGGCAACGCTGCCGTCTCCCGGCAAAGCTGGTGCAAGCTCTGCGGGATTGCAGCCAACGGGAGAAAACCAGTTTGTTCACCCTGTTTACCGCCGCGCTGGACACTTTGCTCTACCGCTACACCGGGCAGGAGGACATTCTGCTGGGGATTCCGCTGGCCGACCGGGACCGGCCGGAACTGCAATCGGTGATTGGATTTCTTCTGCACACCCACGTGCTGCGAACGCAGCTAGGCGGGGACCTGAGCTTTCGGGATTTGCTGGCTCGAGTGCAAAAAGGCGTCCTGGGTCTCTATGCCCATCGCGCCGCACCTTTTGACCAGGTGGTGAGCAAGGTGCAGCCGCAACGCAACCTGAGCTATTCCCCACTTTTCCAGGTGATGATCAACTGGCGGGATCGAGACCAGCAATTGTCGTTTATCGGAATGGACGGGCTTGAGGTCGAATCGCTCCTGGCCGAAAGCAGAACCTCCAAATTCGACATGATCCTGATCTTGACCGATGGGGGGACGAAATCTGGCTGGAAATGGAATACAGCACGGACCTTTTCGATGACTCACGCATCGCGCGCCTGTTCGGCCACTATCAGGCATTGCTCGAAGCGGTGGCGGGCGATCCCGGCCGGCGCCTTGGGGAACTGTCGCTTCTGAGCGAGGCCGAGCGCCAGCAGATCCTCGTCCATTGGAACCAGACGCAACGGGCATTTCCCAGTGACCTTTGTGTCCATCAACTCATCGAAGAGCAGGCCGAGCGCACGCCGGAGGCGGTCGCGGCGGAATTCGAGGATCGGAAACTGACTTATCGCGAACTCAACAGCCAGGCCAACCAGTGCGCCCGATTCCTGCGGTCGATGGGTGTTGGGGCCAATGCGCGTGTGGCCATTTGCACGGAACGCTCGCTGGAGTTGCTGGTGGCCGTGTTGGCGGTCTTAAAAGCGGGAGGGGCTTACGTGCCGCTGGATCCATCCAACCCTCAAGAGCGGCTGGCTTTCTTGTTAAAAGACGCCGAAGCGCAAGTGTTGATGTCCCAGACCTCCGTGGCGCAGCGCCTGCCGGGAAGCCTTGCCAAGGTCATTTGTCTCGACGCCCTGCGGGAGACGATAGTTCAGCAGTCCTCTGAAAACCTGGCCACGATTACGAACCCCGAATAATCTTGCCTACGTCATTTACACTTCCGGTTCGACGGGACAGCCCAAGGGAGTGGCAATGGGACACAAAGCCCTGGTGAATCTGATCGAGTGGCAGTGCGCCGAGCCGAGCTTCGCCCAAGGCCGAAGAACGCTGCAATTCGCGCCCTTGGGATTTGACGTGTCCTTTCAGGAGATATTCTCAACCTGGCGCTCCGGCGGGACGTTGGTTTTGGTGAACGAAGAGTTGCGCCGTGATTTTCCCGCGCTGATCAAATTTATGAACGAGCGCTCCATTGAAAGGATATTCCTTCCTTTTGTCGCGCTGCATCATCTTGCCGAAACGGCCTTTCGGGAGCGCGCGCTGCCGGCCCATTTGCGCGAGGTTATCACGGCTGGCGAGCAGTTGCAGATTTCCCCCCCATTCGAAGTCTTTTTGAGCAACTGAATCATTGCACCCTCCAGAACCAGTATGGGCCTACCGAAAGCCACGTGGTCACGTCATTTACTCTTACAGGACCCTCGGCTGGGTGGGCGAAGCTTCCGCCCATTGGGCGGCCAATTGCCAACGCGCAGACCGTGATTCTGGACGCGGAGATGCAGCCCGTGCCCATTGGCATTCTGGGCGGCTTATATCTTGGAGGGGCGTGCCTTGCCAGAGGCTACCTTAACCGTCCAGAATTGACGGCGGAGAGGTTCATCGAGCGTCATTTGCATGAAAATCTTGGCGAGCGGTGGTACAAGACGGGCGACGTTGTCCGATACTTGCCAGACGGGAATATTGAATTCCTCGGCAGATCGGATTTTCAAGTCAAGATTCGAGGTTTTCGCGTGGAAGTGGGCGAGGTTGAAGCCGCGCTGGGGACACACCCGGCCGTGCGCCAAGCCGCAGTCATGGCGTGGGAGGGCCGCCCTGGAAACAAGCGATTGGCAGCCTACCTCGTTTTGAAGGCCGAGATCAAAGTGCCGGCTGGTGAGTTCAAGTCATTTCTGGAGAAGAAGCTGCCGGACTATATGGTGCCGTCCGCCTTTGTTCTCCTTGAGAAACTGCCATTGTCTCCCAACGGCAAGGTGGATCGCAAGGCGCTGCCCTCTCCAGGAACCGAGCGGCCTGAATTGGGCGCAACTTACATTGCACCAAGCAGTCCCATCGAGCGCACGCTGGCTGAGGTGTGGGCCAAAGCGCTGGGTCTGGAGAAAGTCGGCATGCATGACAATTTCTTTGACCTCGGCGGTCATTCGCTGCTCATGGCCCAGGTCCAAGCCAGCGTTTGCGAGAAATTGAAGACCAAAGTTTCCATCGTCGAGATGTTCCAATATCCAACCATTAGCTCCCTGGCGCGGCATTTGAGCCAGCCTTCAACCGCTCCAGGCCGGTTGCAGAAGATACAGGAGCGGAGTCACCGGCGAACGGAAGCGCAGGGCCGCCAGCGCGAGAAAAAGGGAAAATGACAGTGAAAGAATCCATGTCCGGTGACATCGCCATCATTGGCATGACCGGCCGTTTTCCGGGAGCAGCCAATGTGGATGAATTTTGGCGCAACCTGGAGGCCGGCGTGGAATCCATTACCCGCTTCACCGACGAGGAGTTGGCTGCGGGAGGGTTGGATGTCGCGGCCTTGAGAAAAGACCCGAGTTACGTCGCGGCGCGCGGCGTCTTGCAGAATGCCGATTGGTTTGATGCTTCCTTTTTTGGCGTCAACGCCAAACAAGCCGAAGTGACCGATCCGCAACAGCGGCTCTTCGTGGAAGCTTCCTGGGAGGCGCTGGAAAATGCCGGCTACGACCCGGCGCGAGTGGACGGTCCGATCGGTGTTTATGCCGGCATGGGCCTCGGCACCTACTACCTCAAGAACGTGCAAACCCGCCCTGATGTGGTTGATCTGGTAGGGGAGAGGGTGGTCAACATGGGCAATGAGAAGGATTACCTGGCCACCTACGTCGCCTATAAGCTGAACCTGCGTGGACCGGCCATCAACGTCAACACCGCTTGTTCCACCTCGCTGGTGGCGGTTTGCCAGGCCTGCCAAAGCCTCCTGAACTACCAATGCGACATGGCTTTGGCTGGTGGCGTGTTCATCACTTTTCCCCAGCGCGGCGGCGTGTATTATCAAGAGGGCGGAATTTTTTCGCCGGACGGACATTGCCGGACTTTTGACGCGCGAGCACAGGGGACGGTCTCCAGCGACGGAATCGCGATCGTGGTGCTCAAACGGTTGGCCGAGGCATTGAACGATGGCGACCAAGTCTATGCCGTCATCAAGGGAGTGGGACTGAACAACGACGGCGCGGCCAAGGTGGGATTTACCGCGCCGAGCGTGGACGGGCAAACGGAAGCCGTGGCCACGGCGTTGGCAGAAGCTGGGTTTGATCCGGCCACCATCTCTTACGTGGAATGCCACGGCACCGCCACCCCGATAGGTGATCCCATTGAAATTGCCGCGTTGACGCAGGCCTTTCGCATGGGCACCGCTGAGAAGAATTTCTGCGCCCTTGGCTCTGTCAAAAGCAACATCGGCCATCTGGGCGCGGCTGCGGGGACGGCGGGCCTGATCAAGACGGTTCTGGCCTTGCAACACAAGATGTTGCCGGCGAGTTTGCATTTTACCGCCCCCAATCCCAAAATCGATTTTGCCAACAGCCCATTTTACGTCAACTCCACGCTCAGGAAGTGGAATAATGTTCCGCTGCCCCGCCGCGCCGGCGTGAGTTCCTTTGGTCTTGGCGGCACCAATGCCCATGTCGTGCTCGAAGAAGCTCCCGCGCCGCCGCCATCAGGCCCGTCGCGACCGTGGCAACTCTTGCTCCTATCCGCGAAAACAGCTCCCGCCCTGGATGCCGCCACGGCTAATTTCCTTGCTCATGCCAAGGCGAATCCGGGTCTGAATCTGGCTGACGCGGCCTTTACGCTACAGTCGGGGCGCCAGGTGTTCGAGCAGCGGAGGATGCTGGTCTGCCGGGATATGGACGATGCCATGAGCGCGTTGGGCGCGCGCGATCCCAAACGAGTCATCACCCATCGCGGAGAGATTGAGGACCCTTCGGTCGTTTTCATGTTCTCCGGCCAGGGCGCGCAGCATGTCAACATGGGAGCGGAGCTTTATCGCGCGGAAGGGGTTTTCAAGGAGGAGTTGGACCGATGCTCGGAAATTCTTCTGCCTGGCTTGGGACTGGACTTGCGCCAGGTGCTGTATCCGGCGGCGGAGAAGGCGGAGGCTGCCGAAGAATTGTTGACTCAAACCCGCGTCACCCAGCCTGCGTTGTTTGCCATCGAATTTGCGCTGGCAACCCTCTGGATGTCCTGGGGGATAAAGCCGGCGGCGCTGATCGGCCACAGCATAGGCGAATATGTCGCCGCCTGCCTGGCCGGTGTGTTCAGCGTGGAGGACGCTCTGGCGCTGGTGGTTCAGCGCGGCCACCTCATGCAGACCATGCCCCGCGGCGCCATGCTGGCCGTGCCGATGCCGGAAGAGGAACTGCGAACGATCCTTCCCTCCGCGCTTTCCCTCGCCACCGTCAATGCTCCGTCGCAGTGTGTCGTGTCCGGCCCCAGCCCGGAAGTGGAGGCGTTTCTGGCTGCGCTGAAGGCTTCAGGAAAAACCGGCGCGATCTTGCGCACTTCACATGCTTTCCATTCCGGGATGATGGATCCCATCCTGCGGCCATTTGCCGAGTGTGTGAGCGGCGTCAAGAGAGGCCAGCCGAATATTCCGTTCCTGTCCAATTTAACGGGAACATGGATCACCGCCGCGGAGGCCGGCGATCCGCAGGTACTGGGCCAAACATCTGCGCCACACCGTTCGCTTTGGCGATGGCATCAAGGAATTGCTGAAGAACCGCGATTCTGTTTTGCTCGAAGTAGGCCCAGGAACGACCTTGAGTTCCCTGGCAAAATTTCAGACCGAGCAGACGCCAACCCGCGCGATATTCTCCTCCTTGGGACACGCGCGGAAGGCACAATCTGACGTGCCCTGTCTGCTCACGGCTCTCGGCCAGCTCTGGTTGCATGGTGTCAAGCTGGACTGGTGCGGCTTCCAAGCTCACGAGCGCCGCCGCCGAATTCCGCTCCCCACTTATCCCTTTCAACGTGAACGGTATTGGATCGAGGCTCTGGGACATTCGGCCCCCCAGGAGGCCTCGCGGAACGCGGCGGCGCAACGAAACCCGGACCCGGCCGATTGGTTTTACGTTCCATCCTGGAAGCAGTCCGAGCTTCCGACGGCGGCCAGCGAGAAGAATCCGCCAACTCAAAGAATCCAGTGGCTGATCTTCCTTGACGAAGGCGGGCTGGGCGGGAAGTTGGCCGGAACTCTCGCTTTACGGCAAGAGAGCGTGACGCGGGTTGTCATCGGCCAGAGCTTTCGGAGAATCAGCGCAGGAACGTACGCGATCAACCCCGAACGGTCTGAAGACTATGTTTCGCTGATTTCCGAGCTTTGCGCTTTAGACATGATGCCACAAAAGGTTGTCCATCTCTGGAGCGTTTCGGATTCCCAAAGGAGAGGCGAGCGATGGACGCGCCTTGAGCAGTCACAGAGCTTGGGCCTCCACAGTTTGCTTTTCTTAACCCGCGCCTTGGGTGAGAAGAATTGCCCGGCAAAGTTGGACATCGAAATCGTCTTGAACAGCGTTCATCTGGTGACTGGCGAAGAAACTTTAAATCCGGAACAAGCGACCGTATTGGGCGCCAGCAAGATCATCCCGCTCGAATATCCCAATATTAACTGCCGCGGCATTGACATCATTGTTCCCGAACCCGGAGCCAAGAGCGAACAAAGACTCCTCAAACTGCTGCTCGCTGAATTCTCGACCAAGCCGTCCGAGCCTGTAGTCGCTTACCGGGCGGGATGCCGATGGGTCGAAACGTTCGAACGAGTTCATTTGCAGCCGCCGCCAGGAGTCGCCTCGCGGTTGAAAGTCAACGGGGTTTACCTCGTCACCGGCGGACTCGGCGGGATTGGTCTGGCGTTGGCGGAATTTCTGGCCACCAGCGTTCAGGCGAAATTGATTCTTGTGGGACGATCCGCGCTTCCTCCCAAGGAGAAGTGGGGGGATTGGCTTGCCAGTCATGATGATCAAGATGAAACGAGCTGTCGGATAAAGAAGCTTCAGTTCATGGAGAGTGCCGGGGCGGAGGCCCTCGTTTTGGCAGCCGACGTGGCCGATCGCGACCGGATGCAGGAAGTGATCGCGTTGGCGCGGAGCCGCTTTGGCCATATAGACGGGGTCATTCATTCGGCAGGGAGCGCGGATTATGCCGGAGTCATCCAGCGGAGGACAAAGGAAGCCACGGATGAAGTATTAGCTGCCAAAGTAAAAGGCACGTTGGTGCTTGATGAGCTATTGTCGAACAGCGGCCTGGACTTTTTGGTTCTTTGTTCCAGTCGAGGCACCGTCGTCTCGGACGGGTTGATTGGCCAGACAGGGTATGTCGCGGCAAATGAGTTTCTCGATGCCTTTGCCTTTTACAAGAGAGCCGTGGACGGTGTCTATACCGTCACTATAAACTGGGACCCCTGGCGTGATGTCGGCATGGCCGCCCGGGCCGCAAAGGAGCAGGCCGAGGCCGGAAAAATGGCCCGCGTATTATCAAGCGCGAACTCGTTAAGCTCCTCGGAGGGCGCCGAAATCTTTAATCGTATTCTGAACTACTGCTTTGCGCGGATTGTGGTTTCGGTCGCTGATCTGGACTCAGTGCGAAGGAACCTCTCCGGAACGCAGGACTCCACTGCTGCGTCGCAGGCCGATGCCCCGGCTCAAATGAACAGGCATGCGCGCCCCGACGTGGGTATGGTTTTCACAGCCCCCACCAACGAGTTGGAACGCGCGCTGGCAAACATTTGGCAGGATCTTTTGGGCATTAAGGAGGTCGGGGTTGATGACAATTTCTTTGATCTTGGCGGCGATTCACTGCTGCTGCTGCGCGTTCAAGCCAAGATCCGCCAAGCGCTGGCGGCCAACCTGTCTTCAGCCGAGATGTTCGAACATTCGACGATCAGTGCGTTAGCTCGACGCCTCAGCCAGCCGGCGGCGGAGTCAGCCGGTTTGGGGGCGGTTCAGGACCGCGCTCAGTTGCAGAGGGCCGCCTTGGCTGGCCGCCGCCCAAACATGAAACCTAGTTAAGACCATGAATACTAACTCTAATGGAATCGCAATTATCGGCATGAGCGGCCGATTCCCGGGCGCGGGAAATCTGGACGAATTCTGGCGCAATCTGGTCAGCGGGGTCGAATCCATCTCCTTATTCAGCGATGAAGAGTTGGCTGCTTCGGGGCTGAATGTCGCCGAGTTGAGAAGGGATCCAAACTACGTAACCGCTCGCGGCATCGTCAATGAGGCCGAATGGTTCGACGCCTCCTTCTTCAACATCAGCGCCAGGGAGGCGGAAGCCATCGACCCGCAACAACGCCTCTTTCTTGAGGCGGCGTGGGAA
This sequence comes from uncultured Verrucomicrobiae bacterium, assembly GCA_963759415.1. Taxonomy (GTDB): domain Bacteria; phylum Verrucomicrobiota; class Verrucomicrobiia; order Limisphaerales; family Palsa-1400; genus Palsa-1400. The sequence continues at coordinate 18,066 of CAVWZG010000008.1, read as the reverse complement.
GTGTTGGAGAACGCCGGTTACGATTCGGCGCGAGTGAGCGGCTACGTTGGTGTTTACGCCGGCATGAGCGCCAGCACTTACAATTTGGGGCTTGGTGAGAAGAATTATCTGGCCACCCGCGTCGCTTACAAACTCAATCTGAGGGGGCCGGCCCTCAACGTTTACACCGGCTGTTCCACGTCGCTCGTGGCCGTTTGTCAGGCCTGCCAGTCTTTGCTCAGTTATCAATGTGATCTCGCCCTTGCCGGCGGTGTCTCGGTTACCTTCCCGCAGAAGCGCGCTTATTATCAGGAAGGCGGCATGCTGTCACCCGACGGTCATTGCCGGCCTTTCGACGCCAAGGCGGCCGGAACTAATTTCAGTGACGGGCTTGGCGTCGTCGCACTCAAGCGCCTGGGGGAGGCGTTGAATGACGGCGACCAGATTTATGCGGTGATCAAAGGATTCGGCCTCAACAACGATGGTTCGGCCAAGGTTGGGTTTGCGGCGCCGAGCGTCACCGGTCAGGCTGAGGTCATCGCTCTGGCTCTGGGGTTGGCCGGCGTCGAACCTGCTTCCGTCTCCTATGTCGAAACGCACGGCACCGCGACTCCCCTGGGCGACCCGATCGAAATCGCGGCGTTAACCCAGGCGTTTCGGGCCGGCACTTCGCGGAAAAACTTCTGCGCGATTGGTTCCGTCAAGGGCAATATCGGCCACCTGGACGCCGCGGCCGGCGTGGCCAGTCTTTTGAAAACGGCCCTTGCCCTGAAACACAAGGTGCTGCCGCCGAGCGTTAATTTCACGGAGCCAAATCCCAAGATTGATTTTGCCAACAGCCCCTTCTTTGTCAACTCAAATATGACCGATTGGAAGGCGGGGCCAACGCCGCGCCGCGCCGGGGTCAGCGGTTTTGGGGTCGGTGGCACGAACGCTCACGTCGTGCTCGAAGAGGCGCCGCCCTTGGAACCATCCAGTCCGGCGCGCCCGTGGCAACTTCTGCTCCTCTCTGCCAAAACGAGTTCAGCGCTGGATGCCGCGACGACTCATCTCGGGGAACATCTTAAAGCGCATCCCGGCCTTAACCTGGCTGACGCCGCGTTCACGCTTCAGGTGGGACGCCGCGCTTTTGATCACCGCCGCCTGCTTGTCTGCCGCGATGTTGGCGATGCGATCCAGGTGCTTGAGGGGGGCGACCCCAAACGGATTTTTACCCAGCAAGGCAAAATCCGGGAGCGCCAGGTTGTCTTCATGTTCCCCGGCCAGGGCGCGCAATACGTGAACATGGGCGCAGAATTATACCGCACCGAACAGGTTTTCAAGGAAGAGGTCGATCGGTGCTCCGAGCTTCTGTGTCCATCTTTAGGTTTGGATCTGCGCCAAGTGTTGTTTCCCGTGGCCGAAAAGGTGAAGGCCGCCGAAGAGTTGCTGATTCAGACGCGCAACACCCAGCCGGCTTTGTTTGTCATCGAGTACGCCATGGCCAGGCTCTGGATGTCCTGGGGGGTGAAACCTTGCGCCATGATCGGCCATAGCGTTGGCGAATACGTGGCCGCTTGTCTGGCGGGGGTTTTTACGCTGGAAGAGGCATTGCGCGTTGTGGCTGGTCGCGCCCAATTGGTCCAGGCGCAACCGGGCGGCGCCATGCTGGCCGTGCGCATGACGGAAACGGAAGTGGCGCCCCTCCTGACTGATGCACTCTCCATTGCCGCCATTAATTCACCTTCCTTGTGCGTCGTCTCCGGACCTTTCGACGCCGTGGCAAATCTGGAGGAGCGTCTAAAGAAGCAAGGCGTGGCGGCACGACGCCTGCAAACTTCTCATGCGTTCCATTCGGCCATGATGGAGCCTGTCCTTGGGCCGTTGACCGAGTTGCTAGAAAACGTCAATTTCCACAAACCGTCCATTCCGTATGTCTCGAACGTCACGGGCCGTTGGATCACCGAGAGTGAGGCGACGAATCCGAAGTATTGGGCCAGCCACGTGCGCCAGACGGTCCGCTTCGCCGATGGCGTGGGGGAACTGTTAAAAGATTCAGAGAACATTCTGCTGGAAGTCGGACCCGGCCAGACTTTAGGCCCTTTCGCCATCCAGCATCCCGCCAGAACCGGCAGCCAGGTCGTGGTCTCCTCGGCGGCCGTGTCAAGAGATCATGAGGCGGCCACTTTGCTGACCGCGCTTGGCAAGCTGTGGCTGGCGGGAGCGTCCGTGGATTGGTCCGGCTTTTACAAATACGAAAAGCGCCGCCGAGTCACGCTGCCGGGCTATCCCTTTGAAAGGAAGCGCTTTTGGATGGGACCTGCCAGCCCGGTTGTGGTGCAGCCTGTATCCGACGACGCCGGTGCGCAGACAGACAAAGGCCTTGGCCCTGTCTCGCTTGACAGCACTGTCTCCCGCAAGAAGCGCATTCTGGCAATGCTCACCACCATGTTTCAGGAACTGTCCAGCGCGGATCTGTCGGACGTCGGCCCCTCCGCCAGCTTCATGGAGATGGGCCTTGATTCCCTCTTTCTTGGACAGGCCAGTCAGACCATCGAGAAACGGTTCGGCATCAAGATTGCGTTCAGACAATTGTTGCAGGAAATGACCACGCTGAATGACGTGGCCGACTTTCTTGATCAGAAGCTGCCGCCGGACGCTTTAGCGGCCGTTGTACCCCCGACGCCAATCGCGTCTGTTGAAGTTTCCGCCCCATTGCCCGGCCAATCCACATTGGATGCAATTCAGGCGCAATTGCAGGCCCTGACGCGCCAGGTGGAGTTGTTGCGCCAGGCGCTCCCTTCCTCTGGCATTCCGCCGACCGCACCCGTTGCCGAACAGGCGGAGATGGTCACTCTTCCGTTGAGCGAGTCCCAGATGGAACTTTGGCTTGCCTCGCGCGCCAGTGAGGATGCCTCGCGCGCCTTCAATCAGGTCTTTGCCATTCGTCTGACTGGACGGTCGAACGAGGCGGCGCTGCAAAACATGCTCCAGCAACTGGTCGATCGCCACGACGCCTTGCGCACCACCTTCGCGCCCGACGGATCGGGCCAGAGGATTTTTCCGACCTGGAAGATCGACCTCCGATCTCGTGACTTGTCTGCGCTCAATGATTCGGAACGAGAGCGGGCACTTGCCGAAGCCATGGCGCAGGAAGATCAAACGCCATTTGATCTTGAACATGGCCCGTTGTTTCGCTGCCAGGTTCTCAAAATGGGGGAGGGCCGTTGCGACCTCATTCTTGCCGCGCATCATATCATTTTGGACGGGTGGTCAATCAGGGTGTTGTTGCGCGAGTTTAGCCAGCTATACGACGCCTGCGAAACTGGAACCGTTGCGCGGTTGGATTCCGCCTTGCAGTTCCGGGATTATGTGGAATGGCAGAAGGCCCCGGAAAACCGCGCGGCCTTCGCGGCGGCGGAGGCTTATTGGCTGGAGCGGGTTTCGGGACTGCAAAACGATATTGAACTGCCGGCGGACCGACCGCGACCTCCCGTCAAAACGTATCGCGCCGCCGAGGAGCAACTGGTTCTGGACTCCTCTTGTTCCAGCCTGTTAAAGCAATCGGCCACGGCGCACGATTGCACGTTGTTTGTGTACCTGCTGGCCAGCTTGAAGGCCTGGCTCAATCGCGTTACCGGAGAGGACGATTTGGTAGTAGGCATTGCCGCCGCTGGACAGTTGGCCATGGCCGGACATCCAGGCAGCAAATTGCTCGTCGGACATTTTGTCAATGCCTTGGCCCTGCGGAGCCAGTGTGACGGCAACGCGCCTTTTTCGGACCATCTAAGAAACATCAAGGGCGTGATGCTCGACGCGCTGGAACACCAGAACTTCACCTTGGGCAGTCTCGTGAAGAAGATGCGGCTCCGGACCGATGCCAGCCGATTGCCGCTGATACCGATTGTGTTTAATTTGGTCCGCGGCTCGCGCCAGATGCGCTTGCGCAACGCCAGCGTCGTTTATCCTCCCAAGGCTTTCGGTTTCTTTGACCTCAACATCGAAGCAGTGGACTCCGGGCAGGATATTCGAATTGTGTGCCGCTATAATCCCGACCTTTTCGACGCCACGACCATAGGCCGGTGGCTCGGGCAGTGGAAAATGATCCTTGACGGAGTCCTTGCCAATCCTGGGCAACGCATTTCGGACCTCCGCATCCTTGGTGAATCTGAATTCCGGCAAATCGTCGCCTGGAACCGGACAGAAACGGAGTATCCGCGCGACGCTTGCATTCATCAATTGGTTGAGGCTCAGGCAAAGCAACGTCCCAACGCGGCGGCTGTGATGTTTGAAGGTGAAGTTCTAAGCTACAGCGAGCTGGACCAACGCGCGAACCAGTTGGCGCGGCGATTGATGAAAATGGGAGTAGGCCCCGATGTGGCAGTCGGGGTCTGCATGGAGCGGTCACCGCAGTTGATTGTTGGATTACTGGGCATTCTCAAGGCGGGCGGGGCGTATCTGCCGCTGGACCCAGCCTACCCCAAGGAACGTTTGTCTTTCATGGTGGCTGACGCGGGCCTGAAGATCATTCTTAGCCAACAAAGCTTGAGCGCCGGACTTCCTGCCGCTGACGCACAAGTTGTCTGTTTGGACAGCGAATGGGACAGCATATCGCAAGAGAAGGCCGACCACGTGGTTAGCGCCGTAAAGCCGGAGAATCTCGCGTATGTCATATATACTTCTGGCTCGACTGGGCGGCCCAAGGGCGTCCTTTTGGAGCATCGGGGGTTGTGTAATTTGGTCAAAGCAGAAGCGGAATGCCTGCAGATCCACCCCGGCAGCCGCGTGCTGCAATTTGCCTCGATTAGCTTTGACGCCTCGGTTTGGGAGATTTTTGGCGCGCTGGCCGCCGGCGCGACGCTCTGCATGGCGAAATTTGAGAAATTGCTGCCGGGGCCGGAGTTGTTGACTCTGTTGCGCGAACAATCCGTCAGCGTGGTGACTTTTCCACCCGGCGTTTTGGCCGCCCTGTCTGAAGAAGGTTTGCCGGCGTTGCAAACCATCGTGTCCGCCGGAGAAGCATGCACGTTGGAATTGGCCCGACGCTGGGGGCGAGGCCGCCGCTTCATCAACGGTTACGGTCCAACGGAGGCCACCGTATGCGCGTCCATGGAAGTCATCGGCCCCGACGAAACGAAGCTCACGATAGGCCGTCCAAACGCCAACTGCCAAATCCATATCCTGGACGCCCGGTTGGCAGCAGTGCCTGTTGGGGTGCCGGGGGAATTGTATCTTGGCGGGGTTGGGCTGGCACGGGGATACTGCAACCGTCCTGAACTTACGAGGGACAAATTTGTGGCCAATCCGTTTAGCTCCACGCCCGGAGCGCGGCTCTACAGGACCGGCGATCTGGGAAGGTATTTGCCTGATGGCAGGATTGAATACTTGGGCAGAATGGACCACCAGGTGAAGGTCCGCGGCTTTCGCATCGAATTGGGGGAAATCGAATCGGCTTTGGCTGGCCATTCGGGCGTGCGGGAGGCGGTGGTGGCGGTGCGCGAGGATGTGCCCGGTGACAAGCGCTTGGTGGCCTATGTGACAGCGAAAGACGGAGCAGCCCCAACGGATTCAGAACTGCGCGACCTGCTCCGGGCCAAGCTGCCCGAATTCATGGTGCCTTCGGCCTTCGTTATCCTGGAGCGGTTTCCCGTGACCCCGAATGGGAAGGTGGACCGCAAGGCGCTGCCTGCGCCCCAGGAATCCGGTCCATCCTTGGTAGGCCCTTCTCTGTTGCCTCGCAATGAAATGGAACACGCCATCGCTGCAATCTGGTTGGAGGTTTTGCACCTCGAGAAAGTCGGTGTCGAGGACAGCTTTTTCCGCCTTGGGGGCCATTCCTTGCTGCTGGTGCAAGTTCAGAACAGGTTGGAGAAAGTGCTGAACAAGTCCCTGTCCATGATGGATTTATTCAGATATCCCACGATCAGCTCTCTGGCTGCGCATTTGAGCCAGAAGGAAAAAGCGGATGCGCCTCTTGTCGAAAGCAAAAAGCTTGAGCAGAAAGCGCAGGAAGGCAGGAATCGCCTCAAAGCGCGCCTGACAGCAAGAAAACCCTGACGATCCCGGAACGCCGCAATAATCAGTATATATGGATGACGATCGCAGTATGCATTTAGCAGTTATCGGCATGTCCGGCCGCTTTCCGAAAGCCAGGAATCTTGGCCAGTTTTGGGAAAATGTGCGCGGCGGCGTGGAGGCTATATCTCGATTTTCAGAGGAAGAGTTACGGGCCGCGGGCATCAGTCCGGCTTTGCTGCAAGACCCAAATTTTGTAAAGGCGGGAACCGTTCTGGAGGATGCCGAGCTTTTCGACGCTTCGTTCTTCAGCTTCAGCCCACTGGAGGCCGAAATCATGGATCCCCAGCATCGGCTTTTTTTGGAGTGCGCGCATGAGGCGATGGAAGACGCCGGCTACGATTCGCATAGGTATCAGGGACTCGTGGGCGTTTTTGCGGGGGCTGGAAGGAATACTTATTTGTCGAACGTCAATGCCAACAAGGACATCACGGAAGCCGTGGGTTTGATGCAAACCGCGATTGCCAATGGAACCGACTTTCTGACAACGCGCGTTTCCTACAACCTTAATCTTCGCGGGCCAAGTGTCGCCGTGCAAACCGCATGCTCGACATCCCTGGTCGCTGTTCATTTGGCTTGTCAGAGTCTGTTGAGCGGAGACTGCGATTTAGCTTTGGCGGGTGGCGTAACGGTTACGTTTCCGCAGAAACGGGGCTATCTGCACCAGGAGGGGGGGATTCTTTCGCCGGATGGACATTGCCGGGCCTTTGACGCAAAGGCAAGGGGCACCGTCAGCGGGCAAGGCGTGGGTGTTGTCGTGATGAAGCGCCTGGAGGAAGCCATCGCCGACGGAGATTGCATCCATGCCGTCATCAAGGGAACTGCCATAAATAATGATGGTTCCATAAAAATAGGATACACGGCCCCTGATATTCGGGGGCAATCCCTGGTCATCCGCTCGGCCCAAATCGCGGCAGGGGTTGAGGCCGGCACGATTACTTATCTCGAAACGCACGGAACAGGCACGGAACTCGGCGATCCTATTGAAATCGCCGCTTTGACGGATGCGTTCCGCGCCACCACCGCGAAGGTGGGATTTTGCGCCATTGGTTCGCTGAAAACCAATATCGGCCATGCTGATGCCGCGGCAGGCGTCGCGAGTTTGATCAAGGCCATTCTCGCCCTGAAGCATAAGGAATTGCCGCCGAGCCTGCACTTCGAGCAACCCAACCCGAAGATCGACTTTGCCCGTAGCCCGTTTTACGTGAACACCCGGCTGACGGAATGGAAAACCGGCAATACTCCGCGCCGTGCCGGCGTCAGTTCTTTTGGAATTGGCGGCACCAACGTTCACGTCATTCTTGAAGAAGCCCCTGCCATGGCCGCCGCCGGCGGATCCAGGGCGTGTCAATTGATTCTTCTTTCCGCCAGGACCCCTGCGGCCCTGGAGGCCGCGGCCGGAAATCTGGCCGAGCACGTGAAACAACATCCCGAGATTAACCTGGCCGACATGGCGCACACGTTGCAGGTCGGGAGAAGGTCCTTCGAAAATCGGCGGATGTTTCTGTGCCGCGATCGGGATGAACTTTTAAGTTGCCTGGAATCGCCCGGGCATCAACGAGTCCATAACAACCGTGTCGAACGCCGCCATCGTCCGGTCGTGTTTATGTTTCCTGGCCAGGGATCCCAGTATGTCAATATGGCTCGTGAATTGTACGAGAACGAATCCACTTTTCGCGATGAAGTCAACCGTTGCTGCGAATTGCTTATCCCTCGCCTTAAGCTGGATTTACGCACGATCTTGTATCCGGATAAGGGGCGGGAGCAAGAGGCGGCCGCGGCTTTGCAACAGACTTCTCTGACCCAGCCGGCGCTTTTCGTAATCGAATTCGCACTGGCGCGTTTATGGATGTCTTGGGGGATCAAACCCGAGGCCATGATCGGACACAGCATAGGCGAATATGTCGCCGCCACCCTGGCGGGTGTGTTCACCGTGGAGGATGCGCTCGACCTGGTGGCCGAACGTGGCCGCCTCATGCAGGAGATGCCGACCGGAGCGATGCTTGCTGTTCCAATGCCGGAGGACGAGCTGCGAAAAATGCTCCCCAAAGGACTTTCTCTCGCCGCTGTCAACGCTCCATCGCTGTGTGTCGTGTCCGGCCCGACTCCCGACGTTGATGCATTCCTGAATGCGCTGACGGCAGCGGGCAAGACCGGCGCCAAGCTGCACACGTCGCATGGCTACCATTCGGAGATGATGGATGCTGTTCTGCGACCCTTTGCCGAGTGCCTGCGCAAAGTGAAACGGAATCCGCCGACAATCCCATTCATTTCGAATTTAACCGGCGCCTGGATTTTAGCGGCCGATGCGACAAATCCAGAATATTGGGCAAGACATCTCCGTAACACCGTTCGCTTTGCCGACGGAATCCTGGAGCTGTTAAAGGAACCGGATCGTGTGCTGCTTGAAGTTGGTCCGGGCACCACGTTAAGTTCGCTCGCCAGACAGCAAATTAAACAACCCGCGCAACGCGCGCTGCTATCCTCCGTGCGACATCCGCAAGAGCGGCAGTCTGACGTCGCTTTCCTCCTGACGACTTTGGGCCGGCTCTGGCTCGCAGGCCAGGAGGTGGATTGGCCGGCATTCTATGCACACGAGCGCCGGCGGCGGGTACCGCTCCCGACCTACCCTTTTGAACGCCGGCGCTATTTCCTTGAAGCAAAACAACAAGGAAACTCCGAAACTAGCGCCCGCCTGGCCGCGCGCCGCAATCCCAACGTGGCTGATTGGTTCTATCTTCCATCCTGGAAGCGCTCCGAACTTCCGGACGGCATCGGAAAAAACCATCAGTTTCCAGATGGAATAAGATGGCTCATATTCAACGATGGATGTGGATTAGGCTCAAGAATCATTGAAGAACTCGCCTCCTTCAAACAGGACGTGATTTCCGTGGATGTTGGGGAGGACTACAGGAAATCAAGCGACAGAAGCTACACGATAAATCCTCAACGCCGCGAGGATTATGGCGCCCTGATTGCCGATCTCCGCGCCTCAAAGAGACTCCCACATAAAATTCTTCATCTTTGGAGTGTCTCGGCTCCCGTTGCGGGGGAAGGAACGTGGCTGCGGCTTGAGAGGACGCAGAACCTGGGCCTGCACAGTTTGCTGTTTTTGGCGCAAGCGCTCGGCGAGCAGGATTTCACGGATAAATTGGAAATCGAAGTGATCTCGAACAACATCCATGTTGTCACGGGCGAGGAGATTTCCTGTCCGGAAAAAGCTACAGCGTTGGGGGCCTGCAAAGTCATCCCACTCGAGTATCCCAATGTCAGATGTCGTAACATTGACATCGTCGTTCCCAAGCCGGGATCCGAGGCCGCGAAGAAACTTGTCGAACAACTGCTGGCCGAATTCCGGGCACAGGCGCCAGAAATTGTTGTTGCTTTGCGGGGTAATTACCGATGGCTCGAGTCGTTTGAGCCGGTGCATTTGGAAAAGTCTGGTGAGACATCTCCGCGTTTAAAGCAAGGCGGGGTGTACCTTATAACAGGAGGTCTTGGCGGCGTTGGACTTGTGCTGGCTGAGTTTCTTGCCACGACTGTCCGGGCGAGATTGATTCTCATTGGGCGTTCCGAGCTTCCCCCAAAAGATCAATGGAATGACTGGCTGGCTGCTCACGGTGATCAGGATGGCGCAAGCCGGAAGATCAGGAAACTTCAGCGCATGGAAGCCGCCGGCGCTGAGACGTTCGTTGCCGCCGCCGATGTCTCAAATCTTGACCGGATGCGGGAGTTGGTCGCTCAGGCCAAGGGCCGTTTCGGGCATATTGATGGCGTTATCCATGCCGCGGGAATTGCCGATTATGCCGGTGTCATTCAGAGACGCACAAAAGAAGCTACGGAAGAAGCTTTAGCGGCAAAGGTCAAAGGCACGCTCGTTCTCAGTGAATTGCTGGCTGAATCCGATCTGGATTTCTTTGTCCTTTGTTCGACGCTCGGCAATATTCTTTACAAAGTAAAGTTCGGCCAGGTGGGTTACGCGGCGGCGAATGAGTTTCTCGATGCCTTTTCCTGCCGCAAGAAATCTAATGGCCGCGTTTACACCGTCACCATCAACTGGGATGATTGGAAGGAAGTTGGCATGTCGGTGGAGGCTCGGAATCGCCGGGCCAAGGCCCAAAAGTCCGCCCCTGGTCCTTCCGTCTTAGCCGACTCGTTGTCACCGTCCGAAGGGGTGGAGGTATTCAATCGCGTTCTAAGCTACAGCTTTCCGCGGGTTGCAGTTTCCGTCACCGATCTGGAGGCTCTTCGCAAGCGCGTGGATGATTCATCTGCTGTCCTGGCTCTTCCGCAAGAGAATGTCCGCCAGCCCGGCGAAATGCATCCCCGCCCTGATATGGGCGTTGCCCTCTTAGCCCCAAGGAATGAGGTGGAGCGGTTGCTGGCAGGTATTTGGCAGGGTCTTCTGGGAATTCAGGAGGTCGGGGTTCACGACAACTTTTTTGACCTTGGAGGACACTCGCTTTTGGGGACCCAGGTTATTTCGAGGTTGCGAAAGACTTTTGGAGTGGAACTGGGTTTGCGCAGTCTTTACGACGCCCCGACCGTGGCGGCGATGGCGGAGACGATTTCCAAACGAAAGGCCGAACAGGATAAGTCTGAGGAGGCATTATTGCAGCAGGAAATCGAAGGCATGAATGACAATGAGGTGGAAGCTGAACTTGCCAGACGAGGTGAGAAATGGTAATAGACAAAAGTAGGCATTTAATGACTGAATTGACGAATACGCTTTCCGCAAAGAGACAAAAGCTGCTTGAATTGCGCCTCAAGGAGAAGAGGGCCAGCTTGGAGACGCAGACAATCCCCCGGAGAACGGGTCTGGATCCGGCTCCGCTTTCGTTCACACAGCATCGGCTGTGGTTTCTGGATCAATTGGAGCCAGGCGGCATTCATTATAGCATCCCACTGGGTTTGCGGCTCAAGGGGCATCTCGATAGGGCTGTGTTGCAGAAGTGCCTGAACCATGTCGTCCAGCGTCACGAAGCCCTGCGCACCTGTTTTGAAGTGGTTGGGGGCCAGCCTCGCCAGGTCATCAAGCCAGTTGTCCCGGTGGAGATCGCGCTGGTGGACGCGGGCAATTTTCCAGAGGCACAGCAGGAGGCGGAGGCCTTGCGATTATGCGCCGAGGAGGTTCAACGTCCATTCGATTTGGCGCACGGCCCCGTGATACGGGCCAAGCTGATTCGGCTTGGGGCCAGGGAACATATCTTCCTGTTGGTCATGCACCATATCGCTTCGGATGGGTGGTCGGTCGGCGTGCTGATCCGCGAGGTGGAATCCTTGTATAAGGCTTTTTGTGAGGGCCAACCATCGCCGTTGACGGAGTTGCCGGTGCAGTACGCGGACTTTGCGGCGTGGCAGCAGCAATGGTTGCGGGGGGAGGTGTTGGAAGAGCAACTGGGCTATTGGAGGAAGCAACTGCAGGGAGCTCCGGCATTGTTGGAACTGCCCACCGACCGGCCACGGCCAGCCACGCAGAGTTATCGTGGCGCGGTGCTGCCATTGGAATTGCCCAAGCCGCTCTTGGCCGGGCTGAGGGAACTGAGCCGGCGCGAAGGCGCAACCTTGTTCATGACTCTTTTGGCAAGTTTCCAAACACTCCTGCACCGTTATACCAACAGCGACGACATCCTTGTAGGCTCGCCCATGGCCGGACGGAACCGCACGGAGCTTGAGCCTTTGATTGGCGTTTTCGTCAATACTCATATCTTGCGGGGCGATCTGTCGGGCAATCCGTCTTTTCGAACCCTTCTGGGCCGGACGCGGGAAACAGCCTTGGGAGCGTATGCCCATGAGCATCTGCCCTTTGAAAAATTGGTCGAAGAGTTGCGTCCGGAACGGAACATGAGCCATTCGCCGTTGTTTCAAGTGATGTTCGTTTTGCAGAACGCGCTGTGGGAGACAGCCCAATTGACGGGTTTGGAAGTCACCCAATTGCGGATCGACAACGGGACCTCCAAGTTCGATCTGACGCTTTATCTGGGCGAATGTGAAGATGCGCTTCACGCGGCGATGGAGTACAACACGGATTTATTCGAGGCGGAGACCATTCGGCGGATGCTGGGCCATTACCAGACGCTGTTGGAAGGGATTGTGGCCAATCCGGACCAGCGGCTGTCGGATTTGCCCCTGCTCACTGAAGCCGAGCGCCATCAATTGCTCGTGGAATGGAATCCCGAGCGCGCGGAACCTTGCCTTGCCGGGTGCGTTCACGAACTCTTCGAGAAACAGGTCGAGCGCAGCCCCGATGCCGTCGCGGTTGTCCTTGAGAACGAGAAGCTGACCTACCGCGAATTGAATCAGAGGGCCAATCAACTGGCGCACGCTCTGCGGAGGATGGGAGTTGGGCCGGAAACGTTGGTTGGGGTTTACATGGAGCGTTCCCTGGAAATGGTGATCGGGATCCTGGGCATTGTCAAAGCCGGCGGGGCGTATCTGCCCTTGGATCCCGTCTATCCGCCGGAGAGGCTGGCCTTCATGCTCGAGGACGCCCGGCCCAAGGCGGTGGTGACGCAGCAGCGCTTGCGGGATTCACTGCCCAAAAATGGCGTGGCCATCCTCTCGCTCGACGCGGACCGCGAACGCCTTTGCCGTGAAAGCGCGGCCAATCCGGCCGGGGGCGCGCGGTTGGACGATCTCGCCTATGTCATTTACACCTCAGGCTCGACCGGCAAACCCAAGGGCACGCTGGTGACGCACCGCAACGTGGCTCGGCTCTTCCAGGCGACGCAAGCGTGGTTTCACTTTGGCGTCCAAGATGTCTGGACGCTCTTCCACTCGCATGCGTTCGATTTTTCGGTGTGGGAGCTTTGGGGGGCGCTGGCGCATGGCGGCCGCTTGGTGGTGGTTCCCTATTTGGTCAGCCGCTCTCCGGATGCATTTTACGAATTGTTAAGCAGCCAGCGGGTGACCGTTCTGAATCAGACTCCCTCGGCCTTCCGGCAGTTGATTCAAGCGGAAGAAGCCGGGCGCCAGCCCCTACCGCTGGCGCTTCGCTACGTCATTTTTGGCGGGGAAGCCTTGGAAATGCAGAGTCTGAAACCGTGGTTTGACCGGCACGGCGATCAATGCCCGCGATTAGTGAACATGTATGGCATTACCGAAACCACCGTCCATGTCACCTATCGTCCGTTGAGCAGCGCCGACCTGAATTCGGGGAGCGTTATCGGCATTCCGATTCCTGATTTGCAGGTTTACATCCTGGATCGCAACCGCCAATTCGCGCCGGTTGGCGTGCCCGGCGAATTATATGTTGGCGGGGCGGGCGTGGCTCGTGGGTATTTAAACCGGCCGGAGCTTTCCGCCGAGAAATTCATCGAGAATCCATTCACCACAAAACAAGGTGATCGTCTATACCGCTCCGGCGATTTGGCGCGTTATCTGCCCAACCGCGATCTGGAGTACCTCGGCCGCATCGACAACCAGGTGAAATACCGGGGTTTTCGGATTGAGTTGGGGGAAATCGAATCGGTTTTGGCCGGGCTTCCGGGGGTGCGGGAGGCGGTGGTTCTGGCGCGCGAGGACGTACCCGGTGACAAGCGGCTGGCGGCTTATTTGACCGCGAAAGAGGAAGGGGCGCTGAAGATTTCAGAATTGCGCGGCCTGCTCCAGGCGAAACTGCCCGATTACATGGTGCCTTCCGCCTTTCTCACCCTGGATCGGCTGCCCCTGACGCCCAATGGGAAAGTGGACCGAAAGGCGCTGCCGCGGCCGGAGCTTCAATCGGAACCGGCTGGATTCGTGCCGCCTGCTTCGACCACGGAGAAGGCCCTGGCCAACATCTGGACCGAACTGCTTGGGATTAAACAAGTGGGACTTCACGATAACTTTTTCGAGTTGGGCGGTCATTCGTTGCTGGCGACACGAGCAGTCTCTCGCGCGCGCGCGGAATTCCAAGTGGACTTGCCGCTGCGCACCCTTTTTGAGCATCCCACGCTTTCAAGGCACGCGGCACAGATAGATGTTCTTCTTGGTGCCGCAATCCCGGAGTTTTCGCAAAAAGCCAAGGCATCCGCGCAGGAGCAACCACTAATCCGGGCTGTATCGCGCAACGGAAAATTGCCCTTGTCGTTTGCCCAGCAACGGCTCTGGTTTTTGGGTCAGATGGAGCCGGAGAGCGCGCTTTACAACGTTCCCATGGGCCTGCGCCTGGCCGGCGTGGTCGATGTGCCGGTGCTGCAGCGATGTTTGAGCGAGATTCTGCGCCGCCACGAATCCTTGCGCACCTGCTTCGAGGCGGTGGAAGGCCAGCCGGCGCAAGTGATCCAACCCGCGGCCTCCCTGGATCTGCCGCTGGTGGATTTGAGGGCTTTGCCGGAGCCGGAGCGGGAAGGGGAGGTCAGGCGAAAGAGCATGGAGGAGGCGCAACGTCCGTTTGATTTGCGGCGCGACATCATGTTGCGGGCCACGCTGTTTCGACTGGGCGAGAGAGACCACGTTTTGTTTTTGAACGTCCATCATATCGCCTCGGACGGCTGGTCCCTGGGATTGCTGGTGGGCGAGTTGAAAGCTTTGTACGAGGCATTTGTCGCAGGCAAGCCTTCACCGCTGCCGGAGTTGGCGATTCAGTATGCGGACTTTGCGGTGTGGCAGCGCGAGTCGTTGCAAGGGGAGGTATTGGAAAAGCAACTGGGCTATTGGAAGAAGCAATTGGAGGGAGCGCCGGCGCTATTGGATCTTCCGACCGACCGGCCGCGGCCCGCCCAACAGAGCTATCGTGGCGCGCTGATGGAGCGGGAGTTGCCCAAGCCGCTGTCGGCCGCGCTGGGGGAATTGAGCTGGCGCGAAGGGGCCACGTTGTTCATGACTCTGCTGGCCGGATTCCAGACGCTGTTGCACCGTTATACCGGCAGCGAGGATATTTTGGCAGGCTCGGTTATTGCCGGGAGAAATCGCACGGAGATTGAGCCTCTGATCGGCTTTTTCGTCAACACGCTGGTCTTGCGGGGTGATCTCTCGGGCAATCCGTCTTATCGAACCCTTTTGGGCCGGACGCGGGAGGCGGCCTTGGGAGCGTTTACCCATCAGGATTTGCCCTTCGAGAGATTGGTGGAGGAGTTGCACGTGGGGCGGGACATGAGCCATTCGCCGCTCTTCCAAGTCATGTTCGTTTTGCAAAATGCTCCGTGGGAAGCGGCCCAATTGGCGGGGCTGGAAGTTGCCTCGATGCCATTGGACAGTGAGGTCTCGAAGTTCGATTTGACGCTTTTTGTCACGGAGCGCGCGGGGGCGCTTCAAGCGGTGGTTGAATACAACACGGATTTATTCGAGGCGGAGACTATTCGGCGGATGCTGGGCCATTACCAGACGCTTTTGGAAGGAATTGTCGCCAATCCGGATCAGCGGCTTTCTGATTTGCCCCTTCTGACTGAAACCGAGCGCCAGCAACTGGTGGTGGAGTGGAACCGGACCGAGGTTGCCTATCCCAAGGATCGGTGTCTGCATCAACTGGTCGCGGAGCAAGCGAAACGCACACCCGAGGCGGTGGCGGTCGTCTTTGAAAACCAGCAGTTGACGTATCGCCAACTCAACGAACGCGCCAACCAGTTGGCCCATTATCTGCAAGGGTTGGGGGTCGGGCCGGATACGCTGGTGGGGATATGCGTGGAGCGTTCGTTGGAGATGGTGGTCGGGTTGCTGGGGATTCTTAAAGCTGGCGGCGCTTACCTGCCGCTGGATCCGAGTTATCCCAGGGAGCGGCTGGCGTTCATGCTGGAAGACACGCAAGCGCCTGTGCTGCTCGCGCATTCAAACCTGCTCGACCGCCTCCCTGCAACCAACGCTCGCGTCATCCGCCTTGCCGCCGGCGTCACGACCTGGGCGCGTGAATCTGTCGAAAATCCAGATTCCGCCGTTCGCCCTGAAAACCTCGCCTACGTCACCTACACATCAGGCTCCACGGGAAAACCAAAGGGCGTGCAAGTGCTGCATCGCGGCGTCACGCGGCTGGTTCTTGGCGCTGAATATGCGCGATTCGACGCCAGCCGGGTATTCCTTCAACTGGCCCCAATATCGTTCGATGCATCAACGCTGGAAATCTGGGGTCCTTTATTGCAAGGGGCCACCTGCGTGATCGCACCACCAGGGGCGCAATCTCCAGAGCAAATTGGCCAACTGCTCAGGAAGCACCAGGTGACGACCCTGTGGCTGACATCAACGTTGTATAACACCGTAATCGACCTGGCCCCCTCAGCGCTTTCGTCAGTCTCCGAACTCCTTATCGGCGGGGAGAGCCTTTCACCTTCGCATGTCCAACAGGGTTTGCGGATGCTTCCACAAACACAAATCATCAATGGATACGGTCCCACGGAGAGCACCACGTTTACCTGCTGTTATCGTATTCCAAAGCAATTTAATCCCGGGGCCTTATCCATCCCCATCGGCCGCCCGATTTCTAATACGCAGGTTTACATCCTGGATGATCGCAAAAATCCCGTCCCCATCGGTGTTGCCGGAGAACTGCACATTGGCGGCGATGGCCTGGCCCGTGGCTACGTCAAGCGCCCCGATCTGACCGCCGAGAAGTTCGTCCACAATCCCTTCAGCGCCCAACCGGGTGCCCGTCTTTACAGGACGGGGGACTTGGCCCGCTATTTGCCCGATGGAAACATTGAGTTCCTCGGCCGCACGGACCACCAGGTCAAGATCCGGGGCTTTCGTATCGAGCTGGGTGAAATCGAATCGGTCTTGGCCGGGCATCCCCTGGTGCGGGAGGCGGTGGTGCTGGCGCGTGAGGATATTCCCGGCGACAAGCGGTTGGTGGCTTATGTAACTGGCAAAAAGGGTGAAACGCCAAAGGTATCGGAATTGCGCAGCCTGCTTCAAGCGAAGCTGCCGGAATACATGGTGCCATCAGCGTTTTTGGTGTTGGAGATGCTGCCGCTGAACCCCAATGGCAAGCTGGACCGGAAGGCTCTGCCTCAGCCGGACTTCCAATCGGAACCGGCTGCGTTCGTGCCGCCCGCCTCAACCACGGAGAAGGCCCTGGCGAATATCTGGAGTGAACTTCTTGGAATTAAACAGGTGGGACTCCACGACAACTTTTTCGAGTTGGGCGGTCATTCGTTGCTGGCGACTCGAGCGGTCTCGCGCGCGAGCACGACATTCAAGGTGGACTTGCCTCTCCGCGCGCTTTTTGAGCATCCAACGCTGGCCAGCCATGCCGGACAAATTGACACTTTTTTGTGGGCCAGGGAGCAGAAACATGAAACCGCTCCGGGGTCTGCTGACGTCTTGGTCGAAGGAAATATATGACGCTTGATCAACTACTGACTCTGCTGCGCCAAAGGGGAGTCCAGCTCTGGATGGAAGGGGATCAATTGCGGTACCGTGCCGGTGCTGAGGCGCTGACGCCGGAATTGCTGGGGCAATTGCGGGAACACAAGACAGCCATTCTGGAGTTTTTGCGGAAAGCCAAGGCGCCCGCGCAGGAGCAACCACTAATCCGGGCTGTATCGCGCAACGGGAAACTGCCCTTGTCGTTTGCCCAGCAACGCCTCTGGTTTTTGGGTCAGATGGAGCCGGACAGCGCGCTTTACAACGTTCCCATGGGGCTGCGCCTGGCCGGCGCGCTTGATGTGCCGGTGCTGCAGCGGTGCTTGAGCGAGATTCTGCGCCGCCACGAATCCTTGCGCACCCGCTTTGAGGCGGTGGAAGGCCAGCCGGCGCAGGTGATCCAACCCGCCGCCGCCCTGGATCTGCCGCTGGTCGATTTGAGCGCTTTGCCGCAGCCGGAGCGGGAAGGGGAGGCCAGGCGAAAGAGCATGGAGGAGGCGCAACGTCCGTTTGACTTGCGGCGTGATCTCATGTTGCGGGCCACGCTGTTTCGATTGGGCGAGAAAGACCACATTCTGGTTTTGAACATGCATCACATCGCCTCGGACGGTTGGTCCTTGGGATTGCTGGTGGGCGAGTTGAGAAATCTTTACGAGGCTTTCATGGCAGGCAAGCCTTCGCCGCTGCCGGAGTTGGCGATTCAGTATGCGGACTTTGCGGTGTGGCAGCGCGAGTGGTTGCAGGGGGAGGTATTGGAAA
>CAVWZG010000007.1:0-24979 GCA_963759415.1 uncultured Verrucomicrobiae bacterium | reverse complement strand
CTGCGGTGCCAAGGCAAGGCCAATTCCCACTAGGCAGCAAAAGCAATATTGGCGAATAAAAACGGGTATGGCACGGACATCGTCAATAAGTCTCCTTAACATATTCTGGCGGCGACTTTAGCAGGGTTTAACGCGTTGGCAAGCGATCTTTTTGATTTTCAGGCTCTGTCGCGGAATTAGTCTCCTCACATCCCCATGATTTCGTAGCCGCAATCAACGTAGAGCACCTGGCCTGTGATGGCGGCGGCGCCGTCGCTGGCCAGAAACGTTCCGGTGGCGCCCAGTTCGTCGGGCAGCACATTGCGTTGCAAGGGCGCGTGCGACTCGTAATGCTTGAGCATGTCGGAAAACCCGGCGATGCCGCGCGCGGCCAGGGTATTGACGGGGCCGGCGCTGATGCAGTTGACGCGAATTTTGCGGGGACCCAGGTCATAAGCCAGGTAGCGCGTCGCGGCCTCCAGGGCGGCTTTGGCCACGCCCATGACGTTGTAGTGCGGCACCACTTTCTGCGAGCCGTAGTAAGTCATGGAAAGAATGCTGCCGCCTTCGGTCATCAGCGGCGCGGCGGCCCGGGCCAGGGCGATCAGCGAATAGGCGCTGACGTCGTGCGCCACGCGAAACGCCTCGCGCGAGGTATTCAAAAAAGTGCCTTCGAGCGCCTCGCGCGGGGCGAAGGCCACGGAGTGCAGCAGCAAATGCAATTTGCCGAATTTCTCCCCCACGGCGGCGAGGGCGCGGGCGATGTCCTCGTCCTTGGTCACGTCGCACGGAAGCAGCAGCGTGTCCGGGCCGAAGGCGCCCGCCAGTTGCTCGACATTTTCCTTGAGCCGTTCGCCCTGGTAGGTGAAGGCCAGGGTGGCGCCGGCCTGGCGCCAAGCCTGGGCGATGGCCCAAGCGATGGAACGCTGATTGGCCACACCGGCGACTAATCCGATTTTTCCAGCTAATAATGACATGGCGGCTCTGATTGAGAATCGAGACCCCACGCAAGTCAAAGGAAATTTGCCTTTGACGACAAGTTCACCAATACGCTAACTTCGTGGCCAAAGCGATGAAAGACGACCTCGACAAATATATCAGCCGGCGCAAACGCACGGACAAAAAATTCGCCGAAACCTTTGAAACCGGCTACCATGATTTCAAAGTAGGGGTGCTTTTGCGGCAAGCCCGCGAGCAGGCCGGAATTACGCAAGAAGACCTCGCGCACCGCACCAAGACGAAAAAATCCGCCATCTCGCGGCTGGAAAAACATGCCGATAACGCGCGTCTCTCGACCATCGAACGCGTCGCGAATGCCCTAGGCAAAAGCCTCGTCATCAAACTGGTCAATTCGTGACGGCAGTGAGAACTCTTTTGCACAGAACCGTCTGCCCTGAAATCCTGCGTTTGGCTGTATCCCAATCAGTAAATCGTGCTTTGCCTTCAAGCACCAGGCGTTCACGTTCATCCAGGAGGTCCTTATGCCATTGGAGCATTGGTATGTTCTCTTCGCGCCGGCACAAATCGTCCCACAGCGACTCCATTGCGAGCAGCTTTTCTTCCAACGTCATCCGGTCAATTTGTATCACGGCCATATTTAAATTCTACCTGAAAAAAAGGCGTCAGTAAAGGTGTTTTCTCAATCCCAAATCCTCGCCTAAGGCGGCGAATCTTTCGGCCCGGGGAGCGCGACCGTCTCGGTCGCGGCGGTCGGCGTCTCGCCGAGCGCATCTTTCCGCTACTATACAAACCATATGGATGCCCCACCGGCGGCAGCGGTGCTTTAGGCGAGGATCAAGGTCAATCTTGCCCCTGGCATTCCCCGCCGAATTATCCCCGGCTGTCTGAGCAAGCCACTGCTGTCCAAATTAGCGGGTTTTAGGAGGCGCTTCCCTCGGAGATTTTCCTGGAATTAGCATTTTTGGAAAATAGATTGGTCACGGCGACATCATTACGATCCCGATGGCTCACCGACCACCATGTCGCCGAGAAAAATTCAATTGTTAAATGTTTAACTGCGTCCCCAATGTTCCCCTGGAGAATCGAGACCCCACGCAAGTCAAAGGAAATCTTCCGCCGTAATGGGGTGTGATTAAAAGCGGGTGGGATTCATCATTCTTTCTCCCAACGGGAGAACATCAATCAGCCTGGGGTTGCCCCGATCCCAGAGGGGCTACCCCAGGTAAGGCCCGTTATCCGCCCCTACCCGGAACGGGTTGAATCCTTCTTCACCTCACCCACATTTAATCCCACCCGCCGCAATGAGCCGCACGACGGCCTTGACGGCAAGTTCACAAATACGGCAACTTGTCTGAACCGGAGAATGAAGCGATGAAAGACGACCTCGACAAATATATCAGCCGGCGCAAACGCACGGACAAGAAATTCGCTGAAAACTTTGAAGTCGGCTACCATGAGTTCAAAGTGGGAGTGCTTCTGCGGCAAGCCCGCGAGCAGGCTGGCATTACGCAAGAAGACCTCGCACAACGCACGCCCTCCGTCAACTGGTTTAAAAAGTGAGAACTGATACTTGTTATGGGCAAAAGCCTCGTCATCAAACTAGTCAATTCGTGACGACTGTACCGGGGCTAAGGCGTGTGCGTTTGGCGCTGCACGTCTGTCTTTCTGCGAAGATTCTGGCGAAGAGCGATCAGCATGTAGCAAAGGCGTTCATGTTTAACTCCTCTTGCCAATTGGATAATCTGGTCTCCCTCTAGGGTGATCTGCTCTTGATTCCGATTCTCCATATAATAAGTGCTGAGCCGAATTCTCCGCACACCCCCCCAATCGAAGCGGCGTCTCCAACCTGCCAAACCAATCCCCTTGAAGATGTTTCCAGCATCGCCCTCAACCTCAATTGCGACTTTGCCAAACAGGGGCATGAGCGCGCAACCCCAGAGCCACGCACCGACGAGAAAGAAAGGCGTCAGGAGTACGTAAAACATCCAACGTATTCCCGGATGCGCATGGAAAAATGCATAAGAAAAGAAGAGCAGCAAAGCCGACCAAATGCAGGCGATCGGCAGGAAAAAGAGCCACCAATATGAGCGCGTCGAAACGACAATCCGAAAACCGCCTGCTGACTGTTCAAACTTTGTTCCGTCAGGTGGATGACGAAGATTTTCTGGCGTTACGAGTGCTGACTCAATCCAGTCTTTGCAATCAAAATCCTTCTGGCACCGGACGCAAAGAGCGGTCTCGCTGGACATGTCAACGTCCTCGCGAGGAACATCCGAGTTGCATACTGGACAGACTAGTTTCATCTCTGCCAAAGTGTTCGCCGACCAACAATCATTTATGGGCGCATTTTAAGCAGCAGGTCTTTGCTTTCCACGGTGTCGCCGACTTGCGCGTAAACCGCCTCTACGGTGCCGCCGGCCTGGGCGTAGATGGTGCTCTGCATCTTCATCGCCTCCAGCGTCAATAATTTGCCGCCCTTGGCCACTTTGGCGCCGACGTTGACGGCCAGCGAGGTGATCAAGCCGGGAATGGGCGCGGCTACTTGCAACGGGTCGGCGGGGTCGGCTTTGGGACGGGGCCGGGCCGTGGCTTGAATCGAACGGTCCGTCACCGCGGCCTCGCGTGTCATGCCGTTCAACTCGAAGGTGACCACGCGGCGGCCATCCTTGTCCGGCTCGCCAAGGTGGATGAGTTTGATGAAGAGAGTTTTGCCCGCTTCGATATCGACGGCAATTTCTTCGCCGGGCTTGAGGCCGTAAAAGAAGGCGGGAGTGGGCAGCACGGCGACATCGCTGTAATCACGGACGAACTTGGCGTAATCCACGAAGACTTCCGGATACATCAAGTGGCTGTAAAGCTCATCGTCGCCCGCCTCGTGTTTGAGCCTGGCGGAAATTTCGTCTTTGACCTTTTTCAAATTCAGCGGTTTCAAACCGGCGCCGGGGCGTCCCCGAATAGGCTTGCGGCCGCCCAGAACGACCTTCTGCAATTGTTTGGGCCATCCGCCCGCGGGCTGGCCCAGGTTGCCGGAAAGCATGTCGATGACGGAGGCCGGGAACGGGACGCTGCCCGGAGCCAGGTTCAAGACGTCGGCGGGCTTGATGCCGCGCGTGATCAGGAACATCGCCATGTCGCCGACGACTTTGCTGCTGGGGGTGACTTTGACGATGTCGCCGAAGAGATCGTTGACCTCGGCATAGGCGCGGGCGATTTCGGGCCAGCGTTGGGCCAGGCCCATGCTGGCGGCCTGCTCCTTGAGGTTGGTGTATTGGCCGCCGGGCATCTCGTGCAGATAGACCTCCGCCGTGCCGCTGCGCGGGGCGGTGTCGAAAGGCGCGTAAAACGCAGTCACTTTTTCCCAGTATTCGGAAAACTCGTTCAAGGCCTGCAAATCCAGGCCGGTGTCGCGCCGGGTGTGGCGCAAGGCGGCGACGATGGAATTCATGTTGGGCTGGCTGGTGGAACCGCTCAGGGAAGCGATGGCCAAATCGACAATATCGGCGCCGGCCTCGCTGGCCTGCAAAACCGACGCGGCATTGATGCCGCTGGTGTCGTGGGTGTGAAAATGAATCGGCAGGCCGGTCTCTTCTTTGAGCGCCTTGACCAGCGCGCGCGCGGCGAAAGGCCGGCACAAACCCGCCATGTCTTTGATGCCCAGGAAATGGGCCCCCATTTTCTCCAATTCCCGGGCCAGCTTGACGTAGTATCGCAGAGAATACTTGGTCCGTTGCGGATCCAGGATGTCGCCGGTGTAGCAGATGGCGGCTTCGCACACGGCATGCGTGGACTGCACCGCTTCCATCGCCGCCTTGAGATTTGGGGTGTAATTAAGCGAATCGAAAATGCGGAAAATGTCGATGCCGCAGGCGGCAGCGTGGCGCACAAAGCCTTGCACGACGTTGTCGGGATAATTGGAATAACCGACGGCGTTGGCCCCGCGGAAGAGCATTTGAAAACAAATATTCGGCACGCGCCGGCGCAACTCGCGCAATCGTTCCCACGGGTCCTCGTGCAGGAATCGCATGGCGGTGTCGAAGGTCGCCCCGCCCCACATTTCCAGGCTGAAAAGCCGCGGCGTGCGCCAGGCCACGGCCGGCGCCACCGCCAGCATGTCGAAGGTCCGCACGCGCGTGGCCAGGAGCGATTGATGGGCGTCGCGAAAAGTGGTGTCGGTGACGAGCAACTGTTTTTGTTCGAGAGTCCATTGCGCGAATCTCCTGGGACCCATTTCCAGGAGCAACTGGCGCGTGCCCGGGCGCGGTGCGCCTTTGCCCAGGGTCGCGGGCGGACGGACCGGCGGCAGGGCCGCTTTGAGGGTATAGCCTTTGGCCTGCGGATTGCCGTTGACGATGACATCGCCCAGGAAGGCGAGCAGCTTGGTGGCGCGGTCGCGGCGCGGTTTGAAGTGGAGCAGTTCAGGCGTGGTGTCGATCAAGGTCGTGGCCGCCTTGCCGGAGCGGAAGACGGGATTGGCGATGACGTTTTCCAGGAAAGGGATATTCGTCTTTACGCCACGGATGCGGAACTCGCGCAAGGCGCGGTCCATGTGCTGGAGAGCCAGACCAAAGTCGCGCCCGAAAGCGGTTATCTTCACCAACAACGAATCGTAAAAGGGGGTGATGACCGCGCCCGCGTAGCCCATGCCGCCGTCCAGGCGCACCCCGTAGCCGCCGCTGGAACGATAGGTCAGAATCCTCCCGTAATCGGGCGTGAACTTGTTTTCCGGGTCTTCGGTGGTAACGCGGCATTGCACGGCGCAGCCCACGCGCGGCATGTTCTCCTGCGCCGGCAAATTGATCTGCGCGCCGTGCAACGGATGGCCCTGAGCAACCAGAATTTGCGACCGCACCAAATCCACCCCCGTGATGACCTCCGTGACGGTGTGTTCAACCTGAATGCGCGGGTTGACCTCGATGAAAAACCAGTCGTGCTTGTCCAGGTCGTAAAGGAACTCCACCGTGCCGGCGTTGTCGTAACGGACCGCGCGGGCGAGGCTGACGGCGGCCTGGCACAAATCCTTTCGCACTGCTTCGTCCAGGGCGAAGGCGGGAGCTACTTCGATGACCTTTTGGTGGCGGCGCTGCACCGAGCAATCGCGCTCGTGCAAATGGACGATATGGCCATGCTGGTCGCCCAGAATCTGCACCTCGATGTGCTTGGCGCGCGGGATATATTTTTCCAAAAAGACAGCCGGGTTGCCGAAAGCATGGGCGGCCTCGCTTTGTGCTTCCTCGAGTAAATGGGCCAGGTCGGAGGCGCGATGAACCACCCTCATGCCGCGGCCACCGCCGCCAAAGGCGGCCTTGATGATCAGCGGGAAACCGATTTCATGGGCAATCTTGAGCGCCCGGGCGCGGTCTCGGACCGGTTCGTCGGTGCCGGGCAAAGTAGGGACGTTGGTTTTTCGGGCCAGCGCGCGCGCCGCCATTTTGTTGCCCATCAACTCCAGAATTTCCGGGCGCGGTCCGACGAACGTGATGCCCGCCGCCGCGCACGCGCGGGCGAAATCGGCATTTTCGGCCAGGAAACCGTAACCGGGATGGATCAGCCCGACTTCCTTCTCCCTGGCCAGGGCAACGATGCCCTCGATGTCGAGGTAGGCGCCGACGGGACCTTTGCCCTGGCCGATCAAGTAGGCCTCATCCGCCTTGAAGCGATGGATGCTGAGGTGATCCTCCTGCGCGTAAATGGCCACCGTGCGCAAGCCCAGCTCCGTCGCGGCCCGGAAGACGCGGATGGCGATTTCATTGCGATTGGCCGCCAACAGGCTTTGGGCCGGCCGGGGCAGAATGGCAGCCGAAGCTGCGGTTTGATCAACGTGAGATGAGGTGCTCATGAATGACTGCACGTGGTTATAGCGACAGGCGCGGGCAGATCAAGTTTAAAAAAGGCGAGTTCCAACCGACCACCAGGCTCACTTGGGATTTTGGTCGCCGTGAGTGAAATGGATCCCTTAGGCGGTGGAAATAAATAAAGGCAGCAAAACCTGCCTTACTTCGGCCCGTGCGATTGCCACCACAAGGCCAGAAGGCAAAGGCCGGTCAACCCTCCCAAAGGCACCCAAATGTGATCCAGAGGACGCCAGCGCCGCCGCCGACCATCCTTATCCGTGCGAAAAAGAAGGACAATCCCAGCGCATAGGCCAAAAGGAAACCAAAAATCGAGCATAACCCCGGAACTGACTTTAGCATTTTGGCCTTTCTGGTCACACCAGGCGTCCAATCGCCCCCCAAAAAACCACATTCCGTCCCGCCTGTGCAAACGACTTATTTTTAGCTGTGAAGCATCTTAACGAATGCATTTATTGTTGTCTGTAAGGCGAAGTATGGATTTGATTGTAATGGAAACCCTGATGCGGCAGTCATGCGCCTTTTCAGGGTGTCAGCCCATTCACGGCGGCGGAGCACCGCCGCCCTGCCGCGTTTGGTCCGGCTTAATCTTCCTTTTTGGATTTGACGGCGGGCTTTTTCTTGTAGGGGGAATGCAGGTTGAAATAGATGCCGCAGAGCGGACGCTCATGGTCGGTCTGGCTGAGGATGATGGTGACCTGTTTGTCCAGCGCTATGCCGTGGCGCAAATGGGGACCGCGGCTGACGTAGGCGCGAATGGCCTTGTCCATGAGGGAAAGCAAGGCGGCCTGGCACTCCTCGGGCGTTTTATCGATGCAGACGATGTGCTGGTCGTAGGTCCGCAGGGCTTCCACGATCTCTTCTTGAAATGTTTCGCAAGTTAGCTCCATACACCAGTTCTAAGGGCCGCCGATGGCCGGTTTGGGGGCGGCACGCGGTCCCAGCACAGCGCTGCCGAGACGTATCATAGTCGCTCCTTCTTCCACCGCCACTGCAAAATCGCCGCTCATGCCCATGCTCAAATGCGGCAGCGGAGCGCCCAACAGTTCTTCGCATTGAGCTTTCAATTCCCGCAGTCGCCGGAATACCGGGCGAACCTTCTCCGCCTCCTGGACGTATGGCGCGACGGTCATGAGTCCCTGCACCTCAAGCTTGGGCAGGGCGTTGATTTCCTTGAGTTCGGCCAGGATTTTTTCCGGCGCGTAACCAAATTTGCTCGATTCGCCGGCGACGTTGACCTCGATGAGGACCGGCATGGTCTTGGCGGATTTTTCGGCCCAATGATTGATTTCCCGCGCCAGCGAAAGGCTGTCCACGCTTTGAATCATGGCAAAGAAATGGACGGCGTCGCGGCATTTGTTGGATTGAAGGTGGCCGATCAAATGCCATTGGAGGCGGCCGGGGCAGAGGCCGATTTTGGCTTTGGCTTCCTGGACGCGATTTTCGCCAAAGACGGAAAGGCCCGCGTCAGCGGCGGCGCAAACGACGTCCGCCGGATGCCCTTTGGAGACGGTGATCAGGGCGACGGAGGCGGAATCGCGCCCGGAGCGCGCACAAGCGGCGGAGACGCGTTGCCGGACCTGGGTCAGATTGGCGGAGATGTCCATGAGTTCAGCACAGCCCGGAAGTTTCCGGGAAGCCGCGCAGGATGTTCATGCTTTGGACGGCCTGGCCACTGGCGCCTTTGGTGATATTATCGATTGCGCTGAGGACGATGAGCCGTTTGGTGCGCGGGTCCAGACGCCAGGCAATTTCGATGACGTTGGAGTTGGTGACGTTTTTGGTGTCGGGCAGCGCGGGGCCTTCCAAGAGGCGGACAAAGGGTTCCTGGCCGTAGGCGGCCTGATAACAGGAGGTCATCTGCTCGCGAAAGGCAGCCAACTGGCTCTCGTTTTCGACAGGCCTGGCCGGAGTCAGATAAAGTGTGGTCAAAATGCCGCGGTTGAGCGGAATTAAATGCGGTGAAAACTGGATGACCAACGGGTGACCGGCGGCCAGGCTCAATTGCTCCTCGATTTCCGACAGGTGCCGGTGCTGGGGAATGCCGTAGGGCCGCGCGCTTTCGTTGCATTCGGCGAACAGATAATCCAACTCGGCTTTGCGCCCGGCTCCGCTGACGCCGCTAAGGGAATCGGCAATGATGCCGTCGCTGGTGATCAAACCGGCTTTGAGCAAAGGCAGGACGGGGAGCAGAATGCTGGTCGGATAGCATCCGGGCGAGGCGATGAGGGAGGCGTTCTTGATTTCCTCGCGGCGAACCTCGGGCAAGCCATAAACGGCCTTGGGCAGCAACCCGGGGGCGGGATGATCGTGCCCGTAGAACTGCTTGTAAACCGCCGGACTCTTGAGGCGGAAATCCGCGCTGAGATCGATGACCTGGCAACCGAGGCCGAGCAGAGGAGCGGCAAACTCCGCCGCCACGCCGTGGGGCAGCGCCAGGAAAACGAGGTCGGCCGTTTTGGCGAGCAACTCCGGCTTGGGTTCGCTGAAGCGCAGGGACTTGGCGCGCGGATGATTGGCGAACTTGGGAAAGATGCGGGCCACGGTCTGGCCGGCGTATTGACGGGAGGTCACCCCCGCCAACTCCGCCAGCGGATGCCGCAAGAGCAGGCGCACCAACTCCTCGCCCGAATAACCCGACGCGCCTACAATGGCGGCCTTCATCGGATCACCGCTTGCTATATTGGAAGCGTTTGCGAGCGCCCGGCCGGCCGTATTTCTCGCGTTCCCTCATGCGCGGGTCGCGCGTCAACAGGCCCGCCGTCTTCAACGCCGGACGCAAGGCCGCGTCCACCGTCAGCAAAGCGCGGGCGATGCCGTGGCGCATGGCGCCAGCCTGGCCGATGGGGCCGCCGCCTTCAACGTTGACGCGGAGGTCAAACTTGGCGGCGTTTTCCGTCACGACCAGAGGCGTGATGGCCAAGGTGCGCAGGGTATCGGTGGGGAAATAGGTTTCGAAGGGGCGTCCGTTAACGACAATTTTGCCGGAACCGGCGGCCAGGCGGACCCTGGCGACGGCCGTTTTGCGGCGTCCCGTACCAAGAAATTCTTTAATCTCTGCCATAGAATCGTATGAGTGTTAAGAAACCGGGACCAAGGTGGCGGGCTGCTGGGCCGAGTGGGGATGCTGGCCGCCTTTATAGACTTTGAGTTTGGTCATGAGGACTCGGCCAAGACGGTTCTTGGGCACCATGCCGCGCACGGCGTGCATGATGAGCTTTTCCGGATTCTTGGCGCGAACTTCCGCCACCGTTCGGTAGCGTTCGCCGCCTTTCCAGCCGGAATAGGACATGAATTCCTTGGCCGTTTCTTTTTTGCCGGTAAGTTTGATCTTCTCGGCGTTGACCACGACCACGAAATCGCCCGCATCCATGTGCGGCGTATAGACGGGTTTGTTTCTTCCGCGCAGAATATTGGCGACTTGGACCGCCAGACGGCCCAGTATGGCGCCGTCAGCGTTCACGACGTGCCATTTGCGCTGTTCCAAATGATTCTTAGGCAAATACGTTTTCATCAATTCCCTCTCTCAAAGGAGCGGTGAAC
Source organism: uncultured Verrucomicrobiae bacterium (assembly GCA_963759415.1). GTDB lineage: Bacteria > Verrucomicrobiota > Verrucomicrobiia > Limisphaerales > Palsa-1400 > Palsa-1400. Next base: position 14,648 of record CAVWZG010000007.1, on the reverse strand, counting down.
TTACCAAAGACCGCGCCGATGTCAACAGCCAATTCGATATTTGCGTTTTCCCGGCTCCAAACCTTAGACTGCCGCAATGGGCAATTCTTTTGGACATTTGTTCCGCATCACCACCTGGGGTGAGTCCCACGGGGGCGGCGTGGGCGTGGTTATCGACGGCTGCCCGCCACGCGTGGCGCTGACGGAGGCGGACATACAGCCCGATCTGGACCGGCGCCGGCCCGGGCAATCGGCCATTGTCACTCCCCGGCAGGAGGCGGACCGGGTGGAGATTCTCTCGGGCACGTTCGAGGGGAAGACGCTAGGAACGCCGATCTCGATGTGGGTCAGGAACACGGATGCCCGGCCAGAGGCTTACAGCGAAATGGCGGCTAAATTCCGGCCTTCACATGCCGACTACACGTATCAGGCCAAGTTCGGCATCCGCAATTGGCAGGGCGGAGGCCGCACCAGCGCCCGTGAAACCATCGGACGCGTCGCCGCCGGCGCGGTGGCCAAGAAAATTCTGCGCGAACAATTTGGGGTTGAAATTCTGGCTTACGTCACGCAAGTCCAGCGCATCGTCGCGCGGATTGACCGGGAGGCCGTCACTTTCAAACAGATCGAAAGCAACATCGTGCGCTGCCCCGACGAGGGGACGGCGCGAAAGATGATCCGGCTGATTGAGAGGATGAGGCGGGCGGGCGACAGCGTGGGCGGCATGATCGAGTGCGTGGCGCGAGGCGTGCCGCCGGGCTGGGGAGAACCGGTATTTGACCGCCTGGAAGCGGACCTTGGGAAGGCCATGTTGAGCCTGCCGGCCACCAAGGGTTTCGAGATTGGCTCGGGCTTTGGCGGGACCTTGTTGACGGGGCTGGAGCACAATGACGTTTTTCGCATGAAGGGCGGCAAAGTGCGAACGATGACCAATAATTCCGGCGGCATTCAGGGGGGCATCTCCAACGGGGAGACCATTTATTGCCGGATCGCCTTCAAGCCGGTGGCGACGGTCATGCGGGAGCAGCCCACGGTGGACATCCATTTGAAGAACACGACCCTCAAAGGGCGCGGGCGGCACGATCCATGTGTGTTGCCGCGAGCGGTGCCGATGGTGGAGGCGATGGCGGCCTTGGTTTTGATTGACCATGCTTTGCGGCAGAGGGGGCAGTGCGGAAACGAAGGATGAAGGAAGAAATGAAACTCAAAGTTCTCCAACGCAGGCCGCCAGGGACGCTCGAAGAACTGGAAGCGCAATTGGTCCAAAGCCTGGAACGGCTTGACCGAGGCGAGGGCGTTGACGGCAAAGAATCCCTTCGCCGGATACGCAAGCGGATGAAAGAAGCGCGGCTGAAAGGCTGATTGCTTTCTTGGCTCTTTTATCGAGCGTTTGTTTTCACCCCGGACGATGGATCTTTCAACTGTTTTACGGAAGGATCGGGCGTGCGGATTAAATCGAGCGCGTTGCTGATGATCAGCAGCGGACGGCGCGAAAATGAGAGGTCATTTATCGTTATATCTTGAAGTTCTTTGGTCGTGCCGAGAATTTCCACTTCAACCATCGGCTCATCGAATTCTTTCACGTTTTCCGGCCCGTTGGTATAATGTATTGAGCCGAAGTTCACGTAGTAAAGTGGCAATGTGACGTAATTTGTAGCGCCGCGCGCCAGATAATGGAGTTGATTGACAGTCCACTTTTGTTTGCCCAGCGCCGCCACGTCCACATCCACAGCCGCCAGCCATTGAGTAGCCAACTCGTGCGCCTGCGCTTCGTTGATGAGTGACGGCTTTCCGATCAGTTCGTCAAGACGATGGGCATAGCGTTCCATCAAGTGTTCGTCTATACGCTGCACTTCTCGGATTTTTCCTCCGTCATAAAACGAGAAGAAGAAGTTTGTGGTCTCAATTGTTCCGCCGGCTGCTAATTGCAGGGAGCGCAAGCGCCCCTCGCGTGGCAATTTGGAATCATAAATGTTGCTCCCAAAACTAGTGATTGGACCATTGCTGTCTTGGATGAGGCCGAACCACGGCTGCACAATCCAAGGATTCCGAATATCGTTTACTTGGATTGGGTGAGGAGTCGGCAACTTCAACCGGTCGGCAAAGTAATTCGCCTCCTGGAGCATTTTTTGCATCGCCGCCGCTCGGTAGGCCAGCGTGCTGTGATTGATTTCAGGAATCATTCCGCCATACATCTCCTGCATCTGCGCGTCGGTGAGTTTCCCGTTGGCACAAAGCATTTGCGCCAAAGCGCACCATACAATTAAAATAATGGTTCGCTTCATGGTCGGGTGCGCGTGGCGTGTTGGAGATCAGCCGCGCCATAAACCACCGCGGACGAGTCCATTCTCCGTCCTGTGCCGTGAATGTCACTTTTTGCATTATTCAAACATGATTGCACAGGCACGTTCCCCATCCAATCGCGCAGAAAGCCCTCCGTCATCAGCGAATAGGCCTGCCAATTCCAAGTATTAAGGTTAATCGACCAACTCTTGAAACCTACGAAGGCGCGGGATTCTATACCAGCGGCTGCGAAGTAATTTGTGCTTAATGCCACGGCGGGAATGGCGAACGCTTCACAGAAGTTTGCCTTGGCGGTGTCGCAGCCATCAATGAAAACAAAGCGATAAGGCCGAAAGGCGGCGTGCATCACCTGGTAACTAAGCGGCACGTTCCACAAGAAGTCGGCGATTTCCCCTTGCGTCAAGCCAACCCAGCCATTCGTGGTTTTCGCGCCAATGGAAGACGCGCTGCCATGGCCGAAGAAATAGAAATTCCTGTAATCACGTTCGTAACCTGCCAAATAATAAAGCAAAGTGCCTGCCGATGGCATGTCTGTCACCGTATATACCGTCCCTGCCTGGCAGTTGTTGCCAGGAGAAAAGCTATTATTAAGGCCATAGGGGTCAATTGTTCCAAGGACGCCGCCGTATTCGCCGCTCGTGCCTCCCGTTATCATCCATGTATCCTGTGGATTTGGCTTTGATTGGTGTTAAACTGACCGTAACCTACGACCCAAAGGTCGTTGGGCGTCCACTTGGGTTCTTTCACCCAAAATTGCGGGGCTTTGGCGCTCGATGGGGAACCGCCATCGGGAGTGGCCCCCATTGGCTGGCAAATGCCGCCCAAAGCTTTGCACGGGATGGATGATGCCTGGCCGCTGGAGTTAGACGCGGATAAGGATAAGCTGAGGGTTGACAGCGAGGACGTATCCACCGTGAATTCGCCATAAAAGTTCGTGCTGTAATTGGTATCGCCATAATAGTCCTCCAAATTCCAAAGAAACGAGATCACGCCGTTGCCATCGGCGTAATCGACAAAGGAACCGAGATAATTCGTGTTTTCGTCGTACATGTCTATTTCGTAATTGGCGTTTGGAATCGTTTGCGCGTAAATCCACATCCAATTGCCAAAGTATTGCGTTAAATAGTTGGGAAACGAAATGACATTGCTGACGGTGATGGTGACGGGGAAACCAACAATCGGTTCGTTGGTGGCGAAATCAACCTCGGCATACACGCTGTAAGTCCCATTAGCTGCCATCGGCGTGTTCCAATTAAAAGTCCATAGATTGCCTGCACCTTGCGCCAACGCACCGATCAGCGGCGAATTGTTTTCGTCGTAAAACGTGATTCCCACAATTTGATCCGTCTCGTCCAAGCCGAGTTCGAGATTAAATTGAACGTCGCCGCTCAAAACCGCGCCATTTGTCAAACCGTATATATGCGCGCCATCCCGAACAACGCGGAAAAATCCGGTGGGAGACGCTTGGAAATCGCCTCCGTTAGTGCTGTTGTCTGGCGAGGCCATTCTCCCGTCTGCCATAATATCATTCGATGAAGATAGCGCTGGCGCATAAGGCCCCGGGAGCGGGAGGTACGTCCCGTCAGTCTTTAAAATAGCTCCGGAAGGCAGCGTTTGAGGAAGCCACGGACTGGGGGGCAGCACAGCGTCGCCCGGTTCAAGAAAAGCCGATTGGGCGGCATCGGTATCAGAAGTCACGGCTGCTGCACCAGCCAACGTCGCATCCTCCGGTGAAGGAGGCCCGCCGCCTTCCGTATAATTACCGGCGCCAGACGCGGGAATGATCGCGTTGGTTATAACGAACGTTGTCCAATTTGTATCACCAGCGGCGGGATAATAATTCGTCAGTTCTTGCCACGAATTATTCACGTCAAGGGTGGAGCAGGTACTAGATGAGGTAAGTTTCATTTGCAGCGCTTGGCCATCCCAAAACTATGTTGGTTTGATTTCCAACCGAAATGGTCAATCCTTCGATTCCATACGAGAGCGGTGCAGAAAGCGGCAAGAAAACTGCAAATACAAAAACTTCTTCCATTGCAAACATGCGGCGCCCGTAACACTGAACGCGGCCGTAGCCAAACTTTTGAAGGTCGTTTTGCTTGTGCTCATATTGAGGGATAAATATTGGCCGGTTGTTGTCCCCAGAAAACTGAGAGGCGCACACCCCATGCTCCTCCCAGAGGTAACCCGCTAAGGCACCGCAAGAGAAAACACAAGGCGGCGCCCGTCTGGGCGTGCCTTGGCCTTCGTCTCATGCTTTGCCTTTAAAAATTTAGCGGGTTTTTCTGGGGCTTTGTGTAGCGGCCAACGCTATGCAAATTTTAACTTGTAAAAGAACTGTTCCAAGTATTTAACCGCCTGTCCTAAAATAGCAAGAACTATTTTGGCGCTTTTCACGACATTCCCAAAGGATAGGCGGAGGTCAAAATGATGGACAATCTTTGAAGTTGCACCATCTTGTCGGAATGCGGCTGGGAATTTTTGCCAAAACCTTTGTCAGACCTGATTTGGGCGCCACGCTGGATGCGGTCGGCGCATGCGGTTTGGGCTGCGTGCAGTTTAATTTCGCCAGCGCCGGGTTGCCCAGTCTGCCGGAGCGCATCGAGCCGCGGATTCTGAACGACATTGCCCGCGAATTCAAGCGACGCCGCCTTTCGGTCGCGGCGGTGTCGGGCACCTTCAACATGATCGATCCCGATGGCGGCAAACGGAGCGAGGGGCTGCGGCGATTGGAGGGGATCGCGGCCAGTTGCGCGGCCTTGGGAGCGCCCCTGGTCACACTTTGCACGGGCACCCGCGACCCGCAAAATATGTGGCGGGCGCATCCGCAAAATGACAGCGCCGAAGCGTGGCAGGACCTGACGGTCTCCATGCGGGCGGCGCTGAAAATCGCGGAGGAGCATGATGTCTGCCTGGGAGTCGAGCCGGAAACGGCCAACGTCATCAACTCCGCCAGGAAGGCGCGCCGGCTCCTGGACGAGATGAAATCGCCGCGCCTGAAAATCATCATGGACGCGGCCAATTTGTTTAGGCCGGGAGAGCGCGCGCGCAAGGCGGAGATACTGGAGGAAGCTTTCGATTTGCTGGGCGGGGACATCGCTTTGGCGCACGCCAAGGATTTTCGCGACGGGGACAGCCTGACCTTCGCGGCGGCGGGCCAAGGGATGCTGGATTGGCCGCGGGTGCTGCGGCTTTTGCGGGCGGCCGATTTTCAGGGACCGCTGATCCTGCATGGGCTGGCGGAAGAGGAAGTCAAGACCAGCGTGGCCTTTCTGCGGCAGGAATTGCAAAAATCCGAACCACCTGCGCCGGCGCCAGTTTCCGGCGTGTTTCCCCATGAAGGCCTTGAATTTCACTATGAGACGACAGGCTCAGGGGTGCCCTTTTTGTTTCAGCACGGGTTGGGCGACGACGTGACGCAGCCGTTGAGCCTGTTTCGTCCGCCGGGGGGCGTTCGGTTGATTGGGATGGATTTCCGCGCGCACGGGGAGACGCGTCCGGTCGGGCCGCCGGAAAAGATCAGCCTGGCGGCGTTTGCCGACGACGTGCTGGCCTTGATGGATCATTTGCAGATTGAGAAAGCGGTGGTCGGCGGCATCTCGATGGGAGCGGCGGTGGCGTTGAATTTCGCGTTGCGTTATCCGCAACGGCTGCTGGGCCTGGTGCTGCACCGGCCGGCCTGGCTGGATGGGCCGCGACGGGATAACATGGCGGTGTTCAACACCATCGCCGGCCTGCTGCGGGAGCATGGGGCGGAGAAAGGGCTGGAATTGTTCAAGCAGTCCGAAACTTACCGGCAGGCATTGGCACGTTCGGCGGCCAGCGCCCAGTCGTTGGCGGCGCAATTTCTGCATCCGCGGGCGGAGGAAGCGGTGGTGCGGCTGGAAAAGATTCCGCTGGACTCGCCCAACGCGGACCGGCGGCAGTGGCGGGCCATTGCCGTGCCGACGCTGGTGATGGCCAACGACCATGACGCGGTGCATCCGCTGGAATACGGCGTAACCCTGGCGCGGGAAATTCCGGGGGCCGAATTCAAGGAAGTGACGTCCAAATCGGTCAGCATCGAGTTGCACGGGGAAGACACGCAACGATTCCTGGAGGATTTTCTGCTTCGTCATTTCTGAGGGCGAGGAGCCTTATTGAGTATTTTTTACAAAATCTTAGTTTTTTTCCAAAAGCTTTGCTTGAGCGGCACAAAGGAAGGCAGTAACGTATGCTAATGAAAACGGAGACCGTTGAAATCCCAACACCCGTGCTCTCCTCGGTGGAAACGCTGGACGAGCTACAAGACTGGCTTACGGCGCAGAACCCTAAAGTCATGGCCGAACTGCGCGCCGCCCGCCGGGAAGATCGGGCTGGCAAATTCAAGGTTTGGAAGCCGCGCCACCTGCCATGCCCTACCGGGTCGAAATAGGCAGCAAAGCCAACGCGCAACTCGCGGAACTGGACGCTGCCATCGGTGGAAGCGTCGATCGCAAAATCCAATGGCTCGCTGAGAATGCCGCTGTCATGGTGCATCGGAGGCTGGTTGGAATGCCGGTTGATCTGGCTGGGCTGTGCAAACTGCGTGTGAGTGATTATCGCATTTTGTATTGGAATTATCCTGCGCAAAAAATGGTCCGCATCTACCGCATCCAACATCGCTCTGAAGTCTATCGCCATCTCTGAAGCTTACCCAGGAAACGGTTGCAATCTGCGTCCCACTCAAATCTCCAATAGGATGCGGGCGGGGTTTTCGATCATCTCTGTGATGCGCACGAGGAAGGTGACGGCTTCACGGCCATCGACGAGGCGGTGATCGTAGCTCAAGGCGACGTACATCATCGGGCGGATGACGACGTTGCCGGCCATTGCGATGGGGCGCTGCTGAATGGCGTGCAGGCCCAGGATGCCGCTTTGCGGAGGATTGACGATCGGGGTGGAAAGCAGCGAGCCATAGACGCCGCCGTTGGTGATGGTGAAGGTGCCGCCCAACAACTCGTCCGGCTTGAGCTTGTTCTCGCGGGCGCGGGCGGCGAAATCCGCCACCGCCTTCTCGATCTCGGCGAAACCCAATTGCCCGGCGTCGCGCAGGACGGGGACGGCCAGGCCCTTGTCGGAGCCGATGGCCACGCCGATGTCAAAATAATTATGATAGACAATGTCCTCTCCCTGGATGGAGGCGTTGAGCTGCGGAAAGGCTTTCAGGGCCTCGATCACGGCTTTGACGAAGAAGGAGGTGAAGCCCAGTTTAACGCCGTGTTTGGCAGTGAATTTTTCCTGGCACTCCTGACGCAATGCGAGGACGGCGGAGAGGTCTATTTCGTTGAAGGTGGTCAGGATGGCCATGGATTGGTTCGCCTCGACCAGGCGGCGCGCGACGGTGCGGCGCAAGGGAGTCATGCGCACGACTTCCTCCTCGCGTCCCGGAACCGAAGGCGTTGGAGAAACGGGCGGTTTGGTTTCGGCACGGACTTCCGGCGGCGGCGCGGCGGGTGGCGGGATGGCCACGGGCGCCGGCGCAGGCGGAGTTTTTTCGGTTTTGCGCGCGGGGCGGGTTTCCTCTTTGGGTTTTGGCGCCGGCTCGAGATAGGCAATGACGTCGCCGACGGCGGCCTTTTCCCCCTGGCGTTTGAGGATGCGGCTCAAGTTGCCGGAAACAGGGGCGGGCAATTCGACCGTTGCTTTCTCGGATTCGAGGGCGACGATATTTTCGTCCTTGTTGACGAAGTCGCCTTCGGCTTTGAGCCACGGGCCGATTTCGATATCGGTGATGGATTCACCGAGCGAGGGAACTTTTATTTCAAAGGCCATAGGTTTATTGTCAATCAAAGTTGAGCAAAGGCTTGGGCGATGAGAAACTTCTGGTCGCGTTTGTGGATGCGGGCGGAGCCGGAGGCCGGGCTGGGAGAGGAGGGACGCCGAATGCCGGCAAAGGGAAACTTGCCGTAAAGCGTCTCGCCAAAATGGACGCGCAGGAAACGCCAGGCGCCCATGTTCTCCGGCTCCTCCTGCACCCAGACCACCGGCGTGCCGGGCGCGCAAGGCTCGAGGGCGGATTGCAGGAGGCGGTCGGGAAACGGGTAAAGCTGTTCCAGGCGCAGGATGGCGACGTCGCCGCGTTGCAGGGTTTCGCGCTGTTGGAGAAGTTCGTAATAAATTTTTCCCGAACACAACAAAATGCGGCGGACTTTGGCCGGCTGGAGCGCGCCCTCGGGCAACACCCGCTGGAAAACGCCTTGGGCGCAGTCGGCCAGGGTGGAGACGGCGCGCGGGTCGCGCAGGAGGCTCTTGGGGGTCATCACGATCAGCGGCTTGCGCCAGGGCCGGATCACCTGGCGGCGCAGGCAATGGAAATATTGGGCCGGGGTGGTCGGGCAGACCACCTGGAGGTTGTCTTCCGCGCCCAGGCTGAGGAAGCGCTCGAGGCGGGCGCTGGAGTGTTCCGGGCCTTGTCCCTCGAAACCGTGCGGCAACAACAAAACGATTCCGCTCAAGCGGCTCCACTTGTCCTCCGCGCTGGCGATGAATTGATCCACGATAACCTGGGCGGCGTTGGCAAAGTCGCCGTATTGCGCCTCCCAGCAAATCAAGCCGTCGGGGCAATCCAGGCTGTAGCCGTAGTCGAAGCCGAGCACGCCGGCCTCCGAGAGGGGGCTGTTGATGATATCGACGGGGGCCTGCTGGCCGCCCAGATGCCGCAACGGGACGTGAGGCTGGCCGGTTTCGTAGTCGTACAGAATGGCGTGGCGCTGGCTGAAAGTGCCGCGCGCGCTGTCCTGGCCGCTCAAGCGGACGCGGAAACCGTCCGCGCTCAGGCTGGCGAAGGCCAGGGCTTCGGCCGCCGCCCAATCCAATGGAAGCTCGCCGATGGCCATGAGGCGGCGGGATTCGAGGAATTTTTTAACTTTGGGATGCGGATGAAAAGTCTCCGGCAACTCCGTTTGTTTCAGCAGCAATTCCGACAGACGCTTTGGCTCGACACCAGTGGGGGGATCCTGCGCCGCCGTCTCCGGACCACCGAGATAATGGCCGCGCGTCCAGACACCCTTGAGCTTGCGGGCGGGCGGGAGAAAGGCTTCGTTTTGGGCGCGCGACAGCTCCTGTTCGAGGGCTTCGTGGCGGCGGCGGGCGATTTCCCCGGCTTCCTCCCGGGTCAACCCGCCCAAGGCCAGCAAGTGATCCAGGTAGCCTTCGCGGACGGATTTGCGGCGTTGAATGGCCTTGTATAAGAGGGGCTGGGTGAAGGAGGGTTCGTCGCCCTCGTTGTGGCCGAGGCGGCGGTAGCCAAACATGTCAATAACAACGTCGCGGTGAAACATCTGGCGGAAGTCCATGGCCAGGCGCACGACCTGGGCCACGGCCTCGGGGTCTTCGCCGTTGACGTGGAAAATGGGGATTTGCAACATGCGCGCCACGTCGGTCGGATAGACACAGGAGCGGCCTTCAGAGGGAGGGGTGGTGAAGCCGATTTGATTATTGACGACAACGTGGACCGTCCCGCCCACGCCGTAACCGGGCAATTGGCTCAAATTGAGGGTTTCCTGGATGATGCCCTCGCCGGCGAAACTGGCGTCGCCATGAATGAGCAGCGCCAGGCACGGGCCGGGGCTGGATTCCAGCCCGGCGACAAGGCGGTCCTGCTTGACGCGCACCCGCCCAAGCGCGACAGGATTGACGAACTCCAGGTGGCTCGGATTGAAGCAAAGGGAGAGATGGACGGGGCGGCCCGTGGCGGTGGTCCAATCATTGCTGTAGCCGAGATGATATTTGACGTCGCCGTGGCCGGGGTAGAACTTGAGATCATCGGCGAACTCGCGGAAAATCTGGAGGGGGCTTTTGCCGAGGATGTTGGCCAGGACATTCAAGCGTCCGCGATGGGCCATGCCCAGGACGATCTCCTTGATCCCCTGCTCTGCCGCTTTGTCGATGGCCAAATCCAGGAGCGGGATGAGGCTTTCGCAGCCTTCGAGGGAGAAGCTTTTGGCGCCGACGAATTTTTTGCGGATGAATTCCTCGAAGGCGACGGCGTCGGTCAGGCGGGTGAAGATGCGGATTTGTTCGGCGCGCGTCAATTCGAGGCGGTTGCGGGAGTTTTCCATGCGTTCCTGCAACCAGCGGCGAATCTCGAAGCTGTCGATGTGCATGTACTGGACGCCAATGGAGCGGCAGTAGGTGTCCTGCAATAGCTGGAGGATTTGGCGAATGGTGAAGATGCGATCGGATTGCAGGGTTTCGCAGTGGATGGGCCGGTCCATGTCGCCCTCGGCGAAGCCGAAGAAATCCAGTTCCAACTCCGGCGGCACGGGGCGCGGCAAGCCGAGGGGATCGACGGCAGCGATGTTATGGCCGCGCACGCGGTAATGACGCACAAGGCGATAAACGCGGTGTTGCAGGGCGGCAATCCTGGATTCATCAAAACCGTCCGTGGCGGCGCCCGGGGCGGGCCGCGCGCGAAAAAGGCCGGGCGGCCGGAAGGAAGGGCCTAAGCGGGCCGGGGCCGGCGGTTGGCCGTTCTGGAGGCGCTCGAAGTATTGACGCCATTCAGGGGAGAGCGAGGCCGGGTCGCGCGCGAATTGGGCGTAAAGCCGCTCGATAAAGGGCAGGTTCGACGCGCTCGGAACATCGCTCAATACATTCATGCTCGCACCGCAACAACTTAACCGCGCGGGGCGGTCTTGCAAGGGGACGGCCGGCTTACGTTAGTTTGAAGCGGTTAGCCTCAATTTGGGCGGCGGGGCACCGCCGCCCTACCAAGTTTGGTCTTCATAATGGTGGCTGGACTGCGGTTTGACTGGGTTTGACTGGGTTGGACTTGGGGGGAACGGGGGGGCGTGATTTGGCGATATCCAATCTGGCCTTTTCCATCTTCTCCAGCGGCGAGGGCTTGTTAGAACTTATCACGGCGGCGAGTTTGGCACGATTTCCGAAAGACAAATAACCCACGGCGGTGTTTTAGGTATGATTTTTCTTGGAGTGGGTGGATGGGCGCATGGTGTTGACGAACAAGGACTTACAAGGACGAAAAGGACGAAAAAATGGGAAAGCCTCTGCAAAAGTGTTAAATAGTTTGGCGGAGACCCCCAGTTTGCAGGTCTTTGACGGGGTTGAGCTTCTGTGGCAGTTTTCCGACATGCGACGTTTAACAGACGAGGGGCTTGACTTGCTGTTTCGCCAGGCGCGCACGCACGTGGCCTGGCTGGACAAACCGGTGACCGATGAGGCGATTCGCGAAATCTATGACTTGATGAGATGGGGGCCGACGAGCGCCAATTGTTGCCCTGCCCGCTTTTTCTTCGTCCGCTCGAAAGCGGCCAAGGAGAGACTCAAGCCGGTCCTGAGTCCGGGGAACGTGGACAAGACGATGGCCGCCCCGGCCACGGCCATCGTCGCTTATGATCTTAAATTTTATGAGAATCTGCCGAAGTTGTTTCCTCATAGTCCCGCCATGCTCAAAGTCTTTAAGGAAGACCCGGAACTGATCGCAGCCACCGCCAAACGCAACTCGTCCATTGAGGGAGCCTATTTTATATTGGCCGCGCGCGCGCTGGGGCTGGATTGCGGGCCGATGTCCGGCTTTGATAACGCAAAGTTGGATAAGGAATTTTTCCCCGAAGGGCAGTTGAAATCGAATTTTCTCTGCAACCTTGGCTATGGAGACGCCGCCAAGCTCCACCCGCGAAGCCCGCGACTCGCTTTTGAAGAGGCTTGCCGGTTCCTTTAGGAATCGACAAATTCCAATTCCTGCCGGTGCGGCAAGAGGCCGGCTTCGAAGGCCTGGCCTAGAAAGCGGCGGATGGCTTCACGGCCTTTTTCGCCGTAATCCAGCGTCCAATGATTGACATACATGCCGACAAATTGATCAGCAAGATCGCTCCCCATGTTGCGCGCGTAGTGCAAGGCGTGGGCCACGGCTTCGGGGCGATGATCGAGGCTGAATTGGATGCTGGCGGTGAGAATGCGAGAGATGTCCGAGCGCATCGGCGGGGGAATGCGTTTGTGAATGACGTTTGCGCCCAGGGGCAAGGGAAGGCCGTCGTTTTCGCGCTTCCACCACGCGCCCAGATCCTGGCACAGCGCCAAGCCCTCCTTTTGATAGGTCAATTGGCCTTCATGAATGATCAAGCCGGCCTCGGCGCGGCCGGAATGGACGGCCTGAAAGATTTGGTCGAAAGGGACGACGACGAAATTGATTTGGTCGGCGGGGCGTTGCAGCCAGAGTTGGAGCGCGAGGAAGGCGCTGGTCATCGTTCCGGGCACGGCAATTTTGCGGCGGGACAAATCGTCGCGTGTGAACGGCTGGCTGGCAACCACCATCGGCCCGTAGCCGTCGCCCATGCTGGCGCCGCTGGGCAACAAGGCGTATTGGGAGCTGACGTGGGCGTAGGCATGGAAGCTGATGGCGGTGATGTCCAATTCGCCGCGCCGGGCGCGTTCGTTGAGGGTTTGGATGTCCTGCAAGATGTGTTGAAAAGCGAAGCCGCCGGTGGGGATCAAGCCTTTGGCCAGCCCGTAAAACATAAAGGCGTCGTCGGGGTCTGGCGAATGTCCGAGAGTCAAGGTTTGCAACATGAGGAGATTTTAGCCGGACACGCCAGGTGAAGTCGAGGGAACAGTCGGCGCGGGGTGCAGGACAGAATCGTTACCATGCTTGGCTGTTCTCAGGCAGCTATGGGCAGGGGTTTGCGATATTGCTCCCAGAACAGCGCAAGTTGGCGGTTTTCCAGCAGTGCGCGAATGTCTAGGACGTTTTTCGCACCCCTGACTCCCCAGAACATGCCCGACTGCTTCAGTCTCAGACCGATGACGGTTTTGCAGCCAGCTTCGATGACGCCAGAGCCAATGAACAGGCCTCGCGCCAGATACTCGGCATAACGCATCCTGTTGGTGTTGCTTTCGAAGTAAGCGATCTGCTTGAGGGCAGCCTCTCGCCGCAGGCCCCGGCGAGGCAGTGCCTGGCGTGCCTCCCGCAGGACGATCTCCAACCCGTCGGGTTGTTCTTTAAGAGCCTTGGCCCATAGCTCCCACTGAGTTTTGGAGGTGTCGGTTTTTTCCCCGAAGAGCGCTTCGGCCAGCAACTCCAAGTGCTCGGCAGCGTGAAAGAAGTCCAGGATGAAGACGGCCATGGGAAAGTTGACCCGCGCCAATTCCCACACCCAGGCGGCCCCGTCGCCTAGAAAAACAACCAGCTTGGCCAGCGCCAGTCCCCGCCGGAACGCTTCGGCGCGCAGCAAGCTGCCAAACTCCGCAGCCGGTTCCAGTGTGGCGACATAAGAAGTGCTCTCGGGGTCTCGCACCGGTTTACCCTCTTCATCTTCCTTGGTCTGGGTGAAGACACAGCCCAGCTTCACCTCTCGCGTTTTGGCGGATTGATCCTCTTGCTTGCCTTTGCGCCCCTGCGTTTCCTCTGGCCGCACGGGAATGCCCGTGCCGTCCCCTTCGACGTAGAACGCTTGGCCGGGTGGCGGCAGGCACAGTGGAGAATTGGGCCGGGGCCATTGGGCCATCTGCGGCCCCAGTCGGTTGACCATGCGCTGGATCCGCCGGCCATTGACCGTCAAGCCGCTGTACTCATTGAGGCTGGCGGCGGCGGCCTCGTAATGCTCGACCGCCCCGGCCCGGCACATGAGCCGCGCTAAAGCGGGCGTGCAACCTTCCACAATCCCAAGCGCCTCGTCCAGTGGAGCACGGCCGCCGCCTTGGCCATCGGTGTAATAGTTGCGCCGCACACACAGCGGGCCAAACAAGGTGTCCACCGTCGTAGGCCGGGCCGCATAACACTTTTCCCCAGGCTCTGCCTGGTCGCGCTCCAACCGCCAATTGGCATCGTTGAACAACTCTTCCAAGGCGCGCCGTCCGTCTTGCCGCAGAGCTTCGCGCAGCCCCAACTCCAGCCACTGCGGGGCCAGGCTTCCTTCGGTCGCCAGGCGCGCTTTGGCTAGGACGATGAAGGCCTCGACTTCCGAGGCGGTTTCCTGGCGGATCGACGTTTGGAGTTTTTTTTTGCATCGGTGGCGGGCCCCGTGGCGCGGGTGTGCTGCACTGTCAACTCAATGCATTGCCGGGCCAGTTGCTCAAACCGCTGGCGGCTTTCCACCGCCTGGCGCAGCCGCTCGGCGCGAGGGCCGGCCACCCGTTGGGAGTGGTTCTTGCCGTCCTGCCACACCTGATACTTGTAATAGGGGCCAGAGAGTGGCTGGGATCGGCCCCCGGTCGGAACTCGGCTTTAAGGGAGCCGTACTCCATTTGGTCGATCTGGGCCATTCTCTGGAGAATCACCTGACGCTGCTCAATAAATTTGCTCATGAGCCAATTATTGTCTAGCGACTAGACATCTCCAAGCAAAAAATAAGGCGAAAATCAAAAAGGTAACGATTTAGTCCTGCGCC
>CAVWZG010000006.1:0-272759 GCA_963759415.1 uncultured Verrucomicrobiae bacterium | reverse complement strand
GGAATGCCAGCTACGCTCTGGGAACTTACGGCGTGGACAAATCCTCTTGCAAGGCTTGGGCCGTCGTCAATCACGCCAGTGATTTCGCCGTGGCCCAGCTTCCGCCTGCGCTGACCATCACCAACGATGGCGTCAACAACTGCGTCACCTGGCCGATGTCCCTTCCAGGCTACCAGCTCCAGTTCAATTCCGATCTGAGCACGACCAATTGGGTCCCCGTCACCGGCAACGGTTACTTCCGCCTGGTCAAATAGCGGCGTTGTCTTATCATGCTGCCTCCATCGCCCGGCCGGGGCTGAACTCCCGGCCGGGCGACATGTTTTTATCCTCACGAACAAGGTGGAATGGAGTTGCTGATGTCGGATTTTTGTACGACAATAACCCCTGAGAACTGCTTTTGCTGGAATGAAGCACTCCGACATAGATCAAGTAAGCTTGGAAATGGCCCGCCGGGTGGCGGATCGCGTGCGTCTCCACCCGGAATTGCTGGAGATTGCCCGCGCCAACCTTGCCCGTTGGTCGCGTCAAAACGCTTCCGTTGCTTCGTTGCTCCGCTGTTATGCCGAGTGGGATGAAATTCTTTCACGTCCGGTTGACCAGATTTGCGATTTGCTTCGTTCGGAAACGGATGACGCGCAACGGTTGCGCCAGAATTCGCCCTTCGTCGGCGTTCTTTCGCCGGCAGAGGTCTGGGAAATCAAATCCCGCTTCCTCCATGCTCCGACCACAGCTTGCAATATGACGGCAGACACAACAGAGAATTGCAGCGTTCTTGAATCAATGCGGATGCTGAATATGTGCCAGGTGGAAGGCCTCGAAAAGGCTGGCAGAGAATTAGACCCATCCGACCAAGATTCGTGTTCCAAATTCAATAAATACATCACAAGTGTCCAAGCGACAATAATTTACAATTTCAAGTTGACCAGTTTCCGGGCAATGCACAGGGAAGACCCGGCCGAGGCAGCGGCGCTTTGGTTGGAGATGAAGACTCTTTGCGAGAAAGCGATGAAGGTGCTCCAGACATACAAAGACCTTTATCCCTTTTGCGGCACATCAGAATTATATGATTTCACGCTCGCCTGTTGGTCTGAGGCTGAAGACCGAAGGCGAGCTAATGCAAAGGATGCCGAATGCATGAGCCAACCAATTCCGGCGGGATTATTTCCGAAATAGAGTTAGACGAGCTCACACAATTATTTCAAACTTTTGAAGGTGCGCAAGCTCCGCTCGCGCCAGAGGCCCAGGTCGCGAAACAACAATTTCACAACAAGGTTGTCGCTTTGTACGGAGAGAAAGTTAAGCCCGCATTTCAAAGCCTTTCGTTTGCTGATTTTCTCTCTTTCACACGTCGCACTTGCAGAAGGCGCATGGCCACAGACGATAGATATTTGTGCCCTTAAATCCAAAGTAGCCCACTACCCGCAAAGCTGCTGCAATTCAGTCGAGGGGTTCAAATTCTTCTCCCGATTCCTCTGACAGTTATTCCTCTGCCAAAGATTCCCTTGCCTTATCCTGCTTCGCTTTTGGTTGCGGCTGCCGCGCTGCAATGCAATCTCTCGGAATCATTCGTTTTCGAGAAGATTTATTACCACGGATTTCACGGATGGAAAACATGAAGACGTTTAGCCACAGATTAACACAGATTGACACAGATGAGGGATTCTTAAATCTGTGTTCATCTGTGTTAATCTGTGGCTCCAACTCTGTGCCGCCGCGGAAGCCTTTTTGGTTGCGGCTCGTTGCGCTGGGCCTACTGCGCCTTTTGCGGCAAGTCTAACGAAATCATGCAAGTGGTTGATTTTCACGATGGTTTCGGTTATTTCCTTTCATGCAATAGAGAAAATTTATGCGCTCTGACATGATCAAGAAAGGCGCCGAACGCGCCCCCCATCGCAGCCTGCTGCGGGCCACCGGCTCCATCGAATCAGAAGAGGACTTCAACAAACCCTTCATCGCCATCTGCAACAGCTACACCGATTGCATTCCCGGCCACGCCCATCTCAATGAAGTGGGCATGTTGGTGAAACGCCTGGTGCGCGAGGCGGGCGGCGTGCCGTTCATTTTTAACACCATCGGCATTGATGACGGAATCGCCATGGGCCACGGCGGAATGAAGTATTCGCTGCCCTCGCGCGAACTCATTGCCGATTGCGTCGAATCCATGGTCAGGGCGCATTGTTTCGACGGCATGGTTTGCATTCCGAATTGCGACAAGATCATCCCGGGCATGTTGATGGGCGCCATGCGCGTGAATATCCCAACCATCTTTGTCAGCGGCGGGCCAATGGCCGCGGGCATCGCTGAACCCGCCGCCGAACAGAGCGAGCTTCCCGCGCATCTGCAACCCGCCGCCAGGAAGTCCGACCTCATCTCGGTATTTCAAGCCGTCGGCCAATTGCAAACCGGCAAAATCACCGAGACGGAGTTGCGGAAGCTCGAACAGAGCGCCTGCCCCACCTGCGGTTCCTGCTCCGGCATGTTTACCGCCAACTCGATGAACTGTTTGTGCGAGGCGCTCGGCATGGGCCTGCCCGGCAACGGCACCATCCTGGCCGTATCGAAGGAACGCGAAAGCCTCTACCGCTGGGCCGCCCGCCAGATTATCAAGCTGGTCGAGTTGGACTTGAAGCCGCGTGACATCGCCACCGTGGAGGCGTTCGACAATGCCCTGAGCCTGGACGTGGCCATGGGCGGATCCACCAATACCATTCTCCACACCCTGGCCATCGCGCGCGAAGCGGGCCTCGAGTATGACATCGCCCGCATCGACGCCATTTCCCGGCGCGTCCCCTGCCTGTGCAAGGTTTCCCCCTCTTCGAGCTACCATTTGCAAGACATCCATCGCGCTGGCGGCATCCACACCATTCTTGGCGAATTGAAGCGGGCCGGGATCTTGAATTGTTCATGCCCAACCGTTACCGGCAAGACGCTGGGCGAGAATATTGACGACTGGGACGTGCGCGCGGAAAGTTGCCTGCCTTGCGCGAAAGCGGTCCGCGTCTCGGGTGCATCCGCCATCGTGCTTGACCCGGCGGACAAGCTTGGCCCAGTCGCCCGCACCGCCAGCGGCAATCTGGCCCCCAAGCCATTGATGTTCCTGCCCGCCGATGACCACGCCATTACGCTCTGGCGCAAAGCCGCCGCCTGGAACGCGGGCGACGCCGAAACACAGTCCTTGCTCTTTACCGATGACGCCGAAGTGGCGATGGCGCCCGGGACCGTGCTCAAGGGACGCGCGGCCATTCGCGCGGGGTTGGAGCAAAAGCTGGCGGAAGGCAAAGGTCTGGTTCGCGCCGAATTGGCTGCCCTCAAAGGCGCGCCTGTGCTCCTCCTCTGGCAATACGCCAAGAGCGGCTCCAAGACACGCCTCTGTTTGCAGAGAGTTTCAAAATTCAAAAATGGCCAGATTCACCGGGCCTATTTGGAATTTCGGCCTGACCGCGTAAACCAGGCGCAACCCTCAGGCTTGATTCCATACGATTCGGCTTTCAAATTCGACGCCTATGACTGCATCCGCACCCAGACCACGGCTTATTCGCCGGACGGCGGCCTGTCCATTCTCTACGGTCAACTCGCGCCCCAGGGCAGCGTTGTTAAAACCGCCGGCATCAGCGCCGGGTTCAAGAAGAATTGCGGCCAGGATTTTGTCTTCGAAGGGCCGAGCGTCATCTTCGAGAGCCAGGAGGAAGCTTGCGAAGGCATCCTGGCCGGGAAAGTCAAAGCGGGCGACGTGGTTATCATCCGCAATGAAGGTCCGCGCGGCGGTCCGGGGATGCAGGAAATGCTCTCGCCCACCAGCTACATCGCCGGCATGGGATTGGGCGATAGAGTCGCGCTCGTTACCGACGGCCGCTTCAGCGGCGGCACGGCCGGCGCTTGCATTGGCCATGTTTCGCCGGAAGCGGCGGAAGGCGGTCCCATCGGTTTGCTTCAGCCCGGCGATCGTATTCGCATTGATTTTCCGAACCGCCGCATGGACATCTGCGTGCCGGAAAACGAGTTGGCTGTGCGCAAGAAAACCTTCCAGCCCGTCAAGCGCCAACTTACCGGCTGGCTGGCCCGCTACCAGAAAATGGCCGGCAACGCCAGCCAGGGCGCCGTGCTCGGCCAAGGTGATTGATAAGAATCATCTTATTCACAAATATCAATTCAACATGCCGAACCCTTGCGACGCAACCACAGCAGACCACCAATTCCACCGATCCCAACGAGGAAGAGAGAGTTTGGCTCGGGAACGGCTGCCAGCGAAATGTTGTCCACCCGGTAATTATTTCCTGTCCCATTGAGTCGTGATGACAGGCTCAAATCCACGCTACTCGAATTGGCAGTGTAGATAAAACTGAAAGATTCCCAAGCGGAAATTGACCCCCCAAAAAAGTGCCAACTATCATCAATTGACACCCCAAGACCATTACCATTAGACGCTTCCTGAGATTGATAATCTCCTGAAACAATATAAGAAATTCCAGGAGTCAACCCGTTGATTGTTTGGCTGATCGTCGCGGGATTCTGATTCCCAAATAGATCAAAACAACCGCCAGGATTTCCCTTTTGCGAATCATACCCAATCCCAGCAACATTGGAGGCTTCCCAGCCGCTAAAACCAATATCAAAACTGCCGTTAACAACGAGATTACCCTGAGCCGTCGCGGATTCCAAGGAACCCAACAATATCACAGTGGCAAAGACTATGCCGCTTTTTAAGAGTAATTTGTCTTTTTTCATAAGCTTCTCCATGTTTAACAATGCTTAATTATTTTCTGGTTTAGGAAGATACATTAACATTCTCGATTGCGCTGCGCTTTGCAGTAGTTGTTGCGCATCGGTTGAGCCGGGAGGAAGAGCCATTGGTGCGCCGTTGTGAAATTGGAAGACGTAGCGACCGGGAACGGTGCTGTTGAAATTGGAGTAAATTATGCCGGTTGGATTAAGCGTTCCATCTGCCGGATTGGTATCCAAAAAGTACAATGAGGTTCCAGACCCGGCCATCTCAAATGTTGGACTAGAAACGTTGTTAATTGTGGCAAAGCCAATTCTCACAGGAGAACCGCCTAAGCCGTCAGAACCACCGCTTGCATCTCCCGTTTCCCATTGCACTTGGGCGTAATTGAATTCGACATCATAATCTCCGTTGGCCCGGTCGGAGCGGTCCACAAACACCAACTGAAACGTGTTTAACTTGTCGTCTCCATTCTCGAAATAGCCAACATCAATCCAATCGACACCGAAAGCTTGGTAGCCATCCACAGTGCCGGAACCATAGGTAAGAGGCAAAGAACGCGGACAGTATGACCATGTAGCAACATCAGCCCAATAAGGAGCAATCAAGTCGGTTCCGTTATTAATGGCTTCCTGAATAATTGGCGTAGGTGTATAAGTTCCAAGAGGATTGTCGAAGCTCACGTTACCGTTGTTATTTACGTAAAGTTGAGTTCTGCTTGTTCCAAAAAAATTGACAGGGAAACCAATGTCCACCAAATCGGTAGAGCCGTCATCGTTGGGGGGTAAAATCTGCTGATCGAAACCCGGTCTGATGGCGGTCGGTGCTCCCAAGCGGAAAAATCCCAGGTCGATTGGAAGACCGCTCGCCAGCATGTTCGTTTGGCCTGGAGCCGTGCATAGGACCCATTGCCAAACTGGCGCCGCCAGATTCGTCGTGCAATACAGGCCATAGACGGCGTTTGTTGGCGTGTTCCAAGGCTGGTGAATTATGAATGCCGCCGCCTGATCCGTCTCCGAGACGATCTCCAGCCACAAATCATTCGTCGTCCATTTCGCAAAATAATTAGTCCCCCCACCTCCGCTATTTGAGTTTGTGCCGCCATCTGGAGTCGGCGGGCCGCTATCGTCCATGGCCACCATGCCGCCATTGTTGGCGCGCGCTACCTCCGCCCAATTGGCGGAAAAATCAAAATCCCGGTCATCAACGACAAAAACCTGGTTGCTGGCTGGGTCGTCCCCAAGCAAAGGCAAGTCCGGCAGCGGGTTGAATGGTGACGGGGGAAATTGCCCGGTCGCGCTGACGAATATTGGAGTTTGGCTTCCGGTTGGTTCTTCGCTCCCGCCCGCCACCAGCACTTGGGCGCGGCCAGGTTGGAGCGGCACAAAGAAAAACGCCGCCAATAGGACAACACCGAGCAGCAAGGGTTGTTTGAGGTTTTGCATTTTGGCTTTCTACGGTTTGGTCAAAACCGCGTGCGTTCATGCGTTTAACCGGAAGGTGGCGCCGCTCCCTTGCCCGCGCCGCCGGCCCCGTTGGTCTTGGCAATCAAGAAGAAATAATTATGAATCGCCCTCATTATCCGTTAACTATTAGCGATATTAACGGCAGGCGCCGGTGGCGTCATCAATTAAATTGAGATTTAATTCCCTCTGCTGGTGGGGGTGGCACGGGTGATGCTTGACGCCTGGTATATGAAAGGCTATTGTACTATTACAGCGCAGGGATGGAGACTGGAATCTGTGACACAAGCTGTTTATCTTTAACGGCATACAGTTTTTTTTCCATTGCCGATCAGATTTCAGGAGATGGGTCTGCCCTGCTGATTTCGCCAGAGAAACGTTGCGCTGCCCGGACTTTGCCTGTAGAGTGCGGCCAACTGATAAAAGATTAATTATATGTCACAACATCGAAGCCTGCGCGCGGCCAGCACAACCGGGGCCAAACGCAACGTCATGAAAAGGTTTGAACGGATCGAGATTTTGAAAAAGCGGGGCCAATGGAAAACGGGCGACCGTGTCACCGGCCTGCGCAAAACCAAAGCCGAGGTTTAATCCGGCTGCCGTGGTCCGATTACAAAAGTTCCTGGCCGAAGCCGGCATCGCCTCCCGGCGCGCCAGCGAACGCATCATCGTGGCCGGCCGCGTGACCGTCAATGGCGCGCTGGCTTCCAAATTGGGGGCCAAAGTTGATCCCGCCCACGACCGCGTGGCGGTGGACGGCCAGGTCGTCAAAGCCAAACGCAAGCTCTACATCGCCCTGCACAAACCGCCGGGCTACGTTTGCACCCGCGGCGCTGGCCAGGCGCGCGACAAGATCGCCGACTTGTTGCCCAAGGAGTGGACGGAATTATTCTCCGTCGGGCGGCTGGATTGCCAAAGCGAAGGGCTTATATTTTTGACGAACGACGGCGATTTTTGCTTGAAGTTAACGCATCCGCGTTATCGAATCGTGCGGACGTACGTGGCCCGCGTCGAAGGACGGGTCACACCGGATATGTTGCGCCAGTTCACCGCGGGCGTCGTTAGCGAGGGCGAGAAATTGCAGGCCCAACGCGTGCGCCTGCTCTCGGCCAATAATACCACCAGCGTCGTGGAGATGGATTTGACCGAGGGCAAAAACCGCGAGGTGCGCCGGCTGCTGGCCTCGCAGCGTCTGACGGTGCTCCGCTTGCAGCGGGTGCGCATCGGCCCGATTAAGCTGGGTGAGCTGCCGGCGGGCCGTTGGCGAATATTGACAGAACCAGAAATTCAATCTCTACTTGGGAAGTTATGAAACCGAACATTTGGATTGTTTCCACATTAGCGTCGCTGACTGCCGTCATGGTCATGGCGCAACAAACTCCGCCCGCGCCGCCTGTTGGCGCTGCCGCGCCCGCGCCGGCTCACGAAACCGCTCCGGCGGCTCCGAAAAAGAAAGCGTCCCCGGCCAGGAAGAGGGTGGTGTTGGATGCGCCTGCCACCGCGGTGGTCAAGAGCGCCAACGTCAACGTGCGCGGCCAGGCTTCCTTCGTTGGGGAAACCCTGGGCCATTTGCAAAAGGGCGATACCGTGACCGTTTTGGAGGAGATTACCCTGGGCCATCACGCGGCCGAAGAACCGGCCCAATGGGCGCGAATCGCCATGCCCACGAATATTACAATCTGGGTTGATGGCGATTATGTTGATTCCGAGACCAAAACCATCAAAGCACGGCGGGTCAATTTGCGCGGCGGCCCGGGGGAGAATTACAGCGTGGTCGGACGCTTGGAGAAAGGCGCCTCGATCAAAGAGATCAAGTCGGAAAAAGGCTGGATCTCCATCGAAGCTCCCACCAATGCATACGCCTTCGTCGCGGCGCAGTTTCTGGACATGCAGCCCGCCGCGCCCGTCGCGGTCGTGACCCCGCCGCCTCCAGCCCCAACTCCCGCCCCGGCCCCTGCGCCGGAGCCGCAAGTAGTCAACGTGAATACTCCTGCTCCGCCTGCTGTCGCCGCGAATGAGCCTGTGGCAACCGCCCCGCCGGCCCCGGCGCCATCCGCGCCCCCGCCCGTCGCGCAGCCCGCCCCTGCCGTCGCCGCCACGCCGGAACCCGTCGCTCCGAGTGAGCCGGTTACGCCGCGGGTGGTCACGCGCGAAGGTTTCGTGCGCAGGGCCTACAACATCCAGGCGCCGACGGATTTTGAATTGCACGACATCCAGAGCGGAACACTGATCGATTACCTGCAACCGCAAGCAGGACAAAAATTTAAGATCTTTCGTTGGCACTCGCGTCACCGTGACGGGGCCGGAAGGAATGGATGCGCGCTGGCCGCGCACCCCGGTTTTGCAAGTGCAAAGCGTCGATTTATTGCCTTGATGCCCTTCGGCACTCTCATGGATGGCCGGGCCATCGCCGGGGAAATTCACCTCGAAACCGCCCGGCGCGTGGCCCGCGTCAAAGCGCAGGGCGTGCAGCCGTGCCTGATTTTTATTCGCGCCGGCGAGGACCCTGCCTCGCGCGTGTACGTGGGCATGAAGGAAAAGGCCTGCGCCCTGCTGGGCATCCAATCGCGCACTCACGTCCTTCCGGCGGCGGCCAGCGAGAAAGATTTGCTGGCTTTGCTGACGCTTCTCAACGTCGATGCCGCCGTTCACGGAATCCTGGTGCAGGCGCCTCTGCCCGCGCATATTTCCCAAACCCGCGTCTTCAGCTCGGTCGATCCGAACAAGGACGTGGACGGTTTTCATCCGATCAACATGGGCAAATTGCTGTTGGGCGACACCACTGGTTTCCACCCCTGCACGCCGGCCGGGATACATGCATTGCTCATCCGCTCGGGCGTGGTCATCGAAGGCGCGGAGGTGGTCATTCTGGGCCGCGGCAACATCGTTGGCAAGCCCATGTCGGCGCTTCTGCTCCAGAAAGTAAAACACGCCAACGCCACCGTCACCATCTGTCATTCTCATACCCGCGACCTTCCCGCTCATTGCCTCCGGGCCGACATCCTTATTGCCGCCATGGGCGCGCCGGAATTCGTCAAAGCCCACATGGTCAAACCCGGCGCGGTGGTAGTCGATGTCGGAGTCAACCGCCTGCCGGACCCCGCCGCCCGGGGCGGATCACGTTTGGTGGGCGACGTCGATTTTGCCGGCGTCCGGCCCGTGGCCGGAAAGATCACGCCCAATCCCGGGGGTGTCGGGCCTATGACCATCGCGCTGCTGATGCAAAACACCGTCCGCGCCGCCGAACGCGCGGCTGGTTTGGCCGGTTCCAATTAACTTTTTCAAAATTGCCTTATTATGAATCCGTCAAGAATATTACCCGACCTTCAGTGCTCCCTCTTGTGCGAAGACGTCCGCCAGGAGGCCTCCGGCAATTTTATACTCGTGGGCGTCATCAATTTTGTCCGCGTCCCCCAACTGCCGGTGGCGGCCTTCAAGCTCTGCCTGTTTAACCGCTGGACCGCCGGCTTCGGCCAATTCCGCGAGACGGTGCGATTCATCGCGCCGGACCAGACCACGGTTTTACGCCAGGGCGAAATGAAGTTTGCCTTGCAGGAAGTCACGCAGAACGCCACCACGGTCAGCGTGTGGGGACAAATCAAATTTGAAACGCCGGGCGCTTACTTCGTCGAAGTCATGGTCGATGACGTGATGAAACTGCGCTTTCCACTGATTATTGAAGTGGTGCCGCCGCCACCATCCGCCGAGGGTGGCGCCAACAAGGGGCCATGAGCACGTCCGCCGAGGGAGCCGATGCGCCGCCCGCGGCCTGGCAGCCCTTCACTTTTGGCGGAGTAGCCGCCTTCGCTGACGCCCGCCTGGGGAGGTTGCTGGTCGCGGAGTTGGCCACCGCGATTCTGGTCGCCGTGTCCGCCGTCTGGCTGTTGCATCGCGCCTACTGCCCGGTCATTCTCCAGGCCATTCAACAAATGCCGGAGACGGCCCGCGTGGCCAACGGCCGCCTGGAGGGCGTGCCGGCCACCTTGATTGCCGAGTCCAGGTTCCTGGCTATTGCGGCCACGGCCCAGCCGGGCAGCGAGATCGGCCAGGACGCGGACCTGCAAATCCAGTTTCGGCAGGACGATTTGTGCGCCGGCTCCGTCTTTTGGCCGGATTGGGGTTGGGCTTTCCATTACGGGCCGGGGACGGCTTTCAACCTCGCCCGCTCGAACCTGGAGCCGTGGTGGAGCGCGTGGCAGCCCGTTTTATTGACCCTAACGGGCGCGGCGGTCGTCCTTTCTTTTCTCCTGCTCTGGGCGGCGTTGGCCGTGGTCTGCATGGCGCCGGCGAAATTCGTCGCCTGGCTTGCCGACCGCAATCTCTCCTGGGGCGGAGCCTGGCGGCTGGCCTCGGCCTCTTTTCTGCCGGGGGCAGTCGTGATGGCGGGGGCGATGATTCTTTACGGTTGGAGTGTCATAGATTTGGCCGGTCTGTCCTTTTTCCTCGCCATCCACGTGATCGTCGGCTGGGTTTACCTGGTCGGCGGCCCCTGCAAGGTCACCCGGCATTCCCCCCTCGATTCCAAGCGCAACCCCTTTACAGCGTGATACTTGCGTATTATTTTTGCAATCAGGCTGGAATGGGCGCTCTTGACGCTGGCACGGCACGTGCTAAATCAATGAAGCGAAAAGCGTGAATGCGACGCGCCTGATACCTTACAAATACAAAACTGAAGAATCTTATGCCAACCGAGAACACTCCGCACCGGTGCCACGAAGAGAAACCGGGCGGGCATGACAAACCGGTCAAGTCCCCCGGCGGCATCGCAAAATTGCGCGCCGAAAACAAAGCCTTGCGCCACCAGGTCGTTAGTCTTCAGCAGCAATGGGACGTTCTCAAGACCACCCTCGGAGTGCTTTCCACGACCGTTTCTTCCCAGGAACCCGTTTAGGCGTCTGCGTTTACTGCTGCGGAAATTTCTGGTAGAGCAGCCAATACACGACCACCCCGGTCACCGAAACATACATCCACAACGGCCAGGTCCACCGCGCGATGCTCTTGTGCCGGTCAAACTGCCCTTTCCAAGCCCGGCTCAAAGTCATGAAAATCAACGGCACAATGACCACCGCCAGGATGGTGTGGCTTAACAGAATAGTGAGGTAAATCGGACGAAACCAGGCGGGGTTCTTGAACACCGTGACGTGATGAACAACAACGTGATACGTCAAATAACAGCCCAGAAACAGCACGGACGTGAGGAACGCGCTGATCATGCAGCGGCGGTGCGCGGGCACCTGCTTCTTCCAGATAAACACGCGGCCGGCGCCAAGCAGGATGGCGCTTAATCCGTTGAGGGTGGCGTTGACGGCGGGGAGGTCGTGCAGGGTCATGGTTGGGGGGCGTCGGCGCTCATCGGCGGGCCAGATTCTTCGCGGCGGCCAAGGCGCGTAACGGGCTGTCGGCGGTTTCACCATCGAAATACTGGCGAATGCGCCCATCTTGGTCGATGAGGACGAATTTTTGGCTGTGCATGAACAGGTCGTTGGCGTAGTCCCGTTCGCCGGGCGGTTTGTCCACCACGCCGAGTTTGAGACCTTCCACGGTCGCGTGGCGGAGGGCGGCCTTGCTTCCTGTCAAAAATATCCATTGGCCATCGCGCGCGGCGAAACGCGCCGCATACTCCTTTAACACGGCCGGCGTGTCGAAATCGGGGTCGGTGGTGAAGGTAGCCAGCTTGATCGGCAGTCCGGCGGGCAGGGCGTCCTGGATTTGCCGCATGTGCGCGGACATGGCCGGGCATTGGCCGGCGCAGCGGGTGAAAATGACGTCGGCTATCCAGACGTTGCCGCGCAGAGAGGCCACGGTGACAGCGTGGTTGTTTTGATCCGTCAGGGCAAAATCGGGCACGGATCCTAGGACAGGCAACGGCCTGGAGGTCAAGGGAACAACCAGGAAGGCAGCCAGGAGGACGAGCACGGTTAAAATCAAACCGCCCCAAGCGAAGCATTCTATTTTGCTTTCCGTCAAATTAGTCCTTTTCTATTCGTAGCCGCCGGCGCTGCCGCCGCTGGCCTTGGATTTCTGGGCCACCCATTTGTCATAATCCGCCTGCGAAACGACCTTGATCGTGCCCCTCATTCTGGAATGGCCCATGCCGCAGAGTTGGGCGCAGTTGATTTGATAAGTCCCCAACTTGGTGGGGGTAAAGTGGGCCGGAAACACCATGCCGGGAATGGCGTCCTGTGTCACTCGCATTGGCTTGCAGGCGAAACAATGAATGACATCCAGGGAACTGATGTAGGCGATGACCGGTTTATCCACCGGAACGACCAGATCGTTGGCGACGAAAAAATTCTCCTTGAAGCTGGGGTCTTTCTTATCCAATCCAAAGGGATTGTCGCCGGAGAAAAACTTCTCGTCGTTGGTGCAGAACTTCCCGCTCGGGCCGGGGTACCACCCATTCCACTGGAATTGCTGGCCGATGACCTTGATGACGGTGGAGTCTTTTTCGCTGGGAAATTTATCCACCGCGCGCGACCAAACCGGAATGGCGAAGCCGATCAGCAGCACGGCTTCAAAAACAGCCACCACCCCTTCGATGTAAGTTGAGGCGTGGCTTTTGACTCCGGCGTAATCGGCCTTGGGTTGGCGGCTTTTATGAAAGCGCATCACCACGTAGAAGAAGTAGCCAATCCACCCCACAAACAGAACGCCCATCAGAAGGTGGACATAATTGATCAATTGGTCCACGCCGCCTCCCTGCCCGGAAACGTTCTCGGGCATGTGCGCCGG
Source organism: uncultured Verrucomicrobiae bacterium (assembly GCA_963759415.1). GTDB lineage: Bacteria > Verrucomicrobiota > Verrucomicrobiia > Limisphaerales > Palsa-1400 > Palsa-1400. The sequence continues at coordinate 259,844 of CAVWZG010000006.1, read as the reverse complement.
CGTGATGTTGTAAACGACGTAGCACGTGGCCGGGATCAGCAGCAAAAAGGACACGAAAAACAGCCGCCAATTCATTCCACTTTTAGGCGTGTCTGGCATGGTCTAAGATAAATGCCGCGGGGAAGAATTCGCCGTTGACTCCGCCCGATCGTTGGCGGCGGCCCTCCTGGCCAGAAAAACAAAGAAAGAAGCGGCGCCGACGAGAACGATACCGATGGCTCCCATCAAAGTGAAGATGCTCGCGTTGAGGCTGCGCGCCATGGCGGAATCGGATTGGCCGAAACAGGCGGCGCAGGCCAGCGCGGGCGTTTCGGAGGCCAGAAAGCAGGCCAGGCCAAAAACGGCCTGCCAGCCAAGTCGTTTCAAAGGAAGGATTCGCTTCATAGATAATGGATGTGTTTGAGTTTGCGCAGAACGGACTTGCCGTACCAGATGAGACCGCCGCCGGCCGCAAAAACCAGGATTCCCGCCACCAGGAACGTGGCGTCGCGGTTGGAAGCAAACTCTTCCAGGAACCAAACCCCGCAGAAAAAGGCCAGCAGGATGGACATGGCCACGAACACAATATGGAACGCTTTCAACGACATATCAACGGATATGGATAATATTGTTATGCGCCATCGACGACAGTGTAAGATACATCAACCCGCTGAAAAAGAAAGCGGTGAAGGCCAGCACCGCGTAAATCATCTTCTTCTCCGAAATCAAGTGCATGAAGAAACCGGCCACCAAAAAGCCTTTGCACGAGGCGATGACGAGGGCGACAACGATGTTGATTTCGCGGCTGCCGAAATTGATGAGCGAGGCCCAGACGGTCAGGACGGTGCCTATGGCCAGGGCCACGCCGACAATTTTGTAGCGACGGACATGGTGGCGCATTTCTTCCATCGTGTGTTCGTCAACGTGCAGCGCCGGGGCAGGGGATGGGTTATGGTTCATAATAGATAAAGGATGGGGAAGAGGAATATCCAGACCAGATCGACGAAATGCCAGAACAGGCCGGAGACTTCCACGCGGTTGATGTAACGTTCAGGGTCTTGTTCCCAGACCTTGGCCAACGGCCCCCAGATCGCGAAGATCACAATCGCGCCGGCCAGCACGTGCAGAGCGTGCAATCCAGTCAGGGTGAAATAGATCGCGGTATAAGTATTATGCCACGGGCCGTAATTCTCCATGGACTTGATGTCGGTCCTGGCAATTTTAATGATGGGTTCGTCCTCGTGCTTGAGGGGCGGGTCGTATAACTCTTCAGGTTTGACAATATAACGCCCCTTCAGCGCGACCACGTCCGGAGTTGACTGAGCCTTCTGCAAATGCCCGTCCACGATGCGCCCGTCCTTGAGGTTGACCTGGTAGTGCATGAATTTGTCGTGGTATTCGTAGGATTTGATGCCCAGGAAGACCAACGCGCACAGGATGGTTATGCCCTGGTAAACCTTGTAGCGGTTGAACTGGCCCATCTTGAGCGAGGCCCAGCTCATCACGACCGTGACACTGGAAAAAATCAGGACAATGGTATTGGTCATACCCAGCCAGATGTTGAGCCAGTGATGCGGCCACGTTCCCTCCGGCGCGTTGACGCGCAACAACACGTAAGAGCAGAAGAGCGCTCCGAAGAGCATCACTTCTGAGGCCAGGAACAGCCATATACCCACCTTGGCGTTATAAAGGCCGGTGTCGGGCCGTGGTTTAACTGCGTACGGGATTTCCATGCGTGGCAGGTTCCTCTGTTTCAGGTTCATTCTGCGGGGTGAAATCGCGGCTCTTGCCGGGGACGCTGTATTCGTAAGGACCGCGAAAAACCTCGATCTCCTTTTCAAAGTTCCCGTGCGGCGGCGGCGTGGGCGTCTGCCATTCCAACGTGGTCGCATCCCACGGATTGTCCGAGGTGACTTTGCTCCCCCGCTTCATGCTCCAAAAGAAATTGATGATAAACGGAATTTGCGCCAGGCCCAAGGCCCAGACCGCATGGGAAATGTTCACGTTCAGACCGATGACCTGCGGGCTTAGGCCGACGACGTCGCCCGTGGCGGCGTAAGTCGCCCCGCCGTCATACATGCGGCGGGACATGCCGGCCATGCCTTGGATGAACATGGGCATGAAAACCAGGTTCATGAAGATGAAAGAAAGCGCGAAATGGACCTTGCCCCAAAACTCATTCATCATCCGCCCGCTGATTTTTGGAAACCAATAATAAATGCCCGCGAACAGCGCGAAAATGGTTCCGGGGGCGACGATGTAGTGGAAGTGGGCGATGACGTAATAGGTGTCGTGCAGGTGAATGTCACTGGCGTTGAAGCCCAGCGGCAGGCCCGTCAGACCCCCAATGCCGAACATCGGCAGAAATCCCAGCGCAAACAGCATCGGCGTGTTGAGGCGCATGGAACCGCCCCAAAGCGAGATGAAGAGCGCCGTCAGGATAATGACCGACGGAATGGAAATCATCATGGTGGTCGTTTGGAAAAAGGTGGCGATGCGCACGCCCATGCCCGTCAGATACATGTGGTGCGCCCAAACGATGAACGAAAGAAAACCAATGGTCAGCACGGAGTAAACCATCGAGCGATACCCCCAAATCGGCTTGCGCGTGTTGTTGGCGATGATCTCCGTCACGATTCCCATGCCCGGCAGGATCAACACGTACACCTCTGGATGAGCCAAAAACCAAAACAAATGCTGCCACAGCAACGGACTCCCGCCGCCGCTGACGTGCAGCAGTTGGCCCGAAACCACCAGTCCCGTAGGCAGGAAAAAGCTGGTGTGCAAAAGGTTGTCCATCAGTTGCAGCACCGCGGCCGCCTCCAGAGGCGGAAAGGCCAGCAGCAGCAGAAAAGCGGTGACAAATTGCGCCCAGACAAAGAAAGGCAGCCGCATCCAGCTCAACCCCTTGGCTCGCAATTGTATGATGGTGGTGATGAAATTGACCGCGCCCAGCAGTGAGGAACTGATCAGGAAAACCATGCCGAGAATCCAAAACGTCTGCCCGTTGGGATGCTGGTTCATGTCGGTCATGGTCGCCAGCGGAGAATAGGACGTCCACCCGGATTTGGCCGCGCCACCCGGAATAAGGAAGCTGGCCAGCATCATCACCCCGCCCATGAAATAAAACTGGTAGCTGACCATGTTCACCCGCGGGAAGGTCATGTCCGGCGCGCCGATTTGCAGCGGGGTGACGAAGTTGCCAAAGGCCCCGAAGGCCAGCGGCACGATGGCCAGGAACACCATGATCGTGCCATGCATGGCGCCGAAGGAATTATAGAGATCGGGCGAGATTACGCCGGCTTTGCTTACCATGCTTTCCCCCAGCACTTGGAAAAGAAGCTTGCCCACTATTGGGACGGGTTGGAGGGGATAAGCCAACTGCCAACGCATGACCGCCATCAGGCACAATCCAAAGAACAGAAACATCAGCCCGGTAATGCCGTATTGGACGCCGATAACCTTGTGGTCGGTGGAAAAGACATAATGCCCCCAGAAGCCCGGCGCCTCATGGTGCGAGGCTTGAGCATGGGGTTCCGCGTGTGTGGCAGGCTGCATAACGGTATCACATCCTATCCAGCACCATTAGCCCAAGCAACGAAGGCAGGTAAATGATCGAAGCCAGAAACAGCCGGCGCGCCCGCTGCATAGTCAACCATCGGGAAAACTCAAACGCGCACCAGATATAGCCGATCCCCAGCAAAATGGCCCCGGCCAGATAAACCGGCCCTGCCATTTTCAATACAAACGGGCACAGGCTTACCGGCAGCAACCCCATCGTATGACTCAACGCCAGACGGCCGGTTCGCTGCCCCCTGGGATCAACCACCGGCAGCATAACAAAGCCCGCCTTGGCGTAGTCCTCACGGTACATCCAAGCTATGGCCAGAAAATGCGGCAATTGCCAAAAACACAGTATGGCAAACAGCGACCAGCCTTGGACCGAGATTTCCCCGCGGGCCGCCGTCCAGCCCATCAGCGGCGGGAGCGCGCCGGGAATTGCTCCCACAACCGTGTTGAGGGTCGTGATGCGTTTGAGCGGCGTATAAATGAACAGATAACTGCCGATGGTCAAAGCGCCCAAAGCGGCGGTGATCCCGTTCACCGTCAGCGCCAAACAGGCCAGTCCCAGCATGCCGCACGCGCTGCCGGTCATGAGAACCGACTCCGGCGTCAACCGTCCGGAGGGCAGGGGACGGTCCTGCGTGCGGCGCATTTTGGCGTCATGCTCGCGCTCCATCCATTGGTTCAACGCCGCCGCGCCGCTGGCCAGCATGGCGGTGCCAAAAAGTGTGTTGAGCATCAGCCCCCATGACACCGGCCCGCGCGAACCGAGATAAAAACCGACCATGGTGGTCAACAACACAAGGGTCGTCAGCCGGGTCTTGAACAATTCCCCCAGCACAGCCGCGAGCGACTTCTCCCCCGCGCCCGTTTTGACTAATGGCGCGGGCGCGTCGAGTGTTTGCAAGTTGGCTTTCATGCTACTTGGCGGTGATGCTGGATGGCCCCAGCAGGGAAGCGTCTTCACTGTTTTCCACCCGCCGGGTTGCAGCCTCGGGAGCCGCCAGCATTCGAAAGCACACCATCGAGGCCAGTCCGCCGCCAACCAGGCAAAGCGCGCCGCAGGCCACGTGGGCGGTGGCGACATCGGCCGATTTGCCCGTCCAGATAGTCGAGGCTCCGAGAAAAATCTGGATCAAAATCAATCCGAACCAGACCATCGAAAATCGCGCCAGCCAATGCCGCGCTCCCAGCCGGCGCCGGGCCTGCCAGGCGCAAAGCGCCACGGCTGCAAAAACCAATAGCGCTAGAATGCGATGCGCCATTTGCAATTCCACTTGCGCGGCGGTGATCGGGTTATAACCAAAGACCTCCAACCGGTGCTGGTTGTAGCGAGCGATGGCGTCGGCCCCGGTGTCAGGCCAGAGCTTGCCATAGGCGGCCGGAAAATCCGGAATGGCCAAACCGGCGTGCTGATGCCGCATGATAGCCCCGAGAGTCAATTGGGCCAAAATTAAACCGGTCGTGACGGTGAATAAAAACCGAAGATGATAGCCATCGGCCTCCTTCTTGACGGGCAAACGTTCCCAAAAATCAGTCTGAAAAAAAGCAATCAAGCAAAGCAGCAGCAAAAACAATTGCGCCAGGGTGGCGTGAAAAATGCCCAAGGCGTCCTTCAATTCCGTCACCCGCAATCCGCCCAGGACCCCTTGCGTCACCACGGCTGCGAAGGCCGTGACCCCCAAAATACGCAGCCATTTCGGGGCCGGTTCGCACTTCGGCCAATAAGATCCGGCCAACAATCCGACCAGTCCTATCCCCGAGAACAGAAGGTTCTCCGTCGCGTAAGCCGGGAAAGCCAGGCAAAGGCCCACGCCGCTGACCGCAAAAATGCCGCCAGTCCAGCGCAAAAAAGGACGCGCTTTGAAGCCGAACAGCCAGAGCGCCAGAATGGTGGTGAGCAAGCCCGCCAGCGAGGCCACCAAGCGATGGGTATGCTCGAAGAAAATGCCCCCGATCCATTTCGAAACGGGAAAGAAAAACATGTTGTAGCCGTACGTATTCGGCCAGTCCGGCACCGACAACCCGGCTTCGTGGCTGGTGACCAGCCCTCCCATCCACACCAGAACGAAGGTCGTCAGCGCGGTGAAAACCGCGTATCGTTTCAAACAAATATTTCTCGTCTGCATTAAGCTACACATTCAACAACACACAATAAACAACAACGCCGGCCGAAACCCGTCCTGTCCCGTCAGGGCGCCTCAACCGTGAAATTTGCCGTCACGGGACTGTCCGCCACCGTGATTTCCTGGGCTTCGCCCGGCTTGCTGCCGTGCGCCTTCACGTGATACGCTGTCAAGGTGTATTTGCCGGCCGGCAGGCCCGCGATTTTGAAATTGCCGTCCGCGTCCGTCACCGCAAAAAACGGGTGGTCCTGCACGCCGGCATAAGCGAACATCCATTGATGCACGTCGCACTTGATCTTGACCATGACCTCCGGCTTCTTGATGCATTCGGTCCATTTGCTTTCGTTGACATTGCCCTTGCTGGGTTCCGCGAAATTGAATTCACTGTTGCCCTCGACTTTGGGCAGGGCGTGAATGTTGTGCATGAGGGGGTCGGAATTTTTGATGCGAACCGATTGGCCGATCATCACTCCGAACACGTAAGGATTGTAATTGCAACCGACCTGGTCCAATTCGACCACTTTGGCCGGGGGGCTGAATTTCTTGCCTTCCAGCCCTTTGGAAATATAAACGAACACGTTGGCCAATCCCTTGTCCTTGCCCACCACGTAATGGCGCGTGGTCGGGACGGTTGGGTGCAGCATGGTGCAAGTGTTATCGTAGCCAATGGTTATCTCGGGGGGCGGAGTGCCTTTCAGCGTGACCTTTCCTGAGACGTCGGCGGCGGAGGCCAACTGCAACGAACCTGCCCACACCACCGCCCAAAATGGCAATGCAAATTTCTTCATACACGTATTAAAATCGGGCTACAACCGATCTGATTGGGACAGTAACCCTGGAAGAACGCCCGTGCAACTTAACCGTCAAACATTTCACAAACGCTAATCCAGTGTGTAAGGAGAACTCTTGTCCTTAGCCGTATCCATGCGGAGGGAAAACCGGGACTGGCCATAGCTGAGACAGGATTTACAAGATGAACAGGATGGATTGCCGATCCATGCTGCCTGACTATTCTTTCATCCTGTTTATCCTGTTCATCCTGTCAAAATTTAGTGCCGCGTTACCGCAACGATTCCATCACCTGCGCCATGGCCAGCGCGGTCTGCGCGGCTTCCGCGCCGCGGTTGTGTTTCTTGTCCAGGCACCGCGCTTCCGCTTGCGCTTCGTTTTCCAATAGCAAAACCTCGTGGATAACCGGCAGGACCCGCTCAATCTGCAATTGCGCCAGCGCCATGCTGACCGCGTCGGCGATCTGCTGCGCGTGCGTGGTCTGGCCGCGCAGGATCACTCCCAGGCAAATCACGGCGGAGCAGGGGGGACGGAGGCGCGCCAGCCGGGCGGCCACCGCCGGTATTTCAAAAGCGCCCGGCACGCGCACCACGCGAACTTTTTTGACTCCGGCCTTTGCCAGCGCGTCCTCGGCCGCGGCGACCATGGCATCGACATAGCGCGCGTTGTAGCGCGAGGCGACGATGGCAAAGGAGCCTCGGGCATGGTGGATTGTTTGATGTTTAATCGGTGTCAACATGATTACTTCCCCGCCCTCACAGCAAATGTCCCATTTTCTCCCGCTTGGTCTTCAAATATTTTGCATTGTGCGGGTTGGCTCGGATTTTGATCGGAACTTGCTTGATGATTTCCAGCCCGTAACCTTCCAGACCCACGACCTTGCGCGGATTGTTGGTCAGCAGGCGGATGGTCTTCAATCCCAAATCGACCAGTATTTGCGCGCCCAAACCGTACTCGCGCAGGTCCATTCCGTAACCCAGCTTCAGATTTGCCTCCACCGTGTCGTAGCCCCGTTCCTGCAATTTGTAGGCCTTGATCTTCGAGGCCAGCCCGATGCCCCGTCCCTCCTGGCGCATGTAAACGATGACGCCTTGCCCGGCCTCGGCGATTTGCCGCATGGCCTGATGCAGTTGCGGCCCGCAATCACAGCGGCGCGATCCAAAAACATCCCCCGTCAAACACTCGCTGTGAACGCGCACCAGCACTTTGCTTTTACCGGCCACCTCGCCCCGCACCAGCGCCAGATGATGCTGCCCGTCCAGTTTCGAACAGTACAGATGCGAGGTCGAAATCCCCGTAAGCCGTCGGCATCTTCACCACCTCGACTGCGTTCGACCAATTTCTCGCGCGTGCGCCGGTAATGGATCAAATCGGCGATGGTGCCAATCTTCAACTTGTGCTTGCGCGCGAAGCGCTTCAATTCGGGCAGCCGCGCCATCGAGCCGTCATCGCTCATGATCTCGCAAAGGATGCCCATGGGCCGGCGCCCGGCCAATCTGGCCAGGTCCACTGCCGCTTCGGTATGCCCGGCCCGCTGCAACACTCCGCCCGGTTTGGCCCGCAACGGAAACACGTGCCCTGGCTGGATCAGGTCTTCCGGCACCGCCGCCGGTTCGGCCATGATGGAAATCGTTCGCGCGCGATCGGCGGCGCTGATGCCCGTGGTCACGCCCTTGGCTGCATCGACGCTGATTTGAAAATCGGTGCGGTAATTCTCCCTGTTTTGCGCCACCATTTGTTCAATGCCCAGTTGTTTCAATCGCTCGAAGGTGGTGGGCACGCAAATCAGACCCCGGCCATGCTTGGCCATGAAATTGATGTCCTCGGGCGTGACGCACTCGCCGGCCATGATCAGGTCGCCTTCGTTTTCGCGGCCCGGATCATCCACCACCACCACCATCCGGCCTTTGCGCATCTCGGCGATGATCGCTTCAGTCGAGTCGAATTCCTGTTTCATATCATCTGGAAGTGAACAAAATGCCCCGCCTCTTGGCAAGCGGGGCTTGAAAATATCCTGCGCCACGCAATCCCCCCCAGCGGGCGAGACTGTTTGCGGCGCGCCTGGTTGAGAAGCTAAACCGGTCAGTCCTTCCTGTGCTTTTTGTGTTTGTGGTGCTTCTTTTGCTTCTTATTATGTTTGACCAGGGTCAGACTTTGGTGAGAGGCCGCCTCGGACGCTTCCGCGGGGGTGCCGGTCAAGGCCCACGCCACCATCCCCAGAAGAGCAATCATCAGTAATTTTTTCATGTGTGCAACTCCGCTATCGGGATCCAGACTAGCACCCGTAGTCCCGCGTGGCGAGAAGTTTTTGCAACGGGACGGGCCGGCCGGCGGGTGTGAGACAAAATTCTTCCCCTTCCTGGTAGGGCAGAACTGCTGCTCTGCCCTGAACTCTTGGGCGGCGCAGCAGCGCCCGCCCTGCCGGCGACGGTGAAGAATTTTGTCTCACACCCCGGGTCGTTGCCGGTGTCTGCCGGTGTCATCTGCCGGTGTCACCCATTAGTGCCGGTGTCATAGTGCCGGTGTCAGTCCTGAATGGCACTTAGTTAAGAAACATGTATTCATCTTGACTCTTTTCAGGCGGCCTTGCGGTAGCGGCTGCGGTGGGCTATTTCCCGATAAGAGCGTCGCGGTTTGGTCAACAAGGGGTACGGTTTGGGCCGCCGCTTGACCGCCCGAGGCTCCCGCCGGCCCGGTCGTTCCGGCCCCAAATCCAAGGCCAGCACGCGCAACAAGTCTTTGACCAGACGGCGTTGCTTTTTGCAGGAGCCAGCCTGGGCGATCAGCGGGCTGTATTGGCGCACCGCGTCCACGCTGCCTTTGAAGCTCATCCGCTCCAGCGGCTGGCCGTGCAGCGAGGCCGCTTCGGCCATCAGGCAGCGGATGAGGTTGTATCCGATCAAATACATTTCCAGTTCTTTGTGGAGCATGGCCGGGGTCTTGCAGCGCAGCACTTCCATGCCCATGCTGGTTTTGAGGCAGCGCCACCACAGTTCAATGCGCCAGCGCCGCAGGTAAAGGGCGGCCAGTTCGGTGGCCGGATAAGCCTGCGCGTCGCTCAAGGTGGTCGCCAGCGTGACCGTCCGGGTGCGAAAGCCCGGAACGTTCAGTTTGACGCGCAGCACGCGCACCGTCAACTCTTCGGGCACCCGGCGCCAGAGGGCCTTGGGCAGGTAGCACGGTTTCTGCTGGGGCTTGCGCCACACCACCAGGCGGTCCTTCCGGCCCAGGCGGATGCCCCCGCGCAAGTCCTGCGGACGGGCGTGATGCAGCCGAAAGAGGCAGGCCACGCCCATCATTTCCAACAGCGCCATGACGACGTAGCTGCAGAAGCCCCGGTCGGCCAGCAACAAGTCCCCTTTTTGAAACAAGGAGCGCAAACGAAAGAGCAGGGGCAGTTCGGCGGAGTGTTTGTTGCCTTTGGCGTAACCGAGCAGGGCGCCGCTGGCCAGGCTGAAGACGCCCACGATTTTGAGCAGGGGAAAGCCGCAACCGGGTTTCTGGCTTTGCAATTGAGGATAGGCCCGCTGGTTGGCCGGGGTGTCGGCCAGGCTCAAGGTGGAGCCGTCGGTGACTTTGAGTCGCCAGCCCCGCCAGCGCTGCTGCTCCTGGGGCAGGAGTTTTTCGGCGTGCCCGGCGGCGGCGGCGCGGGCGCGCTGGAGCGTTTTCAGGGGCACGCGTTGGCGGGCCTGACAGAAGGCGCTGGTGCCTTCGTCCACAGGTGTCGGCAGCCCGGCCCCACAGAACAAGGCCTGGATTTGGCGCACGACCTCGCGGCAGGAGGTGGCAGGATGGAGCATCTGCCAGAGAAAGCCCCAAAAAGTGCTCCGCAACGAATAGAGGCGCCGGCGGCTGTTGGCCCCCGACGGGGCCGGGGCCAAAAGGTCCGCGGGCAGGATGCGGGAGAAGAGTTGTTCGAGGTGCGGCAAAGGCAGGGCGCGCAGGGATTGGACGTGCGGGCCCAAGGCGGCCAGGCGCGCCCGCCAGAGGGGAAAGAAAGGCGTATGCATATCCAGTATTAATACTGGATAGAGGGTTGACAGGCAAGCTAAAATGAGCGCGATGCAGAAAAAAGTGTTTTCGTTGGAGGAACTGCGGCGGCAATTTGAGCGGCGCCGCCGCCGCCTGGGCGAGGTCGGCTATATCAGCCAGGGCTCGGTCCAGGACCGCACCCGCCGGCCCAGCGGGGCCGGCTACCAGTGGACCCGCAAAGTGGCGGGCAAAACCATCACCGTGGCTCTGAGCGCCCCACAATTCCAAGCCATGAAAGAAGCCATCGCCAACCATCGCCGGTTGCGCCGCGATCTGGCGGAGTTGGAACGCATTTCCCGTCGGATCATGTTTCAGACCAGCCCGCACCCCGCCCGTCGCAAGTCGTTGACCAACAAAGTTTTAGGCCTTAACTAAGTGCCATTCGTGTCAGTCCTCACTATTGACACAAGTTCATTGTTTTCGTTTTTCATGCAACAGGTTGGAGACGTAGGTCCAACTGCCCATGTGCAGTCGCCGCGCTATCCATTTCAGGCTCGTCGTCGTTTCTTGCCGCAACCGGCGCGCCAGCGCCACTTTGCTTTTATCCCCTTTGGGCAGACCCGGCAAGTCCTCTTCCTTCCAGCCGCGCCGATGGAGTTCCTTCCGCACCAGGCGATGATCTTTTTGCTCCCCGCTTTCCTGACGCTCCGAGCCGTAGTGGCTGGCCCCCACCCGCTCCACCGACGATAAAAAGTGTCAATAGTGAGGACTGACACCGGCACAGATTTAGGGAGAGCGGAGGCAAGCCAGCCAAAGTGTGTGGCCTCAAGCCCGCCAGGACTGATTGGATGCGTCCGCTCTCCCGCTCCAGCAAAAATAAAGAGATGGCTGTGAGGAAAGTTTTAGAGGCGATTCGACCGCGCCGTGAGTCAAGAAGAGGTTGGACCGGGCCGGCCCGTGCGGCCCAGGAGCCAATGATCTTACAAACTGAATGAACACGGCTCGGCACTGAACGTTTTCTGGACTCGGAGCACCGAGTTGGGCGCAAGGGGCCAAAGAGGGGAAAAAGAAAGACGGCTTTTAAGGAAAAGACAGGGAAAGCCGCCGGTCTGGCGCTAGAACCTGATGGGTGACTGAACGGATCGCTTCGCCGGGAAGCGGAACCGAATCACGCGAACGAAATGAAGGGATCGGATGCGGCCTGTAAAGAAGACTTTGTCAGCCCGGCAAGACTCAATGAAGAAAATTGAGGGCAGTAGCGTTTTATCTGTTGACGAAACGCCCTAATGGGTGACACCGGCATGACACCGGCACGCCGACACGGACACCGGCACGGACACCGGCATGACACCGGCATGTTGATTGGCGGCGTTGTACTGGTAGTTGAAGGCGCTGGACGGCGTTGAGGAGATTGAACTCAGCCGGTTCAAATAGTCGGTACTGTTTGCTCGTCGTCATTACCGTCGTTCAAATGTTAAATGTTAAGATGCGGTACTAAGGGTTCTGTTCATTTCTCGCACTCAGGCTATTCGTGCGTGATTGCTTAAATAGCTCCTCAACGGTGAAAATACCATTTGACGCCAATTGCGGCTTTATTGCACGACCGACTTCCTCTGCATCGTTATACCACAAGGAGTAGTATCCGTCTAGGAGCCAATTCTCGCCTATGTATAACGTACCGCCCTCGCGTTGCAGCAGCGGAGCATAAATCTTCGCGAACGTGGACCAGTTCATTTGATATGTCCTTAGGGCTCGATATGAAGGCCCCGCCGACAATACGTACAATAGAGTAATAACGCATACCGGAGGCATTATTCTCCCAAAATATTTAAGCAGAATAGAAGATATTTTGGATTGGCTTCTGATATTCATATCTTATCGTGCTTATTGTCCACCCGTTTTCGGGTTAAAAGACGTGCAGGTGCAGGTGTCCTTGATATTTGCACTTTTTGCCTTTCCTTTTGGCAGTTGGGCGACGTGGCCCCAGCGGCCCATCGGCAGAGAAGGCCGTGTGGTCGGTCCTGGAATTATGACAGTTTTCATTTTTCGTTCTATCTCGCGTGTCTGGTTGCGTCAGCATTTTCTTTCAATTTCCCCAGCTTCCGGCCCGGTCTGCGAGGCATCCGACTCGCCGCCTGGCTGACCCGGCTGTAGTGGCCCATCTTCAACCGCCGGCTCAGGTGGTCGTCGTTGTTGGCGGCGGCTGGCGCGCCAGCGCGGGTTTGTTTTTATCCCACTTGGGGCAGACTTGTCAAGGGGTGTTTTTTGATGGCGTGCGATTGGGTGTGCGACAAAATGCTTCATATCCCTCTTGCCCGATGTTGGGGCCGCGACGCAGCACGGCCCTACCGGGAGGAAGAATTTTGTCTCACATCCCGTGCGATTGAAAGTGGATGAGATGAAGAAGGATTCAACCCGTTTCCGGGTAGGGCAGAGAACGGGACTGACCTGGGGTAGCCCTCTGGGAATCAGGCCAACCCCAGGCTGAATGATTTTCTCCCGTTGGGAGAATGAATGATGAATCTCACCTGATCTTGATCACACCCCAGGGCGGACGCTCCTAGAATTCCCCGGGGTCCAGGTGCGGGGGCGCGTGCTCTCCCCGGATACTGGGGCCAAGGTGTGACGCGAGATACGTTCAGTTGGATTGTGGTATTGTTGAATTGCGGTGGAATCTCCACCGGGAATGAAACCACGCTCCCCGTCGTAATGAGGGTGAAGCGGAAAGTCGCGGCTTGTCCAGGCTTCTGGCTTGGTGCTATTGTCCGTGCTATGCCAACGCGATCCACGCACCATGACGGCGCGGGCTGGGCCTTGCTTAAAGCATACCTGGACGCGGCGCTGAATTTTATTTATCCGCCCGTTTGTCAATTGTGCGGAAAGGAACGCGCGGTGGCAGGGGAGGGGTACGTCGGGGGCGGGTGTTGGAGCGGGGTGCGTTTCATCGCCGCGCCGTTTTGCGAACGGTGCGGACTGCCTTATGAGGGGGATATCCATCAACCGTTTCAATGCGGGAATTGCGCGGAACTCGAGTTCGGGTTTCGATTCGCGCGTTCGGCGGTGAGGGCCAACGCCATGATGCTCGAGGTCATTCATCGTTACAAATACCAGCACGCGCTTTGGTTTGAGCCGTTTTTGGCCGATGTTCTGGCGCGCCAGGCCAAGCCGGCGCTGACGGGCGGAGAATGGGACTTGATTGTGCCGGTGCCGCTGCATCCGCTGAAATTGCGCCAACGGCAGTTTAACCAGGCCGAGCGGCTGGCGCGTTGCCTGGGACGCGAGCTGGGACTGCCGGTCAACGGGCGGGTGGTGCGGCGCGTGCAATTCACCGAGACCCAGACGCGGTTAAGCCGTCCGGAGCGGGCGGCCAACGTCCAGGACGCTTTTGCGCCGCGGGCGGCCAGGGAATTGCATGGCCGGAGAGTGATTTTGGTGGATGACGTGATGACCACGGGCGCGACCACCAGCGCCTGCGCGAGGGCGTTGCGCGAGGCCGGGGCCGCCGATGTGTGCGTTTGGACCGTCGCACGCGGGACTTGACGCCAGCCGTTCGCCCCTTAAAATGCTCAACCTATGGGCAGCAAGAATCAATCAACCGGGTTCTAACATGGCTACAACTTCATTTACAAAGAAGATGCTTGGTTTGGAAGCCAAGGAACCGGCCGTCACACCTCCGTCGCCGGAGGCGCCAGCGGCTTTCTTTAAGAAGCCCAAAATGACCGCCACGCGTTCGCGCAAACGCGAAATCCCGGAGGGGCTTTGGACCAAGTGCAAAGGTTGCGCGGCAATGATCTACGACAAGGAGCTGGACAACAACCTGAAGGTCTGCCCCAAGTGCCAGTATCATTTCACCATTGGCGCCCGCGAGCGCATCAACTCGCTGGTGGAGACTTGCTCGTTCGAGGAAAGCGACGCCACGATGGAGAGCGTGGATATTCTCCAATTCACCGGCGTCTCCTCCTACACCTCTAAATTGCAGCAACACCGGAAAATCAGCAGTCTCAAAGACGCCGTCTGCACCGGCATCGGGCGCATCGGCAAGTATCGGGTGGCGCTGGGGGTGATGGATTTCGGATTTTTGGGAGGCTCGATGGGATCGGTGGTGGGAGAACGATTGACGCGGCTTATTGAAGCGGCCACGGCCCGAGGGTTGCCGGTTATCATCGTGGCGACCAGCGGCGGGGCGCGGATGTATGAAGGCATGTTCAGCCTGATGCAGATGGCCAAGACGTGCGGCGCGCTGGCCTACCACGCCAAGGCCCGGCTGCCTTACGTGAGCGTGCTGACCAATCCCACCATGGCCGGGGTGATGGCCAGTTTCGCGGCCGTGGGCGATTTAATCCTGGCCGAACCGGGGGCGATGATCGGCTTCGCCGGCCCGCGCGTCATCGAGAGCACGACGCAATCGGAATTGCCGCCGGGTTTTCAGACGGCGGAGTTTCTACTTGACCACGGATTAATCGACGCCATCGTGCCCCGGGGCGAGATGAAGGCGCGCCTGTGCGCTTACCTGGAGTTTCTGATGGCGGGGCGCGAGACAGAGGCGGCGGTGGGTGTTTAATATATGGAACAGTTGATCTTGCGTCTTTTGGGCCGGAGCGGCTACACGCCGTCCGACTTTCCCCAATTATTCCAGCGCCTGGGCCTGCGTCCCGGCCAGCAGGCGCAACTGCAAAAGGCCCTGCGCGATCTGGAACAGAACGGCCAGATCATCCGCACCAAGGGTAATCGCTACATCCAGGCGCGCGAGGCGGACCTGGTGCCGGGCCGCATTCGCATTAATCGCCAGGGCAAGGGCTTTCTTGAACCTGATGACTCGACGCAGCGGGAAATCATCATTCCGGAAAGCGGCACCGGGACGGCGTTGCACGGGGACCGGGTGCTGGTTCGGCGCGAGGCCGCTCGCGGCGCGACGGCGGCCGAAGGGGGCGGCAGGGTGGTGCGCATTTTGGAACGCGCGGCGCACCCAGATCGTCGGCACCTTGCAGCGCGGCAAACAATTTTTATTTGTCATTCCCGATGATCCGCGCATTCCGCACGACATTTACGTGCCGCCGGCGCGCGACACCGGCCGTCCGGCCCAGATCGGGGACAAGGTGGTGGTGGAAATGCACGCCTGGGAATCGCGTCACATCAATCCCGAAGGCGAAATCATCGAAGTTCTCGGCGCGCCCGACACCGAAGGGGTCGATATGCTTTCGATTCTGCGCCACTACAACCTGCCGCTGCATTTTCCGAAAAAAGTTTTGCAAGACGCCGGGGCGCTGGCCAAGGCGCGTCCGCAAGGCGAGCCGCTGGCCGAGGAGTTGGCGGGACGCGTCGATTGCCGCGCCCATGGCGTGGTGACCATCGACCCGGACGACGCCAAGGATTTTGACGACGCGCTTTTCCTGCGGCGCGAGGGCGCCAAACAATGGAAGCTTTGGGTCCACATTGCCGATGTCTCGCACTACGTGCGGACGGGCGGCGCGCTGGACGAGGAGGCGCGCCGGCGCGGCAACTCCACCTACCTGGTGGACCGGGTCATCCCGATGCTGCCGGAGGCGTTGAGCAACGAGATATGTTCGCTCAAGCCGGGGGTGGACCGGCTGACCAAATGCGTCGAATTCCTATTGTCCAACGAAGGGAGCGTGCTGGAGGCGAAGTTTTATTCGGCGGTCATCCGTTCGAAGCGGCGCTTCAGCTACAGGGAGGTCCTGGCCGTGCTGCAACGCCCCTCCAATGGCGATCCTATCGAGCACATGTTGCATCAGGCCAATGAGTTGACGCAGCACATTCGCCGCGCGCGCTTCCGGGCCGGTTCGCTGGCGCTTGATTTTCCGGAAACGAAGATCCGCCTCGATGCCCACGGGCGCGTGCTGCTGATCGAGAAGATTGAGAACGACGTGTCGCATCAATTGGTCGAGGAATGCATGCTTCTGGCCAACGAGGCGGTGGCCGGGCGGCTGATGGCCTTGCGCCGGCCCGCGGTCTATCGCGTCCACGAGTCTCCCGCCGACGCGCGCCTGGAGGAATATCGCCAGGACGTTTTGAGCCACCACATTCAATGCGGCCAATTGAACCATCGGCCCGAAGTGCAGAAGCTGCTCCAGCGCCTGGACGGCCTGCCGATTGGGCCCGCGCTGAAAATCGGTTTTCTCAAGTCGCTCATGCGCGCCCGCTACGCCGTCGAACCCCTGGGCCATTACGGGTTGTGCAAGGCCAAATACACGCACTTCACTTCGCCCATCCGGCGTTACGCGGACTTACTGGTGCATCGCGCGTTATTTGACAACGTCAAGACCTCGCCGCTCGCGCTCAAGCCCATCGCGCAGCGCCTCTCCGAAACCGAGCGCAATTCCTCCGACGCCGAGCGCGACAGCAAGGACGTCAAGATGTTCGCGTATCTCCGCCAGCAGCTCAAGAGCGGCCAGCCGGAGAATTATCCCGCGCTGGTGATTGACCTGCGGAATTTTGGATTTTTTGTCGATGTCTCCGCGCTCGGACTGAGCGGCCTGGTGCATCTCTCGTCCGTCGAGGATGATTTCTTTGTCTTTGACGCCGAGCGCAACCAGCTTACCGGCCGCCGCACCCGCCGCGTGATCCGCGTCGGCGACAAAGTCACCGTGCAAGTTTCCAAAGTGGACACCTTCAAGAAGCAGGTGGATTTCAAACTGGCCGGAACAGCGCCCAAGAGCGTAAAAAGGCCACCCAGTCCAGCCCCGCAGCGCTTCGGCGGCCATCACGCCAGCAGCGGCGCGAGAAGAAGCGGAGAATGGGCAGGCAAGACCCGCCGGGGCAGGGAGTAGGTTAAATCAATTCATCTTCAATGGCCCGCAACGCCTCTTCGCCGTTGATGGCCGTGAGTCGGCCCGCGCGGAAGGCTGCCAGACGAACTTGCGATTCGAGCACCTCGCAAACTATCGCAAGGGCAGATATTGAACCGCATTAGCAAAATCGGCGGGCACACCTGCCTTTCCCAAAAGCTCCAATTGCTCAATAAACTGGCCTATGGTTAATGCGAGTTGCGGGGCGAAAATGACGCCTGCGAAGGCTATGCCATGCCTTTGCCTGCGCGCTGCTTCGATGAGCAAATCTTCATCCTGCGAAAACAAAACCCTGTCCAATGCGGTGGACCTGTCCAGTAAATCCGGGTCACTCAATCGAGCTGTGCCGTCTTCTTGGGCGGTGATGACCTCAACTCCAACCTTGCGCAGCCCGCGCGTGATGGGACGTGGCACGTGGACGTCCATGTAAAGTGCAACACTCACTTTCCCTGAAGCCGCGCCTGCAAGGCCACTCTCGTCAATTGTCCCGCTGCTTCACTCCGCAGACGGCGGTAATTTTCCATCTGCCCCTCCATTTGCCCGTCTAGTTGAGACTTGTGGTCGTGGTAATATGATAACGCCGCGTGGATTTTGGCCAGCGAGAGATGAGGATGGGCCGCGTGAATTTCCTCCGCGTCCCAATCGTAAGCGGTGTGGTCCATGGCGACTTCAATCACCTTAACGTTGGTCTCCGCGATCCAAGCCACTCCGTGCTCATCGACCCTGATATGGGTAATGGGTTCAACAACCAGCATACTTCCACTTTAGCCATCCAAACCCGTCTCCGCAATGGGAACATGCTGCTTTTTTCAGGGCAGACGCAATTAATAAACCAACACCAGAACTGCCGCTGCTTGCGCCGACTGCACCACGTCATCAAACTTCCGACCCTTCCCATCGGCATACATCAAACCCAGGTTGGCTTGTCCTTCTGGGTCTCCCTGTTCTGTGGCTTTGCGAAACCATCTAAGTGCTTCCGCGTAATCTTGTGGCACGCCATTTCCGTTGTCATAGCAAGTGCCGAGGCAGCTTTGTGCGGGTGCGTATCCTTGCTCAGCGGCCTTGCGAAACCACTTGACTGACTCCTCTTCCAAGTTGGGCATCTCAGCCAAAATCTGCGACGCATCAAGCCGGGACGCGAACAAGTCCAGGTAGTCGCTTCGTGATCAGTTGCCTGTCGCTGGCGCTTTTGCAGAGGGAACTGGGGGCGGTGGCGGAGGGACAGCAAGTTTCAGTCCGTGCGGGACAAAAACCTTGAAATCTGATTGATTGACGGTCGCCAGTTCCGCCTTCGCTAAAATTGCCGTTGCTGCTATCAAGCAGTCAAATCGAGAACCGCGCCGCCGCCCGGTCTTGTTGAATAATTCGGACGCCAATACCGCTTCCGCTTGGCCGAAGGGGACAATTCGTGACTGCAACACCGCTTCAGCGCGGCTGATTTCGAGTGGTATCACGGGTCCGTTGAGAAATTCAGTCCATACGACTGCGCTTGCGGCCAGAGTTTCTCCGGCGGCCAGCCAACCGTCCACATCCAGGGCTTGCGGTGAACCCTTGACCGGCAATCCTATGAGGTAATTGGTGTCGAGGTGAATCACGCCGGACGCTGGCTTTCAGCCGCGAAGCGTTCCTCGCGCACTTCGCGCAAATACCCTTCCGCCTGTTGCGGGGAAAGCCGCCCTTCCTCTTGCAAGCGGCGCAATGCTTCGCGTGGCGTTAATTGCTCTTCGATCGATGGCGGAGTCGTCAGGGCAGGGCACAATTCGACCACCCCGCTCCCCTTGCGGATTCGGATTTGCTCGCCTGCCAGCGCCAGTTCCACCAACCGACCCAAGCCCGGCGTGGCTTCTTCCACCGTCAATGTTTTCACGTCAAGAGACTACACCACTCCCGCGTGTTCGCCAAGATTTCTTCGGCAGTCCTTGAATTGCCTCGCACGGGGTCAGCGCTTGCGCGGCGATGCGTCCTTCAAGACCAGAGCGGAAGCTGCATGTTCGCGCGATAGTCGTTCACGGGTGCTGAACTTCCTCGAGTTCGGTTTTCAGCAATAGTCGAACTGCCTCTCCAAGGTTGCGCAGGCATTCATCCTTGGTTTCGCCTTGTCCATTGGCCCCGGGCACTTCCAGACAAGTCGCCCAATAGCCGCCTTCATTCGGCTCGCCTTGATGTATGATTGCCGTGAATTGTTTCATGTTCAGTAATGTAGCCGTCCAAACCTGTCTCCGCAATGGCGATGTGCCGTTTCGAAGCCGAAACATAGAGGCTGAAAAATGAATTTGTCGTCGGTCGCACTTTAAACGTTGAATGTTGTATCTGGCGGGGTAATCTTTTGACGCCCGTGAGGTTTCTGTCGCCAGCCGCGTTTTGGTTCGCCGCCACTTTGCCGGTGGTGGTGGTGTTTTACTTGTTGAAACGACGGCGGGTTGTCAAACTGATTTCCAGCACGCTGCTGTGGCAGAAATTCCTGGCCGAAACCCAGGCCAATGCCCCTTTCCAAAAGCTCCGCCATAATTGGCTGCTGATCCTCCAGTTGCTTCTGTTGCTGCTGGCGATCCTGGCTTTGAGCCGGCCTTATTTCCCCGGGCACGTCGCTTCCAGCGGTTTGCGCGTCGTCATCCTCGACGCCTCGGCTTCGATGCAAAGCACGGATGAAAACCCCTCGCGCTTCGAGAAGGCCCGCGCCGAGGCCCTCAAGCTGGTGGACGGCTTGAAGGACCAGGAGCAGATGCTGGTATTGCAGGCGGCGGGCAACACCGAAGTCAAACAATCCGCCACCGCGGACAAGGCGGCCCTGCGGCGCGCGCTCCAGAATTGCCAGGTGACCGATTCCTCCACGCGCCTGACCGAGGCTCTCAAATTGGCGGACACGCTCATCAGCGATAAACACGATCCGGAGATTCATTTGTACAGCGACGGCGCGGCGGGGGACTTGAGCGAATTCGAGAACAAGGGATTGCGCGTCGTTTATCATCGCATCGGCCAGCGCTGCAACAACGTCGGCGTGACGACGCTGGACATCCGGGAGAATCCGGAAAACCGCAAGGAGCGCGCCATCTACACCAGCGTCGTCAATTTCTCCAGCAACACCGTGGCCACCGCGCTCGAATTGCTCTTTGACAACGTGGTCGTGGACACCCGGCCCTTGAACATTCCGCCCGGGGAAACCTCGCCGCAGGTCTTTTCCGCCGTGCAGGAGCGCGACGGCATTTTCACCGTGCGCATCGATGCCAAAGATGATTTGGCCGCCGACAACCAGGCATCGATGGTCAGCCTGCTGCCGCAACCGGCCAAGGTCTTGCTGGTCTCGCGCGGCAATCGGTTCATGGAAAAAGCCCTGCGCGCCGCCGCCAATGTCGATCTGACCATTGCGCGAGACACCGCCGACGGCGCGGAGGACAAGGACGTGGTGGTGCTCGATGACGTCACGCCTTCGCGCTGGCCCAAAGGCAATCTGCTGGCCGTTCACGTTGTCAACACCAATTGGTTCCAGGGCGGCTGGACCAACGTCGAATCCCCCGCCATCGTTGATTGGAAAAACACGCATCCGCTGCTGCGCTACATCAACCTGGACAACGTGCAGATCAGCGACACGCTGGGAGTGCGGACGCCCGGTTGGGCGGCGGCGCTGGTGGAGGCGCAGCAGACGGCGTTGATACTCGGCGGGGAGCTATCGCACCAAAGAATCATCTGGATCGGTTTTGACACGCTGCAAAGCACCTGGCCGCTGCGGATTTCCTTCCCCATGTTCATCGCCAACGCCATTGACTGGCTCAATCCGGCCGCCGCCCAATCGCGGCAATTGATGCTGCGCGCGGGCGAGCCGCTTCGGTTTGCCTTGGGCCAGCCTGTCACGACGGCCGAAGTCACGATGCCCGGCGGGGCGCGGGAAACGATCGCCACCGCCGGAAACCGCGAAATTGTCTTTGGCCACACCGCCCGCCAGGGGACGTATCACCTGCGCGCCGGCACCAACGACATCGCCTTTTGCGTCAATGTTCTTGACGCCGCCGAGAGCAACACCAAGCCGCGCGAGGAATTGCAGATGGGCAAATTCAACAAAGTAGGCGCGACGGCCATGAAGCAGGCCAGCGTGGAGACGTGGCGCTGGATCGCGGCGGGGGCGCTGGCGGTGCTGCTGTTCGAGTGGTGGTATTACCATCGGAGGACCGTTTGAACTGGACGTTGCTCGGCAACAGCCTGGCCGTCGGCGGGGCGGCAACGGCCTTGGCGGTGTCCGGCGGGGCGGTGGCGGCGCTGTGGTTTGCCGCCTGCCAAAGCCGCTGGCGCGCGCTTTTTTTCGCGGCCGCCATTGTCGCGCTGGCGCTGCCGCCGTTCCTGGTGGTCAACTGCTGGATCGAATTGTTGGGGGAAAACGGAACCTGGCATCACTGGCTGCCAATAAATATTTACACGCTGGGCGGGGCGATTTGGATTCTAGCGCTGCTCAACTGGCCCATCGCTTTCCTGTTCGTGAGCGCCGCCTTGCGCCGAGTGCAGGCGGCCCAACTGGAAGTGGATGCGCGATTGGAAGGCTGGTTTCTGTTGCGCTGGCTGCTGTTGCCAATGGCGCGGACGGCGCTGGCGCAGAGCGCGATTCTGATCCTGGTGCTGGCGCTGAATAATTTTGCCGTCCCGGCCATTTTGCAGGTCAAGGTTTTCCCGGCGGAGGTATGGGTGCGTTTCAACACCACCTTCGACTACCAATCCGCGCTGGCACTGAGCTGGCCGCTGGTGCTGGCTCCGTTGATTTTGGTAACCTGCTTTCGCGGCGGCGACAACTCGTGGTCGTGGCAATCCCAGCCCGCCGCGGCGGGCGCGTTGAGGCGGCAACTGGGCGCGGGTTGGCATCGCGGCGGCGCGGTGGCGGCAATCGTGCTGGCCGGTTTTTCACTGGGAGTTCCGCTCTGGCAGTTAGCCGGCAGCCGCAACACGTGGATGGAGTTTTGGCCGGCGCTGGCGGCGGGGCAATCGGCGATCGTTCACTCGCTCGCATTTTCCGCCCTCTCGGCCACCATCGTAGTGGCGCTGGCGTTGTGGACGTGGCGGGCGCGGCTGGATTCGGCGCTCTGGCTGCCGTTCTTCATACCCGGCGTGCTCTTGGGCATCGCGCTGATTTGGATTTTCAACCGTCGCGGATTGGCCGGTATTTATCAAAGCGCGGCCATCGTCATCCTGGCCTACGTCCTCCGCTACGCCGCGTTGGGCTGGAACATCGTGGCGCGCGCGCTGCGTTCAGGCGACCCGGCCTTGCTGGCCATGGCGCGGCTGGAGGGGGCGGGTTTTTGGCAGACCCTGCGCCACATTCACTGGCCGCAGGCCTCCGCCCAAGCTGGCGCGGCCTGGTATGTGACCTACCTGCTTTGCCTGTGGGACGTGGAAACGCTCGTTTTGATCGTGCCGCCGGGTGGCGAAAGTTTGTCGCTAAGAATCTTCAACCTGCTTCATTACGGCCACAACTCCCAGGTCAACGCGCTTTGCCTGTTGCTGCTGGCGCTGGCGTTGCTGCCGTTGCTAGGGGCGAATCTCGTTGTTTTGTCTCTTAAATTTGGGCGGCGCGGCAGCGCCGCCCTACCGTGGAATTTTAAATCTCTATGGCTGGGATTAGGATTAGGACTGGGAATTCTGGCCGGGTGCTCGGCGGATGATCGGAAAAGCGCCGCCATCGACAGCAAGTTTTTCAGCCGGGTCGAAGTCATCGGCGCGCGCGGGGCCGGGGTGGGGGAGTTTAACAAGCCGCGCTCGGTCGCCCTCGATGCCCATGACAATCTTTACGTCCTCGATATGACCGGGCGCGTGCAGAAGTTTTCTGCCGATGGAAAATACATCCTGGAATGGCAGATGCCGCAAATCGAGAAAGGCAAACCCAAAGGCATGTGCCGCGACAGGGCAGGGGACATCGTTGTGGTGGAACCGCATTATTCGCGGGTTAATTATTTTTCACCTGAGGGACGGCTGACGGCGCAATTTGGCGTCAAGGGCACCAACGTGGGCCAGTTTGGCCTGGCGCGGGCAGCGGTGGTCAATTCGCGGGGCGAACTTTATGTTTGCGAATACACCGATTCCGAACGCGTGCAGCGCTTCAGCGCGCACGGCGAAAAATGTCTCGGAGCCTGGGGACATCTGGGCGGCAAACCCGGCGAGTTCAGCCGCGCCGAAGGCCTGGGCATCGACACCAACGACAATATTTACGTGGCCGATTCCTGCAATCACCGCATCCAGATTTTTTCCAGCGAGGGCCGGTTCCTGCGCCAATATGGACGGGCCGGCGTTGGCGCGGGCGAATTCAGCTACCCCTACGACGTGCGCCTCGACGCCGCCGGCCTGCAATTTGTTTGCGAATTCGGCAACAGCCGCATTCAAATACTTGACCCGCGCGACAAAACTTTGGAAATTCTGGGAGGACCGGGCGGCGCGCCGGGGCAATTCAGCAATCCGTGGAGCATCGCGCTTAATTCGCGGGGCGACCTTTATGTCGCCGACGCCTTGAACAATCGTGTGCAGAAGTTCATTCGCAAATGACCTTCCAGTTTTCCAATCCGGTCTGGTTGCTGGCGCTGGCGCCGGCGGCGGCGTGGGTGCTCTGGCTGTGCTGGAAATCCGACGTGCAGATTGGCGCGTGGCGGCGCTGGACGGCGCTGGTGTTGCGCCTGCTGGTGGTGCTGGCTTTGTGCGGCGCGATGGCGGGATTGCAGTGGCGCAAACCGCAGGAGGGCATGACCGTTTTCTACATGCTGGACCGCTCGCAAAGCGTCCCCTCGCCACAGCAAGACGCGGCCCGGACATACGTCAACCAGGCTTCCAAGTCGAAAAAGGCCAACGACACGGCGGGCGTTTTGGTTTTCGGCGCCGAGGCCGCCATTGAAACCCGGCCCAATGCCCAGATCGATTTGCGCCAAATCCAGGCCGTGGTCGGCGTCGAGCGCACGGACATCGCCAGCGCCATTCGCCTGGGCACGGCCGCTTTTCCCGAGACCGGCCAGAAACGGTTGGTGCTGGTGTCCGATGGAAACGAAAACGTGGGCGATGCCGTGTCGGCCCTGGCGTCGGCGCTGCCGCTGGGGGTGAGTCTGGACGTGCTGCCTTTGGGCGCCAGCCGCGGCAACGACGTCTCGATCAGGAAATTGACCCTGCCCACGACTGTCAAGAAAGGGCAGACCTTTGACGTGAAGATTTTCGCCCAGGCCGATCAGCCGCAATCGGCCACCATCCGCCTCTATCTCAACGACGGCTCATTGGGCGAACAAAAAGTGCAGTTGAACGCGGGCAAGAACCTCTTCACCTTTCCCCAAACCCTGGCCGAGCCGGGCTTTTACAAGTACGACGTGCAATTGGACGCCCCGGGCGACACCATCCCGCAGAACAATCACGCCACCTCCTTTGCCACCGTTCGCGGCCATCCGCGCGTGCTCATTTTGTCCAGCGATCCGCCCCGGGACAGCGAGCTGGCGGCGGCCTTGCAAACCGGCGCGCTGGACGTCAAAATCACGGACAAATTTCCGCAGACGCTGGCCGAACTGCAAAGCTACGACGGGATTTTCTTGTGCAATCTTTCCGCCGGCGACATGGGTCTGGATTCGATGCGCCTTTTGGAGAGCGCGGTGCGCGATTTCGGCGTGGGGGTGGTGTGCGTCGGCGGCGACCAGACCTACGCGGCCGGCGGCTATCGCGGCACGCCTTTGGAGGCGATGCTGCCGGTGGAGATGGAATTGAACAGCAAGAAGGTCCTGCCCAACGGCGCACTGGCCATCGTCTGCCACGCGACCGAGTTTCCGGGCGGCAACGGCTGGGCGCGCGACATCGCCTTCGCCGCCCTGGAGGCGCTTGGGCCGCAGGACGAAATGGGCATCGTGCTCTGGGACGGCAACAATCATTGGCTCTTCCCGCTGGCCAAGGTTGGGGACAAAAACGAGATGGGCCGCAAAATCTCCGGCATGAATCCCGGCGACATGCCCAGTTTCCAGGCCCCCATGCAAGCTGCCTACGATGCCCTGTCCAAATCCACCGCCAGCCTCAAGCATCTGATCGTTTTCAGCGACGGCGATCCGAGCGCGCCGACCAAGTCGCTGGTGCAGGAAATTGTCGGAAAGAAAATCACCATCAGCACCGTCATGATCGGCGGGCACGTGGCGCCGGACACGATGTCCTGGCTGGCGGCGGAAGGGAACGGCCGCTTCTGGGCGGTCGATGCCGCGTCGGACCTGCCGCAGATTTTCGTCAAGGAAGCCTCGGTAATTTTGAAATCGGCCATCTTTGAGGAACCGTTCAAGCCGCAGTTGAAGGCCCTGAGCGAAGTCGTCAAAGGCATTGGCCCGCAGGAATACCCGCAGCTCCTGGGCTACGTTTGCACCACGGCCAAGGGCCGCGCGGAGGTGCCGTTGGTGACACAGAAGGGCGATCCGTTGCTGGCCCACTGGCAATACGGATTGGGCCGCGCCGTGGCTTTCACTTCCGACGCCCGCGCCAAATGGGCCGCCAACTGGCTGGGCTGGGACAAATACCGGCAATTCTGGCAGCAAGTCGCCCAATGGAGCTTGAGGCGCGTCGATGCCGCCGACTTCAACACCGAGGTGGCGGTCGAGAAAGGCGAAGGCCACGTCAGTGTTGAGGCCATTGACGCCGATGGCCATTATCGCAATTTCCTCAACTTGCAAATGCTGGTAGTCAGCCCCAAAGGCGAAAAGCAAGTCCTGCCACTGGAGCAAACCGGCCCGGGCCGCTACGACGCCACCTTTCCCACCAAGGAAGTCGGCGCTTACCTGATGAACCTGACGGATCGCGGCAGCGGGCAATCCCAGGCCCTCGGCTTGAGCGTCAACTATTCGCCTGAATTTGACGACGCCGGTCCCAACACCTCGCTGTTGCGGCGGCTGGCCGAATTGGGCGGCGGCAAAGTCCTGGAACCGGAGACCGAAAACCCCTTTTCGCACGACCGCAAATCAACTTTCCAGCCGCTCGATTTGCGCGATTGGCTGCTGCAACTGGCCATCCTGCTTTTCCCATTGGACGTGGCCGTGCGCCGCATCCAGATTGACCGCGCCGAATGGCTGCGCCTGACCAAAACGCTGCGCCGCTGCCTGATCCCCTGGCACGGCGTTCCACGCGCCAAAGAGGCCGACGAATCACTGGCCGCCTTGCTGGCCCGGCGCGGCCGGGTCCGTTCCGAGCGCACCGCCATCACGCCGAGTCCCGCGCTCTTCGAGCCGGAGAAGCCCGTAACGGCCATCCCCGAGACATTGCCAAGAGAGGAGCCTGCCCAAGCTGGCGAGTTGGGGAAAAAACCGCCACCCAAAGAGCCGGCCTCCACCGCCAGCCGCCTGCTTGACGCCAAACGCCGCGCCCAGAGGCGCACGGATCGGGAATAGGGCAGGGCAAACGCATCTAAATTCTTGTAAACCGTTGAAATTCAACAACCCCGCCTCGGTGGGGCGTCCGTCCTCCGCAGTAGCTCTGCTACGGAGGATGGAAGACTCCGTCGAGCCTATTAATAATAGGAAGCGGCCCCTGGGCCAGCGATCAAGTCGCCTACGCCTACACCTACAATCCTGGTTTGGTAGGGACGACCTGCGCGTCGTCCCTGATCGCCAAACTGGCCCTGCCCAACGGCGCTTGGATCACGAACACCTTCGATTCCAATGGCCGAATGACCGGCACTTACCTCAGGGCAAACGCTCTAAATCGTTATAAGTAGTTGAAAATCAACGGCTCGATTTTGACGAACTGCAAACTTTCCATTGCGGGGGAGCGCGCGCGCCCTCGCGTGCCGCGGGTCGCGCCTCGCGGCCCGCATCAGAAATCCTCCAAAATTTTGATGCGTCTGCCCTGGTGAAGGAAATAACACACCTTGACAAGCTTGCCCCAAGTCGGATAAAAACAAAGCCGCGCTGGCGCGCTAGCCGCGGCAAGCAACGACGACCATCTGAGCCAGCAGTTGGAGATGGGGCATTTAGAGCCGGGAGCCAGCGGTGAGCCGGACGGCTCGAATACCGGGGCGGAAGCTCGAGAAATTGAAACAAACTGCCGCAGTCGCGGTCGTGAAATTATATGAAAACTGAAAACTGTCATAATTCCAGAATCACATGGCCTGTTTCTGTTGCATGAAAAACGAAAACAATGAAGTTGTGTCAATAGTGAGGACTGACACCGGCACAGCAGTCACGCGCACCGGCGAAAACACGGCTGATTACACGTATGACGCGATTGGCCAGGTTATCGCGGATCAGGCAACCGAAGTCAGCGGCGGGGCGGCGCGGGTGAACGAACAGCTTTATTACGGCTTTGATCCGGCGGGAAATCTGAATTATCGCACCAACAACACGCTGATTGAGAATTTCCAGGTCAACTCGCTGAACGAATTGACGGCCAACACGAACGGTGGCAAATTAACCGTCATGGGCACGAGCACTTCACCCGCCACCAGTGTTGCCGTCAACGGCACCAATGCGCTGGTTTACGGGGACGCGACGTTTGCGGCGACAAACATGCCCCTGACCACGACCTACACCGCCACCGCTTCCGACAGTCTGGGCCGGCACGCGACCAACACCGTGACCGTGAGCATCGCCTCCGGCACGACTTACCAGTACGACGGCAACGGCAACCTGACCAACGACGGCCTGCGCAATTTCGCCTATGACGACGAGAACCAATTGATCCAGGTGTGGGTGGCCAATCAGTGGTTCTCGCAATTCACCTACGACGGGAAGATGCGCCGGAGAATCCGCCAAGAGTATGCCTGGCAAGGCGGTGCCTGGGTGCGAACCAACCAGGTTTATTACGTGTACGACGGCAACGAGGTCATCCAGGAGCGCGACATCAACAATCTGCCCACCACGACCTATACCAGAGGCAAAGACCTAAGCGGCAGTTTGGAGGGGGCTGGGGGAATAGGTGGTTTGCTGGCTAGAACATCGCAAGCCTACGCGGACGGACCGCTTGCCGGCCAATGTTATTACCATGCAGATGCGAACGGTA
Source organism: uncultured Verrucomicrobiae bacterium (assembly GCA_963759415.1). Taxonomy (GTDB): domain Bacteria; phylum Verrucomicrobiota; class Verrucomicrobiia; order Limisphaerales; family Palsa-1400; genus Palsa-1400. The sequence goes on along the minus strand of CAVWZG010000006.1, from coordinate 231,640 downwards.
ATGTGACGATGCTGATTAACGATGCCCAGGCCATCGTCGCCAAGTATCTTTACGACGCCTGTGGAAACATCATCTCCAAATCCGGCCTGCTCGCCGATGGCAACCTGTACCGTTTCTCCAGCAAGGAAGCGCATGCCAATTCCGGTTTAGTCTATTACCTCTACCGCTACTATGATCCCAATTTGCAGAGGTGGCTAAATAGGGACCCGTTCTCGGATCTCGGCTACGAAGTTGTTCAAATCCCGCTGCCTATTGAGGTTTTGAATTCGCAACGATGGGCCGAGCGCATTGAAGGGCCAAACCTGTACCGATTTGCACGAAATGCTCCCACTGATTTTGTAGATACCGATGGAATGGGAACTTGGGGAGATGTAGGATCTGGCCTTTGGAATGGGCTGAAGAACAATTGGGGCAAGTTAAGCGGGGCCGTCGGTGGTACGATGTGTACGATCGCGGGTGATAAATGCTATCAGGCGCTTAAGGCGGCAGCCGACGCGGCGAGCAAATATCAAAACACCGTCAACGTGATAATTCAAAAATACGGAAGTATGGGGGACGCGCCTCAAGGGGTGCAGCAGCTTATGGCGCAGTGGCAAAAGGATAACCTTAAGCTAGCGGCTGACGCAGCTAAAGAATGTTTCAAAGGAGTTCCGGGAAGTTCTGGAAATGGGCCAGTAGATAACCCGGTCCATATGTAGATCGTTCAAAGGAATCCCGGTATTCTCTCCACTGATTTTAGTATGTCCGAAATTCCAGTTCAAAACCGTCCGCGTAAGCGAAGGAATTTACTGATTGGGCTACTTGTCATTGCGCTTATTTCAGTATTTCAAATTGCATGTAATTGTGCCGCTTACCGCGCGACAAGCATCGCATCAGGCGTCATGAAAGAGCCGCCCCATTTGCCGCCGGATGAAGCCTCGAAAGAGGAACAGGATGTCGAGAGTACCCGTGGAACAATTCGGAGTAATCTCGCAATCGAAATGATCGTGTTTCTCACCGCACTCGGGTGCCTCTGGGAATTAAGACGTGAAAGGCCGAAGGGTCAGTCCTAGAATTATGACACTTTTGCAATATGTTAATCTCGGAAACCAGCGGACGGCGGTCACGCGCACGGGCGAGAACACCGCGAACTACACATACGACGCGATTGGGCAGGTCATCGCGGATCAGGCAACCGAAGTCAGCGGCGGGGCGGCGCGGGTGAACGAACAGCTTTATTACGGCTTTGATCCGGCGGGAAATCTGAATTATCGCACCAACAACACGCTGATTGAGAATTTCCAGGTCAACTCGCTGAACGAATTGACGGCCAACACGAACGGTGGCAAACTCACGTGCCGGTGTCAGTCCTCACTATTGACACTTTTTATGGTGGTAGCAAAACCCATTGGGGTCAAATCGAAACATTCTACAATTGTGTCAAAAATGTCACAACGTGCCATTTGGGTTAAACCACGCTTTTGCATGATTGGGGGGAAGCGCCTCGGCGTAAAAAACATGTTGAATAATGTCTGTTGCATTCCCATCTTATGGTGGTATAGTGCAACCGTGTGGCGCTTGTGCGCCTGTGTTGTTTGACATTTTGCGGACTTCCATGCCGCCAAGGCGAAAGAATGGGAACGCCGGTCGTCGGGCGCGATGAATCGCGTCAGCCTTGAGCATTGGACCTTTAGCCTTTGGCCTCGCGGTTCACGCCGAGTTGCCTCAATTGGACTGGATTGGACTGGATTGGACTAAAAAAAATAAAAAAAACACGCGGCAAATCCAAAAGCGGCAAATTTTGCCGGTCAAGCCGAACAGTCGCGCCCGGTCGCACCGGTTAATCCGGCCCGGCCAGTCCAACCCGCCCTCCGAGGCCTTTGCGAAGGAGGGTGTGGCTCAAGCCCAGTCAAACCGAGACTGAAAGCCGAAGGGTTCTCGGAAGTTCGTATGCGGTTAACGTGACGTAACCCCCGTTCGTGTCCTCACTATTTGCACTTTTCCATCGACGTCCATGCGCAGGCCCTTTTTCGCCCAAATTTGCATGCCTTTGCCCTGGGGAATAGCGCGGTTTCCTTGATTTTGCGACAATTCAGTTGCACATTGCGTTGGGCTGAGGCTTTATTCCCCTTTAGAGCTGGATGAAACGGCATAAAGTGACGAATCATTATTCAGGGCACGTGCAGGGTGTTGGGTTCCGTTATACGGTCAGAGACCCTCACGCATGGGTTTGAAGTTACCGGGACGGTCCGCAATCTGGAGGACGGCCGGGTGGAGATGGTGGCCGAAGGGGCCAAAGCGGAACTGGAGGCCTTCCTGGACGCCATCCGACAATCGGAGGTCGGCCATTTCATCCGGCAGGAAAACCCCTGCTGGTCAGAGGCACAGAATGAATTTCGCGGTTTTGAGATCACGCAATAAGAGTTAGATTGGCTGCTAAAATGAAGTACGCTATTATCGCCGATATCCACGGCAACTTGGAGGCCTTCCAGGTTGTTTTGGAAGACATTGAAAAACAGAAATGCACCCACATTGTCTGCCTGGGCGATGTCGTTGGCTACAATGCCAATCCCAAGGAGTGCCTGGACATCATCCGGGCCAGGAATATCCCGTGCATCAAGGGCAACCACGACGAATATTGCTCGAGCGAAGAAGCTCTGGAGGGCTTCAACCCCCATGCGGCGGAGGCGGTCAACTGGACGCGCAAACAATTGCTCGCGGATGACAAGAAATGGTTGTCCGAATTAAAATACGTCCGCCTAATCACCAGTTTCACCATCGTTCACGCCACCCTCGACGGCCCCCAACGCTGGGGTTACGTCTTTGAAAAACTGGCCGCGGCGGCTAGTTTCACTTATCAGAACACGCCGGTTTGCTTCTTCGGCCACACGCACGTGCCGGTTGCATTTATCCGCGACAACATGGTTCGCGGGGGAACCTATTCCAAGTTCCGCGTCGAGCCGGGCCGCAAGTATTTCGTCAACGTCGGAGCCGTAGGCCAGCCGCGCGATAACAACCCCAAATCGGCCTATGTCGTTTATGACATGGACGAAGGGTCGATCGAACTGCGGCGGCTGGATTACGACATTCCAACGACGCAGAAGAAGATTCTTGCCGCCGGCTTGCCGGCCCGACTGGCGGAGCGCCTGGCCTTCGGCAAGTAGTTCGGCTCGCGCCGCACCCTCAGCAATCAGTCCGGTGGCCTTGAACATACTCATTCTCAAGCCGAGTTCCCTGGGCGATGTCATACACGCCTTGCCAGTGCTGCGCTTGCTCAAGCGACATTGGCCCGACAGCCGCATCCATTGGTGGCTGGACGTCAACCTCCGGCCGCTCCTGGAACGGGACCCCGATCTTGAGGGAATCTTTGCCTTCGAGCGCAGGCGCTGGGCTGCGCCGCGCCATTGGCTGGAAATCATGGCCAGCATCCAGGCCATGCGCCGTCAGCGGTTCGATCTGGCGATTGATTTGCAAGGACTGGCCCGCAGCAGCATGTTCGCCTGGCTGGCCAACGCCGGCACCACCGTGGGCCTGGACAACCAGCGTGAAGGCGGTCGCGAAGGGGCGCGCGCGATGTATGACTTGACGCCGCCTCGGGCTTCGGCTCGCGCCCATGCCGTGGACCGCTATCTGGCCGTGCTGCCGCTGTTGGGCGTGCCGGTGGATTGGGATTTTCAATGGCTGCCGCCCCGGCTCCAAGCCGCCCGGCGCGTGCGTGAAAACTGGGCGCCGGCGGGCGAGCGGACCCGCTGGATTGTTTTGCTGCCGGGCGGCCGCTGGGACAACAAGCGCTGGCCGGTGGAAAATTTCGCCGAACTGGCCAAACGCTTTGCTCAAATGCCGGATACCAATCTGGTCGTATTGGGCAGCAAGAACGAGCGGCCCTTGGGCGAAACGATTGCCGCCGCCGCGCCCGGACGTTGTCTCAATCTGACCGGTTCCACCTCGCTGGACGAGATGATCGAATGGATCCGCCTCAGCCGCCTGACCATTACCAACGACACCGGGCCGATGCACGTGGCCGCAGCCTTGCGCCGTCCGGTGATAGCCGTCTTTGGGCCGACGGCCCCTTGGAACACAGGACCTTACCGGCAGTTGGAGAATGTCATCCAGAGCACCAGCCTGGAATGTGTTCCATGCTTCAAAAGCTACTGCGTCTATCGGGAGCCTTTGGCCTGCATGCGCGCGATCCATCCGGACGTTGTGTTTGAAAGAGCCTGCAAGCAATTGGCCCGGGACGGAGCTTGACTTTAGGTTCGTCCGACGCCACTTTACAGGGCAATCCGCAGGCTGGCGAATTCATGAAAGCGACGGGCCACTTTGCCTCTGAAAACACGCCTCCGGCCGCGCCCGGACCAAATATCCTGGTGCGAGTCGATGATTACTCGTCTCCCGGTGGGTGGATTGAAGCCGTCAATGTGGCAGCCCGATCCCGCCAGTGTTGCGAGCAACTGGAAGATGGACGGGTGCTCTGCTTTGGTCGCATCCCTTTCGCTCTCCGCAAGGAGGACAAGGAATTTCTGCTCTCGCAGCGCCAAAGTGGATCGCGCCTGCACAAGAACGTTTCCTATCGCCCGGCTCAGGATGTTCTGCGCGGCGCGGCGGGCGGGCCGCGGGAGACGGCGCGCTTGCACGGCATCATGCGCGATTACTCGCTGGAAGTGACCCGTTTCCTGAAGCGACTGCTGGCGCCTTACGCCGGCGGCTTGTCGCTGGATTATGCCAGCTACCGGCCCGAAGAGGAGCAGGGGAGGGACTTGCCGGTGCATAAACGCAACGATTTGCTGCATTGCGACGCTTTCCCGAGCCGGCCCATGAACGGCCGCCGCATTCTGCGCTGTTTTACCAATATCAATCCCACCGCGCCGCGCGTATGGAATACGACCGATGGTTTTTCAACGCTGGCGGAGAGGCACGCCGCCGGGGCGGGTCTGGCCGGCATCGCCGCCAGGGGCAGTGCGCGCAGCCATCCGCTGATTCGGACTCTTAAGAAGATGTTCGGCTTCAACGCGGCGGACAGCTCGGCCTACGACCGATTCATGATTCAGTTCCACGATTATCTGAAGGAAAACAACGCCTTCCAGCAAGACTGCCCCAAAGTCCGCCTGGAATTTCAACCGGGTTGGACGTGGATATGTTACACCGACTCGGTGCCTCACGCGGTGTTATCAGGGCGCTACGCGTTGGAGCACACCTTCATCATTCCGTTGTCCTCGCTGGTGACGCCAGACAAGGCCCCCATCCGCGTGCTGGAAAAATTGGCCGGAAAGCCGCTGTCCCGATCCGCGTAGCCGCTCGTTTACGCGGCAAGTCCTTGATTGGCGCTTGAATTCAAGGGTGGCGGCGGCCTAAACTTGGCGCATGAGGAAAATCGCCGTTTTGCTGGTGCTGTTGTGCGCTGCCGTCCATCCGGCATCGGCACAAGTTAACGGTGTCACCGTCGAGTTGGAACTCGGCCAGGAGCAATACCTCCCGGATGAGGATTTGCAGTTGAAGGTGCGGATTGCCAATCGCTCCGGGCAGCCGATTGTTTTGGGAACGGACAATCAGTGGATCACCTTTGACGCCGCGGGCGAGCGCGAACACGTCATCGTCCGCAAGCTGGGGGAGATGCCGGTCAAGGGTCCGTTCACGGTGCTCTCGGGGCAGGTGGTGACGCGGGAGTTCAATCCCACCCCGTATTTTGATTTCCGGCGTCCGGGGCATTATCGGATGGCCGCGAACTTTCGCATCGCGCAATGGAAGCAGGAAATGGCCTGCAAAGCGGTGGCGTTTACGGTTACGGAAGGAGTGCCGCTGCCCGATTTAGGCGACCTGACCGTGGGCTTGCCGCCGGCCCCGGGTCTGAGCAACGCGCCCCCGGAAGTGCGGCGCTACAGCCTGCTGAAAGTGTCCGACCTGGCCGAGTTGCAACTCTACTTTAGATTGACAGACAAGGATGGGAAGACGTTGCGCGTGTTCCCGCTGGCGCGCATGTTGTCCTTCAGCGATCCCAAGGCGCAGATCGACCGTGCCAACAATCTGCATGTTCTCTCCCAGACCGGCGCCCGTGTTTTCACCTACTTCGTTCTGGACGTGAACGGCCACCTGCTGGCGCGGCAATTCCACGAGTACACGCAGAGGCGCCCGTCCCTGCAGATCAGCGACGACGGGGGAGTTTTCGTTTCTGGCGGACAAAGGCTGGTAACATCGAACGATATCCCCGCCCCGGCGACCGCCCCGAGCCAAAGTCCCTAAAGCGAAAGAGCTTGCGTCGGAGCAAGGGGCTTTGTTTCATGGTCTGCGAGAGAGCGGTTTACCTGATGCAAATCTATCCAAAGCATTATTGCGGCGTATTTGGCGTTTTTGGCCATCCCAACGCCGCCGAATTGACGTCCTACGGCCTTTACGCCTTGCAACACCGTGGCCAGGAAAGCGCCGGCATCGTGGCCTGCGATGGCCGCCAGTTCCGCGAATATAAGCGCATGGGGCTGGTGTCGCAAATTTTCACCGGCGATATCCTGCACAATCTGCCCGGCCTTTCGGCGGTGGGCCACACCCGCTATTCCACCACCGGCTCCTCGCATCTGCGCAACGCGCAGCCGTTAACCGGCGACGGCAAGCGCGGTCAAATCGCCATCGCCCACAATGGCAACCTGACCAATGCCTCCCAATTGCGGGAGGAATTGGAGGAAAAAGGCTCGATTTTCACCACCACCGTCGATAGCGAAATTATCCTTCACCTCCTTTGCCAGCCGACCCTTGGCGGCAGCGAAAACAACCTTTTGCAGACCGTGCGCCGTTTGGAGGGGGCCTACTCGCTGGCCATTCTGACCGAACAGGAATTGATCGGCGTGCGCGACCCGTTCGGTTTCCGTCCTCTCTGCCTGGGCAAGCTCGACGACGGCTGGGTCCTGGCCAGCGAAACGTGCGCGCTGGATTTGGTCTCCGCCAAATATGAGCGGGACATCGAGCCGGGGGAAATCATTATTATTGACAAGAATGGCCCGCGCTCTCTGCAAGCCTTTCCCGCCCACACCCGCCGCGCCTTTTGTATTTTTGAGTACGTGTATTTCGCCCGGCCCGACAGCAACATCGCCGGGCGCAACGTCTATAAAGTGCGGGTGGAAATGGGGCGCCAACTGGCGCGGGAACATCCCCTGGAAGCCGACCTGGTCGTGCCGGTGCCCGACAGCGGCAATTGCGCCGCGCTGGGCTATTCGTTGGAATCGGGCATTCCCTACGAGATGGCGTTCGTGCGCAACCACTACGTGGGGCGGAGCTTCCTGCAACCCTCGCAGCTCATCCGCGATTTCAACGTGCGGGTGAAACTGAATCTGATCACCGAGCTGGTCAAAGGCAAACGCGTCATCGTGGTGGACGATTCGATTGTGCGCGGGACGACTTGCAAGGCGCGTGTCAATAATTTGAAGGAGGCGGGGGCCAAGGAGGTCCACGTGCTGGTCAGTTGTCCGCCGCACATGAATCCCTGCGTCTATGGCATTGATTTTCCCGACCGCTCCAAGCTGATGGCGGCCAACTACAGTTTGGACAACATCCGCAACTACCTCAACGCCGATTCGCTGGCCTACTTGTCGGAGGCGGGGATGGTCAAAGCCACGGGGCTGCCGGCGGATTCATTCTGCATGGCCTGTTACGATGGCCGCTACCCTGTGCCCTACGACGAGAAAGTGGACAAGCACATCATCGAACGCCGCCGCGCCCGCATCGAGAGCCTGACCGAGGGGTTGGAAAAAGAGCAGATGCAGATCAAGCTGCTGTAGCGACATCCTCGCGGCCCGCTTCATGCACGCGGATATAGCGGCGCAGCGCCAGCAGGCCCACAGGCGCGACCAGGCTGGTCAGCGCCAGGAAGAGCCAGAGCGTTTGGGAATGACGAGGGCCTGTTTCCGGGCAATAGCGGGCCAGCAGAAAACCGGAAAACGTTCCGATCAGCAATTTGGCCAGCAAGAAAGGCACGTAGGAAAGCGCTCCGTAGGAGGCCTCCTGTCCCGTGGGCGCGATGGCGGCCGCATACTCATAGACGCGCGGCGAGTAAAACGCCTCCCCAACCGAGAGCAGTATGACAAAAAGGGCAATCATCACGTAGTAAGGATGCACGCCGCCTTCCAGTCCAAGATACCAATGGCCCACCATATTGCCCGCCCACCCGTTGGCCAACGGCGCGAACCAGGCCGTTGGCATCGCCATGATGAACACCGATGCCGCGGAAATCACCCCTCCCAGGATCACCATGGTGTAAGCGGAGAACCTCTGCGTGAGCGCGCCGATTGTCGGCGCCAGAAAAATCACCGCGATGCTGTTGATGGCCCATAAGGTTCCAACCGGCGCGCCGGCGCCCAATTCGCGGATGCCAAAAGACGGATACACGTAGTACATCTGCATGAAGATCAGTTTCAGGAACGCAATCAACATCAGGAAAGCCAGGAGCCGATAGAATCCCGCCTGTTGCAGGAGCTTGCCAAAGAGCTGGATGGTTTGCCGGCCAGCGTCGCGGATTGTCAGACGGATGGATTGGAAGAAGTTGCGGTCTGGATGCGTCGGTTGGAGTGAGGCTGGTTTCAACCCTGCATCGGAAGCCTCCGCCCCGTCACGCATCAGCCAAATCAACGGCAGGAGCATGATTTCCAGGATCAAACTGGCCAGGAAGAGGGTGCGATAGGTCGATATCGTCAAGCCGGCCAGATTCCAATGTCCGTACTCTCCCAGCCCCTGCCGCAGGTGATCGAACAACCAGGCGGCGATTAGAAATCCGACGTTCATCATCGTATAGACGATGGAGAAGGAAATGGAGCGTTGCCGGGTGTTGGAGTAGCGGCGCACCGCCGCGATCAATACCGGCGCGCCCAACGCTTCCCCCACTGCCAGCGGCATCAACCCGCAACCCAATACCAGCCATTTGACCGTGGTCACGACCATTACCAACCGCCCGGCGATGCAGATGCCCGTGCCCAGGAAGAGCGTTCGGCGTATCCCCATCACGTCCGTCAACGACCCCACCAAGAGCGTGGCGACCGTCAGCAGCATCGACCACGCGGCCACCAACGGGAGGGCCTGCTGATCGGTGTAACCCAGGTCGGATCGAAGCCACAGGACGAGCGTCGAGTTAGTGACCGCGTAGGCCGCGATGATGAGGAATTTAATCGCGAAGACAATCCACAACTCCGGCAGCGCGCCCTTGAGGACCGCGAACTTGTCCGCGAAACGGCGCCAGGCGGTTGTTTGCATGGGTTCCTGATTTTTAGTCTTAATCTTGATCGTATTCTTAATCTTAATCCTGCTCCTGATCCTAATCCGTTTTCACGGAGAAGATTAAGATTAAGACGAGCGGGAAAAGCCACTATTTCATCGGGGCCGGGGAAGCTCTCATCACCATGCCGACAGCCTGGCTGATGGAAATGTGGTTCTGATTGACCAAGCCCGCAATGGTGCCGCTGGTGCTGGCGGTGGCGGGAGATGTTCCCTGCACCATCCAACTCTGGCCGTTCCATTGCACGATGCTGGTGCCGGGGGCCATGACTTGTGTTCCGGCCGGATCGTTCGCGTAAGAGGCAAGTTGCTGGGAGCCGCCAGCCGAGCTGGTAATCGGGCCATTGACCGTTTGCGTGGAGGCGGTCACCGAAATTACCCCCGGATACGAGGCGGGATAAACGCTGCCTTCTCCGGGCGTGTTGCCCGCCGCGGCGACAAAGACAATCCCCTTCTGAATGCCTTCCTGAATCAATGTCCCCAGCATCGTGCTGTCGCCCGTGCCGCCGAGACTGAGGTTGATTGGATTGGCCCCGGCGTTGATGGCGGCCAAAACGCCTTCCATGATTTCGTAGGTCGATGTCGTCGGACTGTTGCCATAGACATCCACGGGCAAAATCTTGCTCGGATCGCTTGGCATCGCCTCCAGCAACGTTTCCAACATGCTGGTGCCGTGGGTAGGATCGGGGCCGGGCGTGTCCTGCTGGCCGGTAACGTTGATGGGGGTGAGCATGTAGGCGGCGAACTGAGACGGCGGATCGACGGATGTGTCAATCAAACCTACAATCGGCCCGTTGGCCGCCGGTTGCGGGTTCAAGTTGAAGGACGGCCCGGAGGCATTCGGGACCTGCGTCATTTGCGCCGGCGCTGGCCGGTCCACCGAGTAATTGCCGTCCGCCGCCGCCACCGAAGGATCGGAGGCCAGCGCTTGCAAGCCGGCGGCGGCGCTGGCGGCGTCGCCAAATTGCAGGCGATAAAGGCCAGTGCGGTCGTCGCGCCCGGTGACTTTGGCGCCGAGTTTCCTGGCCATGTCATCGATGGAGTTAGTGGCGCCGCGCTTAAGCTTGACGAGGTCTTCGTTGGCGATGCGGTAATCCTTTTTTTCCGCCGGCACGAGTTGCGTCGCGGCGCCGGCCACGGTGCGGTAAACACGGAGGGTGGAAGCGCCATTGGTGTAGTTGAGACTGCCGAGCAAACGGCGCAACGCTTCCTCCTGGGGCAGATTCTTGAACTTGACAGAAACGGTGGTCGCGGCGCCTCTTTCGACATAGACCTTCCAGCCGGTTTGCCGGGCGATTTTCCCCAGCAACGTGTAAAGATCCCAAGACTCGACATCGGCATCGACCTTGTTCTGTTTGGCGCGCCAATCCAGGGAATCGGTGGCGAAGGCGGCGGTGGCGGCCAGGAAAAGCACGCATCCAATGCTAACCATCGGCCATTTGGAAAACCTTCTCATACCAGACAAGATAATACATTGACCACGCATAAAGCAATCGCAAACGCTTGGTGTTCTCGTTTTTTCATTGAAACCGGGCCTTTTTGAGCATACGTTTACTTGCGATGAATGCCAAAGTGAAGAAGAACGAGGTCGAGGTTCGCTGCCACGGTGCCCGCGCGCAAACCGACGCCAAAAGACTTGGCCGACGTCGAAAAGCACAAGAATGACACTATTGAACCGGAGGAATACGGCTCGGCGGAAGACATGGTTCAGATGAACCAAGCGTAAGGCAATCGCAAACGCCCGGGCGCAACAGCGTGGTTGAAATTGGCGGGCGCTCCACGCATCTTAGCGGGATGAAGTGCCTTGTGTTGATCGGAATGTTGGGTGTTGCGACGCTGGCGGGCTGCGGGCCGAAAACGGCGCCGTCGCCGCCCACGGCGTTTTCCGCGCATCAGTTGCCAACCCACGCCCAATCCACATTGCCGTCGATTCGCCTTTGGTTGGGCGCGGCTGAGGTTTCGGCGGAAATGGCCTTGACGGAAGCCCAGCAAGAAACCGGCATGATGTTCCGCACCAACATGGATGAGAATTCCGGGATGATTTTTCCGTTGTCCTTTCCGCGCCAGGCGGCTTTTTGGATGGCCAATTGTCCATTGCCGTTAACGGCCGCCTATATCAATCCGCAGGGGCAAATTCTGGAGATTCACGAACTGCGGGCCAACGATACGAATTCCGTCGTGGCCGAGGCCCCGAACATCCTCTACGTCCTGGAGATGAACAAAGGTTGGTTTGCCCGGCATCAGATTGAGCCTGGCACCACCGTGCGTAGCGAAAGAGGCACTTTGCGGGAAACTTTCGGGCGGCGCAATCCGTGAAGCCTAATGTTATGCATGACAGCAAAATCTGAACAACTTTTCGCCGAAGCGTTGCAATATATGCCGGGCGGCGTCAATTCGCCGGTGCGCGCTTTTCGCGCCGTGGGCGGCCAGCCGATTTTCGTCCATAAAGCCAGGGGCGCCCATGTCTTTGACGTCGATGGCCGGGATTACATCGACTATGTCGGCACCTGGGGGCCGGCCATCCTCGGCCATGCGTGGCCCGGCGTTGTGCGGGCGGTGCAAGAGGCGGCGGAGCAGGGGACCAGCTTCGGCATCCCCAATCCGCTCGAGGTAAAAATGGCGCGGCTGGTCTGCCAGGCGGCGCCGAGCGTGCAGAAGGTCCGTTTATGCAATTCGGGCACTGAAGCCTGCATGTCGGCCATTCGCCTGGCGCGCGGGTTTACCGGGCGCGACAAGATCATCAAGTTCGACGGCTGCTATCACGGCCACGCTGATTCGCTGCTGGTCAAGGCGGGATCAGGCGCCTTGACCTTTGGCCATCCAGACAGCGCCGGCGTTCCGGCCGCCTTCACGCAGCACACCATCGTCGTGCCCTTCAACGAAACCGAAGCCGTGCGCGCCGCTTTCGCGGCCAATCCCGGCCAAATCGCCGGCCTCATCGTCGAACCCGTCCCTGGCAACGCCGGTTTGTATTTGCCCAAGCCCGGTTACCTGGAATTTCTTCGTGACATTACGGCCCAACACGGCGCTCTGCTGATTTTCGACGAAGTGATGACCGGTTTTCGCCTGGCTTTTGGCGGCGCACAGGAGCGGTTCGGCCTGCGTCCGGACTTGACTTGTTTTGGCAAGATCATCGGCGGTGGTCTGCCGGTGGGCGCGTTTGGGGGACGGGCCGACATCATGGATTTTCTCGCGCCCTTGGGGCCGGTTTACCAGGCGGGCACCCTAAGCGGAAACCCGCTGGCCATGGCCGCCGGCATCGCCGCGCTGGAAGAACTGGCCACCGGGGCCGCTTACGCAAAACTGGAAGAGCTTGGCGCGGCCTTGGAAAGCGCCATGAAGGACGCCGCAGCCGCGGCGGGTGTGCCGGTTCAATTCAACCGCATCGGTTCGATGTTCTGCGCCTATTTCACCTCCGAGCCGGTGTATAATCTTGCCGGCGCGATGAAGAGTGATCGCGCCCGCTTTGCTCAATACTTCCACGGCATGTTGGAGCGGGGAATATACCTTGCGCCGTCCCAATTCGAGGCCGGTTTTATTTCCACCGCGCACACGATGGAGGACGTCGATAAAACCGCCGCCGCCGCGCGGGAATCATTCCGCGCCTTGGCCTGAGGTTATTTATCCAACATCACTCTTCCGAAAGAACCCGGCACGTGGAAATCGGGCTGAGGCCCGTTGGCATCGACCCAGCAAAGCCACGTTGGCAGGGAAGGGGAAGCTGGAGAAAAATCCGCGCGGAACAGCCCGGCGCGCCACGAGGCTCCAGGGTGCAACATGAAGCCCAGCTTTTCCATGGCGGCGCGGGAAATTTCGCCCTCCACGGAGTAGCCGCGCGCCGTTGGAAGGACCACATACCTCAATCCCTTCAGGCTCCACGAATCATCGAACTGCCGATAGAACCGCGCCGAGTAATCATGCACCGCGCCACGAGCGCCAATTTCCAGACAATAGTAAGTGTCATTCTTCCGTCCTGACCAAAGGTATAACTCCACGCGATCCTGCCCATCCACATCCTTCTTAAGGGCGGACTTGGGAGACGCCACAATCGCCGTGTCCTCGACCTCGAACGCGAAGATAAAGCGCTCCGGTTGCCAGAAGAGCCACGCTTTGGTCGATTGCGCTGGCAAGGCCGGATGGCCTGCGACCCTGAAATTCCCAACCAAAGGGGCAGACAGATAACAAGGTTTTGTCAATCGACCGTCCAACCGCAGTTCGCCAGACAATGGCGGCACGTTCAGGGTTGGCACAGGATGGGTTGCGCAACCTGCCACAAAAAGCAGGCCCGTGATGATGGAGGCGAGTTTCGCTTTCACGATGCGGCACGCTAATGGAGTTCCCGCCCGCCGGGCAAGCATTTGCGGATTCCTTTGCGGATTCCTTTTTACAATCCGCCTGGGCGCAGGCAAACTGCCCGGCACTGCAATGCGAACTCTCGCCATTGATCATGGAACAAAGCGGGTTGGCCTGGCTCTCAGCGATGAAACCGGGACCATTGCCCAACCGCTCAATTTTATTTCCGCCCAGCCCGCCGCCAAATTGTTGGATTCCCTGAAACAAATCGTCGCCGAGCGGAAGGCGGAGGCCATAGTCGTTGGGATGCCTCGGAACATGGATGGTTCCTACGGTCCGGCGGCTGAAAAAACGCGGGAATTTGTCGCGGCCTTGCAACAAGTCGTGACCGTTCCCGTCCATGTTTGGGACGAGCGCCTCACCAGCGTGCAGGCCAATCGCTTCTTGATCGAAGCCGGGGTGCGCCGGGAGAAACGCAAAGAACGCGTGGATCAAACGGCGGCGGCGATCCTGCTGCAAAGCTATCTGGATCACGCCAGCCGGTGAAACTCAAATTGATCATCGCCTACGACGGCACCCAATACGCCGGCTGGCAGGTGCAAAAGATCGGCCTGGGCGTGCAGCAGCGCGTCGAGGAGGCTGTCGCCAAGATTTTTCCCAACGCCACGCGCTTGCACAGTTCCAGCCGCACGGACACAGGCGTGCATGCCTTGGGCATGGTGGCCCAAGTCGAGATTCCAAACGCCGAATTCAGAATGACGGTGACCAAGGCCATGCTGGCCATCAACGCCCATCTGCCCCGCGACATTCGCATCATGGCGGTCTCGCGCTGCCGGCCCGATTTTGACGCGCGCTTCGACGCCAAGGGCAAGCAATACCGCTACTTTGTCTGGACCGGCCCGGCCATGAATCCGTTGCTGCGGCACACCGCCTGGCACGTTTGCCGTCCATTGGATCTGGCCGCCATGCGGAGCGCGGCCAGTCTTTTCCCGGGCCGCCACGATTTTAAGTCGCTGGCCGGCACGCGCTCTTACGAAATGAAATCGACCGTGCGCACCTTGACGCGATGCGACATCAAGCGTCATGGCCCGCTGCTGACCTTCCTCATCGAAGGCGATGGCTTTCTTTACAAAATGTGCCGCGGCATCGTCGGAACGCTGGTGCAGGTGGGGCAGGGGAAGATCGCCCCCGGCGCGATAAAACAAATACTTGAAAAAAAGGATCGCCGCGCCGCCGGCATGACCGCGCCCGCGCACGGCCTGGCGCTGTGGAAGGTGTTTTATTGACGTGAATATTGTCCTGGTCGAGCCGGAGATTCCGCCGAATACGGGCAACGTCGCCCGCCTCTGCGCCGCGACACGCGCCACTTTGCACATCGTCGAACCGCTCGGTTTCAAGCTCGATGACGCCCAGCTCAAACGGGCCGGGCTGGATTACTGGCGGCACCTGGACTGGCATCGCTGGCCAAACTGGACGGCGTTTCAAAAGCAACTGTCCGCCGAAGCCCGCCTCTGGCTCATCGAATCCAAAGGCCCGCGCCACTACGCGCAGGTGTCCTACCAGCCGGGCGATTACCTGGTGTTCGGCCGCGAGACCGCCGGTCTGCCCGCCGGCATCATCGCGCAATATCCCGATTCCTGGCTGCGCATACCCATGTTTCACTCACGCGTGCGCTCGCTCAACTTGTCCAATTGCGTGGCGCTGGTATTGTACGAGGCGCTGCGCCAGCAGGGTTTTGCCGGGGAGATTTAACTCGTCGAGCATGGGTGCGAATCGTAATCTTTGGCCACGGGGGGCGATTAGCGCAGCGGTAGCGCAGCAGCTTTACACGCTGTTGGTCGGGGGTTCGAATCCCTCATCGCCCACCAATTTTGCCGCCACTCCCGCAACTTCGTCGGCATGATAGGAACTGCGCACCAGCGGGCCGCTGGCAACGTGAATAAAGCCCATCTCCTCGGCCCTTTTCTTGTGCCGCGCAAAAGTCTCCGGCGGGATATACTCGACCACGGGCAAATGGTGCAACGTCGGCTGCAAATATTGGCCCAACGTCAGCATGTCGCAACGCGCGCCACGCAAGTCCGTCAACGCCTGCAACAACTCCTCCTCGGTTTCCCCCAAGCCCAGCATCAAGCCGGATTTGGTGCGGATGGAATAGCCGCTCCGATTTTTGGCCTTCGCCAAAACGCTCAAGGAACGATCATACGTCGCGCGATGGCGCACCGTCGGCGTCAGGCGTCGGACGGTTTCCAGGTTGTGATTATAAATATGCGGACGAGCCGCCAAGACCGTGTCAATCGATTCGTCCTTATCCAAAAAATCCGGCACCAGCACCTCGATGGTGGTCTTTGGACTAAGCTTGCGCACCTCTTCTATGGTCCGGCGGAAATGGTCCGCTCCGCCATCCGGCAAGTCATCGCGGGCCACCGCCGTGATGACAACGTGAAGCAGGTTCATGCGGCGGGTGGCCTCCGCCACGCGGGCTGGTTCGTCCGCTTCCAGCGCCAGAGGTTTGAGTGTCGCCACCGCGCAGAAACCGCAGGCGCGCGTGCAACGATCCCCGGCGATCATGAACGCGGCCGTGCCTTTGCTCCAGCATTCCCAATGATTCGGGCATTTGGCGCTATGGCAGACCGTGTGCAAGTTCAATTCCTCCATCAACCCCTGAGTGCGGTTAAAACCAGGAGAAACCGGCAACTGAAAGCGCAGCCACTGCGGCAGCCGGGGGCGCGGACTGGCGGGGACATCGGCGGTTACAATACGGGCATTCATTCAAATCGCTTCCAGAATTCCGCCAATTGATGCGTATCGAAGTCAGCCAAGAATCTGCCCATCCACCTCGATTACCGGCGCCAATCCTTGACCAGACAACTCCCGCATCTCCTTAAAGGCGGCGGCGGAGGCAGTCACATCCAGACTTTGGAACGGCAAACCGCGTGCCTTGAGCCAATCATCCGCCTCGCGGCACCAACCGCACCACGGTTTAACAAAAAGCCGAATCGATTTAAATTTCATCTCGTTCCACCAGTCTAGCCGCACCTGCCGCGTCCCGCCACCCCCAAATTCCCATGGTACCAGTAAAATGTCCCACCTGGGACATTTTATTGGTTGTCAAGCGCGGGCGCATTTGGCAAGCTTGGGCCACAATATGAAACCAAAGACCGTGGACTTTCTGAACGCCATGTTCTGGTGCATGGACGCACTGGCTAACCCTACGTTTCGGAACCTGACCGATTCCTACGAGAGTTGGTCTTATCGCAGGGGATTCGTGCGCCAGGTTGACCGACTGGAGCGAGCCAGGTTTGTGGAACGTCGGCAACGCCACCAGGGCGTTCGAGAGGATCGGCTCTATCGTCTGACCGCGCTCGGCCGCCTGCAGGTCTTGCGAGGACGAGACCCGCAGGCCCGATGGGCGCGCCCTTGGGACGGTCACTGGCGGTTAGTCCTCTTTGACGTGCCTGTGTTACGGGACACCTATCGAAAGCGTTTGCGACGATGTCTGCTTGATAGAGGATTTGGCTGTCTGCAGGGCAGTGTCTGGGTGACGCCGGACTCCATTGAACAAGAGCGCCAACATCTGGCTGCCGGGGACATTGACGTCAAATCGCTCATCCTTGTCGAAGGTCGAATGTGCGCCGGCGAACCGGATGAGAAGATCGTTGCCGCTGCTTGGAATTTTGAAGCAATTAATCATCGTTACAAGAAGCACCTTAAACTTCTGCAGCAAAGACCCGAGGCCAGTGTCTCCAGTGAAGCGGAGGCCAGGTTGCTGCACGCCTGGGCGGTGGAAGAACGGGAAGGGTGGTGGGAGGCGGTCCGTTCAGACCCACTTTTGCCGGAGTTGATTCTTCCAGATGGGTATTTGGGGAAAGAGGCTTGGCAACAGCGTATTCAGTCCTTGCGCATTGCAGGGCGGCAGATTCAGGCCTTTGCCGGGCTATGCCAATGAAATGTCCCAGGTGGGACATTTCGTTGGCACCGGATTGCGGGGGGGTTGACGTATTCCCCAATCGGGGAATGTTATCATTTATATGAATCTAAGAGTTTTCTTTTTGTCCGCCATCCTCATGGCGGGGTGGACTGCTGGCGCACAGGATTGGGCCAAGGCGAAATTGGAACGTTCTCCCCGCCATGGCGAATGGGTGGACGTCAAGAACGGCGCGCGCACCGTGCGTTGCTTTGTCGTTTATCCGGAGGTCAAAAACGCGGCGACGGGGATCATTGTCGTCCATGAGATTTTCGGCCTGACGGATTGGGTGCGGGACGTGGCGGATCAATTGGCCGCGGCGGGATACATCGCCATCGCCCCGGATTTGCTATCGGGCGCGGGACCCAAGGGCGGCGGCAGTTCCGAGTTTGCCAGCGTCGATGACGCCATGAGCGCGATTTCGAAATTGCCTTCCGCTCAAATTACCGGCGATTTGAACGCAGTGGCGGATTACGTAAAGGCATTGCCCTCGGCCAACGGCAAATTGGCGGTGGCGGGTTTCTGCTGGGGCGGCGGGCAGTCGTTTCGTTTTGCCTGCAACCGCCCGGAATTGAAGGCGGCGTGCGTCTTCTACGGGCCACCGCCGACGGATACCGGGGAAATTGCAAGAATCAAATGTCCGGTCTATGGCTTTTACGGCGGAAATGACAACCGGATCAGTGCAACCATTCCCAAGACCCTGGAATTGATGAAGGCGAAGGGCAAGACCTACGAGCCAGTGACATACGAGGGCGCGGGACATGGTTTCATGCGCGCCGGCGAACAACCGGACGCGCAGGCAGCGAACAAAAAGGCGCATGACCAAGGTTGGGAGCGGCTCAAAAACGTCCTGGGCAAACTCTGAGCGCGCCTGTGTCCTACTGCGTCTCGCCACGCGTCACGCGCAGGAACACTTCTTCCAGACCCAATTCGTCTTCCCATAAACCGGTGAACTTAACGCCGGCACGCACCAGCGCCTCCGGCAAGAACGAAGGATCAACGTCATGATTGGTGAAGGTCACTTTGATTTGGCCGTCCACGGCCACGGCTTCGGACACTTCGGGGCGCGCCTTGAGCAGTTCCACGGCCGACGCCTGCTCGCCTTGCACGACCACCCAGTAGATGCGGGCGGCGGACATTTGGTCGCGCACTCCTTGCACGGGGCCGCTGTAAATCAATTTGCCTTTTTCGATGATGGCGACGCGGTTGCAGAGGGTTTGCAATTCGCTCAGGATATGCGAGGAAATGATGATCGTTTTGCCCATGCGCTGAAGCTCCTGCAGGATGGCCATCATCTCGATGCGCGCGCGCGGGTCCAAGCCGCTGGCCGGTTCGTCCAGCAACAACACCTTGGGGTCGTGAATCAGCACCCGCGCCAGACCGAGCCGCTGTTGCATGCCGCGGCTGAGCGCGCCGATGATCGCGCCGCGCTTCTCCGACAAGCCGACCAGTTCCAAAACGTCGTTGACAGTCTTTTCCCGCTGGGCGGTCGGAATTTTGTAGCAAGCCCCGAAGAAGTCCAGGTACTCCGTGACCTCCATGTCCTTATAGACCCCGAAGAAATCGGGCATGTAGCCAATGACGTGCCGCACCGCGTCGGCCTGGCGGATGACATCATGGCCCAGAATTCTGGCCGTGCCGGCGGAAGGGGCCAGGAAAGTGGCCAGGATGCGCAGGGTGGTGGTTTTGCCGGCGCCATTGGATCCGATGAAGCCAAAGAGATCGCCGCGGTTAATGACCAGGCTCAAATCGTTGAGCGCGGTGATCGAGCCATAAAGCCGGGTGAGATTGATCGTTTCCACTGCGGGAATGGGCGGTGCGTCCATAGGCGGTTTTTGCAGTTCGGGGTTCAAGGAGTCCATCACATTTTCAGCGGGACGACCAGCCGGAAAAGCGTGTCGCGATGAGAGCGTTTGGGGGTGAACTGGTTCAAGGCCGTGGGCGAGTGGCCGGTGTCCCAAGCCAGCAAAATAGCGTAGCGTTCGCTGGCAAAGCGGCTGAGGTCAAGGTTGGCCGGGCAGGTGAAGTTATTCCAAGTCTGCTGTCCGCCGCTGTTGACGTAGGAGAGAAAGGAAGCGGCGGTCGCACCCTGCGGCACGTCGTCAATGAAACTGGCGTTGTTGCCAAAGCTGCTGTGCAGGGCCTGCACCGCGTTGCGGAATCGGTCGCCATATTGCCGTGCCATGTCGCTGACTGGCGAGCCTTGGCCGCTAGCAACGGCAAAGGTCTTGGTTTGGCTGGCGGGAAGGTCGCCCAAGGTGTAGAGGCGCCCGTCCAGGACGGCGCGCAAGCCCGGCAAGGGACGGTCCAAACCATTACGGACGGTGACTTCCCACCCGTTGTTGGCGGGCCGGACGGTCAGTTCCAGCGGCGGCGCGGACGGTTCAATCCAATCGCTGACAAACAGCTCACTGGTCCAGACCGGCACGAAGGCGTCGGCTTGATAATTATGGCCCGTCTGATCGACGGTGGCGCGGCTGGCGTCCTGATTGCCGCCGAAATTGCCCAGGTACTCGCCGCGCAGAGAGGCGAATTTCTGGTGACCGGCCAGTTGGTAATGCGCGTTGTTGGGCGAATAAATGGAAACGTAAGTCTGTCCGCGCAGCACGGCCCGGTCGGTGTCGGGCAAAATATCGACGACATTCAACTCATTCCATTCCAGCTCTCCGGCGCGCAGATGGAATCCGATGAAATAAATGAGGGCGGAGAAAAACACCACGTAGCAGGGAAAAGTCACCCACGTGAGCATCTGCCGGTTGATTTTCTTAAGCCAGTATTGGTCCAGCGGCCCGATGACCACCAGGTAGGCGACCAGCAGCGCCAGCAGCCAGCCCAGGGGCAATTTGCGCACCTGTTTGGTGTCAATCATCGCCTTAAAAATCCCGTCACTGCTCAAGCGGTTGGCCAGCGCCACGCCATTGGGATTGAAGAAGGAGCCGGGAGGGACGCCGGCCAGTTTGCTCCAAAACCATCCCCGGTTCTTCCACGACACAAATGGTTCCCGCTCCGGGCTGAAGGTCAGCACCGTGACCCTTCCCCGCCCGCGCATTCCGTCCACTGCCAGCGGCGCGGCGGAACTTCCGATCAAAACCGTTCCGTCCCGCAGTTCCCCGCTGGCCAACTGCATGGGCGCACTGTCAAATTGAATGTCGTCGGCGGCCAGGGCGGCGGAGTTGGCTGCGTCCGCAGGCGGGGGAAGACGCGAATTGCGGGGGCGGCGGTTTTGTTCGCTGTTCTCAGGGACGGCGGCGGCGGAGTGTGCAAAATCCTGCAATGAATCATGGGCGCTGACGTTGGCAATCGAGGAAAAGGCGCAGGGCAGCAATTCGCGCAGCCACGGCGTGCCGTTGACATCCGTCAATTGCTCGATGCCGACAACCAGGTGTCCGCCGCGCTGGAGCCAGGCCATGAGGGCATTGACCTGGCCCACGCTCAATTCGGCGGCCTTTTCCGAGCTGACGTAAAGCACATCGATGCCCTCCAACGCCAGCGGGTTGTCGGGGAAAAGCGAAGTTTGCAGGCGGGCGACGCTGTATTTCGCCTCTTCCGCCACCCAAACCGGCGATTCCGGCAGGACCGGCGCACCCGCCACCGTGCGGGCCAGGGCGGCGACAAGCGGCAGTCCGTTTTTCATCACCCGGCGCGGTTGCAATGTTTGAGCGCCGCGGACCTTGCCCCGTTCGTCCAGAAGGCGGACATTCCAATTTCGCGCCGTGGCAAAAACAGGGATCGTGATGCGTTTGCGCGTATTGGTCGGCAAATCGAGCTTGAGCCGGCGGGTCTGGCCCGGTCCGAAATCCTGCGCCGTCACTTCCACCACGGCGTTGAAGGCCGGTCCTTCATTAAACACTTCGCAGGTGATGGGGAACCAGCTTCGCTCGGGCAAAATATCGTCGTAGCCCAGAAAGGCGTCAAAGCGCAGGTCGGCGCGGACGGACATCGCCAGCAGCAACGCCACGGCCACCCAGACGGAAAATGCGCGGCCCCGGGGAATGGAAGCGTCCTGACATATCGCTTTGTTCAGCGGCATAGATTGCGTAACCGCAATTGTGTATAGCGCAGACGCGCCCGAAAGCAAAGAAGAATAAGCAACGCGGCAGGCCCCAACGTTTTCCTTGATTCCGACGGCATCCTGCCAAAGAGTGTATTCGCTATGTCGCTCTTGATTAAAAACGGCGAAATCGTCACCGCAAGTGAACGCTACGTGGCCGATATTTATTGTGAAGAGGAAACTATAACCCGCATTGAAAAGCACATCCCGCCGCCTGCGGGCGCGGAGGTCATCGATGCTTCCGGCCACTATGTTTTTCCCGGATTCATCGATCCGCACGTCCACATTCACATGTCGTTTATGGGAACGTTCGCCAAGGACACCCACGAGACCGCCAGCAAAGCCGCGCTGATCGGGGGCACAACGACTTTCATCGAGATGATCTGCCCCAGCCGAATGGACAAACCAATGGAGGCTTTTGAACTCTGGCTGGGCAAGGCCGAGGGCCAAAGCGCGTGTGATTTCACTTTTCACATGGGCGTGAGCCGTTACGACGCGGCGGTGGAGCGGGAACTCCGCGAGATCGTCAAGCGCGGCGTCAGCAGCTTCAAACTGTTCCTGGCCTACAAAGGGGCCTTTGGCGTGACCGACGAGGAGCTTTACAAAACGCTCACTCTGGCCCGCGAATTGGGCGTCCTCACCGCCGCCCATTGTGAGAACGCGGATATCATCCTCGCGCTCCAAACCCAATTTCTGGCCGAAGGCAAAACCGGGCCGCAGTATCATTACTGGAGCCGCCCGCCTGTGGTCGAAGCCGAAGGGGTGCATCACCTGATGACCTTCGCCGAGATAACGGGCGCGCCGGTTTATATCGTGCATTTGAGCTGCGAGGAGGCCTTGCAAGAAGCCCTGCGCGGCTCCGCCCGAGGCGTCCGCGTCTGGGCCGAAACGCTCATCCAATACCTGCTGTGCGACAAAACCGACGCCGAGAAACCGGGTTTTGAGGGGGCCAAATTCGTCATGTCACCGCCCTTGCGCGAGAAGCGCAACCAGGAGGTTTTGTGGAACGCGTTGCGCAAGGGCTTCGTCTCCACCCTGGCGACCGACCACGCGCCCTTCGATTTCAAGACCCAAAAGCAAATGGGCCGGGACGATTTCACCAAAATTCCCAACGGCATACCGTCGTTGGAGGACCGCATCAATCTATACTTTACTTATGGCGTTAAGCGTAACCGGATTGACCTTCATCAATTCGTCCAAACCGCCAGCACCCAGGCGGCCAAGCTCTTCGGCTTGTTCCCGCGCAAAGGCGCCATCCAGCCTGGGGCCGACGCCGATTTGGTCATTTATGATCCGGCTTACCGCGGCAAGATCTCCGCTGCGACCCAGCATATCAACCTGGATCACAGCGCCTTTGAAGGGATGGAAATCGAGGGCCGCCCGCACGTCGTCACCGTGCGTGGCAAAGTGGCGGCGCGCGACGGCAAATTCGTCGGCGAATCCGGTCGCGGCCAATTCCTCCAGCGCGAACCGCAGATGATGTGACGTTGCCCTTCGCCTTGATAATGAAATGTAACATTGCTAAAATTGCCCTATGACGACAGATGCCAGTCTTCACGTGGCGGCCGGCGGACTTGTGGTGAGCGATCCGGATATTCTCGGTGGCACGCCGGTTTTTCGGGGCACACGGATGCCGGCCAAGACGCTCTTCGATTATCTGGCCGACGGATTGTCATTGGATTATTTTCTTGAGACGTTCCCTTCGGTTGCGCGCGAACAGGCAGCGGCGGTGTTGCGCTACGGCTGGCAGCGCATTGCGAGCGAATTTCCCAGATGAGGATTCTGCTCGACGAATGCGTGACGATGGAAACTCCAAAAGAACATTGAGCAATGTCCCTGATCCTCGCCTCATGTGCCAAAACCGCAGCGGAAGAGTGTTCGGCGGGACGCCGAAGGCGGCGGTCGGGACGACCGCGCTCCCCAAAGACACGAGTTTGGGCGCTCCATAGCAAGTCTATAAGTATCAAAGATGCGGTCGGCGGGGGCGAGGGCGCGTGCGCTCCCCGGGCCATGAAACCTGCCTGCTTAGGCGAGGATTTGGGAATGTTTAGGACTCTTGCCAGTTCGCCCCTCCCGTCATAAACTGCGCTTCATGATCGTACTCACGCAGCAAGCCATTCTGGAGGCCCTCAAGACAGTGAGGTACCCCGGCTATTCCCGGGACGTCGTTTCCTTCGGCCTGGTCAAGGAAGTCGCCGTCAACGGCGGGGCGGCCAGTGTTTCTTTGCGCTTGACTGGAGGCAGCCCGGAAATCGCCCGGCAAATCAAGGCCGACATCGAGACGGCCCTGCGCAACGTCCCGGGCGTCGAGCAAACGCACGTGGAAGTGCAGGCGCCCGTCAGCCAATCGGCGCCCGTGCCGGCGGGCAACCCATTCTCCCACCAATCCAGGATGCCAGGGCTTGGGCGCATTATCGCCATAGCCAGCGGCAAGGGCGGCGTGGGCAAATCGACCGTCTCGGTCAATTTGGCGTGCGCCTTGCGGCATCTTGGCGTGACGGTGGGGTTGCTGGATTGCGATATTTACGGGCCGAGCATTCCCTTGATGATGGGCATTCACGACAAGCCCACCATCAGCGAGGCCGAGAAACTCGTTCCGCCGATCAGTCACGGCGTCAAACTGATGAGCATGGGGTTCCTCATCGAAGGCGATGCGCCGGTGATCTGGCGCGGTCCGATGATCATGAAGACCATCCAGCAGTTTGTATCCGACGTGGAATGGGGCCAATTGGATTACCTGTTGGTGGACTTGCCGCCGGGCACAGGCGACGCGCAAATTTCCCTCTGCCAAACTGTGCCCCTGGACGGGGGCGTGATCGTAACGACCCCGCAGGAGGCTTCCTTGGGCGTCGTGCGCAAAGGAATAGCCATGTTTGAGAAGCTCAATGTGCCTATCCTGGGCATCGTCGAGAACATGAGCTACTTTACCGCTCCCAACGGCGAGCGCATTGAAATCTTCGGCCACGGCGGCGGACGCTCCGAAGCCCAGCGGCGCCAATTGCCCTTTCTGGGAGAAATCCCCATCTTTCTCGAAATCCGCCGCGGCGGCGATTCCGGCATCCCCGTGGTGGTGTCAAATCCGCAAGATGTTCCCGCTCAAGCATTTATAAATGTTGCAAAATGCTTGCGTGACGGTTCTGTATAGATTACGTTACAAAGTGATCTTATGGAAGATTCCGCAGATCATGACAAAGTTCAGGTGACGCCAACCGCAGAGATACAGGGTGGGCTTGAGGAGTTGGTGTGGGCGGAACTGCGCCAATGTTATGATCCGGAGATCCCTCTCAACATTGTCGATTTGGGCTTGGTTTATGACGTCTCTGTCCGCGACGGCCAGGCCAATGTCAAGATGACCCTCACTTCACCCGGCTGCCATTTGGGCGGCCAAATCGCGGGCACCGTTCAGGAACGTATCCTGGCGATCGATGCCATTCAGGAGGCCAATGTGGAGTTGGTCTGGGATCCGCCCTGGCATCAGAGTATGATCAGCCTCGTGGGTCGCAAGACCTTGGGCTTGGAGGCGGAGTAATGATGATAATTACCAAAAACCTAAAACATGTCTTCCTTCTCACCCCAACTAGCTCTAAACCCGTCTATGCCGCAAACCTCAACACATGGCTCCAATGCCTCTGACTTGGTGCGCAAGTCTTCGCTGTACCGCGAGTTTGAAGCGGAAAAAGAGGAGATTATGAAACACAAGTGGATCGAGTCGCAAAAAGCCGGGCACGATATCGGCTTTGAACGGGCGTTGACCGATTGGATTATCAAACATCGCAGCAAATGGCGCCGCAGCCGCCATCAACCACCTGCTCCGTCGGCGCTTTGACGTGCCTTTTCCGGCTGTCCTTTTTAAGGCGGCCCCGCCAGACCGCCAAGGCGATGAAAGCCCGGCAATGATCTTTTTATGCCCCTCTCGACAGTAGTCCTCGACGCCGCGGATATGCGGCGCACCTTGGCTCGCATCGCGCACGAAATTGCCGAGCGCAACCAGGATGGCTCCGGCGTGGTGCTGGTTGGCATTCAGCGCCGCGGCGTTTTTCTGGCCCGCCGCCTGGCCGCCACCTTGCTCGGCATCTGGAACCACCCCGTCCCCGTTGGCGAATTGGACGTGAGCATGCACCGCGACGATCTGGACCATCACGCTTCCAGCATTAACATGCAGCCCACGGTCATCCCCTTCGACATCACCCGCAAGACGGTCATCCTCGTCGATGACGTTTTGTTCAAAGGGCGCACGACCCGGGCGGCCTTGGACGCCTTGAACGATTTCGGCCGTCCGCAACGCATTCAACTTGCCGTCCTCGTGGACCGGGGTCATCGCGAACTGCCCATCAAAGCCGACTTCGTCGGAAAAGAATTTTCCACCGCCCCCAGCCAGCGCGTCAACGTGCGCTTCCAGGAGGCAGGAGGAGTGGATGAAGTCACGCTGGAAGATACTTGATTATGGCCTGGGAACGAAAACATCTTTTGGACATCGAGTCCCTGAGCGCGGACGAGATTCTCACTGTGTTGGACACCGCCCGCGCTTTCAAGGCGGTGGGCGAACGGGCCATTAAGAAGGTCCCTGCCTTGCGCGGCAAGACCGTCGTCAATCTCTTCGTTGAGCCTTCCACCCGCACGCGCATCAGTTTCGAGCTGGCCGCCCAGCGATTGACCGCTGATATCATCAATTTTTCCGCCGAAGCGTCCTCGCTCAAGAAGGGCGAGACCCTCAAAGACACCGCGCGCAACCTCGAAGCCCTCAACGCCGACATCATCGTCATCCGCCACAGCGCCAGCGGCGCGCCGCATTTTCTGGCCCGTTTTCTCAACGCCAGGGTCATCAATGCCGGCGACGGCGCCCATGAGCATCCCACCCAGGCCCTTCTGGATGCCTTCACCATCCGGGAAAAGAAGGGCCGGATTAAAGGACTTAACATCACTATCCTGGGCGATATTCTTTACAGCCGCGTGGCCCGCTCCAATATCTGGGCCATGACCAAGCTGGGCGCCCATGTCACCTTGTGCGGCCCTTCCACCCTCGTGCCCCGCGTCTTTGAACAGATGGGATGCCGCGTCACCTACAATGTGGACGAGGCCATCGCCGACGCGGACATCATCAACCTGCTGCGCATCCAGCACGAGCGCCAGCGCAAGACGATGTTCCCCAGCATCAATGAATACGCCAGCCTCTTTGGCTTGACCCCGGCCCGCCTGGCCCGCACTAAGCCGGAAGCCTTGATCATGCACCCCGGCCCCGTCAACCGCGGCGTTGAAATCGATAGCGCCATCGCCGATTCCAAGCGCTCCCTGATTCTCGATCAGGTCACCAACGGACTGGCCGTGCGCATGGCCGTATTGTTCCTCATCAACGGCGGCCAAGGCCCGCAAGAAGTTGCCGCCTGAGGCCCGGCCCGTAAAACGTTTCGGGGACCACGCCCAGCCTGCGCCATAGCCGGCTCATCCTGGCCCAAGCAGGTTCCGACTGCGAAGTTCGCCCTGCGAAAAAATGCAAAAAACGCTTGCATTGGGTCAAGTGAATGACTATGCATGTTAAAGTTACGAGTTTCAGATGTGCGCATTGGGTCGGCGGTGTTGTCAGCCCCGCTGAATGCAACGGTCATTAATCATGTTTTAAAGCGTGAAATATCTTATGACTAGACGTTTGACAAATTCGCTTTGGGCCGCTTTCCTGGCGGCGTGGATATGTGGCTGCGCCACGGTTTCGATGTATGAGGATCCGGTTTCCAAGTTTCAAGTTGCCGTCAATTCGGCCAATGCCTCGATTCGTCCCTATTTGTTAGGGGTTAACAACCTCAACGTTGAGGCAAACCTTTATGACAAGATCGCCCTGGGGCAACCTTGGGGAACCGAAGATCTAAAATCAGGCATTCCTGAAAACGAAATCGAGGTTCGCTTGCAAGCTCTCTCGACGCTGGTGAGTTACGCCAACGCCTTGGCGGCGGTGGCTTCGGCGAAGGATGTGGGGGACCTTCAAAACGCCGCGACAAGCCTGGGCAATAACGTTCCAGGCCCTCAATACCACCTTCAGCGCGCTCACGGCAGCGAGATCATCAAGCCATCCTGTCGGCGTTGTCGGAAGCAAGGCGGCGGCGCTTGACCTCAGCGGGCCTGTCAGAGCGCTGGTGACCGCCTTTGGAACCTCATTTATCCAAGCCAAGGAAACCGCTGCCGTGCAGAAGGCAATCCTCGACGGAGAGAAGCCCATCAGTGATCTCATTGGCTTGCTTAAGGCAGACCTGCGAAGCCTGACACTGGTCGAAAATGTCAGCTACGACGCGATGCAAGCTGGCATGATCAAGGTTTACAATGAGGCGCGCAGCAAAGCCAGCGGGCAGGATTTGATTGCGCTGCTCAATCAGTTGTTGCAACAGGTCAACGGCATCGAAACGTTGCGCGCCCTGCAAGCGGACTCTTTGCTCGCGGACATGCAAAGTTCTCATGCCGCGCTGGTGAAATTTGCCAAATCGAGCAAAACCCCGAAAGACCTGGCTGATCTGGCGGCGCAGATTAACATTTTCACCGCCAACGCGGCGCTTTTTGGAAATGCCGTCGGTTCCATGCAGGCGGCCACCAAACCATCAAAATAGAAGGAGCCATACATGCCAACGACAACTCTTCAGAATCCGGCGGAACAGTTAGCGGCGGTCGTGAGCAATCTTTACCTATTCTCCGGCGATAGCCGGGTTCCGCCAACCCAACAGCAACAATTGCTCCTTCAAGCCCACGATTTAAGGGGCGATCTTGTCACGCTCATTTCCGCTCAGTTCACCCAAAATACCACCGCCTATCAAAATGTCATTGCAGGTGTGTCTAACGTGACGGTGGCTCTTAACCAGGCGCAATCGGACATAGCTCAGGTCATCAAAGTCATCAACGACGCCGGCAAACTTGCGAGCTTGATTGACGCTTTGCTGCAGGAAGCGGCCAAATTAGCGGTTGTCTGAGGGTGCTCGTGGTGGCGGGAACAGGTTTTGGCTTTGTTACAAATCGGAAAAATCGAATTCAGCCCCCTTGCGCGGCGTCAAAGGTATGTTAAAGTTCAGTAGTAAAGTGTTGATAATCAGCATACAACAGGCTGAAACGACGCAGTTTGGAAAAAAAGTTTAAGAAAACGTTGACATGAGGAAGTCATTTTGGTTGGATTACGCTCCTTTTTTGAAAGTGGTCCTATGTATGCTGTAATCGAAAGTGGAAGTAAGCAGTACCGCGTCAGCGCGGGCGACACGTTGCAAGTGGAACGGTTGACCGCGGAAGCGGGCAAGACGGTCACCTTTGACCGTGTGCTCCTCGTTAACAACGAAGGCAAAGTCACGGCCGGCTCTCCGACCGTCGCCCAAGCTACCGTTGAGGCCGACGTGGTGGAACATATTCGTGGCGTCAAAACCGTCGCGTTTAAAATGAAACGCCGCAAAGGCTACCATAAAAAGATCGGCCACCGCCAGGAGTTGTCGGTGGTGCGGATCAAAGAAATCAAAGCGTAAGGCAGATTATGGCACATAAAAAAGGTCAAGGCAGCGTGCGCAACGGGCGCGACAGCGTCAGCAAGCGCCTGGGCATCAAAGAATTTGGCGGTCAACTTGTCACCGCCGGCAGCATCCTCGTCCGTCAGCGCGGTTCCAAGTTTATCGCCGGCCAGAACGTCGGCACCGGACGCGATTGGACACTTTTCGCCTTGATTGATGGACGGGTTTTGTTCGACAAACAGAGCCACCGTATCAACGTCCAGCCGGTGACAGAGGCCAAGGTGGCCAGCAACTAATCTTTTTCTGTTCGTCGATGAAGTAAAAGTTTATGCCCGCGCCGGTCACGGCGGCAAGGGCTGCGTCGCCTTCCTGCGGGAAACCTATCGTCCCAAGGGCGGTCCCAGCGGCGGCAACGGCGGGCGCGGCGGCAGCGTCATCCTTCTGGCTGACCACGACCTCAACAACCTCGTGGCTCAATTCTACAATTCCCGCCTGCTGGCCGAACACGGCCAACAAGGCCTGGGCAAAGGCATGGACGGCGTTTCGGGCAAGGATTTAATCGTTCACGTCCCCTGCGGCACCCTTGTCTGGAGTGTCGATTCCCCTGCGGCGCCCGTGGCGGAGGACGAAGCGGAGGACAGACCCGCGACCCTCTTGCCCGCCTCGGCAGGCCGGCCCATCATCCGCCACGCCGGCCTTGAACGCGCCGTGGAGATTGATTTGAAAGAGGAGGCTTCGCAGAGTGTCTCCAGTCCCAAGGGGCAGTTGGTCGCGGATTTGGTCGAGGATGGGCAGCAGTTCGTTTTATGCAAAGGCGGTCGCGGCGGATTGGGCAATCGGAATTTCGCCACCGCGCGCCGGCAAACGCCCCGGTTTGCCCAACCCGGAGAGGCGGGGGGCGAGGGCGATTTTCTGCTCGAACTGCGCGTCATCGCCCAAGTGGGCGTGGTCGGCTATCCCAACGCCGGCAAATCGACTTTGCTGGGCGCGATTTCCCAGGCGCACCCGAAAGTCGCGCCTTATCCCTTTACCACGCTGCACCCGCAAATCGGCATCGTGGAGTATCCCGATTTTTTCCGCCTGACCATGTGCGACGTGCCTGGGTTGGTGGCCGGGGCGCATCGCAACGTGGGCCTCGGGCATAAATTCCTGCGCCACGTGGAGCGCTGCCGGCTGTTGGTTATTTTGCTGGATATGGCCGGGACCGACGGGCGCGCTCCGTCGGACGACTATCGGCAATTGCTGGAGGAGTTGGAAATGCACGACCCGGCTTTGCTGCAAAAACCCCGCCTGGTGGTGGCCAACAAAATGGACGAGCCAGCGGCCGGGGACCTCTTGAAAAAATTCAAGCGCGCGCATCGCGGCCTTCGGGTGATGCCGATCTCGGCGGCCTTTGACCAGGGTCTGGACGACTTCAAGAAGGCCATCCGCAAAGCCGTTGAAGCTCCGGTGAACGCCTGAACGGCGCGTCTTCAGATAAAGAAAAACCCGCCCGGTGCAACCAATCACCGAGCGGGTCTCATATCCCCCCAAACAACATTATTACCATACCAGAACCGCCAATTCCCGCAATCAGGGCCAACACTTGACAATTGATAGGGGAAAAGCTGTTAATTCCGCACGCGGATCATCGTCTTGACCGCGCGATTGCCCGCGGCCATGGACTGAAAGAGTGCCGGCAAGTCGTCCAGAGCGGCTTCACCATCGACAAAGTCCGAAGCCCGCACCACTCCCGCCTCGATCAACTCCAGCGCGCGGCGAATAGTCCTGGGCGTGTGGTGAAAACTCGAATACAAAGTCAGGCTGGAATAGTGCAGGAGGTTCGTATCCAGTGACACCGTGGTACCCGCCGGACAACCGCCAAAGAAATTGACCTTGCCTCCCTTGCGCGCCAGCCGCGTGGCCGCCTGCCACGCCTCCGGTTTGCCAACCGCCTCGATGACCACGTCATAACCCTGGCCGTCTTCCTTGTTGGCGGCTGCCACCAAGTCTCCAGCCACTCCTACATCAATAATAGAATCAACTCCCAGCTTTTGGGCCGTTTGCAGGCGCGGGCCGCGCCCGGCCAGGGCTACGCGGCAGCCATCATGCCGGGCCAGCGCGGCAAACATAAGGCCAATGGGACCGCTGCCGATAATCAGCACCCGTTGATCCGGGCGCGGACCGACATCCGCCCAGCCCTGAACCACGCAAGCCAGCGGTTCGGTCAAGGCGGCGTCAGCGCAGCGCGTCTTGGGCGCCAGGCGCAGCATGTTTTTTTCCACCAACCGCGACGGCACAACGATGGATTCGGCATACGCGCCATTAAGAAAGAGAAGATCGTCGCAAAGGTTTTCCTGTCCGCTTTGGCAATAAGCGCACGCGCCGCACGGGGCGGAGTTGGCCACCACCACGCGCTCGTTGGTCTGCCAACCGGCGACGCCTTCGCCGATTTCGCAGATCGAGCCGGCGAATTCGTGTCCGAAAGCCGCCGGTGGCACGATCATCCGGGCGTGATAGCCGCGTTTGAAGACTTTGAGATCGGTGCCGCACGTCAACGCCGCCTCGATATTGACTCGCACTTGGCCCGGGCGAAGAGCCTGCGGCTGAATGGTTTCCACCCGGAGATCTTCGCGCCCGTGCAGAATCGCGGCTTTCACGCCCGCAATGTGGCCGCCAACTCGTCCTCCGCTCCCGAAATGTTCAGCAAGATTCACCAGCTTCGCTCCTTTGTAACGGTTTCCTTCAAATTGAGCAACACTTGGCGAAATAGGATTGATTCTTGTGGCCCTCTCGCCGACCTTATCCGCCCTGATAAATATATGAATGCCATGGCTCAAGAAAGACTGTCAGCGGCGCTGACGACGCTGCCCTCCGACGACCTCCGCCAGATCATGTGGCGCTTTGCCGACCGTTACGAACTGCACATGCTTGTGCAAAGCGTGCGTGGCGTCGCGCGCGGGCCGGTCGCCAGGCTCGTCGCCAACGGCGGCCGCAATTCGCACGAGTGGACGGCGGAAAAAGCCAGTCTGCTGCCGCACTTCGACGAAAGCGGCATCACCGCCGCGTTCCTTGATCCCGAAGAGGGCGGGTTCATCGCCGGGCCGAAGAATCTCGCGTTGGCGCTGATCGCTTTTGAGCTCTCCTGGGTGGATGCCGGCGCGGCCACGGGCAGTTTGGCAGGCCATCTGGGCCTGGCCCCGATTCGCGAGCGCGGCACGCCGGAGCAACGCGCCCGCTACGCGGCCAACGCCGCCCCGGCCAAGCCCGGAGAAAACCGCAAACAAGTTCGCGCCGCCTTCGCGCTGACCGAGCCCATTCCGTTCGTGGGCGTCGAAACCGGCATGTTGGCCGGCAAAGTGCGCATCGCCGAATGGAAGGAGGGCCAGGAACCGCTGCTGCAAGTGGACAAACGCGGCCGCTTCATCACCAACATGGGTTTCGCCAACGTCGTCACGGCGGCCGTCGAGTCCGAAGACCCGAAGATCAAGGGCAGTTGCATGGTCATTTTGGAAGAAGGCGATCCGGGCCTTTGGGATCGCGGCACGCCGACAAAAAAACTCGTCCACCAGCTTTCCTCCACCAACGACCCGATCTTCAACTTGCAAGTGCCCGCCAGCCGCATCGTCGGCGGCTACACCATTCGGGATGGGGTCATCATCCCGAACTTCTCGCACGGCGAAATCATCGAATCCGTCTTCCGCCGCACGCGCGTGACCGTTGGTTTGATGACGGCGGCTAAACTGCTGTCCGCCGTCGAGCCGGTGATTCTTTATCAGCGCCGGCGCTTTCGCGGCGCACAGGGCGCGCCCGGCACTCCGCGTTACGAATTGGGCATTCAGCAAAAGCAAGACGCGCTTCACCGACTCGTGGACATCTGGGCCACGGGCGAAGCCAGCGCGTCGCTGGGCTTCGAGGCGGCGCGGTTGTTTGACGAACTTGACCCGCTGGAAAAGGAGAAGGACCGTATCCTGGCCGCGAAGAAACTGACCGGTCGCGCCGCGTTTAAGGAATTGACCAAGGCCCAGGATGAAGCCTTGCAATCGCTCAAGACGGGCCAGCCCGCGGAAAATCCGCTCGCCAAGTTCACGCAACTCGATTCGCTGGCCAACGTCCTTTGCCCGGCCTGCAAACTATGGAACACCGGCCACGGCGCGAACATGATGCGTGAAGCCGTCAGCCTTATGGGCGGCTACGGTCTGACCGAAGATTGCCCCGGATTCATCGGCCAGAAATGGATGGACGCGCAACTGGAAGCCACTTACGAAGGCCCGGAGGCGGTGCAGCGTTTGCAGCTTTCCATCACCATGACCAACGAATTGTTCCTCGCGCAGTTCAAGCAATGGATGGCCGATCTGAAACGCATCGCCTCCGAGCGTCCCGGCACCGGTGCTTGCGCTCTCGGCACGGCGATGAAACTCTGGCTCTGGACCCTGCAACACGCCCAAACGGCTACCGATGCCGACGGCGCCAAGCTTTACCACAAAACGCGCCAGGGCGTGACCTTCCCGCTGGCCGACGCGCTTTGCTGGTTGCTGGCCGCCCGGCAATTTATCCTCGACGTTATTGAGCTTGAAACAAAAGGCGCGCAAAACGCCGCGCTGGCGGACGGACTGGCGGGCACGGTGGGGTTCTTCACCGACCTTTGCCACGTGCAGGCGGCCCGTGCCGCGGGCGAAGTTGGACGCATCTGCGCCGAAATCGTTCACGGCTACAATCGCCACCCCGCGTGGGACGAGGCGAGTTGCAAGTCATGTTACGGCGCCGAAGAACTGACAGCGCTCGAAGGAGTCATACCTGGCATAGACGCCGCGGCCCGGGCCTCGTCCGACGTATCCGAATCCGGCCAGGCGCATCCGCTCAAAGCCGGCCCGTGCGTAAAAGGAGAAGGGCTGGAAGGGTTCATGGCTCTGCGCGCCAAACTTGACACCTGTCTGACCGGCTGCCGCCTCGCCAAAGACCGCGCCGCCGATTCGCTGACGAAGGTGATGACACGCGAGGCGCTGGATTATCCGGCATGAAACGCCTATCATTCGAGTCATGATTAAATGGGCCGACATCCAGAGTTACTGCGAGGCGATTGCCCTCGAGTTCCAACCGCGGCGCATCGTGGTGTTCGGTTCCTACGTATATGGCCGGCCCACGGATACTCGATTTCGTGGGGTAAAGTCAGGGCTCGACGGAGTCTCGCCCTACCGAGGGGGCGGATTCGGACCGGCTTTCGGTTTGAGGTCACAATTTGTGACCTCAAAAGCACAACCGTTTCGGCAACAGGGACTTGCGTCTTCCAATCCGGTCACAACCACATGAAAACCAAGTCTTCGGTTATTCCCCGGCAGCCTGTTGAACAACTTATTCAAACCATTCGCGGCCAGAGAGTCATCTTGGACACTGACTTGGCAAGAGTTTATGGAGTGACCACAAAGCGGCTCAACGAAGCAGTCAGACGGAATATAGATCGTTTTCCACGAGACTTTGCATTTCAGCTTGGGCCGCAGGAGTATGAAATCATGCGGTCACAGATTGTGACCGCATTTCCAGATCGCACCCCTAGCATGCGGTCGCAAATTGCGACCGCATCCAAACGGAATGTTCGTTATCGTCCTTGGGCCTTCACCGAGCACGGCGCGATCATGGCGGCGAACATGTTGAAGAGTCCGCGCGCCGTGCAGATGAGCGTCTTTGTCGTGCGGGCGTTCGTGAAAATGCGCGAGGTGTTGTCACAGAATGGGCAATTGGCCAAAAAACTTGCGGATCTGGAACGGCGATTGACGGGGCGGCTGGACGTTCACGAAAAAGCCATTGTCCACATACTGGACGAAATTAAAAAGCTCATGGAACCGCTTCCACCCCAGCCGGAACCCAAACGCCGCCAAATTGGATTTCATGTTTGCGACGAAATTCAGACAAAGCCGTTCGCCCGCCGGTCCGCTGCGACGCCATAAACCGAATTAAATTCTCAAATGTCACTGCCAGCATCAGAAACCCCAGCCATTGATCGTCCCCGCATGGACGCGGACATCGTTTGCGTCGGTTTCGGCCCGGCGACGGCGGGCTTTCTTTCCACGCTGTCCAAACAACTCATTCAAGCAGACGGCACGCCCGCCGTGGAAAGCGCCGTCGCGCCCGGCCTGCCGCCGCAGGTGCTTTGCTATGAACGCGCGGACGACATAGGCTTTGGGGTTTCGGGCGTCGTGACCAAGGCGCGCGCGTTGCGCGCGAGTATTCCGGATATTGAAAAGGCCGGTATCCCGATGGCCGCGCCGGTCGGCGAGGAAAGGGTTCTTTACCTGCTCGATCCCGTGGGCGCGAGCCGGCGTTCTTTACTGCTGAGGCTGGCCGACAAATGCGTTCACGCCTTCAAATGGGCGTTGCCATTCGAGCGCGAAGCCCTGAACCTGCCGTGGACCCCCGGCTTCCTCCACAAACACGGCGGCATGGTGCTCTCGATGGGACAATTCATGCAATGGGTCGGCGCCCAGGTGCAAAGCACGGGCACGGTGCAGATTTGGCCCGGCACGCCAGTCTCGCAGGCGCTCATAGAAGACAACAAGGTTGTGGGCGTCCGTTTGCTCGATCAGGGCGTGGATAAGCAAGGCGCGCCCGGCGACGGCTTTACGCCCGGCATGGACATTCACGCCGCGCTCACGGTCGTCGGAGATGGCCCGGTCGGTCCTATCGGCCAACAGCTTGACGAACATTTCGGGCTGCCAGAAAACCATCACGCGCGCGACTGGGCGGTGGGCATGAAGTTCGTCGTGGATTTGCCGGAAGGCACGCCGCTCAAACCGGGCACGGTCCTGCACACCTTTGGCTATCCCGAGCCGGAAATCTTCGG
Source organism: uncultured Verrucomicrobiae bacterium (assembly GCA_963759415.1). Taxonomy (GTDB): domain Bacteria; phylum Verrucomicrobiota; class Verrucomicrobiia; order Limisphaerales; family Palsa-1400; genus Palsa-1400. Next base: position 195,821 of record CAVWZG010000006.1, on the reverse strand, counting down.
GTTTCTTTACGTGCATCCGGACCGCGTCGCTTCCCTGGGCATTTTCGTCCCCTCGTGGTTCGATAGTCCGGTGCGCACAACCTACCGCTACCTCCAGCATTGGATGACGCACCCGAATCTATGGCATTTTCTCAAGGGGGCCAAACTCCGCTCCTGGGGCGCCAAGACTCTGGGCGAATCCGGCCGCCGCGGCGAACCGCATCTCGCGGGCGACGGCTACGCCCGCATCGGTGAAGGCAGCGGCAGCACCAACGTCCTCACCGGCTCAGGAGTGGACGAAGCCTGGGCCACCGGCGCGCAACTCGCCGAAGCCGTGCTCGAATTGCTCAAGGCGAAAAAGCCTTTCACCCGGGAAAATCTCGATGCGGCTTACGTGCAACGCCGCCGCGCAAGCTGGGTGGAAGAGGAAGCTCGCGTTGCTGAAAAATCGCGCGACGGTTTTCAACGCGGCGTCGTCACCGGCATGTTCGGCATGGCGCTGGCCGGTTTGAGCGGTGGACGGCTCGTCCTGCCCGGCCAACCGTTGCGCCCTTGGGAACGGATACCCTCGCTGGAAGATTATTTTCGCGGCCGCATTCCTGCCGCGGAAGTGCGGAAGATTCGCGACGACTGTTACGCGCGCGGTGTTTCCGCGCACGCCGCGCTCATGGAGCGCGCGGGTTGGCCGTCTATTCCGTACGACGGCCAATTGCTCGTCTCGCATCAGGACGCATTGCTTTTGGGCGGAAAGGTGCAGGCGCCGCACGGTTACGCCGATCATGTCGCGTTTGTTTTCCCCAACCAATGCCAGCGCTGCGGCACCAAACTGTGCGTCGAAGTCTGTTCCGGCCAAGCCATTACCCCCGGCGAAAACGGGGTGCCGGCCTTTGACCGCGAGAAATGCGTCCACTGCGGCGCCTGCTTGTGGAACTGCGCCTCGGCCTCGCCAGAAAACCCGGAGCGGGCGTCCGTGGAGTTTGGGGCGGGAACGGGCGGATTGCATTCGGCGGAGAATTGAATTGTAAACCCGCTTGCAGCCCAGCCGTCAATGTAGGATTATCCCACCATGACGGTAATCGCCGACAGTAAGAGGCGGGTGGTACTGCCGGGCACCCGACCGGGTGATGTGTTCGCCTGTGAAGACGAAGGCAACGGCCATTTCCTTCTGGTGCGTCTGAACAAGCCGGCTCCGCCGAGAAAGAAAACCCGGGCGGAGGTGCGGAAAGCTATCGCCGCTTCCAAAATGAAATTTGACATGTCATGGGAAGAACTGCGCGAGATGACGCGCGAGCCATGATCCTGTTGGACACCAATTTAGTTGTGGATGCCTTGGACAAAACCCAGGCGAACCACGCGTGGTCGAAAAAACAGATTGACCCCGGAAGTCCCGCTAGTGACACCCTGACAATTCATGAACATTTCCATCATCCTCGCCCATCCGAATCCCGGAAGCTTCAACCACGCCATCGCCAACGCGGCGGCGGAAGCCCTCCGCCAAAACAACCATAAAGTTGTGCTGCACGATCTTTACCAGGAACAATTCCAGCCGCTGTTGCCCGTCGCTGAACTGCAAACGAAGGCGGACCTCGATCCCGTCATCGCCCGGCATTGCCAGGAAACAGTCCAGGCCGACGGTATCATCATTGTCCATCCGAACTGGTGGGGCATGCCGCCCGCGATTTTGAAGGGCTGGATTGACCGCGTATTGCGAATGGAGATTGCCTATCGGTTTGTAGTCAATGACAAAGGGGAAGGGGTGGCCGTCGGTCTCCTCAAGGCCAAAGCCGCCGTTGTTTTCAATACCGCCAACACGCCGGATGACCGTGAGCGCGAACTCTATGGCGATCCGTTGGAGACGCTTTGGAAGAAATGCGTATTCAATATGTGCGGCGTCAAGCAGGTTGAGCGGCGGACGTTTGCCTCGGTCATCACAAGCACGCCGGCGCAGCGCGCCGCGTGGTTAGTGGAAACGTGGACCATTGTGTCCATGCGATTTCCAGCAGGGAAATGACTTTTAGAGAATGAAATTTTATGAGCACCGCCTATCAAATTGTCGTTTGCGCCGGCATTGTGCCCGATCCGTTGCAGACGCTTGAACCCGTCGCGTCCCCGTCCGGCCCGGCGTTGAAAAATGAAATGATGCTGCCCGCCGTCCTTGATCCGTGGGCCAGCCATGCCCTTTACGAGGCGGCGAACCTGGCCAGGAACGCCCCCGGGAGCAAGGTCTGGCTGGTGAGCCTCGGACCCAAGGCCAAGCTTCAGCAGGTGATGATGACCGTGGCGCAAAAAGTGCCCTTTGAACTCGTGGCGCTGGACGGCCCCGCCAGCGGATTCACTGAGGCAGCCGAGGTCGCCGCCGCCCTCGCTGACGCTATTCAGACCATTCCCGGTCTCGACCATTCCAGATTGCTCCTTTTTGGCGGCTGGGAATCCGCCTCGCGCGGCGCGGGCGCAACGATGTCCATGGTCGGCGAACGGCTTGGCATCATGGATCAGTTTCAAGGCGTGGATGAGCTGAAAGTCACCGCCGACGGCTCTCTGGAAATTCTGGAGCGCATTGAAGGCGGCAAACATCTGGTGTCCAAGTGCGCCGGTCCGCCGGCGTTGCTGGGGTGGGCCACGGGCAACCTGCCCGAACCGAAAAACAATCCGCAGGTCGGGATGACCAACATGCGAGGCATGATGCCGGCGTTGCAGAAGGCCAAGCCGGCCAAGCCCGCCGGCGAAGGCTTCACCTTCGTGAGCGTGACCCTGCCCAAACAGCTTCGGGACACTAAAATCGTCAAAGACAAAACGTCCGACGAAATCGCGAAAGAAATCGTCGAGTGGATTAAGAAATGATTGCCGCAAGAAGGCGCAAAAGGCACAAAAAGAGGATGAAAACACAAAAGGAAATCTTCCACCTCTGTGATGAAGTCCGCGAAACTTCTTTTGCCTTGCACTGCTACTTACGGCACGGCCATTTGGAAAAAGTTTACGAGAATGGCTTGGCGCATCGGCTTCGCAAGGCCGGCGTCCAAGTAAAGCAACAACACGCACTACAAGTGATGGACGAGGACGGTACTGCGCTCGGTGATTACTTTGCGGACCTGCTAGTCGAGGGTGAACTCATTGTGGAACTGAAGGCGTGTAAGACACTTATTGATGAGCATGTTGCCCAATTGCTTGGATACCTGCGCGGTTGTCGGATCGAGCACGGTTTGTTAATAAACTTCGGTTCACAGAAACTTGAAATTAAAAAGTACATCTTGTCAGAAGCTGTTTAATTTTGCGCCTTTTGTGCCTTATTGCGGCAAATAATTATGGAAACGATTCTTCTTCTCGCTCATGTCGAAGCCGGCGGCTCGCTGGCCATGTCTGCCCGCCAAGCATTGCGCGCGGCCCGCACCATCAATAAAACCATCGCCGGCTCAAATCTGTTCGTCGGGCTGATCGGCGAAAGCGTGCAAGCGGCGGCGGATACCATCGCCGCCTCTCCCGTCATGAAGTATTTTGGCGTGGAGGGCGCTGAGTTTGGCCAGTCGCGCTATGGCACTGACGCGGCGGCGGCAGAGGCCCTCTGCCGCGCGGCGGCGGCCACGATTATCGTCGCTCCGGCCACGTCGCGCTGGAACCGGGTGCTGCCCGGCGTGGCGCAACGAATGGGCGGACGCGTCGATTCCCACGTGACCGGCATCGGCGAAGCGGGCGGCCAGCCCGCGGTCAGCCGCTGGTATTATCGCCAGCGCATGGAGGCGACTCTGACCAGAACGCAACGTCCCTGGTTCATGCTTGTTGATCCTGGCAGCCAGACGGCGTGCAACTGCGGCGCGGGCGTCGCGGCGGTGGAATTGGTTCCGGTAAATTTGACCGAGGCCACCCGGCGCACCACCGTGCTGGGCGTGCGCGAGCCTAAGGCTGATGCGCAGACGATCCGTCCCGACGCGCCGCTGCTGTTCGTCACAGGCGCAGGCTGGACGAAAAAACAGGCCGACGGTCAGACGCACATCGCCGAAGCCGAGAAATTGATTCTCGATTTTCTCAAGGTCACGCGCGCTTCTTTGGGCAGCAGCAAATCGCTGGTGGACTTGGGCGGCGAAGGGCAGGCGGTGCTGCCTTTCCTCTCGCATCTGAACCAGATCGGCCAAACTGGCGCGACACCGCGCCACGCCAAGGGTTTAAGCACCTGCTGTCATGGCGAAGAGCCGCATACGGTCGGCTGGCGATTCGTCGGCGAGCGCCGCGCCATCAGCCTGGACCCGAACTGCGGCTGGGCGCGCGGCAAAGCGGACGTCCTTTATGTGGCCGACGCCTTCGCGGTCATTGCCAAAGTGAACGAGTTGCTGGCGGTCAAATAGAGCGCCGCGCTACTTGGTCACGAAGTTGTAACGGCCCGAAACGACGTTAAAAACGGCGGCGCCGCCATCCATTCGCACAAAAGTCACGCCGGGAGAATTCGTTGCCGGGTGGCCGCTTTCGTACACCGGGCGGTTGGCCGCGCCCGGCACGCTCACGGTGGCAGTGGTGTTTGCAGGAATGGAAAACTTCAGCCGCAGCCCGCTTCCCTTTTTGGCCCAATGCGTCTCAATCGGTCCGCGAATGCTGGCGTAGGTGGTGTCAACGAAAGTGAGACGGTCGTCGGGCTGCGGCGCGATGACGATCCGTTTGTAAGCGGGTCCGTCGCTGTCAATGCCGCCGAGATTCTCGACCATCCATTGATAGACCGCCCCAAAGGAGTAATGGGCGAAGGAATTCATGCCCGGGTCCTGAAAGCCCTTCTCCGGCGTCCAGCCGTCCCAGCGTTCCCAAATACTGGTGGCGCCGTGCTTGATGGAGAAGCCCCAGCTCGGGAAGGTGTCGTTGTGGATGAGCCGGTCCGCCACGTCGTCGCGTCCGATCTGCGCCAGGGTCAGCATCAGGCTCTTGGTGCCGAGGAAACCCGTCGAAAGGTGCCAGTCGCGCTTCTGAATGTTTTCCACCAGATATTGGGCGGCGCGCTTTTGCATGGCCTCATCCAGCAAGCCAAAGGAGAGCGCCAGCACATAATCAGCCTGCGTGTTCCCCAGGATCCGTCCGTCTTCGGCCACGTAGGCGCGGTTGAAGGCGGCCTTAACGCGCTGAAACAGATCGCTATATTTCACTACGTCGCCGGTGCGGCCGAGGACTTCGGCGATTTGGGACATCAAATGCGCGCTGTAGGCGAAGTAAGCCGTGTAAATGACCGTCTGGGGCGTCTCGTCTTTGATGTTGAGCCAGTCGGCGAAACAATGGAATTCCTTGGGTGGCAGCAAATCAGATGTCGAGCGCTTCAGGCAAAAGTCCATGAAACGCGTCATCGAATCGTAATGCCGCTCCAGCACCCGCTTGTCGCCATACACCTGATAAATCGACCACGGACAAATTACCCCGGCGTCCGACCAACCCGGCCCGCCGTCGGCGTCGGCGGCCTTGGACGGGGCGACCTGCGGGTATTGGCCGTCGGCGCGCTGGCCGTCCTGCACATCGACCAGCCATTTGGTGAAGAAGCTTTGGACGTCCTCGTTCAGCGTGGCGGTGCGAACATAGACTTGCGCATCGCCCATCCAACCCAGCCGTTCGTCTCGTTGCGGGCAATCAGTCGGCACGTCCATGAAGTTGGCCCGCTGCGTCCAGTAGATATTTCGCGCCAACTGGTTGAGCATCGGATCCGAACACTTGAATGATCCCGCATCGGTGGTCGCGCTGCTCAGGGCGATGCCGGTGATGGCAGCGGCAGAAGGCGGCTTGGTCAGTCCCTTGACCTCGACGTATTGAAAACCGTGATAGGTGAAGCGCGGTTCCCAGGTTTCCGTGCCTTGTCCGCGGCAAATATACGTATCGGTAACGCGCGCCCGGCGCAGATTGGTCGTGTAAATGTTGCCGTCGGGCTGGAGACGCTCGGCAAAACGCAGGGTGATCCGCTGTCCCGCCTGGCCGGAGACTTTCAAGCGCGCGACGCCGGCGAAATTCTGCCCCAGATCAAACACATACACTCCCGGCGAAGGCTGGGTGATGCTTTTGGGCGCAATCTCCGCAAACGCCCGCACTGGCGGCCCCGGATGCGCCTGGATCGGCGGCGACATCTCCGCCGCCCCCGTGACAACCGGCTCCCATAGGCTGTCATTGAATCCCGCCTGGTCCCAATTGTTGATAAGCCGGGCGTCAAAAGTTTCGCCCATCAGAAAATCCGCCTCCCGGATCGGCCCCTCGGAAGCCTTCCAGTCCGGGCCGGTGGCCACGATTTCGCTGGTGCCGTCGGCGTAATCGATTTGCAACTGTCCGCGAAAGCGCGGATTGACGCCGTAATGGTTGCGCACCCGGCCCCAGGCGATGTAACCGCTGTACCAGCCATCGGCCAGAATCGCGCCCAGGGCATTTTTTCCAGGGCGCAGCGCTTTGGTGACATCATAGGCGCGGTCAAGGACGCGTTGGCAGTAATCGGTCCAACCCGGCGTAAAGCGGTCCTCGCTCACCAACCGCCCGTTCAGGTGAAGATCCACCAGGCCCAGGGCCGTGGCGTAAAGCATCGCGTGACGCACCGGTTTGGAGACCACGAACTCTTTGCGCAAGCAGGCTGGTGGCGGCAAGTACAACTCCGCATACTTCAATTCGCCCCACGGCGCGCATCCGGCCGGGCCAACGACCTGCGCCGCCGGCCATTCCTCCGGCGCGAGGTCGCGCTTTTGCCAGTTGGCGCCGGCGTCGTTGGTGGCCCGCCACGAGCCATCCGTAACCAGCAAGTAAGCGCGGCCTCCGGCTGAAACGCTCAATTTAACAAGTAACCCGGTCGTTCCATCGGCCTTGTTTTCAACCGACACCCGCACCGTGTTCGTGCCCGGCCTGAGACGATTATGGATATTACCCGACCACGCATTGGCGGGGCCGCCGTGGCTGGAGGTTTCCACCTCCCCGCCGTTGACGTAGAAGGACACGCCCTCCGCCGGCGCCACGAGCAACGGCGCGCTTTGGATTTTGACCTTGTCTGGCAACACCAGGGTGGTCATAAAAACACACTGCCCTTTGGGAAGGACTGTCGTGTCGGCAGGCTGACCAATCCATTTTGCCTCGCCAAAGTCCAGCGGAATCGTGGGCCAGGCCGCTCTCTTGTCCGGGCCGATCCAGTCCCCGCGCCAATCGGACTGGTGCAACAGACCCATGGACCAAAGCGCCGGCTTGCTCCAGGAGGAGGATTTGCCGTCCTTGTCCCAAACCCGCACCTTCCAATAGCACCATTCTCCCGAGGAGAGCGGATGCCCTTGATAGACGGTGCCAGCCGGGTCGCCGCCCTCGGTGCGTCCGCTATCCCAGAGGTCGCCATGATCGCGCGCCAAATTGCTCTGCGTGCTGGCCACCAGGATTTGGCAGGCCGTTTGACAGTCCCCGCGCCGGCTCGAACTGAGCTGCCACGATAAACGAGGGGCCGTTTCGTCAATCCCGAGCGGATCGACGCAGTATTCGCATCGCAGATTGCCGGGGGCAAGCCGTTCAGCCTGGCAAGCCATGCCGGCCGCGGCCACGATGAGCGCCACAAGGGGGCGGAAGCGTAAAAATTTCATGAGATTGATTAAGCAAAGTCAGCTTGCAGTCGCGCCAGCATAACGCCAAGAGAAAAATGCCCTTCATCTTGCGGGCGCGAGTATGAACGCGGTTCCGCTTCGCGCTGATGATGTCAAAAAAAGGCTTGCAAAAGAAAGAAATCGGATCTAATTGAGCAACATCAAATTTAAGATTGCAATCATCTGCGCCGTCGCTGTGGCCGCGCTGGCGATGGTTTTCGTGCAGCAGAACACCATCAAGGAATTGCGCCAGGACAACGAGGCGTTGAAGCAGCAGGCGGCGCAGGTCGCGCCCTTGCAGGAGCAAGTGGCGCGCACGGCGCAAGAAGCCGCCAATGCCGGCGGGGGCGCGGCGGCGCGGGAAGAGCAAGTGCATGAATTGGCGCGCTTGCGCAACGAAGTCTCGCAATTGCGCCGCCAAACCAATGATCTGGCCAAAACGCGGCAGGAAGTCCAAACCCTCCAGCAGCGCGTGGCGTCCGAAACGGAGGCCAGGAAGGGCCAGGCGGCCTCCTTCCAAGCCGAGAGCCAGAGAAGGCAAGCCATGAGTGCCTGTATCAACAATCTTCGCCTCCTTGATTCGGCCAAACAGCAATGGGCGCTGGAACAGAGAAAACAAGTCACCGACACGCCAACGATGGACGATTTGCGGCCTTACGTTGGCCGGGGGGCGAATGGAGCTGTGCCAGTATGTCCCGACGGCGGCGTTTACACGCTTCGCACCATTCGTGAGCCGCCGACTTGCAGCATTCCAGGGCACGTGTTGCCTTGATTTTCCACAGGCGCGAAAGACCTCTTCCGTTTTTCTGTGACAAATAGTATTGTGAATGGCATGAAGAGTGGAACGATTCAAATGGACAAAGCGGGGCGAGTGGTGCTTCCCAAACCGCTTCGCGAGCAATTCAATCTTTTGCCAGGAGACAAACTTCGCCTGTCGGTGGAGGGAAACGGTTTTAGACTCGAACCTGCTGATGCCGGAGGACAGCTTGTGCGGAAGGGGAGTGTTTTGGTTTTCACGGGTGGCTTCACCGAGCCAATCACCACTGCCAAAGTAAATGAACTCATAAACCAGGATCGCGAAGGTAGAATCATGGAGGAAACGGGAAAACTCCGCAAAAAATGAAAGTTTTCGTTGATACCAACGTGCTCGTAGCGGCCTGTGTCAACGATCACGAACATCACGCTCGCGCATTGCCAGTGGTGCAAGAACTGCCCACTGCGCCTGGCGCAGGCGGAAGTCTTCCGAGAGTTTCACGCAGCCGATGACGATGAAGATCCCGTCGATGGCCAGGGTCGGCACGCAAAAGGCGATGGTCGGTAAAATCACCACGCACAGGATCGTCAAACCCGCCGCCATATTCGGTCTTTGCATGCTCAATGCCAGCCACATCCCAAACCAGCCGAGGGCGAAAAAGTCGGCTGTGTGGTTGAGAATGGCTATGAACGGCCTAAAGCCAAAAACGAAGCGGAATACCCCTGGCATGGTTCCAGCCGGAAAGCCGAACATTCCGGTGCCTTTCGAGGCTCCGATGATGAGGCACGTCAGGTGCGCTGAGAGCAGGATGATGAGGGGCCACATAAACACCCGCCGCAGGAGCATCCATTGCCCTTGCACTACCGCCCGCATTGTCAGCGGCGTGCAGCAGAGCAATTCCAGCGCTCCCGTGCGGCGCGCCTCGCCAAAAAAACGGCAGGCCTGAATGGCAAAAAAGACCTTGAGCAGGAAATAAAACGGCCATGTCACATAACTGCTAATGAAAAGCATCATCGGCCCTTTTTTCGCCAGGAATATCAGCACGACGACCGCCGCCAGCGACAGCAACCACGCCACCCAGCGCAAGCGCCGCGAATCATCCAGCAGCCAGAGGACCGGGTTGATCTCCAGCAATCTGGCGCGCCGGGCGGCGCTTCCGCCAAGGAGGTTCCGGGTGAAAACCCGCGCCCAGACTCCGCTGCTTTTGCCTTTGTCAATAAACGCTCTCAGGCGCCAGCCCGCCCACGCCAAAAAGATCCATCCCATCAAATGGGAGATGGCCAGGGATATCCAGAAGGCCCCCGCCTGGCGCAAGTATTGCGACGCCGAGGCCAGCAAGAACGGCTCAAAGGGGCTGATCGCGCCCAAGTGGTACAGCTTGAGGGCCGATGCAATTCTCGTTGCGGCCAGCCATGTCACCAGCAACGCGATGGAGCCGGTCATGGCGCGGTAGGAGGATTGACAGAAGGACGAAACCAACATGCCGGCCGTCACCGAAAAGAACAACAGGTTGAACAGCGCGAGGCAAGTCCGCCAGAACTCCTCCCCCGTGACGCCGCCCGCCAGCAGGCAAAGGGCAAGCACCGGAAAAACGGCCAGCAGACCGTAGAAGGCGTTGAGCGAAACGGCCATGAACTTGCCCAGCACCACGTCGTAGCCTTTTAAGTCCGTCAGGAACAAAAGACCGAGCGTCCCTTCCCGGCGTTCCTCGCTCAGGCTGTCGGAGGCCAGAAAGACCCCGGCCAGCAAAGTCGTCAACAACGCGTACCAGGAGAGGATGGTGAACATGTAAATGCCCATGCCGCCGCGCGACGGGCCGGAAAGCTCGGCCATCAGCAGCATAAAGAAGCCGATGACGATGCCCAGCAAAGCAGCGGCGCCGCGCGCGTAGTGGGTGCTCTTGCGCCGGGCTGATACCCGCAATTCCCGTTGCACGATGGGCAGAAAACTCATGGTGCCTCCTCCATAGGCGGACTTCTCCGGATCACGCCCTCCGACACGATGGTCCTAAAATGATCGCGGAGTTTGGCTCTGGCAGCCACACCAAAGAAGATGTCGGCGGCCAGCCCAGGAATGATCCAGAACCAATAGACGGCTCCGCTTAGATAGTTGACCGCCTCCATTGCCCAAAGCGATATGAGCACGCTAAAACACGCTACCGGCAATACCAAGATGCGCACCAAGGCCAGGAGCGCGGCGCGATTGGATTTGCGGTGCAGCAATCCCAGCCACATGCCGACCCAGCTTAAGGCGATCATGTCCGTTACCATAAAACCACCGAACATCAGGTGGAGCTTTAGCAACACCGCGCGATCGTCACTATCCCACCGCATTTCCACGATCAGGAAGGCAAGGTTTGCCAGCAGGACCGCACCCACCGCCAGCGCAAATTGACGCCACAAGGCCAACAATTGTCCGCGCACAATGTCCTTTTCGTGCAATGGCGTGCTCAGAAGCAGTTCCAGCCCGCCGCTTCGCCGGTCCTCTGAGAGCGTGCGGCTGGCTTCCATCGCCAGCCAGATTTTCAAAATGAACCCGGCCGACACAAGCAGAAGCAAGCCCATTTGATAGGAAGGGAAGCACCCCCAAAGCAATCCCAAAGCACCCAGCAGCAACCAGACCATTCTTCGCTTGCGGCCCGATCGGGCCACGCGCCATAAAAAGGGATTGTCCTCCAGCAATGCCGTCCGAGTGTGGGCACTCTGAGCAGGAGCGGTCGCCTGCCCCCAACGCATCTTCTTATCAACCGTCGCATCCCGCCATGACCGGGGAACGATCCAGCAGGCCAGCCCGAAAAAAAGCCAGCCGTACAAATGTGTGAGGGCCACATTGAGCCAGAACCCGTAAGGAGGGTTTTTGGTGTACATGAAGTCGAACGCATTCAAACAACCAGTGGCAGGACTGGAAAGCGCCACCGCGTCTCTGTGCCGGAAAGAGGTGAAACAATCTACGACCGGTCCTGTTCCAACCAGGACCAGGCCGATCAGAATGGCCAACCCCAGCCCCGAGTTGTCCTTGCGACAGACGGCGGAGGCAAACAGGCCGATGCTGAGAAAGAAAAACAAAAGATTGAGGGAGACCAGCACCACCCGCGACATTTCGGCCCAAGTCACGCCGCCGAGGACAAACGGAATGGCCAGCATCGGCAGGACGGCCAGCATCCCGTAAAAGGCGTTGACGGAGGTGGCGGCCAATTTCCCCAGGACAACGTCGTGTCCCTTGAGGTCCGTCAGAAACAGAAGTCCCAGAGTCCCTTCCCGTTTTTCCTCGCTCAGGCAATCGCAAGTCACCAGCGTGCCGGCGACGGCGGCGTAGAGAAACACCACCGTGCTGACCACGGCGAACAAATCGGCGCCGATCTCCTTATCGGAATCATCCACCGTCAGCAAAACCCATGCGGCCAAAGCCGCCCCGATCATCGCTGCCACAAAGCGGCTCCAGTAGGCGCCGCGCCGCCGCGCCGCCACGCGCAGCTCCCGTTCAACGACAGGAAGAAAAGTCATGCCGCCGCGATTGTTCCGGTTTCCACGCGCCAAGCCAAGGCGATAGTGCGGCGCGCGGCCGGATGACGACCTAGCTGGGCGGAAAGTCGCACGGAATTCTCTCGCGGCCAAATCGCCGGTAGATCGTGAAATCGGTCTTGTCCACGGTCAGGACTTCCGCGCGGGGATGAAGTTCCGACAGGCGCACGATGGAGGCATCGGCTAAATCCATTCGATCAGCATATTTGGAAATCAATCCGTGCAAAGCATTCGCCTCTTCTTGCGCGTCCAGGCTGATTTCCAAATCGCCATCCAACACCATTTGAATCGGGTAAGCATGATTGTTCAGGAGCCAGCCTGCTTCTTGCAAATTCGCGGCCGAAGTGAAGAGAGGCAAAGTGGCTTTGCCGAGCCATTGACGCGCCCATTGGCGGCGCGCGGGGGTCTTGGACCAGATGGCTACGATGAATCCGGTGTCAGCTATGGCGCGCATGTTTCCGTGCAAGCTTTTTGCGAATGAACTCTTTGGGATTGGCTTCCGCTTCAGGATCAATCTGAATGTCGGGGTAATTCAGGCAGGCCGCCTCTTTCCTGGCCGGTGTGGCCTTATCCCGCGCGGCTCGGCGCATGAATTCCGCGAGCGAGAGGCCCGCCGAGCGAGCCGCCCGTTGGAAAAGCCGTTTGTCGGCCAATTCCAAACGGATGGGATATGTCGTTTGCATACATCACTGTATATACAAGATGCCACGAGGTCTGGCAAGCGCGATGCGGTTGCTCACGGGTGGGATCGACTGCGGAAGAACCAGAACAGCATTGCCATCCCAAGAATAAACAAGACCGCCGCGATGACGGTTCCCACTGTTTTGAGCGCGGCGGCGCCTCGCAGAAGTTTTTCGCGCTTGGCTTTTTCAGCTTCCCGAAAGGCCCGGAATTGCGCTTCAAGCAAAGTCGGATCAGCGGCTTCGTCCTTGAGCCGCAAGGCCAGCCAGGGGCCGCGCGCCGCCGCAAAAGCTTCCGGCGCCGGGGTGGAAGGGTTGGCAAAACCGGCGTCCATTTTCCAGAAGGGCGCGGTCTCCGTCGTCCAAAGCCGGAACAACCCGTGATTGTGCGCCACCGTTTCCAAACGTTGCCAGAGCAGGGGACGCAACGTGTCGCACAAGGCAAAATCGGCGAAGGTCTCGGAGTGAATCAGTCCGTCCGTTCCCGCCACTTGCAAGGCGACGGCGCCGAGGATGCGGCCCTCGGGGTTTTCGGCCACTTGAAATTCCGTGAACTGTTTTTCCAGTTCCGCCGCCGGCAAGGCCGCCTCCGCCCATGCGGTCATCAACTGCGGCAGGTCGTCGGTGGTGGCCCGCCGAATACGGTAGCTGCCGGGGGCGTTCACGTCTCAATCCCCATCTGGATAGGACCCGAGCACCTTGACAAAATTGCAGCTTTCTTCCAGGGCGGTGATGGCCTTGGCCACTTTGGGGTCCGTGTAATGGCCGTCGCAATCAACAAAAAAGAAATATTCCCAGGCCTTGCGTTTGCTGGGACGCGACTCGATTTTTGTCATGTTCAATTTGTAGCGCCGGAAGGGCGCCAGCGCGTGATAAAGCGCGCCCACTTTGTCCGCGATGCTGAACATCAGGCTGGTGCGGTCGCGTCCGGTGGCCGGGCCGCATTGGCGGCCCAGCACCAGGAAACGGGTGGCGTTATCGGTGAAATCCTGGATGCCGCGCTCGATGGCTTTGAGATTGTATTTTTCGGCCGCCAGCAGACCGGTGATGGCGGCGGTCTTGCCGCGCAAATTCTTGTCCGCCTGGCTGGTCAATTGCGCGGAACGGGCGTTGGAGGACGTCTCCAGGATTTCCACCTTGGGCAGGTTGCGCTGCACCCAAAGCCGGCACTGGGCCAGCGCTTGCGGATGAGCGTAAAGGCGCTGCACGTCCTGCAAGCGCGCGTCGCCGGCCAGGCAGAACTCGATGGGCAAAACAATCTGCGCCACCACGCGCAAATGACTGTCAACAAACATATCCAGGGTGTGCGTGACCACGCCTTCAGTGGTATTTTCCACCGGCACGACCCCGTAATCCGCGCGGTTCTTGGCCACTTCGGTGAAAATGTCGGCGATGGTTTTTTGCGCCGTGTAGCGCAGGCTCGAGCCGAAACGTTGCACCGCCGCCTGATGGGTGAAAGTCGCCTCCGGCCCGAGGTAGGCGATGGTCATCGTCTTTTCCAGCGACAAGGCGCTGGACATAATCTCCCGGTAAATGGCGCGCAACGATTCGTCCTTGATCGGGCCTTGGTTAATTTTGCAGATGCGCTGCAACACCAGCCGCTCGCGATGCGGCACGTAGATGGCCTCACCGGCTTTGACCTTGATCTCGCCAATTTGCAAGACGAGCCGGGTGCGCTCGTTGAGCAGCCGGATGAGCTGCGCGTCCAGCTTGTCAATCGCTTTGCGATATTCGGAAATGGTCATGGCGTGGGCGGGGTTTCGGGCGCGACTTCGGGCGTGAGTTCGGGCGGGGGTTGGTTTTCCGGCGTTTCCACTTCCGCCAGCGCCAATTGTTCCGGCGGCACGGTTGCCAGGCCGGGGTCGGCTGTCAATAACTGCTCCGGTTTGGTCACCGGAATGCGGCGCAACTCATCGGCGGCCGGCAATTCCTCCAGGCTGCGCAATCCAAAGTATTCGAGGAACACCGCGGTCGTGCCGTAAGTCATGGGGCGCCCGATCACTTCGGCCCGGCCGGTTTGTTCGACCAGCCCGCGCTCCAACAGCGTCTGCATGACGCCATCGACGGCCACGCCGCGAATTTGCTCGATTTCCGCGCGCGTCAGCGGCTGGCGATAGGCGATGATGGCCAGGGTTTCCAACGCCGGCTGGGAGAGGCGCGACGGACGCACCTTGGCCCCGACCAGGGCGATGATCCAGGGCGCGAATTCCGGCTGGCTGGCAAATTGCCAGGCCCCGGCGACGCAGGCCAGACGGTAGCTGCGTTGCGCGGCCTGGTGGTCCTTTTGCAGTTCCTCCAGCGCCGCCACGATGGCGTCCTCTTTGGTCTTCTTGAATGGCTTGGCTTCCTCGCCGTGTTCGGCGGCGGCGGCCAGAAGATCGCGCAATTCCTTCGGGTTGAGCGGCTTTTGCGCCGAAAACAACAAGGCTTCCAATATAAATTTCAGTTCCATCAGGGCACACTCGTTTCGCTGGGCGCGGTCTCCGCGGCCGGGGCAGGGGCAGGGGCGGGGGCGCGCGCGATTTCAATTTCCTCAAAATCGGCGGATTGCATGCAAACCAGTTGCTTGAGCCGGATGAGTTCCAGAAGCGCCAGGAAAGTGCAAACCACCTCGGTCCGGCTGGTGACGCCGCTGAACAGTTCGGAAAATTTGACCGATCCTTTCTCCTCCATCAATTTGAGCAAGAATTCAATTTTTTCGCTGACCGACCATTTCTCCTCGAAAATTTCGCGCGGGCCTTCCCGCTGGCCCACCCGCTTGAGCACTTCCGTGACGGCATTGATAAGCTCGAAGAGCGAGGCTTGCGCGCGCGGGGATTCAGACGGAGCGGGCGGTTCGGGGCGGACGGGCAGGTGGGGAAAGGTGTCGGCCTGCTGGCATTCGCGGGCCTGCAATTGCGCGGCGGCGTCCTTGAACTTCTTGTATTCCACCAATTGCCGGATCAATTCCCAGCGCGGGTCCTCGCCCTCGTCTTCCTCGACGTTTTGGACTTGTTGATCCTTGGGCAGCAGCTCGCGGCTCTTGATGTACATGAGGGTCGAGGCCATGACGAGGAACTCCCCGGCAATTTCCAGGTCGAGCATCCGCATCATCTCCACGTATTCGATGAACTGGGTCGCCATCCGGGTCAAATTGACCTCATAAATATCGACTTCCTCCTTTTTAATCAGGTAAAGGAGCAAGTCCAGCGGCCCCTCGAACACCTCAAATTGAACTTTATAATCCGCCATGGGTAAGCCAACGCGTGGGAGCATCGTAAGACCGAGGCCGGCGTTTTGGCAACGCTTTTGCATCGGCTAAAAGGGGCCTATTCCTCTCGCAGAGGCGCAGAGAAACAAACCGCCGGGCACTTTGACCCGGTGCGACCCGTCTCCGCAAGGCCTTCCACCTCCGCTGAAGCTACGGCGAACAAGACGGCGGGCAGGCTGGGCTTGACAGGTTTGACTGGGTGCGACTGGGTTTGACCGGCAAAATTTGCCGCTTTTGGACTTGCCGCAAAAGGGCGCAAAAGGCACAGCGCGAGAGCCGCAACCAAAGCAAAGGGGGGCAAGGCAAGGGAATTTTTGGCAGAGGAATAACTGGCAGAGGAATGGGAAAAAGAACTTGAATTCATATTCCTCTGCCACTCATTCCTCTGCCCAAATCTTCTCAAGAATGAATGAATCTGGGCCATTGCAGTGTAAAAGCCCCGGCAACGCCTGGCGGCGGAAGACTCTTACCCCCCCCGCAAAATGTCAAAGAACACAGGCGCGTGAGCGCGACACAATGGCACAATACCATTGTTGGATGGGAATGCAATAGGAATTATTCAATGTCCTTTGCGCCGAGGCGCTGTTCCCTAGAAGTTAAAAAAGTGAGAACTGATACTTGGATCTGTCAATCTATAAAATGAACAATGTTATGGGTTGACCCCTTCGTGGCGTCAGCACTCCGGCTGTTTGACCTCTTGGTTATCTGTGAACGAAAACACAAGAATCCACCAATTCGAGAGTGTCGGGTGTTTTTGGATACTTTCCAGGACTGTTCGTATCGGCAATATCGAAAAAGAAACCATCCTGATGCGTGCCAACTCGTATTGAAATCCGGGGCGGGCTACCTGGCCAGATGCCCTGCACCGTTCCCAGTGCGGTAAGGGCAGGAAAGTCCTTCAAATCGGCAGGGTCGAAGAATTTCACCTCCGTAACTCCAAAGCGTTTAAACATTTGGTTGGCTTCATCACACACTTTGGCGGGTCCGCCAGCGCTCGTTATTAAGTGTTTGGCTTGAACGCCTGCCGGTTCAAGATTCGTCACTGGCCTTGTCGTATAGATAAGCATCACGAGACCGGCGGCAATCGTTGCAAAAACTAAGAAAGGCCGCGGGGTCAGTCCTAGAATTATGACAGTTTTCATTTTTCGCACCATCTCATGTGTCTGATTGCATCAACATATCATTCAATTCTCCAGCTTCCGGCCCGGTCTTCGAGGCATCCGACCCGCCGCCTGGCTGACCCGGCTGTAGCGCCCCAGCGCCAACCGATGGCTCAGGTGGTCGCGCTGCTTGCCGGGGCAAGCGCGCCAGCGCGGCTTTGTTTTTATCCCACTTGGGGCAGACTTATCAAGGAGTGTTTTGTCCTTTCAAATCCTCGCCTAACGTTCTGGTTGCGCCTCATCGCTTTGATAGGAAGTACATTGGACACGAAAGAAGCGGTCGGCGGGGGCGCCGACCGTCTCACGCGGGGGCGCGCAAGCTCCCCGGGACATGAAATTCGGAGCCTAGGCGAGGATTTGGGGTGAAGTCGCGCTCAAATTACGCCAGATTGTCAGATAACCTTGGTGAATTAGCTCTCGGATATTTGGGCGGCGCGGCAGCGCCGGCCCTACCGAAAAAATTCAAGTGTCTTTGGATGGGGTTAGGGGTTGGGTTCGGGGCGGAAGGCGATCACGCTTAGGGGGGGCAAGGTGAAGGGGGCGGAGAAGGGTTGGCGGTGGGTTTTGTAGGCCTCGGCTTGGACGCCGCCGAAATTGCCCTGGTTGCTGCCGCCGTAAAAACCGGAGTCGCTGTTCAGAGCTTCGCGCCAAAATCCTCCGAGCGGCAGGCCGACGCGGTATTTGTGCCGCAAGACGGGTGTCAAATTCAATATGACCACCAGCTTCCGGCTGCCGTCGCGGTTCTGCCGGATGAAGGAAAGGACGCTGCTGTCGGCGTCGCTGCAATCGATCCAAGCGAAGCCGTTGGTGTCGTGATCGGCTTCCCAGAGGGCGGGTTCGTTTTGATAAAGATGGTTGAGGTCGCGCACCAGGCGTTGCACTCCGCAATGATACGGGCCTTCCTCCAGGAGCCACCAATCGAGGCTGGAGTTGGCGTCCCATTCGGCGCTTTGACCGATTTCGCAGCCCATCATGAGCATTTGCTTGCCCGGAAAGAGCCATTGGTATGCCAACAAGGCGCGCAAGTTGGCGAATCGCTGCCATTCGTCTCCGGGCATCTTGCCCAGGAGCGAGCCTTTGCCATGCACGATTTCATCATGCGAAAGCGGCAGGATGAAGTTCTCGTGGTAATGATAGAGCATGGCGAAGGTGAGATCGTTCTGGTGATATTTCCGGTAAATGGCGTCGCGGCTGAAGTAACCGAGCGTGTCATGCATCCAGCCCATGTTCCATTTGAAATCGAATCCCAGTCCGCCCAGGTAGGGGGGGCGCGTGACCAGCGGCCAGGCGGTTGATTCCTCGGCCACGGTCAGGATGCCCGGATGCTCGGTATGCACGAGGTGGTTGAAGTTTTTTAGAAAATCCACCGCTTCGAGGTTTTCGCGGCCGCCAAATTTGTTGGGAATCCATTCGCCGGCCTTGCGGGAGTAATCCAGGTAGAGCATGGAGGCGACGGCATCCACGCGCAGGCCGTCCATGTGAAAACGGTCGCACCAAAAGAGGGCGTTGGCGGAAAGGAAATTGGCGACTTCGTGGCGGCCGTAGTTGAAGATCAGAGTGCCCCAGTCCTGGTGGGCGCCTTTGCGCGGGTCGGCGTGTTCGTAGAGGGCGGTGCCGTCGAAACGCCCCAGGCCCCAGTCGTCGCGGGGAAAATGGGCGGGCACCCAGTCTTGCAAGACGCCCACTCCGGCCTGGTGGAGGTGATCGACCAGGAATTGGAATTCGTCGGGGGTGCCGTAGCGGCTGGTGGGGGCGTAAAAGCCGGTCACCTGGTAGCCCCAGGAAGGGTAGAACGCGTGCTCGGCCACAGGCATGAATTGAACGTGGGTGAAGCCCATGTTTTGCACGTAAGCGGCGAGGGGTTCGGCCAGTTCGCGGTAGCTCAAGGACTCGGATTTGCTCTTCTTCATCCAGGAACCCAGATGCACTTCGTAAATGCTCATGGGCCGGCGCAACGGTTCGGCCACGCGGCGCTTTTCCAGCCAGGCCTGGTCGTTCCATTTGAATTTGCCGATGTCCCACACGATGGAGGAATTCTTCGGGGCGGTTTCAAAAAAGAACCCGTAGGGATCGGTTTTGAGCACCAGGGCGCCGTCGGGCGTTTTGATTTCAAATTTGTAAAGCGTCCCTTCCCGCGCGCCGGGAATGAAAATTTCCCACACGCCGGAGGCGCCGAGCGCGCGCATGGCGTGAAAGCGGCCGTCCCAGTTGTTGAAATCGCCAACGACGCTGACGCGTTGGGCGTTGGGAGCCCAGACGGCGAAACTGGCGCCTTGGACGCCGTCGAGGGCGCGCAAATGGGAGCCAAGTTTATCGTAGATGCGGTGCTCGTTGCCTTGGCCGAAGAGAAAGAGATCGGTCTCGCCGAGGGTGGGGAGGAAGGAATAGGGATCGCGGGTTTGGACCGTTGAGCCGTCGTGCAGGGTGATGCGCAGATCGTAGGCATAGACCGATTGGGCCTTGGGGGCCGTGCCTTCAAAAAGGCCCGGGCGGACCTCTTTGAGTTTGATGGAGGGTTTGTCTTTCTCGTGGACGGGAACGGCTTCGATTTTGAGCGCCAGCGGGTGAAATGCGCGCACCACCAAACCGCCGCCATTACCCAAGACGTGCATGCCCAAAAGGGTGTGGGGCGAACTGTGCCGCACCTGCACCAGACTATCTGCTTCTTTTTCGGTTAGAATCATAGGAGTCACTTAGTGGTTCGGCTGGAGGCTCTTTTGCACTCCCGCGCGGGGCCTTATTTCCCCAACCACGCCATCAGTTTACACCAAAAATGAAGAAATCAAAAACGGACATCGCAGGGAGGCCACGCTAAGGCGTCCGGTCGGCGCAAGGCTCCAATCCTGCCGAACCTGCTCTTAAGTGGCTTGATAGGCCGCGATGGAATCGATGCGATAGCGCTTGGCGGCGTTGTCTCCGGGCAACTCGACTTCTTCCTGTGGTTTGTGGTTCAGCAGCGCCTGCGCCACCGGGGTCAAATAACTGATGATGCCCTTGTCCGGGTCGGAATCCCACGCTCCCAAAATGATAAAATGTTCCGCCAACTGCGAACCCAAATCGGTCACCTTGACTTCGGTGCCCAGGCTGACCACGTCGGTGCGGGGGTTGGCAAAATCGGTGCCGCGGGCGCGCACCAATTGGTATTCCAACTCGCCTTTGCGGCGCATGAGGATTTTCTGCATTTCCTTGGCGGCCTTGTATTCATGATTTTCCCGCAAGTCCCCGTAGCTGCGGGCCAGGGCGATTTCCTTGGAATTGGCCGGAATGGCTTTCTGCACCAGTTCGGCGTATTCGTCTTTGCGGCGTTCCAGGCTCTTCCAGGAAACCTGAAAAGAGACGTCCTGTTTGGTCTGTTCACCGGAAATCATCGTCTGCACCGCCGGGTAGGTTTTGACGATGCGGGCCAGCAGGGAGCGTTTGTCCATGTCGTTGAAACACGGCGACAATTGCAGTGCGCGGGTCAAGTCCTTGATCACTTCCAGGTCGGCCGAGCCGATCAATTCCACGAGCAGGGTGGGATCGTCCAGGACGAAATCGCGCAGTTTGTTGGAACGCTTCTCATTGAATTGGTCGCGCTCCATGGCGGTCAGCATGGCGCGAAAGACTTCCGGGCCGAGGATGTCGGCGAAGGAATCGGAACGTTCGCGGGCCAGCCACAGCAGCAGATCGCTGCCGGCTTGATGCTGGCTGATCAGCCGGGCCAGCAATTCCTTCAACGCCTCCGGCTGGCCGCCGACAATCAATGCATGGGTGATTTCACCCGCCAGCTTGGCCGAAATGTGATTGAGCGCCGAGAGGAGGGCCTCGACCCAGCGCTCGGGACAGTTCTCCTTGAACGAGAGCAAGGCGCGCCGGTGTTTGGCCGCGGGCATTTGCTCCAGGACCGGACCGATCCGCGTCATCTCCTGCAGCCAGATGGCTATCGCGGCCAGTTCGCCCTCGTCCGCCGCCGCTTTGGCGGTTTGACGGATTTCGTCCCGGATAAAAATGGCTTCCAAAGCAATGGAGGGCTGGGTGCGCTGATGGGTCAAAATTTCCACGTTCAAGGCGGCGATGACCTCCTTGGCCACGGCGGCGCCATCGCTTAAATCGCTGAAGTTTCTCAGGATTTCATGGGCGACGCTGCCTCGGGCTTTGAGGCCCTTGGCGGCGCGAAATTCGCCCATGAGCCGGTTTTGCAGGGAGACTTCTTTGACCTGGTAAATGATCGGGTCGGATTTCTTGGTCGGCACCTGGAAATGGCCGTCTTTCTTCAATTCCCGCTTGGCCCCTTCCCACCATTTTTTCCAATCGTCCTTGATCACGTCCGGCACCAGCACCTGCTGGACTTGATCCAAGGTGGCGCGATTGCCAAAGCTTTGCAGCACCAGTTTGATCAAGTCCAAATGATGCAGCGCGGCCATTTGGCGCAGGGCTTCGAGGTCGGAAACTTTGCGCGCGAAAATGTGGCCGCTGGAAATCGGCTTGAGGGATTCGGCGGCGAAGATCAGGTCCATGGCGTGGCCGGGCTTGGTCTGGAAATCAATGACACAACGGGCAAAAACCGGGTCCATCGAAACAATTTTGCCGAAGCCCCAACTGCGGTGATAACAATAACCGCTCTCCGTCAGTGCCGCCAGGGCCTCTACGTGTTGGCGCGACAGTTTCCCCGCCGCCGCCAGTTTTTCAAATTCTTCTTTCATCGCTATATTCTCGCGTCCCATTACCATTCGCGCATTATAAGATGATGACTGGTGAGAAACCAAGAGAAATTGCCGTTCGTATTTTACGGCGGCGGTCTGCGGCCGGGGATTACGTGGAAACTTTGCTCGAAAAAGAGCTGGCCCGCCATGCGCTATCAACGCCGGACAGGGCGTTGTGCCAGGAGTTGGTCTATGGCATCGTGCGCTGGCAAAACACTCTGGACTGGTTGGTCGCGCGCAAAACGGCCGACCGCGCCCAAAACGCCTCGCTCCGGGCTTTGCTGCACCTGGGGCTGTACCAACTTTTCTGGCTTGAACGCATCCCCGACCACGCCGCCGTGCATGAGACGGTGGAGTTGGCCAAGAGCCTGGGTTTCGGCCGCCGCGCCGGATTCCTGAACGCCGTCTTGCGCGGATACATTCGCGAACGCGATAAAACCAAGCTCGCCCTGGAGGCCCTGAAAACAACCGATCTGGCCGCCGGTTTTTCGCATCCCGCATGGCTGATCGAGCGCTGGCAGGCGCGATGGGGCAGGGGACCGACGGAGCAATTGTTGGCCTGGAACAACCGGCCTCCGCCGACTTACGCGCGATTTAACGAGTTGAGAACCGACGCACCCCGGCTGGCCGAGCGGTGGCAGCAGGAAGGCGTCGAGTTCGAGGAGCGGCAATGGGATTGGACCGGGCCGCAATTGGCGTTCGAACTGCGCCGCCATCCGCCGCTGGTCTCGCTGGGAAGTTTCAAGGACGGTTGGTTTTACGTGCAGGACCCCGGCACTTTGCTGGCGGTACGGCAATTGGAGCCGCAGTCTGGCGAAACGATTTTGGATTTATGCGCCGCGCCCGGCGGCAAGACCACCTACATCGCCCAGCGCATGGGCAATCGCGGACGCGTCGCCGCCCGGGACAATCAGCCGGAGCGCCTCAGACGGCTGGAGGAAAACTGCGCGCGACTGGGCGCGAGCTGCGTTGAATTTTCCGAGGCGACTGGGGAATTTGACCGAATTCTGATTGACGCGCCGTGTTCCAACACGGGTGTCATGCGGCGGCGGGTTGATTTGCGTTGGCGGCTTCATCCTGATGAGATCAAGCGCTTGGCCAAGGCGCAGGCGGCCCTGCTGGCGCAAGCCGCGCCCAGCTTGAAGCCCGGCGGCAGATTAGTATATAGCACGTGCAGTCTGGAACCGGAGGAAAACGAGGAAGTGGTGCGAGGTTTTCTGGAGGGGCATCCGGCCTTCAAATTGGAAAACGAGCGCCAACTGCTGCCGTTCGTGGAGGGGGTGGATGGGGCTTACGTGGCGACGCTGGCTTGCGTTGGGACTGAGGGAACGCAATGAAGCTTTGATGCCTTACAATAACCGTTTGTCCTTTGGAAGCATGATTGCAGAACTTGATAACGTGGCGTTGACCGTGGATCTGCCGGAGCATGGACTCACGGCCGGTGACGTGGGTGCGGTCGTGCATGTCTGCAAGGGCGGCGAGAGATTCATGATCGAGTTCACCACTTTCGATGGTTCAACGGTTGCGGTGACAAAAGTATCCAATACTCAAATCCGACCGCTTTCGCGCAACGAAATCCACCATGCCCGGAAGTTCCAGCCTGTGGTGCGCTGACGCAATGGAACGTGGTTGGTCGCTGTTGCTTGGAGGCTGCTCAGGGTGCAACCGGCGCCGCCAAAACAAGGGGATTGAAGCACGGATTTCACGGATCACACGGATCCAAAATGGATTTGGACATCGCAACTGGCATCCTTATCCGTATGGGCGTGGGCTGACGACGGAAATACGCCCGAAAATAACATGTTCTGAATGAGCGACCCTTTGTGACCCCGAGCTGACCGAGCCGAGCCATCACCGCGCGACAGGGGGCTTTACGCGGCCCGCAACTTGGGATAAAATCTCTGGCATGAGTACGATCACCGCTGTTTTGGAAGCGGAAGCTGACGGGACATTGCACCTGCCTGTGCCGCAGAATTTGCGGCATGGGAAAGTGAAGGTCGTCGCTACGTTGGAAGCCGAGCAGGAAACGGCCAATCAAAGCGCGGAAGCGAAGCCGGGAACGCCGCTGGAGGCGCTGAAGGAATTGCGCAAGCTGGGGGGGCTGCGCCACGTGATTCCGGATCCTGCGGCCTGGCAGCGCGAGCAACGCAAGGAACGTCCCCTGCCGGGCAGGGATTGAACGATGCTTCTGGACAGCAACATCCTCATCTATGGCGCGAACGGCGAATACCCCGGACTGGACGCGATTCTGGATCGCACCGATCTGGCTGCGGCAAGCGTGACGCGGATCGAGACGATCGGTTATCATCGCCTCTCTGAAACCGAGCGCGTGTGGCTCGAAACTACTTTCGAGCGGATGAAGATTCTGCCATTGGATGATGGGGTCGCCGCGTGTGCAATTGCGCTCCGCCAAGAGCGCAGGATGGGGCTGGCCGACGCCATCATCGCGGCCACCGCGCTCTTGCATAATCTGCCGCTGGTGACGCGGAACGAAGAGGATTTTAAGCACGTCACGGGCCTACGCGTCGTCAACCCGTTCGCCCCCGCCTGCTAATTGCGATTAAGTAAAATAGCGAACTGTTACAATTCTAGGATCGTGGAGAAAATGGAGGCGGATCGGCCAGGCCAATCGCTCATCCCTCTCGTCAAAGCGGCACCGGATCAAATCGCGAATCATGGCCAGGAGTTCGTCCAGATTCTCCCCTTGAGTTGCCATTTCCGGCTCGTGACAGGTCGCCACCAGCATGTCTTCATCCTATTCGATTTGAAAGGCGAACTCTTTCTTCACCGGGGAATTGTGCCTCACAGATCGGAGCCTTGCAAGTCTGCGCTTCCGTTCGTCGAAGGGTGGCCGGCGCTTACGTGGCGCGTTGTTGGGAATCAAGATGGACAAGTTCTATGAAATCGAGTTAGGGCTCGACGGAGTCTCGCCCTACCGGGAAGTGGAAGGGGCGGGGCGGTATTTTATGAGGGCGTTTAGGTCTTCGAGTTTTCCGCTTTTTTCGGTTCGGACCATCGTTCGGCCACGGTACTCGATGAGGGTTCGGGTTTTGTCCTCATACACGTAATACATGGCGCTGGCCAGCAATCGGATCGCAAGACTGGACGGTTCCAGCTTGAATTCGGTGAGTTGTTTGCTGTTTTCTGTCCATGTCCGGGTCTTGCTGACTTCAAAGGTGAAGTTGTCGCGCATGATGGGAATGGGGATTGTCAGCTTGACGGTCGCGCCTTGGACGAGTGAGTCCCAGTTCTTTGCGATCTGGTCGGGCACGGCGGGAAAGGGGGTCCATTCGGTTGAGACTTTTTGGCTGCTTTGTTTGACTTTGCCGCCGGCAGTGACGGTGTAATTGACGCGGCCCTCTTTGAACTCGGCCAAGGCTTTTTCGCGGGACTGTTTCTGATCAAAGAGAATGGTGGTCAAATGGTTGGAAACATAACTCGCTTCGAGCGAGACGGCGAGGGCGCCGGTTTTTTCCTTGAAGCATTCGGTGAGGGTCCGCCGGCTGCCGTTTGTTTTCCAGGATCGCTCGACCTGGAATAATGAAACGGCCGCGCCTTTTTCTGGAAAGACATCCCCGGTGAGCGGATCTGCCAGCGCGGAGATGGCGGCGGTCAAGGTTAGCGCCACGAACGCGGCGATCTTCATGAGTTTTTGGCGGGCCAGGGGTTGAGCGGCCAGGAGGTTTCACGTTCGATGGACAGCAGGCGGTTGTATTTCGCCAAGCGCTCGGATTGGGTGATGGAACCGATTTTGATTTGGTCGCCGCCCCAGCCGACGGCCAAGTCGGCCAGCCAATCGTCTTCGGTTTCGCCGCTGCGGGCGCTGACCATGACCTGCCATTTTGCGCCTCGCGCCAAAGCCAGCGCGCCGGCGGCCTCGGTCAAGGTGCCGATTTGGTTGACTTTTAAAAGCAGGGCGTTGGCGGCGTTGCAGTTAAGCGCGCGTTCGATGCGCGCGGGGTTGGTGCATAGAAAATCGTCGCCGATCACGAGCGCCTGGCCCTCCAACGCAGCGCGCAACTTGGGCCAATGATCCCAGTCGTCTTCGGCCAATCCATCTTCGATGCTGACGATGGGCCAGGTTTTAACCCAATTCGTCAATAATTGGATCATTTGCTCGGCGGAGTAATCGTGGCCGTCAAGGGCGTAACGGCCTTGTTGGTGAAAATGGCTGGCGGCCACGTCCACGGCCAGGCAAACGTCCTGGCCGGGTTTCAAGCCTGCTTTTTCGATGGCCTCGACGGCGTCGGCCACCAGGACGGCGGTGCCGGGCGCGGACGGAGCCAGACCGCCCTCATCGGCCCGCAAGAGACGCTGGCCGTAGCGCTTGGCCATCAATTCCGCCGCGCATTGGAAGACTTCGTAAGCCATCGCCAGCGAATCGTCCATCGTGGTGGTGGAGGCCGGGATCATGAGAATGTCCTGGACGTCCACCTGGCTGCCGGCGTGTTTGCCGCCGCTGAAAAGATTGATGGTCGGGCGCGGGAGGCGGCGGGCCGATTGGCCGGACATGGCGGCGAAATGCTGGTAAAGCGGGACGTTCCGTTGCGCGGCGGCGGCACGGGCAAAGGCGATGGAAACGGAAAGAATGGCGTTGGCGCCGAGATGCGATTTGTTGGCGGTGCCGTCCAACGCAAGCAGGGCGGCGTCCAATTGTGCCTGCGTCTCGAAAACGCGTCCGGCGAGAGCGGCGTTGATTTCTCCGCTGACATGCGCGGCGGCGCGGCGGCAGCCAAGTCCGCGATAGCGTTTTTGGTCGCCGTCACGCAATTCGAGCGCTTCGGCAGCTCCGGTAGAGGCGCCCGACGGCAGTGAGGCGCTGGCGCTGGCGCCGCCGCGAAGAACGCAATAAGTTTTCACCGTGGGACGGCCACGGCTGTCAAGGATTTCTTCCGCGCGAACGTGTTCGATTATAGGCATGAGATAAATAGATCAATCAACGGGGCGACGCGAGCCGGGGGGGCGGCCATGAGCCGCAGCACCGCCGCGCGCTGGCGTTCCCGTTCAGCCGGGCCAAGATATTCCAACGGCGACCTGCCGTCCACCCGCGCCAGCAGGCAGCCCAGGACATGCCGCGCCACTCGTTCTTCGCAGGCATCATCGTCATAACTTGACCAATAAAGATGCGCGGCACGGGCGAATTCCGCGCGCCGCGCCGGAAAATGATGCGCCTTGCTCAGGAAGTGAGCCAGCGAAAAACCAAGGTCGAAGGCCGGGTCGCCCCAATGGATGACTTCGTGATCGAGCAGCACCAGGCGTCCCGCCCGGACCAGGATGTTTTTCGGGCTGAAATCGCCATGGACCAAAGACCGCCGCGTGGCGCGCGTATCCGAGATCAAGGCCGCCAGGAAATCGCGCGCCGCCGGGGTTTGGCTGGCGCTGAAGGCATAATACGGTTCCAGGCGAAGCGATTCAAAAAAACTGATGTCGCCAAAAGCCGCCTCCAATTCGGCGTGCCGGCACATGGATCCGTGATGAATCGCCGCCAGCAACTGGCCAAATTGCCGCACGTATTCGAGATCGATTTTGCCGCGCAAGAGCATGGTCTTCCAATTTTCATGCGGCAGCGGCACGGCGGTCATGGCCAGAATGTGGTGCTCGTGGTCTTCGAAGACGAATTGAGGGACCGCGCCGGGCGGGGCCAATTGGCTCAACCAGCGCAAGCCCAGCGCCTCGCGATGGATTCTTTCCGGGCGGCTGAACCAGTCCGCCGCCACGCGCAATTTGGCCAGCGCCTGTTTGAGCACCCAATCCGGCCCGCGCTCGCGCTCGACCAGGACCGTGCGGTTGGAAACGCCACCCGCCAAAACAGTCAGCCGTGGCGTTTCCGCCCCGCCCACGCAGCCGTGCCTTCGCAAATAATCGAGCAGTTCAGCGGGGGATTCGATGTTCATTTTCAACTTTCCAAGGCATTCCCAAGGCTTACCTGAATAATCTGGTCTATCAATGTTCATTTTGAAGTGAATCTCTCGTGATCCGAGGGGTGTTTTGCCGCTTGTTGCACCAGGGCCGATGATGTAGGCTATGGCAATGACAACGACTGTGACCGAAAGCAATCAGGTGAGCATCCCGCCGGAAATCGCCCGTGATTTCGATATTCATCCCGGAACACAGTTGGAGTGGGCGAAGGCGGGCGAGGGTGCGATCCTTGTCAAACTGTTGCCCAGGCGGGGCGAATTGGCCCGCCAACTCATGGGCGCGGGCAGACGCTGGCTAAAGCCGGGAGCCGACCCCGTCGGCGAATTGATTCGAGAGCGCGAGGAGGACGACAAACTCGACCAAGCCGGCGAACAGCAATGACCCACCTGCTGGATACGTCGGCGTTGTTGGCCCACTACCTGGCCGAACCGGGAGCGGTTCGCGTTCAGACTCTCTTTGAGGATGCAATGGTTGTGGCGGGAACTTCCATCCTGGCGTTTTTCGAGTTTGATCTTCGTTTACATCAACTTGGGATTGACGCTGCAACGCGCGCCATTGAACTGAACCGGTATCGAGCTTTGTTGAGCGAAGTCGTGAATGTGGATGAGGTCATTCGAAGCGAGGGAGTACGCTTGAGAATAAACGCGACGGCTCGCGCTTCCGCGATGGATACATTGATCGCTGCGACGGCTTCCGTCCGCGGTGCAACGCTGGTTCACCGCGATCCGCATTTCACGGCAATTCCAGCATCCATGCTGAAACAGGAGATGCTGCCTCCGAAGTAGTAAGGGAAAAGTCGATTTCGCCCCTCCTGCCGCCAGCCGCCCCCTGTCGCCAAAAACTTACGCCAAAAACTTACGCTTGCAGTTGCGGACGGAATCCGGTTTTAGATAAGTATGAAAGCGCTTGTTAAACGCAATCGGGAACCCGGCCTTTGGCTGGAAGATGTTCAAGAACCCCAAATGGGAGTCAATGACGTGCTCATCCGCGTGCAAAAAACCGGCATTTGCGGCACCGACCTCCATATTTACAACTGGGACGCATGGTCCCAACGCACCATCCCTGTCCCCATGGTCATCGGACATGAGTTCGTCGGCGAAGTCGTGCAGACCGGGGCCAACGTCATGGATTTCAAGGCAGGAGATATCGTCAGCGCCGAGGGCCACGTGGTCTGCGGACGCTGCCGCAATTGTCTGGCGGGCCGGCGTCAATTGTGCGCCGACACCAAAGGCATCGGCGTCAATCGGCCCGGCGCGTTCGCGGAATTGATTTCCGTGCCGATGACCAATGTCTGGTATCACCGCCCCGGTATCGATCGCGACGTGGCCTCCATTTTCGATCCCTTCGGCAACGCCGTGCATACCGCCCTATCCTTTAACGTCTTGGGCGAGGACGTGCTGGTCACCGGCGCGGGGCCAATCGGCATCATGGCCGCCGCGGTGGCCAAACACGCCGGCGCGCGCTACGTCGTCGTGACCGATGTGAACGATTATCGTCTGGACTTGGCCAAACGCATGGGAGCGACCGTGGCGTTGAACGTTTCGAAAGGCAAATTGAAGGACGTCCAGCGTGAACTCGGCATGAAGGAGGGTTTTGACGTCGGCCTGGAAATGTCGGGCAACCCTGCCGCTTTCCGCGACATGATTGGCAACATGGCGCATGGCGGCAAGATCGCCATGCTGGGCATCCCGACGGA
The DNA here is from genome assembly GCA_963759415.1 of uncultured Verrucomicrobiae bacterium. Taxonomy (GTDB): domain Bacteria; phylum Verrucomicrobiota; class Verrucomicrobiia; order Limisphaerales; family Palsa-1400; genus Palsa-1400. The sequence goes on along the minus strand of CAVWZG010000006.1, from coordinate 166,627 downwards.
GCCTATCGCCATCGAATGGAACACGGTGGTGTTCAACATGCTGACGATCAAAGGCATTTACGGGCGCGAGATGTATGAAACGTGGTATAAAATGACGGTCATGCTCGAGAGCGGGCTGAACATCGATCCGATCATCACGCACCGCTTCCACTACACCGAATTCGAGAAGGGCTTCGCGGCCATGAAATCAGGCCACGCCGGCAAGGTGGTTTTGGATTGGACCAAATAGCCGATCAACCGACGCATTAAGAGAGAAGCCTGCGGCATTGGCGAATATTGACAAAATCAAACAAACCGCCAATCTTGTAGCGATGGCCAACACGTTGAACATTTCATTGTCGGAAGAGCAGAAGGCCTGGCTTTATTCGCGCCGCGAAGCAGGCGGATTTGCCAGCGCCAGCGATGTCGTCCGCGACCTCATTCGCGGCCGGCAAGAGGAAGAAGAGGCGGAGCTGTTGGAGCGTTTCCGACAGCTTGAAGGAGATGGCGCGGAAGGAGCGGAACCGACAGAAGCATTGCTCAAAATTGTGAAGAGGGTGAAAAAGGAACGCCGTGCCTGAACTGCGCGCGGTTTTGGACAGTTCCGTTGTGGTATCGGGCGTTGGATGGCGCGGCGGCGAGGCCCGGGCCGTGCTGAAACTTCTCGCTGCGGGAGGATTTGAATCCTGGCGCACGCCTTGGATCACTGCCGAATGGACGGATACTGTTCAGCGCGTCGCCGAGTCGGAGAAACGCTGGCGCAACCCAAACTGGGCAAACTGGCTGGAGTGGCTGAAGGCCGTCTCAAAATCATCGGAGGATATTCCCATCAAAGAAACAGTGCGGCGTGATCCGAAAGATGATCCTATCGTTATGGCTGCGGTAGCCGTTCGCGCGGCGTTCATAGTGACTTACGATTCAGACCTGCTTGAGTTGAAAAAGCCTCACGGCGTCTCGTGTGTGACGCCGCGCGCGTTTCTTTCCGCCATTCTTCGGCAGTAGGGGCAAGGCATTTTTTCCTGAAAGGTTAACTTTGCTTTTTACTGGCTAAGAACGGCACGGTAGAAGCGTTGGCGATAGGCGGCGGCGTTCGAATCGGTGAAATCGAAGATGCCGACGGTATTGGTGAGCACCGGCGCCCAGGACACGAGGTTGGTGGTCGCCTGGATGACGTTGGTCAAGCCGGGCGAAGCGTAAAGGCGGCAGTGATACTGGCCGTTGGCCGGTGGCGCGGTGTTGACCAGTTGTGGGATGTTGAAATTCACCCGGGCGTTCCAGCGGGCGATGGAGAATGAGGGCTTGTCGCCCGCCTGCCGGAAGGTTCCCCCAACAAAAAGATCAGAACCGGATGAGGCGAGGGCGGTGACGGGCGCGCTGCTCTGGCCCGGATAGGTGATGCCTTGTCCGAGCGCGGACCAATTGGCGCCGTTCCATTGCGCGATATGATTGACGGCGACGCCGCCCATGTTGGTGAAAGTGCCGCCCGCGTAAAGGTTGCCGTTGAGGCCCGTGAGGGCGTTAATGACGCCGGTGCCCACCAAGCCAGTGCCGAGGTTGGTCCAATAGTTGCCATTCCACATGGCTATCTTGCTCGCCGCGACGCCACCGGCGTTGGTGAAGGTGCCGGCGACATAGAGATTGGTTCCGAGCGCGGCCATCCTGGTGACATTGGAGTTCAAGCCCGTGCCCATAATCCACGCGTTGGCGCCATCGAAACGCATAATATTGTCACAATAGACATAGTTGGGGAAATTAGTGGTCTCGCCAATATCGAAATGGCCGGCGATGAAAATGTTGGTGCCGATGGCGGCCGTGGCGGCCATGCCCAAGACCGGATCATCAAAATGGAAATCCGTTGAGGTGTAAGGCGGATAGTTAAAGTTGATCACGCTGCTCGACCAGGCGGCGCCGTTCCAGAGGGAGAAATACGGGCCGTTGTAACCGGTGAGATTGTAAAACGACGCGCCGCACGCATATACGCCCTGCGGGCCAACCAGAATGGAAGCCACCACCCCGCCGGGATTGCCCAGAGCGGACCAGTTGGTTCCATTCCAAACGGCGATGTTGTTCACCGGCACGCCACCGGCATTGGTGAAATAGCCGCCGGCGTAAAGGAGATTATTGGTGAGAGCGAGCGTGAGGATGGTTGTGCCAATGGGACCACTGATGACGCTCGACCCACTGAGGCCGCCGCCGAGCGGGAGCCAGTTTGCGCCGTCGAAACGGGCCACCATGTTGACGTTGGTTTGTCCCGCGAAATACAACGAGGCGCCACCCGCGAATAGATTAGTTCCATCGCTGGCCAGGGCGGTAGGGGAGAGGTAGATGCCGTTGAGGTGGCCGACGGTGCCGATGGCGCTCCAATTCGCGCCGTCCCACCCGGCGATGCCGTCGGCCAATTTGCCGCCCGCTGCCAGGAAGTTTCCGCCCACATAAAGATTGGCGCCGTGGTTGTAAACCCGGTAGCCCAAGGCGCTGATGCCGCTGCCCAGCGCCGCCCATGCCCGCGAGGCTTCCATTGACTGGTCATTCGCTTGTTGCCGCCATTCAGGTTCAAGTGTACATTCACACCGTGAGCTTTCGGACGCTTGAAGTCGAAATAGACCGCGAAACCATTTATGCAAGTCAAAACAATGTCGCGCATGGTGTGACTAACCGAAAAGGAGGGCTGCGTGTTTGATGTGTTGCGAAAGGTGCAATGGATGGCGGTGGATTGCCTGACGGGCGAGTGCCGCAGGGTGGAGCAGTTGCCGTTTGAAATCGGGGCAGGGGAGGGAGTCGATCTGAAGCTCAACTCGGACGGGGTGGCCGAACGGCATTGCGCGCTCAACCAAGTCAAGGGCCACGGCATGTGCCTGATTAAACAGGAAGCGAGCGTGGCGTTGTTGGTGAATGGCCAGGCGATTGAGTTTTGCGCGCTGAAGCCGGAGACCGATTACGCGGTGAAGGTGGGGGCGCATTTCCTGGCCTTGCGCGGCGGACGCAAAGTGGAGAATTGGGTGGAGGGCTTGGATTGCGCGCAATGGACGCTGCATGACACGGCCAACCACCACGTGGACGGCCCGATGGGATTGGCGGATTTGTGCAAGTTCGCCAAGGAACAGCAACGGCATCCGCAATCGTTGGTGCAGCCGGCCGGGATGAGCAATGGGTTCTTGCTTGAGGATGCCGTGGAAGTGGTGGCGTCGCTGGAAGCGGCGGCGCGGACGGAGCCGGGGTCGGAGGCGCTGTCGAGCATCACGGAGCGGGAGCCGCGAATGTTGACATGCCCCGTTTGCTGGCTCAAGTTCGATTTGGGGGAGATCATGCACCTGGCGACACACGATTCGTTGCGCGGGGACCCGGTGCTGGGGGAGGACGCGCCACAACGTTTTTTGGCCACTCGCTTCAATGATCGCGGGCAGGCGCTGGATGCCCTGGGGCTGCCCTGCACGGAAATCGCCTGTCCCCACTGCCGGCGGGCGCTGCCGCCGGGATTCACCGAGATGCCGCATCACATCATTTCGATTGTGGGCGACCAAAGCGCCGGCAAGTCGTATTATTTGAGCGTGCTGATGAAGATGCTTCCGATGAGTTTGTACGAAAACTTTTCGGTGGTGTTTCAGGATGCCGATCCGGCCGGCAACGCGCTGCTGAACGAAATGAAGCAGACGCTCTTCGGGGCGCAGACCCCGGAGGGGGCGCGACTGGCCAAGACGCAGTTGGAAGGAGGCATGTACGTGCGGCTGCCGCGCCATGGGCGGATGGTCGCCTTGCCCAAGCCGTTTGTATATTCGGTGGCCTCGTCCCGGGAGCCGTCCAAGCGCTGCGCGATGATTTTCTACGACAACGCGGGGGAACATTTTCAGCCGGGGCGGGATTCGGCGGAATCGCCCGGGGCGCAGCACGTGGCAAGCTCGGCCGGGATCGTCTTTTTATTTGACCCGTTCAACAGCCCGGATTTCCGGAGGAAAATCTCTGACCGGCAGGACCCGCAAATGGAAAAGCCGGCGCTGGACCAGCAAGGGGTGATCCTCTCGGAAATGAAGGTGAGGATCGCCAAATTACTCAACTTGAAATCGATGGAGCAGATCGAGACGCCGATGGCGATGCTGATCGGCAAATGCGACGCGTGGATCCACCTGTTGGCGGCCGGCTTGTTGCGCGAGCCGGTGAGGAAGGGGCGGTTGGATCTGGAGGCCCTGGCGCACAATTCCATGCAAATCCGGCAATTGATGAAACAGATCTGTCCGCAGATTGTGGCCAACGCGGAAACGATCAGCCGGCGGGTGTTGTTTTTCCCGGTGAGTTCCTTCGGCCACGCGCCGGTGAAGTTGGGACCGGGGGATTTCGTGCCGGACCCGCGGCAACTGAAGCCCTACGCGGTGGAGGTTCCGATGTTGTGGCTGCTGTCCTGCATCGAACCGGGGCTGATGCCAAGCCAATGAGGCGCCGATGCCCTGGCAATTGATTTATACCAGCGCGCCGCGAGGACTGCTGTCCGGGCAGTCGGGATTTTGCACGGTGTCGCGGAGCGCCGATTTGCGGGAGGCGCTGGCGCAACGGCTGGAGCAGATCAGCGCCTATCATTACCTGCGGGTGGCGGAGGCGGCGACGGCGAAACGAAACCCGGCCATCTGCGCCTTCCGTCTGCTGGACCTCCGGGGGGCGAAATATTATGTGTTGACACGCATTCAGCCGTGCGGGTTGGATTTCACGGCGCGCACCAATCACCTGGCGCATCATTTGGTTTTCCAGGCGGATGAGCTGGTGAAATTGCCATCCCCGGCGGCGATTTTGCGCCACTGGCCGGGCTGGCTGTCGTGCTGGCAGGGGGAACCGCGATTGCGGGAGGAAATCGGGCTGGAGGAGTTCGCGGCGGCGGGCAGAACATTTCTGCCGGCGCAGACCTGGGCGCGGCTGACGGGCGACGGGGGAAGAGCGGCCGGGTTGTTGGAAAGCGAATGCGTGCGCGGATGTTACCTGGTGTGCTCACCGGGCAGCGAAGAGCAAGTGCTGGAGCTGTATTGCGAAACGCTGGCTTTGTTGAATTTCAACGGCCAATTTCCATTGCGGCCATGGCGGCATACGTTCACAACGTTCCTCCAGGGGGAGGATAATCCGAACGATTTCCAATGGCGGGCTTGCCAGGAGAATACGCCGGCGCACCAGCAGGCTCTGAAGCGCTCGGGGCCAATGCTGGCGTTGCAGTCGGTGCGCGTGCCGGCCAATTCATTAGTCAAATTGGCGCGTGAGGCGCCCAAACCGCCGCCAGGACGGCCACCCTCCAACCCCGCCGCGGGGCCTGCGTTATCGTTGCGGCGCGAAACAACCAACCGGGGAGGCGCGGCGCCGGCGCCGTCGTTCGAGAAAGTGAATTTGAAAACAGCGGCGCGGACGCCGAAGCCGGCCTTGCTGGACATCAATTTTTCGATCCATTCAGCCACGCTGGCAAGCGTGGGAATTTTCGCGGCAGTCTTGGTGGTTTTGTGGTTGATCAAACATCACCCGGCCCCTCGAACGGCGGAGCAGGGGAGTTCCCCGCCGGCAGCCATCGCGCAGCCGCCGCCCGCGGCCACGCTGCCGTCGAAATCGTTGGCTCCCGAGGCGCGTGTGCCGGCGGCAAAGCAGTTGGAACGCCTGGTAGGCGACGGACCGACATACGTTCTGGCGGCGCCAAACCTGAGGCATTTCAGCCTGCCAATTGATTCCATCAGCCGTTTGCAAAATTTGCTCAACCGCTACGACAAATTCGAGACGCTGCCCAGTAAAATCAGGCTGGAGGTGGAAACGGATCACTGGGATTTTCCACCGGGAGCGCCCATGACGGTTGGCGGGCGGAAAGACGCGCCGCGATTTACCGCCGCGGCGCCGGGGATGGAGTGCTTGTTCGATTATGCGGATTGGCTGGCGGACAAGCGGGCGCCGGTGACGGTGCAGGTCAACTTCGAGAGAGGCCCGAAGGCTTTTTCCATTCACTTCGGCTTTGCCTCGACCAACGACGGCGATCCGTTCCGGTTGCTGATTGTCAATGAGAATAATCCACCCGCGCCGCTGCCGTTCGCCCGATCCTTCGTGCAAATGGACCGCCAGGATGTGGGCGCCTCGCTGAGGCGCGCGATGCGGGAATGCCTGATGACGAATTTTCAATTGCTGGCGGGATGGCAGTGGCAGCTTCAACCTTTTGTCAAGCCAAGGTCGCGTCCAGCGCAGTACCTTTACCGGGATTGGCCGGCGGCGGACAGGCCGGTTTTCGGCTGCGAATTGGACTTCGCCCACATCGGGCAGCGTTTGCGGGCGCAACGGCAGGATTTGAGAAAGAGCCTGGACCTGAAGAGCCAGGCTTTGGGTGTTCCGCTGGGCGAAGCGCTCGGCACGACCAACGCCAGCCTGGAGAGCTTCCTGATTTTTTCCAGCGAGGAGCTGAGGCCGGGGCGGTTTCTGACGTATTTGGACGAATTGAAGAAATCCGCGCCGGAAAAGTCGTGGATCAAAAAGTGGCACAATCGAGTCTATGCCGATCAACCGGAAGAGGTGTACGGCAAATTTGAGGAGCTTTACGATCTGTGGTGCGAGAAAGAGCCGCAGGACCGGTCGATGCTGACGGTCAGCAACGGGGGCGGAACGACAAACTACTTCGCTCGCGCCTGGCAGATTCTAAAGGAAACGGCCTCGGCGCAGGAGCAATTGGGCAAGGTGCAAAAGCGGCTCGTTGAGTTGGAGCAGGTGGCGTATATTGAATTGTCCATAGTCGATCCCAGGCAGCTCGGGGCAGGGCTGGAAATGATCCGATTTGAGGAGCCGTAAAAGAGTTATTTGACATGATGACGCTGACGCAAACCGAACGATTGGTGCGCAAGATCGCCGAAGTGGCCGGTCAAGCGGCCTCGGACACGCAGACGGCCAAGCTGGCCCAGGATTACGCCGAGGTCTGCCGGGCGGCCAACCGGCGGCTGGAACAATGCGCCATCATGATCGAGGCGGGGCAGTTCCTGCAGGCGCTGCAACTGGCCGAGACGCCGCCACCACTGCTGGATTTGATCACGCTGCTGGCGTTCCGGCAGGCCTCGGAATGGCGCGGTTACTGCCAGGCGCACCAATTGCCCTGGACGGAACCATTCTACGACAAATACATCCGCCTGCTCAATAACGCCTACGGCAAAGGAATCACGGGCGATCATCCCTTTTATCGCGATTACCGGCGGGCGGTGATGGAGAACGAGGATGCGCGCGCTTTCTCCATCCTGCGGGTGATCTCTCGCTTGAATCCATCCGACGCCAACACCAAGGAGGAATTGAAACGGCTGGAGGAAAAATTTTTACGGGTCAAATTGGAAAGCCTGCGCGCAGACGTGGCCGCGGGCGAACCCGCCGCCATCCAGGATGCCTTGGAACAACTTGAAGCCTCCGGCCTGCCGGTGCCAACCTCACATCCGATCTGGCAGCAAGCGCAGGTCGCGCGTTGCGAGCAGAGGCTTTGCCGCGCCGTGCAACTCCGCAAGGAAGGGGCCTGGCAGGAAGTGGAAGCGGCGGTGGAGGAAATCCAGGCCTTGTCCACCCGCTACAACGTTCGTCTTCCGGACGCTGATGCCGATGCCTGGACGGCGTTGGAGGAATGGACGACCCAGCAAAGGACAGCCTACGCGGCGGAACAGGATTTTCGACGGGCCGTTTCCGCGCTGGAGTACGAAGTCAATTCCAGCGCGTCCCGACGCGCGACGAGCACCCGGCTGAACAAGGCCGCCGCAACGGCCAGCTTGAATTCGCTGGCGGCAAAATGGCGCGAGGCTGAACGTTTTGGAAGTCCACTGTCCGAAGAGTTGGCCCGACAATGCCGGGAAGGCACCGAATGGCTGCGTGGGCAAATCCAGGAAGCCAACCGCCGCTCACGCCTGGTCGCGGCCGTGAGCGCATTGGTTGTTCTCGGTGCGGTTGGAGCGGCCATACCTTATGTATTGAGCAGGACGCGACAGGAGAAGTTCGCGCAACGCTTCGAACGGTTGGAATCAGGCCGGAAGGTGTCCGAGAGCGAAAGGCTATTGGCCGAAGTGCCGGAAGCATGGAAGAACAAACCGCAGACGACGGTCACCTTGGGCAAAGCAAAGGAATTCATGGCGCGGGAAAAGGGATTGAAGCAGTCCTTCGACCGGAAGCTGGCCGGGTTGCAACAGATGGCGGCGGCTGGTTTTCAAAGTGCGCCAATCCAAACCGGCCCGGCGCGCGCGGATTGCGAACGCGCCCTGGCCCAACTGGCGCCCGAGTATCAACCGGCTGCCAAGAGCGCGCTTGAGGCATGGGACGCCCAGTGGCAGACGTATCGAAATGCGGAATTGGCCAACGCGCTTCATCGCGCCGAAGAAGCCGCCGGGATTCTAAAGCCAACCCAGGGCGCCGAGTCAGTGCGCGCGGCCATTCCACGAATTCAGGCGATGTTATCGGCCTTGGAGCCGTTGGAGGCGCAACCGCCGGCGTTGGCGCAGGGGTTGGCGGAGCGCCTTGGCAGTTTGAGCAACAAGATCGAGAATTGGACGACGACGTCCGGGAAGTGGGAACAAGCGCAGGCGGCATTGCACACAGCCTCAACGCTGGAGGCGTATTTGCAGGGGCTGGAGCAACTGGCGCTCTCACCGCTCGCCAGCGCGGGGCAAAAGGAGGCGGCGGAGAAAATCGGGCGCCTCCAGATCAGCCCGGAGATGCTGCTGGGACAATTGCTCCTGCCGCAAGATCCCGCGGCGTGGAACAGCCTGACAAACGTGATGGACTGGAGCGCCAGCTTGATGCCAGAACAGCCCACCAGCCGGGAGAAGGACATTTATTTCAAATTGCGGGACGACAAGAATGTGAGGGACGTTAATGCCTACGAATTGATCACCAACTCGCGGGCCGGCAATCCTTATCGTTCCCACCCGGTCTTCGTGCAAGGCGCCATGTCTTTCAACAACAGCGGGCAGCAAGCGGGGATGGTTCACGATCCAGCGCAATTCCGCGATTCCCTGCATTTTACGCGCACGGCCTACAGCGATTGGGATTACATCAAAGTGAAACGGTTGTACCGCACCCTGGAAAGCGACAGCTATGAGCGTCTGGGCTTGGGCGAACTGATCGACGCCAACACGGGCAATTACCAAAAGCCGATCCTTCAACTGTTCGACCAGTTGAACGGAGAAAACAAGGCCAGCGCCGTCTTCCGCGCCTTCGTCACCTTCAAACTGCTGGCAGTGGCGCAAATGCGCCCCGGCGAGTGGGGCTTGCCATGGTGTCCCGCCGCCGCCGCCCACCTGCAGAAGCTTGCGGAGCTGGGGGCGAAAGACATCCAGAGCGGTGACTGGATGGTGGCGGAGCGAAGCGACAAATGGGAGAGGCCGCTGCAAGAATACTTTGAAAAAGCCCGCGCCGTTCCTTTGGAAAAGCAGGCGCGCTTCCTGGAACAATTGACGCGCGAGGCCTGTGCCCAGGGTTTCTCCTTCGCCGGGTATATCGATTCTTTCGGCAAGCCTGTGTTGCGGGCGCTGACGGCGCCTTCCGCCGAGCTTTGCGGCTGGAGCCGCGCCGGCACGGCCACGGTGCTGTTGCAGAAGGCCGCAGGCGGGCAGACTTACGGCGCGTTGGCGGAACCGTTGCCGTATTCGCCGTTGTTTGCCTTCGCGGACGACCGCCGCGAACTCTTGCTCCACACCCTGGGCGCCACCGGCTATCCCGCCGCGTTGGCCGGCCCGATTCTGCCTCCTTTTTTCGTGGGAACTTTATGAGTGACGAAGCGGAATATACTTTACGCTGGCGCGGACGCCCCTCCGGCCCGCATCCCATCCAGGAAATCAATCGCATGTTGGACGACCACGAGATCGGCATGGGACATGAAATCCTCTACCAGAATGAATGGATCACGCTGGAGGAATTTTTTTCAGCCCTGGCAAAGGCCGCCGCCCTGACACCGCCACAGCCGAAACCGGCCGTTCCAGCCATCTCCTTCGCGCCTGCCGCGCCCGTGCCGCCGCGCGAGAAATTGCAATTCAAGGTTTCCGTCACGCCAACGGCCGCCGCCGCGGAAGGACCGGCCCAGGCGAGGGCAAACGAGGGGCGTCCGCGATACCGTCTGGTTTTTGCCTTGCTGGCGGTGTGCGCGGGCTTTTTAGGGGCGCATAATTTTTATGCGCGACAGTGGTTGACGGGGTTGCTCCAGTTGCTCTTGAGCGTGGCCACTTCTTTGATGGGATTCGGCATTGTCGCCTCGTGGCTGTGGGCGATGGTGGAAGCAGTCGTGGTGCGCAAAGACGGCCACGGCCTGGAGATGAATTAAGAAGGAGAGAAACGAAATTGAAATTTATGGAAGATGCTCCCAATCCTCCCAAACCCAACCCCAATCCGGGCGGCGGGCGCCTGTTGTCCAAACGGCTTCCGCCGGGCCGCTCAAGCCCGGCCGGCGGAGCGGCGGCGGCGGGCGGGCATCCAGCCGTGGTGTCGCTGAGTTGGGAGAAGGAGGACATCGAGAACCGCTGGGGCCTCTTCAAAGGGGGCCGCTTCACGAGCGTCAATAAAACGTTCACCTTCATTTTGGCGGCAGGGATGGCGTTCGTGTTTCTCTGGCTGATGAACGAGCTGTATCGCGGCGGTTCCAGGCTGCACCATATTGGAGAAATGTTTGTCCGGCCTGGCAACCTTTGGGCCACCGGGCCGGCGACGCTGTTTTTCTTTTGGGGTGTGGTGGTGTCGCTGGTGAAGATTCCAAAATTGCGGCTGCAGCGGCGGGCTTTGGAGATGGCCGCCGTGCCGCAGCACCGCGATTTCGTGTTGAACGAAACCACCGCCAAGACGGTGCTGGACCGGGTGCGCAGCCTGGTCGATGACACGCGCCATTTCATCCTGCTCAATCGGATTGACCGCGCGCTCTCCAATCTGAACAACATCGGCGGCGTAAGCGACGTCTCCACCATCCTCAAGGCGCAGAGCGAAAACGACGAGAACCAGGTCGCCTCCAGCTACGCGATCATTCACGCCATGATTTGGGCCATACCGGTGCTGGGGTTTGTCGGCACGGTGCTGGGTTTGAGCATCGCCATCCAAAAATTCACCGGCGCTCTCACCGGCACGACGGATGTCAACCAAATAAAGGACCATCTCAAGGAGGTCACGGCGGGGTTGTCCACGGCCTTTGAGACCACGCTGGTGGGGCTGGCTTTTGCCTTGCTGCTGCACTTGCTCTCCGACCTGGTGCAGCAGAAGGAGACCGACTTCTTGGACGAGTGCAACGATTACTGCCACGCGCACGTGGTCTCCAAGCTGCGCGTGCGCCCCAAGGAGGGCAACCCGGAGTAAGCATGGCCAACAAATTACGCACCACCAACGCGCGGGTGTCGTTCTTCGCCTTCCAGGACATGATCACGACGGTGACCGGGGTGCTGCTGTTGATTACATTGTTATTGACGCTCTATCTCAATGATTCGCCGGTGATGCCGGCGGAGCGAATCCGCAACACCCTGCGTGAAGAAGTGGAGCAGGCCCGCGCCAAACTGGAGGCCAGGCTGGCCGAGTTGCGGCAGCGCCAGGCGCAGGCGGCGGAGTTGACCAACCGGGTCTTTGTTGTGCCTGAAGCTGACCGTTCCGGCAGGCAACCGGTCTTAATCGTCCTTTCCGCGACCAACGGATTATGCTGCCGGCCGGGGCAAACCCAGGCCGTCGAATTTATGGCGCGGGCGGACAACGCGGATTTCGAGCGCATGCTCGACAATTGGGACCCGCGCCGGGAGCGGCTGGTGTTTTATGTTCGACCGTCGGCCGTGCTTCATTTCCGGGCCTGCGAGCCATTGGCCGAAAGCCGCTCTTTTAGCATCGGCTACGACGCGGCGGAGGAAGACCTGCAATACCTGCTGGCGGCGCCATGAGAAACCCACCCGGATTTTACGCAAACAGTTTGGAGATGTTGCTTGACACGATGTGCAACATGCTGGGGGGGATTATCTTCATCGCGCTGATGGTGGCGTTGGTGGCCCAGGACACTCCGGCGCCGCCGCCCGCTTATTACCAGGAGCAGGCGGCGCAACTTTCCAACGATCTGGCGGCCATCAGCGTCTCCAATACGATGGTGGAAGCGGACCTGCAAAGAACCCTCCTTCGCCTGCAAAATCCGCACCTTCACCCGGCCACCAATCTGATGCGTCTGCCTGGCGTCTCCCATACCAGCAAACAGCCGTGGATGGTGATTGTTCGCTATGGAAAGCTCTATCCCTTGGATGTGCTTTCAACGGATGGACGCGGCCTGCCGTTGCGAAACAACCGGACCTTGATTCGCCAGGAGCGCTTCGTGGAGCCGCAGCCCGGCCTGGGCGATGAACCCGATCAAGGCGTGAGCGAGATGGCGCAGGCCTTCAAAGCCAGCGGCAAGACCAATTTCTATTTTGCCTTTTGGGTTTATGACGACTCGTTCGAAGCCTACATGCGCGCCCGTGAAGCCGCCATGCGCCTTGGCTTTGAGTATGGCTGGATGCCGTTGCCGCGAAACGAGCGCCTGCGACTGGGCGCGGAAGGAGAACACGTTCCGCCACAGAATGAACCGGAGTAAAATATATGGAACAAAAATGCCTTCGTTGTGGAAAGACCTTTGCAACGCAAACCCAGGCCGGCGCGGCGGGAGCGGTTTGCCCGGCTTGCGAACAAGCCGGCGCCCGCCCCGGCGCTGCGCCAGTCCGTTCGCGCAACATAGGGAAGGACATCCTCATCGCAGTTTTGGTGTTGGGGCTGTTGGGGCTGTTGGTTTGGCTGTTCCTCCGTCCCAGGGAAGAGCACGCGCGGGACGTGGTCTTTGGCGAACTCGGCCACTGGCCTGTTTTAAGGAGTGGCAGTGCTGCCGCTGGCACACCAGGAACAGGGCCTGGCGTTTCGGAAAACCGCACTGGGGGCGGTGGGGTGAGTAATGGCGTCATTGGCGGCACGGGTACTGGAGGTGGCGCGGTTGGCAATGACGGAGTTGGCGGGGTCGCAACGAATCCGGCAGCGGCCACACCAGGACCAGACCAGTTGGCAAGGCGTCAAGGAACGCCAACGATTGCACAACCGAGTTCGCCGAACAATGGTTCGCCCCGAAACGGAGATTTGTCATCTTCCGCGTCATCGTCGAGTTTGGCCTCGCCGGCAACTGGCGGCCATTCTGCTTCATCGCCGCAAGCGTCATCGACTGCGGCCGCCCCAACGTCTTCGACTCACCCAGCAGCGTCTCGGAAACCGCCACCTACGGCGTACTCATATTCCATGGGACCCTCGAAGTCGGCGCCTTTCTCCGACACGACGCCGCCTCAGGATCCAGCCAACAAGGATGCCACGGTCCAACTATTGGCGGCAGCGAAGGCCGCAGCCATGCCGCCGGAAGATCCAACCCCGTCCCGGACCGCGGACCTGCTCAGAAACGACGGCGAGCCATCGCGCTGGTTCGACCCGGAGGCCGGCTCCAATGTCGTTCTCATGCTGGATAATTCCCTGAGCATGATGACCAACGGCAAGTCCATCCTGGCGCGGCGCGAGGTGCAGCGGACACTCGAAGCCATGAATGCGGGCAAGACGTTTTATGTCTTGTTCTTCCACTCCGGCGGCTACGAAGGCATGCCTTCCCTCGGCCCCGTTCCGGCCACGCCGGAAAATGTTCGCGCCATGACCAACTGGCTCTTTTCCGTCGGCCACCGGACGGGGGCCAATCCGACCAAAGCCGTGCTGCGCGCCTTGGGGCTGGCGCCCGCGCCGGACACGGTGTGGCTGTTGTCGGACGGCGAATTTCCAAATGAAGTTGTTGACAATATCCGCGAGGCCAATGCGTTCGTCAACGCCCATATCAACACGATTGGCCTTAACCGGGCGGGAGAACGCGGTCTGCGCCAGATTGCCGATGAAAACCGCGGCGTGTATCGCTTTGTCCCGCCGTCCAATGCGCCCACGCCGTGAGCCATTCGCCTAGATTCAAGCAAGACGCCGTCATCGGCATGGCGATGGTGGTGGTTATTCTGGCGCTGTGGCGCTTGCATTCGCATCCGACGCGTTTCGGCAGCCTCGGTCCCTGGGCGAAAACAAGTATCTTCGGCGCCTCAACCTTGAGCATGTTGGCGGGGGCAGGGCAGGGCAGGGAAGATGGCCAGCAGCCATTGGAACCTCCGACGGCTGCCACGCCCTCCTCCAACCAACCGGGGTCGCCCCAAACCAATTCGCCGGCGACACCGGCATCCCCAGCGTCCGGCCTGGCCGGCCACTCGTCCACCAATAGCGCGGATGCCGTTTCGACAAATCTAGTGTCAACGAATCTTTTAAACACCAACGGCCCCGTCACCGTCATGGCGGTGGCGGCGTCGGACTTGGTCGAAACGCCGCCGGGGATCGCCATCGCAACCAACGTGCCGGAGGCCGCCGGCATGGCGCGCCGTTTGGCAGAAGTCAGCGCCAAAGCCGGCGACATCCAGATTTCCTTGTCCTGGCACAACTATAACGATCTTGACCTGCACTGCATCGATCCGGCCGGGGTGGAGATTTTTTTCGCCAACCGCAGGTCCACGCGCACCGGCGGCGAACTGGACATCGATCAAAACGCCCAACCGCCTTACAACGCGACGCCGGTGGAGAATATTTATTGGCCCTTTGGCGGAGCGCCAGCCGGGCTATATCGGATTTCTGTTGTGTATTACGCGCCGCATTGCGGGACGGACGGAACGCCATTCCTGGTTCGCACCATCGTGCAAGGCAAGACCAATTTCTTTAGATCGACGATGAGCTACACCGGGATGCGGGAAAGGAAGGCGATATGCAACCTGCGCTACGATCCGGCCAATCCGGACCCCGCGCTACGTATTGTTTTTGTGCGGTAAAGAGCTTTCCACGCTAGAGAGATTACAACTGAATATAACAGACATTGTGCGAATGTATGGTGTGAACAAGTATCTGAGAATTCCCGTTGACGGGGTCCGCTATTCGTGCGACAAAAGCACTGGCCAGAACCCTACGACGTGGCGGGTCACGTGCCCATTGAACGTTAGCGCGTCAACAACGAAAGGAATTCAAATGAACTTGTTGAATGAATCCGGCTACATTGCATCGGGTCTATCGGATGGCCATGCGCTACCTGGCGGCGTCGCGAAAACGCATCCTTGAGGGTTCCCATGTCGAGTGTGAACTTGATTTTGCGCGCTTCGTTTCACAATGCGGAATTACCGATTTAATGAATGAACATCCGTTAAACAATTCAAAGTTGATCGGGTTACTAGACTATGACGGTAACACCCTCTGGAATGAGGCTGATCGAGTGCGCTTGTTGGCGGGCCAATACTACGAGGGGAAAACCTCTAAAACTGAGGGCACGGCGCAAGGGGTGCCAAGATCGGAGCTTGAAAAGCTGAATCACAAGCTGGATTTGATCGCCGGGGAACTCGCCAGACAAGACCGCATTCGCACGCAAGGGGCTGATACACAGGTCATTGCGCATAGGGATGGTAACATCCTAACCTTGAACTTCTGAGAGGCCACGGGGCCGCACAGACGCGCCGTAGGCGCGGCTGCGCGGGCCGTGGTCTAACCTTGTTACTATTAGAATAATTCGGAAATGCCTCTCAAACCTTATGTCCAGCCATAGCGTGAATTAAGGCCTGGCGCGGCGTGTTCCTGCCCTATTCTCAAAGTGTCATGATGGCGCTTATAGTAGTCTTGACAGTGAGACATCTTGACGCACTAAGCATCTCTGCTAGGATAGTAGAGTATGACAGAACAAATTATACGTGACAGTAAGGGTTTGGCGTGGCTTCAATCGAATCGGGATGGCGTCGTCCGTTCCTTCTACATCGGGCGCGTGTCGGATGGAAGCTTGGAGCAATTCATTGATCGCCAGCGGGCGACTGGGCGGCGGATGGCCAAACATGTCAACCACATTGACAATTCCCATTCTCAAAAATGAGAGGCATGGAATATGCTTGACGGTGTAAGCAGTATTCGTGCCACTACTATTTATTATCAGTTTTGCGAATAGTTGAACCTGCCAGCGCGAGCGCGGAGGCTGCGAGCGCGTTTGCCGGGTGGGGCGTTCCCATTTATCGCAAGGGCGCGAAAGTGATTGGTTGACAGTGCGCGAAGTCTTTCTTCTCTACAGGCAAGGCGAAACGATCAGGGGCCAAGCCGAAACCGCGCCGCGGAGCAAGCGGGCAAAGGCATAACTATTTGCGAGGCAACGACTTGCGACGTGCTCCGATTGTGAATAACTTTGTGTTGCATCAGACATTGTGCGAAATTGCTATTCATAAGGCTTTGGCGGTTATGCGACCGCGTGCAAGTTTATTGCTGGCCCCAGCCGAAGCGGCTGGTGATGGGCCAATAGACAAAGAAGGACTTTCCAATCACGTTTTGCTCGGGCAAGTCACCCCAATAACGTGAATCCAAGCTGTTGACGGTGTTGTCGCCACAGACGACAAAATGTCCCGGCCGCACCTGCAGCGTGTCTTCGGGTGTCCTCATCCGGCTGCGCTCGTCCAAAACGTGGCCGCTGTAGTGGCCTTCCTCCGGCGCGGAGCGTGGATTGAAGCCATAGACGTTTTCAAAGTGCGGCACGGAGGCGTCCAGGCGCCGGCCATTGACGCGGATGTGGCGGTCTGCGCCGATGCTGATGGTCTCGCCGCCCAAACCAATGAGGCGCTTGATGTAAAACTGGTCCCAATTCTGGATTCCCTCGATCCCCTGGGTCTTGAAGACGATGATTTCGCCGCGGCGCGGCTGGCGGAAATTATAGGTGAGCCGATCGACGAAAAGATGGTCGCCGGTGGTTTCCTTGAAGGAAATAATCGGGTCGCCTTTGTGAAAGAAATACGGACGGGTCAGCCCGGCCTCGGATTGGTTCTTCCCGTCGTCATCCGGACCGCACCAAAGAGTCAGCGGCACTTCCGCCTCCGAGCCACTGTATTGCACCCAGATGGTTTGGCGGTTGACCAATCGCAAGGAATGATCCACCCGGCTGACCCGCACGACTTCTCCATCTTGCGGGGCGATAATCTGGTGGTAAATGGTGCCATGAGCCAGGACCTCGAAGGCCCGCGTGCAGAAGCCGGGTATTTGGAAGTTCGGGTCCGAGCGCAAATCCCTCGTCGTCACGCCGTACAGGGTAGGCTGCATGGAGCCGGTGGGGATTTTGAAGGGTTGGAGGAAAAAGGTGCGGATGCCCATAGCCACAACGATGGCGACCAGGAATACTTCCACGTTGTCGCGCCATTCGGCATAGGGATAGGGCTTGAGCCATTTGGTGGCGGTTTTTTCCAGGCTCTCCATTTGCTTTTGCAAAGCCGGGTCATCGGCGTCGTCAGCCAGCGCCGTCTGCATTTCCGTGAGGGCGGCTTGGATGGCGGAAAGGGCCTGGGGCGAAAGGATGTCGCGCTGGGCATTGAGGAGTTTTTGGACGTGTTTGCGCAAGTCCGAGGCATGGCGGACGGTGCGGGAAAAAAACCAGCGTAAGTTCATGGTGGATCAGGCTTTGAGCACTTCAATGAAAGCTTCCTGGGGAATGTTGACGGAACCGAAGGATTTCATCCGTTTTTTGCCTTCTTTTTGTTTGTCCAGCAGTTTGCGTTTGCGGGAAATGTCCCCGCCGTAACATTTGGCGGTGACGTCCTTGCGCATGGCGCTGACGGTCTCGCGGGCGACGACTTTGCCGCCAATGGCGGCCTGGATGGCGACCTGGTATTGCTGGCGGGGAATGACTTCCTTGAGCTTGGCGGCCAGGGCGCGTCCCCTGCCCTCTGCCTTGGAGCGATGGACGATGCAGGAGAAGGCATCGACCGATTCGCTGTTGACCAGCATGTCCAGCTTGACCATGTCGGAGGTTTGGTAGCCGGCGTGCTCGTAATCCATGGAGCCGAAGCCGCGGGTGATGCTCTTGATGCGGTCGTGAAAGTCAATAAGAATTTCCGACAGCGGGAGGGTGCTGGTAAGCATGACCCGGCGCGTGTCCAGGGTCTCGGTGTGATCGACTTCACCGCGTTTCTCGGCCAGCAAGGCCATCATGTCGCCGATGTATTCGTTGGGGCAGATGACGAAGGCGAAGACCATCGGTTCTTCAACGCGTTCGATGTAATTGGATTCGGGCAGATAGGCCGGATTGTCGATTAACTTGACGTTGCCGTCGGTCATCACCACTCGATAAACCACGCTCGGATAGGTGGCGATGATGTCCATGTTGTATTCGCGGCGGAGGCGTTCCTGGACAATTTCCAAGTGGAGCAGGCCGAGGAAGCCGCAACGGAAGCCAAAGCCCAGGGCGACGGAGCTTTCGGCCTGATAGACAAAGGCGGAGTCGTTCAACTGCAATTTAGCCAGGTTGGTCTTGAGGTGCTCGTAATCGGCGGTGTTGATGGGATACAAGCCGCTGAAGACCATGGGATGAATCTCTTTGAAACCGGGCAGGACAGGCGAGGGATTGCGGGCGTCGGTGATGGTATCACCCATCTTGACGTCGGCGGGACTTTTGATATTGGCGGTCATGTAGCCGGTTTCGCCGGCTTCCAGTTTTTCGCGGATGTAAGGCTTGGGATTGAAGCTGCCGACTTCCTTGATCTCGACCGCCTTGCCGGAATGGAGCAATTGGACATGCATGCCGGCGCGCAACTCACCGTTGAAAACGCGCACGTGAGTGACGACGCCTTTATAGGTGTCGAAATAGGAATCGAATCCGAGGGCCTGCACGCTGACTGCGCCGGTGGCCTTGGGTGGCGGGACGCGCGTGACGATGGCTTCCAGGATGTCGTCAATGCCGATGCCTTCCTTGGCGCTGGCCAGGATGGCGTTGTCGCTGGGAATGGCCAGGATGTCCTCCATCTGCAATTTGGTGGCGGCGACGTTGGCGTGCGGGAGGTCGATTTTGTTGATGACGGGGATAATGGTCAGGTTCTGCTTGGTGGCCAGGTGGACATTGGCCACGGTTTGGGCCTCGACCCCCTGGGCGGCATCAATGATCAGCAGCGCTCCTTCGCAGGCGCTCAAGCTGCGGGAGACTTCGTAAGAGAAATCAACGTGGCCGGGGGTGTCGATGAGGTTTAATTCATAGACTTCGCCATTTTTGGCCTCGTAGCGCATGGTGACGGGGTGGGCCTTGATGGTGATGCCGCGTTCTTTTTCGAGGTCCATGGAATCGAGCATTTGCTCGCCCATTTCGCGCGTGGCGACGGTGCCGGTTCGGTGCAGCAGGCGGTCCGAAAGCGTTGTCTTCCCATGATCAATATGGGCAATGATGCTAAAATTTCTTATATGTGCGGCGTCCATGTGTGCGAATCGCTCCGAATAGAGCATAACGGCGAACCTTCCGCCGGGGCAAGTTTTTAGTGGTTAGTGGCCAGTGGTTAGTGATCCCCTGCCCCATTAATTAATATTGAAAATATCCGAAATAAACCTGGAAATCAACGACTTGCGTCAATTCGCCTGCCCGGCGGGCACGCAGAAGGCGCTTAGCCACAGATGAACACAGATGGACACAGATAAGCGAGGAAAACGTCCGCTTCATCTCAATAAGCTTATCTGTGTCAATCTGTGTCAATCTGTGGCTCCCATCCTTTTGCGTCCCATTTGCTCGATTAACCATCTCATGGTGTTAGATCATCGCAGCGAGTTTACCCCAGTGGGGAAAGGAGCAAAAACCTACGGTGGTGTTTTTGGCGTGTTTTTTTTTGGAGGGGCTGAATCGGCACTTGTCCTTGAAGGGCAACGACTTGCGACTTGGAAATTCCCAACAAAGCAAAAACGCCTTTGCTAAAGTGTTAAATATTTTGCCGGAGACCTTTGTTTTTCTGCCAAACAGCCCTGTTTTTCGGGTCAAAACAGGCCTCCTCAAAAAGCGTGATCTGTAAGTCGTTGCAGTCAAGCCTGTTATGCATGAAGCAAGAGGCGTGGTCAGGGGAATAATTGTCAGAGAAATAGGAAAGGTGCCGGCGTGCCGGTCAAATAAATAATAGTTCTTGCAAGAGGGATCGTTTTGTATTAAAACCGTTAATCAGCGCCACGAGGAGGCGAAGTTTTTCTAATGCGCTGAAAAAACGATGAAAGACGAGACACGAAAATTCCCCAAAGGTTTTGCCGGTGGCGAACGTCATATCCTTACGAAAGGTAATTCCGTGGCAAATCTGGCCAGTAATGCAGTGGAAAATTGATGCGCTGAAAACTTAAAAGGAACGTATGCCAAACAACACCAATCCCTCATTGTACTCATTGACCGTCCATCCTCGCCGTTTTCTGCGGTTTTGCGGCGGCGTCATGCTCGCACTGGCTTGGCTGGGCTTGAACGCCGCCCAGGCGCAAACCACCACTTACGCGCTGGGCACGACCTCGCTCTTGGAGGCTCCGGCGGCGGGAATTGATAGCGTGGTGCTTGGGGTCACGCCCCCGACCGGCGCCTGGACGAATACGGCGAACGCGGACTGGCTGCATCTAAGCCTGGCGAACCAAACCGGCACGGGCAGCACGAATGTGATTTTCAGTTTCGATGCCAATGCGGGGGCGACGCGTTCCGGGACCCTGACTGTGGCCGGGCAGACGCTCACGGTCACCCAAGTCGGTTCGACGTATGTCGCGGCTGGTTCAGTGAGCACACTGGTGTCCTCGAATCTGAGCATACCCCAAAGCGTAGCGGTGGACGGATTGGGCAACGTCTATATCGCTGATACCGACCACAACGCGATTAAGGAATGGACGGCAGCCAACAATACCGTAACCACGCTGGTCTCCTCGGGATTGTCCCTTCCGTGGGGCGTGGCGGTGGACGGAATAGGCAATGTCTATATCGCCGATAGTTCCGACAGCGCGATTAAGAAATGGACAGCTTCCAACAGCAACGTGACCACATTGGTATCATCGGGATTATTTTTGCCCGATGGTTTGGCAGTGGACGGGGCAGGCAATGTCTATATCTCCGATAACGGTAACAACGCGATTAAAAAGTGGACGGCGGCCACCAGCAACGTAACCACGTTGGCATCCCTGGATGGTGGCGTGGCGGTGGACGCAGCGGGCAATGTCTATATCGCCGATAACGCGATCAAGAAGTGGACTGCGGCCAGCAGCAATGTAACCACCTTGCTGTCCTCAGGGCTGTGGGGTCCTTTTGGCGTAGCGGTGGACGGATCGGGCAATGTCTATATCGCCGACTCTGACAACAATGCGATCAAGAAATGGACGGCGGCCAACGGCATTGTGACCACATTGGCTTCGGGGCTGAATATACCTAATGCCGTGGCGGTGGACGCCGCAGGCAATGTCTATTTTGCCGACACGCAGAATAACACGATCAAGGAAGTGCCGCGTGTTTTTGTGGACATAAGTCCAAGGTTGGAAGGTCCGGCTGCCGGCAACGACGCTTTGGTAGTGTTGCCCGCCACGGAGAATTTGTCAGGGCAATTCGCACCCGCCAGCAGTGACCCAAGTTGGCTGACCATCAGCGGCATCACCAACGGCGTGATCAGTTTGGCCTTTACCGCCACCACATCCAACCGCACGGCCTACATCACCTTGCTGGGGCAAACCATTCCTGTCACGCAAGGTACCGGCGAATACACCTACGCCCTCGGCACGACGGCGCTCTTGGAGGGGCCAAGTGCGGGAAGCGATAGCGTCGTTCTGGCGGTAAGCCCGAATTTCGGCGCATGGACAGCCACGGCCAATGCTGCCTGGCTGCATCCCAGCGTGGGGTATCAAAGCGGAACAGCGAGCACGAATGTGATTTTCAGTTTCGATGCGAATGCGGACGCGACGCGCTCCGGCACCCTGACCATTGCCGGCCAGACGCTCACCGTCACCCAAGCCGGTTCAACTTATGTCCCGGCTGGGGTGTTGACCACACTGGTGTCCTCGAATTTGATTACAGCCCAAGCCCTGGCGGTGGATGGTGTTGGGAATGTCTATCTCGCTGATGCCGGGCACAACGCGATCAAGGAATGGACGCCGAGCAACAACACTGTGACCACGCTGGTAGCGGGACTCTTGTCTCCAGGCCGCGTGGCGGTGGACGGGACAGGCAATCTCTCTATTGTCGGCACCAACGCGCTTCAGGAATGGACGGTGACCAACGGCGCATTAACCACGTTGGTCCCGTACCCAACGCTAAGGGAGCGCGCCAGTGGCGTTGCGGTGGACGCTGGGGACAATGTTTATTTCCCCGACCTGAGCGTAAGCGCGTCCACCGGGAGTGTCACCAACAGCGTGCTTCAGAAGTTAACGGCGGCGAACGGGAGCCCAGTCACCTTGGTTTCATCGGGAACAAATGCCATTTATGCCGTGGCAGTGGACGTCGCAGGCAATGTCTATTTCGCCGACTATGCAATCAAGAAGTGGACGGCGGCCAACAACACCGTAACCACGTTGGCGGCTGAGACATTCGTTACACCGACAGGCATCGCGGTGGACGGGGCGGGCAATGTCTATTTCATTGGCTCCTCTGTGATCTGGAAATGGACGGCGGCAAACAACAGCATCACCGAGTTGGTGTACTCGGGATTGATCGGGCCAGGAGGCGTGGCGGTGGACGGGGCGGGCAATGTCTATATTGCCGACGCCATCCTTAAGGCGATCAAGGAACTGCCGTATGCGTTCGTTGACCCGACGCCCAGGTTGGAAGGTCTGGTGGCGGGGAGCGATGCTTTGCCGGTGGTGTTGCCGGTCACGGAGAATTTGCTCGCGCCATTTGCTCCCACGAGCGATCAGCCGTGGCTGACTATCAGCGGCGTCGCCAATGGGGTGGTGAGTTTTTCGTTTACGGCCAATGCTGGTCTCAGCCGCACGGCGCATATCAACTTGCTCGGCCAAAGCATTCCGATCACGCAGACTGGTGTCACGCCGCCGACTCTGACCAGCGCGCAGATGATGGGCAATGGCGTTTGCCAGTTTTGTTTCAGCAACACCGTTGGGGCGTCTTTCACGGTGGTGTGCAGCAGCGATTTGTCGGCGCCGTTTAGCAATTGGACGGTGGCGGGGACAGTCACGAATACGGCGCCGGGACAGTTCCAGTTTACGTCGCAACCGATGACGAATGATGGGCAACGGTTTTATGGGGTCCGGTCGCCGTAGTTGAGTGGTAGGGCGAGACTCCGTCGAGCCGTGACTTTTTTACCCCGAAAAATCGAATTAGGTCTCGACGGAGTCTCGCCCTACCGGCAGATTTTTGGGGTGTATGAAGATGTGGGACGGAAACAGCCGGCACGCGGCGTTCATTTTTATGCGGGACAACCTACGATTGTTTTTCTGACGGTTTGCGCGGAGAACCGAAAACCTTGGCTGGCTGCCGCGTCCGTGCATGAATCTCTCAGGACGGCGTGGCTTTCCTCCCAGGCATGGCTGGTCGGATATTATCTCCTTATGCCTGATCATTTGCATCTCTTCTGCGCGCCGCATGATGTGGGTTTTGAGTTGGAGAAATGGGTGACTTTTTGGGAACGGCAATTTCGACGGTCGCATAAGGACCCGGATTGCCGCTGGCAAGCGCATTCATTTCATCACCGGCTGAGAAAGCAAGAGAGCTACGCGGAGAAATGGAATTATGTGCGCGAAAATCCGCTGCGCAAAGGTTTGGTGAAGAATGCGGATGATTGGCGGTACCAGGGAATGATGAATCGTCTCCCTTGGTAGGGCGAGACTCTGTCGAGCCGTGACTTTATCCCCCCGAAAATCAAGTCACGGCTCGACGGAGTCTCGCCCTACCGAGTTTCGCCCTCCCGAGGGTCGGCGGTGAGGGAGCGGCGGTAGGTGCCGAACCAGCGGTCCAAGGGGAGTTCCTCGCCGCCGTAGTTGCAGGTAAAAATGCGGTGGTGGATGTAGTGGAAATAGGAGCCGGATGGGAACGCTTTTTCGGCGAGGGGTTTTTCGAATCCATGATGGCCGGCGGCGGGGGCGAAGGCGCCGGTTAGCTCGCTGTTAAACAGGAAATGGAGGGGGTGCGAGGGTATGACGAAATGGATCAGGACGGAGGTGAAGTAGAGGAGGTGCTCGACGGGGTGCATGGAGAGGCCGGACCAGGGGCCGGGGTTCATGTTTCTGTGATGCACGGAATGGGCTAATTTGTAAAGGGGGGCCCAGTGGATGAGGCGATGGACACAGTAGAATTGCAGGTCGCGCCAGAAGGGAATGAGGCACATCCAGACGACGAAATAAACGGGATGGGCGCGCCAGTCGGTAAAGGCGAAGGGAACTTTGTGGTTGGCCAAGGCCCAGAAGTAAAGGACTTCGTAGGCGGTCCAAATGGTGCAACCGCTGACGCAACTGTAGAAAATATTGTCGTAGGTCTGGTTGCGGAAGAGGAACTTGGGATCGTTGCGGCTGGGCCAGCGGATGTCGTATTTGCGCTCGGTTCCTTGCAGTTTGAGCATGTAAAGTAGCAAATGCCAGCCGCCGTAAACGGCCCAGGCCAGGCCGAGGTTGCGCAGGAGCAGCAGGCTGATCCAGCCCGGCTCCAAGTGGACGCAACGGGAGACGGCGGGTTGCAGGAAGTTCCAGATGAAGATGGTGATCAGAAGGAAGAGGCCGTTCCAAGGCCAGAGGAAACCTGGGTAGGAAAGGAGCCATTTGAGCCAGCGGGCGGGGCGCGGCGGCCAGTCGAAAAGCGGGGTGTTTTTGAAGGCGTCGCTGGGAACCCATTCGCCGCGGGCGTTGCGGGGAGTGGAATCGGAAACGGGGGGAGGAACGTCAACGGCATCGACGACCGCGGAGGGCTTCAAATTATCAGGCGCTTGCACGCGTTTAGAATCGCATTAGCCATGCCGCAAGTCAAATGTGGGACATGATTAGGATTAGGATTAGGATTAAGATTTAGAACCTAAGACCCCCAAAAATAAATTTCCTGCTTTCATTTTGCGGCGGAGGTGCTTTACTTGCTGTAATGGACGCGGGTCAAAGCATTTGGGACAGGTTGTTCCGGCTGGTGCTGGCACTGCTGGTCATCGCCGGCATGCTGGGCACGTTCCTGTGGTACCAACCGGTCATCCAGGAAAATCAGCGCCTGCGGCGGGATAAGTTGGAGCTGGATAAGAAGATCGACAAGGAAACGGAGTCGGCGAAGAGATTGGACGGGGATCTGCGGGCGTTGCAAAATCCGACGACTATCGAACGGCTGGCGCGGGAACGGCTCAGTTACGCCAGACCAGGCGAAAACGTGATCCGCTTCGATCCACCCCCCGGCGCAAGCCAAACCCGATAAGATCAACCTGAGGCGGCGGAGCACCGCCGCCCTACCATTTCAGACGGTCATGATTTCTTTTTCCTTGCTGGCGAGATGGGCGTCGATTTTGGCAATGTACTGATCGGTCAGTTTCTGAATTTCCTTTTCCGAGTCTTCGACCTGATCTTCGGCAATGCCGCCGCCTTTGCTTTCCTTCTTGACAGCTTCGTTGGCTTCGCGACGGACGTTACGGATGGCGACGCGGCCATCCTCGGTTAACTTGCGGGCGATTTTGACCATGTCGTGCCGGCGCTCTTGACTCAACTCGGGCAATACGAGACGGATGATTTTGCCCTGGACGGCAGGGGTAACGCCCAGGTTGCTCTTGAGAATGGCCTTCTCGATGGGATGGACGGTGTTGATGTCCCAGGGTTGGATGGCCAGCACGCGCGGCTCCGGGACGGTGATGCCAGCCAATTCGCGGATCCGCATGGTGGAGCCGTAAACTTCGACCGGGATGTTTTCCACCAGAACCGGGGAAGCCCGGCCGGTGCGTAAACCAACCAGTTCGTGCTGCACGACCTGTTCGGTCTTGCTCATTTTTTCTTCCGCTTCAAGGAGGATGTCGTCCAAGGCCATAATTAGTTTAAGGTTAAGCGTTAGCGGCGACCCTCAGCCTGTCACCAGTGTGCCGACCGGTTCACCCAGAACCACCCTTCTGAGGTTATGTGCTTTTGAGAAATCAAATACTATTATAGGCATTTTATTGTCCATGCACAAGGAAAAAGCGGTCGAGTCCATCACTTTGAGGCGTTTCTGCAAGGCCTCCGAGTAACTGATTTGGGTGTATCGTTTGGCGGCGGGATTTGTGACGGGGTCGCTGTCGTAGATACCATCGACTTTGGTGGCTTTAAGGATGACTTCGGCGCCGATTTCATTGGCGCGGAGAGCGGCGGCGGTGTCGGTGGAAAAATAGGGATTCCCGGTGCCGCCGCCGAAAATGACGACGCGGCCCTTCTCCAGGTGGCGCACCGCGCGGCGGCGAATGAACGGTTCGGCTACCTGGGACATGGCGATGGCGCTCTGGACACGGGTTTCGACGTGGAGTTTTTCCAGCGCGTCCTGCAAGGCCAGGGAGTTGATAATCGTGGCCAGCATGCCCATGTAGTCGCCGGTGGCGCGTTCAATGCCGCGCTCGCCGCCGAAGGCGCCGCGATAAATGTTGCCGCCGCCGACAACGACGACCAGTTGAACGCCTAATTCGCGGACTTCGGCGATTTGGCGGGCCATTTCATGGGCGGACTCGGCGCAGATGCCGAGGCCGTGTTCGCCGCCCAAGGCCTGGCCGCTGAGCTTGAGAAGGATTCGCCGGTATTTCGCTTTCAAGACTTTTTTCATAAGCCGTGAGCTTTGTAACAACGGCGCACCCCGCTGTCAATAGTGCCTAGCCCCAGGAAGAGCGGCGCGAGACGCACCGCCCAGCGACCGGGACGGTCGCGCTCCACAATCACCCCTGGGCGCTTTCGCCGACTTGGAAGCGCTTGAAGCGCCGGATGACAATCTGGTCTCCCAGGAGTTTGGCGACGGAGCCAATATGTTCCTTGAGGGAAACTTCCGAGTTTCGTTTGACAAATCCCTGGTCCAGGAGGCAGCAGCCCTGATAGTACTTCTCCAGCTTGCCTTCGACAATTTTTGCGATGGCCTGCGGCGGTTTGTTCTTAACTTGCTCGGCGGCGATTTCCTGTTCCTTGGCCACCGTGGCGGCGGGGATTTCCTCGCGGGAAATGACCGCCGGGCTGCCGGCCGCGATCTGCAAGGTGATGTCCCGGACTAATTGCTTAAAATCCTCGGTGGATACGGTCGCTTCCTTCTCAGCGCCGACTTCCACCAGCACGCCAACCTTGGCGCCAGTGTGAATGTAGGCGGCCACAATGCCGTTGCCGGCGACTTCGAAACGGACCGAGCGCGGGATTTGAATATTCTCGCCGATGCGGGCGACGGCGGCGACCCGGTCCGGCTCCAGGGAGTCGGGCGCGGCGCCAGTGGCTAGCTTGCGGGCAAGGTCGTCGCAAAAGGCGCGGAAGGTTTCGTTGCGGGCGACGAAATCGGTTTCGCAATTGATCTCGACCATGACGCCGGTTGTGGCGCCGGACAGAATGCATTGAGCGATGACGCCTTCCTTGGTCAGGCGGGTGGACTTCTTGGCAGCGGAGGCGCTGCCGCGTTTGCGGAGAATATCCACGGCAACCTCGATTTTGCCCTTGGCCTCGACCAGGGCTTTCTTGCAATCCATCAAGCCTGCGCCAGTAGTTTCGCGCAGCTTGCCTACGTCGGCGGCGGTAAAATCAGCCATAAAATCAAATTGTCGGAGTGGACGGAATGGATGGAATGGAGACGGCGGCGGGCGCAAGTTCCGGCGCGGGTTCGACGGCGGCTGGGGCGGCAGATTCTTCGCCTTGCTGGGCTTTGCGGCGGCCGTATTTCGCTTCGTACTCGGCGCGGGCCTGGGTGACGGTTTGGACGATGGTCTGGAGGATCAGGCGCACGGAACGGATGGCGTCGTCGTTGCCGGCGATGGGATAATCGACCAGGAGCGGGTCGCAGTTGGTATCGACCAGGGCGACGATGGGGATTTTCAAGCGGCGGCCTTCGGCGACGGCGTTGTGCTCGCGCTTGATATCGATGATGAACATGGCGGCAGGATGTTTATCCATGGTGCGGATGCCATCCAGGTTCTTGAAAAGGCGGGCGGCTTCGCGGCGATACATGGACTGTTCCTGTTTGCCGTATTGAGTAATGCTGCCGTCGGTCTCCCAGCGCTCAATTTGTTTGAGGCGCGCAATGGAGCGTTTGATGGTGTTGAAATTGGTGAGCGTGCCGCCGAGCCAGCGTTCGGTGACATAGAGCTGGCCGCAGGCTTTGGCCGATTCCTTGACGGCTTCCTGGGCCTGCTTTTTGGTGCCGACAAAGAGGACGTTGTTGCCCTTGCTGACGACGCCGTGGAGGAAGTCGCAAGCGGTTTGCAGTTGAGTGAGGGATTTGCTGAGGTCGATGATATGGATGCCGTTGCGGGCGTCGAAGATGAACGGTTTCATCCTGGGATTCCAGCGCCGGGTCTGGTGTCCGAAGTGAACGCCCGCATCCAATAATTCCTTAATTCCAATACTGATCACAATTTTCCTTTTGTTAGAAGTCCGGGCCGCTTTTGGCGGACGGACCATCCCGCGGAAGACGGGATTGCATTTAGTGTTATTATGGCCACCCGCCCCCACACGGGAGCGGCCTTGAGGCCGTTATCTTTCGGACGAAGCTCGTCCCAAAGAGGGCGAAAAACTACCACACCCCGGCTGGAACGCAAACTGAATTTTTCGAAGTCGCCCTTCAAGCGGCGCCGGACTGCCTTGGTGCGCGGGAAGTTGCGCGTAGAACTGCCAGAACTTCGGATTGGCGCGATGCCTCACAAGTCCCGGCAGCGCCCCTCGCGCAAATCACGGATGGCCCCGTCTGCAAGGGCGTCCAAATGTCCGGCGGCAACGTCCTGCTCAAACTGTCTGTCCCACGCGGCGGCGTCGAACTCGGAGAACCAGTCGCGGAAAGCCAAAAGCTCCTGGCGGGAAAGCTTGCTGATGGCAGTTTCGATTTCGTGAACCGAACTCATATCTGGAGCATAAACCAACTCAAATTTCAGGGCAAGCGCAGAAGCGCCTGGTGTCTTCATGTCAACTTTCCAACGCCTCCTTGCCGGCGATGGGGAGGGGTTGCAGGGCGCGCCAGAGGCCGCGGCTAAAGTCGGGGATCTCAACAGGCATGCCGCCGGTGGCGACGGACCGGGAGGAAAGCTCGATCATGCTGCTCCAGGCCGCCGCGTCATAGACCACGCTGTCAGGAGTCTGGCCGCGGTGAAGCCGATTCAGGTTGTTCCAGTTGATGACGAAATCCATGCCGCCATGGCCCGCGCCCCCGGTCTGTTGGCGGAGTTTCTGCCACAACGGATGCGTGAACTTGGCGCGCATGGTTTGCATGTCCTCGACGTTCAACCACTCGTGAGACCCCGGTGATTTAAGGCCATATTTTTTGGGATCGTCGATGGCAAGGCGCGGCGGGTAATCCATGAATGTCCCGCCCGTGCCGTAAAGGGTATTGAGGCGGCTGTAGGGCCTCGGGCTAACGACATTGTGCTGAAGCATGATGGTGCGGCCCAGGACGGTTTTGATGATGGAGGTGTTCATGTCGCCGCAAAGGTATTTCTCGAGGGCGTGCCGGCCGCCGTTGGGTTGGACTCGGTCGCGATGCAGGGTCAGGCTTTTCTCCGGCGAACTCATCGAGACCAGGGAGTGGAACTGATCGCCGCGGCCGAGGCCCAGGTATTGGGCGACTGGCCCCAGGCCGTGAGTCGGATAGAGATTGCCATCGTATTGCCAATGATAATTGCGGCGCCAATCGCCTTCGGTGCCGAGTGAAAAAAGCACCTGGCGCAAGTCATGAAGATAGGCGCATTCGCCGTGAGTCAAGTCGCCAAACACCCCCTCCCGGGCCATGTTGAGAACGAACATTTCATTTTCGCCGTAGCAGCAATTTTCCAACAATACGCAATGCCGGCGGGTTCGTTCGCTGGTGTCCACCAACTTCCAGCAATCCTCGACGGTGAGCGCCGCCGCGACTTCCACGAAAGCATGTTTGCCGTGTTCCATCGCGCCCACCGCCATAGGCACGTGCCACGCCCACGGCGTGGCGACATAGACGGCATCGATGTCATCGCGCTGGACCATTTTTTCCCAAATATGTTCCGTGCCGCTGTAAATGGCCGGGGCTTTGGCGCCGGCCTGTTCGCATTTGTTGGCCGCCCGCTGGGCGCGGTCGTCCCGTAAATCGCAAACGGCCACAACTTCGGCACAATCGATTTTGAGAGCAGCGGAGACGTGGGTCATGCCGCGATTGAGTCCGATGACGGCCACGCGAACTTTTTCCAACGGTTGGGTGGTCAGATCGTGGACCGGCTTCTGGCCGTGAGGACGCGGGCGCGTCACGCTGATGTCGCCTTTGATGACGATGCCGCTGGGCAACTTCACCGCCTTCGTTGAGATGTTTCCAGCGACCGCGTCGGTGGTGGAAATCGTGGCGGCAGAAGCGCCCAAGCCCGCCAACGCGGACGCCTTTAGAAAATCACGACGGGAAGAATGTTTCATAGTGACAAGCAGTGTTCAGAGACATTTAGTGTTTTGCGGGGCGGAGGTCGAAGCAGGCCATTTGCACGGCGTTGCGGACCAGGATTTTTCCGCCGGCCAGGGCGGGATAGTTCCAGGTCTTGCCTTCCAGGGCTTGGAAATGCGCCAGTTCTTCGTAACGGTCGGGAATGGCTTTGACCAGGGCCAATTGGCCGTCGTTGCTCAAGACAATCAAATGGCCGCCGGCCAGCACCACCTGGCCGTAGCCGTAACGGCCTTCTCTCCATTTGCGTTCGCCGGTTTGAGCGTCAAGGCAAACCAGCGTGTCCTCGTCCAATCCATAAATGTATCCCTGCCAGAAGATGGAGCTGGTGAATTTGTTTCTGAGTTTGATGTTGTGCCAGAGGCGCCTGGCCTCGAAGCGGCCGCTGGCGCGGGAGATTTCAACGGCCTCGCACCCGGTGCCGTAGCCGGCTGACAACAAAAATCGGTTGGCGGCCAAAAGCACGGGTTGCGCGTTGGCGCGGTTTCGTTCGTTGACAATCCAGGGGGTCATCCATAGCGACGACCCATCCTGGATTTGCAAGCCGAGGACGCGAAGCTCGGTCACGACCAGCAGTTGCTCCTGTCCGGCCAGGGAGACGAGCATGGGCGAGGCGTAGGCGCCCTTGTCGTCCAGAGCGCGCCAAAGGGGTTTGCCGGTGAGCTTGTCGTAGGCGACGATGGAATGGCCTTTAGGCCCGCCCGCTTCCACGATGACTTTATCCTGGACCACCAAGGGAGAGGGAGCCATGCCGTATTTCAACAAGGGGGCGCTGTTGTTGGTCAGGATGTTGACCTGCCAGACGATTTTTCCAGTGGCCGCGTCCAGACAAAGCAAATCGCCCACGCCGCCGATCGAATAGACTTTGCCCTCGCTGAAAGAGGGCGTGGCGCGCGGCCCTTCTCCGCCCAGAGCTTCGGTAAAGAAGGCGGGGTAAGCGGCGGCCCAAAGCTCCAGGCCGGTCTCGAGGTCGTAGGCGGTGACGGCTTCCTGCTGGCGCCGTTGTTCGATGGTGAAGGCGCGTCCGCCGGCGATGGCAAAGGAGGCATAGCCGCCGCCCACGGGCTGCTTCCAAAGCGCGGGCAGGCCGGCGGCCGGCCAGTTGGTGGAGATGGGAGATTGGTCGTAATGAGCATCGCGAAGAGGGCCGCGAAAACCAGGCCAATCGGCCTGCGCGCCGGGGACAAGAGGCGCAACGGCTGCTTTGGGTTGCACCCGGCGGCTGGCTTCAAGGGCGTCGTAATTGGGGTGGGTTTTGTTCCAGGTCAGCACCGGAGCGACAGCGCCGCGCCACTCGATTTCCAGGCCGGCCATGCGCAGGAAGA
Organism: uncultured Verrucomicrobiae bacterium; assembly: GCA_963759415.1. Lineage (GTDB taxonomy): Bacteria > Verrucomicrobiota > Verrucomicrobiia > Limisphaerales > Palsa-1400 > Palsa-1400. The sequence goes on along the minus strand of CAVWZG010000006.1, from coordinate 135,004 downwards.
CGGGCTTGGCGGCGGGGAAGTAGATTACCGAGTAGAGAGCGATGGCGATGGTGGCGAGAATTTTAAGGCGCAACGATGCCTGGAGCGAGCGCCAGAGCAAGACCAATCCCAAGGGCGGGAAGAGCAAGGAGGAGATAAGGACCTTTTTCATGCGTAGATTTTGCCAGTCATGCCAATTTCAATGTTAATAGTCGCATTGGTGCCTGCTACTTTCCCCGGTAGCGGCGCATAAAAGCAATCTCAATCTTCGCGCTTAAAAACATCCGCTTGATCTCAATAAGCCTATCTGTGCTAACTGTGCGCGGATATGGCCGAAGACGCAGATAGAACCGGCGGCGCTCCGCGCATGGAGCGTTTCGCAAAACAGGGCATGCCGGATGTTCCGCCCAGCAAGGCGCTGCAATGGTTTTTGCTGGCGGCCTTGCTGATCAGCGGCGCGGCTTACGTGGCGCAGTTATGGATGCAAATGACCGCCAGCCAGACGCGGACGGGGAACCTGAGCAGGCTGCATCGCCAGGTGCAGAGTCAAAGCCAATATCTGGCGCATGGCAAAGCCGGGGACGCGGCGCTCGCCAATAAGCTCTACGAGCAGGCGGTGACGGAATATACTCTGGCGTTGCAAAGTCAAAACGACGCCGCCGGCCGCGAGCTTCTCGGGGAAGCTTTGCTCAAGGAAGGCAATCCTGACGCGGCCTTCATTGAATTCAAGGAAGCGGCGCGGCTGGAACCGGGTTTGGTGAAGGCTTACAGTGCGTGGGGTTCGGCGCTGACGTCCGAAGGCAAGCCCGAGGAGGCCACGAACATTCTCCAACAAGGTTTGCAGCGCAAGCCCGAGGCGGGCCTGCTCCATTATAATATGGCGACGGCGTTGCTGGCAATGCGGACCGACGCCGAAGGCCGCCGCCGCATGGCCGCCAGCGCCGGCAAAACCCTGGAAGCCCAGGCCGCCCAGGCCGAAGCGGACGGATTGGCCGCAGCCGCCTCGCGGCATTTCACCAAGGCCAGCGGGGTGGATTCTTCCGCCTTTTGGCGCGCCTACGGTCAATTGCTCAATGAACAGGGCTTATATGGCCGGGCGGAGGCGTGCCTGGAGCGGGCGGCGGGGGAAGAGCCGGGGATGACGGCGGCGCATTTTCAACTGGCCATGGCGGAAGAACGATTGGGCAAGTACGCCGAAGCGATCGCGCACTACGAAAGAGTCCTGGCGCTGAGGCCGGACGATCCGGCGACGTTGAACAACCTGGCGCTACTTTACGCCACTGCCACCAATTGGGAGGTGCGCACCGCCAAAATGGCGGTGCAATTGGCCAGGCGGGCGTGTGATGCGACCACCAGCCAAAATGCCCGTTACATGGATACCCTGGCGCGCAGTTACGCGGCGGATGGTGATTTTTTCCAGGCCATCACGTGGGAAGACAAGGCTCTGCACCGGGCAAAGCAGTTGAACGATGAGGAATTGGGAAGGGAATTGGAGGCGCGGGATGCGTTGTTTATGGAACACAAGACGCAGTGACGGGCGCACCGTGGCGCAGACTTCCAAGTCTGCCGTGACGCGGGTTTCCAAACCCGCTGGACGCAGGGCAGCAGAGCCGACTTGGAAGTCGGCGATACGGCAGGTTTGGAAACCTGCGCTACCTTGCGTATCTGCCCGCCTGGTTGAGGCCCCTCGGAAGACAATTGTGAATTGAAAATTGAAAATTTGTCATTGGCAATCTCCCTACACGGTCTCCCTACACTGCCATGTTCCACGGTAACCGCGGCACTAATCCAAATGCACCAGGCCGCGCTGCAACGCGGTGGTGGTGGCGTGGGTGCGATCATTGACGTCCAGCTTGGCAAGGATGTGGCCAACGTGAAGTTTGGCCGTGGCCTCGGCGATGGACAATTGAGTGGCAATTTCCTTGTTGCTCTTGCCCTTGACGACCAATTCCAGGACCTCGATTTCCCGCGCCGTGAGGTTGGGATGAGACATTCGTTCCGCCAGACGGGCGCCAATGGCGGGTGAAATCCGGCGTTCGCCGGCATGGACGGCCCGGATGGTGTCGATCAATTCAGTGCGCGCGACGGTTTTGAGCAGGTAGGCGCGGGCGCCCGCGCGCAGGGAACGGAAAATGTCCTCCTCGCCATCGTGGGTGGCGAACATGATAATGGCCGCGTTGGGGAATTCCGTGCAGATGGCCCGGGTGGTTTCCACCCCGTTGATGCCCGGCAGTTTGAGGTCCATCAAAACGATGTCGGGATGGCGCTGGCGGTACATGACGATGGCCTGCTCGCCCGAAGAAGCTTCCGATTCGACAACCATGTCCGGCTCGACGCTGATGGAGACGGACAGGCCGATGCGCACCACGAAATGATCATCGACGACCATGATTCGTATCTGTTTCTTTTGGCTGTCTGGCATGGTTGTTTGCTTTGTTAGGTTACCGGCATTTCTTCATGATACTCGAGCGCGGCTGGCACGGCGGCGGCCTGGTTTTCGGCAACCTCGACGGTGATATCGGTCCCCTGCCCCAAAAAGCTGTTAATGGAAAAAACGCCGCCAATTTTCTGTGCGCGTTCGCTCATGTCCAACAGGCCGAAATGACCGGCGTAGGCGACCATGCTGCGGTCGATTTCAAAGCCGATGCCGTCATCGTTGACGCGCAGGCGCACTTTGTTCGCCTCGTAAGCGAGAGAGACATCAATGCGGGCAGCATGGGCGTGTTTGAGCGCATTGGCAAGAGCTTCCTGGACGATGCGCAAGAGGTTGTTTTCAACCTGCAACGGAAGTTTGCGCGGTTCGCCGGTGGTCTGGACGGAAATGGGGACGCGCGAGGTGGCGGCCATGAATTTGGCGACTTCCGACAGGGCGCCAAGGAGATCGCTGTTTTCAAGGAGATGAGAGCGCAAATCCCAGACGGAGCGCCGGGCTTCAATGAGGCTGCGCCGGGTCATGTGGCGGGCCAGTTCGAGCATTTGCCGGGAAACGCGCGGCGCGGCGAGAAATTGGGCGTCCACGGTATCGAGTTGAATGGTGATGGCGACCAACTCCTGTTCGAGGGTGTCATGAAATTCGCGGGCGATGCGGGTGCGCTCCTCCAGCACGGCCTCGCGCCGGAGTTTCTGTTGAATAATGCCTGTTTGCCGGCGGACCGTGCGGTCCAGGGCAAAAACCCACGGGCAGCCCGCCAGAAGCACCACCGTGATGGCGCCCAGCATCCAGAGCAAACGGGAAAGAGTCCACCAAGGGGGATTGCTGATGACCTTCACGTCATTTGAGGAGCGCATCAACAATTGCACGGCTTCCGGGCGGTTGGTCGCGGAGTGATTCCAATATTCCAATGATTGCGCCAGGCAAACGCCTGTCAATTCAAGTTCGCTGCCGGCGCGCAAGGCCTTGAACGAATGGTCAACCTTGCAAGTATCCAACCGCGCGGTGAGCATGAGATTGTTCGCCTCCAAAATCAGGCGTTGCTCGTCCGGCCGTTCGGCGCGGTTGACCAGCCGGGCGCGAAACCGCACCAGCACGGCGTCATACTCACCGTCGCCGTAGGGCAATTGGTCAATCTTGACGTCCACGGGATCGGGCACGGGCCGCTGGCCGATGACGCGGAAAGTCGCGTCTTCGACTATGGGCGCGATCTGGTTCAGGACGGGGAAGCCAGTGACTTCGAGCAAGGCGCCAGGGGACACGGCGGCGGCATGGCTGCACTTGACGTAGAGACCGGCGCCGCCGTCTTGAATAAAAACGGCGTTGCCCTTCTGTTCGGTCACCACGCCCTGGACTTTAACGAGGCGCCCGTATGAACCCTGGGAATTGAACTGCAGCAGGTTGGCCAGCGGAACCTGGACAACATCGCTTGGAGCGGGGACATCGACCACGATGTTGGAGGGGCTGGCGGCGCTAATATAGGGATAGCGCAACTGGCGCCTGCCATTGTGCCGCGACCGGCAAACGCCTTGAATGTGAACGGTGGCGCTAACGAGCTTATCGGCATCGGCCATTTTGAGATGGTCCACCACTACGTCCAGGCGCTGGCCAGTCATGGCCACCGTCAGGTGCATGCGGTCTTTCGTCCCGGGAAAAGCGCAGCGAACCATGCCTTGGACTTCGACCCATTCACTATCTTCTCTGCCGCTGGCCAATTGTTCGTAGGTCAATCGCTCGGGAGCAGGCAGCGGGGCGCGGCCCAGGAGGCGCACGTGTTCCGCCGCGACGACCGGCATGAAATAACCCGACGCTGAGGGGCCTTGGACTTCCAACTCATCGCCGACATGGAAGTTGGTTCCTTCGCCCAATTTGATGAAAATGCCCGCCGTGCCGTCCTGCATGAACATGACGGCATCGATGTTTGCATGGGAGTAGGTGACCACCCCGCGCAGAGTGACCGGGTAACCTTGGGCGGCCTGTTCGGGTGAAAGTTCCCGCACTTGGCGGGCGCTGGTCAGACGAGGCATCTCGCCGGCGGCGCTGGCGCGCAAACAACCCAGGCTGCACAGCGTCAGAAGCAAAAAAAGGGTCCTACATCCCGGCGAAGGAGCAAAAATTGCTTTCATGCTCCTCATCCTGCCAGCCTCCGGCCAAAACAGCAATGAGGAAAATGGCCGCAATGCCGTTAGGTAGCATTAGCATATACTTTAGTAGTATTAAGAAATACTGCTTTTTTTCTCGTGACATTTGCGCGGCTAAAGCCCAATATCAGCGCAGCCCATGAGGAAAATGAGTTATATGGCCCAAGCCCAAAGGGAAGCACCATGCATTCATATCCTTACCACATCCAATAAAGACAAAGCAAAAACAAAATTAGTATGAAAATACAAATATCACAAAGATTCAAAATACTCAGTGCCGTCCTCGGCTCTGCCCTGGCGTGCTCCGTCGGCATGGCCGGGAACGTGACTTTTGACCTAACCTGGCAAAACAATGATCAAACAGGCGTCATCACCAATTCTTACACGAACTTCGTGTGGACCAATGGCAATTATTGCTCGCAGAACCCGGCGGCGACTATATTGACATCTGTTAATGCGCAACATGGTTATGCCGGGAATTCGGCTTGGGGTGGCGGGACCGCGTTGGTCGTCGATACCGGGATGCAATCGCCGGGAAGCCCGGACGGCACTGGAGCGTTCCGTTTCGACTGTGTCGTCACAGGATATGGCCGCGAAGGAGACATGGTGATGGCCATCCACAATTGGTGGAGCACGGACGGCAACACTACATTCCCAATAACCACCGGGATTACGGAAGAGGGCTTTTGGATCTACATGTCGAATAGTCCAGGGATCTCGCTTTCTGGCAGCGGCGATTGCGGCCGGATAGTTTTCACCCCGACGGATTCAGGTTTTAGTCACTGCAGCGGCACGGAGCTAACCATTCCTGCGGCAGCACTCGGCGGCTGGGTGAAAATGACCAATACAGGCGTCCTGACCGACATCAACGCGATGATAGGGAGTGGTATTACCAGCTCCCCTGGACTTGCGTTTGAGTATGACAACTGGGGGGATTTTGTGCAATATCAAGGGACCAGCGGGTCCAGCGGCATATATCCCTTCACGAACACGTTCTGGGTCGCCTCGCCCTACGTCTTCAGACCGGCCGTTGCTCCCCCTGTTCCTCGCCCGAACTTGGCGATATCTAAAGCCGCCCCTGGTTTGAACATATTCTCCACGGTCGGCGCCATCTATGGCGGTCCCCGCGAAACACTCCAGACGCCTACTCCGGACAATTTGTTGAACGGGCAGGACATGACGTGGATTGGAGCCTCAGGTCCGGTCAGTTACTCCTTCACCATTTCCCAATGGAACGTCCCTGCCAATGATACTATCTCCGCCATCACCTACTTTATTCCGAACGCGACGGCGAATGACGCGGGTGGCGACTATAGTGAATCGAATGTCATCGCCATGGCTCTTAGCAGCACGCCCACCGGCGTGTCGTGGAATTTCAATGAAAAGGCCAATGCGCCTAATTGTTATTGCGCGACCAATCTGGTCAGCTTGCCCGCCACGACTGCCATTGGCACTTGGACCGTGACCTTTAACAATGACACCAATGTGACGATGACCGGCCCCGGCGTGAGCACCAACTTCACCATTGCAGACACCAATCTGGCGACTGAGCTTAACAGCACCAACAATAGCGGCGCGTTTAGCGAAGGCATGAGCATCTGGTTCGGAATGCAACTCGGCAACACGGGCGGCCAAAGCGCAAACGACCATATTGTCATCTCCGAGTTCAAGACCTCCGGCACCGCCAATGATATTGACGACGTGTTCACCGCTGATAACGGCGTTCTGGACTCCAGTATTTGGACCAATAGGGCCTCATTCTACACCTGCATTCAGATGCTGACGCCGGGCAATCCTTATTTGGCGGAGTGGAACCAGACGGCGGCGGGCTTTCAACTGACCGCAAGCGCCTCGTTGGGGGCTAGCGCGCAATGGCTGCCAGTGACAGCTAACGCTCCGTTTGTTGCCAGCACCAATTATTGGCAGTTCATCAATACCAGCGATCTGCCGGCCGGAAAGACGGCCTTCTTCGCCGTGATCCTGCCCTCGTATTCGCAGCTTCAGGTGTTGTTGCCTGGTGAAACAGCCGCCCCGGGCACTACGACTGGAAAGACTGGAACACCCAGCAACGCCGGCGTGGGATCTCCCTTGTACGTCACCGTCAACGCGGTGGATAACCACTTCTACCCGCTCACCACCGTCACCAACGTGGTGCAGTTGACAAGCTCCGACTCCACCGCCACCACGCAGTTCGGGCAGATGTCCGGCGGCACGGTGCAAATCCCGTTCCAATTCGACGCTCCAGGCACCTGGACCATCACCGCGACTGATACGAATCAGCCCTCGATGGTTGGCACCAGCGCCTCAGTCTCGGCCTTCTAAGCGAAGCATCGCTCAAAGAACCTAATATCGCCAAGGGCGCCGGTCTTACCGGCGCCCTTGTGTTTTTGGGGGCTAAGGCCGAGAGGGGGAAGAGCCAGGTTTGCAACGGCCTCCCCATGTTTTTTGCCTGGGATCTGACCGCAATAGGGGAAGAACCTTCGTAAATATGTGTTACATAACACTATACTTTAGGATTACTTTGTTATACTACTTCTTTTATTCTTGACATTTAGGACGCCGAAGGCCAATCTACGCGACAGCCCGTGAGAAACCGTGAGATTAATAGTCTCCGTTGTACGACAGGGACTGTGTAATCTTCGTCTCACCCAAATCCAAAAAACAAAGACAAAGCAAGTATGAAAATACAAATATTGCAGAACCTCAAAATATTCAGCGTCGTCCTCGGCTCGACGCTGCTTTGCTCGATCGGCCTGGCTCAAAACATAGCGATGCCCCCCGGAGGCTTCGTTGCTGAACCCCCCAACGGTGTGATCACCAATTCTTACACGAACTATTTCTTCACCAACTCCGCGTATTGCACGCAGAACCCGGGGGCGGCCTTGCTGGCCGATTACTCCGGGCAATGGGGCTATGGCGGAGGACAAGCTTTTTCGCCCGGCGGCGGCCAGCATTTGACGAACGATACCGGCATGACTTTGCCGGGAAACCCTCCGGGCAGCGGATCGCTGCGCATTGATTGCGTGGTCACAAAAGCCGGCGCGCAACAAAATTTCTTCCAGTCCATTCAGGGCAATTGGAGCTCGGACCAGAACACGAGATTGTCTTTAACCGGAGTCACGGAAATAGGCTGCTGGGTTTATATGTCGAACAGTCCAAATATCTCGCTGGCCGCCGACGGGACTTGCGGCCGGATGCTGTTTACGCCTTCGGATACGAGTGGTTACACTGGCAACGCCGAGTTAACCATTCCCGCGACGGCACTCGGCAACTGGGTGAAAATAACGGATCCAAACTGGGCCACCGACCAGGCCGCGCTGATAGCCGCCGGCCATGCCAACCCCAGCGTATTTATGTGGGAGTATGACAACTGGGGCCAGTTTGTCCAGTATATGGGGAACAAAACCACGTTTCCCTTCACGAACACTCTTTGGTTCGCCAACCCTTACACCTACGTGCCGATCGTGGCGCCCCCGGTTCCGCGCCCAAGCATGAATATATCCAACGCCGTCCCTGGTTTGAACCTGTTCACTTCGCTCGGCTTGGACACCGGCGGCACCCGCGAGAATCTCCAAACCCCGACCGCGAACAATGCGTTGGCCGGGCAGGACTATTCGTGGGTGGGAGCCTCGGGTCCGGTCAGTTACTCCTTCACCATTCCCAGCTATCCCATTCCTGTCGGCGACACAGTCACAATCCTGACCTACTTTGTGCCGAATCCGGGGACGGAACAGGGTCCCGACTATACTGAATCGAATGTCGTCACCTTGTCTCTTTCGCGCACGGCGGCCGGCGTGGTGTGGAATTTCAATTATAAGACCAATGCGCCTAATTGTTATTGCGCGCAAACTCTGGCCAGCCTGAGCAACACGACGGCCATCGGCACCTGGACCGTGACCTTTAATCAAGACACCAATGTGACGATGACCGGCCCCGGCGTGAGCACCAACTTCAGCATTGGCGACACCAATCTGGCGAGTGAGTTTAACAGCACCAACAACGGCGGCGCGTTGAATAACGGCATGAGCATTTATTTCGGGGCCTCCTGCAACAACGGCAGCGGAGCCAACGACCACGTGGTCATCTCCGAGTTCAAGACCAGCGGCACCCTCAACGATATTGACGACGTATTCGCCAACGACAACGGCGTTGTGAACGGCGACATTTGGTTCACTAACGCCGGACATCCCACCTGTATTCAAATGGTGGCGCCGGGCAATCCTTATTGGGCGGTATGGAACCAGTTGACAACGGGCTTCCAGTTGGAATCAACCACCTCCTTGTTAGACAATAGCCGATGGACCGCGGTGACAAGTCACGCGCCGTTTTCTGCCGGCACTAATTATTGGCAGTTGATCAGCACCAACGATCTGCCGGCCGGAAAGACGGGATTCTTCGCCGCGGTCCTGCCCGCTTATACGCAGCTTCAGGTGTTGTTCCCGGGCGAAACAGCCGCCCCGGGCACCGCGACGGGAAAGACTGGAACACCCAACAGCGTCGGCGTGGGAGCGCCCGTGTACCTCACCGTCAACTCGGTGGACAAGGACTTCAACCCGATCAACACCGTGACCAACACGGTGCTGCTGACGGGCAGCAATCCCTCCGACCCCACGACGACCGGGCAGTTGACCGCAGGCACGGCTCAAATCGTATTTGAATTCGGCGCCCCAGGCACCTGGACGGTCACCGCAACTGATACGAACCAGCCCGGCATCACGCCGAACACCAGCACTCCAGTCACAGCCAATTAAAGCGACGAGTCGCTCAAAGAACCTAATATCGCCAAGGGCGCCGGTCTTACCGGCGCCCTTGTGTTATGAGAGGTGAAGTTCTTCTTTAACCTCGCGGAAGCATCGAATGGCGAAATCGAGGTCTTCCCGCGAGTGGCCGGCGGAGATTTGCGTGCGGATGCGGGCCTTGCCCTGGGGCACCACCGGGTAGGAGAAACCCACGACATAGACCCCTTTGGCCAGCATCGCCTCGGCCACCCGGCCGGCCAGCGCGGCGTCGCCCAGGATGATGGGCACAATGGGATGTTCGCCCGGCAGGATGTTGAAACCGAGCCGGCTCATGGCCGCCCGGAAATACTTCGTGTTCTCCTCCAGTTTGTCCCGCAATTGGGTCGAGGCGGAAATGAGTTCCAAGGCCTTGAGCGATCCGGCTGCGACCGCCGGGGCAAGGGTGTTGGAAAACAAATAGGGCCGGGAACGCTGGCGCAAATACTCGATGATCTCGGCTCTTCCGCTGGTGTAACCGCCGCTGGCGCCGCCCAGGGCCTTGCCGAGGGTTCCAGTGATGATGTCCACCCGGCCCATGACATGGTGATGTTCCGGCGTGCCGCGTCCGCTTTGGCCCATGAAACCGACGGCGTGGGAATCATCCACCATGACCAGGGCGTCGTGCTTTTCCGCCAGACCGCAAATGGCCGGCAGATTGGCGATATAGCCGTCCATGGAAAAGACGCCGTCCGTGGCAATCAGGCGGAAGCGGGCGGTTTGGTTCTCGCGCAGGCGGGCTTCGAGGTCGGCCATGTCGTTGTTCTTGTAACGGGAGCGCTGCGCTTTGCACAGGCGGACGCCGTCGATGATGCTGGCATGGTTCAACTCGTCGGAGATAATGGCGTCCTCGGCGCCCAGCAGCGTTTCGAACAAGCCGCCATTGGCGTCGAAGCAGGAACCGTAGAGAATAGTGTCCTCGGTGCCGAGGAACTCGCTCAGGCGGCGTTCCAACTGGCGGTGAAGCTCCTGGGTGCCGCAGATGAAGCGGACGGAGGCCAGGCCATAGCCCCATTGCTCCAGCCCGGCGCGGGCGGCGGCGAGGATATCGGGGTGAGAGGCCAGGCCGAGATAATTGTTGGCGCAGAAGTTGAGCACCGGCGCGCCGCCGGCCACGCGGACGCGGGCGGACTGGGGCGTGGTGAGAATGCGCTCGGACTTGTAAAGGCCCTGCGCGCGAAGCTCCTGCAACTGTTGGATGAGTTGTTTCTTGAGTTTGCCGTACATAATCTTGCCGGAAATTTTGCGACGGCGCGGCGGAATGTCAATTGCAAGTGCGGCTCATAATCTTAATCCTAATCTTAATCGTTTCTCATCTCAATCGGCAGCCGGAAGAGGATTAAGATCAGGATTAGGATTAAGATGAAGTATGAGGAGACGAACCCGAAACGTTCGCCATCGTATAAATAGGCGCAAAAAATTTGCCAAACCAAGCGCACAGCGGCTATGGTGAAGCAAGTAAACACGAGAATCCACTTATGCGGAAAAACGCTCAAACCGAAGTCCTGGTAGTGGGAGCCGGTCCGGTCGGGATGCTGGCCGCGCTCTTATTGACGCAGCAGGGCCTGCGAATTCGAATCATTGACCAGGAAGCCCGCACCGCGGCCCACAGTTACGCTTGCGCCTTGCACCCTGGCAGCCTTCGCCTCCTGGAGCGGGCCGGCATCGTGGAAGATGTGATCGCTTTAGGCCGCCGGGTCGAGACGGTGGGGCTGTACGAAGGGGCCGCGCGGCGCGCGCAGGCCATCCTGGCTGATCTTCCCAACCGCTACCCTTTCGCCGTGGTTCTGGCGCAATTCCTCCTGGAGGAATTGCTCGAAGAAAGACTCCGCGCCGCCGGGGTGCAGGTGGAATGGCACAGCCGCCTGCGGGAGATGGAGCCGGGAGCCGAAGGAGTCATTGCCACCATCGAAAAGCTGGCCTCGTCCGGACGCGGTTACATCATTCCCGAGCTTGACACGACCGTGCGGGAGCGCGTGGGGGTCGAGGCGCGATTTGTCATCGGCGCCGATGGCTGTAATTCGCAGGTGCGCCGGCAATTGGGCATCGCCATGACGCCTGCCGGCGCCCCGCAGTCTTACGGGGTCTTTGAAATTGAAACGGCCGAGACGGTGGACCATGAAATGAAACTGGTTCTCAACGAATCGACTATCAGCGTCTTGTGGCCGCTGGCGGACAACCGGTGCCGCTGGAGTTTCCAGCTCGTGGCGCCCGGAGCCGTGTCCGATTTTCCGCGTAAGGAGCGCGACCACGTCATCGTTGTGCAGGCGCCCAGCGAAGAGGACAGTCTTCATCAACTGCGCCGTTTCCTGACGGAGCGGGCGCCGTGGTTTCGCACTGAGATCAAGGACATCCTTTGGATCGCCCACGCGCAATTTCAACGCCAGCTTGCGCTGCGCTTCGGGGAGGGCCGCTGCTGGCTGGCAGGAGACGCGGCCCATCAAGCCAGCCCCGCCGGCATGCAAAGCATGAACCAGGGGCTGAACGAAGCGGCCGATCTGGCCGACGCCATCAAATCCATCCTGCGCGACCAAAGCAGCCTTGGCTTGCTGCAAAGCTACGACCACGCCCATCAGGCCGAATGGCAGCGTTTGCTGGGATTGACAACGCCAGCCGAGCCGCCCATCTCCCTTTCACCCTGGGCGCGTCAGCATTTTTCCACCATCCTGGGCAATCTCCCAGCCTCGGGGGAGGACTTGAACCATCTGTTGGAGAAGTTGTAGCACGGCGCCCGGGCCTGCCCTGTCATCCGCCCTTGATGACTTGCCAGGCTGATTTGAGCGCGTCGGGGAATCCCCAAATATCCATCGCCGTAATAATGATGGCGCTGCCCCAGCCAGCCAGCAGGAGAAACCAGCCGCATTTCCATTCCCCCATGCGCTTGCGGGAAGACGTGAATTGGAGCAAGGGAAACATGGCGAATGGGAGTTGAAGGGCCAGCACGACCTGGCTGAGGTTGAGCAAATCATTGACGCTGCTGTTGCCGCGAATGCCGATGACCAGGACCGCCGGAATAATCGCCAAGGAGCGGGTGAGGAGGCGGCGGACCCAAGGTTTGATTCTCCAATGCATGAACCCTTCCATCACCACCTGCCCAGCCAAGGTGCCGGTGATGGTGCTGCTCTGTCCGCTGGCCAGCAAGGCGATGACGAATAAACTGGTCGCAAGGGAGGTGCCCAACAAGGGCGCCAGCGTCAGCGAGGCGATGCGAATCCAGTCGCTGTCGGGGCTGAAAGTGACGACTTGCCCGCCAGCCACGGTGGCGCTGGTCTTGCCGTAGAAGACCATGGCCGCCAGCACCATGATGGCCGCGTTGACGAAAAAGGCAATCGTCAGGGCCGTGGCCGAGTCGATGGTATTATAGCGCAGGGCGGTGCGGATGGAGGCCGGATCCTTTTGCAGCTTGCGGCTTTGCACCAGGGCGGAGTGCAAGTAAAGATTATGGGGCATGACGGTGGCCCCGATAATGCCAATGGCCAGGTAAAGCATCCCGGCCTGGCGAAGGCTGGGCGTGATCAGGGATCGCCCTATCTCCAGCAAAGCGGGTTGGGTCTGCGGGAGAATGAAAATTTCCAGGTAGTAGCACGCGCCAATGGTGGCCACCAGCAGCAGCACCACCGCCTCGATGGTTCTCATGCCAAAGCTTTGCAAGGCCAGCAGCAGCAGCACGTCCAACCCGGTGATGATGACCGCCCAAAAAAGGGGAATATGAAACATGATGTTGAGGGCCACGGCGCTGCCGAGCACCTCGGCCAGGTCGCAGGCGCCGATGGCCAGTTCGCAGAACAGCCAATTGGGCCAGCGCGCCCAGCGCGGGTACCAATCGCGGCAGCATTGGGCAAGATCCTTGCCGGTGACCACTCCCAAACGGGCGGAGATGACCTGCATGAAAATGGCCATCAGGCTGGCCAGCCCGACCACCCAGAGAAGACCGAACTTGAACTGGGCGCCACCCTGAAGATCAGTGCTCCAATTGCCGGGGTCCATGTAGCCGACGCTGATCAGGATGGCCGGCCCGACGAAAGCCCGCCATTTCTGCCAGAAGCCGGCACGATTGGAAGGCACCACCACGCTGCCGTGCATTCCTTCAATGGACATGGTGCCGGGAGGTTGGACCCCGCCGGGTCCGTCCTTGGGCCGTTCCTGGGAAGCAGTGGTGGGGTTGCTGTCCTGACTCATCTTACTGATCTATACAAACTTTTAGGCACAATTACAAGTAATGGGCTTTGCGTTTCCCTCCTTAATCTTAATCTTAATCTTAATTCTTCCTGATTTAAAAAGCATCCTCCGGGTTCTCCCGCAACCAATGCGTCAGGCCGGGTAAGCGGAAGGAGAGCCGGGTTTGGACTTTGGCGCAATTCAAGGAAGTGTCCGCCGCGCGAGGCGGACCCTGATATTCGCGCAAGGACCCGCTTTCAATGCGGCCGGGCAAATCGGGATGACGGGCGGCCAGAAGCTGGCCGAGTTGCAAGCGGGAAAGACGTTCGGCGCCAGCCAGATGCCAGATGCCGCCCTGCGGGTGGGCGGCCAGTTCCCAGACGGCGCGCGCGGTGACCGTGGCCGAGATCGGGGAACGATATTCGTCATGGAACAATTTGAGCGACTTTCCTTGCGCCCAAATGGCGCGCAGTTGCTCGTTGTAAGCGGTGCAGCCAGCGGGGGAATCACCGCTGTTAAGCGAGGTGCGAATCACGATGTGGCGGCTGTTTCTGGATACGATGGCCTCGGCGGCGGCCTTGGTTTCGCCATAGACGCTGATCGGGTTGACGGCATCCGTCTCGATGTAGTTTCCCTTCCTGCCGTCAAACACAATATCTGTCGAGAAGAAAATAAAATCCACCTCCGCCGCCAGGGCGGCCAGGCGGGCGGTGGCCTCGACGTTGGTTCTGCGGGCCTGGTCGGGATGGGCCTGGCAATCGGGGGTCTTGGACATGGCCGCGCAATGAATGACCAGGGCCGGGTGGTCGGCCAGGAACCTTCGTTCGACCGCGGCAAAGTCGGTCAAATCCAAATCCGCGCGGGTCAGCGGGATGACCGTAACCGCCGGGGCGTATTGGGCCGCCAGCCGCGCCAGGTAGCTTCCGATAAGCCCCCCGGCCCCGGTAATCCAAACTCTCCCCTGCCCTGCTGTGTCGTTGTGGTTCAATCGAGTAAGCGTTTGGTAAGGCCGCCGTAAGCGTCGATGCGGCGATCGCGCAAGAAAGGCCAGTGCGTGCGAGCGGCATCGACCTGCCCCAGATCCACGGGCACGAGCAGGATTTCCTCGCGGGCGGCGCTGGCGCGAGCCAGGATTTGTCCGGATGGAGCGGCGACGAAGCTCTGGCCCCAAAACTCGAGGCCCGCCCCGCCGTCCGGCTTCTCCAAACCCACGCGGTTGACGGCGGCGACGAAACATCCGTTGGCCACGGCGTGGCTGCGCTGCATGATTTCCCAAGCGTCATGCTGATGGATGCCGTGCGCGCGCTTTTCCGACGGATGCCAGCCAATGGCCGTCGGGTAAAACAAAATCCCGGCCCCCTGCATGGCTGTCAGCCGGGCGGCCTCGGGAAACCATTGGTCCCAGCAAATGCAGACGCCAATGCGGCCGTGTCGGGTGGGCCAGGAGCGAAAACCAAGATCGCCCGGAGTAAAGTAAAATTTTTCGTAATAAAGCGGATCGTCCGGGATGTGCATCTTGCGATAAATGCCCAGCAACTGCCCGCTGGCGTCGATGATGGCGGCGGAGTTGTGATAGACGCCGGCGGCGCGCTTTTCAAATAGCGAGGCGATGATGACGGCGCGGTGGCGGCGGGCCAGTTTCTGCAAAGCGGCGGTGGAGGGGCCGGGAATGGGTTCGGCGAGTTTGAAATAATCGTGGTTCTCACTCTGGCAAAAATACTGGGAGGAGAAAAGTTCCTGGGTGCAAATAATGCGCGCCCCTTGCCGCGCGGCCTGGGAGATTTTGGCGGCGGTGCGCGCGAAATTCTCCGCCGGATCAGGCGAGCAGCGGGTTTGGATCAATCCGAGCACGACCGTCGGCGGTCCCGACTTGCTGGAAGGGCGGGTTTTCAATCAGCCGGCAGGGAGTTTGCAAAGGGTTGAACGCTCCAGAATGGTTGTTTCCCCCTTGTCCGCGGGGGCGGGAATCTTCTGGTCGAAGAGGTCGCGGATGAATTTGCCCAGGGTTTCATTGGTCGGCCCGTAGCCTTGGTGGTAAATGTAATACTCCAGGTCATAAAGCAGCTCATCGGCCGTGGCGTAACGCCGGGGGAGTTCGCGGGCCAGGGCGTGATGCAGGATTTCGTTGAGCCGCCGATCAATGCGCGGGTCAAGTCGGCAAAAATCAGGCAACGGCAGGGTCATGATGCGCTCGCGGGATTCCTCGGCGGTCGCGCCTTTGAAAAGGTTATGGCCCAGGAGAAGGTTGGCCAGCACCACCCCGGCGGAGAAAAGATCGGAGCGTTTGTCCGTGATCTGAAAATCGGCCTGTTCCGGACTCATGAAATCAGCTTTGCCGGCCACCACTTCCCCTTCGTTGTCTTCCAGGAAGCCGCGCGCCTTGGCGATGCCGAAGTCCGTCAATTTCACGTCCCCGGCAAAAGCGATCATGATGTTCTTGAAGCTGACATCGCGATGGACAATGCCCAGCGGTTTGCCGGTTTCATCAGTCTTGGCGTGCGCGTAGGCCAGGCCGCGGGCAATGCGGCTGGTGATGAAAACGGCCAACTCGGGCGGCAGCACCTGGTCTTTCTCGACCAATTGACCGGCGAATTGCTCCAGGTTAACGCCGTGGATCAACTCCATGCAGATGAAGTAAAGGCCGCGCGATTCGCCCAACTGGTAGGTTTGAACGATATTGGTGTGAATGAGGTCGGCCACCAGCTTGGCCTCGCCGATGAAGTTCTCGATGAACTGTTTTTGATTGGCGTAATTCTGGCGGATGACCTTCATGGCGACGCGCTTGACAAAATTGCGCGCCCCAAGCTGCTGGGCCTCATAGACGATTCCCATGCCGCCTTCGAAAATCTTGCGGATGATCTCGTAACGAAAATCACTTTGGATCGTAAACAACGCCGCCATCGCCGTCATGTTGGAGAAGGGCGGCGCCAAGTCAAGCCCGCGCTGGACGCCTTTTGTGTGACCCCTTTCACCCTTTCACGTTCTTGCCCCAAACTTTTGAAGTATTTGTTCTTTCACGCTTGACAAAACCGCGCCGAAGAGCAAAGAATCGCGCGTCCTTAAAACAGAAGCGTGAATGATTAAATAACTTATCATATTTTACATGTAGCCTTTGGCTACGAGGCTGACCAGAGAAACCGCGAATTTTTCAAGCCTCTTTTGCAGACACAAGCCGCACCTCGGCGCGGCTTGGCGTGCTTTCTGCAAAAGGCGCTTCGCGGTGCCTCTGGTCAAGGTGCGTCAGGTCCGCGCCCTTTGCTTCAACCAAGGCAAACCCCAAGACAACCATGAAAACCCCCAAACGCTTGCTCCCCCTGGCCGTCATCCTGGCGGCACTCTTCCCGGCAGCCTCCGGCCTGGCCCAATCCGGCCCCCCGATGCCGCCCATTATCTGGCTGGACAGCTATTCGTTCCTGAAAACCAACCTCGTCTCGGATTTCAATTATGCGCCGCTCAATTTCACCAACGCGCTCGTCGTGCAGGATTGCTGGGGCAACGCCCTCATGCTCGACACGACGAACCTAGAACCGGCGTCGTTAAATTGCCGCATCATTGAGACCAACGGCCACCTGAACATCGATTTGGCGGGCGGGGCGCTTTTCGCCAGCATCGTCCCGGATTGGGCCTCCGCCGATACCAACCAAAACGGCCAAGGGCCGGGTGAAGAGGGATTCCTCTTGGCCGCCGGCGATGGGTCACCCGGCTCTCCGCAAGGCCTTTGGGCGCTTTACGTCGATGCCGGCGGCACGAACATTTATTTCGCCGGCCTTAGCAATTCGGTTGCCACCATCTATGTCAGCGCCCCAATCTCATGGTGCGCCAACTCTTACCACGAGGTCGCGGTAACCTACTCCACCAACTCGACGCTCTATCTGGACGGCCAATTCGCGGCCTCGGGCGGGCCGGTGACCATCGTGCCCGCCACCAACACCTGGACCAACGGTTTTTTCATAGGCTCCGACAGCGCGGGATATGAGCAGTTCAGGGGGATATTCCTCTACCTTGAATTCGACACGACCAACGCCGTGCTCTGCTGCGGCACGAACTATTTCACCTCGGGCTGGGCCTGGGACAGCAACGACTACGACACCTGGGCCGGGGCCCAAGGCGGATTCCATCCCGACAACGGCAGCGGCGGATTCCACCTGCCGCCCACGCCCACCAACGCAGTCAATACCAATTATGCCGCCTATACCAATTTTTGGCTTTTGATCACCAACACCGGGGGCCAGGCGCAGGTCAATCTGATCAACCCCTGCCGTGGCTTGACCTACCTCATCATGACCAACGCCAAGGTGGAACCGATCACCTCCACCAATTGGCAGCCCTGGGTCACGCTGGTCGGCTCCAACACCGTCACCCCCGCCCCGCCGCTGCGGCCGGCCAGCAACACCCTCTATTTCTGCGCCGAATTGGTCCCGTCCACCGGCACCAACGGCCTGCCCGATAACTGGTGCCTGGAGTACTACAACACCCTAAACGTGGACCCCTACGCCGATCCGGACGGCGACGGCCTCTGCAACCTCACAGAGTACCTGCTCGGCTCCAACCCCACCAACGCCCACTCCATTTCTGCGATTCACACCGACGCCCAAGCCCTCTTTCTGGCCTACACCAACGATTCCGCCTGCCGCTATCATCTCTCCGTCACCAACGGCACAGACGGCAACACCCTGCTGGCGACCATGTGGCCAACCGCTGTCGGGACCAATTATCAAATTTACAGCCAATCCTCAAGCAATGGCGCTTGGAGCGTGGAAACCAGTTTTGTGGGCGCGGACACCGCCACCACCGTGTCCATCTCGATCAACGGTCGAACCCTTTCTCTGATAGGCGGTTACGGCGAGGACAGCGATGGGGATGGGTTGCCCGACGGCTACGAAGCCCTGGCCACGCTGACCGACCCTTACCTGCCCGACACCGGTTTGACAGGAACCCCAGACGGCTACAAAGACCCCGACGGCGACGGCTACGTCAACATCGTCGAGTTCGACAACGGCACCGACCCACATGTCTTCAACGCTCCGCCCCCACCGACCGGTTTGACCGTCGAGGAAAACAACGACGGAAGCGCCACCATCAATTGGAGCGCTTCCCCCGGGAACGTCACCGGATACGTCATTTACCGCGACACCGGTTCCGGCATGACTGCCATCGCCACCAATTCGCAAACCAGCTACCATGACACCTCCTTGTCCTCCGGCCAGAACGCCAGCTATCAAATCCAGGCTCTCTATTCAGGTGGCCTTTCGCTTTTGAGCGCCTCGCTGGACAATCTTTACAACCCTCATTACTCGACCCAAGTGACGTTTGCCAACGGCCGATCCAACCAACTTTACCTTGTCGCCAGCACCATTCCTGCTGGAGTTACGAAATTCCAAGTGACGATCTCAGCCTGGGCCGATTCGCAGCCCTTTTATCCACAAGACCCTTGGCTCGGGCAAGCCTACGGCCAATACAACTCATCTATGGACAATACCACGTTCGAGGTGCCCGTGGCCTCTTTCACAAACGGTCTGGCGGCAATAACCCCTGCGCAAGTCCCGTGGTACGGCGGCTATTACTTCAATGTCCAACCGATGGATGACAGTGGCCGCTACGGCGACGCGGTATGGTGTGGCGGCAGCTATTCCACAGAAATGATTCCTTTCCTGGATGGTACGGAGCAAATGAAAGAGAACGCATTGTTCCTGCTTAGGATTGCCGTCGATGATCCTTTCGCCCCCCAAACCCATTACAATGGTGTGCCGTATGGTCTGACCTACTCCACGCAGGACGTCTTCGCATCCTATTATAGCTTTGGCGTCGCCCGAGGATTCTACCGTTATCGCGATGAATTCATGCCCTTCGAGGACAACTACTTTTACCGCAATTATGTGTTTAACGCGGAGGATTTGTTGCCGGATAGCGGCTCCCTAGCCACCGGAGTGACTAACTTCACTACCTATGACATCGTAAATCGTCCGGGGCCGTTGGAGTACAATTTTCCGACGTTTGATTACGTCAATCATAGCAATGCCGCGCCGATTGCGCCCTTGCTGCTCTCGAATAACTCTCAATATTTGTGGGCGGGGGATTATTACTTGGACTACGATATTCTGTCTATTTCTATCGGCGAACTTGCTTCCCTTGGCTGTTATCCATGGGACATGGTTCCCCTCTCCAATTTTGGCATATCCGCTGACGGAACCAGTCTATCTATGACCGCCGGAGGAAGCAATTTCTATGGCATCCCGTACAATTCCTTCTTATGGCCGACGGCAACCTCACCTACCACATTCGTTCCCTTGTCCATCGGCAGTGGGAGTATTGTTCCCCAGCAATTCGCGGATTACCCGTTGTACTTCTACCAGGACGTACGACCGTGTCTTCGAACCGTCGGCTATTATTTTGCCCGCTTTGCAACCGCCTAGGCAGGAGATCCGATGCCAGGCGACTTGGTTGCTGCATCAGGCTACGCAGACTGGCGTTTCAGCCCCGCCAGCACGACGCCGCTGATGATCCTGCCTGTGGGGTCTTCCCTCACCATCGCCGGCTACGCCAAGCAGGCGGTTACGAACAGCAATCCGCTCGTTTTCGCCTACCTGGGCCAATACTTTGACGGCGCATACCTTGTCAGCAACAACATCGTAACCACCAATTCCGGCGGCATCCTATCCGAATACGGAGATTTTTTCGCCACCACCGCCGGCCAGGTGGCGCTGCTGACCAAGCCCGACCCCGACCAAGGCAACCAGCAAGGCCAGTGCGAGATTGACGTCATCCGTCTTTCGCTGGATGTTAACCACGACGGCACTATGGACGAAACATTCACCGGCCCCGACAACACCAGCCAGCAGAGGCCCTGCGTCTTGTGGGCCAATAATGACTATGATCGATATGTCAACGGGGGCGAGGACGACGTCCAAACTGCATCCCAACCCGATTACGACTACAGCAACGGAAACGGCAGAGCCATTCCCTGCCCGCGTGATTTGGAAGACTATGCCCGGCTTTGGGTGTCCGGCGTCTCGAATACCCTTTCCCGGCTGCCGCAGGGCAGCACGGTAACTTTGTCGTGGCAAAATAACAGCGGCGTGGCCATTGATCTCTTCCAAGCCGCCGACGCGGACGGAGGCATGGGCTACTTGACCAACCTGAGCACGGCCAGCAACCAGATTAACAACACTCTCTGCCGTTACGTGGGAAGGATTGGGCCGGGGTCCAACCTCCTGTTGAACGATTGCAACTACAGCAATTGCTGGGCGGGCAACCATTACATCTGGTGCGGCGTTTTTCCGGGCAGCGACCAGTTGAACCTCACCATCACCGACGGCAGCGGCAACCAACTCGCGCAATCCTCGTTATACATTCAAATCCAGGACATCAAGCAGATGTATGAACGGAGGACGATTGGCGAGGACCCCAACACGGTACCCGGCGCACCGATGTCCACGAATGAGTTGGTGGCGGACGGCCAGCCACAGTTTCAGTATTCCTATGATCCGGCTTACGACACCAATGACAGTTACATCGTTTTCGTTCACGGCTGGAATATGCCAGCGTGGGAAAAAGACCGTTTTGCCGAAACGGCCTTCAAGCGACTGTACTGGCAGGGCTATAAGGGGCGTTTCGGTTCTTTCCGCTGGCCTTGCAATCTTTTTAACCCGGCCGCGCTCCTCACATTAAACTTGGCTCAATACAATGTTAGTGAACGGACAGCCTGGCAGTGCGGCCAGCCTTTTGAAAACTTTTTGGCGAACCTAAACGGTCAGTATCCGGGAAAAGTTTACGTGCTGGCGCACAGCATGGGGAACGTTGTCACCGGCGAGGCGCTACGGCTGGCGGGCACGAACGTCATCGTGAACACATACGTGGCAACGCAGGCGGCGATTTCGGCGAGGGCCTACGACAACTCCGTTCCAGCCGATGCGACGAACTCTTACACACCGCACGTGTACACACCGGACAGCGAAGGGCACTACTTTACCAACGGCGCACCGCCCTATTTCAATGGCATTGGAGGTGCCAGTCATTTTGCGGATTATTTCAATGCGCAGGATTACGCTCTCGGTTATTGGGTGACGGATCAGAACTTCAAAGCCGATTCAAGCTCCTACCTTTACACAACACCATCTTCCAATTTTCCATCGGGTTACTATAACAGAGCCTCGTTCTTCACGACCCGCAGCCTGGTGTTTCCAACCAACACCTATGAAATTTTCTCAATGGCCGCGCAGTCTTACTCTTTTGCTCTGGGCGCGGAAACAAATATCGCCAGCACTTTTTCAGTTGGTCGAGTTGATTTAAATGCCCCACCATACAGTTTTGGGCGGGATCGGATCGGGCATAGTCTTCAGTTTCATTCCGACAACATGACTGTGGGAGTTTACTGGCATCAATTGCTCTCCAGTTTTGGCCTTAACCTTAACTGACACCATTATGAAAAACTATCGTTTTACAGTTCGATCCTTCATCACAGCGTTGACCGTCTGCCTGTTGCCGATTTCGATGTTAGCGCAATTACGCTCGCCGGAAAATGTTCCGATCGCTTTTTACGGAAAAATTGTTGACCAAAGTGGCCAGCCCGTGAAAGGCGCAAAAGTCTCGGCCCTCGTGGTCAATGCCCATTTTGAGCGATATGATACTGAAACGCAGCCGGTGGCATTGGAGTCAGACCAAAATGGCAATTTTACAATAACCGGCTATACCGCCTACGGAATTGACAAAATCTCTATTCAAAAAGATGGCTATCAGCTTTCGCCTAAAGCGGTCATAAATTATGGTTTTGGCCCTAATTCGAATTACGCGGGCAGCACCACCAATCCCGTGGTTTTCAGGATGTGGAAACAAGCTGGAAAAGAGCGACTGGTTGGTTCATCTTGGCACGGTAAAGTTGCTTGCAATGGAACGACAAATCACTTCGATCTGCGCACTGGGCGGCCAGACGCAAAAGGAGACTTGGAAATATTGTGCTCAAAGACGCCTCTGACAGTGCCGCCTCCCGGAAATGCCCATTTCGATTACAAGTTTGAAGTCGTCGTGGTTGGCGGGGAGATTAGTCCCACCAAAGATGAATTTACCTATCTTGCTCCTGAGAATGCCTATTCCCCCTCATTCACAATTGCGCAAAAAGCCGATGACCCCAAATGGCAGGGAAGCGTAAAGCAAGAATTTTACATTAAGACGAGCAATGGACACCACGGAAGGCTCTCTGTCGAATGGTACGCATGGCAGACGCCGCCAACGATTTTAGAATGGGATTGCACTCTCAATCCATCCGGCTCACGCAACCTGGAGCGGTAGATGCGAATACTGAAAGCGCAGCGTCTGGCTGTGGGATTTTTGTTGCTGGCGAGCATCAGGGGTCGCGGCGGGGTCAAACCATACTTTCGTCCAATTAGCGGAAAAAGCGCCTCGGCCTAAAGGACGTTTAATAATTTATGTTGCAGTCCCATCTAACGATGGTATAGTGTTGCGGTGTGGCGCTCACGCGCCTGTTCTTTGACATTTTGCGGACCTCAAAACCGCCAAGGCGAAACAGCGGGAAGGCCGGCATCATTGCCGCAAAGGAACGCAAAGAACACAAAAAAACACGCAAGGAAACTGGCGGCAGCCTCGGGTGCAGCCTGCTTTTCGCCCCGGCTCATCCACTCTTTCGTTTCCTCTTTTGCGTTTCTTGCGTTCTTTTGTGGCCATTCAATTCACGTAAGTCGTTGATTTCCAGGATAGTTTCACATTGTTTCGGAAATAAAGACTCACGCGCCAAGTCCAAAAGCGGCAAATTGTGCCGGTCAAACCCGGTCAAACCCAGCCTGCCCGCCGTAGGCCTTGCGAAGGCGGGTCGCACCAGTTGCCCTTCATGAACGCCTTTTGTATTGTCAAACCCCTCCGGAACATGCTTGGTTGCGGCAATGAAAATCGCGGTGGTCGGATGCGGGGCGTTGGGAAGCTTCTACGGCGCCATGTTGTGCCGGGCGGGGCACGAAGTCCATTTTCTGCTGCGATCGGATTATGAGGCGGTGCGACAGCGCGGGGTCTTGATTGAAGGAGCGGAAGGCGTCTTTCACGCTGAACCTCATTGCGCGCGCGCGCCCAAGGAGATCGGTCCCGCGGATTTGGTGCTGATCGGCCTCAAAACCACCGCCAACCACGTCCTGCCTCAACTCTTGCCCGCCCTGACCGGCCCGCACACCACCATTCTCACGCTGCAAAACGGATTGGGCAACGAGGCCGCCGTGGCAGCGATCATCGGAGCCGAAAAAACGATGGGTGGAGTGGCCTTCGTCTGTTTGAATCGCATCGTGCCGGGCGTAATCCGGCACCTGGCGCATGGGGCCGTCGTGCTGGGCGAATGGAACCGTCCTCCGCAAACTCGCACTCAAACCATCAGCCAGGTCATCGCCGGGACGGGCGTTGTCTGTAAAGTGGCCGGCAATCTCGCACAGGCGCGCTGGGACAAGTTGGTGTGGAACATTCCCTTCAATGGACTTGGCGTGGCCGGCGTGGCGGGCCTTGACGCCGTCCTGCAAGGGCGGATTGCGCCGGGGACGAAGCTGCAAGGTTGTTTGACCACGGATTTATTGTTGACTCACCCGGGCTGGGAACGGTTGCTGCGGGAGTTGATGATGGAAACGATCGCCGCCGCCCGCGCCCAAGGGTTGGAGGTGCCGGAATCCTCCGCCGACCAGCAAATCGAGCGCACGCGCCAGATGGGAGCCTACAAGGCCTCGACCTTACTCGATTACGAGAGCGGGCGGGAGTTGGAATTGGATGCGCTGTTTCTGGAGCCGTTGCGGCAGGCGCGGCAAGCCGGGGTCCCCTGCCCCCGCCTGCAAGCCATGTGCGGGGTTCTGGCGCAATTGGGTTGGCGAGAAGGGTGACGCGGGCAACGTTTTCATCCTTTCCATTAGCTGCGGAATGGCCTAAAGTCATCGGAGTGACAACGTTGATTTGCAGCATACCAGAACAACTCGACGCGCGTCTGGAAAGACTGGCGCAGGCGGCCAAAGTGCCCAAAGGCAAGTTTGTTCGCAAGACGTTGGAACAGGCGGTGCGCAAGCCCCGCGCCAACGGCACCGCATTTGACCGCGTAGGCAACCTGTGCGGTTCACTGAGCGGACCATCAGATCTCGCCACGAATCCGAAGTATTTGGAGGGCTTGGGCGCCTGACGACCGGGTTATTATTGACACCGGTCCGCTTGTCGCATTTCTGGTGAAGGAAGAAACCCATCACCAATGGGTGGCGGAACAATTCCAACGCCTACCCGCTCCTTTCCTGACGTGTGAGGCCGTTCTGACCGAAGCGTTTTTTCTTGTGCGCAAACTGCCGCATGGAACGGCAAAGTTTTTTACGCTCATTAATAGTGGGTTGCTTGAGGTTGATTTCTCACTCATCGCCGAAGTGGCTGCTTTGGAAAAGCTCGTTCAGCGGTACGCGAACGTGCCAATGTCGCTGGCCGATGCGTGTCTGGTCCGGTTGGCAAAATTACATCCACGGACGGTGGTGTTTACACTGGACCATGATTTTCAGATTTACCGCCGGGACGGACGCCAGATGATTCCACTTCTCATGCCGTAACTGCATCCTTCCCTGATGCGCTTTCCCATGTAGCCCAAAAGAGTCGGAAACGCTTTTGCTTTCCAGGCGGCGTGCGAGGCGATGCACTACCGCAAAAACCATAAACCCCATTACAGACGGAACGCTACGGCATGCTAAGATGCATTGTCGTCCTGAACCATTAATTGCGCGAAAAAAATATGTGGACTAGAAAAACCCCCCAGGAATTGGCCGTTGAGTTGCTTGCGCGCCAATTGGTCAACGGCGCCTGCGCGCTCGTCGTTGCCTTTCTGCTGCTGGTCTCCGTTCTGCCTGGCAACGTCTTATTTATCATGCCCAGCGCCCGCATCGTCGCGGCGGTGTTCGCGGCAATTGTGCTGCTCTTTTGCCGATGGCGGGCGCGGGAATATCGCGACAACGTGATGTATTGCGAGCAATGCCGGCGGAGTGCGCGGGTCAATCAAACCCAAGGCCCCTGCGCTTGCGGAGGGAAACTCACGCCCATGCGCGAGATGAAGTGGATCGACCAACCGCCCCGCGAGAGTGATTCCTCCCACGCATCAGCCCCGGAGGAACCGATTCGCATGTCCTGCGCGCTTTAGGACTTGGCCATGGGAGCGCTGAATACCCGCATGCGCGCCGGCCTGGGTTTGCTGGCGCTGGCGGCGTTGGCGCTGGCCGCCTACCACCCGCTTTTTCCGGGGAGCTTTCTGATGGATGACCGCCGCCTGGTGGATTACGACAATCCCCTGGTCCACGGCACGGCCAGCCCATTCTCCATTTGGTTCCAATCCGATTTCTCGCTTTCGACCTTCACCTTTTGGCTGCAATGGCTGGCGTGGGGACAGAATCCGGCCGGCTACCACGCCGTGAACGTGGCGTTGCACGTTTTGAGCGCGGCGCTGATATGGCTGCTCTTGGCGCGGTTGAAAATTCCCGGCGCGTGGCTGGCGGCGGCGATATTCGTGGTCCATCCGGTTTGCGTCGCCACGGTGGGACGCATCGCCGAATTGAAAAACACGCTTTCCCTGCCATTCTTTCTCCTTAGCCTTTGGTTTTATCTGCGCTGGGAAGAGGATTCCTCCCGCCCGGGCGGCGGCGCGCGCTGGCTGGGCTGCTCCCTGGCCGCTTTCGTGCTGGCATTGCTGGCAAAAACATCAACCGTCATGCTGCCCTTTTTGCTCCTGGCCTTCGCCGGTTGGCGACGGGGGCGCGTCACTCGACAAGACTGGCTGCGCGCCTCCCCTTATTTCATGCTTTCGCTTGGCTTTGGGGTAATGTCGATCTGGTTCCAGAAGTACCAGGCCCTGGCGGGCGCCACCCTTGAGCCTCAAAGCTTTTGCGAGCGCCTGGCCGTTGCGGGGCGGGTTTTCTGGTTTTATTGCGACAAAGCGCTCTTTCCCGCGGGTTTAATCGCAATCTATCCGCGTTGGAAAGTGGATGCGTCCTCCCTGGCGGCCTTCATCCCTCTCCTGGGGTGCGCCGGGGCCGTCGCGCTCTGCTGGCGGTTCCGCCGCAGTTGGGGACGGCCCGTCCTTTTTGCGCTGGCATGCTTTGCCTTCGCCGTGTTTCCCGCGCTCGGCTTTTTCGACGCGCAATTCATGGCCAAGTGGCAGGTTTCGGATCATCTCCAGTATCTGCCTTTGATTGCGCCATTGGCGCTGGCGGCGGCGGCGCTGGCTTGCCTTCCGGGCAGGACCTTCCGCCGATGCGCCGCCGCCACCGCGGTCCTTTCGCTTTGCGTTATGTCGTTCGAGCGCGCGCGAGTCTTCTCGACGGAAGAATCGCTCTTTCGCGACACCGTGGCGCGCAATCCCTCGGCGTGGGCCTTGCACAGCGATCTTGGGCTTCTCCTGGCCTGTCAAGGCAAACAGGACGAGGCCGAGGAGCATTTCAAAGCTTCGTTGCGCATCGCGCCGCAATATGCCGAGGCCCACGTCAACCTGGGCAAAATTTTGTTCGAGCAAGGCCGCGCGGATGAGGCGAAAGAACACTTTCAGGCGGCCCTCAAGACGGAACCGCATCATCCGGAGGCCCACCGTCGTCTGGGAACAATCCTTGCCCTGCAAGAACAATTCGCCGAGGCCATCGGTCATCTGCGCGTGGCCTTGCTTTTTAGTCCCGACGTCGCGACGCGTTTGCAGTGCGCCACGCTGCTGCACCAGACTGGCGATTACTCCGGGGCGGCGGCCCAATTCCGGCACGCCTTGCGGGAGCACCCCCATTGCGTGGAAGCGCTCAACAATCTGGCCTTGATTCTCGCCACGGCCCCTGACGAGAAAGTGCGCAACGGAGCCGAAGCCGTGCTTTGCGCCGAAGAAGCCTCCAGCTTGCCGGCGCCCAAGGGCATGTGCGTGGCCGGAACCCTGGCTGCGGCTTATGCCGAAGCAGGTCGTTTCAAGGACGCCATCGCCACCGCGGAAAAGGCCGTGGCGGCGGAAACTGCCGCCGGCGAAACGGCCTTCGCGAACATGAACGCGCAGCTTCTGGCGCGTTATCGCGCCGGCCTCCCCTTTCACGAACCGCCGCCCCGCAAAAGCAACCCCTGCGGCATCCACGGCGGCGGGTGAGGACACTGCCATTCTTTGTACTGACTTGGCGGCGCAATCAGCTATATTGATGCTTGCATGAAGCTGCTTTCTCGCCTGGCCGATTTTTGGCCGCACGCCGTGGCGGTGCTGACTCTTTTTTCCGCCGGCTTGGCCTCAGCCCATGCCATTCTGCATAAGCGCGAAACCCGGGCGGCGGTGCTTTGGATTGCGTTCATCTGGTTTCTGCCCTTGCTCGGCCCGGTGCTCTATCTGTTGCTCGGCATCAATCGCGTTCGCCGCAAGGCGCTGCTCCTGCGCGGCGCCAGCGGCCGCATTCAGGGGCCGGCCCCGCCGGATTCGGTTCTCCAGGCGGACGGACCAGCCAGCCTGCCGCTGGCAGCCTCCCACCTTGAACAATTGTCCCGGGCCGTCGGCCGGATTGTGTCCCGTCCCCTGGTCGCGGGCAATAAAGTGGAGGCCCTGGTCAACGGCGATGCCGCGTATCCGGCCATGCTGGAAGCCATCGGCGAGGCCAAAAACACCATCTGCCTTTCAACTTATATCTTTGACAATGATCGGAGCGGGCGCCTTTTCGTCGAGGCCCTGCGCAAAGCGGTGGCGCGCGGGGTGCGGGTTCGTGTTTTGATCGACGCCGCCGGCGCCCGTTACTCCGTGCCTTCCATCATCCCCGCTCTGCATCACGCCCGCGTTCCCACCGGCCATTTCCTGCCCACCAAGGCGCCCTGGCGGCTGATGAGCCTGAATCTTCGCAATCACCGCAAAATCATGGTGGTGGACGGCCGTCTCGGTTTCACCGGCGGCATGAATCTGCGCGAAGGCAATTTGGTCGCTCAACACCCGCGCCATCCCGTGCGGGATTTGCATTTTCGCCTGCAAGGCCCCGTGGTCGCCCAATTGCAGGAGGCCTTCGCCAACGATTGGATTTTCGTCACCGGCGAATCCCTCGCCGGCCCCGATTGGTTCCCGCCTCTGGATGCCCAAGGCCCCGTCCTGGCCCGGGCCATTCCGGATGGGCCGGACGAGGATTTCGAGCAGCTCTACTGGACCATTCTCGCCGCGCTTTCGTGTGCGCGCGACTCGGTGACCATCGTCACCCCTTACTTCCTGCCTGGCCCCGTCCTTGTTTCCGCGCTCAATCTCGCGGCCTTGCGCGGCGTCCAGGTGCGGATCTTGCTGCCGGAGCGAAGCAATCTTCCTTATCTGGATTGGGCTTCGCGGGCCATGTGGTGGCAGGTGCTGGAGCGCGGTTGTAAAATCTGGCTCGGTCCCCCGCCCTTCGATCATTCCAAGCTGATGTTGGTCGATGGCCAATGGTCCCTGGTCGGCTCCGGCAACTGGGACACCCGCAGCCTCCGGCTCAATTTCGAATTCGACCTGGAATGCTATTGTCCTGAACTGACAGCCTCGCTGGAGAAGATTGTCCAATCCAAATTGCGGGGCGCAAGGCAAGTCACCCAGGAAGAGGTGGATGGCCGCAGTCTGCCCATCAAGCTGCGCGACGGCGTCACACGCTTGTTGTCTCCGTTCTTATGAGGTATGGGTGGGTGGACGTGAAACTTCTGTGCTCTAATTTGCGTTTCTACGCTCGCAGCCATCTCGGCGCCTTGCTCGGCGTAACGGTGGCCGGCGCCATTTTGGTCGGCGCCCTGGCGATGGGCGATTGTGTGCGCCAAAGTTTGCGCGCCCTGGCGCTGGCCCGCATTGGCCAAACCACCTTCGCCCTGAGCTCCCGTGACCGCTTCTTCCGCTCCACCCTGGCCGACGACCTTCAGCCGGCGGCAGCGGTCTTGCAATTGCCCGGCGCCGCCGCCACCCCCGATGACTCGGCCCGCGCCAACCATGTCCAAATCCTCGGCGTTGACCAGCATTTTTGGGCCTTGGCACAATCGCCGTTGGCCCTGCCAATTCCCCCCGATTCCGTCGTCCTCAACTCCGCGCTGGCCAAACAATTGCGCGTCAACCCGGGCGACACCATCATCCTCCGCGCGCAAAAGCCTTCGCTGCTGTCGCAGGAAGCGCCCATCTCCCCGCGCGAAGACGTTTCGGCAGGTATGCGTTTGACTGTAAGCGCGGTGGTTTCGGACGCACAGTTCGGGCGGTTCGGTTTGCAGGCCAACCAGGCCTCGCCCCTCAACGCTTTTCTGCCTTTGTCCTTGTTGCAGGCCAAGGTCGATCAACCCGGCCGCGCCAATCTGCTTCTCTCCAGCGGACCTAAGCCGGACTTGCAACGGCACTGGACCATCGCCGACGCCGGCCTCGAATGGCGCGACGTCCCAGGCGGATCGGAATTGCGCAGCGCGCGCGTCTTTATCGACCCGGAAATCGTCGCCGCGGCGGGCACCGGGCGTGAATTGGTCTTGACCTATTTTGTCAACGAACTGCGCGATGGGCAAGAATCAACCCCCTATTCGATGGTCACCGCCGCCAGCCCGCCGCTGCTTCCCCCGGACATGCCCGACGACCAAATCATCATCAACTCCTGGCTGGCGGGCGATTTGCAGGCCAAGGCGGGCGATGAATTGCAGTTGTCATATTTCGTCCTGGGCGCCACGCACCACCTCGAAGAAAAGCGGGACCGCTTCCGCGTCCGCGCCGTCGCGCCGATGCAAGGCTTCATGGCCGATCGCACCCTCATGCCGGATTTCCCCGGCATCGCCAAGGCGGAGAAAACGGAAAACTGGGACGCCGGCTTCGCCATCGACATGCAAAAGATCCGCCCCAAGGACGAGGAGTATTGGAAGCAATATCGCGGCATGCCCAAGGCCTTTGTCACGCTGGCGGCGGGCCGGCGGATGTGGGGCAACCGTTTCGGCGACGTGACCGCGATTCGCTTTCCGGCGGGCGTTTCGCGCGGAGAACTGGAGCGCCAAATGCTCTCCAAGTTGGATCCGGCCACCCTCGGGCTGTCCTTCGCGCCGGTGCGCGAGCAGGCGCTGGCGGCCAGCTCGCAATCGGAGGACTTTGGCGGTTTGTTCATCGGCTTCAGTTTCTTTCTGGTGGTAGCGGCGCTGATTCTTTTAGCTTTGCTCTTTCATTTCGGTTTGGAAAGGCGCGCCACTGAAATCGGCATCTTGCTGGCGGTGGGATGGCGGCCCGCGCAAGTCCGCCGATTGCTCCTTATGGAAGGCACGGTCATCGCCGCGCTCGGCGGCTTGCTCGGCGTGGCCGGCGGAATCCTATATGCCAAGGCGATGTTGTTCGGCCTGACGACGCTGTGGAGCGCGGCAGTGGCGGAATCTCCGCTGCAATTTCACGTCACCGCCCAAACGCTGGCCGTCGGCGGCCTCTCGGGCATTCTTATCAGCACCCTGGTCGTGTGGCTGGCGGTGCGCGGCCAGGCCAAACGCCCGGCCCGTGAATTGCTCGAACAAGGCAACGAATTGGAGCGCGCAGTCGCCGGCACAAAACGCCGGCGCCAATGGGCCGGATGGGTCGCCCTCCTCAGTGGTCTGGGCGCGCTGGCCCTGGTCGTGGCGCCTCTGGCCCAACACCACACCGCCGACGTGGAATCTTTTTTTGGGGCCGGCTCCCTGCTGTTGATTTCCGGGCTGGCGGCGGCGGCCGTTTGGTTTCGCTCCCTGGCCGCCCGCGCCGCATCGCGTCCGCTGACGTTGCCTGGCCTTGGTGTGCGCGGTTGCGCCCGCCAGCCGCACCGTAGTCTGGCCATTGTGGCTTTGCTGGCCAGCGGCGCCTTTCTCATCGCCGCCGTCCAAGCCAACAAATTGGACGCCGCCCGCGACAGCGGCCAGCGCTCGTCGGGCACGGGCGGCTTCGCCTTCATCGGCGAATCGGCACTGCCCGTCGTGCAAGATCTGAACACCAGCGCCGGCCGTCAATTTTTCGGTTTGGATCAGAACAGCCTCAAGGACGTGGCGTTGGTTCCGTTGCGGGTGCATGACGGCGACGACGCCAGTTGCCTGAACCTGAATCGCGCGCAAACACCCCGTTTGCTGGCCGTCAGTCCGCCGGAGCTGGAAGGCCGCTTCAAATTCACGCAACTGGCCGATCCATCCTACGCCACCCGCCCCTGGGCCTTGCTGGAAACAAGCGGCGCTGAAATCCCCGCCGTCGGCGACGAGGCCACGATCACCTGGGCGCTGCACAAAAAAATCGGCGATACCGTCAATTATACCGATGAACATGGCCGGCCCTTCCAGGTGCGTCTCGTTGGCGCGGTCGCAAACTCCATCCTGCAAGGCAGCCTGATCGTAGCCGAACCGGCTTTCGTCCGGCATTTTCCCGGCGAGGCAGGCTACCGGATGTTCCTGGTGGACGCCCACTCGCGTAACGCGGCGGCGGTGTCCGCGACGTTGACGCGCGGATTGCGCGATCGCGGGCTGGAGCTAACGCCGGCCGCCGCGCGCCTCAATGCTTTCAACGCCGTGCAAAACACCTATCTCGATACCTTTCAAGTCCTGGGCGGCTTGGGCCTGCTTTTGGGCAGCGCCGGTTTGGGGGTGGTGGTATTGCGCAACGTGCTCGAGCGGCGCGGTGAATTGGCGCTGCTGGCTGCCGTCGGCTTTACCCCGCGCACCTTGCGCCGCCTGGTGCTGGCCGAGCACGCGGTCTTGCAGACGCTGGGCCTGGCTCTGGGCATCGTGGCCGCCCTCCTGGCCCTTCTGCCGGTCTTGCTTTCGCCCGCCGCCCGCGTATCCTGCGCCTCGTTGGGTGCGACGCTGGGTTTGGTCTTTCTGAGTGGACTTTTCTGGACTTGGGCCGCCGCGCGCCTGGCCTTGCGCGGGGAATTATTGCCCGCGCTGCGCAATGAATAAGGCCCGCGAATTATGTGGAAACGGCAAGCTCTAAGACACCTCCCCGACATCGGCGAAGGAGCCACCTATCTTCGGAAATGGGGACTCGTCGGCATTCTTATTGGCGTCGGCGCTGGCCTGGGGGCCTTGGCGTTAACCTGGTGCATCAACCTCATCAAACATTTCGTGCTCGGTTCCATGGTTGGATACACTCCGCCGCTTGCAGGCGGCGAAGGCGGGTTGAGCCAGTATTCATTTCACATGAGCCGTCCCTGGCTGCTCCCTCTGGTCACAACCGCGGCCGGTTTGATGGGCGGTTTGCTGACCTGGAAATTCGCGCCACAGACCGCAGGCATCGGCACCAATGCGGCGATCCGCGCATTCCACAACAACGAAAAGCTCAACTTCAAGACGTCCATCTTCAAGCTGGTCACCTCGGCCATCACCATCGGCGCCGGCCTCACTTCCGGACGCGAAGGACCAGTGGCCCAGATTGGCGCCTCCACCGGGGCGGGCATCGCCAGCCTCTTGAAACTTTCCGCGCGAGAACGCAACATCGCCCTGGCCGCTGGTTTGGGCGCGGGCATCGCCGCCATTTTTAAAGCGCCGCTGGCCGGGGCCATCATCGCCGCGGAGATCTTTTACAAGGAGGACTTCGAAGTCGAAGCCCTGGTGCCGGCTTTGATCGCGGCCGTGATCGGCTACAGCATCGTCGGAGCCGCCACCGGATTTCAGCCCGTCTTTACCCCCCCGCCGCAGGCGACCCAGTTCGACCACCCGTGGACTTTGGTTTTATTTGCGCTCTTAGGGGTCGGCTGCGCTTTGCTGGCGCGGTGCTTGTTCGCGATCTTCTTTCGCGTTGAAAAGTTCTTTAAGCGATTCCCCCTTTGGGTGGCGGCGGCCATGGGCGGATTTTGCACCGGCCTCGTCGGACTCCTGGTTCCTTCGGTAATTGGAACTGGCTACGGGTGGGCGCAATTTGCCATATCCCAAAACGCGCTGCTCTTGTCGCCGCTCATGCTTTTGCTGGCGGCAGCGGCTGAAATCGTCAGCGCTTCCTTGACGTTAGGCTCCGGCAATTCGGGCGGCATTTTTGGTCCCTGCGTGGTTACCGGCGGCATGTTTGGCGGGGCCTTCGGTTACGGGGCGGCCTGGCTCTTTCCCTCCGTGGTGCCGCATCCGGGCACTTACGCCATCGTCGGCATGATCGCTTTCTTTGCCGCTGCCGCCAAAGCGCCCATTTCCACCATCATCATGATTTCCGAAATGACCGGCGGCTACGGGCTGTTAGGCCCAGCCATGTTCGCCGTGGTCGCGGCCTTTGTGCTGTCAGGTAAA
Source organism: uncultured Verrucomicrobiae bacterium (assembly GCA_963759415.1). Taxonomy (GTDB): domain Bacteria; phylum Verrucomicrobiota; class Verrucomicrobiia; order Limisphaerales; family Palsa-1400; genus Palsa-1400. The sequence continues at coordinate 101,339 of CAVWZG010000006.1, read as the reverse complement.
CGAACGATCTTCCCCGCCCAGGTCAACAACCGTCTTGATTCCCCTTTCCATGCGGACGAGTTCGAGCCGATTGCTCTCCGCCATGTCAAGACTGCCGACGTCATGCTCGACCTGCCGGTCTTTGTCAACGCGGGCGCGTCCGCGAGCCAGGCCATGAGTTTGATGGGAGATTATGGCTTGGCCAGCCTGCCGGTGGTGGCGCAGAACAAGTTATCCGGACGGGTTACCCTCCTCGCTCTCCATCGGATCGCCCAGTCAGAGCGTCGCCACCGTGCAGGTCAGGGAGGTGATGTCGCACGATTGGAACGTGGCTCATCCGGATGAAGACCTTTTTACCATTCTCAAGCGATTTGCCGCCAAGGACGTGGGCAATCTGCCGGTCGTCACCCGTGACATGCCGGATCGCCCCATCGGTTTGATTACTCGCTCCGGTCTTTGGGCCGCCTTGGAATCAGCCAAAGAACAACGCGCCGGGCGTCTCGCCGGCATACAAACATCAACCCCATGAATTCGACCCACACCATCAGTTCCAGAAAAAGTGATCTTCTTCCCTCGGCGGTGGAAGCCATCGGCCACACTCCGCTCGTGGAATTGTCGCGCATCACGCGCGGCCTGAACGGAAGAATTTTCGCCAAGCTCGATTACCTTAATCCCGGCTTTTCCAAAAAGGACCGCTTCGCGCGCCAGATCATCGAGGATGCGGAAGCGGCGGGTACGCTCAAGAAAGGTCAAACCGTGGTGGAGCTTACCAGCGGCAATACCGGCACCGGGCTGGCCATCGTTTGCGGCATCAAAGGCCATCCTTTTGTCGCGGTCATGTCCAAAGGCAACTCCGTCGAGCGCGCCCGCATGATGCGCGCCTTGGGCGCGGAGGTTTTTCTGGTGGATCAACTTCCCGGCTCGGTTCGCGGCCAGGTTTCCGGGGCGGACCTGGAGCTGGTGGAAAAGGAGACGCAACGCATTGTCAAGGAACGGCAGGCCTTTCGCGCCGACCAGTTTGAGGATGATTCCAACTTCCGGGCGCATTACCTTCACACCGGCGCGGAAATCCTGGAGCAATGCGGCGGCAAGCTCAATGCCTTCTGCGATTTCGCCGGCACGGGCGGCACTTTTGCCGGCTGCGCGGCCGCTTTCAAGGAGCACGATCCATCCATCCAATGCTTTCTGGTTGAACCGGAAGGCGCCGCCGCCTTGGCCGGCGAAAAGATCACGCGTCCCGGCCATCGCATTCAAGGCGGCGGCTATTCGCGCGCCAAGCTGCGCTTCCTCAAGCCAGAATACATCAACGGTTACATCCAAATCAGCGATCAAGAAGCCATCGATTCCGCCCGGCTGTTAGCCAAAGAAGAAGGAATCTTCGCCGGTTTTTCCTCCGGGGCCAACCTCGGGGCCGCCCTTAAACTGCTGCGGGGCGGGCACAAAGGCCAAACCGTGGCCATCATCATCTGCGACTCCGGCCTAAAGTATCTCTCCACCGATTTGTGGGAAGGGGGAACAAAGGCTGAAGGCTGAATTCCCAAGCCTGACTATAAGTTCCTTCCGTGGATAAACCAGTGCAGAAGAAGAGTTGCGGTTTTCTCTTGAAGCGACTGTGTGCCCGTGCGAGAGACGGCAAGTTCGGTGAAATGTTCCGTGGCGCGTTTCATGCGCGATCGGAGTTCCTCCAGGCCCTGTTCGCAGTCAATAGCCGATTTCGGCACTTCAATGTTTCCACGAATTCCATACTCGGCCAATGTTGCCACCAAGGCAGCTTGGTTGGAATTGGCATAAGTAAGGTGATGCATCTCTTTGTTGCCTTTGAAGACAACGCCATTGGGATCGAACATATCGCTTGCCCCAAGAACTTCTGGCTTACCTTCGGGAATACTAACCATTTCTCTTTTTGGATAGGCCGATTTGATCCACTCGGCAAAAGCAGGCCCTTGTTCGCTTTCGGAAAGTGACTGCCAAATGCTTCCGGCCAAATCCTGCGCGTCGAATCGGCGGGCTTTGTTACCGGCCCGATTCTCCATCGCCTGAATATCCTGTGTGCGCTGAAAACGGTAATACTCGGTGGTGACGCGATAAAGCTCGTCAATCAGTTTTTTGCGTTCCTGCTTATGGGTCACCCCAATGAGTTCGAACACGCAATCATCGAGTTCACGCCTGTCTTCCTGGCACAGCTCTGCCGGGAGTTTGGCCTCCTGTCGTAGAATCTCCCGCATCGCTTCCTCGGAATGGCATTGGAGCAAGGCCTCCTCAACCAGATGCGTCACGTCGCGTTGCATCATCTTTTTCAAAGCGTTGTCAAGTCGGTCAGCCAAGGTTTTGGAAATGCCGCGTGGATCGGGGATTTCCAGAAGAACGGTATCTACCACCTCGGTTTTGAGTGTGCCTTCGGTGCCGGCATAACGACCGTAGAAACATTTAAAGAGTGCAACCATGGTGCTGTTGAGGATTGCCGCAAGCGCGATCCTTTCATTACGGTTCGCCAACTCAGGCACCACCGTGTATAAGTTGCAATTGCAGATCAAACCCTCAGGATTCGCCGGGACTATGTGGCGATATTTTTGAGCTTTCGGCCAGAACGCAACGCCAATTTCGTCTTTGGTCACGTCATACCATAGTGGCCGACTGGCACAGGAAGACCTAAATGGGACTGGAACTGCTTTTGATTTGTTGGAGGCAAATGTTTGCTTCGAACCCCAACGGATGTAATGTGCCGCGTACGAATGCGCCAACTCTTTCAGCGGCGCATCCACCCACAATACTACGCGGTCCAACTCCCGTGAGCGTATGACCGGGCGATTAACTTCCATTAGGCTATGAACTTCAGGACGCACATATTTTGCCTCAATTGGATGAATCGTATTGTCGCCAGCCTCCACAACCAGGACTTTGCCGCTTTCAATCTCACTCCGTTTGCACGAAGTCATCAGTCCAAGGTCGTTCCAAGGCAAACCCTCGTGAAGTTGACGCAGAATGCGCGCGGTCACATCATGAGGCATAAAGAAGTCGTCGCAACCGCTTGTTATCCCCCGCATGATCCTTGAAACTTCACCGAAACGAACGAATCGCTTTCGGTATTTTTCCATCAGCCGAAAATAAAGATCTGGCGCGCGCAGAAAACGCCCCCATTTGCCCGCAACATAATCGGAGCCTATTCTGTACATCGCCATTGCTTCCTTGAGGGCCGAGCCGTTGTTTTCATCTTCATCTTGCTCCCCGGATTCCGAATCCGCCAATTCCACCGTCTTGAGCAGCGCGCCAGCCCGCACTCCTTCATCCCACAAGGCTTGTTGTGTGACTGGAATAATACGCATCCGTTCGTTGGAAAAGGCCACTTTGGTTTGAAGAATGATTTTGCGCAAGGCTTCAGCGGCGTCCTGACGGGCCGCTTCGTCGCCGTGAGGACGGTCGCCCAGAATGTCCTTAACTGGTTTAAAGAGTCGGACAAATTTAACCACGTTTTCCATCCGGCTTTTCAAGTCGTCGCAGCGTTGGAGAATGGTGATGCACGTCTTGACGCGCGCATCCTTGAACCATGGCTCATCGAGGCTTTCAATCACTGCAATCAGCTTGAACCCTTTCAAAATCCAGCCCTGAAGAGCAAAGCCGTAATCAACATCCAACCAACTCGAAGACGTCAGGAAACCAAAATGCCCGCCTTCTTTGAGCAGCGCCGCGGCCACGGGCCAGAAGTAACAATGAAGGTCGCTGCGGCCGGAAAGTTTCAGGCCAGGCCACAGTTCTCTACAGAGTTCCTGGAAATATTCCTTCGTGGTTTTCCGCCGTGCTTCATAGGCATCGTGAGTCTCCCCTTCTTGGCGTTTCAATTCCCTTTCTTTTGGAATCCCCTCCTGCCTCACATAAGGTGGATTGCCTATGACGGCGTCCACGTCCGGCAATGGCACGGGAATCTTGTCTTTTTCCCCCGTCGCATTGCGCAATCCCGGGACCACGCAAAACTTGTCGCGCCGGCCCGGTATTTCAAAAAAATTGGCTCGCGCGATGTAAGGATAGTTTTCTTCATCTTCAATATGGCGGGACGCGAGATTCAACGTGGCCAAATGCGCGGCGAACAACGCGATGTCACAGCCATAGATTTCGCGCAGTAAATCCTGATGAATATTTCGGGAATCCTGAGTTCGCTTCCCGCCGCCTTTTTGCTCCGAAAGCCAGGCTTTGCGGTGATATGCCCGGACAAGAAAGCTGCCCGACCCACACGCGGGATCAATCGCGATATCGCCGGCACGGCGTATGCAGAACGCATTGATAACATCGATGATGTCTTCGTTGGTGTAAAACTGGCCGAACTTTTGTCGTTCTTCCGGAGAAATCAGTTTCTGAAAGATTCCGCCGATAATGTCGTAGGGAATTTCGCGAAAGTTGTATTGAGCCAGATTGGTAAACAGGCCTGCCCAGCCTTCGCAGGCCATATCAGACGAAAAAATCAGCGCGCCGGCCCAGTCATTGACTTGTGGATAAAAGATAGGCTCGTAATCGCCTGTTTCCGCAACGGCGCGTTTGAACTCGTCGCGAAAGTAGCCGTAAATGCCGCGCGGTTCTTTGCGCCCGCGCCGAGGCATTCTTAGTTCGTTGAGGTCATCTGGATACTTCGCCCGTATGGCTTCATAAAATATCGCGCGATTGCAAAATATGTAGCAAAGCGTTCTAGCCGCGCGCTCTAAAGTTTCACTCCAGTTATTCGAATCGGTTGGATCAAAAGTCCAATTCATCTCGGTCGCCATCCAAGATTGTAATTGCGCGGAAAAAGCTGTGTCCTTCGCCGAAGCCGCGATGAGATAATCGCGCGTGCCGAATACTGGCCAATCCAGATGGCTCTCCAGTGAATTAATAAAAACGGCGTCAGGCGGCTTGCCCCATTCCACGAGCTTGCCTTCCACGATACCAGCCAACATTTCGAAGAGGGCCGGAAGAAATGTGTCGCGAATGTAAGCCCGCACATCTGGGCGCTTGCAGTCACCAGACGATGTGAGATTAAAAGGCAAATTCCAATAATTCAGTCGTCGCTCGATCATCGGAACGTTCCACTTGCTGCGATCAAAAAGGACGAAAGTGTTGACGTTCCACGTAAAGAAATACGGGGCTTGAATATTGTCTGCCTTGTTGAAGGCATCCAGCATCAATGCCGGGTCGTAAGGACTGCGGCCCTCAGGCGTGCCCGGGAGTTTTACTTCCCCTGCCAGAACCGGCGTTTGGCTGCCTTTGCAAAAGATGCGCAGGTCGGAACGTCTGTAGTTCCCCGTTCCATATTGCTCAATCTTGGCGTCCGTGAACGGCCAGTCAGGACGTAAGGTAAACAAAGCATCCGCCCAGGATTTGATGTCTGCGCAGAACGCGACTTCGTTTTCACGCACTTCATCGAATTTGCTCATCTCATTCTCAGTTCTGTGAACGCCTTGCCCTCACGCCGTGGCGGGCGCTCGGAGGTCGGCGAAGATGATGACGCCGGCGCCGGTTTGCAAGAGGGTCAGAACCTTGACGCTGACCTGCTGGCCAATCATGCTTTGCGCGTTGTTGATGACGACCATGGTGCCGTCGTTCAGGTAGCCCACCCCCTGCCCTTTCTCCTTGCCTTCGCGCACGACGCGCAAGGTGAATACTTCCCCGGGCAGGATGACCGGCTTCAAGGAGTTGGCCAGTTCGTTGAGGTTGACGTAGGGGATGGATTGCAATTCGGCCACTTTGCCCAAGTTGTAGTCGTTGGTGAAGAGCTTGGCTCCCAGCGCGCGGGCCAGCCGCACCAGCTTGGAATCGACTTCCGTCTCCTCGGGAATGTCGGCGTCGTGGATCTTCAGCTCGTTGCGCTTGCTTTGCCGCAGGCGGGCCAGCATCTCCAGTCCCCGCCGCCCGCGGGCGCGGATGACCGGGTCGTTGGAATCGGCAATGTGCTGCAATTCCTGCAACACGAAGCGCGGCACCACCAGCGTGCCCTCAATGAAATTGGCCTCAATCAAGTCGGCGATCCGGCCGTCAATAATGACACTGGTGTCCAGGAGGAGCAGGATTTCTGGCTTGGCTTGGGGCGCGAACCGCACGTAAGGAATAATGAGGGAGAAGTCCTCCTTGTTGCTGCGCATGGCCAGAACCATGCCCAGATAGCTGAAGCACAGGAAGAGGCCCAGCCGGATGACCCGTCTCTGGGGGTCGTCGGCGTCGGCGAACAAACCGGAGCGGTCAATAAGCCCGGCCACCAAGGCGCCCAGGAAGAGGCCGAAGGTCGAGGCGGAAAAGGCGCGCAGCGAAAAGCCCTTGAGCAACTCATCGAGGCCCACGCACAAGCCGCCGAGGCCGAAGCCAACGAGCAACCCGCGCGGGCCGTAGTTGACCCATTCCGGCCGGACCTGGCTGATTTCGTAGCCGGCCACGGTACACATCGCCATAAAGAAGATGCGGATGACCCAAAGTGGTCTCATAAATTACCGGCGCCTAAGGGACCGAGTCCCGGCTTTTTTCACTCCTTTCAGTGTGCTTTGGCTTCCACAACATCGACCAAAGGCCTCTCTGGTTAAGATTGCTGCCAAAGGTGCTCAGGGCGGCCGCGGTGGCGTTGGCGTTACTGAGGAGCGCCGCCGCCTGTACTTTCATCTCCTGGTCTTTCAACAGCCCGCCTGCCAGCCCTTTGCCAGCCTCCAAATCTGCCGCAACCTGCTTGAAGGAGGTCGAGGTGTCACGAAGATTCTGAACCGTTTCGTCCAGCGCGGGCCGATTACTGGACACCAAACGGTCCAAGTCGCCCGCCATGAGATTGAGTTTTTGGGAAAAGGCCCGCAGGTTGGTCACCGCCTCATTGACAGCCGGAGTGTTGGATTGGATCAAATAATCCGCGTTTTGGGCCATGTGCCGGGCATTGACCGTCATCTCCTCGATGTTGCTCAAGGTCAGGCTCAAATTGCTCAAGGTATGTTCGGACAAAAGCGAATGGTTGACGTTGAGAATGGCGTGGTCAATGTCGTTCACCGTGGCCTTGGCCTGCTCCAGCAGACCGGCCACCGAACGCACCGCTTCCTGCATGTTGAAAGGACTCTGGCCCTGCACCACCGCGCCGTCACGCCAGTAGCCGGCATCCATGTTGGTCGAGGGCGTGACCTCGATGTATTGGTCGCCCAGAAAGCCCAGGGCATCGATATGAACGACCGCATTGGTGTGGATTCTATATTTTGACAGGATCGTGACGTTGACCGCCACGGAGCGTCCGTCGGGCAACAACTCCACGCCGTTGGCCTTGCCGATGGGCACGCCGGACATCATGACGTCGGCGGTAGGCTTGAGGCCGGCGGCGCTGGGCAGCAGGATGCGCAATTGGTAGGAGCGCTCGAAAAGCGTCAGGCCCCGGCTGAAACTAAGCACCATCAAGGCCAGCAGGGCCAGCCCCGTGGCCACAAAAAAACCCACTTTCAGCGCAATGCGCGATTCATTCATAACTCAAACTCCTCCTGTGGATCGGCGATCCCGTTGACGAAACGATGAATCACCGGGTCGGTTGATTGAAAAAGCTTCTCGGGCGTCTGATCGGCGTAAATTTGGCCCCGGTGCAGCATCAGGATCCGCCGCCCAATCCGCCGCGCGCTGCGCATGTCGTGCGTGACGGCGATGGAGGTGACCTCAAGTTTCTGCACCACCCGCATGATCAAGTGATCAATGGCGTCGGCGGCGATGGGGTCCAGCCCGGTCGTCGGTTCATCGTAAAGGAGAATTTCCGGGCGATAGATGATGGCGCGGGCCAGGCCCACGCGCTTGCGCATGCCGCCGGAAAGCTCGGCGGGCCACTTCTTCTGGATGCCTTTCAAACCGACCAGGTCCAGGACTTCCTCCACGCGATGGGCGATTTCGTCGCGCGCAAAACGGCGTTCGCGGTTGAGAATGAAGGCGATGTTGTCCTCCACGTTGAGGGAGTCGAAGAGAGCGGCGCCCTGGAACAACATGCCGAACTTGCGGCGGACGGGCAGCAGTTGGCGCTCGTCGAGACAGGCAATGTTGATCCCGCCGACCATAACCTCGCCCGCGTCGGGCGTGAGCAGGCCAACGAGGTGCTTGAGCAAAACGCTTTTGCCGCCACCGCTGACGCCGATAATGGTCAAAGCCTCGCCTTTTTCCACCGAGAAGGTCACGCCCCGGAGCACGGGCAGCGGGCCGAAACTTTTCTTCACATCACGCACCTCGATGATCATGGCAACAAGCGGTTGAGGACCAGCGTCAAAAAGAAATTGCTGATGAGGATGGTGATGGAGGAATAGACCACCGCCTCGGTCGTGGCCCGCCCCACCCCTTCGGCCCCCTGCGGACAATTCAATCCCTTGTCGCAAGCCACGATGGAGATGATGGCGCCGAAAACGAAGGTCTTGATCATGCCGGTCAACACGTCGTCGATTTTCGTGTAATGGAGCATGTTGTACCAGAGATAGGTCGGATTGATCCCCAGCAGCCAGGCGCCGACCAGAAACGCGGCAAAAATGCCGATGCAGACCGATCCCGCCGTCAGCAGCGGCATGACCAGAAGCATGGCCAGGAAACGCGGCACCACCAGGTAATCGACGGGATGGGTGGCAAGAGTGCGCAAGGCGTCAATTTGCTCGGTCACGCGCATGGTGCCCAATTCCGCCGCGATGGCCGCGCCGACCCGGCCCGCCACCATCAAGCTGGTCAACACCGGCCCCAATTCGCTGCCCATGCCCACGCTCACGACCGCCAGGGTGGCGGTGTCCATTTTGACCTTGTGAAACTGGAAGTAGGTTTGAGCGCACAACACCATGCCGGTGAAAGCCCCGGTAATGGTGACCACCGACTGCGATTTGACGCCGATGAAATACATCTGGTAAACGACATCGCGCCAGACCGGCTTGACCTTGCAGAGCGAATGGAAAATATCGCGGCACAGCAGAGTGCCGCGGCCCAGGCCGCTGAACCATTCGCGGGCAAATTGTTTAGCCGTATGTGTCATCCAGACAACAGCAACAGTAAATGGCCTTGCCCGCAATTGCCAGCGGAGAAATCAAGGCAAAAATTATTGTCTGTTTTCCCGTGGCGGCGGGTCTTTAATAGCAGGCTCATTTCCCCGGTAGGGCGAGACTCCGTCGAGACCCTAACTCGATTTCATGGAATAAAGTCACGGCTCGACGGAGTCTCGCCCCACCGGTTTAGCTAATTTTCTTGAATTGCCCGCGAATCCGCCTAAGTTTCAAACCTGTGAAGTGCGTTCCATTCGATGATCGTTGCCAGTAATACGCGGCGCCCACGCAACGTGGATGTGCCCCGCGCGGCTGCCATTCTCTACGGCGATTGGGGCACCAGCAAGGCCTACGTCATCGGACTGGCCTTTGCCGCCGGCGGCTATGCTTCGTTTTGGCTCATTGCCGCGATGTGCGTGCTGACCTTCCTGGTGGGCATCAATTACATGGCCATCTGCAAGCATTATCCCGACGGCGGAGGGGTCTATGCCAGCGTCCGGCACCGCTCGGTCATCATTTCCATCGTCGGCGCCTTTCTGCTGATTGCCGATTATATCGTGACGGCGGCCCTGAGCGCGCTCTCGGCTTTCGACTATCTTGGGGTGTCCCATCCGGAACTCTTCGCGGCGGGGGCCATTGCCGTAATCGGCATCTTAAACCTCTTCGGCCCGCGGCATACCGGGGGGCTGGCGTTTTTGGTCTCGGTGCCGACGGCGGTGGTGGTGGTGATCTTGGCCCTGTTTTCGCTGCCGCATCTTGGCGCGGCGGTGCATCACGTGCAACCGCTGACCGGCGGGTTGGCGAAAAATTGGAAAGGCTTCGTCGGCGTGGTGCTGGCCTTGTCCGGCGTGGAGGCAATTGCCAATTCCACCGGCGTGATGAAGCTCAATCGGGGGACGACGGACGCCAATCCGAATGTTTCCAGAACGTCCACTCCGGCCATTCTGTGGGTCATGCTTGAGGTCTGCCTTTTCACCGCCCTGTTGAGCCTGGCGACGCACGCCCTGCCCGATTTGACCATCAATGCCGCCAAGGACGCCCTGCAGCCGAACGTGGACGCGCCGGGCCATCCCGGTGTGCGGGACTACATGCTGCGCTACATGGGGCAGATTTTCGTCGGCGGCTCCCTGGGTCCGGTGGCCGGGCGGGTGGCCGGATGGATCATCAGCGCGGTGTTTGGATTCTTGCTTCTCTCGGCGGTCAATACGGCGATTGTCGCTCTGATCGGCATATCCTATCTGATGTCGCGCGACGGTGAACTGCCGCCGCGATTTCAGAAGCTGAACGAATTCGGCGTTCCCCACTTGGGCTTGCTGATGGCAACGTTAATCCCGGTAATCCTGGTCCTGACGGTCAAAGACGTGGGGGGATTGGCGGAACTCTACGCCGTGGGTGTGGTCGGCGCCATCGCGACCAACCTGGGCGCGTGCAGCACGGACAAGAAGCTGGGGCTGGCGGCTTGGGAACGGTCGCTGATGTTCGTCACTTTCCTCATCATGTTGGCGATCGAAATCTCGCTTTTCGCGGATAAACCGTCCGCGCGCATTTTTGCCATGAGCGTGCTGCTGGCGGGACTGGTTCTGCGCGGCCTGGCAGGCGAATACGCCGCCCGCACCAAGGCCGCCCAGGCGGCGGCCGCCTCGCTGGCCTCCGCGGCAACCGTGCCCGCGCTGACTGCGCCTTTGAAGTTCGACATGGCCGGCGTGGACGGCCCGCCGATGATGTGCGCCATCCGCGGGCTGGGCAAAACTCTGGATTTCGCCATCGACGAGTCGCGCCAGACGCACCGCCCGCTCTACCTGCTCTTCGTGCGGCATCTGCCGGTGCTGACCGAGCAGGATTACAAACGCAAGTGGCACGAAGACGACGAGGCGCGCGAGGTGTTTCTGGCGGCGAAAAGCAAGGCCGACGGACACCCGGTTTACCCCTGTTACGCGGTCAGCGACTCAGTGGCGGACACGATCGTGGATATTGCCGCGACCATGGGGGCGTCGTATTTGATTCTGGGAGCGCCAGAGCGCAAGGGCCTGGCCTTATTGCTGCGCGGCAACATCATCCGCCAAATTTCCGACAACCTGCCCGACGATATCCATTTGCTGGTCTATGCGTAGAGAAGAACCGGATTGACCGCACCATAAAATCTGATAATCTGATTTTATGCGGAAGACCACCATCACGGTTACCGAGGCGGCGCGCAATTTTTCCGATTGCGTCAACCGCGCCCATTACCAAAACGTCACTTTTGTGCTGCTGAAGAACGGCTCGCCTATAGCCCGGTTGGTGCCGGATAGCGAAAAAGTTTGCACCGGTCGCGATCTTGCCGATGCCCTGGCCAAAACCAAATTGTCGGATGACGAAGCCAAAGCCTGGCATCGTGACCTTCGGAACGCCCGTAAAACCCTCAAAGCTCCGGCGGACAAATGGCGATCATTGTAGATGCCGATGTCATCATTCGAGGCGAAAAGGGCGCGTTTGACATTCAGAGTTGGCTCGCCGCGCGGGCGAACGATAACTTTGAAATTGCCGCCGTCACCGTGGCTGAACTTTGGCACGGCGTGGAGCGGGCCACGGGGACGCACAGAACCAAGCGTGAGCATTATCTTCAGACCATCCTTGCCGCCCTGCCCATCATTCCCTACACGGAACAGACGGCATACGAACATGCGCGCATTTGGGCCGAACTGGAAGCTTCGGGCAAAATGATCGGCTTCTACGATATCATCGTGGCGGCCACGGCCTTGGAGCGCGGCAGCGAAGTAGCCACGTTCAATCGCAGACATTTTGACCAGGTAAAGGGACTATCGGTTATTGAACCGAAATAACCATGTTTGTTGCGAAATAAAAATTGTCACTGGGCGGCTGAAAACCGGCCACCTGTGGGCGCTTCAAAACCGGATTTATATCGGTTCTTTTGAAGCGATCAAGGTTCTTTTTGGTCATTTTCGCGGTATGAATACGCGGGCCGTAAATGGCGCATGGGTCAATTCGGATGACAAAAGAACAGCGGCGTAGCACCCATACAAGGTCGTGAAAACAAGGAGGATGATTCCCAGTGCAACGGACATTGTAAATACGTGCCGCGGGCGGAAACGGAGCCAAAGACCGCAGCCGACAATAATCCAAACAAGCATCACAGAAATGTCCGATAACCGTTTGAGGAGCAGGAAAGGCGCAGGAAGGAGGATTGGTTCGCGCGTCACTTCGAGAGCCGCGTTGACAAGGCGAACGTGTAGGAGCGGTATCGCGGAAGCGACCGCCAGATACAGGAAATAGAGCAATGCGATTCCGATGATGCGGGCTTTGCTCCGGGGCTTGGTTGATAGATCATTCATTTTCCGTACGGCGTAATTAACTGAATAATACGAGCAGAACTGGAAAGCAAGCCAATCAACTCGCCGGTTCTGCGCCCGATTCTCTGTCCGTCCATTCGGGACAACTTTGCCCTACAGCAGTCCCGCCCATTTTCGCCCGATCCAATAGATTGTCAATAGAAATAAGATCGCGCCGCCCCAGGCGGGGTGGCTCCAGAGGCGGATGCGCTTCTCGATGGGCTTGGGGTCTGGCAAGAGCGAGATTTGGCCGGCTAACTGATCCAGGTTCGCCATGGAGAAATTCGCGCCGCCCGTGAGGGCGGAGATTTCAAACAGGATTTGCGCGTTGATGGGCTGGCCCTGCTTTTCAAGCACCGGACGGGAAACCATGAGTTCGGTTGTCAAATGCCGGGCGTAAGGCTCGGAGGAGGTTTCCAATTTGTAGGCGCCCGGTTCCTGCACGGTGAAGCTGGACTTGAACAGGCCCCAGCCGCCTTCGATTTGGGTGAAATCCAGCCGCTCCGTCCGACCGGCTGGCGACGTCACCTTGCCCGTCACCGGTCCTTTGTCAACTGGAAAGCCAGATTGGTCCAGAACGGTGCATTGCAGGAAGACGGTGTCGCCGGCTTGGGGCGTTTCGGGGCTGTAGCTCAGGCGCATGCCCTCCTTTTCCGAGAGGTGGCGTTGATGGGCCATCCAGCGCACGACCTGGCCCCAAAAGCGGTAATGAAACTTGTCCTCCACTCCCCGGCGCCAGCGCCACGCGCTATCGGTGCCCAGAAACAAGACCTTGCCGTTGCCCGCCGGACGGGTCGCCAGCAAGGGCATGCGCCCCCATTGATTGCGCAGTGAGGCATGCACCGCCAACACCTCGGAGCCGGGGCGGCTTTTTTCCACGGCGGCGGACCAGTAAAAGCCGGGCAGTTGTTTCCACAATTCGTCGTTCCGATCTTCGTCGGCGTCGAAGCGCGTCAGCCAATGTCCTTTGCCAGCGCTGGTGAGCATAAGTTGCGACTCATTTTCCAGGCCGATACCGCCAGGTTTGGAGGTGTCTAATTCCACCGGGAACAAATCCTTGAGCGGGCTGTTCAACAAGGTGTTTTCGCGGCCCCGCCGTCCAGGAACGAACACCAGGCCGCTGCCTTGCTGTTCGACCAGGCCCTTGAGCAATTCGGCGTCCTGCTCCGTCAGTTCACCTTGGCCGATGCCGACGTCGCCAAGAAAAATCACGTCGTAGGGCGCCAGCGCTTCCTTGCTGCCGGGAAAGGCGCCAATGTAATCCAAGCCGCCGCCCGGTCCCAGATCGGGGTGCCACAACAAACAGCGGAGATCGACGCCGGGATCGCGGGCGAGCGCGTTGCGCAAATAACGGTATTCCCATCGAGGTTGGGAATCCACCACCAACACCTTGAGCTTCTCCACTCGCACCGCCATTTGGAACCGGCGCTCGTGGTTCTCGGTCATGGCCTCGTCCGGTTCCACCGGAAGTTTGACAGTGGCGCTGACGCTGCCCGCCTCGCGCGGCGACCAAAGTATGGCATCCTCCACTGCGCCCTGAGCCGGAATGGTGATGTCCTTTTTGGCGGATTCGCCGAAATTGTCCGAGATGGTCACGGTCGTCTTGACTTGGCGCGGCAGGTGGCTGACGACTTTGAAGGCGACGGCAATCTCCTCGCCCAACAGTCCGTAGGCGGGGGCGGACACGTTCTCGAGACTCAATTCCGGCAACGGCGTTTCCCGCCCCACCGGAACGGCAAAAATAGGGACGTTCTGCTCGCGGTAGCGGGTGGCCGCGCCCACGGGAGACTGGCCCGCGTTCCAATCGCCGTCCGTCAATAACACGACTGCCTTCAGATTCCGGTAACGCTGGAGTGTGTTCTCCAGGGCCAGGTTTAAATCCGTTCCGTTGATCGCCCCCGGGTTGATGGCCGGCGCGGCGAAAGGCTCGACGGACACTTTGGCCCTGGATTGCAAAGGTTGCCAGAACCGCCGCGCCAACTGCCGGGCCATCCATTCCTGGCGGCTGACAATGCCATTGGTCAGGCTGGCGTCGCGCGTTTTCATGCTGTCCGAGGCGTCGGTCAGGATGGCAATTTCCGCCGCGGTCGTCCGCTCCAGCGTCTGGACGTATTCGGGGCGCAGGAGCGTGGCCGCCAGCAACGTGATGAGAACAAAGCGCAAGGCTTCCAGCCGTCCGGCGGTGCGGCGATGGGGCGCGCGGCGCCAATTGGCGTAACAGAGCCATCCCGCCGCCAGCCAAGCCAGCGCGGCCAGGATGATCACGCTCAGGGGCGCGGCCAGCGACAAGTGTCTCATGCGGCTTGCTCCTCCCGTTCTGGCGGATGGGGCGCGCGTCGCGGCGGGCTGGGAGCCGGCGGACGCGCTGGCAGCATCAACATGCCTTCCGCGATCAGGAACAAAAGCATGGCGAAAACAAACAGCCGCCAGATTTCCCCTTGCAGTTGTTCCACCCCCGTGCGCCGTTCTTCCAGCGTTTGCACAGGCAGTCCCTCAAAGAGCTTCCGGGCTTCATCCGAATCAATCATATCCGGCTCGTCTTCCGCCGCCGGCCGGTTGACAGCTAGCAGGCGTTCGCCGCAACGATACACACCGGCATCGGTGCGAATGTCCTTCTGCTGCGTCGAATCGACCGAAACCCAGGTGCGGGCCAGATCGACCGCGCTCAATTCACCGCAGGCGACGGCGGCGACCGGTTGCAAGCGTGCTCCGCCCGCCCGCAGCAGGCGTTGCAACATCGGCACCAGGACCGGGCCGTCGCCCAGGCTGGACCAATCCGCTTGCGGGAGAGAGGCGCAAAAATAAACATCGCCCCGGCCCATCTTTTGCCGCGCCAGAAACGCCGCGCCATCCTCAAAGGACGCCAATACATTTTTTTGTCCAATCATGGTCTGGCGGCGCGCGAAAAACGTTTGCGCCAGGGGCAGGCTCAGACGTTCTCCGGTCCGGGCCAGCGGCCCCTGATCCTCGGTCCAGCGCAAAATGCGAAAGCCATCCTGGGCCTCGGAAGTTTGCGGTTCGCCCCAGCTCATGCCGGCAAATTGGCGCGCATCGGCCTGGCCCGGCGGAAGGAAAATGAGCACCCCGCCCTCGGCAGCGAAGGATTGGAGGCGGTCGGCATCCGCCCCTTGCGGCAGCGGCGCCTGCCAGATCAACAATGAACAATCCGCCAGGCTGGCGTTGGCGATTTCGGACGCCGGCAGGATCTGCGCCGGCTGGGCGTTGTGCGAAGCCGCGGCCAATTGCAGATCACGCGCCACTTCCCTTTCCGCGCTCACGACGGTGGCGCGCAAGGGCGTATCCGCGCCGTACACAAACCAAGCCGTGTTGTCGCGCTGATTGGCGTCGGCCGGCAGGGAAAAAGCGCCCCACCCTCCTTCGCGCCGCGCGCCTAAATCAATCTCGCGCCGCCAGCGGAACGATTGCCCCTCCAGGGCGGCGTCCATTTCCGATCGCTGGCCATCAAGGGTCAGGACAATCGGCACGGTCGCGGGGGCGGCGCGATTGCGCTGAATGTCAAGCACAACTTGCAGTTGCGCCTTGGGACCGCGGGAGGCTCGGGCCAGTTCCTGGATGGCAATGGAGGCGTTGGCTTCCGGCGCCTGGTTGAGTTCCAGCAGGCGGATGCGAACCCTTTGCGACAAGCCGCCCAGTTGCGCGATGATGCTCTTCCAGCGCGGGTCTTCCGGCCGCCAATTGCTGCGCTGGTTGTCGGAGGCAATCCAGATTTCCGCCGCGCCCGCGCGGTTTTCCACCAGCCAGTCGAAGGCGGCGCGCAACATGGCCGGCAGATCGGCGGCGGTGTCGGTCGGTCGGGTGAGGGACATTTGGGCGAGGGTGTCGGCCTTGGCGATGGCCTGCGGGGCGCGCGTGGCGCTGTCAATGAGAATAAGATGGCTGGTCTGCTCGTATTGGCGGGCGGCCTGCGCCAGCAACTTGAGGGCTTGTCCCCGCCGGGTGCTCCCGCCGGTCTGCGTCTCCATGCTGGCCGAACGATCCAGCAGCAGCACAATGGCGTCCGGCGCGGGCGAGAGCGCCCAACCGAGCCAGCCGCCGGCCAGCGGGCGGCCCAGAAACAGAACCAGCATGGCGACCGCCAGCACGCGGCAGAGAAGAATCAGAATTTGCCGCAGCTTGCTGTGGCTGGCCGAATTGCGCGTGGCCGAGAACAGGAAGCGCATGGCCGCCCAGGCTTTGGGGCGGTGCCGCAGGCGGTTGAGCAAATGAATAACCACCGGCACGAGCACCAACGGCAACCCCAGCAGGACAAATGGTTGGAGAAAAGTCATGGCAAACGACCGGCTAGGGCGATTTTAATCCTTGCCTTAATAGGACGGCAATCCTCTGAGCAACGGATGTTGATCCTACATTTGGGACAGGGGAAACTGGTCGTCATTGCCGTCGTGCGTCTAGAGGCAGTTTCCGCATCTTAAACTGGCCTGCTAAAAAACAGTAATCTTTACTAGGATTATAGCCAAAACCTTCGTAACCAATATATCCTGAGGTAAGAGACGGTTTCCCTTCGTTCCACTTGATAGGCCAATCGAGATTGACAGTTCCATCTGAATTTACATCGCGACGTGCTGATAGCCAGCCAGCCCCTCGGGACGGATACCCCTTGGCATGTTCCGGTAAATCAAACATAACTAGAAGCAATAAATAAACCTTTGAATCTTCCAAATAATCATCATGAAAGTTATTAGTATTCTGAGCGCTAAATTGATCAAACGTTTGCACGATAAGGTTGCTATCAGCGGATTGAACAACTGCCGCGACTTCGAGCATTTTGTCCCAGTCTTTCTTCTTATAGTTTTGTGGATTTGTCCATGGAGGCAGAGCAGTGATTAGCCGCGCCAATTCTGTTGCAGTCCGACTAATTTCCAAGGAACTGCCTGGTCTGTGCCGAACAAAACTATTGCCATGCTTAACCTCGTGGCACGCGACCAAAATAGCACAGGCAACCGCTACTGGTATGGTAAGCATCTTCATGGATTTGCAAATGCATTTGAGAAGTGCGGGCCACAGCAGCAATACCACGATGAACCTGCCGACCGATTCCCTCTGGCTTCCCCATTGGCTGAGGGGAAATTCCACCATGGGGGTTGCGCTTCAGTGTTTGGCGCACGACCATTAGTCTGTTTCCAATTGGGATTTTTGGTCAGGTCCCCCGTCGTCATTTTTAAAAAATACTTAATTTCCCCTATTGCAATCATCCATCCTTGGCTGTTCGGATGCGGTCCAGAGGAGGAAGTATCTGTGAAGTGGCCTTTTCCATCCCAAGGGGACATTTCCCAAAACACCTGCGTCGGATTATTTTGCAGAACTCCTTTGCAGTTTTCGATATGCTGAACAAGTGTTACTTTCTGGACCAAAAATCCAACGGGAGACTTTAATCCAGCTCCCACCTGCGGATTATCAAGTGTGAACGTAAAATTTACACTATAGGCACCGCACGTTCCTGTGCTAAGCTTCTGAGGCCCTTCCGTAAGAGTGATCTGTCCCAGATAATCAATATCATTAACAGTGTCGTTCTCATTGATGACATAAAGGTTATCTCCGCCATCTTCTTGGAGAGGGTCCCTGGTCAACCATCTTCCGCCGGAGGGGTTGTAATATCTGTAGCCGTAATAAACCAAATCGGTTTCGTCGTCGCAGTATTTGGCTTGGGAACTGGCGGCCGCAAAAAAGATCGCGGCGATGACTAGTATGGCATTTTCAATGATCTTCATGGGTTTTCTCCTTCATCGTTGTGCGAACGTTAATTGTTAACATGCGGTAATAAGGCTTCTAATCCGGCACCGCCGAGTCAGTGTTTTGAACTCTCAGACCAGGTGTGGTGCAAAACGACAATTCCAGTGGCAGGACACGCAGATATAAGCTGCAACCCTGCTCTCCCAAATTGAGCACAACTAAAGAATTCATTTGTTCTCGCGCTCAATAAAGCGCCGTCTTTCAAACGAATCGTGGTAGTCGAATCGGATCCTATGGACATCAACTCGATTTGAGTTTCTCTGTCCCTAGGATGCTCACGAGACAATTTCATCTCCCGCTCAAATATGTTTTCGGTGTAGGTCGCAGAGCCGTCTGCAACATTACGACAGGCCGAAATCAACGCACAGATCAACAATGCCAAAGACAGAGACCATTGAGTGTTTATTTTCATTGTTTGAGGCAATCTGCCAACGCCTTAGTGATTTGATCTCGCATTTGTTTCGCCTTGGCTGCTTCTTGTTTGGCTTGACCGCATTTCGCACCATATTGGTCGCAATCAAACTGATCGTTTCGAGCCGCAGCGTTCTGCATCCAATAAGTAGTGTTTGGAATGCCCGGAGCTACCGGGAATGGATTCCCTGCAATAGTCGAGGATGGGACGAGGCGAATGCGGGATTGGGAAGGCGGCACCTTGGGGTGCAAGCTTTCGTAGGTTTCCGCCTCAATCTTTTCCTGCATCGACCTTTGTTTATCGAGATAATCTGACATGGCCGGAGAGCCGACGGGCGTTCGCGCCGACTCTGACGTTCGGCGGAAAGCCATCATGCGCTCCCTGTCTTGTCTCTGCGCTTCCTGCACGGAATGATACCCGCCAATATCCGCCACAATCTGCCGCGGGTCGGTTTCCCCTTGCAGCATCAGTTCCAAATCTTGCGGGAGTCCGTTCCAGTATTCCGGCGGCACCGTTTCTCGCGCGATCAAGATCGGTCGCGGACCGTGCTCAACCAGAGCCTCCATTTGGGCGCCGACCGCTTTCTGCTTTCTGAGATTTGTTTCCTCGTACCTGTCCCAGAGGAAATTGAGAATGGCGTCTTCGCTCTCCAGTTGTTGGGCTAAAATGGTATCAAGAAGCGGCTGCGCCACTCCCCCTCGCGCCGTCGGTGGCATAAGATCCTCCGGAATAACGACCTCTTTTCCCGACACCGGGAATTTAAAATGACCGGCGTATCGCGGCTGGGCTTGGACCGCCCGTGGCAAAGAAAGAGCGGCCGCCCCATCCTTCTCCATCATCGGTTTGAGGTATTTGCCAAGTTCCGCGTCGAAGTCGTCCACCGCCTTTTGCACGACGCCAATCTCCGCGCCGCCCGTCATCAGAAGATGAAACCGGATTTTCTGGTCGCGAAAGTAAACGAAGCCTGGGCCTCGCGGAATCTGCGTCCGCTCGATTTGCTGCCAGAGAGCAGTCCATCGGGCGGTGTCCCGGGTGCTTTGCGCCTCGCGCTTGCTTTCCTTGATTGTGTCCCGCCAAAGCGTCGTGTCCGGCAGATATTTGGCGGCAATGTCCCATGTCTTCAATACCTCCGCGCACCGCCCGGCGCTCCGAAGGCAGGCCAAACGGGACAGCAAGGAATGACCGACAATCTCCCGATTGCTTAACGGACGCAGCCATCCTCTCCCGGCGATTTCCGCGTCCCTGTCCGGCGCGGTGACCATGTCCCGGTAGCACTCGTCTGGCGAGGTTTTGAAGTGGCTCACCGCCGTAGCTTCAACGTTCAGGTGCTCTCCGTTGGCGTCTTCACATCGCACGTACAGGTGTTCTTGCGTGGCCACAAGATTAACAGGATAACCGAGACGGCGGGCGATGGCTATATAGAGGAACGGCATCGAAGCGCAAGTTCCGTAACGGTCGCCGTCCAGCAAGCCGGAAAGGAAAATGTCCTTGGGATCCGCGAAAAACGCGGCCACATCTTCCACGGAATGGAGGCCCTTGCGCGACTGCTCAACGCGTTTAGGATCGTATTGCATCCGCAAATCGTTGACCAGAACGTCACCCAGCATTTGCATTTGGTAGTAAGCAAGCGAGTTACAAAATAAATCGGGATGCTCCGCGAAACGATAAAAATGCCGCTGCGTCTCGATTTTGACGCGTTGCGCCCAACCGTCGAGTAAATCGAGACATTTTGGAACGTTGAGGTCCTCGGAACCCGGCAATCCTTCCGCGCACAATATATTGATCAGCCCCGCGTCCACGTTATCCAAGTCGCTTAACGGCAGTGCGAGTAGTTCATCCAGACTTCTTGGTTGCTTGAAAACGGATGAGGATGAAGCGTTTGTGGAAATCGCAGCAAGCCCGCTCGGTGCGCCTGCGAAGGCAACACTTGCCCCCGCGACGACGATTGCGCCGATAATCAGAAGATTCAGCTTATCCATACGAAACCACATAGCTCACTAAAATTCTTCTGTGCAAACAAACATTAGGCAACCCGGAGCGCGGTGCCAAGCGTAATATTTTTCAAAAACGCGCCCAACGCCTGAACTTTCCTACGGAGAGGATGCGGCCAAGTGGGCGCGCTCGACAAGAAAATCCGCCAGCACCCTTTCATAGTCCTGGTCGGTCACCACCTGCCGGTAATCGGCCCCGAATTCATGGCAGCCTTCGCGCAATTGATCCAGGAACAGGCCCAACTGCCGCAGATATTCGTCGCGAATGCTCGCCGGCTCCGTCACGATGCTCAAGGAGCTTTCCAAATCCATAAAGCGCACCGGACGGTCAAAGCGGAAATCCAGCTCCGCGCGGTCCAGCAATTGGAAGAGCGCGAGGTCATGTTTTTGGAAGCGCAGATGTTGAAAGCAATTGAGCAGCGGCTCCAGATCGCAAAAGAAATCCGACACCACGATCACCATCGCCCGCCGCCGCACCCGTTCGGCCAGACTATGCAGGGCCGCGATGAGGCCCGTTTCGCCGCGCGCCTGCGTTTTGTCCAGCGTTTCAAAAAGGACCTGCAAGTGCGCCGGATTGCGCCGGGGCGGAATTTCGACCCAGGATGGGCCTGTCACACAAATCAAGCCCGAGGCGTCGCCCTGGTGGGCGGTGATGTAAGCCAGTGTGGCAACGAGGCGCTTGGCGTAGGCGAGCTTGCCGCCGGGGGCCTGGCCAAACTTCATCGAGCCGCTGGCATCGAGCACGAAGTAGCAGCGCAAATTGGTTTCCGCCTCGTATTCTTTGAGAAAAAAGCGGTCCGTGCGCGCGAAGACCCGCCAATCCAGCCGCCGGATGTCGTCGCCGGGGACGTAATTGCGGTATTCCGCGAACTCGACGCTGGAGCCGCGGTGAGGGCTTTTGTGCAGGCCGGAAACGGAGCCTTCCATGGGCGACCGCGCCAGGAGCGTCAGGTGCATCAAGCGGTTGAGCACCTCGGAATCCAGCAAGGCGCCGGTCTCAGCCACGAGGCTTTTCTCCCATTTCGGCGAGGAGCCGGGGGATGATGTCCGAGCTGCTCACGCCTTCAGATTGGGCCTGGAAATTAGTCAGGATGCGATGCGTCAGCACCGGGCCGGCGACCGATTCCAAATCCTCTTTGCGCACCAGGTAGCTGCCGTGCAAAATGGCCCGCGCCTTGGCTCCGCGAATCAAGTATTGCACCGCTCGCGGCCCCGCGCCCCAGGTCACCCATTTCTTGATCCATTCCGGCGCTTGCTCCGAACGCGGCCGCGTGCGCCGCACCAAGCTCACCGCCATATCGTAAATATGGTCCGGCACCGGCACCCGCTGCACCACCTCCTGGAAGCCGATAATCTGCTCCGCGTCAATGAGCTTGGACAACACCGGCGGCGCCGCGCCCGTCGTTTCCCGCGCAATCCTCCCCTCCTCCTCGTTGCTGGGGTAATCGACATGGACAAAAAACATGAAGCGATCCAATTGCGCCTCCGGCAGCGGGTAGGTTCCCTCCTGCTCAATGGGGTTTTGGGTGGCCAGCACAAAAAACGGGGCCGGCAGCGGAAAGAAACGCCCGGCCACCGTCACCCGATGTTCCTGCATCGCCTCCAAAAGGGCCGATTGCGTCTTGGGCGGCGTGCGGTTGATCTCATCGGCCAGAATGATATTGGCAAAGAGCGGCCCCTTGATAAAGACGAAGGCGCGGCGGCCCGGTTGCTCGGTTTCCTGCAAGATATCCGTGCCGGTGATGTCCGAGGGCATCAAATCCGGCGTGAATTGGATGCGGTTGAACTGGAGCGACATGGCTTGGGCCAGGGAATTGACGATCATGGTTTTGGCCAACCCCGGCACTCCCATCAACAAGCCATGCCCGCGCGCCAGAATGCAAATCAACAGCCGCTCGATGACAAGATCCTGCCCGATAATGACCCTGGCCAATTCGGCGCGCAGATTCTTATAGTTGGCCCGCAACCCATCGATGGCCGCAACATCGTCCCCCGAAAGAGCGGAGGATGAAGCGGAGGCCGAGGCGGAACGGGCTTGATGGGCCGGCGTCAAATCAGTCATAAAAGTTCACAATCGCCAGCCAAGTTAAGATTAGGAGCCGCAAACCGCCATTAAAAAATACAAAAAACGACCGTCCGCGCTGGCACAAAATTAACCACATCTGGCGGTTGGAGTCTCAGATTTTTGCGACGCGAGAGCGCCGTCTGCCGATGCGAGCTGGCATGAAAATGGCTGGCTTGGGAGACATGAATTGTCCCTGGAGGTTGTTCGTTGTTGGGATGTTCTGCGCAAGTCGTCTTTGGGCGGCGCAGTTCTATGTCGCCGCAAATGCCACGTCCTCAGGGAATGGCTCTTTGAGCAAGCCGTGGATGCTGCAAACGGCCTTGACGAACGCGGGGTCCCTGAATCCGGGCGACACGGTCTGGGTGCAAGGGGGAACGTATTCCGGCGCGTTTGTGGCCAGCGTGGTGGGGGCGGCGAATGCTCCGATAACCTTCCGCAATTTTAATCATGAGGAGGCGGTCATTGATGGGAGCCTCAACACCGGAGACACCGGATCGCGGGGCAATCTCTGGCTTTGGGGGCTGGAATTCATCGATTCGCAAAAGACGACTCATCCGGCCCCGTATAACACGGTGACGATGAATGGCACGGGGGACGCCATGATCAACTGCCTGATTCACGATTGCTGCATCGGGATTGCGCCGCACGGACCGACCCTGGTTTATGGGAATATATTGTGGAACTGCGGCAAAGACTCGGGCTTGGAACATGGCATTTATGTTGAAAACGAACCGTCTTCGCCAACAAAAATTGTCCAGGACAATCTCATTGGAACGTCCTCCGGTTTTGGCATTCAGGCTTACGGGTCCGCGGGCAATCTGTATTCGATGCACTTTCTTAATAATGCCCTTTGGCAGAATGGGAAGTACGACATACTTTTTGGAGGCAGCCAACCGATCATCGACGGGCAATTGATCAGCAATTATTGCTGCTCCTTTGATGGCAGCGGCGGCATTGAACTGGGATATAAGACATTCAACAGCAATGCCATTGTGGCAGACAACTATCTGTACGGCTCGACGGCTTTTGAACTGACGCAGCAATTCCAGCAGCTCACTTTCACCAACAATATTCTCTTCAGCCCGGAAGGATTTGATGTTTATGCCGGCACCCTGCCCAGCCTTTTGGGCGGCATCGCGGGCCAAAGCGCGTGGGACTATAACAAGTACTATAAGACGAATTTTTGTTGCGGCAGGAATTATTATTGCGGCCTTTCGGCCAGTTCTTTTCTTGGGGCGGGGTGGACGCTGGCGACGGGGTGTGACCTCCATAGTTTGTTTGATTCAACGGGTTACCCTCTGGTTGGGCATTGTCCTCCCGATATGGTTGTGGTTCGCCCGAATGCGTATGAACCCAAACGGGGTCATGTGATTGTCTGGAATTTTTCAGGATCCAACAACGTTCCCGTTGATCTGTCCGCGATTCTCTCGCCAGGCGATCGGTATGTTGTCCGCAGCGCGTTAAACTATTTTGCGGGGCCGCTTCTCTCCAACGTGTATTCCGGAGGAAAAATAAGCTTGCCCATGACAAACCAGACGCTGGCTCCGCTTTTATATTATAACGCCGGCTACACCCCGGCCAACATAACCAGCAATTTCAATGTATTTGTGGTGATGGGTTTGCCAAACGGCAACGCCCCTATGTCGTTGGCGGCGGCCTCTGCGTCCGGCGCGCCCAGTTTTATCTTGAACATCATCGGCGCAGTGGGCGCCACCTACCAGGTGCAGTGGACTGCCAATTTGGGCGTGTCTCCCCAGTGGTCAATGTTAACGAACGTGACGCTGCAATCGGCGACGCAATCGATCAGCGATCTGGCCCCCATGTCAGGACAGAGGTTTTACAGGGCCGTACCGCTGCCGCCGCCGACGTGGTGGCTCATGCCTTAGAAGCGAATAAGTTTTTTTTCTTGCGCATTGTAAGGGAAACCCTTACTGTGCTTAACAGCATGCGAATTCTGGTGCAAAATGCGGTCAGAAGAGCCTATTTCGACGGCTTGGATTGGAATGAAAATGTGGCCAACGCCAAGGATTTTGAGAGCGTGGCCCAAGCCGAAACCTTTTGCCAGGAACACAATCTGTCCACGGCCTTGATTGTGGTCAAATCCAAGGACGGCAGCCACGATATCAGCTATCCGATGGGCGACCGCAATGCGCTGCTGGTGTCCAAGCCGCCTACCACCAGAATCAGGAATCTCTACTGATTTGGCCCTGGGGCGCTTCTTTGTTCTGGAATACGCGCGGGAATGCTGAATGCTGTGGGGGTGCATCTGGCTCATCTGAAGCTGCGTGACTTTCGCAATTATGGACGTTTGGAGGCGGAATTTGCCCCGGGCTTCCATCTTCTATTGGGCGATAACGCCCAGGGAAAAACCAACGTCCTCGAAGCCATTTACCTGCTGGCCACCTTGCGCTCTTTCCGCGGCGTCGGAGGCGCTCAACTCGTCCGGCACGGCTGCAAGGGGTATTTCGCGGGCGCGCAGGTGATTGCACGCGCCGGGCACGAGATCAAAATGTACTGGTCGTCCACC
Organism: uncultured Verrucomicrobiae bacterium; assembly: GCA_963759415.1. GTDB lineage: Bacteria > Verrucomicrobiota > Verrucomicrobiia > Limisphaerales > Palsa-1400 > Palsa-1400. Next base: position 76,313 of record CAVWZG010000006.1, on the reverse strand, counting down.
GAGCGCCAATTGACCCTGGACGGCAAGCCGGTGCGCAAGCTGGGGGATTATCTGGGAACGCTGCGGGCGGTGGTTTTTTGCACGGAGGACGTGCAGTTGGTCAAGGGGGCGGGCCGATTGCGGCGGCGTTTTCTGGATTTGCTTTTGAGCCAGACGCACGCCGTTTATCTGCCGTTGCTGCAACGCTACACGGCTGCCTTGCGTTCGCGCAACGCCCTGCTCAAGCAACCGGCGCCCGATCCGTCCGCGTTGGAAGGATTCACGCGGCAATTGATCGATGCGGGGACAGAACTGATGAGGTTCCGCCGCGAGCTGTTCCCGAAGATCGTACCGCTGGCGTCGGAGTCCTACCAAAGGGTGACCGGCGGCGCGGAAACATTGACCCTCGAATACCAGCCGTCCGTGCGCCACGATTTCGCGGTGGAACTGGCCCGGCAAAGGGCGCGGGAGAAAGCGCTGCGGATGACGTTGCTCGGGCCGCACCGGGACGAACTGCAACTGCGGTTGGAGGGAAAATCGGCCGCCCAATACGGCAGCGAGGGGCAAAAACGCTCGATCGCCATCGCATTGAAAATGACGCAGGCGGAGCATCTTACAGCCATCCACGGAGCGGCGCCTGTTTTGCTGATCGACGATATCATGGGCGAATTGGACGCCAAACGGCGGGCGGCCTTTTTGCCGTTATTAAACAGGGCGCAGTACGCGCGCAGCCAGGTTTTCATGACTTGCACGCAGGAGAACTGGCCGCGGGAATTGGGCCGGGACCTGCAACGCTGGGAGGTCAAAGCGGGGACGATGCGGCAAGTTGCGGGGGCGGCTTCCGCAGATTAGGAATCAGAAATGGGGAACGAATACGCAGAACCTGTGTTTAAGGGCTGGGCCAAGCCGGGACCAATACCGCCCGGCGCGCTTGGCCACGGACCCGCGATAGAAACGGGAGAAACGCTTGACGCCATCAGTGGCTACTTTCGGCTTTTTCAACTGAGCAAAGGCCATCGTTTTTCGACGGATGACGTGCTGACGGCCTGGTATGGCACGACGTGTTGTCCGACGGCGCGAAGTGTGCTTGACCTTGGCAGCGGATTGGGAGCGGTGGGAATGATTGCCGCGTGGCGCCTGCCAGGGGCGAGATTTGTCACGGTTGAAGCGCAGGCGGAAAGTGTGCGGCTGGCGCGGAAATCGGCGCGTTGGAACGGGCTGGAAGATCGCTACGAAATCCGTCAGGGCGATTTTCGCGACCAGTCGATTTTGCCGCTGGAGGAAAAATTTGATTTGATCCTCGGCAGCCCGCCGTATTTCCCGCCTGGCAGCGGAGTCGAAGGGGACCACCCGCAGAAGATCGCCTGCCGTTTTGAAATGCGGGGCGATATCGCCGATTACTGCGCCACCGCGGCGCCGCGGCTGAATCGGGGCGGAATTTTCGCGTGCGTGTTCCCGGTGACGCCTCCCGCGCAGAGAAGCAGGGCCGAATCCGCTGCTGCAAGCGCGGGATTGAAGATCATCCGGTGGCGTCCGGTGACGCTGCGCGAACCCGAACCGCCGCTGCTCGGATTGTTTTGCATGGTGAGTGTGAGCGATGTGCCTCTGAGCGCGCCAGGCGAACCCTGGCTGGAATCGCCATTGGTGATTCGGACCGCGGAGGGGCGGATTCATCCGGAGTACTCCGTGGTCAAGATGTCTTTTGGTTTTCCGCCGTAACTGGGACCCGGCTGTGTCAATAACCGCGCGGCGGCAAACGCGGCCAGCGCCATTCATAGATAAGATACCCCGCGTTGGATGCATTAGCATTCCACCCTTTCCATAACTCCTCTACAAAGGCCCACGTTGAAAGGACGCGAGAGCGCGGAAGCTCTCATGTCGCCAAGTCATCTATGGAATGCGTGAAGGTATGTCTCGTTTTCCTGTGCATAAATAGAAACTGCACGGGGTGGCGGCAGCTTGCCTGCGCTTCTGCAACCGAAATCCTCCTACTATGAATACCATCGAATTTATTGATCTCAAGGAACAGTACCGTCGCTACCAGGGGGAAATTGACGCGCGCATGCGGCGCGTGCTGGAACACGGCCATTACATCATGGGGCCGGAAATCGCGGAACTGGAGGCGCAACTGGCACAATACGTGGATGTCAAACATGCGATTACGGCGGCCAGCGGAACGGACAGCCTGGAAATCGCGCTGCGCGCGTTGGGCATCAAAAGCGGGGACGAAGTCATTACGGTTCCCTTCACCTGGATCAGCACGGCGGAAGTGATCGCGCTGGTAGGAGCCAAGCCGGTCTTCGTGGATATTGACCCGGATACCTACAACATGAATCCCGAGATGATCAGCGGCGCGATTACGGCGCGCACCAAGGCAATCCTGCCCGTCAGCTTGTTTGGACAAATGGCGGATTATACGCGGATAAACGCGATTGCAGCGGAACACGGCCTGGCGGTGATCGAAGACGGGGCGCAGAGTTTCGGCGCCAGACAGCACGAGTGGCGGAGCGGGCGCGTTACGACCGCGGGCAGCACCAGTTTCTTTCCCGCCAAGCCGCTGGGGTGCTATGGCGACGGGGGGGCGCTGTTTACCAATGACGACACGCTGGCGGAAAAAATGCGGGCGATTCGCACGCATGGCGGAGTCAAGCGGCATCACCATCCACTGCTGGGGATGAATGGACGCTTTGATACGATCCAGGCGGCGGTGTTGCTGGGCAAATTGCCCCACTTTGAGTGGGAAGTCGAGCAGCGGCGCAGGATTGGCGCGCGCTATTCCGAAATGCTGCGCCACGTTTGCGTCACTCCCAAAATCGCGCCCGGCAACACTCACGTTTACGCGCAATACACGCTGCGGATTGCAAAACGAGAAGAAGTCGGCAAGGAACTGAAGGCGGCGGGCATCCCCACCGCCGTCTATTACCCAAAATGTCTGCACGAGCAACCGGTGTTCGCCGATTGCGGCTGTAAAGCGGGCGATTTTCCAGAGGCGGAAAAGGCGGCGCGGGAGGTTCTCAGTCTGCCGATGCATCCCTTTTTGGCCGAGGCGGATCAGGACCGGATCGTCGCGGCCATAACGAAACTATTATGAATGACTCACAAAATCCACGGGACCTTGCGCTGATTGGCGCGGGTTATTGGGGCAAGAATCTGGCGCGCAATTTCAATCAACTCGGCGTTCTGCACACGCTGTGCGATCCGAAAGAGCCGGCGCTGGCAAGCTATCAGGCCGGGTACGAAGCCGTAGCAAAGACGACCGATTTTAAAGATGTTTTGCAGAACGAGGACATCAAAAAAGTGGTGATCGCGGCGCCGGCGGCGATGCATTTTGAGATGGCCGAGGCCGCGCTGCTGGCGGGCAAGGATGTCTTTGTTGAGAAACCACTTTGCCTGGAAGTGCAGCAGGGTGCGCAGTTGAACGGGCTGGCATCATCGCGCGGGGCGATTCTCATGGTTGGGCATTTGTTGCAATATCATCCTTGCGTGCAGAGGATCCGGTCCATGGTCAGCCAGGGCGAACTTGGGAAATTGCTCTATATTACGTCCAACCGGCTGAACCTGGGGAAGATTCGCCGCGAGGAAAATGCGCTGTGGAGTTTTGCGCCGCATGATATTTCGGTCATCCTGTCGCTGGCGGGTGACGCCTTGCCGGAACAGGTGCGCTGCACCGGGGAAAGTTACCTGACGCGCGGCGTCGCCGACACGACGATGACGACGATGAGATTCCAGGGCGGGCTGCGGGCGCACATTTACGTAAGCTGGCTCAATCCGTTCAAGGAGCAGAAGCTGACGGTGGTTGGCTCCGAGGGCATGGCGGTGTTCGATGACACGCGGCCGTGGCCGGAGAAGTTGCTTTTGCATCGGCAATATCTGATTTGGGAGAACGGGCAAAACCCAGTGCCGAAAAAGGACCGCGGGGAGTTTATCAAAATGCCTGAGAACGAACCATTGCGGGAGGAGTGTCTCCATTTCCTTGAGTGCTGCCGCGCGCGGGGAACGCCGCGCACCGATGCCGGCGAGGGGGTGCGGGTGTTGCAGGTGTTGCAAGCGGCCCAGGAGAGCCTGGCCCGGGACGGCGAGCATGTCCGCCCCTGCGTGCCGGTGGTGGCGCCGAGCGCGGACTATTTTGTGCATCGCAGCGCGATGGTGGATGAGGGCGCGATGGTCGGGCGCGGAACCAAGGTTTGGCATTTCTCGCACGTGATGAAGGGAGCGCGCATCGGCGAAAGGTGCGTGCTGGGTCAAAACGTCAACGTGGACGGCGACGCGGTCATTGGCAACAACGTGAAAATCCAGAACAACGTCTCGATCTATTCCGGTTTGGTCATCGAGGATGACGTGTTTTTGGGGCCTTCGTGCGTGTTGACAAACGTGAGCAACCCGCGCTCGCAGGTCAGCCGGCACAGCCTTTACGAAAAGACGGTTATCAAACGCGGGGCGACCATCGGGGCCAATGCGACGATCGTTTGCGGGGTAACGGTCGGACGCTACGCCTTTATCGGCGCGGGAACGGTTGTGACCAAAGACGTGCCCGATTACGCCATGGTGCTGGGCAATCCCGGCTGCCAAAGGGGCTGGATGAGCCGGCACGGGCACGTGCTAAAAGATCGCGATGCCCACGGAATCATGGTTTGCCCCGAATCAGGTTATCGCTATGAACAAACGAGCGAGGGCCACTTGCGGTGCATGGATTGGAGCGAGGAAGCGGCGTTGCCGGAGCATCTGGCCAAAGGGACCAAGAGCTACGACGAATACAAGCGTCTGGCGCCGGAAAAGGCGGCGGCGTGACAACGGTGGTGAGCATCATCGGGGCGCGTCCGCAGTTTGTCAAAGCGGCGGTGGTGAGCCGCGCCATGCGGCGAAATCGCTCGTTGCGGGAAATCATCATTCACACGGGCCAGCATTACGACAAGGACATGTCGGGGCGGTTTTTTGAAGAATTGGGCATCCCCAAGCCGGACTATAACCTTGGGGTTGGTTCCGACAGACACGGGCGGCAAACCGGGATCATGCTAGGGTTGATCGAGGAGATCCTGCTGAACGTGAAACCCGACTGGACGCTGGTGTACGGGGACACCAATTCGACATTGGCGGGAGCGCTGGCGGCGGCAAAGCTGGGAATTCCCATTGCGCACGTGGAAGCGGGTCTGCGCTCCTTCAACCGCCGCATGCCGGAGGAAATCAATCGAGTGTTGACCGATCACATCTCGGATCTTTTGTTTGCCCCGACCCGGAGCGCGGTGGCCAATCTTGTCGTGGAAGGATTCCACTTATCGGCGGTGGCGCTGGTGGGCGACGTGATGTGCGACGCCGCGCGGCATTATGCGGCCAAGGCGGCCCGCATGAACACGGTGCGGAAGAAGCTGAACCTGCGGCGCAAGAAATACGTTCTGGCAACCATCCACCGCGCGGAGAACACCGACGCGCCGGCGCGACTGCGGGTGATTTTGGACGGCTTGTCGCTGACCGCTAAAGAGATGCCCGTGGTGATGCCGTTGCATCCGCGCACCCGCCTTGCGATGCAGAAAGCCGGTTGGAAGGCCCCGGCCGGCGCGCGAGTTCTGCAACCGCTGGGCTATCTCGACATGATTGACATGGAACAAAACGCAGCCGTGATCGCGACCGATTCCGGCGGCGTGCAAAAGGAGGCCTACCTGCATGGCGTTCCCTGTGTCACGCTTCGCCATGAGACCGAGTGGACGGAATTGCTGCGAACAAAATGGAACCGCCTCTGCCCGCCGGAAAACAGCGAGCGGATTGCGCAGACAATTCTTGGCGCCATTGGAACCAAGGGCAAAAAAGTGAACCTGTATGGCACGGGACACGCGGCCGAGAAGATCGCCGCCACGCTGGCCGGCCGTCCTGGTTAATTTCGGAAATGTCCCTTTCTCCTTCAGCGGCGCTGGGCCGATTTGTTTCCCTGCCCAACGCAGAGAGTTGGCGCGCGGGAGCTTTCGGGCACGTGTCGCAATTGGTCGCGGCCAACGCGTTCGGGGTGGCGTTGTCCATCGCGGCCGCGCCCGTGGTTTCGCGATTGTATTCCCCGCGGGACGTGGGCGAGTTTGCGCTTTTCACGGCCCTGGCCGGGATGGTAACGCCGCTCTTCACGTTGCGGTATGAATCGGCGATCGTGCTGTCGAAATCGGAGGAGGAATCGGCGAGGGTGTTCGGGATGACGCAACGGCTGGCCATCCTTGTTCTGGCGGCGGTTTCGACAGCGGTGTTTATCACACCGGAAGCGTTGTTCCGGCGGGCGGGTTACGGGAGCCTGTATCCCTGGCGGACGGCGGCGGTCTTTGCCGGATATTTGACGGCCATGATTATCACGCTCACGGCCTGCCATAACCGGGCCAAGGGCTACGGCAACATGTCCAAGGCGAAGATGCTGCAAAACGGGGCCTACGCAGCCTTGGTGGTCACACTGGGCTGGCTCGGTCTCCGGCACGGGCAGATGCTGGCAACGCTGGCGTCGGGAATCATGACGGGGGTGTGGTTGAAGCGGGCATGGAGCAGTCCGGTGGCGAAGTTCGGCTGGCGGGAAGGCTGGGAGGCGGCGAAGACGCACGCGAACGCTCCCTGTTTCTTGTTTCCGGCCACGACGCTGGACACCTTTACCAAACAATTGCCGGTCTTCCTGATCACGAGCTGGTTCTCGACGGAATTGGCGGGCAATTTCAGCGTGGCGTGGCGGATGGTGTTTCTGCCGGTGGGATTGATGGGCGGCGCGGTGGGACAAGTATTCTTCCAGCGATTTGCCCAGGCGTGGCCGGACCGGCGGGAAGCGCGGCGGCTGCTTTTCAAAACGTGGCGGACACTGGCGTTGGCGGCCGTGGCGCCGTGTGTTCTGATGGTGTTCTTTGCGCCGCCGGTGTTTCAATGGGCGCTGGGGGAAAAGTGGCGGCAAGCCGGGACGTTCGCGGCCTTGATCGCGCCGATGACTCTTTTTGTATTTCTAAGTTCCCCGACCTCGAGCGCGCTGGTGGTCCTGGGAATGCAGAAGTATTCGCTGCTTTTCGGGGTGATGACATTGTTCTACCGGCCGGCTTGCCTGTGGGTGGGGTGGCATCTGCACAACTTGAGCATCGGGCTGCTGCTGCTCTCGGGAGCGGAGATCGTCCAAATCCTAATCTACAACGCGGTGGTGCTGGTGAAGATGGCAGAGAAATGAAAGCAAAGTTTTTATCCTTCGAGAAAAGAAAGCCCAGCTATTACAAGGGACTGCTGGTCAAAGCGGACCACCGATTGCACGAGCAGGTGGCCAAACGTCTGGCGTGCCTGCAACCCGCGCCGGCCAAGGTGCTGGATTTCGGGGCCGGCGAGGGGGCGCTTTCCTGGCGGCTGGCGGAGGCGGGCTATGAAGTGACGGCAGTGGATATCGACGCGAATTTGTTCCGATGCCCGAAGGCGGATTTTGTGCCGCTGGATTTCAATGACAAACAGGCAGTGGAGAACTTCGCCGGCAAACATAAAGCCAAATTTGACATTGTGCTGGGCATCGAAATCATCGAACACATTGAAAACCCCTGGGGCTATATTCGATGCCTGGCTTCGATGTTGCGTCCGAGCGGAGTGATCGTGGTGACCACGCCGAACATCACCTCCTGGCTCTCGCGTTTTCGCTTTTTGCTGGAGGGGCGATTCCAACACTTTGGCGAGGCGCAGTTGAGTTACGGCCACATCGCCCCGATCAGCGCGTGGGAATTGCAACTGATCTTCGAACGCAGCGGTTTGTCGGAAGTATCCGTCGTGTCAGCGGGGACGCTGCCGCCGGCGCTCATTTCCGGGATCAACCGGCAATTGCTGGCCAACGTGTTCATGCTGGCGCTGCGCCCTTTTCTGACGGGAGTGGTCGATGGCTGGTGCATCATGGCGACAGGGAGGAAAGCGTGAACGTGCTGGTGATCCCATCGTGGTATCCTTCACGGAGGCATCCACTGGGAGGGATTTTCTGCCGGGAACAGGCGGAAGCGCTGGCGGCCTGCACGGATTGCAACATCATGGTGTGCGACTGGGGGCAAAAGGACGGAGCGATCTCCCTGGTTCATCCCTTGGAGGCGGCGCAAAATCTGCGTTGGCGGCTGGGCACGCGCAGGGAGATTCGGAGGCGCAACCATCAATTCCAGGAGTTTTTTGAGCCCTCGCTTTTCTGGTCGCCGAAGTTGCCGGGCGGAGGGAACGGAGGCATTTTGCGCGCCATCCGCCGGGTCTTCAAGGCGGCGGAGAAAGAGTTTGGGCCCATTGATTTGCTGCACGCGCACGTGTGTCGTCCGGGTGGATTCCTGGCCAGCGAACTTTCCCGGGAGACGGGGGTGCCGCTGGTGGTCACGGAGCACTGGAGTGAATTTCCCGGAAAATTGTCCGGGGGCCGGATCGCGCCGGAAATAGAATTGACGCTGAATCGCGCGGCGGCGGTGATATGTGTCAGCAGCGAGGCGGCCGGCAAAATGCGGGCGGTGGGCTGCGGGAAAGTCCGCGTGATTCACAACATGGTCAATGAAACGCGCTTTGTCGCGTCGCCCTACCCGGCGGGAATCTTCAGGTTCTTTTTGATGGGCGGCATCATTCACCGCAAAGGGTTCGATTTGCTGTTGCGGGCCATCGCGGAGTGGGCGCCGCGGGCCGGGGAAGTGGAGTTTGTGATAGGGGGCGAAGGGGTTTTGAAGCAGCCGATGCAGACCATGGCCAAGAGTCTGGGCATTGATGGATTTGTACGCTGGAGCGGGGCGATTGGCCGGGAGGAAGCGCCCGGCTTTTTCCAAAATTGCCACGCCTTTGTGCTGCCGAGCCGGCGTGAGTCCTTCGCCGTGGTCTGCGCGGAGGCCATCGCCTGCGGACGGCCCGTCATCGCCACGCGTTGCGGCGGCCCGGAAGATATCGTCAACGCAGGCAATGGCATGCTGATTGCACCGGAAAACGCGGGCCAACTCGCGGCCGCCTTGGAGGCGATGAAGGCGAATCACGCGCGCTACGATCCGGAGACCATCCGGATGGATTTCATGGGGCGCTTTTCGCGGCCGGTCATCACGGCGCAGATTCGGGCGCTGTATGGCGAAGTTCTGGGCAGGAATTGATGAAGCCCCATCCCAAGCTGCTGTTTTTCACTTACGCGTTCCCGCCATGCCGTGCCATTGGGGCGGTGCGGTGCTGGAACATGGCCAAGCACCTGGCGCGGCGCGGGTGGGAGGTGGAAGTGGTGACGTTGGACCCTGGCTGCCTGGCCATGCCCGAACCGGGGCTGAAGATCGATCAGGCCTGCGCAGCGGAAAACATCCGATTGCGCCGGACTGACTGCGGCGGACGTTTTCTTTCGGGAGGGTGGCTAAAGTTAGGATGGTGGCAGCCACGCCTCCTGGCGGGCCTGGCCCGGCGGGTGGCCGGATACGTGGGGGTTGACCCAACCGGCGCATGGGTTCAGGCAGCAGAGCGCGCTTGCGGTTCGTTGCGTCCGGGCGAAGTGGATGTCGTCATGGCCTCGGCGCCGCCGTACACCGCGTTTGTAGCCGGAGCGAGGGTGGCGTGCCGTTTGCAAGCGCCGCTGATTTTGGATTACCGCGATTTATGGAGCCAGAATCCGCATTATGGAAAATTCGCCAACGGAAGGATCCGCCGCCGCGAAGCCGCCCTGCTCGCTTTGGCGCGGGGCGTGACGACGGTGGCTCCATCGATGGAGGAGTGCTTGAGGTTATGGTTCGATCTGAACGCGCCAATGTCGGTGGTGACAAACGGGTTCGACGCGGAGGAATTCGGCGGCGTGGCCCCGGAAGCGTTTGCTGATTTTGCGGTGGTGTACGCAGGGCGTTTTTATCCGCCGAGATGCAGCGCGGAACCGCTGATTTCCGCGGTGTCACAGGCCAACCAAATGCGAACTGGTGGCAGGCCGATTCGGTTGCACTATTTCGGACCCGATTCACAACAGGTGGACGGAATGTCGGCGGCATTGGGAGCAAGGGAGTGGGTGAAGACCCATGGCAACGTGGCCCGGAGCCAGGTCCTGGCCGCGCTCAAGGGCGCCGATATGGCCGCCGTCATTACCACCATCAAGGCCGACGCAACTCTGGCGGAGCGGGGAATTTTGACGGGCAAATTGTTTGAGGCGATCGGCGCCGGAGCGCCAGTCCTGCTTGTCTCACCGGAAAACTCCGACGCTTGGCGTCTGGTCACCGGGCATCACCTGGGCAAGGCTTTTGCCGGGACGGATGCGATTTCGATGGCCAGGTATCTGGCGCAGCAAGCTTCGGCCCTGGCCGCGCCCCGCCTTGTGGGAGCGAGCGAATTGTTTTCGTGGCCGCGTTTGGCGGAAAAATTAGACGAGTTTTTGCGGCAGGCAGCATTATGAATCTGGGCGCGGACAATTTCTGGAAACTGGCCTTGATGCTCGCGGGCTGCGGAACGTTGACGCTGCTGGCCTGGTGGTGGCCGCTGGCGGGCTTGTTCCTTTACCTGGCCAGCGTAGGACTGGATTATTTGCTCAGCGCAGCCGGATTTACCACCAATGGTTTGTTCTCGATTGGACAAGCGACACTGGTGATCCTAGCCGCGGTCAGCCTGGCGAAGTGGCGGCTGCAGCGGGGAAGTTTTCCACCGCTGGCGCGCGGTTTTTTTCGCCGGATTTGGTTTTTCGTGGTGGCGGCGTTGATGTCGGCTTTCTTCGGAATCTGGCCGCCGAACAGCCTGTTCAAAGCTCTGGTGCTGATGGCCACCTCGTTTATCCCGTTTGTATTGTATGTGCTGATTGACCGGCCCGGCCGCCTGGAAGCGGCGCTCTGGTGCATTGGCCTTGGAGTGACGCTCTCGGCCATGATCGGCTGTTTGCAATACGCGGGCGTGCTGTCGAGTGTCAATTCGGAGCAGCAAGCGATGTCGGAGGACAAACGCGGAGTGGTGATGGAATACCGCGCCAACGGGGGCGGCTCGGTCGAAGGCGCGCGCTATGCCGGACCGACCGGCAACGCCAACGGTTTTGGCGTGGTGCTGATGGGAGGCATTCCGGCGCTTTTTTACCTGGTCACTTCGCGCCGGTCGTTGCTCCAGAGAACGACAGCCGCGGCGGCCCTGGGAATAAGCGGGTTTGCGCTCGTGTTGACGATGTCGCGGACGCACATCTGCGGCTTTCTGCTCTACCTGGCGTTGATGATGGCGTTCAACAAGCATCCGAATTGGACGAGGCGGATTTTTGTCTGGCTGATGGCGTTGCTGGCTTGCGGTGGATTCTTGTATGCCCTGTCGCAAATGGAAGGCGTCGGGGACCGGCTGAAAGCGGGATTGGAGCAAGGGGATGACTCCTCCGATACGCGGTTGGGCGTGATGTGGGGCGGGTTGCGGGCCTGGGCCGCTCATCCGCTGGTGGGCATCGGCCTGAACAACACGGACGTTGCCGGCTACAACGAAACCGGCAATGCCTCGCATGACATCATTTCGACGTTGTTCGGCGAGTTGGGCGGGTTGGGCGCGCTGGCCTTTGCCCTGATCGCCTGGCAGGCATTCAAGCTGCTGCCCTCGCGCCGGGACTGCCTGTGGCGGGGGCAGACGATGCTCGCCGCAGTCAGCCCCCCCGTCAAAGCGGCGCTGCTGGCGTGTTTGATTTGCGGCTTCGGCGATCCTGTGATTGATGGACGCGCGTTCTGGATTTGGATTGGCCTCTGCGCCGTGCTGCACCGTTTGCACGTGGCGGACAGTGAAGCGCCGAACGAGTTGAATGCGTCGGAGTCTCCAATATCTGGATGAAACCTCCACCCAACCAGCCTGAGACAACGAGCGTAACGGTCCTGGGCGCGCTGCGGTATCTGGCAACAACAGGATGGATCGGCTGCCGCGCTTTGCCTTTGCAAAAACGCTGGGCGAAAATCGAGCGCAGCCCCCGCGAGTTCCTGGAAAAGTTGCGATCGGCAAAACTGGCGCGGGTGCTGGAGGCGGCGCAACGGGCGCCTTACTGGCGGGAACTGCCGGGCGGCGCGCCGGAAAGCCTTGCGCAATGGCCGATTCTGACGAAGTCCATCGTCCGCGACCAAGGCGCACGGATGCTGGCGGGCAAAGCCAATGGGTTCGGCGTGGAATGGTGCCGCACCGGGGGGAGCACGGGGGAACCGTTGCGGGTGGCGCGGGATGCGGGCGCGCGCGCGGCCGTGGCGGCGGCGTGTCTGCGAGGTTTCCGCTGGCATGGCATCCAACCGGGCGACGCCACGGTGCTGGTGAGAGGATTCGACCGAGTTTCACTGGCGGGAAGATTGCGCTGCTGGGCGGGCCAGTTTCGCCTGGTTGATCCCTTGACAACCCGGGACAAAAAAGGAACCCGCGAGATCAGGATTATTCAAAGGTTCGGCCCGCGATGCCTGGCGGGGTATCCAACTGCGCTGCTCAGGCTGGCGGAGATGGCTGATGGGAAGCAGGTGCGCGTGCCGGTTGTAATTTCCACCGGCGAGATGCTCTATGCCGGCCAACGCCGCCGGCTGGAAGATGTTTTTCGCGCGCGGGTGGCCGAGTATTACGGCAGCAATGAAGTTGGCGGCATCGCCTTCGAGTGCGAACAAGGCAGCATGCACATTAGCGAAGAACATGTCTGGCTGGAAACGCTGGACGAAGATGGCCGGCCGATATGGGAGGAACCGGGACGCATCGTGGTCACGGACTTGGACAACCGCGTCATGCCGTTGATTCGCTATGAACTTGGAGATCGGGGCGTATTGACACGGGAGCCGTGCCCCTGCGGACGCTCGCTGCTGGTGCTGCGCGAATTGCAGGGGCGCCGACAGGACGTGTTGCGCAACCGCCACGGGGACATCCTGCCGGCGATATTTTTCGTGGAACAGTCGCGGCATTTGCGCGCCATCCGCGGGTACCGATTAGTTCAGGAAAACGCGGACGACATTTTGGTCCGCTACGCGCCGGAGGGCGCGGGCGCGGAGACCGAGGCCGAGGGCCTGCGCCAGAGCATTCTCGATCACCTGGGCGCCGGGATGCGCGTGAGGACGGAAAGTTGCGGCGAGATTTTATTGACTCCGCGTGGCAAGACGCGCCTCGTCGTCGGGTTGGATTAAAAATGAATATCGTGATTTTGTCGCACATGTATCCATCCGAGGCCCGGCCGACCTACGGCCTGTTCATTCACGAACACGTCAAGGCGCTGCAACGGTGCGGTGTCAAGACGATGGTTGTCGCGCCGGCGCCGTGGACGCCGCCCGGCTTGGCGAAGGTCCGGCGCAAATGGGCCCAGTACGCCCAAATCGGCGGACGGGTGGAGTTTTTTGAGGGTGTGCCGGTGCAACGCCCCCGTTATCCGGCTTTGCCGGGGCCGTTGGATTTCATCCGCGCGTGGACGATGTCCGCCAGCATGCGCTGCAACTGGAGCGCGTTGACGGCGGGCTTTGATTGCGACCTTATTCACGCCCATTCGATCACGCCGGACGGATTTGCGGCCTGCCAGGTGGGAAGGCGCCTGGGCCGGCCGGTTGTCTGCTCGGCCCGCGGTAGCGAAGTTCATGAACGGCCGCGCGAGTCAAGAATGATGAAAAAGATGACGGGCTGGACGCTGCGAAATTGTCAAGCCGCCGTGGCCGTCAGCGGCGCGCTGGCGCGGACAGCGGCGGCGCTGGCGGGAAGCGGAATCGAACCAAAGGTGGTTTACAACGGCGTGGCGGAGGAGTTTCAACCAGGCGGCGACCGTAGCGTGACGCGGCTGCAGCTCGGTTTGCCGCCAACGGCGCGCATTCTCTTGTTCGCGGGCCGGTGTGAAAAGGACAAGGGCGTGGAGGAATTGCTGCAAGCTTTCGCGTTGATTGCGGCGGAAGATGGCTCGGCGGTGCTGGTCATTGCCGGCGAAGGGAGCGCGCGCAAGGAACTGGAGCGGCAAGCACAGCGCTCAAGCTGGGCAACGCGGGTGCGGTTCGTGGGCCAACTGGGACGAAAGGACGTGGCTTTACTCTTCAAGGCAGCGGACGTTTTCGTGCTGCCCTCGTATGCCGAGGGGATGCCCAACGCGCTGCTGGAAGCCATGGCGGCGGGATTGGTTTGCGTGGCCACGCCGGTCGGCGGCATACCCGAGGCGATTGAGGACGGCGTCAACGGTTTATTGGCGCCGGTGCAATCGGCGGGAGCCATCGCGGCGGCGGTGAAAAAGGTCTTTGCCTCCCCTGCCCTGTCGGCGCGATTGGGGACAGCGGCGGCGCGCACGATTCAAAACCGATTTACGTGGAAGGCGAACGCCGAGTCGCACCTGGCCATTTACGAAGAGGCCATCCGCAATTTTCATTGTCATCCCATTTAAAGTTGTGAACACCATCGAAATATCCCCTGCTGAACGGACCACCACCCCAGCGCCGAAAGAAACGTCCACGGCGCGCCCGGCATTGGCGCTCCTGGCGGAGACGCTGCATGAGGAGTGGGATGATTTTGTCTTGAATTGCCCGCATGGCTCGGCGTTTCAAACAACGTGGTGGTATCGGGCGTGGGGTTACAGCCCGGTGGTGCAGGCCGTGCGAGACACGAAGGGCGGCATTACCGCCGGAATTTGTTACGCGGTGGGAAACAGATTTGGCACGCGCGCGATTGTCCGTCCGCCTTGCACTGCCGGAAATGGGCCGGTGTTCGCGCCAAGCGGCGAAGGCAATTACAAACGACTCACCCACGCCAAACAGATGGCCGTGCTGGCGATCCACAGCCTGCCCGAACTTGGGTTTTACGATTTTCGGCTGCGCCCTGAGGACACCGACGTGATGCCGTATTTGTGGAACGGTTTTGACACGCATACCGGCTACACCTACGTGATTCCGGCGGCGGAAAAGGAAACGTGGATGGAGGGGGCGTCCAAAACCACGCGCAAGGAAATTCGCCGCGCGGTGCGAAACGTGGCCGAGGAAGGTTATCGGATCGAAGAGAATCCGGAGGCGAAAGAAATGCTGCCGCTGATTCAGGACACCATCACGGCCAAGAAATTCAAAGTGAACAGCCTGGAGGAACGGTTTGCCGCGTGGTGGGCGGCGCTGCGAAAACACGGGGTCGCCTGCGGTTATCTGTTGCGCGATAGATTGGGCGCGGCCATGGCGGCGGACATTCTCATTTGGGACCGGCACACGGCCTACAGCGTGCTGGGGGGCATCCGGGCAGATCTGCGCAAAGATTCGCGCGTCGGCACGATCTTGCTGGAGCGGATGATTCGCGACGCGCACGGGCGCGGATTGGATTTTGATTTTGAGGGGTCGGCCCTTCCCGGAGTGGAGAGATTCATGCGCAGTTTCGGCGGCCAGTTGCGACCGATGACGCGCGTGGTCAAGATTCGTTCGCCACTGGCTTTTGCGCTGTGGCAGGGGCACCGCTACATCACGCGGCACCGCCAGCCTTGGGCGTGGGTGGATTGAAGGCCGCAACATGAAGAAACGCGTCTGCATCATTACCACGGCGCACGAGCCTCGCGATGACCGGATTTTCCACAAGCAAGCCCTCTCGCTGGCACGCGCCTACGAGGTCGCCATGATCGCGGCCTGGACATCCGACATGGAATCCGGCCCGGTGCGAAAGCTGCCGCTGCCGCCATTGCGCGGAAAATGGGCGCGCGTCCTGCGCGGCACCTGCGCGGCCTTGCGCTTGGCGCTCAAGCACGACGCGGCGGTCTATCACTTTCACGATCCGGAACTGCTGCCGCTGGGAGTGGCGCTCAAAGTCCTCGGCAAACGAGTTATCTACGATGTCCATGAAGACTACTCGAAAAAGATTCTCTCGCGCCGGGTGCCGCGCCTGCTGGCGAAGGCGGCGTCGAGATGCGTTCGGGCGGTGGAAGGGGCGTGCGCGAGGAATTTCGACCACGTGATCGCGGCCGATTCGCACGTGGCCTCGCTCTTTGCACCCGAAAGGACAACGGTCATCGCCAATTATCCTCCGTTGGATTTTGTTCGGCGGACAACACTCGAACCACGGAAGCCGAACACCCCGTTCCGCGTGATTTATGTGGGCGGCATTAGCCGTATGCGAGGCATCGGAATGATCCTGGAGGCGTTGGATTTGATTGTTGACGAGCCGGTGGAGTTTCATCTGGCGGGCAACGTGAATGATGAGGAACTTTTGTGCCGGATCAAAACGCACCCGCGCGTCGTGTACCATGGCGTGCTGCCGTGGGAGAAGGTCAATCAGTTACTGGCAAAGGCGGACGCGGGCCTGGCGCTTTTTCAACCCGTGCCGGCCTTTGAATACTACCCCGGTGAGAATATCATCAAGCTGTGGGAATACCTGGGCATTGGACTGCCGGTGATCATCTCCAATTTTCCGAAGCTCAAGCGGCTGATCGAAGGGTTGGAGGCCGGCATCGCGGTCGATGCGGCCAACCCGGCCGCCATCGCGGCGGCGATCCGGCGATTGCGGGACGAGCCGGCGCTGGGCCGACGCCTGGGCGCCAACGGCCGCGCCGCCGTGTTGCGCGAACGCCACTGGGAAATGGAAGCCGGCAAATTGGCCGGCGTTTACCAGTCAGTGATTGGAGCGTCGTCATGACCGCATTTTCGGAACAAGCAAGAACACTGATTTGGATGATGCTTGCGTTGACAGCTTGGGCGCAGTCTTCGCACGGCGTGGAGATTCGGGCGCGGGAATCCTTTTCGCGAGGCAGTGCGTCGATTGATCCCATCACGGGCGAGCGGGCCGGGGTAAACGCGCCGAACTTATGGACGGTGGAGCTGCCGACCTGGGCGGGAAGGACAGGGTTGCAGCGGGTCGCGGGCACAAATTACGTGGTGGGCATTGATCGTAACGGGCGGCTGTTTGGCACGCGGAATCTGCCCGGCCAGGCGGCGCTCATGGTCTCGGCTGACGGCGGACGGAGCTGGCGTGGCCGGGCGGCCTTGCCACTGAAAAATGCAAGCGACCACATCGAACGAGTCGCCAGCCTTGGATGTGGAAGCAATGAATTGCTATTCGCCTCGATGAACGAAGGCGGCCTCTACATGTCGATCGAACGGATTTGCGACCTTTTGCGGGGACCTGGTGCCAAGAGCGTACTGGCCGCTGGCTCCACGCGCGGCGTTCAACGGAAATTTGTTGATCGAACAAGTGCTGGGGCGCGCGCCGGAAGAGTGCCACGCGCTGGCCTGCCTGTATGGGCAGCGGTTGGAGGGTGCGGAAAAAACCGGAAGCATCCGGGTTTGGCGGACAGACCTTACCGTGGCGCAAATGATGACGGGGATGGCGCCGCGTTTGCAGTTGGTTTGGGAGCAGGACGCGCTCGATTTTTACTCGCGGCATCTTCCCGGCTACAGCGCCGGAAAGCGCGTCCCCGCCGGCTCGGGCATGCATCTGCATAGCGCGGCGTGGGCGCCTCTGTCGGGCAACGGTGAATCCAATGTTCTCTTCGTCAGTTTCGGCGACAAGACGTCTGGTCACGTTTGCCGGATTCCGAATTTTGACCAGCTTCGCCCATGCGCGGAGGGGGCCGGTGGCGGATGGAACTATTCGGATGCGCAAGTGTTTGCCGTTGGGCATCAGCCGACGGGGATGTGGGCGCAGGGAGGAAAATTGTATTTCCTGGCGCGGGATTACGACGGCGCAACGCTGGTCACGCCGGACGATATTTTTGAACCACAGATGGTGTTTTGCGATTCCTTCATGCCGTATAACTCTCCTTACGCGGGAGTCAACTATGACGCCTGGGTTGGCCGTGGCACGGCGACGGTGGCGAGCCTGGTGGAGCGCGTTGCCGGGCAGTACGGCGTCTTGATAGGCGACCCAACCAGCCCGGGGCAGATGTTCCGGTTTGCGCGGGGATTTAATCCAAGCGCAAACCAAAGTTATGCGGGTTTCAGCGCGGTTTTCGGAAATCCGCAGAGCAGCAACGTGGTGGTGCGGGGGGATTGGTTTGGCGGCGGCGCGTTGAGCAATACCTGGCTGATCAGCCCGCCAACACTGAAGCGCATCCGGACCGTGCTGGCGGCCAATGGGGCGACGAATGAGATTCCCAACGCGGGATTCGCCAGCACCAGCGGCCTGGCGCCTGACGGCTGGTATTTGGCCGCAGGAACAGTGGCAGAAGCGACGGTGACGAACCATTGCTGGCGAATTACGCAGACCAACGCCGGCGCGCTGGCGCAATACAACTTGCGAATGATGGCATCGAATTTTCCGGCGGGCAGGCCGTTGTGCGTTTCGTTCGCTTACCGGTTCCCGACACCGCATCCATCCCGTCCGGACGACGTCTCGCTACGGGTGGAATGGCGCGATGGAGGGAAGAACATCCGGCTCGAACACGGTTGCGGGCTTGCAGAGCGCCACCGCCGGCCAATGGCACACCGCCAATTTCAGGGCGGTTCCGCCCGCCAACGCCCACCAGGCGCGGTTCAGCGTGCTGTGCCGCAACGGCGCCGGCGCGGTGGACCTGGCGAGGCCGTGCGCCTATTGGAGACATTACGCCCCGCCATCCGACGGCTGGCGCAGCGCAGATGTGCTGGAGTACGACACGGCAGCGGCGGATTGGGCGAAAGGCGCCGCGTCGCGCGTGGACTTTCTGGCGTTGCCGCTCTGGCCGGCTGACATCGATCCTGGGGAAAAACAGACCATTTATTCGGCAGAGTCCGTCGATGGCACGCGGCTGCGGCTGACATGGGATTACAGCCTGGGCTTTCAAGCGCTGTTGGAAAACAGCGGCGGGGGTCCCCTTCTCCGATTGGATCTCGGGCAACTGCATACCCTGACCCGTTTGGATCCCTGCGAGATTTCGATTGTTTTCAGGCGCGGCGTTCTGGAGGTAAAGCTGGATGCCGGCGCCGACTTTTTGCAATCCGCCGGCAAGGTGAAGAGCGCGCGTTCCTTCCAACCGGCCAGGATGCGGCTTGGGGGCGACCTCTTTGGGGGCAATTCCGGATGGGAAGGCTATTACGCGCTGACAAAGTGCCAGGGATCCAATTGAGCCGACACCGTTTTTGCTTATGATAACCGCCGCCCCAGCGATACAACTCTGCCATTGGCCCAAGGGAAAGAGGTTCGCCTTGTTTCTCTCGCATGACGTGGACCAAATCCATGACCGGGAGTTATTTCGCGTGCTGGCGGACGTCAACCATATTAAGCGGCGCATCATCAAGGGTGAGCCGGGCAATGTGCTGCTGGCCGGGCGGCGCGTGGCGCGGGCGTTGTTGTGTCCCAAACGGGCGCTGAAAGATTTCGAGACGCTGCTGGAGATGGAAGGGCGGCACGGGTTTCGTTCCACCTTTTTCCTTTTGCACGACAAATACTGGGCGCGAAACGGGGCGCGCTACACGTTCCAATGCCGGGCCATCCAGGAGATCGTGAAACTGATTCTAGGGGCCGGGGCTGAATTGGGATTGCATGGCGGTTACTATCGTTTCAACAACGTGCAACTTTACCGCGAAAGCCGCGACGCGGTGGAAAAAGCTTTCGGCGTCCGGCCGCGCGGCATTCGCAATCATCTGTTGCGGTTTTCGTACCCGGAAACGTGGCGGGCGCAGAGCGAGGCCGGGTTCGGCTACGACGCCACCTACGGATTTCCAGAGGAATTGGGACCGCGCGGCGGCTGGCCGTTTCCGTTTCAGACCTTTGACGGCAACCGCGGCAACGCGCTGGATTTGATCGCGCTGCCGATCACGGTCATGGATGTGACGGTGTTTCGTTATCTGCGGCTGGAAGGCGCGGCCGCGTGGGAAGCCGTGCGGCGGGCCATGCATTCGGTGATCGGCGCGGGAGGGCTGGTTTCGCTGCTGTGGCACAATAACTATTTTAACGAGCCGGAATACCAGCAATGGCAGGAAGTCTATAAGACGGCGTTGCACGAGGCGGTCGCGCTTGACCCCTGGTGCGCGACGGGCAGCGAGATTAGCGAATGGTGGCGCGCCCGGGGAACGGTCCGGATGAACTTGACTGAGAGATTGCAAGGACCGTGGCGTTTTGAACTAAGCGCCGGCAAGGAAATTCACAACCTGACGATGACTGTCCCCGCCGGTTCGCGCATCACCGTGGCGCAGGTGGATTGTCCAACCGCCAAAGTCAAACAAATGGACGGCCAATGGCTCATTGAATTTCCGTTGCTGCGCGCCGGGGAGAGGGTTGCCGGAGCGCTTCTGCCATGAATTGCGCCAACGATACCTACGTGGAACGCCTGGGCTGCAAGTTACAGTCCAACGGGCGGAAGTATGTGGTTTGCAAGGGGCAGATTTTCAGCGAGTCGGGCGGAATTGTTTCCGCCGACATCCCGGCGGCTGAAGGGACGCTGCTCCATCCGCGCGATTGCCGCGATTTGTTGCAAAAGCTGGGAGGGAAAATGGTGCGCTGGACGGGCGGTTTTACGCCCGGCTCGCAACCTGGCGGGTGGTATTCGGTGATCTGCCGGAACTTTGTTCCCGTGGAATCGAAGCCGCATAAAAAGCGGGCCAAAGCAAAGAGCAGGCTTAAAGACTGCGAGGTTCGCATGATCCCGGCGGAGGAATTGGCGGCGACCGGCTACCGGGTGCATCTCCAGGCGCTCAAGCGGTATCGAGGCGCCAAAATCAGCATTCCTGCCGAGGAAGAGTTCCGGCACAACGTCGCGCGGGAGAAGGCATTCCCAGACCTGACTCATAACTGGGGGATTTATTACAAGGGCGTGCTGGCCGGTTATGCTCAGAATCATGTCATCGGCCAAACGGAAGCGTATTATTCGACCATCAAGCTCGATCCTGATTACTTCGATTATTCTCCTGGTTACGCGCTGATTTACCGGATGAACGAATACTACCTTGGGCAATGTGGTTTTCAGTACGTCAACGACGGCTACAAGACGATCTGGCACGAGACGAACATGCAAACGTTTCTCATGGATCATTTCGGTTTCGAGAAGGCTTACACGCGCCTGCACGTGCATTACCGGGCGCCAATGGGATTGTTGATGCTGGCGGCCTATCCCTGGCGCAAGTGGCTCGGACGGCTGGATGGCCGGATGGCCGCGCTCTTTGAACAGGAACGATGCCGGCGGCTGGCTTGAACGAGCATGATTATCCACTATTACCAACAGTTTTTCACCGGGCCAAACGCGCCCGGAACGCTCACGCCGCGCAAGCTCATGCGGCGCCTGGCCGAATTGGGCCACCAGACGCACGTGGTCGCCACGGATTTCAATGTCTATGACGAAAAGACCGAGCCGCCCGAACGGGAGGGTTTTGCCAACGGAGGATTTTGGGAGGTGCATCGTGTGCCGTCGGCGCGCGGATTGCGCCGGGGATTGAGCGCGCGCTTGCGCACTTATGCCGGATTTGCCGGGCCGGCCTACCGTTTGGCCAAAACCTTGCCGCACCCTGACGTGGTCATCGGCAGCATCCAGCCTTTGTTCACGGGCCTGGTGGCGCAACAATTGGCGCGCCGCCAGCGCGCGCCGTTTTTGTTGGAGATTCGCGATCTGTGGCCGGACGCGTTGCAAGCCAAGAAAGCCATCTCGTCGCTGCAGGCCCGTCCGCTGCACTGGCTGGCAAATTTTCTCTACGCCCGCGCGGACCGGATCGTGAGCCTGACTCCGGGAATCAAGCGCGAACTTGTCAAGAAAGGCATCCCGGCGAGGAAGATCGACGTCTTCACCAACGGATTCGACGCCTCCGTGCCGTCGCTGCCCGAAAACACGCGCGAGCGCGTGCGGGGGGAACTGGGCTGGAACGGCCGCTTCGTGGCGCTTTTTACGGGCAGCCATGTTGAAGTGACGGCGGTCGAGACGATTGTGCGGGCGGCGGGGATGTTGCGGCACCGGAAGGACATCCACTTTTCACTGTTCGGCAAGGGCCAGCGGAAACCGGCGGCGATGCAGTTGGCGCGGGTTCTTGGGCTGGAGAATATCCGTTTCCACGACCCGGTGCCCAAACAGCGGATACCGGAATTGCTGGCGGGGGCCGACGCGGCGCTAATGACGCTCTTCAAGAGTCCTTTGATCGACATCTATTTCGAGAACAAACTCGTGGACTACATGGGCGCGGGCAAACCGATATTGGCGGCCATGGATGGAATGCAAAGCGAGTTGATCCGCCGGCACGGGGCGGGACGGGCCGTCGGCAGTCTGGATCACCAAGGCCTGGCCGGGCTGGTGGCCGAGGCCGCGGACTCGCCCGCGGCACTGGCGGAAATGGGCCGCAATGGCCGGCGTTTTGCCGTCACACAATTGGTGTTGGATAATATACTGGGTCAATACGCCGAACGCATCGAACAGGTCGCGCGCGGTTTGTCCGGAAACGTGCCGGCGGCGGAGAACGTGTGATGAACATGGTTTTTTCCATCATCGCGAGCGCGCTGCTGGCTCCGGTCATTGCCGTGCGGCTGATCTTTTTGATTCCCGGACGGCTGGGCTGGGTCAATTACCTGGCCAACGTGTTGAGTGAATTTTTCGTGAAGAAGGCCGGCTGGTCGCGCGGCTGGGTGGAGTTTGGCATGGCGGTTCTGGGCCTGACAGCCATGCGCCAAGCCGGAGCTGATGCGATAGTGCTGGGATGGACGATCCTCTTGTTGCTGGGGCTGGAGCTGTATGTCTCCAAAGCCGAACGCCAATTGCTGATAAATTCATTTACGCCGATTGACCCCATCGGCCTGCGCCGCGCCACGGCGGCTAACACGCGCGGACTGGCGCAAGGATATCCGACGCCTTCGACGCATCCCGAACTGACCCTGAATCTGGCGGGACCGTTTGTCTCGCGGATGCCCGCGATATAATTTGGGCGCGCTGATCGTCGGGCGGCGTTTTGAACTGCGCTTGATTATCGGCAATCACACCATTGTGCCCACGCAAACCAGCATTCGCGTGCGCATCCAAGCGCCGGCGTCGTTGAAACATGACCAGGATTTTGGCGAATTGAGCGGACGGCTTCGTCCGGGCGAAACGCACGTTCTGACGCAAAACTGGACGGTGCTGGCCAAGGCCGCGCAGGGCGTGATTCGACTTGTGGTCGAGTGGGGCCATTTCCAGCGCGAATTGGAAATTCTTTTTCAGGCCGTCGGGAATGCGACAGACGCAAGGATCACAGAGGCCGTGGTGACGCGGTATCCCGGCGCCTGCCAGTCCGCTTTTGCCTGGCGGGGCGACATGGATCTTTACGATGAATCGACGCTGCAATCGATTGAGGGACTGGAAGCCACGCTTGGGCTGGCGGCGCGCTACCGGATGCCGCAGACGATGTATCTCTCGACGCGGCTTTCACTGGACAAAGCCGCCGCCACGCAATGGGGCGAGCATTATGGGGCCGATCGCGGCGCGAGGCGCATTCCTGAGTTCATCGAGTGGATGCGGTCGAATGTCGATCTGCGCCATGATTGCACGTATCCATTTGTATCAAGCAAACGCTTTCTGCTGGAATTGGGCAATCACGGCCATCTGCACTTCGGGACCGACACCGCGAGCGCGGCGGAGAACGGCTGGAAAACCAAAGCCCGCATGGGGGCGGGTTTCTATCCGTGGCTGGGAGAGGACTGCTCCTCCTTTGGCGAGCAGCGCGACAATGCCATGGAAACGCGCCGGCTTTGCGAAGAGTTTTTTGGCTACAAGCCAAAGAGCTGGGCCATGCCTGATCGGACGAATGACCGTTTCACGGCCGCCGCGATGGAGGCCGCAGGTTGCGAGGTGTTGAGCGACTCCGATGTCCGCACGCGCCACAATGTGCTGCTGCAGCCGCCGCCGCACCATCCGCGGGGTTCGCAGGCGGCCGAGTTGACGAAACGTTATCCGGGCGACCCGCAGCATATTTATCACGTGGCAATGAACTTGTTTTGGATTCATCGCGCGCACCGCAAGCGCATTCCCGTGATCTTCATGTGCCATCAGCATCTCCGGCAGTTTGACGGTTACGGATGCATGCGGTTCACCGAATACACCCTGCGCTGCGTGCTCCACCAATTTAACGGCGACCTTCATCTCAACACCGTTTATGGCATCGGCAAATATTGGCGCGAGGTCTTGAGCCGCCAGACACGCCGGGTCAGCGTGACGGTGGAAAGCGGCCGGCAGGCGCGAGTCCGCAACGGCAGCGATTTTGATTTGAGAGAGATGCCGCTGGACATGGAATTGAGCGACGGGAGCCGGTTCACCGTTTTGGTGACTGTTGGCGCCGGCCAAGAAATTTTGGTGCAAGCGGATGGCAACTAGCCCGGCCAACGAATTTGCCGTGCGCCCGTTTCAGGACGGAGACAGCGCCGGTGTGCGCGCGGTGCTCGAGTCGAGCTATGGGGAACGCGCCACTCCAAGGGATAGATATGAGTGGTGGTCGTTCGGACATTCCGGCGCGAAGAGCGGCTTCATGGTGGCGGAGACACGGGACCGAATCGTCGGGGTGCAGCCGATGGGCACGGCCGCATGGGCCGAGGGCGGGCGGGAATTGAAAGGGGCGCTGCTGACCGGCGTGGCCGTGCATCCAGAGTTCCGCCGGCGCGGCGTTTTTTCCGCCTTGGTGGCGGCATGCGAGCAAGAGGCGTGGCGGCAGGGAGCAGCTTTTGTCACGACAATGCCCAACGAAAAATCAAGGCCGGGATTCCTGAAGCTGGACTACTTGGACCTGGGCCGGCGGCAATTATTGGTCCGTCCGCTGCGCTCGCTGCCGGTTCTTGGGCATCTGTTTGGGGCGGCGGCAAAAAGCATTCGTTCCGACGGGCGTTTCAGCTTCCGCGAGGTCAACACTTTATCACCCGGTTTGCCATTGCTGGCGAAAAAACATGCGGAACTTTTTCCAGGGTTGTGCGTGTGCCGGAGCGTGGAATGGCTGGAGTGGCGATTTTTGCAAGCGCCGTTGCGCCGCTACGAATTTTTGGAGGCGTGGGATGAGGCCGGCCGGCTGGCGGGCTTTGCGGTCACGCTCATGGAACGGCGCCACGGCTTTGATGTGTGCTACTTGATGGACTTGTTGGTCAGCGAGCAGCGCGTTCTCAATTCGTTGCTTGGCGCATTGTGCCATCAGGCAAAAAGCCAGTGTGCGGACGGGCTGGCGGCGGTGGTCAGTTCCAAGCCTTTGGCAACCGCGCTGAGAGGGACTGGATTCTGGGGCGTGCCTTCGTGGTTCCCGGTGAAGCAATTTTATTCCGTGGCAAAGTTCAACCCGCGCCTGGAAACGCCCGCCGCGTGGCGCACGCTGGCAGGCTGGCAGCAAACGCTGGCCGATTGGGACAATTTATGAATCCTGCGCCCTTCATTATGACGGTGGACGTGGAGGACTGGTTTACCTCTTCGGTGGATTTGTTCAGCGAGGCCGGGGACGCGCACGGGGGCGCGCCCGACCCGAGCGTGGAGCGCAACACGTTGCGCTGCCTGGAACTATTCGAGCGTCACGGCAGCAAAGCCACCTTTTTCATTCTCACGACGGTGGCGGAAAAGTATCCGGATTTGATTCGCGAAATGGAGCGGCGCGGACATGAGGTTGGCATTCACGCCTACAAGCACCGATTGCTTTACAAACTGACGCCCGGTGAATTTGAGGAAGACTTGAAACGGTCGATCGATATTCTGCGCGGCGTTGGGGTGAAGAACCTTCTTGGTTATCGCGCGCCGTATTGGTCGGTGACGCGGAAATCATGGTGGGCGCTGGAGATCCTGCAACGGCATGGCCTCAAATACGACGCGAGCGTGTTTCCAATCCGGCGCCGGCTTTACGGCGTGCCGGATGCGCCGACGGAGCCGCATGAAATTCGCCCCGGATTGTGGGAATATCCGCCCGCCACGGTTCGATTTTGCGGCGTCAACGTGCCGATCGCCGGCGGCGGCTATCTCCGAATGCTGCCGTTTTGGTGGATCGAATTGATGATCCGCCGCGCGCGGGGCCGCCGTCCCCTGCTGTTCTATGTGCATCCGTACGAACTGGATGCGCAAGACGCACAGGCGCCCGTGGCCATGACAAGTCTGAAATCGCGGTTTTATTATTGGCAGCAAATGTTCGGGCGGCGCGGCAATCCGCGCAAAATTGAAAGTCTTTTGCGCCTGGGAAAATTCGAGTCCATTGCCGGGGCGTTTGGGTGGAGCGCAAATTAAATGATGCCCTTGATTTATCTACTGTCCTTCGTCCTGGCTCTGGCGGTGTCGGCGGGGCTGGGGGAATGGATTTTCCGGTTCCTGGCAGCCCGGGAGACGGTGGACGCGCCCAACGCGCGCTCGAGCCATTGCGAGCCAACGGTGCGCGGGGGCGGGTTGGCGATCCAACTGGCGATCGTCGGCGGCATCGGAGTCCTGGCGGCGGGGAAGGACGGGCGCGGATTGGTTCTATTGCCGCCGTTGTTTGTATTGACGCTCATCAGCTTGTTGGATGATCTCAAAGACGTTCCGGCGTTGGCCCGGCTGGGAGCGCATGTCATGGCCGCGATAATGGGATTGGCGTTACTGCGCTGGCCGCCCTTGGTGCTCGAAGGGCCGGCGGGACTTCACCTGGCCGTGCCGTTGGGGATCGGGGTTGTGCTGTCGGTGCTCTGGCTGGCAGGAATGATCAACACCTTTAACTTCATGGACGGCATCAACGGCCATGCCGCAATCCAAACAGTCATCACCGCTTGCGCCAGCGCGTTGCTGGTCGCCAGAAGCGGGCAAACGGGATGGATGCTGCCGGCTTTGTATCTGGTGGTGGCGGGAGCCGCGGCGGGATTTTTGCCACACAACTTTCCCCGGGCGCGGATGTTCATGGGAGACGTGGGGAGTGTTCCCCTGGGAGCGGTGCTGGGCCTGCTCGCCCTTTGGAGCGCCCGGGACGCGGGTGGAGCGCTGCTCCTGCCGCTGGCGATGTTGCAGTTCAACTTCATACTTGACACCGCGGTGACTCTGGGGCGGCGCGCCTGGCGGGGCAACAACCTTTCCGAAGCGCACTGCGAACACTTGTATGAGCGCTTCGCGGCCGCCACCGGTTCTCACGCGCGGGTCGTGCTGGCGGAAAACAGCGTGCTGCTGCCGGTAGCGGTTTTGCTGACATTCTATGCCTCCGCCAGCGCCGGCACGAGAGGTCTCATGCTCGCGTCGGTGATGATGACGTGGGCGATTTATTACGCGGCGGTCGAGATGTATTGCCGCCGCCGTGTATGCGCCAGGCGGGCGGATTGAAGTTATGGTGTCGATAAAAGACTTTTTGGATCCCGCGGCCTGGGTCTGGTTCGGTTTGCTGGCTGCCGCTCTTTGGCACGGCTGCAAGAGGAACTTTCGGAAGGCCGCCCCGCCGGCGATGCTGGCGCTGGCCATATCGTTGTGCGAGGCAACCGGCCTTCCCCAGCGTTTTATGGCCGCGAGTGAGAAGGCCTTCTGGAGCGCGGAGAATGCGCCGGATTTTTGGCGCTCGCTCGATGGCGCGCAAGCGGTGGTCATGTGCGGCGGAGTTCTGGCCCCTTCCAGCAACGATTTTACTGGCGCGAATTACAGCGACACCGTGGACCGATTCCTCAAGTCAGTGGAAGTGGCCCGGAAACTAGACCTGCCGCTGGTCCTCGGCGGGGGCGAGAGCGGCGGAAAAGGGTCTTCCCTGGAATCAGAGTACGAGAAGAAATGGCTGCGAAGCTGGGGGTTGACCCAATTGAGGGTGCTGGACCTGGGTTGTTGCCAAACCACGCGCGAGGAGGCGGTGGCCGCGGCCGAACTGGCCCGGCGGAATGGCTGGCGCAAGATCGTGCTGGTGACCTCTGCCTTTCATATGCGCCGCGCGCTGGGCGCGTTTCGGGAGACGGGATTGATCGTGATGCCGGCGGCCTGTGATTTTCACGGAGCCTCTTCCAACCAGGGCAGCGTGGCCGGCCGCCTATTGCCAAGCTCCGACGGCGCGCAAGAAGTCCGGCTGCTGGCGAGCGAGGAAGCAGGCTGGTTTTACTACCGCTGGCGCGGTTGGATTCAAACGCAATGAACTATTTGACAACATTCTCACCAGCCGCGCGCGCACCGCGCCGGATTCTGCTTTCGGTTCCGCACATGGGCGGAAACGAACAACGCTACGTGCAGGAGGCGTTCGATTCCAACTGGCTCTCCACCGTCGGCCCCAACATCACGGAATTGGAAACGGAATTTTCCCGGCTGGTCGGTTTGCCATCGGTCGCCGTTTCGAGTGGCACGGCGGGCCTGCACCTGGCGATGCGTCTGGCAGGCGTCAAGCCCGGCGACGAAGTGCTGGCGCCGACGCTGACCTTTTCCGCCAGTGTCAACCCGATTATCTACGAGCACGCGCGCCCCGTGTTCGTGGACAGTGAGCCTCGAACCTGGAACATGGACGTGAACCTGCTGGCCGACTGTCTGGCGGCGCGCGCGCGCACGAACCGCCTGCCGCGCGCGGTGGTGGCGGTCCATCTCTTCGGAGCCAGCGCGGAACTGACTTCGATTTGCAACCTCTGCCGCCACTATGACATCGCGCTGATCGAGGACGCGGCGGAATCGCTCGGCGCCCTGCACCGCGGCTGGCACACCGGCTGTTTCGGCACGGCGGGAGTGTTTTCTTTCAATGGCAATAAGATGATCACCGGGACAACCGGCGGAATGCTGGTCGCGCCTTCGATAGCGAAGGTGGCGCAGGCGCGGCGATGGAGCCAGCAGGCGCGTGATGTCGATCCGCAGGGCCTGAACAATTATATTCACAGCGATTTGGGGTTTAATTACCGGATGAGCAACGTGGTGGCGGGCATTGTGCGCGGGCAATTGGAGGTGCTGGAAACACGCGTGCAGCAACGGCGGGCCGTGTTTGCACGTTACCAGCAAGGCTTGGCCGGAGTGGCGGGTCTGAGGCCGCAAGAGGAACCGGCCGATTCACTCCATACTCGCTGGTTGACCTGCTACGCGGTCGATGAACGAGAATTCGGCATGTCGGCCACGGATCTAATTCGATTCCTTGACGCGGCGAATATCGAAGCGCGGCCCGTCTGGCGGCCCATGCATACGCAACCGATCTGCCAGAAATATGAGCGAGTCGGCGGCGGGGTGGCAGAAGACTTGAACCGGCGAGGCATCTGCCTGCCCAGTTCCAGTTCGATGGGAGCCGAAGAGCAGTCGTTTATCATTGATCGCATCCTGGATGCCCATGGCGCGAGGGCCGCTTGCGCCCCGGTCCAATCGATGGGCCGCGGGCTGGCGAAATTTTGATTCATTCTCCCAACCAAACATTCCATGTCCCAACAACATCGCATTTTCCGGCACGGCCTGGTGGCGTGCATCTACATTTTGTTTGCCGCAGGCAGCCTGGTGTTAAGTTACCTTTTGCGCTTCGAGTTCGCGCCTTCGGCGGAGCAACTCTCCGAGTTGTTCGCGGTGCTGCCGCTGTTCATCGCAGTCAAAGTGATCATGATGCTCTGGACGGGGCAGTTTGAAAGCCTGCTGACCTTCTTTTCCGTGCCGGATTTTCTGCGCATCGCGCGGGCGGGCGCCGTGGGAGTGGTGATCGGTTTCGCCATCTGGATGGCCTCTCATGGGCAGATGGCTCCACCCCGGAGCGTTCTTCTCACGGATGGCGTTTTCTTCGTCGGGTTGACCAGCGCATGGCGGCTGTATCTGCGCCGGGGGCGCGAACAGTGGGAGACTTTATCCGGCACGGTGGAGCGGCACCTCGAACCGGTGGCCATCGTCGGCGCGGGGGAAGAGGGCGCGCGGTTGGCACAACAGTTTATGCGCCACCCGGGGCTGGGCATGACGCCGGTGGTTTTTCTGGACGACGACGCAGCCAAATGGGGACAGCACCTGCACGGGGTGCGGGTGGCGGGTGATCCCACCTGGCTGCTGGGACCGAAGGCGCCGCCGTCGCTGCGCCGTGTCATCATCGCCATGCCATCGGCCCCGCGCAAACGCGTGCGCGCCATTGTCGAGATGCTCGAGGGCAAGGGCTTTCGCCTTGATACCATTCATTCGATCAACGATTTGCTGGAAGGCAAAAGCGCCCTGGCCCGTTTGCGGCCGATTCAAATCGACGATTTGCTGGGGCGCGAGCCGGCTCGGCTGAATGGCGAAGGCATCCGGCGCATGATCACCGGGCGGGTGGTGACGGTGACGGGCGCCGGGGGGAGCATCGGGAGCGAATTGTGCCGGCAGATTCTGCGGCATCAGCCCGAGAAACTGTTGCTGATCGAGCAGAGCGAAGGATTGCTTTTTCTCATCGAACAGGAATTGATCGAGGCGGGATTTGGGAACCGCATTGTGCCGTTGGTCGCGGATATATGCGATCAGGAGCGCATCGAAAAGATCTTTAACGATCATAGTCCGGCGATTCTTTTTCACGCCGCCGCGCACAAACACGTGCCGATGATGGAGAACCAGCCCGCCGAAGCCATCAAGAACAACGCCATCGGAACCGCGCGGCTGGCCCAAAGCGCCTGGCGCTATGGAGTCGAACGTTTCGTGCTTATTTCCACCGACAAAGCCATCAATCCAACCAGCGTCATGGGGGCAACCAAACGCATGGCGGAAATGTACCTCCAGGCGATGCGGGCGGCGCATCCGACGCCGACTCGATTTATCTCAGTGCGTTTCGGCAACGTGCTCGGATCCTCGGGAAGCGTGGTGCCGATCTTTCAGAAACAAATCGCCGCCGGCGGCCCGGTCAAAGTCACCCATCCGGATGTGACCCGTTATTTCATGACCATCCCGGAGGCGGTAGGCCTGGTCTTGCAGAGCGGGATGATGGGGCGCGAAGGGGAAATCTTTTTGCTCGACATGGGCAAGCCGGTGAAAATCGTTGACCTGGCCCGGCAACTGATCCTCCTGCAGGGCCTCAAACCCGGCGAGGATGTCGCCATCGAGTTTACCGGATTGCGCCCCGGGGAAAAGATGTACGAGGAACTTAATTACAACAGCGAAGAGTTGGCGCCGACCGAACACCCCAAGGTGTACCGCCTGACCACCGCCGCGCCGGACATGGAGATGGTGACGGCCCATCTGGCGGAGATGGAACGGTCTTTCAAGCATGTGACAGCCGATGAACTCAAGCGGTTGATGAAACGATTGGTGCCGGAATACACACCGATGGTCAAGGAGCGCAACGCGATCACCAGGGCCACTCCGGTTCAACCCCTGCCCCAACTCCAAACAAATCTCCGATGAAATTTTCGCCGTCTTTGCGCGCCTACGCGGCCTGCGCTTCGCTGCTGACTTCCCTGCTCGGCGCGGCGGCGCAGGAAGCGGCCACACCGGCGTCCGGTTCAGCCTCGGACGGCTTTCTGCCGGCCTCCTGGAGTTGGGGCAATTGGCGCGGATTCGTGACGTTGACGGGGCAATTGCGCTATGACGACAATATTTTGCAAACCGGCCAACATCCCATTTCCGATCTGATCACCGTGGGGATTCCTTCGCTGAACATGGACTACATGCCGCCCCTGGCGGAAGGCTCCATGGTGGCGCACGTGGATTATGCGCCGCAATTCGTGGGCTATCTGTCGCATCCGCACTACGACGCAATGGACCAGTTGGCCAACGCCAAAATCGAAGGGACATACGGACTTTCGCAATTCAAGGCATGGGAGCATTATAGCTTGACTACGCAGCCTGAGATCGAGCTGATCGGCCTGACGGAGATGGAGGACCAGGCAACCGATCTATCCGGCGGCTACGATCTTACGCCCAAGACCACGTTGAGCCTGGCGCCGCACCAGGAATGGAGCCGGGTGGAGAACGCGGTGACGGTTTGGGAAGAAGGCGCCAGCGTGGAATTGACGCATCATCAATCCGAAAAACTTGATTTGAAGGGCAGTTATTTTGGCGCGCGCGTGGAGGCCTTCCCGGGCATCGGCGCGTTCCGGCAATCCGGCCTGGTTGGGGTTTCGTGGGAAGCCACCGGCCGCAGCCGCCTGAACTTGAACGTGGGCTTTCAAACGATGGGCTACGACGGCAACCGCGCCTCCAGCGGAAGCGTAACCCCGGATTTCAAACTCGACTGGAATTGGCAGGCCAGCGAGAAGACCAGCGTCCGCCTGGCGGCCGGCTATGAGACGGATTTTTCCAAGTATGTCGCCTACCAAGTCAATAAAACGATTTCCGGGGAGTTGATCTTATCCCACGCCCTGACCCGCAGAATCGGTCTGGAAGTGCGCGGCCGGTGGGTCCTGCTGGACCAGACGTCGGTCTTGGAGAGCACGGCCAATGGCGGAGAGCTGGAATACTGGGGCGCCGGTTGCGGGGCGGTGTATCACTTAAACCGCCGCACCGATATCAGCCTCAACTATGACCGGCAGGAACGGGGCCGCAACGAAATTTACACCCGTTACGTGCGCGACCTTGTGCAGATATCGATCCAATTCCGATTTTAAGTTATGAAATTAATGAAACGACACCTCCAAAAATTCTTGTGCGCCGGGCTTCTTTCCGCTGGCTGGCTGGCGGCGGCGGGTCCGGCGACGACGAACGGAAACAGTTCCTTGACGGACTACCGGCTGCATCCGGATGACGTCATCGAGGTCCGCATTTATGGTGAAGACGATCTGACCTGCAAAGCCAAACTGAACGAGAATGGGGAAGTGGTTCTGCCGCTGCTGCCGCAGTTGAAGGTGGGGGGAAGCACGGTGCAGCAGGCCAACGAGCGTATTCGCGACGCCTACAAACGCGATTATTTGATCAACCCAGTGGCCAGCGTTTCCATTCTCGAATATGGAAATTCCAAGGTCAGCGTCATGGGCCAGGTCCGCAATCCCGGGGTTTATCAATTCCCCGCGAACGAAAAGCTCAACCTGCTGCAAGCCATCGCCCTGGCCGGCGGTTACACCAGGATTGGGGAACCGAGCCGCGTCACCATCAAACGAACCGCCGAGGGCAAAGCAACCGTCATCCACATCGATGCCAAAGCCATGGCCGTGAAGGAACAAACCGCCATTTTTGAAGTGTGTCCCAGCGACGTCATCAGCGTGGGCGAAACAATTTTTTAATCCCGACTACCATGCAAAACAAACCTGCTTATCCAAACCGCGCCGCAACGCCCGCCAGCCAGGCGGATGAAGGCGCGGGCGAATTGCTCAACGTTCTCCGCGCCCTCTGGCAGCGCAAAATCATCATTGTCCTGACCGCGGGTTCGTGTCTGCTGGCGGCGGCCATTTACTGCTTTTGCTCCACGCCGCTTTATCGCGCGGTGGCCACCATTGAAGTCGCCCCGCAAGAACAAAACGTCATTCGCATTGAGGACGTGAGCAAGCTGTCGTTGAATCAACTCGATGTGTTGAACACCCTGGTGCTCAAATCGGCGCGGGAAACAATCTTCCGGCGGGTGATGGTGGCGAATGACTTGACACATAACGCGGGCTTCTACGTGGATGGCCTTCCTCCTTCGGCGGCGGGAGTGCTCTCGCAAATGGCGGCGGAGGTGAAAGGGACGCTGCGGCGCAACACGCGGTTGATTGATATCGTGGCGGTGCATCCGGACGCGCAGATGGCGAACCTGCTGGCCAACGGCGTGGCCAATCAGTTCATTCGCCAGGAAGTGGAGGATCAGAACGCCGCGACCCGTTTCGCCAACGTTTCCCTGCTGGAAGAGGCGGACCGATTGCAGGGAGAGGTGGAGCGCTCGCAGCGCCTTTTGCAAAATTATCGCGAGGAACACAAGACCGTTTCACTGGAAGACCGGCTGAATATTGTTGACCAAAAATTTCATTCCCTGGCCCAGGAACTTAATGATGCCAAGGCGGAATTGACGCAGATGCTGGCCCAACAGGAACAAGCCCGGGCCTCGACCAATATCGGCGACCTGCTGGCGCTGCCGGCGGTCAAAAAGGACGCGGTGGTGGCCGGATTGCAGGAGCAGATCGCGCAGCAGGAGACGCTGGTCAATTTCTACACCATGCGCTACAGGGAAAAGTATCCAAAGATGATTGAGGCGCGGCAGCGGCTCGATGAGCTAAAGCGCTCGGTGGCGGCGGCGGGAGCGCAGGCGCGGCAAACTCTGGATTCGGTGGTCGAGGCCGCGCGGTCGAGGGAAAAAGGGCTGGAACGCGCCCTGGCTGAGGCCCAGGCGGAATCTCTTGCCCTGAGCAAACTGGCCATCGACTACAACATGCTTCAGCGCCAGGTGGATTCGAATCAGAATCTGTACCAGGCCATTTTGCAGCGGCTGAAGGAAACGGAGGTTTCCAAAGGAATTGAAAAGACCTCGTTGCAAATCATCGAGGCTGCCGCCACGCCGATCACGCCCTTCCGCCCCAATCGGCCCCTGCTCTTGATCCTTGGTTTGTTGGGCGGAGTGGCACTGGGCGTCGGCCTGGCCCTGTTGATGGCACAGTTCGATCAGTCGGTTCAAAGCGCGGAAAACGCCGAACAGAGGCTGGGGCTTCCCGTCCTGGGGATGTTGCCCTTTGACCGCCGGCTGGCGCAGTCGAGCGGTGTTTTGGTGATGAATGGCGACTCCATTCTGGCCGAGGGGTTCCGCTCATTGCGCGCCAGCATCGCCACTTCCGGACGCCCCGAAGACCACAAGGTGGTGCTGGTGACCAGCTCGATCGATAGCGAAGGCAAAACGATGTCGTCCTCCAACTACGCGCTGGCGCTGGCCCAGGCAAAGTGTCCGGACGGTCCTGATTGACCTGGATTTTCGGCGGCCGCAATTGTGCAAGGCCTTCGCCATGAAAACCGATGCGCGCGGTGTTTCGGATTTTCTGCTGGGCCAAGCCACGTTGGAAGAGGTGGTCCACCCCAGCGGGTTCGAGAATTTGGACATTATCCCGGCGGGGCGCCAGGTCCCCAATCCGGCGGAGCAACTGGCCGGACAGTGGCTGGCGCAACTGTTGCAGGAAGTGCGGCAACGTTACGAGGTCGCCGTGCTGGACACGGCGCCGATCCAGCCGGTGGCGGACACTCTTTCATTTGTCCGACTTGCGGACATGGTGTTGCTGGCGGTGTGCGGCCGTTATACTTCCTTCAAGACAGTGCAACGCTCCATCACGATCCTGGAGCGCGCCGGCGTTCGCCCGGCAGGCCTGATCCTCAACCGCATCGTGACGCGGCAGAACTATTACGGCTATTCCTATTACGAAAGAAAGCAGCCCGAGGCTTCAGCGGGATTTGAACTCGTGCAACCGCGGACGCTCAACACGCTGAGAAACGCCGCCAACACAACGAACAACTGCTCAATGGAATAGACCTGGAATGGAAAATCAACCGTCGCCGCCGCCAGACATCCGATCAAACCCACGGAGGCGAGAATGACGAAACTGTAGCGGGCCGGCAATTTGCCGGATTGGCCCGGTGAAAAGAACAAGGCAGCCAGACCGGCGCCGAGAAACGCGGAACCGACGATCCCGTAAGTCGCCAAAGTTTGCAGCCAATCGCAATGCATCTGGGCCAGCCAGGGGGCATGCAAATCAGTCCGGTAAAGCGGATAGAGCGAGCGAAAGGCACCCGGCCCGACGCCAAAGAGCCAATGATCGGAGAACATGGCCCAGCCGGCTTGCCACAATTGGGCGCGCCCATTGGTGTCCAGGCCGGCTTTGGCAAATCGTTCGAGAATGCCGCGCCAATTCACCGCGAGACCGAGAGCGATGGCGCCGGCCACGACTGTCAAAACCGCAATGCGCGGCCGGGCGAGCCGATGCGATGCGAACAAAATGCCCGCGGCCAGCAGGAGAATGGCCGCATTGATGGCCGCCGCCAGCCGGCTCTCCCACAGGAACGGACAAGCGGCCATAGTCAAGGCGCAGAGGAGCAGCCAGCTTCGGCGGCCGAAGAGCCGGTCCTGGCGTTGGGCGCCGGAGTACATCGACCACAAGCCCAAGGCGACGGGCCAGAGGAGGCCGATATATTCCAAACCGTTGCCACGATAGGCAAAGGGACCAAATTGCTCGCCAGGGGATTGGTTGATGCGCGGTTTGACCAGCCAGAGCAATTTTTGCGTTTTATCCAGGCGCTGGAGCAAAGCGATCACGGCCAGAAGAAAGCCGTTAGTAACCATGAACATCAAGAAAACGCGCGCTCGTTTCGGCAACAGGCCGGTGGAGGGGGCGGCGCGCAAAAGCCAGGAGCGGGCGGCCCAAAACGTTCCGGCCAGAGCCATATTTTGCCAGAACGCCAGCCAACTGGCCGAACGATCATAACTGTGAGGCAGCCAGGCCAGATGGGAGAGCGGACCAAACGCGCCATTGGAGACGTCAAAGACCGATTGGGCATTGGCGGCCGCGATCAAATTGTAAAACAAAAATCCGGCCGTTGAGACGGCCAGCCAGCGGGCGGTCCAGTGGCGTTTTGAAGGAGAAGGGGGTCCCGCCAGCCACATCATTCCCAGAATCATCCCAAAAATGTTCAGCGTGACAACAGCCCACCGTTGTGTCGTTCCAAAGGCCCACGGCGCGAAGGCAACAGCGGCCCAGAGGAACACGGCGGTTAATCGATCCAACACAACTTGCACGGCAATAAAATCCGGCCTTGGCCGGCCTTTGGCAAGAGCCACCTGAATTTCATCTTATGAACACGATAACCAAACTCATCCTCATGACCCTTGCGGCCGGCCAGATTTGGGCCGGGGAACCAGACCACCACCTGGAGACGGCGCGCTTGGCCGCCATCTGCCGCGGTCCGGGCACGATCCGTCCTGATTACAACGGCAAGTTCCTGGTCGTCGGCAAAGAGTACACCGTTGTGGCCCAACCACGGGCGAGCAGCCTTTTCACCAATTGGACCGACGGCTACGAAAGGGTCATCACCAATTTTCCGCGCCTGAGCTTTGTGATGAAAACCAATACCGTAATCATCGCCAACTTTCGCAAACACGATTGGCCAGCCGCCGATGTTGAAGGCGCCAGCCTGGGTGATATGCCGTTGCGAGTGTTACGCGCCCTCAACGCCGCGCCGCCGGCAGAGCGGGCCGCCACCCTGGAGTCCTGGCTCGCTCAAGTTCCCGGGTCGGTCCTGCCATCGGTCGTCTCCACCGTGGTTAGGGCATATCCGAGTCTCCTGACGCCAGCGGTGCAAGGAGCCGTTTCGTCGGCTCCGGCCGAGGCGTATGCCATTGTTTACGCAGCGGCCCTGACGCCCGGGGCAAATTTGCGCATGATTACCGCCGGCGGCTGCGCGGCTGCGCCGGGGCAATGTTACCAAATCGCGCAGGCGATTCTGGATATCAATCCCAACGCGGGAAAAATCCTCCTGCAAACGATAGCGGCCTCGGTGCCGCAATTGGCGCCGCTGATTGGGACCTCGGGCAGCGGCAATTCCTTATTGAGCAAACAGCAAACACTCGATATTCTGTCGCACGCGTTGACTGTCATCGGTTGGCCGGCACTGCCCGCACCCCCCAATCAATTGCCGCGCGACTATTCCCTTCCCTGATATGAAGAAGTTCCTCAAAGAGAATCGCGTTTGTTTAGCGATGGCGGCCTTGGGCGCGGCTCCACTGGCGTGCTTGTTCCTGCGCGGCCTTTGGCAGCGGCCGGCCTACCGGTTCTTTCCGTTGGCCCTGGCGGCGGCGGCCATCCTGGCTTGGCGCACGGCGCGGGAAATCGGAGAGACTCCGCCACCCGGCGGCAACCGCCCCGGGGGTGTGCTGGCGGGAGTCGCCGGCCTGGTTTTTCTGGCCGCCAATGTGCTCTGGTCGCCGTGGCTGGGCGCGATCTCATTGTTATTGACTCTGGCCGCCGCGGCCTGGTGGTCTGGCGGCAGCCGCATTTTGAAGCTTTTTTTGCCATCGTTGCTGATGGCGGCCTGCATTATTCCTCCGCCACTGGGCTGGGACACCGCCTTCACCGTCTGGCTCGGAACGGTCGCGGTCACGGCCAGCAGTTGCCTGTTGGATTTGCTGAAGGTCGTTCACACGATGGAAGGCAACACCATTCTCCTGCCCGGCAAATCGCTTTTGGTGGCGGAAGCGTGCAGCGGCATCAACTCAATCGTGCTGTGCGGCGCAATGTGTCTGTTCCACACGCTATGGCGCCGGCGACCCCTGCGCTGGCTGCCGTGGCTGTTGCCCATCACCTGTTCCTTTGTCGTGCTTGGCAACACCATTCGGATCACGACGAGCGCCGCACTGTACTACTATCGGGGCATCGACTGGTTGAGCGGCTTGCCGCATGAAGTGTTTG
Source organism: uncultured Verrucomicrobiae bacterium (assembly GCA_963759415.1). GTDB lineage: Bacteria > Verrucomicrobiota > Verrucomicrobiia > Limisphaerales > Palsa-1400 > Palsa-1400. The sequence continues at coordinate 38,438 of CAVWZG010000006.1, read as the reverse complement.
GCCTGGCGCTGCTCGCGGGCTACGTCATTCTTATTGTCAGCTTGGACCAACTGTTCCTCTTTATCTCCCCTGCCCCGGGCCGGGTGGCCGCCGCCGTGGCCGCGGGGAATTCCGCGCCGCCGTACCGGGCACAAGGTATTTTGCGCCAAGGAGCATGGCTGATGGGAGCCGTGGGCATGGTGGTTTTCGCGGCCAGGCTTGGTTTGGGCGGGGTCCACGTGGCAACGCTCCTGCCGGATCTGGGCCCGCCCCGCGATTTGAGTTTGTCACTCCCAACGGAAGTCGCGGGCTGGCGGCAAGTGAAGGCCGGTCCGGACAGCGCCCTGGCGGAAACGATGGGAGTCCGTTCCATTCTCTGGCGCTTCGCCAAAGATGGCGCCGAGGCGGTGGTGGCGGTGGATTATCCGTTGGAAGGTTTTCACAACGTCACCTCCTGTTACCGAAACAACGGCTGGCTGATCGCATCCGAAGAAGGGACGAGTTTGACAGACCAGGGAGGAGCCATCCCCACCTTCAAGGTTGCCATGCAACGCTCAGTCTGCCAGCACGCGCTCCTTTTTCACGCGGTGCTCAACGAGCGCGGCCAGTGGCTTCTGCCGCCGGCACGGAAAAGCGCCTTCGCGATCCGTTTGCAAGGGGACGATCCGGCCGCGTTCCAGACCAGTTATCGTATCCAATGTTTGACTGGAGCGTATGCGCCGGTGCCCCGGCAGGCGGCGGATTCCGTCCGGGAACTGTTTTTTGAATCGAGCCGGGCGCTGAGGCAACAGCTCATCAGCCAATTCTCCCCAGGCCGCAGCCAATGAATACATCCATGCACAAAATCAACGACTGGTTGGCCGACCGCCCGTGGCCTTCGCTCTGGCGGTCGGTTCCCGCCCTGCTGGCCGGGATTCTATTACTCGGGCTGCTGGGGGCAACGGTGGCGGAGCGAAGCAGGATGACGCAACGGCGCCTGGAATATCGGCGCATTGCCGTTGCGGCCATTGGGGGGAGAGATTTTGAAAGGGGACGCGTGGCCTGTCTGCGCGGGCTTGCACTGGCGGGCGATGATCAGGCCACGCTGGAATGGCTTTTCTACTTGTCCGCCGCTCTCAACGGGCTTGGACGCCCGACCGAGGCCGCGGCTTTGCTGGCGACGGCGGCGCCGGTGGACCATCCGGGTTGCATTCGAGCGCACCTGCTGACCGCGCAATCGCTGTTAAGCTCCAGCAATCTGACTCTGGAGATGATTCGCACGGCCGGAAAACATTTGCAGAACGCGCTGGCGTTGGATCCGCAATCGGTCGAGATCAAGGAGATGATTGGGCGCTTCTACATCAACACCGGCCAGCCGGCCAAGGCGCGCCAGGAACTGCTGGAGGTTTATCCCTCCCGGCGCGAGACGGCCTTGCTGCTGGCGCTGATTGACAATGCCAGCCGGAATCCTACGGAAGCGCGGACGTGGACTGACGCGGCGGTGGATGCCTACCGCAAGAATCTCCGGGACCTCAGCCCGCAGGACAGCCGGACGGATCGGCTTGGCCTGGTGCAGGCGCTGCTGATGGAGGAAAGTTTTGAAGAGGCGGCAAAAACGCTGGAGGCCGGCTTGAGACTCCATCCAGCAAAGGCCTACCGCTCCGCCATGAGCGAGGTATGCATGCTTTGGGTGGCCAAGCTGGCCGAGAGGCCGGGAGACCACAGCGAGGCGCAGTTGCGCGTCATTGAAGAAGGTCTGTCCCATGCGCCGGAGAGCATGAACCTGGCGCGAGCATTGATCGAACTATCCCGCCGCCAAGGCGCGGCGGGCGAACGGGCGCGCAAGTTGGTGGACGCGCGGCTGGCAACGTCATCGAAAGAATTGGCGGCGTGGTGGCATTTTGTGCTGGCGACGGACGCCCGGCAAACCGGCCGGATGGCCGAGGCGCGCCGCCATTTGCAGGCGGCTTACGGGCTGGCGCCGGAAATTCCCGAAATAGCCAATGACATGGCCATGGATCTTGCCTGCGGCCAGCCGCCCGAATTGCCGCGCGCCTTGCGCATCATCCAGCCGCTAACGGTGAAATTTCCTGGCAACTCAAACTTCCGCGACACGCAGGCCAAGATCGCCTCCCTGCTCGGCCAGGAGGCCGGACTGGCCGCCAAGGAAGGGAACCGGTGACCCCACCGGTGACGTTTGCCGGGGAAACCACGCGCTTGCTGCAAATCGGGCGGCGTTCACTGCAAAATCCTATCAAAGAAGAATGTCCGCGCTATGCTACAGAGAGCAGAACGAAACACTAACGCATAAATAATAAATCGAAACACGAAATGAAAGCTCCAACCATAACCCTATTAACAGCCGCGCTGGCCCTAAGCGCGGCATCGGCTCACGCCAATTATACGATCAGCGCCTCCACCTCCCCCAGCCAGAACGTTTCGGCGGGAGCGAGCGGGCAGTCTTACTTCGACGTCACCTTCAGCGGGGGTGGAACGTTCACCTACGTCAATCAGAACTTCTGGGCAGTGGATGAGTTCAGCAATCCCCTGACCGGAAGCAGCAGCCCGTTCAGTTCGTTGACGGTGGACCCAAGTTCCACTTTGAAGCTCGGTTCTGGAAACTCCTACGCTTCCGGGAACACTTACCAGTTGCTGGTGGATTGGACTGTTTCTCCCACCGCGGCGGCCGGGGATTACGGCATTTATTTCAACCTGTTCGTCAATCAGCCCAACCTGGTGCGGGCCAATGCCGGGGCGACGGACGTCGTCAATGTCCAGCCCACCAGCGTGCCCGAACCGTCCCAAGCCATCGCCGGTTCCATTGTTTTCGGGTGCGGCGCAGTGATCCTAGGCGGCCGCCGCTGGTTGAAAAGGGCCAGTCGCGCAATCCAATGTTCAGCTTTGCTCTTTTAAGTCAGATGACAGGCGATGGTCGCGCGGGGCCTGCACCTGGTCAATATCGATTTCAATTTGTGTTTGCTGGCCGAGGAATTCAAGCAGAAGCGCGATCCGGGCTTTGCCCGGCAAGACACGGCAGACAATTCCTTCGGCCCCGCGCATAGGCCCGGTCTCGATAAGCACGCGGTCGCCAATTTTCAGCGCATGATCCACCACCATCGCTTCGCCACCCCCAAAGGAGGACTGTAAATGCTGGATGACATCATCGGGCACGATGGGACAATGATTGCCGAAACGGATGAGACCGGATATGCCCGGGGAATAGGTGACGGCCCGCGCCTGGTGGCGCAAGTCGAACCTGCAAAAAAGATACCCGGGAAAGAGGGGTTCGGTGATCCACCGCCCGCGACGGCGTCCCACGCCGCGGAAGCGAATACGAGGAAAAAAAGTCTCCACCATCTCGAGCTTCTTCAGGAAGGTGTGGGCAAAGGCCTCCCGCCCGGGTTGCGTGCGCACACAAAACCAGGAGATGAAATTGGCGCAGGCCTCCGCCGGGCCTGACGCTGTCCCATAAGTATCATTCATCAGACCATAAGTTAATTGGCCCACGCGGCAAAGTCCACCATACTTTCGCCGGGGCGAAAGAAAAAATGACAAAACCTTTCCCATTACGTTACTCATTGCCGGCCCTGTTGTTTGTTCTCGGAGGCACATTGGCCTGCGTCTTGATCACCGATGCCTTTTACAGCGCCAACAAGACCATCGAGGAGCAAGCCCGCCAACAACTCAAGGCGATGGGCGAAAGTGCCGCCGCCCGTCTGCAACAGGCGACACCGGATGTCCGCGGCTGGAAAATGGCGCTTCTGGAATGTGAGCCGCAACTTCTCCAAAGTTCGCTCTACGACGAATCGAATCATCTCGTCGCCCGCGCGGATCCGCCTTTGAGCACCAACCACAACGCGGTTCCGATCCGACGGGCTGATCCGGCCCTGCTCAATGCCGCGCGTGCCTGGCAGGGCATGCAAATCCAGGCGAGGCAAATGGGGGATGTCCTCGCCGGAGCGATTCCTGCCGGCAAGGCGCTGCCCGGCGCGGTGGTCTATCTGCAAATGGATCTGAGGTCACAAAAAGACCTGGAATTGGTCAATAATTTTCGGCGCGCGGCCATGATTTGCGGCCTGGCGCTCATCCTGGTGGCCGTGTCCTGGACCTATTTGAACCACAGTTTTACGCGGCGAGTGGCATGCTTGATTGCGGCGGCCCGCAATCTTGCGCAAGGGGACTTGAGCCGGCGCGCCTCGCTCACCGGCCATGACGAGATTGCGGAACTGAGCCTGACTTTCAACCAAATGGCCGCCCACGCACAGACGCGCACCCAGGAGTTGACTGAGAGCGAGGAGCGCTACCGGCGCGTGGTCGAGACGGCCTACGAAGGCATTTTTACCATCGACGCCAGCCAGCGTCTGAGCTTTGTCAACCGCCGCCTGGCCGAAATGCTCGGCTCAACCATTGACGCCATGACCGGCCGCCGGTTGGAGGATTTCTTGTTTGAGGAGGATTGGGCCGGCCACCAGAACCGCATGACCCGCCGCCACTTCAGCGAAGCCAGCCGCTACGAACGCCGTTTGCGCCGCCAGGATGGCTCAGTAGTCTGGGCCATCGTTTCCTCCAACGTGATGCGCGACGCCGCCGGCCATTTTCTGGGAGCTATTGGCATGGCGACCGACATCACCGACCGGCGGGAACTGGAATTGCAACTGCGCAAAGCCCGGGCCTCAGCGGCGGCGAACACCCGCTTCAGTGAGGTTGGTATTCCTTGAGGCAACGGTTGAAAAATGGAGCCGACCGCTGGCTGACCGGAATGACATCTTTCAAATCCCGTATATGAATCTGCAAGCCTCCTTCGGCAACCTTCTCCACAAAATCAAGGTGAGCCAAATTAACAATGGCGCTGCGGTGGACCTGGACAAATTGGCGCGCCGGCAACTCCACCAGCCATTGCTTGAGCGACTTGCGAAACATCATGCGCTGTCCTTTTCCCCAATATACGGTGGAATACTCGCCATCCGCCAGCAAGGCCTTGACTTCGGATATTTTCAAAAACTGCCGTCGATTATTATGCGTGACAAGCACCGAGTCCGCGCCCGCGGCAGGCGCGGAGGCGCCCGGCGGCGCTTTTTCACCGGAAACCGGCGCCGGTTGTTCGGCGACGGCGACTTCGCGGCCATCGCTGCCGACGCTCTTTTGCGCCATCCATCGAATTTCGCCTCCACCTTGATTGAGGTCGTGAACGATCCCCACAAAAACCTCGACCGCCTTCCGCATGCGTTTTTCCTGGCGCTGCCGGTGATCCTGCCGCCGCGCCAGCTTGGCATTGACTGCTTCCAGTATTTCGGCCAGGGGCGACGGTTTGACCAAGAAATCGTCCGCGCCCAGGTTCATGCTGCGCCGGATTTGCTCGCGATCGGAGCAGCCGCTCAAGAAAATGACGGGGACCTCCGCCAGTTGATCGTCCTTGCGGAGCGCCGAAACCACCTGGTTGCCGTCCAGGGCCGGCATATCCAAGTCGCACAAAATCAATTCCGGGGTGCTGGCCGCCGCGGCTTGCAAGCCTTCGCTGCCGTTGGAGGCGGCCACGACGTCGTGCCCATGCCGGCGCAAGAATTCTCCCACGACATTTCGCACCTGCGCGTCGTCATCAATTATCAAAATGCGCGCCATAAAGCTTTCTACTCTAACTTTAGGAGCGGCGGCGCTCTTTGGCAATATGTCAGTTGAAGAAACTTATAAATGATCACCAAATCCATGCTCCGCCGTCCTGGAATGTCACTCATGAGTGACAATTCAAGGAACCATTACAGGTTGCTCATGAGACAAAGATAATGAACGTCATGGAACCTGGCGAAGTTAGTTGTAGCATCACCGAACTCAAGCGGGTGGAAGCGGAGTTGCGGTGGAAGACGGCTTTCATGGAGGCGCAGGTCAACTCGTCGCCGGATGGCATGTTAGTGGTGGACACCGAAGGAAGGAAGCTCCTGCAAAACCAAAGGATGAGCCAATTCTGGAAGATCCCAGCGGAGATCGCGAGCGATCTCGACGATGGAAAACAACTTCAATTTGTGCTTCGGCAGGTGAAGCATCCAGAGGAGTTCCTCAAGAAAGTGGAGTATTTGTACGCCCACCCCCAGGAGGTCAGCCGGGATGAAAACGAGCTTTTTGACGGCACTGTTCTTGATCGGTATTCCTCGCCGGTGCTGGGCGAGGATGGGTTTTATTACGGAAGAATCTGGACATTTCGCGACGTCACCGAACTCAAGCGCACCGAGAATCAAACGCAGGTTTACAAGGAGCAACTGCGCGCTTTGTCCGCCCGCATCGAGACCTTGCGTGAGGAGGAGCGCACGCGCATCTCGCGTGAAATTCATGACGAGCTGGGCCAGATGCTCACCGGCATCAAAATGGACTTGCGTTGGATGGAGCATCGACTGGAAGAATTCGGTGATGACCGCCGCATCAATCCGATTTTGGACAAACTGGTGGCTGCCACCGAACTGACCGATGCGACTGTCAAAACCGTGCAACGCATCGCCTCGGAGTTGCGCCCGGGCATCCTGGACGAGCTGGGTCTCCCGATGGCGCTGCAGTATGAGGCAGGCCGGTTTGAAGAACGCACGGGCGTGGCCTGCCGCCTGGTGGCGCCAGACGACACGATACGGTTGCGGCCTGAAGTTGCCACCGCCTTTTTCCGCATTTTCCAGGAGGCGCTGACCAATGTGAACCGCCACGCCAAAGCCACGGCGGTCGAAGCGGAACTCCGGGTGGAGGTGGATGGCTGTCGCTTGGACATCCGTGACGATGGCAAAGGGATGAGCGGGGTCGATCTGGCGAATCCACATTCGCTTGGCCTGCTGGGCATGCGGGAGCGCGCCAACTTGCTGGGCGGGGTCGTTTCATTCTCGCCCCGGGCTGGCGGCGGCACGGTGGTCACGGTCCAGATTCCATGTAATCCGGCAGAACCAGGAGGCGCATGACCCAAGTCCTGATTGTGGACGATCACGAAATTGTCCGGCATGGGTTGCGCGATATTCTGACGACCCGGCTGGGCAAGGTGGCGATGTCTGAGACGAAGGACGCCGGGGAAGCGATCAACCTCCTGATCAAGAAAGTCTGGGACTTGGTCCTGCTGGATATCAACATGCCCGGGCGCAGCGGCTTGGAAGTGCTGGAGGAAGCCAAACGCCTGCGCCCCAAGACGCCAGTGCTGATGCTGACGTCTTATCCGGAGGAGCAGTTCGCCCTGCGCGCGTTCAAGTTGGGCGCCTCTGGCTATATCAATAAGCACAGCGCTTCCGATGAGCTGATCACCGCGGTGCAGCGCGTTCTGGCGGGCGGCAAGTATGTGACTGCCTCCCTGGCCGAGCGGCTCGCTTCCTGCCTCGGCAATACCCAGGAAGCGCCGCACGAAGCGTTATCGCATCGGGAATTTCAGGTCTTGCGCCTGATCGCGGTGGGCAAATCGATGAAAGAAACCGCGGAGGAACTGGCCCTGAGCGAAAAGACGGTCGCAGCCTACCGCAGCCGCATAGCAATAAAGACAGGATTGAGAACCAACGTGGAGATAGCCCGTTACGCCTTGAAACAAGGGTTGGTGGAATAGCTTTCCGTGAAACTGTTCGACATCATCGCGCCCCGTCGTGCCGGTAGAAACACCTACACGCAAGTTCCATTGTTACTGACGCGCGATTGCGTCATTGCTCCAACTAGCCAATACCGCCGGCGCGCCCGATACTGACTGAATGATATACGAAGCAGCGAAACCAAACATCAGGCCGGGCCAAACCACAGGCGAAGCAACCGCGGCGACGATTCCTGTCAGGGTCCTGATCGTGGAGGACTCACCCATCATTCGGGAGCGGTTGGTGGCCTTGTTTGCCGACCTCAGCAACATCGCCATCGTTGGCCTGGCCGAGGATGGCTTCAAGGCGAAGGCTCTCTTTCGCCAGCACCGCCCCGATGCCGTTGTCCTGGACATCCAATTGCCCGGGATTAACGGCATGGATTTGCTGGCGCAGTTCAAGCAGGAACAGCCTGCGTGCGTGGTCATGGTATTAACCACTTATGCTTTCAAGGAATTTCGACAACGCTGCACCGCCCTGGGGGCGGATCATTTCTTTGACAAATTCACCGAATTCGAGCGCGTCAAACAAGTGCTGCGCGTGTTTCGGATCCAGTCCCAGTCAACAAGTGCAAATTAAATTGTGCCCCAAAATAGAAGTCGTGCCGTGAACCCACCCCGTAATTCCCGACGCATTCTCAATGCCAGTGACAACCCCGCCGTGCTGCGCGGCGCAAGCGCCGTGCTGGTCCAGGCCGGCTTCGCCATCACTCACGCCGGAGGCGCGGCCGAAACCCTGCGCAAGATCGAGGCGGAATTTCCCGACCTGGTGCTGCTGGACATTGATATGTCCGGCGTGGACGGCCATGAGCTGTGCGAGCAAATCCGGCGGAAGCCGGGGGCGTCGCATCTGCCCGTCGTTTTCTTGTCCGCCACGCGCAAGAACGGACTGATAAACGGCGCGGACGGCTATCTCACCTGGCCCGTGGAGCAGGAGGTCCTCTTGACAACCATCAAGTCGGTGCTGCGCGTGCGCCAGGCCGAAGCGCGATTGCGGGAGAGTGAAGAGGGTTTCCGCACCACCTTCGATCAGGTGGCCGCGGGGCTGGGGCATTTGAGCCTGGAGGGGGAGTGGACGTGGATCAACAGGCACCTGTGCGACATGCTGGGCTACACCGTCGAGGAATTGTTGCAGAAAGGTTGTTCGGAGGTGGTCTGTCCTGAAGACCTGCCATCGCTTTTTGAACATCTGCGGCAGAATCTTCGCGGGAGAAAGCGGGAGCTTTGCCCTGGAGCAACGCTGCCGGCGCAAAGATGGCTCCGTCTTTTGGACCAGTTGGCGGGTTTCGCTGGCACGCACACCCTTCGGTAAAGCCGAACACCTGGTGGCGATCGTGGACGATATCAGCGTCCGCAAATGGACGGATGAGAATCTATTGCGCATCCGGGCTGGCATCGAAGGCTGCAGCGAAGCCATCGCCGTGGCCGATGCGGAGGGCCGGCACGTCTATCACAACAGGGCTTTTGGCCAGATGTTCGGCTATGCCGCCGCGGAGTTGAGCGAACCGCTGGCCACCATCGCACTCTACGCAGACCAAGCCGCAGGCCGGGCCATCTTTGAGACGATGATGCATGGCCAATCATGGCGAGGCGAAGTGGAGATGGCGGCCAAGGACGGGCGGCGTTTCCCGGTGGAATTGCGCGCGGACGCCATTCTGGACGAGCGCGGCCAGGTCATCAGCTTGATTGGAGTCCACACGGACATCACCGAGCGCAAGGCGGCAGAACGCCGCCTGCGGCAGCTTTCCCGGGCCGTGGAGCAAACCGCCAGCAGCGTGGTCATCACCGATCTCCGAGGGAACATCACCTATGCAAATCCCAAGGTGGTAGAAACGACTGGCTACGGTCTGGAAGAGGTCCTCGGGAAAAACCCGAGAATGTTCAAATCCGGCTCGGTGCCCGCCGCGACCTACGTGGAACTGTGGCGAACCATTTCCACCGGCAAGACCTGGCGGGGTGAGTTTCAAAACAAAAAAAAGTCCGGCGAACTTTACTGGGAGCAGGCCACCATTTCTCCGGTGGCGGATGAACATGGCGTCATCAGCCACTTTGTCGCCGTGAAAGAGGATATTACTGAGCAAAAAGCGGCCCGCGAGGCTCTCGCCCGACTTGAAGGGCAGCTTCGGCAGTCGCAAAAGATGGAGGCCGTCGGTCAACTCGCCGGCGGCATCGCCCACGACTTCAATAACATGCTGGCGGTGATACGGGGGAATGCCGAACTGCTCTTGATGGATGCCGACCAATTCAGCCCCGCATCCAACCAGGGACTGACGGATATCGTCGGCGCTTCGGAACGGGCCGCCAACCTGACCCGGCAGTTGCTCATTTTCAGCCGCAAACAGACCATGCAATCCCAACCGCTGATGCTCAACGATTCGATTCGCAACCTGAGCAAGATGCTCATGCGCACCATCCGCGAAGATATCCGCCTCGATTGTGTTTACGCAGTCGATTTGCCACACGTCCAGGCGGACCTCGGCATGATCGAACAGGTGCTGCTGAATCTTGTTGTCAACGCTCGCGATGCCATGCCGCAGGGTGGGCGCGTGCGGATCGCGACAGAAAAGCTCACCTTGGACGCGGCACAAGCTCAAGCCAATCCCGAGGCGCGCGCGGGTGAATTTGTCTGCTTGAGTGTCAGTGACACGGGGACGGGAATAGCCCCGGAACTATTGCAGAGGATTTTTGAGCCATTCTTCACGACAAAGGAAGAGGGCAAAGGCTCGGGTCTGGGACTGCCGATGGTGTACGGCATCGTCAAGCAGCATCAAGGGTGGGTGGAGGTGGCAAGCCGCGTCGGAGAGGGCACGACATTCAAAATGTTTTTTCCCGCCATACCCTCGCCAGCCAAAGAGACTGCCGCGCTGGAGGTGGGAACGGAGTTGCACGGAGGCACGGAAACGATTTTGCTGGTCGAAGACGATCACCTGGTAAGGACGGCCGTGCGCAGGATACTCGAGACGCTTCATTACAAGGTATATGAGGCCGAGTGCGCGGAGGAGGCGCTGGAGGTTTGGGGTCAGCACGCCGGGGAAATCGCCTTATTGCTCACGGATATGGTGATGCCCAAAGGGGTAACCGGCCGGGATTTGGCCGAACGGTTGCACGCACAAGATCCGCGGCTGAAGATCGTTCTCATGAGCGCCTACAGCACGGAGGTGGCCGGAAAGCACACTGAATTTGTCCGCAAGACCAAGAGCAACCTCCTGCAAAAACCATTCTCGACCGACACCTTGATTCGGATGGTGAGACAATGTTTGGATGAGAAGTAGCGGGGGCAATCCCCGCGATTATCGTGTCGGAAGACGGGGTTCCCGTCCGCCGGATCCTTTTCGGCCATCAACCATTAGACACTGGGAAGGTATTAAATGTCTTGCTAGAGAGAGAAAGTTTTGCTTTTGTGAACCATAGTCTGTAGTTAACTTATTTTGATGATTCAGTCGGCTCAAGACAAAGACGCGCAGCGGGAAACGCAACGCTTGGCGAATTTTCCCCGCTTCAACCCCAATCCCGTTCTGGAACTGTCCGCGGCCGGTGAAATCAACTTCTTCAATGATGCCACCCAGGCCATGGTCCGCGAACTGGGAAGGGAAAACGCCGCCCAAATGCTGCCGCCAAATACCGCCGCCATAGTGAGTGATTGCCTGGCCTCTGGCGCACCGAAACTTCGCGTGGAAACACAGATCGGTTCGCGCGTGATTTCGTGGTCCTTCTTCCCGGTCATTGTCACCAACACGGTTCATTGTTATGCGGGTGACATCACCGCGCGTAAGCAGACCGAGAAGGCGTTGAGGGACAGCGAAGTGCGATTCCGGTTGTTGTTCAACGGCGGTTACGACGCGGCCTTCGTCCATGAAGGCCCGGATGAACAGGGGTTGCCGGGTAAATTCCTCGAGGTGAACGACATTGCCTGCCAGCGCCTGGGCTATACCCGGGAGGAGCTGCTCCGCATGACCCCGTTCGACCTTGATGCGCCTGAAAGGCGGCACGCTATTCCGGCGATCGTGAAAAGGCTGCGAAAAGAGCAGGAGGCCACCTGGGAAACGGTTTTGGTTTGCAAGGATGGCCGGCAGTTTCCGGTTGAAATCAGATCGCGCCTCTTTGAATTTGGCGCGAAACTGGCCTATCTCTCGATTATCCGGGACATCACCGATCGTAAAGCGGCTGAAGCCCGCCTGCGTTTGTTGAGCACGGCACTGGAAGCGACGGCTGCGGCAGTGCTCATCACGGATCGGCAAGGCCTGATCCAGTGGGTCAACCCGGCCTTTACCGAATTGACCGGGTACTCCTTCCAGGAAGCCGCCGGTCAGAAGGCCAGTTTGCTTAAATCCGGCGCCCACGACACCGTTTTTTACCGGGGTCTTTGGGACACCATTCTCGCCGGAAAGGTGTGGCGCGCGGCGATGGTGAACCGCCGCAAGGACGGCAGCCATTACACCGAGGAGAACACCATTACGCCGGTGCGGGACCACCAGGGTGCCATTGCCTATTTCGTCGCTGTCAAACAGGACATCACGGAGCGCGAGCGCGCAGAGGGGGAGTTGCGCTGGAAGACGGCCTTCCTGGAAGCGCAGGTCAACTCGTCCCTTGATGGCATCCTGGTGGTGGATGGCGAAGGCAAGCTGATCCTTCAAAACCAACAGTCGATCCAAATGTGGAAAATTCCACCGGAGATCGCAATCGCGGTTGACTACCGGAAACGATTGGATTTCGCGCTCGGGAGGGTGAAGAACCCGCAGGAGTTCCTCAAGAAGGTCGAGTTCCTTTATGCTCACCCCGAGGAGGTCAGCAGGGATGAGGTCGAGCTTGTGGACGGTGTCATTCTGGACCGGTATTCGTGGCCGGTGGTAGGCCATGATGGAACCTATTATGGGAGAATCTGGGTTTTCCGCGACATCACTGAGCGGCGGCTGCTAGAGGCGACATTTCGTCAATCTCAGAAGATGGGAGCGGTCGGTCAACTGGCGGGTGGAGTGGCGCATGACTTCAATAACATGCTGGCGGTGATCCGAGGCAGCGCCGAATTGCTCTTGTTGGAATGCGATGCACCGACCCCGGCGGTCGCCGATTGTATCACAAATATTGTCAGCGCCTCCGAAAAAGCCGCCAATCTGACTCGGCAGTTGCTCATCTTCAGCCGCAAACAAAGGATGCAACCCCGGCCCGTAGCGATGAACGATTTGGTGAAGAATCTGACACAAATGCTCAAACGCTTGATTCGAGAGGACATTCAGTTGGAATGCGTTTATGCCGAGGGGTTGCCGTTTGTGCAAGCCGACCCGGGCATGATGGAGCAGATGCTGTTCAACCTGGTTGTCAACGCGCGGGACGCCATACCCGGGAGTGGGCAGATACGGATTTCGACGGAAAAAATCACGCTTAATGAAGCATCCCTTCGATCCCAACCGAACGCGCGGCCCGGAGATTTTATATGTCTGAGCGTGGCTGATACTGGTGTCGGCATACTGCCGGAAAACCTGCCTCACATTTTTGACCCGTTCTTTACCACCAAGGAACCGGGGAAGGGCACCGGCTTGGGCTTGGCGACGGTTTACGGGATCATGCAACAGCAGCAAGGCTGGGTTGAAGTTTCCAGCCAAGTCGGAAAAGGCACCATCTTCAAGCTGCTCTTGCCCGCTATCCCGGCGCCAGCCGTGCCGGGCAATGCCCCGAAGGCTGAAAGCAATCTGCGCGGAGGCACCGAAACGATCCTGCTGGTCGAAGACGACCACAATGTGCGTTTTACCACGCGCCGCATGTTGGAGATCTCCGGCTACAAGGTTTGCGAGGCGAGCTGTGGCCAAGAAGCGCTCGAGATCTGGGGTAAGCAGACAGGAGAGATTGCTTTATTGCTCAGCGATATCGTTATGCCTGGGGGCATGAGTGGACGGGTATCTGGCCGAAAAGTTGTGGACTGAGAGACCGGATCTGCCGGTCATTTATATGAGCGGCTACAGCGCGGAGATTATCGGCAACGACACGGAGTTTATTCGACGGACGAAGAGTTATGTCCTCCATAAACCATGCGCGCTCAACGCCTTGGTTCAGACCGTGCGCCAGTGCCTGGATGAGCAGCCGCGAAGGAGTTGACAGTTAATGAATGCCGATTCCCGCAAGAACCTGGGTAAAATCCTGCTCATCGATGATGAGGAGGCTTTCCGCGAGGTCACGGGACAATTACTTCTCAAGCATGGCTTTGAATTCTTGGCAGCCTCGGATGGAAGGGAAGGTCTGCGGCGGGCCGGCGAGAGTCTGCCGGATTTAATCCTGTGCGACCTCCTGATGCCTGAGATGAATGGCTATGCCGTATTGGCGGCCTTGCGCGACGATGAAAGGCTGGCTGAAACTCCGGTCATTTTCCTCACCGCCGAATCCGAACCTGCCGAAGTACGCCGAGGCATGAACCTGGGTGCCGAAGATTACCTGATCAAACCCGCCAGCATTCTGGATTTGGTGGGCGCAATCAAAGCCAGGCTCGATCGGCGCCAATCAGAACGCTGCAGGCGGGCCAAACAGGTGAAACGCGCCCGTCGGCTAGCGCGTCGCCGCCTGGCGCGCCAGGACGCTGCGGCCTTGTTGGCGGATTCCCCATTGACAGGTTCTTTCCTGATCAAAACTTTGAAGGAGAAACAACTAGTCAAAAACGACGAGATTAAGAGCATTATTGCCTTTGGAGAATACTCCCGTGTCTATTGGGATAAGAGCGCGCAAGGCGTGCTGTTGAGAAAATCGCTGAAGCGGTGGCAGTCTGAACTTCCCTCCGAGCAGTTCATCCGCGTTCACCGCCGCGCCATTGTCAATCTGGCCTTCCTCGACCGGGTCGAGCGGCTTCCGGCCGGCCGTCTGCAAGTTCATCTACGCGATATGCCGGAGCCAATCCTGGTTAGCCTGAGTCAGACTCCGATACTTAACCGCAAGCTCAAGTCCCCGCTTGGTTGACCGCCTGCCGCGGATTTCATTGCCTGTGATCAGGTAAATATTGCCTCGTTTCGCTTCCGCGGTGATTCTTCAAGCTTTCCGGGAGCACCTCTCTCCGGCCTTGGCTTACATTCAAACGGGCTTTGCTGCAATTTTTATGGCGCTTACTGCATTAGCCTGCCGCGCGGTGTCAACCGGAATGTAACCTGCTATTCAGAAACCATGACATATCTGAAAGATTTGATCGAAACACTCCGCGCGGAATTGCAGCACTATGGCGAATTGCTGGCGCGGTTTGATGATGAGGTGACGCTTGGCGCAAAGAACACGGTGGAGGAGTCACTGGCAAGAGAGGCTGCCATCCGGGATCAAGAGGACGTGATTAAACTTGCGCTTCGCAGACGAGAACAAGCCCAACGCCGTCTCTCCCCCTGCCTGCTTTTGCCGGAAGATGCGAGCCTGACGGACATTATTCCCATGCTGCCGCGGCATTACCAATCGTTGGTTAAAGCTCTGGCGGACGAAAACATGGCACTGTCCGCGCGCGTTCAGTGGCGCGCCCGCCCTACCCTGCAACAGAACAGAACACCCCAGCGGGGCGTGCCGATGGAAGTTTGATCTGCATGAGTGCCAAATGGACACTGAGTCAAAAACTGACATCATTCACGCGCGTGATGATCCTGGTCGCGTTCTACTTCAAGCGCAAGGACGGCTCCGGCGTGTTCGTCATCGCGCGGCATGAACTAACTGGCGTTGCAACCTGGATTGGCGGGGTGGGAAGCGTTCCACGACCCCAAGGACGGCAAAGTGAAGTTGGACGGCGTGAACGTCGTTGCGTTTCCGAAACTGCCGGAGTTCCAGCAAATCACGCTGAAAGTGCTGCGCTGGCAAGAACGGGACAAACGTCTGGTCATCAAAGAGGCCGAATTGGTGGCATGACGGCGAGGGTGAAGGGGCGGCGGGAGTGCCAGGCGGAGCCTGGCACCCCGTCGCCATTAACCTTGTTTAATACTCTAATAACTGTCCTGAAATGTCAGCCGGAGGTAGTGTCCTAATTTGAATTTACAGGGAGCACTAATCGTGCGTCGGAAAAAAAGCACCCCATAAACAGAAGCTAACCACGACACCGATTAAAGCCCAATGAAGTTCCCCACGACGATATTTTTTGTCAATGGTCCATCCGATTACCGGGGGAGCCACCATGCACAGAAGCCAAGGTATCATAAAATGATTTGCACCCTAAATCTCGGTGCATCAAGATGTTCAACGAACACTTGTCCAGTCGGAGTTATTTCCAATAACCATTCATGTATTTTACTTTCTTTCATGAGACTTTCCTTTCTTTGAATCTGCCGCGATTGACGCCCGCTCTGCCGTTCACATGATGGACCTATTTGTTTACTCACAAAGCATCGCGGTGTTCACTCGTTTCATACTTATCGAAATTCTCGCGGAATGAGGGATCGTTGAGTTCCATCGCAATGGTAAAACCTTCCATAAACTGATGAAGTTCCTTCTCGGTATCAAAATAGCAATCCACAGGCCCGACATAGACCCAAAATTGCACTTGCGTTGCCTTGGTGGCCAGAACAGTCCCCAAAGCGAATAAGTTAGTTGTACCAAGTCTTTTTTAGTTATCTCTCTAAAACTTACTCGACGGTACTCTTTTGTAAGAAATGAGGCACGTTCGAGAACCTCTTCAGTTATTTTTATAGATTTGTTGTCCGTGTGACTTCTTGCCAAAGATGTAACATCTCCCTGCAATCTAGCTGTCTGGTTCTGCCTTCGCCTGTGCTGACGGGATTGTTAAATCTGATCACCGAAAAAGCAAAAGGTCCCTTTTCTTTGATCAAAGATACTAATTTGGAGAAATCAGAAACGCCTTCTTCACCTCCTTTACTGTATTGGACAACAAATTGCTTTGATTCTAAAGGATGTTTCAGCCGGACATTGTGCGCATTTAAATCTTGCATATTCATGGGGGATCATGGCATCCGGTTGTCAATTCGCAAGGTTCTTTTACCAAAACGAGTTCGGGGCCATCACTGGCCCACGTGGGACCAGTTCGTAACACCGTGTGCGCGCCAAATGCCAATTAACGTGTTGCGTGTCGCAGCCAAATTGCAGCCAATTTCGAACCTCGGACTTCGCCTTGTAATTCGGAGCGTTTGCCGTCGCTACGCCAAACGTCGTCGCGCAGTTCCTTGCAGTTGCCGCATTAACCGTGCCACCTGTTGCCGTGCGAATATCAATCTAATCTCTCCATCGTTCATAATTTCCTTTCTGCCCCTCACTGGCGTTTTTACCGCCCCGAGCGACGGAGAGAATCAGTCAAGGTGGAGATCCTCCTTCGCTCAGAAGCTACGGAGGACGGGCAGGCAGGCAAAGGCCGCGCATGAAATGGCCCGGTTCCACCTTGACGGATTCTCGGAGTCGCTATCATGGGAAAAACGAGCGGGAGGGCAGAGCGTAGCGCAGACTTCCAAGTCTGCCGTATCGTGGGTTTCCAAACCTGCTCCGCGCGCGGACACGGAGCCGACTTGGAAGTCGGCGATACGGCAGGTTTGGAAACCTGCGCTACGAAACTTCGGCACGTTGTTGTAGCGAAGCGACCGAGGGGAATGGCGTCATGGTGGGCCGGCGTGTTTGTTTAAGCGTCGTGAGCGATTACAGACCGTTCAGGCCTTTCCTGGTGGTGGCGGCATTGGCCCCAGTGTTGCGGGGGCGGGTATTTATCTCTCAATTGTTCGCAGGTGTACCAGGTTGAAAAACAGCACAGCATCGCCGTCAAGGGACACGGCGATGCGCCCGCCTCCTGGCTGGGAAATCGGAGAATTTGAAAAACTCTCCGGCGCCCCACCGAGCCGCAGTCAATAGCAATAAATGGGCCAGCAACCCTGTGTCAGCCAAATAAATCTTCGGCTGCTTGAACGAAAATGTATCACATCTGAAATATTTTCGATCACCACGATCACGATTTTGGGAGTGTTTGGTACAAAAAAATGGAGCGAGCGAAGGGATTCGAACCCTCGACATTCAGCCCGTGGAACGGGCCAAGGCCCGTAAAACGGGCCAAGCCTTGGCAATGGTTTAGGACGTTTTACGTCCTGACGCGCTCAAACTCTGCCGGCCAGCGCCGGATTTCAAATACTTCTCGCGAGATCGAGCCTGATTGTAATCAGGCCATTCCTCCGTGTGAATAACGGTGAATCCGCCAACGAATCTTCGGGTCGATGGGCTTTGACGCCGCCGATGCTCTTCGAGCCGGCGTGGCAAGTTTGAGGTCATTCCGACGTAGATTTCTCCCGCCTCAAAGCGAAGGGCATACACCGTAACGGCCAGCATGATGCACGCAAATTGGAGCGAGCGAAGGGATTCGAACCCTCGACATTCACCTTGGCAAGGTGACGCTCTACCAGACTGAGCTACGCTCGCTTCCTTATAGCGGCGCCATATTCAGGGACTTCTTTTGGAATTGCAAGCGGGAAAATTACAAAAAAAAGGCTGGCTAACGCGCGACGGTTACCCGGTAAAAGCCTGCGGCAGCGGTCGGAGAAGTAATCGGCCATTGTGCCTGGACATTGGTGGCGAGGATAGTGGCGACCGGCTGAAAGGCGCCAGCCAGATTGGTGGTGGCCAAAACGCTGTACTGCCGCCCCGGGATCGCCGACCAGTTCAGCGCCAACGGCGGCCTGGTGACGCTCAGTTGCAGCGCCGGCACTTGTTCCCAAACCGTTGGCGTCTGATATGAATGGCCGTTGGCGTCAGTCACGACGGCGTAAAAGGGATGGAGGCCCACGCCCAAGGTCGCAGACGGGGCCGTCAGTTCCGCCACAGCCAGGTTGGACGCCACTGCCACCAACCCGCCGGTGCTGAACAGCTTGATAGTGGCAATATTGTTGGCGCTGGCGGCGATGGCAAAGGGGATGTCTCCGTTGGTGGCGGCCGGAAGCGAGGCGAAGGTGGCGGAGAGGGCCGTGTTGTGGAATTGCACCGTCTGCTCCACCCGGGTCTGGGTGCGAATGCTGGTGCCCTCGTACGCCACTGCGGTTATGTCGTGAAATCCATCGGCGAACCGCGTCGTGTCCAAGGTGAATTGCACCGGCAGCGATGCGGTCCCGGAACTGAGATAGACGTGGGCGCGCGGCTGCAAGTCAGCGCCGTTATCGATAAGGGCGTTTGTGCCGGTGGGGGTTGGGTTCAGGTTGGTGGAGCCTGTAAAGACGGTCTGGATTTGCGCGGCCTGCCAGCCGGGAGAGGCAGCATTGATAAAGAATATGAAGTAGCCATTGAGCTGGTCCAGAAGATCGGAAGCATTTGCGCCGTCGGCGGTTTGCAAGGCGGATGTGGCATTGATTTGATTCATCAGGGCCTGGAGGAGCGAACTGATGGAGGCGCCGGATTGGGTGTTGGTGACCGCGACCGTCACTTGCGCGCCGTTGGTCTTAGTGAACGTCAATTGCAGCCAGTCGCCTACGTTCGGGCTATGCCCAGCCTGCACCACGTGATAGCCGTAGGCAGTGCTATCCAGAAAGGAGGGCTGCGCCGGGGTGGCAAAGGAGGTCAGGGCCGCCGCCGAGCCAATCTCCGCGCCGGCCTTGAGCGAAATCTGGCTGCCCAGCGTGGCCACGCTCCGGGAGCGCAGCAGCAAGCGGTCGCCTACCGCCTCGGCCGATACCCCGGTCGTGTTCTCCTGAGCCGCCAAGGCGGACGCCAGCCCTACGGCAGCGGAAGCGAGCGAATCACCGTTGGCCACCGTGTAAGTGGCCGTAACGCCGCCGACGATCGCGGAAAGAACATTGCCGGCACTGGGCGCCAAGTTGGTGACGGTCTGGACAAAACCGCCATCAACAAACAAATCCACCTGTGTCAGCGGATGATTGGTGTCGGCGGCGGAGAAAGTGAAATTGAAGGTGGCCACACCGCTGAGCACGGCGCCTTGGGCCGGGGAATTCCACGCAGCCGAGCCGGGCCGGGCAAAGGGGGCCGATAGCGGTTCGCCAACCATCAAGCCCTGGTAAGGGTTGGCCAGGCTTTGGTAATAGGCCTCGGCGAGGCAAAAGCCGCGGTTCTGGTAGAAATACACCATCGGGTTCGGAAACTTATAGGTGTAGTTGCACGGTTCGGTCACCGTCCCGTAACTGGCGCAGGCGCCCGCCTCCAGAAAGGCCAGCAAGGGCGTCTGGCCGGAGTTTTCAAGAATCTCCCCGCCAAAGGAGGTCAGATTATCCGCCACCGCGCCAAGGACGAAGGAGTTGGGCGGCAGCGAAAAAGTGGTCAAGCCCGTCTCCAGCCCCAGTGCGCCGGTGAAAGCGGTGGAATCGGAGTTGATTCGCGTGACGGCGTTGTCGCCCCGCGCGCGGCAATCTTGAATGGCGTTATCAAACAAAATGAACCGCACGTTGCGCGCGGTGTCCGAGGTTTTTTCAAGATAGACGGTCGCGTTGGGAAAGGAACTGTCGCTGTCGGCGCCCCGTTGCAGGGTGGATTCGGCCTGGGCCAGGTTGGTGTCGGTCAGCATCACGGCCAGAAAGGCGTTGGTGCTGGCCGTTTCCGGTTCGGCGAGCAGGAAGGGCAATTCGCTGTAGGCATAGCTGTTGGTCGAATTGTCGGCTATGGAACAGGAAGAGGACGGCACGGTGTTGGTCTTGAAACCGTAAAAAAGTGCCGAAGTCGTGCTATTCTGGCTGTCACCATTGATCACGCGGTAAGGGATGTCCATCGAAAGGAGGACAATCTGAGCCTGGTTGGTCAGCCCGCTGCTGGAAATCATGGCCAGCAGAGGATTGAGGAGATAACCTTCAAAATCGGCCTGCTGCCAACTGATCGCCCCGCCTGTCCAGCCGGTCATGCGAAAGAGGTTTTGCGGCGGCACCCCGCGCCGTTCGCAATAATCGTTGCCAAGCTGGAGGGAATTGGGGCTGTTCTGGTTGACGACGACGATAACGTTAAGGCCGCTGTCGCCGGCCCGAGCGGATGGCAGGGCCGCCAGCAGCACGGCTAAACAGAAGATGCCAAGGCGGTTCAGCATTTTCCATTTTCGGCTGCACGAGTGAAAAAGTCCAGCCCCTTTTTGCTCCTGCAGGGTCAAAAAAAACTCGGCCGCATAATCTTTCGGCCGAGAGGGGTGTGACAAATCACCCGCTTTTCCACCTAACCTGAACAATCGAACGGTGAAAGTCCTCCAGCAGAGCCGTGGAGGAACTATGGAGCATTGAGGATCAACCGGTAATACCTGCCTGTGAGGAAATTATTCTGGGGTTCGTCGTATTCGATCCAGGTATTCGTGGTCTGGGGAGGGGTCAACCAAAGGTTCATCCAAGAGCGCAGGTCGGACGAGGCTTGCAATTGATAAGATTGGCCGACGGCAACGGGGAACCGGACGCGCATGACGCCGTTGGTCGAGTTCTGAGCCGCCGCGAGAATTCCGGGAACAATGTAAGAGATTGGCGCAACGGAACTGCTTTCCACCCCGGCGGCGTTATAGGAAGTGGTGGTGAAGTAATAGGTCGAGCCGGGCGCCAACCCGCTCACGGTGTAGGCGATATTGGCGCTCACGTTGATTTTGCTGGTGTAAACGCCGTTGGTGGTTCCGTAATAAAGATAATAGCCCACAACGGTTGGGTCTGAGCTGGCATTCCATTCCACCGTTGCCTGTTGCCCTCCGGGAGGTGGCGCTTGGATTCCGAAAGCAGAGGAACAAAGCCCCAAACACAGGAGGGTGACGTGATGGAGATGTCGCGCTGCTTTAGATATTGTAATCATGTCCTCCCATTAGCAGCAATAATGCCAAGGGAGGGTCAAAGATCAAAGGAATGTTTTTTAATTTTATTCCATCTCCGCTTCCACGATTTTCCGGCTACATTGCGGCGCAAACCGGACGATGCGCGCCCCGGTTCTCGGGTTGAAACAACATCTAAATTCGGGCAGTGTCTTAATCGTGGAGGCGTGAGTGGAAAACTCGACACAAAGGCCCGGTTGCACGATAAATTCCGCACGATCTGAAGGGAGGATGAGACATGGCCACCAGGTCGGAAACGGTTGGCGCGAATGCCGCGCACACGATGCGGGTTTTTCACGCTTTGTTTGCTGCGCGCGCCGTGCTATGGTCGCGCTCTAAATGGAATTAACGGCAGGTATGAACAAAATAACGCGTATCCTGGTGGTTGATGATAACCTGGAAATTCTCCATCTTCTTTCTGAAATGCTGCGCGTTCACGGTTATGAAGTAATGGAAGCCAGCACAGGCCGGCAGGGCTTGCAAATGACGCGCCAAATGCGCCCTGATTTGTTGTTGCTGGACGTGGTTATGCCCGACCTGAGCGGGGTTGAAGTTTGCCGGCGAATCAAGGCTGACGCTCTGTTGTCGGATGTTTTTGTGGTCCTTGTTTCAGGACAGGCCACCAGTTCGGCGGAAATGATCGGTGGTTTGGAGGCGGGAGCCGATGAATATATCGCCAAGCCGGTGGATTCGGCTGAATTTCTGGCGCGGATTCGGACGATTGTGCGGCTGCGGGATACCACGGCGGCACTGCGCGCCAGCGAACGGCATTACCGGTCGTTGGTGGACATCCTGCCTGACGGGGTGGGCATGATCGACTTGGAGGGCCGGATCGCTGATGCCAACCGGCAGGCGGTGGCGATGTGGGGTTTTGCTGATCGGGCCGAGATGTTGGGCAAGAACACCCTTGAGTTGCTCCGACCGGAGGATCATGAGCGCTTTAAGAGGAACATGGCCAGCGCGTTAAAGACGGGCCTCATGCGCAACGCGGAATACACGATGATCCGCAAGGCGGGACAACGCTTTGCCGTGGAATTGAGCGCGGCCGTTTCAACGAATGCCGATGGCCGGGCGGTGGGGCTGGTCGCGGTGGCGCGCGATATTACCGAGCGCAAACACGCGGAAGAGGAATTGCGGGATTTGTCGGGGCGCATCATTGAGGCGCAGGAAGCGGAGCGCCTGCGCGTGGCGCGGGAGTTGCACGATGGGGTTAATCAAGTCCTGGCTTCGGCAAAAATGAGGCTGCGCAAGGTGCAGGAGATCGCCACGGAACTGAATCCCGCGGCCCGGGAAATCCTCGCCCGCTGCCATCGCCTGATTGCCCAAGCCTTGGAGGACAATCGCCGCATTGCCTACAACCTCCGCCCCAGCGACCTGGATGAACTTGGCTTGGTCGCCGCCTGCCAGAATTTCTGCGAGGAATTGCGCTCGCGCACGCCCTTGCAGGTGACCTACAGCGCGACCCGGCTCCGCCAGCGCCTGGCGGCGGCGGTGGAACTGAATCTTTTTCGCATCGTTCAGGAGGCCGTTAACAATGTCGAAAAACATGCGCGCGCCAAAACCGTGCGAGTCCAAATTCTGCACAAGGCGGACACCATGATATTGCAAATCCGGGATGATGGCCGCGGGTTTGACGCCAGGACGCTCAAGGCTGGGAGAGGAAAATGGCAGGGAAATGGCCTATCCAACATTCACCAGCGGGCCATGTCGGTCGGAGGGACTTGCGCGGTGGAGTCCGTGCCGAACAAAGGGACCGTCATCACGGTGCGAGTGCCGTTGAGAAACGCGGGATAATCTTCGCGACCGACCGGCCAAGCCGGTTCACCCGCCTTCCGACTCCACCCAGCAGGCGGCATAACGCTGAAGGGCTTGGGTGTTCTTGAGATGCAATTCCTTCCGGAGCTGCGAGCGGGCGGCCGTCACCGATCCCTGGCTCATGCGCAATTGGGAGGCGATTTCGCGGGTGCTTCTGCCGTGGCCAAGCAGTTCCAGAATCTCAAGCTCCGAATCCGTGAGTTGATCCAGCGGGCGTGTTTTCTCCCCGGCGCGCCTGCTTCGCCCTCCGCCTTGGGTGCTCTCCATGACTTCTTCACTGACGTAAATACGGCCCTCCAGAACATCGCGAATGGCCTGGACGATTTCGTCCGGGTCTTCCTGCTTCATAATGTAGCCGTCCCCTCCGGCGCGGAGCACTCTGGCCGCGTAAAGCGCCTCGTCATGCATGGAAATGACCAGCAATTTGACGGTGCGATCCACGGCCCTAATCTCTTTGATCAAATCCAGCCCGCTTCTGCCCGGCAGACTGATGTCCACCAAGACGAGGTCAGGCTTGGTGCGGGCGATGGCGGGGAAAGCCTGGTCGGCGGTGCCGGCGGCGCCGCATACTGTCAAAT
This sequence comes from uncultured Verrucomicrobiae bacterium, assembly GCA_963759415.1. Lineage (GTDB taxonomy): Bacteria > Verrucomicrobiota > Verrucomicrobiia > Limisphaerales > Palsa-1400 > Palsa-1400. The sequence continues at coordinate 14,815 of CAVWZG010000006.1, read as the reverse complement.
ACGTTTCATTGTTCAGAATCTGGATCAGCCCCTGGCGAAAGGTGGGATGATCCTCCACTAAATAAACCCTCTTGGGCGATGGCGCCAAGCTGCTCTTCAACGCTGTTTTCATGCCTCATCAAATGCTTGCAATTCTCGATAGCCCGCAAAGCGGGTGGGCGGCTTGAATCGCCCCTCAATCTATGGCCGGTCTCGCGGAAAGTCAATCATCCAATTGACGGTTGCCCGGCGCACGGCCCAAAAGTGAACCAACATGTCCGATTCAGCCATAGATGAAGCCTCAAGGGCATGCTTAACTAGCTACCGTGTAGTAGAAGCTGATTGAGCACCAGCACGCATTAAACCATGCTTAACATTAATTTTAAACCAGCAATTCGAATCGCCGTCCTGGCCGCAGCCTTGACTTGGGCCACCGGTGTGGCCAAGGCGCAAAGTTCAGATCATTCCACTGGCGCACCCAGGGCGGGCGTAGCGGTCCCAATTTCCGCTTCACAGAACCGTCCAGCAGCGCATGCGCTTCCCATGGCAGTCACTCCAGTCCCTGAGCCGACAACTATTATCGCCGGCATTGTGCTGCTGCTGCCGTTTGCCGCGAGCACATTGCGTCGCCGCAAGAGCCGGCCGGCATAACTTGCCTTCGTCTGGTCCCGCCTTTTGCTGCACACCCGATGGTTCATGGAATTGAAGCGACCAATTCCAAGGCCTCACCATGCTTGACGAAGCCGGAAGAAGCGGTTGCCTGGCGCCACGGGCAGATTCACGCTGGCATTGGCTCCTCCGATTACGGGGAGATTTGTAATGGCAGTCCATATCGAATTCGCCTCCAACGTATCGGACTGCTCGATGATGAAATCCCCCGCGGCCGGCATCCACGACAGAGTCAATGGAGCGTTTTGGGGGCTTGTTATGGCCAAGCCAACGGGCGCATTTATGGCAATACTGCCCGAGTTAGTCGCGCTGGCGGCGCCAACGGTCGCCACCAACTGCCAGGAATAAGTTCCCGGCGCGGCAAAAACGTGCTGGGCAAACTGGTTGGCGCGGGCCGGGGAGCCGTCGCCGAAATCCCAGTTGAACGTCACGGTGCTGGAATTGTTGGTCACCATTGACACGGCCGCAAAAGCGACAGGCCAGTTGGCGGGAGCGTTAGTTGCCACATAGGTGGCGATCCCCAATGAATAAGGTCCTTGCGCCACGCTGACCGTTCCGGTGGCAAGCGTGGAGTTTTTGGAGCCATCCCAGGCGGCGTAGGTGAAGGTGTCGCTGCCGCTGAAGCCGGCGTTGGGAAAATAAGTTAGAATATTGCTGCTTACGCCCAGAGAACCATTGGCCGGCTGTGAAATGATCCGCAACGTCGCAGTCGCGGGTGTGACGGTGACCGGCAAATTCAAGGTCGCGTTGTCGGAAGTGCTGCCGGTGACGGCATTGACGCTGGGCGGCGCGCTGTTGTTGATGTCGTCGTCGTCCGGTCCTTTGTGACAGGTGTAGCAACCGATCAAGGCGCCGCGAAATAAATTCAGGGTGACCGTGCCACCATCAAAGTTGGCCGTCAACGTGCGGTCGCCCTGGACGCTTGAGAGCACCGTGGCACGATTGTCGGCGCCATGACAGGCCTGGCATTTGGCCAGGTTGCCTTGAATATAATCGTGATGCCCGGAGACCCAGCTTTGACCGACGGGGTGCATTCCGTGCGGACCATTGGTGGCGGTGCTGCTGCTCACCGACATGGTCACGTGGCAGGAAGTGCATTCCACCATCACGCCGGCGTGGCCCTGGAGGTTCATGTTGCGCACGTTGTCATTGGTATGGGTGCTGGGAAACTCCGCGTGAGTCGAGCCGTGGCAGGCCTCGCATTGCAACCCGCCGTGGCCGGCGGAAAAGCGGAAGAGCGAAAGACCGGCCGCCGGAGTGTTCGGCTGGGTGGAAAAGGTTTGGTTGACCGGCAAACGCACGGTGCCATTGGTGTCGCTAAATACCGAGGTGTAACGAATCTGGCCGTTATTGCTGGTCGCGGTGCCGGTATGGCAACTCGCGCAGTTCGGTTCCATGAACCAGCCCACGCGATTGGTCGAACCGACCGTGCTCAAGCTGCCGTGGCAGTTCTGGCATTGCATTTCCATCGAGCCATCCGCCGCAATGGCGCTGCCCATCGCGCCGCGCAGACATTTGGTGGTGGAACCGGGATGACAGCGATAACAGGCCGAACGATTGGCCGAACTGTCCAGCGTCATGCTGGTAACGGGGTCAATGACATGCGCGTGAAATCCATGCCCCTGCGGGTTGAAGCCGCGCGCCGCAAGCGCTGCAACATAAAGAACCTCGTTGGAGACAAATTGTTTCTCATCGTGCAGCCGCAAAATATTCAGACGAAAATCGCGTTCCTGGATGCCATCCCAAACCCAGCCCGCCGCCGGCTGCGCAGCCGCCTGAGTGCCTGAGGCGTGGCACGCCCGGCAATCCATTTCGTCGGATATGGGCAGCACAATGTCGTTGGTGGCAATGGGCGTGGCGCCGTTTTTGGCAATCAGCCGCATCATGGGATACGTATTCTTGTTGAGAGCGTCGTCGTAAGGAGAAAGGGGAATGCCTTCGGCGCGCCACCAGTTGACCGGTGTGAGGACACCGGCGGCAGGCTGATTGGTTTGCTCAAACAGCATGGCTTGGGGAGTGCTATTCGTGCCCGGCATGTTCCAGCCGGCAAGACCCATATCCGGGCCGAGCGCCGTGCCGAAAATGGCTTGCTCCCAGAGGTAGAAATTTCCCTTGCCGACCGAGGTGGAATTGAACGAGCCGGCGGGATCGGCAACGGCCTGATAGGTGATCGTGTAGCCCGAACCGTTCGTCACCAACGTGCCGTTAACGATTAGTTGGGCCTCAATGGTATTGTAAGGCGGCAGGATGCTGAACACCGAATAATCGCTGTCCATGCAGTGCATGCCGAGGTTGTTCCAACCAAGAATTTGGTTGTTCGCCGCGAATAGTGTCAACGGCAAAGCGAACGCGGCTGGCAAAAGGAGTTTCAATTTCACAGATCGCGCAAATGCGGCCTTGCACCATGTTGTTTGGGTCACGGAGATAAGGATAGCGTATTCCATGCCATTCAATTGCCTTATTCATCTTATGCACGTTACTTGGCGGCCGCGCGCCCGGCAAAATTCTTCTGTCAAAATTCTTCTTGCTAATTTCTGACGATGCGGGTATCACTGGCTTGCATTGGACACGAGGCGCTGACTCGCTTCTGTTTGGGCCAACGACCCGCGTGCAGGAATCGCCCGGTAAACCGGCATGAACCGCCTGTTGCTAGTCTGTCGTGTGCAGAGTGAAGAACATTCACTCGACCGATCTCCAAAATCTGCCGGCGGCGGTTTCCTGGCGGCCTCCAGCTACCGGCATTGGTCCGCCCTCTCCACGTTCGCAACTTAACAACTGGCCTTATGAAAAGGAAACCCCGTTCGACAATCCTCATTCGCCATTCATTATTTGCCGCCCTCGGCGCGGCGCTCATGGCGGCCATGGCCCTGTTCACCGCCTTTGGCGCGCCGGCCCAGAATGTTACCATCAGCGCGGCCGATTTTCAGCGCATGACCTACTCCGCCCACCTGCACACCCAACTGGCCTTGAAGCCCGAACTGGGCGCCTGCCTCCAAGTCTTGCTGGAAATGCAGCGCCGGAACCCCGGCGCCGACCCAGCCGCCCTGGCCGGCTTGTGTAGCAATGCCCTGCAGATCTACCGCACCAACGCGCCCTATTACATCCGCACCAACGGCTATCCCGATGAAATTCTCGCCGCCTATCTGGATGCCCTGCGCCTGGTACCCGCGCACACCCACTTCATTCCGGTCAGCCTGACCATGCTCAACAACTTCATGCTTGGCCCGGCCAATTACGACTCGAACTTCCCGCCAGCCACGCTCATGTGCTCGCTGGTGGATTCGGGCAACCAGCGCGTCTCCTCCTGCCGAGGCCAGGCGATCAAGCGCCAAGCCTTGGTGGACGACTGTGTTGCCCGCGCTCAGGGCAACGCCGCCTTCGCCGGCGCCATGGAGAGCCTGCTGAGGCCGGAAACGCAGGTCTCGCTGGCTGACACCGCGGCCCAGATCGTTGGCAACACCAATTCGCCCCTGCACGGCGACCTGACCCTGCAGACGCTGCTGGCGTTCAGCCTGAGCAGCGGCGACGGCAGCCTGACGGTCTCCACCAGCCAATTGACGAACCTGTTCACCAGCGAGATGCAAACCATGCAGAACACTATCCATACCAACCTGGCGGTGCTGGCGCAGATTAACCAATGCCAGCCGGATTTCCTGGCCTACCTGACCAACCAGGCGGCCATTGACGCCAACGTGCAGCTCCAAGCCGTGGTGCAGCAGGGCCAGCCGGCACAGCTTGCTTGTGCCACCGCTGCCGTCCTAGTCCAGTCCAAGCTCTTGTCCGTGGACACAGGCTCCGCTGAAGCAGAACAAGCTGTGAGCGCCGTGGGCGATCTCGCCATCGGGATTGGGTGCCTTTGTGACAACGACCCTTGTGGCATGGAGTCGGTGATGTCGGGCACTCTGGACCTCTTTAACATATTTACCGGCTGTCAATCCCCACAAGACGTGATGGCGACGCAAATCGGCAACATCCAGACCTTGGTGGGCGACTTGGGCACGAACATGAACTACCGTTTCGACCGCGTGGACCAATCGCTGACCACCATTTTTAACACCATGAACCAGCAGTACAGCAACATTATCATTTCGCTGGCGCAAATCGCCACACTGCAAGGCAGCGTAGATGACATCCAAAGTAGTCTGGTGAACGTGCAGGCCAGTCTCGACCGCATCGAACAAGATGTTTTTGTCGGCTTCCAAACGATTGAGCGTGATCAAGACCTGATCGAGCCGGAAAACGCCGCTCTTTTCTATGAACTGCAGAATCCGGGCAAAACCATGAGTTGGAACGAATACGCGGTCCTTCCAAATTACGAGAATGACTTCTACACTTATGCCGCCAGCTATGCGGCGGATGCCAATCTCTCCCCCTACATTTCGCTGGATTTGGCCGGCTCTGATCTGAACTCGCAACTGGCCGCACGACCGTTGGCCGCCAACCTCAACTACATCGCACAGTTCCTATCCACCAACCTCGGCCAGCGGACGCTTGGGTCCTGGCCCTTGGCCAATCCCCAGGAATGGTTCATGGGCGCCTACGCCTACATGCAACTGGCCGGGGAGAACCCCATGCTGTTCCGCGAAAAAGGGTTGCGGCTGCCGGCCATCATCAGCGCGGGACAAAATCTGTCCAACTTTTGCGGGAGCCTCACCTTCAACGGCCCTAACATAAATTGGCCGTTCTACACTGCCTTGGAGAACTACTATGCGAACAACCTGATTTCTTTCAACACCCAGATTTCCAACGTCGAGTACCAATTATGCCAATGCCACCAATTTCGCCCTGGGCGCCTGGCGCCAATGGGATGCCGCCGCTCCGCGCGCCACCGCCAGCGCCACGCAAGTGGTGGGCGCCCCGGGATCATGGCCGATGATTGTGGGAGGCCAATCAACCATCCCCGCCGGCTTGACCAACGTGGTGGCCATCTCGGCCAACTGTGATAACAATCTGGCGCTCAAGGCCGACGGCACGGTCGTCGGCTGGGGAGACAACATGTTTGGCCAGACCAACATTCCCGCCGGCCTGAGCAATGTGGTGGCGATGGCCGCGGGCGGCGAGTTCAACCTGGCGCTCAAGGCTGACCGCACGGTTGTCGCATGGGGAGACAACAACTTGGGCGAGACCAACATTCCCCGTGGCTTAACCAACGTGGTGGCCATTGCGGCCGGACCCTGCTTTGGTCTGGCGCTCAAGTCGGACGGCACGGTCGTCGGCTGGGGATACAACAACATCGGCCAGGCGACCGGAGTTACAAATGGCGCGCCGGGGGCTGTTACCATCGCCGGCCGGCTCGTAACCAATGTGGTGGCAATAGCGGCGGGCACCCAAAACAGTCTGGCGCTCAAGGCCAACGGCACGGTCATTGGCTGGGGGGATGACGGTGACTTTGAAATCAGCCCATTGGCCGGCTTGACCGGCGTGGTGGCGATTTCGTCGGGCCTTGGTTACAGCTTGGCGCTAAAGAACGATGGCACTGTCTTCGGCTGTGGCTTCAATTGGTATGGAGAAGCCACCGGAATCGTTAATGGGTACCCGGGAACTGTCACCATCAACGGCCACGCCCTGACCAACGTGGTGGCGATTGCGGCCGAAGTTGGGTCGGACGACAACCATAGTCTGGCGCTTAAGGCCGACGGCACCGTCGTCGCCTGGGGGAGCGACAACTGGTATGGCCAGGACAACACTGGCGGCCTGACCAACGCGGTGGCTATCGCGGCCGGCGATTACCACAGCCTGATCCTGACGGCCACAGGAGGGTCCCCTGGCGGCGTGGGTTTGTCGTTTGTTCGGGCGGACATTCCCACCAACGTGGTAACTTTGCTCCGGAGTTGCAACCAGAACACGATTACCCAACTGGGCCTCGCTGGCAGTGGCTTGTACAATCGCGGCACGGCACTCTCCGGGGCCAAGGCGCTGCTGGCGGCGGTGCTGGAACTGGGAATGCCCTACACCTTGGAGCGCGATGGTATCCTGCATGGTTTGCTCTACGGCAACCAATCTCTGATGGACAATAGCGCTGCCGCCTCTTTCCTCCAGACTCAGAATACGCAACTCCAAGTCACGCCCACCGCGCCACCGCAGGCGCTCACCGACGCAGGCGCGCTTTGCTACCAGTGCTTTCTGATCCGGCTCAATCAATGTCTGACCAACCTGCAAGCCACCGGCAAGCCGGAAATCCCGCGCCTGGTCGGGCACACCTTGCGCCTGCTCAATCTGCTCTCCGACGCCTACGCTGCGCCGGCCCATTCGCCACCCCCGGCCCTGGAGGTTTCCAGCGCAAGCAACTCGCCCTGCCTCCTGCTCTACGGCGAGCCTTACATGAACTATACCCTCCAATATTGCGACACCCTGGGCGCGCCCGGTTGGATCACCACCACCATCACAAACCTCCAGGACGAGCAAACCATCACCCCGCCGTTCTCCGGCAGCCCGCGCCGTTTTTACCGTTCGGTCCTGCCCATGCCGTAACCAACCGAGGCCGGCAGGTACGCAAAAAGGCCAACCTGGTGGTTGGCCTTGCCGCGGCGGCTGCTCCCGAGGAGAAACCGTTGTGCTAAAAAATCGCCGGTTCGATCAATAAATCCCGGCCCGCCAGATTCCGCGCCTGAATTGCATATTGGGCCATTCGACGGCGACAGCGCCGACAAAGTCCGGCGCAGGGTCCAGGTGAAGCAGGCTCCATTGAGAACATCGGGCGGCGTCGCCCTTAAAACCAAGCAATCGGCACGGTGTCGCGGGTGTCAAAGAAACTTCGATCTGATTCGTGCCGGAGGCAATCCCTTCGCCGGTGGCTTTTAAGACAGCTTCCTTGCGCGTCCAGCCGCGGAAGAAGCCAGGCAACTTGTCTTCCGGCGCAAGCGCGGCCAACTCGGCGTTCTCCCGGGAGGAAAACATCTGTTCCGCGACCGCCTTCCAGTCAATCAGACGTTGCAGGAATTCGATGTCCACGCCGACCTCCCGGGAGCGGGCAAAGGCGAACAAGGCCATGCCATTGGAATGAGAAAGATTGAAGCGCAGGTCCAAGTGATCCGGCGGACCTGTCAAACAGGGTTTCCCCCGGGCGCCGGCGGAGAAAGCAAGTTCGTCCGGCCGGGCGTCCAGATACCGGGCCAGCAACGCTCTCAGGATGCCGCGGCATTGAATATATGCCGCGCGGTCCTTTTCAAAACGGAATTGGTTCGCTCGTTGAAGTTCCAGCGGAGACAAGGTGTTCCACAAACGGCGCAACTCCGTGGCGTCCGCCCGCAAGGATGCGGCCCAAACATGGCACTGGCAGGCCTCCAGCCTCCAACCCTGCACCGCATCGTCCGACTGAGGCATGGTACCGGCAAATTCCAAATTCATTAACAACAGGCTCAAACGACCGTTTCATGATCGTGCTTTGGTTTGAGCACCGCGGCGCCATTCCGTTCGACCGTCAGCACGTGGGGATGATACTCGGGCACGCCCTCTTTGAGCAATAACTTGAGCTGATCCGGTTCGAGTTGAAAGAGATTGGCGCGAAGGCGGCGCAAGGTTCCCTGGAGTTCTCCCAAATCCACGGGCGAGGAGACAAAACGGAGAATTTTCGGGTGGGCAGTGGGGACAAAGCTTTCCCCGTGATGAGTGATTTCTTCAAACAGCTTCTCGCCAGGCCGGATGCCGACAAATTCGATCCGGATGTCCTCATCCGGCTTGAGTCCGCTCAGTTCAATCATCTGGCGGGCCAAATCCACAATCTTGACTGGTTTGCCCATGTCCAGGACGAAAATTTCCCCGCCCGTTCCTTGCGCCGCGCTCTGGAGCACCAACATCGAGGCTTCGGGGATGGTCATGAAATAGCGGGTCATGTCGGGGTGGGTTACTTTGACAGGCCCTCCCTCCGCGATTTGCTTTTGAAAGAGAGGGATGACGCTGCCGGAGGAGCCGAGGACATTGCCGAACCGCACCGCCATGAACTTCGTTCGAGTCGGGCGCGTGGCATAGAGCGTCTGAATGTACATTTCGGCCAATCGTTTGGTGGCACCCATGACGCTGGTCGGGTTGATAGCCTTGTCGGAAGAAATCAAAATGAACCGCTTGACCTCGAAAGCGGAGGCCATATCAGCAAGTTTGGCGGTGCCCACGCTGTTGTTCTTGATGGCCTCCCCGGGTTGCGACTCCATCATCGGCACGTGCTTGTGGGCGGCGGCATGGAAAATGACTTCCGGGTGATAATGGGAAAAGATGCCTTCCATGCGCACCAGATCCAGAATATCCGCAACCAGCGGGACAATCCGCTCGCCATGTCCGAGTCCGATCAATTCCTGCTCAATTTCGAAGACATGCGGTTCCGACCTATCCAGCAGGAGCAGGCGCGCGGGGGCATAGGTTGCAATTTGGCGGCATAATTCGCTGCCAATGCTGCCGCCGGCGCCGGTCACCAGGACAACCCGGTTCTGGAGGGCAAGCCGAATATTCTCCGTCTCCAATTCGACCTTGTCCCGCCCAAGCAAGTCCTGAAATTCCACGTTCCGCAACTGGCTCACCCGCACTTGTCCCAGGGCCAACTGGTCGAGTGAGGGAACAGTTTTGCACGGCAAACGAACCTGGCGCAGGATGCGGACAATCTCCCCCACTCGTCTGGCCGGAGCCGAGGGCATGGCGATGATGGCTTCCTTAATGCCCAATTTGGCGCAGATCACGAGCAACTTTTCCGGAGGACCGAGAACCGGGATGCCATGCACGCGCGAATGCAATTTGGTCTCATCGTCATCAAAAAAAGCGACAGGGTCCAAGCCATAGCCCGGCTTGAGAAACAACTCGTGCGCCAAGACCGCGCCGGCATCCCCTGCCCCAATAATCGCGACACGCTTGGCGCGCCCCTTTCTCTTTTGCTCGAGACGGTGACCGACTCTCGCAGCATGCGCAGACAGAGACGGACGCCGGTTAATCCCACCAGGCAAAAGACGAAATCGAGACCGATCACTCCTCGAGGCGGCGCATAACTTTCGCCCCACATGATCCAGACCACGGTAACCAGAATGGAACTGATGATCAGGGCATGAAACATGCGCCCCAAGTCCGGTGTGCTGAAATATCCCAGGAGTGGATTGAGTTGTTGGAACAATCCCAGCAAAATCAACTGGAGTGGAACGAGCCAGGTCAGAACGAAGATTCTCTCCTGAGCATAGCGGGGGTCCACCAGGAAATCGAAGCGCAATTCGTAGGCCAGCCAAAGGCTGGCCGCCAATTCAACGGTGTAGAGCAGCAGAAGCACCCAGAAGCGCCTCTCTTGCAGGAAGTCTAAATACGGAATTTTCATGAAAAAATTGGAGTAGTCAAAAGTCAGCCTTCTGGTGGTCTGCGCCCCGGCGAACCGGAAGCGAACGTTACCTTCAATGGCACGCCTTTCAGCATTTCGCCGATTTCCTTGAGCCGCGCCGAGTCCTCTTCTGGAATGGCCACGATGACCTCGTCGAGTTGCGCTTGCCAACCGGCGTTCATAAGGCATTCAGGCATCCCCGCCACGGGAATGTCATGCGGCCGCTTGTTCCAGGTGCGCGGATTATCATCAAAGAAGGCCACCACCCGGCTGCCGCCCTTGACGCTTTGGTCCAGGTCCAAAGCCAGCTTGGTGGCCAGATCACCCGTGCCGATGATAGCCACCCGCCACGTCTGAGCGGGAAGTTCCTGCGTGGTTTTCGAGGAGTTTTCCCGGAGCAGGCGGACGGCGATGCGGACTCCGCATAGGGCAAAGAAAGAAAGGATAAAATCCATGATAAACAAGCTTCGAGTTGGAATCTGTGTTCCCAGAACCAGGGAGCACAGGATTATTTGCAGTCCCAACGCGATGCCAAGAGAGGCCGCCGTTCGCCGCACTTCGGGAACGCTAAAATAGCTGAGCAATCCGCGCATCTGCCCCCGCCAGAAGAGAAGGAGCAACTGCGGCAAGACCATCCACGGCAGGCAACGTTTGAACTCCTCATAGTCTTGCCCGCGCGGCTGGAAGTCCGAGCGCAACTCGTAGGAAAGCCACAGGCCGGTCACCAGCGCCATGGCGTAAAGAGGCAAGACGGCGAGCCAATACGGGCACATCGTGCGCATGATAATCCAGACATCCTGGAGGACGCTGTCCCGTCGCGCATATTCCAGGTTCAACTGAATTTTCTTGGGCACGCAGTGCCGAAGATAAAATCCTTCGAGATCCTGACAACCTGCCAGAAGCGATTCCTCGTTTCGGAACATCATCGTCGCCATGTCCGTGATGCCCGGCTTGAATTTAAGAATTTCGCGTTGTTCAGGGGTGTAGAGATCGACGTATCTTTGCACTTCGGGCCGTGGTCCAACGAAGCTCATCTCCCCAACCAACACATTCCAGAGTTGCGGCAACTCATCCAGTTTCAATCTGCGCAAAACGCGTCCGATCCGGGTTGTTCGATCGTCGCCGCCCTTGGTCACCAGCACACCCTTCTTGTCGGCGTTGACAATCATCGAGCGGAATTTCCAGATGAGAAACGGCTTTCCGCCCTTCCCGACACGTCTCTGCCGGTACACCACCGGGCCGCCATCTTCCAACTTGATCAACACGCCGATCAGAAAGCTAACCGGCAGAAGCACGACCAACCCACCTGCGGCAAAAACGATGTCAAAGAGCCGTTTGGCGATCTGGTATCCTTTGCGGCTTTCCCTTGCGGCGCACGTTCCGCCGGCCACTCCAGCCGGCGCGGCCAGAGGCGGAGAGGATTCCATGACTGAATTTTTGGCGGCTGGGTTAGTCATTACGGAGAGCGTTCCCGGGCAGGCGCCGGTTCAGCCGGACGATGCCTTTGATGGCGTCGCACACCTGGCGCACGTCGTCTTCGCTCATATCCGGGTAAAGCGGCAAGGTGATGATTTCCGGATAGAGCGAAGCGGCGGTCGGCAAATCTTGCGGCGCCAGACCGTAGGTCTCACGATAATAAGGGTGCATGTGCAGCGGCATCCAATGCACAGAGGTGCTCACCCCGCGCTGCCGCAGTTCCGTAATGAACTGGGCGCGGTCGATCTGCAGCCGGTCGAGCTTCAGACGGATGACAAAAAGGTGCCAGGAATGGTCCCGATTCGGCTGATCCATCGGCAAAATGATCTCCTCCACGGGGTTGAGCAGTTCGCGGTATTGGCCGACAATGTGCTTCCGGCGCTGATGGAACAAATCCGCCTTGCGCAATTGATGGATGCCGATGGCGGCGGCGATGTCCGTCATATTATATTTGAAGCCCGGAGCGGTGATTTCGTAGTACCAAGTGCCTTCGGCGGTGAAGCGTTTCCAGGCATCCCGCGAAATGCCGTGCAGGGACATCATGCGCATCCGGTCAGCGTAGCCCTCGTTGTCGGTGCAAGCCATGCCTCCTTCGCCCGTCGTGATCGTCTTGTTGGCGTAAAAGGAATAGCAACTGATGTCCGCTCCCGATCCCACCGTCTGCCAAGGCGCGCTTTCCGTGTCTCGAAAGGAGGCGGGACAGCAATGCGCCGCGTCCTCGATAATTTTGAGGTTATAGCGCCGGGCTAGCGCGGCCACGCCCGCCACGTCTCCGATCTGTCCGCCATAGTGAACCGGCATGATGGCGGCCACGGTTTGGCCTGCGGCCAAGGCGGATTGGATTCTTCGCTCCGCGTCGGCCACATCCAGATTAAAATCTTCAACCCGGCAGTCCGCCAGAATCGGGCGCGGCGCCCAAGTAACGAACCACCTCGGCCGTGGCCGCAAAGGTCATGGTCGGCACGATGACACCCTGCCCCGCTTTGAGGCCGATGGCCTCCAGCGCCAGGTGCAAGGCTGCGGTGCAGGAATTGACCGCCACCGCGTGGCGGTGTTTGAGATAGGTGGCGAATTCAGCCTCAAAGCGCTTGGTTTTTGGCCCGGTGGTCAGCCAACCACCCTTGAGAGTATCGATTACCTCCGCAATTTCCTCGGCACCGATACTGGGTTTATAAAATGAAACTGTTTGCATAGGCTATGGAGCTGGCGTCGTTTTTTCCCCGTTTATTGTACGCAAAGCCCTGACTAAGGCAAGCGCTTACTTCTTTGACCCACAGGCGTCTTCGGTCACGGCTGTCCCCGCCACCGGAAAAGATCAGCGAAATCAAGATATAGCACAAATGAGGCCAAAAATGATGACCGCCCACGATGGGGCCGCTTCTTTTCATCCAGGCAATGACTTGTCAAGGCGGCCCTCGGAATTGACGGCGCTGGCCAAGTTGGCTCCCTTGGCAGCGAGATGCATCTCCAGCCATTCCGCGACCCTCGATATATGAGGTTCTTCTGAAATTTGCATGTGGCTGCAATTCAAGTCGTGGACTTGCAAATCTCCCTGAATCACGGTTTCCCATCCATTGGTTGCGCCTGGACTAAATCCAAAAAACGGGCCTTCGATACCTCGCATCAGCACGGCGGTGCCAAAATAGGGTTTTGCCTGGTAGGGCGTTTCAATTTTGTCCATGAAAGCTGCTTGCGGCAGACGTATGCTCTCGGTTTCCACCGCCGCCGAATGTTTGTTGGCGGCCCGCATCTTCTCCAGCATGGAATGGCGTTTTTTCGCCAGTTCACGCCGCCGGCGCCATTTTGTGAACGGATAATTAAGCCCTTCGGACAAGGTCCGCCCGCCATGATAAGCCCATCGCCTCAACCCAGGGAACGAGACTAGCTTGCATCCCGGCATGTAATAGCAATCGACCAGGGCCAGGAAAGCGACTTCTTCGCCCAGGCGTTGCAGTTGAACGGCGATCTCAAATGCCAGAACCCCTCCAAAACAGCCGCCGCCCAGGTAATACGGGCCTTTGGGTTGGACACGCTGAATGATAGGCAGACAACGCGCCGCCAATTCTTCCATGGTAATGGTGACCGTGTGCTTTTCGTGCCATAGCCGCAATTCTTCGTCATAAGGCGCCATGAAGGCATACACCGGCCATTTGGGTCCAAGGTGCCTGGCCAAACTTTGTGCCTGGGAAAGAAAGTGGAGATAGAAAAGAGGCGGCCTTCCCGGCGCAGACTCTGACCCGGACAGGTGCAAACCCTGACTGGGCGCGTTTGGATCCGCCAGCAGCGTGGCCAACTCCCCGACGCTGGGCGCCTGGAAGAACGCGGCCAGGGGCAGTCGCCGGCCCAGTTCCTTTTCCACGCGAGACTGCAGAATCACGGCCAGCAAGGAGTGTCCTCCCAAATCGAAGAAGTTGTCGTGGACGCCAACTTGTTTGAGCCCGAGAATCTCGCACCAGATGCGCGCCAGCACTTCCTCCGGCGGCGTGCGTGGCGCGACAAATGCCTTCTCCAAATCAGGCCGCGCCACATCAGGCTTAGGCAAGGCCTTTCGGTCCACCTTCCCATTGGGCGTCAGGGGCAGCCGATCCAGGGTGAGAAAGGCGGAAGGCACCATGTAATCAGGCAGTTTCGCCTGGAGCAGACCGCGCAATTCTGAAATCTTCAGCGCCCCTTCCTCTTTCGCGGTCAAATAAGCCGCCAGCCGCTTGTCGCCGGGTACGTCCTCGCGCGCCAGAACCACCGCCTCCCGCACCCCCGGTAGCCCGGCCAAAACCGATTCGATTTCCCCCAACTCAATCCGGAAGCCCCGGTATCTTCACCTGGTTGTCGATGCGGCCGAGATACTCCAGATCGCGGTTGGGCAGATAACGCGCCAAATCGCCGGAGCGGTATAACCGATCACCTTGTTTTGTGGTGAATGGATTCTCGATGAATTTCTCGGCGGAAAGCTCCGGCCGGTTTAAATACCCACGAGCCACGCCCGCCCCGCCAACATATAATTCGCCGGGCACGCCAACCGGCGCGAATTGGCGGTTGCGATCCAGGATGTAAACCTGCAAATCAGGAATCGGAATGCCGATAACGCTCCCCGAATTCAGGTCGGCGCTGCTCAACGGACGATAGGTGACATGGACGGTGGTTTCGGTAATGCCATACATGTTCACTAATCGCGGGCATTGATCGCCGTGCCGGTCAAACCACGGTTTCAGACTCTGCATTTCCAAGGCTTCCCCGCCAAAAATGACGTAGCGAAGCGCCAGCGGCAGGGGCTGGCGCCCGGCTTCTTCCGCTTGAATCAACTGCCGGAAGGCCGAGGGAGTCTGATTCAGAACGGTCACCCGCTGGCTGCTTAACAATTCGTAAAATGCAGCAATACGGAACTGAGTCCAGCGGCAGCAAACATGT
>CAVWZG010000005.1:0-203736 GCA_963759415.1 uncultured Verrucomicrobiae bacterium | reverse complement strand
CATTTTCAATCTGCTCATGGCAATAATGTCTCCGGGCTTTATCAAACCATTGGCACCCTGGCCGCCGAGGCCGTGATGGATTTCAATTTTGCGCCGTGTGCACAAGACGGCGGCTCCTTGACCCGTATTGGGTCCGTGAGGAACAAATATGATTTGTCAGATCGCAAATTGAAACTCGCGGTCCTGCTGGCGCTGTGATCATTGGCTGGTTGTGCCTGAAAGGCTCCAGCGCCAATCTTGTCCAAATGTCTGCCACCCATTCGTTACGGCTTTGCACCTTGACGTCCGCGTCTTGTTTCTCTCGGATTTCGCGATGATCCGCACCGTTCCGTGCTGGCCCGCTTTGCTGCGGAACCATGGCACGACCATCATGCCGTTGGAATGCATTTCTGCTCCGGTGACTGAAACGGCTCGGCAAACTGGTCGCGTCGCCATTGTCGGTCGCCACGATTTCACCCAGCTCTTGGAGAATCATCCTGAACGGCTGGCTCGCGGGGCCGCCGACGCCAACTTTATCGGTCACGGTGACGGTGATGTACGCCAAGTCCTGGCCGTTGCCGCGGAATCCACCTTCGGTTCGACTCCAGGTTTTTTGCCGGCGCGCCGGGCCGTCCGCACGCTGGAGCTGGCCCATTCGCGGCCATTCTTATATGTGACAACTTTCGCGTACCCGGTTCATAAACCGCTTCGTCCCAATGCATCCGGTACTCGAACTGCGTTTTCTTCTGCCGGCCAAGGGATTTTCCGTTCAGGAACAATGCCCCCTCGCTTCCGGACGTATAGACATGCACCGGCGTGACCTGGCCCACGCGCTCCGGCCACTCCAATGCGGCAGGATGTGGGCCATGCGGATCCGGTTGCCAGCGCGACTGATACAGGTAGAAGCGATCCTTCTTCAATCCCGCCAGATCAACGATCCCGAAATACGAACTGCGCGAGGCGTCACGTGCCCCAACTCGTCCAGTTCCTTTTGCAGTCGCGCCTTTTCCACCGGGTCCGTGAAATTGAGCAGGTTGCTCAGGTCGCTATTGTAAGGCGTCGGCTCGCCCAGATAATCAAAACCCGTCCACACGAATTCCCCGGCCATAAACGGGCAGGCGTCCTGCCCTTTGAACTCCCACTCCGGCGGCGTCGCCCAGGACGGAGCGTAGAGATCATAAGAACTCATCTGGAAATCCGCCTTGCCGCCGTCCTTGTTGGTGGTGACGGGGAAAAAATACTCCCCGCGCGAACTCACGCACGACGAGGTCTCGCTCCCATACACCGCCTGCTCCGGGTTGGCCTTGCGGAATTTCCCGTACTCGCCTGGCCGGTAATTGAAACCGAACACATTGACGTGCTTGTGGAAATCGCTATAGGCTGCGCGGTCGTTGTTGCACGCTTCGGTCGTGGGCCGCGTCGGGTCCTCCGCGTGCGCGATGCCGGTCAATTCCGCCGCCATGGCCGCGCCCGAAGGGAAATCTTGATCCGGAATTTCGTTGCCGATGCTCCAGAGAATAATGCTCGGATGATTGCGGTCCCGGCGCAGTTCGGCGCGCCAGTCCTTTTCGTGCCAGTTGTCGAATAGCAGATGGTAATCGTTGGGCTTCTTGGCCCGCTGCCAGCAATCGAATGACTCGTCCATCACCAACATCCCTATCTTGTCGCACAAATCGAGCAACTCAGGGGCGGGCGGATTATGGCTGGTGCGAATGGCGTTGCAGCCCATTTCCTTCAGAATCGACAACTGCCGTAGCAGAGCGCTGACGTTAATGGCGGCGCCCAAGGCCCCCAGATCGTGATGGTCGCACACCCCGTTCAACGGCACGCGCCGGCCGTTGAGCAGGAATCCATTGGTCGCGGTAAACTCAATCGTCCGAATCCCAAACGGCGTTTCATACCGGTCCACCACCTTCCCCTCCTGCTCGATGCTCGTCACCGCCACGTAGCGGTTCGGCGCTTCAATGCTCCACTGCTGCGGGTCTTGCACGCCAGTCTGGCTTTCGTTCGTCGCCGATTGGTGCGCGCCGATCTTCACCCCCTCCGCCTTCGTCACGGCCACGGCGCGGCCTTTGGCCCCGTCGGCCGCCAGTTCGAAAATCTCATTCTTGACAGCCACCACGCCATTGGCCTCCGATTCGTTTTCCACCTGCACCCGCACCCGGACCGTGGCGGACCGCGCCTCCGCCGCTGGCGTCGTCACGCAGACACCCCAATGGGCGACATGGACGGGGGCCGTCTTGACCAGCCAGACGTTGCGATAAATGCCCCCGCCCGGATACCAGCGGGAGGAATTCGGCGGGTTGTCAAGTCGAATGGCGATGACATTGTCCGCGCCGTACTTGAGTCCCGGAGTCAAATCAACCCGCCAGGAGGCGTAGCCGTAAGGCCAGCCGCCGATGAAGTGGCCGTTCAGCCACACCGTCGCGTAGGCCATGGCGCCGTCCAAGTCCAGGCAGACCCGGCGGCCCTGGTCCGAGGCCGGGATTTGCAGATGCTTGCGATACCAGGCCGCGCCCCACCAGGGCAGCTTGCCCGTTTCGCCGGGATACTCCTGTTGGAACGGCCCTTCCACGCCCCAATCATGCGGCAGGTTCAGCAGCCGCCAGTGGCTGTCGTCAAAATCATTGCGCGCGTACGCCATGTCGCCGCCCGGATCGCCGGCCGGCCTGGTTTTGCCGGCCAGGGCGGCATTGGTGGTGAACTCGGCCCCGCTGGCCTCCACCCAATCCTTGATCGCGCTGTAAGTCATTTTCCCCTGCGCCTCGGCCGGATCGCCTTTGACGAAGCGCCAGCCGGCGTTCAGCGACGCGCGTTCGCCGGGGGATACCGGCTGCGCCGTCGCCGCCAGGCAAAACGCCAATAAGGTGAACATGAATGGAACACTTGACCCGCCAATGGGATAAGCGGCCTTCATCCGGGATGTTGTCGATCGATTGCTCATTAGTTTGGAGATGTTTGTAACGCCATTGGCGTGATGCTGTCCACAGAAGAATTTTGCCGGCTGAGAACAGGCGCCCGGCGTGCTGCCGATTCCAAACCGCTGGATTCCCGGTCAAGGTGCGATAACCCGCAGCCATCTTTTCTTGAACGGCATCAAAACATCGATAGAGTTCGACCGCAAAAAAAGAAGGTTGTGCAGGGTGGAGCATACCCACATTGGAAGCCGCAATGTGGGTATGCTAACTTCAATTCTCTCTTCTGTCTAGTAAAATATGAGTAAAATATGGAGTAAAATATGGAGTCTGGTCACCTCCTGCACCAGTCCGCCCAAGTTGGACGGGCAGGTCTATTAGTACACGACCCATCGCCTCAATCATTGGCGATTTTCGTCGCTTGAGCATCTCGGCCGCGCCGACGGGCGCAGGACTAAATCGTTACCTTTTTGATTTTCGCCTTATTTTTTGCTTGGAGATGTCTAGTCGCTAGACAATAATTGGCTCATGAGCAAATTTATTGAGCAGCGTCAGGTGATTCTCCAGAGAATGGCCCAGATCGACCAAATGGAGTACGGCTCCCTTAAAGCCGAGTTCCGACCGGGGGCCGATCCCAGCCACTTTCTGGCCCCTACTACAAGTATCAGGTGTGGCAGGACGGCAAGAACCACTCCCAACGGGTGGCCGGCCCTCGCGCCGAGCGGCTGCGCCAGGCGGTGGAAAGCCGCCAGCGGTTTGAGCAACTGGCCCGGCAATGCATTGAGTTGACAGTGCAGCACACCCGCGCCACGGGGCCCGCCACCGATGCAAAAAAAAACTCCAAACGTCGATCCGCCAGGAAACCGCCTCGGAAGTCGAGGCCTTCATCGTCCTAGCCAAAGCGCGCCTGGCGACCGAAGGAAGCCTGGCCCCGCAGTGGCTGGAGTTGGGGCTGCGCGAAGCTCTGCGGCAAGACGGACGGCGCGCCTTGGAAGAGTTGTTCAACGATGCCAATTGGCGGTTGGAGCGCGACCAGGCAGAGCCTGGGGAAAAGTGTTATGCGGCCCGGCCTACGACGGTGGACACCTTGTTTGGCCCGCTGTGTGTGCGGCGCAACTATTACACCGATGGCCAAGGCGGCGGCCGTGCTCCACTGGACGAGGCGCTTGGGATTGTGGAAGGTTGCACGCCCGCTTTAGCGCGGCTCATGTGCCGGGCCGGGGCGGTCGAGCATTACGAGGCCGCCGCCGCCAGCCTCAATGAGTACAGCGGCTTGACGGTCAATGGCCGGCGGATCCAGCGATGGTCAACCGACTGGGGCCGCAGATGGCCCAATGGGCCATCTGCGGCCCCAGTCGGTTGACCATGCGCTGGATCCGCCGGCCATTGACCGTCAAGCCGCGGGACCCATTGAGGCTGGCGGCGGCGGCCTCGTAATGCTCGACCGCCCCGGCCCGGCACATGAGCCGCGCTAAAGCGGGCGTGCAACCTTCCACAATCCCAAGCGCCTCGTCCAGTGGAGCACGGCCGCCGCCTTGGCCATCGGTGTAATAGTTGCGCCGCACACACAGCGGGCCAAACAAGGTGTCCACCGTCGTAGGCCGGGCCGCATAACACTTTTCCCCAGGCTCTGCCTGGTCGCGCTCCAACCGCCAATTGGCATCGTTGAACAACTCTTCCAAGGCGCGCCGTCCGTCTTGCCGCAGAGCTTCGCGCAGCCCCAACTCCAGCCACTGCGGGGCCAGGCTTCCTTCGGTCGCCAGGCGCGCTTTGGCTAGGACGATGAAGGCCTCGACTTCCGAGGCGGTTTCCTGGCGGATTGACGTTTGGAGTTTTTTTTTGCATCGGTGGCGGGCCCCGTGGCGCGGGTGTGCTGCACTGTCAACTCAATGCATTGCCGGGCCAGTTGCTCAAACCGCTGGCGGCTTTCCACCGCCTGGCGCAGCCGCTCGGCGCGAGGGCCGGCCACCCGTTGGGAGTGGTTCTTGCCGTCCTGCCACACCTGATACTTGTAGTAGGGGCCCAGAGAGTGGCTGGGATCGGCCCCCGGTCGGAACTCGGCTTTAAGGGAGCCGTACTCCGATTTGGTCGATCTGGGCCATTCTCTGGAGAATCACCTGACGCTGCTCGATAAATTTGCCCATGAGCCAATTATTGTCTAGCGACTAGACATCTCCAAGCAAAAAATAAGGCGAAAATCAAAAAGGTAACGATTTAGTCCTGCGCCCGTCGGCGCGGCCGAGATGCTCAAGCGACGAAAATCGCCAATGATTGAGGCGATGGGTCGTGTACCTAATAGACCTGCCCGTCCAACTTGGGCGGACTGGTGCAGGAGGTGACCAGACTCCATATTTTACTCCATATTTTACTCATATTTTACTAGACAGAAGAGAGAATTGAAGTTAGCATACCCACATTGCGGCTTCCAATGTGGGTATGCTCCACCCTGCACAACCTTCTTTTTTTGCGGTCGAACTCTATCGATGTTTTGATGCCGTTCAAGAAAAGATGGCTGCGGGTTATCGCACCTTGACCGGGAATCCAGCGGTTTGGAATCGGCAGCACGCCGGGCGCCTGTTCTCAGCCGGCAAAATTCTTCTGTGGACAGCATCACGCCAATGGCGTTACAAACATCTCCAAACTAATGAGCAATCGATCGACAACATCCCGGATGAAGGCCGCTTATCCCATTGGCGGGTCAAGTGTTCCATTCATGTTCACCTTATTGGCGTTTTGCCTGGCGGCGACGGCGCAGCCGGTATCCCCCGGCGAACGCGCGTCGCTGAACGCCGGCTGGCGCTTCGTCAAAGGCGATCCGGCCGAGGCGCAGGGGAAAATGACTTACAGCGCGATCAAGGATTGGGTGGAGGCCAGCGGGGCCGAGTTCACCACCAATGCCGCCCTGGCCGGCAAAACCAGGCCGGCCGGCGATCCGGGCGGCGACATGGCGTACGCGCGCAATGATTTTGACGACAGCCACTGGCGGCTGCTGAACCTGCCGCATGATTGGGGCGTGGAAGGGCCGTTCCAACAGGAGTATCCCGGCGAAACGGGCAAGCTGCCCTGGTGGGGCGCGGCCTGGTACCGCAAGCATCTGCAAATCCCGGCCTCGGACCAGGGCCGCCGGGTCTGCCTGGACTTGGACGGCGCCATGGCCTACGCGACGGTGTGGCTGAACGGCCACTTCATCGGCGGCTGGCCTTACGGCTACGCCTCCTGGCGGGTTGATTTGACTCCGGGACTCAAGTACGGCGCGGACAATGTCATCGCCATTCGACTTGACAACCCGCCGAATTCCTCCCGCTGGTATCCGGGCGGGGGCATTTATCGCAACGTCTGGCTGGTCAAGACGGCCCCCGTCCATGTCGCCCATTGGGGTGTCTGCGTGACGACGCCAGCGGCGGAGGCGCGGTCCGCCACGGTCCGGGTGCGGGTGCAGGTGGAAAACGAATCGGAGGCCAATGGCGTGGTGGCTGTCAAGAATGAGATTTTCGAACTGGCGGCCGACGGGGCCAAAGGCCGCGCCGTGGCCGTGACGAAGGCGGAGGGGGTGAAGATCGGCGCGCACCAATCGGCGACGAACGAAAGCCAGACTGGCGTGCAAGACCCGCAGCAGTGGAGCATTGAAGCGCCGAACCGCTACGTGGCGGTGACGAGCATCGAGCAGGAGGGGAAGGTGGTGGACCGGTATGAAACGCCGTTTGGGATTCGGACGATTGAGTTTACCGCGACCAATGGATTCCTGCTCAACGGCCGGCGCGTGCCGTTGAACGGGGTGTGCGACCATCACGATCTGGGGGCCTTGGGCGCCGCCATTAACGTCAGCGCTCTGCTACGGCAGTTGTCGATTCTGAAGGAAATGGGCTGCAACGCCATTCGCACCAGCCATAATCCGCCCGCCCCTGAGTTGCTCGATTTGTGCGACAAGATAGGGATGTTGGTGATGGACGAGTCATTCGATTGCTGGCAGCGGGCCAAGAAGCCCAACGATTACCATCTGCTATTCGACAACTGGCACGAAAAGGACTGGCGCGCCGAACTGCGCCGGGACCGCAATCATCCGAGCATTATTCTCTGGAGCATCGGCAACGAAATTCCGGATCAAGATTTCCCTTCGGGCGCGGCCATGGCGGCGGAATTGACCGGCATCGCGCACGCGGAGGACCCGACGCGGCCCACGACCGAAGCGTGCAACAACGACCGCGCAGCCTATAGCGATTTCCACAAGCACGTCGATGTGTTCGGTTTCAATTACCGGCCAGGCGAGTACGGGAAATTCCGCAAGGCCAACCCGGAGCAGGCGGTGTATGGGAGCGAGACCTCGTCGTGCGTGAGTTCGCGCGGGGAGTATTTTTTCCCCGTCACCACCAACAAGGACGGCGGCAAGGCGGATTTCCAGATGAGTTCTTATGATCTCTACGCTCCGTCCTGGGCGACGCCGCCGGAGTGGGAGTTCAAAGGGCAGGACGCCTGCCCGTTTGTGGCCGGGGAATTCGTGTGGACGGGTTTTGATTATCTGGGCGAGCCGACGCCTTACAATCGCGACCTGAGCAACCTGCTCAATTTCACGGACCCGGTGGAAAAGGCGCGACTGCAAAAGGAACTGGACGAGTTGGGACACGTCCCGACGCCCTCGCGCAGTTCGTATTTCGGGATCGTTGATCTGGCGGGATTGAAGAAGGACCGCTTCTACCTGTATCAGTCGCGCTGGCAACCGGGATACCGCATGGCGCACATCCTGCCGCATTGGACGTGGCCGGAGCGCGTGGGCCAGGTCACGCCGGTGCATGTCTATACGTCCGGAGACGAGGGGGAATTGTTCCTGAACGGAAAATCCCTTGGCCGGCAGAAGAAAACGCAGTTCGAGTACCGGCTGCGTTGGGACGAGGCGGTTTATCAACCGGGGACGCTGAAAGTTGTCACATATAAGAATGGCCGCGAATGGGCCAGCTCCAGCGTGCGGACGGCCGGCGCGCCGGCAAAGCTTCTCCTGGAGTCGAACCGAAGGTGGATTCACGGCGACGGCCAGGACTTGGCGTACATCACCGTCACCGTGACCGATAAAGATGGCGTCGCAGCGCCGCGAGCCGGCAACCGGGTGAAGTTCCAGGAGGAGGGACCCGGTGAAATCGTGGCGACCGACAATGGCGACGCGACCAGTTTCGAGCCATTTCAGTCACCGGAGCGGAATGCGTTCAACGGCATGATGGTGGTCATCATTCGCGGCAAAGCGGGCCAGCACGGAACGGTGCGGATCATCGCGAAATCCGACGGTTTGCAAGACGCGGACGTCAAGGTGCAAAGCCGGTAAACAAATCGGCGGGAGGCATTTGGACAAGATTGGCGCTGGCGCCTTTGAGGCACAACCAGCCAATGATCGCCAGCGCCAGCAGGACCGCGAGTTTCAATTTGCGATCTGACAAATCATATTTGTTCCTCACGGACCCAATACGGGTCAAGGAGCCGCATCTTGCGCGCACGGCGCAAAATTGAAATCCGTCACGGCCTCGGCGGCCAGGGTGCCAATGGTTTGATAAAGCCCGGAGACGTTGCCTTTGCCATCGGGGTGAAGGCGATTGGAAAGGAAGATGAAAAAGGTCTTCGAGAAAGGGTCGATCCAAAAGGCGGCGCCAGTGAAGCCGGTGTGGCCGTAGGAGCCGAGAGGGAAAAGCTGGCCGCGCGGACTGCTGAAGCCGGAATCAATGTCCCAGCCGAAACCACGGCGATCCTCCAAGCCCGGGGGCGTTTGCACGCTGGTCATCATTCGGACAGTCTCGGGCTTGAAAATACGCTGGCCGTCCAATTCGCCCAAGTTGAGCATCACGCGGGCGAAACGGGCCATGTCCGGCGCGGTGGTGAACAAGCCCGCGTGCCCGGCCACTCCGCCCATGAAACGCGCGGACGGGTCATGCACCGCGCCGCGCAACATGACGCCGCCGGTCATTTCGGTGGGCGCGATGCGCGTGACTTTGCGAACGGGCGGGAGAAAGCCGGTATCGGCCATTTTAAGGGGGCGGAAAATTTCCGTGGCGCAAAAGGCGTCGAGCGACAGGCCGCTGACGCGGGCGACGATTTCGCCCAGGATGAGGTAATTGATGTCGCTGTAACGGAAGGCCGTGCCTGGGGGGAAAAGCAGCTTGGAGGAGGCGGCCATGCGGAGGGCGGTTTCGGCGCCCTGCCAGGGAGGGCGCGTGCTCAGGCCGGGCGGCAGGCCGGAAGTGTGAGTGAGCAACTGGCGCACGGTAATCTTCCCCTTTTCGCCAGAGAATTCCGGGAGGCAGGTGGAAATAGGGGCGTCGAGGCTGATTTTGCCGCGCTCGACCAGGAGCATGACGGCGGGGGTGGTGGCCAGGACTTTGGTCAGGGAAGCGGCGTCGAAAATGGTGCGGCGCGTCATCGTTTCTTCTTTGGGGATGAGCGCGCGTTTGCCGAAGGCCTTCCAGTAGATGTCGCCTCCGTGCTCGACCCAGACGACCGCGCCGGGCAGGCGGCGTTCGACCACGGCCTTTTGGATGGCGGCATCGATCTGGCTGAGTTTGGCGGGGTCAAGCGGGCTGGCCGCGCTGGCGGAAAGCAGCGCCAGACAAAACACAAAGCAAAGGGATATTTTCCGCGTCATGCGCCGTGATGTTACTGAAGTTCCGGCGTGGAAAGGAAGCCGCAATTGCCCAGGGCGCCGGACGGCCTCAAGGGTTGCTTGTCAACCGGGGCGAAACCTGCCATATTATCATCAAGCCTGAGGCAAACATGATTTTGAACCTTGTTCGCGTTTTTGTGGCGGCAGCGTGGGCGGCGGTCTGCGCGGCGGCGCCAACCGCCTTGCGCGCCGAACAGGTTGGCCTCATCCACGTCAATGGCGCCATCGGGCCGGCCACCGCCACTTATATCGCGCGCGCCCTGGATCGCGCCGCGGCGGACAAGGATGAATGCCTGGTTATTCAACTTGACACTCCCGGCGGGCTGCTGAAATCCACCGACGAAATCGTTGAAAAGTTGTTCCAGGACCGGGTGCCATCGGTCGTCTATGTGGCGCCGGCCGGAGGCGGGGCCGCGAGCGCGGGGACCTTTATCACCCTGGCGGCCAATGTGGCGGCGATGCAACCGGACACCACCATCGGCGCGGCCCATCCCGTCGCGCTGGGCGGCGGCAGTGAGGGGGAAACCAACTCGATCATGGGCCATAAATTGGAGAATCATGAGGTCAGTTCCATCGAGAGCATCGCCAAGAAGCGGCATCATAACGTGGAATGGGCCAAATCGGCCGTGCGCGAGAGCGCCTCGATCACCGCGGAACAAGCCCTGGACCTCCACGTCATTGACCTCCTGGCGGCGGACATGCCGGACCTGCTCAAACAATTGGATGGCCGGGAGGTGGCGGGCAAAGTATTGCACACGGCCAGGGCCGGCGTGGTGGAGATTCCCATGACGGCGGGGGAACGGCTTTTCCAGATGCTGTGGCAGCCGGAAGTGATGTTTCTGCTCATGCTGGTGGCCGTGTACGGCATCATTGGCGAGTTGAGCAATCCGGGCGCCGTCCTGCCAGGAGTGGCCGGGGCGGTGGCGCTGGTGCTGGCGCTTTACATGGGATCGGTCCTGCCCGTCAACGCCGCCGGCGTGGCGCTGTTCCTGTTGGCGGTGGCGCTGTTTATCATCGACGTCTTCGCCACCACCCACGGCGTGCTGACGGCGGGAGGCATCGTCGCCTTTTTGCTCGGCTCGCTCCTGCTCTTCAATCGCCAGCCGGGCTACCAGTTGCCGCTGACGTGGATCATCCCGGCCACGGCTTTGACAGCGATGTTCTTTTTGTTTGTAATCGGGGCCGGGCTGCGGGCACAGTTCCTGCCGGCTCGAACCGGCCGCGAGAGCATGAGGGGCAAGACCGCCACGGCCATCACGGCGGTGGGCCAGGGGGGCGGCAAGGTTCTATTTGACGGGGAGTACTGGGACGCCGTGGGGCAAGCGCCGGTGGCGGCGGGGGCGGCGGTCGAGATCGTGGGAGTGGAAGGACTTGTGTTGCGCGTCAAACCTAAAACGTGAAAAGATTATGGAAAATCCAATTCGCATAGCGGAAAGTCTCTTTGTCTGGATCGTGTTGCTGGTCATTCTGCTGTCGGTTATTTTGCCCAGCGCCTTGCGCATTCTGCGGGAGTACGAGCGGGGGGTGATCTTCCGCCTGGGCAAGCTCATCGGGGCCAAGGGGCCGGGGCTGGTTTTTCTGATTCCGATGGTGGACCGCATGGTGCGGATGGACCTGCGCGTCATCACCATCAGCGTGGCCAAACAGGAAGTCATGACCCGCGACAACGTGCCGGTGACGATGGATGCGGTATTGTATTTCCGCATCGTGGAACCGGAAGCCGCGGTGGTGAAGGTGGAGAATTATCTTCAGGCCACGACGCTGATCGCGCAAACGACCATGCGCAGCGTGCTGGGCCAGAGCGAATTGGATGAGTTGCTGGCCCGCCGCGACAAGATCAACCAGATTTTGCAGGAAATCATCGACCGCCACACCGGTCCCTGGGGCGTGAAGGTGACGGCGGTGGAAGTCCGCGACGTGGTGCTGCCGGACGGCATGAAACGGGCCATGGCCCGGCAGGCCGAAACGGAACGCGAACGCCGGGCCAAGATCATCGCCGCGGAAGGGGAATTTCAAGCGGCGGAGAAGCTGGTGCAAGCCGCGGCCATGATCGCGACCCAGCCCATCGCGTTGCAGTTGCGTTATCTGCAAACCATTGGCGAAATCGCAAGCGACCGCAACACCACCACCATCATTCCGCTGCCGATGGAATTATTGACGCCGTTTTTGAAAAAATCGTAACGAAGCACTGAATCCCCCGCCGTGCCAGCCAATCGACTCCAGCGCAGCCTCAAGGCGACATTCCTTGGCATGGCGGTCAACGTCGTGTTGTCGGCGGTCAAATTCACCGCCGGCGTGCTGGGGCATTCGCACGCGCTCATCGCCGACGCGGTGGAATCGAGCGCCGATATTCTGAGTTCGATCATTGTCTGGCGCGCACTGGTGGTGGCGGCGGAACCGGCCGACCGGGAACATCCTTACGGTCACGGCAAGGCGGAGCCGCTGGCGGCGGCGATCGTGGCTGTCATGCTGTGGGTGGCGGCGGCGGGCATCATCCTCAAATCGATGCAGGACCTCACGCTCCCACGGACCGCGCCCCGGGCGTTTACCTTGATTGTCTTGATCGCGGTGGTGGCGGTGAAGGAGACCTTGTTCCGTTTCGTGGCGCGCGAAGCCAACTCGGTGCAAAGCATCGTGGTCTATGCCGACGCCTACCATCACCGCAGCGACGCCGTGACCTCACTGGCGGCAGCCATTGGCATCGCTTTCGCGCTGCTGGGGGGACCGGCGTTTTCCCGCGCTGACGACGCGGCAGCCATCGTGGCCGGATGCATTATTGCCTGGAACGGTTGGAAACTGTTGGGTCCGGCGTTAAATGAGTTGATGGACGCCGCGCCGAGCGTGGGGCTGATCGCGCAGATCAAATCCGTCGCCAGCCAGGTGGGCGGGGTGCAGAGGATCGAGAAGTGCATCGTACGCAAGGCGGGGTTTGAATATTTTGTCGATATGCACGTCGAGGTTGATCCGAATTGGACCGTGCGGCAAGCACACGACATCGCCCACCAAGTCAAGAATAGCGTGCGCGAGGCCGTGCCCTCCGTGCGCGACGTGATGGTGCATATCGAACCAGGTTTGGAACCATGATTATTCCTCGGCGGCGACCAATTTGGTCAAGACGGTGAGATCCTCCAAGGTCGTGGTGTCGCCTTTGATTTCCGTTCCGCCGGCGATTTGCTTGAGCAGGCGGCGCATGATTTTGCCCGAACGGGTCTTGGGCAGCAGTTCGGCAAAACGGATGTCATCCGGCTTGGCCACCGGGCCGATTTCACGGGCGACGTGAAGACGCAATTCTTCGCGCATGCCGGGAGAAGCCAACACGCCGGTTTTCAAGGTGACGAAGGCGACCAGGGCCTGGCCCTTGAGATCATCGGACCGGCCCACCACCGCCGCCTCGGCCACGTTGGGGTGGCTGACCAGCGCGCTCTCCACCTCGGCGGTGCCGATGCGATGGCCGGCCACGTTGAGCACATCATCAATGCGGCCCACAATCCAATAATACCCGTCCTTGTCCTGGCGGCAGCCGTCGCCGGTGAAATAGCAACCTTTGATTTCGCTCCAATAGGTTAGAATCAAGCGCGCCGGGTCGCCCCAGATGCCGCGCAACATGCCGGGCCAGGGCTGCCGGATAACCAGCTTGCCGCCGGAATTCTTGGGTACCGGCTGGCCTTGATCATCCACCACTTCGGGCACGATGCCGAAAAACGGCAGGGTGGCCGTGCCGGGTTTGGTCGGCGTGGCCCCCGGCAGCGGGGCGATCATGATGCCACCGGTCTCGGTTTGCCACCAGGTATCGACAATGGGGCAGCGTTGATGGCCGATGACTTCGTGGAACCACATCCAGGCTTCGGGGTTGATCGGCTCGCCGACGGTGCCCAGGAGGCGCAAGGAACTGAGGTCGTGTTTGTCCGGCCAGGAGCGGCCCCATTTCATGAACGCGCGGATGGCGGTGGGAGCCGTGTAAAGGATGGTCACGCCGTGCTTGGCCACCATGCGCCAGAAGCGGTCCGGCTCCGGGTAATTGGGCGCGCCTTCATACATGAAACTGGTGGCGCCGTTGGCCAGCGGGCCATAGACCACGTAGCTGTGCCCCGTGACCCAGCCGACATCGGCCGTACACCAATAGACATCCTCCGGCCGGAGATCAAATATGTACTTGGTCGTCAGTTTGGCCTGAAGCAGGTAGCCGGCGGTGGTGTGCAGAACGCCCTTGGGCTTGCCCGTCGAGCCGCTTGTGTAAAGTATAAACAACGGCGCTTCGCTGTCCATGGGTTCGGCCGGGCAATTCGCCTCGACGTGCTGCATTTCCCGGTGCCACCACACGTCGCGCCCGTCCTGAATGTCAATTTCGTGATGGGTGCGGCGCAGGACGATGACCTTCTCGACGGTTTTGGCCAGGAGATTTCCCGCCGCGTCCTTGAGGGCCAGGGCCTCGTCCACGCTTTTTTTCAATGGCACCACGCTGCCGCGGCGGAAGCCGCCGTCGGCGGTGATGACCAGTTTGGCCTGGCAATCGAAAATGCGGTCGGCCACCGATTGCGCGCTGAAGCCGGCAAAGACGACGGAATGAACCGCGCCGATGCGCGCGCAGGCGAGCATGGCAATAGCCGCCTCCGGGGTCATCGGCATGTAAATGATGACGCGATCGCCTTTCTTGACGTCGTGGCGCTTGAGCACGTTGGCAAACAGGCAAACCTCGTGATGGAGCTGTTTGTAAGTGTAGGTGCGCACTTCGCCCGGCGTGCCGGGGCCGGCCGGTTCGCCCTCCCAGATCAGGGCGGCCCGGTTGGCCGTGGGGGTGTTGAGGTGGCGATCCAGACAATTATAACTGACATTCAGCCGCCCGCCGGCGAACCAAGTGGCGTAAGGGAGCTTCCAGCGCAGGACCGATTTCCACGGCTTGAACCAGACCAGTTCCTCCTTGGCCTGGCGCGCCCAAAACTTCTCCGGCTGGCTGACCGACTCACGGTAGAGCTTTTTGTATTCGGCCATGGATTTGATCCAGGCCTTTTTGGCGAAGGACTTGGGCGGGGGAAAAACGCGCTCTTCGTGGAGGACGGACGTGATATTGGCAGAGGGGGCGGATATCGTGATGGCCATAATTTGTCATTATATGTAGCACAATCCCCTTGGTGGCGCAAAGCGAAACAGGAGATTCGACTGCATTCCTGGTATTTCATGCAGGCGCGGAAAGGCCATTGACAAGCCGGTGACAAAATGGCACCATCTGGAAATGGAACAAGCATTGGAAGAGGCGCGCAAGCGGATAACGGCCCGCGTTTCCGATAGAGTGCGCGAGACGCTGGAACAGGCGGCGGAACTTACGGGCGCCACGGTCAATCAATTCGTCGTGCAATCCGCCTTTGTCGAAGCGCAACGCGTGATCGAGCGCGAGTCGGTCATCCGGCTTACGCAGGAGGACGCGCGGAAGGTGCTTGCCTTGCTGGACAATCCGCCCAAACCCACCAAGCGCCTCAAAGAGGCCGTCAATAAATACAAAGGCGCAGTGCGTGCGTAAAGTCGAACCGCTGGCGAAGTCTCACGACCGGGATGGATTCGACTGCGGGGTTGCGCCGCTCAATCAGTTTCTCAAACAAACCGCCCGGCAACACGCGGAGCGGGGAATCTCGAGGACATTCGTTCTGGTGGACGATGCCGCCGCCGTGCCTCAACCTATTCTTGGCTTTTTCGCGCTCAATATCTGCCAGATAAAATCAGAGTCGCTGGCAACGCCGCAGAGCGCCAAGCTGCCGCGTGACGTGCCTGGGGTGCGACTGGGCCGATTGGCCGTCGCCAAAGCCTGTCAGAGGCAGGGCATCGGCACAACCTTGCTGGTGGCGGCCATGCACAAGTTTATGGAGATTTTCAACACCGCAGGCGGGATCGGTCTTTTTGTGGATGCGAAAGATCAGGACGCCAAACGCTTTTATGAGCAATTTGGTTTTGTTCCGATGCCCTCCAACGAACTTCAATTGTTCCTGCCGGTAAAGACGATTCAACAGGCGCTAAAAACAAATTTAGATCAGGAGCCGTAGTCGAACGCCTCACTTCACCGGGGAGAAAAGTTTTCGGCCATGGCGACGGCTTTGAGCATGGCTTTGGCTTTGTTGATCGTCTCTTGAAATTCCGCTTCGGGCGTGGAGTCGTTGACCCAGCCGCCGCCGGCTTGCACGCTGACCCGGCCGTCCTTGAGCAGGGCGGTGCGAATGGTGATGCAGCAGTCCAGGTTGCCGTTAAAGGAAAAATAGCCCATGCATCCGCCATAGGGGCCGCGCGCGGTTTGCTCAAGCTCGGAAATAACCTGCATGGCGCGAATCTTGGGCGCGCCGCTTAAGGTGCCGGCCGGAAAGGTGGCCCGCATTAAATCGTAAGGCGTCCGGCCCTCCGCCAGCAGCCCTTGCACCTGCGACACAATATGCATGACGTGGCTGTAACGCTCGATGATCATCAGATCCTTGACTTGCACGGTGCCATACTCGCACACGCGCCCAAGGTCGTTGCGCGCCAGATCCACCAGCATGACGTGTTCGGCCCGCTCCTTGGGGTCGGCCAGCAATTCCTTCTCCAGCGCCTGGTCTTCTTCGGACGTGCGACCGCGCCGGCGCGTTCCGGCAATGGGCCGGATTTCCACCCGGCGATCTTCGCAGCGGACGTGGATTTCCGGCGACGCCCCCACCAGCGAAAAGCCATCCAACTCCAGCAGAAACATATAGGGGGAGGGGTTGATGGAGCGGGCCGCGCGGTAGAGATCGACCGCCGAAGCTTGCGTCGGCGTCGAGAATCGCTGCGAACCCACGACCTGAATAATGTCCCCCGCCGTGATGTATTTCTTGGCGCGCTCGACGTTTTCCATGAAGGCTTGCGGGGTGATGTTCGAGGTAAAGGGGATGTCCGGCGTCTCTCGCGGCACATCCACCGGAGCCTGTTCGGAGGGCTGTTCGAGCAGCGCGACCAGGCGCTCGATTTCGCTCACCGCCTCTTCGTAAGCCTCCACCGGCGCGCGACCGTCCAACCCGGCATTGACCAAAATGGTGATCGTTTGCGCCACGCGATCAAAGATCAGCAGTTCGTCGGCGATCAAAAAATACATCACCGGCGTGTTCAATTCGTCCTTGGGCGGACGGGGCACCACCGGCTCTATGTCATGTATAAATTCATAGCCGATGTATCCGAGCGCCCCGCCGCTAAAACGCGGCAAGCCCGGAACCGACACCGCCTTGTACCGCGCCATGACCTGCTCCACCACGGCCAATCCGTCGCGCACGACGGCACCGCCGGCGGCGGTCCCCTGCCCGATGGTGAAGGTTTCGACCACCTTCCCGTTCTCGATGACATCGACGCGTCCGCCGGTTTGCTTGATGACGGCGCGGGGATTGCAGCCGACGAAGGAGTAGCGGCCAATATGCTCGCCGCCCTCGACCGATTCGCACAGGAACGACTCGCCCTGGCCGCGAATCTTGCGGTAGGCCGAAAGGGGCGTTTCCAAATCCGCCAGGATGCGGCGCGTGACCGGAATCAGGTTGCCCTGCCCGGCCAGCGTCAGGAATTCATGTTCTCCCGGATAATACACGGCTGATTCTTATCCTTAGGCCGCCGCAAACGCCACAAGGAAAGTGAAGTGTAGAAAAGAACAATGCCCGCGTAGCCCACGATGCCATAACCAATGGCGAAGGGGATGCTGTCCGGTTCACCCAGGCAAATCAGCGCCACGCCGGGGAGAGCCGTCAACAGCGTCTCGCCGCACAGGCAGGCGAAAAAAAGGGAGCGGGGCGTCTGATCCATGCGCGCCAAAAACCACACGCGGTAGCCGGCCTCGCCCATCGAGCGCATGAGCCAGGCGGAATGAAAATTGTGCGCCGCCACCAACACGCCGGCCGTGATCACAATGATCGCCGTCAGCGGCCAGAACGCGAACACCACGCACAGCGCCACATTGGCCAGAGCGCCCCATTTCCAGCCCAGCTTGCGCGCCAGCGGATTGCCTTCCAGCATCAGGCTGGGCGTGGCGACCCAGGTGCTCAAAAAATCCATCCCGCGCGCGAAGAGCAGCAGCGAAAAAAGGAGGAAATACCCGCGGCTGGCAAAAGAAAGAACGTCCCCGTTCATTTCTTGCCGTAGATTTCCTCGGGGCTTTGCAGGCGCGTCTCGGTGATGCGATCCGTCGCGCCCGCATCGGCCAGCGAGCGGAAGAAGCAGGACCGATACCCCTCATGGCAGGCCGCCCCGATTTGATCGACTTTGATCAGCAGCGTATCGCCGTCGCAATCAAAGGCGATGTCGCGCACCGTCTGGGTATGGCCGCTGGATTCGCCTTTCATCCAGAATTTCTGGCGCGACCGGCTCCAGAAATGGGTTTTGCCGGTGGCCACGGTGGACTCCAGCGAGGCGCGATTCATCCAAGCCATCATCAGCACCCGGCCGTCCGTGTTGTCCTGGATAATCGCCGGGATCAAGCCGTCGGCATTAAATTTCAATTTGTCGTAAATACTCATAATGCGGTCTTCGCACCCATAAGGTAGCAGACTTGCCGCTCGGGGAAAGCGATTTTAAAAAGTGTGGAATAAGAGAAACCGGGATGATTAGGAACAGTAGTGCCCGTCCTCCAAAAGCATCTCGATCACCTCGCGCAAATTGCGTTGCAACTCATCCAGAGTTTCTCCTTGCGAGTGGGCGCCGGCAAAACCCGGGACGTAGCCAACGTAATACCCCGTGTCATGGCATCGCTCAACAACTGCCGTGTAAGCTTTCACGAAGCCAGACGATACGCTGCGATGAACTCGAAGTCAAAACATCGTTCGGGGCGGGCTACACCGCCATGCCGAGGAGGAACTCGATGTTGCTGCCGGTTTTCTTTAGCTTGCCTAGCAGCAGTTCCATCGCTTCCACCGGCGGCACGCCTGTCAATGCACGGCGCAACAGGACCACTTTGTTGTACTCGTCGGGATGGTAGAGCAATTCCTCTTTGCGCGTGCCCGATAGCTCCACGTTGATGGAGGGGAAAATGCGCCGGTCCACCAGGTGCCGGTCCAGGTTTACCTCCATGTTGCCGGTGCCTTTGAATTCCTCGAAGATGACCTCGTCCATGCGCGAGCCGGTGTCAATCAAGGCGGTGGCGATGATGGTCAGCGAACCGCCTTCCTCGATGTTGCGGGCCGCGCCAAAAAATCGCTTGGGCTTGTGCAGGGCGTTGGCGTCCACGCCCCCGGAGAGGATTTTGCCCGAATGCGGCTGGACGGTGTTGTAGGCCCGCGCCAGGCGGGTGATCGAGTCCAGCAGGATGACCGCGTCGCGCTTGTGCTCGATCATGCGCTTGGCTTTTTCAATGACCATCTCGGCCACCTGCACGTGCCGTTCCGGCGGCTCGTCAAAGGTGGAGCTGATGACCTCGGCCCCGCGGCAGGAGCGTTCCATGTCGGTGACTTCCTCCGGGCGCTCGTCGATGAGCAGGATGAACAGGTAAGCCTCGGGATTGTTCTTGAGAATGGCGTTGGCCAGCTTCTGCATCAGGACCGTCTTGCCCGTGCGCGGCGGGGCCACGATCAGGCCGCGCGTGCCTTTGCCGATGGGGCAGACCAGGTCCAGCACCCGCGTCGATAATTCATCGGGCGTCGTCTCCAGCAGGTAGCGTTTGGTCGGAAAGAGCGGCGTCAGATTGTCGAAATGCGTCTTGTCCTTGGCCTTGTCCGGGTCTTCCGTATCGACCCCCTCGACTTTGAGCAGGGCGAAGAAGCGTTCCTTGTCCTTGGGCGGACGAATCTGGCCGGCGATCAGGTTGCCGGTTTGCAGGTCGAAACGGCGGATTTGCGAGGGGGAGACGTAAATGTCCTCCGGGCAGGGCAGGTAATTGAAGCTGCGCGAGCGCAGGAAACCGAAGCCCTCGGGCAGGATTTCCAGCACCCCTTCGGAAAAGAGCACCCCGGCCCGCTCGGCGTTCTTTTGCAGGATTTGGAAGATCAACTCGTGCTTGCGCATGGTGCCGAAGTTCTCGATGCCCATGCCCCGGGCCATCTGATTGAGTTCGGGCATGGCGATGGCTTGCAGAGCGGCGATGTTGACCGGCTTGCCGGAAGGCACGGTGGAAACGCGGGGCGGCCCGGCTTCCTCGCGCGCTTCGACGGCGCAGGTCGGCGGCTCCAGCTTCATTTCCACGGGCGGGGGCGGGGCTTGGGGCACGGAAAGCGTTTCCGGGGCTTCCGCCGGGGCGATGGGGACAGGCTTGGGCGCGGCGCTCCGGGCGCTCTTGCGGGGGGCTTTCTTGGCAGCGGGCTTTGGCATAGGCAATATGTAAATTCTAATCGAGGATTGGGCAAGTCTCCGCGCCACGGATTCATTGAATGCGAACGATTTGAATACATTCAAACCGGCGCCAACGCGGGGGATTGCCCAACCTTAATGTTACTGCGGCAAAGGATATTTTGCCGTTAATTCCCGGACACGATGTCTGACCTTGTGGCCCGCGTCAAGGTTCTTAATTTTCATTCAAAAAACGCTTGACGTTGGATGCTCCAGGCGGGATCGTTTCCAACCGGAACAGCGAGTTGCAGCTTAATTGTTGAACAAGACCCATTTTATGCTTCCTCCAGACAAACCTTCTCGAACTGTCCGGCTTTTCGGTTGGCGCTGGCTGCGATATGCGTTGGTCTGCCTCGGGTCATTGGCGGTGTTGGTGGGGGCGTTTTACGCGGAGGAGGATTGGCGTGGTCCAAGGGATTGGAACCAATACCGGCAGGCCAAGGAAGCGCAAGGCGAACATCTTGAATTCCGGGCTTATATTCCAAAACTTGTTCCCGATGAGGAAAATTTTGCCGCGACGCCAATCGCCAAATCCTGGATGCGGCCGGATGGGCGCGATAGGCTTACCAACGACTTCTACGCGCGTGCCGTGGACAATATTTCCGAAACCAACATCGCGAAAGAAAGGGGCCGTCGGCATTTTGTGGACCTCGTCGCTTGGGGGATGGCCTCTGTTGCGCTCAAAAATGGGAAGTTGACGCCCGATCATGAATTTGAAACGGATGAGACGGATTTTGCAGCAAGGGCGGCGGCGGCCCAGACGGTTTTGGAGGGAATGAAGAGCGATGATTCGGTTTTTGCGGCACTTCGCCTGGCCAGCGCCCGGACTTATTCGCGTTTTCCGCTTCAATACGACTTGGACGATCTGGCGCAAATTCAATTCACACACTTGGCCAATTTCAAAAGGGTATGCCAGCGCCTGAACCTGCAGGCGTGCGCAGAACTGGCGGCTGGGAATACGGACAAGGCCCTGGCCGATGTGAAGCTGATGCTTTATCTGGCCGATGCCATCAAGCACGAACCTTTCTTGATCTCATATCTGGTGAGGGGGGCGTGCTTTCAGATCGCAATCCAGCCAGTATGGGAAGGCTTGGCCGAACACCGTTGGACGGAGGCACAACTCCAAGAACTCCAGCAATGCTTTCAGCCTTATGATTTTCTCACCGACCTGGATCAATCCCTGAGAGAGGAGCGAACATTTGGAATTCAAGAGGTTGAGCAATATAAGAAGCAGGGACTCGGAATGTTAGATGATTCTTTTGACTTCGAGAACATCGGCCAGACGACGCCGCATAAAGAATTTCTAAATTTAGTCGGTCGAATTATGCCGAGAGGATGGTATGACCAAGAGCGGCTTAAATACTGCACCGTTTTTGATGCGCAGATGAAAGGCGCCATTGATCCGGCAGGCGAAAGGGTTTTTCCCGGGCAGATCGCATCTAATTACTTGGAATTGAGCCGGTTGCTCGAACCATCACGGACGTCCCTGAAGTCCATCCTGCATCACAAGGCATTCGCAGCGGTTGTTCCTCGTTTTCTCAGCAAACTGCCCACCAAAGCGGCTGCCCTGCAGACCGCCGCCAATCAAGCTGCCATCGCCTGCGTTTTGGAGCGATACCGGTTGGCTTGCGGACAATTCCCCGATTCTCTGGAGGCGGTGACGCCGCGGTTTGCGCCCCGCCTGCCGAACGACGTAATTACCGGCCAGCCTTACAAGTATCGCCGCACCAACAATGGCCAATTCATTCTCTATTCCGTCGGCTGGAATGAGAAGGATGATGGCGGGGTGCCTGGCAAGCGCGGCCTATTTGATGACCACGAGGGCGACTGGGTGTGGGCGTACCCCGACACACGTCAATAAAACGACCTTCCAATAGATCTCACGCCATTTTCAAGCCCAACCAAAAACGGAGCGAGTCGTCCAATTGTGCCAAGTCCTGTTTCTCCAATTGACCGAGAAATCGGCGCACCAGATCTCCGGAAACTGAGGCCAGAGCACGCTTGGCGAACGATGGGTGCAGCAGACCCGCTTGGCGCCAAGACTGGATGGGGAATTCCCCAGGTCGTAACGCCGCTCCTACGGAAGTCACCGCAACCACCAACAGGTCATCGGAAGGGTATTGAGAACTCACGATAACGGCGGGCCGGAGCTTGGTTCCCGATAGATCGGAGAACGGAAATGGCAGCAGCACCACGGCCCCGCGACTATAGTTTGTCGTACTCGGCATCGAGCGGATTGTCCCAGATTTTTTGGAAAACGGATTCCGAGAGAATCGCGCAGCCACGAATAATCTCCGCATCAGCCGGTTCGTCTTCGACCGCGATTACTTTGACTCTGGTATTGGGTTTCAGCGCCACGGGATCATCCAGCACAACGTGCTTGCCGTCAAAATGACCGTTTAGTGCTCTCATAAACTCACTTTACCTTTAGACAGGGCCATTCTCAAGCATATTAGACCGGCAAGGTGATGGTGATGGCTGTGCCATGGCCGGGGCGCGATTGAATGCGGATTCTTCCGCGATGGGTCTCCACCACGCGGCTGACGATGGCCAGGCCCAAGCCTGTGCCTTTTTGCTTGGTCGTGCCCAACAAGGAGGAGTGGCGGCGCCGCCGCTGCTCCTCGGACATTCCCTGGCCGGTGTCGCGGAATTCGATCAGGACGTGCGTGGGCTTGGGGCCGCGGCGCGGCAGGGTGACGGCGCGGGTGGAAATGGTGAGCGTCCCGCCCTGAGGCATGGCCTCGACGGCGTTAAGCGTCAGGTTCAAAAAGGCCTGCGCCAATTGCGCCCCGTCGGCCA
The DNA here is from genome assembly GCA_963759415.1 of uncultured Verrucomicrobiae bacterium. Classification (GTDB taxonomy): domain Bacteria; phylum Verrucomicrobiota; class Verrucomicrobiia; order Limisphaerales; family Palsa-1400; genus Palsa-1400. The sequence goes on along the minus strand of CAVWZG010000005.1, from coordinate 181,116 downwards.
TGATTTGCGGCAAAACCGCCGCCAACCGCGGGACAAACTGAATCTGCTGGTGGCGCAGTTTGTGCCGGATGAGCAGGGCCAGGTCGTTGAGCACTTGATTGATGTTGACGGCGCTCATTTTGGGTTCGGAGCCGCGGGCGAAGTCCAGGATTTGCTCGACGATCTTGTTCAGCAAGTCCATTTTTTCGCGCAAGATGACGTCGTCCCGCACGCGCGGATCGCCCGGGGCGAATTCCAGCCGCAACGAATGGTAGAGCATTTTCATGACGGTGAGCGGGTTGCGGATTTCGTGCGCGACCTCCGCCGCCAGCAGGCCGAGGGCGGAAAGTTTTTCGTTTTGACGCAACTGCTCCTCCACGTCCACCACGCGCTCGTAAAGGCGCGCTTTTTCCATGGCAATGGCCGATAACTCCGTCAAGGCGGTGAGGACGTGGACCTCTTCGTTGGAGAAGCTGCGGGGTTGGCCGGTATAGACGTTGAGGGTGCCGATGGTCTGCCCGCCGAAAAGCAGCGGCGCGCTCAAGAGCGAGACCAGACCTTCGCGCCGGGCCATATCGACGTTCTGATAGAGGGCGGAGGTTTGGACGTTCTCCAATTGCATCGGTTTCTTGCGGCGGACCACGATGCCCATGAAACTCTCGTCCACCCGCAGGCGCGGTTTGTTCAGGTAGGATGGCCCGGCGCCGAAGGAGGCGCGCAAGTCGAGCCATTCGCCGGTGGCATCGAGCATCAGCAGCGAGCAGGTGCGCGCATCCATCAAGGTGCAGGCTTCACGGGTGATAAGCTGCAGGGCTTCATCGACGTGCAGGGCGGAATTGATGGAGCGGCTGACGCTGACCAGAATTTCCAGGAGGCGGGCCTTGAGACGGGATTGCTCGAAAAGCCAGGTATTGTGAATGACCTTGGCCGCCTGCACCGCCAATTCTTCCAGCAATTCCTGGTCGCTCTGGCTGAAGGCGTCCGCCGCGCGCGAATCCACGTTGAGCACGCCGCGCACCTCGCCCATCACCTCCAACGGCACGGCCAATTCGGAGCGCACGTCGCGCTGGAGCATCACGTAGCGCGGGTCGTGGCGGACATCGCCGATGCGGGCGGGCTTGCCGGTGCGGGCCACCCAGCCGGTGACGCCCTGCCCCACTCGCAGTTTGACTTCCAGGGCATCGGGCGGCAAGCCGGCCGAGGCGTGGATTTCCAAGAGTCCGTTGTTGGGATTGATCAACACCAATGAACCGCTGGAGGCGCGCATTAAGCGGACCGCTTCCTGGATAATCAACTCCAGGGCCTTCTCTGGATCGATGGTGGAATGGATGACGTTGCCGACCTGATAGAGCAGTTTCAGCCGGTCATGGGCCGCCCGCAGGCTGGCAAGTTCATCGGTCATCGGCTGGGAGCGGATGGCTTGGTTTTTCGGACTCCGCCTTGAGCTTGGTTGCTATTTGCCGCGCCAGCGCGGCGGGCAAGGCGTAGGTCGCAAAACGGCTGGCGCGGGCGATGTTCAAACCGATGGCTTTTCCGTCCAGGTTCACCAACGGACCGCCGCATTGCCACGGCTCCAGGACGGTGTCGTGCTCGATGGCTTGATCAAACCCGCCGCTGCGCAGGCTCACGTCGCCGCTGAACCGGTTCTCGCGTTCATTGGCGTAAGACGGGGAGCCTTGCTGGCCGGGCTTGGGCACCATCAACTGGATTCTCGCGTCGAATTCCTTCTCCGCGCGCTGGAAGAGTATATGGACCGTTTGGCCTTCGCGAAAATCTTGCAGGATTTCGACCACTTGCTCGCGATTGGTGACCGGCGCGCCGTCCACGGAAACAATGACATCCCCCGGCTTGACCCCGGCCTTTTCGGCGCCGAATCCGGGCAGGAGCCAATCCACAGTAGGCTGCAGAATGGCGGTGTTCCAACGGACGCCGATGAAGGCGCGCTGGGGCCGGATTTTGCGCGACAGGGAGCTGATGATGCCGACGGCCTGAGGCGTGTCGGCCAGGCCCGGGGTGATCGCCCACTGACCCTCCACAACCTGGTTCGTCGCCCATTGAATTGGCTTCAAACCCCCGGCTTTGACCCGCACCAACGCCACGTCTTCGTCGTCATCGACGGCCAGCAATTGGGCCTCAACTTCCTTGCCGGAGGCCAGCCAGCAAGTAAGTTTGCCTGATTTGAGTTCGCTGGCTTTGGTCAGGACCAGACCGCTGGCATCGACGACCGCGCCCAGGGCCACCGTGTCCTCGTCCACGTTCAACTCGACAATGGAATTGCGCGTGAGCGTGGAAACGGGGGCAAAGGCATCGAGCACCTCCTGGCCGCTGCGATAGCGGGCGCGCGGGAGCGCGGGATAATCGGCTTCATCCTGGGCGGGCGCCATTTGCGCAAGACCCGACGCCAGAAGGAGCAGGAACATCAGGCGGCGGATGGCAGACTTGTCAATCATAGCCTTGGCCGGTTTCATTTGGGGCGGCGCGGCTGGGTTTGAAGTTTGATGGGGACGGAGAACACTTTGTTGCCGCGTTTGATCTCCAGTTGCAACGTTTCACCCGGCCCGCTCTCATCGAGCCACCGTTGGAAGGCGGCGGCAACCTCGATGCGGCGTCCATCGACCTTCATTATCTGGTCGCCGGATTTGAGGTCCGCTTTGGCCGCCGGGCTGTTGCTCTCGATTTTGTTCAAGCGGCAACCTTCGAGGTCATCGGCCACGCTCAGGCCGGCGTAGGCGCGCGGGCGCTCGGGCGGGCCAGCCAGTTCCTTCCAGGTGTCGTAGAAGGCGGTGATGGCGACGTGAAAATTTTCGGCGGTGGAATTGGCAATGGCGGTGTGAATGCCGATGACCCGGCCATACATGTCGAACAGCGGCCCGCCGGAATCGCCCGGATAAATCGTGCAATCGGTCTGCACCACGCCCGGCATGAGCCGGATAATCCGCCCCAGACGCACGACCAGAGCGCGCTTGGGATCGAATCCGCCGGGATTTCCCAGGGCCAGCGTCCAATCCCCGAGGCGCGCGTGCTCCAGATCGCCCACTTTGGCGTGCGGCCACTTGCCGGGATCAGTGATCCGCATCAAGCCGGTGTCCGCGTCGTCATCGACGCCAATGGTTTTGCCGCGGGCCGTTTTGCCATCGGGAAAAGTAAAAGTCACCTTGCGCCCCGCCTTATAGCCCACGTGCCCCGCCGTGAGCACCAAGCCATCCTCCGAAATGACGACCCCGCTGCCGCTGAAACTTCCAGTTTCCACCGCCACCACCGCCGGAGAAATCATAGGCACCAAAGCCGCCACGCGCGCCTGGATGTCCCGCAAATCGGCCAGCGAAGAGGGCGCGGGTTTGCTGAAGGCTTCCGGCAAGTCGCGGAGGCTGACACGGGCCGGCCGCAGCGCCGACGGAGGGGGAAAGCTCGGCCCGGCAGATTGAGCGCCAGCCAGCCAAGGCGAGGCGGATAGCGCGACGGCAAGCAGCCAGCGGGCCGGTCTGCCTCGCGTCAACTGTAGAACGGACATTAAGGTCACGGCGTTATGTTTGATCAGCACGGGGAAGGCGGCGGCCGGCCCGCGCCCCGGAGTCAAAACTCCCAGCAAAATACCCTGATTTACGGCAGGGTCAAGCGGCGGAAAGGCTCACCGCCGCGCCCATTCTCCAAGCCAATGCGCTGACTGGGCTAACCATGCCGGTTTACGGCAGGACGTGCGTGGCCGGGATGATCAGGCACGCCGGTTGGGACCCGATGCTTTGGGGGGCATAACTCGTGGCGAAGCTCTGCGCGGCGTCAACGGGGCACGAGGGCAAACTGCCGGCGGTGGTGTGGCCCAGAAAAGGCTGGAGATCACTGCCCGCCGGCGTATCCGTGTCCCGCTTGCGCTGTTCCATGGCCCATTGCTGCTTGGCGCTGTCAATGCAGCGCAGATCGCTGATGCAGGCATTCATCTGGGCCATCTGGCGCGAATGCACCATGTTCGGAATGGCCATAGACGCCAAGAGTCCGATGATGGCCACAACGATCATGATTTCGACAAGGGTGAAGCCGGTATAACGGATAATGTTGCTTTTCATTCTACGTTCCTTTCCAGCGCGGTGTGAACAAGGCAAAAGGCGGGTTTATATGAATGCGACGTTGTTCACGAATTGCCCTTTGCCAACCGCACCGCTGAGGATTTAACCCACCCATCGCCGCTTGGTTTCGTTTGGTTGGAGAATTTTTGCGCCGGGTTTTTTCCGAATGAACTTGCCGCGCACTTTGATTCTTGCAAAATAGGCGCCACGGCTCGCATATTGCAGCAGGCGCGCGACAGCACGCCTCGGCAAGTGCCTGATGTTCGGCGGGTTGGTAGGTTACCCAAGTGGCCAACGGGGGCAGACTGTAAATCTGCTGGCTTACGCCTTCGATGGTTCGAATCCATCACCTACCACCATTTTCCATATATACCACGGTAGCAACGCTTTACGATAATCCATCTGTTCCGCAAATGGAAAGTCAGAACACAAAGTCATAACACGTCCAGACTTATTCAGGCTCGTTCAAAGGTGTTAAGGCGTGTCTTTTCTGGCTTCCAATAGGCTCTCAAAACAGGCGGACGAAAGACCTGGCCTGAGCTTTGGGCTTTGGCCGCTCTATCCGCAGTTTGGCCGGCTCGAACTATGCAGACCAGGAATCCGTTCAAACTGCTGGGGCTGGGACGTTCGGCAATTCAGAACGTCAGCACTTTCCATCCCTGCTTGAGCATTTCCGACAATGGAGGCCCCATGCCTTTGACTTCAATGCCCAGCCCGCGCAAACGATCCGAAACGCCGTAAGAATCAGCGCACGCTACACAAGCCTGAACCTGAACGCCGTCCTGAATCATGGATTTCACTTCCGCCTGCAAGTTCTTGTCGGCGGCCAGCAAACGAGCTGAAGGCCCCCACACAACCAGAACCACCTGGTCGAACCATTTTTGCTTTTTCGCGTTGTGGCAATACATGAAGCACACCCGGTGTGCCACTTCTGGATCGCCGCTGCTCCATACGATTGCCAGGCGGCTGTTTTGAACCTCAGCCGGGCTTGCGGAGTTTGTAGATTGAGCATACAGCCACGCCCCACCGAGGAGCGCCAGCCCCGCGATAATTAACAACGCTACGATTGATTTCTTCATGGGCTTTCGTCAGTTCTTGAATTTGTTTTGTGTCCAGAGAAGTTCAGGCTCATTCGACCCGTTCTCGCTGGCATTTCAGACAAAGGAGATGATGCAGGACGTATTGACAAAAGCAAGGAATCTACATGGGCAGTCCCGCCAGTCTGAACTCCTTCGTCCCAACAGCAGCGCGTATCAACGACATGGCAAAAACAACAAAAGCACCGAAAAAGAGGTGCGTCTTGGCCGAGGTTGTGGCAAGGATGGAGGCATGGATGTAAAGAACCTTGAAAACGTGGCGGCCTTTGTGACGAAGGATGGATCGGAGATTCGGGAGTTGTTGGCCCATCGAAATTCGGCGATCCGTAATCAAAGTTTGGCGGAGGCGCGATTGAACCCCGGCACGAGCACACAGGAGCATTATCACGTCAAGACGGAGGAGATTTATTACATCACGCATGGGGCGGGCCGAATTCGAATCAACGGAGAAGTCCGCGAGGTGGCCCAAGGGGATGCGATTGCGATTTTGCCGGGACAGAACCACAAGCTCTGGAATACGGGTTCAGACGTTTTGAGGCTGCTGTGCTGTTGCGCCCCTGGTTACGAGCATGACGACACGGTGATCATGGAAGGGGAGTGAGTGTTTCCCTTGTCATACAGCATGAGCCGAAACCCAACATTGCCTTCCCCAAATAAACCGGGCAGATAAAGACATGGCAAAAACATCAACAGCAGCGAAAAAGCCGGTCACGCCGGACAATGGTCTTGCCGTGTCCGACGGAATGAACAACGCTGCGTGAACAACGAGGATGAAAATGAAAGTAATCCAATTTCCCATGACTGATCCTTTGATGCATCTATTTGTGTTGGTGTCGTTGCTGGCCGCCGCCGAAGGCCTGCTGCCGACGTCTGTTCGCGCCGAAACGCGCGTGGCCGCGGCGCTGACGCCGGAAGCTGTCTGGGACGCATTCAACGCGGCACAGGACGGGGACACGGTGCAGCTTCCCGCCGGGACGGCGGTGTGGACGAACGGATGGAATTCCCGCCATCGGGCGAAGATGAAAGCGATCACGATGCAGGGCGCCGGAATGGACAAGACGATCATTCGCGCCGACACAACCACCAGCGGTGACAAGGCGTTCGTGATCTATGGAGTGGAAGGAAAACCTTTTCGGATCACAGGGATTACCTTCGACGGAACGGGGTTCCTCTTTCCGTGGATTTGGGGCGGGGAGGTCTCGATCGGCGGGAACTGCAAGAACTTCCGCGTTGACCACTGCAAGTTCCTGAGCATGGATCGGATGATGACCATCAAGGGAGACACCTATGGCTTGATCGACCACTGCGACTTCTACGCCCTGCAGAAGCATATCCGGGCGCAGACGATCTGGCAGGAGGGACCCGGCAAGTCAAATTACCGCAAGCCGCTGAGCCTGGGGACCGCCGAGGCCGTTTACTTCGAGGACAACGATGTCCATTTCAGCCCGGAGGTCGTGAACCCGGACGGCAACAACCCGTGGATTGCGCCGAATGACGGCTCCCGAATCGTGATCCGGCACAACACGATCATCAATTCGCAACTGGAGATCTACAGGCCGGGCAGGGACACGGGGATGTACGGATGCCAGACCTGCGAGATCTACGACAATACGTTTTCGGCGGTCGGCCTGAACATGGGCCGGCCGCAAGGGTTCATCTTCATCGCTGGCGGCGTGGCGATGGTGTTCAGCAACACGGTGACGGGCACAACCTACAATATCCCCCGGCTCGAATTGCGAAATGAACGGGCATGGCGCGACCTGCCGGGTTTCCCCAAGGCCGACGGCAAGAATCCCATGGACGGCAATGAGATTCCGGCGGGCCAGCTCGGGGCAGGCTATCCGTGCCTGGGCCAGGTTGGCCGGGGAACAGACGTTAAAGGCACCGGCATCCTGGAACTGTCGCCCTGTTATGCCTGGGGCAACACCTTCAATGGGGCGCCGTTGCGCATGGAAGTCAGCAGCCGCGCTGATGCGAACGAGGCGGCGACGATCAAGGAAGGGCGGGATTTCTACAACGAGGAGCCTAAGCCCGAGCACTACAAACCGTACGTCTATCCGCATCCGCTGCAAAGCGAAAGCGCCTGGGAGGCCCTGATGAAGAGTGCCGCCGCCTCTGCCAATGGAACGAAGCCTTCCGCCGGGAACCCGTAGCAAACGGAGCGTTTTTTGGGAGATGCCGTCTAATGGTAAGGAAATTATGAAAAAACTCATTTCGATCGTTGTTGGCTGCCTGGCAGCGCAAGCGGGTTTCGCCTCGGATCCCGCCCTGACCATTTACAACCAGAACTTCGCGGTCGTGCGCGACTCAATTCACCTGAACCTCAAAGCAGGCGTCAATGACGTCAGCTATAATGATGCGACCATGCATCTGGAGCCTGATTCCGTCGTCTTGCGTGATCCGACGGGCAAACATGGCCTGCAAATTCTGGAGCAAAACTTCCGGGCCGATCCGATTTCCCAAGCTCTGCTGCTTAATTATTTCGAGGGCAAAACCATTGAATTCGAGAGCCAGCCGGAGGGCGCGCAGGGCAAAAAGGAAATCATTCGCGGCAAGATTGTGCGCAGCGGCTACGTGCCTCATCAGCAGGCGTTCAACCAATACGGAGAGGAGTATTACCAGTCACAGATGGCCTATTCATCTGCGAGCAGCGGAGGCGGCCAGCCCATTATCGAGGTGGACGGAAAGCTGATGTTTCGTCTTCCCGGCGAACCGCTCTTCCCGGCGCTGCCTGACGACAGCATTTTGAAACCGACTTTGACCTGGCAATTGAACGCCGACCGCAGCGGCGCGCTCGACGCTGAACTGAGTTACGTCACCGGCGGCATGAGTTGGCAGGCAGCTTATAATCTGGTGGCCCCCGAAAAAGGGGACACGCTGGATTTGGTCGGCTGGGTCACCGTGGACAACCAAACCGGCAAGTCCTTTCACCACGCAAAAATCAAATTGATGGCCGGCGACGTCAGCAAAATCCAACCCAGAGATCGCTCCGCGTTTCGCATGCAAGCGGCGATGGCGTCACCTGTAGGAGGACCTCCCGTCACCGAAAAATCCTTTGACGAATATCATCTCTACACGCTGGAACGCGCCACGACCCTGCTGGATCGCGAAACCAAGCAGGTTGAGTTCGTGCGCGCCAATGGCATCAAATCCCAGCCGATTTACGTCTATGACGGCGCGAAGATTGACCAGAACCGCTACTACGGGAGTTTCGATAATATTCGCAGTGACCGCGACTACGGCACCGAGTCCAATCCGAAAGTGTGGGTCATGCGCGAGTTTATGAATTCGGCCAGCAACCATCTGGGCCTTCCGCTCCCCAAAGGGCGTCTGCGCTTCTATCGCCGTGATGCCGATGGTCAGATGGAATTCACCGGCGAAAACACCATCGACCACACGCCGCGCGATGAAGTCATCCGGGTCAAAACAGGCAACGCCTTTGATCTCGTTGGCGAACGCAAGCGGACCAATTACAAACTGGACAGCAACCGGAAGGAACTGGACGAGTCCTTTGCCATCAAACTGCGCAACCACAAAAAGGAGGCGGTGGAAATCCGCGTCGTCGAGCCTCTCTACCGCTGGCCGACGTGGGAGATCCGGGAACAATCGAACACCTTCCTCAAGACCGACGCCCAAACCATCGAGTTCCGCATCCAGGTCAAACCCGACGACGAACAGACCGTCACCTACACCGTGCATTATTGGTGGTAACCAAATCTAAAGGGGCAGTGGCCGTTGCCTGTGGCGTGGATGTTAGACCTCGGTTGCATGTGAAAGACGCCATCTCGATTGAAATAGCACCACAAAGATAAAGGTAGCGGCTGCGCCGCCAAAATACACTCCCCAAATAGATCCCCCAACCCACGCGTAGCGAATCCGGTCCGGCGCGCTCTCGGGGATCCCGATGAAGTGTGACTGGTAAAACTCCGGACTTAGTGAAACCAAAACGATGGCCAAAACTCCGCCGACCACCCAAAGGAGGAACGCCGTCGCAATCACGCCGGCGATGTAGCGAAATCCTAATAAATAGCCGCACCGGGCCTTGGAAATGAATGCGACAACCGCGAGAAAGAACGTCCCAAGGACAAGACCGCAAATAAGTCCCTCAAAGATTCCCTGCGCGATGATGGCTCTCTTAATATCGACTACGTTCTGCCAGCCCAGAATCGTCCGAAAATACAGTTCGCTCACCTGCGCGTTGATTGTATTCGTGACGAGTCCAAGAATCGCGGCTCCCATAATAGCCGTGATCCAGAGCGACATGATCGAGATAGGTTTCATTCGCGGAATAATGTTGCCGTGAGCAGCCAATGTCAAGCCTTCAACCCCGGCAGCCTAAGCCAAAGGTGCATTTCACTTTTTTGGCTCGTGCTCTCTTGATCTTAATCCTAATCCTAATCTTAATCTCAACCATTCGGGCTGAGGCGGCAGAGATTATGATTACGATTAGGATTATGAGGGAAACCCAAGAAAGTGAAATGCACCCCGCCCGAAAAGAACGTTGAAAAATCGCTGGCCAAGGCCCCCAATTTTATTAAGATCAGCCACAAATTATGCTGCGGAGCCTTTTCCTTCTGCTTGCGATCCTTGCCACGTCAGGCATTGGCCGCGCTGCCGTTTCCCAACCTGAAAGCCTGCCGATTGGGGCCTCCGCGCCAGATTTTAATCTGCTTGGGGTTGATGGACGCAATTATGCTCTGAAGGATTTCGCGGCGGCCAAAATCCTTGTCGTTGTCTTCACCTGCAACCATTGCCCCACCGCTCAGTATTACGAGGAACGTATCAAGTCGCTGGTCACAAACTACCATGATAAAGGCGTGGCCCTGGTTGCCATCATGCCCAACGATCCCAAATCCGTGAGGCTGTCCGAGTTGGGATATACCGATTTGAGTGATTCGTTCGAAGAGATGAAAATTCGCGCCCGAGACCGCCACTACAACTTCCCCTACCTTTACGATGGGGACACGGAAACGGCGGCCCGTGCCTACGGCGCGGTGGCCACACCGCATGCGTTCGTATTCGACGCGGCACGCAAGTTGCGTTATGGCGGCGCCATTGATGATTCTCAACGCATCGAGCACGTGACCAAAAGCTACGCGCGCGATGCGCTGGACGCTTTGCTCGCCGGCCAGGAACCGCCTGTGACAAGAACCAAGGTCGCGGGGTGCTCCATCAAATGGGCCGAAAAACGCGAGTTGGTTATGAACGACATGGAAAAACTCGCCGCCGAACCGGTGTCGCTTGCTCCGGTTGATGCCAACGCTCTTAAAATATTGCGGAAGAATGATTCCGGCAAGTATCGACTGGTAAACTTCTGGGCGACTTGGTGCGCGCCGTGCGTAGCCGAGTTTCAAGAATTCGTCACCGTGAACCGCATGTATCGCGGCCGCGATTTCGAGTTGGTCTCCGTGGCGGTCAATCGCCCCGAGGAAGAGAAAGAAGTTCTCGGATTTCTCAAAAAGAACCAGGCGTCATGCCGAAATCTCATTTTTGCATCCTCCGACCGCGAAAAGTTAATCGACGCCTTCGACCCGAACTGGCAAGGCGAAGTGCCCTACACTGTCCTGATTGCGCCCGATGGCGGGATCATTTATCGCGAGACCGGAAGTGTCGATACATTGGCGCTCAAACGCTCCATCGTAGCGGCATTAAATGAAAACAAGCCGTGGTGAAACAGCTCTTGCATGAGGTGCCCATCTTTGCCGGACTTGACGACAAAGCCCTGAACATTTTTTTGGAGCATGCTCAAAGATTAGTCGTCCCGGCCGGCGGGGTGATCGCGGCGGAAGGGGAAGTCAATAACTGCATGTATCTGATCGAGGCTGGCGCGGTGCGCATTATCAAGAACTTCAACACCCCGGACTCCGTCATATTGGCATTGCTCGGACCGGGAGAGTTCTTTGGCGAAATGTGCATCCTGGAAACGCTGCCCCGCTATGCCACGGGAGAATCCGTCGGGCAGGCCACGGTGGTAAGCGTCGCTTCCCCCGCCTTTCACCATCTTTACCAGAAGATGCCCAAACAACACAGCATCCTACTGCTGAATATCGCCCGCGACCTCTCGCGCCGGCTCCGCCATCTGGACGAGGTCTTCGCCGCTCGCCATTAGCATCAGGGCGTTGCCTTCGGATAACCGACTGACTGGGCGATGATGATCTTCTGGTCGGGTTTCAGGCGCAGCGCCTCTCGCAATCCGGTCCGGTCGGTCTCATGCACGACAGTTGCCAGCCCGGCGGAGGCGCAGAACAGGTAGATGTTTTGGCTGATGCAGCCGGTGTCGATGGCGGCGCACCAATCCTTGTCTTCGGGCTTGGCCTTGGTCAGCCGCGTCAGGTCCGCCACCAAGATCAACGCCAGCGGCGCGACTTTCACGTAGTCTTGGCCACCGGTCCTGGCCCGGATGTCTCCTTTCGCGACCGGCTCCATACGATTGCCTTTGGCATCGTAAACGTAGATCCCCTCCGCGGTGGCGACGTAGATGTCGATCTCCTGCGAGTTCATCGCGGAGGGCGCAGTGCGGTGGGCGATCTTCGGCCGGTTGATGCCGTCGCCTGCCCACAGCAGATCGGACAGAACTTGCAGCGGCATACTGGCCGGACTGAAATCTCGCACCGTCTGGCGTTCCTTCAACGCTTGCATCAGCGGCTTGCCGCCCGTCATTTGGGGCGGCGGCAACGAAATGGGTTGGAGGTCTTGCGCCAAGCCTGACAGCGCGCTCGCGAGCCAGCCGGTCAGAATTAAACCCAGCGCCGGTCGGGCGAAGAATGATCGGTTCATACGGAACTCGATCTTATGCCGCCCACCCGAGTTGAACAAGGGCGGAACCTCCACCCTGATCCTCGCGGGTGCATTTCACTTTCTTGGGTTTCCCTCTTAATCGAAATCATAATCTCTGCCGCCTCGGCCCGTATGGTTGAGATTAAGATTAGGATTAGGATTAAGATCAAGAGAGCACAACCCAAAAAAACGAAATGCACCCTGATCCTCGCCTCATGTGCCAAAACCGCAGCGGAAGAGCGTTCGGCGGGACGCCGAACGCGGCGGTCGGGACGACCGCGCTCCCCAAAGACACGAGTTTGGGCGCTCCATAGCAGTCTATAAGTGTCAAAGATGCGGTCGGCGGCGGCGAAAGACGTTGATCGGAAGGGCATCATCCCGGGAATCCGCTGTTGACCGGCAACCCCTCCCGTATTAAAAAGCACCCGTGGCAAATCTTTCAAGCTTAACGACAATCCAACTCCACCGCATCCTGGCCATCGAGGAACAGATCGAAGAAGTGCTAAAGACCCAAAATTACCTATGAGAATCATCCAAAGTGGCTTCATTGCGGATTTCCACCAGAGGCCTTGGGCGTTTGTGGCGAGCTTCGCGAGCCTCTGCATGGCACTGACTGGGGTAATGGGTTGCAAAGGACCGGAATCTGCCGAGAGCGCGCGAAAATCCCAGAGCAGCTTGGTTCAAATATGCCCGGATAATCCACATTATTTCTTCTACAAGGGGAAGCCGCTGGTCTTGATCACCACGGATGAGCACTATGGCGCGGTTATCAATCTGGATTTTGACTATATTCCCTTTCTCGACCGGTTGCGCGAGTATGGCATGAATCTTACCCGCATCCATCCCGGCGCGTATGTGGAAATGAAAGACCAGTATGCAAAAGGCAACCCCTTGGGACCGGCGCCCAACCGCTACATTCTGCCGTGGAAGAAGTCCACGGTTTCCGGGGCGAACACCAACCTTGGGGCCTATAAATATGATTTGGGCGCGTGGGACCAGGAGTACTTTCAGCGGCTCAAGGACTACATCCACCAAGCGTCCCTTCGCGATATTATCGTGGAAATCGTCTTCTTCAACGGGATGTACAACGACCGATGGGCGGCGCAGCCGCTCTACCATGCCAACAATATCCAGGGGGTCGGGACCTGCGGGTTCCAGCAGTACACCACCCTGGCCGACAAGGCACTGGTGGAAGCACAGCTCAAGTACGTGAAAAAAGTCGCTTCCGAACTGCTCGAGTTTGACAACCTGATCTACGACATTTCCGACGAACCCGAGATGCAGGGCCAGGCTTCATGGGCCTGGAACAGCGTCATGCTGGATGCCCTGACAAGCGTGGACCACCACAAACACCTTTATGGCGAGACCGCCCATAGCGCCACGCCCGATTTCACAAAGGATCGGCGTATTTCCTGGCTTCCCACGGAATATATCTCGCCGATGGAAATCACCCTGGACACCAACTACGCGGATGCCAAGCCGATCGTGGATGTCGAAACCTCCTACTATCCTTCCTGGTACGGGCGGCACCCGGTCGAAGAGACCCGCGCCGAAGGATGGTACGGCATGGTCGGCGGTCTGGCAGGGTTGATCCACCTGAATGCGGAGTTCTCCACTTCCAACTCCTCGGCCAAAGCCACCAGCACAGAAAAGGAGATTCTGCCCCAGAAGCGCGTGCTGGCGGACTTCATGCGCAGCCTCGACTTCGTCAAGATGACGAAGTTCACGGGATTTCGGGTGGCCGATTCCGGAGTGCTGGCGCGGGGGATCGCGCAACCGGGAAGGCAATACGCTGTTTACCTCTTTCACGGAACCAGAAAATGGGAGAAATGGCCGCAAGGCCCAACCGCCAGCCGTTTTACCGTTGACGCGAATTGGTTCACCGACACCGTGTCAATTGATCTTCCGCGCGGCGCCTACTCGATCCAATGGATCAATCCAGCATCGGGAGAGGTGATTGTCACCGGACGCCAGGAATCCAGCGGAGGCGAGCTGGTTCTTGAGACGCCGCGTTATTGGACGGACATCGCTTTGAAGATCGACCATTAAACCACCCATGACAAACATCAAAAATATAACGGCCAGCCAACTCAGAAGCATCCTTGCCATCAAGGAGCAAATCGAGGCGCTGAAAAGCGAGATGGAATCAATCGTTGGTCGTGGCGGCGAAGTTCCATTCCCGGCTATCGTGGCAGCCCCCACTCCAGTCAAACGCACATTATCCGCCGCCCATCGACGCAAACTCATCAAGGCTCTGGCCAAGGCGCGGAAAATACGTTGGGCCAAGATGAAAGGCGAAGCAGCCACGGATTCCAAGCCGGCCAAGAAGAAGGATCGGCGCAGCAGTCCAGCAGGCCATTCAGGGAGGGAAGAGGAAATCCGTGAAACGGGCCGTGGATTGGTGGAGTTTTTGGATGAGATCGGCAGCCAGCAGGGTCATGCCCAACTCATCGAGTATTTGATGAAGCTCAGGATTCATTACACGGACGATAGCCGGGGACGGGATGGAGGTCATGCCTCCCGGGTTAAGATCCGCGATCCATTCCATCACGACACGATGCCGGATTGGCTTAAACTTTCCCAGGGACAATTCCCAGCCCTGGGAGAGGCGATTTACAGTTTTGCAGACCGACACCGGGACCGGGTGTTGCGCCGGCATGAACGCACGGCCGATATGAATGGCCTGTCGAACTTCATTGATGTCATGGTCGCAACGAGCAAAGTGCTTTTTGTTTATCTGCGGCGTGGGATTTTGACACAGCCTCAGGTCACTTCACGATTGCGGGAGTATCTGAACATCTTCACGGGGAGCATTCCAGAATTCAGAGACGAGAAGACAACCGGATACCTGGCCCGGACGTATGCAAATGGCAATGGAAACCCAGGGCAATTGCAGAAAACATTTGAGGAGCACAATGTATCGGGGCATCTGCGCGCCTTGCTGCTGGTGGCGCAGGTTGTGAGGGCCAGCGCGGATGGTTCCGATGCGAGCAAGGCGGCAAACCAGCTTCCAATGCTGGTGGATCAAATCAAAGCGTTTGAAAACAGGATTGGGCTGGCCAAGGCGACGGCGGCGCAGATTGGCAGGGCGCTGGAAAGGTACGAAATGCTGACCAGGCAGGAACTGGCGTTGTGGACCAAGGAATTGGAGTGAAGCGCGGAGTCAGCGAAAGAAGTGGCCGGGGCATTGGCTGCATTTTTTGGGGGAGGGCCGGATAGTTTCGTTTCGTGGCTGGAAACGGCACGAAAAGGGCGCGAATTCAGCCTGCTTGGCATTACGGTTGCTACAAATCTTGGATGGTGGTTACACATAAACATACACATACACCCGTGGAGCTAATCCCGGAGGACCTGCGACCAGAGTATCTTGAAACATGCGGCTTATTAGAAGCAAAGGGATTCTTCTTGCGATTTGACCCAAACAAAGGGCTTTTCCCCTTCTGCATTATGCGGATTCAAGGTGTATCATTTTCCGACATGATGGGACTTCGATCGTGGTTTAGAGATTACGCTCGGCAACATCCTTTCGACGAATTTGACCAGCAATTCAGTTGGGATTAAGCAGCTTGAGCTTGCCGTAGTTTTCCCCGACCTCCTTCTCCACGTATCCCTCCCCGAGTTCGGCCGTGATGACGAACGAACCGTCCGGCTGTTTGTTCAAGGCGATGTCCTTGAATACGGGTATATCCGATTTCTATAATCAAGCAACCATCGAGAGAGCATCCGCACATCGTGCCAGCGGCACGGCCACCTGGACGGCACTTCCGCCGAATTGACGCGGGCCTTTTCGAATTGGAGCTTGCAAAAGGCCCGAGGCCCTGCCTAAATGCGCAAATTGTTCGATAAACCCAAACAAAGGCAGTGTTCCATTCCCCCAAATATGAAAACACGATTATCCGTTCTGCCGGTTTTGCTGCTCCTGGCCGCGCCGGCACCCGTGCATGCGCAATACGAATACACGGTGAATAATGGCGCCATTACCATCACCAATTACGTCGGGACTGCCGGGAACCTGACCATTCCATCCCAACTCTACGTCAGCGGCACCGGCGAGGTGCCGGTCACCAGCATCGGTTCCAATGCGTTCAATTACAACTTCACGCTGACCAACGTCACGATTCCCGCCTGCGTCACCACCATTGGGAGTGGAGCGTTTTTGTATTGCTGCTACCTGACCAATGTCACGCTCACCAACGGCCTGACGAGCATCGGGAATGCTGCTTTCGCACTCTGCTACAGCCTGAGCAACATCACGATTCCCGCGAGCGTTACCAGCATTGGGGATGCTGCGTTTTCGCAGTCTCATCTGATCAACCTGACCATTCCCGGCACCGTGACCAATCTCGGTGTGCAGGTGATTAACGATTGCTACGGGCTGACAAACCTCGTGATCGCCAACGGCTTCACCAGCATTGGGGAGGCTGCCTTCGACGGGAGCGCCGGCCTGGTCAGCGTCACCATTGCCGGCAGCGTCACCAACCTCGGGATGGGTGCGTTCGCTGACAATGACAACCTGCGAAGCGTCTATTTCGCAGGCAACTGTCCCATCGTCGATCAGACTGCATTCGAAGTCAGCTCCAGTGTGACGATCTATTATTTGCCTGGCAAATCGGGCTGGGAAAACTTCAGCTCCTACAACACCACCCTTACGCCCGTGCTCTGGAACCCGTCGATGCATGCCAGCGCCGTGCAGAACAAACATTTTGGGTTCAACATCACGGGAACAGCCGGCATCCCCATCGAGGTGGAATCCTGCGCCAATCTGGCGAATCCCCATTGGACTCCGCTCCAGACCCTGACGCTGACCAACGGGTCGGTCCCTTTCAGCGATCCCTCTCAGACGATCACCTCCGGGTGCTGCTACCGCATCAGCTCGCCCTGAGGCTGGGGAGCGCCAAAACAATTTCATGCAAAATCGGGGAGTTTGGTGTCCTGGATCTATCATGAGCACCTTTGGCAGAAATCGCCCGAAACAAATGCGGCTTGGGCGGGGTTACTTAAGTCATGAAAGTTGATCGAATCTTGCAAATGAAAGTCCAGGCTGGCACAAGGCCATTGACCTTCGGTGATTTCGTGGCGGGGGTTTACCACGCTTGGGGGAAACGCAGGGCCAAAGGAATTGTGCAGCTATCCATCAAAGCGCACGTGATTGAGTTTCGGGGCACGGAACGGTTTGTGGTTTCTTGAAGTCCTCAACCCTGGAGCGGGGGCTGTCCGGGGTTCGCAGGTTTGGAGGGAGCCAGCAGATGAGCTTGTTTCAGCAGGCGGCAGAAGTCCTTTTTGCTGGTAAGGTGCATGGTGCCTACTTTGCTGGCGAGGCTGGCCAGGGATTTGTATTCCACTTCAAGCCGTTCCAACCGCACGATGCGGATGTATTCCTTGCCTTGTTTCCAGACCTGGCCTTGATACAACTTCATGCGAAGAGCATACGCGTTGAGTTGATCAAATACCATCTTTCCCTTAAGGGCAGACGCATGTAAATTTTGGAGGATTTCCGATGCGGGCCGCGAGGCGCGACCCGCGGCACGCGAGGGCGCGCGCGCTCCCCGGGAACGTTTCGACGATGCAGCAATAGGCTCGACAGAATCTTCCATCCTCCGTAGCAGAGCTACTGCGGAGGACGGACGCCCTACCAAGACGCCTAAACCTTCTTCCGCCGGGCGTTGGGGCCGGGTTCGAGGCTGTCTTTGATTCGCTTGATGTGGCCGCGGCCCATGCCTTTGACTTCACAGCCTAATTCCAGGTAGCGGCGAATCTGATCGTCGTTGAGCACGCAGAAGCAGTCAATGACGACAAAAGGATGGCCGACGCTCTTGAACACTTTGTTGGGATCGAGCTTCAGGTAAGGCTCATGGCGGACGGCCAGAACGATGGCGTCCACCCCTTCCATCGCGCCCCACAAATCTTTCTCGATGCGCAGGTTCTTGAGCGATTCCTGGCGGTGGAAGAAGCGCGCCCAACTGTAGTTGGGCAAGGGATAGGTGTCTTGCGCTTCGAATTCCCACCAATGGTCCAGGTAGGGATCATGCACTTTGACGTCGGCTCCCATTTCGGTGAGCTTGCGCACGATGATCTCCGAGCCGCTGTAGCGGGTGTCGCCCACGTCTTCGCGGTAAGAGGCGCCCAGCAGGAGGACTTCGGCGGCGGCAATGGGCTTGCCCATGTTGCGCAAGGCATCGCGCACCAGTTGCGGGGCGTGCAGTGAGCGGGTGTCGTTGATGTCAATGGCCAGGGGCGTGATTTTGAAAATGTCGTCCTCGAACCCGAAGACGTGGCGGTAAGACCAGACCCCGAGACCGCCGTCTTTGGGCAAACAGTAGCCGCCAACGCCAGGCCCGGGGAAAATGATGTTCGAGTGGGTGGGCCGGACTTTGATGGCTTCAATGACCTTCTTCAAATCGACCCCGTTGCGCTCGGCGAACAAAGACCATTCGTCCAGAAAAGCGAGAATGGTCGCCCGATAACTGTTTTCGATAATCTTGGCCGTTTCCGATTCGATGGGCCGATCCAGCACGGTCAGCGGGTACTTGTCCGTATGCAGGACTTCATTAAGGAACTTGGTGACCCGTTCGCGGGCAGGCAAGTTGACGCCGCTGCACACGCGCCAGAAATCGCGGATGGAGGCCACGTAGTTTTTGCCGGGCATGACGCGCTCGTAGCTGTGGGCCAGCAACGGCTCGGAACGAATGCCCCGCCTCTTGAAGACCTTCTTCATGATCGGATAGGCGATCTGCTCCGTCGTGCCCGGCGCGACCGTCGTTTCAATGAGCACCAAAGCTGTCGGCGGAACGTGCTCGGCAATGGTGGCGACGGACGCCTCCAGCGCGCCCATGTTGGCGGCCCCGGTGTGGACCTTGCCCAGCGATTCTTTGAGGTAATCGCATTGCACGTCCACCACCACCACGTCGGCGAATTTCAACGCCTCGTCGGTGTAGGTGGCGACCATCGTTCGTTTCTCATTGACGCAGCGGGCGATGATCTGCGCCACCTCCGGGTCCTCGGCCTTGATGGGCGAGACTCCGCGGTTGAGCAGTGGAATCTTCCAGAAACTGCGCGTGCTGGGCCGCTGCATGCCGATGACGAACTTGGTGGGCTTGCCTTTCTTGTCCGTCGCATCGGCCACCACCGCCGCCATCACGGCTCCGACAAAGCCAAGGCCGACCACGACGACGATTTCCTTCCCGGCCTTGCGCTGCTCGGCGACGAGTTTCTCCAAGCGGCCAAACTCGGCCTGAAAATCTTCGCGCGTAGGAAGACTGAATTCTTCTCCCGAGGGACTTATGGATTTCATGGATTCTATTGTTGTTCGCATTTCCGGCTACAGTTTCTGGATATTGCGCCGTCATTCAAGCCGAAGCCACGCGCCGGCTCAAGCAAAATTTGGATTCAGTTTCGCATTTTGACAGCCGCGCATCCAATCGCCAGGCACACCGGGAAAAGATCCGGCCCGGCCTTTGTCGCATTTAGCTATGGTTTCATTGCAAAATGCACGCGCCTTCCTGCGCGCCGGCAAGAAATCCGGCTTTCGCAACCGTGGCCTGTCTCCTGCTACCGGTATGGATACCCGGCATTACGACCGGACCATAATAGTCAATGAACATAAACTTGGAATATCAAAAATGAATACACTGCACGTGAAAGGCGATTGGAACATCGTCAAAGGCAAACTTAAACAAAAGTACGCGAAATTGACCGAGAACGACCTTCGCTACGAAGAAGGCCGTGAAGACGAGTTGATTGGAAGGATTCAAAAACGCACGGGCGATACCAAGGAAGCCGTGGAACAATTCATCGACGAGTGTTTCCGCAGCTAAACCGTGGCCGAGCCTTTTTGAAAGGAAAACAAATGAAAACGAAACTGCACATCATGATTGTTGTCTTAGCGACGGGCTTCATCACCGCCTGCAATCGCAACGAGCCGCCGCCACCCACCCCGCAGGATACCGCCACCGCCGTCAAGGATGGCGCGGCGCAGACGCGGGATCAATTCCTGGCGTCGATGGACAAACAGATGGCCGAATTGGACGCGAAAATTGACAAACTCGCGAGCAAGTCCGCCACCGCCACGGGCGACGCCAAAGTTCGTGACGATATGGCGTTGACCGAGCTTCGCACGCAACGGGAGGCCGTGCGCAAGGAGTATGACCAACTGAAAGCCGCCAGCGGGGACGCATGGGACAAGACGAAGGCTGGTTTTCAATCTGCGTGGGATGGCTTGGTGAAATCGTACGATAACGCGGTGGCGAAATTGAACGCAAGCTGACCATAAGGACTTGGGCTGGCTCATTTCCGCCGCTTGCTTTTTTCCGGCGTGTCGATATTTTTGAAGTGACGCTGGCCGTTCGGGGTGGTGAAAGCTCCCGGCGGCCAGGATAAATTGCAAAAATAGAGACACGCATGGGATTTAGCATCAGACCCTCGACCGTGGCGGACGCCCCGCAGTGGTTGGATTTGGTTCGCGCAACTATTGGGGACAATTACCCTGCCAAGGAACTGTACGAGGCCGGCTTGATCGGCCGCCTGTTGGACCGCAACGGGGGCGAGGAAACATGGGTGGCCGAATCCGCCGGCCGGCTCCAAGGGAGCATTACCTTTCTCAGGCCTTGCGGGCCAACCGGCAATCCCGTCGCCAACCTGGGACGTAATCTCTTCCGTCCCGAAAGCGCGGCCGACGGCTCGGCGGAAGCTCTGTTGCTGGCCGTGCGGGAAATCGCGACGAAAAGAGGCGAAATGGCTGTCGCGCGGATTTGCGCCAAGGATGGCGCGCAGCAAGCCCTGTTTGAGAAGCTGGGGTTTGTGTGCGTCGGGTTTCAGCCGCTCAAACATATTCTTAAGCAAAGGTCGGGCGTGCTTTTTTACGTCCACGGCGCCGGGGCGGTCCCGGTGACGCGGACCCCTCTGTGGGAGTCGATGGCACAGGTGCGGGAATTGGGCGCGGCGGCGTTGGAGAACCTGCGGATTTCCGACTCCTTGGTCGTGCGGGACGGCGCCGGCGGTTACCCGTTGCAATCGGACCTCAAAGTCCAGGATGCGACGGCGGAAGGTTTTGCCACGTGGCGCGCGCAAGCCGAAAGCGCCCATTGGCCAGTGGAAGTTTCCGGGCGGTTTAATTGCGGCTTTGGGCTGATGCGTCTTCCGGCAGAGCGCCCGCCGCGAGCGTTTTTGGGAGAGTGCGATGGAAAGACAACCGCCGGGATGAGTTGCTATTTCGACGAACATGACCATTGCGCGCGCATTATCGAGGCGTATTGCGAGGACGACATTTCGATGGGGGCATTGCTGGCTCACGTCGTCAAGGCCATGCAACAACAAGCCAATGCCGTCTATACGGAAGTGGATATTGTGGCTTCCGCGCCGCGCCTGCTCAAGAGCGCGGAACAACTTGGGTTTGTCCCCGTGGCTTACCTGCCAGCCTTCCATTGCCACAATGGCCGCTGTTACGACGTGGTCAAAATGGTCAAGCTGAACGTGAGCTACTCGCTGGAAAAGGGCGAATTCAGCGCCCACGCCAAGAGGATCGTGCAGATCGTTGACGGGAATTTTGAGGACCAAAAGCTGGGGTTGGGGATTGTCAATTTGCTGCGTCCCCTCTCCATGTTCGCCGGGCTGGGCGATGGGGAGTTGCGCAAGATGGCCCGCCTGTTCGTGCAGAAGCTTTATCGCGCCGGCGAGGAGGTCTTTGCCAAGGGAGAACCGGGAGACGAAGCTTACATCGTGCTGCGGGGCAAGATCAGCATCCAATTGGAGCAAGCCGGGCCGGTGATAGCGCAATTGGGCGACGGCAAGATTTTCGGAGAGTTGGCCTTTTTGGACGGAGCGCCGCGGGCGGCATTCGCGGTGGCGGCCCAACCGAGTATTCTGCTGATCGTCAAACGCGCGGCTTTTGCCGACCTGGCCAGGCGCGAACCGGCTTTGGGCATGACGGCGATGCGCAACCTGGCCCGTGACCTGGCCGTCAAGTTGCGCGGTGTCAACGAGGCCCTTTCCAGCGGCCGGAGACCGGCATCCAAAACGTGAAGATTCTTTAGGGGCCGCTGCCACGCCGCCGCACAAGGCGGAAGGTGACCACCCGGCCTTGGAAACTGCTCCGGAACGCCCACGGACTGGTGGTTTTGAAGCGAATGGAGCGGGCAGTAACATTGCCGGTCATATCCGAGGAAAGCCAGCGCCGGATTTCCTCGGCTGATTCGACCCGGTAATTAATCAGAACGCCCGTCTTCAAGATGGGCAGGACAGCGCGATAGCTTCTAGAGGCGCCGTCGCTGTATTCAAAGGCCACGGTAAGTTCGGCGGGCTGACAGAGAAAGGAGGCCAGCTTGCCGCGCGGCGTCCGTTCGGCATCCAGCCAAAGGAATTGGTAATGGGTTGAAGCGGGGATGTACAGCGGTTGATCCAGAGCGAGGGTGATGGCGTTCGTGGAGATCGGTTCATATTCACAAGCTCCAGGGAATCGCCTTAAAAGCACCACATTTTCCGGCGCCGCCACCAGAGTTTCGATCAGCCGCTGGTTGAGTTGGAATTCCATGCAGGGAATGTAGTTTTGGATCAACGCTCTCTTGGCGAAAGATTCGTCCCAAGCCGCCGGCCGGTAGTCGATGGTATTCGTGGATTCCGCCGTGTAAAGAATAAACTCAGGGGCATTGCCCGATGAAAGGAACAGGGCATTTTGCGCGTCGAGCCAAGGGGTGTAGGCTGAGTAAGACTGGATGACGGGCAGTTCCTTTAAGTTGAGGCCGTTCTGGATGGCGAGGGACGAACCTAAAGGCATGACGCTCACCGAAGAGCGGCCAATGGCCGAAAGCACATTGCGGGGCATCGTCAATCCCGGCCATCCTGCGCGCAAGACGGCTCCCAACTGCTGACCGTTCTGCCGCCAGGGAGTGGCCCAAACTCCACGCGCATAGCGGAGAGGCGTCCAGGAGAAATAGCCGGGAGAACAGTAAAGGACCTCCAGTTGGGCAACGCCGCACAGAACACTCAGCGCGAGAAGAACCTGCACGATTCTGGAACGCTGCAAGGCCACGCTCCAGACCGCCAGCAGGAGCGGCAGACTGGCAAGAAACATCGGCGCGTGAACGTTATCCGCGCGGACAAAGCTGTTCTTAAACAGCAGCCAGACGGTAAGCATGACCAAAGGAGACGCCATCATCCAGTCCTGCCAGGCGGTTTTTCTCAAGCTGGCCAAGGCTGCCGCCATGACCATGGTCGTCAACAATACGGACGCCACGAATTCCCACGACCGCGCAGAAAGAGGGACAAACATGGCCTCGTTGTACCCGCTTATTAACTCAAGGCTGGCGCGCAGATAACCGCCCAATTCGACCCGCCAGCAGGCCGAGCCGATCAGGATGAGCAAGGCAAAACCGGCTGCCAGCCACGCGGCTCTCCACCCCTGGCGCCGGCAGAGCAAAAGTCCAAGACTGTAGCAGGGAATAAGGCCCATCAGCAGCAGCCCAAAATTCACCTTGCCAAAAAAAAGGAGGACCGAGGCCGCAAGGGAGCCTGCCAGGGGCATCAAAAAAGAATCACCGGCGTGGAGGCGCCAAAGCCAGTAGCCGGCGATGATAAACAAGATTCCCGCCGACCCGACCTCCAGCCCATGATTGGTTATCACGGCCAGCGCCAGCACCAGAACCGCTCTCCCGAGCCGCATGGGGGCGGGCAGGAGCCGGCGATAAATGGACAACAGGCTGCCCAGGATAAACAAATCAAAGAGGAGCAGATTCAGTTTGCTGACAGGCGATCTTGTTAAAAGGCAGCCGAGCGGCCCATAGGTGAAAAGAATATCCCGGCCAAAGACGCTGTCCTGGGCGACGGCATAGTGGATAGAGTGTTGCCAGGCAGGATCCAGCCCCAAAGCCGGCTCGGGAGAGAATATGTTCGGCAGGGAAAGCAACGCGGCTAGAATCAGCACGATTTGCCTTCCTTGATGGCACGCCACCCAGTCTGACGCCTGCCGATACAAATAGGTCAAATTGCCACTTTCGCTTCTCATCATGAAGAGCGGACGGACATCGATGATCGCCAGCATCTTCCCCACAAATGAATCTGTCAATCGGGCTCTTTTACGCCGAGGCGTTTTTTTCGCCATTCGGGCGAAACTAAGACGACCTATCCGGCCATGCCCGGTGCGACTGGCCTTGACCCGGTGCGACCCGCCTTCGCAAGGCCTACGGCGGACAGGCTGGCCTTGACCGGCAAAAAATGCCGCGTTTGAACCCGCGGCATGATCTTTTATCTTTTCTACCTGAATTTTCGAGGCTGGAGAATAAAAGTTAAACCTGAAAAAGCAGTTAGAGCCACAGATTAGCACAGATAGACACAGATCAGACGGGCTTGCGAAAAAAACAGGATTCAGCCGACGGGTGAAATAATCTCTTCAGAAAAATCTATGCTGATTTGTGTCCATCTGTGGCTTTCGCTTTTTCGTGAACGCCACTTCCCGGTTTCTCGCCTTGGCGGTTTGGAGGTCCGCAAAATGTCAAAGAACACAGGCGCGTGCGCGCCACACAAAGGCATACTACCATCGTTAGATGGGACTGCAACAGGAATTATTCAATATCGGCACCAAGGCGTTTTTCGCGTCAATCATTCAAAAGTACGGTTTGACCCCTCTGAGACCCCTCCGATGACCCCTCCGAGACCTGAGCCGTTCCCCTAATTCCCAAGACAAAATCACACCCCGGCCGCCATAACCGGGGCAACCGTTTGGCGCGGAAAGTGTGAAATTTTCAGAAACTATCCTGGAAATCAACGACTTACGTAAGTTGAATGGCCACAAAAGAACGCAAGGAACGCAAAAGAGGAAACGAAAGAGTGGATGAGCCGGGGCGGAACGCAGGCTGCACCGGAGGCTGCCGCCGATTTCCTTGCGTGCTTTTTTCGTGGTCTTTGCGTTCCTTGGTGGCAATGATGCCGAGCTTCCCGCTTTTTCGCCTTGGCGGTCTTGAAGTCCGCAATATGTCAAAGAACAAGGCGCGTGAGCGCCACACCAATGCACTATACCACCGTTAGATGGGAATGCAACAGCAATTATTCAATATCCTTTTCGCCGAGGCGCTTATCCCTGGAATTGTTGAATGTATGAAGTTGATCCCAACGGCTTTAAAAAGTGTCAATAGTGAGGACACCCGCATGACACCCGCATGACACCCGCATGACACCCGCACACCCGCAGACACCCGCACTGGATGCCGGGCAGTCAATCCGAGGGCATGGCGTACGATCTGACCGGCAACCAGATTTACCACACCAACTTCAACGGCGCGGTCATCACCAATCGATACGACGCGATGAACCGGCTAACCAACCAGGCGTCCGTCGATGGTTACAACGTGAGCTATGCCTACACGCCGACGGGCCAGCGCGCGGGGATGACCGATGCCAGCGGCGCGACGGCTTACAGCTACGACAATCGCGACCGGCTGGCACTGAAGACCGTCAATTGGAACGGCGGGCCAAGCGTCTCGCTGAATTACGGTTATGACGCCAACGGCAACGTGACCGGCATCTGGTCCAGCGCCAGCAACGGGGTGAACCTGGCCTACGGCTACGACGCCTTGAGCCGGCTGACCAACGTTCTGGCCAACGGCGGGACGGCGGCGGCCTATGCGTTCGATTTGGCTGGCAATGTGCAGACCATGCGCTACGGTAACGGGGTGACGAACGCGTATCAATACAACGCGCTGAACCGGCTGACCAACCTCACGGCCACAACCGTGAGCGGGACGATGGCCAGCTTCTATTACCAGCTTGGCTTGACGGGCAACCGCACCAATTTGACCGAGACGGTCCACGGCACCAACCTGACGTATGCCTGGAAATACGACGCGTTGTACCGGATGACGAACGAGAACAGCGTTGGCTATGTGTATGACGCGGTGGGCAACCGGCTCAGCCGCACTGGCGGCAGTCCGCAAACCTTGGCTTACAACACGAACGACTGGCTGACCAGCGACAGCTACGACGCCAACGGGAACACGACCGGCTCCTCCGTCAACACCTACGCCTACGACGCCTTGAATCATGTGACCAACATGAACAACGGCGCCATACTTATAACCTACGACGGGGACGGCAACCGGGCCAGCAAGACCGTGCGCGGCACGACGACCAACTATCTGGTGGACGACCGGAACCCCAGCGGCTACGCGCAGGTCTTGGAAGAGTATCAGGGGCTCGAATTTGACCCGGGTGTATAACTACGGGTTGGCCTTGATCAGCCAGAGGTTGCCCAACAGCAGCACCAATTACTTCATCTACGACGGGCACGGCTCGACCCGGCTGCTCACGGACAACGCAGGAAACTTCGTCAACGACTTCGCGTATGACGCCTACGGCACCCTCATCGCCTCCAACTCGGCGGCGCAGACGGTCTATCTCTACTGCGGTCAGCAATATGATGGGGACCTCGGCCTTTACTACAACCGCGCCCGCTACCTCAACCAGAACACGGGCCGGTTCTGGACCGGGGATACCGACGAGGGGGATCAAAATGACCCGTTCAGCCTTCATAAGTATTTGTATTGCGAAGGCAATCCTGTAAATGGCATTGATCCAAGTGGGCATGGTGATTATACGGAAGCTGGGCTAATGGCCGGCATGACCATTCAAACATACGTTGGTTTGGCGGTTGCCAGCGCGGTGCTTAGTGGCGGTGCTTATGCACTCTTCCAC
Source organism: uncultured Verrucomicrobiae bacterium (assembly GCA_963759415.1). Lineage (GTDB taxonomy): Bacteria > Verrucomicrobiota > Verrucomicrobiia > Limisphaerales > Palsa-1400 > Palsa-1400. The sequence continues at coordinate 154,526 of CAVWZG010000005.1, read as the reverse complement.
GATCCAACAGACAGCGCAATGAAAAACATTCCGATCGCAGATATTGAGGCGGAACTAAACCAGCAACAACCCATTCTCGCAGCGCTCGATGATGTTGTCAGTTCTGGCGGACGCAAAACGCTAGCAGATGTTGGATTACATGCGGCTGGAAGAATGAGTGTTACATGTGCCCAAACAACTGCTGGACAAAAAATCCGAAACATTTGGGAGAATCCAAGAAATCACGCCGGATACTCCTCCGCTCAAGACGAAGCTTCGGGTCGGTATTTCGGTTCGCAGGGGAGAGGTAACAGGTTGAACGCATTTGCACGTATTGACGCCATGGATCAGGAGGGACGAGAACTCGCCGTTGAAGGCTTGCAAAAACGTGAGCAGGCATATTTTACATGGCTCAGAACATATGACAAGTGAGGTGTGACGATATGCGAAGCCCGAATCCTGTATTAACCAGCTTCTTCTTTAAAATGGAGATTTTAATACCAGTAGGGGTTGCTACAGCAGCGTCTGATGTAGATTTTGACGTTGGATTTCCATTAGCTGTATTATTGGCATATTTCAACACAATTATCGAAGCTTGTATTTTCAGTCGCAAAAGCGGAGCCAACGCAATGATTTTAGTAAGTGCGATCGTGCCGATATTGTCGAACACACTTTTGCTAATCTACATCGAACATAGCAGACACCTACGTAATCCTATCGCCGCTTGGGGAGTTCCCGCGACAATTATTGGGATTACGGCGTTGATCTTAGTTTCGAGAATAGTCCCTATCGTCTTCGGCGATACGAGGGCAGAAAATAAGCTAGACGGCAACCAATAGCATGGCATGTGCCACCTATGACAACGGCGCCAAACGAACTTCGCGTTACTTACCTGCCTCGCCTCAATGGGGAGAGTTTTCACTTATCATTCCGAACGCCTCAACACATCCGCCTTCGTCAAGAAGCTACGGCGGGACAGGCGGGCCACCCACATCCAGTGCTGTCCAGGTCAACCCAGGGCATTTCGGCGCTGTCCACCGCCGGTTCCCTGCCAACCGAGTTAGAGGCGCGACTGCATCTGGCTCTGAAAGCATTCGAGACGAAAATGGGCTTTTTGTCAATCGACCGATCGAAAGTCACGCGCTACCGCTACGACGAGGCGGGCAATGAAACGGCGCAGATCGATGCCTTGAACCGCGCCAACGCGTTCGCCTACGACGGAATGGGGAGGCGCATCCAGCACTGGATGCCGGGCAGTCAATCCGAAGGCATGGCGTACGATCTGGCCGGCAACCAGATTTACCACACCAACTTCAACGGCGCGGTCATCACCAATCGATACGACGCGATGAACCGGCTAACCAACCAGGCGTCCGTCAACGGCTACAACGTGAGCTACACCTACACGCCGACAGGCCAGCGCGCGGGGATGACCGATGCCAGCGGCGCGACGGCTTACAGCTACGACAATCGCGACCGGCTGGCACTGAAGACCGTCAATTGGAACGGCGGACCAAGCGTCTCGCTGAATTACGGTTATGACGCCAACGGCAACGTGGGCATTGGGTCGAGCACGTCCAACGGGGCGACGAGAGACCAGTTCAAATGAGCAAAGCGAAAAGAACAGATCAAGAATGCCGGGCCAGTTTGGGGATATGCGCGATTCCGCCACGGACATATTGGCATGGACGTTTCTTAGTCTGTATCGGATTGTTTCTTGTTGTTGTGGCTGCATCCATTTGCGCTTTTGCTGTGGCGTTGAGCGACGATGCCGCCAGGGACAAGCCCTCTCAATCTCTGGGCAGCCTGGCTAAAGCGGCAGTTGCCGAAGACGTTTCGTTGAAGCAAAAGCGGACTCAGGAAGGCAACACACTTGCTGTGGAACAGCAACTCGGGCAGTTTCCGCCATGCACCGAAGCCGAGCGTGAATTGGCGAAGATGCTTCGCGGAAAAGACGAGAAGATCGATCTGGCACTGGCGAACTGGATAATTGCCGCGGACGTTCCGATATTCGCCGACATGACGCGCGAATCTTATTTCATGCAGTTGGAGGCCATGATAAGCGAGGTGCGCCAGGAGATGTCGAGAACCCGAAAAGTTGCCGCGTCCAACGGACAAAATATCAACGACCCCCAAACGCGTTGCGGCATCTTTTGCAACGCTATCATCAAGCTTCGCTTTGCTTATCGTGAGGAGTTCGCCCAACACGATTTGACGCCCCTGCAGGACAAAGCCTTGCACGGCGACCCCGATAACACCTTTCTAGCGGGTCTTCTGCGAACGAAGCGTGGTTCCTGCGTCTCGATGCCGCTCCTTTATCTGGTCATCGGCCAGCGACTGGGCTTCCCGGTTCATCTTGTAGCTATTGGCCAGCACTATTTTATTCGTTGGCAGGAGCCGGGTTATCGCATCAATATTGAGACGACGCGGACCGATAAGGTCTGGGTTACGGATGACGATTCTGCTTATGTGGAGGAGGAGGGCATGACCCGCGACCAATTGAAGGGCAGCGACCTCAGGAACCTGAGCAACCGGGAGGTGGTAGGCAACCTCTTCTTTACGCGCTCCTGCTACTGGATCACGACAACCGCGAAGTCCCGCACGAAAAGCTGGATGGATCTTTCCCGCGCAAAGCATCTCGCGCCCGACGATTCCGCCATCACGGGGACATGTCAAGCCGTCTTCGACCACTACGGCATCACACCGGGAGACACGGTCAGCAGTCTCAAACAGAAAGAACAGAAAGGAATATAGGATGAGCAACATTGCCTTTTGCGCACTATTGGCGATTGCACTTTTTATCGCGCCGCGAACATCCCATGCCCGGTGGATGAATCCCAACACAGGCCGGTTTCACACGATGGATACCTACCAGGGCAATCTAACCGATCCCCTTTCACTTCATAAATACCTTTATTGCGCTGGGAATCCGGTGAACCGGATTGATCCGTCCGGACACGATGATTTAGGGGATTTAATGTGTTCAATGGCGATTGACTCATGTCTTTCAAGCTTCATTTCGCCGGTGATCAGCAAATGTGCCGGCACTGCTCTCGCATGGCTTGTTCCACCGAATATTTCTGAGCATTGTTGCCAATGAAAGTCCGGACGCGGTTATGTTTGGAGTTTCCGGCTCACTGCCGATCGGCAGACTGCCAGTCGCTGGAGCGGCTGGGTTTGAGCTACTCTGCTCCCCAAGAACGCACAAAGCTGCCTTGTATGATTATGCAGCTGTTAGTGTTCCTATCGGTCAAACCTCATCTAGGAGCATCCAAGGAACTGCGGGCCTCGTTTATAGATGTCCAGATTCGAAAAGTTACACTGAATATTTCACTACAATTACGGTACCGTTTGCATCGCTGCCCCAATCTGTTCAAGGAGCAATTAACCGCAAGGCGACATATATAGCGTTTAGCGCATTTATGGGCACAGGGGGCGGTAGCGCTATAAACACTGCATTTATGCTTGGTATTCCTACACAGGGGATATTGAATAAAACTAGTATTAGCATTTTCTGGTCGCCGGACCAAGGCGGAGCATGCGGTTTTTCGTTTTCTAATACATTGCTCGCGAATACATCAACAAGCCGAGCAAGCTATTCATTCGCGGATTACGGCGAAATTGCTCCAATGGGTGATAACGGAGCAGAAAATGTTCCGTTCTAGAAAGTACGATATGAATTTCACTGCTACGATTGCGCTATGTCTCAACCTGATAAACCGATAGAGGGCAAATATCACTGGGTCAATTTTGTTTTGGCATTTATATATGCTCCCATCGCGATCGTTACGAGTGATATAATCGTTATATGTATGGTGTGTGGTGTAGATGCCTATTTTAAGCAGGGTTTACGTATTGTGAAACACAAGCCGTTAACGCTTTCAACGGGTGTCGAGTTGTCGCACAAGGTTGGTTTTATGGGTTGGCTAATCGGGGTTATCATTTGGCTCGCATGCATTTTTGCGACAAAAGCGATTCTTGTCGGTATAGGCTCCACTTATATACGTTCCCGAACACCCCCAACAAAATGAAATGACCAAAAGTGAATGCAACCAATAGCAGGCTTTGGGCCAACTTTTCTCATGGCGGCACCAAACATAGCTTCTTGGAGTTCGCGGCCTTGCAACGCGGCAGGTGTGCCTTCTCATATATTCGCCTCGTTAGCAGAATCTATGGGTAATTTCTTCCGGCTCCGGGAGCCGTCCTAACGTGTGATACAAGGCAATTTCCAAGAAGGCAAAAAGTCAGTCCTAGAATTATGACAAGTTTTGCTTTTTCATATGATGACGCGCTGAGCTATGGGGGGTCTCTGGGGGGTCAAACCGTACTATTGGCTTGTTCATATTGGTTTGCCTCCTACCAAGAATCTGTGGACATCTCTGAGAGCCGTCATCGGTATTATTTATCTGATCATTGCGGTGGGCTGGCTTCTCTGTCACAGAAGCTTAAAGGGGCAGCAGCGGAAATGATTACGCCGAATTTCAGGCGGTGGCAGCCGCAAGATTTAATCCGACGAAATCGAGTTGGGGCTCGACGGAGTCTTCCATCCTCCGTAGCAGAGCTACTGCGGAGGACGGACGCCCTACCAGGTCGTAATCGATCCACCCGCAGCCAGCGTGAGCCGACGAACGATTCAGTTTCCGGGCGGCTGGCCAAGGACTTGCTCGATTGGCTCGGCGCCGGTGAAACGCGGTTGACGGTCGGAGAGGGGCTTGAGACGTATGTTGCGGAACCAGACGGGCTTGCCACCATAATTCTGCAAGCCGATGAATCCTTCGCGGGGCAAGGCGCCGATGGCATGCGGAAACTTGTTGTGCGAGCCGTCGGGATTGGCGCGCGCGGTGGTCCAGCGGTCCAGCCCGGCGCGAACGATCTCCTGGCCGTTGAGTTCGACGGTTAGGTGGTTGCCGTTGAGGGTGATGCGGAAGTGGTTCCATTCGCCGATTGGTTTGTTGGCATCCACGGCAGGGTGGACCAGTTCGTAAAGGGCGCCGTTGGCGTTGCCGGCATCCCATTTGAGATGGTAATCGGCGTTGTCGAGGATCTGGATTTCCATGCCGGTGTTGACTTCGTCGTACATCTTATGCACGTGGAGGAAGACGCCACTATTGGCTTTGGCGTTGGGTCCCATCTTGAAGTCCAGTTCCAGCACGTAATCGCAATAGCGCTTTTTGGTGAAGAGGCTGCGCCCTGATTTGGCCGGGTGCAGTTCGCCCTGATCGGTGATGACCCAGACGCCGTCCTGGCGCTCCATGTTCCAAGCATCGAGATTCTTGCCATCGAAGAGTGCCGTCCAATCCTTGGAAGTCGCGTTTTGGTCCGCCGCAAGAGCGTGCGTGGCCGATAGCAAACCGAACATTAGAGCCAGCAGAATTGTCTTTTTCATAATCGTTTCTCAAATTGTCGTTGATGAGCCTGCAAGCGAACGCCAAAAAACCTGGAACGTCCATCACAAACGCACGTCAAAAAAAGGGGCTGGGGAGCAAATAGAGAAATGAAGAAGGATTCAACCCGTTCCGGGTAGGGGAAGATAACGGGCCGGACCTGGGGTAGCCCTCTGGGAATCGGGCAACCCCAGGCTGAATGATTTTCTCGCGTTGGGAGAATGAAGGATGTCACACCAAGCCGGGGCTGAAATCTCGCATTTTGCAAGCATTTGGCGGCAAAAGGGCGGTTTTGGCGTCCCTTGACACAATGCGGAACAATCTTATAGTTCCAGAAAATGCAAAGTCATTTCTCTGATGGTCAGATGGAGGCGGAGGAGCCTCCAGACTCGGCGCGTTTTCGTTCCTTGAAACAATTCCAATCGGCTGGCAGAGGGTTCTGGAGCGATGTCAGCGAGACTGATTGGAATGATTGGCGGTGGCAGCTCAAGCACCGCATCACCTCGCTGGAACAGTTGCAACGGTTCCTACCCACGCTGACGCCGGAGGAGCTCGAGGGCACGCGTCTGGCCAACCATAAACTGGCCCTGGCCATCACCCCGTTTTTCTTCAACCTCATTGACGCGAGCGACGAGAATTGCCCCATTCGGCGGCAGGTGGTGCCGCGGGTGGAGGAAACGTATTCGGCGCCCTGGGAGATGAGCGATCCGTGCGGGGAAGACTCGCAATCGCCCGTGCCGGGCCTGGTGCATCGGTATCCAGACCGGGTGCTTTTTCTGGTGACGGACCGTTGCGCGGCCTATTGCCGTTATTGCACGCGCTCGCGCATGGTGAGCAACGCGGCGGGCTACGATTTCCACCCGGAGTTTGAACGCCAGATTGAGTACGTCAGGCAGCACCGGGAAATACGCGACGTGCTCCTGAGCGGGGGCGATCCGCTGCTGTTGAGCGACGAGAAACTGGAGGTTCTGTTGAGCCGGTTGCGGGCGATTCCGCACGTGGAGTTTCTGCGCATCGGCACGCGCATTCCGATCTTCCTGCCGCAGCGCATCACGCCGGAGTTGTGCGCGATGTTGCGCAAGCATCACCCGCTGTTTGTGAGCATCCACTCCAACCATCCGCGCGAATTGACGACCGAAGTGCGCGACGCCCTCGGAAGGCTGGCGGACGCGGGTGTGCCGCTGGGCAACCAGACGGTTTTGCTGCGCAAGGTCAACGACGAGCCGGTGGTGATGCGGGCGCTGATGCAGAAATTGCTGATGTGCCGGGTGCGGCCCTACTACATTTATCAATGTGATTTGATTTCCGGCTCGGCTCATTTGCGGTCCAGCGTGCGCAAGGGTCTGGAGATCATGGAGAGCCTGCGCGGCCACACCACCGGTTACGCGGTGCCGCAATACGTGATCGACGCCCCGGGCGGGGGAGGGAAAGTGCCGATCAGCCCTGAATACGTTCTGAGCCGCAACAAGGACCGGGTGGTCATCCGCAACTTCGAGGGCCGGGTTTTTGAGTATCCGGAAGGGCCGGATGGGACGCCGCTGACAGCGCCCCCCAGGGAGATTGCGGAGCCGGAGTTGGTTTGATCCGAAGCCAAAACGAGGCAGTTTCAACTTGCGAAGGGTGCGGGGGATTTGATATGAAATTGTCACGTTATGGCAGCAATAGGACGCTTTCAAAAAGGCGGAGAAATTTTTTACGCGAGAGTGGTGGATGGCGAGCTTTTCCGTGTGCGCGGAGATGTCTTCGGCTCTCCGTCGTTCGAGAAGAAACCCACGCCCTTCAAGGGGGTGAAGACTCTGACGCCGGTGACGCCGTCCAAAATCATCGCTATCGGGCTTAATTACGCCGACCACGCGCGCGAACAAAATCTGCCGCTGCCCAAGGAGCCGCTGTTCTGGCTCAAAGCGCCCACGTCGCTCCTGGCCGACGGAGGGAAAATAGAAATACCCCACCCTCAGCACCGCACGGATTTCGAGGCGGAATTGGCCATTGTGATTGGCCGGCGGGTGCGCAATGTCACGCCGACGGCGGCTTCGCGTTATATTCTGGGCTACACGGCGGCGGAGGACATCAGCGACCGGACGGTGCAGAAATCGGAGAGCCAGTGGGCGCGGGCAAAATCATTCGACACTTTTACGCCGCTGGGGCCGTACATCGAGACGGAATTGGATCCGCAGGATTTGACCATCCAGTTGTTTCAAAACGGGCAGCTCCGGCAGAATTCCAACACCAGCCAGCTCATTTTTAACTGCGCCCAGGTGGTCAGCTTTGTTTCGTCCGGCATGACCCTTCTGCCGGGCGATGTCATCATCACCGGCACCCCCAGCGGCGTGGGAGCCATTGCCTCCGGCGACCGGCTGGAAGTGCGGATTGAGGGTCTGATGCCGCTGGTCAACACGGTCAAGTAAACCGGCCGCGAGGCCAAACAGAAAGATCCCATTCCATGCGTTGGAGCCAGGCCTTTATCCCGACACTGAAAGAAACCCCGGCGGAAGCCGAGATCATTTCGCACAAGCTGCTCCTGCGAGCAGGCCTGGTGCGCAAGCTCACCGGCGGCCTTTACACCTTCCTGCCGCTGGGACTGCGCGCCTTGCGCAAAGTCGAGCAGATCGTGCGCGAAGAAATGGACCGGGCCGGCGCCCTGGAAGTCCTCATGCCCGCCCTGCAACCGCCGGAAATCTGGCAGCAAAGCGGACGCTACGACACGGCCCAGGGCGTCCTTTTCAAGGCGCGCGACCACGCCAAAAAGGAATGGATCCTGGGGCCGACGCACGAGGAAGTCATCACGACGCTGGTGGCGGGCGAGTTGAGTTCCTACCGCCAGTTGCCGAAGAATTTCTACCAAATCCAGACCAAGTTCCGCGATGAAATCCGCCCCCGCTTCGGCCTGATGCGGGCCAAGGAATTCGTGATGAAGGACGCCTACAGCTTCGACAGCACGGACGAGGCGGCGCAAATCAGCTACCAAAAGATGTATGACGCCTACGCGCGCATTTTCCAGCGCTGCGGTCTCAAGACGATGGCGGTGGAGGCCGACACCGGGGTGATGGCGGGGAAATTTTCGCACGAGTTCATGGTGCCGGCGGACACGGGCGAAAATGAAGTGGCTTGGTGCGAAGCGTGCCATTACGCCGCCAACGTGGAAAAAGCCTCCAGCCGCACTACGCCCACGGCAACGGCCTCCGGGGGCAGCCCGGAGAAATTCGCGACGCCGGGCGTGGCGACCATTGACGATTTGACGCGGGCGCCGTTTCAGGTTCCGGCCGAGCGGCAGATCAAGACACTGGTCTATCTGGTGGAGAACAAACCGGTGTTGATCCTGATGCGCGGCGATCATGCGCTGAACGAAGCGAAGCTGACGGGGGCGCTGGGCACGGCCACTTTCCGGCCCGCCGAGGCGGAGGAGATCGTGGCGGCGTTGAAGGCGCATCCGGGCAGCCTGGGCGCGGTGGGAGTGAAGGATTTGCCGGTCTATGCCGACGAGACGTTGCGCGGGGCGGCCAACATGACCACGGGCGCGAACGAGGACGGTTTCCATCTCCGCCAGGTGGATATCGAGCGCGACATCACTGTCAAACAATGGAGCGATTTGCGCCTGGCACGGGTGGGCGAACCGTGCCCCAAGTGCGGCCAAGCGTTGCGCATCCGGCGCGCGATCGAGGTCGGCCACGTGTTCAAGCTGGGCACCAAGTACAGCGAGGCTTTCAACGCCTGTTTCCTGGACGAGTCCGGCAAGAAGCAGCCCGCCGTCATGGGCTGCTACGGCATCGGCGTCACGCGCACGCTGCAAGCGGTCATCGAGCAATGCAACGACAAGGACGGCATCATCTGGCCTTTGAGCGTGGCGCCCTACACGGTATGTTTGACGCCCTTGACCGTGGCGCCCGAGAGCGCGGTCATGAAGCTGGCGGAAAAACTTTACGCCGAATTGAGCGCCCGCGGCGTGGAGGTCATTCTGGACGACCGGGACGAGCGCCCGGGTTTCAAGTTCAAGGATTCGGAGTTAATCGGCTTCCCAATACGCGTTGGCATTGGGGAAAGGTCTCTGGCCAAAGGCGAAGTGGAACTGAAAGTCCGCGGCGGGGTCATGACGCCGGTCAAGGTGGAAGAGGCGCTGGAAAAGGTTTTGGAAAAGCTGAAGCCGCAGGCTTGAGGATATGGAGAAAACCTGTTTGACCAATCACGAGTTCTGCTGTTTAATGACCTCGTTGTGAGCGCGGCTAATATCAATTATTCCGAGGAAAAACTTCAGCAGGTAATCGTTTATTTTTTAGAGCACATCAACAATGTGCATCTGGGACGGACCAAGCTGATGAAGCTGCTGTATTTCGTGGATTTTGACCACCAGGAAGCCCATGGGCATTCCATCACGGGAGCAACCTATCGCAAATTGCCGCACGGTCCTTACCCGGACAAAATTGAGAGGCTGATCAAGAAAATGGAAACGGCGGGCCTGGTGCGGCAGGTAAAGGTGGAGCACAAAGGCTTTACCCAAACCCGCCTCCTCACGCTCGGAGCCAAGTTTAATCCCGCGAAATTCTCCGGCGCGGAACTTCAGACCCTGGAGCGTGTTGCCGCCGATTGGGCGGACGCCACCGCCGCGCAAATCGAAGCCGCCACCCACCGCGAAGCGCCCTGGGCCGCCACGGCGGACGGCAAAACCATTGACTACGAAATGGCCGAATACCGTCGGGCCATCGGTTTTGAGCCTCTGGACGATTCGCTCGCGCGCTCCCGCAAACTCGCGGATTACGTTGCGGCCCTTGCTTAGAATGCCACATGGGCCGCTTCACCGTCATCCGCACCCCGGCGTTTGACCTGTTGGCTGGACAAGCACTCAACAAACCTGCCACAAAAGCATTTTTGTTGTTTCTCCACCACAAAAAGGAATACGAAAATCCAGGCGCAAAGTTTCTGCTGCAAAAAATGGAACGCGCCTTCATCTCGTCGGCCAAACCCGTGTCCAAATCCGGCGCATAAGCGCGGGCGCGTCCGGCTGTATTCAAGGTGCGGTGGCGACGCCGGACCAGAGGAAGGATTGAAGTTGCCCCAGTTGCTGGTCGCCTTCCCAAAGGGTGACCCGCCAGGCGACTAATTCGCCAAAGGCCTTGTAGTCGGCTCCCTCGATCCTGAATTCGGACCAACTGCTGAAATGTCCGTTCTTGATGGCGGGCTTCTCGATGGTGGTGACGTGGAGGTTGTCCTCCAGCAGGCAGCGCATTTCGGCCCGCAATTTAAGCTTGGACCAGTCCACGTTCTTCGCCTTCCACTGCACGGCCAGACGCACGCCGCCGCGCAGTTTTGGGGATTTGCGCAAGTGAAGCTGATAGGCGTCGCGCTCGTAGAGGCTGGGGGAAACGGCGTGGCGGCCCAGTTTATCCAAAAGCTGGGGCAACGCTTTGACAACGCTGCCCTGCCCCGCCTGAACAACGGGCGCGAGAAACAGCAAGACCGCAAGCGCGATGAAAAGCCGGCGCATCGCCAGCCATTGTGGACGAGCGCCGGATAAAAGCAATGGGCAACTCAAACTGGCGCGGCGGCGGCCGGTTTCTCTTCTTTTTTCTCCTCTGCTTTGCCGGCGGCTTTTTCCGGTTGCTTGGCCTCGGCGGTGGCGGGCTTGGCCGTCTCGACGGGGGCTTCGGGCACGGGCACATCGACGAATTCAAGGATGGCTTGCTGGGCGGCATCGCCCTGGCGCTGGCCCATCTGAACGATGCGGGTGTAGCCGCCGCGGCGTTCCTTCTGCGTGGGAGCGATTTCGTTGAAGAGAATCTTGATCGCCTCCTCGTCCTGATGCAGCCGGGCGGAGGCCAGGCGGCGGTCATGAAGAGTGCCGCCCTTGCCCAGGGTGATCATCTTTTCGGCGACCGAGCGGGCGGCTTTGGCCTTGGCCAAAGTGGTCTTGATGCGGCGGTGTTTGATGAGGCTGCACACCATGCTGGCCAGCATGCGGTTGCGGTGCTGGCCGGTGCGGCCAAGTTTTGCGGTGCGTTTAAGGTGGCGCATAAGAGAGTTGCGTTATTCGACTTTGTTCTCTTCCTTGGGGGCTTCCAGGAGGGCGGCATCGATGTTCATGCCCAAAGAGAGGCCGAGGCTGGCCAGTTTGTCTTTGATTTCGTTGAGCGATTTTTTGCCGAAATTGCGGTACTTGAGCATTTCCGCCTCGGTCTTCATGGCCAACTGGCCGACGGTGGTGATGTTGGCGTTGTTCAAACAATTGGCGGCGCGCACGCTCAACTCAATTTCGTTGACGCTCATGTTGAGGAGCTTCTTTAACTTGGCCTTCTCGTCGTCCTGCTTGGCTTCGGTTTCCTCAAATTCCACCGCGTTCTTGTCGTAGCCGACGAACACGTCCAGATGATGCTGGAGGATGGCGGAGGACTGGGTCAGCGCGTCGTCGGGCGAGACGCGGCCGTCGGTCCAGATTTCCAGCAGGAGCCGGTCGTAATCGGTGCGCTGGCCGACGCGGGCGTTTTCGACCGCGTAGCGGACGCGGGTGACGGGGGAAAAGAGGGAGTCAATGGCGATGACGCCGATGGCCTGGTCGGGCTTTTTGTTTTCGTCGCCGGGGCAGAAGCCGCGTCCGACCTTGATCTCCAGCTCCATCTCGAATTTTTTCTTCTTATCGAGGGTGCAGATGAGCTGCTTGGGATTGACGAGTTCGAGGTTCTGATTGATCTGGATGTCGGCGGCGGTGACGGGGCCTTCCTTGTTGACGGACAACAGGACGGTCTGCGGCTCGCGCGAATGGGCACGGAAGAGAATCTTCTTCAAATTCAAGACCAAGTCGGTAACGTCCTCGACCACGCCGTCAACGGTGGTGAATTCATGCACCGCGCCATCGATTTTGATGGAGCTGATGGCGGCGCCTTCCAGGGAGGAAAGGAGGACGCGGCGGAGGGAGTTGCCAATGGTGTGGCCGTAACCGGTTTCAAAGGGTTCGGCGATGAACTTGGCGTAGGTTTCAGTGGCGGTGCCTTCCTCTTTGGTCAACCGCTTGGGCATTTCAAAACGTCCTAGACGAACTGGCATAATATTTCCTTTCGACAATTTTAATCTGGCATTTCCGCCGTTCCCGCCGGCGAAGCAGCCCGTGTAATTGTATTGTCCCGCCGAGGCGGGACGGTTTCAGACATTAGCGGGAATAAAATTCGACCACCGCCTGCTCGTTGGCAATAGGCTGGATTTCGTCGCGGGTAGGAATCCGCATCACGGAGCCTTTGAAGGCTTCCTTGCTAAGGGAAAGCCAATCCGGGACGACTTTGCTGGTGGATAATTCAAGATTCTTGGTCGCCAACTGGCGCGAGACGTTGGTTTCACGCACCTCGATGACATCGTTGACCTTCAAGGCATAGGAAGGGATGTTGACCTTGCGGGCATTGACCTTGACGTGGCCGTGAGTGACCATTTGGCGGGCGGCGGCGCGGGTGATGGCAAAGCCCAAATGATAAACGACGTTGTCGAGTCGTGTTTCCAGGATTTGCAGCATCTGTTCGCCGGTGACGCCGCGGCGGCGGAGAGCGCGCTCATAGACGCCGCGAAATTGGCGTTCCATCAGGCCGTAAAAATAACGGAGCTTCTGCTTTTCGATCAGGCCCAGGCCGTAATCGGTATGCTTGCGGCGGGACTTGGGGCCGTGGACTCCGGGGCCGTAATTGCGGCGTTCCAGATACTTATCCGGGCCGAAGAGCGGGATGCCGAAGCGACGGCTGAGGCGTGTGCGAGGACCAGTGTAACGAGCCATATTAAATTGGATTTGAATTAGACGCGGCGTTTTTTGCGTGGGCGGCAGCCGTTGTGGGGAATCGGCGTGACGTCCTTGATGGCGGAAATTTCCAGGCCGATGGCCTGCAAAGCGCGGATAGCGGATTCGCGCCCGGAACCGGGGCCATTGACGCGGACTTCGATTTCGCGCATGCCATGCGACATCGCCTGGCGGGCGGCATCCTGGGCCACCTGCTGGGCGGCGAAGGCGGTGCTTTTGCGCGAGCCTTTGAAACCGACCCGTCCGGCGCTGGACCAGCCGAGCACGTTGCCGTGCATGTCGGTGATGGTGACGTTGGTATTGTTGAAAGTGGCCAGAATGTTGGCGATGCCCACAACGATGTTCTTGGAACCTTTGGCCTTGATGATCTTCTTGGCATTGGGATCATCGGCCAGCAATTCCGCAGCGGTCGGAGCGGAAGTTGCGGCCACCGGGCCGGCAGGAACAGCGGCGGCGCCAGCGGCGGCGGGAGCACCCGCATCAGCGGCGGGCTTTTTAGCCTCGGCACCCGGGGCGGCGGCGGACGGTTTCTTGGCCGCGTCGGCGGATTCGGGTTTGCCCTCCTTCTTGGAGGCGGGCTTTTTAACTTTGGGTTCTTTAGGTTCTTCAGGCATAGGGAAAAATCAGTGAATGCCGACTTTGGCGTTGGGATTGCGCTGCACGCCGACGGTCTTGCGCGGGCCTTTGCGGGTGCGGGCGTTGGTGGAGGTGCGCTGGCCGCGCACGGGCAAGCCGCGCAGATGGCGGATGCCGCGGTAACACTTGATGCCTTGGAGGCGCTTGAGATTCATGCCCAACTCGCGGCGCAGGTCGCCTTCAATGACGTATTTGCCGTCCTGGATCGCGTGAACGATCAGGGACAACTGCTGCTCATTGAGGTCCTTGGCGCGGATGCCGGGATCGATCTGGGCCTTGGCCAGGATAACTTTGGCATTGGACGGTCCGACGCCATAAATGTAGCGGAGAGCGATGTCGATTCGCTTTTCGCCTGGGATTTCAACTCCAACAATACGAGCCATAAATTCGTTCAGCCTTGTTTCTGTTTGTGGCGCGGGTTGGTGCAAATGACACGAACCACGCCCTTGCGTTTAACCACTTTGCAATTTTCGCAAAGCTTTTTGACGGATGCTCTGACTTTCATAAATTCATTTAGTCGGCTACCATAATGCTGCCTTTGGACAAGTCGTAAGGCGACATTTCCACCTTCACTTTATCCCCGATGGCCATGCGCTCAAAAGCCAGACGCCGCTTGCCTGAGGCATGGGCCAGCAACCGATGGCCATTGGGCAGCTCGACGCGAAACAAAGTTGCGGCCAGGATTTCCACTATCCTGCCTTCAGCTTTAATGGCGTCGTTGCGGGCCAAGTTAAAATCTCCGGTTCGACTTCTGTAATCAAGACCGTGTGCTCAAAATGAGCCGATAGTTGACCATCTTTCGTGACCACTGTCCAGCCATCATTTAGAACCACGACCCGGGCGACTGCCCGCGTTGACCATCGGTTCGATGGCCAAAGTCATGCCTGGCCTCAATTTAGGCGATTGTTTCTCATTTTCAACATAATTGGGCACTTGCGGCTCTTCATGCACGGTGCGGCCCACGCCGTGGCCGACAAACTCGCGCACGACGCTGAAGCCGTTGGACTCCACATATTCCTGCACGGCGCGCGAAATATCCACCACCCGGTTTCCGGGCAGCGCCTGCGCAATGCCTTGGTACAGAGCCTGTTCCGTCACATCCATCAACCGCTGCGCCCGCACGTCGCATCCCCCCACCGCCACCGTTTTGGCCGTGTCACCGATGTAACCGCGATAGGTCACGCCAATGTCCAAGCTGACGATATCGCCAAATTCCAGCCGGCGCGGCCCACCCAAACCGTGAACCACTTCCTCGTTGACCGAAATACAGATTTGGCGCGGATATTTGCGATAACCCAAAAACGCGCTTTTGGCGCCGTGTTCCCGAATCCGCGCCGCCGCATAATCATCCACTTCCCGCGTGGTGATGCCCGGTTGGACGAAGGCCGCCACTTCTTCCAGGACCGTGCTGGCCACTTCGCAGGCCGGACGCATCGCCTCCAAATCCCGCTCCGTCTTCAAAATGATCATTTTTCCGGCCATGTGAGGATGCCCAGCCTCGTGCCGCTAGAATCGGCCTTTGATGCCGACCTTTCTTCAAAAAGCCATCGTAATGACGCATGAGCAGATGGGATTCCATCTGGCGCATGGTATCGAGCATGACACCAACGATGATCAACAGGCTGGTGCCGCCAAAAAACTGGGCCACGTTCTGCTGCATGTTCATTTCGTTGCCCAAAATGATGGGGATGACGGCAATGATGGTCAAAAAGATCGCTCCCGCCAGCGTGATGCGGCTCATGGTGCGATGAAGATAACTGCTGGTAGCCTGGCCGGGCCGGACGCCCGGGATGTAGCCGCCGGACTTTTTCATGTCGTCGGAAATCTGCAGCTCGTTGAACTGGGTGGCGACCCAGAAGTAGGAAAAGAACAGGATCATCAAGCCGTAAAGAGCGAGGTAAAACAACGAGCCGCGCTCCAGGAGAGCGGCCAATTCGTCAAAGATCTTGACGTGGAACCTCCCGGCCAGGACCCGCAGAATCATGGTCGGAAACATGAGAATGGCGGAGGCAAAAATGACGGGCATCACGCCCGAGTAATTAACGCGCAAGGGCATGAAGGAACTGCCGCCCGAGTACATTTTGCGCCCGACCACGCGCTGGGCGTATTGCACCGGGATTTTGCGCTCGGCCTGGGTGACGGCCACCACGCCGGCAATCACGGCGAAGAGCAGCAGCACCAGGGCGATCAAATGGAAAAGGTTGTAGCGATGTTCTCCCATCGTTCCGGGGGTCAAAAACATATCAACCAAGCCCTGGCCAGCCGCAGGCAAGCGGGCCAAAATGCCGATGGTGATGACGAGCGAAATACCGTTGCCGATGCCCCGGTCGGTGATCTGTTCGCCCAGCCACATCAGCAGGATGGTGCCGGTGGTAAGAATGAAAGTGGTTTGGATGCGATACCACCAGATGGGATGAATCATGACCAGATTGCCGTTAAATCCCTTGAACACGTCGCTGGCCCGCTCCCAACCCACGGCCATGAAGAATCCCTGCCCCAAACAGAGAATCACCGTCAGATAGCGTCCATATTGGATGAGCTTGGTGCGGCCGCCTTCTTCGCGGGCCAGTTTGCTCAGAAAAGGAACGACCGCCTGCATCAATTGCAGAATGATGGTGGCGCTGATGTAGGGCATGATGCCCAAGGCTCCCACCGCGCAACGCTCAAAACCGCCTCCGGTAAACATGCTGTACATGCCCAGCAGTCCGCCGCTGCTGCTCTTGCCGGCACTCGATTGAAAGTAGGCGGCTAACGCCCCGCCATCCAGCCCCGGCACGGGCACAAGCGAGGCCAGCCGGCAAATGGCCAGCACGACCATCGTGAAAATGATCCGTGACTTCAGCTCCGGTATCTTGAAGCAGTTATTGAGGGTGTTGATGATGGAGGAAAACATCTAGAAACTCTCACTTGGCTGGTTTTTCGACCGTCTTGGCAGGTTTCGCGGGTTTCGCGGGTTCAGGCTTGACCGATTTCGCGGATTCAGGCTTGACCGGCGGTTTGGTCTCGATGAGTTGGCAAACGCCCCCAAGCTTTTCGATTTTGGTGCGTGCCGTGGCACTGAATGCATGCGCCTTGATGGTCAGCTTGCGCGTCAGTTCGCCATCGCCCAGAATCTTGAGGAGCTTTTCCCGGCCATTGGCCAGGCCGAGGCTGCGCAAGGCGGCTTCATCGACCGTGGCGCCATCCTCGAACTTGTTCAGCACGTCCAGATTGACGGGGATGTAGCGCACGGCGAACTGCGAATTGTTAAAGCCGCGTTTGGGCAGGCGGCGGATCAAGGGCATCTGGCCGCCTTCAAATCCGATGCGAATGGAACTGCCGGAGCGGGCTGACTGTCCTTTGCCGCCACGACCGCTGGTTTTGCCGCGGCCGCTGGATTCACCCTGGCCGAGGCGTTTGCGGCGGTGCTTGGCACCGGGGCGTGGTTTGAGATCGTGTAAACGCATAAAAATCAGGCGCTAGCAGGGGGTGGAACCTCTTCGGCAGGCGGGACGGGGGTTGGAACGACCGGTGGCACAATGGCAGCCGGTTGCGCAGTGGCAACCGGAGGCGTCACGGCAGCCGGTCGCGCAACGACGATCGGTCGCACGGGAGCGGCGGGAGCGGCGGGCGGGACATGCCGGGGTTTGACTTCCAATCCGCGGCCCCGATAAATGTCTTCGTGCAAACGGAGTTGCTGGAGACCGGCCAGCGTGGCTTTGACGACGTTGGAGGGGTTATTGGAGCCGAGAGACTTGCTTAAAATATCCTTAACGCCAGCCGACTCCAGCACGGCGCGCACGGTCTTGCCGGCGATCAGGCCGGTGCCGGGAGAGGCCGGGCGGAGGAGGACTTTGGCCCCGCCGTAACGGCAGAAAACTTCGTGCGGAATGGTCGCATCCTTCAAGGAGACCTGAATCATGCAGGCTTTGGCCATTTCGCCTCCCTTGCGGATGGCTTCGGAAACTTCGACCGCCTTGCCCAGGCCGACGCCGATGCGGCCGCGTTTGTCGCCAGCAACAACGAGGGCGCTGAAGCTGAAGCGGCGACCGCCTTTGACGACCTTGGCGGAACGGTTGATGAAGACCACCTTTTCGACTCAACTCGTTAGCGCCGCCGCCGTCCTGCGTTGAATCGCCCCCTTCGCCCGAACCGGGCCGGGCGCGGCGCGGACCGCGGCCAGGGCCGCGACCGCCGCCTCTTGGGTTGCCGGTAGAACTTTTATTTATTTCAGCCACAGTATTCCTTCTTAAACGTTAAAATTTCAAACCGCCTTCGCGGGCGGCATCGGCCAGGGCCTTGACTTTGCCGTGGTAACGGGCGCCGCTGCGGTCGAAAACAACCTGGGTGATGCCCTTGCTCTTGGCGGCTTGGGCCGCGAGCGCGCCAATCTTTTTGGCTCCGGCGACGTTGGCCGCCATCTTTCCCGCCTCCGCCGCCTTTTTGCCCTGGGTGGAAGTCGCCGCCAGCGTCACCCGCGCCACATCGTCGATGAACTGCACCATGATGTGCTGGTTGGAAAAGCGGACGCTCATGCGGGGACGTTGCCGGGTGCCGGACACTTTTTTGCGAATGCGCCAATGGCGCAAAGTCGCGAGCTTTAATTTCTTGTCGGTTCTCATGCTTATTGCACCGTCTTGCCTTCCTTGCGGCGGACTTGCTCGCCGGCATAACGAACACCCTTGCCTTTGTAAGGCTCAGGGGGATAGTAACTGCGAATCTCGGCGGCGACCTGGCCGACCAATTGTTTGCTGGGGCCTTCGATGGTCAGCTTGGTATTTTCCTCGACGGTCACTTTGATCTGGGCCGGAATGGGATAGGTAACCGGGTGGGAATACCCCAAGGCCAGGTTGACCATGTTGCCTTGCACGGCGGCCTTGAAGCCGACGCCCTGGATTTCGAGTTTCTTGACGAAGCCCTCACTGACGCCCTTGACCATATTATTGATCAGGGCGCGGCTCAAACCGTGCAGGGCCTTGGCCTCGGCGTCGTCGCCTTCGCGGCTGACGAGCAGGGTGGCGCCTTCGAGCTTGGCGGAAGTGCGCTTGGGCAGCTCAAAATCCAGCTTGCCCTTGGGGCCTTCGACCAAGACCTTCTGGCCTTGAATCTCCACTTTTACCTTCGGCGGCACGACCACCGGTTGTTTTCCAATACGCGACATAAGCTAAAAAATTTTATTCGGATATGCTGCCATGTCACCACACTTCGCACAATAATTCGCCGCCGACATTTTTCTGGCGCGCCTGGGCGCCGGTCATAATGCCCTCGGAGGTGGAGAGAATGGAGACGCCCATGCCGCCGAGCACGCGGGGCACTTCCTGGGCGCCAATATAGCGGCGCAAACCGGGGGAACTGACGCGGCGCAAACCCTCGATGACGCATTTGCGCCCGCTGTATTTGAGTTTGATCTTGATGGTCTTGAAGGGTTTGCCTTCGATGGCCACCTCGGCCACGTAACCTTCGCGCTGAAGGACGCGGGCGATGCTTTCCTTCATGCGGGAATGCGGCACCGTGGCGTGGGGCAACACGGCCCGTCCGGCGTTCCGGATGCGCGTGAGCATGTCTGATATCGAGTCGCTCATAATTTTACCAACTGGCCTTGGTCACTCCGGGAATCAATCCGTTCAACGCCGCCTCGCGAAAGGTCAGGCGGGAGCAGCCGAACTTGCGCAGGTAGCCGTGGCGGCGGCCCGACATCGAGCAGCGGTTGACCACGCGGCTGGGGCTGGCGTTGCGGGGCAGTTTGCTCAACCCGGCGTAATCGCGCTTGGCTTTGAGTTCGGCGCGCAGGGCGGCGAACTTTTTCACCGTCTCGGCTTTCTTCTTGTTGCGTTGAATCCAGGCTGTTTTGGCCATAAATTGTTTTCTGTTTATTTGGCTTCGGCGAAGGGCATGCCCATCATTTTGAGCAACTCCAGCGCCTCGGCGTTGGTAGGCGCGGTGGTGACGATGGTAATGTCCATGCCTTGCGTGCGTTTGATCTTGTCCAATTCAATCTCCGGGAAAATGGTCTGGTCGCCCACGCCCAGGGTGTAATTGCCGCGCCCGTCGAAGGAGCGGGGCGAGAGGCCGCGGAAGTCGCGAATACGCGGCAGCGCGGCGGAGACCAGGCGGTCAAAAAACTCGTACATCACTTCCCGGCGCAAGGTGACGCGGCAGCCGATGGGCTGGCCTTCGCGCAATTTAAAATTGGCGATGCTGTGGCGCGATTTGCTGATGACGGGCTTGCGGCCCGTGATCATGGTCATGTCGCGCATGGCGTCTTCGACCGCGCCTTTTTCCAGCGAGGCGCTGACGCCCATGTTGACCACGATTTTATCCAGGCGCGGGATTTGGTGGACGTTGCCATACTTGCGCTTTTCGCGCAGAGCGGGCTGGACCTCCTTGAAATATTTCTCGTAAAGTCTCGGTTTCATGTCTTTAAGCCTTCGCCGTTTCGGTTGGGACGTGTTTGCCGGCGCGTTGGTCAAAGGTGGCAGCCAGCATGACGTTGGAAAGGTGGATCGAGCCTTCGCGCTCGATGATGGCGCCCTGCGGCTGGCGCTGATTCTTCTTGGTGTGCCGCTTGATCATTTTGAGACCCTCGATGACAACGCGCAGCTTCTTGGTGTTGACCTGGAGGATCTTGCCACGCCCGCCCTTTTCGGAGCCTGCGATGACCACGACCTCATCCCCTTTTTTAACATGAGCTTTGGGCATATCTAAATAACCTCCGGTGCCAGGGAAATAATTTTCATAAACCGCTTTTCCCGCAATTCGCGCGCCACCGGGCCGAAAATGCGCGTGCCGCGGGGGTTGTTTTCCTTGTCGATAATCACAATGGCGTTGCTGTCAAACCGCAGATAGGAGCCGTCGGCCCGGCGAATGCGCTGGCGCGTGCGCACCACGACCGCATCGACCACTTCCCCTTTTTTGACCGTGCCGTCGGGGGCGGCTTCCTTGATGTGGGCCTTGATGACGTCGCCGATGCCGGCGTAACGCTGGTTGCGACCGATGACGCCGATGGTGGCGGCGCGCTTGGCGCCGGTGTTGTCAGCCACGTCCAAAATGGAGCGAATCTGTAACATAAATTATGCCTGGGCGGCGGCGGCTGGAGCTTCGGCGGAACGTTCCACCACCTGGGTCAGGCGCCAGCGTTTCAGCTTGGAAAGGGGGCGCGTTTCCCGGATCAAAACCAAGTCGCCCACCTTGGCCTCGCTTTTTTCGTCGTGGGCGTAAAATTTGGAGTAGGCCGTGACGACCTTCTTGTATTCCGGATGGGGAAAACGGCGCTGGACCTGCACGATGATGGTCTTGGCCATCCTGGCGGCGATGACCTTGCCCAGCCGTTCTTTGCGGTGTCCGCGCGATTCTGCTGGAGCTTGGGGCTGTGTGGGCTGTGTTTCTTCTGGCATAAACGCTTAGGCCGCCTGGTGGCGGAGTTGAGAAATCCGGGTTTCCAGCCGGGCGATGTCCCGGCGCAGGACGCGCAGGCGGGCCGGCTTCTCCAATTGGCTGCTGGCCTGCTGCAAACGCAAATTAAATATCTCCTGCCGCAGGTCCCGGCTCTTGGCGGCCAGTTCCTGCGCGTTCAAATCTTTGATCTCGGACATTTTCATGTTTCGTTCAGCTCATCTGGTGACGGGAAATAAACTTGGTCCTGATCGGCAGTTTAGTCGCCGCCAGACGCATCGATTCCCTGGCCACCGCTTCCGGCACGCCTTCTACTTCAAAAAGGACATTGGCCGGCCGAATCACCGCCACCCAGGATTCCAAGGGACCTTTGCCCTTGCCCATGCGCGTTTCCAGCGGTTTCTTGGTGTAAGACTTCTGCGGAAAAATGCGAATCCAGACCTTGCCGCGCCGTTTCATAAAACGGGTCACCGCGACGCGGGCGGACTCAATCTGCTTGTTTTGCAGCCAGCAGCGTTCCAGCGATTGCAACCCGTACTCGCCAAAGGCAACGGTCGAGCCGCGGTGGGCCAGGCCGGTACGGCTGCCACGGTGCATTTTGCGGTACTTCACTCGTGCGGGACTCATTGCCATAGTGCTATTTCTCCAAAAATGTTCGGCGTTTTCTGCTTCAAGCTGCGACCGGCGCGGACGGCGCGACCGACGCGGAGGGCGCGACCGGCGCTTGCTCCTTGAGTTTCTTTTCGACCGGCGTGTCGCCGCGGCAAATCCAGCATTTGATGCCCAACTTGCCGTACAAAGTGTTGGCTTCGGCGAATCCGTAATCGATGTTGGCCCGCAAGGTGTGCAGCGGCACGCGCCCTTGATGATACTTTTCCACCCGCGCGATTTCCGCGCCTCCCAAGCGCCCGCCCACGCGCACCTTGATGCCTTCGGCCCCAAAATCCATCGCCAACTGCACCGCTTTCTTCATTGCGCGGCGGAAGGAAACGCGGCGCTCAAGCTGGAGGGCCACGTTTTCAGCCACTAACTGTGCGTCCATCTCCGGCTGTTTGATTTCCTGAATATCGACATAGACTTCCTTGCCGGTCATCTTGCCAATCTCTTCCTTCAACTTGTCGATCTCCGCCCCTTTGCGTCCGATGACGACGCCGGGACGGGCCGTGAAAATGGTGATGCGGCAGCGGGAGGCGGCGCGTTCCAATTGAATTTTGGAAACCGAGGCGCCTTCCAGCTTGGACTTGAGCAACTCGCGAATCTTGCGGTCTTCGGCGAGCAATTTGCCGAACTCTTTTTTCTCGGCGAACCACTTGGAGGCCCAGTCTTTATTCACCGCGACCCGCAGGCCGATAGGATTTGTTTTTTGACCCATAGGTTTATTCGTCGGACAAAACAATTTTCACGTGGCAACTCCGCTTCAGGATCGGGCCGGCCGAACCGCGCGCCTTGGGGATGAACCGCTTGCTGACTCCCGCCGAGCCGGTGACGGCGGATTTGACCCGCAGCCGATCCGTCTGAAGGCCCTGGTACTCGGGTTTGTGGATCTTGAGGTCCTCGGCATTGGCCACGGCGGACTTGATCGTCTTGGCCACGACCCGGGCGCCTTTGCGCGGGATGACCGCCAGCACCGCTTGCGCGTGCGCGGCAGGCATCCCCTGGATCTGGCGGACCACCTCGCGCATTTTTTGCGTGGACATGTGAATGTTGCGTGTGACGGCTTGGACTTCCATAATATCTTTACTTGGCCTCCGCCTTGGCGGTGTGCGCCCCGTGTTTCTTGAACGTGCGCGTAAGCGAAAATTCGCCCAGGCGATGGCCCACCATGTTCTCGGTGACAAACACCGGATTGAAAATCTTGCCGTTGTGGACGCTAAACGTCAATCCCACGAAATCCGGCGTGATCATCGAGCGCCGCGACCAGGTCTTGATCGGCAGTTTGGAATTGGCCGCTTTGGCCGCATCGATCTTGTCCTGCAAATGCTGGTCCACAAAGGGACCTTTTTTAATGGATCGACCCATAGGTTAATCTTTGTCGAATTACTTTTGCTTCATCGGACGGCCATCGCGGCGCACCAGGATGAACCGGTTCGAATGTTTGCGTTTCTTTCGTGTGCGGTAACCTTTGGCCAGCAAACCCCACGGGGAGGTCAATTGCTGCCAGCCGCCGCCGCTCTTGGACTTGCCGGCGCCGCCGCCATTGGGGTGATCCACTGGATTGCGCGCCACCCCGCGGCTGATGGGCCGGATTCCGCGATGCCGGGACCGCCCGGCCTTGCCCAAGGAAATGTTCTCATGCTCGATGTTGCCGAGCTGGCCAATGGTCGCGTAACAAGTATCATGGATGCGGCGAATTTCGCCCGAAGGCAGCCGAATGGTGGCATAACCCTCGTCCCGCGACATCAGCGTCGCCGCTCCGCCGGCCGTGCGCACCATCTGCGCCCCGCGCCCCGGCGTAATCTCGATATTATGAATGGGCAGCCCGACCGGGATGGTCTTGAGCGGAAGGCAGTTCCCGAGTTCCGGCGGCGCCGTGGGGCCGCTGACAATCTTCGTTCCGACCTTCAAACCGCTGGGAGCCAGGATATAACTTTTTTCGCCGTCCTTGTAGAGCAACAAGGCCAGATAGGCCGTGCGCAACGGATCATATTCAATCGCCGTCACATCGGCTTCGATTCCGTGCTTCATGCGCTTGAAATCGACCAGCCGATAAAATTGTTTGTTTCCCCGGCCGATGCCGCGGGCGGTGACACGGCCATAATGATTACGCCCACCCGTTTTCTTGCGGATGCTAATAAGGCTCCGCTCGGGATAATCCTTAGTAATCTCATCGAACGACGCTATAGTAATATAGCGTGTCGAAGGCGTCAGCGGCCTGAACGTTTTAACTGGCATAAAATCAAAATATATTACGGCATCAGAGCGGCGACGGCCATTAATCCTGCGCCCAGCGGGGCGAACAGTTATCGGTCGCGCCTAAGCCGCCATTCTCGCCAAAGGCGAAATGGAAGCGTGAACATAGCAGGTGCCAAACAGGGCGCAAGTGTTTTTTTGAAATTATTTTTACCCCGACTTTTCCCGGCAAGGCAAAGCTGCCGCTTTGCCCATAATTCGTGCCGTCTCGGTAAAGCTTGCCCCCGTAGGCCAGGCGAAGGAGGGATATTCCCTGCCCGCCATAGCCTCGGCGACGGCGGGTGCCGCGCTAAGAATTTGTTCAATGAAACCCGCTACGACAAAAGCACCAACGCCATGGCGACGGAGGGCCGGCGCTGCTGCGTTGCCCACTTTTTCCCTTTCAAATAGCCAGCCAAAGGAGTTGCACCGCGTCGGGCTTCTCTGCTACGCTCCGTCAATGGCACAACGCAACTAGAACAGCACGGGGGCTGGCCACTGAAATAAATTGGAATAAAGACCGATTATGGATTTTCTGGGTGATTTAAAACAAATCGTGGCTGCCGAACTGGCTCGGCGGGGGATTAAATTTAATCCTGCCGACGAAGTGCGAGAACTGCTCCTGCTTGTATGCAACCACGAACTCAAAGGAATAAAGCCCGCGCAGCGCAAGGTAAATACCTCTGCCGAATTTGACGCCGACCTGCTAAAACTCACAGCAATACAACAGGCTGCCGCCAAAAGCGATACAGCAGAAGTTCATGCATGGGGATGAGGTAAATCTTCATCTTGGCAGTCAGGGCAATGATCCAAAATATGCAGGCAATGTTGACCAGTTGCGCGGCGATTGGAGAATCTATCATATTCACATCAGGTACCTCATAAGAATAAGCCCGGCGACAAATTCTTTTCTCGCACCGGGCCTGTGATGTTTGCGTACGTCACTGATTCGGATGTTTATTTCATCGACATTTACCCTCATGGAGGATGGTCTCCCCGGCAGGTTTTGGCATCCAAGAAAAGAAAACTGGAGTTGTCGTCACCGAAACACCGGAGAAATGATGACGCTTCAGATCAAGCCAAATGCCGGATCGAAGAAACCAAGCGCGTCTATAAAGCTTGGAGTGTATAGAAATGAGCGATGCGTTTGACACACCCGAAGCACCCGAACCCTCCAAGGCGGCGGTGCAGCAGCTTTTCGTGGACGAGGCTGGCACGCCCACTCTTTTCCACGAAAGCGGCAAAGTGATTGTGGACACGTTTGGCTGTTCCCGGTTTTTCATCCTCGGCAAGCTGGAGGTGAAAAATCCTGCCGCGCTGGCCAGCAAGTTGAACGAGTTGCGCCGGCAGATGGTCGCAAACCCGATGTTTGCCGGAACTGAATCATTCAAGCCGGAGCGTAAGAAAACAGCCGTGGCTTTCCACGCCAAAGATGACTTGCCGGAGGTTCGCATCCCGGTATTTGATTTGCTGCGGAATGTTGGCAATCAATTACGGTTCTACGCGGTCGTATGTGACAAGTTTAAGCTCCTCAAATCCGAGGCGGCAAAGCGCGCCGCACAGCCCGGCTACCGCTTCAACGAAAACTCAATCTATGATTCACTGATGCGGGAGTTGTTCGGGAAATTCCATCGGTTGGCCGACCGCTACGAGGTCTGCGTGGCAAAACGAGGCAACAGCCCCCGAAACGAGGCCCTTAAAACCGCCCTGGTTCATGCCGAAGGTGATTTTGAAAAAAAGTTTGGTTTTCGTCGCAGCCAGCCCGATGCCTGGACGGTTATGGTGCAATCATCCAAAGACAATCCATGCCTTCAGGCCGTGGACTATTATCTTTGGGCTTTGCAGCGGTTTTATGAAGTCAAATTCAACGCCGCCACCAAGCAACCTCAAATTGATCGGAACACGGGGCTTACGATTCGAGAGGATCGGTTCCTGAACGCAGTTTGGCCGCAAGTCGGGGAAATTCACGACCTGCATTTCGGTCAACCCCACGGAACATTTTTCACGGTACAAAACCCCTTAAAATTGGCTGAACGGTTTCCACCACCGAAGGTGAAAAAGAAAAAGCCATGAGTATAGGAACCCCGAAGGTTCTCACGGCACGAGGCCGAATTTTGCTCACGGCACCTAAAATCTATTTTATTTTGCGCAAATTGTAAAGCCGCATATTTTTAGCCCTTTCCTCCAATTACCGTGAAGGCGTCGGTTCCGCGCGATGACAACCCGCCGCTTTTTTACCCGGCTTTTTTACCCCTTGAACAGAACGGGCCGATCTCCTACTCTGCGCGCACATGAATAAAGCTGTTCAACTCCGTCTCTTCCTCATGATGTCGTTGGAGTTTGCCATCTGGGGCGCGTGGCTGCCTCAAATCTTCAGCTACCTGCCGAGCCTGAAGTTTTCCGCGTGGCAGGAATCGGCCATCCTGAACGCGTTCCCCATCGCGGCGCTGGTGGCGATGTTTTTCAGCAACCAATTCGCCGACCGGAATTTCGCGGCGGAAAAATTCCTCGCCTTCAGCCAATTCGTCGGCGGACTGGCCATGATCGGGCTGGCCTTCACGACTGATTTTTGGACTTTCTTCGCGCTCTTTTTTATTCATTGCCTGCTCTACGTGCCGACGCTTTCCATTGTCAACTCCATCACCTTCGCGCACTTGAAGGACCCGAAGAGTTTTGGCTGGGTGCGGATGGGCGGGACGGTGGGCTGGGTGGCGGCAGCCTGGCCCTTTACCTTTATTCTGGTTGACTGGCAAAAGGTCAATCAGACCCACGCCACCGGCTTGGAACGCCTCAAGACGGCGCTCGGATCGCCGCTGGCCGGGGAGGCTTTGCAACACGGCCTGCGCTGGATATTCGTGGTCGCGGGCATCGCCTCGCTGCTGCTGGCGGCCTACAGTTTGACGTTGCCGCACACGCCGCCAAAACCAGCCGTGGCCAAAGAGAATAAATTCGCCTGGCTGGAGGCGTTGCGGCTGTTGAGCAAGCCATTCATGCTCGTGCTTTGGGTGGTCACTTTCGTGGATGCTTTCGTGCTGAACGCCTATTTTAACTGGGCCTTTGTCTTCCTGAGCAGTCCGGAAGTGGGGATCGCCGGCAATTGGATTTCCCCGATCATGAGCATAGGATCGGTGGCGGAGCTGCTGACCATGGCGGTGCTGGGATTGGCGTTGAAACGGCTGGGCTGGCGGTGGACCATGATCCTGGGAATCCTGGGGCACGTGGTGCGGTTCTCCGTCTTCGCGTTTTTCCCGCACCTGACTTCGCTCATCATTCTGATCAATCTGATACACGGGGTCTGCTATGCGTTCTTTTTCGCGGCGGTTTATATATTCGTCGATGAGTATTTTCCCCGGGATGCGCGGGCCAGCGCGCAAGGTCTTTTCAACGTGATGATCCTCGGCGCGGGTGTCATCGCCGCCAACAGCATTTGTCCCTGGATGTTGCGGCACTACACCGTCGGCGGGGTGACGGATTTCCGGACCATGTTCCTCATTGCCGGCGGCGTGGCCGTGGCGGCGACGGCGGCGCTGGCCTTGTTCTTTCATCCCCCCGTGCTCAAACAGGAGGTCAGACATGAAGAAATTCCGGTCTCTTGACGAACAGCTTGGCGCTTTCCTGCGCAAGCAGCCGGTGTTGGGGAAGAATGTTTATATCGCCCGCGGCGCGGTGGTGCTGGGCGACGTGACCCTCGGCGATGGCGCCAGCGTCTGGTATAACGCCATCCTGCGCGGGGACATCAATCGCATTGTGGTCGGCGAGGGCAGCAACATCCAGGACAACACGGTGCTGCATCTGGCCGATGATTTTCCATGTATCGTGGGCAAGTACGTGACGGTCGGCCATTCGGCCATTGTTCACGCCTGCACCATTGGCGACGAATGCCTGATCGGCATGGGCGCGGTGATTTTGGACGGCGCGGAATTGGGCGCGCAATGCCTGGTTGGGGCCAGGGCGCTGATCACGCAACACAGCAAAATCCCGCCCGGCTCCCTGGTGTTGGGCGCCCCGGCCAAAGTTGTCCGTGCCTTGACACTGGAAGAGCGGGCCGGGTTGAAGTATTGGGCCGATAAATACGTGGCCAACTCCGCCTACTGCCTGAAACACAACATCAACGTCGGCGCGCCGCTGGCGAGTTGATATTCGTCTGCGGCGCGGCCGGAATGCTGACCAAAAAACTCGCCTTGACCGGTATAAGGCACACGATTTCGGGAGTCACCGATTTGACGCCCACCGGGGGCGACATCATAAACGGATGGATGTCGCGCTGTGGATGGCCTTCATCGGGGCCTTTCTGCGGCTCTGGCGCGGCGATCCAGCAATCGCCCTGATCGCCGCGCAATCTCACCGCGAAACGCCCGATGGAATCATCCTCCTTGTAGCGCAAATAAATCACCGGGAACGGCGTGTAGTGGCCGTGAAGCTTCCGCACCCGATTCGGCCCGTCCTTTTGCTCCCGCGCCACCCAACCGGACGGCGCGCCGCCTCTGACCGGACCCAAGCCGGGATTGCCGTTGGTAAACTGCCCGGCGCAAAAAACGTAGGTTCCGGGCGGAAAGGAGCCGAGCGCGACAATGTCGTTGGATTGGAAATGGTTGGTCACGTTCCACAAATTGGTGGCGAAGGATGCCAGATTTATTGTCGGCAGCGTTGCCACAAGCACGGCCGCCTCCAGGTTCGTGGCGCTGGGATGGAACGTGGCGGAAAGCCGCAGGACGGGCTGGCGGACATTGGGCGTCTGCCCGCGATTGCCCAAAGGATCCTCCGCCTCCCATTCCGCGTCGTCCCAGCCGGCGGCAGGGACGCCGTTGCGCAGTATTTGCCAGGAAGGATTCCAATAGCGGGAAGGGGTTGCCCAATACGCGTCGGGGCCGCCGTTGGTGGCAAGAGTCAGGTGGTGCAGCACGATTTGCAGGCCGTTTGTCTCCTGACGTTGTGGCAAAGGCAGACCCTTCCAAGCGGCCGGCGCGGTGTAACAGGGGTTCTTGAATTCCAGTTGAGTAAAGGCGTTGCTTTTCCACGGCCTGACGCGCAAGGTCAGAGTTGGCTCGTCGCGCGGGAACGAGGTGAACCCGTGGGCGACACGGTCATAGGCACCGTTCAAGTTAAAATCCCAGGTGCAGGCGCTGGTTTGCGCAGGCCAAAGTTCGCCCTGCCGGTCCACAAATTCAAGCCGCACCCGCTGGCAATCAACGTCCTTTCCCGTCGCCGCATCAGTGGCGTCCACCCAAACAATCAGTTCCGGCTGGGGCGTCACTATTGGGAATTCGCCTCTTTTCGGCGCCACGAATCTGCGCAGTTTGGAGGGAAGCCAGGGGAAAAGTGGATTGATATAATCGCGTTGCCCGATGCTATGGCGGGTTCCGTAGGACACTTTCTCGAGGTGAAAAATCCGTCCGTCCGCCAACCGCGCGCTGACTACCGCGCCGGACTGGACAGGGCGCCCGAACCACAACGCGAGATAAGCCAGCACTGCGGCGATAATCGCCAACCGCATGGCCCACCGTCCGGAAAATTTATTGGGCGGAGATTCCATCTTTGCCGGGCATAGCCTCAGCCGCCGGCGTGGTTGCGCTTGTGGCAGCAGCAAGATGTGCCGGCTCGGCGGCCGGGCTGGGAACGTCCATCTGGGAGGTGGCGTTGGTATTGGCGAATCTCGGAATGGCAATGGCCGCGACCACACCGGCCACTATCACCGCCGGGGCGATCATGGCCTGAAGACTCTGGCTCCCATTGGCGATTCCCTCCCATCCATCAGGGCCGTTGGCGCCAACACTGAACGAACTGGCATTGGTGGCGCCCGGCATGAACCGACGCACCGCCGCGAAAATCTCCGCGTTGTTGGCCTGATTGGTCATGCTTTGGCCGAGGGTGGCGGCAAAGGCGCTGGTGACGAGGTTGAAGTTGTTGCCGTCGCCAGGGATGCCTTGGGAAAGCCGTTTAAAATCTTCGGTGTCTTTGTAACCTTTCTTCTGCCCGGATCGAACCGCCATCATCTCGCGCACTAAATTGTCCGAGGATGCCAGCAGCAGGTAATCGCCCACGCGCGCCAGGCTGGGCCGAAAGTCCAGCGGCAGCGGAATGGGGAGCGTCAGCGTGCGCATCTTCAAACCCGGCTCCTCGATCTTGCTCACCAACATATTGCCTTTGGCCAGTTGATCCACGCGGTTGAAAATCAAGTCCGAATTGACCTTCAACACCAGCACCAGACCGGGGCTGGGAATCTCCATCGCGTGGCCCGGCAGCGGCAGCGTGATAATCTTGTGCTGGTCGAGCGTCAAGATCACGCCGTATTCGCCGCCCAACGATTGGAGCGTGGCCTCCAGATCCAAGCCGGTGCGTTCGCGGAACTTGACCGGAACTTGTTCGAGCGCTTGTTGGACTCCCGGCAGGTCCATGGCCTTGGCTTGCCGCTGGAGATTCGTCCAGGCCATGAGCAGATCAAAATCGGAGCCGGCCGCCAGCGCCGTGCTTTCCGGCAACATGTCCAGTTGCCGCAACGGATGCGCCGCCCGGCCGAAAAGCGACCACAGCAGGCCCGCGTTTTGTCCCGGGTAATGGTGGACCACCATCTTGCTGTAATAAAACCCAGGCTCGCGCGCGATGGAACTCATGCCCAAGCCGCTGATCTGGCTGGCGCCGCTGTCTTGGACCACGCCGCCGAGGACCGCGAAAATGTTGTGCAAAGCCTTTTGCCCGGTGCCAGGAATGCTGGGCAGGACACCCACCAGATTGCTCGCCGCCGCCAGCCGGTTGGACAACCCATTCAACGTTTGTTCGGTGCTCAGATAAACAAACACGTTGCCGCCCGGGTCCAGCTTGGCCGTGACCTGGTCGAAGCTGTTCTTTTCGGCCGAGACGATGGCGGTCTTGCCCCCGCGCAAGGCGGGCGGCGCCTCCTGTTTCTTTTTGCAACCCGCGAGCAAAACCAAAGCCGCCGCGAAAACGGCCGCGGACCGATGGACGGAAGTCATAGTATGCATTGGTTGTTCCTTTCGGCTTAACAAGTCAACATCCTTCATGCCCCACGCGCCAGAATAATCTCGCACGATTCCAAGTTGACATTCGTATCATTTTTGATACATTGCCGTGGACTGAATAGCAAGCGTCCATTGGCGGTGGTTTTCTTTCAGACTGAAACTGGGAATGAGCCGGTTCGAGGCTGGCTGCAAGGGTTGCCGAAAGAAGAGCGAAAGGCCATCGGCGAAGATATACTGACCGTTCAATTTGCCTGGCCCGTGGGCAGACCGTTGGTCGGATCCTTTGGAGAAGGTCTGTGGGAAATAAGGTCCAACCTTAAAGGCAGAATTGCACGGACGCTCTTTATCATCCATGACGAGGAAATCGTGTTGCTGCACGGCTTTATCAAGAAAGATCGCAAGACGCCAAAGCCTGACTTGGACCTGGCGAAAAAGCGAACGAAACAATATGTGCAAGGCCATGAATAAGAATAAACATCGCGGATCCAATTTCCGGGATTTTTTGGAGGAAGATGGGGTTTTGGAAGAGGTTGAAGCGCGCGCGCTCAAACGCGCCATAGCCATCCAGTTGGCCAAACTTATTGAACAAAAGTCCCTGTCCAAAGGGGACATGGCTTTGCGGATGAAGACCAGCCGCGCCGCCGTGGACCGCATGTTGGACGGGGCCAATCCGTCCATGACTTTGACGACCTTGGAAAAGGCGGCTCGCGCCTTGGGCCAGCGCATTAAGTTGGAATTGATTCCGGTGTAACGACCGATGGGTCGGAAAAAAATGGGGAACTAATGGAAACGATCATGGAAATCAACGACTTACGTAAGTTGGGTTTCCCGAACGAACCGAAAGAATCATGGCGATCTTCCGCCCGAGCGCTCCCAAGATTTGGCATCTTGTATTTCATGCTGGAAGCGATCTTACGCCGGTTGGCAAAAGACCTAAAACCCCTGGGGGACTTTTAGGTATGATTTTTTTGGATGGGGTCGGATTAACGGATGTGCTTGATGCGCAATGACTTGGGACCGTGAAAAAGCCGCAAAAGCTAAAAAGCGCGTGCAAATGAGTCAGATTTTTTGGTGGAGACCCCTGTTTTGCTGCCAAATCGGGTGTTTTTTGAGGGGCTATATTTGTAAGTGGCTGTGGTTGTGATGGTTACGAATTACAGGAATGGCTTCCATGATGGGCCCCGTGGCCGCGGAGCCTATTAAATGGACAAAGCTCCGGTCTGACCCCTGCGTGACCCCTTCGTGACCCCTTCGTCCTTCGTCCGAACGAAGTCAATCCCTCATTATGCGATTATGTGGGTCTGACCCGTTTCCGTTTCCGTTTCCGTTTCCCGCACGGACGGATTCAGTTGGATGAAATAATTTTGCGGGAAAATTCTTCGGCAAATAGCGATGCTTCTTCTTCGGGCACAATCGTTCTTTCGCTATCGTCCTCAGATGCAAGCACCTCTTGGGCTTCCGCGTACGCCGTCTCATGCAATTTTTCGGACGGTTTGCCAAGTAATAGGAAAGCCTTAAAAGGAAGAGTTGATTTTCTGAAAAAGCGAACCCGGCCGTTCCACGCAATGGCCTTGTCCACAATGTCCGAAGGATTCACCAAATCAAAACTTAACGGCATCAGCAAATGGAGTGCCCCTTCTGCCGGTTGCCATGCGTGTTCAAACCGGTGCTCAAAACTGCCGACCGACAGGACTTTCTCTTCTAAACTGGACAGAACTTGACGGTCACGACTTTGCAGCGCCGCTTCAAAAGGATGCCACACTTCTTCATCCGTCCGACGAACGGGTGGATGCGTTTCCTCGTGCCTTGTCACCATGCGTTCAAAAAGATCATCAAGAACTTGCGCTGGGTTTTCGGTGACCCCGCCGCCCGGCGCAGACCATTGCAGCGAACTGTCGTCGTTTGGTAGAATGGCCTTTGCGATGGCTGCCGCATCCAGCGTTTCAAAACTCAAATTTTGCTGCATCGATTTGCCATAGGAATCAAAGCGTGACTCCATAAACCGGAGCATTTTGTAAACGCTGCCGCGATCCATGCCCGGAAAAAAGCCCAATGCACGCTTCAAGCGAGTTACGCCTTTCATTTGCACGAATCCCGCCTTGGGGCAATGCACAACAACGGCAATATTCACAAATTCGCGTGTGAACACGTCGTGCATATATCGCAAAACAACATAACTGAACGGCGATTTCATGAAACTCTTTGGTGTATAAGATCGCACATCGATTGGCGGTTATCCACGACGAAGTTTAGATACTGTTTGATCTTAGATAAAGCCTTTTCGTCGCGCTGTCAAAACTTAATAGAAATGTCCCTCTTATAACTTAGACGGAAATGTCCCCTTTTTGTTGGGTGCAGTTGTTTCTTTGTTTCCCCGCTTGGGGCCGGGGGATGGAGGGAGGCCGGAGCGTAGCGGAGGCCGACCGGAATCCCCCGGCCCCAAGCGCCCCCCCCTTCCGGCGCGCAGTAGTGGCCGCCGCCACGGATGGTTCGCCGCTGGAGATCGCTGCACTCGCCTGACCTTGACGGAATCGCTCCCCACCTTGCGCTGGGGTCGCTCTGGCAATTCTGTCCATTTGAGTTTCTTGCCCCGGTAGGCCAGTTGCACCCGCCCGTCCCGCAATGTCCGTATCACCACTTTCCGCCCCGCCAAACTCATGGCTTCGTGCTGCCGATCCACTTGATACCATTTGCCTTCACACGCCGCGGTCCAGTCCCTCTGCACCACCCGCTCCTCTTCCCAACTCAATATCTCGTCCAGGTTTCGTGGCGCCTCCCGATGCACATCCCTCGGGCTGGCTGGCACTCGCTCAAATCTTCGGTCGAACTCCTTGAGGAATTTCTCCTCTAGAAACCGGTTGGCGCTTTCCAAATCGTTGATGCGCGCCAACCGCAACGCCTTGACCAGCCGGTCCTGCAACACCCCGTTCATCCGTTCCACCCGCCCTTTGGCTTGCGGACTGTTGGCCAGAATCAGTTCCACCCCGATCTGGCTCATCGCCCGGCCAAACTGCGTTTGCCGCTCTTTGCCCGCCAATTGCTCCGCCACGCTCGGCTCCCCCTCGCAGCGGTAGATGCTGTCCCGGTCCACGTACACGCTGCCAGGCACCCCGTTCTGACGCACCCAGCCCTCCAATACGTCATAGCTGGCCCGCGTCGTTTCCCCCTCGGAAAACCGCGCCCGCATTCGGTTCGTCGCGTCGTCCACCATGACCATCAGAACGCACTTGTCTCGCCGCCCCTCAAACCAATCGTGATGGGAGCCATCCAGTTGCACCATCGCTCCAAAGCACGGTTTGCGCTCCCGCCATTGCCGGTGCTGCTGGCGTCGCCGCCGCACCGTCCCTTTGCCCGCCGCCAGCATCCAGCGCCGCACTGTGTCGTGATCCACTACCACCCCTTCCTTGGCCATCTCCTCCGCCAGAAGTGTCGGCCCAAAGTCCGCGTAGCGTTCCTCGGCCCAGCGCGCCATGACCTGCGCGCGCAGACCCGGCGCCTTGCATCGCAAACCAGGCTTGCCCCGCAACCGATGCACCAGGCCGGCGTCCCCCTCGTCCTGATAGCGCCGCCAGATGCGCTTGGCCTGCCGATGGCTCACCCCAAGCAACTCGGCGGCCTGGACCTGGTTTAGCTCTTTGGCCTTTACTCCTGCCATGATAGTGATCCGATTCCGTTCTTTCCGACTCATCGTTAATGTCTCCATTCAGGCCCATGCTGCTACAGCAGCACCGGCCAAAAGGGACATTTCTATTAAGTCCAAAAGGGGACATTTCCATAAAGTCGCGACAGCCTTTTCGTCGCGCCAGACGTCTGGAAGCTGGCCGAAAAAACCATCCAAAATTGGTGGGGTCATGGTTTCCAAACCTTTAATAAGAAAATCAGCGTCTCCCGGTGAGATTTCCGAATAAAAGACATGGTCATAAAACTTATCCAATTCCAGAGACGCGACGTTGAAATCTGGCCATCCCAAAACCGGATTCAAAGCGCATTCATGATCAATCAGCACGATGCGTTTCCGGTTCCAGAGCAAATTAGGATTATCCCTCTTCCGGTCGAAATTTTGCATCAGAATGTCGAAGGCAAAAATTTCCGCGGCAATTTTGCAGAGCTCTTTGGGCAATCGCGGTTCCGTTGGCATCACAACGTAGCCAGATCCCACGGCGACGGATCCAAAATTCAAACCAAGGCTGCGGGAAATCAGATCCTTGGCCTCATTGGGAGCACCGGCAAGAAATTCCGGCGACAAATTGACAATATACGGATTTGGAGTCAAAAAACCGAGATGCCGAGCGATGGCTGAACACAATGCTTCCGCCCATAGGCCAGAGTTTTTGACCCCAAACACTGCCGGCAAATTTGATAAACACCTCGATCTGTTGCCCATTTGCCCTGCGACACGTTAACCGAGCCGGACGACTATGCCCACTCTTTTGAAAGCCTTGGAAGAATTCAGCTTCGATTTGCTCAATCATGAGTATTAGCAGGGTCAGTCAATAGTAACGTTATATGCTCTTTTAGGGCGAGGTTGCGTGGGCGGGACCCGATTTCAATTCGCTCTTGATGTCTCCAAGCATTTTTTCCAATTCCTGGCCGTAGCGGATGTAGCTGTCGAATACTACGTTGTCGTCGGCCTTCACTTTGGCGTCGTGGAAGACCACGGCCACGTGCGGTTCGATGGAGATGGCGCCGTCGTAGCCGCGGGCCAGGGCGTCTTTGAGGATGTCGCGCACGCGGCCCTGCCCCTGGCCGGGATAGTTGTAGTCGCAATCGTTTTTGGCCGCCACGTAGGTGGCGTCCTTGACGTGGATGTGGACGACGTGGTCGCGGATGTGCTCCCAGAACTCCCACGGGTCCTGCCACGGCCACGGCTTGGCCTTGCTGCGGTCGCGGTTGAAGACGGGGTTGCCAGTGTCGAAAACCCATTTCAAGCCGGGGCATTTTTCGAGCAATTCCAGGCCGTGCCGCCAGCTCATGCCGCCGTAATTCATGCAATTCTCATGCACGGGCTGCAGGCCGGCGTCACGAAACCGCCGGGTGACTTCGCCGATGCGGCGGAAAACTTCCGGCGGCGTGGTGTCGTCGGTATCCGCCGGTTTGAAACTCATGATGCGGACATATTTCGCGCCCAGGCGTTGCATGCGCGGAATGCAGCGGTTGACTTCATCGAGGGTGATTTGAAACGGGTCGGCAATTTTCTTGGACCAGTTGGCGATGGCCGAACCGAAGCAGCAGACGCTCAGGCCCGCGTCCTGCAACCGCCCGGCGGCCATGTCAAAAGCTTTGTCCGGGATGTCGTGAAAATTGCCCTTGGGAAAGCCGGGCACTTCGACCGCGCGCATCTCGACGTGTTTCCAGCCCAGCTCGCGGGTGGCGTTAATTTGGCAGTCCAACGCGACGCCCGCTTCGTCTGATATTCCAGTGAGAAACATAATAGTATATTAGTGGACGAATGATTTGGTGAAATCCTCGTTGGAAACCGCCACCACTTTTTTCTCGATCTTGGAGGAGGCGATCAGCTCGTTCAACTTCTTCTCGTAAGCGGCGCTGTCCAGCGGCAGCTCAATGGTCTGGTTGACCAGGCCGGAGTAGAGCAGCACGTTGGCCAATTCGACGGAACGGATGCCCTCCTCGCCGGGAACGGCCAGGGGCGTGCCATCGAGAATCGCATCAATGAAATTTTGCGTCAGGGTGGCGTGCTGGGACGGCTCGGTGGAGATGGGAATGTCGATGTTCCAGACGCCGGGCTTTTGGAAGCCGAGCTTGGAATTCTTGCATTGCTGGATCATCGAAACCTCGTTGCGGATGAAGAGCAGCTTGTCGTTTTCGAGCAGCAATTTGCCCATTTCGCCGATGATCTCCAGGCGGCTGGAGCCGGGGGCCTCGCCGGTGTTGGAGACGAAGATGCCGTTGGCGGCGTTGGGGAATTCCAGGTAGGCGGTAACGTCGTCCTCGACCTCGATGTGATGGAAGCGGCCCAATTGCACGAAGGAGCGCACGCGCGCGGGCATGCCCAGCAGCCATTGCAGCATGTCCAGTTGATGGAGGCATTGGTTGAGAAGGACGCCGCCGCCCTCGCCCTTCCAGGTGGCCCGCCAGCCGCCGCTGGCGTAATAGGCCTCGCTGCGGAACCATTCGGTGATGATCCAGGAAAAGCGGACGATCTGGCCAAGCTCGCCAGCGTCGATGAGTTGTTTGATTTTGGCGTAGCGGGGTTCGGTGCGCATCTGGAACATGGCGCCAAAGACCTGCTTGGGATGCTTCTGCCGCACCGCGATCAACCGCTCGGCGTCGGCTTTGTGGGCGGAGATCGGTTTTTCCACCATGACGTGCAATCCGGCCTGGAGCGCGGCGATGCCCAGGGTGGTATGCTGGTAATGCGGCGTGGCAATGATGACCGCATCGACCTCCCCGGAGCGGATCAATTCCTCGCCGTCGGCGAAGATTTTCAAGCCGCGTTGTTTGTAGGAGACAAGTTTATCGGGAAAGGCGTCGGAAACGGCTTTGAGTTCGCACCGTTTGACCTTGCCAGCCAGGAGGTAACCCGCGTGGTGGCTGCCGATGTTGCCCATGCCGATGATGCCGATTCGAATTGATTTCATATTCTTGGCGAGTATTGTGGCGCCTGACGGGCTTTTCAAGCGGATTTTCACGATCATTCAGGCGAAACGCGGACAAGAATATTGACCATGACTGAGCAAAGACATATTTATTGGCACATGAAATCTGAATCCTGCCGCGTCATGTCCCGCCGAAGTTTTGTTAAAGCTGCCGCGGCGGTTGCCGCCGTGAATGTG
Organism: uncultured Verrucomicrobiae bacterium; assembly: GCA_963759415.1. Taxonomy (GTDB): domain Bacteria; phylum Verrucomicrobiota; class Verrucomicrobiia; order Limisphaerales; family Palsa-1400; genus Palsa-1400. The sequence continues at coordinate 116,731 of CAVWZG010000005.1, read as the reverse complement.
TTTGATGCTTCCGCCGCCGCCGGCGTTGCCTGGCCCATCGGCTGTTTCAACCGGCCCTGGATGCAAAAGTTCGGCGCCGCTCTCCAACCGGTCTCCGTGCCGCAACCGGCCAATTGGGGAGTGGACGTCGCCCTGGCGGGAATCAAGGAGGCCGGATACTCGATCACGGGCTTGTTAAGCAACATGCCAGGCGAGCCGTTGCTGGGCGCGGACGCGAAGGAAGATTACCTGTCCGGACTCAAAAAGAAGCTCGCCCGGGCCGGATTGACCGCGACCATGGGCGCGTTGCGGATCAATTTTCAAGTCGCGCAGGAAGAGATGGTTCAACAAATCCACCGGCAAATCGATCACGCCCATTTTCTGAAGGTGGAATGGATGCTCTCCAACGGCGCTGACAAAGAGGAAAACAACGCGCGCTATTGCCAGGCCATGACCGATGCCGCCGATTACGCCCAGGAACGCAACGTGAAAATCGTCTTCAAACCCCACGGCGGCGGCAGCGTCTCTTCCGGGGAAATCCTGCGCTGCCTCAAGCTGGTCAACCGGCCCAATTTCAAACTCTGGTATGACGCCGGCAACATCATCTATTACACCGGCAAGGACCCGGTCGAGGAATTGAAGCCAATTGTCCAGCACGTCACCGGCTTTTGCGCCAAGGATTGCTCAGGCCAGCAGGGCGACGTGATGATTACCTTCGGGACCGGGAAAGTTGATTTTTACGCCGTCTATAAAGAGCTGAAGAAGGCGGGTTTCAACGGGCCGAGCTTTGTCGAAGGCGCCGGCGGAAAGACGCTGGCCGAAGTCACCGCCAGCGCGCGCGCCAACCGTCTCTTTTTGGAGAAGGTTTTCGCCTCGCTGTAAGATTAACAAAAAGACAGACAAAGCGGCTGATCCGTTATATGAATGAGCGATGAAACAACGGCTAACTCTTCTTTTCACCATGGCCGGTCTGGTCTGCCTGTTAAGCGTGGGCTGCTCCAACAAGAATATTGACACCGCCAAGGTCCGCGAAGCCTTTCAATCCCTCTCCGGCGACGCCAGGCAAAACCTGGAACAAGCGTTGACGGCCATCGACCAAAGCAATTACGTTGCCGCCGTCAAGCCATTGAAGAAGGTGGCCTACACGTTGAAGATGGACAAAAACCAAACGCTTATTTTGCAGGAAACCATCGCCAAGACGGAAGCCAGGGCGGCGAAACAAAAGTGACCTCCATGTTTTACTGGCCATTTTAGGATGGAGAGGTTACCTTGGAGCAAGACATTGAGGTGACGCATTGAAAAGGCTCAAAGGAGGATTTACACTCATCGAACTGCTGGTGGTCATCAGCATCATTTCGATTTTGGCCGCCATGCTGCTCCCGGCCTTGAGCAAGGCCAAGGAACAAGGCGTCGCCATTTTTTGCGTCAACAACCTGCGCGAACTTGGCTTGGCGATGCAGATGTACGGGGATGACAGCAACGACAACTTGCCGGTTTCTTACGCCTTCATCGGCGATCCAAAGGCAGGCTTCTGGACCAACAATCCCATTCCCTGGACCAAGGCTTTGGCTCCTTATTACGCCAATAATACCAACCTGTTGCGTTGTCCGGGCTTGAGCGCTTTTTACAGCCACTCCGGCTACAACTATTTCATGGGATCGGTCTCTTTTTATTATGACGCGAATACGAATGCCAGCGTGAGCCTGCGCAGCATGGGCTGTCCGTCGTATTATGTGCTCTCCGGCGACTGCAATTACCCGTCGTCTCCCAACAACGCGGACCTGAACGACAACGATACCAACGTGCTGTTCGCCCTGCCCTCCCCCACCCACATCAACCGTGTCAATGTCTTGTTCGCCGACTGGCACGTCAAAAAGTACAAGACCTTTAATGGCGGAGAAATGACCTTCAATCCCAACACCCCCGGCGTCAACTGGCAGTGAGGGTCGCCGCCGGTTCCAGGAATGCCGGGCGGTCATGGTCGAGATAGGTTTCGCAGACGCGAAAGAAATCGTCCCGGGTGCTGACGCGGCGGATTTCATGCAGAAACGCTTCCGCCGGCGGAACTCCCTCGCCGATGAAATTCATGAACTTTTTCATCCGTTGCGCCTGGGCGCATTCCTGCACGTCCGCCGTCACTTGCGAATCCCACAGTTGCCGAATATAAGCCAGCACGTCCCGCCCGGTGGGAAAGGCGACCGTTTGGCCGCACTGGCGCTGGCGAATCTGCCGGAATAGCCACGGATTGCGAATCGCGCCCCGGCCAATCATCAACCCGCGCGCCCCGGTCTGCGCCAGCACGGCCAGAGCCTGCTCCGCCGAATACACGTTGCCGTTGGCCAGCACCGGGCAGCGCAGCGACCGCGCCGCCTGCGCGATCAGATCGTAGCGCACCCCGGGCCGGTACATTTGCGCCACCGTCCGGCCATGCACCGTCAGCAAATCGATGGCGTGCCGGGAAAAGAGCGCCAGCAGCTCGTCAAATTGCGCGGCGGAATCAAAGCCAATGCGAGTCTTGACAGTGAACGGCACCGTCACCGCCTCGCGCAAGGCGCCCAGGATGGCGTCAATTTTCTCCGGCTGCCGCAACAATCCGCCGCCCGCGCATTTGCGATAGACCACCGGCGCCGGACAGCCCAGATTGAGATCAATGGCGGCGATGGGATAACGTTGCAATTCGCGGGCGGTGCGCACCAGTGCCGCAACGTCATTGCCAATCAACTGCGCCACGACGGGCCGGCCGGTGGGATTTTGCAGGATCGAGTCAAGAATCCACTTTTCCGGCCGCGAGGAGCCATGCACGCGAAAATACTCCGTCCAATAAACGTCAGCCCCGCCACAAGGGGCGATGACGCGCCAAAACTCCAGGCCCGTCACGTCCTGCATCGGGGCCAGGGCCAGGAAAGGTTGCGGCCCGCGCAGCAAGGCGGAGAATGTTTCAGCAGGCGTCATGGAGAACGCAGGGTTCCGGCCCCCTGCTTTGAATAAATCGATCAAGGCAGATTCAAACTCTGGCCGACGCGCAAGCGCCGTGGATCCACGCGCGGATTGGCCGCGAGAATGGCGTTGGCCTTGAGGCCGTATTGGGCGGCGATCGAACTGACGGTTTCCCGTTCGCGAACGATATGAACCCGCCCATGCGCAGGAGCAGACGGCACAGGAGTTGATCGAGTCACCGCCACCGGCCGCGCCGCCGGGGGGTCTGGGCGGACTCGCGCCGCTTCGGCGCTGGCGACTTGGGCTTGGACCTGGGCTTGATGTTGCAAGGCGGCCAATTGTTGTTTCAGCCCCAGGTTTTCCGCCATCAACCGGTCCACCTCGCGCTGCAAATTCTGGCTGTCGGGCAGCGGAAATTCCGTGTTGGCCAGTTCCTGTTTGCAGCCGCGGATGCGTTCCTTGACCAACTGGACGCGGTCGGAATCCGGCCGCATTTGGAGATGCCGTTGGTAATGATAAATCGCCGCCGCGCTGTCGTTGATTTTGGTATCGTAAAGCCAGCCCAATTCAAAATGGGCTGCCGCCGACCCAGGATTGCTCTCCAGCGCCCTCTCGAATTCCGCCACCGCGCCTTTATAATCCTGGCTGTTGACCAGATTGCGTCCTCGCTGGAAATGCGGGTCCTTTTCCTCATCGACATGGCTGTCCCCCGGAATGCAACCGCCCAGGCAGACCGCCAGCGCGAGCAGTCCGGCGCACCTGGCCATGACCCGCAACAGCAACATGGCCGAGAGCTTAAAACGCGCCGCCCCAACTTCAAAGAGCAAAGTTCACCTCTTCCGTGTTTGGGATCGCCACGCGAGGAGAAACCCGGCATAGTTGGCTGTCAGTATTACGTGGCCCCTTCGGCGGTTTTCCTCAGCGTCAAAAAGGTCTCCTTCAGCGTGTGGCTGACGGCGCTTTCGGGTTCTGCCAGCAGAAGTTCCTGGTAAGCGTCAAGGTAGTCGTTCCGCAGTCGGTGAAATAAATGCAAGAAATGCCGCAGAAAATCGATACAGCCCAAAATGGCGATTTCGATCCCGCCAAGCTCGTCGTAAAGTTTGGCTGCATGCTCGCGAACCTCCGCGTCAATTTTGTCCGTCGTGATGAACAGATAATGCCGGATTGTCGCCTTGTGGGTCTTGATTTTCTCCAGCGCGATATTGATGTCGGTGATGGTCACGGCCTTCATCTTCATTTCATAAGCCGTGACGACGTTGTCGTCCCCCAACAGGGTGATTTCAATATCTCCCGCGGCCCCCGTTTGTTTGTCGGCGGCATTGTGCGAGTGAAGATGCAGAATTCTCTCGCCAAGCCGCTGTGCGGCCACCTTATAGGCGGCGGCGATTACCAAGACCGGCAGGCGAGCAGCGTTTCTGCAAACCAGGTGCTGGGTGATGAGATTTATTATATCTTCCGCCGCGAGCGGCATTTTGTCGCTTGTCCGTCTGATGTCGGTGAGGAGGTTTTGAAGCGTCAAATCGCGCTTATCACGCTCGATGATGAGCAGACGGATCGTTTCATCGAGAACGTTCTGGGCGGAAACTCGATTTTTCTGCACGTCGTCGAATAATTGAAGCACCGCCTTATACATCTCGGGTGGTCGGCCCTCAAGCTCCACGTCTGGTGTGAGGACGATGTTCTTCGTCCGAAAGCCGGGAGTCAAGTAAGCCGTCGTCGCGTTTATTGGCAAATGGTACGGGTTCGCCGCCAAGGTCTGGATATAGCGCTCATCAAAAGCCCGCCCTGAAAAACAGCCCTTCTGCGCGCGGCCAGCGATATCAGTATAAGGTTTGCGAATGTCGAGTTTAGGTTGGTACACTTTGGCAAGCGCGCCAGCGAGCAATGCCCGGACGCCCGCCCGATTTCTGAGGCAGAGGGCGACAATTTCAACGCGCTGCAAAATAACAGCGTCGTTTATGAAGGATTTGGTGATCTGAGAATTGGCTCTGGAATAGGAGTCATTCAGAATCTTCAAACAGGTTTCCGTTTCGGTCATTCGAGGGTTTGTTGTGGGGTTTGTAATTTGCCCAAAGGACCTCAACGCGCGTGCCTTTGGTCGCGTGATTCGTTCGAGGCGGGCCTACAATTTTGTGCCAGCGGGGGGCGGGATACAGCTCGTCCATCAAAGAACACCGATAATTTGAAATCGCAACCATGCCCTTGACCGTGTTGAGCACTTTAGCCAATTCGCAATGCTGCTGGTCTGTCATCTCGTAACCATATGCCTTTGAATCGCCTCTGGTTTCGTGGATGTAAGGAGGATCGCAGTAAAAGAGGGTTTGCGGGGAATCATAAAGCCTCAGCACGTCATTGGCCGGTCGATTCTCAATCTGCACCCGCAGGAGGCGATCCGCAATTTCGGGCAGCATCTCAACTCCACCCAGCCAGCGGCTAATCACGCCGCTCATGCCCGCGCGGCTGGTGTTTTTACAATTGGCCCATCGGCCAACCGTGGCCGTTTGCGCCAGCCCTGTGCGAACTTGGCGCGCACGGATGTAAAAGCGCCGGGCGCGTTCGAGCGCGGAAGCAGCGGGATCGAGAATGCAAGCCAGCGCAAATTCCTCACGGGAAAAGGGGGTTAATCCAATCGCCTCGACCAACTCTGCTTTCTGGTCCCGGAGAATCCTGAAAAAATTACAGACCTCGCCATCGAGATCATTGTAGGTTTCGACCGGGGAGGGCAAACGGTTTAGCAGCAAGGCGCCCGAACCGGCAAACGGCTCGCAATAATGGTGGCATCGGGGGAGCAATGGAAGCAGCCAGGCAAGGTGCGAAAATTTGCCGCCGTACCACCCAAAAGGAATCAGTTTCTTCTCACTGAGCCTGGAAACCGATGGTGGTTTGCCATTTCTGCGGCGAACGACACCATTCGCTGAATCGGGCGTCTCCATGACGGATGTCGAGGCAAGTATCATACCTGAACTTGATGATATGGAAATCACCCAGCCCTGCAAACCAAATCAGTCCAATCCTGCCGTCTGGTCAGCCAGTCCTCCGGGCTACGGCAAACCATCTATTTGCTCTGGGGGAATAGGTTTGCCGGAACAGGGATCAACCTTGACCGGATGGGGGTCTTTCTTCCTGGGCCAGAGATAGGCCGCGGGGTGCGGAGGCTGGTCGCCCCCCAACCGCACGCTGGCCTGCCACGACGGAACATTGTCAATGGGCAGGATGTTGTTATCCGAATCGAATTTCAGCGGCGCGCTCCAGAATTGGAAGTCGTGGCCCTTGATGCCGTCCAACCGCGACCCCCAGCGATCACCCATCCAAATGAAGGCCGCTCCTTCGGATGTCGGGATTTTCGCGACCCAAGTTTGCTGCGCCGCCACCATCGGCTCGCCGTTTCCGCCACGGCGATTGATATTCGCGCACTTGGCATAAGGCCCCAAAGGCGACCGCGACGTGTACACCTGCGCCCCGCTGCCAGCGGGACAGAAGCAGCAGCAATTATCGAAAATGGCGTAATAGATATTTTTGCGGCGGAAAAGCGCGGGAGCTTCGCAACCCTTGGCCAGAATCGCGCTGGCCTGGCCGGTCGAACCCAGGTAATCCGGAGTCAACTTTTCCACCCGAATGGCGTGGCCTTCGCCGATAGCGGTGTAGATAAAATAGCCGCTGCCGTCATCGTCCACGAAAAGGCTGCCATCGCCGGGTTGGGATTCAGCGCTGGAGACCCGCACCTTGGGATTGGCAATGGTGAACGGCCCCACTGGCGTGTCGCTGGTGGCGGCGCCCACCAAGCCGTCCCACAATTTGGGATACCAATTATACCAAAGCACATACTTGCCGGTCTTGGAATTGAAAACCACATAGGGGCGATAATAAACGCCGTCCGGCGGTTCCTGGAGCAATTCACCCTCAAAAGTCCAATGTTGCAATTCCGGCGAACTATAAACCCCGAAGCGGTTGTTGATGCTGAACCCGGCCGATTTGCCGTAAGCCGTGCCATAGAGATAATAGCGGCCGTCGAAGAACTGAAGGCAACCATCATGGGCGTCCACGATTTCTCCCGCCACATCGCGCCGGGGTTCAACGTTATTGATGGTCACAGGCTGGAATTTTTTCGCATCCATCGCTGAAGTTTGCGGCGCACTTGTCTCCGCGAATAAACTCGCAACGACTGCAAAGAAACAGATCGACGCTGACAAGAAGATCGTTGAATTATGACGGTTTTCATTTTTCATACTTTCTTTCTGGGGGAGGCAAGACGTTTGGCGATAGTTTTCGTTTTATATTCCGTGACGGATTCATTCAGAACAGCCGCTTCGGTCGCCGGGTGGGGCTTCAACTCAATTTGAAGCAGCGCGTTGCCAAAGAGGGACGTGCTTTCGTTCATTAGGCGCGAGGCGGCCAGCTTGCAGTATTCCGTGTCGAGTTCCACGCCCATGCTGTTTCGCCCGTGCTTGAGCGCAGCCACCATCGTGGTGGCGGTGCCGCAGAATGGGTCCAGGACAGTGTCGCCGGTGAATGAGAACATCTGAACGAGGCGCGAAGCGAGTTCCAACGGAAAGGGCGCCGGGTGTTCCTTGGTCGAGGCGCCCGTGATGGTCCAGAATTGCTGAAACCATTTATTGAACGCTTCCTTGGGAATCATACTAAGACGACGTTGATTCTCGGTAGGTTTGCGGTAACCGCCAGGCTTGCGTTGCATGAGGATGAATTCAATGTCGTTCTTGATGATTGCATTTGGCTCGTAGGGCTTGCCGAGGAATTTCGAACCGTTGCTCACCTCATAACTGGCGTTGGATATCTTATGCCAGATGATGGGATTGAGGTTATCGAAGCCAAGCTTGCGGCATTGCACGCATATATCCGCATGGAGCGGAACGACGGTATGCCGCCCATTGTTCTCGCGACGCGAGAGGCACACGTCGCCCACGACGCACACCAGGCGTCCGCCGGGAACGAGGATACGGAGGGATTCGGCCCACACACCGTTAAGTTCCGCAAGGAAGCTTTCGTAGTCCTCGATGTGTCCCATTTGCCCCTCGGAATCGTTGTAGCGTTTGAGCGTCCAGTACGGCGGCGAGGTGACGACGAGATGAATGGATTCGTCTGGAATGAAAGACAAGTCGCGCGCGTCGCCTTGCACGAGACGGTGCTTGGTCGGGATTTCGTCAATGGTGTGTTGCCCCACAACGGTGTACTTCATAGCGTTTTGATGCGCCCCGAGAATGCCGCCACGCGGGCGACAAGCGAGTTCGCGAATACCTGAAACGCGAGGTCAGGCGCGGGTTCTGAATAATCACCCTTTAAGCCTTTTTCAGGATTCGACATGAGAAAGGCGGAGCAGTCGTAGTGCCTTTCAAGGACGAGTCGGCGGCAAAACAGTTCATAACGCCTGGCGTAAGACGATTCGCGGAATTCGGGGAAAACTTTGAAGTGCGGTTCTTTCACGCCGACGGGTCTTGTAGATGACGCGCAATCTTCAAGCAGGAACATGTAGCCGATCCACGGGCGGGTGGCAGAACCAAACGCCTGCTCGCGGAAAGCGGTCCAAAGATCGAGGGCGCTGCCCATCGCTTCCTCGGTACGGTTATTGAAATTATTTCCGAATGACGGCCCGACCTGCGACTTCGCCTCGAGCGCGGCAATCAGTTGGCCGTTCGCCACCACGAGAAAATCCCAGCGTTTGCTCGGGCGAAAGTATCCGGGCAACTCAAGAGAGTCTCGATAGTAGATATGCTTGGCGTCGATTCCGGCTTCGATGACCAGGTTCGTAAATAGTTCGATAAAACCATTCATTTGTGCGCCGCCCGTGACGGCGCTCCGCAGCCCTTGGTCCGAGCCACCGGCTTTGCGTTGCTTTTCCACCTGATGGGAACGCGTTTGCCAATAGAAGCGCACAGCTTTGCGTGCGTGTATCGGCAGTTCGGCAAGAAGCGTCCGGGTAGCCATGTCCGAGAGTGTGTTCGGGAGAATTGGCAGCGTCAAGGTGCTTCCACCCCAAAAACCTCGTTCCAACCCCTTTGCGCCCGATGGCGGGCCATGTATATTATAGCAACATTTTGCTCTATGAACCTAAAACTAACTGACAAGACAGCCCTCGTTTCAGGCTCCACCAAAGGAATTGGATTTGCCATTGCCACCGGGCTGGCCCGCGAAGGCGCGCGCGTCATCGTCAACGGCCGTTCGGAAAAAGCGGTCGCGGAGGCGAAAGCGCACCTGACCCAAGCCGTGCCGGAGGCCAGGATCGAAAGCTTCGCGGGCGATCTCTCCACGGCGGCGGCGACGGAGACGCTGCTGCAGCGGTTCCCGCTCGTGGACGTTCTGGTGAACAACCTCGGCATTTTCGAGCCAAAGCCGTTTGCGGATATTCCCGACGAGGACTGGCGGCGGTTCTTCGAGGTCAACGTGCTCAGCGGTGTCCGCCTGAGCCGCGCGTATCTGCCCGGCATGAAGCAGCGGAACTGGGGACGCATCGTGTTCATCAGCAGCGAGAGCGCGATCAATACTCCCGCCGAAATGATCCATTACGGCATGACGAAGACCGCGCAGCTTGCCGTTTCGCGCGGCCTGGCGCAATTGTGCGCCGGCACAGCGGTCACGGTGAACGCGGTCTTGCCCGGTCCAACGCGTTCGGCCGGGGTGGAGGCATTTGCGGGAAAACTTAGCGGCGGCAAACCTTTTGCGGAATTCGAGAAGGAATTTTTCAAGACCATCCGTCCGTCTTCGCTCTTGCAGCGGTTCGCGACGGCCGAAGAGGTGGCCAACCTGGTGACGTACGTGTGCAGCCCGCTGTCCGCGGCCACCAATGGCGCCGCCCTCCGGGTGGATGGCGGAGTAGTTCAAGCGTGCTTCTGATGATGGCCGTGTTAGGTGTTGCCACGCGGGGGCCAAGAGGTTATCAATTCCGCGTGCCGACTGTTGGTGAACAATTGCGCCAGGCGCGTGAGGCCCAAAAAATGGACCTGCACGAGATCGTGGAGATGACCAAAATCCGCAGTGACCATCTGCGGGCGTTGGAGGAAGGCAATTACAGTATCTTCTCCGCGCCGGTTTATATTCGCGGCTTCGTCCGCACCTACTCAAATTTGCTCAAGCTGGACACGGCGCAAATCCTCCAGCAATTAGGGCGCGAATTGGCTGATTCCGGCCAGGTGGACCCGTCCCTGACGCGTCCCGTGGGGAGCATCCTGGATTCGGCCATGTTCCAACTGGCCAAACTGAGCCGCCGCCTGGCTTGGCCGGCCGTGGCCGCTGCGGCCGTGTTGCTGGCCGTGATGGGCAGCTATCTGATGTGGCGTCACGCCCGCAACGCCGACCCGACCACCGGCCTTGGCCCCGGCTATTACCAAGTGGCCCCGAATACCGGCGACACCCTGCCTCTGCCTGGCGCGCGATGAGGTTCAAACCGTCTTAACACCATGAATAAACAAGTCACCCTTTCCCGCTCCACCCGGCGGCAATTCATCAAATACGGCGCCGTGGCGGCCGGCTGCGCGGCCCTGACCGGCCCTTATCCGGTGCGCGGGCAGAATCTGAACAGCAAATTAAACATCGCCCAGATCGGCTGCGCGGGCAAAGGCTGGAGCGACTTTGTTTGCTGCGCCAGCGCCGGTGAAAACGTCACGGCTTTGTGCGACGTCCATGCCCCGTCGGCGGCCTACGTAAAAACGGCCCTGCACGAGAAATTGGGCGCCGAGGCCACTGTTTACAAGGATTATCGCGAATTGCTGGAAAAGGAAAAAAGTATTGACGCCGTGGACATCGCCACGCCCGACCACATGCACGCGGTCATCGCCGCCGCCGCCATCAAGCTGGGCAAGCATGTTTATTGTCAAAAGCCGATGACGCACGACATCTTTGAAGCGCGGGCCTTGCGCGACCTGGCCCGCCAATACAAAGTGGCCACGCAAATGGGCAACCAAGGCAGCGCTTCGGATACCTTGCGCCGCGCGGTCGAGGTCATGCGCGCCGGCATTATCGGCCCCGTCCATCAAGCCTACGTCTGGACCAATCGTCCGATTTGGCCACAGGGTTTGGGGCGTCCCACCGCCAGCGACCCTGTGCCGGCGGACTTGGATTGGAATCTCTGGCTCGGCACTGCGCCCGAGCGGCCTTTCGCGAATTTGTGGCCGGAAGCCGTCCGCACCGGTTTCGCCCAAAACGTTTATCAGCCCCGGTCCTGGCGCGGCTGGCTTGATTTTGGCACCGGCGCGCTGGGGGACATGGCCTGTCACACGGTCAATTGGCCCTTCCGCTCGCTCAAACTGGGCTATCCGACGGAGGTCGAAGCCAGTTCCTCGGGCATGAACACGGAGATGTACCCGGCCAGTTCCAACATCCGTTTCGAGTTCCCCGCCCGCGAAGGGATGCCGGCGGTGACGTTGCATTGGTCGGATGGCGGCAACAAGCCGCCGAAGGAAGCCACGGCCGAGATCGAAGCTTTCCTAGGCGGAATTTCCGGCAGCGGTTGCGTCATGATCGGCGACAACGGCATCATCTTTTCACCGGAGGACGGCGACCAGGAGTTGAAGACTTTCGTCAAACTCAAAGGCGACAAGGAAGTGGTGGGCTTGGACAATCACCCAGCCGCCAAGGCCATCCCGCAAACCATGCCGCGCAACATCTTCAGCGGCCCGCCCGATCTGCGGCAGCACAGGGAATGGATTCAGGCCTGCAAGGACGGCAAACACGACGTCGCGTACTCGAATTTCGACATCGCGTCCTATCTGACCGAGATCATGCTTCTGGGTTGCGTGGCCTTGCGCGCCGGCAAGAAACTGGCGTGGGACGGAACCGGCATGAAAACCACGAATGTTCCAGATGCCGCCCGCTTCGTGAAGAGAGATTACCGCAAAGGCTGGGCTATTTAAGGCCCCTGACGCGAAAGCGCCTCCAGTTGTCGCTTTAGGGCCGTGTCATTCGGCCGCAACCGGATCGCCTCGCCCAGTTGAGCCATCGCCTCCTGGCGTTTGCCCTGTTGGGCCAGCACGACGGCCAGGTTGATGTGGATGTGGGCATCATCGGGGTTTAGTCGCATAGCGGCGCGAAACTCGAGTTCCGCCTCTCTCATGCGTGTAAGCTTGGCCAGCGCGGCGCCCAGATTGGAGTGGACCTGGGCGTCATTTGGCGCCAGGAGGACAGCGGCTTGGAATTGCCGCAGGGCTGGTTCCAAGTCTCCATCCGCAGCCAGCATTATCCCATACTCATTATGAGTGTCAGCAAGGTCCGGGCGTAAATCGAGACAGGCTTCGAAGTATCGCACCGCTTCCTCCTTCCGGCCCAAACCGGCCAGGGCCTTGGCGGCGTTCAAGAGCGGTTCGGCGGCGGCGGGGCTGATTTGGACGGCAGCCAGAGCTTCTTGCAGGGCGCCGTTGAAGTTTTTCTGCGTCAAATAGATGCGGCAGAGGCCGTTGTGGGCGTCGGTGAGGCGTGGATTCAGGCTCAAGGCTGTTAAGTATTCTTTGGACGCCTGCTGGTACTGGCCCAGAAGCGCCAGCGCCAGCGCCAGGTTGCGGTGCGCGTCGGCGTAGTCGGGATCAATGTCCAGCGCCTTGTGAAGATAAAGCATGGCGCGCTCTTTTTCTCCCCGGTTTATCAGATCAGCTCCCAGATTATTGAAAGCCAGGTAATTATTGTCCGTGACCTCGATCGCGTGCAGGAAAAGAGTTTCGCTGCTGCGCCAATAGGACAGTTGCCTGGGCGTGAGCACGGCGCAGGCGCCTATTGCCATAGCTGCCACTGCGCCCAAAATCCATCGTTGCCTCCCCATCCGATCACACGCTCCCCAAGCCAGCATGATGAATACGCCGACGCTGGCCATGTAGCTGTAGCGATCAGCCATCGATTGGATTCCCACCTGCACCAATCCGATGACCGGCGCCAGCATGAGCAGAAACCAGAACCACCCCACGGCCAGATACGGCTGCGCGCGCGCCCGCCGGATCACCCACGCCGTGATTACCGCCAGCAGCGCCGCCGCCGCCGCCACTTCCCACCACGGCCAGTAAGCCGGGCGCGGATACAACGGCGAAAGCCGCGCCGGCCAGAAAATCTTCCCCAGGTAGCGCGCGTAGGAAACGACCGCATTGGCCAGCCGCGCGCCGATGGACTCTTCCTCCAACGGCGCCAACCCTCCGACGCGGCTCTCGAAAAGAAACGTCACCACGCTCGATGCCGCCGCCAGCATAAAATACGGAATTTTCTCCGTGATCAACGGGGTCACGCTCCGTTGCAGGCGCCCGAGCGGCCAGTAATCGAGCAGCAATAGGATAAACGGCAGCGTGACCAGCATCGGTTTGGACATCAGTCCCAGCGCGAAAAACAACAAGCTCAGTCCGTAGAAAATCCCTTTCCTCCGCAGCCTTGGCGAAGGAGGATCCGCGTAGCGGACATAGGCCCAGACCGTGAGCATCCAAAACAGCGTGCTCAATACATCTTTGCGCTCCGAAACCCAGACGACCGATTCCACGCGCAAGGGATGCAGCGCGAACAAAGCGGCCACGAACGCGCTACGCCACGTCGCGCCGGTCATTCTTCGCAAAATCAGGAACAGCAGCGCGCCATTGATCGCGTGCAGGAAAACGCTGGTCAGATGATGGCCCGCGGGATTCATCCCATACAGATCCACGTCCGCGATATGTGAAAACCAGGTCAGCGGATGCCAATTATAACCCTCTCCGGTTTGGAAGGCCCAGCGGACGCTGCGGGCCGTGAACCCGTGCTGGATGGCATCGTTGGAGGTGACATAGAGCGGGTCGTCGAAATTGACAAATCCGCATTGCCGCGCCCCCCAGAACACCGCCAACGCGGCCACGGCCAGCGCCACGCAGACCAGGGCGGCCAGGCCTTTGTCTTTGACTTCGGACCTCACGGCGGCGTGGGAAAGAGCCGGCACCGGCGGAGATTCATTTTCGCCAGCCGAAATGCCAGCGCCGTCCCCAGGCAGCCAAAACCATAGCGCACGCTGCGCCGGAAGTTGATCGACGAGGCCTCGGCAAAATACTTCGTCGGACAACTGACCTCGGCGATGGTGTAATTGAACCACAGCATCTGCGCCAGCATCTGATTGTCGAAGACAAAATCATCCGAATTGTCCGCCAGGGGAATGTGCTCCAGGATTTCGCGCGAAAAGGCCCGGTAGCCCGTGTGATACTCCGAAAGCTTGGCCCCCAGCATCAGGTTCTCCGCCGCCGTCAAGACGCGGTTGGCCACGTACTTCCACAATGGCATGCCGCCCCGCAGCGCGTAGCCTCCCAAGATGCGGCTGCCCAGCACGCACGGATAAAGGCCGCTGGCGATCATCGAGGTCATGGCCGGAATCAACTTCGGGGTGTACTGCGAATCCGGATGCACCATGATGATGACATCGGCCTTTTCCTTCAGGGCCAGGCGGTAGCAGCTCTTTTGGTTCCCCCCGTAGCCGAGGTTCTTTTGATGGGTCAATACGATCACATTCGGGAGCGTTTTGGCGATGGCGGTGGTCTCATCCCGGCTGGCGTCATCGACCACGATGACCCGGTCCACCAGGCCCTGTTCCATAACCTCGTTGTAGGTCTGCTCCAAGGTCTTGGCCGCGTTGTAAGCGGGCATGACGACAACAATTTTCTTTCCTTGATACATAAATTCTCCGGCATCCTAAACCAATCTGATGAATTCGGGAACAGATTTGATTCAAGGCTCTTCTGAAATGATCGGACAGTCCAGGTAAAATGTGGCCGTATTTGAGCCCGCCATTTCTGCGCGCATTTCGATATTGGCAATAGGAAAAACAAAACCTTCCGGCTTTCCGCTAATCTCGCTCATGTAATAAGGCGTAACTTGGGAAATCGTCAGTCTAATGGGATTCTCAGGCATTTCTCCATTCTCGGTTGATATAACCGCCTTCCCCACCATAATCGCCTTCACAATATCATCGCGGTTTAAGGTGCGATAGCTTTGATACGGTTCTAAACGTCGCCAATCAAGCTCCAGTGAGGCAATGTTGGTTCCCGGCCCGAAATCCACGGCAAAACCTCCCCGTCCCCCGGCACCGACGAAACGAATTCCGGCAATTTGTCGCGCATACATCACCCCGCGCATTGTGACAAATTCGTCTGCATATTTTCGTGTCTTTCTGTCAATCCGCCTCTGTCTGCGCTCGGTTCCTGAACGATGCTTTAAACAAAGCTCATTCGTGTCGCCGCCAAGTCTTTGAAAACATCTCAACGCAAGCGCGTCCACTTCCTCACGATTAGGGACGCCAACAGGCAGATTCGTGGAGACAGCCGTCACTTTGTAATCATGGAAGTCGATATATCCATATACAGGAGCCACATCCAGCGACCGTTCAAGCGTGCCGTGCTCCTTGTATCGCCAGCTTAGTCTGTTGCTGTCACCAGAAGCCTCTGGCGTGCCTGCAAACTTGGTCAAGACAAGGACGTTAGAAAGCCATTGCTTTGGAAACTTCTGCGGCAACACCTTGTAAACCGTTACTACTGATGGCCAGTTGGTAACGTGGTCAGACCAGACGATGGTTGCGCTTGCGCGGTATGGTTTCCCTTCCAGCCGATACAACTGCGCGGCTGGAAGGGAGAAACCAGAAAGCAACAATGCAAGCACAAAGACTAAGCGATTAGTCGTCATGGGTTGTTTAGGTCAAAAACCAAGTCATCCGTTTCATAGCCGTCTTGGTTCGGGTCTGGGTCGTTATATGAGGCAAAGCTATCGTTTGCACAATTGAAATTACCGACAGCCCGAAATATCACATTGTTCGTAATGCCTACATGGTTGCCATGATAACAAACATGGCCGGTTTGCATCCATGCGTCCGTAATGTGCATGTCAGACAACAAATTTGTTGCATAAATGGTCCCGAGGTTATCACTTGAGTACGATACGGTTGCCGCGCCCATGAGTAAATGCAGATTGTCGTTGTAAAACGTCTTGCCATTCTGCTCCATGCTATCTAGGGGCACTAGGTTTAATAGGCTGCATCCGGTAATGGTCATCCAGCGCAAGCCATTGCTCCCGGCACTGCCGAAATCCATGTCACTAAGGTGAAGCCAATTGTTACGTCCGAGATAAATATAGGAATAGCACACTCCGTCCGCCTCCGTTCCTGTGCTGCCGCTGTTTCCTGCCGAGCCGTGTGTGCATAACATCCCAAAATTGCAGGTGTTGAATATGGAGTTGCCGCCGAGGGATGCTTTCTTAATGTCCCCGGCTCCCCAAGCACCGTCGCCCTTAATGAATGCCGATTTCCATCCCTTCCTTTGCATCTGATCCGCAAATCCGCTGGCAAGCGGCTTATTATTGGATATGGGCTGGTCAACTGTCTGCGCCGTTCTGGATTGGCCGTCGATTGCGACAAATGCCGGAAGCGGATAAGGCCAACCGGTTTGAGGATGAGGGCTTGAGGAGGCGTTAGTACCGTATGTCATGTAACAGATGCCGAACGTTCCAACTTCGCCCTTTACCCCGTTGCGGGGTTTCCGCTTGGGCGCAGTTGTCGATTGCGACGAAGGGCCGGAATACATCGGCGCTGCATCCAATGGGCTAGTGATTAAAACGGTGCTTGCACTCGCCACTTCGGACCCTGGTGTCACTTGCGACAACAAAGCTTCAAAAATTATCAGGCTGTTTGTATCGTAACCTGGAGGATAAATCGCTAACGGTACAGCGATGTCGGAGCCGTCGGCGGGCACGGCGAATAATTGCGGGGACTCTGCCACTGGTGCCATTGACGCCTGGGAAAAAGAAGGGGGGCCACCGCCGCCGTTCCCTCCGTCACCTCCTTGAATTTGCGCGTTGCCATCGACTTGTGCAGTGAAGACGTAGTTATATACGCCGTCCGGTATAGAAACACCGCCATCGCCGGTGCCATCCCAATTAAACAGCATTGAGCCGCCAGTGCCGCTCACCGTCCTTACGGTGTTACTGTTGACATCTCGAATTTGGAGTGTCCAATCCGCATTGGTGGCGAACAGCGCCGTGACTTGCTGTGTTTGGCCTAACGCCGGTTCAAAAAAAGGCTGCGAGAAGTTAATACTGGAAATCAGATTGCTGAATGTGACATTCACGGAGGATGAGGCAGCCCGCCCATATTGAATCACGACTCCATCTGTTGCGCCTTCACAGCTTGATTGAGATGTTGCGGTGGCAAACAGGACGTGCGGCCCGTTGGCCCATTCGCATGTGTTGACTAAGAAGTTGGTTCCATCATCGCTTGCCCACTGTAGTTCACCGTCAACATAGAGGCATAGGTTCCCTACAATATCGCTGGCGCTGGCGTTGACGGAAACCGTCACGTCGCCTGAGAGGACGACCCCGTTGGTTGGGGAAGTGATCGAAACTACCGGCGGTGTGTCTGAATTGTTATCCCACATGGGTTTAACCTGATAGAAACGCGCCGGAGTTAGACTGGGATGCGGGATTATGGGCGTCACATCGTAATTGCCAGCATCGGCTATAAAGCTGTTTGTGCCCTGTGATGGATAGTCGGTATATAAGGGCGACCAAATCGCCATTCCGCCGTTTGTTCCCCCCAAGTCGTCGGTGTAATCGATTTCGTAAACTTGGTTGGATACGCTCGACATTGCAACAGAATGGCCTTCTCGGGATTGACACTGATTCCTGTAATTTGAAGCGTATTCTGAGCCGTTGCGTTGTTTGCCAGTGCAACTGCAAGCACTGTGAGTACGGAAAACACTTTCGTAATTTTTTTCATCAGTTTGCCTTTGTTGGAATTTTTTTCTTCCGAGCGATTTGCCCGGACTCGAACCTCCTTCAAGGCCTTGGAAAACGAGAGGCGCGCCCAGCGTGCCATCTCGTCCAGGGAATCACGACCAAGCGATGCCCCTCCAAGGTAAGCACGCCAGGACGCGCGATTGCTCGCGCGTCGAGGCAAACTACCTCGGAGAAATTCATTTTTGGTCGTGATTTTTGGACGAGAAATTCGAGTCCTCGCAAGCGCAAAGACTCAACACCAGAGCAAATTTATACGCTCTGGCTATTTGAAAGAACTGTTCCAGTGTTTGAACCGATTGCCTCCAAATGCAAGCGATATTTGGAAATATTTCGGAGTTGGAATTCCGGCACTTCATTTTTGTCGGCGGTCACATAAAGGAAGTTGAAAACAGCCGGTTTTCCCGGCAAGGCAAACCAAACTGCCCTGCCAGAAAGCGAGAAGTGCAACCGGCAAAGGTTTTGATCTTTGCAGGAGAACAGGTTAGGTTTGAAAGACGATCGGTCAGATGGCCGCAGATTCATCTCAACCGGGACCATGACTGACGAATTTAGACCTGAAGAAGACAAATGCCTCCTGGATGGCAGATCGCTGCCTCTGGCAAACGAACAAAATTTATGTTGCACGGGTTTTTAGGATATGCTATTTGTTTGTCTCATGGCAAAGCGAATGTCTGGTTGCTTATCATGGCGCCGGCTGGGAAACGTCCGGCTCGCTGGGTCGGCGTTCGCGCTCATGATTGCCCTTGCTTCGGGAAGTTCGCTTCACGCGTCCGTGGCTGCGCTGGAATATCAGGAAACGGACTACACCGTCAACAACTGGAGCGTTTCACTGGCATCGCAATCCACGCCTTTCAAAAAAGAGCCGGCGGCCGCTTCGGGCAGAATTCTTCGAGGAGTTTTGAATTTCGACGGCGGTTCCAGCAATGCCATTCCCTTTCTCTGGCAGCGCGATGCGCGAAGACTTTACCTCGACCTCAACCGCAACCAGGATTTGACCGACGATCCCGCCGGCGTGTTTGTGACCGGCAAGAATTGGACAACTGACTACCAGAGCTTCACCAACGTCCATCTGTTTTTCAACACCGCTTCCGGCCAGTGCCGGGTGCTGGCGGATCTCAATATCTATGCGTTCGGTGCGCAGGCAAATTGCTACCTCACGGTGCGCTCCTTCTGGCAAGGCAAACTGACGTTGCAAGAGCGGGACTGGCAGGTGGGCCTCGTCCAAAATGTCTTCGGCTCCGCTGCGTTCGAGAACAGCCAGTTATTGCTGCGTCCCTGGGAGAAACGCAACCAACCCTTCGCCGCGAACGATGGTGCGCTGGCTTGTGTTCCCTTTTC
The DNA here is from genome assembly GCA_963759415.1 of uncultured Verrucomicrobiae bacterium. GTDB lineage: Bacteria > Verrucomicrobiota > Verrucomicrobiia > Limisphaerales > Palsa-1400 > Palsa-1400. The sequence goes on along the minus strand of CAVWZG010000005.1, from coordinate 97,762 downwards.
GCGGAAGCTTTTTGTGGACGGGCACGCCTATCAATTGGACTGCATCGCCCATTTGCTAAACGGTGAAGCCACGCCGGCGCTCCAATTCACCGAACAATCCGTCCCGCTGGGTGAGGCGAACATCACCGGCCAGTTCATCCGCCGCCTCGTTCTGACAGGCAGGCCGTATGTGGTCGTGGTTGATAACCCGGTCGGCGTGGTAAAAATTCCGATCGGCAGCTATAACCAACCCGATCTGCAGCTCGAACAAAAGGGCGTCGCCGCCTTCTCCCGCAATACCGGCCCGTTCCAAATCGGCAAGTCGTTCACGGTGGACGGAAAGACACCGCTGGTTTTGAACGTGGGCGGGCCGTTGACCAATTCCCTCAGCGCCACCCGCCACGGGCAATACTTGCAGCTTGATTATCTCCTGCTGGGCGCGGGCGGCCAAACCTACCAACTGGCGAGCCAGAATCGCTCCGCACCGCCGGGGTTTGCGGTTTACCAGGGCGAAAAAGAGATCGCCTCCGGCACTTTTGAGTTTGGCTGAGGCGGCACCTGTTCGCACTCATGGCGAGTGCCTTCCACCACTGCCGGCAATCTGACCCTCGTGGCTTCCTCCGACCTCGGAGCGCTCGGATCCAAAGATGGCGCGCCGGTCCCTTACGCCGTAGTGCTGCCGAGCTTTGCGCCGCTCTTGCTGCCGTGGCTGGTCATTCTGGGATTGCTCGCCTTGAAGCCCAATCGTTGCGCGGCGGCGTGGTGGATTTGGCTGCCGCTCGGATGCGTCATGGCGTTCACCCTGGCGCCGATGGACTTCCTGCCCTCGGGAACGAATATTTTCCTGGATGTCGTCGCCGCGCTGGCGGCTGGCTTGGCCGCAGTGTGGCTCCTGTCAGATTATCTCCGGCAGCCTCACCGGTTCGTTACATTCCTATTTTTCCTGCTCGCTTTGGCCGGTTTCAGCGCACTGGCATTTGTATTGCGACAAGGCCTCAGTTTCACGACGGAGACTTTCGCACTTGGCATCGTGCTGGCGGTAAGCGCTCTGGTCAGCGCGGTGGCGCTGAGTCTGGCCGGATTGATTTGCCGCGGACGTTACAACCCTGTCAAACTTTATGGGTGGCTCGTCCTCTTGCTGGCCGTTATCTGGCTGATGATCGCCGCGCCATTTTTGGTGTTGCAGATGGTCACCTCCGGCGGGAGGGTTGAGTGGAGCGAATGTTTTACTCTCGTGCTGGCGGTGACGGTGGTTCATTTCGCCACGCTGCTGCCGTTCCTGCTCCTCTCTTCAGCCAGTCCTTTGTATCGCGAACGCCTCAAGGCCTTGCTGCACGTCCAACCGGAAGCGCCGCCGCTGATCGCGCCTCTGCCGGATGCCAATTTGAACGCTTGACATCCATGATCGTCAAACCAATGCTAACAATATGAAATTTGCCAAACTATTGACTCTGGCCGGCGCGCTTTTCGCCGCCAACGCCTTCGGGCAACCTGAGCAATGGCTGCAATATCACACCGGCGCCGAGGGCCGCGCCTACCAGTCGCTGCCTCTGACCACCAATCCGCCGTCCGGCGTCGCACTGCCAAAATTCAATGCCCCGCCCTTGTTCGCGCGCTGGATCACGCCCATGGATCCCGCCGGCGGACGCTGGCTCTGCTTCGACCGCGCGCGCAAATCCGGCCCTTACGACCGTCTGTTCATGGACAGCACCGGCAATGGCCGCCTCGACGACAAAACACCCATCCCGGGGCGGCTGGATTCCTACATGGCCAATTTTCCGTCAGCCTCGATCGTTTTCAAAGGCGAGGACGGGCCAATCACCTATCATCTGGCCTTCCGATTTTACCAATTTGAAAAGAATCCCCCCCAGTTAATGGCCATGTCCACCAGTTGGTATGAAGGCATGGTGAACTTCGACGGCGTCAAAAAGAACATCCAGCTCATTGACGGCAACGTCAACGGCACCTTCAACGATGTCGCGCCCAATCCTTATGAGAGCGACCGCGTCCAGGTCGAGGGCGACAAGACCACCGAACGTTTTCTGGGCCGGATGCTGGAAGTGGACGGAAAGTTTTTCCGCATCGAAGCCGCCCGCGACGGCGCGTTCGTCAAAGTGCAAAAAGCGGAGAATGTCACGCTTGGCCAGGTGCGCGTGCCGGAAAACATATCCGAATTTGCCGCCTTCGGCGAGAACGGCCATTTCGTGCGCAATCCGGTGAAAGGCCAGTTCACCCTCCCGGCGGGCCATTACCGCATCTTCCGCTGGACGATCAACCGCAAGGATGAAAAAGGCGCGGCGTGGACGCTCTCGGGCCATTCTTTTCCACAAACCGCCGGCTTCGAAGTCGCCGCCGACAAACCCGCCGTGCTGGATATTGGCGAGCCGGTGCAGGCCGTGCTGGGCGCGAGGCAAGGCGCCAATCGCCAGATCGAGTTCAGCCTCCAATTCGATGGCCGGCAAAAGGAATCCATCGAGATGCTGCGCGACGGCCAGCGCCCGCGAGGCCCGCAATTGACCCTGGCCAACGCCGGCGGGACGGTCTGTTCCACCAACACTTTCGAGTTTGGGTGAGGTGGCGTTTGCTCGCTCTCATGGCGGGAGCCTAAAAATATTCAGCGTCCGTTGATTGGCAGCGTCAAAATTTTCAGCCCGTACAACGTTCCGGACAAGTCCATTGACGTTGGAAGCAAAAAAATAAATTGATCGTTCCATGAAAATGACACGGCGGTTCCTTCTGGTTTCCGCCGCTGCGGTGCTCTTGTGCGCAGGCAACCTCGAGGTGAAATTCAAACCGGCCCTGACCGTGACCGGACTGGTCCATCACGAGGATGACACTAACTGGCGCGCAGGTCGGGGTTTGGTTGAAGTCGGGCAACAGCTACAGCCAGTTGGACCAAAAAATGGACACCGCCAACGCCCAAGGCCGCTACGAAATCAAGTGTCTGCCGGCGGACGCGTCCTACATTATTTTCGCCTCAGCCAATGGCTACGGTAGAAGCCAGCAGCCCATGCAAGGCGATTCAGAAACCAACCGCATGGAACTTTCGCCCTTCGTCCTCAGATTGGCCGACCGTGTTTTGGCCGGCCAGGTGCTCAACGAGAAGGACAAGCCGGTTTCCGGCGCCTTTGTGAACCTGAACGGCGAAGGCCAACCCGACGGCAACGTGACCACCGACAGCAAGGGCCGTTTTCACTTCAAGGTTTGCGAAGGACAGGTCCGGCTCTTCGCCAATTCCCCGCAAGGCGGCGGTTTCGCGCAAGCCTCCGCTGAGGCGGGCGACACCAATATCGTCATGACCTTAAGTTCCCGGCCGGGAATGGCCCGCCATGCGTCCCATCGCGCCTCTCTCAAAGGCAGTCCCCTGCCCGATTTGTCCGGCGTCAATCTCACCGGCGACACCGCGCCTGCCGGTCAGCCGGTCTTATTGTGTCTGTTCGACGCAGGCCAGCGGTCGTCGCGCCACATCGTCCACCAACTGGATGAACAATCCGCCGCGCTAAAGCTGCAGGGCGTCACCACGCTCGGCATTCAAGCCGCCATTACCACCGATGCCATCCTCAACGATTGGAAAATCGCCAGCCCGGTAACCTTCCCGCTCGGCCGCGTGACCGAAGCATCCGCAAAATCCAAATGGGCCTCCTCCGTCCCGGCCCTGCCCTGGCTAATCCTCGCCGACGCCCATCATCAAGTCATCGCCGAAGGTTTCGCCCTCGACGACCTGGACGCCCAACTCAAAAAACTGCCCCAGTAATTGTTCCGCACCCACACCCAGCTTGCCTTGTCAGGCCACGGGGATTAAGCTGGATGCAGCGTGGAACAACCTTTTGTCAACTGCGAGGAAAAGATAGACCGCTTTGTCGGTCGCCGCACCAAAACGCCCGACAGTCTTAAAGCCGGCATGCAGTTGCAGGCCGCTGCGGTTGAATTTCACCGCGCCTTTAAACACAGATGGGCGGCTAAAGGCGTCTATCGCTTCAAAACGCACGAGGAGGCGGACCAATGGATGATGAAAATGCTGGCTCGCTCCGACCAGGGCAAGATTTAGAGTGCCGCCCGCCACTTCAAGCCGACGTGGCAGCTTTGTGCCGCGAGTTGAATAAGCGCGGGGCGCGATACGTGGTCGTCGGCGGGTTCGCCATCATCGCCGCTGGTTTCCCCAGGATGACGGCGGATGTGGATCTAATCGTGGCTGCGGACGCGGAAAATGAGCGGAATGTTTTTTCCGCGCTTTCCACGCTGCCTGACAACGCCGCGCGTGAACTTCAACCGGGTGAACTCCAGCAATACAACGTCATCCGCATCGCCGACGAGTTTCTGGTTGATCTCATGGTTCGCGCCGGCGGCATTGATTACGCCGAGGCGGCCAAGGACGTGGTGGTGCGCGAGATTGACGGCGTTCCAGTCCCCTTCGCCTCGCCCCGCCTGCTCTGGAGGATGAAAGCCGTGACACATCGAACAAAAGACCAGCCCGACCTTGCGTTTCTGCGCCAGTGGTTTGCCGAGCACGGCCAGGAACCGCCGCGCGTTTGAAAAATCGGCGCTGCGCAATCCTTGCGCAGCCCTGAGCAACATCTGCACGGCTAAACCCGCTGTTTCTTCGACGCAAATCTCCTGGTTCGCTTGTAATCAACGACTTACGTAGTTGGCGTGGCAATTGCTTTCAGGCCGTTGACGTGAAAATTCGGGATGCAAATGAGCGTCTGCGAATGGTGAACCTAAACAAAATTAAGATTATGATGAATATAGTAAAGAAAGCCCTGATAGCCGGCGGCTGTGCCGTCATGCTCACTTTTGGAACCAACACTGTCCTGGCCCAGGGACGCGGCGGCAACTTCGATCCCGCCCAAATGAAACAGCAGATGATGGACAACTTGCGTGAAGCCATGGAGATCAAGGATGACGCGGAATGGACCGCCCTGGAACCCAAGGTCAGCAAGGTGTTCGACGCCCGTCGCGAAGCCATGACCAGTTCCATCCGCAACGCCATGAGAGGCGGCCAACGCCGCAACGGCGGCGGCGCCAACGCCGACGATAACGGCGGACAACCACGCCGCCAGCGCGCGGGTGGTTTCGGCGGCGAACCCAGCGCGACCGTGACCGCTTTGCAGAAGGCCGTGGATGACAAAGCCCCGACCGCCGAAATCAAGGCCAAACTCAAAGCCGTGCAGGATGAGCAAAAAGACAAGCAGACCAAATTGGCCGCGGCCCAGGAAGATTTGCGCTCGGTGTTGACGCCCCGCCAGGAGGCCATCGCCACGCTGCGCGGTCTTTTGTAAATAATGTTCCGTCAGCGGCGTCTATTGTTATGTGGCGGCGCCTCTCAGCGCCGCCACGGGTGACAAAAATATGAACGAAACAAAAACAGCAGAGACTCCGGCCGCCCAATTGCTCGGGCAAATGGTCGCCGCCCGCCAATTGTCCGCCACTGACGCCGCCATCCTCAGTCAACAAACGCGTTCCGGCGCGCAAAAACCCCTCCAATCCGAGGAAGATGTCCTGCGCTGGCTGGCCAAGGAATACGGCCTGGGTTTCACCACCCTGGACAACGTGGAGCCGGACCGTGAATTGCTCTCGCTTTTTCCCGCGCGCGTGCTGCTCAAGGAGGAACTGCTGCCTCTGCAACGCGTCAACGGCGTGGTCGAAGTGGCCACCAGCCGCCTCTTTGCCACCCAGGGTTTGGACACCCTCAAAACCCTGACCGGCCTTAAAGTCAAACCCATCCTCGCCCCCACCGAGGCCATCCGGCGCGAAATGAAGTCCCGCCTGGGCATCGGCGCCGATACCATCGACACCCTGGACGACGTGGCCCCGCTGCAAGTGGTGGATGAAGGCGGCGAGGAGGACACCAACCTCGAAAACGCGGCCGAAGACGCCTCCATCATCAAATTTGTCAATCAGGTCGTCACCGACGCCATTCAACTGCGCGCCTCGGATATTCACGTCGAGCCATTCGAGGAGGAGTTGCGCATCCGTTACCGCATTGACGGCGTGTTGCAGGAGATTCCGGTCCCGGCCCAGATCAAACGCTTTCAGCCGGCCATTGTTTCCCGCGTCAAAATTTTGAGCCACTTGAACATCGCCGAAAAACGCCTGCCGCAGGACGGTCGCATCAAGATCCGCCTGGCCGGCAACGAAGTGGATATCCGCGTTTCCATCATTCCGATGTTGCACGGGGAGGCGATGGTTCTGCGTTTGTTGCGGCAAAAGGCGACCTTGCTCGGCATCGAGCAATTGGGCATGGCGGGCGAAGTCCTCAAGTCCTTTAACCGCGTGCTGGAGTTGCCGCACGGCATTATTCTTGTTACCGGCCCCACCGGCAGCGGCAAAACTTCCACGCTTTACACGGCGCTGGCCGCCATCAATGACGACGTGCGCAAGATCATCACCATTGAAGACCCCATTGAATATCAAATGCGCGGGGTCAACCAAATTCAGGTTTCGGAAAAGGCGGGGCTGACCTTTGCCCGCGGCCTGCGCTCGATCTTGCGGCACGATCCGGACGTGATCCTGGTGGGCGAAATTCGCGACGAGGAAACGGCCCAGATCGCCGTGCAGGCTTCGCTGACCGGCCACTTGGTTTTCTCCACCCTCCACACCAACGACGCCCCCGGCGCCTTGACGCGGCTGGTGGACATGAACGTCGAGCCGTACCTCGTGGCCTCCTCGCTGGAAGCGGTGCTGGCGCAACGCCTGGTGCGCGTGTTGTGCGCGGAATGCAAAACGGAGGACACCTCCGCCACCACCGCCGCCTTCAAGGAGCAACTCGGCATCGCCCAGAGCGTCAAGATTTATCGCGGCGTCGGCTGCCCGGCCTGCCGCAACACCGGTTATCATGGCCGGCACGGTATTTTTGAATGGATGGACCTCAACAATGAAATCCGCCAGATGGTCCTGAAAAGTTCTTCCAGCGGCGAAATTCGCGAAGCCGCCATCCGCAACGGCATGCGCAGCCTCAGCGACGACGGCTGGCGCCTCATCGGCCTGGGCATCACCACCCCCGAGGAAGTCATGCGCGTGGCCAAGGACCAAACGTTCGGCAACGGCAAAATCAACCACGCCCCGGCTGAAACGCAAATCACCGTCGCCAAGAGCGCCAAAGCCGCGTAAATCGTCATGCCCCTCTTCCAATACAAAGCCCTGCAAGCCGACGGCAAAGCCGCCGAAGGCCAGCTCGAGGCTGGCGGACGCCAGGAGGCCTTTCGCCAGATGGAAGAAAAGGGCCTGCGTCCCATCAGCCTGGCCGAAAAATCCGGCCCCGCCGGACCCGAGAAAAATGGCGAAAGCGGCTCGCCCGCCACGGGTGGCGGATTGAGTTTCAAATGGCAATCCAAGCGCGTCACCCCGCGCATGTTGGAGAACTTCACCCGGCTGCTCTCCAGTTTGCTGGCTGCGGGCGTTCCCTTGAGCCGCGCCATGGTCATCCTCTGCAAGGAGGCCACCAATCCGGTCGCCGCCGCCAAGTGGAAGGGCATTTACGACTCCGTGATCGATGGCAATTCGCTGGCTGATTCCATGGGCACCATGCCCGATACCTTTCCGCGCGTCTATGTGGCCATGGTCTCGGCGGGTGAAACCGGCGGTTTCCTGGATTTGGTGCTGGCGCAAATAGCCGATTTCCAGGCGCGGGAAAAAGACCTCAAATCCAAGGTCACGGCGGCCCTGCTTTATCCGGCCATCCTGCTGGTGCTGGCCATTGGCGTGTTGATCGTCCTGATGACATTTTTCATCCCCCGCTTTCAGACGATGTTCGCCGGTTTCGGCGGTCAATTGCCCCTTTTGACCCGGATGATCGTCGCCGTCAGCCATGCCATTCGGGCCTACGGAATTTACATCGCCATCGGTCTGGCGGTGGTGGGATTCCTGGTGCGCAACTGGGTCGCCTCCGAGCGCGGACGGCGCGCGTGGGAAGGCATGATTGTGCGCATGCCGATATTGGGACCGCTCCTGAGCCAGTTTGCCATGGCCCGGTTTTGCCGCATGTTGGGCACCCTGCTCAACGCCGGCGTGCCCTTGGTCCAGGCCCTCAATGTCGCCCGCCGCTCCATCGGCAATCAGATTCTGGTCGATGCCGTCTCCAACTCCATCGAGCGCGTCAAGGAAGGCGCGCAGTTGGGCGCCAGCCTGTCCGATTGCAAGAGACTTTTCCCCGGTTCGGTCCTGGAAATGATTTCCGTCGGTGAAGAGAGCGGCAAGCTGGACCAGGAATTGGTGCGCATTGCCGCTGTGACCGAGGGCGATTTGGATCGGAACCTCAAGACGGCGGTGGCCTTTTTGGAGCCGTTGATGCTCTTTTTCATCGCCGCCTTCATCGGCACGATTTTTATCGGCATGATCTACCCGATCTTTGCCATGCAAGACTACATCAAATAGAATCAAACAACATCTATGAGAATCAACTATAGAACAGCAAACCGCCCCGCGCGCCGGCCTGATGGCGCCTTCACCCTCGTCGAACTGCTCCTGGTCATGACCATTCTGGCCATTCTGGCCGGCATCGTCCTGCCGAAAATGGCCGGACGCGGTGAAGAGGCCCGCCAAAAGGCCGCCATCACCCAGATCTCGACCTTGGGCACAGCCTTGGGAGCCTACGAAGTGGACAACGGCAACTACCCGCGCGGACGCGAGGGGTTGCAAGCGTTGATGGTCAGGCCGCGCGACGCCATGAACTGGCATGGGCCATACATGGAAAAGGACATTCCCCTGACTCCTTGGAACACTCCCTACGTCTATGAATGTCCCGGCCGGCACAATCCAAGCGGCTACGATCTTTACGCCACCGGCCCCGACGGCACCGTTTATGGAAATTGGACCGAAAAACAACGGTAAAGTCCGCCGCCGAGGCGCCTTCACCCTGGTCGAATTGATCCTGGTCATGACCATCATGACCGTGATCATCAGCCTGGTGTTTCCCAACTTGAAGGGATTCTTCAAGGGGCATAATCTCGACAACGAGGCGCTCCGGTTCCTGGCTTTGACACGCTACGGCCAAAGCCGCGCCGTCAACGAAGGCGTCCCGGTCGAACTCTGGGTCAACCCCAAGGACGGTTCCTATGGCTTGGAAGCGTTGTCGGGCTACACGCAGACGGAGACCAAGCCGCAGGAGTTCACGGTGGACTCGAGCGTGCAGATTACCCTTTCCGCGCCTTCCTCGGTCATGCTGCACTCAAACTACTGGTCGCAAGCCAAGGCCCAATTCGGCGCCATTAGCAAAATCCGCTTCCAGCCCGACGGTTTTATCAGCGACGCCAGCCCGCAAAACATTTACCTCAGCCAGGGAGCCGACAGCCAGATCTGGATCGCGGAAGCGCCGACGCATTTGGAATATGACATTCAACGCACCCAACCCAACCGCCGCTAAACGCCCTTGCTCAGGCTTCACGCTGGCCGAGGTGCTGGCGGCGTTGTTGTTTCTGGCCATCGTCATCCCGGTGGCTGCGCAGGGGTTGCGCGTGGCCAGCATGGCGGGGGAAGTCGGCCAGCGCAAAATGATCGCCGCCCGCATCGGCAACAAAGTCCTCAACGAACTTAAAGTGACCGGCCAGTTGCAGAACACCGGCCAGACCGGCATGGTGCAGGAGCGCGGCGTCAGCTTCCACTGGGCCATCAAGAATCAACCGTGGAGCGAGGACAACCTCAGCCAGATGACCGTCGCCACGGTCACCGTCACTTTCCAGGCCCAGGGTAACAACTACGACGTCCACCTGAGCACATTGGTTGCGCCGGTGCAGCAGCTAACCAGCACCTCTTCAGCCCTATACTGATCTGATGATCCCTCTTAATTTTAATCCTAATCTTGATCTTAATCTCGTTGCTGCGCCCGGCAGTCAAAGAAGATTAGGATTAAGATTAAGATTAGGATTAAGATTAAGATTAGGAGCAGGAGTAAGAGTAAGAGCTTTCACGCTGATTGAACTGCTGCTGGCCGTTTCCATCATGTCCATCATTATGGCCTCGATCAGCGGCGTGTTTTTCACCGCCCTTCGCCTGCGCGACACCGCGGTCAATTCCCTGGAAGCCAGCCTCCCGGTCGAGCAGGCGCTGGATGTCATGCAGCATGATCTGGCCAACCTTGTTTGCTCGACCAACACCAACGCCGTCTTCTTTGGTCCCCTGCAATCGGTCAATCCCACCAACGTCCTGCCCAACCAGATTGGCCCCGACTTTTACACCTCCGGCGGCGAGTTGGATGGCGTCACGCCCTGGGGTTGCATGCAAAAGATCGATTATTTGCTGTCCGCCCCCACCAATGGCGCGCGCGGGCCGGGCCTGGACCTCATTCGCGCCGTCACGCGCAATCTTCTCCCGCTTTCGCAACCCACCCAACCCGACGAACAGCACACCATTCTGGGCGGCGTCCAGAAACTGACCTTTCTTTATTATGACGGCACCCAATGGGACCAAGGCTGGGACACGACCCAGCAAACCAATCTCCCCTTCGCCATCAAGGTGCAAATTCAGATGGCCGCGCTCCCGGGCGCGCCCGCCCCAACCCAGCCGCTGGAATTGGTTGTGCCAGTCGATGTCCTCTTGAGCACCAACACGGTGATGCCCATCCTATGAACCCGCGCGCTGCCAAAATTAATTCCTGCCGAGGCTCGGTGTTGATCATCGTGCTCTGGGTGGCCTTTGGTTTGGTGAGCCTGACGCTCTATTTCGCGCATTCCATGTTGATGGAGCTAAAGGCGGCCGACAACCGCGCCGCCAACATCGAGGCCGACCAGGCCATTGAAGGGGCCGCGATCTACGTCAGCAACGTCTTGGCCAACCGCGTCAACATGATGACCATGCCTGGGTCTGCCAATTTCCGCACCAGCGCCGTGAAAATAGGCGACGCCAAGTTCTGGCTCATCGGCCGGGATACCAATGACATGCAAACTTCCCTCCAGTCCGAGACGCCCTTCTGGGGGCTGGTGGACGAGGCCGGCAAGATCAATATCAATTACGCCGCGGCCAGCAACTTCCTGAACCTGCCGCAAATGAACGACAATATGGCCGCCGCCATGTTTGACTGGGCCAGCGCCGGCACCACCCCCAGCACCGGCGGCGCAAAATCGGAAACCTATTCCATCTTGCAGCCTCCCTATCTTTGCAAGAACGCTCCTTACGAGAGCATCGACGAATTGCGCCTGGTCTATGGGATGAGCATGGACACCCTTTACGGGGAGGACGCCAATCTCAACGGCGCCCTCGATCCCAATGAAAACGACGGCATGAAACTGCCGCCTTACGACAACCAGAACGGCATCCTGGATCCCGGCGTTTTTGAATTCGCCACCACCTGGAGCTATGAATCATCCCTCGGCACCAACGGCTCCCCGCGCGTGCTTATAAGCGATACGAATGCCTTGTTGCAGCTCTTTCAGACCAATTTCCCCAACCTGACCCAGTACTTGGCGGCCGTGGGAATTTCAGCCTCGAGCGGTCCGAGCAGGCCAAGAAACGGTTCCACGGGGTCTAACCGGCGGACTCCCGTTGTCAACCCACCCACCAGCGTGCTGGATTTCTATTTCCGCGCCCATCAGGCCGGCATGGCCGAGAGCGATTTTCAGACTGTTGAGCCTTTCCTGATCAACAACGCGGCTGGCACCAACCAGATCAACATCAATTCGGCCACTGCCACGGCCCTGGGCTGCATTCCCGGCATCGGCAGCAACATGGCCCCGCAAATCCTTTCCTATCGCCAGTCCAATCCGCCGCTCGTGCCCTCGGTCACCTGGCTCGTCACCGCCTTGAACAACGACCAGGCCGCCATCACGGCGGCCGGCCCTTGCGTGACGGCTTATTCCTTCCAATTCGCCGCCGACGTCGCCGCCGTGGGCCACAACAACCGCGGCTTTCGCCGCGTGCGCTTCGTTTTTGATTGCGGCAGCGGGACGCCATTGATTGTCTTTCGCCAGGATTTAACGTATCTTGGCTGGCCATTAGGGAGGAAGCTGCACGACCAGTTGTTAGCCCAAAACTCAAAATGATCGAATTGTTTAAATCCAAGCGCGCCGCGTCTGTTCTGGGCCTGGTCCTGGACGGCAACCGGCTGGAGGCCGTCGTCTTGCGGCGCTCCAACGGCACGCTGCACGTGCGCCAAACCGTCTCCGCCACCCTGGCCTTGTCGCCCCTGACGGACGACCCGGAATTGGTCGCCCGCGAAATCCGCAATCATCTTGACGCAGCCGGAATTCACGAGCGCCAATGCGCGGTCTGCCTGCCGCCAAGCTGGCTCATGACCTTGCAGACCAAGCTGCCGGATTTGCCCGAGGCCGATCGCGCCGGCTTCCTGCAATTGGAGGCCGAACGCGGCTTCCACTCCGGCCCCGAGACGCTTTTCACCGCCCATTCTATTTTCCAGGCCGCCAACGATCGCTACGCCACCTTGATGGCCGTGCCGCGCGAGAACCTCAGCGCCGTGGAGCGCGTCTTGCGCGCCGCTAAACTTAAACCGGTCACCTTCGGCCTGGGCGTCGGAGCGGTGCAACCGGCCGCCGGCGACACTCAGCGCGTGATTACGCTCTTGGTCCGCCCTGGCTCCATTGACCTCCAGGTCAGCGGCGGCGGCGGCATCGTCGCTCTGCGCTCCCTGGACAGCGCGATTGAGACCCAGGGCCTGCTCAAGCGCATTTCCGCCGAGCTGATGGCCCGCGAGATACGCATCACCCTGGGCCAGTTGCCCGGCCCTCTGGCCGAAGGCCCCGGCAAAATCAGAATCGTCGGCCAGGGCGAAATGACGCGCCAATTCATCCACGAAATCTCGCCGCGTCTGGCGGCCATGGGCTTGACCGTGGAAGCCTCCGAGAAAGCTTCCAACGCCAATTTTGACAAGGCCCTGCCGGCGGACCTCGCCGCCTCGCCGGCGGTCGCGCTGGCCGCCGCCTGGGTGCGTGGCACGGAGACCGCGCCGGAATTTCTTCCGCCCAAAGTGCAACCGTGGCAGCAATGGTTCAGCAAAGGCATTTCCACCCGCAAACTCATCTGGGCGGGCGAGGCCGCGGCCGCCGTGGTGGGCTGCGTCCTTATCGCCTTTGGCGTCCAGCAATGGCAACTCTCCCACCTGCGCGGCCAATGGGCCAAGTTGAAGCCGCAAGTGACCGAGCTGACCACCATGCAGAATGAGATCAAGCAATTCCGCGACTTTTATGACGCGGCCTCCCACGACGTGAGCATTTGGGCCAAGCTGGCCACCCTCTTTCCCAAGGACAACTCGGTCTCCCTCAAAACCCTCGAGGTGCGCGACCAGGGCAACGTCACTTGTTCCGGCATGGCGCGCGACAACGCTTCCTTTAAGCGGGTGTCCGACAACTTGACCGACGACACGACCAACATCAGCAACGTGCATTACGAGTTGCACGGCCAGAAGCCGATGGTCTTCACGCTCACTTTTCAATGGCAGGGAGGCGTCAATGGAAACTAAGAATCGCGAAAAACTTCTGCTCATCGCCACCGGCGCGGTCGCCGCCTTGTGGCTGCTCAACCTGCTCGTGGTCTCGCCTTTGACGGCCAGTTGGCACAGTCGCTCGGATGAAATCGCCAGGCTGAAAAAGCAAAACGCCGACGGCGCCATGCTGATCCGGCGGGATTCCACCATTCGCGATCGCTGGGACACCATGCGGGGCAATGCCCTGGCCAGCAATCCCACCGCGGCCGAACGCCAGATGTTCACCGCCTTCGACCGCTGGGTCAGGTCCGGCGGCGTCACTCAAAACGCCTTCCGTCCCCAGGTGCAGGAGGGCGACACCAATTTTTCCACCGTCGATTGCCGCTCCGACGTCAGCGGCACTCCGGCCAGCGTGCGGGCCTTTCTCAAAGCCATGAGCAAAGACCCGATGGCCGACAAGGTCGCCTCGTTTGAATTGACAGCCAAAGACGACAATGGCCGGCAATTGACGCTCGGCCTGAGCCTGAGCGGTTTGATCCTGGCCGATTCCGGCCCCGCTCCGCTCCCGCCTCCTGCCAACGTCATGACCCCGGTCCAGGACAGCAACCCCGGCCCGGACCCGTTCCAAATCATCGCGCGCAACAACATCTTCGACCAGAGCCGCACGCCTCGCGACTCTGAGAGACCCGCGCGCATCCGGGTCGAAACGATCTCCTGCTCCGGGGTGGCCTTCGATAACGGGGTGGGATCGGCCGCCTTTGAAGGCAACGGCGTCACTAGCACGGACTTTCACAGCGTCGGCTACCACATCAACAGCGATTTCAAGATCGCCAACATCAATCTCAACTATACGGTCACCCTGACCAACTCCGACAGCAACACGTTTGTTCTCCCCGATGACAAAAGCGCCAGTCTGCGCCGCGAGAACAACGGGCCTTGGCACAGAACCGGTTATGTCGCCGATTCGGCCTCGGACACCAATTCCACCGGATCGGTTTCATCAACCTCGGCTTCCGGCGCCGGGGGCAACAGCATTTTGGAAATTCTTAAGAAAAGACGCGAAGAGGCATTAAAATGAAAACACAACCCCTGATAGCAATTATATTAGCAACGTTCACGTCCTCGTGGCTGGCCGCCGCCGCGGATGACACCAACAACGCGCCCCCCGCGGACGCCTCCAACACCAATGCGGCTGCCACCAACGCGGCTCCTGAGGTTGCCCCACCCGAGCAGCCAGCCTACACCCCGCCCAATACCGGGCCGGCGCCGACCAATGGCCTCGTGCTCAACTTCCACGATGTCCCCCTGACCGCCGTCCTTTCTTATCTGAGCGCCAAGGCCGGGCTGTTCATCGTCTCGGACGTGAATTTGCAAGGCAGGGTCAGCGTCGTCGCCCTCCAACCCATTTCCACCAACGACATCGTCGATTTGCTCAATGACCAACTAGGCAAGAACAACTACGCCGCCGTGCTGCATGGACGGACGCTGACGATCATGGATTCCGAGCGGGCCAAAACTTACGCCTTCACGCCCGTCAACGTCGCCAGCAATGGTTATTCCGCCATTCCGATAGACGACGAAATCGTCACCGAAATCATGCCCTTGCACACCCTCAGCGCGCAGCAATTGATCAAAGACCTTGACCCCTTGCTACCCCGCAACGCCACCGTCACCGCCAACGAAGCCGGCAACTCCATCATCATGACCGCCCAACAAAAGGATGTCCGCCGCATTGACCAGATCATCAATGACCTGGACGGCACGGCTCTTTCCCAAGTCGAGGTCACAGTCCTGCGCTTCGCCGACGCCAAGTCGGTGGCGGCTGAATTGAAGGAAGTTTTCCAAAGCGATGACTCGACCGTTACCCGCGCCGCCACGCGCAACCAATCCGGCGGCGGCGGCGGTCGCAGTCGCTTTGGCGGCGGCGGCGGCGGCCTTGCCGCCATGTTCGGTGGCGGTGGTGGCGGCGGTGGTGGTGGCGCCCAGGACGCCTCCAAGAATGTGCAGACCCACGCGGTCTTCGTTTCCGACGACCAATTGAACGCGGTCGTTTCCAGCGCGCCGCCGGACTACATGGAAATGATCACCAACGTCATCGCCAAGCTGGACCAACCGAGCGCGGAAATCACGGTCATGCGGTTGTTTCACTTGAAACACGCCGACCCGGGGGAAATTTCCGATGAACTTACCGCCCTCTTTCCATCCACCACCACGCCCGATCAGAACAGCCGCAGCATGGGTTTCCAATTCAGGCCCTTTATGATGCAGCAGCAATCGGCCGGCAATTCACAAAGCCAGAGAATGAAACGTGAAACCACCGTCACCTCCGTGCCCGACCGCCGCACCCAGTCCGTCCTGGTCTCAGCTTCCAAGGACATGATGGAACAAATTGATGGAGTCATTAAAGACCTGGACCAGGGAAATCAAGGCGTAATGAGGGTCACGGCCCTGGATTTTCATGGAGCCGACCCGGCCACCGTGGAGCAGACCTTGCAAGGCCTCTTCTCCGCCGCTAACAGCCCCAACCGGAGTTCCACCCAAACCCAGACGCCGTTGGCGAACCGTTATCAAGGCAATGCCAACACCCAGACCACCTCCGCCCAAACCTTGTCCACCGGCGGCTCCGGCATGGGCGGCTCGACCCGTCTTCCTTAATGCAAACAATTCATTCACCCCACGCAATATTTATGACCATCCAATCTATGAAACTTCTGGCCTGCCGCTGGGTGGCTTTGGCCCTCTGTGCCTTGGCCCTGCCGGCGCTGGCTCAAACACGCGGCGGCGGCGGAGGAGGAGGCGGGGGCGGCGGGGGCCGAGGGGGCGGAGGCGGAGGAGGCGGCGCCAGCAGCACCGCCGCGAACGCCGCTATTTCTCGCCCCGGCGGCGGACAAGTCGGCTCGGCCAACTATTACGTTGACCGCGATACCGGCCAGGTCTTCGTCATCGCCGATGATCAGACCACCGAATATGTCAGCCAGGTCGTTTCCAATTTGAGCCGGCCCAAACCGCAAGTCTTGATCAAGGTCGTCTTCCTGGAAGTCACCTATAATAAGGGCTATGACGTCGGCCTCGAGGGCGGCGTCAGAAAAGATCTCCACGCCGGCACCACCCTCAACGCCTCCAACCTCTTCAGCCTTGCCGCGCAGGGGGCCACGCCGACTTCCGGCGTCAACACCCTGCCCGGCGCCGGCCTTTACAGCGTCGTCGGCAACGACTTCTCCGCCACCTTGCGCGCCATTGCCGAGGTGGGCAAAGTTGAAGTCCTTTCCCGCCCCACTATCCTGGCCCGCAATAACCAGATGGCGACCATTCAAGTCGGCCAGCAGGTCCCGCTCATCAACAACGTCACCTATGACACCTTTGGCAATGAGCATGTCGGCATCCAATACACCACCGTCGGCATCATCCTCTCCGTCACCCCCTTCATCACGTCTGATGGCATGGTCGAAATGATCGTGGCCCCGCAAATTTCCGCCGTCGATCCGACCCTTTCCCAAGCTATCGCCTACGCCACCAACGGCACGGCCATCTCCGCTCCTTACATTGACATCCGTTCCGCCAACACCGTCGTCGTCACCCCCGATGGCCAGACCGTGGTCATCGGCGGCTTGATGCAACACAGCAAATCCAGCTCCGACAGCAAAATTCCGATCCTGGGCGACATTCCCGGCCTCGGCCTGTTGTTCCATCACAAGACCTCCGCCGATGTCAAAACGGAGTTGATCATCATGTTGACTCCATTCGTGGTGCAGACGCCCGCTGACCTGGCGCGCATGACCCAGGACGAGCGCGGGCGCGCGCAATTGGCCCCGCGCGCTTTTACCAAGGAGGAGTTCAACCAGTTTCTGGAATCCGGACAGCAAAAGACGGTCCCGCCCGACCTCGCGCCGCCTGTTGCCATTCCGCCCACTCAACGCTAGACTGGACGCATGATCACCGTTCGCAGTTGGGTAGTTTATGGAATGCTGGCCGCAATATGGAGCACCTTGCTCGGCTGGGAGGTGGTCGAACATCACCTCGTCACCAAGGAACTGCGCCACAACCTGATCGAGCGCAGCCGCGCCAAGTCGAGCACCTGCGCCAAACTCATGCGCTCGCCCGGCTTTGCCCGCAGCGTCATCAACCGCGAAAGGCTCGAAGCCGCCCTCACCGCTTTGGTGGACACCAACGAACTGCGCGCGGTCGAACTGCTCAACAACGCCGACGAAGTGGTCGCCTCCGCCGGCCTGGGCATTGATCTCCCCCCGGCCAATGAATTCGAGGGCGGTGTCTATTGGGGCGGCGGCACCGCCGTCATGAAGTATCCCATTGATTTGGGCACCAACATGGAGCCTGAACTGGTCATACCGCTGGAAGAACTGCGCTCCATGCGCACCAATCGCCTGGCCGCTGATTCCAACGCACCCGTGGCCCTGTCTCTGAACACCACCAATCGGCCTCCCCGGCGCTTTGATTTGGCCAAGGAACGCCCTTACTGGATGAAGGAGGAGGATTATAAGGCCCTCCTGGCCAGCAAGACCGTCCATACCTTTGTCGTGGTCATGTCCACGGAGCCAATTCTCAAAGCCCAGAACAATGACCTCTGGACCTGCATCATCATCGGCATCCTTGGCACGGTGGGTGTGGCCGGATATGCCGTCGCCTGGCGCGGCATGATCCAAACCTCCGAATTGCAACTGCGCCTGGTCCGCGCCAGCGAACAGAACCTCCACCTCAAGGAACTGAGCCTCGCCGCCGCCGGCCTGGCCCACGAAACGCGCAATCCTCTCAATATCATTCGCGGCCTGGCCCAGATTATCGCCAAGCAGGACAACCTCCCGTCCCCTATCGCCGCCAAGTCCCGCGAAATCATCAACGAAACCGACCGCGTCACCGCGCAGCTAAACGAGTTCATCAATTACTCCCGTCCACGCGAAGTCCGCCGCGCCGCCACGGACCTCGCCGCCGTGGCCGGCGAAGTCGTCCGCACCCTGGATTTCGATATCAAAGAGAAAAAAATCCAGCTCGAAGTCCTGGTGGAATCCGTGATCATCGAGGCCGACGAACAGCTATTGCGCCAGGCGCTTTTCAACCTGGTGCTCAACGCCATTCAAGCCGTGCCCCCTCAAGGCGTCATCCGCATCCGCGCCAGCCGCCGCAGCAACGAGGAGGCCTTCATCGAAATCTCCGACAATGGCCCGGGCGTGGCCCCGGAGCATCGCGGCGAAATCTTTAAGCCTTACTTTACCACCCACCCCGAAGGCACCGGCCTCGGTTTGTCCGTCGTCCAGCAGATTGTTCAGGCCCACGGTTGGGAAATTCAGTGCCTGCCCAACAATCCCGCCGGCGCCCTCTTCTGCATCTCTCACGTCAAACTTAAATTATAGGAATCAACCATCGTGGCCGCCTCCGCTCCAGATTCCAAGCCCAGCCCTCCCCGGCTGCTCATCGTGGATGACGACGCCGGCCAGCGCAGCTTGCTCGATTCCTTCCTCGCCAGCCAGGGCTTCCAGACGGTCCCCGTTTCCTCCGGCCAGCGCGCCCTGGAAGTGCTGCGCGAAGAGAAGATCGACATGATGATCTCCGACGTCCGCATGCCCGGCCTCTCCGGCCTCGACACCCTGCGCCTGGCCCGCAAGGAACACGCTTCTTTTCCCATCCTCCTGGTCACCGCTTACGCCGACATCCGCGACGCCGTCGGGGCCATCCGCGACGGCGCTGTCAATTATCTTTCCAAACCCATCGATCTCGATGAATTGCTCGCCTCCGTCCGCCAGGCGACCGGTTTGTCCCAGCGCGCCCCGCTCAAATTCGACGCCGGCAAGCAATTGCCCCCCAACATTGTCGCCGCCAGCCCGCTCATGCAGGCCCTCTTCGGCGATGTCTCGCTGGTGGCCGTCTCCGAAAGCCGTGTCCTCATCACCGGCGAAAGCGGCGTCGGCAAGGAAGTCGTCGCCGATGTCATTCACGCCTGGAGCCCGCGCGCGGCCGGCAAACTGGTCAAGGTCAATTGCGCCGCCATCCCCGAAACCCTCCTCGAGAGCGAACTTTTCGGCCACGAAAAGGGCGCCTTCACCGGCGCCACCTCCCAGCGCATTGGCCGTTTCGAACTGGCCGACGGCGGCACCATCTTTCTGGACGAAATCGCCGACATGGCCCCCCAGCTCCAGGCCAAACTCCTGCGCGTGGCCCAGAATGGCAGCTTTCAGCGCATCGGCTCCAACACCGAAATCCACGCCGACGCCCGCATTCTGGCCGCCACCAACCGCCACCTGGAGGAGGAAGTCAAAGCCGGCCGTTTCCGCGAGGATTTGTTTTACCGCCTCAACGTGGTCGAGCTGACCGTGCCGCCGCTGCGCGAACGCCGGGAGGACATCCTTCCGCTGGCCCATTCGATGCTGGCCTCTTTGACGCAAAATCGCGCCCGCCTATCCTCCGCCGTCTCCGATTGCCTGGAAAGCTATGCCTGGCCCGGCAACGTGCGCGAACTGCGCAACGCCATGGAACGCGCCGCCCTGCTCTGCCGCGGCGACCTCATCGTCCCGGAGCATTTGCCGGCCCGCGTCCGCCCGGGCGCGTCTTCCTCCCTTTCACTCGCGGCAGCGGACGCGCAAAAACTGGAGGACATCGAAGCGGAAGCCGTCCTGCAAACCTTGCGCAAAAATGATCTCAATCGCACTGCCACCGCCAAGGCCCTGGGCATCAGCCGCCGCGCCCTCATCTACAAGCTGCAACGGCTGCGTGAACTGGGCCACGTTGTCGATGGCCCCTCAAAGACAGATACAACAAACGGTCAACAATAAAACAAAAAGTCAAATATGAAGTCTCTACTCGTTTGCTCAACTACACTCCTGGCCTCCATGGCGCTCATGGCGGCCGACAAGGATGACGTCTCAAGCGCCGCCGCAAAACTGGCCGCCTCGGGCAGCTATAGCTGGACCATCACCACCGAAGGCGGGCAAGGCAACGCCGCCCCCAGCCACGGCAAAATACAACAGGACGGCCTGACCTGGACTGAAATGGCCGCCCGCAATAATACCATGGAAGCCTACTTCAAGGGCGGCAAAGGCGTGGTCAAAACCGAAGACGGCTGGGAGGCTCTGGACCTCACCGCCGCGCCCGCTCCTGGCGGCGGTGGCGGCGGCGGCGGCGCCATGGATCCTGCCCGCTTTATGGGCATGCGCCTGCGCAGTTTCAAGGCGCCCGCCGCTCAATCCGCGGACTTGGCCGGTCAAACTAAAGACCTGGCCAAAACCGGCGACGCCTACGCCGGCGCTCTGACCGAAGAAGGCGCCAAGAGCCTCTTGACCATGGGCGGCGGACGTCGTCCAGGTGGCGCCGGCGGCGCGGCCCCCACCGTGGCCAATGCCAAAGGCACAGTCAAATTCTGGATCAAAGACGGCATGATCACCAAATACCAATACCAGGTCTCCGGCACCGTCAGCCGCAACGGCAATGACCGCGACGTGGACCGCACCACCACCGTGGAAATCAAAGACGTCGGCGCGACCAAAATCACCGTGCCCGAACAAGCCAAAAGCAAGATGACTTAAGCTTGTCCCGCTGCGCCTGGCTTGGAGTCCTGACCCGCGTCTGACTCCCAGCCAGCGCGCCGCCCTCCACGCTGAACAATCAACATAAGGATCATTATGAAGTCTCTCCTCGTTTGCTCCACTGCTCTCCTGGCCGCCGTCTCCGTCATGGCCGCCGATAAGGACGACGTCAAAAACGCCGCGCAAAAGCTGGCCGCCGCCGACAGTTATAGCTGGACCACCACCGTGGAAAGCCCCCAATTCAGCCCCGGCCCAAGCCACGGCAAAATACAGAAGGACGGCCTCGCCTGGACCGATTTCACCATGCAGAACAACACCGTCGAAGCCTTCATCAAAGGCCCCAAAGGCGCGATCAAAACCGAAGACGGCTGGAAATCGCTGGACGATGCCGCCAAGGACAATGGCGGCGGCGGCTTCAACTTCCAAACGTTCCTGGTCATGCGGTTGCGCAATTTCAAAGCCCCCGCCGTGCAAGCCGAAGAGCTGGCCGGCCAAACCAAAGACCTGGCCAAATCCGGCGACGCCTACGCGGGTGATCTGACCGCTGAAGGCGCCAAGACTCTGTTGAGCTTTGGCGGCCGTCGCGGCGGCCAGGCCCCCGCCGTCTCCAACGCCAAAGGCTCGGTCAAATTCTGGATTAAGGACGGCCTGGTCACCAAGTTCCAATCCAAGGTTTCGGGCACTGTCAATCGCAACGGCGAAGACATGGACGTCGAGCGCACCAGCACCGTGGAAATCAAAGACGTCGGCGCGACCAAAATCACCGTCCCGGATGAAGCCAAAAACAAAATGACTTGAACGCCTGCCGTTCTCGTGGTCTTTCACGGCCCCTTCGACTTCGCGCGGAGGGGCTTTTGCCTTTTCTTTTGAAATTCCTTGGTGACGAATTGATCGAGTTTAAGTAGGATTGCCCTCGTACTCCGAATATGAGTGAATTTAAATTTGCCTGTCCCGGTTGCCAA
Source organism: uncultured Verrucomicrobiae bacterium (assembly GCA_963759415.1). Taxonomy (GTDB): domain Bacteria; phylum Verrucomicrobiota; class Verrucomicrobiia; order Limisphaerales; family Palsa-1400; genus Palsa-1400. The sequence continues at coordinate 75,920 of CAVWZG010000005.1, read as the reverse complement.
CAGGGCATCCAGGCCTCCACCGAATACTGCGGCCAGCAGATCAAGTGTCCGGTTTGCCAGATGCTCTTAATGGTCCCGGCCGATCCCAACGCGCCCGCCAGCGGACCCCGCCTGAGCAAGGCCGCCACCTCCCACTCCAATCAGGGCGCCGCCGCTGCCGCCGCCGCCACCTTTTACGCCGCCAAGCCGACGGTCACCAAGAAATCCAAGACCGGCCTCATCGTTGGACTCTCGTTGGCCGCCATCGCCGCCACCGCCGTTTTTTATATCGGCCCGTCAACGATCATGCAGAAGCTCTCGCACACGGAAAAGCCGGCCGCCGCCGCCGACTTGGCCCCGACCAACACGCCGCCGCCTCCCCCGGAGTTGACGACGGAAGAAATCCTGCAAAAAGTGGGCGACACTTACCAGGGCTTGACCGATTACGCCGCCAAGGCGCAGACCGTTGGTGACATCGACATGTCCGGCCTCGCCCCCGGCAAAGGGAAATTGAGCCTGACCACGACCAGTTCGTTGCAATTGGGGCGCACCAACTACTACCGGCTGGAATGGGAGCAAAAATCCTCCGGCAATTCGGTCAAAGGCGCGGCTTGGAACTCGGGCAAGGGCAACTTCGCCAGTTACGGTCCAAATCCCCCCGCCAAATACAAGACCCGCAAGGACGCCCTGCTCCCTGCCAGCACCTCTTTCGTATTGGGCATCGGCATCGCCGAGCTCTTTTTCTCCGAAACCAACAGCTATGCCGCCGCGTCCCAATACTTCACCAAAACCAACGGACCCAGCCTCGAGGGCCGGAGTTGCTACGTGCTGACCGGTGAAGCGAACCATCAAAGCCTGTTGCTCTGGGTTGATAAAAACTCCTTTTTGATTTCCCAAATTGAAGTCGATTTGGGCACAAAAATAGACGATGCGGAATTGAAAAAGCTCCCTGTTGCGCAACGCAACACGTTGTCGGCCTTATCCAAACTCAAAGGCACCGTCGTTGAAACCTACAGTAATATTCAAACGAATCGGGACCTAAAGGCTTCGGCTTTTGAATCCACCTACCAGCCCAGCGCCAACGTCGCCTCCCGTTCGCAACGCCCTTCTTCCAAGGCCGGCCAGTTGGCCAATCCCGGCAGCGGGCGCCGCCGAGGGCCACAGCCACAATAGAACAACCCTTTATTCGTTTGCGGCCACGGCGCATTATGCCACATTAGCGTCGTGGCTTCCGGCAACGACCATCGCCTCACCTGTAACCGCCGCGCTTTCATGCGTTTGGGCGCAGCTTTGGCCGTGGGCGCCCCTCTGGCCGGGACTTGGGCTGGCGCCTTGGCCCCTGCCCATTCCGTCGTGGCCTTGGTCGCTTGCAAAACCTACGGGCCGGAAATAAAACCCGCGCTGCGCCAGTGCTTCGATCTCATCGGCGGAGTGAATAAATTGGTGCGCGATAAAACCGTCACCATCAAAATCAATCTCACCGGCTCCTATGACGCCCGCCTCTTTGGCCGGCCCGCCGGGGAAATCTACATGACTCACAGCGCCACCGTCATGGCCTTGCTGGCGCTGTTGTTTGAGGCCGGCGCCGCCCGCGTCCGCCTGGTCGAATCCACCCAAGCCCAGGCCCCGTTGCAACAAACCCTCGCCGACAACGGTTGGGACGTCAACGCGCTCTCGGCCCTGGGCAAGCTCGAATGCGAAAACACCCGCAACCTCGGCGACGCCAAGTCCTACGCAATCTTGCCCGTGCCCTTCGGCGGTTACATGTTCTCTTCCCTCCAAGTCAACCATTCCTACCATGATACCGACGTCATGATTTCGCTGGCCAAACTCAAACGCCATCTCACTGCCGGGGTCACGCTCTCGATGAAGAACCTTTTCGGCATCACGCCCAACTCCCTTTATGGCGCCGAAGCGGGCAGCGAGCGCGCCACCGCTGGCCGCGAACCCTTGCACAACCCCGATGGCTATGAAAATCTTGCCTTGCCAGGTCTCAAGGCCGGCGCCTCCTGGCGCGATCCTTTTTCACGCGTGCCGCGCATTATCATCGACGCTTGTGCCGCGCGGCCCATCGATCTTGCCATTATTGACGGCATCACCGCCATGACCGGCGGCGAAGGGCCTTGGGCCGCCCACGCCGCCAATGTAAAATTCGCCGCCCCCGGCCTCCTCATCGCCGGACGGAATCCGGTTTCGACCGACGCCGTGGCCACGGCCGTCATGGGCTACGATCCCCGGGCCGCCCGTTTGCAGCATCCCTTCGATCATGGCGACAATTACCTTTCGCTGGCTGAACAAGCCGGCCTGGGCTGCGCCGACCTTGCCCAAATCGAAGTCCGCGGCCTGACTCTCCCCCAAGCTCGTTATTCCTATGATTGACTCAAAACAACCAGACTCCGCCCTTTATCTCGGCATCGAAATCGGCGGCACCAAACTCCAGATCTTCGCCGGCCATGGCTCCGCGCGCATCACCGAACGCCATCGTTTCCCCGTCGAGCCTGCCAGCGGCGGCCCCGGTATTCGCGCGCAGCTCGAAACCATCCTCCCCGCCCTGGCCAAACGACTCCGCCCCGTGGCCGTCGGCGTGGGCTTTGGCGGGCCGGTCGATTGGAAAACCGGCCAGGTTTGCCGCTCGCACCAGATTGAAGGTTGGTCCGGCTTCCCGCTCGCTGCCTGGCTCTCTTCCCTGGCCGGAGCGCCCGTCTTTGTCGATAATGACGCCAACGTTGGAGCGCTGGGGGAAGCCGCCTGCGGCGCCGGCCTCGGCTGCAATCCCGTTTTCTACGTCACCCTGGGCAGCGGCGTCGGCGGCGGACTGGTCGTGGACGGAAAAATCTACCACGGCGCGCCCCCCGGAGAAGCGGAGATCGGACACATCCGCCTGGACCGCTCCGGCGTCATCGTCGAATCCCGCTGTGCCGGCTGGGCCGTCAATGCCAAAATACGCGCCGCCGTCGGCAGCAACCCGGACAGCGCCTTGGCGCGCTGTGTCGGAACGGCCGCCGCTCACGAAGCCAAATTCCTCAACGCCGCCCTCGCGCAAAAAGACCCCTTGGCCACGGCCATTCTGGAGGAGACCGCCGGAGACCTCGCCTTTGCCCTTTCCCACGTCGTGCAGTTGCTCCACCCGGAAATCATCGTGCTGGGCGGCGGTTTGTCACTCGTGGGCGAACCTTTGCGCGAAGCCGTGGAACGCCTGGCCCGTCCTTTCATTATGGGAGTTTTTGCCCCCGGCCCGCGCATCGCCCTGGCGAAACTGTCCGAGGACGTCGTTCCAGTCGGCGCTTTATGTCTGGCGTTGGCGCGCCATTTGGGTTAAGCTGGAAACTATGAAACAATGGATCTCTGATTATATACAGCAGCACAAAGCCACTCTGGATTCCATCCCGCAAGAGGGCGTGTGCGCCCTGATTGAAAAGCTGCGCCTGGCCCTCAACGCCGGCCGCCACATCTTCGTTTTCGGCAACGGCGGCAGCGCCGCCAACTCCTCCCATTTCGTCACCGACCTGAGCAAAGGCGCTTCCGATAAGCTCGGCCGCCGTTTCAAATGCCTTTCCCTCAACGACAACATCAGTTGGATCACCGCCCTCGGCAACGATTACTCCTACGAAGACATTTTCGTCCGCCAATTGGAAAATTTCGCCCAGCCCGGCGATCTGGTCCTGGCTCTCAGCGTCAGCGGCAGTTCCCCCAACCTCGTCAAAGCCTTCCACTGGGCCAACAAACACGGCTTGGATACCATCGCCCTCGTTGGCGCCAAGCGCGGCGGTCTGGCCCAAGCGGCCAACCAGGCCATCGTCATCGACTCCACCCATTACGGCCGCGTCGAGGACGCCCAGATGACCGTTTGCCACCTTCTCTGCTACGCTTTCATGGAACACCCGGAATGGGCGAAAGCGTAAGCCGTCCGCATGCCTGCCAACGAGCAGATACGCGGCAAACTCTCCGCGTTGCCTCATAAGCCGGGTGTGTATCTGATGAAGGACCGTTTCGGCACGGTCATTTACGTTGGCAAAGCCCGCGATCTGCGCAAACGCGTCAGCTCCTATTTCCATCCCTCCCGCCGCCTGGGCTGGGATCTAAAACTCAACGCCCTCATCCAGGCCGTTCACGACCTGGACACCTATGTCGTGCGCACCGAACCGGACGCCCTCCTGCTCGAAAGCAAGCTCATCAAGGACTACCACCCGCGCTACAACATCAGTTTCCGCGACGACAAACGCTTTCTCCTTGTCAAAATCAACCTCAACGATCCCATACCGCGCTTTGTCCTCACCCGCCTCCGCCAGGACGACGGCGCCCGTTATTTCGGCCCCTTTGTCCATTCCTCCTCCGCCCGCCACACCCTGACCCTGGCCCGCCGCAAATTCAATCTCCGCGGCTGCCGTCCCTTCACTCCCGGACCGGAGGATTACAAACACTGCCTCTACGGCCACCTCAAATACTGCACCGCCCCCTGCATCGCCAACGTTTCCCTCGACGACTACCGCCGCCAGGTCCTGGCCGCCTGTGAATTCCTCGACGGCCAAACCGGCGAAATGGAGCGCGAATTGCAGGAGCTGATGAAAAAGGCCGCCGCCGCCCAGGACTTTGAAAAAGCCGCCCAATATCGCGACGCCCTCGACGACTTGCGCCTCACCACCCAAAAGACAAAAAAATTCTTCCGCCTTCCCCTCGCCTGGCCCATCGCCCTCGACCCCCAACGCGACCTGGCCGAATTGGGGCAGCTTCTCAACCTGCCCGCCGCCCCCCTGCGCATCGAGGGCTTTGACATCTCCAACATCAGCGGCACCTTTGCCGTCGCCTCCATGGTCCATTTTCGCGACGGCAAACCCGATCGCTCCAACTACCGCCGTTTCCGCATCAAAACCGTCGCCGGCCAGGATGACTTCGCCTGCATGGCCGAAACCGTCCGCCGCCGCTACACCCGTTTGCTGGGTGAGGCCCCCGGCGAGTTGCCGGATTTAATTCTTATTGACGGCGGCAAGGGCCAGCTCAACGCCGCCGTGGCCGAGTTGGCCCAACTGGGTCTGTCCCGCCTTCCCGTCATCGGACTGGCCAAGGAATTCGAGGAAATCCATCGTCCCGGCGTGCCCGAACCCTTGCGCCTGGGGGCGGATTCCGGCGCGCTCAAGCTCCTGCAACGCGTGCGGGACGAATCCCACCGCTTTGCCAACACCTACAACGCCCAGCTTCGCCTCAAGAAAATATCCGAGAGCATCCTCGACGAATTTCCCGGCATCGGCCTGCAACGCAAAACCGCCCTCTTGAAAAAATTTGGCTCCGTCCACCGCCTCCGCCTGGCCACCGTGGAAGAAATCGCCGCCGTCCCCGGCTTCGGAGGCAAGGCCGCGCAGGAGCTGAAGAAATTCCTCGAAGCCCGCACCCTCGCCCCGCCCAAGCCGCCGTCCCTATAGCCATTCTCGATTTTTTCCCCATCTGTGTCAATGTGTGCTAATCTGTGGTTAAAGGCACATGACAAAAACCTTCACCTTCCTGGTAGGGCAGAGCTGCCGCTCTGCCCTAAAATTCCGTTTTCTCTTCATCGCGCTGGCCTGCTTCGCATCCGTCCATCCCGCCTCCGCCCAGGGAACTCGCTTTTTCCGCATTTTCGGCCCGGCAGCCACGACCATCACCGCCTTCCGCTCCGATGGCACGATCATTTGGAGCAACGCCCAAACCAGCGCGACTTATACCGTCCAATGCGTCTCATCCCTGCCCGGCAACACCAATTGGGTGGACTACGTCCAACTTCCTGCCACCGCTCGCGTCCAAACCAACCTCCTGGTTGATTTTCATCCGCCATCCGGCATGGCCTTCATTCCCGGCGGCTTATTCAGGATGGGCGACAGTCTGGACGGCGAGAAAGATGCCGTCACCAACAACGTCGCGGTCTCGGCCTTTTACATGGATACCAACCTGGTCAGCTACAGCCAATGGCAGTCCGTCTATACTTGGGCCAAGACCAACGGCTATAGCTTTGACTATACCGGTTCCGGCAAGGCGGCGAATCATCCGGTGCAAGCGGTCGATTGGTATGACTCTGTCAAGTGGTGCAACGCGCGTTCGCGGAAGGCCGCTTTGACTCCCGTGTACTACACCGACACCAATATGACGCAGGCGTACACAAATGGAGAGGTCAACTCGATCTATGTCAACTGGGCCGCCAACGGTTATCGATTGCCCACGGAAGCGGAGTGGGAAAAGGCGGCGCGGGGTGGTTTGATTGGCCAGCGGTTTCCGTGGAGCAACGTCATCACCGAAGCTTTGGCCAATTACGCCGGCGACACCGCCCTTGGCTACGATTTGGGGCCGAACGGCTGGAACGCGGTCTTTACCAACGGAGTAACTCCCAACACCAGTCCGGTCGGCTATTTCGCGCCCAACGGTTATGGACTGTGCGACATGGCTGGAAATCTGGAAGAGTGGTGCTGGGACTGGTATGGGACACCCTACGCGGGAGGCAGCGATCCAAGCGGCCCGGCCTCCTCACCCTTTAACGCCCGCGTGGCGCGCTCGGGCAGTTGGAACGACGACGCCTCCGTCTCGGGTTGCGCCGCTCGCGACTTCCAAAATCCTATGGTCGGAAACAGCTACATCGGATTTCGCACCGTGATGGCGCACCCTTTCGCGCCGTTGATCCAGTCCGCCATCCGCTCCGGCGCTTCCTTCGCCTTGACCTGGAGCGCGACGACCTCTTTCATGTATCAAATCCAGTACTCCACCAATTTGGCTAAAACCAACTGGATCGCCGTAGGCGGCATCATCACCGCCACCAATTCCAGCATGACCATTTCCGAGCCAATCGGCTCCAACGCGCAACAATTCTATCGCGTCGTGCTCCTGCCCTAGACCACGGCCTTACCGGTGTCCCCCTCCATGCCCGCCGCCTCCACCGTGGAATCCACCGCCACCGTGGAATCCACCGCCACCGTGGAATCCACCGCCACCGTGGAAACCGCCTCCGCCATGGAAACCGCCTCCGCCGTGGAACCCTCCCCCTCCGTGGAATCCGCCGTGGAACCCACCTCCGCCAAATCCGCCGTGGAAACCGCCACCCCTAAAACCGCCATGAAACCCGCCAAAACCTCCACGGAACCCACGCCCTCCACCCCAACCCCATCCCCAACCAGGCCAACCCCAGCCCCACCCCCCGCCCACCACCGGCCAGCCATAATAGGCGCCGTAGTCATAATACGGGTAGCCGTAATCATAAGCCGGATAACCCGAGCCAATCACCGTCACGTCCGGTGCCGGCGTTGTGGGCGTCGCGACCGTCGCCGACGCTTGCCCCGCCGCGTAGCCGTTTTGCGCCGCCATGGCCGCCATCATTTGCTGCTGCTGGTAATAATTCTGCTGCATGGCCTGTTGTTGCTGCAACTGGCCGTCGCGCTGGATCATCGCCTGGGTGACTTCCTGCGGCAAACCCATCTTCTGCAAATAGATAATCCCATCCGCGTTTAGATGGTACGGCTGCGCCGTGTTGTTGATGTAATTTACGATCACCTCTTTGTTAATGCCCCCTTGATACATCTTCACCACCGCGTCAACCCCATAGGGCAAGGCGGGGCCTTGGGCCGGTGGTGAAGGTGCGCCATTCATGGCGGGGCTATTTTGCGCGTTGGCGATGCTCCGCGAAGCCCCGGCATAAACCGTTGTCGCGACCACCGTCGCCAGCGCCATCCGCAATACTGAGGAACGTCTTTTCATAGTCTCATTCTCCTCCGTTCGGGGGGCGGGTCTTTCTGCTCCGGCCCCAAATCAATGTACGCCCCACCCTCCCTTCCGGCAAGTTCTGCCCCCCGGCCGCATTTCCCTCCTTAATCCTACTCCTAATCCTAATCGATTGAAGATTAGAGTGACGCCCGAACCAAAAACCGCTAACATCCCGCCATGCCGATTTATGAATTTCATTGCGGGAAATGCGGGACGGACTCGGAGGTCCTCGTCCGGTCCAGCCATTGGGAAGGCACTTCCTGCCCCGAGTGCGGATCCAAACGACTGAGCAAAAAGCTATCGCTCTTCGCTTCCGGCGGCAGTGAGGGCGCGTCCGAGGCGCCGTCCTGCGCCAACGGGAGCGGGTCAGGCTGTTGCGGACGTTGCCACACTGGCCGGCCGCACTCGCATTAATTAGCTCAAAACTTGCCCGGCAATAATTTCGCTCAGATCGGACACGGCCCAATCCGGGTTGTGCCGCGCCAATTCTTCCAATGTGGCGCCGCCCGTGGCCACGGCGAGAACTTTCGCCCCGATGGCGCGGCCACAGCGGATGTCCAGCGGCGTGTCTCCGATCACCAGCACTTCGTCCCCCCGCAAGTCGCGGCCAAACATGCTGCTGCCGCGCCGCACGGCGGCTGCGGCGATCTGGTCACGCTCTTCATGGTCGTCGGCGAAAGCGCCGAAGGGGAATTTTTCCCACAAATCATATCGTTCCAGCTTGATGCGCGCGCCTTGTTTGATATTGCCGGTCAGCAGCCCGGTCAGCGGCGGCTCGGGCAGGGCGCGCAGCGACTCGTAAAACTCCAGCACGCCGCGGCACGCGCCGCCTTTGCATTCCGGGATGATCAGTTGCAGCCAGTGCAAATAGCAGGCAAAGAACCTCTCGAAATTTTCCGCTGACGGCTCGATACGTTCGAGCGTGAAAAACTCGCGCACCAATGAAACGTCCGTCCGCCCGGCAAATTTAAGCCGTTGGGTGCCGTCAGGCACTCCGAATTCGCTGGCAAAGGCGCGGGCAAAAGCCTTGACCCCCGCGCCGCCCGTGTGAACAAGCGTGCCATCGACGTCAAATAGGACCAAACGGATCATTCTCCAAGCCTACAAACTGCGCCGCCGAATTGCAACCTCCGGCATGGTTCCTCCTTGACTTGGCCCGATAAAAGCAGAAAATCTAATGAACCGGCGGATTACTATGCAATATCGCAAATTCGGCAAGCTGGATTGGAACGCTTCGGTTCTGGGCTTTGGCTGTATGCGCCTGCCCACCGTGGATGGCAACCCCTACGGTCCTAACATCGACGAAGCGGAATCGGCGCGCATGATCCGCCTCGCCCTGGATCGGGGCGTGAACTATTTCGATACCGCCTACATTTATCACGAAGGCCGTAGCGAGACCGTCCTGGGCAAGGCCTTGCGCGGCCGTCGCGACGAAGTGACGATAGCCACCAAGTCCCCGGTCTGGTTAATCGAAAAGGAAGCTGATTTTGACCGCTTTTTGAACGAGCAATTGCTCAAGCTCCAGACCGATCACATTGATTTTTATCTGCTCCATGCCTTGAGTAAAAGCCGCTGGAACGACATCGTCTTGAAATTTAATCTCCTGGAAAAATCCGAGGCCGCCCTTCGCGACGGTCGCATCCGCCACCTCGGTTTCTCCTTCCACGACAATTACGAAAGCTTCCCCGACATCATCAACGGCTACGATCACTGGACGTTTTGCCAGATTCAGTACAACTACATGGATACGGAAAATCAGGCCGGCGCCAAGGGATTGGAGCTTGCCGCCTCCCGCGGTCTGGCCGTCGTGGTCATGGAACCGCTGCTGGGCGGCAGGCTGGCTCATCCGCCGGCGTCCATTGCCCAGGTCATCGAGCGCTCCAGCGCGCGGCGCTCCCCATCCGATTGGGCGTTGCAATGGCTTTGGGACCAGCCCGAAGTCTCCGTGGTCTTAAGCGGCATGAGCAACCTGGACCAGGTGAACGCCAACCTGGATTCGGCCTCTCGCGCTTGCAGCCATTCATTTCAGGCGGCGGACCGGCAATTGATTGCCGAGTTGCAACAAAAGTACCGGGAGCGATCCGCCATTCCCTGCACCAAATGCAACTACTGCATGCCCTGTCCAAACGGAGTGAACATCCCGGCCAATTTTGAAATCTACAACGAAGCGTTCCTGCACGAGGACATACCGGGCGCGCGCTTCAAGTATCAGGTTTTTATCCAGCCACCGGAGCGGGCCAATAATTGCGTGGCCTGCCACGACTGCGAAGACCATTGTCCGCAAAAAATCCCGATCAGCGACTGGATGCCCAAAGTCCACGCCCTGCTCGCCTCTGCCTGAGTCATTGTGTGCGCCTAATCGACGAACGCGATATTGCTCGGCGAAATATCAACCATGTAAATGTTGTGCTTGCGCAGCGCGGCCACAACCAATTCCACGGTCTTCCAGCGGCTGCCGAACTGTTCCCGCTTTTCGGCCTCCCATTCTGTCCAAACCTCCTCTGAAAACTCGGGCGGCTTGTCAAGGTAAGCCCCTGCAAAATCCAACACAAAAGGCCGCGCCACAAGGCTCATCTCGATAATGCGCAGACCTTCGTCGGCTCCAAGAAGGTCAGGAATATTAAACCCAAGAATCCCGCCGATATTTTCAGCCATCAACCGTTCATAGATCGAAAGCTCCCGCCAAAAAGGCTTCTCGTCGCGATGCGCTTTAAGAACGCTTCGGCCGGGATGGGACTTGTTTTCCGCGCTGAAAATGATACCGTGAATCCCGAAGCCGAGACGCTCGGTTAGTTGAAGCTGATGCCTTCGGGCGTAAGCACGGGCGTTTTCAATTATGACTTCGTCCGACATGATGAAAGCGTCCAGTTACAGAGGGCACTCCGCCGTCGTGAAAATGCGATTGCGGTTTAATGGAACATCCATGCCGATTGCGAAGATGGGTCCCGATTACATCGTCGTCCATTCCGCCAGTGACCATCCTCCGTGCGAGGCCACCATCGAAATGCGGGTGGATGACAGCGAAAGCCGTTGGAATGTGCGCTTGCCCAACGGGATTTCCGCGGCATCGGAACGCGTGGCCCTCGGAGCGCCGATGCAGCCCGCATAAAGCGGCTTGGTCTTTCATGCGCCACCAGTAAACGGCTTTGGCTCCCATGTCAGTAGAAATGTATTCTCAATCCATGTGAGTTTCCGGCTGCATGGTAGGTGAGGCTCCGTCGAACCCCGACTCGATTTCCCGGGCTAAAGTAACCGCCGCAAAGATAAATTAAAAAAACATTGACACTTTCCACCCACTGTATTAGTTGTAGTAGAACACTAGGTAAACGACCGTGAATTTTAACTGCGTCATCAACACCGGTTCGAGCACGCCGATCTATAAACAGATCACCGACCAGGTCCGGCTGGCCGTGGCCACCGGCCGCTTGGCGGTGGGGGACCAACTGCCGAGTGTGCGTGTCTTTGCCGAAACCCTGGTCCTCAACCCCAACACCGTGGCCCGCGCTTATTCCGATCTGGCGCGGGAAGGCCTGCTCGAATCCCGCCCCGGGCGCGGCGTTTTCATCATCCGCAAGCGCAAGGTCTTTACGCGCGAGGAAGGCCGCCGCCGTTTGGAGCCGCTCCTGGACGCACTTATCGGCGAGGCCATGGCCATGGACTTCACGTCCGCGGATTTGCAGGCGGCTTTCGCGAAAAAACTCGGTCAATGGCAGCACGAGAACGGAGGCGGTAAAAACCATGAATGAACAACCAGTCATCCACACGCGGGAGTTGACCCGTTATTTCGGCCGGAAATGCGCCGTGCAGGGCCTGAATCTGGAGGTACCGCGCGGTTCCGTTTTTGCCTTTTTGGGCCGCAACGGCTCGGGCAAAACCACCACCATCCGCATGTTGCTGGGGCTGCTCGCGCCCACGCGAGGAGAGGCCGCCGTGCTGGGCTGCGACAGCCAGGCGCTGACGCCGGAGAAAAGGGCGCGCATTGGTTATTTGACTGAAGAGCATCAGCTTTACGGCTGGATGACCGTCCGCCAGGAGGCGGATTTCCAATCGGCTTTTTACCCGCGGTGGAACGGAAAGATCTTCCAGGGCGTCATCGATCATTTCGGCCTCAAAGCCGAAACGCGCGTCAAAGACTTGTCGCGGGGCGAACGGGCTGGGTTGTGCCTGGCTTTGACCCTGGCCCCCGATCCCGAGTTGCTCATTCTGGACGATCCGGCCCTGGGCCTGGACCCGGTGGCCCGGCGCTCGCTGGTGGAGTCCATGATTTATCTGACACGCCGCTCCGACCGGACCATTTTCTTTTCCTCGCACAATATGGCCGACGTGGAGCGGGTGGCCGATTACATCGCCGTCCTGGACTACAGCGTCTTGCGGGCGTGTTGTCCGCTGGAATCCTTCCGCGCCAGTGTGCAAGAAGTGAGGCTGGCCTTCTCCGGCGCGCCGCCGCCCTTGCCGAAAATCCCCGGCCTCCTCCATGCCACTCGCCTGGAGCACGAACTGCGCGTGACCTGCGTCCACTACAATGGCGCCACCGAACAGGCGCTCAAAGACCTTTCGCCCAAAACCATGGAAATTCTGCCCTTGGGGTTGGAAGACGCGTTCATCAGTTACCTTGGGGAACGCGGCGAGAAGTCATTCATCCTGGCGGATGCGGAGGTGCAATCATGAAAAAGATAATGCTCAAGGAGTTGCGGGAACAGATGAAGGTGGCCTTGCTCGGCTTGGCCATATTCATCTTTATCCTGAGGATGGATTACACAAAATATGGCAACCTGCTGAAATACCCGAATTGGGCCGGGACGCCGCTCATGGATGTGGCGGGGTTCGCCGCTTTTTTCTGCGCCATCTTTGGGACTGTCCTCGGCTGGCTGCAAATTCATGCTGAAAAACAGCGCGACCTCCAGGCTTTCCTGCTTCATCGCCCGCTGACGCGCACGGCCATTCTGCTGGGCAAAATCGCCGCCGGCCTCTGTCTTTATGCGCTGGGGGCAGGCTTGCCGTTACTGGGATTTATTGCGGTGGTTGTGACTCCCGGCCGCGTGGCCGCGCCGTTTGAATGGCCGATGGTGCTGCCGCTTGCCGCCATCTTTCTTCTCGGACTTGTTTATTACTTCGCCGGAATGCTCACTGGTGTGCGCCAGGCGCGCTGGTTTGGCAGCCGCGGTTTTGGATTGGGACTGGCGATTATTGCCACTGTGGGAGTATTCCTGTCCGAATTCTGGCAGGCGCTCCTGGTTCTTTCGATTACCGGCGGGATTCTGACCCTCGCCACGTGGGGCAGTTTTCAGCTCGGAGGATATTATCGTCACCAACCCCTGCCGGCAAAACTGGCTCTCACGTCCGCCTGTGTCGCGGCTGGCGTCCTCCTCGTCTTGGCGGCTATTGGAATATTCCAAGTGCTGGCGCCGGAATTCAGGAGCTTTTCAAATGACGAATACGCATTCACCAAGGATGGCGCTGTCTGCAAGGTGATCCATCCCTCCACCGGGGGGGAACCGCAAATCATGGACTTAAACGGCCAGCCGTTGCGGATCAATTATGGCGAACTCCTCCAACATCGCTGGAGAGCGGCCACTTTCTTCGGCGAACAGGGTGAACGGAGGCGCAGCCACTATTCGAGCAGCGATCGGTTTTTCACTTTTTGGGGGAGAGCCGACAAAACGATGTGGTATTTGACACACGATGGGCGCCTGGTGAGCTATGATATTGCCACCCGCCGGCAGACTGGCGCCTTGGCACAATCCGCAAACACTTTTTTCCCGCCATTGGTTCATTCCGGCATGGATTCCGAAGCCGTTCATCCGCAGGGAATCCTGGCTTCATCAAATTCCCTTTATCATGTGGATCTTGAACACCGCAGCCTCAAACCCATCTGGAGCGTCGGCAACGATGACCGCATCGAGAGCTATGGGAGCGGGGATTATTGGAACAAGTTCGAGTCGTTGCGCACCCTGGTGGTGACGCGAAAATCCGTTCAAATGCTTGAGTTGAACGGCTATGCTGAATGGAGCATTCCTAATCAGGCATCTAACTCAGGCTATTCGGAAATCACTGTGCTATTCCTGCAACCGACAAACCGATTCGCGGTTATTTTTCAAAAAGCCGGTTGGGTGCTACCCAGCCGGGTCGCATGGGTCACGGCGGGGGAAGGCATTACCAAGAGCATGGAGCTGCCAGAACTGCCTCCATCCGTAGGAGAAGATTTCATCTTAAATTTGATCGGTCTGCTCATGCCCCCGTCCCTTTCGGCAAAGCTCCCCTTTTGGCGTGTTCTTGGAGTGCATTCCTGGCCTTGGAATCCATGGTGTATGATTCCTGCCGGCCTCTGCGCGATCGTCGGTTGGTGTTTGGGCCGGCGCTACAGCTTCCCAATCAAAGCCCAAATCGGTTGGTTCGTGTTTATTATGCTCTTCAATCTTCCGGGATTGCTGGCCTTCTTGAGCGTGCAGGAATGGCCGGCCCGGGAAACATGCCCGCGTTGCCAGAAACTTCGCGCGGTGGACCGCGAGCAATGCCCCCATTGCGGAGCGGACTTTGCCCCGCCGGAAAAAAACGGCACGGAAATATTCGAACCCGCGCCCTCACGGCTATCTGCCTGAGTTGAGATAAGTCCTTCGAGACAAACAAGTTGAATAAAATCCCTTGTTTGAACGTTATTTGTTGGACATCGATTGCGGCCAAAAAATGTATGGAAGGGTGTTCAAATATGACAAATGACTGCTCCGCCTCCCGGAGACAATTCCTAAAAACCTCATTGCTCGGTGGCGCCGCGGCTCTGGCCGCCTGTCGTCTCCCTTCGGTGCGCGCCGCCGATGCCGCTCCTGCCGCCGCTCCCGCTGCCCCGGGCGCATTCACCAGCCGTGTCGCGCTGACCGCCGGCAAAGACCGCGCCGATCTGGCCTTCAAGGCGCTGGAGCCGTTCAAGAAAGAAATCGCCGCCGCCATTGGCGACAAGCGCATCATCCTCAAGCCCAACAACGTCTCCATCAGCCGCCCTCTCGCCGCCACCCACGCCGACAATTTGGAAGGCATCCTCGAATTCCTCAAGTCCATCGGCAAGCGCAACGTCGTCATCGCCGAGTCCCCCGCCGGCGGTTCGGCCCTGGATGGTTTCGCCAATTATGGCTACAACAAATTCGCCGGCCAATACGGCGTCAAGTTCGTCAATCTCGACATCGGGGACTTTGAAGTCGTGCATTGCATCAACCAGAAGGATTTTCGGCCGCACCCCTGCCGCGTCTCCAAGATGATGCTCGATCCAAACAATTTCATCATTTCCGCCGCCAAGCTCAAAACGCACGACCTCGTGGGCGTTACCCTCTCGCTAAAAAACATCGTCGTCGGCGCGCCCATCAAGACGCACGGCAGCCGGAACAGTTCCGACAAACCCCTCATGCATGGCGGCGGCATCCACGGCATCAACTACAATCTCTTTGCCCTCTCCGCGAAACTGCATCCTCACTTGGCCGTCATTGATGGATACGAAGGCATGGAAGGCCGCGGCCCCGTCGATGGCACGCCGGTGGACCATAAGGTGTGCGTGGCCAGCATGGATTGGCTGGCCGCCGACCGCGTGGGGACTGAACTCATGGGCGTGGACGCTTCCAAAATCGGCTATCTGACCTACTGCGCCCATGCCGGCGACCGCGGCCAAGGCGATCTCAGCAAGATTGAGATCCTCGGCCCGCCGATCAAGGACCATGTCAAGACTTACCAGCTCCCCTATAACTGGGAAGAAATGACAAGTTGGCAAAAGCCGCTCTGACGCTTCTTCAGAGATTCCAATGGATTGGGACCGCGACCGTCCCGGTCGCTGGGCAGCGCGTCTCGCGCCGCCCTTCCCCTCATTGCGGCCATCCGCTACTGCACCACGATGACGAATTTCTGCGTGGCGGGGCCTAATTTCTCGGTGGCCGTGGACACCACTTTTTCGGCGCCCCATATCAGCGCGCTTTCGTCCAGCTTTCGCACTTCATGGTTAATGGTGGCTGCGACCGCGACTTCCACTTTGCCGGCGGCGTCTGGCGTGCCCGAGAGAATGCCCGTCGCCTGATCGATCTTGAGCCAGCTTGGCCCCTGCTCCAAAGTGAACGCCGGCTTCTCGATATCAAAATAGCCGTTGACCTGGTTGCCCCCCTTCATCCGCGAGCTGAGAGCGCCCAGAGACCGGGTGGCTTGCGCTTGATAGCGGTATTCCGCGCCGATTTTCGCTATCTCCACAGGCTTGCTGTAGATCACCGGCCGGGGGCTGGCCGCGAAATCGGACGGCCCGCTGCGTTTGCCCTGTTCATCCACCGCCACCACCCGGTAGTAGGTCTTGTTGGCTGTAGGCAACGTGACGTCGTGGCCCAACACCGCCATTTCCGTGCCCGTCGTCTCGCCAATGAAGTTAGCTGGGAACCACGGATTCCAAGCCGCCATCTCCTCTTTCGTCACGCCCACCGTGCTCTGAAAATTTTTGTCCGCGATGGTGAAACCCTTCTCGTCGCTGCCGTAAACCCGGTACTTGGCCGGCCGCCGCCCAACCGAATTGGCCTGCCAGTGCAACGTCCCCGCGTCCTTGCCCTGGTCGTAGTCCACGGTAACGTTCAAAGGATAGGCCGGGCCGCGCGGAGTGAAACTCCAGGTCTTGCTCCATGGTCCCCATACTCCTTGCGCGTTCATCGCCCGCACCCTCCAGTAATACTGCCGATCTGGCGTCAACAGCCCCGGTTGGGTCAGGGTGTATTGCGCCTTCATGCTGCCCTTGCCATCAGCCGTTCGGGAAATGAGTTTGTAGAAGTCCATCGACAGCGGCCACCGCATGTCCGCGCGGCTGGACAACTCGAAATGGTAATCGCCGGCCGGCTCGCCCGCCGCCGCCCATTGGAAGGCGATGTCCGTGCCGCTGGCTTCCCCGCCGTCTGGCGGATAAACCGCGGCTGCGGGCGCCAACGGGGGCTTCGACGTGGACCGCTCCACCCACTGGTGCGTGATCTTCACCTGGCGTTCCCCGGTGGATTGGTCGGAATAGGTGAAAGTATTTTCACCCACGACCATCTCCGGCAATGCCAGAGGAGCCATCTGCAAGTCGTTCACGATCGCCAAATGGCGCAGCCGCGCCGGCCCTTCCAATTCGCACTTGATCTTGTAGCCATAGACCGCCGGCGCGACACTTGAAAAACATTTGTCAAGATTGCCATCGACCTTCTGCCAGGTCTTGCCGTCCGAGCAAACGGAAAACTGGGCATTCGTGCCGTCCACCTCAATATGGCCTCCCACATACACGTAAGGGCTGTGCATCGTCCAGATCACGGTCCCCTTCTGCCCCTCCGCCGCGCTCAAACCCTGCGGCCCGGCCATGATGTTCTCCACGCTGGCAGCCCCCTTGCGCCAGGTTTCCCTCGATAGATCAGGCCGATACTCCCACAAGCCGTTATAGATCAGCGCTGGATACACGGGTGTGTCACCCCTCGTCCCATGGTACTTATAATGATCAAGCTGCCCCCAGCGCCAGGTGATGGCCTCGTCAGGCCGCAGCACCATGTTCATCGTCGTCCCAATATCGTTGCCGCGTTGGCCTGCCGATGGCCCTTCCTGGAAATAAATCGCGCAGAGGCCCTGTCCATCCGACGAACTGTCCGGGAGAAGGATTCCCTCGGAATGAGTGCGTTTGATCAAATCATGATCACGCGCGAATTCCTGCTCGCTGGCCACCGTTTCGTTGTCCCGCAACAGATACACCGATTGCAGGTCGCCATCCAGGAAGTGCCAGCGGTCATTGTAAAAAACCTGGGAAATGCAATGCCCCAGCGCCTGGGCCGGCGCTATTTTCTGGATTCCAGCCACCCGCCAGAGCGAGGCCAGGCTTATGGAATCGTTGCCGCAGGTATTGTAACCATAAACATTATAAACCTTCACCGGATCGCCCAATTCATTATTGTCCCCGCCGTTGTGGTAACGTCGCTGGACTTCCTGGAACCACAGCGCCTGCGCCTTCTCCGCGTCCGTCATTCCCGGCGTAACGGCTGCGGCGGCAATCTCTGCCGCGCTGCGGTAGTTATTGTGCCCATTGGAAAGCCAGGGATTGACCACGTCGGATTTGCCCGTGTTTTCCATCCGCACCGAGCGATTGGACTCCCATTTCTGGAGCAGCGCCCCTTCCCGCCCCATCCCGCACCCTATCGGCGACCGGCAGTTCCGCCCATCCATGGTCCCGCCCTGCACGATCTTGTATTCCTGACGGCCGAAGGCGATTTCCTCGACAAAAGACTTTTTCACATCGCCTGGTGCGACATTGTTGGCCCAGGGTTTCAAAGCATCCTCCGCGCCCATCGCCAGCGAGGCGGACATGGTCAGGAAGGCGAACAAGGGCATGGCCCATTTGGAAGGACGGGAAAAACTCTCCTTAAATTGCATAGTGACCGAATTCTGCCAGAGCCATGCCAACAGGTCAAGGCCAATCGCGTTCGCCCTAACGACGCGGGCGCATTCACATTATCAGGTGGTGTTTTCCCGTTCTTAATCTTAATCCTAATCCTAATCCTAATCGTTCGGATGAGATTAGATTCTTACCATTGAAATCCCGTCGGATTATCTCTCAGATTTCTCATCTGTGCTAATCTGTGTCCATCTGTGGCTAAAATTTCAAATATCTTTGGCTAGGATTCAGATTAAGAGAGAAACCCAAGAATGTGAATGCACCCCGGCGACGCGCTGGCTCGATTCAAAGATGACGTCGCCATCAACACTGTCCATTTAACGAGCTTTTACCACTTGGCGCCGGCATGCGCGCCTCCGTCAATTCGGATGTTCTCGCCATTGACCATGGGCGCCGATTGCAAATAGAGCAAGGCATCCACGATTTCCGGGATTTGAACCAGCCGCGGAATAGGGTGTAGTTTTTTCAGCAGCTCGTGGTCGTCGTGGGCGTGCATCGGGGTGTCCACCACGCCGAGTGAGATCGTATTGACTCGAATCCCGTCTGCCACGTATTCCATCGCCAGGGCGCGGCTGAATGCAGGAATGGTGGACCATGGGTGATGCCCAAGCCGATGCCGCTCGAGGCGCCCGTAACGATCGCCGTTGGTTGTCCCTTGCTTGTTGCATTCACGGCAATTTTCCCATTAATCCGCGTCCAGCACGATGCGATAACGGGCCTGGCCTGATTCAAGCCGGGCGAAGGCTTCGTTGATATGGCTCATTGGAAAGTGCTCGGTCTGCGGCGCGATTTGGTGCCGCGAAGCAAAGTCAAGCATCGTCGCAATAGCTGCCGGCGAGCCAGACGGCGAACCGGAAACGCTGCGCTGCTGCGTGATGAGCGAGAACGCCGGGACCGGCATCGGTTCCAGCACCGCGCCGACGACATGCAGCCGTCCGTTCGGCGCGAGCGCGCCGATCATCGCGTCCCAATCGAGTTTCACGTTGACGGTGCTGATCAGGAGATCGAAGCTGCCTGCGAGTTTCTTGATTGCCGCCGAGTCTTTGCTCGAAACGACGTAGTTCGCCCCGAAACCCTTCGCTTCGTCGAACTTGTTCTCGCTGGAGGTGAACGCCGTCACGTCGCAGCCGTAGGCGGCGGCAAACTTCACGGCCATGTGCCCCAACCCGCCGACGCCGATGATGCCTACCCGGTCGGTCGGCTTGGCGTACCTCATCAGCGGCGCGAACACAGTGACGCCCCCGCACAGCAGCGGCCCGGCTTCGGCGAAATTCAGCTTCTCCGGCAACGGGATGGCCCACGCCCAGTGCGAGCGGATGTGGGTCGCGAACCCGCCGCGATGCCCGACGATGGTCGCTTGCACTTGCGGGCAAAGGTGATGGTCGCCCGACATGCACTGGCGACAGTGCATGCAGCTACCCGAGTTCCAGCCGACGCCCACGCGCTGGCCGTTCTCGAGTCCCTTGGCATTCGGACCTGCGGCCGTGACCCGGCCGACGACCTCGTGGCCAAGAATCGCAGGGTACTGCGAAATGCCCCAGTCATTGTTCAAGACGGAAAAATCGGAGTGACACAAACCGCAATATTCGACCGTGATTTCCACCTCCTCGGCCTCGATCGGTCCAAGCTCAACGGTTTCAAGCACCATCGGCTCTTTCGCCGCCTTCGTAACCCATGCCTCATAATTTATTGCGTCCCCTGATCTGAGTGGCGCGTGGCGGCTTTGGGTGAAAGTGGACACGGGCATTCCTTTCCGCGGTTGGTCGTATGTTTGCGGAGGTCGATTAGCTCTCGATACGGGATTTGCTTCGGACGTTTTGTTCATTTTCATTTTTGAATCTCCTTGTTTTGAAATGTTGGCAGTTCCGGCTTAGACCAGTTCAATTTGGACGTCGATGTTGCCCCGCGTGGCTTTGGAATACGGACAGGTCTGGTGCGCGCCGTCCACCACCGCCTGCGCGACTTCGCGCTCCAAACCCGGCAGGCTCACGTTGAGGCGGGCTTGCAGGGAGTAAGCGTTGCCAGTCAAACATAGGTCCACTTCGGCGTCAATGGCCGCGTCAGCCGGAAGCCGCACTTTCATTTTGCCGGCCACAAGCTTCATGGCGCTGAGGAAACAGGCCGACCAACCGGCGGCCAGCAGTTGCTCTGGATTGGTGCCCGTGCCCGCGCTGCCAGGAACCGCGAGCTTAATGTCCAGGCGGCCATCCGAGCTGCGGGACACACCGCCCTCCCGGCCACCCGTGGTATGGTCTCTGGCGGTGTAGAGCACCCTCTTTTCGAGTTGGGTCGTGTTGATTTCTTCCGATATTTGGGTCGTATTCATATTCGTGTGATTTGCTGTTGCAGCGTTGTTTGGAGGATCCAATGACAGAGAACTTCTCTCTAATAATATATATCAGCAAAAGTCATACCGACTGCCAATCGCATTTCCGGTCGCCTGTTAGAGGCGATGCGTGTTGGCATGAACGGAAATGCGAAGCCACATTTTGCAAGGGTCGTCTGCATTTTGCGGCGTCTTAAAACGGTTTCCATTTCGGCCACCGTCGGGTATAAAGCCGATTGGCTATTCGCCGTGATGAAGAACATTGTTTATTTCGACCTGGAAACGCAGAAATCGGCTGATGAAGTCGGCGGTTGGGACAGAATCCGCGATATGCGCATGAGCGTGGGCGTCACCTACAGCACGGCTCGCGGCGGCTACCGCATCTACCCCGAATCGGAGGTCAACGCCTTGATCGAGGAACTGCGCCGTGCGGACCTGGTGGTCGGTTTCAACAGCCTGCGCTTCGATTACGAAGTGCTGGCCGGCCACAACCCATTCTTCGATGTGCAACAAGTGCCGACGCGGGATTTGCTGGTGGATTTGCAAAAGACTTTGCAGCACCGCCTCTCCCTCGACTCCATCGCCTCGGCCACCCTGGGGGTGGAAAAGACGGGCGAGGGCTTGCAGGCCATTAAATGGTACAAAGAAGGCAAGTTGCTGGAAATCGCCGAGTATTGCTGCTACGATGTCAAGATCACCATGTTGGTCCACGAATATGGCGTCTTCCACAAACGCCTCCATTATATGAACCGTTTCGGCAAGAAGTTGAGCGTCCCCGTGGACTGGACAGGGTAATCCAAGATCACGCGTTCGGGATTGCAAACGTTGAACTTTGAACTCTAAACTGCGCCGTGCAATTTCAGATCATTTTCAATCCGACCAGCGCGGCTGAATTGGCCCGGATGCCGCGGGAGTTGCAGCTTCACATCCTGGGCGAATTCCGCGGCCTGCCGCAGGAAGTCCTAAAAAGTGATCCGCATCACTTCGGCCAGCTTGAGCGAGCCGGCAAAACCTTGCAGCGTTTTCGCCTCGGCGACTACCGCGTTTATTTTCAGCGCCACGAGCTGGGCGTGGTCGTTCACCGCATCCTCAGCCGCAACACGCTCAAGGATTTTCTCTATCGTTCCAGCTTGCCCACCGGCGAGGACGAAGCCTTGCAGGAAAATCCCAAATTTTGGGAAATGATTGATTCCGCCCGCATGTCCCCGTCCCCCAAGAGCTGAGAAAGGGATCCGCGCCCTTTTGCCTATGGGGCGCGCCGGAAAACCTTGAAGGTCGCCGCTTGGTCCACGGGCTTGATCACCACCTCGTCTATGTTCACGTGCGACGGCCGGGTCGCCACCCACACCAGCGTCTCGGCCACGTCCTCCGCCACCAACGGATGGACCCCTTCATACACTTTCTCCGCCCGGGCCGCGTCGCCTTTGAAACGGACCACCCCGAATTCGGTTCGCGCCATGCCTGGGTCGATCGTGCCGATGCGGATGCCCGTGCCGTTAAGCTCCAGGCGCAGGGCTTGGGTGATCTTCAATTCGCCGGCCTTGGCCGCGCAATAGACCGCGCCGCCTTCGTAGGCCGACCGCCCGGCCACCGAGCCGATGTTCAAGATCGAACTGCCCGCGTCCTTGGGCATCATGGGCAACACGGCCCGGGTCACGCGCAACAGGCCCAGCACGTTGGTTTGCAGAATGGCTTCCCAATCCTCGTCCCGTCCGCTAGCCACCGTCTCCAGCCCGTGCGCTCCGCCGGCGTTGTTGATGAGCACATCCACCGCGCTCGTCCTGCTCCGCGCCCATTGCGCAAACTCCTCGACGCTGGCCGTTTTAGTGACGTCCAACGCATGGCACAGGGCCTGCGGCGCCCCGGCCTTGCGGGCGGCGGCCGCGCTGGCTTCGAGGCGGTCCAGGCGGCGCCGCGCCCAAAAGAAGATGGCAGCGCAAAGCGCCAAAAGCGGCGGCGGCGGCGGCGCCAAACCCGCTGGAAGCGCCCGTGATCAAAACCCATTTGCCGGCAAGTGAAAATGCCATGCGCCATCCTTAGCCCAAGCCGCGCTTCCGCACAACACACAAAACAAGCTCAACGCATCTCATTATTTCACTTAATCATCCGTCAGTTTGCTCGGTATATTTATAAGTTACACTACTGGCAAAAAAGAGCAATTCTTTGGCAAGAACCGTGTAGGTCGCCTGCCCAAGGCCCCGCATATTGTTTCCATCATGACAATAAATAAGCAGGTTCAAGCAAGTGCCAGCGGCGTAGCCCCAAATGACAACGTCCACGCGCCGGCCCATTTCGCCGCCGCGCCGGACGATGCATTCGAGTATCCGCGGGATTTTCTTGAAAATCAGTTCGTTTACCTCGTGATTTCCCCCCGAGCCAGGGGATTGTCCATCGGCGTCAACATGATCCCGGCGGGGAAATGCAACTTCCAGTGCCTCTACTGCGAGATTGATCGCGCCAAGCCTTCGCGCGTCGCGCAGTTTGACGTGAAGAAAATGGCCGCAGAACTGCATCAGACTTTTGCCTTGGCCGAGTCGGGCGGTTTGCGGCAAAGGCCGCGCTACGCCAATTTGCCCGATGATCTGCTGCAAGTGCGCCACGTGGCCTTGAGCGGGGACGGCGAACCCACCTTGGCCAAGGATTTTGTCGAGGCCGTGCAAGCCATCGTCCACCTGCGCGTGCTGGGCCAGCTCCCGTTTTTCAAAATCGTCGTCGTGACCAATTCCACCGCCCTGGATCAGCCTAAAGTCCAACAAGGACTAAAGTACCTCACCCGCGCGGACGAAATTTGGGCCAAACTGGATGGAGGCACGCAGGAATATGTCCACCGCCTCAACGGCGCGACCATCCCGCTGGAGAAAATCATGGACAACATCCTGCTGGTCGGCCGTCAACGTCCGGTGGTCATCCAGAGCCTCTTCCCCGCCATCGATGGCGAGCCACCCCCTGTGCGTGAAATCCAGCAATACGCGCTGCGCTTGAAGGAATTGAAAGAGGCCGGCGCGGAGATTTCTCTTGTGCAAATTTATTCCGCCACGCGTCCCATGGCCAAGACCGGATGCAGCCATCTGCCCCTGAAAGAGCTTTCGCAGATCGCGAAAACCGTCCGCCAGGTAGCCGGCCTGACTGCCGAAGTTTTTTGATCCGGCGTTTTAATGGATTGGGAGCGCGACCGTCCCGGTCGCCGGGCGGTGCGTCTCGCGCCGTCCATCCCCTCATTTTCGCGCGCGCCTACGCCAGCGCCTTCTTCATTGCGGCCAGCAAATCCCCGTATTCCTCGAACGCCGGGAATTGCGGGAACTGCTTCTGGATATGCTCCGGCGAATGAAAAAGGAATCCCGCGTCCGCCTCCGCCAGCATCGCCGTGTCATTGAAGGAATCGCCGGCGGCGATGAGAAAATAACGCAGCGTCTTCAACGCCGTGACCGCGCAGCGCTTGGGGTGTTCCTGGCGCAACTGGTAGCCCGCGATGCGCCCCTCCTCCACCACCAGCCGATTGCAAAAGATGGCAGGCCATTCCAATTGCCGCATGACCGGTTTGGCGAATTCCTCGAACGTATCGGACAAAATGATGACCTGCGTCAGCGCGCGCAACTCGCGCATAAACTCCAGCGCCCCCGGCAAAGGCCGCAGCGTGGCGATGACCTCCTGGATATCCGCCAGCTTGAGGCCATGCTGATCGAGGATTTTGATGCGCCCCCGCATGAGCTTATCATAATCCGGCTCATCGCGCGTAGTGCGGCGCAGTTCCGGGAGACGAGTTTTTTCCGCCACCGCGATCCAAATCTCCGGCACCAGCACCCCCTCCAAATCCAGCACAACAATCGATTGTTTCACGCCCCCAATTTTTTCAGGAAACCCCGCCCCTGTCCAGTTAATCAGCGTGCAGCCTTATCGCGCCGCCATTCGTTGTTCCAAGAAAATAACCGCCGCCTGAAGGAACATCCTGCAAAAAGACGCCAGTTCCCGTGGTGGTGCCTTTACGGTTCTCGTTTCCAAAAATGAACTTGAACAAGCCGGTTCTTGGATTCAATGAACCCGTCAAAGAATTTGTGGCGGGACCCGCCACTGGAGACAGTATTCGCAAAGTGCCGTTGGAGCTAAAGTTGAATGTGTATTCGAGATTTGAAATCAGATTCCCACCCGAAATGCTCAGGGAAAAATCCATCGGAAACGGGGCCGTATGCGCCACCGGCTTGGTCCAAACGGAGCCGATTAAGGAAAGGTCATTCGTAAAGCCATTTGGGTACCATGCGGAATGGGACGATTTCCTTATCCATGTTGCCTGACCGGCCGCCGGGTTGCTCGCCATATTGACCCAGCCCAGAAGCAAGCTTGTGTTCCCGTAGAGACTTGCGTATAGTGGAAATTCACCCGACGCGTCGGTTGGCGCCGTCTGCGTAAAGCCCGTGCCATCCGCCAGCCAACCGTTCAGAGTGACGGTGCCCGCGTGGTTGCTCATGGTGATGTAACCATCCCCGGGCGGCAGATTCCCAATCCCGTCGGTCGCCGACAGCAACATCGAATATTGCGCCGAAGGCAACGTGTTGCTGGCGGCAAACGCCATCAAATCTGCCGTCCACAAGCCGCCATTGGTGCCGGAAACAGTGCCAATTATAATCGGCGGCAAATCACTCCAATTCAGCGTCATTTCCACGACCAACGGGCCTTTCTTGGCTGCGCGCGCAATATGATTGCTGGCCTGGCCGGAGACATTAAAGCTGCCGCTTATGGCATTGGTGCAGCCGCCGAGCAGCAGCTTGCCGCTATAGCTCCCCGCCGCAGTGACATCGAGGCCCCTGAGCATCCCGGCCGATTCCTCGGTGACATTAGCCATATCATTGCTCACCATGAATAGACCATTGTAAATGCCTTTAGCAGCAAAGGTGTAGGTTCCTTTGGTTATCGCAACCGACTTGGCTTTGATCGAAACGGTCTGATTGGACGGAGTCCTCCAGCCGCTGACCGTGTTGAAGCCGACCGTATGATTGCCCAAATTCAGATTCGCAACCGTCGCGCCGCTCTTCTGCCCCTCGCCGCCATCGACCTGCCAATTCGCGCCGGCCGTGATGGCTGACGCGGGGTTGATGGTCACCGTCAGGGAGCCAACTGGCATTAGCACGCTGACCTGTTGTAGGGTGGGGTTGTTAAGGGCGTCCTCGGCCACGACCGTGATCATGTTTGCGCCGGGGTTGAGCGTAATCGTGGCATTCCAATTGGCCGTGTCGCTTCCGCTAGCCGTGCCGCCATCGGCGCTGACACTGTTGACCGTCACCGAGGAAACGCCGTTGTTGCCGCGCCCGCTGTCGCTGGCCGTGCCGCTGACGGTCAGCCTGGCGCCGGTCACGGTAGCGTTGTTGGTTGGCCACGTTATTGCCAGGGCCGGTCCTTGCGTGTCAATCGAGTGCGTCGTGGCCGAGGCCGATATCGAGTAACTGCCTTGGTTCTGGTTGGGCGAGTTGTCCCGCGTCCTCACCTGATAGGTGTACGTGGAATTTGGTGAAAGTCCGGTGTCCTGATAGGTAGAGCCTGCCTGCCAGCCGCTGTCGTGGCCGCCATAGGTCAAACAGTGGAAGAAGTATTGCACGCCGCTAGGGTCGCTGGCCGCCGTGGCCGACATGCTGATGGACGCCGTGCCCGTGGCGTACGGCACGGTAGCCCACGTGCTTGGATTGGGCGTCGGCGGGGTCCTGTCAACAGTCCCTGAAACAATATTGAATGGATAGCTTGATCCTGTGTGCCACGCGCCATCATTGGCCGTCAGCACCATATTCGTGGCGGCCTGCCGCACACTGACGTTGCCGCTCCAAACGCCGTTGACAAAACGGCCCGACGTTGCCGGGTTGACTGCCACAGAAGTGACGCTTGAGCCTTGCACGAATTCGATCTGATCCCACCAGACTTGCACGTTGTCGTAATTATACAGGTTAAGCGTCGCCAGGCTGCTGATGGCGCCATTGCAAAATAGAATGCCACGCCATTCAAGCGTATCGTTGACATAGTAGTCCACCGACTTGTTCGTCCAATTCAAAAGCAATGATATTTTATACCACTGATTGGCGATATAAGAGGTTGTATAGGAAGTATTGCCGTCCGAGGAAGTGAGGCCCATGCTTCCGTCACTGTGCATGAAAAAATGCGCCACTGAATTGCTGCGGTATTTGGACTGTCCAATGACAAAATATCCGCAAGTATTGGTCGCGCTGGTGGAACGAATGTAGAAGTTAATGCGGTCAGGGGTGAGATTGGCGAAAGAATGCGAAACGCCATCGTAAGCACCGCTGTTCCCCCCAATCAGAGACAAACTCCGGCTGCTGCCGTTGGCCCCAATCGTGTCCACAAAACGCAAGTAAGTCCCTCCTTCATTGCCCCAGTCGCTAATGCTGCCATTCTCGAAATTGTCGCTGAACAGGGTTGTGCCAGCGGACGATACCCCATTCAGGCTCACCGTGCCCGAAAAGCTGGTTACGGTTGCATTCGCGCTATTTTGCGCCGTGATCGTTGCCGCGAAGGGTGTGTTGACTGGTTGCGGAGAAGCAATTGCGCTCCATGCAAAGTGATCGAGCAAGGGGCCAGTTTGAACGAATATTGCCGTGTAGATTGCTCCGCCGCGGGGGACAATGACTGTTCGAGGATTGGCGGTGCTGCCATCCTCATTCCACTTGCTGAATTGCCAGCCGGAATTCGCGGTCGCCCAAATCATCTCGCTGCTGCCAACGGTGAACTCGCCCCCGCCGCTGACCGTGCCGCCATTCGGGGGACTGGGCAGGACGGCCAGGTTTGCTCGGCTTACGCTGGAAACCGTCAGCGTCCAATAATTAATGCCATTATTGTTCGGGTCGCATTCAGCCACCTCGTTCTGATTATTAATCTTATATCCGAAATACCACGTCCCTGGACTCGTATTTGTATTGATGATAAGCCCTTGATCCAATGAAACCACGCCATTGGCATTGCAGCCGCTGACGACGTCCTCAAAGAATGGCGACACACCATTGAAACTGGAACTGCTGGACCAATAAAAGCCCACGTGAAACGCGCCCACGTTCTCGCTTCTCCCGGAACACGATTGGTTCGTGATCGTAATATGCGCGGTGACCGTTTCTCCCGGATCTGGATATAAATCGTCCAGACTGTCGGTCATCATCGTCAAATCCGCCTGTCCAGAGGACGCTGGAGACAAGGTAAAATTGGCGCCCCAGACATTGCCACTCGTAGCTTTCCCATCCGATGATTTGCCGGTTGAGAAATTGAGGGTCGAGGTGGCGTAGCCGCTGGCGGATACGGTAATAGTGTACGACGAACTCGAAGGAATGCGAGGTAGCGCGTAAATCCCTTTCGCGGAAGTAGTGGCGCTATAGGTGCCTCCGCCAGAGCGTGTGGCAACTACAGTGGCGGAGACCACCGGCGCACCCCCGGCAGTCAAGACCCTTCCGCTAATGATCTCCCCGCTGCCGTTGGTATAGACATTATAGATACACTCCTGCAACATGGTATACGTGTATTCGTTCAGAACGGCATCAATGTAGGGCAAGGCATACCAGGCATTGTCCTCGCCCGACCATCCCATGTTTAAATGGTGATACAGGGTTGAAGAATTATAACCGTAGCCATCGCAAACAATGCAGTGCCCGCCCGAGTTTCCCCGGATGCCAAACAACACCGGATAACCGGAATCCAAATTCGGGTTGACCATGCCTGGCAGGCCCGTGCCAATCGTGTCCTCATCGTTATAGCCGGCGACCGCATTGCCGTAGTAAAACGTATTTCTAAAAGCGCCGCTTGAATCCAAACAGAATGCGCTTGATTCGCCACTTCCTGCTTCATTATAGTCCATGCCAACCGACAGCCCGGCATCGTACATCAGGGCGCCGATTGCCTTGCATTGAACGGTGGTAATACCGCTTCCTGGAACTAAGGGCATATTGCTCCAGCCATAAGGCCCGCCGGCGCCATCGCCACCCCGGAGCCTGTAAGCATAAGGGATATCAGTGATTTCGATGTCATAGGCGGCAGTGCCAACTCCTGCCGTTGGGTACTTCCAATATCTCATTAATTGCGCCATTGCGGTCGCCACGCAGCCGCAAACATAATTGTTCACGTTGCCGGCCGAATAAGGCGGGGTATAGTAGTTGTAACACGATATCAACCCGTCGCTGTTTACAATGCTCTGGTCCCAGTAACTCTGCAGCAAGGGCGCAACTCTCACGTCGGAGGGGGATGATAGAAAAAACAAGTTGGTTGGAGCCTGATCCAGTTGCTGAAACCGCAGCCATTTGCTGCTGGCAAGGGAGGCCGCGCCAGCCACAGCAGTAGCTTTATGGCGGCGCGCATTTGCTAATCGTCCGGGAAGGTCATTGCTAACCAATGCGCCTAAAGGGTTCCCCAAAGATGGATCGAATTTCCCTTGCTCGGCAAAGCCAATGATCGGTTCAACCAAATCATCTGCCGGCACAATCACAAAGCCGGAACGGCGCAGATAAACCACAAAATAGAGCGGCTGACCCGCCTTATCCTTGAACGTTTCAACTCGTTGGACCGTGCCGCCGATGGTTGCGCCCAGTGGTCGGGCTTCTGCCTTCAACCAGCCTCGCACTGCTGACGCCGCGGCGTTTGATCCGAGCGGAGCCGCAAAGGCCGATGGAGTTTCGGAGAAAAGTACCGCAATGGTTAAGATTGCCAGATGGCGGACTGCTTGTTTGCGCACGTTTTCAACAGAAGAACATCGGGTCTGTTTCATGGGAGATTTATATGCTTGGTTTCAGTTCTGTAAATGCCGTTCCGTCTGACGGCCTCGGTCGCCTGCTGCCATTAAGAGGTCTTAATCAGATGCGTGGCAGCATAAGGGACAACATGTCAACAGCAAGAACAATCTTTGTTAAATATTCGTGCCCGCATGTACTTGTCATGTAACAACTTACATCGCGAATGCCGAATCCTCTCTGCGCTTTCCGCCTTCTCTGCGTGAGAAAAAGCTGCCAGCAACAATGAAATTCCGTCTTTTTCCCATTCCCCTGCCGAACATTCCCCTGACAACGCCTTTTTGAACCGCATAACATCCTGCACATCAGCCACTTACAGTTGACGTTATTTGAGATGGCCCGTTCTTACCCCTAAAACATCGCTCTTTGGCAGCCAAACAGGGGTCTCCGCCAAAATATTTAACATTTTTGCAAACGTGTTTTTGTTTTGTGGGGATTTTCCGTGATGCAAGCCGTTGCTATTAAAGGACAAGCGCCGATTCAGCCCCTCCAAAAAATATATGCCAAAAACACCACGGTAGGTTTTTGGTCCTTGCCGAACTGGGGTAAACTCGCCGACATGACTATTAGTCCAATATGCCGCGAAAGGTTGGCAGGACCAAGACGCGTGTCGGACCTCCTCCGTGGTCAAACCTGGTCAAACCGGGTCAAACCGCCTTCAACCTTCTTCCTTCCAGTGCCCTCTTGCCAAAGGGGCGCGGGTGCTTAAAATGCTCCGCGCAGACAACATATAACTATATACTATGGCTCTAAAATTACGTGATCCTTCCCAATGTCGTTACGATCTCCTCTCACTGGGCGAATGCATGGTTCGCCTCGCGCCGCCAGGACATGGCCGCATCGAGTTTTCCAAAGTCCTGGAAGTCGATGTCGGCGGCGGCGAATTTAATGTCGCTTATGCCTGTGCCCGCCTCGGCTTGCGCACCGGCTTCGTCAGCAAATTGCCCGACAACCCCGTCGCCCGCATCATCCTTAATCATGCCCGCGCCGTGGGCATGGATGTCTCCCACGTGCTGATGGAGAAATTCGACGGCGTCGGCCGCAAAGGGCGGGTCGGGCTTAATTTCACCGAAGTCGGCACCGGCGTCCGCGCCAGCGTAACCATGTACGACCGCGGCCAATCCTCCATTTCCCAAATGAAACCGGAGGAAATCAATTGGACGGAAATCTTCAGCAAACAAGGCGCGGCCTGGTTGCACACGGGCGGCATTCTGGCCTCGCTCTCCGACCACAGCGCGGCGGTGACCAAGACGGCCCTGCAGGCGGCCCGGGCGGCCGGCACGGTGACCAGTTACGACCTCAATTTCCGCAGCAAACTTTGGAGCAGCGAGAAAGCCATCGCCGTAACCAAGGAGATCATGCCGCACGTGCAGGTGCTCATTGGCAACGAGGAGGATTTTCAAAAAGTGCTCGGCTTTGAAGTCGAAGGCACGACGGCGGAATTGCGCGAGCTGCCGGTCGAGGCTTACAAACGCATGGTGCTGCGGGTGGTCAAAGCCTTTCCCAACATCCAGGCGGTTTGCACGACCTTGCGCGAGGTCAAGAGCGGCCTCGTCAACAATTGGGGCGGCATCCTCTGGCACGACGGCGCGTTCTGCGAAGCGCGCCAGTTCAAGGACCTCGAGATTGAGGACCGCGTCGGCGGCGGCGACGGTTTTTCCAGCGGCATCGCCTACGGATTCATGAAGGGGATGGCGCCGCAGGATATTGTCAATTTTGGCGCGGCCCACGGCGCCTTGCTGCAAACCACGCGCGGCGACACCTCGCAACTGACGCTGGATGAAGTCCTGCACGTGATGAAAGGCGGCTCGGCGCGCATCCAGAGGTAAGGGCGATGGATTGCGCGTACCGCGGCCGGCTGGCGCCCTCGCCGACAGGTTATCTGCACGAGGGACACGCCCGCACCTTTTGGACGGCCCAGCAACGGGCCGAAGCGGACGGCGGCACATTGGTGCTGCGCAACGAGGACATCGACTCAAGCCGTTTGCGCCTGGAATTCGTCAAGACCATGCTCGAGGATTTGCGCTGGTTTGGCCTGCGCTGGCAGGAAGGGCCGGATTGCGGCGGCCCTTACGCGCCTTACTCGCAAAGTGAGCGGCTCGATTCCTACCGGGCCGGATTTGAACACTTACGGCGGCAGGGCCTGGTTTATCCGTGCTTCTGCACGCGCCGGGATGTGCTCAACGCTTTGCAGGCGCCGCACGTCGCCGACGAAGAGCCTGTCTATCCCGGCACCTGCCGGCCGCCGGCGCCGTCCCGGACAGCGAAGAGTGCCGGTTCGCGTCCGCCAAGCTGGCGTTTTCGTGTCCCCGACGGCGAGGTCATTGGGTTTGAAGACGGAGCACGCGGCCCTCAACGCTTCGTGGCAGGACGGGACTTCGGGGATTTCGTGGTCTGGCGGCATGACGACTTGCCCTCGTATCAACTAGCCGTGGTGCTGGATGACGCGGCCATGCGCATCAGCGAGGTGGTGCGGGGGGAGGATTTGTTGCTCTCGACCGCGCGGCAACGGCTGCTGTATCGCGCGCTGGGGCTGGAGGCGCCGGCGTTTTATCATTGCCCATTGTTGACGGACCAGGCCGGCCAGCGCCTGGCCAAGCGGGACGGCGCGTTGAGCTTGCGCGCGCTGCGCCGGCAAGGACTCACGCCGGAAATGATTCGCCGCTCATGGCCGGCCCAGGCCGGGGGCGCGCCAAACCATACCAGTCGATGCTCCGTGGCATGAATTCATCCGCAGACAAAGATTACGAATGGCTGGGAAGCGGGGCCGAGACGTTGAGCCGGATGCTGCTGGCCATCGCCGAGGCGCGGGAATCCATCCGTCTGGAGATGTACATTGTCCACACTGGGGCGACGGCACAGCAGTTTCGCGAGGCGTTGACCCAGGCCAGCCGGCGCGGGGTGCGCGTCCAAGTGCTGGTGGATGCGGTGGGATCGATGGCTTTGTCTGAGTCGTTCTGGACCCCTTTTCGCGCCGCCGGCGGCGAGTTTCGCTGGTTTAACCCGCTCAGTTTGAGCGGCTGGAGCATTCGCGATCATCGCAAACTCCTGGTGTGTGACCAAAATCTGGCGATTGTGAGCGGAGTCAACATTGCCTCGGAATATCAAGGCGACGGGGTGAAGTCGGGCTGGCGGGACTTGGGCCTGGCGGTGCGAGGCCCGCTGGCGGGGGAGATGTCGGCGGCGTTCGATCAAATGTTTGACTGTGCCGATTTCCTGCATCCGCCTTTCGCGCGCCTGCGCACGTCCCCGCGGCAAAAAATTGTGACGGCGCCGGCCGCCCAATTGTTGCTGGGCGGGCCAAGCCGCAACAACCCGATCAAACTGGCCTTGCGGCGCGACCTCATGCGCGCCCGCTCCGTGCGCATCATTTGCGCGTATTTCCTGCCGCCCTGGAGAATCCGGCGCGAGCTGGGGCGCGCGGCGCATCGCGGGGCGCGCGTGCAATTGATTTTATCGGGCAAATCCGACCTGCCCTTCTCGCGCCTGGCGGGGCAGAGCTTTTACCGCCGGCTGCTCTCGGCGGGAGTGGAGATATACGAATATCAGCCGCAAATCCTGCACGCAAAAATGTATTTGATAGACGACGTTGTCTATGCGGGGTCGGCCAACCTGGATCCCCGCGCCCTGAACATCAATTACGAGTTGATGCTCCGCCTCTGGCACCCCGTCCTGGCCCGGCGGGCGGCGGATATTTTCGAGGGCGATCTGGCGCACTGCCGGCGGATCGATCTGGAAAGCTGGCGCAAAAGCAGGTCGTTGCTGGACCGATGCAAATCGCGGCTGGCGTATTTGTTCCTGGCGCGCCTGGATCCCATGGTGGCGGAGTGGCAATGGCGCCGGAGAGGCGCGGAGAAAGAGCGGCGATAGGGGGTTCTTTTTCATTGCGCCCGGCGAGGATTCAAGCGCATTGTCGTTGCATGAGAATTCGCCCAAACAACTTCATTCAACTCTCAATGGCGTTAACCGCGCTGGCGCTTAATCTGTCGGTTATGCAACCGGCCCAAGCAGATTATCTTTTCACCAACACCGGCGCGATGAACACCGCCCGCTTTTCCCACACCGCCGTCTTGCTTCCCGGCGGAAACGTGCTCGTCGCGGGCGGATTCAATACTGACATAGGAGAGGTTGCCAGCTCGGAAACATATCATCCGGCCACCGGGCTTTGGACGACGAACGGCGATGTGCTCAACCCATGCACGGACCACACGATGACCTTGTTGACCAATGGCAAGGTGCTCTTCGCGGGGGGCGATGACTTCTCCGGCTCTCTTACCAACGCGCAACTGTACGACCCCTCGAATGGCGCCTGGACGGAGACAGCCCCGATGACCAATGCGCGCGCCTGGCACACCGCCACGTTGCTGCCGAATGGCAAGGTGCTGGTGGCGGGAGGTTTGGATTTCAACAGCGGCAGTCTCAGCCAATGCGAGCTTTACGATCCGGCCACCGGGACGTGGGCGATCACCGGCTCGCTCAACAACGCCCGCATGGAGCACACCGCGACCTTGCTGAACAATGGCCAGATACTCGCAGTGGGTGGCGACAACTCAACCACCTGCGAACTGTACGATCCGGCTTTGGGGACATGGAAGATCACCGGTTCGAACCAAGCCCCGCGCCAGGAGCACACCGCGACCTTGCTCACCAATGGACAGGTGCTCGTGGCGGGAGGCTACGGGGACAATACCTCGGAATTGTACGATCCGGTCACCGAGACATGGACCTTCACCACGGGGGCGATGAATGTGAGCCGCGTGATACCCATGGCGACCTTGCTGCCTGACGGACAGGTGCTGGTCGCCGGGGGTTACGAAGAAAACAGTGGCATCCCTTACTTCAGCACGGAGTTATACAACCCGGTTAGCCAGACGTGGACGACCAATCTCGATATGAATAGTGCGCGCGAGCAACAGACGGCAACCTTGCTGCCCAATGGAAACGTGCTGATGGCGGGAGGCTTTGACGGCGCCAACGCAGTTGATGTCGCCGAGTTGTATTTTTCACCCCCGCCGGTCTCGCCACCCAGCCCCGGGCAATGGACCATCACGGGCGGAATGACCGCGATCCGCGCGTTGCACACTTTGACTCTGCTGCCCAATGGAAAGGTGCTGGCGTCGGCAGGCGAAGGAGCCGGCTACTTCTCTGTCTCAACGGCGGAATTGTATGATCCAGCCTTCGGCACGTGGACGACGACGGGGAGTTTGGCTGCCGACCGCTACGGGCACACGGCCAACCTGTTGGGCAATGGCAACGTATTGGTTGCAGGCGGCATCCAGAGTCACAGCGGTTTCGGCAATATTTCCAGCTCGGAATTATATAACCCAACTAGTGGAACCTGGGCGACGAATAACCCCATGACGACTGCACGCTATGGCCATACCGCGACATTGCTCGGAAACGGAAAGGTTCTGGCGGCAGGCGGCCAGAATCATGATTCCACTGGATACGCCACTCTGGCCAGCGCGGAGCTATATGATCCCGCCTCCGGCACCTGGAGATTGACCGGCGCGATGACCGATGCGCACCTGTTTCACACCGCGACCTTGCTGACTAACGGCTGGGTTTTGGTCGCCGGTGGCGGAGACATCAACTCAGCGGCGACAACCAACGCCGAGCTTTACAACCCGGCGACGGAATTATGGAGCAAAACCGGTTCCATGACCACGGCGCGTTACAACCACACGGCAATTCTGTTGCCCAATGGACAAGTGCTGGTCGCGGGAGGCTTTGACGGAAATAGCGGTCTGGCCAGCGCGGAACTATACGACCCCGTTATGGGAACATGGAAGGTGACCGGCTCGTTGAGCGCCAGCCGCGTGAACGCCACAGCCATGCTGTTGAGCAACGGCCTGGCGCTGGTCACTGGGGGGATTGGCAACCCGGGTGTTCTTTCCAGCGCGGAACTTTATGATCCCTCCACGGAAATGTGGAACCCAGCCGCCGCCATGCACAATCAGCGCGAGGATTTCCCGGCGGTTTTGCTATCCAACGGCCAGGTACTGGTGGCGGGAGGGTACGTTGGGGTTTCCATCACCAACGCCGAGTTGTATAGTTCGATCAGCAACGCGACGGCCACCGCGATCATTCTGGCCCACGTGGCCAAGCTCCCCGGCGGCTCGATTCAGTTCAGCTTCACCAACACGCCCGGCGTGACTTTCACCGCGTTGGCCAGCACCAATCTATCTGTGGCTTTGAGCAATTGGAACGTGATCGGCTCCGCCACGGAAATTTCGTCCGGCCAGTTTCAGTTTGCGGACACCCTGGCGACAAATTTTCCGCGCCGCTTCTACCGCGTCTGCTCGCCGTGAGGAGGACCCCTTACTTGGCCAGCGCCACCAGATAACGGTGCAGGCGCTCGGCCAGGGGGGCGGACTTCTGCTGAGTATAAACCTGGTGGAGATTGGCGCACATGCGCAAGAGAATGCGCCGGGCGCTGACCGGGGCCAGGAAATTGTCGTCAAATCGATGCTGCAACTGCATCACCAGCTTGACGCAATCCGCCTTGACCAGCACGCGTCCGCCGTGAAAGGGATCGATGTAGATTTCGGCGCGGCTGGATTGGAACCGGCACAGGAAATGGCCAGGCAGGCCGATGCCGACCATGGGCAGGCGCAACCGCCGGGCCAGCAACAAATAAAGCAGGCTCAGGCTGATGGGGTTGCCGACGCGGCGATCCAGCACGCGATTGAAGTAGGTGTTTTCCGGGTCGTAGAAATTTTGCTCGTCGCCGGAGAACTTCAATTCGCGAAAAAGATAATCGTTGAGGACCCGCATGATCTGATCAACCGGGCCGTGCAAGTCCAATCGTTCGCGCAGTTCGCCGGCGTAATCGTCCAGCAAGGCTGAATAGGCTTGGAGGTTGATTTGCGGATACTGGGTGCGGCAAAGCAGCAGCACCCCGTGTTCGAGGTCAAAGTCCTCACCCTGGCTGAGGCAGAAGGCCAGAAATTGGGTGTCGGCATCCTGGCGGCCGAAGTGATCCACGATTTCGCTGGCACGCCGGCGCAGGACAGGATCGCTGCTCAAGGTGTGCTCACGCATCCAATCGGAGCTGGAAGGCCCGTAGGCAAGAATAGTTTCGCGAACCGTGCGATACACTTTTGCGTCGTCGTCCGCCAGCAGGCTGACCAAGGCCTTCCGGTGCTTATCCTCCAGTATCCCGGCTGATTTGACTTGGGACGAACTCATAAGCCATCCTCAGAATGCAGGAAGCCGCGTGACATTTCAAGTAAAATGAGCAGATTCTCTTTTTTTCGCGTAAATTTAGGCCGCATTTGTCTAAGTTGTTATCGAACGAAATGAGGAATAACTTTAACAATAAATCACACAGAGATCGCGCCTCGTAGTGGCAATTTTCCAATGGCGTGTTATTTTGTCCCTGAAGACCCTCTGTTGCCGCAGGGCGGCAGCAAGACCTGAACATTATGCAAATAA
Organism: uncultured Verrucomicrobiae bacterium; assembly: GCA_963759415.1. Taxonomy (GTDB): domain Bacteria; phylum Verrucomicrobiota; class Verrucomicrobiia; order Limisphaerales; family Palsa-1400; genus Palsa-1400. The sequence continues at coordinate 39,280 of CAVWZG010000005.1, read as the reverse complement.
CAAAGCAGTTGGCTCTATTCCTGGAAAATCGGCCGGGCATGCTGGCGCGCGTTTGCGACGCTCTCAGCGCGGCGAAAATCAACATTTACGCCATCTCCACCAGCGACACTGTCGATCACAGCGTGGTGCGCATGGTGGTAAGCGACACGGCCAAGGCGTTGTACATTTTTGAAGAGCATGGAACGCTGGTGGTGGAGGATGATGTCTTGATGATCAACGGCGACAACAAGCCCGGCTCCCTGGCCAAATTGGCGCACCAACTGGCCGCCGGCAAAGTCAACATCGAATACGCCTACTGCGCCACGCCGCCCGATGCCAAAAAGGGCCTGCTGATCTTGCGGGTCTCTGATGCCAAGAAGGCGATGAAACTGCTCAACAGTTGATGGCGCATCCGCTGCTTCTCGAAATTAACACGCGCTGCTGGCTCCGCGCGTTGTCGGATAAATTCGGAAAGCCGGTGACGCTGGCCACGGCGCCGAAAGAGGAAATCACTTCCTGGGAAAAGCGCGGTTTCACCCATGTCTGGCTCATGGGCGCGTGGTCCACCGGCCCCAAAACCTCCGGCCTCGCCCGCGCCCAACCCAGCCTGCTGGCGTTGAGCGCGGAAGCGTTCGGAACGCGCGGCGGGGAAAACCTCGTTGGTTCACCTTTCGCCGTGGCGGATTTCACCGTGGCGGAGTCACTGGGAGGCGCGGCGGCCCTGCGGCAATTTCGCGCCAAACTCCGTCAGCACGGCTTGGGACTGGTGCTGGATTTCGTTCCCAATCATCTCGGCCTGGATCATTGGTGGCTGAAGGAGAAGAACAATTTATTTGTTCAAAGCGCAACGCAAAGACCGGAAACTTTTCCCGTAATCCACGGCGGCGCCACTCGTTGGGTCGCGCACGGCAAAGATCCCTTATTTCCCGGCGTGGACCGACACCGCGCAACTGGATTACCGCCTGGCGGCCACGCGCGCGGCGATGATCGAAGCCTTGCAATCGATCGCCGCGCAGTGCGACGGCGCGCGCTGTGACATGGCGATGCTGCTGCTTAATGATATTTTTGACAAAACCTGGAGGAATTTTCCGGCCGAGGCGCCTGCGCCGACAGGGGAATTTTGGGCCGAGGCGATTTCCGCCGTCAAAGGGCGGCATCCCCAATTCACGTTCATCGCCGAGGCTTATTGGGACTTGGAGCCGCGCTTGCGGACGCTGGGCTTCGATTACATCTATGACAAAAAGTTTCTCGATTTTTTGACACGGCGCGAACACCCGTCTTTGCAAGGACACGTCCGCTCCGTGGTCGGGAAATTCCAGCCAGTGCGCTTCCTGGAGAACCACGACGAACCGCGTATCGCGTCGCGCCTGAGCGTGCCGGAGCAAAAGGCGGCGGCGGTGCTGCTGCTGGCGCAACCGGGCCTGCGCTTGCTGCACGATGGACAAGAGGCGGGAAAACTACGGCGCACGCCGGTGCAATTCGCTTGTTACTGGCCGGAAACGGGCAACGCGGAACTGAGCGCTTTTTACGAGCATCTTCTGTCTTTGCTTCCACAAACGGCCATTGGCAGCGGCGACATGGAGTACTGCGAAACGGGAGTTCCGCACTGCTTTGCGATGAATTGGAAGGACGGCGCAAGCCGGATGAGTTTGGTGGTGGTTAATCTTGCACCCCAACGCGCAGAATTCCAAATCCGTGAGCTGGATTCTGGATTGGAGATCGCCAATGTTTATGCGGACACCGATTCGACTTGGTGTTGGAAGGACGGCGGTCTTCATTTTGGGCTTGCTGCCTGCGGCTTCGAGTTGCTAAATCTGCACTCAACAAATCCATGAGAATAAGCCGCCGCAGTTTTATCCAAACTTCCGCTCTCGCCTTCGCGGGCTGCCGTACAGGCGTTGTGCCAGCACGGCGCCCGACGCCAGTCATCCTTGCCACGGACATAGGCGACGACATCGACGATACATGGGCCTTGGGGTTTTTGCTCAAATGCCCCGAATTGAGCTTGAGGCTCGTCGCGACGGAGTACGGCAAAGCCGCGTATCGCGCCAAGCTTCTGGGCAAGTTCCTGGAGAAGACAGGCCATGCGAACATTCCCATTGCCGTCGGGCCGGACGTTGAACCTCACGGTCAGGGAGCGCAGGCCGAATGGGTCAGGGATTATGATTTGAGTTCTTATCCTGGCAAAGTTCACACCGATGGCGTGGGCGCGATGATTGATGCCATCATGAGTTCGCCGGAGCCGCTGACGTTGATCTGCATCGGGCCGATGCCGAACGTGGCGGCCGCCCTGGAGCGGGAGCCGCGCATCGCCCGGCGCGCGCGCTTTGTCGGAATGGCGGGCAGCGTGCGGCTCGGCTACGACGGGGCCAAGACGCCGTGCGCGGAATGGAACGTCAAAGTCAATCCCTCCGCCGCGAAGAAGGGGCTTTCCGCCGATTGGGACATCACGATCACGCCGCTTGACACTTGCGGCCTGGTCACGATCGAGGGTGACCGCTACCAACGGATGCTGCGAGCGAGCGATCCGGTGGCCGCCACGATCGTGGAAAATTATCGTATTTGGAGCAAGGCCGGCAGGTCCGAGGCCAGGGCGGAGCACCGGTCTTCGGTGCTTTATGACACGGTGGCCGTTTATCTGGCCTTCGCCCGGCAATTCTGCAAGATGGAGCGGCTTGGGCTTCGCGTGACCGACGATGGTTTTACCGTCAGCGACAATCAGGCAAAGCAAATGGAAGTCGCCACGCAATGGAATAATCTGGACGGATTCCGCGACTTGTTGGTCAACCGGCTGTGCAGTGCGATTTGAGGGAACTGTTGCCGCAAGCATCACCTTTACGACCTGTAAATGGAATGTGTTCCGACGTTGGTGGTGACGACTGTGTCACCATCGATATAGAAGGTAATTCGCAAATTCCCCTCCACCACCACCGCATAGATCGTGCGCCCAAACGCGGATCGAACGGGTTGAGCTTGAAGATTTGCCAGACGCGACGCACTGAGACCCACTGTTCAGGCGATAATTTCTGAAAATTGCGCCAGAATTGCGGTTGGGCAACGTAGCGATAAGTCCTCAAATCGGTGGACGCTCGAAATGCTCGTCTCGAACCTCGATGCCTCGACCGTCTTCAGCTTCTTCAAAGCCGATCCAAACATCTTCCGGCACATCTGGATGCGCACAACGCCGCAATTGCCGTTCCATCGCCTTAAGCGTGGATGGAGAAAGGTCCTGGATCGCTCCCTGAATGATCCGCGCGCGTTCGGCTTCCGGCAGGGTCTTGAGTTCGTTTTCCAAGATGTCGGCCGTCATACCGTCAAGATACCCTACGTCAGGGTAATTTTGTCGTCTTTCTTGAGGGTGACGATGGCTTTTTTCCAGTTGGGGGCGCGGCCCTCGAAGGGGGTGCGGCTGCGGCGGGCTTTGCCGCGCACGTTGAGGGTGTTGACGCGGATAACCTTGACCTTGAAAAGTTCCTGCACCGCCTGGCGAATCTCGCTCTTGTTGGCGCGGCGGTCAGCCACGACGGTGTACTGGTTGTATTTTTCCGATTGACGGGTGCCCTTTTCGGTCACACGCATCGTCTTGATGATTTCAAAGGAGTTCATGTTATGCCTTGGCCAGCCGTTTTTCGATCTGTTCGAACGCGCCGCGGGTAAAAACTAATTTTGCGCACTGCAGCACCTGGTAAGTGTTGACGGAATCGCCCGTGGCCAGTTCGAGGCCCGGGATGTTGCGCGAGGCGAGGCGGAGATTGCGGTCGTCGTCATGGGCCACGATCAGGGTGGAGCCTGCCACCTTCAAGGCGGAGAGGACACCGAGAAAATCGCGGGTCTTGGGAGAGGCGAGTTTCAGTTCATCGACGATGAGAACGTCACCAGCCTTGAGGCGTTCGCTCAGGGCCTTGCGCAAGGCCAGTTGGCGGGTGGTGCGGTTGACCTTTTTGGAAAAATCACGGGGTTTTGGTCCGAAGACCACGCCGCCGCCACGCCACAACGGCGATTGAAAGGAGCCGGCGCGGGCGCGCCCGGTGCCCTTTTGGCGCCAGGGTTTCTTGTTGGTGCCAGCGACATCGCCGGCGTTCTTGGTGCAGGCGGTGCCCATGCGCTGGGCGGCGTTGTAGGCGACGACCGTTTGGTGAACGGCCTCGGTGGCCCTGCCGTTGTCGATCAGTTCCATCGCCACTTCGACTTCGCCGTGGTCCTGGCCCTGCATGTTTTTGACCGTAAGCTTCATAAAATATTACTTCTTGGCTGCGGGCTTCGCGGGAGCTGCGGCGGGTTTAGCCTTGCCGGCCGGGGCGGCTGGCACAACGGGAGTTTGGAGCGCCAGACGGCGCTTGGCCCGGGCAGAGTCTTTGGGCAGTTTCTTGGATTCGCGAATGATGACGTAGTCGTTGTTGGCGCCGGGAATGGCGCCTTTGATCAACAAGAGGTTGTCGGCCTCGCGCACCTGGACGATTTGCAGATTCTGCGCGGTGCGGCGGACCCGGCCCATGTGGCCTGGCATCCTCATGCCACGCATGACGGTGCCGGGAAAGAGGCGCTGGCCAATGGCCCCGGAACGGCGGCGAAAACCTTTGGCTCCGTGGGAAGCGTCGCCTCCGCGGAAATTGTGCCGTTTCATCACGCCTTCAAAACCGCGGCCTTTAGTGACGCCGATGGCATCGACGAAATCGCCCTGGGCAAAGATGGCCGGGCCGATGATGTCGCCGGGTTTAAGCTGGAGGGTGAAATCGCGGAACTCACGCACGCGCTTGGTCGGCGTGGCGGTGAATTTCTTGAAATGGCCCAGCAGCGGCTTGGTGACGCGCTGTTCCTTTTGGTCGTCGAATCCCAACTGCACGGCGTTGTAACCGTCGGACTCAACCGTTTTGGTCTGGATGACACGGTTGGGGCCAACCAGCACGATGGTGACCGGGATGAGGACGCCATGAGCGTCATAGACGCTGGTCTGGCCCAATTTTTTTCCGAGTAGTCCGAGCATGGGAAAGCGAGGGGTTAAATCTTGATGGTGATGTCCACGCCGGCGGGCAGGTTCAACTTTTTAAGTTCGTCCACCGTCTTGGCCGTGGGTTCGATGATGTCAAGCAGGCGCTTGTGAGTGCGCTGCTCGAAGGTTTCCTGTGATTTTTTATCGGCATGCGGGGAGCGCAAGACGGTAAAGCGCTCAATGCGCGTGGGAAGAGGGATGGGGCCGGCCACACGGGCGCCGGTGCGTTTGACCGTCTCCACGATGTCGTGAGCCGACTGGTCGATAACACGGTGGTCGAAAGCCTTTAACCGAATGCGAATACGTTGTCCCGCCATAAAAAGAACAGATTTAAATTTATATTTAGGTCCTGGCCGCCGGCTTTTTGCCCGCTTGCTCCAGAATAACACTCAAGATACTGGATGGAACTTGCTCAAACGTCAAGGGTTCCATCGAGTACGAAGCGCGTCCCTTGGAGAGCGACCGTATCGCCGTGGCGTAGCCGAACATATCGGCCAACGGCACGTTGGCGTTAAGTATGGTCTGCCCATTCTTGGCGTCAATGGAATTTATTTTGCCACGGCGGCGGCTGATGTCGCCCAGCAGATCACCCTGATATTCATCGGGGGTGGTGACTTCGACTTTCATGATAGGCTCGAGCAGAACCGGGTTGGCCTTTTTGAAGGCGTCCTTGAGGGCGAAAATGCCGGCCATTTTGAAGGCATTTTCGTTGGAGTCCACTTCGTGGAAGGAACCATCGACGATCTCGACTTTGACATCGATAACCTGATAGCCGGCATAAACGCCGCTCTTGCAAGCTTCCTCGATGCCGCTGATGATCGCGGGAATATATTCCTTGGGGACGGTGCCGCCGACGATCTTGTTGAGAATCTCGACGCCTTTGCCGCGCTCTTGCGAGGCCAGGGTAATGCAGGCGTGGCCGTATTGGCCGCGACCGCCGGATTGCTTGATGTATTTGCCTTCGCCCTCGGCAGAACCGGTGACAGTTTCGCGATAGGCGATTTGCGGGGCGCCGGTGCTGGCATCGACTTTGAATTCGCGCTTGAGGCGATCGACGATGATTTCCAGATGCAATTCACCCATGCCGGCAATGATAAGCTGGCCGGTTTCCTCGTTGTGGAAGCAACGGAAAGTGGGGTCTTCCTCCGCCAAACGCTGCAAGCCTTCGCCCAGTTTCTCGCGGTCGGCCTTGGTTTTCGGCTCCACCGCCATGCTGATGACGGGTTCAGGGAATGTGGGCGGTTCGAGCATGACATCAAAATCCTCGTTGCACAAGGTGTCGCCGGTGGTGATGTTGCGCAGACCGACCAGGGCGGCGATGTCGCCGGCAAAAACCTGATCCACATCCTTGCGTTCGTCGCCCTGAATGATCATCAGGCGGGCCACGCGCTCGCGACGGCGGGTGCGCGGATTGTAAATGTTGTCGCCCTTCTTGAGATTGCCGGAATAAACGCGGAAAAAGACCAACTTGCCCGCATAAACATCCGTCCAGAGTTTGAAGGCCAGGGAACAGAATTTGCCGTGATCATCCGATTCGACGACGACGACGTTGTCGGTGCCCGGTTCGATGCCTTGGGCCGGCGGCACGTCCAGCGGGCTGGGCAGATAATCAATGATGGCGTCCAGGAGCGGTTGCACGCCCTTTTTCTTGAAGGCGGAACCGCATAGGACAGGGACAAACTCAATTTTGCAGGTCAGGCGGCGAATGGCGGCCTTGAGGACCAGCGGGGGCACTGGCTTGTCGTGGATGACCAACTCGGCCACTTCGTCGTCTTTGTCGGCCACGGCGTGGAGCAATTCATGGAGGGCGTCTTTGGCTTCCTGCTGTAACTCGGAAGGAATATCGCCGATGACATAGCTCAAGCCTTCCTTGGCCACTTCGCCCTTGCCCCAGGTGATCGCGCGCTGGCTGACGACGTCGATGACGCCTTCAAAATTTTCCTCGGCGCCGATGGGCAGATAAATGGCGTAGGCATAGGCGTTGAGCTTTTTGCGCATGTCGTCGAGGGCGTTCTTAAAGTTGGCCCCGGTGCGGTCCATTTTATTGACGAAAGCAATGCGGGGCACCTTGTATTTGGTGGCTTGGCGCCAGACGGTTTCGGATTGGGGCTGGACGCCGGCGACGCCGCAGAAGACGGCCACCGCGCCATCGAGCACGCGCATGGAGCGCTCGACCTCGGCGGTGAAATCGACGTGTCCCGGAGTGTCAATAATGTTGATGCGATGGGAGACGGCAGGGTGGAGCTTTTGCAGGGATTCTTCCTTCTTCTGCGTCCAAAAGCAGGTGACGGCGGCGGAGGTGATGGTGATGCCGCGCTCGCGTTCCTGTTCCATCCAGTCGGTGACGGTGTTGCCGTCATCGACATCGCCGATTTTGTGGATGAGTCCGGCGTAAAAAAGGATGCGTTCAGTGGTGGTGGTCTTGCCGGCGTCAATGTGGGCGGCAATGCCGATGTTGCGCGTGCGCTCCATGGTGTGAGGGCGCGTCAGCGAGTTGACCGGCTTTTTCTCCGCTGCTTTCTTTGCCACTGATTTCTTTTCCAATACTGCTTCTGTCATATAATAAAAATGCCCCGTGGTATTTTTTACGCCGGGGCGTGTGCTATGTTTGACTGATTACCAACGAAAATGTGCGAAGGCCTTGTTGGCCTGTGCCATCTTATGCACCTCATCGCGTTTGCGGATGGCGTTGCCTTGCCCTTGGTAGGCGTCCATGATTTCCGCCGCCAGGGCTTCCTTCATGGCTGTGCCTTTACGGGCGTCGGCCAAATTGACCAGCCAGCGCATGGCCAGGGACAATTGGCGGTCCAACGGCACTTCCACCGGGACCTGATAGGTGGCCCCGCCGACCCGGCGAGGTTTGACTTCCAGGCGCGGTTTGGCGTTGTCCACCGCCCGTTGCAAAATCTCCAGCGGATTGGTGGTCGGATTCTTGCTTGCGATCTGATCGAACGCGCCGTAAACGATGCGCTGGGCGGTGGTTTTCTTGCCACCGTCCATGACCGTGTTAACCAGGCGCGACACCAGCGTGCTGTGAAATTTACTATCTTCCAACAGCGGCCTTTTGACTGCTCGACGACGTCGGGACATAAAAATTAAGTTGTTGGGGCTGCTTCCGCCGCCGGTTTAGGAGCGACTTTTGCCGCTTTCGGGCGTTTGACCCCGTATTTGGAACGGCTTACGCGCCGCTTTTCCACTCCCGCGGCGTCCAGCGTGCCGCGGACGATGTGATAACGAACGCCGGGCAAATCCTTGACGCGTCCGCCCCGCACCAGGACGATGGAGTGCTCCTGGAGGTTATGGCCTTCATCGGGGATGTAGGCAATGACCTCGAAGCCATTGGTCAGGCGGACCTTGGCGACTTTTCGCATGGCGGAGTTGGGTTTCTTGGGAGTGCGCGTCATGACCTGGATGCAGACCCCGCGTCGAAACGGCGAGTTCTGCAAGGCCGGTGCTTTGGACTTGCTGCGCAACTTACTTCGTCCTTTTCGGACAAGCTGATTAATTGTCGGCATTTAGCGTAAACGTTTTTCCGTCCGTTTTTCCCGCTAAGGGAAACGGAGCGCGGAATATACTTAACAGTTGCCATTATGGCAACAGTTATTTTTAAAAAAACTGCCCTGCCCTCAAAATAGCCCTAAAACGGCCTTTTACAAGGGCTTTGATACCCGAGCGGGGGCCAGGCAATAATTTCGTGCCATGCACTTCTCCAACGGCATGTCTGGCCGCTAATCAATACAAATAAACGGAGATCAGCCAAAAGACCAGACATTTTATTTCGATTAGCGATAGCCATCCGGGCAGGGCAGACGCATCTACTATGAGGGTATTACCAAGCTCTTGCACGATTGGCCGAAAAAGCACGGCGCCACCAATGCATATTGAATAATCATGTTGCATTCCCATCCAAAGATGGTATAATGCGGCGGTGTGGCGCTCACGCCCCTGCTCTTTGACATTTTGCGGACCTTAAAAACCTCCGAGGCGAAAAAGCGGGAAGAAATCACGCGGCAAGTCCAAAAGCGGCAAATTTTGCCGGTCAAGCCCAGTCGCACCGGTCAAGCCCAGTCGCACCGGTCAAGCCCAGTCGCACCTCGTCGATACTGGACATGGAAACATCCGCGTGGAAATCGATTGCCCGATTATTGACGAGACGAGCGACCATCAATAATTCATCACATAGTTATGATTAGGAGCGGCGGACCAATGCCCTTTCTTGCATTGGGAAGCGGGATTGGGCATCCTTGGGGGCATGAATGAACAATTTCGCACGGAGACGGACTCCATGGGGCCTATGCAAGTTCCGGATTCCGCTTATTATGGAGCGCAAACGGCGCGCGCGGTGGAAAATTTTCCCATCAGCGATTTGCGCTTTCCACGACGGTTCGTGCGCGCATTGGGGCTGATCAAAAAACACGCGGCCCTTACCAACCAGGAACTCGGGGGGCTTAAACCTGAGCTGGCCGACGCCATTGTCAAAGCGGCCCAGGAAGTCATCGACGGGCAGTGGGACAGCCAGTTTGTGGTGGATATTTTCCAGACAGGCTCGGGGACTTCGACCAATATGAACGCCAACGAGGTCATCGCCAATCGCGCCTGCGAATTGCTCGGCGGCCAGCGCGGGGGCAAACTGGTCCACCCCAATGACCACGTCAACCAGGGGCAATCGAGCAATGACGCCATCCCCACCGCGATCCATCTGGCGGCGTTGGAAGGGATCGAACGGAGCCTGATTCCGGCGCTGAACGAATTGGGTCAGGCGCTGGAGAAGAAAGCGACTGAATTTAATGACGTGCTCAAAATCGGGCGCACGCATCTGCAAGACGCCACGCCGATCCGGCTGGGACAGGAATTCGGCGGCTACGCCAGCCAGGTGCGGCATGGAATTGAACGGCTCCGCTCGGCGGAGAAGAACCTCGGGGAATTGGCACTGGGCGGCACGGCGGTCGGCACGGGCATCAATACGCACCCGGAATTCGCGCGGCGCACGATTGCGCGCATCGCGGGCGAAACGGGATTGAGCATCCGCGAGGCGGGCAATCACTTTGAGGCGCAGGGCGGACGCGACGCGCTGGTGGAGACTTCCGGGGCGTTGAAGACTATTGCGGTGAGTTTGATCAAGATCGCCAACGACATTCGATTGCTCGGTTCGGGGCCGCGGTTGGGTCTGGGGGAATTGCGGTTGCCGGCCACGCAACCCGGCTCGTCCATCATGCCGGGCAAGGTCAATCCGGTCATGTGTGAGATGCTGCTGCAAGTATGCGCGCAAGTGCTGGGGAGCGACGCGGCGATCACTTTCGGCGGCAGCTTCGGGAACTTCGAATTGAACGTGATGATGCCGGTCATGGCGCACAATTTGTTGCAAGCCATCGAGTTGCTGGCCAAAGGGAGCGAGGTGTTTGCCCGGCGCTGCGTGGCAGGGCTGGAAGTGGACCGGGAAAAATGCAAGGCGAACCTTGAATTGAGCCTTTCCAACTGCACCATTCTGGCCCCGGTCATCGGCTATGACAAAGCGGCCAAGATCGCCAAAGTGGCCTACCAGACTAATCGGACTATTCGCCAAGTGGCGCTGGAAATTTCCGGCTTGGACAAAGCGCGGCTGGAGGAATTGCTGGATCCAGGGAAGCAAACGTAAGAGGGATTAAGATTGGAATTTTGGGCGGCGCGGCAGCGCCGCCCTACCACAAAAACTATGATCGAGACTATGCCAGCGGCGCCAAAGAAGGGCAACTTAACGCGAGACCAATGGCTGGTGCTGGTGGCCGCTTTTTTGGGATGGATGTTTGACGGACTTCAGCAAGGGGTTATGCCGCTGGTGGCCCGGCCCATGTTGCAGGATTTGCTGCACGTCCAGGACGACAGGCAGATATCGATGTGGATGGCCTGGATCACTGCGGTGTTCCTGATCGGTGCGGCGGTGGGCGGAGTGTTGTTCGGCTGGCTGGGCGACTTGTGCGGGCGGGTGCGCGCCATGATGTGGAGCATATTAGCCTATTCGTTATTCACGGGGTGCTGCTATTTTATCCGAACACCGGGGGAATTGGCGGTATTCCGATTTTTATCGGCGCTGGGGATGGGCGGCGAATGGTCGCTGGGTGTGGCGCTGGTGATGGAGTGCTGGCCGGAGAAGCACCGGCCCATGCTCGCCGGCGCCATTGGGGCCGCGGCGAACATTGGTTTTGGGGTGATGGGAGCGCTGGGAATGATGTTCGCGGTCACCCGCGAATCGTGGCGGTGGGTCATGATGGCCGGAGCTGCCCCGGCGATTCTGGCGCTGTTCATCGCGTTCTATGTGCCGGAATCGGAAGTTTGGAAGAAATCGGTGCGGGCAGGCACGGGCAATCCATTCAAGGAAATTTTTTCACAGGCACGGTGGCGGACGACGGTCCTGGCGATCATCTTTGCGTCCATCGCGTTGATTGGCACATGGGGATCGGTGCAATGGATACCGATGTGGGCGGACCAATTGACGGATGGCAAGATTCACAACGCCAAGGGTGTGACACAATTGCTCATGGCCACAGGCGCAGTGCTGGGGTGTTTTTTCGGTCCGATGATGGGCGCGCGGCTTGGGCGGCGGCAGGGGTATTTTCTGCTGTGCCTGGCCTCGCTGCTTTCCTGCGGCATCCTGTTCCGGTTTGTCCATCATTACGACTGGATGTTTCTGGTGATGGTCTTCCTGGTGGGAGGATTCACGGGCACATTTTACGGATGGCTGCCGCTTTACCTGCCGGAATTATTTCCTACGCGCGTGCGCGCCACGGGCCAGGGCATGTGCTATAACTCAGGCCGGATACTAGCCGCCGTCGGGGCCATTAAAATGGGATCGCTGGTGAAGGAGATGGGCGGGTACGCGCCGGCGGGCGCCACGATCACGCTGGTGTATGCGCTGGGACTGGTCCTGATCTGGCTGGCGCCGGAAACCAAAGGAAAGCCGCTGCCGGAATGATGAGCCACAAATTGAAACAACTATAAATATTATGACAAATAGCCACACTAACAAGCCATGTATTCATCGAGTTACCGCCATGCGTCTTTACTTTCTACCCACGGAGGCGCGGGTGCCACTCAAGTTCGGGCGGGCAACGGCCAGCTTGAGCACTTGCGCGAGGGTCGCAATGCGGGTGGTGGATGAACAGGGCCGCGAGGCGGAAGGCTGGGGGGAAACGCCGTTGAGCGTGCATTGGTCGTGGCCCAGTTCGCTGTCCTACGACGAGCGCAACACGGCCATGAAAGAGTTCTGCGTACGGCTGGCGTCGGCGTGGATGAAAATTGGGCCGGCGGCCCATCCATTGGAAGCGGGCTATCACTTCAATGAAGAAGTGTTGCCGGCGGTTTTGAAGGAGTTCAACGCCGGGCGCACGGAAGCGATGCCGCGGCTGGCGTCGCTCAATTGCAACGCGCCGTTCGACGTGGCGCTGCACGATGCCTTCGGGAAGCTGGCGGGGCGGCCCATCTACGAAACTTACGGAGCGGAGTTTTTCAAGAACGACCTGTCCCGGTATCTGGAACCGGCAGCAGGGACGGGAGTTTCATTCAAGGGCCGCTACCCGGCCGATTACCTGGAGCCGCACCCCCGTTCGCAAGTGCGGGCCTGGCACTTGGTAGGGGGCGTGGACTTGCTGGAGCACGGCGAAGAAACCGGCTCCGAACCCAAAGACGGCTACCCGGTGGTGCTCACGGACTGGATTAAGCGCGATGGACTGAAGTGCCTCAAGGTGAAACTGCGGGGCAACGACGCGGCCTGGGATTATCAGCGCATGGTCAAAGTTGGGCAACTGGGCCTGGCCGGGGGAGCGGAATGGCTGACGGCGGATTACAACTGCACGGTGGAAGAGCCGGGATACGTAAATCAGATGCTGGACAAACTGCGGGACGAACAGCCGCGCATTTACGGAATGATCTTGTACGTGGAACAACCGTTCCCCTACGATTTGGAGAGCCATCGGATCGACGTTCACAGCGTGTCGGCGCGCAAACCGCTGTTCATGGACGAGAGCGCTCATGACTGGCGGCTGATACGGCTGGGGCGGGAATTGGGCTGGAGCGGCGTGGCGCTGAAAACGTGCAAGACACAAACGGAGGCGATTCTAAGCGGATGTTGGGCCAAGGCACATGGGATGACGCTCATGGTGCAAGACCTCACTAACCCAATGCTGGCGCAAATCCCGCACGTGCTGCTGGCGGCGCACGTCGGCACTATCATGGGTGTCGAAAGCAACGGGATGCAGTTTTACCCCGCGGGCATCCGACCCGGAAGCAGCGGTGCATCCCGGTCTTTACCGGCGGCGCGACGGGAACCTCGATCTGTCCACGCTTTCCGGCCCCGGCTTCGGCTACCGGGTGGAGGAAATCAAACGCACACTTCCGGCCCCGGCGGCCGCGCTGACGAATGATTAAAATTACAGAAACCGCGCGCACGATCCCTCATTTTCGGGCTGTCCCGCTGACGGGCCTCCCGCTCATCTATCAACGCGAGCACCTCTTCCCTTACGCCAGTTGCGCGGACACTGAGGGAACGCCGGCGCCTCGCAGCTTTCGCATGGTGGTTCTGGAGAACGATTCGCTCCGCGTCGAAGTTGCGCCGGATTTGGGCGGCCGCGTCTATAGCCTCTTTGACAAGCGGATCGGCAAGGAAATCCTTTTCAGCAATCCGGTGGTGAAGCCGGTGCGCGTTCTTCCAATTTGGGCCTTCATCTCGGGCGGCATTGAGTTCAATTTCCCGATTGCTCACTCGCCCACGTCCGTCGCGGAGGTCGGCTGCGCCACCGGTCAGGTTGGCGACTACGGATTCATTCGAGTTGGCGAACGCGAAGCACGGACCGGGATGGAGTGGGTCGTGGAGTTGGGTTTGGTGGCGGATCAACCGGTGCTGGTGCAGCGCAGCGCGTTCCGTAATCGCACCGGAGCGGATCATCCCTGGATGTCCTGGACCATTGCCGCCGTGCGTTCGACGGAAGGCACGGAGTTCATCCATCCCCCACACCGTGTCCTCGTGCATGACGACCGGGTGGCCGACGAAGAATGGCCGGGCAAGGGCTTGAACTGGGACCGCAATCATCGCCAGATGACGGCGCTGTTCTGGAAGCCGGGCAGCGCGCCTCATTTTGGGGCTTTTCACCACGACCTTGGATTTGGCCTGATGCATCTGGCCGACCCGGCGCAATTGCCCGGAAAAAAAGTGTGGACCTACGGTCACGGAAAACACCGTTGCTGGGGCCAGGGCACAACTGAAGGCAATCTCTCCTACTGTGAAATCGAAACCGGACCTTTGCTTGACCAGGGTCAGAAGCCTATGTTTCCGGCTGGCACGGAACGGCGCTTTGCGGAATACTGGATTCCGGTCCACGGTCGCGAAGCCTGCGACAACCTCGCGTGGCCGAAATTCAACCTCCCTCCGATGGACGACGCATGGATCGGATGGAATCACTCCGCCTGGCAGACCGACTGGGAGCGCTTCCGCGCGGGCGCAGGATCGCTTCCAAGCAACACGGTGCCTCCTGGCATTGACCTGGAATCTGCACTGCGCCGCGAGTTTGAGCGCGGCAACGCCAAGGCCGCCGAACCACTGGCGTTGTGGCTGGCGTTTCGAGGAAGGGCGCAAGAGGCGGTCTCAGTCCTTGCGGGGGTTGCCACGCCATCGGCTCGACGCATTGCCGGTCTGATTGAATGGAAGGCGCTGAAGAATCCCGCGGGAGCGGTCGCGCACCTTGAAGCCGGGCCGCTGGAAGATGCCGTCGCCGTCGTGGAATTGGATGAACTGTACGCCGAGTTGAATCAGTTGGAAAAGCGCGCTGCTTTGCTGGCACGCTCTCCGCATCATCGGCTCATCACGGAGCGTCGCGCGGACCTTGCGCTTGCCACCGGCCAACCCGCTGAGACTATCCGACTGCTCCTTGGAACGCCGTGGCCGCGCGAACATCAGCGCTACACCCGCAGCGATTTGTGGAAGCAGGCTTCTCTGGCCCTGGGCAAGACCGACACTGAACCGCCGGAATGCCTTGGCGAAGACAATCTTGCGCGTTTTGGCGCTTACTGGTCCGACTAAATTGTATTTACATTGGGAGTCAAACAACCAAGGATCGCTCCTCCAAGAAATTTGACATGAGGTTTATGAGTTGTTAGGAGACAAAGAGCATGATGGTAAGACACACTAAGCTGCCTTAGCCGACAGAAAACGGAAGGCAACTATGAATGATGACGAAACAACGCAGCGACATGGTTCGAATTCAAAGCGCGTCTAAACCTTCAGTTCCCAGTCGGGACGTAGGGGCGGCCGGTTTCTCATTTGAGCAGTGTGTTGAAACCCGCCTGCTCGAAATGACGGTCAGCGGTCAGAACGTCCGTCAAGCCGCGTTCGCGCATGACCAGAACCGAACTGCAATCTGTCAGCGTCCATTCTTTGTCCGCATGCTGGTGATATAGTTCCAGTGCGAGATCGAATAAATCGCGGGAGGCTGGGACAATTTCGCAAGCCGCTGCCTGTCGAAGATGAAGCACGAACTCGCGCACTCGCAGGCGGCACTCCGATTTGGCCAGGGCATCGGCCACTTCCATTAAAACCCAGTCGGTAGTGAGGATGGAGGCGCGGAAATCGCGGGAGAAAGCCAATACACGGGCATGATGCTGGTCACGCCCATTGAGCCGCGCCACAAAATAAAAGGCATCGGCAAAGACAACGCTCATGGGCGCGCATGACCGTGAATGTAGTGGTCCAGATTAGCGGCCAAGTCGGTGGGCAGATCATTGCCCATGCCGTCAAAATCCTTGAGGGTTTCCCAAAGAGTGGGCGGCTGATCCCGCACAGGTTCGATGCGAACTACTGTGCCCGACGGCCATTGGACATTGGCCGGAAGCACAATCTTTCCCTGTTCAACTGTGGCAGTAATGCTCATTTTAGGAAAGATAGCATCTTGCAGGTAGGGATGGCAATGCCATTTGTAGCGCAAACGCAGCTATACTTGGACTAAAAAGGGGCTCACATTGTTCGAATCCAAGGCCCGTTCACACTTTGAGTTCCCAGCCGGGACGATAGGTGCGGCCCCAGAGGGCGCTGGCTTGGTCGTCCCCGACGATCTTGCCCGCCTGGGGATCAAAGTTGATCACGTGGCCGGTGCGCCAGGCAATGTTGCCCAGGTGCGCGAGGAGCGAGCTTTTTTGGCCGACGGCAATCTCGGCGTTGAGGGGAGCCTGTCCGCGAACGGCATTGATGAAATTCCCATAATGGACAATGTCGTCGGGCACGCCTTTAAGTTCGCGGATGACTTTGTTCTTGCGGTCATAGACGGTAACGTTGGCGCCGGCAATGGCGAGGGAGCCATGTTCACCAAAAAAGGTGACGCCGAATTGGGAACCCTCGAAACCATGCGGATCGCAGCTTTGGCCTTCCCAGATCATGCACTTGTCGCCGAAGTCGAAGGTGGCGACGGTGACGTCGGGCGTTTGAGCATCATCCTTGTAATGATAGCGCGCGCCGGCGCAGGTGACGCGGCGGGGAGCGGACTCGATGCCCATGCCCCAGCGGGCGAGATCGAGCGAATGCACACCGTTGTTGCCCAATTCGGCGGTGCCGTAGTTCCAGAACCAGTGCCAATTGTAGTGGATGCAGATTTCGTCTTCAAACAGGTGCGGGAGATATGGCTGCTCGGGCGCCGGCCCCTGCCACAGGGAGTAGTCCAGCCAGTCCGGCACGGGCGACGGCTCGGCGTGGCCAATGGAAACGCGATTGAGGGAGTACCAGGCGCGCGCCAGGAAAATATTGCCCAACTCTCCTCCACGCAGGGCCGCCATGGTTTCCTGGACCCAAGGCCAACTGCGCCGCTGGGTGGCTATTTGCACCAGCCGGTTGTACTTGCGGGCCGCAGCCACCATGATCTCGCCTTCACGGGCGTTGTTGCCGTCGGGCTTCTCGACAAAAACGTGTTTGCCGGCCTGACAGGCGAGCACGGTCCCGGTCGCGTGCCAATGGTCAGGCAAGGCCAGCGAGACGGCGTCCACCTCTGGATCATCCAGGATGCGGTGCAGGTCCTTGACGGCCTTGGGCTTTCTTTTCTGTGTCTTAGCGGCGGCGGCCAAAGCCCTGTCAAGCTGGCGGCTGTCCACATCGCACACATAAGCGACCTCGACGTTGGGGAGAGCAAGGTAAGCCTCCAGATGGCTCATGCCGCGGTTGTGAAAGCCGACCACGCCGACCAACACCTTGTCGTTCGGGCCTTTCATATTTTAACCTCCCAGCCGGGACGATAGGTGCGGCTCCAGTAGCGAGCGATGGCGTCGTCGTCGCCGACGATTTTGCCCGCCTGGGGATCAAAATTGATGGTGCGGCCCGTGCGCCAGGAGATGTTGCCCAAGTGAGCAAGGAGGGAGCTTTTGTGGCCGGTCTCAATTTCAGCGTGGAGGGTGTCCTCGCCGCGAATGGCATTGACGAAATTGGCGTAATGGAGCGGAAGCATACTGTCCTGGGTGGGGCCTTTGACCTCGCGGATGATTTTGTTCTTGAGGTCATAGACGGTAACGCTGGTGCCGGTAAGGGCCATGCAGCCCTTTTCGCCGTAAAAACAGGTGCCGGCATAGCTATTCTCGAAACCGTGCGGATCGCGGCTTTGGCCATCCCAGATAATGCATTTGTCACCGTAATCGAAAGTGGCGACGGTGACGTCGGGCGTTTCCCAATCGTCCTTGAAGTGATAACGGTTGCCGGCACAGGTGACGCGGATGGGGGCGGTTTCGATGCCCAAACCCCAGCGGGCGAGGTCGATGCTATGAACGCCGTTATTGGCCAGCTCGGCAGTGCCCCAGTTCCAAAACCAGTGCCAATTGTAATGAATGGAGTTCTCGCCTTCAAACACATGCGGGCGGTACGGTTGTTCGGGCGCAGGCCCCTGCCACATCGTGTAGTCCAGCCACTCCGGAACGGGCGCCGGTTCAGCGTGGCCAAGAGAAGGGCGATTGCTGGTGTACCAACAACGAGCAAAGAACAGTTTGCCCAGTTCGCCACCGCGCAGGGCGGCCACGGCCTCGATGTTGCCGGGCCAACTGCGGAGATGGGTGCCCAGTTGCACCAGGCGTTTGTACTTGCGCGTGGCGGCCACCATCAGTTCGCCTTCGCGCGCATTGTGGGCGTCGGGCTTTTCGACGTACACGTGCTTGCCCGCCTGCAGGGCGAGAAGCGTCGCCGTGGCGTGCCAATGGTCGGGTATGGCCAGCGAAATGCCGTCCACCGCCGGATCATCCAAAATCCGGCGCAAGTCCTTGACCGCTTTGGGCTTTCTTTTCTGCTTCGCGATCACCGCCGCCAGGCCCTTATCCAACATCTTGCTGTCCACATCGCACACATAAGCGACCTCGACGTTGGGGAGGGAGAGGAAGGACTTGAGGTGGTCCATGCCCTTGTTGTGGAAGCCGCAGACGCCGATCAAGACTTTGTCGTTGGGACCCTTGGCGGCGTGGAGCCGGTTGGCGCCACCCAGCACGGCCAGGCCGGCGGTGACAGTGGAGGTTCGTTTGAGAAAATCACGGCGGGTGATGGCGGCATTCATTTTATCGATTGAGTTCATCAGTTACGTGCTAGTTGACGAAGCAGACCTAAGCGGAATTCGAAGGATTTGTCAATGGTGATCGCACCTAATTTTGCTTGCAAACGTACAAGGCGCGGAAATACTGGCGGCTGAAGCGGCGGAAGCCGCATCTCCTTGCGAACATTATGTTGAAAATTCAATCCTTGCTGGCAGCGGCCATGCTATGCGGCATGGCAGCCCCGGGCGCCGACTTGCGTATCGGCATCATCGGCTGCGACACCAGCCACGTGATCGTCTTCACCGAGATGCTTAACAACCCCGAGGCCACAAATCATCTGGCCGGCGGCAAAGTGGTGGCGGCCTTCAAAGGCGGCAGCCCGGACGTGGAAGACAGCTATTCGCGGGTGGACGGGTTTGCCAAAACTCTGAACGAAAAGTACGGCGTCCGGTTTTACGATTCCATCGGAGAGATGTGCCGGAACGTTGATGCCGTGCTGTTGGAAAGCGTCGATGGGCGCAGGCACTTGCCGCAATTCCGCGAGGTCATCAAGGCTGGAGGACCGCCCGTGCCTGTTTTCATCGACAAGCCCATCGCGGCGTCGCTGCCGGACGCGCAGGAGATCTTCCGGCTGGCCAGGCAGGCGGGCGTGCCGGTGTTTAGCGCGTCTTCCTGCCGCTTCGCCAAAGGCACCCAAGCGGTCAGCCACGGCTCGATCGGCAGAGTGACCTATGCCGAGACCTATGGCCCGGTCCATGTTGAGCCGCACCATCCCGAACTGTACTACTATGGCGTGCATGGGGTTGAGGCGCTCTGCACGGTTTTAGGCACCGGCTGCGAAAGCGTCCGGCGCGGCACCAACGCCCAGGGCAGGATTGAAGTCGAGGGCATTTGGAGCGGAGGGCGCACCGGCATTTTCCGCGAGGACAAGAATTATCTCGGTCTGGCCAGAGGGGAGAAAGGAGCGGCCGTGATCGGTTTGGACGATGAAGGCTATAAACCGCTGCTGGCTCAAATCATGAACTTCTTGCAAACCCGCGTGGCCCCCGTCAAGCCGGAGGCAACACTTGAGATCATGGCCTTCATGACAGCCGCCGATGAAAGCAAAAACCAGGGCGGCGCGCGGGTGAACCTCAAGGAAGCGATGCCACGCTAGAGCGGATTTTTCACACCTCTATGGATCGATTGCCCGGATTCCGCGATTTTTATCCCGAACCGCTCCCCCACCCCGACGTCTGGAGCGCTGACGCGCGCCGCCATATTTTCGAGCGTTGGCGCGAGACGGCGCGGCGGTATGGCTTTCGCGAATACGACGGGCCACCGCTGGAACCGCTGGAATTATACACCCTCAAGAGCGGCGACGAGATCGTCGGGCAGCTCTATAATTTCAACGATAAAGGCGGGCGCGCGGTCTCGCTCCGGCCGGAGATGACGCCGACCCTGGCGCGGATGATCGCCGCGCACGAACGCAGTTACAAGAAACCCATCAAGTGGTTCGCCGTGCCCCAGCTATTCCGCTACGAACGCCAGCAGAAGGGCCGCTTGCGCGAACATTTCCAGTTCAACGCCGACCTCATCGGCGAAGGCGGGCCGGCCGCCGACGCGGAACTGGTGGCGCTGCTGATTGACTCGCTGCGCGCTTTCGGTTTGACAGCGGATGACTTCACCATTCGACTGAGCAGCCGCAACGCCTGGCAGGATTATTTCCGCCAGCGCTGCTCCAAGCCGGAGAACGAATATCCGTTTTACCAGGCCATCGACAAATTGGAGCGCGAGTCGCCTGACGACAGCCGCGCCAAACTGGCCGCGCTCGGCCTCTCTTTTGACGAAGTCAACCAATTCATCGCCGACGGCAAACCTACGGCGGAATTGGAGGCTATTGTCAAGAATCTCGAAGCGCGCGGCTTGGCCGGCTTTGTCAAGGTTGATTATCATGTCATTCGCGGGCTGGCTTACTACACCGGGGTGGTTTTTGAGGCTTTCGACAAGAAGGGGGTTTTCCGCGCCATCGCCGGCGGCGGGCGCTACGACAATTTGATCAAGCTCATCTCCGGCGGGAAAGTGGATTTGCCCGCCTTGGGCTTCGGCATGGGCGACGTTGTTTTGCTGGAGTTGCTGGCGGCCCGCGGGCTGCTCCCGCGCTTCGATTCGAACATCGACGCCTACTGCCTGATTGAAGACGAGACGTTGCGGCAAGCGTCGCTGGGTTTGGTGCAGGCTTGGCGGGAGAAAGGATGGGCGGTGGAGTATCCTTTGACGCCGTCCAAATCAGACAAGCAATTCAAGCGCGCGCTGGAATTGAAGGCGCGATTCACCGTCAAGCTCGTCGCGGCGGCGCAAGGCGGCGTGGAAGTCAAGCTCAAGGACCTTTCCACGCGCGAGGAAAAAACGCTCTCTTTGGAAGAAGGGCTTACCATGACAGTCCCGTATCCAAATATACGCTCCAGCAGCGGTTCGTGAATGTAAATGGATTCGACATTTTCCAACGGCAATTCGCCGGAACGCCTCGACAGGAATCCAGTGCGGAAGACCAGCCGCCGATTCGTCAAGGTTACCTCGGATTTTGAATACGAAAGCCACGAGACCAATAGCAGCCCCAGGACAACCACCAAGTACGGCACCAGAGGCATCCAGAGCAATCCAAGGCTTGGATTGCCATTATGATGTAGGTGAGCTTGCTTTCCTCTTTTCAATGAAAGCGTTCGTAACCGAGAAGCTGCGCCAGCGTTAAATTCCTTGGCATCATGCGCGCTATGGTTGGCGTGTGCAATTCATTTTGTTACATGTTATGATGCGGTACTAATTGTCCTTACATATTGCAACAGTGTCATAATTCCAGGACTGACCCCAAAGGCATTTATTGTTGGCGTGTCAAGCTAATATATGTTAGGATGTGACCGTAATGGTGTCCGGCGTCGGGTGTCTGATCATTCTGTTCGCTCGCAACAATTCAGCACTAACACTTTTTTTCTTATTGCCCAATTGTTTCGCCCTTGTGAGCCATTGGACTGCATGTCTGTAGTCTTTAGCGTAAGACAGAGCAAAGCCCAAATTGGCAGCAGCCCACGAGGCGTTTGGAACCATTTGAAGGTAGCGCCTATGCAAGTCTACATACGAATTAACATCACGAAGTTCACGGTAACACTTGCCCAATTTGTCAACCGTATCTTCGGCATCAACCAAATCTCCAATCTCAAAAGAGCGACGGAGATATTGGGAAGCAAGCAACCAGCGCTGCTTGCGGAAATAAAGCCGACCAATATTCCACAATGTTGGTCCATTATTGGGATTGTGTGACAACTCTTTCTTATAATAATAGCTAGCCAAGTCATCCCGCCCCATGACCTCGTATATCAGGCCCAAGTTGGAACATGCATTAGTCTCTTGAGGGTTTAACCTCAATGTGCGATGCGAATGGTATACCGCGCGTTTATATTCTTTGGTTCTCAAGTACACCAGAGCAAGTTGGAAATGGGCAGTTATATTTTTCGGGTCACTTACTAACAATTGCTTCAAAATGCGTTCTGCATGACGGACTTTGCCGTTCTCCAGCAAGCAAATTGCTTCGTCTTCCATCTTATCAGCATCAATAACAAGCTGTTTCATCGAGATACAGGAACTGGACCCCCGTCTTTCGGAGGTTGATTATAGGGACTTCCGTCGTTATTCGGCGTGGAGGGAGGATTTGGCTTGGGGTCGGGCTGTGCCGGGCTCTTATTCCTGTTCTGTTTTCCAGTCCTTCTATCCCTGAGATGTTTGCTTTTGTCGGTCTTGTCCTTATTCGGGCTTTCATGTTGCCAAGCCTTAGAATAACACTCACTAAGCGCATTTCCCAAATTGTGCATATCGCGCGACATTTGCCCTGATCCGACATAGGCTCCTGCTAGGGCAGCTAAGTAAGCATCAAGCGCACTAATTTCAATAATATCATCTACCCCCGCCACTTCGCCGTAGGAATCGCTTAAATCCGTTGGTCGATTATAGACAAATTGATAGAGATTAATACCTCCACTCTCATCCAATGGGTCTCTATTTGGCCACCTCTGCAAATGCGGGTCATAATAGCGGTAGAGGAAATAGACCAAGCCGGAATTGGGGTGCGCTTCCTTGCTAGAAAAACGGTAAAGGTTGGCGTCGGCAAGCAGGCCGGACTTGGAGATCGTGTTCCCAAAGGCGTCGTAAAGATACTTGGCGACGATGTCCTGCGAATCGTTGATCAGCATGGTGACGTTCCCGTTGGCGTCCGCATGGAAAAATGAGTGGCCAGTGGCTAGTGGCAAGTTGTCAGTTCGGGCCAAGAATCCACCGATGCCGCCTGCTCCCTGCAAGCTGCCGCTTAGGTCTTTGCCTCTGGTGTAGGTGGTCGTGGGCAGGTTGTTGATGTCGCGTTCCTGAATGACGACGTTGCCGTCGTACACGTAATAGACCTTGTTGGTTTGCACCCAGGCTCCGCCTTGCCAGGCGTATTCCTGGCGGATTCTGCGGCGCATCTTTCCGTCGTAGGTGAATTGCGAGAACCATTGGTTGGCCAACCAGACCTGTGTCAACTGGTTCTCGTCGTCATAAGCGAAATTGCGCAGGCCGTCGTTGGTGAGGTTGCCGTTGCGGTCGTACTGGTAAGTCGTGCTCGTGGCAATGCTCACGGTCACAGTGTTGGTCGCGTGGCGGCCCAGACTGTCTGAGGCGATGGCGGTGTAGGTTGTGGTCAGGGGCATGTTCGTCGCGGCGAAGGTTGCATCGCCGTAAATCAACGCATTGGTGCCGTTGACGGCAACACTGGTGGCGGGTGACGTGCTCGTGCCCATGGCAGTTAATTTGCCACCGTTCGTATTGGAGGTCAATTCGTTCAGCGCGTTGACCTGGAAATTCTCAATCAGCGTGTTATTCGTGCGATAATTCAGGTTCCCCGCCGGGTCAAAGGCATAGTGAAGCTGCTCGTTCACCCGCGCCGCCCCGCCGCTGACCTCATAAGCCTGATCGGCGATAAGCTGCCCAATCGCGTCGTATGTGTAATTGGCGGTGTTCTCACCCGTGCGCGTTACCGCCGTGCGCTGATTGCCGAGATTAACATATTGCAAAAGTGTCATAATTCTAGGACTGACCCTTCGGCCTTTCCCTGACCCTTCGGCCTTTCACCTTCTTGTCAGTACAATCAGCGTGTTGTGAGAACCCTCCTCGGCCACAAACTCCGCAGGGCGAGTGTTTCTGTTGTAACAAATCTTCAAGTTGCGTCCTTCAATGAAGTAAATTCCAAGCAACTTCGTGCTGACGCCGTGCTTGTCGGGCGCATCTGTTATTTCCAGGTCAATTGCGCTAGGTCTCTGATCGGAATGCAGCCGATAAGTGAATTCAAAGTCGAACTTTGGAAGGTCAATAGTATAGCGAATCTTATCGACAGTAATTACCATCGTTCCATGCAATGTCGCAGCGGCCTTTTCATCAGGCAATTTTTTGCCATTAGTCTGTTGGTACACCAAGTCCCAGACACCTTGGAGTTGATTTGCGGGTAAGTTTGGTGAATGCTCTTGGGCCACCAAACTTATTGCAAGCCCAGCGAATGCTAAACACGAGCCCGATAATTGAGTAGCCTTCATTATCAAGGATTTGCAGGTTTCTTCCCGTTTATCCAACAGCTTGCTGGAATTTGAGAGTAATTATCGTAGAATTTGCTCGCGGTCGGACCGTTGGGGCAAAACCACCGAGGGCCTTTCGGAGGATTAGGGGATTTACATCCAACCGCCATACAGGCAGCTGCGGCAGCATTGCAAGCCATACACTCAGGGCTGCTTTCGATAATCCACAAAAAGCCATTGGGGTCAAATCTTAACATATAACATTTCAACTGTTAAGATTTGACATGTAGCCGGGGGCCGCCCATGATTGGGCATGGCCAAGAGTTTGAATCGGGTCGGAGCGAATGAATGCAACAACCCAAATGTTATATGTTAAGATGCGACCCTGAAGGCCCCCGAATTGATCGGCGATGACCTGCCCAATCGCGTCGTAGGTGTAACCGGCGGTGTTCTCGCCCGTGCGCGTCACCGCCGTGCGCTGATTGCCGGGATTGACATATTGCAAAAGTGTCATAATTCTAGGACTGGCCCTTCGGCCTTAAGTTCATTTCGATGCTCTCTTCTCTTGGTTGTGAAGACTGTTTAATATTTTATATTCGACACGAAGATCGTGGCAGACGAGAAGAGGTCTCAGAATAATTAATAGGGCGCATGGTGTGCATAAAGCCAACGCAAGATTATACTGTGCAGCGGCCACGACAAGAGATCCCCAAAAAAGCACAAAGGCAACAAGGCCGGCAATATACAAGCCTCTAAACTTATTTGCCTTCGCTTGCACCAATTCGATACGAGTCGCAAGATCCATATTCTCTGTTACTATTCAGTGTTTTAAGATTGGTTGGGGGGGGTGGAAAGGAGGTATCGGAGTTATTGGAGGTATTGGCATTGGTAAGGGCATTGGCGGCAAAGAGGGCGGAGCATTCACGGGACATTGGCCATTGGGTGGCGGCTGTTTTGACTGATCTTCACATGAATCGTAAGCGGAAAGACAACCGGCTGCCGCATTGCCAATTGCGGCTGTGCATGTCCACTTGGCCCACGGCCCAGGAATGAGGCACGCGGGCGGAATCGCGATAATGCCGCTAGCGCACCATAACATGCTCGCCCAGCACGCTACGGATGATGAGAGACCGACCGTGTCCTGTTTGTTGATTAGATCATTCAAGTCAAACGCGTATAGGGGAAGCCCACTAAGTCGCTGGTATAAACTTGTAATTGTCGGCGAAATCCCACTACGAAGTTTTAGCGATTCAAAACCAAATTCACTTATCGGGTCCCTATTCACCCACCTTTGTAAATTGGGATCATAATAGCGGTAGAGATAATAGACCAAGCCGGAGTTGGGATGGGCTTCCTTGCTGGAAAAGCGGTAGAGGTTCGCGTCGGCGAGCAGGCCGGATTTGGAAATGATGTTGCCGAAGGCGTCGTAAAGATACTTGGCGACGATGGCTTGCGAATCGTTAATCAACATTGTCACGTTGCCGTTGCCGTCCGCATGGTAATAACTCTCCCCGGCGAGCGGTCCGTCCGCGTAGGCTTGCGAGGTTCTGGCCAGCAAACCGCCAATGCCTCCTGCGCCCTGCAAACTGCCGCTCAGGTCGTTGCCTCTGGTATAGGTCGTGGTGGGCAGGTTGTTGATGTCGCGCTCCTGGATGACGACGTTGCCGTCGTACACGTAATTGACCTTGTTGGTTTGCACCCAGGCGCCGCCTTGCCAGGCATATTCCTGGCGGATGCGCCGGCGCATCTTTCCATCGTAGGTGAACTGCGAGAACCATTGGTTAGCCACCCACACTTGAATTAACTGGTTTTCATCGTCATAAGCGAAATTGCGCAGGCCGTCGTTGGTCAGATTGCCGTTGCCGTCGTATTGGTACGTCGTGTTGGTGCCAATGCTCACGGTCACGGTGTTGGTCGCGTGCCGGCCCAGACTGTCGGAAGCGGTGGCGGTGTAGGTCGTGGTCAGGGGCATGTTCGTCGCGGCGAAGGTCGCATCGCCGTAAAGCAGCGCATTCGTGCCATTGACGGCAACACTGGTGGCGGGTGACGTGCTCGTGCCCATGACGGTTAATTTGCCACCGTTCGTATTGGCCGTCAATTCGTTGAGCGCGTTGACCTGGAAATTCTCAATCAGCGTGTTATTCGTGCGATAATTCAGGTTTCCCGCCGGGTCAAAGGCGTAATGAAGCTGTTCGTTCACCCGCGCCGCCCCGCCGCTGACTTCGGTTGCCTGATCGGCGATGACCTGCCCAATCGCGTCATACGTGTAATTGGCCGTGTTCTCGCCCGTGCGCGTGACCGCCGTCCGTTGATTGCCGGCGTTGTAGGTGTACACGCTCGAATCCAGCGCGCTGGCGCTGCTGTTGTAAAGATAGGTGCCGGTCATTCGGCCATTGGAATCGAAGGTGTTCGTGATCCAAGCCCCGTTGGGCAGGGCCAGCTTGGCGATCAGGGACGACGCGCAGGTCGTCCCTACCAAACCCGGATTGTAGGTGTAGGCGAACGTTCCGGCGGGCGAGATGACGCCGGTCATCCGCCCCGCCAGGTCGTAACCGTAATTCTGCACCCATTAGTAGGGGTCAAACCGTAGCTTAGTCCATTGGTCTTCATTTATTTTCCAAATCTGCTCCAACTCGACTGCCTCCACAAACCTCAAACATGGCCAAAGCTATGGTTTGACACTTTTGACAAGACGCAGCGCGCATGTCGCGGATCAAGGAGAACCTTCGCGCCAAGATGTTCATTCAGGGCCTCCCAAGGAGCCTCCGGCTGTTTGATGGGTTGTCGAAATCCTTCTCGCAAGAGCGAGGCGGTTCTGGTGTTCTTGAGCATATGAACAGTGTTCTGGAAATTGAGATGGCGTTACGGCAGTTGCCTGCCCAAGAGCGGTGGAAAATTGCCCGCTGGCTGCTGGAAGACTTGCAGGAAAGCAATCTCAGCGTCGCCAAAGGCAAAGACTCCGGCGACAGCGGACGGACGCCGCCATTGCCTGACTACTCCGACCGCCGCCGTCGAATTTTCGGGAGCAAGGTTCTGCCCAACATGGTCCTGGCCGCTCGCGCGGAAGAACGCTGGTGATGACCTACGCTGATACCTGCCTTCGCTTGAATGTTGGTTAATGCTTTCCGGTTTTGCGAATGCGAAGGGGACGGCCATTTTGCACTTTCAACGGCGACCCATATCCCCGTAATGTGCGGAGATGACAAGCGAAGAAGCTCCGCGGATGCCGTAATATGGCTTACAATTCCTTTGGGCAATTTTTATTGGCGCTGGAGAAGGCGGGCGAATTGAAACGTGTCCGCCAGCCCATCGCGACCGAACTGGAGATCACGGAACTGGCCGACCGTGAAATGAAATCCCCAGGTGGCGGCAAGGCTCTGTTGATCGAGCAACCCACGGTCAACGGCTCGGTCTCGCCTTTTCCGCTGGCCATCAACGCTTTCGGTTCCCACCGCCGCATGGCCCTGAGCCTGGGAGCACAGTCGATGGACGAGGTGGCGGCGGAATTAGCCTCGTTGCTGAAGGCCAGGCCGCCGACAAGTTTGTCGGAAGCGATCAAACTCCTGGGCACGGCTTTTGATTTGCGGCACGCGAAACCGAAGATGGTCGGCAAAGGTCCGTGCCAGGAAGTCGTCCACGATCTGGACGAATTGGCGTCCGGCTCGACCGGGCCATGCCCGACGCTGCTTTCGCTGCCGATTCTCAAATGCTGGCCGTTGGATGCCGGGCGTTTCATCACCCTGCCCTGCGTGGTGACCAAAGACCCGGACAGCGGCGAACGCAACGTGGGCATGTACCGCATCCAGGTTTTCGACGGCCAGACGACCGGGCTGCACTGGCAATTGCACAAGGTGGCCGCGCGCCACGGCCGCCGTTATTACGAAACGGGCCGGCGCATGCCGGTGAGCATTTTCCTGGGCGGCGACCCGGTGCTGGCGTTTTGCGCCACCGCGCCGCTGCCCGACGGCTTGGATGAATTCCTGCTGGCCGGCTACTTGCGGAAGAAATCGGTGGAACTGGTGCGATGCGTGAGCAATGATTTGGAGGTGCCCGCCGAGGCGGACTTTGTCGTTGAAGGTTACGTCGATCCCAAGGAACCGTTGCGCACCGAAGGCCCATTCGGCGACCACACGGGATACTATTCCCTGCCGGATCTCTATCCGGCCTTTCACGTCACCGCCATCACGCATCGGCGGGAGGCCATTTATCCGGCCACGATCGTGGGGATGCCGCCGATGGAAGATTTTTACATGGGCACGGCCAGCGTGCGGCTGTTCCTGCCGGTGTTGAAAATGAACTTTCCGGAATTGGTGGATCTGGCTCTGCCCGCCGAAGGGGTCTTCCACAATCTGGTTTTTGTCAGCATCAAGAAAAGCTATCCGATGCAGGCCTATAAGATCATGCACGGCCTCTGGGGCATGGGGCAGATGATGTTCACCAAATACATGGTGGTGGTCGATGAGGACGTGGATGTCCACAACACCAGCGAAGTGCTGTTCCGCCTCTGTGCCACGACAGACCCGCAACGGGACGCGATCTTCACGCGCGGCCCGGCCGATGTGCTGGACCACGCGACGAGCGAATTGGCCGTGGGCACCAAACTGGGCCTGGACGCCACCCGGAAGCTGCCGGGCGAAGGGTTCAAACGAGAGTGGCCGCCGCTGATCAAGATGGACGAGGCCGTTAAGCGAAAAATCGATCAATGGGGGGGCGGCGGGTAGAGGATAAGTGAAGGGAAACAACCGCAGATTGACACATCTGTTATAGTAAAATCATGAGCGCCTTGACTAAATCACTCATTGAGGAAATTCAAAACGCGCCGGAAGCCGTCCAGCAGGAAGTTTTCGACTTCCTCACCTTCTTAAAAGCACGGCAAAGCACACAAACACAAGGAGCAGAGAACCTTCTGCCCTTGGCTCAAAGCGCGTGGGCTGCCGACTGGAACACGCCCCAGGAGGATGAGGCATGGCGCGATTTGTAAGCGGCGACGTGGTCGTGGTGCCATTCCCGTTCACCGACCTCTCCAGCGCCAAAGTGCGTCCGGCCTTGGTGCTTGCAGCCGTGACGCGGAACGATCTGATTCTTTGCCAGATTACCAGTCAGTCCGCCGGACATCCTGGAGCCGTCCCCATAGTCGCGTCGGATTTCGAGCGGGTGGCCAACTACAGCATGCCAGCTTCGCCTTGCCGCATCGGCTGGTAACGGCCAATGAAATTTGTGCGCGCCGTGCCGTTGGCCGTTTGAAACAGGACACGCTCAACCTAATCCGGGATCGTGTGTGTGCCTTCATCCGACAAAGTTGAGTTGCTGCCTTCTGCCATCGCGCCCAATTTGACAGGTCATAGCCGGCGGGCCACATTGGTTTCGTCATGAATAATTGCAATGCTTGTTGCGCGAAGATTTCCCCGTGCGTGCTATCCATCATGCGAATCGCCATCGCTCTTCTGATCATGCAACACGGCGGACAGAAATTGCTCGGTTATCCGCCGGGAGCGCACCGGGTCGAGATGATGTCGCTCATGGGTCTGGCGGGCATTTTGGAATTGGTCGGCGGGGCGCTTGTCTTGCTTGGATTTCTGACGCGGCCGGCAGCCTTCATTTTGTCGGGAGAAATGGCGGTGGCCTATTTCAAGGCGCATGCTTCCAATGGATTGGGGTTCTGGCCGGTGCAGAACCACGGGGAGTTGGCGGTGGTGTATTGTTTCGTGTTTCTTTACCTGGCCGCCGCCGGGGCCGGCCCGTTGAGCGTGGATGCGTTGCGGAAAAAATGCTAAATAGTGGTTGCAGCTTCCACGTTGCTCTGGTAAAAACAAATGAAAGTTTTGAACTAGGCAAACAATATTTATGAAAAAGAATCTGTCGAAATCGCTGCTGGCGCTGGGTCTGTTGGTTTTTTTGCCCAATCTGGCTTCCGCCCATATCCTGCCGGGATCCTCGCATGGATTCCATGAAGGCTTCCTTCATCCTTTTACCGGATTGGACCACCTTCTGGCCATGATCGCCGTCGGCATGTGGGCCGCGCAACATCGGGGCCGGGCCTTATGGATGATTCCTTTGAGCTTTGTTGGCGTCATGCTGCTGGGGGGCATTCTGGGAGTGGCCGGGGTGTCCATGCCGGGAGCGGATCTGGTAATCGCGCTTTCAGTGCTGGTCCTGGGCGGGTTGGTAGCGACCATGACCCGGTTTACGCCCAGCGTCGGCATGGCCGTGGTGGGACTCTTCGCGCTCTTTCACGGATTTGCGCACGGCCATGAAATGTCGGCAGCCGCCAGCGCGTTTCCGTTCAGCATGGGCTTTGTCATGGCGACCGTCTCGCTGCATGCGTTGGGCATGGCCGCTGGCATTGGATTGCAAAAGCAGCCGCGCGTCCTGCGCTGGGCAGGGGTGGCCATCGCGGCGTCCTCGGTTTGCTTTTTCGTCTAGAACTCAAAACTCACGCCGTCCAGCCGCGCGCCAATTTCAGCAAGGACGCGCTGCTCATCCGCCGGGTCGTTGGCGGAGAAGGTGACGCTGAAGCGCAAGTAAGCTCCGGCGTCGTCCCAAGGGACGGTGGAAATCAGTTTCTCCGCGATCAGCCATTGCGAAACGTCCTCGGCGCTTTGGAACACGCGGCGCGCGCCTCGATCCTCGGCCGCTTTGGGCGCTTTGACGTAGAGGAAAAATGATCCCTTGGGTTTGGCCGCCGCAAACCCCGCTTGGCGCAGCACCCGGACCAAGCCGTCCATGCGGCGCGAGTACTTGGCCGCGATCCGGGCCGTCAATTCCGGGTGCTCCAGGCAGTAAGCCGCCGCGTGTTGAATGGCTAGGAACTGGCCCGAGTCGGAGTTGTCCTTGAGATCGCCGTAGGCCCGGACCAGGCGACGATTACCAACGACAAAGCCGCAACGCCAGCCCGTCATGTTGAAACTTTTGCTGGTGGAATGCAGTTCCAATCCGATTTCCCTGGCCCCGGGCGTGGCCAGAAAACTCAGCGGCCGGCCTTCGAACACAAGCGCGGCGTAAGCCGCGTCGTGGATGACAGTCAGCCGGTTCTGGAGCGCGAACTCCACCACCTTGGCAAAGAATTCAGGGGTCGCCACCGCCCCGGTGGGGTTATTCGGATAATTCAGCACCAGCGCCTTGCTCTTGCGCAACACCTGCGCGGGCACCGAATCCAAGTCCGGCAAAAACCCATTGCGATCAAGCAACGGCAATTGATGGACGATCCCCCCGTAATACTTCGCGTGCGTGCCAAAGACGGGGTAGCCCGGCGTGGTCATCAGCACGTGATCGCCGGGGTCAATCAGGGCCGCCGCCAAGAGACTCAGCGCCGTCTTGCTGCCGATGGAGTGCATGACTTCTGTTTCGGGATCCAGCCCCGTCACGCCAAAGACTTCTGCCAGGTAGCGCGCGGCGGCCGCTTTGAGAACATCGTCGCCGTTATCCGCGTAGCCGCGGTTCTGCGGTTTGGCCGCCTCCTCCGCCAACTTGGCCACAACTTCTGGATAGGCCATTTCATCCGGTTCGCCCACGCCCAGGTCAAGGATCTCGGCGCCCGGATGCGCGGCCAGCGCGGCACGTTTAGCGCGCTTGATTTTCTCAAATTTATAAATCGCGGTGGATTTTCCGAAATCCTTGCCGCCGATGCGGGCGGCGAACAAATCTTGCAAGTATGAATCAGCCATATTCCAGGCCGGAAGTTACCGGAGAGAGGCTTGGGAGACAAGCAGCGCGTTTCCGCGCGTAGCAATGAAATGTCGCACCCGCGATATTGTATTGGCACTCAACTTTGAACTTTGAACTTTTCTCCGGGCAGAGTAGTAAGAGCGGCAATGCGATTTATCGCCAGAATTATTGAAAAGCTACAGCGTCACCCCAAACGGGTCGTTTTCCCGGAAGGAACCGAACCCCGCGTCCTCCAGGCTGCCCGCCAGTTCTATTCCTTGCGCCTGGGAGCGCCTATCTTGCTGGGGGACCGCACCCAGATCAAACAGGCTGCCGCGGCGTTGAACGTCTCGCTGGAGGGCGTGCGCATCATCAACCCCGCCGAAAGCGAGGATTTGCCGGCGTTTGTCAAACGTTTCGAGTTGCTGCGCCGTTTCAAGGGCATCGAGGAAAAAGAGGCGCGTGAAACGATGCTCAATCCCAACTATTACGGGGCGATGATGCTGGCCATGCACCAGGTAGATGGCTTCATCTCCGGGGCCAATCAAAGCTCGGGCAGCGTCTTGCGTCCGCTGTTCCAGATCGTCAAGGTCGCCCCGGAAGCCACCACCGCCTGCAGTTGCATGGTCATGGAAGTGGAGGATACGCGCTTTGGACACGAAGGGACGCTGTTCATGGGGGATTGCGGCGTTATCCCTGAACCGACCGTGCAGCAACTGGCAGATATTGCAATTTCGACGGCGCAGTTGAGCCAGCAATTGCTCGGGGTGCGCCCGCGCGTGGCCTTGTTGTCGTATTCGACCAAGGGCAGCGCCACGCATCCGTCCATCGGCAAAGTCCAGGCCGCGACCGCGCTGGCGCAAAAGTTCGCCCGCGATCATGCGATGGAGGCTGATTTCGACGGGGAGCTGCAGGTGGACGCGGCGTTGGTGCCCGAGATCGCGGCGCGCAAGCTGCCGGAAAGCCAGGTGGCGGGACGGGCCAACGTGCTGATTTTTCCAGACCTCAACGCGGGCAACATCGCCAGCAAATTGATTCAGCACGTGGCCAAGGCGCACGCTTACGGGCAGATTTTGCTGGGCCTGGACCGGCCTTCCGCCGACGTTTCGCGCGGAGCCAACGCCCATGATGTCCTGGGCGTGGCCGCCATCGTGGGCGTGCAGTCAGTCGCCTACAAAGACCTTTACCCGCCCGCCGAAGTGAACCAAGGACATCTCCCACTGAAATAAACCCTCTCGGAGATCATGACCACTATCAACACTGTTACGCCGCGGGTTTTCATCGCCGCAACCCGTCAGAACGAGGGAAAAACGACCACCTCGCTGGGATTATTGTCGGCCTTGCATCAGTTTTATCCGCGCATCGGATACATCAAGCCAGTCGGCCAGCGCTTTGTCGAAATCGAGGAGCAGAAGATCGATGAAGACACCGTCTTGATGGACCAGGTCTATCAGCTTAATTGCCCGTTGCTGGACATGAGTCCGATAGCGGTGGAGCCGGATTTTACACGAAAATATCTGCAATCCTCCAACAATGAGGCCCTGATCAAGAAGATCATCAAAGCTTTTGACCGCGTGGCGTGGGAAAAGGACTTCGTTCTGTGCGAAGGCTCGGGGCACGCGGGCGTCGGTTCGGTGTTCGATTTGTCCAACGCGCAAGTGGCGAAAATCCTGGGGGCCAAGGTCATCATCATCAGCCAGGGCGGCATCGGCAAACCCATCGACGAGCTGTATCTCAACCAGGCGGTGTATGAACGCGAGGGGGTCGAGATCATCGGCGTCATTTTGAACAAAGTGACGCCCGACAAAATCGATTATGTCACTGAGTTCGCGCGGCGGGGCCTCAAGCGCAAGGGACTGGATCTGCTGGGCGTCCTGCCTCACCGCCACATTCTGTCGCGCCCGACGATGGCCGCGATCCAGGAGGAATTGAAGGCCCGATCGTTGAACCATTCCAGCCAGTTCGACAACATGGTGGCCAGCGTGGTGGTGGGGGCCATGACCGCGCCAAACGCGGTCAGTCTTTTCAAGCGCGGCGCGCTGGTCATTACGCCCGGGGACCGCGAGGACATCGTCCTGGCTGCGGCCGAAGCCGCCAGCGAACCGAGCCAGCAATTGGCCGGGATGGTTCTGACCGAGAACATCACGCCGGACAACGGACTTTTGCAGGTGATAGAGAAAGCGCCCTTTCCCGTGCTGCTGGCCGGGAAGGAGAGCTACGAAGTCGCTTCCCGAGTCCACAATCTGATCGTCAAAACACGCGCGGCCGACACGGAAAAAATCTCCGTCATCCGCGATCTCATCGCCACGCACGTGGATGTGAGCAAAATATTACGCGCCCTAATGTTATGAAACTCCCCTTCGCCTTGAATCCGACCCTGGAACATCTGCCGG
The DNA here is from genome assembly GCA_963759415.1 of uncultured Verrucomicrobiae bacterium. GTDB lineage: Bacteria > Verrucomicrobiota > Verrucomicrobiia > Limisphaerales > Palsa-1400 > Palsa-1400. Next base: position 5,186 of record CAVWZG010000005.1, on the reverse strand, counting down.
TTTATCAGCCGGGCCGCCCCGTCGAGGAGGTGGCGCGCGAGTTGGGCCTGCCCGCCCACCGCGTTATCAAACTGGCTTCCAACGAAAATCCGCTTGGACCTTCGCCCGCCGCGCTGGCGGCCGTCAAAAGGGCCTTGCGCAGTCTGAATATGTATCCGGACGGCAGCGCCTTTTATCTCAAGCAGAAGCTGGCGGCCAAATTGGGGGTTACGCCCGCGCACCTGGTGCTGGGCAACGGTTCCAACGACGTGATTGAATTTCTCGGCCACGCGCTACTGGGGCCGGGAGACGAAATGATCGTCTCGCAGTACAGTTTTGCCATTTATCCCATTGTGGCCAGGCTTTTGGGTGCGCGCGTTACGACTGTGCCGGCCCGGCGTTACGGCCACGACCTGCCGGCCATGCTCAAGGCCGTCACGGTGAACACCAAACTTGTCTTTGTCGCCAATCCCAACAATCCCACCGGCACACTGGCCCCCGCGGCGGAAGTGCGCCGCCTGCTGGCGGATCTGCCGGAAGGGGTGGTGCTGGCGATGGACGAAGCCTACCTGGAGTATTTGGACAAACCGTTGGATTTGCTCCCCCTCATTCGCGCCGGGCAAAAACCGAACCTCATCCTCCTGCGCACGTTTTCCAAGATTTACGGGCTGGCCGGCTTGCGCATCGGCTATGGCATCGCCCATCCGGAGTTCATTGCCGCGCTGGAGAAAATCCGGCAGCCGTTCAACATCAATTCCCTCGCGCAGACGGCCGCGCTGGCGGCGTTGGATGACGTGGCGCACGTCCGCAAGACCCTCCGGAACAATGCCCAGGGGCGGAAATTCTTGGAGAAGGAACTCTCCTCCATGCGCGTCGAATTTGTCCCCTCGGCCGCCAACTTCGTCCTGGCCAAAGTCGGCGCAGGGCAGGAGGTTTGCGAGCAATTGCAGCGCCAGGGCGTCATCACCCGGCCCATGGGCGGTTATCAATTGCCGGAGTGGATTCGCGTTTCCATCGGCACGCCGACGGAAAACCAGCGTTGTGTCAAGGCGCTGCGGCAAATCCTCCGGGACATGCGTAAGTAATTTTTTACCGGCGCGGACAAAAACCCGTCAAACAAATCAGTTGCCAAAACCCGAAATCTCGTTAGAATTGCCGGCAGATTATGCTAAGGAGCCTTATTGACTCTATTCGTGCCGCATCCGTTTTCGCCCGCCAACTCCGCCTTTGCCTTGGCTGGATAGTCCCGTTGGGAATTTGCCTTGCCTTGGCGCCGCTGGCGCGCGCGGATCAATTCGATAACATGCGGAACTATTGGATTGGGTACATCGCCAACGAGGGGGGCAGCGAGCAAAGCCGCGCCTTCACCGGCAGCTACAGCAGCCTGGCAACCACTGCCTTGAGCGATTTGTCGAGCATGGTTACCAACAAAGCCAGCCGCACGACCTATTTGTGGAGCAATTATCCCCTTGGCTCCACCTCCGGCTATCTCGTCAACACGTTTAACGAGTTGGAAGTCATGGCCATGGCCTACGCGCAGCCGGCCTGCTCGACCTACGGGAACACCAATCTCAGCTCGAACATCATCAGCGGTCTGGATTGGCTGGTCTCCACCTATTACACGTCCAACAGCGTGGAGAACGGCAACTGGTGGGATTGGGAGATGGGCGCGGGCTACGCCTTCGCCAACACCATCACGCTGATGTATTCCAATCTGACCCCCGCGCAAGTGAGCACCTACTGCACCACTTTGGAAGCGCACGAACCTCACCCACCAGGCGTCGTCAATGAGAATATGTGGGGTTTTGGAAGCCCCTGCGCCGACATGGATTTCGCCATCGTTATGTACCCCCTGGGTGTTCTGACCAGGGACAGCAACTACATGACTTTTGTCCAAACCAACCTGAACGACAAATATGCCGTATGGAACTACCATACGAACACCTCGTGGACCTTTTCCGGGAACGATGACGGCTTTTACACGGACGGCTCTTGCGTGATCCACACTTGCTTTGCCTATAGCAGCGGCTACGGCGTGGAATTCTTGAGTGACGCCTCCATGATCATCAACCTGCTTTCCAATTCGTCGTGGCAGATCTCCCCCGCTTATCAGTCCAACGTTTACTCCTGGGTTTCCAACATTTTTGAGCCGATCATTTACGGCGGGCCGATCATGGACATGACCCACGGGCGCTGCATCTCTCGCAGCGGAGAATCGGAGTTTGGTGACGGCAACGCCGCCCTCTACTCCATCAACGAAATTGCCGCCATCGCTCCCGCCGCCATTGGGCAATCCTTCAGCAATTTCACCAAAAACCCGCTTGCTGCCGCCCGGCCAGTTTCAATTCCCATGCATGGACCGGGTGGTGGCTCTTGCGCAACGGTTTCGGCGTGGGTATCAGCATGTCCTCCATGCGCATTGCCAACTACGAGTCCATCAACGGCGAGAATCTCCACGGCTGGTTCACCGGTGACGGCATGACCTATCTTTACCTTGGCACGAATGACACGCAGTTTACCGGCGACTACTGGCCCACGGTCGATCCCTACCACCTGCCGGGCACGACCGTGGAGATACCACCCCCTCACTCCGATAGCCAAGGCGAGGCCAGCAGGACTGCAATTGGACCGGGCGGCGCGGCGGTGTCGAAAAGACCTACGGCACCGCCGGCATGTCGCTGGCCGACCCATCTGACGCCCGCGCTTGATGGCGAAGAAATCATGGTTCATGTTTGACAACGAGGTGGTGTGCCTGGGCGCGGGCATCAATTGCAGCGACAACGCGGAGATCGACACCACGGTGGAGAACCGCCGGCTGGGGGTCTCTCCCACCAATAATTTCACCATCAACGGCGCCAAGCTCGCGCCGGTGATCGGCTGGAGCAACGCCCTGGGGCCTGTCTCCTGGTGCGCCTTGGACGGGGTGGGCGGCTATTATTTTCCCGGCGGGGCAACCAATCTGCAAGCGGCCTTCGTGGCCAGCACCGGCGCGTGGGGCGATATCGGCAGCGGGCAAAGCGCCACCCTCTACACGGATGACTACCTGAAACTGTGGTACAACCACGGCGCCAATCCCGCCGACGCCACTTACGCTTACGTGCTCCTGCCCAACATGAGCGCCAGCAACGTGGCCGCTTACGCGGTCGCTCCCGGCATCGTGGTGCTGACCAATAGCTCCGACGGTGCAGGCGGCCATGAAGGCCTCGCTGGGGGTGGTGGCGGCCAATTTTTGGACGGGCGGGACCAACTCGGCCGACTTGATCACCGTCAGCCAGCCTTCCTCGGTCATCACCAGCGAGAACGCCCTGGGCCTGGCGGTGGGCGTTTCCGATCCCACCCAGACCAACACCGGCGTGCTCATCGTGACGCTCAACCGGACGGCGGCGGCGCTGGTTTCGGCCGATCCGGGGGTGACGGTGGATTACCTTTCGCCCATCACCTTGACTGTTCATCCGAGCGGCTCGCTGGGCAAGACCTTCCAGGCCACCTTCATCTATCCCAGCAACCAGGCGCCCTCGATCACGCAGCAACCAATCAGCCAGATGGTGGGGGTGGGCAGCAACGCCACCTTGAGCGTGGGGGTGGCCGGGGGCATGCCCTTTTACTATCAATGGCAGTTGAACGGCTCCAACGTATCCGGGGCGGGGTCCAATTTGACGCTGCACGGGCTGGCGGCCAGCAACGCGGGCAATTACGACGTGGTGGTCAGCAATCGCTATGGCAGCGTGACCAGCAGCGTGGCGGTGCTCTCGGTGGGCTACCCGCCGGGGGTGGCCGGGCCGGCGGCGGTGGCGGCGGTGCTGGGGGACAATGTTATTTTGGGGGCCGGGGCCAGCGGCACCAGCCCGATGGCCTACCAATGGCAGTTTAACGGGGTCAATTTGCCGGCGCTCATCACCACCGTGGCGGGCGGCGGCGGGATCGGGGAAGGGGGCGACGGGGGGCTGGCGACCAACGCCCTGCTGGACGCCGGGGCCGTGGCGGTGGACGGGGCGGGCGACTTTTTCATTGCCGATTCAGTCAATGAGCGCGTGCGCAAAGTCGATGCCAGCGGGGTGATCAGCACCATTGCCGGCAACGGCAACGGCGGTTTTTCGGGCGACGGCGGCGCGGCCACCAACGCCCAGTTGTTTAACCCGGTGGCCGTGGCGGTGGACGGCTGGGGCAACGTGTATATTGCCGACCAGGCCAACGACCGGGTGCGGCGGGTGGGGACCAACGGCATCATCACCACCGTGGCGGGCAACGGGACCAACGGCTACCAGGGCAACGGCGGCCCGGCGACCAAGGCCAACCTCTTCAACCCGGCGGCCCTGGCCGTGGACCGGCAGGGCAACCTTTACATCGCCGACCAGGGCAACAACAGCATCCGCCGGGTCGGCGCCAACGGCATCATCAGCGCGGTGGCAGGCACCGAAGCCAACGGTTTTTCCGGGGACGGCGGGCCGGCGGCCATTGCCAGCCTGCGCGGGCCATCCGGCCTGGCCGTGGATGCCTACGGCAATCTGTTCATCGCCGACAGCGGCAACAAGCGCGTCCGCAAAGTGGCCGCCAACGGCATCATCAGCACGGTGGCCGGCTGCGGTTACGCCGGCTACTACGGGGACGGCGGCCTGGCCACCAGCGCGTTTCTGGAAACACCCGCCGCCGTGGCGGTGGACGTGCTGGGCAATCTTTACATCGGGGACGGGACCGAACACATCCGCAAAGTGGGGGCCAACGGGATAATCAGCACCGTGGCGGGCAATGCCGGGTTCGGATTTTCGGGCGATGGCGGTCCGGCGACCAACGCCAGGTTGAGCGAAGTGTACGGATTGGCCACCGACCCAGCCGGCGACCTGTTCATAGCCGACACGGGCAACGGCCGCATCCGGGAAATAGAAGCCTTCGGTCCCGACTTGCCGCTGGGCGAATTCAGTATTGGCCAGGCGGGGCAGTATAAATTGATCGTCTCCAACGCCTTCGGCGCCAGCAGCGGGGCGGTGATGGTGGTGACGGCGGTATTGCCCTCATTGGCCCCCAGCAGCCTGGCTGGCGGAGCAAGGGTGCAACTGCAATTCAGCGGACCGCCCGGCTCCAACTATGTCTTGCAGGCGGCGGCCAGTCTGGCGCCGCCGGTTGCCTGGCAACCCCTGGCCACCAACGCCGCCGGCGTCGGCGGCAGCGGGACCTTCACCGTAACCAACACCCAATCCACCCCGGCCAGC
>CAVWZG010000004.1:0-535551 GCA_963759415.1 uncultured Verrucomicrobiae bacterium | reverse complement strand
TACCGGCTCGCGCTTCCATGAAAACTGCCGCATACCGAAATTTTTGAGTTGTTCTTTTTTAACGCTCTATTATGCTAACCACCGAATCGCCAATGAGAAGGTGCTCGATTTGCCGGAATATACTCGGAAGCATTGTCTGCTTTCGCCGCCATTCCTTGGCAAGTGTGCCTTCTAAATCAAACGTTATGCACGCCGACATATTGCCCCCTGCCACAACCACCGGATCCCGTTGGGCCGCGAAAATTTTAACGCTGATGGTCGCCGCCTTTGCTTTGCTGGCCACGCGCGCCGCCTTCGCCCAGATAACACCCGTGGTCGGAACCAATCTGATTGATATCAGCACCAGCGCAGGAAACGAAACCGACCCCTCCATCGCCATCAATCCGGTCAACCCGGCGAACATGGCGGTGGTGGCGGCGACTGACGGGACAACGCCTGGTATTTTTTTATCGGTGACATCTGACACGGGCGCAACATGGACGAGCAAGATCATCGGCGTCGGCGGCGACGATTTGGCGCCGGCCTTTGGAGAAGCTTCGGCAGCGTTCGATTCATACGGAAACTTGTTTGTGGCCTACCTGCCCGACACTTACGAAGGGGTCGCCATCGCCGTCAGCACCGATAACGGCGCCTCCTTTTCCGCCCTGACCAATTTGGCGAATTTCGACGCGACGGATCAACCGCGCATCACCGCGCCGCCCTCGGGCGCGGCCGCTGGCAGCGTCTGGGTTGCCTACAAGGATTACACCACACCCAATACTCCGTTGCTGGTGCAAGGGATGTTGTCCACCGGATTAGGCTATTTTGGTTCCTTTAGCAACGCCCAGATTGTGCCCGGTTCGGCCAACGGGGGTTTTGCCGACATTGCCGTCGGACCGCTGGGACAAGTCATGGTGGCATTTCAGGATAATTTGTCGGGTCTTCCCAATCCGAATGCAAAACCGCCGGCCAATATATGGATCAGTGTCGAAACCAATGCCGTCGCCAACGGCATTATTTCCGGCAAAGGCTTTGCCGCGGCCAAAATGGTCGCCACCGACGCCATTGGCGGCTTGACCTACATTCCCGCCGCCTCCTCGGGCATCGGTATCAACGCGGCGCCAGGTTTGGGCTGGGATTTCAACGTCAGCGGGACCAACTACGGCAAAGTCTATCTGATTTATACCGCAGTGGGGCCGAACAAAAATCTGGTCGTCAGTCTTTTGTCCTCCAGCAATAGTGGCACGAAATGGAGCGGTGAAAGCTACGTCAATGACGATGCCTTCACTGGATTCAATGACCATTTTCTGCCGCGCCTGGCAGTGGACCCGACGACGGGCATCATCGCCTGTTCCTGGTACGACTGCCGCAATGACCTGGGCGTCAACTCGGTGACACTTCCAAGTATTAGCGATATTATTTCGAACACCCTTTACTTCCCACAATTGATGGTGACCAATGTTAATTGGAATGGTTTCAGGTTCCCTTATCAGAACTGGATCGACCTGTCGGGGGGCCAAGGCAACAATATCCTCATTACTCTCGACATGACCAATGTCACGGACACATCGATGGCGGCCATGACGCTGGGGGACATAGGTGGTTTTGGTTTCGTTGACATTGGCTCGACCAATAATAACCCGGACCTTATTGCGTTGATGCTGGAAAGCCCCGCCAGCAATATGACGCCTGCCCTGGTAACCGTGATTCTCACCAATGAGTTTCCCCTTTTCTACACCTCCCGTTCCAGCACCAACAAGGAGGCCGTCATGTACTCAACGCTTAGTTTTGATGGTGGCGTGACCTTCCTGGCCAATCAGCAGTTGATCTCTTCCAACCAACCCATTGCCAAGCCGGCCGTGGGCATCGCATCCGGGATCGCAGGATCGACCAGTACCACCGGGTGGGGGCATTACTCGGCGTTGGCGGCTTACGGCGCCAATTTCTTTCCCGTCTGGGCGGACAGTTCGGACGTGGCCACCAATAATCCGGACGGAGCGAACACTAATTTTGATCTTTACATGCTTGGATCGGGAGGAGGGCAATCGGGCATTTCCGCGCCGACGGCCGATCTGAGCGTTGTGGTCAGCTCACCTTCCAGCATTCCGATCATATCCGGGGAATCACTCACTTACTCGGTGACCGTGATCAACAACGGCCCCAGGAAGGCCGGACTGGTGACGGTCACCAATATTCTTTCTCCTTACGTGACCCTGCTGCCCAACGGCGTTATCCCGGGGGTGGGCGGCTCCTATTCCATCCAAACCATTAATGGCCAGAAGGCGGTCATCCTGACCTGGCCCTCCGTGGCGGTGACCAAGCCCCTAACCAGCACTATTCGCGTGGAGGCCATGGCTTCCACCAGTGTCACCAATTTCGCCAGCGTTTATTCGTCTCTATACGACTTGGTTCCGGTCAACAATACCAACCTCTTCGTTCTGCCCGTTGCTGGCCAAGACCTGGCCGTGGGCATGGGTACCTCTGAAACCAACGTTTTGATCGGCGATACCGTCATCACTTGGGTCACCGTAACCAACCTTGGGCCGGCCACCAACGGGCCGGTTTTCGTGACCAACGTCTTTTCCTCCGACTGGACCGGCATTACCGTCCTGGCGCAAGGCACCAATCTGGTCACCGGTAACACAGCCATCGTGAACCTTGGATATTTGCCAGTCGGCCAGCCGGTTACGGCCATGTTCACAGCCTTGGCCATTAGCGGCAGCACGTCGGCCACCCAGACCGCCACCGTCTCCAGCCAGGACATCGATACCAATCTGTTCAACAACACCGCTTCTATCAGCTACTTTGTCAATGGCGAGGACCTCTCCGTTGGCTTTGCCGCAACCAACTCCTCCATCCCGCTGCAACAACCAGTCCCCTATGTGATGTATGTGACCAACTTGGGGCTTTCCTACTCCGGTTCGATCACGGTTACCGGCACTTTTGCCGCGAACTTTCATCTTAACGGTGCCGTCCAATCACAAGGCGCCAGCACCATCACCGGCAACAGAGCCGTCTTCAACATTGGCGTGCTGGGTGCGGGACAGATTGCCTCCATGTCGGTTTCTGCCACGGCCGTCAGCGGCCCGGCAGTGGTCACCAACACCCTCACGGTATCGAGCTCGAATCTCGATCCCGTCAGGACCAACAATACCGCCACGGCGGTCATTTCCATCACGGCCTCGCTGCCCATCAGCAATCTGGTGGTCTCGGCCATCTCCAAGAGCGCCGTCATCAGTTGGGACACCAGCTTTCCGGCCACCGCCCAGGTGCTCTACGGGACCACCTCCGGTTACGGCAGCTTTTCGCCAGCCGTCATGACGCCTACCAACCATCACATCGTATTATTGACAGGATTGCAGCCGACCAACTATTCCTTTGAGGTGCTTTCCTGGGTGGGGTCGCAGCTATATACAACGAACGGTTCCTTCAGCCTCGCCACCAACAACCTGATCCTCGACACGCCTGACGCCAGATACTCGGGCCTTTGGACCGCTGGCTCGGTTGCTTCCGGGCTTTACGGCACGTACTATCAATTTGCCACCACCACGGATGATAATCCAACGTCATGGGCGCTCTACGACCCGTTCCTGCCCTCCTCCGGTCTTTACAATGTTTACATCTGGCATCCGCAAAACACCAACTTCACCACCAACGCCCAGGTCTATCTCACCGGCGCGACCAATGAATTCATTCTTTCCGTCGATGAGTCCATTAATGGCAACGGCTGGCAGCCATTGGCCACGAACATGTTTTTTACCGCGGGCACCAACGGAAGCGTGACGGTATTCAACAACACCGGCGACACCAACAAGTACGTCGTCGCCAACGCCTTGATGTGGGTCTATAACGCCGCGCAGGATGCTCCCACCAATGGCACTGTTCCGGCTTGGTGGGCCAATGCCTATTTTGGCACCAATGCCAACGGCTATGCCAGCGGAGCCGCCGATCCCGATGGCGACGGCTATTCAAATTATGCCGACTATGTGTTTGGCACTGATCCCAACAATGCCTCGTCCAAATTGAGTTTCACCGTGACCCCGGTCTCCGCCAACACGGTTTCCGTCACCTTTTCTCCCTGCCAGTACGGGCGGGCCTATGAGCTTCAATCCGCGACTAATCTGGCCAGCCTCGTTTGGACCACGCTGACTAATGGATTTACGGCCAGCACCAACGGTTCGGGCACGTTTACCGTGTCGCAGACCAATTCCGGCAACGCTTTTTATCGCCTCTCGGCCCAAGTCATCCCATAGAGCGCCAGCCGCCTGAAGGAAGTTGAGGAAGCCAGCCAACATGTTGCGCCTGATTTTAATTCTTCTATACAGTTGCGCGGCCGCACCCGCCGTGTTCGCCTGGGGCGATGAAGGCCACCGTGCCATCGGCGCCATGGCCGACCAGTTGATTGCCGGCACCGCCGCCGCCCAACATGTCCACCAACTGCTGGGGGAGGAATCCCTCTCCACCGCTTCCGTTTGGGCCGACATCGCCAAAGGCCGCATGGACCAAACCGAAGAAATGCTCCAGTTCAAGGCCGCCAATCCAAATCATTTCGTCTTCCACTACACCGACATTCCGTTCGAGGAACCGAAATACCGCGATCAATCCATCGGCGCCACCAATGTCGATGTCGTCCACGCCATCCCCGCCTGCATTTTGATTTTGCAGGGCAAACCGGAGGCGCAGTCCATGCTCAAGGTTGTCACCCCGCGCGTGGCCCTTCGCTTGCTGGCTCATTTCATCGAGGACATTCACCAGCCGTTGCACGTCGGCGCGGGCTACCTGGACAAGACTAACTACATTGATCCCAATGGCTACGCTGGCCACTACGGCGACGATCAGGGCGGCAACCGGCTGCTTTTCGGCGGCACCAACAAACTGCACTTCTACTGGGACATCACCGTCGTGCGCGCGGCCATGAACCTGGCCCACGCCCAAACGCCCGGGCAATACGCCGTTTATCTTTTGGCCAAACCCGCGCCCGACTGGAAAACCGCCGGATCCCTGCTGGACTGGGACCGCCACTGGGCCGGCGAAAGCCTGGCTCTTTCCGCCAAGGTCCACGACCTCACCGTGACCGGCGAGGATGACACCCAGACCGACTATCGCACTGGCCAACCGCGCCCGCAATGGCACATCCAGGACCTCTCGCCCGCATACATCGCCTGGTCCGACAAAACCGCCGAGGAACAAATGACCAAAGCCGGCTATCGTCTGGCCGCCACGTTGGAAGCCCTGTGGCCGGACAAAAAATAGCGCGTCTGGAGCATCCGCCGGCGGTTTAATGATTCCGCAATTGCGAGCGGTAATCGACCGTTCCGCCGAGCCTTTGATACGCGGTCATGGCGTCATCGAATCTTTTCTGCGCCGCCTCCCTGGCCCGTTGCGCGAATTGCCATTGCTGGTCGGCGCTTCTTCTTTGCGACGGATCCAGACGCGACATCGACTGGCGCACCTGATCCGCTAATTTGAGGGAAGCACAGGCTGCGTCGAGCTCGCTCATGCGCGTCCTCACGGTTTGATCGGCCTTGGTCAAGTCAGCCATTTTCTGCCAGGCCTCCGGATCGGCTTGCACGGTTGGAGCGGCGGCCGGGGCCGCTGTGTCGCCGAGTTTCTTTTTGACAAAAATGGCCCCGGCCAGGAGCACGCCGATGAGCAGGAACGGCACGGCGCATTGGGCCAGCAGGTTCCAATGTGGAAAGTCGAGCAGAGGAGCCAGGGTCGCCGGCCAATTCCGGGCCGATTTTGGCGTCTCCTTGGGTTCCAAACTCTTGGTCCGCAAGGATTTTCCGAGCCGCCCCGGGGGAAGGGCTGGGAACGTGACGGTCTTCCCGCACATCGGGCACTGCATCTGCCTGCCGCAGTAGCCCGCAGTGTACTCGATATGCTGGCCGCAGCACGGGCACGAATGCTTGTAGGACTCCATGGAATTCCTCTGTCAAATTTGCGCTTGCCGGCGGAAAAAAGCAAGCGCGGTCGCAAAATCCTCCGGCAAGGGCGCCTCGAAAGTCATCCGTCGCCCGTTGCGGGGATGCGTCAGCGTCAGCCGGCGGGCATGCAGCAGGGGCCTCGGCGGGCTGTAACCGGTCGCTTCCGCCAGATGGGCCGTGGCGCGACGGCCATAAACCTGATCGCCCGCCACCGGGCATCCAACATGGCGCAGATGCACCCGGATTTGATGCGTCCGTCCCGTGTGCAATTCCAACTCCACCAGAGTCGCGCCGGACCACCGCTCCAGGACGCGATAGCTGGTGCGGGCTTTGCGCCCCTTGGCGCCGCTTACGGCCATGCGCTTGCGATGCGCCGGGTCGCGCGCAATGGAAGCGTCGATAACCCCGCTCAGGCGCGGCAACTGTCCGCAGGCGACGGCCTGATAAATCTTCTCGACCTCGCGCCCGGCGAATTGCGCGCAAAGATGAAGATGGGCGGCGTCGTTTTTGGCCGCCACCAGGCACCCGCTGGTTTCTTTGTCCAAACGATGAACGATGCCGGGCCGCGCGACTCCGCCAATGCCGCTGAGTTGCCCGCCGCAATGATGCAACAAGGCGTTGACCAGCGTATGCTCGCGGTGGCCCGCGGCCGGATGCACGACCCATCCCGCCGGCTTGTTGAGCACCACCAAGTCCTCGTCCTCGTAGAGAATGTCCAGCGGCATGTCCTCGGCCTGCGCGCTGTCAGGGCGCGCCTCAGGCTGCTGGACGAGGACGGTTTCACCCGCGCGCGGGTGATGCGTCGGTTTGACGAGCTTGCCATCGACCCGGATGTTGCCTTCGGCCAGGAGCCGCTGAATGGCGCCGCGCGAGAGATCAGGCAGCTTGCGGCGCAGAAAAACATCCATCCGCTGCCGGGGAAGCGTTTCATCAACAATGAATTCTGATTGAGCCATGCGGCTTTCCATTATCCATCCAATAAGACAATCGACGACGACAAATCCTTTGAGAAATCTATTTCTTTACGTTCCCAGCCCCAAGGGCGGGTTGGCCTTCATGGAGGGGAGTCCGGTTTGGAGGCGGCCTGCGCGTGGGCGTTGTCGTGTTCGTGTTTCCAGGAAATGAGGATCAGCAGGCCGACCCCGGTACAGATCGCGCTGTCGGCCAGATTAAAAGCCGGAAAGCCAAGTTCTTCGCCGCTGCGGCGGTTGAGATAAAAGCGCAGAAAATCGACGACTTGGTGGTAGCGCAGGCGGTCCATGAGATTGCCGGTGATGCCGCCAAAAATCAGACCCAGGGAGAGTTGCCCCAGCGCGCTCTGAATGTTGAAATGGCGCCGCCATAGAAAAAGCCCCGCCAGCGCCAAAAACGAAACGATGGCCAGGAGGCCGTTGCGGTCGCGAAACAGACTCCAGGCGGCGCCGGTGTTGCCCCAATGCACAAACCTGAAAAAGCCCTCGATGACCACCCGCTCCTGCGTGGGTCCGAGCCATCGCAACACCAGGAGTTTGGTCGCCTGATCCAGCAACAAGACCGCCAATGCGATCAAAACCACGCGGCGATCGGGGCCTCCATTCATCGTTTGTAGATGACCCGCGTGCCCGCCAGCAGATCGTGCAGCGCCCGTTTATCCGCGCGCAAAGCAATGACCAGGTAGCCGGCAAAACAAAACAAGTCGCTCAACCGCGCCGCCAGCCATCGTAACGCCGCGCGTTTGTAACCAATGGGAGAGCCGTCCCACAGCACGATGCGCGCGTTAATCGCCATCTTGCCGATGGTGGCCCCAAATCGTCCGTTGAACAGGACATCGTAAAAGAAATAGAGCGGAAAATAGACCGGCAGCGCATGGTTGGCCCACCCCTGCCAGTTCTGCATGAATTGTTGGATGGCGGCATCGGTAAGCTCCTTGGGCAATACCGGCACAGGCCAATGCCGTGATGCCGCCAACTGCGTCCACAGCAATTGAAAAACCACCCCGAGCACTACAAGGTCGATCAGGTACGCCGCCAGTCTGGCCCAGAATCCGCAAGGCTGCGCGGAGGCGCTGGCGGCGGCATGCAGGCGCGCCAACTCCCCGCCCAGTTCGGCATACCGTGACGCAGGCGACCATGCGGCCACGTCGTTGCGCCACACTTGTGTCATGCCGGCCACCCGCCCGTCACGAATCCAGATTCTCAATTCCTCCAGTGTCGCCGGGCCGTATTCAGCGCCGTCGCCACCGATGATTTTGTATTCTGCCTGCATGGTGGGACGGGATGCCAGCGGTTCTAGGAGGCGATCTGACTGGCGTAGCTTTCCGCGTTCAGAAGACGCCCGGCTTCAGACGGCTGGGACAGTTTCAATTTGAAAAACCATCCGCCCTTGTAAGTTTCGACATTGACCAAATCCGGGCGCTTGGTTAGTTCCGGGTTGATGGCCACCACTTCGCCGCTCAGGGGCGAGTAGATATCGCTGGCGGTTTTGACCGATTCCACCACCGCGCAGGCCTCGCCTGCCGCCACCTTGCGGCCCACGGCGGGCAACTCGACAAAGACCACGTCAGTCAACTCGTGCTGGGCGTGGTCGGTGATGCCAATGGTCGCGGTGTCGCCTTCCAGACGGACCCACTCGTGCGATTTGGCGTATTTCAGATCAGACGGTACTTGTTCGCTCATATTTCGTTGGCTTTTAGTTTACGCGGTTTGAGCCGCTTGCAAATCTTTTTCAGCTTCGGCGGTAAATGGGCCGCGGGACGATCACCGCCGGAACGCGTCGGCCGCGAATTTCAATGCCAATGGCTGTGTTGGCAGGGGCGAAAAGCGGAGCCACGTAGCCCATGCCGATGCCAGTGCTTAGGGAGGGGCTTTGCGTGCCGCTGGCGACGCGCCCGATCGATTCGGCCCCATCGTCCGCGCTCCAGATGGAATAACCCGGACGGGGCGGCGCGCAACGTTCGGTCATTTTGAAGGCGGCCAACTTGCGCGTGACGCCTTGGGCCTTTTGTTGTGCCAGCGCCGCGCGGCCCACGAAATCGCCCTTGCCCAGCGCCACGAAGAAGCCCAGGCCCGCCTCCAGCGGACTCGTGTTCTCGTTCAATTCATGCCCATAAAGGGGATAGCAAACTTCCGTGCGCAAAGTGTCGCGCGCGCCCAACCCAGTCGGTTTGAGGCCGGCGGACTGGCCCGCTTGCAGGAGCTTGTCCCAAAGCGCCTCGATGATTTCCGCGTCGGCCACGATTTCAAAGCCGTCCTCCCCCGTGTAACCGGTGCGCGAGACCAGAACGCTGCGGCCCGCGAAGTTGAATCGGGCGATGTCATTCTTATGCAAGGCCGCCGCCTTTTGCGCGCCGTCGGCAAAACATTGGTCGATAAAGCCCGCCACGTTCGGCCCTTGCACCGCCACCGCCGCCAGTTCCTCCGAGCGGTTCTTGAGTTCCACCGTGGCGCGGCCCGCGAAGCCCGCCAACTGGCATTGCAGCCAGGCAAAATCGGCCTCGATGCGCGAGGCATTGACCACCAGCAGGAAGTCCGCGTCGCCGATGCAATAGGCGTAAAGATCGTCGATGGCGCCGCCGCGTTCATTGCACATGATGGTGTACTGCCCCTGGCCCGGATGCAGCTTGCGCGCGTCGTTGGTCACCACCGCGTTTAGAAAATCCACCGCCCCGGCGCCGCGGATGGAGATTTCCCCCATGTGGGAGATGTCGAACAGGCCGGCGGCGCTGCGGACGGCCAGATGTTCCTCAATGATGCCGGAGTAAAGCAGCGGCATTTCCCAGCCGCCAAACTCGACCAGATGCGCGCCGAGCTTTTGGTGCGCCGCGAAGAGTGGTGTTCTTTTTAACATAAGACTGAAGATTAAGCCGCCGCTTTGAGCGAATTCAAGGTTCAAATTTTATTGCCAGTGGAATTTCGCGTTGACGAGGGGCGGGGGCGGTGCTGACAATCGCCGCTTATGAATCAGTCGCGCACCGTTATGTCCATCCTTCTATCATTTTCTTGCCTTCAGGCCGTCGCCCAGGAACAAGTCGTTCGACTTTATGACGGGCCGGCGCCTGGCTCGGAGAATTGGAAACAAACCGAGCAGGAACAACGCACCAATCTCTGGCAGACCCGGGTGGTGTTCAACGTGGCTAATCCCACGCTGACGGTTTTCAAGCCGGCTGCCGGCAAAGCCAACGGCGCCGCCGTCGTCATCTGTCCCGGCGGGGGGTTCTATGCCTTGTCCATAGACAGTGAAGGTTTTGATGTCGCGCGCTGGCTGCAGGCCAAGGGGGTCACTTGCTTCGTGCTGAAATACCGGTTGGTCGAATCCAAAACGGACGACCCGACTCGCGAATTCAAGAGCGGGCAACCGGTGGGTGAGGTGATGAAGCCCGTCATCAAACTGGCGCTGGCGGACGGCTTGGCGGCCATTGCTTACGTGCGCCAGCACGCGGGGGAGTTTGGCGTCAACCCGGAGCGCATCGGCATTATTGGCTTTTCGGCGGGCGGGACGCTGGCGGTTTCGGTGGCCATGAATTACACCACTGCAACGCGGCCGAATTTCGTGGCCCCGATTTATCCGGCCTACGGTTTGGCGATCAAGGGAAGCGGTGTTCCCGCCGATGCGCCACCTGCCTTTGTGCTGGCGGCGACGGATGATTCGCTGGGCCTGGCGCCTCAGAGCGTGAGGATCTACCAGGATTGGGTCGCGGCCGGGAAGTCGGCTGAATTGCACCTCTATTCCAAGGGTGGACACGGCTTCGGCATGCGCCAAAAGCATCTGCCGTCGGACCGTTGGATTGTGCTTTTCGCCGACTGGCTGGACGTGCAGGGATTATTGAAGAAGTAAGCAAAATTTTACTTGTCCGGGGCTCCTGCTGCCGCTAATGTGCGCCCCAGAAAGGCTATTACATGAAAAACTTTGTCCAGCTAGTTTGTTCCCTCACCATTCCAGTGGTTTTATTGACAGCGTGCCAAACCTCTTCCAAGGCCGACCCGCCCAAGAAAGTCCTCTTTTTCTCCAAATCGTCGGGCTTTGAGCACGACATGATTAAACAGACCAACGGCCAGCCGAGCAAGGCGCAGGTGATCATGGCGGAATTGGGCAAGAAGAACAACATGGAGTTCACCTTTACCAAGGACGGCACGCTTTTCACACCCGAGAACATCGCCAAGTACGACGCCTTCTGTTTCTACACCACGGGCGATTTGACCACCTGGGGCAAGGACAACAACCCGCCCATGTCCAAGGAGGGCAAGGCGGCGTTCCTGGAGGCCATTCATAACGGCAAGGGGTTTGTCGGCATCCATTCCGCCACCGACTCGTTCCATTCGGGGCCAGAAGCCGTGGACCCTTACATACAAATGATCGGCGCTGAATTCATCAAGCACGACAAACAACAAACGGCACGGCAAATCATCGCGGACAAGAAATTCCCGGGCATGAGCGCGGTGCCGAATGATTTCGGGCCATTCGAAGAGTGGTATACACAAAGGAATTTTTCGCCCAACGTACACGTGCTGTTGATTCAGGACACGGCTTCGATGAATCATGCAGGCAACTACAACCGGCCCAACTATCCTTCCACCTGGGCGCAAATGTACGGCAAAGGGCGCGCCTTTTACACCAGCATGGGCCATCGCGATGATGTCTGGGCCAGCCCGGTGTTCCAGTCGGTGCTGGTGGGCGGCTTGCGATGGGCGGTGGGCGACGTCGATGCCGATGTCACGCCGAACATAAACAAAGTGACGCCGGAAGCGAACACGCTCCAACCCGGGGCCAAGAATAATTGAGATGCGCTGAAGCGGGGAACCTTGTATAGTGGCGGGGTGAAGAAGAATATTGCTTTGCCCTTGCTCCTAATAGTGGTGTTTGCCTTGAGCCGGTGGCCCGGGTTGTTTCCCGGTAATTTTAGCGCCACCTACGCTCTTGTCTTCTGCGCCGGGCTGTATGTGCCGGGGATGGCTGGTTGGATTATTCCGCTGGCCGTCTTGGCGGTTACCGATTTGATCATCAGCCGTGTGTTTTATCCGCAATTCTTTTCCTGGTCGCACTTCTTTCTGAGTCAAGCTCCCAACTACGCCGCTTACGCGGGGTTGATCGCCTTGGGACGGTCCTTGGGCCGCAAGAGGCCGTGGTGGTTGCTCTTGAGCGGCGGCATAGTGGGCGCCATGCTCTTTTATCTGGTAACCAACACCGCCGCATGGCTGTTCTCGCCCCGCTACGAGAAAACGTGGGCTGGCTGGATTCAGGCCATGACCGGTGGGCAACCCGGCTTTCCGCCAACGTGGGAATTCTTTCGCAACACCCTCTCCAGCGGCGGCCTTTTCACCGGCCTGTTTGTGGGCGCGATGAAAATGACTGAAGCGGCGGAAGAGGAGGAAGCCGAGGAACCGGAAGAGGAAGAGGAACCGGCCGAAGCTGAACATGAACCAGCCGATGCCGGAACCTGATCAGCACCGCATGGATTTGGACACCTCAAGCAGCCGTCGGACGTTTATCAAGGCGGTGGCGGCGGTCGGCGCGGGCTTGGCGCTGGCCGGAAGCGCGCCTGCCGGGGAGAAGAACAAACCGGCGCGCAAAACGCGGCTGGGCTTCGACAATTTCTCGGTGCGGGCCATGAAGTGGAAGGCGGGGCCATTGATTGATTACGCCGCGTCGCTCAAACTGGACTCGCTCTTCCTGACGGATTTGGACGTTTATGAGAATTTCCAGGAAAGTTATCTGCGGGACGTAAAGAAGAAAGCCAGCGACAACGGATTGGTCATTTACGCTGGCTCGTGGAGCATCTGTCCCACCTCGAAGTTTTTCCAAGACAGGTGGGGCACGGCGGAGGAACATCTGGCGCTGGGCATTCGCGTGGCCAAGGCTTTGGAATCGCCCGTCTTCCGCTGCATCCTGGGCCGGGGCGAGGACCGCGCCACGCCCGGCGGGATCGAGGCGCGCATGGCCGACACCATCAAAGTCTGCCGGAGCGCGCGCAGCCAGGCGCTGGACGCGGGGATCAAGATCGCCATTGAAAATCACGGCGGCGATATGCAGGCCTGGGAATTGGCCGGCCTGTGCGAGGAGGCGGGCAGGGAGTACGTCGGCGTTACGTTTGACACCGGCAACACGACATGGACGATGGAAGACCCGCGGGAGAGCCTGGAAATTCTGGCGCCCTACGTGGCGGCCTGCGCCTTGCGCGATTCGATGATTTGGCAGACACCGCACGGGGCGGCGGTGCAATGGACGGCGATGGGTGAGGGAGTGGTTGATTACAAGGCCTTTGTGCTGCGCTTCCTCGAGTTGTGTCCGCGCGTGCCGGTCAACGTGGAAATTATTTCCGGTTTTACGCACGAGCTGCCGTATTTCCGCAACGATTTCTGGAACGACTGGCCCAAAGCGCGGGCCAGGGACTTCGCCAAATTCGACGCCTTGACACGCCTCGGTAAAATGATCCCCGCGCGTCATTACACCGACCTGCCGGCGGAGCAGGAATATCAAAAGAGCGGACTGGAACAGAGCCTGGCCTATTGCAAACAGACCCTCGGGCTGGGGCTGAAATAGTTTTATATTAGCAATGAACTAAACGGTCAGCTACGTATTCTTCACGAACAACTTTCCCGGGTGTTGACGGATCAGCCGCTTCATTTCCAGGGCCAGCAACGCCACCGAAACCGCCGACGGCGGCAGGCCGCTGCGGCGGATCACTTCGTCAATCGTGCTTTCGTCCTCGGAGAGCGCGTCATAGACGGCTTGCTCGTTGGTGGACAGGGTGAAAGCGGGCATGGCATCGCCGTCTTTGAGCATCGAAGGCCGGTTGTTGGCAGGGAAGAGGTACTCGAATTCGCTCAGGATGTCCTCCGCGCCTTCGCACAGCTTGGCGCCGTTCTTGATCAAATCGTGGCAGCCTTTGCTGCGCGGGGAATCGATGCGGCCGGGCACGGCGAAAACCTGGCGGCCGTTGTCCGCGGCCATTCTGGCGGTGATCAGCGCGCCGCTGGTCAGGTTGGCCTCGACCACAACCGTGCCCAAGGTCATGCCGGCGACAAGACGGTTGCGGATGGGGAAGCTCTGTTTGTCGGCTTTGCGGTTGAAGGGAAATTGCGTTATCACTGCGCCCTGGGCGGCGATGTGCTCGAAAAGCTCCCGGTTTTCGGCCGGGAAAACGATGTTGATGCCCGTGCCCAGGACCGCGATGGTCCGGCCCTTGGAATGCAGCGCCCCTTGATGGGCGGCGGTATCGATGCCGCGCGCGCCGCCGCTGACGACGGTCACGCCGATGTAGGCCAGTTGGTAGGCCAGCTTGCGCGCCGTCTCCACTCCGTAATGCGTGGTCATGCGCGAGCCGACAATGGCCACCGCGTTCTTGTCCTTCGCGGTCAACTCGCCCTTGACGTAAAGCACAATGGGCGGGTCGTAGATATGCTTGAGGAGGTCAGGGTAATTTTCGTCCGATGGGATGACGATGTGACAGCCGAACTGTTCGATGCGTTGCAGTTCGCCTTTGAGGTCGATGTTTCTTTCCCAGCCAGCGATGGCGGCGGCTGTTTCCGGGCCGATGCCGGCGACGCGTTGCAATTGGGCCATGCCGGCCCCGAGAATGGCGGCCGGTTCGGCGAAGTGCTCGAGCAATTGGCGCGCGCGCACCGGGCCGATGCCGTCAATTAAATTCAGAGCCACCAAAGCTTCGCGGGCATCCATGGGCGGAGGTAACCGCTTTTTGCTTCGGACAGCAAGCTTTTGCTGGGGATTTTCTTGGAGCTTGGCCGTGGGCGCAATATGCTGTGGGGAAGTGACGATTGTGCAAAAACAGCGGCAATTGGCGGCCGCGTTGTGGGCCTTGAAGACCGCCCAGGACAGGCTCGGGTATGTCGTGGCCCGCGGGCGGACGGCGACGCCGTTGGAGAGCGAGTTTAAAACGGAAGCCTTCCGCTTGCAGGGCTGTCTGGCCAAGGTCTGGTTCGTGCCGGAGTTTGCCGGCGGACGGTGCCGCTTTCGGGCCGATTCGGATTCCGCAATTGTCAAAGGCATGGCCGTGCTGCTGTGCGAGCTTTACAGCGGACAGCCTCCGGCGGAGATCGTGCCTTCCAGCCCGGCTTTCCTGGAAGCGTTGGGCCTGACGCAGCACATGACGCCAAACCGCCGCAACAGCCTGGGAAAAATCTGGCTGAACATCCAGTCCTTTGCGCGCGGCCATCTCCCACCATGACTTTCTACGACGCCCATAATCATTTGCAGGACCAGCGGCTCAAGCCGCACCTGACGGCCATCATGGAGGCGCTCCGAGGCGAACCGATAGCCAGGATGGTCGTCAACGGCGCCTGCGAAGAAGATTGGCCGGAGGTTCTTGCCTTGGCGCGGCGGTTTCCGCAAGTGCTGCCTTCCTTCGGCTATCATCCGTGGCAGGTGAAGGCGCGCACGCCGCAATGGAAAAGTGAATTAACGCGCTTTCTGGACGCGGTCCCGTCAGCGGTGGGCGAAATTGGATTGGACCGCTGGATCAAAGACTACGATCTGCCGGCGCAAGAGGAGGTTTTCGTCTGGCAGCTCCGGCTGGCGGCCGAGCGCGGTTTGCCGGTCAGCATCCATTGTTTGCAAGCGTGGGGGCCGTTGCTGGAAATCCTCCGGCGCGAGCCGCGTCCGCCCGGCGGATTCCTGCTGCACTCTTACGGCGGCGCGCCCGAACTCATTCCCGGCCTGGTCAAGCTGGGCGCCTATTTTTCACTGCCGGGTTTTTTTGCCCACGCGCGCAAGGCCCGCCAGCGTGACACCTTCCTTCAGGTCCCGCTGGAGCGGTTGCTCATCGAGACCGACGCCCCGGACCAGCCGCTGCCCGTCGAACGCAATCGTTTTCCTTTGCTTGACGCTGACGGAAAGCCCCTCAATCATCCGGCCAACTTGCGCGCGGTCTATGAATTCGCCGGCGAGCTGCTGGGCCTGCCGTTGGAGAAACTGGCGGCCCAGGTGGAATCCAACTTTTTGCGTTATTTTGCCTGGATTTGCCCCAAGGCCAAAATCGGCAAGAAAGGATGAAAATTTCATTGCCTTGCCCGCCATTTCATTGGAAGTATTAGTCGTGCGAATCGTCACGACTATTTCTGCCATGCAGCGCCACGCCCGATTGTGGAACTCGCTGCAAACCCCGCTGGCCTTTGTGCCGACCATGGGCTTTCTGCACCAGGGCCACCTCAGTCTCATCCAACGCGCCCGCCAGGCGATTGGCGGCAAGGGCATGGTCGCCGTGAGCATCTACGTCAATCCGCTCCAATTCGCGCCCGATGAGGATTTAGCCGCCTATCCGCGCAATCTTCACCAGGACAAGAAGCTCTGCGCGCGCGCGGGCGTGGATATTTTGTTCGTGCCCTCGGACCGTGAAATGTATCCCGAAGGCTTCAGCACTTACGTCACGGAGGAGCTTCTTTCGCAACGCATGGAAGGGGCGGCGCGCCCGGCGCATTTCCGCGGCGTGACGACCGTCCTGGCCAAGCTGTTCCACATCGTCCAGCCCACGGTCGCGGTTTTCGGCGCGAAGGATTTCCAACAGGCCGCCGTGGTGCAAAAGATGGTTCGGGACTTGAATTTTCCCGTTAGAATCATCGTCGGCCCGATTGCGCGCGAGTCCAGCGGGCTGGCCTTGAGTTCGCGCAACAAATACTTGTCGCCGGTCCAACAGCGGCAGGCGACGATCCTTTGGCGCGCCATCCGGCGGGCCAAGGAGGCGGTGGCGGCAGGCGCCGTGCCCGCCGCGCTCTTGGAGAAGGATTTGCGCTCCTTGATCGCCACCCAGCCCCTGAGCCGGGTGGATTACATCGAGTTCTTTAATCCGCAAACTTTGGTCCCCGTCCTAAAAGTCAAGCCGGGAACTCAAATAGCCCTGGCCGTGCGCATCGGTAAAACGCGCCTGATTGATAACGCCACGCTGTAAGGGTTTCCATTTCATCCTTGCGAAAACGATATTCGTACGGCAATGCTATCTAGGTGGAATGAATGTGGAGCCTTATACGTTTCTAGTGCTGTTCGCGATAGCAGGGGTGGCGTTTGCCATCGCCCCCCTGGCCTTGGCATGGCTTTGGGCGCGCGCCTATTCCCCGCGCAAATCCGGCGCCATCAAGAACGCCAATTACGAGTGTGGCTTGGAATCCCACGCCACCGGCTGGGTGCAGTTCCAATCCGAATACTACCTTTACGGCATAGTTTTCCTGATCTTTGACGTCGAGGCGGTCTTTTTGCTTCCGTTTGCGGCGGCCTTCAAGGGCCTTTCGGCGGGGGCTTGCGCGGCCATGCTCCTTTTCATTCTCTTGCTGGTGGAAGGGCTGGTCTGGCTGTGCGTCAAAGGGGTCGTGGCGCGGAGATGACACCATTATGATCGACGAAGGTCTTCGGCAAGAGTTGAGGCGGCAGGGCGTCGTGGCCACGTCGTTGCAGGAGCTTTATAATTGGGGGCGCAAAAATTCGATCTGGCCCCTGCAATTCGGCCTGGCCTGCTGCGCCATTGAGATGATCGCCGCTTCCATGGCGCGATTCGACATCGCCCGGTTTGGGGCCGAGGTCTTCCGGCCCTCGCCGCGGCAGGCGGACCTGATGATCGTGGCCGGCACGGTGACCAAAAAAATGGCGCCGCAGATTGTGCGGCTTTACAACCAGATGCCTGAGCCGAAGTACGTCATTGCCATGGGCGTGTGCGCGATTTCCGGCGGGCCGTTCAAGGAAGGCTACAATGTCCTCAAGGGCATCGACCGTTACATCCCGGTCGATGTGCATATTCCCGGTTGTCCGCCCCGTCCAGAGGCGTTGCTGCAGGCGCTGATGACTTTGCAGGAGCAGATCGACCGCCAGCAACTCACCGGGGAAAAGCGCCCGCGCCATCTCGACCCGGCCGCGCCGGGTGAGTTTCCCATTCCGGCCTTTGGCCCGCATGATCTTGAGCCGCCCAATAATCCGGCTCTCTGGCAGCCGCAGCCCTTGGCGCGCACCGAATAGCGGAATGGAAACTCTCGAACAGTTGAAAGCCCGGATCGAAACCGCGGCGCCCGGGGCGCGCGTGGAAATCGTTCCCAACGGCAGCCCGGCCGGCCAGCCTTCGCTCCTGCTGGATCACGCGCACGCGCGGGCCGTGGCGCAATTCCTGCGTGATGATCCCGCCTTGGCTTTCGACCTCGCCACCAACGTGACCGGCGTCGATTGGCCGGAAAAAACGATCAAGGAAAAAATAAAGGTCAAGAAGATGGTGGAAGGCGTGGAAAAGGAATTCGAGGAGCTTTGCGAAAGGAAAACGCCCGCTTATCTGGAGGCGGTTTATCATCTTTACTCGGTGGCGCTCCGGCACGGCCCGCTCATCCTGCGCCTGCGCACCGAAAACCGCGCGGACCGGGTTTCCCTTCCCTCGCTGACGCCGGTGTGGCGAAGCTGCGAATTTCAGGAACGCGAGGCTTTTGATTTGTTTGGCATTGTCTTCGAGGGGCATCCCGACCTGCGCCGCATTTTGATGTGGCCCGAATTCACCGATTATCCGATGCGCAAGGATTACGTCGCGCCGGACGATTATGAATACGAACCGACGCCGCACGATGCGGTGCTGGCCCGCGCGCGCCAGCATTATCCGGGAGGGACACCGGCATGATGGCGTCAACCAGTCCATCGGAGTTGGCCCAATCGGCCGGCGAACACCAGACGTTGGAAGTTTCGCTGGGGCCGCATCACCCCTCCACTCACGGGGTCTTTCGCATGGATGTCACCCTGGACGGGGAGACGGTGGTCAAGCTCAAGCCGGTTTTCGGCTACCTGCATCGCAATCACGAAAAGATCGCCGAGAAATGCAGCTACCTTGGCTCCATGCCTTACACCGACCGGCTGGACTATATCTGTTCGCTCACCAACAATTGCGCCTATGCCATGGCCGTGGAGAAATTGACCGGACTGGTGGCGCCGGAACGCGCGGAATACATCCGCGTCATCCTCAGCGAGTTGACCCGCCTGATCAATCATTCGGCCCTGGCGGGCTTCCTTTTGCAGGACATGGGCGCGCTGGGGACGCCGATGATGTACGCCTTCCGCGAACGGGAAAAGATTCTGGATTTGTTCGAGTCTCTGACCGGTTCGCGCATGATGTGCAATTACATGCGCTTTGGCGGCTGCCGTTGCGACCTGCCGCCTGGCTGGCTCGAACAGACCCGCAGCCTGGTGGCGCGGTTCCCGTCCTTTCTGGACGAATACGAAGCATTGCTCACGGGCAATGAAATCCTGCTGGCCCGCACCGAGGGCGTGGGCGTGCTGCCGGCCAAACTGGCCATCAACGCCGGCGTGACCGGACCGATGCTCCGGGCCAGCGGTGTCAATTATGACATTCGCAAGGTGGACCTCTACGGCATCTATGGCCGGATGGATTTCCGCGTGCCGTTGGGAGAGCGCGGGGATGTTTTTGACCGTTACATGATGCGGATTCTGGAAATGCGCGAATCGTTGAAGATACTCGAGCAGGCCTTGCGCGACATTCCGGCCGGCCCGATCATCGACCCCAAGGCCAAGCTGCGCAATTTGCGGCCCAAACCCGGCGAAGCTTACGCTCGCATCGAGGGGCCTAAAGGCGAACTGGGCTTTTATCTCATCAGCGACGGCGGGCCGAACCCATACCGTTACCGGGTCCGTCCGCCGAGCTTGATCAACCTGACCATTCTCGAAGACATGTGTCTGGGCCACACCATTGCCGACGCCGTGGTTATCCTGGGCAGTGTTGATATTGTGTTAGGGGAGGTGGATCGCTAATGAATGGCGCCGGCATCATCAAGGGCCTCATCGAGACGGCGCGGAATTTCGCCGGCAGCTACCACGATCCGGCACGGTTGACCACCGTGCAGTATCCCGAGGAGAAACTGCCGCCGGTGGAAAACGCGCGCACCATCCCTTTTCTGGTCTATGACGGCAACGATGCGATGGCGGGGCTGCGATGCACCGCCTGCACCATTTGCGAAAAGGAATGTCCGCCGCAGTGCATCTACATCATCAAGGACCAGGCCAAGAAACTGGATTACCTGGGCAAAATGCAAATGCATCCCCAGGTTTTCGACATCGATATTTCCGTCTGCATGAGCTGTGGAATATGCGCCGAAGTCTGCCCGTTTGATGCAATCAAAATGGACCAGATTTTCGAGTTGAGCACTACGGATCGATTCGCCCGGTTGTTGTTGCACAAGACCGAATTGGCCAGGTCCAACCAGTACTTCAGTCAGCTTCATAAAACCGAGGCTTCCGAAGTCGATGTCCGGCGGGAGAACGAAAAGCAAAAGGCCCAGGCCGCCGCCGCTGCCAGGGCGGCTGCGGTTAAACCACCCGGCGCGGCATGAGTGGCTTGGATCAAATTTTTGTAGGGATCGGGCACTGGGTGGCCGGATTATTTCCCGCGCCAGTGCGACCGCTGGTTTCGGCCGTTCTGTCCATCGTCGGCATGATGTCGGTCTTCGGCGGATGTTTCGCCCTGACCACCATCTGTGAGCGCAAACTGCTGGGCCGGATGCAGAATCGCTTCGGCCCCAATCGCGTCGGCCCCTGCGGCTTTTTTCAGCCGTTGGCTGACGGCGTCAAGATGCTGACCAAGGAAGACATCGTGCCGTTTTCGGCGGACAAGACGCTGCACTTCCTGGCGCCGCTGGTGTTGACGGTTCCGATATGGCTGGCCTTTGCGGTGCTGCCGTTGGGGCGCAACATGAGCGCCATCGACCTGGACGCGGGCATTTTGTTTTTCTTCGCCATTGGCTCCGCCTCGGAACTGGCGGTGTTCATGGCGGGATGGTCGAGCCAGAATAAATACTCGCTCATCGGGGCCATGCGCGCGATTGCCCAGATGATCAGTTACGAAGTGCCGCTGGTTCTCTCCACCGTGCCGGTGCTGATGCTGGCCGGATCGCTTTCGCTCAACGATATCGTGGCCGCGCAGGGGACTTACACGTTCGGCGGGTTGGCCCGGTGGAATGTGTTTACTCCCTGGGGACTGGCTGGTTTGCTGTTGTTTCTCATCGCCGCCACGGCCGAATCCAACCGCTCCCCTTTCGATCTGCCGGAAGGCGAATCGGAACTCATCGCCGGCTTCCTGACGGAATATTCCGGGTTCAAGTACGCCTTGTTTTTTCTGGGGGAATACCTGGGCTTGTTCGCGGTCACCGGAATGGCCGTGACCTTGTTTTTGGGAGGATGGCATGCGCCGTTTCAATGGCTGGAGTGGGCGCCATCGTGGCTTTGGTTTGGCGCGAAATTCGGCGTCCTGATTTTCGTCTTCATCTGGGTGCGGGCCACGCTGCCCCGCTTGCGTCTGGATCAATTGCTCAATTTCTCGTGGAGGTTCATGGTGCCGCTCACGCTGATCAATCTGTTGCTGGCGGCTGCCTGGTACTGGACTGGCGCCTGGCATTCACTGGTGGCGTTGCTGGTGCGCTGGGTGCTGTGCGCGGCCCTCTTTGCCCTGCCGGGCCACTGGCTCGGCCGGTCGCTGCGCGGTCCGTTGCCGCCTCCTCGCAAGTATAGTTATGCTCAATGAAATAGTGTTTTTTCTGTGCGCCGCTGTGACGCTCGTCGGGGCCGTCGCGGCCATGACGTTGCGCAACCTGGTGCATTGCGCGTTGTGCGCTGCCGGGGCCTTCGCCGGTTTGGCGGCGCTCTACTTGCAGCTTGGCGCGCCCTTCGCCGGGTTCGCCCAACTTTTGATTTATGTCGGCGCTATTGCGATTCTCATTGTTTTCACCGTCCTGCTCACCCAGGGCGCTGAAATCCAGCCCGGCGCTTCCTCCGCTTCCCGCTCGTGGCGAATGGGCCTGCCGGTGGGCGCGTTGGTTCTGGCGTGTTTGATCGGCTCCATTGTGGCCAGTCCCAGTTTGCTTCGTCTTCCCCCGCAATCTGTCCAGGCGCCGGTGCAACGCATCGGAGAACAATTGATGACTCGATACGTCATGCCCTTGGAAACACTCGGCCTGCTCTTGACTGCCGCTCTGCTGGGCGCGGTCGTCATCGCGTTGCGCGAGCCGCCGAAGTCCGAAACCAATTCCCCATGACTACACCCCTGGCCCACTACCTCATTCTGGCCGCGCTGCTTTTTGGCGTTGGTCTGGCCGGTGCTTTGGCGCGCCGCAACGTCATCCTCGTCCTCATCGGCCTTGAACTGATGCTCAACGCGGCCAATTTGAATTTCATCGCTTTCTGGCGTTTCGGTCCCCATCCCGAAAGCATGACGGGTCTGATGTTTGCCCTTTTCTCCATTGCGGTGGCTGCCGCCGAGGCGGCCATCGGCTTGGCGCTGGTCATCGCTATTTACCGCCATCGCCGAACCGCGCAGGTGGACAGGTTCGATTCGCTTAAAGGCTGAGATGGAGACCATTATCAATTATCTCTGGCTCATTCCAACAGCTCCGCTGCTGGCGGCCGGAGCCGGGGCCTTGCTGCCGAGACGCCAGCGCCGATTAGGCGCGGCCCTGGCCATTGGGGCGATCAGTTTTTCCCTCGTGTTGTCCTGCGCCGCTTTTTTGGCCACGCTGCATTCGGGGCGGGCCGTGAGCAATTTTCGCTGGTTCGATTTCGGCGCCACCTCCGTGCAACTGGGCTGGGTGCTGGATCCGCTGGGGGCGGTCATGGCCGTCATGGTGGCCCTGGTCAGCCTGCTGATTTTTATTTACAGCCTGGGTTACATGGCCAAGGACCAGAACTTCACGCGGTTCTTCTGTTTTTTGGCCTTGTTTGCGGCGGCCATGCTCGGCCTCATCCTGGCCAACAGCCTTCTGTTGTTTTTTATCTGCTGGGAATTGGTCGGGCTGGCCTCCTACCTGTTGATTGGTTTTTGGTTTCAAAAACCCAGCGCGGCGGCGGCGGCCAAGAAGGCTTTCATCGTCACGCGCATCGGCGACCTTGGGTTTCTGCTGGGCATGCTCTGGCTCTACGCCCGGACGGGCACGCTCCTTTTTTATGACGGCGGGAATGGCTGCCTGGAAGGGGCTGTGGCTGGCGGACTGGCGGCCACAACCACCATTTCCCTGCTGATTTTTTGCGGCGCCGTCGGAAAATCCGGCCAGCTTCCTTTGCATGTCTGGCTGCCCGACGCGATGGAAGGCCCGACGCCGGTTAGCGCGCTGATCCATGCCGCCACGATGGTTGCCGCAGGCGTTTTTCTGGTGGCGCGCGTTTATCCATTGATGACCCCCGACGCGTTGCAAGTGGTGACGTGGGTGGGCGCTCTGACTGCCGTTTTTGCCGCCAGCATTGCCGTCGCGCAAAATGACATCAAGCGCATCCTGGCTTACTCGACCGTTTCGCAACTCGGTTACATGATGATGGGATTGGGCGCCGGCGGAGTGGCGGTGGGAATGTTTCACCTGACGACGCACGCCTTTTTTAAAGCGTTGCTTTTTTTGGGCGCCGGCTCGGTCATTCACGGCTGCCACGAGCAACAGGACATTCGCAACATGGGCGGGCTGCGCAAACGAATGCCCGTGACCTTCGTTGTTTACGCGGTGGGCATGATGGCCCTCTGCGGCGTGCCGCTGTTCTTCTCCGGCTTTTGGAGCAAGGATGCTATTCTTGACGCTGCTCACCATTGGCCTGTTTCACGCGCCCCATTTTACCTCGGCCTGTTCGGGGCCTTTCTGACGGCGTTCTACATGACACGCCAGGTTTGCTATGTGTTCTTCGGCAAACCCGCGGCGGCGGAAGCGGAGCATGCCCATGAAAGTCCGCCCGTGATGACCGTTCCTTTGCTGATCCTGGCGGGGTTGGCGGTGCTGGCCGGATTTTTCGGCACCCCGGCCTGGCCCTGGTTCCAGCGCTATCTGGAAGGCGGAAAGGCCGGATTTGATTTGTCTAAACTGTTGGAGGGCCAGCAACTGTCGATCATGCTCCTCTCCACCGGCCTGGTGGCTGCCGCCATGGTCTTCGGCGCATGGATTTATGGACGGGCGGCGGCGCGGCCTTCGCGGCAAATCGATCCGTTGGAAGCCGCGCTACCGGCGCTCTTTGCCTGCCTGCGGCAAAAATTTTTCGTGGACGAGTTTTACGACGCCACTGTCGTCCGTTTGACTGCGGCCTTTGCGGTGTTCTCGGACTGGCTTGACCGCGCGGTTTGGGGCGGCTTGGTCAGGGCCGTTTCCTGGCTGACCCTGGCGCTGGCCAGGTTGGATCGCCGCGTGGACGATTCGTTTGTCAACGGCGGTTTTGACTCCGGGACGGAAACCGTTCGCGGTTGGGGGAAATGGGTGTCGCGCATGCAAAATGGCCAGGTGCAGCGCTACCTGCGCGTCATCGGGTTGGCCTTTTGCGGGCTGCTCATCCTTTTGCTTTGGAGGTTCCGATGATGCTCTCCATCCTGACTTTCCTGCCGCTGCTCGCCGGCGTCCTGGTCGCTTTGCTCGGCCCCTCGCGGCAAAAGTTGGGCCGCAACCTCGCCTTCGCGGCCAGTTTGCTGGCGCTGGCGCTGGCGGTCTGGCTCTGGGCCGCCTTCGACCACGCGCGCCCCGGCATGCAGTTCGTCGAACGCCATCCGTGGGTGCCGTCTTTGGGAATCGAATATTATTTGGGCGTCGATGGACTGGGGTTGCTGATGGTGCTGCTCTCCGCCTTGATCGTGCCATTCGCGTTGCTGGCTTCCTGGAAAATTCAGAACAACCCCAAGCTCTATTTTGCGCTGGTGCTCCTCCTGGAATCGGGCCTCTTTGGCGCCTTTACCGCGCAGAACTTCATCCATTGGTTTCTTTTCTGGGAATTGAGCCTGATCCCGGCTTTTTTCCTGATCCGAATTTGGGGCGGCCCCGATCGCACCGCCGCCGCCAGCCAATTCTTTCTTTACACCATGGTCGGAAGCGTCGCCATGCTGGCGGCTTTCCTGGCCTTATACTCCGCCACCGGCGTTTTTGATTTTGCCAAATTGGCCGACGCCGCGCAGCGCGGTGATTTCTTCCCGGGCCGCAAGACGCTGGCCACCGTCGTTTTTCTGGGCGTTTTTCTGGGCTTGGCGGTCAAGGTGCCGCTGGTGCCGTTTCATACCTGGCTGCCGGCGGCCTACACGGAGGCGTCCACCGGCACTTCGATGTTATTGACTGGAGCGATGTCGAAGATGGGGGTCTATGGTTTCCTGCGCATTCTCTGGCCGATTTTTCCCGCGCAAATCCAGGAGTGGCGCGCGCCTTTGCTGGCCCTGGCGGTGGCCACCATTGTTTTTCCCGCGGCGGCCGCCTTTGCGCAGAAGGATTTGAAACGCATGGTGGCCTACGCCTCCGTCAACCACCTGGGCTACTGCATGCTGGGCATCTTCGCCGCCGCGCGGCTGACCGACGGTTCCGCGTTCTGGGCCGATGACCAGGCGGCGGCGCTCAATGGGGTGATGGTGCAAATGTTCAACCACGGCCTCACCGCTGCCGCCCTGTTCTATTTCGTCGGCCTGATCGAGCAGCGCGGCGGATCGTTGCGCGGGTTGAACGATTTCGGCGGCTTGCGCCAGGCTGCGCCTGTGTTCTGCGGCCTGATGGGGATCGCGCTTTTCGCCTCCCTTGGTTTGCCCGGCCTGAACGGTTTCCCCGGCGAATTGCTCATCTTCAAGGGCGCCCTCCATTTGGCCGCGGCGGCGGCGGTGCTTTCAACCCTCGGCCTGCTGCTGACGGCTGTTTTTCTCCTGACGATTTTGCAGCGGGTTTTCAGCGGGCCGCTGCCCGCCAGATGGAGCCAGTGGCCGGACCTGACGCTGGGCGAACGGCTGACCGTCCTGCCGGTGATCGTTCTCATTTTCGCGCTCGGCCTTTTCCCGCAATTATTGACAGGCGTGGCCAACCCGGCGGTGCTGCAAATGCTCAAACTTTTTTGAACCATGCTGGCCTGGACCATTTACATTTCGTTTCTCGGCGCGGCCGTCCTGATGTTTCTGCCGGGGGGCAACCCCCGCCCGGCGCGCTGGGTCGCTCTGCTGGCGGCTATGGGCGGGCTGGCCTGCGCCGTGACCGGAGCCAGCCAGTGCGCTGACGCCGGCGTGTTGACGGACGTCTCCAACGCGCCTTGGATCGCGGGATTGGGCATCCGCTTTCACCTGGCGGCGGACGGCATCAGCCTGGTGCTGGTGTTGTTGACGGGTCTCGCGGCCGTGGCGGGGATTCTGTTTTCGTGGAACGTCGAGAACCGGAGCCGGGAATTCTTCGCGCTATATCTGGCGCTCATCGGCGGTGTCTATGGCGTGTTTCTGAGCGTCGATCTGTTTCTGCTCTTTGTTTTTTACGAGGTGGCCATCATTCCCAAATACTTTCTCATCGCCATCTGGGGTTCGACCCGCCGCGAGTACGGCGCGATGAAGCTGGCCCTTTATTCGTTTGTCGGCAGCGCCATGGTCTTGGTCGGCCTGATTGCCGCTTACGTGATGTCGGGAGCCAGGACCTTTGAATTGGCGGAATTGGCAAAGTTTGCCTTTCCAGCCGATTTCCAGGTTTGGGCCTTTCCCCTGGTCTTCGTCGGCTTTGCCATCCTGGCGGGGCTGTGGCCCTTTCACACTTGGGCGCCCACCGGCCACGTGGCCGCGCCCACCGCCGCTTCCATGCTCCTGGCCGGGGTGGTGATGAAGCTCGGCGCTTACGGCGCATTGCGCGTCGCCATGACTCTTTTCCCCGTCGGCCTCCACACCTGGCAGAATGCCATCGCGGTGCTGGCGGTGGTGGGCATTGTCTATGGGGCGCTGGTGGCGCTGGTGCAGCAGGACTTCAAATTCGTCATCGGCTACTCCAGCGTCAGCCACATGGGTTTTGTTTTGCTGGGTTTGATGACGCTGACACAAATCGGCCTCAGCGGCGCCATCCTGCAAATGTTTTCGCACGGCATCATCGCCGGCTTGCTCTTCGCCGTCGTGGGCCGGATGGTCTATGACCGCGCGCACACGCGCGACCTGGCCCAATTGCAACCGATGAACCTAAACAAGGCGCTGCCGTTCGCGGCGGTGACTTTTGTCGTGGGCGGCGCGGCCTCGATGGGTCTGCCCGGCTTCAGCGGATTTATCGCCGAATTGCAAATTTTGGTGGGGGCCTGGCAGACTTTTCCCGTCTTCGCGGTCCTGGCCGCCGTGGGCATTCTGGCGGGCATCGCCTACACCCTGCGGGTTTTACTCAAGGCTTTCTTTGCCGAAGCCCCCGTCGAGGCGCGGGACCTGCCGCCGTTGCCACCCATTACCCTGCCTGAACGAGCCGGTGCCCTGTTGCTGCTGGCAGCCACGCTGGTCATCGGGCTATGCCCTCAACTGTTGCTGCAATTCATCACCCCGGCCTTGAACTCGCCGCTCATGCAGCCGCTGTGGAAAGCAGGGATGCCATGAACCTCTACCTCGATTGCCTCAAGGCTCTGACTCCCGAAATCATCATCGTCGCCACGGCTTTGTTCGTCTTGTTGGTGGATTTGGCTCTGGCGCGCAATAAACCTTTGGCTTTCCGTGCCGGCTTGACCGCCGCGATCACCTGTCTGGGTTGCCTCCTGGCGATGGCTTGGCTGGTGTTGCGGCCGTGTTCGGCCCACGTCGCCATGCTCGCGGTCAGCCCGCTCACGCAATGGGTCAAGCTGCCGTTGCTGCTTCTGACCATCTTTGCCGCTGCCTTATCCTGGCATGAGCGGTTTACGCGCCACGCCGGTGAGTATTTCGCCCTGCTCCTGCTGGCCACCGCGGGCCTGATGCTGCTGGTCAGTTCGGACAACCTGCTGATGATCTTCATCGCCTTGGAATTGTTGAGCATTTCGCTCTACGCGCTGGCCGCCTTCGACAAGGGGAGCCTGGCTTCGTCCGAGGCGGCCTTGAAATACCTTCTCTTTGGGGGCATGTCCGCCGCCTTCACGCTCTTTGGGATCAGCTTGCTTTATGGAATTTCCGGCGACACTCAACTCACTCTCATCGCCGCCCGTTTGCGCGGCCAGCCGGTCGAACCGGTGTTCTACGTGGCTCTGGTGATGACGCTGGTTGGATTTGCCTTCAAGTTGGCGGCTGCGCCGTTTCATCTTTGGGCGCCGGATGTCTATGAAGGCGCGCCGACCCCGGTGGCATCGTTCATCGCCTCCGGCTCAAAAGTGGCTAGCTTTTTTGTCCTGGCCCGGATTCTTCTGACCGCCTTTCCCGGCGCGCCCCGAACAGCTTCCACGCCCGGCATGGTGCCGGGATGGGTGCCGGTATTGATGGCGCTGGCGGCCCTTTCCATGGTGGCGGGCAACGTGGCCGCGATCGTGCAAACGAACGTGAAGCGCTTGCTGGCGTATTCCGCCATCGCCCACGCCGGCTACGCCTTGCTGGCCTTGCTGGCCAGCCCGCGCTACGCGCTCTCCGCGCTGCTCTTCTACACCATCACCTACTCCTTCACCGTTCTGGGCGCATTCGCCGTGGTGGGCGTGGTTGAAGCCGGCAGCGGACGGGCTTCGATGTCGGATTTTGCCGGACTAAGCCGGCGCGCGCCGGTGATGTCATTTTGCATGTTGGTCTTCATGCTGTCATTGGCGGGCATTCCGCCGCTGGCGGGTTTTTTTGGCAAATTTTACGTCTTCACCGCCGCCTTGGACACGCGCCCCCGCCTGGGCCTGCTCTGGCTGGTGGTCTTAGGCGTCGCCGCCAGCGCCGTGTCGCTTTACTACTATTTGCAAGTGCTCAAACAAATTTACGCCGCCGCTCCGTCGCCTGCTACAACGTGGCCGCGCCTGCCCTGGACTGCCCAATTAGCCATCGTGCTTCTCGCCGCGATAGTCATAGCGCTCGGTTGCGCCCCCGATTTGCTGCTGGGGAAGATCACCGACCTGCTCAAATCCCAACCTTTCTGAAAAGCCGTCCCAAAGTGTCTTTCACTCAAACTTGATGTGCGGCTTTAATCACGGTATTTTTCGATGATGACAAATTATCGTGTGACGTTGATTGAACACGAGGACGGAGTTTCAGTGAGTTGTCCCGCCCTCAAAGGCTGCCACTCGCAAGGGCGCACGCGCGAAGAAGCATTAAAAAATATTCGCGAAGCGATTCAGGAATGGCTTGCGGCAGAAGCGGAAGAAGCGAAGCTGTTCAAAGTAAGCGAAGCCGAAGTCACGGTTTGATATGCCCAAACTTCCCGGGGTCTGCCATCAAGACGCCGTGCGCGTTTTTGAAAGACTTGGCTATCGCATCATTCGTCAAAGCGGACACATCGTCATGTCCAATGGGGAAACCCGGCTGATTATTCCACGCGCAAATCCGGTGGATCCTTATACCATGGGCAGCATTGCTCGCGACGCGGGAATGACGCCGGATGAGTTTCGGCGTTTGCTTTGACGCAGTTGTTAAGGATGTTTTTCGCGGATCAACCTTGGAAAATCAGCATCACGTAGGCGGCGAAGAGGAGCAAATGCACGGCTCCCTGAAGAATGTTGGTCCGCCCGCTGGCAAAGGTGATGATGCTCACGACCAAGGTCAGCGGCAGGAGCAAGAGGTCGGTGTGCTGCACGCCCAGAAGGATCTTCTTCCCGGTCAGATGGCTGATGACCAGCATGGTGGGCACGGTCAGGCCAATGGTGGCCAGCACCGAGCCTAGAGAAATATTCACCGATCGTTGCAACCGGTTTGCCCTCGCGGCCTGCACCGCGCCAATGGCTTCCGGCGTCGCCACCAGTGTTGCAATGAGCACTCCCCCCAGCGCCGCCGGCGCACGTGCCACGTCGATGAGATAATTGATTGGCTTTGCCAACTGCTCCGCCAAAAAGACCACCGGCAGCATGTAGGCCGCCAGCAGCACGGTATGCGCTGTCAGCGAGCGCGGCGCGGTATGCGGCGGCTCATGCGCTCCTTCCGCCGCCTCGTCGAGCGTGAAGTAGTGGCGATGGCGATTGGTCTGGATGGCCAGAAAAGTCCCGTACAATCCCAGCGCCATCAATGCCACAAACGCTTCCTGCACCGAGGACAGCATCGGGCCTGGAGTCGTTACCGTGTAATTGGGCAACAGCAGGCTTACCACCGCCAGCGGAATAATCACGCCCAGATACGCATTGGCGCCCTGCAAGTTGTACTGCTGCTCACGGTGCCGCCAGCCACCTACCAGCAGCGACAATCCCACCATGCCGTTGAGAATAATCATCACCACCGCAAAAAGAGTGTCGCGCACCAGCGTGGTATGGCTCGTCCCGTGCAGCATCATGCTGGAAATGCTCATGACCTCGATCACCGTTACCGCCAGCGTCAGAATCAGCGTCCCATACGGCTCGCCCAAGCGCATGGCCAGATGCTCCGCATGACGAACCACGCCGAAAACGGACCCCAAAGCAGCGCCGAATAACCACACGAAAACGAGCGCCAGCCACAGCGGATTTGACAAGCGCCCCATCAGGAAATTCCCGCAGCAGACAAAAGCCAGGCTGCTCGCCACGCTGACGCCCAAAAACCATTCGTCGCGAACCATTGCAGTGTAGTTGTCGAATTTCATGCAGGACTATGGCCCGTTCATTTCGGCGAACGAATATAGGCCGCTGCCTAAAACTTGCAAACGGCATGGATTCGCGGCGGCTAAAAAATTCAGCCTTTAGCCTTTAGCCTTCAGCTTTTTCCCCTAAACTCGCCTCGCCAATGTTGAATTTAGCCACTTTGAATCCGGCGCAGCGCCAGGCGGTCGAAACCACCGAGGGGCCGGTGTTGATTTTAGCCGGCGCGGGCACGGGCAAGACGCGCGTCATCACGTTCCGCGTCGCGCGCCTGGTGCAGAAGGGCGTTGGGCCGGGCCATATCCTGGCGGTGACCTTCACCAACAAGGCCGCCCGCGAAATGCAGGAACGCGTCCGCGAGCTTTTGGGCCGGGTCGTAAAATCGGAGAACGGCCAAAAGCCGGCGCGCCCGACCATCTGCACCTTTCACTCGCTGTGCGTGCGGATTTTGCGCCAGCACATCGAACGCCTGGGCTACAAGCGTAATTTCGTCATCTATTCCGAGTCCGAACAACTGTCCGCCATCAAGCGCATCCTGAGCCACATCTCCGGCCACACCGGCAAGGCCGATCCCTACGCCGTCCTGGCCCTGTTGAGCCGCTTCCGCAACGGCGGCCAGCGCGCCTCGGCCCTGACCGACCCCAATACCGCAGCCCTGGCCCGGCACATTCAGTTGCGCTACGAATCGGCCCTGCGCGCCTGCAACGCCGTGGATTTCGACGACCTGATTTTACTGACGCTCAAGCTCTTCGCCGAACATGCGGACGTTCTCCAGGCCTGCCGCGAGACCTACCGCTACGTCATGGTGGACGAGTATCAGGACACCAATGCCGTCCAGTTCCAACTGGTGCATCACTTGACGAAGGTCCACCGCAACTTGTGCGTGGTGGGCGACGACGACCAGAGCATCTACGGCTGGCGCGGCGCGGAGACCGCCAATCTGCTGGAATTGGAAAAGTATTACCCGTCCGTCAAGGTGGTTAAACTGGAGCAGAACTACCGCTCCACCAACACCATCCTCGCCGCCGCCAACGCTGTCATAAAGAATAACCCGCGCCGCCGGGGCAAACGGCTCTGGTCCCAAAACGGCCAGGGCGTCCGTATCACCCTCCACACCTTCTCCGACGACGAGGAGGAGGCCCGCCGCATGGCCGAGGACATCGAATGCGCCCGCCTGGCCCGCGGCGTCCCTTGGCGCGACCAGGCCGTTTTGTTCCGCACCAACCAGCAGTCGCGCCCGTTGGAAACTGCCTTGCGCCAGGCCGGCGTGCGCTACCATCTCGTCGGCGGTCAAAGTTATTTTGACAGACGCGAAATTAAGGATTTCCTCGCCTTCCTGAAAATGTTCGCCAATCCGGACGACGACATCAGCCTGCTGCGCATCGCCAACGTGCCGGCGCGCGGCTTGAGCGACGTGACCATGGAGCGGCTCCTGCAGGCCAGCCAGCAGCGGTCCTGTCCCGTCTTTGCGGCCATGAAACACACGGATGTCCAGGCCGGTTTCGTTCCCGCCACCCGCCATGCGCTGCAACGTTTCCTCGAATTCGTCGAGCGCCATCGCGAACGCTTGCGCGCCCTCCCCGCCGTTTCGCTGCACGTTTGGGCGCACAGCTTCCTGGAGGAAATTGCTTACGAGGCCGAATTGCGGCGCGGCGAGAAAAACCCGGAAATGGCGGACAACCGCATCGGCAATTTGCGCGAGCTGATGGCGTCCCTGCCATCCACGGGGGACAATCCCGAGGCGGCGCTGGAAAAATTTCTGGATGACCTGAGCTTGGATTCCGACCGCAAGGAGGAGCAGGAAAACACGGGCGACGCCGTCACGCTGATCACGGTCCACAGTTGCAAGGGGCTGGAATTCCCGCACGTCTGGATCGTCGGCCTGGAAGACGGCCTGATGCCGCATGCCCGCTCCAGAGCCGAAGGCACGCTGGACGAGGAGCGCCGGCTTTTCTATGTCGCCATGACGCGGGCCAGGCTGACCCTGACCCTGAGCCATTGCGCCGCGCGCAAAAAATACGGCGAACTCAAGCCATGCCACCCGTCGCCCTTCCTGCGGGAAATTCCGCCCGACCTCCTCGAATCGGCGGACGAGCAGGGCAAGAAGCCGGTATCGGTGGCGGCGGGCAAAAACTTCTTCGCCGCCATGCGCTCGGCGGCCAGTTGACCGCGCCCTCCTATTTGCTTTCGGCGGCGTCCTTGAGGAAAAAATCGTCCAGGTGCGGTTTGCCCAGGCGGCGGGTGTCGCCTTCAAAGGCGATCCATCGTTTCTTGACAGTAAACTTCGTCTTGTTCGCCAGCGCCACCGCGCGCAGGGCGTCCCAGCCGTTTAAATCGTAGGCGGCGAAGCTGTGGCGGAAAAAATGATAGGAATCGTGCGAGCCGGCGCGCGGCGTGATGTGCGTGTCCAAGTCGAAGGCCAGGATCGGCGCGACATAATCCCAATCGCGGTCGTTATAGAGGGCGTGCCGCTCAAAGTGCCGGCGCTTGATTCGCTCCGCCGTGCGCTGGTCCTGCACCACCCCGACCGCTTCCAGCGGATCCTCCTCCGTGTGCAGCAGCAAGAACGGCGGCGCCAGCGTGGCCCGAAGGTAAGTTTGGTTGGTCAGGGCGATGACGGCGTCGAGCAACGTCGGCGCGGCGTTGGTCAGGCTGGCCCGGGCGCGGCGGAAGAAATAAAATTCATCGGTGGCCCCGGGCAGAAAAATCAGCGCCTGCACGGCCACGTTGCGCTGGAAGGAATTCAACATGACGCGCGCGCAGTTGTGCCGGTCCAGTTCGGAAACTTTCTCGGTCAGCGGCATTTTGGCGAATTCCTCCTGCCACGACGGCTGCGCGCGCAGCGGCGTTATGGTTGCCAGCAACAGCCACGCGGGGATTATAAAATGGAATCCAACGCGCATCTGTCAAATCGCAAGTTGTGCCAGGCGCTCCTGGATTTGGCCGCCGCAGCGCGCGATATAACTGAAAGTGCGTCCCATCTCCTCCAACCGCCGCAGCGGCAGCGCTCCCGCGCGGGCAGGGGAGGGGAGGCGCGGCGCGGAACTCCAGGCGGCATTCATGGCGCGCAATTCTGCCAGAAGCTCCTCGCGCCGCAACTGGATTCGCTCCTGCAGCGCCTGTAGCCGCGCCGTCCATTCCAGCCCCTGCTCGAACAGTTGCGCCAGCAACAGCGGCGACGCGGCCCGACCCTTGAGCGCGAGAAATTGATCGGCCTGGCGGCAAACCTGGCCCGTATCCAGGAATAAATCCATCGTGTCCGCCGGGATATTCTGGACGCTGGCAGGCGGCGCGCCCGATTCCAATTCCAGCAAATGAAGCAGCCGCTCCTTGGGTTCCCGTAAACAGGAATAGGCCGCGTTCAATTCCGCGAAACGACCCGTGGCGGCCAACTTTTCTTCCACGTCGCCGGCTAGTGCGCGGTCGGGATGCAGCCGGGCGGATTGTTCGAGAAACGCCGCTTTGAGCGCGGCGGGATCCAGCCACGGCTGGCGCGGCTGGCCGAGCAGGGCAAAATAATCCATGAGAAGAACCACCGTCTCCTATGCGCTGAAACTCTCGCCGCACGAGCAGGTGCTGGCGGCATTGGGATTGCGCACTTTGAAACCGCCGTCCTGCAAGGCGTCCACGAAATCCAGTTCGCTTCCAGTCACGTAAAGGGCGCTCTTGGGGTCCACCACCACTCGGATGCCGCCGCTTTCGACCAGGATGTCACGATTAGCCGGATGATCCTGCAAATCCATTTTGTATTGCAACCCCGAGCAACCGCCGCCCACAACGGCGACACGCAAAACTCCCTGCGGCCGGCCTTGCTTTTGCAACAGGGAACTGACCTTCTGCGCCGCCGCCGGGCAAACTTTAATAAGCCGTTCGTCCCCAACCCTAAAGTTGGCGGGCGTGGCGGCGTTGGAGGGAACTACTTTCTCAGCGAGCATACACTAACATATCGCTCTCCTGCGCGAATCCGCAAGTCTAAACGAATTTGCCTAGGGCATAACCCTATGAAAATATAGGTGAAAAACCTAATAGCCATAACGCCGCGTTTCCCTTAGCTTGACCAAGTGTTGGAAATAAACGACACTACGGAAGAAATACGGAAGTTTATAAAAATTATGAAAATTAAAAATCTGATCCTGTGCGCAATCCTCGCTTTGGTAGCCGTGGCTTGCAATGATTCCAAAACGGACGCTGGCGCCACGCCGACCCCAACCAACGCCCCGGCTGGCACGAATCATTAAGCTGGTCACACAAATTCGACCTTGGTCGTCGCCGCTTCCGCGTCCCAACCGCGGGGCGGTTTGCTCCCGATGGCGCCGACTTCCTTGATCGAAATCTGCCGGCCGCGCGTCTTGGGGCCTTTGACTTCCACGTCGCCCGGCTTGCAGGTTTGCTGGTTGATCTTCTGATACGGCGCCGGTTTGTAGCGGATAAACAATTCCGCCGGCGTGTCCGCCTCGAAAAACAGCAGCTTCGATTTCGGCGGGATGCAGAAGTATTCCTTGTCCAAAATCGCCCCGCCAAAGGTGAACCGCTTCAGGTATGTCGCCTCCCGGTTGGTGTAAGCTGCCGTCATCACCCGTTCCCGCTCCGGCACCGCCGCATAGACCAGGTCCGGCCCGACAAACATCTTCTCCGGCAACTCGATCACCTTGTAATGCCCGTCCCGGAACACCATCAGCAACTTGTCGAATTTGGTGCAGTCCCGTTTGAATTCCTCGCCTGAGACCTTGTGGCCGATGTAGCCGGACTCGCGATCATAAGCGAGCTTAAAGGCCTTGAACGCCACTTCCCGCGCATCAACTTCGTCGTAACGGCTCGATTTCGTCAGGCGCGGGTAGAGCGGCCCGTACTTCTCCAGCAACGCCTCCAGGCGGGCGATGGTGTATTTGGTGACGTTCTTGAGGCATTGGCGCGTCTGTTCGAGGTCCGTCTTGACCTTCTCCATTTCCTCCAGGTGCTTGTTGATGTCAAATAGGGAAATGCGCCGGATGCGGATGCCCAGCAGCATTTCGATGTCCTCCTCCGTCAGGTCGCGGCGCATCAGCCGGCGATGCGGGCTGAAGCCTTCGCGCACCGCCGCCACCACCGCCTCATTGGTGCGAGCCTGCTCGATACCCTTGTAAATGCGTTTTTCCACGAAAAGACGCACTAGCGTCTTGAAATGCAATTCCTGCTCCAGCTTTCGCTCCTTCAGCTCCAATTCGCGCTTGAGCGTAGCCACTAGTTGGTCGGTATTGTGCCGCAGCACCTCGGAGACCGTCATCTCCACCGGGCGGTTGTCCCGGATCACCACGATGCGGCTGGCGATGGTGACTTCGCAATCGGTGAAGGCGTACAGCGCATCGGCCAACTGCTCCGCGCTCACGCCACCCGCCGCCCGCACTTCGATCTCCGGCTCACCGGCGGTGAAATCATTGAGGCTCTTGACTTTTATTTTGCCTTTGCGCGAGGCGTCTTCGATGGAGGCGAGCAGCGATTCCGTCGTGGTGGATGGGGGAATCTCCTTGATGACGAGGGTTGAGTCGTCCTTGATTTTGATTTTTGCCCGCACCTTGATCTGCCCGGCGCCGTCGCGGTATTCACGCGCGTCCATCAGCCCGCCGGTGGGGAAATCGGGCAGCACTTTGAAGGGCTGCTTCTTCAGGATGGCGATTTGCGCCTCCAGCAATTCGGGAAAATTATGCGGCAAAATGCGCGCCGCCATGCCGACCGCGATGCCCTCAGTGCCCAGCATCAACAGCAGCGGCAGCTTGCCCGGCAACGTCACCGGCTCCTTGGAGCGCCCATCGTAACTGGGCACGAAATCGGTAATTTCGTCGTTGAAAACTTCCTGCCGCGCCAGCTCCGTCAGCCGGCACTCGATGTATCGTCCCGCCGCTGCCGAGTCGCCGGTGTAGATATTGCCGAAATTGCCCTGGCCCTCGATCAAATAGCGTTTATTGGTCAGCACCACCAAGGCGTCCATGATGGAGGCATCGCCGTGCGGGTGATATTGCATGGCCGCGCCGGCGATCGTGTTCACCTTGACAAAATTCCCGTTGTCCTTCTCGTGCAACGTCCAGAGGATGCGCCGCTGCACCGGTTTAAGGCCGTCGCTCAGATTGGGAATGGCGCGGTCGCGGATTACGTAGGAAGCGTAATCGAGAAAACTGCGGTCCACGCGCCGATGCAACGCTGATTCGATCCTGCCCGGCACAAACGGACGGGCTGGGGCGGTCTCGACCGGTTCCGCCAGGACACGTTTCTGTTCCTGGCCGTTGCCTTGCGCGGCCGGTTTCGCCCCTTCGATGGGCAATTCCGGTTGCTGCGGAGAATCCTTGCTTTTCGCTGCCATAATAAAATATCGCCCCCACACAATATCTGTCCGGCGTGCGCCGCGTCAATTTCCGCTTGTCCCAAATCTTGATCCTGATCCCTTGTGGATCGGCGGCATCGGTTGATTTTATCCGTTCGAGGCTTACGTTTGCGGCGGAAAGGAATAGTTATGCCTGCGAAATTAAAAAATTATCTGGACCGCGAAGGCATCAAGTACGTCACTATTGAGCATTCTCCGGCATAATGCCGATTTCGACCGGCTGGTGCATCCGCGCGTTCTGAGTTTCAGCACTTGAAGCTGGGTGGCGGCGACGGCAACAAGATGATTTCCGCGTTCACTTCGCATCTCGCTTGGTCACCTTGAGGCTGTTGATGATGTTGACCATGCTCTTGAATTCTCTGCCGTCCCCGTCATCGGCAAACATAGTGACCGCCCCCGCCAGATTATCATCAGGTTGAACCTCGCCGACTCCCATGACCTTGTACTCTCCCGCCCTCACGCCCTTGCCAATCAACGACGCATCGGTGAAGACACAATAGGCGCCGTAGCCTCTCTCCAGAGAAAACTCCTTCAGGATCTTTTTCTTTTCGACCGATCCCCCCACAAACTGGTCACCGATGCGCAATACTGCTGCACGGATCGCCTCTTTGTTGGGAATACCATTAGTGGAGTACATCAATGTCAACATACATTTGGCATTGGCGTTGCTGCGCGGCGTGATGGCGAAGAGGTATCCTTTCGGCTTTCCATCCAGCCCGGGCGCAGGCTGCGCTTTGATATTCCAGTCGCCGGGAACCGTCACCGAAAGCGTTCCGTGAGCGCCCAAATCAAACTCGCCCCCGTGGCTGGCAAGAACGGAGAAAATGATCCAGCAGATACAAGTGGTAATTTTCATAAAAAAACAACCTGCCACAAACCGTGCCGGCGTCAATCAGCTTGGAAAATGGTTCTTGGCCTATTTCGCGGCCTGCAACGTCTCGCCCAGTGCGCGCAGTCCCATCACTTCCGTCTTGGCATCAAGTGGGTAACCCTCCTCGCTCGGATAGACCACGAACCGTTTTTTGGGCTTTAAGTCCTCGCACGCGAAATGAAAGCCGCGTTCCACCCCCGGCGCGGAACTGCGCTTGATTTCCACCGCCCATTTCGATCCGCCGGGCAAGGTCAGGACCAGATCGATTTCCGCACCGCCCGCAGTGCGATAGTAATTGGCTTCCGTCCCTTGCGGCGCCACCGCGAGCAAGGATTCGATGACGAAGCTTTCCCAACTCAACCCCACCACCGGATGTCCCAGCAGTTGTTCCTTGTCCCGCAGACCCAGAAGCGCATGGGCGATGCCGCTGTCGCGAACCGACACCTTGGGCGCTTTGACCAGGCGCTTGCCCACGTTGCGATGCCATGCGGGCAAGCGACGAACCAGCATAAGATCGACCAACAGATCGAGATAGCGCGCAACCGTTTTGCCATCGACGCCGAGGCCTTGCGCCATGGAGGAGGCGTTCAACGGCGTGGACTGGCCGTGGGCGAGCATCGTCCAAAAGCGGCGCAGCGTTTCGGCGGGAATGCGCGGGCCTAATTGTGGAATGTCGCGCTCCAGATACGTGCGGACAAAATCTTGCCGCCATTTGAGACTCAGGTCGTCGTTGCCCGCTAGAAACGCAGGAGGAAAACCGCCGCGCACCCAAAGGCGTTCGAGCTCATCGCGGCGCACTTCCAGGGCATCAAAGGGCGTCAGCTCCATATAGGAAATCCGTCCGGCCAGACTTTCGCCCGTCTGTTTGAGCAGATCCAGCGAGGCAGACCCGAGCAGCAGGAACTGTCCGCCTGTCTTCCCGCGGCGCCGTCCGCGGTCAATCAGGCCGCGCAACGCTTGAAAAAGTCCCGGCGCGCGATGGACCTCGTCCAGAATCACAAGTTGGTCTTGGTGGTCCGCAAGGTAACGTTCCGGGTCGGACAGTTTTGCCCGGTCGGAGACCGCTTCAAGATCGAGATAGAGCGAAGGCCGCGTTTTTCCAATTTCCAATGCCAGCGTCGTCTTGCCGGCCTGCCGCGGGCCGAGCAGCCCGACGGCGGGATTGTTCTCCATGGCTTCCACAAGTTGGTCGTGAATGCGGCGTTTAATCATCCTTGTAATTATGGAGTCCAGTGCCAGAAATGCAAGGTTCGTTTAAATCTGAATGCCCTCAAATGTGCTGTAATTCGTTTACAGCCGGGAGAAAATTTGCCAGGCTTCCACCTGCATGAACGCGAACATAATCCTGGCCCTGGCGTCGGTTGGGCTTCTGAATTTCCATGCGCAAGGGGCAAATCCAGCGCAGGCGACCCGCCCTGCCGCCCGGACCGCTCCCGCCTTCCCGCTCAAGTTGAGCGCCGATCGGCGGTATCTCGTTGACCAAAACGACCGGCCGTTCCTGGTCATCGGCGATTCACCGTGGTCGTTGATCGTCGAACCTGCGCCGGCGCAGGTGGACCTCTATCTGGAAGACCGGGCGGCCAAGGGCTTCAATTCGCTCCTGATCAATTTGCTCGAACACAAGTTCTCCTCGCAACCCCCGAACCTCCGCGACGGAACCCCGCCCTTTACCACCAGCGGCGATTTTGCCACGCCCAACGAACCCTACTTCCGCCACGCGGAGGAAATCACGCGCAAAGCTGCCCAGCGCGGCATGGCCGTGCTCCTGTGTCCGGCTTACCTCGGCTACGACGGCGGGGACGAAGGCTTCTTCCAGGAGTTGTCCCGTTGTGGGCCGGACAAAGTGCGCGCCTACGGACGCTACATCGGCAAACGCTTTCGCAACCACCCGAACCTGATCTGGGTCGCGGGCGGAGATTTTACCCCGCCGCCAGACCAACGCTGGACCGTGGAGCAGGTCGCCGCCGGCATTTGGGACGAAGACAAAGCCCATTTGATGACGGTCCACTGCCGGCGCGGTGATTCGGCAGCCACGCTCTACGGCGGTCGCCCTTGGTTCCAACTCAACAGCGTTTATGAATATCGCGATGATCTCTACGCGGCCTGTCTGGAGCAGGATGCCCGCGTGCCGCGATGGCCTTGCTTCCTGATTGAAAGCACCTACGAAGGGGAGCATAAAGCTACCCCGGA
This sequence comes from uncultured Verrucomicrobiae bacterium, assembly GCA_963759415.1. Lineage (GTDB taxonomy): Bacteria > Verrucomicrobiota > Verrucomicrobiia > Limisphaerales > Palsa-1400 > Palsa-1400. Next base: position 495,869 of record CAVWZG010000004.1, on the reverse strand, counting down.
TCAAGTCCGTCGCCAGGCTTATTGGCCCTTGCTCGACGGCGCCTTTGGATTCTTCTATGGGAACTCGCCCCTCTGGCATTTTGGCAGCCGTGGAGTTTACGACCGCGGCGGCGACTGGGTGGCCGCCATGAATTCGCGCGGCGCGCAGGACATGGCCCATCTCGCGGCTGTCTTTCGCGATCGGCCCTGGTGGCTTCTCCGACCCGACCGCGACCACAAATTGATCACCGCCGGTTATGGCGCCTTCGGCAAGTTGGACTACGTCGCCGCCGCGCGCACCAGCGACGGCGCATTAGCGATCGCCTATCTCCCCGCCAACGCCCCAGCCAGCCGCGAACTGACGGTGGACATGAGCCAGTTGGCAGGTCCGGTGACCGCGCATTGGTTCAATCCCATCGACGGCCTCCTGACGCCTGTTACAGGCAGCCCCTTCGCCAACGCCGGTTCGCGGCAAATCAAGTCTCCAGACGCCGCCGACTGGCTTCTGGTCCTGGAAACTCAAAAACTGCCGTGAATCTAAGAATCGTATTCTCCCACACTTGGACATAAGGGGCCTGTTCCTCTCGCAGAGGCGCAGAGAGCGCAGAGATGGAAATAGGAATTTATGATACAAGCTGTTTTGCAACGTCGAGTTTTGGATTGAATGCTTGGCGGCGGCAGTGGATAGACCGGCGAGGCCGCGATCGCGGGAGACGAGAAGTTGCGATTCCACGACAATGGGAGAAAACGGTCACAGTGCGGGGATCCGCCTTTGGCAAGGCTGAGGCGAACGGGAAGTGGCGGGAGTGGCGGGGCTCGAACCCGCGACGAATCTTTGCAAATCAACGGTTTAGGTGACCTTCCTCTCACGGTAGGGCGACACTCCGTGGAGTCCTGTTCAGATTTCGCCTCATGGATTCCAGCAGGACGCGATACATGGTTACTTGCGGCTGCGCTTAACCAGATAGTCTTCCAGCGGACGGTGTTGCAGTGGCTTGCGCCGGGCGCGTTTGAGCCAAGCCACATCCTCGGCGTCCTCCACACGCTCCAAGAGTTCCTTGTAAATCTTGATGGGGATGATGACCGAGACGGGTATGCCGTTGCGCGTGACGATTTCAGGTTCTGGCATTGTTGCTTTCATCTCTTATGCCTGTGTCATGCCCTGAGAATACACACACGAAAAGAATCGAGCAATCGTTGGGGCGAGAAAATGGGGGGCTTGTGAGCGAGGACCGCCAGGGCAGCAAGTTAAAAGGAGCAGAACCGAAAAGCGAGCCATTCGGCTCGTCGGTTCTGCGGTCGTATGTTGTGGGGGGCGGCTACGCAACGGGCGGGCAGAGCGGCGGGCAGCGCCGCCCGCTGGCCCGCGCTGGCTTGAATGCCCTCGGAAGCGGGAAGTTCGGGACTCGGACTCGGCCAGCCGGGAAACATTTCAGGAGTTTAAAAAGAGGACACTTGGACTTGGTGATGCATGCCAGCGCCGTTCTGCTGCAATTGCGGCGCGATTGATCGTGGGAGACCGACCAGTCGCCAACTGCCCCGCACCTTCCTTGGTATTTATTTGGCTATCGTAACTACGAACAACTTGTTGTAATTAATTGTCTCCATGAGACTCATGCCAAGTAGCCCGTTCGCCAAAGGAGCCATCGCGGTCCTGCTGCTGCTCATGAGCGCGGCTCTCAGCGCTTGGTTCGGCTTTCGTCAAGGAGAGCGCCACGTGGCTGGACCGTTGGTCGTTCGGATGGCGAACGATAGTTGCTTCGATTGCTGGGCCGGGTTGAGCGCCCTCAAGGACACCAACAAAGCCAACCTGGCAATCCTACTCGACCGAGGGATGGATTACTCAGCAACGACGCTGGCCGGGATGAGCCTGCAGCATTCCGATTTGATTCAGCGCACACACTACAATCTGCTGCGACGGGTTCGCGATTACCGCAAGCGGTATGGCCGCGACGCGGAGCGAAGTTCAGACTATAATCCCGCAGAGGTGGATCAGAAGGTCGTGGAGGCCATCAGGTACTTGGAGTCCATTCACAGTACGAACCTGTGGGGTGTTCCTACACTTGATGAGCTTATCGAGCAGGCTGAGAAATCAAAGCGCGGGAAATGACAATCGCTGGAGGCAACAGTGTAACTGAAGAAGGGCGCGCTTCGTTTGCGAACTCTTGTCATTTTCGTTGCAATGGTGTCTATTAATGTGGTGAGTAAACTCGAGCAAATTGAGGCGGCGGCGGAAGCACTGCCGCCAGAGGATAAACAGCATTTGATGCTGTTTCTTGCCACCCGGCTGCGCGCGCAAGGAGGCCCAATGCCTGAACCGCGAAAATTTTCCCGCGAGCAAATGGCGGGCTGGATCGCGGAAGACGAAGCTGACATGCGCCGCTTCCATGAAGGCAAGTGAGACTATTTCTCGACACGAGCCTCCTTTTGGCCGCCTGCGGCTCCGCCAGCGGTGCTTCGCGCGAAATCTTCCGCCGTGCGCCGGCCAATGGTTGGCTTTTGGTGACAACTCCGTATGCCATCGAAGAAACGCTTCGCAACCTGCCTGATTTTCCGCCATCCTGCAGCGCCACTTGGGCGCTGTTGCGGCCTGGCCTTCTGGTGATGGACGATGTACTGACGCTAGATCGACCCGTCGTGTTCCCTGCCGGAAAAGACCGCCCGATTCTCTTTAGCGCGCTGGCTTGGGCCGATGTTTTGCTCACGCTTGACTGGGGTGACTTTGGCGGGCTGATGGATAAACCGTTTTACGACCTCCTCGTGCTCAAGCCTGGAGCATTCCTGCAACGTGAACGCATCGCTGGACGGCTTCTTTAACGTCCGCGTCCGGTCACGTTCCAATCCGTCTGCAACACAATACGGGGATCCGCTATAGCACTGAAAGGGCTGGCTTGCCGAGCCGTAGCTCGCTGATTCCCAAACTCAATCCCGCCGCCCGCCTTCGCCTAACGGCTCCGGCGCGGCAGCCTTCGCTCTATGCTTTGCTGCGAGCGAAGGTTGGCGGGAGTGGCGGGGCTCGAACCCGTAACCTCTGCCGTGACAGGGCAGCGCTCTAACCAATTGAGCTACACCCCCGCTCGGAATCGCAAAAACTAACCGTTACATACTCGCGCGTCAACCATGAATCCTCATTCTCCGCTCTTCTAAGTAATCTTAATCCCCTAAGTGCGTTGTTAAATTAAGATTAGGATTAGGATTAAGATTAAGATTATGAAAGCGGGAAGTTGGCTACCATTCAATAATCGCGGCGCCCCACGTCAGACCGGCGCCGAACACGATCATCATGACCAGATCGCCGCGCTGGATGCGCTTGCACTGCACGGCTTCGTCCAGGGCAATGGCGACGGAGGCGGCGGAGGTGTTGCCGTGATTTTCCACGTTGACGAAAAGTTGCCCGGGCTTGGCGCCCAGCCGCGCCGCGACGGTGTCAATGATGCGGCGGTTGGCTTGATGGGGAATGATGCATTGGATATCGGAGATGTCCAACTCGCACCGGCGCAGGGCCTCGGTGGCGGCAATTTCCATGGCGGCGACGGCCTTCTTGTAAGTTTCTTTGCCGTCCATGCGCAGAAAATGCAGGCCGGCGTCAACCGTTTCGTGGCTGGAAGGAAAGGCGGAGCCGCCGCCGGGCATGCAGAGCAGGCCGGCGCGGCGGCCGTCGGAGCCCATGCAGACCGTCAGCAAGCCGTGGGCCTGGGGCCGATGGCGCAAGATGGCCGCGCCGGCGCCGTCGCCGAAAAGGACGCAGGTGTTGCGGTCCTTCCAATTGATGATGGAGGAAAGTTTTTCGGCGCCGATGACCAGGACGGTGTCGTAGGTGCGGGACATGATGAATTGCTGGCCGATTTCCAGGCCGTAAATGAAACCCGAACAGGCGGCTTGAACGTCAAAGGCGGCCGCGCGCGTGGCCCCGATCTTGTGCTGCACCATGCAGGCGGTGGAGGGAAAGGGCATGTCGGGGGTGATGGAGGCCACGATGATCAGATCAATCTCATCGGGGGTGATGTTAGCCCGGGTCATGGCGATGCGGGCGGCCTTGGCGGCGAGGTCGGAGGTGGCGTGGTGCTGGGCGGCGATGCGGCGTTCCTTGATGCCGGTGCGGGTGATGATCCACTCGTCGGAAGTATCGACCATCTTTTCCAGGTCGTGCGTTGGATAGCACGCGGTCAGGGATGTAAGAGCCGACGGAGATGATGGAACAGGTGCGCCCCTGGAAATTGTGGCGGGCGCGGGGGTTTTTAAATTTTCTGGCGGGGAGCATCATGGTTTGGGGGCGGCGGTTAGGGCGTTGGCTTTGGCGACCTCGGATTGGATCATTTCGTTGAGGCGATGTTGAAGGGCTTTGGCGCATTCGCCGATGGCGTTGGTGATGGCCAGGGCGCTGGCAGAGTCCGTGCGCTTTAAAGATGGTGCCGTTGAGGCCCAGGAGCGGAGCGCCGCCGCGGGTATCGGGATCGGTGCGGCGCTTGATGGAGCGCAGGGCGTTCTTGACCAGCAAGGCTCCAAGGATGCGCTTGGGGTTTTTGGAAATCTCGTCCTTGATCCAACCGGCCATGCCTTTGGCGAAGCTTTCCAGGGTCTTGAGGACAATGTTGCCGATAAAGCCGTCGCAGATTACAACGTCAACGCGGTCGTTGAAGAGGTCGTGGCCCTCGACATATCCGATAAAATTCAAGTCGGCCATTTTGCAGAGTTTGCTGGCCTCCTTGGTCAGTTCGGTGCCTTTATTGGGTTCGGTGCCGTTGCTCAGGATGCCCACGCGGGGGTTCTTGTAGCCGAGAATTTCGCGGGAATAAATGCTGCCCATGATGGCGAAATGGAGAAGGTGAATGGGCCGGCATTCGACGCTGGCGCCAGAATCCAGCAGCACGAAATCGTTTTTTGGCCCCGGGATGACGGTGGCGATGCCGGGCCGGTCCACTCCCGGCAAGGTGCGCAAACGAATGGTGCAGGCGGCGACAATCCCGCCCGTGTTGCCGGGGGAGATAAGGGCGTCGGCCAGTCCATCCTTGAGCAGATCGACGGCGCGCAAGATGGAGCAATCCTTCTTGCGCCGCAGGCCTTCCACCGGTTTGTCCTCCATGCTGAGAACTTCGCTGGCGGGGACGATGCTAAGGCGTGGATCGCGGGAGCCGGTCGCTTGGATGGCGGCTTCAATTTCCTCCTGGCGTCCGACCAGGAAGAGCTGGGTGATGGAGGCGCTGGATTGCAGAGCCTGGCGCACACCCTCAACGACCGTCTGCGCGCCGTGATCGCCGCCCATCACATCCACTACAATGCGCATAAAAAAGAAGGCGCGGAAAGGGAATCAATTCCGCGCCCCCGGAAAACGGTCAGGCAGCCGTTGTGACGGTGATGACCTGGCGGCCTTTGTAATAACCACACGCGGGGCAGACCCGGTGCGGCACGCATGGGGCCGCGCATTGCGGGCAGACGCTCAATTGAGGCGTCTTCATGGTGCTGTTATAGGCGCGGCGCATCCGCTGGCGGCTGTGGGAAGGCTTGCGTTTGGGAACTCCCATATATGTCTATGTCCTGTTTTAAAATTTTAACTTGTTCAATTCAGACCAGGCAGAGGAACCTTCCGTCTGGCTGGCCTCCTTCGTTTTGTTTTCCTTGGCACGATCGGGCAACCCGGCGCAACCGGCCTCACACAACGGATGTTGCGGAAACTCGAGCAGAATATCTTCCCGCAGGCATGGCGTCAAGTCTGCCATATCATCTTTAATCGGCGTCTTTTCGGGGCCTTGCAGCGGCAGGTGCGCCGTCCACTCGCCCAGTTCGATCCGGTGCTGGAATGGCTTAAGGCAGCGGGCGCACTCGCAGTCCAAGGTCAGCTCGATGCGGCCTTGCACCAAAACGGCATCGTTCAACAACTGCGCCGTCAGGTCGTAGCGCAAGGGCTGGCGCGCATGGACTAATTCGTCGTTGAAGCCCAAATTCAGTTCGTCCGCCGGCAATTCGCCCTGCAAATGGGCGTCCTTGCTTTCCAGGTGGCGGATATTGACTTGCAAAGGCATAATGGGCGCGCGATGAGGTTCAGGACTTTTTCTTGGCCCGGCCGAATTTCCGGGCCAGAGCCGTTTGCACGTGCGGCGGAACGAAGCACTCGACATTGCCGCCCAGGGAGGCAATTTCCTTCACGATGCGTGAACTGAGAAAGGTGTAAGTTTCCCGTGGCATCATAAAAATCGTTTCCACTTGCCCGTTCAACTTACGATTCATCAAGGCGAGCTGGAATTCAAACTCAAAATCCGACACCGCGCGCAGCCCGCGAATGACGGCCTGCCCCTTTTTTTGTTCGGCGTAATGGACCAGCAAGGTATCGAACGAATCGGCCTGGACGTTGGGGAGGCCGTCCAGAGACTGTTGCACCAACCGCAGGCGTTCCTTGAGCGAAAAGAGCGGTTTCTTGCTCTCACTCTTGGCCACGGCGACGATGACGCGGTCAAACAACTTGGCGGCGCGATGGATGATGTCCAGATGGCCGTTGGTCAGAGGGTCGAAACTGCCGGGATAAATTGCCGTTCGCATATCTAATGAATATGCAAGCCAGGCGAGGAAGGAAAGAGGCAAGTTTTCTGGCTCCGGTTATCGTGCCCCGGCCCCGTCAGAGACGGCTTCAAAATGTGCGATGGATTTCGCTGGCAGATGCCGCCCCTACGGGGCTTGCCGTTTTGTTGTGGTTAACTTCTACAGAAAGGCCGCTCCTGACGGAGCTTGCCCGTCGGGCTTTTTCCGGTTTGGAACAACCAGTTGTTGGCACCCCAGCCCCGTCAGGGGCGTCATCTTTGTAGAACCAAACACAGAAAATTATGTTCAAGCTCCGTCAGGAGCGGCATATTTCGCGCATGGCGAACACTTATACGCAGATTTACATTCACATCGTATTCGCCGTCGAGGGCAGACAAAACCTCATCCAACAGCGCTACAACGACGAACTCCAAAAATACATTACCGGCATCGTTTCCGGCCAAAAACAAAAACTGATCGCCATCAATAATATGCCGGATCACGCGCATTTGCTCATCGGCTTAAGGCCGGATTCGACACTCTCGGACTTGATGCGAGACGTAAAGGCGTGCTCGTCAAAGTTCATCAACGAAAAATGCTGGGTGGCCGGAAGATTTTCGTGGCAGGAGGGGTTCGGTGCGTTTTCCTATTCACGTTCGCAGCTCGGCACCGTTATTCGCTACGTGGAGAACCAGCAAAAACATCATGCGAGGAAATCATTTCACGAGGAATATGTTGCGTTGCTGGAAAAGTTCAAGGTGGACCGTGACCGGCGTTACATTTTCAAAATGGGCGGTGCATGATCCCGTGGGCGTTGGCATCGTGGCTTCTGTCATAAGCAAAATATTCCTCGACATTTGTCCGCGAGTGTTTATGGTTGGCAGGATATGAACCTGAACAACTCGCGGGCTTGCTGCGACTTTCCTTTTCGTCTTCCGGCATGGTGGGCCGGCTTGGGATTGGCCTGGGGCCTTCTGCTTTGTCACCAGGCGTTGGCCGCCCCGGTTAACGCCGATTCCGCCGCCGCCGCGGCCAAGGGTTGGCTGCGCCTGGACCATCAACCGCTGGGCCAGCACCTTTCCGCCAAGGTCGGACATACCGAAACCGTGCAGGACGGGGCGGGCGCGGCTTTGTTTCATGTCGTTCACCTGGACCCGGCCGGATATGTGATCGTGTCGGCGGACGACACGGAGGAGCCGTTTATCGCTTTTTCCGCCGGGGGGCGGTTCGATTCCCAGTCGGGCGATCCAATGGCCATGTTGGTCAAGCGCGATTTGCGCGGGCGCATGGCGCGGCTTCACGCGGGCGGGCAGGAGGCGCGCCACTTGGAGGCGCATCGCAAATGGAAAGGCCTTTTGGCGGCGTCCCCCAATCCGCCGCCGGATTCAGGAACGAACAACACCATTGTGCTCGTGTCGCAAGTCTGGGTGGCGCCGCTGGTGCAAACTCTCTGGAGCCAGGACTTGGATATAAGCGGAGGTTATGCCTGTTACAATTACTTTACACCGGATAACTACCCCTGTGGCTGCGTCGCCACCTGCATGGCGCAGTTGATGTACTATTACCAATATCCCGCGGCTGGCGTGGGCACAAAGAGCTTTCCCATAACCGTCAATGGCCAGAAAGGGACGGGCCTCTTGATGGGCGGGGACAGTTGGGGCGGCCCCTACCTGTGGACCAACATGCCGTTGGCGCCCAATAACCCAACTGCCCCCCAGGCGCAAGCGGTAGGCGAGTTGTGCTTCGACGCCGGGGCGGCCATCAACATGGATTATGAATCGGGCGGTTCAAGCGCTTTCACCTACAAGGCCCCACAAGCTTTGACCAGCACGTTCGGCTACTCCAACGTTGGTATGACGAAGAGGCCAGCAGCGGCCTCGGCGGGCCAATCCTGATGGCGATGATCAATCCCAACTTGGACGCCCGCTTGCCGGTGGCGCTGGCCGTCACTGGCGCTACCAGCGCGCACTGCCTGGTCTGTGACGGTTATGGCTACTGCGGCTCCACGCTCTTTCATCACGTCAACGCCGGTTGGGGCGGAGACGACGACGTTTGGTACGCGCTACCGAACATCAGTACTCCCGATGTCAACACCTACACGACCGTTGAAGCGTGCATATTCAATATCTACACCAATGGTTCCGGCCAGATCATGAGCGGACGCGTGACCGATCCCACCGGAGCGCCTGTGAGCGGGGCGACGGTCACGGCCACGCGCAACGGCGGAGGCACTTATTCGGCCACCACGGATACCAACGGCATCTATGCTTTGGTCCACATCCTGGCCAATTCGCATTACGCCTTGACGGTGACCAACACGGGAGACGTGTCGGCCAGCGGCAATTATTCCACCGGCATTTCGACATACAACACGACGAACAGCGGGAACTTCTGGGGAGCTAATTTCATTCTGTCGCCACCGTTGCTGGCCATGCCTGAAACGGGTTTCGCGGCCGTGGGGCCGGTGGCCGGTCCATTTAGCGTGACGGCCCAAGCCTACACGCTGACCAACACCACCGGTTCGGCGGTGAGTTGGTCGCTGGCCAACACCGCGGCATGGTTGAGCGTGACGGCCAGCAACGGCACGGTGGCGGCAGGCGCGGCTTCCCCGCTGACGATCAGTTTGAATGCCGCCGCCAACAGCCTGCCTGCGGGCAATTACGCGGCAACGGTTTTCGTGACCAACCTCAACAATCTTCTGGCGCAAGCCCTGGTGTTTTCCCTCGCGGTGAAGACGGCGGATTATCCAATTTCCTTCACCGGATTCAACGCGGACGTGGTGGTTGAGAACGCGGCCCTTGGCGGCAACGCGCCTCTCTACACGCAACAGTTCGATCCGGCCAATACTTTGTATTCTTCGAGTCCCACGGCATTTTACGAAGCGGGATTGCCGGCGGCGGTGAATTTGTACGGCGGCGCGCCGGCGGTGCAAGGGTTGCCGCAGAGCGGAGTGTTCACCAGCGCGGTGGATAGCGCGACCACCTTCCAATTCGGCCCCTACACCAGCAACAACGTGCTCTATTTGGCGTCCGGAGCGACTACCGGCACACTGACCCTGTCTTCGCCGGCGGCTTACAAGTCACTTTCCGTCCTGGCCGCTTCGGCTCAGGGCGGCGGCAACGGCTCGCTGGTGATCCATTTCACGGATAACAGTTCCAGTTCGAGCATTGCCTTCCTGGCCTCCAACTACCTGGTGACCAGCATTACCGGAGCAAAAGCGGCCCTGTCCAGGTTCGGGATCTCTCTTGTCAGCGATTACAGTTATTTCTACTCACTTGACACAAGTCCCTATCCCGCGCTCTACCATACGGCGATCAACCTCCAATCCCTGGGGCTGCACACCAAGCCGGTCAGTTCCGTGACCTTCACCATGCCCGGCAATTCCAGTTCAAGCACGGTGACAGGCGTTTTTGCCTTGAGCGGCACGGCTTCGCCCTTTCCCGTGATCACCTCGCAACCGCAAAGCGTGGCCATTGCCAGCGGAGGGAATGCAAGCCTGAGCATCGGGGTGACGGGCGCGGGCACGATGAACTACGCGTGGTATCTCAACGGTTCCAGCCTGCCTGGCGGGCAGGGCAACCCGCTGAACGTGACCGGCGCGGGCGCGGGCAATGCCGGCAATTACCAGGTGGTCATCACCAACGCCGCCGGCGCCGTCACCAGCTTGGTCGCCGTGTTGAGCATTACCAACATGCCGGTGGCCTTTCTGCCCGGCGGGAGCGCGCCGCAACTTTCCGGCGGCAAATTTACCTTGCAGTTGACCAACCTGACCGGACAGGGCCAGGTGATCATTTCGGCCTCGACCAACCTGTGGCAATGGGCTCCAATCTTCACCAACCCCTCCGGCTTCGGGACGTTCAGCGTCACCGATTCCGCCGCCGGAACATTCCCGCAACGTTATTATCGCGCCACGACTCCCTGAGCCACCGGCGCGCGCATTTCGTGGTTGATAGCGGCCAAGGCGCAGATGGCGGCAGTTTCGCTGCGCAATACCAGCGGGCCTAAAGTGATGGGCAACGCGCCCGCGCCTTTGATGGCCGCCATTTCCTCCGGCGCGAAATCGCCCTCGGGGCCGACCCAGACGCGGATGGTTTGGGGCCTCGCCGCGCCGGCGGGAAAATAGACGCGGAGATGCCGGCTGTCTTCCTGGAGCGACGCTACCAGTGTCAAATCGAACGCGTCTTCGCGAGCCAGCAAAGCCGGCAGGGTCATCGGCGGTTCCACTTGCGGAAGCCAGCGTTGGCCGCATTGTTTGATGGCTTCCACCGCGGTTTGCCGCCACTTCTCCGCCTTGTGTTCGACCGCTTCGCCTTCCAGACGCGTCGTGACCCGCAGGGAGAGCAGGGGAACGATGCGCGCCACGCCCAGTTCCGTCGCCTTCTCGATGATGGCTTCGATCAACTTGCCCTTGGGAATGGCCTGCACCAGGGTGATCCGCCAAGGTGGAGGCGGCTCGGTGGTCCGGCCCAGGACTTCCAACAGCACTTGCTTGCGCGCGATGGTTTCGATGCGGCAGGCCAGCTCCGTGCCCGCGCCGTCAAGCACAGTGACCGGGTCTGCCGCCGTGAGGCGCAAAACGTCGGCCGCGTGATGGGCCTGGCTGCCGGTCAGCACAAGATGATCGGAGCGGCACTCTGGCGGCGGAAGGTAAAAGCGGTGCATGGGAACGTCAACTGAACAGGCTCCTGGCTTTTTCCAGGAAGCTCTTGCTCATGGGATGGACGTTTTCGTCGCAGAGCTTGGCAAATTCCTCCAGCTTGGCGCGTTGGGCGGCGTTGAGGCGGGCTGGCACCTCAATCTGAACGCGGACCAGCAGGTCGCCGTGCCCATAGCCTTGCACATTTCGCACGCCTCTGCCTTTGAGGCGGAAGACGGAGCCGGCTTGCGTGCCGGGGGGCACTTTGATCTCCGCCTGCTCGGTCAAAGTCGGCACCTTGATGGTGTCGCCCAAGGCGGCTTGGACGAAACTGACGGGAATTTCGCACAGCAGATCGTCGCCGTCGCGGCTGAAAATATCGTGGCGCTTGACGTGCAGGACGACAAACAGATCGCCCGGCGGCCCGCCTTGGACGCCGGCTTCGCCGTTGCCGGAGGAACGCAAGCGGGAGCCGCTCTCGACGCCGGCGGGAATTTTGATTTTGATCTGGGTCGTTTGCTCGCGCCGCCCCGCCCCGCCGCAAGTGCGGCAAGGCTTGTCAATGACCCGGCCCGCTCCCTCGCAACGGGGGCAGGTTTGGGCGATGCTGAAAATGCCGCGGGAGCTGATGACCTGGCCGCGTCCGCCGCACACCGAGCAGACTTTGGCCGTGGCGCCATGCTCGGCCCCGCTGCCGTGGCAGGATTCGCACGCGCCCAGTTTGGTGACCTTGACTTCCTTCTCGCAACCCAGGGCGGCCTCGAGGAAAGTCAATTCCATGTCGTAGCGCAGATCGTCGCCGCGCCGGGCGCCGCCGGAGCGCCGCTCGCCCCCGCCGCCGAAAAGGTCCTCGAAGATGCTGGAATTGCCGAAGACCTCGCGAAAAATGTCGCTCGGATCGTGGAATCCGCTGCTGCGCGCGCGGGCGCGGGAATCAAAGGCGGCGTGGCCGTATTGATCGTAAGCGGCGCGGGACTGCGGATCGCTCAAGATCTCGTAGGCATGGCCCAGCTCCTTGAATTTCTCCTCGGCGGCTTTGTCGTTGGGATTGCGGTCGGGATGAAACTTAAGCGCCAACTTGCGGTAGGCCTTCTTAATCTCTTCCATCTCTGCGCCCCGGTCCACACCGAGGACCTCGTAAAAATCTCGCTTTGCCATAGTAGGTCAGGCCGCTGGTTTTTTGGCGAGGACCACTCCCGCCGGGCGAAGGAGCCGGTTGTGAAGTTTGTAACCTTTGCGAATTTGGCGGACGATCTGTCCTTCGGGGACATCGGGGGATTCCTGTTGCATGACCGCTTCGTGGAAGTTGGGGTCGAAGGGTTTTCCCTGGGCGTCGATCTCCTCCAAACCGGCCTCCGCCAGCGCGGATTTGAGCTGGTTGGAGATCATGAGGACGCCGGCTTGAAGCGATTTGGCGGCGGGATGCCCGGCGGCGGCGGACATGGCCATTTCGAAGGCATCCAGCACCGGCAGCAACTTGGTCAGCAGATTCTCGTTGGCGAAGGCGACGGCGTCCTTACGCTCGCGCGCGGCGCGCTTCTTGTAATTGTCGAAATCCGCGCTCAAACGCACGAAGCGGTCCCAGTATTCGTCGGCCTTGGCGGCCCGAGTCTTGAGTTGTTCGGTTTCGTCGGAGGCCGGGGCGGGCGGCGACTCCGGCGCTGGCGCGGGCGCTTCAGCCTGAGTGTCCACTGCTACGTTATACTTCACTTCTTTATCCATCAGCACAGGAATAAACCAAGATCGGCCCGGATTCAACCTAACTTAGAGAGTGAATGTCGCGTTGGGTTTATCCTGCGAGGTGGATTCGACCGAAACGTGCTTGCCGCCCAGTTGCTCCAGGCGCGCGACCACCGTCTTGAGGGCCAATTCCGGCCGGTTGCAATCGCGGCTCAAGTGGCCCAGGTAAAGCCGGCGCAGTCCGGCGGAAAGAATCTCCCCGACGACATCCGCCGCGCCGTCGTTGGAGAGGTGGCCGTGCCGGCTGAGAATGCGTTGCTTAAGACTCCAGGGGCGGCGGGGATGGTCCTGCAACATCTTCACATCGTGGTTGGCTTCCAGCAGCAGCACATTGGCGGCGCGAATGCGTTCGACCACCAGTTTGGTGGCGTGGCCGAGGTCGGTCACAAAACCAATGTTGCCCGCCGCCGTCCGCACCAGGTAGCCCACCGGGTCGCAGGCATCGTGCGGAATGGCAAAGGTATCGACGGTCACGTCGCCCATGGCAAAGGAATCGCCCGTGATGAAAATACGGGCGTCAATCTGAAGCTGCAATTGGTCCTGGATGGCTTCCTTGGTCAAGCGGTTGCAATAAATGGGCAATTCCAGCCGCCTCGCCAATCCGACCAACCCCGCGATGTGGTCGGAGTGTTCGTGGGTGATGAGGATGCCGGTGAGGGTTTCCGGGACGCGGGCCAGGGTGGCCATGCGCTGGCGGATCTGGCGCCCGCTCAAGCCGGCGTCAATCAATAGGCGCGCCTGATCCGTCTCCAGATACGCGCAATTTCCGCCCGAACCGCTGCCCAAAATAGTCAGATGAACCGGCACGGAGCGACCTTAGAGGGGTGAATTGAGGCCAGCAATCTTTTTCTGGAAAAATGACTTCTGCTCTTGAGCTATGAGGATTTGAGGGTAAAATGGCTCGAATGTCGCAGGGCTTACATTTATCACAGCGAATGTCGCTCTCGCAGGTACTGGCGCCGCAGTTGCAGCAGTCGCTGGCCCTGCTGCAAGCGCCTACGCTCGAGCTCAAAGCGCTGGTGGAGCAGGAATTGCAGCAAAACCCCATTCTGGAAGAAGTCCCCGCCGCCGAAGTCGAACAGAGCGAGCGCACCAAAAATGACGGCGATAGCGACAGCGAAACCTACGCCGTGGACCTGGCGGAACCGCCCGCGGACGTGAAGTTCGATCCCGCCACCGAAAAGCCAAGCACCGCGCCAGTCGATGATTTTCAGGCGGAATTCGAGAAGTTGGTGCAATTTGACCAGGAATGGCGCGACCATTTTGCCCAGACCAACCTGCCCATGCGCCAGAGTCAGGAAGCCGAGGAAAAACGGCAGTTCATGTTCGATTCGCTGGTGGCCGGCACCTCGCTGCAAGAGAGTCTGCTGGAACAGATGCGTTTTTCGGACTTGACCGATGAACAGAAGCCCATCGCCGAAATGATCATCGGCAATGTGGATGATCGCGGCTATCTCAAGGCAACCGTGGATGAACTGGCTTTTTCCACCGGCACCCCCCAGGAAAAAATCGTCACGGTGCTCAAGGTCATCCAGGAATTTCATCCCCCCGGCGTCGCCGCGCGCGACCTGCAGGAGTGCCTGATGTTGCAATTGCAACGCGCCGGGCAGACGGAGACACTCGAATACCGCATCATCCGCGATTTCATGGATGCGCTCTTCAAACGCAAGCTGCCTGAAATCGCGCGCGGCCTGGGCGTGGGGGTCGAACAGGTGCAGGCCGCCTTGGGGCGCATCAAAAACCTCGAACCTCACCCCGGGCGCGACTTTTTGCCCGACAACGACCGTTACATTTCGCCGGAGGTTTTCGTGCAAAAGTTGGGCGATGATTACGTCGTCACCACCAACAACGAGCAGATTCCCCACCTGCGCATCAGCAACATGTACAAGGATTGGATGTCGCAAGCCAGCACCACGACCGAGGTGCGCGACTACATCCGGGACAAAATACGCGCCGGAAAATTTCTCATCAAGAGCCTGCAGCAGAGGCAGCAGACCATTCTGAACATCGGCAACGAGATCGTCAAACGCCAGCGTGAGTTCATGGATAAAGGGGTCGCCTTCCTCCGGCCCATGACGATGGTGCAGGTGGCGGAAGTAGTCGGGGTCCACGAAACGACCGTCAGCCGGGCCGTTTCCAACAAATATATCGACACGCCGCAAGGAATGTTCGAGCTGAAATATTTTTTCACCTCCGGCATCCACACCGACAGCGGCGGCGGGGTCTCGAACACCAGCGTCAAAGATATGGTGGCGGAGATGTTCAAGGGCGAGAACACGAGCAAGCCGCTTTCCGACCAGGAGATCGTGAAGATGCTCAAGGAAAAAGGCATCGTCATCGCCCGCCGCACCGTGGCCAAATACCGCGCCGAGCTAAACATCCTCCCCTCCAACCTGCGCAAGGTGTATTGAAGGAAGAAGGACGAAGGCCCTTGCAGGACGGCCCCTAATCTCCTGGCAACCGTTCCAGACGTGGGTTCCGATTTTGTTCGTCGCAAGTGAGCGCGAAATGGCCGCGGATTCCATCCGGGCTGACATATTGCTGGAGCAGCGAGGCTGGGAACTGGACGTTTTGGCCGGTGGCGCAACGAACCACCACGTGCCGGGCCGTGCCGCGGTAATAGTCCAAATACTGATCCGCCGTGAGGCGGAGGTGAAATTCGAAGCGGTTCATGGAATCAGCCTGCTGATACGCAATACCCGAACCGGGCCGGAAGGCAAGCAGCATCCGTAATTTGCTTGTGCGAGGACAATTCAAGGAAAGCGCCAGCACGCATGGCGCGCACCCGGCCAGTTGGATGCCTTGCCAAAAGAGGATGCGCAACACGCAAAAATGGGTGAGTATTCGCGCCGTGGCTTCTTCATATTGTTTGCCGACCTTATGACCGATGAGACGATGGTCCCTAACCTGGAAAGTTCTTGGAATGCAGGCCAGGAAGCGCGCGCCGAATCCGACTTCATGGCCCGGATTACGGAAAACGTGCGGCTTCCCGCCGTTATGTTGGATGCGCGGGGCAGGATTCTCTTCGCCAATCGGTTTCTGCTGCGCTTAACCGGCTGGAGCCTCGAGGAAGTCATCGGCAAGGACTGGATTGCGACTTTTGCCGCGCCTGAGCAAGCCCGGCAAGTAAATCAGGTCTTCGAATTCGTGGTCCAAGTCAGGCCGGAGTTGTATTGTGAGAGCGAAATCATCGCGCGGAGCGGGAAACGGCTGCTCATTGCCTGGAACAACACGGTGCTCAAGGATGGCGCCGGCGAGATCATCGGAATCGCCAGCATCGGCGAAAACATCACAGAGAATAAGCGGAAGGAAGAACGCCTCAACCAGATCTCCAAGGAGCAGCAAACGATCCTGGACACTTCCCCGATCGGTATCGCCCTGACTATAGGCCGCCGCATTCAATGGTCCAACCCCGCCCACAAGGCGATGTTTGTCTATGCCTCAAAGGATATGGGCGGCCTGGATACGTCCGCATTTTATATTCATCCTGGGGACTACGAGCGTGTGGGCCGGGAAAGCATCGAGCATATCGCGCAGGGCCTGTCCTACATGACGGAAGTCGAGCAAAAACGAAGCGACGGCGCACATTTTTGGTGTCTCCTGCAGGGCCGGGCCATTGATCCCACGGACCTTTCGACAGGAGTGATCTGGATGGTCATGGACGTCACCGAGCGCAAACGTCTCGAGGAGCAATTCCGCCAGGCGCAGAAAATGGAGGCGGTGGGACAATTGGCAGGGGGTATTGCGCACGATTTCAACAATATCCTGGCGGCCGCGCTCCTGCATCTCGGTTTGTTGCAGCAAAATCCCGGGCTGACCATGGGCATGAAAGAGTCTCTCAAGGAGGTGGAAAGCATGACCGTGCGGGCGGCCAGATTGACGCGACAACTCTTGTTGTTCGGCCAGGCCCAGGCGGCCCGAGTCGAGCCGCTTAATGTGAACGAACTGATTCTGGGCTTGCTGAAAATGTTGCGGCGGCTGCTGTGCGAGAACATCAAGGTTGAGTTCCGCAGTTCCTCCACTCCCGCCTGGGTGAACGCCGATGCCGGCATGATCGAACAGGTGGTCGTAAATCTATGCATTAACTCGCGCGATGCCATGCCCAATGGGGGAAGTCTGACGCTGGCCACCACGCTGGTTGAGTTTGATGACCACGCCGCGCTGCGCCACCCGTACGCCCGGCCCGGAAGTTTTGTTTGCCTGTCAGTAACCGACACGGGTTGCGGCATGGATGAAACCGTCTTGAAAAGGATCTTTGAGCCGTTTTTTACCACCAAAGAAGTGGGCAAAGGCACGGGTTTGGGGCTGGCTTCAGTTTACGGAATTGTCAAACAGCATCAGGGCTGGGTCGAGGTGTCGAGCCAGGTGGGCCAGGGCAGTGCGTTCCGGGTTTATCTGGCCGCGGAGGCGGGTCCATTGCGCGCGCCCGCGCCGCCTGGCGCCGCTGAGCAAATCAGGGGCGGCTCCGAGATGATCTTGATGGTGGAGGACGAACTTCCCTTGCGCAGCATGGCCGCCTTATGTCTGCGCAGGCTGGGTTACGTGGTGCTGGAGGCCAGCCACGGGTTGGAAGCTCTCAAGGCGTGGGAAGAGCACCATCAAAGCATCGCCTTGTTGTTCACGGACATGGTGATGCCGGAGGCCATCACCGGGTTGGAGTTGGCCATGCGGTTCAAGCAGGAAAAAGCTTCATTGGAAGTAATCATTTCCAGCGGATACAGCGCCGACTTGGCGCAATCCCTTGCTTCAGCCGGGCAGAATTTCACCTGTCTGCCCAAGCCCTATATGTTGGGCGCGCTGGCCAAGCTGGTCAGGCATTGCCTTGACAATGCTCGATGAGAGTGACGCGGCAGGCGGTTTCTTAATCGGTGAGCTTCAGGATGGCGGACGCGGCCCGTTGGGCGGCGCCTGGGCCGCCGAGGTTCGAGATGATGCCGGCGAGCTTGGACTGGATTTCCGACCGGCGGCCCGGATGGGCCAGCAATTCCAGCGCCGCGCCGGCAAGGTTGGCCGCGGTCGCCTGATGCTGGATGAATTCGGGATAAAGCGGCTCGCCGGCCAGAAGATTCGGCATTGAAAGATATTTGACTGTCACCACCTGGCGCGCGATCCAATAAGTCCACAGCGAAGTCTTATACAGCGCGACGGCGGGGACCCCGAAGTAAGCGCATTCCAACGTCACCGTGCCGGTGGAAGCAATGGCGATGGTGGCTTCGGACAACGCTTCCTCCAAACCGCCAATCTGAATCTCGATATTCGGCCCGCCGCCGGTCGGAAAGGCGCGCGCCAAAGCGCCCATTTCTTCGCTGGGCGCGATGAGTTTGAATCGGGCCGGCTGGGTGGCGGCAATCAGACGGGCGGCTTCCACCATGACTGGCAGATGCCGCCTGAGTTCGGCGCGGCGGCTGCCGGGCAGCAGAAGAACCACCGGCTCCTGGCCCGGTTTTCGGGCCGGCGCGGGGCCTCGGTCCAAAAGCGGATGCCCGGCGAATTCGACGTGAAACTCCGGGACGTGCCGCGCATACCAATCTTTTTCAAACGGAAAGAGGCACACGAGAAGATCGAAGTCGCGCGCCATTTGGGCGGCGCGGCCCGGACGGGAGGCCCAGACCTGGGGCGAGACGTATTGCACGATCTTCGGCCGCCAGGCAGGTGAGGCGCGGCGGCGGATGGCGTGGGCCAGCCGGCGGTTGAAGCCGCTAAAATCGACATGGATGATCAATTCCGGTTTTTGCTCCACGGCCAGTTGCGTCAGGCGCCGCTTGTGGCGCAGAAAGCGCGGCAGCTTCTTCAACACGTCGCTCAGGCCAATCACCGCGTCCGCCGTCAAGTCGAAGGAATTGGCGACCCCCGCTTCCGCCATGCGCGGCCCGCCCGCCCCGATGAAGCGCGCCGCGGGCAGCGCGGCCGCCAGCGCGCGCACCAGGCCCGCGGCCAGGGCGTCGCCGCTGGGATCGCCCGCGACCACCATGATGGTCCGGGGATTCATGGCAATTCCGCTTTCACCTTCTTTAGAAACTCGGCGATTTTGAAGGGAATAAACGGCGCCGCCAGGCCGGTTAGAAAATTAGCGGCCGCGCCCAACAAGGGCAGGGGAGCGGGCGGCGTCGTGCGCGTCCACGTTTTGCCGTCAAGATGAAAGAACGCCACGGGAATGGGAAAGCCCGCGACGCGCAGTTGGCCGCCGCTGTTGTATTCGACGAAGAAGGCCAGCCAGATGGCCAGCAGCAGGCCGGCGCCGGTGGTCGCGGCGAGTGGGTGCCAGCGTTGGCGCGCCCTCCATTCGGCCAGTTGCCCTTTCCCGGTGGTGCAGATCAGCCAGAGGTCCAGGGCCGCGATGGGCAGGATAAGTAGCAAGCCGCCCATATATATTCAAATGGCCGTCCGCCCGGCCTGAATCTGGCGCGTGATCTCGAACGCCAGGTCCAGCGAGCGTTGCGCCACGGCCCCGCTGACTTTGGGCGTTTGGTGGGATTGCACGCACTTGATGAAATCGCGCAATTCCAGCTTCAGCGGTTCGTCTTTCTCGATTGGCACCGGCTCGCGCACGATCTTGCGCCCGGCAAATTCGCTGACGACGGCGGACTCCTTGCCGTGCAGCAGCTTTTTCAGCAGCGACGACTCTTCCTCGCCCTCGCGCGCCACGCGGTAGATGTAGCCTTCCTGCGCCCGGTAATCCAGCGACACATAGCTGGTGCATTCCCCGCCGCTGAAAACGCGAATCTTGCGCATCCGCTCCGGGCTGATGCGGCTGGCCGTCAGGTTGGCCACGCAACCGTTGGCGAACCGCAGCCGCGCGTTGGCGATGTCTTCCGATTGGCTCAACACGGGAATGCCCACCGCTTCCACGCTGGCCACCGGCGAATGGACGAATCCCAGCACCACGTCCAGATCGTGAATCATCAAATCGAGCACCACGCCGATGTCGGTGCTGCGGCTGGGGTAGGGGGAGAGGCGGTGCGTTTCGATGAAGCGCGGATCGGTGGCGACTTTTTCCAGGTAGGCCAGGACGGGGTTGAATTGCTCGACGTGGCCGACCTGGAGGATGGCGCTTTTCTCTCGCGCCAGTTGCACCAATTCGGCCGCCTGGGTGGCGTTGTTGGTCATCGGTTTTTCCACCAGGACGTGTTTGCCCGCGGCCATAAGGCGGCGGGCCACTTCAAAATGGGTGGCCGTCGGAGTCGCCACGCTGAAGGCCTCCGCCCCGGCGATGGCCTCCTCCAGCGTGGCAAAAAGCGGGACGCGCAATTTTTCGGCGATTTTGGCCCCCTGGGCAGGGGAGAGGTCAAAAACCCCGGTCAGGACGATTTGGCCGGCGGCGGCCAGGTCGGCATAAAGGCGGGCGTGTTCCTTGCCCAGGGCGCCGACCCCGATGACTGCGACTTTGAGTTTAGTGGACATGATGTCGAATTGCGGTTGACGATTTACGCAGCGCGGCGGCGGAGCAAGTCAAAAGTTCGGGAACCAGTGCGCCCTTGCGCGGAAACGGGGCATGGCGTAAACGTACATACATGAAAAGGAATTTACGTTTGCTGGCGGTTTTAGCGCAAGATTTCAAAGCGCGGCCCGTATTGGGTGGTATGAAAACGTTATTGCGTTTGCTGCCTGTTTCTTTAGCGCTGTGCCTTTGCGGGTGCGGCCCCGGTTACACGTTCTCTCCCTGGACCGGCCCGCAGAGTAATTGGACCACCGGTCCTGGCGGCTACGTCCGCATCGTCGATAAGGTGCCCATATTTGCTCCCGGCCAGTTTCCACCGCAGCCCTATATCCTTATCGGCGCGGTCAACGCCGACAACGAGGGCGACCTGGCCAAGGCCGCCCGCCAACAGCACGCCGACGCGGCCATGCTCTCCAGCGAGAGGGTTTATCGGACCGGCACAGTGGTCTGGGCGGCGCCCGGAGTAAGCGGCGCGACCCCGGTGACCAGCACGAAGATTACGGCCAATTTGATCAAGTACAAGTAAGGAAGCGATGCGGTTTGACTGGTTGGCTTTGACTGGTGCGACCAAGTGCGACCAAGTGCGACCAAGTGCGACTGGGTGCGACTGGGTGCGACTGGGTGCGACCCGCCTTCGCAAAGCCTACGGCGGGCAGGCTGGGCTTGACCGGCACAATTTGCCGCTTTTGGACTTGCCGCGTGAGTCTTTATTTTCGAAACAATGTGAAATTATCCTGGAAATCAACGACTTACGTGAATTGAATGGCCACAAAAGAACGCAAGGAACGCAAAAGAGGAAACGAAAGAGTGGATGAGCCGGGGCGGAACGCAGGCTGCAGCCGAGGCTGCCGCCAGTTTCCTTGCGTGTTTTTTTGTGTTCTTTGCGTTCCTTTGCGGCAATGATGCCGGCCTTCCCGCTTTTTCGCCTTGGCGGTTTCAGTTCCTCAAAATGTCAAAGAGCAGGCGCGTGAGCGCCACACCGCCACACTATACCATCGTTAGATGGGACTGCAACAGGAATTATTCAAGTCTTTTGCGCCGAGGCGCTTTTCGCCAACCGGACGAAAGTATGGTTTGACCCCGCCGCTTGTGTTGTGACTGTCTATTGGAAGTCGTACGCAAAGCTGGATGAAGAAGCGAAGAAGACGAAAACCAGCCAAATCCATAGCGCAACCAGCTTCTTTAAATATGTTCATTCGGTCTCGTTTGGGTAGGCAATTTCAGGTGCCAAGCTTCTTTTTTTCGCCGTTCTCTTTCAGGTATTGCGCATCCCACGCTTCCAGTGTCGGAAGGTGCTTTTCCATAAAGGGCCGTGGGGTCAGTCCTAGAATTATGACAGTTTTCATTTTTCATGCCATCTCAGGGGTCTGATTGCATCAGCATTTCTTTCAGTTTCTCCAGCTTCCGGCCCGGTCTGCGAGCCATCCGGCTTACCGCCTGGCTCACCCGGCTGTAGTGCCCCATCGCCAACCGCTGGCTCACCCACCGCAGCGGCACCGTCGTGCGCTCCCGCAGCCACCACGCCAACGCCACCTTCTCCCGAGCCGACTTGGGCATGGCCTCGGCCGCTTTGATCCCCAAGAGCTTCATGCCTCGTTGCAAGATCTTCTCCGCCGCCCCCTCGTCGTGCGCCCGGCGCGCCGGACCGCTGTGCGATTCCCGCCGACGGCCCCCAACCGCCCGCTCCAAGCCTTGGCGCAACTTCTCCGCAAATCCTTCCCCGCCCACATACCATCCCCGCCGCAGTTCCTTCCATTCTGCCTCCAGTTCCGTCCGCCCGGCCTTGATTCCCAACTCCAACGTCCGCCCTTCCATGTACGCCTCGTAACCTTTGAGGGCCGATGGGCCCAGTCCCAATTCCTCCATCACCCGCTGCCGGCACAGCCAGTCCGGCCCCTTGCCGGCCAGTGTCAAATACCACGGATAACTGCTCCAGCGATATTTCTTCAATGGCTCTTTGCCTATTTCGATCAATCCCGCCCGCGCCGGGTTCAAATGGATATACGTGCTGACCACGCCAAAATAGCCAATCCCTTGCACCGGCGCAGCCTTGTAACGCCCTTGAAAAAGATGGCCGCACGTTTGATGGCGGTAATTATGGCGCTGCGTGTAGGCGCCTTGCAGCCATTTCATGCCCGCCACCAGATTAGGCTCCGGCGTTTCCAGGAGCAAATGATAGTGATTGGCCATCAGAACGTAGGCGTGAATGCGCCAGCCGGTTTTGCGGCAAGCTTCGCCCAGGGTTTCCAGAAAACGGCGACAATCCCCGTCATCGCGAAAGATGACCTGGCGCCGGTTGCCCCGCGCCATGACATGGTACAGGGCGCCCGCGAACTCAATTCGAAGCGGTCTTGCCATACAGTGTCGCTCAAACTAAACCGTTTCCCCCGCCCAGGTCAACGACAAACTGTCATAATTCTAGGACTGACCCCTTGGCCTCCGTGGCGCCGGTTGCCCCGCGCCATGACATGGTACAGGGCGCCCGCGAACTCAATTCGAAGCGGTCTTGCCATACAGTGTCGCTCAAACTAAACCGTTTCCCCCGCCCAGGTCAACGACAAACTGTCATAATTCTAGGACTGACCCCTTGGCCTCCGTGGTACAGGGCGCCCGCGAACTCAATTCGAAGCGGTCTTGCCATACAGTGTCCTCACCCTAAACCGTTTCCCCCGCCCAGGTCAACGACAAACTGTCATAATTCTAGGACTGACCCCTTGGTGCTGCTCATGGCCCGGCAACGCGAATCCCCTGCGTCACACCGCTGACGTTCGTCGCGCTATCACACAATTTGACAACTCTCTGGCAGCACGTCCCCAAGCCGAACACCGCATTGTCCTGGAAGCGAATGTCGCGGCAGTCGTTCAGCCAGATCAGGGCCGTGGGATCAATGCCCGATCTCTGGCCGCGGTCCAAGGGCCGCTGTTGCGCATTCTCAAATCGGTTGCCTCTGACCGCCACGTCCTGCGCGGACGCAATCAGAAGATTCACCCCATTGCAGTCCTGGAAAATATTATCTTCGATGACGATGTGCCGGTGACCTGTACCGATGGCGCGGACGCAACCGTGCCAGCCTTGGCCGGTTCGCCGGTCGCCCCAGTGACAGTTAATGCGCCCGCCTGGTAATCCGAAGAGCCCACGGCGGCATAGCCGGTGTTCCTGATGACGTTCTTGCGGACAATCACATTGCGGCTGTATCCGGCCTCGTTCCACCAGATTTCCGGCGCGATGACGATGCCGGCAATGGTGCTGCCATCCACGGTGTTGCCCTCCACCAGGCCATTGTCCGCCTTCAGCAACATGCCCCGCGCGCGGTGATTGCGGATGATGTTGTTCCGCACCACGTATCCGCTCCCGTTCGCGGCCGGATCGCTGGCATAGCACTGGAAATCCACCGGCACGCTTTTGTCAAGCGTTAGCGTGACAAAGCGCCGTGCGCGCTTGAACCGATCGGTGGTGATCGGTGACTTGGGCTTGTATTGGTTCAGCGTGGCTATCTCCCGGATGGTTGTCTCCGCCAGATAATGGCCGTGTTGATTGAAAAAGCGGATCGGATCGCCATTTCTAAAAAAAATCCTTTCCGCCAGGCAAAGGGTCACTTCGCGGCCGGCACTGTCCATGACGAGGGCAAAATTGCCGTGGATGGGGACGCCATCATCGGGCATGCCCTCAAAGAGGCAGTTCTCGACGATTGGCCCCTTGCGCACGCCGCTGCTGTGGAAGGCATCCGCATTGCACGCGATCAGCGGACTGGCCGTCGCCCCGGCGGGCTTGGGGCCGTAGGTGACCTTGTAGGAGTAATGGTTCCCACCCTCGCCGCCAGACTCGTGAACGCAGAAACCGCTGCCGTGAAGAATCGTGACGTTGGTGATGACCATTCCACTGCATTCTCCCAGAAAAATGTCCGTTGACAGTCTTCCCCTAAATGCCATCAGGTCGCCGACCGAAACCGGTTGCGAGGCGGGTTTGACCCGCCATTGGAGGTTGAGTCTGAACAGGCCGGGGCCGAGACGTTCGGGGCGCTCAACACCATAATCCACGGTCCCCACTTTCCACTGTCGCGTCCTGGGATCAAAAACGTCGCCCATCGTCTTCGCTTCTCCGGTTTGGGGGTCGTCGAAATTGGCCGGATACCCCTGGTCAATGCGCACTTCAAGCCATCGCCCATCAGGATCGATGCCGACAAGCGTCCCCTGGGTAAAGGGCGGTGTTTCATTGAGCAGGGTCATGCCATTGACAGTGACATTGCGGCAGCGATTGAAATTGATGCCGCCCTTGGTTGGGTCGGTGCGCAGCAGCGTCACCCCGCGCGCGTCGATTTCCAAATCGGCCAGATTCCTGAACGAGAGATAGGCCCCTCCATTGGGTTTCGGCAACCGATATGTCCCGGCAGGGATAACAACCCGCTTCATCCCAGCCCGACCCGCGGCCTCGATGCCCTCTTGAATACTGGAAGGATTCTCCGCCGTGATGCGGATGGAAGCCCCCGGCCGTGTCGGAGTGGATTCATCAGCACCAACTCCCAAACCCGGCGCGCCCACCGCCAATCCCAAAAGGGTGGACCACAGCAACCTGGCGTTCGACTTCATTGGCTGATTTACACACCCCCGGACACCGAATTGCAAGACATTTGGAATTCAGTGGCGAGAAACCCCTCCTTGGAAACGGCGGTGCGGATGGCGGATGCGATGGGAGCGGATTTTCCGAAAATCCTGGTTAAGGAGCCGTCAAGAAATAACGTTTACACTCTGGCTTGGTCTTTTGTTGGCTGGCTGCGTTGCTCGCTCGTCACAGATCCCTGTGGATATGCTTCTCGCTCGCGCCTTGCCAGCCGCCAAAATCTCTGCGCCATAGTTGTAAACCTTATTTCTTGACGGCTCATAAGGCGAGCAAAGCCGCGCTTCGCCAGCGCAAGAAACGGGTTTAGAAGTCGTTCGCCTCCAGGGTGCTTTTGAGGAAGGAATGGATGACCTCTTGCTCGCCGCAGCCAAGCCAGGTGCCGAACTCGATCAACGCAACGCCCGAGACGGCTAAGAGGCCCAGGCCCGCGTAAAACCAGCCCCGGCCCATGCCGCTGGCCGGGTTGGCGGCAGGGGGCACGATGATGACGGCCGCGCCGAACAGCACCAGAAAGGAAAACCAAAAGACCATGAAGAGCCGCACGAACGGATGCAGGCGGAAGCTCCCTTCCAGGATCGTGCCGTCCTCCACCTCGGTCAGTTTGCCGTAGAGAAACGGGGCGAAGGAGTTGCTGTAATATTTTTTGGTGTGCAACCGGAAGACGGGGCCTCGGAATTCTCCCACCACGGAGCCGGATCCCTGGGCCTCCCATGATACGGCCAGTCCCTGCAAGTCCGTGGCTGACGTCAACCGCGTCCGGCATTCGGCGATGGATAGCTTTGTGCGCAACCTCATATTTGTTCTTAATTCTCCGCTATCAAAGCACAGAACCCGCCGGATGCAAAACCCAAATAAAGTTTTAAGACTCTTGACTTCTCCCCCCGCCGGAGCACCACTGGCTGACAAATGGCATGAAAAAAGTCGTTCTTCTTGGTTCCACCGGTTCGATCGGCACCAGCACCCTCAAGGTGGCTGACGATTTGCCCGACCACGTCCGCCTGGTCGGCCTGGCCGCCGGCAACAACGCCGAGTTGCTCCTCAAGCAAACGCTCAAACACCGGCCCGAGGTCATCTCAATTAGCGACCCGGCCAAGGCCCGCGAATTGCAGAACACTCTGGGCACTGGCACCCGCGTCTATGCCGGCGACGAAGGCCTGCTCAAGCTGGCCACGCTCCCTTCGGCGGACATCGTGCTTATCGCCATTGTCGGCACCGCCGGCTTGCAACCCGCCCTGGCCGCCATCCGCGCCGGCAAAGACATTGCCGTCGCCTCCAAGGAAATTCTCGTCATGGCCGGTGAAATCGTCATGAGCGAGGCGCGGAAGCACGGCGTGCGCGTGCTGGCGGTGGATAGCGAGCATTCGGCCATTTTCCAGTGCCTGGACGGCAAGCCGTCCTCGTCCGTGCGCGCGTTATGGTTGACGGCGTCCGGCGGCCCCTTTCGCACCACGCCCAAGGAGGAATTCGCCGGCATCGCCCTCGAACGCGCCCTGCGCCATCCATCCTGGGTCATGGGCCGCAAAATCACCATCGATTCCGCCACTCTTTTCAACAAAGGCTTGGAAATGATCGAGGCCCGCTGGCTCTTCGACGTCGAGATGGCCCGCGTGCGGGTGGTGGTGCATCCGCAAAGCGTGGTCCATTCCCTGGTGGAATTTGTGGACGGCTCGATGCTGGCGCAGCTTTCCAGCCCCGACATGTGCCTGCCCATTCAATACGCCCTGACCTATCCTGAGCGGGTGCCCAGCCAGCGCATCCAAACCGATCTGATTCGTCTGGGGCAATTAACATTCGAGGAACCGGACCGGGCGCGATTCCCCGCCTTGGACCTGGCCCGCAAGGCGGGGGAGATTGGCGGCACGCTGCCCGCCGTCCTGAATGCCGCCAACGAAACGGCCGTCAACGCCTTCATCGACGGCAGAATAAATTTCCCCCAAATCAGCGAGGTGGTGGCCCGGGTCATGAATCGCCATGCCGTCACGCCCCATCCCAGTCTGGAACTCATTCTGCAAGCCGACGCCTGGGCGCGCCAGGAAGCGTCTTCGTCTTAATCCCAGCCAAAGATATTTGAAATTTTAGCCACAGATGGACACAGATTAACACAGATGAGAAATCTGAGAGATAATCCGACGGGATTTCAATGGTAAGAATCTAATCTTAATCTATTCTCATTACAAACCGAAAAAGATTACGATTACGATTAAGAATTTAAGAGATTAAGAGGATCGCTTGACCGTTGAATTGACGTAAGCTGCGTTGGCGGCTACGTTAACTCATTGTCACCCGTGTGAGCTACCGCATCGAAAAAGGCGAGAGCTTGGCGGCGGCTTTTGGCCGCATCGCCGAGGAGGAGATTGACCTCGCGGCGGCTGAGTTGCGCCGCCCCAGCCGAGGACGGGCGGTGCATAACGCGCGCAAGGCCCTCAAACGGCTGCGCGCCCTCCTGCGCTCGTTGCGGGTCGCCTTTCCCAAAGACCTTTTCCGCGCGGAAAACCGCCGCATCGCCGCCGCCGGACGAAAAATCTCGCCCTTGCGCGACGTTCACGTGCAACTGCGGACGCTGGGCCAGCTCAAGGCCGCGGCCACTCCCGCCGGCGATATGCTCCGGCGCCAATTGTTGCGCCGGCAGTCTTCCTGCCTCCGCCGCATCCCAGCCTTGCGCAAAACGGTGCGCGCGATGCTGGCTGTTTCCCGGCAAAGCCTGTCTTCCTGGCCCTTGCGCCATGCCACCGCGGAAGACCTGGCCGCCGGCCTCAAACGCATCTACAAGCAGGGACGCGCCGCCTTCAAGATTGCCTGCCACTCGCCCACGCCCGACCATTTGCACGAATGGCGCAAGAAGGCCAAGTCCCTCGGCTTCGGCCTGGAGCTGATCCAGCGTCTCGGGCGGACCAAACTTTCCAAGTCGATCCGCCAAAGCGACATCGTGACCGAATCCCTCGGGGACGACCACGATCTGTTTATGGTCTTGCGCGCCTTGGACGTGGAACAACAGTCCCATCCCGCCGGCGATTTCCGCCCGCTGGCACGCCGGATTTCCCTCAAACGGGCCAAACTCCAAAAACGCGCCTTCAACCTCGGCGAAAAACTCTACGGCGAAAAACCGGCCGCCTTTGAAAAGCGTCTGGACCGTTATCTTCGCCGCGCCAAACAACATCCTTAACAGATGCAGATATGGGAAAATCAACAAAACACATCGGCATTCTCACCTCCGGCGGCGATTGTCCCGGCCTTAACGC
Source organism: uncultured Verrucomicrobiae bacterium (assembly GCA_963759415.1). GTDB lineage: Bacteria > Verrucomicrobiota > Verrucomicrobiia > Limisphaerales > Palsa-1400 > Palsa-1400. Next base: position 467,707 of record CAVWZG010000004.1, on the reverse strand, counting down.
CGCCATTCGCGGCGTCGGCAAGGCCGCCCAGGGCGTCTTCGGCATGCACGTCATCGGCTTCCGTGACGGCTTTCGCGGCCTGATGGAAAACCGCACCATCCCGCTTGACCAAGCCGCCTTGTCCGGCATTCTCACCATTGGCGGCACCATCTTGGGCACCAGCCGCGACAAACCACGCCGCATGCTCGTGGGCGGAGAGGAAATCGACGCCACCGACGCCATCATCGCCAACTACGAAAAGAACCAGTTGGACGCTTTGATCTGCCTGGGCGGCGGCGGCACGCAAAAGAACGCCCTTTACCTCAAGGAGAAGGGCCTCAACGTCATCACCCTCCCCAAGACCATCGACAACGACGTGGCCATGACCGACGTGTCCTTCGGCTTCCACACCGCCTTGGGCATCGTCACCGAGGCGATTGACCGTTTGCACAGCACCGCCCATAGCCATTATCGGATTGTCGTCGTGGAGATCATGGGGCATCGCGCCGGCTGGCTGGCTTTGGGCGCGGGCATTGCCGGCGGGGCGGATGTTATTTTGTTGCCGGAGATGCCCTACAACATTGAGAAGGTCGCCGAAGCCATCCGCGAGCGCGGGCGCACCGGCAAGCATTTCAGCATTGTCGCCGTGGCCGAAGGCGCCATGACAAGGCGCGAGGCCGCCGCTCTGCGCGAGGTCGATGACATGAAGCGCGAGGCCAAGGGCAAGGCGCAACGAAAGAAAGCCAAAGCGGCGCTGGCCGATTGGCAAAAGCGACACAACGGGAACACCATCCGCCTGGCCTCGCAATTGGAACAATTGACCGGCCTGGAATCGCGCGTCACCATTCTTGGCTACGTGCAGCGCGGCGGCTCACCCTCGGCGGAAGACAGGCTGTTGGCGACTCGTTTGGGCACGGCTTGCGTGGAGTTGATCAACGAGGGCGAATTCGGCGTGATGGTTGCAGCCCGTGGCGGCGGCACCGAACCGGTTCCATTGGAAAAAGTCGCCGGCAAACGCAAGACCGTCCCGCTGGACCACCCCTGGATCACCAGCGCGAAATTGGTCGGCACCAGCCTCGGGGATTAGCGAAGCCTAACTCCCTCCCTCCGAGGGATACGGCTTCGGCGCTTCCCACGGAGGACAGCCGGGGATTCTTAGAACGCGTTTGAAGACCTGTTTGCCATCGGTGACATACAGCGTGTTGAAATGCTCCCCGCCAAAGCACAGACTGCGCACCGGGCCGGAAGGAGTCGGCAACGGCAGGATGGCGCGGACGCGGCCATTTTGATCGCACATCTGCACGCCCATGCGCGTGGCCACATAAAGATCCCCGTGTGCATCAACTGCGATTTCCTCCGCCCCGCTGTCGTTCGGAATGTCAGTGATATGCAGCCAATAGTACGGCTGCTTGTCGGCCAGGGTGCCGTCGGGCTGCGCCACATAGCTGTAAATCCACCGGGTCGTTTTTTCCGCGGCGAAGAAAAGGCCGCCATCCGGCGCGAAGGCGATGCCCGAAGCCGAAAGCAATCCCTCGTCGATGATCTTCTTTTCACCGCCCGGCTTGATTTGCCATATACGGCTCGGCATGTCGCTGTGCTCGCCCGGTTCGCTGATGTAGATTGCGCCGCCATGCGTGACAAGAATGCCGCGCCCAGCGATTCCCTCGGCGACAACATGGCTGAGGCCCTGCGCGTCAAACGCGACGATTTTCCGGGCCGGCGCATCGACGCCGTAAAGCGTGCCGTCGGGACCAAACCCCTCTGCCGCGAAGGCGGAACCGCGCGCGAAAACCGCCGGCTTGTCATCGGCGCCAAGGCGGAAGACGGTGGCTGCGGGCGCATCGCTGAGATAAACTTTGCCCTGCGCATCCGCCGCCAGCCCGCAGGCGCCTTGGAACTCCGCGTCGATCTTTTGCCAGCCGGCGTTATCGGCCGGCAAAATTTCCCGCAACGCGCTGTTCTGTGACTGCCCAGCTTTGATCCGGCTCGGGTAATCGCGCCAGAGCCAGCGCATCACGTCCGGAAAAATGACCTTGCCGGGATTTCCGTCGTGTCCGTGTGTGCCCCAGGCATGGGCCACGTCGCAGCCGGCGAAGGCCAGGGCCGATTCCAAATTCACGTTGGCGTCGTACCAGGAACCAAAGAGCGGATTCCAGGCATCCTTGGAACCATCCTCCAGAAAAACGCGAATCGCCTTCGGCTCCGTTTTGCGGACAAGCGCGGGATATTCATGGCCACCGCGCATCGAGACAAAGGTGCCAATGCCGTCAAAGATGCGGGTGAACTGGTCCGGCCGCCGCCAAGCCAGCGTGAAGGACCCGATCCCGCCGGTGCTCGAGCCGGTCGCGGCGTGGTCGTTCCCATCCGTGGAGAGGTGGATCGCCCGGCCGTCGGCGCACGTCATTTTTTGCACGGCGGGCAGAAGCTCATGGAGAACGAAATCGGGAAAGTGATCGTTCACGCTGTCGAACTCATAGGAACGATTATGGCGCGCATCCCGGCGCTTGGGCGTTCCCGGCGGATCCTTCCAGACTGTGCCGGAAGAAATGCCCACGCCGATGATCACGGGCACCTCCTTGCGGGCGATGAGATTATCGAGCACGGCGCCCTCGTACGGGCCAAAGCTGTCGAGCCTCAAGAGCAGACAGGCCGGTTTCGCCGGATCGTACTGCGCGGGAACGTAAATCGTGAAATCGTTCTCCGTCCCCGGGTAGATGGCCGAGTTGGTGATCTTGCCGTGGAGAAACTCGCCGCGCGGCACACTGGGGTTGACTTTGCCATCCTCGGGTGGAAAGGCCGCTTTGAGTTCGCCCTGAATCTTCTGCACCAGCGCGGCCGGGTCAACCGGGGCCGCGGCTGTTTCCGGCGCTTGGGCCAGCGTACGGGACACAGAGCAGATCAACAACGTCAGAAGGAGGAAGTGTCGGAGCATAACAAGAAATCCAAGTTCAAAGATGTTCAATCATTCGCACCTTTTCAATCCTGCTGAAGAATGTTCCCAGCGGCAAGCGGCAAAATGAACAAACGGATGAGCGATTAGAATATATCATTTCCCTCGCCTCCAAGCCCCGCGCCCTGCTACTGTTTGCCGGTTCAACAGAAGCACATGAATCGCTGCATGAAACAATGTCTGCTGGCTGGGATCTCTTGCCTTGCCTTGGCGGCGCCGTGTTTCGCCCAGGCTCCGTCGCCAAACGACAACTTCTCCAATCGCACGGTCCTGAGCGGAAATTCCGCCGCCTTCGCCGGCACGCTGGCTGGCGCCACGCTTGAGCCGCAGGAAGTTTTAGGGGGTGATTTTATAGACTTCGCAGGCGCTGGCTTGAACCAATCGGTTTGGTGGACGTGGACCGCCTTGCAAACTTCGCTCGTCACAGTGGAAATGACCGGCGCGTCTGCGGACAGTCAGTCATATTATGGTCCTCTGGATGCTGTTGCTATTTATGACACGACGAACGTTTTCGCTCCGGTGCAACCAGTCGCGGAAATGGGTTTGGATTTTTCGATTCCCTGTGAAGCGGTTGCGTTTTCGGCAATTGGAGGCAGCAGCTACCAAAATCCAGGTGCTGGGGAGCAGTTCCACCTCGTATCAATTCCAACTGGTGGCCACCAACAGCCCGCTGATTCTTCAACCTCCCCGGAATGTCACTGTCTCGTCCAATGCCAGCACGCTCTTTACCGTGGTGGCCGAGGGGTGCCGGCCCTTGAGTTATCAATGGCAGTTTGCGGGGAAATATTTGACAGGGCAAAAGGCTCCCATGCTCGCCCTGACAAATATCGACGGCAGTCAAGCGGGAAGCTACTGGGTCATCGTCAGCAATTCTGGCGGCGCCGTCACCAGCGCGCCGGCGGTATTGGCGGTTAGCTCATCCAATGTGCAACCCTCCTTGGCCGCCGCCAGCATTCGGCCCGGCCAATTCCTGTTCGTATTGACCGGCGAAATCGGACGCAATTATCGCATTGAATCCTCCTCTGGTCTGGCTGGCTGGACGAACGAGTACAGTTTTCCGCGAACTCCTTACTACTTTGACCTGCCGGGATACACGCATGACAACCCTGTTCTTACGAGCATTGTCTTCAACACGAATGACTCTTCGATTTTTGTCATGAGCAATGATGCGACGTGTAATTTCCTCCGGGCGTCCCGTTATCAGCCCGCCAACGAAATATGCATTAACAATCTGAGGCAAATTCGTTTCGCCAAATTGCTGTGGCGGCGGGATAAGGCCGGTTTCCTCCAGAACAGGGGCGACACCCCAATAGGACGTGATTTGGCGCCCTATTTTCCTCAAGGCGCCTTGCCCCATTGTCCGATGGACCCCGAGGCAATGTTTCCTACTTCTTACAACCCCAAAAACTGTGAATCCACTCCCGGCTGCGAGATAAACGCAAGTCATGTCCTTGAGGAACCGCAATAAGGATTGAAAAAATCGTCTTATGCTTACCCCAAACGATCCGCCGCTCAAGTTGAACAAGCGCCCTCAACCACCGGCGGATCGCGGCCTGATGACCTCCAGGCAACGCCTGCGTTGCGCACTCCAACGACGCCCGCCGGACCGCCTGCCGGTAACGACCCATCACCTGATGGATTCATTTCTTCGCCGTTTCATGCGCGGGGCTTCGAGTCGTGAGTTTTTCGACCGGTTCGGTCTGGACGCCATTCACTGGGTGGTGGCGCATCGTCCCGATGAGGCGGCTGGCGAATTTTATGATCCCGTGCAAGGTCCTCCTGGCTTTTTGGAGGCGCGCCGCATCTGCACCGATCGCTGGCGCGTGTGGGGCGAAGACGTTCCAGGCCAGCAATGGCCCACCACACGCTACCGCTTTGTCACCCCCAAGGGAGAGCTTTCGATGGTCCTTCAATCCAATGAACATTCTTCCTGGCTCGCCGAACGTCTGATCAAAGAGAAGCGCGACATCGATCTTCTGCGGGAATTCATGACCGCGCCCAAGTGCGATGTCGAGGCTGTCAATGAACAGGCGCGGCAGTTTGGCGAACGAGGCCTGATCCGGGGTCATGTCTGTTGTTCTGATGTTTTTGGCCAACCCGGTTCCTGGCAGGACGCCTCCTGCCTGGTGGGCATCGAGCGCCTTATCCTGGAGTCTTACGATGATCCGGACTGGGTGCATGAGCTTCTGCAAATCCTGCAGCGACGCAAACTCACCTACGCCCGCTCGTTGCAGGGGGCTGCTTTCGACGTGGTGGAATTCGGGGGAGGGGACGCTTCTTCCACCGTCATCTCACCGCGGCTCTTTGACGAATTCGTGGCGCCTTATGACGCGCCCATCATCAGCGCGCTGCACGAAGCGGGCCAGCTTGTGGTCTATCACACCTGCGGCGGGATGATGCCCATGCTGGAGCGGATCGCCGCCATGAAACCCGACGCCATGGAAACCTTCACCCCTCGGGCCATGGGGGGCGATGTGGACCTGGCCGAGGCCAAGCGCCGGATCGGAAGCCAGGTCTGCATGATCGGCGGCTTGGACCAATTGCATTTCTTCACCGGCTGCACGGCGGAGAAAACCCGCGCCGAAGTGCGGCGTTGTTTCGAGGCTGCCGGCGCCGGCGGCGGCTTCATCCTCAGCCCGTCCGATCATTTCTTTGAAGCGGATTTGGACTTGATCGCGGCTTTCGCGGATGAAGCCCGCAAATGTGTGTATTAAGAAACCAACCATCATGAACGATACTTCAACAAAGGTTCCGGGACGCGCCTATCTCTGGCTGATCGCGGTCGTGGCGGCCCTGAGCGGATTGCTCTTTGGCTACGACACGGCGGTGATTTCGGGCGCCATCGGTTTCATCGGGTCCCATTTCAAGCTCGGCGCGGGCATGACCGGATGGGCCGTCTCGAGCGTGCTGATCGGCTGCATGTTCGGCGCCATGCTGGGGGGACCTTTGAGCGACCGCTATGGGCGGAAACCGATGTTGGTCCTCTGCGGCGCGATTTTCGCCTTGTCCAGCCTCGGTTCAGCCGTCGCCTCCAACCTGACCCTTTATAGTTGGAGCCGCCTCCTGGGCGGATTGGCCATCGGCGCGGTTTCCGTGCTTTCCCCGCTTTACATGGCGGAGGTCGCGCCACGCCAGATCCGGGGGAAATTGGTGGGTCTGTACCAGTTGGCCATCGAGTTGGGCCTGACGGTGTCATTTCTTGTCAATATGTTTATCCTGCGCCACGGGGCGGCGCTGCCCCTCGTCCATGGAGAGTCTTGGAATCAAGCTCACGGCTGGCGCTGGATGCTGGGCGTCGTGGTGGCGCCCTCGATCCTCTTCGGTTTGCTCATGGCGCCCTTGCCGGAAAGCCCTCGCTGGCAGTTGAAACGCGGGCGTCGGAAAGAGGCGGAGCGGACCCTGGCGCGCATCGGCGGCGCGGAAGTGGCGGCCAGGGAAATTGAGGAAATAGAAGAATCGCTCAAGGAAGAGGAAGGAAAATTTTCCGAACTTTTCTCCGGCGGGTATGGCCGCGCCATGCTGATAGGAGTGGCGATGTCAATCTTCAGTCAATTCGGCGGGATAAATGCCGTCACCTACTATGGGCCGGAGCTATTCAAGGCCGCCGGTTCCAACGAAGATCGGGCCTTTATGAGCACAGTTCTTATAGGTGTTACCGAAATTCTGGCCACCTTGGCCGCCACTACCGTGGTGGACAAGGTCGGACGCAAATTTCTGCTGATCTGCGGCGTGTCGCTGCAAACCCTCTGCCTGGTTGCCGTGGGGGTTCTTTACCGTGTTCACGCTTCTCCGCTCCTGTTGCTGGTCTTTATTTTGTTGTATCTCATCGGGTTTGCCAGTTCCACGGGCGCCGTCATCTGGGTCATCCTTTCAGAAATCTTCCCGACCCGTGTTCGCGGCCAGGCCATGGGCGTGGCCGTGCTGGCGATGTGGGCGGCGGACTACGTCGTTTCCCAGAGCTTCCCGATGTTGAAGGAGGGCATCGGCTCATCCAACACCTTCTTCTGTTACGCCGTGTGCTGTTTCCTCGGCCTCATTTTTACCATCTTCATGCTCCCGGAGACCAAAGGCCGCACCCTGGAGGAAATCGAAAGATCCTGGCGCCACGGAAAGGGTGTTGAAGCCCGCCCTCCAACGCACTGACAATCAGAAAGGCAAATTCGAATAAACTCAAGCGAATGGAGTTGTTCTAAGCTGTTGGATATGAAGCTCACGCGGCGGAAAAGGTCATTTTAAGGCCGATCGCCGTCAGCACGGCGTCCAGACTCGACAAGCGCGGGTTGCCATCGTGAGAAATCAGGCGATACAAGCTCTCCCGATTCAAATTGCTTAACTCCGCTGCACGGGCCATGCCGCCTTGAGCTTCGACGACATCACGGAGGCCGACCAGAAAAACTTCCGGCCCTTCCTCGTAACATGCGCTGAGATATTCCGCCGCTATTTCCGGGTCATCCAGCTTCTTGCGCATAATTTTATTGTAACTTACGGACTTCATGATTCACTCCCAGACTACTGTAGCTTGTGAGCTACAAACTGGCAACCGTAAAAAACGGCCTGTCCGTCGAAACTGCGACGCAGGCGAATTCATTCATCAAAACAGCCACGCAACAATAATGAATGCAACGCGCGCCGGCAGAACCGCAAGCTTGCCAAAGGGCGCGCCTCGCCTTAAATACCCGCCCATGAAATCTTTTTTGCCTGTTTTTGCGCTGGGTCTGGTTTGTGCCTTCGAGCAGGCCGCTTGCGGCCAATCGTCAGGCGGCGAGTTGGGCCTGTTTTCCGGCCAGGGTGACGTGGGCGTGGTGCTGCACAACGGCCAGGCCCGCTTCGAGGCCGCGCTCGATGCTTATGTCGTGTCCGGCAGCGGCGCCAATATGTGGTCTTCCAACGACGCCTTGCACTTCGTGTGGAAACAGGTTTCCGGAGACATCGACTTGAGCGCGGAGATCCGATTTCTTGACACCAATGGCGCGCCCCATCGCAAGGCCTGCCTGCTCGTCCGCCAATCGTTGGAGCCTGGCTCGGCCTACGCGGACGCCGCCCGGCACGCCAGCGGCATGACCGCCCTGCAGTTTCGCGAAGAGCAGGGCGCCGTCACCGGCGAGGTTCAGTCCGCCCTTCCCGCGCCGGCCAGACTCGGCCTCCAGAAGCGCGGCGATTACGTCACTATGTCCATCGCCGCTGTCGGAGAGCCGCTCCGGCCCTCTGGCGCCGCCTTTCGCCTGCCGCTGCACGATCCGTTTTACGTTGGCCTGGGCGTTTGCGCGCATGACTCCAACGCCGTGGCCACGGCGGAATTCTCCCATGTCCAGCTTACGCCCCTTCCGCCCCCCGGCGGACCGCTGACCAACGGCGGAACCACTCTGGAAATCGTGCCCATCGGCTCCAAAGACCGCCGCGTCGTCTATCACACCAGCGAACACATCGAAGCGCCCAATTGGACGCGCGACGGCAAGAACCTCATTTTCAACAGCTACGGCCGCCTCTACAAACTTCCCGTGTCCGGCGGCCAGCCGGAATCGATTGACACTGGTTTTGCCGTCCTTTGCAACAACGATCACGGCCTCTCGCCCGACGGCGCGCAACTGGCCATCAGCGACCGATCACAAGGGGGAAAGTCGCTTGTTTATGTGCTGCCCGCCACTGGCGGCGCGCCGCGTCTCATCACCGCCATTGGTCCCTCATATTGGCATGGCTGGTCGCCCGACGGCTCGACTCTGGCCTTCGCCGGCGTGCGCAGCAACGGTGCCGACATCTACTCCATTCCGGCCGCCGGCGGCGAAGAAAAGCGCCTCACCACCGCCCCCGGCTTGAACGACGGCCCGGATTATTCGCCCGACGGCGCCTTCATTTATTTCAATTCCGTGCGCACCGGCCTCATGCAAATCTGGCGCATGAAACCCGACGGTTCCCAGCAGGAGCAAATCACCTCCGACGAATACAACAACTGGTTCCCGCATCCTTCCCCGGACGGCAAATGGATTGTCTTTCTGAGCTACGGAAGAGAAGTCACCGGCCATCCCGGCAACAAGGTCGTGGCGCTGCGGTTGATGCCGGCCAGCGGAGGCAAAATCCAAGTCCTGGCCAAACTTTTCGGAGGTCAAGGCACCATCAACGTCCCCTCCTGGTCGCCGGACAGCAAAGAGGTGGCGTTCGTAAGCTACCTGCCGGTTTACGCCGATGCCGAGGGCATCAAGTCTAAATAGCCAGGACTCAACGAAATAGCAGGGGCGTCAAGGTGGCAAGGTTGCGCCGCCACACCCGCCAGCTATGCTCACCTGGAACTTCCGTCCAGGTGCAATGCACTCCCTTGCCCTCCAGCCAATGGACAAATTCGCTGTTACGCTCCATCAGCCGATCACTCTTCCCGCAGGCAATCCAGAGCAGGCGCAGGCGTTGGTTGGCCGTGGCGTCGAGCGCGGGAAAAGCGGCGGGAAAATTGGTCAGCCCCCCGGAACTGAACGCGCCAATCCAGGCGAAACGATCCAGGGCGTTCAATCCGATGGTCAACGATTCGGCCCCGCCCATGGACAAACCGGCGATGGCCCGCGCCTTGCGGTCCGTGGAAACGTGGTAAGCGGATTCCACTTGCGGCAGCACTTCATCGAGCAGCGTGGCGCGGAATTTGCCCATGTTGCTTTTCCAAGCGTTCGTTGCGCTCAGACGCTCCCAGCCGCGGCGAACGACATCCACCGTCCCATAACCCAGCGGCATCACCACCACCATCGGCTTGACTTCTCCGCGCGCAATCAAGTTGTCCAGGATGACGTTGGCCTGCCCGACGGACCACCACGCGGTGGCGTCGTCACTGTAGCCGTGCAAAAGATAAAGCACCGGATAACGCGTCCGCCCTGAAGGTTTGTAGCCTGGCGGCGTATAGACAAAAAAGGCGCGGTCGTCACCCCCGGCGGCCGAGTGGTAAAAATGCCGGTGAATGACTCCATGCGGCACATCATTTACCTCCCACGGCAGCGTGGCCGGGCCGGGCACGTGCAGATGGCTCGAGGTCGAGAGCAGATTATACTTCAACAACGAGTTGTTCGGATCCAGCGCGCGCACACCGTCCACGTCAAAAGTATAGCCGTAGTAATCCGGCTCCATCGGCGGGGAGGTGAACGACCAAATCCCCTCGCTGTCCTTGACCATGTTGGCGCCGGGAAGGCTTTCACAGTGCAGTTGAACTTGGCGGGCCTCCGGGGCCTTGAGGCGGAAGGTCACCCGCCCATCCGGGAGCACTTCAGTGGCCGGACCATTTTGGGAAAAAACCGGCGTGACCAAGGCCATCGCCAGCAGCATAGGCATCGATTTCATGCGTCGCAAAATACCTCCACGCCTCCGGCGGTCAACTGCAAATCGAGCCGCTATTGGCGCTTGGTTTTTCCCGCCGGCACCGCATAATGACGGCGATGAGCAAATGCTTTTATGTCACCACGGCCATTGACTACGTCAACGGCGCGCCCCACTTGGGCCACGCCTACGAAAAAGTCATCGCCGATGTGATCGCCCGCGCCCGCCGCGCCCTGGGCGAGGAGGTTTTTTTCCTCACCGGCCTGGACGAGCACGGCCAAAAAGTCCAGCAAGCCGCCGCGGCGCAAGGCAAAAGCCCGCAGGCCTATTGCGATGTCCTGGCCGCAAGCTGGCAGGATTTCGCCGGCAAACTCGGGCTGTCCAACGATGCGTTCGTCCGCACCACCGAACCGCGCCACAAGGAAGTCGTGCAGACGATTCTCTCCAAGCTTCACGCCGAGGGCCAATTTTACAAAGCCTCCTACAGCGGCTTTTACTCGACCAGCGCGGAAGCCTTCCTGACGGAAAAGGACCGGCTGCCCGACGGCAGCTTCGATCCGTCCTGGGGCAAAGTCGTCGAGTTGAAAGAGGAAGATTACTATTTCAAACTGCGCGAGCACCAGGATTGGATCATCCAGCACATCGAATCCAATCCCACCTTCATCGCCCCGGATTACCGGCGCAACGAGGTGCTGGGCTTCCTCAAGAACGAACCGCTGGAGGACCTCTGCATCACCCGGCCCGTCGAACGCCTGCAATGGGGCATTCCACTCCCGTTCGATCCCGGCTTTGTCACCTGGGTCTGGTTCGACGCACTTGTCAATTATATCAGCATCCCCTTCGCGCGCGGCGACGCCGTCATCCGCCAGGCCCTCCGCCCCGGCGAGACCACGGCCTTTGCCGCCTGGCCGGCCGATCTGCACGTCATCGGCAAGGACATCCTCAAATTTCACGCCGTGTATTGGCCGATCATGCTCAAGGCCATGGGCCTGCCGCTGCCGCGTCAGATTCTGGTGCATGGCTGGTGGCAAAAAGACGGCCACCGCTTGAGCAAGAGCACTGGCAACGTCGTGGATCCCTTGGCCGTCATTGACGAATGGGGCCTGGACGCCTTGCGCTACTACCTGGTGCGCGATTTGGACATCGGCCCCGACGGCAATTGGACCGACGCCGGTTTCCGCGCGCGCTACCAGGCGGAATTGGCCAACGGCCTGGGCAACCTTGTCAACCGTTCACTATCAATGATCCAGCGTTACCGCGGCGGCCTTCTGCCGCGCGGAGCCAGCCAACTCGCCCGCGAAACGGCCGAAACCTGGGACCGGGCTGTCGCCGCCTATCGCGCCAACTCGTTGCAAGAGGCGGTGGGAGCCTGTGGAGCCTTGGTCACGCGCGCCAATCAGTACATCGACCAGACCAGCCCCTTCAAGATCGCCAAAGACCCGGCCCGCGCCGGCGATTTGGACAACATATTGGTGACACTGGCCGAAGTTTGCCGGGTTTTGGGCGTGCTGTTATGGCCGGTGATGCCCAGCGCCTCGGAAAAGCTCCAAGGGCAGCTTGGCTTGGAGAATATCAAGGCGAATTTATCCAACCCGCCGCCGCCGTTATCCGAAGGCCACGCGATAGGGAAGATATTCCCGTTATTTCCGCGCCACGACCAGTAATCGGGCCGACCCAGAGAGAAAGTGGTGGCAGGAGCCGGAATTGAACCGGCGACACAAGGATTTTCAGTCCTCTGCTCTACCAACTGAGCTATCCTGCCAAAGCATTGCGGCCATATTATGCTCGCTGTAAGACCGATGGCAAGCGCCTTCGCAAAGATCTGAAAGGAATTTCTGATAAAATTCCAACAAGTGTACTTGACTTCAAGTCGGCGTTGCATTGAATTGCAACAGTCAATTGGTCATGGCGCAGAGAGAATGGCGCCAAATGAACTCACCCTTTCCGCAGCTCGAACCAAAAGCGGCTGCCGCGGCCCAGGGTTGATTCCACGCCCACTCGTCCGCCCATCTGTTCGATGCCCTTATGCACAATGGCCAGACCAATGCCCGTACCCGGGTAAGCCTCACCCCCCAGTCTGGTGAAAATCCGGAAAATCCGCTCCTGATGTTCGGGAGCGATGCCGATCCCGTTGTCTTCCACCCACACTTGGGCCAGATTGTCCTGTTCCTCCGCTCGCAGCAGGATTGCGGGCACAACCCCGGGACCGACAAATTTCAGGGCGTTGCTGATCAAATTGACCAACACTTCGATCAAGGTGCTTTCGTGCGCGAGCACTTTGGGCCAGTCGCCGGCCAGTTCCAGCACGGCATTCTTGTCCTGGATTTCACGATCCAGGCTGGAAATGGCTTTCTGCGCCGCCGCCCGCAAATTCACGGGCGCCAATTGAAAGCGTTGCTGGCTGATGTGGCTGAAAGCCAGCAAGTCCTTGAGCAGCGTGTCCATGAACCCCGCCGATCGGCTGATGCGAAAAGCGAAATCCCGCCCTCTCTCGTCCAAGGCCGGCCCCGATTCTTCGAGCAGCAGGGTGGAAAAGCCTTGCATGGCCCGCAAAGGCGCGCGCAGATCATGGGCGATGGAATAAACAAATGCTTCCAGATTTTTGTTGGCCGCCGTTAGTTCCGCGGTGCGTTCGGCTACCAGCCGTTCCAATTCAGAAGCCTGGCTGGCCAGTCTCTCTTTGGCTTCCCGCAAGGCCTCTTCCGCTCTCTTGTGCCCGCTGATGTCCCGGGCAATGGTGGAAGCGCCGATGATTTTGTCCGCCGCATCCCGCAACGGCGACGCGGTCAGCGAAACCTCGACCACTCTTCCATCCTTGCGCCGGCGGACGGTTTCATAGTGATAAACACGTTCGCCCTGCATGACCTTTTGCAGAATTGCCTTCTCGTCGGAATGGTATTGCTCGGGAATGATCATGTAGATCGGCTGCCCGATCGCTTCCTTGGCCGTGTAGCTGAAGAGGCTCTCAGCCCCCTGGTTCCAGCTTAGGATATTACCATTGAGGTCCTTGCTTAAAATGGCGTCGGTCGAACATTCCACGATGCCGGCCAGCACCTGTTGCGCTTCCTCCGCCCGCGCGCGCCCGGTGATATTGACGATTCCCAGCAGAATGCGCCCCGGCTGCGCGCCGGACGGCTGCAGCAGGCGGGCGTTGACAAGCATGGTGCGTTTGCCGATTTTTTCAAACGTGTGGACGACTTCGAAATCATTGAAAAAGAACTTGCACGGAATGACTTCCTCCAGCAATGGCCGCAGTGTGGGGAGGTTCCACTGGCCATTTTCCAGCTCAAAAAATGAGCGTCCTTGCGTCTCCTCCGGCGTTGTCTGGAAAGTCTGATAAAATGCGTCATTGGCGAAATGGACGCGAAAATCCGCCTCCAAATTGATAAGCGGAAATGGGACGGCACGAACGATGGCCTCGGCGCACTCGCGCTCTTGCGCATTTTTCAGCGCGCTACGTTGCTCTTCTTCGCGATTGAACACCGCTTATTGTATAGCAGAAGTCGAGCCAGTGGGTTCCGGGCAGGCGCAATTCTTCCTGTCGAGCAAGCCGTGCAAATTGCAAATCACACCTTGCCAACTGCAACATTCAAAGCGGCAGGTCTCCTGGAATCTGGACTCAATTCGATCTTCTTGCGTTTGCGATAAATGGTGGCGGGATCGATTTCCAGGACGCGCGCGGCCTGGGCGATGCTGCCGGTGCGTTCGAGAACCTTGCGGATGTGAAACTCCTCCAGTTTTTCCAGCGAAATGAGTTCCCCGGGTTGGGGCGCCGCCTCCTCTTTCTCCAGGCCGCCGCCCGTGCCCGCCAGCGGCAAATCCTCCGTCCCGATCCGGTCCTGCTTGCTCAGGATGACCGCCCGTTCTATGGCGTTGCGCAATTCCCGCAGGTTGCCCGGCCAGCGGTAGGCGTGGATGCAGCCCAGCGCCTCGCTCGAAAAAACCGCCCCTTTGCGCCCGCACTGCCCGGCAAAGTGGCGCAAATAATGTTCCGCAAACCGCGCCAGATCTCCCGGCAGGCTGCGCAAGGGCGGCACTTCCACCGCGATGACATTGAGCCGGAAATAGAGATCCTCCCGAAAGGCCCCTTCGGCCATCCGTTTCTTCAAGTCCCGGTTGGTCGCGGCAATGATGCGCAGTTCCGCCTGCCGGGTTATGTTCTCCCCCAAACGCTCGTATTCCTGTTCCTGCAAGAGCCGCAGCAGCTTGGGTTGAATCTCCATGGGCAAATCCCCGATCTCATCCAGGAACAGGGTTCCGCCCGAAGCCGCCTTGACTTTGCCCCAGCGGTCCCGCACCGCCCCCGTAAAGGCCCCTTTGGTGTGCCCAAAGAGTTCGCTCTCCAGCAACTCCTTGGAAAGGCTCGGGCAACTGACCGTGACCAGGGGCTTGTCGGCCAGATGGCTGCGCTGATGCACCACCCGGGCCAGGGCGCTCTTGCCCGTGCCGCTTTCCCCCAGCAGCAGAATCGAGGCCGAGGTGCGGGCCGCCTTCTCCAGCACGGCCATGATGGCCTGCATCTGCGGGGTGGCGAAATCCAGCAGCAACTCGGGGTTTTGCAGCTTGCTCTCCTTGACCTCCCATTCCAGCCGCTCGATGTTCTGGCTCAATTGATTGAAACGCTGCACCCGCGCCAACACCCGGTGGAATTGCTCGCGGGTGAAGGGCTTCTCCAGAAAATCCAAGGCCCCCCGCCGCATGGCTTCCACCGCGTTATGGACCGTGCCTTGGGCGGTGAAGACAATCACCGGCAGATTGGGATGGGTGCGGAGAATCTGGGGCAGCAAATCCAGCCCGTTCTCCGGGCCGAGGATCACGTCCAGCAGCACGGCGTCGAAGTCATCTTCCTTGAGATTGGCCAGGGCGGCTTCGCCGGAGGAGGCCGGCTGGGCAAAATGGCCCTCGCTCTCGATAAGATAGCAGGTGGCGTCGCGAAATGTCTTATCGTCGTCTATGATCAGAAATTCCATGGGAGAATCAGGAGTTGGGCGGCGTCAGCGGGAAGCGAAGAATGAAGGTGGCGCCTTGTCCGGCGGAGCTTTGACAGATCAACTCACCGTTCATGGCTTGCATCAGTTTTTTGGCAATGCTCAGGCCTAATCCCGTGGAAGGTTCGCCGCCGGTGGGACGCGCCGAAAGCCGCTCATAACGATGGAATAGGCGGGCCTTGTCCGCTTCCGTAAACCCCGGGCCTTCATCCTCGATAAGGCATTCCACGCAGCCATTGTTTTTCTGCATGACAACGGAAATCTTCTTTTTCGCCGGGGAGAACTTAACGGCGTTGGAAATCAGGTTGTCCAACACCTGGTTCAGCGCGGCGGGATCGGCCTGGATGAGAGCGCCTTCCAGCGGAAAGCACTTGACAACAAGTTCCTTGTCACGGGCGGCAAGCTCGTAGAGTTGCAGCGCATGCTCGACGACGGCGGAAAAATCGACCGATTCCAGGTTGATTTCGATGCCTCGGTCAGCGGCGGCATTGGCCATCATCGCCTTGATGAAAACACGCATCTGATTGCTGGAAGCATAGATGTTTTCGGCCATCAAGCGCAGCTTGGGATCGCCATTGGTGTGGGTGCGGTCCAGCAGGATGCGGGCGCTCATGTTCATGCCGGCAAGGTTGTTTTGCAGGTAATGGGAAACCATGCCCAGCAGGTCTTCCTTTTCCCTGGCCAGCCGTTTGAGATGGTCGCGCGCGGTCTTGAGCATGAGATGGGTGCGGACGCGGGACAGCAATTCAGCCTTGTCAAAAGGTTGGACCAGGTAATCCGCGCCGCCGCTTTCCAAGGCGCGCACCAGCAAAGCCTTGTCGTCGGTGGCGGAGAAGAAAATAATGGGAATGTCGGCCCAAAGGCGGTTTTCCTGCACTCGTTTGCACAGTTCGAATCCGTCCATTCCGCGCATGAGGAGCTTCATGAGAATGAGGTCGGGGCAGCTAACGGACAGGCGTTCCAAGGCTTCCTCGCCGCCGCTCGCGGGGAGAATCTCGAAACCGAGTTTCTCCAGCATCGAGCGGACGCTCTGGATATGAGCCTCGTCATCATCCACTACCAGCAGGCAATCCGCGGCGGCGGCGGCGATAGTGGAGGCGGTTATTTGCTGTTCAACCATGAGCATAACCTGTGAATTTCCTGCCCTGACACATAATTCTTTCACCCGATGGAGCCTGTCTCCACCAGCAAGACAACAAAGCGACAATAGCACGGAGTCACCCCGGCGTCCAATCACTCACAGGGTTCCTTCTTAATCTTAGTCATAATCCTAATCTTAATCTCCTTTTATGTTTCCGGGGACGGGACAGGATTAGGATTAAGATTAAGATTATGAATATAAGTATGAATCCGCCCGCCCGTCATGCCGGATGGATATCCGCGGCGGGCTTCAATTCGATCTTCTTGCGTTTGCGATAAATGGTGGCCGGGTCGATTTCCAGGACGCGCGCGGCCTGGGCGATGCTGCCGGTGCGTTCGAGAACCTTGCGGATGTGAAACTCCTCCAGTTTTTCCAGCGAAATGAGTTCCCCGGGTTGGGGCGCCGCCTCCTCTTTCTCCAGGCCGCCGCCCGTGCCCGCCAGCGGCAAATCCTCCGTCCCGATCCGGTCCTGCTTGCTCAGGATGACCGCCCGTTCTATGGCGTTGCGCAATTCCCGCAGGTTGCCCGGCCAGCGGTAGGCGTGGATGCAGCCCAGCGCCTCGCTCGAAAAAACCGCCCCTTTGCGCCCGCACTGCCCGGCAAAGTGGCGCAAATAATGTTCCGCAAACCGCGCCAGGTCTCCCGGCAGGCTGCGCAAGGGCGGCACTTCCACCGCGATGACATTGAGCCGGAAATAGAGATCCTCCCGAAAGGCCCCTTCGGCCATCCGTTTCTTCAAGTCCCGGTTGGTCGCGGCAATGATGCGCAGTTCCGCCTGCCGGGTTATGTTCTCCCCCAAACGCTCGTATTCCTGTTCCTGCAAGAGCCGCAGCAGCTTGGGTTGAATCTCCATGGGCAAATCCCCGATCTCATCCAGGAACAGGGTTCCGCCCGAAGCCGCCTTGACTTTGCCCCAGCGGTCCCGCACCGCCCCCGTAAAGGCCCCTTTGGTGTGCCCAAAGAGTTCGCTCTCCAGCAACTCCTTGGAAAGGCTCGGGCAACTGACCGTGACCAGGGGTTTGTCGGCCAGATGGCTGCGCTGATGCACCACCCGGGCCAGGGCGCTCTTGCCCGTGCCGCTTTCCCCCAGCAGCAGAATTGAGGCCGAGGTGCGGGCCGCCTTCTCCAGCACGGCCATGATGGCCTGCATCTGCGGGGTGGCGAAATCCAGCAGCAACTCGGGGTTTTGCAGCTTGCTCTCCTTGACCTCCCATTCCAGCCGCTCGATGTTCTGGCTCAATTGATTGAAACGCTGCACCCGCGCCAGCACCCGGTGGAATTGCTCGCGGGTGAAGGGCTTCTCCAGAAAATCCAAGGCCCCCCGCCGCATGGCTTCCACCGCGTTATGGACCGTGCCTTGGGCGGTGAAGACAATCACCGGCAGATTGGGATGGGTGCGGAGAATTTGGGGCAGCAAATCCAGCCCGTTCTCCGGGCCGAGGATCACGTCCAGCAGCACGGCGTCGAAGTCATCTTCCTTGAGATTGGCCAGGGCGGCTTCGCCGGAGGAGGCCGGCTGGGCAAAATGGCCCTCGCTCTCGATAAGATAGCAGGTGGCGTCGCGAAATGTCTTGCCATCGTCTATGACCAAAAAATCCATAATTCTATGACCGGAACCGCATCACAGGAACTTTTTGGTGCGCTTAAATCATGCCATGGCGATGCTGCTGGAAGGCATTAAGTTGACCCTCCGAGTCATGCAATATGCGAAGAAAAGGCGGAATTTTTCGTATTTTGCGAAAAATCCCGGTCTTAGGATGGGCCTACATTTAATTCCAACCAATACTTCAAAATGATCCGCACCCCTTGTCCGAATTCGGCGAGATTGGAAATCTTTTGCAGGTAGGAAGTGGCGCCCAGTTCGTAGGCCCTCTCCACGTCAGCCGGATGGGTGGAAATGGTCAGCATCACCACCGGCAGGCTTTTCAAACAAGGCTGCGAGCGGATCCATTGCAAAACTTCCAGCCCATCGCGGTGGGGCATTTTGATGTCGAGAAAAATGAGGTCGGGCATCGGGTAAACCGTTCGATCAGCCCAGACTCCGTTTCCAGAAAGATAATCAATCGCCTTCGCGCCGTCGGTCGCAACTTGGAGCAGGTGGGGGATGCCTGTGCGCTTACAGGCCATTTTCATGATCAAAATGTCGTCGTCGTTATCTTCGACGAGAAGCACCGTTTTTGTCATCGTCCTTCAGCATTGCAGAACCCCCGGTTCAATAGCCAGAAAAACTTAGAATCCATCACGTTTCATCACCGCCACGGAATCAGGCGGCAAACTCACGCTCCCTTGGTTTATACTTTCCATCGGCGCCAGGCTCATCAACACCCGGTAGTTCCGATTGGGCAGATGGATCAACCGCACGCTCTCACTGAGATTGCAGGCCACCACGAAAGGATCTCGCTCCACCACCAGCCATCGTTCCAATTCATCGTGCCGGGTTTGCGCGCGATCCAGGCGGCCGTCGCGCAAGGAAGGCTCCGTCTGGCGCAACGCAATAAGTTGCCGATGCCAATCCAGCACGTCCGCGTGCCAGGACAGCAGGCGTTCAGACCAATTTAATTTGCAGACTGCAAAAGTCTCTCGCGCTTGCGGGTCGGGGATTTCCTCCTCCTTCCACCCCTGGGCCGCGAATTCCCGCCGCCGTCCCTGGCGCACTATTTCGCCCAGCTTTGGGTCCTGGTGATCTGTAAAATATAGGAATGGCGTGGCCGCGCCCCATTCCTCGCCTTGAAAGAGCAGGGGAACAAAAGGCGATGTCAAGACAAGCGCGGCGGCGGTTTTAAGCCGGCCCAGGCTCATCAGCCGGCTGCTGCGCTCACCCCGGGCGCGATTGCCCACCTGGTCGTGGTTCTGCATGTAGCCCAAAAAGCGATGTCCGTTCAGGCCGATGGGCGGCCGCCCATGAGGCCGCCGGCGGCAAACCGAATAGCCGCCCTCATAAACATAGGCGTTGCGCAAGGCCTTGCCCACGTCCGCCAAGGCCCCGAAATCCGCGTAATAGCCGCTCTTTTCGCCGGTCAGAACCGCATGCAACGCGTGATGAAAATCATCGCTCCATTGCGCCTCCAGCCCGAATCCGCCGCGCTCCCGGCTCCACAGCAGGCGGGGATCGTTCAGGTCGCTTTCCGGGATAAGAACCAGTGGGCGGTTCAGTTGCGCCTCCAATTGCTTCACTTCGATGGCCAGTTGTTCCAGAAAAGGAATGGCGGAAGTGTCAAAAATAGCGTGAACCGCATCCAGGCGCAGGCCGTCAAAATGGTAATCGCGCAGCCACGTGAGCGCGTTGTCGCAAAAAAAACGCCGCACTCCGCCGCATTCCGCGTCATCGAAATTGATCGCCTGTCCCCACGGCGAGGAGTAACGCCGGCTGAAATAGGGCGCGTATTGGCCGAGATAATTCCCCACCGGGCCAAGATGATTATAAACGACGTCCAAGAGCACGGCCAGCCGGCGCGCATGGCAGGCGTCCACCAGGCGCTTCAGCCCTTTGGGTCCGCCGTAAGCGTGGTGCGGCGCGAAAAGATCCACCCCGTCGTAACCCCACCCGCGCGTTCCGGAAAATTCGTTCACCGGCATCAGTTCCAGGTGCGTGACGCCCAGCCCCGCGAGATAGTCCAGTTTTTCGATGACCGCCTCGAAGGTGCCTTGCGGCGTAAAAGTTCCCACGTGCAATTCGTAGATCACCGCCGAGGACAAAGGCGGGGCCTGCCAGTTCTCGTCTGTCCAGTGAAAATCCCCGTGCTCCACCGCGCGCGAGGCACCGTCAACGCCCTGCGGTTGCCAGGGCGAACGGGGATCAGGATAAGGCCCCTGGCCGTCCAGAACGAATCCATAGTCGCTGTCCGGTTTGGCCGAGGGGATGGTCGCGGCCCACCACCCATCGGCGTTTGCCGTCATGGGAAAGCGATCTTCACCAATCTGGACCTCGACTTTCTTTGGCAAGGGCGCCCAAACACGCAAGGTCTGTGTCATTTGCTTTCCTTTCGCAGAAGCAGCGCCACGGGAAATTTCTCCAGCAAGACGGACAGCGGCGCGTTTCCCGGTGGCACCGTTTCGCCCGTCAGCTCGTTTTCCCAGTTGCCGGGCGGCATGGCGAGCGCGGTGTCACCCCAGTCCTCATGAAGTCCGATCACCAGGCGCGGCGCCACGGCGATTAAATGTTCCCCGCGCCGGAAGACGACGGCGCGCGCGCCGGCCGCTCCTTGCGCGCTCATCGCCCCGTGCTTGGCGGAGGCGTCAAACAAATCGGGCCGCCGCGCGCGCGCCTGCAGGACCCGGCGAATGAGCCAAAGCTTGGGCAAACCCGAGGCCCACTCGCTCCACGCGGCTTGAGCGGAAAGCGTGGCGGCTTTGGCCAGCAATTCCCGGCGCAGGGCAAAATCCACCGGCCGCCGATTGTCCGGATCCACCAGGCTGAGGTCCCACAATTCGGCCCCTTGATAAAAGTCCGGCACGCCGGGCGCGGTCAACTTGAGGAAGGTTTGCGCCAGCGAGTTGATGCAGCCGGGGCGGACCAACGGTTTGACAAAACGCTCCAGGTCCCCCGTGAATTCAGCGTCGGCCAGCGTGGCGGTGACAAATTCGCGCAAAGCCGAATCGTACTGCGCATTCCTTTTGCTCCAGCGGGTTTGTTCCTTGGCTTCATGCGCCGCCTTTTCCATGTAGGCCAGCGCGCGCTCGGCGGACAACGGCCAGGCTCCCACCAGCGTCTGATAATAGAGATATTCGGCGTTGCGGTCAGGCCAGCCGTGACGGTGATGGCGCTCGTTCATGCCCGACCACCGGATCACGGCCTCGCGCCACGCTTCGGGTATTTCGGAGAGCAGACTGAGCCGCGCCCGCACATCCTCGCTGCGCTTGGTATCGTGGGTCGAACTGGCGAGCATGCTGGCCGGGCAATGGGTTTGCTGGCGGAGGCAGAACTGGTGAAATTCCTCGACGCCCCGGCCAAAACGCGCGGGACTGCCGCCCACTTCGTTGAGCGCCACGAATCGGTTGAAGCAATAAAAGGCCGTGTCTTCCACGCCCTTGGCCATGGCGGCGGCGCTCAATTGCTGGAAGCGCGCCACAAAATCGTTCTCGACCCCGCCTCGCTGCTCCAAAAGCAGCACATTTACCAGTAACTCAAACAGCTCCGGCGGAAGCTCAGGCCGGCTGTGCCTCGCTTCCTCGGCGGCTTGGCGGACAGCACCGGCGTCCGCTTCGCTGATGGCTCCGTTTTCCGCTCGGACGTAACTTCGGTACACGGGAAAGCAGGCGGCCAGCTCGATCAGCGCGGAGGACAACTCCCCGTGAGTCAAATCCCGGTAGCGCCAGGTTTCGGCGGCGATCCGCAAGAGCAAGCCGGTCAAGTGCTCCACCTCGGCGGCCAGCATCCGGCCCAGCACCAGGCGCTTCTTGTCGCGCGCCAGCGTAGAGTAACGCGAGGGACTGCCCGTGAACAGGCGGTAGAAATCGGTCAGCGCTTTTCCCCCGTTCGCGTCAACGAACAATCCTGCCGCATGGTTGAGAAAATCATAGCCCGTCGTGCCTGCCACCGGCCAGCCGGCCGGCAGCACTTCATCCGGCTGCAAAATCTTTTCCACCACGATCCAGGCCCTGGGCGCGATCTTTTTGAGTCGCTTTAGAAACTGCTCCGGGTCGCGCAAGCCATCGGGGTGGTCCACGCGCAAGCCGTCCAGCCAGCCGCGTTGCAGCCATTGCCGGGTCAGCGCAAAGGACTGGCGAAAAACTTCCTCATCCTCCATGCACAGCCCGGGCAGGCTGGTGATATTGAAAAAGCGCCGGTAGTTCAATTCGCTGTCGCCGCGGCCAAACCAGGCCAGGCGGTAGAATTGTTTTTCCAGCAGGCCATCCAGCGCGTCAGGACTGGCTTTGAGTTCGTCCAGGCCGGTTTCCATTGTTTTTAGGGAAGGCGCATTAATGGGAAATACATTCTCGCCATAGCGCAGCACGCAGGCGCCGGGGCGGGTCTCGATTTGCAACTCGCCCCTGTCCAGCACCCGCTCATAACGGTCGCCCAGCACCGGCGCCAGCACCTTCCCCCGCAGCCGGGGATCGGGCGGATTCCAATCGATGTCGAAGTATTTGGCAAACGGGCTGGCCGGTCCGCGCGCCAGCACGTCCCACCACCAACGATTTTCCGGCCCGCCGATGCCCATGTGGTTGGGGACTATGTCCAGCACCAGGCCCATGCCGTGCGCCCGCAGGGTTGCTACCAGTTCCGCCAAATCGGCTTCCGCGCCCAATTCGGGGTTTAATTGATTAAAATCGCAGGTGTCGTAGCCATGCTTGCTATGCGGCCGGGCCTTGAAAAGCGGTGAGGCGTAAAGGTGGGTTACGCCCAATTCATGCAGATACGGCACCAGCGCGCGCGCTTGCTGCAAGGGAAAGCCCTCGTGGAACTGCAAACGATAGGTCGCTCGCGGAACCGTTATCTCCCGCCCGTCCGTTTTGAATTCCGGCGCCACGTCTGCACCTCACTTCGATTGGCCGGCTGCCGCAAAGCCGAGTTTCTCCCCCAACATAAGAAATTTCTCAACCCAGGCCTTGGCCTGTTCGTTTCCTTTGTCCGCGCGCCGGCGCATTTCCGGCAAGTTGGCCGTCATGATTTCGCAGTAAGCATTCTGCGGCTTCCACAGGTTGATCTGAAAAGGCAGCAGGCGCGCCAGCTCTGCCGCGTCCAGCACGCGCTGCAAAGCATCCATGTCCCGGAACTCCGAAACAAAGCGATCAAGTATGCGGTCGAAATGCGTTTTGAGAGCGTAGGCCAGGTCCTGGTTATAGAGAGTCACTTTGGTCGCGGCGCATTCAGCCAGCAGGCTGCGGACCCGCTCCAAATCCAGCGCGTCGCCCTCGAGCAGCCGCCACAGTTCGTTATTGAGCACGATTTCTGTCGCCATGCCCAACGCCTTCAACGGCGGCGTCCGCAAATCAGCCATGAACCGCTGCAGCGGCGCATAACGCTCGGTGATATGGCGCAGAGTATTGTAAATCTCGTCCCGCGGACTGGCCACAATGCGGTCGAGAATCTTGCGCTGCTCGTCGCGGAAAAGGTGTTGCACCGAGTAATGGATCGGACCGAAATGGCGGTCCATGACGCGAATCATCTCCGGGAAGTCCCCATGTTCGAAGGGCACGCGCAGGTCCTCGATCACTTTCTTGTAAGCCTCCGTGTCTCCGTTCTCCTTGACCGCGCAATTGATGATGTGATCCCCGGAGTGAAAGACGGCATAGGACAGCACATCGACGCTGCGGGTGACTTCAAAGATGATTTTGATGCGGCCCGTGGCCAGGCGCGTGCTGCCCACGGTAAACAATTGGCGGTCTTCCTGACGGATCGAAAAGGAATAAATGCGGGTGGCCTCGGCATAACTTTCGAAGAGCGAACTGATGGCATAATGGGCCGCGACAAATTCCCGGGTCATGATGGCCGGCTTGACGAATCGTTCATACACCTGGCGGCCGTTATGCGGATCGGGCAGGTTGCTTTCCGCCTTTTCGAGGATCCCCAAAAAGCCCTCTTCCAGGTTCTCGCCGAAGTTGCCGGCCAGTTGAATGGCCCGCGCGGCGTATTGAATGATCTGCACCGTTTCAAGCCCCGATAACTCATCGAAGAACCAGCCGCAACTGGTGTACATGAGCAAGGCGTGGCGCTGCATTTCCAGCAGGCGCAAGGCATCGA
The DNA here is from genome assembly GCA_963759415.1 of uncultured Verrucomicrobiae bacterium. Classification (GTDB taxonomy): domain Bacteria; phylum Verrucomicrobiota; class Verrucomicrobiia; order Limisphaerales; family Palsa-1400; genus Palsa-1400. The sequence continues at coordinate 443,678 of CAVWZG010000004.1, read as the reverse complement.
TCTGTTCCTCTTCCCGGAGCGGGCGGGGGGCGTGCCGCGCGAAAAAACGCTCGATGTTTTCGGGTGACCGATCCAGCAGGACGGAAATGTAAGCGTCGCGGGCGGCCCAGGGGTCGCGGAGAAAAGTCCTGGCCTTGGCCTCATAGCAGGCCGCCAGTTTGTCGCGCAGCCAGTCCAGCGCATGGCGCAACGGCTCGCGCCAGCGCTGGTTCCACGCGGGGTACCCGCCCGAGTTGCAGCCGCAGTTCCGGCGCCAGCGGTCCACCCCGTGCGGACAACTCCACGCGCTGCCTTGGTGGATTTGCACCTCGTGCGTCGGCGGGTGTTTCTCCAGATACTCCGCATAAACGGTCAAGCGCGCCTTGCCTTCGCTTTCAATCAAACGCACGGCGTAGGCCAGCGCCATGTCCCCGTAGGAGAAATGGTGGCCGTAAGATTCGCCGTCCGTGGCAATGTTCACCAATTGGTCCCGCCCCCGCCCGTCGTCGAAGGCTCCCATCAATCGCTGCGCCAGGGCATCGCCGCTGGTCAGCAATCGCTCGAACGCCACCGCCTTCGCCACCCCGGCGTCGTAAAAGAAAACCGCGATCGAGCGGCCCGAAGGCAATTTCACCAGATAGGGCATCGAGGGGTCGGCCCGCCCGCCGTTGACATCCTGCCACTCCTTACCATCCAGCGGCCGCACGCGGTTGGCCTGATGCGGTGACAGAATAGTGAACTTGATGCCCAGTTCGGCCAGGACATCAAGCGACTCATCGTCCGCCGCCGTTTCGGGCAGCCACATTCCTTCGGGCTTGCGCCCGAACCGGGACTCGAAATCGCCCATGCCCCAGACGACTTGCGTGCATTTGTCCCGGCGGTTGGCCAGCGGCATGATGAGGTGATTGTAGCATTGTGCCAGGGCCGAGCCATGCCCGGAAAATTGTTTCCGGCTTGCCTGGTCCGCCTCCAGGATGGCTTGATAAATATCGGCCGCCTTTTCCTTCATCCAGGAGAGGAGGGCGGGGCCGAAATTGAAGCTTATTTTCGCATAGTTGCTGACAATGCGCTCGATCCGGCCCGCGCCATCCACCAATCGGGCGTGGGCGTTGGGCGCGTAACACTCCGCTGTCACCCGTTCGTTCCAGTCGTGGTAGGGGGAGGCTGAATCTTGCAATTCCACCGCCTCCAGCCAGGGATTTTCACGCGGCGGCTGGTAAAAATGCCCGTGGATGCAGATGAATTTTTCCATAGCGCAATGAATGGTTAGTTTTTTTGTTTGAAAAATACCACGCCCAGCGGCGGCAGGGTTGCCATCAGCGAGTGGGACCGGCCATGCCAGCCGAAGGGCGCGGCTTCGACTCCGCCCAGATTGCCCTGGCCGCTGCCACCGTATTCCAGCGCGTCGCTGTTGAGCACTTCCTGCCAGAAGCCCGCGCCGGGAACGCCCAGCCGGTAATTGCGCCGCGGCTCAGGCGTGAAATTGAACGCCGCCAGCATGACTTCCCCGGTGGTCCCGCTCCGGCGGAGATAGGCCAGCGTGCTCAACTCCGCATCCGAGGCCTCAATCCATTCAAAGTCCCCCTGGTAGAGCGCCGGTTCGCTCCGATAAAGCCAGTTCAATTCTGCCACCCAGCGTTGGAGCTGGCCGTGGGCGTTATTCTCCGCCACCAGGTGCCAGTCCAGGCTTGCGTCGGGATTCCACGCGTTCCACTGGCCAAACTCTGCGCCCATGAAAATCAATTTCCGGCCCGGCAACCCAAACAGTTGGCCGAAAAGCAGGCGCATGTTCGCGAATTTTTGCCAATTGTCTCCCGGCATCCTCGCCAGCAATGATCCTTTGTCCAGCGTCACCAACTCGTGCGATAGCGGCAAAACGAGGTCTCTGGACGGCGCGCCGCCGTCCCGGACAGTCAATTGCTGATGATGAAATTTGCGCTGCGCCGCGCCGGTGCTCAAATAGGCCAGCGTCTCCCTGGCCCAAATTCTATCCCATGTATGGTTGACTGCTTCAGGCGTTTTCGAGTCAAGAATAACCCCTATCTCGTTCTGGCCCAGAAACCCAATCAACTCCTCCAGTCCGCCCCGCGCGGCGGATAGAAGCTCGACGTGCGTGAAATTCATCCGCCGGACGTATTCGGCCAGTTTCGGCGCGATTTCGGCCTGGGTCAGCGGCCGATTGCGCTCCTCGGGCACTCGCATCCACGAGCCGGGGTGAACCTCATAAATGGAAACGGGTGTCTCCATTGTCATGGGTGGCCCTCCGGTTGCAGCAGTTCCATGATTCCTTCCAGCGGAATGTTTACCCAGTCGGGGCGATTGTTCAACTCGTAGCCTACTTCATAGACGGCGCTCCGCAGCAGCGCGGCCTCCAGGAGAATGCGCAAATCAGCGTCGTTGCTGGGCAAGTACGGCGCCGTCCGTGAACTTTCCAGATACGCCTTGAGAAACGCGGCGCTGGTCCAGGCGGACCAATACCGTCCCCAGGCCGCGGCGGTCTTCATCTGGCCTTCCTGCATCGAGCCGTGCTCGGTTTGCTGCAAAAGCGCGGCATACGCCGCGTAATGGAAGGAAAGGATCATCCCCGCCACGTCGCTCAACGGCGACCGCTTCAGACGCCGTTCACTCAGAGCGATGGCAGGCTCGCCTTCAAAATCAATAATCAGGAACTCCTTGCCGGTGTGGAGAATTTGGCCCAAGTGATAATCGCCGTGGTTGCGAATGCGCACGGCGTCAATGCGCCCTTCGCAAATCCTGCGAAACTGTTGCAGCATCGCCCCTTCCAGACCCAGCACCTGCTGCGCCTGCGCTTGCACCGCCGGCGCCAGGCTTGGCAACCGCTGATTCAGGAGCTGGAAGTTCTGACGCGTCAGGTTGCGCATCGATTGATAGACGCCGCGCTGCGAATGAGGCGTCCAGGGTTCGGGGCGGAAATTCGGATCCTCCGTCTCGGAGGTCAGCACCAGATGCAGCGCCGCCGTGCGCTCGCCCAGCATGCGCACGTCTTGCTGGTAGGAGCCGATCATTTCCCCGGCCTCGGGCGGAAGTTCCATGGCCGATAGTTTGACAACTGAATTTGAGGGCAGGGCCGGCGGTTGGTTGCCGGGCGCGGCTAGCGTTTGCACCCGCTCATAGAACCGGCCCAGCGTATCCAAAGTGTAGTCCCACGCGCTCTTGCAGCCTGGCACGAACGAAGTCAGCAAGGCCACGGTTATGGGTTCCTCCTGCGGCAGTTGGTATTCCAACGCCCCCGCCAGCGCCGGCGTATAGGGAAATTTTCGCGCCGTCAGGAAACGCCCGATTTCAAGGTCCGGGTTGACGCCGGCATCAAGCTTGCGGAAGAACTTTATGATCAGTCGATCGCCGTAAATGACAGACGAGTTGGTTTGCTCCGCCTTGCTCACGAAGGGTTCCAGATCCAGTCCGCCTGTCCTGCGCAAATGACGCAGCACCGCCGTGTGCGTGGCCGCCAATTCGCCGCGATATCCCCACACCCCGCGCCGGTTCGAAATCAATTCCAACATCGCGCGGCAAAAGGCCTTGTCGGCGATGGCATCATAGACGACTCCGTCCTGCTTGGATTGGTTGACCGACAACCGCGCCAGCACCAGGGGCGGCCAATCCCGGCAAATCGGATCAGCTTTTTCGCCCAAAGCGCAGGCCAGCGGCAGCACGTAAGTATCCGCCTCCGACTGGACGTATTCGACCTGCACGAAGGTGAGAAAAGCTTTCTCGGCCCCCATTGGCACCGCGATGACCTCCACGATTCTCACGGACTTGATGGTCTTGGCCTTGCCGCCGAACCAGCGTCGCGACGGCAGCCAATTTTGCAACGCCCCCTCTACCTTGATGCGATGGCTCTCCTGGAATATCTCCCCCCAGTCTTCCTCGACCTGCAAGAAAGCCCGCGCTTGCGCCCCCACCGGCAGCCCGGATGTTTCCACTTGTGCCGTGGCTTTCTTTTCCATCGAAAACCAATAAAACGAGTGCGGGCCTAGGGTCAGGAAATAGGGCTTGTCGGTGATGGTGGGCAATTCCGTGTGGCCAAACATCTCCATCGGTTCGCGCGACTGGAAGGCCGCCAGGTCCAGTTCCACGGGCTGCACGAAACGGGAAAGATTGGCCACCGCCAGCACGCACTCATCTTCGTAGCGCCGCACGTAGGCCAGCACTTTGCGGTTCTCCGGATGCAAGAATTCCAAGGTCCCCAGGCCGAAGCTCTTCCACCGCTTGCGCAACGCAATCAACTGCCGCATCCACCACAACAACGAATGCCGGTTGTGCTCCTGCACCTCCACGTTGACCGCTTCGTAATGGTTTTCAGGGTCCAGGTTGATCGGCAGGTACAGGCTCTGCGGATTGGCCCGCGAGAAACCCGCGTTTTTATCCGCGCTCCACTGCATGGGCGTCCGCACCCCGTTGCGGTCGCCAAGGTAAATGTTCTCCCCCATGCCGATTTCATCCCCGTAATATATGACCGGCGTGCCGGGCAGCGAAAAGAGCAGCGCGCACAGCAATTCAATGCGTTTGCGGTCATTGCCCACCAGCGGCGCCAGGCGCCGGCGGATGCCCAGGTTGAGCCGCGCCTGGTGGATATGGGCGTACATCCGGTACATGTAATCGCGCTCCTCGTCGGTCACCATTTCCAGCGTCAGCTCATCGTGGTTGCGCAGGAACAGCGCCCATTGCGCCGTCTCGGGAATCGGCGGCGTTTGTTGCAGAATATCGACAATGGGAATTCTATCCTCCATCCGCAAGGCCATGAACAGCCGCGGCATCAGCGGAAAGTGAAACGCCATGTGGCACTCGTCGCCGCGGCCGGTGCCGAAATAGGCCGCGGCGTCATCCGGCCATTGGTTGGCTTCGGCCAGCAACATGCGGTTGCCGTGCTTTTCATCCACGTGTTGCCGCAGCAGTTTTAAAAAGGCATGCGTCTCCGGCAGGTTTTCGCAACTGGTCCCTTCCCGCTCGTAAAGATAGGGCACCGCGTCCAGCCGCACCCCATCCACGCCCAGCCCCAGCCAGAAATCCAGCACGTCGAACATTTCCTGGCGCACCGCGGCTTGATCGAAGTTTAAATCAGGTTGGTGCGAATAGAAGCGGTGCCAGTAGTAAGCGTTGGCCACCGGATCCCACGTCCAGTTCGAGATTTCGGTGTCCTTGAATATAACGCGCGTGCCCTTGTATTTTTCCGGTGAGTCGCTCCACACGTAATAATCCCGCCATCGGCTGCCGGCTCGGGCGCGGCGGGCGCGCTGGAACCACGGGTGCTGATCCGAGGTGTGGTTCAGCACCAATTCCGTGATAACCCGCATCTCGCGGCGATGCGCTTCCCGCAAAAACTGCTTGAAGTCCGCCAGCGTCCCATACTTGGGATGCACCCCATAGTAGTCCGCAATGTCGTAGCCGTCGTCTTTCAAGGGTGAGGGATAAAATGGCAGCACCCAAATCGCCATCACCCCCAGATCGCGCAAATAATCCAGTTTCGCCGTCAGACCGCGAAAGTCGCCCGTGCCGTCGGCATCGCTGTCGTGAAATGCGCGCACGTGAAGCTCATAGATAACGCCGCTCTTGTACCACGGTTCGATCTTCGGCGGCGCGGGAGTTTTGGCAGGGTCATCGCTCATGGTGTTACATAAAGTAATCGAAGTCCCGCTCCGTGCGGAGGTGGCGCCGCAGCCGGAAAATGTGGGCGGGCGAATATTGCGGGTTGAGTTCCACGTAATTGCGCGGCCCGTTCCAAAGAAAGCGCGCGTCCGTCAGCAAATCGTGCATTTGATAGGTCTGTCCCGGGTTGGCCGGCAATTCCCCCGCCGCCAGTTCCAGCCAGCCGCCGTGGACATGGTGCGGATCCAGATTCACCACCGTTAAAATGATGTCCGCGCCGTCCTCCGTTGATTTGGTGTAGGCCAGCAGGCAATCATTGTTGATGGGATGAAACCGCAGCCGGTGGTTGGAGCGCAGGGCCGGGTTTTCCCGGCGGATCCGGTTCACCCTCGCGAGCAAGCCGCTTAGGTTTTGCGCCGACTCGAGGTTCCAATGCCGAATCTCAAATTTTTCCGCGTTCGCGTACTCCTCGCTTCCGGGCTGCAAGGGAGCGTTCTCGCACAGCTCAAAGGCCGGCCCATATATCCCGTAGCTGGCCCCCAGGGTTGCCGCCAGCACCAACCGAATCTCGAAGGCCGGACGGCCGCCCGTTTGCAGGAATTGCGGCAGAATATCCGGCGTGTTAACCCACAGATTCGGCCGCAGATATTCCGCCGCCGGGCTGCGCGTCAATTCGCTCATGTATTCCGTCAGCTCCTGTTTGCTGTTGCGCCACGGAAAATAGTTATACGATTGCGTGAAGCCCAGTTTGGCCAGGTGATGCAGCACGCTGGGGCGCGTAAAAGCCTCGGCCAGGAAAATCAGTTCCGGATGCTTCCGCTTCAATTCCCCCAGGCACCATTCCCAGAACGCAAAGGCCTTGGTGTGCGGATTGTCCACCCGGAACATGGACACTCCTTGCCCGATCCAAAAATCGAAAATGCTCTTGAGTTCCACCCACAATCCCCGCCAGTCTTCGCATTCGAAATCAAACGGGTAAATGTCCTCGTACTTCTTGGGCGGGTTCTCCGCGTAGTGGATCGAACCGTCAGGCCCTTTGCGAAACCATTCCGGATGTTCCTTCACATACGGATGATCGGGCGAACATTGCAAGGCTATGTCCAGCGCGATTTCAAGACCATGCTCGCGCGCCCGGCGCACCAGGCGGCGGAAGTCCTCCAGCGTGCCCAATTCTGGATGCACGCTCTTGTGCCCGCCCTCCGCCGCGCCGATGCCCCAGGGGCTGCCCGGTTCGCCCTCCTGGCAGACTCGATTGTTGTTTTTCCCTTTCCGAAACGTTCGTCCAATAGGATGGATGGGAGGAAAATACAGCACGTCAAAGCCCATTTCCGCCACCCGGGCCAATTGCCCCTCGCAATCCTTGAACGTGCCGAAGGACCGTGGAAACATCTCATACCACGCGCTGAACCGCGCTCGTTCCGGTTCCACCACCACCGGCAAATTCCGTTCAAAGGCCGCGGCAAAACGGCGCTCGGAATATCGCGCCATCAGTTCCATCAATGGCTCTTCCAAGGCCCGTTCCACCATCTCTCTTTCCGGCGCGCCTTCTTCCAGGTCCCTGGCCCGGCGCTGAAGCTGCTCCGAAACCGGCGGCTCCGCTCGTTGCGCCGATTCTTCGATCAATTGCGCCCCTCCTCGCAGGTCCATGGCAATGTCCTGTCCGGCGCGCGCTTTCTTCTCCAAGCCGTCGAGCCATGTTCCAAACCGGTTTATCCAAGCCTCGACCGTGTAGAGATAGCGCCCTTGCTCCGTGACGGCAAATTCTCCGCGCCACCGGTCATTGGCCACGGGTTGCATGGCGGACTCCGACCATTGCGCCGCTGTCTCAGGCCGATATTTCACCACCGCCGAAAGCAGATCATGTCCATCCGCGAATATGTCCGCTTCCACCACCACGCGCTCCCCAATCGTTCGCTTGATCGGATACCGGCCGGCGTCGATCTGCGGCGTCACCTTATTGATGGCTGCGCGGCCACGGCCATTTTCTGGGAATTTCTCGGCCTGCACGGCAAGTTCCCTGCTAGTCCTGTGCCACGGCCCTCCTTCCCGCCGCCGCCGCAATTGCTCTGTGCAATTTGCGAAAAATCCCAAGGCCGCCATCGCAAATTGCAATTACTTATTTGACAACTCGTGTTTGAGGTTCGCATCAAGCTCCTCCGCCATCTTCAGATGCTCCTGCACCATCGTCAGCGTGGTGGCCGCGAATGTCTTGAGGCCCGGATCCTGCGCCTCTTCCGAAGCTCGCATGAAGGCCTTTTCGTCGGCTTTGTGCGCCCTGACCATCAAGGCCATGTAGGCTTTGTCAAACTCCGGGCCGGAAAGCTTGTTCAGCCGCTCGATTTCCCTTTGCTGTCTGGCGGTCAGTGTCGATGGCAGCGTGGCCCCCTTGCGGGTGGCGATTTGCGCCAACTCCTGCCCGGCCCGGCCATGGTCCTTCACCATCTGCTCGCCGAACTGTCGCACGGAATTATAGCTGGAATTCGCGGCGGTCAATTTTCCAAGGGTGACTTCGAACATGCCGCCCCTGTTGGCCTCGGTGGCAAACTTGTAATCGGCTGCGGTGAAACTGCCCTTGATTTCATCCGTATCCGCGGCGTAGGCCCCCACCAGCGCCGCCTGGCTGATCATCATCGCGAAACACGGCATAAGATTGAATGCAATTCGGTAATGTGTCTTCATATTCCCTTTCTATTTTGTATTTGATTCTTCTAACTGCCGCCCTCTTTTTAGCCAATTCCATGCCAAGTCCTCCCCGCGTTGGAAGGCATGGCTGCATGGTTCCTTCACCATGCATTTTGCCATTATTTAATGGCGAAATGCTTGGAATCCGGGCGCCGCCGCGCCAACCGCGGCAGCAGAGCGCCCGACCCTGTTTTGGCACGTCATTAGCTTAATGAGCCGTATGAAGATGTCTGCGCATTTGACAGGTCGATGGTCGCGGCTGGCTATCAGTTTGGTGCTGGCGCTGGCGGTGCTTCGTTTGCTCTTGCCGTTTGGACTGGAGAAGTATGTCAATCGGCAGCTTAACAGGGCGCGTGATTACGGCGGCCGCATCGGCAACGTGCATGTTCAGCTTTGGCGCGGCAGATACAGGGTTGACCAGGTTGCCCTTTTCCAAAGAAGCGGTCGCGTTCATGTTCCTTTGTTCGCCGCCCATCAAGTTTTCCTTTCCATGGAATGGAAGGAACTGTTTCACGGCTCGTGGGTGGGACAAGTCATCATGGAACAGCCCCGCGTGAATTTCGTGGCTGGCCCAACTCCCGAACAGACCCAGACCGGAAAAGACGAGGACTGGACCGGCATTTTGGAAAGTCTTTTTCCTTTCCAGATCAACCGCCTGGAAATCCTGGACGGACAGGTTCACTTCCAGAACGAATACTCGACTCCGCCGGTGGACATCTATCTCAACGGGTTGACTGCGACGGCCACCAATCTGACCAATTCCCGCAAAGTCCAAAGCGAGTTGCCCGCCGGTTTGACCGCCCACGGCACAACGGTCGGCGGCGGCGGGCTTGACCTCCAACTCCAACTTGACCCGCTGGCCAAGGCCCCGGCCTGCCAAGTCACCGCCCAACTCACCAATGTCAACATGACTGCACTGAATGATTTCTTGAAGGCATACGGCAAATTTGACGTGGAGAGCGGCCGCTTCGCCCTCTATGCCTCGATCGCCTCCAAGGACGGGAATTACGACGGCTACGCGAAGGTGTTTTTTGCCAACCTGCATGTTTTTGCCTGGGAAAAGGAACGCAAAAAGAACGCCCTGGAAGTCTTTTGGCAAGCCATCGTTGGCACCCTGGCCACCGCTTTCAAAAACCAACCCCATGATTACCTGGCCGCCCGCGTTCCTATTTCCGGCTCTTACGGAAAAGAGAAGATCGGCACTTTGGCGGCGGTCGGTTCCCTCTTGCGCAACGCCTTTATCAAGGCCTTGGTTCCTCGTATCGATGAGCAAGAAACCCTGGCCAACGTGGAACAACAAGAGGAAAAGAAATCGACTCAAGACTTGACCAAACCGGATTAGCAGGCCATGCATCTCCGCTATCTGACAGACGTGGCGCGATTAATTAAGGATGCGTTTTTGGCGTGGGCCAACGGCAAGACCCCGCGTCTGGGCGCGGCTCTGGCCTATTACAGCATTTTTGCCATCGCTCCGCTCTTGCTGATCGCCATCTCCGTGGCTGGCTTTTGTTTCGGCCAACAAGCGGCGCGCCAGGAACTATTCGACCAAATTTACGGATTGGTCGGCCGTGAAGGCGGGCAAGCCATCCAATCCCTGGTCGCGGCCGCCAACCAGCCCAAGGCGGGACTTTGGGCCACCGTGGCCGCGCTCATAACTTCGGGCGCTGGCGCCACCGCCGTTTTTGTCGAGCTTCAAGACGCCTTGAACACCATCTGGCGCGTGCAACGGAAACCGGGGCGTGGATTGCGACACTTTATGATGGATCGTCTCCTTTCCTTTATCATGGTCTTGGGAATTGGCTTTTTGTTGCTGGTCTCCTTGATTCTCAACGCGGCTTTGGTGGTGATAGGAAGAGTTGCCATTAGCGGCTCGCTGCCCCAACAGCACTTCTTTTGGGAAACGGTCAATTTCGTCGTCTCGCTGGCTATCATCACCCTGCTTTTTGCCATGATTCTCAAAGTGCTGCCCGACGTTAAAATCGCCTGGCGGGACGTTTGGGTGGGCGCCTTTGTCACCGCTTTGCTCTTCAATCTGGGAAAATATCTCCTGGGGTATTATCTGGGCCGAAACAGCTTGGTCTCAGTCTATGGGGCCGCCGGCTCCTTTGTGGTCCTTCTCTTATGGGTCTATTACTCCGCGCAAATCCTTTTCTTTGGCGCGGAATTAACCCGGCTTTATGCCACACAATCTTCGCGGAAGACGAACAAACCCATGCCTCTTTGCAATGTCTGACGCGGCTTGCCGCAAAATGCAAAGTCTCTGTTTTCTTTAGCGTCGGTTATGGTTGGCATACGTCTAGCTAAACGTTAGGCGGATGCAGCAGACAGACCATGTTGTGGCCTGCGAGACCTGCGGGTTGGTCCAGCGGATCGAACCGGCGCGGGAGGGCTTGGTTGCCAAATGCGCCCGCTGCCACTTCCGCCTGTGCCATCGCCTTCCCCATAGCCGGGCGCGGACGCTTTCGTTTTCGCTGGCCGCGTTGATTCTCTATTTTCCCTCTAATATTTATCCCATCATTACGGCGGACTATCATGGGATGCATTCGGAAACGACTGTTTATCAGGGCATCCACGCGTTATTCACCCACCGGCAGTATTTCATCGCGGCTCTGGTGTTTTGCACCAGTCTTTTGACGCCGGCCTTGAAAATACTCGCCCTCGTCTTCATTCCGCTCACCTTGGACTGGCCGCGCTGGAAACGGGCGCGCACCTGGGCCTATAGAATAATTCGTATTATTGACCCATGGAACATGCTGGAGGTCTTTTTGCTCGCCATCGCCGTCTCCATGATCGAGATGGGCCGCATTGCCACGGTGCATCCGGGGCGGGGCGTGTTCTCCTTCGCGGCGGTCGTTGCGTTGACCCTGATGGCGACGCTCAGTTTTGATCCGCGTTTGCTCTGGGATTCCCCCAAAAAGCCATGACGCCTGTTATGCACAAATCGACCGAGAGGGCCAATTCCGGCCGCGCTTTGCCGGCGGCCCTGGTCAAAAGAACCAGCCTGACATGGCTGATATGGCTGGTCCCGGTCGCCGCCGCCGGGCTGTGCCTTTGGTTTCTCTATCGCGATTACATTGCGTCAGGCCCGCTGGTCACCATCTATTTTCAAACTGCGGAAGGGCTGGAGGAGGAAAACACGCCGGTGGTGTTTCGCGGCGCCAATGTGGGCCAGGTCAAGACCGTGGCCCTGACCAAAGACAACCGCAGCGTCAAAGTCAAGGCGCGGCTGGCTGGTTCCGCGCGCAGCCTGGCCCGCGCTGGCTCCATTTTCTGGATCGTTCGGCCAGAGCTTAAAGTCGGCTCCATCAGCGGGTTGAGAACGATTGTCTCCGGCGAGTACATCGCCGTTCAGCCCGGCACGGGTCCTCCCACCACGACATTCGTCGGAGCGGAAAAACAGCCCATTGCTGAAGAACCCAGGGCGCTCGAAATCATTTTGCTCGCGCCCTCTCTCGGATCATTACAAGAGCAATCCCCGGTTTTTTATCGCGGCGTCCAGGTGGGAGAAGTGATCTATTATCAATTGGGCGCTGACGCCCGCCAAGTGGTCGTTCACGCCCGCGTCTGGCAGCAATACGCTCCCTTGGTGCGGCTGGACTCCAAATTCTGGAACGCTGGCGGCCTCGACGTGCATCTGGGCCTGTTCAAGGGGGTGGAAATCAACGCCGAATCCCCCAAAACCGTTATCAGTGGCGGCATTGCCTTTGCCACACCGCCCGACTTTCAATCCCAGGCCACCAACGGAACAATCTATGACCTGAGTGAAAAACCGGAATCCAAATGGATCGAATGGTCTCCGGCCATCAGCCTGCATTTGCCGCCACAGGCCTTCCACACCAACGCGCCCGCCGCGTCGTACCTCAAATAGTTTGTTGCATTTCGCAAGGAATTATTTGCAAAAGGAACTCCTTTAAGCTCACCAACCAGACCGTGTGCGCCGATAATGCCTTGGCCTTTCTCATGCTGTTAAGGATTCATTATGTTAAGATGGACTCTGATCTTTCTGGTAATCGCAATAGTCGCCGGCCTCCTTGGTTTTGTCGGCATCGCGGGAACCGCCGCCAGTGTGGCCCGAATACTTTTTGTGATTTTTTTGGTATTCTTTCTTCTTTCTTTGATCACGGGGCGGCAGAAGCACTTGTAACCCGCTGGCTTGACGGCTCCCGCAGGGGCTGCGACGATTACTGCATTGGCAGATGACAGGTCAGACGAAACGGCCGCTGAAGTTCTCTCGGTCGTGGCCTCGGCTGCCGCCGCGCAAGCCCTGCGCCGGCGCCTGGAGGAGGGGGGAGTGTTGTCTTTAGGGCCGGTCAGCACCGGCGCGCAGCCTTTCCTCGCGGCCCTTTTCGCGCGGCTCTTCCCCGAGCGGCCCGTTGTCGTGGTCACCGATGGCTTGAAAACCCAGGAAATATTTCAACAGGACCTGGAAACTTGGGCCGGCGGCGGGGCCAAGCCGCTGTTCTACCCGGATTGGGAAATCCTGCCGCACGAAGAGCGCCTGCCCCATGCCGACGTCGTGAGCGATCGTCTGGCCACGCTGGTCGCTCTGGCCAGTCCGCCGGAAGGAGCGATTGCTCCCCTCCTAGTCACCAACGTCACCGCCTTGCTGCAAAAAACCATCCCCGCCGCCGAACTGAAAAAGCGGACCCGCCATTTGCGCCGGGGTGAATCATTGAACCCGTTGGACTTGATCGAATGGCTGGAGGAGCAATCTTACGAACCGGAAGCGCAAGTTACCGAGAAGGGGCACGTGGCCATGCGCGGCGGCATCGTCGATGTCTGGCCGCTGGCCAGTCCATGGCCCGTGCGGTTGGAGTTCTTTGGCAACGAACTCGAGTCGTTGCGCTGCTTCGATCCCATCAGCCAGGTCTCGCGCGAGGAGATCCCCCAAATCACCATCGCGCCGGGCGGCGAAGTTGGATTGCTCAAGAAAGACAAGGAGCTTCAGCCCGCCAGCCTCCTGGAATACCTGCCAGGCGAGACCCTCTTTCTCTTGTGCGAGCCGGACGCGTTGGAATCCCAGGCCAGGCGTTACCAGGAACAAGTGCCATCCCATGATCCATTGCTGATAACCTGGGAGCATTTCCAGGAAGAAATGTCCCGGCGCGGCATGACCAGCGTGCCGGTGAGCGACTTTGCTCCGCCCTTTCTGGAGGACATCATTATCGAGGGGCAGCGCTGGGAAAAGCCGGAGACGCTGGATTTTCAAAGCCTGGAAGTGTACCGCCCCATGGGCGAACGCCGGCCCGAGCCGCACATTGCCGAAGCGCAACGCCAGGAGTTCTTTCACCAGCTCAACCGCTGGCTGCGCCAGCATTACTTCGTCTATCTGTTTTGCAACAACGAAGGCGAACGCCAGCGTTTCCAGGAAATCTGGCGCGAGTACGGCCTGGGCGATACCGCCGCCCTCAAACTGCGCCTCGGCGCCCTCTCCCGCGGTTTCCTCTCCGAATCCGCCAAACTCGCGGTCGTGACCGACGCCGAAATCTTCGGGCGTTACAAAGTGCAGCGTCCGCGCCGCCTCAAGTCGCCCCATGCCGCCTTCAGCCGCTCGCTGCTAGACATCAATTTCGCGGAATTGGAAGAGGGCGACTACGTCGTGCATTTGCAGCACGGCATCGGGCGCTACCTCGGTTTGAAGACCATGCCGGAGACCGCCGGGACGCCCGGCCAGGAATGCCTGGTCATTGAATACGCCCCTGCCGACTACGACCAACAGCCGCCAAGACTTTTCGTGCCCCTGAGCCAGACGCATCTGGTCAGCAAATACATCGGCGCCGGCAAAGCCCGTCCGCTCCTGAACACTTTGACCGGCACGCGCTGGGCCAAGACCAAAGCCCTGGCCCAACGGGCCGTGCTTGACATCGCTGCGGAGATGCTCACCATTCAGGCCGCGCGCGCCGCCCAGCAAGGCCACGCCTTCCCGCCCGACACCACCTGGCAGCATGAGTTCGAGAGCAGCTTCCTTTACGAGGAAACTCCCGATCAACACCGCGCCATCATCGCCGCCAAGCAGGACATGGAAGCCGCCAAACCGATGGACCGGCTGATCTGCGGGGACGTCGGCTACGGCAAAACCGAGGTCGCCATCCGCGCCGCCTTCAAAGCCGCCCTCAGCGGCAAACAGGCCGCCGTCCTGGTCCCGACCACCGTCCTGGCCCAGCAGCATTGGAACACCTTCCGCGAGCGCATGGCCGATTACCCCATCCGCATCGAATTGCTCTCGCGTTTTCGCAGCCGCCGCGAGCAGGCCCGCGTGGTCCGGGATTTGGCCGCCGGCGCGGTCGAGATCGTCATCGGCACCCACCGCCTGTTGCAAGGCGACATCGCGTTCAAGGATTTGGGGCTGGTCATCATCGACGAAGAGCAACGTTTCGGCGTGCTGCACAAGGAACGCTTCAAAAAACTGCGCACCCTGGTCGATGTCCTCACTCTGACCGCCACGCCCATTCCGCGCACGCTCTACCTGGCCCTGGCCGGAGCGCGCGACATGAGCACCATCGAAACGCCTCCGCAAGATCGCCTGCCGGTGCAGACCTTCGTCACCCAATACGACGAGCGTCTCATCCGCGACGCCATCCGGCGCGAGTTGCACCGCGGCGGGCAAGTCTTCTACCTGCACAACCGGGTGTTGGACATCGAGGATGCGGCCCGGCGCTTGCGCCAGTTGGCCCCGGAGGCGCGCATCGCCGTCGGCCACGGCCAAATGCACAGCGACCAACTGGAACAAGTGATGACCGCCTTTGTCAACGGGGAAAGCGACGTGTTGCTTTCGACCACCATCATCGAAAGCGGCCTGGACATTCCCAACGCCAATACAATTATAATTGACAGAGCCGACCGTTTCGGCCTGAGCGATTTATACCAATTGCGCGGGCGGGTCGGCCGCTACAAGCACCAGGCCTACGCTTATTTGCTGCTGCCCCGCCATGCCGGCCTCCTGACCGACGCGCGCAAACGCCTCAGCGCCATCAAACAATATTCCAGCCTCGGCAGCGGCTTCAAAATCGCCATGCGCGACCTGGAGATTCGCGGCGCCGGCAACCTCCTTGGCCCGGAGCAGAGCGGCCACATCACCGCCGTCGGCTTCGAGCTTTATTGCCGCCTGCTCCAGCGCAGCGTCGGCAAGCTCAAAGGCGAATCCGTCCACCCGGACATCGAGGTCCAGGTGCGCCTGGACTTTCTGGCCACCGAGGAAGCGGATGCCGGCGCCTGCCTCCCCGCCGCCTACATGCCCGAACCTCAACAGCGCATCGAGATGTACCGCAAGCTGGCCCAGGCCACTGACGTGAAGGCCCTGGGCGACTTGAAAAGTGAATGGCGCGATCGTTTCGGCCCGTTGCCCAAACCGGCCGAGCTGGCCTTGCAAGTCGCCGGCCTCAAAATAGCCGCGGCCGCCAGGGGCGTGACCATGATCGAAGCCAAGGAAGATAAATTAATGCTCAAACGCAACAACGATTATGTCATGGCCAGGGGAAAATTTCCGCGCTTGCGGCAAAGCGAGCCGGCGGCGCGGCTCAAAGAGATCAAGAAACTCATCCTGGCTTTGTAAAACTCGCCCGCATTCCCTGTGCCAAGTGGCCTGGAAGCGGCACAATTTAGGAAGCAAATAAATAACCCTCTGACCTTGACGAAATCGCCGCCAGCGAACCATACTAGCCTTATCTTTGAATTTTGCACGATTCAAAGAGAAAACAACCTGTGAAATCTCGCGCCAAGTTCGCCTCGAACCGGGAGCCTGCCTCCCGGCGGATCGCAGAGTCATCCGCCTCCGCTCCCTCTCAACCACTGCTCAAGACCATGGCCGTCGCCGTGACGAATCTTCCGGGAGCCTGCCTGCTGGCCCCTTACGTTGCCGGCCAACCTCTCCGCTTGGACTTGGCCGAAAAAGTCAAGGAATTGGTCCGCCTGGCCCAGGAACAGGGCTACCTCACCTACAACGACATCAACGACGCTCTGCCGGACGGCTTGGTCTCTCCCAGCGAATTGGACGATCTCTACGGCAGTCTGCGCAACCTCGAGGTCGAGATCGTCGATCAAGCCGAAGTGGACCGGGTCAAACAACCCACGCCGGACGACGACGAGGAGAGGCTGCGGATGGACATCCTCGACGACCCCGTGCGCATGTACCTCAAGCAAATGGGCCAGGTCCCCTTGCTCACCCGTGAGCAGGAAGTCGAAATTTCCAAGCGCATTGAGGACGCCGAAAACGAGGTCAAACGCATCATCTACGGCTTTGGCTTCGCCGGCAAGGAACACGTCGCCCTGGCCGAAAAACTCATTTCCGCCCCCCCCAAGGAACGCTTTGACCGCGTCATCGTGGACAGCAAAATCGAAGGCCGCGACAACCATCTTCGGAGTTTGCGCCACTTGGTCAAACAAGTCCGCGCCCTGGACATTCAGGTCGATAAGCACTACGCCCTGCTGCACGCCCTGGAGCAGCAAAACCGGCCCCATTGCGAAAAAGCGAGCCACGAATTCAAAAAGATGGACGAACGCCTGCAGCGCACTTTCAACAAATTCTACTACAAGCAGCGCGTCATTGAGGAAATGGCGCTGGTGGCCGACAACATTCACGACAAGATGCATTTAAGCCTGCGCACCATCGCGCAGGTCGAAGCGCATGACTCGGAACCGCAGTCCCGGAACATTATCGAATCCGAACAGCGCAAGATCAGGGCCTTGGAGGATTTTGTGCGCATGCCCTGCCAGGACTACCTCAAAGCCTACGTCGAACTGCAGCATTTCAGCCGCAAAGCCATCCAGGCCAAAACGGAAATGGTCGAAGCCAACCTCCGCCTCGTCATCTCCATCGCCAAAAAATACACCAACCGCGGCCTTTCCTTCCTCGACCTCATTCAGGAAGGCAACATGGGCCTCATGAAGGCGGTCGAAAAATTCGAATACCGCCGCGGCTACAAATTTTCCACCTACGCCACCTGGTGGATCCGCCAGGCCATCACCCGTTCCATCGCCGATCAGGCCCGCACCATCCGCATCCCGGTCCACATGATCGAAACCATCAACAAACTCATGCGGGTGCAAAAGCAGCTTATCCAGGACTTCGGACGCGAACCTTCCCCCGAAGAAATGGCCGACGAACTCCAACTCCCCGTCGAACGCGTCCGCGCCGTCTTGAAGATGGCCCAGCAACCCATTTCCCTCCAATCCCCGGTCGGCGACAGCGAAGACACCAACTTTGGCGATTTCATTGAAGACAAGGCCGCCGAAAATCCCTCCGAACTCACCAGCTACAGCCTGCTCAAGGACAAATTAGGCGACGTCCTCTCCAGCCTGACGGAGCGGGAACGCAAAGTGTTGGAACTGCGTTTTGGCCTGGGCGACGGCTATTCGCGCACGTTGGAGGAAGTGGGCCGGCAATTCAGAGTCACCCGCGAGCGCATCCGGCAAATTGAAGCCAAGGCCTTGCGCAAAATGCGTCATCCCACCCGCATCCGCCATCTGGCCGGCTTCCTGGAAACGCCCGCGCCGGCCGCTTGATCCGCCCTTCAAAACGCGTTGGTCACGGTGGCGGTTGACTCCGTCGGGGGCTTGCGGTTGCGCTTCATCAACTCCGCGAATTTTCTCCGCTGCTCCGGCGTCAGCGCCCCCCGGATTTCCTCGCGCGTTTTCTTAAGTTCCTCGCTCATTTGCGGAGCGATTTGCTTCCACAACGGCTGGGTCCGTTCCTGGCTCGCCTTCAAAATTTTGACAATCTGTTCCCGTTGCTCGGCGCTCAAGTCCAATTGCTTGTCCAGCCGTTTGAGAAAATCCACCCGTTGTATTTGCAACACCGGCCCGGCGGCCATTCGCGAAGGAGTGGCGGTCGCGGCCACCGGCGGGCGTTCGCCTGTCCCCGTCTCCACCGTCTTGGACACCATCGCGCCCGTGATCACGCCGCAGGCAAAAATGACCATCGTGGCCAGGATGACTTTCCAGGGGTTCACCAGGCATCCTCAAGTTGTTGGCTCATCGGCGCGAACACCGCCGCTTCAAGATCCTGCGAAAAATTATCGGCCATGTCCTTTTTCAAATGACTGCCATACGCCCACACCCCGCACAAGACGGTGATGGCCACGCAGGAAAGGGCCGCCTGCCAGAGGGGACGGCACCACAAGCTCCAAACATTGGGCGCGGGCCGGTCGCGCAGACGGCTCAGAATCCGCTGCTCAAACGCGTAAGGAAATTGTTCACCCGGAGGATGTTTCCGGGCGGCTGTGATTAACCTGGCCTGCAACTCATTGACGTTCATAACCCAATTTCTCAGACGACGTGCGCCCGCCGCGGGTTACAGGTACTTGTCCTTGGTTATTTGTCTCAAGACCTTCCTCATTTGCGCCCGCGCGCGAAACGCCCGCACCTTGACCAGCGGCGTGGACCAGCCCGTGATCTCGGAAATCTCCTTCACCGACTTCTCTTCAATCGACAAGAGCGTGATCACCAGGCGCGCCGCCGGCGGCAGGCGCGACAACACTTTGTCGATCAACTCCCGCGCCGCGTCCGCCTCCTCGCTCGCGCTGTCCGGTTCCACCACAAAACGATCCAGCCAATCGCTCTCCGCTTCCGTCAATTCCGTGAAAGCCGTTTCCCGGCGGCGCTGGTGGCTGCGCAAAAAGTCATAGCACGTCCGCACCGCCAGCCGCATCAACCAGTGCTCGAACGGCGCTTCGCCCCGGAATCCGTCCAGCTTTTGGAACGCTTTGATAAAAACCTCCTGCACGATGTCCTCCACCTCGCTTTCGCGCCGGGCATAGCGTCTGGCCGTGGCAAAAACCCGCCCCTGATACTTTTTGATCAGCGGCTCAAAACTGGCGCAGTCGCCCCGGCGCGCGGCGGAAATCAACTCCGCTTCAGTTGGTTCCATCCTCCTATTAAGAACTGGAAAAAGAAGATTGAACAGCAAAACCAATTGCCGCTTAAGAGTCCTTTATTCCCGGGGAGCACACGCGCCCCCGCGTGTCGCGGTCGGCGCCCCCGCCGACCGCATCCGACTCCATCGACTCCATTTGGAACAGGCAATTGGTTTTGACTCTGGTCGCCGAACCACGCACCATCACGCTATGAAGCAATTCCAACACGTGTTCACCCTTGCCCTCCTGACCGTTTCCACCGCGATGGGCGAGAATGCTTTAATACCTTGGGCAACCAATGTGGCCCCTGCGGACCTGAAAAAGTCCTATGTGGAGCTAATCACATCCGGGCAGCGCCAATACAAGGTCGTGCAGGGCGGCACAATGGATGGCCGGAATTGCCGCTCACCCTTGGGGTGCGGGTTTTCGCGCGAAGGGGCCTTGCTCCAGAAATGGGAGTCCAACCGCTCCGTCCGAATGGAAAATACGGGCCAGACCGACGTCCTCAACCCGTGGCTTTCCAACGGGCGCAACAACTTCCGCAGCGCCAGGGAGATTGTGGCCTCGGCCACCAGCCCCGGCATGACCGATGGCGAGAAGGCCAGGGCGCTCTGGTTCCAGGAAATCCAGCATCGCCACCATACCCTCGGCGACAATAGCGAAGTGGGCGATCCGGTCAAAGTCTTCAACATCTATGGCTACAATACCTGCGGCAACGATTCCATCACTCTGGCCACCTTGTTTCAGGTGGCGGGCCTGAAGGCGGCGCCGGTGCGGGCCATGGGGCATTGCATTTCCCAGGCTTTTTACGACAACGCCTGGCATTTCCTGGATGGCGACCAGCACTCCATCTACCTCCTGCGGGACAACCAAACCGTGGCCGGCGAACTGGACATCGCCCGGGACCATGACCTGATCAAGCGCACTCACTCCCAAGGCATCCTGCTGCCGGACAATTCGGCAACCGGAGAAGGCATGAGCTCATGGTATTTCTGCGACAAACCCGTCTCCGGCCAGCGCGGCTATGACGCCGGGACCACCATGAACATGGTGCTGCGCCCCGGTGAAGCCCTCGTCTGGCGCTGGGGGCAACTGAACCCGCTCAAGTATCATGGTTTCGAGGGGGAGTCCCTCAATTATCCGGGGCTGATTCATAACGGTCTGTGGGAGTATCGGCCCGATTTGTCGAACGAGGCCTGGCGCAAAGGAGCGGCCAACTCGGAGAACATCACCACCGCTGCCGATGGTTTGGCCGCGGCGCAAGGGCAGACGGGCACGGTCATCTGGACCATGCGCGCCCCTTACGTATTCGTGGGGGGCCGGCTCGAGGCCGATGGCGCGAAGGCTGAATTCTCCATTTGCACGGACGACAAGACATGGAAGCCGGTCAAGGACAGTCTGGACGAGTGCTTCCCGATTACCGGGCCGGCGGTCTATCATTACAAGCTCAAGTGTCAACTGCAAGGACCGGCGCGGCTGCGCCACCTGGCGATTGTCAACGATCTGCAAATGTCGCCCTTCGCCATGCCGGAGATGGCCGTGGGGGAAAACACCTTCACCTATTCCGACCAATCCGCCGGGGAGCGCCAAGTGCGCGTCACCCATCAGTGGGTCGAACGTTCCACCTCCAAGCCGCCGGCAGCGCCGAAAGCGGCCGTCTATCCTCCTGATGGCGGGGAAACCAGCGGCACCGACATCGCCTTCCAATGGAAGCCGGGTGATAAGCCTGCCGCTGATTATCACTTCGAGCTGTCCGACCGTTCCGACATGCGCTGGCCGTTGTCCATGGATTTCTACAAGCTGGTCTCCCGAACCGCGGACAAGAACAAGGCCCAATACACCCTGTCCCAACCAGGCCTGTTGACGCCTGATCGCACGTATTATTGGCACGTGCGCGCGATGAACGCCCAAGGCGTATGGGGAGATTGGAGCAAGACCTGGAGTTTCACCGCGCGCGGCCCGGCCTATCCCTTGGGCCTGACCGTCCAATACGATCCCGTCAAGGACGCGGGCATTCTCCGCTGGCAGGCCAACGCCGTCGGCAGCCGTCCTGTCAAGTACCGGATTTACGGCAGCGACGAAGTCGGCTTCACGATATCCGACAAGAAGTACCGGCATACCACAGGCTCCTTTATTGAATTTGATGATCTGGAAAAAATATCCGGGAAGAAATCCCCGGGCAAAGCTGACATGACGGCGCCGGGGATGGCAGGCAAGGCCGAGTGGTTTCCGGCCAACTTCATCGGCGAGAGCACGGCCGCGGAGATGCCCGTGCTGGGATGCTCCGTCGCCTTCCCGGCGGCCAACAAGACCTACTACCGCGTGGTGGCCGTCGATGCTCAAGGCAAGCGCAGCGGGCCGTCCGACTACGCGACCAGTCCCCGCCCTGTGATCTTCAGCAAACCAGTGGCGACCGCCAAAGTTGGCGCCGCCTACCGCTACCAGGCGCGCGTCACCCGCTCCCTCGGCCAACTGACCTTGAGGGTGAAGGAAGGCCACGAGCTTAGCGGCTACTATGAAATCGAGCAGCCCGCCTACAAGATCGAGCAGGGGCCAGCCTGGCTCAAGATCGACGAGGCGACGGGCATCCTTTCCGGCACCCCCGACGCTGCCGGCAAAGTGGAAGTCGCGCTCACGGCAATCGACAACCGGCCAGTGCGCAACCTCGACGAAAAAGCATGGATCTGGGGCCGCGAAAGGGTGCTTTCCACGTCCAACGAACCCTCCGCCCCCGCGACCCAGAAATTTACCATTGTTGTGCAGTAGCATCAGACACAATCGACCCAAAATAACATGCACGCATATCCGTCCCGTCTTGCTCTCGTTGCCACTGCCGCGCTGGCGACTTTGGTGCTCCTGCCCAATTCTTTTGCCCAGCCCGCCGCGCGCCCCGCGCCAGTGGAAATCTCCGCCGATCGGCACGTCACCTTCCGCATCCTGGCTACCAATGCCCAGAACATCCGCGTCAGCGCCGGCGACGTGCCCGGCACCAGCGGCGGTGTGGTGCTTGCCAAAAACTCCGACAACGTTTGGGAGGGCACAATCGGTCCGGTTCAGCCCGGAGAGTATCGCTATTATTTCATTGTGGACGGCCTTCCTGTGGTCGCCCCGCGCGATCCGGCAACCCCTGAAACCTTTACTACCAGCGAGTCCAACAACGAAATATACAGCCTCTTCAATGTTCCGGGGTCGGATCTCATGGATGCTCGCAATGTGCCGCACGGAGCAGTCGAAACAGTGACCTATTTTTCCAAGACACTGAACCGCTTCCGCCGCATGCATGTTTATACGCCCCCCGGTTATGATACGGGATCACGCCGCTACCCCATTTTTTATCTCCTGCACGGCTCCGGCGACAGCGATGACGCCTGGTCCACCGTGGGCCGGGCCGGATTCATCATGGATAACCTGATTGCCGACGGAAAAGCAGTGCCGATGGTGGTGGTCATGCCAGCCGGCCACACCTCGCTGCGAGGCCGGCGTGGGGCCACCGCCGAGGCATCCCCGGCGCGCGACGAGTTCGAGGAGGATTTCAGCGGCGACCTCATGCCCTGCGCGGAAAGCCATTACCGGGTTTACCACGATCAAGCGCACCGCGCCATCGCCGGCTTGTCCATGGGTGGCGGCCAGACCTTGACCGCCGCTTTCGCCACCTTGGACAAGTTCGCCTACATCGGGGTGTTCAGTTCCGGCGTCGGCGTTGGTACCGCAAGCCGTGGGGGCGCTGCCACCTGGGAAGAACGTCACAAGGACGTGCTCAACAACTCCAAACTCAAGAAGGGCATCAAACTTATTTGGGTGAGCACCGGCCAGGACGACCGCTTCATCACCAACTCGCGGGCCACCGTGGAAATGCTCAAAAAGCACGGCTTTGACCCGGTCTTCATCGAATCCCCCGGCGCGCACAGTTGGATCAACTGGCGCAACTATCTCGGTCAATTGGCCCCGCAGTTGTTTCGTCGATCCCATAATCATCCGAGTCACCCGCTCCCTTGAGTTGGGATGACAAACAGTTGACGTTCTTTGAGCTGAACAACTCGATTGTGGCGTCGCCACGGACGCTGAACATGCAAGGCGTTTTCCTGCCCCATTCCTCTGCCCAACATTCCCCTGACGAATCTGCCCCTCCGGCTGTCTTTGGGTCGCCAAACGGATCAGGCGAAAATATTTGAATGATCACGGCCGGTCATGAGCCTGCCGCATAAGATGCCGCAAGCTTGACTCCTATGCCGGGATCGGACTATGCTGGCGGGCGAAACAGGATGGTGAAACTAAAAATGAAAACAACTTTTTCACGGCTCGGTCTTCTTCTGTGCGCGGCGATGCTTCCCTCCCTTGCCGGCGGCGCGCCGAACACGCTGCCGAACGCGCTGTATGCCTTCACCAACGGCTTCGATGGCTCCCAGCCTAGCGCGGGTCTGGCGCGGGGCAGCGACGGCAATTTTTATGGCACGAGCTTCTTTGGCGGCACCAACCATTACGGCTCGCTTTTCA
This sequence comes from uncultured Verrucomicrobiae bacterium, assembly GCA_963759415.1. GTDB lineage: Bacteria > Verrucomicrobiota > Verrucomicrobiia > Limisphaerales > Palsa-1400 > Palsa-1400. The sequence continues at coordinate 420,066 of CAVWZG010000004.1, read as the reverse complement.
AAATAACTCCCGCCGGCGCGTTGACGCCGCTTTACTCCTTCTCCTTCCTCGACGGCGAAACGCCGACGGCGGGGTTGGTGCAGGGCAACGATGGCAATTTCTACGGCACAACTTTCCAGGGCGGCGCCAGTGTTTTATTCGGCTCCGCGAATGGCTACGGCACGGTCTTCCAAATCAGCAGCAACGGCGCTTTCAACTCCCTGTATTCCTTCACCAACGGCAGCGACGGCGCGGAGCCTTACGCCGGTTTAGCGCAGGGCGCCAACGGCGCCTTCTACGGCACGACCATCAGCGGTGGCACGAACAACGATGGCGCTGTTTTTCAAATCACCTCCACTGGCGCGTTGACGCCGCTTTATTCCTTTACCAACGGGGTGGACGGCAGCCAGCCGCGCGCGGCGCTGACTTTGGCCGGCGATGGCAGCTTCTACGGGACGACCTACTCCGGCGGGACCAACGGTCAGGGCGTGGTCTTTCACATCACCGCCGTCGGCGCGCTGACCCCCATCTATTCCTTCACCAACGGCAACGACGGGGCCAACCCGCTCGGCCAGTTGGCGCTGACTAACGGCATTCTCTACGGCACCGCCCTCGGCGGCGGCTCCACTGGCCTCGGGACCGTGTTCAAAATAACAACCGGCGGCGTGTTCAACGCCCTCTATTCTTTTACCAACGGGAGCGACGGCGCTTACCCCGAGGCGGGTCTGGCGCTGGGAAGCGATGGCAATTTCTACGGCGACACCTACGTCGGCGGCCCCAGCGGCTACGGAGGCATCTTCAAAATCACCCCGCAAGGCAGGCTGACCGCGCTCTACCTCTTCACCGGCGGCAACGATGGCGCCGATTCCTGCGCCCTGCTGGCGCAGGGGAGCGATGGCTATTTCTACGGCACGACCCAATATGGCGGCGCCAAGGGCGACGGCGTCGTATTCAAGATCAACCTCTTTTCCACCGCGCCATGTTTGACATCCATCAGCCGGTCCGCCGGCACGATTGGATTTAACTGGAGCGGGTTGCCAGGAAGATCGTTTCAGGCGCAATTCGCCACGAATCTGACCCAAACCAACTGGAGCAGCCTGGGTGCTCCTGTTACGGCCACCAACGGCTTTGGCAGCCAGACCGACAGCGCGCCCGGCCTTACCCAGCGCTTTTACCGCGTTTATCTCATCCCGTAAAACGAATAGGCCCAAACAATTCTTGCCGAAGGGAGCGGCGCGACTTATCGTGCTGCCGGATTTGCCAGGGCCCATGGAGCGCGGACTTACGAACCCCGCCAGGGCAGGAATGCAGCAACGGCAGTTTGCTCCGCGCCCGCCGTGGTAACCCTGGCATTCCCCTTGAACTTTATTGGCATGTCGTACCAAGTCATAGCGCGCAAATACCGCCCGCAACGTTTCGCCGACGTTGTCGGGCAGGAGCATGTCACCCAAACCCTGGCCAACGCCATTGCCAAGAACCGCATCGCCCACGCCTACCTGTTCGTCGGCCCGCGCGGCACCGGCAAGACCACCATCGCCCGCATCTTCGCCAAGTGCCTCAATTGCACCGACGGCCCCAAAGTCGATTTTGCCGACGATGATCCCCGCGCCAACGAAATCACCGAGGGCCGCTCGATGGATGTGTTGGAAATCGACGGCGCCAGCAACCGCGGCATTGACGAAGTGCGCGAATTGCGCGAGACTGTCAAATACGTCCCCGCCACCTCGCGCTTCAAGATTTACATCATCGACGAAGTCCACATGCTGACCAAGGAGGCCTTCAACGCGTTGCTCAAGACGCTGGAAGAACCGCCTCGCCCACGTCAAATTCATGTTCGCCACCACCGAGCCGGAGAAGGTCCTCCCTACCATCCTCTCGCGCTGCCAGCGCTTCGACCTGCGGCGGATTCCCTCCGCGCTCATCGTCAAACACTTGCGGGAGATCGCCAAAAAGGAGAATGTTCAAATCGATGACGCCGCCCTCCACGCCATCGCCCGCGGCGCCGATGGCGGCATGCGCGACGCGGAATCGACGCTGGACCAGTTGATCAGTTTTTGCGGCCAGCAAATCGCCGAATCGGATGTGCTTTCCATGTTCGGGCTGGCCGCGCGGCAGCCAGATTCTGGCCTTGGCCGGAGCCATCCTGGCGGGCGAAACCGAGACGGCCCTGCGCCAGCTCAACGACCTGGCACACCAGGGCAAAGACATCGGACGGCTGGTTTCGGAGTTGCTCGGCCATTTTCGCAATTTGCTCATCTTCCAGGTTTCCCGTGGCGATTTGCGCATGATCGAGGCCTCCGAGGCCGAGGCCGCCGTCCTCAAGGAGCAATCCGCCCGGCTGGCGACCGACGCGCTGACGCGCATGTTGGAGGTGTTGACCGATTGCGAGGGCCGGCTGCGCGACACCACCTCAAAAAAAATCCTGGTCGAAGTGGCGCTGTTGAAAATGATCGAAGCGCGGGATGCCGTCAGCATCGATACCGTCTTGCGACAGATCCAGCAATTGCGCTCCGGCGCTCCCGCCGCGCCCGCGGCGAAGGCCACGATTCGCGCCTCGACGGAATCTCCCGCCCAAGCCAAGCCTGTCACGGCGGTCGTAACGGCGCCAGGGGAGATGGATTTGCCACAGCTCTGGGCCGCATTAGTCGAGGCGGTGGGCAGGGTCAGGCCGTTCGTCAAAACTTATTTTGAGAGGGCGCATCCGGTTTCTTTCGTTAAAAACATCTTGACAGTCGGCTTTGATCCTGAATTTGCCGATCAGTTGCCGTTGGTCGATAACGCCAATAATCATACCCTGGTGCAGACGAAATTGGCGGAACTGGGCCATCCGCGCGCCCATGTGAAGTTCATCCTCGCCGAAGCGCCGCCGCGGGAAAAATCCGCCGCGCCCTCTCTTCCTCCTCCTCCGCCGTCGGCCAAGCCCATTCCGGCCGCCGAGCCTCCCAAACCGGTCCAGGAACCGGCCCCCTTGAACAAGGACGACTTTAAGAACGACCCACTGATCAGGAAAGCGTTGGAGGTTTTCAAAGGCCAGATCGTCAAAGTCAGCCCCTAAATCTTAAAATATTATGTCCAGCATCGGAAAACTTGTCAAACAAGCTGCGCGCATGCAGCAGCAAATGGAAGAAATCCAGGCCCAGTTGGCCGCCCGCACGGTGGAAGCCACCAGCGGCGGCGGCGCGGTCAAAGTGGTGGCCAAGTGCGACGGCACCATCGCCTCGATCAAGATCGATCCGCAAGCGGTCAATCCCGCCGACGTTTCGTTGCTGGAGGATATGGTGGTGACGGCTGCCAACGCCGCGTTAGAACAAGCCAAACAGATTTCCTCCGCCGAAATGGGCAAGGCCACGCAAGGCTTCAACTTGCCGGGTTTGACCTGATGCCATGCCGCTGCCCGAACCGATCACCACTTTGACCGAGGCCCTCTGCCGTCTGCCGGGCATCGGCCCCCGTTCCGCGGAACGGCTGGCCTTGCACCTGGTGCAGAGCCAGGCCGATGACGTGCGCCAACTTGCCCAGACTCTGGTCCAGGCACGCGAGAAGATACGGGTTTGCTCAGTGTGCGGCGGGTTGACCGAATCCGATCCTTGTGCCATCTGCCAGGACCCGCGCCGCGACGCCTCGATGCTGTGCGTCGTGGAACGGCCGCTGGATATTTTCGCCCTGGAAAAAGCGGGCAGTTTCCGCGGCCTTTATCACGTGCTGGGCGGCAAGATTTCCCCGCTCAATGGCGTGGAGCCTTCGGACTTGCGCCTGGCCGAACTGGAATCCCGCCTCGGCCGGGGCGTGACGGAAATCGTCGTGGCTTTAAGCACCGACGTGGAAGGGGACGCCACCAGCTTTTATCTGGCCAAACGCCTGGCCGGCAAGGGCGCGAAGATTTCCCGCCTGGCCCACGGTCTTCCCGCCGGGAGCGGTTTGGAATTCGCCGACGAAGTGACCTTGAGCCGGGCCTTGGAAGGCCGGCGGGAATTATCCCCTTAGTTTGTCAATATGAGTGTGCCATCCGTGGTTGTTTTTGATTTGGGCAAGGTCCTGCTGGATTTCGATTACGGCATTGCCGCCGCCAAAATCCTCCCGCGCGGCAAGTTCACGGCGCAACAGGTGCGCGAGGTGTTGAGCCATTCGCCCTTGATCTCCCGTTTCGAGAGCGGGTTGTTGAGCGACGAGCAATTCGCGGTTGAAGTTTGCTCAATCTGCGGTTTTTCAGGCACGCTGGACGAATTTTACGAGGCCTTCGCCGACATCTTCTCGGAGATCAAGCCGATGACCGAGATGCACGCCGCGCTCCGCGCCCACGGCATCCCCACTTGCATCTTTTCCAACACCAACGGCATCGCCATTGGCCACATCCGCCGCCGTTTCCCCTTCTTCGCCCATTTCGACGGCTACATTTTATCCTACGAACAGGGCGTTATGAAACCCGACGCGAAAATTTACGCCGCCGTCGAACGGGCCATGGGCCAGGCCGGCGAAGCGATTGTTTATCTGGATGACCGGCCCGAAAATGTCCAGGGAGGGCTGGACCGCGGCTGGCGCGCCCTCCTGCACGAAACGCCGGAGAAAACCATTCACGCGCTCCGCCAAATGGGATTGCCAGTCGGTCCTAACTCTTAAAGATCAGCGGCAACTTGACAGGTATGTCGGGGTCGCCGATGGAAAAAACCCTTTCCGCCAAATCGTTCAAGGCCAGCCGGGCCGGCTCGAATTGGTCCGAGAGAATGTCAAATACGCCAGCCAGATCATAGCGGGCAGCCAGGCGGTGAGCGCCGGCGGCGCGGTAATTGGCGCGTCCCAATTCCTGGTAGTAACGCAAGCCCGGCGCCCCTCGGCGCTCCGAGCGATGGCGGATGTGCTCGGGAAAAACGCCCGACAAAAAAAGCGAATGATTGCCAATATGGGCGCGGATCCAGAAGGCGGTGCGATCATCGGCTCGTTCCAAAGCGGCCAGCATGTCGAAAAAATAATCCAGGCGCCCGGCGCCCTCCGGCGTCACGCAACGGACGCGCTCCTGCTGCGAGAATTCCGTCAGCAACTCCGCCACGTAGTCGGCCACGCGCCGGTCTTCCAGACCGGAGCGGCGCAAAACATGCCGCACCAGCACGTAAAAATACAGGTGCGGGGAGACCCGGAGACAGCCGCCCTGCTCGAGCAGGGCGCGAAAGAGCAGATCATCGTCCAAGACGAGATCGCGTGTCTCGGGATCAGCCAAAAGCAAGACCAGTGATTCGGCGGCTCCTTTGGTTTTCCCCAGCACGGCGAGGATGAAATCCACGTCATTGGCCGTGAATTGGACCCGGCAATTAGCCTGAATCACTTTCATTATTAGAAGTATAGCATAGTTTGTTCCACAATCAAACCGCGCCATATTTTTCCGGCGTTCTTGCCACGCCGGGCCGGATGGGCGTATGTTTTTCGGAGTTTATAATGATATGGATCGCATGAATGTTCGCGTTCGTTTTGCCCCAAGTCCGACGGGTCTGCTGCACATCGGCGGCGCTCGCACGGCATTGTTCAACTGGCTTTACGCCCGCCACGCCGGCGGCGCGTTTATTTTGCGCATCGAGGACACCGACACCGCCCGCAATACTCAGGAGGCGACCGATGTCATTCTGAGCGGGCTGCGATGGCTGGGGTTGGATTGGGACGAAGGACCTGGCCGGGGCGATTTCGGCCCCTACTTCCAGTCGCAAAGAAGCGAAATTTACCGCCGTCGCATCCAGGAACTCAAAGACAAGGGCCTGGCCTATGATTGCGATGGCGCGGTCAAATTCAAAATGCAGCGGGAACCCATCGTCATCCCCGACCTGATCGTCGGCCAGGTCACGCGCGAATTGACCGACCGCGAACAGGCCGAGCCGGATTTCGTCATCGTCCGCTCCGACGGCCAACCGGTGTTTCACTTCGTCAACGTGGTGGATGACCTGGAGATGAAGATCACGCACGTCATTCGCGGCGAGGACCATCTGACCAACACCGCCAAGCACATCGCCCTTTTCCGCGCCTTTGGCGTCGAGCCGCCGCATTATGCCCACATCCCCCTGATCCTTAATCCCGATGGCGCCAAGATGAGCAAGCGCGACCGCGGCGCGTCGCTGCAAAACTACGTCGATGAAGGTTATGTGCCGGAGGCGGTGGTGAATTATCTTTGCCTGCTCGGGTGGTCGCCGAAGGAAAACCGGGAGAAGATGCCGTTGGCGGAGGTGGTCCCGCTCTTCGACCTCCTGCAAATCCTGCGCCACAACGCGCGTTTCGATCTGGCCAAACTGGAGTGGCTCAACGGCGAATACCTGCGCGAATTAAGCGCCGCGCGCTTTGCCGAATTGGGCGCCGCCGCGTTGCAACGGGCCGGCTGCAAGCTGGACGCTTACCCGCCCGCCTACGTCGCCGCCGCGCTGGCCACCTGTTTCGGCAAGGTCAAACGTTTTAGCGACCTTGCGCCTTACGCGGGTTTTTATTTCAACGACCAGGTGAACATCGATCCCGCCGCCGCCGCCAAGGAATTCACCCCCGAAGCCGGCGTGCGCGTAAAAAAACTGCGCCAGGCCTTGGCCGCGCTGGAGGATTTCACGAGCGCGGGCATCGAAAAGACGCTCAAAGCTGTCGCGGCGGAGTTAGGCGTCAAAGCCGGCGTGCTGGTTCATCCGACGCGCCTGGCCTGCACCGGCGCGCCCGCCGGTCCGAGCTTGTATCACCTGATGGAAATCCTCGGCCAAGAAACCGTGCTCAAGCGCCTGGACGCCCAACAGAATCCCTGATTCTTGGTCTCACGCCAGAGCAAAGACATCCTTCGGCAGGCAAGCCACAATTGTCTTCGAGTAGAAATCATAGAACAAGCGCAGCGTCGTGTCTGAGCGCGAGCGCCTCACCAACTGGGGAATTAAACATGATTATCTCCGTCTTAATTTCGCGTGACGCAGGATTTCGAGTTCACGCAACAAGGGCTGCCAGTGGAGTTTGTCCCGCTGGCGCTCAACGGTTTCTTCGTCTCGCAAACTTTTCTCTAATTCGGCCGGCGCGCCCAACGCAGCCGCCTCAAGCAAGGGTCGCCGGGCCAGCAGACGACGGCAGAGCGCGGGATGGGACCGGGCGAGTTCGATCAGCAGTTCGGGCGTGCGTAGTTCCTGCAACCAGAAACGAAGTTGCGGGACGGAAGGGTGGCTGCGGTGCTGAAAATAGTGCGCTTCCACCAAACGCTGAATCATCGGCCAGTCTTTGTTGCGCTGGGTCTTCTTGGCTTGCACCAAGTCAGGCAGCGAGAGAAGGTCGCACTTTGTCCCATCCGGGAGCGCAATGGAGGTTCGACGCCGCCATAATTTGGCGAAGGCTTCGACGCCGCGCATTCTTGACATGATGTCCACCCGCATGGGCCGGGCGTCGGGATGCTGGCAGCGAAAATGCACGGCATGGCCCCGGCGCAGATATTTCAGTTCAAAGGGCGGGACGGCGATGACCTCCGCGCGCAAGTCCGCCACGACGCGGCGCAATCTGGATTGATTGGCCGCGTCGGCCAGGATGGCGAAATCGGTGTCGCGGCTAAACTCGGCCGCGCCGTAGAACACGCAGGCCTGCCCGCCCATGAGCAGGGCGCGGACGCGGCGCGCGCGCATCGAAGAAAGGACTTTGCGTATCGGGTTCGGGATCAAGTGAGCCTCCGAGGGCGAGATAGGTCTGCCAGAGCTTCTCGCTTTCCAACCAGCGTTGCACAGGCGTGAGCCGATACCATTCGGCCCATTCCTCTCCAACCAAATCTTCCGGTCGAATCATAGGCAATTGCTCTCGTGGTGGTGATGGCCGGGTGTTTACGCAAGAGCGAAGACATCTAACTCCACGGTTTTGACAGGGCGGCCGGCGCCATGAACCAAGCGACGGATGCGTTCTGTCGTTTCGCGGTCAAACGTTGGCTCCCCGCAATGTTCGCAAACGGATGCGGGAATGTGTTCCACCAAGACGCGGCGGCCTTCCACCGTGAAGACCTCGCTGACAAATTCCCGTTTGGCCTTGTTGTGCCCGCAGACATGACAATTAAACATGGTTATCTCCGTTTCCGGTTCTCGATCCATTCGTTCGGGTCTGGCTCATAAATGGTGATGATCTTCGCCATGTCCGACTCGGCATACGATACTTGAAAATGCAATGGCCGTCCAGTCGCAGTAAAGCCCAGCAGCAATGCGCTGGGCGAATATTTATCTCCGGGATAATCCTCGATGACCTCAGCTTTTGCGCCCGCCTCGCGGATTTGCTGCTCGCTGATGTTTCGCTCCACCACGCGCCGAAAGGCGTGCCGGCTGAACTCGAATTGCCCGGCGGCCAATTCTTGCTGGATTTGCGAGAGTGTTTTCATTCAAGAGTTGGAGGTGCTCTCCAACCAATTCTTCCGGCTGAATCTTGGGTTGAACATAAAGCCGGTGGATGGCCAAGGCGATGTTTTTTTCGGCGGTTTTGCTTGGCGGCGGCGAACGGATGGACTTATGGTTGATCAACCACCAACAACGGAAGCCATTATGAAAAATATGCGTGATGTTCAAGGCGGGCACGAAGGCGTGTCGCGGCGCGATTTTGTCAAGTGGGCGATGGCGGGCGGTTTCGCCGCCGGCGTCAGCGCCACGGCCTGGGGCGGCGAGGCCACCGGAACCTTGCCGATGCGAAAACTCGGACGCACCGGGGAAAAAATATCAGCCATCGGCCTGGGCGGCCACCACATCGGACTTCAAGACTCGGAGCAGGAGAGCATCGACATCATCCGCAAAGCGGTGGATGGCGGCATCACGTTTATGGATAATTGCTGGGATTACAACAAGGGCGCCAGCGAGACGCGGATGGGCAAAGCCTTGCGCGATGGCTACCGGGCCAGGGTGTTCCTGATGACCAAAATCGACGGCCGCTCCAAAGCGGGGGCGGCGCGGCAAATCGAGGAATCGCTGAAACGTTTGCAAACGGACCGGATTGACCTGGTGCAATTTCACGAAATCATCCGCATGGAGGACCCGGACAAGGTTTTCGCGGCGGGGGGCGCGCTGGAGGCGGTCCTGGAAGCCAGGCAAGCTGGGAAACTTCGTTACATCGGCTTCACCGGACACAAGGACCCGTCCATGCACCTCAAGATGCTGGACGTGGCGGCCGAGCATGAATTTCATTTTGACGCGGTGCAAATGCCGTTGAACGTGATGGACGCGCATTTTCACAGTTTTGCCGCCAATGTGGTGCCCAGGCTCGTCAAGGAGGAGATCGGCGTTTTGGGCATGAAGCCACTGGGGTCGGGGCCAATCGCCCGGATCGGGACGGTCACGCCCATCGAGTGCCTTCATTACGCGCTCAACCTGCCCACTTCGACCGTCATCACGGGCATCGACAGCATGAAGATTCTGGACCAGGCGCTGGAAGCCGCGCGCACCTTCCGGCCCATGAGTGCGGCGGAGGTGGCGGCCTTGCTCGCCCGCACCAAAGATGCCGCCGCCACCGGGCGATATGAAAGGTTCAAGACGTCCACCGCGTTCGACGGAACGACACACAATCCGCTATGGCTGGGATGATGCGGGAGAGTCGGACTTTTCAGGGTGTATGCGCCAGCGGATCGGATTGGCAGAATAATATGTATTCCCCCAGGAAATTGATGATAACCGGGTTGCCGATGTCATCGTGGTCCTTCATGATTTTGTTATCCACCGCCACAATCGGGAACGGATCGCCCGGGCGGTAATGCCCCCTCGGCCGCAGGATGCTGTCGTCAAAGTAATAGGTGGCCGCGGCGGGATTATTGGGATGCCAATTCTTGCGTTGCGCGTGGACGTTGTTCGCGGACGCCCGCAATTTGTTCTCGCCGTGCAGTTCGTGCTTCCGTTTGCTCGCGTTGAACGTGCTGTTCCCGCCGGCCAGGGCCTCGGCGTTGGTATTGTAGATCAGGTCGTGCGTCACGAAGGGTTCGAACCATCCCACCGCCCCTCGGTTGGCCTCTTTCTGTCTCGCATCGCGATTCATCTCAAACAGGGTCGAAAAAAAGCGCCCCACGGGGAAGATGTAATGCGTCGCCCAATCGCCCTTGGAGATGAAAATCGAGAGCACCGGCCGTTGATTGGTTGGATACTGGCCGATGGAAATGGCCATTTGATTCAAGTTGTAATGGCGCGCGGCTTCGAAGGCGGGATTGATGAGAATGACCTGATCGCCCAACGGTTTAAGCGGTTGGCCATTCTTGACCGTGTCCACGAATCGTTCGGTGACAATGGCCGAAATGGCCGAATAAACCGCGGCTGCGCCAAAGCTGTGGCCCACGATGATGAGTTCCGTTCGGGGCGCGCCGGCGGCCAGCGAAGCGTTGCCGGCTTTCTGCAAAGTTTCCAAATCCACCAGCATCTCCGTCATCGCGCCGTAACCGCCGACCTTGTGCGCGGTATTTTTGCGCTCCCAAAAGCTCAGTTCCTCGAATGGCTCCCAAGTTGCCGACAGCCCGCGCCAGCTTGCATAAACACCCACGACTTTCCGCGCCGGGTGGTTGGTTTGAATCAATTCGGCGTCGCCCAGTTGGCGCAGGGCGGTGCGAAACATGGCGACATTGGAATTGTTGGTCGCGGCGTTGTTTTTCCAACCATGCACGAAGACAACGATGACGATGCCTTGCGCAAGATTGGATTGGCCAATGCCCGCCTCCGTCCGGATCATTTGCTCCACGGCTTTGATCTGATGGGTGTCCCAGAACCAGCCCTGGTCGTCGAACTCCACGAATCCCAGCTTGTAGTCCGGGGTGGATTCGATGACCTGATTGGCGCCAACGGCGGCGGGTTGCGCGGAGTTATATGGGGTGAAGTCGGTTCGAAAAGGCTTGTTGGGAGTGCAAGCCGCGACGAGAAGAGACAGGGCACACAGGTAATTGGCCAGAGAGATCGGCAAAATTTTCATAATTTAACTCATGATTAACACGTGAAAACTAACATGAAACGGCTAACTGTCAAATGGATATATAGCCAGGGCGCGTTTCACATTTTGGGGTTCCATCCTAATCTTAATCCTTATCCTAATCCTAATCTCTTCCGCGCCTCCAACCTGGGCGGTGATTTTCAGGTTTCTTTGCGTGATGCTTTTTGACAATCTGTGCCGTTGAAAAATTCTGCGGCAAGAACGGAGGCTTTGGGCCGTTATGGGCTGGCGGCCCTGGCCGGTTTGCTCGTAAGCGCGGCCTTTGCCCCGTGGGAAATCGCCGGCGCGGCCTGGGCCGGACCGGGGCTGATGTTGTATTGCGGCCTCGGCGAACGCGGCGGCAGGGCTTTTCGGCTTGGCTTCGTGGCCGGGTTCGTCCATTTCCTCAGTTCGCTTTATTGGCTGCTGGCCATTCCCTTTGCCTGGCATCAAATCCCTGTGGCTCCGGCCCTGGGTTGGATTGCTTTGAGCGCCTATTGCGGACTCTTCTTCGGCCTCTGGACATGGTTCTGCTGGAAGATTTTTCCCAGCGGGGCAGGGGAGCCGGAGACATCTCTCCCCGCGGTGGTGGACCAATTCCTCTCCATTCCCGGGTGGAAACGGGCCGGGTGGGCCATCCTTTGCGCGGCGGGGTGGGTGGCGCTGGAAATGGCGCGCGGACGTTTCCTGGGCGGGTTCCCGTGGAATTTTCTTGGCGCCTCGCAATTTACCTTGCTGCCATTGATTCAAATCGCCTCGTTCACCGCGGTGTACGGCGTTTCGTTTCTGATCGTTTGGTTTTCGGTCGCGGTTGGCGGCGCCATGCTGGTCCTGCTGCGCCAACCCTCCACCGCCGGGGTTTGGGGCCAGGCCGCGCTGCCGTTGCTGGCCGTGTGCGGCGCCGTCGCTTACGGCATGACCACGACCCTGGCCATTCCCGCGCCGGGCCGGCAAATCAAAGTGGCGTTGGTCCAGCCGAGCATTCCCCAGACGCTCATTTGGGATGTCAAAGAAAACGCCGCCCGCTTTCAACGCGTCATCGCCCTCTCCGAACAGGCGCTGGCCTCAAAACCGGACCTCCTGCTCTGGCCCGAATCGGCCGTGCCCGACTTCACCCCGGAAACCGGGCAAGCCATCGCCCATTTGCTGGCCGGCCATCCGGTCTGGCTTATTTTTTCCGGCGATTCCCAGGAGCCTTTGCCCTCGGGCCAAACCGCCGATTTCAACAGCGGTTTCCTCATGAATCCGACGGGTGCGATGGAGGCCGTTTATCACAAACGGCGCCTCGTCATTTTCGGCGAATACATTCCGCTGCTCCGCTGGCTGCCGTTTCTGAAATGGCTCACCCCCATCGGCGGCGGATTCACCCCCGGCCAGCGCGCCGTGCCGTTTAAGCTGGCCGATCTTTCCGTCACAACGTCCGTGCTGATTTGTTTTGAAGACATGTTCCCGCAGGAGGCGCGCGACCACGTCGATGCGGACACCGATTTCCTGATCAACCTCACCAACGACGGCTGGTTCGGCCACGGCGCGGCCCAACGGCAACAGGCGGCCGGCGCGCTCTTTCGCGCCATCGAAAACGGCGTGCCCCTGGTCCGCTGCGCCAACAACGGCCTGACTTGTTGGATCGACCCGCAAGGCCGCATTCGGGAGATCGAAGACCAAGGCGGCAGCATTTACGGTCCCGGCTTCATCACGCCGTCCATCCCTTTGCGCGGCCCCGGCGCTCGCGCTCCCACTTTCTACAACCGTCACGGCGACTGGTTTGGCTGGGGTTGCTGTGCCGTAAGCGGTCTGCTTTTGCTAATGGTCATCCGGCGGCCAGGCGTGAAGGAGCCGGCGGTGTCTGAGGTCTGACTTTCGTCGGTAGGGCAGAGCTGCCGCTCTGCCCTGAATTTTTGGGCGGCGCAGCAGCGCCGCCCCACCAAAAACGTGGATATCCGAAACCGTCAGCATCGTCAATGGGTGTCAAAGCCAAAGAAATCCAGGGAACTTCTTTTGCAGCGAGGGCTTGATCCTCGGGTAGCAATTGGCCTTGAACACAAGCCAATCACAGGTCGAATCGAGCCGTTTCCCATCGGGGCTGCAAAGCCATAATTTAACCGGCAACCGCCCTTCGCAGACGCGCGGGTGCTCCTTCAACCCAAAACACTCGTGCAATTTGACCTGCAACTCGGGGGAATTCGGCCGGCCATCGTCGTCGCGCGGCTCCTCGGGATACAGCAATTTCAGTTTCCGCTCCTCGCGCCACGTCATGCTTTGCGGCGCAAGTTCATCAAGCCATTCCAGGCGTTCCCGGCCGTAAAAATCCCGGAACAGGTCCCGCAACGGCGTGGCTTGCGCCTCTTTGGCCAGGGTCAGCCCGGCGAAGGCGCGGGCCAAAAAGGATGTGACAAACGGTTTGTCGGCCGGCGTGAGTTCCAATTCCGGCATCACGGCGGCGGCCAGGTTGATGCGGGCCAGGATTTGTTTCAGATCGTGCGTGAAGAGCGGCAGCTCGAAATAAGGTTTGGCCGCGGCTTCCGCCAGGCAGCGGCCGGATGCGGCGGGATCAATCTCCCGCTGATGTTCGTGGTGAATCACCAAATCGTGAAACCGCACCAGCCTGATTGCGCTGACCCGTTTGTGAACGGGGTCGAAAAGATGTTCGATCCGCGCGCTGACCTGCTCCGGAAACATCTCCTCGATCCACTCCCGCCGCACCGCCGTGGCCAGCCCCAGCAACGTCATGTTCCCGGTCCGGCCGGAGACTTCGCGAATGCTGGCGGCGACAAAGAGAGGCGCATTCTGCACCACGCTCTCACGCATCAGCGCCCCCGACCGCCCATCCACCAGGTCGCAGTCCAGCGTCCCCTGGTCGCGCCGCCGGCAAAGCTGGTCAATGAACCCGGCCGCGATGCAGCGGGGCAGGGCCTCTTCCGGCTGCGGCGCGGCGCTGGCGGGCGCGCGGGCCGCCTGCATAATGTGCTCGAATGTTTGTTCTACTTGACGCGCGATTTGCGCGTGAACGCCGTAGCGGCGGCAGCGCTCCACCTGATAGCCGTTGTTGCGGGCGAACTGGTAGGCCCGCATCAGCGTGTAAAAATCCGATTCCGCGCTGGCCTCAAAGAGTTCCCGCGCCTCCGCGATATGTTTGTCGTCGCGCCCGAGGCGCACCAGCAGGTCCCGCCCGCTGACCAGCGCGGCGCAGAGCGCGGCCGCCGGCACGCAATGGCGCCGCGACGCCTCCACCAACATGCGCGAATAGCGCGGATGCATCGGCAGCCGCAGCATCTCCCGGCCAATGGGCGTGATGTCCGGCCCGGTGGTTTGGGCGGCGGGATGAAGCGCGCCCAACCTGCGCAACAATTCTTCCGCCCGCTCCACCGCTTGCGCGTCCGGTTGGTCCAGCCAATCGAAATGCGCCGCGTCCCGGATGCCAAAGGAATGGAGCAGCAGGACGACTTCCGCCAAATCGCTGCGTTGAATTTCCGGCGTGTTTCGTTCCGGCCGGTTCAGGTGGCCGCTTTCGGTCCAAAGTCGGTGGCACACCCCGGGCGCCGTCCGCCCCGCCCTGCCGGCGCGCTGTTCCGCCGAGGCCCGGCTGATCGGTTCGATAAACAGCGTGCCGATGCCCCGTTCCGCGTCGTAGCGGGAGACGCGCGCCAGGCCGCTATCAATCACATGCACAATGCCGTCGATGGTCACGGAAGTTTCCGCCACGTTGGTGGCGACCACGACTTTGCGCAAGCGATTGGGGGCGAAGGCCACGTCCTGCTCCTCCGGCGGCAATTCGCCATGCAACGGCATCAGCGCCAGTCTTTCGCCGCAGTCCGCCGCTCGGCAGGCGCCGATGGTGGCGTTGATTTCCCCCATGCCGGGCATGAAAATCAAAATATCGCCCGGCTCGCCGGCCCGAACAATTCCCACCAGCACGTCCGCCGCCTGCTCCGATACGGGCCGTTCGTCCAGCAAGGGAATGTGTTGAATGTCCACCGGATACGCCTTCCCCTCGGAAACCAAAATCGGGCAATTCTCCAGGTATTTTGCCACTGGTTCCGCTTCCAGCGTGGCGGACATGACGACCATGCGCAGATCCGGCCGGCTGGATTGCTGCAACCGCTTGACCAATGCCAGCGCCACGTCGCTCAAAAGATTGCGCTCGTGAAATTCATCGAAGAGAACGGCGCTGATGTCTTGCAGCGTCGGATCATCCTGCAGCCAGCGCAGCAGGATGCCCTCGGTCACAAAACAGATGCGCGTGCCCAGGCTGGTGCGGTCTTCAAAACGAATCTGGTAGCCCACTTCCCCGCCCAAGGGAACATGCCGTTCCCAAGCCACGCGCGCCGCCACCGTGCGGGCCGCCACGCGGCGGGGTTGCAGCACCACGATGCGCCCCTCGCACATTCCGCTTTCCAGCAGCATCTGCGGAACTTGGGTTGTCTTGCCTGAACCGGTCGGGGCCACCAGCACCAGGCGGCGGCCTTCGCGCAACGTCTGCACGATTTGCCCGTGAACCTGCCAGATCGGAAGCGAAGTTTGCACGCGGAGAAGGAAAGGGTAGTCCGCGTCCTTATCGGAGCCACAGCAGCGCCGCCAAAACCGCCGCCGACAATCCCACCATCAAGCCCGACGGCATGAACTTCCGGCCTTTGGCGAACCGCACCCCGAAGACCACCAGAAGCACTCCCACCAGGAAGTCCGCGATGTAAAAAGGCCGGAGCACGCCCATGGCGCACAACGCCAGCGGCACCGCGAAGAGAATCGACGTAGCGAGCGAAATTTTGCTTCCGGCCTTAAGAAAACCCATCAGCCCCCCCGCCAAAAGCAGCACAATATAAACCCACAAAACAATGACAGGCATAATTGGATTCACATCAATGATGTCGTGTGTCGGCAATCGTCCAACACTTCGATTTCTTCCGGGACATTCACGCGGTTTGGAACTGGAGTTCTTTAAGGTTAAGGCCCGGCGCGCGCTTGGAAAGGTTGAGCATCTCGACCCCGACCACCTGATTCTGCTCATTGAAGTCCAACATGACACCCGGCGACACTTCCTCGGACTCCATGATGGGCGAGTCGTCCAGGCGCAGATAAAGCGCGTCGGCTTCACGGTCAACTTTCAATCTCATAGTTTGCCTTTCATCGTGCGGCCAAAACATACACTGATTTCTCATTTTGTCCCGCCAAACATTTTTCCCGGCCGGGCAAAGGTTTCCGTTGCCACGCCCAAATCGTGTTTCATCAAAACATCCCGGTCCCACGGATTTTTCGTCCGCCAGATCGCAATTTTCTGCCGGAGCGACAGGTGAAATGAATACCACGGAGAAACCAGGAGCGTGTTGATCAGCGGAAAATCCGTGCCATAAACCAGCCGCCCGGAGAATTCGGGCCTCGTCAGCGCCTCTTTCAAACGGCCCGGCCTGTTTATCTGCGTCAGCGCGGAAATATCCGTGTAGAGATTGGGAAATTCCCGCATAAGTCCTGCCAGCCGGTCGGGGCCGCGTTCGCCGTGGTATTTCTCCGACGACGCGATGTGCGCGGCCACCACCGTCACCCCAAGGCTCAACGGCAGCCGCAATTTTTCCGGGTCGCCAAGTTCCTCGGCTGCGCTTGAAAAGGACTTCTCCTTGCCGGTGTGGGAGAGGAGCGGAAGTTTCAACTCAACCATTTTCTTGTAAAATGGAATAAGCCTCGGGTCCGCCGGATCAATCCCCATGATCGGCGGAATCCATTTCACCAGCACCGCCCCGTGCGCCTTGGCCCACTCCAGTCGCGCCAAGGCGTCGCGGCGATATGGGTTGACCGACGCGCCAAAGAGCAGGTTCGTGTGGCGCAAGGCCATTTCGGCGACAAACTCATTCGGCACGAAAACTTCCGTCCGGTTCGTGTCCAGGTTCCCCTCGGCATCGACCACGCCGTCCAGGGCGAGCAATACGGCCCGGTGGACAAATCTGCTTTGGGCGAGTAAATCCGCAATGCGGGCGCCCACCAAAGCGTCGCCCTGCCGCGACATTTCCTCCTGCGAAACGCCGAAGCTGCGCAGATAAATGTTGAATCGCCAGTTGTGCCGCAGCCGGGGCGAAACAAAACACCCGCTCCCGCCCGCCCCGATTCCGGCAATGTGACAGTGCATGTCCACGATGCTGGACGGGATGGGTTCAAGCGGGCGAAACGGCCGCGCCAGCAGGCTGGCCGAGAGGAGGGTGACAAAAAGCAAGCCCGCGAAAACAATTTTCGACCGGCGCGTGGCAGACGGAAGTCTCAGTTTTACAACTTTCATGCCGCCATGCTGCGGCAAAATCATCGCCTTGCGTGAATCGAAAAAATTGGATCACGTATCGATAAAACGAATCCGGCGCACATGCGTCCCGGGACAAAAAACCAGTTGTCCACTCGCTCGGAAGCAGTTGGCGCTCGCCGAGTCATCATGCGTGAATGGCGGGAATATGGGCCAATGGTAATCAGTGTCCGGAGGCGCTGGATAGCCGTGCGCGAACGGCGAAAATGTCGGCGCGTAGTTTTCCAGGGAGGTCGCATTATTATCACTGGCGCATCCTCCGCAAAGTATCACCAGCAATGCAAGGATGAGTAACGGACTGAACTTGATCTTCACGGCAAAACTCCTTTTCTTTTTCTACAGGAAAGTTGCCACGCGAACATTAATCCCAGATGAATTTAACATTAAAATCCCTAAACTTTGCGGCAAAAAGAGTCTAACTCAATGGACGGTGTGTATGAAGAATATTATTCTCTTGTTCTTGATGTGTGACGTCGTGATTTCTCTTTCATCCTGCACCACGGGCGATACGGGTCAAACGGCTGACGCGTCCGCTTTTGCTCCGCCGCCGCCGGTGACACCTCCGGTGCCATCCGGTGTGCTCAACAACACTCCCCCCAAGATCATCATCGCCACCCGTCCGGCAGTGCTGGTTTACGTTGACGGTCCGCCCGCCTGGCGACCCGTCCCCGGCACAAGCCTCCATCGGGCCATCAACACCCGCGTCTTGCTGCTCCAGGACCAGTCCGGCCGGTATTACCTCCATCTCTTTGACGGCTACCTCCAGGCGTCTTCCCTCCAAGGTCCTTGGACACTTGCCAACCATGCGCCTTCCGGCTCCAAGGCGGCCGAGCAATTGGCCTTGGATTCCGGGCAGACAGACTTGGCGCAAGGAGCGCCGGATGCGGCCACGCGCAAGATGCCTTCCTTGCGCGCTTCTCCCATTCCCGAGGTTTTTGTGGCCGCCACGCCAAGCGAGCTGATCACCTTTCGCGGGCCGCCCGAGTTTGTTCCCATTCCCGGCACGGACCTGCTCTACGCCAGCAACACCTCGGGCAACGTGTTCAAGTTGTTGACAAACAAAAGGAATTATCTTTTGATTTCCGGGCGCTGGTACAGCGCTCCGTCCTTGGATGGCCCCTGGCGGTTTGTGCCCGGAAATCAATTGCCGCGTGCTTTCGCCGGTATTCCCGATAACAGCGCCAAGGAAAATGTGAAGGCGAGCGTGCCGGGGACGCCACAAGCGGAGGAAGCGCTCCTCGCCAACGCCACTCCACAAACCACCGCTGTCCCGCGTGGCAGTCAGATGCCACCTCCGCGTTTCGACGGCCCCATGAAACTGGCGCCCATCGCCGGCACTCCGCTTAACTACGTTGTCAACAGCGATACCCCAATCATCGAAGTGGCTCCGCAATCCTGGTATGCCTGCCGCAATGGCATCTGGTACGTCTCCGCCGCGGCCAATGGTCCATGGACCGTGGCCGCCTACGTTCCTGCTGTCATCTACACCATTCCGATAACTTCACCCCTGCGCTTCCTCACTTATGTTTACGTCTATGGAGCCACGCCCGATGTCGTTTATGAAGGATACACCCCCGGCTACATGGGCGCGGAAGTGGCCGACGACGGCACGGTTGTTTACGGCACCGGCTATGATTATCCGCCTTGGATCGGAGACGATTGGTATTGCGGGCCTCTCACGTGGGGATGGGGTTTCGACGATTGCTGGACGCCATGGTGGGGGTGGGGATTTGACTGCGGTTTTGGCTGGTGGGACTGCTATCCGCCAATCGTGTTCTGGGGTGGCTTCCGACATTTCCACGATCACGACGGATTCGGCGGTAGAGAATTTGACCGCGACGAAATAGCTCATACCAGCGCCAATATTTACCACCCTGGCCAAGTCCCGCAAGGTAGGCCGGGCGAATTCGGTCATGCCTACAATTCAAGGACAGGCCAACTCGCCGCCGGGCAGCAGGCCAAGGTGCAACGCGTTTCCGGCGCCGCTTGGCGGCCGGTGGGCCTGCCAAACCACTCTTTTGCCGCCTCGCCCGGCTTGAACCATGTCAGCGCCAGTTCTCACGGTGGAGGATGGTTCCACGGCGTTGGCGGATTCTTCCACAGTGGTGGCGGCGGCTTCCACGGCGGCGGTGGAGGGTTTCATGGTGGTGGCGGACACGGCGGCGGCGGTGGCCACCGATAACCAATAACAAATTCTCAATGGCCAATTTTCAATTGAGAAGTCCGAAATCTTAAAGCATTCCGGCATCCGCGCTGGCTTTCCTGTCCCCGTCGTGACAAAATTCCTGCATGTCCGTCATTTGCGAATAAGAAAGGCATCGAGCATGGCTAAAATCACTCAGCTTCATGTCAATGGGAGCGACACCCCAATTGACGCCGAAGGCGAACGCACCCTCCTGAGCGTCCTGCGGGACGACCTTAATCTAACCGGCCCCAAATACGGCTGCGGCGAGGGCCGTTGCGGCGCTTGCACTGTTTTGCTCGACGGCGCGCCCGTCCGCTCCTGCCAAGTCAACATTGGCAGCGTTGGCCAGCACAAAATAGTCACCATCGAGGGACTGCAACAAAACAGCCAACTTCATCCCTTGCAGGAAGCTTTCCTTAAACATGACGCCTTCCAATGCGGCTATTGCACCTCCGGCATGATCATGTCCGGCATGGCCCTCCTGGCGAAGCGCAAAAAACTGGCCGACGCCGAAATCATCCGTTTCATGGACGGCAACGTCTGCCGTTGCGGCGCCTATCAGCGCATCGTCGCCGCGATTAAGGAAGCGTCCGAAACCATCGCGGCGGGAGGTGTCCAATGAACACCATATTGTTGGCTCATAATCATAATCCTAATCCTAATCTTCTTCTTGAACGGGAAGGGTTAGGATTAGGATTAAGATCAAGATTAGGATTAAGATCAGGAGGAAATGTCCAATGAACACCCCCGACGACCTGCCGCTGGAACTGGAACGTTACGAATTATTCGAGCCGCGCCCCTATCATTTCGCGGTGGATCGCCGCGAATTCTTCAAGGTCCTGGGCAGCGGCCTGGTCGTCCTCTGTCTAGTCGATCCTGCCTCCGCCCAGGAATCCGGCGGCCGCCGGCGGCGCGGCGGCGGCCAGGTTCCCTCCGACATCAACGCCTGGCTGCACATAGGCGAGGACGGCCTCGTCACTGTGTTTAGCGGCAAGGCCGAAGTCGGCCAAAACGTCCGCACCTCTCTCACGCAAGCCGTGGCGGAGGAGTTGCGCGCGCCGGCCGCCTCGATCAAAATCGTTCTGGGCGACACTCAATTGACTCCCTACGACGCAGGCACTTTCGGCAGCCAAAGCACGCCGCAAATGGCCTCGCGCCTGCACAAGACCGCCGCCGCCGCGCGCGAGGCGCTGCTGGATTTGGCCGCGGACCATTTCAAAGCTGACCGCGCTTCCCTCCAAATCGCTGACGGAAAAATCTCCAAAGCCGGCTCCGGCGAGTCCGTCTCTTTCGGCGTGCTCACCAAAGGCCAAAAGTTGGTCAAATCGGTCGTCGGCGATGGCACGGCCACCCCGGCCAAAGATTGGAAGATAGCCGGAACATCCCTGCCCAAAGTCAATGGCCGCGACTTTGTCACCGGCCAGCATAAATTTGCCTCCGACATCACTGTGCCCGGCATGTTGCACGGACGGGTCTTGCGGCGAACGGCTTTTGACGCCGTCTTGGAGTCCTTCGATTCAGCCGGCGCCGAAAAGTTGCCCGGAGTGACAGTCGTGCATGACGGCGATTTCATCGGCGTGACCGCGCCGGATGTCTTGAGCGCCGATCACGCCCTCAACGCACTGCGCGCCAAATGGACCTCCAAGCCGCAGCCCTCCAGCGCGGAACTGTTCGATTACCTCCGCCAACACGCGCGCCCAGACGGCGGACGCGACCAGGGCGGCGCCGGTTCCATCGAGGATGGACTCAAAGCCGCCTCGCAGAAACTCAAAGCCACCTACACCATCGCTTACATCGCCCATACGCCTTTGGAACCGCGCGCCGCCGTGGCGCAATGGCAGGACGGCAAATTGACCGTTTGGACCGGCTCGCAACGCCCCTTCGGCGTGCGCTCGGACCTGGCCGGCGCCTTTGGCATCGGTGAGGAAAATATTCGCGTCATCGTGCCCGACACCGGCGCGGGCTACGGCGGCAAACACACCGGCGAAGCTGCCATCGAAGCCGCCCGCCTGGCCAAGGCAGCCGGCCAACCGGTCAAGCTCGTTTGGACACGTCAAGAGGAATTTACCTGGGCCTATTTTCGTCCCGCCGGGGTCATCGACATCACCAGCGGCGCGCGCGACGACGGCGCCATTACCGCCTGGGAATTCCACAACTACAACTCCGGCGGCTCCGGCCTGGCCTGCCCTTACGAAGTCGCCAACCAGAAGTGCCAGGCCCACGGCTCCAGTTCTCCCTTGCGCCAAGGCTCCTACCGCGCCCTGGCCGCCACCGCCAATAACTTCGCCCGCGAATCCCACATCGACGAGTTGGCCCATGCCATCAAAATGGACCCGTTGGAATTCCGCCTGAAAAATTTAAAAAACCCCCGCCTGCGCGCCGTCTTGCAGGCGGCCACCGAAGCCTTCGGCTGGAAAAAGGGCGTGCAGCGGGAAGGCCACGGCATCGGCCTGGCGATTGGGACCGAAAAAGGCTCCTATCTCGCCACCTGCGCCGAGGTTCTGGCCGACAAAGACAGCGGCATGGTCAAAGTTTTGCGCGCGACCACAGCCTTCGAGTGCGGCGCCGTGGTCAACCCCAACCACCTCAAGAACCAGATCGAAGGCGCCATGGTCATGGGTCTGGGCGGCGCCTTATTCGAGGCCATTGAATTCGCCAACGGCATGGTAACAAACCCCTTGATGGCCAGCTACCGCGTCCCGCGTTTCACCGACCTCCCCAAGATCGAAGTCGTCTTGGTGGATCGCAAGGACCTGCCGTCCGCCGGGGCAGGGGAGACTCCCATCATCGGCATAGCCCCCGCCATCGGCAACGCCATCTTCGCCGCCGCCAACCTTCGCCTGCGCTCCATGCCCCTGGCCCCGAATGGTCTGCCCGCGTGAACGAAACATCCACGAATGGTAGGGCGGCGGTGCCCCGCCGCCCAGATTACACAGAGGCGAGCCAAAGAAGAGCGTTTTTGCTTGAGTTGCGTCAGCGGCGCTGGCTATTCTGGTAATCATGTCTAAGACTTCGGATTCAAGCGAGGATCCTTCACGCGTCACGCGGCGGCAGGCTCTCAAAAAAACGGGCAAGGCAATGGCAGGCATGATGAGCCTGGCGGCGGTTTCGTCGCTTGCCTCGGATGCCCCCAAGACGCCATCGCCCCAGCCAGTCCCGGCCGGTGCGCCAAGCCCCGCCACGCGGCCCAACGACAAACTCAGGATTGCCACGTGCCAGTTCCCCGTCAGCGGCCAGCCCGCGGAGAACGCGAAATACATCCAGAATTTCATGCGCCAGGCCTCCGCCGGCGGCGCGCACCTCCTGCATACTTCGGAAGGGGCCTTGTCGGGTTACGGCAGGCTTGATGTGTCCTCGTTCGCGCAATATGACTGGGACTCCCTGCGCCGGGAAACGACCCGCCTGCGGGAATTGGCCAGGGACCTGGATATGTGGCTGGTTCTCGGCTCGGCCCATTTTTTGGACGCGCAGACCAAGCCGACCAATTGCGTCTATCTCATCAGCCCGGACGGCAAAATCGCCGATCGCTACGACAAGTGTTTCTGCACGGAGGACGACCAGCAAAATTACTCGGTCGGCAGCCGCCTGGTGACGCGCGACATCCAAGGCGTCCGGATTGGCCTGGCTATCTGCTTCGACGCCTGCTGGCCGCAACTCTACATTGCCTACCGGAACCTGGGCGTGACCGTCATGGTTCATTCCTTCTACAATGCCCGTGACACCGCCTGGAGCTGTCTGGACGTCTCCATGCGCTCCCTGATCCCGGCCCGTTGCAGCGACAATCGCATGTGGGCCGTGTGCAACAACTCCTCCCGCCCATATTCCCACTGGTCCTCCTTCATCGCGCGGCCCGACGCCACCATTCCCAAGGAACTGACCCGCAACGAGCCTGGCCTGTTGATTCACGATTTCCCGGACGGCTTATCCAAGCGCGGCTGGTATCACAACTACAAGCCCATGCAAAAGCGGGACGATGAGATCATGAGCTGGGGCGCCCCGTCAAGCACCCGCGTCAAGCCGACGGCCAATCCGAACCATAAAAGCCACCACTGACCCACGACCCCCAAAATGGCAGGGCGGCGTGCCCCGCCGCCGAAATTATGCAGCGCTGGTCGAGCCAGCGGGCAAGCCCGAGACTATATGAAAAACGATAACTGTCATAATTCCATGCCCGGCCCTTTTTTTTGTCTTTTCCGATTCCCTTGCCAATTATTCCTCTGCCACATTCCCTTGACAATCATTCCCTTGACATATTGGCCATTCACTGCGGCACATACCGCGTCCGGTAATAGCCCTGCGGCCAGGCGCCGATGTTGGTGAACACCAAGGACTGGGAGGACGATGTGTTTGTCAATAAGGGCATCCACGTGACAGGTGGGAAGAGGTTGGTCGCGAAGTCAAGAGCGTAAGCGTACCCAGGCGTCCCCAAACCAGTGATGACATTCGTGCCGCCGCCAAGGTTCGCCAGCGCCAAATTGTAGCTGGACTTGCTCAACAGCGCCTCGGCGATGGCGGTTGAAACGTTGGTTCCCGCAGTCGAGAAAGATCCGCCCGCGTAGAGGTTGCCGGAGGGGTCAATGGCCAAAGCCCAGACATTGCTGTTCATCCCCAAACCGAGGGCGGACCAATTGCTGCCATTCCATTTTGCAATGTAGTTAGCGGTAAAGTTCCCGCCGGCGTAAACGTTCCCGAAACTGTCGCAGGCCAGGGCATTCACTGCGCCGCCGGTAGGCCCCAAGCCCAAGGAGGACCAGGCGCCGCCGTTCCATTGCGCGATGTTGGTGGCGGCCACCCCGCCCGCCATCGTGAAACTTCCGCCGGCGTAAAGGTTCCCGGAATTGTCGCACGCCAGCGAACTAACTGCACCGTTCAACCCCGTGCCGAGGGGAGACCAGTTGGTGCCGTTCCATTCGGCGATGTTGCTGGCGCTGACCCCGCCCGCGCTCGTGAAAGCTCCGCCTGCATAAAGGTTGCCGGAATTGTCCAACGCCAACGAAGTAACTGAACTGTTCAAACCCAGGCCGAGAGGAAGCCAATTGGTCCCGTTCCATTCGGCGATGTTGGTGGCGTTGACCCCGCCCGCGCTCGTGAATGCTCCGCCTGCATAAAGATTGCCGGAACTGTCGCACACCAATGAATTAGCGCGGCTCGTTCCTAATCCTGTGCCGAGTGGAGACCAGTTGACACCGTTCCATGCGGCGATATTAGTGGCGTTGACCCCGCCTACGCTCGTAAAAGCTCCGCTTGCGTAAAGGTTCCCGGAATTGTCGCACGCCAATGCGCTAACAATGGAACCGGAGGAACCGGATCCCTTTCTGGCACCAGAAACAAGAGCCGACCAGGTGTTGCCGTTCCATTTTGCGATGCTTGGGGCGTTCGCCCCGCCTGCCGCTAAAAACTGTCCGCCCGCGTATAAGTTCCCGAACCTGTCAACGGCTAAGGAATAGACACAGGTGAACCCGACAATCATCATCCCGGAGCTGATCGGGGAGCAATTCGTGCCGTGCCATTTCGCTATGTAGCTGGCGTTGGTTCCGTTTTCAGTCGCAAAGTTCCCACTTGCGTAGAGGTTCCCGGAATGGTCGAACAGCAAGGAAATGACATAGGGAGTACCTTCATCAATGGAAGGGACAGCGCCCATCCCGAAGGTGGACCAGGTGCTGCCGTTCCATGTGGCGATGTCGATATCATTAGTATATCCAACAACCGGGGAGAAGGCACCGCCAGCGTAGAGAATGCCCGAATTGTCGAAGGCCAGAGCACTGCACTGTCCGCTCATTGCAATGCCGACGGCCGACCAATTGGAGCCGTTCCATTCGGCGATACCAGTGGCGTTTACTCCGCCTGCCTGCGTAAATTTCCCGCCTGCGTAGAGGTTGCCGGAATTGTCGAAAGCCAGGGCTTGCACCGCGCGGTTCAATCCCGAACCAATAGCCGACCAGTTGGTGCCGTTCCACTCGGCGATATTGGTGGCGTATTCTCCGCCAGCCGTCGTGAAGCTTCCGCCCGCGTAAAGGTTGCCAAGCCCGTCCAAGGCCAGGGCATTGACAGACCCGTTCAATCCCGAACCAAGGGGAGACCAATTAGTGCCATTCCATTCAGCGATGTTGTTAACTGGCTGTCCGTCGGCTGAGTAAAAAAGGCCGCCTGCGTAAAGGTTGCCGAATTTGTCGAAGACCATTGCATAGACTGTAGCTGCACCGCTGAAACTCACGTCCACGGGGGACCAGTTCGTGCCGTTCCATTTCGCGGGGCCTGAAGCCCAGTTCCCGCCTGCGTAAACATTCCCGGAGTTGTCGCAGGCCAGGCAACTTACAGTGCCGACTTCGATCCCCCATCCCAAGGCAGACCAGCGGCTGCCGTTCCATTCCGCAACGTTGGTGGCGAAAACCGTGCCGATCATGGTGAAACGGCCTGCCACATAAACATTGCCGTTCGCATCCGCCGCTGTCGCGAAGACCTCCCCATTGGCTCCTGGATACCCGAATATATTTGCCCAGTTGGCGTCGGTGAAGGTGAAACCGGCCTGCGCCTGGACGGACATTGCAGCCAGAGACAAAAAACCCATCGTCAGCCACCTAAAAAACGAAAGCCGCACGGCGCTGCCACGACGGACGGTATGTTCAGCTATAATCTGCATAAGTATCGGGTCTTAATGTGCTCCAATGCAGAACCGATTTCAACGACAATTTTGCCGGTTTGGGGTCAGTTCGTGGTATTGTCATATTTTGCCTTTGCCCGCCATAGGCCAAAGGGATCGTGCCGCGGCTTTGTCCATTTGAGCTTCCTTCCGCGGGGGTTGCTCTTGCCCGATTGGCGGAAAAAGCGATCCGGCGCAAAGGATGAAGAATAATGTATGTTGCAGTCCCATTCAACGATGGTATAATGAAGCGATGTGGCGCTCGCGCGCCTGCTCTTTGACATTTTGCAAGGCGGAAGAATTGAGGGGATTTTGTCAGGGGAATGATTGTCAGGGGAATGGGAAAAGACAAAGTCTTGAGATTATTCCCCTGACAATTATTGCCCTGACATCTCCGGGTTTTCCGGCAATTTCGCCGTTTTTATTCCTCTGCCCTGATTCCCTTGTCCTTCCTCGTTTAGCTTGCGGCTGGGCCTTCCGCGCCTTTTTGCGGCAAGCCAAAATCGAAACTTACGCACGTGCAAGGGAGGCAAATTTTGCCGGTCAAACCTCCAGTCGCACCTGGTCGCACTCAGTCGCACTAGGAACTCTCTGCGCCCTCTGCGCCTCTGCGGGAGACCCTCCCAGTCGCAGCCGGTCGCACGTTGCGCCAGCGAAGTTGGTTGGAACGCGGGTGAAAGTCCCGCCCGCCGAGTTAGGCTGTTCACGGCGGAACACGACCTCAACAGCGTCGCCGCGAGGCGGGGTTGGAAGCTGAGGAAGATGAACAGATGGGCCATAACGAAAGTGAACCACATCTAATGAGCCTCGATAAGTGCAGGAACCGGAGAGAAGCCGAGCCGCTGTGTGACCGGCGAAGGCCGCAGGGAGGAGACAGGGCAACAGTCAGAGTCTTCTCAACGCTCCGGCGGGGTCGGCGTGGATGGCACGTCTGGAAGTTCAATCAAGGTAAGCTGGGAGAACTCCGGCGGCGGGCCGCAAGCCCAACCGCACGCCCAAGCTGGCAGGACCAGTGAGGCGGGCGGCGTCGTCGGAGAAGTCGGAGTCCCCCATAGTAGCGTTGATCTGCTTCATTTCAAAAGGAGCGGGGAGCCAAGGGGGGACACTTGCTCCATGCGTGGAGGCGAAGCGAAGGACGCGGGGATGGCTGAGGCAACTCAGATACGAACCCCGGAGAAAGTTCGGCAGCTTCAAATCGCGCTCTATCGGAAAGCCAAAGCAGAACCGGGGTATCGGTTCTGGAGTCTATATGGGGAACTGCTGCGCCAGGACGTGCTCAACGCGGCCTTGGAGGCGCAGCGGCGAAACGGCGGGGGAGCAGGGGTGGACGGCGAGACTCTCGCTTCCATCCACGCCAGCCCTGCCGTGCGGCAACAATGGCTCGACCGTCTGCAACAGGAACTCAAAACCAAGACCTATCGGCCCAGTCCGGCGCGGCGGGTGATGATACCCAAGAGCAGCGGCGGGGAACGGCCGTTGGGCATTCCGACGGTCAAAGACAGGGTGGTGCAAACGGCGGTGTCTCTGATGCTGATGCTGATATGGGAGGCGGACTTTCACCCGCGCTCGTATGGGTTTCGGCCCAAACGCCGGGCGCACCAAGCCATTGCGCACATCCAACAAGCAGTGCAACAGGGTTACGTGGAAATCATCGATGCGGATCTGTCGAAGTATTTCGATACGATTCCGCACCGGGAACTGATGAAGGCGGTGGCCCGGCGGGTCAGCGACGGCAGCGTGCTGCGGCTCCTCAAGAGCTGGCTGCGCGCCCCGATTGTGGAGGAAGACAAGGACGGCACAAAACGAGTGATCCCCAACCGACGCGGCACGCCGCAAGGCGGGGTGATCTCGCCACTGCTGGCCAACCTCTACCTCAATCCGCTGGACCACGGGGTCAACGGCAACACTTCTGGCCAAGCCCGCATGGTGCGCTACGCGGACGACTTCGTGGTCGCCTGCGCGGCAGGGCGGGGCCGGGGAGTGATGGAACGGCTCAAGAAATGGCTTCAAGCCAAAGGATTGACACTCAACGAAGGCAAGACCCGGCTGGTGAACATTCGCCAAGAGGGCATAAACTTCCTGGGCTTCAGTCTGACCTGGCGGCGGTCATTTCGAGGGCGGGGATACCTGCACGCCGAACCCAGCCAGAAAAGCCGGCACGCCTTGCGTGAGAACCTCCGAGGCATCTTCAACCACTGGACGCAAGGGCGCTCCATTCGTGAGGTGGTGGAGGAAGCCAACCGAGTCTTGCGCGGGTGGGCGGGCTATTTCCACTACGGCAACAGCGTCTCGGTGATGAACCGGATGACGCGCTACAGCCAGAACCGGTTTCGACGCTGGCTGTGGCGCAAGCAGGCTTGTCGGCGCAGTCTCTGGACGCACTACGAGCCGGAGCAGTTGCATCAACGCTATGGACTCTATGCACTGCCGACCACGGCCCAGTGGAAGGCGGCCCGATGAAGGAGTTCGGAGAGCCGAATATGGGAAACCCGTCCGTTCGGTTCGATGAGGGGCGGGAGGGAGTCGGTCATTGGCCATTGCGCCTTTCAACCCGACCTCTCCTGCCTACTCTACTAGGAACTCTCTGCGCCCTCTGCGCCTCTGCGGGAGACCCTCCCAGTCGCACCCGGTCGCACCGATCAAACCCAGCCTGCCCGCCGTAGGCCTTGCGAAGGCGGGTCGCACCCGTTTCGCAACAATGTTGACCTGGCGGTGTTAATTCAGCAGATTGATAAAAATGAGCAATTTGACCAAGTTTGTGCGGATTTTGGCCGTGCTGCTTCTGGCCGGGGGTGTGGGCATCTTCATTGGCTGGATGAAAAGCCGCGATGGCGATGTCCGGCCCATTGTTTTGCCGCCCGGCTCCAATGACCCGATCGTTGCCATTGCCCCCGTGGCCATGTCCCCGGCAGACGTGTCGCGGCACGCGCCGGCCAAAAACGCGCGCCTCAATCGGAAAAAACCGGCCCCGGAACAGCCCCCGCCCGAGGTCTCGACGGACTGGGAACAACGACTGGATGACGTTCTCCTCGCCGATACCAACGCCAACACCAAAGCCGACCTTATTCTGGCCTTGATTCCGACCGCCCCGGCCAGCGCCCAAGTGGAGTTGTCGCAGCACCTGGTCAACATGGTGCAGGACGACCATTATGACGGCGCGGCCCAATTGCTGACCAACGCCGCCACGCCCGCCGAAGTCTCGAGGGTGCTGCTGAACGATTTGCTCAACCGCAACAACACCCTCAAGCTGCCCATGCTGCTCGCCGTCGCTCGCGACGATGATCATCCGCTCAAAGACCAGGCCCGCGAGTTGCTCGAGTTGATGATCCAGGAGGACAACGGCACCAATTGGGACCAGTGGGGCGCCTCGGTCAATACCTGGCTGCAAAACAACCCGGAGTAGGTCGATTTCAGCGGCCGACGGCCATAATGTCCAGCAAACCCGGACCGCCGCGTCCGCCCCGTCCGCCGCGCCGTCCGGCGCCAGGCTGATTCATATTGGCCGGAGGAGTCGCCGCTGCCACTGCCGTCGGAGCCGGCGTCAGTTCCACGGTAATCACAACGATGCGGTTATTCTTGGCGTCCAGCGTGCAAGTCTTGGCGCCCGGTTTGGTTTGCACCGTCTGTTCCACCTCGAAGCTGGTGGGGCTGTTTTCCTTGATAATGGTCAGGGTGCCGTCGCGTTGGGAACTGAAGGCTTCCATCGTTTTGGGATTGAATCCGCCGCCGTCCGTGCCTTTGCCGATGGGCAGGGTGGCCAGGATTTTTCCGTCATCTGAGCCAAGGATCACACACGTGGCCGGGTCCTGGCACATGGCGAATAGGATATGATTCTTCACGTCAAAGCCCAAGCCGCCCGGTCCGCCGCCCTTGCCGCCCAACGGGTAGGTCGCCGTCAATTTCATGGTCTTGGCGTCCACCACCGCGATGCTGTCCTTGTCTTCCAGATCGATATAGACGTGGCCCTTCTCATCACTGGCCGCCTGTTCCGGCGCGCCGCCCAGGTCAATCGTGCCCGCAATGGAGCCATCCTTGGGATCGATGACCGTGACATTGGGCGCCTGGTGGCTCAAAACATAGACCTTTTCCGTGGCCGGCTCGAAAAGAATGCCGTCCGGCCTGCCTTCCACCGGAATGTCCTTGATTGTCTTCAGGGTCTTCGAGTCAAACATGGTGAGGGGACTCCGGCTGCTGAATCCGTGGTGTGACTTTGGGTCCACCGCCACGCCGTGTCCGCCGCTGTTGGTGATGGCGCCCACGGGCTTGAGCGTCTCCAGATCAAAGACCAGGATCTGGCCGCCTCGCGGAACATAGAGCCGGCCGCCGTCATTGTCCGCATAGACATAATCAATGCCGCCCGTGCCCATGGTCTGGGAGGAATTGACGATTTTATAGTCCGCCGCGGAAGCGGATTGGCTCAAGCCGCTGGCTGTGAGCATTCCGATTCCAGCCACGCCCAAGGCGCGTAAAACATGCTTTTGGTAATTCATAGGGCGGCATTTTGGCTGCTGCCCCTTGCAAATCAACCACAAAAAGAACCTCCGCCCCGGCAGTCCGCAATTTCGATGCGGCTTTCACCGTCCGATGACAAGCACATCAAGCAAGCTCGGTCCGTCGCGCCGCGCGCCGCCCGGCGTGGCTCCTGCCGCAACCGCGGTAGCCGGAGCCTGTTCGGTGGTGATGACGATGATGCGGTTATTCTTCCTGTCGAGCGTGCAGGTCTTCGCGCCGTCCTTGGTCTGGACGTCTTGCTCGACCTCAAAACTCGTTGGGCTGTTTTCCTTGATAATGGTCAGTGTGCCGTTTTTGTGGGAACTGAAGGCTTCCATCGTGTTGGGATTGAACCCGCCGCCATCCGAGCGGCCCGCGATGGGCAGAGTGGTCAGTATTTTTCCATCGTCAGCGCTGAGGATGTAGCACTTTTGCGGGTCGTGGCACATGGCGAAGAGGATATGATTCTTCGCGTCCAAACCCAGCCCGGCCGGCCCGGGCCGTCCCGGCAGCGGAAAGCGCCCCGTCACCTTGAGGGTATTGGCATCAACCACGGCGATGTTATTCTCCTCCTCAAGCTCAATATAGACGTGCCCCTCTGCATCGCTGGCTCCCTGTTCCGGGCCGCCGCCCAGGTCAATGGTGCCCGCGATGGAGCCGTTCCTGGCGTCTATCACCGTGACATTGGGCGCCTTGTGGCTCATCACATAGATCTTTTCCGTGGCCGGCTCGAAGAGAATGCCATCCGGCTTGCCTTGCACGGGAATTCTCTTGGTCACCTCCAGGGTGGTTGTGTCAAACATGGTCACCGGACTGCTGCTGCAAAAACCGTGATGGGTCTTCGGGTCAACCGCCACGCCGCGGCCCGCCGTGTTGGTGATGTTCCCGACCGGCTTCAATGTGTCGAGGTTAAAAACGTGGATTTGATTCCCGCGCGGAACATACAGGCGTCGGCCATCATTGTCCGCATAAACATAGTCGAGGCCGCCCGTGCCCATGGTCTGGGAGGACTTGACGATTTTATAAGGCTTCGCCGCCGAAGCTGTTTGGCTCAACCCGATTGCCGCCAGCATCCCAATTCCAGCCACACACAAGACGCGCGAAAAGTGCTTTTGGTAATTCATAAGAGAACACATTGACGCGCCTGCTCATCATAAATCAATGGGAAAAACCCGCCCTATTGAAAAGTGGTCTTCCGATAACCAATAACAAATATTCAATGACCAATTCTCAATCGAGAGGTCCGAAATCTTGAAGTAGTACTTCGCCGGTTGACATCGGCCACGCAAGCTCCCACCTTGCTGCGTAATCGCATGACGACGCCCAACATCGAAATCCGCCGCGTCACTTTGGAGAAAATCCTCGATCTGCGGCACAGAATCTTGCGCGCCGGGCTGCCGCCGGAAAGCGCTCACTTTAACGGTGACGAGGCGCAAACCACTCTCCATTTGGCCGCGTTTGCGGTCGATGCCCGCGGCCGCGCGGGGAACCATGCGATTGGGTGCCTGAGTTTGATGCTCAATGCCTTCGACGCCCAACCAGCCTGGCAACTTCGCGGCATGGCCGTGGACGAGCCGCATCAACGCCAGGGGTTGGGGCGGGAGATGATCATGCAGGCCGAGCAAACGGCGGCCTTGGAGGGCAGGGCCAGCGTGCTCTGGTGCAATGCCCGGCTGCCTGCCGCCGGCTTTTATCAGAAACAGGGATGGAGCATCGTATCGGAGGTCTTTGAAATACCGACGGCTGGGCCGCACGTGAAAATGAGCAAGAGGATAAAATGCCCAAATGTGCGTGAAAGCGTTGAAATATCGGGCGGCAGCGGGTAGCTTTGTCCCGATGCTGGATGACCGCCCATACATGCGCGCGCCCTATCGCCCCGGCTGGTCGATGACCACAATTCTGTGTGTCACGCTGGTGGGGTGTTATTTGGCGCAAATGGTGTTGCAAAGTTGGAAGGGGCTGGATTGGGTGCTGAATTTCCTGGCCTTGAGCGGCGATGGCTTGAGTCATGGGAGAATATACCAACTGATCACCTTTCAGTTCCTGCACGGCAGCCTTTTCCATTTGCTGGGGAATTTGATCGGCCTTTATTTCTTTGGAAGGGCTGTCGAAAACATTCTCGGCAGCAGGCAGATGTTGAAGTTGTACTTGGTCAGCGGCACCATCGGCGGATTGCTGCAAGTCACCCTCCAGATGGTCTTGCGCCAGAGCTCTCCCGTCTATTTTGGGACGGGCGTTCTCGGAGCCTCAGCCGGGGTCTTTGGGTTGATTGCCGCTTTCGCCATCCACGCGCCCGACAATCCGATCACCTTGCTGCTGTTTTTCATCCTGCCGGTGACGTTTCCGGCCAAAGTGCTTCTGATCGTGGAAGGCGCGCTCGCCCTCTTTGGGGTGCTCGGCCCATTTCTCAAAATGCCCGGTCTGGGCGGGAATGTGGCCCACGCGGCGCACCTTGGTGGCATGTTGACGGGCATCGCCTGGATGCGCTGGGCGGCCACACCGCACGAGCCTTTTCGCTTCTGGCGGCCCTTTTCCAAGCAGCGGTCGTGGAAGCAGGAACCAGCCGCCCCTGCACCCAAACGCGCCGTGCGCGTCGCCAAAAAGAAGGCCGAAGATTTGCTCCCGGCCGAATTCATCAGCCAGGAGGTGGACCCGATTCTGGAGAAAATTTCCGCCCACGGCATTCACAGCCTGACGGAGCGCGAACGCCAAATCCTGGAGGCCGCCCGCAGCCGAATGGCCCGGCGCTAACCTCCCAACCCATTCCTAAATCATGATTGCGAGATATTCACGGCCCGCCATGCGGGACATTTGGACAGAGCAACGCAAGCTGGAAATCTGGCTGCAAATCGAGTTGCTCGCCGCCGAAGCCCTGGTCGCCGAGGGCCTGGTGCCGCCCGCCGATTTCGCCCAAATGAAGGCCAAGGCCGCCTTTACCGTGGAACGCTGCAAGGAGCTGGAGAAAACCCTTAACCACGACGTCGTCGCCTTCACCACCAATGTCTCCGAAAACATCGGCGCCCCCGCCAGCCGCTGGCTGCATTTCGGGCTGACCAGCAGCGACATTGTTGACACTGCTTTCGCCGTGCAAATGACGCAATCGGCGGACCTGCTCATGGCCGAGGTCAAAGCCTTGCGCGAAGTCATCGCCCGCAAAGCGCGCGAGCACCAATTCACGCCCATGATTGGCCGCAGCCACGGCATTCACGCCGAGCCGATCACCTTCGGCTTGAAAATGGCGCTCATGCACGATGAATTCACGCGCGCCCTGGAACGGCTGCAAATGGCGCGCGCAACGCGTGGCGGTGGGCAAACTTTCCGGGGCCGTCGGCACCAGCGCCCATCTTTCGCCGCGGGTGGAAAACTTCGTCTGCGCCCAATTGGGCCTGCGCCCGGCCCCCGTGGCCACGCAAGTGGTGCCGCGCGATTTGCACGCCGAGTTCATCAGCGTCCTGGCCGTGATCGGCGCGAGCATCGAACGCTGGGCCACCGAGTTCCGCCATCTTGCAGCGCACGGAAGTTCTGGAGGCCGAGGAGTTTTTCGCCCCGGGGCAAAAAGGTTCCAGCGCCATGCCGCACAAGCGCAATCCCATCACCGGCGAACGCCTCGACCGGCCTGGCCCGCGTGCTGCGCGGCAACGCCGTGGCCGCCCTCGAAAACGTCGCCCTCTGGCACGAGCGCGACATCAGCCATAGTTCGGTGGAACGGATTATTTTCCCCGATTCCTGCACGCTGCTGGATTACATGCTGGCCACGCTGCGGAAATTGACTGAGGGCCTGATCGTCTATCCCGAAAACATGAAGCGCAACCTGGCGCTCTCCCTTGGCCTGTGGAATTCGCAGACCGTCTTGCTGGCGCTCATCAAGAAGGGATTGACGCGCGAGGCGGCCTACGAATTGGTGCAGCGCAACGCCATGCAGACCTGGCAGGCCAAACACGCCGGACGCGACGACGCGGATTTCCTGCGCCAACTGCGCCTGGATCCCGAGGTCAACCGGCATTTTGCCCAGGGCGAACTGGAAAAACTTTGCTGCCTTGATTTTCACTTTGAAAACATCCCGGCGAAATTTGACAACGTCTTCGGAAAGTCCAAATGAAGATTCAAGCGGCAGCTCCCGTGCGCGTGGGTTTGATCTCGCTTGGCTGCGCCAAGAATCTGGTCGATGCCGAGATCATGCTTGGCTCGCTTATCCAGGCCGGCTGTGAGATTACCAACGAAGCCGCTTCAGCCGATGTTCTTATTGTCAATACCTGCTCCTTCATCGCCGCCGCCCAGGAGGAAAGCATCGACGCCATTTTGGAATCCGCCCAGTCGCGCCAGAGCGGCCATCCGGGCCAGGCCCTGATCGTGGCCGGTTGCCTGCCGCAACGCTTCCGCGATCAGCTTCCCAAACTTCTGCCGGAAGTGGATGCCTTCATGGGCATCGACCAGGTCGCCCATGTTGCTGACATCGTCTCGCAAGCCTTGGCCCGCCGGCGCCAGAGAGTGGCCGGCGGCATCGTGGACGCATCGGCGGACAAGGAAGTGGCGGGGCGGTTGGCCGAATTGGATAAGGAGCTGCCGCCCGTCAACGTCAATCCGCGCCCCATTTATATTCCCGATTTCGCCACGCCGCGCTTTCGCCTGACGCCGAAACATTTTGCCTACGTCAAGATCGCCGAAGGCTGCAATCATCCGTGCAGTTTCTGCATCATTCCGCGCATGCGCGGCTCGCACCGCAGCCGCCCCCAGGCCGACATCGTGCGCGAGGCCCGGGAACTCATCGCCCAAGGCGTCAAGGAACTGAATCTCATCTCGCAGGACTCCACTTATTACGGCCTGGATTTGCGCGCCGCCCGCTCGGGGGCCATCTCCTCGCCGGAAAAATTCACCGCCGCCGCCCACGCCTTGCCGGCTGACGCTTCCACCCTCTGCGCGCTCCTGCGCGAATTGAATGATCTGCCGGGAAATTTTTGGATTCGTTTGTTATACACGCACCCGGCCCATTGGACCGACGAACTGATCACCGCCATCGCGGAGTGCCCCAAAGTGGCCCGCTACGTCGATATGCCTTTGCAGCACATCCACCAGAGCATGCTGGAACGAATGCGCCGCGAAACCTCGCGCCAATACATCGTCGATCTCATTGCCCGAATCCGCGCCGGCATCCCTGGCATCGCCTTGCGCACCACTTTCATTGTCGGATTCCCCGGTGAGACGGAGGAGTATTTTCTCGCCTTGCTCGAGTTTATTCGCGCCACGCGTTTCGAGCGCATGGGCGTCTTCACCTATTCACAACAGGACGGGACGCGCGCCGCGAAAATGGAAGAGCAGATAACAGACTCGGTCAAGAAACGCCGCCAGCAACGCGCCATGACCGAGCAATTAAAGATCGCCCGGGAAATCTCCG
Organism: uncultured Verrucomicrobiae bacterium; assembly: GCA_963759415.1. Taxonomy (GTDB): domain Bacteria; phylum Verrucomicrobiota; class Verrucomicrobiia; order Limisphaerales; family Palsa-1400; genus Palsa-1400. The sequence goes on along the minus strand of CAVWZG010000004.1, from coordinate 384,206 downwards.
CCGCGCGCGTCGGCAACGAAGCCGTGGTCCTGGTCGAACGCGAGGCCGCCGCGCGGGATTTGGCCGCGGCCCAGGTCCGTTCCTGGGAGCACGGCTTGATTCGTTCCGCTACTGCTGCGCCTTCCCTGGCCGTCGGCGGGCAGGGGCGTTATTGGGTGGCCCGCAGCGAGGCCGACGCGCCGGACATCGATGGCCGCGTTTATATTCGCGGAGAGGCGGCGGTGGCGGGAGAATTCGCGCGCGTGAAAATCATCGGGCACACCGATTACGACCTTATCGCCGCGCCCTTGCTCCAATAAATCACGGGGAATGGCGGTCAGACGCATGCCCACCACCAGCGCCACGATGAGACCGAAATAACCCGCGCTCATCACCAAACGTTGCTCCGGCGTCACCTCGAAATACCGGCGCTCCTCGTCGGTTTTGCGCCGAAAGAGCGAGAACAGACGCGGCAGCGAGGAGAGCAGAATCAACAGCAGAATAAAATTGAACTGCGTGATCGTCAGGAACACGAGCACCGCCAATCCCAGGAGCCATAGCCAAGGCGAAAGCGCCGTAACGATGCGCCCGCCATCCAGGAATCCGACCGGCATAAGATTGAAAAGGTTGAGCAAATAGCCGGTGTGGGCCAGGCCGCGAAACATCAAATTGCCAGTCGCCAGGTAGATGATTTCGCACAGCAGCGCCCCCGCCGACCCCAGCAGCGGTCCGCCAATGCCGACCACCGATTCAACCCAGGCATTCCGAGGCGCCTCCTTCAAGGCGATGACCGCGCCAAAAAAGGGGATAAACATAGGCGCCCCAACTTTCAAACCGAAGCGTTTGGCCGCCACCAAGTGTCCGCATTCGTGAATGAACAAAAGGAAAACAAATCCCACCGCGAACCAGATTCCCCAAGCCATCGCGTAAAGCCAAACGGACAGGATCATGGTGCCGCCGGTCTTCAGCAGCAGCGGGATATATTTGATGACGAAGAGCAGGGCGAATTTGAACTTGGCGAACAGCGCGAAAATGGCGACGCCGACCGGCCCGAGCGCCTTCTTCAGCTTTTGGCTGAAGCCTGGTCGCGGCGGAGGCGGCGGTGGCGGCGCGAAGCCGTCCTGGGGATATTCATTTTGGTCCACAACGCCAGTTTGCCAAGTCTAGCCCCGCCCCGCGAGTCCTTTTCCCAATGGTAGGGCGGCGCTGCCGCGCACTGGTGTCCAGCTATAAGTCGTTGAACTCAAAGGACTTCTGAAAAGCGAACTGGCCGCCAGACAACAGGTTTTCATTCGTTTTCGTTGCAAGTATCTCTGTTGCAGCAGCTTGCTCGAAAATATTGACACTGCAAATTTGCAAAATTTCGTTCAAGGTTCTGTTGATCCCGAGTTGCTTCTTGACTATCGCCACCATCAGATACGCACAGATGGCGCACCAGATTTGGCAGCGCACCGCGTTCTCGGAGCGGCCATAAAAGGCGCGCAGTCGCAAATGTTGTTTGATCCATTTGAAAAACAGTTCGACCCGCCATCGTTGCTTGTAGAGTTGGGCGACCATCTGGGCTGAAAGCGAAAAGTTGTTCGTGAGCAGAACTAACATGACTTTGTTTTCCGCATCGAAAAAGCGAATTTTTCGCATCGGCTCGGGAAACGATGTGGCCGACCAATTGCTTTTTAACCGCACGGTTTGATCGCACTTGAAGCCGGCAGACTGATCGACTGTTCTTCGGTCCAGGATTTGAAAGCTCACCGGTTCCTTGCAACGCACCACAAAAAAAGCGCCGCCCTTGTGTAAACGGTACAGGCGGACAAAATCCATATAACCGCGGTCCATCACGTAGTACGCTCCGAGATAGACGGGAATGTGATCGATCATGGTGAGGTCGGCCACGTGGGCGCCAGTCACGACCGCCCACGCGGGCAAATTTCCCTCTAAAGAGAGCATTAAATGAAGTTTCAGGGCGGCTTGTTTGGTTCTGGCGTAGTAGCCCCAGGGGAACAAATTCAGCGCCAGCGAGATGATTGAGGAATCCAGCGCAAAGACCAGGTGGGGCAAGTCCAGATCCAAGGAGTCGGGCCGGTAGAGACGGCTGGCCCGACGCATGAGCGTTTGGGCCATGCTCTGGAAGAGTCGCCAATCCCGGTGCTTGTTGGCGTAGGCCAGATTGGTCCGGGTGATGCGGCCTCGGAATCCCAAATGGTAAAGCAATTTGGGTTTTGAATTCAGACAGGCCACAATGTCGCGCAGGCTTTCGCGATAGGTCAATTGCCCAAAACACATCGCCAGGAAATGGTCGTATTGCGTGAGGCCGCGCGCAGGCTTGGCGTTGGGAAATTTTTTACACGCGCGGGAAAACTCCGCAGCATACAGATTGCCGGCGATTTGAGAGAAAAGAGTCGGAGGCGGTTGCATCCACCATTATAGGCGGCAGAACCGGGGGCAAATCAAAATTTGTCAAGGCATGTTTTTGATTTTTGAGCGATTTTTTGACGTTGAAGCTGATGTCGATAACAACACGGGCCTTCACAAAGCCCTGAATAATAAGGGCTTTGATGAGGCCATTCCTCAGGTAGCTGGACACCAGTGCGCTGCCGCGCCGCCCCAATATTAGGAGGATTAAGACTGGAAAAACGCCTGTATCGGGTGCATCTGCCCGCACTCCAAACAGCGCGCGCCATCGAACATGACCCCGCATTTGGGGCAAGTCCCCTGCGTCGCGAACATGTCAAACGGCTGGCGGCAGCGCCCACAAACCCAAAAGTCGCCCGCCGGCGGCGCATGATGGCAAGACGGACAAGCCAGGCCGGCGTGGCGCGGGGCGGCCTCGAGGCGCGCCAGCAACCGCGCCTGCTGCAAGCCGCTCCAGCACTGAAACAGGGCGAACACGCCAATCAGTCCGAGCCACGGAGTTCTTATCGCGAACAGCAGCAGCAACCCCACCGCGATCAATCCAAGTATGGTGGCGATCATCAAGCTGCGGGCGCGTCCGACCAGAAACCAGAGCAACGAGCGCAGAATCTGCCCGCCGTCCAGCGGATAGATCGGCAGGAGGTTGAACAGCAACAGGATCAGGTTAATCCACCATAACGCTAACACGAATGCGTAGAGATTTGGCATGGTGCCATCCAAGTGCATCGAGAGAGTCACCATTCGGAAAACGGAAAAAACCGGGAAGAGCAGGGCATTGACCAGCGGTCCGGCGGCCAGGCTCCAGAGCGTCGCTCCAGGTCGCGGCGGCGGGTCCACGTAGGCCACGCCGCCCAACGGCCACAGCACGATCTGATCCGCCCGCCCGCCCACGCTGCGGCAGGCCAGCGAATGGCCGAACTCGTGCATCAGCACGATGGCGAACAGCGCCAGGTATTCCAACGCGCACCACAAGTAGGAGGAGTAAAGTCCGGCGCGCCACTGGATTTGAATAATCGCCACCACGAACCACGACCAATGCAGGAAGACATCGATCCCCATGAATCGAAACAAGTGAATGGAACGTTTTTGGCCAGGCAGCATGGCGTTAATAATTCGCCCATCCCCGCCGTTCCCATTCTCTTTCATTTATCATACCACATCCTTACAGCCTTCCCCTTCCAAGCGCAAGGCGCGCAGGTGATCGTCCAAGCCTCCGCATTTCATCTCCCGGGGAGCACACGCGCCTCGCGTGTGGCGGTCGGCGCCCCCGCCGTCCGTCCCATTTGAGGCATACACAAGCCGCTAAGGAGAGCTTGCTCACAGGCGACAGGGAAACTGCGGAGGCAGATAAATCCCACCCTCTATACCCCCGAAGAATTCTCGCAAAAAGCCTGCAGCAGCCATTTCGTGAAGTCTGTGCTTGGCAAGCCGCTCCTTTTCGTCATAGGAATGAGTGGTGACGTGGTAGCAATTGCTGGCCGAAAATCGAGTCGCGGCTGAACCGACAAGCGCCAGCCACATTAGGCGCCCGCAAGAATAACTTCCTGACATCAGGCGCACCTCTAATATTATTGTTTTCTCAAAGGTAGGGCCGCGCTGCGTCGCGGCCCATTTATTCAGGGCGGCGGCGCAGCGCACTGGTGTCCAGCTACCTGAGGAATGGCCTCATCAAAGCCCTTATTATTCAGGGCTTTGTGAAGGCCCGTGTTGTTATCGACATCAGCTTCAACGTCAAAAAATCGCTCAAAAATCAAAAACATGCCTGTCAAAAACATGCCTTGACAAATTTTGATTTGCCCCCGGTTCTGCCGCCTATAATGGTGGATGCAACCACCTCCGACTCTTTTCTCTCAAATCGCCGGCAATCTGTATGCTGCGGAGTTTTCCCGCGCGTGTAAAAAATTTCCCAACGCCAAGCCTGCGCGCGGCCTCACGCAATACGACCATTTCCTGGCGATGTGTTTTGGGCAATTGACCTATCGCGAAAGCCTGCGCGACATTGTGGCCTGTCTGAATTCAAAACCCAAATTGCTTTACCATTTGGGATTCCGAGGCCGCATCACCCGGACCAATCTGGCCTACGCCAACAAGCACCGGGATTGGCGACTCTTCCAGAGCATGGCCCAAACGCTCATGCGTCGGGCCAGCCGTCTCTACCGGCCCGACTCCTTGGATCTGGACTTGCCCCACCTGGTCTTTGCGCTGGATTCCTCAATCATCTCGCTGGCGCTGAATTTGTTCCCCTGGGGCTACTACGCCAGAACCAAACAAGCCGCCCTGAAACTTCATTTAATGCTCTCTTTAGAGGGAAATTTGCCCGCGTGGGCGGTCGTGACTGGCGCCCACGTGGCCGACCTCACCATGATCGATCACATTCCCGTCTATCTCGGAGCGTACTACGTGATGGACCGCGGTTATATGGATTTTGTCCGCCTGTACCGTTTACACAAGGGCGGCGCTTTTTTTGTGGTGCGTTGCAAGGAACCGGTGAGCTTTCAAATCCTGGACCGAAGAACAGTCGATCAGTCTGCCGGCTTCAAGTGCGATCAAACCGTGCGGTTAAAAAGCAATTGGTCGGCCACATCGTTTCCCGAGCCGATGCGAAAAATTCGCTTTTTCGATGCGGAAAACAAAGTCATGTTAGTTCTGCTCACGAACAACTTTTCGCTTTCAGCCCAGATGGTCGCCCAACTCTACAAGCAACGATGGCGGGTCGAACTGTTTTTCAAATGGATCAAACAACATTTGCGACTGCGCGCCTTTTATGGCCGCTCCGAGAACGCGGTGCGCTGCCAAATCTGGTGCGCCATCTGTGCGTATCTGATGGTGGCGATAGTCAAGAAGCAACTCGGGATCAACAGAACCTTGAACGAAATTTTGCAAATTTGCAGTGTCAATATTTTCGAGCAAGCTGCTGCAACAGAGATACTTGCAACGAAAACGAATGAAAACCTGTTGTCTGGCGGCCAGTTCGCTTTTCAGAAGTCCTTTGAGTTCAACGACTTATAGCTGGACACCAGTGCGGCGCAGCGCCGCCCTACCTTGTCTCAGTTCATCGCAGGCGCGCGGGAGGCGTCTCGAATAGAGCTTGTTCCATATCCACGCAACGCCCTTCTTCGGCATCTTTCATCGCCTCCTTGAATTCATCCGGAATCCAGGAATCATCCTGTTCTACAACGAATTTGGCCACCGCAGCCCGTTCCGTTGGAGGAAGCGATTTAATCTGTTCAATGATTTCCTGTGCGCTCATGCTTTTGATCTATTATACGCATAGAAATTGTTTGAGCAAGGCTTTACCTTTTCATTTGTGAAGCTTGTCGCAACGGTGCAGCCGGCGTAGATTGCTCCCATGAAAAACTTGGAGATGGCTCTAGTGTTTCACCGCGATCCCGAGATCATGGGGGGCACTCCCGTGTTCACCGGCACGCGGGTGCCCGTGCAAAACCTCGTGGACTACCTGGAAGGCGGCGAATCTATCGAGGATTTCCTGGCGGGATTCCCCGCCGTTAAACGCGAGCAGGTAATCGCGTTTATCGAAGCCGCCAAGGAGAGCCTGCTCACCCCCGCCTGAGGTGAACGTTCTCCTCGACGAATGTCTGGATTGGCGTTTGGCGCGCGACTTGCCCGGCCACACCGTCAAAACGGCGCAGGAAATGGGTTGGAGTGGCGTCAAGAACGGAAAACTTCTCGCGCTGGCCCAGGAACAATTCGAGGCCTTCATCACTGGCGATCAAAATCTTTCTTTTCAACAGAACATGTCCAAATACTCCATTGCCGTGGTGGTGCTTCAGGCTGAGAGCACTCGTTTGGTTCACTTGCGCCCGCTGATGCCCAAGGTTTGCGCCCTGCTTCCGGCGATCCAGCCGGGACAACTGGTGATTATTGGGGCTGGGGGGCAGGACTAAACTTTTGTCTGGAGTAAGATTTTAGCCAATTGCGCGACCTTCTCTCGTAGTTCCTTTTCGAATACACCTGTAAAGATGTCCTGGAAAGTACCATCGGTCCACCAATCTTCTCTCCCCTGCCATCGCTTCTCGGCTGGCCACCATGAGCCATAGGTGCACTTCCCAAAGATTCTGTCGCAACCATCCGTAATGGGTGTGCGCGTAGCTTTCTTTTCTGCTTCTTCGACCTTGCGGGCGATTCCAAAGTTTAAGCTGCGAAAGTTGTTTTGTTCAAACTGGAAGCGAATTTCAAGATTACGTTGTTTCATCTCATCGTCGGAGAAGGCAAAGCCACAATGAGCGGCGCTAACGTCGGGATCGAAATCCAGTTGCAGCTTGAATTCCGCGCCGATTTCTTTGCACTGCGCCTCCAACTTCTTCAGCAGCTCGTTGATGACGTGCTCTTTGCTCCCCAAGAGTGTGAAGAAGGCTTCGAGAGAGTCTTTGTCATGAAGAATGGACTTGGTGATTTGTTCGTTCATACGCGAATTTATGTTCTGACCGGTGAGAACTTTGATAAGGTTGATGTATTGGGTGATAGTTTCGCGGACGAGTGGCGCGTGCGCCGCTTCTTTGCGGCAGGCTTCCAACCACTGGATGACGTCGGTTTTGTAGGAAATGCAGGCAAATCGCTCTGTGTCCTCCGGAGGGACCTTTTCGATTGGTTTATGCCTGTCTAAAGTGAGGTAAAGCACCTTGGCCTGAGGGCGTGCTTTGAGGTAGCCGGTGATTTGTTTGTCCTGGTCGATCGCATATATTTTGTTCTCGATCACAACTTCCGTGTTGTTTTTGTCTGTGATGAGGATGTCAATTCTCCCCCCGCTGTCTTCACATTTTGGCCCGACCGGATATTCCTGCTTAACCCGTGTGGCCGAGTCCACTTCCAACCCCAATGGAACCTTCTTAGCGAAGGGCAGTTTGGTGAAGATATCAAGGAAGAGGTGACCCATTCCATGTCGCCCTTTCGGATCCAGCAATTCTGCCAGCATTGGGGAGTGCGTCGTAACTTCACGAGACCTGATGCGGAGAATTTCAAAAACATTAAAATGCTCCCCTGTCGCCTGCATCAGTTGCTTTTCATAAAACTGCAGCATCTGCGTGTCGTTCAAAAGTCGCTTGATTTCTCCCAGCATTTTTTCCATGCAAGTTTCTCATTCCTCCACCGGCACCACCAGATTCTCCATGATGTAATCCTTCCGCTCCGGCGTGTTCTTGCCCATGTAGAAGGTCAGGATGCCCGCCGTCTCCGGCTTGGGCGCGTATTCGACCTGGCTCAAACGCATCTGCGGGCCGATGAATTGCTTGAATTCGTGCGGCGAAATTTCGCCCAGGCCCTTGAAGCGCGTGATCTCGCAATTCTTCCCCAATCTTGCCGCCGCCGCGTCCCGCTCCGCCTCGCTGTAACAATAAACGGTCTCCTCCTTGTTGCGCGCGCGAAACAACGGCGTCTCCAACACGTGCAAATGCCCGTCATGCACCAGATGATCGAAGAATCGGAAAAAATACGTGATCAGTAAATTGCGGATGTGCAATCCATCAACGTCCGCGTCCGTGGCCAGGACGACCTTTTCATAGCGCAGGTTATCGATGTTGTCCTCGATGTCCAGGCTGCGCATGAGGTTGTACATCTCGTCGTTTCGATAGACGATGTCCCGCTTGAGGTCCCAGACGTTGAGGGGCTTGCCCTTGAGGACAAAAACGGCCTGCATATTGACGTCGCGGCTGCTCATGATCGGCCCCGCCGCCGACTGGCCCTCCGTCAGGAAGACCATCGGTTCCCCGGCCTTTGCCTTTCGGCTTGTCAAAATGAACTTTGCAGTCCCGCAACTGCGGGATGCGGATGGTCACGGCCTTGGCCCGCTCGCGCGCCAGCTTCTTGACCTCCTGCAATTCCTTGCGCAACTGCTGGGTGTCCTGGACCTTGGCCATGATCTTTTCGGCCACCTCGCTTGTTGCGGTTGAAGAAATGCAGCAACTCCTCGCGTACGGTGTTGACCAGCTCGGAGCGGATTTCCGTGTTGCCCAGTTTGTTCTTGGTTTGCGACTCGAAGACCGGGTCTTTGATCCGAATGGCCACCGCGCCGATCATGCATTCGCGCACGTCGTCCCCCTCGAATTTGCCCTTGGCAATACTCGTTCACCGCCTTGAGCAATCCTTCGCGAAACGCGCTCAGATGCGTGCCGCCGTCGGCCGTGTACTGGCCGTTGACGAAGGAAAAGAACGTCTCGCCGTAGCGGCTGTTGCTGTGCGTAAAGCAGAATTCCAGCGTCTTGCCCGAATAGTGCAGCGGCGGATAAATCGGCTCGGCGTGGTCGGCCTGCAAATCCTCCATGACGAGGTCGAGCAGGCCGTTGCGCGATACAAAAGTCTGCCCGTTGTAAATGAGTTTCAGCCCGGTGTTCAGATAGCTGTAATGCCGCAGCCGCTTCTCCACGAATTCCGGGCAGGAAGGCGCTCGCCTTGAATATCTCCGGATCCGGCACAAACCGGATGAACGTGCCGTCCGGTTCGGCGGCGTCCTTGCCGTTCTTTTCGTTCTTCAACTGCCCCGTCTTAAACGCGGCCTCGACAAATTCGCCCCCGCGATGGCTGCGCACCAAAAACTCCTTCGAGAGCGCGTTGACCGCCTTGGTGCCGACGCCGTTGAGGCCGACGCTGAATTGGAAGACGTCGTCGTTATATTTGGCCCCGGTGTTGATCTTGGAGACGCAATCGACCACTTTGCCCAGCGGGATGCCGCGTCCGAAATCGCGCACGCTCACCGCCGTGCCCTCGATGTCGATGCGCACCTCCTTGCCGTAGCCCATGATAAATTCGTCGATCGCATTATCGATGACCTCCTTGAGCAGGATGTAGCAGCCGTCTTCGTAATGGGAGCCGTCGCCGATGCGGCCGATGTACATGCCGGTGCGCAGGCGGATATGTTCGAGCGAGGAAAGCGTCTTGATTTTGCTTTCGTCGTAAACGTGTTTTTTGCTTTCAGCCATAAATAACCAAGCCTTCAATATTGGGCGGAACGCCCCGATTGCAACTGGAATCTTGGCTCAAGGGTGGATGAAGATAGGGGTGCATTTCGCCTTTCGGTTTCCCCTCTTGATCTTAATCCTAATCCTAATCCCCTCCGTAACCCGATTACGATTAAGATTAGGATTAGGATTAAGAATGGGGAAATACCACCTGAAAATGTGAAATGCACTGGTCGCAGGGAGCCGCGCTGCGCTCAAGGATCAGGTCAGGCGAAATTCCTGGTGAAAATCTCCACGTAACCCTCGGGCGTGAAAGGGCGCAGGGCCGGGCTGCGCAAATAAGCCTCGGCGGCCTCGATATAGCCATTGTATTCGCGCTCGGGCATGTTCGCGATGTAGCGATACAATTCCTCGTAGGTAAAATTGCGTTTGTCAATGAATGTGTTGGCCGGAATGTATTCCGTGACGTTGGGCGCCCCCAGGTAAATCGGCACGCAGCCGGCGTAAAAGCAGTCGAAGAGCTTCTCCGATATGTTGTCCTTATGCACCGAGTTCTCGTAAGCGAGGTGGAAGCGGTAATCCATCAAGGTCTGGTGCTTGCCTTTCACGTTGGGGCCGATGAACGAGGGATAACGCCGGAACTTGAGCGCCGATAACGGCCACACTCGCCGGTAGGCGGCGCGCAGGGCGAAATTCAAGACGGAAAGGCGCCCCGGCAAAAGAATCCGGTCCCAGTCCATCCCCATCAAATCGAAATCCTGCGCCGCGTGCGTTTCAAACCATCGGGCGGCCCGGGCGCGCTCGGAATACATTTCGGTCGGTCTGTCCAGGAGCATGTAACTTTGGATCAAGCAGCAAAGCTTGCGTTTGGCAAAGGGCAGGGGCGTCAACTTTGGCTCCGGCATGCAAGGCAGATGGAAAAAGACGTATTTGGCCGGATCGCGCGCGCACACATCCTGGAAAAAGGTCATCACCCGACGAAAGGGCTTGTGTATTTCGGGGTCATAGCTGCCGGGCCGCACAATGGGCGGCTCGCACAGAATGAGGTTGATGTCCGGGTGCCCTTTCTTGAGCAGGGCGCGAAAGTAGCGATTGAGGTGCGTGGGGTAGTCGATAAAGAACACCTTGTCGAACCACTCCAACGGCTGCATGTCCAGCGTGGCCACCTGGTGCCCCATGGCCTGCAACGTCTGCCCTAAAAGCCGCGACGGCGAGGCCCAATCGTGCCCCTGCGTTTGGACGGTTTGGGTGAACATCCGGTTCTTGTTAAAAGCCGGGTAGAAATTCCAAAAGCCGAAGTTCATATAGGCGCACTCCAGGCAACGGAGCCGAAGCATAGGCTCCGCCGCGCGGTCAGACTGAAATTCGGCGTCAGGCTCATCCCTTTTCCTGCCGCGAAAAATGGCCCAGCCCGTGGAATTTGTCCATTTCTTTCCTTGAAAAAGACTTGAAAAAGAGAACGTTGACACATCTTGGGCTTCAGCGTAATCTCTCTGAAAGTTTAAAAGGATTTATACACATGCTCAGAATTTGCCTGATCGTTACGATACTCGCCGGGTTGGCGGCTGGAGCCCTGACTTTCACCAAAGTTCAGGATATTATCACCACCACGCGTCAGCAACGGGACGAGTGGCACCAGAAGGACACCTCCGAGGTCGCCGCCCATAACACCACCAAAAAGACCCTCACCGAGACCAAGACCAAGTTGGAGACGACGCAAAAGAACCTGGCCCAGACCAAGAGTTCTTTGGACGCCGCCAACAGCAAGGTGGACGATTTGACCAAGAACAACACCGATTTGACCGCCAAGTTGGACAAGGCCAGCGCCGATCGCGACGAAGCCCAGCAAAAACTCGAGCGCTGGAGCGGTTTGCCGGACCCGGCGGCCATTCGTGGCATCATGGCCGATCTGGAAAAGACGCGCAAAGCGAAGGAAGCTGTTATCGGTGAAAACAAGCTTCTCGCCGCCAAGGTGATGGAGTGGGTGAATCGGTGGGATAATTACTTCCATGATACCGCCCCGGTGATTCTGCCCACCGGTTTGCGGGGGAAAATCCTGGCGGTCGATCCCAAGTATGATTTCGTCGTACTAAATATTGGCGATGAGCAGGGAGTCAAAGAGCGCGGAGAGATGATGGTGGACCGCAACGGCAAGCTGCTGGGCAAGGTGCGAATCAAGTCCGTGAGCAAAAACCGCTGCGTGGCCAACATCCTGCCCGATTGGCAGCGCGGTCAGATGATGGAAGGCGACGAGGTTCTCTACTGATGAAATTGTTGCGCGCCATGTTATGCGCCCTGGTGTTGGCGGCTGCCGTGGGATTTTTGGCCGGTTGCGCCACGGATTCGGATGTTTCTCCGTTGCCGTGGGATACGCCGCAGGGTTGGGAAGGCCCGCTGCCTTCCACCATTAACCAAGGCCGTTAAGCCTCCTTTTTCGTGGCCGCCGCTATTTGGCGAACTCCACGCAACGGGTTTCCCGCACTATCGTGACCCGGATCGGCCCCGGATACTGCAATTCCTCCTCGATCTTGCGCGCGATGTTGCGCGCCAGCAGGTAGGATTGCTCGTCCGTCACCTGGCCGGGTTGCACCATCACGCGCAGCTCGCGTCCGGCTTGCAGCGCAAAACACTTCTCCACCCCCGCGAAGGACAGCCCAATCCGTTCCAAGTCCTCCACCCGCTTAATATAAGTCATCACCGTTTCCGAACGCGCCCCCGGGCGCGAGGCGCTGATGGCATCGGCCGCGCTGACCAGGATGCCGTAAGGCCCGATATGCGGCACTTCCCCATGATGCGAGGCCACGGCGTTGACCACTTCCTCCGATTCACCGTAGCGTCTGGCGATGTCTGCGCCCACCATGGCGTGCGCGCCCTCGATCTCGTGATTGACCGCTTTGCCGACGTCGTGCAGAAGGCCGGAGCGTTTGGCGGTGGCGACATCGAGCCGCAATTCGGCCGCCATCAGGCCCGACAAATGCGCAACTTCCACCGAGTGCTGGAGAATGTTCTGGGCGAAGCTGTGGCGGAAATGGAGGCGGCCCAGAAGCTTGATCAATTCGCCATGCATGGGCGCCAGCCCCAGTTTCATGACCGCTTCCTCACCCGTGCGTTGGATGGCTTGGTCCATTTCCTGGGAAACACTGGCCACGACCTCCTCGATGCGCGCGGGATGGATGCGCCCGTCCAGGATGAGCCGTTCCATGGCTTCGCGCGCAATCTGCCGCCGCACGGGATCAAAACCGGAAAGAACGACCGCTCCGGGCGTGTCATCGATCAGCACCGTGACGCCCGTGGCGGCCTCGAAAGCGCGGATGTTGCGGCCCTCGCGCCCGATGATGCGGCCCTTCATCTCCTCGCCTTTAATGCTGACAGTGGCGGTGGAAGTTTCAAAGCTGTGATGGCCCGCGTAACGCTGGATGGCCAGACTGAGGATTCTGCGCGCCTGGTCTTCGGCGCGGACTTTGGCGTCGTCGAGGATATGCTGCGAAAGCTGCATGGCGTCGCGCATGCTTTCCTGCTCGACCTGTTTCAAAAAGGCGGCGCGCACTTCCTTGCTGCTCATTTTGGCCACGTCCGCCAACTCCACCCGGCGCTGGGCCACCAATTGTTCGGCCTGTTGCCGTTGGGCCTCGACTTCCGCCATTTTGGCCAGCACCGCTTCGCGGTCGGCGCGGAGCGATTTCTCCTGGTGAACCAGGTTCTCCAGTTGGCCGTTGACCAATTCCTCCCGCGTGCTCAGGCGTTGTTCGGTGACGGCGATTTCCTTTTGCCGAGCCACGGCCAATTGCTCGATTTCGCCGCGCATCTTGAGCGTTTCCTCCTTGGCGGCAAGCCGGGCGTCGCGCGTCAACGCATCCACTTCCAGTTGCGCCTTTTCCAGGATTTCCTTCCTTTGATGCTCCAAGCCGGAACGCAGGCTATGGTCACGTATCAACCGCAGCACATAACCCAGGATAAAGAGGACGACACCAATGATGACGGAAATCGCCACGCCTGGATCAAAGGGCGGCTTCATGATGGAACTGCCGTCTGCCTGGACACTTCCAACCAGCGTGTCGGCGTCAAAATAAAGTTCATGGTCACATCGTGTCTCTCCGCCGGAATGTGCCCCACGACCTGCTGCTCGAAGGCCACCCCGCACTTGGCCCCGGCGATCCCGGCCAGCAAGCGGTCGTAGAATCCCCGGCCGCGGCCCAGTCGGCGTCCAGACACATCAAATCCTAACCCAGGCACCAGCACCAAGTCCAGACGCTTTAACGGCATGGCCGGACAATGCGCCCCCGGCTCGGCAATCGCGAATTTCCCCGGCGCGCAATCCCGCTTGAAGTCGGATATCGCGAAGGGCTGATACGATCCCGTTTCGCTGACAAATCCAGGCAGCGCGACCGCCTTGCCGCTTTGCAGCGCTTCTTCGAGCAGCGGTGTCAAATCCAGTTCCCCGGCCATCGGGGCGTAGAATAGAATGGCTTCGGCGCGCTGCCAGGCCGTTTGCCGCCGCAACAAATCCCGCGCGCCGGCCGACGCCTGCTCCCGCTCCGCCGCTGAGAGGCCCTTCAACCCGGCCCGAAATCGCCGGCGCCATTCCGCCTTGTCAATATTGGCTTCCAGGTTCATGGGCGCAGGGCTTCGATTTGCGCGCGCCATTTTTCCAGGCGTTCCTTGATTTTCTTCTCCGCGCCTTGTTCCGTCGCCTCGTAATAGCGCCGCGACACGCCCAGGTAATCCTGCGCCACGAAATGGCCGGGAAAATCGTGCGCGTACTTGTAATCCGCGCCGTGCCCCAATCGCTCCGCCCCCGTGTAGGCGGCGCTGCGCAACCGTTGCGGCACCGCGATGGTCCGCCCCGAACGCACGTCTTCCAGCGCCGCGTCGATGGCCAGATACGCGCTGTTGCTCTTGTTCGCCGTGGCGATGTATATCGTGGCCTCCGCGATCGGAATGCGCGCCTCCGGCCAGCCCACGAATTCCGCCGCCTGATGCGCCGCCGCCGCCAGCACCAGCGCCATCGGGTCCGCCAACCCCACGTCCTCCGCCGCGCAAATAAGTATTCGTCGGGTGATAAAGCGCGGGTCCTCGCCGGCATGAATCATCTTGGCCAGCCAATACACCGCCGCGTCCACGTCGCCCCCGCGCATCGATTTAATGAAGGCCGAGATCGTGTCATGATGCGCGTCCCCCTCCGCGTCATAAACGACCGCCTTCTTCTGGATGCACTGCTCGGCCGTGGGAAGATCGATATGCATGACCCCATCGCCGCCGGGCGGGGTCGTCAACGCCGCGATTTCAAGCGAATTCAATGCCTTGCGCGCGTCGCCGTCGGCCATTTTGGCCAGATGGCGCAAGGCCGCCTCGTCCGCCTGGATGGCCAGATGGCCCAAACCCCGTTCCGCGTCCGTCAAGGCGCGCCGCAGCAACTCCAGCAAATCCTCCTCCGTCAGCGGCTGCAGCTCGAAAATCTGCGAGCGCGACACCAGCGGCGAATTGACAAAGAAAAAGGGATTATGCGTCGTCGCGCCGATCAACCGCACCACCCCGCTCTCGACATCCGGCAGCAACACGTCCTGTTGCGCCTTGTTGAAGCGGTGAATCTCGTCGATAAACAGGATGGTGGAATGGCCCGTGTTTTCCAGGCGGTTGGCCGCCGCCGCCAGCACCTGGCGCATGTCGGCTACATTGGAATCCACCCCGCTCAGGCGGTCAAACTTGCTGCGCGTGTGCCGGGCGATGATGTGCGCCAGCGAAGTCTTCCCGGTTCCCGGCGGCCCATAAAAAATGAGCGACTGGATGCGGTCCGCCTCGATGGCGCGCCGCAGCAATTGTCCCGCGGCCAGGACATGTTTTTGTCCGACGAACTCATCCAGGTTCCGGGGCCTCATGCGCGCCGCCAGCGGCTCAGAGGCGAAGGATTTCAATTCTTCCCCGGCCGTCCCCGCCGCCGCCGCCGTTTCCGGCCCGTTGGAAAACAGGTCTTTGCCAGTCACACCAACACCATAGCAGAACCCCCCCGCCCAACCAAGCCCTTCCTCTGCCAGGCTGCAAGGTAGGGTCGGCGGTGCTCCGCCGCCCAAATTCCTTCTCTTCCCAAGCCAGCCCGCATTTTTACAATTTCGGCGTGACATGGCGGAGAAGACGCTTATATTGCACGCACATTTGGCCGACCCTGTCGTCTAGCGGTTAGGACACTGCCCTTTCACGGCGGTAGCAGGGGTTCGATTCCCCTCAGGGTCGCCATCTTTCTTGGAAAACGGTCAGAATCCCGCTCTACCTATGTTGCCGGCTGATCAATTCAAGTTCTTGGAAAAACCAAATCCTTTCAGAACTCGGGGAAAGAAATGAATCGAGCGAATGAGTGGCAGAGGAATAAGACTTCAAGTTCTTCGTTCTTCTTCCCATTCCTCTGCCAGTTATTCCCCTGCCCATGATTTCCGTGCCTGGTCCTCCTTCGCTTTGGTTGCGGCGGTCGCTCCTGCTAATTATTAGCGATCTTTTCGGATGCCATTCATCCGCAGTGCGCTTCAAGCTCCGCCACTTCCTCCGCTCGGCCAGGTAGCAGATCGTTTTGTCCAACCACGCAAGACTAATTCGTAATCACTTGAAGACGTTGGAACTGCCCGCTCCAGCTTCCCGCCGGCGTGCCAAGGTCAAAAATGGCCCGCCCATTTGTGTCCAATCCCGGCGCCACCAACGATGAACCGCTCCCCAGCCATTGCCAGGCATTGGTGCCGGTCCGCGTCGCGTTGGTGCTCCAGGTCACCAGGTCGCTGGAACTGAGCACTTGCAACTTGATGTCGCTTGGAGGCGGATCGGGCAAATTGAGGCGCAGCGCCGGTTGGCCCGCCAGCGGCGGGTTGGTGGAGATGGTAGCGCAGGGCAAATAGCTGCTGGCATTGCTCGAAAAGGAGCCTAGCGGATCACCCTTGGCTCCCGCCATTGGATCGCCGCCTAGCGCGTACTCCACCAAGTTCGGAACGCCGTTCCCATTGGGATCGGCCCAGTTGGCGGCTGATCCAGCGTTGCTCGTGGTCAGGAAGTAATTCATCCGCCACTGCTGCACCGGCGTGCCGGGAGTGAAAATGGTTACGGAACGCTCCTGCGTGCCGGCAAAAATGCGTCCCGGCCGGTGCGGGTCCAGCGCCAAGGCCACGGTATTGCCGCAGCGGTAGCCGTTCGTTGTTACTTCGCTGAAATTGGTGCCGTTGTTGGTCGAGTAATAAATCTTCATCCATCCGTCGCCCGTCATCGCCCCATAAACGGCCACGTTGTTGCTGAACGCATCGACGGCTTTTGCGTTGACAAAGCCTGGGACAGCGTAAAAATTGGTGCCCCCGTTGTAGCTGTGGGCCAGGCCATGCGTCCCCGAAGACGTCTGTAGCGCCACCCAAATACTGCCGCTCACGCCGTGATCAGCCGACATCTGCCCAGTCCAGTCACTCCAATCGCCCGGTATCAATGCGCCGGTGCTACTGGAGCCGGTCAGTTGCGTCCAGTTTACCCCGCGATCATAGGAAACGAAGAAACCGCCGCCCGTATTGGTATAGGGTGATATCGTTGGATTCGATGGAAAAGTGACGTGCCCGAACAGATAGCGAACGTTCATGTTGGTGGCGTCCGCGTCCAGCCACACAAACCAGTAAGCGCCGTTGCCCAGGCTGTCGGTGTTGTTGGGGTACCAGTTGCATTGAGTAAAAGAATTTCCCCCATTGATCGTCCGATAGACGCCGCCCTGGTTTGTGCCCCCGGGTCCGCCGCAAACGACCAGATAATCATCCGGGTTGTCCGGCGAAGCCACCCCCTCAACGATGCACGCCCCGTTGGTGTTGGTTGGCAATCCAACCATCCCCGGATAATACCAGCTCGTCCCATCGTTGGTCGTGGCGTAGATGCGCGGTCGGTTGTTGTATTCCTCCGCGCCAAGGAAGATATAGCGGTTGACCCCGTTATTGGACGAGATCAACGCGCGATGCGAAAACTCCATGCCGTCAGCCGAGAAAACTGGTTGCGACTTGATCATGCACACCGTATTGCCGCTCAGTCCGCCGTCGGTCACAATCGCGCCCCCGACATCACCGCAGGTTAGCCCAATGCGGTTCGGGTCCGTGGGATGAAAACCGACTTTAACGGTGCAAACCTCCCCAACGCCATTGACGGTGTACTGCCAGGTCTGCCCCCCGTCATCGGTGCGCGCCGCACCCCAGCCAAAACTGCTATACCAGGTGTTTGTGGCGAAGACGTCCTGGACCAGGCAGGTGGGTAGATACACCACCGTCTTGCCGGGGCTGATCCATTGCGGCACGAGGGTGCCGGGCACAAGCGCCTTGCCCACGTTGCTGAAGTTTGTGCCCCCGTTGGTGCTTATCTTGCAGAGGCCGTAATCGGACGCCACCACCCACCCGTTGCGCAAAACCGTCACACAACTCAGCGCGTCGGTATCGTTGCCGTAAGCCGCTGTCAAGTCGGTCAAAACGTAACTGGACGGATTGCCCCAGTTCGCGGTCGTGACCTTCTGCAGCACGTGCGTTGACGATCCGGTATTTCCCCCGAAATAGATCGTCCCATCCGGCGCCCCGGTCACCTTGTAGATAACAGCCGTGGGAGAAGTATAGACGGCGGACCAGTTGGCGCCATGATTGGTTGATACCCACACGCCGCCGTCTCCCGCCATCCAGATGTTGTCGGGATGGGACGGATGGATATACATCGAGGCAATGATGTTCGAGTTCGCTACCGCCGCCACCTGCGACCAACTGTTGCCGCCGTCCACCGATTCCCACAACCCGTTCGTGTGGGTCCCCGCCCAAACCTCCAAGTCATTGCCTGGATTGAAGATCACTGGCTCGCCTCCAACCCGTTCGCTGCCGTTTCCCCAAAACATGAGGTGGTTCTTCGTTTGCGTCCACGTTGCCCCGGCATTGGTCGTCAGCCAGATGCCGCAATTTGTGTCCGATTGCCAGGCGCTGGAGCCTACCACCTGTATCAGCACATTGGAACTGGAGGTGGGGCCTTGCGGCACCGCAATGCCTGCCACGCACATCGAGGCGTACCAGGTACATATCGCCGCTCAGGTAGGTCCACTTGAAGCCGCCATTGTCGCTCAGATACACTCCCCCTCCATCGGTGCGCCCGTACAAGCGTCCGCTCCGATGCTGCACGATCGCCGTGTAATAGCCTCCGCACTGCATGTCAATCTGGCTGAACCCCCCAGGCAGTTGGGACGCGTTTAATATTGTCAATCCGGGCAGCAACAGCGCCAGCCCAATTTTGAACTTAAGAATCCTTCGGCGCGCGCTTAGGGTTGATTTCATGGTTCTTCCTCCAATTGTTAATTGTGAATACTCAAGGTTTCTTGTGGCTAACGCAAGGAAAATCGCCAGGAAAAATACCTTACTCCAATCATTGGCGGCTTCTCCGGGAGCGCGGTCGTCCCGCCCGCTGCCGTCGGCGTCGCGCCGGCGGAATCCGTCGTCCGCCGTTGCGCCACCTTTTGGGCGAGACCGCAGGCAGATCGTTAAAGTTATTAAATATATATGTTGCGTTCCCATCTAACGATGGTATTGTGCAATGATGTGGCGTCCAACGCCTGTGTTATTTGAAAGTTTGCAGCCAGGCGTGCTTGTCGCACCGTCCTGTCTGCCGAGGCTTGGCGAAGGCGGAAGCCTGTGCGTCCGCGTTTGTCTTTTTGGCCCTATTCTGCCCAAGTCGCACCCCGTCGCACGTTGCGCCAGCGAAGTTGGTTGGAACGCGGGTGAAAGTCCCGCCCGCCGAGTTAGGCTGTTCACGGCGGAACACGACCTCAACAGCGTCGCCGCGAGGCGGGGTTGGAAGCTGAGGAAGATGAACAGATGGGCCATAACGAAAGTGAACCACATCTAATGAGCCTCGATAAGTGCAGAACCGGAGAGAAGCCGAGCCGCTGTGTGACCGGCGAAGGCCGCAGGGAGGAGACAGGGCAACAGTCAGAGTCTTCTCAACGCTCCGGCGGGGTCGGCGTGGATGGCACGTCTGGAAGTTCAATCAAGGTAAGCTGGGAGAACTCCGGCGGCGGGCCGCAAGCCCAACCGCACGCCCAAGCTGGCAGGACCAGCCAGGCGGGCGGGGCCGTCGGAGAAGTCGGAGTCCCCCATAGTAGCGAAGAAGCTCCCGTAATGGGAGTGGAGCGAAGGCGGGATACTTGTTCGGAAGTCAGGAGAGACGGTGGCCGATGGCTCCGCAAGGAGATACGCCGCCACGAGGTCAACCTCATCAACCCTGACTTTGGTTCGCGCCCCAAAGGCGGAAATCGAACCGGACTCGGAGAGCCGAATATGGGAAACCCGTCCGTTCGGTTCGATGAGGGGCGGGAGGGAGTCGGTCATTGGCCATTGCGCCTTTCAACCCGACCTCTCCTGCCTACTCTACCACTAACCACTAACCACTAACTCCTCGCCCCAGTCGTAAGTCGTTGATTTCCATGATAGTTTCCGATAATTTCACATTTTATCAGCAATGAACCATCGCAAAGCCTGGAGCGCGTGTTTGATCCTGCTGGTGTTGATGGCGGTGTGCGTTCGCCTTCGCCTGCTCTCGATGCCTCTGGAACGGGACGAAGGGGAATTCGCCTATATGGGCCAACTCATGCTCCAGGGCATTCCCCCGTACCAGCTTGCCTTCAACATCAAGATGCCCGGCATCTATGCGGCCTACGCCCTTATCATGGCGCTCTTCGGCCAGAGTCCGTCCGGCATTCATCTGGGTTTTCTCTTCATCAACCTGGGCAATCTGGCCCTGCTATATTTCCTGGCCCGCCGGTTGCTCGATGCGCCTGGTGTGCTGGTCTGCTGCGCCGCTTACGTTCTGCTCTCGCTCAGTTCGGCGGTGCTCGGATTGCAGGCGCACGCAACGCACCTGGTCACGCTTCTCGCCCTCGGCGGCTTGTTGTTGCTGCTGCGGGCGCGCGAAAACGGCGAACGCCGGACGACGCTCTTTTTCAGCGGGCTGCTCTTCGGCCTTTCTTTCCTGTGCAAACAACCCGGGCTTTTCTTCGGGCTTTTTGCCTGCGTGCTGCTCGTCCGCGACGGTTGGGCGGCGGGAGCAGCGCCATGGCGCTCATTTCTCGGCAAGCTGCTTTTGTTTTCCGCCGGCCTGATAACGCCGCTGGCCGTGACCTGCCTGCTCTTGTGGCGGGCGGGGACCTTTGGCCGCTTTTGGTTTTGGACCGTTTCTTATGCGCGGGTGCATGCGGGATTGCTGCCCGCCACGTTCGTATGGCATCGCCTTGCGGAAATTTTTTCCTACGGCTTCGAGCCGTGGCTGTTTCTGATGGGTGCTGCCGGTTGGCTTTGGCTGTTGTCCCGCAAAGGGGAAGGGGAGAATAAATTATTCTTTACAGCATTTCTGTTCTGTTCCGTCGCGGCCTGTTTGATCGGACGTTACATGGCCCGCCATTACCTTGTGGTCATGCTGCCGGTCATCAGCCTCCTGCTCGGCTGGGCCATTCCGGCCTTTGCCGGCCTGCTGGCCCGCACCCGGTTTCCCGTTTTGCGATTTCTTCCCGCCGGGCTGTTCATCGGGCTTTGCGCCGCCGTGGTCCACCACAACGGGCCGATTTGGTTTAATCTGCCGCCGGACATCGCCTGCTCCGATCTTTACCCCGACTGCCCATTCGTGGAATGCGTTCAGATCGGGCAATTCATCCGGGAGCACTCGTCGCCGCGCGACCGCATTGCCGTGATCGGATCGGAGCCGGAAATCTATTTCTACACCCAACGCCATTCAGCCAGCGGCTATATATATATGTACGATTTGGTTGAACCCCAGCCTTATGAACAGGCCATGCAGCGGGAATTTATTCACGACGTCGAAACGGACAAACCGGAATATTTGGTCCTGGTGAACATGCAAACTTCCTGGATGACCTGGGCCAGCGGCGACCCCACACTCTTCAACTGGATTCATCAATACCCCGGTCTCTGCTACGATCTAATCGGCGTGACGGAAATTTACCCAACCCACGCCGAGTACCATTGGGGCAGGGAAGCCGTGGCAGAAAAGCCAAAAACCCTCTCCGCCATTTTTACCTATAAGAGGAGATAAACTGATTGTCATTCCACCCGCCCCCCAGGGCTTTGATCAGGCGCACGGATGCTCCGAACCGTTCGCCTTGGAGCAGCGCCTGTTGCCGTTCCTGTGCCAAGGCATCTCTTTCGGCGTCGATGACTTCGAGGTAACTGCTGGTCCCGGCGTTGAACCGCGCCCTGGCCAGCGCCGCCACCTTCCGCGTTGACGCCAAGGCCTCGTCCTGGGCGGTGTTTTGTTCGTCCCAAAGCGCGATTTGCGCCAGGCAATCCTCCACCTCCTTGAACGCCCGGAGCACGGTCTGCCGATAGCTGGCCACTCCTTCCTCGTAAGCGCCCTCGGCTTGTTTGACTTCGGCCCGCGTTCTTCCGCCGTTGAACAAGGGCAGACTGACGCTCGGTCCGATGGACCAGACGCGGCTGTCCCACGAAAACACATTCTGCGCTTCGGCGCTCAGGAATCCAGCCTGACCTGTCAATCGAAGCACTGGAAAGTAAGCCGCGCGCGCCACCCCGATTTGTTCATTTTTCGCCGCCAAACTTCTTTCCGCGGCCGCTATATCCGGGCGGCGTTCCAGAACTGACGAAGGAAGCGCGATGGGCGCCGCTGGAGGCGAGCCAGCCGTTTGCTGTTCGGCAATCGCAAACGAACTGGCTGGTTTTCCGCACAGCAAAGCCAGGGCATTGGCCGTTTCAGCGCGCTGTCGAATCGAGTCGGCCAGTTCGCCCTTGGCGGTGGCCAATTCCGTCCTCGCGCGAACAAGGTCAATCTCCGCGGTGGCGCCGGCGGAAAAACGCGCGTTGAGCAACGCAACCGAGTCCTTCCGCGCTTCCACCGTCCGCCGCAGGGCGGCAATTTGACCGTCCTGGGATCGAAGCAAAAAGTAATCCACCGCGATGTCCGCGGTCAGCGTAAGCAGAACGTTCTGATAATCCGAGACGCTGCCTTGCGCCTGCGCCCGCGCCGCCGCGAAAGATCGGCGCACGCGCCCCCAAAGATCCACTTCGTAGCTCAAATCCAGCGGCGCGCTATAGGTGTTGAAATACGCCGCCGGCACCTTGAAGGGTATCGGAGTCGGCAAATGGCCGGTGGTGCGCTGGCGGGAAAAAGAGGGGTCAAGCGAAACTTCGGGGAAGAACTGGCTTCGCTCCATTCGCGCGGCCGCCCGCGCCTGGTCCACTCGGGCCACGGCCGCGCGCAGGTCCTGGTTGCCGGCCAGTGCGTTGCTTTCCAATCCGTCAAGAATAGGATCGTGAAACAGTTTCCACCATTCTCCTTTGGCCACGGCATCGCCCGGCTCGGCCTGTTTCCAATGCCAATCCCCGGGCGTCAGTGCGCTCACTTCCGGCCGTTTGTAGTCCGGTCCGACGGCGCATGAGGCCGCCCACCAGCAAAGAAATCCACCGCAGGCGCATGACAATAATCTTCTCATAAACGTCAATCCAACGTCCGGCGGTAACGCATGACGCCAATTGCCAGTGCCGCCGCGCAGAACAGGGCGATGGGCCAGAGTTGAAACCCGATTTCGCCCAGGCCATTTCCCTTGAGCATGATGCCGCGCACAATCCGCAGGAAATGCGTCAGCGGCAGGATTTCCCCCAACGCCTGCGCCCAATGCGGCATGCCGCGAAACGGGAAGGCGAATCCCGAAAGCAGAATGTTGGGCAGAAAGTAAAAGAAACCCATCTGCATGGCCTGAAGCTGATTCTTGGCCACCGTCGAAAAGGTGATGCCGACCGCGAGATTGGCCACGATAAACAGAAATGTGGCAGACAACAAAAATATCATGCTGCCCGCGATGGGCACGTGAAAGAGCAACACCGAGGCCGCCAGAATCAGTCCCACTTGAATGTATCCGACCAGGATATACGGGATGATCTTGCCCAGCATGACTTCCAGCGGGCGCGTTGGCATGGAAAGAAGATTCTCCATCGTCCCTTTTTCCGTCTCCCGCGTGATGGCCAGCCCGGTGATCAGAATCATGGTCAGTGTCAAAACAACGCCCATCAAGCCCGGCACGATATTGTATTGGGTGATGACTTCCGGGTTGTAGAGCGCGTGAACGCGCAAATCGACCGGGCTGGGACTTGCGGCGAGAAAGGCCAGCGGCCCTTTCAGGTCGTTGTGCAACGCGTCCGCCAACAATGGCGGGAGGGAACCCACCGCGTTGCCGGTGGCCGCCGGGTCCGTCGCGTCCGCCTCCACCAGCACGGCCGGTCGGTCGCCGCGCACGAGATCGCGGCTGAAATTCTGCGGAATGTTGACCACAAATTGAACGTCGCCCCGTTCGAGCATTTCCCGCCCCTCGGCCACGGAATGCGCCTCGCGGACAAAATCGAAATAGCTGCTGTTGCGAATCGCCGTCAGCAGCGTGCGCGCCTGCGGCCCGTCGTCGGCCACAAGAACGGCCGTCGGCAAATGTTTCGGGTCCGCGTTGATGGCGTAGCCAAAGAGGACTAATTGCATCAGCGGAATTCCGATCATCATCAGAAATGTCAATCGATCCCGCCGCATCTGGATGAATTCCTTGAAGACTATGGCGCGCAAACGCGCCAGCGAAAAATGGCGGCCGTTGCTCATGCGGAGTGGTTGTTGTGGTCCTTGTCCATCCGATGAATGAAAACATCTTCCAAACTTGGCTCGATTTTTTGCCATTGGTATGGCGCGCTTTGAAACGGCTTCACCGCTTGTTCGAGCGTGGCCGTATTGTCGCCGCTCACGTGCAGCGCCGTGCCGAAGAGCGCCGCCTGTTCCACTCCGGGCCGGGCGCGCAATTGTTCCGCCAGCCGCGGCAGCTCCGGCCCCTTCACCGCCCAGGTCGTCAACTGACTTTGCTCTATGACTTCCGCCACCGTTCCCCGCGTCAGCAATCTGCCTCGCGCAATAAACGCCAGCCCATGGCAGCGCTCCGCTTCATCCATGTAATGCGTGGCAATGAGGAAGGTCATCCCGCCTTCGGCCAGCCGGTGTATTTCGTCCCAAAAATCGCGCCGCGCTTTGGGATCGACCCCCGCCGTCGGCTCATCCAGCAGCAACAGCTTCGGTTGATGGATCATGCAGGCCGCCAGCGCCAGCCGTTGCTTCCATCCGCCGGAGAGATGCCCCGCCAATTGCCCGCCGCGCTCTTCCAAGCCGAGCCGCGCGATGGTTTCTTTGACCGTTCGCGCGCGATTCTTGACAGCGTACATTCTGGCCACGAAATCAAGATTTTCGGCCACCGTGAGGTCCTCCCAAAAGCTGAACCGTTGCGTCATATAACCCACCTGGCGCTTGATCTCGCCGCTCTGATGGATCACGTCGAAATCGAGGCATTTCCCGTTTCCCTCGTCCGCGCGCAGCAAGCCGCACAACATGCGGATGAACGTCGTCTTGCCGCTGCCGTTAGGCCCGAGAAAACCGCAGATTTCTCCGGCGCGCACTTGCAGATCGATGTGATCAACCGCCGTCAAATCACCAAACCGTTTGGTCATTCCATGCACGTCGATGGCAATGTCGTCCGCCATAACTCAAAAGGAAAATTCCACGTCCACCGGCTGCCCCGGATGAAGCCTTGCCGCCGTGCCCTCGTCAAAAACCAACTCCACCAGGTACATAAGCTTGCTCCGGCTTTCCCGGCTGTAGATCACCGGCGGGGTGTATTCCGCGTTAGGCGAGATAAAGCTTATCTTCCCCGTCAGCGCCTCGCCGATCCCGTCCACGTGGACCCGCGCGCCGCTGCCGGGATGAAGCGCTCCCAGGACGCTTTCCGCCACAAAAGCGCGCACCTTGATGTTCTCCGGCGGCAGCAGCGACACAATCGGCCGTCCAGCCGCCACCCATTCGCCTTCGCGGTAAAAAGTGTCAAAAACAAGTCCGCTTTTGGGCGCGGACTGGCTCTTTTGCGCGAGGTCCCAACCCGCCTTCGCCAGGCCCGCCTTCGCCGCGCCCACGCCGGCTTCCGCCGCCAGCACCTGGTTGCTGCGCGCCCCCAGCCGGGCCGTCGCCAGTTCAGCCTCGATGTCGGCCACCGCGTTGCGATCCTGGTCCCGCTGGGAAAGGGCTTTGTCAAGATCATCCTTTGCCGATGCGCCGGCCACCGCCGCCAGTTGTTCCTGCCGCGACAATTGGCTTTCGGAAAGTTTCAAGGCCGCCTGCGCCCGTTGCAGTTGGGCCGCGATGGAATCTATTTCCGACGGCCGTTTTCCCTGCAAGGCATCGTCGCGATTGGCCGCGGCCTGGCGGGCCTGCCACGCCGCCTGCTCTTGCAAGTCCTTTTCCGAGCCGTTCTCCAGCGCGAACAACAGGTCTCCCTGACGGATGCTCATGCCGCGTTGCACCTTGAGCGATTCCAGCGCCCCGGCCAGCGGCGAAGCGACATAGACGAATTCCCCCTCCACGTAGCCCTGCGTCCAATTGGGCCGCTGCCGTTCGCAACCCGCCGCCATGCACAAGGCCATTGAGGCCGCCGTCAAAAAACGTTTCATAGCTATAAACTTTCTTTCTCGGCGGGAACGCCTTCGCGCGCCGACCGGCCTTGCTCAGTCACCGCCCCTTCCAACACAATGCGCAGGATGTCTGTGAAGGCGGTTTTCGGCGTGAGGCCAAGTTCCTCGACTTTCCGCGGATTCAGGATTCCATGCACTGCCGCGAGCAGGACCTCAATGATGACGTTGGCTGGAATATCCTTGCGGATCAGCCCGGACTTGCGGCCCTCGTTGAACAGCTTGGCAAAATGCCGCTGAAACAGTTCCTCGCGCAGGCCCTCGATCCGTCTGAACACCTCCGGCGCTTCCCGTCGCATGTCCCGGACAAAGGCAGGCTGGATTTCTTCAAGTTGCCGCTCCACGCACTCCAGCAGTTGCAGCAGCTTCCCCGTGAAATCGGCCGATTTGCCTGACGAAATTGCATTGAGGTCCAGTTCTACTTCGCGAAATTTATCGGCGATGACAGCTTCCAAAAGCGTGGTCTTGCCGGAGAAGTGCGCATAAAGCGTCTTCTTGCTCATGCCCAGTTCCTCCGCCAGGTCATCCATGGTGACGCCGCGAAACCCATGAGCGAAAAAGTGGCGCCGGGCATGGGCCACGATCCGTTGTTTCACCGGAAGCTCCACGGGCCATCGACTCAAACGCGTCTTCATATACTACGGAAACTATTATAGTATTACTAGTTTCCTGCGTCAAGGTTCAGGTTTGCGTCCGGCAAATCAAGGCGTTGGAAATGCAAGTGGACGGCGGGTCATTCTCCCTCTCCAGGTGGAGAGGGCAGGGGTGAGGACGAGCGTTTCAGCCGGCCTCGCTTTTTTGAAGCCGGATGCGCTTGTAAACCGTCCTCTCAGGGTTATTCTGCATTGGGTTTGCAGCCCCCGTAGCTCAAATGGATAGAGCAACCGTTTCCTAAATGGTGGATTCCAGTTCAATTCTGGACGGGGGTACCACCAACGAATACGCCTTCGTCAAACCCAAAAAAGCGTCATAATTCCAGGACCCCTTGGTTTTTCATGGCCTTGACCGGTGTGACTGGCCTTGACCGGCAAAATTTGCCATTTTTGGACGCGCAACATGTTCTTTATTTTTTCCCAGTCATATCCAGTCGTATCCGGTCAAATTCACTCACATTCAGTCAATTCGCCGGGAACCGAGGCCAAAGGCTGAAGGATGACGCGTAAGCTGTCCGCGACCGGCTTTCCTGCTCTTTCGCCTTGGCGGTTTTGAGGTTCGCAAAATGTCAAAGAACACAGGCGCGTGAGCGCCACGCCACTACATATTACCATCATTGGATGGGAATGCAACAGAACTCATTCACCATTTGTTTGGCCGAGACGCTTTTTCCGTCAATCGTGCAAGAGCATGGAACGCTTTGACCGTCAACTCGCCAAAACTATGGCACGCCTTTCTGACTTGAGTGTAAGAAGTGAGGACACTTGCACTCCGATTTGGAAATGAAAAACGGGGGCAGAAGCGCAAAACAAAGTTGGCCGTTTCAATTCAGGCAAAATATTTCAAGGCTTGGCCGACTCATGGAAACTCATTTCTTCGATAGGAAAGTGGTAATGCCGAGATTGCGAAATTGTCGATCCAATTGTAGCAAAGCCCGCCGTCCGATATGCCGCCATCGTGAAAAATAGGACTGGCGAAGACGGGAAAGGTTGTTTGGCGTGACCCAACGATGAAATTCCTCTGTTTTCTTCCGCTCCAACTCATTCATCGCGTCGGCGTTGTAGCCACGGCAGTCAACCAACCTCGACTTGTCCACTTTCGTATTGTAAAAGACACGCAGGACGGCAAGGGATTCATTCGACAAGTTTTGGACACATGACTCATGCGGTCGGAGTCCTTTGCGGGCGAGAAGGTTCGTAAATCGCATCCTTTGTGTTGGAGGCGGCACGACGGGTATCGGCGGTGCTGGTTGGTAGTCTTGTATGAGTGCCTCCTCCGTCCAAACGATACAATCCTCCATCTGTCGAAGAAACTGTGAGGGCGCACCTTCATAGAGCATCGAAACTTGGTCCCTCGCACGCGTCATGCAAACGTAAAAACGGAGCGCATCCCTCCAGACTTCACCCTCTGCCACGTTAGACGCCGGGCAAACGCCTTCATCGCAACCGATGACTACTACCAAGTTGAACTCAAATCCCTTGAGGTCGTTCAGAGTGCTGACCACAACCGTATCCGGCTTCTTGATGTAGTCGCCACTGAGAACTTCCGCCTGCAAACCTGGTGGCCGCATTGCCAAGATTGCGTCGGTGGGGTACCTGTGTGTGGATGCACTGGCTATGCAAATTGTCCATGCTTGCGTCTGGCCTTCAGCCAAGCATTGACGGGCGATTTCCCACGCCTTCTTGACCTGGTTGTTCGTCTTTAGCGCAATCGGCTTGGCCCTTTCGTGAATGGCCAGTTCTGCGTCAAGAACCTCGATTTCCTCTCCCGATTTCCGCGCCAGTTCGCCATACACATTGGCGAGTTTGCTGGCCGCACGGAGAATCAAACGGCAGTTTCTGTAATTCTTCTTAATCGTGAAATGAATTGCATTGGCTTCTGCAACCACCGGCCCCTCAACGCTCCCGGCTATCCTTTCCTTTCCGGCCAGCCCCGCATCACCGAGGCTCAATCTTTTGACCAGTATTTTTTGAACCGGGTCCCCGGTCAGAAAGAGGGCGTTTTGGGCATCGCGTGGCGGAACCCACATCAGCAGGCGAAGGTCGAGTGTCGAGAAGTCCTGGAATTCGTCCACCAGCACGCAACGGAATTTTTTTACCGCTGGAAGGTCGCGGATTTGCCGCCAGAGCGGTGTGACGGCAAGGGTGAGTTCGAGCACGTCGAGCACTTCTCCTGCCAGCATGTATTCCTCGAAAAGCAGGAGCAGTTTGAGAATTTGTGAGCGATGTTTCGGCTGTAGCGGGATACTCCGCCCTTTTCGCTCAAAGGAAGTATAGCCTCGCAGGCGGTCCGAAACTGGGAACGCGCTGCGGGCAAGAGTGAACTCCTCGCGAAGATACCGAGAGGCGTCGATGCGGTATTCTTCCAAGTAATGGCAGATTTCGGCGAACCATTCTTTTACCTCAGGATTCTGGCTGGCGTAGAAATCTTCCCAAGTATCTTCGGTGGTTTCGCCGCTCAACGGGTCAAATTCGCGGGCCAATCTCCGGACGTTTACCGCATCAATGACATCCTGCGTCACGGAGGACTCGGGCGCTTGCTCGGAAAGCTGATTAAGATACTCGCCCGGTCCTAAGTCATGTAGCAACTGGCTGAAGTAGTCATAGAATGCCATCACATGAATATTCTTGGCCTCGCCGTCGAGACAAAGGCGGTTGACGAGGTTCCGCAGCAAACCAGCCAATGAACGGTTGAGCGTTAAAATCGCAATGCGCTCGCCAGGATATTTGCGCGCAAGATAGCGAGCGCGGTGAACCAAAACACACGTTTTTCCACTACCGGAGACACCTGTGAGCACAACAGGCTTATCAAAGTCGGCTTTCGCAAGGTTCTCTTGATCTTTGTGGAGATGGAGCATCCATTTTTCAAAATCTTGATCGAACAACCTCTCTAACTCTTTGGGATCGGTATCGCTCAGGTTCGTCACTTGGTCGGGATTCGCGTTAGAACTGATGGCCTGATGCGTCAGCCCTGGGGCATCAATCACGGGGCAAGCCTCGCTCTTGCGCAGTCGTATCCGCGTTTCTGCTCCCGTGATGTCACCAGCTTTAGCTGACGAAATGACATCGCGGAGAAAGAGACGAACGTCTTCGTCGGATACGGCACCAAGAACCTCTTGTATCAGTTCGTCGCTGGAATTTTCGTTGAGGCCGAGCAGGTGACGTCTAACAAGCGAGGATGAAACGAGACTTTCCAAGTCGAGTCCCTTCACACGAATGAGGAAATTCTGATTGTCCTCAGTCATCCGAGTCGGAGCGAGGACTGTTTGGGTAGCTTGCGTCGTCACAACAGTGGGGTCGATGCGGAGTGTTTCTGCGTCAACAGCCAATGTTAAACCCGCATTCACTTGTAGCCAAGTTTCCACCTCTGACGGAGTTCCACAGAAGCACAGGTGAACCGTCGAGTTGCTTTTGATGGCTACGAATCGCGCTTCCTCGTTCAGCACGTAGATGAGCGCGTTTTCAATGCGGGCATCCGGCGAGGCAGGCAGGGTGGCGAAGGAATCAATGCCTTCGCCCGTTTGTTGGATGAGAATGAGCAACCGCGTGGCGGCGGCCGTCTTGCGCCCGCCGGACTGGCGGAGGGCCAGCAACGCGTTGCGGAAGTGGGACTGGTTGTAATAGAGCACCTGCAACCGCGCTGCCTGCGCTGGTGCCTGCACGGCCAGGGCCTTGACAGGTGCGGGTGCTGCCGCGCCTGTATAGAGATGGCGTTCGTTGAGACCAAGGCACCCGACCATCCTCGCGAGGTCTGCATCTGGTAGCGAGCGTCCGCGCGTGCGGAATGGGGAGATAGCTTTCAACAGTGACCGGAAATCACAGATGGTGAACCAGTCGCTGATGCTCTGCGGCATCTTTTCGTCAAGATGGATGTCTTGCCCAAAAAGCACAACGCCGCAGATGTGCCAATATTGGGAGACTTCAGGCGGTGGAAGGATTCGGGGGCCTTTGCGTTTGAGGAAATTGAGGAGGGCGAACTTGTTGTTGCGGATTTGGCGGTAGGGATTGCCCTGAGCGCCTCCTCTAACCTCGACTTCATCGGCGAACCATTCGGTGGTCTCCGAGAAATGGATAAGCCCCCCATAATCCTTCATGTCGATAACAAAGAGGGCGTCGCCTTTAAGCAGCACCGCGTCCAGTTCCTTGTCGTCGAACATAGCATTGCCTATGAGATATACCGACTTCTTGTCGGAGTTGAAGCCAGCCGCCAACACCCTTGTCAATTGCTCGAACATCCTGCTCTCGTGGCTGTGGGCGAATCCGACGGGCAGGTAGGCTTGGAAGGGCATGGTTTGATTATTTCAAATCTTAGATGTCTTCAAAGCAATGTGCAACGGGTTTAAAAAGATGCGCGTGTTTAGGCATCCGCGCTTTCAGTCGCTCGCACATTTTTGCGGCTGAGGGATTCTGAATCACGATGTGTTGACAGTCGGTCGCAGCCGTGAACAACGAATGCCACGCGGCAAAATCCGGTTCAGGGCAGGAGTAGCCGAGTATCCAGATTTCTTTTGCTTGGCTGGCGAAATAGCGGGCGGCTTTCCAGACTTCGGGAATGTAGAATCTGAACGGAAAGTGGTTGCCTGGATAATCACGGACGAAGTCCTTCTCGTGAGGAAACACAATCAACGTCGGCTTCGGTTTATTGGAGTGGAGGCCGTAGCCGCCGGCCAGGAAGAATTCTTCATCGGTGATTGGCGTTGGTTGGACAAGGTCTGGGATTTCATGAAGATGGTCGCAACCGTTGCCTTCCTCGTAGCTGTAGAGGCCAACCGAACCATGCAATTTCAGGAACGCAAATCGGCTCAAATCAACCTCAACTTTTTGCGGCAAAACGTAGTACAGGCCAGAATTCAGGACTGTTGGGCCGTAGAAAGCTTCTGTCCCGTCGTATGGAAAACACTGGCGAAACGCTAATTCAAAAAGCCTGTCATAATTGAACGTTAGGACGCGATATGGAGTGTTTTTCAACGCAACGCGATAATCCGTGCCAAAGTTGCTGGCAAGGACACGATTCATCAGGGTTCGATAGCCCGTCAGTCCGTCTTTCATCGCTTCGGCTTCTTTCGAGAGAAACAGTGCCGCCACCGCAACTTTCGCGTCTGCGACCAAGCGGTTGTTCTTGATGTGGTTCGTGCCGAGGTTGTTGTCGGCCAGTTGGCCGTTGTGGACAATCCGGGCAAGATCATCGAGCGTTTGGGCCATTATTCCCTTAGCGTGCAGTTTATCAAAGAGTTCAACGGTTTGCTCAACGAGTTTGCGCAATCGAGAAGCATTCGTTCCAAGGCCCTCACTAAATTGCTTCAGATGCGCCAGCATATCTTTCGCTAGTGGATACCGATTCAGCGAACAACCCGCCCCCAAGATGATGAGCGTTGTTTCCATTCAGGCTTGGCGCTTGGACCATTGACGGTTTGAATTCATTTCATTTTGTCAGACTCGGCCCCTTGGCCCCTCCTTTCCGACCAAAGTGCCCGACCACGTCGGCAGCAAAAAAGGCAGTCGGAACGAAGCTGGATTTCGATGCCACATAAAACCAGCATGGTCAAGGTTTCAAAAGGCCGTGGCCTCTGGCAATCCTCTTTTTTTCTTTCGCTCGTCAACCGCCGCACCCGTGCCGGAGCCGACCTGCCGGAATTATTTTGGTCGTATCCGTAGTCCATCACATCAGGCCAAATCAGCGAGTTGTTTGTGGCTGACATCAGTCGGCCCGCAAAATCGTAGGCATAACCCAAGCTCACGTCCGGCAACGCGGCCGTTGGAATGGCCCCGTCCACCGGAACAGCGCTCCGGAAGCCCACGAAGGAATCGCAGGCAGAATGACGCGGCAAATCAGCCAAGGCGAGCATTGCGCCCACCAGCCAAAACAAAATGACGCGCCAAATCATGTGGCGCAGATTTTACTCCTTGTCCCACGCATTGCAATCTCGGCGAAAGAGGAACCTGCCGCGCTGCAAGGCTGCGGATATTGGCATTTTGCCGGCGGATTCATGGCGCTCGAGGATGTCCAATACCTCCTGTTCCACTTCGCGCGAATGTCGCATTTCCAGAATCCCAGCGCCTTCAGCGGTTCGTTTCCGCAAGGGCCGATTCCGGGAAAGTGCCGTGTTCAAAGCGCCATTCATCCGCGGCGTGGGGATCGTAGGTGAAGCTGTAGTTGAAATTTGTGCCCGTGCCCCAGAGGAAAAATTTGTCCGGATTGTTGGCCAGGTCCAGGATCCACGGGTCGGGTGGCGGCGGCAGATAGCTCCACCAAAACCATGTTCCCAAGGCAACGGCCAGGCAGATGATGGTTCCGGTCATCCGCCGCCGGTTCTGTGGCGCAAGACGCATTTGACCAATGGACACCGCCGCCAGCGAATTTGTATCCTATTAGAGCCTGAGGCGGAAACCGAGGCGGTTCAAACCCACCGTCGCCGCCAGCAGGGCGATGGCTATGCCGATGGAGCGCGCCAGCGCCGCCGCGAGGCTGATGTCACCTGCCTTGTCATACCATTGATTCACTCCAAAAAGAGCGAAGGCGGCCGGCGCCATTTCCGAAAGCAAATACGCCAGCAACACGTTCCGGCCGGCCAGGGCGAAAACTTTGGCCATCGGATGAATGGGACCGTTGTCAGCAAGGAGATGGAAAACCAGCCAGAGTATCGCGGTGCAGGCGCAAGCCCACAGACACCAGGAAGGCGTCGCCTTGTTCTTGCTGATGCCGTAAAGTCCTCCGAGCAACCAGGCTGCGGCGGCGCATCCGAGAATGAACCAGCCCGTGAAACGCACCCTCGCAGTCAAGCTCGTTGGCCCCGACGGCGGCAAGATTGAGGCCAGGAGCAGTCCGGCGACGGTAATGGAAGGGTGCCCGCCCAGCATGACGCCGATGCCGATGTAGTGGCGAAGCCAGAAACCCTCGAAGGTCCCCGTCTTGTCCGCCGCGTAAAGGGCCAGGAGCAACGCCATGCTGCCCAGCAGCGCGAGCGCGCTGGACCGAAATGTCAGATAGACCACCGCACCCACCAGGTAGGCCCAGGCAATCAGTCCGAGAATTCCGTACCAGGCGTGATGAATGTCGAAAGGTGACAGAGTGATGATGCGCTGGCCCTTGTCGCCTTGGAAAATGAAGGCAAGCGCCAGCAATCCGGCCAAGCCTGCGTAGCGCAGTATCCGCGAGATCCATTGCCAGCGCTTTATGCTTTCGGCGGACGGTTCCAGCCGGGCCGGCGGTGAGATGGAGCAGAAGGCGAGCAAGGCGCAAGAATACATGAGCACGGTCCACAGGGTGGGGGAAAGCCCGGCCATCGACGGGGCGGCGTCATGGTCGTTGACCATCAGGATGCCGACGAGCAGCAGGGAGAGCGCGCGCGTCACGATATGCCGGAGCGTTTTCCAAAGCGGCTCGCCGGCCCGCAAGCGCCCGCCCAGCGCGGACGGAATGGACATGCCCACGATGAAAAGAAATGCCGGGAAAACCAGGTCCACAAACGTCATCCCATTTGGCCCCTGGTAGTGGCGCAGCCAATCCGGCACCACCCTGTGCGAGGCTTCACCAAGATCATTGACAAATATCATGCTCAACATGATCAGTCCGCGCGCTGCGTCAATGGATAGAATGCGCGCGGGGCGTTGCTCCGCATCATTGCTCATTGGCCCGCACGCTAGAGAACTCCCAGGCTGTTGTCCAGTTTTCCATTGTCGGCCAAACATAAACGGGCCACATTTCCAAGTATGATTACTTTGCCAGACGCCCCGGTTGCCTACAAAAAGCTGCTCCGTCGCGCGCGGGAAATGGCCCTGGCCACCAGCGCCGCCAACGCGCTGACGTGGGATCAGGACACCTACATGCCCGCCAAAGCGCTGCCTTACCGGGCCGAACAATTAGCCTGGCTCTCCGGCCATGCTCATCGCCGGTTTACTGCCCGGCAAGTCGGCCAATGGATCTCCGAATGCGAACAGCACGGGTTCCCGCCTGAAGCCGCCGAATCCGGCAATCTCCGCGAATGGCGGCGTCAATACGATCGCGCCACCAAAGTTCCGGCCCGCCTGGTGGAGAAGCTGGAGAAAGTCCGCGCCCACGCGCGCGAGGCTTGGCGTCAGGCGCGCCAGCAATCCCAATTCGCCCTTTTCAAACCCCACCTCGACAAGGTCCTCGCCTTGACACGCCAAATGGCCGATTGCTGGGGCTACCAGGCTTGCCCCTACGACGCCCTGGTGGAAGGATACGAGCAGGGCGCCACCGCCGCGCAGCTACGCCAGCTCTTTTCGGAATTGCGTCCGGCCATCTCCTCCGTTCTCGCTCCCGCCGTGGCCAAGTCCGCCGCCGTGCCGGCCGATTTGTTGCAGGGCCAGTATCCGGTCGCGGCGCAGCAGGCCTTCAATCGCAAGGTGGCGGAAGCCATCGGGTTTGATTTCAACGCCGGCCGCATCGACACGACCACCCACCCGTTTTGCACCACCTTGGGCGCGGGCGATTGCCGCTTGACCACCCGTTACAACGAAACGGATTTCACCCAATCCCTTTACGGCGTTCTGCACGAAGCCGGCCACGGTTTGTATGAACAGGGGCTTCCGGTGGAGGACTTCGGCGCTCCCAACGGCACCGCCGTCTCGCTGGCCATTCACGAGTCCCAATCGCGCCTGTGGGAGAACCACGTCGGGCGCGGCCCCGCGTTTTGGGAGCGCTGGCACCCGGTGGCGTGCGAACATTTTCCCGGCTTGAAAAACCTTTCGCCCGCGCAAATCACCGCCGCCGTCAATCGCGTGGCCCCATCCTTCATCCGCGTCGAAGCCGATCAGGTGACCTACGATTTGCACATCATCCTCCGCTTTGAGATCGAGGTGAATTTGGTCGAAGGGAACTTGCAAACGGCGGACGTGCCCGCGTATTGGAACGAACAATTCGAAAAGATGTTCGGCCTGAAAGTGCCCAAGGACTCCGAAGGCTGCCTGCAAGACATCCATTGGTCGATCGGCCTGATCGGCTATTTCCCCACCTACACGCTGGGCAATCTCAACGCCGCGCAACTCATGCGCCGCGCCGCCACGGAGATTCCCGGCCTGGCGGGCCAGCTCGCGCGCGGCGAATACCAGCCGCTCTTGTCGTGGTTGCGGGAGAAGATCCACCGCCAGGGATCGCGCCACACCCCGCAAGAACTCATCCGCCTGGCCACCGGCGAACCAACCGGTATCCGCGATCACGTTGACTACGTGCGCGCCAAGTTTGCCAATTGATAGCGCCTCCGAAAACGTCACACAAACGTCACACAGTTGTTCTTTCTTTGTCACGCTGCCACGCTAATAAGCTTGGGGGGCGTTATCGCCCACAAACACGAAATGAAAATACGACGTTTTTTAACGAGGTTCGCTGGCGTGGCGGCGGCGCTGGCTTTGGCCGGCGCGGGCCGCGCGGGCGCACAACTGCTCATCAACGGCGCGGGCGCTACTTTCCCGTATCCCATCTACTCCAAATGGTTCGACCAATACAGCAGGGTCGATCCCTCCGTCCGCTTCAATTACCAGTCCATTGGTTCCGGCGGCGGTCAGAAGCAGATTCTCGAACGCACCGTCGATTTCGGCGCTTCCGACGGCCCGATGAGCGACCAAAGCCTGGCCAAGGCCCCGGGCGCCATCCTGCATATCCCCACCGTGGCCGGCGCTGACGTCGTCACTTATAATCTCCCCGGCGCGCCCCGCCTCCGCCTCGACGGCCCGACCATCGCCGGCATTTTTTTGGGTGACATCACCAAGTGGAATGATCCCCGCCTGACCGCGCAGAATCCCGGCGTCGCCTTGCCCAACGCCGACATCCTGGTGGTTCATCGCGCCGACGGCAGCGGCACGACATTTATCTTTGTTGATTACCTCAGCAGCGTGAGCCAGCAATGGGAAAAACGCGTCGGGCGCGGCACGGCTGTCAAATGGCCCGCCGGCCTGGGCGCCAAAGGCAATGAGGGGGTGACCGGCCAGATCAAGCAGATGCCCGGCGCCATTGGCTACGTCGAACTGGTTTATGCCGTGCAAAACCAACTGCCTTATGCCAGCGTCAAGAACGCCGCCGGAAATTTCATTGCTGCGTCCGTCCAATCCGTCACCGCAGCGCTGGCCACCGCCACCATTCCCGATGATTTCCGATTTTCGATGGTCAACCCGTCCGGTCCGGACGCCTACCCCATCGCGGGCGCCACCTGGCTGCTGGTTTACCAACAACAACCCAACCCCGCGAAAGGCCGCAAGATGGTCGAGTTCCTCAAATGGGCCATGAACGAGGGCGAAGAAATCGCGCCCCAACTCAATTACGCGCCGTTGCCCCCGGACTTGCGCAAACGCGTGCTGGCCGAAATTGCCGGCATCCGTTATTAGGAATGGCTGCGAACGTGCCCACCGCCACCAAATTATCCAGGCTCCCGGCCAACATCGTCCTGGCCCCTCCCTCCAAAGCGGGCGACGCCGCCTTCAAGCTGCTGACTTGGAGCATGGCGATGATGGTTTTCGTTTTGGTGGTGCTGCTTGGCTGGGAACTCTTTCAAGGTTCCGAGCTTTCGCTTAAAAAATTTGGCTGGCACTTCCTCTTTCACTCGGACTGGGATCCGGTCAACGGCGATTTTGGCGCGCTGCCTTTCATCTTCGGCACTTTTGTTTCCTCGGCGCTCGGCTTGATGATCGCACTGCCCTTGAGTTTGGCGACCGCCATTTATCTGACCGAACTGGCGCCGGCCTGGGTGCGCCAGCCGGCTACTTCCCTGATTGAAATGCTGGCCGCCATTCCCAGCGTCATCCTTGGACTGTGGGGGCTATTTGTGCTCGTGCCCTGGCTGCGCGACCATCCATTCCCGCTGCTGCAAAAGGCCTTCGGGTTTCTGCCGTTTTTCCGCGGGCACATCTACGGCGCCAGCATCTTCTCCGCCGGCGTCATCATCGCCATCATGATTGTGCCCATCATCACTTCCATTTCGCGCGAGGTGTTTCGGACCGTGCCGGACTCGCAACGCGAAGCCGCCATTGCCTTGGGGGCGACGCGCTGGGAGGTGACGCGGCTGGCGGTGTTGAAAAGCTCCAGACGCGGCATTTTTGGAGCGGCCATGCTCGGCTTGGGCCGGGCCCTCGGCGAAACGATGGCCGTGACCATGGTTATCGGCAACAGCCCCGCTATTTCCGGTTCGCTGTTCGCTCCCGGCTACACGCTGGCCAGCGCCATCGCCAACGAATTCACCGAAGCCGCCGATGACTTGTATCGCAGCGCCCTTTTTGAGTTGGGCTTGGTGCTCCTTCTGGTCACCATCGTCACCAACATCCTGGCCCACCTGCTCATCGGCGCCCTCAGCGCTCCCAAAGACTCCGGCCATCCATGAACCCTCTCAACGACCAATGGCGCAAGACCAAGAGCACGCTCATTTCCGCGCTCTGCTTTTTATGCGCCGTGCTCGTCATGCTGCCGCTGGCGCTGATTCTCTTCCACCTCGTGCGCCTGGGCGCCAGTTCGGTGGATTGGAATTTTTTGACGCATCTGCCCAAACCCGTCGGCGAAACCGGCGGCGGCATGGCCAACGCCATCGTCGGCAGCTTCATCCTGGTCTCTCTGGCGGTCTTGATCGGCGTGCCCGTCGGTGTGCTGGGCGGCATCTACCTTTCCGAATTCGGATCGCCCCGGCTCAACTGGTCCGTGCGTTTCGCGGCCGATATCCTCAACGGCACCCCTTCCATTGTCTGGGGCATCGTCGTCTATGCTTTGGTGGTGGTGCCAATGAAAGGTTCCTCCGCCTACGCTGGCGGCCTGGCGCTGGGCTTCATCATGATCCCGCTGGTCATCCGCGCGACCGAGGAGATGCTCGCGCTCGTGCCGAACAGTTGCCGGGAAGCGGCGCTGGCCCTGGGCATTCCAAAATGGAAAAGCGTCCTGCACATCGTCCTCAAAACCGCCCGCAAGGGCATCATCACCGGCATTCTGCTGGCCTGCGCCCGCGTCGCCGGTGAAACCGCTCCGCTCCTTTTCACCGCCGCCGGCAACCAATTCTGGAGCCACAGCCTCTCCGAGCCCACCGCCTCGCTCCCGCGCCAGATTTACACCTACGCCATCGCCCCCTATGACGACTGGAATCGCCAGGCATGGGCGGGCGCGCTGGTCTTGATTCTTTTCGCCCTGGCCTTCAACGCCGGCGTCCGCATTCTTACCCGCGGCTCAAAAACCCCGCTGGCCAAATGAGGCAAATGGGTTGACATTGCATTATGCAAGTGTATTTCGATGAAGAATTGGCCGTCTTCAAGGAGAAGCTCCTGACCATGGGCAGTTACGCCGAAAGCGCCGTCAGCCAAGCCGTCCAGGCCCTCGTGGAGCGCAACGACGACCTCGCCCTGAAAGTCCAGGAGAACGACGATCTGGTGGATCAATTGGAAGTGGAGATCGACGACCTGGGGATCAGCCTCCTGGCCAAGGCCCCGCTGGCTTCGGATTTGCGCCTCATCACCGTGGCCATGAAAATTTCGCAAAATCTTGAACGCATCGGCGACGAAGCCACCACCATTTCCCGCCGCGCCATGGAATTGAACCAGGAGCCGCAGCTTAAACCTTTTATTGACATCCCCCGCATGGCCGCCATCGCCCTGGTCCTGCTCAAGGACGCGCTGGACAGTTTTGTCCGCAAGGAACCCGAAAAAGCCCGCGCCATCATCCCCCGCGACAAGGAAGTCGATGCTCTCAACCGGCAGATGTATCGCGAGCTTTCCACCTACATGGCCGAGCTTCCCACCGCCATCAGCCGCTGCCTGAACCTGATGACCGTCGCCAAGAGCCTGGAGCGCGTGGCCGACCACGCCGCCAACATCGCCGAGGAAGTGGTTTATCTGTGCGAAGCCCGCGACATCCGCCACGAAATCCACCGCGGGTAAAAGGGGCCAAGGGATCCGCCCCTTAATCTTAATCTTTGCCGCGCCTAAAAATTAACACTTGTCTATTCCCCCAACGCTGCTTACCTTAACCGCCTTGTTCTTATGAAAGCGAAAATACATCCCAAGTACGTGGAGTCGGAAATTCGTTGCGCCTGCGGCAACATCATCAAAACCCGTTCCACCAAGCCCACCATCCTGGTCGGCATCTGCAACGTCTGCCACCCCTTTTACACGGGCACCCAGAAATTCGTCGATACCGCCGGCCGCGTCGATAAATTCCAGCAGCGCATGGTCAAGACCCAGGCCGCCCAGGCTCTCACCGCCTCCTATAAGAAAAAGCGGAAATAGGTCCTTTTGCCTTCACCCGCCCGTCCAAGTTGTTGCTTGGGCGGGCGGGTTGCTTTTGGGCCGCCCATGAATCTGCGCCCCCACATCGAAAAATTCACCCGCCGCCTGGGTGAACTTGAAGCCGCTTTGAGTGATCCCAAGCTTTTTGAGAATCCTTCCCGATCCCAGGAGCTTTCGCGCGAGTACGCCCGCCTGAAAGTCCTGACTGAAGCCGGCCAAGGCTATCTCAAGGCGCTGGACGATCTCGCCCAGCACGAGACATTTCTCAAAACCGAGCCGGCCGACAGCGAACTGGCGCAATTGACCCGCGAGGAAGTCGCCGCCCTTCAAATCCGCGCCGGCCGCCTGGGCCGGGAAGTGCAGATCGGCCTGGCCCCGCCCGACCCCGCCGATTCCCGCAACACCATCGTCGAAATTCGCGCCGGCGCCGGCGGCAACGAATCCGCCCTCTTCGCCGCCGACCTCCATCGCATGTACTCCCGTTACGCCGAAGGCCGCGGCTGGAAGGTCGAAAACATGGACAGCAGCCCCTCGGATCTGGGCGGCTTCAAGGAAATTATTTTCGGCGTCACCGGCGCCGACGTTTTCAAGCGCCTCAAATACGAAAGCGGCGTCCACCGCGTCCAGCGCGTCCCAGCCACCGAAGCCCAGGGCCGCATCCACACCAGCACCGCCACCGTCGCCGTCCTGCCGGAGGCCAAGGAAGTGGATATTGAAATCAAGCCCGACGAATTGGAGATCAACGTCTGCCGCGCCTCCGGCAAAGGCGGCCAGGGAGTCAACACCACCGATTCCGCCGTGCAGATCATCCACAAGCCCACCGGCATGATCGTCCGTTGCGCCGACGAACGTTCGCAGCAAAAAAACAAAGTCCAGGCCATGACCGTCCTGCGTTCCCGCCTGTTGGAGATCAAAGTTGCCGAAGAGAACGCCAAGTACGCTGCCCGCCGCAAAGAGCAAGTCGGCACCGGCGGGCGCAACGAACGCATTCGCACCTACAATTTCCCGCAAAACCGCGTCACCGACCATCGCATCGAACTGACCCTTTACAACCTGCCCCGGTTCATCGAGGGCGAACTCGACTGCATCATCGAACCGCTCATGGCCGACGACTTGGAACAACGCCTTGCAGCCGTGAAATCATGAATCAACCCCATCCCCAAGCCCTGATCTTCGACTGCGACGGAACCCTGGCCGACACCATGCCGTTGCACTGGCGCGCCTGGCAGACCGTGGCGCAGCGCTACGGCATTCATTTTCCGGAAGACCGCTTTTACGCCTTGGGCGGCGTCCCTTCCCGCGACATCCTGCAAATGCTCAACGCCGAGCAAAACCTGCGACTCGACCCAGTGGCCGCCTCCAAAGAAAAAGAAGCCGCCTACATGCCCTTCCTGCCGGAGATACGTGAAATCGAGCCGGTCGTGCGGATCGTGCGCGCCAACGCCGGCAAGCTCCCCATGGCCGTCGCCTCCGGCGGCCACCAGGCGAACATCATTGAAGTCCTGGAGCATCTCGGACTGCGCCAATATTTCCAAGCCGTAGTAACGAGCGAACACGTCCAGCGCCAGAAGCCCGCCCCCGACATCTTCCTGGAAGCCGCCCGCCGTCTGGGCGTCCCGCCGCAATATTGCCGCGCCTACGAAGACACAGACCTTGGCTTGCAAGCCATCCGCGCCGCCGGCATGGAAGCCGTGGACGTAAGACCGCTGAGGGTTTGACTTATTTTTTGGCCGCTACTCGCTCATCATCTCTGAAAAGCCTCTCGGACCATTGCAGTCAAACTGCGGCACTGACGCATCCCTCATGCATATCTCCAGATTCGGCAGCGTTAATCCAAATCTCCAAGAGTTCCAATTCAGCTTCGCGGTAACATTTCAGGCCTTTTCCCACCACGCGATCTTGCAAAGTTGTTCGCTTGATATTCCGGACGTTGAGGTACTCGAATCCCAGGCGTCCTTTGCCAGTGGAATAAGTGGCAAGAGGAATATGACTTTAAATTCTTCCTCCAATTCCTCTGCCAGCCATTCCTCTGCCCCCTTTCCCTTGCCCTTGCCCGCCAACTTGTCCCGCCACAGCCGCCAGGCGACGGCGGAAGCCTCGTAATCAGGTCCATTCCGTCCACGAAGTCCACCATTTCCATTCTTACGATTCATCACCCGGATTTCTTTTTCGCCCAATCTTTCCTGACATCCCGCCTCTTTGGCGAAAAAATCCGTGGAGCCGTGCCAGGAAAATTCGCCGAAAATGCTTGAAACAGGGCTGTTTCAGAGGGATAATCCCTCCATGAATGCGACCATAATCGACAAGAAACGCCGAATGACTCTCCCGGAAGCGGTTTGCGAAGCGATTGGCCTCAAGCCCAATGACCAGGTGGAGTGGCGTGCCGAGGGCGGCGAGATACGCGGACGCCGCCTCGTGGCGCAAGAGCCTAAAGAAACGTTCCCCCCTGGCTCCCTGCTCAAGTACTTCACACCGGAGAGGGACAACGAAGAATTGGCGATCCTGTCCGGCTCTGTCAAAGGGCCAAAATGAAGACCCAGTTCGAGGTCTGGGACTGCGTTTTTCCAAAGAAGGGCCTTCACCCGGTTGTCCTGGTATCTCACCCGGATCGTTGCGCGAGGGCGCAAGTACTCAATGTCCTGTTCTGCACCAGCCAGAGGCAGAGCCGGAAACCTTACCCTTTCGAGGTCATGCTGGACATGGAGGATGGACTGAGTTGGGAAACGTTTTGCGATTGCTCAATCTTGTGGTCCATCGATGTCCCACTCCTCACTGCCAAACGCGGAAACGTCACGCTTGCTCGCCGTCGAGCCATCCGGGAAAAAGTCCGGGATATGCTTCGCTTGTCCGCCACCGATTAAAGCGCCTTCCTCGACAACCGGTGCATGCTCATGAATAGGCATCGGTTCCCGGCGCACGTCTGCTTCGATGTGTTTGTTGAGTCGCGAGCAAAAGTCCACCTTGCGGCCCATAATTCTGCCCAATTCCTCGCCGTAGCCGAAGGAACGAAAGTTGATCGATGAGAAGGAGGCTGAGTGTGGCAAAACGGCAGGATCTTCGATCCGAATGATCAGGCCACGGATTACAAATTGAGCAAAAGACAGGTTCTCGGAGAGGCGCAGAGAAATCTTGCCAATCGCGTCCGGCCAATGAGAAAATTTCACCATGTCTGATTCGGTTTTTCAATACCAGCACCGGGTGGTCTATGCGGAATGCACGGTGGGCAACCACGTCTATTACGCGCGTTACCTCGACATGCTGGAAGAAGCGCGCGGCGAGTTGTTTCGCCAGGCCGGCTGCCCGCTGCTGGCCTTGCAGGAAAGCGGCACGGTCTT
Organism: uncultured Verrucomicrobiae bacterium; assembly: GCA_963759415.1. Lineage (GTDB taxonomy): Bacteria > Verrucomicrobiota > Verrucomicrobiia > Limisphaerales > Palsa-1400 > Palsa-1400. The sequence goes on along the minus strand of CAVWZG010000004.1, from coordinate 341,175 downwards.
CCCGGTCATCGGGGTCGAAATCGCCTATAAAGGACCAGCCCGCTATGACGATGTGCTTACCATTCAATTGTGGATCGCCGACATGCGCGGCATTCGATTAAACGTCGGTTTTCGCATTCTCCACGCCAACGGCACATCGCTGGTGGAAGGGGAAACGCGGCACGTCTGCGTCGGCTTGGACGAAAAACCCAAACGCCTGCCCAAGGGCCTGGGTGAAAGATTGACCCCATTCTTGCGCCCGCACCATGAGGCCGGTTAGTTCGGTTCTTCCTTCTTCCCTCTTCCTTCTTCTTTTCTCTCCGAGCGCGGATGGAATTGCCGGTGGATGTCGCGCAGACGCGAAGTGGTGACGTGGGTATAGACTTCCGTCGTGCTGATGTTGGCATGGCCAAGCAATTCCTGGATTACCCGCAGATCGGCGCCGTTCTCGAGCAGATGCGTGGCAAAACTGTGGCGCAAGGTGTGCGGCGTGACGTTGCGGCCAATCTGCGCCCGCGCCACGCGCCGCTTGATGCGCGTCCACAAGGTCGTGGCGGCGAAAGGCAGGCCGCGGCCGTTGAGGAATAGATTGGCGGGGGATTTGGGCTTCACCAATTTCGGCCGGCCCGCCTCCAGGTAACGGTTGATCGCCGCCACCGCCTTGCTGCCGACGGGCACCACCCGTTCCTTGTTGCCTTTGCCAATGACCGTGAGAAAGCCGGCCTCCAAATGCAGATGTTCCAGGCGCGCGCCGCGCAGTTCGGCCAGGCGCAGGCCCGAGGCGTAGGCTAGCTCCAATACGGCCTGGTCACACAAAGCGGCCGGGGTTTCGGGCTTCTCCACCACGAGCAGGCGTTCGATTTCTGCGTTGGAGAGCGCTTTTGGCAAACGTTTCCATCGGCGCGGCAAAGCCAGGTTTTCTGCGATATTTTGTGGCAAGAACTTTTCCGCCTCGGCAAAATTGTATAAGGCGCGCAGGGCGGCGATTTGCAGGTAAAGGCTCTCCGAACTGAGTTTGCGGACCGATTCTTCGGGCTGGTTCTTCAAAGCCCGCGTCCGCTCAAAAGTGAGGAAGGCCATCAGGTCCGACAGCTTGACTTGGGTCCAGTCGGTGAAGCCGCGCCCTTCCGCCCACGCCACAAAATTCAACAGCAGCGCGGCGTAGGTTTTGTGCGTCTGATCCGACTGCCCCCGTTCATGCCGCAAATAGACCAGAAAGTCATCGACAAGATTTCGCATGGCCTCATAACGTCCGCCCCGTCAACCGCGTGTATGCCTCCAGATATTTCCCGGTGGTGCGGGCGACGACCTCCGGGGGCAGGGCAGGGGCGGGCGGTTGCTTGTTCCAGGACAGCGTTTCCAGGTAATCGCGGACATACTGCTTGTCAAAACTCGCCTGGCTGCGTCCGGCTTCGTATTGGTCGGCGGGCCAGAAGCGGGAGGAATCGGGCGTGAGCGCCTCGTCGATCAACACCAGCTTGCCCTCGATCAGGCCAAACTCGAATTTCGTGTCCGCGATTATGATGCCTCGCCGCAAGGCGTAATCGGCGGCGAACGAATAGATTTTCAGGCTCAACTCACGCGCCTTTTCCGCGAGGTTGCGGCCCGTGATTTCGCAAGCTTGTGCGAAGGAAATATTTTCGTCGTGCCCGGTTTCGGCCTTGGTCGCGGGAGTGAAGAGAGGTTCCGGCAAACGGGAGGATTCGCGCAAGCCGGGCGGCAATTTGATGCCGCAAACCGAGCCGGTCTTCTGATAATCCTTCCAGCCGGAGCCGGAGAGATAGCCGCGCACCACGCATTCGATGGCCAAAGGCTGCGCCTTTTGCACCACCATGCTGCGACGGTTCAGGAGGGCGGAGTACTTTTGCAACTCCGGCGGCAGAGGTTCGCCGGCCTTGGAGGCCAGATGGTTGGGTACCAGGCTCGCGGTTTGGTCGAACCAAAAATAGGAAATTTGCGTCAGCACCTCGCCCTTGCGCGGGATGCCGTTAGGCATGACGCAATCGAAGGCGGAGATGCGGTCGGTGGCGACGAACAACAGGCGTTGGCCCAAGTCGAAGACTTCGCGGACTTTGCCGCTTTTGAGCTTTTTGACGCCGGGCAGTTCCAAGGTCAGCAATGGATCGTTTGACATGCGGAGAGAAAAATAGCCGCAAAATTTAAAGATTAAAGTTTAAAGTTGAGCGCGTTCAAGCCGTGGATATGAATTGCTTCTGTCCGCGAACAGCCTACGATTGCTCAGAATTATGCAATGGGTTGAAACATGAGCAATCCCCAAGAACCCGATATGCCGCCCAAGGGGCAGTTTGTCGTCTATCGCGGGGAAGACGGCCAGGCGAAAATTGATGTCCGGCTGGAAAACGAGACGGTTTGGCTGACCCAGCAGCACATGGCTGATCTGTTTCAAAGCAGCAAACAAAACGTCGGCCAGCACCTGAAAAACATCTTTGAAGAGGGGGAATTGACCGAGGATTAAGTAGTAAAGGATTTCTTTATAACTGCCGCTGATGGGAAGGATTATCGCTCCCATTTCTACAACCTTGATGCCATTATTTCCGTCGGCTACCGCGTCAAGAGCGCCGTTGCCACCCGTTTTCGCATTTGGGCCACCCAAAAACTCCGCGAATACATCGTTAAGGGGTTCGTTCTGGACGACGAGCGCCTGAAAAATCCCGACCAACCCTTTGATTATTTTGAAGAGTTGCTCCGGCGGATTCAGGACATCCGTACTTCCGAGCGGCGATTTTACCAAAAGATCACCGACATTTATTCCACCAGTATTGACTACGACCCCACCCAGCCCGAGAGCATTGAGTTCTTCCAGACCGTGCAGAACAAAATGCACTGGGCCATCACGGGTCAGACGGCGGCGGAGATCATCCAGAAACTCCATCTCCAAATCCAAAACCTCCGCCGCACGCGCGACCTGCTCCTGCCGCGTCTGCTCTCGGGCCAAGTGGAATTCAAAACGGAGGCCGCATGAGTTCACTAAAGATGGCAGAGCGGCAAATTCTTGAGCAGCACTTCGGCATGGCGAGCGGTTACGTTCTGAACTTCTCGGACCGCACGTTCGGGGAGTTTGTGTTCGAGGCGGTTGATCGCGATATTCACAACGAGAAATATAAAACCGGGGGCACTTCTAAAGCCAACAAGCTTCGCATATTCTGGAAGGTTGAGTCCGACCCCATCGTGGCGAAGATCATCATCGCTCTGGTTGACTACGACGTAACTCTGAACATTTCACCGAACGCTGAGGCAAGAGCCCGCGCTGAAAAATGCCGCCAAATTGCGGAACGCCTTGCTGGCCAACCCACATCCATAACAGCTCAACCGCCTCCGAAACTCCAACCTCTTGTCAGTCGTGAAACCCTGGCAGCCTTACGAAACCGATTTCTCCAAATAAGCACTTTGCCGCCACATGACCGTGGCTATGCTTTGGAGAAATTTCTTTATGACCTCTTTGATGCTTACCGGTTTAATCCCAGGCCATCGTTTCGCATCGTGGGTGAACAGATTGATGGGAGCATCGAGTTTGGACACGAGGTATATCTAATCGAGGCCAAATGGCAGAGTGAGCCTATTGTGCAGGGTGACCTAGCAGTGCTTGATTCTCGCGTTTCCGGTCACTCCCAAATCGGTCGTGGCATTTTCATAACGGCAGATTGCTTCTCGAAGGATGGGATTACTGCGCACGAGCGACTTCGTCCTTCTGCGATGATCGGAATTGATGGTCAGGATTTGCATTACGCGTTGGAGCACGCGTTGCCTCTTGATGAAGTCCTACGCCGGAAACTTCGATGGTTAGTTGAGACCGGAAACTTCCATTATCCCGTTAGCGAATTCGTCACGGAGTTGGAGATACATCGATGAACGCCAACCTGACAAGCCAAACCCAAAACCTCCGCCGGATGCGCGACCTGCTGCTACGGCGCCTGCTGTCAGGGCAGGTGGCGGTGGCGAAGGCGACGCAAAGCATGGAGAAGGGAAACTAAAAGTGGCTTGGCTGCTTTTCATGGACGAGAGCGGACACAGCCATAAGGAATTGCCCTATGAAGTGCGCGGCGGTTACGCGCTGGTGGACACGCATCTCTGGCCATTCGTCCAAGACGTACTCCGGCTCGAATTGTCGTGCTTCGGTGCGCGGTTGGCGGATTACAAGTCGGAGGTGAAAGGGATGAAGCTGATGTCGAAGGACCGTTTTGAGCACGCCGCGCAGATGCCGGAGATTGAGAATGTGAAACGCCAGCATCTTTGCCGGGCGCTGCTGCAAGCGGGGTTGGAGAAGCGCCCACCTACGCGTGAGCAACTTACGGCCTACGGTCAGGCATCGCTACGGATGGCGGATGGAATTTTTGTTTTATTGGAGCGGCACAAGGCGCTGATTTTCGCCTCTGCCGTGCCACGCGGTACGGCCAAGCCGCCGGCGGGCGTACCGCCGCCGCCGGACATCCTGCGCAAGGATCACACTTTTCTGCTGGAGCGGTTCTTTTATTTTCTGGAGCGGGAACGCCAAATGGGGTTGCTGGTGATGGATGAAGTGGAGAAAACAGAAGACCGGCGTTTCGTGCAACGCCTGCATGATTATTTCGTTAAGACGGCCAACGGACGGGATCGCTCGCGATGGATTGTGCCGTCGCCTTTCTTCGTTTCGTCAGACATGGCCTTGCCAGTTCAGTTGGCGGATGTGGTCATCTACGCGCTGAATTGGGGTTATCGGCATACGGCGGAAATGACCGCGCCGACCCGGCCGGAAATTGAAACACGCTATGGCCCTCGCATCGAAAAGCTCAAATGGATTGGCGAGGGTTATGATGGCATAAAGACTTACCGAAGCTTCGGTATCGTGTGCGTGCCAGACCTGTTCATCCCTCGAAAATGAAAAAGGAGACAATGCTTTTGAGTCCCCCCCACTCCAAGAGAGCAAAGGTTACTCGCAGCCGAGCCTCCATAACAAATAAACCATATTTGCAGCTTGGCGACAAGCTCTCATTTTTCCCAATTTGACCCCTTCGATGAGCGCCCACCCTTACACCGAAGACCAGCTTGTCGAGCACCGCGCCATCGGGTTGTTTGGGGAGATTGGCTGGCAAACGGTGTCGGCGTTGGAAGAAGTGTTTGGTGAGGGCGGCACGCTCGGACGCGAGACGCCGGGCGAGGTGGTATTGGTTTCCCGGTTGCGCGCGGCATTGAGGCTGTTGAATCCGGCGTTGCCGGCGGAGGCCATCACCGCCGCCGAGGATGAATTGACCCGCGACCGTTCGGCCATGCTGCCAGAGCAGGCGAAACGCGAGGTTTATTTATTACTCAAGGAAGGCGTTAAAGTTTTCATGCCGGATCGTGAACGCGGCGGTCAGAAGACGGAACGACCGCGCGTGATTGATTGGCAAGATCCGACAGCCAACGATTTCCTGGCAGTACGACAAATCTCCTTTGCCGGCCCGCTTTACACCTGCCGCCGGGACATCGTGCGCTTTGTCAACGGCCTGCCGCTTGTGGTGCTTGAATTCAAAAAGCCGGGAGACTCGGCACAAGAAGCGTTTGACGAAAACATCACAAGCTCAAGCCTTCCCAAAATGGAATTCCGGTCCTGTTCGTTTTTATCGCATTGCTCATTGCCTCTAATGGCATCGACAGCCGCGTCGGGTTGCTATTCTGCATTTGGCGGGCAAGCCTTTTTGCGCTCTAATTTTTAACGAACCACGGCTGCTTTCGAAACCCATTTCCAATCGATGGCGCAGGTGTAATGGCGCCGGTTGGCCAATCCCTGAAACGGACCGGGCACGTTCTGTTGCGCCGTTCGCGCCAGACCAAGGAAATCCAAGTCGCAATTCTGCCAAAATGGCGCCACGGGAAGCAGCGCGTCCGATTTCCACGAGAGTCGCAATCGGTCCCCGTCGAAGGTGATGTCCCCGGCCATCGCAACCGAGTGCTGGCCGGAGTCTTTCGCGGCAACTTGACCGGCCTGGGTGGACACATAGACGTTGTTGTCCACCTCGTTGCTGGGATCATTGGCCGCAACGGGTTTGTCGCAGTCCACGAAGACATTGTTGATAATTCGATTCCCCGTGGCGGTAAGTTTGCGCCCGTGTGACGAACGATCGGTGGCCACCTTGGCGACTACCACGTCCTCGGATACGTGTCCGAACAAGTTGTGCGCGACGATGGAGTTGTCGGTGTCGGCCAGGCGCACGCCCTGGCCGTTGATGTTCCAGATGACGTTGTTATCCACCAGATTGGTCGTTTGCGAGGCTTCGATGAAGATGGCGCTCTGGGCCGTGCTGATGTCATGAATCACGTTGCCTGTGACACGAGAATTCTTGTTGTCCCAATCCAGCCAAATTCCGCAAGAACCCTGCAAGTGCGCGATGTGGTTGTTCCGCACCAGGGTTCCGATATTGCGCAGCAATTTGATTCCCGCCACCTCGTAGTGAAACTCGGCGTCCTGCCATCCGCAATCAACGATGTCATTGTCCTCCACCAGCGCGTGCGACACTCTGTGGCCGCGGATTCCCGCCGTGCCGCAATCGGAGACACAATTCCGCCGGACAATGTTGTAACCCGGATCACGATTCGCGCGGCGAACAAAGCGGGGGTCGCCCGGTTCATAGCTGTCATCGCCCGGTTCGATTCCCACCGAATTGGCATGCCGCACTGTGTTTCCCTCAATAATCCAGTGATGCCCGCCCATGATGAAGAGCGTTCCGACTCCGGTGCGTAAAAACCCATTGGCGCAATGTTCCAGAACCAACCCGCTTATCCGGATGAAGCCCAAACCTTGAGTCTGCGGCTCAATGATGTGCGGTTGCACGGCCGCTTCGAAAAGCTGGCTGTTCGGGTTGACGCCGCCGAAGGGATGAATGTGGACCGTCTTGCCGCCGGGCGCGACCCAGTAGGAACCGGGCAGGCGCACGAGGTCTTCGTAAGCGGACAATTGCGCCAGGCGGCGTCCTTTCTGAAACAGCAAACCGCGCGGCAGCGTATAAGGAAGGCGCCCTTTCCACCTCAACGCCCAGGGCATCAGGTCGAATTCCTTGTCACTGCAATTGGGCAATTGGAACGGAAAGTAGCCGTCGTCGAACATGCTGTCCGGCAGCGTTGTCATCCAGAGTTGCCTCGAATAAGTCAACCCGTGGAAATCCGGCTTTACGGATTCGTTTGTGTCCTGTGGGGCGTTGCGCGGTTCATGGGGATCGTACGACAAGGCCCACTTGTTGGTGATGACCCGCGAGCCGCGAATGATCACCTGTTCGCCCGGCGCGGCTTCGTAGGCAATCATCCGGTCCTGCCCCTCGCCGGAAAAGCGCGGGCGCACCATTTCCCGGTAAATGCCGGCGTGGATGCAGACCCGCTCGCCCGCTTGCACAATTTGCGCGGCGTGGTTGATGGTCAGCAATGGATGCGCTGCTGTCCCGTCATTGTTGTCTGAAGCCTGCGGGTTGTTTTGGCTGACGTGGTAGGTGCGCGTGTAGTGAGTGACGTCGCTCCAGCTCAAAAATGGCGTGCCGTCGGGCATGAGCGTTCGCGGGGCCACAGGCTGGTAATTGACCTCGGCCATGGCGCAAGCCAGGGCGCTGAACACCGGAAGAACCATCTTAATGAAACGCATCTTAATTTCCTTTCTCTGCACCAATTATCGGGCTGCTTCTGTTTTTCGCAGTTCCAACGTGGCCGAGGTTGCCAAGGCCTGAAACGGCCCGGCAATCGTCGCTTCCGGTGTTCGCTCGCGCCCGAAAAAGTCGCACTCGCAGTTCGTCATCATGGGCGCCGCGGGCAGCCGCGAGACGGATTTCCACGTCAGTAGCAATTTGTCGCCGTCGAAGGCCATTTCCCCGGGCATCGCAACCGAGTGCGGGCCGGAGTTTGTCATGTCGGCTTGGCCGGCCTGGGTGGATACATAGACGTTGTAATCCGCCACATTGCTGGGGTCGTCGAACAGAATCGGTTTCCCCTCGTCCACGATCAAGTTGTTGAAGACTCGATTTCGATTCGAAGTAACTTTGCGCCCGCCCAACTTGCGCTCGCCGGCCACCCTGCACATGACCAGTTCCTCGGCCACGCGCGCCAGCAAGTTGTGGGCGACGGTGACGTTGTCCGTATCACACAAACGCACGCCGATCCCATCGATATTCCACAAGACATTATGATCGATCATGTTCTCCTTTTGTGAGGCCTCGATGTAAATGCCGCCGTTGGCGCCGCTGATCTCGCGCAGCACATTGCCTGTGATGCGCGAGTTGCGGTTGTCCCAATCCAGCCAGACGCCCGCGCCGCCTAGGATGTGCGCAATGTGGTTGTTCCGGACGAGGGAGCCACGGGTAATCAACAATTTGATCCCGGCCACCTCCCAGTGGAACTCGGCGTCCTGCCAGCCGCAATACTGGACATCATTGTCCTCGACCAGCGCGTGCGGCACAGGGAAACCGCGGATGCCAGCGGTGCCGCAATCGGAGACTCTATTGCGCCGCACGATATTGTGACCCAAGCCCTGCTCATTGCGCCAATCCTGACCCTGGGTCCGGGAGAGGCGGGGATCACGGTCTTCATAGGCCTGATCACCAACCTCGATTCCCACCGAGTTGATGTGCCGCACGATGTTTCCCTCGATGATCCAATGATGTCCGCCCATGGGAAAGAGCGCGCCGACGCCTGTGCGCAGGAAGCTGTTGGCGCAATGCTCCAAAATCAAACCGCTGACGCGGATGAAGCCTAGGCCCTGAGTTTGGGGCTGAATGAGATGTGGTTGCACGGCGGCTTCAAAGAGGCGGCCATTGGGATTGCCGCCATCATAGGGATGGATTCGCACCGTCTTGCCGTCGGGCGCGACCCAGTAAGAACCGGGCAGTTTGACGAGGTCTTCGAAGGTGGACAATTGCGCCATCCGCCGCCCTTCCTGAAAGAGCAATCCGCGCGGCAGCGAATAGGGGATGCGCTCCTTCCACTTCACGGCCCAGGGCATCAGCGCCAGTTCGTCCTCGTTGGCATTGGGTGTTCGGAAGGGAAAATAACCGTCTTCGAACAGATTATCCGGCAGCGTCGTCATCCAGAGTTGCTTGGAATAGATGTGGGCGGGGAAAGTGCGCCTTTCCTTTTCGCTCGTGCCGTCTTTGGGGTTTGGCGTGTCATAGCGAGGATCGACTGCCAGTTTCCACGTCGTGGTGATGACCCGCGAGCCGCGAATAATCACCTCTTCGCCCGGCGCGGCTTCATAAGCAATCATCCGGTCTTGCCCCTCGCCCGAAAAGCGCGGGCGCACCAACTCCCGGTAAATGCCAGCGTGGATGCAGACGCGCTCGCCTGCTTTCACAATTTGCGCGGCGTGATTGATGGTGCGGAAGGGGTGTTGTTCCGTCCCGTCATTTTCGTCGGAAGCCTGCGGGTTGTTGCGACTGACGTGGTAAGTTCGGGTGTAATGCGTCGTATCGCTCCAGGTGAGAAATGGAGTTCCGTCGGGCATGAGTGTTTGCGGAACCAAAGGCTGGTAATTGACCTCAGCCATGGCGCAAGCCAGGGCGCTGAACACCGGAAGAAACACCGAAAATAAACGCATTTAGAATTCCTTTCGCTTTAACGGTCGTAATTGGGCGTGAGCTTGGGTCAATTCCGTGAATGGGGCAAGCCCGGAAAAGGGAATGGGTTTGAAGAATTGACACGGCAGGCTCACTTTTGGCGGATTACCAGCACCAGACCTGGATCGGAGATGTCACCCTTGGTCGCGGCGCTGAGGCCGACGCGTTTGAGGAGGGGACCGGGCAGCCTGAGCGTGGCGTCTTTGATAGTCACTTGGGCGGTGATGTCTTCAGCTTGGGCACCGGCGAGATCCTGGGCGAGGACGCGGACTTTGCCCAGCGGCGCGGCGAAAGACAGGCACAGATTGCGATACTGGCCGAAAACGCCAATCGGGCCGCGCGCCGCGCCGATGTCCAGGCTCACGTCGGTGGGAGAGAAGGTCCAATTCTTGTCGGGAGCGGTGCGGCCTTGCACCGCCACAGCGACGGCGCCGTTGGGAAAGCGCCCGGCGATTCCAGGTGTCGCCCCGCTTGAAGTCCCAGGAGTCGGCGAGGATTTTCTCATCGATCCGGGTGGCGTCTTCGGGACGCGGTTGGGCGGCGAAGTTGACAAAGGGTGGGGCCAGGCGCTGCCAGTGCAGCGCGCGCACAACCTCGTCCATCCGGCGTGGGCAATGCCGGAGGCGCGCCGAGCCAGCGGCGATTTGGGTGTCTTGGCGCAGATCCATTGGCGGATGACGCATGACGCCCATGGTGCAGCCCAGCGTTGCAGCAAGATAGAGTTCTTCCTCGGCGTTAATCAGGGCGCGGACGGCGTGCGTGTTGCCGTAAGGCAACGCCTCGGCGACGCGGTCGAGGGTGGTCGGCAGCGAGAGCGCCGGAGTGACATCGTAGGTGCGAAAGACATCGGTGTGCTCCAGGCACTGGGCTTCGTGCCTGTTGGACTGGTAAGCGCCGAAGCGTCCGATGCCGCCGTTTTTCCAATCGCCGTTGAAGGGGCCGCGGGGTTGGACGTGCTCCATTTTCAGCGCCGGGTACAGAAGCTTTGCGATGTCGATGAAGGCGAAATGGGAGTCGCCGCCGTCAATGCCGCCTGCTCGCTCATTTCCCCGCGGGCGTGCTCGGCGCCGTTGGCGCCTTCCCCTTCCTTGGGGTCCTTGGCGCCGGCTCTGAACATGTCGTTCTGCGCCCCCCAAGTACACCAGTAGTTGGGCGCGGTGCCAGGCTCAAGGGGCACAAGGTCTTCGGCGGCGGATTCGATTCCAAAAAACAGAGCGATGGGAAGGCAAAGGGCAAGAGTCTTGGCGAAGACGGTCAATTGGCTGCGCATGGGATATTTTGTATGAGAAGCGACGATTCAAACAAAGAACGAATTGCACAGTTTGCCTTGCGCCGTGAGGTTTAAAGATTACCCTTCGTCGGTGACTGAAATTGAAAAACTGGCGTGCGATCTCATTGCTTTGCCCAGCGTCAATCCCGCTTTCCTGCCCGTCAACCATCGGGACGCCGGCGAAGCTCGGATGTCCGATTTCCTCGCCGCCACCGCCGCCAAAGCCGGACTGGATATTGACCTGCAAACAGTTTTTCCTGGAAGACGCAACGTGCTGGCCCGGCTTACGCCCACGGGCACGATCCAACGCCGCATCCTTCTGGCGCCGCACATGGACACGGTGGCGGCGTTTTCGCCGGACCAGTTTTCGCCGCGCTTGCGTCACGGGCGGATTTATGGGCGCGGCGCTTGCGACACCAAGGGTTCCGTCGCCGCCATGCTCGGCGCGGTCATGGCCCTGGCGCGCGACAAGGGGCGGCCCGCCGGGACGGAGATTATTTTCGCGGGGTTGATCGATGAGGAGAACGACCAGGCCGGCTCGCGAGCGCTGGCGGCCAGCGGGTTCAAGGCGGATTTGGCCATCGTCGGTGAACCTACCCGCTTGCACGTGGTGACGGCGCACAAGGGCAGTCTATGGCTGCGCCTGGAAACTCGCGGCAAGGCCGCGCATGGTTCCTGTCCGCATTTGGGCCGCAACGCGGTGCATGAAATGGCGCGCGTCGTGGACGTGCTGGAAACCGATTACTCGCGGCACTTGCAACGCCGGCGCCATCCGTTGCTAGGGTGCGCGACTGTCAGCGTGGGTTCGGTCAATGGCGGCAGCCAACCTAACATTGTGCCGGCGTTGTGCGAAGCCACAGTGGACCGGCGGACTTTGCCGGGCGAAACATGGCAGTCCGTGCGCGGTGAGCTGCAAGAGCTTCTCCGGCGGCACAAGCTCCAGGCTCTGATCGCCGACGCGAAATCCAGCAACTGCCCGCCGATGGAGACCAGCGCGAAATTGCCGCTGGTGCGGGAGTTTCTTCAGGCCGCCCGGCAGAAATCTCCGGAGGGCGCCAATTATTTTTGCGACGCTTCGGTGCTGGCGCAGGCGGGCATGGCCAGCATTGTGTTCGGGCCGGGCGACATTGCGCAGGCGCACACGGCCGAGGAATGGATCGGGTCAAAATCGCTCGAAGGAGCCACCGCCTGCCTGCTCAAATTTTTCCGCGCCCTGCCGTGAAGTTATGAGCGTGAACCGAGATTCGGGTTTTTTGCGGCAGAGCAGTTGGATGGTCATCGCCACGTTCGCGGGCGGTATCTTGATGGCGATGGTGCATACCGTGGCCCGCAAGATGGGGGCGGAGGAGTATTCGACCTTCGTTGCCTTGCTGCGGATGTTGATCATCATCGGCATTCCGGCGGCGGCGTTGCAAACGATCTTCGCCCGCCAGGCGGCGGCGGTGACCAGCGGCCACGAACAGCGCCGCTTAATCGCCAGCACGCGCGCCGTCCTGCTGGGCACGTTCCTGGTGTGGGCGGTTTGCGCCGTTATCGCCCTGGCCACCACGCGGCCGCTGTTGCATTTGTTTAAAGTCAGGAATCCTTTCGCGCTTTACTTTACCCTGATCATTGGGCTGACCAGTTTGTGGATACCCGTGGCCAAGGGGGTGCTGCAAGGGCAGCATCGGTTTTTCGGCCTGGGCTGGTTGCAGATCACGGACGGAGTGGGGCGGTTCGGCGTCACGCTGCTGGTCATCCTGTGTTTTAGCGGCAAGGCGGCGGCGGCGATGTTCGCGGCGGTGGCGGGGCAACTGATCACCATTTCCATCGGAGCCTGGCTGACGTATTCGATTTGGAGCGCGCGCCCCGATGGCGCGTTCGATTGGAAAGGCTGGCTGCGGGAGGCGCTGCCGCTGACGCTGGGTCTGGGAACGGTGCTGCTGATGTCGAGCATTGACATGCTGTTCGTGCAGGGTCTTTTCAACGACACGCGGCAAACGGCTTTGTACGGGGGGGCAATGTTGACGGGCTTTGCCATCATCCAGTTCATCGCGCCGGTGGCGCTGGTGATGTTTGCGCGGGTGACGAAAAACGTGGCCCGCTCCGAACGAAGCGACAGTCTGGGCCTGACGTTGTGGGCGACCATTCTGTTCGGCGCGCTGGCGGGCATCGGTTGCACGCTGCTGCCGAAACTACCGCTGCATTTGATGTACATCGGCAACCCTGAGATGTGGAAGGCGTCCCCGCTGGTGCCGTGGTTTGCGTGGGCGCTGCTGCCGCTGACGGTGGCCAATGTTTTGGTGCAGAACATCCTGGCGCGGGGGCGCTTCAAAGCCGTGCTCTGGCTGGTGCTGGTGCCGCCGGCTTACACGGCCGCGCTATGCTGGCAGGCGCCCATTCTGGTGCGGATGCAGCCCTTCGACGCCTTCGTGCGCGTCATCCAAACCTTGGGCGTGGCCAGCACTGTGCTTTGCCTGGTGGCGGCGTGGTTTTCGCGCCATCCCAGGACAGTCAATGCTCCGGATCGGGTTTCGGAGCCGGTGCCTTCAATTTCAGGTAGAGCCAGTTCTCCATAGGAGCAAAAAAGGGGCGTAGCCCTTTGAGCGGCGAGTAAATCCACCACACTCGGATCACCGACAAAAGCATTGTCAGCGAGGCCCGAAACAAAGCCACTTTCGACCCCTGTTTGTCGGTCCATACCGTCGGCACTTCCAAAACGCTGAATCCACCGCGCTTAATCAAGTAAAGCAGGTTGATGTCAAAGGCCATGTCGGCAATGCACAAGGAAGAATGAATTTTTTCCACCACCGCGCGGTGTATCACCTTGGCCCCGCACTGGGTGTCGCGGATGTTCATGTGGAAGAGCTGTTGCACGATGAAATGAAACGACCGGCTGGCAAAGCGCCTTTGCCCCGACTGCATCTGGTGCAAGACAGACCCCGGCAGCCAGCGCGAGCCAATCACGCAGTCGGCCTCGCCCGTCCGGCGCACCAAATCCAGGAAGGCCGGCGGTTCCGTGGCGCCATCGGCATCGACGTATCCGATCAGGTCAGCCCGCGGCGCCAGCCTGAGGCCCTCGATGAGCGCCCCGCCTTTGCCAATCGGGTCGGGATAGACAACGGAGGTGACGACTGGAAATTCCGCCGCCACGGCTTGCACGACGCCCAGGGTGTTGTCGCGGCAACCGTTGAGCACGACAACCAATTGGAACTTTCCGTCATAATGCCGTGGGATGTATTGGGCGTAACTGCGCAAAACAGGGCCGATCCGGCGCTCCTCATTGTAGGCCGGTATCAGCAGCAACAAGCTGGGGGACCCCTGGTTCACAAACCGTATTTAATCAGGCCCCGCGGCGTTGTCGAGCCGTGAGTTCCAGGATCCATTAAGCCAAGAACCCTGTTTTGTGTCGTTAAGTCATTGCCCACAGCCAAACACTGACTTGCCTGTGTCGCGCGGGGCGGGGTAAGATTCGGGCCGTGAATCTTCTTTTTCTTGGCGATGTTGTTGGCGAACCGGGGCGACACGCTTTACGCCGGCTGCTGCCGGGGTTGCGCGAATCCCTTCATCTTGACGTCGTCATTGCCAATGGCGAAAACGCCGCCGGCGGATCTGGCATCACGGTCAACACGGCCAATGAAATTCTGGACGCCGGGGTCAATATCATCACCACGGGCGACCATCTGTGGGACCAGAAGGAGGTCAACCTGTTGTTGCAGACGGAGCCGCGCCTGCTGCGGCCCTGCAATTATCCGCCTGGCACCATCGGCCAGGGCAGCACCGTCTGGCGCTCCGAGGGGCTGCCGGCGGTGGGCGTGCTTAATCTCCAGGGCCGCACCTTTCTCGCGCCGCTGGAAAACCCCTTCCTCTGCGCCCGCGCCGAGGTGGCCCGGTTGCGCCAAATGACCCCGATCATCTTTGTGGACATACATGCGGAGGCGACGTCGGAGAAAATTGCGATGGGCCGCATGTTGGACGGGCAGGTTTCCGCCGTGGTGGGCACGCATACCCACGTGCAAACGGCGGACGAGCAAATTTTTCCGGGCGGCACGGCCTACTTGACGGACGCGGGTTTCACGGGGCCGCACGAAAGCGTGTTGGGGCGCGAAATCGAGCCGGTTATTCGGCGCTTCTGCACCAGCACGCCGCAGAAATTCGACGTGGCCAAAGGCCGCATCCTGCTGCAAGGGGCGCTGGTGCGGATTGATGACAAGACGGGCCGCGCCCTGGCCATCACGCGCGTGTCGGAACCGGTGCCCTGACCGCCATGCCACGGAGCGCCACATCGCAGTGGGATTTCGGCGGCGAACTCTTTCCCAAGGAGGCCACCCGCCGCGTCTTTTCCGTCAGCGAATTGACAGCCGATATCCGCCACGTGCTGGAGCGGAGCCTGGGCCAATTATGGATCGCGGGTGAAATCACCAATTGCCGCGCGCAAAGTTCGGGGCATGTTTATTTCACTCTCAAAGACGCCGGCGCGCAAATCAGTTGCGTGCTCTTTCGCGGCGACGCGGTGGCGAATCGCCAGGCCCTGCAAGACGGGCAAAAGGTGATTCTCAAGGGCGAGTTGACCGTTTATGAGCCGCGCGGCCAGTATCAACTTCACATCCTGGCCATCGAGCCGCAGGGGGTGGGCGCGCTCCAGGCCGCCTTTGAAAAACTCAAATT
Source organism: uncultured Verrucomicrobiae bacterium (assembly GCA_963759415.1). Lineage (GTDB taxonomy): Bacteria > Verrucomicrobiota > Verrucomicrobiia > Limisphaerales > Palsa-1400 > Palsa-1400. The sequence continues at coordinate 325,713 of CAVWZG010000004.1, read as the reverse complement.
AAAGCTCGCCGCCGAAGGCTTGTTCGCCGTCGAACGCAAGCGTCCGTTGCCCCGCTTTCCGCAACGCATCGGCTTGATCACTTCGCCCACCGGCGCGGCGGTGCGCGACGTTCTGCACGCCGTGCAACGCCGCCATCCCGCGTTGCGCATCGTCTTTGTGCCGTGCGCCGTGCAAGGCCCCGGCGCGGCTGGAGAGATCGCCGCCGCCATCGCTTTGCTCAATCAATGGTCACAACAGCCGGGGCAGAAATTGGATGCCATTCTATTGACGCGCGGCGGGGGGAGCCTGGAGGATTTGTGGGCTTTCAACGAGGAAGCGGTTGCCCGCGCCATCGTCCAATCCGCCGTGCCGGTGGTATCCGCCGTCGGTCATGAAATCGATTTTAGCATCAGCGACTTTGCCGCCGACTTGCGCGCCGCCACGCCTACCGCCGGGGCGGAGGTGCTGACCGAAGGCGCCTTCGCGGCCGCCCGCTGGGTGGCGGAGGTCCTGGGTCGCTTGGGAGAGGTCGTGCGCCGGCGGACGGTGTCCGAGCGGCGTCATTTGGGTCAACTGACGCAACGAATGGCGGCTTCGCATCCCCGGCGCCATCTCAACCGGCGGCTGCAACGGCTGGACGATTTGCAAGGCGGATTGACCCGTTCCATGCGGCGTGGGTTGCAGGAGCGCCGATTGGCCGCCCGCAACCTCGGCCTGCGCCTTGGGCGGTTGCGCCCGAGCCGCCTGCTGGCGCAACGCCGCGAACGCCTGCTTGAGCAGCGCGAACGTTTGCGCGAACAGATCAGGAATCAACTGCGTTCCCTGCGCCAGCACTGCGACGAACTGGCGACGCGCCTGCGCTTGCTCGGCCCCGAACAGGTTCTGGCCCGGGGCTATTCCATCACGCTGGACGCTGGCAGCGGCCGGGTCATCCGCACCGCCCGCCAAACGAGGACTGGCCAGAGGCTCAGGACGCGGCTCAAGTCCGGCGAGGTTCAAAGCGTGGTCGAAACGAAGGATGAAGCAAGAAGGAAGAAAGAAGAAATCTAAGTCCGTTCGGGTTCGAAGGATTTGCCGCAGCCGCAGCTTTGCGCGGCCTTGGGGTTGGTGATTTTAAAACCGCCGCCGGTCAAGGCGTCCGAATAATCCACCACCGAGCCTCGAATGTAGTTGGCGCTGAAAGCATCCACCAGAACGGAGACGCCAAAGAACGAGACCTCCAAATCATCCGGCCGTTTTTGGTCGAAAACCATGCCGTATTGCAGACCGGAGCACCCGCCTTTTTCGACATAAAAACGCAAACCTTTGGACGCGCCTTCCGCATCCGCAGCCAGTTTGGCGCGGATTTCGTTGGCGGCATTCTCGGTCAAAGTCACGATCGCGTCGTTGCTCATCTTAGTGGCAACCTACGCGACGATACTGGAGCTGTCAAAAGCGATTCGCCTTGCGATTCGTGCTTACAGTCTTAATCCTGCTCTGAATCTGAATCCAAATGAGCAAAAAACTGATTTTATTCATCTCGGTTGGCGCGCTGGCTGCCACCCTTCACGCCGCTGAATTTCACGTGGCCATCGGCGGCAAGGACGCCAACCCCGGCACGGACGCGGCCCCGTTGCGCACCATTCAACATGCCGCCGATCTCGCGCAACCGGGCGACGTGATTACGGTGCATGCCGGCGTTTACCGCGAACGCGTCAGCCCGCCGCGCGGAGGCAAATCGGATCGCAAACGCATCGTCTTTCGAGCTGCTCCAGGCGAGAAGGTCGAGATCAAGGGGTCGGAAGTCCTCACCAACTGGGTGAAAGTGCAGGAGGACGTATGGAAGGCGACGCTGCCGAATACTTTCTTCGGGAGTTTCAATCCTTACAGCGATCTAATCCACGGGGACTGGTTCAGGGACAAGGGACGTCCACACCATACTGGCGCCGTTTATCTGAACGGCGAATGGCTGGCGGAAGCGGCCAAGTTTGAGGATGTCCTTCAACCAACGGCTGCGACGCCTTTATGGTTCGCCCGAGTGGATCAGGAAAACACCATTATCTGGGCGCAATTTAAGCGCGTCAACCCGAACCAGCAGATGGTCGAAATCAACGCGCGCCGGACGGTTTTCTATCCGGAAAAAACCGGCGTCAATTTTATTACGGTGCGTGGTTTCACGATGCGGCAAGCCGCCACGCCGTGGGCGCCGCCGACGGCCGAACAAATTGGCCTCATCGGCGCGCATTGGAGCAAGGGCTGGATCATTGAGAGCAACGTCATCAGCCACTCGATGTGCTCGGGCATTTCGTTGGGCAAATACGGCGACCAGTGGGACAACACTTCGGCCAATAGCGCCGAGGGCTACGTCCTGACCGTTCGGCGCGCTCTGACCAACGGCTGGAACAAGCAGACCATCGGCCACCATCTGGTGCGCGACAACGACATTTCGCACTGCGAACAAGCCGGCATTGTCGGCAGCCTCGGCGCGGCCTTCAGCACCATTACCGGCAACACTATACATGACATTCACGTGCGGCGGTTGTTCACCGGCGATGAAATGGCGGGCATCAAGTTTCACGGCGCCATTGACGCTCAAATCAGCGGCAACCACGTTTATAACTGCTGGTTCGGACTCTGGCTGGACTGGATGGCCCAGGGCGCGCGCGTTTCGCGGAATCTTTTCCATGACAATCTTACCTGCGACTTGTTTTTCGAGGTGGACCACGGGCCGATGCTGGCGGACAACAATCTTCTGCTCTCGGCGCATTCGTTTCTCAGCCATTCGCGCGGGGTCGCCTTGGTCCATAACTTGTTCGCCGGGACGGTAACTGTGGCCTCGTTTGACAGTCGCCAGACCCCATTTCACAAGCCGCACTCGACCGCGCTGGCCGGATTGCATGACAATCCGCGAGGCGATGATCGCTATTACAACAATGTGTTCTCGGGAAGCGGCGATTTGAGCCAATACGATAACGCGCGGCTGCCGGTGTGGATGGACGGCAATGTTTTTCTCAAAGGCGCCAAGCCTTCCAAACATGAAAAGGCGCCGCTGGTTCTGCCGGAGTTCGATCCGGCGCTCAAGTTGGTGCAGGAGGCTGGCAGCTTCTATCTGGAAATTAAATTGGATCCAACCTGGAGGGCAGGGTGCGCGCGCTCCATCGTGACGAGCAAGTTGCTGGGCCGGGCGGTCATCCCGAATGCTCCCTACGAACAACCCGATGGCGCTCCGATCCGCATCGACCGCGATTATTTTGGCCAGAGCAGGAACGAATCGAATCCGATGCCAGGACCGTTTGAGAATCCAGGACCGGCGGTTTTGAAAATCAAGGTGCGCTGACGAGGGTGCAGTAGGAATCTTAATCTTGCTCCTCATCATAATCCTAATCTTTTCGTGCGACAGAGACGATTAAGATTAGGATTAGGAGTAAGATTAAGAGGGGGGCTAATCCGGGTAACCATTCGGGTGCGCCTGGTGCCAGCGCCAGGCGGAGGACACGATTTGCTCGAGTTTGGGATACTCCGGTTTCCAACCCAGTTCGCGGATGGCTTTTTCAGCCGATGCCACCAGCTTGGGCGGGTCGCCCGGACGGCGCGGCTTCTCGACCGTGGCAATGGGCCGGCCGGTGACCTTTTCGCAAACGTTGATGACCTGGCGGACCGAATAGCCGTCGCCGTTGCCCAGGTTGTAAAAGCCTTTCCGGCCGGGTGGCAGGGCGAGGATATGGGCCTGGGCGAGGTCAATGATATGGATGTAATCCCGAATGCAGGTGCCGTCGGGCGTTGGATAGTCTGTGCCAAAAATGTCGCAAGAGGGGGCGCGGCCCAGGGAGACGTTGAGAACGTTGGGGATGAGGTGGGTTTCGAGGCGATGATGTTCGCCGAATTTTTCGCTGGCGCCGGCGGCGTTGAAATAGCGAAAGGCGACGAATTCCAGGCCATGAATGCGCTCATACCATTGCAGCATTTTCTCGAACATCAACTTGGATTCGCCGTAGGGGTTGATGGGCCGCTGCGGGAGGTCCTCGGTCATGGGCACCCGGTCGGGCGGACCGTAGGTCGCGCAAGTCGAACTGAAGACAAACTTCTTAACGCCGGCGGCGACCGCCGCATCCAGCAAGGCAAGGCCGTTGGCCACGTTGTTGCGGAAGTATTTGGACGGATTGACCATGGACTCGCCGACCAGCGCGTTGGCGGCGAAATGGACGACGGCTTCCGCCTTGGCGTCGCGGATGGCCTCGCGGATATTATCCGTGTCGCTCAGGCGGGCGTGGATGAACACGGCGCGGTTGTCCACCGCCGAACGATGCCCTTCGGTGAGATTGTCATAAACGGTGACTTCATGTCCCGCGTCCAGGAGTTCCTCGACGCAGACTGAACCAATGTAACCGGCGCCGCCGGTAACGAATACATTCACAGGCGGCAGTCTAGTACACGAGGAGGCAATGCTCAACCTGAATTTCTTTGAGCCAGTCCAGAAGGGTTGCGCCTTCCTGGCCGTCGTGCAGGCGCGTTGGACAAATGCGCGCACTCGTTGGATAGTAACAATCGCATGGGCAAGGGAACCGAACAGAGGTGCTGTTGTAGCGCGGCAAGCTTTTTTGCGGTTGTGGACCCGGTGCTCAGTCCTGCCTCGCCGCAGGCTGAAGCGCTGTCGCATTTATTTGTTGTCACGCTCTTCATTTGCGCGGTGATTTTCGTCGTCGTGGCGGCGTTGGTGCTGCTGTGTATCGCTAAGTTCCGAGCCAAGCCGAACGACGCGGAACCCAGGCAGATCGCCGGCAATGAGACGCTGGAAATTTCCTGGACGGCTGCCTCCATTCTGATCCTGACCGGGCTTTTTGTCCTGACCGTGCAGGCGATGCACGTCTCGGACCCCGCTCCGGATCGTCCGCCCGACCTGACGGTCATCGGCCATCAATGGTGGTGGGAGGCCCGCTACCCGGACGGGACGGTGGCGGCCAACGAAATCCATATCCCGGTGCAGTCGAATTTGCTTCTTCGCGTGGAATCGGCGGACGTGATCCATGATTTCTGGACGCCGCAATTGGGCCGCAAGATGGACATGATTCCGGGCCATCCCAATCTGCTTTGGATTCGCGCCGACGCGCCGGGGGATTACCTGGGAACTTGCGCGGAGTATTGCGGATCTGAACATGCCTGGATGCGGATTCTTGTGGTGGCGCAAACGCCGGCTGATTTTGCAAGCTGGCTGGCGCGGCAGCGGCAACCCGCGCCGGCCCCCGCCACCGCCGCCGAACGACGCGGGCTGGAGATTTTTCGTGAAAAGACGTGTGTCAATTGCCACGAAATCAAAGGCGTGGATGCGGGGACGAGCGTGGCGCCGGATCTGACGCACTTTGCGGGGCGGACAACCATTGGGAGCGGGGTGCTGGAAAACAACCCGAAGAGCGTGCAGCTCTGGCTGGCCGATCCGCAGGCGGTCAAGCCCGGCTGCCTTATGCCTGATTTTCACCTGGAGAAAGACGAGGTCAACGCCCTGCAGGCGTACCTGGAAACAACAAAATGAAATCGTGATGAACGGCGCGAACCTAACAATCGCTGGCCATCCGGCGCTGGAAGCGCAGGAAAGCGGCCCGCTCTCGTGGGTGGCCACGGTGGACCACAAACGCATCGGCATACTCTACCTGGTCACGACGCTGGTGTTCTTCCTCATCGGCGGCGTGGAGGCGCTGGTAATGCGGCTGCAACTGGCCGTGCCCCACAGCCAGTTGGTTAGCCCGGGCGTTTATAATCAGCTTTTTACGATGCACGGCACGACGATGATTTTTCTGGTGGTGATGCCGGCGCTGATCGGGTTCGCCAATTATGTGGTGCCGCTGATGATCGGGGCACGGGACATGGCCTTTCCGCGGTTGAACGCGATGAGCTATTGGCTGCTGCTTTTTGGCGGGCTGCTGCTGCATTTCAGCGTGCTGGCGGGCGGGGCGCCGGCGGCCGGTTGGTTCAGTTACACGCCATTGAGCGAGGCGCGGCTTTTCCTCCACGCCGGGAGTGGATTACTGGATCCTGGCGCTGCTGGTGATGGGCGTGGGGTCGGTTGCAGGGGCGATCAATATGATCGTGACCATCCTCACCTTGCGGGCGCCGGGCATGACCCTGCGCCTGCTGCCGCTGTTTGTCTGGATGGTTTTCATCAACTCCTTCCTCATCATCCTGGCGCTGCCGGCGCTCAATGCCTCGATCGTCATGCTGCTGATAGACCGTCAACTACAGGCGCATTTTTTCACGGCCGTCCAGGGAGGCTCGCCCATCCTGTGGCAACACTATTTTTGGACGTTCGGCCATCCGGAAGTCTATATCATGGTTCTGCCCGCGTTCGGGATGATCTCCGAAGTGGTGCCCGTGTTCTCGCGCAAGCCGATTTTCGGCTACGGTTTCGTGGCCGCCTCGACCGTGGCCATCGCGCTGCTGAGTTTCGGGGTCTGGGCGCATCACATGTTCACGGTGGGTTTGGGGCGCGCTTCGGACCTGTTCTTCGCGGCCTCCAGCATGGCCATCGCGGTGCCGACGGGCATCAAGATATTCAACTGGGTTTTCACGATGTGGGGCGGATCGATCCGCTTCACGACCGCGATGATGTTCGCGGTGGCCTTCATCCTGCAATTTGTGGTCGGCGGGTTGAGCGGCATCACCTTTGCCGTGGCGCCGATTGACTGGCAAATGACCGACACTTACTACGTGGTGGCGCATTTCCACTACGTGCTCTTCGGTGGAACGCTCTTTGGCATGATGGCCGGTCTGTACTACTGGTTCCCCAAAATGAGCGGCCGGCTTTTGTCCGAAAAAATCGGCCAGGCGCAGTTTTGGTTGATGGTGATCGGGTTCAACATGACTTTTTTCGTTCAACATTTTCTCGGGTTCATGGGCATGCCGCGCCGCGCGTTCACCTATCCGGATCTGCCGGGATGGGAAACGATGAACATGGTCTCGACGGTGGGCGCCTTTATCCTGGGTTTTTCGGTCTTGCTGCTGGCCTACAACATCTTCTGGAGTCTGCGCCACGGGCAGGAGTCGGGCGATAATCCATGGAACGCGTGGACTCTCGAATGGGCCACGTCCTCGCCGCCGCCGGCGGAAAATTTCGAGCGTGTGCCGTTGATCCACAGCCGGCGTCCGCTCTGGGACCTGGCCCACCCTGATCGGCCCGATGCGCCAGCCGCGCCGATCAAAGCGGATTTTTGCCCGGAGAAGAACAAGGCCTCCATGATCGTGTTCATCGTGTCGGAAGCCTTCTTTTTTCTGATGCTGATCTTTGCCTACCTTTATTACAACTACACGCCGGGAGCGGGGCCGGCGGCGGCGGGGAGCCTGGACGCGCGCAAGACGCTCGTTTTCACCTGTTGTCTGTTGGCGAGCAGCTTCACCATCTGGCGTTCGGAAATTGCGTTCCAACGCGGGCGCCACCGGCCGATGATGTCGTGGCTGATTGCCACCATCGCGTTGGGCTGCGTGTTCATCATCGGGCAGGGGGCCGAGTACTGGGGCCTGTTTCAGCGCGGGATCACGGTCCACACGAATTTGTTCGCCACCACGTTCTTCACCTTGACAGGTTTTCATGGGTTGCACGTCTGCATCGGGTTGGTGGCGCTTCTCATCGTCCTGCTCTTGATGGCGGTGGGGGATTTCAAGAACTTCCGTTCGCACTCGCTCCACACCATCGGTCTGTACTGGCACTTTGTGGACGGGGTGTGGGTGGCTGTCTTTTTCATCATTTACCTCAAGCTGTTGTTATGACTACGCGACAATTCCTATTATCGGCCTGGGATTGGAACCCGGTTGTCCTGGGCGTTTGCGTGGCGGCCTTGCTGGCCTACGCCAAAGCCGTTCAGTTTCGATGGCCCCGGCGGAGCGGCTATTTCATCGCTGCCGTGGTGATGTTCTATTTGACTCTGGCCTCGCCGGCGAGCGCGCTGGCGGACGGTTACCTGTTTAGCGCGCACATGCTGCAACATTTGATGTTGTTGCTGGTCATCCCGGCGCTGTTGCTGCTCGGGTTGCCGGCCTGGAAAAATCAGCATGGGCCGCGCCGGCTTCGCCTTCCTCCGTTCGCCGCCTGGATGGCCGGCCTGAGCGCGATGTGGATCTGGCACGAACGGACGTTATGCGACGCGGCGGCGACAAAGCCAGTGGTGCGGGTGATCCAAGTCATATCGTTGATCGCGCTGGGCCTGATGTTTTGGCAGCCCATTGTGGGGCCGCGGATGGAGCGGCGCCTGCCGCCGATGTTGGGCGTGGTGTATCTTTTCAGCGCCTGCGTGGGTTGCACTATTTTGGGCATTCTGATCACGTTCGCGCCGGCCGGCGTGGTGTGCCCGGTCTATCTGCATCCGGTGGATCGGCTGGGCCTTCTGCCGTTGATACGCCAGGACTGGGGAATCACTCCGGCCGTGGACCAGCAGGCGGGCGGATTGATGATGTGGGTGCCGGCGTGCGGAATTTACCTTTCGGGCGTCATCGCGCTGCTGGCCCGATGGTATCGGGCTGGTGAAATAGGCGAGACAGATCATGAATCGGTGCCCGCATGTTCCGGGGAGAAAGCATGATGCAACCATCCGACCCAATTCAAAGCCGGGGAGAGGCCGGTTGGAGCCGTCCGAAACCCGAGGTGCTGGCGAGATCAACTTGGTGGCCGGCGGCGCTGGCGCTGGGCGCGACGTTGTTGGTCTGGGGGTTGGTGACTTCGCTCTTCATCCTGGCCGCCGGGTTGGTCGTGTCGGCGATGTCGCTGGCAGGTTGGATAGGAGAAATTCGACATGAACACAAATAGCAGTGAAATCGGATCGCCGGAAGAAGTGTCGCGGCGGCGGTTCCTGGAGCGGTTATGCGTCGCACTGGGATCTCTTTGCGCCATAGTGCTGGCGATTCCTGGAGTGGGTTTCGTGCTCGCTCCATTGTTGCGCAAGACCCCGCAACTGTGGCGCGGAGTCGGCCAAGTCAAGGACTACCGCGTCGGCCAGACCGTCCAGGTGACCTTCGAGGATTCTTCGCCGCTGCCCTGGGCCGGCGTGACTGCCAAAACGGGGGCGTGGTTGCGGCGGATCGGCGAGGATGAGTTTATTGCCTTTGCTGTCAACTGTTCTCACCTGGGCTGCCCGGTGCGCTGGCTGCCGGACGCCAACCTTTTCATGTGCCCGTGCCACGGAGGGGTTTACTATTCCGATGGCCGCGTGGCCGCCGGGCCGCCGCCGCAGCCGCTGAGCCGATACCAAGTGCGGATTCAGAACGGCGAGGTCCAAATCGCGACCCGCCCGACACCTATCACTAAGACGTGACATGAAGCGAATCCTCAACGGTATCTGGCAATGGTTCGATCATCGCATGGGGCTGTCCGAAACGATTGGCCCGCTGATGCGCCATGCCGTGCCGCGCGACGCCAAATGGTGGTACGTTTTTGGCAGCGCGACGATGCTGGCGTTCATCGTGCAGGTGGTGACCGGCGTGGTGCTGGCCTTCTCGTATATCCCCTCGGCATCGCAGGCTTATGACACGCTGCGGTTCATCACGGACGAGGCAACTTTCGGACGGTTTCTGCGCGGACTCCATTATTATGGCGCGTCGGCGATGGTGTTGATGGTGGGATTGCACATGGCGCAGGTTTTCCTGTGCGGTTCGTACAAATATCCCCGTGAAATGAACTGGGCAACCGGGGTGCTCCTGCTCGGCTTTACCCTGGTGATGGGGTTCACGGGGCAATTGCTGCGTTGGGACCAGACCGCCGTGTGGTCGGTGGTCGTCGCGGCTGAACAGTCTGGACGCATTCCGGTGGTCGGCGATGCTTTCGCGCGGTTTGTCCTGGGAGGACAATCGGTCGGCGGGGCGACTTTGAGCCGGTTTTTCGCGATCCACGTCTTCATCATCCCGGCGTGTCTGTTCGCTTTTATCGGGTTGCACATGCTGCTGGTCGTCCGTCATGGCATTTCCGAGATGCCCAAAGTGGGCCAGCCGGTGGATCCGAAAACCTACGATCAGAAATATGCCGACTTGCTCAAGAAGAACGGCTGCCCCTTCTGGCCGGATGCCGCCTGGCGCGACGTGGTCTTCGGCACGGCCATGCTTTTTGGGCTGGTTTTGCTGGCTGTGTTTGCCGGCCCGCCCGCGCTCGGCAAACCGCCTGATCCGAGCCTGCTGCAGGCAGACCCGCGCCCGGATTGGTACTTGTTGTGGTACTTCGCGGTGCTGGCCATGATACCGCCCTGGCTGGAGAACTATTTCATTGTCCTGGGGCCGGTGCTGGCGGGAGTGGTTATTCTTGCTTTGCCCTTTCTTTTCAACAAAGGCGAACGGCATCCGCGGCGTCGTCCCTGGGCTTTTGCCGGAATGTTGATGGTGGTGTTGATGATCGGCTCGCTTTGGTACGTTGGAGCCAAGTCGCCCTGGTCGCCCAACTTCAACGCCCAACCCTTGCCGGCCAAAGTTATCGGGGTTCAGACCGGCCCCGTGGCCGAGGGCGCACGGCTCTTCTTCGCCAAAGGCTGCCTCAACTGCCATCTCGTTGGAGGTTATGGCGGGCGCCGCGGCCCGAACCTCTCCGAAGTCGGCGCCCGACTCAGCCGCAGCGACCTGGTGATTCGCGTCGTCAACGGCGGCGTGAACATGCCAGCCTACGGCAATAACTTAACACCGCAGCAAGTCAACGATCTTATGGATTTTCTACAGTCCAGACATTAGTGGTTAGTGCGACTGGTTTGACTGGGTGCGACCCGCCTTCGCAAGGCCTACGGCGGACAGGCTGGCCTTGACCGGCAAAATTTGCCGCTTTTGGACTTGCCGCGTGATTCGTTTTCTTAGGAGCAGCCTGTATTTTCGCCGCCTGGACGGGACGCGCGCATGATTTTCGACATTCGTTGGCAGGCCGGGAGGCAGGTTCTACCGAGCCGCCGGCCCTTTCAGCCTTCAATCTCTTGCAAAAAGTCAAAGAACACCGGCGCGTGCGCGCCGCACAACTGCACTATACCATCGTTAGATGGGACTGCAACACGAATCATTCAAAACGTGCTTTTTGCGCCAGGCGCTTTTTCCACTCGAGCCAAATAACTGCAAATGTCAAGGACTGACACCGGCACGAGCGAACCCGAGTCCCAAGGAGACTCGTGGATGGGAAACTGCTGGGAAAAGTCTTGGAGTCCGAGCGGATCAGACACGTCTAGCGGATCGTTGCTGACGAATTTATATAAATGCGGCCCGCCTGCCTTTTCCTCAATGGGGTCTCTGGATAGCCATCTTCCGGTTGAGCGATTGTAATATCTGTAGCCGTAGTAAACGAGATCGGTTTCTGGGTCGCCTATTTTGCCGCCCCAGCCAAACGGGTTGACTTTGGCCATCGGCCCGGTGGCCCTGATGACTTCACCGAAGGGGCCGTAGTTGAAATTGGCGCTGATTTGAAAGGACCAGAAAATGTCATTTTGGAGCGGCATTAGTCACCTCTGAGAGCATTTTCTGATATGCTTCTCTCCTCGTTGTATTGGTTTCGCGCTGAATTGCATCAATTAGTTCTTGTTTAAACTGCGGATTTGATTTGTCGATGTCCCGCAATCCACTAAGCCACGGTGGTTCTCTGTGTGAATCTAAAACCTTTACGGGTTGATTAGTCGCGCCATTTTGCAGCATACGCATTTCAATCTCAATTTGGGTGAGTACGTTAGTTTCCTCTTGAAGGATTGGGGGAATATGTTCGGTCTGCCCCACCCATCCACCATGGATTCCCATTTCTTTTTTTCCGTTTGGGACCCAACCATCGATGGTTGTAACAGTGATTTGGCATTGATTTGTCGAGATCCGTGTAACGGCAATATCAAAGTCAGCATAATATGGAACCAACTTATTGTGAAAGGTTATCGTTAACAGAGGAGCATCTGAGGTGGCCAACTCCCACTCATTTGTGGTTAGCTTTTTACTCCACCGTCGAGCCACAGGGTTGTACTCAACGTCCGACGCAGCGATCAGCATGTCATGATACTTTTCAAATGCGTTTGTTATCGCAGCCCTAGCCTGACCTAGCGAAACTGCATAGATTCGCGACGTTCCTTGGGCGGTCGTAGGATCGGCTGCCGCAAAGCCGTTTCCCCAGAGCAATCCGCATAAGATTGCAAATCCGAGTAAAGCTCTTTTATTGATAAGTGCCATGTTTTGTGTCAACGCCATAATGGAAGAAATCCGCAGGAAAAGGAGGGGCCGTCTTTTGGCACTGGAAATACTGCCACAAGTCTCGGGTCGCCGTGTCCAATGCGCTATTTGGGCTTTTGGGATCGAAATCTTCTCTCACGACATGCACCAGCACATTGGGCAAATCCCATTCGCCATACCATCGCCTGAATTCATGCACGCCGTTTACAGATTTCTTGTTATTGTGGGCGGGCGAAGTCGAGTCTTGAACGGTGTGCAACGCCAATCCGAAATCCCAGAGCGCCTCCATGCCGGTGTCAGTCCTCACTATTGACACAAGTTCATTGTTTTCGTTTTTCATGCAACAGGTTGGAGACGTAGGTCCAACTGCCCATGTGCAGTCGCCGCGCTATCCATTTCAGGCTCATCGTCGTTTCTTGCCGCAACCGGCGCGCCAGCGCCACTTTGCTTTTATCCCCTTTGGGCAGACCCGGCAAGTTCTCTTCCTTCCAGCCGCGCCGATGGAGTTCCTTCCGCACCAGGCGATGATCTTTTTGCTCCCCGCTTTCCTGACGATCCGAGCCGTAGTGGCTGGGCCCCACCCGCTCCACCGACGATAAAAAGTGTCAATACTGAGGACTGACACCGGCACGAAGGGGCCGTATTCGTAATTGGTAAGCATGAGTTGGTAAATAAAATTTCTCCAAACTTGTTACCTGTTTAACAACGATGCATGAGGCCACTTTTGAAATTCACTTGGGCTGACTATTCTAAAGTTTCGGCTGCCGTCGATTCCGTACATCGTATTCTTGTTAACCTGAACTGCAAACAAAAGCTCGCGACTTGGAACCGGAATGCTTTTCGTCGGCAGAAAGACGTCCTTGGGGTTGACGAAAGAAGGCAGGCCGCCTAGCCTCTCGGTCCCTTCGCTATGGATGACCGCGCTTATCTGGTTCGAGTCAACCGTTGACGGCGTTGGAGCTTTGCCTCTGAGGGTTGCCCTGTCGTAAATCATCCACATGCTGCACTCAAGAGAAACAAGTTCCGCTTTCCGTCGGTCGCCTCCCATTCGGCTCGCATAGTAGAACAGAAGGCAAAACACAGCCACGAGCATTCCAAGCGCAATAGTTAACGCAACCCGATCGCTGGTTCTCATATTCAGTTAAAAGGAAAAGGCACTGAGTTTCTTTCATCCCACGTCTCATACCAGCGGTATGGACCCATTATTCCAGGAAGAAGCTCGGGTGGAAGAGGGTTCAACAGTTGAATTTGAGGCCCACCATCGACGTACTTATAAAACCAATTCCAACTCTTGTTATGGCACTGAATACCGAGCAGAATAGAATAAATTCCAGAAGACTCCGTACCCGACACCATAGGGTCAATTTCGTCCATTATCCTGTTATCGTCCGCGTCGGTGCCGAAGGCATAGGCACCAATTGAGATTGGGCTTCCATAAATGCTTCCCTGTGAATTGAGGTACCACTCAAGCTGATCAATTCTAAAATCGTCGGAAAAAATCCAAGCCTTGTCACAGACGATGCAAAGTCCGGTCCCAAGACCACAACATTGGTTGTTATGTTTGCCCCAAAAATGGTATGCTTTGCACGAGCCATCTTGCTTCATCACTATGAAATAGGTATGGCCAAACTCGCCGCCGCAGTTTACGACCATCGCGTCTTTTCCCTTCGCATCGACTTTATTGAGTGGGTCATTCTTCACAAAACCGTACAAATTCTTTCCTCCCCTTTCTCCCTTCGGGTCTCTGCTCAACCACCGCCCAGTGGACGGGTTATAGGACCGATAGCCGTAATAAAGCAGGTCGCTTTCGTCATCCTGGTATTTGGTGGAAAATCTGAACGGGTTCAGCCTGGCCATCGGACCAGTGGCTCTGATGACTTCACCGAAGGGGCCGTATTCGTAGTTGGCCACGGTGGCGCCGTTGGCGGCGTTCACCAGGGCGCTGACGTTGCCGTTGCCGTCATAGGCCACAAAACAGTTCGTGGTGGTGGTTCCACGATAGCCCACCTCGATCAATCCGCCCACTCCGCCCGCCCCTTGCTGGCTGCCGCTGAGGTCTGATCCCCACAGGAAGGAATTGAGAACGCTGGATGGATTAAGAACCGCGATGCAGTTCCAGCCGTCATAAACGTAGGTGTCCGTGGAACCGCTGGCGGTCTTCTGAATTCTCCGGCCCATGTAATCATAAACGAATGCGATCTGCATCCACGACCCGGCGGGGGCGTTCCCCAGGCTCGTCAGGCTCAAGAGGCGGTTCTCCCCGTCCCATGTGTACGTCCACCGTCCGTCACTCAGGAGATTGCCGTCGGCGTCATAGGTGTAGTGCTCAGGGGTCTGTGGCACATAGACGTGCCCGCTGACGCTCCCCTGAACGCTGGCTGCAACCGTGATGTTCGTCCACTGCGGGTTTGACGCGTTGGTTACGCTCAACTGCTGCCGAAAATACTCTCCCTTCCGATACGCCGCCAGTCCGCCGACGGTCACCCCGTTGGTGGCCAACCCAAGGCCCATCACGTCCACCGCTCCTGGCACGCCCCGGCTGGTGATCTGGTTGAGGGCGTTGTTGGTGTAACCGGCCAGGCGCAGATTGGCCCCGTTCGAGTCGCCTCCTGCCTCGGTCTGCGTGCGGTTCCCAATCGTGTCAAAGGCGTAACCGAACTGCTGGCCGGCCACCGGCGTCTGGTCGTTCCAATACTTCTTGCCGGAAGTCACCTGGCCCAGCGCGTCATATCCATACCGCCATGAGCTGCCGTCCCCGAGACGGTTCAGAGTCCGCTGGTTGGCCAGGTTGTATTGATAGGCGAAGGAATTGGAGGAGGACGCAATGGAACTGAGCCGGTTCAAATAGTCATACTGTTTGCTCGTGGTCATTACCGTCGCGCCGTTTCTTTGGAAGGCAATCTGCTGCACCAAGGGCGAATTGGCAAGGTACGAATACGCCGCCGCATTGGTGCCGTCGCTGACGGATGCCAGGCGCGAGGCGTTGTCGTAACCGTAGATGGCCCGGCAGAGCGTTGCCGACCCGTTCAGCAGCGCCAGATTGGTGCGGCGCAAATCCGCGTCAAATTGGTTGGTCACCTTCAATCCGCCCAGGATTCCGCCTGAATACCACTCGCTCAGAACATCGTTGGCCAGGTCGTAGGCGAAACTGGTGGTGATGCCGCCGCACACCACCGAGTTTATCCGCCCCAGCCGGTCATAGTTATAGGTCAGCGATGGCGTGATGCCGTCGTAGTAAGTGACGGAGGCCAAATCCCCGCCCGGAGTGTAGGCATTTGTCGTGTTGATGCCTCGCGCCCAGGTGCGCGACAGCAACCGCCCCGCTGGCGTGTATGTGTAGGATACTGTGTTGGTGCTGGCATCCACCTTGCTCCTGGGATGTCCCTTATATATATAGGAGATGCACGGTGTACGGTACGTACTGTACATGGGCCGTTTTTGCATGTCAATCCCCTTTCTTGTCACGATACGGTAGTTTTGCGCCGCCCGGCGTGAACAAAGACAGGTTACCCGCATGGCCGCCCTCACAGGCTCGGGCTGCCATGCCTTTAGGCCCAAGAAAACAGCACAGTTTGTGGCCAAAGCGGCCACAAAAAGGCCACAAAAAGGCCACAAAAAGGCCACAAAAGCAGTCGCCTTGCGCTCGCCGCAGGAACCGCCAGCGCAAGGCGCACTTGGCGTGGGTCGTTCGTGGACAAGAACCTGCCCCGAAACCGTCCGGGGTAGGAGGGGTAAAAGAAAACAACAAATCTGCTTGAGTTCCCGTAATATAGTGGTATTGTAGCGCAGTGGCCAGCAATGGCCTTGATCTTTGACAGTTCGCAGACCTCTGATCCGTCGTTAGAGACGGCGACCCGGAAGCAAAATCGCGGTTAATCGCGGTTAATCGCGGTTAAGAAAAAATAATATTTTCACCCGGGTCGCCGCTTTCACAGGCCATCTCCGCTCTCTTCCCGGTAGGATCGCAGTGTTTCGCAGCCGGTCCCTGAACAACCACCGGCGCGGCGTCCTTGTCAGCGCCGCGCCGGTTTCAGACGGCCAGAAAGCACGCAAAAATAAAGAATCCGCGCCGGCTATTTGAGCTTGCGCTTTGGTTAATTAGGCCGTGCCCACGGCAATATTGGGTTTCTATGAAGTTAAGTCAGGCGCTGAGGCGCGAGTTTCGCATGTGTCTGTCAGGGCGTGCAGCACGTTTTGGTGTCAGGGACATCGGGTTGCTGCACGCCCTGTCAGATAGGAGCGGGCGGCTGGTTGCAGGATTTAATCCGACGAAATCGAGTTGGGGCTCGATGGCCGCGTGGACAACGCGGTAAAAGTCTCGCCCTACCACGACTCGACTCCATACAGGCGTTGCCGATCGTTCGTCACCGGCTTCCGTGGCTATGCGCGGATTCGCCTCCTTCGCTTTTCCACCCGGCCGGGGCGGTCAGCGTTTTCGGGCGGGGCCGTAGAAGTAGCCGCCGCGCACTCGCGCTCCACGCACTTTGCCGGTGAAACCGGATTTCTGGCCGGGCTTCTCTTCCTCGAATAAGGCGGTGTACTGGTAGTCGTAATTCTCCAGCTTGATGCGCGGTATCTTCTGGCCGATGAATCGCTCGATGGCGTGGACGTGGGTGACGTCGGCGGCTACCATCAGCGTCATGGCGTCGCCGGTGTGCTCGGCGCGGCCGGTGCGGCCGATGCGATGGATGTAATCTTCGGGATGCTGCGGGACGTCGTAGTTGACGACGTGGCTGACGTCGGCGATGTCCAGGCCGCGGGAGGCAATGTCCGTCGCCACGAGGATTTCGTAACGGCCATTGCGAAAGCCTTTCAAGGCGTCTTCGCGCTCGCGTTGCGTGCGGTTGGAATGCAAGACGGTGACGGCGTGACGGTTGCGTTTGAGTTGGGCGGCAATCTGGTTGGCGCGGTGTTTGGTGCGGCAAAAAATAATGGCCGAGGCGCATTTGACGCGCTCGAGCAATTGCAAGAGCAGGGCGGTCTTCTGGCTTTCCGCCACGGGGTAAATGACGTGTTTGACGGTTTCCGCCGGGGAGCGCCTCAGGCCAATCTCGACCGTTTCGGGGTTCTTCATCGCCCAGGCGATCAGGCCTTCGATCTCAAAGGGGATGGTCGCTGAAAAGAGCGAGGTGTGCCGTTCGCGTGGAATATTCTTGAGGATGCGGCGGACGTCGGGGAGAAAACCCATGTCCAACATGCGATCGGCCTCGTCGAGCACGAGGAACTTGACGTTCTCCAAGTGGCAGGAGCCCCGTTCCAAATGGTCCAGCAGGCGTCCCGGGGTGGCGATGATGATGTCGGCCCCGGCCTGCAAGTCCTGCAATTGTTTGCCGTAGCCGACGCCGCCGTAAACGACGGCGGTGCGCAGGTGAGTGAAGCGGGCAAAATCGAAGATGGCGGTTTCGACTTGGGCGGCCAATTCGCGGGTTGGTTCGAGGACCAGGGCGCGGGTTTTCGGCCCATGCTCGCCCAGGAGCGAAAGGATGGGCAGCGCGAAGGCTGCGGTCTTGCCGGTGCCGGTTTGCGCGCTGCCGATGATATCGCGTCCGGACATGATCAGGGGTATGCCCCGCAACTGTATGGGCGTGGGTTCTTTAAAACCCATTGCTTTCACGCCTTCTAAAACCGTCGGGGACAACCCAAACTTGGTAAACGCCATGCATTAGAGTCATCCGGCCAGCCTGCTTATGCAAGCTTCGATTGCAGGGGGTTTTGTGCGAATGCAAAAATTATTTTGGGATTGGGCGCATCCTGAAAGAATGGGCCGCGACGCAGCACGGCCCTACCTTGAAGAGAACTTGTCGCTTACGGGGAGCGCTGGAGCGTATTTTTGGAAAAGCTGGCGGCTCATGGCGTAGCCATCGCCGCGCGGTTTGGTTGGAAATTTTCCGGCAATCGTTCGCGCCCATTGCCATTCGAAGTCTTCGATACGCCCGTCAAGAGATTGGGCATCCAGCTTCGTGCCATGGTCAAGAGAGGCGGCAACGCCGTTGAGATAAAGTTGCCAGCGGCCGAGGTAGTAACCGGCCAGCAGTCCATTCCAATCGCGACCGGCGTAGTCGTTGAGCTTCTGGCCCCGGCCCACCCAGGTGGTCACAATGGTGCGCGCGTTTCGCTCATAATAGTCGGCTTCAGCCGGGTTCTTGCCCCAGGCGCGGGCGTCGGCGACCCATTTGCCAAACAGGGGCACCGGCCGTGTGCCAAGAAAGGCGTTGAGATCGCGGCCAAGGCCAAGGAATTGCGCGGAAAGCTGCTTGAAGGCAGAGGCATCCTGGCGATTGTAAGCTTCGAACATGGAGCGACGCAGTTCGACGGCGGCAGCCGTCAGGCTAAGTCGGGTGATGTCACAGAGGTCGCTCCGATAGGCGTCCCGGCTCCGCGCGGTGGAACCGGCTTCGAGCATTTTTTTCCAAGCCGCAGCCAGAGGCGCCGCCGGATAAAACGCCCCTTCGCCCAGAAAGCCACGCGTGGAACCCGGCGCAAGGCGCGGAACCATGGTGAAAACATCGCCGCAACTGCCAAGGCATGGTTCGCCCAGCGCCTTCCACCAGAACGTATCCAGGGCGGACTCGACGGCGGTGTCCGGGGCGCCCGCGTGGCAGCGGGCTTGCGCGCGAAGCCACGCCGCCGCATCCATCTGCGGTCCAGCCCAGGCGCGGTCAAACAAAAATTCATACATCGGCTGGTTGTTCAGGCCCTCGAGGGTCGAGCCGATGCCGGCAAGGTTGTCGAGAGAGGCATCGCCCAACAGGGCAGTAAGCCGCTGGTTGACCTCGCCGAGAGGCCCGCGAAGGGGCGTGTTGCCGCCGAAGTTGCCCAGGTAATTCCAGATAAAAGGGGCGCCGAAAAATCCGTGCCGCCGCCAGAGTTCGTCTTTCTCGCAATAGTAATCCAATAGCAACATCCGCCCTTGGGGCACGGCCTGGATCATCGCCCGCAGGCGTGGATTGGTCCAGGTGTCGCCCCGGAAGGTCCAAGCCATCTGGGCCCAGATTGCATCGGGATCGGCCTCGGCCATCGAGGCGTAAATTGCTTTCGAGACGCCAGCCAGATAGTCGGGTTCCATGCTTGGGGGAATCATCTCATTGAACGGATCGGCCCCGTAATAATGATCGGTGCCCAGTTCCTTTTGCTGCTCGCGCAGGAATTCGACCTGGATTTCCCGGAAGAGCGGATCCTCCGGCGGTAGAAAAGTCGTTCCAAGGCCAGGGGTGCCGCTCCAAAACAGTTGGACCAACTTGGCGTCCGGGCGCACTCGTTTGATCGCTGCCGGAACGTGCCCCGCGAAGGCAGGCAACACGGGCTTCATGCCAAACATGCGCTCGCGAGCGACGATGCGCTTGGTCAGGGCCAGTTGGCCGTCAATATACGATTGAGGCAGGGGACCGTCCCAACCGTCGATATTGCCCATGCGATTCCAGGGCAGATGCGCCGGGCCGGTGAAAAAATTAGCGCGGATTTCTTGGTCGCTTAAACCATAAGAGGACCACACCCGTTGCCAGATGGCTTCGCTGCCGCCTTGGGCCAGGGGCAGGTTGATCCCGTTCAAGGCCATCCAGTCAATGAACCGCTCCCAATCCCGCCACTGCCACCACGGAAAGGAATAGCCGAATGTGCAATAATTCAGGAAGAACCGGTCTTTGAGGCGGGTGGTGCTGTGGACCTTGTCTTTGGGCAGCGGCAGCTTTCTGGGCGCTTGGATCGGGTTGTCCGCATACCACGACACCCAGACCAGCGCGTCGTGCTTGAGATACCATTGCAGCGCGGCCGCCTGCGAGAGCGGGCCGTCGCCGCGCAGAACTATTTTCCCCTGGCGCGCCTCGACCTCGAAAACATTTTCCCCGGCCGGCGCGGCCATGGACTCGAGGAGAAAATCCTTCGCGTGCCCGGGCGCGATGCGCTCGATCAATCCGCGCACCGCCGTGTCCGTTTCCTCCGCGCGCAATTTGCATGAAGGCAAGAGCATCAGCGCCAATCCTAACGCTGGCGCCATCCAGCACGCCAGTTTGGAGCGATTCAACATAGTTGTTTGCATGGGTAAGCGGTTCATATCGGTTGCTCTTGGAGTTGGTGACCGGCGTGGGCCGCCGCGATCAACGCCTCCACGTTTTGGAAAGGGGTTTCCATCGCCAGCGTGCAGCCCGAACTCAACACAAATCGGCGATGGCCGGCAGACTTGACCGCCTCAAGCAGCTTGAGCGACTCCCCGGCGACCCGCTCCGGCGTGCTCCGGGAGAGCAACGCAACCGGGTTGAGGTTGCCCCACAAGGCGATCTTTGGGCCGACGATCCGGCAAGCTTCGCTGATTGACACCAAGGAATCCAGTTCGAGGACGTCGGCGCCGGAGATCTTCATCAACGGCAGGATGTGGGCCGCGTTGCCGCAAAGGTGGAGCGACATCGGTTTTCCCGTCGCGGCCTTGATTTGCCCGATGAGCCGCCGTTCGGCGGGCAGGGCCATCTTCTGGTAAAGGTCCGGCCCCAGCAATACCGCGGGCGAATCGCCGCCACTGAGCAGGTCTGCTCCCGCGCGGCTCAGAGCGGAAGCGTAGGCCAGGGCGTATTCCGAACACCGCTCCATCAATGCGGCCACGAAGGACGGGTCATCAAGGACTTTGAGCATGATTTCGTTTAGGCCCATGAGCGCCGCCGCCAGCGAGAACGGATATTGATCGAAGCAAGCGACAATGAACACGTCCTTGCCCAACTGGTCCACAATTCTGGACAGCGCCTTGAGCATCAGGGGGTAACGCCCCTGGCGGCCGATGTCCGGCGCCGGGATTCGGTCTATATCGGCAGCGCACTGGACCAGCGGTTGGCCCACGCCGCCCAAAGGCTGGCTATCGTCCGTCGCGCCAACCCTCGCGCCCATGGCCTCGGCGCTCACCCAAGTGTCCGCCGACAGCCAGACCGCATCCGGCTTGAAGCGCTCATAATAGCAGATGACCGATTCAGCCAGCGCATCGGCGTCAGTTGAGTATCGGCGCACAGTATGGCCGGCCACTCTCGCGCAGAAATGCACCGCCAAAGGCCCCGTCGGAACACGACAAACGGGCAGGCCCTTTAACGCCGCGAACACTAATTCTTTGGAATTCATCGCGCTTCGCACGCCGATCTTGCCGCCCAACGGCAAATCGGCAAGGAAACAATAATGGTGGCTTTGCCGTATGGCTCACCATCCGAAGAAGCGATAGGGGTCATCCCAATCGGCAGGCCGGGTGAGGTACATGCCCTGGAGCCAGCGGCCATCGGTCGGGTCATTGACCGGTTCCAGGCGCACATCGGCCAGCCATAGTTTGCCAGTGCCGGTGAACCAGATCTGTAACTTGGTTTCGTTGGACGCAGTGTCCTTGGCTTGGAGGACGAATGAATTGGTCTGCCATTCCGCTTTGGGCGTGAAGTTCTGGTAGTCGAACAGAGGTTGCCAGTTGGCTGTATTCTGCACTGTCCAATTGACGCCCTCCTGAGTTTTCAGGCCCTCGGCCCGGGTTCGGAGCGAGAATCGATACCACTGGCCGCCTTGGATGGGCAGATGGTGCTGGGCGATCATGACCTGCGCCGCCTTGGCCCCGGCCTCGGCGGGTGGCACCGTGATGACTTCAGCCCAACCGCCGTTCGGACCGGGCAATGCCTCCTGGCTGTAGGTGGCCCCTTTGGCCGGGCTGAACTCCCATTCGCCGGCCAGACCGCTGCCTTCACCATTGGCGTTGCTGTGAAACTGACCATTCTTTACGACCGACGCCCCCTTGGACCCGCCCACCGGGTCGCCGAACCTTTCCAACAGCGGCGTCGAGCCGGAGACGCCGAGGTTTCCGAGCAGCCGGCTGACCGCGAAGGAGGCGCGCCCAAAGGTGCGCCGCAGGTTGAATTGATCGGGGCCGTGCTTGAAGAACCATGGTGTCAGGCCGGCCTCGAAGTTCCAGTTTTTGAACATGTTGCGATCCGGCGCCTCGGTGGCCGCTGCCGCGGGGTCGTTGATCGGGACGTATGGACCTTCATACAGCCGCACCCGGTTGACCTCGAATTTGGCGCCTTCGCCCGAGCCGTTCAGGTAAGCCTGCCAGCCCTCGGGATATGCCTTGTCCACCGTGAAGGTGAGATGCAACTCGGTCCAATCGCCCGGGCTGACCGTGTTGTCTGGCCCGCGCACCGCCCGATCAAACGGTTCGCCCGCCCGCTCGACCTCGAACCGCACCAGGGCCGGCCCGTCAAGGGCCTTGACGCAGGCTGCGAAGGTGTAAGTTTTGCCGGTCTGGCCTGCTGGCACCTTCTGCCCGAACTGGGCATAGACCAGACTGCCCAACGACACCAAAGCGCACTTCTTGTGCTCCCCGGCGTTGTCCTCGGTCAACCTGAGCAAGCCCAACGCTCCCATCGCTTTGCTTACTTGGAATGGCGGAAGTTGGCAGAAGACGACGTTGTCCCTCTCTGCCAGCACCCCGTCGCCATAAGCCGTCGCGCCCCCCGTCAGCAGGGGCAGCTTGCGCGGGTCACGGTTGTGGATGTCCGCCGGCGCCACCCCGGCCAGCAGCGAATGGACGCCGAAAGGGGGAAAAAACGCGGCGATGTGCTCGGTGGACTGCATCGTTACTTTCGTTGGCAGGAACGAGTTGGCCTGCTCCTGGTCCAGGCCGAGGGCCAGGACTCGGCCTCCCGCCTTAACCCACGCAGCGGTGGCCGGGCTTTGGGCCGCGAGCTTGCCCCCACCCGGTCCCACCACCAGCACCTGATCCGCCGCCGGCGGCTCGCCTTTGAATGGCGAGGCCTTCACCCCGCAGGCCGCCAGCCAGGCCAGGCCGGCGGGTTCGCCGACGTACATCGCCGCGCGCCGGGGCGCTGGGCGCCAGGCATCGACATACCGGAGAATGTTGCCCGCCAAGGTGTTGGCAGCCGGGTCGCTCTCGGTTCGCGCCGTCACGTCCATCTGGCAGAAAAGAACCAGTCCGCAGCCCTCGCGGTATTCGAGCAGCGGGCTGTATTGGAGGGCGTAGCCGCCGTCCACGATCGGCAGGAAGTCACCCCGGGGCGGCTTCTCAATCAGCACCGAGGCAACATTGCCCCAATTGCCGCAGCGCCACAGCCGGGTGACCTCCAGTCCGCACCAGGTTACCGCCGGCGCTCCGCTGTAGCCGCTGACTCAACGTATAGTCCAGGGTGGGAGGCAGCACGGTGGAAGAGCCGCGCCAGTCGTGCAGGTTTTCGGACTTCAGGCCCGCCAGCAGCGGGCTGTCCGGCACGCGCGGCCAGACCTGTCGCAGACCGTATTCCTCGACCCTGAAGCCGAGCCGCTTTTCAAGGACGTCGCCGGTCTGCTCGAACACGACCACCTTCAGCCCGTCGCGCACCCGCTTAAGATCGGGGGCCGGGCCGTCCACGGTCAAAGCGCCTTTGCCGATCAGCAACTCGTCGAAACCCGCAAGGTCTGTCGTGGCATTTACCGGTTGGCAGGTGACGCCCAGCCCGGCCAGCAATTTGGCCGTCTGGCCGGGCGGATCGAAAAGCGCGATCTTCGACACCGGGCTTGGCGGCGCAGACGGCGGGATGACCTGGATGGCGAAGGAGTCTTCCTGGCTCTCTCCGGTGCTGAACTTAAAGTTGGCGGTGATCTGATAGTTGCCTGGCGCCACGCCAGCCGGCAGGTTGATTTGCACCGGCACGCGCACCTGATCACCGGTCGGTATGACGAGCTTCCTGGCGCCCTTGACGGCTGGGTTTAGGTCGGCCGACCATGAGGCATCGCAGGTCACGGTCAGGCGGGAGTTGTTGATCACGATGAGCTGCTTCTCGAAGGTCTCACCAGCGTAGAAGGTGTGGTCCTTGGTGGTGAAGTGCTCCGGCTTGCCCGCGATCCAGCCCAGCAGCGGCATGTTATTGCGGTACAATGACTTGGCTGTCGAGGAGGCGACCCAGTCGGACGGTTCGTAGGCCAGATCAAAGCGCGGGTAGGTCTGATCAATGAAATCAGGACTGAAGCCCGGCCTCTGCAAGTTGTCCCAATCCACGGGCAGATTCTGGCGTTGGTGTTGGAAGCCGTCGCGCAACTTCCAGAAGCGATCGTGCTCCCAAGGCGTGGTGCCCGACATACCCAAGGAGCGGAAGGCCCGCCAGTTTTCGGTCATGTAGGCGGCTTGCACCGGCTGCATCTCTTCCAACCGTGGGTCGCCCACCGGGTAGGGGTAATCCCAGCGGTGCCAGGCGCGCCCCGCGTGGAACTGCTGCGCCTCCCAGCGCAGGTTGCGTTTTTCCATGTCACTAATCTGGTAGGCCGTATCGCCCAGGAACTGAGCGTTCCATTCGGCGAGACAATACTCCCAAGGAGCGGGGGCGGAGCCGAACTCGCGCGCGCCGTTGTACCAGCCGCGGTACATGGTCCAATCCCAGCCAAAGGGCACGCCGTACTCGACAAGCAAGAGCGGTTTGACCCCCGCGGTTGACCAGTGCTCGAACCAGTCGTCCATTTCCTGGAGGGGCACGAAATTAAGGTAGAAGTTGAGCGTGTACATCGAGCTGAGGTTGCCCGAGGAGTGATGATAAACAATGCGCCAGGGGTCCAGGTGTTTGACAATGGCTTCGCAACGCAACGCGAGCCTGGTGTTGTTGCCGGCCCAGCCTGTCAACCGGGGTTCGCCCAGCCCGTCTATCTTCAGGGGGTTCTCGTCATCGTCGCCACCCGTGGCATTGTGGCTCATCGCGTAGAAGACCACCGACGGATGGCTGCCGGCGACCTGCGCGTAGAATTCCGCGTGGCGCGCGTAGCCGTTGTTCTGGTCGGCGTCCGGAGCCTTCCAATCGTAGGCGCTGAAGTGCGGCTGCGACAGCGACACCAGCATCCCCGTGTCGTCGGCGGCGCGCAGGATCTCCTCGAAGCTCAGGTGCGAGCCAGGTTCGCAGCCGTAGTTGTGGGTGTACAAAAAGTTGATCCCGAAACTCTTGAGACGCAGGAAGCTCTCTTTGGCCCCTGCGTAGGTCGATAACGCCGCTCCCACCTCGGCGTTGTCCAAGGGCACAAACGACAGGTACAATCGGGTGCCGTTCAGGTAGAAGTCACGGCCCTGAATCCAGAGTTCCCGGAACCCGAACCGCACCGGTGTCGCAATGTCCACCGCCTTGCCGGCAGCGTCCAGGAGCGACAACTGGGCGTCATACTGGTTCTGCGGCGTGTTGATGTCCCACAGCTTGGGCGCCTTCCACGACGCCGTGAACGTCGCGCGCCCGTCTTTGACTTCGCCCGCCTGGAAGGTTGTGCCGGTGAACTCCGCCACTTGGCGGCCTTGTTCGATGATCCTGGCCCGCAGTTGGTAGCGCCCCTCGGCGGCCAGCCCCTGCAGCCCCGCCTCGAAGGTGATCTGACTCTGGCGGAACGAGGTGCCGATCCTGACGTCCGAGAGTCGCGCCTGGGCCGGTTCGCCGATCAGCCAGACGTCCCCGCACAGGCCGCGGCGTTCGACGATGCCCTTCTTCATTTTGCCGGCGTTGGTGTCGTTGAAAGACTCCATCACGGCTCTAAGCGGCATCGACACCACCAGCAGGCTCAGGACATGCGTGGCTCCCGGACGGACCACGGCGGAGAGGTCCACCTGGCCGGCCGGGAAGCGGATCTCGGCCACCTTCCGGCCGTCCACATAAACCATGGCATACGAATTGAGGTATTCCACATCCAGAACGATGCGCCGGCCGGTCCAATCCTGGGGAATGGTGATCGTGCGTTCGTACCAAGCGCTCTGAACCTCGCTCAGACGCGCGTTTCTCCAGCTCGGGTCGCGGTAGAGTGTTTGGTAATCATTCCGCATGTAGTCCCCGTTGCCGGGCCAGCAGGCGGGCACCTTGTAGTAACCCCAAGCGGCGGTGGGCACTTGGAGGGTGTTATCCCCTGCCGGCTGCCAACGCCACAGCCCGTTGATGCAAAGGCGTTCGCGGGTGGGGGTGGTCTCGCGCCAGGCCTGGGCCGGGTCCCACACCGCTTTAACGCCCTTCGGCAATACCGCGCCGGATTGGTCTTGCGCCGATGCCGGGCAGGGCAGTGCGATGATTGCCCAGGCGACGGCGAGCAGCATGGCGATTGGGAGCTTGGTGGAGGGGGTGTCCGACGGGGTGGAATGAGAATGCATGCTTTGTTTTTCGTTTAATTTTGCGCCTCAAAGCCATGGCGAAAAGAATGAACGAGCCGTGCGTTGCGCTGCCCGTCCTCCTTTTTCGTTTTCCGGACCTGTGGCATAATCTGGGGGTGATCTTGGGGCAATTCCTGGTATTTGCAAACTTTCTTCCTGATGGATCTCTGCCTCAGCCTTCAGCGTTCAGCCTATTTATCAAGGCCCGGACTCGCGTTGGTGGCGAGAGGGGAAGGCTTGAAAGGGAGTTGTTGCTGTCAACGCAAGTGTCGGCAAAAACTCGTAGGAAGATCTAAAAAGGCTGCTTCGGTTTCGATATGCACCACATAAACAGAATGTGGTTTGGATAAGCAAGTCAAAAACACTCCAATACATTCAACCCGATTGTCGCGACGCGAATCATCGGCAGCCCCCCAAAGGCCGAGCTGGCGCATCAGCGGCCAAACGTCGCAAGCGCGGCCTCCCGGAAGGCCGCCTCGCTCTTGGCTCCGTTGCCGGCAAAGGCGGAATTTTGAACCATAAACACGGTGATAAGCTGCCGGCTCGGATACACCCACATGCCGGTTTTATACGCACCCGAGTGCCCATATCCCCCTTTCGGCGAGGTGGCCACGTTCAACCCAAAACCATAAGAAGACTCCAGCGCCGCGCCCGTCTGCCGGCTCGTCATCTGCCTCACCGCCGCTTCGGACAGGATGCGCTTGCCATTCCGCTCCCCGTTGTTGAGCAGCATCTGGCAAAACCGGGCGACATCTTCCGCCGTGGAAAACAGCCCGCCCGCCGGCATGGGATAGCGATGCTGCCGGTCGGACAGCGGATAGGTCAGTTGCTCGATCTGCATTTCCTCAAGCCCCGTTTTCGCCGCGTCGGGCTTGTAGGACGACGCCAGCCGCTTGACTTGGCTGGGCGCAGGCCAAAATGTCGTATCTATCATCCCCAGCGGCTCAAAGAGCCACTGGCTCATAAACTCCTCGTACGGCATCCCGCTGACCACTTCAATAATCCGCCCCGCCGTGTTGATGCCCGCGTTGGAATACTTGTATTTGGTGTCCGGCTCAAATTGCAGAGGCGTCAAGGCGTAGCCCATCACCGCCTGGCGCAAGGGCATTATGTCCAACGCCGCCACCTCCACGCGCGACACGTACGGCAGCCCGCTGGTGTGCGTGAGGATATTCTTGATAGTGATCGGATGCCGCGGCTTCTTTAGCAAAATATGTTCCCCGTCCTGTTCCACCGCAAGCATTTGCCCCCGAAATTCCGGCAGATACTTCTCCACCGGGTCCTCCACGTTGACCTTCCCCTCGTCCACCAGCATCATCAGCCCCGCCGCCGTCATCGCCTTGGACATCGACGCGATCCAAAAAAGATCGTCGGTCTTCATCGGTTTCTTCGCCGCGATGTTCGCGCAGCCCACCGCGCCCAAATCGAGCACTTTGTCCTTCGAGGCCACCAGCGTCACCGCCCCCGCCACCGAATGGTTCTCCACAAATGGCGCCAGGGCCGCCGCAATCGGTGAAGGTTCCGCCGCGACGGACGAAAACCAGACTTGCCAGAGCGCGACGGCAAGCACGCCCGCCAGCACCCGAGGGTTGAAAATTCTGAGTTGGTTCATGAGGCTGAAAGTAGTCTTCCTACCCGCAGACGCGCAAGTTCTTATCTGAGAGGGCGAGTTGATGTTTTCGCGATGAAACTGATGGCGCGTTGGAAGGGTCAGGCTGTATGCTTCGCTCGCGATGTCACATACCCTGGCTTTATCCCCTGTCGGACATTTGTTTGTCGATCTGGATGAACAGGCCGAGCCAAAACTCAGCCAGGCGACCGCGTCGCGTCTGACGGAGGGCTTCGCCGTATCGCCTGCGCGCGGTTTGGAAATGCTGGCATCCGGGTTCCTGCACGAACCTTTGCCACCGCCTTTCGTTTTCTGGCGCGGCCTGGCGCAGAGGTTGTTCACTGCGCTCTGCCACCAGCCGAACCTGGAAAACGCGTCCGGCATATCCATTCCCAAAACTTCCGAAGCCGAATGGTGTGCGTTGGCAGACTCGGCGCCACCGATGAAGGGCCTGGAATATTTGAATGGCGCCGTTATTGCAAGGTTGTGGGATGAGTTGGACGCGCACGTTCGCGCGGCCATGATGCAAACTCCCGGCGGGGCAGCCGCATACCTGAAAAGTTGCAACCCGGTCTGGAACTCGGTTGGGCGCGTCACGTTCCATTTGGCCGAGAACAAGCGCAACCCGGCTTACCCGTTTGCCTTCCTGGCCACTTATACTCAAGGCGTTTCCGAGCAAGGCAAGGCCCAGCATCTGCCGCTGGGCCGCGCCCTGGAAGAGTACGCCGGGGCGAAGAACCGCGCCGCGTTGGGCGCGCTGTTGACGCCGGTGCAACGCGCGGCGGAGCAGAGCAAACTGGCCCGTGAGTTGCTGGACTCGCGCGCCATCTTCCATCCCCAGGTTTGGCGGCCCGAACAGGCCTTTTCGTTTTTGCAGAACATCCCTCTGTTCGAGCAATGCGGACTGGTGGTGCGGATTCCGGATTGGTGGAAGGCAGGCCGCCCGCCCAGACCGCAGGTGACCGTGCGCATTGGCGAGGCTAAAGGAAATCTCCTCGGCAAGGATAGTCTGCTGGATTTCGATGTGCAGTTATCAGTGGAGGGCGAGTCGCTCACCGACTCGGAGATTAAAGCGATCCTGCAATCCGCCAGCGGCCTGGTCTTGCTCAAAGGCAAGTGGGTCGAGGTGGATAAGGAAAAACTCCAGGAAGTCCTCGACCACTGGAAAAAGGTTCAAGCTGACGCCGGCTCCGGCGGATTGCCTTTGCTGGAAGGTCTGCGGCTGCTCTCGGGCTTTGATGCCAGCCAGACCGGCGAACCAGAAACGGAAGCGACCCGCGCTGCCTGGTCGAGTGTCGTGGCGGGCGGCGCGCTCAAGAAGCTGCTCGAACAAATGCAGCAGCCGGATGTCTCTGCGGAATCGGACCCGGGCCAGGAATTGCACGCGACCCTGCGTCCGTATCAGCGCCAAGGGGCGCATTGGCTTTGGTTTATGAACCGTCTGGGACTGGGAGCCTGTCTGGCCGATGACATGGGGCTGGGCAAAACCATTCAGGTCATTTCGCTGCTGTTAGTCCTCAAACGCCGACGCGGCCAAACTACGCCCGTCTCGGACGATGACGGCGTTAGCCTGCTGATCGTCCCTGCCTCGCTCATAGGCAATTGGAAAGCGGAAATCCAGAGGTTTGCGCCTACGCTTTCGGTGTTTTACGCCCATCCCTCGGAGACGTCCCACGACGTTCTCGCCGCTGCTGCACGTTCCCCCTCCAAATCACTGGAAGGCAAAGACCTCGTCATCACCAGTTACTCGATGGCCACGCGCCTGGCCTGGCTCAAAGAAGTCCACTGGAACCTGGCCATCCTCGACGAAGCCCAGGCGATCAAGAATCCAGGCGCGCGCCAAAGTCGCGCCGTGAAGGCGTTTCACAGCCGCCACCGGATCGTCCTCAGCGGCACGCCGATCGAGAACCGGCTTTCGGATTTGTGGTCGTTGTTCGATTTTCTTTGCCCAGGGCTGTTGGGTGGGGCCAAGGAATTTGCTTCGTTCCTCAAGAACCGTTCCCAAACTGACCAGAACCAATTCGCGCCTTTGCGCCGGCTGGTGCGGCCCTACATTCTGCGGCGGTTGAAGACGGACAAACGCATCATCACCGACTTGCCAGACAAGACGGAAGTGACGGCATTCTGTTCGTTGACCCGGCGCCAGGCCGCGCTCTACCAGCAAGCGGTGAGTGAGTTGGCCGAACGGTTAGAGGCGCCGGAGGTGGAAGGCATCCAGCGCCGCGGCATCATTCTGGCGTTTCTCACCCGGTTCAAACAAATCTGCAACCACCCTTCGCAATGGCTGGGTGATGGAAATTATGCACCCGCCGACAGCGGCAAATTCAATCGCCTGCGGGAGTTGTGCGAGGAGGTGGCATCGCGACAAGAGAAGGTCCTGGTTTTTACCCAATACCGCGAAATGACTGAGCCTCTGGCGCGGCATTTGGCAGACGTTTTCGGCCAGGCTGGTCTCATCCTCCACGGCGGCGTCCCTGTCGGGAAGCGCAGGCAATTGGTCGATGCCTTTCAACGCGAGGGCGGTCCGCCGTTTTTTGTGCTTTCGCTCAAGGCCGGCGGCACCGGTCTCAACCTCACGGCGGCTTCGCATGTCATTCATTTTGACCGCTGGTGGAACCCGGCGGTGGAAAACCAGGCGACTGACCGCGCCTTCCGCATTGGCCAGAAACGAAACGTCATGGTCCATAAATTCACCTGTCGCGGCACCCTGGAAGAGCGAATTCATGATGTCCTTGCCAGCAAGAGCGCCTTGGCGGAAGGCGTGCTGGGTGAAGGCGGCGAGCGGTTGTTGACGGAAATGAACAATTCCGAATTGCTCCGGTTCGTGGCATTGGATATAAACGCCACGACTGAAGACTGAGAGATCCATGCATGATCCCAAAATCAAGGAAGGCTTATGAGTTGGTATAACGGTTGGCGGCCTTACGTGCCTGTCGCGCAACGGCGGGCCAATGCCGCGCGCGAAACCGCAAAGCTGGCCAAAAGAACCGGCCGGGCCGCTTCCCCAGTTGTGTTGGAAGGGCGCAAGATTGCCAGCACCTTTTGGGGCAAGGCCTGGTGCGACAACCTCGAGGCCTACAGCGATTACGAAAACCGCCTTCCGCGCGGACGCTCATATCTGCGCAATGGCTCGGTGGTTGATTTGCAGATCAGCCAAGGCATCGTTTCCGCCCTTGTCTCCGGCTCGGAGCTTTACCGGATTAAGATCAAAATCAAACCCCTGGCGCCAAGTCTTTGGAAATCCATCCAGATCGAGTGCGCCGGCAAGATTGATTCCCTGATCGAATTGCTCCAGGGCAAATTTTCCTCCGCCGTCATGCAGATCGTGACTCGCCCTGAAAAAGGCTTGTTTCCCACGCCCAAGGAAATTGACCTGGATTGTTCCTGCCCGGACTGGGCTGATCTCTGCAAGCACGTGGCCGCGTCGCTTTACGGCGTCGGCGCCAAACTCGATCAAAATCCTGCTCTGCTTTTCCTGCTTCGGGGCGTGGATCCCGCCGAGCTAATCAGCAAAGCTTCCGCCGCCGAAGCCGTGCGCCAGACGGCGGCGACGGCCGACGGCGCTCCCGTCATGAGCGAAACCGAGGTGGCCGACGTTTTTGGGATCGAACTTGCCCCGGCATCCGCAGTTTCCCTGCCAGCAGTTGATCTTCCCGCCGCGATCCCAATTTCAATTCCGGCTCCAAGCCCGGCGCCCAAGCGCAAAACTTCCGTGAAACCAAAGGCCCATCGACGGTTAAGTCGGGCCAACCGTGCCCGGATTATCGCTGCTGCGAAGGCCCGGTGGGCAAGATTGTCACGAATGGCCAAAAAGAAGGCCGGAAAGAAATAAACCGCCAAAAAGGCTGGGGAAATGGACGCCCTGCGACGCCTCCTGACCACCGCAGCGAGCAGCCCGGCCTTTGTCCAGCGGCTGGTGGCAGAACACGGGGCTGAATCGTTGATAGAACGTTTGAAGCGGGTGAAGGGAATCGAACCTTCGTCTCCGTGAATTCATAAGCAATTGAGCCAGGGACTCGTCCGGAAAATGTGCCAATAAGCAGCCGTTTTTTGCCAAGAAATGGTTGGCAGGGTTCTCCCTCATGGTGGTTTGCTCCTGCTTTAAGGGAAACCTGCTTGATGGGGCATTCAGCGGTGTCGCGACTTTATGGAAATGTCCCCTTTTGGACTTAATAGAAATGTCCCTTTTGGCCGGTGCTGCTGTAGCAGCATGGGCCTGAATGGAGACATTAACGATGAGTCGGAAAGAACGGAATCGGATCACTATCATGGCAGGAGTAAAGGCCAAAGAGCTAAACCAGGTCCAGGCCGCCGAGTTGCTTGGGGTGAGCCATCGGCAGGCCAAGCGCATCTGGCGGCGCTATCAGGACGAGGGGGACGCCGGCCTGGTGCATCGGTTGCGGGGCAAGCCTGGTTTGCGATGCAAGGCGCCGGGTCTGCGCGCGCAGGTCATGGCGCGCTGGGCCGAGGAACGCTACGCGGACTTTGGGCCGACACTTCTGGCGGAGGAGATGGCCAAGGAAGGGGTGGTAGTGGATCACGACACAGTGCGGCGCTGGATGCTGGCGGCGGGCAAAGGGACGGTGCGGCGGCGACGCCAGCAGCACCGGCAATGGCGGGAGCGCAAACCGTGCTTTGGAGCGATGGTGCAACTGGATGGCTCCCATCACGATTGGTTTGAGGGGCGGCGAGACAAGTGCGTTCTGATGGTCATGGTGGACGACGCGACGAACCGAATGCGGGCGCGGTTTTCCGAGGGGGAAACGACGCGGGCCAGCTATGACGTATTGGAGGGCTGGGTGCGTCAGAACGGGGTGCCTGGCAGCGTGTACGTGGACCGGGACAGCATCTACCGCTGCGAGGGGGAGCCGAGCGTGGCGGAGCAATTGGCGGGCAAAGAGCGGCAAACGCAGTTTGGCCGGGCGATGAGCCAGATCGGGGTGGAACTGATTCTGGCCAACAGTCCGCAAGCCAAAGGGCGGGTGGAACGGATGAACGGGGTGTTGCAGGACCGGCTGGTCAAGGCGTTGCGGTTGGCGCGCATCAACGATTTGGAAAGCGCCAACCGGTTTCTAGAGGAGAAATTCCTCAAGGAGTTCGACCGAAGATTTGAGCGAGTGCCAGCCAGCCCGAGGGATGTGCATCGGGAGGCGCCACGAAACCTGGACGAGATATTGAGTTGGGAAGAGGAGCGGGTGGTGCAGAGGGACTGGACCGCGGCGTGTGAAGGCAAATGGTATCAAGTGGATCGGCAGCACGAAGCCATGAGTTTGGCGGGGCGGAAAGTGGTGATACGGACATTGCGGGACGGGCGGGTGCAACTGGCCTACCGGGGCAAGAAACTCAAATGGACAGAATTGCCAGAGCGACCCCAGCGCAAGGTGGGGAGCGATTCCGTCAAGGTCAGGCGAGTGCAGCGATCTCCAGCGGCGAACCATCCGTGGCGGCGGCCACTACTGCGCGCCGGAAGGGGGGGGCGCTTGGGGCCGGGGGATTCCGGTCGGCCTCCGCTACGCTCCGGCCTCCCTCCATCCCCCGGCCCCAAGCGGGGAAACAAAGAAACAACTGCACCCAACAAAAAGGGGACATTTCCGTCTAAGTTATAAGAGGGACATTTCTATTAAGTTTTGACAATGGGGCATTCAGCGGCACGATAGTTGCAAGCGAAACGCGCAGGAAACCAATGAGAATTGACTAACAACAAACAACAGGAAGCGGCGCCGGGCCTTTCTTCAACGCAATCAAACAAAAGTATGAAAACCAATCAAACCCCCACCCATTGCCCACGCCGTCTCCGCGCAGGGCGGAAGGCCTTCGTTTTGACGAGCCTGGCCGTGCATCTGGCGTTGCTGCTGCCGGCCGTGGTGCAAGCCCAATTCGAGTACACCACGAGCAACGGAGCCATCACCATCACCGGCTGCTACGTTGCAACGAACAATGTGAACATTCCCGGCGCCATCAACACCTATCCGGTCACCGGCATTGCCAGTTATGCGAACTGGAGCGGCACCATGACCAATGTGACCATCCCCGCCAGCGTCACCAACATTAGCTCGGAAGCGTTCAATTATTGTCAAAACTTGAAAAGCTTCACTGTCAATGGATCAAATCCGAGTTATACCAGCTTTGGTGGAGTATTGTTCAACAAACCCATGACCACGTTGATCCAATGTCCCATGGCGCTGACCGGAGGCTATGAGATTCCAGGCAGCGTCATCAACCTCGGCGCCCCTGCGTTCGGTAATTGTTCCCACCTGACGAGTGTGATTATTCCCAATGGCGTCACCAATATCAGCGATTCTGCGTTCGGCAATTGTTCCGGCCTGACGAACATCGTGATACCCGATAGCGTCACCAACATCGGCTATTCCGCCTTCGATTATTGCACCGGCCTGATGAGCGTGACGATTGGCGCCAAAGTCACCATCATCGGCGATTATGGGTTTGCGAATTGCACCGGCTTGACGAATGCCACCCTGGGCAGCGGCGTCCTCAGCATCGGCATGGACGCGTTTGAGTCCTGCTCTGTCCTGAAGAGCGTGGTGATTCCCAACAGCGTTACCAACATTGCCAGTTATGCGTTTTGTTATTGTTACGAGCTGGCGAGTGTCACCCTGGGCACCAACGTTATCAGCATCGGGCAGGACGCCTTCATGTATTCCGGCCTGACGAGCGTGAGCTTTCCCGGCAGCGTGGCCAGAATTGGCGATTTTGCGTTCGGCGGCTGTTCGGACCTGACCAGCTTCACCGTGGATGGGGGCAATCCCTATTTTGCCAGCGCCGGCGGCGTGTTGTTCAACAAACCCATGACCACGCTGATCGAATGTCCCAGCGGGCTGAACGGTGACTACACGATCCCCAGTGGCGTGACCAACATTGGCAACTCTGCTTTCAATAATTGTTCCGACCTGACGAGCGTGAGCATCCCCGACAGCGTCACCAGCATCGGCACCTCCGCATTTTCGTTTTGCACCAGCCTGACGGGCATCACGATTCCCGCCACCGTCACCACGTTGAGCGATTATACGTTCGGCGCGTGTTACAACCTGAAGAGCATCACGATTCCAAACAGTGTCAAAAGCATTGGTTTTGAAGCATTCTATGACTGTGAAAGCCTGAGGCAGGTGACCATCGGAAGCGGCGTCACCAGCATCAGCCAAGATGCCTTTGAATATTGCTCCGGTTTGCGTCAAGTGCGCTTTCTGGGCAACGAGCCGAGCGGGGACAATACGGTTTTTGAAGGCGAAACCGGCATGGCGTATTACGCACTCGGCACCACTTGGGGCGCCTATTTCGCCGGCTGGCCTACGTCACTCTACACCAGTCCGGAGGAATATTTCACTTACGCGCTCAACAGCGGGGCCATCACCATCACCGGCTACATCGGTTCGGACACCGATGTCGTCATCCCGCCCACCATTAGCGGCTATCCCGTGACCGCCATCAGCGCCCATGCGTTTTACAACCGAGCCAGCCTGACTTCCATGACAATTCTCACCGGCGTCACCAGCATAGGCGATGGGGCGCTTGCGGATTGTCCCAATCTCACGAGTGTCGCCGTGGATCCAGCCAATGCGAGTTACGCCAGCGCCGGCGGAGTTTTGTTCGATCAAACCATGACCACACTCATCCAATGTCCCGCAGGCTTGCGTGGTGGCTATGTGATTTCCAACGGCGTCACCAGCATCGCCAATGAGGCGTTCAATGGATGCAGCAGCCTGACCAGCGTGACGCTGCCGGGCAACCTCGCCAGCATTGGCGATGGCGCCTTCGCCTATTGCACCAGCCTGACGAGCGCGACGATTCCCGCCGGCGTCCAGAATGTTGGGGCTGGAGCGTTTGCCAATTGCAGCGGCCTGACTCAGGCGTATTTCTTAGGGGACGCGCCCGGTGTGGACGGCGCGGACGGCAGCGCGGACAATACGATTTTTGCCGGCGAAACGGGCACGGCGTATTCCATTTCTGGAACCGCCGGCTGGGGCGCCACCTTTGGCGGTTGGTCCGTGGCCGTCTTTTTCGACCCGGCGACGGAATTCACTTTCACCACCAATGCGGATAACACCCTTACCATCACCGGTTACACCGGATCGGATAGCGATATTGCCATTCCCGCCGCCATCAACGGCTATCCGGTGGCTCTCATCGGAGACAGCGCGTTTAATAACCAGACCAATCTGACTTCCGTCACCATATCCGACAGCATCCCCAGTCTTGGCGATTTTGCGTTCTCTGGTTGTTCCGGCCTGACGAATGTGACGATTGGCAACAGCGTCACCAATATTGGCCAAAATGCGTTCAATGCTTGCTCCCTGTTGCAGAGCGTGACGATTCCCGACAGCGTCACCAGTCTGGGCATTTCGGCGTTTTATAATTGTTCCGGCCTGACGAATGCGACCATTGGCCACGGCCTCACCAGCATTGGTTTTTGGACGTTCTACAGTTGTTACAGCCTGACGACCGTGACAATTGGCGACCGGGTCGCCAACATTGACGCGGAGGCGTTCAATTCGTGTGGCAGCCTGGCCAGCGTGACGATTCCCGCCAGCGTCACCAATCTTGGGGATGGGGCGTTTTCCAGTTGTTACGAAATGACAAACTTGACGATTTCCGATGGCGTTTCCAGCATTGGCAATTCGACGTTCTATAATTGTTCCAGCCTGACCAGTGTGACGATTGGCAACCATGTCACCGAGATTGGTGATTCGGCGTTCGAACTGGTGTGCCAGCCTGACGAACGTGACTATTCCCGCCAGCGTCACCAGCATCGGTGACGCGGTGTTCGGGGATTGTTACAGCCTGACGAACATTGCCGTGGACGCGGCCAATCCGGGTTATGCCGGCACGGGCGGGGTGTTGTTCAATAAAGCCATGACGACGCTGGTCGAATACCCGGCGGGCGTGGCGGGCAGTTACGTAGTGCCCGACGGCGTCACCAACATCGTCGATTATGCATTCCAATCCTGTTCCGGACTGACCAGCGTGACACTGCCCGCCAGTCTCGCCAGCATTGGCGCGGGGTTCGATTGGTGTTACAGCCTGACGAACTTCACCGTGAACGGAGCCAGTGCGAGTTATGCCAGCGCGGGCGGGGTGTTGTTCGACCATGCCAAGACCTCACTGATTGAATACCCATCGGGCTTGGCGGGCAGTTATGATATTCCCAACGGCGTCACCAGCCTCGGCGTGAGTGCGTTCGCTGGGTGTTGCAGCCTGACCGCCGTGACGATTCCCAGCACCGTTCACAACATAGGCGACAGCACCTTCGAATACTGTTACGATCTGACCAATGTGGTGATTCCCCACGGCGTCACCAATATCGGCAATTGGGCGTTTGCCGATTGTTACAGGCTGACCAACGTGACCATTCCCGCCACGGTTATCAGCCTCGGCTGCGCGGTGTTCGATTATTGCAGCAACCTGAAACAGGCGTGTTTCCTTGGAAACGCCCCGAGCGCCAATGGCGGTCCGGGCAGCGCGGACACCTCGGTTTTTCAAGGCGAATCGGGCACGGTGTATTGCGCTTGCGACACTGCGGGTTGGGAAGGCAGCTTCGGGGGTTGGCCCACCGCACCAGGATCGTATCAGTCCAAGCCGCAACTCCCCGGCACGGGTGCTGGCTTCGGCGTGCTGAACCATCAGTTTCAATTTGCCATTTCCTGGGCCGCCAACACCATCGTGGTGGTGGAAGCCTCCGCCAATTTGCAGAGTTGGACGCCCGTCAGCACCAACACGTTGGTCAATGGCGCCAGTGCCTTTACAGATTCAACCTGGACAAATCATCCGCAACAATTTTACCGCGTGCGTTCGCAGTAAGCCAAGGTTTGAGAATCAAGGCCGGTTCCTGGATGGGATGCAAACGGAATCGCCTCCCGGACCAGTTCAAGAACCGCCTGCACGGGGATGCGCGTCCCGGCAACACATGGCTTCCCAAAATGAATTTCGGGGCTGGCCTGAATTCGATTCATGCAGCCAACATACCCCATTGCCGGCATGAACGGCAAGTTCGGAGAGGTATGGCGATTGTCAACACATCGGGCGTCCAACGAACTCCAACCCAACTGCCAAACAACCAGCCCTCGCCTTCACGGGTAAAAGGGCAAGTCTGTTATTCCAAAAACCAACTCAGGGCTAAGGAGCATCTCAATGTCCGCTAAAGAGGCGGTGCAAATTCGGCAAATAATGCGCCGGTATCGCTGGGCGAACACGCCACCGGAGAAGCGGAAATATCTGCGCAAAAGCCAACTGTGGTCGGAAGATTTCACGGCCAAGCTGTTTTGCAACGTCGAGTTCTGGCTTGAACGCCTGCCGAACTTGATCGAGCCTCGGCCGGAAATTTGGGGGCCGGTTGCGGTGGGGGGAAGCTGCTGCTTGGGCCTGGGCCAGCGGGGTAATAATTCGGGAGTTTAAAAAGTGAGAACTGATAAACGCCCTGCTATGGGTGACGCTTGGATTGCCCAAGGCTTCTTTGTAGAAAAAATAATCGCGTTAAAGGCTTGATTTTGGGTGCTGGCGGCGACATCCCGCTGGGCCAGGACGGTCAGAAACCGTTCCAGTTTATGTTCACTTGGCAAATGCAACGACAGCCCTTTGAGGAAGTCGCAATATCGCCTGAGCCAGGCACACTAAGTGCGCTCGATCGCGAGCGCAAGGTGTTTGCGTTGAACAACTTCCGTAAGTCGCCGCACTGCTTCGTCGGTATTCATTTGGCCAATGTAATATACGAACAACCTGATGTATATTAATTGTTAGACGGCGCCACCTATGCCCTTCACCATTCCACCAAAACCGTTAAAAGAATGGACGCAGCGAGAGCTTCGTGGCGGCGTGATTGCCATTTGTTCATTCGCCATGTTCTTCCTCATAGCCACGGGCCTTTTAATCTGGCAAATCGGTGCTCTTTCCCTTCCTGTGTTTTTTTGCAGTATCATTGGTGTCATGTTATTCTTTGCGTCACGACCATTGTTTTTTGAATTGAGACAGCGTAAGAGTTCGCAGTCATGACCACGCCGTCTAACAAATCGCTCCAGGCAACGCGGGATGGCCGTTCCAGATCCGCTTCGCGGTTCGCTGCTTTTGGTCCCGCGTGCCTGAGCTCTGGACGTTAGGCCGTTTCATGCCATGACACCCATCACTGACACACCGAATGAATTTCGGCGCATCCTCGATGACACGGACGCCAAGTTCGTCCTCATACAGTTCGGCTTGATAGACAAGCTCCTCGAACATGGGACGCGCCCAGCAGGCGTTAGTCTTTCCGAACCTTGGTCGTCCCGCATATATTTTACCGACCACCCAACGCACTGGCTTGTAGCCGACTACTACACCGGTTTCTCCAACCCAGCAGACAACGGGTTCGTCGTTGATTGCATTCCCAAGAGCCAAGTTAGCCTTGAGCAGTTTCGCACTGTGGAGCGGCAGCACGCGGCAGCGCGGTTTCCATACGACATTGAGACAGCCGAGGGCGGCAGACTTAGACCACCACAAAATTAGATGAACCCACGGCCTAACAAGTCGCCGGAGCCAACGGCCACTGCCCCTTCAGTTTTCGGTTGAGTTATGAAATTTGAAAGTCATCATTGCATTTGGAGCTTGGCCGCCGGTGGCCGTGGCTCAGCTTGATACGTTAGGCAGCGCCCGAATTAACGAATTGCGTGTCGCAGCCAAATTGCGGCCAATTGTAAGCCTCGAAGTTCGCCTTGTAATTCGGAGCGTTTGCCGCCGGTGCGCCAAACGTCGTCGCGCAGTTCCTTGCGCCGTTGTCGAATTAACCGTGCCACCTGTTGCCGTGCGAATCTCAGTCTAATCTCTCGATCTTTCATATTTTCCTTTCTGGCCCTCACGGGCGTTTTTACCCGCTCCAGCGACGGAGAGAATCAGTCAAGGTGGAGATACTCCTTCGCTCAGAAGCTACGGAGGACAGGCAGGCAAAGGCCGCGCATGGAATGGCCCGGTTCCACCTTGACGGATTCTCGGAGTCGCTATCATGGGAAAAACGAGCGCGAGGACAGAGCGGTGCTTGGGCAGGCTGTATCTGTTTGGCGTAGCGCAGACTGCCAAGTCTGCCGTATCGTGGGTTTCCAAACCCGCTCTGCGCACGGACACAGAGCCGACTTGGAAGTCGGCGATACAGCAGGTTTGGAAACCTGCGCTACGAAACTTCGGCACGTTGTTGTAGCGAAGCGGCAATGGGAATGGCGCCACGGTGGCGCGGCGTGTTTGTTTAAGGGTCGAAAGTAATCACAGACCGTTGAATCCTTCCTGGCGATGGCGGCATTGGAGCGGGTGAAGGGAATCGAACCCTCGTATCTATTCACCCCTATATGGCCATTACAATTACCTGTTAAATGCACCAGATTTAGCTTGCCTTGACGGCCTTGACGTTG
The DNA here is from genome assembly GCA_963759415.1 of uncultured Verrucomicrobiae bacterium. Lineage (GTDB taxonomy): Bacteria > Verrucomicrobiota > Verrucomicrobiia > Limisphaerales > Palsa-1400 > Palsa-1400. Next base: position 285,511 of record CAVWZG010000004.1, on the reverse strand, counting down.
TAAATTGTGTTGTAAATTAATAATAATAAAAATATGGCAACTATACGAAAAACTCCGTTGTCTCCATTCTTGCAAGCGGTCATCACCTTGCCCGATGGCAGGCGAACAAACCGCAGCACAAAAACAAAGAGCAAAACGCAAGCTCATTTGATTGCCGCGCAATTCCAGGATGCCGCCGACAAATTAAAGGACGGCACTTTGACCACAGACCACGCCAGAAAGGTTTTGAACGATTTGCTTGAACGGGCAGGACAGGACACCTTGCATAACGATTCAACCGAAAATTTCTTGCGGGAATGGGCCAAAGGAAAATTGAACGAATCCACGCGGGAGCGTTACGAACAGGTGATTGAAGTTTTCATTAAAACTCTTGGCGCAAAGGCCAAAGGAAATTTAACGGGAATCTCCCATAAGGATGTTTTCGCATTCATGGACGCGAGGAAAAATCTTGGTCTTGCCCCGCGCACTTTGAGTGTTGACATTAAGAGCCTAAAATCAGCTTTTAACACGGCGAAGAAGATGGATTATATCACGTCAAACCCAGTGGACAAAGCCTTGATGATGCGCCCGATTGAAATTGAATGTTCAGAGCATGACCCTTTCAGCATTCCACAAGTGCAAACTCTTTTGAGTGCCGCCGATGGGGAATGGCTCACCATGATTCTTTTGGGGTATTGTGTTGGAGCGCGGATAGGCGATTGCGCTGCGATGAAATGGGAAAACGTCAATTTTGAAAAAGGAGTGATGGATTTTGTCCAGCAAAAAACAAAACGGCGGAAAAACAAAAGCCGCGTAGTTTGCCCCTTGCATCCGATGCTTGAAGCCCATTTAAAAAACCTTTTGGCGATGCCAGATAAAGTTTCTGATTTTCTGTGTCCTGCCCTTGCCGCATTAGTGAGCGGCGGAAAAACTGGATTGAGCGGACGTTTTGCCAAGCTCATGCAAAAGGCGGGGATTGACCAAAAGAAAATTCAGGGCAAGGGCAAAAGAATGTTTAGCAAATTGAGTTTTCACTCTTTCAGGCATTGTTTCAACAGCCTGCTTGCGAACAACGGGTTTCAACAGGAAGTCAGGACGGCATTGACGGGCCATAGTAGCAGCCAGATTAACGACGATTACACCCATTTTGATATTCCAAAATTACAGCAAGCCGTAAGGTCTTTGCCGATGCTGGACTTTACCAAAAAGGCGGCTTAAAGCATCCCGGTTTATGCCAGTCCGGGTCAAAGGCGGGAACGGGAAAGCCCGGCCACTGGCCAAGACGCTTTAAAACGGCCAGCAAGCGCGATTAAATGGCATATTTGAACAGCGTGTAATCATTGGAGTTCCAAAATTATTCACGGAGACTTTGCTCTTGAGCATTTTTCGGGGATTCGACAGGTTCGCTTTTTGGGGGTTCAACAGGTTTGACAGTTTGATTTTCGGCTTGCTGATTCATCATGGCGTGAAGCTTTTCGCGGATTCCCGGCAAATACCAAAGGCGGATACCGGATTTACTGCCTTCGATTCTCCATAGGACGGAACGAACCTCCTGTTTTTTATTCAGATTATAGAGCGAACCCCTTGCGATTCCAAAAAGACGTTTTACGTCCTCGGTGCGTCCAAATTCGGGCAATATGCCTTCGCAATTACCTGCTTGGACTGGAGAATTAGTATATCTCATATAATCCATAATATCCAAATTGAAGAATCAAGTCAAGAAGAAACGTATAGATAGTTACCGACAACATCTAATTAAAAAGAATTAAAAATAGAAACCAAATAAACTTTTGAGTTTTCCCCATGAATGTCGGTAAAATGTGTAATATGATAGTATGTGCGCGAAAAACAAATTTTGGCAATAACCCTAACCGACTTCGATGGTTGGACGATTCTTTTTGAGTCTGGTTTAAGAATCAAAAATGTGAATCCAGACTACGCCAAAAAACTAATAAAAAAACTCACCCAAGAGGGATAGAGACAGGTTCAACCGTGGCTGCTGTCGGCTGCTCGTCAATACCCTGAACCTCGGCGGCAATGGCAAATGACTCAAAATCGCTCTTATCCTCTTTTTTGTGGAACCAATACTTGCCGTCTTTGGGGGTGAATGAATACGCCTCGTATATGGCGTCCTTTTTGTTTTTGAAGTGAACTTTGTATCGTTTCATAATTTCATGGTATGCAAATTGAAAAACAAAGTCAAGCAAAAACGTTGCAAAGGTGTCGTCAGAGAGGTTTTTTAATGCCCCTGCTTCTCAAATCTTCCGCTTGCTTTATCATTTCCGACAACGAAACGCCAAGACCTTGCGCCAAGGAATCCCCCATGTTCAAAGTTGGATTTCTGATGCCCCTTTCAATGAGGCTAATCATGGTGGAATCACAATCGGCTTTTTCGGCCAAATGCTCTTGCGAAATTCCCCGCAGTTTCCGTTGTTTTCGGAGAACCATTGCGAAATTTCGAGCCATGTCCTTTCGGCGCATCCCCGCAGTATCTCAAACAGACTAAAGTCCTAGAACGGACTATAATCTTAATTGCTTGCAATATTTTTGACCAATGGGCATTATCGGGAACGAATAAATGCCACCGGGCGGGGGGAAATTACTCCTGCCCGGAGGCAATAAAAAGCAAATTAGGAAAACAAATTATGAAAAATCGAAAACTTCATTCGAGTATCCGACGGAATATGAAGGAAAGACCGTTTCATGTCCGCACTGCGGAAATGATTTACGTGAGGCCGCCAGTGAAGTGGAATCCATTGGCCGTTCTAATAAGCTGCTTCTTGGCACTTGTTGTGGCGGGATGCCAAGAACCGGAAAAGCATATCCAAGTTCAGGTATTCATCACAACGAAAGGAGGAGAAAACATTAAACTTGGAGCCGTGCCAATCGAGGTTATGGATGAAGCCACATTTCACAAAAATATTAATGACTGGAACGATGGCATCCAAAAACAAAAACGTAAAGATTTGATTTTGGAATTAAAAACAGACACCGAAAATGAAATTGCCATCCTCAATCGCTGGGAAAAGGAAAATGGTTCTGGGCCAGAACTTACAGGGAGGAAACTTAGGACAGTGCATGACAGCATTAAATGGGAACAAAAACGAAAGAACGCCTTTCATACGTGGCTAGAAATAGATAAATATCAAACAGCGCGGACAGACCCGAATGGCACTTAGTTAAGGCCTAAAACTTTGTTGGTCAACGACTTGCGACGGGCGGGGTGCGGGCTGGTCTGAAACATGATCCGACGGGAAATGCGTTCCAACTCCGCCAGATCGCGGCGCAACCGGCGATGGTTGGCGATGGCTTCTTTCATGGCTTGGAATTGTGGGGCGCTCAGAGCCACGGTGATGGTTTTGCCCGCCACTTTGCGGGTCCACTGGTAGCCGGCCCCGCTGGGCCGGCGGGTGCGGTCCTGGACCGAGCCCTGGCTGATATAGCCGACCTGGCCCAGGCGGCGGCGGCGCCGCTCAAATTGCCGCCGCAGTTCCTCCAACGAAAACACTTTTTTTTGCATCGCGCTCATTTTAGCTTGCCTGTCAACCCTCTATCCAGTATTAATACTGGATATGCATACGCCTTTCTTTCCCCTCTGGCGGGCGCGCCTGGCCGCCTTGGGCCCGCACGTCCAATCCCTGCGCGCCCTGCCTTTGCCGCACCTCGAACAACTCTTCTCCCGCATCCTGCCCGCGGACCTTTTGGCCCCGGCCCCGTCGGGGGCCAACAGCCGTCGGCGCCTCTATTCGTTGCGGAGCACTTTTTGGGGCTTTCTCTGGCAGATGCTCCATCCTGCCACCTCCTGCCGCGAGGTCGTGCGCCAAATCCAGGCCTTGTTCTGTGGGGCCGGGCTGCCGACACCTGTGGACGAAGGCACCAGCGCCTTCTGTCAGGCCCGCCAACGCGTGCCCCTGAAAACGCTCCAGCGCGCCCGCGCCGCCGCCGCCGGGCACGCCGAAAAACTCCTGCCCCAGGAGCAGCAGCGCTGGCGGGGCTGGCGACTCAAAGTCACCGACGGCTCCACCTTGAGCCTGGCCGACACCCCGGCCAACCAGCGGGCCTATCCTCAATTGCAAAGCCAGAAACCCGGTTGCGGCTTTCCCCTGCTCAAAATCGTGGGCGTCTTCAGCCTGGCCAGCGGCGCCCTGCTCGGTTACGCCAAAGGCAACAAACACTCCGCCGAACTGCCCCTGCTCTTTCGTTTGCGCTCCTTGTTTCAAAAAGGGGACTTGTTGCTGGCCGACCGGGGCTTCTGCAGCTACGTCGTCATGGCGCTGTTGGAAATGATGGGCGTGGCCTGCCTCTTTCGGCTGCATCACGCCCGTCCGCAGGACTTGCGCGGGGGCATCCGCCTGGGCCGGAAGGACCGCCTGGTGGTGTGGCGCAAGCCCCAGCAGAAACCGTGCTACCTGCCCAAGGCCCTCTGGCGCCGGGTGCCCGAAGAGTTGACGGTGCGCGTGCTGCGCGTCAAACTGAACGTTCCGGGCTTTCGCACCCGGACGGTCACGCTGGCGACCACCTTGAGCGACGCGCAGGCTTATCCGGCCACCGAACTGGCCGCCCTTTACCTGCGGCGCTGGCGCATTGAACTGTGGTGGCGCTGCCTCAAAACCAGCATGGGCATGGAAGTGCTGCGCTGCAAGACCCCGGCCATGCTCCACAAAGAACTGGAAATGTATTTGATCGGATACAACCTCATCCGCTGCCTGATGGCCGAAGCGGCCTCGCTGCACGGCCAGCCGCTGGAGCGGATGAGCTTCAAAGGCAGCGTGGACGCGGTGCGCCAATACAGCCCGCTGATCGCCCAGGCTGGCTCCTGCAAAAAGCAACGCCGTCTGGTCAAAGACTTGTTGCGCGTGCTGGCCTTGGATTTGGGGCCGGAACGACCGGGCCGGCGGGAGCCTCGGGCGGTCAAGCGGCGGCCCAAACCGTACCCCTTGTTGACCAAACCGCGACGCTCTTATCGGGAAATAGCCCACCGCAGCCGCTACCGCAAGGCCGCCTGAAAAGAGTCAAGATGAATACATGTTTCTTAACTAAGTGCCATTCCGGACAGACCCCGACGGGTGTATAAACCTCACTTTCAGCACAACTGGAACTTATTACATCATTGCGAAAGCTGAACGGCTTATTGCTGACGACAGCAAGGAAACATATCTTTGGGCTGTGCCTATCCATGCGGATTCAGAGCAGAAAATACAATTAGACAACTTTAATCTCTTTGATATTGACGAGCAGGGCAAGCAAATGGGCATTGAATCGGATATGCCGTTACTTTACTTGATTCATTCTATTGAAAATTTACCAAGTCAATAAATACAAAACCCGCAATCGAAACTCTTTACCAAAGGCAACGGGAGAACGCGCGAAGCGCGTTATTTTAATCACTTCTTGTCAATTGTAATAATAATTCAATATAATTATCAGACGCAATGAGTTTCATTACTGTTTAGAATAAAGACAATTCTAATTAAAAAGAATTAAATAGCGTTATAATTAGAATTAAGAATGTGTTTCAGCTTTCTTTTTCTCAATCAGGTTAAGCAGTGCCGTTGAAAGGACGGGAAAATTAGCAATCTCATTGCCCCTCTCGTCACGGGACACCTTGAACACATAAGAAACACCACCAAGTTGACGCTTCGGGTCAAAAGGTTCAATCTTTGCCTTTCCCATGTTGAAACGTCGTGTCCACACATCATGCAATTCTGTTGCTAAATCAGCATGGGAAACCGTTTCAGTTCCACCGGCTCCAATCAAAAAATGCGAGTGCCATTCACCTGCTGGACTCGGTTCATCCCGAAAACAAAACAACACTTTTTTATACTTGATGGTCAATCGCTTGCAGGTTGCCTTACATAAACGGTGAAAGTCTTTGAGACGCGCTCGGTGTGCCGCAGGTTTGTCGGTTCGACTAAATTCGCTTTCCCATGATAATCCGCCAAAGATTGCAAACTCCAAGTCAATCACATGCAGTGCATCAGGGAGAACCTCGCGTTTCTTGCCTTCTCTGTCAATACATAGTTCAAGGAGACTTTTCTTTAGCTCCTGCAACTCGGTTTCTTTGATTTGAGACTTTTCACGCGATGAATCCACAGCGGGTGAAGGTGGTCTATCTATTGTATGTTGAACAGGACAAAATGAATGGTGAATTTTTCAGAAACAGAATTTTCCCCTGTAAAAAAGCCTTGTCCCGGATTTTTTGCCAACTGAATATCGGCAACGCGGTTTTGACTTTTGACCCGGAAATAACTAAATCGGACACCCTATGCCATTGTGCGCCTGTGAAAGCCGTTAAGTTTTTGATTCCCCCGGCAGTGGGTTTTCCCTCTCAAAACTGTCAAATCTAAGTTTAATTTAATATAATTACAGCGGAGAATAACTATATCCTAAAGGAACGGATTTTGGTATCTGACAAGGCGGGAAATCGTAACGCACAAGGCGCAAATCGGACATCACAAGGGCAACTTTGACTGTCCTGACAGCCTTGGAAATCCTTGTTTGTGTTGTAAAAAACTGTTGTAAAACATGTTTGTGAGTGCTTGCAATATGCGTAAGTGCTTGATGTACAACAAGTGGAGCGGGTGAAGGGAATCGAACCCTCGTCTCAGGCTTGGGAAGCCCGCATTCTACCATTGAACCACACCCGCTTGCTGTCGGTCATCCTAACCGTTGACACGGTCTTGGCAAGCCTCAATTTGGCCGGTCCGCCAGCTTTTTGACCAGCTTCTCCAATTCGGCCACGCGCCGGGTTAATTCGGGCAAGTGATGGAGCGCGATGAGTTGCCGCTTGGCTGGCCGGTCCGGTTGCGCGGGGGAGCCGAGCCATTTGCCGCCGTCGGGAACGTCGTTCATGACGCCCGATTGCGCCGCGATGATCACTTGGTTGCCAATCTTGAGGTGTCCGGTGATACCGACTTGCCCAGCCAATATCGTGTGATGGCCGATTTTGGTGCTGCCGGCGATGCCCACTTGCGCCACCACCAGGCAATGCTCGCCCAGGCTGACGTTGTGCGCGATCTGCACCAAGTTGTCGATTTTGGTGCCTTTGCCAATGGTCGTCGGCCCGAGGGCGCCGCGGTCGATGGTGACGTTGGCGCCGATTTCCACGTCGTCCTGCACGATGACGTAGCCGACTTGGGGCACTTTGCGATGGACGCCGCCGTCCAGAACGTAGCCAAAACCGTCGGAGCCGATGATGGCGCCGGCGTGAATGCGGACGCGCTGGCCAATTTGGGTCTGGCCGTAGAGGACGACGTTGGGGAATAGGCGCGAGTGGGCGCCAAGGACGCAGTTTCTTCCAATGTGGTTGCCGCCTTGGAGCACGACGCCGGGGCCGATATTGACTTTTTCGGCGATGACGCAGTAGGGGCCGATGTGGGCGGTGGGGTCAATATGCGCGGAGGGGTCCACCACGGCGGTTGGATGAAGGCCCGGGGCGAAGGTGCGCTCGGGAAAGAAGAGCGGCAGCACGCGGGCAAAGGCGATGCGGGCGTTGGCCACGCGAATGAGGGCTTTGCGGGCCGAGGTGAACGGGCCGTCGATGAGGATGGCGGCGGCGGCGCTTTCCTCGGCTTTCAGGAAGAAGGTCTCGTTTTCGGCGAAGGTCAGGTCGCCCGGACGGGCGGCGGTGGCCGGGGCGAAGCCGGTCAACGGGAGAGCGCCGTCGCCGACGACTTCTCCGCCCAGTTCTTTGGCGATTTCAGCAATTGTGAACATCTGTGTATTTTTTCTCAAAATGAGATTTCTTCAAGTCACCGATTGACTTGAAAACCCCGGCTCACTAATATCCCGCAGAACTTGACAATTCAACTCTAACTTTTAACTGGCATCATTATGATAAAAGATTCGCAGGAAAGAACTACAACGAACAAACCTCTTAACGTCGGATTGGTGGGCGGGGGGCGCGGCGCGTTCATCGTCCATCCGCATGAGAAGGCCATTCATTTTGACGGCACGCGCCGGGTGGTGGCGGGGGCGCTGTTTCCCGATCCCAAGATCGCGCTGGAAGAAGCGGCCCACTGGCCCTATCCCATCCGGGGTTACGGCTCCTACGACGATATGATCGCGGCCAACAAGACCTTGCCCGAAGATCAAAAGCTGGATTACATCCTGATCGTCACCCCTAATTTTGTTCACTACGACCCCGCGATGAAGGCGATGAAGGCCGGAATCGCGGTTTTCTGCGAAAAACCCCTGTGCCTCAACACCAAGGAAGCCAGGGAATTGGTCACGACCTCGCGCAAGCTGGGCGTTCCCTTCGGCGTGGCGCATACTTACATTGGCAATTGGACGAGCCGGTTTGCCCGTTACATCGTGCAGAGCGGGTTGCTGGGAGAGGTGCGCTGGGTGGACAGTTACTACATCCAGGGATGGCTGGCGAGCAAGTTGGAGGCCAGCGGGCAGCAACAGGCTTCGTGGCGCGTGGACCCGAAAAGGGCCGGCGGTTCAGGTTGCGGCGGAGACATCGGGACGCACGCGCTGATGCAACTGCGCTTCGTCACTGGTTTGGACGTGACGGATGTGTCGGCGCAATTGGAATCGTTCGTCGAAGGCCGCCAATTGGACGACCATTTTACGACTTACTGCAAACTGAGCAACGGCGGCAAGGCCCTGGTGCGGGCGTCGCAGATTTGCATCGGCTGCAAGAATGAATTTGGAATCATGGTCGCCGGGACCAAAGGCTCGTTGCACTGGCGCCAGGAAGCGACGGAAGGTCTCACGGTTTGCCTGCCCAACCAGCCTGACCGGGTTTATTGGCGCGGCGGGGTGACGCCTGGGGACGGCTTCATACCCAAAGACATGCCCGCGGACCTTCTGGCGGAGCCGACGCTTCCGAGCGGGCACGCGGAAGGGTTCCACGACGCGTTCGCGCGGCTGCATCGTTGTTTTGAGGTCGATGTGCGCAAGTGGAAGGCGGGCGGGAAATTTATCGGTGACGGCAGCAAGTACGCCAACATCGAGGACGGATGGATGGGCATTGCCTTCATCGAAACGGCGGTCAAGAGCAGCGCCAAGAAGGGCGCCTGGACCGCGATGCCGAAGAAAATCTGATTGAAATACCATGAATCTTTTTCGACGAAAATCCATTGCTGATCTGCAAGCCGAGGCGGTGTCGGATCACAGTCTCAAGCGCGCCTTGGGCGCGCTCAATCTGATGACGCTCGGCATCGGCGCCATCATCGGCACGGGAATTTTCGTGCTCACCGGAACCGTCGCCGCCCAGAATGCGGGGCCGGCGGTGGTTCTGTCTTTTGTGTTCGCGGGAATTGCCTCCATATTCGCGGCGCTTTGCTACAGCGAGTTTGCCTCGCTGGTGCCGATGGCTGGCAGCGCCTATAGCTACGCCTACGCGACGCTGGGGGAACTGTTTGCCTGGGTCATTGGTTGGAACTTGATTCTGGAATACGCGGTGGGGGCTATTACCGTGGCCATCGGCTGGTCGGGTTACGTGGTTTCCTTCCTGCGTGATTTTGGAATCAATATCCCGCCCCAGTTTTCGGCGGCGCGCGGGACGGAGTTGATCAACCTATCCGACACCGTGGCGCAGACGTTGAACGTGAGGGCGGGGTGGAAGGCGCTGGCCCCGTTGGCGGAGCAAATCCACAAGGCCGGCATCGATCCCAGTTCCATGGCGCACGTGACGGCGTTGTTCAACATTCCGGCCGTCATCATTGTGTTCATAGTGACGACACTGTTGGTGGTCGGAATCAAGGAATCGGCCAATTTCAACAGTGTGATCGTCGTCATTAAGATCGCGGTCGTTCTGCTGTTTATCGTGGGGGCGGCCCATGCGATCAACCCGGCCAACTGGCATCCGTTCATTCCCCCCAACACCGGCCAGCCGGAGCATTTCGGCTGGAGCGGAATATTGGCGGGAGGAGGGATCGTCTTTTTCGCCTACATTGGTTTTGACGCGGTGAGCACGGCGGCGCAGGAGGCAAAGAACCCGCAGCGCGACATGCCCATCGGCATCATCGGCTCACTGCTGATATGCACGGTGCTTTACATCCTGGTGGCCGGGATTGCCACCGGCGTCGTTCCCTATACTCAATTGGACGTGCCTGATCCCATCGCGCTGGTGGCGGATCACGCGGGCATGGGGTGGATGAGCCGGCTCATCAAGTTGGGAGCCATTGCCGGCCTTTCGTCGGTGGTTTTGGTCATGATGCTCGGCCAGTCCCGTGTTTTTTACGGCATGGGCCGGGACGGCCTGCTGCCGCCCTTTATCAGCGCAGTTCATCCCCGATTCCAGACGCCTTGGATAGGGACCATTCTGACGGGAATATGCGTGGCCATTTTCTCGGCCCTGCTGACGGTGCGTGACGCAGGCACTCTTTGTTCGATCGGGACGCTGATGGCTTTCATAGTCGTGTCCATTGGTGTTCTCATCCTTCGAGTGCGGGAGCCAAATTTGCCGCGCAAATTCAAGACACCCTTAGTGTGGTTTGTCGGGCCGGCGGGTGCTCTTTCGGCCGGATTGCTGTTGTATGGTTTGCCCTGGCCGATGTGGCGGGTGTGGTTCGTCTTGACCTATATTGTGGTTGGACTGGGGTGTTATTTTCTCTACGGCGTCCGCCACAGCAAACTAACCAAACCCAAATAACATTCAGATCCCGGAAGGGCGAGACCTGAATGGATCGAGTCACGGCTCGACAGAGTCTCGCCCTACCGATGCCTGCCCCGGCGGTCGTCGCTGGGTTTGGGCGTTCTCCAGCGCGACTGCGGTTCTCCTGATTTCGCCTCGTTGCGAATCTGATTTATTTCGGCGTCGCCAGGACAAAGTCGTCGCGGCGGTTGACCTTCCAGGCGGCTTCGTTGTGGCCGGGATCGGTCGGATGGGATTTGCCGAAGGTGACGGTCTTGATGCGCTGGGGATCGACGCCCAGGTTGGCCAGGTACTCGCGGGCCGCCAGGGAGCGGCGCTCACCGAGGGAAAGATTGTATTTCTCGGTGCCGCGCTCGTCGCAGTTGCCTTCGATAATCAAGCCTTCGAATTTCTTGTTGTCTTTGAAATAAGTGGCCAGGTCCTGCAGCTTGGATTGTTCCGAAGCCTTGATGGTCGCGCTGTCGAATTCAAAGTAGATCGTGTCGGCCTTGAATTTTTCACGGTCTTCGTTGTGCTCGCCGTTGAAAAGTTTGCCATAGACGCCGGGATCCAGCGCGATGGGTTCCGGGGTGACCGAGGGAGCAGGTTGCGGAGTTATTCCAATGCCCGGACCAGGACTGGAAGGGGGAGGGGACGGCTGCTGCGCCTGCGGGCGTTCGCCGAGGTTGGGGATGGGGGTCACAATGCCTCGATGCTTGCAACCAGTCATACCTGCGGCCAAAGCCATGCTAAGACAGAACATTCCGAACAATTTCGCGTTTTTCATTTTTCTGAACAGTTTATGGGAAGCCGTTTTTCACCTTGCCCATGAAGGCTCCGAACAGCTTCCCGAGATTTGCCTGACATCCTTGACGTGTTTCGTTGGCACGTCAAGCAAACATAGGATTTGCTTGTTGCTAACTCGCCGGCTGAAGGCCAACGTGCGGGAATTGGGCGCCCAGCACGGGTCTTCGCCAGCAACCAATCTTTGCGCATCGCCACCTTCGGCGGGGACGACGCAAATCGTAAAATTGCCACTGCCACTCGTAAAGGCGATCCACTTGCCGTCGGGCGACCAGTCCGGGGAGGTCATGTTGCCATAACCTCCCGCCACCCGCACGGGGCGCGCCGGACCGCCGCCGGCGCTGATCTTTAGTAACTCCGCCCGCCCGCTACGGCAAACAAAACAAATTTCCCGGCTGTCGGGCGACCAGGTCGGGCAGGAATCCTCTTCGCGCGTTTTGGTCAATTGTTTCAGGCCGGTGCCGTCGATGTTACAGACCCACAGATTGGGGCTGCCGTTGCGGCTGAGAATCATGGCCACTTTTTGGCCGTCATGCGAGACTTCGGGGCTGAGATTGGCGCCCGGATTATCGGCAAAAACGCGACGCGCCCCGGTGCTCACGTTCTGTTCCAGGATGATCTCGCCGCCGTTTTTCCAGGAGGTGTAGAGCAAACCGCCCCCGCCGGGTATCCAGCTTGGCCCCTCCACCAATGTGCCGTCGTGTGTCAACACCGTGGCATTGTAACCATCGAAATCCGAAACGGCAATTTCCGTTGTAGCGCCTTCCTGCTTGCGGAAGGCGATGCGGGTGCGAAAGATCGGCGAGGTGGCGCGAACTTCCTTGGCGATGTCGTCGGCAAAGGCATGGGCTTGCGAGCGGGCGCCGCCGCCGGCGTAAGCCCTGGCCCACAAGGGGCTGGCTCCGGCGGGGGTGAGGGTTCCCTGCACGCGGCCGTTTTGCGAGCCGCTAATGAGATAGGCCGCTTTGTCCGGCGAGGTGACTTCCATGCCCAGGACGGAAAGGTCGAATTTCAAGACCGAATCGACTTCGCCGGCGAAGCCGCTGATGGAAATGGGCACCACGTAGGTGGTTGCCTTGGCGATGGGAATCTCGATCTGGCTATCCGCTTTGGCGGTAAAGAGGCAGGCGGCCAGTAAATATGCTGTGAGGATAGGTTGATAATTTATTTTCATCCGGACATGTCCTTGGCTTGCGGAATAAAGTGGAGCAGGAAGGTTCGTTGCGCGTCCTGCGCCGAAGCGGGGAAGGGGGGCAGTTTGGTCACCCGGCGCAAGGCCTGTTCCACCGAACGATCCAGCGCCTTGTCGTCGGAAGAGCGCACCAGTTCGGCGGAGATAATCGAACCGTCGCGCGCGATGGTGACCCTGGCATCGGCCGAGGCGGAACGGTTGGCCATGAATTCCGGTGTTCTCCAGGCGTTATAGTAGAAGGAGAAAACCACGTTCAAGTAGCCCGCGAAGGCTTCCCCGCCGCCGATCCCGGCGACGTCCACGATGGAGTTGGGGCTTCCGCCGCCGGCCACTCCTGAAGCCAGTTCGGCCAGGGCGTTTTCGATGGCCTTGCGCTGCTGTTGGGCCGCTTGGGCCGCCGCGCGCGCGGCCGCTTGGACGGATGCATTTTTTGCGGATTTGCTCGCACTCGTTACGGTACTGGCCGGCGCGTAAGAAACTTCGACTTCGTGAGAAGAATGTTTAGACGGTTTGGGCTTCGGCTCAAGGGCTGGAGTATCCGGCTCATCCGGGGTTGGCAAGGGGCGCGGGGTTGGACGTTGCACGCGCTGCGGGGGTGGCACGGGTTCGACGCGAATTTCCTGCGGCTGTGCGCGAGGCGCGGGGGGCGCTGGCGCCGCGGGCGGCTGCGGGGCCGGGTTGGCGGCGGGCGAACCACCGTGTGCTACGACCCCGTCCACGATATTGGCTGGGATCAACGTCATGACCTGCAAGTCCATTTGCGGCGGGCGGGCGCTGAAGCCGGCGCTGCCCAGCAAGATCACCGCCAGCAGGCCGTGCAAGCTCAACGAGAAAACCATGCATTTCTTTTGCAGGCGGTTCATGGATGTTGGGCCGGCTCGGTGCGCACGGAAAAGTTGAAAATGTGGTTGCGCGAACAAGCGTCGATGACCGCGATGCCGTAGCCCCAAGGCGTGCGCTTGTCGGCGGCGACATAGACGATGAGCTTCGGATCCGAGCGATGCGCGCGCACCAGTTCGCTTTCAAGCTGGGCCAGGGAAAGACGCTGGCCGCGGAGCCAATAATCACCGCGCGGGGTGATTTCCACCCGGCGGACGTCGCGGGGGTCGATGTTCTGATTGTCCGCCTTGCCCATGTTCTGGGGCAATTGCAGGGGCAATTGCTGTTCGAGCATGGGGCGGGTGATGACGAAAATAATCAGCAGCACGAACGCGAGGTCCAGCAGCGGCGTGATATTGATTTCGTTCAAAGTCACCAGCGAATTGCGTTGCGAAAAACGCTTCATTCTTCCTTCAAATATTCCGTTTCCATTTTCGAGACCAGGTCTTGCGCAAAATTATCCAACTCGACCGTGCGGACGCGCAAGGTATGCACGAGCCAGTTATAAGCGAACATGGACGGAATGGCTACCAACAAACCGGCCACGGTGGTGATGAGCGCGGCGGAGACGCCCGGGGCCATCGCGGTCAAATCGGCCTTGCCGGCCTGGCCGACGCCCGCGAAGGTGTCCATGACACCCCAAACGGTTCCCAGCAACCCCAGGAACGGCGCGCCGCTGACGGCGATGGCCAGGAGAATCAGCCCGGCCTCCAGCTTGAGGCATTCGCGGGCCACCGCGCCTTCCAAGGTGCGTTTAATGTGTTCCATGCTTTTGAGCGAGACGTACCGTTTCCGCGCCTCGCTCGGCTCGCCTTTGAGCCGGGCATCCAATTCCACGCATCCCTCCTGATAGACGGCGAACAGCGGGCAGCCATTGACTTCGAGGCGGCGGTCGAAAATGCCGAGGACATTGGCCTGGCCGCGGAATTCGGCGTCGAAATAGAGATTCAGGCGTCGGGCGCGGCGCATTTGCATGGCCTTGGAGATCATCATGTACCAGGCGAAGATGGAAAAGATAATGAGCACGAAAATGATGCAACGCCCCGCCAAGGTGGCCTTGCCCCAAATCCATACGACCTGCAACTGAGACTGCGCAAAAAAGCAATAGGAAGCACTCATCAAAACACGGCGTCACGGCAGCCTTAGGCTGCCGTTGCATCGGGCCAAACGTGGAGGAATGAAATGGTCAAATTTTTTCACGTCCAGCCCCTTTATTCCGACCATCTGGCTGAAAGTGTAAACCAAACCTGTTCTTTGGCAACGATTATTCGAAAAAATATTTCGCCGCGTTTTGCCGCGCCTTGGGCGTGATCCAATTGGGTACATTTCGCATTCCTGGGTTTCCCTCGTAATCTTAATCCCAGCCAAAGATATTTGAAATTTTAGCCACAGATGGACACAGATTAACACAGATGAGAAATCTGAGAGATAATCCGATGGGATTTCAACGGTAAGATTCTAATCTTGCTCTTAATCCTCAGAGATTAAGATTAGGAGAAGGATTAAGATTAAGAACGGAAAAGGCGGACTTGACAGATCGATCTGCGGCTGCGAAAGTCGCGATGTCCCCTGCGATAGAAGCGGCCTTTGCTGAAAACCCTGCCGCCGGGGAATGACGGGAGGAGGTAAAATGAGAACCGTTACGACATCTGTGAAGAAGTCCCGGCAACAGCTTGCGGGATTGACCTTGACGGAGCTTCTGTGCGTCCTGGCCATCATCACCATCCTGGCGTCGATGTACCTCGGGGTCATCATCAAGGCGTTTACGAGGGTGGTGAAGTTTCTCAAAGGAATGTCGTAAGGCCGGCGAGAAAATATTTTTGAGCGGCAGAGAAATCGGTTTATAGTATGCATTATGAGTGCTATTGCTACTGCTTATAAGAGTCAGTCTGTTTCAGCGCCAGCCGGGTTGAATCAGCTCGAACAATTGAAACGGTTTACCCGCGTGGTGGCCGACACGGGCGATTTCGCGCAGATCAAGGCTTACGCGCCGGAGGACGCCACGACGAATCCGACGCTCATATTCAAGGCGGCGCAAAAGGCCGAATACCAGCCGCTGGTCGAGGAAGCGGTGCGCGAAAGTAAAAACAAGGCCCGCTCGCCGGATGACGTGATGCGCCTGTTGCTGGTTTTGTTTGGGGTCGAAATTTTGAAGATCGTGCCGGGCCGCGTCTCGACGGAGACCAGTGCCAAGCTCGCGTTTGACGCGGAGGCGCTGGTGGAGGAGGGACGCTGGTTCATCGGGCGCTATGCCAAGGCCGGGATTCCACGCGAACGGGTCTTGATCAAACTGGCCACCACCTGGGAGGGGATCGAGGCGGCGCGCGTGCTGCAAAAGGAGGGGATCAACTGCAACATGACGCTGCTTTTTTCGATGGCGCAAGCCGTGGGCGCGGCGGAGGCGGGGGCGAAGTTGATTTCACCCTTCGTGGGCCGGATTCTGGATTGGCACAAGAAGGCCAACAAACGGGAATACGCCCCGGCGGAAGATCCGGGCGTGCTCTCGGTGCGTGAGATTTACACCTACTATAAGACCTTTTTCTATCCGACCGAAGTCATGGGAGCGAGCTTCCGCAGCAAAGGCGAGGCGCTGGAATTGGCCGGATGCGATCTGCTGACGATCAGCCCGGAGTTGCTCGCTGAAATGCAGAGCAGCACCGAGCCAGTGACGCGCAAATTATCGCCGGAAATTTGCAAGAACCCAAAAATGCCCCGGCTGTCAATCAACGAAAAGACGTTCCGCTGGATGTTGAACGAAAACGCCATGGCCACGGAAAAGCTGGCCGAGGGCATCCGTACTTTCGCGGCGGACGCGGTGAAGCTGGAGGAATACATCGGCAAAAAGATTTGACCGCGCAAGGGTGGCTCGTGTAAGTGTTGCGGGAATGACCGTTACCGCCAATATGAACACGACCAAATTGTTCCCCGCACAGATACAGCAAAAGTTACAGCAGTGGTTTTTATCTCCCTTGGCGGTTGCGACCGGCTTGTGCCTGGGCGCGGGGGCCAGTTCCACGATGCAGGCGCAGCAGGCCGATGAGATTCTGCCGGCGGGCGTAAAGGCCGTTTGGGACGTGGACAAGGCGTATCACGAAACCACGCCCACCCGTGAGCGAATTTGTCTCAATGGGCTTTGGCAGTGGCAGCCGGGCGACGCGCAGTCAGATTCCACGCCGACTGGCAATTGGGGTTATTTCAAGGTGCCGGGCTGCTGGCCGGGGAACAACAATTACATGTTGCGTGATTCCCAGCGGGTTTACTCCAATCCGGGCTGGACCAATCACAATATCAGCCGTCTCAACGCGGCCTGGTACCGGCGTGAATTTCGGACGCCCAATAATTGGGCCGGCCGCCGCGTGGCCCTGCGCGTGGAGTATCTCAATTCCTACGCGGCGGTGTTCGTGGATGGCAAGGCGGCGGGTGAAATCCACTTTCCAGGAGGCGAGTTGGACATCACATCGGCTTGCGGGCCGGGCGCGACTCATTCGCTGGCGATGATGGTGGTGGCGATGCCGCTCCATAGCGTGATGCAGTCCTTCATCGACAGCGCCACGGCCCGGGAAGTGCAAGGTTCGGTCGAGCGGCGGGGTTTGTGCGGAGACGTTTATTTGACCAGCACCCCGCCCGGGCCGCGTTTTGGCGACATCCGGGTCGCTACGTCCGTGCGCAAGAAGGAATGCACGTTCGACGCCGCCCTTGCGGGGCTGGCGCCAGGCGTGCCGTACCGTTTGCGGGCCAGCGTTTCGCAGGAGGGCCGCGACGCCAAAATCCTGACCAGCCCGGTTTTCCAGGCTCGCGACCTGAAAGAGGGCCGCTTCACGTTCTCCGGGAAATGGATGCCCGGGCGGCTTTGGGACACCACCACGCCGCAAAACACCTGCACCCTTAAACTCTCGCTGCTGGACGCCGCCGGCCAGGACCTGGACATCGGCTGGCTGGAACAGTTCGGGTTCCGCGAGTTTTGGATTGAGGGCCGGGATTTCTACCTCAACGGGACGCGCATTTATCTTTCGGCCGTGCCGCTGGACAACGGCCAGTTGAGCGCCGAGTTGGCCAGCTACGGGCCGGCGCGGGAGACCATGTCCAGACTCAAGAGCTTTGGCATCAATTGCGTTTATACGCACAACTATGGTTGTGACCCGGGTTCGCACCTTGGGTTCACGGAAATTCTGCGGGCGGCTGACGACGAGGGCATGTTGGTGTCGTTTTCCCAGCCGCATTTCAGCCATTACAAGTGGACGGGGACGAACGCGGACCAAACCAACGGCTACGCCCGCCAAGCCGAGTTTTACGTGCGCGCGGCCCAGAACCATCCGGCGGTGGTGATGTACAGCATGAGTCATAACATGGGCTACGCCCAGGACATGAATCCCGACATGATTGACGGCCTTCGTGAAGGCCGCGAAGGGGCGGCGGCGCTTCGGAGCGCATCGTGGGCCTTGCGCGCGCAAGCGATTGTAAAGAGCATGGACCCGAGCCGCGTGGTTTATCATCATGCCACGGGGAACATGGGCGAGATGCATACGATCAATTTCTACCCAAATTTCGTGCCCGTGCAGGAACTCTCCGATTGGTTCGGGCACTGGGCGACGCAAGGGGTCAAACCGGTATTCACCTGTGAATACGGCGCGCCCTTTGGCTGGGACTGGACGATGTATCGCGGCTTTTATAAAGGGCACCGCGAATTCGGCAACGCTTTCGCGCCATGGGAATATTGCATCTCGGAGTGGAATTCGCAGTTTCTGGGGGACAAGGCTTTCCAGAGCAGCGCGGCGGAAAAGGAGAACCTGCGCTGGGAGTCCAAGCAGTACGCGGCCGACAGAGTCTGGCAGCGCTATTCTTATCCGAACAGGGTTGGTTCGGACCGTTTCGACGAATGCTACCCCGTGTACGCCCTCTATCTGAAAGACAATTGGCGCGCCTACCGCACTTGGGGGGTATCTGCCATTTCTCCGTGGGAATACGGGCATTTTTGGAAAATGCGCCCCGGGGTGGACAGGAGCGTCCGGGAATTGAAGGTGGATTGGGATAACCTGCAGCGTCCGGGGTTCAGCCCCGATTACATCGGGCAGTCCACCTCTGAGCGGATGGACCTGGACTTTGAACGGACTGACTGGGTGGCGACGCCCGCGGCCGAGGCTCTGCTGCGCAACAACATGCCCGTGCTGGCGTGGATCGGCGGCAAGCCAGCTGCCTTCACCAGCAAAGACCACAATTTCCGCGCGGGCGAAACGGTGGAAAAACAGCTCATCCTGATCAACAACTCGCGCCAGAATGTAACGTTTGATTGCCAGTGGTCGTTGGGTCTGCCGCAAGTGCAGGCCGGCAGCAGCCGCGTCACCGTGGCGACCGGCCAGCAGAAACGGATTCCGTTGCGGTTTCAATTGCCGTCCACTCTGGCCCCGCGTAATTACGACCTCAAAGCCACGGTGAAAATCAATGGTGGGGCGACCCAAAAGGATAGTTTTTCCATCGACGTGATGCCGGCGGCCACTGTTGCGCAAGTGAGCGCGAAAGTCGCGCTATTCGATCCGAAAGGCGAGACGGGCGCGTTGCTCAAGAAGCTGCATATATCGAGCAAGCTCGTGACGGCGGAGGCCGATTTGTCAGGCTATGATATTTTGATAGTTGGAAAGGCGGCGTTGAGCGCCGGAGCGCCCGCGCCAGATATCAGCCGCGTGCGCGAGGGTTTGAAGGTGCTGATGTTCGAACAGACTGCGGAAGCGCTGGATGCGCGGCTCGGTTTGCGGGCCGAAGAGTATGGGCTGAGACAAGCCTTCGCGAGAGTGCCGGACCATCCTGGCCTGGCCGGAATTGAGGCGGTCAACCTGAGCGATTGGCGAGGCGAGGCGACCCTGACACCGACGCGATTGAAGTTTGAAACACGGCCCGGCTACGGGGGGCTGAACCTTCCCTGGTGCGGCATCCCGGAACCGCGCGTGTGGCGTTGCGGCAATCGCGGCAACGTGGCCTCGGTGCTGATCGAGAAGCCGGCCTGCGGCGATTTTCTGCCGTTGGTGGATGGCGGTTTCAGTCTCCAGTTCAGCCCGCTGATGGAGTACCGCGAAGGCAAGGGCGTGGTGCTCTTCTGCCAGATGGACGTGGCGGGACGCACCGAGACCGAGCCGGCGGCGGAGACGCTGGTAAAGAATCTCCTCCAGTATGTTTCCACGTGGACAGCTTTGCCGCAGCGCAAAGCGCTTTATGCCGGGCCTCCTGCCGGCAAGAGCCATCTTGAATCGCTGGGCATGTCTGTCGGTTCCTACGATGGCGGAAAGCTCTCGGCGGACCAAGTTCTCGTTTTAGGCGCGGGCGCCGGAACGAACCTGGCAGGCCACACCGCGGCGCTGTTCGACTGGCTCAAAACCGGCGGAAATGTGTTGGCGATCGGGTTGGACCAGGATGATGTCTCGGCGTTGTTTCCCTCCACCGTCACGATGAAGAAAGCGGAGCATATCGCGGCCTTTTTCGAGCCGGTGGGCCTGAAGCCGCTGATGGCGGGGGTTGGCGCGGCGGATGTCCAGAATCACGCGCCGTGCGAGGTGCCGCTGGTGGACGGGGGAGCGTGGATTGTGGGCGACGGCGTTTTGGCCCAGACCGAAGGTGCGAATGTCGTTTTCTGCCAGCTCGAGCCTTGGCAATTTGAAGGCAGCCAGGCAAATCTGAGGCGGACTCACCGGCGCACTTCTTTCATGGTGTCGCGTCTGTTGGCGAACATGGGAGTGGCCGGCGCCACGCCGCTGCTGGAGCACTTCCACCAACCCGTGAACGCGGCGCAACCGGAACAACGCTGGCTGACCGGATTTTATCTGGATAAGCCGCAGGAATGGGACGACCCGTACCGGTTTTTCCGTTGGTGAAGCCTTGCGCCGCAGCGTGCTTATGATGTCAATAAAACGCATTCAGTCCGCTTACGCGGCGGCCCGCGAAACATTCGCCGAGTTGGGGGTGGACGCCGACGCGGCCTTGCGCCGGCTGGCCCAAATTCCGATCTCCCTCCAGTGCTGGCAAGGCGATGACGTGGGAGGATTCGAAAAGAGCGGCAGCGAATTGGGCGGCGGCCTGGCGGTGACGGGGAATTATCCCGGCAAAGCGCGGACGCCGGATGAATTGCGGGCCGATCTGGAGAAGACCTACGCGCTCCTGCCGGGAAAACACCGGCTCAATTTGCACGCCTTCTACGCCGAGACGGGCGGCCGGCGAGTCGAGCGCAACGAACTGGATGCGTCGCATTTCAAGAATTGGATCGCCTGGGCCAAGGCGCGGCAGTTGGGCTTGGATTTCAACCCGACTTTTTTTTCGCACCCGATGGCCGGGGACGGTTTCACGCTGGCCCATCGCGACAAGGCGGTGCGCCGGTTTTGGATCGAGCACGGCATCGCCTGCCGCAAAATCGGCGCGGCCATGGGCCAGGCGCTGGGCACGGTGTGCGTGACCAATGTCTGGATTCCCGACGGTTTCAAAGACACGCCGGTGGACCGCAACGGCCCGCGCCAGCGGCTGGCGGAGTCGCTTGACGCGATTTTTGCCGAAGCGATCAATCCCAAATGGAATCTGGACGCGGTGGAGCCGAAATTGTTCGGCATCGGTTCGGAAAGCTACGTCGTCGGTTCGCACGATTTCTATCTCGGTTACGCGGTGCGGCGCAAGAAATTACTCTGCCTGGACGCGGGACATTATCATCCGACGGAATCCATCGCGGACAAAATCTCGGCGGTGCTGTCGTCGGTGGATGAGATGATGCTGCACGTGAGCCGCGGGGTGCGCTGGGACAGCGACCACGTGGTGATCCTTTCCGACGAATTGGAGGCCATGGCGCAGGAGTTGGTGCGCGGGGATTTTCTGGGGCGCGTGCATATCGGGCTGGACTATTTCGATGGCAGCATCAACCGGGTGGCGGCGTGGACCATCGGCGCGCGGTGCATGCTCAAGGCGCTGTTGCTGGCGTTGCTGGAGCCGATTGAGACCCTGCGCAAGCTTGAGGAGGAAGGTGATTTCACCTCGCGCCTGGCGTTGCTGGAGGAAATCAAGACGCTGCCGCACGGGGCGGTGTGGAATTTTTATTGCGAGAGCCAGGGGGCGCCGCCGGGGGCGGCCTGGCTGGCGGAAGCCAAACGTTACGAAAAGGACGTTCTGTCAAAACGAAAATAGCCGCGGCGGAACCTAATTATGCCCCCCAATCCCTTTCTTGGCGTAGTTCTGCACTGGCTGGGCGGCCTGGCCTCGGGCAGTTTTTATGTCCCCTACAAGGGTGTCAAGAAATGGTCATGGGAAACCTACTGGCTGGTGGGGGGCTTTTTTTCCTGGATTATTTGCCCGTGGTTGTTCGCTTCCATCCTGACCCATGACTTGCCTGGCGTGCTCCGGCAGCAGAGCGGCAGCACGTTGTGGTGGACGTATTTTTTCGGGTTGCTGTGGGGATTTGGCGGGCTGACTTTCGGGCTGACGATGCGTTATCTGGGGATGTCGCTGGGCATGGGAGTGGCGCTGGGTTATTGCGCGGCCTTTGGCACACTGGTGCCGCCTATTTTCAAGGCGCTCATGCCCGAGCTGCCAGTCGGGACAAGCATTGTTGAAATCGCGCAGTCCATCTCGGGCCAGGTGACGCTGGCGGGGGTTGCCGTTTGCCTGGTTGGCATTGGCATCGCGGCCCTGGCCGGTTTCACCAAGGAAAGAGAGATGCCGGAAGAAGAGAAGAGGAAGACCATCAAGGAATTCAGCTTCAAGAAGGGGGTCCTGGTGGCGACGTTTTCCGGCATTCTGAGCGCCTGCTTCGCCTTTGCGCTGCAAGCTGGCAAGCACATCAACGAAGCGTCCGAAGCCGCCGGCACCTCCAAAATCTGGACCGGCCTGCCGGCGCTGGTCATTCTGTTGCTGGGCGGCTTTACGACCAACTTCATCTGGTGCGTGCTCTTGAACGTCAAGAATAAGACCGGATACCAATACACCGCTTCCCACGTCCGCGTCGAACATGCCCCGGAGGGTGCGGCGCCCGGCGTCATGGCGG
Organism: uncultured Verrucomicrobiae bacterium; assembly: GCA_963759415.1. Lineage (GTDB taxonomy): Bacteria > Verrucomicrobiota > Verrucomicrobiia > Limisphaerales > Palsa-1400 > Palsa-1400. The sequence continues at coordinate 263,065 of CAVWZG010000004.1, read as the reverse complement.
ATTTGAAAATACCGGCGCTGGGCAACTACCTTTTCTGCGCCTTGGCGGGAACGACCTGGTACTTTCAGTTTTTCTTTTACACGATGGGAGCGACGAAAATGGGCAAGTATGACTTCGCCTCCTGGACGCTGCACATGGCCAGCATCATTATTTTCAGCACGATGTGGGGCTGGATTCTCCACGAATGGAAGGGATCGAGCAGGAAGGCGCACCTGTTAATAGCGGGCGGCATCGGCACCTTGGTTCTTTCCACCATCATCATCGGCTGCGGCGCGTACTTGAAATCCAAGATGCAGTAGTTCAACCCTGTTTTTCGGAGTCCACCCAGCGGACGGCGTAGCGGATGAGTTCGGACATGCTCTTGACTCGGAGTTTGGCTTTGATGTTGGCGCGGTGGACTTCGATGGTTTTGGGGCTGACGTTGAGTTCTTTGGCCAGATCCTTGGTCTCCAGACCGCGGCCGATGGATTGGAAAATCTGAAATTCGCGGTCGGTCAGGGTTTCCACCGGGGAATGGCCTTCCTCGGGACGGCGGCCGGAGAAGATCTCCAGGATTTTGGCGGACATTTTTTCGCTGAGAAAGATTTGCCCGGCGGCAATCTGGCGAATGGCCTCCATGATTTTCTTTCCGCCTTCCTGTTTCATCACGTAGCCGCGGCCGCCGGCGCGCAGCACGCGCTCGGCATAAAGGGATTCGTCGTGCATGGAAAGAACCAGCACCGAGACGCCGGCTTCCAGCGCCTGAATGTCCTTGATCAGCTCCAGGCCGTTGCGCCCGGGCAGCGCGATATCGACCAACACCAGATTGGGCTTGAGCAGCTTGACTTTTTCCAAGCCTTCGCGCGCGTCGCCGGCCTGGCCGCAAACCGCCATATCCGGCTGATTGCCGATCAACTGCGCCAGACCTTCGCGCATCATGGGATGATCATCCACGATGAGAATGTGGGTCTTGGTCGCGGGCTTCTTTTTGCCGGAGTTCATTACCGGAAAATTTTAAACATGTTTTTTGTTGGCGAGAAAACAAACGATCCTTGTCCCGCCTTTGGCTTGCGTTTGCACCAGCAGCGCAGCCCCGATCATGTTGGCCCGATATTGCATGGTGCGCAAGCCCATGCCGGTGGCGGTTCCGGCGGTTGTCGCCAAACCGATTCCATTGTCGCTGACGGTGAGGACGCTGCTGTCATTCTTGCACGAAAGCTTGATTTCAATGGCGCCGGCTTTGCCATGTTTGACGGCGTTGGTGACCGCCTCCTGCGCAATGCGATAGAGATGCGTGGCGGTGGCCTGGTCGATTGTCGTCAGCAGCCCTTCACTGGCAAAGGCGCACTGAACGTTGAACATCTTCGCGGCGTTGGCGGCCAATTCCCCGAGCGCGGACGTCAATCCTTCGGATTCCAGAATAAAGGGCGAAAGGCCGCGCGCCAGCGAACGGGTCTGCGCGATGACCTCGCGCACGTGGCCGGCGATTTCCTCGACTTGCGCGGCGGAAGCCCTGGCTTTCTTGTCCAGGGTTTGGGCCAGGGACGCGCTCTTCAATTCGATGGCGGTGAGGCTCTGGCAAATGCCGTCGTGGAGATCCTGCCCGAGGCGGCGCTGTTCCATTTCGCTGATGTGCAGAATCTCCTCTTCCAGGCGCTTGCGCTCCGTCACCTCCATGGCCGCGCCGGTGATGCCGGTGACGCGGCCGGCAAGGTCTTTGACGGATTCGACCGTCAAGTCGTAAAAGTGTTTCCGGCCGTTCACGGCGTGGGAGAATTCCTGACGCAAGCCGGTTCCTGTCAGCAGCACGCAGGCTTTGATTTGCGTCAGCCAATCCGCTTCCTCCGGGGGGAAAACTTCGGCGTCGGTCTTGCCGGACATTTCCTTGCCTGCCTGGACGACCGATTCGTTGTGGACCCACGTATAGCGCAAGTCCTTGTCCTGATTGAAGACCATGATGGGAGAATGTTTCAACGCGACGCGAAACCGCTCCTCGCTCACGCGCAGGGCCTCCTCGGCCGCAGCCAGCTTCTGCTCCTGCTTGATTTGAGTCAGCACGCGCCTGGTGACCGCAGGCAAAAACTCCAGGAAATCGGCGCCCTTGACCAGGTAATCCCGCGCCCCGCTTTTCATCATCTCCACTGCCACGCGTTCATCGCCTTGTCCGGTGATAATGACGAAGGGGGGAAGGCGTTTGATCTCCGTGAGTTGGCGGATGATCTCCCGGGCGTCGAAGTCTGGCAGCTTCAAGTCCAGCAACATCAAGTCCGGCCGGTTTTCCTTCAGCCAGGCAATGGCTTCGCCGCCGGAGAGGCCGGTGGCGACGGCAAAACCCTCCCGTTCCAGCGCCTTGGCCGCCAGGCGAAGGAGTCCGCGGTCATCATCCACGACAAAGACCGCGCCGGCTGGTTTGTGGGCGCTCATGTGCCATTCAGGCATGCACTTCGGGCACTTGCACCAGAGCGATGAACAAGCCGAATTGTTGGACCGCCCCGGCGAATTTTTCGTAATCGACCGGCTTGACGACGTAGTTGCTGCAACCAAGGGCGTGGCAATGTTCGACTTCGCGCGGATCATCGGTGGTGGTGAGCATAATGACGGGGATCTTTCTTAGCTCGGGGTCGGCTTTGATTTGGCGCAGGACTTCCACGCCATCCACTTTGGGCATGCGGATGTCCAGCAGCAGCAAGTAAGAGGCCTCTTTGGCCCGCTGGCGGGGGCCGCGGGCAAAAAGAAAATCCAAAATGTCCTGGCCGTTTTCAAAGCGCTGGATCGGATTGTGCAAGCCGGCGCGCTGGAGGTTTTTCTCGATCAGTCGGACATGTCCGAAATCATCGTCGGCAATCAGGATCACGACTTCTTTAGTCATGCTCATCTAATTAACCCTTAAGCGGCAGGCAAGGAAACAAAAAAAGTGCTGCCGCGCCCCGGTTCCGACTCCACGCTTATGCTGCCATCCTGACGTTCCAGAATCCTCTGGGCAATGGTCAGCCCAAGGCCTTCCCCTTGCGAGGCGGCAGGCTCCAAGCGGTGGAAAATCTCGAACACCTTGGCTTGATGTTGCGGCGCGATGCCGATGCCGTTGTCCTTGACCGCGTAAAGGCAACGCCCCTGGTCGCTGCTCCCGGAAACCTGAATCAGGCAAGGCCGGTTTGGGCTGCGATATTTGATGCCGTTATCAATCAGGTTGGAAAAGACCTGGTTGATTTGAGTGGCGTCGCCCAGACAATCGGGCAGGGGACCCATCTGCAAGAGAGCGCCCGTTTGCTTGAGTTGAAATTCCACGGTCTGGGCGATGTTGGCCAAAAGATCGTTCATGTCCAAACGCCGGATGGTCAAGGCCGCGCGGCCCAGTCTGGAAAAGCGAAGAAAACCACTGAGCAAAGTGTCGATCTTGGCCACGCCGGCTTGAATGAAATCCACCGCCTCGGGCACATCCTGGCGCAGGACGGTGGCCAGTTCGCGTTGGCTGGCCTCGGTGGAGGGGCCATTGCCGAGCAACTCGTAAATCCGGTCACAACTGCGCTTCAATTCCAGGGTGAAGCCTTGAATATTCACCAGCGGCGAGCGCAAATCATGCGAGGCGACATAGACCAGCGTCTCCAACTCCTTGTTCTTTTCCACCAGGCTTTGCGCCAGTTCGGCCAGCCTGGCTTCGGCGCGCTTGCGCTCGGTGATATCGGTGCGGATGGCGATGTATTGCACGGGTTTGCCCCCGGCATTGAGAAAGGGAAAGATCGTTGTTGCCACCCAGTAGTAGCTGCCGTCCTTGGCGCGGTTGCGAATCTCCCCTTTCCAGATTTCGCCCCGGCTGATGGTGGTCCAAAGGTCCTTGAAAAATTCCTTGGGGTGATGGCGGGAATTGATGATGCGGTGGTCCTGGCCAATCAATTCCTCGCGGGCATAGCCGGAAATCTCGCAAAACTTGTCGTTGACGTAAGTGATGCGCCCGCGCGCGTCGGTGATGGCGACAATGGAATGCGCGTCCAGCGCCGATTTCAAGTCCCGCAATTCCTTGACCGGCTCCATCGGTGCTGGCTTTAACCGGGGGCGAGTTGCACCCGGTAATCAGTGGGTGAATGGCCGGTGATTTTTTTGAAGACGCGGTTGAAGTGGGTCAGGGATTGAAAACCGACTTCGTAGGCGATTTCGCTGACGCGCAGGTTGGGATTGAGGAGCAGGTTGCGCGCTTTTTCCACGCGCACGCGCGAGACGTACTCGGTAAAGTTCAAGCCGGTTGCCTTCTTGAACATCTTGCAGAAATGGAAGGTGCTGGTGTTGACCGCCTTCGCCACCTGGCCGAGGGAAAGGTCTTCGGTCTGGTTTTCGATGATGAATTCCTTGGCCCGCTTGATGATGGGCGATTCGCTGTTTTGGCGGCGAACCATAATCTGGTTGCTGACGAGCGAAATATGTTCGGCAAAGATGCTCAATAACTTGACCATGGCGTCGTATTGTTTGACCGACAAGACCTTGGTTTCATCATAGACGCTTTGCAGCTTTTCCTGGCTCATTTCCAGGCCCCATTCGGCAATCAGTCTGGCCGTGCGCTCGATCTGGGAGGGAGTGGCTTTCTTGCGCAAGACCTGGCCGGTTTGGAGGAAGCCAATCAACTGCTCGCCCAGGCGCACCGGCACCGCCGTATCGCATAAACCCAACTGGCAGGTCACGGTCGCAGGCTCAAATCGGGCGTTATCCGAGAGCTGTTGCTGCATTTGCAGGCAGGCCGCGCAGGAACGGCTTTTTTGAGCCAGCATGTCGCACAAGGGATTCTCGTGGCGCTTGCCGTGGTGGGGCAACTGCCATGATTCCACCGGCCGCAACGAGACCGGCAAACCGGTGGTTTCGCTGAAGGCCTTTTCGTAATCCTGGAAGATCTGCGAGCTGATCAGGTTGGCCACCAGGTCTTTGCTGTCGTGGCGGTTCATTTGCGTCTCCACCAACGGCTGCACAAATTTTGTTTTCATCTGAACAAGATTAACCTATCCGGGGTCGAAGCAACAATTGGTTATTTCGCCAGACACGGATGCGGGAAATGCAGTAGCATGTCTAAGTAATTTCCTTAGACGCCCTCGGTCCGGCGCGGCGCAGGCGGCCCTAAAAGACTTCCGCCCTGAGTCCCGTTTCGGCGCGGATGCGCTGGCGGATGCGTGAAATTTTTTTCAGCGGCATGTGTCTGCAATCCGGATGCGCCGCCGGCCTGGTGGCGGAATAAATTTGCACCAAGGCGATCTGGGCCCCGCCTGTTTTCAGGCCGTTGAGGCGCTGAATGTATTCGTCAATTTCCTCCGGCGGCGGTTCCTGGCCGCCCACCAACGGGAACAAGCTTTGGATGACGATGGGCCGCTGCCTTCCGAGAAGGAGGGCGTTGGCCAGGACGCTGTCCAGCGCCACTTCGCTGTGGTTGACGCGGCTCATGTGAGACTGCGTGCCGGCATCGAGTTTGATCCAGATTTCGTCATCATGGGTGAAATATTGCAAACTCTCCTGCACCGAGCGCAAGCCCAGTCCCGAGCCATTGGTAATAAGCGCCAGCTTGAAAAAGGATTGCGGATGGCGCGCGCGCACGTGAACCACCCCCTGCACGGCCTCGGCGAAATTAGGGCACAAAGTCGGCTCGCCATCGCCGCTCAAGGCCACGTGACGCAGTTCCAGCAAGTCATTACTCAAACCGCGGTAGGCCGCATATTCGCGTATTTTGCCGGATTGCACCAGATGCACCGTCTTATCCAATTCCTCCTCCATCACCCCGACATCCAGGCACCGTTCCGTCGTGGGCAGGCCGCGGTTGACCTCGCAATAAATGCAATCAAAATTGCAAAGCTTGTCCGGGTTCATGTTGATGCCGATGGACAGGCCCCGTGCGCGCGGCGAAACGACCGTATAGACGAAGCGATTGTCCAAAAAGTTGCGGGGACAGCCGAAGGCAGTGGCCAGCGGGGCCGGGCGGGAGGCTCCGGCGTGCTCCAAAACATGTGCCGCCAAGGACATGTTATTCCTTTGTTGGGGCAAGCTTCCTTGTGCGCGCGGCAAACCGGAATGCGGTTCGTAACGCGCTAGGGGCGCCGGAGGCGGACTCGCGATTTTGCTTCCACCGCCCAGTTGCCGGCCCCAAGTTGCCCGAGGGTTTAGTTGTCATACTTCCGCGCTTACAGTAAGGGGGGACAGGGTGGAAGACTCTACGCTCCTTGGCAAATGCTGGCCATATTTTGCCCACGCCAAGCAGCTAAAGTTGACCTTTGCGACTGAGTTTCCAGCGTTCCAACAGCAAGATGAGCGGCCGCTTTTTGCGACTATGCCAATTTCTTATATTTGACGTCTGCGGAAAGCCTTTTGACCAAATCCTTGACCTTTTGCGCCTGGCTCTTGTGCGCCAGCAGAACGGCGTCGTCGGTCTGCACCATAATCGAGTCCCGCAACCCGACAACCGCTATGGGCGTGCGGTTTTTTGTCCGGGCGTCAAAAATAATATTGCGCGCGCCATCGACGTGGATGAAATCGGCCACGGCGCAATTGCCTTCCGCGTCGGCCTTCAAATGGCGCGCCAGCGCGGTCCAGGAGCCTAAGTCGTCCCAGGCGAAGGCCCCGTCGGCCACGACCACGTTGTGCGCGTGCTCCATCAGAGCGTAATCAATGGAGACTTTCTTGATTTCGGGGTATTCCCTGGCCAGGACCTTGTCAAGCTTGGGAGTGCCGGCCGCCTTGAACCAACGCTGGCAGGCGGCCGCCATTTCCGGTTGGTGCATTTCCAATCCCTGGGTGATGGTGACGAACGACCAGATGAACATCCCGGCGTTCCACCGATACGAGCCGCTGTTTAAATATTCCAGGGCCTTGTCGAAATTCGGTTTCTCCACAAACTGCTCGGCCTTGAAAAAGGCCGTCTTGTAGGACTTCACGCCGTGCGGCGGCGGAAGCTCGTGGCCGACGCGGATATACCCATAGCCCGTGGCCGGTTCGGTCGGCTTGATGCCGATGGTGACAATGACCTGTCCGCGCCCGGCCACGTCGAACGAATCCGCCAGCACCTGCTGAAACTTCTTCTCCTCCGGCATGACGTGGTCGGCGGGCAGGACGGCCATGACGGCGCTGATGGAACGCTGCCCGACCACGGCCGCGCCCAGGGCCACGGCGGCGCAGGTATCGCGCCCGACCGGTTCGGCGATGATGTTTTGCCTGGGCAGCTTGGGCAATTGCCGACGGACTTCCGGGGCCTGGACGGCATTGGTGATGATGATGATATTTTTGAGTGGAACCAGCGGCAGGACGCGCTCGACGGCCTGTTGCAGAAAGGAGCGATCGCCGAGCAAAGTCACCAATTGTTTGGGCGTCTTTTCGCGGCTGACGGGCCAGAACCGCTCGCCCCGTCCACCCGCCATGATAATGACGAACCGATTATCGTTTTGCTGGTTCTTTTTCATAACCATCATTTCTCTTTGACTGCCGCGACCAGCTCGGCGGTGAAATGGGACACACGCTCCAGCAGGTCGGGGCTGCGGCCATGCTCGGCTATTTGTTGGACCACCGCGCTGCCGACCACGATGGCGTCGGCGTTGCGGGCCACCTGCCTGGCTTGCGCGGGTGTGGAGATGCCAAAACCGACGGCAATGGGCAAATTCGTGTGGGCGCGGATTTTGGCGGTCATGGCGCCGATGGTTTCGGAAACACTGGTCTGCATGCCCGTGACGCCTTCGCGCGAGACGTAATAGATAAACCCGCTGCCGCGACGCACGATGAGATCGATGCGCGCTTCCGGCGTGGTGGGGGCGATCAGGTAAATGGGGGACAGGCCCGCCCGGCTCATGAGCGCCTCGTAGTTGTCCGATTCCTCCGGCGGCAGGTCCAGCGCCAGCAACCCGTCCACGCCGGCGGCGGCGGCGTCACGCACGAATTGTTCCAGGCCGGGCCGGTGCATGAGGTTAAAATAAATGTAGAGGACAATGGGAATGCTCGATTCCCGCCGGATGGCGGCGACGGTTTGCAGAACTTTGGCCGGCGTGGCGCCCGACTCCAGGCCGCGCTGGGCGGCCATTTGGTTCACAGGGCCGTCGGCCAGGGGATCGCTGAAAGGGACTCCCAACTCGAGAACGTCAACACCAATTTTATCGAAGGCCAGCGCCAGTCGGCGCGTCATTTCGAGGCTGGGGTCGCCGGCGCCGATATAGACGATAAAACCCTTTTGCCCTTCTTTCTTCAGGCGCGCAAAACGTTGCTCGATGCGGTTCATCAAACATCCTCAGCGATGCTTGCGGCGGTGTTTGACATTGATTTGGACCAGCGCATTGGCCAGGGCCGCGCTGACGGCCGCGGTCTCTTCGTCGTCAAGATGTTCGGCCAGGCGCGCCTCGGCCCGGCGGCGGGCTTCCTCGGCCTTGGCTTCGTCAATATCGTCCGCGCGCACCGCCATGTCGGTCAGGATGGCAACGTGATCGCCGGTGATTTCCACAAATCCCTCGCCCACGGCGAGAAAAAATTCCTGTCCGTCCTTGCGCACGATGATTTCGCCGGGAGCCAGTTGGGTCATCAACGGGACGTGGTTGGGATAAACGCCCATTTCGCCCTCGATGCCCGGCAAGGTCACCATCTCCACGTCGTCGGAGTAGGTTTGGGCCTCCGGCGTGACGATTTCCAGCTTGAGTGTGTCTGGCATTTAGGAGGCCTCTTTGATTTCGTCAATCCCGCCCTTCATGTAGAAGTTGCCTTCGGGAACGTCGTCGTGCTTGCCCTCGAGGATTTCCTTGAAGGCGCGCACCGTTTCCGCCACCGGCACCTGTTTGCCCTCGCGCCCGGTGAAGACCTGGGCGACGGTGAATGGCTGGCTGAGAAAACGCTGAATCTTGCGCGCGCGGGACACGGTCTGCTTGTCCTCCGGGGAAAGTTCGTCCAAGCCCAGGATGGCGATGATGTCCTGCAAATCTTTGTAACGTTGCAGCACCTTTTGCACGCCGCGCGCCACGTCGTAATGTTCCTGGCCGACCACCTCCGGCGTCAAGGCGCGGGAATTGGAGGCCAGCGGATCGACGGCCGGGAAAATGCCCAACTCGGCGATGGAGCGCTCCAACACAATGGTGGCGTCCAAATGCGCGAAGGTGGTCGCCGGCGCCGGATCGGTCAAGTCATCCGCCGGCACGTACACCGCTTGGAATGAAGTGATCGAACCCTTCTTGGTCGAGGTGATTCGTTCCTGCAAATCGCCCATCTCGGCGGCCAGGGTGGGCTGGTAACCGACGGCGCTGGGGGTGCGGCCCAACAGGGCCGAAACCTCCGAGCCGGCCTGGGAGAAGCGGAATATATTGTCAATGAAAAGCAGCACGTCCTGGTTCTTCTCGTCGCGGAAATACTCGGTCACGGCCAAACCGGCCAGGGCCACGCGCAAACGGGCGCCGGGCGGCTCGTTCATCTGGCCATAGACCAGCGCGATCTTGGAGGCGCCCAAGTCTTTCTGCTGGATGACGCCGGCCTCGGACATTTCGTTGTAAAGATCGTTGCCCTCGCGCGTGCGCTCGCCCACGCCCGCGAAGACGGAGACGCCGCCGTGCAGTTTGGCGATATTGTTGATCAATTCCATGATGACGACCGTCTTGCCCACGCCCGCGCCGCCGAACGCGCCCACTTTGCCGCCTTTGAGGAACGGGCAGATCAAATCAATGACCTTGATGCCCGTGGTCAGGACTTGCGGCGAGGTGGATTGATCAACCAAAGCCGGGGCCGGGCGGTGAATCGGGTAACGCTTCTCCGCCACCACCGGGCCGCGTTCATCGACGGGATTGCCGGTAACGTCCAGGACCCGCCCCATGACGCCCGGGCCGACGGGCATGGAAATAGGCGCGCCGGTGTCAACGGCCTCCAAGCCGCGTTTGAGGCCCTCGGTGCTGGACATGGCCACGGTGCGAATCCAGTGGTCGCCCAAGTGCTGTTGCACTTCGAGGGTGAGTTTTGTTTTGCCCTGTCCCGGAACATCGAAATCGACCGTGACGGCGTTGTAGATGAAGGGGAGGGTGTCGGGGAACTCCATATCGACGACCGGCCCGATGACCTGCACTATTTTGCCTTTATTCATGTTGTTAATCAGCGCATTTCCTGAAAGAGCGAAAAACTATGCGCAGAGGGCAGCCGCGTCAAGGTCATTCCTGATTTCGCGAAAATTAGTTGTCGGAACCCTTGGATGGGCGATTCGCCGTCTTTTGCGCTGATCCGCCGCTGACCACCTTGACTTGGTGCGACTGGGTTTGACTGGTGCGACTGGGCTTGACCGGTGCGACTGGGCTTGACCGGCAAAATTTGCCGCTTTTGGGCTTGCCGCGTGATTCTCTTCTTAGGAGCAACCGCCGCCTTGGACAGGACACGCGCATGTTTTTTGGCATTCGTTGGCAGGCCGGGATGCAGGTTCTACCGCGCCGCCGGCACTTTCAGCCTTCAATCTCTTGCAAAAAGTCAAAGAACACAGGCGCGTGAGCGCCGCACGACCGCACTATACCATCTTTAGATGGGACTGCAACACGAATCATTAAGTTGGGTTTTTTGCGACGCGCGTTGAGCAAACTCAGGCGCGCCTGCGTGTCGGCTACTCGTTTAACTTTGGCGCTGGAATTGGCGCCCCGTGGTTTCTGGCCTGGAGGATCGCATCCAGGAGTTTCCGGGTCTGAATCACCAAAGGATGTTCTGGATCGGCTGCTTTCAGAATGGAGAGTGAACGCCTAAGCAGACCCTCGGCTTCGGCATTCTTTCCCTCTTGGACATAGAGGATGGCAAAATTGTACAAGCCAGTGCATAGGTGAAGGCTGTTTTTCCCATACTCTTTTTCAAAACCTTTCAAGGAACGGTTAAAGGCCGATTCGGCATCGCCAAACTTTTTTTCTTTTGTATAGAGAAGACCCATTTCGCCCAACGCTTCGGCGACCTCGGATTTGTTGGGGGCCAAGACCGAGGCCGTGACGCGTTTATTGACTTCAAGATTAAACTTTGTGCGGTTCGACTCGATCATTTCCAAGGCCTCTTTGAAGAGCTTTTCCGACTCCTCCAGGCGATCGTCCATCATGGCGGCAGAAGCCCGTTGCAGGATGCAGAGGCCTACGGTGCGATCATACCTGCCAAACTTTTTTTCCGCCAGGGACTGGGCGCGCAAATAATACGCTTCCGCTTCGTCATACCTATGGGCAAAGGCGCAAAGCTTGCCCAGATCGAGATACTCCCCTGCGAGGCGAAAGTCATTCGTCCCAAGCCTCTTCTCATCAATGGCCAGCGCGCGGTGCAAGGCGACGGCTGCTCCGGGAGTTTGACGCAATTCTGTCAGAACGCGGGCCGATTTGACCAAGGTTTCGGACAGACGAAGATCATCCGGGCCGAATTTTTCAGCCTCCACGAGAGCCGCTTCGTACAGCTTGTTGGCCTGGGTAAACTGGTTTTGTTCCAAGGCTTTGTTAGCTTCTTGCATGTCTTTCTTCCATGCTCCCACTGCAGCTTCATCCTCCGCGAGGAGGGAAGCGCAGCCAAGGAGCGCAAAGACGAGGAGGGAATTTGCGAGCTTGAGTTTCACCACGCTCAACAGACGCGTTTTGCGTACGCGCACGGTCCGCACGGTCCGCACGGGGTCAAACCGACGCACGGGGTCAAACCATACTATTGGCTTGTTCATGTTCTTTTCTCCATTGATATAAGGCCGCATTGAGCGTTGAGCGGACGCCCATGTGCAGCCGGGTCGCAATCCACTGCATCGTGACGGTGGTTTCTTGCCGCAGGCGCGCGGCCATGGCCAGTTTGGCGGGATGAGTCTTGGCCAGTTTCTGCAAGTGGCTCTCCTTCCAACCCAGTCGTTTCAATTCCGCGTCAATGATGCGTTGCGCCTTCGCCTCCGCCGCTTCCCCGCGCAATGCACCCGCATGGTTTTCCCCCAGCCGCCCTTCCATCCGTCCCAGCAATTCCTGCTTGAATTCCTCCGTGCCCAAACACCACCCCCGCTTGACTGGATGGTCCGCCGGCGTTTTCTCGCCGCGCCGTCCTTCCATGCGCCGCTCAAACTCCCGCCGTCCCGGCGCGTCGTCCCGCCTGATCCCATGCTCCCCAAAGAGCCGCTCGCTACGCAACCACGGCGGGCGATGCTCCCTGCCAGCCAGATGCCAGCCGAAGCTGCTCCACGGATATTCCAGCAACCGTTGCTCCGGGCGCAAAAGTTTGGCCCGCACCGGATTCAGATGCACATAGTCGCAAACCGTCCGCAAATATCCTCCGCGGCCCTCCACCGGCAAGGCCTGGTAGCGACCGCTAAAGAGATGACCCGCTTTTTTGCGGCGGTGGTTGAAGCGATTGGAGTAGGTGCTCAAGAGCCAGCGCATGCCGCTGACCAGATTGGCGGAGGGAGTCTCGAGCACCAGATGAAAATGGTTGCGCATCAGGCACCAGGCCTGCACCTGCCAACCGGTCTTGCGGCAGACTTCCCCCAGCGTCTTGAGGAAATCCTGGCGGTCCACGTCATCCAGGAAGATGTCGTCGCGCCGATTGCCACGGCTCATGACGTGGTAAATCGCTCCCGCATACTCGACGCGTAAGGTGCGTGGCATGAAGAAGCCTGGCCAAAAATCAGTCGGACATCAACAACCAATTGGATTGATTTTACAAGATTATCTGACCCTAACGGCAATGGTGAGGAAGCCAATAGTATGGTTTGACCCCGCGAGGACCACTGGCTGGTTTGCAGTTGTGTATAACGGTGCGGTCGCGAACTGATTACCGTGTCATTCTTGGCGCTGCCATCCGCGAACAGCGGAAACGTGCCGGGTTCAGCCAGGAGAAGCTGGCCGAGAAGGCTGAACTTCACCCCAATTACGCAGGCCGGGTCGAGCGGGGTGAGGAGCAGGTTTCGTTGGCGGCATTGCGGCGAATTGCCTCCGCTTTGAAGGTGCGTGTGGCCGAATTGGTGAAGGACATTTGATTTCCGCCAGCTTGAGGGCCTGGGCGACCGAGACGTGGCCGGGCAGGGTATGGTTCAGGGTGTGCCAGGCGCCGGGGATAAACGTGCAACGCAGATCCGGTCGGGAGTTGATCATCCCCAAGAAGTCCAGTTGCCCGATGTATTGATGCACCTGGGCGAATTGCGGCTCGAACCAAATGACCGCGCTTAACGTGACAATCTGCAGATCCGCCGCCATCAGTGATGATGGAGCTTTTGTCATTTGGCCCAATCCTTCCAGCGCGTTTTCGATGGAGTAGTTTCCTTTGCTGTGGCCCACGAGCAGTTTGATCCTGGAACCGAGTTTCGAGAGGAGGTAGAGCAGGGCGGCCGAATCGGGGCTGCCGTAGATGAAGAAATCAGGGTCCAGTCCCATCCTCTTGAAATGCTGCTTCATGTCGTCATGGGTCGCCTGGTCTCTGACATGGTCCTGGACACTTGGAGCCAGACTTCTGGCCAGCAAATCGCGCATCGCATTGGCGGCTCCGAAAACAAACCAGCCGCCCATCGCTTCGGCGGTGACGTCCGCCAAGCCAAGTCCGGAGACTATGCCTGCGACCGGGCGCCCAAGATAATCCGCCACGTCGCGCGCCAGGGCGGCCGTGCCCAAAGCGGAACTGCCCACGCCGGCCACGACCAGGGTGGAGACCGGTTCGGAAACTTCCCTGTCCTGTTCATGGATGAAATCCAAGGGGGTCATGGCGGCAATGGGTTTATTGGATGCCCGCGGGATGGACAACCAAAATCGATCCTAGCGGGTCGGTGTGAGCCGAAAGTTTGGCCTGCTCGTTCTCCGAAAGCGACCCCGTGTCGTAGAAGACAAGGTCCAAAGCGGTGTTGAAAATTCTCCCAGTGGAGATCCACCACGGGCGGGAGATGGTCAGAGGGACGTTCAAGGCAATCGTTTTCATTTCAAATCTCCATGTGTTATCGATTTGGCCGGTGAAAAGTGATGTTCACACCTATCACCCACATGGCGCGATTTGTCAAATGGCCTGGCGTTACTGGTGAGGGAAAGAAGGATTTGGGCGGCGCGCAGCACCGCCCTACCGGAAATGTCACTGAATCCAGCCGCCGGCCTGGAAGAGGCGGACCAGGGCGTAACCCATCGCGCCGGTGACGGGGATGGTCAGGATCCAGGCCCAGACCATGCGCTCGACCACGGTCCATTTGATGGCGTTGAAGCGCTTGGCGGAACCGACGCCCATGATGGCGGCGGAAACATTGTGGGTGGTGGAAACGGGAATTCCAAGGAGAGAGGCCAGGCCGATGACGGAGGCGGAGCTGGCTTCGGCGGCAAAGCCGTTGATGGGGTGAAGCTTGACCATCTTGTGGCCCAGAGTTTTGATGATGCGCCAGCCGCCCACGGCGGTGCCCGAGGCCATGGTCAGGGCGCAGAGGACTTTGATCCAGGTGGCGATTTCCAGGTCCTTGCCGGGCAGGGGCAGGGGGGAGCGGAGGAACTCCAGGAAGGCGGGCAAATGATCGAGGGTCCCGGCCTTGGTGGCTGAGAGCAGAACCAGGGCGATAATGCCCATGGTTTTTTGGGCGTCGTTGGTGCCGTGCATGATGCCCATGGAGGCGGCGCTGAACATTTGGGCGGCGCCGAAAAAGGCATTGACCTTGGCCGGGCGCTTGTGGCGCAAGGTGATGTAGAGCAAGGCCATCAAGAGGAATCCGCCCACAAAGCCCAGCAGCGGCGACACTGCCATCGGGACGATGACCTTCCACAACAAACCCTTGCCCAACCACCAATGGACGGCGCTGGGTTGCGACCAGATGATGACGTTCCAATGGTTGTGCGCCCCTGCCAAGGCGGCGCCGCAGAGGCCGCCGATGAGGGCATGGCTGGAACTGGACGGCAAGCCATGCCACCAGGTCAGCAGGTCCCACGCAATGGCTCCCAGCAAGGCGCAGATGATGATGTCGGAGGTGATGGCGACCACGCCGGCATCCACCAGGCCGCCGGTAATGGTTTTGGCGACGGCAGTTCCCAACATGGCGCCGAAAAGATTGGTGCAGGCCGCCAGCATGACGGCCTGGCGCGGCGTCAACACCTTGGTGGAAACGACGGTGGCAATGGAATTGGCCGTGTCGTGGAAGCCGTTGATGTACTCAAAGATGAGGGCGACCAGGATGACCGTCACGATGAGCGTCATGGCGTGTCAGGAGTTTTTTAGCGCAATATTGGCCACGACGTTGCCTACGTCCCGGCAGCGGTCGATGATCTTTTCGAGCATTTCGTAGAGGTCTTTGCGCACGATGACGGTGATGGGGTCGTATTTGCCGGTGAGCAGTTCGCGCAGCAATTCCACCACCGCTTTGTCGGCTTCGCCCTCCAGGTATTGCATCTTGTCGTTGAGTCCGCGGATTTCCTCCAGATTCACCCCGCCGCGCAGGCTTTTGACCATTTCGGAGACCGTGGCGGTGGCCTCGGCCAGGAGATGGATTTGCTTGGTGAAATCGATGTTTTGCACGTGCTGCGGCGTCAGGAGGAGGCGGGCGCCGAACTTTTCCACGGTCTTGGGGATGCGGTAAAGGGCGTTGGCCAGGCTCTCGATGTCTTCCCGTTCCAGGGCGGTGACAAAGGTGGTGTAGATGGCTTCGCTGATCTCGGTGCGCAACTCCCTTTCCTTGCGCCGCGGCTGGGTCAACTCATAGGAGAGGGTGGTTTGATGCGGGTTGGCGATCTGTTTGACGAGACCGTCCACGCTGGCGCGCGCCTCCTGGGCGCTGGCTTCCAGGAGATCAAAGAACTTGTCGTTTTGTCCGAGTAGTTGTTGCAGAGAAAACATAACGCCAACTTCCACCTTATTTGCCATTCTTCAAGTATTTGTCAAAGAAACCATACAGCCAGCCATCGACCTCCGGCGTGCGAAAACCGGGCTTGCCGTGGGCGCCGCCGACAATGACGTGAAAATCCACCGGCACGCCCGCTTTTTTCAAGGCGTCATACAATTCCTGGCTTTGTTGCAGAGGCACGGTGGGGTCTTGATCGCCATGCAAAATCAAAAACGGCGGATCATCCGGGGTAATGAAGTGAATGGGACTGGCGCTTTGCGCCTTCTCGATGTTCTGGGAAGGCAAGCCGCCCAGCAGGCGCGTTTCCGCTGAATTTTTTTTGCCCCACCCCGAGTTGGCAGAGTTTGAGATCGTGAGAAAATCCGTCGGCCCAAACCAATCGCCCACCGCCTGGACACGGCTGGAGAAACCAAGATTTTCGCCTTGGTCGAATTCCTTGGCGCCGCCAGTGGTCCCTAGCATGGCAACCATGTGTCCGCCGGACGACCAGCCCCAAACACCGAAGTGATTGGGATCAAGGCCATATTCCCCCGCATGAGCCCGCAACCAGCGAATGGCGGCTTTGCAGTCGATGATTTGGGCGGGCCAATGGGCGTGCTGGCTCTGACGATAATTCAGGCTGGCCAGCGCGTAGCCATGGTTGAGAAAGGCCAAGCCTTCAGGTTGTTCTTTGCTGTGTCCCGACCAGCCGCCGCCGTGAATCCAGATAATGAGCGGGAAATTGGTTCCGGCAGCAGGAAGATATATATCCAGGTTCTGGCGCTCCATGCCGTTGGGGACATAAAAGATATTGGTGAAAATGCGGGCGCCTGGCGGTGGTCCCGGCGGTTGGTCGGGGTTGGGAGCATCGGCGGCCTGGCTGGAGCAGGCGAGCAGGGAGGCCAAGGCGAAAATGAAGGGAGTTAGCTTCATAATTTGTTGTCGGTTTGGGCTATTTTGCGCCGGCAGACTTGACTGGGGATTCAGGCTGGTTTTTGAGGTATTTGTCGAAGAAATCATGGAGCCAACCCATTACCTCCGGGGTTTCAAACCCTGGCTTGCCGTGCCCGCCGCCGACAATGACGTGAAATTCCACCGGCACGCCCGCTTTTTTCAGCGCGGCGACCAGTTCCTGGCTTTGTTGCAGAGGAACCATGGGGTCTTTGTCGCCATGCACGATGACAAACGGCGGTGTGTTTGTCGTTACGTAATGAACAACGCTGGCGCTTTCGGCCAACTCGTGGTTTCTGGAAGGAAAGCCGCCGAGCAGTTGCGTGTCAACGTCGCCATTGCCGCCCCATCTCATGGAGCCGGGAGTGTTTGAAATTGAGAGAAAATCCGTCGGCCCAAACCAATCGGCCACGACCTGCACCTGGCTTGAGAAGCCAAGATTCTCACCCTGTTCGAATTCGTTTTCGCCGGCGGTTCCCATCATGGCCACCATGTGCCCGCCGGAGGACATGCCAAAGGCGCCGAAGTGACGGGGATCAAGGCCATACTCCCCCGCGTGAGCGCGCAGCCAGCGAACGGCCGCTTTCAGGTCGATGATTTGGGCCGGCCATTTGGCGTGCCGGCTCTGACGATAATTCAGGCTCGCCAGCGCGTAGCCCCGACCAAGAAATGAACGGCCTCCCGGACCTTCCTTGCTGTTGGAAATCCAGGCGCCGCCGTGAACCCAAATTACCAGCGGGCAATTCGTTGCCCTGGCCGGAATGTAAAGGTCCAGATTCTGGCGCTCCATGCCATTGTGGACATAATACAGATTGGTGTAAACCCGGGTGCCGTCCGGCAGCACCTGCGACAGATTGCCGTGGATGCCATCGGCGGCGCGGCTGGAGCAGGCCAGCGAGAGGGCCAGGGCAAGAACGAATGGAAGCTGGCTAAGTTTCATAATGAGCGGTCAGTTTGGGCTATTTTGCGGGGGCTGCGGTTCCGCCTTTCAAGTATTTGTCAAAGAAATCATTCAGCCAGCCCGTCACCTCCGGCGTGTCAAAACCCGGCTTGCCATGTCCGCCGCCAACAATGACGTGAAATTCCACCGGCACGCCCGCTTTTTTCAACGCATCGACCAATTCCTGACTTTGTTGCAAAGGAACCATGAGGTCTTTGTCACCATGCACGATTAGAAACGGGGGAGTTTTCGCGGTGATGTAATGGACGGGGCTGGCACTCTTGGCCAACTCGATGTTCTTGGAAGGAAAGCCGCCGAGCAGGGAGGTGTCAACGTCGCCGCGGCCACCCCATCTCATGGCGCCGGGGGAGTTTGAGACGGAGAGGAAATCCGTCGGCCCAAACCAATCGGCCACGGCCTGCACCTGGCTGGAGAAGCCAAGATTCTCACCCTGTTCGAAATCGTTATCCCCGGCGGTTCCAAGCATGGCCACCATGTGCCCGCCGGAAGACATGCCCCAGACGCCGAAGTGATTGGGATCGATGCCGTATTCGGCCGCGTGCGCGCGCAGCCAGCGCACGGCTGCTTTGCAATCGATTATTTGGGCGGGCCATTTGGCGTGCTGGGCCTGACGAAAATTCAGGCTTGCCAGCGCGTAGCCACGGCCGAGAAATGAGCGGCCTCCCGGATTGTCTTTGCTATTGGAATTCCATCCGCCGCCGTGAACCCAGATAACGAGCGGCCAATTGGTTCCCTGCGCCGGGAGATAAAGGTCCAGGTTCTGGCGCTCCATGCCTTTGGGGACATAAAACAAATTGGTGTAAACCCTGGTGCCGTCCGGCTGTACCGTCGGCTGATTCGTGTTGGCGGCGCGGCTGGTTCCGGCGACCAAGGCGGCCAAGGCGATAAGAATCCGGGCGTAATTTGGGGCAAATTTCATAAAAGGAGGTCTTTAATTCATAATCCGCAGGCAGTTTTAGGGGGATTTCGGGTCTTGGCAAGGGATTTATTTTCTGGCGCGGAGCCCAGAAAGTAGCTGTGAACGGTCCTGGTCTTGTCCCAGAGGGACAGTCCGAGAATAGCCCAACGTTTCAACGTTGGGGACGCATCGGGTGATGCCCAAGTCCCGAAGGGACGGCTGACTCACGCCCACAAATAGCGCTCGTCGAAGGCAATACGGTGTTTGTTAAGCAAATTCAGAAACTCCTCTTGAAAGGTCTTCTTGCGATGGTGCTCCTCCTGGCTCTTGATGAATTGAATGGTCTTGTCCAACTGCGAGACACTGACACTAAAAGCGCCATATTTCACCTGCCAGCCAAAAAGCCGGTGTTCCGGAAAAGTCTCATGCACCCATTTGGAGGAGCCGCCCTTGATGAGCTGCATTGCATTAGCGACCGACAGCGTCGCGGGCAAAGACAGCAGGAGATGGACGTGGTCCTGCACGCCGCCAATTTCGATGGCCTTCATTTCATTGTTCCGGGTGATACCGCCCAAGAACGGCCAGAGTCTATCACGTAATGTCGGCGGGATCAGTGAGCGGCGTTCCGTGGTGCTGAAGACACAATGGAAATAGGAACTGACGTAGGACATGCCAACTATTCAGCCGTCCCTTCGGGACTTATGCAACGCTGAATTTGCCTCCCCAATGTTGAAACGTTGGGCTATTCTCGGGTTGTCCCTTCGGGACGAGGGGTATGTGTATCCACAAGGTGACAACAATCCCTCTTCGCGCGTGGTTGCTTTTTGTCCCATCGCTGATTTGTTTTCGCGCTGAAAAAATTCTCTGGACATCCTTTTCACCGGCCTCTATGAAATGACAACAAATGAAAACACTTGTCGCCGACTCGTTCCCGGAATCACGCCTGCAACGTTTGAAACAAATTGGCTGCGAGGTGGACTACCAACCCTCCGCCAAGGCCGATGCCCTGCCCGCGCTGGCCGCTTCCAGCAAAATCCTGATCGTGCGCAGTAAAAAAGTCACCGCCGACACGCTCAACGCCGCGCGCAACATGGCGCTGGTGATGCGGGCCGGCGCCGGGGTCAATACCATCGATGTCAAAACCGCCAGCAGCCGCGGCATTTTTGTCAGCAATTGTCCGGGCAAGAATTCCATCGCGGTGGCCGAGCTGGTTTTCGCCCTGCTTCTGTCCATTGACCGCCGCGTGCCGGACTGCGTCGCCGCCCTGCGCGCCGGGCAATGGAACAAGAAGGAATTTTCCCGCGCCGATGGCGTGTTTGGCAAAACGATGGGCGTGGTCGGCGTCGGCAGCATCGGACGCGAGGTCATCCGGCGGGCGCACGCTTTTGGAATGGAGGTCATCGCCTGGTCGCGTTCGCTCACGCCCGAGATGGCGGCCGAACTGGGTGTGCAACGGCGCGAAAACCTGGATGACATTTTCCGGGAGGCCGACGTTGTCACGCTGCACGTGGCTTTGAAGCCGGAAACGCGCAAGCTGGTCAACACCGCCCGGCTCTGGCTCATGAAGCCGCGGGCCATTTTGATTAACGCGGCTCGCGGCGAGGTGGTGGACCAGGCGGCGTTGCGCGAGGCGCTGGAAGCCAAGCGCATCCGCGCCGGTTTGGACGTGTTCGATCCCGAGCCTGCCGAAGGGGTGGCGGCCTTCAGCGATCCGATTCTCAAATGCGCGGACCTTTACGCCACGCATCACATCGGCGCCTCGACCGAGCAGGCGCAAAACGCGATTGCGGACGAGGCGATCCGGGTCATCGAAACCTTTATCAAAACGGGCGTGGTGTTGAATTGCGTCAACCTGGCCAAGCGCACGCCGGCCAAGTGGCAATTGGTGGTGCGGCATCAGGATCGGGTCGGCGTGCTGGCGTTTGTCATGGACCACATCCGCCGGGCGGGGCTGAATATTGAGGAAGTGGAGAACGTGGTTTTTGAGGGCGCGCTGGCCGCCAGTTGCCGCATTCAGTTGGGCGGCGAACCTCCGGCCCCGCTCCTGGCCACGATTCAGGCAGGAAACCCGGACATCATCGGCCTCGACTTGCTGCAAATTGATTGATTCCTGAACTTGCCTCCTGGCTGTGCCAAAATTCGCCGGTCTCAGCCAGGAGTCTTTTGACCGTGGCAGCGAGTTGGGTGAAGGCCCCCTTCTTATCAAGGAAAGCAAGCCAATCCGTGTTTTCCAGAGATGGTTCGATCTCCTCCCATGGGAAACTCGAGACCAGAAGCACCTTTTTGAGCGGAAACCGGCTGTGGAACCAGCGGGCCAGCTCCACTCCGTTCATCCCAGGCATTTTAAAGTCCGTGACTAGCAAATCGATGTCCCCACGCTCTTCAGCGATCCGTTGGGCCTCTTGCGCGTCGCCGACTCCCAAGACCCGGTATCCGGCGTTGCGCAGGGCATAGGCGGCCATTTCCCGATCCTCGGCGCAATCGTCCACCGTAAGGATAACGAGCGCGACGGGCCGCACGGTGTGATCCTTTGCTTTTTCAAGTGGTTTTGGAGTTGCCATGCTGGAATGTCGTTCTCTTTCTCAAAAATTCAAGCCGCAATCTGGCCAGAGGTCCTTGGCGCGCTGGCCGGTTCTGGCCTTGGATTCCCGTTTGCGATCATGGGCGCCGTCTCCGCCAGCAGCTTTTTCACCGTCCCGGCAAGATGGGTAAAGGCGCTCGTCTTGTCGAGGAAAGCAACCCAATACATTTTTTTCGACGTAGGCCTCGATCTCCCACCACGCGGAGCCGGAGACGAGCAGCACCTTGCTGAATGGGAATCGCTTGTGAAACCATCGGGCCAGGTCCACGCCGTTCATTCCGGGCATGGTGAGATCCGTGGCCAGAAGATCGATCTTGCCGTGCTCTTCAGCCAGCCGTTGCGCCTGTTGCCCGCAGTTGGCTTCCAGGACTTGGTATCCGGCTTGCCGCAGCAAATGAGCGGCCAATTCCCGGTACTCGGCGTAGTCGTCCACCACCAGCACCGTGGCTTGTGCGGGGCGCGGAACTGGATTCTCTGCCGTTTCCAACGTTGGCGCGTCGTTCATGCGCAAACATCGCCGAAGTGGCTTCTTTTTGAAAGGCGGTGGGGAGATGATTTTGCTATCATCCAATCCCTCAGCGCGTCACTTGTTGGACACTGCCGTCGGTCAACAGCAAGACGTCGCCGCCGTCGGGAAAGTGGACCTGCATCAGAACAGCTTTGGGGCCGCGATCGGCGCTGGTTAACATGATCGATGCTTTCATCCCGGCGAAAGCCGCGACTTCCGCGGGTTTCAGGAAATGGAGCGCGACCAATTCATCGAGCGTAACGGATTTGGGTATCGGTTGGTTGCGGGCTTGCAGATACCCGGGTGTAGGAGCGGGCGGCGGCCACGATGGCGGCGCCGTTGAATCTGGTAGTGGTCTCTTTGGACACCGCCGACAAATATACCAAGGCCCCCGCCGCCATGATGGCCAAAGCGGTGACGACGGCGATGGTCATGCGCCGCACCGGTGATTCTGGGTCGCGTAATGTCATTTCACTCAATCATGGAAGAGGGCGTTGGATTGCTGGACAAAGGAATCGCCGCTCCACTCGGCATCGGAGCCGGTGAACTTTTTC
This sequence comes from uncultured Verrucomicrobiae bacterium, assembly GCA_963759415.1. GTDB lineage: Bacteria > Verrucomicrobiota > Verrucomicrobiia > Limisphaerales > Palsa-1400 > Palsa-1400. The sequence continues at coordinate 240,906 of CAVWZG010000004.1, read as the reverse complement.
CGCGCGGCGGCTTTGCGTTGGGCCTGCTTTTGCACCAGGTCGAGGTGGGTGGTAAAATAGGGCAAACTGCGGCCCTGGAAATCGGCCAGGGTGTGGAAATGGTGTTTTTCCATGAAGGCCAGCAATTGGTCCTGCATGGGTTTGACGCACTCATAGCCGAATTTCATCACCCCAGTGCATACCTGCACGGTGCCGGCGCCGACAAGAATAAATTGCGCGGCGTCCGCGCCTGTCTCGATGCCGCCGAGGCCGGAAAGGGAACGCCCGGGAAACTCGCGGCCCATCATGGTGGCGATTTCCATGACCATGCGCAACGCAATTGGGCGGATGGCCTTGGAGGAGTAGCCGCCGGGAGTGCTGAAGCCCTCGACGGACGGTTCGGGACGCAACGTTTCCAGGTTGATGCCCATGACGCAGCGGATGGTGTTGATGGCGCTGATGCCCTGGCAACCGGCGCGCAAAGCGGCGCGGCTCGGGTCTTCAATGTGGGTGATGTTGGGAGTCATCTTGGCCCACACCGGCTTCCGGGCGGCGCTCATGACCCAACCGCACACTTCTGTCAAAATGTCGCAGTCCTCGCCCATGGCCGAGCCCATTTTGCGTTCCGGCAAGCCGTGCGGGCAGGAAAAATTCAATTCAAAACCATCCACGCCGGCTTCCTGGCAACGTTGCACAATTTCAATCCAGGCGTCCTTGCGGTATTCTTCCATGATGGAAGCGATCAAGACGCCGTCGGGGAACATGTCTTTGCATTTCTTGAATTCGTCCAGCCAAATCTGGAAAGGGCGGTCGCTGATCAGCTCGATATTTTCCCAGCCCAGGACCTCGCGGCCATCCTCGGCCATCAATTTGGCGTAGCGCGGGGTGACGTTGATGACTTTGGCCGCGTCGAGGCTGATGGTTTTGGCGACGACGGCGCCCCAACCTTCCTTGAAGGCTTTGGCGATGACGTTAAGGTTGGTCCCCGGCGGACCGGAGGCAATGATGAACGGATTGGGAAGTTTCAGCCCGTCAACGGTTGTCGCAAGTGTCGGCATAAGTTCCGGCTCCCAACAAGTTTGGCTTCCAATTTGGCAGCATTCAGGCATGGTAAGACAGCGGGATGCGCGGTGCCAGAGCAAAATAGCGGGCCGGCGGCGCGCCCCGAGCCAATGGACCCATTTGTGCAAACTTGAAGTTGATGGAACGACGCCTCAAATCCCCCGTGGACCCTGAGTTGCAGCGGCGCATCCAGGAGTTAATCAATTATAAAGGCGGCGGCCATAACCCGGACTTGGTGGCCGACATCGTTCTCAATGCGCTCAAGCTTCTGAGCGACGTGGAGGATCGCGGGGACGTGCGGGTCATCCGCACGGCGGTAAGCGAACTGCGCTATGCCTTCCGCCTTTTCAAACCCTACGCCGAGAAGCGCAAGGTCACCATCTTCGGTTCGGCCCGCACCGGGTCGGAGGAGCCGGAGTACCGGCAGGCGGTGGACTTCGGCCGCCTGATGGCCGCGGCCGGCTGGATGGTCATCACGGGGGCCGGCCCGGGCATCATGCGCGCCGGGCACGAAGGCGCGGGGCTGGAGAACAGCTTCGGGGCCAGCATCCGGCTGCCTTGGGAAGAAACGGCCAATCCCTTCATGCAGGGCGACAAGAAGCTGATCACCTTCAAGTACTTCTTTACCCGCAAACTCACCTTTGTCCGGCATGCCGACGCCATTGCTTTGTTTCCGGGCGGATTCGGCACCATGGACGAAGGTTACGAGGCGCTGACGCTGATGCAAACGGGCAAGACACGCTTGCGCCCGCTGGTCTTGATCAATCCTCCCGCCTCGGCTTACTGGCGAACGTGGGACAGGCACATGCGCGAGCACTTGCTGCGCTCCAATCTGATCAGCCCGCCGGATCTGAATCTATACTACATCACCGACAGCGCGGAGGATGCCGTCAAACATATTGCCCGCTTCTACCGCAATTACCATTCCATGCGTTCGGTGGCCGACAGGCTGATCATCCGCCTTCGGCACGCGCCTTCGCCCTCCGCCATCCAGGCTTTGAACGAGGATTTTGAAGACATTATCACGGGCGAGAAAATCCACTCCATCGAGGCGATGGCCGAGGAACAGGAGGAAGTGGCAACCTTGGAATTGCAACGCATAGCCTTCGGCTTCAACCGCAGGGACTACGGACGCCTCCGCCATTTGATCAATGTGCTGAACGCATTGTAAAAGGAAAGTCTGGCGCGCGGGAATCAAAAAAAGGCGATTCGGGCGGCAGACGCCAAGGAGGTGGGGGTGGGGAACCCCGCTGAAGAAACGTACCGCCACCCGAATCAAACCCGCAAGCATCCTACAGTTTTTTTTCAGGATGTCAACGGCTTATTGACACCAAAATGCGGGAAAGTTTAAGCCGCAAAAACACACCGAACCATCTCAATGACAAGCACTTGCCGCAAAGTGTTCAATATTACCCCCCTAAAGTCCCATCGCTTTCATGACTGCTTCCTTGAGCGCCGGCACCAAGATAGGCTTAAATCCAGCCGTGGCGATGGCGTTGTCCGGGTCTTTAAGGCCGTGGCCAGTCATGGTGGCGGTGATCACGCTGCCGCTGGGAATGGTCCCGGCCTGCGCGCAATGGATTAAACCGGCCAGACACGACGCCGAGGCCGGCTCGACGAACACGCCTTCGGTGCGCGCGATTAGTTTGTACGCGTCCAGAATCTCCTGGTCGGTGACTTTGCCGATAAAACCATTCGATTCCTTGAGGGCCAGCGCGGCTTGGGTCCAACTGGCCGGATTACCGATGCGGATGGCGGTGGCGACCGTTTGCGGATCGGCCACCGGCTGGCCCAAAACCATCGGCGCCGCTCCCGCCGCCTGGAAACCAAACATGCGCGGCAAGCGGTCCGACTTTCCGGCCTCCCGATATTCGCGATAGCCCTTCCAATAGGCGGTGATGTTGCCGGCGTTGCCCACTGGCAGAAAATGGAAATCGGGCGCCCGGCCCAATTGATCGCAGATTTCGAAGGCGGCGGTTTTTTGCCCCTCGATGCGCGCCGGATTGATGCTGTTGACGACTTCGACGTGTCCCATTTCGCCCAACTCGCGCACGATGCGCAGGGCCTGGTCAAAATTGCCTTCCACCGAAATGGTGACCGCGCCGTACATCAGCGCCTGCGCCATTTTGCCGAGCGCGATTTTGCCATGCGGCAGAACGACCACGCACTTCATGCCGGCCCGCGCGGCGTAGGCGGCGGCGGCGGCGGAGGTGTTGCCGGTGCTGGCACACATGACAATGGCCGCTCCGCGCTCCTTGGCCTTGGACACCGCCATGGTCATGCCGCGATCCTTGAAGGAGCAGGTTGGATTAAGCCCTTCGTATTTGAGCCACAATTGAAAATCGCCGCCGATGCCGCGGACAAAATTATCCACGCGCACCAGCGGCGTGTTGCCTTCGTTGAGGGACACCACCGGCGTGGAGTCCGAGACGGGCAGCCAGGCCCGATAGGCCGAGATCACGCCGCGCCAGCGCTGGCCGGTGGCTGGGAGAATGGAATTCATAGGAGATGGCAGGAATAAGTTGTTCAGGAAAAGTTCTCCACCCGCAGCATCACGGGAGGCCCTTTGACCACGGGCAATCGGGCGATTTTAGCCAGCGCCTGCTGCATCGCCGCGTGCGGGGCCTCGTGGCTCATCAGAATCAGCGGCACGCTTTGCCCTTCGTGTCCTTCGGGCTGAATGACGGAGGAGATGCCGATTTTGGAGGCGGCCAGGAGGGAGGTGATGCGGGCGAGCGTTCCCGGCTTATCGACTACGTTAAAGCGCAGATAATAGCGCGAGAGCACCTCCGCGATCGGCAGGACTGCTCCCGATTGATCGTGCGGGACAAACGCCGGCACACGCCCCGGGGTGCCGTATTTCAAATCCAGCGCCGCGTCCGCGATGTCGCTCAAGACCGCGCTGGCGGTGGCGTCCTGACCGGCGCCGCGGCCGTAAAAGAGCGTGTCGCCGACGACGTCGCCGCGGCAGAAGATCGCGTTAAAAACATAATTGACACTAGCCAGGACGTGGCCGTTGGGGATGAGGGCCGGATAGACGGAAACCTGGATGGTTTTGCGCCGGGCGCCGGGGGCCACCTTGACCACGCCCAGCAACTTGATGGTGTAGCCCAATTTGTCCGCAAACTCCATGTCCACCCGGGCGATGGCGCGAATGCCCTCGACGTAAATCTCTTTGGGCGCGACCCAGAACCCATGCGCCAGCGAAGCCAGAATCCCGATCTTGTGCTCCGAATCGAAGCCGTCGATGTCCAGCGACGGATCGGCCTCCGCGTAGCCGAGGCGTTGCGCCTCCGCCAGGGTCGGGGCGAAATCCAGGCCTTCCAGCTTCATGCGGGTGAGGATGTAATTGCACGTCCCGTTGACAATGCCGTACATGTGGGTGATGCGGTTGCCGACAAACCCTTCCCGCAAGACCTTGATGATCGGAATGCCGCCGCCCACGCTCGCTTCGTAATAGAGATTGGCACCGTTGGCCTTGGCCGCCGCGAAGAGTTCCTCGCCATGCGCGGAAAGCAGGGCCTTGTTGGCCGTGATGACCGGCTTGCCCAATTTGAGCGCCGTCAGGATCATCGTCTTGGCGATGGTGGTGCCGCCGACCAATTCGATGACGACGTGGACCTGAGGGTCCTTGACCACCGTGGTCCAATCCGTGGTCATGAGCGCGGCCGGGATGGGGTAAGGGCGCGGTTCGTCCAGCGCCTTGACGGCGATTTTGCGCAGACCGATTTTGGCCCGCAGGCGCGATTCCAACAGCGCGCCATTAAGTTGCAAATGGTGGAAGACACCGCTGCCCACGGTGCCGCCGCCGATCATGCCGAGATTAACCTGTTGCATAAAAGCATCTACATTGGCGGCATCCAGCCGCCAAAACAATCGAAAAACCACTACTTCCGTCAGGGCCGGGTGTGCGACAGAATTCTTCCGACTGCTGATTCCGCCCCAGTTGCCGGATAATAAGAAATATATGGGCACATATATACTGGCTGACCTCTCTTTTGATTAACACCCCGCTTCAGCGGGGTGTGGGCACTGGGGGGACCACAGAAACCGTTTCAACGGTTTTCTCATCACGCCACTTCAACCCGTAACGTTCCACCAGCAATAATTGATCTTCATGTGGATTCCTTTCTCGCCAGCGTAACGCGTGAGCTGGACGGAGAGCTTGGCCGCGGCGACCTTCGTCACAGGAGCGAACGCCGTTCCAGGGTTGCCCAGACAAGATGCAGCCAAACACGAGAGTAGGAATGGAGAGACATAAGAAACGTTTAGGCAGCGGCGCAGCGGAAGGCAAGGCGAGAAACCGTTAAAACGGTTTTTTGTGTGTCACGCGCGCCAGCACCCCGCTGAAGCGGGGTGTTAATGAGATGCGCTTCCAGATTCCGAAGAAATTTGTCGCACACCCGTCAGGCGCGGACCGCCCAATCGCCGTTTCAGGGCCGTTGCGTGGCGAGCTAAACCGTTTGCGTGGCGCCGCGAACGGCAAATTGACGTGGCATGACAAATGCCATACAATGTATGATATGAAAAGCGATACGTTGCAGATTCGTCTGGAGCCTGAATTGACGGAGATGGTCAATCAAGCCGTCCGTCGCACCGGACTAAGCAAAAGCGAAGTCTTGCGCCAGGGTCTGCGCAAGGGTGTGCCCGAGATCGTCCGCGCCTTGGAAGGCCCGCCCAAAAGAAAAACCCTGGTGGATGCGCTCCTGGAGATGAAGGGGTTGGAAATTCCAGAGCGTAGTTGGCCTATGAAACGGCGCTTATGAAATTCGTTCTGGATACCAATATCATTAGCGAAACCACCAAACCGAAGCCCGACGCGCAGTGCCTGGCTTGGCTGGCTGCTCATGCCGGCGATTGCTGTTTGACGACGATTACGCTGGCGGACATGTGCTTCGGCGTGGAGCGACTGCAGGACGGGAAACGAAAACGCACCCTGGCCCGGCAATATAACTTCATACTCCAGGATTTTCGGGAGTGGATTCTGGATTTTGACGAGGCGTCCGCCTGCGAGTTCGGACGCTATGTGGCCGAGTACGAAGCGGCACGAGGCGCCGGTGGCCTCAAGGATGCCGACTTGCGCGATTTGCAAATCGCGGCCATCGCGCGGAGCCAGGGCTGGACTGTTGTGACGCGCAATGCCAAGCACTTCCCCTTTGTGGAGACGGTCAACCCGTTTGGGGCCTAGGCTTGCGCCCGGCCCCAAACGCGTTCGAATCAATTATTTCTTGGTGGCTTTGGCCGCGGCCTTTTCTTCCAAGGCCGCCTGCGCCGCCGCCAAGCGGGCGATGGGCACGCGGAAGGGCGAGCAACTGACATAGGTCAATCCCGTGCGATGACAGAATTTGACGCTGGCAGGGTCGCCGCCGTGTTCGCCGCAAATGCCCAGCTTGATGTCCGGGCGTGTTTGACGGCCTTTTTCCACCGCGATCTTGATCAGGGCGCCGACGCCGCTTTGGTCAATGGTGGCGAATGGATTCTGCTTGATGATTTCCAAATCCTGGTAAACCGGCAGGAAATGGCCGGAGTCGTCGCGGCTCATGCCCAGGCAGGTCTGAGTCAGGTCGTTGGTGCCGAAGCTGAAGAACTGGGCGTCCTTGGCGATTTCGTCCGCGATCAGCGCGCCGCGCGGGATTTCGATCATCGTGCCAACCATGTATTTGACCTTCGTCTTCTTCTCCTCCTGCACCAGCTTGGCCGTCCGATTGACGATCTCCAGTTGCTGCAGCAGTTCCTTTTGGAAGCCGACGAGCACGATCATGATTTCCGGTTTGACGGGAATGCCTTCCTTTTGCACCTGGATGGCCGCCTCGATGATGGCGCGGGTCTGCATCTCGGTGATCTCCGGGAAGACGATGCCCAAACGGCAGCCGCGCAGACCGAGCATGGGGTTGAACTCATGCAGGTCCGCCACCCGCTTGACGATCTTCTCGACCGGCACGCCCATCTTTTTCGCGAGGTCGGCCTGGGCCGACGCTTCGTGAGGCAGGAATTCGTGCAAGGGCGGGTCCAGGGTGCGGATGGTGGCTGGGAATCCTTTGAGCGTGCGGAAAATGCCCACAAAGTCGTCCCGCTGATAAGGCAGCAACTTGGCCAGCGCTTTTTTGCGATCCTCCAAGTTGTCGGCCAGGATCATTTCGCGCATGGCGTCGATGCGGTTGCCTTCGAAGAACATGTGCTCCGTGCGGCACAGGCCGATGCCCACCGCGCCGAAGGCGAGGGCGTTGCCCACTTGTTCGGGTGAATCGGCGTTGCAGCGCACGTGCATGCGCGTGGCCTTGTCGCACCATTTCATCAATTGCGCGAAGTTCTGGTAGATGCGGCTGTCCTTGGCCGCCAGCGTCTTTTCGACCAACACCTGGACGATCTCCGAGGGCGCGGTTTTCAACTCGCCGGGAAAGACGTCGCCGGATGTTCCGTCGATGGACAGGTAGTCGCCTTCCTTGAAGGTCTTGCCGCCGATTTCCATGACGCGCGCCTTGTAATCCACGTGCACCGCGCTGGCGCCGCACACGCAAACTTTGCCCATCTGCCGGGCGACCAACGCCGCGTGCGAACTGACTCCGCCGCGAGCGGTCAGGATGCCTTCCGCCGCGATCATGCCCCGCAAATCTTCGGGGGACGTTTCCACGCGCACGAGCAAGACTTTTTCGTCTCGTTGTGGCGGCTTCGACGGCGCGTTCGGCGTTGAAATAAACGCGACCGGTGGCCGCGCCGGGACCGGCGGGCAAACCTTTGGCAATGGATTTTGCAGCCTTGACGGCGGCCCGGTCAAAAATGGGCGCCAGCACCTGGTCGAGTTGTTCCGCGGGAACGCGGCGAACAGCCTCTTCCCAAGTGATCAATTTTTCCTTTTCCATTTCCACCGCGAAACGCACTGCGGCCAGGCCGGTGCGTTTGCCGTTGCGGGTCTGGAGCATGAAGAGTTTGCCGTCCTCGATGGTGAACTCGAAATCCTGCACGTCGCGGAAATGCTTTTCCAAGGTTTGGCGAACCTTCTCCAATTCCTTGGCCGCTGCCGGCAGGACCTTGGCCAACTCCGCCACCGGCTTGGGGGTGCGCACCCCGGCGACCACGTCTTCGCCCTGCGCGTTCATCAGGAACTCCCCGAAGAACACCTTCTCGCCGCTGGCCGGGTCGCGCGTGAAAGCGACGCCGGAACCGGACTGATCGCCCGTGTTGCCGAAGACCATCGACTGCACGCTGACGGCTGTTCCCCACTCGGTCGGGATGTTGTATTTCTGGCGGTAAACGATCGCGCGATCATTCATCCAGGAGCTGAAGACGGCGCCGATCGCGCCTTCCAGTTGCTTCCAGGGATCATTCGGGAAAGCTTTGCCGGTGCGTTCCTTGATCAGCGCCTTGAAACGGTTGACAAGCTCTTGCAACCCGGCGGTATCGATGCGCGTGTCTTCCACGTGCTCTTCCCCGGGGAACAATTCATTCTTGAGGGCCTCGATGATGATTTCAAAGGGTTCGTGATCTTCGCTGGGGGCCTTCTGCACGCCCATGACGACGTCGCCATACATTTGAATGAAGCGGCGATAGCAGTCCCAGGCAAAGCGGGGATTCTTGCTCACCTTTTCCAATGCGATGACCGTCTGGTCGTTCAGGCCCAGGTTCAGGATCGTATCCATCATGCCGGGCATGGATTCCCGGGCGCCGGAGCGCACGGACACGAGGAGAGGCTTCTCCTGGTCGCCGAATTTTTTGTCCAGCAGCTTTTCCATGTTGCCCACGCCGGTCTTGACCTGGTCCCACAACTGCTTTGGATAGTTTTTCTTATTAGCGTAGTAATAAGTGCAAACTTCGGTCGTGATGGTGAATCCGGGAGGCACCGGAAGGCCAATGCGGGTCATTTCCGCGAGGTTGGCTCCTTTGCCGCCGAGAAGGGGTTTCATCCCGCCGTGTCCATCGGCCTTTTTATTGCCGAATATATAAACGTATTTCTCAGAATTTTTTGTTTTAGTTGGCATAAAATTGTTCTAATTTTACTTGCAAGGGATCGCCCCCGGGCGAACTTCCAATGCGCGCTGAATTTAACAAAGCGCCGCGAACAGTCAATTTCAGTTTGCAAATAATTATGAAAGCCATTCGCGTTCACCAATTCGGCGGCCCCGAAGTCCTGCAATTGAAAAACGTCCCGGAACCCGAACCTGGGCCAAGCCAGGTTCTCATCCACGTCCGGGCCATCGGCGTGAATCCCGTCGAAACCTATCTGCGCGCCGGGAGAAACCCAAACCTGCCCCTGCCGTTTACCCCCGGCACCGACGCCGCCGGCGAAGTGGCCAGAATCGGCCCTCTGGTGCGCCACTTGGCCGTCGGCGCGCGCGTTTATACCAGCGGCAGCGTCACCGGCGCCTATGCCAACATCACCATTTGCGAAGCCGCCGATGTCCACCCGTTGCCGGAGAACGCCTCCTTCGCCCAGGGCGCCGCCCTGGGAGTCCCCTACGGCACTGCCTGGCGGGCGCTTTTTCAACGGGCGCGAGCCGTGCCGGGGGAGACGGTCCTTGTGCATGGCGCCAGCGGCGGCGTTGGCACGGCGGCCGTGCAATTGGCCCGCGCCGCCGGATTAACGGTCATCGGCACCGCCGGTTCCGACAAAGGTGCGCAATTGGTGCGCGACCTGGGCGCCGCCCACGTCCTGAACCATCGCCAGCCCGGTTACCTGGCTGATTTGCTCAAGATTACGGAAAACCGCGGCGTGGATATTATCCTTGAGATGCTGGCCAATGAAAATCTGGGCAAAGACCTCTCGGTTTTGGCCAGGGACGGCCGGGTCATCGTCATCGGCAACCGTGGCAAAGTGGAGATAGACGCCCGCGAAGCCATGATGCGCGACGCCGACATCCGGGGCATGTTCCTCTTCAACGCAAGCGCCCAGGACAAAGCCTCAATCCACGCCGCCTTGCGTGCCGGCTTGGAACATGGCGCCTTCAGGCCGGTCATAGGTCGCGAGCTGCCGCTGGCGGAAGCCTCGCGCGCCCATGAACTGATCATGGAAGCCGGGGCGCATGGAAAAATAATTTTGCTCCCGTAACACGGTAGGGCTGCCGCGCCGCCCAGGAATTTACGCCAGCACAGCCTCGCGCATTGGCCGGGTGCCCGGAACAGGCAACTCTTTGCCGGCTTGCCTCAATTGTTCGACTTCTTCACGCACAAGAACGCACAATTGGTGGTAGGTCGTTTCCTCGCTCTCGCCATGGCAGACACCGCCCCACGGGAACAGGTCAGGACAGTAACCCACATAAAGGTTGTCCTCTTCATTCCACCGCACGAATTTTAGATACTGGTCTTCCGTTTTCATTTGGCTGCCTCACGCATCGCGTTGCGCGCCTGCTTTTCCTGGTAATGGCGGGCGTCGTCACCATCGCCGCCGCTCAAAATCACCGAGCCGGAAATCCGGGGATGACGAAACTTGCGGTGCGAGCCTTTGCCGCCAGGCGTCAGCACGAAACCCGCTTTCGTCAAATCGGAAACCAATTGGCGAATTTTGCGCGGCATCTATACCCATTTAATTACCACCGCAGCCGGGCACAGTCAAACCAACCTTAAAAAAAGCGGTACCCAGGCCGATGCGAAACCTTTTGTGGGCGGTTCATTTTGTGGTCGCGGCCGGCGCGGCCTGGCCAAGTTCCGGGATTTCGATCACGTCGCCGTCCTCCAGCCAGACCTCCGGCGGCGTCTTGGTCGTCAAGTCGAACGTCATTTTCGCCCCGCCGCGCGTCAGATGCACCCGGGACAAGTCCGAGGTGTTCAATAAGACGTTGGCCTGATGCACCACGGTGTTGAGAAGAACCGATTCAACCCAGATGTCCGCTTTCCTTTCTTTGAGGGCTTTGACCTTCCAGTCGGGTAGCTTACCATTAATAATAATAACAGAACCAGGCGGGTGGAATCGCGAACGCCACTCTACAGCAACGTCATTGGTCGTGCCTTTCACAATGATTCGCACCATGCGAAAGAGGCATGTGTTTAAGGCGTCCTCCTCCGCGGACAAGAATCCGGCCCAATTCTCGGCAACCTTGTGCTCCCGTTCGGGAATTTCAACCATGTCTCCCGGTTGCAACGCGACATCCTTGGCGCAGTCGCCGGTTTGGAAAAAATCCGCCACATTCACGGGCACCACCTCGGCGCGTTTGCCGTTCAGGCGATGGATCGAAACGCGCGCGAAATCTGGAAATGGAGGGCAGCTTCTCGCGATGAACTCGAGAAGGGTGTGGTGGTTGATGAAATTGGTTGGACAAGAGAACACCATCGTTTTGGGTTTTTCCTCAGAGTCACAGCTCCAAATGCCGCGCCGCCGGTTGTAATCCGGATCCGCTCCCGCCTTGATCAATACTTCTTCGATCTGGCTATCCTTTTTCGTGTGTGCCAACGGAGGCCGGCCTTGAGTGTCCAGCGCGTTGACGTCCGCGCCACGTGCGATCAGAGCACGGCAAACATCGATGTTTTTCGTGCGGATGGCGTAAACCAAAGCTGTCTGCCCATCGGGGTCGGTTTCGTTCGGTGTGGCTCCGTGATCCAGAAGCAGTTGGACAATCCTCGTGGCGTGCAACTGGTTGAGTGAAGCAGTCCACATCAGCGGGGTTTCACCCGCACCCAGCTCGACATCCGATGACTTGGATGGTAGCCGGAAGCTGATTTTGAAGTAACCCGGAATGGGTAACGTCAGGGCGTTGGGATCGGCATGATGTTCCAAAAGCAATTTCACCATCTCCGGGTTATCACTATAAACAGCCCTGTCCAAGGGACTGAGCGGCAACCAGTAGCTAGATAATCTGTCGAAAGCTCCCATGTTGGCGTCCGCATGGTTGTCGAGGAGCAATTTGGCGATATCCACGTTCTGGAGTTGTATGGCAACAAAGAGCGGCGTTTGCCCGTCGCTGTTGGTCGCGTTCACTTGTGCCTTGTTAGTGATGAACAACTCGACCAGTGGCAGGTTCATCTTCGTAACGGCGGCATGGAGCGGCGTCCAACCATTGTTGTACTGCGCGTTTACGTCCGCCCCGTGAGCGAGAAGTGTACGGCAAATAGTCAGGAATCCGTTTTCCGCCGCGCAGTGAAGGGCGGTGCGTCCGCCATCCCGGGCGTCCACCGCGGCGCCGTGGTTCAATAGTAACCGGATCATTGCGTCGTTGCCTAGATTGGCTGCCTGCGCGATAGGTGCTTTGCGGTTCACGTCCGCGCCGTGCGTGAGGAGGAATTCAGCCGCCGATGCGTATCCGGCTGCAATCGCCTTGGTCAATTGCTGATTCACAAGATCGGGACTGTTTTGCATGGTTTCTCTGACTTGGCGCAGAAAATTTTCTTCGTCGGAGGGCAGAACTTGCGTTTGGGCCGAAGTGCCGCCAGTTGGCAGGTAAGCCTGGCTCAGTTGCGCCAATTCAGCTTGATCTGGAAACTCGCGCACGATGCGGGCGTATTGCGCGTTGGCCTCGTTGGTGTGGCCTTGCTTGCGGTAACATTCGCCCAGGCGGAAAATCGCGGTGGCGGCCAGTTGGCGCTGGCCGTCAAAATGCTTGATCGCCTCTTTGTAGTCGCCAATGGCGGCGTCCAATTGGTGGTTGGCTTCCTCCTCCAACAAACCCTGCTGCAAGAGCGTGGCCACGTCGTTGGTGGCGGCGTTGGCAAGGACGGATGTGACGAAAAGGACGCAAACAATCAGAATATATTTTGTTTTCATGGGGTGAGCGTGACGGATTCGCGGTTGGCGGTTGTCAAGGTTTTGTAAAGATTTCCAGACGGTAGCCGGTGCCGTGAACGGTCTTGATCCAGCGCGGGTCTTCCGGGTTTTCCTCGATCTTGGCGCGCAGGGCGGCGATGTGGGTGTCCACCGTGCGCGTGGTGGGAAAGGCGGTGTAACCCCAGACCACGTCCAGAAAACGCTCGCGCGTGACCGGCTCGCCGGGCGTCTCCAGCATCAGGCGCAACATGGCGAATTCGCGGGCTGTTAAGTGAATATTCTTCCGCCCGCGCGCGGCTTTCTGGCGCGGCAGGTCAATTTCAACCTGTCCCAGACGGACGATGTTGGGAACCGCCGCCTGCCTGTGGACGCGCCGCAGAAGGGCGTCGCACCCGTGCCAGAAGTTCGTCCGTGCTGAACGGCTTGAGCAGGTAATCGTCCGCGCCGGCGTCCAGACCGCGCACGCGGTCGCCGACCTGTCCCCTTGCTGTCAACATCAAAACAGGCACGGAAATGGAAAGCCGCCGCAATTCGGCGCAGAGCGCGTAGCCGTCCAGGCGCGGCATCATGATGTCGAGCAGGACAAGGTCTGGCTTCTCCCGCACGGCCCGGTCCAGGCCGGTCGGGCCGTCGGCGGCGGTCAGGACGCGGTAGCCTTCGGCCGCCAGACAGTCAGCCAGGGCCGTGCGCATAGGCAGTTCGTCTTCGATGACCAGTATGCGCGCGTCAGGTTTCATTGTTCCCTCGTAGCGCAGACTTCCAAGTCTGCTGTGTCGCGGGTTTCCAAACCCGCTGCGCGTAAGGCAGGGGAGCCGACTTGGAAGTCGGCGATACAGCAGGTTCGGAGACCTGCGCTACGAAACCGAGGTGGATATCCGCGAGAAGATGTTGTTTTCATTTGAGTGGCAAAGACATCGTGAACCGGCTGCCCTGTCCGGGGGCGCTGCGCACCGTAACCCGTCCGCCGTGGGCCTCGACAATATGTTTCACTATGGTCAGGCCGATGCCGATGCCTTGCGTTTCGCGCCGCAATTCCGAGCCGCGACGGTAAAAACGCTCGAAGATTTTCGCGTGCTCCTCCGGCGGGATGCCCAAGCCCTTGTCCTCGACCCAAATAAACCGCTCCCTTTCGCCGCCATCCAGGCCGACGACCACCCGGCCGCCGGGGGGAGAATGTTTTACGGCATTGTCAACCAAGTTAATCAAGGCTTGCTGAAGCGCCAGGCTGTCGCAAGCAAAAGAATCCGTCCCGTCCCCGGCGTTCCCGCGCAACTCCAGTTCCACCTGGCGCTCCGCCGCGCTGGGCCGCATCAGTTGGACCGTCTCCTCCGCCAAGGCGCGGATGTCCGATGGCACGAATTCGTATTTTTTGCTCCCGCGCTCGATGCGGGAGAAATCGAGGATGTTTTCGATGAGCATGGAAAGCCGGCGCGATTCCTGCACCAGCAGGCCGAAGTACTCCTTGTGTTTGGCCTCGCCGGCGATTTTGCCGCGCTCCAGGCTCTCGGCCAGCAGCCGCATCGAGGCAATGGGCGCGCGCAATTCATGCGAGACGCTCGAAACGAAATTGGATTTCAATTCATTCAACTCCTGCTGCCGGCAAAAAGCGCGGCGGGCCGTCACCAATCCGGCCAGCGCGGCGAAGGCTGACGCCAAAATGATCGCGCCGAACAGCAGCGTGCGCTGATGCTGCCGGGCATAGAGAACGTGGCTGTCGGCCAAGTATAACCGCACACGGATGGGATAAACATTAGTACCGACCGAAGGGCCAAATATTCCCACGGCCTCACCCAAAACCGGCAGGGAAGGCGCATTCGACGCCATGAGAAAATGATTTCCCTGTAAGGCCAGTTCTTTCCCGCCGATTTCCAAACCGAGCACGGCATAAGGCGGCGCCGAGACGCCCGCCTTGGCAACCGCGTTGTCCAGAGCCTTGTCCACGACAGCTTCCGGAAACATCCAAAGCATGTTGTGAGTGTCCCAAGACATAAGCAGGAACCTGCCGCTGCGCGAATCGACCCAACACAGAATGTTGGTCCAACCACCGGACGGGTGCTGCTCCAGAATATTCCGCAACACCTCCCGCCCTATTTCGTCGGATTTCCACCACGCTTTCAGGCCGGCCACCTTCCGCCGGAAATCCGCCGACCCCGGCGCGGCGACGCGTTCCGACTCGGCAATGAGGCGCGGAGACAGAATGCAGGGGCAATATCGAACCCCCTCCGCGATACTTCTGAACAGATCGTCAGGCACACTCGCGTGACTGGGCAGCAACTCCAAAGCGCGGTTGCACACCAGCGGCCCCACCGGCAATCCAGCCTCGGTGAGTTCGCCCGACTTGGACAACCGGGATGCCGTCAATTGCGCCACGGCTTCGGGCGCCGTCAGCCCGCGAATTTTGAGGAGCAGGAGATCAAACTCCGCGTTTGCCCGCGCGCCAGGCGGCGGTTTGCTGGCGATGAATTTCTGAATTGCCGCCTGCATCGCGACTGGGTCGTTCGACACAAATTCAGCCTTTTCCTCCTCCTGCCACAGGCGGCGTTGTTGCGGCGAAAGTTCCAGCAGCCAATCCGGCGGTGGAGACGAGAGCGGATAAAGCTGCGGCGATGAACGTCCGTTGGGGAAGATTGACAAGCAGACGTATGGCATGGCGGACAAATCAACGTCTGGGTTCGCTTGCTGCCAGGCAGAATCACCCGACTTGGAACTGTCCTCTCGGGCGCCCAAATCCTTGTGATGCGTGTACCAGGCATCGCTCGCGATGGTGTAATCCCTCAATTGCAGGAATGTCTCCGATGCTCCTGCCTGTGCCATCCGCTGGGCGAGGGCCGCGCCGGCTTCCTTTGCATCTTGTTCAGCCGCCAGTCTGTCCTGGCGGAGCGAATACAGTCCGAGCACCGTTAAAACCCCCACCGGCAGGAGGATGAGGATCGCCTGCCAACGGAACGATGGTTTCGGGGTTTGCATCCGTTTCATTACCCGCACAGTTAGGCCGATCTGCAAGATCAATTGTCACGGTATTGTAAAAAACCAGACCACTTGGTGGTGGTGAGACCATGCCCCGGTGCCCCGCCCGTCGGCTGTGCCGTCAAGAAAAAATCTTGCCCGAAGACTCTGATTCCGCGCAATATCATGCAAAGTTATGCCCGGCGCAAAAATACTTGAATCAAACTAATCATCAGGAAGCGAACCCAACCAACGCCGCATTTATGAAAACAACCATCTCCGCCTGGCTCTCCGTTCTTTTTTCCACAGCCGCTCTGACGGTGAGCGCCGTTATCGTTAAGCCGACCCTCCTCCTCACCTATCCCATGGCCGGCCAAAAACTGCCGGTTGCCTATATTAGCGCGAGGGGCACAGCGAAGGACAAGACGGGCGTGACGGAGGTCTTTTTCCAATTGAATGGAACGGGTTGGCAGGCGGCGAGCACAACCAACGGATGGACCAATTGGTCAACCCCTGAGCTGACTCTCTCGAAAGGAATCAATACCCTGCAGGCTTATGCGGTGGATACGGCTGGAAACCGGTCGCTGACCAACAAGGAAACATTTACGTTTAAGCCAGTTAGACTGGCCATGACCTCGCTTTCCAGCATGTCTCCGGCCCCTCTGACCTCGTTGACCATCGGCACGTCGGGGATGACGAATAGTGATCCCATCACGGCCTATTTTACCAACAAGGCGGGCTTCTTCTTCAGCACCCCGCCTATCCACGTGGGAGCGAATGGCAAGGTCCTGGTGGCGGTGCCACTTTACGTGGCTCCGGGCAGCGGCAAGGTCAGCGGCGGCGTCGTCTCGCTTGTGCTCGCCCAAGGCGACAACGTATCCGCCCCGGTGGCCATTAACATTCTGAACTTGCCGCCGATCAGCGCCTACGGGACAAAGCTCGGACAGATCACTCATTCGTTTTATATTTTCCAGGCCATCACTCTCGGACGCCAGCTCAACGAGTTGGAGGCCGCCCGGTTGCTCTATCCCGGCGTTGACACTTCCGCTAGCCGGGCCAGTCTGAGCAACCGTCTGCATGGCGTTATCCTGGCGCGCCAAAACGTGGACGCCATCATGCTCGACCACACACTCGTCATCACGAACGGCTTTCTCAGCAACGGGACCCCGGTGCTGTTCGACCGGAACGCGCTCGATATGATGGATCGCGTATTCGCGGTGCATTTGACAAGCTTGACCAGAGCCATAGGCCTTGCGATCCCTGTGGTCGCCTCGGCAGGGGTAATGGAGGCCGACGAGGCCATGATGGCGAGCGCAGGCGTTTCGTCCTTGACGGACATTTTGCAATTTATAGACACCACGAAAGGCGCGGCGGAAGTTGTCGAACAGACCCAGAAAGCGGCGGAATCCGGGAGCGTGTTCAACACCATTCAGGCTGTGACCACGGGCGCCAACAGTTTCCTCGGCCTGGCTTTGGGCGAAAGCGCCTCTGTCGTCTCGGCGCAAGTGGGCGGCATCCTGGCCGTGGTCTCCACCGTTTCCGACGTTGAGCAGATGAGCATAGACTTGGGTTTCATCATCAAGGAATCGTATTTCGGCACCGGCAATCCTGAGGTTCTGGAGGCCGCTTACGCGGACATCAACAACCTGCAAACGAAAACGTTTCAGGATTCGGTCTCAACCGCTCTCGCCGCCGAGGGCCTCAATATGGCCGAAATCGGCGCCGCAGCCACCGCCTGGCAATTGGCTGGGGGAGTCGCCAGTTCAACACTGGAATTCGGTTTGACCACCTACAATCTCACCAAATCCGGGCAGGACGCGGATTCTTATACTGAGGCGCTCAATGTGGCGAGCCAGATGGCGGTGTTTCCATCCGCCAGCCAGGGCTTCGGGCAGTTGACCGGCAAGGCCGTTGGTGGCGCAAACTCGGGACTGACAGCCCCCCAAAGCTCCCTGGACCTTTGTTGCTTTGGAGCCGCCGATTTGGGAATCCAGGGCATAACCGATGCCAGCGGAAATTTCGATCTATTCGTGCCGCTGGGCGTCCCCGATACCGATTACGGCAGTCTAACTCTCCATTCTGGAGATTTTATCAGCGAAAACAACTGGGGTTCTGAAACCGTGAACCTAAGCGGCTTAAAGACCAGCAAACCGGTGCAGGTGCCAGCGGTGCCTCTGCCGCTGGTTTACTACACCCTCGACATTGGAACTTCTGGCAACGGCGGCGGAACGGTATCTGCCAAGCCTTCACGCCAAACTTACGTCGCTGGCACAGTCGTTACTTTGACGGCCATCCCGGATGCCGTTTCAAGATTCGTGGGTTGGTCGGGCAATGCCGCCGGCGTGGGAACCACTGTGCAAATCAAGATGAACGGAGACAAAACAGTCACAGCCAACTTCACCAACCCAAATTCATTGGCCGGCACTTGGTCGGGTACGTGGAATTGGTCTGGCCCGGGAGCAAATGGATGCGATTTTTCTGACGGGGTGGATTTTCGATCGAAATAGCACAGACGGGGACTTCTTTCTCCGGGAGCACAAGTGGTGACGGAATTGAAACACGCAATAACGCTACCTGCGAATTGATGGGTGCTTCTTCGGGTTCAGGGTCAACCTACGGCACCATATCCGGGAAAACTTTGCAATTGTCCTTCACCTTGGCTGGCTCAACAGTCCCGCTTAACTTTTCCGGGACCGCCACGATCAACAACAATACTTTAAACGCAACTTTTGTCAGAGACACCGGGGGGAGCGGGTCCTTCACGGTCACCCGGCAATAGAGCGCGCAGGGTCAGGCGTGGCCATCCTCCCTCTTTTTCCTCCAGGTTGACACGGTTGGGCTGTACCGGCATGATCTGGCGCGGGCGGAGGCCCTTATAAATATATGAATTTCGATGATTTTTATTCAAAACTGACGATTAAGACAAAAACAAAGATGGCTCTCGTGGTCATGGACGGCGTGGGTGACATCGCCACTAAAGCAACAGGCTTCATGACACCGTTGGAAGCCGCCAAGACGCCTAACCTGGACGCTCTGGCCAAGATCGGCGCGCAAGGCCGGATGATTCCTGTCGCTCCCGGCATCACCCCCGGCAGCGGGCCGGGCCATCTGGGATTGTTCGGCTACGATCCCATTGAGTATCAGGTCGGACGCGGCGTGATCGAAGCTCTCGGCCTGGGCATGGAACTGCAGGCCGGGGACATCGCCGCCCGCGCCAATTTCTGCACCCTTGACGCCAAGGGCATCGTGACCGACCGTCGCGCCGGACGCGTCGCCACGGAAGTGACCGAGGAACTGTGCGCGTTGCTTTCGAGCAAAGTCAAACAAGCGGGCGACGCCGAAGTGATCATTCAACCCGGCAAAGGACATCGCTTTGTGGTCATCTTTCGCGGCAAGGGATTGGAAGGGCCGCTGACCGACGCCGACCCGAATCGGGAAGGATTGCCGATCCCCACCGTGGGGCCGACCAATCCGAAGTCCGTCAAACAAAAGAAAGCCGCCGCGTTGGTGGCGGACTTTTACCGGCAGGCCCTGCCCGTGCTGGCGGGGAAGAAGCCGGCCAATGGATTCCTGCTGCGTGGGATCGCCCATCAACCGGCCATTCCGACGGTGCAGGAGCGCTACGGATTGCGCGCGGCCTGCATCGCGGTCTATCCGATGTATAAGGGCCTGGCGCAATTGGTCGGCATGAAAAAGATTGAAGGCCCGCAAACCATTGCCGATCAGTTCCGGCGTTACCTGGCGGAGTTCGACAACTTCGACTATTTCTTCATTCACTTCAAATATACCGACATGTACGGGGAGGACGGCAATTTTGAGGCGAAGAAAAAAGCCATCGAGGATTTCGACGCCGCGCTGCCCATCTTGTTGGAAAAGAAGCCCGACGTGCTGGCCATCACCGGCGATCACTCCACGCCCGCAGCCATGAAAGGCCATTCGTGGCATCCGCAGCCGGTGCTGCTGGTATCCGACTGCAGCGGTTCGGACAAATTGGAACGTTTCACCGAAACCGGGGCCAACACCGGCTCGCTGGGCGTTTTCGAAGCGAAGTATTTGATTCGCTACATGCAGGCCAACGCCAAGATGTTTGACAAGTTCGGGGCGTAAGCGACGGCGCTCAATCCAATCCGCAAGCCAGACGAGCGCGGGCGAGGACCGGGCGGGCCAGGGCGCGCGCCTTTTTCGCGCTTTCGTCCAGCACTGCATTGACGGCGGCGATGTCGGCGGCCAATTCGGCCCGCTTGGCGCGCGCGTTGGCGAAGTAATTCCAATAGTGCTCGAAGAGCGCCTTCTTCAAGTCACCATAGCCCAGACCGCCGGCGCGCAAGCGGTTTTCGTAATCCACGGCCACCTCCGGCGGGGCCAGCAGGCGGAGCAATTGGATGGCGATATTTTTCTCGGCGTCGGGTTTTGGTTCCTGCGGCGTGCGGCTGTCCATGACCAGACCCATGACTTTTTTGCGCAGCGGCTTTTCCTCGCCGAAGATTTCGATGGTGTTGCCGTAGCTCTTGCTCATCTTCTGGCCATCGGAGCCGGGCACCGTGGCCGTTTCTTCGCGGATGCGCGGTTCGGGCACGATGAAGGTTTGGCCGTAGGTCTCGTTGAATTTGATGGCGATGTCGCGCGTCACTTCGACGTGCTGCTTTTGGTCGCGGCCGACGGGGACGACATTTGAATCATAGATCAAAATGTCAGCCGCCATCAGCACCGGGTAGGCGAACAAGCCGTGATTGGGGGAAAGGCCGCGGGCGATTTTGTCCTTGTAGCTGTGACAGCGCTCCAGCAATCCCATGGGCGTCACCGTTGTCAAAATCCACGCCAACTCCGTGACTTCCGGCACGTCGGATTGCCGGAACAAAAGGGTTTTCCTGGGGTCCAGTCCGCAAGCCAGGAAATCCAGGGCCACGTCCAGGGTATTGCGCCGGCGTTCGGCGGGGTCGAGGAGGGAGGTCATGGAATGATAATTGGCGATGAAGTAAAGGGCCTCGCCTTGCTCTTGCAATTCGAGGGCTGGTTTCATCATGCCGAAATAATTCCCCAGGTGCAGCGCGCCCGAGGGTTGGATGCCGGATAAAATGCGCATTGACCCAGATTAAACAAAATAAGGCGCTCCTGTGCAAGCCAGCGCTTTGTGACGCCTACAGTTTTTCAGTCAGGATTCGACGGACACGGACGAAGCTTGGCAGGTGATATTCCAATGTCGCAGGCGTAAGCTTGCCAAGAATTGCAAACGAGCGTTTGTTCTTCTTGTATGCATTGGTGCAATTGCGTGTGGCGTGCTTTAGCCTGTCTTGGATATCGTGCCGCGCGCGGTTTTCCAATCGGTCCAATGGCGGAAGCGCCGTTTCCTGAAGTTCGTGGCCATAGTGATCTCTCAACACATCACGATCCGCCACGATCCACGTTTCCATGCAGGTCGTCATGAACAGGACCCGATTGTCTTCGGCCCCTTCGGGCCGTGCCCAAGGCGCAACGGTCGTAACAGTTCGCAAATGTTTCCAAGCCGCGTCTGGATTCATCATTGGTTCCTCGCTGTCAATCCACATCGCGACATAACCCGCCGTATTGGGGGAGTATTCAATGACGAAACGATCATAAACGGCCCGGCGGCTGCCGCATGGTATCAGTCGCGGCAATCGTCCCTCGAAACCCATTCGGACGAGCAGCTTGTGAAAACGCCTCTTGACACCTGATGTTCAAATCTTTCGAGCCAGCTCCTTTTGCGCCTCCTTCGATATAGATGTAGGCGCTCACCAGCGTTTGCCCCCTAACTGGCCGTCCATCCACAATTGCCCCAACCGGTATTTCTCCAGCCACTTTGTTAATTCGTCCTTTTTCAAGCGGCGCATCTCCGTTTGCCGGTTGTGTTTCTCGCAAACGACGACCGCTTCCGGCCGCTCCGTCAGGCTATCGACTAAAATGTTCGAATGGGTGGTGACGATGAGTTGTGTTCGCTCGGAAGTTGCGAGCAGCAAGTCGGCAAGCTTGGGCAGGATGTCCGGGTGCAATCCCAGTTCCGGTTCTTCGATGCAAATCAAGGGAGGCGGCGTGGGATCGCAAAGGATCGCCAGCAAGCAGAGATAGCGAAGCGTTCCATCCGAAAGTCGCGTGGCCGGAAACCTGGCGCGTCGCCGCCAAACGCGAGAACGTGCCGCAATGGTTACTTTCCTTTCGGATTGTTGACGATCAATTCGACGGAGGCGGTCTGGTCGTTTGCTCCTTTCCAAATCCACTCTTGCGCCCGAACGAGAGCAGGTTGACAGGACGAATCTCTCGCAAAAGCCGGCCATCATTCGGTTGGTTCTGTTTCATTTGACTTCTTTTATTGCCGGATCATAACCAGCCACCGCCTCTTCGTATAGGGAGAATTCTGCCAGCCATTGCGCGGCTTGGCGGCGGAGAGCTTCGCGGTCGCGGCTTTGCAAACCGCGCGGGTCGAAGCGCAGGCGGCGGTGCATGTCGAAAATATCGGACAGGGCAGGCGAAGCCGGGAAGGCCGTTTGCAAGCGTTGCTGCCAGAGGCTCAAGGGTTCGTTGGGTTCGCGGGAAAGGTGGATGGGTGCCAGCCGGCGGTCGATGAGATAAAGTTCGGAATCCAATCCAGGCCAGGCGGGTTCGGAGGGGCCGTCGGCGGCGCCGGGAGCGGTTTGGACGCGGCGGCGGGTGGAGAGAATGCGCCAGAGCAGGTAAAGGATCAGCGGCGCCAAGGCCCACTGCGTGTAGCGCGAGAAGGAGGTCTTGCCCAAACGCCA
This sequence comes from uncultured Verrucomicrobiae bacterium, assembly GCA_963759415.1. GTDB lineage: Bacteria > Verrucomicrobiota > Verrucomicrobiia > Limisphaerales > Palsa-1400 > Palsa-1400. The sequence goes on along the minus strand of CAVWZG010000004.1, from coordinate 218,478 downwards.
TTTGGAAAAGTCGAAATACATGTTTGACATGAAGTCCGAGACAGGCTCCCACCAGGGGATGCTGTCTTCCGCCACGCCGGCCCACGAGGAGGGCGTGTTGTCGATCTGTTCCCAAGCCTGGGTGTCGCTGTGCCAGACCAAGGCCCAGGCGTGCCGGTGGCGTTCCCGCACCAGATAGGTGTCGCCGTGGCGGGCCGACTGCGGCACGGCGTAGCCGGTGATGTAGCGGGCGTGGATGCCGGCCTGGCGTAGCAAGAGCACGGTGGCCGTGGCAAAATACGCGCAATGGCCGGCTCTGCTATCCCTGAGGAATCGGTTTAACGCGGATTGCTGGCGATTCCGCATCCCGCGGTTCGAGATGTTAAGGGAGTAACGGAATTTGTCGCGCAGGAAACGGCTTAGGGCGCGGATATTCTGGCGTTCGTCGTTCATCGGGTCCAATCCCGCCTCCGCCGCCACGATCTTCAAAATGTTCGTTTCGTCATCGGGAACTTCCAGGTCGGCCGGTCCAGGCGGATCATCCATGCATGTCCCCGGCCAATAATCGGCCTGGAAAGCGAGCAGGGAGGGGCCGGCCTGAAGTGCGGCCACGCCTAAACGATTGGTGAAAAGGAGGCCGTCAAAATCCTCGATTTCAAACGTGCCGTGAGGCAGCGGCAGCGCGCCTTCCCCATCGGTGAAATAGAGGGCAATCTCGACCTTGGAGAAGATTTTCCTTGGCGGCAGCAGCGCAGCAGTGCCATTGGTGGTGAGATAAACCTGCCCGAAATCGTTGCTCCCGGCCGTCCAGGCTCCTTTGCGGTAAGAGTCGTAGGCGTCTTCGCGCAGGAGGCCGGGCGGCACCATGTCGGGAGGCACGCGGACGCGCAAAAGAATCTTGGGCGAAAGTTTGATTCCGCCGAGGCCGATGAAGGCGCGGCGGTCGCGGCGATCACTTGTGGCGCGAAAGAAATCGGCGATCCATCCGCCCAGGGCGGTTTCCATCCTGTTTTGCAATTGGCGGAGTCCCTGGTGGCTCAACCGGCCGCAGAGGAGCACGCTGACCGCCAGGACGATCCAGACCGTCCACGAAACGCGCTTGGGCCGCACGCTGGCCAAGGCCAGCAGAATGAGCACGGACACGCCGGCGTAGAAGAACTGATCGGCCCGCGTCGAGGCGCTGGCGCCCAGCACACAAATGGCGAAATAGCCGTAGGAGAAGTTGAAGGATATGCGCGAGAGGGGACTTTGCGGAATGCGCCGGAGCAGCCAACTGAAGGCGCTTAACGGCAGGGTGGGGCGGTCGCCGTAACATTGGGCCAGCGCCACGGGATAGAAGCAAAAGGGGAGCCACTGCGCAAATTTGAAAATAATCACCAGGCGGTCTTCCGTTGAAAACAGCACCGTGCCGGCGCCCACGAGAAGGACCAGGCAGAGATCGCAAATCCGGTTCAAGTCCGAGTCGCCCATCTCCCAACGCGCCTTGATCAGGCGCGAGGCTTCGAGGGCGGCGGCCATGAGGAAGGCCCAGAGCCAGAGGCCCGTTTCCCAGCCCCAAAAGAGCAGCGCCGCGGCGATCAACAACGGGGGTGTTTTCATAGGGCGGCCAGAATGCGGGCCACCTGGCCCAGCGGCAGAACATGGAAATTTTCCGGTTGCGCTTCCATGACCCCGTGCGGCACAGGTTCCGCGGATGCGGACATGACCAGCACGCGCAAGGGCAGGCGGCGCGCCAGCAGGCCCTTGATCAGGCGCTGCCGTGTTTGGTCCCACGAAAGAAAGACACAGACGCAGCCGCTTAAATCGCCCGCATGAGTCAAGACCAAATGTTCCAGCGCCGCAAAATCGTGGTGGCGGCACATTTGCACCGAGGCCAGAATTTCCAGCATCTTCTCGATGTGCCCCACGCCGCGCCCGCTGGTGAAAGAATAGGCTTCCGGCCCGACGAACATGAGGTCCAGCAACGAGTCCTGGTCGCGGATGGTGCAGGCCAGCGAGGCGGCGACGGAGACCGCCTCTTCAAAAATCGCTTCCTCGGCCGGGCCGCCGAACGTATCCAGAAGAAGAGCATGACGGACAAAGAACTCGTCCTGGTATTCCTTGATGATGGGCTTGCCCAACTTGGCAAAGCTCTTCCAGTGCATGCGGCGCAACGGGTCCCCTGGCCGGTATTCCCGCAGCGAAACAAATTCCTCCGACTCTCCCACCGACGAGGCCATGGAAACGCCGCCCAACTGATACTTCATGGCGCCCGGCAACTCGAAGCTCGGCATGGCATGGCGTTTGGGCAGAATCAAAATGGATTCCGGATGGGGGATTTTGCGCAACGAGCGAAAGAGGCCGAACGGGTCGGGACACGCCACGGTCGTGCCGATCAGGCGCAGGACGCCCCGGCGCAACGGAGTCAATACTGCCGTCACTTCCCCGACGCCGCCGGGGGCCAAGGCGGGCACGGGCAACTCCGGGATGCGGGCGCGGAGGTTGCGATTGAGCAGCCAGCGCCAGCGATAATAGCCGTAAGCGCGGTCAAACCAGTTGCGCCGTTCTTCCCCCGGCTCGGGCGTGCGCATGAAGTCTTCCAAAGACGGCCTGGGGTCGGGAAGCTCCTCGATCAAATGCAGCGCCTTCTGCCAACGCCGCCCCTGGTTGCGGATACGGATGCGATAGCGCAAGGTTTCGCCAACCGTTCCGAACTTGGGCAGGATGCGCTCCAAGACGACGCGAGGCCGCCCAAAGGGCGTGCAAAGGGCGCTCGTCAGAACCAGGCAACCGAGAAGGGCGAAGGTTTGATAGCTCAGCGAAGCGTTGGTGTCCGCCCCCAGCGAGGCTGCGGCAAAAGTGCCACCCAACACCACCCAGCCCGTCAACGTCAGGCGGCGTCGGAAGCGGTGGTTGATGGAGGCCAGAGTCCAATAATTGCGGTGCAGGCGGCGTTTGAACCAGATGGGGCGGGGCGCCACGACAGCGACCGTGGCCGCATGGCCCACGTTTGGGCCGGGAAGAGAATAGGGTTGCGGCGCGGACATAACGCCAACGGCGCCGTCAGGCTGGCACCGGCACACGTTTGAGGATTTCGTCGATCACTTGCCGCGTGGTCATGCCGGAGAATTTGGCCTGTGGCTCCAGCACCAGGCGGTGCGCGATGACAGGCCCGGCCACTTCCTGGATATGTTCCGGGCTGACAAATTCCTGTCCGTCGAAGAGCGCCAGGGCCTGCGCCGCCTTGGTCAGGGCGATCGAGGCGCGAGGGCTGGCCCCCAACTGCACCCCGGGGGCCGTGCGCGTGGCCGTGACCAGCCGCACCACGTAATGCTTCAATTCCTCGCTGATGAGCACCTTCTGCACGCCTTCCCGCAATCGCATGATATCGAGCAAGCTCACGCATGGCTTGAGCCGGTCCACCGGATGCCCGTCGTTTTGGGCCGTCAACACCGCCACTTCATCCGCGAGACTGATATAGCCCAAATCAAATTGCATGGCGAAACGATCCATTTGCGCCTCCGGCAGCGGATAAGTTCCACGGAACTCGATTGGGTTCTGCGTGGCCACGACAAAAAACAACGGCCCCAGCGACCGCCTCTGGCCGTCGATGCTCACCTGGCACTCCGCCATCGCTTCCAACAAGGCCGATTGGGTGCGCGGGGAGGCGCGGTTGATTTCGTCCGCCAGGAGAATATCGGCGAAGACCGGCCCTTCGTGAAAGGAAAACGCCTGGTCGCGCTGATTGAAAACCGACACCCCAAGAATGTCCGAAGGCAGCAGATCCGGAGTGAACTGAATGCGTTTGAAAGAGGCGTCGATGGAACGCGCCAGCGCTTTGGCGAGGGTTGTTTTGCCCGTGCCCGGATAATCCTCCAGCAAGACGTGCCCGCCACTGGCCAAAGCGGCCATCAGACGGCGGATGGAAACCGATTGTCCGCGCATAACCGATTGGATGCTGGCGGTTACCTGTTGGTAAATCGCGCGCGGGGTTAGCGGATGAGAAGGCACGGCAGGAGAATCCGCCGGTAAAGAGCGGCGCAAAAGTGCCGCAGGGCCGGTTTCGTCGAGCAAACCTGCTCCTTCCTGAAGAGTCTTATCCACAAATATTGGCGCAAGGCGCGCTAAGGGTATAATTTCCCCCGCCCAGCCCGATAATGCAAGCCCCATCCTTCGAGGATGGGGCAGGGGTGAAGACCCAGCGTATCGACTGGCTTTGTTCCAAGTCGGAGCACGATTACTTCGCCGGAGGCGAAGTCTTGCCTGTGTCCGTTTTCGCGCCGTCCTGGTCCAGGATTTTGACGTCATTGGCGGCCTTGAGTTTGTCCAAATAGCCCGGCAACGCCTTTTCTGCCGCCTGCTCGGTCAAATAATCGCGAATGGCCGGTTGCGCCTTGGCAAAGTCCTCCGTGGAGGCGGGCAGTTTTTCCAGCAGCTTGATGACGTGGAAGCCGAACTGTGTTTCCACAGGGTCGCTGATTTGGTTGGTTTTCATGGAAAAAGCCGCGGCTTCAAATTCGGGCACCATTTGTCCGCGTGGAAAAGTGTATTCGCCTCCCTTGTTCTTGGAGCCGGGGTCGTCAGAATACTGCTTGGCCAATGCGGCAAAGTCTTCTCCTTTGTCCGCCCGCGCTTTGATGTCCGTGGCCAGTTTAAGCTTTTCCTTCTTCTTCTCCAGCGGCAAGGGTTGATGGGTCAAGGGGTCCTGCGTTGAAATGAGGATATGCGCCGCCCGCACGCGCTCGGGCATTTGGAATTTGACCGAATTGGTGGGGTCCTCATAAAACTTCTTTACCGCCGCGTCGGCGATGACGATGCCGTTGGTGGTTTCATGCACCAAAATGCGGCGGCACAACTGTTCGTGCTGCATCTTTTCGCGGACTTGCTCCAGCGTCATCCCCGTTGCCTTGACCTGCTGCTCAAACGCCTCCGGGCTGGGCGCGTTGCTGCGCGCCTGGGAGATCTGGTCATCGACCAACTTTCGCACCGTGGTCTTGTCCTCCTCCGTCGCCTTTTGCACCAGCAGGTTGTTGATCACCAGGCGTTCCAGCAATTTGGCGCGGATCATGGCCCGATCCTGGTCCGGTATGGCATGGCCGGCGGCCACCACCGTGGCATTGTACTCGATAAACGCTTCATCAACCTGGCTGCGTTTGATTTCAAAGCCCTTGGCCGTGGCCACGACGGAATCGCTAAACAGCGGGGCATTCGTGCCGGGCGTCGCGGCCCGAAGAGCGGTTGGAAGTTGGAGCAAGGCGCAGGCCAGTAGAGCCGGCAGAGCCGGGGTTATTGAGATACGAATCATGGTATATTATGTTTGTTCTAACTAAAGTTTGATGACCCGCACGTGGCTGATGTCGGGGTCTTTTTGGATTTCCTCCAGCAAGGCTGGCGGAGGCACGCTGTCCAGATTCAACACGGTGAGCGCCCGTCCGCCGGCTTTGTCACGGCCCAGGCTCATGCTGGCGATATTGATATTATGCGCGCCCATTAAGGTGCCAATGTAGCCGACGATGCCTGGCCGGTCTCTATTATTCATCAAAAATAATACCCCTTCGGGCACGATCTCCACCGGCTGGCCGTTGAGCCGGACGATGCGCGGCAAGCTCTTGGCGCCGAAAACGCTGCCCGCGACGGATATGCGTTCCCCGCCGGAATAAACCGCCACGTGCAGCCATTCGTTAAAATCGGTTTGTTCGCTGGATTTGATTTCCTTGATCTCCAGCCCCAATCCCGCGGCCAGCGCCAGCACGTTGACCTGGTTGACATCCTTCCCGCCGGCCAGTTCCAGGAATCCTTTCAGAACCGCCCGGGTGATGGGGTCGGCGGGCCATTGCTGTGCTTTGCCGCCGTAGGTGACTTCGATGCGATCATTGCGCTTGGGCGCCAGTTGGGCAGCCAGGCGGCCCAGCTTTTCGCCCAGATTCAAGAACGGTTTAACCGTCGCGAACGTCTGCGCGTCCAGATTGGGCAGGTTGACCGCGTTGCGCACCGCGCCGCTCAACAAAAAATCGGTGATGGCTTCGGCCACCTCGATGCCGACGTTTTCCTGCGCCTCCTCGGTGCTGGCGCCCAGGTGCGGCGTCATCACGACTTGCGGCATGTTGCGCAGGGGAAAATCGGCGGGTGGCGGTTCCGTTTCGTAAACGTCCAGCGCGGCCCCGGCCACCTGGCCGCTTTGAATGGCGGCTTGCAAATCAGCCTCATGGATAATGCCCCCGCGGGCGCAATTAAGGATGCGCACCCCCCGCTTCATTTTGGCGAAGGCGGCCGCGTTGACCATTCCTTTGGTTTCCTCGGTCATCGGCACGTGAACGGTGATGAAATCGGCCGCCGCATAAACGTCATCCACGCTCTCCTTCAAATCCACCTGCAACGCCTTGGCCCGTGCCAGCGAAAGATAGGGATCGTAGGCGACCACCTTCATGCCGAAAGCCAGCGCGCGCTTGGCCACTTCCCCGCCGATGCGCCCCATGCCCAGCAGACCCAGCGTCTTGTTCAACAACTCCGTGCCTTGGAACTCCTTGCGGTTCCATTGGCCTTGTTTCATGGACATATTGGCCTGGGGAATCTTGCGCGCCAGGGACATCAGCATGGAAAAAGTCAATTCCGCCGTCGAGACGGTGTTGCCCCCCGGCGTGTTCATGACCACGATGCCTCGTTGCGTGGCCGCCTCAACATCCACGTTGTCCACCCCGACGCCCGCGCGGCCGACCACGCGCAGATGGGGCGCCGCCTCGATGACCTTGCGGGTGACTTTGGTTTCGGAACGCACGACCATGGCCTGGACATCCTTGACCAGAAGCAAAAGAGCGGCCTCATCCGTTTTTTGTTTCAGGACCGTGACCTTGAATTCAGGCCGCTGCTGGAGCAGCGCGATGCCCTTTGGCGAAATAGGATCACAAACCAAAACGTTCATAAAATGAAAGCGCAATCTAGGCCACGCTTGCCGCCCGGTCAATGAAATCCCATCGGCCAGGCTTGACCCGGTGCGACTGGCCTTGACCGGTGCCCAAATCTCTCGCCTAAGGCGGCGGATCTTTCGGTCCGGGGAGCGCGGTCGTCCCGACCGCCGCGTTCGGCGTCTCGCCGAGCGCATCTTCCCGCTACTATACAAACCCTATAAATGCCCAATCGGCGGCAGCCGTGCTTTAGGCGAGAGTTCTGGGGTGCGACTGGCCTTGACCCGGTGCGACTGGCCTTGGTGCGACTGGCCTTGACCCGGCAAAATTTGCCGCTCTTGGACTTGCCAGGGCAAGGAATCTTGGGCGGCGGAATAAAAAACCGGGAACTGCGGGAAAAACCTGAACGGCTTTGCGCTTTGGCACGGCAAAACTTTCTGACAGGATGGGGAATGGATTGGAATTGGATAATTCTTCGTCTCGTAAATTCCCCGTTAAAACCTCGGCGAACGGGCCGCTGAACAGCCTCTCCCTGATTCCCATCCCGCCGCGAAATGTCAATGAACAAGGCGGCGCGTGAGCGCCACACCATTGCCAACTATACCATTGTTAGATGGTAATGCAACATAATTAGGTTTAAAACCGGTTGATGTCGGGACGATTACCACCGGCTTTGTCAATCCCAACGGGATTGCAGCATCCAGCCCGGGGTTGCGCGCCTCGCGCCACCCAGGGTGTTCGGGATGGAAGGACGGCTCGCTGTCACCCAATGATGAACAAGACATTTTCGTTCCACTGAAAACAACGAGGAACCCATGTGGGCGTAGTCCATCGCCGGCGCAGGAAACGGCATTGACCGGCCATAGGCGTCGAAGCCGTGATCGGTTTCAAACAAATGGCACGTGTTAAGATGTGACTCTGATGGCCCCATTCAAATGAACCATGTTATGGGTTGCCCCCGTTTTTTGACCCCTGTTTTGTTTCACGGCCTGTGCCAACAACGTGGCCTAGGTGGGCCATATTGTTGGCACGAAGACATCTATTTCCAGGGCAGGGTGGCGCGGTAAAATCGGTTGGTTTGGCTGCCGGTGTTGGTGTCGGTCCAGGTTCAGGGGCCGCCGGTCCCGGAAAGATTTGTTGAGAAGCACCTGCCACCCGTGCCAGTTCCAGATGGAACAAGTTTGAACTTTGCACCAGCGGCGCCTTGGGCGATACTCGCCGCGTGAATGCAACGATGACCGCCTCTGTCCCTGATGCGCATGGCCGTTTCGGCCCTTACGGCGGACGGTTCGTGCCGGAAACGCTAATGCAGCCTCTCCAGGAGTTGGAGGAGGAGTATTTCCGCGCCCAAAAAGACCCCGCGTTCCAAAAGGAGCTTTCTTATTACTTGCGCCATTTTGTCGGCCGCCCCAGCCCCCTCTATTTGGCCGAACGCCTGACGCGCGAATTGGGCGGCCCGCGCATTTATCTCAAGCGCGAAGACCTCCTCCACACCGGCGCCCACAAAATCAACAACGCCATGGGCCAGGTTCTCCTGGCCCGGCGCATGGGCAAAACCCGCGTCATCGCCGAAACCGGCGCCGGCCAGCATGGCGTCGCCACCGCCACCGTCGCCGCCATGTTCGGCCTCCAATGCGTCATTTACATGGGCGAGGTTGATTGCCGCCGCCAGGAACTGAACGTCTTCCGCATGAGAATGCTCGGCGCCGAAGTGGTCTCCGTCACCGCCGGTCAAAAAACGCTCAAGGAAGCCGTCAACGAAGCCATGCGCGATTGGGTCACCCACGTGCGCCACACGCACTATATTCTTGGCACCGCTTACGGCGCGCATCCTTATCCGCTCATGGTGCGCAATTTCCAGCGCGTCATCGGCGACGAAGCGCGCCGGCAGATTCTCGAACAAGAGGAGCGGCTGCCTGATTTGCTGGTCGCTTGCGTCGGCGGCGGCTCCAACGCCATCGGCCTTTTCTTCCCCTTTCTCGAAGACGCCTCCGTCCGCATGCTCGGCGTCGAAGCCGGGGGCGAAGGCATCATCCCGGAAAGGCACGCTGCCCGATTTCAAGGCGGTTCGCTCGGTGTCCTGCAAGGCACTCGCTCCTACGTGTTGCAGGATGCAAACGGCCAAATCCAGGCGACTCACAGCGTTTCCGCCGGTCTGGACTACGCCGCCGTCGGCCCCGAACACGCCTGGTTGCGCGACCAGGGCCGCGTCGAGTACAGCTACGCCACCGACGACCAGGCGCTGGCCGCGTTCAGCAAGTTAGCCCGTTTGGAGGGCATCATACCCGCCTTGGAATCAGCCCACGCCGTCGCCGCCGTCATCGAGCGCGCCCCGAAAATGCCCAAAGACCAGATTATCATCATCAATTTATCCGGCCGCGGCGACAAGGACGTTGCCCAAGTCGCCGAACGCACGCGGCTTTGACCGGCGTACTGTGTAAGGTTTTGCACTACAAGCAAATCAGGGATTGCCTGCTTGCGCTCGGCAAAATTCGGCGTGACAAGTGATGTATGAAATTAAAGCTGCTGTTGTGCGGGACCCTCCTCCTGCTGGCTGGTTGCACTTCTTCACAGAATCCCATCGCCAGTTCAGGCGAATTCTCCTTCACCTACGACTTTACGCCCCAACCCGTGCCGGATCTCAATTCGACCGAATTGGACAAGATTGATCAAATTCCGGCTGCCGGCGCCGTGGTTTCGGCCACCGGCGGCACGAGCGCGGCCAGCGGTGCGGAGTACAGCGGTCGTTAGGGTCCGCGCAGCAATATAACCCGCCACAACCGGCGACCGGATTTTACTCCGCGCGCCGTGGAGGTGAATAGTTCCTTTCAGCCAGCCATCAATCCCCCGCTTCGATCGTCCACATGCCCTTAAATAAACATGGGGCCGCGCACGGGGAAAAAAAGTGGGCCGCGACGCAGCGCGGCCCTACCTCACGAGTACGAATAGAATTGGGGAGCCTCTTGTCGGGCTTTTTGCGCCAGCATGACGAAGACCGCTGTCCTGCGACGGGGGGAGAAGAGCCGATAGATTGCGAAATAATTGTCTGACAAAGATTGACGGCGTGTCGCAAAAGCGGGTAAAAGACCGTCATTCGAATGAGCGCGGAATTATCAGCACCAGCGATTGCCTATCTTGCCGAGGGCAAAGTCCGTTTGAAGATCGGCTCCGAGGCTCCACGCACGATTGAGAGTCCCTATGGCAACTCCATCCGCGAAAAGGCGGTTCGCGCGCAGCAAAAGAATTCCTGGAAGGGGGCGTCCAATGATGGCTCGCCTTTTTCCGGGGCGACGCTTTGGGGCAAGGCGGCCATGGCGCAAGACGTGCCGCTGGCGGTCACGAGCATTTGCGGCGGCAGGGAGAAGGGCGGGCTGATTTATTCCCTCGAAAGCGGGAGTTTGTGCGCCTTGCTGGAGGCCGCGCAAATGGGCGAGGAGGAAAGGCGTTTGTGGAATGACAACCGCATGCGCCTGCGCCACCTGGCGGTCTCGCGCGTCTCGGGTGACCTGGCCTGCGCCATCCTGCATGAGAATGGCACGGCCAATATCGGGCTGAAACTCAACGGCGAGAGCGGCGTCAGGGAAGTGACGGAAGGCGATTCTTTTGACACCGCCCCGCATTGGCTGCCGGGCGAAGGGCAAAGGATCGCGTTTCAATCCGCCGGCGTGGGCCGCAACCGCGAAGGCCAGTTTCTGGCGCTCGGCCCCTTCTGTATCCAACAGTTGGATGTCGCCTCGGGCGTGATGACCACGTTGCTGGAGGACACGCGCTACGATTATCTGGCTCCGCAGTGCCAGGAAGATGGGAGCCTGTTTTATATCCGGCGTCCTTACGCGCTGGTCGAGCGTCTGCAATTCTTTCGCACCTTGAAGGATTGCCTGCTTTTTCCGCTGCGCTTGCTGGCCGCCATTTTTCAGTTTCTGAATTTCTTTTCCGCCGCCTTCACCGGTCGGCCGCTTAACTCCGCCGGCGGGGCCAAGTCGCGGCAAATGCACATGCGGCAGATGATGATCTGGGGCAATTTGGTTCAGGGGCAACGGCAAAAACAAGCGGATGACGAGGGCGTTGATTTGGTGCCCAAAACGTGGGAGTTGCACAAACGCCTTGCGAGTGGGGAAACCACCGTGCTGGCCGGCGGCGTGCTGGCCTACGACATTGGAAAGGATGGAACGATTGTCTATACCAACGGGAACGCGCTTTTTCTGTTGCATCCCGATGGCCGCAAAGAGCGCCTGCTGAACGAGTCCATGATTGAGCAGGTCTTCTTTGTCCCCGGTTGACGTTAATCCTTTTTTTGACTTCAATCGGCAACCCTCAACCCCTAAACTTCCCCAATGACAACCATCAGCATCTGCGCTTCCTGCGGCCAACGCATCGAGTTCCCGCCGGAGTTGGCCGGCAAACAGGTTGCCTGTCCCAATTGCGGCGCCAAAACCTTGCTCGATCATCCGCCCGCGTCCGCCATCCGCATTCCCAAACAAACGGATCCCGCCCAGCGCGAGCCTGGCGCCTCCCCGGCCGCGCCCCTGGCCAAGCGCATTATTGACAACATCGAAAAAGTCATCGTCGGCAAACGCGATGAAATCATATTGACGCTGGTGGCCTTCCTTGCCGAGGGCCACGTCCTGCTCGAAGACGTGCCCGGCGTGGCCAAGACCATGCTCGCCCGCGCCCTGGCCCGCAGCCTCGGTTGCTCTTTCAAACGCATCCAATGCACCCCCGATCTCCTGCCCAACGACATCACCGGCAGCTCGATCTTCAATCCCAAGACCGCCGACTTCGAGTTCCGTCCCGGCCCGCTCTTCGCCCAGATCGTGCTGGCCGACGAAATCAACCGCGCCACCCCGCGCTCCCAATCCGCCCTCCTGGAGGCGATGGCCGAGCGCAAGATCACCGCCGACGGTGTCAATTATGATTTGGCTCCGCCCTTCTTTCTCATTGCGACCCAGAACCCCATTGATCACGAGGGCACTTTCCCGCTGCCGGAGGCGCAATTGGACCGCTTCCTGATGCGTTTGAGCCTCGGCTATCCGCAGGCCGAATCGGAAATCGCCATGCTCCAGCGCCTGCAACTGCGCCATCCCATCGACGCCCTCGAAGCCGTCGCCGCCGCGCAGGAAGTGCTCGATTGCCAGCAGGCCGTGCGCGCGGTGCATGCGGACGAAAAGATCAGCCGCTACATCGTGCAACTCATCCAGGCCACCCGCGAGCATCCCGATCTCTCCCTGGGCGGCAGTCCGCGCGCCTCCATGGCCCTGCTGCACGCCGCCCAGTCCTTCGCCGCCGTCAACGGCTTCGATTTCGTCATGCCCGATGATGTCAAACAGATATTTGCGCGCGTGCTGGGCCATCGTTTGATTTTGCGTCCGGAGAGCCGGCTGCGTAAAAAAACCGTGGCCCGGGTGCTGGACGAGGTTTTGAATTCGGTGCCTGTCCCGCAAATGCCCGCCTTCCCCGCCGCGCGATGAAATGGATCGCCGGCACGATCGTGCTCCTGGCGTTGGGCCTGGCTTTCCAACTCAGCCTGCTCATCTACGCCATGTACGTGCTGTTGGGCGTGCTTTTGCTGACCCGCGTTTTCACCCGTGTCTGGACGGCCGGGATCGAGGCCCGCCGTTTCAATGCCGACGAAGTCCTGGAAATCGGCGACAGCATCGAGGTCAAAGTCGCGGCGCGGAACGCGGGCCGCCTGGCCATTCCGTGGCTGATTCTGGAAGACTCGTTGCCGCGCGAAGCCTTGACGCAATCGCCCCATCATCTCAAGACCGACGGCGCGCGCCTGGCCGTGGCCCGCCTCGGCCCGGGCGAAAGCAAAGTGTTCACCTACCGCGTGCAATTCCTCATGCGCGGCTATTATCAATTAGGCCCGCTGTTGGTGGAGACGGGCGACGTTTTCGGTTTGCACCGCCGTTTTCGCGTCATGACCGAACCTAACTTCGCCCAGGTCCCGCCCCGAATCGTGCCGCTGGAAGGCTACAATCTTTCCTCGCGCCGTCCGATTGGCGAAATCCGCCTGGCCCACCGCCTCTTTGAAGACCCGACACGCCTGGCCGGTGTCCGCCCCTACCAAAAGGGCGACCCCTTGAACCGCATCCACTGGCGGGCCACCGCGCGCTCGGGACAATTGCAAAGCCGCGCCTACGAAAGCTCCTGCGTCGCCGGCGCGACGTTTGTATTTGACTTTCATGCGCGCAGTTTCATTGGCCCCGCCGCCGTGGCTTCCGCCGAATTGGCAGCCGTGACCGTCGCTTCCCTGGCCTGCGCCGTTTGCCTGATGGGGCAGCAGATGGGGTTTGTCTCCAACGGCCGCGACGCCGCCGACCGCATCCGTGAAGAAGGCTGGCGCGCCGATTTTCTCACCCGCCACGACGCTCGCGCCCGTGCCGTCGAAACGCGCGAGAACACCCGCCTGCGCCCCGTCGTCCTGGAAGCCGCCAAGGGCGAAAACCAATTGGCGGAGATCCTGGCCATCCTGGCGCGCCTGGAGCAGACCGACGGCCTGGATTTCGCCGCCATGATCCGCGAAGCCGCTTCGGGCATCTCGCGCGACACCACCGTCGTCGCCGTGCTGGGAACGGTCACGCCGGAGATCGCCGTCGCGCTGGGCGACGTGGCGCGGCGGGGTTTGCTGGTCACGGCGATTGTGGTTTCGGTGGAACAGGAGGCCGTGCCGGATTGGGCCAGGCCGCCCGACTGGGCGCAAATGCTGCTCGCTCAAGGCATCGATTTCCGCGTCGTCAACAGCGAGGAAGCCGTCGGCCACCTATGCGCCGAGGCCATCATCCGATAACATGATGCCGCACAAACCACAAAAGACGGCGGCGGACTTCATGGTCATCGCCCTGAGTCCCGCGTTGATCATGGTCTTGGTGGGCAGCCTCTGTTTTTTTCTGATCGAAGTCTTTTACCGCGGCCTTATGGCAGGGACTGTGCGCTGGGTGATGTTTTGGTTCGTCATCGCCATCGTCCTGGTTTCCCGCATCGCCATCGAGAAAACCTCCGAATACGCCGCGCTCTACGGCTTGGCCCTCGCCGGCGCGGTTTGGATGTACCTGGCTCGCACGCAACCGGCGTATTTGCTGGCCGTCCCGCTGCTGGCCGCCGTCTGGTTCTCGGCCCACAAACTGGTCTGGGACTGCACGCTCATTGACGACGACGAGGATTCCTCCGGACAGGGCCTTCTGCAAAGCCGTCCGCCAGTCAAGCCCGAACCCAAGGCCAAAAAGAAACGCAAACGCGCCGCCTCGGGTTCGCCGGGGTTGTGGGTGGTCTATTTTTCACTCGCCGCCCTGCCGCTTTTTGGCGTCGGCCAGGCGCTCCTGCCTGCCAGCGCCTCCGGTTCGCGCCGGCTCGGGCTGATTCTTGTTGTGTTTTACATGAGCGCCGCGCTTGGTTTGTTGATCACCACCAGTTTTCTAGGTCTGCGGCGCTACTTACGGCAGCGTTATCTGCGGATGCCGGCGGTCGTCGCCTTGTCCTGGCTTAAACTGGGCGGGGGCGTGGCCTTGCTGGTTCTGGCAGCGGCCCTTTTCCTGCCGCGGCCCGGGGCCAATCAGGCTTGGGGCGCCTTGAGCTATCAGATTGACTATAAGCTGCGGCAGGCCAGTCAATACGCCGCCAAGAGCAATCCGCACGGGCAGGGACAAGGCCGCGCCGGCAATGATACCGGCGGCCAGCAAGGCCAAAGTAAAACGCCATCTCAGCAGCCGGCCAGCCAACCGGCTGCCTCTTCCACGCCCGCCGCGCCGCCGCCTCCGGTTTCCATTCCCGCAGGCCAAGCCGCCAGCATCTACCAATTCTTGCGAGCTTTGCTCATGATCGTCGCCGTCGTCGTCGCTGGCTGGTGGCTGTTTCGTTGCCGATATTTAATGCTGGAGATCATGCGAGCCATGTCCACGGCCATGCTGGATTTTTTCCGAAAGCTGCTGGACTTCATGCCTGCCCGCCGGCCCGTCCGGCCGACCGAACCGGCCGCGCCGCGCCCCAAACTCCGCCCGTTGGCCGAATTCAAAAACCCATTTTACGCCGGCCAGGAGTATATCATGCCGCCGGGAGAACTTATACTTTACACGTATGATTATCTTCAGGCGTGGGCGAAAGAGCAGGGGATGGAGGCGCATCCTGAGCAAACCGCCCGCGAGTTCTGCCAGGAAATGGCCGAGCGTTCGCCCGCACTGGCCGGCGAATGCCGGCAGTTATCCATCCTCTACGCCCACGCCGCCTACGGCCAGCGTCTCCCCGACCACTGCGACCTGGAACCTTTGAAAGAGCTTTGGCGCCGTCTCTCCTTTTCCCCCTCCTAATCCTACTCTTAATCTTAATCCTGCCCCGCCTCAGATGGGGGCAAGAGGGGATTAAGATTAAGATTAAGAGTAGGATTAAGAAGGAGTAACACGGTCCCTCACAATCGGACCGCCCTGCCGCTGGCGGCCGATTTATCCGCCGCGAACATCACCTCGTGCGTTCTCATCGCGTCGGCGATGCTGGTTAGCGGCATCTCCACTCCCGCGGAGATCGCCTCAAAGAACGCATCGAATTGCTTCTGGTACGGATGGTCCGCCACGTCGCCCGAATCCAGCATCTTCATGCCCAGTGTGCTCCAGGCATTGCGGTCCGTGTGCAGTTTCATGGAATGAAATTTGTTATCCAGCAAACTTCCTTCGCTGCCGACCAGGTGCGTGTGAAAATAGTAAGGTTGCAGGCAATCGACAATCGCCGCGCACTTGCCCACGCGCCCGCTCTTGAACTTGAGCAGCGTCACGCTGGAGGTGGCGTATTCGTAGGGCGCAAAAATCCGGCTCTTGGATTTTGTCTGGTAGCTGGTGACCTCGGTCACGTCGCCGCCCAGGCAGAGCAGCAAAGCATCGAGTGCGTGGCAACCCGCCGTCAGCAGCGCGCTGCCGCCGGCCTCCTTGCGCGTGTTCCAGCGGAATTGCCCGTACCAGGGACCGATCCCGTGGTAATAATCCACTTCCCCATAATGCAACTCCCCCAGCAGACCCTGGTCCAGCGCCGCCTTGGTGGCCAGGAATTGGCTCGAATAGCGGCACTCGAAACAGACGCACGTTTTCACGCCCGCCTTCTTGACCGCCGCCGCCACCGCCTGGCAATCCTTCCACGACAACGCCAGCGGCTTCTCGATAATCAAATGTTTCCCCGCCGCCGCCGCCGCCACGGCGTGCTCCCGGTGTTGATAGGGATAACTGCAAATTGAAACTGCATCCAACCCCGGCTGCGCGAGCATCGCCTTGAAATTGGTGTAAACCGAGAGCGGGCTGCCGTATTTTGCGCTCAGTGCCTCCGCATCCAGCGCCCGCGAGGAGCAGACAGCCGTGACTTGCGCGTGAGGGCCGGCATTAATGGCCGCGATATGCGCCCCTGCCACCCACCCGTACCCAACGACACCAACGCTATATTTTTTCACAATTATACGGGAACTTTATAGATGCTTCCTGGATTGTCCTTCAATATGAAACCCTCGCCATGCCCGCCCAAGTCAACGATGAGTTCCTTGAGGGCGCCGTTGTGCATGACATTGTTCGCGACAACGGATTGGGAAAGCGACTTGAGCACCATGCCATAGTCCGGCGTGACAATTCCTTTGCCGTTATCGTCCTTTCCAACTTCGATCGTGTTGCCAATGCAGGTCAGGCCCTGGACCCCTTCCAGCCTCAATTGAGTGCTTTGGTGTGGATCGGTAAAAGGCGCTCCGTGAGGCGCGCCGCTGCGAAGGATGAGATTGCCCGTTACGGTAATATTTCTGCAATTATGGTTTTCGCGCGGCACCAGCGCAAGGGCAGGGCCGCTGGTGCGGTCAAAATAATTTCCGGTGATATTGTAGTGGCCGCCAGCTTTGAGAATAATGCCGTGCTGCCTGTTCCATTCAATGCGGTTGGCGGTGAAGGTGCCTGAGTAGTTTTCCTCGTAGGCGCCTATGCCTGCCTGGCCGTTGCCCGAGAACCAACTGTCCATCACAAATCCGTCCCAGCCTTTTAACCACAGGCCGTTGCCCTTGTTGTGGCCGATCATACTCTGCCTGATGGTATAGACCCAGATTCGGGACAGATGGATGCCATCGCCGGTGAAACCGTTAATGCGGCAGCGTTCAATGCAAATCGTGTCCTCGTGTTTGCCGTAGTCAGGCTTGTCGAGCATGATGCCGTGGGTGTTCTGGCCCAGTCCCGCGCCATCCAGGCAGACGCCGTTGATGCGGAAACCAAAGGCGCCGGTAATGTCAATGAGGCACGGAGCCGCCGCGTCGCGCAGGCGGAGGATGGAGCCGCCATTCTCCGAATAACCCCAGGTCGGATTGCCGCACAGGCCGACAAAAGGGGGCATTTTAAGGGTGGAGCAGGCGAAGATGCCGTCCGGGATAAAAACGGTGCCCTTCGTCGCTGCCGCTTTATTGAGCGCTTTCTGGATGGCGGCGGTGCAGTCGGTCTTGCCGTCGCCGACGGCATTGAATTCGCGCACATCAAGCGCATTCGGCGCCACGGCGGCTGCGGCCATCATTCCGGTGGCGCTGGTTCTTAGAAAGTCCCTTCTGGATACAGGTTCAGGCATACGATTTCTCCTAATTTTTAATTTTTCCGTTTGACTGGCAGGCAGCATGAGGAGCGCAGGCGCTTGCTAGCAAGGAAAAAAAAGCAAAATTTGAGCCGGTTGACAGCGGCGCGTTTTCTGTCAGCTTATGTTTACGCTTCGCCAAGTGTCCCGTGGATTTTGTGGAGCGAAAAAAACAGGAGAGTTTGAACCGTGAGCACGCTGGTTTTAGCGCTCACCATTGAAAGGACAAAACAAATGCAAAGAAATATTTCGATCAGCAAAGAAGAACCCACCTTGTACGAGACCATGAACGATCTGCCGCGACCGGCCAGGATTTCGCTGAATCAGTTGATGAACCAACGGCTGGCCGACGCGATTGATTTGCAAACCCAGATCAAGCAGGCGCATTGGAACGTGAAAGGCCCCAGTTTCATCGGCCTGCATAAACTCTTTGACGACGTGGCCGAAGACGTGGAGTCGTATGTGGACATGATAGCCGAACGCATCGTGCAGCTCGGCGGCATTGCCGAAGGCACGGCGCGCGTGGCCGCCTCGCGCACGCGGCTCGTCGAGTATCCGCTGGACATCGCGGACGGCATGGCGCATGTCGAAGCCGTTGCCCGCGCCCTGGCCACCTTCGGAGAAGCCGCCCGGGCCACGATCGATGAAACGGACGCATTGGACGATAAGGATACGGCGGACATCTTCACCGAAATTTCCCGCGGAATCGACAAATGGCTGTGGTTTGTCGAAGCCCATTCCCAAGCAACGAAATAAGGGGCGTTACTGGGCCGGGCCGGCTTACTCCGGCCATTTGCGGAGAGGGCGCGAGGGGATTACTTTAACTTCATGAGAGTTTATCTCATGAAACAGGTGGTCACGGCGGCGGGTGTGCTTGGTCTGCTGGCCAATGGGGCGGCTGCTCCTCCTCAAGCCGGCGCCAGTGGCGCAACCGTCGCCCAAGCGGGCGCCGCCGTCGCGCCCACGCCGCAACCATCTCCGCCCGTTGGCGGCAGTCTCACGCCCGCACTGCTGGGTGGCGCGATGGGCGTGGCCCCGCCGGGAGGAGTCATCAGCGCCAGCCCGGTAGGGGGAACGATCAGTCCCCAAAATCCCCCCGGTGGCGCGCTGAACAATGTGATTATCACTGGCGCGGTTCCTCCCGGAGGCGTGATAAACAGGAACATACCCGGCGGCCAGCTTGGCACTAATATTATTGGTGGAGTTGCCAACGCCAACAGTTCGGTTATCACAAGTCCAGGCGGCGCAATCATAACTGGAGGTGTCCAACCCACAATCTCTTCACCCGGAGGCGTGATTATCACCGGAGCTACGGTTCCAGGGGGCACGCCACCTGCTGGCGCGTCGCCCGGAGGCGTCATCGTCGTTGGCGGCGCTCCCGCCGCCAGCAATGCCCCTGGCGGGCAACTGCAGTGATCACACCAGGCACCCGTCCCGCAGTTCGAAAAGCCGGCCCATTTGTTCGGCCAAATCCCGTGCGTGCGTCGCCACCAGCAGCGTGACCTGCTCCTCGCGATTTAACTCCACCAGCAGCCGAGCCAATTCCGCCGCCGCCGCGCGGTCCAGCGCGCCCGTTGGTTCGTCGGCCAGGAGCAAACTTGGCTGATTGATCAAGCCTCTGACGACCGCCACGCGCTGCCGCTCGCCGCCGGAAAGCTGGCCTGGCCGATGATGCAGGCGCGGCCCCAGGCCGACGCGATCCAGCAATCGTCGCGCGCGCTCCGGGGCGGATTGGCGCAATGGCTCGTCCTCGCACACCAACGTGGGCACCAGCACGTTTTCCAGCACCGTGCATTGCGGGAGCAGATGATGGGATTGGAAGATGAAGCCGATGCGGCGGTTGCGAACGGCGGCCAACTGCGTTTCGTCCAGTTGCGCCAAGTCTTGCCCCTCCAGCAGCACTTGCCCGCGCGTGGGCCGGTCCAAGGTGCCGATGATATTGAGCAGGGTGCTCTTGCCCGAACCGGAGGGGCCGACGATGGCGGCCGATGTCCCTTGCTGGATTTCCAAATCAATACCCTTGAGCACCGACACAGCCGGGCCATCCAAAACCGATTGATAGGCCTTGGCCACATCGCGAAGAACCAAAAATGACGCCATACCCTCTATTTACCGCCGCCGCTGAAAATAGCCAGCTTCATTGGTGGGAAGCAGCCAATCAGGGCAAAAAAAACCGGGCTAAGTGATCAGAGGGTGACCAAGAAGCCCGGGGAATTTTCGAATTTAGTACAAACGTAGGATTAGGGGTTTCTCGGGCGATGCTGTACAATACACCATCCGAAATCATGACGGGCAATCAAAGAACAATTCCAACCAATGCGCCCGTTTTAAAAGCCTTCCGGCCCTAATCTTTTCCTACTTAAACACGACCTGTGTGCAAAGTCAAAGACTATTTTAAATAAAAAAGATTCAAAATAATTTCACTTTTTTTCAAAAAGGCGCATTTTGCTGTTTACACCGCTTTGACGGCGGCTATAGTAGGCAAGTCGCCCATGAAAAAGATCGACGCTATTATCAAGCCCTTCAAACTCGAAGAAGTCAAGGAGGCTCTCGCCAACGTTGGCGTCCAGGGCCTGACGGTCTCGGAGGTCAAGGGCTTTGGCCGCCAAAAAGGCCACACCGAGATCTACCGCGGCAGTGAATACACCGTGGATTTTCTGCCGAAAATAAAAATCGAAGTCGTCGTGTCGGATTCCCTTGCGCGGCAGGCCGTGGATGCTATTGTCCATGCCGCGCGCACTGGCAAGATCGGCGATGGCAAGGTTTTTGTCAGTAATGTCGAATCCGCCATCCGCATCCGTACTGAGGAATCAGGCGAAGCAGCGGTTTAATTTTGGTCCCCGGGATTTTTCCCGCGACGGGTAATATTTGTCCGTAAAAATGCAAATTGCAATGACATCGGTAACCTTAAGCTTATGAGCACACCCAAAAGCGTGATAGACAGCGCCCTCAAACAGGGGGCCAAAATGGTCGATATAAAATTCATCGACACCTTCGGCACCTGGCAACATTTCACCGTGCCCTTGTCCGAGCTGACCGAGGATGTCTTCGTGGACGGCCTGGGTTTTGACGGTTCCTCCATCCGGGGTTGGAAATCCATCGAAGCCTCCGACATGCTGGCCATGCCCGACCCGGTGACCGCCTTCATGGACCCCTTTTGCAGCGTGCCGACTTTGTCGCTGACCTGCACCATCGCCGAGACGGGGACCAAGGAAGCTTACACCCGCGATCCGCGCGGCATCGCCCAGCGGGGGGAGAAGTACCTGCTTTCGACCGGGCTGGCCGACGCCGCCGTCTTCGGGCCGGAAGCTGAATTTTTCATCTTCGACAGCGTGCAGTATGACGCCAAGGCCAACGGCACCTTCTACCAGATAGACTCGGAGGAGGGCATTTGGAATTCCGGGCGGGAAGAGCAGCCCAACCTGGGCTACAAGATCCGGCACAAGGAGGGCTATTTTCCGGTGCCGCCGATGGACACGCAGCAGGACATTCGCAGCGAGATGCTGCTGACGATGGCGGCGCTGGGGGTGCAAGTCGAGAAGCACCACCACGAAGTGGCGACGGCGGGGCAGGCCGAGTTGGGAATCCGTTTTGACACGCTGGTCAAGAGCGCCGACGCGATGATGGTGTACAAGTACGTGATCAAGAACGTGGCGCGCAAACACGGCAAGACGGCCACCTTCATGCCCAAGCCGCTTTTTGGCGACAACGGCTCGGGCATGCACACCCACCAGAGCCTGTGGAAGAAAGGCAAGCCGCTCTTTGCGGGCAAGGAGTACGCGGGATTGAGCCAGATGGCGCTGCATTACATCGGGGGCATTCTCAAGCACGCCAAAGCGCTGTGCGCGATCTGCAGTCCGACGACCAATTCCTACAAGCGGCTGGTGCCGGGCTACGAAGCGCCGGTCAACCTGGCCTACAGCGCGCGCAACCGCAGCGCGGCCATCCGGATACCCACCTTCAGCGAAAGCCCCAAGGCCAAGCGCATCGAGTATCGGCCGCCGGACCCGGCGGCCAACCCGTATTTGGCCTTTTCGGCCTTGCTCATGGCGGGGCTGGACGGGGTGATCAACAAGATTGATCCCGGGGAACCGATGGACAAGAACATGTATGAATTGCCGCCGGAAGAGCTGGCCAAGGTGCCGCAAGTGCCGGCCAGCCTTGGGGAGGCGCTGGACCTGCTGGAGAAAGACCATGCGTTTCTGTTGAAAGGGGACGTTTTCACGACCGACTTTTTGGAGACCTGGGTCAGCCACAAGCGCAAAGAGGCCGACGCCCTGCGCCTGCGCCCCCATCCCTACGAATTCCACTTGTATTATGATGTCTAATTTTGCAGGCACAAAATCGAAGGTTTCGTTGGGAAAACGCGGCCAAATGCCCGAAAAGCAGGTACCCTATTTATTGTGAATAAGTAGTGGATAAGAGTTAATATGTTATCCTAGCAACGCTGGCACAATTCGATTAAAACACACAGGCCAGCAGGAATGGCGACGACAATTTCAGCACTGGCACGATACAAAAGAAACAATCGACAAACCGATTCAAATGCAACTTGTTCAATATAAACAACTTACGACTTTTTCAGGCGGATTTTTGGCAGGTGCGGCACGCAATTGCTTTCGCAGGGGCAAAATCGGGTTAAAGAGGGTTCTTTTTGCCGCTGGAGAGAAGTCTGCCATGAAGCTTGAATTGTGCCGGTGAATAATTGTTGAGAATCAGGGGTTTGTCACTACTGTCACTGAATTGACATGCAACTATCCGCCGACACTGTTTGGGGGCTGGCGCAGCAACAACTGCGCACCATGTTAAACACAGATATTTACAATCTGTGGTTCCTTCCAATCCAAGCCACGGCCCTGGATGAGGACACCCTCACGCTCGAAGTCGCCAACGATTTCTGCGAAGTCTGGCTCAAGGACAATTATTTGGGCTTGATCCATGATGTTCTCATGCAGGCTTCGGGCCAGAATCTAAAGGTCAAATTCCACGTCAACCCGGCCGGGTCTGGCGCCAATGGATTGTCGGCCCCTGATACCAAGGCCAAGGCCAAACCGGTGCCCGAACCCACCGAACGCAACTCCTCAGCCATCCGCGAGCTTGCCTTCAACCCCAAAAACACCTTCGAAACCTTCGTGGTGGGTGATAATAACAATCACGCTCACGCCGCCGCCAAGGCCGTCGCCCAGGCGCCGGGCAAATCTTATAATCCTCTCTTTCTCTTCGCCGGCACGGGGCTGGGCAAGACCCACCTCCTTCAGGCCATCGGCCAGCACGTCGCCGCCAGCAAGAAAACCGCCCGCGTCATTTATCTTTCCTCCGAAAAATTCACCAACGAGTACATCGACGCCATTCAGAACAACCAATTGGTCCGTTTTCGCCGCAAATACCGCCAGGCCGACGTGCTGTTGATCGACGACGTGCAGTTCCTGGCCGGCAAGGAACGCATCCAGGAGGAGTTCTTTCACACCTTCAACGCCCTGCACGAGGCCCGCAAACAAATCGTGATGACCTGCGATCGCCCGGCGGCCGAAATCCAGAACTTGGAGCATCGTCTGGTCTCTCGCTTTGAATGGGGTCTGGTCACGGAGATGCAGCCCCCGGACGTGGAGACCCGCATGGCCATCCTGCGCAAGAAGGAAAAAGCGATGGGCGTGGAATTGCCCGAGGACATCATCTCCTTCCTGGCCAGCCGCATCCGCACCAACATCCGCCGCCTTGAAGGCGCCTTGATCCGCGTCGCCTCCTTCGCCTCCCTGACCGGCAAGAAAATAACCTTGCAAACCGTCGAGGGCTTGCTGCGGGAAGTCCTGCACGAAGAAGGCCGCTTTACCGTCAACATCGACATCATCCAAAAAAAGGTCGCCGAGCATTTCGACCTCCGCATTTCCGACATGATTAGCAAGCGCCGCCCGGAGAATATCGCTTTCCCCAGGCAGATCGCCATGTTCCTGGCTCGGCACATGACCGAAAGCTCCCTCAACACTATCGGCGAGGCCTTCGGCGGACGCGACCACGGCACCGTCCTTCACGCCTGCCGCCTGGTCAAAGACCGCATGGAAGTCGATGACCACGTCCGCCAGGTTGTTACCTACCTGGAGAAACAGCTTCTCCGCTGACCCAGGTGGAATGCCCCTGATCGAAGTCCAAGCGCTGACCAAGGCTTTCCGCACCTACAAGAAAGAGCCGGGATTCGGCGGCGCCGTCCGCGGCCTCTTTCATCGCCGTTACCAGCAGACCTTGGCCGTTGACCACGTCAGTTTCACCGTCGAGCAAGGCGAGTTGGTCGGTTTTCTCGGCCCCAACGGCGCCGGCAAGACCACCACCCTCAAGATGCTTTCCGGCCTCCTGCATCCCAGCGGAGGCTCCGCCCGCGTGCTCGGTTTTGTCCCCTGGGAGCGCCAGGACGGCTACCGCCGGCAATTCGCGCTTTTGCTCGGTCAAAAAAACCAGCTCTGGTGGGACCTGCCCGCGCGCGAATCCCTGGAGTTAAACGGCAGGATTTACGGCCTCCACCCCCACGCCTTCCAGCGCACGGTCGATGAATTGACCGATCTGCTGGCCGTGCGCGACAAATTGGACGTGATGGTGCGCGAACTTTCCCTGGGCGAACGGATGAAGATGGAGTTAATCGCCTCCCTCCTGCACCAGCCCAAGGTCCTTTTCCTGGACGAACCGACCATCGGCCTGGACGTGGTCTCGCAAAAGACCGTGCGCGAATTCCTCCGCCACTACAACGCCAGCCAGAAAACGACCATCCTGCTCACCAGCCATTACATGACCGACATCCAGGAATTGTGCCAGCGCGTCATCATTATTGACAAAGGCAAAATCTCCTTCGATGGGCGCCTGGGCGAAATCATCGACCGTTTTGCCGATTTCAAAATCCTGACCATCTCCTGGCTGACCGGCGCCAGCTTTCCCGCCGTGGATTTTTCCCGTTACGGCCAATTGGTGGAAAACAGCCCCAACCGCATCCAGCTTAAAGTCAAACGCGACCACGTCATCGCCGTCTGCAAGGAGTTGCTCGACAAAGTCCCCGTCAACGACATCGACATCCAGGAGGTGCCTATCGAGGAAGTGATCCGGCAACTCTTCGCCCGATAAGCTCCCGCAGAGGCGCAGAGAGCGCAGAGATGGAAATGGGAATCTGTGCTGAAAGCTGTTCTTCTCCAACGACACACTGCTTTTCCAAGACCGGTCAAGAAAGGGATTTCGCGGGGATAGACATTAAGAAACTTGTTTCTCTGCGCACTCTGCGCCTCTGCGGGAGGAATAATCCCCTTTTAGTCGAACATTAGAAGCGTTTGCCCTGTTATTAAAACACCTCTACTCCGCGCCTCCTTGCCGCCTGCATCGGCAACCAAACTGGCGCTCAATTCCTTCCCTCCTCAATCCACGATTTGATTTCTTCCTGGTTGAGTTTTGGCTTGCGTCGATTTTGCGTGGAGATCTCCTTGCGCAGTTCAAAAATACCAGCGACAGCCTGGCGCACCGACTCCAGGTTGCAGCGTCCCTCTGGCACCCTCCGGGCCACTGGCTTTTCATGTTTGGTAATCACAACTTCTTCGCCTCGCGCTTACTTGAGACCATACATGACATTAGCACCACAACTTAATCCACGAACACAGAAAACAGACATCATTGCGCTTTGCCGGTTTCCCTTTACGATTCTTGAAATGATGTCTTCTCTGGCGACGGCGGCTCGGGAATTGGCGGCGCAGACCGATAAACTTCGCTTCGGCGCGCCCGTCGCCCTTGTCTATAATCCGCTCGTCTATGCGTGGAAAGCGCACGAGATTTACTTGCGGCGTTTTGGCGGCGCGCCCAAGGAGGTGGTCTTCCTGGGCATGAATCCCGGACCTTTCGGCATGACGCAAACGGGGGTGCCTTTTGGCGAGATTTCCATGGTGCGCGATTGGATGAACATTCGCGCCGCCATCGGTCGCCCCCCGCGCGAGCATCCCAAACGGCCCGTGCTGGGTTTTGACTGTCCGCGTTCCGAAGTCAGCGGACAACGGTTGTGGGGATTGTTTGCGCGGCGCTTTGGGACGGCGGAAAAATATTTCGCGCGCCATTTTGTGGTGAGCTACTGCCCGCTGGTCTTTCTCTCTGCCAGCGGCAGCAATCTAACCCCCGATAAACTGCGGGCAGAAGAACGCGAACCATTGATCCGGTTTTGCGACATGCACGTGCGCCGGGTGCTGGAAACACTGCGTCCCAAATGGCTCATCGGCGTGGGCGCTTTTGCCGCGGGACGCGCGCAAATCGCCGCCGCCGGTTTTCCCGTTCAAGTAGGTCAGATACTCCATCCCAGCCCCGCGTCTCCCGCCGCCAATCGAGGCTGGGCGGAAAAAGCCACCGCCCAATTGGAAGCCTTGGGAATTTGGCCCGTTCAACCTCCACGGTAGGGAGAGACTTTGTCGAACCCTGACTAACAAAGGCCATCGAATCGCCGGATCATTCGATGTGCCGCTTGTGGATCAGGTTATTTCGCCCCCCAGTCGAAGAACATCTTCCCGTAACTTTTCAGAAATCCAGAAACCCGCATCGCGCTCCAGCGATTCGATCACTGGTGCTATCTGTGGAATAATTCCAACGGCTTTGGCGCGCAATAGGATGCCCAACAGGCCGAGGGCGCGCAGGCCGAGTTGGAGGGCAACTTCGTGCCCGCGCCGCTCATCTATTAAAATCGCATCGGCATGGATTTCCACAGCGAGCGAAAGTGCCGCCGCTTCGCCGGCGTCCAGTCCTTTGGCGGCTCCGACAACCGGAAGCAAGGCAGAGGGCGACTGTTGGCGGATTCCAGCAGGCAAGTTCAAGCCGGAAAAGCGCGGAGCGGAGATCGTCAGAGCGACGAACTCCGCTGCCACTTCCGGCGGAATGACCACTTCGAGGAACAATCTTGTTAACAACCCGCCTTGGCCTACGCGGCAGAGATTGATGAGCACTGAGGTGTCGGCAACGACGATCACGTCGGAAAGAGGCGCTGTAGGGTGGCCACGTCTTCAGTCAGCATTTCTTCGCTATAGAGTGGGATGCCGCGTTCGCCCAAAGCGCGTTGGAATTCAAAAAAATCCACTCCCGCCAACCGCGAGCCAGCGACCTTGCCGATGCGTCCGCGCGCATAAAGAGCGCAAGCCAGCTCCATGCGCAACTCCTGCGGTGTCAAGCTGTCCTGCAAAACCTCGTCTGGCAATTCAATCGTCACAATATGCTCTTACTCCCAAAATGCTGTGAAATCAAGGATGGTTCGCTCCCACCGTTCGAAAATCAATCGCACGATGCTTTTGACTTCTTTATTCCGCCCCTTTCCGCTTTGCTGTTCTCGTGATTGCTCGCGTGACGCTTGATCTGGCCTTGGGCAAAGAGTTCGATTACCTCATCCCGAGCGAATTGGAGGATGTGGTCGAAGTCGGCGCGCGGGTCAAAGTTCCCTTTGCCCAGCGGCAGGTCCTGGGCTGCGTCACCGCGTTGCTGGAGAATTCCCCCCATCCCAACCTCCGCCCGATTATCAAGACCATCGGAGGCCAATCCCACGTCACTCCCAAAATCCTGCAATTGGCGCGCTGGCTGGCCGAATACTACTGCTGTCCGCGGGAAACCGCCTTGAAATGCGTGCTGCCCGAGGCCGTGCGCAAGGAAAAAGAGGGTTGGCGCGAACAACTCTTCGTCCGCGCTTTGCCCGCGCCCGAAACGAAGCCAAAATTGAGCAAGCGCCAGGGCGAAATCCTCGACCTCGCCCGCGCGGGAAAGGAAATGCCTTTGCAGGATTTGCTGCGGCAGGGCAACACCACCGCCCAAACCTTGCGCCGCCTGGAAGACAAGGGTCTGCTCCACATCGCCCCCCAAATCTCCGAACGCGATCCTTACGCTCGCGACATCATCCTGCCCACCCAGGCGATGGCCTTGAATGCCGAGCAGCAGCGCGCCGTGGGGGAAATCACCGCCGCGACAGCCGCTGGCGGCGGGGCGGACAAACCGAGGCCGGTTTTCCTTCTGCACGGCGTCACCGGCAGCGGCAAAACGGAAGTCTATCTTCAAGCCATTGCCCACGCCTTGCAGCACGGGCTGGGATCCATCGTCCTGGTGCCGGAAATTTCGTTGACTCCGCAAACCGTCGAGCGCTTCAAGGCCCGCTTCAGCGCCGGCGCGGGGCGGACGCTGGTGGCGGTCTTGCACAGCCACTTGTCGGCCGGCGAACGCCACGATGAATGGCACAAGATTCGCCAGGGCCGCGCCCGCATTGTCATCGGCGCGCGCTCCGCCATCTTCGCGCCCGTGGACCCGCTGGGCTTGATCATCGTGGACGAGGAACACGAGCAAACCTACAAACAGGAAGAGGCCCCGCGCTATCACGCCCGCGACGTCGCCGTGGTCCGCGGCCGGATGGAAGGCGCCGCCGTCGTCCTCGGCTCCGCCACGCCCTCGATGGAAAGTTATTTCAACGCCCGCAAGGGCAAATACCGCCTGCTGGAAATGCCGACCCGCGCCGACGACAAGAAAATGCCCGTCGTTCGTGTCATTGACATGCGCCAGGCCGCCCGCCAGGAAAAAGGCCCGCCGATGTTTTCCCCCAAACTCAAGGAGGCCATCCAGCAACGGCTGGAGCGCCAGGAACAGACGCTCCTCTTCCTGAATCGGCGTGGTTTTGCCACCTCCCTGCAATGCCCCTTGTGCGGCTACGTGGCCGAATGCCCCAATTGCAGCCTGGCCCTGACCTATCACCGGCAGGCTGGGCGCCTGCGCTGCCATCTTTGCGCCCACGACGTTCCCGCTCCGGCGGTGTGCCCGGACCCCAAATGCCGCAACCCGGCCATTCGTTTCGCCGGCATGGGCACGGAAAAAGTCGAGGCCACCCTGGCCAAGTTGTTCCCGCGCGCCCGCGTGCAGCGGATGGACTCCGACGCGCTCAAGCGAAAGGAAGATTACCGCCGCATCCTGGGCGATTTCCGCACCGGCAAAACCGACATCCTGGTCGGCACGCAAATGATCGCCAAGGGCCTGCACTTTCCCAACGTCACCCTGGTCGGCATCATTTACGCGGACTTGAGCCTGCACGTCCCCGATTTCCGCGCCGGCGAGCGCACCTTCCAATTATTGACGCAAGTGGCTGGCCGCGCCGGGCGGGGCGACGTGGAAGGGGAGGTATTCGTGCAGGCGTTCACTCCGTTTCATCCCGCCATCCAATACGCGCGGCGGCACGATCTCCTCGGTTTCTACGAGCAGGAGATCGAGTTCCGCCAACAGCTCAAATATCCTCCCGTCAGCCGCATGGCCATGCTGCTGCTTAAAGGCCGCAACGAGGACAAAGTCAAATTATCCGCCGCCCACGTAAAGCAGGAAATCGACAAGCGGGCCGCTGCCCTGGGCGATCTGATCGTGACCGGCCCCGCCCCCGCGCCCCTGGCCCGCGCCGAGACCAAGTATCGCTATCAAATCCTATTCCGCACCCGTCACATCACCAAACTCAGCCCCATCCTGGTAGAGTTGTCCGCAGCCATAAATCTGCCCGAAGGCGTTGATATGATGATTGACATTGACCCCGTCAATCTGATGTGAGGCGTTCCCGCAGAGGCGCAGAGACCGCAGAGATGGGGCAGGAGCAAGCAACCCGCCGCTGTGAATTGAGCTTTGGAAAAACAGGTTGAGCTACAGATTGACACAGATTGGAAGGATTCGCCGGATTTAGTGATGAGATCGACAGAGTGTTGTTCTAACGAGAAGAATTCTAGGGACGTTGGTACTGAAATCTCCTTGCGCCGCCCCTGTCTGGGTGCATATATAGCCCCAATGCCTAATCAGCGCGCTCCGGGCCAGAAATTGATCGCGATTCCGATGGATGAATCGATCATTGAGATCATTGATGAAGCTGCATACAATCAAAGGTATGGCGGCAAATCCGCGTTCATCCGCGCCGCCGTGTATGAGAAGTTCAAGCGCATGGGCATTGCCGTCAACAAGCCAGCCAGCTTCGCCCCATATCGCAAGGTTAATGGGGGAAAAAAGAAATGAGAAGCGTATCGCATTTCAATTGTCCCAACTGCGCCCAATCTTACGAGGCGGAAGGCGACGTGGGGCCTTCGTTCGAATGCCAGAAATGCGGTTATGCTTTTACTCCTGCGGCCGAGAAAACGATAATGGCTCAACCGGAAGTGGCGCATGATGTGATTGTCACGACCGGCAATGATGTAAGCGGGCGTGCAGTCCACGCGTACATCGGCATCGCGCGTGGTGTGGTTGTGCGCTCACCCACATCCGGACAATCAATCTTTGGCGGGGTTGAAAAGTTTTTCGGCGGAGATAATAGCGCGTATGCCGAGGTTTGCGAGAGCGCCCGGCGGGATGCCTTTACCAGGATGGTGGATCATGCAAAACTGCTCCGTGCCGATGCCGTGATCGCGTTCCGTTATGATGCGACCGAGTTTGCGCCGGGCGTAACCGAAGTTCTAGCCTATGGGACGGCTGTAAAGCTTCGCGCCTAAAACATATTTGCCCGCTCTACTCCTCAAGTTTGGTGTCCTGCTCCCGTTCTTGCAGCAGATCGCGGATGGGATCTGCGCCAGGCTTTAGCCAGCGCCTGCCTGCGCCCAAAAGTTGGCGAGCCATTTCGCCCCGGCTGGGCAACGGTTTGACAACAATTGCTCCCATGTCCGTCTTGGCCCATTCCAACCGTGTTCCCGGATGAATGTCGAATTCGCGGGCGATGTCCGCCGGAATGCTCACCTGATTGCTTTCGGTTACGGTTGTCGTCATGGAAGAATCCTACGACATTTTTTGTGGTCAAACAAGCCTGCAAAATCAATCTGGCGAGAAACAGCTTGCACGGGGGCGTAATCCTGCCAAGATAAGTGCAAATTATGCCAAGGCGCTGTAGATTCAATTTTATTTTTCCCACTTTACTGTCCGCGCTTGCGGTTTGCGGCACGTTGAACGCCGTTCCCCAGATTCCCGGCAGTTTCACCCAAATTAACATGCAGGATGGCGGCTGGCTGACCGGCATCATTCAGCATAACAGCGGCCGCCTGGTGTGCCGCACGGACGGCGGGGGAATTTACAGCAGCGACAACGGCGGCTTGGCGTGGAATTACCTGAGCGGCAATATGTTCTCAGAGGGGGCGATGTGCGTGCAGGGAATCGCCGTGCCGCAGACGGCCAACTCCAGCTCCAACCTGATCCTGCAAGTCACGGGCGCGAGTTTCTCGACCACCGACCCATACCGCGGCATCTGGAAGACGACCGATGGCGGGGTAACCTGGACGCAGACGTTGAACGGGGTGAATTTTTCCGGGAACGGCGGCGAACGTATCGGAGGCGAGCCAGTGATATTTCATCCGACGAACGACTTGGAAGCGTGGGCGGGGAGTCATGCCCAGGGGTTGTATAGGTCCATGGACTCCGGCAGCACGTGGACCCTCAACAGCGTGTTTCCGACGACAAATATCGTTGCCTCGGTTTATATCCATCCGTCCTTTCCCGACCAGATTTTCGTGGGCGGCGACGGCGGCTTGTGGGTTTCCGTGGACCATGGCGCCACGTGGACGAAAATCTTTAACTCTCCGCTCACCCTGCGGGTGACGCGCGCCGCCGATGGAACAGTGTATTTTGGCGGGGAGAACGGGAGCGCGCCGGTGATCCAGAAAATCACTTCCACCAACTGGGCCAACACAGCCAGTTATGTCTTCACCGATCTGTCCGGGGCTTATACCAGCAGCGGCTACATACAGACTGGCTCCTCGCTGACTTGCGTGACAGTGTTGCGGGATGGGCGGTTGATAGCGGGCGACTACGATAATAATCGAATTAGCACCAACGGAGGCACTAATTTCACGAGCCTGCCCCGAGCCTACGTGCCTGGCAGCGTGGTGCCGCAATGGGCCACTTCCAATCAGTGTGACGCGGCCGGATGCGTGGTCCAGGACGTGTTCACGGCGAACACCTGGTACAGCGGCGGGGGCAACGCGCCGTTGCGCACCGATAACGGGGGCCAGAACTGGCAGTTTATCTTGAATGGCATCGGGGAGGTTGCCGCCTACAAGGTTACGTTTAATCCCGTTGATCCGAACCGCCTTTACATTCCCCAAGGCGATCAGGGCGGGGCCATTGTCACCGATGGTGGCATCAGCGGCAATACGGTGTCGGAGGTCAAAGGGTATTTTTACAACAGCATCGGCAGCGAGTGGTGCCATCGCGCGATGGCCTCGCAACGCAACGGCGTCAACCGCGTCATTTTTGCCGGGCAGAATGAAGGCAACAACAAGCCGAACCTCTACATCACTTCCAACGACGGGACGACCTGGTATAATCCGCCGATGAATGGTTTCCCGACCAATAGCGGGCAGGGGATTCTCGACGCGGTGGATTCGCTGGATAATCCCGATGATTTCATCGTAATTCTCGGCGGCAACACCGGCGTGGGCGCGGGCGGGGTGTATCGGACGACCGACGCCGGAACCAATTTCACCCAATGCAACTGGTATCCTTCACCCAGTGTGGGCTTGGGCAGCGGGTCTTATTGGACGATCTCGGTGGATCGCGACGCCACCAATGTCAACGTGCGCTATCTGTACGCATTTGCGAAACTCCCCGCCACGCCACCGGCGACCAATAGCGGCGGGGGCATGTTTATTTCCACGAACCGGGGAGTGGACTGGACGCAGGAGACCTTTCCGCTCGTTCCGGGCGACACGGCCGATTGGGGGGGCATCGTCACGGCCGATCACGCTATCAGCGGGAGTTTGTGGCTCACGTTTGAGACGTATCATCCTAATCAAAACGGCGTGATGCACAGCACCGACGGCGGCAATTCTTGGCTCGTGGTTCCCGGTTTTACCAACGGCATGGCTGCCGACGCGCTGAACGGAAATGTCGTTGTGGTTGGGCAGACAAAGAACGACGCCTGGAATAAAATCTATTACTCAGCCAATAACGGTGCGACTTGGAACGAAGTCACGGGGCCGGGCTATCGCTTCGGCAACGCGCACGCTTTGGCCCTGGATCCTGCCCACCCCGGGCGCATCTTCATTGGCACTGGCGAGCGTTCGGTGGGCATCTTCAATCCCTCCAACCTGCCCCCGGCAGCGCCAGCCATCATCCGCCAACCCGTCAGCCAGGCGGTCTATATCGGGAGGACGGCGACTTTAAACGTTACGGTGGCCGGCGTCGGCCCATTTTTCTACCATTGGCAGTTTAATGGCTCCAATATGAATCTGACCGTTCCGGGAGCAAGCTTGACGCTGCCCGTCTTTGCGGCGAGCAACGCCGGCGGTTACGACGTGGTGGTCAGCAACGCGGGCGGCAGCGTGACCAGCGCGGTGGCGGTGTTGTCCGTTGGAACCCTGCCGGGCGCAACGATCCCAACCGGAAGCCAGACCGCCATTGTTGGGAGCGATGTCACCTTGAACGCAAACACCAGCGGCACCGGCCCGTTCCTTTACCTGTGGCAGTTTAATGGCGCGGCCTTGCCGGACATCATCACCACCGTGGCCGGCGACGGAGGCTCCGGCAAATCCGGCGACGGCAGACCGGCAACCAACGCCATGATCTATGCCGGGGCCGTCGCCATGGATGGGGCGGGCGGCTTTTACATTGCCGATTCGGCCAATGCTTGTGTCCGCAGAGTCGATGCCAGCGGCGTTATCCGCACCGTGGCCGGCAACGGCACGCTTGGCTTCTCGGGTGACGGCGGCGCGGCGACCAACGCCCAGTTACTGAACCCGGCAGGCGTGGCGGTGGACCGATCGGGCCATTTGTTTATTTCCGATGAGGACAATAACTGCGTTCGCGAAGTCGGCGCCAATGGCATCATCACTACGATAGCTGGCAACGGCGTCATGAGCTATTGGGGAGACGGCGCGGCAGCGACCAACGCAAACCTATCCGGGCCGGCGGGATTGGCGGTGGACGGATCGGGCAACCTTTATATCGCCGACCAGGGCAACAACGCCATCCGGCAAGTCAGCACCAACGGCATCATCGCCACCGTGGCCGGCACGGGAGCCAACGGCTTTTCCGGCGACGGCGGGCCAGCGACGGCGGCCAGCCTGTCCAATCCCGCCGGCGTGGTGGTTGACGCCTTGGGCAATCTCTTTATTGCTGACAGCGGCAACATGCGCATTCGCAAGGTGAACACCAGCGGCGTCATCAGCACGGTGGCGGGAATTGGCTACGCCGGTTACTACGGCGACGGAGGGGCGGCGACCAGCGCGTTCATGGAATCACCGGCCAGCGTGGCGGTGGATGCCCTGGGCAACCTCTACATTGCCGACGGGACCGAACACGTGCGCAAAGTGGGCCTCAACGGGATTATCAGCACGGTGGCGGGCAACGCCGGCTTGGGCTATTCGGGCGACGGCGGACCAGCGACCAACGCCAGGTTAAGCGAGGTCTATGGGGTGGCCGTGGATGCCTTTGGCGACCTGTATATTGCCGACACGGGCAACAACCGCATTCGGGAAATTTGGGCCTACGGGTCTGACCTGCCGCTGGATAATTTCAGCATGGGCCAGTCGGGCGTGTATGAGTTGGTGCTGTCCAACGCGTTTGGCGCGAGCACCAGCGCGGTGATTGTGGTTACGGCGGCGCTGCCGCCCCTGACGGTCAACTCTGCCGTCGGAGCAACCGTGCAACTCCAATACGGGGGGATGCCCGGCTCCAATTATGTTTTGCAGGTGGCGACCAATCTGGCTGCGCCCGCCAACTGGCGACCCCTGGCCACCAACACCGCCGGAATCAACGGCATCGGGTCCTTCACCGACACCAACACACTGTCAAGTTCCGCCCGGTTCTACCGGCTCGGACTGCCGTGAGAAGGGGGAGTTTTGCATTATTCCTTCCAGGTTGGCGACATGCCCCGCAGTTTGGCGGCAACCTTGGGAAAAATATCCAGGACGTAGTCTATATCCTCCTCGGTGTTTTCATGGCCGGGCGAAAGGATGATGGCTGCTTGCGCCAGGGCCGGATCAAGGCCGATGGCTTCCAGCACGTGCGAGGCGCGCAACGATTTGGTCACGCAGGCCGAACCGCTGGCCGCCGCTATGCCACGAGTGTCCAAAAGTAAGACTTGTCCTTCGCCTTCGGCGCCTTCGGTGGAAATGTTCAAATTGACGGGGCTGCGCAGCGGGCCTGGCTCGGGACCGTTGAGCTTGAGGCGCGGCACGCGAGCGCGCAGACCCTCCCATAAACGCTTTTGCAGCCCCGCGCAATGGGCCGCGCGGCGCGGCAGTTCGCGTAGAGCGACTTCCGCCGCCACTCCCGCTCCGACGATCCCGGGCAGGTTCTCCACGCCGGCGCGGCGGCCGCCTTCCTGGTCGCCGCCGTGCAAAAGGGGCTGCAAGCGCGCGCGGCGATGGCGATACAACACGCCCATTCCCTTCGGCCCGTGGAAGCGATGCGGCGAAAATGAAAGCAGGTCGATGCCCAATTCCTGGACATCCACCGGCAACCAGCCCACGGCCGCTTCGGCATCGACGTAGAGCGGGAGGCCTTTTTCGTGGGCGATGGCGGCGATCTCGCGGATCGGTTCAATCGTTCCGATCTCGTGATTGACCAAGTGGACGGCGATCAAAATTGTTTTGTCCGTAATGGCGGCGCGGACGCTTTCGGGATCGATGAACCCTTGGGCATCGACGCCGACGCGGCTGGCGGCAAAACCCTGTTGTTCCAGAAAAGCGGTCGAATTCAGCACAGCCGGATGTTCGATGGCGCTGAGAACAAGGTGGTTGCCGCGCCGCTGTTGCGCCCAGCAGGTTCCTTTGATGGCTAGGTTGGCCGATTCCGTGCCGTCGGAAGTGAAAATAATTTCCTGGGCCGATTCAGCGTGAATCAAGCGCGCGGTCTGGGCGCGGGCGGCCTCCAGCGCCTCGCGCGCGCGCAATCCGTGATGGTGCGCCGAAGACGGATTTCCAAAGGCTCCGGCGAAGAATGGTTGCATCGCCGCCAAGGCCTCCGGCAACAGCGGCGTGGCGGATTGATGGTCAAGATAGACATGCCGCAGCATGGGGCAGGGTAGGGGAGAAGTTAATGGTGGCGGGCCTTGGGTCGCGTCGCCTGGATTTTCTCCTGCTGTTGAATCAAATCGGCCAGGGTCGTGCCGGTCAGGGCGTCTTTGACGCCGTTCTGCGCCCGTTCAAAAAGGCTGCACAAGGCGCAGCCGCCCACGTGTTCGCAATCGCGGCGCTCCATTTTGCAGCGTTGAAACACGATGCGGCCTTCCACGGCTTCGATGATTTCCAGCACCGGAATCAGGGCCGGGCTTTTGGCCAGGGCAAAACCGCCGCCGGCTCCGCGCATCGAGCGCACCAAGCCGGCTTTAACGAGGCTTTGGAATATTTTGGCCAGGAAGCTGCGCGGGATTTTCCCCTCGCGGCTGACCTCGGTGATCATGGTGCGCTGGCCCGGGCGGCGCCGGGCCAGATGCATCAGCCCCATGACTCCATATTCGCCTGCGCGTGTGATTTGCATTGCACCAATTTGGCCTTAATCGGACTAAAAATGTCCCAATTACTATAAGCGTGGCGTTGGAGTGCGTCAATGTTTCGTTGAGAATGGCGCGTATATTGCTTTGTAATCTGGCTTGCAAGGCCCGGAAATCGGGCTGGAAATCGTTATGCCCTCTTTCAGTTATATTGCGCGGGATTCCGCGTCGGGCCGGGAAATTCGCAACGCGGTGGATGCCTCCTCGGAGGCCAACGCCGTCGCGGCGCTCTTGAACCGCAACCTGATGGTGGTTTCCATCACCGAAAAAGTCAGCCGCAAGGGCCGCACCAGCGGCGGCAGGGTCGCCCTGGCGGACCTGGTTGTTTTCACGCGCCAACTGGCCACCATGATCGACGCCGGCCTGGCTATGGTGCAATCCCTCCAGGCGCTGGCCGAGCAATCGGAGAACAAACTGATGCGCGACGTGATCAAGGACGTCACTTTGCGGGTGGAAGGGGGCGACAGCTTTTCCGAGGGGCTGATGAGGCATCCCAAGGTTTTCAACAAGCTCTATTACTCGATGGTCAGCGCCGGGGAGAAAGGCGGGTTGCTCGCGGAAATTCTCTCGCGCCTGGCGACATATCTGGAGAACACCGCCCGGCTGCGCAAAAAAGTCAAATCGGCCATGATGTATCCGACGGTCGTCACCATCGTCGCCATCGGCATCACCATCTTCCTGCTGGTCCGGGTCGTCCCCACCTTCGCCGATATTTTCGCCCAATTCCACGGCAAGCTCCCTTTGCCCACCCAGTATTTGATCAACGTCAGCGAAGCGTTGCGTCATTATTTCCTCTATTTCATCGTTGGCGCGGGCGCCTTGGTCGGCGGCTGGTTTTATTACATCAAGACGCCTGTCGGACGCGCCTTTTGGGATGACCGGCGCATCAAGCTGCCGATCTTCGGCGGCATCGCCCATAAAATCTGCCTCGCCCGATTTGCTCGCACCATGGCCTCGCTGGTGCGCAGCGG
This sequence comes from uncultured Verrucomicrobiae bacterium, assembly GCA_963759415.1. Lineage (GTDB taxonomy): Bacteria > Verrucomicrobiota > Verrucomicrobiia > Limisphaerales > Palsa-1400 > Palsa-1400. The sequence continues at coordinate 181,609 of CAVWZG010000004.1, read as the reverse complement.
CGTGCCTATTCTGGAAGTCCTTGCCATCGTCCAGAACACCGTCGGCAACGTCATCATGGAGGCCGCCATCAAGACGTCCGCGACCGACATCGAGCGCGGGGAGGGAATTTCCGTGGCCTTGAGCAAGCACCCCATTTTCCCCAACATGATCATTCGCATGATGACTGCCGGAGAACAAACGGGCAAAATTGACGTCATGCTGGAAAGAATCGCCGATTTCCTGGACGAGGAAATCGAGACTACCCTTTCGGGGCTGACGTCGCTGATCGAACCCATTTTGATCGTTTTTCTGGGAGTGGTCGTGGGCAGCATCGTGATCTGCATGTTCCTGCCGATCTTTAAGTTGAGCGAGTTGGTTTCGGCCAAGCATTAAAAAAAGTACTCTGCCGGAGCTTGCCGCGCGAAGCCGTATCGGCTACGCTTCCGGGCATGGCGAAAGTTTTGTTGATTGATGACGAAGTGACCATGGTGCAGATGGTGACCGAACTCTTGCGCCGGGAAGGTCATGAAGTATTCCCGTTCAGTTCTTACAACGCCGCCATTGAAACGCTCGAAGCTCAACGCCCGGAACTGGTCATCACCGACCTTTATCTGGACAAGAGCCAGACCATCCAAGGCTTGGAACTGCTGCAGAAGGCCCGCGCCCTCAACCCGCCCTCCACCGTCATCGTCATCACCGGCTACGCCACCATTGAAACGGCGGTGGACGCGATGAAGAAAGGAGCCTTCGATTATTTGCAGAAGCCCTTCAAGGTGGACGATTTGCGGCTGTGCATCCAACGGGCGCTCTCCTACAACGAGGCCATTTCCGAAAACATTTACCTGCGCAAGCAGTTGAAGAAGAAATACCAGTTCAACCAGCTCATCGGCAATTCCTCCATGATGCAGGACGTCTTCAAGATGATCGAGCGCGTGGCCGACACCGACAGCACGATTCTCATCCTGGGCGAAAGCGGCACGGGCAAGGAATTGGTGGCCCGCGCGCTGCATTTCAACAGCCGCCGCCAATTTGCCCCCTTCGTCCCCATCAATTGCAGCGCCTTGCCGGAAAACCTCCTGGAATCCGAGCTTTTCGGCCATTGCAAGGGCGCTTTCACCGGGGCCATCAACGACAAGAAGGGCCTCTTCCAGGAAGCCGACGGCGGCACCATTTTCCTGGATGAAATCGGCTCCATGCCTCCCATTCTGCAAAGCCGCCTCTTGCGCGTCTTGCAGGACAGGGAAGTCCGCCGGGTCGGGGAAAACGTTCGGATCAATGTCAACGTGCGGGTGCTGGCCGCCACCAACGAACCGCTGGAAGAGAAACTCAAAGACGGCACCTTCCGCGAAGACCTCTATTACCGCTTGAACGTCATTCCCATCACCCTGCCCAGCTTGCGCGAGCGGCGCGAAGACGTGCCGGTGTTGGCCATGCATTTTCTGCGCAACAAATTCCATCCCCGCACCGGCAAATTGTTCGGCATCACGCGCAAGGCGCTTGACGTCCTGAGCCTTCACGACTGGCCTGGCAACGTGCGTGAATTGGAAAACGCCATCGAACGCGCCTGCGCCCTGTGCGAAGAGGGCACCATCCGCATGGCCGATTTGCCCCCGGTCCTGCGCGCTTATGCTTCCGGTGACGGCAATGAGGATTTGATTGAAACGCCCCCAACCGCGGGCGAAACCGTCGGTGGCCTGAGCGTTGGGGCCGCCAACGCGCCGCTCCAGCCCTCCTTTTCGCAGCCCGTCGGCCCCTTGCGCAACTATCTGCGCGAGCAGGAAGTCAGCTATGTCAATCGCGCCTTGGCCCAAGCCGATGGCGACAAGGAAAAGGCCGCCGAACTCCTGGGCGTCAGCGTCGCCACCTTGTATCGCAAACTGGCCGAGGAAGAAATGCCCGGTTAAGCTTGTGGCTCCTAATCTTAATCCTGCTCCTAATCTTAATCTCTTCTTGGGAAAAGATTAAGATTAAGAGCCGGCTTGTTTACCTTTTGGCCAGCAATGCCAGCGAGGCGGTATATCCGTGGAGAAAATTTCGCTCCCCAATCGGACCAATCTCCCCGTTGCAGAAGAACCCCGCCAGTTCGATCGGCCCCAACTTCTCCCGCACCAGGCTCGCATCGTGGTTGGGATGGCCGAAGAGGCGATGGCCCCGCCCGTTGCAGGTGCAAAGGCAGCCGCCATACAGGCTCCGTCCCCTCCAACCGCTGCGCGAACCGATCCAGCAACGCCGTCATGTCTTCCGTGGCCGCCGCCGCGTCCCGGCGCTGAAACTGCATCGTCTGGCCTTCGCGCACGTGCGCGCCGATGGCCAGGCTGCCCGACTGCGGGTCTCCGCCCAGGATATTGCGCACCAGGAAGTCTCCCCGGTGAAATTCCTCCAAATATTCATTGACAACGAGGCCGACGAATAAATTGCCCCGCGCCTTGCGCTGTTCCTGCTCCGGCAGAGCGGAGAAGGTCTCCTGCAACACCTGGTAGGCGGGGCGATTGGCGATCTGGTGGATGATATTGCCTTCCGTTTTGGTAACGGTCCAAGTTTGCCCGATCGGTGTGCAGCCTTGGGAAATGACCGATAGCAGCTCCACCTCTCCGCCTACCGCCACCGCCACCCCGCCTTCCTGGAAAACCGCGCCGTCGAGATACATTTGCGTGGTGTGTTGGGAAAAATCGCCGCTGGCCAGCCCCCCTACAATGGGCTTGGGCGCGTAAGCCTCGTTCCACCCCCGCAGCCAGGACTCCGCATCTATATGGAAGGGATCGACGAACGCCAGCCAGCCGTTGATCTGTTCCGCCGTCAAGCCCGTCTCCAGCGCCCAATACCCCGGCCCGTTGGCCTCCTCAACCTGCTCCTGCGTGAAACGACATCCCCTCAATTCCGCCCCCGGCAGCGAAAAAAGCGATAGCACCAAACCAGGCTGGTCCTCCATCTCGCGCGCCCCGACAATCAGGCCGGTGCTCGAGCATCCGACCAATAAGGGAATTTCGGCGTGGACACGCAGCACTTCCAAAATGGCCGCGGCGGAGTCAAAAAAATGCGGCGTCATGAAAAGCAGTCCCAGCGAAACGCGCGGTGCGCGCAACTCCTGCCGCAACCGTTGCGCCCACAGCTTCAACGCGCCCTCATCGAAATCGGCCTTCCAATACCCGCTGACGGCGAAATCGTTCATAGCCTCATGCGACCGGGCCGGCGGCGCCGGGGCCGTGCATGACGGTGGCCGGCGAAACCGTCACCTCGCATCCGGGGAAGGCCTTCTTCAAAAACTGCGGCAGCGTCCGCTCCATCAGCTCCAGGGTTTTCTGTTTCATGTCCCCGGCCGGCAAAGACTCCCCGCTCCTGCTCTGGCAGCACGCCAAACGCAGCACGCTGTTGGCCAGGAATCCCTCCATCTCGACGTGCCCCGAGACACGGCCCTGGTCCCAAACGCGCAGGTGGGGCCTGACGAAAATGTGCCGCGCGCATGGCTTGAGCAATCCCTGCCCGCACAGCGCCTCAAAATCTTCCCACGCCAGCGCCAGGTCCTCCACCGGCGCCACCGACGGCTCGTCCACCCCGTAAATGGACGCGTTCAACGGCGAGACCGACGGCCGCATCATGGGGAAGAAAATCACGTCATCTATATTTTCCTGTCCCGTAAAAATCATCACCATCCGTTCGATGCCCGGTCCGATGCCCGTCGTGGGCGGCATCCCGTATTCCAGCGCCTCGATGAAATCGAAGTCCAGGGTGTGAAATTTTCCCGCGTCCCGGTCCTCGGCCCGGTAGGCCCGGCGCCAGGTCTCGAGCAAATGCGCCGGATCGTTCTGTTCGGACCAATTGTCACCGCATTCCATCCCCGCGATGAATATCTCGAACCGCTCGACAAAGCGCGGGTCCTCCGCCATCGGTTTGGCCAGCGGCGAAATCTCAATAGGGTGTCCGAAAACCAGTGTGGGCTGGATCAAATCCTTTTCCACCGTCATTTCGAACGCCTTCACCAGCGCCTCCCCGACGCTCGCTTGCGCTTCCTGGACGCCCAGGCCCGCCAGCCGCGCGTTGGCCTCCTCCACCGTCTTGAGGTCGCGAAAATCGATGCCCGTCTTTTCCTTGACGGCGTCGGCCATGCTCACCCGCCGCCACGGTTGGCCGAAATCAATCGTATGCCCGCGCACGCTGAACTGCGTCTTGCCAAAAACCTTCATGGCCACCTGCCGGAACATCTCCTCGATCAAATTCATGTTGTACTCGTAATTCTCGTAGGCCGTCATGGTTTCGACCATGGAGAATTCCGGGTGATGGCTGCGGTCGATCCCCTCGTTGCGAAAGTAGCGTCCGATGGTGAACACCTTGTCATAACCCGCCACGATCAGGCGCTTGAGATAAAGCTCGTGCGAAATGGCCAGATACATGTCGCAGCCCAGGGCATTGACGTGGGTCTTGAACGGTTTGGCCGTGCCCCCGCCGTATTGCGGCTGGATGACCGGCGTGTTGAATTCCAAAAAACCGCGCTCGAAGAGAAATCCGCGGATGGCCGTGACAATTTTGCTAACCGAGGCAAAACGCTCAAAGGACGCCGGCTCCAGCGTCGTATCCAGATAGCGCTTGCGCAATACCTGTTCCCGGTCCTTCAAACCGGCCCATTGATCCGGCAAGGGCCGCAGCGCCTTGGTCAGCAGGCGCAATTGTTCCACCAGCACTGAAATCTCACCCCGTTCCGTCCTGATCACCTTGCCCGTGGCCTCAATAATGTCCCCCAAATCAAGCATGTTGGTCTCCGCATAGCCCAGGCAGCCGGTGCTCTTATCCGTCGGCTGAACGAGATTGCGCCGGAGGAACAACTGGAGGCGTCCCGTTTGGTCCTGGACATGGGCAAAAGCCAGCGCCCCCTGTTTGCGCCAGGACATCAGGCGTCCCGCCACCGTCGCGGTTTTTCCCTCCAGATTGGCGAAATCATCCAGGATGGTTTTTGCGTAATGCGTCCGCCGGCTGCGCGACGGGTAAGGGTTCAAGCCGATGGAGCGGAACGCCGCGGCCTTGGCCAGACGCCCGTTGCGAATCTCAATTAAAGGATTAGTTGCCACAATTTAATATCCGACAAGTCGGACAGTTCTTGTATCCCCAATCGCCCCTGGCTGGCGAGTGCAAAGTTGGCTCACCATCCCACCCCAGACGACGTGCCAATAAAATGTCCCACCTGGGACATTTTATTGGTACTGTCCGATTGGAGTAACCTCGAACCCGCGGGAAATTATTCCAACTGGAAACTGGCCGGAGCGAAGGCCGCGAGTTTGAAGGTGAACGAATCGCGTGTGATCTTCATTGGATTGCCTGCCGGTTCGCCGCGCAGATTCACCGGCACGGCCCGGGTCGCGCGGAATTCCGCGGGGAGTTTCACGGTTAATGAACCGGATTCACCGGCCAGTTCCCAGACGCGCAAGAGCGTCCGGTCACTGTAGGGATCGCGGCCAAAATTCGTCACCAGTACGCCCCGGCGAGACAAGCTCAATCCCGTTTTCGCCACCGGCAGTTTTCCACGCGGGCCGTGGCCGCAGGCTGCCAGCAGCGGTGCGCGCGCTTCCCAGGCCGGCGTGATGAGATTCTTTTCCGCGTTGTCGCCGCGAACCATCCAGAGGCGCACGCGCGAACTCCACGAGCCTTCCTGCCAGAGTGGAAAATTTGTGTCCCATTGATTGTTGTAGAGGTTGATAAAAACGCGGGCGTGCCTGGGCGTGTAGCGCAACGAAAACTTCCACAGTCCCGGTTCGTCCAGGCTCACCAGCGGCGAATCCAGCGGGCAAAGGCCGATCCCAAAACCGTCGCGTCCGGTGATGGTCAGGCCGGAATTGAGGCAGAGCAAATGCCGGTTCCCACCGTCAATAATGTCTTTCACCGGATCCATCAGCGAGCCGAGGCGGGCAAGCTGGAATCTCGGCTCGCTGATCGCAAACGGCAGGCAAAGCCAGCCGCCTTCCGGGATCGGATTCGGCGTCTTGTCCTCGACCGCCCATTCTACGTCGAGGTACGGTTGGGATTCGTAGAGCGTGTATTTGAGCGTAACCGCCTTGGCCAGGGGCGCGGCGTCCGCCGAATGGAGGACGAGGCTCTTGCTCAACGCGCTGCTGCTAAAGGAGACCGTCCAATTGGTCAGCGTGATGGCTCTGTAGGGAGACTTCTCCGGGCCTGGCATTCCCGGCTTGCCAAAATCCTCGTCAGTCCACCTTTGGCCCCGGGTATAGGATTTCACGAATGCGTCCACATCGTTGCTCGCAAACCGCTCATGCCAATAGGAGCCAAGACTATGTTCCTCTTGTTTCGCCACCATTTCGCGCCCTGTTTTTAAATCCACCAACGAAATCAATCCGCCCCGCGCCGGATCCGCTTTCAGTCGGAAAAACTTGTTTTCCATCACCCCGTCGCTCGCTGGCGCTTCTTTGGCGGCGGCCTCTGCCACCGGTTGGAACGTCTTGTAGCCGCCGGCCGGAACGTCGTTCGCCAGGAACCGCATCGTCAGGCCGTCAACGGCCGCAAGTTTCACCATCCGGCCGCTGCTCAAATCGCGCGCGCCGGTCCATCCGCCTTCCGGCAATCGAATCGCCACTTCGCCGCTTCGTTTCCACGGCAACGGATTGAAGACCACGATGCGCGGCCCCTCGGCGTCCACGTTTTGGGCCAGCAACTGCAATCGCTCATCCAGCGCGTTGGTGACGATGTTCGCGGTGGCGCGGATGTAGGCGCGTTTGTCATCGAAAGATTTGAGGAAGCGGTTGTATTTGCCCTCGGCAAGCTTCCGCGCCCACTCCTCGCCAAACCAGATGCCGCCGGGCTGCGAGCCGAAATAGCCAAACGTATGTTCGCTGTAGAGCAGGCTGTTTTCGTAAGCCCGGGCCAGCGCGCCGGCGAGCGGCGCGGGATTCGCCTCCGCCGCGCGCAATTCGGTGTCCAGCATGGCCAGCGCCCCTTCCAACGGCCGCACGTTCCACGCCAGTTTGGTCGCTTCAGGCATGGCTTCCAGCCCGTGAATCCAGGTATCCGGCATGTCGCCGCGCACGACAGGGATGTTCTGGTTTTTCTCCGTCATGATGGCGTCGCAAAAATCCTCCAGCCGGCCCATTTTGATTTTTACCCCGGGCAATTCCTTCGCCGCCTGCTGCAAAAGTTTGTCCACCGCCTCCGCCCCCGGCGGGCCGTGGTTGTCACTGGTCATGATCAGAGCCAGCCAGGTGTGATACGGCCAGTTCGTCGGTGGCAGCAACCCGGTGCCGTAGTCCGGGGAATAAAACGTCAGCAGCCGCGATCCGTCCGGCCCTTCCCACCAAAACAATTCCGGCACGCGCATCACGGCGCTGCCGCCGTTGCAGCCGATCTGCAAGAAGTTCACGCCCGCATGTTTCAGCAGCGTCGGCAGCACCCAGGTGTGCTCTGGAACATCCGTCATCTTCGCCGCGCGCGGCAGCGGCAACCCGTTCTCCCGCGCCAGGTCGGCCGAGAATTCCAACCCGCGCACCAGTTCTTCCAGGTCGAGCGAGTCGGTTTCCAGGGTGAACGGCAGCGCGTGAACCGCCAGCCGCCCTTCCTTCAGCGCCTTCAGGATTCTCTCCCGCCGTGCGGCTGTCTGGCCCGGCCACAACATTTGCTTCAAAGGCCAGCCCGGAACCGTCCAAACGAACTGCTCGCTTGGCGGCAGCGACCGCGTGTGTTCGATCACTTTCATCGCCTCATCCACGAACCCCGTGCGATAGCGCGTCAGAACGTTCGTCACCAGATCGGTGTAGCCGATGTCGAAATGCGTCTTATAAACGACAACGATTTCCTGAACGTGATTTTCCGCGCGCAGCGGCCAAGCCAGCAACGCCACCGAAAGAAAGACCAATAGCCGTTTCATGATATTCGTTCGTTTTTTCGCCTAATGCGCGTCGAAGGAGGGCGGAGCATCGTTGGCCGCATTGGCCCAGGCGGGATTCGGTTTCGAATCCAGGTTGAAATTCATGGTCGTGGTCCGGTTGCGCCAGATCGTTTCCATGGGCAGCCACAAACTGCTGCTGGGTTTGCCGTTGACTTGCAGACTCTGAACATAAGGATTGGCGGGCGCGGCATGGGCGCCACCGATCCGAAGGACATGACTTGGGCCTATTTTCACGGTCGCGCTGGCAAAGAGCGGCGAACCAAGGCCGAATCCACCCACGCCCGGCACCACCGGATAAAGGCCGAGGGCGGAGAAGACATACCAACTGGAAGTGGCTCCGGCGTCGTCATTGCCCGGCAAACCGCTGGCATCATTGCTGAATAACGAAGTCTGAATGTCGCGCAAAACTTTCTGCGACTTGCAGGGCGCGCCGGCATAAAGATAGAGCCAGGGCGTCGGGAAATTTTCCTCGTTGCCGATCCAGTAATAAGGGGTGTTATTTTTCCTTCCACAATTGAGCTTGGCATATATTTGCCGGGCCGGATCCCAGCCGAAATGCCTGTCAAGTCGCGCCACGGCCGCCGCGTTGCCACCCATGGCGTCAAACAAACCCCGGATGTTAAAAGGAACCAGCCAGGTATATTGTTCCTGCGTGCCTTCATACCATCCGACGTTCGGCTTGTCCCAACTCCCCGACTCGCTGCGGGAAGTCATCGCGCGGGTGTCCGGATGGAAAATCTTCCGCCAGTTTTGCGCGCTGGCCAGATACTTCTCGTAGATGTCCCTTCTGCCAAGGCTCCTGGCAAATTGCGCCAGCGCCATGTCTCCCACGCAGTATTCGAGAGTCTCTCCACCATCGTTTGGGACCCAGCCATTGGTCTGGAAGAACTCTCCATGATCCCGGTATTGATTGCTCCCGGAAGCATTGGCTTCCATGTAAGCCAGGGCCGGGACGACATCGAAATTGGTGGCGCCGAAAGCGTAAGCATTGGCAATGGTAGTCGAGCCGCAATCTCCGTTGTTTCCCTTGGAATCGCCATTTTGCTGGGCCCATCTCACAACCGATCCGCCATTCTGCGCCGCGTCATCCACCAGCGATTGCGCCACATCGCTGGCAAGGCTGGGAAACAGCAAGGCCAGCAACGGGGTGCCGGTCTGATAACTGCCCCAGGCGTCAATGTGCGTGTAATGGTGATGTCCGGGCTTCGACTTGTGAACAACATTGTCAAAGCCGATATATTCCCCGTTCACGTCGTCGAATATATTCGGGTGTATCATCGCATGGTAGAGCGCCGTGTAGAAGCAGGCCAGATTGTTACTCGCAGCGTGGGCGTCAGTAATCAGAATGGCATTCAGCGTCCTGTTCCATTGCGCTCCGGCGGCGTGTCGGGTCTTGTCGAAATTTCCTTCCCGGCTTTCCGTGACGCGGTTGAGCCGGGCATTGGCGACGCTGATATAGGATATTCCGGAAGTGGCGCAAACGACCTTGCTGGCTGATCGTATTGAAGGTGGCAAAAGCGCCGCTTTTGGCGCCGTTTGCCACCGTCGCGCCCGGGTTGAGGACGGGGCCATCCCACGTCCCGGCGGCGGTGATCGGTTGATCAAACACAATTGAAAAATAGACGCGATAGCTCTTGCCGTCGCTAATGGTGCTCTCGGCGAAACCGGTCAATTCATTGTCATGGTCGATGTTGATCTGCCCGTTTTTCGTGCCGCGAACGCTGTTGCCGGCGTTGACCAGTATGCTCCCTCGGGTCGTGCCGGCGGGGAAGGTGGCGCGCAGAATGCCAGCATGGGGGCCAACGGTCAGTTCCGCCACCAGTCCATTATCGAGCTTCACCTTGTAGTAGCCGGGAGAAGCCGCCTCATTATCATGCGCGAACCCGGCCGTGTAGCTGGCAAAGCTGAAATTGCTTGAGCCGTTCATTTCTCCGGCCACTGGCATAAAGCCAATATCACCTTCATAGATAATCCCGCGCCCGGAATAGTGGGTCAGGCTGAAGGAGTTGATTGATTTGTCAGGGAACCAGTAGCCGCCGGGAATCTGGCTCGGCGTGTCGGGGCTGAATTGCACCATGCCCATGGGAAAAGTGGCGCCGGGGAAAACATCGCCGGTATCGAAGGTGAATCCTTGCACACCTGTTGGCGCCGGCTTGGTTCCCAGGAAAAGATTAACATACTGCGTCAACGCCGAATCCGCCGCCCTGGCCTTGGCGGCGCACGCTGACACCAGGAGAATGAGTATGAGTCGGACGGTCAATGTTTTCATTCAATGTATGCATCACCCCCGTCAGCCTCCCATTCAGAGCTGGGCTGAAACCGGCCACAAAATGTCTAAAATTTCCGCCTCAACGGCGTTGCTCTTTGGGAACGTAGTGACTGGAAGCGGGGCCGACATAGATTTGACGCGGGCGGCAGATGCGCTTGTGCGGCTCGTCCAGTATCTCCTTGAAGTTGGCGATCCAGCCCGGCATGCGCCCAATGGCAAACATGACCGTGAACATCTCGGTGGGAATGCCAATGGCCCGCATGATGATGCCGCTGTAAAAATCCACGTTGGGATAGAGCTTGCGCTCGACAAAATAGGAATCGTGGAGGGCGGCGGATTCCAGCTTCTTGGCGATGTCCAGCAACGGGTCCTCGCGGTGCAGGGAGTGGAGAAGATTGTCGCAGGACTCTTTGATGATTTTGGCGCGCGGATCATAATTTTTGTAAACGCGGTGGCCGAAACCCATCAAGCGCTTGCCGCTGTTTTTGTCCTTGGCCGCGGTGATAAAGGCGTGGCCGTCGTCGCCCGAGTCGTGGATTTGCTGCAACATGGTGATGACGGCCTGGTTGGCTCCGCCATGCAAAGGCCCCCACAGCGCGCACACCCCCGCCGCCGCGCTGGCGAAAAGATTGGCCTGGCTGGAGGCGACCATGCGCACGGTGGACGTGGAACAATTCTGCTCGTGATCGGCGTGCAGGAGGAAAATCAGGTCCAGCGCCTGCACTACCTCGGGCTTCAATTCGTAGTCTTGATACGGATTGGAAAACATCATGTGCAGAAAATTGGCCGTGTATTTGTAATCCGGCCTGGCGTAAGTGAAGGGCAGCCCCAGCGATTTCCGGTAGGAAAAGGCCGCGATGGTGCGGACTTGTGAAATAAGCCGGGCCGCCTGTTCGTTGAACTGCTTGGCGTCGGGCGGCCCCATCCAGCCGGGATAAAAACAACTGCTGGCGTTGATCATGGAGGAAAGAATGGCCATGGGATGGGAGCCGGGGGGAAGCCTTCGAAATGGTACTTCATGTTTTCATGAAGATTCTCGTTCTTCGTGAGGATGTCGGAAAAATTTTGCAATTCCGCACGGTTGGGAAGCTTGCCGTTGATGATAAGGTAGGCGGTTTCGACAAAGGTTGACTTGGTCGCCAGTTCCTCGATGGGAATGCCGCGGTAGCGCAGAATGCCCTTTTCGCCATCAATGAAGGTGATGGCGCTTTTGCAGGCGCCGGTATTGGCATAACCATCATCCAAGGTGATGTAACCGGTGGTGTCGCGCAGGGCGGAAATATCCAGCGATTTTTCGCCTTCCGAGCCGATCACGACGGGCAGTTCAATCGATTTTCCATCCAATTGCAGTGTCGCTTTTTCTTTCATAAATACAACGTACCGTCCTTATATGCCAAAGCCGCCGATTTTGCCACGCTTTTTCCGAAGCTCTTTTGCGGCGGTTTTTTTCCCTCTTGACCTTGGGCGGCCCGCACCCTAATCACTGGCTATGAAAATTTGCCTTTTTGGCATTACCGGCATTCCCACGGGGAATCACAACGTCAAGGACCCTCGTCTGGATGAGGTTCATAAATTGGTCGAGGCGCAGAAGAAATCTTATGCGCAGGTGATTCTGACCGACGAAAAGGAAATGCCGGTTTGCGACGCCATTCTGACCAGCCGCGCGGCTTTCAGCGACTTGCTGATGAAGGACCTGGATTTTGTCGAGACGCGCATGGGACGCGATGCGGGCGAAGCCGAAAAGAAAGTGCTGCAAAAAATGGCCGATGGCCTGATCAGCGAAACGCCTGTCTCGAAACTTGGTTTGACGGCGGAGGATTTGGCCGCCATCTCGGCCCATGCCTTTGTTACCAACCGCCCCGTCGTCGTGGCCGAGGAGGCGGAAATCGCGGCGCCGGAGACCCTGCTGGTGCGGGCCTTGGCCGAAAGCGGCTACATCTGCTTCCTGACCGTGGGCGGCAAAGAGAATCGGGCCTGGCCCATCCGCGCCGGCACCAACGCCTGGGAGGCGGCGGGCACAGTCCACACCGACATGCAGAAGGGGTTCATCCGCGCGGAGATCATTGGCTTCGCTGATTTTGTGGCGGCAGGCGGAGAGACCCAGGCCAAACGCGCGGGCAAAGTCCGGCTGGAACTGAAGAGTTACATCATGCAGGACTATGATGTGGTGAACTTCCGCTTTAACAAATGAAACGTGCTTTTTTCAGGGCAAGAGACTAGGTTGCGGATATGGTTTGGATCATCGCATTTTTTTGCCTGGGATTGGTCGGAGCCGCCGGCTATTATCAGGGACCGGTCCGGGCGGCGTTTGCGTTTTTGGGGCTGCTTTTCGGCACCTGGCTGGCCGGGCCGCTCTCCCCGCTGACCCAGCGCCTGCTGCCGCTGGTGGGGTTACATCACCCCGCTTGGAACATCTTCGCGCCGCAGGTCATGGCTTTCTTGATTGTCCTGGTCATCTTCAAGATCGGCGGGCAGATGGTTCATCAGAAAATCTCCCTCCACTATAAGTACAAGGTCGATGACCAGAGTCTCTACCGATGGCAGCGTATTTACTCCCGGCTGGGATTGTGCGTGGGCCTGCTCAACGGGACGGTTTATTTTATCTTGTTGACGCTGCTCATTTATTCCGCCGGCTATTTCACCGCCGAAGCGGACATCGGGGAAGGCGGTCCCGCCGGCGCCAGGCTCCTGACCGACACGCGCGCGCAGTTGCACGCGCTGAATCTGGACCGGGTGCTGGCCACCTACGACATGGTGCCCGCGCGGGTGTATGAGGCGGCCGATATGACGGCGTTGATCCTGCGCAACCCGCTTTTGTTAAGCCGGTTGGGGCATTACCCGCCCTGTTTGCAATTAGCCGAGCGGCAGGATTTCAAAGATCTGGCCCATGACGTGCAATTGCAGCAAATTATCGCCACCCAATCCAAAGTCATCGATATCATCCAATACCCCAAGGTGCAAGCCATGCTGACCAACTCAGCCGTCGTGGCCCAGGTCAGCGACCTCATCGGGCGCGACCTGGATGATCTGTCAAATTACCTGAACACCGGCCAATCGCCCAAGTACGACCCGGAGACCATCCTGGGCGTGTGGGACATCAACCGCGCCGAGACCATGGCCCAGGTGCGCAAACGGCAGCCAAAAATCACCCCCAAGGAATTGCGCCAGAAGGAGGAGGAACTTTTCCCTCGCACCTCGGGGCTTTCCATCACGGCCACGCCGGATCACCAGATGATATTGAAGCAACCCAACCCAAACACGATGGAAAGCACGGTCGTGGCCGGGGGAACGTGGAAGAAAGACGCGGACGCCTACCAGGTTAATCTTCCCGGTTCTCTGCCGGAAACATCCGAGATCGAAATTGAGGATGGCAAGCGGCTTTTCCTGCCCAAAATCGGCTGCGTGCTGGCTTTCGACAAAGAGTTGTAAACCATTCAGGATAAGTTCAGAGCTTATGAACTTGCACGAATATCAAGCCCGGCAATTGCTCGCCCAATTCGGTGTCCCCGTGCCGGTGGGAGAGGTTTGTGACCGCGCCGAGGCGGCCCAAAAAATCGCGGCCGATCTTTTTGCCAAGGGCGAAACGGTGGTGGTCATCAAGGCTCAAATTCACGCCGGGGGACGTGGCAAAGGCACTTTTAAGAGCGGCTTCCAGGGCGGCGTCAAACTGTGCCGCTCCGCGGGTGAGGTGTTTGAGAAGGCGGGCGCCATGCTGGGCAACGTGCTGGTCACCAAACAAACCGGCCCGGAAGGCCGCCTCGTCAGCAAGTTGCTGGTCGCCGGCGCGCCCACCATCAAAAAGGAACTTTACTGCGCCGTCCTCCTGGACCGCGCCGCCGCCCGCCCCATCCTCATGGCCAGCACCGAAGGGGGCATGGACATCGAACAGGTGGCCGTCCGGCAGCCGGAAAAAATCATCCGTGAGAGCATCAATCCCGCCCTCGGCCTTGTGCCCTTCCAAGGTCGCAAATTGGCGGCCGCACTCGGCCTCAAGGGCGGCCTGATCGCCGCCGGGGCCAGGCTCTTTGGCGGTCTTTACAAGACTTGGTGGGAATGCGACGCAACCTTGGTTGAAATCAATCCCCTCTGCATCGTGGCCGGCAAGGATGGCAAGGAAAGCCTGTTGGCCATCGATGCCAAAATCAGCCTCGATGACAACGCCCTCTACCGGCACCCGGACATCCAGGCCATGCGCGATCTCTCCGAAGAAGCGCCGCTGGAAATCGAAGCCGGCAAATTCAACCTCAATTATATCAAGCTAGACGGCAACATCGCCTGCCTGGTCAACGGCGCCGGCTTGGCCATGGCCACGATGGACATCATCCAGCATTATGGCGGACGGCCGGCGAACTTTCTGGATGTCGGCGGGGGCGCCAGCCAGGAACAGGTGGCGGCGGCTTTCAAGATCATTTTAAGCGATTCGAACGTCAAAGGCATCCTGGTCAACATTTTCGGCGGCATCATGGATTGCAACATCATCGCGGCGGGCATCGTGGCCGCGGTGCGGGAAACGTCCTTGCGCCTGCCCCTGGTCGTCCGCCTCGAAGGCAACAACGTCGTCGCCGGCCGGGAGACGCTGGCGCAATCCGGCGTGGCCATCATCACCGGCGATTCCATGTCGGACGCGGCGCAGAAGGTGGTGCAGGCGGTGGGGCGACCAAAATGATTAAAGAACACGATGACGGTCTGGAGTGGTTGCGTGAAATACGGCGAAATATCGCAGCAACGTGCGGCGATGATATTCAGGCCATTAACGAGTATTATCGCGTGGCGGCCGCGCGCGTGCCTCATCGAAGCCATCGAATTGATCCTTCGGCAAAGCGAGCTAAACGAAGGGTTCTCTCGCATGCCTAGGTCGCCTTCGCCAGTCCATGCCGGTGTCGCGGCCTGGGTTTGACAGCGTATGCGAGCCGGCCTCAAATTCCTTGTTGGCTTCCTCCTTTTTGCGGGCGCGCGGGTGGACTTTGCGGCCTCCGTCACGGTTTTTGCCGCCGCCAGTTTGAGCGACAGCCTGGCCCAAATCGGTGCGCAGTACGAACGGCAGGCGCCGGATAAAATCGTCTTCAACTTCGCCGCCTCCAGCCTGCTGGCGCGGCAAATCCAGGAGGGCGCGCCGGCGGATATTTTCTTTTCCGCCGATGAGGCGCAAATGGACCGATTGCAAAGCAAAGGTCTGATTCTCCCCGGCACGCGCAAAAGCCGGTTGTCTAATCGGCTCGTTATCATTGTGGCGGCGGACAATTCGCTGGCGTTGACCGCGCCGGGCGATTTAGCCCAGCCCTTTGTTGGCCGCATCGCCCTGGCCGATCCCCAGTCCGTGCCGGCGGGGGTTTATGCGCGGGAATTTTTGCAAAGGCAAAATCTTTGGCGCGCCGTCGAACCCAAGGTGATTCCGACCGCCAACGTCCGCGGCGCGCTGGCGGCGGTCGAATCGGGCGATGTCGAGGCGGCCATCGTGTACAAGACCGATGCCGCCATCTCGAAACGAGTGAAAATCGCTTTTGAAATTCCTCCGGCGGACGGCCCCAGGATAAGTGAGCCAATGGCGGTGCTCAAGGACTCGCCGGAGCCGGCGGCGGCGAAGCGTTTTTTACAATACCTCGATTCGCCGGCGGCGGGGAAGGTCTTCGCGCAATATGGGTTCATTGTGCGCGACGCGACGCCATGAGCCAGGAGTGGCAAATCGTTTGGTTCACGGCTTGGGTGGCGGCGTCGAGCACGGTTCTGATTTTGCCGGCGGGACTGGGGACGGCCTGGCTGCTGGCCCGCCACGATTGGCCGGGAAAATCGCTGGTCGAGACCCTCGTCACGCTGCCGCTGGTCATGCCCCCGGTGGCGACCGGTCTGATCCTGCTCAAAGTGCTGGGGCGGCGCGGTTTGCTGGGGGGAGTTCTACATGACAGATTCCATCTCGACGTCGCGTTCACCTGGCGCGCGGTCCTGGCGGCCCAGGCCGTGATGGCCTTTCCCTTGCTGGTGTGGTCGGCGCGCACGGCTTTTGCGGAAGTCAATCCGCGCCTGGAGCAAATCGCGCGCACACTTGGGGCAGGGGAGTGGCGCGTGTTTTTTTCCATCACCGTTCCGCTGGCCTGGCGCGGCATCATTGGCGGGATGATCCTGGCTTTTGCGCGGGCCTTGGGCGAATTTGGCGCGACCATCATGGTCGCGGGCAACATTCAGGGCCAAACGACCACGTTATCCATTTCCATTTACGAATCGGTGGGACTTGGGCAGGACGCCGCGGCTTTCCGTTTGCTGGGCATTGCCGTGGCGCTGGCTTTCGCCGCCGTGTGGATGGGACAATGGTTTATGCGGCGGCGCGGATAACATGAGACTCCTGCTTAAAAACATTTCCCTCCCGCTGGCGGAGTTTGTGCTCGAAGTCGATGTGGAACTGGCTGGCCAGGTGACGGCCCTTTTCGGCCCGTCCGGTTCGGGCAAGACATCGTTGCTCGATTTGATCGCGGGTTTGCGCCGCCCGAAAAGCGCCTTCATTCAATTGGAGGAACGCGTGCTCACGGACACGGCGCGCGGGCTGTTCCTTCCTCCGCGCCTGCGGGGAATCGGCTACGTGCCGCAGGACCTGGCGCTGTTTCCGCACTTGTCGGTGCGCAAGAACCTTCTTTACGGCTGCAAGGCGGCGGCGTCGCCCGGGGCCTTGTTCAGTTACGAGCACGTGGCCGCGGTCTTGGAAATTGGAGCCTTGGCCGCGCGCAGCGTGACGGACCTTTCCGGCGGCGAGAAACAGCGCGTTGCACTGGCGCGGGCCTTGCTGACCTCGCCCCGGTTGCTGCTGCTGGACGAGCCGTTGGCCGGCCTGGACGCCGCCCTTAAGGCGAAAATCATTTCCTATCTGGCGCGCATCCGGGACGAATTCCAGGTGCCGATGCTCTACGTCAGCCACGACCGGGAGGAAATCCAGACCCTCTGCGACGAGGTCATGGAATTGGAGCGCGGCCAGGTCCTCCCGCGGAACAATCAGAGGACTTGAAAGTTGGCCGGTTAGGGGTTTCTTTAATGACTCATGACATCCAATAAGATGTGGCAGTTCATCAATGATTTGACAAATCCGGCGACGGCCATCGGGGCGGCGTTCTACGGGGTGATCGCCATCGCGCTGGCTTGGTTGGGCGGCAGGGCCGTCAAGCTGGCCATCAACCGCTACCTCGATCGCGCCGAGAAGGCCGGAGCGGACCCGACTGGCATCCGGTTTCTGGGCAAATTGGCCAGCGTGGGCATCTACATCGCTGCGTTTGTTTGTTACGCGCATGTCATTCCGGAGTTGCAAACCCTGGGCAAGTCGCTGCTGGCCGGCGTGGGGGTGGCCTCGGTGGTGGTTGGTTTGGCCGCGCAAAGCACCCTCGGCAACCTTATTTCTGGGATTTCGCTCATTCTTTACCGTCCGTTCAAAGTCGGCGACCGCGTGCAAGTCATGGCTCCAGGCGGCCTGGAAACGGGGATGGTCATCAGCATTGACCTCGGGTACACCGTGCTGCGCACGGCGGATCAACGGCTGCTGGTCATTCCGAACAACATTATCGCCAGCCAAGCCAGTCTGAATCTCTCGCTCATACCGCTGCGCGCGCCGTGTGGTGTTTCACTTTATGTGGCTGCCGGCAGCGACGTGGCCCGGGCGCGCCAGATGCTTCTCGAGTTGGCCAAGGCCCATCCTAAAATCGCGCAGGTGGACGGCTGTTTCGTCACGCGCGTGACCAGCCGGGGCGTCATCCTGACGCTGGCCGCCGCGTGCGCCGATCCTGACGCCGCGCCCGGCGTGAAGTCTGATTTGCTGGAAAATGCCAGAAAGCAATTTGACACAGCGGGCATTCATGTCGTATAATGGCGCTGCATGAGCGCCAAAGTTTTGTTGCTCGTCGGAACCAAAAAGGGCTTGTTCCTTTTCACCAGCCCGGATCGGCGCCAATGGTCCGGCACCGGCCCTTTTCACCCTGGGCGGGAAATCAATCACGCCATCTTCGACGCGCGTAGCGGACGTATTTTTGCCACCGCCAATGACTCCTGGTTCGGCTGCGAGATCGTTTCCTCGCCGGATTTGGGCCAGCAGTGGGAATCGGCCGTCCTGAGTCCGAAATTTCCCGAGAACAGCGGGGTCAAACTGGAGCGCCTGTGGCACATCGAGCCGGGCCGCGCCAAGGAGCGCGGCGTGTTGTTTGCCGGGGTCGCGCCCGCCGCCTTATTCCGCACCGAGGACAACGGCCAGACTTGGCGCGAAATGACAAACCTGACCTCGCACCCCACTCGCGCCAAATGGAATCCCGGCGCAGGCGGTCTTTGTTTGCACTCCATCGTCGTGGATCGCACGCATCCTACGCGCCTGTTCGTCGGCATTTCCGCTGTCGGCGTGTTTCGCAGCGAAGACGGCGGGGCGAACTGGCAAACGGCCAATCATGGCACCCGCGCGGAATTTTTGCCGGAGAAGCAGCCCGAGTACGGCCAATGCGTCCACAAACTGCTGATGAGCGCCGGAGCCAATCCCGTGCTCTATCAACAGAACCATTGCGGCGTTTATCGCAGCGCCAGCGGCGGGCGCAACTGGCATGAAATATCAGCCGGACTGTCCTCGGACTTTGGATTTGCTCTGGCGCTGCATCCGCGCCAGATGGAGACATTGTATGTCCTTCCCCTGCAAGGCCCGGAGTTTCGCTGTCCGCTCGAGGGAAAATTGCGCGTGTTTTGCAGCCGCGACAGCGGAAGCACCTGGGCTGCGCAGGGCAATGGCTTGCCAGAGGATTTTTACGGCGGCGTCTATCGCGAAGGCATGGCCGCCGACGCGCTCGATCCCGCCGGCATCTACTTTGGCACCAACACCGGGAAAGTCTTCCATTCCGATAACGAAGGAGAGACGTGGCAATTACTGGCCGACAATCTCCCGCCCGTTTTTTCCGTCGCAACGGGGGAGATTGCGTGACAGGGCCGGTTTATTCGGCGGAAATCCTGTCTATTCCGGGGAACTCAACCAAGAGCGGCGTTGCGCCGATAAGTCGCGCCGTTGCGGCGTGTGCCGCGATGAGGCCGCCGTACTCGATCCAACTCAGCAATCAGGCGCGCTTCCACCAACGCACGAGGCGAGGCAAAGGCTAAAGGGTGTTTGTCCTCGTAGTTCCAGAGGTCATCCAGCCACTCTCGCGCTGTTTGCTTCACTTTCATGTCAGACAGTATGCGCCTGCGCCGCCGACCGCGCAAGGCGACCATTGTTTGATACCTCTGACTGGATTATCATTTAAAGTATTATGAGCAAACGCGAAGACCGGCTCGACTCCGTTCACCCGGGCGACGTGCTCCGCGAGGACTTTATGAAGCCCTTGGGCTTGTCCGCCTATGCGGTGGCCAAAGCCATTGGCAGACTCCCTTTGCCATCAGCGAAATTATGAGGCGCAAGCGCGCCGTGAGCGCGGAAATGGCGCTCAAGTTGGGACGCTTGTTCAACGTCTCGCCTGAACTTTGGATGGGCATCCAGGCCGATTATGATCTCGAACTCGCCCGCCTCCGCAGTGAAGCCGCGATTTTCCGCCGCGTGCAGCCGCTCAAGCTGGCCGAACCTGTTTTGGCGTGAGCATCAAGCGCCGCCGCGTTCGGCTTCGGCGCGGCCCCTTTGTAACAATTCCTCCGCGTGACGCCGCGACGCCTCGGTCTGGCCTCCGAGCATGCGGGCGATTTCCTGCACTCGTGGCGCACCCTCGAGCGGCGTGATTTCCGAAATGGTGCGCCCGCCTTCGCTTCGCTTGGTCACAAGGAAATGCGAGGTTGCGCTGGCCGCCACCGCCGGCAAGTGCGTGATGCAAATTACTTGACGCCGCCGCGCCAGGTGCGCCATTTTTTCCCCCACCACCGCCGCGGTTTCGCCGCCGACGTTGGCGTCGATTTCGTCGAAGACCAGCACCGGGATTTCATCCTGCGCGGCCAGCACGGTTTTGAGCGCCAGCATGACGCGCGACATTTCGCCTGAAGAGGCGATGGCCCGCAAGGGCCGCGCCGGTTCGCCCGCGTTGGGAGCAAATTGAAACTCGATCTCGTCCAGACCGGAGGCGGAGAAATTTTCGCCGGTGCGAAGTTCAGCGTCGAAGCGGCTTTGCTGGAAACCAAGGCCGTGCAATTGCTGCATGGCCGCTTTGGCCAGTTTGGGAATGGCTTGGCGGCGCCGCGCGGAAAGTTCGCCCCCAAGTTTCCGGATTTCGGCGCGCGACTTTTCCAACGCGCCATTCAAGCGGGCCAATTCGGCGTCCCGTTCCTCCAGGTTTTGCAGGTGCTTCTTCGCCTCTTCCCCGAAGGCAATCACGTCCGCCACCGTCGCGCCGTACTTGCGTTTGAGCGTGTGCAGCAAAGTGACCCTTTCCTCCAATTGCCGCAACTGTTCCGGTTCGACTTCCACCGTGTCGGCGTAACGGCGCAAGGCGGAGTGCAACTCGCCCCAGGCGGCGGCGGCCTGTTGGTGGTCTGCCAGCAGGGGCGCGGCGGCGGGATCAAGGCGTTGCAAAGCTTGCAATGTCCGGCCCAATTCCCCCATCTGGCGCATGAGCGAGCCGTCCTGTTCGCCCAAAAGGTCGAGCGCCGTCTGGGTTAATTCCAGCAGACGCGCCGCGTTGCCCGCCCGTTTGTAATCCTGCTCCACCCGCTCCAGTTCTTCCGGTTGCAGCCGGGTCGAGGTGATTTCATGCACCTGAAAGCGCAACAAGTCCAATTGCTGCGCGTAGGTGCGTTCATCGACGACAAGCGCGGCCTTTTGCTCCTCCAATTGGCGGGCCTCGCGCACCCGCTCCGCGAATCGTTCGCGCAACGGGGCCAAATCGGCGAAAGCGTCTAAAATGTCCAATTGCCGCGCCGGATGCAGGAGCGATTGATGCTCGTGCGGCCCGTGCATATCGACCAGTTCCTGGCCCAGGGCGGCCAGGACTTGGAGCGTGGTGGGGGAACCGTTGACGAATTGGCGGTTGGCTCCGGCGGCGGTGAACGTGCGTTTGAGGATCAACTGATGGTCCGCGCACGGCTCCAATCCATGTTGCTCAAAAAAAGCGGACGGCACGCCGCGACCGTGGTGAAGGTCCAAAACGGCTTCGACCGCGCAACTGTCGCAACCGGCGCGCAAGAGCAGGCGATCGGCCCGTTCACCCAGCAGCAGGTTGAGCGCGCCGATGATGATGGATTTACCCGCGCCGGTCTCGCCGGTGATGACATTGTAGCCGGGCTGCAGATGCAAGGTCAGATCGGAAACCAGGGCCAGATTCTTGATGCGCAATGTGGTCAACATGCCGGTGCGACCTTCATATTCAATTCCGAATTCATTTGCAATAAGAACTCGGAATTGACGGGGCGGGCCATTCTGCTAGCCTTGCAGCCGGCGGCCCATTTGCCGAACCGACATTAATATGATCATTGTTCTAAAACCGAATATTTCAAAACGGGACGAATCCGCCGTGCTCAAGGAGATCAAGAAGCTCGGCTATCTTCCGCACGTGATGCGGGGCATTGAACGAGTGGTGGTCGGCGCCATTGGCGATGAACGCACGCACCAATCGCTGGAAACCCTCGCTTCCTGGCCGCAGGTCGAGCGGGTCATGCCGGTGCAAAAGCGCTACAAATTGGTCAGCCGCGAAGGGCAAAAAAACAATTCCGTCGTTTCGGTGCGGGAGAATCCCATCGGCGGGAAGAAATTTCAAGTGATGGCGGGGCCGTGTTCAGTGGAGAGCGAGGCGCAATTGATGTCCACGGCCCATGCGGTGCAAAAGGCCGGCGCGACCATTCTGCGCGGAGGCGCTTTCAAACCGCGCACGTCTCCTTATGAGTTCCAGGGACTGGGCGAGAAGGGGCTGAAGCTCCTGGCCAAGGCGCGCCGGGAAACCGGCATGGCGATCATCACCGAGCTGCTCTCCGAACAGCATGCCGAAATGGTGGCCGAATTCACCGACATTATCCAGATCGGGGCGCGCAACGCGCAAAATTTCCAACTCATCATCGCCGCCGCCAAGACAGGCAAGCCGATCCTGCTTAAGCGCGGGCTTTCCATGAGAATCGAAGAATGGCTTCTGGCGGGTGAATACGTGTTGTCCAACAACAATCCCCATCTGATCTTTTGCGAGCGGGGCATCCGCACCTTCGAGACTTACACCCGCAACACGCTGGATCTTTCGGCCATTCCCATCATCAGGAACGAATCGCATTGCCCGATCGTCATCGACCCCAGCCAGGGGGCGGGCCGGGCCGATTTGGTGACGAGCCTGTGCCAGGGCGCCGCGGCCATGGGAGCCGACGGCTTGTTGGTCGAAGTTCATCCCAACCCTGCCGAAGCCTGGAGCGATGGCGCGCAGCAATTGTCCCTGGACGGCTTCGCGCGCTTAATGGAAAGCCTGAAACCCTTTATTGCGGCGGCGGGGCGGGAATAGCAGGGCCGCTGGGCTGCCAATCGAGAACCTTCAATTGCACGGAACGCCGGCCATTGTAGGTATTGAGCGCGGGCGTGAAGGCGAGATCAAAGAAGTCATCGGGCAGTATCGCGTCGCGGCAATTCCACCAGACGGCCTCCAGCGTTTGCCGCCCAGCCATGACATGGAGTTTGACGTGCTGATTCTCCTTGCCCATTCGTAGAGGTGGCCGCGCATGGCGCAGGCCCCGCAACGCCAGTCGCACCGTGGGGTTTCCCTGTCCCACCGGATTCAGGCGCGCCAATTCCTCGACTAGCCCTGAAGTCAAAGCGGACAAGGCCACTTCCGCGTCCAGTTTCAAGCAGGGCCGGAGTTGTTCCTGGCTCAAGGCCGCGCAGGCCATGTCGTTAAGGCGCTGGCGCAAGAGGCCGACGTTGGCGGCGTCGATGCTCATGCCCGCGGCCATGGCGTGTCCTCCGTGTCGCAACAGCAAGTCCGCGCAGCCACGCAGGGCCGCCGCCAGATCGAAGCCTTCAATGCTGCGCCCCGAACCGCGCCAGCAGACGCCGTCGCTGCCGAAGACAATGGTTGGCCGGTAAAACTCGTGCAACACGCGCGACGCCACAATGCCCACGACGCCGATATGCCACTCCGCCCTGCCCTCGATGATGACGAAATCCTTGGCGGCATCAAACCGCGGCCGCAGCACGGCGGTGATTTCGTCGCAGATCCTCCGCTCGATTTCCTGCCGGCGGCGATTGCGTTCGTCCAAGCTGCGGGAGAGAGCATCGGCTTCGTCCGTGTCCGGAGTCAATAATAGCCGCAGGGCGTCCTGGGCGTCCTCAAGCCGTCCGGCGGCGTTCAAGCGGGGCGCGAGTTGAAAGGCGACTTCATAACTGCCGGCCACGGCCGGAGTGGAGGCGACGGCTTTAAGCGCGACCAGGCCGGGACGCCGTGTCGCGTTCAATCGTTCCAGACCGGCGGTGACGAGAATACGGTTTTCCCCCGTCAATGGAACCAAATCGGCGATGCTGCCCAGAGCCACCAAGTCCAATTGCGCGCGCAAGTCCACCGCCGCGGCTTCTGCCAGGCCCTGGTCGCGCATCCGCTTGAGCAGCGCGTGAACGAGCTTGAAAGCGAGGCCGGCCGAACAGAGTTCCCGGAAGGAGCCGCCCAAATACGGGTTCACCAACGCCACCGCCGCGGGCGCCGGCTCGGAAACCTGGTGGTGATCCAACACCACCACGTCAATGCCCTTTTCCCCAAGCCAGGCTATCACCTCAACGGAAGTGGAGCCGCAATCCACCGCCAGCACTATTTGCGCGGGACATTTTTGCAGGCATCGTTCGACGCCATCGCGGCTCAACCCGTATCCGTCATCCAGGCGGTGCGGCAGGTAGTGTTCGACGCGCCAGCCCAGGGCGGTCAACGTTTCGGTGAGCAGAGCGGTGGAGGTGACGCCATCGACGTCGTAATCACCGAAGATGACCAGCAACTCGTGGCGCTGGCGCGCGGCCAGCAAGCGGTCCACGGCGGCGGCCATGTTCGGAAGCAGAAACGGGTCGGCGAGATTCTTGAGGCGCGGTTGCAGAAACCGCGAGGAAACCTCCGGGTCGCCCAGGCCGCGATTGAGGAGACATTGCGCGAGGAGGGGCGAAATTTCCAGCGCACCCGCCAGTTGCCGGCAAACCTCGGGTTGCGCCGCCGCCAGTGTCCAGGTGAATTTCAGGTCCGCTCCTTTTCCCGGCGAGCCGCCAGGATGGAACAGAGGATGGCTGCCGCCACGATGGCCGCCACCGCCCACAGCGACAATCCCGTCGGCACGGACCACCACGGAGCGGCCAGCATTTTCAGGCCGATGAGAACCAGCACAGCCGCCAATCCAACGCGCAAAAAGCGGAAAGAGCTGATCGCCCCCGCCACCACAAAGTACAGGGAGCGCAATCCCAGGATGGCAAAAATGTTGGAGGTGAAAACAATGAAGGCGTTTTGCGTGACGGCGAAGATTGCGGGAATGGAATCGACGGCAAAAACCAGATCAGTCGTTTCCACCGCCAGCAGCGCCACCGCCAGGGGAGTCAGCACGCGCCGCCCGCCCACCATCGTCAGGAAGCGGCCGCCTTCGAAATCGGCGGAGACGGGGAGAAGCCTTCGCAGCAAACGGATGACGGGATTATCCTGAGGGCGCAGCGCCGCCGGGGTGGAGAATCCCCAGCGCAAGCCGGTCACGACCAGGAACAGCCCCATCAAGTACAATACCCAGTGGAAGGATTGGAGCAAAGCGGCGCCGGCGCCAATGAACACTCCGCGCATGATCATGGCGCCCAGGATGCCCCAGCACAGGAGCCGGTGTTGATGCTCCGGGGCCACGCTGAAGGAGGCAAAGATCACGGCCATGGCCAAGACATTGTCAAGGGAAAGAGAGAATTCGATGAGGTAGCCAGCCAGAAATTGCAGGGACTCCTCCTGGCTGCGCCAGTGTGCCAGAGCGCGGGCAAAGAGCAAAGCCAGCAGCAACCACAGACCGGACCAGAGCAGGGCCTGGCGCCATTTCGGCGCGCGGGAGTCGCGCTGGAACCAACGCAAGTCCAGCCCCACCAAGACCAGGATGACCAGGATGAATCCCGCCCAATGCCAGGCCCGGATTGGGATTGGAGCCGCCATGAAAGGCGTTTAGGCTGGCGCTTTGGCGCCCGGGGCCGTCTCCACAACCACTTGCGATGCGCTCTTGGGCCGCTCGCCTTTGTGCCACCACAACACCAGCGCGCTGGCGATGTAAATGCTGGAGTAGGTCCCGGTTAAGATGCCCACCAGGAAGGTGAAGGCAAAGTCATGAATCACGCCGCCGCCGAATATGAAAAGCGAGAGCGTGGCAATAAAGACCGTGCCGCTGGTGATGAGCGTGCGGCTCAAGGTCTGATTGATGGCGATATTCATGACGTCCTTGAACGATCCGCGAACGCCCAACTTGAGGTCCTCGCGGATACGGTCAAAGATGACGATGGTGTCGTTGATGGAAAAACCAATGATGGTCAGAATGGCCGCCACAATGGGGGCGCTGAATTGGAGTGGCGTCAAACAAAATATGCCGATGGTCATGAACACGTCGTGGATAACGGCCAGCACCGCGCCCACGGAGAAGGAGAACTCGTAGCGGAGCGCGACGTAGAAGAGAATGAAAAAGAGCGACAGGAAGGACGCGATGACGGCCGATTTCTGGATTTCAATCCCGACCGTCGCGCCGACCGTGTCATGCTTGACCATTTGGAAGCCCGCGGACGGAAAGGTGGTGGCCAGCGTTTTGGCGGCCTCGGCGCCTTTGCCGAAGGGCGCCACCACTTGCAGCAGGGCGAGATCGGAGCCTTGTTGGTACTGGATTTGCACTTCGCCAACTTTGGTCAGCGCCTCGCGAATCTTGCCCACGTCCATTTTTTGTTTGTAGGAAAGCGTGACCGCGTCGCCGCCGAGAAAATCAATGCCCAGGGCGGCTTTGCCGCGGACGAAAACCCCGTAGCACATGCCCACCGCGATAATGGTCCAGGAAGCAATGAAGGCCAGCTTGGCCCACTTCATGAAATCCCAATGCGGATTCTTGATGAGGTGCAACATGCCGATGCGATTGAGCATGCCGCGGCCGAGCAGGTAGTCGAAAATCAACCGGGTCATCACCAGGCTGGTGAACAAACTCAGGGCCACGCCGATGGTCAAGGTGACGCCGAAACCTTTGACTGGGCCGGTGCCGAAGTAAATCAAAACAATGGCCGAAATGAGGGTGGTGGTGTGGGAGTCAAAAATGACCTTGAAAGCCCGGCTGTAGGCGGCCGAGACCGAGCCGCGCATGGACTTGCCCTGTCCCATTTCCTCGCGCAACCGTTCGTAGATAAGGACGTTGGCATCCACCGCCATGCCCACGGTCAAGACGATGCCGGCGATGCCGGGCAAGGTCAGGGTCGTGCCAATGGAACACATGACGCCCAGCAAGATGACCAGGTTCAACACCATCGCCACGTCGGCGATAACGCCGCAACGATGATAGTAACAGGCCATGAAAAGCGGCCACGAGCAAGGTCCCATAAAGGGCGGCTTTAATCGCCGCTGGCGATGGAGTCTTTGCCCAGGGTGGGATCCACTTCCCGCATTTCGTCGATTTTCACCGGTGTTTCCAGCGGGTTTTCCAGGACGTTGGCGATGGTGATGGCCTCGTCAATATCAATGCTGCCGCCGGAAATCTCGCCGTTGCCCGCGATGCGCGAATTGATGCGAGGCGCGGTATAAAGTTCCCCGTCCAACACGATGGCCAGGCGGTCGCCGATGTGGTTTTCGGTGAAGTTGGCGAATTTCTCCGCGCCGACGCTGTCGAATTGGAAATCGATGACTGGCTCGTTGGAGATGGGATCGCGGTTGGGGTAGGCGCGCTTGATGTATTTGCCGGTCAGGCCGTTGGCTAGTTTTTTCTGCACCAGGAGAGGCTCCAGAACGAAGGTGCCGTCCTCCTTTTTGACTTTCATCTTGAGCAACTCATAGCCGGGCGGGACAATGCCGTCCTTGAGGTATTGTTCGCTTTCGGGATGGACCATGCGAAACTCAAGATAAGCCGCCTTTTGGATGTTGTTCCTGGCTTCATCCTGGTTGGCTTGCGACAAACCGGGCAACTGAATCATAATGTGATTCTCCCCCACCGGCTGGATGACCGGCTCCGCCACGCCCAGACGGTCCACGCGATGCCGCAATACCTCCGCTGCTTGCGAGACCACGCGCATGCGCTCCTGAGGCGAGGCTTTGGCGGTGTTGGTGTCGGTCACCTCGATATGATTGGTGTCGAGGCTGACCAGGAACTCGGTGCCGCCCTGCAAATCCAAGCCGAGCTTGATTTTGCCCGCCGCCTTGCGTTGCAAGAGGTTGAGGATGGCGTACGTGGGATGCTCCTCGTTGCGCACGTCAAAGTAAGGAAAATAGGGGCGGATGTCATTGGTGCCGATGGCCGTGAGCAGGTCGCTAAATTGGCGGTGCGGGTCCGGGTCGGCCTTCTCCAGGGACTGGGCGGTCTGGAAGATTCTAGTGAAGTTGGCATCTTTTTTGGCCGGGTCGGCCTGATCGCTGAATTCGGTGACCAGGTCCTGGCTGGTTGGGGGATAAATCTCCCACAAAGACCACGCCACCAGGAATACAATCAACGCCCACCAAAACTTAGGTTTTTTCATGCTCTCTTAACTTTTTGATTCGCTAGTTTCTCCGCCCCGTTCGAGGACTTCCAGAACGGACGATTTGAGTATTTCCAATTTGGTGTCGGCGGACCGGATGGAAAGAGTCTTGTCCTTGATGGACAGGACGATGCCCAGAATGCCGCTGTTGGTGACGACCTTGTCGCCGGCCCGGAGGGCCTTGAGGGTGGCTTCCAATTCCTTGGCCTTCTTGCGCTGGGGCGCAATGAGCAGGAACCACATGGCCAGGACAAAAATGCCCATCAGCCCAAAGCTTTTAATCATCCCGCCAACGGGGTCCGGGGCCATGGGCTGCGCCGCCGGGGCGGGGGCGCCGGCGCTTTGTGCCATCAGCGATTGCCGGGCCAGCAGCAGAGTCAGGGCGAAAATTCTCATCATCATATAAGTTGAGCCGTTCAATTTATGGACTCACGCCCATAAGGCAAGATAAAGTTTGCGCTCACGGCACCGGAGCGCAAGACAGAAAACGAGGACCCGGGCGGTTTAGTCCGTTTCTTCCTTCTTCCTTCTTTTTTAGACGTGTGGTATTCCAGTCCGATCATGGCGAGTCAAAAACAGGATTTGCTCCGGGCGCTGCCGGCCATCACGCAATTGCTGAAAAGCAAAACCGCCGCCGGCTGGCTTCGGCAACATCCGCAGTCCCTCGTGACGGATTGTCTGCGCCGCGCCCTGGCCGAATCGCGGCGGCAACTTCTCAGCGACCACGCCGGCAGCGGCGATTCCCAGCGCGTCGTCGTTGAGGTCGTTTTGGCGCAGGCCGAAGAATTTCTCCAGCGCGCCACCCAGCCGCGCGTCCGTGAAGCCGTCAACGCCACCGGCATCATCCTGCACACCGGCCTGGGCCGCGCCGTTCTGCCTCCGGGCGTGGTGGATTCGATGCTGGGCGAGTTGAAGGGATATTGCACCCTGGCCGTGGAGCGCGCCTCCGGCGAACGCGCCGAGCGCGATGAATTGGTGGAATACATCCTGGCCGAACTGACCGGCGCGGAAGCGGCCACGGTGGTCAACAATAACGCCGCCGCGACCATGCTCGTGCTCGCGGCTCTGGCCGCGCCCAGGGAAGTCATCGTCTCGCGCGGACAGCTCATTGAAATCGGCGGCTCCTTCCGTCTGCCCGATGTCATGGCGCAGAGCGGCGCGCGTCTGGTCGAAGTGGGCGCGACCAACCGCGCGCATCTCAAGGATTACCAAAAAGCCGTTACCGAAAACACGGCCGCCATCCTGCGGGTGCATCCCAGCAATTATCGCGTCGTCGGCTTCACCAGCGAAGTTCCGCTGCGCGACCTGGCCGAACTGGCCCATGCCCGCCATTTGACGATGATCGATGACCTCGGCGCGGGCGCGTTGGTGGATTTGCAACCCTTCGGCCTGCCCCACGAACCGACCGTGCGCGAATCCATCGAGGCTGGCGCGGACGTTGTTCTGTTCAGCGGCGACAAGCTCATTGGCGCCGGCCAATGTGGAGTGATCGTGGGGCAAAAGGCGCTGATCGAAAAACTCCGCCGGCATCCCCTCATGCGCGCCGTTCGCGTGGACAAGACCTGCCTGATGGTTCTGGAGCGGACCTTGCAACTGTTCCGCGACCCGGGTCGGCTGCCGCGCGAACATCCGACCTACCGCATGATCAGCACGCCGCCGGACGCCTTGCAAGAGCGCGCCGAAAAGCTCGCCCGCCTCATTTCCTCCGAAGCTTCCCAAGCCGCCGTTGCCATTCTCCCCAGCCAGGCTTTCCTCGGCAGCGGTTCATTGCCCACGGAAGCGCTGGCTAGTTTCGTCGTGACGGTTTCGTTGCCAGGCATCAGCGCCTCCGAACTGGCGCGCAGGCTGCGCCTGGATTGCGCCTGCGTATTTGGCCGCATTGAAAACGACCGGGTCTGCCTGGATGTCCGCACGTTGACCGACGAGCAAGTGCCGGTTGTCGCCGCGGCATTGGGCCGCGTCGCCGTATGACCGCGTTGCGCCGCAATATCATGCTCGGCACCGCCGGGCACGTGGACCACGGCAAGAGCGCCCTGGTCAAGCTCCTCACTGGCTGCGAAACGGACACCCTGGCCGAGGAGAAACAGCGCGGCCTCACCATTGACCTCGGCTTCGCCCCCTGCCAGCTAGCCGACAAACGCATCGTCGGCGTGGTGGACGTTCCCGGTCACGTGGATTTCATCCGCAACATGGCCGCCGGCGCGCACGGCATTGACGTTGTCATTTTGGTCGTGGCGGCCGACGACGGCATCATGCCCCAAACCCACGAGCACCTGCACATTCTCACTTTGATGGGATTGCGCCACGGGCTGGTGGCGCTGACGAAAACCGATCTGGTGGATGCCGCCCGGCGGGATTTTGTCACCCAGGATTTGCGCCGCCTCCTGGCCGAGACATTTCTCGCCCGCGCCTCCATCTGCCCAATCTCCAACGTCACCGGCGAGGGCTTTGACAATTTTTTTGCCGCGCTTAACCAGGCCGTCGATGCGTGCGGCGACCGCCCTTGCGCCGGGCCTTTCCGGCTTTGGGTCGAGGATGCCTTCAGCATTCGCGGCACGGGCACGGTCGTCACCGGCATCCCCACGCACGGGCGGGTTCATTCCGGCGACGGGCTTCATCTCCTGCCCGCCGGTTTGGCCGGGCACGTCCGCCGAATGCAGGTCTATGGCCAGGACGCCACGGAAGGTTGCGCTGGCGAATGCGTCGCTCTGAACATCCCGGAGTTGGACCACCAAGCCGTCCGGCGCGGCATGGCTCTCTGCGGCTCAAATCAATTCGATCCGGTCTTGATGGCCGAGGCGGAATTCCAAATCCTGCCCTCCATCCAAGGCGAAATTCAGGACTACCTCGAAGTGCAACTCCACGTCGGAACCGCCTCGGTCTCGGCGCGTCTGGCGATGCTGGAAAACACCGCCATGACCGGCGGCCAAAAACAATTTGTCCAGCTTCGCCTCGCCTCGCCGCTGCCGCTCGTGCCCGGGGAACGCTTTGTCGCGCGGGCCAATGTCGCCGATTCAGGCGTCAGCGGGCTGACGACCATTGGCGGCGGCCAAATCCTCGGCTTGAGCCAAATGCGCCTGCGCCGGAAAAAGCCATGGACGCTCGAGCTTCTCGCCGCCCGGCGCGATGCCGTGCAAGATCCGCTGCGCTGGTGCGAGCTTATGGTGCGGGAAAGCGAAGCGCCCGCTTCCGTGGCCGGCCTCCAACAAAAATGCTGGAATCGCCCCGAGGAAATCGCCCAAGCCCTCCAACGGCTGCAAGACGATAACCGGGTAGGGCAGGGGACTGGCGGCGGATGGCTTCATCGCGCTGTTCTGCAAACGACGGCGGAAACAATCCTTGCCGCCGTCGATACTTTTCACGCCGCCAACCCGCAACGCGCCGGCCTCAGCCGCGAAGAGCTGCAGGCTTCGCTCAAAACCAACTCCGCTGTGCTGGAGGCGGCCACGGCCTCGCTGCTGGCCACCAAGCAACTCGAAGCCAGCGGCGCCATGTTGGCGCGAGCCGGGTGGAGCGCCCGGATTCCCGACCGCGATCAGCGCCTTTGCGACCAGATCGCCGCCAAGCTTCAGCAAGCCGGTTGTTCGCCTCCCGCTATGGAGGAACTGGCCGTCTCTTTGAACGAGCCGCTCCCGCGCGTCCTTGCCATGGCGCGTCTGCTGGTCGAACGCGGCCTCCTCGTGCGATTGGATGACCGGATTTGGATGCACCGCGAGGCCGTGGAAACCGGCCGGCAAACCGCCCTCAAACTTTTCGCCCGCGCCCCGTCCTTTTCCACCATGGAATTCCGCGACACCCTTGGCGTCAGCCGCAAATTCGCCGTGCCGCTGGTGGATTATCTCGACAGAATCCGCTTCACCGTTCGCTCCGGCCATAATCGCACGCCGGGAGCGGAAGCCGAAAAACTCCTGCCATGAAAATAGATTTTGCCAAACGCCGCCGAATGATGGACCGCTCACGCCTTCTGGGCCATTGCATTTGCGATGCCCACCGCCCCTGCCCGTGTGAGGTTCTTCGCGTGCAGAACCTGTGCCCCTGCGCTGGTGAGCGCCCGGATGCCATTGACACTTCACAGGTGAAATTGACGCAGCTTGTGCGCAACGCCGGCTGCGCCTCAAAGATCTCGCCCGCCGATTTGGACGCCGTGCTTGGCCGGCTCCCCGCCGTGGAAGACCCCGCCGTCATTTCCGGCCTGGCCGCCGCCGATGACGCGGCCATTTACCGGATTTCGGACGATCTTTTCCTCGTGCAAACCGTGGATGTGTTCACGCCTTGCGTGGACGACCCCCGGCTTTTTGGAAAAATTTGCGCCGCCAATTGTCTCTCCGACATCTACGCCATGGGCGGCCAGCCGCGCACCGCTTTGAGCGTGCTGGCGTTTCCCTCCGAAAAATTGCCCGGCGAAATTATCTATCAAATGTTGGCCGGGGCGATGGAGGTTTTCAAGGAAGCCGGCGTCGCCCTCGTCGGCGGTCACAGTGTCAAGGATGATGAGATTAAACTCGGCTTTGCCATTACCGGCGTGATCGATCCCGCCGTCGCCGCCGCGCTCGACAAGCCCAAAGCTGGCGACCTGCTGGTTCTCACCAAGCCGCTGGGCACCGGCGTGCTGGCATTTTGCCAGCAAATCGGCCGCGCGCAGCCAAGAGGCATGGCCGCCGCCGAAGCTTCCATGTCCATCCTGAACAAGGCGGCGGCGGAAGCGATGACGGAAGCCGGCGCGTCCGCCTGCACCGACATCACCGGCTTCGGCCTCTTCGCGCATCTGATGCGGATGTTGCGTCCGTCCGGACTCGGCGCGGAAATTTTCGCCGGAGCGCTGCCAGCCTTCGATGGCACCATGGACGCCCTGCGCCAAGGCGTGATTCCAGGCGCGATCGAGCGCAATCGCGAATACGTCGGCGACGCCCTTCACGTTGCGCCGGACGTGGACGAGGCCTCGATCAACCTGGGCTTCGACGCGCAGACTTCCGGCGGATTGTTGATCGCCGTTGCGCCGGAGCGGCTGGAAACGTTGCGCCAATCCCTGGCCCGGCGCGGCGCTGGATATTTTGTCATCGGCAAAATCGCCGATGGCGCCGCCGGCCAAATTCTCCTATCAAAATCAGAACCCATGACTACACCAACGAAAAATACTGCGCCTCACCAGGACGGTTGTTGCGCGGAGGCCTTCCAAAACGAACCCGCAAGCGGTTCCGCCGCCGCCTCGCAAAAAGCCTTTGCCGCGCTGATACGATCCGTTCAATCCGCCGGCGCGCTGAACGAGAAAACGAAGGAACTCATTCTCTTCAGCCTGGTTGTGGCAAGCCGCTGCCAGCCCTGTTTTGAGACTCATTACCGCAAAGCGCGCGAGATGGGCATCCCGCAGGCCGAACTGGACGAAGCGGCCTGGTGCGCCATCGCCCTCGGCGGCGCGCCGGTGAAGATGTTCCATCAAGAATGCCTTGAGCGTTTTCAGGCGGGCCAACCAGCGCAGCCGCATTGACAGCCGGAACGCAGTCTTCTAGGTTAACTTCACAATGAGCCTGGCAGAAATTGAAGCTGAGTTGGACCAGTTGGGTCCGGATGAACTCCGGCGCCTGGCCTTGAAATCGTGGACGACTTTTGTGGAAAAGGAACGACGCCTCGACGGGGTCAACGAATGTGACGAGGATGATCCCCGTTTGTTGGCGGCACTGGACGAAGCGATTGCGAAGGCCGATGCGACCCCAGGGCAGGGACAACCGGGAAGTGCCGTTCGCGCCCGGCTCAACGAATGGATTACAGGGTAATATTCAAAGACACTTTAAAACGATAGCATGTATTTCATGGAGGTAAACAATTCACGCGTTCCTGAATTGCAGATTCATCCGATGGCCGGCAAAAAAATCGGACTGTTTGGCGGCCGCGATGCCGGCGAGTTGCGATGGATGGCAACGGAGTTGAGAAACGCACTGGGCGTGGCGGCGAAGAAGAGTGATTGATTGCGACGAGCAGCGGCTACAGCGCCTTCACTTCGGTCACCAGCTCCTGTAATCCCTTTTTTGCGTCACCGAAGAGCATGCGGGTTTTGGGGTTGTAGAAGAGAGCGTTCTCGATGCCGGCAAATCCCGCGCCACGACCGCGCTTGATCACGATCACGTTCTTCGCCTTGTCCGCGTTGAGGATCGGCATGCCGTAAATGGGGCTGCCGGCCTCCGTGCGCGCAGCGGGGTTGACGACGTCGTTGGCCCCGATGATCAAGGCCACGTCGGCCTGCTCGAATTCCGGGTTGATCTCCTCCATGTCCAGAAGCTTGGGATAGGGGACGTTGGCCTCGGCCAGCAGGACGTTCATGTGGCCGGGCATGCGGCCGGCGACGGGGTGAATGGCGTATTTGACTTCGACGCCCCGTTTTTCGAGGGCCTGCTCCAATTCATGCACCAGGTGCTGGCCTTGCGCGACGGCCAGGCCGTAGCCGGGAACGATAATCACTTTGCGGGCATAGCCCATCATGATGGCGCATTCAGAGGCGGCGATTTCGCGCATGGTTTGATCGCCTGTCGCGGCGGCGGCGGCGCCGCCTTTGGGGGCCAGGCCGAACGAGCCGAAAATCACCTTGGCCAGCGAACGGTTCATGGCCTTGCACATGAGCACGGTGAGGAAGGAACCGGCCGCG
Source organism: uncultured Verrucomicrobiae bacterium (assembly GCA_963759415.1). Lineage (GTDB taxonomy): Bacteria > Verrucomicrobiota > Verrucomicrobiia > Limisphaerales > Palsa-1400 > Palsa-1400. The sequence goes on along the minus strand of CAVWZG010000004.1, from coordinate 147,263 downwards.
CCCACCAACGTTCCGGCGATGATCATCGACATATTGTGAATGGCGAAGCCGGTCACCGCCGCAGCCAGGCCGGTGCAGGAATTGAGCACCGAGATGACCACCGGCATGTCCGCCCCGCCGATGGGCAATACCTGCGCCACCCCCAGCACCAACGCGGCCGCCACCGGCAGCAGAATCCAAATATTATTTTGATTCGACGCCGCCGCGACGGCTGACCCAAGGAGCAGCGCCAGGAGCAGGGCGTTGGCGGTTTTCTGCAACGGCCAGCGCAACGGTTTTTCGCTCACCAAGCCTTGCAGCTTGCCGAAAGCCACCAGGCTGCCGGTGAAGCTGACGGAGCCGAAAACAACGCCAAGGAGCGTGGGCAAAGACTGCCCCAAACCGCGGTCGCCGGCTGGCTCGCCCAGCCATTCGCCGAGGGAAATGAACAGCGCGCAGGCGCCGCCCATGCCGTTGAACAAGGAAACCATTTGCGGCATGGCGGTCATCTTGACACGCTTGGCCAGCAGCCATCCGGGCACCGTGCCGATAAAAATAGCCAGTAAGATCCAGGCGAAATGCCCCATGCCGGGCAGGAGAAAAGTTCCGCCCAACGCCAAGGCCATGCCGATGGCCGCGACGAGGTTGCCCGAACGCGCCGTGCGCGGCGAACTGAGGCGTTTCAGGCCGAAAATAAACAGCAGTGAAGCGATCAGGAAGGCGGCTTCGGGAACGGTTGCGCGGCTCATTTGTCTTGTTTGGTTTTGGCAGGAGTTTTGGCTTTGAACATTTCCAACATCCGGTCGGTGACGACGAATCCGCCGACGACGTTAAGCGTGCCAAGGACTACGGCGATAAAACCCAGCACGCACAGCACCGTGTTCTCCGCCGCCATCCCCAACAGAATGACGCCGCCAATCAGCACGATGCCGTGAATGGCGTTGGCGCCGGACATCAGCGGCGTGTGCAGGACCGTCGGCACACGGCTGATGACTTCCACGCCGGTGAAGATGGCGAGGATGAAAATGTAAATCATGGCCAGCGTGCCGATGGTCATGCGGCCCTCTCTTTCGGGTTGGCTTCACCGTTAAGGGTGATGCAGGTCTGCGGCGAAAATTTCGTTTTTCCAATCCATGGTGAATCCGTTCTCGCGGGTGATTTCCAGAATGAAAGTGGCCAGATTGCGCCCGAACATCCGGCTGGCGTCCAGCGGCAGGGTGGCCGGCAAATTTGTCGGACCGAGGATGGTAACGCCGTTGAAGTGGACGACTTGTTCGGCCTTGGTCAACTCGCAATTGCCCCCTGACTCGGCCGCCAAATCGACAATGACCGATCCGGGCATCATATCGGCAACCATGGCTTTGGTGATCAGGCGCGGGGCTGGTTTGCCGGGCACTTGCGCGGTGGTAATGATGAAATCAGCCAGCTTGGCCCGTTGATGGAGAAGCTGTTGTTGTTTGACCAGCGTTTCCGCCGAAACTTCCTTGGCGTAGCCGCCCTTGTCTTCGAGATTCTCCGCGACCGGTATTTCCACGAAGGTCGCCCCCAAACTTTGCACCTGCTCCTTGACCGCCGGTCGGACGTCAAACGCTTCCACGACCGCACCGAGGCGGCGCGAAGTCGCGATCGCTTGCAGGCCGGCCACGCCCGCGCCCAGAATCAGGCCTTGCGCGGGGCGGATGGTTCCCGCCGCCGTGGTCAGCATGGGCAGAAATTTAGGCAGGCTCGAGGCCGCCAGCAGGACCGCGCGATAGCCGGCAATGGTCGCCATGCTGGAAAGGGTGTCCATGCTTTGCGCGCGCGTGATGCGCGGGATGGCATCGAGGCTGAAGGCCGTGATGCGGCGCTTAACCAGGACTTGAACCAATTCCGGATTGCGCAAGGGCGCCAGGAATCCGATGAGCGCTTTGCCTTCCGGCACCGCCTGGGCATCCTGGACGGAGACGGGCCGGATTTTTAGAATACAATCGGCCATCCCCATTAATTCAGCCGCGTTGGCCACGATGCGCGCCCCCGCGGCCTCGAAGTGGGAGTCCGGGATGGAGGCGGCCACGCCGGCTCCGCTTTGGACCAGGACGGCGTGTTTTTGTTTGAGTAACAACTTGACAGAGTCAGGAACAAGGGCCACCCGCGTTTCCTGCTGCGCATTTTCGTTAAGAACAGCAAATTGCATTAGATTGATTGAACCTGTAAACGGACTATAAGACAGACTCCGTCCACTGCAAGTGACTTTTGCGGAGCGGCCGCGAATTGGCAAGGATTTTTTACATTGGATTTTTTTTTTGCCGGGACTATACATTGAGAGCATGGCAGAAAAAACGATCAGCCAAATCCCGCGGCTTGCGCGGGAACAGTATCAAAAGGGAATGATTGCGTTCGAACGAAAAAATTTCGACTACGCGATCGCCATCTTTAACCAAGTTCTCGCCCAGGAACCCGGCTTCTTCGATTGCCGCCAGGCCCTGCGGGTTTGCCAGCACAAGAAATCCGGCGGCGGCAGCGGATTTTTCAAGAAAATGCTCAGCGGCGCGGGGGCTTCCCCGCTCTTGGCCAAAGCCCAGATCGCCCTGCTCAAAGACCCTTTGGAGGCAATCAAAACGGCTGAACAGGTGCTTAATAGCGATGCCAACAGCACGGCGGCCCACAAGCTTCTGGCCGATGCGGCCCTGGCGGCGGAGCTGCCCAAAACGGCGGTGCTCTCCCTGGAAATCGTCACCAAGAACGCGCCCAAGGACGAGGACGCGCAAAAGGCCCTGGCGCTCGCTTATTCAGCCGCCGGGCAGGGTGAGAAGGCGGAGATGATCATGGCCGAATTGATGCGGCTGCATCCCAACGACCTGCGCCTGCTCGAGGAACTCAAGGATATCTCCGCCCGCAAGACCCTGGCCGAAGGCGGCTACGAGGCGCTGTCCAGCGGCACCGGTTCCTATCGCGACATACTCAAGGACAAGGAAAGGTCGGTTGAGTTGGAGCAGGAAACCCGGCAGGTCAAGACCGACGACGTGGCGGAAAGGCAAGTGGCCAAGCTGGAGGCGGAACTGGCGCAGGAACCCAACAATTTGAAAAAACTGCGTTCGGTGGCCGAGCTTTACGCGCAGCAAAAGCAGTTTGATCGCGCGTTGGAGACCTATAACCGGATCATCGAGAAGGAAGGGTCGGCCGATTCTTCGCTGCAAAAGGCGATTGCCGAGACGACGATCAGGAAACTCGACCAGGCCATAGAGCAGTTGGACCCCAAGGCGCCTGATTACGCGGAAAAATCCGCCCAGCTCAAAACCGAGCGGGACGAATATATTCTGAGCGAAACCAAACAGCGGGCCGAACGGTATTCGGGCGATTTGGCCATTCGTTTTGAATATGCCGAGCTTCTTTTCAATGCGGGCAAGATCAGCGAGGCCATGCCGGAATTTCAGAAGGCGCAGGCCAATCCGCACAAACGCCTGCAAGCGATGGCTTATCTGGGCCAGTGTTTCGCCGCCCGCGGCATGTACGACATGGCCGCCGAGCGATTGCAAACCGCCATCAAGGAAAAACCCGTTTTTGACGACGAGAAGAAAGAGATGACGTATGCGCTGGCCAGCGTTTTTGAGAAAATGGGCCAGCAGACCGAGGCGGATGATTTGTACAAGCAAATCTACCAGGTCGATATGAGCTTCAAGGATGTCATGGCCAAGGTTGAAGCGTCTTACAAGCGGCAGTCCGGGCAGGGGTGAAGCGTTCTATTTATCTCGTTTCAACAGGTATTCCGCCAAAGCGGCCAGGGCCGTGGCTTGGCCTTTGAAGATTTCCAGCGCGTGAAAGGCGCGGCCGGTCAATTGCGCGGCGATGGCGCGCGATTTCTCCATTCCTACTATCGAGGGGTAAGTCGCCTTTTGCGCGGCGCTATCTTTGCCCGCCGTTTTGCCCAGTTGCTGGCTGGTCTGCGTCACGTCGAGAATGTCGTCAATGATCTGGAAGGCCAGGCCCACGTTGTAACCGAAGTCGGTTAAGGCGCGCAGTTGGGCGGCGGAACATTGGGCGCTCATGCCTCCCAGGCGCACCGAGCAACAGAGCAGGGCGGAGGTCTTGCGTTCGTGAATGTATTTGAGCTGGGCGGCGGAGATTTTTCTGCCCTCACCCTCAAGGTCGGCGACCTGGCCGGCAATGAGTTGGCGGGAGCCGGCGGCCTCGGCCAGTTCGCCTACGATGACAGCGTGCGGATAACGGGGCCAGCCCCGGCAGCGGGCGGCAATGGCAAAGGCTTCCGTCAACAAAGCGTCACCGGCGAGAATGGCGATGCCTTCGCCGAAGACTTTGTGATTGGTGGGTTTGCCGCGGCGCAGATCGTCGTTATCCATCGCGGGCAAATCATCGTGGATCAGGGAATAGGTATGGATGCATTCGACGGCGCAAGCCAAGGTCATGGCCTCTTCGATGGCGCCGCCGCAGGCCTCCGCCGCCGCCAGAAGGAGGGCCGGGCGCAGGCGTTTGCCGCCGGCGAAAATGGAATAGCGCATGGCCTTGTGGATGGTGGCCGGTTTGGCGTTGGCCGGGGGCAATAAGGCCCGCAAGCTCCGGTCCACAGCCGCCGTGCGTTGCGCCAAATAACCTTGAAGGTCAAAGGCGCGAATAGAATGGTTGCTCCTGTTCTTGCGTGACATGCGGCTTCCTAGTTGCCAGAAGCAGGGGAAGGGAATCAAGTTTTTTCCGGCCTGCCGCCAATGTTTGTCCGTCGGCAATGACGCTTCTATTCAAGGTAGTGTATCAGTGCTCATGATCATGATTGGCAGAAAAGCCGGGCGGCAATTCGTCGCCAGGCACGGGTGGAACCTTGGGCACCTTGGCCATGATGCGGTCAAACTCCGCGAGGTTCGCCCGCTTGGCCCGCGCTTCAATGTCGTCGCTGCCCCTCCAAGCAGCAAGCTGGGCAGAAAGAGCCAAGGCGACGATCTGGTCGATTGGAACCTGCTCGCGTTCCGCCGCCGCGCGCGCTTGTCGCGCTAAGTAGTCTGGCACGTTTGCTTCGATTTTCGTCATTTCGTTTGCCTCAAGATTTCCAGGAATTCAGCCGGTCGGACCACTCGAATTCCGAGTTGCGCGGCGCGGCGCACGTCCCGAATATTATGTGTCACAAGATACAGAACTTGTGCCTCTCGCGCCAGTTGAATAAACGCTTCATCATCCGGGTCGTTTGCGGCGGGCTGCCATTGGGTGGTTGGAGAGAATTTCTCAGCCATCTCGCACAAGGCATCCATAAATGAATCGGTTTCCTGGTGTGTCAATCCCAGGAATTCCGCCTCACGATGCAAAATTTCATGGTATTCGCCGAGCACGGTGTTGCTGAGAACCAGCGCCCAACCGCCGGTGCGCAGTCGCGCCAGCAATTCATGCGATGCTCCGCTACGCGAACGCAGTCCTGCCACCAACACGTTCGTATCCATTACAGCGCGAATCATAATCGATTCAATTTTCTCACAACTAACGAGCACTACTGGCAAACGCCCATCAGGGCCTACTTTCCAAAATTTGGATCAAGTTCCCGCAGAATTTCAACGCGGGTCTTTTCGGTATCGACGCCGAAATTCTTAAATATTTGCGGGACCGCGCCTTCTTCCTCTCTCAGCAATCCCAGGAGGATGTGGTCCGTGCCAAGATAACTATGGTTCAAGTTCTTAGCCTCCTTGGCAGCTCGGGCCAGAACTCTCTTGAGGCTCGGGGTGTACGGGATGTTGCCGGTGGTATTTTGCGCCGGGCCGGTGCCGACCTGGTTCTTGACTGCCTCCTGTGCCTTCGGCAAGTCTAATCCAAGATGCGCCAGCACCTGGAACGCGACTCCATTGCCCAATGCCATTACCCCAAGCAGGAGGTGCTCAGGACCGACGTAATTGTGATGGAGCCGCTCCGCCTCTTTGTGAGCCGACGCCAGCACCCGCTGGGCGCGGGGCGTGAAATTCCCGCTTTGCTTCATAATCACGGGCGCGTTGGGGCTGCGGGCCGCTTTTGAAAACACATATCTGAAGATTTCAGGCTTCTCGGTTTGGGCTGAAACGAGGCTTTCCTGGTTTTTAAAATCTTCCAGATCGATGGAAGTGAAATGCTGCGTGCTGACGTAAGCAGCCTCGACCAGCGCCATGGTCTTCAAATTGTCCGCCGCGCTGATGGCGGGTTCCGTCCCGGTTTCAAGGGCGATGAGCAATTGCGCCATCGTCCCGATAAAGGCGTCGGGGAACCAGCTTTCGGTCCATTTTGGTTCGTGAAAACCCGCATCGCCCTTGCTGGCGAATTTAATTTTCGAGGGCGTGGTGAAAGGCTCCTGACACCAGCCGATGTCCCCAATGGCCAGGCCGTTCAATCCTTCAATGCGCCAGCGCAAATATATATCCGCCGGGCAGCCTTCCCGGGCTGGGCCGGTCCAGGGGTCGTCGATGCCCACGCAGCGGAGACCGTTGGCGTATTCGAGGATGTAGGTGCAAATTCCGTCGGTGTGCGGAAATTTCGTGCGCGGATCGGGTCGCACGCTGCAATAAATGCCTTCCGGTTCGCCGAACCAATAGCGGAAACAATCCAGATGGTGTATGGACATGATGCGCAGGGTGGCCCAGCCCAATTCCGCCTGCCAGGGCATCCAGTGAAGAATGCCGCGCAGGTCAATGGTGGCAAAAACGGGCTCGCCAATGGCGCCGTTTTGCAGGAGTGTTTTGGCCGCGCGCACCGACTGGTCGTAGCGCATGTTCTGATTGACAGAAAGGACGATGCCCGCCTGCCGGCAAAGGTTGGCCGCGCTCACGGCCTCCGCATAATTGATGCCGAGCGGTTTTTGGGCCAGGATGCCCCGGACGGTTTTACGCGCGCACGCCTGTTCGATCAGGTTGAGTTGAGCATTTGGCGGGACAGCTATATCCAGGACTTCAATGGAAGGATCATTAAGCAGTTCTTCGTACGAATCATAAACTTTGGGGATGCCATGCCGCTGGGCGGACTCCTGGGCGTGGTGGCGATTGCGCGAGGCGATGGCGACGGGATTGAAGCCAGCCTTGCGATAAGCCGGGAGGTGGCATTCATTGACTATGAACCCGCTGCCGAGAATGCCGATGCGAAAATCGCGTTTCCGCGGCAACGGCGGCTGGATTTGAAGTTCCATAGCTGCTTTTACCTTTAGCTCATGGGAAGGTGTTGCGCCATAACGTTCTTGATCTTAAACTTTCTCTTAATCCCAGCCAAAGATATTTGAAATTTTAGCCACAGATGGACACAGATTAACACAGATGAGAAATCTGAGAGAGAATCCGACGGGATTTCAATCCTTTCCGCGAGTGTAAGAAGAATAGATTAAGATTAGGATTAAGATTAAGACAGGGAATCAGAGCAAAGAAACGGTTGCGCCGGAGCAGGGAACACGCGTAAAGTATGGCCCATGTTGCAAACTTTGGAGAGCCGAGGAGAGCAGGGGGCTGCATCTCCCTTTCCAGCGCAATTTCTAACGGCCTTTCGCATCATGCTCCTGTCCAGGGCGCTGGATGAGAGGATGGCCGGATTTTACCGCGCTGGGAAGATTCATGGCGGCGTTTTCCTCGGCCGCGGCCAGGAGGCGTTGAGCGTGGCCCTCGGGCTGGCCTTGCGCCGGGGGGATGTTTTCGCCCCGCTCATCCGCGATGGCGCCGCGCGCCTGGCTTTCGGCGAACCGGTGCTCGACGCGGTGCGCACTTATCTCGGCTCGGCCCTCGGCCCGATGCGGGGGCGGGATGGCAACGTGCATCGCGGACGGCCCCGCGAAGGTCTCCTGGCCATGATCAGCCATTTGGGGGCCATGATTTCGGTTGTCAACGGCGCCTTGATGGCGCGGCGGTTCAAGAAGATGGAGGGGCACGTGGGCGCGGCCTCCATCGGTGAAGGGGCTACTTCGACGGGCGCGTTTCACGAGGGCCTCAACCAGGCGGCGGTGGAACGGCTCCCTTTGGTGCTGGTGGTGGCCAATAATCAATACGCCTATTCCACGCCCAACAATCGCCAATTTGCCTGCGAGGATTTGATGCAAAAGGCCGTCGGTTACGGCATTTCGGCGCGCCACGTCGATGGCACGGATTTGGAAGATTGCCTGCGCGGCCTGGCTTTGACGGTAGCGCAGGCGCGCAAGGGCGGCGGACCACAGTTGGTGGTTGCCAGCCTGCTCCGCCTGTGCGGGCATGGTGAACACGACGACGCCCATTACATTGATCCCGAACTCAAAAAATCTCCGCTTGGCCGCGACTGCCTCATCGTGGCCGAGGAACGTTTGCTCCGCGAAGGCTGGGCCGACGCCCAATCCATTGCCGCGCTGCGTCAAGAGGTCGAGCAGGAGGTTGACGCGGCGGTGGCCACGGTGCAACGCGAGCCGGCGCCCGATCCCTACAAGGAGAATTGGTGCGCCCTGGCCTCCGGCCACTTGAGCGAAGTGTACGAAATCCCCGCGCCCGCCCCGCTGTCATGAGCATTACCTACCTGGAAGCAATTCGAGAAGCTCAGGCCAAAGCCCTGGCCGACGACCCGCGCGTTTTTATTTACGGACAGGATGTCGGCGCATTCGGGGGCGCGTTTAAAGCGACCAAGAATCTGGCCCGCGAATTTCCCGGCCGCGTGCTCGACGCCCCAATCAGCGAGGATGCCATTGTCGGCGCGGCCATCGGGGCTGCCATCGAGGGAATGCGTCCGATCATCGAGATACAATTCGCCGATTTTTCCACCCCTGCCATCAATCAAATCATCAACCAGGCAGCGACGCTCTTTTGGCGCACGCAAGTGCCGTGTCCGATTACCATTCGCATGCCTTCCGGCGGCACTTCCGGGGGCGGCCCTTTCCACAGCCAGAGCATGGAATCCCTCTACGCGCATTATCCCGGATTGATCGTCATGACGCCGGCGACAGTCGAGGACGCTTACAGCATGTTGCTGGAGGCGGTGGCGATTGATGATCCCGTCATCTTCTGCGAACACAAGCGCCTTTACTACCATCTCAAAGCCCCCGCGCTTCCGACCGAGGCCATGCCCGTGGGCAAAGCCAGAATCGCGCGTCCGGGGCGCGACCTGACAATCGTGACTTACAGCGCCATGCTCCAGGACGCGCTAGCCGCGGCGGAGGAATTGGCCGCCGAAGGCTCGGAAATCGAAGTCGTGGACTTGCGCACCATCAAACCGTTGGACACCGACACCGTCATGGCTTCGGTGGCGCGCACCGGCCGCTTGCTCTGTGTCGGCGAGTCCTTTCCGTGGGGCGGGGTCACGGCGGAAGTCCTGGCCCGTGTGGCCACGGAAGGATTCGGGCTGCTGGATGCGCCGCCGCAGCGTCTGAACGCCAAAGACACCCCCATTCCCTACCATCCCAATCTCTGGCTGGTGCATCGCCCGACGGCGCAAAGTGTCTGCGCCGCCGCGCGGAATTTGCTGCAAATGTAACATGAAACAACTGCCCATTATCATGCCGCAACTGGGCGAGTCCATCGCCGAGGCCACCATTGTCAATTATCTCGTCAAGCCCGGTGAACACGTCGTGGCCGGCCAGGATGTCATCGAAGTCGAGACCAACAAGGCGACCATGAACGTCGCCGCCCCATGCGGTGGCAACGTGGTCAGTATCACGGCCCAGCTTGCCGAAAGCTATCCCGTCGGCGCCGTTCTGGGCCATATCGAATTATCGCCCGAGGAAGCGCGCCGCCTGGGATTGGATCAAGAGGAGCCAGCCCAGGCGCCTTCGTCCAACGGCGGAGGGGAAGGCCTTGAAGCCGGAGGCCGTCCTGCCGTGCAACCGATGGTGCGCGGATTGCCCGTGCCAGCCAACGCGGCCGGCGCCAGCTACATGTCCCCGCGCATGAAAGCCCGCATGAACGAGCTGGGCCTGCACGCAGCCGACCTCGCGGGTCTGGCTGGCAGCGGCGCCGCGGGGCGCGTGACCATCCAAGATTTTGAAACATTTCTAACCCACCTTGAAACCAACAAATTGACCAACGCCTCCAGCATGCGCGTGGCCGTGGCTGACGCCATGCGGCGGAGCTGGACGCGTCCCTTGGCCACTGTTTGGCTGCCCTGCCCATTGGAGGCGATGCTGGCCCATCGGAAGGTCAACCGGCCGAAAGTCGGCCCCGCCCTTTACGCCTTGCGCGCCTTGGCGCGGGCCTTGGGCGAAAACAGCGCCCCCGCCGGCAGGCTGGTCGGAAACAAGATCGTTCATCCGCCGTCCATCGACATCGGTTTCGCCGTCGAAGCTGAGGAGGGCGTGCTGGTCCCGGTGCTGCGGGACGTCGATGTGCGCCCGCTGGCCACGTTGGTGGAGCGTTACAATGAGTTGATCCAGTTGGCCCGGGAACGCCGTCTGCCGGCGGAAGCCACCGGCGGCTCCATTGCCACGGTGACTAATTTCGGAACCTTTGGTTTGACCGGGGCCACCCCTATTCCGCTGCCGGAACAAACATTGGTGCTCGGCCTGGGCGTGGGCCGCAAAGTCCCCTCCTGGGATAAGAAGAAGGGTCAATTCGTCCCCGTGACGGAGTGCAACCTGACCTTGAGTTTCGACCATCGCGTACTCGACGGCGGCGCCGCCGGCCGGCTGCTCTCCCGCGTGGCATCGCTTTTGCAAACGCCGGAAAAACTTTAGGATTGGGCATGATTTTCGGCGCTCATTGTTCCACGGCTGGGGGTGTTCACACTGCTATGGCGCGGGCGGAAAAGATCAAGGGCGAATGCGCCCAAATCTTCGTCAAAAATAATATGCAATGGCTCGGGCGCCCGCCCGCCACGCCGGACATCGAACGCTTTGCGGCGGAGTGGAGGCGGTTGCGTTTGGCCGCGGTGTTCGGGCACGCGGGCTATCTGATCAACCTCGGCGCGCCGCCCTCCGCCAACCGTTCCAAATCACTGCAATCGCTCATCCAGGAAATCACCTTTGCCGGCGCGCTGGGCCTGCCGTTCCTGGTCCTCCATCCCGGCGCGCACCTGGGCGGCGGCGAGGAGGCCGGTCTGCGGCATATTGTCGCCGGCTTGGACGAGGTGGCGCGCGCGACCAAAGATTCGCCGGTGCGGATCGCCCTGGAAAACACGGCGGGGCAGGGGAGCTGCCTTGGAAATCAACTGGAACACCTGGCCGCCATTTACGACCGCGCGCAAAAGCCCGAACGCCTGGCGTTGTGCATTGACACCGCCCATTTGTTGGCTGCCGGGTACGATATTCGCACCGCCAACGGCTGGGACAAGACCATCAAACAATTGGATGCGCTGATCGGACGAAAACAAATCGCCGCCTTCCACCTCAACGATTCCAAGACCGAACTCAACTCCCGCGTGGACCGGCACGAACACATTGGCAAAGGCAAGATCGGTTTGGCAGGCTTTCGCCACATCGTCAACGACGCCCGGTTCAAAAAGACGCCGGGCTGTTTGGAAACCCCCAAATCCGACGATCTGCACGAGGACGTTGAGAACCTTGCCACGCTACGAGGCTTGGTTCGAAGGTAGGGCGAGACTCTGTTGAGCCCTGACTTTATGCTCCGAAATCGAGTAACGGCTCGACAGAGTCTCGCCCTACCGGGAAGATACTCATCACCGCAACGCGACGAAGTTCTTGAGCAACCGCAGGCCCACCGCCTGGCTTTTTTCCGGGTGGAATTGCGTGGCATAGACATTATCGCGCCACACCGATGAGGCAAATGACTCCCCGTAAGTGGTTTCCGTCGCGGTGATGGAAGGGTCCGCCGGTTGGGGAAAATAGCTGTGGACGAAATAGACGTAGCTGCCGGAGGGTATTCCTTGAAAAATCGGGCAGTCCGGCCGGACTATGCTCAGTTGGTTCCAGCCGATCTGCGGCACCTTTACCCCTGTTTTGCCTGAGAAGCGGACGACTTTGCCGGGAAAAATCCCCAATCCGGGCGCGCAACTGTGGAACTCCTCGCTACGCTCGAACAAGGCCTGGTAGCCCACGCATATTCCCAGGAAGGGCCGCCCCGTCTTGATAAAGTCCCGCACCGCGCCCAGCAACTCCTGCTTTTGCAGCGCCGACATGCAATCGTCGAAGGCCCCCACGCCCGGCAGCACCACGGCGCGCGCGTCGGCGATTTCCTCGGGCCGCCTGACCACGCGGACATCGGCCCCGACTTTGAGCAGGGCCTTCTGCGCGCTGCGCAAATTGCCCGAATCGTAATCAATCAATGCGATCACAGCGGCCACAAGGTAACACGCGCCGCCCGGCGGTCAACGCCGCGCCGCTTTTGAACACTCTGCCAAATAACATTTTTCTTGCTTGACGTGCGCGGCACTCATGGTTGGATAAGCGCCGCATGAGAATTAAAACATTATTTCCGCTGGCTATTGCCAGCGTGGCGTTGTTGACCTCCGGCTGTGTCAACACGGAGACCGGCAAACCGGTCGCCGGAGAGCCATTCACCAAAGACACCATCGTCAGCCGCTACGAAAAGCCGGTCACCCCGCTGGTCAATGCCACCCGGGAAGTGTTGAAGCGCAACGGCAAGCTGCTGATTGACAACATTGCCAACAACACCTTCCAGGCCAAGGTCAATCAGCACCACGTCTGGGTCAGAATCGCCGATTTGGATGGGAAGATCACCGTGGTCACCGTCCAGGCGCGCGGGCCCATGGACGGCGACGTTGACTTGGCGGCCGAGCTTTCCAAGCAAATCGCGCTGCAATTGATGGCCGCCCAGAACCAGTAGGCGTCTTAGTTCTGAGGCTTGAGAATAGCCGCGGGCAGCCAGCCGATCTGTTGACGGGGCAGGCGTTGGTCCAGCGTGCCCTGAACCATGTCTTCCCGGGCTGTGTGCCCGTCGCAAAACACGGCGTTGGCCCGCTGATCGTGCCGAAATTGGCCGTTAGGCTCCGAGACGTCGTCGTTGATGTAGTACCATTCCTCAAACATCGGATTCTGCTTGGAGGCTGGCTTCTCGAAGGTGTTGACTTGGGCGGCATCGGCCAGCAGCGCCAGGGCTGAGGGTTGGTGGATGTCCTTCATGTTGACCGCAGATTGGCCCGTTGCGCTTAACGACTGGTTATAGCCGTAGTCGCAGGTCGGAACGGCGGCCTTGCGCTTGAATTGGGAGGAACTGTAATCGAAGGAAGGGCAGAAGTCCACGCCGGCGCCCATGTAAGGATACAGCGCGCCTTGCGTGGGATCAAAGGGGCGTGTTTCCTCCAGCCCGTTGCCAATCCATCCAAACCAGTAGATTTCGCCGTTGTTGGTTGCGATCCCCCCGTAGGCGAAGCACTTCCCGTGGTTGTCTTCCCAGTACATTTGCGCGGAGAAGCAAAACTGGCGCAGATTGTTGATACACTTGGCCGATTTTGCCGATTGCTTGCTCCTTTCCATGGCTGGCAACAACATCGCGGCCAGGATGGTTATGATGGCGATGACGAGCAGCAACTCCACCAGCGTGAATCCCTCCTTCGCCTTGCGGCAGGCACGCTCCAAGCATTTTGGGCAGAGACAATCGGACGGCGGTTCGAGCGGGCCAGTCACGGGAAATTTCGCGCACCAGCAGTCTGCGGAGGCGCGGCATTCAAACCGCGCTCCGCATCGCGGGCAAACTTTCTGTTCCGGCGCGTTCACTGACACCGCGGGTTCGCATGCACCCGATAATACTGGGTTTGCGTGGGCGCACAGGTGTCCTGCAACGTCATTTGGCAATCGTTGCCCCCAGACGCCGGCGCCACGGGCATCCATGTTTGCAGGTCTGAACTTTTTTCCAGCATGTAGTTCCAGTTGGTCCGGCCCCAAAACTGAACCTGCCAGTTGTTATTGTTCCAGCAGCCCGAAAGATACGTCACCGGCGGCGCCGGCGCGGTAATGAAAAAATTCTTCACCGTCCCATGCGCCAGCATCGAGCTGCCCCAGCTATCCGCATCGCTGTAACTGCTGACGGCAATGGTATCAAGGCGAAAATCCTCCACGGTTGGACTGGAAAAAACGTCCGTCGGGTTCTGCGGCAGGAGAGTATAAATCTTCCCGTTGAGGAGAACCTGCCCCCTCAGCGTGGCGGACCCGGCGTCGTGCTGAATTATAACGTGATATGCCGCGCCGGGGGCCAAAGGCACGTCCGCGTAAGCGAAATAATAATTAAGATTGGTATCGATTAGCGTGGCGTCCAGCGAGGACGCATCACCGAGAGCGTCGGCCGGGAAGTAATCAAACTCGGCCAGGTTGGTGACGTTGCAGCCGGTGCCTCGCAAAAAGGTGGTATTTTGGGCCTCAGCCAAATTGAGGAAGCCAATGGCCAACTCGAATTGATAATCGCCATCCGCTTTTTGGCCGGCGTCGTTCAAGACCAAATCAAAGGTCACGCCAAAATCGTCGTTGGAGTTCATGATCGTGCCCAGCGGATGGTAGAAATAGCTGTTGGGCTGCGCTGAATCCCACGTCACCTGCAATGCTTGATTCGTGGCGTCCCAGGTGAAAAGGTTTGTGTTGCCGAAAGTCTGCCATCCGTGCGCCGCCGGATTGTTGGAAAAATTCTCCGCCAGCACCGTGCCCGCCACCGCGGCCAAGCCGGTGATTTGCACTCGTTTGCTCAGCACATCGACCCGCACGTAACGAATTTCCGGCAGACAAACCGGGTTCCCGTTGGTGTCCTGCGCCCAGGCGGTGTCATAACTGGCCCCGCCAGCCGCGCCGTTGTAGAGCAAGCCAATATCCTCCAGCGTCAAGCCGGCAAAGTCCGCAGGCGTCAGGGCCGGATTGACCGGCAATTGAAAGTCGCCCGAACCGTCCGTGGGATAGAGATAATTGGCCGTTGGCGCCAGGTTCGGATTGAGCGTGTAGAACGCCACCCCGTCGCGGCTAACCGAAACGCGGGTCTGTCCGGCGTCGTTGACAACCTTGCCCTGAGTGGCCCAGAGGTCCGGCGACGCGCCAAAATTCGTCACGTCAAAAAATGAATTGCCAAAAATGATGAAGTCGCGGTTGCCATTCGGATAATGGACAATGGGCGCGTCAAATTCTACGGTCAACCAGCCCCCGGCGCCGATGGAGAGCATCTGATTGGTTTGCCAAGCCGGGTCAAACGGATCCACCGCGTCGCCGTACGCATCATTGGTTGATGGCTGTCCCAGGACGGCGGACACATTGGTGTAACCGGCAGCGTAGCCGCTGCCGGGATTGTAACTGACGACCGCGGCGGCGTAGGGGCTGCCGTGGGAGGCGGAGACGAGGAGCAAGCTGGCCGAAGCCAGCAACAACAATAATTTTCTGCGCATAACTGATCTTTCAACGTTTCAGTGGTGATTGAGAGACCAGTGCGGAGCCTGAAAATAAAAAAACCTTCAAGCTCCGGCTAAAGCGGGAATGAAGGCATTCGACGAATCCGCTGAAAAACAGTTTCAGCGGGCTGGCCTCATCCTTCTCTTTGTCGGAGAAGCGGACCCGCGCGGGCGGGACCTGACGAGCGTAATCGCGCTGATGTCCTGACTTGGGGTTTCGATCCTTGCTCCCGCCTTCCCGATTCCGAGGGGAACCAGTGGCTGTGGAAGCTTGTAACCCGTCACAGTGGCGCAACCGTCCTCGATTTTCACGAGGTTCCCAGCGTCTATTACGGTGGATGGCTAAACCATCCTCTAAATTTCAAAGAACACCCAACGAATAATCCGCCCCGGCAACCATTGCAAGCCCAAATTAACCGCCGAATTGCAGCCGCGGCGCGGTTTTCAACATCGATTCCAAGTTCGGCCAACGGACCTCGTTCATGGTGTAGAAGGCGTTGAGATAGACGGCCACTTCCTCGGCCGGATACTTGGCCAGCAGAATCTCCACCGCTGCGGTCAACTTGGCGTCCTCCACGCTGGCAGGCAGATCATCCACCGCGCCGTCTTTGTGGGGGATGCCCAGCGCGTCCAGATAATCGGCCAGCATCGCCTTTTGTTGTTTCATCAACCATTCCCGCAAAATGTTGGCCGCGATCAGCTCCATGCGCGGGCGCGAGAGCATGACGGCCATTTCCTTGTGCCGCGCGGCGCGGGGCGTGCGCTCGAAAAACGTCGGGCGCAGTTTCCTGGCTTCTGCCACCGCATATAGCGCCGTGTGATAAAGCTCCTTGTTGTCGTCGTGCGCGAACTCGATCACGCGCACCGCCAGCGCCGGAGACATGAACCCAAACAATTCGTGTGATGTCAGCATACCATTCCCAAAGCAGGGCCTACACTAGGAGCCTCGCGCAGAAACCACAATGCCAAATTCAACCGAAAATCCTCCGCGTGATATGATCCTTCGCCAGCCTCACCGCTTGCTCCAGCGAACGCCCCCGCGCCAGCCACGCCGCGATTGCCGCCGAGTAAGCGCAACCCGTCCCGTGCAACCCCTTTTTGGGCGCGCGCGGCGCCGACAACATCCATTCTCCCTTGTCGCTGCAAAGAAAATCAACCGCTTCGTTCGTCGCCGGCAAATGCCCGCCTTTGACCAGCGCGGCGCAGCCGAACATCTGTTTGATAGCCCTCGCCGCCGCCCGCAACTCCTCCGGAGTGAGGATTTTTTTTCCGATTAGCATCTCCGCTTCGGAAACATTTGGCGTCACGAGTGTGGCCAGAGGCAGCAATTCACGTTGCAGCATGGTCACGCCGGCGGCCTGGAGCAACCGCCGCCCACTGGTTGAAATCATGACCGGATCGACCACCAGCGGCACGGAGGGCATTTCTTTGAAAAAATTCGACACCTCGCGCACGATGGCCGCCGAAAAGAGCATGCCCGTCTTGGCGGCGGAGAGTGGAAACGCGGCGGCCACCGCCTCCATTTGCGCCCGCACCATGCCGGGCGAGCACGGTTCCAGGCGGGCGACCATCTTCCGGTTCTGCGCCGTCACGCACGTAATCGCGCACGCTCCATGCACCTTGAGGGCGCCGAAAGTCTTCAGGTCCGCTTGCAGACCCGCCTCGCCGCCGCTGTCGGAGCCGGCGATGGTCAGCGCCACAGGTGTATCAGTCGTCTTAATCATAATCCTGGCCAAAGACATTTGAAATCTATCGGCACGGCGACGCTGCCGTGCCGCCCAAAAATCTTAAAGATAATTCGGCGGGATTTTGAAATTAAGAATCTCATCTGCGCATCTCAGGGTGGTTTGACCGGTGGCTTCGGCGCGTCTATGGTATCGCTGTGAATTTTCTGAGTTCGATGGCCGCCTTACCGGTGTTCGCTGCCTGCGTGGCGCCGTCTCTATGGGCCGCGCCAGAGGCCGCGCCGTCTCAACCATCAACCTTGTCTGGCAAGCAATTTGCCTGGGATAATGAGGCAGCGGCAAAGTACTTGGATGACCGGATGGATATGTGGTTTGTCAGGGCTAAGAAGCTGCGGACCGGCGAGGCGAAAACGTCCTGCGTTTCATGCCATACGGTGTTGCCGTACGCGCTGGCCCGCCCGGCCTTGCGAAAAGCCGCGGGTGTGAGCAAGCCGACTCCCCAGGAAGTCCGCCTGCTGGACGAGACGATTCGCCGCGTGGAGACGTATGAAAACCACGACCCCCTCTACAAGAGCAAGGTGGCACAATCACGCGGGACCGAGGCGGTGTTGAACGTTCTCATTCTAGTCTGGGCGGACACGCCCCAAAATCATCAGACGCTCACCGGGCCAATCCGCAAAGCGCTCGACCAGCTTTGGAAGGAGCAACGAGCTGACGGAGCATGGGAATGGCTGGACTTTGGATTTGAGCCTTTCGAATCGAGCGACAGTCTCTACTACGGCGCGGCTCTGGCGGCGATAGCCGCAGGCTCTGCTGCCGGCTACAACGACGGCGCAGGCGAAAATGGCCCGGTTGGCGTCGGCAAGTTGCGCTCCTACCTCAAAGCGAACTACGACGGTCAGAATCTTTTTGGCAAGGCGTGGATGCTGCTGGCCTCCACCCGTTTGCCGGACTTGTTGAGTCGCGCCCAAATCGGCGCGCTGGAGAAAGACCTTCAACGCCAACAAAACACCGATGGCGGTTGGTCGCTTTACAAATTGGGTCCGTGGACTTGGTCCAAGGCCAGCTTGCCGTATGCGCCGGAAGGAAAGCCGGATGCGTCGCTGCTGGCCAGGTCAGATGCGTACGCCACCGGCCTCATCGCCTATGCGCTGCGCGAGGCGGGACCATCTGCCGGCGATCTTAGCGTGACGCGGGCCAGAGCATGGTTGCAAGCCAGCCAGCGCGAATGGCAGATCGATGAGAGCCGCTGGATCTGCTGGCGGACATATTCGCTCAATTACGATCATGAACACGGTGGAGACGACGGTGAACCTTGGCGGCGCATGTTCATGTCGGATACTGCGACGGCCTTTGCGGCGCTGGCGCTCCTTCCCTGATCCTCATTCACGCAAGCTCGCCAAAATCCACAAAATGGGTATCTTGAGGGCATCATTAAAGGCTCATTATGGACAAAGCGCAAATCGCGGAAATTCTCACGGAAATCGGAACGTTGCTGGAATTGAAGGGCGAGGTCGTCTTTAAGACCCGCGCCTATGCCAATGCCGCGCGCGCCTTGGAAAGCCTGACTGAACCGCTTGACAAACTCATCGCCGAGGACCGCTTGGGCGACGTCAAAGGCATTGGTGAAGGACTGCAAAAGAAAATCACCGAACTCGCCACTACCGGCAAGCTGGCCTATTACGATGAACTCAAGGCTTCCATCCCTCCAGGGCTTTTGGAGATGCTCCAAATTCAGGGCTTAGGCCCCAAAAAGGTCAAGGCCCTGCACGACAAGCTGAAGGTGGAGTCCGTGGCGCAATTGGAGAGAGTGTGCCTGGACGGCAAGGTCGCGGCGTTGGACGGCTTCGGCGAAAAGACGCAGGCCAAAATTCTGGAAGGCATCCAATTTCGCCGCCAATACGCCTCCCGCCATCTGCTCTCCGTCGCCCTTTCCGCCGCCGAACCGCTCCTGGAAAGTTTGCGCGCCCACCCCGACGTGGTGCGTTGCGGCACCGCCGGCAGCCTGCGGCGTTTCAGGGAAGTCATCGGCGACATTGATCTGCTGGCTTCCTCCAAGAAGCCCGCCGCCGTCATCGACTTTTTCACCCGCCAAGCTGGTGTCCTGAGCGTCTCAGCCAAAGGCGACACCAAGGCCAGCGTGATTCTGACCGGCGGCATCCAGGCCGATTTGCGCGTTGTCACCGACGCCGAGTTTCCCTTTGCCCTGCTTTATTTCACCGGCAGCAAGCAACACAACATCGTCATGCGCCAGCGCGCCATCCAACGCGGCTTGCGCCTCAACGAATACGGCCTCTTCAAATCGGACGTCGAAACACGCGACCCCAAATTGCTCCTCGCCTGCCGCTCCGAGGAAGACATTTTTCAGCAGCTCGGCCTGGCCGCCATTCCCCCGGAATTGCGCGAGGACGACCGCGAAATCGCCGCCGCCGAGAAAGACGAAATCCCACGCCTGCTGGAATGGACGCAGTTGAAAGGTTCCCTGCACAACCACTCCACATGGAGCGACGGTCACGCCACCCTGGAGGAAATCGCCGCCTTCATGCAGGAGCTTGGCTGCGCCTATTGGGCCATCACCGATCATTCCAAGTCCTCCTTCCAGGCCAATGGACTTCAGCCCGAACGCGTGCGCCAGCAGATCCAGGAAATCCGCGCCCTGAATGAAAAACTCGCCGCGGAAGGCTCCGATTTCCAATTATTGACGGGCACCGAAGTCGATATTCTCTCCGGCGGGCGCCTGGATTTTGACGACGACCTGCTGGCGGAACTGGACGTGGTCGTGGCCAGCGTCCATCAGGGTTTCACGCAAAGCGAAGCGGAGACGACCCGGCGCGTCATTGCCGCCGCGGAAAATCCATTCGTTCATACCATCGGGCATTTGACAGGTCGCCTCTTATTGGAGCGCGAGCCATATAAAATCAACCAGACGGCCGTTATCGACGCCTGCGCCGCCACCGGCACCTGGATCGAGTTGAACGCCCATCCCATGCGATTTGACATGGATTGGCGGCTTTGGCACTACGCCAAGGACAAAGGCGTCAAATGCGTCATCAACTGCGACGCCCACCGCAACGAGCACGCGCACTATCTCCGTCTCGGCGCCGGCATCGCCCGCAAAGGCTGGCTGCAAGCCGCCGACGTCATCAACACGCTCCCCCTGGAAAAATTGCGCAAGGAACTCCGCCGCAAGCGCGCCAAACAGAACCATCCATGAATTGCCGTGGTGGCATTAAAAAGGCGGCAGAGCGGCGCTGCAGTGGAGGCTCGTCACTTAATGCGCCAACTGGACTTGTAGAACCTGGTACTCCCCGCCATTGGTGTCCTGTGGCAGCGCTCCAATGTCGAAAATGGCGCGGCCGTTCGCGTCCAGTCCGGGCAATACCAGGGCAGGGGAGATCGCTTGCCAGGCATTGGTGCCGGTGCGGGTGGCGTTGGTAGTCCAGTTGACCAGGTCGGTCGAACTCAGCGCCTGCAATATGATGTCGGCGGGGGGCGGGTCGGGCAGATTGACGCGCATGACGGGCTGGCCGGCCAGCGAGGAATTAGTGGAGATGGTGGCGTAAGGCAGCCAGTTGGTGGCATTGCCCGAGGCGGAGCCGGTCAGTGGGTCGGAGGTTAGCCCGTGCAAAGGATCGCCGCCGAGGGCGTATTGGACGAGGTTGGGAAGGCCATTGCCGTCGGGATCGGCGCCGTTAGCGCCGAGGCCTGAATTGGTGGACATGAAATAATTCAACTGCCACTGCTGCTCGGGCGTGCCGGGGGTGAAGATGCCCACCGAACGCTCCGAACTGGTGATAAAGACGCGGCCGGCCCGGTACGGATCAAGGGCCAGCGTAAGTGCGCCGGCAAATTCATTGCCGGCCCGCGTGATTTCGTTCCAGCTCGTGCCGCTATTGCTCGAGTAATAAATCTTGAGGTACGTATCGCCCGACATCTGCCCACAGACGACGACCTTTCCGTTGTACGCATCCAAGGCCGTCACGTTGGTAAAGCTGCCAACGACGGCGAAATTCGTTCCGTAGTTGACGCTGTGAGCCAGCGCGGTATATCCAGGCGTAAACCCGATCCACACGCTCCCGCTGATGGCGTGATCGGACACCATCGTGCCTTGCCAGTCACTCCAGTCGTGCGTGGGTTGGCTGACTATCGCGCCGTTAACTCCGGTCGTGACTATCCAGTTGCTTCCGCGGTCGTAGGAGACCCAGAATCCACCGCCATTATTTACCGAATAAGTTCCGGAAGGGAATGCCGCGTGACTGAAGAAATAGCGAATGGCGTTGTTCGTGGCGTCGCGGTCTATCGATACGGGATGATAGCCCGTGCCGCCGAGGCTCACGCTGTTGGTAGGCCACCAAGCGCATTGGGTGAAATTAGTTCCGGCGTTGGTCGTCCGATATATGCCGGCTTGCCCCGCAGGCGAATTGCTGCCGCCCGTGTTGCCGCCGACGACGACCAAGTAATCATCCGGAGTATCCAGCGAATCAATCGCATCGACAATGACATAAGTGGCGGCGGTCGGCAAACCGGTCATGGCCGGAATGCTCCAACTCGTCCCGTCGTTGGTGCTTACGTAAATACGCGCCGTGTTGCCGAATTCCTCGCCGCCGGGGAAAATGACGCGGTTGACGCCGTTGGATTTGGAGGACAATGCACGATGCGCGCACATGATGCTGTTCGGAAAATTCGGCATGACGTCGGAAACCGTGTTGCCGCTGATGCCACCGTCAGTGATGATGCCTCCGCCGTTATCGCCTTGGCCCACGTAAATGCGGTTGGGATCCGTGGGATGAAAGCAGACTTTCCAGGCGACGACCTCCCCTACGCCATTGACGATGTATTGCCAGTTGGTGCCGCCGTTGGTGCTGCAAATGGGGCCGTTGCCGCCGCCCGAGTACCAAACGTTGGGCTGGGTCACGTCCTGGACGATCGAATTGGGCGGATAGATCTTGTTGTTCGAATAGACCCATCCGTTGGTATAGACCGTGCATGGCAGCGCGGAGCCGACCGCGTAGGACATGGAAACCGACGTCCAATTAGTGCCTTGGTTGCTGCTGATGCGTGTAATCCCCTCGCCATCCCCCACGACGAGCCGGCCATCCCGCAAGACCGTCAAAAGATAAAGCGGGTCGCTCCTGTTGTTGCCGTTCTGGAAGGCCGCAAGCAAGCTGCTGATGGCAAAAGTGGACGGAGTGGCCCAACTCATGGTGCCCCAGTTCGCGGAGGTGATCTTTTGCAGCACTTCCGTTGAACCGTTATTCCCGCAGAAATATACGGTGCCATCGCTTGCGCGCGTCACGCGATGGACCACCGTGCAGGCATAGATCATTGTCCAGGTGGCGCCATGGTCCGTTGATCCCCATAAGCCGCCGTCACACCCCGCCAGTATCTGGTTGGTATATATCGGACTAATAAAGAGACTGGCAAAGGTGTTCGTCGTGAGCGAGCTAACCTGCGTCCATGAACTGCCGGCGTTCGCCGATTTCCACAGACCTTGCGCATAGCTGCCCGCCCAAGCCTCGGAGTCGTTCGTTGGATTGAAAATGATGCATTCGCCCCCGAGGCGTTCGGCGCCGCTGCCGGTAAAATTCACGCCGGTCAGCGTTTGCGTCCAAGTGGCGCCGCCGTCGGTCGTTTTCCAAATTCCGCGCCCCGGGTCGCTGGCCATGAAAGAGGCGCCGCACGCTTGCAGCACCACGTTGGAACTTGAGTTGATGGTCTGCTGCACGGCGATACCCTGCACGTCCAAAGCTGCCGATGACGTGAAATTGCCGCTCAGGTACTTCCACTGATTGCCGCCGTTGTCGCTGGAATACACTCCGCCGCCGTCGGTGCGTCCGTACAATCGGCCGCTCCAATGCTGGACGAGATCCGGAAAAAAGCCGCCGCCACCCAAGTCGATCTGGGTGAAGCCGCCCGGAATCGTGCCGGCATTTAAAGTAGCACATTGAACAAAAGTGAGAAGCGAAGCCGCCAGGCCAACTTTGGGCAAAAGTCCTTTCATTAGCATGGATGTTAGGGAAACTCTTAACAAACTACTAGGGCACGTACATGCTCCCTACCTGACTTTTTGCAGTTCACGCAAGGCGGTTTGCGCCTCGGCGAAGCTCGGGTTGATGCGCAAAGCCTGGCGGTAATGCTCCGCCGCCTCCTCCCGCTTCCCCTGGCGCGACAGCGTGAGGGCGAGGTTGTATTCGGTCCCGTAATCGGCGGGATTAAGCCTCAAGGCGGCCACGTAGAATGAAATGGCGTCAGCCGGCTTGTTTTGCGCCGCCAGCACATTGCCCAGGCACCTGTAAGCGCCGCTGTCGTTGGGTTGCAAGCGGATGAGTTCCCGGAAGGCCCGCTCCGCCTCCGGCATGTTCCTTTGCGAGACATAAAGAAACCCCAACGCTTGCCACGCGGGACCCGGATCGTAGTGCGCATCCATTGGATCGGGATTCAGTTGCAGGGCTTGCTCGAAGCTCCGCGCCGCCTCGGCGGATGCGCTGGCGTCATCACGGGTGCTGGCCGCCCCGGCCAAGGCATTGGCGAGGTTCACGTAAGAAAGAAAATCAGGATGCAGGCGAACAGCAGTCCGGAACTGCTCAACGGCTTCGTCGTAATGCTTCTGCCGCAGGAAGACGCTGCCCAGGTTGTTATGGGCTTCGGCGAAATTGGGTTTCTCCTGGATGGCGGCCGTCAAGTTGGAGATCGCTTCATTCGTTCTCTCTTCTTTGAGATAAAAAAAGCCCAGGTTGTTGTGCGCCTCGGCGAAATCGGGTTTCTCCCGGATTGCCTCCAGGTAATTGGAGAGCGCTTCGTTCGTTCTGTTCACCTCCAGATAATAACTTCCCAGGTTGTTGTGGGTAGCGCAGTTGTTCGGCGTCACCTCAAGCATTCTTTTGTAGAGTGTTTCCGTGTCCTTCCAGTAAAACTCCTGATGCGCCGTCAAAGCCGCGCACGCCGCCAGCGCCGCCGCCGTGGCCGTGGGGGCGAATCTGGCCAGGCCCCACGCGCAGGCCAACTCCCATCCGCCCCATGCCAGCATGATGAACAGCCCGATCAGCGGGATGTAAGTGTATCGGTCAGCCATGGATTGTATCCCAGCCTGCACCAAGCCGATGACCGGCGCCAGGGTTCCCAGGTACCAAAACCACCCTGCCGCCAGATACGGCCGGCGGCGCGCTTGCGCCAGAACCAGCCCGGATACGCTCAACAGCAATAAGGCCGCCAGCATTACTTCCCACCACGGCCATTGGCCTAATCTGGGATAAAACCCGGCCAGATGGCGCGGCCAGAACATCATTTCGATGTAACGCACGTAAGAAACAAGCGCGTTGCCCAGCCGCGAAACGAGTGGAAAGTCCTGCAAACTCACCATCCCTCCGCTCCGTTTCTGAACGCCAAACGTGACCACGCACAGCGCGGCGCTCATGGCGAAAAACGGTATCTTCTCCACCGCCAGCCGCCACAGGGACGCGCCCGCCTTCATCCGTCCCAGCGGCCAGTAATCCAGCAGCAAAAGTGCGAAGGGAACAGTCACCAGCATCGGCTTGGACATCAGCCCCAGCGCGAAAAACAACAGGCTTAACCCGTAGAAAACTGGCCGCTGGCCACTGGCCACTCTCCACTTCTCTGCGCAGCGAACATAAGCCCAAATCGTCAAAAACCAGAACAGCGTGCTCAACACGTCTTTGCGTTCCGACACCCAGGCCACCGATTCGACGTGCAAGGGATGCAAGGCAAAAAGCGCGGCCACGACCGCGCTGCGCCAGAGCGCGCCGGTCATGCGTTGCAAGAGGCCAAAGAGCAGCACCGTGTTGGCCGCGTGCAAAAGAACGTTGACCAGGTGCGGCCACCACGGTTTGACTCCGCACAACTGGCAATCCAGCATCAACGAGAGCACTGTGACCGGATGCCAATTGCCCACCACTTCGCTGTGCCAGGCCCATTTCCAACCCCCAGAGGTCAAGCCCGCTTGCACGAGCGGATTGAGACTGATGAAATCGGGGTCATCCAGACGGACGAACTGGAAACTCGTGACCGGGCAAAAAACCGCCAGCGTCACCACCGCCAGCGCAAGGGCAATCCAAAGCGAGGAAGGGGGCGTTTTTCGGGCGCTCATTTCAACTGGCTTTTTGTGGGCTTGAGTTGCAGGGCTTGCTGGTAGGTTCGCTCCGCCTCGGCGGATTCGTTCGCGTCATGGCGCGCGTTGGCTTCCTCCTGCAGGGCCGTGGCGAGGTTAAAATAACAAATATAGACGGGACGCAGGCTGGCAGCGGTCCGAAAATGCTCGATGGCCTCGGCGTATCTCTTTTGGCCTAGGAAGATGCTGCCCAAGTTGTTGTGGGCTTCGGCTAAATTGGGTTTCTCCTGGATTGCGGCCGTGAAATTAGAGATCGCCTCGTCCGTTCTGTTCTCTCTGAGGTAAATAACGCCCAGATTGTAGTGGGGCTGCGCATAATTGGGCTTCTCCTGGATTGCGGCCGTGAAATGAAAGAGCGCTTCGTCCGTTCGGTTCGCTTCAAGGTACAAATCCCCCAGGTTGTTGTGGGCAATGTAATTGTTCGGCGTCACCTCAAGCATTCGCTTGCAGAATGTCTCACTGTCCTTCCAGTAAGACTCCTGATGCACCGTCAACGCCGCGCAAATCGCCAGCGCCGCCGCCGTGGCCGCGGGCGCAAACCTGGCCAGGCCCCGTGCGCAGGCCAACTCCCATCCGCCCCATGCCAGCATGATGAACAGCCCGAGCAGCGGGACGTAGCTATATCGGTCAGCCATCGCTTGCATCCCCACCTGCACCAGTCCAATGACCGGCACCAGGGTTCCCAAATACCAAAACCAGCCCATGGCCAGATAGGGCCGCCGCCCTCGTTGCGCCAGGACCCAACCCGAAATGGCCAGGAGCAGAAAAGCCGCCAGGGTCACCTCCCACCACCGCCATTGATTCCATTCGAGCAGGTAAAGCCCTGCCAGGTGACGAGGCCAGAACATCATTTCGATGTAGCGCACGTAAGAAACAAGCGCGTTGCCCAGGCGCAAACCGGGCGGAAATTGCTGCAATAGATGCATCGCCCCGCCGTGTTGCTGAAGACGAAAAGTCACCACGCACAGCGCGGCGCTCATGGCGAAAAACGGTATCTTCTCCACCGCCAGCCGCCACAGGGACGCGCCCGACTTCATCCGTCCCAGCGGCCAGTAATCCAGCAGCAAAAGTGCGAAGGGAACAGTCACCAGCATCGGCTTGGACATCAGCCCCAGCGCGAAAAACAACAGGCTTAACC
This sequence comes from uncultured Verrucomicrobiae bacterium, assembly GCA_963759415.1. GTDB lineage: Bacteria > Verrucomicrobiota > Verrucomicrobiia > Limisphaerales > Palsa-1400 > Palsa-1400. The sequence goes on along the minus strand of CAVWZG010000004.1, from coordinate 121,129 downwards.
CGTAGAAAACTGGCCACTGGCCACTGGCCACTCTCCACTTCTCTGCGCAGCGAACATAAGCCCAAATCGTCAAAAACCAGAACAGCGTGCTCAACACGTCCTTGCGTTCCGACACCCAGGCCACCGATTCGACGTGCAAGGGATGCAAGGCAAAAAGCGCGGCCACGACCGCGCTGCGCCAGAGTGCGCCGGTCATGCGTTGCAAGAGGGCGAAGAGCAGCACCGTGTTGGCCGCGTGCAAAAGAACGTTGACCAGGTGCGGCCACCACGGCTTGACCCCAAACAACTGGCAGTCCAGCATGTGGGTCAGCATCGTGATCGGATGCCAATTGCCCGCGACGACGCTGCTCCAGGCCCATCTGCAACCCTCGGCGGTCAACCCGGCCCGCACCTGCGGATTGGCCGTGATGAACTCGGGATCGTCCAAATTGACGAATTGGAAGCCGGTCACGGGGCAAAACACCACCAGCGTCACCAATGCCAGCGCGACGGCCATCCAGAGGCTGGCGGGCCTCGCTGGCGGGGACGGCGTTTTCCGGGCGCTCATGGCGGCTGGCATCACCCACATAGTGGAGAAAAGGACGGCCCAGGCAATGCAATTTTCACCGATGAACGCGCACGGTACATCTTTATGCTCTATACAACTTTTTCAATTTTTAGTAAAACTCTCAAAATGCTTAAAGTTCAGAGGACCAGCGTTCGCGTTTTTGGAGTGGTTATGGCCGGGTGCGCCAATTGTGAAACATCTTCCACAAGCCTCCTCCGCGTGACAGGAATGCAGACGTTTATCCTCACCCACTAAAAAATAACAATCGTTATGATAAAAAATCACCTCCATCAAAATAATCGACCCTCATTGCGCGCCGGCCTGCTTTCCGCTGCCGCCGCCTTGTTGTTCGCCTGGGCAAGTCCCGTCTCGGCACAAACCTACACTTACACCGGCGCCAGCACCGTCTCCAGCAACTGGAGCGATCCGGCTAACTGGACCGTCAGCCCAACCAGTGTGACCTCAACCGTCCCTCCGACCGGCCTCACCACCGGCCTTTACCTGTATTTCCCCGCCACCAATAGCAGCGGGGTCACCTACACCAACTTCATCACCACCAATGATATTACCAGCTTGGCGGGCGTGAGCGGCATCGCGGTCGCCTCCAGCAATTCCTCCTTCTATGGCCAGGTGGTCACAGTGGGGAACGGTGGTAATAACATGTATTTCACCAACTGGTTTCCGGGATTGCCCAACGGTGGAAATCCCGCCACGGTGGCTGCCAGCAACTATTGGGACATCCCCTTCAATTTGCAGGGCGATCTGGTGATTGTTCAAAACACCCACAACAATAACGGCACGGCTCTTGTTTTCGCCGGCTTGTTGAGCGGCACCGCCGAAGTGGTGAGCTTTTCCGACAGTTCCGGCCAGGGCCATGTCTATATTCTCGGCGCGAACACTTACACTGGCCAGAAGCAATCCTATACTCAAAATCCCAATTTGAACGGTGCGTTTGAGTTGCTGGGCGGTTTCTTCTATTTCGACACCATGTCCCCCAGCAACGTGGCCAGTTCCTTTGGGCAATACTCCTCGACCAGAACCACGGTCGGGAACAACGCGTGTTGCGTGGGGCCTTATTACTCGGGCGCTCAAGTTCAAATGCACTACATAGGGACGAACAACGCCACGACCGATATGCCGTGGCGCTGGGAGACCTCCCCAACCTACCAGGGCGACTCTCATAGCTTTTACAACGACAGCCCAAGCAACGCCAATTTGACCTTTGCGCCGTCTGCCAACGCGAGTGCCCAGTGGACCGGGGTGTCCACCACCGGCAACGGGTCCACTCTTTATTCGTGGACTATCAACCTGCTCGGCACCTCGACCGGCACGAATACGTTCGCGGGCAATTTTATGCAAGGCGCGGCGCTCACCGCAACTATCAACGGGGTGCATCAAACCGGGATAGTGCCCGTCGGCCTCAACATTTCCGGGCCTGGAACCTGGGTCTTTTCCGGCCCGATGAATCAGTTGTCCAACAACGAAACGATCGTCAGTGGCGCCACCGTGGCCATCCAAAGCAATCAGGTGATGTGGACCCCGCAGGTCACTCTGAACAGCGGTTGCGTTCTTGATCTGAGCTGGAACGACGCTAACAGCCTCGCTCCGTATATGTTTGGCTCCAACGCGGTCGAGACCCTGATCGCCGGCCGCCCCGGCAACGCCACCGGCATCGACATCATTGGAAGCCTTGGCCTTGCCACGTCCGAAGTTACCAACGGCGCAACGTTGAACGTCGCCGGCGTCGGGACGATCGGCACGTTGACCATCAGCGGCAGCTTTGTTCCCGCCGGTGGCGCCATCGCTTATGATCTCACCACCAACAACACCACCGGCTCCGGCTCCAACGACCTGATCGTGGTGAATGGCAATCTGGATCTGAGCCAGGGTATCGCCAATATTCAGACCACGGCCACCGCCGTCAAGATCGGTGTGCCTTACGTGCTGATGACCTACGCGGGCACGCTCACACCCCATGCCGCCGGCAGTCCAGGCTTAAATGTGGTCGCGCCCACCGGTTTTAAGGGCACCGTTAGCACTGCTACCGCGAACGAGATCGTTGTCACCTTCGGCCCCAGCGGCATTGGGGCCTCAAATCTGGTTTGGACGGGATCTTCCAGTGGAAATTGGGACCTCAGCGACGAGAATTGGATCTATCAAGATAATCCTTCGCAAGCGACCTACTTCTTGAATTCCGACCCCGTCCTCTTTGATGACACGGACAATGCCGGCGGCCAATTCACCGTCAACATTTTCGGTGGCAACGTGACCACCGGCCCCATCATCGTCAGCAACAATGTGAATCCCTATACGATCTCCTCAACGACAGGGTCAGGCATCACTTCGGGCAGCTCGGGCACGCTCACTAAAGAAGGGACAAGCTCGTTGACCCTGGCTACGGCTAATGCGTTTAACGCCCCTGTTGTCATCAGTGCGGGTTCCATCATAGCCTACAATTCCGCCGCTTTTGGCACCCAGACGATCACGATGGGCGACGCTAACACCGGCACCAACCAGCCCACTCTGTTGGACGGAGGCTTTGATTTGAGCCACGGCACGGCTATCACCGTCACCTCCAACTGCGTCAATGGCGCTGTCATCGGCTCCGACGGCAACGGCATGTGCAACTTCTCCACGATCACATTGGACAACCCGACTGCATCCCCATACGCGCTGATTCTTAACACGGGCACCGGTGGTCCGCGCTTGGAGATGGGCCCCATCAACGGAACGACCGCCAATGTGCTGGTGATTGGCGATGGTGGTTACGCCGAATTGACTGGCGGAGCTTCTTTTAGCGGCTCCATCACGGTGGAAGCCACTAACACCAGTTACACCGAGCTGAAAACGGACGGGGCTCTTGCCGGTGACATTGATCTGGATCTGACGACCAATACCACATTGCTGGTAACCGGGACCCAGGCCGGGTTTGACGCCGTCAATGGCCCCGGTAATTCCATCATCATGAATCACGGCGGCGCTTTTGTCTCCGTAACGACGCTGACCATTGGCACCGGCGGGCATAGCGGCGAGTTCGACGGACAGATCAAACTCAACGGAGTCGAAGTTGCGGGTAGTTGTATCAACATTGTGAAAGCCGGCGCCGGAACCGAAATCTTCACCGGCGACAACAGCGCCATGGACGGCACCAACGAGATAGCCGGGGGCATCCTCGAAGCGAACGGCTCTGGGACTTCCAGCTTGCCCATGGGGCCTGTGACGGTGGACGCCGCCGGCACTCTGGCCGGCAATGGCACCGTTCAGACCGACACCAACTACGATATCACCGTCAACGGCACTTTGCTCGTTGGCGCTCCGACTGATACCACGGGCACCATGCTCAGACTCGCGAACTCGACGGGCAACGGCTACCTGGCGCTTAACGGCACCTTGGCCGTGAACGTCTATAGCGGCGCCGGCGCGGGTGACAACTCGTTCAACTCAAGCGCTGCCGGACAGCTTAACGTGAACTTGCCAGTAACGTTGGGCGGCGCCTCCGTGCTCGCGATCGGCAACCCGAACAGCCTGTCCGGCTTTAAAGTGGGTGACAAGTGGACCGTCATCGCTTGGAACGGTTTTAGACCGACGAATACGTTCGCCAGCGTGATCATGCCGACCCTCCCAGGCAGCCTGGCTCTGGATACCAGCAGCCTCTACACCAGCGGCGTCATCGAGATCGTGGCGGGATCCGCCCAGCCGACCGAGCCGGCCAGCATCACCAGCGTGAGCAAGTCGGGAGCCAACATGATATTCAATGGCACCAACCTCGCTGGAGCCGGGAGCGGATTCCATTACGTGGTTCTGTCCAGCACGACTCTGAACAAGCCGCTGGCGAGCTGGACGCCTGTGGCGACCAATGGTTTCAATGCCAATGGTTCGTTCTCCTTCACCAACGCCATCGGCGCTGGCGCCCTTTATTACACCACCAAAGTGGTGCAATAACCGCAAGGCAGGCCTGCTTAGGCGGGCCAATATGAGGTTCGCGTAGTGGTGCGCGAACCTCTGTCGGGGGCGGTGGTGACCGCGTGAGCGGCACACCGCCCCATTGGTCGCAATGAGGATAAGCTTGGATTATTAAGAAATACGTGCTATGATTTACAATATGAGAATTCAAACGACAGGTCCCGGCCTCGCCAGAGGGCGGAAATCACCGGGAGCATTCACCTTGATCGAATTGTTGGTGGTCATTGCCATCATCGCTATTTTGGCCGGCATGTTGCTGCCAGTCCTGACGAGGGCCAAGGCTGCGGCACTGAAGTCGCAATGTGCGAACAATGAGAAACAGCTCGGCTTGGGCATCAATATATGTGCCGATGATTGCAAGCAAGTTTACCCTCCAAGCTGTTTGACACCAGATCCCAACGAAACCACTCAACAACCTTGGGACTGTATCATTAACCGCTATATCGGAGGCCACGCCACGGCGCAGCAGTTGTGCGGCGGGTGGACGCCGATCAACGTGACTCCTCAAGTCTTGTCCTGTCCGGCGGATACCCTTCCTCAGGACAGTTGGCAGATGACCACACATGGCAGCCTCCCCTCCTTGGGCCGAAGAAGCTATGCCATGGTTGGGAACGACGGATTCAATAGTGTCGTGAAATGCACTCCGCCTCAATACCCTTTGCCGCCAGTCAAGAATGGTATTGGCGTCAGTTGGCTGGGAGGGGGATGGACCGATTATAACGGCGCGCCTTGGGATATCCCGGGCTATCCGACAAGGGTGATCACGGACCCCGCAGGCACGCTTTTGCTCGTGGAATTGGATACCTACAATAACTATGCGGGAAATAACTGGCCCGCCTTTTGTGTTGGTCCTTACTGCGACAGCACCAGCGGCGGCTCCTACGGAACTGATGTAAGTAATTTCCAATTGGATTCAACCTATGCGAAATCATCTGTCAGCGGGACAGAAAACCATGGCTATCAGGTTTACAAAATGCACGGGAACAAGTTCAACTATCTCTTTCATGATAATCACGTCCAGTCTTTGGCCTGGCAGCAAACGCTTGGGACAAAAAACGCCAAACAAGCCGCAAAACTCAACCTGGCTGGAATGTGGACGATCCAGGCGGGAGATTAGTGGCCGCGTCATCCTGGAAGTAATCGCCTCTTATTTCGCGCCGTTCTGCTTGCATTTCATTGTGCTCGCGAACGGCGCGTTTTTCTCTGCTTGCTTTCCTGAAGCCAGCCCTTATCTCTGAATCCGCAATTTTTTACCAAAATGGCTTATAAAAATAACGTGCCCCCGGCGGGCGGCAAAATCACCTTTGCCTACGGCAAACTCGATGTGCCCGATCATCCCATCATCCCCTTTATCCGCGGTGATGGCACCGGGCCGGACATTTGGGCCGCCAGCCAGCGCGTCTTCGACGCCGCCGTGCAGAAGGCTTACGGCGGCGCGCGCCAGGCCGCCTGGTTCGAGGTCTTCGCCGGCGAGGAATCCTTTAGAAGATTCCACTCCTGGTTGCCGGACGAAACCATCGAGGCGTTCAAGGAATTCCTGGTCGGCATCAAGGGGCCCTTGACCACGCCCGTCGGCGGCGGCATCCGCTCCCTCAACGTTGAATTGCGCCAGCAGCTCGATCTTTACGTCTGCTTGCGGCCGGTGCAGTATTTCCAGGGCGTTCCCTCGCCGGTGAAGCACCCGGAAAAGGTCAACATGGTCATCTTCCGCGAGAACACCGAGGACATTTACGCCGGCATCGAATTCGCCTCCGGCACGCCCGAAGCGCAAAAAACGCTCGATTTCCTGGCCCGCGAATTTCCGAAGTCTTTCGCGAAAATCCGGTTTAGCACCAAGGAAAAGGCCGAACAATTCTGGGCCGCCGCCGGCGCCAAAAATTTCCCCTCCGACGTCCGCGTTGGCATCGGCATCAAGCCCGTCAGCTACGGCGGTTCGGTGCGCCTGATTCAGAGCGCCATTGAATATGCCATCAAGTGTCAGCGCAAAAGCGTGACTCTGGTGCATAAGGGCAACATCATGAAGTTCACCGAGGGCGCGTTCCGCGATTGGGGCTACCAGGTGGCCAGGGAGATCTTCGGCGCGCTCGAAATCGACGGCGGCCTCTGGTGCAGAATCCCCGAGGGCAAACCCGGCGCCGGCCTGGTCATCAAGGACTCCATCGCCGACATCACCTTGCAACAAATCCTCACCCGCCCGGAAGACTTCGACGTCATCGCCACCCTCAATCTGAATGGCGATTATTTAAGCGACGCGCTGGCCGCGCAAGTTGGCGGCATTGGCATCGCTCCCGGCGGCAACATCAACTACGTCACCGGCCACGCCATCTTCGAGGCCACGCACGGCACGGCCCCCAAATACGCCAACAAGGACCGGGTCAACCCGGGCAGCGTCGTGTTGAGCGGGGAGATGATGTTCCGTTATTTGGGCTGGGTGGAGGCGGCCGATTTGATCCTCAAGGGCCTCAACGGCGCCATCGCCTCGAAAAAAGTCACCTACGACTTCGCCCGCCTGATGCCCGGCGCGACCGAAGTCAAGTGCTCCGAATTCGGCGACAACATCATCGCGCATTTATAATTGACAATTGCGCGCGCGCGTCTTGCGGCGGAGGACGGGCGCAGGGGCGGTGTTGCCTATGGCGCGGACGGTGGCATCGGCGGCCCCCACGGGTGGCGATGATGGAACACGTTGGTGGTCACGCTGATGCTGACCGGAGCGGATGTCGCCTTGCTGCCGTTGTTGTCGGTCGCCACAGCCGTCAGGGTGTTGCTGCCGGCAGGGGCGTTGGTCCATTGAACATAATAGGGCAGCCACTTCAAGCGGAACGGCTCCGGGCCGGTCGGTTCGGTCGCAAGATAGTTGGTCGAGGCGCCCACGCTGGCGCCGTTGGAGAAGAATTCCACCGTGTCCACCACCCCGTCGGTTTCCCCCGCCGCCGCGTAGAGATTGATCGGCGCCTGGTCCGGGAATTCCGCGCCTTGGCCCGGATTGATGATCCGCACCTTCGGAATGGGCAGATTGGTTGTGACCGTGATATTTACCGGCGCGGAGGTCGTTTGCAACCCGGCGTTGTCCGTCGCCACCGCCGTCAAGCTGTAGCCGCCGGGGGGCACGCTGGTCCATACAAACTGGAACCGATTGAGGCTTTCTCCGGGTAATACCGGCAGGACGGATCCGTGCGATTTCCGCATCTCCAGCGCCTGCAATGGGAACGTGCCGAAGGGATGGTTGCTGACCACGCCGAGGCTGCTGCCGTTGGCGAAAAACTGCACCGTCGTCACCCAGCCGTTGGAGTCCGAGGCCGTGGCCGCCAAAACAAGGTTCGGCTTCGAGAGGAACGAAGCGCCGTTGGTCGGCGACACCAAGCTCACGCTGGGGGGCAGGTTGGTGTATTGGTAAACGATATAGACCAGCGCCCGGTTGAGCGCCCCGATCATCAACGCCGGTTCGGCCCCCGGGCGCATGCTGATATTCGGCAAGGTCAATATGACCGTCTTGTATCCCGTGGACGCTGGCTTGCTCAAGGGCGTGACGGTGATATTGGTGGCAACCTGCCCCGCTCCCAAGGTGATGGAAGTGGGAATAGCCGCGTAATCCACGCCATTGGACGCAGTGCCCCCGAGGGTGTAGGTCACGGTTAGCGCGGCGTTGGTGTTGCAGACGCGGGAGATGGTGAAGGCGCCGGGATTATGGCCCGGCTCCGAAGCCAGGGGAGCGGTCGCTTGCACGGAAACACACGGCAAGCCTGGCCAAGGTATCACCGGCGCCGCTTCCGCGACGAAAATCCCGCCCGCCAACACGGCCGTTAAAGCACATTTGCGAAGAGACAGTTGTTTGAGCATCCTCACCGAAACTATGTCCCGCCTGGCCCGCAAAGTCAAGCCAGCAATAAGCGGCGCGCTAACGGCGTGACGTGTTGGAGAAAACGCTTTCATACCCATACATGAGCGCGGCGATGGCGATGGGCATGGTCACAACAATGCCGATCAGACACGCGATCACTCCAACCGCGATCAGCAAGCCATACACGATCAGAAAACCAAAGACGACAAACCAATGTTTGCTGACCATCTTGCGGCTTAATTCCATGGCCTCCCAAAACCCCATTCCTTTGTCGATGACCAGCGCCGTCGCGAAATACCATGCGACACTTAAATACAGGCCAGGAATGAAAAGGAAGGCGAACCCGGTCAAAACCAATGCAGCTTGCACCCACCCCAGCAAGACCAATTGTCCCAAGGACGGGCCAAAGCCCGAAAATGCATCGCCCACGGTCGCGCTTTGGCCGCGAATCAAATTGAGAAAATACCTGAAAAGGCCGGCTATCAATACGACGTAAATGGGCGCGCCGAGGATGGAGGCAGAAACAAGGATGAAAATCCCGCCCGCGGAGGCGTGATGTTGACGGAACATCTCAGTCATCGCCGGCCGCGTGAACAGCCCGATAATCTGGTTCATGGCGGCGATGGCCAGCATGACCAGGAATGTGACGCCGACGGTCGGCCAAAAATTCTTCTTGACCAACTCCCAACCGCGCGCGATGCAATCGCCGACGGCAAGGTGGTAATCGCCTTCCGGCCATGGGGTGGGGCCGGCCAACCCCGGCGCAGCCGGCTGGGGGGCTTGCGGCGCGAACGCGTCAGCAAATTCTGCAAACGCGGAGAGCGGGCGGAATTCCGTCTCTTGTTCCGCTTTGGCCATGGATTGCGCGTTGAGCCGCCCTTCGGCGATCCACCCGCGCACGTTCTCCGCCGTGATAGGCCCGTATTGATTGCCGTCGGCTCCGATAATCGTATAGCGCATAAATTGGGTTCGTCTGGCTCCAATCGTTAATCATGTCAAGCGAGGCTGCAAGCCTTCTCTTTCGTTTGCCGCCAGGGCGCATTTTGACCGGGAGCGTCGAAACAACCTTGGAAATCAACGACTTGCGTGTTGTGGCCAATGTTGCGCGACGACGCGCTTCTTCCGTCCAACGGGCGAAACCCCGGTTTGACTGGGCTTGACCGGCACAATTTGCCGCTTTTGGACTTGCCGCGTGAGTGTTTATTTCAGAAATTTTCAGAAACTATCCTGGAAATCAACGACTTACGTAGAGTGAATGGCCACAAAAGAACGCAAGGAACGCAAAAGAGAAAACGAACTCTGTGCCGCTGCGGAAGCCTTTTTTGGTTGCGGCTCGGTGCGCGGGGTTCTTTGCGTTCCTTTGCGGCAATGATGCCTGTCTCCCCGCTTTTTCGCCTTGGCGGTTTCGAGGTCCGCAATATGTCAAAGAACAAGGCGCGTGAGCGCCACACCGATGCACTATACCACCGTTAGATGGGAATGCAACAGCAACTATTCAATTTCGTGAGGCCGTTGGTGTCGGCGGTCACGATGCCGAGGCTACGCTTGATCCAAACGCAGGCTGTGGATAATTTGCCGTCCAAATGGTTGATCCTATTCCATTCACCTTTGACGTGCTGTATGATCGTCGTAAGAGTCACGTAAGGACCATAAAAATCAAATCACCTTCCCCCTTGCCTTCTACCCCTTTACTTTGCGGAGCAGCCGCCACGGGAGGGTTTGTCTTAATGCCGGCAATCGAATGCTCCCACCGCATCCACGGCGAACCAATTGCCTTAATTCCTCTGTCCACCAAGCTGATAAATTGTTCCGGTCAGAGTAATCGAGTATTTCTCTTAGGAAAGACAACTGCACCTCATTCCGCGGGCGAATCCTGGCCACCATTCCCGGGGACACGTTTACTTTGAAGTTACCGCGCGGAGTTATGCCAAAGGCGGCCAACTCCAACTGGGTCCGAACACATTTCTCGCAGACACCGCAGTTTTCTCCGGGAACACTCCCCTCCCAGCAAACGCGGATATTGTTGACGGCTACTTCCCACTCACTGAGAAGTCCAACCTTCTCCATGCGTGTAAGTTCAGCGCCGTCTGTCACTAATGGAAACAAATGGGTCCCCAGCAAGTGATTGGAAACCGGGTTTGAACCCCAAGGCAATTCGGGAAACGCGTACGGTTCATCGGAACCGAACATTGCACCTTCGAATGACTCGTTGAAGACGTGCAGGATGGAAGCCAGCTTTGTGGCAAAGGCATCTTCCCAATCATCCGGCAATTCTCTCACGTTCGTGCGAACGCTGATCAAAGGCACTCCAACACTGGAAGTGATCCGTTGCGCCTTTTCGTAAGCCATTTGAAAACCCTGCATGTCTGAAGTGGGAATATCGAATCCATGAAGAATTAGAGCCGCTGTAATGTCGTGTTTTCTCCATCCAAGATTGTCACTGGTGTGCCGCCGCAACGCCGCGGAAGCATCCACTCCACCAGAGAAAGCCAACAAATGGCCGGAACGCTGCTCTGCAAATGGTTTTTCGGCCACCTTGTCCGCCAGCCATTGGACCTGGTGATATTTCCGTGGCCGCCAAGCCATCCAAATCGCATTCAGTTCGGAAAGGTTGGCCAGCAGCGGCCGACTGACTTCTCCATGAATGATACAGGTATCAAAGGAACGCATGGCGGGGAAAAGCGCTGCCAGCGCAAAGTGGTCGCTCCGGGACGGGATGCGGCGCAGTGCTGATCGCCGGACCGCGATTTCGATGGTCTTGTTCCCCGAATCAAATCCGTCGAAAATCGCGCGCAAACTCACCTCATCATCGCAAATTGTCGGACTTTCCGGCCATACACAAAGTGTTCTCATCGGTACTTTATCGTGTGTGGGTGTGGCCTTAAAGGCAACTATGTTCAACTAGAATGGCGTGGGCCGATTTATATTTCGCGCCGCAAAGCGATGAGATAGGCCTGAACTTACTCACGTGCCAACCCCCCGGCGAAGACGGCTTCTTCCTCTTGCTCGCTCCGCCAAAGATCGGATTTGACAAAACCATGCTTTGCCTTGCAAAGTATGATCATGCAAACGGATTGGGCATCGGAAAATCTTCAGGTTATTCGGACATTGATGGAGCGTGGCGCGGTCTATCGCCACACCCTGGCACCGGTCATGGGCGCCATTGGGCTGACCGGCCTGGCGGCGGCGCTGGTGGCGCTCGTGACGGCGATCAATACGGGCGGGGCCTTCGCCGGCTATTGGATGGCGGTGGGCGTTGTCTGCCTGGCCGAAGCCCTTTGGCTGGTCCGCCGCCAGGCGCTCAAGGACGCTGAACCGTTCTGGTCGCCGCCCACGCGCCGGGTGGCGCAGGCACTCCTGCCGGCCTTTTTTTGCGGCATGGCGGCGGGCTTGGCGTTCCTGTGCATGAATCCGGGCGGCGCGTGGTTGCTGCCGCCAATCTGGATGGCGCTCTATGGTTGCGCCTTGCATTCGGCGGGGTTTTTCATGCCGCGCGGCATCAAACTCTTCGGCTGGGGATTCATCGTGGCCGGTTGTTCCTGGATTTTTGTCGCTCCCTTTTCCCTCCCCGGCGCCAGCGTGGCCATGGGCGTCTTCTTTGGCGGCGCGCACGCCGCCTACGGCCTCTACTTGTATTTCACCGAGAAGCGCGGAAAGGCGTCGTGAACCCGGAACCGTTTCTCCAACTCGACCGCGTCATTCACGAAAAGGGGCGCCTGCCCATCATGTCGCTCCTGGCCGCCGCGCCCGAACTTTCCTTCACCGAACTGCGCGACACCCTCAAAATGACCGACGGCAATTTGAGCATGCACGTCAAAACGCTCCAGGAGGCCGGTTTCGTCTCGGTCACAAAGTCCTTCCACCGGCAGCGGCCGTTGACGACCTGTGCGCTGACACCGGCCGGCCGGCGGGCCTTTGCCAAATATATTGATCTGCTGGAACAAATCGTGCGGCAGGCCAAAGACCCCTCTTTGCAGAAAAAATGAACGCTTTCCCGCCCGCGCACTCTAACTTTGTAATGCAAAGTGAAATGACATTGCTCGCACCGCCTCCGCGCGCCATCCGCATCCTTCGCGCCGCTCACCTCGGCATGTGTTTTGGCGTCCGCGACGCCATCGCCTTGGCGCTGGAGGAATCCCGCCGCCAACCGCTGACCATTTTGGGTGAACTGGTCCACAACGAATCAGTCGTGGCCGATCTGCACGCCCGCGGCATCGGCATCGAGCACCAGGCCTCTACCGTCAGCACCCCGGCCGTGATGATCACGGCTCACGGGGCCTCGGAAAAAACGCTGGAGGAGGCGCGCTCTTATGGATTGCGGGTGCTTCAAGCCACCTGTCCGCTGGTCCATTTCGCCCATCGCGCCGTCCTGCAATTGGTGCGCGAGGGTTTTCATCCCGTCGTGGTCGGCCAGCGGACGCACGTCGAAGTGCGCGGCTTGACCGAGGATTTGGCGCAGTTCGACGTCGTTCTGACGGAGGAAGACGCGCGGCAGATGTCCGAGCGCCCGCGCTTTGGCGTCATGGCGCAAACGACGCAACCCGTGGAAAAAGTGCGCCGACTGGTGGAATTGATCCGAAGACGCTTTCCGCGCTCGGAGGTGCGTTTTGTTGATACAGTCTGCCGGCCCACCAAAGAGCGGCAGTCCTCCGCGCTGGATCTGGCGCGGCAATCGGACGTCGTGGTGGTGGTGGGCGGAGCGCACAGCAACAACACCCGCGAATTGGCGGCTACTTGCCGGCGCCTTTGCCCGCGCGTCCTGCACGTGCAAGGCGCGGACGATTTGCGCCCCGAGTGGTTCCATGACGCGCAAACCGTGGGCATCACCGCCGGCACATCCACCCCGGATGATATGATTGACGCAGTCGAAAACTGGCTGCAAAGAAATCTGTGAAACTTAGGTTTTTGGTGTCCCGCTCGCGGAATTGACCTGCCGATGTTTCAATTCCCGCAATCCTTCTTCCGCTTCCGATCGAGGAAGGTTTCCGGCCAGGAGCAAGGCATCATTGTGGCACAAAATGCGTTTGTAAAACCCCATTCCAAGTTCAATGCCCTCCGGATCGTCCCTCGTGGCGTCGAGAATTAAAAAGAGCGTGTCCTCGGCCTTGGCCCATTGGCCGGTGCTCTCGTAATGCCGCATGAGCAAAACCTGGGTGGGGACCGGCAACGGCGCGTCCGGCAGCGATTGGACCAGCGTCTCCACTCGCGGCACATAGGCGGGATGTCCAGCGGGATCATCTTCCGCCCAAACATCCAGCAGCAGATGCAGCGCCTTGAGACCTGTTTCGCGCGCCTCCGCGTTGCGGCCGTCGGCGGTGGCGATTTCCGCGGCCTCTTGCAGCAGGGAAATGATGAGGAAGAGACGCGCCCGCACCGTTTGCGTGGGTTGATCTTCAGCGAGGCGGGCCAGCAACTCCGTTTCCGAAAGCCGCGCCAGGTTTTGCGCGCCATCTGCGGCCAATTTTTCGCATTGCGCATCGACCGCCTTCCGGGCTTCCTCCAAACGCCGGTCATGCCGCAAGGCGCGGATTTGAATTAGGGCCTGGATGCATTCCTCGATCTGCTTCAGGATGTAATCGCGGCGGATCATATTATGATGTTTGTCATTATAATCCAATCCCTGTTCATGCTAAAGGAATTTTGATGTTCTGGGCTTCGCGGTTGGTTTGGCCTCGCCATTCTCGACTTTCCATCCGTAATGCGGCTTCTTATTTCTGGACTTGTGACTGGCCACCACGGGTATGCTGGTGGGCGGAATGAAGTTGCCCGATGCCGACAAGGCCGTGATTGAGCGCAAAAAAATCGTGGATTACTTGCTCAACGCCGTGCATCCGTATGGCGCAAGCAAAGCCAGGATTTTTGCCAAGTATGGGTTTCAGGCGGAGAAATGGGAGGACCTTGCAAAAGCCCTTCGTCACCACGGGCAGACGCACGACGTGAAACGGGTGCGTGAGACTGGCTTTGGGCCTCGTTACGCGGTGGAGGGTGAATTGAACACCCCCAGCGGGCGTTTGCCGCGCGTGCGCTCGGTTTGGCAGCAGGATCAAGGAGAAGTTGCGCCACGCTTGATTACCGCTTATCCTTTGGACGAGTGATGAAAATCAAGGAACATGATTGCGTAGTGTTGACGTCGGACTTGCCGGGCGAGGATCTTAAGGCGGGCGATGTTGGCACGGTAATCCATATCCACAAGGGCGGGGTGGCTTATGAAGTCGAGTTCACCACGCTGGACGGACGCACCTTAACGGTGGCTACGGTTGAGAGCAAACAAGCGCGGGCGGTCTCCTCTCGTGACGTCGCTCACGTGCGCCAATTGCAAGCAGCTTAAACAGGCCTTCCTCGTCTCAATTTATCCCGCCTCCTCTTGTTGCCGGCGAGGCCGGTTGTTAATCCATGACAAAATCGCCGTGGCTGATTAGAGTCGCGGGATGGAAATTTATGATGACCCGACTTTTCGCATGGCCTGCCAGCAATTTGACCGCGTGGCCGATTATTGGCAGATAGCCGAGGACGAACGCGCCCGTATCAAGTTCCCGAAACGCTCCATGACGGTCGCCCTGCCGGTCCACATGGATGACGGCCGGACGCGGGTTTTTACGGGCCATCGCGTGCAGCATCACCTGGCTCTCGGCCCGACCAAAGGCGGCTTGCGCTACCACCCGGACGTGGCGCTGGGCGAAGTCGCGGCGCTGGCCATGTGGATGAGTTGGAAATGCGCCCTGGCCGGATTGCCTTACGGCGGGGCCAAGGGTGGCATCGCCTGCGATCCGCGCAAGCTCTCTGTCACCGAATTGGAACGCCTCACCCGCCGTTACACCCAGGAGATGATTCCCTTCATCGGCGAGAAAGTCGATGTGATGGCCCCGGACATGGGCACCAACGAGCAAACGATGGCTTGGATCATGGATACTTATTCCGTCCACACCGGCTATGCCGTCCCTGGCATTGTCACCGGCAAACCCGTCAGCATTGGCGGTTCGTTGGGACGCCGGGAATCGACCGGCCGCGGCGCCGGCTATCTCATCAACCGCGCCATGGACACCATCGGGCTTAAACCGGCCGAATGCCGGGCGGTGGTGCAGGGGTTCGGCAACGTCGGTTTGGTGGGGGCGTTTTCGCTGGCCAAGAACGGCGTCAGAATCATCGCCATCAGCGACGTCACCGGCGGCCTCTACAATGAAAAGGGAATCGACCTGTGGGACTTGCAGAAATACGCGGCGGAGAAGCGAGGCCTCGGCGGTTTTCCCGGCGCGGAGCCTGTCACCAATGCGGAACTGTTGGAGTTGCCGTGCGAAATTCTCCTGCCCGCCGCGCTCGAACGGCAGATCACCGGCGCCAACGCCGCCAAAATTAAATGCCGCATTCTGGCCGAAGGCGCCAATGGGCCGACCACGCCCGAAGCGGACGTCATTTTGGATCAGCGCGAGGAAATTTTCATCGTGCCCGACATCTTATGCAACGCCGGCGGCGTCATTGTTTCCTACTTCGAATGGGTGCAGGACTTGCAGAGCTTCTTTTGGAGCGAGACCGAGGTGATGGATAAGTTATACCGCATATTGGAGAGTGCCTTTGTCCAAGTGCTGGCCTTGAGCCGCAAGCAGAAAATTTCCATGCGCCTGGCCGCCTTGAGCGTCGGCATCAAGCGTGTGCAGGAAGCCAAAAGAATTCGCGGCCTATTTCCGTGACCCTCACCGGGGCGGAGCCAGGAAAACCGGAATGCGCGATTTATGCCGGACTGCATGGATGGTGCTGCCCAAAAATAAATCGGCCAGGAAGCGATGCCCATGCATCGTCATGGCGATCAGGTCGCAATGTTCGCGGGCGGCGGTATTGAGAATCTCCTTCGAAGGTTCGCCCAGGCCCAGGTGAGTGGAAACGCGCGCCCCGCTCTTGCGCAATTCGGCGGCCATGCGTTCGAGGTAAGCGCGGTCCTCCTTCATCTCCTCCGATTCCGCCAGCTCCAGGCTTTCATAATTGCGCGCCGCCCAGCCATCGGCCACGTGGACGAGGAGCAGCTCGGATTTGAACTGGCGCGCCAGTTCGACGACATGTGGAATCAGGGCCTGATCCACGCGGCTGTTTTCCAGGGCGACGAGTATTTTCTTATACATGAGTTGCGGCAAGCAGTATATGCCCGGCGGCGACGTTGGCAATGGAAGGAATTTTTGGCTCGCTTGTGCCGCGGAGAGGGTATTACGCTTGCGGGAACAGGCAGTAAAAATATTGGTGAACGCTAAACCGTAAATCACAGAATGTCCGACGAGAATCCAATCCTGAACAATCCTTACGAAGAGCCGGGTTGGCACTACGCCACTAATCTTCAGGGGGAACTGGATTACGCGCATCCTGTCAAAGGCCGGCGCATCTTCAGGCCGGAGATTCAGACAATCCCGGTGCGACAAGGCGCGCAGGGCGACCTGCTGGAGTTGAACGAGGCCGCCGCCGCAAGTCACGGTTCGCACGTGGTCAATTTGCTCCGCCGCGAAGTTAGCGGGTGGCGTGGAGCCAAATATTCCCAGACAACTCGAATCACTCGCGAGTTGCTTCAATTCTGGTTCCTGAATCCTGAGCGGGACATGACGCAATCCCTTTTCTTCGCGCAACGGGAAGCCATAGAAACCGCCATCTGGCTCAACGAGGTCGCGGAGAAGTCAAACGTTGGGCAGCACATCGTCCGGCAGCTTGAAGAGGCGCAAAAAGTTTCGGGGTCATCGGAGAACAATCTGCCGCGCATTGCGTTCAAGATGGCCACTGGTTCCGGCAAAACCGTCGTCATGGCTGCCCTTATTGCTTATCATTATTTTAACCGTCGCGAATATCGGAACGATGTCCGCTTTGCCGATAATTTTCTCGCCATTGCGCCGGGCATCACCATCCGCGACCGCCTCTGCGTTTTGCGCGTGGACACCCGTTTGGGAGTGGATGCGCAGGATTACTATCATGTTCGTTACCTCGTGCCGGAAAGCTGGCGCAAGGAAATGCCGGAGTTGAACAAACGCATTGTCATCACAAATTACCACGCCTTCGAGCCAAAGACGCTCCAGGGCAACAAGCGCTCGCCCTTTGACGGCAAAATTCAGGCGGATGGAACAAAGCAGGAAGCCACGGAGGATTATTCGCAGGTCATCGGCCGTTTGCTGGGCAATTTTCGTCCCGGCTCGCGCCTGCTTATCATCAACGATGAGGCACATCATTGTTATCTCCCGCGCCAGGACGAACGCACCGCCGAAGGCGAAGATGCCGCCGAGGAAAATAAGCGCGCCGCCGTTTGGTTCAGCGGACTCGTTCGCATCACTCAACGCTTTAAAGTTCGCACCATTTACGATCTCAGCGCCACTCCCTATTACCTGACGGGTTCCGGTTATGAACCTTACACCCTTTTCGGCTGGGTCGTATCGGACTTCGGTTTGATTGAAGCGGTGGAGTCCGGGCTGGTGAAAATCCCATTTCTACCCACGCGTGACGACACCCAGGAAATTGCACTGCCGGTGCTGCGCAATCTTTACGAGAACATCAAAGAAGAATTGCCCAAGGCCGGTCGTAAAACCGCCAAAGCTCGCGCCAAAGCCGAAGGCAGAAGATTCATCGAAGAACCGCCACGCCTGCCGCCGACACTCCAGGCCGCATTGAAGCAGTTTTACGAGCACTACAAGGAGGAATTCGCTGATCGCCGGCATTCCGCCGCCGCCACCCGAACCGACCAGCTTTCTCTTGAAGACTCGCCGCCCGTCTTTATTGTAGTGTGCAACAACACCTCCGTTTCCAAGGAAGTTTATAAATACCTCGCCGGCTACGAAGTTCCTTCCGCGGCCGCATCCGCGCCGCCGCTGACCGTGCCCGGCAGGTTCGATCTTTTTTCCAATTTCGATCCCTCCACCAACCAACCGCGCCACAAACCGCCCACGCTTCTCATTGACAGCGATGCGCTGGAAAATTCCGAGCAGGTCGATGACGGGTTCAAACGAGTGTTCGCCCCGGAGATCAAGCGCTTCAAGGAGGAATACGCGCGCGCGCATGGCCGGGGTTCAGCCGAGCAAATCGAGGACTCGGTTATCCTTCGCGAAGTCGTCAACACCGTTGGCAAACGAAACTGCCTGGGCGCTCACATCCGCTGCGTCGTCTCCGTTTCCATGCTCACGGAAGGCTGGGATGCCAACACGGTAACGCACATCTGCGGCATCCGTAAATTCGGTTCTCAACTCCTCTGCGAGCAAGTCGCCGGGCGCGCGCTCCGCCGACAGAGTTATTACCTGCAAGGCTACGATAATCACGGCCAGCCAACCACGGACAAGCGCCGCATCGCCGCCTGGAAATTCCCGCCCGAATACGCCCACATCATCGGCGTCCCCTTCAAGTTGTTCAAAGGCGGCAAAACCGTTCCGCCGCCACCCAAGCCCAGCACGCCAATCTTCGCCATGCCGGAGCGGACCAAGCAGTGCGAAATCACTTTCCCCAACGTTGAGGGCTACCGCCTCGAATACGCGGCAGGCCCGCTGATGGCCAATTTCTCCAATATCGAGGACTACGAAATAGACGCTTCCAAACTCCCAACCAAGACGGAAATGGCCTCGGCGGTTTCAGCCGCCACGGAACATTTGACGCTCGATGACATTCTCGCCATGCGCGAGCAGCACATCATTTATCGCATTACCAAAGACTTGTTGCGCGACCACTTTTCAGACGACAAGGGCAATCCTGAATTTCACCGCTTCCACGAATTGTGCGCCATTGTCACGAAGTGGTACCATGCCAAAGTCCGCGTCCTTGGCAGAGGCCCGGAGTGGAAGAAGCTCCTTTATTTCTCGAATCCCCGCACGCTGGTCGCCCATGTCGCGCGCGGCATCAAGACCGGCGCGCCCGGCCAGGAATGTATTCGCCCGATTCTCAACTATTACAATCCCACCGGCAGTTCGCGTTTCGTCCACGGCCAGACCAGCCGCGACACCTACCCCACGCGCCACAGCCATGTCAATGCGGTGGTCGTGGACAGCGGCTGGGAGGGCAACGCCGCCAAGGTGCTCGACGATCTTGCCGATGAAGGCCACGTCAATTCCTGGGTGAAAAATGCTTTCCTCGATTTCCGTGTTCCTTACACCGACAACGCCGGCGAACAGCGCGACTACCTGCCTGACTTCATTGTCAATTGCCGCCTGGCGGGCGGTCGCGGCGCCAACGTTGTCGTCGAAGTCACCGGCTTTGACCGCGACAAGGAAGCCAAACGCTGGACCATCTTGAACCGCTGGCTGCCGGCCGTAAACCGCATCCGCAACCGGCATGATTGGGACAAGTGGGATTTCCTCGAACTCGACGAGCAACGCGCCGTGGCCGACTTCCGCAATCTCCTGCTCGCCCGCCTGCGCCAACTCGCGCTGGCCGAGCCGCTCTCCGGCGTCTGGGCCGCCCGCCGCGACTACGAACTCGAACACGGACTCATCAACGAGGACTTTGAATTGCCACCACGCCAGGCGGACCTCTCACGCTGGGCTAGCAGCCCGCTTGACGAATAGCCATGTCCGCCACCCATATTCTTGACACCTCCGTCTTTAGCCAGCCGCTCAAACGCAAGCCGGTGAAGGTCGCCCTTGATCGTTGGGCGGCGCTCGGCGACACCCGTTTGGCGGTCTCGGTCATTTCCGAGGCGGAAGTCCGTTACGGTATTGAATGGTCGGGCGCGGCCTCACAGCGCCGGGAATTTGAAACTTCTCTCGCCAGGCGGCTGCCCGTCCTGATTGTGGACTCTGCCGTGGCTCGGGCTTACGCCCTCATTCGCGCTGATCTTCGCCGCCGTGGGCATCCGGTTGGCGACATGGACATGCTCATCGCGGCCACCGCCACGGCGCACAATCTCATTGTCGCTACTTTGAACTTAAAGGGTTTTGAAAAGGTGAACGGCCTCACCGTTGAAGACTGGTCGCAGACTTAATCGCCATGAAAACGCCCAAACCAGTAAAAGCTTTCAAGCACAAGAACGTCCAGCGCTCCCACATCCCCTCCGGCGAGGAAGCCGGCTACGAGGCCGGCAGCCCCAAGGTGCGGGAAGCCGCCGCTATTCAACTGCCGCTGAATCCGGTCATCTCGCGCGGCCAGGATCCCGAACTCTTCTGGATGCACAAATACGGCAGCGACGAAAAGCTGACCGCGCAACTGGATGAACTTCAGGCAAAGCTCAAAGCCGGTGACAATGCCGGCGCGCGCACCGCGCTGGAAAGTCTGCGCGACGTCATTACCCATCGTTACCAGCAGCCGGACGACGAATCCCTCCACGTTGACATCCGTTCCCTTTACCGGCACGAACACATTGCGCCGGAAACCCTCATCAAGGGGCTGTATCGCCTCGTGGTGGACAAGGCCGCGAACCAGGACGAACTCTTTGCCGTCAACGAACTTTTCGGCAACGCCATCGGCCACGAAGAACTCGACAAGGTTTCCGACTACTACACGCACTCCGACGGCTGGACCAACCGTCTTATCCAGGGCGACAGCCTTCTGGTAATGACCTCGCTCCTCGAACGCGAAGGCATGGCCGGCCAGGTACAATGCATTTATCTCGACCCACCTTACGGCATCAAATACGGCTCCAACTGGCAAATTAAACTAAACAACCGCACCGTGAAAGACGGCGACGACGAATCCCTCTCCGGCCAACCCGAACAGGTGAAAGCCTTTCGCGACACTTGGGAACTGGGCATTCACTCGTATCTCAACTATTTGCGCGATCGCCTACTCGTTGCCCGCGAACTCCTCCATGAATCAGGTTCGTGTTTCATGCAAATCTCCGAAGAAAACGTACATCTCGTGCGCAATTTGATGGACGAAGAATTTGGGAGTGATAATTTCGTCAGCCTAGTTAGCTTCACAACAACGAGTGGTTTTGAAACAACGACGTTGGCCAGAAATGGCGATTATTTATTGTGGTATGCAAAGGACAAAGAATCGATCAAGTATCGCCAACTCTATCTTGAAAAGGATATAACCCTTAGCAGCGGGCGATACCGTTGGATTCAACTCCCTGATGGTGCGACGCGCGGTTTAACGGCAAAGGAAATTCGCGGTGAGCAACCATTACCAGATGGCGGAAAGCTCTATCAACCGACCAGCTTGATTTCGCAAGGTGCAACTGAAACAGCGTCTCGCACCTTTATTCATAAGGGAAAAACCTACGACTGCGGCATGGGAAATCATTGGAAAACAACAGTTTCGGGTTTGGAACAACTAGCTGCTGCTGGCCGAATTCACGTTGCAAAGAACAGCATTCGATACATTCGTTACGCAACCGATTTTCCATTCCAACCCATAACAAACTTCTGGGATGACACAGCCACTGGAAATTTCACAGATGAGAAAATCTACACGGTTCAGACCGCTGTGAAAGTTATTCAGCGCTGCATCCTGATGACCACTGACCCCGGCGATTTGGTTCTAGACCCAACGTGCGGCTCAGGCACAGCCGCCTACGTCGCTGAACAGTGGGCACGCCGTTGGATTACGACGGACACCTCGCGGATCGCCGTGAACATCGCCAAGTCGCGGCTAATGACGGCAACGTTTCCCTATTACCAGCTACACGATCAGCAGAATTGCGACGTCCGGCAGGGATTCATTTATAGGAAAGTGCCGCACATCACGCTTAAGAGCCTCGCCAACAACGAACCGGCGGAAGAAGAAACGCTTTACGACCGGCCGCAGGAGGACAAAAAGCGGTTGCGCGTAGCCGGCCCATTTACGGTGGAGACGCTGCAGAGTTACGAGCCGGTTTCGCCGGAGGAACTGGCGCGGCAGAGGACGGAGGACAAGGAACTGGGCAATTTCGAGGACCTCATTTTCGCGCATCTCAAAAGCGCGGGCGTGAAGACCGGCGTCAAAGAGGAGAATGCCGTTTTTGTTCGCTTAGATCGCCTGGCCAATTCCGCCTTGCACGCGGAAGGCTGGTACATGGCCGAGGTAGGGCGTCCGTCCTCCGCAGTAGCTCTGCCACGGAGGATGGAAGACTCTGTCGAGCCTGCTTCCGATCATGGCAAGCCGGGCAAAGCGAGCACGCAAAAAAGTCACGGCTCGACGGAGTCTCGCCCCACCGTGGAAAAAAAGGCCTACCTCCACATCGGCCCCAAGTTCGGCACGGTCAGCAAACAGGCGGTGACGGAAGCCATCAAGGCCTGCCGCGACAAGCGCGACGGCGACTGGCTGCTGATTCTTGGATTCGCCTTCGAAAGCGGCATCACGGAACTGAGCCGCAACTTCGGCAATTTCCAAGTCAGCATCGTCCGCATGCACGACGATTTGCTCCAACAAGGCTTGCTGAAAAAGGACAGGAAAGCTGCCAGCTTCGTGACCATCGGTGAGCCGGACATCCGCCTGACGGTCGAACCTCTTCCGCTTGCCAAACCTCACCAGGGCCTCGACGATGAACCCTGCCAGGGGATCGTCGAGATTGCCGGCCTCGACATCTACGACCCCATCAAAGACGAAATTAAGAGCCGCGACGTCCACGACATCGCCTACTGGATGGTGGACGACGCTTACGACGGCTCAAACTTTGTCGTGCGCCAGGTCTTCTTCTGCGGCGGCGACAAAGACGAATTCGACGAATGGAAGCGCGGCCTGAGCGACATCGCCAAGAACGCCACAAAAAAGAAAGCCGAGCAGACTTTGAAAGTCGAACTCGACGACGAAGCCTTCACCCGCATTTACGGCCACAAGAGCCATCCATTTCCGGTGAAAAAGGGTCAAAAGATCGCCGTCCGCGTCATCAGCCAATTCGGAGAAGAAACAACGAAGGTGCTGGAAGTTTGATAAGCGACACGTTTTGGTTACACCATGAGCGAACAAGTCTATCTCGGAATTGATCTCGGGGCGGAAAGCGGGCGGGTCATGGCGGGCGCATGGGATGGCCGCGCCATCCGCGTCGAGGAATTGCACCGGTTTCCCAACGGGCCGGTCAACGTGGGTGATACATTGCGCTGGAACGTCGTTCAGCTTTGGACGGAAATCCAAAACGGCCTCGCCCTCGCGGCCAAACGTTTTGGCGACGCCATTGTCTCCGTCGGCGTGGACACGTGGGGCGTGGATTTTGTTTTGTTGAGCAAGAACGGGGAAATGCTGGGCCAGCCCTGCCATTATCGGGACGCGCGGACCAAGGGGATGTTTGAACACGCTTTCAGCCAGGCGCCGCGGGCGGAGATTTTTGCGCGGACGGGATTGCAGTTCATGGAAATCAACACCCTCTATCAGTTGCTGGCCTTGCAACGGTCCCACCCGGAGTTGCTGGCGGCGGCCGATTGCCTGTTGATGATGCCCGATTTTTTCCATTGGTGCCTGTGCGGGTCGCGCGTGGCCGAGTTTACCAACGCCACGACCAGCCAGTGTCTGAACCCGGTCAATCGGGATTGGGCCTTCGACATGCTGAAAAAGTTTGGATTACCCGCCCGCATTTTCCCCAAAATCGTGCCGCCGGGAACCGAATTGGGCCGGCTGCGGGAGTCTGTTTCCCAACGAACCGGTTTGGGCCGCATCAAAGTGGTGGCGCCGCCAACGCACGACACCGCGTCCGCTGTCGCCGCCATCCCGACCGCCAACACGGGGCGAACCGATTGGGCCTACATCAGTTCCGGGACTTGGTCCGTTATGGGCATCGAATCGCCCAACGCCTTGCTGACCGACCGGGTGTTGCAACTCAATTTTACCAACGAAGGCGGCATTGACGGAACCTTCCGCGTGCTCAAGAACATCACCGGCCTCTGGTTGGTGCAGCAGTGCAAGAAAGCCTTCGAGCTTCGCGGCAAGAATCTGGATTACGCCGTGTTGACCCGCTTGGCGGAATCGGCTCCGGGGCCGCACGCGGTCCTGGATCCTGACGACCCGCGCTTTGCCAATCCGCCGGACATGCCGGCTGCGATTGCGTCCTATTGCCGGGAAACCAACCAACCGGCGCCGGAAAGCGAAGGCGCCTTGGTGCGTTGCGCCCTGGAAGGTTTGGCGGCGCGATACGCAAGCGTGCTGGCAGGCCTCGAGGAATTAGCCGGCAACAGAATCGATATCATCCACATTGTGGGCGGCGGTTCGCGCAATCCGTTGCTCAATCAACTGGCGGCCGACCGCTGCCGGCGGCAGATCGTGGCCGGTCCGGTGGAAACGACGGTTTTGGGCAACTTGCTCTCGCAGGCGCGGGCGGCGGGAGAATTGAAATCCCTTGCGGAGATGCGCGATGTGGTGCGATGTTCCAGTCAGCTTCGGGCGTTTGAGCCGAAGCAGTAGTATAGTACGGTATGCGCAAAGATCAGTTCGATTGGGGCTTACGACCCAAGGCCGTCAAACGGCGGCGCCCCTTGCCGCGCTCATTGAAGGACCTGACCCCGAGCAAACACTTTAATCCGCGCACCTTTTTTCACGAGATGGTCTGGAAGGCGCTTCTGACTCCTCGCGTCGGAGAACATTTCCGGCCCAAATTCCCCAAGCTCACTCACGGCCAGGTGGCGCTGACCTGGATCGGCCATGCTTCTTTCCTGGCGCAGTTTACCGATTTGAACGTCCTGATTGATCCCAATTTCGCCAATTGGCTGGTGATCATCAAACGCCTCCGCCGCTCCGGATTGAAAATCCAGGATTTGCCGCCGATCGACCTGGTCTTGCTGACGCACGCGCACTTCGATCATTTTCACCGCCCGACTCTGCGCCGGCTGCCGTCGCCAAAAATTGCCGTCATGCCCTGGGGCATGGGCGACCTGGCCGCCGACCTCGGCTTCGAACGGATTATCGAACTGAAATGGTGGGAGAGTTTCTGCCACGGCAAGTGGCGAGTCACTTTGACGCCCTCCAAGCATTGGGGTGCGCGGGTCTTGCGGGACCACCATCGCGGTTACGGCGGATTCCTGATCGAACACCAGGGCCGGCGGCTTTACCACGCGGGCGACAGCGCCTATTTTCCCGGATTCAAAGAAATCGGCCGGGTCAGCCCACCGGAAATCGCCATGCTGCCCATTGGCGCCTATTACCCCGACACATTCCGCCATGTCCACATGGGGCCGGACGAAGCGATCAAGGCCTTCAGCGATCTGGCGGCAAAATGGCTGGTGCCGATGCACTTTGGCACATTCAAATTATCTTTTGAAGACATGGACGAACCGCCGCGTTGGTTAAAGCAATTGGCTGAAAGCGGCGGGTTGGCCCATCATTTGCGAATGTTGCGGGAAGGGGTGCCCTCGGTATTTTAAGCCACAACCGGCAGAGTGGAAAGAGCGCCATCATACCGCCTATGGTGTTATTTTTCCGGCTGATTTAAGAGAGAAACTACATTTTTTGATGCTTTTTTTGGGGCCATAAGCCGTTTAACATAAACGACTTGCAATTATTTTGCCTAAAAATATGGCAAAAGCAAAAAAAACTTGTTGTCAAAGCCGGGCAGATTGCCTATTGTCCGTTTTAATGCACCGTTTTTGGTGTGCAGAGGCGAACTGGTTTTGCCTCTCAAACATAAAAAAACGTATAAACGAAAAACAAAGCAGGAGGAACATGAAAATAGAAAAATGGACACTTGGGTTGGCCGCCGCAGGGCTGGTCTCCCTCTCGCCCGGGCTGCTCGCTCAGACCCCGGCACCAACGACGGTCCCACTTATGACGGCGTTGAGCGCGACCACGATCAGTGGTTACGTGGACACGTCGGCTGTGTGGAATCCAGGCACAGGCAACGCCAATCCGGCCCCCTATGCCTTCAACAAGGGAAAACAGGACGGCTTCAATCTGGATGCCCTTGACATCAAGATTGCCAAGGATCTGGACGAAACCCAATGGTCGGCCGGCTATGTCGCCGAATTGAGCTACGGCCCGGATGCCCAAGCCATCGACAGCGGCGCTTATCCCATCCGCCAGGCCTACGTTGAATTGCGCCTGCCCGTCGGCAACGGCATCGATTTGAAATTGGGCCGCTGGGACAACATCATCGGATACGAATCCAGTGATGCCTACAAGAACCCGAACTGGAGCCGTTCCTACGGTTACTCGTTCGAACCCACCGAACATACCGGGCTGCTCGCCTCGTACAAGTTCAACGACTCCATCAACCTTCAGGCCGGTGTCGCGGACACGATCAACACCTTGAATGTGAATAGTCGTTCCGACTTCAGTTCGCCGGTAATTGAAAGCCACAAGTCGTTTGTGAGTTTGTTGACCTTGACGGCGCCGGATAGCTGGGGATCCTGGAAAGGTTCCTCCCTCTATGCCGGATTCGACTACGGCGCGGGCAATCATGGCGGCTCTGTTATCACCGGTGTCAATCCTGTCACGGGAGCGGCCACCTTCGGGACCGGCCAGGATCGCACTGAATGGTATGTGGGCGCCACCGTCAATACACCGATCAAAGATTCTGACCTTTGGCGGTTCCTGGGATTACATCAATGATTTTGATGTTGCCTTCGGGGGGACTTCTCTGGAAGCCCAGTACGCGAACGCGGCTGCGGGTTATGTCTCTTACAAACCCACCGAAAAGCTGACCATCAGTGGCCGTGGCGAGTACGCCAACGGCCCTGGACTGACTGCCTTGCTCTTCGCCAATGACGGCGAGATTGCGGGCGCCAGCAGGTTCAGCTCGGGCGGTCCGTTCAACAAAGTCCTGGCACTGACGGGCACCATCCAGTACGACCTGTGGGCCAATGTCATCAGCCGGCTGGAAGTTCGCTGGGACCATGCGGCTGACGGGTCAACGCCCTTCGGCAACACCGACTCCGGCAGCTACGGCAAGGCGAACGAACTCATGGTCGCGGCCAACGTGATCTACAAGTTCTAATTGACACAAATTCAATTGCAGCCCCTTCCGGGAAACCGGGAGGGGTTTTTTGTTGCAGGACGACAACGCCTCCGGAAACAAGGCCCGGGTGCATTTCGTTTTTTTGGGTTGTGCTCTCTTGATCTTAATCCTAATCCCAGCCAAAGATATTTGAAATTTTAGCCACAGATGGACACAGATTAACACAGATGAGAAATCTGAGAGATAATCCGACGGGATTTCAACGGTAAGAATCTAATCTCAATCTCAACCATACGGGCCGAGGCGGCAGAGATTATGATTACGATTAAGAAGGAAACCCAAGAAAGTGAAATGCACCCAACAAGGCCCCGGGCGATGATTTTTCGCTTTGCTTTCGTTCGGCCCTTTGTTAGACCTCAAGCGTGGCCGGCGAAGCAAGCCAAAATATTATGTACAGTATCTGGGCCGCGGACAACGTGGTCTATGGCCCCGTGGAACTGCCCGCCTTGATGGGTTGGGTGAAGGACAAGCGCGTCCTGGCGGAGACCTGGGTTTTCGACAGCCAGAATGATCGTTGGCGCAAGGCCGCCAACCTCCCGGAATTGCAGCTCTGCTTCCGCAAGAAAAACCACGGCGGCGGCGAGGCAACGGCTTTCTCCATTGGCCAGGCGGACATCACCCCGGACATGTTGCGCCGTGTCAGAGCCTTGGCCGAACTCAACGACGAACAACTGGTGCGTTTTGCCCGTTTCATGGAAGGCCAAACCGTCGGCTCTTGGACCCCCATCGTCAAACAAGGCGACCCCGATGACGGCATGTACCTGGTGCTGGACGGGGAATTGCGCGTGCGCTTGATGATCGGCGGCAAGGAAACCGTCCTGGCAACTTTAGGGCCTGGCGATTGCTTCGGCGAAATCGCTCTTTTTGACCAAGGCCCAAGGTCGGCCGATGTCCTGGCCAATCAGGACAGCATTTTGTTGAAAATTTCCCCCGAAGCCTTTGACCAGCTCCGCCATGATGCGCCCGAATTGGCCGCGCCCATTCTTTTTGCCATCAGCAAGACTCTGTCCGCCCGCATTCGCGCCGACAATAAACGCATTAAGGATTCGATCAACTTTGCGCGGGCAGCAGGTCCTTGACCACCAAAGGCGCCCTTTTAACCAGCGTGCGCAGAAAACGACAACCATCTTCGTCCATCCATGCCTCTCGCAAACTAATTGCAACATGCTTGCCTCCAGCTACTTAGGACTACAGTCTTGCTTTTTTTTGCTGGCCTTGGCATTGACTTTGCTACGAACGGTCAGTCCGCTAAAGGACGCCGAGCTTTGTTTATCCAATGAAAAAAATTGAAGCTATCATCAAACCATTCAAACTCGAAGAAGTAAAAGACGCGTTGAGTCAAATAGGAATCGAAGGCATGACGGTGAGCGAGGTCAAAGGCTTTGGCCGTCAAAAGGGTCACACCGAAATTTATCGCGGGAGCGAGTACAAAGTCGATTTTCTGCCCAAAATCAAGATTGAGATTGTGCTGCCCGACGCCCGCGTGGAAAGCGCCGTCGGGGCCATTGTCGGCGCGGCCAAGACCGGCAAGATTGGAGATGGCAAAGTTTTCGTCTCGGACGTGGAGGAAATCGTTCGCATCCGCACCGAGGAAAAAGGCGACGCCGCCATTTAGCCAACGCCATTTTGATTCCGCTATGAAGAAATCTTTTTGGCTTCTTTTTTTAACCGCCTGTCTGGCCGTGGAGATGGGGGCCGCCGCGGACCCATCCGCCCCCGCCGTTAAACGCGCCGAGCCAACTCTCGAACAGCGCGTGGCGGACTTGGAAGCCTACGTCAACAACGGTTCGCGCGTCGCTGACACCACCAACAACGTCAGTTCCAAACTCGGCGCTTATGATGAAAAAGCCAACACCTTCGCTCCCAATCCCGGCCCCGGCCCCAATGCCTGGCAAATGACGTCGGCTGCCCTGGTGTTGTTCATGACCTTGCCCGGCCTGGCTCTGTTCTACGGCGGCTTGGTCCGGCGCAAGAACATCCTCTCCGTCATGGCCCAATGCCTGCTGATCACCGGCTTGGTCACCATCCTCTGGTTTGTATGCGGTTACAGCCTGGTCTTTCACAAAGGCAACGCCTTTATCGGCAACCTGGACTTTGCCTTTTTCAACAACGTCGATTCCAGCCCCAACACCGATTATTCCGGCTGGGTTTCGCAGAACGTGTTCGCCATGTACCAGTTGATGTTCGCCATCATCACCCCGGCGTTGATCCTTGGCTCCATCGCCGAACGCATGAAGTTCTCCGCCGTCTTCCTCTTCGTGACGCTGTGGATGTTTATCGTCTATTTCCCCCAGGCTCACATGGTCTGGGGCATTGATGGCTTCATGAACGGCGTCTGGAATGACCACGCCAGAATCCACGCCATTGACTTCGCCGGCGGAACGGTCGTTCACATGACTTCGGGTTGGTCCGCGCTGATTCTCTGCCTGATCCTGGGCAAACGCCTGGGCTTTGGCAAAGAGAACTTCTCTCCGCACAACATGGCTCTGTGCATGATCGGCACCGGCATGCTCTGGGTCGGTTGGTACGGGTTCAACGCCGGCAGCGCGGTCGCCTCCGATGTCATCGCCGCCAATGCCTTCACCACCACCACCCTGGCCACCGCCGTCGCTTCCTTCGTCTGGCCCATGGCCGAGTGGATTTTCCGCCGCAAACCCAGCATCCTCGGTTTTTGTTCCGGCGCGGTGGCGGGCCTGGTGGTCATTACGCCAGCCTGCGGATTTGTCACTCCCGGCGGCGCGGTCGTTATCGGATTATTCGCCGGTTTGATCCCGTGGTTCTTTTGTTTCAAAGTCAAAGGCTGGTTCGGTTACGACGATGCGCTGGATACCTTCGGAGTCCACGCCGTCGGCGGCACCATTGGGGCCTTGCTGACGGGCATCCTGGCGCGCAATTCCGCCAATGGCAATCTGGCCACCAACTTGAAATTGTTTGTCACGGACAAAGCTTTTCAACCGCTCGTTATTGAGCAACTCAAAGCCATCGGCCTTACGCTCGCGCTGGCCATCGGCGGCACCACTGTGATCGCCTACACCGTCAAAGCCCTCATTGGTCTGCGTCCAACTGAGGAAGTGGAATCCATCGGCCTTGATCTGGCTGAACACGGCGAGGAGGGTTACCACGGATAATTCAATGCGCCGCTTTGCCAATCATCGTGGTCGAAAGACGTGGTTGGCGCGGCGGCGCGTAACTGGCAACAACATAAAAAAATGCATCCATTGAGAATAGTATGAGCACACCCAAAAGCGTGATAGACAGCGCCCTCAAACAGGGGGCCAAAATGGTCGATATCAAATTCATCGACACCTTCGGCACCTGGCAACATTTCACCGTGCCCTTGTCCGAGCTGACCGAGGAGGTCTTCGTGGACGGACTGGGTTTTGACGGTTCCTCCATCCGGGGTTGGAAATCCATCGAAGCCTCGGACATGCTGGCCATGCCGGACCCGGTGACCGCCTTCATGGACCCCTTTTGCAGCGTGCCGACTTTGTCGCTGACCTGCACCATCGCCGAGACGGGGACCAAGGAAGCTTACACCCGCGATCCGCGCGGCATCGCCCAGCGGGGGGAGAAGTACCTGCTTTCCACCGGGCTGGCCGACGCCGCCGTCTTCGGGCCGGAAGCTGAATTTTTCATCTTCGACAGCGTGCAGTATGACGCCAAGGCCAACGGCACCTTTTACCAGATAGACTCGGAGGAGGGCATTTGGAATTCCGGGCGGGAAGAGCAGCCCAACCTGGGCTACAAAATCCGGCACAAGGAGGGCT
Organism: uncultured Verrucomicrobiae bacterium; assembly: GCA_963759415.1. Lineage (GTDB taxonomy): Bacteria > Verrucomicrobiota > Verrucomicrobiia > Limisphaerales > Palsa-1400 > Palsa-1400. The sequence goes on along the minus strand of CAVWZG010000004.1, from coordinate 90,215 downwards.
ATTTTCCGGTGCCGCCGATGGACACGCAGCAGGACATTCGCAGCGAGATGCTGCTGACGATGGCGGCGCTGGGGGTGCAAGTCGAGAAGCACCACCACGAAGTGGCGACGGCGGGGCAGGCCGAGTTGGGAATCCGTTTTGACACGCTGGTCAAGAGCGCCGACGCGATGATGGTGTACAAGTACGTGATCAAGAACGTGGCGCGCAAACACGGCAAGACGGCCACCTTCATGCCCAAGCCGCTTTTTGGCGACAACGGCTCGGGCATGCACACCCACCAGAGCCTGTGGAAGAAAGGCAAGCCGCTCTTTGCGGGCAAGGAGTACGCGGGATTGAGCCAGATGGCGCTGCATTACATCGGGGGCATTCTCAAGCACGCCAAAGCGCTGTGCGCGATCTGCAGTCCGACGACCAATTCCTACAAGCGGCTGGTGCCGGGCTACGAAGCGCCGGTCAACCTGGCCTACAGCGCGCGCAACCGCAGCGCGGCCATCCGGATACCCACCTTCAGCGAAAGCCCCAAGGCCAAGCGCATCGAGTATCGGCCGCCGGACCCGGCGGCCAACCCGTATCTGGCCTTTTCGGCCTTGCTCATGGCGGGGTTGGACGGGGTGATCAACAAGATTGATCCCGGGGAACCGATGGACAAGAACATGTATGAATTGCCGCCGGAAGAGCTGGCCAAGGTGCCGCAAGTGCCGGCCAGCCTGGGGGAGGCGCTGGACGTGTTGGAGAAAGACCATGCGTTTCTGTTGAAAGGGGACGTTTTCACGAGCGACTTTTTGGAGACCTGGGTCAGCCACAAGCGCAAAGAGGCCGACGCCTTGCGCCTGCGCCCTCATCCCTACGAATTCCACTTGTATTACGACGTGTAAACGTTTTGGGAAAACAAGCTCGGGGAAGCGGCGTGGACGTGTGTCCACGCCGCGTTTGTTTTCCCGCTTGCGTTGGGGCAGGGGAGTGTTATTGTGTCAACCATGATTGCTGACTTGGTTGACGCAGGTTATCACACTAAAATTTCCGACCTCACTTTGCGCGTGCTGGGCGGGGAAGACATTGCGCGTGAAGAGGCCCTCGGGTTGTTTGGCCTCGAAGGCGCCGCCGATATTTTCGACCTCATGGCTGGCGCCAACCGCATCCGCGAGCATTTCAAAGGGAACAAGATTCATTTGTGTTCCATCGTTAACGCCAAAGCGGGGTCGTGCTCGGAGAATTGCAGTTTTTGCGCCCAATCTTCCTTCTACCAGACCGGTTCGCCCAAATACGGCTTCGTGGACCCGGAACCGGTTCGCGACGCGGCCGAGGAAGCCAATCGCAACGGCGTCACGGCGCTCGGCTTGGTCGCCGCCTGGCGCGGTCTCAAGGAAGGGCCGTTGCTCGATGAAGTCTGCGACCGCATCCGCGAATTGGCGGCCGGCGGCAAGGCCCGGCCGGATGCAGCCTTGGGCCTCATCAAGAGCCAGCGCGTGGCCGACCGCTTGAAAGAGGCCGGGCTGGAATGTTACAACCATAACCTGGAAAGCTCGAAACGCTTCTTTCCCAATACCTGCACGACCCACACCTACGAGGATCGCCTGCAAACCATTCAGCACCTCAAAACGGCGGGCATCAAAATCTGTTCCGGCGGCATCATCGGCATGGGTGAAACTCGCGAGGACCGTTGCGACCTGGCTTTCGCCATCAAGGAAGTGGGCGCCAGCTTCGTGCCGGTCAACATTCTTAATCCTGTCAAAGGCACACCTTTCGAGAACACTCCGCCGCTGTCCCCGCTGGAAATTTTGAAGACCATTTCCTGTTTCCGTTTCATTTTGCCGCGCCAGGAAATTTTGATCGCCGGGGGGCGCACCATTAATTTACGTGACATTCAATGCATGGTTTTCACCGCCGGCGCCAGCGCGTTGATGGTGGGCAATTATCTCACCACTCTCAACCAACCCGCCGACAAGGACCTGCAAATGATCAAGGACCTTGGCCTGGATCCCCATTGGGGCCACGGGCCTGACCAACAATAGACTTGGGTTGTGCAGCGCCTTGGCCACAACATCGGCGGCTATCACGGTGAAACCATCGACATCCATCGCGTCCTGCAACAAATTGACCAGGCCGTGCCCGGAAAAAACTGGGTGCGCGACCCCGATTTCCCGGCCTTGCGCCGTCCGCTTTCCACGCCGCGCGTGCGCGTTTACATCTCCACCGGCATGCACGGCGACGAACCCGCCGGCCCACTGGCCGCGCTGCGAATGCTGGAGGAGGACCTTTGGCCCAACGACGCCGCCATCTGGCTTTGTCCCTGCCTCAATCCGACCGGTTTTCCGCTCAACCGTCGGGAGAACTCATCCGGCATTGATTTGAATCGCGATTACCGGCGCCTGCAAACGCCGGAGGTGCGCGCCCACGTCGATTGGCTGCAACGCCAGCCTCCTTTTGACATTGCCCTCTGCCTGCACGAAGACTGGGAATGCAACGGCTTTTACGTCTATGAGTTAAATCCCGACAACCGCCCTTCCTTGGGGCAGATAATCCTCCAAGCCGCGGCCAAAGTCTGCCCGGTGGAGACGTCGCCGATGATTGAGGACTGGCCCGCCCAAAACGGCGTCATTCGTCCCAATCTCAATCCCGCCGAACGTCCGCAATGGCCCGAGGCGCTTTATTTGATAACGCACAAGACGCGCCAAAGCTACACTATGGAAGCGCCCTCGGACTTCCCGCTGCCGGTGCGCGTGGACGCATTGACGGCCGCCACCCGCGCGGTGCTGGCGGCGGTGTGATTAGGCAGTGGGAGCAAGGAAGCTCAGACCCGACAATGTCACCCTCCTTCATCGCTTAATGTCAGCGGCGGAATAGTCTGGTTCATCCTCCCCATAGGCCCTTGCCAGCGCGCCAGCGGCCAAGCCATGCCAATGGGCATCTTCGATGTAATCTTCCTTTGCGAAGACCGTGACCATCAGCGGTGAATTGGGCGGCAGATCGAATGGTTCGTCCAGAACGATCTGCCTTCCGTTAAAATGTGCTTTCAATGTAACCGCAGGCATGGCTTTAGGATAGTTTTAGACTGCCCGAGCTGCAAGAGATCATGAGGAAGTTTATTTTTCCGCATGGCTTTGCAAGCGATGGGAGCCGAAAATAATACGCTAACCCTTTCGCAAAACGAGATTGACGAAGTCGTGAAAAAAACATCTTCATGCCCGCCGCTAAATCAAACCACTTCAACGGTGAACGGTTTCTTGGGCCGTATCCTGACGCCGTCTCGCTCTAGAGCAAAGTGCTCTGGACAATTGGTTTTTTGGGGAATAGCGTCAAAAATATGAAGATACAGCTCGCCATCCTTTTATTTGGACTTGGGGTTTTCTCTTGCGTGGACGGACAAACGAATGCCGTCTTGCCGTCCGGGGCATCCGGGCAAACCGTGGAAACTTTGGTCTGTATCCGGCATGGGGAAAAACCACCGTCAGGGCTTGGACAATTGACTTGCCGCGGCCTCAACCGCGCTCTGGCCCTGCCCAAGGTTCTGCTGGCAAAATATGGCGCGCCCCAATTTGTATTCGCGCCCAATCCCGCCGAAAGGGTGGACGGGCATGGCGGCTACTATTACGTTCGGCCACTCATGACCATTGAGCCGACCGCTATTCGCTGCGGCCTGCCGGTCAATACGCAATTCGGTTTCCGGGAAATCCAAAATTTCGAGTATGAGGTTCAGAAACCGGAATATCACAAGGCCACCATTTTTATTGCCTGGGAGCATGTTCTGCTCGATGAATTTGTAAAAGACCTGGTCAAAACGCACGGCGGAAATCCCGAGCAGGTTCCTGCCTGGCCGGCAAACGACTATGATACCATTTTCCTGGTCAAAATCACCCACGCCGAAGGGCATGCCACGGTTGCTTTTACCATTGATCACGAGGGATTGAATGAGTTGAGCGATGCCTGCCCCTGAGCTACCTCCTGTTGCTTTTGCGGTGCGTTCTGGCACACTGGCGTGGAGGCATGTATTTGCAACGGAAATTATCCCTTCCCCGACGGCTGCCCAGGCTGGCTGCCGCCTGTGCCTTGGGTTGGTCCCTTCTTGCGACGACCCAAGCCGAACCGGATGGACGCCGCGATGCCGTGGTGCGGGTGACGGAGGAAGTCATGCCTTGCGTGGTCAATGTCCGCACCGAAAGCATGGTGGAGTCGCGCGATCCGTTTGAGGAGTTTTGGCGCCGTTACTATGGCCAGCCCAAGGTCGAGAGTTCCCTCGGTTCCGGGGTTATTATTTCGGAGGACGGCTATTTGCTCACCAACCTGCACGTGGTCAAACGGGCCAGGCGCATCCAGGTCAAACTTTCCGATGCCGCCGGTGGCGGCGTTTATGAGGTGGAATCCAATTACTGCGGGACCTCGCAGATCGACGTGGCGATGCTCAAGATCAAGCCGCGCACGCCAGGCGAAAAATTCAAAGCGGTCCGCTTCGCCAAGGACGACGACGTGTTGCTGGGGGAAACGGTGTTGGCGCTGGGCAACCCGTTCGGGCTGGGGGAATCGGTCACCAAGGGCATCCTCAGTTCCAAGCGCCGGGCCGCGCCCAGGGAAAACGAGGAATTGCAAATGGCCAATTGGCTGCAAACCGATGCCTTGATCAATCCGGGCAACAGCGGCGGCCCCTTGGTCGATCTGCGCGGCGAATTGATCGGCATCAATAATGCCATCCTGGCCGGCGCGCAAGGCATCGGCTTTGCCATTCCCATCAAGGAAGTCCGACAGGCCCTCGGGGAAATTTTCAATGCCGAAACCGCCTCGCGCTGGTTTGGGGCCCACGTCAGCGTGGATATGCCGCTGGTGGTGCGGAACATTGAGCCGGCCAGCCCCGCGCAGCAAGCGGGCCTGAAGCCGGGCGACTTGATCCTGGACCTCAACGGGCGGGTGGCGGGCAATTACATTGATTTCACCCGCGCGCTGCGCGAGGAGACGAATCTGAATTTCCGCTTGACAGTTCGCCGCGACGGCCAGCCGCGCCAACTCCGACTGCGGCTGGAGCCTTTCGCCGCCTTGTTCCACCGCCGGCTGGGGCTGGATTTGCAGGAATTGACGCCGGAATTGGTGCGGCAACTGGGCCTGGAGAACGTGGGTGGCCAGGACAGCGGGCTGTTGATCGCCGGCGTGGAAAAGGGCAGTGCCGCCGAAAGTGCCTCCTTGCGCCAGTATGACGTCATCAACGGCATTGGCAATCAGCGGGTGCGCAATTACCTGGACGCCTACTCGGCGCTGGCGCCGCTGGCGGCGGGTGGGACGGCGGAACTTTCCGTGCTTGTGCCGCGCACGCGAGGCAATTTAATTTTAGGCTATCGGGAAGGCGCAACGGAGCTTAGACTCCGGTGAGGACGGGATGGTTAAGATGATGATAGATGTATCCAATTTGAACAAAAGCTACGCCGGCATTGCCGCGTTGGCGGATGTTTCGTTTCAGGTGGAGCCGGGGGAAATTGTCGGCCTGCTGGGACCCAACGGCGCCGGCAAGAGCACCACCATGCGCATCCTGGCCTGTTTTATCCCGGCCAACTCCGGCAGCGCCTCGGTGGCGGGCCTGGATGTTTTTACGCAAGCAGACGAGGTGCGGCGCCGTATTGGCTATATGCCGGAGAATAACCCGTTGCACCCGGAAATGCGGGTGCGGGAATACTTGAAGTTTCGCGCCCGCCTCAAGGGCCTGGGCCGCGCGCGCTCCCGTCAGCGGGTCGATGCCGTCGTTGCCCAATGCGGCCTGGCCGAGGTCAGCAAACGGATCATCGGCCAGCTTTCCAAAGGCTACCGCCAACGGGTCGGCCTGGCTGACGCACTCGTGCATGAGCCGGAATTGATTATTTTGGACGAACCGACCATCGGCCTGGATCCCAGCCAGATTCGCAGCGTCCGGCAATTGATCAAGGATTTGGGCCGGCGCCACACCGTGCTCCTGTCCAGTCACATTCTGACGGAGGTCGAGCTGACCTGCAACCGCGTGGTCATCATGCGTGAAGGCCGGATTCTGGCGGCTGACACCCAGGAAAATTTGCAAAAGCTCTTTGGCAAAAACGGCCACCTCATCGCCGAAATCGCCGCGCCTTTCGACGAGCTGAAAACGTGCTGGGAGCAAATGCCCGAACTGGCCCATTACAACATCTCGGCGGCGGAGGGCGAATACCATCGTTGCGCGCTGATGCCGGCGGGCAGCCACGACTTGCGCCCGAAGATTTTTGCCTTGGTGGTCGAGCGAGGCTGGAAGCTGCGCGAGTTGTCCCGCGTGCGCCATTCGCTGGAGGAGGTCTATATCCGTCTGACCCGGCCGGCCAGCGAGGAAGAGACTCTCTAATGCAGGCTTACTTCACTTTGACCCGGCGCGAAATCAGCAGCTTTTTCTATTCGTGGATTGGATACGTCGTCATTGCCGGCGCGATGTTTCTCATGGGCCTCAGTTTTGTCGCCTTGCTGGACAAGCTGCTGGGGGAAGCGACGCCGATGCCGCTGACGGAAATTTTCGTGGGCGGCCTGTTCTGGCTGATCGTGCTCTGCTCCGCGCCGATCATCACCATGCGGCTCTTCGCGCTGGAAAAATCCTCCGGCACGTTTGAAACGCTGTTGACCGCGCCGGTTTCGGACTGGCAGGTGGTCATGGCCAAATTCACGGCGGCGATGGTTTTTTACATGGTTATGTGGTTGCCCTTGCTGGCCTGCATCCTGGTGCTGCGCTACTTTGCCCGCGGCTCCAACCTTCTGGACCCCGGCGCCCTGGGCAGCACCTTTCTGGGCATTTTCCTCACCGGCTGCCTTTACATGGCGGCCGGCTGCTTCGCCTCGGCCCTCACGCGCAGTCAGATCAATGCCGCCATGATCAGCTTTGCCATCGGCCTGGCCTTTTTCCTGGCGGGGTACATGGCCGGCCCGTTGGACCTGCAAAAAACCTGGGCCGGGCAGGCCCTCAATTGCATCAGCGTCATGGGCCAGATGAACGATTACGCCCGCGGGGTGGTGGATACCCGTTCGGTTGTCTTTTGTTTGACATCCAGCTTCTTCTTTTTGTTCCTCGCCTGCCGTGTCATCGAAAGCCGGCGCTGGAGATAAAATGCCTCAAACTGACCATGCCAAACCGAGTTTCTCCAGCGGACGCCGCTGGATGGGAGCCTTGAACACGCTCCTGGCGGCGGCGGCCACGCTGTGCCTGGTGGCGATGCTCAATTATCTGGCCGCCGGCCACGTTTGGCGTTTCCAGTGGTCGCGCGACGCCGCCTTCAAACTCTCCCGTCAGACCAGGGTCGTTCTCGAAAGCTTGACCAATGAGGTGCAGGTGACCATTTTCTTCCAACCCGATGGCGACAACGAGGACATCTACGTCCTGACCAGCAGGTTGCTGGAAGAATACCAGAACGCCAATCCCCGCCACGTTCACGTCCGTCTGTTGGATTACACGCGTTTTCCCGGCCCGTCCAAGGAGTTGCTTGTCAAATACGACCTGAACGGCTCGCGGGAAAAGGACTTTGTCCTTTTCGAGAGCAACGGGCATCACAAGATCGTTTATGCCAGGGAAATGGCCGAATACGATTTCAGCGGCCTGCTCTCGGGCCGCACCAAATTTGTCCGGCGCAACGGCTTTCGCGGCGAGTTGCTCTTCACCAGTGACATTTACGCGGTGAGCAATCCGCAGGCGCTCAAGACCTATTTCCTCTACGGGCACGGCGAGAGCAATCCCGGCAATCCTGCGGGCGAGGCTGACAACCTGGGCCGCGGCGGTTACACCAATCTGGCCGCGATTTTGAAGCAAAAAATCGACAGCGATTGGGATCGTCTTACGCTCCTGGGCACCAATGACGTTCCCCGCGATTGCCAGTTGCTTATCATCGCCGGGCCGCGCGAAGGAGATTTTTTGCCGGAGGAGGTGAGCAAGATCGCGGTCTATTTGAAAAATGGCGGGCGGTTGCTGGCGCTGCTCCCCAAGCCCTGTGGCTTGGAGCTTTTGCTCGCCAAGTGGGGCGTGCGCCTGGGTAACAGCACCGTGGTGGACAAGAACCCGACCTTCAACGTGCAACCCGGCTTTTTCCTGACGGCTGTGCTTTGTCCCCATGCCGTCGTCAATCCTTTGGTCAAGGACAAAACACCTATCCTGATGGTTGCCACGCGCCCCGTTTACCAGGTCGAGGACCACGGCAAAATCCCCGGCGCTCCCCAGGTCACCTATCTGGCCTCCACCAGCGCACAGGGCGTGGATGGGGCCAACCACGTCGGCTCATATCCCCTTCTGGCGGCCGTGGAACAGGGCGTGATCAAGGGCGTCGATACCCCGCGCGGCGGGGGCACGCGCATGGTGGTGGCGGGCGATGCGGATTTTCTGGGCGATTCGGTCATCAACTCCTGGCTGGGCAATGATGAGTTCGCCTACCTGGCCCTGACCTGGCTTTTGCAGAAGCCGCCGCTTTTGCTGGAGGGTCTGGTCCCGCACCCTATCAAGGAATACAGACTCTTCTTGACCACTGAACAAAGCTCCGCCGTGCGCTGGCTTTTCCTGGCCGGCTTGCCCGCTACCATCCTGGCGTTTGGGGGGTTGGTCTGGCTGCGGCGCCGCCACTGACCGGCCATGAATTCAAAATCCACGTGGGTTTTGCTGGTGCTGGCCGCGATGCTGCTCGCCTTCATTTTTTTTGTCGAGCAGCCCTTGCGGCGGCAGCGGGAGATTCAAACCAACCGCCTCCTGCTGCCCGGCTTGAATCCCTCCCTCATCACCAATATTGAAATCAAACCGTGGGGCCAGCACTGGATTCAGGCCGCGCGTCAAAGCAACGCGGGCCTTTCCTGGAGCCTGGTCCGGCCTGTCGCTTATCCGGCCCAGAACCAGAGTATTTCCGAATTGCTGAAGCTGCTGGCGAAACTCGAATGGCTGGACCGCGTGAGCGTCAAGGAACTGGCCGACCGTCCCAACGCGCAGGAAGAATTCGGCTTCACCCAGCCCCGTTTCATCATCCTGCTGCAAGGCTCCGGCTCGGACCATCATCTGGAAATCGGCCATCTCGGGGTCTTCAACGACATGGTCTCCTTGCAGGTGGTAGGCAACAATGCCATTTTTCAGACCGATGCCGACATCCTGCGCTGGCTGCCTACCGACGACAAGCAATGGCGCGACCGCTCGCTCTTGAATGTGACAAACCTCGCCTTCCAAACCCTGCGCGTGCGCGCGTCCGGGAAGGAATTATTCGACCTCTATCGCGACGCCACCAATCATCTGTGGTTCATGCGCAGTCCCCTCCAGGCGCGCGCGGACAGCGCAAAAATCAACGATCTCTTGGGCCGCCTCCATGCCGTCTCGATCCTCGACTTCGAGACCGACGACCCGCAGGCTGACTTGGATTCCTACGGTTTGCAAAGCTCGGACACCACACCTGAACTGGCCCTCACTTTTCTGGACGGCACCCACACCGTGGCCGGCTTGCAGGTGGGCCGCAGCCGGACCAACAATCCTGACGTTGTCTTCGCCCGCCGCGATAATCCCGGCGGCATTATCGACATCGCCAAAGACGCGCTCAAAGCCTGGCAGGCGCCTTACCCCAGTTTCCTGGACCAGCATTTCATCAGCCTGTCGCCCAGCCTGGTGCAATCCATCGCCGTGCGGGGAGAAGATGATTTCGTGGTGCGCAAGCAAACCAACGGACAGTGGCTGGTCACGGACGACAAAACTTTTCCGGCCGACGCCATTTTGATGGAGGAATGGCTGGCCTGTTTGACCAATGTGCCCACCGAAATCGCCAAGACCGTCGTGACCGATTTTTCCGCCTACGGCTTGAGTCATCCCGCTTTGCAATACACCGTCCGTTGCGGCCCGGAGGCCGGCGCGCAGGCCGAAGCCCACCTGGATTTCGGCACCAATAAAGCCGGCAAAGTCTTCGAGCGCCGGCTGCGCGAAGACTTCGTCAACACCATCAGCGCCGACGGCTTCGACCGCCTGCCGCGCGCTTCCTGGCAGTTGCGCGACCGCCAAATTTGGAATTTTGCCACCAGCAATGTCGTCAGTGCCACCATCCATCAACGCGGCGGCGCGCTCAAATTCCTGCGTGATCCGGACGGTAATTGGACCTATGCCCCGGGTTTCAACAGCCAGGTCCCCATCAATTCGCCCGCGGTCGAGGAATGCGCATTGCGCATGGGGCGGTTGCGCGCCATTTACTGGGACGGCGTGGGCCGCGAACACCTGGAGCGGTTCGGCTTCAACGAGACCAGTCACGAGGTGGAGTTTGAAGTCAAACGCGGCGCTACCAACGAGACCCTTCGACTTCAGTTCGGCGCCCGTTCGCCGTATTATCATCCCTACGCCCTGGTCGTGCTGGACGGGGAACCGCTGGTCTTTGAGTTTCCGGCGGACCTCTATCAGAATTTGGTGGAACCCAACCTTTCCCTTTATTCCGCCCGGAGGCATCTCCACTAAGTCATGGGACCGTTTTTCCAACGCAAGCCGGTGCGCTATTTTCTGACGGCTTTCAAATGGTGCCGCGTCACGGTGCTGTTTGCCGTCCTGCTCGTGGTCGCGGCCCTGGCTTACCTGCAATTGATCGGCCTGCCGGATTTTCTCAAAAATCCACTGCTGCGCACCTTGCGGCAGCGCGGCTTCGAGGCTCAATTCGCCAGCGCCCGCCTCGGTTCGGGCCCTTCCATTCTGATCGAAAACGCCGCCTTCAGCCCCACCAACCAAGCCGCCGGGCCTCGGCTTTCAGCCGGTTGGACCCAATTGGATCTCAATGCCGCCGCGCTCTTGCATGCCCATTTGCAGGTCGATTCGTTCGAGTTGCTCCAAGCCCGCCTGCGCATTCCCGTCTCTCCCACCAACCTGGAACCGCTCTTGCTGACGGACGGGAATTTGCACATCGCCCTGCCTTCCACCAACCTGGCGCGGTTGACCGATGGCACCGCCTGGTTTCGCGGCATTCGCATCCACCTCAACGGCGAACTCCTGGACTTCCAGTCCATGCGCGATTGGAAGCTTCCGACGCTGTCGCTGCCCGCCCCATCCGCGCCCCGGCTCACGGCGTGGGAAATCATGCAAAAAATTCACTTTACCGGCGCGCCCCTTTTGAACCTTCATTTCTACGCCCAGGGCAAGGATCGGAACACGCTGCGTTCCGAACTGGAATTCACCGCCGCCAGCGCTCAGACGCCTTGGGGCCAAACCGGCCCGCTCCATCTTCGCGCCACCTGCGCCCGGTTGTTTGACTCTGGCGAATCGCCTTTTTTTCAAGCCCGTTTCTTTGCCCGCGATGTCAGCACGCCCTGGGTGTCAAGCGGCGATCTTTCGGCCCACGTCGATCTTTCACGCGATGGCCAGACCAATTTCTCCGCCTTGCTCCATCTGGACGGGAATGAAGTCAGCAAGGCTTGGAATTCATCCTTGGGCAGCAATTGGGTTCGCGTGGGCAGCTTGCGTTGCGATGGCACCACCACCTTGCCCGGCGCCACGTTGATCCCCGACACCTTCAAAGGAACGCTCCACGCCCTCCGAACCGAGTCCGGTTGGGGTTCGGTCGCCGCGGCCTCGCTGGTTTTGCAAACCCGGCGCACGGACGTTTCCTCTTCCGCCGACCCCGCCTTGGGACCATGGAACCAGATCAAGCCCTTCACCTTGGACTGGCTGGCGGAGGCGACCAACATTCTCACGCCCAAATTGAAATTGGAACGCGTCTCCTTGCAGGGCGGCTGGCATCCGCCCCAACTGGCCATAGACCAATTGGAAGCCGTCATGTACCGCGGCCACCTCCAGGCCGGTGGCGTTCTGGACGCCGCCTCCCGCGAAGTGCATGCCCGCGTCGCCGTCGATTTCGATCCCCACCAGATTTCTCCCCTTCTGACCGGCCCGGCCCAACGCTGGATTTCGCTCTACCACTGGGAATCGCCGCCCAGTCTTAGCGGAGGCATCCGCTTTGTGCTCCCGCCCTGGACTAATCGCATGAACGTCTGGCCTGATGCTTCGCGCGAAAGCATCCAACTGGCCGGGGATTTTTCCGTGGGACGGGGCGCCTTTCGTGGCCTGGCCGTCAACTCCGCGCAGTCCCATTTCTCCTACACCAATCGCCTTTGGACCGTGTCCGGCTTGCGCGTCGCCGGCCCCGGTGGTTCGCTGGGACTGGATTATGACTGGAGCGAAAGGACGCGCGCTTATCATTTTCAATTTGACAGCAAATTGGACCCGGCCATAGCGCTGCCCTTGCTCACGCCGCCGGAGCAACGCACCCTGCGCCAGGTGAGCTTCTCGGACCCGCCCGATGTCCACGGCGAGGTTTGGGGCAATTGGGGCGCTCCCGAATCCACCGGCTTTGCGGCCACCCTAGCCACCGGCCCTCTGGTCGTCCGCGGCGAAGCGGTGAACCGTCTGAGCGCAAATCTGGACTTTACCAACCGTTTCCTGCGTATCAGCCAGTTGAGCTTCGCCTGCGGGGCCGGACGGGTGGACATTCCGATGGCCGGCATCGATTTCGCCTCCAACGTCTTTTCCATGACCAACGCCTCCAGCAGCATCGACCCCGAGCCGGTCCGGCGCGCCCTGGGCGAATACGCGCCACCCTTCATGGCCGTGATCCACTTCGATAAACCGCCAAGAGTCACGGCCTCCGGTTCCTTCAAGCCGGGCGATGATTTGGGCACCGACATGAAATTCTTCGTTCAAGGTGAGCGTTTCCACTGGGACCGTCTGGCCGCCGAGGCGATTCAGGGCGATGTCATTTACCACGTCCGCACGGTGGTTGTGACCAACGTGCAGGCCGCCATTTACAATCCCGGGAAGATGCAAGGCTCGGTCGCTTTCGAATGGGCCCCCTTGCGCGGGACTCGCTTCCACAGCGACTTCATCGCCAAAGACATCAACCTCGCTGTTTTGGCCCGGCAATGGACTTCTGGGGACAGCAAGATCGAAGGGATGCTGGACGGCCATCTGGCGCTTGCCGCCCCCTATGACGCCAGCAACACCAACCTTTTCGGACAGGGCTGGCTGCGCGTGCATAACGGGCTTTTGTGGGACATCAAACTTTTTGGCATGTTATCGCCCGTTCTCAACGCCATCGCTCCCGGTTCCGGCAACAGCCGCGCGCGCCAAGCCGACGCCACTTTTCTCATCACCAACGGCGTGATTTCGACCGACGACCTGGAAATCCGCTCCTCGGGTTTCCGCCTGCTTTATCGCGGCACCCTGGACACGGAAACCCGCCTCAACGCCCGCGCGGAAGCCGACCTGCTGCGCGACACGCCGGTCTTCGGGCATTTCTTGAGCTGGATGATGGTCCCCTTGGACAAACTTTTCGAATACCGCGTCACCGGCACTTTGCAGAAGCCGGTGGCTGAACCGCTGTATATTCCCAAGGCACTCATGGTCATGCTGCGTCCCTTCCACACCTTGAAAGGGTTGCTGCCTGAAGCACCCTCCTCCAAGCCCGCTCCCGCTCCTTCGTCAGCCAAAGAACCACACTAAGCGGAATCCTCAGCGTAATGGTCAGCGCGCTTGCTACGGGTTTCCGGCGGAAGCCTTCGTCGCATTGGCAGAGGCGGCGGCGCTCTTCATCAGCGCCTCCCAGGCGCTTTCGCTTTGCAGCGGATGCGGATAGACGTAGGGCTTGTAATACTCGGGCTTGGGTTCCTCGTTGAAAAATTCCCGCCCTTCCTTGACGTGCGCCGCCTGTTTCTCGTTCGCGTGTTTCGCGATCATGTCTGGACCTCCCCAAGGGCGCAGCACCATGTTGAGCCTGGCCCCATTAAACGTGTTGCTCCAAGCGTAGCAGGGCGACGGTTCGTACACGCCGGTTGCCTTGGGGTCTGTGGCCCAGCCCGGCTCGCCAAAGGCTGGGTAGCCTGCGCCTGGCTGGCCGGCAGGGATCTGATTGCCGTCAAGGGGGTTGTTGCCGTCACACATCCCGAACTCGCCAATGGGCATGAACGAGCGTTCGTGGCTGACTTGGAGCGTCTTGGTATTGTAGGTCGTTCCAGTGACCGTGTTGTTGAATATGATGACCGCGCCGCCGGCGATGGAGACCATGCACTGGGGCCGGCCCACGTGCAGGCCCTCGGCGCGGAACACATTGTCGTAGATCTCGGCGCTCTGGCTTCCATAGCACCCCGGGCGGACCCGGTAGATTTCCAGTTGGGTATTGATGAGCTGGTTGTGTCTGATGACGACCCGGGCGCCTGAATACGGCACGATCCACGGGTTGTTACCGTCCTCGTTCACCACCTCCGGGCTGAAGTGAGCATCATTGTCCTCGAAATAGACCGCGTTGGCAGTGCCCAACGTCAGGGGCCTGCTGAACGCCACCTTGCCGGGTCCCTGGACGTAGATCGTCTGAGCACGGACTTTCTTCTGCCAGGGATAAAAGCAGCAGTGGTCAACCAAGCCGATGGTGTCCCCAAAGATCGTCATCATCTGATCCATGTTCAGTATCTTGCAGTGGTCAACGCGGAAGTTCTTGCAGTTCCCGCTGATGGCGATCTCGCCGATCCACGTTCCCGCGTTGGTGAACCCCGTTCCGTCGAAGGTAATCCCCGTGATCCGGAAGGGTTTTCCTTCCACTCCATTGAGCACGAATGCCTTTTCTCCAGGGTTCCTGGTTGTATCCGTGCGGATGATCGTCTTGTCCATTCCGGCGCCCTGAATGGTGATGGCTTTCATCTTCGCAAAATGTGTGGAGTTCCATCCGTACTTCCACGTCGCCGTTCCCTCGGGAAGCTGCACCGTGTCTCCGTCCTTGGCCGCGTTGAATGCGTCCCAGACAGCTTCCGGCGTCAGCGCCGCAGCCACGCGGGTCTCGGCGCGAAGAGTCGCCGGCAGCAAGCCTTCGGCGGCAGCCAGCAAAGACACCAACACCAATAGATGCATCAACGGACCAGTCGTGGAAAATTGGAATACTTTCATTTTCATCGTCGTTGTTCGCGCAGCGTTGTTCATTCCTTGGCCACCGGCGCGGGCTGGCCGTCGCGGAGGGCATCCAACCAGATAGTTTCCAGCCGGTAGTACGACTTCTGCGAACCGTTGACATTTCCGTGGCCAGAGTTGGGCAGGACCACCAGTTGTTTTGGTGATGTGATAAGATTGTAGGTGGCCAGAACCCCTTCGGGCGGACATAACTCGTCGAGGAGTCCGACGCCGATGAGCACAGGACAGGCGATATGAGGGGCAAAATTGCAGACATCGAAATATCGGCTGGCTTCACGGACTTTCTTCGGGTCCTTGCCCTTGGCTGAGTACCACCATGACGGCCATCCCCCTGCGCGGCCGATGCCCGGCCCAAGCATGTCGCTGCCCGCGGGCACAAGAGCCAGCGCCGCCGTCACGCCGGGATTCAGGCCCGCGACCATCAGCGTTTGCTGTCCGCCCTGGCTCATGCCCATGACGACCAGCACCTTGCCATCCCAATCCGTCCGCGAGCGCAAGTAATCCACCGCGCGCGAACAGCCGAGATACATCCGCAGGAAGTAACTGTGATCGCGGTCGTCATTGCCATCGCTGGCGTAATCTGCGGGGACTTTGGATTTGTCGGAGGCGTCAATGGGCATGTCATGCGGCTCAATGTTCATTGCCAACCAACCTTGGGCCGCGCGCGCGGTGACCCAATCCATCTGCAAGGCATAGGCGCCTGACCACTGGAAGATAAGCACGGCCGGGAATTTCCCGTCGCGCGCCGGCTTGGCGATCTGCCCGTAAATATGCGACCCGCGAATGTTGTCCATGCTGATCTTCCAATACGAGACGTTCTTCTTGTCGCTCGGCGCGCTCTCAAGCTGCGGATTAGCCGGGACAGCGGACAGTTCCTTCAGTTTTGCGTCCCAAAAAGTGTCAAAATCATCCGGCCTCGGCGCGGAAACCTTGATTTGATCCATGCCCGCGATGGCGCCGCCGAGCGCGCGGTGTTTCCCGTCGTCCCCAGCCTTGACCTCGAGAAAGAGATGACCCGGCGCTTCAAATTTCGAGTCCAGTGTCGCGATGCCGTTGGTGAACTTCAGATCGCCTTCGCCAGCCTTGGTCAATTCGCCCTTCCTAAGCGAGTAGCGGGCCTGCGGCACGGCGTTGGCGCCCATAGCCTGGATGCGCCAATGCACGGTTTCACCGACGGCGTAGATGCCGTTGGTGTGGTCGGCCGAAACAACAAAGGGCGGCGGCTGGGAAGTCTGCGCGAGACAGAGACTCGCACCAGCGAACGTCAGTGCTGCGGCGGTGGCGGCCCGAAGGAGCAGTTTTGAATGACTTGTCATTGGGTGAAAATTCATGCGACGCCTATGGACTAAATTGGATTAAAGAAAATGTCATTTCCCGGAGACCGGCGCGGGCTTTCCTTGGCGGAGGGCGTCCCACCAAAAGCTTTCCACTTGGGCATACGGCTTCTGCGATCCATTGATATCTTGATGGCCCGACTTGGCCAGAACCACCAGTTGCTTGGGTGATTTGATGAGATTGTAGGTGGCCAGAATACCCTCGGGCGGGCACGTGTCGTCAATGAGTCCGCATCCGACGAGCACAGGACAGGCGATATGAGGCGCGAAATTGCCGACATCAAAGTATCGGCAGGCTTCGTGGACTTGCTTCGCGTTCTTTCCCCCTCCGGTTTGGTAATACAAGTGCGGCCATCCATCTTCGCGGCCAACGTCCTGGCCGAGCAAGTCGCTGCCCGCGGGAACAAGAGCCATCGCCGTGGTGACGCCAGGATTCAGGCCCGCGACCATGAGCGACTGCATTCCCCCCTGGCTGGCGCCCACGGTGACAAGCACCTTGCCATTCCAATCCGGCCGCGAGCGCAAGTAATCCACGGCGCGATAACAGGCGAGATACATCCGCAGGAAATAACATTGCTCGCGGTCGCCGAGGCCAATGGAGGGATAATTGTCGGGCGCCTTGGATGTGTCGGAGGCGTCAATGGGCATGTCATGCGGCTCGATATTCATTGTCAGCCAACCGCTGGCTGCGCGGCCGGTGACCCACTGCTGCTGCAAGGCATAGACTCCCGCCCACTGAAAGACGAGGGCAGCCGGGTATTTTCCGTCCGCTGTTGGCCTGGCGATCTGCCCGTAAATATGCGACCCGCGAATGTTATTCATCGTGATCTTCCAATAGGAGACGCCTCTCATGTTGCTCTCCGCGCTTTCAAGCTGCGGATTGGCCGGCACCGCGGCTAGTTCCTTCAGCTTGGCGTCCCAAAAAGCGTCAAAATCATCCGGCCTCGGCGAGGAGGTTTTGATTTGATCGATGCTGGCGACGGCGCCGCCCAGTGAACGGCTGCTTTGGTCACCGCCGATCTTGACTTCGAGCAGCACGTGTCCCGGCGCTTCAAATTTTGAATCCAACGTCGCCACCCCGTCGGCGAAGGCCAGGTCGCCTTCGGCGGCCTTGGTCAATTCGCCTTTCAGGAGTTTGTAGTGGGCCGGCTGCGGCATGGCGTTGGTGCCCGTGCGCTGGATACGCCAATGCGCGGTTTCGCCGACCGCGTAAATGCCGTTGGTGTGGTCGGGCGAAATAACAAAGGGCGGCGGCCCCTGTCGATTCTGCGCCAGACAGAGATTGGCAGATAGGAGCGCCAGCACGACGGTTGCCAACGAGAACAGCTTGGAGTGAGTTTTCATGTTTTAGAAAATGCTGCTAATCCGAAACCGGCACGGCTTTGCCCTCGCGCAGGGCGGATAACCAGAGGTCCTGGATCTGGAAAAACGCCTTGTGCGAACCGTTGAGGTCCTGATGAGCTGACTTGGGCATAACCACCAATTGTTTGGGAGATTTAATGAGGTTGTACGTGGCCAAAATGCCTTCGGGCGGGCAGGCTTCGTCGATGAGTCCGATTCCGACGAGCACAGGGCAGGTGATATGGGGCGCGAAGTTGCAGACATCGAAATATCGGCTGACCTCATGGACTTTCTTTGGGTCCTTCCCGCCCCGAGTCTGATTATACCATTGCGGCCAGCCTCCTTTGCGTCCGATGTCGGGGCCAAGCATGTCGCTTCCGGCGGGAACACGAGCCAGCGCCGTGGTGACGCCGGGATGGAGGCCCGCGATCATGAGCGTCTGCATGCCGCCCTGGCTGCCACCCAACACGACGAGCACCTTGCCATTCCAATCCGGCCGCGAACGCAGATACTCCACCGAGCGATAACAGGAGAGGTACATCCGCAGAAAATAACTCTGGTCGCGGTCGTCATTTCCAACGGCGTCATAATTTTCAGGAATTTTGGATTTGTCGGAGGCGTCAATGAGCATGTCATGCGCCTCGATGTTCAATGCCAGCCAACCGCCAGCGGCGCGGTCCGTGACCCATGACTCCTGCAAGGCATAGACACCCGCGTACTGCAACATGAGCATGGCTGGGAATTTCCCTTCGCGCGCCGGCCTGGCTATCTGCCCGTGGATATGTGTCCCGCGAATGTTGTCCATCGTAACCTTCCAATACGAGACGTTCGTCCTGCCGCTGTCCGCGCTTTCAAGCTGCGGATTGGCCGGGACCGCCGCCAATTCCTTGAGCTTGGCCTCCCAAAAGGCGTCAAAATCATCCGGCCTCGACGCGGAAGGTTTGAGTTGATCCATGCCGGCGATGGCGCCGCCGAGCGAGCGGCCTTTTTTGTCGCTGCCGTTTCGGGCCTCAAGCATCAGATGTCCTGGCGCTTCATATTTTGAGTCAAGTGCGGCCATGCCGTTGGTGAATGTCAGATCGCCTTCGGCGGCTTTGGTCAATTCGCTCTTCCAAAGAATGTAGTGGGCCTGCGGCATGGCATTGGCGCCCGTGGCCTCAATGCGCCAATGCACGTTCTCACCGACCGCGTATATGCCGTTGCTGTGATCGGGTGAGACAACGAAGGCCGGCGGCCCCTGGCGATTCTGCGCCAGACATAGATTCGCGCAAAGGAGCGCCAGTGCGGCGGTGACCCGCAAGAACAGCTTGGAGTGAGTTCTTATGATGGAAAAGGATGTCATTAATTCGAAACCGGCGCTGGTTTGCCGTTGAGCAGGGCTGACAACCAGGCGTTTTCAACACTGTAAAACGGCCTCTGCGAACCGTTGACTTCTCCGTGGCCCGACTTGGGCAAGACCACGATTTGTTTGGGCGATTTGATGAGGTTATACGTGGCCAATACGCCTTCGGGCGGGCATGTCTCGTCGATGAGTCCGCATCCGATGAGCACCGGGCAGGTGATATGTGGCGCAAAGTTGCCGACATCGTAGTATCGGCTGGCCTCATGGACTTTCTGCGGGTCCTTCCCCTTGACTTGATTATACCAATTCGGCCAGCCACCCGTGCGGCCGACGACCGGGCCAAACATGTCGCTTCCCGCTGGAACAAGCGCCAGCGCCGCCGTCACGCCGGGATGCAGGCCCGCGATCATGAGCGTTTGCAGTCCCCCCTGGCTGGCGCCCATGACCACCAGCACCTTGCCATCCCAATCCGGCCGCGCGCGCAAGTAGTCCACCGCGCGATAACACGAGAGGTACATCCGCAGAAAGTAACTCTGGTCACGGTCGTCGTTGCCGACGCTGGGGTAATTGTCAGGGATTTTGGATTTATCGGAGGCGTCAATAAGCATGTCATGCGCCTCGATGTTCAAGGCCAGCCAGCCGGCGGACGCGCGCCCGGTGACCCACTGCCGCTCCAAGGCATACACACCCGCCCACTGCACGACGAGCACCGCCGGGAATTTTCCTTCCCGTGTTGGCCTGGCGATCTGCCCGTGAATATGCGACCCGCGAATGTTGTCCATCGTGATCTTCCAATACGAGACGTTCTTGTTCCCGCTCTCCGCGCTCTCAAGCTGCGGATTGGCCGGGACCGCCGCCAATTCCTTCAGCTTGGCCTCCCAAAAAGCATCAAAATCATCCGGCCTCGGCGAGGAGGTTTTGATTTGCTCCATGCCCGCGATGGCGCCGCCGAGCGCGCGGTTGGTTTGCCCGCTGCCGTTCCTGGCTTCGAGCAACAGGTGTCCCGGCGCTTCAAACTTCGAGTCCAGCGTCGCCACGCCCTCGGCGAACTTCAGGTCGCCTTCGGCGGCCTTGGTCAATTCGCCTTTCAACAGTCTATAGTGCGCCGGCGCCATGGCGTTGGCGCCCGTGGCCTGAATGCGCCAATGCACGGTTTCGCCGACCGCGTAAATGCCGTTGGTGTGGTCGGGCGAAATAACGAAGGGCGGCGCCTGGTGGTTCTGCGCCAGACAGAGATTCGCGCAAATAAGCGTGAGCGTTACGGCGCTGGCCCGCAGGACCAGCTTCGCAGGGGAACAAATTTTCATGCCGGCAATTTATACGGCAGCTACCCGTCAGAAAAGGACAATCTTCCGTTCCGCATTGCGCTTTGCCCGCAACGCCTTACTTTCTTCCACCGTGAAGGACAGTCTGCCTACAGTCACCGTCATCATCGCCGCGCGGCCGGATATGGCCGAAGTCCGCGCCGTCGCGCCTGCCCTGAAATTGGATTATCCGCCGGACAAATTGGAAATCATCCTGGCCCGGGGCAAACAACCTTCCGTTCAGCGCAATGCCGCCCTGCGCGCCGCCGCCGGCGAAATCATTTACTTCCTGGACGATGATTCCAGGGCCTTTCCCGAAAACGTCCGGCGCGGGGTGGCGCCCTTCGCCGCGCCTGATGTCAAGATGGTGGGCGGCCCGAGCATTTGTCCGCCGGACGCGCCGAGGCTGGAGCAGGCCTTTGCTTTGACAATGGGCGCGTGGCTGGCCTTTGGCCCCAGTTGCGCGCGTTATCGGAAAGTCGGCGCCCCGCGCGCGACCAGCGAAAAGGAATTGATTCTGTGCAATTTGCTGGCGCGGCGGGACGCGCTGATGGAGTTGGGCGGATTCAACGAGAAACTTTATCCCAACGAGGAAAACGCGTTGATGGATGAGTTGCAGAAGCGCGGCGGCAAACTGCTTTACGATCCCGGCCTCATCGCCTATCGGCGGCCGCGTCCCACCTTCCGGGCCTATCGGCGCATGCTCCTGAATTATGGGCGGGGCAGGGCGGAGCAATTCCGTCTTCACCCGACCATCCGCTCCGCGCCGAATTTTGTTCCGCCGCTTTTTTGCCTTTTCCTGGCGCTTTTGCCGTTTCTGCCGCGGGTTTGCTGCTGGTCGCTGGCCGCTTACGGCGCGGCGGTCCTGGTGCAGGCCCTGGCCGTTGTGCCGTTGAAAAAACTGCATTGGTTCCCGGCCATTGCCGGCCTGATCTTCGTCAGCCATATTTTCTACGGCCTGGGCTTCTGGCGCGGCTGCCTGACCAACCCCAAACCGCCCGCATCCGCCGTCACGGATGAAGTGAAGCTGGAAAAGCTGCGGAGTTTTCGGTAGGGCGGTGCTGCCGCGCCGCCCATGAATGAAAAATAGAATTATGAATCGCGATTTGCCAACCGATGATTTGTTGCAGGCCGTCTGGGAAGGCCGGCGCATCGGCCCGGACGACGCCCTGCGCCTCTACCGTCTGCCCTTGCAGGAGTTGGGCATGCTGGCCCATCGCCGCCGGCAATTGGCGCGCGCCGCCGCCCACGGCGGGCGCGGCAACCAGATCGTCACTTATATTGTTGACCGCAACGTCAACTACACCAACGTCTGCAACGTCTATTGCAAATTCTGCGCCTTTTACCGCGTCGAGGCGGACTCTGACGCCTACGTCATCACCTTCGAGGAAATGGACCGCAAAATCGAGGAGACCATTGCCCAGGGCGGCACGCAAATCCTCATGCAAGGCGGCCATCATCCAAAACTGACCCTGGCCTGGTACCTCGATTTGCTCTCGCATATAAAAGGCAAGTTCCCCCAAGTCAACATCCACGGCTTCAGTCCCAGCGAATTCATCCATTTTCGCGACGTCTTCAACCTTCCGCTGGAGGACATCATTTCCCAATTCGCGCGCGCCGGCCTCGGCTCCATTCCCGGCGGGGGAGGGGAGATATTGGTGGATCGCGTCCGCCAGCGAGTTTCGCCGCTTAAGGCCATGAGCGACGATTGGCTGGAGGTCATGGACGTGGCCCACCGCCTGGGATTAAGCTCGACGGCGACGATGATGTTTGGCCACGTCGAAACCATCCAGGACCGGATTGAGCATCTGGAGCGCGTGCGCGCGCAACAGGACAAGAGCAAAGGCTTCACCGCCTTCATCGCCTGGACCTTTCAAGCCGAACACACCCGCCTCAAAGCGCCGACGGTTGGAGGCCACGAGTATCTTCGCACGCAGGCGTTAAGCCGGATATACCTCGACAATTTCCCCAGCGTGCAAAGTTCCTGGGTCACGCAAGGCCCCGAAATCGGCCAAATAGCCCTGCAATACGGCGCCAACGATCTAGGCAGCATCATGATCGAAGAAAACGTAGTCTCCCAAGCCGGCGCCACCTTCCGCATGAGCGTGGCTGACATGACGCGCCTAATCCAGGACCTAGGCTACGAGCCGCACCAACGGGACAACTGGTACCATTTGCTCAATTAAGTTGAGCCGCTACGATGAGCGTTGAAGATAACCCCGCATGTGACCCCGATTCACGCCACTGCAACGGCAGGATGAAGAAGAGCCTCAAAGCCAGCCATTGACGCGATTGATCGTCGCAATAATCTGCCTCCTGCGCTCGGCGCTGACAGAGCCTCGGTGATAGGGTGACCCGGTCAGGTTCCCCTTGACGTGACCGCCAACAAAGGTGAGACTCCCTCCATGAGCATCACACTCGATCTCGACGAGAAAGCACTCGCCGTCCTGCCGTTGCAACCGGGGGAACGGGAGCGGCTTATGCAGATCGAACTGGCCTGCCGTTTTTATGCCAAAGGATGGCTGTCCTTGGGACAGGCTGCGCGAATGGCGAAACTGGATCGCTTCGCTTTTGGGCTTGAATTGGCAGAGCGCGACATCCCGCGACAATATAGTCTTGACGATCTGGATGCCGACATTCGATATGCTGGTGGTCAGTAATACCTCTCCGCTTTCCAACCTCGCCATCATCGGCCGAATTGATTTGCTGCGCGAACAACTTGGCGCCCTGACTATTCCTCCCGGCGTGTGGACAGAACTCAAACGTCTTCCCAAGGCGGAGGCCAGGGCATCACTGGAGCGAGCGATTCAGGCCGATTGGCTTCGAGTCGTGCCTCTGGTTGGTGCTGTTCCGGCTGATCTTGCGTTGAACTTGGACAACGGAGAAGCCGAAGCTCTTGCATTGGCGCTGGAGAGCAAAGCCGAGTTGGTATTGCTCGATGAATCCGCTGCCCGGCTCAAAGCACATCAACTTGGGATTGCCTTCACCGGAGTGCTTGGAATTTTGCGCCGGGCGCGCACAACCGGACGGATTCCGTCACTGAAGATCGAAATCCTGCGATTGCGAACCGACGCCCACTTCTTCGTGGCCCCCGCTTTGGAGAAGAGATTGCTCGATTCAGTCGGGGAAGCATCTTCTTTGCAGCCTGATGAATAATTTGTCCCTGATGCCTGTCTATTTCCCCATCCTGTTTATCCTGCAAATCCTGTCAAATTGCAGTGCTTTAAGTACATTTGCCGACTACCGCTCGACTTCGAAGAAGCTGGTGAAAATGGCCTCTTTGATTTTCCACAGCAGGGCCAGCGTCACGGAGACCGGCATCAGTGTCAAAAATAAGATCAGCCATTCGCCGATGGTGCGCAGGTTCAGGAACTGGCGCCCGATGATCGGGGCGCGGAAATGGGTCAGCAGCATGTAGCCGGAGAGACAGCCGATGGCGGCGGAGAGCATCCAGGTGTTCAGGTTGGCGAAGGTGCGGGTTTCCATGCGCAACATTTCATCCGGCAGCATGGCGGCCAGGCGGCGCAGCACCTGGTTAACATGAATCAGAAAAAGAAAACCGGAGACGGCCAGGAAAACCACGCACGCGAAGTAAAAGGGAACCGCGGGAAAACGGTGCCACCAAAATAGGAACGGGGCCAGGCCGGTGTTGACGATGGCGAAAATCTGCGCGCGATGAAGAGCCTGATGCCAGACGCGTTCCTGGCGCTGGAAATCGCGCAGTTGGCGCAGCCCGTACCAGAGCACGCCGGTGAGAAAAAAGGCCGGCACGAAACTCAAAGCGCCCAGGGAATCCAGCCAATCGGTCCGCGCCGTCTCCATGGCCGCCGCCAAGGTCAGCGGGATGCCCCAGAAAAGGGTGGACAAGCCCCGCACCAGCCGCCCCAGCGCCCGCATCAGATCGGCTTTCGCGGCGTCCATCCGGGTTTAAGTGGTCAGATAGGTGTATTCCTTGAGGCCGCGTTCGTAGTCATCGAGCAACCTCATGCCTTCCGACGGTTTGAGGCGGTCGGATTTGATCGCCTCGTCGATTTGCATCTTCATTTGCCGTTTCAATTCGTTTTCGTCGTACTGCACCGAGCTTAACGTCTGCACGATGGTCGATCCTTCGATAATTTCCTCGACGTAGTAGCCAGCCGCCTCATCCGGGTCCAGAAAGACGTGCAGCTCGTTGACGCGCCCGAAGAGATTGTGCAAATCGCCCATGATGTCCTGGTAAGCGCCCATGAGAAAGAAACCCAGGTAGTAAGGCTCCGGGCCGTTGCCGTTGGCCCGCGGCTCGTGCAAGGCCAAAGTGTCGCGCACGTCCGCCAGATCAATAAACTTTTTGACCTCGCCGTCGGAATCGCAGGTGATATCGACCAGCGTCCCCTCGCGGGTCGGTTTTTCGTTCAAGCGGCTCACGGGCATGATGGGGAAGAGCTGGCCCAAGGCCCAATGATCGAGCAAGGATTGAAAAACCGAGAAATTGCACAGCACCTGATCGCCCAGGCTGTCTTCCAGCTTGCGAATCTCCTCCGGCACGAAGGCCTGCCCGCGAAAACTATGCACGACGTCGCGCCCGATCTCCCAATAGAGCGTTTCGATTTTCGCCTTGTCCCGCAAATCCAGCAGCCCCAGCGCGAACATGTGCTGCGCCTCCTCGCGGCGGTCGGTCGCGTCGTGCAACGCCTCCAGCCGGTTGAGCAGCGGCAGGTTCTTGCGAATGTCCAGCAGATCGCACACCAGCGCGTGTTCCTTGTCGCCGTACTCCAAGGCGGCCCCGGCGCTGATTTTCTCGATGGTGCCCAACGTCTCCACCAGCAAAACGCTGTGATGCGCCACGATGGCCCGTCCGCTTTCGCTCACGATCTGCGGATGCGGCACCTGCTCCTGATTGCAAACCTCCCCGATATAAAACACGATGTCGTTGGTGTATTCCTGCAACGAATAATTGGTCGAACTGTCGAAAGCCGACCGGCTCCCATCATAATCCACGCCCAATCCGCCTCCCACATCCAGGCACTCGATGGCGAAGCCCATTTTGTAGAGCTTGGCATAAAAGCGGGCCGCTTCCTGGACGGCCTTCTTGATCGTGAGAATATCCGGCACCTGTGAGCCAATGTGGAAATGCAGCAGCCGGAAGCAATGTTCCATTTTTTCCGCCCGCAGAATCTCGGTCGCCGCCACCAACTCCGCCGTGTTCAGCCCAAACTTGGCGTTTTCCCCACCGCTGTCAGCCCATTTGCCCGAACCCTTGCTGGTCAGCCGCAGGCGGATGCCAAGGAGCGGCTCCACGCCCATCTGACGCGAGACCGTGATGATCTGCCGCAACTCCTCAAGTTTCTCCACCACCATCAACACCTTTTTGCCCAGCTTGATGCCCATGAGCGCCATGCGGATGAACAGGACGTCCTTGTAGCCATTGCAAATGATCAGGCAGCCCGGCTGGCTTTGCAGCGCCAGGCCGGCAAACAACTCCGGCTTGCTCCCCACCTCCAACCCGAATTGATACGGCCTGCCCGCGTCCAGGATTTCCTCCACCACCTCGCGCAATTGGTTGACCTTGATGGGAAAGACGCCGCGGTAAGTGTTTTGATAATTAAACTCCGCGATGGAAGCGGCGAAGGCCTGGTTGATCGCCTCCACCCGGTCGCGCAGAATATCCTGGAACCGGATCAGCACCGGAAACTTGAGGCCGCGCCCCTTGGCTTCCTCGATCACGTCGGTCAAATCGACCACCGCGCCATTTTCGCCCAGTGGCGTGGCCACGACATGTCCGGCCTCATTAATATCGAAGTACTTCGCGCCCCAACGGTTGATGTTGTACAAAGCGCGCGCTGCCTGGATGTCCCAGGCCGGTGGTGGAGAAGCAACTTGGCTCATTTCCTTTTCAAAATCTGTTGCGACTATAGAAGGGCTGGCGAAGAATTCAATAAGGCGTTGCAAAAATCTTTCTTCCCATTCTTCTGCCCAACATTCCTCTGCCGATGATTTCTCTTTCCTTCTTCACTTTGGTTGCGGCTTGCCGCCCTGTGTTTTTAACACTGTCGTGCGCAAACGTGAGTTTCGCAGGCTTCAAGCTCCTCGTTGGTCAATCCATAGTCGGTTTGGCCAGCCAACACTTTTTCAACGAACGCGCGCCTTTCCCGTATCCGCAGGAAATCCTCCAAGGCGCGCCTAATGGCCGGTGATTTTTTTCTTTGACCGGTCATTTTCTGAATTTGCTTCAGGTCTTTTTCAGCAAGATCGAATGTAATCCGCATATAATGGAACCATAACACGCTTTTTCCGCCCCTTGCCAGTGCCCGTTTTCTTTGCTTTCATGCGCCGTATGCCGAAAGCGAAACTGGCCGACATCGTCCGCCGCTGCCAAAAGCTGCTGCGGCCCGAAACTTTTTCCGACTGGGACGAAGCGCATAATGGGTTGCAAGTGGAAAACTCCGGCGCCGTGAGGCTCATCGCGGCCTGCGTCGATGCCTCCCGCGCCACCATCAAGCTGGCCGTCGCCGCCGGGGCCGATCTGATGATTGCGCATCACGGCCTGTTCTGGAATCCGACCGTGCCCTGGATTGGGAAGCGGCGGGAGATGCTTGAATTGTTGGTCAAAAATAATCTGGCCGTCTATAGCTCGCACCTGCCCCTGGACGCGCATCGTCGCCTGGGCAACAACGCCCGGCTGTGCGCGGCGCTGGGTTTCAAAAACGTGAAGCCGTTTTTTCTGGAAAAAGGTCAACACATCGGATGGCAGACGCGGACCAAAATCCCGCGCCAGACGATGGCCGGGAAGCTGGCCTCGATCTTGGGCCATGAGCCGCTGCTGCTGCCCGGCGGCGGCAAGCTCTGCCAAAGGATTGGCGTTGTCACAGGCGGCGCCGGCGCCGAGATGAGCATCGCCGCGCGGGAAGGCGTGGACACCTTCATTACCGGCGAAGGCCCGCATTGGACTTACGCGATGGCGGAGGATCTGGGATTGAATGTTTTTTACGGCGGGCATTACGCCACCGAGACCTTCGGCGTCAAAGCCTTGGCCGCGGACTTGTCCAAAACCTTCGGCATCCCGTGGATTTTTTTGGACCATCCTACTGGTCTCTGACCGCCTCACCGCACTTCAACGACGACGCCCTTTTTCCACGGATATTCCTTCTTATCGACACTGAGCACGCGCGGCAGCAATTCAATTTGATGGCCGAACAGGCTCAACGTCACCGTCCCCGGCAGGAAGGTGGGGTCCTGGTAGATCAATTGCCCGAAAGGCAGATCCGGCGGCGCAGTCCCAAAAATAATCGTGCGCGAGAAACCTGCCGGCCGGACGGTTTGGCCGGGAAAAGCGATGGTCTGGGAAATGTTCAGATTGGATTGGGAAATGAGCAGTGTGGGTTGGCCGGTGGCATCGGCGCGGAAGTCCGCCGTCCACGGCCCTTTGGCGGTGCGGCAGTGTTGCAGCCAGCCAAAGCCCACGACATAAAAGGCCACGGCAATCAGGAGACAGATCACCAGATGTTTGAGCAAACCATCAGAACGCATGGCGCAATGGTTCCGCCTTGGCGTGTACCTGTCAAGGCGCTTTTAAATAGACTGGCCTGGGCGCGGAAGCAGTGTATCCATAAAGGGGTGAATGAATTGAATTCGTTTCTCCATCCATTTTGCGGCGGCGTGGATCTGGCGGTGAAATTGCAGCCGCGGGCCTCGAAAAACGAAATCTGCGGCCCCTTGGGCGACGAACTGAAAATCAAGGTCACGGCCCCGCCGGTCGAGGCCGCCGCCAACCAGGCGCTGCTCGATTTGCTGGCGGAGAAGCTGGATTGCCCGCGTGGCGCGGTGCGAATTGTGCGCGGCCAGACCTCGCGCCATAAAATCGTACGCATCACCGGCCTGGACGCCCCAACAATCCTGCGCCGACTTTGCCAATGAACCATTTTGACTGATCTGGTTGAGACAGGATTTACAGGATGAACAGGATGGATTGCCAATCTATGAGCAACCACCACGATGGGATTTACTGGATTTACCCTGAAATCAACGGAAACGAGCATGGAAATCAACGACTTACGGCTAAAAGCTGATCCGCCGCCTGGCTACACCTTCGAGCGGGTGTCCACTAGATCGGTTTGACCGGTTTGACCAGGACTGCCACAGATTCAAACACCCTCCTTCGCAAGGCCTACGGAGGGCAGGGATTGACACAGGTTGGACTGGCCTTGACCCGGTGCGACTGGCCTTGACCCGGTGCGACTGGCCTTGACCCGGTGCGACTGGCCTTGACCCGGTGCGACTGGCCTTGACCCGGTGCGACTGGCCTTGACCCGGTGCGACTGGCCTTGACCCGGTGCGACTGGCCTTGACCGGGTGCGACTGGCCTTGACCGGGTGCGACTGGCCTTGACCGGGTGCGACTGGCCTTGACCGGCAAGATTTGCCGCTTTTGGACTTGCCGCGTGATTCTTTATTTCGGAACTAACTGAAATAATCCTGGAAATCAACGACTTGCGTGAGTTTGGATTTTGGCTTGCCGCAAAGAGGCGCAGGCGCAGCGCGGACGCCGCAACCAAAGCAAAGGAGGACAAAGTTCCTCTGCCACTCATTCCTCTGCCAAAATCTTCTCAAGAATGAATGAAGTTGCGCTATTGCAGTGCAAAGCTCCGGCAACGCCTGGCGACGGAAGCCTCTTGTTCCCCCCCCCCCTGCAAAATGTCAAAGAACACAGGCGCGCTTGCGCCGCACAATCGCACTATACCATCATTAGATGGGACTGCAACACGAATCATTCTATGCGTGTTTTTTTGCGCCGGGCGCTTTTCCGCCAATCGTGCAAATACACGGCGCCCGCTCCGGACGCTTTCGAAAGGTCAACTTCCGAGAACCTGTGTCAATATGAATACCAACTTCCGAGGGCGGGCATCGGCATAAAAGTGTAAATAGTCAGGACCCTTTGGCTTTTCTTCTTATTTCCTCGTTCGCCCGGACTGACCCCTGACCTGCTCGCCAAGGAATTTCCGCCACGGGTTGCGGCAAATTTGATCCAACCGATTCTCCAACAAGCTGTGGGAGAATTTTCGAGGTGGATTCTCCAACAGGCTGTTGGAGTTTTTGAAGTTCCTTGGTCCAAGCGAGATAAAAACTCCGCATATACCAGACGTTTTGCGGCGAGAAACCCGCTGTGCCGGGAAATTCCTTTTGTAGGTCTTCCGCCAACCGCTCCACCACCTGCTTGCCGTAGCCCTTGGTTGTTTGCGCCTCGACAATGATTCCACCGATGTCCCAATAAAGCAGAATCAACTCGCGGTTGACGGAAACCACCGCGCGAAGTTGCGCCGCGCGGACCCGCGCCTTGAGGTCGGCGAGGAGCGTGGTGTAACCAGCGGGAAGCGCACCGGGCAGTTTGCCATCCTGTCCGCTGGTTTTTGCCAAACCTGTGGCTGTCGTCTTTCGTTTCGTCATACAAAAGTTTGCCCGCCGTTCCGCTAGCAACAATCCTGAACTGATTTCGGAAACTTCGGGCATGGTGCCGAATTTTGCCGGTGCGTAAAATTGACGCGAAATGGTTGACCATTACAATGCTAAATGGAACACGGCGCCAGGATGGCGGTGCTCATGCCGTGGATGATTTTTTTGTCGGCCGGGCAAATGGTGGCCAGCACCCCGGCAAGATTGGCCCGGGCGGCGTCGCCTTGCCCATGCACAAAGTAATACGGGCAAAGCCGCACCCGCCCCGGCATATCCATCAATTTCCCCTTGTCGAAGTCGAACCACCGGGCCTTGACCACGGCGGGCTTGAGGTAACGCTGCAATACGTGGGGCGAAGTAGGAAAAGAAGCGATGGCCAAATCGACCGCCGCCGCCCATTCCGCCGCGGGCAGATCGCTGCCCAGATAAACGCCGCGCGCGCCCCAGGCCTTGTCCGAAAAGCCCGACACCTTCAAAATCAATTCCCGCTCGCGCTGTGAAAGCGCCTTGAGCTGCTGCCAATCTGTCAATCCTAATTCAGGAATCGCCCCCTGCGGCGGCAGCGGGGCGGGATCGATCATCCAGGTGTAGGGCGACAGCTCTTGCAGGCGCCGCAAAAACCGCTCCCCCAGTTCCCGCCGCCAAAAACCGTGCAGGTTCCGGTTCCACAGCAGCGCGAAGAGCATCTTCTCCTCGAAGATCGGCTTGGGCGGGGCCGTCAGTTGAATCCGCCGCGCCAGGGCCATCTCGATAATGGCGCCCGCGTTGGGCACGTTGGGCAAATCGAACAATTCAAAAAAGCGATAGACCGCGTCGCCGTCCTTGAAATCTGCAAAGCGCGCGGCGCGTGTCTGAAAACGTTCCCCCAGTTGTCCCGCCAGCCACTCCATTTCCGGCCGGTAGGTTTGCGCCTCCTCGGAAACGACAATATGAACCGCTGGCGCGCCGTCAAAAATGTCCGCGAATCCCTGCTTCATGCCCTCGGCGCCGCCCAGGACGGCCGGGGCGCCGCTGCCCATCGCGGCGTAAGTCTGGTTGAGCCAGGCCGTCACCCCGATGCCGCCGGGAACGCTGTCCAATTCGGTGATGCAGGGGCCGTTCTCTGTCAAAATGATGTCCGGGCGGATGACGCGCGGCAGATCGTTCTTAAAAGCCTCGGCCCGTTGTGTTTCCAGCAAGGCGGCCGGTTTCCCGCGGTCCAGCCAGTCGGCCACCCAGCGCGGTTGCTGGCCGGCCAGGCTTTGGCGATAAAGCAGGTTGACGCTGCGGTGGAATTGGAGCAGCAACCGCCCCAAACCCTGCAGTTGCTCCGCCAGTTCGGGACCGAGGGGAAAGGGGTCGGGCGAAATTCGCCAATTTTGGCCGGAAAACAACCCGCCTTCCGGCATCTGCCCGCGGACAAAGCGCGCCCGTTCGCCAGGCGCCTCCGCATCAGGGGTGGGGGAGGTCATATCGGGTTAGGTTCGCACTTGGCCGTTGCCCAGGCCGATCCATTTGTAGCTGGTCAATTCTTCCAGCCCCATCGGGCCGCGCGCCCCGATCTTATCGGTGCTTATCCCTATTTCCGCGCCCATGCCGAATTGCCCGCCATCCGTAAAGCGCGTGGACGCGTTCCAATAAACCGCCGCCGAATCGACCCGCGCCAGAAATTCCCGCGCCCGCCCTTCATCCCGCGTGACAATGCTGTCCGAATGGGCCGAGCCGTAATAATTGATGTGATCGATGGCCTGGCTGACGCCATCAACGATTCGCACGTTTAAGACGTAATCATTGTATTCGGTGAAATAGTCCTGATCGCAAACCGCTTTGATCTCGCGGGCGGGATTGGGCAGGCTCGATTGCAGAATCCTCCTCGTGGCCTCGTCCGCGCGCAACTCGACCTTCTTCTCATTCAAGCGCCGTCCCATGGCGGGCAGAAATGACGGCGCGACGTCCTGATGGACGAGCAAGGTTTCCATGGCGTTGCAGACGCCGGGGCGCTGGCACTTGGCGTTGAAGACGATTTCCTCCGCCATTTTCAAATCCGCACCGGCATCCACATACACGTGGCACACGCCTTTGTAATGTTTGATGACCGGCACTTTGGAGCATTCCGCGACCGCGCGAATCAGCCCTTCGCCCCCGCGCGGCATGCACAAATCGACGTACTGCGTCAACGACAACAATATTTTTACCGCCTCGCGCTCGGTGGTCGGAACAACTTGCATGGCCTGCCGGGGAAAGGCAGGCAACTGCCGGGCGGCGGCGTTTAACATCGTCTCCGCGATCGCCTGGTTGGAATGAAGCGCTTCCCGCCCGCCGCGCAGAATGGCGGCGTTGCCGGACTTGAAACAGAGGCTGCCCGCGTCCGCCGTGACGTTTGGGCGCGACTCATAAATAATCACCACCACGCCGATGGGGGTGGAAATTTTCTGCAAACGCAGGCCATTGGGGCGGGTGCGGTCATCCAGCAGACGTCCCACCGGGTCCGGCAGCGCCGCCACTTCGCGCAAGCCGGTGGCCATGGCCGCGATGCGTTTGTCATCCAGCCTCAGCCGGTCCAGCATGGCGCTGGAGAGCCTGGCCTCGGCCGCCTCCTCCATATCGGCGGCATTGGCCTCTTGAATGGCCTGGCCGCCGGCGTCAATGGCATCGGCCATGGCCAGCAGGCAACCATTCTTCTCCGCCGTCGTCAACTGGGCCAACTGACGCGAGGCTTCTTTGGCCTCTTTGGCCAGCCGAGTCATTTGATCCGTCAAAGTCATGGCCGCAGATTACGTCAAAACCGTGGCCAACGCCAGCCCCCGTGCGGGCGGCGCAAGAACATAAATCAAAATTGGCATATTGTGGGCTTGACGATTGCGCTCCGGTCAGGCCCTTGATAACGAACATGAATAGACGCCCATTTCCTGCGACCCTTTCAATGACCCCTTTCACTTCCTCAAAAAACCTGGTGCTGTGTTTGATAGCTTGCGTGGTGGCGGGCGGGGCGGCGGTGGCAGGCTTGCCGCCCAGCCAATCGGTGGTGGCGGCGCGCGGATTGACGCTCCAGATTGACGCGATGGGACGCATTAGCGGTGGCACCGTGGGCGAGGGGAAGCTGCCGATGGTCGTTTCGGGAGGCTCGGCGCTGGAGGGGTTCACCACCGTCGGGACAGCCGCGGTGCAGAGCCGCGCAGGCGGCGGCTGCGAGATCACTCGCCGGATGGAGGACGCCAGGAAACGCGTCTGCCGGGTGACGGATCGTTTCACCCCGGCCGAGAGCAGCATCCGGTGGGAGATGGAAGTGGTTTCCGATGCTCGCAAGCCGTGGACGGCGCCGTTGGAATTGGTTTTGAAGACGGAGGCAAAACCTTCGAGCCGGTTTTGGACGGCGTGGGTCAACGGCACTGTTTCCAGTAACAACAGCATTTCGGACGGCACCAATTGGGGCGACCCGCTGGCGCCGATGGCCTTGATGGATCGCACTTGGAAATACGGCAACGGCAGAGGCTCGATATGCATTCCCATTGCCAGCGTGCTGGAGCCGAAGTCGGACACCGGTTTGAGCCTGGTCCTGTCACCTGAGCAGCCGCTGCTCTTGGCCGAACTTTCCAACAATCCCGATGGGACGTTCCTCTTCCGCCACAAACTTCTCCGGCTGGGCGGCGGCAAAAGAGTGAAGCTCACTGCCGACATCGTTGCGCACGAGGCCGACTGGCGCGGCGGGTTGCGCTGGATGGTGGGCCGTTACCCGGATTACTTCAACCCGCCCAATCCCAAGGCCGATGAGATGGCCGGCTGTGGCGCCTATTCGCATAACCAGGGCGAGTGGGACGTGGCCCGTTTGAAGAAAATGGGCTTCCGCGTCAACTGGAACGCGAGCTTCGAGTGGCCCTGGTTCGGCATGTTTTTGCCGCCGGCGCCGTCATGGAAAAGCGCGGGGCAGGACGTGAACGGCGATTCTGTTCCCGCATTGGTCAAGGATGAATCCTATCAATCCATGAACGACTATTGCCGGCGGATGAGGGAGGACGGTTTTTTCGCCCTCAACTATTTCAACATCTCCGTGTTTGGCTCCCAGGTGCGCGCCCCCAGTTTGATCAACAAAGAACTGGCGCCAGCCGATTGGTGGACCGACGCGACCACGTTTCTTTATCGGACGATGCCCCACAGTGTTGTGATGGACCGGCCCGGCCACGTAAGTCTGGAGCACTGGAGCCACGCCGTTCATATTGACTGCGCGGACGCGCAGGCGCAACGGGAGTTGATCGGGCAGGCTCGCCGGAACATTGAGGTGTTGCCCGATTCGCCCGGTATCTGCATTGACAACATGAACGTGGTCGCCTGGACGAATTTTGCGCCGGGCGCCGACGATAAGGTGGGTTGGTATGGCGATGGCCGGCCGGGCCGGTTCCTGGCGCTGTCTTGGATTGACACCCTGTCCAAAATCGGACCCATCATGCATAAGAACGGGAGGGTCATCTTTGGCAATTCCTGTTTCACCAGCCACCGCTTGGATCTTTTTCGGGAGCTTGACGGCATTTTTGACGAATCCGGCCATCTGGGCTATGCCTTCAACGGTTCCTCCATGATAGCGCTGCGCAAGACCGCAGTCATGTGGACGCTCGATACCCAGACTCTCCAGGCCGACCCCGACTCCTTCTTCCAGCGGCACCTTTACATGGGCGCTTATCCGATGGCTCCCGTTCCCGGCAACGACCACAGTATTTTGCCCAAGGCCAAGTTGGACCAGTGGTATCTGGACTACGGCCCGCTGCTCGACGTGATGCGTGGAAAAAAATGGGTGCTCCAACCACACTGCGTCGAGACCACCACGCCCGGCGTGAAGGTCAACCTGTTCCAGGTGCCCGGCGGCTATGCGCTGCCCGTCACCTTTGGCGGGACCGCTGAATCTGCGACCGTGCATCTGCGCAACCTTGATGGCTTGGCCAAGCTCAGATGCGAAGCGCTGCATCCCGGCGCGGAAACCGCAACGCCGGTCCCCGCCACCTTGAAAGATGGCGTGCTGGAGTTGACCATTCCCCTCAAGCGCGGTTGCGCGATGGTCAGAATAGTCCCTTCATAACCCTTGCGCACAATTTTCCAAACTCAGGGACTTGACAAATTGATCAAGGTCTGGTCTATTAGGCCGCGTTGTATGAGTAACAATTTGAACATTATGTGCAAACAGTGCGTCCACCGCCATCGTCTGGCCGTGTGGATGGGTTGCACTCCCCGGCTGTTGGGCAACGTGGATTCAGTTTTCTGAGAACAAAGAAAATCAATTTTGAAACCCACGTTTGCCAGTCAAACGTGGGTTTTTCGTTTTTGGCCGAACGTGGCCGTCGTCAGTTAATTTTGAGAGGTAATATGAAAAATGGAAATAGAGACAAAGTGGTCGAGACCCGGTTCGAACCCGATGCCGGGTTCGAGATGGGCTTGCCGGCCCCCGTGCCCGTGCGCGGGACGGCTGAGAACGAGTTGGAGCAGCTCAAGGGGCGGCTCTTGCGCCAGTTGCTGGCCCCGGTGGTGGATCCGGGCATGGACGTGGCTTTGCGCCGCGCGGCCAATGAAGCCGCCAGCGTGGCTTGGTTCACGCCGTTCCCGCTGCTGTTCTTCCCGACGCTGCTCGAGGAAAAGGCGGCCCGCGCCCGGCGCCAGCGGGACCGGCAACGGGAAATCCGGAGACGCAGCCAGGGTTTGCTTGGTGAAGCGGTGTTTTGATCGAAAATCCGGTGTATTCCCCCACCTCATGGATGATGCTGCCATTCGGGCTATTGCTGGCCTGCATGGCAGTGTTTCCTTTGCATTGGCCAAACTGGTGGGAAAAGCATTATGCCAAAGTCGCGCTCGGTTCCGCGGCCGTCACGGTTGGCTATTACGTTTTTGTTTTGCCGCCGGCGGCCATGCGCACCGTCCATCACACCGCGCAGGATTACGTCGGATTCATCACCCTGCTTGGGTCGCTTTACGTTGTATCCGGCGGCATTCATTTGCGCGTTGGCGGAGGGCGCACCCCTGGTTGGAACACCCTTTTTCTGGCCTTGGGCGGCCTGGCCTCCAATCTGCTCGGCACCACCGGCGCTTCCATGCTCCTGATTCGTCCCTGGCTGGATGCCAACCGGCGGCGGCTGGCGGCCCATCACGTCGTTTTTTTTATCTTCATTGTCTCCAGCGTGTCCGGATGTCTGACGCCGTTGGGCGATCCTCCTCTGTTGGTTGGCTTTTTGGAAGGTGTTCCCTTCTGGTGGGTCGGGCGGCATTGCTGGCCGATGTGGCTGGTCAGCATGGTGTATTTGTTGGCGGTGTTTTACTTCATTGACCGGCGCCAGGACGCGCGCGCGCCGCGTCCGATCGCCGAAACGGAATCCCCATGGCATTGCGCGGGGCTTTGGAACATCGTTTTCTTGGCCATTATTGTCGCGTCGGTCATCGTCCCGCTGCCGCCGCTCGTT
This sequence comes from uncultured Verrucomicrobiae bacterium, assembly GCA_963759415.1. Taxonomy (GTDB): domain Bacteria; phylum Verrucomicrobiota; class Verrucomicrobiia; order Limisphaerales; family Palsa-1400; genus Palsa-1400. Next base: position 54,151 of record CAVWZG010000004.1, on the reverse strand, counting down.
CGGGAAAGCATCATGGTGGTGGCGGCGGCCGCGTCTGTACTTCCTGACCGCCCGGCAAGTGCATGAGGCCAATCGATTCAGTTTCCGCCCCATCGTCGAGGTGGCCGTTTTGTTTTTCGGCATTTTCGCCACCATGATGCCCGCCTTGGACCGATTGCAGAACGTCGGCGGGAGCCTGACGCCGGGGCAGGTTTTTTGGTCCGCCGGAACGCTGTCGGCCTTTCTGGACAGCGCCCCCGCTTACCTGGCGTTTTTCAGCGCGGTCGCGGGCCATGCCGGCAACGGGATGAACGCCCTCCCCACGGAACTTATTGCTGCTCTGAGCGTAGGCACGGTCGTGTTCGGAGCGGTCACTTATATCGGCAACGCCCCCAATCTCATGGTTAAGTCCATCGCCGACCATCAAAAAGTTCCGTCCCCGGCTTTTCTCGCGTACTTGTTTAAATGGGCTGTGCCCGTCATGCTTCCTCTGTTAATATTGCTATGGTTGATGTTTTTTAGGTAACCGATGCGAATCGCGTATAATATTTTGTTCGTCCTGTTTTTCTGGCTGAGCGCGCCCTGGTATTTTCTCAAGATGTGGCGCCGCGGAAATTGGCGCGCAGGTTTTGGCCAGCGGTTTGGCCGCTATGGCGCGGGCCTCCGGGCCGTCCTGGGCAAACGGCCCGTGATCTGGCTGCACGCTGTCAGCGTCGGAGAGGTCGGCGTCTGTCTGCAATTGTTGCGCGCGCTGGAACCTGCTCTTCCCGCCTTCCAATTCATCGTCTCCACCACCACCTCCACCGGCATGGGAGAATTGCGGCGCAGGTTGCCCCCGCACATCCAGGCCATTTATTATCCGGCCGATTTTCCCGGGGTTGTCCGCCGCGTCCTCAACACTCTTTGCCCCCGCGCCATCATTTTGGTCGAGGCCGAATTATGGCCCAACCTCCTCTGGCAGGCGGAAGAGCGCGACATTCCGCTCTTCCTGGTCAACGCCCGCCTTTCCGAGCGCTCCTCCAAAGGCTACGGCCGTTTCTCCTTTGTCTTCCGTCCCATTTTCTCCAGGTTCCGCGCCGTTGGCTGCCAGCAATCCGGCGATGCCCAACGCCTCATTGCGCTGGGATTTCCCTCCCAGGCCGTCCGCACGGTGGGGAATATGAAATTCGACGCCGCTCAACCGGATGCGCGCCCCGGCCTGGACGTTGCGGCGCTGTTGCGCCAAATCGGAGTCAATACGAACGCCAAACTGCTCGTGGCCGGCAGCACCCACGCGGGCGAGGAGGCGGTTCTGGCGGAGATGCTGCCGCGCTTGCGCCGGCGTTTTCCCGAACTGTTCCTCATCCTGGTGCCGCGCCACTTCGAGCGCGCCAAGGATGTGGGCCAGGAGCTGGCGGCGCGTGGCGTTACGTTCATTTATCGCAGCGACATCCCCGGCGAAACGCCAGGCGCCTCGGGAAAGTTTGAGTGCCTGCTGGTCAACACCACCGGCGAACTGAAGTTCTTTTACGAACAGGCCGCGCTGGTTTTTGTCGGCAAGAGTCTGACCGCTGAGGGAGGCCAGAATCCGATCGAACCGGCCGCCCTCGGCAAGGCCATGGTCTTCGGCCCCAACATGCAAAATTTCAAGGCCGTCGCCGCCGCATTTCTAGCCGGGAAAGCGGCCCTTCAAGTCCCGGACGCCGCCGCCTTGGAACAAGCCATCGGCCATTTGTTGGCCGACGACCGGCGCCGTTCCGAAATGGGTGCCCGCGCCTTGAAAGTGGTCCGGCAAAATCTCGGCGCCACCGCCCGCACCGTCCAACTCATCACCGAACGGATGCGCTAAGGCTTTGGTAGTATCTGGGGGAGTCGTCTATCATGTAGTCGCTCCGCCCGGTGGTTTGTCGTTGAGCACTAGAGGGGAGGCAAGGGCACGCTGGCGTTCCTTCTCGGCCACCAGTTGGCGAAGCTCCCCAGCAGAGTGGATTACCTTGCGGCCCGCCCGTTTCTCGGCTTTGCCAATTTCCTCCAGCTTCGCAAAATACGCATCCGGGTTGGCGGCCATTTCGCGCGACAACTTGTCTTTGACGCGCCAGACTTCTTCGAGAATCGCATCCGCTTTCATAGGTCTATTGTTCCATCAGTTCTTCCGGCGTGCAAACACGGGGCAATTTCAAGCTGCGCTCTCTTAAAAACTTTTCCAGCCGACTCAAAACGACCGCATTGGCCAGATGCCGGTAATTCCACGTCAACAGATAATCAACCTCTCCACAAATGGCAGTCGCCATATGGTTTGAATCGGCTCGTGCATTGGCGGGAAACATTCCGCGCTGCAGCAATTCCAGCGCGAGTTTTACGCTATCAGGCCCGCCTGAAATGAGCGGCAATCCCTGCAACAGCGCCATTCGCTTTTTCGCCATGCTCGAATCTCCTTCCATCACCTCGGCGATGACTTCCTGCGAGATCACGCAAGCGAACTTATCCCGCTGCTCGTTCCACCATTCATGCGTAAGTTGCTGCCGCCACGCCGTTATTGGATTGTGGCTGGGCCGCGCCACCAAATAACTCACCACGCTCGGCTCGATGTAAACCGTTTCCATAATATGTTGGTTCTAAAATCCAACGTCGGCATGGCACTCCCATCCGCCTCCCAACGCCTTGTAAAGGGCGATTAAATCCGAGGAGACGGCGCGCTCGCTTTCGATCAAGGCATCCTGGCTTTGGTAGAGCGAGCGCTGCGATTCCAGCACCCGCAGAAAATCGGCCAGGCCGTGACGGTAAAGATCGCTGGCCAGGGTCACCGCCTTTTCGTTCGCCTGCGCGCCGTGCGCCAGTGATTGGCGGCGCGTTTGCTCCCTCGCGTAGGCCGTCAACGCCGTTTCCACATCGGTGAAGGCGCCCAGCATCGATTGCTCATACGCGGCCAGCGCCTGGTCCACGCGGGCGTTTTGCACGCGGATGTTGGCCCGGATGCGGCCGGCGTCGAAAATCCGCCACTGCACCGTCGGCCCGGCCGCCCAAAATCGGCTGCCGGCCGTAAACCAGTCGCTGGCGCTGATGCTTTGCAGCCCAACGTCTCCTGTCAATGAAAATTTTGGATAAAGGTCCGACGCCGCCGCTCCCACGCGGGCCGTGGCCGCCGCCAATTCCCGTTCCGCCTGTTGCAGGTCGGGCCGCCGCCTCAGCAACTCCGACGGCAGGCCGGCCGGCACGGCGGGCGGGGCGGCGGGAATGGGCGCGGCGTTGGTCAGTTCATCCAACAGCGCGCCGGGAGGCTGTCCCAGCAGCAGCCCCATGCGATAAACAGCGCCCCTGAAACCGCTGTCAAATAGCGGCGCTTGCGCGCGCGTCGCGGCCAGCAGCGCATCGGCCTCCTGCACGTCCAATTCGCCGGTCAATCCTTTGGCAAACCGCTCGCGGGTCAAGCCCAGGATGTCCTCCTGCGCCTTGATGTTGGCGTTGGCCACGGCCAGGCGCCGTTGGTAAGCGCGGGCATCAACATAGTCGCGCGCCACCTCGGCCAGGACGCTGATCAACACGTTGCGGCGGCCGAATTCAGCCGCGGCCACCTCGGCCCGGGCGGCTTGGGTTGCGCGGCGCGCGCCGCCAAAGACATCCACTTCCCAGGTGGCGTCGAAACCAGCCTGATAGACGTTCGCATCCACGGGAATTCCGGGCGGGAAAGGGGGAAAGCCGTTGGCGCTGTAACGGTCCCGCGCGTAAGAGCCGGCGGCGTCGAACGTCGGTGACAGGTCCGCCGCCACCACCCGGGCCGCGGCGCGGGCTTCGCGCACGCGGGCCACGGCCGCGCGAAGATTCAGGTTTGACTGCGCGGCGCGAACCACCAGCGAATCCAGTTCCGCGTCGTGAAACGATTTCCACCAGGCGGCATCGGCGGCCGGCGCGTTGGTTTCCCCGGCGGCTTGAGGGGACACCCATTGGGCTGGCGCGGCCGTTTTGGGCGGATGATAGTCCGGCCCAACGGTGCAGCCGGCCAGCATGCCCGCGAGCACCAATGGTATCACGCTCCGAGGAGAGATCATGGCGTCCGGGCCTCGCGCTGGTTGGCGGCCTCGATCAGGCCGAGAATGGTTTGCACCGTGGCGTCCTCACCGGCGGCGGTGTTGAGCATCGCGTGATAGAGATGACGCGCCGGCCACTCGGCGTTGTAGTAATGCCGAATGAAAGCCATCCGGTCCCGATCAACGGTGTCAATCAAGTGCAGCGCCTCGGATTCATTCTTCACTTTGGCCAGCACCCGCTGGTATCTCACTTCGCGCGGGGCGAAGAGGAAAACGCAGAAGGTATCGGCCCGCTCGCGCAAGAAGTAGGCGGCGGCGCGCCCGACAATGACGCATTGCCCGGCCTGGGCCGCGTGGTCGATGACTATCTGCGTCAGATGAATAAGCCGGTCCGCATCCATGACATCGGCATCGGGCAGCATCACGCTGCGCTCCCAACTGCCGCGCCAAAAGACTTTGGCCAGCCGGTAGAGCCAGGGATCCACTCGCTCCTCGCGGTGTTGGCAGTCTTCGGGACTGACTTTGGCCAATTGCGCGATTTGCTCCGTCAGCGCGTGGTCGAGCAATTTCCAACCCAGCCGCCGCGCCACTCCCTCGGCGATGGCGGCGGCCCCGGCGCCGAATTCACGTTCAATGACGACGATTCGTTTCATAAATGATCACAGTTGCTAGTGGGCGGCGATGCCGGCCCCGGTCGCTTTGACGTTTTTGAGCAGCCATGCTCCCACCGCGCAGGCCAGGCCGAGCCACATAAACCAGCGGAAAAGTTCAATGAACGCCCAATAGGCGGTTTGTTGGTGAACCACGTTATAGATCAATCCATCGACCTTCAGCCTCGCGTCCACCGCGCTGAAATGGGTTTGCAAGACGCGTTGCAACACCCCGGAACCCTGCCGGTAAATGGGGCTTAAGGTCGAGACGCGCGCGGTCATAAACGACTGGTGCGCCTGCGCAAAACGTTCCAGCATGGTCGCCACAATCGAGATGCCGACGCTGCCCCCGATGTTGCGCACCAGGTTCTGGATGCCCGCCGCGTTGCCGATTTGATCATTGCGCAAAGTTCCCAGCCCGACCGTTGTCAACGGCACAAACACGAAACCGGCTCCAAACCCGCTGATGACATTGGGCCACATAATGCTGCTCTGCGCCATTTGCAACGACAGCCGGCTGAACATATACGCGCTCACCGCGAAGACCACAAAACCGAAAGCCGCCAGCCTCCGCCCGCCCAGCTTGGCGATCAACGCCCCCACCAAAAACAGCGCCACAAACGCCCCCAAGCCCCGCGGCGTCACCGTTAATCCGGCTTCCAGCGCCGTGTAACCCAGCAAGGTCTGGAGAAACAGCGGTTGCAGCGCGATCAACCCATATATGGCCGCGCCGAAAAGAAAAAACAAGGCGCACGACACCGCGAAGTTGCGGTTCTTGAGAATGCGCAAGTTGACAATCGGGTCCGCCACCCGCATCTCCCACCATATAAACAAGAGCAGCGACCCGGCGCAAATCCCCGCCAGCCACCGCAGCCACAGCGCGCCAAACCAATCCGCCTCCTGCCCTTTGTCCAGTATGATTTGCAGCGCCGCCAACCCCAGAGTCATCAAGCCCAGGCCAATGGAATCGATCCGTCCGGGCTTGTCCCGCCGGATCCAGGGCGGATCTTCCACCACGAGTGAAATCATGAACACCGCCAGGATGCTTACCGGCACATTAATGTAAAAAGCCCAGCGCCACGACCAGGTATCCGTCAGCCAGCCCCCCAGGGTCGGTCCCAAAATAGGCGCGCATACCACGCCGATGCCATAAACGGCCATGGCCGTGCCGCGTTTCGCCGGCGGAAAGCTCTCCAGCATGATCGATTGCGAAAGCGGTTGCAGCGCGCCGCCGCCCGCCCCCTGCAGCACGCGCGCGAGAATGAGCATCGGCAGGGTCGTGGCCGCTCCGCAGAGGAAGGAAGAAATCGAAAAAATGATGATGCAGGTTATCAACAGCCGTTTCCTCCCGAAATACCTCGCCAGCCAGCCGCTGGCCGGCAACACCACCGCGTTGGAAACCAGGTAGCTGGTCAGAACCCACGTTGCTTCCGACGACGTCGCCCCCAGATTCCCCCCGATGTAGGGCAGCGCCACCGAGGCGATGGAAGTATCCAGCACTTCCATAAAAGTCGGCAGCATCACCGCCGGGGCGATCAGCCAGGGATTGACTCGTGGACGCCACTGCTCACTCATTGCACTCGGACCTTTGGCTCGACGGACATGCCGGGGGCGATGTCCATCTCGGACAAGTTAACCGGTTCGTCAAATATAATTTTTACCGGCACCCGTTGCACCACCTTGACGTAATTGCCGACCGCGTTTTCCGGCGGCAACAGGCTGAAGCGCCCTCCCGCCCCCGCTTGCAGGCTGTCCACCTTGCCCTTGAACTCGTGCCGCGGGTAGGCATCGATGCGGATCTCCACCGGTTGGCCGGGGCGCATCCGCTCCAATTGCGTCTCCTTGAAATTGGCCACCACCCACACTTCCTCCGGCACCAGCGCCAGCAGCGCCTGGCCCGTTTGCACGTAGGCGCCTTCCTCCACCGTGCGCCGGGTTACCCGTCCATCCCGCGGCGCGACGATGGTGGTGTAGGAAAGCTGCAATTGCGCCTGTTGCAACCGCGTCTCAGCCTGTTGCACCTGGGCGCGCGCCGTCTCGACGTCCGCGCGGTCAAGCTCCACTTGCGCGACCGCCGCGCTGGCTCGATGCCGGGCCACTTCCACGTCAGCCGCGGTGGAACTGGCCTGCGCCTTGGACAAGTCAAGCTGGCTGCGCGAGACGGCCTGGCTCTGCACGGACTCATAGCGTCCGCGATCCGCTGCCGCGCGATCAGCGATGGCTTGGGCGGCGGCGACCGCCGCGTTTTGCTGATCGGCCTTGGCCTGGTCAACCAGAATGAGCGCCTCCGCCTGGTGGACGCGGCTGCTGGCGGCGGCGCGATCGGCGCTGGCCTGCTCCACGAGCACCTGGTAATCGCGCCGATCGATTTCCAGCAGCGGATCACCCGCCTTGACGCGCTGGTTGTCCGCCACCAACAACTTCACCACCGGGCCGGATACTCGCGGACTGATAAACGCCACGTAACTTTCAATAAAAGCGTCGTCCGTGGTTTCGTAAGGCGCGACATACTTGACGTAATAGTGGGCGGTGGCGGCGATCACGGCCAGCACGATCACCACGCCTACGGCCAAGCCGGGCCGGAAACGCCGGCGGGCCGGCGGCGCGGACGCAGTCTCGGAGACGGGCGGACGCGGCAGGGGAATCGTTTGATTCGTTGCGGTCTTTTCTTCCATTACATTTCCAATTCTTATAACCGGCAGCACCGGCTGTCGCGGACTATGCCACACCCATCTCCAAAGAAAAGACCGCGTTTCTCATCTCTCAATCTTACTCCTACTCCTAATCTTAATCTTAATCCTTCCTGCTGGTCATCATCCTGGCGCGCAAATCCAGCGGATCGACCGTGAAGGGCGGCAATTCCCGCGCCGCCTTTTGCAGCGCCGCCGCGTGTTCCGGCAAACACAACAGCGCCGAGAGCTGGTCCTGTTGCCAGATCAGAACATACCCCGCCGCCTCCAACGCCTCCGCCCGCAGCCGTTCCGTCTGCAAATCCAGAATGACGTAATCGACCTTGAACTCGCGGCACAGCCGGAACCAATCGCCCTCGTGATCGTAGAAAGCATTGTTCAATTCAAACGTCGATTCCGGGTAGGTTGTTTCGTAGCGCCCGTCCATCGAAATCTTGACCTTGGGATAAAGCCGCCAGCTCACATAGCTGCCCCAGGCAAAGGGCGTCGCCGCGTTGCCCCTGGCTCCGGCCAGCGCCAGAATATCCACCTCCCGCACCGGATCCTCGCCAATCGGCGAAAGCGGATAAAGCGAAGCTCCGGGCAGAAAACGCATCGCCACCCACAAAGCAATTCCCGCGTAAAGCAAACCCGTTGCCGGCAGAAGATTGAACCTCCGTCCCCACGCCGCCTGCAAATAAGGCCCCGCGTAGGCCAGCGCCGCCGCCCCCAAAAATGGCCCGTGCCGCCGGCTCCGCCATCCCATCCAGGCCGTCACCGCCAGCACCGCCAGTCCCGCCCAATTCTTCCGTTCAACCCGTTTCCACCCCGCCGCCACCGCCACGACCGTCAACACAAACAAGATCCGGAACCCCAAAAAATCATCCCACGCCCAAAGGGGCAGGGGACGCCACTCCGGGATGCGCAGCCGCGGATGCAGCAGCGCCGGAATCAAGTAGCGCCAGAAGTCCAGCCCGTAGGGATTGACCAGCGTCACCGCCGCGCAAGCCGCCGCCAGCAAGACCATCAGTGAGGCCCTCTCCCGCGCCAGGACCGCCGCCGCGCAGTAAACAAAAATGGCCCCCAGCCCCACCACGAACCCGCCATGCAGATTGGTCCAGACCAGCATCAATACCGGCAGGACCGCCGCCGGCCAGCGTCCGCCCCGCCGCAATTCTTCGAGGCAAAACAGCGTTGCCGCGAACAGAAAAAACGTAAACACGTGCGAGCGCGCCACCGGAATAAACCCCGTCAAAATGCAGCCCGCGCACGGCGTCGCCAGCAGCAAGAGAACATTCCCATCGGTTCCTTGACGCTTTCCCGTCAGAAACCCCAGCGCCAGCAACCCCGTTGCCAGCGCCATTCTCAATACGATAAGCGAAGCCGGCCCGAACCATTTCAGCAGCCCATAAAACACCGCCCCCGCGCCCCATTCATGATCGATGTATTGGGGCAGGGTGGGTGTAAACGCGAAGACATCATGGCGCGGCAGGTGCCCCGTATTCCACAGCGAAGAGCCAATGGCCAGCTTGGCCCAAAGATCGCCCTCGGTGATATTATGAAAAGCCAGCACCACCGCCAAAGCGAGCACGCCCAGCAGTGCGACGAGCCATTGTACAAACCCGCATTGCCTCTCGGTCACAGCCGCCCATGTTAAAAGCCAGCCCCGCCCCGTCAAGCACCCCTTTCCGCCCCACTTAATCTTAATCCTACTCCTAATCCCTCCACATAATTGACTTTAACTAAGCCCTTGACTTGACGCCGCAAACGTCCATGATCGCCCCAGACTCCGTCGAGCCTTAACTCGATTTTGCAGATCAAGTCACGGCTCGCAAAAATGATTTACGAATAATTCGTGACGTATTCCCATCTAATAGTGGTAAGATGGGCGTTGTTGGCAGGGCTTTTGCACTGCAATCTCTCGGAATCATTCATTTTCGAGAAGATTTATTACCACGGATTTCACGGATGGAAAACATGAAGACGTTTAGCCACAGATTAACACAGATTGACACAGATGAGGGATTCTTAAATCTGTGTTCATCTGTGTTAATCTGTGGCTCCAACTCTGTGCCGCTGCGGAAGCCTTTTTTGGTTGCGGCTCGGTGCGCTGGGTTCTTTGCGTTCTTTTGCGGCAAGGTCCACTCCGAAGCTACCTTGAAAATTCAGGTGGATTCAACTGGATTCAGGTGCAAAAAAAAATCGTGCCCCCGTCCAAAGAAAAGCGTTGTAACCGTCCCATTCTTTCCACACGCTTCTGCCGATGGCAAAGCAAAGTTTAGGCCGGGATCTGGGCGCCCTCATGGCGAGCAATCCAAAGCAAGACGCCGCCCCCGAGAGCGCGGGCGTCCGTTCCTTGATGCGTGGCCACGGCCCGGACGCCCCGTCCGCGCCCAAGCCCCTCATTCCGCGCTGGTATCTTTTTGCCGGTGACGCGTTGCTCGTGGCCCTCGCGATCGTGACCATTTGCAAAAGCCATCATCCTCTCTCATGGCCGCGCGCCATTTTTTGCGCCGGACTGGTGATCATGGCCGCAGTCCTGGCCATCATCGCCCTCTTGCCGTCCGCTGCTTCCCCTCCTAATCCTAATCCTAATCCTAATCCTAATCTCCATTAACCATCTACGCGCTGGCGCTGGTATAACGCCGGAGCGAAAAACGCCAGAAAAGTTCCGAAACGAAAAAGCACACCCCCGCCATCCCCGTCAGGAGCAACATCGGCCCCGGCGATTGCATTTGGTTGAGCAGCACTTTGACCGGCACATTGGCCACCAGCAGCATCGGGATCGCAAACGTAAAAAATGCCTTGAAGAAGCCTTTAAAGGCCGCGTCCGGCAGCCGCGCCACATTGAAAAAACTGTAATAACCCCACACGATGCCCTGTGCCCGCACCGTCCAGAACGCCACGCTGGAAAGCAGAAACATCAGCGAGTAGTGGATGAGAATGCCCGCGGCGCACAACCACAAAAACACCAGCACCTGCCACGCCGAGGGCGAGAGTTGAAGCTGGCGCGCCGCGTAACCCATCACCACCAGGGCCGAAGCGCCATTGACGAAGCCGCCCAAATCCACCACCCGCAACGAAACCAAAAACCGGGTGTTCACCGGCAGCAGCAGCATGAAATCCAGCCGCCCCGTCCGCACCAATTCGGAAAATTGCACGCAATTGGACAAAAAAATCGCCTGAAAGAGTTGCTGGATAAAATGGCTGGCCCCCACCAGCATGACCACCTGCCATTTGCTCCACGTCGCGATGTGGTCCGTGTGCAGATAGATCACGCCGATGAAACAGAGCTGCAACCCGAACCAAAGCAACTCGACCACGATCCAGAGCAGGAAGTTGCTTTTGAAGCCCATTTCCCGCACCACGGAATTGCGCCACAGCGCCGCGTAAATCGCCGCGTAGCGGCGCGGCAAAGAAATGGGTTTGACAGGTAGCTCGTCCATCTCATCCTCCCACGGCGGAGTAATGGCGCGCGCCCCGCCGCCAAACCACCCGCGCCAGCAGATAAAAAAACACCAGCCAGGCCGCCTGCACGCCCAGCCCGCGCCACAGAGCCGCGCCTTGCGCCTGCCCCAGATAAATGCTGACCGGGAAAAACAGCAGATACGGAAAGGGCGTGCAATTAAGCACCTGCTCCAGCGCGTGCGGCAATATGTTCAGCGGAAACACGTGCCCGCCCGCCAGGTATTCAAAGGCGAAAGCCATGAAAATCACCGTCGAAACCTCCAGCAGCCAGAAGGCCAGCAGGGCCAGGGTGTAGGAAATGAAGAATTGCAGCAACCCGGCCAGCAGGGTGGACCAGACAAAACCAACCAGCGCCCATCCCCCGGCCGGCGCGACCATGTAACGCCGCAGGCAAAATATAAAAACACCCACCGGCGCCAGCGACACCACTGTAAAAATTATTTTGCCGGAGAAAAAGAGGCACAGCCGGTAGGTCAGATAATCAATCGGCTTGAGCAGAAACTGGCTGATGTTTCCGTCCTTGATGTCCGCCGCGATCTGCCAATCGTCCTCGTTCACCGCCGTGAGGGTATCGACAATGGTCACCAGCAGGTAATACGAAATCATGCCCGCCAGACTGTAACCGCCGACCGCGGAGCTTTGTCCCGCATAGACCGTTTGCCAAAGGTAGATCGTGGCCAGCAATGGAATCAGCCCGAAACCGGCGCGGAAGAAAAAATTGACGCGATAAACCAGCGTGTTCGCGAACCCGATTTTAATGACGTGCCAGTACTTTCGCATCGCGCCTTCCATTCAGCGCTTTCCCGCCTGCGGCAAGCGAATGCCAAAAGCGGGCAATTCCGCCGCCAACCGCTCCAGCGGCAGGCCGATCACGTTGCTCAAGGAGCCTGAGATGCCTTCCACCAACTCCTCACCCTTTTCCTGGATGCCGTAGGCGCCCGCCTTGTCCAGCGGATTGACCTGGGCGTGGTAAGAGCGGATTTGCTCACGGGTCAGCCGGCGAAAGGTCACCGCCGTCTGTTCGATAAAAATCGTTTGGCGGCGCGCCCGCAAGTGCAGCAAACAAACGCCGCTCACCACCTGGTGCGTCTTGCCCTGCAAAGCCCACAACGTCTGTTCCGCCTCCGCCAGCGTGGCCGGCTTGCCGAAGAGCGCGCAGTCCAGCGCCACCACGGTATCCACCCCCAGGACCAAGGTGTCGGGATGTTCCCTGGCCGCCGCGCGAGCCTTGCGATAGGCGTTGATTCGCGCCGTTTCCCCCGCGCTCAACGGCTCTCCTTCAACTTCATGCACGCCCACGGGGACGATTTGAAAATCCAATCCCAATTGCCGCAGCAAATCCGCCCGGCGCGGCGAGGCGGAAGCCAGGATGAGCAGGGGAGTCTTCACCACGCCGGCTCCGTTCTTTCTTGTTGATGAAATGCCAGACGCACGTTTTGAAGATAACTCGAATTCCGACCTGAGTCGAGCCGGCGTCCAGTTGGGTTGTCTTTTCCTAATCTTAATCCTAGCCAAAGATATTTGAAATTTTAGCCACAGATGAACACAGATTAACACAGATGAGAAATCTGAGAGATAATCCGACGGGATTTCAACGGTAAGAATCTAATCCTCGGGCCGAGACGACAGAGATTAAGATTACGATTAAGATTAAGAGGGGCAAACAGGCCGTCTGCCGGATTGTCTAACTACTGGAAGCGGCCGTCGGAGCGGAGTTGCTCGTGGTCGGGCTGTTGAAGTAGGCAGTCAGATATTGCTTGTCCACGTTGATGGAGTTGATGGCGTCTTCCATGGCCACGAATTGGCTCTGCATCACCGCTTCGTCGTTGGTGATCTTTGTTTGCAGGTTGGTAATGCTGGTGCCGATGGCGGTGTTTTGGCTGGTGAAACTCTTTTCCTTGTTGGAGACCACGCCGCTGTTGCCCAGCGTGCTGGAGAGGAAACCGCCGAGCATGGCGGCCAGGCCGGTGGTCGGTTTGGTGAACAATTGGGTGACTTGACCCAGATTATCGGCCAGGGCGGCGTTCAAAACGGCCGTGTTGGCTGTCAAAGTGTTGTCATGGCCGTTGGAACTGATGCCCAGACTGTTTAAATTCTGGATCACGCCTGACAGCGGCGAGGAATTGATCAGGTGGCGCAGGCTCGTTGCTATGTCCTCCGCGTCCATGTCCCCCGTCAATACGCCCGGTGTGCTGGTGGTCGCGCCGGTCGTGCTGCTGGTGCTGCTGGTGGACGTCGTTTGCGACGTGATGTAGTTCTGGATGGTGTTGTAATCGTTGACCAGGTTGGTGATGGCGGTGGCGATGGTGCTGGTGTCGGAGTTGACGGCAATGCTGGTCGAGCCGGTGGATTGCGCGGTGACGGACAAACCGGCCAACCCCTCGGAGGAAGCGTTAATCGTGTTGCTGGCGCTGGTCATCGTGGCGCCGCCGTTGATGCTGTACTTCAAATTGACTCCCGCCTGCGCGGTGCCGCTGGAAAGCCCGGTGGCGGCCAGGAAATTGCCGCTTACATCCTGCATGGTCATGCCCATGTTCCCGGTGTTGTTGTTGGTCAATACAAAATGTTGGTTCGGCCCGTCGTAACTGGCCGTCACCCCCGCCTCGGAAGTATTGATCGACTGCAAAATGTCGTTGATGCTGTCGCTGGAAGCGTCGAAGTTGATCGTCACGCCGTTGATTTCGAATGCTCCCTGCCCGTTGCCGTCATCGACGATCCCGCCGGACAGATTGGACTGGCTGGCGGCGGCATTGAGATTGATGCCAGCCAGGGCGTTGAGACTGCTCACCGCCCCGCTGCCATTGGTAAAAAGTTGCGTGGCCTGGAGAAAATTGCTGGTGTCAGCGGAACTGCCCAAGACGATGGGCGAACTGCTGGAAAGTGTGATTTCGTCTTTGCCGGGATCGTAACCACCCGTGACCGCGCCGCCGGTCGCGGTGCTGATCTGGTCAAAAACCGACTGCATGGTGTCGCTGGTGGCGATGGTGATGATCTTGCCGTTGACAGTAAAGGTTCCGCCGCTGATGGGGTCGGCCAAGGCGGCGGCGCCCAGGACAAGATTCGAAACGTCGGTCGTGGAATTGATGGATTGGGCGGAAACGGCGGACCCGTTTTGGGCGGCGGACGTGGCCAGTTGGGAAACCGCGAAAGTGTAGGCGCCCACGGGAGTTCCTGATGTCGTGGTGGCGGTGGCCACGCCGGAATTGGAACTGGAAACAGTGGTGCTGTGAAAGAAGCTGGCCGAGGAGAGCTTGGTCAGGTCGCTTTGCAGATTGGTCAGATCGGTCCCTATCGTTTGATAGGCGGTTTTCTTTGAATTGATGGTGGTCTGCTGGGCTTGCATCTGGGTGATGGGGGCCGATTCTCCCGCCGCCATGTCGTTGATGATGTTGGTCCAGTTGATGCCCGAAGCCAGGCCGGACATGCCTAGGCTGCTGATGCTGCTGCTGCTGGTAGTTGTCGCTGACATAATCTTTTTCTTTCTTCTCTTGCTTGCGTTTGCGTCCGGCTTTGCTCCACCCACCTGTCTTTTTAAGTCGTTACTCGGGCGGCCCGAAGACCGCCCGAGTGATGCTAGTCCGAATCAGTGCCCACGCTCCTTATTGGAGGAGTTTGAGCACGGACTGAGGGTTCTGATTCGCCTGCGCCAACATCGACGTGCCGGACTGCACGAGGATTTGGTTTTCGGCGTACTTGGTGCTCTCCGTCGCCACGTTCACATCCATTAATTGGCTGTTAGCGGCGGTCAGGTTGTCCTGCAGCACACCCAGTTCGTCACCCGTATAGGTCAACCGTTCTTCGTTCGCGCCCACCGTGGCACGATCATTCGCCAGGGCGGTGATCGCCGAGGTGACTGAGGCCAGGGCCGCCACGGCTCCCGTCGTCGTCGAGATGTCCGCGTTCGGCGTGGTGACGCCATTGGTGGTCGTCGAGCCTGTCACGTCGGTATAAACCTTATCGCCCAGGTTGATGCCCGACATTGAGAACGTGCCGGTGTTTCCGTCAGTCGTCACTGCCAGGGGGGAACCACTGAACAAGCTGACGCCGTTGAAGTCCTTGGTCGCTGTATCGTTGATGTAGCCTGCCAGAGTATTGAACTCTTTCTGATAGTCGGCTCGCTCACCATTGGTCTTGGTGACGTCTTGCGATTCGACGGCCAGTGTGCTCATCTGATCCAGCGCGGACCCCACCTGTTGCAGATACCCATCTTGGGTCTGCAGGAAGGATACGGCGTTGCTCACGTTCGCGTTAGCGGCCGCCGTCTGTCCGATTTGTGCCTTCAACGTGATGGACTCGGCCAATCCGGCCGGGTCATCCATTGGATTCACAATTTTCGAACCAGACGACAGTTCAGCCAACGACTGATTCAGTGCGGTGGTTGACTTGTTTAGCATGTTGGCGGACGTAATGGCCGCCATGTTTGTATTGATTACCATAACTAACTCTTTCCTTGAGTCACCCCTTGCGGGGAGTTTTCTTGCACGACATCCCTGTCGTGTGACGGAATTTTTCACGGGCCTCCGCCAATTTTCCCGATTGGCCCTTTGTGGCTGCCAATCGCCAATGTCTAGACAACGGTGTTATCGGCATGGCTCGGGAAAACTTTAGGCGGGCTGGAAAACAACGCCAGGCGGCTCTGACGCCGCCCGGGTTCGCGTGTGGAAAAAAAGATCGGGCGGCTGTGACGCCGCCCGATTTGCGTGTCTAAATCAGGTCAGTCTGCTTATTGCAGGAGCTTCAAGACCGTCTGGGGATTCTGATTGGCCTGGGCCAACATTGACGTGCCCGATTGCACCAGAATTTGGTATTCCGCGTACTTCGTGCTCTCCGTCGCCACGTTCACATCCGTGATTTGGCTGTTGGCGGCGGCCAGGTTGTCCGAAAGGACGCCCAGTTCGTCGCCCGTGTAGGTCAATCGTTCCTCATTCGCACCGACTGTGGCGCGATCCGAGGCCAGTGCGGTGATGGCTTCCGTGATCGAAGCCAAGGCCGCCACCGCGCCTGTCGTGGTCGAGATGTCCGTGTTCGGCGTGTCCACGCCGTTGATGGTGGTCGAACCTGTCACGTCGGTGTAGGCATTCGATCCCAGGTCGATGCCCGTCATCTGGAACGTGCCGCCATTGCCGTCGGTCGTCACGTCCATCGGGGTGCCACTGAACAAGCTGACGCCATTGAAGTCCTTGGTCGCCGTGTCGTTGATGTAGCCGGCCAATGTGTTGAATTCTTTCTGGTAGTCGGCTCGCTCGCCGTTGGTTTTGGTGACATCTTGCGCTTCGACTGCCAGTGTGCTCATTTGATCCAGCGCGGATCCGACCTGCTGCAGATACCCATCCTGGGTCTGGAGGAAGGAAACGGCGTTGCTGACGTTGCTGTTCGCGGCCGAGGTCTGGCCGATTTGCGCCTTCAACGTGATGGACTCGGCCAAACCAGCCGGGTCATCCGATGGATTCACAATTTTCGAACCGGATGATAGTTCCGCCAACGCTTGGTTAACCGAGTTGGTTGACGTATTGAGACTGTTGGCTGCCTTAATGGCCGCCATGTTTGTATTAATTACCATATGCTTATTACTCTTTCCTTGAGTCACCCCTTTTCGGGGGATTTCAGCACGACATCCGTGTCGTGTGGTGGATTTTTATTCGGGCATCCACCGGTTTCCCGGTTGGCCTTTGCTGGCCGCCAACCGCCATGGTCCTGTGACACCACTTCTATCGGCTCAACCGCGGAATACTTTAGCGGATACCCCGCAAAATGCTGATTTTCCTTGTAAAGTCTCCCCTTTTTGTCCGTACTTGAGCCTCACGATGCTATATTCAATACTCCATGTGTTCCGCTTCTGGTGGTTCTCCTGCCCGGCCAGCGCGCGATCCTTGCCTTAACCACTCCTCCCGCTTATCGCACCACGAAAGAATACATCTCATGCGCACCTCTCAAACCCATCGCATCCTGGTCATCGACGACAACGCGGACATCCACAATGACTTCCGCAAGATTCTGGCGGCCGACGACGGCCCGCCGGAACACTCGGTCCGCCTGGCAACCGAAATTCTCGGCCCCAACGCCGCGCTCGAGAGCTTGGAGCCGCGGTTCGAGGTGGACTGCGTCTGCCAGGGCGAGGATGGCTTGGCAGAGGTGACGCGCGCAGCGCCAGACCGGTCGGCCCTACTCGGTCGCTTTTGTCGATATGAGTATGCCCCCCGGCTGGAATGGCATTGAGACCATTGGCCTCCTCTGGCAGGCGGATCCGGAGCTTGAGGTGGTGCTTTGCACGGCCTTCTCAGATGACACCCTCGCCGGCATCACGCGCCAAATGCGGCGGACCGACCAACTGCTGGTGCTCAAAAAGCCGTTCGACAACATCGAGGTCCGGCGCATGGCCATGGCGCTATCGGAAAAGTGGCGTCTGGCGCGCGAGGCGCAATCGTATTTCGAGAACCTGGAGGCGTTGGTGCAGGCCCGTACCGCGGATCTGGCGCAATCCCTGGCTCTCATCCAGGCCTCCGAAAACCAATACCGCCTCCTTTTCGAGAACAACCCCACCCCCATTCTCACCTATGACGACACCACCCTGGCCTTTGTCGGCGTCAATGAAGCAGCCGTGCGGCATTACGGCTATGCCAAGGAAGAGTTCCTCAAGCTCACCCTGCGCGACCTCGCCCTGCCGGAAGAACTGCCGGTCTTTCTGAACAAGCTTTCGCAACCCGACGCCGGGGCGGTCCGCTCCGGCATCTGGCGCCACCGCGCCAAGAGCGGCAAACTCATCGAGATGGAAATCACCTCCCATCACCTCCTGCCGCGCAAAATCTACCTCTCGCTGGCCATGGACGTGACCGAGCGCTTGAACCTCGAGGCCCAATTGCGCCAATCCCAAAAGATGGATTCCATCGGCCAGTTGGCAGGCGGCATCGCCCATGACTTCAACAATCTGCTCACCGTCATCAACGGCCACGCCAGCCTCCTCCTGGCCAGCGAAAAATTGACCCCACGGGGCGCTGATTCGCTCAAGGAGATCGCCGCCGCCGGCAAACGCGCCAGCGCCCTCACCCGGCAATTGACCACCTTCAGCCGCAAACTGGAGTTTCATCCCCAGGCGGTGGATTTGAACGAACTCGTCAATAATATCCTCAAGATGCTCCGGCGCATCCTGGGCGAAGACGTGGCCTTGCAGACTGATTTTTCCCCCGACCGGCCCTCGATCAAGGCCGATTTGGGCATGATCGAACAAATCTTGCTCAATCTGGCCGTCAATGCCCGCGACGCCATGCCGCGCGGCGGCCAGCTCCTCATCAAGACATCCGTCGCCACCATCGACCCCGCCACCGCCCAACAGAACCCCGAGGCCAAAACCGGCCGCTTTGTCTGCCTGACCTTTGGCGACACCGGCTGCGGCATCGCGCCGGAAAACGTGGGCCGCATTTTTGAGCCGTTTTTCACCACCAAGGCCGCGGATCGCGGCACAGGATTGGGCCTCGCCACCGTCTATGGCATTGTCAAACAGCATCAGGGCTGGATCACCGTCAAAAGCCAGGTGGCTCAAGGAACGACCTTCCAAATCTTCCTGCCCGCATCTTCCGCCGGCAGCGGCGCCCTGCAAATGACGCCCACCGAGCAAAAAGTCATCGGGGGAACGGAAACCCTCTTGGTGGTCGAGGACGAAGCGCCGTTGCTCAAGCTCACCCAACACATCCTGGAAAACCACGGCTACAAGGTGCTCGGCTGCGCCAACGGCCGCCAGGCGCTGGACACCTGGAGAGATCACCACAAAAAAATAGATTTATTGCTGACCGATTTGATTCTGACCGACGGCATGGCCGGGACCGAACTGGCCCGCATTCTGCAAGAATCCAAGCCCGCGCTCAAAGTCCTCTACACCAGCGGTTACGACGCCTCACGGCTGGCCAGGGAATTTCCAGCCGGCACGCCCTTCAACCTGGTGCAAAAGCCCTTTCACGCGCGCAAACTGGCCGAAATGGTCTTCGAGACCTTAAACGCCAAGTAGGGCCGCGCTGCGTCGCGGCCCATTTATTCACGGCGGCGACGCAACGCCTGCCCGAGGGACCAATCCCGAAGTTGTTTTTGCCTGCGCCCTTAGTCCGGCAGAGTTTGCCCGCCGCGCGCCCCCAAAGCGGCAGATTTAGCCCCGCCCCGCCTTTAGCGGCCCGTTTCAAGGGCGTCACGCGTTTGGCACGATTCATGATATGCTTATCACGCCAATGAAAAAAATTCTGGTTATCGACGATAAAGAAGACATTCGCAATCTGATCAAAGCGGTGTTAAGCGACTACGGCTTCAACGTCATCGAGGCCGACAGCGGACTAAGCGGCGTGCAAATGCTGCGCGACCACAAGCCCGACCTGGTTGTCTGCGACATCAACATGCCCGGCATGGACGGCTACGAAACGCTGGGCGCCGCGCGCGATTCTTCGGCCACCGCCCCCATCCCTTTCATCCTTATGACCGGTCTTGTCAGCCGCGATGGTTTTCGCCGCGGCATGGTGTGCGGGGCCGACGATTACTTGATCAAACCGTTCACGATGGACGAATTGGTCGAAGCAGTCATGTCCCGTCTTTCGCGTCAAACCGATTTTCAAATCGAGGCCGACCGGCGCGCGCACAAGCTCCACGCCTACGCCGCCCGCCACGCCTTCCCCGAATTCACCGGCAACATGGACGAGATCATAGGCCACGCCGCCGCTTAAACAACTGGTAGGGCAGAGCTGCCGCTCTGCCCTGGCCAGTCCTTCAGTATCGGGGGTTTTCCCCGCTGCGCGTTCGAGAGATTAGATTGAAATCCGTACGGCAACGGGTGGCACGGTTAATTCGACAACGGCGCAATGAATTGCGCGACGATGTTTGGCGCACCGACGGCAAACGCTCCGAAATACAAGGCGCTTCGTTCATTGTAAGTGGTGGGGCGAACCGGCGCGGATCCGTGGCTACGTGCAAGAATTCCGCAACCACCAAGGGCGGAAAGACCAACTTTTCGCCCCTTTGGGTTTCGGACTGGACTGCCGCGATGGTTTTCGCGTTTGCCGCATGGTCGGCAAAGGCAAGCTGGACAAGGATATTGCAATCCAAACCAATCATTGCCGTCCGAACATTTCCTGCGCCAAATCTCCTTGAGAAATGACTTGGGTTAAAATTCGGTGGCCTTTAATGGAACGAATGTTTAAGGCCGTGCCAGAGGAATTTGCGACTTCAGAGGCGGATACGATTTTAGCCACTGGCTTGTTGCCTTGAGTGAGCAATACCTCGTGGCCGGCCTGGACCTGTTTAATCAGGTCGGCAAGCTGTCTGGTTCCAACTTCCGCTGTCACTATCACGCTCCCAACCATACATCCTTCCCCGTTGATCGTCGAGAGGCAAGCCGCTCATTGCGTCCCTCCCAAAATTGGCTGTCCGACATGGATTCGAACCATGACAAAGGCCTCCAAAGGGCCTTGTGCTACCGTTACACCATCGGACAAGCGCACCCAAACTTATCGTTTCCATCCGCAACTGCAAACCCTATCTTAAATGCAAATGCCGGGCAAATCCCGCACAAAATATAAAAAAAGCGCGCCTCTCACCCCAAAACCCTCGCTCGGCGTCGTCATTCTGGGTGCCGGAGCCTCCGTCCGCATGGGGCGTCCCAAGCTGCTCCTGCCTTGGGGCGGATCCACCGTCATTGGGCGTCTTCTGGCGCAATGGCGGGCTTTGCAGGCGCGGCAGATTGTCCTCGTCTGCCGCCGGTCGGACCGGCCTTTGGCGGCGGAATTGCGCCGCCTCGGATTTCCGCCCCGCCATTGCATCGTCAACCCCGAACCGAAGCGCGGCATGTTCAGTTCGATTGTCTGCGCCGCCCAATGGCCAGGCTGGGACGCGGGCTTGACGGCCTGGGTAATCGTGCTGGGGGATCAACCCCATTTGCGGATGGCGACCTTGCGCGCCTTGCTGGCCTTTCAGCGCAAGCATCCACAGGCCATTTGCCAGCCGGCGTTTGAGGGGCAACGCTGCCACCCGGTTGTCCTGCCGCGCGATGCCTTCCTGGAATTGCGGCAGTCTGCCGCGCGCACGTTGAAAGAGTTCCTGGAACAAACCGCTGCCCCGCACATGGAATGTTCCATCAACGATTGCGGTCTGCCCCTTGACTTGGATTATCCCGTGGATTATAGAAAGTTGTCGCCAGCAAAACAACCTTTACAAAATGAAAGACACGAACGCTGAGGGTTTCGGCGCCCAATCCAGACGCACGTTTTTCAAAAGTGTGGGCACGGCCGCCGTCACCGTCGCCACGGCCGGCACCCAGTCCGTCGCCGCCGAATTGGAAAAGGCCAATGCCGAAAACATCCTCGGCCCCGGCCCCGTGCCAGTCACGCTCCAGGTCAACGGGGCCCAGCTCCGTCTGCAACTCGAACCGCGCGTCACCCTCCTGGACGCCTTGCGCAATTACTCCAGCTTCACCGGCGCCAAGGAAGGTTGCGACCGCGCCTCCTGCGGCGCTTGCACCGTCCTGCTGGACGGCGTGCCAGTTTACGCCTGCCAGAAATTGGCCATTGAAGCCCAGGGCCATGCCATCACCACCATCGAGAGCCTGGCCAAAAACGGCGAGCTGTCCGATTTGCAAAAGGCCTTCGTGGACAAGGACGCCTCGATGTGCGGCTATTGCACGCCCGGCTTTCTCATGAGTTTGACCGCTTTGTTCGCGAAAAATCCCCATCCCACGGCGGAAGAAATCCATCATGCCTGCGCCGGCAACATCTGCCGTTGCGGCACGCAGCCGCACATCATGCGCGCCGCTTTGGAGACCGCCGGCGTCACGGACGCCGGTTCCACGACGGAGGTGGTTCATGCCTAGCTGGCCCGCCGAAACAAAGTATATCAGCCATTCGACCTTGCGCGTGGACGCTCCCGCCAAGGTCACCGGGCGCGCCCGCTATTCCTCGGACATCCAGGCCGAGGGCTGGCTCTACGGCATGATCCTGCGCTCCAAGTGGCCCGCCGCCAGGATTTCCAAAATCAACCTTGCCAACGCCCTCAAAATCCCCGGCATCAAAGCCGCCCTGGCTGTCAAAGAGGGTGAAATGACCGTCCGCTTTTACGGCCAGGAACTGGCCGCCGTCGCCGGCGCCACCAAACAGGCCTGTCTGGACGCCTTGCGCGCCATCGAGGTCGAGGCCAGGCCCTTGCCCTTTGTCGTCCTGGAGGAGGACGCCCGCAAGGAAGATGCGCCCCGCGTTTGGCCCAACAGCGCCAACGTCAGCGACGGCAAAACCCGCGATCAAG
This sequence comes from uncultured Verrucomicrobiae bacterium, assembly GCA_963759415.1. GTDB lineage: Bacteria > Verrucomicrobiota > Verrucomicrobiia > Limisphaerales > Palsa-1400 > Palsa-1400. The sequence continues at coordinate 32,116 of CAVWZG010000004.1, read as the reverse complement.
GCAACGTGGACCAGGCCTTCGGCGAATGCGCGGCGGTCATCGAAGGCTTTTACACGACACCCGTGCAAATCCATCATCCGATGGAAACTCATGGCAACACCGTTTCCTGGACCGATGAAGGCGTCACGGCCTGGGCCTCCACCCAGGGCATTTCCAGCGTGCGCGACGGCTTGGCGGGCGGTTTGCAGTTGCCGCAAAACCAGGTGCGCGTCATCACCGAATACATGGGAGGCGGCTTTGGCGCGAAATTCGGCCCCGGTGTCGAGGGCGTGCTGGCGGCCCGCCTCTCGCGCGCGGCCAAAGCGCCCGTGCGCCTGATGCTGACCCGTTTTGACCAGGCCCTGGCCGTGGGCAACCGCCCCTCCAGCTTTCAGAAAATAAAGCTCGGTGCCAAGGCCGATGGCACTTTGCACGCCTTCCAGTTGGACAATTACGGCACGGCGGGCATTGGCGGCGGCTCCTCGGAGGGCGGCAGCAGCGGCGTCGAAATTCCCGCCCCCTACATTTACAAAGTCCCCAACGTTCGTGTCAAACATGCTTCCGTCGCCGTCAACGCCGGCTCCGCCCGCGCCTTTCGCGCGCCCGCCAATCCGCCCGCCTCCTTCGGCATGGAATCGGCCATGGACGATCTGGCGGTCAAGCTCGGCCTGGACCCGTTGGAACTCCGCCTCAAAAACGATCCCAGCCCCGTCCGCCGCCGTGAATACCAACTCGCCGCCGAGAAGTTTGGCTGGAAGCAAGAATATCGGAAACCAGGCTCCTCCCCAGGCCCGCTCAAAATCGGCGTCGGCTGCGCGGGCGCCAGTTGGGGTGGGGGAGGCAATCGCCGCACCCAGGCCGAAGCCGAAATCCAGCCCGACGGCGGCATCGAAGTCCGTTTGGGCGTGCAAGACCTCGGCACCGGCACGCGCACCGTCATCGCCGTCGTGGCCGCCGAAATCCTTGGCCTCAACCCCGCTCAAATCACGGTCAAAATCGGCGACACGCGTTTTCCGCCCGGCCCGGCCAGCGGTGGCAGCACCACCTGCGCTTCGATCTCCCCGGCCGTCTTCGACGTCTGCGCGCAAGCCTTGCAACAATTGCAAACCCAGGCCGGCGTGCCCGACGCCCGTGGCGAGCATTGGCCGTCCGCCTGCAAAAAGCTCGGCACCAACCCGCTCGTCGTCCACGGCCAATGGCAGGAGGGCCTTTCCTCCAGCGGCGCCGGCGGCGTGCAATTCGCGGAAGTGGCCGTGGATGTCGAAACCGGCCTGGTCACCGTCAAGAGGATTGTGTGCGCGCAGGATTGCGGCCTCATTGTCAATCAAAACACACTCGAAAGCCAGGTCAACGGCGGCATCATCATGGGCCTGGGCTACGCTCTTTACGAAGAACGCGTCATGGACGATCTTTCCGGCGTGGTGCTCAACCCCAATTTGGAAACCTACAAATTGCCCGGTTTGGCCGATGTCCCGCAAATTGACCTCATTCTGCTCAATATGCCGGAGCGCGGCGTCATCGGCGTGGGCGAACCCGTCACCATCCCCACGGCCTCCGCCATTGGCAACGCCGTGGCTAACGCCTTGGGCGTGCGCGTTTCCAGCCTGCCCATAACTCCCGCCAAAGTCCTCGCCGCCCTCGGCCTGGTGCCGCCGCCAACCCCGAAGCCAGCATGAAACCATTTCAATACGCCACCGCTCTTTCCACCGACAGCGCCCGGCAACTGGCCGGCGACCACGGCGCCTACCTGGCCGGCGGCAACGATCTCCTGGGCCGGATGAAGGAGTATCTGGACAGCCCCCCGATCATAGTCAACATAAAGTCAATTCCCGGCTTGGACGGCATCACCGCCGGCGCAGGCGTCTGGAGCATCGGAGCGCTGGTCACAATTGCTCGCCTTGAGAGCCATGCGGAAATCCGCGCGCTTTTCCCCGGTCTTCAGCAGGCCGCCGCGGAGGTCGGCTCGCAGCAAATTCGCAACGTTGCCACCGTCGGCGGCAACCTCGCCCAGCATTCCCGCTGTTGGTACTATCGGCATCGCGACACCCTCTGCCTGAAAAAGGGCGGCGATTTATGTTATGCGCGCCACGGCGAAAACCGTTATCACAGTCTTTTCAGCGGCAACACCTGCATCAGCCCGGCCGTCTCCAATCTGGCCACCGCCTTAACCGCGCTGGACGCCGCCGTGATCGTGCTGCGCGATGGCAAGGAATCCCGCCTCACCGTGCCCGAGTTGTATCAAAAAGCATGGGACAATCCCACCGCGCACAACTCCCTCACCCCTGGCGATTTGATCTTGCGAGTGGAAATCCCGCTGGCCCGTCCGCGCAGCGCCTATCTGCAAATCAGCGACAAGCACGCTTTCGACTGGGCCTTGGTCAGTTGCGCCGCCGCCGCCCGCGTGGACGGTGGCAAACTCAGCCACGCCCGTGTCGCCTTGGGCTGCATCTCCCCCATGCCTCATCAATCTGCCGCCGCCAATGATTTCCTTGAAGGCAAACTGCTGGACGAACCCACCGCCGCGCGCGCCGCCGACATGATCCTGCAAGGCGCGCAACCACTGGAATTCAACGGCTACAAAGTGCCGCTGGCGCGAACCCTGATCCGCCGCGCGCTCTTAAGCTTGAAAGGGTGAACCCATGAACGTCATTTTCTGCAAGCATCTGCGCACCAAAAAAATGTATGTTGACACCACGCCCGAGGAGGCCCTGGCAGACAAGGAGGGAATGGAAGCCTCCACCTGCCACTTTTGGTGCAACCGGACACAGACCGTAGTCGGCCCCGACGACGAGCGCGTTCACAAAACCACCTGCAGCCCATCGCGCTCGTGTTTTGAAGAATGAACCAACAAGTCATGGCGCCGGGTCCATTCCGTCCTTTTTGTCCATGATGTCCACCAAGTCCTTTTTGGAAACTACGCCGCTTCCATCCAAAAAGATGCTGGCCACAACCGTAAATCCCGCTAACATACCCCGCAAATGATTCTCCAGAACCGATTGTTAGCCGCATTCTCCTTCCTTGTCGGGATGTCCCTTGTTGGACCGCTTGCGGCCGCCGACAAACCCCAGGTCATCGAGCTTTGGCCGGGCCAGGCCCCGGACGAGATCCGCCTTTTCGGCCCGGAACGAGAGCGCATGTCGGAGAGACTTACCCGAAACAAAGTCGAGGTCACGGAACCCACCAGGATGATCACCGATGTCACCAAGCCCAGCATCACGATCTGCCGGCCCCCCAAGGACAAGGACACCGGCACCGCGATGCTCATCTGTCCCGGCGGCGGCTATTGGAATCTCTACTGGCAATTGGAAGGCGAGGAAGTCGCCACCTGGCTGAACTCCATTGGCGTCACCGGCGTTATCCTCAAATATCGCGTCCCGCGCCAACCCGACGAGGTGCCGACATCGGAGCCAGCCCGGCGACCGCTCCAGGATGCGCAGCGGGCCATGAGCCTGGTTCGAAGCAAAGCCAGCGAATGGGGCCTCCATCCCAATCAAATCGGCATCGTGGGATTTTCCGCGGGAGGCCACTTGGTCATAGCCACCGCCACGAGTTTCGAGAAGAGGACCTACCAACCGGTCGATGAGATCGACAAAATCAGTTGCCGCCCCGACTTCGGGGTCGCCGTCTATCCGGGTTACCTCAAGGTAAAGGACAAGGACGAACTGAATCCGAGCATACATATTCCGGCCGGGACGCCTCCCATTTTCTTCGCGCACGGCGGCTCGGACATCATCGCCCCTCCGGAGCACAGCGTCATGATGTATCTGGCCTTGCGGCGGGCCGGCATTCCGGCGGAACTGCACGTCTATGCGAACACCGCCCATGATTTCGGTGTCCGCCCCAGCGACAATCCAGTCTCGAGCTGGACAGAATCCTGCGCCAACTGGCTCCGCTACCAAGGCTTCCTCAAGCACCCGGTCAGCCCCTGACACACTGGGCGTTTATAAACGGGCTGCCAGACGGGGCGAACGGGCTTTGCAGGATAAGGACCCTTGATCTCACCCCGCGCGCGCGCGAAATCCTGTTCATCTTCTTCATCCTGTCAAAAACTCCATGAGCAATGCTCTGCCCATTTCCCCATTGCCTTGCCATAAAATGTTTGTGTTGCATTCCCATTAAAACATGATAAAGTGGTCCGGTTGAGACATTTGTTGCAACAAAATGTAAAATGAAACGCCCGTTGAAATTATGCAGAGGGAAGGGGAGTCATATTCCCGCTTGTTTCGGTCATTCGTGCCCCCGGTCGCACCCAGTCGCACCCAGTCGCACCCAGTCGCACTTCATCCTTCATCCTTCATCCTTCACTTTGAACATTGACTCAGGCCCGTTTTGGCTGTTTCTATTGCGCACCATGGATAAAACAACGATGACTTTTGCTTTCAGCACGGCAGTGGCCGCGGCCCTTGCTTGCGCCGCCAACGCGGCCGATTGGCCGCAATACCGCGGCCCCGACCATAACGGCGCCTCCTCGGAAAAGATTCTCACCGCCTGGCCGGCCACCGGCTTGCGCCAGATTTGGAAAGAGCCTATGACCGACGGCTTCAGCGCCATCACCCTCGGCGGCGGCAAGGCCTTCACCCTGGAAGCCCGCGCGCTCAACGGCCCCAAACAGGAAGTCTGCGTCGCATTGGACGCCAATAACGGACACGAGCTTTGGGCCACGCCCTTGGGCCTCGCCAAATATGACGGCGGCGGCGACTCAGGCGCGGCAGGCAACGACGGCGGCGACGGCCCGCGTTCGACCCCGTCCTTCGATTCCGGCAAGGTTTATGCCTATTCCGCCCTCATGGTTTTGAAGTGCATGGACGCCACCAGTGGCAAGCCGGTTTGGTCCGCCGACATTCTCAAGGATCACGCCGGCCATAATATCCACTGGCAAAGCGCCGCCTCTCCTTTGGTCGAAGGCGATCTGGTCTTTGTCGCGGGCGGCGGTCCTGGCCAGGCGCTCCTGGCGTTCGATAAGAACAATGGCCACGTGGTCTGGAAGGGGCAGAACGACTGGATGACCCAATCCACCCCGGTGGCAACGACCATCCTCGGCGTCAGACAAGTCATTTTCTTTACCCAGAAAGGTCTCGTCTCAGTTGAGCCAAAGACAGGCGCGATCTTGTGGCGCTTTCCATTCCGTTACTCAAGCTCGGCCGCCATGTCGCCGGTCGTCTGCGGAGACATCGTCTATTGCTCGGCGGGCTACGGTATCGGCACCAGCGCCTGCAAGATCACCAAGTCGGCCGATGGCTTCGCGGCGGCGGAGATGTGGCATCAACCGGCCACCTTGGTGAACAACCATTGGAGCACGCCGGTTTACAGCGATGGTTATGTCTATGGCATTTCCGGCCAGGCGCGGTTTGCCAAGGCGCCTTTGCTCTGCGTCGAAGCCGCCACCGGCAGAGTGAAATGGTCACACGACGGTTTTGGCCCGGGAGGCTGCACCCTGGTGAATGGCTGCATCCTGGTGTTGAGCGACGTGGGCGACCTGGTCCTGGTCAAAGCCACGCCGGAAGCCTACCAGGAAGTGGCCCGCGCCCACGTGCTGTCAGGCAAATGTTGGAACGCCCCCAGCGTGAGCAACGGACGCATTTACGCCCGCAGCACCAAGGAAGGCGCCAGCGTGGATGTCGCCGTGCCCTGATGCGAGTTGAAGATCAGCCGCCAGCAAAATAAAATCCTGCTCGCGCGCGGCGGCGCCTTGGGAGATTTCATCTTGACTCTCCCCGTCCTGGCCGCGTTGCGCCGGCGTTTTCCGGCGCACGGCCTGGAAATCCTCGGCTACGAACCCCCCGCCTCGCTGGCGGTTGCGGGCGGCCTGGCCGACCGCGTTTCCGCTCTTGAGTCTCCGGCGCTGGCCGGATTCTTCGCGCGCGACGGCGCCTGGCCGGCCCAGGCGGCGGAATACTTCGCGGGCTTCCAACTGATCGTCTCCTACGTTTTCGACCCGGAAGGGATATTTCAGACGAACGTTTCTCGTTGCAGCGCGGCGCGGTTCCTGGCCGGCCCGCATCGCCCGGATGAATCCGCCAATTTGCACGCCACCCAAGCCTTGTTGCGCCCTCTGGAAATCCTCGGCCTTGGCGGGAACGATCCGCAGCCGCGCCTGATTTTGCCCGGCCAGGTCAATACTTCCGCGGATCATCTGTTGGCGGTGCATCCCGGCAGCGGCAGCGCGCGAAAAAACTGGCCCGAGCCGAAATGGTCTGCGCTTCTCCAGCGGTTGGCCGCCGAAACCGGATGGCATTTCCTGCTGATTGGCGGCGAAGCCGAGGGCGCCCGGTGCCAGCGCCTGGCCGCCGCGCTGCCGCCCCATCGCGCGCGTCTGGCGCAGAATCTTCCGTTGCTGGAACTGGCGCAAACGATGCGCTCCTGCGCCGCCTTCATCGGCCATGATTCCGGCGTTACTCATCTGGCGGCGGCCCTGGGTTTGCCCGGTTTGGTTCTCTGGGGGCCGTCCAACCTGGCCGTCTGGCGTCCCATGAGCGAACATTTTCAGGTCCTCCGCGACGACCACGGCTTGGAGGCGTTGCCAGTGCCAACGGTCTTCCAGCAAACGGTTGCGATTAAAAGTGTCACCCGGTAGGGTCGGCGCTGCCGCGCCGCCCACTTATTGGCTCTTAACTGGCTCCGCGTTCAACCACAAATCCGGCCGATGCAAGCGCAAGAACTGGCCAAACGCGACGCAAGCCTCTAATCTGATTTGAGTATGGCCTATGAAATTCTCAGTCTTGAATCTGTCGCGTCGTATTTGCATCTGACCGTGGACGACGTCGCGCAACGTGTCAAACGCAATGAAATACCGCACGAAAAGCGCGGCCACCGGGTCGTCTTTTGCAAAGAGGAAATTGACCTCTGGGCTTCTCAACGCATTCTCCGTCTGCCCGATCAGCGGTTGACGGAATACCACCGCAAATCCACCCGCGGCACCCGGGAAATTCTGCCGCATCAAACCCTCCTGCCGGACATGATCGCGCCCAGCTTCATGGCTGCGGACTTGCCGGCCAAAACCAAATCCTCCGTTTTGCACGAGCTGGTGGCGGTGGCGGGAAAGACCGGCCGCTTGTACAACTCTCAGGATTTGATGGCCAGCCTGGAAGCCCGCGAAGCCCTTTGTTCCACCGGCATGCCCGGTGGTTTTGCCCTCCCTCATCCTCGCGTGCCCGACCCCTACCTCTTTGAAACTTCCTTCATCGTCCTTGGCCGCACGACGCAGGAAATCTTTTTTGGCGCGCCCGACGGCCAGCCCACCAACCTCTTCTTCCTGATTTGCTGCCAGGACGACCGCCTGCATTTGCACACTCTGGCCCGGATATGTCTCATGGCCCGGAAAACCACCATCCTCGACCAACTCCGCCAATCTCCCGACGCCTCCTCCATGCACGACTCCCTCCTCGCCGCCGAACTGGAAGCCCTGGCCGAAACGAAAAAGTGAGGACGCGGGATAAGTCTGGCGTTCCTGAACGGGTCGGGAACGCTGTGCCAGGCCATCTACGGTTACTACAACGTAAAGGGGCCAAGCTCGGTTGTGAGATAAAAAATTCTTCATATCGCCGGTAGGGCGGCGCTGCTGCGCCGCCCAAGAGTTCAGGGCAGAGCAGCAGCTCTGCCCTACCGGGAAGGTGAAGAATTTTGTCTCGCGTCCGCCAAACCCGGCAAGCCGAATTGATGTTTGACATTGGCACGGCAAGGGAGCAGGATGTGGGGCCGATGGCACGAAAGATTCAGAATTTCGGGCTTGAGCCTTTTATGAAGAAACGTTGATGTAATCAGACACGTGAGATGGTGCGAAAAATGAAACCTGTCATAATTCTAGGACCGACCCCACGGCCTTTCGCTGATTCATTCAGACCCTGCGTATTTTGCAGGGCGCATAATAAACCATCCTAATGTAAAACATACACCTGTACACTATCTGTCACAAAAACTTGAAAATGTCTTTACTGTTCTCGGACAATCGTGCTAGTCTCACCGCCAGAGAAGAGAATTAACCAGGCTTGCGACGGCACTCGTCGGTGCAGTTTCTGAGGCGCCCGGGCTTAACGGAAAGGGCAGTTTGTGAGCGAGAAGTTGTTTGCGACGGCGTCTCTTTTTTTCGGTTTATTGGCGGCTGGCCCGGCTTCGGGTCAAACACCGGTGGCAGTCGCGCCCGGCGTGTCGGATTCCAACGCGAACATCATCGCTCCATTCTTTGATCCGGCGACAGTTGCCGTCCACCTAGCCAATTGACTTTATGAAAACATCTAACTATTCGGCAGCTTTAGGAGCGCGGTCGTCCCGACCGCAGTTGTCGGCGTCCCGCCAACAACATCAAGTGGAGCTGATGGGAATGCTATGGTGCATCCTAACGATAGTGACTTTCTCGACGCACGCGCAGATGCAGCAAGCTTGGGTTGCCCGCTACAACAACGGCGTTGCCAACGGAACCAACCACGCCGTGAAAATGGCGCTGGATTCGACCGGCAATATTTACGTCACCGGCTTCTCTCAAAACTCGAGTTCCAACCTCGGGTACGTCACGATTAAGTACGCGCCTAATGGTAGCCAGCTCTGGGCTGCCAGGTACGACTCAACCAATTACCCTGGCGCGACGCCATCTGGACTTGTATTGGACAATAGCAACAACGTCATCGTCACCGGCAGCGCGCTCACCATTAAATGCGATTCCAATGGCAATCAACTCTGGACAGCGCCCTATGCGGGGACCGCGTTGGCGGTGGATACAAATGGAAACTGCATCGTCACCGGCATTTCCACCAGTTTTGGGACGGTCAAACTCGACCCCAATGGGAGCAACCTCTGGATCGCAACATATCCATCTTCGTACGGGCCTGGAGTTGGTCAACAAGTGCTTACGGCCAGGGACAACAGTGTTTACGTTGCTGGATATTATACATACGATTCTGTGAAAGTTCTCTCCTACCAAGAGTTGCTTGTCATTAGGTATAACACAAATGGAAGCCAACTTTGGACGGGGACCTGGGAAACTGGGAGCAGTTTTGTCCAAATTAATGCGCTTGCGGTGGATAGCTCGACGGACGTCTATTGTCTTGCAAACGCATACTTGCAGCCATATTCAACTTGCAAGTTTGATGCGGATGGGCATTTATTGTGGGCGGCGTATAATCCAACAGCCAATGGTGGAAGTGTGGCACGTGGGTTGGCTTTAGATGCAATGGGAGATGCTGTTGTGACGGGGGCCGACGGTCACTACTATCCCAACACCCCATATCCAATTGGCACATACAAAATAGGAACCAACGGTGCCTACGTGTGGACTAATCTTTATTACTCCATTCCCATCGCGGGTAGCGTCGGAACGGCTGTTGCGGTTGACCAAGCTAACAGCGTCTATGTCACCGGCTACTCCCCCGGAACGAATTCGGGCAATGACATTGTCACAATCAAATATGCCAACAATGGCAATCAAATCTGGGTGCAGCGCTACAACGGGCCGGGCAATGGGGATGACGAGGGCAATGCCATTGCGGTGGATAACAACGGCAATGTCTATGTCACCGGGTATGAAACCACAGCCGCGGGCGGGACGGAGATGGTGACGATCAAATACGCGCCCCCCACCCCGCTGCAACGGAGGGCGGACGGCACGATGCTGTTGCAAGCGCAAGGCTCGCCCGGGGAGAACTTCGATATCCAGGCCAGCGCGGACCTGCAATTGTGGCTGGACCTCGGCATCGTGACCGCCGACACCAACGGCCTCATGCAATACGACGACACCAACGCCCCCAACTACCCCGCCCGCTTCTACTCCACCGCTCCGCGATGAGGCGAAAGATAAAAGCTGAATGAAGACAATTACCAAACATCCCCTGGGATTGCGGCTAATTCTGCCTTTTGATTCCACCCCACCACTGACGCATTAAGGTGCGGAAGTCAATCCAGTGGTATTATTGACACAATCGTGCCCGCCGGGAGCGTTGTTCCTGGCGGGACATCTACCAACCCGTCCGCTCGGGCCATGCCGCTCAGAAAATGCGAAGCCTGGTTGCCGGCGGAGTGCGCGCGGCCTTGCGCATCCAGCGCCACGCGCATGAAATGGCGGCGGGCGGCGTTATTGGCCAGCGGTTCGGACAAGGTGGCTGGAAATATTCGCGGCAAAACCTCGTCCGCCCCTTGCAACCGCAGCAAAGCCGGGCGGGCCAGCAGAATAAAACTGACCAGCGCGGAGACCGGATTGCCGGGCAGGCCAAAGAAAAATCTGTCCTGCCAGCGCCCGAAGACAAAGGGTTTGCCCGGCTTCATGTCCACCTTCCAAAAATCGAGTTGACCGCCGATGGCCGCGAAAGCCGCCTTGACCCAATCCATCTCGCCCACCGAAACGCCGCCGCTGCTAATGACCACGTCACATTCCGAATGCGCCTGCGCCAGCGCGGCCTTCGTCGCCGCCAGGTCGTCCGGCGTCAGCGGATAAGCCTTGGGCAGGGCGCCCGCTTGCCGCGCCAGCGCCGCCAATCCGATCCTGTTGCTTTCGTAAATCGCGCCCGCCTCCAGCGGTTGACCCGCTTCGCGCAATTCGTTGCCCGTGGCCACCAAACCCACCACCGGCCGCCGCGCTGCGCGCACGGCGGAAATTCCCGCCGCCGCCAGCAAGCTCAGGCGCGGCGCCGTCAGTCTTTCCCCGGCCTCCAGCAACAGCGCGCCCGCCCGCGCGTCGTCGCCGCGCCGCCGCACGTTTTCCCCTGGCGCCGCCTTCTGCACAAACAAGACCCTCGACGGGTCATTGGAAATCTGTTGCACATCCTCCTGCATGACGACCGCGTCCGCGCCGCGCGGCAGGACCGAACCAGTGAAGATGCGCGCGCACGCCCCCCGTTCCACCACCTTGTGCAAAACAGCCCCCGCCGGCGCCGTGCCGATGACCCGCAATTCGACCGGCGCATCCGCCCCTGCCGCGGCCAAGTCTTCCGCCCGGACCGCGTAGCCGTCCATGGCCGAATTATCCGCCGGGGGCAGATCGATCAGGGAGCGAAGCGGTTCCAATGTAAACCGTCCGAACGCCTCGTTTAGGTCCACCATTTCCGCCGGCAACGGCCGGACGGCGGCAAGAACCCGCTCCCGTGCTTCTTCCAACGAAAACATTTATTGAGAATATTCCATTTTCAGACTTGATTTCGGCTGCGCTTTCGCTATGTTCCACCCTCCGCCGTCCGAAAAGCGGGGCGGGAGGTTAAATTAACAATTATTTATGGCATCAGCAAACGATTTACGCAAAGGCATGGCGATCAGTTATAACGGCGACATCACTGTCGTGTTGGAAACGCAGCATCGCACTCCAGGCAACCTGCGCGCCTTTGTCCAGGCCACCCTGCGCAGCATCCGCACCGGCAAAGCCTCCGACGTGCGTTTCAGTTCCACCGAAAAAATCGACATCGTTCCGATGATGACGCGCAAAATGGATTTCAGTTACAAGGATGGCGATGATTTCGTCTTTTCCGACCCGGAAACCTACGAAACCACCACCCTCACGCCCGAGACCGTGGGCGACGCCAAGAATTTCCTGGTGGAAAACGGCACCGTCACGATCACTTATGTCGATGATAAAGCCGTCTCGATTGAAATGCCCTCCAGCGTGGTCTTGAAGGTTTCCGACGCGCCCGAAGGCATCCGTGGCGATTCCTCCAACAACGTGCAAAAGCCGATCATTTTGGAAACCGGCATCACCGTGCAAGCCCCTCTCTTCATCAAGACCGGTGAAAGGATCAAAGTGGACACCCGCACCGGCAAGTATATGGAGCGGGCGTAAGCCGGCTTCAAATCTGGAAGTCGTTCTTGCGCGACATGAAGGTGTGGATGCCGCACTCCACCTTCTTAAACCCGATCCAGCGTCCCGCCCGTTCGTCCTCGCCCTGGGCTGTTTTGCGGGTGCAGGTCATGCAGCCGATGGACGCGTAGCCGAGATCTTGCAATGGGTTATAAGGAATTTTGTGTTGACGGATATGGCGCCAAATCTCCTCGCGCGGCCAATTGGCCATCGGGTTCAACTTCACGATGTCCGAGCCTCCCTGCGCATCCAGGGTGTAGAGTTCGATCAGGCCGATGGCGGCGCGGGCGCTCGATTGATGGCGGCGCAGGCCGGTGATCCAGCAATCCAGTTCGTGCAGCTTGGACTGCAAAGGCAGGACTTTGCGCGTGGTGCAGCAGAGGTCGGGATCGCGCGTCCATAATTCCGGCCCCAGCGCCTCGGCCTGCTGTTCCACCGACAAGTCGGGCACGATGGATTCAATTTTCCAGCCAAAGAAATCTTCCAGGCGCTTGTGCAATTCCAACGTTTCAGGAAAGAGCAGGCCGGTGTTGAGCGTGAAGACGGGGAAGTTCAGCCCTGCCATTTTGGCCAGATGCATCATCACCAGCCCCGAACCTTGGAAGCTGGTGCCGATGGCTGCCCGGCCATGAAATCGTTCCCACGCCCAGGCCAGAATCTCTTCGGGCTTTTGGTTTTCGAATTGCCCGTTCAGCACGGCGACCTCGCGGGCTGTCAAGGGCTTCTCTTCGCGCTCTGGAGAGGTTTGCAAGGCTTCCTCAGACCGGTGCTGCCGCCCGTTCTTCGCGCAGCAAGACGCGCTCGCAAAAATCTCCGAACCGTTCCGCTCCAAGCCTTTCGTGTGCGAATCGGCTGAACCACGGGCGCAATTCGTTGGCGATGTCATCCGACTTGACGCTGTCCCGGAACAATTGGGCCAGGCGGGTGCCGGATTGATTGCCGCCGACGTAAAGTTGATACTTGCCCGGCGCGCGGCCCACCAGCGCCAACTCCGCCGTGTAGGGGCGGGCGCAGCCATTGGGGCACCCTGTCATGCGAATGACGATTTCCTCATCCTGCAATCCCAATTCAGCCAGCAAAGCTTCGATCCGCCCCAGCACGTCCGGCATGATGCGTTCTGATTCCGTCAGGGCCAGCCCGCAGGTCGGCAGCGCCGGGCAGGCAATGGAGGCGCGGCGAATCACACTGGCCTGATTCTCCACCGGCACGCCGTGCTCGGCCAGCACCCGCGTGATGGCGTCTCGATCCGCCGGCGGCACGTTGACCAGCAAAATGTTCTGTGAAGGCGTCAGGCGCAGGCCGGGTTTAAATTGCTCGACCACCCGGCGCAATCCGGTCTTGAGACGGTAGGCGCCAGCGTCTTTGATGCGCCCGTTCTCCACAAAAAGGCCCAGGAACAAATTACCGTCCAATTGCTGGCGCCAGCCATAAATGTCGCCCTGTTTGGTGAAGGCGAACGGCCGCGCCTCCTCCAGTTTGGAGCCTAACCGCTGCTCCAACTCCGCGCGGAACCAAGCCGCGCCGCGCTCCGCGACGACGTATTTGAGCCGGGCATGTTTCCGGTTGGTGCGGTCGCCAAAGTCGCGGTGAATCGTCAAGACTCCCTTGGCCGTCTCGATCACGCGATCCGGCCGGACAAAGCCGATGACATCAGCCAGGCGCGGATAAGTCTGGGCATTGCCGTGGCTCATGCCCATGCCGCCGCCGGCAATGAGATTGTAGCCCGCCAACTGCCCATTTTCGACAATGGCGATAAAGCCGCAATCGTTGGTAAAAACATCAATGTCATTGAGGGGCGGGATGGCGAAAGCCACCTTGAATTTGCGCGGCAGGTAGGTCTTGCCGTAGAGCGGATCGGCAAAATTCGCATCCTCATCCGTCAATTTTAGTTCCGTCCCCTCCACCCAGATTTGATGATAGGCGCGCGTCTTGGGCAGCAGCGCGTCGGACATCGCCTTGGCTTGGCGCTGGATTTCATCGACCACCGGGCTGGTGGCGGGCGTGGGCGCCGCCATCACGTTTCGGTTCACGTCCCCGCAAGCCGCCAGGGTCGTGGCCGCCGCATCGTTCAGCCCCTTCATAAACTTGCCCAGATTGCCCTTGGTGATGCCGTGAAACTGGAAGCCCTGCCGCGTCGTGATGCGCAAAGTATTGAACCCGTACATCTCGCATAACCGATCGAACCCCAGATAAACCGACGGCGCGACCGCTCCGCCAGGCAGCCGCCCCCGGATCATGAAAATATATTGCTTGCCCGTCTTGCGCTTATCGCGGTCATCCTGCTGATAGACGCCGTGGAACTTGAGGAATTCGCAATCATCGTCCGAAAAGCGGTCCGTGGTGGAATCGGCCAGTGTTTGGGCGATATTCCCCGCCACGAGCGGATCCGCGGCCTTGAGGGCCTCATTGCGAGTCAATTTGGGCGGTGTTTCAGCGTTAATCATAACTTAGATACTAATGTTACTGATGATTAGTGTACGAGCTTCGATCATTAATGTCAACGGTTTTTACCATGTTGTTTTTACCATGTGAGGCAGGGCGAACGATGCGGCTAAAGGGATTCCTCTCGCAGAGGCGCGGAGAGCGCAGAGAAATAACACCGTGACAAGAGAGGATGAAGGGCAACCGGTGCGACCCGCCTTCGCAAGGCCTACGGCAGGCAGGCTGGTTTGACTGGGTGCGACCGTTTAACGTCTATGCACTGGCCACTAACAACTATCCACTATGCAGTTACGGCTTGACCGGTGCGACTGGGTGGGATTGGGTTTAAGCCAGAGATTAACACAGATTGACACAGATATTGGAGTGGCCGGGACTGCGGTTTGACTGGTTTGACCGGTGTGACTGGTTTGACTGACTTTGACTGACTTTGACTGAGTGCGACCCGCCTTCGCAAGGCCTACGGCGGGCAGGTTGGGCTTGGCCGGCAAAATTTGCCGCTTTTGGACTTGCGGCATGATCTTTTATTTTTTGAGTTGAATCCACTTGAATTCACCTCCGCAAAATGTCAAAGAACATCGGCGCGGGAGCGCCACGCGATGGCATAATACCACTGTTGGATGGGAATGCCATAATGATTATTCAAAATATTTTGCGCGAAGACGTTTTTCTCCGAAAACCAGGTCCATGCATGGATTGGCCCCTGGGTGCCGGCCTCACGGGGAACTGATGCGATAGTAGCGCCCAGAGTAATTCGTCCACTGGGCATCGCTGAAATACATTAGACCGTTGGTCAGCGTGAGCGACGCCAAAGGCGACCATGCGGGGCCGGCCAAGTCCGCGCAGGCTTCCACCACGATGGGGATATTGCTGGTGCCGGTGATGTTGAAGCCGAATTGGTTGTTGGACAAGCCAAAACTGCCGTCGCCAGTGTTGATCAGCGGGTTCCAGAGCACGGCCGGAACGCCGCCAAAAGTGTTGCTCCAGCCGGTGGTGGCGGGCAAATAATAGACCGTCGCAGAGACAGGGTTGCCAGCGAACACAGTCGAGTCAGCGGTGGGAGGGTGTCAGCGGTGGGAGGGTTGCCTTGGAAGAAGATATTGGTTAGGCTCGCGCCAGCCCACGGTTCCCCACCATAGAAAGCATACTCCTCAATGTTGGTGACGCTGCCTGGAATTGTGACCCGAATCAGGCTGAAGCAGCCTGAGAACGCATCCGTCCCGATGATGGTGACACCGTTGGCGATGGTGACGTTGACTAGGCTTTGGCATGCAAAGAACGCCTCGCTGCCGATGCTGATCACGCTGCTGGGAATCACCACGCTGAGCAGACTGAATTTGTACACGAACGCATCCACCGCGATGCTGGTGACCGCCAAGCCGTTGATGTGGCTTGGAATGACAACGTTCCAAGGAGGCCCCTCGTAATTCTCAATGGTGATAGTGTTGTCGCCGTTGATGCTATAAACGTAGATACTCCCGTCTGAGTTTGTGTTCGTGTACTGAGCTTGCACGGTGGTCGGCACGGCCAAAGCCAGCGAAACCAAAAGCACGGGCCATGTTGTTTTTGTAGTTTTGTCTGAATGGTGCCAGAGTGTTTCTTGTGGCGAGACCTGCAAATTGTTCATTCAAGTCCTTTATCTGTTTATTCCGCTTTTTTCCAATGTTTTGCTTACGGAAAGCTAGTGACGCCGCCAATATAGCCATAGGCATCCCACTGCCCAAATCCATAAACCTCGACCTCAACCGGTTGTGAACTGTTGATCGTATGCACGCCGTTCGTCACCCAAACTCGCGCGGCGTAGTAACCGGTGGTGGGAATGCTCGTGAAATTGGTTGATGCGACGACTGAACAATCCACCATAGTCGTTGATATGGCTGATTGTGGAACAATGAGATTCAAGAAATTGTTGGTTAGGTCTGCTAGGGGTGCGCCCGGACCAGTGGCGACAATATAAGAGGTCAAATACTGACCGGTTGACGGCAACAATATCTCGCAAGGATCTCCATAGCCCCAGTTGTTTGTGTCGGTGCCCCCTCCTTGGGCGAATTGGGCGACTTGGATGGGATTGCTGCCTTGAAAGACCACCGGGCCGACCAAGATGGTGTCATAGGGAATGCCAGCCGTAAGGTTGGTAGCGAACACGCCGTTGATCGTTAACTCCGTGTTGTTGGTCGCCGCAAGAATGCGAAAACTGTCGCCAGCGCAGACAATCACGTTTTTCATTTAAGCGCCATTGGCGGAGTGTTTCGCTTGCCGGCGACGCCAGGAGAGAAACAACAAGCCCGATAGTCCCAACAAACCTAAAGTGTCCGGCTCGGGAACGGCGGTGGCGGTCAGGGCAAATTGAGGAATGCTTGACGTAAAATGCCAACCTGACCCATCATCACTGGAAGTGTTAAAATATCCACCACCATTCCAGCCGCCGATTGAAGGAGGGGAGGAGTTCGCAAGGCTCCAGGCATAAGCGCCGCTGGCAACTGTGGTTTCAGCCGTGAGCACGATGAAATAACCGGTCGAAGGCGAAAGCGTCAGCCCGGAAGCCGTATAGGTGTAAGTACCGGCGGTCTCAGGATCGCCGGGGCCGCTAAGAGTGGCGAGCATGGTTCCAGGAAAAGCCGCAGTAAACCCGCCCGCTGAGTAGAGTTCGACCGTGAAGCCGTTGGGAGCACCCGACGCGGACGTCATTGCTAACTGAATCGCATCAAGCGCATATCCGCCGGGATTATTCCCCGTGCGAATCTCATCCGCAACCCACGAATCGCTCCCCACCAACCCGCTACCGACAGAGGGTTGGCCCAAATTGGACAGGTAGGTTACCGTTCCCTGCGGCCGAGCGTTTTGCGGAGCCACAATAGCCACGCCAATAATCATCATGCCGCAAATAAGCGTTTTTTTCATATATGTTCCTTTTTCTATGAATTCGATTCCGCTCAAAAGATTTTGCCTACGGAGGACATGTGATGCCGCCAATATAGCCATAGGCATCCCAAGTTTGAAATCCATAAACCTCGACTTCAACCGGCTGGAGACTGCTGACCGTATGCGTTCCCACCCCCACCGAAACTCGCGCTGCATAGTAACCGCTGCTCCCAATGTTCGTAAAATTCGTCGCTGCCACGGCTGAACCATCCACCAAAGTCGCTGATATCGCGGCCTGTGGCACGATGAGATTCAGGAAATTACCCGTGAAGTATTCGTTGGCGCCGGAGGAAGATATGGTATAAGAGTTCAAATAATAACCGGCTGGCGGCAACAATATCTCGCAAGGATCTCCATAGTATATGTTGTTGGTGAAGTCCGTATTCCCTCCTTGGGAGAACTGGGCGACTTGGATGGGATTGCTGGCCTGGAATTCCACCGCCCCGTCCAGGATGGTATCATAAAATTGGCCTGCCTGAAGGTTCGTGATCTCCACGCCGTTGATCCATACTTCCGTGTTGTTGCTCGCCGCCAGCACGC
The DNA here is from genome assembly GCA_963759415.1 of uncultured Verrucomicrobiae bacterium. Lineage (GTDB taxonomy): Bacteria > Verrucomicrobiota > Verrucomicrobiia > Limisphaerales > Palsa-1400 > Palsa-1400. Next base: position 14,466 of record CAVWZG010000004.1, on the reverse strand, counting down.
GAAAGCTGTCGCCGCCGGGCCGGCCAAAGGAGAGCGCCAGCGCCTGGTTTCCCCACACGGAGACGGGCAGTTGTTCTTGCACCAGCGGATTGCCAGAGAGCGTGTTCGTGTCGGGCACAAAGGCGTCATAATCACCGGCGAATACCACAACCGGCTTGTCCGAGGTGATCAACGTGCCGGTCACGTCGCCAAAAGCATTAGTGCTGGCAATCTGATAAAGCACTCCTGCATCCAGGATATTGGTGTATGTATTGGTGTGTCCATTCATCAGGTCCGCGTTTATCGAAGGCGTGATGGTGACCGTGGTATTGGTTTCCGTTCCAAGAATTGCAAACTGGGAGCCAATGCTGAGATTAACGTCCGACGGACGGGCCAGGACGCAGTAACTTGTTCCCATCATTGCCGTCGGATAACAGGCAAAGGCCGCGCTTGCCTCTTGATCATAGATAAACGCATAAACGGACACCGGTTGGCTGGCGGTGACGTGTATGCCGTTGGTTATGTTCTCATCATAAGTCGAATTATCCAAAAGGGCGCTGTGCGGAAGAACGATTTTCGTCAACTCCCCCGGCATGAGAGTGAAATCGTTGGTGAATTCCCCCGCAATCGCGACCGTTCCAGTGTTTGTCTCCTGGCTGGAAACGTAAAGAATCAATTGCCCATACGTGGTAAAAGCGCCACCGCCATCGAATGTTATCTCATAGGGAAAGGTCACCCAAAAATCGGTTCCCGCGGACGACGGTGGACCCAGCGGCAAACCGTTGGCCCCAAGCGCGGCGTAATGGAAACCAATGCTGACGGTGTTTGTTCCCTCCATCACGTTGTTGGTTGTGACGGTGTCATAGTACAGGCCGGCGGCCAGCGCGGAGCGGCTGCCGTCGTGGATCAATGGAAGATTGGTGGGATAGTAATAAGGCCCGAGCGCTCCCGTTTCGTAGGCCGGGCTGGCCGCTAAAATCACCGGCGGACTGTTGGAGGCGCTCGTGAGAGTGGGGCAACCGGCAATATAAGCGTTTGAGAGACAAACATTAATCGTGACTCCGTTTTGCGGTATTGCGGTCTGGTCAAATAAGTTGTCCGAGAATGTCCATGTAAAGACTGGCACGGGATATCCTGAAGTGGTATAATAGCTTAACGCTACGCCCCCTCCCAGAAATAAGTCGTTGTAGAACGCATTCGTTTCCGCAAAGTTGTCGAGAATATCGTTAAAGTCAACGTCCACTCTATGAAAAAGGCAGTTGGTGAACGACACGCGCGGACATTGCGAAACGATTTGTCCTCCGTAGAGTTGGCAATCTTGAAAGGCGAGCGCCTGTTGCCAACTGTACAATGAGATGGAACCGGACGGCATCGACCAATTCACGAACCGCAAACTTGCCGGCTGCGCGCTGTCATCGGTTGCAAGGATGTTGGGTCCCGAGGGACTCGCAGCCAAGGAGTTTTCCTGGACGAGGTCACAGGAAACAATCCAAATCGGCTGGAGCGGCGTGCCCTGAGCGTAGAAGCCGCACGATCCCAACCTGAGTCCGTATGCATGGTCGCCTCCGGCAAGTGTTGCTATGGCTGTTCCTGGCGCAATGGTGGTGGCGCCGCCGGTGACCGTCAAAGAGCACATTTCGCAGTCAATGGCATCATAGTGGTAGCCGAGGTCCGGCCCGCCGCCTGACGAGACCCAATTCGAGTCCCTGGAAACGCAGGGTGAAAGGTTTGTATTCGAGGCGAAGGTTTGATTCAAAAGCATCGCGGGCGGATAGGTGGTGGTATTTTGCAGATTCGTCAGCAGCGCTGGATCAATATTGGTCGTGCCAGCGTTAGTGAAGGCAGTATTGTTGGCCAAATAGTACGCGCCATGGCCAACCGTTTGGAAGGGATAAATGGTGTTGGTGATGACGCCACCGAAGGACGGGCCGTTGTAAAAACCATTGAAATTGCCATTAACACTGTAGGACAACACGGCAGGAGATGACGGCGGGTAACCGACCAGATTTGTGACCTGGCTGAAAATGCAGTTAGTAAAATTCAGCGAGGGCAGAGGGGCAGGAGGCAAGTACTGAATCGTCGCAAGAAATGAACTTCCGCTGAAAGTGATGTTCTCGCCAGTGACTGCGGCATTAGGCAGAAGGCCGGCTAAAGGCGTTTGCACGTTTGCGAACAACGCATTTTCGATGAAAACAGGGCCGTTCCCAGCGCTGGCATTTATCCCTGCGGAGCAATTAACGAATTGCGCGTCCTTAATAAGAGTGGTGGTCCCACTGTAGCAAATCTCCACCGCCTGGGAAGCGTAAGAGAAGCGGACGTTGGCCATGGTGGGCGGCGCGTAAGTTAACACCAGCGCCGGATTGGCATAATAGTTTGTCCTGGGATTACCAGTTGAGCCGGAAATTACGTCTCCAATGGAATCATCGTCCTTTGCCGTAAAAATCACTGGCCGATATGGCGCCGTCAAAAAGTTTAGTTGCGATGGAACGAAATTACCGACCACGTCCATGGAAGCGTTTGGAGCATATTTGATCACAGCGCCACCTTCAAATGTGTTCGTGCCGAATATGCCAACCACACCGCTAACGTAATATGTTGTGTCCGATTGAAAGGTGACGTTGGTTGCCGTGCTCAACAGTTCGTAGTCTAATTTCAAACGGGGTTGCGCGGTCTGCGCCCTGGCCAGTTTCATTGGGCTTCCCGCTTTGGCGGAGCCGCCCGGCCGGGGTGGACTCGGCTCCACGAAGGCCATCCGCCGGATGGGGCCTCGAGCCGGCTTGAGGTTTGAGGCGTGGGGCAATTGTTGGAGCATACTTGCAACCGCCGCGTAGGGAATGGATTCTATCAGGAAGGTGCGGTGATTAACCTCAATCCACTGTTTGGCGACCATGCCCGCCGACACGACCGCGTCCTGGCCATTCAAAAAGAAGGCCTGGCCCAATCCCATCTTCATCTCGCCAAAGTCCAAAAGCCGCGCATCAACGGCATTGTTGTTGGTCACGGCACTCACTTCCGGCTGCGGTGGATTAAAAAATTCCGTCCAAATCTGCAAAACTGTTGACTCATCGGAGAGTTGGTAACTATCAGGAGGCGGCGGAGACTGGCGCAGCACAATGTCCTGGCTTAATCCGGCCTTGCGATAGGTGTATAAGAGATCCGCCGTCAGGTTGCTGAAAGCGCCGGCGTACAGCACTTGGTTAGGCGCGATAATGGAGCCAGTGGAGTCCTTCAACCGGGCAATGACGGCGCTGGAACCGGAGGCGGCATCGTAGTAAGCCAGACCAAAAACAGTGCTCGAGAGTTGCTTGGCGTCGGGAGTGGTGACGGTGACGGCCCCGCCGGAGGTGTTGGCGTTGAGAAACCACCGGACTTGGTGCCGGCCTTGGATCGCTTGCGCGCCGCCTGGCACCGGGTTAACTTCTTCCACCGAATCAACATATTGCCCGTTGGCAATATAACAAATACCCGAGGCCAATTCCGTGTAAGATTGGAGATTTGTGGTGAGGGTGCCAATGGCATTGGTTTGAACGCGCGTCCTTTGCCAGAGGCGCGAGTTCGGACCGCGCTGCACGATGGCATAGCCACTGGAATCCGACACGCCGGCCACGGGCGCCACCGTTGTTTGGCCCAAAGCCGGGCCAGCCGCCAATAAACCGACAAAAAGAAACGACGTTGCGAACAATTTCGCATCCACAAACAGTCCTTTCCGCTAAACCCGGGCGCCTCAGCAACTGCACCGACGAGAAACGTCGCGAGCTTGGTTGAATTTTGTGCTCTGTTGGCGAGATTAGCACGGTTGAGTGAGAACAGTAAAGACATTATTAAGGTTATTGACAGATAGCGTACAGGCGCATGGTTAACATTAGAATGATTTATTATGCGGAAAGGTTGAATATCATACCTGGACGAAGCAGATGCAACCGTTTCAGGGTTTTAGGTTTCTTGATATTGGTACCCAGCGTGGCTCGTTCCTCGCAACGCTGGGCTGAAAGATGCGATCCCGTTGGGATCGGCAAGGCATTCCTGGCCATGGAATCATCACTTCAGGCCGTCGGTCGTCTTGATCTGGGCGGGATTGTTGACATAGACCCACCGCTCGATCATCTCGTCAATGACGACGACGGGTTTTTCCCGTTCGATGAAGGCCGGTTCCCAAGTGTTCTCGGAAAGATAAGTGACTTTGCCGAAGTAATAGCCGAGGAACGGATACCAAAAGGTGGAGAATGAGTCGCCAAAGAGGATGGCTTCGCCGGCGCGGTTGGTGTTTTCCGTGACAAGCGGAACGTCGGCAGACCATTTTTTGCCCGGAAGCAAATTCGGCACTTTGTTGAATTGCAATGGCCGCAACGGGGGCAGGGGACTGAAGGAGGGATCATCCGGCTCGGAAACGTTTTTTTCCAGGCCCAGCATTTGTGTCAAATCACCGCCTGTTCTCTGGGCGTAAGTCCGCTTGAAGGAGGCCAGGGAAAGCGGTTCCAAGCCCGGCCATTGGCGCGAGAGGGCGCGGATGAGTTCCTGATGCGCAACGAAGGCGCCATCGAGGTTCCAGTGGGTGTCCGTCTTCATGTACACGCGGTTGGTGCGTTTGGCCTCGAGAAGGGGAGGGCGCAAATCCACAATCTCGACCGTCGAATTCGTCTTCATATAAGCCAGCAATTGGTCGAGTTTGATCGAGGGCCGGGTGTGGGCCAACCAGTCGGGCAGGAATTCAGAATAGATGGACTCCTTGTTGGGCGGAATGACGAATATGTACCGGATGCCGCGCTTGGCGAGCCAATCACGCCGGGTTTCCAGGAGCGATTGCCAAGCGCGCAGTTCCTGGGGCGGAATCGGGATGCGGGCAAAGAAATTTTCGATCATGTTGTCGCCGGAAAAGTAGAACCAGCCGTCGCGGCCGGTGACGACGTTGGGGAGGGCAGAGTCTTTTAAGAAGCTGCTCTTCCAGTGGTTGCGCATACGGATCAACTTGTTGCGAAACCCAAAATGATCGTTGTAGTAACTTTCCAAGCCCGCCACATAAGTGCGAATGCCGTCCAACCGCTGGTTAAAGACGGGGAATGGCGCGGGAGCGCGATTTTCATTGGCTGTCGGGGACTTGTCCAGATGGAGAAAGCTATCCAGGGTAGGCAACCAGAGCAAACCGAGGAAAGCGGCAATGACGGCCCATTGCAGAGCTTTCCGAGTTTTTTCAAATGGGAGCGCGTTGAGCATGCCGGAGGTTAAAATCTGAAATAGATGAATGGATTGTAAGTGCTGCCAGCCAGCCAGGCGGCGGAGGCCAGCAGCAGGGCGGCCAAAAATAACGGCTCCAGAGCGGGCGCGATGATTTGAGCGGGCACTCGCAGAAAGCGGGGCAAAGCTTCGATCAATTTGTTCCAGGAATTTTTGAACCAAGGCCAGGCGGGGGTTGAAAAAATGACACCCGCAACCAGAGCACAGGCGATTTGATGGCTGAAGTAGCGGGCGAAGGGCAGATGCGCTCCCGCGGCCGCGTTCAAAGCGAAGATGGATTCAAGGTAAAGCCACGCCTGCGGAAAAGTGTTGGCGCGAAAAAGCACCCAGCCAACCACGACCACCCCGACGGTGTAGCCGTGCCGCAAAGGCCGCGGGAGCCGATCGACAAATCCGCCAAACCGCGTCCGCTCCAGGACAAGAAACGCGCCGTGATAGAGTCCCCATATCACGAATGTCCAACTGGCCCCGTGCCAAAGGCCGCAAAGAAAAAAGACGATGATCAGATTGAAGCAGGTCCGGCTGGCCGAGCCGCGATTGCCGCCGAGCGGAAAATAGAGATAGTCGCGAAACCAACTGGAAAGGGAAATGTGCCAGCGCCGCCAGAAATCCTTGATCGATTGCGCTATGTAAGGATAATTGAAATTCTCAATGAATTCGAAGCCGAACATTTTTCCCAACCCAACGGCCATATCGGAATAGCCGGAAAAATCGAAGTATATTTGGAGCGTGTAACAGAGCGCGCCGAACCAGGCGATGGCGGGAGAAAGTTCCGCGGCGGAGAGAGAGAAGATTTGATCCGCCGGCACGGCGACGGTATTGGCAATGAGCATTTTTTTAGCCAACCCGGCGGTAAAGCGCCGGATGCCTTCGACAAAGCCGGCGCGGGTGACGAAGCGGCGGGCAATTTGCGGGGCCATGGCGCTCCAGCGCAGAATCGGCCCGGCGATCAACTGCGGGAAGAAGAAAATGTAAAGCGCGACGTCGGTGGGGTTTGAGGCCGCCCGGCTTTTGCGGCGGTAAATATCAATGACATAGGAAAGCGCGTGAAAGGTGAAGAAGGAAATGCCAATTGGCAGGCGCACCGCGCGCAGATGAACGCTGCCGAGGTGCAAGGTGGCCAGCAGCGGATTGAGGTTGCCGACGATAAAATTGGCGTATTTAAAAAATGCCAGCAGGCCAATGTTAAGGGCGACGGCGATGCCGACGGCCCATTTGCCTTTGTCGGATTTGGATTCCTTGTCAACCCAAAGGCCGAGGACGTAATTCATCAGCGTGGAGCCGAGCATGAGGAAAACAAAAAGCGCTTCGCCCCACGCGTAGAAAACAATGCTCACGGCCAAAAGCCACAGATTCTTCCAGCGCGGGCCGGGCAAAACGGAATACACCGTCAAAACAACCGGCAGGAAGAGAAATAGAAAGATGGGCGAGCTGAAGACCATGTCACGTTGAGGTTACCCCAGCAGTTGTTCAATTTGGAACGCGATGCCGCCGGGATGCCGCAGCAACGATTCACCCACCAGAATCGCGCCGGCTCCTGCGCGGCGCACCCGTTCCACATCGGCCCCGGTGTGAAGGCCGCTCTCGGAGACGATAAATTTATGATCGGCTTTCGCCGCCAGGCACGCGGTGGTCTCCAAATCAACGGTGAAATTGTCCAGGTTGCGGTTGTTGATGCCAATCAAGCCCGCGTTCACGGCCAGCGCCCGCTCCAACTCGCTCTCCTCATGCACTTCCACCAGCGCGGTCAAACCCGCTTCGACGGCCAGGCTGTGAAATCGCCGCAGTTGCTCGTCGGTCAAAATTCGCACGATCAGCAGGATGGCGTCGGCGCCGTTCTCGGCCGATTCCAGAATCTGCCGTTCGTCGATGATGAAATCCTTGCGCAGCAGCGGCAACGCCACCGCGCCGCGAATCTTGCGCAAATACTCCAGCGAGCCTTGAAAAAACTGTTCGTCCGTCAGCACCGAGAGGCACGTCGCGCCTGCGGCCTCGAATTCGCGGGCGATGCGCGCCGGGTCAAAATCGGCGCGGATCACGCCGGCGGAAGGCGACGCTTTCTTGACTTCCGCGATCAAAGCCACGCGTCCGCGTTTGGGCCGGCGCAACGCGGCCATGAAATCGCGCGGCTCCCGGCGCGCGGATCGGATCGCGGCGGGCGTGACGTCGCGCTGGGGCAGCCGCTCCGCTTCGCGTTTCTTTTGCGCAACGATGGTGTCTAGAATATTCACTAATCGGCCTCGTCCTTCACCCCGGCCATGCGTTTGGCGGGGCAGCCCGCCCGCAGCCAGGCGTTCACGAACTGGTCAAGGTCGCCGTCCATCACCGACTGGACGTTGCTGGTCTCCTGGGCCGTGCGCAAATCCTTGACCATGCGGTAGGGCTGGAAGACGTAGCTGCGGATTTGATGACCCCAGCCGATGGCGCCCTTCTCGCCATAAAACCGCTCCAAGTCCGCCTTCTGTTCATCCACACGCTTGGCGTAAATCTTCGAGATCAACATGCGCATGGCGGTCGCGCGATTCTGATGTTGCGAACGCTGGCTTTGCGAGGCCGCGATCAGTCCCGTCGGCAGATGCGTGATGCGCACGGCTGTCTCCACTTTGTTGACGTTCTGGCCGCCTTTGCCGCCGGAGCGATAGGTATCGACTTGCAGCTCGACGGGCGGGAGGACGATATCCGCGCTGGTTTCCTCGATTTCCGCGATGACATCGACGCTGGCAAAACTGGTGTGGCGGCGCTTGTTGGAATCGAAGGGCGAAATGCGCACCAGGCGGTGAACGCCCCGTTCCGCCTTGCAGAAGCCGTAGGCGAACTCGCCATTGATCAGCAGGGTGGCGCTCTTGATGCCGGCGGTTTCACCCGGGAGCACGTCTGTCAATTCAACTTTCCATTCGCGCCCTTCAGCCCAGCGTTGGTACATGCGCAGGAGCATCTCGGCCCAATCGCAGGCCTCGGTGCCGCCGGCGCCGGCGTTGATGCTGAGGATGCAATTGTTTTTGTCATGCGGCCCGTTGAGAAAAACCTTCAACTCCAGGCTTTCCAGTTGGCGTTCGAAGAGGGCCAATTCGCGTTCCATATCCGCCTCGTGCTTTGGCTGGGTCTCCGCCGGCTCCTCCTGGATCAATTCCAGCATGGCCTTGAAATCCTCCATCTGGCGCTCGGCCTTGAGCACCGGCTCGATTTTCTTGCGCAAGGCGTTGGCTTCGTCGATGAGACCCTGGGCTTTTTCCCGATTATTCCAGAAGCCTTCCTGCGCCATTAAAGTGTCCAGCTCGGCCAGACGTTTCTGCGCGCCCGGCAAGTCAAAGAAACCTCCGCAAGTGGGCAACTTTGTCCTCCGCGGCCGGCAACTGCACTTTAATCTTCTCAAACATGATGGCGGCAGGATACCGAAAACCACACGCGAAGCAAGGGGATTAAGAAGGGTGTGAGACAAAATTCTTCGCCTTCCTGGTAGGGCAGAGCTGCTGCTCTGCCCAGGACTCTTGGGCGGCGCAGCAGCGCCTGCCCGGCGGCGTGAAGAATTTTGTCTCACACCCTCTAGGACTTTAGTTTTACTGACGTTTTGCGCTCGGGCGGAAGGGCCGTAACGCCCATCTGCGCCCGGCACTGGCCCCGGTTGGAAGCGGGCTTGAAATGCTGCCGTGAGCAGGTATCGTTTCCAAGTGAGCATGACAACTTATCCACTGGGACTGCCCGAAGAACTCATGGAAGAGGTCAAACGGACGGCTGCGGACACGCATCTTTCGATGGCGGACGCCATTCTTCAGGCCATTAAATTCGGTCTGCCCCAGGTCCGCGAGGGGATGTCCAAGGATCCTGATCTCGCGGAGGCGGCGGGGGATACTTGGGAAAAGCTCGGACCGGCCCCAACCATCCTGTATGACCAGCTTTAGGCGCGGCGACGTGGTTCTCATGGATTTGGGCTATGTCGCCAAAGTGCGGCCTTTTCGTCATCTCCATCCCCAATGCTGACAGCCGGCGCAACATGTCGGTGGTCGCGCCTTTGACGACGGAGATCCGGGGAGGCGAATGTGAAGTGCCCTTCCCAAAGCCAAGATGGCTGGCGGAACAGTCCGTGGTTAACCTCATTGGGCTTGTGGGAGTGGACAACGCCAAAATCGAAAGGATGCTTGGTCCCTTGTCAACGGACAGTCTGGACGCCATTGACGATGTGCTGGTTCGGTTATTTGGTTTATGAGGAACTGGACAGAATTTGGTTTTTCGTTTGATTTGGCGCGCGCTCGCTTTAACCAAAGTGGGACCAAGGGGTCACCCATTAGGGCGGGTGACCCCTTAGCTGCTCGATGGTTGGCGTGTGAAATTCATTTCCCGCTGACGAGCCAAAAACTACAAATATCAAGGACTGACCCCGGCACGGCACGGCATGATTTTGGCCGACCATATTCCTCTTTCAATGGTTCCTTGGTCTGCGCCATAATGATTTTGTGACTCCATCAATATTCTATTCGTGGCAATCTGATTCCCCTGAAAAAGGGAATAGGTATTTCATCCGAGATTGCCTGCAAAACGTAGAAAAGCGTCTAAAACTTGAGGACCCGTTGCGGGTTGAATCAGACACATCTGGCGCTTCCGGCACGCCAGACATTGCAGCGATAATATTTCAAAAGATTGAGGATGCGGAAATCGCCGTTTTCGACGTCACCCCTGTTGGCCGTTCCACTGATTCGGCATCAAACTGGCAAAAATGGGCACCGCCGGCCGTGTTGGAGCTTTTCAAATATCGCCAGCCTTGTGGCAAAGCGTTGCCGAATCCGAATGTTTTGATTGAACTCGGATACGCGGCAAGGGCAATTGGGTGGGAACGAATTATTTGCGTAATGAACACTGGTTATGGTCATAGTCCCGAAGAACTGCCGTTTGATTTACGCGCCAGAAGATTTCCGATTTGTTATTCCCATTCCGGCGACGCCAAACCATCCGCAGAAAATGCAAGAAAGGTGTCGGACGAACTGGCAAGAGCCATAAAGAGTTGCCTTGGCCACCTACACAAACAAGTCGAGGAAGTCTTCGGCAAGATGAATCATCAATGCTTGGGGCTACTTCATCAGGTTGGACGCCAGGACAGCTTTGCTTTTCAAGACGGAAATTTGCCGCCAGGAGTGGACCGTCTGCTCGATTTACAAGTGGTTTGGTGCCATTCCATTCCCGCCAATGCGACATACGGATACCACTGGACTTATCTGGGGCGGCGTGTCCTTGAGGAGTTTTTTCGACGGCAGACCCCTGGCTCTTGATGTATTTAACGCCCCCCCACTGTCAGCGGCCATGCCGGCGTCAGTCCTTGATATTTGTAGTTATTTGCCTCGACACCGGGCAGCTTTTGCCTGGGAAGGAGCTGGCGGATGCAAACGCACAAACCATTTGCGCAATACGCCCACGAAAACCCCGTCGCCACGGCGGTTGAAGACGCCTACGAACGAATCGCCTTTCTTGACGGCCAGCCAGAGCGCCCAGGCAAAGAGCGCCAGCGTGATGATCCGGTTTTGCCAGCCGTCCAGCCGCCATTGATGTCTCCAAAACCAAATCGGAAGCCGGTGCAATGGCTCGAAGCAGCAAATTGTCCGTCGTGTGCGCCGCCACAATCCAACTCGCCAGAAGATGCGTTAGGGGATTCACGCGCGGCGCTTTGTTGTCACATCAATTTCAACTTCGGCAGGTCTTGCAGATCGATCAACCCCACCGGTTCGCGCCGGGCGTTGACGACAATTAGATCGTCGATGTTGCGTTGGTTGAAAATCTTCAGCGCCTCCACCGCCAGCGCCTCGTCCCGGATGCAGATGGGGTTGCTCGTCATCACGCTGTGCCGGTGTCAGTCCTTGAGTTTTGTAGTTATTTGCCTCGACACCGGGCAGCTTTTGCCTGGGAAGGAGCTGGCGGATGCAAACGCACAAACCATTTGCGCAATACGCCGACGAAAACCTGGTCGCAATGGCGGTTGAAGACGCCTACGAACGAATCACCTTTTTTGACGGCCAGCCAAAGCGCCCAGGCAAAGAGCGCCAGCGTGATGATCCGGTTTTGCCAGCCGTCCAGCCGCCATTGATGTCTCCAAAACCAAATCGGAAGCCGGTGCAATGGCTCGAAGCAGCAAATTGTCCGTCGTGTGCGCCGCCACAATCCAACTCGCCAGAAGATGCGTTAGGGGATTCACGCGCGGCGCATTGTTGTCACATTAATTTCAACTTCGGCAGGTCTTGCAGATCGATCAACCCCACCGGTTCGCGCCGGGCGTTGACGACAATTAGATCGTCGATGTTGCGTTGGTTGAAAATCTTGAGCGCCTCCACCGCCAGCGCCTCGTCCCGGATGCAGATGGGGTTGCTCGTCATCACGCTGGACAGCGGCTTGGCCAGAATTTCCTTGTCCTCGGCCGTGTGGCGGCGCAAGTCGCCGTCGGTGAAAACACCGGTCAGTTTCCCGCGCCGGTCGATGATGCTGACGCTGCCGGACTTGGCCTGGCACATCAAGAGCAGCGCCTCCTTGACTGTCAAATCCTCCTTTGCCACCGCGTTGTGCCCGCCCGTGCGCATGATGTCGCACACCTTCATCAGCAGCGCGCGGCCAATGGCGCCGGAAGGATGATGCCGCGCGTAATCCTTGGCCTTGAATCCGCGCTCCTGCAAGACCGTCATTGCCAGCGCGTCCCCCATCGCCAGCATGGCGGTCGTGCTGGCCGTGGGCGCGAGATTGAACGGGCACGCCTCCTTGGGCACCTTGACGTTGAGCGTCGTGTCGCTGTAACGCGCCAGGGAGGATTTGACCGCGCCCGTCATGGAAATAATTTTGACCGAAAATCTTTTCAGCGCCGCCAGGAGGTTCACCAATTCCTCCGATTCCCCGGAATAACTCAAGGCCAGGATCGCGTCGCCGTCGCTGACAATTCCCAAATCACCGTGCAAGGCATTGACGCCGTGCAAGAACACGCTGGTCGAGCCGGTGCTGGTGAGGGTGGCCGCGATTTTCAGGCCGATGTTGCCCGACTTGCCGATGCCCACCACGACGATTTTGCCGCGCTGGCGCAACGTCTCAACCATGATTTGAACGGCGGTCCCGAAGGAGCCGTCCAATTGTTGCCGCACGGCTTTGAGGGCCGCCATTTCGATGTCGAAGACTTGCCGCGCTTTGGTCAAATAATGATCCATAACGTCGAGCCTGCCAGCAATGCGCGCCGTTTTCAATCTGGACTTCTGCCCGCGCTCCAAAGTGCTGGTCCAGACGTTGTCGCTTGACGGCGGCGCGCGAGATGGCCACAGTTGGAGCATGATTGCTGGTTTGACTGTTTATGGTACCCGTATTCTTTCAACGTTGCTGCCTGGCGCCGCCTGTTTGTTTCTGCTGGGTTGCGCCCAAACCTACACGACTCATTTCAAGGGGACGGAAAATCCGATCTTGGAGAACGGGCGGTGGATCAATAATGGCCTCGATTGGACAAAAATCAGGAAGGAAAATGGCCTGGCCTACGGCACCGAAATAGGCACCAACAAGGGAATTTATGAATTCGACGACTCCTACGCCTGTCTGTCCGGTTTTCCGCCGAACCAGGAGGCATGGGGACGCGTCCACATCGCCAAACCCATTTCGAACTGCAACCAGGAAGTGGAAATATTGCTTCGCTGGAACAGTTCCCCCCATGACACGACAGGGTATGAGTGCTTCGCAAGATGCCTTGACGGCAAAGGTTCGTATTTGCAGGTTGCGCGATGGGAAGGCCCGTTGGGGAGTTACACCTACATTTCTGAAAATCATGGAACCAACTTCGGTTTGAAGGACGGGGACATTCTCAAGGCATCCATTGTTGGCAACCTGATCAGGGTGTATGTTAACGGCGTCGAAAAGGCGCGAGTCAGAGATGATAAATATAAGACAGGCAATCCTGGCATTGGGGAGTTTCTTCATGGCGGCGTGGGCCGTGGGGTTGGTTCCAATCCCGATTTCGGATTTACCTCCTTTACCGCCAGGGGCCTAAGTAGCGATTGACGACCGGCAATTGTCAAAAAAGGGTGGAACTATGATAAAAAACTTGGCGTTTTGGTTGTCGCTGGGCCTTGTGGGCGCCGCGCTCCCGGCTCGCGCCGGAGACTTGGAAGACGCGGCGCGGAGCTACAACGGGCTTGGCTTCCAACTCCTGGCCCAATGTCGGCAATCCCTCCCCAAGACCAACTATTTCCTCAGCCCGGCCGGGTTGGCTTTCGCGTTGTCGATGGTGCAAAACGGCGCGCAAGGCGAAACGTTGCGCCAAATCATGACTACGCTCGGGGTCACCAACCTCCCTCTGCCGCGATTGAACGAGGCCAACAAGGCCCTCCTCGGTCACTTGTCCAAACTCGATCCGAAAATCAAACTGGAAATCGCCAACGCCATCTGGATCGCCCAGAAGGCCTCCATCAAACCCGATTTCATCGCCGTCAACCGGCGCGATTACGACGCCAGCGTGGCGAGTGCTGATTTCCGGGACCCGGCTACCGTCAAGAAGATCAATGACTGGGTTAGCGCGCGCACGCACGACAAAATCCCCACCATCCTCCAGCCGCCCTTGGACCCGATGCTCCGCTTGATGTTGCTCGACGCCATCTATTTCAAAGGCGACTGGCTGTCGCCGTTTGACACCAACCGCACGCGCAATCTGCCCTTCACTCTGGGCGGCGGCCAAACCGTGTCGCATCCACGCATGACCCACGCCGGCCACTACGCTTATGGCGAAGACGACCGTTGCCAGGCGGTGGAACTTCCCTATGCCGGCAACGATATGAGCATGTTTGTTTTTCTGCCCAAGGGGAGCCTGGATGATTTTCTGAAGACGTTCACCGTGACAGATTTCGATGCTGCTGTCCGGCGTATGCGTTCGCGCGAAGGCGAAGTCGAGTTGCCGCGCTTCAAACTGGAAAACGATTACGACTTGACCGGCGTGCTGCCCTTGATGGGCATGCCGTTGGCTTTCAGTGACCGCGCGGATTTTGGCGCGATGTCGGACCGGCCATTGAACATCAGCTTCGTCAAACAAAAAACGTACGTCGCGGTCAATGAACAAGGGACCGAGGCGGCGGCGGTGACGGCCATTGGCGTCCGGGCGATGTCTGTCCGCCGGGAAGAGCCGCCGTTCCATTTCGTGGTGGACCGGCCCTTTTTCATGGCCATCCGCGAAAAGCAAACCGGGCTTATCCTGTTCCTTGGCGCCATCTCCGACCCGCGCTAGTCCTGTCACCAATCTCCATATTATTTGACGGCTGC
>CAVWZG010000003.1:0-887116 GCA_963759415.1 uncultured Verrucomicrobiae bacterium | reverse complement strand
TTTGTCTTCGCCGCCGGAGGCGGAGGCAACGGCGGCGTCTATGGCGAGAATGGCTTGGAAGGATCGATTGTCTCCCCGGCCACGGCCAAGAACGTGCTTGCCGTCGGGGCCTTGGACGCGGCGCGGTTCATCACCAACGAGGTTACGTTTGACGGCCAGTCCACCAACGCCATCTTTTTCAACTGGACGGACAACAACGATCTGGTCTCCTGGTTTTCGGGCTGCGGCAACGTGGGCGCGGGGACCGAGGGGATGTTCGGACGGTTCAAGCCGGACGTGGTGGCGCCGGGCATGTTCACCATTTCCTGCCGCGCGACCAATTACGTCGATCCCAGCAACGCGGTTTATATCACCACCTATCCTTTTCCCAATCAGTTGCTCCTGGCCGGGCAGACCAATCTGATTCCCCTGTCCATTCCGGCGGACACGGAGGAACTGGCCATCGTCATCACCCCCAACCCGCAATCGCCGGCGCCCTTTCCCAATCTGACCATTGTGGGGGACAGTTTCAACCCGCCGGCGACGGTCTTGAGCGCCGGCAATGTCGTGGTGTTGACAAACCAATTGACAACGGGGCAGTGGTATTTCGGCGTCACCAGCCCGGCGGGCCAGGTCCAGCCGGTGGCCTTCGACCTGACGTTTTACCTGGTCGAGACCAACGACCTGGGCGTGGCCGCGACCAATGCCAGCGGCTACTTCGCGGTCATGAGCAACCTCAACCGCGCGCTCAAGCCTTACTACGTGTATCAATACGGCACCAGCATGTCGGCCGGGGCGGTTTCAGGGATGCTGGCCCTGCTGCAGGAGTTTCTGCAAACGAAGATGGGGGTGGCCCAGCCCAGCCCGGCCCTGCTCAAGGGGCTGTTGCTCAACGGCTCGCGCAGCGTGGAGCAGCAGTATGACTTCAACACCCAGGCCCGGGCCGCCAACGAGCAAGGCTGGGGCCTGCCCAACCTGAGCAACAGCCTGCCCGGTTCGTTGAGCAGCGGCCGGCCCTCGCTGCTCTTGGTGGATCAATCGCCCGCCAACGCCCTGGCCACCGGGCAGTCGCAGTCCTGGGTTATTGACACCGCCGACACCAACGCGGCCCAATATGCCCTGCGGGTGACGCTGACGTGGACGGACCCGCCGGGCGACCCGGCGGCCGGCCTGGCGTTAGTCAACAATCTGGACGTGCTGGTGACGGACTCCTCGGGCACCAATCTCTGGCTGGGCAACGACTTTTTGGGCGGGGACATTTTCAGCGAGGCCAACACCGGTGACTTGCCGGACGCGATCAACAACGTGCAGAACGTCTATATCAACGGCGGCGCCACCCCCTTTCAATTTCCGCTGACCGTGACGGTGCTGGGCCTGCGGGTCAACGTCAACGCCGCCAGCACGGTCAGCAACCTGATCGCGCAGGATTACGCGCTGGTTGTTTCCAGCGACGACACGGGGTTGTCCAACGCGCTGACCATCGCCACCAACGCGCCCACTTTTGCGCCGCCTCCGAACTTGACAGTCCTGGCGGGACCCAACCAGACCAACGCCAGCGGGGCGCCATTATTGACAGCGCCGCTGCTGGCCTTCGCCCAGGGCAACCACGCGCTGGTGACCATCGCCAGCAACGGGGCGCCGCTTTGGCACCAGCGGGCGGGGGCCAACGAGCCGAACCTTTACGCCAACGGGCCGTTATACACCGGCCCCGCCGACACCAACGGCAACCTCTTCCAATGGCATTTCTTTGTCTTCACCAACGACCAGTGGAGCGCGACCAACTTTGCCAGCAACGTGGCCTTCACCACCTTCATGCCCCCCGATTTGGCCACGCAGATCTCCCCGCGCACCAACGGGGCGGACCTGGACATGTATGTCTCGACCGATGCCAGCCTGACCAACCTCAATGCCAGCGCCGTGGCCAACTCGGTCCTGGGCGGCCTGGCCTCCTTGAGCCGGGGCGGGACGGAAACGGTCATTCTGACCAACTCGCCGGCCAACGCGGTCTATTACATTGGGATCAAGTCCGAAGACCAGCAGGCGGCCGACTTCGGCTTCTACGGCGTGGCCCAGCAGCAGCCCTTCAGTTCGCAGAACCCGGACGGCAGCGTGACCGCCCAGGGCACCGGCCTGCCGGTGGTCATCAACGACAGCGACGCCGGGCCGCCGGCCCTGGTCTTCGCCTTTCTCTACCCCACCAGTCCCATGCAATTGCGCAACGCCACGGTTTCCGTGGGCCTGGAGCACGGCAACCCCAGCGACCTTTACGGCACGCTGCAGCACGACCAAACCCAGGTCGTGCTCAACAACTACTCCGGGCCGCCGGGCGGCTTCACCAACAGCTACAACGATTTGCACGACAACACCGGCGGGGTCGATTCCGACGGCCCGGGCACGTTAAAGAGCTACATCAGCGGCTCGGGCATGGGCATGTGGATGCTGACCGAACAGGACAACGCCCTGTTGCAGGCCGGCCAGGTCGATTCCTTCAGCGTGACCGGGTTTCCGCAACCCCTGCAACTGAACTTCCAGGTCACCATCGGGGCCAACCAATGGTATGACGATTACGTGGCGGTGCCCACCGACGCGACCAACATGACCATCTCCGTCTCCTACGTTTCGGGCGGCGGCCCGGTGGGCATCTACGTCACCAATGTCAATGACGTCGGCTTCAACAGCTATGGAGTAACGCCGATCAATCCGGCCGGCGGTTCACTCAATTATGGCATGACCAACCTTCCGCCCCTGGCGGGCGGCACCTGGTATTACGGCATCTACAACCAGGACCCCTTGAACCCGGTCACGCTCAACGTGCAGATCACCTTTGGGTTAAGTTTGGTGCCCAACCTGGTGCAAACCTACACCAACGCGACCTGGACGCCGCTAACGACCGACGGCACGACCAACAGCTCGCAAATCTGCATCAGCAACGGGCAGCAGATTCTGGACGTGAGCGTGGGCCTGCGCCTGGCCGACACCAACCTGGACGACCTGGAGATACAATTGACCAGCCCGCAGGGCGGGAGCATCATCCTGTTCGAGAACCGGGGCGGCCTGCTGGCCACCAACCTGGGCCTGACCCTGACCAACGGCGCCGCCAGCAACTACGTCTATACCATCTTCACCGAAGACACCAACCTGGCCCAGGCGCCGGTCAAATTCGCCCCCCCGCCCTACGCCAGCCCCATCATCACGCCGCAAATCATTCTCTACACCAACGGCTTCGAAGGCTTGTCCACCAGCACCTACACCAACGGCCAGAGCGTGGCCGGCTGGCAGGTGGCGACCAACGAAGTAAGCGTGATGACCGATCCCACCGTGGCGCGCGCCGGCAGCAATTACCTGGCCCTGGCCAACGGCCGGATCGCGCAGACCTTCACGACAGTGCCCGGCGCCGCCTACGAACTACGCTACTACGCCCGCAGCCCCGGATTGACCGATTGGTGGCCCGCAGACGATACGACGGTCGATATTGTAGGCACTAATGATGGAACAATACCTTATTCAGATGTCGCCTTTGGTGTTGGCGAAGTGGATCAGGGGTTCGCGTTTAGCGGTGTCGGTAAAAACCCCGCTTATACCGGCAACCAAGTTAATTTCGGCACCAATGCCGGCAATTTCGGAACCAATGGTTTTACGATAGATTTTTGGATCCAACAGCCGGTGAACGCACCCAACGTATATGGCATTCTGGAAAAGAGGCTGGTATGCAATTCTGGATTCAGCGGATGGGACGTTCGGTCTGGGCCTGTAAATTTCGCTCCCGGCGGGCCTGGTCAATTGGGGTTTGAGGTCACCGGCTATACGGTCCCCAATAACGTCTATGTGGTTAATCACATGGCAAGTCACAAAGCAATCAACAACGGGGCTTTCCACCATGCCGCATTCACCCGAAATGGCCTGACCTTTAGAATTTATATCGACGGCATCCAAGACAACAGCAACACGATCGCCGGAATAGCCAATATTGGCAACATTTCCAACTTTATCGCCGGGCAGAGCGTGTGCGTCTCTCCCGGAGTGAGTGGATCAGACTTCACCACCCCATTTGTGGGCAACTTGGACGAACTGGATCTGTGGCAGCGGGGGTTGTCGCCGGCGGAAATACATGCCATTTACGCGGCGGGAAGTGCCGGCAAATACAGCACCAATTCGCTTTATCCCAACTACCAGGTCGCCATTGACGGGATTGCCACCAACCTCATCATTATCACCAACTTCGCCGGCGGCTGGCTGGCTTATACTAACAGCTTCATTGCGACCAACTCCCAGACCACCATCGAACTGGCGGGCAACACCTTGGGCGTGCTCTTCGACGACGTCCAACTGGTGCAACTGGCTCACACCAACTTCAACAATTACTATTTGCCAGAGGAGCCGATGACGCCTCTCATCGGGCAAGACCCGCAAGGCTGCTGGACCTTGAGCATTTGGGACACGCGCATGGATTCGGCCCTCCCGACCAACGGCGCGCTGCTGGGCTGGACATTGCAGTTGACATCATCATCGACCAACGTCAACCTCATCGTCCTGACCGACCAGACCAACGACACCTACAGCGCGACCAACCTGTCCACCAACGGCATCCTCTGGTTCGGCGTCGATGTGCCGGCGACGGCCAAGTACGCGACCAATATTTTGACCGGCAGCGGCCTCATGAACTTGTTTTTCGACCAGAACGCCCTGCCCACCGGCGCGTTGCCCGGCGACGTGACTTTGATCACTCTCCCCTCCGGCGGAGGAACCAGTAACAGCACCCTCGCCACCCAAGGTGCGCCGCCGCCGCTGCTGCCCGGCCAGCGCTATTTTCTGGGCCTGCAAAACACGGGGACGAGCAACGAATCTTTCACTCTGCAAGTCAACTTCGACGTGAGCGTCAACACCAACATTATCTCGTTGACGAACGGAATTCCCCTGGATCCGGTCATCGGCACCAATGGGCCGGCGTATTATTCCATAACCGTCCCGAGCAACGCCGTCATGGCGACATTTCAACTTCTCAGCGTGAGCAACGGCCAGGTGAACCTCTACGCCCGCGATGGCTTGCCGTTGCCCGGCCCGTACAGCTTCGACTACGAGAGCCAAAACCAGGGAGCCAGCGACCAGTTCATCGTCGTTACCACCAATTCCCAGCCCGTGCCGCTGTCGCCGACATCGAGCACGTGGTATTTGGCGGTCTATAATCCCGGAACCAACAACGTCACCTACACGATCCTGGCGACTTACGAGACCAATGGCCCCAACGGCGCCGCTGGGGCCATGAACATCATCAACCTGAACACCTGCACCAATTACACTTACTACGAGACCAATCCACCGGGGGCGCCGCCGGGGTTCCCCAGCAACTTGTTGTATTCGTTCACCATCCCCGGGACGAGTCTTGGCAGCGTCGCGTTCGCGGTGACCAATATCTCCAAGACCGGCAACCTGCAACTGCTGGTTGATGAGAGCGTTTTCCCCACGCCGGAAAACTTCTATATCGGTAGTTTCAATGCCGGCACGGCTAATCAATCAGTGTTGATCGTAACGAACTCCTCCTTGACCAGCTTGAGCGCCACTTGGTACCTGGCGGTGCCCAACACTTCCGCGAACAACGTCACCTATTCCATTACCGCCATTGTCACCAATGGGCCATTGACGCGGCCGCTGACCTGGGACGGCGGCGCAGGCCCGACCTGGAATTACACCGAGGCCGACTGGCGCGCCTCTTCCAGCCCCCCGGATACGACCTACAACGACACGGATGCGGTGACCTTTGACAATTCGCTGACCAGCGGGCGAAACACCATCAACATCCCCGCCAACGTCCAACCTGGCAGCATGATCTTTAGCAATTCGGCCACCAACACCTATACCTTTCGCGGCGCCGGCGGCATTGCCGGGACCAACGGCCTCAACGTGCTTAACAACGGCACTGTGATCCTGGACAACAGCGGCGGGAACACCTTCAGCGGCCTGATTACCATTTCCAATGGCACGCTGCAAATCGGCTCCAACGACGCCAATGGTTCCATCAGCGCCAGCGTGGCCAACAGTTTTCCGGGCACACTGGTGTTCAATCGCACGGACAACTTAAACTATGCCAATGGCCTTTCCGGTAGCGGCACACTGGTGAAGAAGAATACAAACATCCTGACGCTCACCGCCAACAACGCCGGCCTCAGCGGCGCCATTGACATCCTGCAAGGCACCTTGAACTATCAGGGCGCTACAGGCTCCTTGGGCAATCCCACCAGTATCTTAACTCTCGAACCTGGCGCCACGCTGGAGCTATCCAATGCCAGCAACGCCCTGAACAAAGTCATTGTCTTCAAAGACGGCTCGACCAACAACAACGCCTCCGGCTCCAACAGCATTACCGGAATTGTAACTCTGAGCACCAACGTCTCGGGTGGCCCGGGCACGGTGACGTTCAACGTCGGCGGCACATCGCAGTTGATCAGCAGCCCGATCATCGGACCGGGCAATTTGATCGTAACGGGTGGCCAACCCTTGTATCTGTCGGCCTCCAACACCTACACTGGCTCCACGCTTGTTGCCGCCGGGACTGTCTTCCTGATCAACGCCGCCTCCATCGGCCAAAGCACAAACGTGATGATCGCCACGAACGCGACAATTAATGCCACCGGGCGCGGAGACCTTGCGTTCACGGCCCCAAGCGGCCAAACGCTGCAAGGCTTCGGCAACATCAATGGAAGGCTCAATATCGCCATCGGCGCCACCGTCGCCCCTGGCGCCTCCAACGCCACGGGCGTGCTCACGGCGTCGGCGGACGTGACACTTTCCGGCACGGCCTTTCTCAAGATTAACAACACCGCCGGCGGCACTAATGATGTCCTGGCATCCCAGAGCAATTCCATCGCTTACGGAGGCACTCTCCAGGTCAGCAACATGACCGCCAACGCGTTTACCAACGGCCAGAGCTTCCAGCTTTTCACCGCCGCGAACGGCTATTCCGGGACGTTCACCCAAATCGTGCCAGCCGCGCCTGGATCTGGGTTGAGCTGGAACACCAGCCTTCTGGCCATCAACGGCACGCTCTCCATTTTCCCCGGCGCTCCGCGCATCACTTCCTTCAGCCTCTTCGGGACGAACCTCTTGTTCAACGGCAGCAACGGAATTCCCAACGGGGCCTATATCGTCCTCACCTCGACCAATCTCGCGCAATCATGGACGCCCTTGGCCACGAACAGTTTTAGCGCCAACGGGGATTTCAGCTTCGGCGCGATCTACAGTCCAACGAACGGTCAGCAATTCTTCACCATCGAGCAACCGTAACCATAAAACGTTTGACGAACCATGCGCATTCAGCCAGTTTTCTTAAGCTGCACATGACATAACATTATGGTTAGGCAATTCATCAGGGGCCTTATCGGCGAGAAGAATATCGCGAACTTTGATTTCTTCATCAAACCCAAAATAATAAGGTGGGGCAAAGGCGGACCTTTTAACGGGCAGAAATTTCGCCAAAGCATTTATGCCGATCTCCTTAAGAAGTTTGATTTCGACGTGATTGTCGAGACCGGAACCTACCACGGCATCACCACCGAGCTTTTCGCGGCCTCCGGCCTTCCGGTGTACTCCGTGGAAATCGACCCGCAGTTTTACCGCCACACGGCCGCTCGCCTGTCGGGAAAAGGCGATCAGATTCACCTTTACCAAGGCGATAGCCGCACCTTCTTGAAAGATCTCGCCAGTAATGCGTCCTTTACAAAAAACAAACCGTTTTTTTATCTGGACGCCCACTGGTACGCCAACCTGCCTCTCGCGGAGGAGTTGGAAATTATTTTCGGAAAGTGGCATCAGGCGATTGTCATGGTGGACGATTTTGCAGTGCCGGGCACCGAATATACTTACGACGATTTCGGGCCGGGAAAGGTGCTCGATGCGAGCTATCTGGAGCCACTGAGCCATTTGCGGTTATATCGTTTCTACCCCTCTGCCCCGGCGTCCGCTGAAACCGGAGGAAAGCGCGGCTGCATTGTTCTTTGTCAGGATCAGAATGTGGCCGGAATACTCAAAGGAATCAACACGTTGACCCCAGACTCTCACAGGCCCTGACCCATCCATTGCCTCGTAAAGAGTGCTCTTGGGACCATGAATCAGTTGCCGGAAAGGGTGCCGGAAAGGGTGTTGACAAAAAAGGGCGGATATGTCAGGTATTGCACTACAAGAATGAGAGGAGTTGCGCAATTTGTTCGAGTCGTTCGCGAAGGCGCCTTTCCGGCGCTCAGGTTGCTGGCGCGTCCGAGCACTCTAGTGCAAATTCCGCGTTTATTCCGGGAAGGGTTGGCTCCCGCGGAGCGCATGTTTATTCAAGCGCATAATAACCGGGAAATGGCCCGTCTTGTGCGGGAACAGGCGCCGATCATCTTCGTTTGCTCCGCCATGCGCGCCGGCAGCACTTGGATGTGTTACCTGCTGTGCGATGTCCTGTTGCAGAACCAGGGTATGCAAACGGCCACTGAGTTGGCGGTTGACCGCAAGAAGATCATTTTGGATCAGTATGCGAGGTTGATCGTCCGTCGGGACACATCGGTCCAAACTCCCGGCTACATGATCAAGACCCACGATTTGATTTCCGAATTGCAGGAGCGCATCGGCGGCGATCCGGCCGTGCGCAAATGCAAATACCTCTATCTCTATCGGACACCCGAAGACGCCTTGGTCTCGATGTGTCATCTTTTCCGCGGGGAAAAATACCTCCGCAGCCGATCATGCTACGAGCTTGCGTGCCGCGACATTGATCAGTTTTGCCTCGAATCCGTTCCCGGCTGGCTCGAACACGTCAAGAGTTATCTTGATGCGCTGGACGAAGGGGTCGATGTCCACCTGGTCTCCTACGATCAACTTCTGGGCCGGACGACCTTCGTGTTAAGCGATGCTTTGCGATGGTTGGGCATACCGTTCACCGAGGCCGTAGTGGCTCGCGCTGATTCAAACACGCAATTCAGCAAACTCCAGGCAATGGAGGCCAAGACGCTGGGAGGCAAGATTCCTTTCTTCCGCCGGGGGCGAAGCGGTTCTGGCAGTCAGGAACTAAAGGCCGAGACGTTGAGCAAAATTCGTGACGCGACCCAACATCTGATGGCCCGCGGCAACGAGAGCCTGGCCCGCCAAGCATCGCGCAACCAGGCCGTGCGGGAGGGGCCAACCTCCACTCCCCGCCAAGGTCAGCCCGAATTCACCCCAGCCTCCAACCATCGTTAGTTCATTCGAAAGATTTCTGCATGGCTATGCGCACAGGTTCAACTGCTTCAGGATCCACCAAGCCAAGGTCGAGCCGCTGGCTGTTGCTGGGGCTACTAGGCGGAGCCTTGCTCGTTATGTTTTTCAAGAGTCTGGAGCCGCACCAGGTCCTTTTTAACAACGACACCCCTCTTGGC
The DNA here is from genome assembly GCA_963759415.1 of uncultured Verrucomicrobiae bacterium. Lineage (GTDB taxonomy): Bacteria > Verrucomicrobiota > Verrucomicrobiia > Limisphaerales > Palsa-1400 > Palsa-1400. The sequence continues at coordinate 877,751 of CAVWZG010000003.1, read as the reverse complement.
TTTCTCAAGGCTGAATGCAATCAGCTTCCCGGCCGCTTCGCCGGAACGTGGCGGGACCTGAGTTGGGTGGGCGGGCAGGCTTCAGCCGCTTCTCCAGACCTGACGATGTTCGTGGCCACCCTGGTCTCGCCGGTGGTTTACTTGAAGATGTATGCGCCTTTGACGCTTCTGTTCCTGGGATTTTCAGCCTGGCTCTTCTTTCGCCAGTTGAATTTTAATCCGATGGTCTGTGTGCTGGGGGGTGTCGCGGCAGGGCTTAATGGCCATTTCCTCTCCGTGGCCTGCTGGGGCATTGGCCACTGGAATATTGCCGCCGCCTGCTCGTTTTTGGCCATGGCCGCCCTTTGCGCCAAGTCCATCCCCAAAGTTTGGGAGCGGGCCGTGCTGGCCGGCTTGGCCGTTGGCATGGGTTTGATGGAAGGGTATGACGTCGGCGCGATCCTGAGCGTTTACATGGGTTTCTTCATCGTCTTCCGCGCCCTCAACGACGAGGCGCCGGTGAGCCGGAGAGTCGTCAACGCAATGGTGGGCGAGATCCTGGTCGTGCTCTTCGCGGCCATCATCGCCGCGCACACCATGATGAACCTGGTGGAAACGCAGGTTGAAGGCGTGGCCTCCATGGGCCAGGAGGCGCAAACCAAAGCGCAGCGCTGGAACCCCGCCACCCAATGGAGCCTGCCCAAAGTGGAAACCCTGCAGGTTTTTGTTCCTGGACATTTTGGCTACCGCCTCAACGGAAACATCGCCAAAGATGACCACTCCAGTTGCTATTGGGGCCGGATCGGGCGGGATCCACGGCTTGACAGCCTGGGCAGCGACGATCCCATCATACGCTCCAACGCGGTGTCGAGCTTGAGATTGCCGGACACGTTTCTAACGGCCTTGGATACGCCGGACCGCGCCTCGCGCACCGAGGGGATGAAAGCGGTCACCAAGAAAAGCGGCATTTACTGGCGTTACTCCGGCTCGGGTGAATGCGCCGGTACGATCGTGTCCCTGCTGGCCATCTTCGGTGTGGCCAATTTCTTCCGCAAAGACCGTGGCTACTCCAAATCCGAACGGGCGGCGGTGGGCTACTGGAGCGTGGCCGCCCTTATTTCGCTGCTGGCGGCCTGGGGGCGTTACGGTTTCGTTTACCAGTTCCTTTACCGGTTGCCCTATTTGTCCACCATCCGTAATCCGATCAAATTCATGCACCCGTTCCACATTGCGTGGGTCATTCTGGCGGCCTACGGCATGGAGATTCTCTATCGCCGCTACATGCGCGGTCCCGACACCAAGACGGACCTGATGGAATTCGACCGCAAGTGGAAGGTAGGCATGCTGATTCTGGCCGGAGCATCGGTGGCAGGGACGGTGGCGCTTTACGTCAAGAAAGACGCGTTGGTCCACTATCTCGAAGCGCAGACTTTTGCCTCGCTGCCATCGAGAGGCATGGCCGATGCCAGGGGGATAGCCGAATTCTGCATTCAACAAGCAGCCACTTTTGACGTCTTTCTGGTCGGCGGCATGGCAATCCTGGCGGCCATTCTGAGCAGCGCCAGGAGCGGCACCCGCAGCAGGTGGGGTTGGGGCTGCCTGACCGCGCTGATGTTATGCGACCTGGTCCGCGCCGACATTCCCTGGATCCGCTACTACGATTACGCCGGCAAATACGCCTTGAATTCCGTGACTGAGTTTCTTCGCGATAAACCGTGGGAGCATAGGGCCATCGGGAAGCTGGAACCCAGAGGCCCCGGCAGCGGCCTCACGCCGGGCTTCGGGCAGCTTTACTTCTTCTGGCTGCAAAACGATTTTCCTTACCAGAACATTCAAACGCTCGACTACTCGCAATGGCCGCACATCCCGGATTTGGACCGTCATTACCTGGAAGCCTTCCAGTTGGCCGGGACCGACATCCGTGTCGCCGACATCCGGCCGGCCGTCCGCCTATGGCAATTGACCAACACCCGTTACATCGTAGGAGCGGTCAGCGAGGTGGAGTTTCTAAACCAGAGGGCCGACCCCATCCACCGCGGCTTCAAAGCAAGAAACCTTTTCAAAATGGTCCCCAAGCCCGGCGTGGAGGTGGTCAACGAAATCAGCGACTACACCGCCGAATCGACCGAAAAAGGCGAATTTGGCATCATCGAATATCCGCAGGCCTTGCCGCGGGCCAAGCTCTATTCTAATTGGCGCACGCCAGCCGACGATGCCGCGACGCTGAACCTGCTGACAAACCAAAACTTCGAGCCGTTGGATACTGTTCTGATTGCCAGCGACACTCCAGTCCCGCAGCCCGAATCCACTTCCACCGCCGATGCCGGCACGGTGGCCATCACCGATTACCACCCCAAGTACGTTCGCCTGGATGCTCAAGCCAATACTCCGGCGGTTCTCTTGCTCAATGACCGGACTGGCGTGGATTGGCGCGTCCGCATCGACGGAGCCGCGGCGCAGCCCCTTCGCTGCAACTACCTCATGCGGGGAGTCTTTTTGAAGCCTGGCCACCATATCGTGGAATTCCGGTTCAGCCCTTCCTTGAAATCGTTGTATGTCAGCGTCAGCGCGATCGTTATTGGAATAATACTGGCGGGATACCTGATCATCACCCGCAAACTCGCGGCGTCTCCGGAAGGCCCGGAAGGCCCGGCGATGCCGATGCCGGCAGCCGACGACCCCGCCACGCCCCCAGCCTCCGGCCCGCCAAAAAGACGAAAGGGCAACGGGAAAGCAAGGGGATTTTAGGCACGGTTTCCGAGATGAAACGGTTGCGAAACGTGCTGCTGCTGGCGTTGGTGGCAGCCTTGGTCTTCAAGGGCTGGCTCTATTGGCGCGAGCATCGCTTCGACGCGGTCATTTCCCAGGCGGCCCAACGTTACCAACTCGACCCGGCCCTGGTCCGGGCAGTGGTTTGGCGGGAAAGCAACTTCAATCCGGGGGCGCGGGGACGGGCGGGGGAATTGGGTCTGATGCAGGTTCGCGAGACGGCGGCCTTGGAATGGGCGGCGGCGGAGCAGATCAAGGACTTTGATCACGCGACCTGCCTGGATCCGCTGACAAACGTGCTGGCGGGAACGTGGTATCTTAAAAGAGTCTTGCGGCATTACAGCCAGGCCGATGATCCGCTGCCCTTCGGCTTGGCAGAGTACAACGCGGGCCGGGGCAACGTTCTCAAATGGCTGGCCGGCGAGAGCGCGACCAACAGCGCGGCGTTCATGCAGCGGATCGGCTTCCCGACCACGCGGGCCTACGTGCAGAAGATCATCGGACGCTACCAGGACACCCGGCAAATCAATCCCTAGTGATGGCGCACATGGAGGCCTGGAGCTTGGCGCGGAGTTCTTCGCGTTGCGCTTCGGTGGCGTCGCGCGGCACCCAGATAGGTTCGGCGTAGTAGCAGTGGCAGCGGGCAAAAGGGAGTGGAATTTGAAAACGATCCCAACTGCGAAGACATATCTTCCATGAGGTGAAATTGGAGGTCGGGATGATCGGGCGTCCGGTCAATTGGGCGAGGTGAATGATGCCTTCCTGAACCTGATAGACGGGGCCGCGTGGACCGTCCGGCGTGATGGCGATGCTGTAGTCTCGTTCCATCCAGGTGGTCGCTTCCAGGAGGGCTTGCGGGCCGCGCCGGCTGGTGGAACCACGAATGGGCTGGATTCCGAAACGCACGAGGACGCCGGCCAGAAGACCGCCGTCGCGGCTGGCGCTGACCATGGCGGCCAAGCCTTTGTCAGGCCAGCGGGATTGGAGAAAATCATCGTAACTGGCCAAGGCTGCGGGCAGACGGTTGTGCCAGACGCACAAAATAACGGGGCCTTTGGTCTCGGGGTATGCGCCGGAATCATGCCAGCGCACGCGCCAAGTCTTGAGGCAGAGGCGAAGGAGGGTGGCAGCCATGAAGGCGGCCAGGCGTCGATGCCAGGACAAGGGTTGCGGCACCACGACGCTGGAGGGGGACCTGACGGTGGCAGCCATCATGCTCCCTTTTTCAAGCTGGCCCGCACCAGATTTTCCAACGGGGCATCCGGTCCGAGCAGGGCCTGGGTGGCGCGGATGGTTTCGTGAGCTTCGGCCGGTTTGAAGCCCAAGGCGATGAGAGCGAGGACGGCGTCGTTGACTTTTTGTTCGCCGCCAGAAAGGGAGCGCTGGGCGCTTTGGGCTTCGAGGATGCCGCCAGGGCCAATCTTGTCTTTCAGTTCAATGATGATACGTTCGGCAGTTTTTTTGCCGACACCAGAGATTTGGGAGAGCATTTTGACGTCGCCGCCGGCGACAGCGCCGCGGAAGGCGGTGACATTGATGCCACTAAGGATATTGAGGGCGATTTTCGGGCCGATGCCGCTGACGGTGTGGATGAGAAGACGGAAGAGCTGGCGTTCCGCGGCGGACATAAAGCCGTAGAGAACATGAGCATCCTCACGCACAACAAGATGAGTCAGGAGGTGGACGGATTGGCCGGGGGCGGGCAATTTGTCGTAAGAGGAAAGCGGTATGAGGGCCTCGTAACCAACGCCGTTGACCTCCACCGTGACCTGGGTAGGCAGAGCTTCGATCAATTTGCCATGCAGAAAAGTTATCATGCGGACGCAGCGAGCGAAAAGAGCTTGAGGTTCAGCCGGGGGGCCAGGACATTTTGCGTCCACCCAGGACGTGGCAGTGCAGATAGGGAACAGACTCACCGCCGTCGGGGCCATTGTTGATGACCAGACGGTAGCCGGATTTATCCAACCCCAATTGCGCGGCGACGGCCGCCGCTTTGAGCAACAAATGACCGAGCAGTTCATTATCCCCGGCCTGAGCTTCGGCAATGCGGGAGATGTTCTTCTTGGGGACGATCAGGACGTGAACAGGGGCCTGGGCGTTGATGTCGCGAAACGCCAGCACCAGATCGTCTTCATAAACGATGGCAGCGGGGATTTCGCGGCGGATGACTTTCTGGAAAATAGTGTCGCTCATACCACCACCAAAGCGCAAGAACCGCGGGCCGGATCGGATTCCCAGCAGGAGCGGAGGAAATCGACTATTTGGTCGTGGAGATTTTGGCAGCGGCGGTTCCAACGGCTGGCGCCAGCCAGTTGTATGACGCAAGGGCGCAGACCATGGAAACGAAGGACATTGGGAGACTGGTCGAGATTTCGTTTCAATTCGCGGCGTAACTGGGGGAAAAACAGCAGTTCAAAGCCTTCGCTGGCGGCGTTGCCAGCCAGTTCGATGAGATTGGATTCCAGCACCCGCGGCGACGCCGACGACGCCGGCGGCTGAACTTGGTGGCCGGTACTGACGCTAAGGCCGAAGCTGCGGAGCACTTTTTGCAAAGCGATGGCGAATTCGCCGACGGAAACGGATTCGCGCTGCAATTCGTGCTTAAAGTAATGCAGAACCGCCACCGAGGCGTGGCGCACGACCTCGGGATCGACCAATTGAGAGTCGTCACCCATCAGTTCGAAGGTGACCCACTCTGCCGAGCAGGGGATTTGATCGCCGTCGCTGGTTCGGAAAATCAAACAATCGGTCTTCAGTTCAATCATGATTGGCCTCCAAATTTCTGACTTCGCGCACAAATTCGGTTGCTTCCTCAAAGCGGCGATAAACGCTGGCAAAGCGCACGTAGGCTACTTTGTCAATCTGGCGAAGTCCTTCCATGACCCTTTCGCCGATGGCCATGCCCGGGACTTCACGTTCGTATTTGTCGCTAATCTCGTCCATGATGTTTTCGACCAATTCCTCGATGACTTTAGGGCTTATGGGCCGTTTCTGGCAGGCTTTTTTGAGGCCCGACAGGAGTTTTTCCTTGGAAAACTCCTCGCGGCGGCCGTCACGTTTGACCACCATAAGTCCTTCGTGCTCAATCACCTCGTAGGTGGTGAAGCGTTGGCTGCATTGCAAACACTCACGGCGCCGACGAATGGTCGATCCTTCGCGGGAGGCACGCGAATCAATCACCTTATCATCCTGATTGCCGCATTTTGGACAGCGCATAGGTATCGTCAACCGCTACATAATGTAGTCTGCCTATTAAATAACAACAAAGGGTTGTGGCGTCAAGCAGGTTTTTTTGCCTGTTTTTAGGCTTTTTTTCGGGCAACTCATCCGGTAAACGCGCTGAACAAGGCCCGCATTTCTTCTTCCATCTGCGATGGATCGGAAAGGGTTTGGCCGATTTCCTCGCGCAAAAGTTCCCGGTAACGCCGCCGCATCCGGTGGACCGCCACGCGCACCGCTCCTTCGGTCATCCCCAGGCCGTAGGCAGCTTCAGTGTATGGAATATCGCTCCGGCCCAACGTTAAGCACGTTTTAAGACGATCAAAGAGCAAAGCTCTCCCCTCGGCGGCGTTCTCCTGCCGCAGGCGGGTGATGACGCGTTCCAGCAGGGTCACGGCCCAGGCGCGGTCGTAAATTTTGTCGGGGCTGAGGTTATCGGCGGGATCAATCTGATAGCGGGTGTCCGCGTCTTGCCAGTCCAGAGAAAGAGGAGGGACGCCACCGCCGCGTTTTTGGCGGCTGCTCCGGTCCCATTCATTGGCTAGAAAATGTTTAAGCGAAGCGATCAGGAAAGCGCGAAACTTGCCATGCTCGGCCCGGAGTTTTTCGAGGTAATTCTTTTGCAGAAAGCGGGCGAAAAAAGATTGCGTGAGGTCTTCGGCGTCCTCCCGGGAATGACCGTGGCGCCGGACGTAGGCGTAAAGTGGATACCAATAAGTGCGGCACAATTCCTCCAGCGCGACGTCGGCGTTGGGCGTGGAGCGGTCCCCGGCGGCGAGCACGACCGTCCAGCGCGTCGTCGCGAAATAATCGCGCGGCAGGCCGTTGGACGGTGTTGAGTCGCCGGGGGTCAAGTCATTTGCCTCGTCTTGCAATATTTGCTTCGGCGTCGGCCACGGCGGAGTGAAGGCGCAGGTCGTCCTGGACGGCAATGGCCTGGGCGGCCATGGTTTCGGCCTCGGCCTTGTGTCCGGTTCCAACGAGGATTTCAACCAGCGTACGAACCTGTTGGACAAAGTTGTCGCCGTGCATATTAGAACGGGCTAACTTGAATCTGGCCTGCGCATCGCCCATGAATCGCGAACACAACTCATATTGACCCTGTTTCAGCAGCACCTTTTGGGCATAGTAAAAGCACTGGTTCGCGAGGCTCGGGTCCTTATCGGCTATTATTTTGCACAGTTTGCAGGTGCTTTCCGGGTCGCCGAGTTCGCGGTTGATGCTGTCCACATCCTGGAGGAGTTGGGCAGACCCTCGACCGGCGGTGAATTCCGCCACGTCGCGGTCCCGAGTTTCCGTCAACGCCTGCAATGCCTTGGGAAAGCGCCGCGCCAGTTCCCTCCAATCGCCCAAAGCGAAGGAAACGCGCACAGCGGAATAACTCGGATCGAATTGTGTCGCATGATTGAAGAACCAGATTTCCCGGCCCAGAGCCTCGTCGAAGCGGCCTTTGTTCATAAGGTCTTTGGCTTCGGACATAATCCCCTGAAGGTCCGGTTTCGCGCCCGGCGCCAGAGGAGGCGCCCAAGTTTCGGCAGAGGCGCCAGACGCCGCTTGCTGTTCTGCCAGGGCAGCGGCCTTCATCTTGGAATGGTCGTGAAGCGCAATCCAGAAAGCGCACCCGATTAATCCGCCGAGAAAAATGCCCAGTGACACCCACGCGAAAACCCGGTTGGCGGTGAGGGTGGCGCGGGGAAGCGCCTTCCCCGGCGGCGTTGAGGTGATGGTGTCGATTTGCGTTTTGACTTCAGAGGCGCGCTGATAACGAAGCTCCGGCTCACGCTCCAAGGCGCGGAGAACGACCTCGTCCAGACGCGCATCAATCTCCACTTTGCGCGAGGGCGGGGCGAATCTTCCCAGTGGCAACTGGCCGGTCAACATCTCGTAAAACACCACCCCCAGGGAATAAATGTCCGCCCGGTGGTCCACCGATTGCGGCGTTTCCGCCTGCTCCGGGGCCATGTAATGCGGCGTGCCGAGGGCGTGGCGGGTTTCGGTCATGCTGCCCGCGGCCTCCGCGCCGCCGATGATCTTGGCGATGCCGAAATCGGCGATCTTTACCCGCCCCTTCTTGTCAATCAATATATTCTCCGGCTTGATGTCGCGGTGGACGATCCCCTCGTCGTGCGCGAACTGGAGCGCCTCGCAAATCTGCGGCACGATCCGCAGCGCCTCGGTTGGCGAAAGCCGCCCGGTCTGTTCCAACTGGCGCAGGGTCAGCCCGTCCATAAATTCCATGATGAAGAACGGCGAACCGCCCGCCTGGCCGAATTCGTGGACGGTCACGATGCTGGGATGGTTGAGCCGGGCCAGCGCGCGGGCTTCGCGGTTGAACCGCTCGGCAAAATCCGGTCCGCCCGCGGCCTGCGGCGGGAGGATTTTTAGAGCGACCATCCGGTCCAGGGCGGGTTGGCGGGCTTGATACACCGCCCCCATGCCGCCCTTGCCGAGGAAGGCCAGAATCTCCAATTGCGGAAACAAGCGCGCCACCTCCTCCACGCTGGGAGGTTGGAAGGGCGCCGATTCCGAGAACGGTCCCGTTTCCGGCCCCTGCCGGAGCAGGCAGGCGGGACAAAGCCCTTCCAACGCGCCGGTCGGGAGCGTGGCGCCGCATTGCGGACATTTTTTTGGCATCTTTGGGTTCGTTTCGGATTTATTCATATACCCCCATTAGAAGCAATACCCGGAAAATGTTACATGCCGCCGAAGAGTTTCAGGGCAGAGCGGCATTTCTGCCATTGATCGGAAACTGGCTTAATCGTGATAGAAGGACACACCTCCAGCAGGACACTGTCCAGAAATCAAGACACTTCCAACCGCCTGCTGTTGCAAGTGCATGGGCATCAATTCACTCCGACATCGGAGAAACCTCCCTTTTTTGCTGGCATGACGGCTGCTTACGGAATGCACGGAGTTCGGTTATGCGAGTCATGATTTATATACGCTATTATGTGCTGCCCCCGGCGTCGTTCGGGATTTTTGTCGTCGCGGAGGGGATTCTGCTTTACGGCCTTTACCGGGCTTTCGTGGCGCCCTAAGGGGCGGTCAGAAATGGTCTTCCTTGTCCTTGAAAAGAATGTTGAACGTCGTCATTGAACCGTAGCAGCGCGAGATATATTGCTGCATTTCGACTTTCTCCGCGTCCGACAATCCCGGGTGGCCGTTGATCTTCTGTTCCAACACGCGCAGGTTGTTGCGCATCATGACAATTTTGTGGAAAAAGACCTCCAGCGGCGTTTCTTTGCTTTGCACCGTCGCGTCTGACGGGCGCAAAACCAGCGTTCCTTTTTGCCAGCGGCCCGCCAACTTTTCCACCACCGCATCGTCGCGTTCCATTCCCATCTCCCGCGCCAGGGCGGCCACCGTTTCCCCAATCAGCGTGCTCAACGGCACGGTCAATCCGCTCAGTTCGGCTTGAGCTTCCGCCGGTTTTAAATCGCACTGTTCCGGAGACAGGGTGCGCAAGCCGGAGTCGAACCGGATGTCGCACAGATGTTCGGAAACGCTTTTGACCGTCCCCAAGCCGTAGTCGGCATGGAGGACCTTCATCCCCACGTGCATGGATTCATGTCGCATGGCTGCGCTCCGGCTGAAACCGTCTTACTTCAACTCGGCTTCGTGGAATCCCTTCCAGTCATCCAGGTTGTTGAGATTGACCGCATCGTGGTAGGCCCGGGAATCATCCGGGAGGCCGTTGGCGGAAAGGATGGCCTTGCGGCATTGGTCATCGTGATTGTAGGCGCGGATCGCGCTGTTGAGCTTGTCGATGGAAAGTTTGTCCAGTTTGGCTCCGGGCTGTTTGGTGATCCAAGTCTCGAATTGAGGATAGGTGGGACGGTGGCTCTTGATGAAATCGATCACCACTTCTTTTTTGAGACCCAAGCCATCCAGCACCATTTGATCGTAACCGGTGCCGCAGCCCGGGTAGCCGTGGGCCAGTTTGCCGCGGCACTCGAGCGAAACCTTGAGCCAAAAACGGGGCAGATGCACCACGCCGAGCGGGCCTGCCACGGCGGAACTGATTAACGGAATGATCTTATTCATAGTAATCCTTCGTGGTTAACTAAGTCCCAGCTTAGAAACCCCGCCGCCAATGAGCAAGCGTCATTTGCTCAAGTTTCCACTCCCCTTGCCCTACACAAAAATAGTCTGTTCCCGCGCCGGACCGACGGAAACAATCGTCAGCCGCGCCTCCGTCAATTCCGCCAGCGCCCGCAGGTAATTCCGGGCCTTGACCGGCAATTGTCCCCAGGTCTTGCAGCGCGTGGTCGAAGTCATCCAGCCGGGAAATTCCGCAAAGACCGGTTCGCACTTGGCCAGCACTTCAATGTCCGCCGGCACGTAATCCAGACGCGCCAACCCCGCCCGGTACGCCACGCACATCTTGATCGTGGCCACGTTGTCCAACCCGTCCAGGTTTGTCACCGCGATCTCATCAATTCCGTTGATGATGGCCGCGTGGTGGGTCGCCACGGCGTCGAACCATCCGCAGCGCCTTGGCCGGCCGGTGGTGGCGCCGAACTCCCGTCCCATGCCGTGGAGCATGTCGGCGATTTCCGCGCTTTCCGTCGGCAGCGGACCTTCGCCCACCCGCGTGGTGTAGGCCTTCATGACTCCCACCACCCGGTCCATCCGGTGCGGGGCCACGCCCGAGCCGGTGCAAGCTCCGCCCGCCGTGGTATTGGAGGAGGTGACAAAAGGGTAGGTGCCGTGATCGATGTCCAAGAACGTGCCTTGCGCCCCCTCGAACAAAATGCTCTCCCCCTTCCGCATGGCCTGGTGCAACAGCACAACCGTGTTGGTGACAAACGGCCTTAATTGATCGCCCGCCGCCCGATAATCGGCATGGACCCGCGCAAAAGAAAGGGGCTTCGCTCCCAGGGCCTTGAGGATTTCATTGTTCTCGCGGATTTTAAAACGGAGCAGCGCCTCGAAACGATCGGCGTTGATCAAGTCGATCATGCGCAAGCCGGTGCGCGCCGCCTTGTCGCCGTAGGCCGGCCCGATGCCGCGCTTGGTGGTGCCGATTTTGTTGGTGCCCTTGAGCGTTTCCCGTTGCGTGTCCAACTCGCGGTGATAGGGCAAAACCAAATGCGCGGATTCGCTGATAAACAGGTTCTTAACCTTCACCCCCAGGCGTTTTAGCTCCTCCATTTCCGCCACCAGGCTGACCGGGTCCACCACCACGCCGTTGCCGATGACGCAACGTTTGCGCGCGCGCAAGATGCCGGAGGGGACAAGGTGCAGGATGTATTTCTTGCGGCCGATAAAGACCGTGTGTCCCGCATTATTGCCGCCCTGGGTGCGGACCACGATGTCCGCCTGCTCCGTGAGCACGTCGATAATCTTGCCTTTGCCTTCGTCGCCCCACTGAGCGCCGACTAAAATTGTATTGGCCATAAATATTTTTCGAGCTTCAACCCGGCGGGCGCCACGGCAATAAAAATCCCCGAAACGTAAATTCCGGGGCCACCGCACGAGTATTTACAAACAGAGGCTAGAAAACCCCCGCCTCTCTGTCAACGCCGAAGGAAAACTTTTGCGCCGGCATTTTTTCGTGCCAGGAGATGCCCATCTAATCCTAATCCGACTCTCTCCCTGTTTGAGCAAGCGCCTCGCGGCGTCCACAACGTGTCAGCGTTGAAAAAACTTCCGCACAATTTCACGCGGCGTTGCGACCACCGGGGCGGTGACATCAAACGCCTGCAACTCAAGCGTCAGACGCTCAAAATCAATTCCACGCAAATGTTCATCGCTGGTCAAGAGCATGGAACATTCGCGTCAACGGCGATGAGTTGTGGCCGGTTTGGTCTCGCCGCCATAGTACAGCTTCATGAATTGTTCTCCGAGTTTTTCGCGTTGCGCGTCCGTCCACTTATTGCCTTCAGCCCGCGCCCGCGCGGCGAGCACCGTGCCCGCGGAAGCCTTTTCCTGGGGCGCTTTCTTGCGTTTCATACCATGATTTTACCATCTTCGGAAGAGGTTTCAAACCCAAAACGCATTGCGTTCGTCTTGGGCGGGAGGGACGACCTCGCGCCGCGCAGCCCGGTTGGCGCGGCGGAAAGAAGCTCTCAGCACCGCTGAGAGAATAGCTAATCTACTTGACCGCCGCCCAGACCCGGTGGACGTCGTCGTGCTCCTCCAGCGCTTGCAGGAATTCACCCACTTCCATGCGCTGCGATTCGGTCAGTTCGGGAAAATTCTTCGGCACGTAGCCCAATTCGCTCGTCACCACGGTCCAACCGTTGGCGGCCAGCCACTTGGACACGGCGTGAACCGCCGCGAGATCGCATAAGAACCGCGCCCCGGCGGCCCCTTCCGGGATGTCGTCATTTTGTTCCTGGGTGATGATCTCGACTTCGTTGGCGCCCGCTTCGATGGCGGCGGCTTCGCGGTCGGTGTTGGCGTCCGGGTGATGGGCCTCCACCAAGCCGGTGTGATCGAAGAGAAACTTATTCCCGCCCGCCGCGCCGAGTTGCCCTTTCTTGAAGAGCATGCGTATCTCCGGCGCCGTCCGATTCACATTGTCGGTGTAGGCCTCGACGATGACCGCCACCTTATGCGGGGCGTAACCCTCAAAAACGACGTGTTCGACGGCCAGTTTCTCCGGGCCGATGCCCGCTCCCTTCTTAATGGCGCGGTCGATGGCCTCGCGGTTGGTGCTTTCCTTTTTCGCCTTTTCAATGGCGGCAAAAAGGCGCGGGTTCATCCCCGGATCCGGACCGCCCATTTTGGCGGCGACGGCGATTTCGCGGACTAGTTTAGCCGTCGCCCGCCCCTTTTTGAGGCCGGCGACCAGTCGTTTGGCATGGAGCCATTGTCGTCCCATGGCGGCAGGCTAACATAACGTTCCCGCCGATTCAACCGTGCCGTCCTGTTTGCCGTCCTGTTTTGTCAGGCCTCCGCCTGGACCTTGCATTCCGCGCGCATCAACTCGGCCAGGGCGCGGCTGTCGGGGTCTTCGGCACGGGAAAGCGCCGCGAAGACCCCTTGCGTATCGGCCGTGGACCGATTTTGGCCGAGCTTGAACTTGCCTTCAACGCGGGTGATCGGGACCTCGAAGGCGACGATGTTTTGCATCATCTTTTCGCGGTAGTCATCGGGAAGAATGCCAGGCCAGGGCTGCTCGAACGAGGACTCGTAAGCCGACACGGTTTCGCGCAGCAGCGAGATGATTCGCTCGTGCCCGGTGAAAACCTTGGGCACGCCGTAAGCGTGGACGACCGCGTAATTCCACGTCGGCACCGCAACCTCGGCCTGATACCACGAAGGCGAAATATAGCTGTGCGGTCCGTGGAAAACAGCCAGAGCTTCGCGCCCGGAGGCAAAATGCTGCCACTGCGGATTGGCGCGGGCGACGTGCGAAAGAAGAGTGCCGTGAGGGCCGGCTTCCGGGCGCAAGAGCATCGGCAGATGGGTGGCAAAAGGAGCGCTGCCGTCGTGCGTGATGAAAGTAGCGAAGCTGTAGCGCCGCATAAACGCCGCCAGCTTGGCCTCGTCGTCAACACGAAAATGCGAAGGAATATACATCCATGCAGAGTGGCACAATGCAGCCGGCCTTTCCAGCCCGAACCTCGGCCGGCTTATTCTTAGGCCGAGGCGGCGGATGGTTTGGACGGGTGAAATTTCAATGCGCCGTTATCGACCGTGACCTGGATGCGGTCGCCGGGTTTGATTTCCCCATCCAGCAGTTTCATCGCCAGCGGATCGAGCAATAGCTGCTGGATGGTTCGCTTGAGCGGGCGCGCCCCGTATTGCGGATCGTAGCCTTCCTTGGCCAAATGGCGCGTGGCCGCGGCATCAAGCTCCAGCGCCAGTTGCTGCCCGGTCAGCCGGTCGCGCAATCGCTGCAACTGAATTTGCACGATGGCGGCCAGGCCCTTCTCGTCCAGGCTGTGGAAAATGATGATGTCATCGACGCGGTTGAGGAACTCGGGGCGGAAATGCTTCTTCAATTCCTCGCGCACCTTCTCCTCCACCCGCGCGTAATCGGCGGCGGCATTGGCCCCGCGTTTGCCGCTGGTGAAAAATTCCTGGATAATGGGCGAGCCGATGTTGCTGGTCATGATGATGATCGCATTGCGAAAATCGACCGTGCGGCCCTGGCCATCGGTCAAGCGCCCGTCGTCCAGCACTTGCAGCAAGACGTTGAACACATCGTGATGCGCCTTTTCGATTTCGTCAAAGAGCACCACGCTGTAAGGACGGCGGCGCACGGCTTCGGTCAACTGCCCGCCTTCCTCGAAGCCCACGTAGCCCGGCGGCGCGCCGATCAGCCGGGCCACCGCGTGCCGTTCCATGTACTCGCTCATGTCGATGCGGACCATTGCGTTTTCGTCGTCAAATAGAAATTCCGCCAGGGCGCGGGCCAGCTCGGTCTTGCCCACCCCTGTCGGGCCGAGGAAAATGAAGGAGCCGGTGGGCCGATTTGGCTCCTGCAAGCCGCTGCGGGCGCGGCGCACGGCGTTGGACACGGCGGTCACAGCCTCGTCCTGGTCCACGACGCGTTTCTTGAGGCGCTCCTCCATTTTGACCAGCTTTTCCCGTTCGCCCTCCAACATGCGGCTGACCGGGATGCCGGTCCAGGCGGCGACAACCCGGGCGATGTCCTCCTCGGTCACTTCCTCGTTGAGGAGGCGTTTGCCCTGGCGCTGTCCGAACTGCTTTTCCAAGTCGGCCAGCTTCTTCTGCAAATCCGGGATGCGGCCGTACTGAATTTGGGCGGCAAGGTTCAGGTCGCCGGATCGCTGGGCGGCCTCCTGCTGCCGGCGCGCCTCCTCAAGCTGGCTGTTGAGAATGGAAATGGCGTTGATGGAGGCCTTTTCATTCTGCCAGCGCGCTTTCAGCTCGGCGGCCTGTTCGCGAAGATTGGCCAGCTCGCGTTCGATGATTTTGAGCCGCTGGCGCGAGGCCTCGTCTTTCTCTTTGCGCAGGGCGGTTTGCTCGATTTCCAACTGCATGATTTGCCGTTCCAATTGGTCGATCTCCGCCGGCATGGAGTCCAATTCCATGCGCAGGCGCGAGGCGGCTTCATCCATCAGATCAACCGCCTTGTCCGGCAGGAAACGATCGGCAATGTAGCGATGAGAGAGGGTGGCGGCGGCGACCAGGGCGGCGTCCTGAATGCGGATGCCGTGATGGACTTCGTAGCGCTCCTTGAGGCCGCGCAAAATGGCGATGGTCTCCTCCACGCTGGGTTCGTCGATCAAAACCGGCTGGAAACGGCGCTCCAAGGCGGGGTCCTTTTCGATGTGCTTGCGGTATTCATCCAGCGTGGTTGCGCCGATGCAGCGGAGTTCGCCTCGGGCCAGGGGCGGTTTAAGCATGTTGGAGGCGTCGTTGGCTCCTTCCGCCGCGCCGGCGCCGACGATGGTGTGCAATTCATCAATGAACAGCAGCACGCGCCCTTCGCTGGCGGTGATTTCTTTAAGAAAAGCCTTGAGGCGCTCTTCAAATTCGCCGCGATACTTCGCCCCGGCAATCATCGAGCCAAGGTCCAGCGCCACCAGGCGTTTGTTCTTGAGCGATTCCGGCACGTCCCCGCTGATAATGCGCCGTGCCAGGCCCTCGACGATGGCGGTCTTGCCGGTCCCTGGTTCGCCGATCAGGACCGGGTTGTTCTTGGTGCGGCGGGTCAGCACCTGCATGACGCGGCGAATCTCCTCGTTGCGTCCGATGACCGGATCGATCTTCCCGGCGCGGGCCAGGGCGGTGAGGTCGCGGCCATATTTTTCCAGCGCCTGAAACTTGTCTTCGGGATTGGGATCGGTCACGCGCTGGTTGCCGCGCAAATCGGCCAGGGCTTTTAGGACGGCGTCGCGTTTAATGCCCTGGGCCTGGAAAATCTTTTTCAGCGCCGCGCCACCCTGTTCCAAAAGCCCCAGGAAAAGATGCTCCGCGCTGACGTATTCGTCGCGCAGCTTGCCCGCTTCGGCTTCGGCGGCGTCGAGCGTTTTCTTGAGCGTTGGGCTGGAAAACAAGTCGGACGAGGCCTCGCCTTGCACTTTGACTTTGCGCTCGATTTCCTCGCGCACGGCGTCGGCCAGCGCGGCGGCGGGAACGCCCAGCTTTTGCAAGAGCGGGGGGATGAGGCTGTCGGTTTGCGCCAGCAGGGCGGCCAGCAAATGCTCGGTGCCGACTTCCTGGTTGGAATGGCGGCGCGCCAACTCCTGCGCTTCTTTGAGGGCTTCCTGTGCTTTAATGGTCAGTTTTTCCGGATGCACAAGGAGAAGCTCTGCCCGGAGCGCCAAACTGTCAAGCGGCGGCTCTTAATTTTAATCCTGATCGAAGGAGATTAAGGTTTAAGATTGGAGCGCAACAACATTTCCACGTAGGCGACGTCGCCGGGAAGGGTGACTTTGGGGTTTGGCCCGGGCACCGTCACCAATGTCACGGCCTGGCCGATGAGTTCGCACGCGGCGGTGTCGTCGGTTACTTGCAACCCCCGCTCCCGCACCGCCTGCAAGGCGTTGCGAATGATCTCAACGCGGAAGGTCTGGGGCGTCTGCACGGCCCAAAGCCGCGACCGATCCAGGTGCCGCGAAACATGCTTCCCGTCGTCGGACCACTTGATGGTGTCCGACACGGGTTGGGCAGCCACGGCCGCGCCGTCCTGCCGCGCCGCCGCGATGGTCGCCTCGATCAAGACCAGACTGGTGCAGGGCCGGGCGCCATCCTGGATGGCCACGATGTCAGCAGCGGGCGAAAGCGCCTGCAGGCCGTTCCAGACGGAGTCCTGCCGTTGCGAACCGCCCGGCACGAGACGAAAGGGCTTGGTGAATTTGAAGGTCGAGGCGAGATCGGCAAAGGCGCTTTGCAGGCCCTCGCGCACCACCAGAATGATTTCCCCGATGCAGGGGGCGCTGTCCAAACGTTGCCAGGCATGGGCCAGCAAGGGGCGTCCTGCCACGGGCAGGAACAACTTGTCCGTTTGACCTCCCATGCGCGTACTCTTGCCGGCGGCGACGATGATGGCAGACGTCACGGCAATAAGGGTTTGGCTGATTGCCGGGCCAGTTGCTTGGCCAGGCGGATGGCCGCGCGCATGCTGGAGGGATTGGCCCTGCCCTGGCCGGCGATGTCGTAAGCCGTGCCGTGATCGGGCG
The DNA here is from genome assembly GCA_963759415.1 of uncultured Verrucomicrobiae bacterium. Lineage (GTDB taxonomy): Bacteria > Verrucomicrobiota > Verrucomicrobiia > Limisphaerales > Palsa-1400 > Palsa-1400. The sequence continues at coordinate 860,679 of CAVWZG010000003.1, read as the reverse complement.
AAGTGCGGATAAAGGGCAGGCCCAACGTCCAATTGACGCCACTTTCAAAAGCGACCATTTTCAACGGCCCCAAGCCCTGGTCGTGGTACATCGCCACCACCGCGTCATAATCGCCCCGGTAAGCGTTATAGAAAAGCGTGTCGGCTGGCAGCGGCCCGAGAACGTCCAGGCCTTGCTTCTTCATCGACCTGACCACCGGCTCGATGAGGTCGATTTCCTCGCGGCCAAATTCGCCGCCTTCGCCGGCGTGGGGATTGAGGCCGCAGACGGCCACGCGGCGGCGGGGCAATCCGAGATCCTCGCAGGCCTTGGCCGCCAATTCGATGGCTTGTTGGATCTTTACCGCGCTCAATTGCTCCGAGACCATTTTGAGCGAAAGATGGGTGGTGGCCAGAGCCACGCGCAGCCAGCGGCCGCAGTCATCCTGGCCCAGCAACATCATGACGATTCGATCCGTCCCGGCCAACTGGGAAAGAAATTCGGTTTGGCCGATGAACGGCTGGCCGCTGCGCACGATCGCTTCCTTGCTCAAGGGCGCCGTGACCAAGGCATCTATTTCGTGGCGCAGGCAGCGTTGGGCGCCATCGGTCAGCCAGGCCACGGCGGCGCGGGCGGCGGCGGGCGAACCGGGCGCCAAGTGCGGCGGCAGCGATTCGCGCAGGGGATCGTGCAGGAAAAACCGGCCCCCGGCGCCGAATTCCGAGAAGGGTTGCAAGGGCAATGGCAAATCGAGCTGTTCGTAAAGGGCCGCCGTGTAGCCGCTGTCGCCGATCAATAAATAGCGGGTGTCATCCTCCGCCGCCTCGGCTGCCAGGGCCTTGAGCGTGACTTCAGGCCCGATGCCCGTGACATCTCCCAGCGAAATGGCGATCCAGCCAGTCATCAATAATAATTAACGAATGATTTGCGTTTGAGGCGCTCCATCCAGAGTTTCTTCAAGCGGAGATTCTCGTCGTTTCTGAGGGTGTGTTCGATCTCGGCGCGGACTTCGTTCAACGCCCGGACATGAGCGGGCTTGGCGTCATCGACCATCATCAGGTAGCAGGCTTCGGGCTGTTCGATGATGCCGCTGTGCTGGCCGGGCTTGAGGGCAAAGGCGACCTGGGCCAATTCCGGCTTGAAGTAAGTCCGGCTGACCCAACCGCGATCGCCGCCGTCCGCGCGTTGCGAGCCGGAGGAATAAACCGAGGCCATTTCGACAAAGGGCACGCCGGAGTCAATTTTCGCCAGTATCTCCCCCGCCAATTTCCTGGCGGATCCCGGGGCGCTGCCGGTGGCCTGGGGCAGGACGATCATGCGCAGTTTGAGCTGGTCCTCGATTTGGAAATCGTTGGTATGGGTCTTGTAGTATTGGTCGATCTTGAGGGGCGAGATGAGAATCTTGTGCGGGTTGGAACTGTTCTGGTAGTTCATGTAATCAATGATGAACTTTTCCCGCTGCTGGCGACGGTACATTTCGTAAGTCAGGCCTTGCCCGTGCAACGTGCGGATAAGGCGGGCGCGGTCGCCGTAATACTCATGCTGGATGGTTTCCTGAATCCGGTCGTCGATGAAAGCTTCCAGCACATTGGTGACGTAGCCGGAGGTCACGAACTCATGCAGAATGAGCTTGTCCTCGACCTTTTGCTCGATGGCTTCATCGCGCAACTTGGTCAACTCCTGGGCGAGGCCCGCCTGGTCGTTGACGTGTTTTGCGGCCACCGTGGGGGCGGACATCGACACCACCGTCTCGACCTCTCCCAGCGTGATGACGGAATCGTTGACCACCACGGCCACGGCGGTGATCAATTCAGCATGGGCGGCCCAACCGCACCACAGAGACGCTCCCGCGACAAATAAACGTAGAAAAGTCTTCACTGGAGGGCAATGCTACCCAAGGCATGTCGGTTCATCAAGCGGCAAAGTTTTCATTTTATTCGCTGACGATGGACCGTCAAAGGGTCATAGTGGCTGTGCCGTTGCCCTTCGCGGCGCGGCAAATATGATGCGAAAATGGCTGCCTTTTGTCCTGGTGGCGATGGCCCTCGTGGTTACGGGCTGTCCGCGCAACCAGTACCTTATTCAACTCAAACCGCGCGGCAATATCATCGAGCGAACATTGGTCTTTTACTGTGAGGACGGCGGCGTGAATACCAACACTGGCGCGCCCAATTACAAGCACATGGAAGCGGCTGAACTGGCGGCGATCACCGCTCGGTATCCGGCTCATGGAGTGACCAACGAGGGCCAGCGTTACGTGGCCCGGGGTGAATTCACCAACGAACTGCCGGGCGATGTCGGCGGCGCGGGCACTTATGCCAATCTGGCCACCAGCCTGGGCGAGGCGGGCTTCTACGTGGAGCGGTTCCGCGGCAACGATGATTTGGAAGGAATGTCCGAACGGCGCATCAAGGCTGCCGAACGGCTGGCGGACATGATGGCCGGCTGGAGCCAGATGGAGTTGGGCCGGGAACCCGGCTACGACAAGCTGCGGCAATTCCTGGACGTGGATTTTCGGCGCGACCTCAAAAACCTCAGCGCGTATTGGTGGGATGGGCGGCTTGTCAGCGGCTACAAAACCAATGCGGCGGAGGAGTTTGCCGTGCGGTTTGGCCAATACCTCTTAGAACGCGGGTATTTCACCATCGCTGATGTTCCGGGCCTGTTTCGGGAAACCGTGGGCAACGATTCGCAGGCGCTGTTGCGCCGGATTCAACGGTTGGTGGCGCGCAAAATGGGGGTGCCGGAAAGCGAACCAGTGCCGGCTTCGCTCGCCTTTCTTGCCGACGAAACACTGATGGAAAAATCCTTTGATAAATATCTCGCCGGCACGGAGCTTTACCGCGCCAAGCTCAAGCAATGGGAGGAGGACAAGAAGCTCAAGCCTGACACAAAACAGCCGGAGCCGTCGGAGGTCGCAAGCGAGGCGGTTGGGAACATGGTTGAATTCGAATTGTTCGGAGAACCCGATCTTCTTGCCGTCCGGTTGTCGCTGCCAGCGTCACCTGTCCACAGCAATGGCCGGTGGGATGAGGCGCTCAAGCAGGTGGTGTGGGAGACAGACATCGAGGGCAGAACGAACGCCGCCCATTTCCCATTTTCGTGTTATGCCAATTGGGCGCAGGCCGACCCGGAGTTTCAAGAAAAACATTTTGGCAAGGTGATTTTGACAGGCGATGAACTGACGCAGGTACTGCCTGTGGCGCAGCGGCCAGGACAAACAGCAGGGCGGTGATTGGGACTCGTTTGTGGCGAGCTTGCAGCCCGGCGATGGCTTGCTGGAGAAGTTGGAAGCCTTTCGTTTCCCAGGCGAACCGGCGGAAACAGGGACAAACGCCCAACAAAAGATTCCCAGCCCCTCCGCCTATCCGCGCGAAATCCTCAAAACCGCGCTGCGATAGTCACCGTGCTTGCTGGGCCGGCGTTCCGGTTTCGCTCAGTTTCGCGCCGCACTGGCTGCAAAAGCTGGCTGCGGGCGGGGAAAGCAGGCCGCATTCCGGGCATGACCGATGCGCCTTTTCGTGACGGTAATGAATGATCAGGTTGCGAATGTAGGGAATCCAGGTGAAAGCGTAGGCGAAAATAAAGACCCAATCGCGCTTGGATAAAGCGTAGGCGAATAACAAGAGCGCTCCCCCGATGCTCAACCACCAGAATACCGCGGGCACCACCACTTGCTTGCGCTTCTCCGTCGCGTGCCATTGCACAAAGAAACGGGAAGCGAAAATCGCGTTGCCAAGCCACCCCACCGTCTTCCAAAGCGTCCAATCGTGATCCAGTGGCAGCATGAACGGCACGGGTTACTCGGCCAGCAACTTCTCTACTTTGCCGTCCAGGCCGGAGCGGGCATTGATGTCGCGCAGGTTGCCCTTCTTATCGACCAGCCACATGGCGGGGATGCTTTCGATGCCGAATTGGACCGCCAATTTGCTTTGCCAGGCCTGGCCGTCAAAGTATTGCGGCCAGGGCATCTGGTGAGAGGTCACAAATTCCGTCAGGCTTTCCTTCTCGCGATCCAAGCTCACGCCGACGATCTCGAAACCCTTGGAATGATTCTTGTCGTAGGCGGCTTTGACGTGCGGGAGTTCCGCCACGCAAGGTCCGCACCAAGTCGCCCAAAAATCGATCAGCACGACTTTGCCTTTCATTTTGGACAAATCCACCTCGCGTCCGTCCACGGCGGTGAAGCGCAGGTCAACCGGTTTGCCCACGGTGTCGAGCTTCTTCAACTGGCTGACGGCGGAGTCCTTGATTTGATCGGAGGCGGCGGCGTTGTTGGTGATCTCCTGCAACAGCAGGCGAGACTTTGGGGCGTCGGCTTCGACCGCGACCTCGAGCAGCATCTGCATGACTTCGGGACGTTTGGGGAACTCCTTCTGCAAGGCGCGCACACCCTTTTCAAATTCAGCCAGGGCCGCCGCCTCGCCCTCGGATTGCCTGGCTTGGGCGGCGCGTTCGATCGCATTTTGGCGGATGCCGAAGCGATCGTCCTCGGATAAAGCGGAGTCGGCCAGCAGGGTTTTTTCCTCGGCCTCCAGGCGGGTTTGCAGATTGGTGGCGCCCATGCGCACGGCCACGCCCGTGATTTCAAATTCCTGCTTGCGGGCCTCGCTGGCGTTGGTGTCCTTGGGGAAGCGCGTGTAAAAATCATTCAATTTGTCCATCAACGCCAGCACGTAGGGCATGAAGAAATCGGCCTGCTCCTTTTCGCTCGGTTCATGGTTCTGCCACTCAGCGGGCGGAGGCGGCGGGCGCAAGGCGTTGCTCAATTCATCCCAAGCCGGGGCCGCCTCTTTGGCGGACAGCGAATGGACGAGCAAATTGGTGCGCGGCGGGATCAAAGCCTCCGGCACTTGATTGGTGGGGGGCGGCCCTTGCAAGCCAAGATCCGGCATCGGTTGCGCCACTGCCGCGGCGGCCAGACCTAAAAAACTCAGCACCGTGATTGAATTCGCGATTCGCATAAAATATTTGCCTACTCCACCGCTGGTTTACCCGCCGGGGCCTGCCTTTCCAAGACAAATCGCACCCGTCTTGGGTTGTTAGGCGCGTCGAAATTGCTCTCTGCCGCCTCCACCGCCGCTTCCTCGTCAGTCGGGGCGGTCTGCTGCTCCAGGCGCGCCACTGTGCGGGCAAATTCCAGCATCAGGGCGCACGGTTCCAGGCAAGGGATGACGCTTTTTTGGCCGGCGGTGTCCGGCTCTAATCCATCCACCGACCAGAGCCGCCGTTTGAGGCAAAAATCGACATGACAGCAAGCGCGAATGGCCGCTCCGGCGACCGCGTCAGAAAGCTGCGTGGCGACGCGATACATCCCCGTTTGCCGCGCCGTGAATTGCCGGTAGGAAGTCAGCGGCGGAGGCGGCGATTGCGCCGCAAACCAATCCGCGACCGTGCCCGGGTAAACGTAGTGGAGAAGAAGCTCCAGGGCCGCGCCATCAGCCGCCACGGCCCGCCAGCCCGCCCGTAAATTGGGCGCGGACTTGAGCGGCCGAAAGGCGCCATCGGCGGCCGATTGCGCCCAGGTTCGCAATTCGGTTCCGTTGAGCGTGGCCAAAGCGGCGGGGGCAGCGGCGCGGTCAGCCAGATGGCGCAGTTCAAAGCCGCGCTCCAGACGCCGCACGACGATTTGGCCGAAGACGATTTCCGCGTCGAACGCCGCCAGAAATGCGCGCGCGTCCGGGTTCATCCACCGGCGACGATGTTGACGATTTCCAGTCGGTCGCCAGCCGCCAGCGGGCGCTGGCAAAACTCCGAAGGCGCCACCGCCTGGCCGTTATGTTCGACCACGACGCTACGGGGGAGGAGCCGCCGCGCCTTCAGGAACTGCTCGATGGAGCAGGGAATCTGGACGGGAATTTTCTCCCCGTTAGCGATGACGAAGTGGTCGTTCACGAAAGCCCTCTCCTAATCTTAATCATAATCTTAATCTCCTCTCGTCTCATCTTAATCGGCGACGGGAGAAGGATTAAGATTAGGATTAAGATTAGGAACTGAAGTCAGCGTGGCGTCCCAATCCTTCCACACCGGGTCGTAACCCAGGCGGCGCAGCAATTCCGCCACCGCGGCCGGAGACCGGTCGTCGGCGATGTCAAACTGGCCCGTCGCGCCGGAGTCGAATTCGCTGGAGTTGGCGGCCAAATCTATTCTGTGTCCGCGTTGCGTGTGGTGCAATTTTTCGCGGCCCGCGCCCGTGTAGCCTCCCGGCTCGGTGTGGCTGCCCGCGCTGATCGAAGTGATGCCGAGCGGAATCAGGCCGTCGCGAAACTTTGGTGATTCACGAGTCGAAAGCACGAGGCCGGCGTCCGGCAGCAAGAGGCGCAGGGCGCAAGACAATTGCACCAAGTCGCGTTCGGACATGGGGACGGGCGGCTGGAATTCGCCCGCGCACGGGCGCAGGCGGGGCAGGGAAACCGAAAGTTGGGCCTTCCAACAATGCCGCAAAAGGTGCTCCGCGTGCGCCGCGAGGCTGATCGCTTCCCGCCGCCAATCGTTCAAACCGTACAAAGCGCCGATGCCCAACCGGCGGAAACCGGCCGCGTAACCGCGTTCGGGCGTTTCCAGGCGCCACTCGAAATTGCGTTTCGGCCCCGAGGTGTGCATCTCGGCATAGACGCCGCGGTCATAAGTTTCCTGAAAAACTACCAGGCCGTCCGCGCCAGCCTGCACCAGCGGCACGTAATCCTCCGTTTCCATCGGCCCCAGCTCCAGGGAGATGCTGGGCGCCTCGGCGCGCAAGACGCGGATGCAATCGGCCAGGTAAGCCCCGGAGACAAACTTGGGATGTTCGCCCGCGACGAGGAGAATATTGCGAAAACCCAGTTCCCGCAGCGCCCGCCCCTCGCGCAGGACATCCTCGACGCTGAGAGTCACGCGCAAAATGGGATTGTCGCGGGAAAAGCCGCAGTATTTGCAATTATTGACGCACTCGTTGGAGAGGTAGAGCGGGGCGAAAAGGCCGACCACCTTGCCGAAACGCCGGCGGGTCAGCGCCTGCGAACGGCGGGCCAAATCCTCCAGGCAGGAGGCGGCGGCGGGGGAGATCAGGCGCGCAAAGTCCGCCAGGGCCGGGCGCGGATTATCCAGCGCCTGGCGCACCTGGGCCGGCGTGGCTTCCAACGAGCATTGCAGCAGGTCATTGAGAGGAAGCGCGTTTAACTCACGAACAAAACTCACCCTGCCATCATAATCAAAAAAGACGGAAAGTCGAGGGCTGACTTGGCCAGCGCAGTCCTCTCTTAGTTCTAATCTTAATCATGATATATTCTGATCAACGAATTTCCGTATCGCGCGCGCTATGCACCGGCTGGCCATCCGCTCCGTGCAATTCCGCTTCCAGAACGCACGGCCCGGTTTGCGCCGGCCAGGTGATGTCGAAAACGATGTTCGTCGCGCCGAGCGGTTCGAGGCGCGCGTTCTGTTTCGTTTCCACCAACACTCGATGGCCGCGTTTCACGCGCAATGTCACCGGCCCATGCCAGGGCTGGTAAAGATCGTTGATCAGCGTGACCGGCACCCGGGCACGGCCACCGGCGGCTGGCGTGTTGTTCCAAAAATCAATCATCAACCCGACGGGCGCGAAGGCGTCGCGGACGTATTTGTAAAATTCCGGCTCCCATTGGAGCGTGGCCACGCCGCCTTTCGTCCAATGATCGCTTGTCTGGCCGTCGGGGCGCGCGTAGCCAAGGGCGGTGAAGTGCAACACGGCCGCGGCGCCGCGATGGGCGCGCCAGAATTCCGTTTCGGCGGCGACATAGGTGGCTTGCAGGTGAAAACGCTCCGCCGTGGTGGAATTGGTTCCGAGCAGATTTTGATAAAGCCGCTTCGTGAGGGTCGTCGGCGTGCCGTCGCGATTAAGCCAGAGCCAACCGTATTCGTTGATCACAACCGCGTGCATTCCGTCGTTGCGGACGGGGTTTCCCCGCGGGACCCCGTCGTTGGTGGCGAGGTTGGCCAGTTTGAAATTCGCATCATTAAAATGATACGGGTGCGATTCGAGCATATCCCCCGGTTCCTGCGGCGCGGTGTAGCCGTCGTCCCACGGACGATGCGAAAGGTCCAGGGCGCGGACCGACTTGATGGCGGCGGCGGTTTCGGGGCAGGCCGTTTCGTTGCACGCGTCCCAGATGGCGACGCAGGGATGATTCCAATGTTCGCGCATCCATTCCGCGTATTCCTTCGCCAATTCGCCGCTTCGCAACTCGCCGGGCGCGTGGCCGCCAAACCAGATCGGGAATTCGTCGTCAATCAGGATGCCGGCCTCGTCGGCCGCGTCATACCAGGCCTCCGGCGGAAAGCCGATGCAGTAGCGGAGGGAGTTCCAGCGCATTTCCTTCACGCGCCGGTGCAACAGGCGAACCCACTTTTGGTCCCACGGCAGTCGGCCGCATTCGCTGTCCTCGAAAAAGCGATAGAGCGTGAAGTTGCTCCCGCGCATGAAATAGGGCCTGCCGTTGAGCATCGCCCGGCCCGTCGCCGGATCGAAACTGAATTCACGCATCCCGAATCGCGTCTGAAAACGGTCCGCGCCACTGTCCGCTTCCAGCGTGTAAAGGAACGGGTTCTCGGGCGACCACAGACGGCAACCGGCTATTGGAATTCGCACGTTCACCGTGGTTTCGCCGCCTTTCGCCGCCTCGACCGGCACGTCCGCGATTCTGCCCACGACCTTGCCGCTTTTTGCTTCCCGCACCGTGAAGGTGCAAGACGCTTTCACAGGCCCGCCCGCATTGCGCAGCTTGGCCTGCACGCGCGCCACGCGGGCGTTGATGTCGGGCGCAATCTGCACGCTCTCGAAATTCGGCGCGCCCGACAGGATCAATTCCACCGAGTCAAAAATGCCGGGAATGTAGCGTCGCTTCTCGAAATCAAAACCATCAGGCAGCGCGCGCCCCACCGCATCGCGATCCGCGCCGACGCGGACAACCAGCTCATTTCGGCCAGACTTCAACGCGCTTTTGGCATCGAAATATCCCGGCGTGAAACACGGCGCATGATCCCCCAGCAATTCTCCGTTCAGAAAAACGCGCGTCCCGAACATCGCCTTGGAAATTTTCAGCGTCGCCACCGCCGGGCTCGGGCCGGAAATTTCAAACGTGCGCCGATACCAGAACGCATCCCGCCGCGGGTCCTTCTGCGGGCGGCTGGAGCCATTGGTGACCTTGGGTCCCGGTTCGACAAAGGGCGGCGAAGCCAGCGAAACCAGCCCCGGCACCGGCGCCACGTGTTCAAAGACGGCCGGCGCCGCGTCCATCGTTCCCTCCGCCACTTGCCAGTTTCCGTCCAGCGACAAGGTGACGCGTCCAGCCCGCGCCTCCCGGCACAAAAAAGCAGCGACGAGCAGGAGGATGGTGGCGCAAAATTTCACGGCGGCGGCGTTTTTCTTCATGCAGCTTGTTGTAATACAAAGTCATGGGAACTGAAATGCTTTTTGCGTGAAAATGAGCGAAGAGCCGCACGACAAAGTTCTTACACCTCACTGTTTCGTGACGGAAAACTCCACAGGATCAAAACGCTCCAGTTTAAAAGCAAAGTTCTGTCCGCCTTTATAAATTCTTTCGTATGCTTGAAACTGCAGTCTAACTGTGTAGCGGCCAGGCCTTTTCATCTGAAATAAATCCTCAAGGTTATAAAAAGACTGCCCTCCGCCAAAGTCGAGGCTGGCGATGACAAAATCGGCCGCCGCCGCCTGCGTACCGTGAGCGGGCCTGATGCTGATCGTTTTTTTAATCGCATTCCACGGCTGCTCGATTGAGGGATACTTCAAATCAAAGAAATGTTTTCCCAAATTTCTAAAACTCCACCGGAGTGATATGGCGTTACTGGCGGAATTGAACATTTGAGCGAAACAAGCATATTCGGCTGTTGGCAAATACACGGCCATCTGTTGGTTGCTAAGAGTCAACCAATCGTACCGAATATAACTGGTGCTGTACAGAATCCCAAGTGTTTTCCGTAACCAGACTTCCTGAACCAGATCATCAACAGGCTTTGATCGTATTAGCTGATTCTCATGCGAGGATTGAGCGTTTGTTGCGAGCGAGGCCACAAACGCGATAGCCATGATTAGTGTGTATCGCATAAAGAATGCCATTTGATTTACCGAGGACGGGTATACGCCGGGAAACTATCGGAACTGTCAGGCCCTACGGGATCCGGCGTGCTGTTAATCATTAACTGCCAGGCAGGAGGACTTCCTTGGCAGGCGATCTTGCCGTCCAAATTCCATGTCACAATTCCTAATGTAACATAAATGCTTCCTGAAGTATTGGGGGTAAATCTGATGTAGTCCTGGAATTGACCCTTTACTTCTATCGGAGATTGCGATATTGTAGTGCCGTTCTGAGTGTCCGTGGAGAAAATGGAAAACGAAGAGAGAACCGCGAGAATCGCGGCCTGGCCGATCAGGCGCCTGGGGATATTCATGGTTGTGCCTTTCAATTAACATGTTCTTTTTACACTGCTGCCGTGAATTGACAAGAACTGGTTTTAAATTCTTTTCGCCGTTTCCTGGCCAGATTGACAGAAAAGGATGCACGATGTCAAGCCTCGTGTTCGATCTTCGCGGTTTTCGAGAGGATTGCGTATGCCTTCGCGCAAACCCAAACCTTGTCCGCACCGCGAGCGGTTCGGCAAGAACATCGCCGCGCTGCGAGCACGTCGTGGCTGGACTCAGGAAAAACTTGCGGAGAGAGCGAGTTTGAGCGGTCGCTACGTTCAAAGCATTGAAGCGGGTGAATATTTTCCAAGTTTGTCAACACTGGTGCGCTTGCGCGAGGCGCTTCGTTGTGGTTGGGAAGAATTGTTCGATGGCTGCGCGTCCAGCAGCCGGTTGAATTTCAATTGATATTTAATATTTCCTTTCTAAACTTCTCGGCATGGCAGAAGCACCGGATCATCCGCTCGTCGGCGTCATCATGGGCAGCCAGTCGGACTGGGAAACCATGCAGCATGCGGCACGGCAATTGGCCGAGCTGCAAATTCCGCACGAAATCCAGGTCATCTCCGCGCACCGCACGCCGGATCTGTTGTTCGAATGGGCCTCGGCCGCGGCGGGGCGCGGCTTGGAAGTCATCATCGCGGCGGCGGGCGGCGCGGCGCATCTGGCGGGAGTGACGGCGGCCAAGACGTGCCTGCCGGTGCTGGGCGTGCCCATGGAGTCCAAGTCTTTGCACGGCATGGATTCGTTGTTGTCCATGGTGCAGATGCCCGGGGGAGTGCCGGTGGGGACATTGGCCATCGGCAAACCGGGGGCGATCAACGCCGCCCTGCTGGCGGCCGCAATCCTGGGCAACAAACATCCGCATATTCGCCAGGCCTACGAGGAATTCCGCCAAAAGCAAACGGCGCGCGGTCTGGCCCATCGCAACATCCCCTGAATCACCAACCATGAAATTCATTAAAGTCGGCGATTGCTTCATCAACCCCGAGAACATCACCCACGCCGATTTTGAAACGTCCGCGCACGGGTTGATGTGTACGGTGCATTTTAATTGCCAGATAACGGACCGCAATGGTTGCAACGGCATCCAGGCTTCCAAGACCTTCACGGCCACCGACGCGCGCGACCTCAAGGCCTGGCTGGACTTGAGGATCAACACCGTCGAGGGGGAGTAGCGGCGACTTGAGTTTATTTGAAGCCAGCAAAGCTTCGAAGCGTCCAATCTCTGAAACAACTTATGAACGAATCAACAAATGTCTCCTCACGCCGGGAATTTATCAAAACCACAGGCCGCGTGGCGGCTGCTTCCGCCCTGGCGGGAATGGCTGTGCCTTACGTGCATGCTGCCGGCAACGAAACCATACAAGTGGCTTTGATCGGCTCCGGTAACCGCGGCGCCGGCGCGGCCGGTCAGGCGATGTCGGTCAAAAACGGCCCCGTCAAACTGGTGGCCATGGCCGATGTGTTCAGCAAACGGCTCGACGACAGCTACGACGCTTTGAACAAGGCGTATGCGGCCAAGATGGATGTGCCGCCGGAGCGCCGCTTCATCGGATTCGACGCTTACCAGCACGCGATGGATTGCTTGAAGCCGGGGGATATTGCGATTTTCGCCACGCCGATGGCTTTTCGCTGGGTCCATTTTACGTATGCCATCCAGAAGGGGCTGCACGTGTTCATGGAGAAGCCGCTGACAGCCGATGGCCCGACCTCGCGCCGGATGCTCAAGCTGGCGGAGGACGCGTCGGCCAAGAACCTGAAGGTGGGAGTGGGGTTGATGTCGCGCCACAGCCGGGCGTTGCAGGAGCTGCACAAGCGCATCCAGGACGGAGAACTCGGTGAGATCATTTTGATGCGCGGCTACCGCATGGCCGAAATGCTGGCGGCGGCTTTCATCAATAAATGGCCGGGCCAGCCCAGTGAACTGCTGTGGCAAGTGGAGAATTTTCACTGTTTCATGTGGGCAGGCGGCGGCTGCTTCAGCGATTTTTATATCCACCACATCGATCATCTCTGCTGGATGAAAAACTCCTGGCCGGTGAAATGCCAGGCGATAGGGGGACGCCATTACAAGCAAAGCCCGGATGGGGCGCTCTACGTGGATCAGAATTTTGATTCGTATTCGGTGGAATACACGTTTGCCGACGGCACGAAAATGTACCTGGACGGACGTTGCACGAAGGGCTGCAATGCCATTTATTCCAGTTACGCGCACGGCTCCAAAGGCCTGGCCGTCGTTGCTCATCACAGTGACTGCGGGCTGCCCTCCAGCACCTACAGCAGCCAGAACCCGGATCGCGCCAGGATGACCTGGACCTCCAACATCCCCAAGGCCGAGCAGAATCCGTACGACAATGAATGGAACGACTTGGTGGACGCCATCCGCAATGACAAGCCCTACAATGAAGTCCCCTACGGCGTCCAAGCCAGCCTGGTGACCTCGATGGGCCGCATGTCCGCCCATACCGGCCAGGAAATCACCTACGAAGAGATGCTCAATCACCCCAACGAATATGCGCCCGGGGTGGACAAGTTTACCATGGATTCGCCGCCGCCGGTGCGTTCGGGAGCGGACGGCAAATATCCCATTCCGATGCCCGGCATCATCACCAAGCACGAGTACGCGATGACTTGAGCCGGGGCGGGATCACTTCCGCAGTAAATTATATTTAACGATGCAACGCAAGGCGCTGAAACCGTCGCGCCAGCCGATCTTTTTGCCTTCGGCGTAGGTGCGGCCGTAATAGGAAATGGGGACCTCGTAAATGCGGACCTTCATTCGGCTGACCTTGGCCACGATCTCCGGCTCAAAGCCAAAACGATCCTCCTCGATGGGGATTTTCTGAATGACACCGCGCCGGAAGACCTTGTAGCCGGTTTCCATGTCGCTTAGGTTGAGGTCGGTGGCCATGTTGGAAAGGGTGGTCAGAAGCCGGTTGCCGACCGAATGCCAGTAGTAAAGCACCCGGTGCGCGCCCGCGCCCAGGAAGCGCGAGCCAATGACGACGTCGGCCTTGCCGGCCAAAATCGGCTTGCACAAGGCTTCGTAGTCCGTTGGGTCGTATTCGAGGTCGGCGTCCTGGACGATGGCCAGCGGGGCGGTGACGTGCGCGAAACCGGTGCGCAAGGCGGCGCCTTTGCCCTGGTTGACCGGGTGTTGGAAAAGCCGCAGCGCCGGGTTCTCCCTGGCCAGCAGTTGCAACACCTTCCAGGTTCCGTCATGGGAAGCGTCATCGACGATGATGATCTCCCGCACCAACGGCTGGCTGGCGACCGCCTGGATGACGTCGGCGATGGTAGCGGCCTCGTTGAAGGCGGGGATGACCACCGCCAGACAAGGCCCATCGCTGTTGAGGATGGCGGTGTCGGACTCGCTTATTTGGTTGGCAGGCATAATTCGAGTTTGATGGCCGCGAGCGCGGCTTCATAGACGGTTTTTAAGGGCACGCACTTTTCTTCCGCCACTTTCTTGCACGACTCAAATTCCGGCGCGGTCTGCACAATGCCGCCGTCGAGTTGGCCGATTTTGACGGAGACTTCGCCGTAAGGCGTCAGCACGGTGCGGAACTCGCGGCGCAATTTGCGGCGTTCGGCCACGGTGCGCCGCACGCCAAAGGCGCTGGTCTGCCGCAAAATCCATTCCGTGAACTTGTCGGCTTCTGAGGGTGCGCACAGCACCGTGAGCAGGACGCCGGGACGGTTTTTTTTCATTTGAGCCGGCGTCTGGCAGACGTCCAGCGCGCCGGCTGCCATGGCCTTGTCCATGAAATGCCCCAACCACTCCGGGTTGGCATCATCAAGGTTTGTTTCCAGGACCGCCACCATGTCGGTTTCCCAGTCGTGCGCCGTGGCGGCGGCGCTGCGGCCCAGGATGGCGCGCACCACGTTGGGGCGGGTCTTGTGGTCGCGCTGGCCGAGGCCGAAGCCGATGCGGTCCGGGGCCAAATCCTGCATCGGACCGAACGACTCCACAAACTCGGCCAGCAAGGCCGCGCCGGTGGGAGTGATCAGTTCGTGCGGCACCTCGCATTGGGAAATCGGCACGCCGCGGGCGGCCAGAATTTCCAAGGTTGCGGGCGCCGGAATGGGGAAGCGCCCGTGAGCGCAATCGACCCAGCCGGAGCCATCCACCACGGCCGAAGCCAGGAGGCGCGGCTGGCCGAAAAACTCCAGGGCCACGCACGCGCCCACAATATCCACGATGGAATCGAGCGCGCCCACCTCGTGGAAATGAACTTGTTCGGCGGGCTGTCCGTGGATCTTGCCTTCCGCCACCGCCAGGCGGTGAAAGACGGCTGTGGCTTTCATCTTGACCCATTCCGAAAGGCCGCTGCCGGCGATCAACAGCCGGATGTCCGCATAAGCGCGAGCCTGCTCCGGTTCGTGTTCGTGGGCGGAGCCATGCTGGTGTCCGTGTTCATGTCCATGTGCGCGCCCGTGGTGGTGTCCCAGGTGGACCTCAAACTTCGTGCCCTCGATTTGTGAGCGCTGGGCGCGCGAGGCGCGCAGGTGATACCCCGCCACGCGCAATTTGGCCAACTCCCGTTCCAGGTGATCCAATCCGAGGCCAAGGTCCAGCATGGCGCCGATAAACATATCGCCGCTCAGGCCGCTGAAGATATCAAGGTAAATGGTTTTCACTTTTAAAGGGCATTGATCTGGCTGGCGGCGTAACCGGCGCCAAAGCCGTTGTCAATATTTACGACCGTCACCCCGCTGCTGCAAGAGTTGAGCATGCTCAGGAGGGGCGTCAATCCCGCAAAATTCGCGCCGTAGCCCACGCTGGTCGGCACGGCAATGACGGGATGGCTGACCAGGCCGGCGACCACGCTGGGCAAGGCCCCCTCCATGCCCGCGACCACGATGAGCACCCGCGCCTTTTGGATCAATTCCAGCTTGTTGAGCAGCCGATGCAGCCCTGCCACGCCAATATCGTAAAGGCGCTCGACCTGATTGCCCATGATTTCGGCGGTGACGGCGGCTTCCTCGGCCACCGGCAAATCGCTCGTGCCGGCGCACATCACCGCGATGACGCCCGGGCGCTTGGGCAGCGGATGGGGATCGATGGTGACGCAACGGGCGGCCGGATGGTGGCGCGCGTCCTTGAACTTCTTCTTTACGGCCCGCGCCTGGGCTTCGTCCAGGCGGGTGATCAAGAGGCGGGCCTCGCGCTCGCGGATTTTGCGGGCGATTTCCACCACTTGCGCCGCCGTTTTGCCGCCGCCGTAAATGACCTCGGCGAAGCCCTTGCGCAGCGCCCGGTGCGTGTCCACCTGGGCGAAGCCCAAATCTTCCACCGGCGGCGCCTGAAAGGCCCCGACGGCGTCGGTTAAACTAATTTTGCCGGCGCGAAATTTTTCCAGGAGCTTGATGGCATCAGCGGTCGTCACAATGCTCGCAAAGTACACGAACGGGCGGCGGGGTCACGCCGAAAATGGCCGGTGGGCGGCAACTGCATTTCGTAAGGTATGGCCTCACAAAAAAATAATTATTTTGCCCTACAGACAACCGCGTCGAACTCTCGTAGGCTCGCTCCCGCAGTAGAGTTAGTTTTCATGGGGCGCCCCGGGTGGGGCGCCTGATTTTTTTTGCGCCGAAAGCGAGGCCCAACGGGACAGCTATCAATCGCCGAGCTTGACCGTCCACATTCCCTTCACGGTCCCGCTGGTGGTGGCTAACTTGACGGTGTTTGGGCCGAGTGGGCCGAGTGTTTGCTGCCAGCTCAAAGTCTGAACGTGAGCGTCGTGAAAGAGATAGTCGAACTTCTGCCCCTGAGCTTTATAAACCTTCAGCCCGTAGTTGGCCGGATCCGACGCGTCAATTTGGTAGCGCATTCCTTGACCAGCAAAGGTGTTCGGATTGATAGGCCCATGAACGGTGCAAGGATAGACGTTTCCGGCAAAGTTGTTGCCGTAGCATTCTTCGGCGAGCATGATTGTCCCCGCAGGATCCGGGGCGAACCTGGTCGGGTAACCCACCGCATTCAAGGCATCCACTGGGGTTCCGCCGGTTGTCGCATCCCAGATTAAGCCTAAACCGAAGGGCGGTGTTGGGTATGTTCCCGGCGTGTAGGGAGTCGTATTGCCCGTGGAATTGACCCACGTCACCATGTTATAGCTTCTGCGGGAGAAAATGCCGGGGTAGGCGGCACTGAGGGCGCCTGTGTCGTCACTGGGCAGGCCGCCGGCGTCGGGACCGCTGTCGCAGGGGCACTGCAGGACTTTAGGAGCGTCGCCCGCCGAGAGGCCGCCTTGGGAGGTCAACTCCAGCAAGGCACTGTGGCCGCCGATAAAGCGGTTAATATAAGAGTCCCAAGTCATTTGGATCGACAGGCCGGTGCCTTCAAATCCGGCGGGCGGGTAAGATTGCTTGTTGTCATCCACGAATAAGTTCATTCCCAAGCCGAGTTGCTTTAGGTTGCTGACGCATTGGGTTTTCATGGCTGCCTGCTTGGCTCTGGTCAGCGCGGGCAACAACATGGCGGCCAAAATAGCGATGATCGCAATGACCACCAACAGCTCGATCAAGGTGAAGGCCTTCGGCAGTGCCGATGCTCTGGCGATGCCAGGCGATTTCGATTTATTTTTCATATTATCAGTTCTTTCAACGGGCAACCATGACCACTTTCCACTTTTTGCTGATGGCGTACTTTTTTCCGGCCGGGGGCGGCGGGATGATTAAATCGCTCCGCAAAACGGCAAACTCCTCGAAGCTGCCCGAGAGGTGCTTCGGATTGGTGTTCATCGTCCGGCGCAGCTCCACGGTCAATTGCGCCAAAACGGCGGCTTCTTCGGGGCTTACGTTTCCGCTTTGCTCCTCCACCCTATAGTCCGATCCAGACCCATGTTGCTTGCAGCCAGTGAAGAGGCCCAGGCTGAACGCCAATGACAAAGCCAGCATCGAGCGCAGCTGCGCTGCGCACCGATCACCTGGCTGATGTTGCATTTTCATCGCACTCACCGGATCACGTTTCATATTGGTTGCAATAGCATAGATAACTTCAATTGCGGCTGACAAGCAACAAGAAACCGCAGTTAAAATGGGCCTATCATCTACTACCCGCTTAGTACTATATCATTTTTACCTTTTGTATCGGGCTTTTCTGGGTCAATACTTGGCCGATGACGCCGACTCTGGCAGTGGTGGTTTTGGTTCTTTTTGCCGGGGCCAGCTTCTTTTTCGCGCTGGCCGAAACGTCTCTATTCTCGCTGGGCAAATGGCAGTTGCGCCAGTTGGAGGCGCGCTCGCCGGCTCTGGGGAAAATCATCAGCCGGTTATTGTCCGAGCCGCAAGACTTGCTGGCCACGCTGGTGCTGGGCAACAGCTTTGCCAATGCCGGCATTGTGGCCATCGCGCTTTTGCTGGCGATACGCCGTGACTGGCCGCTGCCGGCGGTCTTGGCGGCGTTGCTGGTGCTCATTCTATTTGGCGGCGAGGTGGCGCCCAAGACGCTTGCCGTCCGTGCGCCGGAACTTTGGGCCTTGCGCGTTGCCGGCGTCATGCTCTTCCTGCAAAAAATCAGCCGTCCTTTGCGGCGCGTGGCACAGGGATTGACCAACTTGAGCCTGCGCGCCTTTCCCCATCCCCCGGCCCCGGCGGCGGGGCTTTCCGACGCGGAGTATCAGGAGTTGCTCGAGATGGCCTACCAGCAAGGCGCGCTGGCGGCGGGGGAAAAGGAAATCATCCTGCAAATCATCAACCTGGACCGCCGCCACGCCGGCGACGTGATGAAGGCGCGGGCGCAAATGGCCTGCATTTCCGACGACCTTTCCGTTCCGGAAATGATGGAGGCCGCCCGCCGTTTCAAACATCGCCGGCTGCCCATCTACGACGAATCGGTCGATACGATCGTGGGCGTTCTGAATACGCGCGCCTTGCTGCTGGATCCGGAGGAGGACCTGGCCCTGGCCATCGAGTTTCCGTCCTTCGTCCCGGAGAGCATGAATTTGTTGCAATTGTTGAAGAGTCTCCAGCGCCAACAGCGAGGCCTGGCCATCGTGCTGGACGAGTTTGGCGGCACCGCCGGCATCGTGACCATCGAGGACATCCTGGAGGAGGTCCTGGGCGAAATTCGCGGCGAGCAGACCACCGAACGCGCCGTCCTGGAAAAGTTGGGCGAAAATCGCTGGCGAGTCAGCGGTGGATTGCGCCTGGACAATTTCCGCCGCGAATATCCCCAACTGCCCGAATTCCCCGGCTGCGAAACGATGGCCGGACTGGCGCTCCAGCAATTCGAGGTCGTGCCCGTGGCCGGGGAGTCGGTGACGGTGGCCGGCTTGCGTCTGACGGTGGAGGCGGCGGAGCAGCGCCGCATTCAGGATTTGTTGGTCGAGGTGGTTAAAAAGCGATGACAGACAGCGACATCCTGGTTTGGCTGGCAGCGCTGATTTGCGCGGCGCTTTCCATCCTGTTTTCGGGCATGGAAACGGGCGTGCTGGCCTTGAACCGCTTCCGCATCCGGCAACGCATGCGCAGCGGCGACCGGCGGGCGGCGGTCTTGCACCGGTTCCTGCAAAACCCGGAGGATTTCCTGTGGACCATCCTGGTCGGAAACACGGTGGTCAATTTTGCCATATTCAGCCTGGGCGTCCTTCAATTGCGGCATTGGTTGGGACACCGGACGGTGGGTGAGGCGGCAGTGTTCATGGCGTGCGTATTTCTATTTTACATTGTTTGCGAACTGGTGCCCAAGACGCTTTTTCAGCGTTATCCCAATCAACTGTCGCTGGCCTGCGCAGTGCCGTTCCGGGTCATTCACCGATTGCTGGCGCCGCTGGTGGCGGTGGTGGCCTGGTTTTCGCGCGGCCTGCTGCGTTGGACGGGTGGACAGGCAAACACGGGCCGGCTCTTCGCCAGCCGGGAGGAATTGCGCTTCGTCATGCAGGATGCCGCCCCGAGCTTGACCAGCGAGGAAAGGGTTATGATCAACCGCGTTCTGGACCTGCCCAATTTGCGCTTGCGCCACGTTATGGTGCCGATGGCCAACGCCGCCACCGTCGCCGCCGATCAACCCTTGTCCGAAGCCCTGGCCTTGTGCCGGCAGCGGAAGCTGACGCGCGTGCCGGCGGTGGAGACGTCAACACGGCGCATTACCGGGATAGTCAATCTGGAACACGTGCTCTTCTCGACCGAGGCCGATCCGGCCAAGCCGGTGCGGGATTACCTGCAACCTGCTTTCTACTTGCCGGATGATTTGCCATTGGAGGAAGCTCTGCGCCGCATGCAACACATCGGCTGGCGCATGGCGGTGGTGCTGGGGCAGGACAAGCGCGAAGCCGGGATCGTGACGTTGCAGGACGTGCTCAAAGCGATTTTTGGAGAAGTCACCCTATGAACAGCGACGCCCTGGCCGCCAACGCGCTTCATCTCCTGGGCATGCTGGCCATCATCCTGGTCAACGGCTTTTTTGTCGCGGCCGAATTCGCCTTTGTCAAGCTGCGCGACACGCAACTCGACGCCTTGATCTTGGCCGGAAACAGCCGCGCGCGGCTGGCCCGGCATATTTTGCGCCATCTGACTTCCTATCTCAGCGCCACGCAATTGGGCATCACCATGGCCAGCCTGGGCCTGGGCTGGCTGGCGGCGCCCGTGTTTCTTTCGTTGCTGATGCCGCCCTTGCAATGGATGGGCCTCGGCGGACCGGAGGTGCAGAAATCCGTTGCCTTCGCCGTCGGGTTCACCACGGTCACCTTCCTGGAAATCGTGCTGGGGGAATTGGGTCCGAAATGGTTCGCCATTCAACGAGCTTTGCCGGCTGCTTTGACGATCGCGGCCCCGCTGCACTGGTTTTACCGGGCCTCCTATCCCTTCAACTGGGTCTTGAACCGTTCCGCTCAATGGCTGTTGTGCCGCGTGGGCATCGAGCCGGCAAGCGCGACGCTGGTTCACTCCGAGGAGGAATTGCGCCTGATGCTTAACCAAAGCCGCGCCGGCGCCACGCGCCTGGGCCACGAGATCATCCTCAACGCGTTGGATCTGAGCCGGCGCATCGTCCGCAACGTCATGCGTCCGCGCATGGAAATCTCCGCCTTCAACACCGAGGCCAGCTTGAACGAGTGCCTGGAGTTAGCCGAAAAAACCCGCTATTCGCGCTTTCCGCTGTGCGACGGGGGCGACTTGGACAAGACGCTCGGCGTGGTTCACATCAAGGACCTCTTCGCGATGCGCAGCCAGGCGGCGCGCGGGCAGGATCTCGCGACGGTGGCGCGCAAGTTGATTTACGTGCCCGAAACGACCCGGCTGGAAAAACTGCTCCAGCTCTTTTTGGAGCGCAAACTCCATTTCGCCATCGTGGTCGATGAATACGGCGGCACGGTCGGCATGGTCACGCTGGAGAACGTCCTGGAGGAATTGGTCGGACAGATTCAGGACGAATTCGACCAGGAGAAACCGCTGCTGCTGCGCCAGGGCCAGGACCAGTGGGAAATCGACGGCGCCCTGCCTTTGCACGAGTTGGCCGAGTTGGTGGGGCAGAACTTGTCTGGCGACAACGTCGCCACCACCAGCGGCTGGGTTACGGAACGGCTCGGGGGCTTTCCCAAAGCGGGCGATGCGCTCACCTTGGGGCCTTATGAATTGCGCGTCGAGCGCACGGACGGGATGAAGGTCGCGCGGCTCACTTTGACGCGCCAGCCGGAGCCGCCAAAGCCCGCGGGTTAGTTGATCTGCCTTGCGGGTCTGTGTAATATTCCTGTCGCATCGCAGACGCAATCTCTTCCGCGCACTGGTGGATTTGATTCTTAATTGGTGCTTTCCAATGCCCCTCCCGAATTGCCCATGCTCCTATCTGCCTTGCTGTTGCTGGCCATTCTTGACCGGCATCTCGATAGTGCGCCACTACGTCTTGTAAAAATTCTGTTTTTGTTTTAGCCATAAATGTTCTTTCATTTTGTGCTTGCCGCGCCCCATCCATCTGTCATGGAACCGGAGATCAAAATGTCTCTCACTTTAACAAGCATTTTTCGGTGAGAGGCCCAGCCTATTTGTTTCCTGTGCTGAAGCTGCCCTGCAATAATTCCGGGGTGAATTTTCAACAAATTCGCAAATTGAATTATTCTCGAAGTGTAATAAAAAGGCCGCGTCCGCGAAATAAATGAATCCATGGTCTGATTTGGGATTAACATATCTGCCGCTTCTTGATTGGCCCTTGCCTCAATTTCGGATAAGGCATCATTTGACAAACACCTGTCGGCTCCCACGATATCAACATCTACCACATATGAATCCCTGTTTTTAATGTGTGATAACTCGTGAAATAGCGTATGCCAAAACGAATCAATTCTATCGTAACGAAGAGAAAGGGCCACCACCGGCTTGCCCCAATCGTCGCCTTCTCCGAGCCAAAGAGCCGCACCATCAATTTTGCTTTTTGCCAGGTGTTCAATAACAACAAACCTGATTCCCATCTCTGCTAAAATTCTTGGCACCTTGCTGGAATTCTCCGGAAAGTCAGCGAGCTTTCGCAGTTTTATGACCCCTTCTTCAAATGATTTCTCACTATAATCTTTTGCCGGAACAGACTTTGCCAATTGGAGCGCGCGCACGCACCAAGCAAGCTGCTCTGCTGTTAAAGAGCTTCCATTTTGGACGGATGCTTTAGCGGCAACTCGGAGATTCGGAAGCCGGTCAAGTGAAGGGATCGAAAAAAACCTTGCAAGTTCTTTTTCGGTATCTGCCATTGAATCGCAAACACGAATCCAACCGCGCCGTTCCATGTCTCGCACAGGCGCGGCCACAAACATCTTGGCGCGTTGTTTAATCTCAGCACTGACATCCACGATCTTTGAAAGACGGTATGCGTTTTCCAAGTTGAGCCAAAATTGTGGGCTTGTGCCGAATGCGCTTGCAAGCTCAGTTGCGATTTCAGGCGTAAGAGCCTGTTTCCCGGAGATAAGAGCGCTAATGGTCGAATCTGGCCTGCCGGTAATTTTCGCCAAGCTGCTTTGTGTCCATCCGCGCTCATCAAGTTCATCAAGGATGAATTCTCCTGGCGAAAAAACTTCTGCTGGTATTCGGTTGCTCATAGTCAGTGATAATCCTCTATGGCGATTACGATTATAATATTCTTGGGATTAGATTCTTTTATCTGCACTATCAATCTCCATTTGTCGTTAATTCTGAGAGAGTGCTGATGCGACCTTGCGCCTTGCAACTTTTCAAAACGATTCCCTTTGACGGCGTATAAATCGCGTTCGTCATTGGCAGCCCGAATCGCCTGTATCCGTTTTCGGTATGCCCTAACAACATCTTTGGCATATCCCGCATCATATTCTGCCTCGGTTTCCAGTCGGTTTAGGTCATCATAATGGAACTCAATCTCCATCTATCTTGCGTAAATTACGCCATTCGGGGCTTTATGTCAATGGGAATTTAATGTTTTA
Source organism: uncultured Verrucomicrobiae bacterium (assembly GCA_963759415.1). Taxonomy (GTDB): domain Bacteria; phylum Verrucomicrobiota; class Verrucomicrobiia; order Limisphaerales; family Palsa-1400; genus Palsa-1400. The sequence continues at coordinate 837,879 of CAVWZG010000003.1, read as the reverse complement.
ATTAAAATGTTAAATTGCTATTAACAAGCTTGATGAGCTTGGCAAAGAAGGGTGGGAACTCGTCACGATTTGGCCGAATACTGCGACCGAGGGAATTGCAATTTTGAAAAGACGGGAAGATTGAAACTGTACCACTACCTTTTTTTGTTTGCTTTTGGTTCGCAGCGGAAACTATATCAAGAAATGAAAAATGCTCCCCCTCGATATCGTTGGCCATGCATGCGAATATGGGTTGGCCTCCGAAGAGCGATGTCCGCGTATTGGGTTGTCGGCGCGTTCGCGGCCTTTGCCGGCGTGCTTTCTGCGCGAGGGGGTTTTGGCGACCGTATCACGATCTCCGGCACTGAGTTTCGGGCCGGGGCGGACCGGATTTGGATCAACGGGGCCAACACCCCGTGGCACAACTGGAATGAAATCGGCGGCGGCTTTGACCCGGCCTGGTGGGACAAACACTTCGAGCAATTGCACGAAAACGGGATCAACGCCACCCGGATCTGGATTTCCTGCAACGGCGAGGTGGGCATCAACATTTCCCCAGCCGGCCACGTCTCGGATTGCACGCCCGCCTTTTGGAGCGATCTCGATAGTCTTTTCCGCATCGCCCAGGCCCGGCGGGTTTACGTCATGGCGACATTGATTTCACACAATAATTTTTCGAGCGCACACGCCAACCACCAACGTTGGCGAAACATGCTCACGGACACCAACAACGTGGATTCGATGGTGGGGAATTACGTGGTCCCGTTCGTCAACCGCTACAAGAGCAACCCCTGGTTGTGGAGCATTGATCTCTGCAACGAGCCAGACTGGATTCATGAGAACGCGGAGTGTGGCAAGATGCCCTGGGATCCATTTCAAACCTATGTTGCCAGGGCCTCGGCGGCGATTCACGCCCACAGCGATATCCTCGTCACAGTAGGGATGGCCATGGGTCCCAAGTACCTCTCCGACAGCCGCGGCGCCTACGCATCCAATGTGCTCAACGATCGAGTGCTGCAGGCCCTGGCCGGAGGCGATTCACGCGCGCGCGTTGATTTCTACTCTCCGCATTATTACGACTGGCAGAATTTCAACAAACATAGCAATCCCTTTTACATGGGTCCCGTGGCTTATGGCCTGCCCCCGGCCCGGCCCGCCCTCGTTGGCGAATGTCCGACCAAAGGGACCGCCAACCATACCACGACAGAGGACTATGAAACCGCTTGTCAGAACGGCTGGCAAGGGGTCATGGGTTGGACTTCCAATGGGGTGGACGACAACGGCGGTCTGGACAAATTGGGGCCGGCCACCCGAGCCTTTCGCGACGCGCACACTGTCCTTGTCTTTCCGCCTTCGAAAGTCCAGTAATGGAAGATAAATGCACTTCAATTACTGTGCCTTGGCAAGAGTGGCTGGATGGCCTCTAGTGGCAAGTATATTTTCCGCCGCTTCGGTTTTTGCCGTTGTTCCAGTGGTCGTCTCCCCGGACGCCCCGCCCGCCGTGGCCGTGGCTGCGGAGGATTTGAGCCGTTGTTTGAACCAGATCTATCCCCGGGAGACGTTTCCCCTCGCTCATGCGCTGCCGAAGACCGGCATGGCGGTGCTCATGGGAACATGGGCCGATCAGCAGGTGCGGACGCGAGCCGGAGAGGCGCCCCCGGCGGCGCCGGAAAGCTATGTCGTGCGCGCCGTGCGCGAGGAGGGACGGCAACTCGGCATCATCGCCGGGGCGGACGCGCGCGGGGCAGCCTATGGCGCCTACGCGTTGCTGGAGAAGCTTGGCTGCGGGTTCTACCTTTCGGGCGACGTCATGCCGCCGGCGCGGACGGAGCCGTTTTCATTCGGGGATTGGGCGCTGGAAAACGCGCCGCTGGCGCGGGAGCGCCTCGTGTTTGACTGGCACAACTTCCTGAGCGGTTGTTCAACGTGGAACCTGTCAGACTGGCAGCGCTGGACGGCGCAAGCGCAAAAAATGGGCTTTAACGCCATCATGGTTCACGCCTACGGCAACAATCCGATGGCTAATTTCTCCTTCCATGGAATCCGCAAGCCCGCCGGTTATCTTTCCACCACTGTCAAAGGCCGCGACTGGAACACCATGCACGTGAACGATGTCCGGCGGCTGTTCGGCGGCGAAGTTTTCGACCAGCCGGCTTTCGGCGCCGAGGCCGCGCTCGTGCCGGATGAACAGCGAGTTAGCGCCGCGCAATCGTTGATGCGGCAGGTCTTTGCCGGCGCGGCGCAGCGCCAGATGGGGGTTTACTTTGCCGTGGACGTGGACACCCCCAGCGCCAATCCGCAGGAACTCGTCTTGACGCTGCCGGAGTCGGCGCGATTCCAGGTGAACCTCGCGACTTCGGCGACTCCCGGCGGGCCGCCTGATCGCATCTGGGTCCCGAATCCCGACACGCCGGAAGGGTATGCGTACTATCGGGCGGAGGTGGAAGGATTGGCCAAGGCCTATCCGCAGATCACCCGGCTCGTCGTCTGGTTCCGCCGCGATCACCCCACGCCGCTGATGCATTTGCAGGCGGCCGATTTGCCTGCGGCCTGGCAGAAGGAATTCGCGGCTGAAATGAAGCGCACGCCGGATGCGGAACAATTCTGGCGCGCGCCCAGCCTTTTCGCCATCGGCAAAATTGTCCGCGCGTTTGACCGCGCCCTCAAGGAGAGCGGCGCAAATCGAATCAGCCTTGCGGCAGGCATGTTCCCCTTTGACTTCTTCCCGGCCGCCGACCGTTTTTTTCCTCCGGGCGTGCCCCTGATCGGGCTTGATTACGAAGTCCTCAATGAAAAGCCGCAACTGGGCACGGAGGCCCGGCGCGCCTTTGTGCGTGAAGTCGGCGCGCATCGGCCGGTAATCCCGATTGTCTGGTCGCAGCACGACGACGGACACTACCTCGGCCGGCCCTACACGCCCCTGCCGGAGTTTGCCTCCAAGCTCCAGGACGCAAAGGCGGCGGGCTTCGGCATCATCCATTGGACCACGCGTCCGTTGGACCTCTATTTCGCGAATCTTGGCAAACAAGTTTGGAAGAGCACCAAGGACCAGCCTCTCAGCCAGACGTGCCGCGACTTCGCCGCGAGTTGCTTCGGCGCGAAAAACCGCGAAATCATGGGCAGCTATCTGGACGCATGGATCACGAGCGCGCCTCAATTCGCCCGCCAAACCAGCGACTTTTTCATTAACACCCAGATCACAAACATCGCCGAAGTCATCGCCGGTTGCCGCGAGCGCCTGACCATGATCGACCAGGCCAGCCGCTCCGGGTTGACGCCGAAACAGAGCCAGCGCCTGGACTATCAGCGAGGTTTGGAGGAATTCATCGCGGCCTTTTACCAGGCCCACGGATACTTTCAGAACGCGCAGGACTTGTTGGAGAAGGGAGATTTAGGCGGTGCGCGAAACGCCATCGCCGCTTGTCATCCCGAAAAGGTGATCGAGCAATTTGCCCGGTTCAGTTCCATTGGCGGCATCACCCGCGGAGAGCAGGGATTGGTGGTCACGATGAATACCCGCTGGTTAACCCATATTGTTTGTTGCCGCCAGGCCCTCGGTCTGGAGCCGGTGCGCATCAACTTTGCCCCCACATCGCACGACCCTCTGGCGCAAAGCCCGGGAATCTACACCTTCCATTTCGATTCCAACCACGACCTCTGGGAAACTTGGGGCGCCCAGGAAACCGGCGCATCGGTGTTCAGCCTCCCCTCCTCCATCACTCCTGCTCTGGACAATTCCGCTCCCGCCGTCTGGCGCGAAATAGCCCGCGCCGGCATCGAAATCGACAAGCCGCTGACGCTGGCGTTGCGGCCTCTCATGGCGCGGGACAGCCGGGCTCAGAGAAAAACCGTGCCTTTGCTGCCGGGCCAATATCGCCTGCGCCTCCTGGTGCTCGATCCGGACTCCACCGCCCCGGGCCAGCGCGTCTTTGAGGTGAAGTTGGCCGGCGCTCCCGCCGACCGGGTGGATGTCTTTCAGCGGGCCGGCGGGACCGGGCGCATGGTCGCGCTCGACTATTCGGTCGCGCTCAAGTCCGCTGGAACCGTGGATGTGACACTGACCCCTGTGACCGGCAAAGCGATTCTCTGCGGAGCGCTGCTGTCCGAAGTTAATCAGCCATAATCAAGTCAGGAAGCGCAAGTAGATGCACTTCAGGTATTCCGCCTCGGCGAAGGTGGCCGGATGGTCCGCCGGATGCCTGGTTCGCTTCAACTCCGCGAAGCTCTGTCCGCTCTTGCGCGCCGTCTCCAGAGTCAAATCGAAAAATTCTTCCGCCGAAACGTGGGCCGAACACGACGACGCCACCAGGACGCCGCCGGGCTTCAACCGCCCCAGGGTTTCGGCTATGAGCCGGGCGTAGGCATGGATCGCGTCCTCGCGCTCCGATTCCCTTTTCGCAAGCGAAGGCGGGTCCAGCACGATCAGGTCAAACTGGCGCGAGGACTTTTCCCGGAGCCAGTTGAATACATCGGCCTGAATGGTTTCATGGCGGCAGCGGGCGACTGCGGGCCGGTCCGCGTTGAGCGCGAAATTGCGCCGCGCACCCGCCAAGGCGTGCTCACTGATGTCCATGCTGCACACCGAGGCCGCGCCGCCGTCGGCAGCGTAGAGCGAGAAGCCGCCGGTGAAACTGAACAGGTTCAAAACGTCGCGTCCGGCTGCCAAGGCCCGGACTTCGCGGCGGTTTTCCCGTTGATCGAGAAAGAAGCCAGTTTTTTGCCCGCGCAACACATCTGCCTCGAAGCGCAACCCATTTTCCAAAAACTCCACCGGGCCGGCGGGTGGTTCGCCGCGCAACGTTTGGCCGTCATGAAAGTCGAAGCGCTCCGCTGCCGTTTTTTGAATATTCCGGCTTAGACGCAGCACCAGACGGTTTTCCCCCGCCAGAAGCGGCGCCAGGTCTCCCAGCCGCGGCAGCCAGGCTGCCGTATATACCTTCAAAACACGGGTGTCCCCGTAACGGTCCAGCACCAGTCCCGGCCAGCCGTCGCTTTCGCCATGGATGCAGCGATAGCCGGTGGTCTGGCTGTCGAACAAACCATCTCGCCGCCGCGAGGCTTCCGTCACGCGCTCGTGCCAGAAGCGCGTGTCGATGACGCGCGGCTTGCCAGCATGGAGGATGCGTGCGCGAATCGGCGAATCGGGATCGAACAAGCCGACGGCCAGAAACTCATCCTTGCGGTCGAAGATGACCGCCAGTTCGCCTGTTTCGCCGTCGCGATTCTGTGCGCGCACGCTTTGCGCGAAGACCCACGGGTGTCCGCCGCGAACGATTGTTTCCGCCGCCGCCGTGACGCGGAGGCGGAGGCTGGGTTTGGTCCCCGGTTTGTGGTGTGAGCCTGCCATAGACGCAGTATGCCAGCGCCTTAACGCCGACGCGAGGCTGTAAGAAGGAGCGCCAATGAAATGTCCCATCTGGGACATTTCATTGGTACAGCCCGGCGCGCCCAAACCGGGACTGCGCAGCGGCGCCGAGGGGCCGAAAATATTTGCTTCCCCTTTGCAGGGCGGTTTCCTAATATCGCCGCCAATTATATGCCATTAACACATACAACAGACCTGTTCGCCAAAGCCCTCAAAGGCAAGTACGCCTTGGGCGCTTTCAACGTCAATAACATGGAATTGCTCCAGGCCATCGTCGAAGCCTGCGAGGAGGAAAAAGCGCCGGTGATGCTCCAAATTTCCAAGGGCGCCCGCCAATACGCCAGCTCGGTCTATTTGAAGAAACTTATCGAAGCTGCCGTCAGCACTTCCAATATCCCCATCGCCGTCCATTTGGACCACGGCGACTCCTTCGAACTGTGCAAAGAGTGCATCGACGAAGGGTTCACCAGTGTGATGATCGACGGCAGCCATGAGCCATTTGAAAAGAATGCCGAGGTTTGCAAACGGGTGGTCGATTACGCCCACAAACATAACTGCGTGGTGGAGGGGGAGTTGGGCATGCTCGTCGGCGCTCAACACGACGATGGCGAGGAAGGCGGCGGCTATTCCAAGGGCGGGGTCTATACGCATCCCGAGGAAGCGGTGCAATTCGTCCGCCAGACCGGAGTCGATTCCTTGGCGGTGGCTATCGGCAATTCGCACGGCGCCTACAAGTTCAAGGGGGCGCAGCGGTTGGATCTGGACCGGTTGCGCGCCATCAAGAAGGCGCTGATGGATGCCGGCTTGGGCGATTATCCCCTGGTTCTGCACGGTGCTTCCAGTGTGCCAAAAGACCTGGTCCAGGAAATCAACAAGTACGGCGGCAAGCTGGGCGACGACGCCGCCGGCGTGCCGGAAGAGGACATCGAGATCGCCCGGCGCATCGGATGCACCAAGGTGAATATCGACACCGACTTGCGCTTGGCCGTCACGGCGGCGGTTCGCAAGTGCTTTGTCGAGAGTCCCAAAGAATTCGATCCCCGCAAATATCTCGGTCCCGCGCGCACGCGTGTTAAGGAACTGGTTCGCCACAAGGTGCGCGACGTTCTGTGCTGCGCCGGCCACGCATTTGATTAACTGAGCGGCTGGTTCCGCCATGGACGCCGTATGGCGTCCCCTTTCAAAAACTGCAGGGACATAATGGCGCAGTTTTGTTGTACAAATAAGAGACAAAACGGCTCACAATTGGCACACTGTGAGCCGTTTGTATTTTTTGTAATCATTTGAAGATTAGGTGCTTACGTATATTCCGCTTTCGTGGCATGGATTAGGCTATTTAGAATTCTAGAAGGGTTTTGAAGTGGATGTGAAGTTGGATTTTTGAAACAAAGAAAGGATGAATTATGACGTTAACAAGATGGCAGCGACCTGAAGTGGCAAGCTCTTCTCCGCTTCGTCGAATGACGAGCTTGCGCAACGAGGTGGAAAACCTATTCAACCTAGCCTTCGGGCGGTTGACGGAAACGGACGACGAGAACGGGCGAGGATCGCAATTGCTGGAGGGCTGGTTCCCGGCGGTCGATGTGTTTGAGGACAAGGACAACCTGCTGGTCAAGGCGGAACTGCCTGGCATGAAGAAAGAGGACATCGAGATCGCGATGCAGGACAACTACCTGACGCTTTCCGGCGAGCGCAAGCAGGAGCAAAAGTATGAAGAGGGCGACGTGTATCGCTCGGAGCGATGGGCGGGGCGCTTTCATCGCACCATAACCCTGCCGTGCCGCGTGGATACGGAGAAGATCAAAGCCACCTACAACGAAGGCGTGCTGACGGTGACTCTGCCCAAGGCGGAGGAAGCGAAGCCGAAACAAATCCCGATAACGGTCAAATAACAAGAACACGTGCCGGGCGAGCGAGCCTTGCCCGCGTGAGGAAAGGAATTATGAACGCAGTGACCCAACAAGAGCAAAGAACCGTTCGCCCGCAATCCGTGGATAAGGAGCGTCCGTTTGTCTCGCCCAGTGTCAACATTGTCGAGACCAAGGACGGCTATCTGCTGGAAGCCGAAATGCCCGGGGTGGCCAAGGAGGGCTTGGAGATCAGCCTGGAGGACAACGTGTTGACGATAACGGGGCGGCGCCAGCCCGACCCTTCCGTCAGCCTGCTTTATCGCGAATCCAATCCGGTTGATTACCGGCGCGTTTTTGAATTGGACCCGAGCATTGAGACCGGAAAGATCAACGCGCGGATTGAGCAGGGCATATTGACGCTGACCCTGCCCAAGGCCGAGAGGGTCAAACCGCGCCGGATTGCGGTGAACTGACAAACGTAACTTCGCAGCGCCAAAGGCCGGACGGTTCACGCCGCCCGGCCTTTGCTTTTGTCGCTTGTCTGAATAAATAGGTTTGTCAAAGGCCGCTTGTGTTTTCCCTGGGAACATGAGACATTGCGTTTGCCGCCATGAAAACGGATAAATCCAACGGCAGCCACGGCGGCGGCGCCGAGACGCGCCTGAAGTTTTGGGGCGTGCGCGGTTCCATAGCCGCTCCCGGACCGGAGACGGTCCATTACGGGGGAAACACCGCGTGCCTGGAGGTCCGCGTTGGCGGCGAGATCATCATTCTGGATGCCGGCACGGGGATTCGCAAACTTGGCCTGGCGCTGGAGGAGGAATTCAAGGGCCGCCCGATCCATTTAAACGTGCTGTTGACGCACACACACTGGGACCACATTCAAGGTTTGCCGTTTTTCCAGCCCGCCTACAACCTGAACAACAAAGTGTCCCTTTTCGGTTTTGCTGGAGCGCCGCAGGGATTGCAACGCACGCTCGCCATCCAGATGGAAAGTCCGTATTTCCCGATCAGCATGCAGCAAATGCCCGGGGCCATCGCCATCCGCGAACTCAAGGATATGAGCTTCCGAGTCGGCGCGGTGGCGGTCAAGGCCCACATCCTGAATCATCCCGGCTTGTGCGTTGGCTACCGTCTATGGACCCCGGGCGGCTCGATTTCCTACCTGACGGACGTGGAATTGTTCCAAGAGCTTCGCAGTCGTTGGAAAAAAAGCGCGGATGGGGCGCCGCGCCCGGAAGTCCAGTCCGTGCCGGAAGAAGACCGCAGCGCGCTGGAGTTCGTTCGGGATTCCGAAGTGCTCATTCTGGATGCGCAATATGACGCGGAGGAGTATGGGCGGCACATCGGCTGGGGGCACAGTTGTTTCGAGGACGCGGTGACCTTCGCCGCGCAAGGGGGCGTGCGGCGGCTGTTTTTGTTTCATCACGATCCCGAGCACGGCGACGAGAAGATTTCGCGCATGGTGGCCCGTGCGCGGGAGATGGCTCTGGAACGCCATTCCCCAATCATAGTGGAGGCCGCCCGCGAAGGCTGCGAGGTGCTGCTGCCGGACACGCGCGCCCGCAAGGATTGATTTTTGGGTGACCGCCATTTTCCCCATTGAACAGGTTCAAAGCCGGATTACATTGCCTTGGCATGAGCCAGTTCGAAGCCAGGGAAATTGTGTGGCTCCTGATGCTGATTCCCTTCGGAGTCGTGTTGGGTATCGGGGCTTTTTTCATTTATTGCGCGTGGCAGCGCGCTTCCGTGGCGGGTGGGGAGAAGTCCGAGGCCGGTCTTTCGACGCCGTTTCATGCCGCGACTTTCGAGCAACCCGGCCGCTGGCTGGCGGTCAAGACTGCCGATCCGTCGGTCGTGCAAGACGCGCTCCATCTGCATGGTCCCACGCCTTGTTCGTGGGAGCAAGGGCTGGCCGAGGCGCGCGAGGACAAGCTGTTCATTTCCCCGCCGGTTTCCGGCTGGGTGTTGGTGGTCGGCCCGGGCTTGCCGGAACCGGCGGAAGACCCGGACCGGTGCTATCATTTTTTGACGGCCTTGAGCCGGAAGCTGGGGCAGGTGCAATTTTTCAGTGTCAACCGCGTGGTCAACTACCATGGCTGGGCCTTGTTGGAGAAGGGCCGGATCTTCCGGGCCTACGCCTGGGCGGGCGAGACGCTCTGGAACCAGGGGCCGGTCACCGCCGCGGAGAAGGAACTGAACATGCTTTGCCTGGAGTACGTTTCCGAGGAAAACCCCTTCAGCCTGCGGGAGGCGCTGGCTGCCAATTCCGAGAAAGTCAATCAACTGGCGGCCCGTTGGAGCGTCGATCCCGCCGCCATCGCGCCCGAAATGTGGCCTGGCCCCGGGATAGTCGGCGCCTTGTCGCACGCCAAGCCGCGATAGGCTGAATGTGACGCGCGAAATTTGAAAACCATGATGGCTCCGGAAAATTGCCCGAATTGCGGCGCCGACGTTCCCGCCGGGGCCAAAGCCTGCCCGGAATGCGGCGCGGATGAACACACCGGCTGGTCGGAGGAAGCCTACGCCAGCAGCCTCAATTTGCCGGATGATTCATTTGACTACAGCGAGTTCGCGCAACGCGAATTGGAACCCAAAAAGAAGCCCGTGCCTTTCGGCATTCACTGGTTTTGGTGGCTGGTGGCGATAGCGGCCGCGATTATTTTTGTGCTCGCGATGCTGCGTCCGCGGTGATCACTTCTTGAGGTCGTCGAAGTAATCCCGCACGGAGGACTGATAGGCCCTGGGCACCTGGTCCTGGTTCAACGCGCTCCGGGCATCGCTCTGGGCGGCGGTGGCGGCTTCCTGGTAGGAAACGGAGCTTTGCCCTTTGATGCTGACTCCCTTCAAGGTGATGCTGGGCATCGGCGAACCGGGCGTGATCTGGCCGTGCAACTTGGTTGGAGCTAGGTTGTCCGCCAACTGCGGATCGCCACGGTCGGTCAATCCGCGCGGATCGGTGTCGGGACGGTTCAGGCCGCTGTTGTCCCAGAGGCCGCTCATCTGGGGATATAATTGGGAATCATCGTCAGTCCAAGTGCCGACGCCGCGGCCGCCCTTGCCCTTGCCCAGACCCAAACAACGCCCCGCCGCGAGACAGCGTCCGCTGGCATCGCCGCACTGCGGGCATTGGCCCCAGGCGGTGTGCGTGGCCAGGCATATTTCAGCTTTGTTCAAAGCATCGAGGGAGCCTTGCAGGGCTTTGGCGTCGGCCATTTGCGCCTGGATTTTTTCCAGTTCCTTGGCGGCGGAAGCCAGGGATTGGGCCGCGCCGGCTTTGTCGCCATCGTGCAATTGCATGGCGGCCTGGCGCAGATATTGAGAAGCGTCGCCGTAGGGGGAGGCCGGATCGACGGACCGGGAAACTTCGTCCAGCAGTTTGGCGGCCTGATCAGGCGACAGGCGGCCGGATCGAAGTTTGTCAACCATGTTATCCAGCGTTTGCCGCGCCAGTTCGGGCTGGCCGAACTTCAATTGTTCGGGCAGGTCTTTGCCGTCGCGGCCGGCCTGTTGCTGCATTTTTTGCAATTCCTTGGATATTTGCCGTGCTTTCTCGAGGTCCGTTGTCGCAAGGGCCATGTCCTTTTGGAAATTTTCGTTTTGACTGTTCTGCAGCGCGGCGATGGCGTCGTCGAGGTTGGGCAGCGGCTGGCCCAGTTCGCGCGCCTGTTGGGCGAGGTCGGACAAACTCTGGGCCATTTTTTGGCGCTCGGCGGCGGCGGCGGGGGAATCGTCCTTGGGCAGCCCGGCGGCGGCCTTTTGCAGTTTTTGCATTTGTTCGGCCAGCTTGTCCAAGGCGGCCGGGTTTTCGCCGGCCTTGCCGAGGGATTTTTGCAGGTCGTCCATTTGCTTCTGCTCGGCGGCGCTGCTGGCGCTGCCGTTTTCCGGCCCGCGCGCGGCGTGTTCCAGCGTTTTGAAGGAGGGATTTTTGCGGCCCAAGTCCTGTAGTTGCTGCTTGAGCTTGTCGGCGGCGTTGGCAAGGTCTTTGAGGGCGTCGTTGCGGGTCAGGAGCGCTTTATCCATGCGCAGGCCCACCTGCTCGGCGTTTTCAACGGCTTTGCGGGCCGGTTCCAGGGCGGGGGGGCGATGTTCCAAAGTCTGGTGGGTGATTTCGACAATTCGCCTCCCGGCTTCCTTGATGGCTTGGGCGTCCTTTTGTTTTTCGACGTAAGCCTTGCTGCGGTGTTCCGGGACAAAACCCAACCCGGCGCCCAGCGCCAGCGCCGCCAAGGCCCACCGGCTGGCGCGCGGCAGCCGATAAGGGAAAATTTTGCGCGGGTCTAGCGTGGCCGCGAAGCGCGCGGCATCGGACACCAGCAAAGCGCGCCAGCCCTCGACGGGGCCGGTTGGGGCCAGTTCCAGCGCGGTGCTGAGGCGTTCCTGCAAATGCTGGCGATCATCCAGGCAGCGGGCGGTTTGGCGCAGGGTGGGCCGGCGCATCCAGCCGCGGGCGAATCCGCCGAGGAGGCAGAGGCCGGCCACGACGCCGGCGGCATTGGGCACGACGGGAGGAAGCGGGGTGAGTTTGTAGGCAATAAGCGCCGCGAGCCAAACGGCGGCGCCAAGAAAGAGTCCTTGCCACAAGCCATTCCAGGCCCGTTCCCAGCGGCGGCGGCGCGCGGCGCGAACCAGAACCGACTGAATGGCTTCAAGATCGCTCATTCCGTATGTTATACTGCTTCAAGAACGCGGCTTTGGCCAGCACAAAATGAACGAAAGACAGAATGCTGCGAGTCATGGGGTTTTGACTTCGCGGCCCGCTGGGTGCATTGTAGCGCCGAGATATGCGAAACTTGTTGGAACGAATCACCGTGAATCCCCGGCAATGCGGCGGACGGCCCTGCGTGCGGGGGATGCGAATTCGTGTTAGTGACGTTCTGGACCTGTTCGCGTCCGGCTTGGATGCGCCACAGATTTTGGCCGAGATGCCTGACTTGGAAGCTGACGACCTCAAGGCTTGCATCCTGTTCGCCAGCCGCCGCATTGATCACCCAGTCCTGACCGTATGACGGTTTGGCTGGACGCACATTTGTCCCCAGGGATTGCCCGCTGGATGAGCGAGAAATTTGACGTGACCGCGCTGCCCGTGCGGGAACTTGGATTGCGTGAAGCTGAAGACGATCAAATCTTCTTTGAGGCACGGAAGGCGGCCGATGTGGTCATCACCAAAGACATTGATTTTGTCGTCCTATCGGAACGTCACGGCAGCCCCCCAAAAATCATCTGGCTGACCTGTGGCAACACTTCGGATGCAGCTCTGCGGGAAATATTGACCGCGAAGTTTCGGGAGACGTTGCGTCTGTTTGATTCCGGCGAGAACCTTGTGGAAATCGGTTCACAACGGGTTGAATGAGATTTGCCGGCCAGCGAATGCATCGAGTTTATCAAGACTAACCAGCGGGGCAGTGCGAACGGGACGCAGCCGGTTCGTTGAATATTTCCACCGCCTAAACGCCTTTTTGGTCGGGGGGCCAGATGAATTTGTGCATTTGCAGTTGGAAACGCACGGGGAGCGCGTCGGCGATGATCTGCTCCACCAGTTCGAGGCGCGTCATGGGAACCTGGCCTGCCGGCGCCTTGCGCAAGGACTTGTCCTGCTGATGCGGCAACAAGGGCGAGACCCAGGAAAATAAGACCGGGCAGATCGCCGCCAATCCTCGTGTCAATACGGTTTCCCTGGCCCAGTCGTAGTCCTGGCGGGTGCCGATGACGAATTTGACTTCGTCGGTGTTTTTCAGATGCGCGAGGTTTTCCCAGCGGTTGCGGGCGGATTCGCCGCTGCCGGGGCATTTCAAATCCATGATGCGTTTGACTCTGGCATCGACCGGCGCAATGTCCAGGGCGCCGCTGGTTTCGAGCAGGACGGTGAAGCCGGCGTCGCACAGGGAGCGCATGAGGGGGAGGGAATTCTTCTGCCACAAAGGTTCGCCGCCGGTCAGTTCCACCAGCGGGAGCGGTCCGGCGGCGGTTTGGGAGGCGAAGGGTTTGGCCAACTCGGCGACCCGTGCCAGGATTTCCGGCAGGGGCATTTCTTTGCCCGCGGCGAAAGCGTAGGCGGTGTCGCAATAGGAGCAGCGCAAATTGCAGGCGGTCAGGCGCACGAAGACACAGGGCAAGCCAGCCCAGGTGCTTTCGCCTTGCACGCTCAGGTAAATTTCATTGATGACCAGCGTTTCGGACATTGCGGGCATTTTACAATTTACGCTGGGCCATTTACGAGTCGCAAATGTGGCGCGGAGATCGAGACGATGGAAAAAAAAAGAAGGCCGGACTTTCGCCCGGCCGCTCATTATGAGAACAAACAAGAAATTGTCTGTTGAATCGTGATGCGGGACACACTGACCGCACCCTCAACTCGCAACAAGATACCCCGGACTTCATTTTCCCCAAGTCACCAGGACCTGGGGACAAAAATCGTTCTCAATTAATTCCGGTGAATTTTCGTTGCGTTCGCCGCGGAATTCCCCGAATAGTCTCGCAGCCTTGAATTCTATGAATCGCCGCAATTTTATCGTTTCGTCCGGCGCGCTGGCCAGCGCCGCAATTCTGCCAGCCCAGGCGCAGTCCGTTTCGGCAAGGACGGACTCCGTCGATGTGGCGAAGGCGGGCGAGCGCAAGTTTAAGCTGGGGACCATCACTTACAACATCGCCGCCTCGTGGGACCTGGCCACGCTGCTGACCGCGTGCAAAACCACGCACTACGACTATGTCGAACTGCGCACGACGCACGCGCACAAAGTGGAACCGAGCCTTTCACGGGAGCAGCGGCGTGATGTGAAGAAGCAATTCGAGGATTCCGGGATACGACTTTGGAGTTTCGGGAGTATCTGTGAATTTGAGTCTCCCGAACCCGGCACGGTCAAGGCGCAGATCGAGTCTTGCAAGGCTTTCTGCCAACTTGCGGCCGACATGGGCGCCAAGGGAGTGAAGGTTCGGCCCAACGGATTGCCCAAGGGGGTGGAGACAGAGAAGACCCTCGAACAGATTGGCAAGGCGCTCCAGGAATGCGGCCAGGCCGCCGATGAGCACGGAGTGGAAATCTGGGTTGAAGTGCATGGCAACGGCACGCAGATTCCTTCCAACATGCGGCGCATCATCGACCACTGCGGTCATCCAAAAGTGGGCATCTGCTGGAACTCAAATCCCACGGATGTGAAGGACGGTTCGATCAAGGAGTCGTTCGAGTTGCTCAAAAAGGACATCCGCTCCTGCCACATCAACGAGCTGTGGAGCGATTACCCTTATCGCGAACTCTTCGCTGGACTCAGGTCCATTGGCTACGACCGGGTAACGTTCATGGAAGTGGCCGGAGTGCCGGAAGAGGCGGGGGCCAAGGAACCTGTCGCCGCCATCCGGTTTATGCGCTATTACCGGGCGCTTTGGAGCGAATTGGCAGGATAGGATTGGCCCAGAGCGGGAATATTGTCGAACCCGCCTTACCTTGGCCGTTTATTGCCGAAAATGGTGGAAACGTCCAGCAGGTTCTCGGCCACCAAATCCAGGCTTTGCCCCGGCGCCCGCGTCCGCGCCCGCTGGAACTGCCGGAAGATGCGGCTCGTTGTCGCGGCGGCGTAGTACTTGACAGCTCCGGCGCTCAACTCCGCCCTGAAGATGATGATCAGCAGGGCGTTGGCGTCGATGTCGCAAAAGAGCAGGCTCAGGCGCTCGCCTTGTTGGTAGATGGAGGTGAAGTGGGTTTCGGTCAGGCGCTCGGCGATGGCCTGGGTCGCGGCAAAGGAACCGGCCGCCAGGGCGGCAATGGTGGTGGTGTCAAATTGGTCCACGGCCCCGCGCTGATGGATGACCGGGCCGCCTTTGTCGATGACCAGGGCGAGCGTGGCGTCGCTTTTTTGCAGCAACTCATCCAGGGCCGAGTCGAGCAACTGCACGTCTTCCACGATGAGCGGCGGGAGACCCGGCATAAATCAAATGAGCTTACGCTCCCCTTCGTTGATGAACTTGTGGAGCAGCAGGCGCGTGATCATGTTGAGGGACTCGAACACGCCTTCGCAGCGGGAGGCCACCGTGGCAAAGGAAGGCACCTGCACCTCGCGGTTGTTGAGCAGAAACTCCATATACTCGATGGGGGCGACATTGGGCAGGTCGCGCTTGTTGTACTGGAGGACGTAGGGAATGGTCTCGAAGTTGAGCTTGAGCGTTTTGAGGTTGTCTTCCAGATTCTGAAAGCTCTCCACGTTTTCGGCCATCTTATCGTATTGCGAATCGGCCACAAAGACGATGCCGTCCACCCCGCGCAGAACCAGTTGGCGGGTGGTATTGTAAATGACCTGGCCGGGCACGGTATAAAGCTGGAACTTGGTTTTGTAGCCTTTGATGGCCACGGCTTCGATGGGCAGAAAATCGAAAAACAGGGTTCGATCGGAACTGGTGGCCAGGGAGACGAGTTTGCCCTTCTCCTGCACGTTCTGCACGTTGCCGTGGACTTGTTCCAGGTTGGTCGTCTTGCCGCCCTTGCCCGGGCCGTAGTACACGATTTTGACCTGCAGTTCCTTGGTCGCTTGATTGATGATCGCCATAATGAATCAGGGTTTCGCTTGGGGCAGTTCGCCGGCTATCCGTTCCAGCGCCGGCTCGGGCAACGGCTGGCCCGGCTGGCCGAGGACCGCCAGGTAAAGCTTGCCGGCCTTGAAGATCGCGCATGGGGTTTGGCCAGCCATAAGAGTAAGCGCGCGCAATGTTCCCAGTTGGACCTCCTCGGCGCAACCGCTGACGCGCGTGAATATTTGGGGCAAAAATGCAGCCAGCGTCTCGGCCTTGAGCGGCGCAGGGAGCTTGCCGGCCACCAGCAATCCATCGTTCGCAGCCAGCAGCGCGCCTGACACCCCGGGCAGCGTCAGAATACCTTGCGCGATTTCCTCCAGCGTCCAATTTGCCTTCGACGGCTGGCCGAAAATCTCTCCCAAAACGTGGCGCGCGGCCGGCGCCGCCGGAATGGGCAGAGGCGCCGGAGCGGCCGCAATCGAAGGCGCCGGAATGACTGGGGCTGAAGGGGTGGCTGGCTGTTCCAAGCTGGCAAAAACGTCCGGCACATCGGCGCCGACGGCGAGGACTTTGCGGGGGGCCAGGGAGCGGCGTTTGGCAAGGTAGAGGGGAGCGATGACGTTGAGCGGCAGTTCCAACTGGCTATCCTTATGGGGTGACAGCGGCAGGGGTTCGCTCAACCATCCGCCCACTTCGGACCAAGTGACGACAACCCGTCCGGCTTTCATTCCCCGATCAAGACGGAGGAGCGGGATCGAAATCAATGCTTGCTCAAGGTTGTGCTGCTTAATCTCCCACTGGACGGGGCTGGGCCACGCACCCGAAACCGCCCCCAGGGTCGTCACCACGTTATCACCGGGTGGGGCGGGCGCGGCGAGAGTTGGCGGCGAGGCCGGCTTCGGGACGGTGAACGGAAGCGGCGCAGACGCAAGAGGTTTCGGCGCGGCTGGAGCCAGACCAATGGAAGTTGTCGGTTTCGGCGCGGTGGGGAGCGGCATGGGCGGGACTGGTCTCATCGCCGCCGGCGCTGGAGTCGGCGCCGCTGTCCGCGGGGAAGGCGCCACCATGGCGCGATGGAACTGGCCGTGACCGGCCTCGAAAACACCGGTTACCGCGGAAGGAACCTCGATCTGTTTTTGATCGGGACGTCTTGCCAGGGCGCTGGGGCCAATCGCGGTCAAGATCATGGGCAGAGGCAAATCGATCAGAGAATCGTCATGCGTGGCGTTGTCCGCGAAGGTGCCCGGAGGCGCGTTCTGGCGCAACTGCGCGAAAGCAATCCGAACGGCGCCCGTTCGCAATTGCTCCAAAGCGAGGTTTAATGGAACAGAAAACGTTCCGCCCGGTCGTGACAAAATCAGGGCTGTCAGACTGAGGGGCAGGCGTGAGAGAATTTCATTCAACGGCAACGCGAGCATGTCGCCGCTCTCCGTCGGGATGCGCATGGGCAGGGGAGCGGGCGCGGCGGCGCGCATCGGGGGCGCGGGAGCCTGGACCGGTTCCTCCGTCACCTGGACGGCGGGCGGAGGACTGGCCGTTCTCCCAAACAGTTTCTTAAAAAGGCCGAACATGGGTTCTTCTGGCGGCCATACTGCCACAGACTAATGCGCCTCGTCGATACCAATCTACCGCGGGTATTGACGGGCGCATCGGAAACCGTCCTGGTCCAAACCGGCCAACGAGGCCGGTAACGGGCCTTAGAATTTCTTCGTCAGCACGAGCGCCACGGTGTGGCCTTGCACGCGGTCTTCCGCCATGAACTCATAGTTATAGCGCAGGGCCACCCAAATCAACGGCTTGGGGAACAAGATGTTCACCTCAGGGCCGACGGCCGCCACTCTGCTGTAGGGGAATTGCGCCTCCGCCGGCAGAGGCGCCGTCGCGGGTCCCGTGCTGGCCGTGACTCTCTGCTGATAATACCCCACCAAACCGACATCAATTGTGTCGAGCAGCTTCTTGCTGACGCCATATTCCAGCGTCCAAGCCTGCCCGGCCGTGTTTTCCGTGTCGCGGTCCGCCGTGTTGAACTCATACCGATTCAGGGCCGAAACGGCCCAAGTCTTGGCCTCGTCTGGATACCAGGTTGCTCCCAGCGTAAACTCCGGCGTCCAATAGCCAAGTCCGGGGCTTGTCGGCTCGCCTGAACTGCCCGTAGGAGCCCAGAAACCGACCGCCGCCCCGATGTCGAATTGTTTAGGATGCCATGAAAGGGTGCCCTCGCCGTAGAAGTCGCCGATTCCGAACTTGCAAGTGTCGTACCCAGGAGCACGCAGGCTGTTGTAAATCAATGGCAGCACGACGTCCCCGCCGAGATTGCCGCCGAAGAGTTTTATGTCGCTGATATAAATCGCGCGCGGGACGTTGGCGTAGGTCATCGCCTCCAAACCCGGCACGTGCAGATTGTGCCCTGTCCAACCGTTCTCCTGGTTGGCAAAATAGAACACGTTGTAATCCCGGAAGTACCAGCCGGGTGGCGGCAGGGTGGCGCAGCCGATTCCTTCAATGCCAGGAACGTAATGCGCGTCAGGTTGGGCTTGCATGGCGCCGGGAATGGCCGCCAGGGCAAGGGCGAAGAGACAACGAATCTTGGGGGTTTTCATCGGATTTTGTTTTGTGTTTTGTTTTGTGTTTTTGGTCTGTGGATGACTTGTGATTTAAACGTCCTGGATTTTGCCGAACAAATAAGTTTCGTAGGCGCTGAGGTCCAGCAACCCGTGCCCTGAGAGATTGAACAGGATGACCCGCTTCTGTCCGGCCTCGCGCGCCTGCTCCGCTTCGGCGATGACGGCCGCGATGGCATGGGCGGATTCCGGCGCGGGCACGATTCCTTCCGTGCGGGCAAAGAGCAACCCGGCCTCAAAGACCTTGGTCTGGTGAACCGCCTGCGACTCGATCAAGCCCAGCTTGTGCGCGTGGCTGACCATGGGCGCCATGCCGTGATAGCGCAGGCCGCCCGCGTGAATCGACGGCGGCATGAACCTGTGACCGAGGGTGTACATCATTAAGAGCGGCGTCGTTTCCGCGGTGTCCCCGAAATCGTAGCGCAGCTCGCCCTTGGTCAGGGAGGGGCAGGCGGAAGGTTCCACGGCCACGACGCGATATTTCTTCTTGTCCTTGATTTTGCCTTGCAGGAAGGGGAAGGCCAGGCCGGCGAAATTGCTGCCGCCGCCCGCGCAGCCAAAGATGACGTCCGGCTCCTCGCCCGCCAATTCCATCTGCCGGATCGCTTCCTGGCCGATGACCGTTTGGTGCAGGCAAACGTGGCTGAGGACGCTGCCCAGCGAGTACTTGGTGTTGGGATGCGTGACTGTGTCCTCGATCGCTTCGCTGATGGCCATGCCCAGGCTGCCGGGACATTGCGGGTCTTCGGCCAGAATTTTGCGGCCGTATTGGGTCTGATCGCTGGGACTGGCATTAACGGTCGCGCCCCAGGTGTGCATGAGCATCCGGCGATAGGGCTTCTGCTGGTAGCTGACCTTGACCATATAGACGTTGCACTCGAGGCCAAACAACTGGCAGGCCAGAGCGAGCGAAGATCCCCATTGGCCGGCGCCCGTTTCCGTGGCCAGCCTCTTGGTGCCGGCGACTTTGTTGAAATAGGCCTGCGGCACCGAAGTATTGACTTTGTGGCTGCCGGCGGGGCTGGCGCCTTCATACTTGTAGTAAATATGCGCCGTCGTTTTGAGAGCGCGCTCCAGCCGCACGGCCCGCAAGAGCGGCGTCGGCCGCCACAGGGAATAGATTTCGCGCACCGGATCCGGGATTTCGACCCAGCGGTCCGGGCACATTTCCTGGCGCACGAGGTTCTCGGGGAAAATCTGCGTCATCATCTCCAGCGACACCGGTTCGCGTGTGCCTGGATGCAGGGGCGGCGGAAGAGGTTCGGGAAAATCGGCCTGCAGGTTGTACCATTGCTTGGGAATATCGGCCTGCGACAATACGAAACGGGTGTTTTGGATCATAAAATCAAGGGCATGCTCTGCTTAGGTACATATCTTATCGACATTAATTTAGAAATGTTGCCGGGATTCTAAGGTCCGGCTTTAGTCAAGCTTCTCATATTTTGCTTTTTCCTTAGCGGCAATTGTGCCCATGCGATGGAGGTTCGGCAACCGGAATCGGTGATCAACTCAAGTTTCGGCGCGAAACGTCCGATAACCCAACACGATCTAAGATAGTTTATGACGGCCACTGAAATCATCAGCCAAGTCAAAGAGTTGCCCATGGTCCCGCAGACGGCCCGCAAGATGGCCGCGCTGCTGAACCAACCCGATAGCCATCGCGAGGACCTGATTCAAACGTTGCATTGCGATAATGTGCTGACGGCCAAGCTGCTGCGGGTCTGCAATTCAGCCCACATCGGTCTGCGAAGTCCGGTGGCCTCAATTGACCAGGCGGTGCTGCTGCTGGGAGATAATACTATTTACCGCATGGTCTGCGCCCTGAGCTTTGGCGGCGCCATGGGCTTCGCCGCGCCCGGCCATGCCGTCGAGGCCAACGGCCTTTGGAGCCATTCCCTGAGCACCGGCATGGGCGCGGAGTATTTGACGGAATTCGAAGGCTACGGCGACTTTCAGCCTTCCATGGCTTTCACGGCCGGGTTGTTGCACGACATTGGCAAGCTGGTCCTGAATCAAGTCCTCACCCCGAAATCGCGCACCGAGATTCGCGCCTTGATGTCCCATGATACCCTTTCGCGGGTCGAAGCGGAGGGGGTCGTGCTGGGGGCCAACCACGCCCAGGTCGGGGCCTGCCTGTTGCAAAAGTGGGGTTTGCCGGAAGTCATTGTCGAAGCCGTGGCCAATCATCACGCTCCGATTGTCCAGCCCGTGGTGTTGCTGTCGGCTGTCGTTTATCTGGCCAATTTCGCCGTCCACCTTTCCGGTCCGTCGCCCGGAGGCGCCGAAAACCTTGCCCTCCTGCCCGGCCCGAACGTGGCGGCCATGCTGGGCCTGGAACAGGCAAGAGCCGAGGAGATTATCGAGGGCGTGCATGGGGCAACGAAAGCGGTCAAACAATTCCTGGCCGTGGCCTGAAGCCCGGGTTAAACGAGCCTTTGAAAGATTTGGGTCAGGCCGCGCTGGCTGAAATAGGCGGCCACCAAAACCAGCACCATGGCCAGCACGGGCGCGAAATCAACCCTGCCCGCGCGCAAGGGCAACCATTGCAGAGGGCGCAAGAGGACGCCCGCGGTAGTGTTGACGAAATTCCAAAACGGAAACTCGCCCAGATAAACGTAACTGTTGAGCAGATGGAGGGCGAGAATGCCCACCAGGAAGAATTTCAACGCCAGATAAACCCCCAGGCCGAGGACAGCCCCTTGCGCCAGCACGCGCCAGTGGGAATCGGGGTTGGGAGGCACCAGACTCAGGCGGACCATGAGCGGATTGAGCAGGCACCAGAGCGCCACCGTGCAGAGGAGCGGCAGCAATAATTTGACGGTCCCCGGCCAGCGATCCACCAAGCCCAGGTGTGCGCGCACCAGTCGCCGGCCCGGTTCGCCGCCGGCCACCGGCCCGTTGATCCAGGAAAGCAACAGCAGGCACAAATGGAAAAGACCCAGCGCCACCCCAAAACTGCACGCGGAAAACAACATCATGCGCCCCAGCACATCGCTGCGGAAGGCGAAGGTGGTCGGCCCCAGCGGGATGCGCGCGTCCCAGCGAATCTGCCCGCCTAATTGCCAGTAAATCAGCGCCCGCCCCGCCAGCAAGGCGATCAATCCGGCCAGGTAATAAATCCGCGGCCGCGGCGGCCCGGCGCGGCGGAGAGTCGAAGCGAGCGAAGCGCCCGGCGGCGGTGGCGCCGTCAACGGGACGCCCCGCCAATGCAACCACAACACCAACCCCACGACGTTCAAGATAAAATCGATCAAACTCATGCGCATTACTGCTTCAGCCCGATTGAATAATGCCGGGCGCGAGTTTTCAATTTTGAAATTGAAAATTCGAGACTCCCAAGAATGCTTTGCCCACAAAAAGCCGCCACCAAAGAAAAGCAACCACGGATTTCACTGATTGCACGGATATGATTTTTCTTACGGCGAACGGACGATGTAGTAGCTTTGCGGCCCGTTGGTGATCGGCTGGGTGGTGAATTGGAACTGGCCGGGAGAGGTGTTCGAGGCCGTGCCGGCCACGGTCCAATTGCTTAATGGCAACGACAGGTCGGTGGTGGAGAGGACGGTGAAGGAGGCGCCGGCAGTGTTGGTGAAGCAAAACTGGCAAGCGCCGTTGGCCAGCATCTGTGCGCTGGTCAGTGTCGGGGGTGTGACGCCTGATTGCGTGATGGGAATGGTTTGGCCGAGCAAGGTGATGTGGGCCGTGCGGCTCAGGCCGGCATTGGCGGTGAAGGAGAAACCCACCACGCCGCTGGCGGCACTGGTGATGGTCAGCCACGACTGGTCACTGGTGGGAGCGAATGGGGGGAGCAAATTCTGCGTGGCGGGCAACACCACTGGCAAAGCATCGCTGCCAGCGGCCAGACCTTCCAACCTGGGGGTTGGGTCCACGAAGGCATACGGCAGTTCTTCGATCAGGTTGTTGCCAAACTTCGCCGCGATGTAAACATTGCCTGCGCTGTCCGACGCCGCACCATAGCACTGAGCCAAGGACAACAAGGTGGTCACATTGCCGTTGGCTGAGGTCCACTTGTAAATCGCGCTGCCGGCATCCGCGATATAGACATTGCCTCCGCCGTCCACAGCGAGGCCTGCTGGAAAGCTCAACCCCGAGGACACCAAGATGGTCACATTGCTGTTGGCGACCGTCCACTCCTTGATCGCGCCGTTTAAGGAGTCGGCGATATAGACATTGCCCGCCGCGTCCAGCGCCACGCCCAAGGGTTGGTTCAGCCCCGAGGACACCAACGTGGTCACTTTGCTGTTGGCGACCGTCCACTTCTTGATAGCGCCATTGTCGGTGTCAGCAATGTACACATTACCCGCGCCGTCCAGCGCAACGCCAGCGGGAAAAGCCAATCCCGAGGACACCAAGTTCGTTACGGTACCGCTGGTCGCGATCCTCTTCTTGATGGCGTTGTTTCCTGCGTCGGCGATATAGACATTGCCCGCACCGTCCACGGCCAGACCCCACGGTTGGTTCAGCCCAGAGGAAACTAATTTGGTTACGGTGTTGCTGGCCAACGTCCACTTCTTGATAACGTTTCCTACATCGGCGAAATAAACATTGCCCATGCCGTCCACCGCCACAGCACTGGGCTGAACCGCAGACCCCAATATTGTTAGCGGCGAAGCCGGGAAATAAGTTGAACCGGCCTGCGTCACGGTGAGCGTCTGGGTGCCGATGGTGAGGGTGCCGGAGCGCGTCGCTCCCGGATTGGCATCGAAACTGAAAATCACATTAGTGCTGCCTGTGCCACTTTGATTCGGCTGGGTCAGATGCAGCCAAGCAGCATTGGCCGTGGCTGTCCAGGTGTCGGAATTCGGGTAAACAACCAGAACCACGCTATCGAGTCCCGCACCAGGCCCCTCCAAACGAGCGGTGGTGCCCAGAAGACAACCCTGCGTGACGGCAATAGTCTGGCTGAGCAAGGTGATGAAAGCCGTGCGGTTGGAAGTGGTGGCGGTAAAAGCGAAGCTGACCACGCCGTTGCTGATGCCGCTGATTGTTAGCCAACTCGGATCACTACTGATGGGAGCGAATGGACCGGACAAAAGCTCCGTGGCGGGCAACACCACTGGCAAAGCATCGCTGCCGGCGGCCGGACCTTCCAGCCGGGGCGTCGGGTCCACAAAGGCGCGCGGCAGCTCCATGAAGTTTCCGCTAGTACCGCTGTTGCCGATAAAGACGTTGCCCACGCCATCCACTGCCACGCAATCGATCGAAGGCAAAGCCGATGAGACCAATGGGGTCACGGTGTTGCTGGCCGCCCACCACTCCTTGACCGAGCCGTATCCGGAACCCGCAATATAGACATTACCTCCGCCATCCACTGCCACGCCAACGGGAGAAGTCAACCCTGAGGATACCAAGGTAGTGACGTTGCTGTTGACCGGCGACCACTCCTTGATCGCGTTGTTGCCGGTATCGGCGATATAGACATTGCCAGCGCCATCCACCGCCACGCCAACGGGATAAGTCAATCCTGAGGCTACCAAGGTGGTGACGTTGCTGTTGATCGGCGACCACTCCTTGATCGCGTGGTTGAAGGTGTCGGCGATATAGACATTGCCCAGGCGGTCCACCGCCACGCCTTGGGGTGTGTTCAGCCCCGAGGACACCAGTGTGGTCACGTTGCTTTTGGCAGCCGACCACTCCTTGATCGCGTTGTTGCCGGTATCGGCGATATAGACATTGCCAGCGCCATCCACCGCCACGCCAAAGGGACCACCCAATCCCGAGGATACCAAGGTGGTCACGGTGCTTTTGGCAGCCGTCCACTTCTTGATTGCGTTGTTGCGCCAGTCCGCGATATAGACGTTACCCGCGCCGTCCGCCGCCACGCCTTGGGGGGAAGTCAATCCCGAGGAGACTAAATTGGTGAGGGAGCCTGCCGCGACATAAGTTGACCCGGCTTGGGTGACGGTGAGTGTCTGGCCGGCGATGGTCAGGGTGCCAGAGCGCGTCGCGCCTTGGTTCGCATCGTAAGCGAAAATCACATTCGTGCTGCCGCTACCGCTTTGATTCGCCTGGCTTAGATGCAACCAAGTGGCATTGGCCGTGTTCGTCCAAGAGGCGGACGGCGGCGTGACCCCCAGCACGACGCTGTCGGTTCCAGCCGCCGAACCCTCCAAGAGCGAGGCCGTGCCCAGCGTGTAATTGGTGGTTTGGGCCTGGGCGGCGCTTACGGCCAGCCAGGCCAGCGCGAGGGATACCCCGGCGCAGAAGCGCAGGCAGCCGCGAGGAAGGACGGTGAAAGTATGCGAGGAGGGATTGGGGATTTTTGGCATGGGGGTTGGTTCTTTTCTGGAAAAATAAACAGGGAGCATCGCAGTCGCACACTGGATGGACGCTGTTATTGTCATTTCGGGCGATAGTAGCTGCTTGACGCCAAGAAGTCAAACCGACAGTTGAAATATTATTTTCATCATTCAGCCGTCCCTTTGGGACTTATTCGAGATGAATCGGGTCCCCAATGCTGAAGCATTGGGCTATTCTCGGGCTGTCCCTCCGGCACATGGGGCAGGGCGTGGATTCCCCAATGTTGCGGAGCCTGGGCCCGGAAGGGCTTGCGTCTGGGCGGTGAAGTGTCCAAGCTGGCCTTGCCAATAATGAAGCGCAAAGTTCTTGTCATATTGTTGATCGTGGTGACGGTGGCGGCGGCCGTTGGTTTTGCCCTCGTTCCCCACCGGCGCGCGATCGTGCTGACGGGCATCGTCACGACGGATGCAGTGATTGTCAGTTCGGAGGTTCAGGGGCGGCTGCAACAGCTTTTGGTCCAGCAGGGCGATACGGTGAGCAATGGACAGTTGATCGCGGTGATCCAGCCGCAGGAGCGGAACGCGGAATTGAGCTTTTACACCAACAGCGCCCGACAGCTTTCGGCCCAGGTGACGCAGGCGGCGGCGGAACTCGATTATCAAGAGGCGCAGAGCAGCAATCTTATCCGGCAAAGCGAGGCCAACCTGGCGGCCACCCAGGATCAAGTGGCCCAGGCCAAGGCAGACCTGGAAAACGCGGAGCTGACTTTCAAACGCCAGTTGGAACTGAGCAAACAGGGCGTCAACTCGGCCAGCGAGTTCGATCAAGCCCGGACGGCTTGTGATGCGGCCAAGGCGCGGGTGCAATCGCTGCGCCACCAATCCGCGGCGGGGGAGGCGGCGGTGGCTTTGGCCAAATTGACGGGCCACCAAATCGCCGCCAGCCGCGCGGCGCTGGCCGCCAGCCGCGATCAACACGCGGCGGCGACCGCGCAGGCGGAGCGGGCGCAGGTGCAGTTGGATTACACCCAAATCCGCGCCCCGGCCGACGGGGTGGTGGACGTGCGGGCGGCGTTGCAAGGGGAGGTGGTCAATCCAGGCCAGTGCCTGGTCACGTTGATTGATCCCGACCAGTTGTGGGTGCGGGCCGACGTGGAAGAAACTTATATTGACAGCATCCGGAGCGGCGACAAGATGCCGGTGCGGCTGCCTTCCGGCGCGGAGCGGACGGGGACGGTCTTTTTTCGCGGGGCGGACGCGGATTACGCGACGCAACGGGACGTGAGCCGGAGCAAACGGGACATCAGGACTTTTGAAATCCGGCTGCGCTGCGGCAACGAGGATCGGGCGCTGGCGGTGGGGATGACGGCCTACGTCACCCTGGCGCCGCGCGCGCGCTGATTATGTTCGCCGTGGAGGTGGAAAATCTGACCAAGCGCTTCGGCAGTTTTCTGGCCGTGGACCATCTGAATTTCAAGGTGCAGAACGGGGAAATTTTCGGTTTGCTGGGACCCAACGGCGCGGGCAAATCGACCCTCATCCGCATGTTGGTCACGCTCTTGCAGCCCAGCGAGGGGACCGCGCGCATCAATGGTTTTGACATTGTCACGCGCGCCAACCAGGTGCGCCAGTCCATCGGCGTCATTCCGCAAGCGATGACTTCGGACCTGGACCTGAGCGCGAGGGAGAACATGAGCATTTTTGCCAAGCTTTACGGCATCGGGCGGGAGAAACGGAAAGAGACCATCGCGACTTTGCTCAAGGCGATGGATCTGGAACAGTGGGCGGACAAACCGGTGAAGATGTTTTCCGGCGGCATGAGGCGGAGGCTGGAGATCGCGCGCGGATTGGTGCATGAGCCGAAGCTGTTTTTTTTGGATGAACCGACGACCGGGCTGGACCCGGTCTCGCGCGTGGCGGTCTGGGAAATGCTGTCCAAATTAAAGCGCGAGCGCAATCTGACCATTCTAGTGACAACGCATTACATGGACGAAGCCGACAAGTTGTGCGACCGCATCGCCATCATCGATCACGGCAAAATGATGGCGCTGGATTCGCCGCTCAAACTAAAGGCGTCGATCCCCGGCAAGAACATCCTGGAGGCCGGCTTTTCGCGCGTGCCGCCGGGATGGGAGGCGGTGCTCAAGGGATTGCCGGACGTGGCGGAGGTCAAGGCGGTGGAGAGCGTGTTTCGCATTTCCTCGCATAACGGCCCGCGCACCACGGCGGCGCTGCTGGAGGCGGTGCGCGCGGCGGGCCTGACGCTGACTTCCCTTTCGGTGCAAAGCACGACCCTGGATGACGTTTTCGCGCATTACACCGGGCATCAATTGCGCGACACGCTCAATGAATCGGCCGCTTACAGCACGGCGTTCATGTACGAAAGCAAGAACGGATGAGACGCATCATGGCCATCATCGAACGCGACCTGCGCCGTTTCCGGCGCAGCCCGACGCTGATTATTGTCTCGATGATCATGCCGCTGGTGCAACTGGTGGTGCTGGGCTACGCCTTTGGGGGAAAGGTCAAGCATTTGGAGGTGGGCATATTGGACCAGGACCGGGGGATGCCGGCCATCAAATTGCGCGAGATGGCGCAGGCCGTGGCGGCCAACGCGCAGACCTTTGAAAGCACTTATTACAACGACCAGGCGACGGCCTTGCGCGATTTGCGCAACGGCAAAATCAGCGGCTTGCTGAACATCCCGCCGGAGTTTTCGCGCAAGGTGCTGGCGGGCACGAATCCCAAGATCGCGTTGATCGAGGACAACACCGATCAATTCGCCGCCTCCGCCCTGGAAGGATCGTTGAGCCAAATGCTGGCGCCCTACAATAAGCCGCCGCTGCCTGCGCGCCTGGGCGCCAACGTCACGCTCTCGGTGGTGGAGGTTTATCCCTACGTGCCTTACATCCAGTACCTGCTGCCGGGCACCATCGTGCTGGCTATTTTTGTCTCGGCCATGATTGGCGGGGGGATTATTTATATTGACGACAAGGCGCGCGGGCTGCACGAAGGCTATCTGGTCACGCCGGTGCGCAAATTGGAGTTGATCGTGGGATTTAATCTGGCCGGCACCGCCAGGGCGATTCTGACCGGCTTGGTGCTGGTGACCTTGGGTTCGGTCATCGCGGGCATACCGGACCCTCTGAACTTGGTGCGGTTTGCGCGGATGATGACGCTGGTGCTGGTGACCGCGCTGGCGCTGATCAGCCTGATGTTTCTGATCATGGTGCGGGTGAGCGATCCGCTGGTGCCGCGCGCGCTCTTTGGGGTGTTGAACACGGTTTTGTTTTTTCCCAGCGGCGCGGTCTATCCGATCCAGGCCTTTCCGCCGTGGATGAAGGTCATCACCATGGTGGATCCGTTCACTTACGCGGTGCATGGGTTCAAGCAATTGGTGTTGAAGAATACCAGCTTGATGGCCATCAGCGGCGACTTGGCTTACTTGATGCTTTTCGCGCTTGTTTCCATGACTGCGGCCACGCTGCTGTTCCGGCGGACGCTTTAGGCGCCCGTCGAATTATCTCTCAAATATTCGCCGCGCCCCATCAAGGCGATAAGATTCGCGAAGCGATGGATTTCGGAGCCACGGCCTGAAAATGTTTTTGATTAAGGGTGTAGATTCGCTCCACTTCGGCTTTGGCGGCGCTTTTCAACAGAACGGCGTCGTAAATGGTGCCGCCCTGAATGCCGGTTAGAGCCGCTTCGCGAATCAGCGAGCAGTCATCACCGCCCGCAAGGCTTGAGATTTTAAAGTGCTTGAGAACGTTTTCCTCAATGCTTAACAGCGCCTGCTCTGGTGAATGGCGAAAAGGCGGCGGAAGTTTTGTCAAGTTGGCATAAAGCTCGGCCAGGCCGTGGGCTGAAATGAAACCCTCATCCTTTCCATCCTGAACGCGCTCCAGCACGGCAAAAGCCCGCTCGTGCGCCACGTGCTTTTGCAGCACGGCGGCCAGGAGCACACTTGTATCAAGAAAAATTTTCATCCCCGCGGATTACGGCCTCTTAGACCTTCGACGATCCGCGAATGCCGTTCTTCTCGACCGGAATCCAGGATTTCCTGGACGGTTTCCTCACTTAATGTCTCTTCCCCGGGGGTGGAAAAAACCAGCGCTTTGCCCTTCCGCACAAATCCGGCGCTTTCCTTGTTCGGCGTCAAGGTGACTGCGATCCCCCGAATTGAGACCTTGAAGGTGTCTCCGGGCTTGATGGCAAGCTCCTGGCGCACTTGTTTTGGAAGAACAATGCGGCCTGCCTGGTCAATGGGAACCAATGTTTCTTTCATACCATTTAAAAATACCATTACCGTCGAAACATGGCAATGATAATAGTTCCCACGTGCCCAAATGTTTGGCCGCGATTTCTCTTGTAACCAAAACCTCTCCTTGTGCGTATTCTCTTTGGACAGATTGAAACTAATCCTTATGAAACGAACTATCGCCGTTATTGTTGCCGCCGCCGCGGCCCTCGCTGGAGCGCCGGTTGCATTCGCCGCTCCCTTCAACCCCAAGGACGCCGCCGCCGATCCCGCCCTGCTCCTGCACGTGGATTGCGACGCGCTCCGCGCCAGTTCCGTCGGTCAATGGATTCTCTCCCAACCGGACGTGCAGGACAAATTGGCGGCGGTGGGCGCGCTCTTTGACTTTGACTTGCGCAAGCAGTTGCACGGGTTGACGGTCTATACGACCGAGGCGCATCCCAAGGATGGAGCGCTGATCGTCTATGCGGATTTCGACCCGACCCGCCTCATCACGCTGGCCAGGGCCGCGGAAGGCTTCCAGAGCGTCACCAACGGCTCGCACGTCATCTACTCGTGGCTGGATCAGAAGAAAAAAGCGATGGACGGCGAACGTCCGCGCATCAGTGGCGCCATTCTGGGCCATCGTGTCGTCTTTGGCCAGAACGACTCCCATCTGGCGGACGCGCTGGAGGTCATCGACGGCAAAGCGCCGGGTCTTTCCGGCAAGAAAGGACTCCCGGAAGCGGCCGGCGGCGAATCGATCATCGCGCAGGGCGTCATTTATAAATTTGATTTTGAGAGCGCCGATCCCAATGCCGCCATCTTCAAAATGTCCAAGTCGGTGCATTTGAAATTGAGCGAAGCCGCCAGCAATATGACTGCGGCGGTTAGTTTTGAAGCCGCCGACGCCGACACCGCGACGCAGATCGCCTCGATCGCCCAAGGCTTGGTGGCGTTGCTTAAATTGCAGAAGGGCGACCCCAACGCCTCGAAGCTCGCCAACGCCATCGCGCTCAAGCAGGATGGCGCCACAGTGGGGTTGACGCTCTCGCTGCCGTCGTCCGAATTGGTGGAGATGATCAAAGAAGGGCAGAAGAAGGCGGCGCAACGCGCGCAGAACGCCGCTGCTCCGCCCGAAAACAAATAGTGGCGCCCGATATCCAGTTGATGTCCGACGAGAATCTGGCCCGGCAAAGCCAGGGCGGGGACTTGGCGGCGTTTGAGGAATTGGTGCGCCGCTACGAAAATCGTATTTACGCCTTCGTCTTCCAATCTTGCGGCCACGACGCCGACGCGCGCGAAATCACGCAGGACACATTTGTGCGGGCGTTTAAAGCCATCGCGCAATTCGATCCCCGCCGTTCGTTTGCGGCCTGGCTTTTCGCCATCGCGCGGCGCAAGGGCATTGATTGCTTTCGCGCCCGGATTCCGGGCGTTGGCGAGGCCGCGCCGGAGGAGTTTGACCGGGATGATCCGGCCGAATTGCTGGCGCGGCGGGAAGAGGCGCGGGATTTGTGGGGCCGTGCGCGGTCGCTGTTGCCAGACGGGCAATTCCAGGCTCTCTGGCTGCGTTACGCCGAGGACATGGAGATCGCGCAGATCGCCTGCGTTCTGGGCAAGACCCAGACGCATGTCAAAGTGCTGCTCTTCCGGGCGCGGCGCAGGCTGGCCGCTGAGTTGCAAAGCGCCCCCCAACCCATGGTCCTGAACGCGAAAGGAGCACACCTATGAAATCATGGCTGGCAGAATTCAGAATTTCCGCCGCGCTGGACGCGGGCCAACCTTTGCCCGAATCGTTGCGGCGGAAAATTGCCGCCGACCCGGAACTGGAACGTTTCGCCCGGCGAACGCAAGCCCTCGGCCGGGCGTTGCAGAACCCGCCGGCGGCCGAACCGTTACTGCACGATTCCATTATGCGCGCCGTTCGGAGCGCGGCACGACAGGAGCAACCGCGGCGCGCGCCCGCGTCAGCGTGGTTGACGGCCTCGGCTATCTTCGCAGCAATGGCGGCGGTTTGGTTCTGGACGGCCTCTCATCGCCCCTTGCCAGCGGCCAGTCCATCGCTGGATGGGCCGCTCATGGTTTTGGAAATGAGCGAAAAAATGCCCGCCGCCATGCCGTCCTTCGTCATGGCCCCGCTGACCGACGAATGGGCGCGAGTGGACCGCGACTTGCAGAACACCACGCATGTTCTGATGGCCAGCTTGCCGTAAGGGCTTTTGGTCCGGCTTCGCACTCCGCACAGAGCAACCTTGCTCTCAGCCGTGAGCGCTGATTTAATATTGCGCGTGAAGATTCCCAATGGCGAGCGGGCGAACCTTGGCACCAAACTGGAGGACTATTTCCTTAATCCACTTCATCGGCATGGGCAACACAAGGCGCGGGTCTTCCAGTCCGCGTTGGGCATTACCTTGGCCAACGCCGTTGTGTTGCGCCAAGCTCTCGAACAAGCCGCTGCCACCTCCGAAAATGCCACGCATCGTGGCCACAACGGATTCGGCGAGATTTATGAATTGCGCTTTCCACTAACCACTGGGCAGGGTACGGCCATCGTTCTGAGCGCATGGATCATTCGCGAAGATGAGGACTTTCCACGATTGACAACCTGCTTTATACTTTAAGCTGATGAACAGTGAAATTCACATGCACAACATAGTTGCCTTACTGGAGGATATCCCAACCCGGCATCTCCTGACGGGGGCAGCCCTGCTGCTCCGCCGCGGCCAGGTTGGCGCCATCGTGATGACCTACGACGGCAGTTCGTTCGAGGTCGAGTTTTCGGGGCGAGACGGGCGCGCTTACGCTCTTCTACCCGTTAAGGCGGAAAAGCTCATCGCGTTGCGCGAAAGCCCCGAAACCGTTGCAGCGTAGCTTCGACAAAACGCAACTCGAGCCGTCATTTGTGCAGAAGCGTGCCGCTATTCATTGAATCCATGCAAACAGAGACAGTGGCGCTGGCGCCGGAAGCCAGGGATGCAGCGGAGAAGACGGTCATGTCGATTCTCCTGGCCATCAGCTTTTCCCATTTGCTCAATGATACCATCCAGTCGCTTATCCCGGCGATTTACCCGGTGGTTAAAGAATCCTTTCATCTCAGTTTCACCCAGATCGGCCTCATCACGCTGACGGGGCAAATGACCGCTTCCTTGCTGCAACCGCTGGTGGGACATTACGCGGACCGCCGACCGCAGCCTTACGCGCTGGCGGCCGGGATGTGTTTCACCCTCGGCGGCCTGATTCTCCTGTCCACGGCGGGGACGTTCCCGTTGCTGCTGATTTCGGTGGCGTTGGTGGGAGTCGGCTCGTCGGTTTTTCATCCCGAAGCGTCGCGCCTGGCTTACATGGCGGCGGGGAGCCGGTATGGATTCGCCCAGGCGGTCTTTCAAGTGGGCGGCAACACGGGCAGTTCGCTGGGGCCGTTGCTGGCGGCCATGATCGTGGTGGGTGAACGCGCCCAGCAGCGGGTGTTGTGGTTTTCGCTCGCCGCCTTTTTGGCCATCGTCGTCTTGTGGAACGTAGGCCATTGGTACCGTAAGAACACCTTTCGCTTGCAGCCCCGCCGACGCCCGGAGACTGTGGCCGGCCAGCCGGCGCTTTCGGCCCGGAAAGTGGGATGGTCCATGGCCATCCTGGTGACGCTGGTTTTTTCCAAACTGTTTTATCTGGCGAGCATGGGCAGTTATTACACTTTCTATCTGATGGGCAAATTCCATCTCTCGGTTCGAAGCGCGCAACTCTATCTCTTTGTATTCCTGTTTTCCGTCGCGGCGGGCACGCTCATTGGCGGGCCGGTCGGGGACCGTTTCGGACGCAAGTATGTCATCTGGGCGTCCATTCTGGGGGTGGCGCCGTTCACGTTGCTGCTGCCCCATGCCGGTTTGTTTTGGACGGCGGCGCTATCGGTCGTGATCGGCTTGATCCTGGCGTCGGCTTTTTCGGCCATCCTGGTTTATGCGCAGGAATTATTGCCGGGAAAGGTGGGGCTGGTGGCCGGATTGTTCTTTGGCCTGTCCTTTGGCATGGGCGGGCTGGGCTCGGCGGTACTGGGGCACTTGGCGGATTTGACCAGCATTGGATTTGTCTTTCAAGTGTGCGCCTTCCTGCCGTTGCTCGGCCTGCTGACCGGCTTTTTGCCGAACCTGGAAGCCGGCGGCGCCACCGCCGCGGCGATCAAGGTGGAAAAGGTTTGAAGTTTGAGGTTCAAAGTTGGGGGCTGATTGACTAGGATGGACGTTCTGCGATGAAGTGCATTGTCACGGCGGGGCCTACTTATGAAGAGCTGGACGAAGTCCGGCGCCTGACGAATTTTTCCACCGGCACGCTCGGCACGGGATTGGCCAATTTCCTGGTGGAACGCGGTCACGAGGTGTTGTTGTTGCGCGGCTATGGCGCCACCTGCCGCTTGGAACCGAAGGCGCAACGGGTGCAAGTATTTACCACGACGGCCGACTTGCGCCAACATCTCCAGGCGTTGGGAACCGGCGGCGCGGCGGCCGTCTTTCACGCGGCGGCGGTGAGCGATTTCACCTTTGGCAAAATTTGGGAGTGCGCGGCCGATGGAGTTTTGAGGGAAATCCGCGCGGCTAAAATCTCCACGCGCGGCGGCGGCATCCTGGCCGAATTAAAGCCCACGCCCAAGATCATTGCCGAGTTGCGCGCCTGGTTTCCGACCGCGTTCCTGACGGGCTGGAAGTATGAACTGGAATCCGACCGCGCCCAAGCCATCGCGCGCGGCACTGAGCAGTTGGCGGAGAACCGCACCGACGCCTGCGTGGTCAACGGGCGCGCCTACGGCCGTGGCTTCGGCCTCGTGACGCCGGCTGGCCCGTGCCGGCATTTCCCAGATCGAAAACTTCTTTTTGACGCACTGGAGGAGCTGGTGTCCGGTTCGCGGAGTCGCTAATGTTGGAAAGAAGGAAGAAACAGCCGATGAATGTGTTGCGCCAAGGCAAGGCCAGGTCCCCGGTGAAATTGTTTCGCCGTTTCCATCGAGACTGCTGCCGGGCGGCATTGTCGGCCTTTCTGGCGTTGGGCGGGATGATTTGCCGGGGGACCGATGACGTGCCGGCCGTGCAGCCGCCTTCCAAGTGGGTGGTGCCGCAGTCAATGAAACGCCCCGCAGGCAATGACGCCGTGGACCCTTCCCGGGATTACCGCTGGATGCTGTCGGACCGGCAGATCAACGCGCAAAGCGACGAGGAATTCACGCATCAAGTCAGACAGACGCTCAGTCCGTCCGGCGTGCAGTACGGTTCGCATATCACGATCGACTATGATCCGGCCTGCCAGTCGCTGGCCTTTCATTGGGCCAGAGTCTGGCGCGGAACCAATAAGCTGGACCGCCTCGATCCGGCCAAAATTCACGTCAGCCAGGCCGGGCTTGACACGGAGGAGTTTCTTTTTAGCTCCGAGAAAACAGCCACCCTGGTGCTCGATGACGTGCGCGTGGGCGACATCATTGATTACGCTTACACGGTCAAAGGAAGCAACCCAGCCCTGGACGGAAAATTTTTCGACGCGGTGGGGGTGCAATTCAGCCAACCGGTGGATCGGGCGGTCACGCGCCTGGTTTGGCCGGCTTCGCGGCGGCTTTACATCAAGAACCACCGGACAACCATCCAGCCGGTAACGGTCCACAAGGCCGACACGCTGGAAATCACCTGGGTTGTGAGCAATGCGCCGGCCTTGCGGATGGAAGCGCCGACACCGGTCTGGTACGACCCGTATCCGTGGGTGCAGTTGAGCGAATTCCAGAAGTGGTCGGAGGTGAACCGTTGGGCGCTGGGCCTGTTCACGACCACCAACGCGCCTTCGCCCGAGTTGGCGCGCAAGATCAATGAGTGGAGGAAATTGCCGGAGCCGGCGGACCGCGTGCTGGCGGCCTTGCGTTTCGTGCAGGAGGAGGTTCGCTATCTGGGGATGGAAGCCGGGGCGGCCGGGTATGAACCGTCCGAGCCGTCGGTCGTTTTCGCGCGCCGCTACGGGGATTGCAAAGACAAATCTTTTCTTCTTGTCACCATCCTGCGGGCGCTCAAAATCGAAGCCTACCCCGTGCTGGTGCATAACCGCCGGCGGCAGGAACTGGCGGAACTTCACCCCTCAGCCGCCTTGTTCAATCACGCCATCGTCCAGGTCAATCTCGGCGGACAAAGTTTCTGGCTGGACTCAACAAGAACCTTTGAAAGGGGCTCGCTGGCGTTGCGTTCCTGGCCCGATTATGCCTGGGGGCTGAAGGTCAGCCCGACCGCCACCGGATTGACGCCCATTCCGCCATGCGCCGTGCAACCGCTCACCACCGTGACGGAATATCTCAATATCGGGGGGCTTGATAACGAATCCACGGCCAAGATCGTGACCGTCGCCGCGGGGCGCGACGCGGACGCGTTGCGCGCTCGTTTTGCCAGCACGCCGCGAGAGGACATCGAGCGCGCGAGGCTCAACGCCTACGCCGTCCTTTACCCCTCGATCCGCAGCACCGCGCCGCTGATCTACTCCAACGACGAACAAGAGAACCGGGTCGAAACCACGGAATTTTACGCCATTGAGAGGATATGGAGACGGCTGCCGGACCAAGGGCAGTATCGTTGCCGGATCTATTCCTTGAACGTGGACGACGCCATGGAGAAGCCGGCGGTATCGCTGCGCACGATGCCTTTGGGCGTGCGGTATCCGGTCCACCAGGTTTTTCACGCTGAAGTCACGGTGACGGGACAGCCCATAGACCCGTCCAACATCACGATCAATAATCCGGCCTTTTATTTCCAACGCACGGTGCGGGTAGCCGGCAATCAACTTTTTCTCAACTACGAATATCGTTCCTGGAGCGACGTGGTCGCGCTGGACGCCGTGCGGGCCTACGTGCGCGACCTTGACTCCGCCACGGATGCGCTGGGGTACTCGGTGGGTGGTTGGTGGTGAGGAATGAAATCTGACTGGTTCCGAGTCAGAACGCGCTCGCTTCTGAACCTCTCCCGGTTTTTAAAGCAATGGCAAAGACAAGGAGAACTTGTCGCTTTGACCGAGTGCGGTTACGGTTAAATATATGAGCGAGATTTTGACCCGCATCACGATTGACCCGGAGATTTGCCACGGCAAACCAGCCATCCGTCATTTGCGGTATCCGGTTGAGTCCATGTTGGAATATCTCGTGGCTGGCGACACGTTTGAAGATCTGCTGGCCGAGTTCCCCGATCTGGAGCGCGATGATTTGCGGGCATGCCTGGAATTCGCCGCGCAATCGCTCAAACTTAAAAGCCAGCACTTGGTGCTCGCACTAATAAAATAATCATTCCAGCAATGGCCTGAAACCCGCCTGTGCAAAATGATGATCGCCGGTCAGGGCGTCCGAAAGTTTCTCGTCTTTCATGACGGCGAAGGAAATGCAATCCGTCAACGACCAGTCTTTGTCAGGGCGTTGCTCGTAGATCTGCAAACCGCGCTCAAACCAATCACTGGAAGCGCGCACGATGGTGAAATTCGGATCCTCGGAGAGATCGCGGATAAAGGCAGCCACGGCGAGCCTGTTGATCGATGCAGCCAGCGCGTCCGCGACCTCTGCCAGCACCCATTCGGTCGTCAGGATGTCACCGCGCAATTGTTGCGCTGCTGCAGTTGCTTTGCCGTGAAATTGATCAGCCCGATTCAATAAAGCCACGAAATAGAAAGAATCCGCGAAAACCCGGTTCATTTCTTTGGGTGTCCGTGGACGTAATGATCCAGGTTGGCCGCCACATCGTTCGGCAGATCACCCACTACGCCAATGTAGGCGGCGTAACGTTCAGCGAATGAAGGCTGCGTCTTGGAATCGGGCACAGTCAATCGAACCTCGGCTCCATCCGGCAATTGAACGCCGGGCGGGAGTTTGATTGCGCCGTTGGCCACTTTCACAGTCCATGTCATCCCGCATTAATCGCTCATGGCTTGAGGAAATGCAAGTGTTTGGGGTTCGCTGGCCTATTTGTCTTCCGTGAGCAGAATCACTTTTAACTTGCCGATGGGCTGGCTGGCTTGGGTGAATTTATCGACCAGGCTGGGGGCGGGGGCCGGGACAGGGGCGGTCGGCGGAGGGGGCGCGGGTTGGGGCTGGAGGGCGGAGCGCAGGGCGCTTTCCACGAGTTGCGTGCAATGAATTTTCACCGGCGGTAGCGGGCCAAGGCCGGGGGCCAGTTCTTCGGCCGACAACGCCAGCACTTCCTCCGGCGTTTTGCCGCGTATCATTTCGGTCGCCAAACTGGCCACGGCAATCGCCGTCTCGCAGCCGAAACTTTGAAACGTGGCGCGGTCAACAACTTTTTTGCCGGACTCTTCCTTGAACTTGATCCAAAGACGGATCATGTCCCCGCAGGCGGCGCTGCCGGCGGTCCCAACGGCGTCGGCCCCCGCCAGTTCGCCGAGGTTTTTCGGATCACGCAAGGCTTCCTCGATGCGCTTTTGATAATCCGGCGTAGCGTTCATGCGGACAGTTCCAATCGGTAGCGCGGGATGTTGGCGTCAGCTTCGCGGGACCAGGCGTCGATGCCGCCACGCAGACAGCGGACGTTGCGGAAGCCCTGGCCCGTGAAATAGGCGGCCGCATCCAGGCTTTGCCGCCCTTGATGATCGTAGAGGACGATCATTTCCTCACGCGGCCAGTGGCCCAAAATTTCCTGCATCACCGGCTGCGAGAGCAGCACGGCGCCTTCGATGCGCGCGGCTTCGAATTCCTCCCGGCTGCGAACGTCCACCAATCGGACGGCGCCAGCCTGGCGCAAGGCGGCCAGTTCGGCGGCGGAAATCTGCAACTCCTCGTCCTGCTGGTGGCTGGTCTGGATGTGCCGGATGACTTCAGAGACATCCAGGTTATTGCGAATGCAAAGGCCGGCCAGAGTTTCGCCCGGCTCGAAACGCGCAACTGGCGCAGCCGCCGATGTGATAGCGGCGGAACAAGGCCCGCTGCGCGCCGGGAAACATCTCCAGCACGCGCGTCATGGTGGCTTGAGAATCGAGGGAATCGGTCATGCGCCAAAAAATTTCTGAATTTCGAGCAAGGTGTCGAACAGGCAGTCCACTTCCGCCGCGGTGTTGTAAAAATAAAAACTGGCGCGCGCCGTCGATTCCACGCCGAGTTTTTTCATCAACGGCTGGTTGCAATGATGCCCGCCGCGCAAGGCCACGCCGCGCTGATCAGCCACCGTGACGAGGTCGTGGGCGTGAATGTCTTTGAGCAAAAAACTGACCACGCCCGCGTGCCCGGTGGGCGGGCCAAAGAGGCGGAGGCCGGGCAGACGCGCCAGTTTCTCCATCGCCCGCGCGGCCAATTCCTCGTCGTGCCGGGCGATGTTGTCGCAGCCGATGGCGGTTAGGTAATCGAGCGCGACGCCCAGGCCGATGGCGCCGACGAAATCAGGCGTGCCGGCTTCGAATTTGTGCGGCGGTTCTTTCCAGGTGCTGCGAAAATAATCCACGTTCGCGATCATGTCGCCGCCGCCCAGGAACGGGGGCATGGCCTCCAGCAATTCGCGCCGGCCATAGAGCACGCCGATGCCGGTGGGGCCGCAGACTTTGTGGCCGGAAAAGGCGAGAAAATCGCAGCCGATTTCCTGCACATCGACCGGACGGTGGCCGGCGCTTTGGGCGGCATCCACCAGGGTGACGATGCCGCGCCGGCGGGCGCGGGCGCACAACTCCGCCACGGGATTGACCGTGCCGAGCGTGTTGGAAACGTGGGTGAATGCGAAGAGCTTGACAGTGCTGTCAAAGAGGTTATCCAAACCGGCCAGGTCCAGCACTCCGTCGTCGCCGGTGATCGGCACATAGGCAAGCTTGGCGCCGGTGCGTTCGGCCAGCAATTGCCAGGGCACGATGTTGCTGTGATGCTCCATCTCCGTTAGCAGGATCGTGTCGCCGGGGCGGATATTTTTGTCGCCCCAGGCGCGGGCGATCAGATTGATGCCCTCGGTTGTGCCGCGCGTGAAAACGATTTCGGCCGGATCGCGGGCGTTGAGAAAAGCCGCTACGCGATCGCGGGCCGCCTCGTAGGCCACGGTCGAGCGCCGGCTCAATTCGTGGATGCCGCGGTGGACGTTGCTGTTGTCATGGCGGTAAAAACGGTCCAGCGCTTCCAGCACGACGCGCGGTTTTTGCGACGTGGCGGCATTGTCAAGATAAACAAGGGGATGGCCGTGGACGTTCTGCCGGAGAATGGGAAAGTCCTCACGCAGCGCGGCCCAATCTGGAGGGTGGTGGGTCACATCAAGCCTAATTCGAGGCGGGCGGCTTCCGAAAGCATGTCCCGGTTCCAAGGCGGGTCCCAAACCAGGAACACGCCCGCTTCCTTGACGCCCGGGATGGAGGAGACTTTTGCCTCGATGTCCTGTTGGAGAATGGGGCCCATGCCGCAGCCGGGGGCGGTCAGGGTCATTTTGACCTCGACCCGGTTGCCGCCAGCGGGCAAGGGCTGGATATTCAAATCATACACCAGCCCCAGATCGACAATGTTGACCGGGATTTCGGGATCGTAACAGGTGCGAAGCGTTTCCAACACTAGCTCTTCGGTGACGGCCGAACCGTCCGGGACGGCGGGAGTTTCGGCGCCCGGGGCGGCTGTGGCGGCGGGGGGTTCCTTGCCCAAAGCGTCGGCGTCGCGGGCATCGATGCGGGCCATGTTGCCGTGGATGATGACGGTGAAGCTGCCGCCCAAGGCCTGGGTGATGAGGACCGGTTCGCCGGCTTGCAGGGTAATGCCCGTGCCGGCGGGGATCAGCACCGCCTGGCAATCGCGCTTTAAAAGAATCTCATCGCTCATGGCCGTTCAAGGGACATCCGTGGAGACGCTCGTCTGGCCATCCAGCCCGGCGAGCATGGCATGCCAGGGTAATATGGCGCATTTAACCCGCATCGGAAAGTGGTGAACGCCGGCGAAAGCGCACAATTTGCCCATCGCCTCCTCGTCCGCCTGGCCGGTCCTGACCATGTTTTGGTATTGACTGAAGTAGCGGCGGGCCTCGGCGGCGGTCTTGCCCTTGAGTTGATCGGTCATCATGGAAGCCGCCGCCTTGGAAATGGCGCAGCCGGAACCTTGAAAGCTGATGTCGCGGATGATGCCGTCTTCGAGCTTGAGAAAAACGGTGTAACGATCGCCGCAGAGCGGATTGTTGCCTTCCGCCATGCGGTTGGCCTCCGGCAGGACGTGGAAGTGGCGCGGCTTGCGGCTGTGATCCAGGATCACCTCCTGGTAAAGTTCGTTCAGGTCATCCGACATGGGAAGAAAGCGAGGCATCAAGGCCCTCGAACCGTTCTGTCAATAATTGTTCCAGGTGCGCGCGCACGGGCGCCAGGGTGACGCGCTCCACCGCGTCCTGGGCGAAGGCGCGCACCAGCATCCGCCGCGCCAGGGCGGCCCCGATGCCACGTGAGCGCAGGTAGAAAAGCGCCTCGTCGTTCAACTGGCCGACGGTGGCGCCATGCGTGCATTTGACATCATCGGCGAAAATTTCCAACTGCGGCTTGGTGTTGATGACGGCGTGCTCCGAGAGCAGGAGGTTGCGGTTGGTTTGCCTGGCGTTGGTCTTTTGCGCGTCCGGGCGGACGAATATTTTGCCGTTGAAGACCCCGTGCGCGTGGCCGGCCAGAATGCCGTAATAAAATTCGTGGCTTTCGCAATGCGGTTGCACGTGATCGACGACGGTGTGATGATCGATCAACTGTTCGCCCCGCGCCAGGAAAAGTCCGTTGAGGATGGCTTCCGCGCCTTCGCCGCCAAGCGCAGTCTGAATCTGATTGCGGGCCAGGCGCGCGCCGGTGGCGATGGAATGCGAGAGCCAATGGCTGCCCCTGCTTTGGGCCGCCTGCACCTCGGCGATGTGAAAAGCGTGCTCGCTTTCGTCTTGCAGCCGGCAATGCTCGACGCGCGCCTCGGGGCCGATGGCCAATTCCGTCACGGCGTTGGTCAGGTGCGGCGCTTCGGTAAGGCTGGCGTAGGTTTCAATGATTTTCACCGAGCTGCCCTGCTGCGCCACAATCAGATTGCGCGGGTGAACGGCCGCCCCGGGCCGGTCGGAAACGGCGAGATAGAGCAGTTGCACCGGCTGCTCGACCACGGCGTCGGCCGGCACCAAGACATAGGCGCCGTCCTCAAAGCAAACCGTGTTCAGCGCGGTAAAAAATTGGGCGCCGCCGCTGGCGTGGCGGGCCAGATGCTTTTCCAATTCGCGGCCATCGCCTTCCCATTGCGCCCGCAAACTGCCCGCTTGCAGGAGAGCGCCGCGTCCGGGCAGGGTGGACAATTCCGGGCGAAACCGCCCATCGACAAACACCACGCAATAGCCGTCGCCGGCCAGTCGAAACGCTTCGATGTCCGCCGGGCCGACCCGGCAGGCGCCGTTTTCGGGGACATGCAGGGGCCATTGCAGCAGCGGCGCGACGTTGGTGAAACGCCATTCTTCCTGCGCCGTGGTGGGAAATCCGATTTCACCCAGCCGCGTCCGCGCCTTCTGGCGCAACACTTGCAGCCAGGCCGGGCCAGGCCCCAACGCGCCTTCGAAAAAAGCGGCGGCGGCCGGTCTAGGCTCCGTTTGGGCAAGTGTATCCATCATGCTTTTCCATTGGCGGCGGCGCCTTCAAGAAGCCAATCGTAACCCCGCTCCTCCAATTCCAGCGCCAGTTCCTTGCCGCCGGACTTGACGATCTGCCCCTGCACGAGCACGTGAACGAAGTCGGGGACGATGTAATTCAACAGGCGTTGATAATGGGTGATGACCAGCGCGGCGTTGTCCGGGCGGCGCAGTTTATTGACACCGTTGGAGACGATCTTGAGGGCGTCGATGTCCAGCCCGGAATCGGTTTCATCGAGGATGGCGAGCTTGGGTTCCAGGACGGCCATTTGAAACACCTCGTTGCGCTTTTTTTCGCCGCCGGAAAAGCCCTCGTTGACCGCGCGGTTAAGCAGGGCCGGATCGAGTTCGAGCAGTTTTGTCTTCTTCTTGACCATGGCCAGGAACTCCACCGCGTCCAGTTCCTCTTCGCCGCGCGCTTTGCGGCATTCGTTGAGCGCGGCCTTGAGGAAGACGGTGCTGTTGACGCCGGGAATCTCCACCGGGTACTGGAAGGCGAGAAAAACCCCCGCCCGCGCCCGCTCCTCCGGCTTGAGTTCCAGAAGGGAAACACCGTTGAAGGTGACGCTGCCGGCGGTGACTTGATAATCGGCCCGGCCGGCCAGCACCTGGGCCAGGGTGCTCTTGCCGCTGCCGTTAGGCCCCATGATGGCGTGGACTTCCCCCGCCTGCACGGAAAGGTTGAGTCCTTTCAGGATTTCCTTGCCGTCCACGCCGGCGGATAAATTGCGAATTTCCAGCATATCTGATTGTTATTGTTTGGATGGCTTGTCGTTAAGCACAAAATCAACCAACGCTGCCTTCCAAACTGACGCCGAGGAGCTTTTGGGCCTCGACGGCGAATTCCATCGGCAGGTGTTTGAAGACTTCCTTGCAGTATCCGTTGACAATCATATTAATGGCGTCCTGGGTGGCAATGCCGCGCTGATTGCAGTAAAAAATCTGGTCCTCGCCGATCTTGGAGGTGGAGGCCTCGTGCTCGACGGTCGCCGTGCTGTTGCCCACCTCCAGATAGGGGAAGGTGTGCGCGCCGCACTTGTCGCCCAGGAGCAGCGAATCGCACTGTGAATAATTGCGGGCGTGCGCGGCGGTGGGGCGGATTTTCACCAACCCGCGATAGCTGTTCTGGCCGCGCCCGGCGGAAATGCCCTTGGAGACAATGGTGCTGGTGGTGTTGCGCCCGACGTGAATCATCTTGGTTCCCGTGTCGGCCTGCTGACGGTGGTTGGTCAGCGCGACGGAATAAAATTCGCCCACCGAGTTGTCGCCCAGCAAGAGCACGCTGGGGTATTTCCAGGTGATGGCCGAGCCGGTTTCCACCTGCGTCCAGGAAATCTTCGAGTTGCGCCCCGCGCATTTGCCCCGTTTGGTGACGAAATTATAGATGCCGCCCCGGCCCTGCTCGTCGCCGGGATACCAATTCTGCACGGTCGAGTATTTGATCTCCGCGCCTTCCATGGCGATCAATTCCACCACCGCCGCGTGCAACTGGTTGGTGTCGCGCATGGGCGCCGTGCAGCCCTCCAGGTAGCTGACGTAACTGCCCTCGTCGGCGATGAGCAAGGTGCGCTCGAATTGCCCCGCGCCGGCGGTGTTCATGCGGAAATAAGTCGAAAGCTCCATCGGACAGCGCACGCCCTTGGGCACGTAGCAAAACGAGCCGTCGCTGAAAACGGCCGCATTCAAGGAGGCGAAAAAATTGTCGTTATGCGGCACCACCGTGCCCAGATATTTTTTGACCAAGTCGGGATGATGTTTCACCGCCTCGGAGAAGGAGCAAAAGATGACGCCCACTTTGGCCAGTTCCTCCCGGAAGGTCGTAGCCACCGAGGCGCTATCGAGCACCGCATCTACCGCCACGTTGGAGAGGCGCTTTTGTTCATCGAGCGAAATGCCCAATTTATCGAACATGGCGCGCACTTCCGGATCGACTTCGTCCAGGCTGCCCAGTTTTTTCTTCGGCTTGGGCGCGGCGTAATAGATATAGCCCTGATAATCGATGGGCGGATAGGTGACGTTGGCCCAATGCGGTTCCTGCATGGTCAGCCATTGGCGGTAGGCCTTGAGGCGCCATTCCAGCATGAAATCCGGCTCGCCCTTGGTCTGCGCGATGCGGCGCACGACCTCTTCGCTCAGTCCCGGCGGAAAGGCATCCGTCTCGATCTCGCTCACGAACCCGTATTTGTACTCGGATTTGACAAAACTCTCG
This sequence comes from uncultured Verrucomicrobiae bacterium, assembly GCA_963759415.1. Lineage (GTDB taxonomy): Bacteria > Verrucomicrobiota > Verrucomicrobiia > Limisphaerales > Palsa-1400 > Palsa-1400. The sequence continues at coordinate 794,263 of CAVWZG010000003.1, read as the reverse complement.
ATTGTATCAGTAGTGGCATCCATATCGGACTAATTTAGTCCGCTTACAGAGTAGGCCAGCACCGCCAGATGTCAACGCCGGGAAAAAGGGGAAACTTTTTTGGGGTTCCCCTCGTAATCTTAATCCTAATCGTAATCCGCTTCCGATTCAGCCGGGTTAAGAGTAGGATTAGGATTAAGATTAAGATTTACGGCACGATGATGATGGTGTCGCCCTGTTCCAATTCCATGTCTTCGTGGCGCAGAAGATCGATGCCTTTGAATTCTCCGGCGACCTGGCCGTTGCGCAGCACCCGGACGAGCGCCGGGTTCATGTAGCCGGTGTAATTGGCCGCCACAACGGCCTCGCTCAATTTCATCCCTTCCTGCCACGGCACCGACGGGTTGCGCACCGGCCCCTGCACGAAGACCGCCGGCCCTTGCTGCTGCCGGGCTTGCGCGGCGGATTGCATGGCCTGTTGCTGTCCGGCCACGTAGGCCTGGCGGGCTTGCAGTTGCGCCTCTTTCCGGCTGGCGCAGCCCGCGCCGGCCAGGACGGCCAGCAATATGCAAAACACCGCCTTGCGCATGGTCAACAATTGGTTTGAAATTCCTGCAACACCTCAATGCAATGCGGCACCGCCGCCGCCACAAATCCCAAACATTCCACCGCGCCGGCCGGCTTGCCGGGCAGGCAAATCACCAGCGTCTTGCCTACCACTGCCGCCAGGTTGCGGGACAAAATCGCGTTGGGGGTGATCTTCATGGATTGCATCCGCATCGCCTCGCCAAAGCCCGGCAGTTCGCGCGCGGCGATTTCCCGCACCGCCTCGGGCGTGACATCGCGCGCGGCCGCACCCGTGCCGCCGGTGGTCAGGATGACGTGGCAGCCTTTGGTGATTTGCTCGTTAATGGCGCGCTGAATATCGCGCTTTTCGTCGGGCACCAGCGTCTCGACCAGGACTTTCCAGTCCAGCGCCACGGTCGCCTGGCGCAAGGCCGGCCCGCCCAGGTCTTCGTAAAGACCGCGCGAGGCGCGATCGGATATGGTGACAATACCAGCCAGGATTTGCATTATTTCTTTATTTTTGACACCAGTGCGATGTCGGTGATGCGCATGGTGGAGTCCAGCGCCTTGCACATGTCGTAGATGGTCAGCGCGGCCACGCTCACGGCCGTCAGCGCCTCCATCTCCACCCCGGTGGCCGCCGTGATCCGGGCCGCCGCCGTGATGACCACGCGGTCGCGGGCCGGTGGAATTTCAAACTCGACCGAGGCATGGGCGATGTTCAAAGGATGGCAGAGAGGAATCAGGTCGCCCGTTTTCTTGGCGGCCAGAATTCCCGCCAGGCGCGCGCAGGCGAAAACATTCCCCTTGGCCACTTCATCCTTCTCGATGGCCGCGAGGGTGGCCGGTTGCAAAAGAATGGCCCCCCGTGCCACCGCTTCCCGGCTGACGGCCGGTTTGGCGGAGACATCCACCATGCTGGCCTCTCCACGCGCGTTCAAATGAGAAAATTTCTTCATGGGCGGTCGGGGTGAACCACGCTCTCCATCCATTCAACCACCGCCGCGCGCATTTGTTCCGCAAAACGCCAATTCTTTTGCACGTGCCGGGGAACGGGACCGGGCGAGGTGCCCAGCAAATCCGTCGTGACCAGGATCTGGCCGTCGCAATGGGAACCGGCGCCGATGCCAATGGTGGGAATGGGAATCTTGGCCGTAATCTCCCGCGCCACGGAGGCCGTCACCAATTCCAGCACCACCCCAAACGCGCCCGCCTCCGCCAAAACCATCGCGTCCGCCATCAGCCCGAGACGTTCGTCCTCTGTTTTGCCTTTGACATGGTAGCCGCCTTCGATGACCGCGTTTTGCGGCAGCATGCCCAAGTGGCCCAGCAGCGGAATGCCATCGCCAATGATCGCCTGGATTTGCGGCAGGATGCCCCGTCCGCCCTCGACTTTGACCGCCTCCGCCCCGGCCGCGATTAAACGGCGGGCGCTCTCCAACGCCTTGGCCAGAGTCGCGCAAGTGCCGAAAGGCATGTCAGCCACCAGCAATCCCTGCGGTTTGGCGCGGGCGGCGGCGCGCACGTGATGTTCCATTTCTTCCATCGTCACGCAAGTGGTGTCCGGATAGCCCAAAACCACCATCCCCAACGAGTCGCCGACCAAGAGCAACGGGATGCCCGCGGCATCGAGCAACCTGGCCATGGGGAAATCGTAGGCCGTCAGGGCGGCGATAGGTTGCCGGCCTTTCATGGCGCGAATTTTGTTTACCTTGTCGGCGGTCATCGCGGAAACCTAACTCACGAACGCCGTCACCGGGCTGGTCGCGCTGGCGGTCGTTTGCGGCAGAGCCAGGCCGACTTCATAAGCCTCGCGCCCGCAATGCACCGCCTCCGCGAAAGCCCGGGCCATGCGGCATGGATCCTGGGCCACCGCGATGGCGGTATTGACCAGCACCGCGTCGGCCCCCATCTCCATCGCCTCGGCCGCGTGGCTGGGAGCGCCCAATCCCGCATCGACCACCACCGGCACCGTGGCCTGCTCGATAATGATGCGAATTTGCTGCCGCGTCTCGATGCCCCGGCTCGAGCCGATCGGCGATCCGAGCGGCATGACGGTGGCCGTGCCGGCATCCTGCAACCGTTTGGCCAGGACGGGATCGGCATTGATATAAGGCAGGACGACAAAGCCTTCGCGCACCAGCACTTGCGCCGCCGCCAAAGTTTCCACCGGATCGGGCAGCAAATAGCGCGGGTCGGGGTGGATTTCCAATTTGATCCATTTGGGCAGGCCGGCGGCGGCGGCCAGATGGGCCAGGCGCACCGCTTGCTCGGCGTTGAGCGCGCCGCTGGTGTTGGGCAGGAGCAGGTATTTGGCCGGATCAATAAATTCCAGGATATTGGCGAACGGATCGCGGCCCCCGCTCAAATCCGCCCGGCGCAGCGCCACCGTGATGATTTCGGCGCCGCTGGCGTCCAGAGTTTGGCGCATCGATTCGGGGGACGAGAACTTGCCCGTGCCCAGCAGCAGGCGGGAACGGAACTCCCTGCCCGCGATTGAGAATGTTGACATTAGATTCACCCTTCAAAGAGCAAGGATGGAGGGTAGGTGCCGGAGATAAAAGATTAAAATTCCGCTTCTGCCGGCGCGGGCGGTTTCCCTTCTTAATCTTAATCCTAATCCTGCTCTTAATCTCCGACCCTGAGTTTGAAGAGCAGGATTAGGAGCAAGATTAAGATTAAGGCAGGGTAGAGGGCAGAGCTGCCGCTCTGCCGTGAATTCCCGGCCGGCGGATTGCGCGGCCATCCGCTGTCGGACACATCAAATCCGTCAGGATGCAAGCCTGGAAAGAAGAGTTGGCGAAACAGGAAACTTCACACCCGGCGCAAGTTTTTCAGCAAGGCGCACTAAGTCTCCATAGGTCATGCGATCGGCGACGTGTTCAAGCAATCCGTCTTTATCCACGCCATAAAGCCCAAAATAAGGATTGCCGAATTTATCGTCAAACGGTTCGTCGTCTGGAGTAAATGGGACTGCATCACTTTCTGCAATTAAATTGCGTATGGTTTGAATCCGAAATTCACGAAAGGCAGAGGCAGCTATTGGATTTGGCGAACGCACGTCAATGGGGACAGGAAGTTCACCATCAAGTTTTATCGGGAGACGCAATCGCATTGCGATACGCAGGCAGTCGGAATCGGCGAATTGTTTGAGCGAGGCCGGGGATAAAGCCGTCAGACAAGCTTCCCCGAATTTGTTTTCCAGTAAATACGGCCACGCTTCATGGGTTTCATTGAAGTCAATGTGCCTACAAGCCCAAGTCTCGAATTGGTTGGCAACACGCATCAATTCTCGCATGAATTCGTCCATGCCGTTGTAGCACCCGCCCAAGTTTAGTTTCGCGTTTCTGGCGGCGTCTTTTTGGCAAACCTGCCAAAGTGATAGGGCAGACGCGAATACGGCGGCGGAATCAGGAAGTACGGTTGCCGATTCATTTTCATTATTCATAGCTCGGCATATACACCTGGCCAAGTTTGGCGGACTGGACAAGTTTTTTCAGCTTCTTTTTTCGGAAGGAATCAGACAGCCTGGCCGCATGGCAAAAGCTCCGGCTGTGAAATGGACACGCGAACATCTGCTCATCGCGTTGAATCTGTACTGTAAGCTGCCGTTCGGCAGCTTTGACCGCGACAATGCGGTTGTCAAAGAAGTCGCCGCCAAGATGGGACGGACCTCGAACAGTCTGGCCATGAAACTTTGCAATCTCGCCTCGCTTGATCCCGTTCAACGAGCGCGCGGCGTCAAAGGGCTTGAAGGAGCATCGAAGCAGGACAAAATAATGTGGCACGAGTTTCAAGGCAATCTTTCGACGCTTGGGGCGGAGAGCGAGCAAATGCTGCATGATTTGTTTACGAAAGATGAAACCAAAGAGGTGGATTTTTTGCAGCGTGACAAGGCCCGGCTCATCACGCCAACTGGCCCGACCGAAACGCAGGCGACGGTCAAAGTCCGGCGCGGACAGCAATTTTTCCGGCAGACGGTGCTGAATGCCTACGATGTGCGCTGTTGCATCAGCGGAATCAATGTGCCTGAGTTGCTTGTTGCCAGCCATATCAAGCCATGGGGAAGATTCCCAGATGACCGGCTGAACCCGCGCAACGGACTTTGCCTTTCAACAATTCACGACGCCGCGTTCGACGGCGGACTTATCACACTCGACGAGAAGTTAAGCGTTGTTTTGAGCAAGCGGCTGAAAAGTTTTTTTCCGCAAATATCGCTTGAACAAAATTTCGTTCCGTTCGAGAACAATTCGATCCGTTTGCCCGATAAACTTGCCGAACCCGACCCGCAGTTTCTGCGTTACCACCGCGAAAACATTTTTCAAACTTGAAGGCTAATTTGTGCGCGGCTGGCGGAAAGCCTATTTCAGCCAGTTGATTTTGATTTGGGTTTCGAGGGGTTTGAAGTCGGTGTCGGCGGTGAGGAGTTCGGCTTTTTTTTGGGCGGCCAGGGCGGCGGCGAAGGCGGCGGCCAAACCCAGGCCGTGCGCGGCTTTTGAATGGGCGGCGGCTTCGGCCAAGTCGCGGTCAACGGGCACGGTTTCCAAGGGGGTGGTGCGCTCGAACTGGCGGGCCGTCTCCAGGCCGGTTTTGCCCTGTTTGCGCTCCATCGTGTAAAGGACTTCCGCCCAATTGACGGCGGTGATGAAGACGGGGCGGTCGGCTTCGGCGGCCTTGTGAAAGAGTTCGCGCATCTTCTCCATGCCCGGTTCGCCAAAGAACATGGCCAGCACGGCGGAAGCATCCAGGACTGCCGGTTTCATTCGCGGTTTTCCTTCTCGCGTTCGGCGCGGCGCTCCTCCAGATGCTCCTGAACGACGGATTTTTCGTCCGGCCGGAGCTTGAAGATGCCGCAGAAGGAATCGATGTATTCACGGGTGACGGGCTGGAAGATGATGCGATTGCCTTCCTCCACGAAGTTGACGCGCGTGCCGGGTTTGATGCCATAACGGCGGCGAATACGGGAGGGCACAACCAACTGGCCTTTGGATGTGACGTAGGCAGCATTCATGTTTTGTGCGTCATTTCTGGAAAAGTATGCCACAAGACAAAAAGTAAGGCAACAACTATTATGTAAGACTTGTCGTTCCCGGTAGGGCAGCGCTGCCGCTCTGCCCTGAAACTCTTGGGCGGCGACGCAGCGCCGCCCTACCTACCAGCGACGTGAAGTATCTTGTCCCGCGCCTGTCTCTTTTCATCGCCTTATTCTCTTGTTGCCAAAAATGAGGCGTTTTGTATCTTCAAGCCCGCATTATATGGAAACACAAGCTGATATTGGATTGATTGGTCTGGCCGTCATGGGCCAGAACCTGGTTCTTAACATGAATGATCACGGCTTCAAGGTGGCCGTGTTCAACCGCACGGTGGCCAAAGTGGACGAGTTCCTGGGCCGCGAAGCCAAGGGCACCAAGGTCGTCGGCGCGCATTCGCTGGCGGAATTGGCCGGCATGCTCAAACACCCGCGCCGCGTCATGCTCATGGTCAAAGCCGGCCAGGCGGTGGATGATTTGATCGAGGAACTCCTGCCGCACCTGGAAAAGGGCGACATCATCATTGACGGCGGCAATTCGCTTTTTGAGGACACCACGCGCCGCACCAAGTATCTGGAAGGCAAAGGGTTCCTCTTCATCGGCACCGGCGTTTCCGGCGGAGAAGAAGGCGCCCGGGTTGGCCCATCCATCATGCCCGGCGGCTCCAAGGACGCATGGCCGCACGTGAAAGATATTTTCCAGAGCATTGCCGCCAAAGTCGAGGGTAGCACGCCCTGTTGCGATTGGGTGGGCGAAAACGGCGCGGGCCACTTCGTCAAAATGGTCCACAACGGCATCGAATACGGCGACATGGAATTGATCTGCGAGGCGTATCAATTGATGAAGGACGGCCTGGGCATGACCGCCGCCGAAATGCAGGAGGCTTTTGCCAACTGGAACAAGACCGAACTGGATTCTTACCTGATCGAGATCACGGCGCAAATCCTGGCTTACAAGGACACCGACGGCCAGCCGCTGGTGGACAAAATCCTGGACACGGCCGGCCAGAAGGGCACCGGCAAATGGACGGTCATCAATTCCGCCGAATTGGGCATCCCCATCACCCTCATCGCCGAGGCGGTTTATTCCCGCTGCGTGTCGGCCTTGAAGGACGAGCGGGTGGCCGCCGCCCGAAAACTCAAAGGGCCAAGGGCCAAAATCTCCGGCGACCGCGCGACCTTTGTCGAGGCCATTCGCCAGGCCCTCTACGCCTCGAAGATTATTTCCTACGCGCAGGGCTACATGCTCATGCGGACGGCCGCCAAGCAATACGGCTGGAATCTCAATTACGGCGGCGTGGCCATGATGTGGCGCGGCGGTTGCATTATCCGCAGCCGTTTCCTGGGCAAGATCAAGGAGGCCTATGATCAGAATGCCAAGCTGACCAACCTGCTGCTGGATAATTTCTTCCGCGGCGAAATCAAGAAATGCCAGAAGGCCTGGCGCCTGGTGGTCTCCACCGCCGCGCGCAAGGGCATCCCCACGCCGGCCTTTTCCACCGCGCTCAATTTCTACGACAGCTACCGTTGTGCGCGCCTGCCAGCCAATTTGCTCCAGGCGCAACGCGATTACTTTGGCGCCCACACCTACGAACGCGTTGACCAGCCGCGCGGCCAATTCTCCCACACCAACTGGACCGGCCGCGGCGGCGTCACCGCCTCCGGCACCTATACCGTTTGAACCACCCATGAACCCAGACCCCGCCCAACCGCTGCGCGACTTCGCGCCGCGTGAAAAGTTTTTCGTCGGCATCGACTCCGACGGATGCGTGTTTGACACAATGGAGATCAAGCACAAGGAATGCTTCACTCCCATGTTCATCAAGCATTTCCACTTGCAGGCCGCCAGCAAATACGCCCGGCAGGCCTGGGATTTCGTCAATCTTTACTCCAAGACCCGCGGCTGCAACCGCTTTCACGCCCTGGCCTTCACGCTGCACCTGTTGCGGCGCCGCCCGGAAGTCCTGGCGCGCAACGTGGATATTTTCGACACCCGCGCCCTGGAGCAGTGGACCGCGCGCGAGAGCAAATTGGGCGAAAGCACTTTGGCGGCGGAAATCAAGGCCGGGCACAAGGAATTGGCCCCCCTGTTGGATTGGTCCAAGGCCGTCAACGCCTCCATCGCGGACATCGTGCATGGCGTGCCGCCGTTTCCGCTGGTGCGGGAATGCCTGGAGAAACTGACGCCGCAGGCCGATGTCATGGTCATTTCGCAGACGCCGGGCGAGGCCCTGCGCCGCGAATGGGCCGAGCACGGCATTGACCAGCACGTCCGCCTCATTGCCGGCCAGGAGATGGGATCCAAGAGCGAGCACCTCAAGCTGGCCGCCGCCGGCAAATACCCGCGCGAAAATATTTTGATGATCGGTGACGCCCCTGGCGACTACAAGGCCGCCAAGGCCAACAACGTGCTGTTTTTCCCGGTGGTGCCCAACCACGAGGAAGAGTCGTGGAAGGAGCTTTTCGAGAACGGTCTGGGCAGGTTTTTTGCCGGGAAATTCGCCGGTGACTACGAGAAAAAGCTGTTCGCCGAATTCGACGAAAGCCTCCCGGCCACTCCGCCTTGGAAGGAAGTCGCGTCATAGCCCGTCCTCGACCAGTTTCTTTTCTTTTTCGGTCAGGCCGTAAAGCTCATAGACCAGCGCGTCAAGTTGCTGGTCGGCGGCGGTGACGGCGTTCTGCAAGGTCTGCCGTTCCGACTCGCTCCGCGCCTGGCGTAGCTTGCTGATCAACCCAAGCAGCTTGTCCACCAATGCCACCACTTGATCGTGGCGTGTTTGGCCGGCCTGCTTGGACAGGTCCATTTTCGCGATTGGGAATTCAGCAAGTTCCTTAACCTTGAATTGCGGGAATATTTTTCTCTGAAGCTTGTCGAATTTTTTCTGAAACCAAAAAGATACGAGGCGCGAGTTGATTATACCGAGCAGAAATTTCAGAGAAACGCCTTGGCTCGGAGCGAAGATGATCATGCTGTTGATGTCGTTATAGAATTCCTCCGATGTGAAAACGCCATGCACCAGATAGGGAGGGGAGGCGGGGATTTGCCGCACCAGGATGCGTTCGCCAGCAAATGGAACTGAGTGCCTTGGTTCGGCTATCCAATCGCCATAACTCAACCATTCGCCAGACCAGCCAAGCCAATATCTGCACACATCCACGCCGTCAAGATACCGGCCATAAGTCTTATTCCGTTTGCTGGCCGCGTGAAACACTCGCTGGTTCTTGAGTTGGTCTGTTTGCGCCGGCTTGCCTTTGCCGGTCTGGTAAGCCTTCAACCCTGTGGAGACGGTGGCATAGAAGGAAAGCGGCTCGGATGCCCGCTCAATTTTAGTGAGCAGGCTTTGGGCCTTGGCATCTTTAAGGAGACTAATTTGAATGATGTACGATGGCGGTTGCACGTTGCTGGGCGGCAAGGTCCGCGTGAACACCACCTTTTGACCGGACATCTCGGCAATGGTCAGCGTATCCGGCTTTCCTTTTTGAAAAACCACGACGCAGGTGTCCACGTCGGCGGCCTCAAAGACCCGTTCCAAAATATTGACGACTTTAAGCTGGCTCGTGGAAGCAAGCATGAAGGCCCGCAGCCGGGCAAACGTGTCAATTGTCAGCCAGTTGTTGGGCGTGATAAATCCAAGCGCCCCGTCCTGCCGTAACAACTCCAGAGATTTCTCCACAAAGATTCCGAAGGTATTGAGTTGGATGCTCTGGTGTTTGTAGGCCTGGTAGAAGTATTCCTTTTCGTCTTCGGCGATGCCCTGATTGCGAGTGAAAATGTAAGGCGGATTGCCCACTACCGCATCGAAGCCGCCTGTTTTCATGATGTCCTTGAAACCGACGTTCCAGTCGAAGACGCGCACGCGCACGAGGTCTTCGGGGATCATTGAGAAGTTGGAGGCGATAAGCGAGTTGCCGCATTTAATGTTGTTCTCCAGCGGTGGCAGGAGCGGGTCGTCATCGTTGGGAAGAAGTTCGCGCTGATGGGTGATGGTGTTGCGGTTCTCGTTCTCCAGCATCTTGAGATAGAGCGAGAGTTGCGTGACTTCCACCGCCCCGGGATCGAGGTCCACGCCAAAGACGCTACTGGTGAGAATCTGCCGCTTGAGCGCCATGGTCAGGTGAACGGCGCCGGTCGTTTCATCCACCCAGCACCACTTCTTCTTGCGCTCGTCCGGCCGGTCGATGAGCCATTTCTCCCAGTGTTCGCAGACGGCCTCAAAGACCCGCAGGAGAAAGCTGCCCGAACCGCAGGCGGGATCCAGGAAGTGAAGTTTCAAGGAGGCTTCCGGGCTGGCTTCGCGCAAAAGTTTTTCCACGGTCTGCGCCACGATGTATTGCACGATGTAGCGCGGGGTGTAATAGACGCCACCGGCCTTGCGGACTTCCGGTTTTTCCTCAATCGTGACGCCGCGACCCTGCGGGCGGACGACCTTGCCGAGGAAGCGTTCGTAAATCGTGCCGAGAATTTCGACCGGGATGTAGCTGAAAAGATACGGCGATTCCTCGTCGCTCAAATCCGCGATGAACTCGGCGAGCCATCCGTCACTCACCACCAATTCTTCGCTGAAGTGGGGCTTGAAGAGGTTGCCGTTGAAGAATGGCACGTGCGAAGGGGGACGGCGGTCCAGCGCGCGGAAATGGCGCACCACGGCGCGCCAGAGAGAATCCTTGGGAGCGCGGAGGCCGCTGAAGCCGAAGTCGGCGGGCGGTTCCTCGCGCAACTCCAAGGGTTGTTGGTGGGCGCGAACCACATCTTCCTTGTGGTAATTCCGTCCCCAGGTTTGATCGATGGATTCGAGCAGAACCCCGGTGTCGATGTCGCGGTCTTCGCAGATGCGCAGAAAGAGAATCCGGTCAATGATACGCTGGACGGCTTCGTTGAGTTTGTTGTCTTCCAGCAGGTCCGTCCGGTCGTTATTGCGGAGCAGGTCGAAGCCAAGATCGCGGCGGGCTTCATCAAGGACATTCAGGAACTCCACGTCGAGCGCGCGGGAACGGTCGGGCTTGACGAGCCATTGCTGACGCGCCTTGCCTTTGCCCGCCGGCGCTTTTGGCAGTGATTCAATCACCTGGTCGATGCTGCCGGCGGCGATTGTGTCGCGGGCGAGCAGGTCCCAAATCTCTCGCGCCATCAGCGGGAGTTGGCGGAAGTGCCATGTTTTCCAAAGGCCCGCCAACGGCTCGGCCTGGTAGGGCCTGCCGCCGACGATGTAGAGTTTGAATTCCTCAAAATCGGTCAGCACGGCGAGGGCGACGCCTTTGTTCCAAGCATAGCGTTTGGCCTGAAAAGCGTGGCGCGCATTGAGTTCCTCCGCGGGTTTCTTTGCTTCACAAACGAAGCGGTCCTGGCCCTCGGCGCGGAAAAGGTAATCGGCCCGCTTCTGCCGTCCACCGATCTCCGTGCGGCTTTCGATTTCCACTTCACGTTTGGTTTGAACCAGACCGGCTTGGTTTTCCAAGTCCCAGCCGAGAGAGCGCCAGAAGGGATTGAGGAAATCGTCGCGAAGCTGCGCCTCAACATAGCCGGAGCTTTTGAACTCGCCGAGGCCGTGTTCGAAGGAGCCGACCAGACGAATCAGTTCATTCTCGAAAGAGTTGAAATTGGCCTGGTTGGGCATCGGGTGAAGTCAGCCCTTGATGACCGTGGCTCCGGCGGCAGGTCGAGAGTCGAAGATCGTGGCTTCGATGCCTGTTTTCGCTTTGTAGCCCGTCGCGAGTTTTTGGGTGATCGCGGGCACGGCATTGCTCTTGACCAGGGCCACTGCGCATCCGCCAAAACCGCCGCCCGTCATCCGGCAGCCATACACGCCGCCCGCCAGTCCGATGGACTCGGCGATTTCCACCAGCGCGTCCAATTCCTGGCAACTGACTTCGTAGTCGTCGCGCAAGGAGCGGTGGCTGGCGTACATTAACTCACCCGTTTTCGGCCAATCGGAGGCGCGAATGGCTTCGACGGCCTTCACCGTGCGCGCGATTTCGCCGATAACATGGCGGGCGCGGCGGAATACCTCGCCCTCCATGTTGCTTTGCTTCTGTGCCAATGCTTCGGCGGAAGCGTCGCGCAAGGAGGGCAGGCCGAGAATTTTCGCGGCCGCTTCGCATTGGGCGCGGCGGTGGGCGTATTGGCCGCTGCCCAATTCGTGTTTGACGTTGGTGTTGGCGATGAGCAATTCCACGGCTGGATCGCGCATCGGCACCAGTTCGGTTTTGCGGGAACGGCAGTCCAACAACAGCAAATGCCCCTCGCGGCCCATGACGGATATGAATTGGTCCATGATGCCGCAAGGCACGCCGGCAAAATCATGTTCGGCCTTCTGGCACAGGAGCGCCTTCTCCACGGGGTCGATCTTCTTGCCGCTGACCGCTTCGAGCAACGTCGCGGTGCAAACTTCCAACGCCGCGCTGCTGGACAAACCGCCGCCCAGCGGCACGGTCGAGTGCAACAGAACGTCCAGCCCGCCCGGATTGAAGCCGCGCGCCACGAAACCAGCCAGGACGCCGCGTGGATAATTGCTCCATTTCAACGGACTTTTCGTGATAGGCTTCGAGGTGTCTATATTCGCGGTTTCCGTTTCGGCGGTGGAACGGATGCACAGCATGGCGCCGCCGCGTGGCGGAAGGTCTGCGGCCATGACGGCGTAATACTCAATGGCCATCGGCAAAACGAAGCCGTCGTTGTAATCGGTGTGTTCGCCGATGACATTGACGCGGCCGGGGGCGGCCACGATCCAACGCGGGGGACGGCCGAAGGCCTTTGCAAATTCACGGGCGACGTGGGCGGAGAGTTCCTGGAGTTTCATGGAGAAGGTTTCGTGTCAAGGCGTGGGTGGTTTCTTGCGTCCGAACATGGCCCCCAAAAGCATCCCCGCGCCGAAGAGCAGCAGCACGGCGCCCCAGATCAGGTTGATGTTGATGCCAAGGGAATGCCGGTACATTTCGACGTCGGAATTTGTGGCGGCGCCGAAGACGACCAACAACAATCCAACGAGCGAGAACATGATGCCGATTGGCCAGCGAATATCGAGTCCCATAGTTGTGTTTCCTTTCTACCAAAAGAGAATGTTAAGAACAACGCAGCCGCCAAGCAGAATGCTGCCCAACACCCACGGCCGCAGGAAGAACGACTGGTCGTGATCAACCAGCTTGGGCGTCAATGAATAAACCAACCCTTTCAACTCCTCGTCCGTCTTGGTCCGCCTGGTGGCGAGGGAAATAACGAAGGTCAGGAGGAAGCAGGCGGCGAAGGCAAAACTGGCGAGCCAGAAATTCTGCGCCATGTCGCTCGGGAATTTCAGGTATGCGGGCACATCCGCGATATTCTTGTGCAGACAGAGCCACAGGTAGCCGCCCTTGATCCCTAAAACGTTCGAGGAGGTGGTGGAGAGCGCGTGGAAGAGAGCGGAGGTGGCGGTGCCGCCCAGCAGGCCCAGAAAAGCGCCTGTGCCGGTGGCCCTCTTCCAGAACATGCCGAGCAGGAAGGTCGCAAAGAGCGGGGCGTTCACAAAGCCAAATACCAATTGGATGATGTCCATGGCGTTGGACCATTGGCTTACCAGGTAGGCGCAAACGATGCTCAGACCAATGCCGGCGACCGTCACGACGCGGCCCATCCAGGCGTAGTGTTCATCGCTCTTGTTGGGCGCGAAGTAGGCCTGGTAAAGGTCGTACGTCCAGATGGTGTTAAAGGCAGTCACGTTGCCGGCCATGCCCGACATGAACGAGGCCAGCAACCCTGTCAACGCCAGGCCGAGCAAACCGGTGGGACAATACTTCTTGACCAGCGAGAGAATGACCCCGTCGTAATCCGGCTCGTCCACGGCATCTTGCAGCCGGGCGCTGAGAGTGGCCTCGGGGAGAACGGCGGTTTTGTTGTCAGAGACAATGGCGGCGATTTTTTCGGGATTGAGCTTGAATGTCTTGGCGTCGGCATCGCCCAAAGCGGTGTTGATGGCTTGCAGGGCGGCCTGGCCCTGAAGGCCGGCCGAAGAGGCCCGGTTGACGGCAGGGGTCAGCTTCCTATAGATCGCGGCGTCGAGCGGTTTGGGCGGAAGGCGGTATCCGTCCTTGTGAGAAACGGCCAGCGCGGCGGCAATCATGCCAGGCAGGATGACCAGCGCCGGGAAGACCATTTTGGGAATGGCGGCGATCAACGGAGTGCGGCGCGCCGCGCCCATGTTCCGGGCGGCCATGGCCCGCTGCACGACGAGGAAGTTGGTACACCAGTAACCAAACGACAGGACGAAGCCCAGGCCAAACACGATGGCGAACCAATCAACGCCCATGGGATTGGAGGACGGCCCGGCCAGGAGCGGCTTCCAGGTGCTGGTCCAGGAATCAGCGGGAAAGACTTTGCCCGTCTTGTCGATCATCCCCGCCGCCGCCGGGTTGGCCGCCACTTCAACCAGTTTGCCTTTGAGCATGTCCCAACCGCCGACGTCCTTAAGCCCCAGGTAAACGACCGGCGCGAAGCCGAGCACGATCATGAAGAACTGGAGGACTTCCGTGTAAATCGCCGAAGTGAGGCCGCCCTTGAGCACGTAGAGCAGCACCACCGCGGAGCAAATCCAGAGGCTGGCATCGTAATTCCAGCCCAGAAGCTGGTGCAAAAGCTTGGCCAGGGCGTTCATGGAGATGCCGGAGGCAAACACGGTCATGACGGCAAAGGAAACCGAATTGAGGGCGCGGGTGCGCTCGTCGAAGCGCATTTTCAGATACTCGGGCACCGAACGGGCTTTGGAGCCGTAATAGAAGGGCATCATGAAGACCGCCAAAAAGACCATCGCCGGAATCGCGCCAACCCAATAGAAGTGGGCGGTGGCGATGCCGTATTTGGCGCCGCTGGCAGCCATGCCGACCAATTCCAGCGCGCCGAGGTTGGCAGAAATGAAAGCCAGGCCGGTGACCCATGTCGGCAGGGAGCGGGCGGCGGTGAGGAAGTCCGCCGACGTCTTCATGTAGCGTCGCAGAGCGAAGCCGATGCCGATGACGAACACCGTGTAAGAGAGGAGGATGGCGTAATCAACCCAAGCCAGATGAATTGGTTGCATATCAGCAGGTAATGAAATTCAGCCAGGCGACACCTGTGCCCGGACACATTGCAATTGTCATGGCGCAAATTCTTTACACAAATTCCCACCGCCGCAACTGTAAAATGCAGTCGTACCAATGAAATGTCCCACCTGGGACATTTTATTGGCACAACAAAGAAGTCGAGCAGAGCCGGGTCGTGCAGTCTGGCAAGCTACGGCGAGACAAGCCGGAAGAATTGGCTGGCCGAATTGCTTAGGGGAAATGAGGCGCTCACGTAACCGGCGGCGCTGATGGTGTTCGTGGCAATGGGGGTCCAGCCCGCGAAATTGGTGGACGCTTCAATCCTGAATCGCTGGCCATTGCTTCCCGCAAATGCCAGATTGAGCGAATTGGCCGACGGAACGCCCAAGGTGATCGCATTGAGCCGATACGCTTGAAAATTCACCACGGTTTGATTTGAAAAGACGCTGATGGTTTGCGCGGGCGGGACAAAGACGTAATTGGCATTGGTAGGCGCAACCGTGCAGGAAGGCCCATCGTCAAACGGAAACTCATAGGCGCCGTGGCTTGTCGTCAGCGTCGAATAGCAGCCCGCCGTGACCGTTATTTGGTCGGCCGGCATCAGCCCGGCGATCTGCCCCGAAATAGTGACGGTCGGCGAGAATTCAAAAGCGCCGATGTCCGGCGCCGCGCCGAAAGGCCGGGGGCGGCCGCGCTGATCCGTGGCCGGGAAATCGGCGGGATCGGCGGCATCGATGGCTGGGCTGCCCGGCAACATCGCCATCGTAGGCGTAAGCCCGCCATAATTGCCCAAGGGGGCGAGATCGGGGTTGATGCCGTTGAGGCTGGTAGAATTGGTAAGTGAATCGGAGAAATCGGAGTTTATATTGTGGCCCGCATCGATAAGAGAACCGAATATATTCGTGTCCGACGACATATTCGGATAAAGTATCGAATTCTTGAGAACAAGCTGTCCGTCTGACACTCCGATGGAGTCTCCCTTGGCGATTCCCGACTGGCCGTTTGCACCGGGAGGGCCGTTAGGACCATAGTAACCGGGGCCACCCGGTCCGCCCGCCCCGCTGCTTCCGCCGGTGGGAAAATTATTGGCCAAGGTGGCATTTGTGATGTCGAGGGCGCCCCCTGCTAAACAGATGGCGCCGCCTATGGCATTCGCGCCGCCGCCGCCGGAGCCTCCGGCGCCACCCGGTTCTCTCGCGAAGGCGCCGCCACTTCCCGCTCCCCCTGGGCCTCCATTTCCTCCTATTGCGACGTTGCTTACCAAGGTGCAATTGACTATGGCGGCCGTGCCAGATGCGGCGTAAAATCCTCCTCCCAATGCGTCTCCCCCTGCGCCTCCGGTTCCGCCAATCATGGTCCCACCATTATAATAGCCATAGGCTCCTGCGCCTCCTTCGCCGCCAGCAGTGCAATTCATTACGATTGTGGAACTGAGAATCGAAATCAGGCCTGAATTATATATTGCGCCGCCGTTGGCGCTCCCTCCGTCCGTGCCTGGAGCGCTATTAGCACCATCAGAATACTCAGGGTTTCCAAGAGCCCCGTTGCCGCCGGTGACTTGGTTGTTGGAAAAGACGCAGTTGACGACCAACGCAGAGCCAGTGTTGAAGGCAGCTGCTCCAAGCCCCGAGCTGCCGGCAGTTGGGTAAAATCGCGAAGGTGGCGCAAACGCGCGACCATTACCACCAACCGCATGGTTGTTGATGAACAAGGAATTGCTTGCGATTAAAGAGCCGGCGCTAAAAATCGCCCCCCCAAAACCCTGGCTTGAATTGTGATCTTCATATGCATTCCCGTTGTATCCCACGGCCGCATTGTTCGATAAGACACACCCGATGACTTGCAGCGACCCTGCGTTAGACAGCGCGCCGCCGTTGCCGCCGCTTACGGCGTTCTGGATAAATGTGGCTTGAGCCAAACCATTGGCCAGGGTCAGGCCTTTCAACGTGAAGCTCACATTGCTATTAACTGCGAATAAACTCACCGCGTTGCTGCCATCGACAGCCACATTATAGCCTGTGGCGTCCAGCACCGTGTTGTTGGACACAACGATGGTGTTCGTGAGGTAGATCGTCCCGTTAACCGCGAACGTCACGGTGCCGCCGCCGGCCATCGCGGTCGTCAATGAACTTTCGTTGGCGCTGGTCACCACGCCCGCCGCAAAAGCCCCGGTCGAAGAACAGAGGATCGCCGCCAGGGTGGTAACCGCAAGAATACCAGAGGGTTGAACTTTAGGCATGGTTGGCATTCTGCCGTTATTATCAAATGAATGCAAGCGCAAAATTGACAGACCGGAAAGTACCAATAAAATGTCCCAGGTGGGACATTTTATTGGCGCGATACCGGGCTTTTTATCCACCGGATAACCCGCTGAATGGCAGCAACTTGAAGATGACGCGTTTTGCGGGCGGCCGTTTTTGTCGGAAAACGGGGCGCCTGTCGCCGTGACCATCGCGTTGCCCTCGTTTTGCGGGCGGCCGTTTTTGTCGGAAAACGGGGCCGCTTGATAGATATTTCGCCCTGGCCCCGCCTCGAAAGCCCCGAAACTTTGTCGCGTTTCTTCATTGCCCAAACGGGCGAAGCTTCATATACAAAAAGACCGTTTCCGGTGTCCAGTCCGGTAGATGTGCGCCGGTTTACGCCATATAACAGATGAATTCTAAATCTCAACCGCCCCAAGGCGCGCCAGCCAAAGGCGGCGCCGCCACGGCTGCCAGTGCCGCCACGACCCCGCCCGCCAAAGCCGCGCTGCCGCCGCAATCCACGTCAGCCAATGTGCCGCCGCTCTTCCGGCGCCTGGACTGGCTGACCATGCTCATTGCTTTCGCGATCGTCTGGGTCATTTATTTTATCTGCCTGGCTCCACAGGTGACCTTGGAGGATTCCGGGGAGCTTTGCACGGCTTCTTACTACGCCGGCATCCCGCATCCTCCGGGCTACCCGTTCTGGACCATTTACACCTGGCTCTGGACGGTGCTGGTGCCTTTCAAGAACATCGCCTGGCGCGTGGCCCTGGCCGAGGCCACCACGGCGGCGGCGGGGTGCGGGCTTCTGGCCTTGATGGTTTCCCGCGGCAGCAGCATGTTGATGGAAGGGATCGAGGAATTGAAAAACATGACCGGCAAGTGGGAGGGGGCCATCTGCATGGTTTCGGGCATCACCGCCGGGCTGATGCTGGGCTTGGGCAGTTCGATGTGGAAGGAGTCGGTCGTCATCAACCGCATTTCCCTTTTCGGCGTGCCTTGGCTGCTGTTGGTGCTGACATTGCTGTTGCGGTGGAATTATGCGCCCCACCAGCGACGCTATTTATACACGGCGTTTTTCTTTCTCGGCATCTGCGCCACCATTCACCAGACGCTGACCATGGCTATCATGGGCATCGAGATTGGCGTGGCCGCCCGCCAGCCCAAATTGGGCCGGGACATGTTCTTTTTGAACAGCGTTTTCTTTTTCCTGGGATTGCTGGCCAAGAGCGCCCACATGGCGGGCATTTTCGAGAGCACTACGCCCATGGTCTTCCGGATTTTTGTCGGCGTCGGCTTGTGTTCGATGGCCGCTTGCATTTATCTGACCATCAAGACCAACGGCCTATTGACAGAATGGAAGTCCACTCTGGCCTCATTTAGCCTTCTGGGCGGGGGCGCTTGTTTTTACCTTTACGAAGCCGTCTCCGGCATGACCAATCCTCCCATGGAATGGGGCTACCCGCGCACCGTCGAAGGTTTCTGGCACGCTTTGAGTCGTGGGCAGTACGACAAACTCAGCCCGACGGACATTTTCAAAGACCCGGGGCATTTCATGACCGAGCTGAACATGTTGGTCACGGGGTTGGCCGATGCGTATAGCTGGGTGGCGATGTTTTTTGTCCTATTGCCGTTGTTTTTCCTCTTCAAAATGCAAAAACGGGAACGCGCCTGGGTCATTTCCGTCGCCGCCATTTATCCCTTCCTGGGCGTGCTGCTCTCCATCTTCCTGAGTCCCACCCGCGACCGCCAGACATCCGAACTGGTCAAAGTGTTTTTCACCGCCTCGCACGCGATTGTGGCGATATTGATCGGTTACGGCATGGCCTTGACGGCCGCGTTCATGGCCACCAACTACGAGAAATTCCGCCGCTGGGGATTTGCCGGCGCGGGCGTGGCCATCGCTCTGGCCCTTTACTCACTGTTTGCGGTCACGGGCGGGAATTATTTCGGTCTCGACGCGGAAAGCCACATGAGCCTGTCGAGCCTGCCGCATTTGATCGCGCAATCTTTCGCGCCGCGCCAATATGGGTCGGCAGTGTTCGCCAGCCTGCTGCTGGTGGTCATGACGCTGGCCTTTTTGGCGTCCCTTTTCATTTACAACCGGCGCGCCCCGCTGGGGATCACCCTGGCGCTTTTCGCGCTGCTGCCGGTTTACTCCGGCATGTCGCACTGGTACAAGAGCGAGCAGCGCAACCATTGGTTTGGCTACTGGTTCGGCCACGATATGTTTACCCCGCCCTTCGTGGGGACGGACGGCAACCTGACCTACGACGCCACCTTGCGCGAGGCGGCCGCCAAAGGCCCTTACGGCAAAATGGTTTATCCGGAAATGGCGCGCGACGCGGTGCTCTATGGCGGCACGGACCCCGGCCGTTTTTGTCCCACCTACACCATTTTCTGCGAAAGCTTCATCCCGCATGATTGCCAGCCTTTGCAGGACCAGCATTATGATCGCCGCGACGTCTATATCATCACCCAAAACGCGCTGGCGGATAACACTTACCTGGACTACATCCGCGCCCAATACAACCGCAGCGCGCAGATCGACCCGCCGTTTTTCCAGAACTTCCTGGCCGGCAGCGCGCCCAAGTTGTTTTCCGGGACGACCCGGTCGCTGGCGTGGCTGGACGACATTTTTGAGGGCCTGGGCGCAAAAGTCGAAAGAGAGCGCCGCACCGGCACCTCCTGGTTCAAACCTGATCAATTCCTCAACGCGCAAAAACTCGCCGCCAAGCTGCGTCCCGGCGGCGAGCAGGATCCGCTGGCCAAGTATCTCTATGCAAAACTGAGCAAGGAAACACAGCCCTTGGTTGTCGGCAACGCGGACGAAACCGCCCTGCGCCGCGCCCTTTCCAAGGACCTCAATGCCATTCTGGACGGCGAAAACATGTACTCTGCCGAGCGGTTCAAGGACGTCAAGCTGCCGCCGTTGATTCAGGAAGCCGCCGCCGGCGGCAACCTGACCCACAATAACATCATCCGCCTCAATCGCCGCATGTTGGAAGTGGCCTATCCCGAGGCCATCGTCAAGAGCCTCGGCGGCGTCTATCCCGACACCGAGATTATCACGGCCACTCCAGAGGATTCGGCCAACTGCTTTCAGGAATATCTTTACGACGCGCAACGGCGCAAGCAGCACGACGACGAATTTCCCATGGAACGTCGCCAGCTCAAGCCGGGGGAGGACGTTCACGTGGACAACGGGCGCGTCTCGGTTTCCGGCCAGGTGGCCGTGATGAGCATCAACGGCCTGCTGACCAAGGTGATTTTCGACAAGAACCCCCACCACGAATTCTACGTGGAGGAAAGCTTCCCGCTGGATTGGATGTATTCCTATCTGGAGCCATTTGGCGTCATCATGAAAATCAACCGCCATCCCGTGCAGGAAATGTCGCAGGACGTGATCGACAAAGACCACGCCTTCTGGAGCGAATTCTCCCGCCGCACCATCGGCAATTGGATCAACTACGACACGAGCGTCAAGCAGATTTGCGATTGGGCCGAGGACGTGTATTTGCGCCACGACCTGAGCCACTTTACCGGCGACCCGAGATTCGTGCGCGATGACGACGGGCAGAAGGCATTTTCCAAGCTGCGCAGCTCCATTGCCAGCAGCATCTACCAATGGCGCTCGCGCCCGGAGAATTCCCGCAGCGCCACGGAGCGGCCGCGGGTGACCAAGGAGGCGGAGTTTGCCTTTAAACAGTCTTTTGCCTATTGCCCGTTCAGCCCGGAGGCGGTCTTCCACTTCATGGATCTTCTGGTCATGCAAACCTCGCCGCCCCGCATTGACGATGCGCTGATGATTTTGCAAACCTGCCATAAGCTGGACCCTTACAACGGCTCCATCAGCGAGTGGATTACGCAATTGGAGCGGAGCAAAAAAGGGATGCCCGTGGCCGACCAGATCAAACAAGTCTTCGGCCAAATCCAGCAGGCCATGTCCCGCGGCCAAACCAACACCGCCGCGCAAATGCTGGAGCAAGTGCTTTCCTTTGCCGGCTCGGACCCGTCCACGCTCATGGCTGCGGCCGATGCCTACGCGCGCATGGGCGATATGGCCAACAGCGAAAAGGTGGTCACGCGCCTGACCCAGGCCTTGCCCAACAATGCCGAGCCGTGGTACAATCTGGCTGCCGTCCAGTCCTATCGCGGTGAAATTTCCCAGGCCATGATCTCGCTCAAAAAATCGCTGGACATTAACGCCGCGGAACGCGGCAAAAACCCCAAGACGGTCGATTTGCGCGAGCACCTGTTCCAGGATCCCATGTTTGCGCCGCTGAGGGAAACGCCCGAGTTCAAGGCCGCCTTCGGCCCCAAGCCTTGAGGCGCCGACAAGAGGCCAAGCTAAACACGATCCGTCACGCCAGCGGCGGCGGCGCGTATTTCAGGCCATGCTCCTCGGCCACGGCTTTGTGCGTCAACTGGCCGTTCATCACGTTGATGCCCCCGACCAAGGCCGGCTGAAAGAGGCACGCCTCCTTCAATCCCATGTCCGCCAGGGTCTCGATGTAGCGATAGGTCACGTTGGTCAGAGCCTGCGTGGCGGTGCGGGCATAAGCACCGGGCATGTTGGCCACGCAATAGTGGATCACTCCCTCCTCGACATAAGTCGGCAGATCGTGCGTGGTGGGCCGCGAGGTCTCGGCGCAGCCGCCCTGATCGATGGCAATATCGACGAAAACGCTGCCGGGCCGCATGTGGCGGAGCATGTCGCGGCGTATCAATCTGGGCGCCTTGGCTCCTGGCAGCAGCACCGCGCCAATCAACAAATCGACTGCCGGCAATAAATCAACCAGGTGCGCCTCGCTGGAATAAAGGGTGTGGGCCGTGTGCAGCGTGATGTCCAGAAAGCGCATCCGTTCCAAATCCACTTCCAGAACGGTCACGTCGGCTCCCAGACCGGTAGCCATGCGGGCCGCGTTGATGCCGCTGGAGCCGCCGCCCAGGACCACCACGCGCCCCGGCAACACCCCCGGCACCCCGCCCAGCAACACGCCGCTGCCCCCGTTATGCTTGGCCAGACAATAGCCGCCGACCAGAATGGCCATGCGCCCGGCGATTTCACTCATGGGTTCGAGCAAGGGCAGGCGGTGGTTGACCTCAATCGTCTCATAGGCGATGGCCGTCACGCCGGATTTGAGCAGCGCCAGGGTCAAGCCGCGATCCGCCGCCAGGTGCAAGTAAGTGAAAAGAATCTGGCCCGCGCGCAGCAGGGCGCATTCGGACTCCTGCGGTTCCTTGACCTTGACGATCAATTCGGCCTGTTCAAAGACGGCCGCGTGATCGCCGGTTAGACGCGCGCCAGCCTGTTCGTAATCGGCGTCGGGATAGCCGGCCCCGGCGCCGGCGGAGCGTTCGACGACGACTTTGTGCCCGCGTTTGGTCAGCAGATAGACAGCCGATGGCAGCAAAGCGACACGATGTTCCTGAAGTTTGATCTCGCGTGGCACTCCAATAATCATAACGCACTTAAGATGGGGCAGGAAAGCGGGCATGTCAAACGGTTGCCGTTGCAGGGTTGCGATTAAAAGTCAGTTTCCGGCAGGGCCGGCGCTGCCGCGCCGCCCAAATCCATTCCGGACGGCACTTCTAGCACCCCCGTCGTGCGGTCGTGCTTGCCGCCAAGGGTGGTTTGAGCTAGAGTTGCTACAATGTAATGAAGTGGCAATGTGTTGACCGCTTTGAATACATCGTGTCAACCGTGCCGCTTCGCCAAGCATCAGGTTCCCCGCCATGACAACACAAATAACAGAAAGGGAATGTATGAATAAAGCGGAAGTGAAAAAGTTTGGCAAACCGGATGAGATTCGGGAGTTTCCCAAAGGCAGAGTGGAGTTGGTCAAGGTCGGCGGCTCGACGGTGGGCCGGGCCACACTGGAGCCAGGATGGCGTTGGAGCACGTCGGTTCAGCCGATTGCCAAGACCAGGAGTTGCGAAGCTGCGCACTGCCAGTATCACGTCTCCGGCGTGCTGCGAGTCCGCATGGATGACGGCACGGAGTTCGACTGTGGGCCGGGCGACGTATCCTTGTTGCCTCCCGGCCATGATGCTTGGGTGGTCGGCAACGAGCCTGCGGTCGTGGTTGATTTTCAGGGCATGATTACTTACGCGAAATCACCGTGACGCGGCGGCGGGCATAGGGGAGTGAAGGGTCAATGACGCAATGGCGTCTGGAAGATGGATTTTGCTGGCGTGCGGCGCGGGCAAGAGGGAGACTGCGCCTGTTTTCAACGCTTATGAACAGATCAAAAACCATCTCCCGACGCCATTTTTGCCACGCCTCAGTCCTGGCGGCCGGTTCGGCGCTGCTTCCGTCCTGCCGGACGACGCCCGAATCGGAGCCAATTATTGACATCCACCAGCACACCAACTACGGCGGCAAAAGGGATCAGCAGTGGCATCAAATCGGCCCGGCCCGGACCGATGAGCAATTGGTGCAACATCAGCGCAACATGGGCGCCATCAAGACGGTGCTCCTGCCCTCCGGCTCGCCGGTCAACCGGCCCTCGACGCACGAAGGGTATGGCAACGGATTGCAGGGCACCGTGTTGGGCAACGAGTCCTGCCGCTCGCTGGCCCTGGCCCACCCCGGCGAGTTTTATTTTGGCGCCAACGAAGTTCCCGATCTGGAAAACGCTCCGCAAGTCATTGAAAAATATCTCAGGCTGGGCGCCGTCTGCATCGGTGAGCAAAAATTCGCGGTGGAATGCGATTGCCCGCAGATGCAGGCGCTCTACCGCCTGGCGGCCGATTACGGCGTGCCGATTCTTATGCACTTCCAGTTCGGAAGTTACAATCACGGCTACGACCGCTTCTACAAAATGTTCCAGGCCCATCCGCGCACGACCTTTATCGGCCACGCCCAAACGGTCTGGGCGCACATCGACCTCAATTGCAAGGATGACGCCGACAAGCTGTATCCCCCTGGCAAGGTGACCCCGGGCGGCTGGACCGACCGTTATTTGAGCGACTATCCGAATTTTTACGCCGACCTCGCGGCTAATTCCGCCCGCAACGGCCTGACGCGCGACCCGGATTTCACGCGCGGTTTTCTCAAGCGCCACCAGGATAAGTTGATCTTCGGCAGCGACTGCCCGGACGTGCCCGGACGCGGCCCTGTCTGCATCGGTTGGACGACGATCCAAGCCGTGCGCGAACTGGCTCCGAGCAAGTCCATCGAGCGCAAACTCCTTTACGGAAACGCCCGGCGTATATATCGATTGTGAGCAAAATGAACAAATACCTGACGCCTCTCCTGGTCTGCCTTGTCAGTGCTTGCGTGGCTGTCCGGGCTTCGGCCCAGGACACAACCGTGACGCTTTCAGTGGACGGCAAGCCGGCGCTGGCGTTGCAAGCTCCAGCGGCGGCTAAAGTTGCCTCCTCCAACGGTTACGTCAACATTAAGACCACCAACATGTCGCTCCACGTCTGGGCCGTGGCCAAGGCCAGGACCGCGAACGACGCCGTGCCTCGCGCGGCCGAGTTGATTAAGAGCGAGTTCATCAAGTTCAAAGCTACCGCTTCCATGGACATGGTGGTCGCGGGCGCGCCCGCCAAACATATCACCGGTTCGGGCAACGAGGCCGATGATGGCGACCCGGGCCACGCCGAGGTGGTCCTTTTCGTTGTCGGCGGTCGCGTGTTTGCCGGATGCGTGCATGGGGAATTTGACGACGCTTCCCGGGCGCGGGCGCCGATGATGGCGGTCTTGCAGACAGCGCAGCCTCTAAGGCTCAACTCTCTTCTTCCTGCGGATAAACGGTGATGCCGACGCGCTCAATGTGCTCGCGCAACGGGGCCAGTTTGATGAGGTGAAAGGGTTTGACGTCGTATTTGTAAGGTGTCGGCAATTCGTCCAATTCGGCAGCTATGGATTCGGCGCGCAGGGCATCCACCTCTCCCCAGAGCGCGAGGTCGATATCCGAAGAAGGGACGTTGGTGCCCTTGGCGCGAGAGCCGAACAGCTTGACAGTCTTGATCTCCGGATGTCCTTGAAAGACTCGCCGCAACAAGGCGAGTTCATCGGGCCTGAGGTTGGGAGATTTCATTCCGCGCTTTTTTCCAGGAAGAACTCATGCATCTTGGCCATGGCTGGCAGATAGCGCCCGGCAATGGCTTCGACCGCCTGTTCAAAAACCGCAGAGTCGTAGGTATGAGAAAGCAGATTGCGATGATCCAGCATGTTGACCCACACTTCACCTTCGGAAATCACCTTGGCGGCAAAGGCTTCCTTGATGACCTGGCGCGGCGTGAGCGGAGAGATGATCAATCCGCCTTCTTCGAGGTAGTCTTTGAGGGTTTTCCAGGCCAGTTCAAAGGTGTATTCAAACCGCTGAATCACCCCTTCCTTCTCCAACATGGAAAGGGCCTCCGGCTTGCGCTCCAGAGCCTCGCGGAGCAGCACGAAGCCGCGGTCAAAATTTTGAAACCGTTGTTTCCAGCGGATGTCTGGACTCATCGTTTGCATTATACCGCGCAAGCACAAGGGACACAAAATTATTCTGCAGGGGCGCCGCGCGACGGCGTTTCCAACCCGATGGTGTCACCCTGCCCAAGCTTGAACCAGATGCGAAAATCGCGGAGTAAATACATAGTTAGGACGATCACCACGGCGCAGCAAACTTCCCACCCGAGCCAACCGAACATTGTCTTCACAGTCACTACCTCAAAACATCCATCAGATAGGATCTTGAGCAAAACGAGCAAACGAATATCGGGCTTGGAACTTTTGCGGTGTGCTAAAAAACCAATCGTCGCATACCCGAAGGACAAGGAATACGCGACGGTAATCATGAGCATGATAGACGCATCAGGCGTGTTAACTTTCATGCGAATGTAGAGGAGGAGACACGCGAAAGCGCAGAAAGCATACGCCGCGAGGGTCTGAAAACTCTCAGAACGCTCCAATATTTTACCCACCCTCTTTGCTTCCTTGCTGGTCAAATGCCGTCTGCGGAAACGCTTTGCGGCGGTGGTTGCGTCCCCCAATTCAGCCAGAGCGGCAGCTTGAGCGTCGGTTTCAGAATAGCCCTCGGCCTGATGGCTTTGCACGCTGTCGGCAACGTGGGCTTCGATTTCGAGTTGTATTCGTTCCTTGGCCGGGGCGGAAAGTTTCGCCGTGGCGATGTCCAGCCACTGCCAGAGAAATGTCACACGCTCGGGATCATGCCTGCTCACGTTGCCTCCTCCAGAACGAGATTGAACGCGCCGGAAATGCGCCGCCACTCCTGCCTTTCCCGCGCCAGGGCTTTTTTGCCCTTTTCTGTCAATTTGTAATAGCAGCGGGTCCGTCCGTTTTCCTCGCAGGTGTGGGACGCGATGAACCCTTTTCCCTCCAGACCGTGCAGAGCCGGATAAAGCGTGCCTTCCTTGAAGTCGAGTACGCCTTTGGATTTTTGCTTGATCTCCTGCGCGATGTGGTAGCCGTGATTCGGCCCTCGCTGCAAATTTTGCAAAATCAATGTTGGCAATGCGCCCCTAAGGTTCATGCCGGGAACGATACATCGAAACCCTATGCATTGGCAAGAAAAACTTTTCATCCGAAAGGGGCCGGTAAACGGCCTCGGAGACTATTGCTTGGTTTCCACAAGAACTACTCCTGGAACCCGTTCAAATTCCCCGCGATTGAGGGTCGCCACGGCATGACTGTTGGCCTTGGCAGTGGCTACAATCTAAAGGTCCCGCTCCCCGATGATCTGGCCGCGGCTCTCCAACTCTGCCCATATCTTCGCGTGTTCCCGTGCTTCGGCCAGCGCAAAAGGCAGCATGGCGTAATTCTGCAATACGCTTTCCACAAAACGGATGCGGCGCGCGCGAACCATGCTGTCGGTTGCCCGGGCGCAGCCATGCAAGAGTTCGGATGCCGTGATCGCGGCGATAAAAAACAGATCGGTGGGATGCGCGGCGAGAAATTCTTCGAGGTTGAATCTTGCTCGCTCGCTGGCGATGAACAGCGAACTGTCAATCACTATTCCCACAACAGAGCTTTCGGCGGGTTCTGACGTGAAGCCTCCAGGTCCCGCGCGAACTCATCTGCCTCTTGCGTAGTTAAATGAAAGCTCGTGGGCCAGAGTGCGGCGAGTTCAGCCCCGGTTTTGGGATTCGTCGCGGTACGTGCCAACAACCTGTCGCGTAACTTTGCCCGTTCCGCAACGGGCAATTGGTCTATGTCCGCTTCGATTTCAACTGCCGTTCTCATGTTGACACTATAAAACCAAACGGCCAGCTAAACAACTATTTTCGTTTTTTTAAATTGCAGGCAGCGATGTCTCGCGCCTCGCGATGACGCTGCATTGCGGGTCAAGGCCAAGTCGTTGCCACATGATTTTGACCGAGTCCGCCAAGGCCTTGATGTCGCCACGCGCATCATGACGTTGATATTTGGAGGGATTCAGCCCCAAGCGCTGCATCACACGGTCAAGTGAATGTCCCGTTCCCCGGGCCGTGCCAAACAGGCGTTTGGAAAGAGATATGGAATCGATGGATTCCACGGTTCGCACCTTCCTTCGGTGTCTGGCGCAGGTGGACTCCAGAAACTTGATGTCAAATCGGTGGCCGTTGTGCGCCATGATGACGGAATCTCCGACAAACCTTGAAAATTGCTCCAGCGCCTCAATGGGACTGGGAGCATGACGGACATCCTGGTCGGTAATGCCGGTGTAAACTGAGATGAATCGGGATATGCGCTGGGCCGGCCTGCAATAGCTGAAGAACGCGTCGTTTGCCACAACGTCTCCGTTACGAAAACGCGTCGCCGCGATCTGAATGATCTCGCATCCATCCGGATACAGTCCAGTGGTTTCCAAGTCGAAGATGACGAACGAAGCCGCTGCGGAAGGAAGGGAAATTGCTCCGCCCTTGGGCTTGCGCTGGCCGTTGTTGCATTTGGGGGGCTGTCGCATAATTGATGGGTAACTTTGAGCCAATGCCGGGTTTTTGCAACCTTTTTTGAGAATCTTGTGTTGGTAGGCGGTTGCATTCGCGGGTGAATGGGCATATATACAAAGCCATGAAGACTTTTGCGCAAGTGTTGGATTCGGCCGACGAATTGGGCGTCGAAGAACAAGAGTCGCTGGTTGAGGTTTTGCAACGCCGTCTGGCAGAACGCCGGCGCGAAGCTCTTCTCGAAGCGGTGAAATCGGCACGCGCGGAATTCAAGACCGGCTGTTGCCGTCCCGCCACACCCAAACAAATCGCCAAACGCATCTTTGCTTGAAACGGCTGCTGCTTCCTTCCAAAGCATTTATCCGATCCGCCCGCCGTTGCGTTTTTTATTGAATTTCGTCTTCCATAGGCGGCGGATCAACGGCGGGCAAACCGTCGGCGGTGAGCAGGGAGCAGCCGGCTGGGGAAAATTCCAAGGTCAGTGCGCCGTTGTCGCGGCCATAGACCACGCGCGCGGCGCGACGAGCCAACCGCTGGCGTAGCGCGGCCGGGGCGCGGCGGGTGGCGGGAAATTTGGCGTCGGCAATCACAATGAGACGCGGGCGCAGTTGGTCCAGCAACGGTTCGCAAAGAGGCTCGTCGCGCGCGGGCAGGCCGGCGATGACGATTTCGGCGCGCAAGTCCGGGTGCCGTCGCATGAGCGCTTCCTGGCCGTCGCGGCCCAGGGCGGGCAGAAGCAAGACGGAATGGCCGTTGAATTCGCGGGCCAAGACCACGGCGTTGTCATCGGCTTGCGCGAAATGGTCAGATGGGCCGGGATGGAGCACGCGCCAGCCGTCAAATTGGCCGCCGTCCTTCACCGCCAGCCAGCCTTTCGTTTGGCGCAGTTCGGCGGTCAGGTTGCGAAAGGCCGGAGAACGGTCTTGCGTCGCGCCGGTGAAAATGCCAGCGGCGGGAAAGTCGGCCAGGATAAGCCGCGCGCCACCGAAATAACCCGAACGCCCGACGGCCAGGCACAGGCCGTCCAGACGATTGACGCCCTGGGCGCAGAGGAAGGGCTTGAGGAGATTGCGGGCGGATTCCTCGCTGCCGCAGTCAACGAGAAGTTTTTCCCCGGCGGCGAAAACGACCGGGACGCCGTTGACCGGCAGGAGGTCAAGGCGCGCGGTGCGCCAGCCGAGCGCCCAATGAGCAGCGACGCCGAGGCCAACCGCCAGCAGGCCAGAGGAGACGGCCCATTTGTGCCGTGAACGGAATATCCAGCCGGTGGCGGCCAGCAACAGGACGGCGTAGTAGAGGAGACACGCGCCCGCGCACGGAGCGGCGAGGTTGCAATTGCCGGCCGGCCATTGCGCGGCCCAACGGCTGAACCAGATGATGAATTTCATCAAAGCCCAGGTCGTGTTGTTGAAAAGACCGGCCAGGCCAGGCAGCCACGCGCCCGTCAGCAGGCTGCCCATGGCGCTCATCAGCGCCAGCGCCGTGGCGGGCACGACCACGCAATTGGCCGGGACGCTTACCGGCGTGAAAAGATGGAAGTAATACGCGGCCAGCGGAATGGAGCCGATCCAGGCGGCCAGGGACATGGCAAACGTGTCCACCGCGTAAGCGGCGGGCGTATAAAGCCAGGCCGGCAAATGCGGTTGCAAAGTGGCGGGCAAAAACGGATCGCCCTTGAATAAATAGCCGCGCAACTTCAAGTGCATCCCCGGCAGAATGACGCCAATGCAAAGAACGACCGCGAACGAAAGTTGAAAACCAGGTTGAAAAAGTTGCGCCGGGTCCCACAACAACACGATGACGGCCGCCGCGAAAAGAGAATTGAGCAGATCAAACGGACGCCGGCAGGCCCAGCCGAGAATCAGGACGCTGGCCATGGTCGCGGCGCGCACCGCCGACGCCGGCCAACCGGTCAGTCCGGCGTAAAACCAGAGCGCCGGCAGCACCAGCGCGCCGCAAAGCGCGCGGGGCATGCGCAGCAGCCGCAGCAAGCCCAGGCCGATGCCCGCCAGCAGCCCGATGCGCAAGCCGTCCACGGCGAAAATGTGATAGGTGCCCGCGCACATGAACGGTTCCTCCACCGAGCCGGTCAGCGGGGCCTTCCACTCCAGCAGCAGAGTCCAGGTCAGGCGCAGCGCTTCGTCCTCCTCGGGCAGGCCCAAGGCCAGAGTTTGCCTGGCCCATTGGCGGAATCGTTCCGAGACCGGCAAGCTGGCCGGGGGCGCTTTCCAGTCGCCCGGCCCGGAGGTCTGCAATTGGAAAAAGACCTCCTCCCGCTGGTAAAAGGCGCGCGGATTAAACATCCCCCGGGCGAATGGGCCGTGCGGCGGTTCAATCAGCCCCGCCACCTCAACCCGCTGCCCCTCGAAGATGTTTTCGGGCAAAAGCCCCGGAGTCCTCGCAATCAGCCGGCCGTCTGCCGCTTGCCAAACGCCGTTGGAGAGAATCCCGTCCGTCTGAATGAGCGCGGAAGAACGCCAGGATTCGCGCTGGTCCCGCTCGAATATGCGTTGCGAAGGCGGGGCCAGGATGACGCCGCGCAAGGTCACAAATTGCGGTTGATTGCCCAGCAGCAACCGCAAGTCGTGGCCCGAAAGAATCGCGGAGTGCCAGCAAGCGTCGGTCCATCCCGTCAGGAACAGAAGCAATCCCAGCAGCCAGGCGCGCCCGCGCTCCCAAGCCAGTGCCGCCACCGCCGTCGCAAAGGACACTCCGAACAACAGCAGCAGGGATGGCCGGACGATTTCGCCGCAAAGAATGCCGCCAATCAACAAGAACGCCACTGGCAGCAGCGGACGTTTCATAAGGTCAAGTGGCGCCGCGCAGCTTGCGAACGCCCCAAGCCGCCAGCAAGCCAAGGCCCGAGCCGCAGGTATCGAGCAGGACATCCAGCACGTCCGATTGGCGGGAGGGAACAAAGCTTTGGTGAAATTCGTCCGTCGAGGCGTAGAGCATGCAGAGCAACAACACGCACAAAAGTTGCCGGCGCGGCGGATACGAGGCGAAGACCGGGTCAAAACGAACGGTGCGCCAGGCCAGAACCCCCAACACGGCGTATTCGACAACATGAGCCGTCTTGCGGACGCTGTGGTGGATAAGCTCCAGCGTATGCTCGGACATGGCCGGAAACAGCCAGTGCATGAGCGGACGGAAAAAGGAGGAGGTATTGGAGGAGGCGCCAGCCCGGTGGAGGCGCTGAAAATGAGGGCCATCCAGAGGATCAGCGGAAGCCAGTATTTGCACAGACGGCCACGCACGCCTGGCAGGGAATAGCGTGGAACACCCAAAAGCAACAGTAAAGTTGGCCAATTGGTCAGAAAGGGCATATTCATGCCCTGAGAATTAATGACTAATCCTGTCGTCGTCACCGTCGAACATCAGTATCATGGCCGGTGGCATCAACGAAATGGCGGCGCGAGTTTCCAATGCGTTGTGGTCTGCCTCCAATTAAATATTAACGAATTATGTCTGCCGCAACATGTGTGTTTTCGCGCCAACTTCGCCTGAGCGTTGCCTGGCTGGTTTCATTGGGAATTTGTGTTGGATTGGCGCCGCTGGCGCGAGGGGATCAATACGACACCTTGCGGATGACGTGGCAACACTACCTGCTCTCCGGCGAGGGCATCCCCATTGGCATGATGTTCCGGGACAGTCCCAGCAACCTTGTGGAGAGGGCCAACCGCGCCTGGAGCACCATGAACACCAACGCTTCCCGCACGACTCTGTGGAGCTTCCGTCCTTTTGGCATGAATCGCGGCACGAACCGTCCTTTCGGCTCAAATTCCTTCACTTTTGCCACCAACCGGCCCGCTGGCACGAATGCCACCAGTGGCACTGTGACCCGCAATTTCTCCGAATTGGAAACGATGGCGCTGGCTTGGGCCACGCCCGGCTGCCCGCTCCATGGCAACACGAATCTGGCTGCGGCCATCGACGACGGCATGGATTGGATGGTGGCCCACGTCTATACCCCGACCGTCGCGGAGTACGACAACTGGTGGGATTGGGAGATCGGCGGACCCCAGGCCTTTAACAACGCCATCACGCTGATGTATCCCACGCTGACCAGCGCGCAAATCAGCAACTACTGCGCCGCCATTGACGGACACAGCCCCGGCGGCCCCGCCAATGCCTATGGATGGCAGTGGAGCACCTGTATCGCGGACCTGGGGATCGTGATGGCTGTCCGGGGGATACTGGGCAAAGACGGTGACAGGATCAACAATGCCCGAACCAACATCGCCAGGGTGTTTCCCGACGTGGCCAACGGCAACGGCTTTTACGCCGACGGCTCATTCGTGTTGCACACCAACAAAGCTTACACCGGCGCTTACGGTCTCATCCTGCTCAACGCCATAACCGATCTGATCCACTTGTTGGCGGATTCGCCCTGGCAATTCACCGAGGCGGAGAAGTCCTGCGTTTTCAAATGGGTCTCTAATTCCTTTGAGCCGGTGCTCTACAACGGGGTCATGATGGACATGGTGCGCGGGCGAACCATTTCGCGCCCGAACGAAACGGAAATCACCAACGGCATCCGCACCCTGGCCGCCATGCGGCAACTCGCCAAGTTCGCGCCGCCCGCGACGGCCGTGGCCTTCAGCAATTTTGCCGACGCCCCGCGCCTGGCCTCGGGCCAATTTCAATTTGCCGGCATGGATCGCGTGGTGGCCCTGCGCAAGGACTTCGGCGTTGGCATCAGCATGTCCTCCACCCGCATCGCGGACTACGAGTCCATCCACAGCGAGAACCTGCACGGCTGGTTCACCGGCGATGGCATGACCTACCTCTACATCGGCGAGGTGGAACGGCAGTTCGCCAATGATTTCTGGCCCACCGTGGACGCCTACCACCTGCCCGGCACCACCGTGGAGATGACCCCGCGCGCCGCGGGCGAGGGCAGAGGCCAGACGACCTCGCAGAGTTGGGTGGGCGGCGCGCAGGTGTCCAAGACCTACGGCACCGCCGGCATGTCCCTGGCCAACCCGATGTCGCCTTCGCTGACGGCCAAGAAATCGTGGTTTATGTTTGACAATGAAGTCGTTTGCCTGGGCGCGGGCATCACCTGCCCCGGCCACGCGGAAATCGACACCACGGTGGAGGACCGCCGGCTGGGTACGGATCCGACCAACAATTTCACAGTCAACGGCACGGTCATAAAGCCGGTCATGGGCTGGAGCAACAATCTCGGCCACGTTTCCTGGTGCGCCTTGGACGGGGTGGGGGGCTACTACTTTCCCGGTGGCGCGGCCAGCCTGCAGGCGGCTTTTGTCGCCAACAACGGCGGATGGTCGGATATCGGAGGCCGCAGCAGACGCGGCTCCAGCTCGAGCGCTTATACCGATGATTACTTGAAACTGTGGTACAACCACGGCGCCAACCCCACCAACGCCACCTACGCTTACGTGCTCCTGCCCAACATGACCGCGGACAGCGTGGCCGCTTACGCGGCCAACCCCGACATTGTTGTGCTCGCCAACACCCCCGCGGTGCAAGCCGCCAAAAAACCGTCCCTCGGCGTGGTCGCGGCCAATTTTTGGACCGCCGGAACCCACTCCGCCGACTTGATCACCGCCACCGCGCCATCGTCCATCATTACACGCAGCCACGCCCATAACTTCACGGTGGGCATTTCCGATCCCACCCAGACTAACACCGGCTCGATGACGGTGACGTTCAAACAGGCGGCGTCAGCGCTGGTTTCCGCCGATCCTGGCGTGACGGTGAAGCAACTCTCGCCCGCCATCGTCCTGAGCGTCAACCTCAACCGCTCGCTGGGCAAGTCATTCCAGGCGTCGTTCAAATTGAGTCCATAGCCCGGCCCCTGACCAACCATGTCCCTGTTTGCGCGTGAATTTCGCCTCGGTCTTGGCTGGCTGCTGTCATTGGGAATTTGCGTCGGTCTGGCGCCGCTGGCGCAAGGGGATCAATTCGACACCTTGCGGACCTATTGGCAAAACTACCTGATCGACAGCGGCCCCACCAACCTTGCCAACAGGGCCAACCGCGCCTGGGAGACCAGGAACACCAACGCCTCCCGCGCCTCTTTGTTGAACAATGGTCCCCTTGGCTCGAATTCCTCCAGTTCCATGATCACCCGCGCTTTTTCGCAATTGGAAACAATGGCGCTGGCGTGGGCCACGCCCGGTTGCCCGCTCCATGGCAACACCAATCTGGCCGCGGCCATTGACGACGATTTGGATTGGATGGTGGCCCATGTTTATACCCCGGCCGCTTACGAGTACGACAACTGGTGGGATTGGGAGATCGGCGGCGCACAGGCCTTCAACAACGCCTTCGCCCTGATGTATCCCACGCTGACCAGCGCGCAAATCAGCCGCTACTGCGCCGCCATTGACGGACACAGTCCCGGCGGCCTCGTCAATACCTACGGTTGGCAGACCTCGGCCAATACCGCGGACATGGCGCTGGTTATGATTATCCGGGGAATTTTGGGCAAAGACAGCGGCCGCATGACCAACGCCAAAATGAACTTGACCACGGTTTTTCAATACGTGACCACCGGCGATGGCTTTTACACCGACGGCTCTTTCGTGTTCCACAGCGACAAAGCCTATACCGGTGGCTACGGTGTGACACTGCTCAACGATATGGCCGATCTGGTCAACCTGCTCCAGGGTTCGACGTGGCAAATCTCGAACCCGTGCCAGGCCCATGTTATCGACTGGGTGTCCAATTCCTTTGAGCCGCTGATTTGCAACGGGGCCATGATGGACATGGTGCGCGGGCGCGAGATTTCCCGCGGCAACGAAGCCGATGGCACCAACCGCTATCGCGCTCTTTCCGCCATCCGGCAAGTCGCGCGCTTCGCTCCGCCTGCGACAGCGGCGGCCTTGAGCAATTTCGCCAACGCGCCGCGCCTGCCTTCGGGCCAATTCCAATTTGCGGGCATGGACCGCGTGCTGGCCCTGCGCGACGGCTTTCGCTTGGGCGTCAGCATGTCCTCCACCCGCATCGCCATCTACGAGTCCATTCATCGTGAGAATCTGCGCGGCTGGTTCACGGGCGATGGCATGACCTATCTCTATATTGGCGAGGCGGACCGGCAGTTTGCCGGCGATTTCTGGCCCACCGTGGATCCTTACCACCTTCCCGGCACGACCGTGGAGATGACCCCGCGCGCCCCCGCCGAGGGCGCGGACCAGAGGACCACGCAGCATTGGGTGGGTGGTGCGCAAGTGTCCGCCAGCCACGGCGCCGCCGGCATGTCCCTGGCAGACCCCTTGTCGCCCTCGCTGACGGCGAAGAAATCATGGTTTATGTTTGACAATGAAATTGTTTGCCTGGGCGCGGGCATCACCTGTGGCGGCGCGGCGGAAATCGACACCACGGTGGAAGACCGCCGGCTGGGGATGGATCCGACCAACAATTTCACCGTCAACGGCACGGCCATAAAGCCGGTGATGGGCTGGAGCAACAATCTCAGCAACGTTTCCTGGTGCGCCTTGGACGGGGTGGGCGGATATTACTTTCCCGGCGGCGCGGCCAATCTGCAAGCGGCGTTCGTCAGCAACAGCGGCTCCTGGGCGGATATCGGCGGTCGCAGGCGCGGCGGAAGCTACACCGATGATTACCTAAAACTATGGTACAACCACGGCGCCAGCCCCACCAACGCCACCTACGCTTATGTGCTCCTGCCCAACATGACCGCCGGCAGCGTGGCCGCTTATGCAGCCAATCCCGGCATCGTTGTGCTCGCCAACACCCCTGCCGTTCAAGCCGCCAGGAAGCCATCCCTCGGCGTGGTCGCGGCCAATTTCTGGACCTCTGGAACCAACTCCATTGATTTGATCACCGCCACCGCGCCTTCCTCCATCATCACGCGCAAGCAATCCCTCGCCTTCGCGGTAGGCATTTCCGATCCCACCCAAACCAACACCGGCTCGATGACCGTGACGCTCAATCAGGCGGCCTCAGCCCTGGTCTCCGCCGATCCTGGCGTAACGGTGAAGCAACTCTCGCCCGTCATCGTCTTGAGCGTCAACCTCAACGCCTCACTGGGCAAGACGTTCCAGGCTTCCTTCCGCGTGAATCCGTCCCTGAGACCCTGATGCGAAGCCAATGATCGCCAAAATGATAATTCACTAAGCGGCAGCTCGTAATTTGCACGGTTTGACGGTACGGGCGATGCGGACTTCCAGGTCATCTGCGGCTATTTCGAGGTCGTAATAGGTCTGGAGATCGAGCCACCAAGCGGGACGGGTGCCAAAGTAGCGGGAGAGTCGCAAGGCTGTGTCCACCGTGATCGCTCGGTGTCCACGAACGATCTGGCTCACCCGCATGGGGGTGACGCCGATGGCTTTGGCCAGCGCGTATTGACTCAGACCCAGCGGTTCCATAAAGTCGTGGAGCAGAATTTCACCCGGGTGAACCGGCGCAAGTTTCTTGGTCTTCATATTCTAATGGTAGTCCACAATTTCCGCGTCATAGGCGTTGCCCTCATGCTGTCGTTGCACGATAATATGTCAAAAGCGTCCTTCTATGGCGATTGGCTAAACGCCGCGCGGATCGTTTTAGCAGGGCAGAGCTGCCGCTCTGCCTTGAACTCTTGAGCGATGCGCTCTTTCCCATTCCCCTGCCCAAAATTCCCCTGACAATTTCTTGTCTTCCCGATTCCTCAGAACCCTGCCGCTGCAATGGCAAAAATACGCCCGTCAAGCGTCAGGACGTACAGCTCGCCCTCCAGGTCTTGCGCGAAGCTGGCGATGTTCCTGGGTTGCTCCAATAGCGTCCCGTAAGCCCCGACTTTGCCCCCCTCGTAGCGAAATCCCCAGATGGTGCCCATCACATAGTCCCCGTAAATGTAAATGCCGCGCAGCGACGGATGCTTGGCGCCGCGATAAACATACCCGCCAATCACACACGCCCCGATGCTGTGCCTGGGAAACGCCGACTCCGCCAACTGGTTGGTCGAGTGCGCGTACTCGATGACTGGGTCAATGTAGCGGGCGCCTTCCGGCCCGGGCTTGAAATGATGCGCCCCTTCCCTCACCCCCCAGCCGTAGTTGCCTCCCTTGACAATCAAATCAATTTCCTCCCATTTGTCCTGCCCCACGTCGCCAGTCCACATCCGGCCCGTCTGCCGGTCCCAACTGAAACGCCACGGATTGCGCAAGCCGTAAACCCAGACCTCCTTGCACGTGCTATTCTCCCAAAACTCCGGCTCGCCCATGAAGGGATTGTCGGCCGGAAGCCCGTAAGGCAGCGTCACGCGCGCGCCGCGCAACCCGATGCTCGAGCGCGTGTTCACGTCCAGACGCAGAATTTTTCCGCGCAAGTTCGAAGTGTTTTGCGCCGCCCCTGATTCATCATTCTGCCCGCCGCCATCGCCGACGCCGAGGTAAAGAAAACCATCCGGCCCGAAACTCAACTGCCCACCCTTGTGAACCTCGGAGAGAGGCTGGGGAATTTCCAGCAGGATGCGTTCGCTGTTGGTGTCCGCGCGGTCTGGATCATTCGCCGAAACCTTCCATTCACTGAAGACGCTGCGGCGCGGATTTTGCCGGCTGTAAAAGATATAGAAAAGACCGTTGCTCTTGAATCCCGGATGAAACGCCATGCCTAACAGACCCTGCTCCATCGAGGCATGCGGCTGGCGGTCTTCGATGTTGAGGAATTCCTTCGCCTCGGAGCCATCCGTGCCCTTGCGCGCCAGCAGAACCCGTCCATCCTGTCCCACGATGGCGAAGCGGTCCGAGCCGTCCGGCGCTTGTTCCATCCAAACAATATTCTCGAACTTCAGTTTGGAAAAAACCGGCTGAAGCATGATCTTCGGCAGCGGCTCCCCATCCACCCGGCCCGTCGCCAGAATGACCCAGAGCCACGATGAAAGGACAAGCAAACTTCCACGCATGACGCAGCATGGATCAAACGCGGCCAAAGTTCAACCCTGCCGCCAGTCCTGGGTGTTGTTAAAGTTGTTGGACATCCGATGCTCGGTAGGGCGAGACTCTGTCGAGCCTTGACTCGATTTCCTGGGATAAAGTCTTGACCGTATCTCCTCTTCAGGGGGAGCGCGACCGTCCCGGTCGCCGGGCGGTGCGTCTCGCGCCGCCCTTCCCTTTGATGCGTCACAACTTTGTGGATGCTCCTTCGGATTACAAAAACCGGAGGCAAGAGGCGGAACGCTTCTCAGGCGGTTCCGTTTTTCGACAGACGCCGCGTTAGCTCGGCGTTCTCCGCCAGTTCGTCTCGCTTCTTCGGGAAGGCGCCGATGCACAGGCCGTCCTTGGGCCTGAGCCGCTTGAAAATGTAGGGCAGCGTATCCTTGGGCAGGAAGCGGCCGGCCCCCAGCGCCTTGTAGGCGATCACCGGCTTGTCGAGCTTTTCGATCGTGGCCAGCGATTCTTCAAGCCCTTCCCGAACGTAATGATCCGGGCGGTAGAGCGTCTGATGATAGAAGTCCGTCGGCAGCCCTTTCTCTTCGGCCACCAAGTGAGTTCTGGCCCTGTGTGTGGCCATGCCCGCCGGCAGGCCGAAACTCTTGATCAGTTCCAGCCAGCCCCGCAGCACGTCCAGTTGCCCCGTCTCCATCTGGGCGTCTGCCTGTATGCCCTGAATGCAGACCGCCGTCGCGCCGTTCTTCGCTGCCGTGATGATGTGCTGTTTCATCTGGTCGGGCCGCACGTCAGGCTGGCCGATCCAGGTTTTCAGCTTGCCACCGCCCTCCCGGTATTTGTCCCACAGTCGAACCCAGCGATCATGGGGCGGAGTCCACACCGCCGTGATGCCCTGTTCGGCCGCGGCCTCGAGCACTCTCATGACCTGCGCGTCGGTGTAGTAGGCCGTCATTTCTTCCGCGGTGGCCTGG
This sequence comes from uncultured Verrucomicrobiae bacterium, assembly GCA_963759415.1. GTDB lineage: Bacteria > Verrucomicrobiota > Verrucomicrobiia > Limisphaerales > Palsa-1400 > Palsa-1400. The sequence goes on along the minus strand of CAVWZG010000003.1, from coordinate 755,676 downwards.
GGATTGCCATGCGCAAAGCCCCAAAACGGATTGCTGCCGAGAATGAGCCGGGAAACCTCCAAGCTGCCAAGCTTGATCTTGGGCAGCTCGTTTAGGGCCAGCGGAGCCGCCAGCAGTTCATCAGCCGACTGCGCGGCGGTCATGGCGGCCCCGAGGATAACCGTCTGCTTCAGGAATTCACGGCGGGATCGAATAGACGCTGAACTCATAGATAACTCTACAGTTGATTTTGAGCTAATTCCGGCTCTTTGCAAGATTTTCCAACCAATACTTTATGCTGCCGGGTAGCTCGTATCCTGGAGGAAACTTCGGCCCGATCTGGTCTCGGTAGGGAGAGACTCCGTCGATCCCTGACTCGATTGCCCCGGATAAGCTCACAGTGCGACAAAGTCTCCCCACCGGAAAAGAAAGAAAGGGAGGCCACGGATGAACACAGATCGACACAGATGAGGAGCAGACGACCGGCCAGAGTCTTTATCTGTGTTCATCTGTAATTGAACGTGCGATTTACTAAAAACGATTTTCGCTCTTTTTCGCTCTGAGTGCAAGCAAAATTGCAGAAATAACATCCTCTAAATTCGAGCCCGAAATCGTGTCCATTACGATGAATTTGGCCGATTGACTTGCCCTTTGTCAACGCTCCGGGATCGTCCGAGAATTACCTGTAACTCCCGCATGGGCACCGCCGAACAGGTGGCCGCATAAGTCAGACCTCCCCGGCGCCAGTCGGGGATTTCTTCTACTCGCGACCCAGGCCCACCCATCCCCAATGCTCGACCCCTTCCACGAACCCAAGAGGTCTTCGCCCTGGCTCTCCCCGGCCCCAAGGCCGGGGCGGGTGGGGCCACAGGGGGAAAAGGACGCGAGGGGGCACGTTGTCCACCCCCTCGCACTTTGCGATCACGCGTAGACGCCCCCCTCCGCCTCAGCCAATTAAGAACCAGTCTCAATCGGCTTTTCATCGTTTTTCTCTGGCGCTATCGGACAGAGTTCCTACAATGCTGCCCGAAGGCTCGCCGCACCGGAAATGACTCCGACGCGGATAAACCTGAAACACCTTTATGCAAGAGCGCTGGTTGTCAGTCGAAGAAATCGCCGCCCACTTGGGCGTCAACCGCGACACGATCTACAAATGGATCGAGCGCAAGAAAATGCCCGGTCACAAAGTCGGCCGCCTCTGGAAATTCCTGGCGTCAGAGGTTGACACATGGGTAAAGAAGGGCACAGCCGGTCAGAAGGATACATAAGGATCTAACCAGATGCCCCGCATCTTCGACAACATTGACACCACCCTGCTCCCAGCCCTTGAGCAGACCCTCCTCGTCTCCGAGCGCGCGGACTTTTGCGTTGGCTACTTCAATCTGCGCGGCTGGAAGTCTATCGACTCGCGCATCGACCAATGGTCCGGCGGCCCGGACCACCAGTGCCGCCTCCTCGTCGGCATGCAACGCCTTCCAGCCGACGAACTCCGCCAGTGCCTCAGCCTGGTCCGCGCCGACGAGCCGATGGACAACCAGACCGCCATCCGCCTCAAGCGCAAGCTCGCCGAGGAATTCCGGAATCAGCTCGCGATGGGCGCCCCGAACGACGCTGACGAAACTGGATTGCGCCGCCTCGCCGCCCAAATGGAGTCCGGCAAACTGGCCGTGAAACTTTTTCTCCGCCACACCCTTCATGCCAAGCTCTACCTTTGCTTCCGCAACGATTTCAACAACCCGCGCGTCGGCTACGTCGGCAGCAGCAACCTCACCTTCGCCGGCCTCTCCCAGCAGGGCGAATTGAACGTGGACGTCCTCGACCACGACGCCACCGCGAAATTGGCCAAGTGGTTCGAAGACCGTTGGGCCGACCGCTGGTGCCTCGACATCACGCAGGAACTGATCCAGGTCATCGCAGAAAGCTGGGCGCGCCCGGACATCATTGCGCCATATCTGATATACGTGAAGATGGCCTACCACCTGGCCGAGGAAGCCCGGGCCGGCCTGTCCGAGTTTTCCATCCCCTCAGATTTTCGCGACACGCTTTTCGACTTCCAGTCCGCCGCCGTGAAGATCGCCGCCCGCCACTTGGAGAAACGCGGCGGTGTCATCATCGGCGACGTGGTCGGCCTCGGCAAAACCCTCATGGCGACCGCTCTTTCTCGCGTGTTCCAGGACCCGCCGCACTCGCTGGAAACCCTCATCCTCTGCCCCAAGAACCTTGTCGGCATGTGGGAGGACCACGCCGCCCGCTTTCGCTTGCTGGCCAAAATCGTGCCGCTGTCGCAGGCGCGCAACCAGCTTCCCGATTTGCGCCGCTATCGCATTGTGCTTCTCGACGAAAGCCACAATCTCCGCAATCGCGAGGGCAAGACCTACGCTGTCGTCCGCGACTACATCCAGCGCAACGACTCCCGCTGCATTCTACTGTCAGCCACGCCCTATAACAAAGCCTACCTCGACCTGGCGAATCAGATCCGCCTCTTCCTGGACCCCGAGCAGGCTTTGGGCTTGCGGCCCGAGGAATACATCCGCCGCGATTGCGACAACCGCGTCGAGGAATTCACCAAGAAACATCAGTGCCCGGTGAATTGTCTCGCCGCGTTCGAGAAAAGCGAACACGCCGACGACTGGCGCGAACTCATGCGCCTGTTCATGGTTCGCCGCACGCGCTCGTTCATTCAAAAAAACTACGCGACCACCGATTGCCCCCAGTGCCGCAGTCCCATCCTCGCGCGGCAAACTCAGTGCCCGTCTTGCAACGGACACAAGCCCGCGCAGGGCCGCGCCTTCCTCCTCTTGGAGGACGGCACCAAATTCTATTTCCCCAAACGCAAACCGCGCACGCTCGCCTTTCGCATCCGCGACAAAGACCCGGACGACCAATACGCCCGCCTCTACTCTGACAAGGTGGTGGACACCATCCGTGTGTTGCATCTACCCCGCTACGGGCTGGCAAACTACGTGCATCCCACGCTCGACCACCCGCCGACCCAGGAGGAAGCCGAAGTCCTCCAAAACCTGTCCCGCGCCGGCAAACGGCTGATCGGCTTCTGTCGCACCAACCTTTTCAAGCGGCTGGAAAGCAGCGGCTCTGCTTTCCTCCAATCCATCCAGCGCCACATCCTCCGCAACTACCTTTACCTCCACGCCATCGAGTCCGGGCAGCCGCTGCCCATTGGCACCCAGGACGCCGCGCTCTTCGACACTCGCGGCGACGACGCGGACGGCGACACCACGACTACGCCCGGCGATTTTTTCGACGGCGGCACAGACCACACCAACCACACACTGAACCTCGCGGGTTGCACATCCCTCGACGATTTTCGGAAGCAAGCCGTCGCCGGCTACGACTTCCTGACCCGCCATTACAGCAACCGCTTCGATTGGCTCCGTCCGGGCTTGTTCGTCGCGGACCTTGCCAAGCACCTGCAACACGATATTGACCGCCTTTTCTCGATCCTCACGCTTTCCGGCCATTGGCAGCCCGACACGGACACCAAACTCGCCGAGCTTCACAAACTCATTACCAGAAAGCATCCGAAGGACAAGATCCTGATCTTTAGCCAGTTCGCAGATACCGTGGAATACCTCAACGCGGAGTTGCGGAAACGCGGCGTGAAAGAACTTGCCGCCGTAACTGGTGACAATGACGACCCGTCCGAGTATGCGCGGCGGTTCAGCCCCAACAGCAACCGCTGCCGCGAGAAAATTTCTGCTACCGAAGAATTACGCCTTCTCGTCGCCACCGATGTTCTGAGCGAAGGCCAGAATCTCCAGGACGCCGCCATCGTCGTAAACTACGACCTGCCCTGGGCCATCATCCGCCTCATCCAGCGCGCTGGCCGCGTGGACCGTATCGGCCAGCGCTCTGAGGAAATCCTCTGCTACTCCTTCCTGCCTGCCGACGGTGTCGAGCGCCTCATCCGGTTGCGCTCGCGCGTCCGCCAACGGTTGCACGAAAACGCCGAGGTTGTCGGCACGGACGAAACCTTTTTCGAAGACGAAAAGCACGACCCCACCATTCTTGATCTCTTCACCGAAAAATCCGGCGTGCTTGACGACCCCGACGACAACGAAGTGGACCTCGCCTCGCAAGCTTACCAGATTTGGAAGAACGCCACCGACCTCAACCCGGCGCTTAAAAAGACCGTGCCCGACCTGCCCAACGTCATTTTCGCCACCAAGCCGCTCTCCGCCGTGCCGGTCGCGCCGGGCAAAACCGCCGCCACGGGCGTCATGGTCTATGTTCGCACCGCCGACGACAATGACGCGCTGGCATGGGTGGACGAGGAAGGCCGCACGGTCACGGAATCGCAGCACGAGATTCTTCGTGCCGCCGCTTGTGATCCGGAAACGCCCGGCTTGCCCCGGCTCGAAAAGCATCACGCGCTGGTCCGCGTCGGCGTCGAGTTGGTCGCCGCCGAACAACGCACCGAAGGCGGCGCGCTTGGCCGTCCCACCAGTGCCCGCCGCCGCGTGTACGAGCACTTGAAAGACTATGCTGAGTCCATGCGCGACACGCTGTTCGACACCAAACTCCTGACTCGGGCCATCGAGGCTATCTTCGCCCGCCCATTGCAGGAATCGGCGCGCGAAACGCTGGCCCGCGAGCTGCGCACAGGCGTCAGCAACAACAAGCTGGCTGACCTGGTTCTCGCGCTCCACGAAGAAGACCGTCTGTGCGTCCACGAGGACGACACCGAAACCCGCGAGCCGCGCATCATCTGTTCCCTCGGAATTAGAAATCCCTGACCATGCCGCTCAACATCGCCACCACTCGCGACCGTCTCCAAAAATTCGAGTTTGCGCGCCTGTTCATTGACGAACTCGGCTGGTCGAACCCCAAGTCGCGCAACCCGATCAAGGCCCAGGTCAAAGAAACGCCATACACCCGGACACCCATTGCGCAGTTGGCCGGTGTGGTTGTCTTTGAAGTCACCACCGGCAACGGCATCCCGGACGCAAAGGCCCGCGCCGCCATCCAAAAGCACGTAGCCGAGGAGCACGTTGAAAACCTCCTCATCTTCCTCGACGCCGCCCGCACCCAAAGCCTCTGGTACTGGGTCAAACGCGAGGCCGGCAAGACCCATGCCCGCGATCACCTCTACGTCAAAGGCCAGCCCGGCGACCTGTTCTTGAGCAAGCTCGCCGCGATGGTCGTGGACATCAGCGAACTCGACGCCGAGGGCAACATCCCCGTCACCGAAGTCGCCGGTCGCCTCAAAGCCGCGCTCGATGTCGAACGCGTCACCAAAAAGTTCTACGGCGAGTTTGACACCCAGCGCCTCGCGTTCGTCGAACACATCCAGGGCATCAACGACGACCACCAGCGCCGCTGGTATGCGTCCGTGCTAATGAACCGCCTCATGTTCATCTGGTTCCTCCAGCGCAAAGGCTTCCTCGACGGCGCGGATCGCGATTACCTCACCAACAAACTCGCCGCATCTAAAAAGCGCGGCGCGGATACATTTTACTCTGGCTTCCTCAAATCGCTGTTCTTCGAAGGCTTCGCCCAGCCGGAGCTCGCCCGCAGCCCGGCTGCCCGCGCACTGCTCGGTAAAATCCGCTACCTGAACGGCGGCCTGTTCCTGCCGCACCGCGTCGAGCTCAACCATGGCTTCCCCGACAAGCAGCGCATCAAAATCCCCGATGTCGCGTTCGAAAACATTTTCGCGCTGTTCAGTCGCTACTCTTGGAATCTCAACGACACGCCCGGGGGCGACGACCATGAGATCAATCCCGATGTCCTCGGCTACATCTTCGAGAAGTACATCAACCAAAAGGAATTCGGCGCCTACTACACCCGGCACGAAATGACCGGCTACCTGTGCGAGCGCACCATCTACAAGCTCGTCCTCAACCGTGTGAATAAGGCGCTCAACCGCCGCTTCGCCACCATCTCCGACCTCCTGCTAAACCTGGACGCCAACCTTTGCAGGGCGCTCCTGTTCGAGATCCTGCCATCGCTGCGCCTGCTCGATCCCGCGTGCGGCTCCGGCGCGTTCCTTGTCGCCGCCATGAAGGTGCTCATCGCCATTTACTCCGCCGTCATCGGCAAGATTCAATTCCTGAACGACGTGGAACTCGCGAAGTGGCACAAGCAGACCCAGGCCGAGCACCCGTCTGTCCTCTACTTCATCAAGAAGCAAATTATCACGAACAATCTCTTCGGCGTGGACATCATGGAGGAAGGCAGTGAAATCGCCCGCCTGCGCCTTTTCCTCGCGCTCGTCGCCTCCGCACAAACCGAAGACCAGCTTGAGCCGCTGCCGAACATTGACTTCAATATCCTCGCCGGCAACTCGCTCATCGGCTTGCTCCGCATTGACCCGGCTAAGTTCGATGCCGGGCAGCAGAAGAGCGGCGGCGCTCAGGAAAGGCTGACACTTCAACACAGCAGCGACCTCGGTTTCACGGTCGAGACCAAAACCGCGCCGACCAAGGAGGAAAAAGCCACCGCGTTCGTCTCCCAACAACACGCCGCGCGATTCGCCGCCATCTTGGAACATAAGAACAAGTCCATTGAGCTCTATCGAAAACACGCTTTCGAGCGTCACGACCGCGATGCGGTCACGCAGGAAGTGGCGCTCATCCAACTCCGCAGCGACATTGAGAACGTCCGCCGGGAATCCTACGACCGCCTGAATCAGATGCTCCTGGACGAATTTAAAGCCCTCGGCATCCAATTCGAACAAGCAACCTGGGCTAAAGCAGCCGGTGAGGAGGGCGAGTCTGAGAAACGCGCCCTCAAGATATCCGATATTCAGGCGCTCATTCCTCTTCACTGGGCCTACGAGTTTGACAAAGTCCTCGCCGAAGGGGGCTTCGACGGCATCATCACGAATCCGCCCTGGGAGATATTCAAACCGCAGGCAAAAGAATTCTGCTCCAGATACTCTGACCTGGTCACCAAGAAGAAGATGACCATCCATGATTTCGAGGAAGAGCAAGCGAAGTTGCTGCGGGACACCGACGTTTGCGACGCCTGGCTCGAATACAAGAGCCAGTTCCCGCACCAGATCGTCTATTTCCGTAAGGCCAGACAGTTCCCGAATCAAACGTCCGAGGTGAATGGCAGAAAAGTCGGCGCCGACGTGAATCTCTACAAAGTGTTCCTTGAGCAGTCGTTCAATTTGCTCAAGAACGGCGGACAGTGCGGCATCGTGATTCCAAGCGGCGTCTACACCGACTTGGGCGCAAAACAACTCCGTCAAATGCTGTTCGCCAAAACTGCCGTCGAAGGGCTCTTCTGCTTTGAGAATCGCAACGAAGTCTTCGAGGGCGTTCACCGCAGCTTCAAGTTCGTCGTCCTAACCTTTGAGAAAGGCGGGCAGACCAGCGATTTTCCCGCCGCGTTCATGAGGCACGACGTGGCCGAGTTGAATGCATTTCCAAACAGCCACTCGCTCCACATCCCGCTTGCCTTGGTTCAGAAGCTCTCACCCGATTCATTGTCAGTCCCCGAGTTCAAAACACAGATGGACATCGAGATCGCCGAGAAGCTCCTCAAGTTTCCGTTTCTCAGCGATAGCGAGAAGGGTTGGGGGCTCGAAATCTACGGCGAGGAGCTTCACATGAATCGCGCTTCGCATCTTTTCAAGACGAAGCCGACAAAGACGCTCCTCTACGAAGGAGGCATGATTTGGCAGTTCGACCACCAGTATGCAAAGCCGCAATACTGGATTACCGAACGGGACATCCGCGAATCGTTCCTCGAGAAAAGGGTTAAGCGCACCGAAGGACTTAACGCCGTTCCGAAGGACATGCGTAATGATTACGAAACGTTTCGCCTAGCCTTGCGGAAAATCGCTTCCAACACCAACGAGCGGACACTTATCGTGGCAATTATTCCGCCAGGCTCGGTGACCGGCAATTCGCTGGCAGTCCACTTTCCATTTCATCACGACAAAGCACGCTACGCCCAACACCGATTCTCCGCCGCTGAACTCGTGCTTCTAACGGCATTGCTGAACAGCTTCGTCGTTGATTACTCGCTTCGCGCGAAGATGACGACAAACCTAAACAGCTTTTTCCTCTACCAGCTTTCGGTTCCCCGCCTGGCGGCGACGGACGCCGCGTTTCGCCCGATCGTCCAGCGGGCGACGCAGTTGACTTGCACCGCGCCGGAATTTGACGCGCTGGCCAAGGAAGTCAGCACCGCGCTCAAACTGCCTGCCGCCGTAAAGGGCGTCACGGACGCCGCCGCCCGCGCCCGCCTCCGGGCCGAGCTAGACGGCCTCATCGCCCACCTTTACGGCCTCACCGAGTCCGAGTTCACGCACATCCTTAATACTTTTCCCCTTGTTCCCGAACCCGTAAAAGTGGCTACTCGAAATGCCTTTCGTGACGTTCAACTAGGACTCATCAAATGAAATCCCGCCCCGCACCTAAAGACGGACAGCCAAAATGGTTCATCAACTCTTTCAGGCTCCGCAACTTCAAGGCGATCCATGACAGCGGTGTTGTTCAATTCACGCCGTTCACTGTCTTCGTCGGCAACAACGGAAGTGGAAAAAGCAGCCTGGTTGAAGGGTTACAAACACTGAACGACATCGCTACGGTGGGCCTCGATCAAGCGATGCGGCGCTGGAAGGGTTTCCAGCACGTTTTTCACAAAAGCGAACAGCTCAAACCGAAGGAGGGCGACGACCTCGACTGGGAACAACCCATGAGCTTTGAGCTGACTGGAGAAGTAAGAGGGCACGCCTTCGAGTCCAAAACAGAAGTTCGGGACAATCGCGGCTTTAACGACCTGCGGCTGGATTCCGAGGAGGTCAACGTGGCCAATGAGGCGCATCTTATCCGTAAGCAGGGGAAGGTAACATGGGGCGAGGACAATCTACCCTTCCAGACGCCCTTGCCCGCGGACGTATCACTCCTGGCCGATGGCATCACGAAGGTAATCGTCAGATGGCAGTTCCTCTCCCTCTCCCCAGGCCAAATGGGTTTGCCGAGGCCGCAACGGTTGGCCAAGACGGCCACCGTTTTGGAAGAAGACGGTTCGGGTATCGGAGAGTATCTGCACCACCTGCGAAATCTCGACGAGGCAGCCTTTGCCGGCATTGTTGAGGCACTGAAATTCGTATTGCCGTACGCGCGCGATCTGCAACCAGAGGTCACCTCCGAACTGGAGCGCACCGTCCACCTGTCCATGGTGGAGAAGGATTTCAAGGTTCCAGGCTGGCTGCTATCGAGCGGCACACTGCGCGCCGCGGCCCTGCTGGCAGTCCTGCGGCATCCGACTCCATCCCCCCTAATAGTGATCGAGGAAATTGAGAACGGCTTGGATCCGCGAACGATCGGGCTGCTCCTGGACGAGATACGTCGCGCGGTGAAGTCTGGCCGAAGCCAAATCATCGCCACGACCCATTCTCCCTATCTCCTGGACCAGGTCCTCTTGGAGCACGTCATAACGGTGGAGCGTAACGCTTCAGGCGAGCCCGCCTTTCATCGTCCAGGCGACTCGAAAGAGCTGCGAAATTGGGCCAAGTCATTTAGTTTGGGAGACATGTACAAGAAGGGCCTTCTGGGGACGCAGAAATGAAAATCGGCTTTATCGTTGAATCCACCCTGCAGGGACCGGAGCACCAGGCGGTCAGGTCGCTCATGCAGTGTTTCTGTCCTCGCGATCAATTCATAGTCCTTCCGCAGGGCAACAAAGGCCTTCTCCTTAAGAACGCTGCGAGTGACGCCACCCGCCTCTTCGACCAGGGCTGCGACCGGGTCTTCATTATGTGGGACTGGCACCCCGCCGAAGTCGCTTGGAGGCAGCAAGCTAGAACCAAACGCTACCGAGACGGCGACTGTGTGATCGACTCGGTCAGTATCTGGAAAAGCCTCAAGGCGACCCAACATGGGTCGGTATGCAGAGAAAACATCGTGCTCCTTTGCATCCCGCAAGAGTTGGAAGCGTGGTGCCTGGCGGACGAAGCAGCCTTGCGTTCGGTCCTCGAAGATAAGGTGCGGGGCGGCGTCCGGGTGCGGACCCGACGGACCCGACGCCCAGAGTCAGAGCCCTACCCCGAGGACGTTCTTGATGCGCTCTTCCGCAGCCACAACGTCGAATTCCAAAAGTTCACCGACACGCCCGCCATTTTCAGGGCTGCCAGCACAACACGTTTTACACGACTTGGGTGCTGCCCGTCCTTCGTTCGCCTGATCGAGCAGTTAGCGAACAAATCCTTCGAGGAGGCGGTGACCGCACCTCCGGCCGCGCAGCGCAGGAGGCGCCACTGAGCGGCACGTCCATCTAAGCCAATAAAAAAAGAAAACCATGGCCAGAATCGAAAACTACAGATACAGCATCGAGGAAGCGTTCCGCGAGTGCTTCTACATTGTGCCCGACTACCAGCGCGAATTCGTCTGGACGGACAAGGAAGTGCAGCAGTTGCTCGACGACATCAACGAGCAACTGGACGGAGGGGCTAGTCGAGAATACTTCATCGGCACCGTGTTGGTGTCCCCCACCGACCAGAAGAACCATTTTGAGGTGATCGACGGCCAGCAACGACTGACCACGTTTTTCCTCCTCCTGTGCGCGCTGCAACATTTTTTCCGCAACGAACCGCAGCACCAGACCATCACCGGTCTGATTTCCACCAGCTACACATCTACCGACGGCGAGACAAGGACCAATCTCAAGCTTGAGCCCCGCTACGAGAACGCTGGAGAGGTCATGGCCAAAATCGTCGCGCTGGACGCCGACCCGCAGGCGACCCGCGCCGGCATCCAAGCCGCCGGCATCGCCAGTTTTGGGTCCCTGGAAAACCTCCTGAACGCCTACGACCTGCTGTACCGGCATCTACGCGACACACACCAGGCCAAAGGAACGCTGAGAAAGTACTGGGGTTACCTGGCCAACAACGTCGTTTTCATCCAAATCTCGACGGATGTCAGCAGCGCGCTTAAAATATTTGAGACCATCAACGAGCGCGGCGTCGGCTTGAACCCGATGGACCTGTTGAAGAACCTGCTGTTCACCCACGTCCGCACCGCCGAGTTCACCCGGCTAAAGGACGAATGGAAGAAGATCACCAAGCCGCTGGAGCAGGCCAAGGAAAAGCCGTTGCGCTTCCTCCGCTATTTCCTGATGGCCAACTACAAGATCGAGGTCGAACGGGGCGATGAAGAGCGCAAGGACGCCGTCGTCCGCGAGGATGAGATCTACGATTGGCTGACCAAAAAGGAGAACGCCAAGCTCTGCGGCTACACGGAAAAGCCGTTTGAGTTTGTCCGCAAAATCACCCGCAACGTGGAGCACTACCTGGCCTATGCTGGCGGGCGCGGTAACGACGGCCAGACCAATCTGGCCATGCTCAGCTTGGCTCGCCTGACCGGCGGGGCCTTCAGTTTGCATTACGTGCTGCTCCTCGCCGCGAGCACCTTTCCAAAACCCCTGTTCGACCATTTCATCGGCCAGTTGGAGAGCTTCCTTTTCTACTACATCTTCACCAAGACGCCGACCAAGGACTTGGAGCGGAATTTCTCCTTGTGGGCCGACGACCTGCGGGCCATTGGCGCGGAGGTTGACCCCACAAAGCAGAAGGAAAGGCTCAACGCGTTCATCGCCGAGTATTTCCAGAAGAACATGGCCGCCAAGGATGTCGAACTATCGGACGCCCTCAAGCGCTACACGCTCTACTCGATGCAGAAGTACCGCACCCACTACCTGCTGGCCAAGTTGACCCAGCACGTGGACATGGCCTATAAAGGGCTGAAGGTGCCCGGCTCACTAGCCGACTACGCCGGGCTCCAGGTCGAGCACATCCTCCCGGACAATCCAAAGCAGGCCCTCCTTGATGATTTCGCAGCCAAGAACACCAAAGCCACCTATCAAGATTGCAAAATCAGGCTCGGCAATCTGACGTTGCTGGAAAAGCCGATCAACATTGTCGCTAGCAACGACTTTTTCGCAGCCAAGAAGGTGGAATACGCGAAGTGCAAACACTACCTCACCAGCAGCATCGCCGCCCTGACGCCCGTCGGCAACAACAGCTCCATCAGCCGAATCAACGAAAAGCTGGCGTCGTTTGACGATTGGACCGGCGAAACCATTACCCAACGCCAGACGATGCTAATCGAGCTGGCGAAAGAGGTCTGGAAGATCACGCCCCTTGACGTCAGTTGAGTATGGCAACCAAGAGCAGCCCAGGTCTAATACAGCGCTTCACCGGCCGTGCCGGAAGGGTGCGCTTCATCGAAGCCCTGCGCGGCCAGGAGATAGTCGCCGGGGACCAACGAGTCGCCCAAGCGCTGGCTACCGCGGCCACACGCCAGGAATTCCCTGCCAACCGCGAGATTCTCACACAAGGGAATTCCGACAATGACATCTGCTTCATCCTGTCCGGCTCTGTCTCGGTCCCCCGCCAGGGCCGTGGCGCCAAAGCCCTCTACGCCATCCGCCTCGGCCGCATCCTCAAACTCACCCGCTGGCGCGCCCGGCAACACGAATGAGCAACCCGCACAACCTGGCCTAATTCCATGCCGCGACCCCGACTACCTCAACAGCGGAAATTGCTCGGAGCCGCCATCCTCAGCGACCACGCATGGTCCGAGATCGCCAAGGCGCTCGGCATCACCAAGCGCGAGATCCAGATCGTCCAGGGCGTCTTTGACAATAAACATGAGGTGGACATTGCCGAACGATTCAAGATTTCGCCCCACACCGTCCACATGCATCTGAATCGGCTTTTTAAGAAACTCACCGTCACCAGCCGCACCGAGCTTGTGTTGCGGACTGTGGAACAGCTGGTCGCGCTCACCCTGTCAGAAACCGCCGTGTTACCGCCCATTTGCCCCCGTCACCGCGCCGGACGATGCCGCCTGCACACCCCGCCCTCCCGCCTCCAGAAAGACTGAGCCACGGGCTGCCCTCATCATCCCCATCTCCGAACTACCTGCCACGTCCTCCTCCGAACCCCGATTTCGGCGCTTCAGCTTTCAGAATTTCCCATTTTCCCTTCGGTTCAAAGTGTAGGCCGTTCAGCCGTCTGTTCAAATCCTCGCAATCTGCCAATAATTGCACGGGAGTCGGGATGATTCTCTGCGCTCAAGCAAACAAAATCAAAATGCCAATTTATATTGTTCGGTTGCTGTTGGTTTTCTCCCTGGCGTCTTCTTCCTTTTTTTGTACGGCAGTGGCAGCGCCCAGCATCACGAGTGTATCCCCGGATCCAGTGACGGGTTCAAACAACAAACAGACTTTCACCGTTTACGGGTCTGGCTTTGTCAGTGGTGCGCAGGTGAAATTGGCCTGGCCGCCGGTCGGCGTTGCGCCTGCGGGGAATGCCACCTTGGTGACGACGTATATCACCAGTTCGCAGCTTCAAGTTAACGCGACTTTTGGCACGGATGCCTGCACCTGGACGGCCCAAGCCATCAATCCCGGAAGTGTCACCTCCTCGACCTACGGTTTTAGTGTGCAAGCACCGGCCCCGGTAATCACGTCGTTGTCGCCATCCAGTGCGTCATCCGGGGGAGGGGCGTTCAACCTGACGGTCAATGGCAGCACGTTCGCTCAAAATTCGGTTGTGCGCTGGAATGGTATCAGCCTGACAACAACCGCAACCGTGAACGCTGGCGGTTTGGTGACCGCCTTGACCGCCCAAGTTCCCGCCGCCAACATCGCCCCGGCTGGATCAGCAACCGTCACCATTTACACTCCCACCCCCGGCGGCGGGACCAGCAGCGGAGCCATCTTTACGGTTAATTCATCAGGCGGAGGCACAGTCCAACTCTCAGGCGTGCCCTATATCCACCAGCTATACGACACGGCCGATGGTTTTACTGCTGGAAATGACTGTTGCAATGCAGTTGCTGCCTTGATGGCAATTCAATATTACCGGAAAATTGCCCGCAAATCCAATCACTTGCACGCGCAACGGCTCGCATATTTCTGACTACGGATTCTATGTTTCCAGCATCTACACCTACAACGGGCACACTTTCAATATTCCGTCTTCTGCGGCGTGGGACACGTGGGATATTGGCTTTTACGGTGGTTTTGGGTATTTCTTGCAAGACAACCCTGGAAATTCACTGCAACGAAGCCAACGCTTAAGCGATTACATTTCCTACCACGGATTAACGTCATCCGTTGATGATGCCGCTCCTGGAGAAACCGGATTTGCGAAAATTTGTTCGGAAATTGACGCCGGTCACCCGGTGGTTGTCCTGACGTCTATCACAACCTCAGGCCACTACATCACTTGTATTGGCTATGTCAGCGGGCAGCACACGCTGGTTTTTAATGACTCGTATGGCAACAAGGCGTCGGTTTATCCCAACCCAAATGGAGCCGGTGCGAAATATGATTGGCCTGGCTACAATTACGGTCACCCGAATCTGAACACGGTTGTTCGCATTATCTACGCGAGCGGTATAAGCCCAGCACCTTTTTTTGACGGATGTTCGGTTGCCGGTGGCAAACTACAAACCACCTTGACCGGGCTCTCGACGGGAAAGAAAGTTGTCCTTCATGTTTCAACCGACTTGAAGGAGTGGTCTCCGATTCAAACGAATGTCGTGACCGGTTCAACGCTCCTGATCACCAACACCATCAGTCCGGCATTGAGCGGCCAATATTTCCGCGCTTCAGTGCAGTGACTTCAATCCATCTTTCAGAATATCTGCTTTTGAATTCGCTGCCCCGTCCGGCTCGGACTTTCAGCGTTTCAGCTTTCAGAATTTCAGCTTTTCGTTCAGACCGCTTTGTTTTCAAGCCTCAAGTTTCAGGTTTCAGGTCTCAAATGTGGTGTAGGCCGTTCAGCCGTCTATGCACGGCGCAGGAATCTGGCAGACTGTCACGAAAGTCGGAAATCAGACACGGTCAAGGCATGGATATTTTATGGGCAGATTTGGCATGAATATTATTCGAGGAAAAAAAGGTAGCATCCAGATTGTTCTCCTCAGTTCAATCGTTCTGTGGCTCAGTGCAGCCCAAAGCTTTGGCACGGTGGATGTGCAGCCGTTGAACGTGACGCGTGGTTCCAGCAGCGTGGCTCCGGGCGCTTCCTTGTCGGTCAGTTGGCAGATCCGCAACAATGGTTCGTCAGCCGCCGCCTCGTCCCAAAGCCAGGTGCGCATCACCAGTTCCGGTTCCAGTTACGGCAACTCGGCCAACAACGTCGGCAGCGCCGTGGCGACCGGAACGATTGCCGCTGGCGCGACAATCAACCAAAGCACCACGGTCACCGTTCCCGCCTCGCTTGCCCCGGGCACCTACTATGTCTGGGTGGTTGCCGACAACACCAGTGTTCTCACACAAACCACCACCGCCAACGACTACGCAGTCTCCGCATCCTTCACCGTCGCGAGCGCGGGGACGGTGGACGTGGAGCCTTTGAACGTGACGCGTGGTTCCAGCACCGTGGCTCCGGGCGCTTCCTTGTCGGTCAGTTGGCAGATCCGCAACAATGGTTCGTCAGCCGCCGCCTCGTCCCAAAGCCAGGTGCGCATCACCAGCTCCGGTTCCAGTTACGGCAATTCGGCCAACAACGTCGGCAGCGGCGTGGCGACCGGAACGATTGCCGCTGGCGCGACAATCAACCAAAGCACCACGGTCACCGTTCCCGCCTCGCTTGCCCCGGGCACCTACTACGTCTGGGTGATCGCCGACAACACCAGCGTTCTCACACAAACCACTACCGCCAACGACTACGCAGTCTCCGCATCCTTCACCGTCGCGGGGACGGTGGATGTGGAGACATTGAACGTGACGCGTGGTTCCAGCAGCGTGGCGCCAGGAGCTTCCTTGTCGGTCAGTTGGCAGATCCGCAACAATGGTTCGTCAGCCGCCGCCTCGTCCCAAAGCCAGGTGCGCATCACCAGCTCCGGTTCCAGTTACGGCAATTCGGCCAACAACGTCGGCAGCGCCGTGGCGACCGGAACGATTGCCGCTGGAGCGACGATCAATCAAAGCACCACGGTCACCGTTCCTGCCTCGCTTGCTCCGGGCACCTACTACGTCTGGGTGATTGCCGACAACACCAGTGTTCTCACACAAACCACCACCGCCAACGACTACGCAGTCTCCGCATCCTTCACCGTCGCGGGGACGGTGGATGTGGAGACATTGAACGTGACGCGTGGTTCCAGCAGCGTGGCGCCAGGAGCTTCCTTGTCGGTCAGTTGGCAGATCCGCAACAATGGTTCGTCAGCCGCCGCCTCGTCCCAAAGCCAGGTGCGCATCACCAGTTCCGGTTCCAGTTACGGCAACTCGGCCAACAACGTCGGCAGCGCCGTGGCGACCGGAACGATTGCCGCTGGCGCGACAATCAACCAAAGCACCACGGTCACCGTTCCCGCCTCGCTTGCCCCGGGCACCTACTATGTCTGGGTGGTTGCCGACAACACCAGTGTTCTCACACAAACCACCACCGCCAACGACTACGCAGTCTCCGCATCCTTCACCGTCGCGGGGACGGTGGATGTGGAGACATTGAACGTGACGCGTGGTTCCAGCAGCGTGGCGCCAGGAGCTTCCTTGTCGGTCAGTTGGCAGATCCGCAACAATGGTTCGTCAGCCGCCGCCTCGTCCCAAAGCCAGGTGCGCATCACCAGCTCCGGTTCCAGTTACGGCAATTCGGCCAACAACGTCGGCAGCGGCGTGGCGACCGGAACGATTGCCGCTGGCGCGACAATCAACCAAAGCACCACGGTCACCGTTCCCGCCTCGCTTGCCCCGGGCACCTACTACGTCTGGGTGATCGCCGACAACACCAGTGTTCTCACACAAACCACTACCGCCAACGACTACGCAGTCTCCGCATCCTTCACCGTCGCGGGAACGGCGCCTTCGATCACCAGCGTGTCACCCACCTCGATGCCGCCGTTGAACAGCGACCAGACGCTCACCATTTACGGCAACAATTTTCAGAACGGCGCCACGCTCACCTTCGATCCGCCGACCGGGGCGAACATCAACAGCACCGCCGCCAAGCTCACCTTCGTTTCCAGCACCCAGATCAGCTACCAAATCAACAACGGCAGCGATTCCGGCACCTGGACAGTGAAGGTGAACAACCCCGACGGACAATCGTCCGGCACAATGAGCTTCACGGTCACCACCGTGGTGCTAGCGCCTTCGATCACCAGCGTGTCACCCACCTCGATGCCGCCGTTGAACAGCGACCAGACGCTCACCATTTACGGCAACAATTTTCAGAACGGCGCCACGCTCACCTTCGATCCGCCGACCGGGGCGAACATCAACAGCACCGCCGCCAAGCTCACCTTCGTTTCCAGCACTCAGATCAACTACCAAATCAACAACGGCAGCGATTTCGGCACCTGGACGGTGAAGGTGAACAACCCCGACGGACAATCGTCCGGCACAATGAGCTTCACGGTCACCACCGTGGTGCTAGCGCCTTCGATCACCAGCGTGTCACCCACCTCGATGCCGCCGTTGAACAGCGACCAGACGCTCACCATTTACGGCAACAATTTTCAGAACGGCGCCACGCTCACCTTCGATCCGCCGACCGGGGCGAACATCAACAGCACCGCCGCCAAGCTCACCTTCGTTTCCAGCACCCAGATCAACTACCAATTGAACAACGGCAGCGATTCCGGCACCTGGACAGTGAAGGTGAACAACCCCGACGGAAAGTCATCGGGCACAATGAGTTTCAGTGTGCAAACCGCAGGCACCCCATCACTCGCCGTGACCTCCCCCACCAGCACAACAACCTGGACCGCCGGCACATCCCAAACCATATCTTGGACCGTGAATGGCACCCCCAATCCTTCTGTCAGCTACTTCGCGCTGAATTACTCTCTGAATGGCGGCACGGCTTGGCAGCCATACGGCTACTTTGCCTCCGGTTCAGCAGTTTCGGGAAGTTGGTCTATTCCCACTACGGCCAACTCCAGCCAAGCAATCGTTCAGATCATCGCCGTCAATTCCAGCGGGTTGGCCATGTTTTGGAACCAAAGTGCAGCGTTCACCATCAGTTCCCAAACAACCGGCACACCAACGTCAGTCCCCAACTGCAACAACCGCTCTCCGTCACCCGCCAGCGCCGTCACCATCACCTTCAACGGAGCAGCTTCCACCGGTTCCTCGACTTCTTGTGGCATCGCGTCCTACCTATGGACTTTTGGCGATGGCGGCACCGGCACGGGTTCCTATCCATCACACACTTATTATCCGTCGCCCGGCTCCGTCACGACCTACAACGTCTATCTCCAGGTTACAGATTCATGCGGGAAAATAGCCGCGAATACCCAGCCTCTGATCATCACCATTACCGGTCAGGCCCTGGGCAACAGCAATCCCGCGCAGCCCACTTCCAAAGACCCGGTGAATCTCGCCACCGGCAATTACACCTACAACCACGTTGACCTCCGGCTTCCGGGGCGTGGCCTGCCATTTGAATTCCAACGCTTTTACAATTCCAAGGCCACCGCCAGCACGGGACTGCCGCTCGGTTACGGCTGGACGGATTCTTACAACATCGGCCTTGCCGTCAGCCAGACCAACAACGCCGTGGTCATCACTTTTGGCGACGGACATGCGGAAATGTATGCCACCAACGGCGCGGGCGGCTACTTCAGCCAGCCCGGCATTTACAATGTCCTGGCCACCAGTGGCGGCAACTATACCCTGACCACGAAAGAACAGCAGAAATACAATTTCAATTCATCGGGTCAGCTCACTTCCATCGCGGACAAAAACAACAACGCCGTTTCGCTGGGCTACACTGGAATCGCACTCACCACAATTACCAATACCGTTGGGCGCGTGATCAGCTTTGCCTACAACGCCAACAACTGCCTGACGAACATCACCGACCCGCTGGGCCGCACCGTCCGGTTTGCTTACGACGCCAATACCAATCTTGTCAGCGTGACGGACACGCGCGGCGGCTTGACGCAGTTCGGTTACGACCAATATCACCAGGTGACCAACGCCATTGACCCGCGCGGCAACACCTTTGTCAGCATGCAATATGACAACCTGCAACGCGTCGTTTCCTCGCAAAAAGACGCGCTCCAGGGTGCGACGACGTTCACCTACGATTTTGTCTCTGGCATCACCACGGTGGTTGACGCGATGACCAATGTTTCTTATTACCATTATGACCCCCAATTGCGCGTGAAGGAAATTGACGACAACCTGGGCAACAAGCAGTTCTTCCAATACGACACCAACAACAACCGCATACAGGTCATTGATAAGAACGGCAAATCTACGGCATACGCTTACGATGCTAACGGGAACGTGATTTCCAAAACCGACCCATTTGCCCAGCCCACCACGATTGCCTACGACGCCCTGAATAATCCGACCAACCGCTTGGACGCCCAAAACGGGTTGACCATTTTCAAATACGATCCCAAAGGCAATCTCACCAACACATTTAATTCTATCGGCAAGACTAACACCTACCAATACGACGCTTTCGGCGAGCCTGTCATCGTGCAGGATGCCAACGGAAACATCACGACGAACGCCTATGACTCATTCGGCAACCTGATTCTGACCCGGGATGCCGTCGGCGGCACAAACGCCTTCGCCTATGACGCCGCCAGCCGGAAACTCAAATCGGTGGATGCCTTGGGCCACACCAATCTCTTCATTTACGATAGCGCCGATAATTTGACCGCCTCTGTCAACGCCCTGGGCAAGACCAACAGTTTCATCTACGACGGCAACAACAATCGCGTCTCGGCGACTGATTTTCGCGGCTACACCACCACGAGCATCTACGATGTCAAAGACCGCCTCATCATCACCCGCGATGCGCTGGGCAATTCCGTCACCAACGATTACGACGCCCTCGACCGCAAAATCCGTGTTTGGGATGCAATGGGCGGCGTCACGCGGTTTGGCTACGATGCCAATGGCAACCTGCTGGCCGTCACCAACGCGGTGAACGCCGTCACGCGCTACTCTTATGACCCGAACGGGAACCGCACCAACACTGTGGATGCGCTGGGAAACTCCATCACGAACGTATTCGATTCCCTGAATCGGCTGGTTTCCACCCAGGACGCGCTCGGCCGCACAACCGCGTCCGTTTATGACGCGCTGGGCCGTCGCCTTCAGGGGATTGACCCGCTGAACCGCACCAATTTCTTTGCCTACGACCGGATGGGCCGCCTCACCAACTTCACCGACACCGCCGGCGGCACGGTCGTCAACGCTTACGACAATGTCGGCAACCGCCTTTTCACCACCGACCCCAACGGCCACACCACCACGAATGTTTTCGATGCCCTGAACCGTTTGTCGCAAACCACCGACCCGGTGGGCGGTGTCACGCAACTGGGTTACGACGCCGTCGGCAGCCTCGTCAGCCGGAAAGACCCGAACGGCAAGACCACCACCTACCTTTACGACGCCAACAATCGCCGCACGCAAATCACCTATCCCACCGGCACGCCGGTGACGTTCGGTTACGACAACAACGGCAACCGCACCAGCATGACTGACGCTTTGGGCACGACGACCTATTTGTATGACGCCCTCAACCGCCTCACCAGCGTCACCGACTGCTACGGCAAGACTGTCAGCTACGCCTACGACAAGAACGGCAACCGCACGAGTATAACCTATCCGGGCGGCAAAACCGTGACGTATGCTTACGACGCGATAAACCGGCTCAAAACCGTTACCGACTGGCAATACAACACGACCACCTACAGTTACGACGCGAACGGCAACCTGACCAGTTCCATCAACCCCAATGGATCAGCCGCGGTTTATAAATACGACCTGGCGAATCGGTTGCTGGCACTGACCAACACGATCAATTCCGCCATCATTTCCAGCTACCAATACAACCTCGACGCCATTGGTAATCACAGCCAGGTGAACCAGACCGAGCCGCTGCCCACGATTCCGGTTGTTGGCCAGTCCACCTCCGCCTACGACAACGACAGCAAGCAAATTACCCTGGACGGCCAGGCGCAGGGGTTTGACGCCAACGGCAACATGACTTCCGTCAATCCCACGAACCTGCTTGCCTACGACTACGAAAACCGTCTGGTGCAAACGAGTTTCACGGACGCGACGAGCACCTATCAATACGACGGCGCGGGCAACCGCCTGTCCGCCAACCGCGATGGCGTGGTCACGCGATACATCTTGGACCGGAACACCCCGCTGGCCCAGGTGCTCGCCGAAACGGATTCCAGCGGCAACGTCATTTACTATTACATCTACGGCCTCGGACTGGTTTCACGAATTGATGCCGGCGGCAACGCGCAGTATTATCATTACGATTCGCGCGGCAGCACGATTGCCATGACCGACGCCAGCGGCAAGATCACGGAAGCCTACGCCTACGACCCGTTTGGCCGGCCAATCAACGGGCAGCTTTCCGACAACCGCTTCCGCTATCTGGGCCGGCACGGCGTAGTGGATGAGGAAAACGGCCTGCTTTACATCCGCGCCCGCTACTACTCCACCAAACGCGGCCGGTTCATCACCAAAGACCCGACGACCGGCCAGCTCGGCGACAGCCAGAGCCTGAACCGCTTCATCTATGCGTTGAATAATCCTGTGCGGCTGATTGATATTTCGGGCTTCGTTTCTCAGGATTCATCTGGAAATCAAGTCAGTCCCAGTGCACCAACAGACCCGTCTTTCTGGAATAAATATGTGCTGAACGCCACAGTTATAGATACATCTGTTAAAATCAGCTTGGAAATGGCTGGTGCAATCGGGAAATTTTATGCTGCCGGTGCTGGCTTGAATGGGATTCCCATTAATTTTTCCCTGTTCACAAAAGAAGTCACAGGCCAGTTGGCACTCCCATTATACAACCCCACATCGGCTCAAATAGGCAACATAGTAAGCAAAAGTGCCCCCATAGTGGGACTCATCGCCGGTGGCGCACTTAATACTTATAATTATAGCCAAGAACACCCAGACGCAAGCTATCTGGAATTAGCAAGCCGGTTTACTGCAAATGTTGGCTTCCAAGCTGCCGCTACCGCGGGCGGAGCGGCTGTCGGCGGCTTAGTCGGAAGTGTATTTCCGGGTGCTGGAACAGCCGCTGGTGCGGTAGTTGGTGGCGTAGTGGGTTTTGGCCTGGGTGCTGCGTATAATGTATTTCAGGACGATATTCAAAATGGGATCATTAATCCTGCCGGCAATTGGCTTTATCAGACAACCGGATTTTAGTTACCATGAGTTATATTAGAACATTTTGTTTGTTGATTTGCGCCTTGGCGACAAGCTCAAATGTATTTGGTGTTTCGTACTCCTACGACTCGCTCAATCGCCTGACGAACGTGGATTACGGTAACGGTTCGGTCATCAGCTACACCTACGATCCTGCTGGCAACCGGCTCACCTATTCCGCCGTGGTTTCCAGCGACACCACCCCGCCCACCATTGTTATCACCAGTCCAACCACCGGCCCCGCCTACACCAACAGCACCGCGACCGTCAATTTGAGCGGCACCGCCTCGGACAATGTCGGCGTCACCTTGGTCATCTGGGCCAATGATCGCGGCGGCCTCGGCACCGCCACCGGAACAAATTCATGGAGTATCACTGGCATCCCGCTACAATACGGCGTTAATAACATTTCCGTCACCGCCTACGACGCCGCCGGCAACAACATCCCCGCCACCCTCTCCGTCACCCTGTCCACCGGCGGCACCGGCACCACCACCAACATCGTTTTCACGGAAACCGGCAGTGGCAGCACCATTGACCCGACCAAATGGAATGGTTCGGGCAATACGGTTGTGGAATCCGGCGGGATGATGCAAGTGCTGCAATCAGCAACGGATGCTGGCGGCAATCTGACCAGCGTGCCAATTCCCATAAATCCACATGGCGACATTACCATCACGCGCAGTGCTTTTATGCACTACGCTAACCAACAATATATTGCTCAGATGCAGCTTTTCTTCTCTGGTTTGCCTATGGCGGCTATCGGTTACGCAAATTACATTTGGTCTGGAAACCCATATTACGGCTGGGAAGATCGTTATGGATTTTATATTTCACGGGCAGGAGCTGGTTTTCTTGATCAATCTGCCGACTCCAATCTGGCCGGCCCATTTACTCCGATCTGGGATACATGGTTCACGGAAAAGTTGGTTTATTCGCCCGACACGGGCAACCTCCAATATTTCACCAACAATGTAGCCATGACCAATTTCAATATCGGCATCCTGCCTCTCACCAACAATCCAACGCTTCAATTTAATTTCAACGCCTGGGGATGGTATACAGGACACGAACAGATTTTCAGCAATCTTGTCGTTTCCCAAGTGGTTCCGGCGACGGCCTCGGTACCCCAAAACCAGATCGCCGGTTACAGCCGGCTGGCCAATGGCGTGTTCCGTCTGACGATGAACGGCCCGGTGGGCAGCAACTACGTCATTTACGCCTCGTCGGATTTGAAGTATTGGACTCCGCTCTACACGAACACCGTTCCGCCCGCCGGCTTGATCACGTTTGTTGACCCCAGCGCCAGCGGCTACCCTAAGCGGTTTTACCGCGCCGTGCCGCTGGGCACCGCCGTCACTGTGGTGCCGCCACCGCCCACGCCGCAACTGACCGGAAT
The DNA here is from genome assembly GCA_963759415.1 of uncultured Verrucomicrobiae bacterium. Classification (GTDB taxonomy): domain Bacteria; phylum Verrucomicrobiota; class Verrucomicrobiia; order Limisphaerales; family Palsa-1400; genus Palsa-1400. The sequence continues at coordinate 732,161 of CAVWZG010000003.1, read as the reverse complement.
CAGCGTGACCGCTGGCGGTCAGTTCGAGTTCTCCTTGAACGGCCCGGCGGGCAGCAACTATGTGGTTCAAATGTCAACCAACCTCGTGAACTGGGTCAATCTGCAAACCAACACCATCTCTGGCCGCGGCGTGAACGTGTATGATTTTCCCATCCAGAATACCCAGTCGAAGGTTTTTTACCGCGCCCTGCCGACCCAATGACGTTCCTTTCCGGCCACGGAAAGGAAAACGGCTCGCATTGCGAGAGTAGAAACCACGACCAACCAGGCCCCGAGCCTGAATAAATTCGACTCGACCCTCGGACGCAGTCCCAAGCTTCAAACAGAAAGGCGTGTTCGCTCCGCTCAAAGGATTGGACTAGCTGCGCTGGCCGCTACGCTAGGCGCTGCCGCGCGTGCCGCCAAATCAGGAGATTCTTGCTCCGCTGTGCTCCGCAAAAGGATTTACGTTGCCTGATTTCGCGCCCAGGTCTTTGGAATTCCGTTCGAGCGCCAGTGTGCTGCCGGGCATCCGTCCAAGTTCGCACGGTTTAGTTCCGATCCGCTGGGCCTCGGGGCCAAGAACCGCGCCAGAGGGCTGGCCCTCTGGCCTCCCGGTCTGCTCGCGCACCACCACCGCTTTGCGCTTTTCCGGTGATCCAAGGAATACGGCTCGCATGGCGAGAGCAGAAGATACGAGTAACTAGGCCGGTGGCTTGCACTAATGCCTCTCGACCCTCAGCTTCGAAGAAAACGACTTGTTCGTTCCGCTCAGATAGTTGAACTAGCTGCGCTGGCCGCTACGCTAGGCGCTGCCGCGCGCGCCTCAAAATCAGGAGATGGTTGCTCCGCAAAGGGATTTACGTTACCTGATTTCGCGCCCAGGGCTGGCATTCCCGTTCGAGCGCCAGTGTTGCTGCCGGGCATCGGTCCACGTCCGCACGGTCCAAGGCCAATCCGCTGGGCCTCGCGCCGGCCCAGACCCGCGCCAGAGGGCAAGCCGGCTGGACTCCCGGCCCACTCGCGCTAGCCCGTTCGCTTCGCGTCCTTTCCGACCAGCGGGAAGGAAAGTGGTTTCAGCCTTCCAGCGGCACCAGCTTTTCGATTTTGCATCCGCCCTTTTCCTCTGCCCCCACACGCAGAGCTTTTACCCGCAGGGCGGCCAGCAATTCAAAAAGCTGGCCCAGGCCCTTGCCATGCACTTCGACGTTTTGCTCGGTGAACTCCAATACTATCCGCTCCGGTTCCTGACTATGCGTGATTTGCCGAAGCGCCATATATGGCAGGGCAATCTTGCTCTTCGGGAATTCGACGATAAGAAATCCGCCCGCGTTGCCCTCAAAGAGGGCATACGGCGGCGCTACATCCGCTTTGCTCATGTTCGATCCTTTTCTTTGGTTCTTTGTTCATCCATTTCCGGCAGCATTAGCTGCTTGAAAATCGTTACGGCCTGCTGCCAGCCGATGCAGCGCAGGGCTGACAAGCCCATCGAAATGTGCTGCCCAAGCTCGGCCACCTTGCTCTTGTCAACCTCCTGGAATGCTTCAAGCCGGTTCACCCCCAGGCTTTCGCTTGTGGCTTCCGGCTGGAAATCCAAAGCGATTTTCCGGTCGCCCGGAGCCAGGCTGCCAAACAGCGCCTCTTTGTCCGGTGTATGCACCGAACAGGACAGCTTGCCGCGGCTACAGGCCACGTAGGCGGCCCGGCCGTCCAGGCGGCTGGCCGCCACCACCACGTGATCCACCGTCATCCCCTGCGCCTTGTGGCTGGTGATGGCGTAGCCGTGCAAGAAACGGTGAAACCGTTTCGTGTCCAGGTTCACCCCGTCCTCGAAACGTAGTACATCGCCATCGATGGCCTTGACCTGATGCACCCGGCCGTTGAGCAGGCCGGCACGGCGGTCATTCTCCCGGAGCAAGACCCAATCGCCGGGGGCGATTTCCAACGAGCGCGGCGCGGCCACGTCGAACGACGTGGCCGCGCCTTTCACGTCCAGGGCTTTCTGCTGGCCCCGGTCGTTGCGCAGGATGACCTGGCCCTGTTCTTCCGAAACGACTTCCCAGGCCGAGCCTTTGGCAAAGCCGCGTCTGGCCTCGTTGAAGGTCACGAACAGGCCGGGCCGATAGTTTCGGAAGTTCGCCTTTTGGGCGGCAGTCCATGACACCGATTCATGGACGGTAAAGCTCTGCCCGCCTTGCAGGCGGCCAGCGGCCCGAAGCTGGCGCCGGATTTCATCCGTCAGCGCGTGGTTCTCTGCCCAGGTCGGGCACACGCAAACCACTTTGCCCGCGCCTTCGTCTTTGAGGCGAAGGTATTCGCGGGCGGCATTGGCCAGGTATTCGGCCTTGCCTTCCCGCACCCAGCCCAGGCCGTCCAGCTTTTCCAGGCCGGCTCTGACCGAGCCCCCTGCCATCGCCTGCACCGCTTCGCGGTAGGCCGCCGATTGCTGGCGGCGCACAGTGCGGATTTCCGCCCGCTCCATCGGCGAGTGCTTTTCCAGGTACTCGCAGGAAGTCGCCGGCCTCCACCCCGGAATGCTGGCGGGTGTCGCCGACGAAGAGCATGCGGCCCCGGCTGGCTTCCGCCCACCGCAGCAGGGCCGCGCCCTGCTTGTTGCTGAGCATCCCGGCCTCATCCACCAGCAACACGGTTTGCTCGCCGCTCTGGCGAGCGTCTTTCAAGAGGAACTGCGCAACGGTCGTTGCGCTTTGAAACCCCTCCTTGCGGAGGGTGTCCGCCGCCGAGGTGGTTGGCGCAATCGCGAGCACGTTCTTTCCGCCACGTTCGAGGGCTTGCCGCAGCTCGGTCAAGGCGGTCGTTTTGCCAACGCCCGCCGCCCCTCGCAGACTCAACACCTGGTCCTTTGATGCCAGCAAGGTCTGCAATGCCTCTCTCTGCTCCGCAGAGAGTTTCCGGCCCAGGCCGCTCGAATCGCCTAGGCGCTCGAATTGGCCCTTGCTCCGCTCCACGTAGCCCACAGCCCATTTCTCCAGGGCCAACCCTGTGCGGGTGGCGCATTGCCGGCCCAGGGAGCCGGCATCGGCCAACGTCACCAACTGCGGTTCGTTGGTTGCGACGGCTTTCAGCCGGTCCAGGCTCAAGCCGCCCAACTTCTGATTCAATGCCTCGGCGATGATTTCATGCTCGGCGGCTACCGAGCGCCGCTCATAAATATGGGCGACGCCCTGCCGGAGCGCTTCGCGCTCCCGGCCAGGTTCCGGGCGGGAAAGTTCCGCCCGCCTTATCGCCTCGGCTTTCAACTGTTCCAGGCTCCGCAGTTCCTCCGCCGAAAGCTCCGCCCTCTGCCATTTCACCACCTGGGCGGTGGAGGCTTCCGTCAGCTTGGCGTTGCGCGTCTCGGTGGTGATGACGTGCGTTTCAGAGGGTGTCGGCTCCCGACCGTGTTCCTTGCGGAACGCGGCGATGCCTCGTTCCACATCGGCCCGGCGTTTTGAGAAACGCTCGCGGATGCTCGCGCTCACTCCCTTGATTTCAAACCCGGTGATCATGCCCTGCTTGTCCCAGATTTGCTCAAGCTCATAGCCCAGGCCCCGGACCTCGCACGCGAGTTCGTTCTGATACACCTTCCCGGCATACCGAACCGCCCCAACCATCTCCTTTTCGGTGAGCGCCCGCCATTGCCCGCTCACCGCATCGAAAGTCCCGTTGACGGTGACGTTGTGCTCGTGCAATTGCGGGTCCAGCGCCCGGCTGGCGGTGTGGCTGAATCGGGCGGCGCAGACGTTGCCCGTAATGCGGTTGTGCGCTCCCTCGGGCCCATGATTGTCCCGAGTGGCCGCAAACCGCTCCAGTTCGGCAAACGCCTTGTCCCCCGCCCGGCGGTGCGCCTCAATTAGCCGCTCATCGCCCAGCGTGATGCCCATGACCGAGACGCTCTTCTGCGCCGATACCTGGAAATCGAAGAACCGGACCCGGTTTTGACCGTCCCGGGGAGTGAGCTTGCCAGAACCATCGGGAAGCCGGTTCTGCCGCAGGTTCTCGAAAGCCTTGTCGCCGGCCTGGATGCTCTTATCCTCCAGGCCGAGCAGTCGCGCCCCTTCCCCCACCCATCGGCCCGTGACTCGCTCCTTTTCGGAATAGTAGTCGCTATGGGTCAGATGCTTGCCCAGATAGGTCGAACCGTCTCGAACTTTGGCCATGGTGAACACTTGCCGTCAGGGAATCGAAATTGTTTTGAAATGAGACGCAATATCTCCAACGTTCGTTAGCATGTTCGGATTCTGTTCGACAAATGTTCGCTTGCTGTTCGATTTATGTTCGACTATAATGGTTGTCATGGACGACGAATTGGCCGCTTTCATTCAGGGCGCCCCGCCCGGTCGCCGCGCCAGGAAGCTTGAGCGGTACGCCAAGCTCGTTCTGGGCTGTTACGACTTGGGCTGGACCTACCGCGCTATCGCGGCCCAGCTTCGGCGCAAACATCGGCTTTCCGTCGTGCCTTCAACGGTGTGGGAATTCATCCACCAGCACCGACCAGACGCGGCCCCGCTGTCCCGCGCTCCAGCCAATATGCCACCCAAGCCAACCGCTCTGCCCGCACCGACTTCGCCAGCCGAACCCCCGCCACTGGTAGCACCCGAACCCGCGCCTGCTTCACCGCCGCTACCCAAGCCCTCACGCAAGCCCCGCTTCAACCTTGATGGCTGATTCAAACAATCCTGACGGTACCCCTCTTGCCGGGGTGGTCCTGATGCCATTCCACGTAGCTCCATCGGCCTTCCTTGAGCACAAACGATTGGACGATTGATCCGTTCTTCCGTCCGCTTTTGAGCGTGCCGAACCGCTCCGGTCGCACCCGCCAGTCTTCTGTCGGATTGTTGGATTCGTTCCGACTCGTCCCGCTGGGTTGCCAGCTTCGACCGTGGGCCTCCCGTTCCAAAATGCATTTGCCGATCTGCTGGACCGCCCACTCTCGGGTGGCGGCATGATCCTGGCGCAGGAAAACCTTGGTCATGCATTTGCTCAAGACGGCCTCGCGAACGACCTGCCCCACCCGCGCGTCCAGGGCGGCCAAATCTTGCGTCAACAGTACCGTGGCCACCCGCGATTGCCTCAGCACCGAAAGCTGGCGCTGGAGTTCGTGCGAGATGGTTTCCTGGCACTCGTCTGAAATCAGAAACACGTTGCCGTCCCGCTCCGCCTGGGTGGCCGCCCGGCAGAAACAAAACTGCATGAGTCCATTGGCAATCTGTCCTTCGCTCGGGGAGATATTCTGCGCCTGCAAACCTTGGGCTGGAAGCGCCACCACGCAGATTTTTCCACCCCTGAATAAGTCCTCCATGGTGAAGGTGGATTTCCCGCTGAACACTTTCAGTAGCGCCGGTTTCCGCAAATTCTCCAAAACCCCGCTCACCGTCGCTACCAGCGAACTTTGAAGCCGGTTATCACTCCCCGGAAAGTCTCGCTCGAAATAGTGAACCGCGCGCCGCAGTTCTTCATCCTTGTTCTTTTGCGCCATTTCCCGCGCCATATCCAAGGCACTGGCCATGACGCTGGTCTGTCGCCAAGCCGGGTCGGCCAGTTGGCTCACTTGATTGGCCCGACTGTCAAACATATTGGCCAGGTCCACGATGTCAATGTGCCCGTGAAAAGCGCGACAAAGTGTCAGCAGCCTTTCGACCATGATTTCGCATTGCTGGCGCCAAAATGCCTCGTTGTCACCACCGCCCGGTTGCCGATTGCTCAACACGTCCGCCAGCTCCACCACCAGCGAAGTCGTCTCCACGAGGTTGGCCCCTTCCAGAGGATTGAACCGATGCTTCTCCTGGGGGCCAAGGATAATCAAATCGCCCTCTCGGCCACACTCCCGACAAATAGAGATAAACTCCTCAATCTGGTTCGCTTTGACGCATAGGACGAGCCCCCCAAACTGTTCCAGTAGCAGGCTTTGGTAATACGTCTTGGCTGAGCTGGTCTTCCCCGAACGTATGGAGCCGATAAAAGCCACATTCTGAAAGGCGTCCTCCAACGTGAACGATCCAAGGCGCGGCATTTCCAGCACTGGCAGAGCCAACTCATACTCAGGCTTGCCCCAAAGGATTTCCTCCACTCTTTCAAAAGCACGGATCATCAGGCCCTTGCCTTCCCGGTTGATACCGCGAAGCTTGCTTCGTTCGTTTTGTCTCATGCGTCAATGCCCCGGAGCTTGCTCCGGGGTTGTTTACTTTGCAGGGAATTCCGCTTTTACCCCGATGGCTTCACCATTGTTCCCTGACAAGAGATTGCCCTTGGGGTTGGCGCCGTAAACCACCACTTCCACGGTGCCCTCTCCGTGCTTTATCGCCAGTTGCAGCCCCGTGCCCCTTATCTCGCTGACGGTGCTGATCAACTCGCCGTTTACCCCCCGCCAGTACGCTCCGTAAATGACCAGCCCGACCAGGAGCAACAGAACTAATCCGACGCTCAACCGCACATAGCGCAACCGCGACACCTGCCGGTTCAGTCGCTTCACTTCCACCGCCGTTTCGTCCACTTTGAGCTTCATCGCCCGGACGGGTTCCCCGCCATCCACCTGCCGGATGGCCGTCAACAATTGCCCCATGTCCTCTTTGGAAACGCCGCCATTGTCCGGGCGCGCCTCTATTACCTCGCGCACCCGAGCCAACGCCTGCTCAGTTGCGGCGGTGATCCGCTCAGGGATTTGGTTCGTGTAGGCCGCATGAGCTTCCAGGAGGAGGAATACTTTCGGGAAAAAACCATCCTGCCCGCCATCGGCAATTTCCTGGAACGCCCGCTCTGCCGCCGCTCGCTTCTCTGGTGGCAAACACGCTATGCAGGCATCCCAGTACGATACGGAGTCGTTCATAAATTCGAGATATTGATTCGCTTGGTTGAGCGCCGGGCCTTCGGCCCCGGCTCGCTTTCGGCTGGTGGCGCCACCCGCGCCGCCTCTGCGGCGGGCAAAAGAATCCGAGCGTTGCGGTCGTAGGCGGCATACATCTTGTTAAGCCAGTCCTCGATCACGAGCCGGGCGGTGAAGTCCAATGCCAATTCACCATTCCTGGCCGCCTCTCCCACGGTCACGTTGCGCCCCTGAGTGAGACTGAGTTTCGCCAGAGGGTTCTTTGCCGTGTTGAGCAACACCGGCATTTCCATTTCGCCCGCCCCCAGGGCCAGTAAGTCCTTTTGCAATTGGCTGGCGTCGTACATTCGATTCTCCGCCGACTTGAATCGGTTTTTCACGATCAGGTAATCGACGCTCTCACCCAGGCTTTCAGCGATGCCGTCCATGTCGCTCATCACTTCAACGTTGTCCTGGGGAAAGAACACAACGGTGAGCCGCCCGCCGCGTTCGGCAGCTTGCTCCGGGAAATGGGTGAGCCGCAGCGCGTTGAGTATCGAATCGCTCAGGTGGGCACGAACGTCCCACCGGGTTACTTTGGATTCCCCCGACCGGCGCAGGACACTTATGATCGCGTCCGCCGGCTCCCGGCCCGGCTCGCTCAAAACCACCTGTTTGGCGAATCGGCTGGAAAAACTCCGATTGTCCGGGTCCAGGTCAAAGCCCCGCCACTCAATTCCCCGGTGCTCCAGGTAACAGCAGAAGGCTTCCGTCTCGGATGACTTGCCCAAATCCCCCTTCGTCTGAAGCGGCAGCACCAATCGCCACTTTACTTCCTCCCTTTTCATTCGCCGTTATTCCAGATTTCAGACTTGGGGATATGGTCCTTTGCCCTCGTTCTTCCACTCCTCCACCGCTTGCTTCACCTCGTCCTCCGTCGGCACGTGCGTATTCTCCTCGCTCAACTCATAGTTGGCGGCAAGGCATTCGTAGAGCTTTCGGGTATCAACTCCCCCATTGCAGCTTATGCTCCAGCGTGCCGACTTGCTTTCTGGCCCACCAACGTGGATCGAGTAACGAAAAGCGCCTTCTCGCCCGTCTGCATTTAGGTAAACCATGTGATCGCGAAGCACCTCCTGTCCCCGCGCCAGATTTGTCCAACGTCCCCAGTTTTCGCCATGCCATTCAAATTTCTGAACGCCAAACACGTCTCTGGCAACGGTCGAAAACACTGTTTCCAATTCGCGGGTTTTGGGCCCAATTTCAGACTTTTTTGCTTCTTCCAACGATTTCGAGAGCAACTCGGTTAGTGTTCCTTTTTTTTCCATAAGTTACGCAATGATGTTATTGAATCCGAACCACGTTTAACTCCAGCGTGCGAAACCACTGTGATTCTGACTGGTTCACACGTTGAGTAAGCGCGGTCGTAGATTCTTTAACCCAGGCTATATCGGCAACTTCGCCAATGATCTTAGCCCGCTCCGGACAACTTCCGAAATCCGAGTTTCGCCCGCGTTGCACTCAATCGCACTTAGCCCAAGTGCGTCATACCGTCCAACATAAGCAAGTGTGATTCCATATTCATTTGCCGACCGAGCTTTGCGACCTGCTTAAGCATTCCTCTTCCAAAGTCATCGCCCGGAGAGCCGTTTCCCCGTTGATTGCTGCTGCCGATTGACGCCGCAGCTCGTTCTGGCGTTTTTCGTGTTCCCTCTCTTCCTTTTCCACTCAGCTACCCGTGGCGTGTCTCACATCTGGGCATTTCGCTCCGGGTACTGGACACTCAGCGCATGGCGAGTGCGGCGGCAAACCCCCGAGACAGGTGAAGTCCCCGCGCAGCGCATCACCGGTCCTAGCTCCGAAAACGCTCGCAAGCTCCCTGGCCTCCGCTCCGGCCGCGCTCATGCGCTGGCCTCCAATATCGGCGTGCCCATCGCACAAAACCCCGTCCCGGCCATCCCCTCCCCCTCCAAGACCAGGCCAGGCTATTGTGCAGCGTGCACGGTAGCGCGTATCCCGCGACCCGTGGACAAGCCACCAGCACACAAGGACCCCGGCGCCGTGAGAGCGGTCAGCTTCTGCTCCGGCATCGCCCGCCAACACCCCCCAACGCTGCCTACGCAGAACTGTCCGCACTCACTACCGCCCCCAATGCCAGTCTCACCTCTGGCCGTCCGTGTTCCGCGCTGGGCCTAACGGCTTGCCCTGTCACCCCCAAGCCACGGCCCCGTGCTTCACACTCCCGGCCAGAAGCGAGAACAGCGCGGCCCCCGCGACCCGCCGTGACCGGCCCGATTCCATCGAGCCGGACGGTGGCGGACGCCGACTCCCGGCCAAGCTGGGGCGATGCGTCGCTGTCAGGCCTTATGCGAAGGCCATAAGCCCCGCCAGCTACGCCTGCTTCGCGGAATTGGTGTGCGGGAATTGATTGCACCCTCTCACCTGACGCGAATCATTCCTCTAAATCCTGATTCGCTTTGATCAGGCTCCGCTGTGGCCGCGAGTTTCGATACGGCCACTGTCCCCTCGGCCAACCGCCGGCTGAGTTGGCCTCTCCCCCCAAGCCATCAGAATCGCGCCAGCCGCCGCTGCCACTCCGCTCAAGCTTCGTTCGCCCACCCGCTCGCCGAGTCGCGGGACCCCGGCTGTCACGCTTCTGAGCAGGCGGCTTTGAGTGTGGTGAGGGGTGCGTGCAGCACTCCGAAAAAAACGAAAAATATGAATGAAAATCTGACTCCGATTCTGCCGGGACTCGAAACCATTGTTAAGCCGTTCAAATTCGCCGCCTCGCCGTACGAATACAAAGTAACTGCGCTACGGGAATGCCCCACGCCGGAAAACTTGCAGCTTTGCGACACGCCGCAGAAAGCCGCCGACTACTGGCGGTTGCACGTACCGACCCACCCCTATTTTAACCCGGAATGCGAATGCTTTTGCGTGCTGATTTTGAACACGCGCCGCCGGGTCAAAGGCCATCACATCGTTTCGGTTGGCACGTTGGACACGATCCTTGTTCATCCACGCGAGGTTTTCAGGCTGGCAATCGTGACCAGTGCCGCCGCCATCGTGCTGGCGCACAATCACCCGAGCGGAGAGGCACAGCCCAGCGAAGCGGACATAAAAGTTACACGCGATCTAATCCGAGCCGGGCAACTCCTGAAAATCGAAGTGTTGGATCACGTCATTATGGGAAACCCGAACCATTGTAGTTTGCGCGAGCTTGGTTATTTTGCGATGTAAGACTGCCACCAACGCGGCGCGACCACGGACGTTTACGTCGCCAAGTCCGTGCGGTTTGGCTATAGCACGCCAACCCACGACGCCCGCCGTATTTCCGCCCGGACTGGGCCTCACGCCGGCCCAGCCCCGCGCCAGAGGGCAAGCCCTCTGGACTCCTTCTCCGCTGCGCTGGCTTTAACGCTGGCGCGCCCTTTCCGAGTGTCGGAAAGGATAGTGTGCTGGGTGTACAGGCAACGATTGGCGCATCCCGGCTGGCGGCCTGTTCGCACCGCAGCTTGCTGGCTGGCCTGATCTCGGCGGAGTATCGCGCCCCCACGCGCCCCTGAGCGTTTTCCCCGGCCTGCCAAGAGCCGTGAGTTGCGCTCGCCGGGCGCTACAGACTCCGTCCGCTGGGCGTGGCAAGCCACCGCGCCAACTCACGGCACTTTGCTGGCCCCCAGGGCGCCTGACTCGGCGGCTCTTTACTTCGTTCTACTCCGCTATGCTCCGGTCGGCACCGCGCCCTCGCGCTCCCACACCGCGCGGCCGAACCGAACGGCAGCGGCGGCACTACCCCCAAGCGCGGGGCGCAATACCTCCCTCCGACTCCACTGCGCTATACTTCGTAAAAACCGCCGAGACAGGCGGTTCCCCCGGCCACCGCGTCACCGGGCCTAGCTCCGGAAACGCTCGCAAGCTCGCTGGCCTACGCTGCGGCCCGGTCATGCGCTGGCCCCCGATATTTGTCTGGCCTCTGGCCGGACAGGCCAACTCGTCCCTGCTCCCCTCCCTCCTCAGCCTGCCCGGCCAGAAGCCAGAAGACCGCGACCCCGCGCCCCACGACAGGACGCCAAGCGGATGCCCCAAAACCTCACGGTAAAAGTAGAGTATGGCGTTCAAAGCCTGGTTTTGGGTGCTGGCTGAGACATCACGGTGGCAGGCCAGGTCGGTAAGGAACTGCTCCAGCTTCTTCTCGCTCGAAAGACCTGCTGGCATTTGACGCAACGCAGTCATGTAGCGGCGGAGCCAGAAGACGTAAGAATCTTCGGTGGAAAGGGCTTTGTGTTGTCGCCGGATGACTTCGCGCATCCGGCAGATCGCTTGTGTCGTGTTCATTGCTTTTAAAGGGGCACCTTAACAATGGGGTTTGGACAAAAACGGTCCAAGGCTCCGGGAAAAAGCAGCATTTTTCTTCTTGATATACGAACCAGCCGTCGCATTATTCGGGAAGCGTCGTTGATAATGCACAACTTACGCACAAAAAAACGGGAAAATGTCGGCTGGGGATATACGAACCAGACGGCTGAGGGAGAATGCGGACGAGGCTGGTAATCAATAACTTACACCCAATAGGAACGTGGAAGGCCCGATGCTGGATAAGCGACTGGCCGTCGTATAATAAAAATTAGCTTCGTACGCTTATGAAAACACCGCCTCTGAAATTTGCAGTCGTCGTGCTCGCGTGGCTCGTAAGCACCGTTGTCAGCTCCCAAGCGCAGGGCACTTTCAACTTTGATCTCTGGGAGCAGCAGGCTGGAGGCGTCTGGTTCTACGGCGGGTTGGGCTCCTTCACGGCTGATGAGAGTGTCGGGCAGTTCGAAGTGAACGTGGTCTTCCCATACGACAGCGATAGCTTCAGTCCGGATATTTCCACGCCCTCGGGCACCCTAAGCTTCTCGCTCGGGACAGGCGTGCCAGTTCACGTCAACGTTGGAACATTTGGGGATTTCATGTATGGCACACAGTACGTCGGCTCCTTCCGATCAAGTCCCTTTATTCTTTCCGATCTGCTGGCGGGCCTTGGGGAGCTCCGGCTGACTTCGGATTCCCCGGCCGTGCTATTATCCGGTGCGATTATTCCTGTTCCTGAACCGAGCGTCTGCGCGGTGTTTTTCTGCGGGCTGTTGGGCATACTCTGGAGAGGATCACGAAACGCATGAGGACACCCGAAGCTAACAAAATCACTCGAGCGAATGCGGGCGGGCCACCTCTGTTCGCAATTCGGAAGCCTCGGGCCGCCCGCATCGCTCAGTTTTGGCGTTAGGCCACGAGAGAGCGCACCTTCCGCCAACGAAAGCAAATGAAGTCAAAGATAGAACAAAGCCTCCGGGCGGTCTCCCTCGCTTGTTTCATTCTGGGGTTCGCCATTGCGGCGAGTGCAGACGTCATCCGGCAGACTGTCAGTTATCCGACAAACGTTCTTGCCGGCTTTCACAGTATTGATTTTGATGGCGATGGCACAACGGAGTTGTCATTTGAGTCTTACGGGATCACCTTCGGATCGGGCGGCTCCATTATTCTGGATGTTCACAGCTCGCAGAGCGCACAGGTACTCTTGCAGGATTGGCGCGTTCTGCCCTTGTATTCCGGAGAGACAGTCTCCCTGATACCTGTCATTGGCCAGTGGCAGATGACCGGTTACGGGAATTCTGTCTGGACTGCTGGTTTGTTGTCTTCGCCTGACGAGCCACCCCCACCACCTGGACAGGGCGTTGGGATGCCGGGCTACGGCGACTTCATGGGAGTCAGGTTTCTCGCCGGTAGCGATTGGCATTATGCGTGGGTGCGCTTCGATCCGCTGAACTCAGCTCCGCTGCTGGGCTGGCCGAGTGTGGTGGAATACGGCTACGAATCGTTCCCGGACACGCCAATTGTAGTGCCGGAGCCTTCCACCTGTGCGTTGATTTTGAGCGGGTGCGCTCTACTCTGCTTCTATGTCCGACAGAAGGGAATGGCCTAACAAATCGGTCCAGGCAACAGCCGCCGCGCGTTTCCGTTGCCTGGCTTTGGTGGTCTTCATACGTTCTTCCTGTCGTTCACATCCGTCCCTGGCGGCTGTGCCTGACCTCTGGCGTTATCGCGGCGTCATTCGCTTATCCCACAAAATATGAATTGTCCTATATCCAAAGCCGCCACGATCATCCGCCCAATCGAATCCTTTGACCAAGGGCAGATAGATCGTCATCTTCGTATCGCTCTCCAGCGCCTTACTACCGAGGACCGCACTTTATTCACGCACGACGCCAATGAGCGTTCGATCTGCTTTCGGCTTGGTCTCTACTTACAAGAAGAGTTTCCTGATTTCACTGTGGATTGCGAATACAACCGCAATCACGATGACCCTGATTACGCCAAACGCCTCTCTGACGATGAGCTTAATAAATTGGCGGATGAGGCGAGAGGACGCCAACTGAAACGCGGCACTGATTTCCTTTTTGTGTTCCCTGACATTATCGTCCACCGCCGTGATACACCCGATAATCTGCTAGTCATTGAGACCAAGAAGACGACGAGCACAGTTTCAGATCGGTTTGATCGTCGGAAGCTTGTAGTGTATCGCGAAGCATTAAAGTATCGTTTTGCCAGGTTCCTGCGTTTCCGAACAGATCCGAAAGAAGGAGAGGAACTCATTGCGGATAACGTTTCAGTTTGATATGACCGTGACGCCTACGTCTGGGTGCAGGCGACGCTGGATGGCCCATCCTGTGTGTCGCTGACCCAGTGGCCCGCCCAGGGCAAGTCCGTCATCACCGCCCTCTACGTCGCCAAATACGGCGTGCCCCCGGCCAGCAGCAAAGTGTTCGTTTCCGTCACCCAGTTGAACGGCGGCTACGAAGACAACCGCGCCGCCGAGGTAAACCGTAGCGGCGGCACTGCCCCCAAGCGCGGGGCGCAATGCCTCCCTCCGACTCCACTGCGCGATACTTCATAAAAACCGCCGAGACAGGCGATTCCCCGGCCACCGCGTCACCGGTCCTGGCTCCGGAAACGCTCGCAAGCTCGCTGGCCTACGCTGTGGCCCGGTCATGCGCTCGCCCCCGATATTTGTCTGGCGTCTGGCCGGACAGGCCAACTCGTCCCTGCTCCCCTCCCTCCTCAGCCTGCCCGGCCAGAAGCCAGAAGACCGCGACCCCGCGCCCCACGACAGGACGCCAAGCGGATGCGTGACAGGTACCCCGGCAGAGTGAGAGCGGTCAGCTTCTGTTCCGGCTACGATGCTCGTTCCTGCGCGTCTGGGCCTCCGCAGAACTGCTCGCACTCACTCCGCCCCCAATATTAGTCTCACCTCTGGCCGTCCGTGTTTCGCGCTGGGCCTTTCGGCTCACCCTGCCGCCCTTGAGCCACGGCCCCGCGCTACACACTCCCGACCAGAAGTGAGAAGACCGCGGCCCTCGCGACCCGGTACGACCGCCGCCAGACTGCGAGCCCTCAGCTCAGCCCGGACTGACTCGGGCTGGACCCGCCAAGCGGGTCCCGCTGAGACTCGCAGACTGGCGGCTGAGGGATAGCGCCCGCCTGCCGAAAAAGCCAGCAGGCCGGCGCAAGACCTCAAAACGAAACAAGCACGCAGACAAACCGCGCACGCCAATTGGACTTCGCTCCGTTCGCGGCTGTCATGGAGGATGCGAACCGGCATCCTTCACGCCAGCCCTCACTCCGCCGTCTCTTATCTTGAGTCAGGCGCGCGCGGAAGGCGGGAGTTTCAGCTCGCTTCGCTCGGCACGGTTGGTCTTTTGAATCACCAGCCCCCACACCGGGACCCCGCGGCGCAATTCCTGTCAATCCCTTGCGCCGCTCAGTCAGGCTCCGCTGTGGCCGTGCAGAACGATGCGGCCACTGGCAGCCCACCGCCGGCTGAGTGGTCTGCTTCCAAAACCAAGATCGCGCCAGCCGCCGCCGCGTTCGCAAGCTCTCTAGCTCCCCGCTCGCGGCTCGCGGGTCCCCCGGCTGTCACGCTCTTGGCCGGGTGCTTTTAGTCAGGTGTGGGGGGTGGTGAAAGACCCGCCACCGGCCCGGAAATGAATCCGGACCGAAACCAGAAAAACAGTTATGAGAAAATCAGCTATCAAGAAACAGTCCGCCGCAGCTTCCGCAGACGAGAGCAAGACATCCGCACCGCAAACCGCAGCCCCAGTACAGGCCAAGCCTACCCGCATACTTCCGTATGTGAACTTCCAACAACGCGAGGAAAACCGCGCCTTGCCTACCGACCGCATTCTGGAGTTGCTCCGAAAATGGATGCCTGCCCAGTACGACTTGGCCGAGGTTGTCGGCAAGTGGGTTTGGATTAGCTTCCCTCAGCAGCCCGCCGAGCAAGTGCGCGGCCAACTCTCGCAGTTCGGCTTCCATTGGAACAATGCCCGCAAATGCTGGCAGCACCCGTGCGGCCAGTTCTCCACCGACGGCAGCGGCCAGGACCCCCGCCAGAAATACGGCACCCATTTCGCCGCCGACCTTAAAGCCGCCTAATCGCCATGAAACGCAACAGACGCCGCTTGCCTGTCCCGCAGCATGAATTTGGATTCACGCCGGACGCCTTCAATCTGATTCAGGACACCGGATTTGACGGCGACCGGATCAGCCGAGAACTGGCCGAGGCAGACCGGGCTCGACGCCTTGCCGAGGCAGCGCAGGCGGTTCTGTTTACTGCTCAAAACTCCAAATAAAGACCTATTCGCACACTCATATGATTTTTCCATCAATGATGAAAATCCAACTTGGCCGGCTGGTTATCACGCCCGCCGCATTGCTAGCCAGTTCAACAGACGACATTTGCCGAGCCATTGACCGTCATGTTTGCGGCCAATGGGGCGACGTTTCAGAGGATGAACGTGCCGCCAATGAACTCGCGCTTTCGACAGCTTCACGGGTGCTTTCAGTCCATCACACCCCCACCGGAACAGAATTGCGCGTCATCACTACCGGTGACCGTTTCTCGACCACTGTTTATTTGCCGAGTGACCGATCTCTTAACAGTTAATTGACATGAACACTGCTCAAAACGACTCGCCTTTTGGCGATGTCATCTATGCTTACAGCCGCGCCCAAGCCGTTGCCGACGGCTTGCAAGTTGAGGTTTCCAAGGTTGCCGAGGAAGCGGGAATCCGCTTCCCGGTTTTCCTCACTCGCGCCGTCTATGACGCTTACGTGACCGTGCCGCCGGGAGTGGCAGGCCAGGACGAAGCCGGTCGCCTTTGGGATGTTGTCTGGCTTTTGCGCTTTGCCATCCGCAAATCGCAGACCGGTCAAGACCGCTTGCCGGTCGCTCTCTATGTGCGCAACGACAACCACCGCCCCCGGCTGGTCAAGCTGGTCGCCATGTGCGGCCCCCTCGACATAGACGACCCGGCCCCAGCCATAACCGTGATGCTGCCTAACGAAGACTAGCCCACACCGCCCGCCCTCTCCGCCACTGGCGGAGAGGGACGGGCCAAACGCCATGAACATACTCGCCGCCCGCCGATACCCCAGCCAGCGCAACGGCCAGCTTTCCCGGGAGCAGGAAGAGACCCGCCGCCTTGCCTACGCCATCAAAACCACCGCCAGCCCTTCAATGGACTTCGACACCGCCGCCCGTGAAATGGCCGCCCTCATCACCGGCCCTTGCTGGCTTGTCCCCATCCCCGACAGCACCGGCAATACCGACTCCAACACCCGGCTGGCCAGCATGATCGCCATGCACTGCCCCGGCGCTCAAATTGTCAAAGCCATCTACCGCACCCAGCCCATTGCATCCCAATGCAACCGCCACAAGCACGCGCTCGGCCCCATCCCGCCCGACCAGCACCACCTGGCCCGCACTCGCAAAACTCTAACGCTCCGCCAAACCTACTTTGTGGACAACGTCACCACCAGCGGCCACACCCTAGAAGCCGCCCGCCTTGCTCTCGGCTTCGGCGCTGGCCTTGTCTTTGCCGATGCCGCCACCCACCGCACCCAGGTTCAAGCAACCCTCTTCTGAATCCGCCGCCAGGGCGCTGCCCTGGACCCGCCGGGACTTGCGCCGTCCCGGTCCCTCCGCCAAAGGGCAAGCCCTCTGGACTCCTTCTCCGCTGCGCTGGCCTTATCGCTGGTGCGCCCTTTCCGACCATCGGAAAGGAAAGTGTTGTGTTTGCTGGCGGGCAGGGTGGGCAGACCTCCGAACACCGTGATGCTGTCCCGCGAGGGTTGGCCCAGCATCACAAACGAAGCGGCTGAACCTTTACGGGTTCAGCCGCTCTGACGAGCGCCGCCCTGGCTCCGCTCGTTGGCGTCCGACCCATCCCGTCATTTTGCTTCCCACAACTGGCTGCCGTCCCACCAAAACCACATCTTGTAGCCGCCGATCAGCTTGACGCTGTAGCACATCATTCCGCAGCGGTCGGGATAGACCATCGTCTTCAGGTTGTCCGGCACTTCTCCCAGCAATCCGGCTGTGTAGATGTCAATCCGCTCAATGATACGATGAAACAGCGCCCGCAAGGCCAGCCGCGCTTCCCGCGTGGTCGCCCCCAACAACTCGGAAATCCGCTCCTGTTCTTCTTCAAAACTGTCCGCCGCATACCGCTCGCGTCTCTCCTTTTGCTCCTCTTCCGCCAGTTCTTTTCCCAGCCGCTTGCCCGCCGCTTCCCGCTTTTCAATTTGGGCCATCACCAACGTCGAAGGCTGACCGGCTTCCAGTGCCTTAATCAGGTTGGACAGCGCCTTGTCATTCGCTTTCTTCTCCAATTCCACCAGCGCCAGCCGCGTCGATTCCGCTGCCGGCTTCGCCGGCAGCGTGTCGTGCAGATCAATTTCCTCAAAATGCCGCAAGAAATGTTCCTCGAATTCCTGGTAACGAATTCCGGTTCCCGACACGGGACGAGGACCGGGCTCCTTTCCCTTCGCTATCGCGTCACGCCGTTTAAGGTAAAGCGGGTCAACCGTCACATAATCGCTGGTCAGGTAAATGTAGTTCTTCTTCTTGTCCACCAGGAAAAACTTCATTCGGTAGTCCGGGTTGTAACCGTCATACAGCAGACCGGAAAACAGATTGTTCGCATCCGTTTGCGGCCCGGCGTTGAAAACCTTCCTTTTCTTCGGCTGAATCGCCAGCCACGTCGCCTCATCTATCACGGCGGGATAATAGTTCTTGATCACCTCGCCGTCCGGTTGCTTCCGCCGGATCGGATGCAGTTCCCCCAGCAACGACCTCGCTGTGATTAGCTCCAGTATGTAATTGTCGCGCCATCGCTTCGCCCAGGACCACGTCGGCACCTTTTCCGCATCCAGCATCCGCGCTATCTCACGCTTGCCTTTGCCTTCTTTCACCAGCCGGATGATCCGCTTGACCAGGGCCAGCCGTTCCGGTATCGGCTCAAATCCCGACTTGTCGGCTTTGAGTCGCAGCCATGACGGGCAATGCGCTGTCATCACCGCCTTGCCCTCAATGGCCAGCTTGCGCTTATGCGCCCAGGCCGACCCGGTTAAGACACTCTTGCGGGTGCTTTCCTCGTTTGCCCTTTGCATGATCGCCAGCGACGAAATCAGCGTCGCAAAATCGTCAAAGGTTTGCGCCGTATGGAATTTGCCATCTTCTAACGTCACCACATCCACCCCCGCCTTGATGATGTCACCCAGCTTGTTGTACGCCGTAAGCGGCTTGAGCCGCGAGAAGCGGTCGAAGTTCTCCACGATCAGCACCGAGCCTTTCTCAATCTTGCCCGCCTTGAGCGCATGAAGAAAGTCGCCCAGCGCTCCCCGTTCCATGTTCTCCCCAGTCCAGCCCGACACACCCAAATCGGCGTAGCGGGTGTCGTTCAGGACCAGGTTGTTTTTCTCGCAGAATTCCACCGTCCGCGCCGTTTGACGACGGAAGGAATCCCCTTTAGCTTGCTCCCTGCTTGAAAACCGAATATAGCTGTATGCACTGCGTTTCACGTAGATGTCCATAATTGTAGCATGATTTAATGTTTTGTTAAATCACACGATCAATTGTGTTAATCTGTGGCTCATTTTCTGGTTCATGGTGTCAAAGTGAGCGTGAAACATTCTACATTTGATTCACGCACGTTCGGGGGGATTCGTAATAGAGGCGCCAATGGAGAGACTGTGGAGGTCTCCTCGGAAGTTGGTATTCATATTGATGGTATGCGTGGTGCGTGGGGTCAGTTGGTATGCGTGGGGTCAGTCCGGGCGAACGAGGAAAAGAAGCACAGCACGTGTCGGCGTCCTCACTATTTACATTCAAGGCAGAACGGCGTGCCATAGTTTTGCGTAAAGCCATTGGAGCATCGCTGTGCGTTTCCCGGCGCCGTCCTCCAACCGCGCGCTCCTGCCGTGGGCGCAACCTCTCCGCAATACCTTCCCCCCTACACATCATCCCCGGCACGGTTCCTTCCATCCTGCCTGCAGCACCGTCCTTCCAGACTTCCTCCACAGCCGAGCGCCCGCGCTGCGATACGCTGCGAAAATAGCGAAGAACGAATTGGCCGTATTTATATTTGCATTCCCATCATACAGTGGTAATATAATCGACATGAACCGCCAACGCGCCAGTTCTGTTAGCCGGACTTCGCCGTCCAAATGCTCGCCAGCGTTTAGACCAGTCGCACCCGGTCGCACGTTGCGCCAGCGAAGTTGGTTGGAACGCGGGTGAAAGTCCCGCCCGCCGAGTTAGGCTGTTCACGGCGGAACACGACCTCAACAGCGTCGCCGCGAGGCGGGGTTGGAAGCTGAGGAAGATGAACAGATGGGCCATAACGAAAGTGAACCACATCTAATGAGCCTCGATAAGTGCAGAACCGGAGAGAAGCCGAGCCGCTGTGTGACCGGCGAAGGCCGCAGGGAGGAGACAGGGCAACAGTCAGAGTCTTCTCAACGCTCCGGCGGGGTCGGCGTGGATGGCACGTCTGGAAGTTCAATCAAGGTAAGCTGGGAGAACTCCGGCGGCGGGCCGCAAGCCCAACCGCACGCCCAAGCTGGCAGGACCAGTGAGGCGGGCGGCGTCGTCGGAGAAGTCGGAGTCCCCCATAGTAGCGTTGATCTGCTTCATTTCAAAAGGAGCGGGGAGCCAAGGGGGGACACTTGCTCCATGCGTGGAGGCGAAGCGAAGGACGCGGGGATGGCTGAGGCAACTCAGATACGAACCCCGGAGAAAGTTCGGCAGCTTCAAATCGCGCTCTATCGGAAAGCCAAAGCAGAACCGGGGTATCGGTTCTGGAGTCTATATGGGGAACTGCTGCGCCAGGACGTGCTCAACGCGGCCTTGGAGGCGCAGCGGCGAAACGGCGGGGGAGCAGGGGTGGACGGCGAGACTCTCGCTTCCATCCACGCCAGCCCTGCCGTGCGGCAACAATGGCTCGACCGTCTGCAACAGGAACTCAAAACCAAGACCTATCGGCCCAGTCCGGCGCGGCGGGTGATGATACCCAAGAGCAGCGGCGGGGAACGGCCGTTGGGCATTCCGACGGTCAAAGACAGGGTGGTGCAAACGGCGGTGTCTCTGATGCTGATGCTGATATGGGAGGCGGACTTTCACCCGCGCTCGTATGGGTTTCGGCCCAAACGCCGGGCGCACCAAGCCATTGCGCACATCCAACAAGCAGTGCAACAGGGTTACGTGGAAATCATCGATGCGGATCTGTCGAAGTATTTCGATACGATTCCGCACCGGGAACTGATGAAGGCGGTGGCCCGGCGGGTCAGCGACGGCAGCGTGCTGCGGCTCCTCAAGAGCTGGCTGCGCGCCCCGATTGTGGAGGAAGACAAGGACGGCACAAAACGAGTGATCCCCAACCGACGCGGCACGCCGCAAGGCGGGGTGATCTCGCCACTGCTGGCCAACCTCTACCTCAATCCGCTGGACCACGGGGTCAACGGCAACACTTCTGGCCAAGCCCGCATGGTGCGCTACGCGGACGACTTCGTGGTCGCCTGCGCGGCAGGGCGGGGCCGGGGAGTGATGGAACGGCTCAAGAAATGGCTTCAAGCCAAAGGATTGACACTCAACGAAGGCAAGACCCGGCTGGTGAACATTCGCCAAGAGGGCATAAACTTCCTGGGCTTCAGTCTGACCTGGCGGCGGTCATTTCGAGGGCGGGGATACCTGCACGCCGAACCCAGCCAGAAAAGCCGGCACGCCTTGCGTGAGAACCTCCGAGGCATCTTCAACCACTGGACGCAAGGGCGCTCCATTCGTGAGGTGGTGGAGGAAGCCAACCGAGTCTTGCGCGGGTGGGCGGGCTATTTCCACTACGGCAACAGCGTCTCGGTGATGAACCGGATGACGCGCTACAGCCAGAACCGGTTTCGACGCTGGCTGTGGCGCAAGCAGGCTTGTCGGCGCAGTCTCTGGACGCACTACGAGCCGGAGCAGTTGCATCAACGCTATGGACTCTATGCACTGCCGACCACGGCCCAGTGGAAGGCGGCCCGATGAAGGAGTTCGGAGAGCCGAATATGGGAAACCCGTCCGTTCGGTTCGATGAGGGGCGGGAGGGAGTCGGTCATTGGCCATTGCGCCTTTCAACCCGACCTCTCCTGCCTACTCTACCCAGTCGCACCAGTCGCACCCAGTCCAACCGGCCCGGCCAGCCCAATCCCTGCCCGTCGTAGGCCTTGCGAAGGAGGGTGTGTTAATCTGTGGCTTCCCCGCCAGTCAACCTCTAGTCGCTCCGACCGCAGTTCATGACCAATATTGACTGATTTTATGTGTTTGAAGCCATTCCGCCGCAATTCCCGCTCACGGCGCGGGGCAGAGCATCCAATGTTGCCAGACGGCCTTTCTTCCCTTAGATTGTGGCGTTCGTTAAGAAGGCGTTTTTTTGCATGAGCCACATTTTGAATGATCTGTACATCGCGGCAGGGGTCGTTTTCCTGTTCGGGGCGGCGATTTTTGTACATGAATTCGGGCACTTTTGGGTCGCTCTCAAACGGGGCCTCAAGGTCGAGGAGTTCGCCATCGGTTTTGGGCCTAAGATCTTCTCCTGGACGCGCAACGGCATCGTCTATTCGGTGCGCTGGATACCCGCTGGCGGCTTCGTCAAATTACCGCAGATGGTCACCTCCGCCGCCCTCGAGGGGGACAGCAACGTCCCGGTTCCGCCCGCGCCGGCCTTGTCCAAAATCCTCGTCGCCGCCGCCGGGCCGTCCATGAACGTTGTCTTTGCCTTTGCCATCGCGGCGTTGATCTATTTCGTCGGCTTGCCGGTGCATGTCAGCCCGCCCTATATCGGCTACGTCGATCCTCAGTCGCCCGAGGGAAAAATGGGGATACATGAGGGCGACCGGATCGTGGCCATGGATGGCAAGCCGGTCAAATCCTGGGATGATATTTTCAACACCACCATTCTCGCGCTGACCAACGTCTTTCAAGTCACCATCGTGCGGGACGGCGCTTCCAATATTTATCCACTGCGGGCCGAAGCCAACAACCTCATGAAGGTTAAGACGCTGAACCTTGACCCGCGGGATCATCTCATCGTCGGCGAGATCGCGGCGGGAACGGCCGCCGACGCCGCGAAGATGAAACCGGACGATGAAATCGTCGCCATGGCGGGCGCGCCGGTCAGCAGTTATCCGGAGTTGACCAATTTGGTTCAGGTCTGCGGCGGCAAGAAGACGCCCCTGGTGGTCAAACGCGGCGACCAGCGGCTGACTTTGGAGGTCACGCCGGCGCTGGATGCCTCGGGCAAGAAATACATCCTGGGTGTCAAGTTCTCGCCGGGCAAGGACGTTTTCGCCATTGAACACCCCACTCCGTTGGCGCAAATGCGGGAGGTGTGGGGGCAGCTTTGTGGCACGATTGCCGCCTTGGTTCATTCGCATGACAGCGGCGTCAAGGCCAGCGACCTCTCCGGGCCGGTCGGCATCGCCAGCATGTTGGCCGAGCAGTTCAACATCGACTATCGCCTGGCGCTGCATTTCCTGGTCATGTTGAACCTCAACCTGGCCATCTTGAACATGCTCCCCATTCCCGTGTTGGATGGCGGCCACATCGTCATGGCCATCATCGAGCGCATCCGCCGCCGTCCGATCGAAGTGCGCTTCCTGGAATACACCAGCACCGCTTTTGCCATTCTGCTGATCTCGTTCATGTTTTACCTCACCTTCTATGACATCAAACGAATCCCCTTGATCCACAGCCTTTTCGGGCACCAGACGCAAATCGTGCAGCCCGAGAAGCCCGCCAAGCCCGCCGCGCCCTGAACATGCACTATTGCCACTCTCCCATTCTTTATCGCCGCCGCCCAACCCGTGAGGTGGTGGTGGGCGATCCGGCACACGGCGGCGTCATCATCGGCGGCGATCATCCGATTGTGAAGCAATCGATGATTACCTGCGACACCATGGACACCGCCGAATGCGTCAAGCAATCGCTGGAATTGGCCGCCGCCGGCTGCCAGATCACCCGCATCACCGCGCCCACGGTCAAAGACGCCGCCAATCTCCAGCACATCGTGGCCGCCTTGCGCGGGCGCGGCTGCCTGACCCCCATCGTGGCCGACATCCATTTCAAGCCCGACGCCGCCCTGGAAGCCGCCCGCTGGGTCGAGATGGTGCGGGTCAACCCCGGCAATTACGTTGACAAAAAGAAATTTGCCGCGCGCGAATACACCGACGCCGAATACGACGCCGAGCTGGCGCGCCTGGAGGAGCTGTTCACCCCCCTGGTCCTGCTGTGCAAACGAGTTGGGCCGCGCCATGCGCTTCGGCTCCAATCACGGCTCCTTGAGCGACCGCATCATGAACCGATACGGCGACACCCCGCTGGGCATGGTCGAGAGCGCCCTGGAGTTCGCCCGCATCGCCCGCCGGCACGATTACCACAATTTCAAATTTTCGATGAAGTCCAGCAACCCCAAGATCATGATCGAGTGCTACCGCCTGCTGGTGGCCCGCCTCGAGCGAATTGGGGCCGGACTGGAATTATCCCATCCACCTCGGCGTGACTGAAGCCGGCGAGGGTGAGGATGGCCGCATCAAGAGCGCCATCGGCATCGGCTCGCTCTTGTGCGACGGCCTGGGCGACACCATTCGCGTCTCCCTGACCGAAGACTCGCCGCGCGAGATCGCCGTTTGCACCGATTTGCTGGCGCAGATTCCCGCGCTGACCGTGGCCGATTCTCCCAACGCGGCGGAAATCTCCTGGCCCTTTGATCCCTTCAGCTTCGCGCGCCGCAAGACCCCGGCCAACTCTTTGAGTCAGCAGTTCCAATGCGGCGGCGAGCAAACCGTGCGCGTGGTCGTCACCCGCGCCACCTGGGAAAAGGTCGCCCCGAAAATCCGTCCCAACGCCGACGTCAAGCCCGAGGCGGTCTATGAGGACCTCAACGTTTTCGAGATCGATCCGACCCGTGATTTCGAGGTCAATTGCGATACGCAACTTGTGACCGTCAAGGACGGCGTTCCACTTCCCGCCATCGCCGCGTTTCGGATGCTGGCAGCGAAATTGAAGCGTTTGGGCCGCAACAATCCCATCCTGCTCAAGGATTGCCTCCGCTTCGAATCTGCGCCCTTGGAACCCAGGATTGCCCTGCTACGGGCGGCAGTCGTGATCGGCTCGCTCCTGGCCGATGGCATCGGCGACGCCATCCTCGTGCGCGGGGAAGCGGGCGCCGGGCAGAGCCTGCGGCTGGCCTACAACATCCTGCAAGCCGCCGGCTGCCGCAGTTTTAAGACCGATTACGTGGCCTGCCCGTCGTGCGGACGGACGCTGTTCAACCTGCAAACCGTCACCGCTCGCATCAAGGAGCGGACGCAACACTTGAAAGGGGTCAAGATCGCCATCATGGGCTGCATCGTCAACGGTCCGGGAGAGATGGCGGACGCTGATTTCGGTTACGTCGGCGGCGCCCCGAACAAGATCAACCTTTACGTCGGCAAGAATCCCGTCAAGTTCAACATCCCGGAAGCCGAGGCGGTGGACCGCTTGGTGGATTTAATCCAGGAACACGGCAAGTGGGTGGAACCGGAGCCGGCCCCGTCACCCATGCGCTCAGTTCCGGGATAGGCGGTTCAAGAGCTTGCTTGCTTCCAGCTAGTGAGGTAGTTTCCGGGTATGAGCATAGAGAGTTTGCGCCAACTGCCTCGCAGCGAAAAATTAAAGCTGATGGAAACGCTTTGGGAGGATTTAAGCCGTCCTGACGCTGAATTTGAGTCGCCAGCTTGGCACGCAAAGGAGTTGGCCGCGACCGAAGGACGGCTCGCGGAAGGCAAGGAACAACTCTTGGATTGGGACGAAGCAAAGCAGTCTCTTAGAAACGAATTCAAATAAGGGTGCGGATCCTTGGACAAAGACGACGGCGTGATCGTTTTTCGTGTATTGGATTGCCGTCAGAATCCCGCCAAAACCAGCCGCGATCTGGGAGACGTTTAGCTTGATTGATCCCAAAACCGGGCTGCGAAGTCATTTACGACATTTTAACGCTTTCCGCCGGGCTTTTAATTAACACCGCGGGATGGGCAGGGGTAGGTTGCCCGCATGAGAATTAAACATATCCTCGTGCCTTTGGATCTGGTTCGCGGACCGGCCAGCGCAATGGTTTCCGTGCAGGAAATGGCCGCCGAGTCTCCGGTTCTTATCACTTTGCTCCACGTGATTGATCTCAATCTCTTCCCGCCGCAACCGTTGGTTGACGACCAACTGGTCGCCGAAAGCAAGGCGGCCCTGCGCAGGCTGGCCAGGCTCTTCTTCGGCGCCGAACAGGAAGTGCGCGTTGTCGTCCGCCCCGGCCGTCCTGCCGACGAGATCATTGCCGAAGCCAAAGCGTCCGACGCGGACCTTATCGTCATGTGCGGACCGCGCTCCAGGCGCCTGCGGTTTTGGCGCCGTGGCACGGCTCAGCGCGTTCTCCGTTCCGGCGCCTTTCCGACTTTGGTGCTGCCGCAACCCGTCAAGACGGCCCGTCGCGAGCCTGCGCGCCCCCGCTGGCACTGGCCCTGCTTAACAAGAAAGAGAAAACCGTGTCTTTTAATCTCAAGCAAGGCTCCTCCCGAACCGATTAACGCATGAAAAAAATTGAAGCCATCATCAAACCGTTCAAATTGGACGAAGTGCGCGACGCTTTGTTTGAAATCGGCATCGGCGGCATGACCGTCAGCGAAGTCGAAGGCTTTGGCCGCCAGCACGGCCACACGGAGATGCATCGGGGCCAGGAATACGGCGGCGACTTGCAGCCCAAGGTCAAGCTTGAAATAGTGTTGGCAGACATACAGGTGCGGCGGGTGCTGGACGCCATCATCAGCGCGGCCAGGACCGGCAAGATCGGCGACGGCAAAGTGTTCGTCGTGGCCGTGCTGGACGCCGTCCGCATCCGCACCGAGGAAAAAGGGAGCGAGGCGCTGTAGGGGCGGGGCGGCTTTCGGCGGTTCCGAATTACCCATTCTTCGGGTTGATCGGGGGAAGTTTTTGCCGGGTTTGCCTTGAGATACTGAGATTAAGGCCGGTTTTCCCGTTCTTTCCTCCACTTTTTTTCTTCGGACAGCGTTTTTTTGTTGCCATATTTAATAAGTATATTACCTTATTAACATGAAATCGAAGCCCGCGATCTTGAACCGGCACTCCACCGCCCGCGATGCCGCCCTGCGTCAACTCGCCCACATCGGACCCTTCCTGGAAGGCGCCCTCTGCCAGTTCCGGCGCCCCGGCTGCGCCAAGCCGGGCTGGCACCTGACCTTCAAGCAGAAGGGGCGCACCCGCACCGTCTACGTGCCACTGGACTTGGTCGGCGAGGTCACTTCATGGACTCGAACCTACAAACAACTCAAAAAACTCGTCCGCCAAGTCACCCGCCACTCCTTGGGCCTGATTCGCGGCCACGTCGCAAACCAGCGGGCCGCAAAGCGCTCCCGGGCATTGACGCGCCGCTGACCGCGCAAGCCTTGGTCCGTGTGCGCAGGGCCGTTTTTCCCCGTCTCAACGACTGGCTTAACGACCTGCCCGATCCGCGCGTCCAAGAGATGTGTCTCTACAGCGCCGCCCACATCTGGTGGCAGACCATGGCCACCTCCCTCTGCCGCAAGGGCTCGCGCCACGGCTTCGACCAGCAGCGCCACTGCGGACAAGCACCCTCGAACATGGGGGCCTTGTGCGGCCAGCCTCCCGAGGACCCGCGCTTTGGGGGCCAGCCGGCCGTCACCTGCTCGGATAACGCCGCCCATCACGCCGACCGCGTGGACCCGGAGCAGGTGGCGCGCCTCCCGGTGCTCATGTTCCGGGAGTTGCTCCGGCGCCGTCTCTTGGACGGCGCCCGGCTTTTTGACTGCTGGCATGTCCTCATCGCCGATGGCAGCGTCAAGGAGAAATGCCGGCAAGGTTTTGCGCACGGCGGCAAGTCTGGCCCCGGCGGCGCTCGTTTTCGCTACGTCCTGCAAGTCTCGGCCGTCGGGCCTGAGGGCACCCTCTTTCCCCTTATGCACGAGGAGATGGACGTGGCCAACCCGGAGAGTCAAAAGGAGGACTGCGAACTCCAGTGCTTCCAGCGCCTGAGTCGGCGGCTCAAAAGGGAGTTCCCCAAACTGCCCATTTGCCTGGTGGCCGACGCCCTCTACTGCTGTCAGAGCGTCGTGGCCACTTGCTTGCTGTTCGGCTGGAAGCACGTGCTGACCCTCAAGGAAGGCCGCCAACCCACCACTTGGGAGGAAACTCTCAACCTGCTGCCTTGGCACCGTTCCAACCATCTGCGCCAGCGGCTCGGACAAGACGGCCGGGAAGGGTTGCGGGATTTTCGCTGGGTCGAAAACGTCATGCTCGGCTCCCATCAAACCAACGTCATTCTGGTGGGCGAAATCACCACCGAGGCGGCCACCCTTTACGCCTACTGCACCAATTTTTCAAATCTCACGCCCCAGCGCGCGGCCACGGTGGTCATGTCCGGCGGGCGGGAAAGGCATCTGATCGAAGACACGTTCAACGCCCAAAAAAACAACGGGATCGGGTTGGAACACGTTTTCTGCGCCCATGCCACGGCCTCCAAAAACTACTACACCATGATGCAGGTCGCCCAAATCCTCTGGACCTTGACCTGCCGGGGTTGTTTGCAACGACTCTATGAGTGGGCGAGGAGGGCCACCGAACAGGGCTTGGCCCAGGCCCTGTGGGAAGGGATGCGGGCCGCCCGCCTGCCACCGGACTTGCCGCCCTTGGGGCAAATCCGCTTCGGCTTCACCTAGCCGGCCAGCCCAGAAAACATCCAGCCCGATCCCGTTGACAATTTAATTAAAGAAGTCCGGCACCCCCTGCACGGCATCCTCTCTTGCGCCCTCGCACACCCGGTCATGCCGCCATCTCCACTACCCGGCCTTGTTCCAGAAATGAAAAGGCCTTATTCGGAATCGCCGGGCGGCTTTTGTCGGGGTTGACGAGAGGCTGAATTGGTGACAAAATAAGCACGGACTGAGAGTTTTGGTTTTAAGGCGCTTAGGTCGCCAAGACCCATCCCATGAAATCAAAAACAATATTGCTCGTTGCGTTATTCCTGTTGCCGGCTTTGGCGGCGAAGCTTCACGCCTCCAGTATATTCCTGCAATCGGGCGTGACCGGAACCCACCACGGGCTTTTCGCCCCGAGCGACGGCCCGCGCCAGCAGACCAATTCCGGGGCCATCTCCTTCACCATCACCAGTTCCGGCGGATTGTCAGGCAGGCTCGTCATCGGTGCCAATGCGCCTCTGTTGAGCGGAAGATTCGATGCAGTCACGGGCGCCGTCACCGACGTCATTCACCGCCAGGGCGGTCTCAGCACGTTAACTGCCTTCTTGCAATTGGATTTTGTCGGGCGGACGATTTCCGGCTACGTCACCGATGGCAACTTTGTTGCCCCGGTGACGGCGAACCTCGATGTCTTCAGCCTCCAACAACCGGCCGTCAATTACGAAGGCCGCTACACTCTGATTATCCCCGGTGTCAACGATCCCACCGTCGGCCCGGTTGGAACCAGCTATGGAACGGTGCAGGTAGGACCATTGGGGCACATCCTCTTTGCCGGCGCCATGGCCGACGGCACAACCGTCAGCCAGGCCAGCGTCGTTGCCCAAGACGGATCCTGGCCCTTCTACGTCCCAATGTACGGCGGCCATGGTTCCCTCTGGGGTTGGATCTATTTCGCCAACGGGGCCATTAATTCCGCCAACGTCAGTTGGATTAACGGCACCAACTCCGTCAAGGCTGATCTGTATCGCGAGGGTTTTACCAATAATGCCATATCAGTTATCAGCTCCGCCTACAATCCAAGGAGTAAACCCCTGTTGGCCCTGACCTATGGCCAAGTCACACTCCAGGGGGACCAGGGGACCTTCACCATCACTGACCAAATCGCCCTGGCACAGAACAATTCCATTTCCGCCCCCGGCAACCCCAACAAGCTGGTTCTCGCGGTTAGTCAGACCACCCCCGGCGTCATCAGCGGGAGCTTTGCCAACCCTTCCAATCCCGGGCAAACCCTCAAGATTAGAGGAGTCCTGCTCCAGAACCAGAACGAGGCGGTCGGTTATTTTCTCGGTCCCAATCAGGGCGGAACATTCGTATTGACGCCGTCAACTCAACCGCCTCCGCCCCCGCCCCCACCGGACGGCGGCTCCAGTCCGGGCAGCATTCCCGGCCTGGCCTACTATTGGAATTTCAACGACCTGCCTTACGGAGTCGCCACGACGAGTTGGAAGGACCGAATTCACGGGGTGGTGCTAAACAATTACAACCCTTCAGCCCTCAATCCCACTAATTCCGCCCTGGGCCTGAGGCTTCCCAACTATGGCAGCGACTCGTCTCTGCTGACCTGCCCCACCATTACCGTCGGCGGAAACTTCACGCTCTGGATGGTGATTCGGGAGCGCGTTAATAGGGACCAAGCGGTTCAGCCAACTTCCTGCCTTTTCGGCAGCATGAACGGGCCTGCCGGGCTTATGCTCAACAACGGCGTCATCGGGTGCGATTGGGGCAACGGCCCCGCTACCGTTGCCGGGGCGATACCGGCAAATCAAGTCGTCGATTTGGTCTATTCGCAAGGTCAAGTATATATAGATGGGAATCCCCTGGGAGCACTTCCGCAGCCGGCGGGCAATTTTGGATTTCAGACCGTGGGCGATATTATGCCCGGCGGCGGCGGCGGCTCTTCTCCTTTCATTGGCTACATTGAGTACATCGGGATATGGCCCAACACGCTTTTCTCAGCCGGACAGGTGGCGAGCCTCGATCGTTGGGTCAAAACCAACGGCGTCTCCAATGTCACCAGCGGCCTGGCTGCCTGGTGGAAGTTGAATGAAGGGGGCGGAACGAAAGTTACCGATTACAGCGGCAATGGTTATGGCGGCAACATCACCGGCAGCGGTGTCACGTGGGATTCCACCGCGCCCATGGGCGGAGGGCTGGCCTTCAACGGACAGGACACCCTCGTTAAGACCGTCAACGTGCCCAATACCTGGGCGAATATGAGTCTGTCCTTTTGGATCAAGAGTCCTTTCCCTGGCGGTTCCATCTTGGGCGCTCAGGCCGTTCCCATCGGCCACTCTGCCAATATGCCCAACATGTTGCAAAGCGGACCGGGTTGGCAGGCATATTTTGAGGGTAACTTCATGCGTTTTCTCACCATTGATACGGCAGGAAATTACGCGGAGGTGGCCAACCAATACATCATTAACGACGGAGCTTGGCATCATTGCGTTTTGGAGATTGGCTCCGGCCCGTCCGATGTGATTGGTTACACGGATGGTGAATTGGTCACCGACACGCCCAATTTTTCAGGCATCCCCGGTTCCATCATCGCTAATGTCCCCGTCACAATGGGAACCGTGACAGACCCGGTCCACGGCCCGTTCAGGCCCTATTTCAAGGGCAGTCTGGCCGATGTGCGGATTTACACCAACCATCTTTTAGGCCCCAGAGAAGTGGCTGACCTTTTCCGCTGGAGGGGCCAGCCGTAACGCAACGATCGGCAACTTTTACAATGCCCTCAAGCCGGCGGTGATGGGCTGCCGCGCGGCCCGGACCGCGGGCAACAGCCCTCCGGCCAAGCCGATCACCCCCGCGCAGGCCACTCCCCGCGCCAGCAGTTCCGGCGTGACGGCGAAGGCGAACGCCACCTGGCTGAAACTTTGCATGTTCATCGTCGCCGCCCGGTATCCGTCAAACATCAGCCACGCTGCTCCACCGCCCGCGCTTCCGCCCAGCAGCGCCAAGGCCATGGATTCCCCCAGCACCGAAAGCGCCACCGCCCCGCCGCTGAACCCCAGCGCCCGCAACGTCGCGATCTCGCGCGTCCGCGACGCCACCGCCGAATACATCGTGTTCAGCGCCCCAAAGACGGCCCCAACGCCCATCAGCGCCGCCACCAGCGCCCCTAGCGTCGTGATCAAATTGGTCATTACCCGCGATTGTTCGGCATAGTAATTGGTCTCGCGCACCACTTTGACGTTCAGCCGCGCCTCCGATCCCAGCGCCGCCTTGAATTCATCAAAGGCCCCCGCCGACGTCAGTTTGACATGAACGGCCTGGAAGCTTGTGCCGCGCTGAAAGGCGGCTTGCAACATGCTCGTGTCGGTCCAGATTTCCGATTCCGCCAGCCCGCCTTCGTCGGAGAAAATGCCGGTGATGGTCCAGGCCTGGCCGTTGACATCGAGCTTCGCGCCCAAATCCAGCCCGCGAAATTCAGCCGCCGCCCCCGTGCCGACGATGACCTCGTTGCGGCCCGGTTCGAAGCGGCGCCCCGCGCGCAGGCGCAGGCCCTTGCGGATGAGATAGGCGGGCGCCTCGACTCCCCGCAACGGCACGTTCGCATCGGTGCCGGTGGAGCGTTTGGGCAAATCCAGGGCCACGTACAATTCCGAGGAAGCGGCCACGACGCCGGGCGCGTTGGCGATGATGCGGGTTTCTTCCTTGCTGATGATGCTGGTCATCTCGGTGTCCGCGCCGCTGCGCAGAACCAGGGCGTCGTCAGGCGATCCGCCGGTCGTCATGGCATGTCGAAACCCTTGGGCCATGGAAAGCATCCCCACCAGCACCGCCACGACCCCGGCAATGCCGAAGACGGCGGCGGCGGCGGCCCCTTTGCGCGCGGGCAGGCTTCGCAGGCTGAAGCCCGTGACGACGGCCGTTTGCGCCAGCCAATGGAAAAGCGCGCGCATATCAGTTGCGCCGCAAGGCCTCGGCCACGTTCAGCCGCATGGCTTGGAGGGCCGGCACGATGCCGGTGATCAAGCCCAGCGCCACGATGAAAAACACGCCCGCGATAACGTCCCCGGCCGGAAGATAAAAGAGCGGCAGCGTGCCGTGCGTCGGGTCGCCCTTGGCAATAAGCACCCAACCCAGGCCCAGCCCCGCCAGCCCGCCGCAGCCGGAGAGAAACAGCGATTCCGCCAGCACCAACCCGAGCACCTGGCCATTGGTGAAACCGACGGCTTTCAACACGCCCAGTTCTTCCCGGCGCTCCCGCACCGCCTGGGCCATGGTGTTGCCCGCCACCAGCAGAATCGTGAAGAACACCGCGCTCAGAATGGCGACCATGATTTTGCCAATGTCGCCAATCTGTTCGGCGAATCCCTGCACGAAAGCCTTCTCCGGTTCGCTCTTGGTTTCGGCGGAGGAATTGGCGAATTCGGCGTCGATGCTCCGGCAGATGTCCCCGGCCGCGGCCGGGTCGCCCACGCGAATGATGTACCAGCCCACGTATCCTTGCGCGAACAGCCGCCCTTCATCGAAGTAGTCATAGCGGATGAGCATTTGCGTTGTGTCGGTCCCTTTTTTCGCTCCGTCGTAAATGCCGGCGATGTCGAATTCCCACGTCTGCCCGCCGTTCTTTCTTGGCCAGATGGTGGCCTGGAGGGGAACGCGGTCGCCCACCTTCCAGCCGAATCGTTTCGCCGTCGTGCGCCCGACCACCACGCTGGAGCGGTTGGCCAGCCAGGCGCGCTTCTCTTTTTCCGGCAGCACAAAGTCGGGGAAAACATTCAGGTAATCTTCCGGTTCAACCACCATTTGCGGGAAGAAGTTGGATGGCTTTTGGTAAATGCCTCCGAACCAGGTGCTGTGCGCCACCCGCGCCACGCCGGGCGCCTCCAGAATGCGAGTCTTATAGCTGACAGGCAGAAGCTCCACGATGGATACCTTGTGCCGCGTCACCAGGCGGTCGGCCCCGGCCACGCTTACGCCCGCGTTGAAGGCCGCCCGGATGGCCGACAGGTAGCCGTAGAGCAAAAAGGCCGCCAGCACTGATAGCAGCGTCAGCCACGTGCGCACTTTCTTGCGCCCCAGGCTGGCCAGGATGAGCGGCAGGTACTTCATTCCGGCGGCCCTTCGCTGACCTGCCCCTTGTTCAGGTAAATTGTCCGGCTGGCCGCGCGCGAGGCGTGCGGATCGTGCGTGACCATGATGATGGTTTTGCCCTGCTCGCGATTGAGCGCCCCCAGCAACGCCAGAATCTCGTCGCCCGCCTTGCGATCCAGGTCCCCGGTCGGTTCGTCGCACAGGAGCAATGTCGGGTCGGCCACGATGGCCCGGGCGATGCCCGTCCGCTGCTGTTCCCCGCCGGACATTTGCCGGGGATAATGGCGCAGGCGGTGCCCCAACCCCACCATGCCCAGGGCGATGGCCGCGTGGCGCTTCCGTTCCGCCCTGGACAGCGGCGTCAATAATAAAGGCAGTTTCGACGTTTCGCTCCGCGGTCAAGGTCGGCAGCAAATTATAAAGTTGGAACACGAAACCGATGTGCCGGGCGCGCCAGGCGGCCAATCGATGGCCGGAGAGCGTCGCCAGGTTTTCCCCGCACACCACCACTTCCCCCGCGCTGGGGTGGTCCAGGCCGCCGATCAGATTGAGCAGCGTGCTCTTGCCTGAGCCGGACGGCCCCATCAGCGCCAGGAATTCGCCCCGGCGCAACTCCAAATCAAGCTCGCGCAAAACGTGAATCTCCTCCGAGCCGCGGCGGAAGACCTTGCTGACGCCGCGAATCCGCGCCAGAACCTCCGGACCTTGTGTCATGGCTGTTTTTCCCTGACTGCCGCGCCATCCTGAAGACCCGGCGGCCCGTCCACGATCACCTTTTCGCCGGCGGCAACGCTGGAAGTAATGCGCATTTGGTCCTCGTTAGTCCCGCTGATTTGCACCGCGCGGCGTTGGGCGCGGCCCTCGCGCAGAATCCACACTGTCTGCCGTCCATTCTCCTCATGGATGGCGGAAGCCGGCAGGAGGACGCCCGCCGGGCCGGATTTGGCCGACGAGCCGGCTTGAAACGAGACCTTCACCCCCATGTCGGGCAACAGGCGCGGGTCCAATTCCTGAAAGCCGACGCGGACTTTGACCGTGCCCTTTTGGCGGTCGGCCGTCGGGATGATGGCGATGACCCGCGCCGGGATCTTCCAATCCGGATAGGCGTCCAGCACCGCTTGCACCGGTTGCCCGGCGGAGACGCGATGGATATAATTCTCGTTGACATCCACTTCCACCTCCAGCGAACTCATATCGACCAGAGTGCAGATGCCGGTGCGGGTGAAGCCGCCGCCGGCGGAGAGCGGGGAAATCATTTCGCCCGGTTGGGCGGTTTTGGAGACGATGATGCCGGCAAATGGGGCGTGGATGACGGTATCGTCCAATTGCTGCTGCCAGGTGGCGAGTTGACGTTGGGCCACGATGACCTCCGCCTCCTGCCGCTTCAGCCTGGCTTCGAGGCCATCGGCCTCCGCGCGGGCCTTGTCGGCTTCGGAAGGCGAGGCCACGCTGTTGCTTTGCAGGGAGAGCACGCGAAAACACTCATTGCTGGCCTGCCGCCATTGGGCCTGCGTTTCACCCAGCGCGCTCTGAGCGACAGCCAGTTGGGCTTGGGCCATGACCAAGCCGGTTTTAATATTCGGATGGATCCACCCGTGCCAGAACCTGTCCCGCCTCGGCCTTTTGCCCCTCTTCGAAAAGAACTTCCGTGATCTGCCCGGTCACTTTGGAGGAGACCGTTGCCTGTCGGCGGGCCGTGACATAACCGGAAGCATTCAAAACAGTCTCCTGCGCGCCGCCCCCGGACGTTTCGACGGCGACACTGGCATCAACCAAAGGCGCCGCCTTGGCGAGTCGCCAGCAGAGGAACGAGCCAGCCAGCGCCAAAAGAACCACCACGCCCCACAGCGCCTTGCGTCCGATGCCGGGTCGCGGAGTTTCGCGGTCAATGCGAAGTTCTTCGATGCTCATGCCAATCCGCCCGTCGCCGCTTTCGTCATGCCGCCAGCTTACCACGACAGCCCGGCCGGGCAGTAATATTCTTCAATTCGGCCCACCGCCCGCATTTCCACCGGCTTGCAATCGCATCGAAGGCCATTTACTCTTTCTACATGAGCAGCAAAGCCCAAGCCGTCATCCAGGAATTCAACAGCTTGCCGCAAGTCGAACAGTTGGCCGTCTATGAAGCAATTGCCCGCAAGGTGACCCCGGCAAATTACGAGCCGCTTTCACACGAAGATCTTAACCGCCATTGCCGCCGAAACTTTTGCGTTGCTGGACGAGGAGGAAAACCGTGCCGAATTGTCCCCCAATCCCGAATTTGATGCCCCGGAGCACCATTGCGCTTCACTGCCAAAGAGATTATTCCCCTGACAACTATTCCTCTGACAAGGTCTTTCCCCATTCTCCTGCCGAAGATTCCCCTGCCCCTCAGCACTCCGGCGGCTTCTCTTTGTGCCAGGCGGTGCTTTGTTCGTAGGCGTGGGCCAGTTTGAGAATGGTCTCTTCGCCGAAGGGCTTGCCCAAAAGCTGCAAACCAATCGGCAGCTTCGGCTGGGCGGTGAACCCGCAGGGCAGGCTCATGCCGCAGATGCCGGCCAGATTGCACGAAATCGTGAAAATGTCCGAAAGATACATCTGCAACGGATCGTCCGTCTTTTCCCCAATCTTGAAGGCCGCGCTCGGAGAAGTCGGCGTGACGATGGCATCGACTTTTTCGAAAGCCTGCAAAAAATCGCGGCGAATCAACGTGCGCACCTTCTGCGCCCTCAAATAAAAGGCGTCATAGTAGCCGCTGCTCAGAACGTAGGCCCCCAGAATGATGCGGCGTTTGACCTCCGCGCCGAATCCCGCCCCACGCGTCTTGCAATAAAGATCGGTCGGATCGGCCCCGTCCACCCGCGCCCCGTAACGAATGCCGTCGAACCGCGCCAGGTTGGCGCTGGCCTCGGCCGTGGCGATAATGTAATAGGTCGCCACCGCGTACTCGGTGTGCGGCAGCGAAACTTCGACGATCTCCGCGCCCAGTTTCTCAAATTGCCGGACTGCGGCTTGCACGGCTCCGCCGATTTCCGCGTCCAGGCCGCCGATCATGTATTCTTTGGGCAGTCCCAATTTAAGACCTTTGATCCCGCCCTCCAGCCCGGCGCCATAATCGGGCACCGGCATGGGCACGCTGGTGGAATCGCGCGGGTCCAGCCCGCTCACGACTCCCAACATGGTAGCCGCATCGCGCACTTCCCGCGTAAAGGGGCCGATTTGGTCCAATGACGAAGCAAAAGCCGTCAGGCCGTAACGTGACACGCGCCCGTAGGTCGGCTTGAAGCCCACGCAGCCGCAGAGCGAGGCGGGTTGGCGGATCGAACCCCCTGTGTCGCTGCCAAGGGAGGCGATGCATTCGGCGGCCACCACGGCGGCCGCGGAACCGCCGGAAGAGCCGCCCGGGATGCGCGTCAGGTCCCACGGATTGCGCGTGACGCCGAAGGCGGAGTTCTCGGTCGAACTGCCCATGGCGAATTCATCCATGTTCAGGCGGCCAAAGACCACGGCCCCGGCCTCTTTCAATTTTTCAATGACCGTGGCGCTGTAAGGCGAGACGTATTGGCCCAGGATTTTCGAGCCGCAATTCAGCGGTTGATCGCTTACGGCGATGACATCCTTGATGCCGACGGGGATGCCCAGCAACGGTTTCTGGCGATGCGTCGTGCCTGCGGCCAGGGCCTTGTCGGCGGCCTCGGCCTGCGCCATGGCGTCGGCGGCGTCGTAACTGAGAAAAGCGTGAATGCGGCCATCGACGCGCTGAATCTGCTCCAGGCAGGCGGCCAGGATTTCGCGGGCCGAAACCTCGCGCCGGCCCAGCCGCGCGGCCAATTCCGAAATGGTCAGTTGGTTGAGCATGGGGAGAGTGTTCACTCGACAATCTTGGGTGCCAGGAACAGGCCGTTGGCTTTGGCGGGCGCGTTGCGCAGCGCCTGCTCATTGGTCAACGAAGGCCGCACTTGATCTGGACGCGCGACGTTGACCAGCGGCACGGCGTGGGCGGTCGCTTCGATGCCGGAGACCTCCAGGTGGTTGAGCTTTTCGATATAACCCAGAACCTGGGAAAGCTGGGCGCCGAATTTCTCCTCTTCCGCCGGCGTCAGGGCGATGCGCGCCAGACGGGCTACATATTGGACGTCGAAGTTGCCGGGCATGGTATCAAGGTTCGTCGAATTTACGTTTCACCAGGGCCTCGATTTCATCCAGGGCCTGATGGCAATCCTCGCCATCGCAGCGCACCAGCAGTTTGCTGCCGGGACCGGCGGCCAGCATCATCAACCCCATGATGCTCTTGCCGTTGATCTGCTCGTCGTCTTTGGTGACCGTAATGGCGCAGGCGAAGCGATTGGCGATTTTGACAAAGAGGGCGGCAGGGCGGGCGTGAACGCCCAACTTGTTGAGAACAACAAGTTCGCGTTGCGCCGTCTGTTTGCCGGCTGGTTTCTTCGCACTACTCATGCGCAGCCATGTTGCCCGCGGCAGGGGTTTTTTGCCATGAAAATCTAAACTATATCTTCTCCGGTCCGGCCATCTGCGCCAGCACGCGGTCGTTCAATTCCTTGGCCGGATTGCGGCCCCCCGACTTGAGTTTGACGTGAAATGCCGCCACTTCGATCAACCTGGCCAAATCGCGGCCAGGCCGCACCGGGATGATGATGTGGGGGACCGGCACCCCCAGGATTTTCACGAACTCCTGATCCATCCCCAGCCTCTCCACGTCCTGCACCTCCTCCCACGGTTTGAGGGTAATCACCAAATCCACGCTCTTCTGGGTGCGGATGCTGCGGACCCCGAACATGTCCGCCACGTTGATGATGCCGATGCCCCGGACTTCCATGTGGTTGCGCGTCAACTCGGCGCTCGTGCCCATGATCTCGTGCCCGTCAATCAGCGTCACTCGCGTGATGTCGTCGGACACCAGGCTGTAGCCGCGCTCGATCAAAGCCAGCACGCTTTCGCTTTTGCCAATGCCGCTTTCACCCCGGATGAGCACCCCGACCCCCAGGATATCGACCATGCTGCCCATTTCGCTGCCGCGCGGGGCAAAGAGCATCTCCAGCGCCAGGGTGGCCAGATTAATGAATTTCATGGTGATCAGCGGCGTGACGAAGATGGGCACCTGCGCCACCTCCGCCGCCCGGCGAAACAGCCGGTCCGGTTGGATGCTGCGCGAGAAAATGACCCCGGGGATTTTGTAGGAAAACAAATTCGCGTAGCGCCGGGCGCGTTCCTTGGGGGGCAGCGTGCGCAGGAAGCAAGACTCGGCGTTGCCGATGATTTGCAGGCGTTTATTGGCAAAGTAGCGGGTGAAGCCGGCCAGGGCCAGGCCCGGGCGGTTGACCGTCGGTTCGCGAATGACCCGGCTCAAACCAGTGGCCCCGGCCACCAGCTTCAAGGACAGGCTTTGGCTTTCCCCGGTGTAAAACCGTTCGACTGTAATCGTGTCGCGTTGCATGAGCGGATCGTAAACGATAATCTACGCCGCGTCAGGCGAAAAAACCGTCAGCATCAAAGCCCCGCCAGCCCCAGCGCGCGAATGACGCGTTCGGCAATCTGCCTTCGGCGTTCGAAAGTCACCGCTCCCCGTTTGTGTGTCAGTTGCTCTTTCGGCACGGCAAAAACGAGGTCGCATTTGCACAGCGTTTCCCAATCCAATCCATCGGCCTCGTCGAGCACGATTTCCATCGCTTCGGCTTTGCGCGTGGCGCGTCTGCTGGAGCAAAAGAGCACGTTGACTTTGGGCTTGTTGGCGAGCCGTGTTTCCGTTCCGAGGATCACGGCTGGATGCGCGTCCACGTCGGGGAATTCCCAGGTATAAATGTCCCAGGGCTTCATTAGTCGCTGAAGTCCGGCCTGCCCTGGGCGCGTGTGGCGGCTTCCTCGATGGCATCCCAATCTTTGCCCATTCGTTTGTAAGCCCGGGCCACAACGGGTTCGGGCCAAGGCTCAATGTTGGTGATTCGTCCACCCACGGTAGCAACGGCTTCCTGTTCGATAACCTCCCTCAGATGGCGATGAAGCGTCAGACGAATCAAGGCCTGCTTCTTGTGCGGTGTGCGCAGCGCCCCCTCGCGCAGCGCTTCCTGCAAAGCCTTATCCAACCGCACCGGCACCGGAATCGTCTTCATGCGTGAAATGTAGCAGAACATTCTACACCAGGCAATCCCTTCCTCATGGGCCTGTCTAAGAATCACTGCGATACGCGCGATGAAATCTTGCACGTTTGATTTCCTTCCCCATTCGTGAAATCCGGGCAATCCGTGGTTCCTGCTCCCCGGAATCCCTCGCCTCGCGCAACTTTCTTTTGGCGTTTCCTTGTCTGATGCTATCTTAATTCCGCAATGAACTTTACATACTATGGCCATGCCTGTTTCGCCGTCCAAACGGCCAAACACACCTTCCTGTTCGATCCCTTCATCAGCGGCAATCCGCTGGCCAAGGACATCGACCCGCACAGCCTCAAGGCTGATTATATCCTCGTTTCACACGGTCACGAGGACCACCTGGCAGACGCCGCCGCCATCGCTAAACGAACCGGGGCCACGATCATCGCCGGTTATGAAGTCGCCCTTTGGCTGGCCAAACAGTCCGACTGTAAAACGCATCCGATCAATCACGGCAGCACGCGTTTCGATTTCGGGCGTTTGCGCTTCGTCAATGCCGTCCATTCCAGCAGCCTGCCCGACGGCAGTTACGGCGGCAATCCCGGCGGCTTTGTGGTCGAGACGGAAGAAGGAAGCTTCTATTACTCCGGCGACACGACGCTGACCAAGGACATGGAGCTGATTGGCAGTTCAACGCGGCTGACCTTCGCGGCCTTGTGCATCGGGGGCAATTTCACCATGGATGCGGCTGACGCCGTGGTGGCGGCGGAGTTTATCAAATGCGACCAGATCGTGGGAGTGCATTATGACACGTTTCCGCCGATCCAGATCGACCACCAGGAGGCGGTGCGGACGTTCCAAGCCGCGGGCAAAACCCTGCATCTGCTCAAGATCGGCGCGAGCCGGAAATTTTAGGGCGCGCTCGCGGCCATGTCATCGTTCGCCTGGAGAGCAGCTACGACCGGGGGTTGAAATGAGATTCCCGCGCCAATTGTTCCCACAACCCTTTTTCGTGCTCGCCTATCTCCTTCGGCATCTGAATGCGCGCGACCACGTAAAGATCGCCTGCCGGCAAGCCGCGGCCGCGCACGCGCAGCCGCTGGCCGGTTTGCGTGCCCGGCGGAATCTTGATGCTGACCGGGCCGTCCAGCGTGGGGACCGAGACGCTCGCGCCCAAAGCAGCTTCCCAGGGCGCCAGATCCAGGTCGTAGTAAAGGTCGCCGCCCTCGACGCGGAAGTCCGGGTGGCTGGCCATGCGGACGCGCAGATACAAATCACCCGGCGGCCCGCCGCCCAGGCTCGGCTCGCCTTGTCCGCTGACGCGCAGCCGTTGGCCATCGCGCACCCCGGACGGAATCTTGACCTTGTAATTCTGCGTGGCAGAAACTTGCCCCGCGCCGCCACAGACCGGACAGACCCGCCGTCCCTGGACGCCCGATCCCTGGCACTCGGCGCAGACGGTGTTGCGCCGGACGCTGATGGAGCGGATGGCCCCGCGCATCGCTTCTTCCAAAGTCACCATGATGACGCCCTCGACATCCCGGCCTTTCTCCGTCTCCGGTTCGGCCGTCGCGCCGCGCCGGCCAAAGCCGCCACCACCACCGCCTCCGCCGAAAAATTGCTCAAAGAAATCGCTGAAGCCCGTGCCGCCGAATTCAAAATTCTCCGCGCCGGGTCCGCTTCGCCAGGTGTGAGTGCGGAAGGCCTCGCCGCTGGCGCCGGGCGGCGGCCGGGAACCGCCGGCTTTCCAATCGGCTCCGAGTTGGTCGTATTTCTCGCGCTTGCTGGTGTCGCCGAGCACTTCGTAGGCTTCGTTGATTTCCTTGAACTTTTCCTCCGCCCGCTTTTTGTCCTTGGCCACGTCGGGATGATACAGCCGGGCCAATTTGCGAAAGGCCTTGCGGATGTCGTCATGGCTGGCGGTGCGCGGCACGCCCAGCGTTTTATAGTAGTCTTTGAATTCCACCGGCATAACGTTAAATACTATATGGACTCTAAGGCTGGCCGTTGAAAGTTCAAACTGTGAGAACCTTTCTCCTCATCTTCCTCTCCCTGTTCCTGGCCGGTTGCGCGCCCAAATCGCATTCCCAATTAATCGTCGGCATGGAATTGGCCTATCCTCCTTTCGAGATGACAGACCCGCATGGACAGCCCTCGG
Organism: uncultured Verrucomicrobiae bacterium; assembly: GCA_963759415.1. Lineage (GTDB taxonomy): Bacteria > Verrucomicrobiota > Verrucomicrobiia > Limisphaerales > Palsa-1400 > Palsa-1400. Next base: position 690,925 of record CAVWZG010000003.1, on the reverse strand, counting down.
GCGTGAGCGTCGATCTGGCGCGCGACTTGGGAAAATTCCTCGCGCGCGAGGTCCAAATCCAGAACATTCCCTTCGACGGCTTGATTCCTTCGTTGCAGACGCACAAAATCGACCTGGTCATTTCCTCGATGACGGCTACCGCGGAACGGGCCAGGACGATTGCCTTTTCCGAACCGTATCTGCACACGGGACTGTGTCTGTTGGTCGGAAAAAACTCGCCCATCCGAAGCATGGCTGACGCCGATCAGCCGGGGCGCGTGCTGGCTGTCAAACTGGGCACCACCGGGCATGTCTATGCCACCGCCAACGTCAAACACGCGCGCGTCCTGGTGCTCGACACGGAGGCCGCCTGCGTCCTGGAAGTGGTGCAGGCCAAGGCCGACTCCTTCATCTACGACCAAATCTCAACCTACGAGAATTGGCGGCGCAACGCGGCCACCACCCGTCCGATTTTGCAACCTTTCCAGCAGGAGTCGTGGGCCATCGGCTTGCGCCAGGACGACGCCCAACTGCGCTTGCAGGTCAACCAATTCTTGCAGGATTACAAGGCGCGCGGCGGATTCGTCAAATTGGGCGACCGTTACTTGTCGGAGCAAAAGGCGGCCTTCAAAAAATTGGGTTATCCCTTTTACTTTTGAGCGCGCGCTGGTCAAACTATTTTTTCGCGTCCCGTGAACCGGGATCGCTCCCGCCTCCGTTCCGGGTGCGGGCGGCCAATGCCGGTCTGGCCCTGCTGGCGCTCTCGCTGGTCTTTTGTTTTTCCTTCCAGCATCTGGCCTATCACCTGCGCTGGAGCGCCATCTATCCCTACCGCCAACTCTTCCTGCAGGGCTGGCTGACGACCATCGGCCTCTCCGCCGCCGCCTTGCTCTGCAGCACCCTGGCGGGCCTCTGCTCGGCTTTGGCCCAAGGCAGTTCTTTTCTGCCCTTGCGCTATCTGGGAAAAATCTACGTCGAACTGGTGCGCGGCACCCCGCTGCTGGTGCAAATCCTCATCCTCTTTTACGTCGTGGCTGACGCCTTTGGCGTGCAAAACCGCTTCCTGGTGGGCGTCTTGACCCTCTCCTTCTTCAGCGGCGCTTACATTTCCGAAATCATTCGCGCCGGCATCCAAAGTGTCGGGCGTTCGCAATGGGAATCCGCCCGGGCCATCGGCTTGACCCGCGGGCAGACCTATCGTTACGTGGTATTTCCGCAGGCCCTGCGCCAGACTTTGCCGCCGCTGGCCGGCCAATTCGTTTCGCTGGTCAAGGATTCCTCGCTGCTCTCCATCATTGGCATCCAGGAATTCACCCGCAGCGCCCAGATGGCCAACTCCAGCACCTACGGCACCCTCGAGAGCTACCTGCCCCTGGCGCTGGGATACCTTATCTTGACACTGCCCATTTCCCTCTGGACGCGCCGCCTGGAACGACGGCACCAATTCGATACCTGACTTGAACCTGCGCCTGCGCCATATCGTAAAATGCTTTGACGGGCCTTTGGTCCTGGACGGCGTTTCGCTGTCCTTGGACGGGGTGCGGCGGCTCGTCGTGGTCGGGCCGTCGGGCGGCGGCAAATCCACCCTGCTGCGCATTCTGGGCGGCTTGGAGCATCCCGACGCCGGCGAAGTGGAACTGGACGGCCAGCGCGTCCTCTTCACCGAAGCGGCTTTGTTGCGGCATCGGCGCACGGTGGGCACGGTGTTTCAGGCCTTCAATCTTTTCCCGCATTTGACAGCCCTGCAAAACATCACCTTGCCCCTGGAAAAAGTTCATGGCCGCTCCCCTGCGCAAGCGGAAGAAACCGCCCGCCAACTGCTCCTCCGTTTCCGCCTCCAGGACCACGCCGCCAAACGGCCGGCCGAACTTTCCGGCGGCCAGCGGCAGAGGATCGCCATCGCCCGCGCTCTTTCCAGCAAACCCCGGCTTCTTTTGTTTGACGAACCCACCTCCGCGCTGGACCCGGAAATGACGGCCGAAGTGCTGGACACGATCCTGCAACTGCGCGAGGAGGGACTCGACTTCATACTGGTCACGCATGAAATGGGTTTCGCGCGGCGGGTGGCGGACCAGGTGGTGTTCCTCTCGGAGGGCCGGATGGTCGAGTCCGCCCCGGCGGACCAATTTTTCAGCGCTCCCGCCGCCCCGCAAACGCGCGCCTTTCTGGACAAAGTCCTCAAATACTAACTCCAAATCGCTTTACGGCGGTTTCAGGACATATTCTTCCAATACCTTGTCGCGCACCAAAGGCCCGGTTGCAAACACCATGATAACCATTCCCAAAAACGCCATCGCGCCGTATCCGATAAACACGGTGTTGTAGGCTATGGAATAATTGAAGCGATGGGAAAGTTCATGCACGGCATAGCCGGATAAGGCCTGGAAAATGGCCCCTCCCAACCCCGCCCCCACGCCGGCAATGCCCCAGACTGAAGCCGTCGCGTTTAGGAATTAGCTTCCGCAAGGAGCCGCTGGTGGAAAGATAAGTGAACGAGAGCCGGTGCAGATAGTTCAAAACGGTCGCTACAAAAGCAAAACTTATCATCACCCATCGCATCCTCGAGCGGTTATGCATCCGGCAGATTATTCATTGCGATTTCGCAACGCCAGAGCTATCGCGCGGCGGAAAACCGCTTGCTAAAACCAAAAATTCTCCTAATCTCGCCGCGGATTATGATAACTTCACGCGAACGACTTCTCATCACCCTGCGCGGCCAGAAAGCCGACCGCGTGCCGGTCGCACCATTTGTGCAGGAGGAATACCTCTCCTTCTACTATCCGCGCAAAGCCAGCGTGGATCGGGTCATCGATGCGGTGGAATTAGCCCATGAACTGGACTTCGATTTAATGGCCAAACACTGCGCGCTGGAGATGCCGCATTTCTTCCGCCGCAGTCATCCTAACTGGGAAGTGCGCCGGTCCCAGCGCCGCGGCGGCGGCAACATCACCCACAAGTTGGAAATCATCACGCCCGCGCGGACTCTGGTGCAGGAGGAATCCGGTCCGGACAGCGCCGGCATTCGCTTCGCGGTCACTCGCCCCTTGCTGGCAGACTCCGGGGACGTCGAAGCCTTTTTGAAGTTTCTGCCACCCATGGATGATCAGACTCGCAAGGAATTGCGCGAAACCGCCGCCGGATGGCGCACTCTCATGGGAGAGCGCGGCGTCCTGGCCCCGTGGGGCTTCGCGGGGGTGTTCAACTTTTGCGCCAACCTGCGCGGCATGGAGGACTTTTACACGGCGCCCTACGAGGAGGAATCGGAATATCGCGCCTTAATGGACGCCATCGCCGGCGCCATGGCCAGCCACTGCGCCGCCCTGGGAGAAACGGAGATTGATTGCATCGGCATTCAGGGACACATGGCGGGGGGAACGACCACCGGGCCGGACTACTTCAGGAAGTTTGTGCAGCCCTACGAAAAGCGTGTCATTGAGGCCATCCATGCGGGGGGCAAATTCAGCATCTACCATAACTGCGGCTGCGCGAAGCCGCTCTACGGCAACTATCGCGAGTTGGGCATGACGGTCTGGGAAACCGTCAGCGAACCGCCGCGCGGCGACAACCGGCTGGCCGATGCCAAGGCGGCGCTCGGCGATGCCATCTGCCTCCTCGGCAATCTCGATCAAGTGGATTTTCTCAAAACCGCCACGCTGCGGGAAGTCGCGGAAAAGACCCGTGAGATCGTGCAAATCGGCAAACCCGGCGGACGATACATTTTCTCCACCTCGGATTACCTCGAAAAACCGACTCCGCGCGAAAACGTTGTCGCCATGATTGCAGCGGCCAAGGAGGCCGGGCGTTATTAGGGGCTACTGCTCCCCGGCCCTGTAGAAACGCGCCGGGAAATTCATGGCGTTGGAATCGAAAAATTGCATCGAGCCGGTTGCGGACGGATTGGTGTAGATCGGCGTCCACAAGAGCAGGTTCGTTGAGGCGTAGAGGACCACCGCGCTGCCCGTCAAATTATCCACCTGCAGTTGCAAGCCGTCGCCTGTCCAGCGCAGGTTCGTCGGGGAGAGATCGAAGCTCACCGGCAGAGGCGGCGTCTCGAGGGCGAGCGCCGAAGCTTCAGCCAGATAGAAACGGAACGGGAAGTTCGTGGCGTCCAAATCGAGATATTGGATCGAGCCGGTTGCGGACGGATTGGTGTAAATCGGCGTCCACAAGAGCAGGTTGGTCGAGGCGTAGAGGACCAGCGTGCTGCCCGCCAGATTGTCCACCTGCAATTGCAAGCCGCCGCCTGTCCAGTGCAGGTTCGCCCGGGAAAGATTGAAGCGCAACGGCGGGTTCAGCGTGCCGCTGACGGGCGCCGAAATATTGTTGGTCACGTTCGAATCGAAAAACAAATGATAGACGTCCACCTGCACAAAAAGGGTGTAGGTTCCACTGCCGCTCATCGGCAGTGTGACCGTGTTGGTCTGCCAATACATCGTCTGCGGCGCGACCGTTTGATTGAAATAAAAATCGCCCAAGTCAACCGATTTTGCGTCCAGCACGCCGTTGCTTGAAAACCAGACCCGGTCATACCAGCCGCCGCTGGCTGCTCCCGCGCCCTGATTGGTCACGCCCCAAATCACCTCGATCGGCGGATTGGGCTGTTTGGAAGCCAGCGTCGCCGGCGCCAGCGCCACGATCGGCGTCAAGTCTGGCGGAGTGAAGGTGAAATAGCCCGTCACAGGGGCCGAGACATTGTCAGCCAGATTGGAGTCATAGGTATAATTGCCCGTGTCCACTTGCACAAACAAGGTATAGCTTCCGCTCGCGCTCATCGGCAGGGTTGCGTTGTAATTCTGCTCATAGCTGCCGCCTGCCGGCACCGTCTGGTTAAAGTAAATATCGCCGATGTCCACCGACTGCGCGTCCAGCACTCCATTGGTCGAGAACCACACCCGGTCATACCAGTAGCCGTAAGCATCGCTGGCCGGCCCGATTCCTTGATTCGTCACGTCCCACATGATTTCCACGGTTGGATCCGGCGCGGAGGCAGTCACGTTGGTTGGCGCGTCGAAGGCAATCAGAGCAAGGTCCGATGGCTGGCCCATGTCGATTTCGAAATCCTCGGCGGAAGGCGAGGTGTTGCTGATGGCGAGGTAGTAGGTATATCCCGGCAGCCACGGCCAGTTGTCGGGCGTGAGCAGGAATTGATTCAGGCTGGCGTTGGTCTGGTTCGCGTAACCGTTGATATTGTAACGAGAACTTGTCCAGTGCGCCGGCCCGCCGGCCAGGGCCAGGGTCCCCTGTTCCAAGGAAAAGACAAGGTCGGCGGAATTGGAAGCATTGAGCAGGATGCGCGTGGCCTCGGATGGCACGTCCATGCGATAAATCAGGCTCCCGTAGCCAGGAACCGAGCCGCTCACCGCGCCGCCGTAGAAGTCCACGGCGTTGGTGACATCGACGGTGCCGCCGGTGATGGCCGAGCTGACGGAAAACGTGGCGCCAGCGGGCGACCAGAATCCAAGATAATACACTTCCCCGGGGCGCAGCGGCGGCGCCGTCAGACTATACTTGCCCGGCGTGTCAAAGCGGGCATAGGGGCCTTCATTTTTTTCATCGCTATTCCATGTTTCCAAATCTGGCGAACCTGGACCCGGATTGTAATCAGGATTGGAGTAATTCGCGGCCGAGGTGTAATGCCCGTCACCCGGAGGGCAGGTGTCGCGCAGAAACATAACGGCATTGCCCAACGTGCAATTGAAGGCCACCACCCAGTTGGCCGGGGCAGGGTCGGGGATCTGCACGCGATAATAACGCCAATCGCCGCCCGCCAAATCTTGGTTGGTGAAACTGCCGCCGTCCAAGTCCAAATCCTGCGCCAATCCATTACTGACGGAATTGCCGCAGGAAAGTTGCAAACGATAGCGGGCGTTGCCGTTGGCGCCGCCTTGCACGGCCAAAACCCAAACTCCGGGTGTCAGTTCGCTTTCATACCTGCCATTAATGGGCACCCAGTTGCCATCCATCGTGCCGTTGGTCATCTGGCGGTCAACCAGCCCATCCCACCAATCGCAGGATCCCGCGGCATAGTGGTTCACGGTGGGCGCAGCCCCGGCCCTGAGGTAAAGATTGGGACTGCCGCTGATGGCCTGCAGTTCCGTGCGGAGCAGTCCCGCATTGTTGCTTGGCACCATGACTGCGTAATAATCGTAACCACCCTGGGCAAGATCAATGCCCTGATCTCCAGACAACGGGTCGCCATTTGTATCCACTCCGCTGTCTCCGATCAAAGGCAGCGCCAGCCCGGGAGCCGTGTTCGTTTGTCCCACGGACGGCATTATCCAGACCGGATGGGCGAGTGTGTTGGTCGTGATGACTTTGCTGGCCAGCGTGAAAGTTGTCCGACTGGTGCCAACGACATCCACGTACCAGGTGCCCGGCCTCAGGTAGGGTGGCACAATGATCGCATCTGGCGAGGCGAAGGTGGTGGTGTCGCACGTATTGTCGGGCAATAGATTCTGGCGCACCCGCACCCAGCACGAGCCGGTGAGCGCGGTCGATTCAAGTTCCCAACCCAGGACGGGCGCTCCGGCCACCGCCGCCGGAACCGTGACTGCGTAAAAAGCATGTTCGTTGTTCGACAGCGCGCCAGAGACGACATTCGTCAGAGCGCCGCTGTCAAACTCAGGGCTGAAACTCAATTGCGTCACCGCGGGCGCACGCACGGTCAACACATAGCTGGCACCAGGATAAGTCCCGGAACCGTCATCCGCCCCAAAAACTGACAGGCTGTAAGGGCCGGGCGGCACGTTAGGAATGGTGATCAAACTCCCATCGTTCCACGAGTAACTGGCGCCGCCGTAATTGCCATAAGGATACGCGGGCGCCACCAGATTTGTGCCGCTGCTCAGAGTCATCTGCGGTTTGCCCGTCCGGTTCCTCAACCGCACCTCGATGCTGGCGATGTTCGCCGCCACGTTAAACTGGTAAAACTTCGTCTCCCCTCCGGTCTGCGCGTTGGTGAACAGCAGATCGCTCCCGTATTCCACCGTGTTCAATTCTGTCACCGGCTCAACCCCGCTGCTGAGGATGTAACTGGAGCTGCCTGTCCCCTCGCAGTTGTTGACCAGGTTCTGCCCCTGGCCGCCCACCAGCACGTAATACGTCCCCGGCAACAAGTTGTTTGTCCCCGTGGCATCATAGTTTGGCAGCAACGTCCACTGCTCGTCCCCGGGCTTGTTGATCAATTGGCCGCCTTGCCCGGAAACCGCATAGCCATACATCCAGTTGCCCCCCTGGCCGCCGCTGTTGGGCAAATAGTCCCGCTGCACCTTCAACAGCGCCTCTCCCGTTGCCGCGCTCAAGTGCAGTTTCCAGTTCGGCGCGTTGCTCGGCGCCACCACTCGGTAATAATCCGCCTCCCCAACCGGCAAATCCAGGTTGCTTACGCTCCCGTTGAAATCCAAACTCTGCACCGCCGTCGTGTAGCCGGCCCCTATGCCCCGGCTTTGCAAAGTATAGCTGCTGTCGTTGTCCGGGTCCTGCACCCCGATGTAATATGTCCCGGCCTGCAACGGATTGCCCATGCCCATGGCCAGCATTGGCCCGCCACCACACCCAGTCCAGTCCACGTTCGCCCCCCATTGATAACCGCTGGGCCAACTGCTCGATTGCCAGGGATAAGAGACACCGTAAAAGAAAGGATTGTCCCAGGGAGGGCCTGTGCCCAGCCCGTTCGGCAGGGCGTCCCGGCACACGACAAACTGCGGATTCCCGTTGGTCACATCCACCAACCGGATGTCCCACCCCAGCAAATTCGGGTCCGCCGGCACGTTCACCGTGAAAAACTGCCAAGTGCCCTCCTCCTGATTGGTCACTGCATAGGCCCCCGCGTCAAAAGTTAACTCCGGCACGAGGGCGGCGTGAATCTGTAGATCATAACTCGCCTCGGGATACGTCCCCGAACCGTCGTCGGCTCCATAGACTGACAGGCTGTAAGGGCCGGGCGGCATGTTGGCGATGGTGATCAAACTCCCATTGTTCCAAGGGTAACTGGCGCCGCCGTAGTTGCCATAAGGATACGCGGGCCCCACCAGATCTTTGCCGCTGCTCAGGGTCATCTGCGGATTGCCTGTCCGGTTCCTCAACCGCACCTCGATGCTGGCGATGTTTGACGGCACGTTAAACTGGTAAAACTTCGTCTCCCCTCCGGTCTGCGCGTTGGTGAACAGCAGGTCGCTCCCGTATTCCACCGTGTTCAATTCTGTCACCGGCTCAATCCCGCTGCTCAGGATGTAACTGGAGCTGCCTGTCCCCTCGCAGTTGTTGACCAGGTTCTGCCCCTGGCCGCCCACCAGCACGTAATACGTCCCCGGCAACAAGTTGTTTGTCCCCGTGGCATCATAGTATGGCAGCAACGTCCACTGCTCGTCCCCGGGCTTGTTCAACAATTGGCCGCCTTGCCCGGAAACCGCATAGCCATACAACCAGTTACCCCCCTGGCCGCCGCTGTTGGGCAAATAGTCCCGCTGCACCTTCAACAGCGCCTCTCCCGTTGCCGCGCTCAAGTGCAGTTTCCAGTTCGGCGCGTTGCTCGGCGCCACCACCCGGTAATAATCCGCCTCCCCAACCGGCAAATCCAGGTTGCTTACGCTCCCGTTGAAATCCAAACTCTGCACCGCCGTCGTGTAGCCGGCCCCTATGCCCCGGCTTTGCAAAGTATAGCTGCTGTCGTTGTCCGGGTCATGCACCCCGATGTAATATGTCCCGGCCTGCAACGGATTGCCCATGCCCATGGCCAGCATTGGCCCGCCACCACATCCGGTCCAGTCCACGTTCGCCCCCCATTGATAACCGCTGGGCCAACTGCTCGATTGCCAGGGATAAGAGACACCGTAAAAGAAAGGATTGTCCCAGGGAGGACCCGTGCCCAGCCCGTTCGGCGCGGCGTCCCGGCACACGACAAACTGCGGATTCCCATTGGTCACATCCACCAACCGGATGTCCCACCCCAGCAAATTCGGGTCCGCCGGAACGGTGACCTGGAATAGACTCCACTGTCCGGGCGCCTGGTTGGTGACAATCACACTGCTGCCCGGGCCGTCAAAAGACAGGGCTTGGGCGCTCGGCAGATCGCTGGGCGGGGCGGAGTTGCTTTGGCTTGCCGTCCCAATCACCACAAAGGCGGCAAACTCGGGGCTGGTGGGCCGGGGCTGGACGATGCTTTCGCCTGAATAATTTGCATTAGTGCCATACAAAATCGGAGCCACCGTCAGGTTGGTCATTGGAATACTGATATTCGTCCCGTTGAATATCCCGCTTTCAACAGGCCCCCCCTTGTAATTCTGCGCCGAGAAAAGCTGATAGCTGTCCCCCGCGGCCAGAACACTGGCCAGATTCACGGCCACGTTGTTGGAGAGAGGCCAGTTGTAGATGGCAATGTTCGCCCTTTTTGGCTGGTCTTGATTGGGAATGACCTGCACGGAAAAGGGCGGGACGGCGCCCGCGCTGGCCGTGGAACTCAAGTCGAAGCCTTCCGCGGATTGCCACTGGGCGAGCGAGTACGAATGTATCCCCAGGACATAAAACCAAACCGGGTTGGGCGGAGTGGAGTAGTAGTTGTTGTAATTAAACGTCCAGCTCCCGTTATTGGCATTCCACGAAACCAACGAAGCGCCATAATTGGTCGAACTCGCGTACACGGCATTCCCCTGGAAAGATACGTTGCCGTAGGTGTCGTAGCCGTTGTCCCCCGCGAAGCTGACCGGCACCGGCGCCACCACGATGTTGCTGTTGACGACCATATTGCCCGCCGGAGAACTCTGCAAATTCAGGCACTCGGCCACGGCGGCATTAGTCAGCCGGTTGTAGAAATAATTCCAGGCGATAAGCTCGTTGTAGCCTCCTCCGAGAATGTCGCTGTTCGCGTTGGCCGGATTGGGCACGGTGTCGCCCCCTCCAAAAATGATGTTCGAAGTGCAGGTCAGGTTGGCGGTGTTGAAATTGATCACGCTCTGCATGTGCCATCCTGAAATGTTGCCCGTGAAGTTGGTGGGCGCGGGATAACACACGTGCTCCAGATTGTTCCATCCCACATACCACAACACGCATCCCCTGACTTGGTACTCAACGCCCCCGTCCCAACAATTATCCACGTCATGGATCAGGCAATTGACCCACTGGAACCCAATGCTGTTGGCCATCGAAAACTGCGACCACGGGCCGTTGGTGTAGAAATTATTGGTCAAATTGTGCCCCTTGAGCGAGTCGTAAAACTCCAAATCCCGAAAACAAAGATTACTGCATCCTGTCAATAGCCATTCCCTGTCAATGGCGGCCCATTCGTTGGTATAACTTCTGAAGGTTATGGGGTTGGCGGAGGTCCCGCTGATGAGGGGCGCCCAACCCAGGACGTTGACGGTATAAATCGGGAACGTGGCGGTGGGGGAATAAACGCCGTTGCGCAACCAGACCGTGTCTCCCGGTTGAATAGCGGGATTTGTCAGCGCGGTCTGAAGCTGCCAGGCGTTGCTGATCGAGCCGGTGCCTTGGACGGTGGCATTCGCGGCCACGTACCATTGCGCGGCATCAACTTCCAACCCACTAATCGCTACTATGGCTGCAAACCAACATGATAAGCGCTCAAACATTATGCTTATTGGCTTTTCTTCCGTGCCTCTTTGCATTCCACTTCAACGAAAGACAGCTAACCCTAGCAGGATTTTCGGAACTGACAAGAAATTTCTGAAGGTATTTTCGCGTGTCACCGCCTCAACAGAGACCGCGTCTCGGTGCGTCTAACGGCCACCGTAAGGCAGCCGTCCCACAGACCACACCGAGACGCCGGTTCTCCTTCCCAGGAACTTGGTTTTACCGACCCCAAAGTGACACTTGCGATTTGTTCGTCGTCCGTTGCCGGCCAACGTTCGCGAACAGAATAGGTCGCTGCCCGTTCCCCGCCTAGTCAGGGAAGCAGGCAATATCGTGTCAGGGATTTCCCTGACACACGCCGGCTGTTATCTTTGGTGGAACCTTTCATCAAAAGCGCACGCGCCTCGCGTGTCGCGGTCGGCGCCCCCGCCGACCTCATCTTTGATACTTATGACTTGCAATGGAGCGCCCAAACTCGCGTCTTTGGGGAGCGCGGTCGTCCCGACCGCCGCGTTCGGCGTCCCGCCGAACGCTCTTCCGCTGCGGTTTTGGCACATGAGGCGAGGATCAGGAATCCCCTTGCGGGCTTGTCACAGCCGCGCTCAACGGGTAACGTGCGCTCGCATGAGTAAAAAAGCCTACGCTGCGGCCGGAGTTGATATTGACCTGGGCAACCGGGTCAAGGCTTCCTTGCCGCGACTGCTCGCTTCCACCCGCCGCCGTGAAGTCCTGGGCCAGGTCGGCGGCTTCGGCGGATTGTTCGCGCTGGAAGTCAAAAAATTTCGCCAGCCGGTGCTCGTGGCCAGCACCGACGGCGTCGGCACCAAACTTAAGCTCGCCTTTGCCATGCGCCGCCATGACACGGTGGGGCAGGATTTGGTCAACCATTGCGTCAATGATATCGCCGTGATGGGGGCGGAACCGCTCTTTTTTCTGGATTACATCGGCACGGGCACATTGGAGCCGCGCGTCTTCGAGCAATTGTTGCGGGGCTTTGCCACCGCCTGCCGGGAAAATCATTGCGCGCTCCTCGGTGGCGAAACGGCCCAAATGCCCGGCTTTTACCAGCAGGGCGAATATGATCTCAGCGGCACGATTGTCGGCGTGGTGGAAAAGGCCGCCATCCTCGACGGCAAGGGCATCCGGGCGGGCGACGCCATCATCGGCCTGGCTTCCAGCGGCCTGCACACCAACGGCTATTCCCTGGCGCGCAAAATTTTCTTCGAGCAGATGAAGCTCCGTCCGAACAGTGTTCTCCCGGAACTGCCCGGCGGCATTGGTAGCGAATTGCTCAAGGTCCACGTTTCTTATGGGCCGTTGCTACAGGCTGTCCTCAAGAAATTCAAAGGACGCCGGGACATCAAGGGGCTGGCCCATATCACCGGCGGCGGTTTTATTGATAACGTCCCGCGCGTGTTGCCGAAAAAATGCGATGCGGTGATCAAGAAAGGCTCGTGGGAGGTGTTGCCGGTTTTCCAAGTGCTGGCCGCCCAAGGCCGCGTCTCCCAGGCCGAGCTTTACCAGGTCTTTAACATGGGCATCGGCATGACCATGATCGTGGCCGCCGCCAAGGCGGATGCCGTGCTCCGTTTCATCCGCGCGCGCGGGCAAGCCGCCTGGTTCATCGGCGAAGTGGTGCGCGGATCCGGCCAAGCCAGAGTAGTTTGACCAAGGCCATGAATATTTTTGACGAACTGGAATGGCGCGGCTTGGTGGCCGATTGCACCGACGCGGCGGATTTGAAGCAGCGCCTCGCCTCCGGCCCCGTCGTCCTCTACGCCGGTTTTGACCCCACCGCCGACAGCTTGCACGTGGGCAGCCTTGTGCCGCTGCTGGCCTTGCGCCGGTTTCAATTGCTCGGCCATCATCCCATCGCCGTGGCCGGCGGGGCCACCGGCCTGGTGGGCGATCCCAGCGGGCGCGCCACCGAACGGCAGCTCCTGACCAAGGAAATCCTGGACCGCAACATCGCCGGCATCAAAGGCCAACTGCGCCGCCTGCTGGACTTCGAGTGCGCCCCAAATCCGGCCCGCCTGCTGGATAACGCCGAGTGGACGGCCCCGATGAGTTTCCTCGATTTTCTGCGCGACATCGGCAAGCATTTTTCCGTCAATCAGATGATGGCCAAGGAAAGCGTCCGCGCGCGCATGGATGACCGCGAATCGGGCATCAGTTACACCGAGTTCAGCTACATGCTCCTGCAGTCCTTCGATTTCCTGCATTTGTTTCAAACCCATCAATGCGAATTGCAGATCGGCGGCAGCGACCAGTGGGGCAACATCACCGCCGGCATGGAATTGACGCGTAAAAAGGCCGGCGGGCGCGTCTTCGGCCTGACCTTGCCCCTGATCCTCAACAGCGATGGCACCAAGTTTGGCAAATCAGCCGCCGGCGCCGTCTGGTTGGACTGCCGGAAAACCAGCGTGTACCGCTTCTATCAATTCTGGATTCGCACCGACGACCGCGACGTGGCCCGCTATTTGAAGTATTTCACCTTCCTGGGCCAGGAGGAGATCGAGAGCCTGTCCGCGCAACACCAGGCCCGGCCCGAAGCCCGCGCGGCGCACAAGGCCTTGGCGGCGGCCATGACGGATTTGATTCACGGCCCGGCCGCCACCGCCGAGGCCATCCGTGCCAGTGACATCCTCTTTGGCGGCGGCCTGGAGGGCATCGCCGAAACCACCTTCAACGAAATCGTCGGCGAAGTGCCGACGCGCGAGCTTGAACAAGCCAAATTGGCAGGCGCCGGCGCGCTTCTGTCGGAAATTTTGGCCGCGTCCGGCCTCTGTTCCTCCAAGGGCCAGGCGCGCAAGGACATTGAAGGGGGCGGCGTTTATATCAACAATATCCGCGAAGCCAATCCGCAGCGCCTGGTCACCGCGGCTGATTTGCTCTTCGGCAAACACTTGCTCTTGCGCAAAGGCAAGAGGAATTATACCGTTATGTCAGTCAAGTAACATAATATGAAATACCTTCATCTCGCCCTCGGCTCGCTCGCCTTTTTGCTGGCCCTTGTGCCCTCCGGCGCGCAATCCCAACAGGAACTGGTCTTTGTCGGCTCAGGCAAAAAGAACATCGACGCCTTCCGCTTCGACTTGAGCACCGGCATCCTGATGCCTTTGGGCCAGGCCGCTGCCATCGATCAGCCCTCTTTCCTGGCCATTACCTCCAATCATCGCTTCCTCTACGCGGCGAGCGAGGGGAAGACCCCGGCCGCCAGCGGCCTCAGCGCCTTTGCCATCGACGCGGCCTCGGGCAAGCTGACGTTCCTCAACCGGCAGTCCGCCGGAGAATCCGGCCCATGCTACGTGGAACTGGATTCCCTCGGCAGGAACGCCCTGACCGCCAGTTACGGCACCGGCACTTTTTCGGTCTATCCGCTCGCCCTTGATGGCGCCATCCAGCCCGTCTCCTGCTCTATTCAGGACCACGGATCAAGCATCAACCCCGTCCGCCAGAAAAGCCCGCACGCGCATTGCCTGGCGGTTGGGCCGGGTGGCCGGCTGGCCTACGGTTGCGACCTCGGGGTGGACAAGGTCATGATCTTCAAGTTTAACCCCGCCAAGGGAACCCTGGTTTCCAACGAACCAGCCTTCGCCCAGGTCAAGCCCGGGTCCGGGCCGCGCCACATCGTATTTCATCCCAATGGCCGCTGGGGCTTCCTCATCAGCGAAATGGCCTCCACCATCACCGTCTTCGCCTTCGATTCCTCCAACGGCGCGTTGCGGGAAATCCAAACTGAATCGACCCTCCCGGCGGGTTTTTCCGGCCGGAACACCGCCGCGGAAGTCGCCGTCCATCCCTCCGGCCGATATGTCTATGGCTCCAATCGGGGCGACGACAGCATCGCCGTCTTCGGCTTTGATCCTCAGAGCGGACGGCTCACTTTCATTGAACGCGTCCCAGCCGACGGCAAGACGCCACGCCACCTCGAAATCGATCCCACCGGCCGCTATTTGCTCGCCGCCGACCAGGATGCAAACGCCGTGGTGGTATTTCGGATTGATGCCGCCAGCGGCCGCCTGCAACAAGTGGGCCTCCCCGTGCAAACCGACAACCCCATGTGCGTGCGATGCGTGAAGTTTCCTTAATGGAAATGCAACGGGCTGGCCTGGGGCGTTTCATGCGCGCAAGCCTCATTAATCGGCGCCTCGGGCTTGCGTTCGCTGGCCTGCACCAGCGAGTTGGCCAGCAGAAAAGCCTCCACTTCCTCCCCGCTGATGTCCGCCAGCATGCGCCCGTTGATCTCCACGCACGGACTGAGCATCTGCCCGCTCTTCCTGATCATTTCGTCGCGCTGAATCGGATCATTAATGATGTCGCGGTCCTCAAAGGGCAGCTCGTACTTGCGCAGGACGGCGCGCACTCCCTGGCTCCATCCGCAGGTCGGTTTCAAATATGCAATAATTTTTGGCATCTCCATAACAATTTAAGACTAGGTCAACATGCCATACCCGCCGCGCATGGCAATGACCAAAATGAACCGAATAAAGGAGGGCCAATCCGCCGTCTAACAACTGCCGGTCAAGATGCCCGAACATGAAACGACTCGTCCTGCCATTGATGATCCTGCTGGCGTTGCCATTCCTAGCCGCCGCTGCGGAGAAGAGCGGAACCACCTTTTATCTCCAATTGATTCGCGGCACCGACGGCGACCAGCCGCCCGCGCCCGAGGCCAAGCCCGCTGGCCGTGAACTCACCCGCCGGCTGGACATGTTCAAATGGAAGAACTATTGGGAAATCTCCCGCCGGACGGTCGTGCTTGAAGCCGGCGGCAAAATCCGCCAGCGCATGTCGGCCTCACACGAAGTGGAATTAGTCCTTACCACCCCGGGTCAGATGACCGTGTGCATATACGCCAACGGCAAGCTCACCCGGCGCCGGGAGCAACCCATGGACACGCCCTTTTTCATCGCCGGCGGCGACAAAGACGACGCCCAAGCCTGGTTCATCGTCGTCCGCCGCGACAAGCCCCCCGACCCCCCCGCCAACTCCAACTGCCGTCTAGATCAAATTCCCCCCACGGAGGGTGTGATTAAAACCGGGTAAGTTTCATCACTCATTCTCCCAACGGGAGAAAATCACGCAGTCAATCCCGCCAATTCCAGCAACATTGCTCCCCGCAAGGTAGGGCGGCGCTGCCGCGCCGCCCAAGAGTTCAGGTCACAGCAGCAGCTCTGCCATCCACCGGGAAGGTGAACAGTGAGATTCATCCTTCATTCTCCCAACGGGAGAAAATCATCCAGCCTGGGGGTGACCCGATTCCCAGAGGGGCTACCCCAGGTCAGGCCCCGTTATCCGCCCCTACCCGGAACGGGTTGAACCCTTTTTCATCTCACCCACTTCAAACCACAGACTCCGACGTTCTTCCTCACTCGCTTAAAAGCAGGTGTGCAACTCAACCCCTTGGAGTCCCGGTCGGTGGACAAAGGCACAGGCGTGCGCAGCGACCACATCGTATGGCTGAGCTTCCCTCTACGAAGGAACCTGAAGCCGGAACAACTGACGTGGCCCGCTTCAAAAGCTGCC
Organism: uncultured Verrucomicrobiae bacterium; assembly: GCA_963759415.1. Lineage (GTDB taxonomy): Bacteria > Verrucomicrobiota > Verrucomicrobiia > Limisphaerales > Palsa-1400 > Palsa-1400. The sequence goes on along the minus strand of CAVWZG010000003.1, from coordinate 674,830 downwards.
GTGTTAAGGATTTACGATGGCCCAAAAACGCTGAAGGGCTGCAGCCCTCTAAAAAAATCTATTGACGCGAATTGTGCCTATATGCAAGTATATGCAGCATGCGGAAGGAAAATGGATCAAAATGCCTCTCCACAGCCGAGGTTGCTGGCGAAGCAGGTGTCCACCGCGACACCCTCCTGCGTTGGCTTCGTGCCGGCGACGTGCCAGAACCGAAACGCGACCGGCACGGGTGGCGCGTTTTTTCAAAAAAAGAGGCTGCCACTGTTGTTTCCTACGCAACTTCGGTGCAGGACGCTTCGCCTCGTCATACGGAGCTGAAAGAACAACCTGCCCCTCCGGCGGCCATTGAACGACTAAAAAAAATTAATTGGGATTTTTCCGACGCAAAGACGAGCTATCTTACGCACGGCTTACATCCATACCCCGCGAAATACATTCCACAAATTCCGAACGCCTTAATCCAGGAGTTTTCAACGGTCGGCGAAACTGTTGGTGACATTTTTTGCGGCAGTGGGACCACAATGGTTGAGGCGTTGGTATTGAAGCGAAACGCTGTTGGGCTAGATGCCAACCCTCTTGCGTGCCTTATTTCTGAAGGAAAAACAACTCGTTTCGTTGAAGGGGATAAAGAATGCCTGCTCGCACTCGCACAGCGCGCTCTCCAACTTGCGAGCACTATCCCAATAGATGACCAGCCAATACTATTCCCATCCGCGAGATTTTTGTCAAAGGCGCCAAGGCCGGGGCACGAAGCGCTCGACTTTTGGTTTGAGCCATTTATCATCGAAGAACTGGCCGAAATTCTCCAATGGTGTCGCCAACTTCCCACGCAAGCTTGTCAAAGCGTCGCCTTGACCTCCTTTTCAGCCATTGTAGTTAACGTTTCCAAACAAGATTCCGACACCCGCTATGTCAGACGCCAGAAGAATCTCAGGCCGGGAGACGCGCTGCGTCGCTTCGCCAAAGTTTTAACTGACAATGCCAACGCAGTAGAAAAACTTTCGGATGTTCTGGAACCTAATGTGACGTGTCGTGTCATTCAGGCCGACATTCTTAATCCTCCAGAGATTCCAAAACTTGATCTAGTGGTTTGTTCTCCGCCATATCCTAACGCTTACAGCTACCACCTCTATCACATGACCAGGATGGTCTGGCTCGGAATGGATCAACCGGATTTTAAGAGACGCGAAATTGGCAGTCATCGCAAATTTAGCAGCAAAGGCAAGAACGGGGCGACTATCGAAACCTTCAGAAATGAAATGAGCAAGGTATTCGGCTGGCTCAAAACCACCTTGCGAGAGGGTGGTCATGCTTGCTTTGTTGTCGGTAATTCCACTATCCGAGGAGAGAGACACGACAACGCCGAAGTCCTCAAACAAGCCGCCGCGTCAGCCCGTTTCAGCGAAGTGGCATGCCTCAGCAGAAACATGAAAGACACCAGCAAGTCATTCAACCCCCAAATTGGGAAGATTAAGACCGAAAGAATTCTAATTTTCCAAAACACAGGAGTAACTTATCTATGACGTCTCCAATCACATGCCGTATTAAGCCATACATACAGCCCTTTGAGCGCAAACTCGGCCTTCGCGAACTGATCGCTCTTGCAGGCGGCAAACCATTACCGCTTGCTGGCCAATTCGACAAATCCGGCATCTTTAAAATTACTTCCAGAATTACCGCTGCCGAATTAGCACGCGAACTGGCGTTTTGGGAAGTCATTGAAGGCAAGAAGTCCGTTACCACGAGACAATCTCTTCGGGAATCAACCGTAAATCTTGTCCGAAACGGCATTGCGCTCGACGAACTGGCCAATAGACTCCCATTCAACGGCGAGGTGCCTTTCCCAAACCGCCGCTGCTTGAGATACGGCAGTCACGGACTTCATGAGTATCGAGGAAAATTTTTTCCACAACTGGTTCGTGCTTTCATCAATATCGCAAAAGTTCCGCACGGAGGCGTTGTCGCAGACCCATTTTCTGGCAGTGGGACAACGGCGGTAGAATCTATACTAGCGGACAGGGCTACTATCGGCGTTGATATGAACCCTCTTTCAGTCTTCATGGCCAAAACCAAATGCGGCATTTTGAAGGTGAAAGTTGGCGAGTTAGAAAGCGCCTACACGAGTGTTAGAACCAAGCTGCTCAAGACTGGAGCATTATGCGCGGATGGGTCGCATCCGTCAGATCGGACGCCCGAAGATATTAATTATCTCAATACGTGGTTTGATCAACGAGTGCTTGGTGAGTTGGAGCAAATTCGCGGTTGCATTCTCGACACGGCTAACGGGGTATTGCGAGACTTCATGCTTCTTACCCTCAGCAACATTTTGCGACGAGTATCTTGGCAAAAGGAAGACGATCTCCGTATCCGCAAGGAACTCAAATCTGCTGACGATATTGACCCGCTCAAAGAATTTCTGGAAGATTTAGGGCGGTCAGTTCGATTGCTTCTGGCATTTCTTCGGCAAGAGTCGAGAGCGTCGCTCGGGAAATCTAACATCACCGAAGGTGACAGTCGCATGCTTAAGGAAGTCTGGCGGAAGTGGACAGGTAATGTCGATGTCGTAATTACATCACCACCTTACGCAACGGCTCTCCCCTACCTGGACACCGACCGCCTTAGTCTTTGCTTTCTTGGCCTTCTACCCCGCCGTGAGCACAGGCAACGTGACCAGCACATGATAGGCAACCGCGAGATCACAAATAAAACTCGTCGCGATTACTGGGAACGCTTTGAATCGGACATGAGCCGTTCTCCAGCTTCAATTCGTTCCTTAATTTCAAAAATCAAAGACCTGAATGAAACCGCCGACGTCGGTTTCAGGCGTCGAAAACCTTCCGTCTCTTCTTTACAAGTATTTCGACGACATGAGGCAAGTATTCGTAGGCATGCATACAGTCCTCAAACCCGCCGCGAGCGCTTTCGTTGTGGTCGGAAATAACCACACCATCGCCGGAGGGGAGAAAGTCGAAATTATAACGGTAAACCTTCTTGCAGACCTAGCGAAAACGGTTGGCTTTCAATTGGTGGAGGAGATTCCAATGGAAATGTTGGTGTCCCGCGATATTTTTAGAAAAAATGCCATCGCCTCAGAAAGCATACTCCATTTTTGCAAGCACAACTGATTAGTGGTAGCCCCATCGCTTCATTGAATTGCGCATGCGCACGGCGTTATTGCACATTGCCGCATACTTGGCGTATGAGGGACTTTGCGGCCCCACGATCTCAACTACGTAATCAAACCGTGCGTTGCCTTCTGTTTTCAGAATTCGTAAAACGTCCCCAACATTTCCTGCTTCCCGCAACTCGCCATTCCGCAGTCGGAAATCGCTCTTGTCCGGCCATGTCATCATGTTCACAAAAACCACATGCTTTCCAAGCATCATAGGCACATTGCTCCGGTCATACTTGCCAGGCTTTGACGGGTCTTGCTTGAATAGTTTGCTCCACCCCCAGAAATCCGGGTTCGCATCGCGGGCGGCCAGTGGAATAAATATTTCTGGCGAGCGCTTTGATGTCCCTTTTGTTTTCTGACCCTTTCCAACATCCGTTTGTTGTAAAGTCATAAAGAAACCTGTAAGGTCGTCCGTCTGGATGGCGGCGCTTCCTGCCTTGCTTTCTTGTGAGGCTTTCTTTTGCTCCACTTTGCGTTTGGATATGCCGGCTACTTTTGGTGCTGCCGGAACACGCTTCGATCCGAAAGGACTTTTCGCTCGCGCTTCCGTCGCGCCGCCGCATATCCTTGCCTCAGTTTCGCCTCTCACTTGCGCAATCAGGGCTTCCATTGGCACGAATCCTTTGTCCACCAATTCTTGAATAAGTGCAGCGGTTAACTTCAGCGCCATGCCCTGGCTTGAATCAGTCCATGTGTCCAGAATTTTGTGGAGTTGGGCTAATGTTGTCCGGTCATCTACATTTCCCTTTTCGAGTCTAATCTGCACGAACGCCTCGTAGTTCGTGTACAGCCCACCTTCGGTTAAATTGCCTGACCCGATAAAGCACTCAGCACTCGTTGCATTCTCGAAGAGATAGACTTTTGGGTGAAAAGTATGGCGCCCTTCATCATTGTGGAATACCCATCCTTCACCTTTCGTGCCGAGAGCCTCCAGCAACTCTGATAAGCCTTCCTTGCTCGTCCCGGCATGGTCAATACCGGCTGAAATCTTTGCGTTCCCTTGTGTCAAAAAGTTTTGCAACGCTGCCTTGATATGCTTCACACCTGAATTCTTCACAAACGCTACAGCAGCGCGAAAAAGTGTCCATTTCGCGCCGTAAAGGTTCTCGACCAGGAGGTTGCCCATCCTTTTCGGGTCATCTGGCTGATGAATTAGGGTGATCATGTCAATCCTTTGTACGACGGCGGCCATGATCTTCAAAGCAAAATATTACTGTCATCCGGTCTGGGGGCACGGAGCCATCTGTAAGTTGTTAATTGAGAGCAACATGCGCACAAACAGTGATGTGAGCGTATTAGAGATGTTTTCCAGCAGCCACCGTGTCAAACTGGCGGCTATGCCCGCTGGAACACTGATTTCTTCGCAACTCAAGACTGGGTCCATCCAGAACAATAGGGAAACCATTTGGGTGCATCTAAAGAGAAGGTCAGGGGGTCAGTTAATGGCATTGTAAAGCCAAGTGGACATTGTCGGAATGGTAAAGCATGCTTTCGCCTGATTGGCGAAAGAAAACGTCGCGGCGCAAAGACATTGAATAATTCCTATTGCAGTCCCACCGAACAGTGGTATAGTGGGATTGTGTGGCGCTCACGCGCCCGTGTTCTTTGATATTGCGCTAAAAAATGAAAATCACGCCGCAAGTCCAAAAGCGGCAAATTTTGCCAGTCAAGCCCAGCCTGTCCGCCGTAGGCCTTGCGAAGGTGGGTCAAACCAGGTCAAACCAGGTCAAACCGCAGTCCCGGCCAGTCCAATCTGTGTCAATCTGTGTTAATCTGTGGCTTATGCCCGGTCAAAGCCAGTCAAACCGGATTTTACTCACTCCACCTTGACGTCGCCGCAGAAATGCACTTCCAGGCCCAGTTCCGCCAGCATGGCGGCTTTGATCCGGCAGGCGCGATGGGCTTTCTTCTCGTCGGGCGCATAGACGACCTGGATGTGGTTGGATTTGTGGCGGGCCATCATCTGGTCGCGCGTCACGCCGTCAAAACAGGCATGCATGATCGGCCATTGCGGAGTCGTTTCCAGCCAGCGCCGTTCCGTTTCCTGGCGCGGCAATTCCACCGCCCGGCCCACCCCCAGGTCGCAATGCAATTTGCCGTCCATGATGAACACCCGGCTCCAAACCAGATGGCCGGGTTTGCTGATGCCTTTGAGGGTGCCGCCGCCGAGTCGGAAATACATCGGCGGTTGCCGTTCGCTCGTTGCGCCTTTCCAACCCCCGGTGAAATGGGCCGGCGGCGCCGCCCCGGAGATCAACAGCACCCAGACAAATTCGTTGAACCCGTTGTTTTGATAGCGCTGGCCCCAGCGAAGATCGTGCAGGGTGTTTTCCGGAGGATAGCCCAGCTTGCGCCACAGATGATACGTGAGCAATCCATCCAGCCCGGCGCATTCATCGACTTCGTTGAAATGCGGCAGCGCTTCCCCGGCGTAGAGGACGCGGCCGGTGCGCGGATTTAAGACCGGCGGGCGGTCCATATTATTGAGCGTCCCCTCCGCCAGATCGCTGGCCGGGGCAAGGTCCTTCAAACCCTGCTGATACTGAATGCCGATGGTCGCGCAGCCGAAGTCATCGGCCATGCGCAACGCGGCGATGTACATTTTGCATTGTTGGAGGGTTTGGGCGCGGGTCAATTCGGTTTCCTCGTTCTTGCCCCATTTGAATTGCACCCCCTTTTTCAAATACCAATCCAGCACCGCCCGCGCCTCGGACTCGGACACCTGGCCCATGGCCGCAAAGAGGGCCGATTGGCTCAGGCGCTCTTTGAAAACCCCGGTCGGATGGAGCAGTTCGTCGGGAATGATCGCGTTGAACATGCCCATGCAGCCCTCGTCGAAAACGCCCAGGATGGCTTTGCGCTGCTGGAATTGCCGCCCAAAGGCGCGCCCCAGTTTCTCCTCCGCCCCCGGCAACTTGACCCCGCTCAGGTCGCGGACATGGCTTTCATCGTGCCTGACCACTCCGGCTCTGAGCCATTGGCGCAGGCCTTTCTGGAAAAAGCCGTCGCTGAAATCCTCGCTCCAGAGCGAACTATAGTCGATGCCCGCCTTGGTCATCGACGCGTTGAGATTCAACATGCCAACCAACCCCGGCCAGGTGCCGCTCCAATTGGCGACCGTCAGGATGGGGCCGCGATGGGTATATAACCCGTGCAGCACGTGGTGGCTGTATTGCCAGACCGCTTCGGCCACGACCAGCGGGGCAAGGGAATCCACGCGGGTGAAAACCTCCATGCCCATTTTCTGCGAATCGATGAAACCGTGCTTTTTGGCCGGATCCAAGACATGGGCGCGGTCGAGTTTCCAACCCTCACTCTGCATGGCTTTGGCCAACTGCGTCTCCATGTGGGATTGGACGGGCCAGCATTTTTGATTGGCGCTAAGGCGAAGATCGCCGCTGGCAATGAGACAAGCGTGTTTTGGTGGCAATGATTTAGCAGGCATATGGCGTTTGTTGTTCCATCACGTTTTTCCCGGGTTCAGAGCAAGAGTCTCACAGGCCCCGCACGCATTGCAATATCAATCACATAATTCCAATATTGCGGGCCGCTTGATTGTGGCGGGCGATGCGGTAAACTATGGCCTGATGAATATACTGTGGGCTATTCTTATTTATCTGATCATGGCGGCGATTCTGGCCACGGGCGTGGTTTTGGCCGTCAAAGGCTCTTTTTGGCTTTTGATCCTCGGAGTGATCGGCTTTGTGCTGGCGGTGACCAAAATCGCCATCCTGCGCCATTGACGAATCAATAATCGTACAAACCGCTGTCGTGGGTGTAACCGCCGCCGCCGCCGGGACCGCCCGGGCCGCCGCCTTCTTCGCCGCCCATGAAATCTCCCAGCACGTCGCCCATGTCGGCTTCGATCTTTTCGGGGTCCTCGCCGGCTTCCAGGCGCTTGATGGCGATGTCGAATTCCTTGGGCATGGCGCCGCCCGGCATGAGGTCCTTCATTTTCTTCATCATCTGCGCAAGATGCTTGGGGTTGTTTTCGTCGATATGCTCCATGTCACGCTCCATTTCGGACATGACGCGGGCGACGCGGGGATCGTCCAGATCCGGCATGGGGCCTTGCTCGGAGGCAGGGGCGGCGGAAGGTTCCTGGAGGCCGCGCGGCATGGCGAATGAACTCAGTTGCTTGATCATCTTGCGCCGGCCGCACTTGGGACAGGCCGGAGGGCCGGCGGGCTGCAATCTCTTGGAAAGAAAGTTGAAGATCTTTCGGCAGTCGGGACAGGCGAATTCGTAAATAGGCATGGCGGTCTCCGTGGATGATTTATTTTTCGTGGGGCGCCCCTTGGCTGGCGGCGGGCAGGCGTCCGATCCAAAGGCCTGGGGCGGCTTCTTTCCATTCCAGCGGCGGAAGTTCTGGTTTGGCCGGCCAAGCCAAGGCCAGACGGTCCTGCGGGCGCATTTTCTTGATCCAAGGTTGATAGGATTCCTGGGTCGCGCCGGGGCGGTGGATGTCGCGAAACACTTTCAGGTCGTCGGCAGGCATGAGGGCGGGTTCGAAGCCGGCGATGTAACGCCAGTCCCCTTGCGGATTCTTGTAAAAAGTGTTGTAAAAGAATTGCATGTTATCGGCGTAGAATATGCCTCCGCGGCCCGGCATCCAATCCTTAAGTTGCGGGCGGCTGCCATCCACGAACGGCTCGGTTGACCAGCCAGTGTAGCGGCGGCCCAGGTCATTGGTGGAGTCCAGATAAAGGGGCAGCAAGATCAAGGAGCAGGCCAGGAGGCGTTGCCGGGAGGCGGCGTTCCAGAGCGTGGGAATGGCTTGGTCGAATTCGCCGGCCATCCAGACGAGGGCGGCGGCCACGCCCCAATCGGCCCAGAATCGGTCCGCCATGAAGCCGAATATCCAACCGAGGACAATCAACCAGACGGCAGGCTGGGAGATAAGCGGGGAGGATGCCGTCTTTTGCCGCTCCCGCCATAGATAGACGATAGCCAGCATGGCGATGGTGGCGAATTCGCCGGTGCTGGGTTGGAATTCTCCGACCAGCAACCATTTGGGCGCATGTTCCTGAAAAACACTTTGGGCCATGAAGACGGCCCCGTAAAGGAAGGCCAGCGGCCGGCCGGTCATGAGCGCGCCCATGATCGTGCCCACCGCCCAGCAACCGGCGAGCCAGAGTCCGGCCCGCCAGCGTTGGGCCAGGAAAAAGGCGGCGAACAACAGCACCCACAAATACCAGGCGCCATGCATCCACGCGGAAAGCGCGAACCCGGCACAGGTCAAGGCCACTTTCCACCACGCCGGACGGCGGTCTTGCTCCTTGGACCAGGAAAAGAGCAAGGCCACGAGGAGGCCTTCGGACAAGAGGTAGGGACGGCCTTGCGTCCAACGGTTGATGAGTTCGGGAACGGCGATCAATTGGGCCAGCACGGCGGCGAGCCAGGCTTCCGGATGCCGCACCCAGAGCAACGGGAAGCACAGCATGACCAACGCCGTGGCCGCGACGGAGAAGCTGATCAAGGCGTCTTCATCCCAGCCCGCGACACGGTGCAGGATTCCCAGCAGCCATTCCCAGCCGGGGCTGTGATCCACCACGTATTGGGGGCGCATCACGACGATTTCCGAGTAGGGTTTGTGGGCGAATGGTTTGGCGGCGTGCCGCCGGGCATCTCCGGCGGGCATGTAGCCGTAACCGAGGATTTTGAGGCAAATGAAAACGGCAGTCAGCAAGGAGGCCATCCAGCATAACAAGGGCACGTAACGCTGGAGTGCAGGCTCGGTGTTATTCATCAGGACTTCAGGCCAGTCAGGTCCATCTCCAGCCGCTTATTCTGGCGGATCAGGTCATGCATGGTCAGGCGCTTGCGACGGGCGGCGGCTTCGCGGCCAAGAATGCAGGTCAGCGCGCCATCCACGGAGCGTGGGACGGTTTCGTTTTCATAATGGCCTTCGGTGACGTTCTTATAAAAAGTGGCGATATTTCTGACGGCGCCGGCTTCGTAAAGGTTCTCCACCAGCCCGGTGTAGGCGTCATCGGAGGAGCGAAGCTGGGCTTTGCCCCAGTAGCTAAGAAGGGCGTGGCCAGTCATTCCGTAAACCCGGCAATCGAGTTCGGTTGCGACCTGGTTTTTGAGAGCCTGGCCGGAATGGTTATGCACCAGACCATCGGCATACTCGAAGACCACCGAACAGACATCGTGGCTGTCGCCGTGCGGATCGGGGCGGCAAATGCGGGAATTTCCGGCCGCAGCCACCGGGCGCTGGCCCACCACCCAGAGCGCCGCATCGATGGCGTGGATATCGAAGTTGCCAATGTAATCGCAGCCCATGGCAATGTCGTTGACCCAGGAGAGATGCTGCAATCGGCTCTCCAGATTGGCGGTTTTGGGCGGGTCGTCGAAATTTTTGCAATAGCCGGTGGTGAAGATTTGCGAAATCCGGCCGATCCCATCCGCGTGCAGCCGCTTGATGACTTCCTGGTTGGCCGGGTCGGTAGGCATCTGATAATCGACCATGAAGCAGCGCTGCCTGGCGGTGGACTGCTTGGCGGCGGCGAGGATGTGGAGTGCGCCGGGCACGTCGGGCGCCACGGGTTTGGCCATGTAAACGTGCAACCCGGCTGCCACCGCGGCGCGCGCCTGTTCGGGGAGAAAATAGGGCGGCACTTCCAACGCCAACGCCTCGATGCCGCTTTCCAATAAACGCTTGTAACCTGAGAGCGTGGAAAACCGGCGCGCCGGGTCCACGCCCAAGGCCTCGCCGCACTTGGCCACCACGTCCGGGAAATAGTCCGCCACGGCGCACATCTCATAGCCGCCATGCTGCTGGAACAACTTGGCAATCCAGGCGCCGCGACCGCCGTTGCCGACGACGCCCAGCTTGATCTTGCGTTTGAATTGGGCCGGCGCCGCAGCCGGGGCGGCTGGTTCCTCGGCGAGGCTGGCCAAGCTCGGGAGCGAGGTGGCAGCCGCGGTGAGCAACGTGCCGGAAAGAAAGCGACGGCGGCTTAGGGGCGATGGGTTATTGGAAGAGGGAATATTCATAGTTCAGTTGTGGGCCGCCGGCATGGCGGCTTGAGCCACGGCCCGGGCGGACAATTTCCGCCAGCCGTCCATGGAGTGTTTCAGGTTTTCCTCGGCGTTGCCGGCAATGCCGTAATGTTGCAGGCCGATCGGCCCCGTGTAACCCATTTTGATGAGCGCCGCGAGCACTGGCGCGACATCGAACGTGCCTTTGTCTAACGGTTGGATGAGCTGGGTCCAGCCCTTGCCGCCGGCATCGGCGCCGCTGATCGTCACCACAAAAAGATGGGGCCGCGCCAGGCGGAGCGTCGCGTCCAGGTCCTGCCCATCGACTTGAAGCCAATGACACAGATTGAAGGTGACGCCCAGGTTGGTGCTGCCGACTTTGCCGGCCAAGCGCACGGCATCCTCCACCCGCTCGACCCAGTTCTTGGCGTGCGGATAAATGGCGATGCGGACGCCGGCCTCCGCAGCCAGTCGGGAAAGCTCCTGCAACGCCTCGACCGCGGACGCGTCGCCATCGGTCGAGGAGGGTTTGTATTTCTTGCTCCCGAGCGCCAGCCAGAGAATGGTGTCACGGCCCCTAAGCGACTGGATGGCTTCCTTAAGGCGCGGGGTGACGGAGGCTTTGCCGTCATCGAGATTGGCGGCGGCGTAGATGGCGAAGAGCTTGAGATGATGTTTGTCAAGCGAGGCAAACATTTCCTGGACACCCGGGGGGTCCACATACGTGGGGCCGAATCCCGCAAAACCCAAGTCCTGGAGCAGAGAGACCTGCGACTCGAGGGTTTGGTGGGTGGCGTCGCGCGTGCCGGTATCCATGGCGAAAAACGGGTTGGCCATGGCGGCGGGCGGAGGTGAAGTTTGGGCAAAAATCGCGGCGCCTGCGTTAAGCAGGCAAAGCACCGTCAGCCATAAATTCCAAACCGGTTTCATGGCGCCACATTACCGCAGGAAATTCCCTGGCCGCAAGCATGTAATCTGCGTCTGTTTTTTTGATTTCATTGCGGGCGGGAATGGGGTGCAATGGGGGAAAGTTGTGACCATGAAATCAAAAATTCTCGTGGTGGATGATGAACCGGATTTGCTGGAGTTGATCGACACCAATTTGAGCGCGGCGGGTTTTACGGTGCTCAAGGCCGACAACGGCAAGGAGGCGTTCCGCCAGGCGCGCCAGATGCAACCGCAGTTGATCCTGCTGGATGTCATGCTGCCGGAATTGGACGGGCTGGAGGTGTGCAAGATGCTGCGCCACGATCCGGCCACGCGCGCCATTCCCATTGTCATGTTGACGGCGCGGGCCACGGAGATTGACCGGGTGCTGGGCCTGGAGTTGGGGGCCGATGATTATGTGACCAAGCCCTTCAGCATGCGGGAGTTGGTGTTGCGGGTCAAAAAGTTGCTCAACCGCCAACCCGCCAAGGAAGCGGACACCGGGCAGATTCAACTCGGGGGCCTGCACATCGACAAACCGCGGCATCGGGCCACCTATCAGGGGCGGGAGATGGATTTGACGCTGATGGAATTCAAGCTGGTCGTCATTTTGGCGGAACGCCGGGGGAGGGTGCAGTCGCGCGAGCAGCTTTTGCGGGACGTGTGGGGCTACAATAACCTGGTTGATACTCGCACGGTTGATACCCACATGCGCCGGCTCCGGGCCAAACTGGGCACCGCGGCCAAACTGTTGGACACGGTCCGGGGCGTGGGCTACCGATTTCGGGAAGAGTAGGACGCCAGACCCTTGAAGCCCATGTGGTGGAGTCTTATATGCATCGGAACGGCGCTGGCGGCAGCGGCGATGCTGCGCTGGCAGTCCTTGCGCCACGGCCGGGAACGCGCGCGCGTGGAGCAGGAGCATCAGCGCGCCCTGGCCCAGCAACAGGAGGACCTGCGCCGCCAGTACCAGTCCCGCCTGCAAACTCTTTTCAACAGTATGCGCGAGGGCATCCTATGGCTGGACCGCCACGGCCGGGTGCGGATGACGAATGAATCGCTGCGCACCTTCTTCGGTGTCACCGCCGAGGTGCGGGGCCAGACCATTATGGAGGCTTTTCGCTGGCATGAATTGGCTTTGCTCTCCGCCAAGTTGCAGCGGGAAGAGAACATTTCCGACGCCGAACTGGAAATCCAACGCGTGCGCCGGCGCTGCTGGCAGGTCAACGCGGCCGTGGTCAGCGGGCAGCCCGGCGAGGAAGAGGGGCAGTTGTTCGTTTTTCACGAAATCACCCGCCTCAAGGAACTGGAAAACATCCGCACTGAATTTGTCGGCAACGTGAGCCACGAATTGCGCACCCCCCTGTCCCTGATCAAAGGTTCGGCGGAAACTTTGCTCGACGGCGCCATCCACGATCCGGCCCAGGCGATGCGCTTTTTGCAGAAGATCGACAAGCATTCGGACCGGCTCTTATTTTTGATTGAGGATTTGCTGGTCATCTCGCGGTTGGAATCCGGCCAGGCCGCCTTGAATCTGGCGCAGGTTGATCTGCGGGATCTGGCCCAACGGGTGCTGGACGACCTGGCCTCCCGGGCCGCCGCGCGCCAGGCCAGGTTGGAAAACAAGATTCCGCCGCGCACCCTGGTCTGGGCCGACGCCGATCGCCTGCAACAGGTGTTTTTCAACCTGGCGGACAACGCCATCAAGTATGGCAAGAGCGGCGGATGCGTGAGCGTGAGCGCGCGCGACTCCGGGGGCAAGACGGAGGTTTCGGTGGCCGACGACGGCCCGGGCATCCCGCCGGAGGCGCTGGGGCGGGTCTTCGAGCGCTTTTACCGGGTGGACCGCGCCCGCTCGCGGGAGACCGGGGGCACCGGGCTGGGGCTGGCTATCGTAAAACATATTGTTCAGGCGCACGGAGGAGAGGCATGGGTGAAGAGTGAAATGCAGAAGGGGGCGGTATTTTATTTCACGCTGCCCAAAAAGCCGGCGGCCACAAGCTGAAGGAAGAACTTGTTATGTGCGACTGTAATATTTATTGACAGAACTAGGGCGAGCGGACGCGGTAGAAGCGCTGCGTGTCGTTCGTGGCTGGCTGGGAGGTGAACTGGAACAGGCCGGAACCCATGTTGGTGACTGCGCCGGCCACCGTCCAGTTGCTTGTAGGCAAGGACAAGTCGGTGGCGGACAGAACAGAGAAGGAAGCGCCCGCAGTGTTGCTGAAGGCAAACTGAAGAACGCCATTGCCCAGAATCTGCGCGCCCGTCAGTGTAGGCGGCGTGACGCCGGCTTGCGTGATGGATATGGTTTGGGCGAGCAAGGTGACGTGGGCCGTGCGGCTAAGGCCGGTATTGGTGGTAAAGGAAAGACCAACCACGCCGTTGACGACGCCGCTGATGGCCAGCCACGACTGGTCACTGCCGGGGGCAAACGGGAGGAACAAATTCTCGGTGGCGGGCAAGACCACGGGCAACGCATCGTTGCCAGCGACCAGACTTTCCAGTCTGGGGGTCGGGTCCACAAAGGCACGCGGCAGTTCTTTGATCGCGTTGTTGAGACTGTCAGCGATATAGACATTGCCCGTGAGGTCCACGGCCACGGCATAGGGATAAGACAAACCCGAGGAGATCAAGGTGATCACATTGCTGTTGGCGGCCGTCCACTCCTTGATCGCGCTGTTGAGGGTGTCGGCGATATAAACATTACCGGCGCCATCCACGGCCACGGCATAGGGATAAGACAATCCCGAGGAGACCAAGGTGGTCACGTTGCTGTTGGCGGCCGTCCACTCCTTGATCGCGCTGTTGAGGGTGTCGGCGATATAGACATTGCCCGCGGCGTCCACCGCCACGCCGCTAGGGGTGGAAAGGTTTGCGGACACCAAAGTGATCACGTTGCTATTGGCGGCCGTCCATTCCTTGATCGCGTTGTTGCCGCTATCAGCGATATAGACATTGCCCGTGACGTCCACTGCCACACCGCCGGGGTTGATGAGGTTTGTGGATACCAAGGTGGTCACGTTGCTGTTGGCGGCCGTCCACTCTTTGATCGCGTTGTTGGCGGTGTCGGCGAAAAAGACGTGCCCTGCGCCATCCACTGCCATGCCTTGGGGACCATTCAATCCCACGGATACCAGTGAGGCCACAGTATTATTGGCGGCTGTCCACTTCTTGATCGCACTGTTGCCGTTGTCGGCAATATAGACATGGCCTGCGCCGTCCGCAGCCACGCCAAAGGGATAAGATAATCCCGTGGATACCAGCGCGGTCACTGGTCGAGCCGCGATGTAAGTTGAACCAGCTTGAGTGATGGTGAGGATTTGGCCGGCGATGGCGAGGGTGGCGGAGCGGGTCTGACCCGAATTTGCATCAAAAGTGAAAACCACATTCTTGCTGCCTGTGCCGCTTTGGTTCGCCGGGGTAAGATGGAGCCAGGTGGCATTGGTGTTGGCCGCCCAGGTGGCGAAATTGGGACTAACAGCCAGAACAACGCTATCGCTTCCCGCCGCCGGCCCCTCCCAGAGCGCCGTGGTGCCGAGAGAGAAGGTGGAAGAACCTTGCGTAACGGGAATGCTTTGGTTGAGCACGGTGACGTGGGCCGTACGGATGGAAGTGGCGGCGGAAAAGGAAAAGGTTACCACGCCGTTGGCGACGCCGGTGATGGTCAGCCACGTCTGGTCACTAGTCGGAGCGAACGGGGCGAGCAAATTTTCCGTGACGGGCAACACCACAGGCAAAGCATCGCTGCCGGCGGCCAAAGCTTCCATTTTTGGGGTCGTGTCCACGAAAGCTTGAGGCAGTTCTTTGACCGCGTTGTTGTGGGTGTCGGCGATATAGATGTTGCCCGTGCCGTCCACGGCCACGGCTGCCGGTTGGCTCAATCCCGAGGAGACCAAGGTGGTTAGCCTGCCATTGGCCGCCGTCCATTTTTGAATGGTGGAGGCATTATAGCCAGTAATATAGATATTGCCCGAGCCATCCACGGCCACGCCATTGGGGTAGCCCAGACCCGAGGAGATCAAGCTGCTCAAGTTGCCGTTGGCTGCCGTCCATTTCTCGACGGCGTTATTATTGAAATCTCCGATATAGACATTGCCCGCCGCGTCCACCGCCACACCAATGGGCTGGCCCAGACCCGAGGCCGAGGAAGCCAAGGTGGTCAGAGTTTTGCTCGCGACCGTCCACTTGTAAACCGCGACATTGGCGTAATCGGCGATGTAAACGTTGGTGGCGCTGTCCAAAGCCACACTGCACGGAGAAGTCAATCCGGCCGAGACCAAGGTGGTGACGGTATTGCCAGCCGCCATCCACTCCTTGACCGCGCTGTTGCCGGTGTCGGCGATGTAAATGTTGCCCGCGCCGTCCACCGCCACTCCTCTTGTTCCGTTTAGCCCCGTGGACACCACGGTGCTTTGGGAGTTGTTAGACGCCGTCCATTTGTAAACAGCATTGTTGTAATTTCCGACATAAACGTTGCCCGCGCCGTCCACAGCCGCGCCAAAAGATTGATTCCATCCCGAGGCCGAGGAGACCAGCGTGGTGACGGTTCCGGCCGCGACGTAAGTTGAACCGGCTTGGGTGACGGTGAGCGTGAGGCCGGCAATGGTGAGGGTGCCGGAGCGCGTTGGGCCTGGGTTGGCATCGAAGCTGAAAATCACGTTCGTGCTGCCGGTGCCGCTTTGATTAGCCGCAGTGAGATGCAGCCATGCGGTATTCGCCGTGGCCGTCCACATGGCGAAATTCGGGACCACTGCTAGAACGACGCTATTGCTGCCCGCACCGGGCCCCACCAGAAGGTTGGTGGCGCCAAGGGAAATGCTGGGGCCGCCTTGGGTGATGGGAATGGTCTGGCCGAGCAAGAGGATGTTGCCGGTGCGGTTGGCAGCGGTGGCGGTAAAGGCGAAGCTGACCACGCCGTTGGTGACGCCGGTGATGGTCAGCCACGACTGGTCGGTGGTGGGCGCGAACGGGGCCAGCAGATTTTCGGTGGCAGGCAATATCACAGGCAACGCATCGTTGCCGGCTGCCAAGGTTTCCAATTTTGGGGTCGTGTCCATGAAGACTTGCGGGAGTTCTTTGATCAGGTTGTTGTAGGCGTCGGCGATGTAAACATTGCCGGTGCCGTCAACCGCCACGGAAGAGGGATGGTAAAGCCCCGAGGAAACCAAGGTGGTCACGGTGCTGTTGGCCGCCGTCCATCTTTTGATCGTGTAGTCGCCATAATCTGCAACATAGACGTTGCCGGCGCCGTCCACCGCCACGCCATTGGGTCCACTCGATCCCAAGGAGACCAGTGTAGTCAGGTTTTTGCTGTCCACCGACCACTTCTCGATCGAGTTATTATTGTTATCTCCTATATAGACATTGCCGGCGGCGTCCAAGGCCACGCCAATAGGTTGGCCCAGTCCCGTGGAGACCAAGGTGGTCAGAGTTTTAGTGGCCACCGTCCATTTGTAAACCGCGACGGTGCCGTAGTCGGCGATATAGACATTGGTCGCGGCGTCCAAGGCGACGGCACAGGGAGAAGACAATCCAGAGGAGACCAAGGTGGTGACGGTGTTGCTGGCGGCCGTCCACTCCTTGACCGCGCTGTTGAGGGTGTCGGCGATGTAAACGTTGCCCGCGCCGTCTAAGGCCACGTCTCTCGGTAGGTTTAGCCCCGAGGGCACAATCGTGGAGAGGGTGTTGTTGGCCGGTGTCCACTTTTTAATCGCGTTGTTGTGAGAGTCGGCAAGGTAAAGACTGCCGACACCGTCCAATGCGACGCCAAAGGGATAAGACAATCCCGCGGACGCAAGCGTGGTGACGGTTCCGGCCGCGACGTAAGTTGAACCGGCTTGGGTGACGGTGAGCGTGAGGCCGGCAATGGTGAGGGTGCCGGAGCGCGTTGGGCCTGGGTTGGCATCGAAGCTGAAAATCACGTTCGTGCTGCCGGTGCCACTTTGATTGGCCGCGGTGAGATGCAGCCAGGTGGCATTCGTCATGGCCGTCCACATGGCGAAATTCGGGACCACTGCTAGAACGACGCTATTGCTGCCCGCACCGGGCCCCACCAGGAGGTTGGTGGCGCCAAGGGAATAGTTGGGGCCACCTTGGGTGATGGGAATGGTCTGGCCGAGCAAGAGGATGTTGCCGGTGCGGTTGGCAGCGGTGGCGGTAAAGGCGAAGCTGACCACGCCGTTGGTGACGCCGGTGATGGTCAGCCACGACTGGTCGGTGGTGGGCGCGAACGGGGCCAGCAGATTTTCGGTGGCAGGCAATATCACAGGCAACGCATCGTTGCCGGCTGCCAAGGTTTCCAACCTGGGGGTTGGGTCAACGAAGGCATGAGGCAGTTCTTTGATCGCGTTGTTGTGGCTGTCGGCAAAGTAAATATTACCCGTGCCATCCACTGCCACGCCTACGGGATAAGACAATCCCGTGGAAATCAATGATGTCACGGTGTTGTTGGCAGCCGTCCGCTTTTTGAGCGCATTGTTGGCGGAATCGGTGAAAAAGACATTGCCCGCCCCATCCAGCGCCACTTCAAAGGGTTGGCTCAGCCCCGAGGATACCAAAGTGGTCAAGTTGCTGTTGGCCGCCGTCCACTCCTTGATCGCGTTGTTGCCGAAGTCTGCGATGTAAACATTGCCCGTGGCGTCCAGCGCCACCCCGGCAGGAGAAGACACGCCTGAGGACACCAGGGTGGCCAGGTTGCTGTTGGCCACCGTCCACTCCTTGATCGCGTTGTTGCCATAGACTGCAATAAAAACGTTACCCGCGCCATCCAACGCCACGCCATGGGGACCGCTCACCCCCGAGGACACCAAGGTGGTCACGGTGCTGTTGGCTGCCGTCCACTCCTTGATGGCATTGTCGCTGGTGTCGGCGATATAGACATTGCCGGCACGGTCCACCGCAACGCCAATGGGTTGGGATAAGCCCGAAGAAACCACCGTGCTCACGGTGTTGCTGGCCGCCGTCCACTTCTTGATCGCGTTATTGCCAAAGTCTGCAATGTAAACATTGCCAGCGCCGTCCACCGCCACGTCGGCGGGACCGTTCAACCCTGACGAAACCAAGGTGGTCAGTGGTTGAGCCGCCACGTACGTTGAACCGGCCTGGGTGACGGTGAGGGTGAGGCCGGCGATGGTGAGGGTGCCGAGGCGGATGGGGCCAGGATTGGAGTCAAAACTGAAAACCACGTTCGTGCTGGCGGCGCCGCTTTGATTGGCCGCGCTGAGATGCAACCAGTTGGCATTCGTCGTAGCCGTCCACACGCCGAAACCCGGGTTCACAGCGAGAACGACGCTATCGCTTCCCGCCATTGGCCCCTCCAGAAGCGATTTTGTGCCGAGGCCGACATTGGCTTGCGTGACGGTCAACGTCTGGCCCCCGATGGTGAGGGTGCCAATACGGATGGCGCCCGGATTGGCGTCAAAAGTGAAAACCACATTCGTGCTGCCGGTGCCGCTTTGATTGGGCGTGCTAAGATGCAACCAAGTGGCATTGGCGGTGGCGGTCCAAACGCCGAAATTCGGGTTCACCGTCAGAAGGACGCTATCGCTGCCCGCAGTGGCCCATTCAGAAAGCGCGTTTGTGGCCAGGGAATAGGCGGGGCTAGCCTGCGTGACGGTCAGCGTCTGGCCGGCGATGGTGAGGGTGCCGATGCGCGTCGCACCTGGATTGGCGTCAAAACTGAAAGCCACGCTCGCGCTGCCTGTGCCGCTTTGATTGGCCAGGCTCAGATGCAACCAAGTGGCATTCGCTGTTGCCGTCCAAACGCCGAAATTCGGGCTTACCGTCAGAACAACGCTGTCACTTCCCGCGTTAACCCCCTCTCCAAGGGCGTTTGTGCCCAGGGAATAGGTGGGGCCAGTCTGGGTGACGGTCAGCGTCTGGCCGGCGATGGTGAGGGTGCCGATGCGGGTCGCGCCCGGATTTTGGTCAAAAGTGAAAACCACGTTGGTGCTGCCGACGCCGCTTTGGTTGGCCACGGTCAGATGTAACCAAGCGGCATTGGCCGTGGCCGTCCAAGTGGCGATTTCCGGGATGACCGTCAGAACGACGCTGTCGCTGCCCGCATTCAACCCTTCCAGAAGCGAGTTCGTGCCGATGGTAAAGGTGGGAGGGCCTTGCGTGACGGGAGTGACGTGGCCGAGCACAGTAATATGGGCCGTCCGGGTGGCGCCGGTATTGGCGAGGAAGGAAAAACCCACGACGCCGTTGGTGGCGCCGCTGATGGCCAGCCACGGCTGGTCACTGGAAGGAGCGAACTGGGCCTGCAGATTTTCCGTGGCGGGGAGCACTACTGGCAAAGCATCGTTGCCGGCGGCTGCGCTTTCCGCTCTGGCGGTTGGGTCCACGAAGGCATAGGGCAGTTCTTTGATCGCATTGTTATCAGTTTCGGCAATATAGAGATTGCCCGTGCCGTCAAGGGTCACGCCAATGGGATAAGACAAACCCGAGGATACCAATGCAGTGACGTTGCCATTGGCAGCGGTCCACTTTTTGATCGCGCTGTTGTAAGTGTCGGCGACAAAAACATTGCCCGCGCCGTCCACCGCCAAGCCTTGGGGAACGTTAAGACCCGAAGCCACCAAGGTGGTTACGTTGCTGTTGGCCGGCGACCACGCTTTGATCGCGTTGTTGCCGGTGTCGGCGATATAGACATTCCCCGCGCCGTCCACCGCCACGCCATAGGGATAATCCAATCCCGAGGAGACCAAGGTGGTCACGTTGCTGGTGGCCGCGGTCCATTCCTTGATCGCGCTGTTGAAGGTGTCGGCGATATAGACATTGCCGGCACCGTCCACCGCCACGCCGCCGGGAAAAGACAATCCCGAGGAGACCAAGGTGGTCACGTTGCTGTTGGCCGCCGACCACTCGTTGATCGAACTGCTGCCGCTGTCGGCGAAGAAAACATTGCCCGCGCCGTCCACGGCCACGGCTTGGGGATAATACGAACCCGAGTAAACCACCAGCGACACGGTGTTGCTGGCCGCCGTCCATTGCAGGATCGCGTTGTTGCCGGAATCCGCGATATAGACGTTGCCCGTGCGATCCGCCGCCACGCCATAAGGCGCGTTCAGTCCCAAGGGCACCAAGGTGCTCAAGGGTTCAGCCGCGACGTAAGTTGAACCGGCCTGGGTGACGGTGAGGGTCTGGCTGGCGAGGGCAAGGGTGCCGGTGCGGGTCGCGCCCGGGTTGGCATCGTAAGTGAAAACGACATTGGTGCTGCCGACGCCGCTTTGGTTCGGCAAGCTCAGATGGAGCCAGGCGTCGTTGGCCGAATTCGTCCAGGCGGCGGTCTGGGGCGTGACCGCAAGCACCACGCTGTTGGTTCCCGCCACCGGACCCACCAAGAGTGATGGCGCGCCAAGCGCAAAATTGGTGGTTTGCGCCTGGGCGGCGCTAAAGGCGAGCCACGCCAGAGCGAGGAACACGCCTCCGCCAAAGCGGAGACAGCGATGGGAACGCACGGCGGCACGGCATGGAGCGGAGTGAGGGGGTGTTGGCATAACAGGTTGAAGTTCTATGCTGATTTAACTGCGCCGCATCAACGGAGATGATCAATGGTTCTAATACAAAAGGATTACCATTGCAACAATATTATTCATTTGACCGGATTTGTCGTTGACGGGGCGGCAAGGGCTTGAATATGCTGAGTGCAATGCTTGCCAATCTTGTGGATACAGGCAGCTTGACCAAAGGTCAGCACCATGACCGGCCAGTTCCCATGGCCGCGGCGGTTGATAAGGGCCGACGGCCCGCCCGCTGGCTTTGGTTCTCTAATTAAACCCATCACCGAGCTATGAATGATCAAGATAAACAACCGGCTGGCCAACTCCCCTCTTATATCACCAGCGCGATACCCAACCCGCCCGGGAAACGCGCGCCTTGGTACGCCAATACGGCGCCGACTTACGCGGGCATCTTTCTCTGGTTTGTATTCTGGCAGGACGCCGTCAATGCGCCCAACGCGGGCGGAATGCTTTCGCACGGAGTGGGTTGGGCGCTGTTGAGCCTGGTGCTGGCCGGGTTGGTCTGTCATTTCCTGTTCTACTTGGTGCCGGGGTTGTTGGGCATGAAGACCGGATTGCCGCTTTACATCGTGGGCACCTCCACCTTTGGCGCGCAGGGCGGTTTTCTCATGCCGGGGTTTCTGATGGGCGCGCTGCAATTCGGCTGGTTGGGCGTCAACGCCTATTTTTCCTCGCTGATGCTGGCGCCAGCCATCCACCTGCCGCCACAGCTTATCATGGTGGTCTTTGCTGTGCTGGCGGCTTTCGTTGGTTTAAAAGGCATCCAGTATGTTGCCAAAGTGGCCACTTACTTGCCCCTGATTCCTTTGGCCATCCTACTGGTCCTATTGGCCAAGACGGCGGGGGGCATCGGCAGTTTTGACCCGCAAAAGTTCATCGATTTGAACAAAGGTCTGTCACCGCAAGCCCCGTCGCCGTTAAGCTCCTTCGGTGTGCTGGCGTTCATGATGACTTACGTGGTGGGCTTTTTTGCCACGGCGGGCGCGGCGGGAGTGGATTTTGGCACCAATAGCCGGGACAAGAATGACGTGCAGATGGGCGGCTTGGTGGGGGTGGCCCTGGCTATCATTGTGACGGCGGGTATTTCGCTGCTGGTAGTGGCAGGCGCTTACGGCACGCCTGAAATAAGCAGTGCCGCAATGGTGGCGGCGGCCGACACAGCGACCAAAGCGGTTCCGCCTGCGCCTCCGAGCCTGATTCTGCAAACGCCTGGTTTGATTCCGATCTTGGTGGGCAAAAGCGCGGCGAACTTGATTATGTTCCTGCTGGCGCTGACTGCCTTTCCTGGGGCGTGCTTCTCCTCGTTTATCGCCGCCAACAGTTTCAAAACCACCATGCCTAAACTGAATCCGTTCGTTTCCGTCGGCATCGGCACGGCGGTGAGCATTGTGCTGGCTGTAACCGGCCTGGTCGGCAAAGCAATCATTGTCTTCCAGATTATCGGCGCCTCCTTCGGTCCCATCTGCGGCGCGATGATGGTGGATTACTTTCTGGCGGGCGGCAAATGGTCCGGCCCGCGCGCGGGGTTCAACCCAGCCGGCTGGCTGGCCTGGCTGGCGGGGTTCGTGGTGGGCATCCTGCCTACTTTGAATGCGATTAACCCCGGCTTAAACCTTCCTCAAGTTCCCGCGGCGCCTGTGGCGGCGTTCGTGGTTGGCGCGGTGGTCTATTTCGTGTGCGCCAAGCTGGGACTGCAATCAAAGGTCGTTCCGCTGCCGGCCGCGGCGGCGCAGAAAGTGACGGCCTAACTCAACAGTGCCCGGCAGGCTTGCCGCAGCCGGTCCAGGTTCTTCCTGGACCGGGCTTCAATGTAGCAACGGAACACAGGCTCCGTGCCGCTGGCGCGAAAGGCCACCCATTCTCCGTCGGCCAGGAGAAATTTGCAGCCGTCCACCGTGACCCGCTGCTGGACGGGAAAGGAGCCGATTTTCGCCAGCCCGCCGGACAGCCGGGAAAGCAGTTCGTCCTTTTTGGCGGGGTCGATATGAATGTTGATCCGCTCGGTGAAAAAGGGGCCGGCTAGTTTGGTAATGTCCTTGAGCACGGCGCCCAGAGGCTTGCCGGCCGCCGCCACCAACTCCGCCATGAGCAAACAGGCCAGGATGCCGTCTTTCTCCGGCACGTGGCCGCGCACGCTCAGGCCGCCCGATTCCTCGCCGCCTACGATGACCGGCTCGCGTTCCATGATCGCGCCAATGTATTTGAATCCGACGGAAACTTCGTGCATCCGCACTCCAAATTGCGCCGCCACCGCATCGACTTGATGGCTTGTGACCACCGTCCGCACCGCCGCGCCTTTCCAGCCGCGATGTTTGGCCAGATGATACAACGTCAGGGCCAGCACCTGGTTGGGCGTGATCCACGTGCCGTCGGAATCGACGACGCCGAAGCGGTCGGCGTCGCCATCGGTGGCCAAGCCCAAACGGGCGTGACCGGCGCGGACGAACTTGCGCATCTCGCCCAGGTGTTCGGCGCTCGGTTCGGGCGGGTGCCCGCCGAAAAGCGGGTTCAAATCGCCGTGAAAAACAGTCAGGCGCGCTCCCGCTTCGCGCAAGAGCGTGTCCAGATAACCGCGGCCACAGCCATGCATCAAATCAACGGCGACTTTCAGACGGGCCTTTTTGATGACGGAAAAATCGGCCAATTTGCGGATTTGGCGGAAATAGGCCGGTTGCGGGTCGATGTTCTGGCAGGCAAAAGTACCGATCACGACCGAGGGGAAGTTCCAGTTTTCCCGTTGCAGCCGGTCAATGATGGCTTCAATCGGCCGCGTGGCTTCGGGGGCGCGCCAGCGCCGTCGTGACGGGAGACTTTGAAGCCGGAATATTCGGGCGGATTGTGGCTGGCGGTGATGTTGATGCCGCCGAGGGCTTTGCGCTGCCGGATGGCCAAGGCCAAAACGGGTGTCGGAGTGTCCCGCTGGCAGAGCAGGGGAGTGAGGCCGTTGGCGGAGAAGACCTCGGCCACCGCCAAGGCGAAGGAGCGGCCCAAAAAACGGCAATCGTAAGCGATGACGACGCGGGGATCGCGGCCTTGAAGGCCCGATGCCGGATCGGCCAATCCGGCTTTAAGATAATCGGCCACCGCCTGGCTGGCCCGGCGAACGTTGGCAAAAGTGAATTCGCGCGCGATGAGCGCGCGCCAGCCAGCAGTGCCGAATCGAATCGCAGGCGGAGCCACTTTATTGTTTCCAGTTAAAAGCCTCTTTCTTCAGGGCGTAGAGGTAGCCGATAAAGAGCACGACCATGAAGCCGGCCATGGAACCGAAGATCAGGCCCGGTTGCTGGCGGATCATGCCCTTGAAATTGACGGCCCAAGGATACAGAAACACCACCTCAATGTCAAATAGAATAAACAGCATCGCCACGAGGTAAAATCTGATGGAAAACCGCGTGGCGCCCTCGCCAACGGGCAACATGCCGCATTCATAAGCCGTGTCTTTGATGGGCGTGCGGCGCGCCCGTTTGCCCAACAGCGCCGACGCGACCAGCGTGCCAACCGAGAACAAAACGGCCACCACGGCCAGTATGAGCACGGGCGCGTATTGCATGACCTGGGATTCTGACGGTTCCATGTGCAAAATCTAGAAGGGGCCTGGGCCGTTGGCAAGCAACAATGCATATCCAATTAATCGAAATTTTCGACTTGCAAAGTGGCCAGAAGGAGGCTTAATATAGTACGTAACCGGGCGGGGCACTGCCTGATTGTTTGAACAATTGTTGATTCGCACATGAACATATTCGAACCCGCGAGGGCCGCTTGAGCCGCCCTTTCCCTTCCCGTTCCTTTTCTCCACCCGCCTCGTTTGCGCGTGTTAATGGGAAAATCCGCGCCCGCGAGGTGCGAGTCATTGACGCGAACCAAAGCAACCTGGGCGTCATGGCCTTGAGCGAAGCCATCAATCTGGCCCGCGCCAAAGGGGTCGATTTGGTCGAAGTCAACCCCAACGCCGTGCCGTCAGTTTGCCGCCTGGTGGATTTCGGCAAGTTCCGCTATGAGCAGGCCAAGCGGGAGAAGGAATCCCGCAAACACCAGCACGCCAACAAGGTGAAGGAAATTCAACTCAGCCCGAACATCGACCCGCATGATTTTGGGGTCAAACAGCAACATGCCATTGATTTTTTGTGCGAGGACATGAAGGTGAAGGTGACGCTGCGTTTCCGCGGCCGCGAGTTGGCGCACAAGGAACTGGGTTTCCAGCAAGTCGAGAAACTGGTCGCCAGCCTGACCTCTTTCGCGCATCCCGACGCGCCAGCCAAGCTGATCGGCAAAGGCATTAATATTATGCTCAGCCCGTTGCCGCGCGCCAAGCGTGCCAAGAATCCGCGGGAAAACGGGCACGTTGCTGCCGAGGAGCTTCCTGCCCCGGCGGAGACGGTGGACGATTACCAGGCCGAAGAGCAGATCCCCGCCGAGAAGGAGCCGGTCCGCAGCGAATTCGCTAACAACGCATTCGCAAGCCTGGAATTAAAGACGAACCGGTAAGCGGGGCTTTAACATTCCCCTGCTTATTTGGGGAAGATGGGGTTGAATAAATTGGTCGAGGCCGGCGCGGCAGGCGCGTTGGTCTCCAACGATCCGGCGGGGGCGGCCGAGTTGAGTTCTTTGATGATGGAGTCGGTCATGTCGTCCTGGCCGTTGCAAAAGAGGACCACCGGCACGAGGTTGGCGCTATCGCCCGACCGATCCAGCACCAGCGAGTAGCCGGCGGCTTTGGCGTGGGCTTCAACCACGCCGCTGATCTCTTTGACGATGTCGTCCCGGCGCTGGCGTTCCTTCTCGTGCAGGCGCGAGGTCGCCATGCGATCAAATTCATTGATGGATCGTTCGTCGGTTTCCAGCTCGGCGTATTTGTCGGCGGCGGCTTTTTTGCTTTTATCGCGCTCTTCAGCCGAGACCGCCTGGTCGTTGGCTTTGTCGATAAGCTTGCGCCACTCCTCCTTGTGTTTGCCGCCGTTCTCCACCATCTGGGACCGTTCTTTTTCCACTTGGGCGGCTTCCTGTTTGAGCGCGGCGGTGGATTGGATGGTCTTGTAATAATTGTCGAAGGCCTTGCGCAGGTTGAAAGTGGCGATCTTCTGGTCGGCGGCCAACCCGGCCGTCGCCAAGCCCGCGAGACCCGCGGACAGCAGACAGATTTGCAGCAATTTTCTCATATAGCATTAATAATCAAAATGGGTGCGTGTAGCCAATGCCGAAATTGAACCGGCCCCACCTGCTGGCGGTGGAATCGCGCACGATGGGCACGCCATAGTCCAGCCGCAGCGGCGTGCCCCCGCCAATCGGTAAAACAATGCGCAAGCCGATCCCCACGTCGCTCTCGAGGAACTGGCGTCCGGGGCCGGGATTGAAACTGAACGAATTGGGATAGACGTTGCCCATGTCGTAAAAGAACGCGTACTTGAGCATGCTGATGATGGGAATGGTGTATTCAGCCGACGTGAACCAATAGGTATCGCCGCCCAACGCTTCACCGTAGTTATCCAGGGGGCCGACGGTTTCGTATCGAAAACCGCGCAACGAATACATGCCGCCCAAAAACCAGCGTTCGAAGATGGGCACGCGCTCCGTATTGCCCCATGGGGATACCACGCCGCCGCGCGCGTCGATCTCCAGGACATGATTGGTGGCAAAGCCCTTGAAGAACCAGGCCGTGCGCAACTCCACCTTGTAAAAATCCGTGTTCCCGGGCGACGCGGCCACGTCGGCCGTGATGGCCGTATCCTGTCCGGCATTGGGCGTTTTGAGGCTGTTGACCGTGTTGTAATCCAACGAAACGCCCACCTGCGATACCAGGAAACTGCCGCGTTCGTTTTCGATGTTGGTCGAAACCAAATCCCCATTGGTTGCCGACGAAAAAGCGTTCGTCGTAAACCCGGAGGGGATCGAGACATGCACGTCTTCAAGCGTGTAATTGACCGATCCCTTGAGGAATTGGCTCCCCAGCGCCTTCGTCAAGCTCAACGTCCCCCCGTCGAACTGCTCCACGTAATCGCTGTGCAGCGCGTTGTAATAGATTTGCCGATGGAAAAGATCGACGCTAAAGATCAGCCGCTTGCCCAGAAACCACGGCTCGATGAAATTCAAATCGTAATCCTGATACACCGTGCCGATGGACAGGCGCAATTGCAGCTTCTGTCCCGCCCCCGTGAAGGTGGGCGGATTGAACAGATCGAAATTGCCCTGCCGGACTTCGACCATGCCGACGATGCTCTGGATGGAATTGAAGCCGGCGCCGACGCTGAAGTTGCCGGTGCTCTTCTCCTCCACGCCGATGACCAGGTCTTTGTGCGTCGGCACGTCGGAATCCTGCGCCTGGGTGTCCACCTTGCTGAAATACTCCAGGCCTTCCAGCTTCTGCTTGCTGATTTTGACGCGGACCATGTCATAGACCTCGCCGGGGTTGACCGCCAACTCGCGCCGCAGCACCCGGTCTTTGGTCTTGACGTTGCCCTTGATGATGATTTTCTCGATGTAACACTTCTCCCCCTCCTGAATGTCGTAGGAGAGGTCCATGGTGCCGGTGGACGGATTGGGCGTATGGGTGGCGGTAATGATCGTCGTGCCGTGGTCCTGCTGGTCCAGATAGCCCTTGGCGCCGTACATGTCGCGCAACGTCTGCTCATCCTCGTGGAATTCCACCGGCTTGAAGATGGCCCCGGGCACCAGTTTCAGGCGCATGGGCATCTTGTTGATCTTGATCCCTTTGACAAAATCGTTGGTCGTGAACAGCTTGTTCCCTTTGAAGTCCAGCGTCCCCACTTTGTACTGCTGCCCCTCGGACACAATAATGCGGATTATCATCCACTTGGGATTGATGTAATCGAACTGGATGTCCTTGATGGCGAAATCGATGTAGCCCTTGTTCTGGAAATACTCCACCAGCGCGTCCTTATCGTCCTCGAAGCCGTCCGCCTTCAACACGCCCGAGCCGGTCAGCCAGGAAAACATCCAGCGGCGCCGGGTATTCTTGAGCACCTTGCGCAATTCCCGCTGCGTGGCGGCGGAGGCGTTGACGAAGACAATGTCCTTGATTTTGATCTTGGGCATTTCGTGGATCTGGATCGTGGCCGTGCCGCGGCCAGCCGCCTCATCCACCATCGGCGGTTGCACGATCACGGTTGTCTTTTGGTAGCCCGCCTTCTCGTACAATTCCTTGATCGCCAGGGCATCGTCGTTGAGTTTCCGCTCGTCCAGCGGCTGGCCCACTTTGGAGGTGACCTTCTTCTTGAGTTTCTTGAGGCTCATTTTGTCGTTTCCGACAATCTTGATGTCCGTCAGGATCGGCTTCCCTTGCACGATGTAAGTCACATCCACGCCGCCGGCATCATTGACGGCATCGACGTGGATGGTGAAGAAGTAACCGGTCAGGTAAAGGTCTTTGACGTCTTCGTCCGCCGCCATGCGCGTGAACGGTTCCCCCACCTTGAGCCGGATATTGGCGCGCACGAAATCATCGCTCACCGGCGGCGGGCCGACGTAGCGGATGGAGATCCGCTTGATAGTAGGCCCCGCCAGTTGCGCCCAGGCTGGCGGCAAACAGGCGGCCAGCAACACCCAAATAAGCAAGGTTAGGCGCGAAGCGTTTTTCATGGGTTAAACATCGGCCGGCACGTCGTCCGCGCTGACCTTGGCCGCGCTTTCGAATCGGGTAATGCTCTTCAGGAACGTCAAATTGACGTCTCCTGTCGGGCCATTGCGTTGTTTGGCGATGAAGAGCTTCACGGGAATGGCATCCTGTTCCACTTCCGCCTCTTCGTCTCCGTCTTTGTTTTTCGTTTCACGATATAATAATCCAACCAAATCCGCGTCCTGCTCGATCGCCCCCGATTCGCGCAAGTCCGAGAGCCGCGGCCGCTCGCCCGGGCCGCGCTTTTCCAGCTCGCGATTAAGCTGGCTGAGCACAATAATCGGCACGTTCAATTCTTTGGCCAGGGCCTTCAACCCCCCGGAAATCTCCGCGATCTCCTGCTGGCGGTTTTCCGCACGACGGGAATTTGAATGAAGTAGCTGCAAATAGTCAATCACGAATAGCTTGATTCCATACTGCTGCCACATCCGGCGCGCCTTGGCCCGCAACTGCAAAATGGACAGCGCCGAACTGTCGTCGATGAACAGCGGCGCCGAAGCCATCTTGCCCGCCGCCCCGGTCAGCTTGGGAAAGTCCCGTTCCGCCAGGAAACCGTCGCGCACATTGCGCAGGTTCACCCGTGAACGCGAGCAGAGCATGCGCAGCACCAACTGGTCCGCCGTCATTTCCAGGCTGAAGACCCCCACCGGCACCTTCAACTCCAGCGCCACGTGCTCCGAGATGTTCATGGCCAGGGACGTCTTGCCCATCGAAGGCCGCGCCGCCACCACCACCATTTCCCCGCCATGCAGCCCGGTCGTCATTTTGTCGAAATCAATAAAGCCGGTCGAAAGCCCCGTCAGCAAGCCCTGGTTGGCGTGGTATTCCTCGATCTTGGTGATGGCGCGGTTGACCAATTCCTTGATCGCCACCGTCACCCCCGAGACCCGCTCTTCGCTGATGAGCAGAATATCGCGCTCCACTTCGTCCAGCAACGCATCCACTTCCCCTTCGTAGTCATAAACCCGCCCGACGATGCCCGTGCAAGTCTGCACCATCTTGCGCAGCAGGTATTTCTCCAGCACGATGTCCAGATAATATTGCAAGTTGGCCGCCGAAGGCACCGCATCAGGCAGGGTGGACACATACGCCAGGCCGCCGACCCCCTCCATCTGCTGCTTGTTTTTGAGGCGCTGGGGCAGGGTGATCATATCGATGGCCTGCTTCTCATCGAACATTTCCGTCAGCGTCTGGAACAAGGCTTGATGGCGCAAATCATAAAAGACCAGATGTCCCGGTTTGAGCTTTTCGATGCACTCGCCCATGCAATCGTTGGGGGAAAGCAGGATGCACCCCAGCACCCCCTGCTCGGCCTCGATGGAATGCGGCGGCAACCGGTCAATTTTGGGCGTGCCGGCGGTGGCGGAGGACTTGCGCCGGGCTTTTTTCAAATCCACCGGCGCCGCGCCCATTTCGGGCTGAACAGAATCAATCATGGCCACAAGGAAACTCCCTGGGAGCGTCTTTTCACATCGGAACTTGTTGAAAGTTCTGCGCAACATCTTCGCACAGTATTCACAACTCCCCAAGGGCCAGGAAGGGTGCGGGACAAAATCGAAAAAAGCCACATCCGTCATGACTTATTTTGTTGCGCCGGGAGACTTCCGTTCCTCCGGAAAGTCCGGAGATGGCCAGGGGAATAACTGTCAGGGGAATAATTTCAAGGAATTATCTTTTCATCATTCCCTTGACCATTTCTTGGTTTCCCGAACGAGTGGTGTACCGCGGTGCTCCAATGCCGCACCCAACCGGATAGTAATAGATCGGGTTGTGCCAATAAAATGTCCCACCTGGGACATTTTACTGGTACTGGCTTGTTTTTCATTTCCACTTTGAGATCCACACGCCGGACTCCAAACTGAAATGGCCCTGGAATTCCTCCTTGCGGTGGGGACGGGGGGGATTAACGTTACTTGCATGTCCTGGTGGACGGACCGCCATTTCTTTTTGCTGGCCGTAATCGCTTACGGCGTCAGCACCGTCTATTCTTTGTTCCTCTGGCGCAAGGGCTTCCGCAAGCATGATCACGTCAATTATGGCGTGCTGCTGGCCGGGATCATCCTCCAAACCAAGGCCATGTTCATGCGCGGGCTGACTCTCCAGGAATGCCCGGTGCATAATCTTTACGAGGCAATGACGTTCGTTGACTGGACGATTGTGGCGGCGTATCTGGTCTTCGGACTGTGGCCGCGGGTGCGGTATTTGGGAGCCTTTGCCGCGCCGGTCATCTTTGCCATCGGCGTGTTTGCGCTGATGCCGGGGCTGGACCCGGCGCACACCGGCCAGACGCCCTCGCCGGGCAATACGTTAATCAGCTTGCACGCGGCCCTGACGCTGCTTTCCTACGGCGCGTTTGGCCTTAGCTCGGTCGCCGGTGCGATGTACTTGACCCAGGAACACGATTTGAAGTTCCACAAGCTGCGCGCCGTCTTTGCGGTCATGCCGCCCATCGACCGCCTGGAAAAAATCACCAGCCGCCTGCTCTGGGCGGGATTCGCGCTCTTGACGGCGGGGTTGTCGCTGATTCCCATCCTGCTGAGAAACCGGCCGGAGTTTCGCACGGTCTCCGACCCCAAAGTGGCCTGGTCCGGGCTGGTTTGGTGCCTCTACCTGGTGCTGCTGGTGCTGCACTGGCGCTTCGCCCAAACGGGGCGGAAATTCGCCTGGGGCGCGGTGGCCGGATTTGCGTTTGTAGTCTTGACGTTTTGGGGCGTCAACCTGCTTTCGCCTTCGCACAAATTTTAACATGAACCTGGTTGTCATCGGCCTGAGCCACCGTTCCTGCTCCGTGACGGTGCGGGAAAGGTTTGCCTTCGCGGAGGCGGCCCTGCCTGGCGCCCTGCAAGAACTCCGGGGGTCGGGACTGGCGCGGGAGGCGGTCATTCTTTCCACCTGCAATCGGGTCGAAATTTACGCGGTGAGCGAATTGCCCGAAGGCCAGGCCATCTCCTCCTTGCGGCAATTTTTGCTGGACTACCACCACTTCCAAGAGCCGGTGGACGGGGCCATCTACGCGCGCGGCGGTCGGAACGGGCTGGAGCATCTTTTTAAAGTCGCCTGCGGCCTGGATTCGATGGTGCTGGGGGAGACGGAAATTCTGGGCCAGCTCAAAAAAGCCTACCAAACCGCCTTGCAGCACAAGCACACGGGCGGCATCCTCAACAAAGCCTTTCAAAAAGCCTTCCATGTCGCCAAACACATCCGCACCCAAACCAACATCCAGCGCGGCAGCGTCTCGGTCGGCTCGGTGGCGGTGGAGTTGGCGGAAAAGATTTTCAGCTCCTTGAGCGACCATCCGGTCATGGTCATCGGGGCGGGGGAGACGAGCGAGAAAACGGCCCGCGCCCTCCTCAGCCGGGGCGCGCACAGCATCCTCGTCACCAACCGTTCGCGCGAACGGGCTGAGGAACTGGCCCGGCAATTGGGGGGCGCGCCGTCGGCTTCGACGATTGGGCGGCGGAGTTCCCGCGCATCGACATCCTTATCAGCAGCACCTCAGCCCCGCATTGCATCCTGGACCGCGGCAAGCTGGAGCCGCTGATGAAGGCGCGCAAGAACCGGCCGCTACTTTTGATTGACATTGCCGTGCCGCGCGATATTGATCCGTCGGTCAATTTTCTGGACAACGTGTACCTTTATAACATCGACGATTTGCAGGCCATCGCGGGCGATTACCTCCGGCTGCGCCAGGAGGAGATCGCCCGTTGCGAAGGCATCATCGCGGAGAAAGCGGGCGCCCTGATGTCGTCTCCTTCGGCTGCCGGCGCCAACGCTCCGCTGTCCGGACTGGGCAAGGCCAACGCATGAAAAGCAAACCGATCCTCATTGCCACGCGCGGCAGCGCGCTGGCCCTGGCCCAGGCCAACATGGTCCTGGCCCAATGCCGTGAGAAATTTTCCAAGCTGGTCTTCGAGTTGAAGATCATCAAGACCAGCGGCGACAAACTGGTCACGGTCTCGATCTCGAATCCCGCCTCCTCGCTGCCCAAGGGCTTGTTCACCAAGGAACTGGAAGTCGCCCTGCTCAAGCGCCGCGCCGACCTGGCCGTCCACAGCCTCAAGGACCTGCCGACCGAATTGCCGGAGGGATTGAAACTGGGCGCGGTGGCGGGCAAACGCGCCGATGTGCGCGACGTGTTTATCTACAAACGGCCGCTGGCGCCCGCCCTCAAGCTGGCCCAGTTACCCAAAGGACTGACGGTGGCCACCAGCAGCACGAGGCGGCAGGCGCAATTGCTGGCCTTGCGCCCGGACTTCAAAGTCGTGGAAATACGCGGCAACGTGGCCACGCGATTGCGCAAGCTGGCGGAACAGCCGGGTCTGGACGCCACCATCCTGGCTGCGGCCGGTTTGGGCCGGTTGCACTTTAACGTCACCGAGGCCGGGTCGTTGACCGGCAGCGATGTTCCGGACGGTTTGCTGGCGATGGTGCTGGAAACGGACGAGATGCTGCCCTGCGTGGGCCAGGCCGCCATCGGGCTGGAGATTCGCGCCGACGACGAGCAGGCCGCCTCGCTTTGCCGCGAATTGAACGACGAATCCACCTTTCAATGCGTGACCGCCGAGCGCGCTCTGTTGCTGGCCATGGGTGGCGGCTGCCAGATGCCCATCGGCGCGCACGCCACGCTGGCAGGCAGGGAGTTGCGCCTGCGCGCCGTTTCCTTTTTGCACGACAAAGTCCGCCGCGCCGAAGGGCGCGGTCCAGTCAACGATGCCGCCGGCCTGGGCGAACGAGTGGCGGCGCAACTCAAATGAAGATCGTGGTGGAAAAAAACCCGCCAAATTATAATGGCCGGCTTTGCCCGTTGCGCTAAGGTTGGAGGAGCATGAAAAAAATCGCGATAGGTTGTGGTATCCTGGCGGTGTTGGGATTTATTTTACTGCTGGTTGTCGCCCTTGCCGGCGGCAGTTACAACCGGCTGGTGCGGCTGTCGCAGCAAGTCGATTCCGCCTGGGCGCAGGTGCAGACCGATTACCAGCGCCGGATGGACCTCGTTCCAAACCTCGTGGCCACGGTCTCCGGCGCGGCCAATTTCGAGAAATCCACCCTGACGCAAATCGCCGAGGCCCGCGCGTCCGTCGGGCGGGTCAACATAAACGCCAAGGCCCCCGGCAACCCGGCCCAATTGGAGGCGTTCGATCAGGCCCAGACGCAACTTTCCTCGGCCCTCTCGCGCCTGCTGGTGGTGGTCGAGCGTTATCCCGACCTCAAATCAAGCGCCAACTTCCTGACCTTGCAGGCGCAACTGGAGGGGACGGAAAACCGCATCGCCGTGGCGCGGCGCGATTACAATGAGGCGGTGCAAAAATACGACACCGCCATCAAATCGTTTCCGGCAGTCCTCTACTCCGCGGCGCTCGGATTCCGCGAGAAACCGTATTTCAACTCCGCCCCGGGCGCGGAAACAGCCCCCAAGGTTCAGTTCGATTTCAGCAATGCCCCGGCCAAGCCGTGACGCCATGAAAACTCTGGCGCTCTTATTCTCCTGGCTCTTGTCGCTGGCCGCGCCGGGCGCCGAAGTCATCCCCCCGGTGCCTCCGCGCTATTTTAACGACTACGCCCACGTTGTGCCTGCGGCCACCGCCGCGCAATTGAACGCCAAACTGGAGAATTTCGAGCGCGCCACTGGCAATCAGGTGGTGGTGGCTGTTTATCCCAAGATGCCGTCGGATTCCTCCATTGACGATTACGCCGTGCGCGTTTTTCGGGCCTGGAAGGTCGGGCAGCAATCCAAGAACAACGGGGCGGTGTTGTTCGTTTTCATTCAAGACCGGCAAATGTTTCTGGCAGTCGGCTACGGCCTGGAGGGGGCGCTGCCGGACGCGCTTTGCAAACAGATCACCGAGTTCGAAATCAAACCTCGCTTCAAAACCGGAGATTACGCCGGCGGATTGACGGCCGGCGTCGATGCCATCCTGGCTGCCACGCGGCACGAATACAAAGGTAACGGCTCTACTGTCTATGAGCGCCGCGCGGGCCGCGTCCAGAATTGGACGCCTGTGATAGTCTTCGCCATGTTCATTGGGTTTCTGCTGCTCCGGGCGGTCTTCGGCCGCGGCGCGCGCCGGGGCGGTTGGATGTATTCCAGCGGCGGATGGGGCGGCTATTCCGGCGGCGGGTCGTGGGGTGGGGGTGGATTGTCCTCCGGGGGCGGAGGGTTTTCCGGAGGGTTTTCGGGTGGCGGCGGCAGCTCCGGCGGTGGAGGCGCAGGCTCAAGTTGGTGATATGAAAGCGCGCGAGTTCATAAGTAAACTACAGCATGACGCCATCGTCCGGGCCATCGGCGAGGCCGAAAGCGCGACCAGCGGGGAAATCCGCCTCTTCATCAGCCGCAAAGAACCCGAGGACGCCGTCGTTGCGGCGCAGAGCGCCTTTGAACATTTGGGCATGCACAAGACCAGGGAACGAAACGGCGTTTTGTTGTTCATCGCGCCGCGCGCGCGCAAGTTCGCCATTATTGGCGACAAGGCCGTTCACGAGCGGTGCGGCGACGCCTTTTGGAAGGAAGTCGCGCTGGAAATTTCCACCCACTTCCGCAAGGGCGATTTCACTGATGGAATTCTGCACGGCATCCGCCGCGCCGGCCTGCTCCTGGCCGAACACTTTCCCCGCCATCCCGGCGACACAAACCAACTCCCCAACGAAATCGCCCACGACTAAGCCCGTCCCCCCTTCCGGTAGGGTGAGACTCTGTCGAACCCTGACTTGATCTCAGATCCTCAAAGCAGCCCGGTGAAAAACCGATGCCGGCGCGGTTCGAAATAATGTTGACGGTCCAGCGAGAAGATCACCATCGACGCCCGCCCGACGATGCGGTTGCGCTCCACTGTGCCCCAGAAACGCGAGTCGTTGCTGTTGTCGCGGTTGTCGCCCATCATGAAATACCGCCCCGCCGGCACCGGGATCGGCCCGAAAGTGCGCCGCGCCAGCCGTTCCGGCAATATCGTCACTGGGTGCGACGGCATTCCGTCCGCCTTCTCCCGCGCATACAGGCGCGGGCCGTCGGCGTCCAATGGAACGTCGTGGCCGGTCTCCGCCGGCAAGGGGTCGTAATCCGAAGGGCGGCCATTGATCAGCAACCGATCGTTGGCCAATTCGATTTCGTCGCCGGGCAAGCCTATGACCCGTTTCACCAGCCGCGTGCCATCCACGGGCGAGAAGAAAACCACGATGTCGCCGCGCTGGGGATTGCCCCATTGCGCCACGTGCCAGGTGGTGAACGGCACCTTCAAATCGTAAGCCAATTTATTGACAAATACGCGGTCGCCCTGGACGATGGCCGGGTTCATCGACCCGCTGGGAACGTCGTTCCAATCGGCAATCGCCGAACGGACGGCCGTGAGAATGATAACGGTCAGCAGGAGCGATTTGTTGTCGCCCCACGCTTTCTTCCACCGCGCCCGCGCCTTGGATTCAATCATGGTTGTTTTGACAGCGCCGGCCCGGTTTCGTTTAAAATAAATCGCGGCCTCACAAGGACGGGAACTTCACCGCCACTTCTGATTCGATCTCCACCTTCTCTGGCTGGGTTTTTGGATGCGCGGGCGCGAGGAGGTCCAGCCGGCGGGTGCCGTCTTCAATTTGTTCCGATGACATCTCCGCCTTCAACTCGTCGAGCGTTTCGCGGGCGTTGGGGATGCCGCGGCGCTCCGCCAGGCTGATCCACGCCAGGGCTTCCGGCAAATCAACCCCCGTTCCCCGCCCATCCCGGTAACAAAGCCCCGCTTCAAATTCCGCCTGCGGCAGCCCCTTCGAGGCCGCGGCCTTGAAACACTTAAAGGCGTCCGTATCATTGACATTGGTGCCCAAACCATTCTGGTGGCACCTGCCCACGTTAAACTCCGCCTCCGCCAACCCTTCCGCGGCGGCTTTGCGAAACCATTCCAGGGCCTCGGCCTCATTCTTGTCCACGCCCTGGCCGTTTTGCAGGCAGGAAGCCAGGCTCATTTGGCCCGCGGGATCGCCGCTCTCGGCCGCCCGTCGGAACCAATACACCGCTTCCTGCGGGCTGGGATAGACCCCCAATCCCTTTTGCAAACAAAGCCCCAGGCTGACTTGCGCGCCGCTGACCTTTTGCTCCGCCGCCAATCGAAACCACTGCGCGGCCTCCTCGAAATCCTGCCCCACGCCCTGCCCGTTGGCGTAACAAATCCCGAAGCTGAATTGTCCGCGCGCGTCGCCGAGCCGGGCCGCTTCGCCGAACCAATGCGCCGCCTCCGTGTAATTCTGTTCCACCCCGTCCCCTTCGGAATAACAAGTGGCCAGTTCCACTTGCGCCTCGACGTTGCCCCGGCGCGCCGCCATCAGCATTTGCGCGTGCCGCCCCTTGAGAAACATTTTCGGTTGACGCGCCGCCTTGTTCTTGCCCGAGAGCATCTTTTTCACCCCGAAGACCATGCTCCAGATGCCCATAAACACGAACTTGAGAAATTTCATGGCAGCCGCCTTTCCAAGGTTAAATCCCCATATTGGCCAACATGCTGGCGATGCGGTTGACTACCCCGGCCAGCCGCGGATGGCTCGTCTCGAATTCTCCAACCGACGACTGCAATCCGCCAATCGAGTGCCGCAGCGTCTGGGCATTCTTGCTCTGGCGCGTGGCCTCGCGGGCCGACACCTCGGCAAAGGACGCGATGCTTTCGGCCTGTTCCCGGTGGGTTTTGGAAAGTTCGGAGACTTCGGTTTTAAGTTGACCCAGCAACTTGAGCAACTCTGCCCGCTGCTCGTCGCCCATGGCGCCGGAGTTTTGGATTCGGACCTCAATCTTTGAAATAGTTTCTTGCAATATAGGGAGCATATCCTCACCAACATAGCTGAAGTCCGTTCCGCTGGCAAATCCGCCGTCCCCTTGATTCTCTTCCGGTTAAGAACGTGGTTCACGTTGAATTTTGAAATCTGAGGGCTATATTGCATGGTGAAGCTCGGTTTCCAACTTATGGTCGCGGCGGCGTTTTTCGCCGGGGCTGACGGCGGTGGCGCGCAACCGGCGCCCGCTCCAAACTCCAAAAGTAATCAAGTCGCTATGGTGCAAGTTCGCTTTCTCGATGACAAAGGTCTTCCCGGCCCGCTGGTTTCAACTCACAAAGTGGTCAAAACGGACGCGGAATGGGCCAAACAGTTGACGCCGGAGCAGTATGTGATCGCCCGCAATAAAGGCACCGAACCGGCCTTTTGCGGCGCCTTCTACGACCAGCATAAACCGGGCGTTTATTTCTGCGTCTGTTGCGGCCTGCCCTTGTTTACTTCCGAGGCAAAATTCAATTCCCACACCGGCTGGCCCAGCTTCTTTCAGCCCGTGGCCAAGGAGAACATTGTCAGCAAGGCCGACAACAGCTTCGGCATGAAACGGGTGGAAATCGACTGCGCCCGCTGCGACGCCCATCTCGGGCACCTCTTCAACGACGGCCCGCGCCCAACCGGCTTGCGCTTCTGCATCAATTCCGCCTCCCTGACCTTCAAGGAGAATCCGAATCTCAAGGACGCCACCCACCCTTGAGACCTACGGCGTCTCGCCGGTGCGGACGGAGGCGTTGACGTTCTTAATGTTGGCCGCTTTGGCCGCGTCACGGACTTTCACCACCTGCCCCCACGGCGCGTCGTTGTCGGCGCGAATGGCCAGCGTCAGGTTGGGATTCGCGGCGGCGGCTTCCTTGAGCCGTTGTTGCAGAGCATCGTAAGTCACCGGGTCTGTTTTAAAGAATAACGGACCGCTTTTGGGGATGGTCACGATGATCGCGTCGGCCGTCGCGCCGGTCCGGGGCTGGTTGGATTCCGGCAGGGTCAGCTTGAGGGCCGGCTGCTGTTTGAAAGTAGTCGTCACCATGAGAAAGATCAGCACGACGATCAACACGTCAATCAGCGAGACAATAATGACCATCGGAGTCCCGCGCCGTTTGCGAGTGGTGAATTGCATGGCGCCTTAGGAGCGGCGGGCGGCGGGAACGCCGGCCAATTCGTTGGCGTCCTCCTGGTGATAGAGTTGCCGCAGGAACCCGTCGCAAAGGGACGCCATTTCGATGCCCATGGTTTCAACCTTTTTGCTGTAATAACTCCAGGCCACCAGCGAAGGAATGGCAGTGATTAAGCCGAGCAAGGTTGAATTCAGCGCCAGGGCGATGCCCTTGGCCAGGGTGCTGTTGTCTCCCATCCCGCTGGCGCCCAGGCTGGCAAAAAGCGTAATCAATCCGTAGATGGTG
Source organism: uncultured Verrucomicrobiae bacterium (assembly GCA_963759415.1). Taxonomy (GTDB): domain Bacteria; phylum Verrucomicrobiota; class Verrucomicrobiia; order Limisphaerales; family Palsa-1400; genus Palsa-1400. The sequence continues at coordinate 636,391 of CAVWZG010000003.1, read as the reverse complement.
CCGACCAATCCGAGCAGCGGCGCGATGCCTACCACGATTTCCAACACCACCAACCCGCGTTCCAGTCGCGAGACCTCGTGGCGCGCGGACGTTTCCAATCCGCCCGCGTTTTCCGCGCGGCCGTAGTGGCGGTGCTGTTCGGCCAGCAGCAGCAAACGGGAGAGCGGAGAGGCATGTTGCTGGCAAATGCGTCGCAGCATCGGCAGGTCCTCCACCGTGCGGCAGATTTCCAGCGCCGATTTCACTTCCGGCGGCATGACCTTGGCCTCGCGCAAGGCCAGCCCGCGTTCGATGATGAATGTCAAACCGATGATCGACGCCCCATACAAGACCCCCATGATGATAGCTTCCATATTCGTTTCTCTCCGGCAAAGGCAGGTTAATCAATACGGATCGTAATAGAAAGTAAATGTGATGTCGTCAAAATCGTTGGGCAGCCCCAGGCGCATTTCGCGCGGCCACTTCTCATAAGGTGAAGGGTCGAAAATGGCCTGCTCGCACGAAGTTTCCAGCAAATCGGTCACCTCGTTTTGCAACACCTTCATATCCGTGATGCGCCCGTCGGGATGCAGCCGGAAACGCAACACCACTTTGCCGGTGACGTCCGCCGTTTGATTCTCCAACAACTTGTACCATCGCGCGCGCACGGCATCGACCATGCGGGCGATGTAATCGCCCAACGGCGTGCCCTGGACATCCAAAGAAACGTCAGGCGTGACATTTTTGACGCCCCCGACGTGGCGGGATTGCTGGCCATAATTCCCGCTTGCGGCCTTCGCCGCGGCGATGGTGCGAAAGCGCTCGTGAGCCGGTTGAGGTTGCGGCTGCGCTTGATCGCCCGTCTCCGTCTCACTCTTGCCGTCCTGGGCTTTGTCGGACGGACGGGCCATGGCCAGGTCGCCGGGAACGTAAGACTGTTTGGGAACGTTTTGGCGCGCAGCGGTTTGCGGCTTGGACGGGGTGGCTGGCGGCGCTGGGTCCGATGGTTTAGGCGTGGGCTTGGCATTCTCGGTCGTTTTGAGGAATTTATCCTGCCGTCCGGCGATATTGGGCATGTCCGAGAGCACCTTGATCTCGCGATTGGCCGCCACCGTGTTCTTGGCGCCTTGGAACTTGGGTTGTTTTGGCGCTTCCGGCCTGGCCAGGGCGGGATCGACATCGACGAACGCCAACTGCGACTGCGAAGGAAGATCCTGCGCGAGCTTTTTTCGACGTCGCCGCCGTCATGGACTTGGGCACCAACTGCATCCAGCGCGGCATGGCCAAATTTCGCCACCACCCTTGGGCCTGGCCCACGCGCCAGCAGGAAACGGCCAGCAAATGCAGCAAGATGGAAATAATGAGCGCCCTGAGCAGGAATTTCTCAGTGGAGCTTGTATCGTTGGCTGCGGACACCGTCACAGAGACCATAATGGCCCCAATGCCGCCGAAAACAATACGAAAGCGCCCGGTTCATTTTCCAACGGCTTCGAGCGCGTGTCCACTGGATCAGGGAAGGCTCACAACCGGGTGCCGGGTTTGACTGGGTTTGACTGGGTTTGACTGTTCGACCGACAGGATGAACAGGATGAACAGGATGGAGGTGCGATTGGGTGCGACCCGCCTTCGCAAGGCCTACGGCGGGCAGGCTGGGTGCGACCGGCAAAAATTGCCGCTTTTGGCCGCGCGACCTAAAGGTTAAAGGCTGAATGCTAAACGCTAAAGGATGACCCGATGAACGGCGTCCGCCAATCGGCGTTCCGGCTTTTTCGCCTTGGCGGTTTGGAGGTCCGCACAATGTCAAAGAACACAGGCGCGTGAGCGCCACACAAATACACTATACCATTGTTAGGTGGGACTGCAACATACATTATTCAACTTCCTTTTCGTCGAGGCGATTTTTCCGCCAATCGCGCGAGACCAAGGCGACCCCTGCTGATCTTCACTGAGACGGATGGGCCACAAAGATGCACAAAGGGCACAAAGAAATCCTGTTTTTCGCGGTTCCGGTCAGCCTGTTTCTAATTTAGGGGTCAAACCGTACTATTGGCTTGTGTTGTTCTCTTCTTCATTGGTGGGATCGGGGTATTGGTGGCGAAATCACTCTGCGGATTCTTGGTCGAATCTAAAGATTAGCGTGAATCGGGTTTGATCACGCTGACTCACCGATGGGCGCATTTCAGATTCTTGGGTAGCCGTGCTGATGCCCGGTGTGGAGGATTACTGCCGCGGGCTGGTGGAAAGACGGCAACGGGAAGGACAGGATTAACAGGATTTACAGGATAAAAAACAGAATCCATTCTTCATCCATTCCCCATCCTGTCAAAAACTTGCCGATTTGCGCCGCCTTTGGCAGGATTAAGATTACGATTACGATTAAGAGGCGTGGAAAGGGCGCGGGCAAACGCAAGATATGCATATTAAACGGCAACTAATGATGAGCCATTTGCCTCGGCCTGCATAAGATCAAAGCATGGGAATCCGCTCGATAATAGCGATCCTCGCGGGGCTGATGGAGGCAACGGCCTTGGTGGGCGCGGAGATCAAAAACAGCGATTGTCTGGAGTGTCATAGCGATAAGACTTTGACCTCCACCAATGCCGCTGGCGTCGTTAAGCAGCTCTTCGTCGAGCCTGCCGTTCTCGCCGGCTCGGCCCATCGAACGAATTCCTGCGCCAGTTGCCATAATGACCTGACTTCCAAGCACCCGGACGACAATCTGGCGGCGAAGCCGGTCAATTGCGCGCGCTGCCACGGGGAACAATCGCTTTCTTACGGCTCCAGCGTCCACGGCGCCGCCCGCGACGGCCACGTCCTCACCGGCAAGCACGCGGCGCCGGAATGCATTAACTGCCACGGCACGCACAATGTGCTGGCGCCGAGCCTGCCCGCGTCGCCTCTTCATTTCACCAATCTGGCCAAGACTTGCGGCCAATGCCATGAAACGGAGTCGCGCGACGTGATCGAGAGCGTTCACGGCCAGGCGCTGGCGGCCGGACGGCGGGACGCGCCCACTTGCACGGACTGCCATTCGGAACACAAGATCCAAGGGCTGAAAAACAATTCGGCCTTGAGCATTTCACAGGACATTTGCAGCAAGTGCCACGATTCGGAACGGCTCAACACCAAGTACAATCTGCCTGCCGACCGGGTGAAAACATTTTTCGCCAGCTACCACGGGCTGGCGGCGCAATACGGAGCGACGCGGGCGGCCAATTGCGGCAGTTGCCACGGGGCGCATAGAATCCTGCCCTCGACGGATCCGCGCTCGACCATTTACAAGGACAACCTGGCGGCCACCTGCGGGCAGTGCCATCCCGGCGCGAGCGCCAATTTCTCGCAAGGCAAGATCCACGTCGATGTCGAGGCGGCCGAGGCCGGAGTGAACGTGGGCGAACGGATCAATTGGTGGGTGCGCAAGATTTACCTGGGGATGATTTTCATCGTCATCGGGCTGATGGCGGCGCACAACGCGTTGATTCTGTGGCGCAAGGCCGCCGCGCGGGCGCGCCGGGAAGGCCGCACCGTGGTGCGCATGGATCTTTCGCAGCGGACGCAACACTTCGTTTTGGCCTTCAGCTTTATTCTTCTGGCGGTGACCGGTTTTGCATTGAAATTCCCCGATTCCTGGGTGGCGCACCTTATGGGATCCGACGAGGGCATTCGCCGCTGGGGACATCGCATCGCCGGGGTGGTGCTGCTGTTGGCGGGCGCGTACCATAGCTGTTATCTGGTGGCCACCCGGCAAGGCCGCAGTCTGATCAAGGATATGGCGCCCAGCCCAAAGGATGCCCGGGACGTGGCGGCCAATGCCAAATATTTGACGGGATTGAGCAAGGAAAAACCGGAATTCGGCCGGTTTGGCTATGCCGAAAAGATGGAATACTGGGCGGTGCTTTGGGGGACGATCATCATGGGCGCGACGGGTTTGATGATCTGGTTCAAGCTGGGCACCACCCATTGGCTGCCGCGCTGGTCCATTGATGTCGCCACGACCATTCACTATTATGAAGCTATTCTGGCTTGCCTGGCCATTGTAGTTTGGCATTTTTATCACGTGATTTTTGATCCGGATGTCTATCCGCTGAACCGCGCGTGCCTCGATGGCCGCGTCTCACCGGAATGGAATGCCGAGGAACACGCGCTGGCCGCGCGGTCCTCAAACGGTTCAACGACGCCAACTAATTCTATGAAAACGAAAAATGATCCCTCTAGTTTCTCCGTTCCTATAATCCATGGCCGTCCCGGCGACCGCGCCGCGTGGCTCCACGGCGACAAGGCCGTCTGCGATACGTTGCCGGCGGTGCCAAAGGAAGCCCGCCGTCTGGTCCTGCTGGGCGCCCCGGGCGTGGGCAAAGGCACCCAGGCTGATCTCTTGCAAAAGTGGTGCGGAGCCTGCCATCTGTCCACCGGGGACGTGTTTCGCGGGGCCAAGAGCTTGCTGCCGGAGCAACGGACGGCCGCGCTGGATAGCGCGCTGGGTTACATGGTGCGCGGGGAGTTGGTGCCCGACGAAACGGTGGTGGCGCTGGTTTGTGAACGCGTTCGGTGCCTGCGCTGCACCGGCGGATTCCTGCTGGACGGCTTTCCCCGCACGGTATTCCAGGCGGAAGCTTTGGAAGGGCTGCTTAAAAAAGAAGCGTTGTCCCTGAGCGCGGTCATCAATTACGAATTGCCCCTGGATAAGATCGTCGCGCGCCTGGCCGGACGGCGTGTTTGCGCCGAGTGCAAAGGGGTGTTTAACGTGAGCGACAAACAGTCCTCGCCGCAAACCTGCTCCCGCTGCGGGGGCAAGCTCATTCAACGCGAGGATGATCGTCCCGAGGCCATCCGCGTGCGCATGGCCAGCTATCACAAGAGCACTGAGCCGCTGATTGAATATTACGCCAAGCGCGGATTGTTGCGCACCATTTCCGCGGAAGGAACGGCGGCTGAAATTCTGCAACGAACCGTGGAAGCGCTGACCGCGCGCGGCGCCAAAGCCCATGACAGCGCCAGCCACGCGCGGCCAGGCTCATCGCCTTCGCATTGAGGAACGCCTCATAACGCGTCGCACAAGTTAAGAGCAGCGAGGGTTTTTCGCAGCAGTTTTCTGGCGCGGGAAATCCTCAGCTCAATGGCCTTGGGGGTGCAGCGCAGAATGGCGGCGATGTCCGCTTGCGGAAAATTCTCGAATTCGAATAGGACCAGCGGGGCGCGCAGTTCCTCCGGCAGGGCCTGCACCGCGGCCCGCACTTGGGCGGCGCGTTCACCGGCCTGCAATTGCGCGCTGGGCAGCGGGGCGTGGTCGGGCATCGCTTCCAATCCACCGCCGCGCTCGTCGTCGCCCTCCGGCAGGGAGATTTCGGGATGCCGGGCATGGCGCCGGTGGCAGTCGCGGGCGAGGTTGGTGGCGATGGTGTAAAGCCAGGTGGAAAACTTCGCGCCGGAGCGGAATTTGGCGCGATGAAGATAAACCCGCACGAAGGCTTCCTGGGCGCAATCCTCGGCGTCGGCCTCGTTGGACAACTGCCGCAGCAGGTAATGAAAGAGGCGCTGGCCGTGGCGTTCCATCAGGCCGTTGAGGGCGTCGTCGTGGCCGGCGGCCAAACGATCCATGTCCTGCCGATCCTGATCATCCTGCGCGTCATCATTCATTGCATGTGATGGCAGAGGGCGTTGGTCGAAGTATCGCTGCCACCCAGGGTCTGGGCCTGGATCCAATCCAGGTAGCGCCGGCCTTCCGCGGCGGGCATGGCGCGGCTGACGGCATAAAAGTGGTCGAGCATATTCTTCTGGCATTGTGCGCGTAGCAGCGCGATTTCAGCCAACTTCTTTTCCATGTCCGGCGTGACCTTGTTGGTCTGCGCCAGATCCGCCCTTAACTCGGCGTTTTTCACGGCGATGCGACCGCACATTTCCCGGCACTGTGGCAGATAGCCGGCGTGCAAGTCGCTGACGCGTTTGAAGTCGGCGTCGTCAAGGTTGAATTCCTGCTTCAACCATAACAATTCGGGCGCGCTGGCGCGCAGGGCGGCGCGGCTGGGAGCGGTGGCGCAAAGATAGAGGGTGGACCAGGCCAGAAGAGCCGCCGCGATTCCGAGGCAAAGAATGGACAGGCCGCGTTTCATTTTAGTCATGGGTATTTTGATACGGATCGAGGGACTGAACGTAGCGGGCGGCCAATTGGGCCTGCCACCGCTGCTGATGCGCCTGGCCCTGGACATACCCGGCCGTCAGGCCGGCCAGCAGGAGAACGGTGACGTAAGCCAGAGCCACCGTCCTTTTGGCAAAGACGCTTTCGAGCCATCGTTGCCAAAGTTCCCAGGCAGTGGGGGCGTTGGCGGCTTGCTCGATGCGGCGCCAAACCTGTTCTTTAAAGCGGGGCGGCAACGGCTGTTCGATTTTCCATTGCCCGAGCACTTTTCGCAAAGATTCGTCTTCCGACTTCATATTTTGCTTTGGCGGGGGGTTATTCTCCCGCTCTTAACTTTCTATCCTTAATACGCCACGCGAAAGGGAATCCCTCTGCAAAGTATGAAAAAAGAAGGAAGAAGGAAGAAATAATGCAAATGGAGGCTGAAAAAACAGCGCCTGTGCTATAATGGCGGCGCGATGAAAACGGAAGAAAGAAACAACGCCAAAGCGCTTTATCAGGAATTGCGCCGCTTGCCCTGGCCAGAGTTGTGGAGCGGCGAAGTGGCGCGGTTCAACGCGGCCTCGGCGGAGGAACGGATAAAGAGGGTGGCGGTGGTGCGCGCGGTGGGTGTTGTTTTTGCCGAATCAGGGCCGGCGGAAGAAAAGGAGCTGGTGCGCGAATGGCTGCTGGCCTTGTTGCAGGACCCGTGCGAGAAGGTCCGGCGTTACGCCATGGCCGCCATGCCCAAAATCGGCGCGGGAGCCAAAGAAGAGGGGACACTGCTTTCGGTGCTGCGAACCACAACCGGCGAGCGCGAGAAACAGTTCCTGGCGCAAACTTTGGGCAAGATCGGCGGAACGGCTGCGCTGGAACAGGGTTTGCCTGGCGAGGCGGAGCAGAAAGTCAAAGCCAGCATCGCCCGCCGGGAAAGTCCCAGTGCGGTTCGCATGACCGGCGTTCTAGCCGATTTCCAGGAATTGCGCATCCATTTGCGCGGACGCAATGGCTTGGAGCGAATCGTCAGCGATGAGGTGGCACACTGCCAAAGCCAGCATGGAAAATTTCGCGTCGCCAATGTCCAAAGTGGCCGGGTGGCCGTGGTCCCGCTGGCGCCATTTTCGCTGGCCGACATTTATGCCATGAGATGTTTTGGCGCCGTCGGTTTCGTTTTGGGCCATGCTCAGGGCGCCAGCGAGGCCGAGTCCATCGAGGCTCTGGCGGCGGTGATGACCTCCCCGTTATCGCGGCGTCTCTTGCAGACTTTCACCGAGGGATCGATTCGCTATCGCCTGAACTTTGTTTCCAAAGGCCACCAGCGCGCCGCCGTGGGCCGTCTGGCCAATCGCATTTACGCGCGTTGTCCGGAAATTCTTAATGACGCGCGGAGGGTGACGTGGACCATCGATATTTATCCAGACAGCCGTGGCCACCTGGTCGAATTGCGTCCCAACATGACGCCGGACCCGCGTTTTTCTTATCGGCAAAAGGATGTCCCGGCGGCCTCGCATCCGCCGCTGGCCGCGTGCCTGGCCCGGCTGGCCGGAAGAATCGAGGATGAAGTGGTGTGGGACCCGTTTTGCGGTTCAGGGTTGGAATTGATTGAAAGCGCATGGCTGGGCGGGTTGCGCAGCGTATATGGGACAGATCGCAGCGCCGAGGCTGTGGCCATTGCGCAAAACAATTTCGCGGCCGCGAAGGCGAAGTCCGTGCCGGCGAAATTTATCCGCGGTGACTTTCAAGACATCGCCGCCAGCAAGGTTTTGGGGCCTGGAACGGTCACCCTGATCATCACCAATCCCCCCATGGGCATGCGCGTGCCGGTGGCTAATCTTCGGCAATTGATCGAGGATCTCTTTCGCGTCGCCGCGACGGTGCTCAAGCCCGGCGGCAGGCTGGTGTTGGTCAACCCATTGTCGATGCCAACCCCGCATCCGTCGCTCAAATTGCAGTTTCAGCAAAAGGTTGACATGGGAGGCTTCGAATGCCGCATGGAAAAATATTTCAAGTCGGCGGCGTGAGCAGGGCGGGCGCGGGTCAAAACCAGGAACCGGCGTCGGCGCGTCTGGAGGCTTTCTTCTCAGCGTGATGGGATTTGTCGGCGAGCATCCGGGCTTTGGCGCGGCGGCTGCGCTTGCGTTTCTGCCGCCGGATTTTCTCGACGCGGTCTTGCTCCGCGGCCACTTGCCCGGTCTGCTTCGCTTCAATTTTGTCCAGCAGCAGGCGCCGGGCAATGAACCTGTTGAGTCCCTGTTGGCGCGTGGTCTGGACCTTGACTTGCAGGCGGGTTGGGCGATGGAGGAGCATGACGCAGGTGGCCGTTTTATTGACATTTTGCCCCCCGTGTCCGCCGGATCGGACAAACGTTTCCTCGAAATCCGACTCCCGCACGCCCAAAGCCGCCATGCGTTGGGCGAGTTGCTGTGTCTTTTCTGGATTCACGGGAAACGCAGTCATGGCCGCAGTCTAGCAGGGCAGGCGGCGAATCTCAAGGAATCGAGGCCTCACAAGTTTTGCTTGCCGGCGTATTTTTTGGCGGCCGTGTCCACCCAAATGGTCTCCCCTTTGACGATGAACAAGGGCACCATGATCTCGAGGCCCGTTTCGAGCTTGGCCTCTTTCCAGGCATTGTCCGAGCCTCCGCGAGCCGGCGGGGTGGTTTCCAGCACTTTGAGGGGGATTTGTGTCGGAAGCACGATATTGACGAAGGAGCCATCCAGCACCAAGGCCTTGTATTCCTCGTTTTCTTTAAGAAACCAGCGCCGGTCACCGAGCCGCTCGTCGTTCAGGTTAAGCTCGTCGTAGGTCGTCGCGTCAAGAAAGACATGAGTGCCGGCCTGGCTGTAACTGTAGGTCACGCGGCGGGTTTCCAGTTGCCCCACGATCACGCGCTCATTGTCGGCAAAAACGCGGTCCGTGACGTGGCCGCTCTTGAGATGGCGCAAGCGGGTATGGAGTTTGTGCTTGGTTTGGGCGGTGCCGCTTTGGTGGAGATCCTCGATGATATAGGGGGCGCCCTCCAACATGAGAACCATCATGCGTTTGAATTCGCTTGGCAATACAGTTTCCATGTTTGCAATTGGGCCTGTGACTTCCAACATTAAACCAGAACCACCCGGGAATCAACAATGGATTTAGGCGGGACCAAGGTTCACCACCTGCGCGGCTGGAACTTGGGCGGCGATCACTTGACGGGCCAGGTTGAACCAGCTTTGGCAGCGGTCCAGAATCGCGTGGTCCGAACTGGATACGACCTGGCTGGCGAGGGAAAGAACGCGGTCGGGATTGAGCACCAGTTCAACCTCCCAAGGCCAGCCCGCGCCGGCCGCCACCTCCTGGATAATGCCTTTGAGGCGGTTGCTGTTGTTGACTGGTCTGTCCAACAGCCAATGGCACTTGCTGACGGCGCATTGGGCAGCCGTTTGGCCGATGGCGTGGAGCGCCGGGATGGTCTCCTCCACCTTGCGGTAACGGGCATAAACTCCGGCCACGTCGCGGCAACAACCGTCCCTGCCGATGAGGATCACGGCGCCGCCCAGGGCAGCCTCGACCGCCGTCAAAACGTTAAAACCATCCAGCCAAAGCTCCCGGTCGCGCAACTGGGCCGGCTCGAGGCGATGGGCCTGGCGTCGCGCCCTGGCGGCTTCGGAACAGGCGCAGCGGGCGATGGCGATGCGCTGCCGGCGGGCCAGGCGATGGCGATCTCCCACCAGTTCTGTCGCGCAGCCGATGCCGTAACCGTGGTCCAACAACCAGCACAAATCATTGGCAGCCTGGCGCAAGTCAGCGAGGCGGCCAGCGCCGAACAAGCGCTCGTCCTCCGGGTCCGCGCCCCTATGCCGGTGGAGTTTTGACACGGTATTGAGATGCTTTAAGATTGAATTCAGCAGGCCATGCGCCCGCTGGTGGGCCCGGCAGGATTTGAACCTGCGACCAAGCGATTATGAGTCGCCTGCTCTAACCCCTGAGCTACGGGCCCAACTTGTTTAAATCCAACGGCTTACGATGCTTTAAAGCCCCTATTGGCCAGCCTCTCGCCTGACGGCAAGTGGCGCTCGTTCCCCAAAGTTCCAAACCTGGTGCAATACGTAAGCACGGGAACATATTTTGGGAGAGTAAAGATTAAGGGCAAGGTATTTCGTGAGAGCATTGAGGCATTGGTTCGCTCATGGCCCGGTCTTGATGATATGCGGTCTGAGAAGAGCACCGAAACGGATTGCCATTTTTTCAAGATTCACGTCCTGCCATCGGACTTGGTCGTGTCCAGGGAATGCGTTTTCTTCTTGCCTGAAAGCTCTTTTATCCCATAGTAGGCGCCATTAACGCTATGGCGATTCCGCTCGGTTCCACCAGTTTGAATTTCGGGCTGAAAACAGCGTTGGCGCTTTATTAAATTAAATATGACAATGAAAACTCCTCATTACACCACTTCGATACTGGCGTTCGCATGGATGGCCTGGACGTGCCTGGCTACGGCGGCAACCGCGACCGATGCACCCGTGCAAGTGCAGGTTTTCCAACGCGGGAAGGATGGTTATCCTTTCTTTCGCATCCCGGCAATCGTGCGGGCCACCAACGGCTCCTTGCTGGCCTTTGCGGAGGGACGCCGGAACGGTTACGGCGGGGACAGCGGGGCGATTGACACGGTGCTCAAGCGCAGCTTCGACAACGGCGCGACATGGGGGCCGCTGCAGGTCGTCAGCAGTGACGCGAGCAATACGGTCGGCAATCCCACGCCGATTGTCGATTCCCGCACAGGCAGGATCGTGCTCTTGACGACTCGCAACGAGGGGAAGGACACGGAGGCGGAACTTGATTCCGGCGCGTGCAACGACCGCCGGGCTTACCTGCAGGCGAGCGCTGATAACGGCGTTACCTGGAGCGCGGCAAAGGAAATCACCGCGGACGTCAAGCGTTCGACCTGGCGTTATTACGCGACGGGGCCGGTGCATGGTATTCAGCTCGCGCGCGGCTCACACGCAGGACGGCTCATCGCCCCGTGCAACTTCAGCATTTTGGATCCCTCCGGCGCCGCCGCGTGGGGAGCGCACTTGCTTTATAGCGATGACGGGGGCGCCAGCTGGCTCATCGGAGCTGTCAACTGTCCAGCCAACGGAGTGATCAATCCCAACGAGTGCGCCGCCATCGAACTGACCGACGGCAGTGTTTACGCCGTGGCCCGCAACGAGGGGATAAAAGCGCCGGGCCACCGTGTCGTTGCCCGCAGCCGCGACGCCGGGCTGAGCTTCGAGGCCCCGTTTGCGCTCGATCTGAACCTGGTTTCACCCATCGTGCAGGGTTGCGTGCTGCGTTACTCGGCCACGGACCAGGGGGAGAGCGCGAACCGGATTTTATTCTCCGCCCCGGGTGACCTTCTGGAGCGCACAAATATGACGGTCCGCAGCAGCTTCGACGAGGCGCGGACATGGAGCGCCGGCAAGCTCATCTATAACGGCCCGTCGGCGTATTCGGACATGGTCAAACTGCCCGGCGGCATGGTGGGACTGCTGTACGAATCCGGGATCAAAGGCCCTTACGAACGCATTACGTTTGTTATCTTGACAACAGGCTTTTTGGACGCATCCTTGCCCAAGGAGAAGGCAAATTAACTTTTTCATCGTCACCAACTTCACTGCGCGCAACCAGGTTCAGAATGCAAACGCGCCAAAACGTCTGGGGGTGATCCGCACACGAAGAGCGCCTGGGAGGGCTGCGCCGGCGAAATCCGCGAAATGCTGGTGGTGTCCTGATTTCGAAAAAGTCCCCCCCGCTCTCAAGCGCCCTCTGGACTTGGTTCGCTAACAACCTGTTTGCGGATTTCTTCGCGCAGATAATTCAACAATTCTTCCAAGGTCTGGCCGCGGCGTTGGGTTTCGGCCCGCGCCCAGTTCATTAACTGCCAGAGTCGGCGAAGCGGCATGCCACGCGAACTGAGACAAAGCGTGTTCCCACAAGGGCAGTTGACGTATGTCGAAGTGCCCAGTGGTTCGACCGGCTCCCAATCGTTGAACTCAGCGTCGTATGACACGGTTGAGCCTAGAGGCTTGGTAAGCAACAGGTATTCCCGAAAACTGCCATACGATCGAGCGCAAACGGCGCAGACCTTTGGAAATTGTCCTTCCAGGTGTTCGCGGATGAACCGAATAACTTCAGCTTCGGTCAATTTCATGCACAATGAATCTTTTTCATTTCTTCCCCCTGATTTCCGCCACCATATCCTCGGCGGTGGAGGCCGCGTCTTCCAGCGTTTTAACCACCTCCCGATGTGAGGCGTGGCGCGCGGGAATCTTACCAACGGCCTAGCTGCGATTTCAAGGGGAACCAAGCTTGCACCGCGGCGCCATGACCGGGGGTGGACTTGAATTCCAGCCCGCCACCCGCCAGCGTGGCCCGCTCTTCCATGGTCAATAAACCCAGGCAGGCGCCTTGCACGGCTTGCTCCCGCGCCGAAGCCACATCAAAGCCAACACCGTCATCGCGGACGCTCAGGTGGAGGCGGTCATCCTTAGTGTGCAGATTCACGGCCACGGTGCTGGCCTGGGCGTGGCGCGTGACATGCGTCAGCGCCTCCTGTGCCACGCGGAAACACGCCGTTTCAATCACCGGGTCCAGACGTTGCTCCAGCCAATCGAAGTGAAGCTCAACTTTCAACTCGACCAGCGCCGCTTGCCGAGTGGCGTACCAGCGCAAAACCGGTTCCAATCCCAGATGGTCCAGGATGGACGGGTGCAGCTCCGACGAAATGTCCAGCACTTGTTCCAGCACCAATTCCACCATTCTTAGGCTCTGCACCAGGCCCGGCGTCAGGCCGTTAACGTTGGGCGAGAGCAACATCCCTTGCAGGTTCAACTGCGCGACCGTGAGTGTCTGCCCGACTTCGTCGCGGAGCTTGCGCGCAATGTTGCGGCGTTCGGTCTCCTGCGCCTCCACCAGCCGGCGGGAAAGCATCTGTGATCTGCGGCTCTGTTGTTGGCGTTTATCCCCGGCCTGCTGGCGCTCGGTATCTTTCATGGCAAAGGACATCTCAAGCCTGTTCGCATCATGGCAACTTTTGAATGGTCAATTGCAGCGGGCATTGCCACACGGCCTCGTTCGAGTAGGCCGATTCCGCCCCCGAGGACGAGTAGGCCGTCATGACAAAGTAATATTTTGCTCCCGCCCGCAGGTTGTTCATGGCTGTGCTGGTGGTCAACCCGACATCCAACTTGTTCGTGTAAACCCCTGACGCTCCGCCGTAGTAGAGATAGTAACCCGCCACGCCGGTCGCGGGCGCGCTGGGATCCCAGGCCAGGGCCGTTGATTGAAGCGGAACATTGCTGGCTAACAACCGAAACACCCCCACATTGCTGGCGGTGACACCCAAGGTCACATTCGTGGCCGCCGTGTTGGTCAAAGTCGCCCAGGTGGAGAGATCGCTGCTGCTCTGGACGGTATAGCTCGCGCCCGAACCAAGGGAGGGCCAGCTCACCTGGACCTGGGAGCCTGGGGGTCCGACGAACGCCCGCGCCGGTGCGGCGAAAGCAACGACGGCTACGACCGCTGTGATGAGTTTGATGAACCGGTTAACAATGGTATCGCTGTTCGATCCGAGCGTTGCCGGCTGCCTCCTTGGCTGCTGATAGTTACGCATGTAAGGAGATTACCTTCGCGGGTACAATCAACAACTAGGCCGTTCCTTGCCCCTACTGGGAAAACCCTTGGTTCCAGATTGGAAGGAGAGTTGGGCGACGACGAAAGATTGAAAGAATGGATGGGCCGGATGAAGTGAGGTTCTTCAGATCAGGAGCTGAACGAATGATGCGCTCGAACTCAGGTTGACGAGGAAAGCGCTTAGAGCGAAAACCGGTTCACTGCGCCGTCACCCGGTAAAAACGCGCTGGATAATCGGTCCATTGCAGATCGCTGAAATTGAAAACGCCGTTGGTAAGGACGATGCTCTGCAAGGGCTGCCACACCGGATTGCCCAAATCCGTGCATGCTTCCACCACGACAGGCAGGTCAGGGGCCCAGGAGATCGTGAAGCCAAATTGATTGCTCTGAATGCCAAAATTGACCCCGCTGGCTGCGATGAGTGGGTTCCACAGCTCGGTTGGAAGCCCGCCAAAGCTCGTTCCCCATCCGGTCGTTCCGGGCAGATAATAGGCGGTTGCGGGAATGTCGTAAAACGGCCCTTCGCTGGTAGCAGGCGGGGGAGGATACTTCAAGACGGGAGCATTCCCCAAGAAATGAACCGCACTCAGGTTCCCGCAGGACCAAAACGCGCAGGCTCCGATGCTGGTGGCGCTGTCTCCGATGGTGATGTTGGTCAGGCTAGAGCAGCCAGAAAACGTCGCCGGCGCGATCTCGGTCACGCTGTTGGGAATCATGACGTTGGTCAGGCTGGTGCAGTAAAAGAACGCCTCCTCTCCGATGCTGGTGACAAAAGTCGGAAGGGTGGAAGGCGTGATTCCGAGATTCCTGGCAAATGCTTGGTCGTGTCGTCATTGTCCACGGCATTGATCCTACATTACTGCCTAAACCAATCTCCCCGGGAACAGCCTAATCCGCTCCCCATCATGCCTGAAATCTGGGAGATTGCGCCCGTTGCTGGATCACCGGGCATTAATCCACCCGGAAGTTCCTGCATTGGAAGGCTCTTGATACCGGGCCCCCCGGCAATGGAGACGGGAATTGCCGATCAGGTCTGGACAATGGCCGAAGTGGTCGCTTTATTGCCTTGATTTCCGGTTGGTTACGATTCACCTTTGGACTGTCATATGCCTGCAAACCACGACAATCCATCCCTTGCGGATTTGGCCGGCCCTTGGGTGGATTCTGATTTGGAAAGCAGCTTGATCTCGAGATGTAAGGCTGCATGGAACAAGCCGCTTCAGGAGCTAACAAACGGAGTCCAAATCCTATAAACATGCCAAGCTGGTCATGGACAAGAAGCCCAATGCGAAATTCCCAATTGTATGAAAACACATTCCCCTGCTTTTAACTTTGTGTTTGTTTTCATCCTGTGTAGCTCCGGTTTGATAGCCGAACCTTTACCGGCGACGTTGTTTAACCGATTGATTTACCAGCCTTCCTTGCAGGCAGGGGAATCCACTCCCGAGGGCAACCTTATTCGCGGCACGGAGATCGTAGCTATTGTTCCGTTCCAAAGGAGGCTTTATGCCTCCACCAGCCTATGGATGGAACGTGATCCCAACATCCCCAAAGGCTGCCAGATCCTCGTTCTTGATTCCCCAAAGGGAATATGGAAGGTCGATCATCAGTTTGAAAAAAATAATCTCCGCCTCACCTGCCTTAAAGCGATCACTTTCACCACCGATGACAAAGGGAATGCCATACGTCCGGTATCAATCCTCCTGGCAGCGCCTGACAACGTGGTATCCAAGGCTGAAGATGCCGGTGTGTCTGCTGACGGCGAGGCTAAAATATACTGCCGTCGCGGGGATAAATCCTCATCGTGGACGGCAACGATTCTGGGGAAAAGCTTTAGATATAGCTCAACTCGTGCCATCGGTTTTCACAGGGATGCCGCGACGGGAGTTGATCTGGTTTTTGCCGGAAACAGCCCACTGGGCAACATACGAGGCGTGTATGATCCGCATGCGCCGGGACAGATACGCTGGGATGCCACACCAGAATGTCCCGTGCCAGCGGGTGAACGGGTGATGGGATTTTGCGACTGTAATGGCGCGTGCTATTGCGCCACGACAAAAAGGATTTTCAGGCGGACAGACGGCCCATCGCCGTCCTGGCAACAAATCTATTACTGCCCCGAAGAAAAAAACGCCGTGGGTATCCGTGGTTTGACGGCGGTTCCCAACCTTTCGGGCAAAGGTGAATCACTTCTCTTTATGGCCTTGAGAAAAGTGCGTCGTCTTGACGTGAATGGCTGCAAGGAAACGGTAGAGGTGGATATGCCGGCGTTTGTTACGGGACAGTGGGGGGTCAAAGTGGTCGCTGGAATGGGTGCATATAACGAATTTGCGCCTTATACCCTGCCGGATACGGGGGAGAAGGTATGGCTTTTCGGCTTTGAATCAGCCTATTCGGCCGCCGTCGCAAAAAGGCTTCCTCCGGCTTTTCGGTTGGTTGAAAATGACAATCCGCCACGTCATTTTGATGCCCGTGCATTTTATTTTATCCGCAGAGTTAATAGTGGAATTATAAACTTTGAGGCAATGGAGGTCACCGATCCCCGCAAACCCACACTTGTCTCCGTCCGCACCATGGTCGTCTCACCATTTGCGGAAGATCATGGGCAGGCATTTTATTTTGCAGGGTATGATTGCAACAGAATTCCGTCGCATAATACAGCGTGGATTTATCGGGCTGAGGTGGAAAATAGCCACTGAATCGTCTCATACAACCCCCACGAGTGTGACGAGGCGCTGAAAGCATTGGGGATAGGCATGTCGTTGATATGCTCGGTAGATCGGGGGAAGGCAATGTTGAAATACTGAGTGTTCGGAGGATTTCAGGAAATCGGCCTGCCCGGGCGAATTAGTTGTCCTTCCCCATGGCCAATCCACCAGGGCGCCGGTCCCGAATTCTGGTCAGGCTGGTGGGAATGGCGATGCTGGTCAGGCCTTGGCAATTAATGATGGATCGTCGTGCAAAGTGTGTCATAAAAAGCTTGCAAAAGGTCAAAAAGGCCTCACACTTGATATCGAACAATGCGGCCGACCCGCTAACCTTGCTTGTAGCTGTATGCAAAAAAGCACTTGCCTTTCCAATATGCCTCTTCCTGTAATATTCGCGGTCTTATCGCTTGCCTTGCTATTGTCACCCTGGCCGTGGCGTTCGTAGCTCCCGTGCGCGGGCAGTTGTATGTGGCGACGTGGCAGACGGGTCAGAATGACGGATTAATTGGGCAGTATTCTTTGACCGGAGCCGTGGTCAACCCGGCGCTCATTACCGGGTTGACCCAGCCAGATAGCCCTGGATGGAAGCCGATCCCGGGGAGTTCGTCCAGTTGGAGCGTTGGTTTGACGATCTGGCTGCTTGACCTCTCCCATCCGTCGCTTCATTTTAACAAGGTGAAAAGAATCAAATGCCCAAGGTTGGTGCCATCGTCCATAGGCCTCCCTTTTTCGCTGGCGATGGGAATTCTCATTGGGGCCTCGGGAGTTGACTCGCGGGCGGCTTCCGGCCTGCCGGCCTTGGGCGCTGAGGTTTATGTGGAGCCTGGGAACACGCATCAACAAATCGATGGCTGGATGAAGGTGCTTGGGGACAATCATATGCCTTTGGCCCGTGTCTTCATTATGTCCGCCGCCGTCCAACCAACCCATGGACAGTGGAATTTCACTCTGTATGATGACGTCTTTGCCTCGGCGCAACAGCATGGCGTTGGTATCCTGGCCACGCTGGATTTGCATTATCCCGTCCGCAATTCCGATCAGCAGGAACAAAACAACGAGTACATCGCCCGCGTGGTGGAACGCTATAAGACCAATTCGGCGCTGGATTCCTGGTTGTTGGTCAATGAGCCGGGACACGGACCCGGGACCGATGAACTGGCCATAGCCGGTTTCCGCGCCTGGCTGGAAAACAAATATCAGACAATTGAATCCTTGAATCGCGCATGGTCTCCCCGGGGCAGGGCCTTTGAATCCTTTGCCGAAGTCATGCCGGAGACTTCCAGAAAAGGGTGGGAATGTGCAAATTGGGCCGACTGGATTACCTATGGTCGCGCCTATCAAACTCGCCAGTTGGAGAATATATCCAAAGCCGTCAGCATTCACGACCAGGCCCACCAGATTCACGTCAACCCCCATGCGCTTATGGGAAACCTTGCCGCCATGAGCGACAATTTGCCCGCTTGGCGGCCCTTTCTGACCTCCCTTGGAGCCTCGCTGCATCCTGCCTGGCATTTTGGACTGCTGCGATCCCGCGATCAATTCCCCCTCGGGGTGTCTTATATCTGCGATTTGATTCGCGGCGCCTCCGAACCGCAAGCCTTCTGGGTAACCGAGCTGCAGGGAGGCAACAATATCTATAGCGGCACACGCCCTCTCTACCCCGATGCAAAGGACATTGGCCAATGGTTGTGGGTTAGCTTGGGATCTGGCGCCGATCGGGTTATCTTCTGGCTTCTCAATGCTCGTGAATCCGGAACCGAAGCTGGCGAGTGGTCGCTGCTGGACCTCCAGGGCAGATCTAGTGAACGCTTGCAGGCCGCCGCCGACGTGGTGAAAGTATTGGAAAAAAACCGCGAGTTTTTTGCCGGAGCCAGGCCCGTGGAGCCGCCGATTGCGATAATCCTCAGCCTTGAAACCATGACCCTGCAACTTCGTTATGGCGATGCCAATGCACACCTGCGGGAGGCATTGGGCTTATATGAGGCGCTGAACGACTTGGGCATTCCTGCGCGCATTAAACATTTTGATGACTATCCATGGCGCTTGGCTGCCTCCAACCAGGTAGTGATCCTGCCTCACGTTTCTTCCATTTCGGCAAAGCAGGCGGAAGACCTCGCAGCCTTCGTGGCCGACGGCAATCGCGCCTTTGTCACGGGTCTGACCGGCTTCTTTGATCCGTTGAGCCACGTCTGGCCGATGCGTTCGTTTCCCCTGGCGGAAGTCCTTGGTGGAAACCTCAAAGAGGTCCGCTACCTTGGTTCCACAGAGCTTGTTTTGGATAGGCCGGCTCTTCGGCTGCCGGTTGCGGATCTGGTGGCAGATATCGACAACATCTCCGGTCTGGAATTAGGGGCCGGCGCCGGACGAGTCATCGCGACGAGTAAGATGACCGGCACGGGACAAACGATCTGGATTCCATCGCTAGTTGGCAACGGAGCCTGGTTTGGCGATCACGCGCCCATCACAGATCTATTGAAAAGAACGCTTAAGGATGCCATTCACACGGTCCCCTTCCGTTTTGCTGATCGCTGTCCGGGACTGGTTTTGCGCACCTTGCGCAATGGCAACGCCTACGTGACGATCATTGCCAACGGCAGCGGCACACCCGCGTCGTGCCGCCTGGCGGTTCCTCCCGGATTCGTTCCCAGTTTCCTGGTGGGCAACAAACGGGAACTCGTCAAGTCACAGGCCAAGATGGAGGGCCATGAAACCCTGGTTGTCATGTGGAAGCATCTTATGCAGCGAAAGAATTGAATTTACAACTAAGGCCGATTCGTCATTAAAATATTATCACGCCGAAACATGGATTTGCGGATGGGGCGCATTCAATGTGCGACGAGGGCAAGAAAAGTCTTGCCGGACGCGAAAACTTCAATTATTCATGCGATGCATGAACACTGAGAGCGTTTTAGACCTATGAAGAACATGAAATATACCATCGCACTGACGACGGCTTTGCTTGCCGCAGGCGCCATTCTGGCCGCCGAGACCCCCCCCACCAATCAAGTCGCGAATGCAATCACCAAACTCAAAGCTGCGACCAATTACAGCTGGACCTCCACGCTTAAAATCGGGGACAACGACATCGGCCTTGGTCCGGTCAATGGCCAGGCTAACAAGGAGGGCTTCGCCAAAATGAGCCAAGATTATCACAGCAAGACCTTCGAGATTGTGTTGAAAGGAGAAAAAGTGGCGTACAAGGGCCAAAACGGCTGGCAACTACTAGGCAAGGTCGATGGGTTCGAAACACTATTTTCAGCCAACATGGCGCGCAACGGAGCGGCCGCCCAGGAGGCCGGTATCACCCTCAAAGGTGTGAAGGAACTGAAGGCGTTGGACGGCGGAGCTTTGGGCGGCGATCTCACCAGCGAAGGCGCGGCAGATTTGTTTGCTTTCGGTCCGCGCGGGGCCAGTGACGACAAAGGCATTCCCCAGACCAAGAACGCCAAAGGCTCGGTCAAGTTCTGGATCAAAGACGGCATGCTCACGAAGTATGAAATGTATCTCCAAGGCACCGTGACGACCGCAGACAACGAGGGCGACGTGGACATGACCAAGACCATTGAGATCCAGAATGTCGGCACGACGAAAATGGATGTTCCCACAGAGGCAAAGGAGAAATTGCAGGCTAAAGCGGACACACGGTAAAAAATATTGCAAAGCAAATTTGTAAGTTGACCACAAGACGCGGGTTTGCAATGTCACCGCTATGGACGGAACTCCCGCCGACATCCGCATCTATTTCACCCGAGGTCGCATCAGAGGCAAGTTTATTCGGCTATATTTTCCGAGTGCTGACCGTGGCTCCCGGCCCAAGTAGCGGCGGGGCTAATTGGCCTTCTTGGCCTGGTTGAGGACCGGCTCGGACCGACCGGCAATGGCGCCGTGACCCGCACCGTTGCATTCAAATATCACAATTTCATTTCGGCCGCATTTCAGCCACGGGCCGGGACAATAAAGCGTTTGCTGCGGCCCAATGTCCCAATAACGGCCCAAGTTGTGACCGTTGACCCAAACCATGCCTTTGCTCCAGGAACTCAAATCCAAAAAAGTGTCGCCGGCCTGCGCCAATGAAAATGAGCCGCGATAAAACGCCGGCAAAGGCGTCGCGCTGGTTTTGAATCTCAATCGTCCGAGTTCCCGGCTGTCAAACGGAAGATTAAAAACCTTCCATCCGGCCAGCACATTGGTCACCGCGTCTGTCTCCAATTCCACTTTATCCGTAATGCCTTTACGGTCGCCCATCATCCTGCCGTAATTGATGTGGCCGAAAGAATCCACCAGCGCATCCAGAGTCGCGGACGTCGCGCGCGCGGGGAGCCGGATTGAATCTTGATTCAAGCGGCGATCCAGCGTGCTGATTTGTTTCCCATCGAGAAAAATCAGGGCGTAGTCATGCAATTCGGTGATCCGGAGTTGCGCGGCCTCTCCCGCAGGCAATTGCGTGCGGTAAAGAATCGCTCCGTGCGGCTGATCAAACGCTTCCATCGGCTTTGGGTGAACGACCTTTTTAGATGACGGCAAATTAGCAAACAGCGGGGCGCATTCGCTCAGCGCAATGGGCGCAATCTCGATGGCCGGAACCGGAGACGGCACGTCGGGAAGCGATTCACCCGGGTTCAAGTGCTTGGAAAATAATTCGCGCAAGGCATAAAATTTCGGCGTGGCCCAGCCCGCTTCGCTGATGGGCGCGTCGTAGTCATAGCTTGTAATCTGTGGCGTAAACGGTGGAAAATAATTTGCGCCCGCATCAAATCCAAACGAAGTGCCGCCGTGCGCCATGTAAATGCTGAACGAGACGTTGTGACTGAGCATCCAATCCAGTTCCGCCACAATATTTGTCGTGCCGCCGGTATGATGCGGTTGGCCCCAACTGTCGAACCAACCCGGATAATATTCACCCACCATGAGCGGCCCGCCGGGCCGGATTTTTCGGAGAGCTTGGAGTCCCTTCTGCGGGTTGCGTCCAATATTAACAACGCAGAACAGATCGTCGCGGGTGTCGTTGGTCAATTCCTTCGGGCCGTCGCAGGTGAAAAGCGGAATATCGAAGCCGGCGCCTTTTATATCATCGCGGATCAAACCCATGTAAGCCTTGTCCGTCCCGAAGCTGCCATATTCATTTTCGACCTGCACCATGATAATCGGGCCGCCGTGCGTGACTTCCAGCGGCGCGAGTTGTTGACCGACGCGCGCGAGATATTTTTTGCACGCGGCGAGGTAGCGCGGGTCCTGGGTGCGCACTTTGATGTCCGGAATTTTCAGTAACCACCAGGGCAAACCGCCAAAATCCCATTCCGCGCACGAATAGGGGCCGGGACGCAAAATGATGTGCAATCCCTCGGCCTGCGCCAGCCTGCAAAATTCCGCGATGTCCGCATTGCCGGAAAAATCAAACTTCCCTGGCGCCGGTTCCTGAAGATTCCAAAACAGATACGCGCAAACGGTATTGAGTCCCATGGCGTGCGCCATGCGCAGACGTTGGGGCCAATACTGGCGTGGAATGCGGGCGAAGTGCATTTCGCCGCAGCGGATTTGAAACGGCTTGCCGTTCAGCAAAAAGTCGTCGTTGCCAATCGAAAAGGTCTCCGCCCGGATCTCCCATTGCCCGGTAGCGGACAAAACCACAAATGCCAAAATGACAATCCGTCGCCAAGTTGCGAAATATGGTTGAATCATATCAAACCACTCATTTGCCGCGAAAAAGCAGGCAAGGCAAGATAGGTATGATAGATTCCGTCCCAAACGCAGCCCTCTTGTAATTCAATTCTTTGTAGTTGCGGAGTTATCCTGCTCGTGTGCGTACGCATGGATCTTGCTGGCCAGGTTTGAAGCCGCCGCGCTAGGCTGAACCTTGCTGTCGAACAAGATATTCCTCATGCTGATGTCTTGCCCGTAATAGAGGCGATTAGCCTCGGCATCGGCTGAAATGCCTCCGCCTTTGATTACCGCGCCGCCGAAAAGCCCCGTCTGCCCCTTGTAAACGAGAATCTCTTGTTCGGAGGGCGTTGTTCCCACTCCCCCGCTGCTTTCGCCGACTGTTCCACCCGCCCCAGCACCGAACTCGATCTTTGGATCAATCAATCTCCAAGTGGAGTTGCTCGTCATGAGAAGAACGATATAGAAATTCTCTTCCCCACCAATTTGCGCTCCAACGCTGGCCTCATTGCCCTTTATGAATGCCACCGGGCTCCAGTTCTTCATCTCCCTATCCCTTACCATGGCCACCCCATTACCAGTTTGATAACCCAAGACCAAGCCGCCCTTGGTGGTGTCGAGCAGAATGATGCCTTGCGCCTTGCGCAGAGTTTGGGACGGGATGCCGCCATCCTCCCGGTGTTGAAAGGCTTCGAACTTATCCGTCAGCGTGCGGATGCGGTTGTCCAATTGCGTCGAATCGACAGCCAGCGCCGCGCCGGCCAGAAACGAGAACGTTAAACCAAGCATTGATGTTTTCATTATTGTTTTCATAAAATAATCACAGTCCTACCAACTTCAACAAGTTGGCGTCACCTCCCCACTTTTTCAACCCCCCCAGCCTGAATCGGGAGATGTCCTAGTTCGAATTGAGTTTTTCCTCCATAACTTCACGCCATGACTTGGCGCTTTAGCGAAGGTTGCCAAACGTTTCGGACCGTGACTGCGGGCCTCGTGATCGACAAACCCGCCTGTGGGCGGATTCATTTCCGGGGGGTCCGGTATCAAAAACCTTCCAAGGGAGGAACTTCCGGTGGATTGGTGCCCGGGGTGATCCAGGAACGGGGGCAATCACGCAGATTTCAGGTTTCACAGCGCTGTTTAGGCTGTTCCGTGAGCCCGCGTAGGCAACGAAAGGCGGAATTGACCGTTTTGCAAGGCAGCAACGCAGAATATGGCAATGGCGTGGTCTAATAATAGTGGTGAATTTTATTTGCAATCCTTATGCATAAGCAAAACCGTGGGTGTCACCGAAAAGGTCTGTTTTGTTGCCTGGGGACGGTGGGGCTCAATCTCGGTCAGGCTGTGGGGTTTGGCGGGGTGGGTACGGACATGTTGATTGTCTGGCGGAAAGATAATGTCCATGAAAACAACCGTATTTTGAACCTGGTTGCGCGCAGTGAAGGTGGTGACGATGAAGAAGTTAGGATTTGCCCGCTTTCGCATCGCTGTTAGAATCTGCCCATGCGTGACAAGTCCGACAGAATCGCTCCCTTGGTGACGCGGAAGTTCAAGTTTATTGGTTGCGAGATCATTTATCGGGAGGCATGCCCGCTCGCGGCGCAATCGCCGGATGTGATCGACGTGCAGTTCGTGCGGAAGGGCCTGCACGACCTCAAAACGGCCGACATGCTCAGCCAACTGCAGTCCCTAGGTCTTTGGCGCTTGTAAAAGACGGCGGCGGCGGGCTAGATACCGGTATGAAAAAGATTGAGTGGGTCTATTTGACATTCGTTCGCACGACGCTGGAACGGTTGAGGGTGGCGCTGACCGCGAGACTTTTCGTGTCAGCCGTCGGTTGCGTGATCGCCTTCCAAGCCATGTCCGCGTTTGCCGCCGCGCCGGCGGAGTTGAAGCGCGAAGTCAGCTTCGATCGCACCTGGCGCTTCCTAAAAAGTGATGCCGCCGGCGCGGAAAACGCCGCCTTCGATGATTCCGCCTGGCGAACCCTCGACCTGCCCCATGACTGGAGCCTTGAAGACCTGCAACCAGTTGAAGTGGCCGGGCCTTTCTCCCGGAAAAGTCCCGGCGGCCCGGCGACGGGCAACACACTCGGCGGCACCGGCTGGTATCGCAAGCACTTCGCGCTTGACAATCAAACTCTCGGAAAGCGGGTCACTATCGAGTTTGATGGCGTCTATATGAATTCCGACACGTGGCTCAACGGCCATCACCTCGGCAACCATCCTTACGGCTACACCGCCTTCGCTTACGACTTCACGGAGTTTCTGAACCCGCCCGGGCAGGAGAATGTTCTCGCCGTGCGCGTGCGCAATCAGGGCAGGACCAGCCGTTGGTATTCCGGGTCGGGCATTTACCGGCACGTCGTTCTCCTGGTGACCGACCCGCTGCGCATCGGCCAATGGGGCGTCTGCGTCACAACTCCCCAAGTCACGAAGAAACGGGCGACCGTCAACGTGGTGACGGCCGTGGAGAACGGGCGGAACACGAAAGCGGCCCTTGTGTTGCGCGTCACACTGCGAAGCCCAACCGGGCGCACTTTGCAGACCTGCGAATCAAGCGCTGAGGTGGACGCGGGCGGTCACTTGGAAATCCCACTGTCGGTCGAGATCAAGTCGCCCCCGCTCTGGTCTCCTGAAACTCCGGTCCTCTGCCACGCCGAGGTGGAGCTTCTTGCCGGCGGCAAGGTGGTGGATGCGACCGCGGCGATCTTTGGCATTCGTGAGATCAAATTTTCCGCGGAGAACGGCTTAACCGTCAATGGCCTGCCGGTGAAATTGCGCGGCGGCTGCATGCACCATGATAATGGGCCGCTTGGTTCCGCGGCGATTGACCGCGCCGAAGAACGCCGGGTCGAGCTGATGAAAGCGAACGGCTTCAACGCCATCCGCACCAGCCACAATCCCCCTTCGTCGGTTTTTCTGGACGCCTGCGACCGGCTGGGCGTGCTGGTCCTGGACGAGGCTTTTGATTGCTGGGAACGAAACAAGAATCACGAGGACTATGGCACCTACTTCCATGACTGGTGGCAGCGGGACTTGGATTCGATGATCCTGCGCGACCGCAATCATCCTTGCGTTATGCTGTGGAGCATCGGCAATGAAATCAATGAGCGCGCCGACGAGAGCGGCTATGTTATCGCCAAGAAGTTGAGCAACGAGGTCCGTCGCATGGACCCCACGCGCCCGGTTACCGAAGCCGTCTGCTCCTTCTGGGACCACCCAGGCCGCCAATGGCCGGAAACCGAAAAGACGTTTAGCTTCCTCGACGTAGGCGGCTACAACTACGAGACCGAGCATTACGAGAGTGACCATCAGAAATTCCCCAACCGCATCATCGTCGGCACCGAGTCCTATCCCAGAGAAATTGCGAATCTTTGGCGCGTGGTGGAGAGGAACTCCTATGTGCTCGGCGACTTCGTCTGGACCGGCATGGATTACCTCGGCGAGGCCGCCTGTGGCAACGCGCATCTCGATAACCAGCGCATGGATTCCTGGGATTCCTGGCCGTGGTTCGACGCCTTTTGCGGCGATTTGGACATCTGTGGTTTCAAAAAGCCGCAGTCCTGCTACCGTGACGTGGTTTGGGGTCGCAGCGAATTGGAGGTGTTCGTGCATCGTCCGATCCCGCCAGGCCGCCGCGAGATCATCTCCTCCTGGGGTTGGCCTGATGAACTCCAAAGCTGGACCTGGCCCGGCCAGGAAAACCAGCCATTGCAGGTCGCCGTTTATTCGCGGTGCGACAAGGTGCGGCTGGAACTGAACGGCAGGGAAATCGCGACCCGGGAAATCAACAACGGCGGCAAATTGACCGCGCGCTTCGAGGTTCCCTACGCGCCCGGCGAATTAAAGGCCATCGGCCTCAAGAACGGAAAGACCGTCGCCACCAGGACTCTGCGCACCCTCGGCCCCGCGAAGAAAATCCGGCTCCATGTTGACCGCGCCACTATTCGAGCGGACCGCAACGACCTGGCCTATGTCACGGTGGAAATCACTGACGCTTCCGGCAACCTTCTGCCGGATGCTTCGAATCTGGTGCGCTTCGCGCTGAACGGTCCAGGCGAACTGGCGGGCGTTGGCAGCGGCGCCCCCAACGTGCCGGAGAGTTTTCGCCAGCCCCGTCACACCGCCTATCATGGGCGCTGCCTGGCAATTCTGCGTCCGCTGGGTCCGACGGGAAAACTGGCCCTCCGCGCCGAGGCCGACGGGCTTTCGTCCGCGGAAGTCATGGTTAGTGTCAAACAAACCAAGACTGCTGCGCCTTAAACCCAATGCCGTTAGGGCCTGGTGACTTACCGGCTAGGCTGACTCCCGGGGCAACAGCCTAGTATAATGTAACATATTATATTTCGCATATTTACGCCCGTCATTCCGTGGTGAATGATGGGGGGATGACACCACGATACAAAGTTACACTCACTGAAGACGAACGAGGACTCCTGGAAGCGATGACGCGCAGTGGCAAGACGGCGGCTCCCAAGTTTGTCCATGCGCGTGCGCTGCTGCTCTGTGATGCCGGGCCACACGGGAGACCTTGGAAAGTGGCTGACGTGGCCGAAGCCTTGGGGGTGGCCTCCCGCACCGTTGAACATCTCAAAGAGCGCTTCGTGGAAGAGGGAATCGAAGCCGCGTTGGAGCGCAAACCCCGAACCAAACCGCCCAAGCTTTCCTTCGACGGAGCCTTCGATGCCCGGTTGACGGCGCTGGCCTGTTCGTCGGTTCCCGCCGGCCGGACTCGGTGGACGGTGCGTCTGCTGGCCGAAAAAGTCGTGGAACTGAAGATCGCGCCCAAGGTTTCCGCTATGAGCGTCCACCGCGCGCTAAAAAAAATGAGCTTAAGCCTCACTTAAGCAAATACTGGAAAATCCCACCCGATGGCTGTGCCGCTTTTGTCGTGTGCATGGAAGACGTGCTCGATGTTTACCACGCGCCCTATGATGCGCAGTTTCCGCTGGTCTGCATGGACGAATCCAACAAACGGTTGGTGGGCGAAGTCCACGCCCCCTTGGCCCCGGCCCCAGGGCGCGGTCAAATCATCGACCACGAGTATGTGCGCAACGGCGTGGCGGAAATCTTTCTGGAAGTGGAACCGTTGAGCGGTCGCCGTCACGTTTATATAACGCTCCATCTGCCCCGATGCCTGAACTGTTCAATGATGGTCATTATCGTGACTGTGGTCGCTGTTGTGACTATCGTGCATATCCCGGCTCTCATGATTGTCATGGATCGGCGCATCTTGTCCGTGGGTGTCGTGGCGGAAACGCTCTAAAACCAGTCCCCGGCCGGGGAAAAACTGCGTTCCCCCGGGCAGATTCGTTGGGGGGCGGCTTCCCTGTCGTTTTCTGTTGACCCGAAAGCCGGCCATCCATTAAGGTTGCTCGTAATCAGCAAGAAATGAAGGCGATTAATCAACATTTCTTTTTTGCCGTCGCAACCTCAAATTGCAGTCGGACCCTCATAACGCAACCTCCCATCATTCAGACAGCATGAACACAACCTTGCCCGTTCTTTTGGTTTCGCTGCTCTTGGCCGTACCGGCAGCTGTGCAAGCCCAATGCACTTACACAAACGCTGACGGCAGCATCTACGATTACAGCACAAATGCCGATGGCGTCAGCAGCACCATCACAGGTTATTCCGGGCCTCCTTGGGCTGTGACCATTCCGACCAACATCAACGGCCTGACGGTCAACAGCATCGGATTTGAGGCGTTCTTTCAATCCACCCTGACCAGTCTTACGATTGGCGAGGGCGTAACCAACATCGGGTACGATGCGTTCTATCAGTGCCAGTACCTGACCAACGTCAGCATCCCCGACAGCGTCACCAGCATCGGTCAGAACGCGTTTGGGTACTGTCCCCTACCAAACGTCACCATACCCAACAGTGTCACCAGCATCGGAACGGGCGCATTCGGATACTGCGGATTCACTAACGTCACCATTGGTACAAACGTCACCAGCATCGGGGGCTTTGCTTTCTTCGGGTGTGGTGGCCTCCACAACGTCATCATACCCAACAGCGTCGGAAGTATTGGGGAATGGGCATTCGTTGGCAGCGGCCTGGCCACTATCACCATAGGTAACAGCGTTACCAACATCGGGGGCTTTGCGTTCGGCCAATGCCCTTTCCTGGGCAGTGTCTATTTTGAAGGTAACGCTCCGAGCGTTGGTGAAGATCTATTCGATGCTGACAGCAACCCGACCGTATACTACGTGCCTTGCACCGCCGGGTGGAGTTCCCCATTTGCCGGAGTTGTGGCCTTGCCGTGGTGGCAACCGGAATTCAGCTACACGACAAGTGCGGGCAAACTTACCATCATGGCTTACTCTGGGATTTGCGACTCTGTAATTATTCCAGCCAGCATCAACAACCTGCCGGTGACCAGCATCGGGGCAAATGCTTTCGAAAACTTCACCAGCCTGACGAACGTCATTATCGGCACCAACGTAACCAGCATCGCGGGTTTTGCCTTTGCGGGATGCGTCAGCCTGACCAGCGTCACCATTCCTGGCGATATTACAAACTTCGAGACCGTGTTCTCAGGATGCTCTCAGCTGACAAACGCGATCATCGCTGATGGTGTCACCAGCATCGTGCAGGGTGCTTTCGAAGCCTGTACAAACCTGACCAGCATCACGATCCCCGGAAGCGTCACCAGCATCGGGGCAGATGCCCTGTATGGATGCACTGGTCTGCCCAGCATAACGATTCCTGACAGTGTTACCAGCATCGGGGCTCGTGCGCTCTATGGATGCACCGACTTGGCCATCGTCACCATTCCTGGCACCGTCACCAATATCGGGGATTCGGCGTTCGAAAACTGCACCAGCCTGACCAGTGTCTATTTCGACGGTAATGCCCCTGTTGCAGATGCAACTGTGTTCGATCACGATAATAACGCGACACTCTACTATGTGCCCTGCAACAACGGCTGGAGTTCCAATTTTGCAGGTCTTCCGGCCCTGCCGTCGCCGCGACCCATATTTAGTTACGCAACAAATGCAGGCACGATAACCATCACCGGTTATTCCGGGTTATGCGACTCAGTTACCATTCCAACCAGTATCAACAATCTGGACGTCACCAGCATCGAGACGAATGCATTCTATGAAATCACCAACTTGAACAGCATCGTAATTCCCGACAGCGTCACCAACATCGGGAACTATGCATTTTATGGCTGCACCGGCCTGACCGGCATCACCATCGGCACTGGCGTTACCAACATCGGTGAGTCTGCGTTCTTTGGCGACACCGGCTTGGTCAACGTTACAATTCCTGACAGCGTCACCAACATCGGATATGGCGCGTTCCAGCAGTGTAGCGGCCTGACCAACGTCACGATCGGCAACGGCGTGGCCAACATCGCGCTGGATGCGTTTGATTACTGTACCAGCTTGGCCGGTGTTACGATTGGCACGAACGTCACCAGCATCGGAGAGGAGGCGTTTTTTGACGACACCAGCCTAGCCAACGTGGTCATACCAAACAGCGTCACCAGCCTTGGAGGGAGTGCTTTCGTACTATGCATCAGCCTGACCAACGTCACGCTTGGCACGAACATCGGCAGCCTCTTTGGTGCGTTTGAGGACTGCTGGAGTTTGGCCAACGTCGCCATACCAAATAGCGTTACCAACATCGGGGACTACGCATTCTATGGCTGCACCGGTCTGAGCAACATCACGATTCCCTATTCTGTGACCAACATCGGGAACTATGCGTTTTATGGCTGCACCGGTCTGACCAGCATCACGATTCCCTATACTGTTACCAACATCGGGAACTATGCATTCTGTGGCTGCACCGGCCTGACCAATATGATCATTTCCAATAGCGTCACCAGCATCGGAAAAGGTGCGTTCAATTCCTGCACAAAACTGACTAGCGTCATCATTCCTGGTAGCGTCACCTCGTTCGGGTTTGTGTTCACGGGATGTTCCAAATTGACCAGTGCCACGATTGCCGATGGCGCCACCAGCATTGCATTGGGTGAGTTCTATGGCGTCTCAAGCCTGACCAACCTCGCCATACCCAACAGCGTCACCAGCATCGGAGATAGAGCGTTCGCCTATTGCTCCGGGCTGATGGCGATAGACGTGACTACGCAGAACTCGTTTTACAGCAGCTTGAATGGAGTGTTGTTCGACAAGCGCCAAACCACGCTCCTTCAATATCCCGGTGGCCTCCGCGGAAATTACGCGGTTCCCGCCAGCGTCACCACCATTGGGCTGGAGGCGTTCCTTGGCTGCACGACATTGACCAACATCACGATCCCCAACAGCGTCACTAACATCGGAGAGGCTGCGTTCGAGGGATGCAGTCGATTAAGGGGTGTCTTTTTCGCCGGTAGCGCCCCTGCTGTCGCCTACGCTGTATTCCAGTATGACCCTACAAAGATTTATTATCTGCCAGGCACAACAGGTTGGGCTGTCTTTTCCGCCGACACCGGTCTCCCGACCGTCCTGTGGAAACCCTTGATCCAAACAGGCGACGGCAGCTTTGCCATCAGCAACAATCAATTTGGGTTCAATATCACCGGGACGGCTAATATCCCTATCATGATGGAAGCATGCACGAATCTGGGCAGCCCCGTTTGGACGCCAGTGCAGGCGCTCACGCTTACGAACGGTTCAGTCTATTTCACCGATCCGCAATGGACAAATTACCCCGTCCGCTTCTACGGTCTCGGCTTCCCGTAAGCCAGTGGTCCCGGGGTTGGCTTGATGTTTATTTTGAAGAATGGATTGCAGGACGCCAAAAAGAGGACGCTCATCAACGCCGACGAAGTTTTGAAGGCACGGCGGGCTTGAAATCCGTGGTGGCACCGATGATGACAGGCAGAAGGACCGGGAATGGATGGAGACGTTTATGAAACCGGGGCCATCGATTACCTCCCGAAACAGGCACTAAGCCTTTGCCCAAGCCAGGCATCATTCGCCCTTGCCAAAGAAGAACTGATGAACTTGCCTTCCACCCTGCAAGTTCGTACCGTTCGCCTCGCATGAAAAGGATTCTGGTTGCCCTCTTTTTAATCGGTGCCCTGGTTTCAGCCCAGGCCGAAACCCGCGTGGCCTCAGCGCTGACGCCGGAAGCTGTCTGGGACGCATTCGACGCGGCAATGGACGGGGACACCGTCCAACTGCCTGCCGGCACGGCTGTCTGGTCAACGAAAAGCTGGAACACCGGCCATCCGCCCAAGGTGAAGTCGATCATCTTCCAGGGCGCGGGAATCGACCAGACGATAATCACCGTGGATAAGAGCAAGAACGGCAATACTTCGTTCAATTTGGAGGGAACGGAGGGCAAGCCGTTTCGTGTCACGGGCATCACCCTCGACGGATCATTACACCCCAACGAAGCAAGCTGGGGCGCGCTGATGAACGTCAGCGGCACTTGCAAGAACTTCCGCATCGATCACTGCAAGTTCAAGAACTGCGACGTGATGCTTATGATTGGCGGCGATACATACGGGCTGATCGACCATTGCCTTTTTGACGGGGAGATTTCGCACGGCGGCTGCTTGCAGCCGGTCTCTTATTCGGGCCCGGCGCCCCCAACTATCGCAAGCCGCTGACGCTGGGCACCGCGGAGGCGATGTATTTCGAGGACAACGAGGTCAATCTCAAGGGGGCCGTGGCCAGGGGCGACAATCCGTTTTTTGTGGCCATCGACGCCGCCCGCGTCGTCATCCGCCACAACACGATCGTCAATGCGGAAATCGAGATCTACGGCCCCGGGCAGAGAAAGCACGGCTGCCAGACTGCGGAGATCTACGACAACAAGTTTGCCACCGTCGAAGGGGGCAGGCCGGGGGGCCCCATCTTCATCAATGCCGGCGTGGCCCTCGTCTTCAACAACACGGTCACCGGCTACGATGGCCGCTTCATCGAACTGCAAAACCATCGGGCATACATGGACATGCCTCCTTGGGGCAAGGCCGACGGCAAGAACCCGATGGACGGCAACCAAGTCCCCGCCGGCCAGGTCGGGGCGGGCTATCCCTGTTTCGGCCAGGTTGGTTGGGCAGACAATGTCGATGGGGTCTTCAAGCCGACACCCTGCTACGCCTGGAACAACACCCGCAATGGCGCAAGGTTCCTCATGGCGGTGACCAGCCGCGATCCTAACGTGCTGGCGACGATCAAGGAAGGGCGCGAATTCTTCAACGAGAAGCCCCCTGCCGCATACTACAATACGCCCTACGTCTATCCGCATCCGCTTCAAAGCGATAGCGCTTGGGAGGCGCTGATGAAGAGTGCCGCCGCCTCTGCCAACGCGACGAAGGCTTCGACCGGAAACCCGTAGCAATCCCGTGCGCTCTTATAAACGAATAACGTTGTCCGACCTTCAGCATTTAGCACGGATTGCGAAAGCTGACCGCGAGGATTTCTTCAAGCGCCATCCTCGCTGGTCTGCACTGTATTCAAAGCGACTGGTTTGCGTGGCGTTATGTCAGGGTGCCGCCAAGCATTTCGTGGACGGCCAGAACGGAGTGAAGGACTTCGACGTTTGGAGTTTCTTCTGCGAAATTCCAGGAAAGCCGCCTATTCCTTATCGGCAGATCGGACATCGCATCTTCGAACAACCGAAGGGGAGGAAAATACCAGCTAGATCAGATTTCATCGGCCGACGAGTCGATCTGCTGTTCAGGAGCATGGCTTGCACTCGTGATCGCGACCCCGTGGCTTCGCTCCGGCAATACTTAACGGAAGGACGCACCAAAACCGCACGTTGCCTGGCACGAAAGGCGGTTGTGTTAATCGAACCTTCGAAGTTTACAAGCAAGGTGGCGTGGTGCGGGTAAGCTATCGGCTCTTAATTCAGTTCCATCGAGGCGCTTGCCAGCCGATCTACGTCTCGATCAGCGGTCTGCCCTCGGGGGAGACAAGAAAACGCACTACCGGATGAAACCCTGGACGGCGTAGAAGGTCACGGAGAATGCAACTTGAGGGTCTGCTCCAACTCCCTTGAACGTTCCATGTTTGCGAAGGCGCCAGACACCGCGCCTATTGGGCATCCTTCCGCATTTCACCGGGCGTCTCGAAACCGGCGTCTTCCAGGTATTTGTTGGCACACTCCGGGCATAAGCCGTGACTAAAGACAGCATTGGAATGTCGTGTAAGGTAGCTTTCGATTTGATTCCAATAGCCCCGGTCGTCGCGGATCTTCTTGCACCAGGCGCAAATTGGCAGCATCCCGCTCAGAGTTTTTACCTCCGCCAGCGCTCGTTGCAATTCGCTAATGAGCCTTTCTCGTTCCTCATCGTGTCGTTTGCGTTCAGAAATATCCTCGATCTGCGCGACGAAATAGAGCGGTTCGCCCGCCCCGGCTGCGCACCAGCGAGACGCTTAACATCGCAGATACCAGCGGGCCGTTTTTGTGGAAATAACGCTTCTCCATTTGATAGGAGGGAATGGTTCCGGCCAGCACCTGGCGGACGAAACTCAAATCCTTTTCCAAGTCCACCGGGTCACTCAGGCGCTGAAAATCCGACTGCAACAATTCAGTTTCCGAATAACCCAGCATTCGGCACAAGACCTGATTGACCTTAAGCCAGCAGCCTTCCGGACTAACCAGACTCATGCCGATGGGCGCATCGTCAAACGCGCGCCGAAAGCGTTCCTCGCTCTCCTCCAGTGCCACGACCTTCCGGTTGCGTTCCCCAATCACAATGGTCGGAATCAGCACCATGACCACCGATACCATCAGAAAGCTCTGCATCGTGGCAACATAACTTCCCGAGGCAATTTCCTCCGGGGTCAGCCCTTTCAGAAAATGGGTGGTAAAAAAACCCATCAACAGCGCCAAGAAAAAATTCGCCAACGTGGCTCCGCGCAAACCGAAACGCAAGCCCGCCCACAAGAGCAGAGGCAGCAAGCGCGTCTTATAGGGCGAGTTGATGCCCTTGTCCACCACTAGCAGGTACCAGGAGGAGCTGGCCAACGCCGCTGTCAACAAGGCGGCTTCCAGAAGTTTCCCGCGCGGTTTGGACACGCGTTCCTTGTCGAACCAAACCAACAGGAGCGGGGTCACCAATGAAATGGCCATCGCGCTGTTGCCCCACCAAGTGCCCCATGCTCCCCAAAAAGTGGGGATCATCCCAGACGCGGTTAAAGTGGCCGCGCCAATCGCAGCACCTAACATTGGACTGAATATCACCGCGTAACCCATCAACCCCAGGAATTCACTGAGGGTGGTCAGCCCCGGTCGGCTGGCCACAAAGCGTCTGACCAGCCAGGCGCCAGCTACCGCTTCGAGGGTGTCCGCGACGCAAAAGCCCAACTTGGTTCCGAGCGGGGTCCCAGTCAAAGAATCGAACAGGAAAGTCGCGGCTGTGGCCGCGAGCACGAACCAGGGCCAGGTCCGCATTTCATTGAGCAACAGTGCCCCCAAATAAAAGCCCGCCGGCAACCAAAAACTCACGTAGTTGGAGTGTGAAACGGAAAGCAGGGTTCCCAGTTTAGCGCTCAAAAAGATCGCCGCGCCAAGCAGCAGGGCGGCCAACCAGAGACGGCCAGGTTTTGAGACGCTCATCACTGGCCTGCCCATTTCCGGTTGCCATCTCTCGCTCTCCCGTTAGCGTGCATGAATATTATCATAACTCATGGCGCAATGAAAATAGCTCGAAATCCTTATGAAGGCAACCAACGTTGGCGTTCACGGGAATGGAGCCGCCTATGCTCACGGAATCCGATTGCAGTGGCGGTCGCAAAAAGGGAAACCCACCCGACGCCGATTTTCCGGTTGCCTTCTGGTTTCGTGGCGCGAATGGCTCCCGTGACCGCGAAACGCGCGCGGAAATACTGGTGGCATTTCGCGCCCTTCTTTTCGATTTTATCGTTGACCACTTCGAACGCGATGAAGTGGCGGAGTTAATCCAGCAATCGCTCCTGAGGAAACAGCCCTTCGATCAACGTTTTCATCGCGCCGGTCGAGCTTTCCACTACGTCACGCCCGTTAATGCTTTTCCACGGCGCAAACCATTCCCATGGTGCCCTCCACATCCCGTGCAAAGTCGAACCCACCGCGTGTGGCGTGTCGTCATCTCCCCGGCCCACCACGCCGCCGTCCGAAACGACCACGACCGCGTTGTAGTCGGACAATTGCGAAATACCGGCCTTGTAATGCTGCACCTTATTGAACGCTCCCAGCGTGTTTGCCTCCTCCTCGTAAGGATTCTTCAACCCGAACAACACAAGGGGAAATCCGTTCAAATAAACGATGATGTCTGGCCGCCGGTCGTTTGCGCCGCGAATGGTCAACGACGGCAGCGTGAATCAAATGGCGCGCTGAGGGATTGGATGATAGCAAAATCATACTCCCGAAGCGTGGCAAAACGGCGTTCACCATTGCGACAGAACTTCGGAAATAGTCCCTCCAGGTAATTCTTCATAATGCTGATGACTTCAGCCTCGGTCACCTATTTGCCAATTGGCCCTTGGTGAGGCAAAGTATAACCCAAGGCAAACCGCCACATCCCAGATGACGACGGCAAAACAGTGTGATCATGTCATGAGAATGCATAAGACATGCATGCAGCCTGAAGTAAACGGGCAACAGCACCACGAACGCCCACGTTGGTCGTGGTGGTGGGCCAGAAACCGCATCGCAAATCCCAGTTAACGTTAAATCCAACAAAACTCATGAAAATCAAAACCTCATTAGGCATTTTTATGGTCGCGGCACTGACCAGTCATAATGCCACCGCGCAAACGTTTAACGTCACGGCTACAGAACGGGAGCAGGTCCGCCAATTCTATAATCTGGTATATAATGCATCAGCGAATGTGCCGCCGGACTGGACGGGCAGCATCGGCACTTGCAGCCCTGGAACCATCTCGGCGGCGTACACTACCGCCACGTTGTTACGCGTGAATTTCTTTAGGGCGCTCGCCGGTTCGGCGTCCGGAGTGACGTTTAGCAACACGTACAATCAGGATGCGCAGGCGGCGGCGCTGATCATGAGCGCCAACAACAATCTTAGCCATTCCCCGCCGCCGACCTGGAGTTGCTATTCGAGTGATGGCGCCATCGGCGCCAGCGATTCAAATCTGGCCGAGGGCAATGCGGGACCGGACGCCATTGATGGTTTCATGCAGGACGGCGGGACCAACAACTACTTTACCGGTCATCGCCGCAATATGATATATCCGCCGACGCTGACCATGGGTGCCGGCAGCGTTCCCGCCACCACGGTGAATGGCACGGACTTCGTCGCGACGGCGGCTCTTTACGTCCTGGGCCGGGAGTCAGCCCCCGCCCGGCCACGCGCGACCCGTATGTCTGCTGGCCGCCGCGTGGATACATTCCTTATCAACTGGTCTATCCACGCTGGAGTTTCTCTTTTCCGAGTGCCAATTTTTCGTCGGCGACAGTCACCATAACCCATGCCGGCACCAACGTGCCGGTGAGCATCGTGAGCAGCAATGACAATGGTTACGGCGACAATACCGTTGTATGGGTGCCCAATAATATTGATCCCAATGACGATTACACCTGGCCCAACCCCGGCGCGGACGATCCCTGGACTGTGACGATTGCCAAGTTCCTGACCAACGGAGTTGCCGGCAGCTTCACCTATACAACGACCATCTTTGACCCGAGCGTCCCCGGCGCGGATTACCAACCGGCGATCGTCACTGGGCCGGCGACGCCGGCGCTGAATCAAAACAACGCCTATACGTTCACGGCGGTTCCCAATGCGACCGGTTACGAATGGCTGTCCGCGCTGGTGCAGGCGACGAATTTGTTCGACAACGCCCAAAAAGGCCTCGTGAATTTTACCGCCTCCGTTGATCCCGCCTATTTCCCTATTACGAACTCCCCGGACGGGTCGGGCAGCAACGTGTTTTATCTAACAGATACTTTTTGGACCAACTTCAGCGAGGCCCCGCCCAACCAGATGCTGACCCTGAATCAAACGATTGAACCGACGGTCTCCACTCGATTCAGCTTTCTCAGCGACCAGGAATATACTGCAGGACTCAACTGCAACGTGGAGGTATCCGCCGACGGCGTCACATGGAACGCCGTGTATTCGCAGCCGGGGATTGCGAATTCGCAGGGGAGTTACAGCCTGCAAACCGCCAGTTTATCCAGTTACATCGGCGTGCCGGTCCAAATCCGTTTCAACCTCACCTATGTGCCGGGCCAGGAGTATTATGAAGACTTTTGGCCCGTAGGTTGGTTCATCAATAATATCACCTTGTCCAATTATTTGGCGGTCGGGAGCCAGGTAACCAATGTGGTCAGCTCCGGCTTGGGATTCAACTTTGATCCCGCGGCGGCCGGCACGTATCAACTCAGTGTCAGTCCGCAATACTTTGGCCAATATTACAGCACTTTTGGGCCGGCGACGAACGTCGCCGCGTCTGCGTCGGTGTCGCGCCCCACGCTTACGTTTTCGAGCAGCGGGTCGAACCTCATGTTGATGTGGCCGAATTCGGCGAGCAATTTTGTGTTGCAGTACAAACATCTGCTGACGGATGCGAGTTGGCAGACGATTCCCGGAGGCGTAATCACCAGCTCGGGCGGGCTTTACGACTACACCACGTCCGAAACCAATGGCAGCCAGTTTTTCCGGCTTGAGGCACCTTGAAACTACAACTCGGCCCCTGAACCGACCAAGCCTGAGGAGCGGTGGCTGAAAAAGACTCGGATCGTGATGCCCAAGAGCGAACAGGAGCTAGTTCCTCGGTCTGATTGCCCGCGATGAGATTCGCAGCAACAGCACGGTGGGCAGGATCCTCGTTCAGTTGCGAGAGCAGCGCATACGGAGGAAAGTAAGCTTCATTCGGTGTGGTCAAATCGTAGCAATTTGTGCCCGAAATGGTGCTGGTGAAGGGCTTGGTTCCATCCAAAAGGCTGCCGTCCGGGCGCCCTTCCACGGGTCTGACGCAAAGCAAATTAACCCACAGACTGTTGATTCCATGTGCCGCCCGGTCGGCCAGATAAAATGCTGCGTTAGAGGACGAGAGGTTCGCCCACAAGGAATGAGGAGAATCACCCACCATCAAGAATGGAGCGTTGTTCTGATCAACCAGAATGCGCGGATTCGTGCTGCTGATCTTGACCGGGTAGCTCGCCGCAAAGACGGCCCGGCAAAAGAACCTACCGATAACAAAAATGCGCAGTTGGCGTGCGGTGTTCATTCAGGAGGCTTGATAAATGCCTGAACGGTTCACTGAGCAGGCACTTACAGCGTCTTCTTCCCCTCCGCCCTGGCCTTCGCCCATCTCGCCTTGGCTGCCGCTGCAAGTTTGGCCCTGGTTGCCGGGTTGCTGCGTCGATCCTTCTTTTTGGTTGCGTTGGGTGCGCCCTTCTCGGCAGCGATAATGGCCCGCCCAGCCGCAATGAGTCAGCTCGTACCTTTCTCCGCCTTCAAATGAATCATGCGGGATTGTTAAGGCTGGGAGGGGTTGCGGGTCAATCACGAAGATGGCCGTGGTGCAGCGCAAGGAATTGCTGAGCCACGGTTTCATCAAAGGTCAAAGACACCATCCGCTGATTCATCACTGCTCCCCCGCCGCTGCCTTCATTTTCTTGATCCATTCATCAGCGTTATGGCCTTCGGAAAGGGACGTGATCTTGAGCCGGCCGATGTCAGCGATGAAAAGATCCAGGCGGGCGCGGAAGGCATCCCGCTCTGCGGTTGTAGCATTTTTGCCGGGGACGTGGCTCGCCAGCTCAATGTAGCGGATCCCCATGCGAGCCTCCTGTACGCGACTCTTGATTTCCGGGGTTTCGGCGGCGGTCTCAGCATGGTCGAAGAGATCGCCGGCCGACTTAAGCAACTCGGCGCTAAAGAGTGGGGACGTGGGCGGATCATAGAGGTGGAGGTGGACGTTGGGCTGCTGTAGCCGGTCGTGGAACAGCCTAAGATAGGCGTAGATATCGGCCCCAGCTTTGCCGTAGTAGCCGTCCGAGAAATCCCGGACCAGCCCCCAGACATCCTGGCGTGGGTTCCAGAACAGGTGGGCCATCACCCAGGCATGCATGGCCTGCAAATCACAGTTCCCCTGGTAATCGCCCTCACAGTAGATCCCGGAGACTCCATTGTCCCGGTAATATGCCATGTCGGCACCCAGTTCGTCCCAGTCGGGGTAGGGCTGGAGGTAGTGCGCGAAATTGACGACGTAGTGCCAGATTTGCAGATGGCCCGGGGCGACCTTCTTCCAGGCGATGAGCGCCTCGTTGGACGTTTTGTTCTGCGGGTCGCTGGCGAGCGGGTGCCCGTCGCAGGCGTAGATGGGTGCCAGACAAACCAGCACGTTATTGGCCGGAGCGATGGCGCCGGGCACCGGGGCCTTCTCAGTGTACTGGTAGGCCAGTGTCTCCACCCAGATCTTCCGATCCGGCAGAGCGGCCTGCACCGCTGTGGCAACCTTGTCCACGAAATCCAGCAGCGTCCCGGACGGGGAGCCGAATTTCGCATCGGCGGCGCGACAAGCGTCGCACTCGCAGTTTCCGTGCTGAGCGTCATTGGGTGAGAGGCCCAAGGTCAGTTCTTTCGGATTGGCCTTCGCCTCCGCCACCAGGGCTTCCACCACCAGCTTGAAGACGCCGGGACTGCTCAGGCAGAGTTGGGAATCCGAAGAGGCTTTTCTTCTGCCGCCCACTAGACTGTAGTATTCGGGGTGGTCGGCGAAATAGCGACGGGGCGGGACAAGGCTGAAGAAATTCTCCGCCCCGTTGAAGAGCCGGTTGATGCCGCCCAGTTCGGTCTGATCGGGCACACTAACGCCATTAAGCTTGAGGTGCGCATCCCACTGTCCCTTTCCGAAAACCATCGCCTCGTCCGTATTCCGATAACTGAAGCCCGGCGCCTGAGTCTCATTCAAATCCGGAACACGCACCACGTCTTGGGGCGGCAGAACGGTGGCGTCCGGCGCATACCAACGAGCGCCGAGGTGGTCTTCGAGAAAGGAATAGACGGCATAAAGCGTGCCCCGGTCGTCTTGGCCGGCCAGGTAGATGTTGCGCCCGTCTGTGCGAACCACGAAGGCTTCCTCGGCAAGTGTGTCGAGCCGCACCTTCTTGAAGTTGGATGGGAGAAACGGACTGGCGCCCACGAAGACCGCCGGGCCGCTGGGCCTCTGGCTTGCAACCAGCAGCGTAGCGCCCGAGATCTGCTTCAGGTCGTCAGCAAGCTCCTGTGCCGCATGCTTCACCGTCG
The DNA here is from genome assembly GCA_963759415.1 of uncultured Verrucomicrobiae bacterium. GTDB lineage: Bacteria > Verrucomicrobiota > Verrucomicrobiia > Limisphaerales > Palsa-1400 > Palsa-1400. Next base: position 596,104 of record CAVWZG010000003.1, on the reverse strand, counting down.
CTCCGGCATCGGGCGCGATGACGATTGTGTACTGCTCCGACCATGGTCGGCCAGGACCAGTCCAGCCGCAGAGCCGAAGGTGATGGACAAGAGGAGAGAGACACCAGCGAGGAGCAGGTGCATGAAGGGGATGCGATGGAAGGATATATACTGATTGAATGATAGGCATTTGACAAAGCCGCGCCCTGTAGCAACCTCAAACCACGAAAGTTCGGTTAATAATTTCATATTTGAATTGTAACTATTCAGATCTTTCCGTTTGACCGGCAGGCAGTATGAGGGGCGATGGGTTTTGGAGGCAAGGAACCAGTTTTGTCATAGGGGATCGTTTAATGCTGGGAGGGGTTGGGAGTCAATAGCGGAGATGGGGTGTTTGCCTGATTCCCGGGGTTTAACTCTAATAGGGGGAAATATTCTCTTGTTTAATTGCAAGGGATAACCCTACAGTGCAATCGTTCTCCAATATTTATGACAAAACGTGATCTGGTGAATCGAATCAGCGAGAAAACCAACATGGCCCAGCAACATGTGCAGGATGTGGTGCAGCGAACCCTCGATCATATCTCCGAGGCTGTGGGCAAGGGCACGACGGTTGAGTTGCGAAATTTCGGCATCTTCGAGGTCAAAGTCCGCAAGGCCCGCGTCGGTCGCAATCCGGACCGGCCCGAAACCGACGTGCCGATTCCCAGTTGCACCGTGGTCAAGTTCAGGCCAGGCAAAATAATGCGGGATGCGGTGCTGAAATTAACCCCTGCGGCCCCAGTCACGTCAGGGACATCAAAGCCGAAGCTTTTGTGAGCGGATGCGGATAAATAGCCTTTAAACTGCGTACGATCGATCAGGACGCGAATTGATTGGCCTCGGGTACTGGTCGTGCCGGGATGCGATCAAAGTACGGGAAAAGTACCAGTCCGTACGAAATTGGGCTATTGTGGGAATTGGTCTGGTTGCGCCGTTGTGGTCTGCCTTGGATAATGGCTGTGGGCAAGCAAAGCAACACAACGAATAAAAAAGGCGGCCTGTTACCAGGCCGCCTCTTTCGTAAAACACTCCTGTCAATTCTCTAATCGTCTCGAAGTCCCTCCAGGACGGCGATAAGGTTCGGCAGCAAAACGCCTTTTGAACAGGCTGCGGAGACCGTGCTTAATAATGGCCGGGGACTGCTTGTCATTTTGTGCCGCAAGTCTTGCATTTGATTCGCCAGAATGTCCACTTCCCCATGTGCGACATGGATGGATGGGTATCCATCACCGAGACGATTCAGAATTTCGGTGACGTGGCTGGGAGTTGGACCGATGTAAATAACGGGCGCGGCTACCGCCAATATATTATATACTTTACAAGGATGCACCAACCCCACGAATGCATCCCCCATCACAACAACATGCGCGTCTGCCGCCGAAAGCGACGCGGCAAGCTGCTCCAGCGCCTGATACGGAAGGCATAAGATTTTCAACTTCCAATTCTCGCTTTCCGCTTTCTGCTTTCTACTTTCTGCTCTTCCAAACTCGCTGCCGCCGCCGACAAAGCAAAACACAATATCAGCATTGTCCCGCAGTTTCTCCGCCGCCTGCAGCAGGGTATCCAGCGGATGCACGGGAGTGTGATTCCCGGAATACATCACCACGAACTTTCCCTCCAACCCGTGCGCCTTCCGAAACCGCTTGCGACCGAGCGGATCAAACCGCACCTCGTCATCATGCGACCATGGCGGAATCACCGCGATTTTCTCCAGCGCGATTCCCTTCCCCACTATCCGGTCTCGCATAAACCGGTCCAGCGCGATAATCGAATTCGCCTTCCGGAGGCTGAACCGCGACATCCTCTCTAAAATCCTTGCCGGCACGGAATCCGCCCGCAACCAACCCGCCGCAATCGCCTCATCCGGATTAAAATCCATCACCCAATAACAAAATCGGCCTCGCCACAATCGCGCCCGCCATGCGCCGATGAAAGAAATCAGCGGCGGCGTCGTCAAGGCCACGACCACGTCGTGCCGCGGCAGCATCATCAACCGCGCGCAGCACGACAAAATAAAACTTCCAAAATCCACCGCCCTCCGCCACCTGGCCATCTTGCCAAAACTCGTAGAGAACACCCGATGAATCCGCACCCCGCGCCACGTCTCCCGCTTCGGGAAAGCCGCTTCTGCTGTCCGGCCTCCGTCCTCTGACCTCTGCACTCTGCCCCCATCGTACGCCTGCCGACCCGTGACCACCGTGACCGCATGCCCCCGTTTCACCAACTCCGCCGCCAACTCACTCAAATGCTGCGCCGTCGAAGCGACATCAGGGTAAAACGTCTGATTGAGCAGGAGAAAGTTCACAACAAGACAAAGCCTGAAATGGTGAAACCTGAAACTTGAGGACTGAAAATGTTTTCAGGTTTCAAGTTTCAGGTTTCAATTGTCCTCCCTCAATTGACACACGTCTTTTCGTATTCATGGACATGGTGACGAAGATCGCGATCAGCTCATCGGCTTCGCGCCAAATCGGTTCGACAATTTTTGCCGGGACACCGCAGTCATCTTGCAAGAGTTCCAGCCACAATTGACTTTCATCCGCTTCCTGGGCGCATTGCTCGATCTTGGAAATAAATTCAGCATCGGATCGGGCACGGGAAGCCTCACGGTAATTAGCCGCCACCGAGGTGCCCGAACGCAAAAGCTGCTTCCCCAAAACACGCAACTCTTCGTGGCCCTTGTCCAACTTTATATAGAACCGCACCACGCTGCTCGCAAAAGCTCTTGTCCTGCGCTTCAACGCTGTCTTCCGCTCATCCATAACTTTCAGCTTTCAATTCTCAGTTCTCAAGTTTCAGGTCTCAGGTCTCGGTTCTTGATGGCTTCCTTTGGCAAAAATGCCATTTTTCACTCAAGCCCTTTCCGACACCTCCATCGTCAGCGGCGGCGGCACCGACTCTCCCTGCCGCATCCGCTGCAACCGTTCCAACTGCGTCATGGCGCGATACTGCTGCCGCTCCAGCTTCGTTTCATACCGGAGTATCTTCTCCAGCAGCTTCATGGATGGCAGCACGGCTGCCGCCTGACGCGCCTCCTCTTCCGCCGCTTCCCGTCCGTAGTCAGTGGTCTTGCTCGATTTCTGCTTTCTGCTTTGCCAATTTCAGCTTTTGAGTTGGTGATTTCAGCATTTCAGCTTTCAGGTCTCACGTTTCAGACCTCATATTGAATTTTAGCGTTTCAGCTTTCCTAATTTCTGCTTTCTGCTTTCGATTTCGGATTTGACAGCCCCAGCCTCATCGCTTTACAATCCCGCTCATGCCAGATCATTCAACCGAACGATTCCGATACCGGCGAAACCGAAAACGCCCAATACTCCAGTTTTTCCAGATATTGGCAGGGGCATTCCTTGCCGCAGGTCTGCTTTATCTGATGATCCGCTTACTAAATAGGAGTGATTGATCTTCCACATCATCTCCCCAGTGCGATTCAAGTAAACGCAATCAAACATCCGTCCTCCGTCCTCTGCCCTCCGTCATCGTCATCCACCTTCCGTCGTCTGCCCTCCGTCATCCGCCGTCTGCTTCCCGTCCTCCGCCCTCCGCCCTCCGCCCTCCGCCCTCCGCCCTCCGCCCTCCGCCCTCCGCCCTCCGCCCTCCGTCCTTCCCCATTTCTGCTTTCTACTTTGACAATTTCAGCTTTTGATTTGGCCGTTTCAGCGTTCAGGTCTCAGGTCTCAGGTCTCAAGTTTCCGGTTTCAGCTTTTCAGGTCTCAGGTCTTTTGAATCAGAGCAGCTTGATCTCCCTTTCCATGAGTTCGAGAGTTTCCGGGCTGAGACCGCCTTTTCTTGGTTCCTTGTGTGCTTCTTCGAACTCCCTTTTGCGGGCAGCGGCCTCTTCATCGTATTTTTTCAAATCCAAATCCAACTTCTCCCGCTCGATCCGCAGCCGTTGCGCGTTGTGATCGCCCTTCCGCAATGCCACAAGGTCCCCGCACAACTGGCGCAACCGTTGCAGTTGCCCGCCAGGATCATCCCCGGCGGAAGGCGGTTGTTGCAGCGCGACGGCGATCCGCGCGGTCAGACAAACGGCCAATTGATCGGCCAGTTGGCCGCCGGCCACTTGGCTCAGTTCGGCAGAGTCCGCGCCGAACCTACGGACGGCTTCCAACGCCTCCTGTTGCGCCTGCCAATCGCGATATCCACCCAGCTTCCAATTCGTCAGATTAGTCTCATTGATAGGCTGGCCGTCAAACTCCGTTGCCATGACAGCCCTTGCCTCCGGCAGAACGTTGAGCCATTCGGCGATTTGTTTGCCTTCCTCGCCATTTTGCAACCGATGGTTGATCTGCTCCCGGATGGGGTGCGGCAGCCGTGCGATTTTGCCGTTTCGAGTCATGGAATGTGCCTTTTCTGGCTTAATTCACCTTGATCCACCTTGATTGACCGTGATCGGACAAGCCGGTCGCTCATTTCCGTCCTCTTCGCTGTTGTCTTCGTCTGGTTCATCACGCCATGCCAAAAATCTGGCGGATGGCTGCTTCCTTCTCTTCTACGGTCAGCTTGGGGATGTTGCAAATTTTCTCACGGACATCTTCGCTGTGTTCCTTCGCCCACTCCCAAAACCGCGTTTCAAAATTCGCATCGTGTTTCCTCCGCTCAATCTCCAATCGCTCGCGCTCAATCCGCAACGATTCGGCGCTATGATCACCGCGTCTGAGATCGACGATGTCGTGGCACAGCGCGCGCAACAGGTTCCAGTCGGGCGCGCCGCTCCCTTTATCCACCCCCAATTGCCGGGTGGCAATGGCGTAGCGGCCCGCGAGCCACGCCGCCAGATTATCCGTCAGCGCGCCATCGGCGGCCTGGCTCAATTCCTTCGCCTCGCCAACGACACGCCGCACTTCATCCATAGCCGCAAGATGGGCAAGCCAATCGCGGTAACCGCCCTGCTGCCAACTTGATACATCCTCCTCCTTGACCGTCGGTTCGCGGGATTTCGCGGCAAACGCCGCTTGCGCTTCCGGCAGCGCGTTGAGCCACTCCGTAAGCGCGTCAGCGCTCTCGCCATTCCGCAATCGGTGATTAACCTGTTCGCGAACGTTTGCGGGAAACAGGGATATTTTAGAGGCAATCATGGAATTTGACTTATTCATGCACCTTGATGTCCAATGCCCGCGCGGCGCGGAAATATTTCCAACGCTTTAAGCGAACTCATCCGAACATACGCGAATTTAAACGAACAATTTTCCATTCAATTGCCATTGTTGGGTTTGTCCTGCCCATTCACGCCCGATTTTGCGCGATCCCATCCATACAGGACGGCGTGGACCCTTTCGAGCTTCTCATCATTGCTCAGGCTCGTATTATCTGAAATCGCTTCCATATAAGCCCTTAATTGTGGCAAGTCCTTCTGGGATGCGGCGGTCGCTTCATAATCAAAGTAGCGTTCCGCCAGCTTGAGCTTCGAACGGCGGATCTCAATATCGTCGCTCGCCAACAGCAGCTTGGCGACCGACACCAACTGCTCCACTTCTCCCGGCTGCTCGATGGCCAGCTTTAGAACGGTCTTGTGCAGCAGCTTTACCACAGCCTCCCGCAAGACGGGCACGCTCACCGGCAGATCCTTCAAATCAAAGGCCGCTTCCTGTGCCTCCAACAACTCCTCCTCCTGCCGTTCGCGGGCGCGGCGACGATAAAACCGGCCCAGGCTCGCCATCGTGGCTTCCACGCCAAATTCCTGCCGGACCCGTTCCAGCGTTTTCGCGTAACCAAGATTCTCCTCAAACAACCAGCCCTCCAGCGTCTCGCGCTGCTCGGGCGTGAGCCGATTCCAGGTCGAATCCTCGCGCATTTTTCTCATCAGCAAATTCTACGGTACGAATAGTGGCCTTTGATGTGGGCATGGAAGTACTTCCCGTGCGAACTCGCGTTCATCAAGCCCTCGTAATCAGAATACGGAACGCCGTAGTACTCATAAACGCCGCCGCTATGGAACGCGATGGTCAGGGTCCCGCTCCAACTGTAATCAACTCCCGCCAAATCCGATGATTGAACTGCTATCATTTGCCGCGTATTAAAACACGGCAAAGGCAACAGCATAAGAGACGGAGGATGGGAAAGTATTTACCCTGGTTTTACTTTCCCTTGGAGCGTGTTTAAAAACTACGATGGGTCCTGTTTTAGCGCAAAAGGTCAGATGGCGAGGCGCAACGAGGGAGCATCCCCCTGGCGGGGCTGTAACCGAGGCGCAACGAAGCCAGATGGTCTTTTGCGCTAAAACCCTTCGGGCGTCGGCTCTTTTGTCCGCATCCGTCGTTGGCTCAGAGCTTACAGCCCGCTGCGGGGATGCGCCGTCCTTGCCGCCTCGGCTGCAATCAAAATCTCTCATCGCAGGACCCGTCGTAGTTTTCAAACAGGCTCTTTGGGCCAGAACAGCTTTTCGGCGATGGTCCACCCTTCGGGCATCTTGTCCGCAGATTTCCCCTTTTTATTTTTGGTCAAGCCGCAGATGGAACGGCAATGCACTTTCAGGCTGGCTTCGCTGTCCAAAGGGTATTTGCGGTCTTCGTTAGCCGCCGGTGCGGGCAGCAGTCGGTCCAATACTTTCAGCAGGTCTGAGTACGTCCAGTTGTAGCGCACCACCAAAGGCCACAATCCGATGATGCATGCGTCAACATCGGGATGCGTCCACGTCCGGGGATCAGGATCGTGTTGCACCTTGCCAACCGTGCTCCACGCTTTCAAGTCCCCTCGATGCTTCGCTGCCGCCCGTTCATGAATGCCTTCCCAGCATTTCCGGTCACGCTCCGAAAAAGTGGCAAGGTATCGTTGCGCGATGCCGATGTTTGCCAAATGCACCTTGTCCGGGTCAGCGGAAAAGCAGTCCGGGGCTTCATACCAAGCCAAGTGTGTTCCGTAGTGAAACCTGCTTTCGATCCAATCGCACAAACGCAACAGATTACTCCGCGCATTTTCAGCGTCAGCCGGCGTCATTGGCTCAAAGGTTCTTCGATCAAAAGCAACATTATCATGAGTTCCATCGTGCTGCTTCTCGATGACGAACGCCGTCAGTGCTTCGTTGACTGTATAGGCATGGCACGTTTCTTCATGGCGGAAACGCCCGCATACCGCCAGTGTGCCAATCAGAGTTTTTGCATGCTTGGGCCAGCCATCTGGACACACTATTTCACGCACAAGGCCAGTCTGCATTTGCGGCCGCTTCGTCGAGGGAGCGTTGGCATACAAATTGTGTATGGCGCTTAGGCACAGATTCAACTTGCCTTCGAGGTGATAGCAAATCTCAAAGTAAGCATCGCCCGCCTTGTCGCTGTAAGCTTCCGCTTCCGCCAGTGACGCGAAGCTCGGAAACGGCTGCTCGTCATTTGGCTTATTGGACGCTTTCAAGGGTTTTGGGTTTTCCCAATTTCAGCTTTCAGCTTTCAGGTTTCAAGTTTCAATTCCCAATAACAACATGCAACCAATTCGCCGTCCGGAACGTCATCGAAATTCCACTCCAGATTCGGACCCGGAGTTCCGTCACACTCACCTCCGATTTCTGCTCTCTCCATTTCCGCTTTCAGCTTTCCCAATTTGTGTTTCAGCTTTGCAGGTCTCAGGTCTCACGTCTCATGTTTCAGTTTTTCAGCTTTCCCAATTTCCGCTTTTGATTCGTGGCTTTCAAGTCTCAGCTTTTCAGGTTTCAGTATGTCAGCCTTTCAGCCTTCAGCTTTCTACTTTCCCCCTACAGTTCAATCTGTTGCTCTTTGGCGACCTTGGCGATGAAATCCTCCACCAGCTTTGGAAGACAGTCCGTCACGCTGCGCGCATATTTCAGGAGCAGTTCGAGCTTGCGCGGATCGAGAGTCAACTCATAGGCATGCACGAACACGTGGCGAAACGCCTTCAACTCCTGTAACGGCGGTTTCAACTCCGGTGGAATCAAGGCCGGACGGATGCCCTCAATCCTGGTCGCCAGGCGATTCAACAACGACGTGTGCCAGCCTTGCTCGTCATCAATGTTATTTTCGAAGGCCTTGGCCGCCCGCAGGCACATCTGCTCAAAGGCGTTGTAGAGGCGGCAAAGCTGATGAGCGCACGCTTCGCAGGCAATCTCTTCCTGGCGATCATACCGGATGACCGCCTTCTGAAAAGCCTCCTGGATCACGCGGCAGTCGTCGTGCATTTCATCGCGCAGAGTTTGCAGTGCTATACCGTCCATACCTCCCCTTCCCGAAGAATTTTTTGCCTGAACCGGCACTCGGACAACAGAACCACGTCCACCGGCCGTCCCACTTCTTCAGCCAGCAGGGCGGTCAATTGGTAAAGGCTCATGCCCGCCGGCTCGGTTTCCAGCGCCAAGTCCACGTCCGAACAGTCATTGAAGACGCCCGGTTGGGTGAGTGAACCGAAAACAACCACCCGGCTGCCCGGAATCAAATGAGCCAACGCGGAGCGCAGTTCGCGCCGCGTGGCAACCAGCGATTTCAGCCGGCGCCGATGTCGTGCCACATCGCGTTTTTGGAGTAAAGTCATGGTTGCATTGGAAAACTGGCACGCTTCGATCAAAAACACAAGCCCTGCGAAAAAGCCTGAAACCTGAGGGCTGAGGGCTGAAAGCTGAAAAGCTGAAACTTCAGGTTTCAGGTCTCCGCTCTCAGGTCTCAGCTTTCAGGTTTCAAGTTTGAGGTTTCTGCTTTCTACTTTCCCCATTTCTACTTTCTGCTTTGGCTTTCCGCTTTTAGGTCTCAGGTCTCAAGTTTCAGCCTTCAGCTTTGAGTATTTCCGCTTTCTACTTTCCCCATTTCTGCTTTGGTTTTCCGCTTTTTCGCTTTTTAGACCGCCCTCCGTCCACCGTCCTCTACGGTCTGGCATGCGGGCCGGTCAAGGCTGAATCAATTCGACCTGCGGAAAGTAAGCGGACACGCGGGCGGGGTCGCGGGTGACTAATTTCATGCCATCCGCTTCGGCGTGCGCGCCAATCAGGAAATCGCCCAGCGGAATCTTCGACTTCGCAGATTTTCCTTCCGCCTTAAGCCGGTCAAGATACAAGGCATAAGAACGGGCGGCAGGCAACGCCGCAGTGACCGGGAGCGGCAGCAAGGTCAGGCCGATGTTTTCCAAATGACGGGCGAAGTGTTCCCGTTTTTCAACGCGCACACTGGCCTCGGAGATAATCACGGTGTTGACCGCCGCCCCGTCGCCCGCCACGGCTTGGGCGATTTGCAGTTTCGCCCATTCATGGAACGGGCTGTCCATGTCGCGCGCATCAATGACCACACTGGTATCAAAGAGGGTCATCTCACTTCCTTCTTCAGAGCTTCCCAGTTGCACTTGAACCGGATTGGGCTTTCTTCGATGGCGGCCAGCACTTCGGCTTGCGTCATGTGACGGCGCGGGGGTGGCACCTTGTGGAGCAAAATGGAGTTTTCCCCCATGGGTTCCGGGACGTAATAATCGCCCGGGGCGAGCATCGGCAGGCGGACGCGGCGGGTTTCATCAACCTTAACAGCATTCATGCATGGGAATTTCCCACACGATCGCGGATTGTCAACGTTTTTCCGGCGCACTGCATAGCCGATGATTGCCCCCTCCTCCCCTCCGTCCTCCGCCTACCGGATTCAGCCCTGCAACTTTGAGTATTTTCGCTTTCAGCTTTTGCCTTTGTGATTTCACTTTTCTGCTTTGGTTTGCCCAGGTCTCGCGTCTCCGCTTTCAGCGTTTCAGAATTTCAGCTTTCAGCTTTTGCTTTGTGATTTCTGCTTTTGTTTTGCCGCTTTCAGGTCTCAGGTTTCAGCCTTTCAGCTTTCGCTCCGCCCCCAGGTTTCAGCTTTTCAGAATTTCAGCTTTCAGCATTTGCCTTTTAAAACGGCCACACCCCATACCTCACCCAATAACCGAGCAATTTCACGTACTCCGACTTCACAAAACCGCTGATACTGTCGGGTTGCCAATCTGCCCGGTCATAGCCGAAATAAGATGGCCGCGAGTAGAATATGATGTCCGGCGCGTAATGTTCAAAACAGGCCAGTGCCCGGCGGGAATGAAACCAGGAGGTGACGATGATCGCGCTTTTGACGTGCCGCGCGTGTAACATGGCGATGGTGAATTCAGCATTCTCCCGTGTGGTGCGAGATTTAGGCTCCAGCAAAATCGCCGATCTCGGCACGCCCGCATTCGTCAAACTCGCCTCGTTAGCACCGGCATCTCCGATACCAGTGCAAATAATAAACGATGCTTCACCTGTCTTGAACAATTCCGCAGCACGTTCCGGTCGTTCGCGCGAGCCACCGCCCATAACAACCATTACATCCGCCTTCACGAAGCCGCTGTCAACAGTGAGAACCTGCCGCGGAAAGAACCATGTCGCTACTGCCAGCAGTACCAGCAGTACGAACAAAGCCAATAGGGATTTCAGGACTTTGAAACGATGACGCCAGACATATCCTCCATTTGTATTTCGGTTTGCCAATTTCTGATTTTGATTTGGTGTTTTCAGCTTTCAGGTTTCAGGTCTCATCTTTCAGCTTTCAGTTTTTTCACCGTCTTCCCCTTCTTTCGTCGCTCGTAAGCCTTGAAAACATTCAGCATTTCATACGTCGCCAACAATCGGCAAAAGATATATCCTTCAGGCCCGTCCAGAAACCCGAGCTTGAGGATGTAGCTGTAAATAAACCGCAGTGACGGACGGAACGGCAGCCCCCGCGACCAAGTGCGTAGTTTCCGGCGGGCGGAAAGTTGTTTCCCGATGCCCAAGCCAGACAAACCGTCTCTATCACCCCCCACTTCAACTTCCGCCTCCCAATTCGAGTAGCGATTGTGCTTCTCCATCCAGGTGTAAATGTCGGGGTAGGCGAAGTGGAGCATGTCATTCTTAAGATATGCTGTTGCGCCGTTCAACACAACGTGCTCGTGAACCTCATTGTCGCCGGAAGCTGTGTCCTTTGTTTGCACCTCTTCGTAACGACCGTGTTTATGCCGGAACAATCGCAGATTCCAACTGGGATAATATCCACAATGCCGAATCCACTTGTCCAAAAACATAAAGCGGCGGTTGATAAAATAGCCGTCGGCACTTGGATTTCTGATTTCCGACTGAATCTCCGCCGCTAGTTCCGGTGTGATGCGCTCGTCGGCGTCGAGAATCAACACCCATTCATTTTCCCACGGATTGTTTTCTAGAGACCAATTCTTCTTCTTCGGATATTTCCCGTTCCACTGAAATTGGACCACTTTTGCTCCATGGCCCTTCGCCAGTTCAATGGTGCCGTCGCTCGAACCGGAATCTACGACTACAATCTCATCCGCCCATCGGACAGAATCAATGCAGCCAACAATATTGGCGGCTTCGTCGCGGACGGGAACCAGGACAGAGATCATACGGAAAAGGCCGAAAGTCAAAAGCCGGTAATCACAGGGCTTTGGTCAGAAATCAAAATATTGAGATTGGACATCAGGACTGAATGGCTTGGTCAAAAACTTTTCCAGAATGCGGTGAATGTGTCCTGCCATTCTTGAGATGACCCAGCTTACAGCCAAAGTAACGGCTAACCATACAATGATATTCAGTGGGAATAAAATGTGTTTCATAATCGCATTGTAGGCGATAAACTCATGACAACAATAGATTTCCAAAGTCAAACCACCAGCAAGGGTCACAAACCAGCAAAGTAGAGCAATTGACGTCAAACGCAATCTGACCGCTCCGCAGGTAAAAACTTGGAATATCAGCAATACAATAACCATGGTAAGCACGATCAATATGACATAGAAATTGCCCAAGGGCACGGATGTTCCGGGAACAATCGCGCCAGTCACGACCATGGCAAACTTTAGCCCTACATACATTATAAAGGCAGCAATGAGAAGCCAGACTGCTAAAAGTTCCTGCCTCACGAGGCGCCAGGGGGGATCAAAGGCGCAACAGCCACCTACAAGCATCATTTGGAAATAGAACATGTACCATAACCAAACGCTTGTGGTTCCTAGTTTCAGATACACGATGCCGCCATGTGGGAGGGTAACAACATAGCAAATAAGATAGGGAATCACTAGGGCAAGGCATAGCCACGCAAATATCTTAGGGCGTTGTAATCGCGCGAGAAAAAAGAAAGGGACGTAAAATATCATGATCTGCTGGATGAAGCCGTATGCCGTTGGATATATGAAATATCCCATATAATCTGCAGGCCCCCATGATTTCCATGTCTGTCCTGCGCCCAACTCGAAAACAATCACAACCAGCCAAAGCGCAGGGTAAATGCGCAATACCCGCCGCATATAATAATTCAGAAACGAGCGATGGTGTTTTTGTTCGCTTTTTACCAGACCGTAACCTGAGAGAAAGAAAAAGAGCGAGTTCCCGATCAAACCATCTGCAGCCATCCATGATCGCGGGTAAAGTCCTTCCAAATGAGAATTGGCGATGAGAAGTGCGGCCAGACATTGCAGAATGATTGTGTCGCGCATCGAAGCAGCAGGAGTTGGCAATGGATGCTTTTGCTCGCTAATCATTTTCTAATTGAGAATCCGCTTTTTGAGGAAACGTGCTGGGTTTCCTGCGACGACAGTCCACTGTTCGACATCTTTCGTCACAACCGCGCACGCACCTACAACGGCTCCTTCGCCCACGGTTACACCTGGACCTACAAAAGCATCCGCGCAAATCCAAGCCTGATCTTCAACCGTGATGGCGGGCTTGAGCAACGGTAAATCGGGGCTTCTGTGATCGTGGGTGCCCGCGCAAAGGTGTGCGCGGTGGGAGATGGTGACTTTCTGGCCGAGCGTGACAGGTCCGAGATTATAAATCAGGACATCCTCCCCAATAGCGCTCCAATCGCCGACGGTCAAATTCCAAGGAAAATAAATCCGTGTGCTGGGATACGTGTTCACATGCTTTCCCACCGAAGCCCCAAAGAACCAAAGGACTATCCTCCGCCAACCGAAACAGGGACGGGGGCTAAAGCGGAAAAAAAGTTTACCAAAGCCCCACAGCACGCGCCTCAACATTTCGAGGTCGGAGTATTTCCTTGCAACGCGATTAGATTGGATATCGAGGGACATGGGAAAAAGCTGAAATTGGGAAAGCAGAAAGTTGAAATTCTAGGTTTCTATTTTCTACTTTCTGTTTTCTGCTTTTGCTTTAGACGACACATTCCGGCTTTGTCCCGCTTCCCAGCATCCATGCATAAACCGCGGTTATATCCCTCCCGATCTTCGGCCAGGAATAATTCTCCTCGACCAGTCGGCGCCCGCGCTGCCCCATGGCCAACCGTTGTTCGTCGGACAGGGCCATCGCCTCGCGCAAAGCGCCAGTCAGGGGATCCACGCCAATGTCAATCCACCATCCGCAGCGGCGGGTATGTAGTTCCTCCCAAGGCGTCCCTTTGGTAGTGATGACAGGCACCCCGCAAGCCATCGCTTCCGCAATCGCTACACCGAAGTTTTCGGTGAAGCTCGGCAGCGCAAACAGGTCTGCCTCCGCCAGGAGACGCCATTTTTCCTGGCCATCCACCATGCCAGCAAAGGTGAAACAGGCTGTGATTCCATTCTTTTTCAATTCCTGCTCAACCTCCTGGCGATGCCCCGTTTCGTCGGGTCCGGCAATGATGCAGCGCCATCCAGACGGACGGAGCAGCGCCCATGCCTTGACCAAATTCATCAGCCCCTTGACCGGATGGATGCGGCCCAGAAACACTAATGTTCGCAGATTTTGGGGCGAGGCTTCCTGACGGTTGTTTGCATCTGGCAGTGCCACTCCGTTAGCGATTAGGGCGATGGGATTGTGCAAGCCTAAAGCACGCAGGGCTTTCACTTCTTGCGGCGCGGTCGCGCGCAACACCGCCGCTGAACGCAGGTCGCGGTACTGCCAGAGCCACCAGGCGGGGCGTTTTTTCCAAGCGTGGTGCCGCCATGCCCACGGCACCAACATGCCATGGGTCGAAATCATCAGCGGCAGGCCGAGTTCCCGAGCCAAAGCGACGGCAGCATGATTGGGTTGCGTCCAAATTCCGTGGCTGTGAATAACATTGATTCCCATCTGCCGGCAACGCTGACGCAACTCCGATTTGAAAGTCGGCGACCACACGAACCGCAGTGCCGGGAAATGAAAGCCGCGAACTCGCATCAACGGGACCAGTTCCGGAGAGGGCGTTGCTTCAGGTTCTCCTGCGGGGGCTATAACCGACGCGAGGGTGTTGTTGCTGCCACCAAAGCGTACCGTCGCCTCGGTGAGTGCGATGACGCTGGTCGTGGGGCCGCCCGCCGCTTTCGCCAAACCGGCGATGACAGATAGCACGTTGACTTGTGATGCCGGCATCTTCGTTGATTCAGGAACGCCGTGGGGCAGATCCAGCCCACACTGGTCTAGATGACTTCCAAGGGCACCCGTCACGATAGTTCGGGCTAACCTCTTCGAAGGGTTTACTTCATTGCTCAAGACGGCGATTCCTCCTTTGAGAAAGCGATTTACTGACTTCTCTGGATGGCACTCTTTGCCGATAGCTTTGTAGCTTTACTGCCTCCAAGACGGCGGCGAACATGCAAATGAGGGGCAACGCGCTGATGCCGGCATTCAAGAAGACGGCTGCAGTAAAACTGGCCAAGGAAATCACTTCGATGCTGAAAAGCTCGGCATCTTGCGACGAATGATTCCTAATGAATGCCACACTTTGACTCCAGACGCGGTAAAGCCAGACCAAGAACAATACGACGCCCAAGATTCCCAAATCCATAAATAACACTACCCAGCCTGAGTCGATGGGGTCAACACCCTTATCCCAGGTTCCTCCGAGATGGAAGACATACATGCCTGGACCAAGCCCGGCGAAGAGCGCCTCTGGCTTTTGTTTGAACAGGTAATTCAAAGCCCGAACCTCATGTATGCTCTCGTCAGACTCAAAAAGCCGCCCGATTACACGCTCGTAAAGCACTTCAACCATGCCCGTTTGAATCTCGCCTGAATCATTTTGGGTTTCCAACTTCGTGAGACGACTGGCACCCTGCACAGCGGCTACCAGAATCAGGACAAAAAGAGCAAATGGAATCAGCGCTCCAGTGCCTCGTAAAGTGATTACGCGTCCGAGAAACACAAGACCAACCGCAAATGAAATTAGGGCGGCCGTAGAAAATGTGAAGACAAAAGTCACGCTGATAACCGCCAAAATCCACCAACTCGACCACCACGGTCGCCGACCAGCATTCCCTGAAGAAAGCGAGGCTAGAAGCATAAACAGCGCCGGCAATAGGAATGCCGACAACGTCTTTGGCTCACCGGCAAGTGCATAAAGCCGTTGCACAACGTTTTCACCTGCTGAAAACGCGGCTATCTCTGAATGTTCTCCATTCCATCGGAGAATTGGCATGAATTCGTGCCCGGTATGGACCATCACCAATTGAACAACGCCGACGACTCCGGAGAACAGGGCCATCGCCATATAGCAGCCGCAAAAACGGAGCAGTTTCTGCTTGCTGTTCAGCGCTGTCAGAGCCAGGGGAAAAATGCCCAGTGTGGTGATGTACGTGTACACTTGCACCAAGGGGCGCAAATTCCGACTTTGGGCCCCAGAGCTTAACACGGCTATGTCGGGAGTTGGAATTAGGTAAGCCATCGCTACCGACACAGCGACAGATCCGACACAAAGCCACAGTATTCCGTTGCCCGTCGTATCGACAATCCAACTCCAAGTGTCTGCGTGGAATATAAGGTACAGAAGGCCAAACCCCATCGTCAACTTGATTGGAAACACGACTGTCCCTCCCCAGTACCAGTTAAATCCTCCCAATGCCATGGCCGCCACTAACTGCCAAAGGAGCCAATCCGGCCTTCCACAGATCAAGGCAAGCCCGCCGAGGACTGCGAACACGCTCAACACGCTCAGACATATTAGTTCGTAATTCATGGCCTATTTTGTGGGGATTGAGCAATCCGATGTCAAAAGCGTAATATCAGAGGGAATCCAAAACCGGCCCGGCCTGCCTTTCGCATTGCATTGCAAGGCAGCCCTCGAAACGCCCCTTATCCTCAACCTCATTAAACTTCTTGTCCTCAGCATCGCCAAAGTATGCTCTTCGGATGTTTTTGAATCCGTGTTCTGAAAGCTTCTTAAACATGGACTTCTCATCCCACATCCAGAGGTGGCCACTGTTGCCGAGCCACTGAAGCAAGACTGCGCGAAGCCCTCTGACACGCTGCTTTTTGCCCAAATATGTTGCTTCCATGAATCGACATGCAGCCAAGGAATCCTCGTCTAAAAGATAGGCTCTAGCCAAGTGTTCGAGATCTGGCACAACGAACCGAAAAGCTCCTCCAGGCGCGAGGTATTCCCAGGTATGAGCCAAAGCGACTTCAAAATCTGTCAAAGCCAGATGCTCCAAAACGTGGGAGCAATAAATGCCTTTGCAGGACCCTTTCGAAATTGAAAGCCCTTTGACGATATCGCCGTACCTGACGTTCTCTGGAAATCTTCTGGTATTTTTCGTCCAAAGTTGCCCGACAATCGGCAATCGCTCCCAACGCAACGTTGGGCTTGCGTCAAAGTTTAACCATCCCGCTGGTGCATACCAACCGCATCCGTATTGCACGTATTCGCTGGTCATTATTTGCATATGAAGCGAGCGCGGTTCTTGTTCTGGACGACGCTGCTAAGCCTTCCGAAGAGAGACGATGCCCAATTGCTGGGGCTGTAGGGCGCCACAAGCGCCCGGCTCTTTTGGCCCATAGCTTCAAGCTGGACGTCAGTCAAAGACGCCATTCTTTCCAAAGCAGACTTCAAAGCCGGAACCGAATTGGGTGGACAAGTGAAGCCATTTTCGCCCTCACGGACCAATTCCACGGCGCAGCCGCACGCATCCGAGCATAGAATTGGCAAGCCGGCGGCGGCGGCCTCGCCAATCACGAGCGGCCAATTATCACGTCTCGATGGAAGCACGAACACGGTGGCTTCGGCCATGACTTGGGGTAGTTCCGGTGGCTGAATGAATCCGAAGTCCTCGATTCGCCCAAACCGCGCCGCATAGCGGGCTACCAGTCCCTTCAATGGGCCGCTTCCACACAAGATGAGGCGCCAGTCAGGGACGGACGCAGCCTCGAAGGCGGCCAGCAATTCTGGCAACCCTTTCCGCGAAAGATACTGACCCAGAAAAAGGAACGCAGGGCGTGTGGATTTAGGCGCAGTTCCCCGCAGCGAAGCGACGGTTTGGAACCGGAAGATGTCCGGCGCGTACAGTCCCGTCCAGATGGATCTCGGTTCCACACCCGCCCAGACGAGATATTCCTTTGCCTTTTGTCCTGGTACCCAGTAGTAATCGTGCAGCCTGCGCAGAAAAAGGCGGCGATAAAGAGGGAAAAGCCGCTGCCGCAGTTTCCCGCAAAGAATGTTGTCACAGCAGGCAATCACCGGAATTTCCAGTGCTTTTGCGGATTGCGCCAGTCTCTGCGCCAGCCGCATCCACCCTCCGACAATGGCTGCGGAGGGATGGAAGTCTCGAATGAGTTCGTCCAGCCCTGGCTCATTCAAACTTGTGATATCACACACCTCCCCGACCCCTTGATACTGCTGACGCGCATAGGGAGCATTGGTCTGAACCCGGTTATAGAGAACCAGCGTATCTACCGGATGCCTGCGGCGCAGATCAGCCACACACGCGGCAACGTAGCCGGGGAAGTGGGGCCAGTGAATTAAGAGGCGGATTGGTTTCACAACAGCTTTATGCAGTCGCGCACTTCACGCTTGGTGGCTTTCCCACTTTTCACCAAGTCGCTAACCGTCAGGCCCCAGCCTCGTTTAGGTAGTCGGAATTGCAGGCTCAATCTTGGATCCTCGAATTCGGGGCCGTAATGCAGTAATTCTACCCTTTCGGTGACTTCACCAAAACAGCCCACAAACTCTCAGCGGCCGATCTAAGAAGTTTTTTTTGATTCATAGTAAAGCGTGTAATTGGGTAAGACGATGCACTTCGACGAAGGAATATTTTCCGTCGGGCCCACATGGGTCCGCTCAAAGCCCGCTGCCTGCGGTGAGCTGATTTATCAGTTCGGAATATTTCTGAGCTGCCGTCTGGTGTTTGTATCTTCGGGCCCACTCTTTGCGTGCGAACGCGGCTTCGTCGCTAGTCCGCTCTGAGCAAAGCAGCTTGCTCATGCCTTCGCACATGCTCGCAACACTGTTCGGATCGCAGAGAATCCCATGCCTTCCAACGACCTCAGGCAGCGAGGTTCGATTTGAGACCAGTACCGGCTTGCCCAAGGCCATGGCTTCCGCTGCCGGCAAACCGAAACCCTCGTAGTGGGAGGGAAACACCAAGCCACAACTATTGCGCACCAGGTCTATCAGCTTATCGATCTGTGGTTGAGGCGGCACCATGCGAGTTCGCGATTCCACGTTGGTTTCACGAATAAGCGCCGGAAGGCTCTCTGAGTCATGCCCTAAAGTCCCAATCAATACAAGGTTAGGAATTCGGCTCTTCTCCGGATAATCCGCTAAGAAACGCCCGTACGCCCGCACGAGTCCGTCAACATTTTTGCGTGCTGTAATGTAGCCGTACCATACCCAATAGGGTTTCTTGATGCCAAAGCTCTCAAAGCTGTGATCATCTTTCCTTTGTTCCGAATCAAACCAAACATCGTCAATACCCCAGTGTATGACAGTCGTCCGGTGGCGAAACCTTTCGCTGTAGCTGATGAGCTCGTTTCTTGTGAAGTCCGACGGGGTAGCAACGGGAATGTCACTCGCCGTTAGTAGCTTGATCCCGAATTGTCGCAACCGGGCGCCGTGCCAAGGCATGCTGCACCGATGTGGTTCACGTACTCCCACAATATCATGCACAGTATATAATGCAGGCCAGGCGCGGCGGCCGAGGTAATTAGAATCCAGATTTAGGTAGAAATCAGCCTGCTGCTTGAAGCCTGTGTAGCTCTCAAGCTTTAACAATCCGAGCACATTGGACACCCGCCGATGCCGGTTCAAGTAGCTCGCCTGCCAATTGGCGGAATTGCACGAATTAAGGAACTCGGTTACCATTGGCGAGCTCTTAGAGCCTTTACGGAAAACCAGATTGAAGGAATCAGAAGCCCGCAGTTTCATCAGGCACCGGAGCATACCGCGACTTGTATTAGCAGAACTGGTTGGGTAATGTGCTATAGATTCAGCGAAAACACAAATATTCATTTTTCGGACTTTCAAAGGCTAGTTCGATCTCGGATACAAAGCATGCGACGGTATGGGTTAAGACTGTAATGTTTCCGAAAAAGTTGTCGATGTCAATGCTCATTTTCATGACTGCTTGAAGTGCCTCGTGAAATCGAGATTGAAAAGCGGACGACCTGTAGAGATCAGTAACGAACCGAGCGGCATGAGGAGCAGGACGGTATTCATCGGGCATCACCATGAGCATCGCTCTGTATTTTGTGACCCAAGCTGACGGTTTTGGCGATGCAAGCGGGCTGCGGAAGCGAAATGCCGCCTGTGGTCCCCGTTAACCACGAATATAGCCACGGCACTTTCTTCTTCACGGTCAGGTAAATGCTGGGGATCAGCAATTGGGTGGCCAAAAGGCGTCTATACGCTGGCGAAGGAACGCGGGCTAGATACAGGAGCAAAAGACGCAAACGGCGTATTCCCGTTTCAGCACATAACCGGTGCGCAATGCGACTAAATTCAAGCCACTTATTGCCGAGCTTTTCCAGTCTTTCGGTCTCCTCATTGGATCTGGAGATGGATTTGTATTTATCCAAGTCACGCAGGAAGTTCCTGAATAAACATGTCATCCGCCGGAAATTTTCCCCGTGGTGTCTCAGAATCCCTTGCGCATCCAAAGCCTGCTGTCTGCCGGCAGCCCCCAGGTTGGCCGCATGGCACCGGTGATGCACCAGAACTTCATGCACATGTTGAATTGAACCGCACAATCCAGCTCGATAGTAAATGGCGCTGTCCTCGTTCACGACATCCTCCGCCAGCGGACCAAACCAATCAAACAGCCGCCTGTGCCAACATTCCGAGCAACCGATCAAAGGTTGCGTAGCCTTGCCTTCAAGGACGTCGAGGAATGCAACCTTCACAGACCTGTCGCGCCCCAAAAGGTAAAGCGGCCTTCCGTCTTCCGCCACCTCCATCACATCGGAGTAGATTACCGCTACCGGCCGATCCGCCGCGTTCCACGTCGAAAACAACTGCTCTACTCTCTGTGGCGTGGAGACATCGTCCCCGGCGGCCGCCACCACCAGCTCACCGCGAGTTAATTGCATTATCCGGTTAACTTGGCCAGCTAAGCCCAGGTTCGTCAGGTTGCGGTTCAAAATCACGGTATGTCGCCCCCTATATCCCGCCGCCATTTCCTGCATGATTCTAAAAGTCGCGTCAGGCGAGCAATCGTCCGAGAGGATGATTTCTAAAGGTGAATAGGTTTGCGCAAAAGCTCCTTCCACAGCCTCTCGAATGAAGCGTTCCTGGTTGTAGGCGAACAGCGCAAAGGTAATGAGAGGCTTAGACATGGCAGTTTTCTGTTTTCTTCGTGTTCGGTGTTTCGGTGCTCCTGCCCTCTGTCGTCAGTTGTCTGTGTTCATTTTTGGTCTATGCTCTTTCAGGCTGGAATTTGCGGCGTACGGTTTGCCATAAGTTCACGCCCAACAATTTTTGAAGCACATGCAGCGAGACAGCGCCTGCTACGGCCGTGGCAATCAGACCAACGCCAATGTTCCACCGTTCCGGCAGAAACCGCGTGCAGCCAAAGATGGCACTCAGAATTAACACCGCTGACACAAGGATTTTCAGAGCGTTAGTCGACCAACGGAATCCGATCAACTTCCATGCAATAATCAGCGTCATTACTGTATGAACCAGATAGGACAGGGCAAAGGACACGCCCACACCTTCCAGCTTCCACAGTTTCATGCATAGAAAAATCAAGCCGACATTGACGAAGCCAGACGCCAGTTCGGTCAGCGCAAATACAACGCTTTTTCCCTTCGCAATCAGCACATAGCCCATCGGCCAGCTTACCACGCGCAAAAACACTCCGAGAATCTGCCAGCGCGCAACGTCCGCCCCCTGCACAAAAGCGCCCGAATAAAAAATCTTCATCACCCACGGGGCCAGAGCCAGTGTGGCCAGCACACCCGGTACCGCAATCAGCACGCCCATCTCGGTCTGCTCATTGACCAACCTGTTCATGACGGCGTGATCAGGGGCCGCTGCAGTCAGGCGCGGCATGAAATCCGTGCCCATGGCACCCAGCACAAAGCCGACGTAGTAGGTGGACAGCGTCCAGGTGGCCGTGTAGATGCCCACGGCTTCCATGCCCAGTTGGCGTTGAACGAGAACCCGCGTGAGATACGCAGTGCCGCTGGCAATCAAGCTTGAAACAGTGAACGCCAACCCCAAGCCCAGCAGGCCTCGCGATTCCCCCAGCGACTCCCGCCACGTCACCGTTACGCGCTGCAACGGCACCCGCCGCGCATACCACCACGACAACAAAATGCCGAAAGCGGAAATCACCACCAGATAAGGAACGATGCCTTGTTCCCGCAGCCACCACACCAATGCGATGCTCACCATCGCGCCAAACAGGGATCCCAAGATTTGCGACGCTGCCAGGTCGCGCAGCCGACGCAACCCCTGCAACAACGCGCTTTGCCCCGCCGAAATGCCGCCGAATAGCAGCGTTAACGACATCAGGGCTATGCCAAAAACATGGTTGTTATCGCCAAACGTGGTGCGGCTCAACAGCGGAGCCATTTCCAGCACTACTATCATGCCGAAAAGGCCCGAAATCAGCGCAACCCGGCGCAGGGTAATGATCGTGCAAGCAATCCGGGTTTTATCCTGCGTGCCGGCGGCCTCGGCAATCTGGCGCACCCCGCTGGCATTGATGCCTAAGCCTGCCACGGAACCAATTAAGCCTGTGGCGGAAAGATAAAGTCCGGCAAGACCCATACCGGCCGGCCCGAGCAGCACCGCCAGCGCCTTGGTGCGCACGATTCCAATGGCCATATTGATGACTTGCGTGCCGCCAATCAGCGCCGTGCTTTTGAATATTTGCCGATGGGAGGACAATTGTGATTTTAAAAACCGTCGGTAAACCTTAATGCTCCAGGATGTCCAATATCTTGTGTCTCATCCTTTCCTTTGCCAGACGAGTTCCTGCCAGGCTTAAATGATCACCGTCCATGTAAAGAATGGAATTTCCATCCAACACCTTTACCCTATCGCGATTTGTTAGGAATAAATCAGCCGTCTCTAGAAGATTGACACATTTGAAACGCTCTGAAAGTGACACCAAATTCGCGCTGGTATCTTGTCGCCGATCCCATGTGAGCGCTTTGATAGTCTTTGCGGATGTTTCAGCAACGAATTCAGGGACGCTGATGTAGCCAACCGCCAATTCAGGGGGATCATCAATGAAAAGAAGCTTGGAATTCTGGCCCTCAACCACCTCTAAAAAACGATCCAGATTGTCCGTCAAGGGGAAATTGCGCCACCGGCTGGCGACAATCACCAAACGCGGACGCCACTGTTTGAGGAATTTAATACGATTCGAGTCAAATACAAGCCACTGATCCGGCGAAAACGATCCCATAGCCTTTCTTTGGGCGGGAACGGATGGAATTGGATCCACTCCCTCGGCTGCATAAAAGCATACTGTCAGGTGGGATTCCTGACAAATCTCGTCAATATCTGGCGCCCACATTAGCGCGTGCGAATTGCCCAGAACAAGAACATCTATATCTTCGCCGCCATACCGTTTGATTATTCCCTCTTGATAGGCGTTGGCGTATTGAGGGTTTCGATCCGGTCTGGTGATGCCTTCAAACTTTGCTCCTAATATGCCCGTCAGCGTTGCCTGCTTGGGAGAGACATCATATACCGATCCCATCCAAACCGTAGGGGCCAGCTTAGACAAGTCGTAGCTTGGCCTGGTAAAGATCAGGCTGGTCGAGAGCACGATTACGGCGCACACCGCCGCCATGACCGGAGGCAAAATCCTGGACAACCGCCGGCCTGGCTGTTCCACGAGGTAATACGCCGGGATGCTCACAATCGGAATTAACGTCAAGCAGAACCACATCGGAACATTCTCCCAGCGTGCTTGGGCCAACCGGCCCAGAACAATCACAGGCCAGTGCCACAGATAAAGAGAATAGGAGATTTTGCCAATGAACCGGAGTGCCGAAATGGACAGGAATGAAGTGGCCGGGCAATTTCTGCCACCGCCGAACAGAATGACAAGCATAGCCCCTGCTACCGGCACCAACGCCTTATAGCCAGGAAAGTCTATTTCATTGATGGAAAACCAAGACGCCCCAATCAATGCCAGCCCCAGAAGAGCAAGCAACGAATGAAACGCCGAAACCCTTAGTGCGCCCAAGCCGAGGACATTTTCTATTGTGTGCCCATTCCTCTGTTTTTCAAATACCGACACGAAACATCCGCCCGCAAGCTCCCAAGCCCTGGTCGGCAGGAAGTAAAACGCGGCCGAGGGGTATCTGATGGTTTCGATGATGCACAAGCCTAGACTAAATACAAATATTGCAGTTAAGGCGGACAGCAGACCCCTCGGATACCATTTAAAAAACGCCAGAATCAACAGGGGATATATGAGGTAAAATTGTTCTTCCAGTGAAAGCGACCAGTTGTGCAGTAATGGCATGTTGCTAGCCTCCAAGCCCCAATAATTATGGGTAACATGCCAGATCAGCATGTTTGCGGACAGCATCAGAGTTGAGATGCTTTGCCAACCCACTCCCCCCAAACTGCCGGCAAAGAGGATGAAACGTGCTGCAAGCAAGGTAACGAAAAGCATCAGCAGCATTGCCGGCATGATGCGGCGTACCCGGCGCAGCCAGAAGTTTTTCAGGGTAAATGTATTTGTGGAATGTTCTTGAAGAATAATTGATGTAATCAAATACCCAGATATCACAAAAAACACATCTACGCCAACAAAACCACCCGGCATCCACCTTGCGCCCGCATGAAACGCTATGACAGGCAATATCGCCAGCGCCCTCAAGCCGTCAATTTCAGGCCTGTATTTTATCGAACTCATCCCAAAAATGCAGATTTAAACCGGCCTAGTCACGCCAGCCAACAAATTCCCGCTATACATAAAGTACCACCCGGACCGCAACGCCGTGCCTTTGAAAATGTGACGATGGAAAGACATTACTCAATAAGACGGATAACTTCGGCAGGATTGCCAGCCGCGACACAGTTTGCTGGAATCGATTTGGTGACCACACTGGCTGCGGCGATAACAGAGTTATCACCAATAGTCACCCCTTTAAGCACAATTACACGGCTGCCCAGCCAGACATTGTTGCCAATTATGACCGGGAGAATCGGCCCTACACTACGATTCCGATTACACGGATCAATTTCGTGAAAATCGCAATCGTAAATGCTGACTTGATCACCCACGAGACATCCATCTCCAAAAGCAATTTTACCCATGGCAACCAGTGAAACATTGTTGCTGAAAGCGTTTCTGTTGCCAATAATTACTTGGGCATTGCGTGCCCGCGGTTGCAATAGAATCTCACCACAGCCCAAACGTGGTGCTGGGCCATAGCCAAAAGCGTTTTCTGAACCAATCAGCAACGCGCCTCTGCCACCACTGCGAACAGGCACATAAAATAACGTGCGCAATCCAATTTCCAAGCGCTGGTGACGTGAGCCTTCCATCCATCGCAACCGGTTTACTCTCAACGCGGAGGGGACGCTGTGGAGTACTTGACTTACACATAACAGAGTGCGTCCGGCAAGGCTCATGATTGGAAACTGCGAACGGCGGTCACGACAACGGCGGCTTGCGCTTCGGTAAGACGTGGCCCGATGGGAAGGCTCAAAACGGTGGAAGCCAGTTCTTCGGCTATGGGCAGTTGCCAGTGGTCAGAGGTCAGAGGTCGAAGTCCTGAGTAAGCTCCAGAACGATGCGGGGGAACGGGATAATGGATAAGCGTGCCGATACCAGCCTCGGTCAATTTCTTCTGCAAAGCGTCGCGCTGCGGATGGCGGATCACAAACAAGTGCCAGACGGGGGTGGCCCAGTCAGGAACGTAAGGAAGAACGAGACTAGAGGCCGGAGGTCGGAGGTCAGACGTCTGGTGTCCGTCGTCTTGTATTCCCATTTCTGCTTTCTGCTTTCCACTTTCATCTTTTAAGCCGTCCAAATAGACAGCGGCAATTTTGGAACGGCGCTGGTTCCACTCATCAAGGTGCCGGAGTTTGACGCGGAGGAAGGCGGCTTGGAGTTCGTCCAACCGGGAGTTGCAACCTATGACTTCATTGTGATAGCGTTTTCTTGAGCCGTAGTTGCGCAGTGTTCTCACGCGGTCGGCCAGTTGGGCATCATCTGTGGTTACGGCTCCTGCATCGCCGAAAGCGCCTAGATTTTTGGTTGGATAAAAGCTGTGGCCTGCGGCGTGGCCAAGAGCACCGGCGCGACGGCCTTTGTAAAGCGCTCCTTGCGCCTGCGCTGCATCTTCCAGCACTTTCAATTCATGCTTCTTTGCGAGAGCCATGATGGGATCCATGTCTGCCGGTTGGCCGTAGAGATGGACCGGCATGATGGCCTTGGTGCGAGAGGTAATAGCCGCCTCAATGCGATTGGGATCCAGATTGTAGGTTCTAGGATCCGGTTCCACCGGCACTGGCGTTGCGCCTGCATGGGAAATGGCCAGCCAGGTGGCAATGTAGGTGTTGGAAGGCACTATGACTTCGTCGCCGGTGCCGATGTTCCACGCCCGCAAAACGAGGTGCATGGCATCGAGGCAGTTGCCCACGCCCACACAGAATTTCGTGCCACAATACGCCGCATACTCCTGCTCAAACGACTCGACTTCCTTGCCCAAAATATACCAGCCGGATCGCATGAAACGACCGTAAGCCTCGTCCAACTCGGCCTTCAATTCCTCATAAGGCGAACTAAAGTCGTTGAAGGGAATATTCACCAGAAAGTCAAAAGCAGAAATCTACGAATCAAAACCTGAAATTCTGAAAGCTGAAAGCTGAAATTAGGGAGAAGCCAGCGCCTTTAAGTACTCGTTGTAGTCACGGTAATAATCCTCTGGATCGTAAGTGCTGGAGGCCAAAGCAAGGCAAACCGAACCGGAAGAGAAGTTGTCCATTTCCCGCCAAATCAGGGGCGGAATATGCAATCCGTGGTAAGACCGGTTCAAATGGATGCGTTGTTTCTCTTTGCCATCGTAGAGGATGACGTCGAAACTCCCGGACATGGCGATAAGAAACTGATGGCACTTCTTGAGCGCATGGCCGGCACGTTCCGCGCCTCCTGGCACATCGTAAAGATAAAATACCCGCTTAATTTCAAACGGCACATGGCGTCCACCTTCGACAAAAGTCAGGTTGCCGCGAGGGTCGGCAATTTTGGGAAGGTCAATGAGTTTACAGTCGCTCAGGCTCATAAGGAGATTTCCTGGATGGAAGACTCTGATGCTTTCTGAAAATGCCGCCCACACGCGCAGGCGGCTTCGGCGTGGTTATGAAAATTCAATTTTTCGCCGCAACGACAAACCCAACCTGCCAGCCGCGCCGGATTGCCCCGGATGAGCGCGTGCGCCGGCACATCCCGCGTCACCACCGCGCCGGCAGCAACCATCGCCCAACGCCCGATGATGACAGGCAAAATAGTGGCGTTGGCCCCCACGGAGCAGCCTTGTTGCAAATGGGTCTTCAGATATTTATCAGGATACTTCCGGCTGCGCGGACACAAGTCGTTGGTGAAGGCCACACATGGCCCCACGAACACGTCGTCCTCAAGCACCACGCCGTCCCACAGATACACGCCGCATTTGATGGTCACGCGGTTACCCACCCGCACGCCCTTTTCAAAAAAAGTATGGTCGCAAAGATTGCAATCTTCGCCAATGACTGCGCCGTCGCAGACATGGGCAAACGCCCAGAGCCGCGTGCGCAAGCCCACAACGGCACCCGGATCAGCGAGGGCCTGAGGATGAAGATTCACAAAATCAAATCCAAATCAGAAATTGACAAAGTAGAAAGCAGAAATTGATTTCAACTTTCCAAATTTCCGATTTCAACTTTCTGCTTTCCAACTTTCTGCTTTTTTGCCGTCAGTATTTAACGAGGTAATAGGCAAACTTGAGCACTTCATTTTGAAGGGCGATCACGCCTTCCTCGTGCTGCCACCAGCTTCAAGGCAAAAGTGGAAATTATGAAAGTAGAAAGCAGAAATGCCGACTACAAGACTACAGGACTACTGACCATGGGACTTCTTAAAAAACTGAAACGCTGAAATCACCACCTCAAAAGCAGAAATTTGGAAAGCGCAAAAACAAAGTTGAAGTTTGGAAAGCAGAAAGCGGAAAGGAAACCAGAGATCAGCAATCAGAGATCGGCGGTCACAAGGCAAAAGCTGAAAGGCTGAAATTTGGAAAGCTGAAAGGACCAAATGGACTGGTCAAACCGCGTAACCAGCCGTTTTTAGTTCCATTTCCAATTGATGCAACAACGGTGGAATCTTGTTTTGCACAATATCCCAGACAATTTCGTCGTCCACGCTGTCGTATCCATGGATCAGCCGATTGCGCAGCCCGACGATTTTGGGCAAATCAGGGATTCTTTCCTCCATAGCCGCGTCGGCCGCGCCCGCTTTTCCCAAAGCCTCTCCAATGATTTCAAACTGCCGTTCCACCGCTGACCGGATCAATTCACTGGCCAAAAATTGTTCACGGTTCACGCTGGTGGTGAATTGCTGGGTCCGGCGGGCGGCTTCCAGCGCGTCCCACAACCGTTTGGCGATTTCAGCCTCCATAAAGCGTGCGCCGGTCCCGGGCAATAGCCCGTTTCAAAATAGGATTGCGCAAGGAACGCTCAGTCAATAAATCCACCCGCCGGGCAAAAATCCGTTCCAAGGCCTCCGCCAGTTCCAGATACCGATCCGCATAACCCCGATCGTGCGGCGCGCCAAATCGCACCACAAAATCCAGATCGCTGCCAGCGGGGTCGAAATCACTTCGCGCCGCCGACCCAAACACATCCAACCGCTCCACGCCCAGCCGTTGGCAGAGAGCGGCCACTTCCGCTTGATTGTTTTCCAACAGAGACATCATGCTGGAATTATGCGCGAAAAGAACAAGAGTTCAACTCCTGGATTTTTTTCGGCAAGGAACTGACATTCGGAAAGCGGCAAGGAAGCCAGGGATCATAAATCAAAAGCTGAAAGCTGAAATCCTGAAAGCTGAAATATAAAATATGAGACCTGAGACCTGAGACCTGAAAGCGGCCATGTAAGTGTTCTTAATCTTCACCCAGCCATTCCTCGCGGGAGATTCCCGCCTGCTTGAGCCTATATCCAATCCCAACCGGAGGCGAAGTGCGATCCAGTCGCTCAACGCTTCCCGCAGTTCGCGCTGACAGCCAGCCAAGGTCTGATGCCTGGCCCAAACTCCTTGCAGACCGGGTACTTCACCCCAGTAGGAGGCGTCGTCCTCGATGATTTCGTATCTGGCCATCTCCATTGCGACGTCAAGGTAGTGTGCAAGCATAAAAATAGTTTGGTTCAAACCGGCCAAAAATCAAATACTGAAATTCTGAAAACTGAAATGCTGAAAGCGGAAAAAAGAAGTCGGAAGTCAGGGGTCAGCGGTCAGAAATCAGGAATGGACCGGGGTTGCTGATCATGCTGCCGAGCATTTTACCGATTTCCCGGCAAAGCAAGGTCATCTCCTCATGTTGAGCCGCTGAGATGTATCCGCAGTCTTTGGCGAAATCCAAGGACGAGTCGGTTTCGCTGTTTTCTCCATCGCAGTCGGTCAGCTTTGAGATGAAATGTGCCTCATAACGTCGTTTGGCCCACGCCTCGCGGAGATTCAAACAAATTGAACGCGAAGATCGGCGAATTTGACTCGTAAGCGAATACTTTTCCTCCGTTGGAAAACTCTTGCTCAAATGGAACACTCTCATCGCCAGTTCATATCCCTTTTGGTAAACTTTCAGATCTTTTGCCGAGTTGATTTGCATGCTTTCCGACCTCCGACCTCTGATCCCTGACCTCTGATCCCTGACCTCTATTTCAGCCTTTCAGCATTTCAGCGTTTCACCTTTTTAGCCTGTGCCCAGCACTTCGTAGAGGAATGGCAGGATGCGGCGCGCGTTCTCTTCCCAGCTTTGCAATAGCTTGATCCGCGCCAGGGCTTGCTCCCGCGCTTCACCCGTCAGTTGTTGCGCCTTTTCCGTGATCTGTTCCAATCGCGTTCCGCTGTCGCTTAAATGCGGCGAAATCTGATGCCGCAGAAAGTTCGCGGTCAGTTTCCGCAATTCGGCCACGGCTTCGTAGTGCGTCCGCCGGGCGCCCGCGACGGCCACGACCCGCACCGCGCCCAGTTCCCTAAGATACTTCAAACCCTGGCTGGCCGAGCCTTTGCTCAACCGCAGATGCTCAATGAGATCGTCCATGGTCATGGGCTGCGACGAGATGAAGAGCAGTCCATAGATTTCTCCGACGCTGGGCGGTTGACCCAACGTGCGGGAAAGCTGCACGAAAAGCCGGGTGACCTCGAATTCCACCGGATTCAAGGTTTCCACCCCCGCCGCGCCGCTTTCCATCAGGTTCCGTTTCACAAGACAGGGGATTGGGCAAAGCCTACGACCAACTTCAATATAAAATGAATAAAAACTTCCTTTGCAAGTGCTTGTGGCTCATGGGCTGGAATGCCAACATTTGCCTAAAGCTCCGCCCCGTCAATTCGCGGCACGTCTTCCGTCGCGCCTGAAAACGCCTCGATCCTCACTTCCATAACTTCCATAATTTCGCTGACGACCGGCACTTTCAATCAGCCTTTTTGTCCAGCCGTAAGCAGCGTAAGCACGAACTTTACCAAACCGCCCAAACTATTCAATCTTTTTCGAACGAAATATCACGTCCGCTAAAGCAGGATAAGGGCCAGCCACCTATGTCATCTTTCAGGCTTAACGCTGTCCCATGTATCCGACGAAGGCACAGAACAATCCCAAAGCCGCAAAGATGCCACTGCAAAGCATGTCGTTCTGCTGGTGTGGACTTCCAACCCCGTGATAGTAAAACAAGCCGCCCAAGCCAGCGAGGAACCCGAGAAGGCCCAGCCTCAGCAACGAAGAATTCCGGCTGCGGGGCAGCGACGTGGAAGGGGCTGCGCCGAGCAGCTCGCCGCAGTGTTTGCACTTGTTGGCATCGTCCTGAATTTCCCCTGCGCAATAAGGGCAGTTTTTCATACTTGTTTGTTTGATGTGGTCAACGATCAAGCTCAAATTCGTCTTCTCTTTTAAAAGGCGCTTCTACAAAGGCTGGAGACTCCAATGATGGGTTTAACTTTCATCAGCGGGTAAGGAGGTAACAAATGGCAATGATAAGGCCGGAGGCGATAAGGCCCACAATCGCTGCAACGATCAGGTTGCGGACGTATCGTTCGCGCCCGCCTCGTCCGTGCCCTGGCAGCAGGTAGTAAAAATCTTTAGGCTTCCCACTCATTTAATTGACGGAAGTATCTTTTACCGGATACCGAAGACTTGTCAACATCTACCGCAATATTTTTTCGATGCGCGCTTTGCGTGACTGCAGCCACCCGTCTGCGCTTGCCTTGCACAAGACCCCGATGGAGGACTTCGCGGTGTTGACAATGGCCAGAATCGCCGCCTTGAACGCCGCTGGCGGCCCAGCCCATGCCTCGTTGTTGCCATCCTTCCGCACCAAGATGGTCAAATTACAAGCATGCAAACATCCCCGACAAAACGAGCTCCAGATACTTATTGCGGCCGTTTCTTCTTTGTGTAGGAAGCCGGTTGCGCTTGGGGCAAAGGCTTCTTTTGGATTTCCGAAATCTCTTGAAGCACCATCGTTCGCTCCGGCTCCGTTAAATAATTCATGAGCGCCCGGCGAATAATGTCGGACTTGTTTGTCATGGCGGTCTTGGCGCGCTCCTCAACGGCCTCGGCAAGAATCCGGGGCAGAGTAAACGACACCGAAACCGTGTCTTCTGCCGGTTTATTGGGCATTCCAAATTGGATACTAAAAAATAAATTTCATTTTTTCAAGCTCCTTCTTGCGCAAGGGTATATGATTGGATATTATACCCAGACGATGATTCGCAAGAGACAATTCAAGTTGCGCGTGCCGACCAGCATTCTGATCCCGGTTTCCCTCCAGCGCGCCATTGCACGGCGAGCCGAAAGTGAGAACCGCTCTTTCAGCGCCGTGATTCGGCGGGCGATCCAAAAAGACTTGGGGTTGAGCCTGAAATCCATTGCCACGAATCAGAAATGCAGCATAAACCCCAAAGATTGAGCCTGCGCCGGACAGCGCCTGATTCTCCCTGGCTGGAAGGTCAAAAGCGGGCGCGGCTTCGGCGAACAACAGAATGAATCTGATAACGGCAGTTTTTCCACCCACAATGCAACACTCTCAATTGGCATGGTATTGCGCGCGGACGAAGCCCAAGCACGAGCACATTGCCGCGGCCAATGTCGGCAAGAGGCTCGGGCTGGAGGTTTTTCATCCGCGCTTGCGCTTGGAGAGAGCCACGCGTCGGGGAGTGGTTCGCCTGGTTGAGCCGCTTTTCCCTTGTTACATCTTCATTCGTTGCAACCTTGTGAATTGCTCCGACCAGATAAGAAATGTCACCGGCATCAGCAGCTTGGTGCATTTTGGGCTTAAAATACCGGCGGTGCCGGATGCCGCGATCGAAGAATTAAGGCAATGTTTTGAGTCCGAAGAGCCTATGGTGGTGGTGGAGGATGGAGTAATTGCGGGGGCGGAAGTGAAGATCGCCGAGGGGGCGTTCATGAACTTTTCAGGGTTGGTGGTTCGAGCCTCATCCGGAGAGAAGCGGGTCCAGATATTGCTCGATTTTCTGGGCCGCATTACTTTGACAGAAGTGGATAGAAGATTGCTGACGGTGGAGAACAGGCGCGTGGCGGATATCTTGCCACTTTTAGCGGCGCAGGGCGCTTCAGACCCCGCCTCGGTAAGACAGCGCCAAGTGGGACAGATGAAATCAAAAGGAGAGCAGCGGCCGTCCGGGTAACGTTGGTGAATTGGCTTTAAGACTTTCGCCGCACCCAGCCGAGACCGGCCAGCGAAGCGCCGAGGAACATCGCGGTCATGCCGCCATCGGGCACCGGAAAGGGCCCATCGACAACATCCATGATGCGCGATTGGCTCCCGGAACTGGAGCCTTCGGTCAGAGAAACATTGAGGCCGGTGCCGGAATTGAACCGATCGCCTCCAGGCAAATTCACATCATTGCCAAGATTTTGGTAAGAATTGCCGCTGAAAAGACCGGCGCCTCCGCTTGGCAGCGAACCGGCGGCACTGATCGAAATGATGGAATAATCCCCTGGCGACAACACAAAACCAGGAACGCTCTCGTAGAACGTGTTGCCCACTTGCGTGCCTGTGGCTCCGGGCATGAAAACCACTTCGGGTATCATATTGGAATAGAGCATGTTACACGGATTTCGTTTGCTCAAATTGAAAAAACTGTCAGCATCTCCGACAATATTCACCCCACCATCCGGGCTGGCCCCCAGTCAAACACCGTCAAATAACCATTAACCACAAATAACCCTTGACGAGATCCTGCAAAATCTGCTTCAATAGCACTATTGGATTGGGCGCGTATTATGCCAAGGTGTAATGGCATGGGTGAGGCGGACCCCGTTCTTTAGACCACGGAGCGCAGAAAATAACGGGCAGCCCCGTCGAAGGGCAGTGTCACCCCAAACGTCCCCGGCTGGAGGCGGTGCGTCTTGGCACGACCCAAATGGTGGCCCGCCCCGGTAACGCTCCGGGTTCCACGGCTCTATGCCGGGAGCCGGATTATGCCGAGTGGCTTGAAGTATTCCTCTGAGCGACAGGCTTTCCGCCCGGCATAGTCCGGTGGCTGTGCAAGGGCATTCCTGTGGCGGTGAATTCGCGCTATGACTTCCATCATTGATTTCACCCAAACCCCTCCAACAGCATGCCTAAACGAGCAAGTTCTCGAAGGGGAGGAGGAAGTCGAAGTAGTCAGACGGCTGGATTTCGGAGTGTAACTCGCCCTGGAAGACCAACCCGGTTCGCACTGACAGTGAACGAGGGACTTTAAGCCGTTCAACTTTTTGGCGAACCTCGGAGAGAATCCCTTTGTCGATTTGGCGCCGGAATTTGACCTCCACTACGTAGAGAGATTGGCGGGTGCGAATGAGGAGGTCAACCTGGCAGCCTTTCTGGGTGTGAGCGGAACGCCGGCAATATGGGCCGGCATTGAGCACTGGCACATTCGCCAGGCCGATCTTGTCGAAGATCGTGGCGAGATTGCCCAGAACCAGGTTCTCCAGCTGCAGTCCCATCAGGCTGTCCCATCCGGAGAGT
Organism: uncultured Verrucomicrobiae bacterium; assembly: GCA_963759415.1. Lineage (GTDB taxonomy): Bacteria > Verrucomicrobiota > Verrucomicrobiia > Limisphaerales > Palsa-1400 > Palsa-1400. The sequence continues at coordinate 562,786 of CAVWZG010000003.1, read as the reverse complement.
GAATCCAAGGAGGTCCACTTAAACAGCCCATTCTCGACCGCCGCCCGGACTGGTTCCACGCAGCGCAGGTAGAATCGAAGGTAATTGTCGCTCAAACGGTAGCGAAATCCGTAGGGGAAGGCTTTTCCGGTCACGGGATCAAAGGAGGCGTCGCGACTGACAAATCCTGCGGCAACCAAGTCTTCGGCCACAGCACTCAGTGTCCCGCCGCGCTCCCGGTCCAACACCGCGCTGATCTCCGAGACAGTTTGGGGTCCTTCCGCCAAGGCGGTCGCCACTTTCCGGTAAGCCCCGGCGCGGCGCGAAAAAATGTCGTGAAATATTTGGTCGAATTCACGGAAGAGCAATCCCCCTGGATGAAAACAGAGTCTCTTGATGTTCTGTTCCGCACTCTGCGCGGGGTCGATTTCTTCAAGATAACGAGGCACGCCGCCGGTGACCGACAGGACCTTTAGTTTCTCAGACGCGCTGATTTCCTTGCCGCGCCAAAACAGATTGCAGAAAGGCAGGGCCAGCGGAGCCAGGCGAAACTGCCAGGAACATCTTCCGACGAAGCCGGTCTGATGCAAGATATTTTCCTGAATCCATGAGGTCACGGAACCGCAAAGGACCAAGACAAGCCGATCATGCGCGGAAAACAGATTGTCCCACGCCACCTTCAAATGACCGGCGAAATCGGGCTCGCCCATGGCCATCCAGGAGATTTCGTCCAACAGCAACACGGTCCTCCCGTTTTTCGGCAAGAGGCTGGCCAGGAGTTGAAAAGCCTGCGGCCAGTTCTCCAGGGCAACATTGGGGGCTTTGGTCTGATCAGCCAGACGTTGTGCAAAGACATCCAATTGCTCCCTCCTCCCAATGTTTGGCCGCGGAGCCAGCCCTTCAAACGACAAAAAATGGTCCGCATCTTTGGCGCATTCCCGGACAAATGTGCTCTTCCCAATACGCCGTCGCCCCTCGCAGACCGCCAGCGATGCGGTTTTCTTGCGGAAGAGCTGCCGAAATTCCGCCCGCTCAATTTCTCGTCCAACAAATAAAGCCATATCATTTTTGTGCCGCTCTCTAGCGGCTGGTTTTCAGCACAAAACAACACATTTGTCGATTTCGTGCCAAAACAATCTCTTTATAGTCTGGCACAACATTTGCGCTGCGTCAAATTTGTGCCGCATAATCTCGCCCTAATCCTGGCACATGGTTGCGGATGATTCTTGAAGTTTGTGACCCGCGCCCAACAACACTTGACATGTGAGCTGGAATTGACGTCAACGAGGGCCGCGGGCGCAGGTGAAGATCAGCGCCAATCTGCAATATCAAATTGAAAACACCGGAGTGAAATCCTTTCGCATCCTGCTGCCCACCAACGCCGAAAGCGTGCATTTTCAAGGCGATCAGGTCGGCGATTTCCTAGCGGACCCGGCGGGCATCAGCAACGGCAGGCAAGCCTGGGACGTAAAAATGCGGCGGCGAGTGTTGGGCACTTTCCTTCTGGGGTTGGTCTATCAAACTCCGCTTCCTGCCCAGGCCACTGAGACCACCTTGCATGGCATCCAGGCCACCGGTGTCAATTTGCAACGCGGCTTTGTTACCGTTCAATCCGACCCGCGCCTTGAGGTGGCTGTGGATGCCCCGCCTTCCTCCCTTCAACCCGCCGAATGGCAGAGCATTCCGCTGGCCCTGCAAAAGGATTTGCCCGTCGCGGCGGCCAGCCTGACCTATCGGCTGGTGGCTGTCGATGCGCGGGCTGATTTGGACATCGGTCTGCGAGCCGGAATGGCCAGGGCTGCCCCGGCAAGCGTGCGCCTGCTGATTCTGGGTGGCCTGTGCCTGATGTTTGCCCTGCTGGTCAGACTCCTCCAGGGGGCTTCACGAACCAACCCGCTTGTTTCTTTAAACGCGCAGAAATGATCTGCCATAATATTGCTAGATTTGTTCATGGAAATAGTACCACCCATAGAATGCCGGAGTTTGGCGAAAAGGAGAGCGGGAATCTATGTTCCGAGCACAGATTCATGGACCAGCGGCATCATCAACTTATAAGGGAAATAAAATGCAGAAACTTGTCTCCTTCGATGAGTATTTTAAAATCAGGCTAATAGCCTGGAAATCGGGTTGCATTTGTCGTTGCTCCGGAGGCCGTAAATGGATATGCAGCAGTCCCAATGTCGCCTCTGGGCATCAAGTTCCTCCTGAGTGGCATCGTCATATCAGTGGCCATGCTGGGAGGCTACGTTTGTCAACGGCACGGTTGGCTGCGCGAGAGTGCTGGGGAATGGATCATGACCTTTGTGGCCGTGGTCGGCTATCCGGTGGTGGGATTTCTGACTATTTGGGGCACCCCGCTGCATGGTGCTGATGTTCTGCTGCCATTATGGGCCGTGGTGCATATGGTGCTGATGACGTTTCTTTCCCTGGGGCTATCGCGTTGGCTGACGTCGGATCGCGCAAAGCAAGGGTTGTTCGGCATCGCCGGCGGGTTGGGCAACAATGGATTCACCCTGGGCGCCTTCGTGCTCTACCTGTTGTATGGGGAATCGGCGATGGGGCTGGCCAACGTTTACGTTGTGCTTTTTTCACCTATGGTGGTGCTCTTGACCTATCCCATCGCCCGACATTACGCCGCAGAGAATCCCACAGGCGCGATTGCAACCCTGATCTGGCGGAGCTTGGTGGATTGGCGGTCGCTGGGGTTGCCGGCAAGCTTGGTGGCGATTGGTTTCTCGATGGCTGGTGTGCCACGGCCACGCCAAGTGGTGGACTGGCATTTGGTCGAGTTGATGGTTTACACCATTACGCCTCTGGCTTTTTTCGGCATTGGCTTACGCCTGCATTTCTCACGAGTCCTGCCGTTGTGGCGCATGCTGGTCTGGCTGGCTGGGGTGCGTTTTGTTCTTGGGACACTACTGGCCTTGGGCCTGGCCTGGCTAACATGGCTGACCCCGTGGCCTTTTCACGGGCTGCGTTGGCAGGTTTACTTGGTGGAAGGGTTTGTGCCGACGGCGGTCACGATGGTAGCGGTGGCGAACATGTTCGGCTTAAGGCCGCGCGAGGCCTCAGTGTTCTTTGTGGGAAACACGTTTATGTATCTGGTCCTGGTGTTGCCAGTAATCCTGTGGATCTTTGGGTAATGCGGCAAGAGCTTGGCACGCGCAAAAGGTTGGCCCGCCATAAGAACTTCCGGAGGCGGTTTCGGGGTCGAGCGGGTTGCGCACCCGCGACATTGGCACGAACCCAAGCATCAAAAGCGTACGGCAGTCTTTTGGGCCATATTACGGAAGCCATTACGGTCGGACCACGTTTTTGCCCGGGTTTCTCTGGAACTTAAAGCATATTTGTTGAAGATTGAAGGGCAGGGCGCCGAGTCCCGCGCCTCGGTCTTCAGCCAATTTGGGACTTGACAATGTACTCGGTTTGTGAGAAAAAATGTCCCACTAAAGCCGATTTATGAAGACCTTTCTGCATTCCAAGGCGGGTGCCGTCATCTCGCTGTTTGTAACCTTCCTGATTTCCGCCGCGAATGGCGCCACGATTTCCTGGACCAATGTGAGCGGCGGCAGTTGGAGCGCCACCAACAATTGGAGCCCGAACCGGGTGCCCGGCAGCTCCGACAACGCCATGATCACCAACACGGGAACTTATACCGTGACGCTGAACGCCAACCCCACGGTCTATAGCCTGACGCTGGGCGGCGGCGGGGGACAACAGACGCTATCGACGGCGGGCTACACGCTGACGTGGAGCAACGCGAGTGTTGTGAACAACAACGGCATTCTGGCCGTGACTGGAGGCGGCGTGACCGGCGGCGGCCTGCTGACTGTGAGCGGGCAACTTGAATGGACGGGCGGGCAAATCGGAGGCCCCTGCACCCTCAACGTGACGGCCAATGGCGTGCTGGTGCTGGCGGGGAACAACGGCGGCGCCTATCCGATGTATGGGAACATCACCAATGCGGGCATAGTCCAATTGGTTAGCGGCAATCTTCAACTGAACGCTTACTATGGCAGCACTAACGGCACGTTGATCAATCTGCCGACGGGGATTGTGGAAATGACGGCGGACGTTTCGATTCTCGCCGCCTACACGGGGACGGCGTTGGTGAACCAGGGAATATTGGTCAAGTCGGGAGGAACGAACACGAGCAGCATCCAACCGGCTTTCACCAACAGCGGCACGGTGGAGGCCAACACGGGGGTCATCAGCATCACCGGCGCCGGCTCCACGTTCAATTCGGGCAGCGTGTTCGTCGGCGCGGGGCAAACTGTGTTGAACGCGAGTACGGTTACCGTGAACGGCAGCCTGACCAGTTCCAATTTGGTGCTGGCGGGGGGCACTTTGGCAGGAAACGCGACGCTGACCGGCGCGCTGATGTGGACTGGCGGGGCATTCGACTGCGCCATGACCGTGCCCGCCCAGAGCGAGTTGGTGCTGGCGGGCGTCAGCGGCAACGCCTATCCGATGTATGGGAATATCACCAACGCGGGAACTGTCCAATTGGCCAGCGGGAATATTCAGCTTAACGCTTACTATGGCGGCAGCAACGGGACGTTGATCAACCTGCCGACGGGGATAGTGGAAATGACGGCGGACGTTTCGATTCTCACGGCCTACGCCGGGGCCGCGTTGGTGAACCAGGGAACAGTGGTGAAGTCGGGAGGCACGAACACGAGCAGCATTCAACCGGCCTTCACCAACAGCGGCACGGTGGAGGCCAATACGGGGGTCATCAACATCAGCAGCTCCGGCGCCACCTTCAACACGGGCAGCCTGTTCATCGGCGCGGGCCAAATAACGTTGACCGGGGCCACAGTGACGCTGAATGGCAGCCTGACCAGTTCCAATGTGGTGTTGGCGGGGACCACACTGGCAGGAAGCGGAACGCTCAATGGAGTACTGACATGGATCAGCGGGAGCCTCAACTGCATCCTGAGCGTGACGCCCAATAGCGAACTGGTGCTGGCCGGGGTCAACGGCAACGCGTATCCGATGTACGGGATCATCACCAACGCGGGAATCGTCCAATTGGCCAGCGGCAATCTTCAACTTCTCAATTACTATGGCGGCTTCAACGGCTCGTTGGTTAATTTGCCGACGGGGATAGTGGAAATGATGGCGGACGTTTCGATTCTAGGCGCCTTCACCGCACCTGCGTTTGTGAACGAGGGCATGCTGGTGAAGTCCGGGGGAACCAACACGAGCCTCATCCAACCGTACCTCACTAATAGCGGCACGGTGCAGGCTAGTACAGGGATCATTAGCATCAACGGAGACGGCGCGACCTTTAACACGGGCAGCCAGTTGATCGGGGCGGGCCAAATTGCGTTGAACGGGGGCATCGTAACATTGAACGGCAGCGTGACCAGTTCCAATGTGGTGCTGGCGGGGGCCACTTTGGAAGGAAGCGGGGCGCTGACTGGCGTGCTGACCTGGACCAGCGGGCTAATCTTCGCAGGCTGCACCTTGACCGTGACCGCCAATGGGACGCTGGTCCTGGCCGGGGTCAACGGCAATGACTATACGATGTATGGGATCATCACCAACGCGGGAATGGTGCAATTGGCCAGCGGAAGGCTTCAACTGAATAGTTACTACGGCGGCGGCAACGGCTCGTTGATCAACCTGCCCGGGGGGACAGTAAATCTGGCGGCAGACGTTTCGATTGACAATGTCTATTCCGCACAGTTGGTGAACAAGGGAACTCTGGTGAAGACAGGGGGAACCAACACGAGCACCATCCAGCCGGTCTTAAGCAACCTGGGCGGCTCCGTGGGCGTGAACAGCGGAACGCTCTCGCTGAACGGCAACAACTATTCCCCAACCGGCGGGGCTTTCTTCGTCACCCTGGGCGGGACCAACTTGGGGCAAGCGGGAGAACTGGCAGGGGTGAACAGCGCCACCCTGTCGGGTCTTCTGACCGTGAACCTGGCCAACGGGTTTGTGCCCGCGACAAACAGCAAATTCCAGATTCTTGCGTGTTCGAGCCGCAGCGGCACGCTGGGGCCTCTGAATGTTCCCTCGGGGCTGAGTGTCAGCTACAGCAATAACGGGGTCTATGTGACGGTGACGAATACCGTGACGCTGGCGCCGGCGATCACGGTGCAACCAACCAATGTGACGGTGCCTTACGCCGGCAACGCCACGTTCTCCGTGGCGGCCACCGGGATGGGGCCGTTGAACTACCAATGGCAGGCCGATGGACAGAATCTGGGCGATGGCGGGCAGATTTCCGGCTCGGCAACCTCCACCCTGAGTATCAGCGATGTCACGGACAACAATGCGGCCAACTATTCGGTGATCGTGAGCAATGGTTACGGGTCCGTCACCAGCAGCAACGGCCTGCTGACGGTGCTCAACTGCACGGCGCCATCGCCGGGCCTGATTTCGTGGTGGCCGGGCAATGGGAATGGGCTGGACATCATCAGCGGGAACAACGGGGTCTTAAGCAACGGCGTGACCTATGCGCCCGCGGAAGTCGGGCAGGGTTTCGTGTTCACGAATAATCATGCCGGGGTGGTTGTGGGCAACCCGACGAATCTGCAATTGCAGACGTTTACCATTGAAGCGTGGATTCAGCGCGCCAGCACGAACACCTCATCGACGGACCCCACGACAGGCAACGGCAGCGGCGTTTTGTTTGCCTATGGCCAAAACGGATACGGCTTCGCGATGTTTGCCAACGGCACGCTCTTCTTGTCTGACGTGGGCGTTTCGTACGTTTCTTCGGCCGCGGCGGTGACAGACACCAGTTTTCATCATGTCGCCGTTACCGCGGCTTCAAATGGCGCGGTGTATTTTTACGTGGATGGCGTGCAGTATCCGGCTAGCGGATCATACAGCCCGGGCTACATTTTCGGCACGATGGCAGCCATCGGCGCCCGCGCGGACAACCTTAACGGGAACGCCAACGGCTCGTTTGACGGGGTGATAAACCAAATGTCCATTTACAACGCTCCTTTGTCTGCCAGCCAGGTCGCTGCCATTTACGGTGCGGGAGCGGCAGGGAAGTGCTTGAGTGCGGCGGCGGCGATAACGGGGCAACCGTTGAGCCAATCGGTGGTGCTGAGCAACACGGTCACGTTCAGCGTCGAAACAACTGGCGTGCTGCCGATTACGAATCAATGGTACCTGAACGGAACTAATTTGAGCAACAACGGACGGATCACCGGGTCGCAGAGCAACGTGTTGAGCATCAGCAACGTTCAGTTTGCCGACGCGGGAAGTTACACCGTCACCGTGAGCAACACCGTTGGCGGAACGATCAGCCAGCCGGCAACGCTGGTGGTTCTGAAGCAGACACCGGTGGTCACCTGGTCCAACGCCGCGCCCGTGACTTATGGGGCGGCTCTGAACAACACGCAACTGGACGCGACGGCAAACGTGCCGGGAAGCTTCGCTTACACGCCAACCGCCGGCACAATCCTGAATGCAGGCTCCTACCTTCTGTCTGCCGTGTTTACGCCCACCGACCCGGTGGATTACAACAGCCTGACCAATTACGTGAGCCTGACGGTATCGGATGCGCCGCTGACGGTGACGGCCAGCAACGCCACGCGCGCCTACGGCCAGGCAAACCCGGCCTTCACGGGGTCCATTACGGGATTGCAAGGGTTGGACAACATTACGGCGGGTTACTCGTGCGCCGCCGTTGCGGCCAGCCCGCCGGGGTATTATCCCATCGTGCCGTCCCTTGCCGATCCGTTTGGCCGGTTAGCCAATTATTCGATCATTGTCAATAATGGCTCACTGAGGGTCAACGCCGCGGCGGCGCCAGTCGTCTCGCTGGTTTCGCCCGCCAAAGGTTCGACCAACGGCGGGCAAACGGTGACGATTAGCGGAACAAATTTCGAGGTGGGCGCCAGCGTGAGCTTCGGTTCGGCGGCGGCCACGAACATCAATGTGAGCAGCCCGGCCAGTCTGACAGTGACGACTCCGGCTTCGGCGCCGGGAGTGGTCAACGTGAGCATTCACAATCCGGACGGGAACACGGTAATCGCAACGAATGCGTTCACGTATGGAATTCCACCTATCATTCAGCAGCAACCGTTAAGCCAGTCGGTGATTTCGGGGAGCAACGTGCAGTTTCAGGTCCAGGCCACCGGCCAGGGGACGCTGAGTTACCAATGGCAATGGTATGGGGGCAATCTGTTGAATCTGGGCGGCATCAGCGGGGTGCAGACGCCGACGTTGAGCATCAGCAATGTGGCCCTTGGGGAGGCGGGACCCTACCAGGTCGTCATCACCAACACATTTGGCACCCTGACCAGCACCTCGGCCGTATTGACTGTGCTGACGCTGCCGACCGTCACGGCGCCGCAGAGTCTGGCCGTAGGGGTGGGGGCCGGCGCGAGTTTCTCCGTCACCGCCGGCGGGACGGCGCCCTACGCCTATCAGTGGTATCAGGGCACAACCTTGCTGGGCGGAGCAACCAATCCGGTTTTGAACATCCCCAACGTGCAGAGCACCAATCAGGGACAGTACACCGTCGTGGTCACCAATATTGTGGGCGCGGTGACGAGTTCTCCTGCAGCGACGCTGACCGTGCTGGGCTACTGCGCCAGCGCGAGTGCGGGGCAATCGACGTATCCGGCCGGAACGATAATTCCGTTCACGGCGCAGACGTTCAATTGCGGCACCCATGCGGCGGTAAGCAACAGCGCGGCGGTGCTCTGGCTTTACAACGGCGGCACCAGCCGGACAATTCCGTTCACCACGGGACCGACTGGCAGCACGATGGTCAATTTCACGCCGCTGGCGGGCGAAGTCGGCTTGGTGCAATACGCGGCGGCGTTGCCGGGAATAAACAATCCGGCAGCGCAAGGGTCGTTCACACTTTTGGGCATGAGTCAGAGCGCGCCCGGTCTGACGACCTTGCTAACCGTGGGTGTTCCGCAAACCAACACGCTCACGTTGTCCAATCTAACGAGCGTGTCCCTGAACGGATTGGCCGGCAACGTGGCCGGGGCGCCCGCCAACATCAGTGTTCAGGTGAATGTGCCGGGAACGCTGCCGGGCAGCGGTTCGGTGCAGGCGGCGTATGTGATGCAGGCCAGCGGAGCGACGCCCCATGCGGCGCAATTTGCCATCCAGTTCGTCACGGCGCAGGGTGTCACGAATAATTTTCCGATCAACGCAAGCATCGTCCAACTTGAGCCGCAACTGGTGGCCGCGCCAGCCTCGTTGAGCGGCACGATGGTGGGCGGAGAGCAGACGTTTGTCTCTTTCAGCGTGGCCAATTTGGGCGGCGCATCCAGCGGAGGCATTCAGTTGCTGGCGCCGACCAACGCGCCCTGGCTCTCGGTGGTGACGGCGCAGCCGCTGGCCGCGCTGGCGCCGGGCCAAACCAATGTGGCCACTCTTGCGCTAACGCCCGCCACCAACCTGGCTTTGGGGGCCTATGCCGGGCGGGTGGTGGTTGCGTGCGCCAACTCCGAGCTTTCCGTGCCTTTCACGTTTAATTGCGTTTCCAGGCAAATTGGCAATTTGCAGGTCACAGCCCAGGATGAATTCACACTGGTGGCGACCGGCGCGCCCAACGTCTCCAACGCGACGGTGACGGTGAGCGATTTTTTAACGGGCAGCAATGTGGCCAGCGGCGTCACCGGAGCGACGGGCATGGTGGTTTTCTCCAATCTGACCTCGGCTTATTACACGATCAACGTGGCGGCCAGCAACCACGGCGGCTTTGGCACGACGGTGCTGGTGGCAGCGAACCAGACGACCAACGTGATGGCGTTTTTGCCGGACAATTTGGTGACGTATAACTGGGTGGTGACGCCGACGGAGATACCCGACAACTACGAGTTCACGCTGACGACGATCTTTCAGACGCAGGTGCCCTGGCCGGTGGTGACGATCAGCCCCGGAGCGATCAACCTGTGCAGCCTGTCAGGCTCCAACCAGATTTACCTGACGATAACCAACAACGGGCTGATCTCCGCGCAGGACCTGGTGCTTTCCTTTGGCCCCAACGAGAATTGGTCCATTGTGCCGCTGGCCAGCAACCTGGGCGATTTGGCCGCCGAGAGCAGCCTGGTGGTGCCGGTGATGATTACGCAGTTGGGATCGAGCACTGATGCCGCTTCGACCATTGCCGCCGGGCTTAACTGGCATGTGTTTACCCCCACGCAGAGCAACTATTACACGACGCCGATTTTTGTGTACAACGCCAATCCCAACAACTGCGTCATCAGCAGCGCGCCGGTGGTCAACCTGCCTGGACCTTCAGGAAGCGGCGGCGGTGGCGATGGTGGCGGCGGCAACGGTGGCGAGGGCATCGGCACACCTGACGCGCCTTATGTCGCCGCTCCCACTTACAGCTTCGTGCCGCCGGTGACGGGAGCCATTGTTGATGTGACTCTGCAAATCGATCAGCACGCCGTCATCGAACGGAACGCCTTCAAAGCCACCCTGCAGCTCAATAACAACGCCGGTTCGTCCATCTCCGATCTGCAAGTGACCATCAACCCAGTTGATGCCACCGGCAACCCGGCCTCGAACCTCTTTGGCATATCGCCGCCTGGTTTGACTGGCATCAACGCGGTCGATGGCACCGGCGGCATGGCCAACGGCGCTTCCGGCACGGCCTCCTGGACCATCATCCCCACCACCAATGCCGCGGCGACCGGCCCCACGCAATACGGCATTGGCGGAACTCTCTCGTACCTATTGGACGGACAGCAGGTGGTGATCCCGTTGTTCGCGGTGCCGATCACCGTCATGCCCAGCCCCATCCTCAACGTCGATTACTTCCTCCAGCACGACGTCTATAGCCAGGACCCCTTTGTCCCCCAATACGAACCGCCCATCCCGTTCGGCTTGGGCATCATGGTGCATAACGATGGGCTTGGTTGGTGTAACGATTTTACCATCACCTCGGCCCAGCCTCAGATCATCGCCAATTCCAACGGCTTGCTCATTAGCTTTGAACTTATCGGCTCCCAGGCCGGAACCAACCAGGCCGTCACGCCCTCCCTCACCATGGACCTCGGCGCCATCCAGCCTGATAGCGCGGCCACCGGCACGTGGCTGATGACCTCCTCGCTGGAAGGCGCGTTCATCAGCTACGCCGCGACCTTCCAGGAAGTCAACACGCTGGGGGTGACCAACATCTCACTCGTCAACAGCGTGGCGATTCACGAAATGAACCACATCGTCCGCCTCACCGTTCCGTCGGACGACGGCCTGCCCGATTTCCTGGTCAACGACACCACCAATATCGATGCGCTGCCGGACAACGTTTATTCGAGCACGGGGCCGGTCTTCGCGGTGACCTCCCTGACCAACGTGACGGTCCAAGGGACGCTCTCGTCGTCGCAATCCAACGTGACCGCGACCATGACCGCTCCATCGGGCTTCGTGTATCTGGAGTTCCCGGACCCAAGCGCCGGGGCGATGACCATTGCCAGCGTGACGCGCTCGGACGGGGTCCACCTGCTCGTGGGACCCAATGTGTGGCAGACGCCGCAGCGGGTCCACATGGCGCCGCCGCAGGCGCAGAACCTGGTGCATCTCTTTGATTATAACTCGACCGGCTCATACACCCTCACCTTTGGCCCGGCGGTGACCGCCCCGGCGGTGACGACCCTCCAGGGCGTGAGCACCAACCCGGCTTGGGCGACCTTGAATTGCCTGGTCAACCCCAACAACGGCAACACCACCGTCTATTATCAGTGGGGCGCGACCACCAATTACACCGGTGTCACGCCATCTGTTTTATTGACGGAAAGCCTTAACACGCCACAGGACGCCGCGATTATTCTGGACGGATTGCAACCCAACACCACCTACCACTTCCAGGCCGTCGCCGAGAACAACGCCGGCGCCGCCTTCGGGGGCGATGTTGCGTTTACCACCCCGTTGGTGTCGCTGCCAGTCATCACGCAGGTCAGCAACGTCACGCTTGCCGTGGGGCAGAATCTGGCCTTCGTCAATCAGGCCAACTCCCAGGTCACCTATAGCGTGGACGCCGGCGACCCGGCAGGCTGCGCCATCACCACCAACGGCATCTTCACCTGGACCCCGGCCTGCAACGAGGGCACAACGACCAACGAAATTGTGGTATGGGCCACCGACATCCAGTACCCGACAGTCAGCAACTCGATGACCTTCCAGGTGACCGTCGGCGACTGCGTCGAACTGGCGGTGGGGGTGGTGGGGACAGTGGCGGTTCAGAGCGGCCAATCGGCTTGCGTGCCGGTGACACTGGTCAGCGCCAGCGTGCCGTTGGGCGAGATGCGGTTCACACTGCAGTTTCCACCGAACCGTTTAACCAATTGGTACATTTCCTCGACCAACATTGCCGTCGGAGCGGCCGTGTTGCAGTCCTGGTCGGCGACAGAGGCGCAATTTGAGGTGAGCGCGTTGACGGGGCGCTCGCTGCAAGGACCGGCGAACATAGCGCAGATCTGTTTCCAAACCTTGGGAGCGCACTCGGAATTTGTGAGGCTCGTTATGACCAACCTGCAAGGGATCGAGACCAACGGCGTCTTGGCGGGCGCGGCGACCGGGACTCCTGGGCAAGTAATCGTGGTGGCCCTGGAACCGATGTTGCAGGGCGTGACGAGCAGTAACGCAACGGCCATGCTGACCCTTTACAGCAATCCGGGATCGAACTACGTGATCCAAAGCTCGCCAACGCTAGCCGGCAACAACTGGCAAACGGCAATGAGCATGACGCCGACCAACGTGGCGATTCAAATCATGGTCGGAACCGGCGGCAGCAACGGGCCTGTGCGGTTCTTCCGGGCGTATCAGCAGACGCCCTGAGGTTCCGCGCAAAAACAGTTTTCGATGTTACTGGCCCTTGCGTTTCTCCCAAAGAGTGTGCAAACATCGATGCTGATGAACCGACCGACGCGCTGTTTATGGGCTTTGTCAAAGCCAATGGTGGTGGCTTGGGCGTTGGCGTTGACGTTGTTGATCGGCTTTCTGGATTACGCCACGGGACGTGATTTTGCCTTGTCGGCATTTTACCTGATGCCAATTTGCTGGGCAGCTTGGACGGCTGGGCGGCGGGTTGGAATCATACTGGCGATCGCCGGCGCGTTCACGTGGTTTATCGCCGAATCGAATTCGGGCTTTCATTACCCATATCCGTTAATCCCGTATTGGAACGCGCTGATGCTGCTGATACTTTTCCTGGTCGTGGTTCATTTACTCGCGGCCTTCCGGGAGGCACACCGCTCCCTGCAGGAGGTTGTGCAGGAGCGGACGGCCGCGGTGCAGGCGTTGGAATCGGGCATCAAGGAACGGCAACGGCTGGAAGCTGCCAAAGTGCAAGCGGAACGGCTGGCCATGGTGGGCCAGATGGCGGCGCAGGTCGCCCACGAGGTTCGCAATCCCCTGGGATCGATCACCCTGAATCTGGACCTCATCCACAAGGAAATTGACAGACTGGCGGATGGCAACGGGCATTCGCCCAACGAAGGGCGCGTGCTCATAAAAGATATGCGCGAAGAGGTTTGCCGCATCGGACGCGTCATTGAGCATTACCTGCAATTCGCCCGGCTGCCAAAGCTGTTGCGGCAGCCGCTGGCCTTGAACGCGTTTCTGGACCAAAAACTGGCTTTCCTGGGCACGGAGCTGGAACGGGCGAAAGCCAGGCTGCGCACCGACTTCGATCCGGCGCTGACGACGATCAACGCCGACGCCGATCAATTGTGGCAGGCGATGCTGAACCTCATTCGCAACAGTTGCGAGGCGATGCCCGGCGGCGGCGAGCTGACGATCGGCACCCGGCGCGATGGCGGACAAGTGCTGGTGGTGGTGAACGACAACGGCAAAGGCATGACCGAGGAACAACGACAACAAGTGTTCGCGCCATTCTTCACCACTAAGACAGAGGGCGTGGGCCTGGGCATGGCTCTGGTGCATCAAATCGTCACCGAACACGGTGGCCACGTCGAATGCCAAAGCACCAGCGGGAAGGGCAGCACCATTACCATCTTTCTGCCGTTGGTGGAGAAAGCCTGAAATGGCCGTGCGCTCACACATCCTGCTGGTGGACGACGACGAACGGTTGCGCAATGCCGCCGGCAAAGTGCTTGCCGCCGAGGGTTACAGCGTCGCCAGGGCCGCGACCGGACGGGAAGCGTTGGAGGTCTTGCAGCAAGAAGCCGTCGCGCTTGTGATCAGTGACCTGCGCCTGCCGGACCTGGACGGCATCGCGCTGTTGAAACAGGTGCGCAAGTTGCTGCCGGAAGCCGAAGTGGTGATGATCACCGGCTATGGCAGCATCGAGAAAGCGGTCGAGGCGATGCAACTCGGCGCGTATGATTTTCTGCAGAAGCCACTGGACAGCGCCGCGTTACTGAAGACGGTGGCCAAGGCCCTGGAAAAGCAGCGTTTGACCAGTGAGAATCGGCGCCTGCGCCACCAGCTTCAACAACGGCGGGGCGTTGAAGCGCTCATCGGCGACAGTCGTCCCATGGAGGAGGTCAAACAACTCATCCGCCAAATCGCGCCCACGGATATCAATGTTCTCATCCAGGGCGAAAGTGGAACGGGCAAGGAGATTGCCGGTGATGCCTTGCATCACTTGAGCGGGCGGCGGGCCCAGCCGTTCGTGAAAATCAGTTGCGCGGCGATTCCCGAAAGTTTGCTTGAGAGCGAACTTTTCGGCCACGAGCGCGGGGCCTTCACCGGAGCCGCCGCCGCCCGGCCCGGCAAATTTGAACTGGCTGACGGCGGAACTCTGCTGCTGGATGAAATCGCGGAAATGACCCCGCAGTTGCAGGCCAAACTGCTGCGCGTGTTGCAGGATGGCACCTTTCAGCGCCTGGGCGGTAACAAGGGAATACAAGTCAACGTGCGTGTGCTCTGCGCCACCCACACGGACATACCCAAGGCCATCGCGGAGGGAAGATTCCGGCATGATTTGTACTACCGGATTAATACCGTGCAAATCCTGCTGCCACCGCTGCGCGAACGACGGGAGGATATTGCCCTGCTGGCCAGCCATTTCCTGAGCAGATTCGCCACCGTTATGGGCAAGGACATCCGTGCCATCGCTCCGGGAGCGCTCGATCAATTGCTGGCGCACGCCTGGTCCGGCAACGTCCGTGAGCTGGAGCACGTGATTCAACGGGCGGTGGCATTGTGCGACAAGGAAACCATCACCAGCTTTGTTTTCGCGCCAAGAGTTTCCGGCGCGCCACAGGAATCAGCGGCGCCGCGGAATGGATCGTGTGTTTCCATTCCCATCGGCACGACGGTGGATGAAGCCACGAAACAGTTGGTGCAGGCCACGATCGAGCAATGCGGGGGCAACAAGCTTCAGGCCGCGCACCTGCTTGGGATTCCGCCGCGCACCATGTACCGGCATTTTTCCAATTCAGCCGAGTGAGCCTGACTTGCCAAAATGGCAGTGGCCAGACTGCCAATTTGGCATAAATACCGTGAAAAGGGATGGGAAATGGAGGCTCCACGCAGGTTTCATAGAGATGGCACTTTCTTTGCTAGATAGACCCAATTCGAGCAACCACGGACTTCAATTTTGGGTCCGAAGTCCGCTCTATTGGCAATACACATTAAGAAATTATGAAACATCTCAGGAACAGAAAAATCGGAGCCTTCACTCTTATTGAGTTGTTGGTTGTCATCGCCATCATCGCCATTCTGGCCAGCATGCTCTTGCCGGCCCTGGCACGCGCCAAAGCCAAGGCCCAGCGTATTTCGTGCGTCAACAACCTCAAGGAAGTTGGCACGGGCTACCGTATTTGGTCCAACGACAACGGCGACAGGTTCCCGGCTTTAGCGCCCGTGAATCAGGGCGGCTGGCAGGACTTCGTCGTGGGCGAACAAGGCGCAACCCTCAGCGCGTACACCTATTACAACTACTCGCTCATGCAAAACGAGATGGGCCAGTCCCCCAAAGTGGTGCTGTGCCCCTCTGATGACCGGAACCCCAACACGAATTTCTATTCGTTAACCTTGTATGGGATTACTCCCACCTTGATCGCCACCCCCATTGGCACCGGCGCAGCCGTGCAACAGGAACAGACCACCGGCACGTTTGACAATGCGAACCTCTCCTACTGGGTGGGCGTGGGCGCCAATGACAACTATCCGCAGTCGCTTTTGGGCGGTGACCGCAATTTGGGTTGCGTCGGCGGCACCAGTGCCTCTCCTGGCTCGACCCCCGATCCGAACTACGGCTTTTCAGGGCCTGTCGGATCGGCGGATGGAATCCCGACGGATGCAAAGGGTAACGACGTCATTCTCTCGACCAACGGCACGTATGTCTCGGCGTCGCAGAATGTTTTCACACCCAACAGCGGCGCGGTGGGTTGGTCCGCCAAGCTGCATTCCGGCGGCAATCTGGCCGGCGCGGGCAATATCCTGGTCGGTGACGGCAGTTCCCAGCAAGTCACCTCGGGTTCCTTCCGCTTGAATTGGCTCATGAACGGTGAGGACAACGGCAATTTCGCCAATAGCACCCCGCAATACACCACCTCCAAGGGTAACATTCGCCTGCTCTTCCCGTAATGGCTTGTCCCAAATGGCGATGATAAACCTTCGCGACAAATGTGTGCTGGTTATCGATGACGACGCCGCCATGCTCCGCGCACTCGAAAAGGTGCTGGTTGGCGAAGGTTGCCAGGTGACCTGCGCAACGTTGGTCGAAGACGCGATTGAAATACTGGTCGAGCGAAAAACACCGATCGACCTGGTCATCACCGACCTGTGGATGCAGTACGTCACTGGGGTCATGGGACTGTATGGCATACACATGATGTTTCCGGATCTGCCGGTCATAGTGTTGACCGCCTTTGGCAGTCCGGACGTCAAGGCCGCCTGCCTTAAGCAAGGCGTGGCGGCTTTTTTGGAGAAACCACTGGACACAAAGCAATTGCTCAACGCCGTCGAGGGCGCCCTCGTTTTGAAACAACCAGCCCTGGAGTGATGTGGGGCAAGTGGGAGCGCGACCGTCCCGGTCGCGGGGCGGTGCGTCTCGCACCGCCCCTTCTCCCTTTTAGACAGGCGCCCTTGGATTTCCATGAGAATATTAGAAACTATCCTGGAAATCAACGACTTACGTAAGTTCCGAGTTCGGCTTGCCGCAACCAAAGGGGAGCGACCACGGATTTCACTGATGGCACGGATAAGAAATGACGGGTTTCCCATCCCTGCCCGCCGCGAAGTCTCGCGAATGAATGATTCCGAGAGATTGCAGCGCAAAAGCCCTGGCCACGCCTGACGGCGGAAGCCTCCCCTTCTTACCCTGCAAAATGTCAAAGAACAAGGCGCGTGAGCGCCACACCAATTGCACAATACCATCGTTCAATGGGAATGCAACATTAGGACAACATCGAGATGGTTTGGCCAATTGGAAGCCAATAGTATGGTTTGACCCCACGATTGGCCGGAAACCTGAATTATCGCACCAACAACACGCTGATTGAGAATTTCCAGGTCAACTCGCTCAATGAATTGACGGCCAATACCAACGGTGGCAAATTAACCGTCATGGGCACCAGCACGTCACCCACCACGAGTGTTGCCGTCAACGGCACCAATGCGCTGCTTTACGGCGATGCGACGTTCGCGGCGACCAACATGCCCCTGACCACGACCTACACCGCCACCGCCTCGGATAGTCTAGGCCGTCACGCGACCAACACGGTGACCGTGAGCATCGCCAGCAGCACGGCTTACCAGTACGATGGCAATGGCAATCTGACTAACGACGGCCTGCGCAGTTTCGCCTACGACGACGAGAACCAGTTGATCCAAGTTTGGGTGGCCAACCAATGGTTCTCGCAGTTCACCTACGACGGAAAGATGCGCCGCAGAATGCGCCAGGAATATACGTGGCAAGGCGGCGCCTGGGTGCAAACCAACAAGGTATATTACGTGTACGACGGCAACGTCGTCATCCAGGAGCGCGACATCAACAACCTGCCCACGACCACCTACACCAGAGGCAAAGACCTCAGTGGCAGTTTGGAGGGGGCTGGGGGAATAGGTGGATTCTTGGCCCGAACTGACTACTTGCCACTAGCCACTGGCCAGTCATTTTTCCATGCGGACGGCAACGGCAACGTGACCATGCTGATCAACGATTCCCAAGCCATCGTCGCCAAGTATCTTTACGATGCCTTTGGAAACATCATTTCCAAATCCGGCCTGCTCGCCGACGCGAACCTTTACCGCTTTTCGAGCAAGGAAGCGCATCCCAATTCCGGCCTGGTGTATTACCTTTACCGCTATTATGATCCCAATTTGCAAAGATGGCTAAATAGAGACCCAATTGGGGACAGAGGAAGCTTAGTTTTCACTTTAGGGAAAATGCAGCTTCGAAATGCAGGAATTCCGACTTACCTGAAGGCAATCGATATATCTAATGATGGAGTTGCAGGCCTCAATGCCAATCTCTATGAGTTTGTTGCTAATGCTCCAGCTTCGAATGCAGATCCTACCGGGCTCGGTTTGCGTTGGGGTTGGCCACCCTGGGGAAATCGTCCGCCTCCACCTCCACCTCCGCCACAACCGCCGTCATGTCCGGCACCGCCAACCCCACCACCTCCACCACCTCCACCTCCTCCGACTCCTTGCGGCACTTGGCAAAATGATCTGGGAAAACCGGACACCCTTACTGAGGTACTAGTAGCGGATTGCGGACTGTGTTGCCAGCAGAAAACAACAGACGCATTAAAAAATGATCCGGGTTGGGTGACCACTTACAAATGGCACCATTGGAAAAGCGCCTGCATATTAGCGTGTTCCGCCTCAGGTGGCGTAGCAGGTCCAAACTTTCCAACGCCGTAATGATACTGATATGGTTTTAACCAAAAGCAATCTTATGAGATTATCCGACTGGGCAATAACAGTATCTTTTAGCATTGTTGCTATTCTTTTATATCCTCGTTTCGAAGTGTTAATTGCCTCGATATATCTTCATTTTGCTCAGTTCTTGCCGAAGTCGAGGTGGATGGTAGTTGTTTTTTGCGACACGCTACCGGTGCTGTGTTTTGGAGGGCTGCTAGGGGCGGGCACGGCTTTCATTCTGAAACGTTGCAGTCTTTTAATGGCTCTTCTTCCATCTATCGTCGTTAGTGGTTTTAACATTCTATTCGCGTGTTTCATGCCGAGCGCATATCCTTCGCTCCAACAATGGCGATGGTCGGGGAGGGAGATTGTTTTTTATACAGCAAACTGGCTTGCCTCCTTGATTGTTTCCTTTGTCTTAGCTAGGTGGGTTGTACGTAAACGTAAGCAGCCAAAGGGTCAGTCCTGAATGGCACTTAGTTAAGACCTAAAAATTTGAACTGTACACGCCAACCATAGCACGCGTGATGCCAAGTAATTTACGCTGGCGCAGCTTCTCCACCTTCGCCAAGGCTACGGCGGACAGGTCGGCTACGAACGCTTCTCAAGCGAAGGAAAGATCGCCTACATCAGACTGAACATCCAAACGCCCTGCCCACCTCGTGGCGCTGGTTCCCCGCCATAGCTGCCAGCGGCGGCGGGTCCCGGTTAACTCGGGAAGGACTTCGGAGTTTTTTCACTCTGTTCCTTCCGGACCGAACTTCGGTCATGGATGCGACTGCCCAGCTATGTCGCCTATTTTGTGCCAGGCGCCCCTTCCGACGTCAGTGCTCTAACCCCCTGGGCCACGGGACCAGCTCATGGGACCAACTCATGCAGCCTGATCGCGCGGCACACAAAGAAAAGAAAATGCGTCCGTGACGCGGCCAGACGCCATTTGGCGGGTGGACACGAGGGGCGGCGTTGTTTATGGTGCGTTGTCATGGTGCTGAATTTTTTATCCGTTGTTGATTCTAGAATGAAAATGGCCGGAGCGGCGTCGGCTTTGGCGCTGACGGCCCTGACGCTTTCGGCCAGGCCGCTGGCGCCTTTGGGACCTGAACCACCGGTGCCGGCCTTCTCCGTTTCTTACATGGATCGGGCGGTCAGTCCGGCGGCGGATTTTTATTCCTTTGCCGACGGCCAGTGGGTCAAGGACAACCCTGTGCCCGCCGATAAGGCCCGCTGGGGCGGATTCGTGCAATTGTCGGAACGCAATTCGTTTTTGATTCATGCGTTGCTGGAGGAGGCCGCCGCCGGTGACAACCCCAAAGGCTCGCCGCGGCGGGAGGCGGGCGATTTCTACCGTTCGGCGATGGATACCAACCGCCTGGAACAATTGCGTTATGAGCCTATCGCGGCCGATCTCAAACGCATCGATGGCATCAAGTTCCAGGGAGGATCTTTTCCGCGTGCTGGCGCGGCTCCATGACGAGGGAGTGGGCGGAGTTTTTGGCGCGGGGGTGGATCCGGACGCGCGGCAAAGTTCTATTTACGCGCTGGAATTGGAGCAGGGCGGCCTTTCGCTGCCCGATCGCGATTATTACCTCCAGGAAGGCTTCGCCACGCAGCGTCAAGCCTACCGTGAGCACGTGGCCAAAATGTTGATGCTGCTGGGGGAGAAGCCGGAGCAGGCGGCGGCCGAGGCCAGTCTTGTGCTGAACTTGGAGACGGAGCTGGCCAAGGCCAGCCGGACCCGCGTGGAACTGCGCGATCCGGACAAGAATTACAACAAATTCACCAAGGCGGAACTTCTTGGGAAGAATCCCGCGATGAGCTGGCGCGTTTATCTTTCAGAGCGCGAGTTGGCGGAGGCTCCTTACGCCATTGTCGGCCAGCCGGAGTTTTTTGAGGCGGTGGACAAGCTGGTCAGCGCGCGTCCGCTTTCGGACTGGCGGGTGTATTTGCGCTGGCATCTCTTGCACGCGAGCGCGCCGTTTCTGTGCCGCGAGGCGGAAGTGGAAAACTTCAACTTTTTCGGCAAAGTCCTCAGCGGCCAGCCCGAACAGGAACCGCGCTGGAAGCGGGCTTTCCGCGCCTTGGACGGCAGCATTGGGGAGGCGGTGGGCCAGCTTTACGTGGAAAAATACTTTCCGCCCGCCGCCAGGGAGCGGATGAAGAATCTGGTGGAAAATCTCAAAAGCGTTTTCCGCGATCACTTGGAGAAGGTGGATTGGATGACTGAGGCCACGCGCGCCAAGGCCCTGGTCAAATTTGCCCGTTTCACGCAAAAGATCGGCTGCCCGGAAAAATTCCGCGATTATTCGCGAATCAACATCAAACGCGATGATTATTTGGGCAACGTGCGCCGCGCGGCGGCCTTCGAGCAACATCGCCGGATCGTCCGCGTCGGAAAGCCGGTGGATCGAAGCGAGTGGGAAATGACCCCGCCGACCGTCAACGCCTATTTCAATCCGTTGCAAAACGAAATTGTGTTTCCAGCGGGCATACTGCAGCCGCCGTTTTTCGACGTGAGCGAGGATGAGGCGGTCAATTACGGGGCAATTGGCGTGGTCATCGGCCACGAGATCACACACGGCTACGATGACCAGGGGCGCAAGTATGACGCGGAGGGCAACCTGAACCCATGGTGGAGCAAGGAGGACGCGCAGGAATTCGAGGCCCGCGCGCAAAAAGTGGTCGATGAATACAACGCCTTCGAGGCACTGCCCGGCGTGCATGTCAACGGCCGGCTGACCCTGGGCGAGAACCTGGCCGACTTGGGCGGGGTGAGCATCGCCTACGACGCCTTGGAACGGGCGCTGGCGCGGGAGCCGTCCAAACGAAAGACAATCGATGGCTTCACGCCGGAGCAACGATTCTTCATTTCGTTCGCGCAAGTGTGGCGAACGAACATTCGTGAAGCGGAGGCCAGGCGTTTAGCGACGGTCGATCCGCATTCGCCCGGCCGTTTCCGGGCCGTCGGCCCGCTGGTGAACTTCCAGCAGTTTTTCGACGCCTTCAACATCAAGCCTGGCGATCCGATGTGGCGCGTCCCCGAATCGCGCGCGCATATTTGGTGAAGGGCAACGTTGCCAGCCAACTTGACGTTTGGTGGCAAAATGCTACCCTTGCCACATGAGCCAGCCAGTAAAGCTCTCCGATGTCCTAGTGCTTGACGCCCGGCTAACGGGGAAGGTGTCCGAACGATCCATCGCCGGACAGATTGAGTATTGGGCCAACCTCGGTCGCGCCATTGAACCGCTGCTGCAGGGCAGCCAGGCTTTGGCTCTATGCCGCAAAGCCGCGGTGCGCCCACTCTCCGCCTGCTTGGAAAGCGTGGATTCCCCTGAGGGCAGAAGCCGGTTGGCGAAACACCTTCAAGCTCAACCCTATCCGCATTATGAACCGGCGCCGGATGGGCGGGGACTATTGGTTCGAATCGAGGCGGATGGCAGGCGAACGCTGGGGAAATTCGTGAACCGGCAGTTCCAAAAAGCCGGGGCGAGACGGAAGTGAGTTTGCCGCTTGAGCAACGCCCCGTGATGATTGCCTTGGCCGGCCCGAATGGGGCGGGCAAGACGACGTTCTATCACGCCCACCTGCAGGCCAGCGGGTTGCGCCTGGTCAACGCAGACGTCTTGGCGCGGGATCTGGGGGCCAAGCCCTACGCTGCCGCCGAGATGGCGGGCGCCTTGCGCCGACAGTTGGTCCAGCAACGGGAGAGCTTTGTTTTTGAAACCGTTTTTTCCGATCCGGTCGGCGAAAAAGTCGCCTTTCTCCGGGACGCTATGAAGGCAGGTTATGACGTTATTCTCTGTTTCATTGGTGTTTCCGGGCCAGGAACTTCTCAAGAGCGGGTTGCCATGCGGGTGTCGCAAGGGGGTCATGATGTTCCGCCGGACAAACTGGTGGCGCGTTTTCCCCGGACTCTGGCCAACCTGAAAGCCGCCATCCGAGTGTTGCCGAATATTCTTATATTCGACAACGAGAACATCGCCAGGCCTTACAAGAAGGTCGCAGAATTTAAGGACGGCGAAGCGGTTTTTCTGGCTGATCCACCCCCGGCCTGGCTGGCTGCCATCCTTTGACCGGCACGATAGGACGCATTACGGCCCGGCGTCGGTTTTGCGGGTGACGATTTCCACCGCGACGGGACTTTCGGTCAACGTCAAGACAGGGTCTTCCTCCATCAAGTCGCCGTCCAGCGGGATGATCAACTCTCCGGCGTCGGCCGGCAGTCTCCGATTTCCGCCTTTGGCGTGAAGGATGGCCGCCGGCGCAACGGCGGCGGAACGGAAGGTCAGCCGCAATCCCACTGTGCTCAAGCGGGGCGCGGCGGGAAAGAATTGGCGCATGGCTGCCTGCACCTCGTCGCATTCCCGCACCGCGCGCATGAGCCGCGCGTAATGGATGGCGTTGGTCATCTGGCGCGCCAAAGCGGGCGCCAGGCCGGCGTGCCAATTCAATTCCATGCTTCCGCCGGGTTGGTTGACGATGAGCCAAGGGTTCTCCGCCAAGAGATCGGCGCGCATCGGCACGCTGAAAATGCCGTCGGCCCCGATGGAAACGGGAATCCTGCCGGATTTGGCGGCAATGAAGACGCTGATGTCGCCGGACTTGACCTGTTGATTGGTGGAGCGCATTTGCAGGACCAGCACCAGGTTGGTGTGGGCGCGGCTCAGTTCCAACTGTGCTTGTTGAATGCGGTTGATTTGGCTGTACGGCAGGCGGGCATCCTGCGCCGCCGCCAGCAGCGGCGCGAGCAAGAGGAAACCCAGCCATGCGCTTGGAACAGTTTTGACTGTCATGCGCCAAGATTGGCCGTTTGCAGCCTATGTGGCAATAGCGGAAGGAGATGGCACCGACGGGCCGGCAGGAGGGGCGGGAGAATCCGATCCCTTGAAACTGGCCCAATAGCGGAACGGCAGCAGCGCCAGCACCACGAGGACGGCCTGGCTGATGTCAAATCCGACCAGCCACGGAAATGCCTTGTCCATAAAACCGTAGGAGTGCAGCCCGATGCCGAGCATGTTGACGCCGAACCAGGAGAAGCTGGTGATGATGTTGCCGAAGACGGCCATGGCCATGAGGCCGCGTTGCTTGATCATGCCGCCCCAGCGCGCGTGCAAAACGACGGCGTTCCACAAAACGATGAGCAACGCGCCGTTTTCCTTGGGGTCCCAGCCCCAGAAGCGGCCCCAGGATTGGTCAGCCCAAATGCCGCCCAAAATGGTGCCGACAAAACTAAACAGCGTGGCGAAGCAAACGATGCCATAGACCATCCGCGTCAACGACTTGGCCACCTCCGGCGTCAAGGTGCGGGTGAACATGCCGCGCACGATATAAATGATGGCCAGCAGGCCCGCCACAAACATCGCGGTGTAGCCGGAGGTCACGACGACGACGTGAGTGGCCAGCCACAAATTGGTGTCCAACACTGCCTGGAGCATTTCCATGGTGTCGCCACTCAAGGCCAGCATGTGGGCAATGATCAAGGTGGCGAAGCCGATGAATCCCGCCACCACCAACCCCACGCCGCCCTTGAAGATTTTTTCCAAAAATATGCCAAACAGGCAGGCACCCCAGCCAATGAAGATGGCGGAGGAATACAAATTGGTCACCGGCGGACGTCCTTCCAGATACATGCGAAACCCGAGTCCCAACGAATGAATGACAAAGGCCA
The DNA here is from genome assembly GCA_963759415.1 of uncultured Verrucomicrobiae bacterium. Classification (GTDB taxonomy): domain Bacteria; phylum Verrucomicrobiota; class Verrucomicrobiia; order Limisphaerales; family Palsa-1400; genus Palsa-1400. The sequence continues at coordinate 538,362 of CAVWZG010000003.1, read as the reverse complement.
GCACCAGCAAGGCAAAGCCCGTCCGCCGCACGGGTTCGGACAAATTGATCCAGAAGAAGCAACCCAGCAGCAATGCGGCGACGTAGATGACCAGGCTCTTGTAAAACGGCTCGATCTGATTGAAGAAGAATTCCTGGCCGCCCTTTTTGAGCGCGGGATAAAGCTCATTGTCCTGCATCCAGGCGCGGTAATTGGCCAGGGCCTGGTTGAATTGAGCCGGATTGTTACCGAGGTAAGCGTCGGCCATGGCGGCGTAGTTGGAGGCCGCCGGATGCATCTGCCCCGAGCGCAACGTCTCCAACAGGGCCGCGCCGATATTGCGCCAGTTCTGGCGGGTTTCGCCAGGCAGCGGCGGCACAATCATGGGATAGGCAAACTCGGAGAGCGTGGTGTAGCTCTTGAAAAAAGTTTCGATGCGCTGCAAATCTTCCTGATTGGCCGGCTTTCCCTGCTGGCTTGCATCCAAGGCCGTCCGCCCTGGCACGATGGACTGCTGATAGATCTGCAATTCCCGCTGGAAATCACTCGTGCCTTCCGGTTCCAGGCTGTTTTTGAGGCGGTCGTAAAGATTGATGCTGCTATACAAATGCATCAAATCCTTCTGGAACGGCGTGCGCAATTTCACCGCCTCCGCGTCTCCGTTCTCCGATTTCAACAGCTTGTTGGCCTGAGCGGCAATGGACTCCAATTGATTGGTCAGGTCGTTGAAGGAATAATACTCCAAACCGATTTTGTCGGTGCCAAGCAGGCCTTCCAGGTCCGGGTGCTGGATGCGGAAGACTTTCAATTGGTCCGCCTGCCGCGGCCGGGCCATGGTGTCGATCAGCCATTCCAAAGCGGAAAGAGGAGGGCCGTTGGTCACGCGCACAATGGAGCGGCCGCTCATGCTCAGGAGCGAGTTGCGCGCGACGGAATCAAACGGCTGTATCCGGCCATCCAGCAAAACCGGCAGACGCCCGAAACCCGCGATGTTAAATCCGTCCCGGGGTTTGAGCGCAGACATGCCGCCCAGGAACCAGGCGGCGAAAATCGCGGCCGTAATCAGCGGAACCCATTTTTTCACAGCGGCCTTTCTTTGCCCTGGGCCAGAGCTGGTTGCAGCAGGGGAGCGGCGGGCGCGTTTTTGGCCGGCTGGGGCGTGGTGGATTGCGCCCGTCTGCGGGAGAAGCCGAACAAATGCGTCAGGAACTGCACCACCAATCCCAGCGCCACCAGCGAGCAGGCGATGTACGGCGCCAGCGAGGCGGGATTGCGCACCACTTGTAAAATTGTGCCCGCGTCGTTGGCCTCGAAGCTGGCCTGGTAGAAGGTTTCGCCGCGGTAGCGCAGAGGATTGTTCATGTAAATAAGAATGTCCCGGTCCTCTCCGGTGGCCGGATCGGTCAGATGAATCCTGCTTGAAAAATTCTTCGGGATGCCGGTGCCGGGATATAAATCATGATTGAAGGCCAGCAGCTTGACGCTGTAGGGCTTGTAATACCGCACCGGGCGCAGCGCGATCTGGTAGCTCCGCCCCTTGAAGGAGAAGGCCTGCGGCGCCTCCACGTTCACGCCCGGCATGAGACCGCCGATTTCCTGCTGCAATCCGGCAAAGGCCGGAAACCGCGTGAACCAGGTCGAAACTACCCATTGGCCAATGGGCTTTTTGTCCGCAACGGCTTGGACCAGGGCGGAGGGAAGATCCTCGGCGTCCATGCGGCGCGTGACCGGCTGCGGGCTGAAGAACAAGCGCTGGCCAATGCCGTTGGCGGACTTGAGCTTCTCCGCTTCCCCGGACATCGGCCCGGCGGGAGCGGAATTGGGGTAGTATTTCTCCACCCGCACAGTGAATGGCAGATTCGCCGGCTGAATCTCCCCCCCCTTGGCCACCAGCGATTCCGGGATGGACACAACGCGGTCTTTGTCCGGATCGGTGGTGTCGATCACGACCAATTCATTTTGGCGGTCGCTTTCGGAGTAATTCTTGACGCCGCCCACTTCGATGCGCATCTGGCTTTCGGTCTGGAAAACTTCCGTCAGGAACTGTCCGCCCAGCAGAAGAATCAAGCCGGCGTGAACGAAAAAAATGCCGATCTTGTTGCGCGAGAACTGAAACCGCTTGATGTGCGCGGCCAAGAGATTCATCAGCAACACCAAGCCGATCAGCCAGCCGCCAGGCAGGACGGGAATCTTCCAGTGCGTCCCCGGGGGCGTCCAATAAATGAAAAAGCTGCGGAAGAACTCCGCTTGCGCCGCGTAGAGGCCAATCTGCACCTGGGCCAGCGTGCCGACAAACACCACCACCAGAGCCAGAACAAGGCACACCACCGTCAATCGGAGGGAGGTGAAGAAGTTGATGAATCGATCCACCATGTGTTCAGGGGTAATGCACGGTCTTGACGAACTGTTCAAAGCTGTCTTTCTGTCCCTCCACAACTTTTCCGTCGCCCATCAGTTTGTAGAACCAGGTATTGCCGCCACGTGGAACAATGGCCGCCACCAGGCGGGTGGGCTGGCCGGTTTTGGCGTCGGTGCCCGTAAAATCCACCAATGTTGCCTTCCCGTCCTCCGTCGCCAAGGTCTTCGTGATGCTGTCCAGCTTGCTTTGATCGACGGGCGGCTGCCCCATCTGCGCGCGCCAACGGTTGACGTTGGCCAGGACGCCGCCGACGGCTCCCGGAAAGTAGCTGACCGTGATGTCAGCCTTGGCGCCCCCTGCACCCGCAACGGAAAAGCTCTTGAAGATCATGGTTCGTGGCGCGGCCTCGACCCATTGGGCGGGCACGTTCCATTTCGGCGCTTCCGCCGCGGTTTCCGGCTTGGCGTCGTTACCGTGCTGGGACATGCCTGGCAGACCCGCATGAGGATCGCCTCCAGCAGCGGGCATGCCTCCCACGGCGGCTGCCTGGGCGACATTGGCTCCGAAACGCAGCGATTTTAGAAACTCAAGATAGACCGGTTTGGCGCCGGCGACGGTGGCCGTGTCCCCGCGCAGTTTGATAAACCAGGAGCTGCCCTGGCGCGGAATCACCGCCACCACCGTCCGTGCCGTCGCGCCGGCAATATCGTAAAGCTTGCCTGGGATCGAATCCACCGTCACCGGTTCCGGGGCGAGGTCGCCCGCTTCGACCGGTGCCAGGGCTAATTCAGCCCGCCAGCGGTTGACGTTATCCAATTCCGTGCCGACCGAGCCGGGGAACGAAGTGATGGCCACCTCCGCCTTGCCTCCGTTTTCGCCTTTAATGGCAAAACTGCCGAGGCGGATGCCGCCCGCGGGTTGCTCCTCCCAGCCGGCTGGCGTCGTCCAGTGGATCGGCGCGGCATTGATGGGCAGGTCTGGCGCACTTGGGGCCGCCTGGGCCTGGGCCGGTTGCAGCGGCGGATGTTCTTTTGGGATGACGTAGGTCTGGGTTGGATCGGTCGCGCGGCAGTTCAGGGTCGCGGCCAGGAGCAACGCGCCTGCCAATCCGCTCAATGGATAAGTAGCTTTCACTGTATGTTGGGTAAACGATAACACCGATGGATTTGAGATAAAGCCTTTTTTTGCCATATTGAGAACATCTTTTGGCTCATGAACAGGCGCGCCTTCACCAGTCCTTGAACTTGCCGCGCTGGTTATTGATCGGCTGATTGGTGGGAGCGAAGAGCAACACCTTGGCGTCGTCCTTCATCTCATCGAGCAACTTGCGGGCTTCTTGCTGGCTCATGCGCAATTCGGCGGCAGGGGTCTGTTCGGCATTTTCCTCCTGCTTGTCCTTCTTCCCGGCCTGGCTGGATTGGGCCTGTTGTTCTTTCTTTTCCTGGTCTTTTTTGGCCTGTTCCTGGCGCGCCTTTTCTTCGTCCTTCTTTTGCTGGTCGGATTTGTTGCCCTGCTGCTGTTGCTGCTTTTGATCCTTCTGATCTTTGTTTTGCTGCTGTTGTTGCTGCTTCTGCTGCTGATCCTTCTGGTCTTTTTGATCCTTGTTCTGCTGCTTCTGTTGTTGCTGCTGCTGCTTCAATTCCTCCAGTTTTTTTTGGATGTAAGCAAGGTTGTTCTTGGCGTCGCCATCGTTGGTGTTCAAGTGGACGGCGCGGCTGTAGCTTTCGATGGCCTGCTGCCATAATTCCTTTTTTTTATCGGGGTCCGGCAACGGTTCGCCCATGTGGTAGAGGGTATTGCCCAGATTGTAATAGGTCCGCTGCTGGTTTTGGGGATCGGCGATGATGTCCGGGGTATTCAGCGTGGCGTTGAATTGCTTTTCGGCTGCTTCCAATTCCTTGGCCTTGTAAGCCGCCGCGCCGGCGTCGTAGCGCAGGCGGTAATCGTTGGTCTTCTTTTGCGCCAAACGGTTGTATTCCTGGAACGCGCTCTTGTAATCGCCCGATTGATAATCGCGAAAGGCGCTGGAGGGCGAACCGGAACCGCTCAGTGGAATGAGCAGCAAGACCAGCGCCGCCGCCACCTTCGGCAAAGCGGTCGCGGCGGAACGGAGGCGGCGCACGCGCGACCTTTCCGGCAGCAACGCCTCGATGACCAGGCAGATTACGGCGAAGCCCAAAAACCAATGATATCGTTCCCGGCGGACGAGCGTCAGGCGCGTGGTCTCCCCGGTTTTGGGCAACGGCGCGAGGCCGCGCGCATACAGTGTTTCCATCGGACTGGCTCCCTGCAAGGGCAGATAAAAGCCGTTGGCTTCGGTGGCGATTTGCTGCAACAACGTCTTATTTAAGTGCGATTTGACCGCGTTGCCGTCATCGTCCTTCAGGTAGGATGTATTCCCCTGGTCATCGGTCACCTGCAATAACTCGCCTTCCGGCGTGCCGACGCCAATGGTGAAAATCTTCATTCCAGCCTCCGCCGCCTGCTTGGCGGCGGCGAGCGTTTCGGTCTCCGCGTCGTGATCTTCGCCGTCGGTGAAAAGCACCAAAACTTTATGGTTGTCGTTTCCCTTCTCGAAGGCCTCCAGCGACGTTCGGATGCAGGCGGAAAGCGCCGTGCCCCCCACCGGCACGATGCCAACCGAGACGGCATCCACCGACTGTTGAAAGGCCTGTTCGTCCAACGTGAGCGGCGCTTGTAAAAAAGCGTCCCCGGCGAAGACCACCAGGCCCATGCGATCCGATTTGGCCAGCCGCATCAGGTCGATCACCGCCAGCTTGGTTTTTTCGAGGCGATTGGGCAAAACATCCCGCGCCAACATGCTGCGCGAAGTGTCGATGGCCACCATGATGTCCAAGCCCTGTTGTTTGGCTTCCTCCCAGGCGGAACCCCATTGAGGACGCGCCAGCGCACACAGGATGCCGGCCACGGCTGCGACCAGCAAAGCCTGGCGGATTTTCTGCCGCGCGGGCGAGACGCCGACCATCAAGCTGGAGGCCAGGCGGGCGTGAATAAATTGCTGGATCAATTTCTGTTTGACTCGCCAGGCCCAGAAGAGAAATCCGATCAGCGCCGGGATCGCGGCGACCGCCAGCCAGAGAACTTGTGGGTGCTCGCATCTCATCGGTTCAAGGCAATTTTCTCCACACGGTTTGGGCCAGGATCATTTCCAACAGCAGCAGGGCCAGCCCGGCGATGACCGCCTGGCCGAATAACTCATCATAATGCTGATATTTTTTGACTTCAACTTCCGTTGTTTCCAGACGGTCGATGTCCGCGTAAATCCGGCGCAGGGTGTCGGCGGTGTCGGCCCGGTAATACTTTCCGTTGGTCTGCTGCGCGATCTTTGTCAACGTGTCCTCATCAATATCCACCGCCATGTTCCGATACTGCATCTGGCCGAATTGGTCCCGGCCGATGGGGTAGGGCGCCGTGCCCTGCCGCCCGATGCCGATGGTGTAAACTTTGACTCCCAGGGCTTGCGCGGCATCGGCGGCGGTCAAAGGGGAGATTTTGCCGGAATTGTTTTCGCCATCGGTCATCAGGATGACGATCTTGCTCTTGTCCTTGAGATCTTTGATGCGATTGAGCGCGCTCATCAAGGCCGAGCCGATGGCCGTGGCATCCGCGTTAATGGCCCCGATTTCCAGCCTCTCCAACTGGTGCTGCAAATAATCGTGATCCAGCGTCGGCGGCGAAGCGATGTAGGCCTCCTTGGCGAAGGCGACCATGCCGATGCGGTCATTGGGGCGATTGTCAATAAATTTGCCAAGAACTTCCTTGGCCAGCTTGATCCGGCTTTGGCCCGGGCCGAAGTCCTCCGAACGCATGCTCCCGGACAAATCCAAGGCGACCACGATGTCAATGCCGCTGGCCCGGACGTGCGATTCGCCGCGCACCAGGCGCGGTTGGGCCAGGGCGACAATGAATAACGCCAGCGCCAGCCAGCGCAAATCCGCCAGAATGGCCCCGGCCCGCGAACGATGCAGGCCGGAAATGGGGCGCACCAGATCGACCGATGAATACACAAAAGAAGAGGCCTGCCCAAGCTTGCCCTTCAACCATGCCAGCGCCGGCAACAGCAGCAACAGCAGCAAAACGTATGGGTGCGCAAAGGTCATGGGGCGGCGGGGGCCGGCGCGGCGGCCATGGAGGAATGTATTTCCGCCGGCGCCCAGCGCGGCTCCGTTTCGTTGACCAGTTTCAGCGCGGCGGCGCGCAGGGCGCGCAACTCCGTCTCCGTCGGCTCGTATTTGGCGAACTTGATCAGGTCGCAGTTGGCCAGGAAATCCCCCAGGCTCAACTTCTGTTCCGTTGTCAATAAGTTTGTTCCCTGCATCTCGCGCAGGAACTCCTCCGTGGTCCGCTCCGGCGCGTGGAAGTCGAACCGTTCCTCCAGGTAATCGCGGATGGCGCCGGAGACCGCGATGGAGAAGGCTTTGGGATCACTGAGCAGGGCCAGCGCCGCTTCCAGCGCGCGGCGCGCCCGGACGTGGGGCGGGACCGGGGGCACAGCCGGAAGAGCAGCGGCCTTCCTGCGCCAATGGCGCCAGACCAGCCACGCTGCAACGCACACCGCCAGGATCGCCGTGATCCAAAAGAACCAGAGCCAGCCGTTGGGAATCTCGATCAACGGTTTGAGGCCCTCGTGAAAAGCCAGCGGGGCCGCGTTGGAGGAGGCCGGGGACTGGGCGGGAACGATGAGCGCCGAGTTTGTGTTCATCCGTGGCGGCGGCGCTTTTCGCGCGTTTTAAAGAATTCGCCCAGGGCCGCCGCGTAAGGCTCGCCCGTGCGCACCTCGATGGCATCGATGTTGGCCGATCGGAGAGTACGCATCAATTCCGCCTGGTTTTTGCTCCGGCGGTCGGCGAAGGCCCGGCGTTTGCGCCCATCGTGCGTGTTGATTTCGATCAATTCGCCCGTTTCCGCGTCGCTTAAAACCAGCCGCCCCAGCGCCGGCAATTCCAGCTCGAATCGATCCGCCACGTGAATGGCGATGACATCGTGACGGCGATTGGCCTGGCGCAGCGCCGGCAACGTGCGCGGCCCCAAACTCGGGGAAAGCAAAAAGGCCCCGGCGCGGGCCTTTTCGCCCGTCGCGCCCGCGCGATGCTCAAAAAGGAAATCGGAAATGACCACCGCGATGGCGTGGCGCCGGGTGAGCCGGTTCAGAACGTCCAGTGCCTGGCCAAAATTGGTGCCGCGTTTGGCCGGTTGGAAACAGAGGATTTCCCGGATCACGCGCAGCACGTGACGACGCCCCTTCTTGGGCGGGATATACTTCTCCACTTCCTCCGTGAACAGGATCAACCCCACCTTGTCATTATTGCGGATGGCCGAGAAGGCCAGCACCGAGGCCAGTTCGGCGGCCAGTTCGCGTTTGGATTGGTCGCGCGAGCCGAAGAGGCCCGAGCCGCTCAAATCGACCACCAGCATGAGGGTCAACTCGCGTTCCTCGACGAACTTCTTGACAAACGGATGATTCATCCGCGCCGTCACGTTCCAGTCGATGGAGCGCACCTCGTCGCCCGGCTGGTATTCGCGCACCTCCTCGAAATTCATCCCCTGTCCTTTGAACACGCTATGGTACTGGCCTCCGAGCGTTTCGGAAACCAGCCGCGTGGTGCGCAGCTCGATCTGCCGTATTTTCTTGAGAATTTCGCGCGGGATCATATTGCCAAATTTGCCGCTTGCCCGCCGGTAAAATACGAGTATTTTTGCAACATGAGCGCGGCTGAAATTCTCGAAGCAGCGAAAGCCCTTCCGCAAGAAGAGAGGATCAAACTTGCGCAGGACTTTTGGGACATCATTGCAGAAGATGGATGCGACCCTAACCTGACGCCGGAACAGGCGGCAGAACTTGATCGCCGTCTCGCTGAATTCGAAGCCAATCCGCACGAGGGAATCCCTTGGGAGCAAGTCAAAGCTGAACTCAACCATCGCTTTGGTTGGAAATGAGTCTCCGGCTCATTTTCAAGCCGTCGGCGCGCATTGAATATGATGCGGCGATTGTTTGGTATGAACAACAGCGCCCAGGTTTGGGTAAGGAGTTCGTTTTGGAAGTTGGGCGTGCTCTGCAACGTGCGCAAGCCAGTCCGGAACGTTTTCGAAAGGTTCGTCAACAGGCGCGGAAGATTCGTTTGCGCCGGTTTTCCCGTTACGACATATACTTCGCCGTCAAGGACGGAACATTCGCCATTCTGGCCGTTTTCCACAGTTCGCGTAATCCAGATCAACTCTGGCGCCGGCTGGGATGAAAACCCGGCGGGAATATCGTCCACAATGCAGTTTGTATGTTGAGGAATCATGGCTTCTTCGAGAACGCTGCCATTGTCGCACGGTCTCATGGTCGTGCATAACTCACGGCACGGGCAGTTCGTTGAAAATCTTGGTGATGATCGTTTCGCTCGTCTTTTCCTCCGCTTCCGCCTCGTAGGTCACCGCCACCCGGTGGCGCAACACGTCCATGCCGATGCTCTTGACGTCCTGCGGCGTGACGTAGCCGCGCCCGCGCAGGAAGGCGTAGGCCTTGGAGGCCAGCGTTAGGGCGATGGTGGCGCGGGGCGAGGCGCCCAATTGAATCAGTCCTTGCAGGCCGTCGATCTTGTAGGCCCCAGGATCGCGCGTGCAACAGACCAAATCGACGATGTAATCCTTGACCTTGTCGTCCATATAAATGTCGTTGATCACCTGGCGGGCGTCCAGAATTTGCTGGGGCGAGACCACCTGGCTGGCCGCGGCGGTGATGGTGGTGCGGGCCATCAACTCCAGAATCTGGCGTTCCTCCTCGCGCGAGGGATAGACGATCTTCAACTTCAACATGAAGCGGTCCACCTGCGCTTCGGGCAACGGGTAGGTGCCCTCTTGTTCGATGGGGTTCTGCGTGGCCAGGACCAGGAAAGGCTCCTCCAGTTTGAAGGTTTGGTCGCCGATGGTGACTTGTTTCTCCTGCATGGCTTCCAGCAGGGCGCTTTGCACTTTGGCTGGCGCGCGGTTGATTTCGTCCGCCAGCACCAGGTTGGCGAAAATGGGGCCGCGCCGGGTGGTGAAAGCTCCGGTCTGCGGATTATACACTTGGGTGCCGATCAAGTCCGCCGGGAGCAGATCGGGGGTGAATTGGATGCGGGAGAACTTCACGTTGATGGCCGAGGAAAGCGCCTTGACCGAGAGCGTTTTGGCCAGCCCCGGGACGCCTTCCAGCAGAACGTGCCCATTGGCCAGGAGGCCGACGACGAGCCGTTCGACCAGGTAACTTTGGCCGATGATGACCTTGCCGATTTCGCTGAAGAGCGGGCGCACAAAAGCGCCGGATCGCTGCACCTGTTCGTTAATTGCGCTGATGCCAGTATTCATTGTTAGAAAACTACGTATGCCAAAGACAGCCGAAGATCAAACTTTGTTCAGAAAAACGCTTTCAAAACTTCCGCGCTTTGCACTGTGGCAATGCCCGCGCGCTTCATCTCGGCCCGGACGTTGGCCACGTCATTGGGCTGAAGGTTGATTCCACGGCTGGCGTCCTCAATGACGCTCGTTTTGAAACCCATTTGCGCCGCGTCCAGCGCGGTGTATTTCACACAATAGTCCGTCGCCAGGCCGCACACAAACACTTCCGCGACGCCCTTGGCGTTGAGCCATTCGCCCAGGCCCGTGGATTTGCGATGTCCATTGTCGAACAAGCCGCTGTAGCTGTCGAGGCCGGCATCGGCGCCTTTGCGAAAGATTTTCGCGATGCGCTCCTTTTCCAACCCGTGCGCCAGTTCCGCGCCCGGAGTTCCTTGCACGCAATGCACCGGCCACAGTGTCTGCGTCAGGCCGTTGAGTTCAATGTGCTCAAACGCCTTCCTGCCCGGATGATTCGCCGCAAAGCTGCCGTGGTTTGCGGGATGCCAATCCTGCGTGGCGACCACCAGCGGAAACGCCGCTTGCAGCCGGTTGGCCACGGGAACAATGGCATCACCCTCTGGCACAGCCAACGCACCGCCGGGCAGAAAGTCATTTTGGATATCCACCAGGATCAGTGCCTTCATCGGAGTTCCTTCTGTTTATCCGGGGCCGGCATCCAAAACGTCTGTCTTAGAAATCCATCAACCGTTTCCTTCCATTCCACAGGGGAGCGGGTGACCGTCGCAGCGTGCCTGATACGCGGAAACCCTTCGAAATGCTTCGGGGCAGAAACTGCTTCAAAAACCCGGCCGGCTTCCTCGATATGGGCGCGAGGATCCGCGGCTCCGTGCAAAAATAAAATCGGGCACCTCACACTCTCGGCATAATCCACCGGGTTGTGCGCGAAACCATTGAAGCCAGCTTGTGCGCCACCCCAAAAAACCAACAACTCGGCGCTCGGAAATGATGGCAGTCTCATCGCTTCAAAGCGATGGCGCACGGTATTCAGCAATTTGTCAAATACCGCCTCGACTATGATTGCATCCGGATTCACGCCAGACGCATGGACCGCTCGCAATACGGCCGCGGCGCCCATCGATTGGCCATAGAGAATGATCTTGGCAGGCGACAGGTTTTGTTTCGCGTATCGCACAGCGGCCGCCACGTCCTCGGCTTCGTCGTATCCAATGGTGGTGGAGGATTCGGAGGAGTCCCCTGACCCACGAAAATCCACCAGCAACACCGAACAGCCGATTTCGAGAAATACCTTCGCTTCAGCCAGAGTGCCTGATTTCTCCCCGCCGTATCCATGGAACAAAATGACCAGCGGACTTCGTGTTGGACCCGGGCAATACCAAGCGCCAAGTTTGATGCCGCCGTCCTCCTTGATTTGCAGACTTTTTGCCGCCGTCCCAAGCGCGGTCGCTGCCAAATCGGTATGCGGACGCGGTATATTTACGCCCCATAGCAAAACGCCGATTTTTTTGGCAAAGCCAAGAGTTTCCGGCAAACCCGTTCGCGGCTGGCCGGACGTAAAATGCATCATCGCATACGCATGACGGTAGGCGAGAACGTTCAACAAAACAAAACCCGCCGCGAAGACAATGCAAAGGCGTACAAACCTTTTCTTCCATTGTTGTCGCTTCAATTCACTCATGGTCTGGAATCATTGGCCTGTTCGTTGAAGAAATGTTTCCTTCCCAACACCATACCAAAGGGTAATCGTTTGTGCGAACTGCATTTGCGAGAGGTGGAGGTGGTGCAGAGGTCGGAACATCTTGCCATTTGGCAAAGCACCTGCTAAGAATCAGACTATAACGTGCGGCCATTGCTCGCAAACTTTTCAGCCCAACGCCGGCTGGATTTCGCGCCAGTGACCGTCCGGCAACCATGCTTGAAGCCAATACCGTTAATGTGTTGGGAGTAGGGGTCAGTCCCATTAACATGGGACTTGCCCTGGAGCAAATCACCCGCGCCGTTGTCAACAAACAGAAAGGCTACGTTTGCGTCACCGGCGTGCATGGCGTTTCGGAAGCGCAGGCGGACGAGGATTTCCGGCTCATTCTCAACCGCGCCTTCCTCTGCACTCCCGACGGCATGCCGCTGGTCTGGGTGGGGCGCTGGCAGGGCCAAAAGGAGATGGACCGCGTCTATGGCCCGGACCTCATGCTGGCCGTGATGGCGTTGTCGGAGAAGGCTGGTTGGCGGCATTACTTTTACGGCGGCGCCAACGGGGCGGCGCAGTTGTTGAAAACCAAGCTCTTGCAGCGGTTTCCAGCAGTGCATATTGTCGGCGTTTTCGAGCCGCCCTTCCGGCCCTTGAATCCCGATGAACAACAAAGACTCAAGGAGGAGCTTCGCGTCGCACAGCCGGACATTTTTTGGGTCGGTTTGAGCACCCCAAAACAAGAGCGGTTCATGGCCCAGTACCTGGATCAATTGGACGTCACTTTGATGTTTGGCGTCGGCGCGGCCTTCGACATCCTCGGCGGCAGAGTCCGCCAGGCCCCCAAGTGGATGCAACGCTCCGGATTGGAGTGGTTGTTCCGCCTCTGCCGCGAACCGCGCCGACTGTGGAAGCGATACTTCAAGAACAACCCGCTTTTCTTGATCCGCCTTTTCTGCCAATGCACCGGGCTGCGCAAGTTTCCTTTGCGCAGATGAAATGCAGCGCAAAAAATCACAGGTCTAAGACATGAAATTCCGCGTGCTTCTGATGGCAATTGGCCTGGCCGCCAGCCTGGCGGGCGCGCAGACGGCCAATTTTGATTCCACCTACTCTGGCGCGTTGCCCGGCGGCTTCCTGGCGGGCATCACCGGCCCGGGCGAGGCCAGATGGGCTTTGGCGCCGGACCCGTCGGCGCCGAATGGACGCCGCGTCATCCAACAATCGGCCCAGGTCGCTTCGCACAGCTATCCCTGGTGCGTTTGCACGAATATTATTATTACCAACGGCTACGTCGAGACCAGGTTCAAGCCCGTGTCAGGAAAGGAGGACCAGGCTGGCGGCGTGATCTGGCGCTGGCAGGACGGCGACAACTATTACGTTGCTCGCGGCAACGTCCTTGAGGACAACATCATTCTCTTCCGGACGGAACACGGGAAGCGCAAGGAACTGCGCCGCGTCCCGATGAAAGTGGCGCCCAGCCAATGGCACCTGCTGCGGGTGGATTTCTCCGGCAATCATTTCGCCGTCAGCTTCGACGGCCAAAAAGTCATGGACTGGGAGGATGATACCTTCCAAAAGGCAGGCGCCGTTGGTCTCTGGACGAAGGCCGACAGCGTGACGCTGTTCGACGGCATCAGGTCCCAAGGAAATTGATTTAGGCGATGACGACTTCGATCCCGCGCTCGCGCAAGGAACGCACCAGGTCCTCCGGCGCGCCGCGGTCGGTTACAATGGCGTGGATGCGTTCCAGGCCGCAGAGGGCGGAGACGGAACGGCGGCCAAACTTGGTGCCATCGAGACAAAATATCACGCGTTGCGCGGCGCTGATCATCGCCAATTGAATTTCAATAAGCAGGCCGTGCGAGTTGCTCACTCCGTCCAGCGTGATCCCGCCTCCGCTCATCACGGCGAAGTCGGCGTGAATTTTGGAAAACGCCTCGACCGCCAGCGGGCCGACTAAGACGCCCAAGCGCGGATAAATGACGCCTCCAGAAAGGATCAGTTCGACGCGATGGGCGGCGGCGAAGAAATTGGCCACGGGCAGGGAGTTGGTGATGATCTGCGGCATCTTGGATTCCAGATTCCTGGCGACGTGATACGCCGTCGTGCCAGCGTCGATGATGACGGTCTGGTTGGGGAGAATGAGTTCGGCGCAAGCGCGGCCGATGGATTCCTTCTCCGCCAGTTGGTGGGTGTCGCGCGCGGAGAAGGCGAATTCATCGGATCGCGGGCTATTCAGACGCGCCCCGCCGTGCGTTCGACGCAGACCGCCGGCTGATTCCAGGGCGGCGATGTCGCGGCGCACGGTGGAAACGGAGGCTTCCACTTGGCGGGCTAACTCCTCCAAGGACGCAAATTCCACCCGGTTCAAGTAGTCCTTAATGCGATCTTGGCGCGCTTCTGGCTGCATTTGGTATATTTTGGAATGATTTGGAATATATTGCAAGATATATATTGACGATTTGGTGGTTTTTGGTAGATTTGCGGCGAAAACATGGTTGCCATTGCCAATAACCCGCATCGGGCGGTCGTGGAACATCGGGTGCGACAGGTTGTCTATCAACGGCTTGGGAAGACGTTGCCGCGCGCGGCGATGGCACCCAACCCGCTGGTGGTCAATATTAGCGCCCGTCATTGCCATTTGACGCCGGAGGCGGTGGAGATGCTTTTTGGCAAGGGACATAGCCTGACGCCATTTAAGTGGCTTTACCAGGATGGACAATTTGCCGCCAAGGAGACGGTCACGCTCATCGGCCCGCGCAGCCGGGTCATCTCCAATTTGCGAATTTTGGGACCGTGCCGGGCAACGAACCAGGTGGAATTGGCTGGCACCGATGCCATCGCGTTGGGGTTTGAAATTCCTTTGCGCCTTTCCGGGGACCTCAAGGGCACGGCAGGCGGAATGCTAATGGGGCCGGAAGGGTTTTTCGAGATGCAGGAGGGGGTCATCCGGGCCAGGCGCCACGTCCACATGCATCCGGCTGACGCGGAGTTTTATGGCGTTAAGGCCGGCAGCCAGATGAAATTGCGGGTTGGCGGCGAGTGCGGGCTGGTTTTGGAGCGGATGCTGGCGCGCATTGACCCAGCTTTCAAGCTGGAGGTCCACATCGATACCGACGAAGGCAACGCGTGCAATTTGCAGCCGGACACGCCTTGCGAACTGATCACTTAATCGAATAAAGTCAAAATCATCGAACCACAGGAGAGAATAAAAATGAGTCAAGAAGCGTTAGGCATGATTGAAACCAAGGGCTACGTCGGCAGCGTCGAAGCCAGCGACGCCATGGTCAAGGCCGCCAATGTCACCCTGGTCAAAACTATTTCCATCGGCGGCGGTTTGATCACCGTCCTGGCCACCGGCGACGTTGGCAGTGTCAAAGCGGCGGTGGAAGCTGGCGCCAAGGCCGCCAGCAAAGTGGGCGAATTGGTCAGCTCGCACGTTTTGGCTCGTCCGCATGAGGACCTGATGAAGGTGTTCATGGGCGAAGCGGCGAAGAAATAATCTTTAACCTTTTACCATCCTATATTTATGGTCCAACAAGCACTCGGCATGATCGAAACCAAGGGCCTCTGCGCCCTGCTGGAAGCGGCGGATGCCGCCCTGAAGGCGGCCAACGTCCAGTTTGTCGGCTGGGAAAAAATCGGCAGCGGCTATGTCACCGCCTTTTTCCGCGGCGACGTCGCGGCGGTCAAGGCCGCCACGGATGCCGGGGCCGCCGCCGCCGCGCAGATCGGCAGCGTGGTTGGCGTGCAAGTCATTCCCCGCCCGCACGAAGGACTCTCGGTGCTGGGCAAGTGGCTGCAATAAAAGTGGGCGGATGAAAATCCTCGTCGCCAATCTGGGATCGACTTCCCTGAAGTACCGATTATTCGATTTTTCCGGCGGAGAGGAACGTTTATTGACACGAGGCGGCATGGAACGGGTGGCGGATTACGCGCCGGCCATCGAAGCCTGCCTGGGCGAATTGTGCCGGGGAGGCTGGATCAGCAGCGAGAGCGACCTGGCGGCGGTGGGATTCAAGCCGATCATGGCGCGCGGCATCAATGGCTGTGTCCGCCTGGATGAAGCGGCGGTGCGCGCGATGGAGGATTACAACAGCATCGCGCCGGCGCACAATCCTCCTTACATTGCCGGCATCCGGTTGTTCGCCAAACGCCTGCCGGGCGTGCCGCTGGTGGGGTTGTTCGAGACTGCTTTCTATCAATGGGCGCCGGAAGCCGCCATGCGCTACGCGGTGCCCGAAGCCTGGCACAAAGCGGGGGTGCGGCGCTGGGGTTTTCACGGCGCCAGCCATAAATTTATCGCCGAACGCTCGGCGGAGTTGCTCTGCCGCGAGGACGTGGCCCAGCGCGCGCGTCAACTATATGTCGATGGCGGCAAAAGTCCCGTGCGCCAGGCCGCCTTGCGCGTGGTCTCCTGCCATTTGGGCGGAAGTTCGTCGGTGACGGGCATTCGCAACGGCGTGGCCGTGGGCAGCAGCCTGGGCCTCAGTCCGCAATCGGGCTTGTTGCACAACAACCGGGTGGGTGATCTGGACGCGTTTGCGCTGCCCTTCCTCATGCGCTCGACCGGTCTGACTTTGGAGGAGGCGGAACGCATGCTGTGCGAGGAATCCGGCCTCAAGGGATTATCCGGAGGCTACAACGACATCCGCGACATCGAGGCGCGAGCGGGGCAGGGCGACGCCCGGGCGCAACTGGCGCTGGATGTTTTTGCGCATAACGTCCGCCATTGGATCGGCGCGTTTTATTTGCAACTCAACGGCCTGGACGCGCTGGTTTTTACCGGCGGCATCGGCGAAAATTGCCCCGGCTTGCGCCAGGAGATTTGCCGCGATCTCGATCAACTCGGCATCATGACCGAGGCCAAGCTCAACGCGGAGACCACGTCGCGGGAAGCAGTCATCGGCGCGCCGGAATCAACCGTCAAGATTATTGTTATTCCCACCAACGAAGAACTGGTCGTCGCCCGCGAGGTGCGCCGCTTTTTGCAAACCCATTCCCTGCCACATTGAACCTAACGAAAGAAATACTATGCCACATCAAGCAATCGGACTTCTGGAAACGCGCGGGCTGATCGCCCTGGTCGAAGGCACCGACGCCATGCTCAAGGCGGCCAATGTCGAATTGGCCGGCCCCATGCAGCAGGTCGGCAACGCCCTCGTCACGGCCGTCGTGGTCGGCGACGTGGCGGCCGTCAAAGCCGCGACCGACGCCGGCGCGCAAGCGGTCAAGGCCAACAAGGGCGAATTGGTCAGCGTCCACGTCATCGCCCGGCCGCAGGCGGAGGTGGAAACCATCCTGCCGCGCAAAGGGCAGGGGAAATAATATGTTCCTGGCGCGCGTCGAAGGGGCCGTGGTGGCGACAAAAAAGGACCCGGCCATGAACGGGCGCAAGCTGCTCTTGCTGCGCCCGCAATTGGTCGATGAGAAGGACCCGGCGCGCTTCCGCGCTGGAGTCAACACGATTGTGGCGGTGGACAGCGTCGGCGCCGGCGTGGGCGAATTGGTGCTTTTTTGCCAGGGCAGTTCCGCCCGGCTGGCCCCGAGCCTTAAAGAGGCGCCCGTCGATGCCGTCATCATCGGCATCGTTGATTCGGTGGATGTGCTGGGCCAGCAGATTTACAACGCCAGGACCTGAAACATTTATGGCACTGAACGAGCAGCTTATTCGCGAGGTGGTCGAAGAAGTTCTGGGCCGGCTCGGCCCGGCCAAGGCGGCGGCCGCGGCGCCCGCAGCCAGGACCGAATGCCATTGCCCCAAGCCGTCCGCTTCCGCCGGCAGAGGAGAAGGTGGCGTATTTCAGGAGGCGGGCCAGGCGTGCGAGGCGGCGGCGGCGGCTTTTGTCAAGTTGAGGCAAGGCGGCATGGCGTCGCGGCAAAAGGTGGTCAACATTGTCAAGACACTGGCCGGGAACAATGCGGCCGAGTGGGGCCGTTTGGAATTGGACGAGACGAAAATCGGACGGCTCGATCACAAAATCGAGAAGCTGCAAATCCTCAAGGATGTTCCCGGCGTCGAATGGCTCCGGCCCGAGGCCCGCAGCGGCGATCACGGCATCACGCTGGAAGAATTTACGCCGTTTGGGGTCATCGGCGCGGTCACGCCCTCGACCCATTCCATTCCGACCATGAGCGGCAACATCATCAACATGGTGGCGGCCGGCAACACGGTGGTTTTCAACGCGCACCCAATGGCCTCGCGCTGCGCGGCCACGGCTATTCGCGCCTACAATCAGGCCATTGCGCGCGAAACCGGCATCGAAAACCTTTGCTGCATCATTGAGCACCCGACGCTGGAATCGTTCCATGCCTTGTGCGCCGATGAAAATGTTCGGCTGCTGTGCGTCACCGGCGGTCCCGGGGTGGTGCAGGCGGCCATGCACTCGGGCAAGCGCGCCGTTTGCGCCGGGCCGGGCAACCCGCCCGTGCTGGTTGATGACACCGCCTGCATGAAACGCGCCGCCCGCGCCATCATCCAGGGCGCGGCTTACGACAACAATTTGCTCTGCATCGGGGAAAAGGAAGTGTTCGCGCTGGACAGCATCGCTGACAAACTCATGACGGAAATGGAAAACAACGGCGCGGCGCGGCTCAATCCCGGGCAACTGGAGCGCCTGACCAAGGCGGCCTTCGTCTTCAAGGATGGACACCCGGTTGTCAATAAGGATTTCATCGGCAAGGACCCGTCTCTTCTGGCCCAGGCCGCGGGCCTAAAGATAACGGACAAGACGCAGTTGCTGTTCGCCGAGACGCTGGCCGGGCATCCGTTCGTGGTGGAGGAACAAATGATGCCGTTCCTGCCCATCGTCCGCGTCCAGGGCGTGGAGGAGGGGATCGCGGCGGCGCTGGAGGCGGAACACGCTTACAAACACACGGCGATCATTCATTCGCACGATGTCGAACATATCACGGCCATGGCGCGGGCGCTGGACACGACGTTGTTCATCAAGAACGGACCGAGCATGGCGGGCTTGGGTCTGGGCGGCGAAGGCTACCTCAGTTATTCCATCGCCACGCCGACCGGCGAAGGGGTGACGAACCCGCGCACTTTTACCCGCGTCCGCCGTTGCGTGATGGTGGATAACCTCCGGATTTATTGACTATGCTTCTCGCGCGCATCGAAGGCAACGTGGTGGCGACCCGGAAACATCCCAGTTTCCAGGGTTGGCCGCTGCTGATTTGCCAGCCCATCAGCCAGGCGGGCGAAGCGGAAGGCCCGCCGCAAGTGGCCATCGATGCCCACGGCGCGGGGTTGCACCAGCGGGTGATTATTTCTTCCGACGGCGCCGCGGCCCGGGCGGCCGTGGGCGACCCCAAAAGCCCGGCGCGCTGGATGGTGATCGGCCTGGTGGACGAACCCGCAACGGGAAAGCACGGATGAGACTTGGAACTGTCATTGGCACGGTGACCCTGGGCAAAAGCCTGCCCGCGTTGCAAGGCGCGCGCTGGTTGGTGGTCAGTCCGTCTGCGCGGGAACAACTGCAACAGGCCTCCCAAATCCCGGTCATCAGCAAGGAGCCGAGCGTGGTGGTGTACGACGATCTGGGCGGCGGGGTTGGCCAAACCATCGGATTTATCGAAGGCCGCGAAGCCGCCATGCCCTTTGCCCAACCCACGCCCATCGATGCCATCGACGCCGCGCTGATTGGTGATGTTTTTTACTCGCCCTTGAAATGAGAACTATTATTAGCGCCCGGGAAGTGGAGGAATTGCTGCGCAACGGCGGCGATGTCAAGTCGCTGCCCGGCGACGCCATCCTGACGCCTTCGGCGCGCGATCTGTTGCGCGATTTCGAGAACAACGCCTCGCGGCCAGATCCCGGCAAAGCCGCCAACCCGTCCATCGCTGCCATCGCGCCCTCGCGGATCGAGGCTTTTTTCAACTCGCCGGAAATCCACGCGCTCAAATTGCAAATCTGCGAGATTGGCCGCCGCCTTTGGTCCCGCGCTTACGTGGATGGCAACGGCGGCAACATCGCCTTGCGGGTCGCGGACGGTTTGGTGCTTTGCACGCCCACGCTGATTTCCAAAGGCTTCATGAAACCGGAGGATATGTGCCTGGTGGATTTGGAAGGGAAGCAATTGGCCGGGCCAAAGAAGCGCACGAGCGAAATCCTCATGCACTTGCAAATCATGAAGCGTCAAGCGCGCGCGGTGGCGACGGTGCATTGCCATCCGCCGCACGCCACGGCCTTTGCCGTTGCCGGCGTCGAGCCGCCGACGTGCATGATTCCCGAAATCGAGGTCTTTATCGGCAAGGTCCCCATCGCGCCTTACCGCACGCCCGGCACGCCGGAAATGGGCAAGCTGGTGGCCGACTTGAGCGACCAGCATAACACGATTTTGATGGCCAACCACGGGGTGGTTTCCTGGAGCCATGTCAGCGTCGAGGACGCTTATTTCAAGATGGAGATTCTTGAGGCCTACTGCCGCACGGTGGTGGTGGCCGCGCAATTGGGCGCGCCGCTGAAGACCTTTTCCCAAACGCACCTGCAGGACCTGCTCAAGATCAAACAAACCCTGGGCATTCCCGATCCCAGAATCGGCCTCAAAGAGTGCGAGTTGTGCAACAATGACGAATGGCGTCCGGGCGTGGCGGGCGCCCTGCCGCCCACGCGACCCGATGACTCGGGACCGGATCGGGAAGCTGAGGAATTGGTCCAGGCCATCACGGATCAAATCATGTCAAAACTATAGATCGGGCGCCTGCATGAAAGTGACGATCATCGGCGGCGGGGGCAGGGTGGGTTCCTGCGCGGCGTATGCCTTGCAATGCGGCGGGCTGGTGTCCGAAATGCAAATCCTCGACGCCAACCGCGAGCTGGCCGAGGGCGAGGCGCTGGATTTGCTGCACGGCTCGGCGCTGGCGGGCGATCAGCGCATTTACGCCGGCGATTACGCCCGCGCGGCGGACAGCGACATTTTTCTCATCACGGCGGGGCTGCGCCGCAAAGCCGAGGAATCGCGGCTGGACCTGATCCATCGCAACGTGGAATTGTTCCTCTCGATCATTGACGCGATCAAGAGCGCCGGGCTGCGCCCGGAGGCGCATATTTTCGTTGTTTCCAATCCCGTCGATATCCTCACGCAACTGGCCTTGCGCCGCCTCGGGCTGCCGTGGCAACAGGTTTACGGACTTGGCACTATGCTTGACACGTCGCGTTTCAGCGCGCTCATCGCGCAGGAACTCAAGCTGGCGCCGTCGCAAGTCAAGGCGCTCATCCTGGGCGAGCATGGCGATTCGATGGTGCCGATCTGGTCCAGCGCGTCCGTCAACGGGCTGCCTTTGACGGGCTTGCCGGAATGCCTGCCCGGTTTCCAAAACGCGGTTTTCGAGCGGACCAAAGGCAGCGGCGCGGAGGTGATCAAACGAAAAGGGGGCGCGGGTTGGGCCGTCGGCCTGGCCATCCGCGACGTTGTCCACGCCGTCTTGCTGGATAAGAAGGCGCTGCTGCCGGTGTCCTCGCTGTTGCAGGGCGCGTACGATATCCGCGATGTTTGCTTGAGCGTGCCGTGCGTCGTCGGCCGCAGGGGGGTTGAAGCGCACGTCCAGATCAAATTATGGCCGAAGGAACTGGCGGCGCTGCAAGCCTCGGGGACAAGGCTGAAGGCTGAGGGCTGAGGGCTGAAGTGGTGCGACTGGGTTGGACTGAGTGCGACTGGGTTGGACTGGGCTTAAGCCACAGATTAACACACCCTCCTTCGCAAGGCCTACGGAGGGCAGGGATTGACACAGATTGGACTGGCTGGGCCTGACCGGGTGCGGCTTGACCGGTGCGACCCGCCTTCGCAAGGCCTACGGCGGACAGGCTGGGCTTGACCGGTGCGACTGGGTTTGACTGGGCTTGACCGGCACAATTTGCCGCTTTTGGGCTTGTCGCGTGAGTTTCGGGTTCGGCTTGCCGCAAAAGGGCGCAGAAGGCGCAAAACCCGGTAGAACCACAAGCAAGACGAGGAAGGACAAGGGAATCAGGGCAGAGGAATCTTGGGCAGAGGAATAAAAAACGGCGAACCGCGGGAAAAACCGGGGGTCAGGGGAATAATTGTCAGAGGAATATTTTTCACGACTTTGTCTTTCTCCATTCCTCTGACAATCATTCCACTGACAAATCCCCTCGAAAATGAATGACTTTGCGCTCTGGCACTGCAAAACTTTCTGACAGGATGGGGAATGGATTGGAATTGGATAATTCCTCGTCTCGTAAATTCCCCGTTAAAACCTCGGCGAACGGGTCGCTGAACGGCCTCTCCCTGATTCCCTTCCCGCCGCAAAATGTCAATGAACAAGGCGGCGCGTGAGCGCCACACATAAGCAACTATACCCTTGTTCGATGGGAATTCAACATACTTTCTACACATCTTTTTCGCCGGGCCGCTTTTCCCCAGAAGTGCCGCCGCAGGAAACTGCGATGATCCGGCCATAGCGTCGAAGCCGTCATGGGTTTTAAGAAAATGGCGCATGTTAAGACGTGACTCTGATGGCCCTTTTAAAATGAACCATGTTATGCGGAACGTGGGTTGAATGACTCGGTTTTGAGAAATACGGTCGCCGCCATGTCCTGAGATTAGTTTTGCTTTTCCAGCTTGCGAAGTCTTTGAGCCAGGTCGCCGGGGGCAACAAAGACCATTTGCCTGCCACGCTTTTTCCAATCGAGGATACCGCGCTTGCGCAAGTCCAAGAGATCTGTCCGCGCTGTTTGGTAAACAACATTTTGGCTCTTTTGGTGACCGGCAATGCTGTATTGCTGGAATGGATGCTTCAAGGCGTGGCGGACTAACTCCACTTGCCGGTGATTGAACATGTCTAGCGCTCTTAGGTGCGACTCCATTTCGCGCACTTCCACGGTCTTGCGGTCGATATAAGCATGGAGATCGTCAATAGCCTGTCGGATGACTTTGGTTTGTGCAATGATGAAGTAAGTCAGGTCGTTGTCGTCCGTCTCGGTGTAGAGAAACGAGCGGGCATACTTCACCGGGGCTTTTCTTAGGATGTTTGAAATCGAGATGAACTCGAACAACCAATACCCGCTACGAAGCATGGACCAGTAAAACAGCGCCCGCGCCGTTCGTCCGTTGCCATCCACGAACGGATGGTCATAGGCCAGCCAGAAATGCAGTATGATGGCGCGGACGGCTGGATGAATGAAGACGCCAGGCGTCTTGGCATTCCCGAAATCGCACATGGCGCCAAGGCGACTCTCCAACTCCGCGGCTGGCGGCGGCTCATGGTAGATTTCACCAAAATCATCGCCCACCACCCGTTTCTCCTCCGTGCGACGAAGCCGCCCCGCGGCCCTCGGATCTTCCAGCGTTTTTGCGGTCACCATTCGGTGGATGTCGAAAATCATATTCGGTGACAACGGTTCTTCTTTCAGTTTCGTGATCCGCTGCATCGTCGCGAAATTGTTTAGAATCATTTGTTCGCTAGTATCGCGAGGCGGTCGTCCCGTGCGTATCATTTCTTTGGCCACTTCGCGCGTTGTTACCGCGCCTTCCAATTGGCTGGAAGTGATGGCCTCCTCCATCAACGACCGGATCAAGTAACGATCGCGCGTTTGCGGATTGGTAATTGGTTCAGGAATACCGATCGAACGGCCTGCTCCGACATCAATCGCATGTAATTCCTGCTGCACCAGGTCGGGCGTGCAGAAACGAAACGGCTTTCCTTGCTTGTCCTTTAAAGGAACAGCCTTCAGCACACCATTGCGTTGCAATTTAATGGCGAGCCACCACTCTTCGAACGTCAAGCCGTTGGGAGGTGTGTACCGCCGGAGCTTGTCCCAGTGCAGGTAGTGTTCAGATGCGATCTGCAAACCCACCAGTTCCAAAACGGCGGCAAGTCGCTCTCCCCCCACCCGCTTTTGAATCAGTTCCAAAAACGGCGGCGGCTTTTGAGGAATTCTCATAGTCGTTTCAAATGTCAGCCAATTACTAATTTATGCAGATTTATTATTTATCAGAAAATACTAAAATGCAACAAATTAGTATTAAATTAGCATTTGGCTCGATAAGAGGAGGATAAGCATGTGGATGGGCGGACAACGGATGACAAATTGGGCAAAAGACGGGTTCCCGCAGAGGCGCAGAGAGCGCGGAGAAAGAAATATATTTATGGTTGTGCCTGCGAAACCCCTTTTTTGATCGGTTCAGGCGAAGTTACTTCGGGGGACGGCCATAGACTTCGATTTCGGTGTATTCGTTCAAACGGGCGATGGTGCTGCCGTGGGAGTAGAGGCGGACGTAGCGGGCGACCGTGCCTTTGGCTTCGATCAACTTGCCTTCGTTCGTTTCAAAGTATTCGCGGTCGGCGCCGACGCCCAAATTGTCCAGGTTCTTGTGATCGTTGTTGTAGAGGGTGCGGACGTTTTTCGTGAATGACGCGTCATCGGCCACTTGCGCCACAATTCCGTGATAGACCTTGGGTTCGTCGTGCCCGTGCCAGATGACGATGGCGTAGAGTTCATAGGGGCTGCCCAAATCGATTTGCACCCATTGCGGGCCTTTGCGCAGCAAGACCACGTTCTGTGCGGAGGCTTCCTTTTGGCCGTCGGTGATTTTAGCCAGTTCTTCGGGGGGGCGGTTGGTGTCGCTGGCGGTGACGGTTTTGTGGAGGGCTACGTTGACCACGCCATGAGGGACCATCACAGGCGGGCGCGGCTTTGCGCTTGGTTTTTCCACGTTGGTGTCCGTTGGCATATCCATGATATAGCTGGCAATGGGCGGGGGGGGCAATTTGATTACCAGTGGCACGAGGTCCTCAGCCTTGCTGACATAGATTACGCCTGCCGGTAGGACTCCAACGGCGGGGTGGCGAGGACGGATCAGTGCTGGTGGGTGGGGTGAATGCGCCGGTGGAGCAAAATCGTTCAAGGCAACAGTTGTTGCTTGCGATTGGGCATTGGAATTTGCGGGCGAAGTTGGGGCAATTAAAGGCGCTGGTTTCTCTCGTGAGACAGGGAAAATCCATGCCAAAACCACCACAATGAGAATCAATACCGAAATCCAAAAAGTTGGAGTCGCGGACCGGCGCGGTTTTCTTTGAGATTCTGGCAACCGCGCTGGATTGTTTTTTCTCACTTTGATCCATTCGCCCACAACCAAGTCTGCCGGTCACTTGGGTGGACGGCCATAGACTTCGATTTCGGTGTATTCGTTCAAACGGGCGATGGTGCTGCCGTGGGAGTAGAGGCGGACGTATCGGGCGACCGTGCCTTTGGCTTCGATCAATTTGCCTTCGTTCGTTTCAAAGTATTCGCGGTCGGCGCCGACGCCCAAATTGTCCAGGTTTTTGTGATCGTTGTTGTAGAGAGTGCGGACGTTTTTCGTGAAGGCCGCGTCATCGGCCACTTGCGCCACAATTCCGTGATAGACCTTGGGTTCGTCATGCCCGTGCCAGACGACGATGGCGTAGAGTTCGCAAGGGCTTTCCAAATCGATTTGCACCCATTGCGGACCTTTGCGCAGCAGGACCACGTTCTGTTCGCCGGCTTCCTTTTGGCCGTCGGTGATTTTGGCCAGTTCCGCGGAGGGACGGTTGGTGTCGCTGGCGGTGACGGTTTTGTGGAGGGCGACGTTGACCACGCCAGGAGGGACCATCAAGGGCGGGCGCGGCTTGCCGCTTGGTTTTTCCACGGTGGTGTCCGTTGGCGCATCCGAGGGAGTGCCGACAAAGGCCGGGGCGGGCAATTTGAGCACGAGTGGCACGAGGTTCTCGGCATTGGCCTTGCAGACGAGCGACAAGGCAAAACAAGCCGAACCGACCGCCAGCCAGAGACGGCAAGATTCAAAAGAGATATTCTTCATTTTCATACGTTCATTTATAAGCCAGCCACTACCGGCCTGCCAAGTAAAAGACGCGAGGGGGCGGGTTTATATTCGATTTTTGAGCCTGATGTGTTTCCTCCAAGAAGGGCACAAGGAAATGGGCCATCCACCTTCGCCAAGGCTGCGGCGGACAGGCAGATTAACACAGATTAACACAGATGAACTGGGCGGCGACGCGGCACCGCCCTGCCAGAGGAGGGGGCTGTTTTTGCGGCTTGTCAAAGGATCGTTGCGGGATGCAGACTGGGGGCCATGGAATCCATGCCCCTGATTATTTTGGCGATCCTCGGAGTTCCTGCCGTCCTGGCTTTGTGGCTTATCGTCCGGGCCGTGCAAGCGAAAGACAACATCGATGGACTTTCCCGGCGCCTCGGGGCATTGGAATTGGAATTTTCCCGACTGAATCGGGACCGGGAACATGCCGTGCCCGTTCCAGCGGCGCCTGGTGCAGGTGGCCTGGCCGGCGCAGGTGGCGGCGTGGTTGCGGTTGACAGTTGATGACCAACGTTCGCAGCCGATTCCCTTCACGGGCGCGCGCGTTCATGCGGCCACAGGCGAGGCGGCGCCGGGCGAATGGATGGCGGTTAAGATTGCCGAGCGGGACGAAAGTCCTGGAGAAACGCGCCTGGCGCTCAATCTCGGCGCGGCCAATTTGGACGTTGCCGCCGTGGAAATGGAAACCTCCGAACCGTTGTTCATGCGGCCGGTCACGCTGGCCGTTCCGCATATCGCGCAGGATTCCATCCAGGAAGAAACCATTGGGCAAGGCGTAATATTCCGCGTGGACGTTGCCGGGCAGACGCCTTCTGGAAGCCTTTCAGTGCCGCTGGAGAAGCGGGTCCGTTCGCGGGAATTGGTTTTGTTGATCAAGAACGGTGACAGTTCGCCGCTGCCGATTTTGGGCGCGAGGGTGGAGAGGCGGCCGGTTTATCTGGTTTTTCTGGCGCAGCAAGCGGGGACTTTTCATTTGCTGACCGGCAACAGCCATGGCGACGCGCCGCATTATGACTTGGCCGCGTTGAACATGAATCTGAAGGCCGTCGCGGTCGCGCCGATCATGATTCCGCCGCCGTCGAACAACCCGGATTTTCGCGCGCCGGAGGTTTTGCGAGGGATCGAACTGGGCGGCGCCGCACTTGATGTTTCGGAGTGGAAATACCGCAAGCCGGTGAAAATAGCCGCCGCCGGCGCGCAACAAGTGGAACTGGATCTCGACGTGCTCGCACACGCGCAGGCGGATTGGGCGGACGTGCGGGTGCTGCGCGGCAGCAACCAAGTGCCCTTTATCATCGAACGCACTTCCATCAGCCGTTTGCTGGCGCCGGCGGTGGCGGTGACGAATGATGCCAAAAACCCGAGGTTGAGCCGCTGGGCCTTGCAATTGCCGCGCGCCGGATTGCCGCTGACACGACTGAGTTGCGTCGCGCGAACTCCACTGTTCGCACGCTCGATGTCGCTATACGAGGTGCTGGCCGACGAGCGCGGCGACAGCTACCGCCACGCGCTGGGCGGCGGTTCGTGGCAGCAAACACCGGCACGCAAATCGAAGGACTTCGCCCTGATGTTGGACAGCGCTCCGCGGAGCAGCGCCTTCTACCTCGAAACGGAGAACGGCGATAATCCGCCGATTGAACTGGAGACATTTCAAATGGCTTACCCCGCGACGCGCGTCTTGTTCAAAGCCGCGCCGAGCGATGAACTTTTTCTTTACTATGGCAATCCGCAGGTTGGGCCGCCGCGCTACGACTTGAGCCTTGCCGCCGATCAAATGCTGGTGGCGGAAAAGAATGCCGCCTCTTTGTCCGCCGAGGAGCAACTCAAGAAATCTTCGTGACGTGACAACCAGAAGCCGGGCCAGGGCGGCATCATTTTTTGGGGCATACTGGCGGCGGTCGTGGTGACGCTGCTGATCATTATTTCACGGCTGTTGCCGAAAGCGCAATCGTCCTCACACTAATATTGATGTTGCCATTTTATGGAGTTTGCAGTAGAATTCTATCAAACAGTGAACGGATTTGCGCCCGTGCGGGAGTTTCTGGATGAACTCAAGCAAAGCGACCCCTGTGATCACGCGGCGGTACTGCGAGGTCTGGCGAAGTTGCGTAATCGCCAGTATCACCGCGAGCCGCTGTCCAAAGCGATCGGCAACGGCTTGTTTGAGTTGCGTCACGTTGGCAAGTTGAACACACGTGTACTGTGGTTCTTTGTAAAACGCCGGCGCATTATTGCTGTTCACGGTATTCGAAACAAAGGCCAGTCCATCCCGGTCCGCGATCTCAATACCGCACAGGACCGGATGCGTGATTGGCAGGAAAGATTTGAAACATGAAAAAGACCAATTTTGACCTCTATCTGGAAGAACAATTGAAAGACCCTGTTTTCGCCGAACGGTTTGAAAGAGCGGGCGAGGCTTGGGACGTGGCGGTGCAGCTTGCCGCCTTGCGTGAAAAGGCCGGCCTTTCACAGAAAGAGCTTGCCCGCAAACTCAAGACATCCCAGCAACAGATCAGCCGCTTGGAATCCCCGTCATACGAAGGGCATTCCTTGAGCATGTTGCGCCGTGTCGCCGACGTTCTCGGCGCCACCGTTCACGTCGCTCTTGTCCCCAAGGGCGAATCCGGACCAATGGTCCTGTCGGAAGCCAAAGTCTCTTGCAAGACTCGCGGCAAATCGTGAGTAATGAGAATTTCGTGGGATAAAGTCACGGCTCGACGGAGTCTCGCCCTACCGTCTGGTGGGGATCTTAGATAAACACGGGGACGGTGGGCAATTCCCCCGGGGCGGGGCGGAGGTAGCGCGCCAGCCAAATGCAGATGAGCACACAGGCCAATGAGACCAAGCCCGCAATGGGGTAATGGGTGATTTCTTGATTTGGACCCTGGCCAATGATGTTGCCGCTGATCCAGGCGGCCAGGCCGCAGGAGAATTGTTGGACGGAGGAATTGATGCTCATGAAGCCGCCGCGATAGCGCGATTCGACCGTCGCGGTCATCATGGCCATGGCGGGAACAAACCGGCCCGACATGCAGATCATGAGGAGGGTCGAGGTGGCCAGCGCGACGAGCAGGGGGACACGCGGAAGATTGGTCAGGGCAATGACCGGGACGGAGGCGGAAAGGGACATGAGCGTGAAGACGCGAAGTTTGCCGGCGCGGTCGGCCCAGCGTCCGACCCAGTTCATGCTGAAGAGGGTGCATAATCCTCCGGCCAAATAGATGAAAGGCAATTGCTTCTCGGTCAAGCCCACGTTGTAAACCATGTAGGTGGCGAGGGTGGGAAAGATGGTGAACCCGGCGCAAGTGAGGACCGCCATGAAAAGAAAGGCCATTTGATGGCTTGGCTCGGTGAGAACGGCCAGCATGCGCATCGCCGGATGCTGGTCGCGGGAATGTTCCAAATGACCGCGCAGGAAGGGCACGAAGCGGAACACGGCCATGAGAATCGGAACGCTGATTCCGGCAATGACGTAGAAGGGCACGTGCCAGCTAAAATCGGAAGCGAGCACAAGTCCGAGCGGCACTCCGAAAATCGAAGCAACGGAGAAGGCGGACATGACCAGGCCCATGGCGGCGCCGCGCCGGTATTCCGGGATGACATCGCCGACAATGGCGAGAATGACAGCGCCCGTGACGCCGCCGAAAGTTCCGGCCATGGCGCGGGCGGCAACGAGAAGGCGGTAGGTGGGGGCCAGGGCGCACAAAAGCGTGCCCACGGCGAACCCCAGGAAGAGCCAGAGGAGAGCGGTCTTGCGATCAAAGTGATCGAGGAAGAACCCCGCGGCGACACCGGAGATGCCGGCCGCGATGGCGTAGGCGGCGACGATCAGGTTGAACTGGGCCGGGGTGATATGCATGACGCGCATATATTGAGGCCCCAGCGGCAGGATGATCAAAAAATCGAGATTTATGGTAAACTGGATGGCTGCCAGGAGCAGCAACACCAAGCGTTCGTTTTGTAGTTTCAATGTGCAAAATTCCAATTTTCCTGCTCAACCGCAACGCCTCGTGTTGAGGGGGTGTTTCGCGCGGGAGCGTTTTGGGACGCAACGTCCAAGTCTCGCAAGGTAGCATGGAATCGCCTTGGCGCGAGCGGAAAAGACGAAAGACATGGATTTCGTGCTTTCCAAAGCGAAGGCGATGGAAAATAATTGCTCTACTTAATGAAGACTTATTCTATCGCAGTCATCGCTGGTGACGGCACGGGGCCGGAAGTCATCCGCGAAGCCATGAAGGTGCTGGACGTGGCGGGCCAGAAATTTAAACTGAAGCTCAATTACACGCCTTATGACCTGGGCGGCGAACGCTATCTCCGCACCCATGAAGCCATGCCGGACAGCGTGGTGGAGGAGTTGCGCAAGTTTCCGGCCATTCTCCTGGGCGCCATCGGGCATCCCAAGGTCAAACCAGGAATTTTGGAAAAAGGCATTCTGCTCCGCCTGCGCTTTGAGTTGGAACAGTATATCAACCTGCGGCCGGTCAAACTTTACGACGAACGTTTTTGCCCGCTCAAAGGCAAGAAGCCGGAGGATATTGATTTTGTGGTGGTGCGGGAAAACAATGAAGGGGTCTATACGGGTTCCGGCGGCTTTGTTTTCAAAGGCACGCCCAACGAAATCGCCATGCAGGGCAGCGTCAACACCCGGCGGGGGGTGGAGCGATGCCTGCGTTTCGCCTTTGAATTGGCCCGCAAACGACGGGCTGGCAAGCCCTGGCATGGATTGAAACCCGAAGACCTGGCGGCGGGCAAGAAGTCGCAATTGACTCTGTGCGGCAAGACCAACGTGCTCACCTATGCTTTCGATTTGTGGGAGCGGGTCTTCCACGCCGTGGGGCGGGAGGGCTACCCGGAGGTCAAGCGCGATTACGCGCACGTGGACGCCACAACGATGTGGTTCGTCAAGAACCCGGATTGGTTCGATGTGATCGTAACCGACAACATGTTCGGGGACATCATCACAGATTTGGGAGCGATGATACAGGGCGGGATGGGCATTGCCGCCGGCGGCAACATCAATCCCGAGGGCGCCAGCATGTTCGAGCCTATCGGCGGCAGCGCGCCCAAATACACCGGCCTGGGAGTGATCAACCCCTTGGCGGCGATTTGCGCCGGGCAGATGATGCTGGATTTCCTGGGCGAGACCAAGGCTGCCCAAGCCATCGAGGCCGCCGTGATCAAGGTCACGCGCGAAAAAGTCAAGAGCCTGGCGGCCGGCAAAATGGGCTACACGACTGCCCAAGTGGGCGATCTGGTGGCGCAAGCGCTCCAAGGCTAGGCATGGAGGCGCCGAGCCAACAGCGTCTGTTCCGTTTGGGAATTCTTGGCTCGGGCAAAGGCTCCAACGCCGCCGCCATCGCCGATGCCTGCGCGGCGGGAACCATCCCCGCCCGGGTTGCGCTGGTTCTAAGCGACGTGGAAAAAGCAGGGATTCTGGACCGGGCGCGGGAACGCGGGCTGCCGGCGCGGTTTATCGCTCCCGGCAAATTCCGCACCCAATTGGACGAACCGTCCGAGGCCGCATTCGTGGAGGCGTTGCGGCAGGCGGAGGTGGATTTGGTGGTGCTGGCGGGTTTCATGCGGATTATCAAGGGCAAGCTCCTGCGGATTTTCGCCGAGAAAGTGGTGAACATTCATCCGGCGCTGCTGCCGGCCTTTCCGGGATTGGAGGCGTGGAAGCAGGCGCTGAATTACGGCGTCAAGATGACCGGAGTGACGGTGCATTTTGTCGATCAAGGCATCGATACCGGCCCCATCATCGCCCAGGCGACGGCGCCGGTGCTGGCCGGGGACACGCCGGAGACGTTGCACGCGCGGATTCAGGAGGTGGAGCGGAGGGTTTATCCGGCCGTCATCGCGGCGCTGGCCAGGGGAGAAATCCGGGTGCAGGGGCGGCAAACGTTCTTTAGGAGACCGCTGACACTTTGAGGAGGAGATTGACTTTTCAGTGCTGCCCTCGCAATTTAAGAAGATGAATTGGATCGGCCACCCGCGACGCGAGTATAGAGAAACATGAAAACGATTCATGCAGTCTATGAGAGTGGCGTGTTTCGACCACTTGAAACGGTCGAATTGGCGGAGCGCACGGAGGTGGAGTTTGAGCCGCGGGCGGTGGCGCAAGCGGAAGACCATGACGGACGTTTGGACGGCATTTACGCCATACTGGGCGAGCGTTATCAATCAGGCCAACACGACGTGGCTGCGCGGCATGATGAACACCAGCCATGACCGTCTTTTTGGACACGGTCGGTCTATTGGCTGTTTGGGATGAAAGCGACCAATGGCATGCTGCGGCGCAGGCGTGTTTTGTTGAATTGCTGGCTCGTCGGGTGGATTTGGTCACAAGCAGCTTCGTATTGCTGGAATGCGGCAATGCTGCCGCCCGCAGGCCATATCGCTCCGCAGTCAGTCGATTGCGCAAGCAGTTGGAGCCGGGCCATCGCCTGATCATGCCAAGCGTGGAAGATTGGCAGACCTCGTGGCTGGCCTACGAGCGTGCTGAGGCTGATAGCGCCGGCGTGGTGGACCACGTCTCGTTCACAATCATGCGGCGCTTGGGAATGACCAAAGCATTTACCAACGACGGACATTTCCGGGCGGCTGGGTTTGAGACGCTATTTTGAGAGTGGGCCAAGGCCAAACGCAAGACAGAACAACATGAGTCAAAAAGAGATTTTAAAATTGGGATTGCCCAAGGGCAGTTTGCAGGATGCCGCCATCGCCAAGATGGCCAAGGCCGGCTTCCATATTCAAGTCAGCAGCCGGTCTTACGTGCCTTACGTCGATGACGAGCACCTGATGATCCGGCTTATTCGCGCGCAGGAAATCAGCCGCTACGTCGAGCACGGCTACCTGGATTGCGGGCTGACGGGCCATGATTGGATCGTCGAGAACGGCTCCAAGGTGCATGAAGTCGGGGAGTTCCAATTCAGCAAGGCTACCAGCCAGCCGGCGCGCTGGGTGCTGGCCGTGCCGGAGCATTCCCCCATCAAATCGGTCAAGGATTTGCAGGGCAAACGCATCGCCACCGAGGTCGTCAATATCACCAAACGCTACCTGCGCAAAAACAGCGTCAAGGCCGAGGTCGAATTTTCCTGGGGCGCCACCGAGGTCAAGGCGCATGAATTGGTGGACGCGATTGTCGAAATCACCGAGACCGGCTCCTCCTTGCGGGCCAACAAATTGCGCATCGTGGATACGTTGCTGGTTTCCACCCCGCGCCTGATCGCCAACCATGAATCGTGGAAAGACGACTGGAAACGCAAAAAGATCGAGACCCTGGCGCTCCTGCTGCGGGGAGCGTTGGAGGCGGAAACCAAGGTGGGGTTGAAGATGAACCTGCAACAGAAGGACTTGGCCCAGCTTCTCAAGAGCCTGCCCGCCTTGCGCAACCCGACGGTTGCCAGCTTGAGCCTGCCGGGATGGGTCGCCGTCGAGACGATCATTGACGAGAAAGTGGTGCGGGAACTCATTCCCCAACTCAAAGCCGCGGGGGCTGAAGGAATTATTGAATATCCTTTGAACAAAGTGGTATATTAACCAGCCAGTGAACAAATAATTATGGGATCACTAAAGAAACGCCGAAAAAGTAAAATAAATAAACACAAACGCCGAAAAAAGCTGCGCGCCAATCGCCACAAAAAACGCACCTGGCAGAAATAAGGCATAGGTGGTCCTGGGTTTTGGGTTGCCAAGGCAACCCGCCAGCGCGCGGGAGGAGGCTCGTTAAGGCCGCGCAAAGCATGAAGGTACTGCATTTCATCCTGGTATTGGGACTGGGCGGATCGTTGCTGCCGGGCTGCTCCACGGCGCCCGGTCGTTCGCCTCCAGCGCCAACCAAGCCGGTGAATCAGCGCGCGGTATCCGCGCACCCCTGGCAAACCGGCCAAGGGCAAGCGGACGCCTTTGCGCATTTCGCGGCCGGCGAAAGCTACTTCGACAACGACGATATCGCCGGCACCCTCCGCCAGTGGGAGGCTGCGGCGTTGGATGACCCGTCCAACGAAAGACTCGTCATCGAAGTGGCGGGGCAACTTCTGCATGACAAGGAAAATGGGAAGGCGCTGACCCTCTTGACCAAGTCCGCCAGCCGGACCAACGCCTCGGCCACCGTGCTGGCGTGGCTCGCTCGCGCACAGCTTCAATCCAACCGCGTCCCGCAGGCCCTGGCCACCAGCAAACGGGCCATCCGGCGGCAACCCACCGCGTTGGACGGCTACGAATGTCAAGTCGAAGTCCTCTTACAACAAAAACAATGGGCCGAAGCGGCTAAAACGCTGCGTCGCGCCGCCAGGCAGGTTCAGGTCGAGCCGGGCCTTTTGCTGGCGGTGGCGGACCTTTACGGGCTTTATCTCAAGAACCAGCCCAAGGACGCCGTGGCCGAGGCGCAGGCCGTCTCGCTGCTGGATCGCATCGGCCAAATGTCGTTCACATCCATTCCTCTATGGCAGCGTTTAGCGGACGAATATGCGCGCATGAACCAGCAAAAGAAAGCGGCGCAAATTTATACGCGGCTGCTGTCGGATTTTCCTGACCATCGCCCGCGCGGGACATGCTGCGGGAGAAGTTGGCGGGACTTTACGTTCAGTCCGACGATCGGACCAATGCCATTAAACAACTGCAGGCGCTCATTCGCGACAACCCGACGCATTATCCGCGGGCGTGGTTTGTGCTGGGCGAACTGGCCTGCGAGAACACCAACCTGACCGAGGCGGCCGATGATTTCGCCAACGCGCTGCACGGGGATCCGACGATTGAGCAGGCTTATTACGACCTGGCTTTGGTGCAACTGGACCTGCACCGGAGCCGGGAGGCCTTTGACACCCTGGAGCAGGCGCGCCGGCGGTTTCCCAAGACGTTCGCCTGCGAATTTTACACCGGCATGGTTTATGCGCATGTCAAGGATTACGCCCAAGCCATTCGTCATTTCAAGGAGGCGGAAGTCATCGGCCTGGCCACTGACCCATCGCGGCTGGACGAGCGGTTTTATTTTCAGTTCGGCGCCGCCTGCGAGCGCGACCACGCCTACAAACAGGCCGAGGAATACCTGCAAAAGTGCGTCCTGCTGGCGCCGGAGTTTGCCGAGGCCCTCAACTACCTCGGCTACATGCTGGCGGACCTCGGCCAGCAATTGCCCCGCGCCCGGGTCTTGATTGAAAAAGCGGTCAGCCTCGAACCCAAAAACGGAGCGTATCTTGACAGTCTTGGATGGGTGTTTTACAAGCTCAAGCAGCCGCATCAAGCCCTGCCGCAACTGCTCAAAGCCGTGCAATACACCCCCGATCCGGATGCCACCGTGCTGGATCATCTGGGCGAGGTTTACCAGGCCCTCCACCAAACCGACAAGGCGGTCGAGGCGTGGAAGAAATCCCTCTCCATCGAGGCCAACGATGATGTCAAACATAAATTAGAGCGGTATTCGGGCGGCAGCCTGTGAGACGACGTG
Source organism: uncultured Verrucomicrobiae bacterium (assembly GCA_963759415.1). GTDB lineage: Bacteria > Verrucomicrobiota > Verrucomicrobiia > Limisphaerales > Palsa-1400 > Palsa-1400. Next base: position 503,707 of record CAVWZG010000003.1, on the reverse strand, counting down.
CAATTCACCAAACATTACACACTCGATGAGGCGCGCGCCCTGCTGCCGAAGGTCCGGCAGTGGCTGGCCGAACTGGAGGCTTGCCAGGAACGCCTTCAGCCGCTGGACGAGCGTATCGCCGTCCTGCTGGCCAAGGGCAATGACGTCGGCGGCGAACCGGTCCATCAACTGATCAAGACCCTGGCCCAATGCCAGAAGATTCTGCGGGAGTTCCGCGCGCGGCAGATTCAGGTCAAGGACCTCCGGCGCGGCCTGCTGGATTTCCCCGCCGTGCGCGATGGCCGGGAGGTTTTCCTGTGCTGGGAAAAGGACGAGGAGGACATCGAATTCTGGCACGACCTGGAAACCGGCTACGGGGGACGCGAAAGGCTCTAGATTCGATATGCGCATTATTGGCGGCAGCGCCGGCGGGGTCCTCTTAAAGGCGCCCAAAGGCTTCGAGGTGAGGCCCACGCCCGACTTGGTGCGGCAGGCCGTCTTCAACAGTCTAGGCCCACGCGTGCAAGGGGCGCGGGTGCTGGAGCTGTTTGCCGGCACGGGGGCGTTGAGCCTGGAGTGCCTGAGCCGCGGCGCCGCGGCCGCCTTGTGCGTGGAAAAATCCGGGCGCCACGCCCAATTCATCCGCCAGAACCTGGAGCAAACCCGGCTGCCCGCCGCCAGCCTGAGCATCCGCGTGCAGGACGCCTTCACGGCCCTGCGGCAATTGGCGGCTGAGAGCCAACAATTCGATTTAATCCTGGCCGACCCTCCCTACGGCGAGAAGAACATCGGGCGGCGTTCCACCTCCTTCGCCCAAAAACTGCTGGACGAGGGGGCCTTGCCGGAGCTGTTGACGGCGGGCGGCCTATTCATTCTGGGCCACACCAAACGGGACACTTTGAGCATTCCGCCGGAATGGGAAGAGGCCAAGTTCCTCAAGCACGGCGACACCGTCATGCGCTTCCTGGCGCCGAAACCGTGAATTTTTGACAAATAAGCATTGCCTTCCTGATGAGATTCTGTTAATGAATGTGTTTTGACAGAAGTGTCACAAACAACAAACCTGATTGCGCTCATGAAACGATTCTTATTATTTATCCCATGCTCGGCCTTTGCCCTGGCAGCCTTCGGCTCCCCGGCGACCTCGCTCACGTCGGCGGCCCCCTACCTCTACCGAGGTTCGGTGACGCTCGACTGGACCGTTCACCAGCAGGCGACGTACGCCGTACTCGGGTCCACCACGACGAACCATACCGGCACGGGCGCCAACAGCGTGACCAACATCACCCAGACTTTGAAATGGACGGCTACAAATTTCACCCTCGGCAATGCCGGTTTCCTCAAGCTCCTGGAGAATTCATTCGCCACCAACTTTCCCCAAGGCGCGCGATTGAAATCTGGCGGGCAGAGTTTACTGGTGGTGGACAAGACCGGGAGCAACATCGTCCAGGATATTTCGTCGGTGGTTTCGATTCAGATCGTGAACGCCGTCATGGTCGCGCCGTCCAAGCTGACCTTCAAGGAAGTGATCATGCCAACATGGACAGCGGAGCTTGTCAGCCCCAACTATAAAGAAACCTGTTACGAGAGTTTGCAGTACAACGACACCGCCCTGATCACCGCTGATGGCACCCACAGCAATTTCCATTTTGATGGTTTGGCTTCGTTCACCGATGACGTGACAGACAAAATGACCGGTCCCAGCGGCGGTGAATGCGTCACCTTGCTCAACGGCATTGGCACCGGAACGATTCATGGCAAGGGTTCGATTCTTAGTGGAAGCATCATCAGCTCGGCCAAGGTCGTTGGCGAATATCCGGTGCCCTAGCGGTTTGCTGGCGCCGGCGGCGCTTGCGCGAGGGCGGGAATGGGTATAAATAGAATCATGCGGAAGCACTGCGGGCTGCTGCTCGCTTTGACGGTTTTGTCGATGGCTGGGGACGCGCCGGGACAAGTCGATCCTGCGTTGCGGGAACTGGTGCAGGCCGGTTTCACCCAGTCGGTCAGTGGCGCTTCGCCCGTCGCTGCCTACGGTTACTATTACCTGAACGAACCGAATTTCTTTCATACCAACGTCACCTTGCGGCTGGCGCTGGCGCCGGTGTATTTGGATTCGGAGGTTGGATTGGTTGGATTGCTGGGGCCGAACACGGACCTGGGCATCGGGCTGGCGGGCGGCGGTTACGCCGATAATTATTACGAGTTTCAGAAGGGCAAATATCTGCCGGAAGAGTCCTTCACGGGCGACAGCGGGGAAACGTCGGTTTCGATCTATCACCTATTCGATCCCGGCAAGCGGATTCCTTTGTTTGGCCTGTTGCGTGTCAAAGAGCATTATTCCATTTATCAGAGGAACGATGAAGTGGCGCCGGGTTTCGTTCTTCCGCACGACCATTCGTCGCTGGATTGGCGCGCGGGCTTGCGCTTGGGCGGCCGGGAGCCGTTGCTCACGCCCGAGCTGGCCATGGAGCTTTCGGCATGGTACGAGGGACAGTTTCGTTCCGCTTCCGGCGCCTACGGCTTTGACGGCGACCGGATGCTGGAGCCTTATTCCGAACTGTTTTGGATGCGCGGTTTGCTTATCTACACCCTGCCGGAATCAAAACAGAGTTTTGACGTCAATTTTACCGCGGGAACCACCGGACACGCCGATCGCTTCAGCGCCTACCGATTGGGCGGGACCCTGCCGCTGGCCTCGGAGTTTCCGCTTTCGATTCCGGGATATTTCTACCAGGAATTAAGCGCGCGCAATTTCGTTTCCTTTAACGCGGAATACACGGTGCCGCTGGACGCGGACAAGACCTGGCACGTCAGCCCCATGGGCGCGGTGGCGGTGGTGGATTATTTGCCGGGCGCGACGCAGCCTGGCAGTTTTAATTCCGGGGCCGGATTGGGCGTCGGTTACCGCGCGCGATCGGGCAAGTGGCAGATCATGGCCAGTTATGGATATGGATTCGAGGCTATTCGCTCCAGCGGGCGAGGCGCGCAAACGCTGGGCATTTTCTGTGAAATCAATCTTCGTGCCGCCAGGGCCGGCGAGCCGACCCGGCTGGACCGCGCCATTGGGTTCTTCCCCAGCCACTTCTGATCCCTCAATCGGCCTGCAAGCGGAAGACCACGATCAACGCCGCGATGGCGCAAAAGCCCGCGGTAAAACTGAGGATGACAATTTTTTTCTCATGTTTCATGATTTCCCCCAGCACGGCGTGAGCGGCCAGGAAGATGAATCCCCCGCCGGCGTTCGCCAGGGCCAGGTCGAGCCAGAGATTGGAAACGCTGCGGAACGCGAGCCAGCCCGCCAAGCCGCCCAAGATGGTGGTGGATTCCACGGCCGCCACCAGCCAGAGCATGCGCGGCCGATGGTAGCCTGCGCCCAGCAGCAACGCGCCCAGGGCCAACCCCTCCGGCGCCTTATGCACACAGATGGCCATCGTCACCGACATATCCAGCCAATGGGTCGAGGCAGGGCCGGTTTGTTCCTGATGTCCGGCGGCCAGCGCCAGGCCATCGACCGTGCAGTGAATGGCCAGGGCGATCATCATGGCCAGGGCAATTTCGTTAAACCGGTGCGTGGCCGCCTCGTCAAAGTGGCTGGCCGCGCAGGCCGGGCACACATGGAAGATGTATTTGCTGACAATGGCAAAAAGCGCGTAGCCGGAGGCGCCACCGAGCGCCATTTGCCAGGGGGTCAAACCCTGCCAGCATTCCGGCCCGATGGCAAAGACGGTTACGCCCAGCAACGTTCCCGCGCCCAGGCTGATAAGGGCGCATAATTGTTTGTGGGTGCGGGCCAGCAGCGCGCTCAACAAGGCGCCGCCCAAGGCTACGCCGAAGGCCACAAGAGTGCGAATGACGATGGGTATTGCCACGTTCAGATAAAATTACCTTGCGCCCATCATGCCCAATCTCCGGCCCTGGCATCAAGTTGAATTGCTGGGGTGGGGTTTTACGGAAATTTCTGGAGGAACGGCGTGGAAAAGAGACTTGCGCGGCGGCAGCGGGCTGGTTAATGTTCAATTCTCTTTGGTTGCATCCATAGCTCAATTGGATAGAGCATCTGACTACGGATCAGAAGGTTGATGGTTCAACTCCATCTGGATGCACCACTTATAAATGCTTCATTATCAATGCTTTGCGTGGTTTCTTTAAATGTGATTTTATTTTGAAATAATTGTGCTTGGCCATCGCTTGGCCACTTATCAGGGTTTCGGATGCCTTGACGGCATGGCGCGGGCGGGTAGAGTGGCTCGCAGTAAAACACAACAGTTTTCGCCGTTGTCCGCCAGTGCGTCCACGCGCCAAAGTTGTGTCCAGCCATTACCACCGTTTTCTTACGCATGAGGAATCGCTGACTGTATGTCTCGTCCGTGAGTTCTCGTTGTTTTATAGCTTAAGTTCACTGCCATCCCACAGAAAATCCAAGAAAAATGTGGGTTTAAAGGTTTAAATATGTCACATACATTTCAGCTCACCATCCGCGGGGCCACGGCACCCAGCCGCAACGGCCTTTCCCACACCAACCGAAGACGTTCACCGGAGAGGGCCGAAAAGCTCTCTTGGCGGATCTTGGAACAAGAAGATTGAAGCTGCGTGCGATTCTGGTATTTGATGAAGGGTGACGGTTGGTTTTCGACCTTCGCCATTTCGCATAAAAAAGAGGATTTTACCATGCGAAATATGTCGTAAGTTGCTTACTAGAAACAACTTGGAGGCGAGGGTCGGAATCGACCGAGTCTCGTCTTCCACAAGCCACTCGAAATCAATCGTCTATGGCATCGCTGACTGTATGAATATAAATGGGTTACGTTAATTGTCAACGCATATCCGGCCATATCTTTTTGTGCCGGTTTTTACCCGGTTAAGAGGGTTCGTGCTGGCACTTTTGCTGGCACTTTTTCCTCACAGATTGGTGCCGGATTTCTGTGGCACGCAGCGATTTTTTACAAAATGTATCCAGGTAGCAACAAGTGAATACGTTTAGTAAAAAACAGTTGGTTGGATTTCACCTGTGTTGAATGGTGCTTGAAGAGCCGTTTATTCCGTTTGCACAACGAAGCGTATGACGCTACAATGTGCAGACGTAAAAATGAAGCAATTCCAATCCAAATCCCGGATGGTCGGATCGGCTGATGCTTTCCTTGACCAGCGTCTGGCTTTGGGGCGCGTGGCTTTCCCGCTGGCGGATTTGGTCAAGACAACCGGGCTGTCAGTGACGGCAGCCAGAAATCAATTGTTGCGGTTGAAAAACCGGGTGACGAGAGTTTCGCCCCGCCATCAGTTTTTTTTGATCGTCAGTCCTGAACACAGTGCGGTGGGAGCGCCACCGGTGGCGTGGTGGCTCCACGATTATTTTCAATGGTTGGGTGAGCCGTATTATCTGGCGCTTCAGTCGGCAGCCAGTTCACTCGGTTCAAATCCGCAGGCATTACAGGTGACCCAGGTGATGACCAAGATTTCGCGGCGTGCCGTTGAAGTAGGCCGCATTCGCATCCAGTTTTTTGTGAAACGCACCTTGGAGCAGACGCCAACACAGCCATTGGCGAATGCTTTTGCGCCCTTGCAAGTCAGCACACCGGAGGCAACCGCTTTTGATTTGATCCGATACGCTGCGCGCATCGGCGGCATTGGCCGGGCGGGTGAAACCATCGCTCCGCTGTTACCGCTCTTGCGCCCAGCCGAATTACGCCGGGTGCTGAAAATTGAAGACGAGCCGGCCACGGCCCAACGCCTGGGGTTTGTGCTGGAAAAATTACGGGCGACCGACTTGGCCAAGGTCGTTAAGAATTGGTTGCCGTCGAATTTGATTGTCGTGCCGCTGGTTCCGGGTGCTCGCCGTGACGCTCCTGAAATCAAGCGGTGGAAAATTCTTAACAACGCCGTGGAGTTTGAATGATGATAGCACCAATTACACGCCGGGATGTCATCGCCCACCAGTCAGTTGTTCCGTGGCCGAGCCAGATTCAAGTCGAGCAGGATTTATTGTTGTGCCGGGCGATGGTCGCGCTGTTCGACGATGCTTTTTTACAGGACCAGATTGCCATGCGCGGCGGCACGTTGCTGCACAAGGTTCATCTCGCGCCGCCGGCACGATACAGCGAGGACATTGATCTGGTCGTAGTCGGTGACCGCCCGGAAGGTCACATTCGCAAGGCGCTCAATCGCGTTTTGAGCGGTGTGCTGGGAACCCCAAAGCAGTCCGTGTGGGAAGATCTCAAACTAGCCATCCGCAACACGGTGAAACCCTCACGCGTGCTGCGCATGACCTACGCCATTCCGTCCCTCGTAGAGACGGGAACAAACCTTGAAGTTGTGGTGGAAGCCAATGTCACCGAGCGCACGCCGCATCTTCCGGTGATTAAAATTCCATTTGAATTTCCATTTCAGGATACGGTGGTTAGCACGAAGGTTGCCGGTTATGACATCCATGAAATGCTGGGAACAAAGATGCGGGCATTGTTTCAGCGCCGGCGCGGGCGGGATTTGTTTGATCTGTATTGGGCGCTGACGCTGGCCAAGCCAGCGGTGGCTCCCGCCGGGATCATCGAGTCGTTTCAGCATTATCTCAAATTGGAAAGCAGCGTTGCCGGACGAGCAGAATTTATTTCGTTGCTGGACGGGCACCTGGCAGACCGGGGATTTTGTTCGGACATGAAGCAATTACTGCGAGCTGGAATTGATTATGACCCGCAGCAAGCCGGGGAATATGTGAAATCCAAACTGCTCGCCTTGCTGCCGGAACGCTGAAGTTCAAAAACATTTGCCGACGAACGCCGCGGCCAGAGTCTTAAAAACCGCCCTGATTTTTTAACGGACAAAGTTTGGTTTCGGGCGCGTAGTTAAAGCCATGCTTGAGCAATATCACCTAGATCAAGCAGAAGGTGGACGATTGCCACCTCCATCTTAAACCAGACATGCAGACTCCGAGCGTGATTCCTAAGTGCCATCCCTTGGCGAAGCGAGCGCAGTCAATGTGGAGGCGACGGGCGGCAGGGCGCACTACATTGACGGCGCGAGCGAGCCATATAATGGAGGCACGAGGCACGCTCGGTATGCAAATGCAAACAGCCAAAATTGGCTCATGACATCAACTTGCCCCAAGGACAGTCCAGCGCGTGCTGAATCCGCATCGTCGTTGTCACCAGAACGTTGATTTGTCCGGCTTCGATTTTCTGTACGGACCGGATGTTCAAATCAACCAGTTCGGCCAGTTTCTCCTGGGTAATGCCCTTGGCGATTCGCTCGCGACGGATACTCGCGCCGAATTTCTTCAGTTGCGCGTGAATTTTGGCGTCGCGTGGCACGCCCTATTAGGGCGCAATTCATCATTGACCAGAACGGCCCAATGGGGCGTAATTTGAGCCGCGCCTAGCGCGGCTGCTAAAATCTTCCTGCGGTTGAGAGCCATTTTTCCCTGCCGGTTCGTCGCGTGGTGACGCGCGGTGGTGTGTGATGAAACACACACACCGCAACGGTAGCAGTCGCAGATGTTTATCCTGTAAACATTTATTCACCACCGATCCCCGCAATCACCACCACCAACGGTTCTGTACCCGGGCACGTTGTCGCAAGGCCAGCAAGATTTTGAGCCAGAAACAATGGCTGGCGAAACCTGGAAATCGGAAACTATGGGGCGGACCGGGTGAAGTGGAGCGAGTCCGGGCCTGGCGCAAGGCTCATCCATATTATTGGAAACGCACATTCCCCTTGTTACGCCGACGTTAAATTGCGCTACAAAGATTTCATCGTTTCCGTTAGCAAGCTTCTGCCATCATGGACAAATACTTTCCAGTTTTTTAGCTGGGAGGCGTAACGAAACCATAAAACGAATCAGAAATAATGCTGCATGAGCCGGAAAGAGACAGAGAGATGGCTAAACTGCGCTGCTGTGTATGTGCGCATGTCCACGGAGCATCAGCAGGTACTCGACCAGCAACCAGATGGACGTGATCCTCGAATATGCCAAGCGCCGTGCGCTGGGCATCGTAAAGGAGTATTCCGACGAGGGCAAAAGCGGGCTGAACATCCAAGGGCGCGACTCGCTCGCGCAGATGATCCGCGATGTCCAGGAGGGCAAAGCGCGGTACACGCACATCCTCGTTTATGACGTGAGCCGGTGGGGGCGTTTTCAGGATGCGGATGAAAGCGCGTATTACGAATACATCTGCCGCCGGGCGGGCGTGTCGGTCCACTACTGCGCGGAACAGTTCGAGAACGATGGCAGCCCGATGTCCACGGTCATGAAAAGCATGAAGCGGACGATGGCGGGTGAATACAGTCGGGAACTTTCAACCAAGGTTTTTCAAGGCGCGTGCCGGCTGATTCAGTTGGGATACAAGCAAGGAGGGACGGCCGGGTTTGGCCTGCGGCGGATGCTGATTGACCAGAGCGGCGTGCGCAAGTCGATGCTGAAAATGGGCGAGCAAAAAAGCATCCAGACCGACCGCGTGGTGCTGGTGCGTGGACCGGAAGATGAAATCAAAATCGTCCGCTGGATTTTCAAGGCATTCATCGGCGAAGGGAAAATTGAATCCGAGATTGCAACCAGCCTGAACGCGCAAGGCGTGAAGACGGATTTTGGGCGGGAATGGAACCGGGCGACGGTGCATCAAATCCTCACCAACGAAAAATACATCGGCAACAACGTGTATCACCGGACTTCGTGCAAGCTGAAGAAGAAACACGTGAACAACCCGCCGGACAAATGGATTCGGGCGGACGGCGCATTTGAGGGAGTCGTAGAGCCGGAACTGTTCTGTCAGGCACAGGAAATCATCCTGGCGCGAAGCCAGAAATTGACGGACGAGGAAATGCTGGAAAAGCTCCGCACCCTGCTGAAAATGCACGGGCGGATTTCGGGCATCCTGATTGACGAAGCCGAAGGACTGCCATCGAGCACGGCATTCAGCCATCGCTTTGGAACACTGGTGAACGCCTACCGGCTGATTGGCTATGATCCCGGCATTGATTATAGCTTCATCGAGGAAAATCGGCGGCTGCGGAAACGTCACCCGGAACTCGTGGCGGAGGTCATCCAAACAATTTCCAACCTCGGCGCGTCAGCGGTCTGGAATCGTCAAACCGAACTGCTGGAGGTAAACGGTGAAATGCGCGTGTCCATCGTTTTGTGCCGACATACCCAGACCGGCGCGGGGTCGTCGCGCTGGCTGGTCCGGCTGGATGCCAGCACACGACCGGACATCACGATTGCCGTGCGAATGGACGCCACGAATGAAGGCATCCGAGACTATTATATTTTGCCGGCGCTGGACATGACCTGGAAAAACCTGCGGGTGGGGGAAGCCAACGGCATCCATCTGGACACTTACCGATTCGACACGCTGGAGGCATTTTTTGGCATGGCGGAGCGGGTGAAGCTGGAGGAACTCACATGAGCGACGAGGTACAACTGATACCGATTGAGCAAATTTTCGTCGTGAATCCCCGCCATCGGGACCCCAAGAAATTTGAAATTATCGTCCAAAACATCAAGAACGTCGGTCTGAAAGTGCCGATACAGGTGAGCCGCCGGCCGGTGAGTGAGACGGACGCCTACAAATATGACCTGATTTGCGGACAGGGGCGCATGGAAGCCTTCAAGGCGTTGGGACATAAAGAAATCCCGGCCGAAGTAAAGGAGCTGACCAGACAGGAACTGCTGATTTGCAGCCTGGTGGAAAACATCGCGCGGCGCTATCCGAAGCCGATGGATTTAATCCGCGAAATTGAACGGTTGAAAGCGCTGGGCTACAACGTTCATCAAATCAGCAAAAAGCTGGACGTCAGCGATAGCCTGGTGCACGGATATTCGAGCCTTAAAAACGCTGGTGAAGAACGGTTGCTGGAGGCTGCTGTCACCGGAAAGATTCCGATCTGGATCGCGGTGGACATCGCCAAGACAGACACGCTTGAGACGCAGCGTGAACTGCTCAAAGCCTACGAAGAAAAGCAGATTGATTACAAATCCCTCAAGTATGTCAAAGGACTGATAGAGAGCCGGCGGCGGATCGGCAAGCAACGAGACGGCGGAACATCAGGGATAAAACCAAAAACCAGCATCGAGAGCATGGTCAACTCCTATCGCAAGGAGAGCCAGCGACAAAAGCTGATGATCAAAAAGGCGAAAGTGTGCGACGCCAGGCTGGGATTCATCGTGACAGCCTTCAACAAACTGCTGGCCGACGAGAATTTTTACACGCTGTTACGGGCGGAAGCACTACCAACGATGCCCAAATATCTTTCAGCCAAACTCTCACCTCAGACGCCACCAACATCATGAGCGAAATGAAAATTGGATTTGAAATGCGAAAAATCCGGCTGACGCTGGAAAACATTTTGCCGATGCGGCTGGTCAAAGCCGAGGAGAAGGATACCTATCGGTTCAAGGCGATTATCGGCTCCATCCCGGAAGTCGGGCTGGTCGAACCGTTGGTGGTGTATCCGCAAAAGGATGCGCCGGGAAAATACATGCTGAAAAACGGACACCTCCGTTATTTCGCACTGAAAGATTTGGGCAAACCGGATGCTGACTGCCTCATCGCCACCGATGATGAGTGCTACACCTACAACGCCCGCATCAGCCGGTTGCCGCCGATTCAGGAACACAAGATGATCGTCAAGGCGGTGAACAACGGCGTCAGCGTGGAGCGGTTGGCCGTGGTGTTGAACATGCCGCTGCGGGTGGTGCAGGCGTCCATGAACCTGCTGAAAGGCATCCATCCCGACGCGGCAGAATTATTGAAGGACAAAAACATCTGCCCGAAAGCCCTGCGGCTATTCAAGCGCGTGAACGGAAACCGGCAGATTGAAATGGCGGAAATGATGGTGACGATGAACAACTATGTGGCCGGCTACGCCGAAGCGATGGTCCTGGGAACCCCGAAACATCAACTGGTGAACCCAGACGAGCCGAAGAAAAAGGCCGGGATGTCGGCAGAAGACATCGCGCGGATGGAAAGTGAAATGGAATCACTCGAACGCGACCTGAAAGCGGTCACGGATAATTACACGGAAAACATGTTCACCCTGCAAACGGCGCAAACCTACGTCAAAAACCTGCTGAAGAATGCGAAGGTCGTCCGGTATCTGAACGCCAATCACACCGAAATCTATTCGGAGTTTGAAGCGATTGCAGCGGCGGAGACGGTATGAAACATCCAAACTTTGCCCCCCATTCCCGCACGAGACATGGATTTACACAAAACAAAGTGTCAAGAATTACAGCCCGGAGCGCATCGCGCCTGGGTGAATACTCGTGGTGGCGGATTTCTCCGCAACGGCTATTGTTGGACGTAGCCCAAGTAAGACAACCTAAACGCAAATGCGTGAGGACTCACTTGATATTTTTCGGCTAATGTTTTGATGGTTTTTTCTTCCATCAAGTCCACTGCCCCGATTTCACCAAGGTCTCTTTCGACGAACGCCTTTGGCATCAATAATTCAGCGGCGAACAAATTGGCCTCCTTCTCGTCAATATCGGTGCCTTTGCTGGATTCGTCGCTGCGAAGACGAACCTCAAATCCTCGGTCAACGTGAACCTTATCACCCGTGTGAAGCAAAAAATGCCCCAATTCATGTGCGATTGTGAACCGCTGGCGATTATGATGGTGACTGCTATTGACGCCGATGATTGCGGACGATTTTTCGTGGTTGCGGAATAAGAATCCCGAAATGTCACCCTCTACACGATCTTTACGCACATCAAGGTGTAACGCATGGGCAAGTTTTTCGACATCAACCGGCGCATTCCCGATATTGTGTTTCTCCAACAAATCTATGGACAGCTCTCTGATCAATTTTCTACGAACGCTCATAAGTTTTTGTTTTTTTGGTCGGTTTTGACAATTCCCCTACGATCCATTCTTTCTCCGCTGGTGAAAGCCCATTCATCAATTTCTGCTCGATATGAGGTTGCTCCTCACGAGGGGCAGGCATTAACTCGACGACGGGAACCTTCATCGCAGCGGCCAAGTCGAAAAGGGTGTGCAGCAATAGTTTTTGTCGGCCCTTTTCGATGTTCGTCACGGAAGTGCGCGTCAAATTCACGCGCTCGGCGAGATCCTCTTGAGTCAGTTTGGCGGCCTTGCGGGTGTCCCTGATTCGCCTGCCAACAATTTCATACAAGTTCTGCTGTTTTTTATTCGGCGGCATGTGCTTTATCTAACCAAAAGGATGACCCCATAAAAATAGGGGATTTCAGCAAAATGTCAACAGGAGAAACTGTTTGTGATATTGACATACGATAAAGACGCGTTAAGGATATTGACAATCTGATGCGCTCGCGTAAAATAAATTCAAGCTGGCAATGATGCTGGCTCTAACACCTAAAACAAAATGGCTGATATAGAGCTGCACGTTCATACGTGCGAAGGCGTGGAGCCGAAGCCGATTAAGATCGCTTCGGATGCCACGGTTGGACAACTAATAAAAGAACTACAAGCGGCCGGTGCCGCTGTCGGCGAACCCGGAGAGGACATCGTTCTCTGGGTCGAAAACCAAGAAGTGGCCTGTGAGAATGGTCGTAAGCTCCATGAGCACGGCATCGGTCACGGTCATCACATCCACTGCCACCGCTGTAAACAGGTGAAGGTGTTCGTCACGCACGAATCGCATACCAAAGAGAAGTCGTTCGCGCCGTCGGCGACGATCCACAAGGTTCAGGAATGGGCGGTCGAGGCGTTCGGGCTGCGTGGCCGGGAACATGACGAAGCTCTATATCTGCATGGCGATCTCAAGGCCAAGCTGCCAGAGAGCGCCCATGTCGGCTCATTCGTAAAGCATTCGCACTGCGAGACTCGACCTGTGCCTCGCGCACAAAGAAGCGCAGTCGATTGAAGTCGCCGTGGTTACAACCAGCGGCTCGTGGCCGCACGAGGGCTTTGAAACCGTGCCGTCTCACCAGTTGGTCAAGGTGGAACTACAACGCGCGGCCAAGAAATTGGGACTCGTGGATACCAACGGCTGGGTCGCCAAAGTCGGCAAGGTCGAACTAAATGTCGAAAAAAGCTACCTCGACAACGGTTTGAAGTGCAAAGCAGAAATTGATTACGGCCCTCGGGAGGGAGGCGGCGGCAATGAATGAGACGGCGTCCAGGATGCGATTCGATAAGGACGTCGGCAAAATAGACGGCAGATTGCTGGGCGTCAGGGGCTGGAAACTTAACAGCAAGGAGTTTCCGGTCCTTGACGTCGGCTTTCAGGCGGAGGGCCGAACCGAGTTGCGGGTGAGGCTCGTCGCCACCAATTGGAACGATGAGCCGCCGTCGGTCGAACTGCTGGACAAGGACGGCAATTACCTGACCGGCCCCCAGATTCCGCAGAATTCTGGCAGTGTATTTCACGCGGACAACCATCATTTGACGGGTCGCCCGTTCGTCTGCATGGCCGGCGCTCGTGAATACCATACCCATCAAAATCATGTCGGCGATTTGTGGGACAATTACAAGAGCCGGGGCGGTTATGATTTGGGCGGTATCGCGACTCAACTCTGGCGCGTATGGCAAAAATGCAATCCATGAATACGATTTTAGTCCCTTCAGCCATTGTTGCCGACACACTGGCGATTCTCCAAAAAGTCGGGCGTCGCCGCTCCGAGTGCGTCGTCCTTTGGCTCGGAAAATACGGCGCTGACGGCATTCGCATCGATGAAGTGTATAAGCCGGGTCAAGTAGCGAGCCGCGATATTTTCCGGATCCCGGAAGATTCAATGGAGAATCTTTTTCTGAAGCTGCGCGCACAAAAATTTATCGTCGCAGCTCAAGTGCATACACATCCGAAAAAAGCTTTCCATTCGTATGCTGACGACGAGTGGGCAATCGTCAGACATGCCGGCGCGTTGTCGCTGGTCATCCCCTTCTTTGCGAAGAACACAAGCGCGGCGACTTTCGTCACCGACACCGCTGTCTTTGCGCTCTCGGCCCAAAACGAATGGATCGAGGTCGGACCGGAACAAATTTCAAACCACTATCGGATAATCCCGTGAAGCTGAACGCAAACGTAGAAAACGCAAAAACCCTGTCTTCCATCCTGGGCGTCGATGAAAGCGAAGCGAGCGCGCTGCTGGACGCGTCGGTGGCAATCACGTTTGATCGCCGTGATGAAAGAGCCGCCCAATTCGCTCGGCACGCGCAACTCTTGCTTTCTAGGACAATTCGATCCGTAAATGCCGATGAGACCGAATCGAACCCGGATGTTGCCGTCGAACTCGTCATCGGGAATGCGGGTCCTCGGTTCTCGTCGCCTCGCATATACGCATGTGGCAAAAAGGAAACGATAGTCGTCGCCGCCGCGCCGATGAACGCTGGCATCTTCGATATTCATCCGGTCGGGCTGTTACTGGGAGCTTGTTATGCGGCCGGCGCGGTTCTCAAGAAGGCGCTCAAGTTGCCGTATCCACCGGCCGATACTCTGGAAATTAACCTGGCTGAACTCGTAGGGGATGATTTGGCGAAATTGTATGAACCTGCAATTTTTGACGAAGCGCATTTGGCAGGGGCCGGAGCCATCGGCAACGGTTTCCTTTATGGATTGAGTCAATTTCAAGTCCAAGGCAGGCTTCACGTCTGCGACGATGACGCTGTCAGCGACGGCAACCTGCAAAGGTGCCTGTTTTTCACCCAAGGTGATGTCGATCTGCCAAAGGCCGAAAGGCTGTGCCTCGCCGCGCACAAACATCTGCGGGGAGTGCATTTGGTCCCATTTAAGGGGCGCTTGCAGGACTTGCCTAACCGGAAAGGCGACTGGCTGAAACGCCTGATCGTCGGCGTGGACAGCCCTCGCGCTAGGCGCAAGCTTCAAACCGAAATCCCTGGCGCTGTCTTCGACGCGTCAACCACCGGCGTAAGCGAAGTAGTTTTTCATTTTCATCGGCAACCGACCGACCATGCCTGCCTGTCGTGCGTCTATCACGAAAGCCCCGAAGAACATGCGCACGAAAAACACGTCGCAGAAGCGATCGGGGTGTCGCTCGATGAAGTCCGGCGGGAACGGATTTCAGACGCGGCGGCGGTCCTCATTTGCCAGCGGTATCCTCAATTGAATCCGGCTAGTATCGCGGGAACAGCCTTTGACACGCTTTTTAAGCAGCTCTGCTCCTCCGCACAATTGAAAACCAGCGAAGGGCGGCAAGTGCTTGCGCCGTTCGCCTTCGTATCTGTGATTGGCGGAGTTTATCTCGCCATCGAATTCATCCGTAGACTACATGGGAGCAGTGCTGATCTGTTTAATGAGTGGCGGGTTAGCCCTTGGTCGAATCCGGTAATTCGGCGACGGCGCAAATTGGAGCGGAATCCAGACTGCGAATTTTGCAGTGATCCCGTCTTGGCGGGAGCCGCCGAAAAAATCTGGTCAGAAGCGCAAATGGTTTCGTCATTTCCCAAGCACACGCATTATGCGTGACGGGAGCTTTGAAATTTTTTTGCGCGCGAGATCGTGACCCCAAATCCGCACCACCCGCCAACCTTGGGAGCGGAGTGTTCGCGCGACCAGTTTGTCACGCAGTTTGTTTGCAGTAAGTTTCCTTTTCCAGAATGCCCGATTGTTGGTCGGCATGTTGGAATGTTTCGGGCAGGCGTGCCAGAAACAGCCGTCAACGAAAACCGCCAGCTTTGCAGCCGGGAAAATGAAATCCGGTTTCCCGAATACCGGCTGATTCCGCCGCCAGCCGGTTATGTGGTGCTGACGGAGTAATTTAATCAGCGCGAGTTCCGTGTCCTTGTTGCCGCGTCCGCGAATACGGGACATGACTTCGGAGCGTTTCGCCTTGGTGAATACGTCAGGCATGGTCAATCAAAGATGCGGTTTCGATTATCCAAGCGAATATACTTCCTCAAGCAACTCTGCCATGAAGCCCTGGTCGCGCGCGTCGGGTGTGCCGACAATCATAGCGCGATCAAGTCCCTGGTTAATTGTCTCGCACGACGTTTCCGGTAGCAGCACACAGGCATGACAGGCAGCAAGATTGGCGAGTTTTGATCCTTGCCCGCCAAGATGCTCGGAGCAGACCGGGTCTGCCGAACACCACGATGCTCGTCCTAGAGCGCGGCGAACCACCGGTCCAAGACGCTCGGGCCGCCCCAAACGGACGAGTCCGCCCAAAGTCCCCTCTGCATCGCCAGCAGCGGTGTAAATCATAAACGCAGCCATCGGTGCTGCGGAATCAGGAGAAACGTAGAGACGCTCCCGGAGCGAGGCGGTGCTGTAACCACATTCAAAAACCAACTGGTTGATCAATATGTGTGCGAGGCTGTGAACCAGTAAATAGCGAGAAGCCCATTCACGATTTGCAACGCCAAGCGGTGGCAGGGTTTGGAATACGCCCTGCAAACGATTGATAAAGCCATCATCAAGCCTGTCACGTAGCCAGGCGGCACGGTCAGTTTGCCACTCGGTCAGGCGATGCTCGTCCAACTCAACATAGATGCCTTCTCCAAATACTTCGACGGCGGGCAACCAGCGATCCGGCGGCGTTGTGGGTTGGTCACGAAATAACTGCCGCATAGCAATATCAGGCATTTGTGCGAGCGAATTATTGATCTGATCCAAGCGATCAAAGCCGTAGAAAACGCGCGTCTCGCGCAATCTCTCGACAAGGTTCACCCTTGCGAACCAACTGGTGAGATCACCCGGAACATCTGTTGGAATCACGCGCAGGTTTGGCACGTTTTGCGGGTCGTTCACCTGGTTGCGGATGATGTTGAATTCGGCACGGCGAAATGCGACGAAATCGGATTCCGGCGCTGCGGGCTGAACAGTCCCTGGTGGAAGCTGAGCAGCGGTTGCGTCAAAAAGACTCTGCAATGCTTCCTGAACCAGTGCCGGATCGCTCACGATTCCCAGCGCATCAAGTCCGGCCTTTACCATTGCAACTGTTCCGGCGCGGTCGCCCATATTCCAAACCGTTCGCGCCACTCCCACAGTCGGAAGCGACGCGATTTCGTTTCTGATGGTTGTGATGGCCGGGTTTACTGGCCGAAGGTCAGGAAGAGCAATGGCAGAAATGGTTCTGGGGAAGTAAAGGTTGGTCTGGTTGATGAGTCCAGCGATGAGCGGCTGATTGCAAGGTTGTTCGTTCGCTCCCTCGCCAAGCCACGGACGATCGCCGGGACAGGCGATTCCCGCTCTTTGAAACGCGCTTTGTTCGCCCAAGGCGACGTTCGGTTTGACGGTTGTTCCGCCCAAAGGTCTGCCCCGTCGTCCCGTGGATCCATCCGGGCAGGTTCGACACTCAACTTTGATGCTATTCAATTCGGAGCCGCCACGATCAGTTAGGAATAGATTTCCATCGCCGGCGCACTGGCATCCTATCCATTGTTTCCATGGGAACTCAGAAAGGTGTCCGGCAGAACATACGGAGACAAAACGCACTGGCTGCCAGCGGCCACCGCCTTGAGTGTTTGGAAGTTGTACTGCATCAAGATTGAATCTCCTCATCTCGCCGGTTCGGGTCTGGCGATACCAACGGGGGAAACGCAATGCAGGAACAAAGAGATTGGCATTCGGCGGTGGCTGGTCAGCGGGATTGGTTCTGCGAAACGCACGGTAATCGGGAGGGGCGCAAAAGCGGGCGACGCGGAGCAGAGCAGAAAGTCGCGGCTCGAATCGCTCAAACTCCTGACTGTTGGTGCAAGTCACCATTCTACCAAGGCCCGCATCCCACTGCTTAAACCAATGATCCAAGCCTGCGACCACATGCGGCACGCCCCGCCGGTCGGTGTAAATACTTCCCGGCCCAAAAGGTGCGATGAGTTGTCCGGTGCGTATCTGTTTGTTTCCCATAAATTTGATGTGTCAAGGATTGGGGCTTGGCGGTGCGGGTGATGGGGGAGATGGCGGAACGGCAGGCATCACCGGTGCGTATCCCTGCGTTATGTTCAACTCGGCACTACGGTCCACTTGACGCATACTGCTGGGGACGCTAACCCCGCGCCTTTTTTGAAGCCCGGAGTAAAACTGCCCCGGCCACAGCATGAGATATTGACCATTCACATTGGGAGGATACTTCTCCCACTCTTGGGGATTCTGTTCCCACTTCCATTCGAGTTCCACGAAAAGTCGATCCAGTTCTGCCAGTGAACGCGGACGATCCTCGATGGCTTGGACGGTTTCACAGCGGTCGCGCAGCAACTGGTATCCCGTTTCGAGAAAGGCAGCATAGGCTGCTGGGTTTTGCACGAGTGCTGAACTGTGCTGTTTGGCCCATGCAAGCAGCGCTCCCGACAGACCGCGCTGAAGCGCCGACAAGGCAAACGGTGTTGCAGTTGTCGGCTCCACCCGTTCGTAGAGGCGGCGGTGATAACTGTGAAATTGCTCGAAGTGAGAACGGTCGCGGCTCTTCGATGGGTTGTAAACCATGAGGATAAGACCAGGCCTCTCCCACCAACGCCGACCCACTCGCCCGGTAACTTGGATATAGGTTGCTGTTGTCTTTGGCTGGCCGACAACACCCATGAGTGATAGCCGGTCAATGTTGACGCCAACCTCGATAATGTTTGATGCCAGGCACGCATCAAGCATCGGGGCATTTTCCGCCGGAGAATACGCCGTGGAAAGCCTGTCCATCATCCCCACGATGTCAGCTTGCGAAAGACGGCTGGTAAGCTCCTCGACGATGCGGAGGTTGCGTCTGTCGTTTGGAGGAAATCCCTCCCTGTTAAACATGAATTTCAAGCGGGAGCGGATGTCAGAATCGAACAGAGTCTTTGCACCGCCTAGTTCGCGGATGCTGTTGTAGAAAGCGAGCAGAGTCCACCACGGATCGCGACGAGTTGCGTCAAAACGAAACGGGCGGAACAGCGCGGACGAGAAGGCTCGCACTTGGGTCGTAAGCACAGAACCATAATCGTTGGCGTGGATGCCAAGATAGAGCCGTCCTTTGCTGAGTTTGCCATCATCATCCCGCGCGTATCTGCCAAAAAAAGAATCGCCCATGAACAAACCTGGGCTTGGAAACAATTGTGTCTCCGTTCGTGCGTAAAGCGACCTGACTTGGTCGTCAGCACCCCGAATTGTGGCTGTCGAAGCGATTAGTTTCGGCTTGATCCATCCACCGTCCCTCTCGAACGAACACAACCGCTCGAAGATTCCCTCGTAGAGGGCATACATCGTTCCAAGCGGGCCGGAAATCAGGTGCAGTTCGTCCTGAATAATTAGTCCAGGTGGCAAGGATTCCCGGTGGAGGTTGCCGGCCAGAAAACGCCGACCAAAGAGCGCCCCGGCTGCTGGGCGGTATGCGATCATCGCGAGTTTGTCCGCCGTGGCAATTACAAGCGAGGGTGGACGCTCATAGAGGCGCTCATCAATAACTTCGACGGGAAGCCAGTTTGCTGAAGCAGCCTGTCCAAACGAACAGGCGGCGTCTGGACAGTGCAACAGCGGACAATTGTTGCCGTCGTTGGACACCCCACGCATCCGGGCCATATTCCACTGATTCGCGGGTACAGTATTTGGACGCTGGCCGTCGTATCGCCCGATTTCCGAGCGACACCAAGGGCATTCCGTCAGAACGAGCGGATTGCCTTCGATGTCGCCACGCCGGAATTTTCCAATCTCAGTCCTCGCAACATCACAGTTATTGGGTGATCCGTCGCCGCCGATCCATAAGCCAAGCGAAAACCGTTGTCCGGAAATGTTTCCCAATCCGGTTGTAGTCGGATTTCGCCGCACGAACTCCATCGCGCAAATTAAACTGGCGGCGCGTTGAAACTGCTGCGTGGTCAACATTCTGAGCGTGTAGCGCATGAGGACATTCGTGCCATCACGCCTTGGTCCTGGCCTGCCGGCATCCATGAGCAATCGCTCATGGAACATATAGAACGCCACGACTGCCAGATACGCCTCGGTTTTGCCGCCGCCCGTGGGAAACCAAACCAAGTCCACGACCTCGCGATCTGGAGACTGGCCGTCGCGGACGCCATCAAGGGACATGAGCAGGAAAGCGATCTGGAACGCGCGCCAGTAACCAAGCTTGGCTGTATCCTCCGCGCCGCTCTGGTAGATGCTCCACGGCGACCGATAGTCACCTTGCGGAGCAACGATGCCAAGGCCTGGATTCCAACCCAGCGAACGTCGGTTCAACTGCTTGGTTGCGATTTGTTGAAGAAGCATGGCGAGATTCGCTAGCCTGAACGCGCGGCGAGATCGCCCGTCATTACGAAGGAGCGAAATTCCCGCATTGATTCGAGCCAGACAGGCGTCGCAAGAATCAAGGTGACGATTGGCGACGAGTGCATGGTTGGCAGATAGGCCGGTCGTTTCTGCGCGCTTCTGTTGAATCCATGCCGCATAGGCAGCGGTAAGGTTTTCCAAAGATTGCCATGCCTCGCCCGTTCCATCATCAGGCAGGTTGCCAAGAACGCGCATCGAGAGCCGGACTTGTGTGCCATTCAACTCAATGTCAGGAGTCATGCTAGGCAGTTGAACAGCCGGCATGACATCGGCATACAGACTTTCTGGAGCTTGATTCGGATCGGCATCCCACCCCGCCGCGCAACCGTGGCCGATTCCCCAAGTGGCTGATTCGCGATAAAGGAGCGCGAGCGATTGTTCTTCCGGGTCGAGTTGGCTGAACGGGCGACGGCTCTCTGGATATTTCTCAAAACAGCCTTCTGAAACCGCCACTTCAAAAAACGTTTGGTATAAAATGGATTCGTGTGCGTTCTGCACCTGAGCGGGATCAGTGGAGTTCCGAAGAACAACCGTCAGCAGCCAGACGTTTTCCTGTCCCTGAAGCCTGCGCGGGAAAACCTCGACTCGCAAAGCCAGCGGCGAACCCTGCGGCATTAACACGTCTTTGCGGACCACGCGCCCATGAACAAGTTCGTTGCGGGCAATGGTCACTGCGGCGTCAGGCAGAACCGCAGGCACTCGTCGCCAGATCGGGCCATTCTTCGCAACTCCGTTTTCATCCGTCCATCGCCTTGTGCAAGCCTCGTAGCGGCCATTGAGTTGGAACTGCGCAGTGCCTTCAGGCTGCCAGAAAAAAGTCCTGCTCTGTGGCAAGCGCACTACAACCGAACCGCGCGCGTCCAGTTGAACACAGAAGGAAATTCCAATTGTGGAAGGGTGTCGGACGTCAGGGCTGGTGACTTCAAATTCATCGGAGGCGTCCGGTGCGGCTGAACTGCTTGTGTCAGAGTCGTCCGCTTCGTCGCCTTCTTCCGCTTGGTTGCCATTAACTTCATCAGGTTGCTCGTCTGCGCCCGGTTCTGCTCCGATGGTGTCGGTAACCTGCAACGCAGCTTGCGCTGCTTGGTTGGGTGGCGGATTTATTGCCGGCACTGCGGGCGCATGAAGAAGCCCCATGCCGTATTTGCGATGCGGGGACTCGCGGTCGTAATATAAAACTTCCTGGAGCGTCACATCGGGCGCGGGACGCCAAGCCAGCGGGCCTCGGCGCAATGCGATCAAATCAGTGAAGTCGCGGTTTGCGAACGTGGCCGACTCCGGGTCGGTGAGTGGCCGCGATGGGCCAACCATTTCACCGCGAATCCATTCGATCATTTCCGCTCGTTCAGTCATAAATCAGTCCTCCCGGTAAGCCAGCCAAGCAATGTGTCCTGACAGGTTTTGTCGCACAGCACGCGCACTGTTTCCGTGGCCCGTGTCATGCCAGTGTAAAATAGATGGCGGTCAAATTCCCGCTCACCAAGCACAACATCGGTGAGGATGATCGCCTTGTTCTCCATCCCCTTGAACGAATGAACCGAGGCATAACCCGTGAAATCTCCGGCGCTCCATGCAGGCCGCAATTTGAAGCCTTCGTTTCGCAAACGATTGGCGGCGCTGGCTTCGTCTGACCGAAAGGAAAGCAGAGTAATTTCTGATGGCTTGTATCCTTGAGCCTTAAAATCCTTGAGCCATTGGGCGAGCCTGTCCAATTGTGCGCGCTCGTGCTCGTAAAATGTGATGTCGTAATTTTCCACGCCCCCACCGGTGCGCATATATCCAGAATAGACGGAATTGCCCAGGCCGCTGAGGCTCACGGCGGTATCTCCGACGATCCGATAATTGCGACAATTTTCCACGAGCCGCCAGCGTGACGGGTTTGCGCTGGCTTCCAACGCCGCGAGGGTTTGGGTCATCGTCGGACGCTCGGCGAGGACCTGGTTGTCGAAGTCACCGAAAATGGCAAACGCTCCCTCGCCGAATCCGCCAACCAAAAACTGTGTGAGGCATCCCCAGAGGCGAGGTCGCGCCAACAAATCCTGCGCTTCATCAACGACTAGATAATCGAAAGTCGCTGTAGCACGAAAGTCCGGGTCCGTGAGCCGTTCTTCCAACTGCTGCGGCAGTGTGGCTTCCCAAAAATCGCGGGTCGGCACTTTCGGAATCTCCAGTTCAGTCATTTCCGCCATGACTTGAATGGCGCGACCTGTCACAAGATTGGGCTTAGGTGGCGCGATATTCTCCACCTGTCGCCGCATCCATTCGCCGACGAGTTGATTGAAGCAGAGCAATGCGACACGCCGGCCCTTTTCAGCAGCCCGACGGGCGACTTCCATCGCAATGAGGGTTTTTCCCGTGCCCGCACCGCCTGAGACAATCAGGCGGTCATTCAAGGCCGCGAGTTGAAGAACCGGCTTTTGCTGATCCCGCAGCAATTTTTCCATCTGCTCCTGACGGCGCTCAATTTCCTCCCGTGCGCCGGGGTGACGTTTCTGGATCGGCAGACAGCATTTCAAAATGCAGTCAATTTGGTTGCGTGACAGAGGCACGTTTAGCGGCGCAATGTTTGCATCGGCGGCGATGCTCCGCTGCATCCGCGCCTTCAAGTCAGAACAGAAATTGCCGCCGCTGTTGAACGAGCGAAAGGCGCGGGAGTCCATCAATTCCCATGACTGAACCGAAAGGTTCGGGGACAAATCGAATGGGGATCGCGGGAAGATGCAGCAATGCACGACAGGAATTCGTTTCAAATCCGGTGCGAGTTCGGCCAAGCGACGATAGAAGGTATGCCGTCCATCCGAAGCCTGTTTGAATGGCGAGCGACTGATAGTTTCGGGATGCCAACGGTCGCCATCAAAGCTGATGTTCTCGTGAGATTTGACTTCGATGCAGAGCATCCCTGTGTCAGGCACGATGACTACGAAATCCAGTTCTGTCCGCAAACCACGATTCCAGGGAGCCAAGTCGAGGGAGTGGAGAACAACCCAGTCATCAGGCCCGGCACCGATCATGTTGAAAACATCGCGCTCACCGGGCGGCGTGTGGTCATCCATAAACGATGGTATTATGCGGGCCATAGGTGCAAAAAGCTCAGGTGACTTTCCACTGTTCGAGAGTATTCAAATCCCGAACAACCTTCATTTCGGTTTCAGGGGCGAGAAACCCTTCCTCGATCCGAAGCACTTTGAAAAACACGAAAGCGCCACGTAAGTCACTGCCCGGTGGAATCTGAAGCCGAAAGCCTTCGACGCCCGTTGCCCTTGTGCGAATCTCCGGGAGTAATGACTTCATGAGTTCCAATGCCTGTTGTTCAATCAGTTCATGCTCTTGTATCCCTGTCTGGATGGCTTCACCACGAGTTATTCGAATCTCATCCCATGCACGCTGCCACCAGGGCCTATTGTCCCTCCCAACCGGCTCGGTAATTGCCGAATCGAGCGCCAGCGCATCAATAAGGATTTGAAAGTGTCTCCTTTTTTGTGGCGCATGGATGACTGCATGTGGGGGTTCCGCCCAATTTTCGACGCAGAGACGCAGGCTTTGTAGATTAAGCCCCTTGTTATGCAAAATGAGGCAAAAAGCATCGGGACTGGCTTGCAACTCCTCTCTGAGACGTTGTTTCCAAATCCGGCAATAACCGCCTTCCGCCGCCTGCATTTCACCAAAAGCAATTTCGCGAATCTGGGGCTGCACGACGAACATCCCCTCAACAAGCGTTTCCCCTGGAACACGAAAGTCCACGGGTTCAATGGCACCGGCATTTGGATTGAAACTGAGCACATCGGACTTACGGGGGTAGAGGATGCCATCACCTGCGAGTATTTCCAAAAGGGTTGCACTCCGTCGCAAGCCTGGCTGATTGGGTTCAGGGAAGGCCACGAACTCGTCCTGTTCGGGCATATAGTATTGGATGACGCCCGGATCGGAACCAGTGTGTATGACGTGTTTCGTCCAGCAAATTTGATTGGGAAGCGTATCGTGATGATGCAACGCAACAGCGTTGCCAGGAGTCGGCGGCGGTCCGACAGGATCATAACCGAATCCCGGCTCGTCACCGCAGCCAGACCAGACAAGCTGAACAAGGGTTTCAAATCTGGGCGCGGAAATGACCGCATCTGGAGCCGCCCCCCAGCCTTTAGAGCGAAGCGGCCCAACTTTGATCAGCGTGTTGAACGGGTCGGCGTTGTTATAGTCACGAACGGAGTGGAGGAACGACGAATCGTCCAAACACGCATCCGTCGGCGGAATAAAAAGCGAGTCGAAATGTCCACGGGCCTTGCGGTGGCAAAATATTTTGAACATCCGTCCGTCAGCGCGTAGTTTGCGGACGGCAGCAAGAAGCTCTTCGCGCACAGGGTTCCCTCCCAAAATCATTTCTTGGGCAGCGCGGAGTGCTGCTTTGTATTCACCTCGAAGTCCCCATCGGGCTTCGAAAGCATCAGGGGCACCAAAAGATTGCACGGCATCAAGAATTGAGGCGTCAAAAGATACCGGCGACGTAAGCCAAGTGAATAAGAGCACGCGCAGAGAGTTCGCGACTTCAGCCGCTTCCAAATCTTCTGATGTGCTCAGTCTCCCGATGATTGCACCCATGTTGCGCCGCAATGCGCCGAAAGTGGCGGAGGCAATCTCATGGCGCTCGATTGAACAGGTTTCATTCCGTGAGAGGAAATTAAAGATGCTGGAGGCGGCAGGCGGCATCAGGTAGTCCTCCCCTTTAGGATGGCGATGGAAATCCCCTTGGGCACCGAAGGGAGACCACAGAGCATGTCCGTGTCAACGGCAAGCCACTGGTTGGGCAGCATCTTCATGCCGACTGCTTCGAGTCTGTCGCGTTCCACATTTCGGTTGATCACGCCGATAATGTCACTGGAACTAAACTCCGGGCGGTCATAAACCTTCAAAAAGGAAGCGTCGCCGTCGGCAATTACGAGGTTTGATGCTGCGTTGCTTCGGTCCAACTTCTCGGTTCTTGGGTTGAAGAAAGCGATTCTCGATAGGTTGGTCTTGGACCAGCCGTGAATTGTGAGTAGCTCGTCGAGGCCGTATTCCATAGCACTGTTGCCAAAGCGTGTCGAAGCACACAACTCGCGGCTAACGCTCTCTCCACCCGCACGACCCGCAAAGCACAGCCCGGAATATGACCTCCGCATATTCTCTGGGAAGATAATCGCCCCATCGAATAGTCTTTGATATGGATCGGGTGACAACTCCCCGTCCGGCAGATTCCATTCTGGCGGAGGCTCATCTTCGATGTGCCAGTTAATGGCATATTTGGAGGTAGGCCATTCGATCATCCCATTCCTGTAACTCCATGCTAATTTGCGTTCCTCAAAATTGGTTCTGGCTGAAACCTGAAAAGTCCTGTGTGGTAATAGTGGCGACCTCAGTGTTCCTGTCGCCTGTTTGGCATACCCGCACTGCTTCATCTGTGGATCACACTTCATGTCGCAAGGATTGCAGCTTTCCAAGAATTGCCGCGCATATTGCAGCAACTTATCATAATGACCGTCCACGTCGTTTGTTTGTGGATCGGCCAAATCGTGAACCATCGCACCGAGTGTAATCAATCCGGCGGCGGCGGAGTCGCACGGCATTGATATGAGGGCGATTCGACGTGGTCTTGGGCCGCTGCGCGGCCACTCGTAACCCAAGTTGATTAAGAACCGAACCCAAGGGGGTATCGGCTGCCATTCTCCTTGGATTTCGGAAATATCCATCCAGTTCCCAAAAAAGCGGCTAAATTCATGCGACGGCCTGCGAGCGCCCGCGTCTCACTTCCTCAATCAGTTCGGGATTGCGTGAGCACATGCCGGCGACCACGGCCTCGCTGCAATAAAACTCGTCGTCCTTGAGTTGTTCGGCCTCGAATCGTCGCCAAGCTTCTTTCACGATGGGCGCTAGAACAACGGGCCAGCCGCTTTCCACATAATAAGGCGCGATCAGCCGAGGCTCGATCTTGCGAGTCTCAGCATGATTCACAATTTCGTTCGATGTTTCAGTGCCGTGCTCCAACGCTCCATCAGGGTGAAGCCCCGGATAGAGAAAACCTACGGAATACCACCCGCGCTTGAACTCGTCCGCAGTAACCTTGCGGAGAGATTTGTTGTCCGCCGCATGAACGAGCCGCAGCAACCACTCCAGCGCTTGCTTGTCGTCCTTCGGCAACGGTTCGATGAGGAATTTGATTTGATTTGTCTTTTTCATGGCCTTCTCCAAGTAGGTCTTTACTGCGATACCAATTGCTTCGCTGACTAACGGTGGCACGGCATTGCCGATGACACGGAACTGGTGCGTGCGCGCGATTGGAAACCCGAACCAGTCCGGGAAACTCTGAATACGTGCCGCTTCACGCGGCGTCAACGAGCGGTTCTGCGTCGGATGAATGAACATCAGACCGTCTTTGCTCAAGTGTGCCACGATGGTTGAACAAGATTCGTTTCGGTGTTGCCGCGTGTAGCGGTCTTTGAATGTCTCCTTGTCGTATGGAAACTCAAACTCGACGCCACGTTCCATCGCCTCCTTGGAATTTTCACCTTCCTTGAGCAAGGCGAAGTCGCGCAAGTCGCGCTCGCTGTGCGGGCGGGCGCGGTGGGCGGTAAGTTTCGCAGAGCGCTGCACTTCCAACACTTCATAAAGAAACCGTCGGCCATATCGCTCCACATGAGCTTTGCGACGCTCCGTGTCGTATTCGGTCGTTTCCTCGCCTTCACCGGCCTTGATGGGTGGCAGGTCGCCAATGGCTTCCCAAAGTGGTGGATGGTTGGAAGCGCGTGAGGCGGGATTGATTTCGGGGCGGAAATAATCCGGCAGATCAAGACGCGTGCCGATGAAAAGCTGGCGGCGGCGCTTTTGCGGCAGGCCGAGTTCGACACAATCCTCGACTTGGGCATGAACGCGGTAGCCAATTGCGCGCGCTTCCTTTTGCACCCGGGTGAAGTATTCGCCGCCGGAGGCCGAGCGGATGCCAAGGACATTTTCCATCACGAACACCTTGGGCTGGAAAAACTCAACGTATTTCAGGAACTCCTGATAGAGATAACGGCGCGGGTCTTCGACGAGCCGGATGCCGTTGTTTGCGCCGTCCACCTGCCGCACTGTGCTGAAACCCTGGCAGGGCGGACCTCCCACTATCGCATCAACGTGATTTACACTGACGAGTTTTGACAGATTTTCGGGAGAAAATTTGGTCAGGTCCTTTTCCAAGACCTGCGGCACAGCCGGGAAATTGTGTTTGAAGACAGCAACGGCCTCGTGGTTAAAATCAATCGCCGCCAAACATTGGAAACCGGCGCGCTCCATTCCGAGGCTGAATCCTCCGCAGCCACAAAACAGATCGAGGCAGGTCAATCGGCTGGCTGTCGTTGGGCGCATGGTTTCCATGATGATACAGGTTGGCTACAGACTACCAAAGCCGATTCTGGTTGCCAAGCACAATTTGTGCCTCCGGCGGACACACTGCGGACGGCTAAATTTCTCGAAATATCCTGGTTTGTGGCGGATTCGCGGACGAGGACATTTCAAGGACGCGGATAGTCCGTGGCCGGTTCACTGAGTGTTTGCGGGCAATGCCAAATCCCGGAATCGGATTCGACACGCCTAGTTCGCGGCCACGGACTGTGCGCGGAAGTGGACAGCTCGCGTCTGTGGACTGACCGTGGCTGCGGACAATGCGTGGACACGGATATGTTTACGGACAGGTCATGAACGTGGATTGTGCGCGGACACGGACAAACTGCGGTCGTGGTCGCGGACTGGCTGCGGTCACGGACTGACCGCGTCTGCGGATGCGGACTGGACAAGGCCACGGCCAATAGGCCGGACAATGGCGCGGATATTTCGCGCATAAACCGCGACTCCTTCGCGGACAACAGAACCTTGAATATCCAAGGGGTGAGGCGTCCACTCTCAAACCCGCACAAAATTGTGTGGGCACTTGAGTTGGCATGAACCTGCATAATTGCGAGTGGCAGGATGATTGGCCAGGAAGTGTGCATACAGTTGACACCGTACGAAGCCTCTGACGAAGCACGAAAGTGGACGGCATAGTTGGCACCGTGGTTCGCATGATAGTTTGCAAACCTGAAAGCACGAAGGTGTGCATCTCGCATCTGATGGAAAATTGCTGTGACGGATTGTGGTTCGTAATGGCCAAGCACTGAACGGGCGTTCTGAAACCGGCAGCGAAACGGAGCGGGTCGGGAGTGGCATGAGCGGACGACGGCAGAGTTGAGCGCGGTTTTAGAACGCCTGTTGAGTGCGCGACCGTCTAGGTTTGCATTGCGGCGATTTGTCTGGCCGGTTTCCGAGTGCCGCAGGAAAGCCGGCCAGTCAAAGCGCCGGGCCGCGTCATTGCGTTGCGGAAACGGTGAAGATAATTTCAGATTCTGCCGGGTTAAAGGTGTGAATCACCAATAAAACCAATGCGTTCACGTCGTATTCTCGGCGAATAGTGCGGCTGCATTTTGTTCAATGATTGCACAAAACGGAGGGCTTTTTAAGTCAAGCTGGTTGCCGAATGAGAAAAACATCGGCCAAGCGCATCTCGTGTATCACATACATCTACGCCGCGCCAAATTCTGCCAAACTCGCCCGCATGATTGATTTTGATCATCGCTTGAACATCAGGTGCCCGGCAAACCGGCACCCGGCGCAAAGGAAGTTAACCATCACGTCGTATGAACAACGAATGCAAAGAACTATTGAACCTCGCCACGCTACCGGCTCGGATGAACCGCTCACAGACCGCTGATTATCTCGGTTTTGAGCCGGACCACATCACCCTACTGATTAAGGCGGGTCTGCTCAAACCGCTGGGCCGTCCAAAGCCGAACAGCGACAAGTATTTCGCCGCCGTGAAGTTGGCCGCATTGCGCCAGGATGAAACGTGGCTGTCACGCGCGACGCTATACATCTGCCAGCACTGGAATGACAAAAACAATCGCAAATGCCGCCACTCGAACCGGGCGGTTTTAACAACACAAGAATCGTGACACGGGCCAGAACCCGTTTTTTGCAATGCTTGCCATCAAACCCCAATTCAGCCTGAAAGATGCGCGGCAGTATTTCAAAGAGCATCTGTCCGTCGGCGATTATTATGCTGAAGGTCAGCAGGTGCCTGGACATTGGTTTGGACAGGGAGCGGAAGACCTGGGGTTAAGTGGCGTGACCCGCCTCGATGAGTTCGTTCGCCTGTGTGAAAATCTTCATCCACAGACGGGCGAGAAATTGACGATGCGCCAGAATACCACGCGCATGGACATCGGGGGCGATGGGCAGGAACATGAGAACAGCAACCGCCGGGTTTTTTACGATTTCACATTTTCCCCGGCCAAGTCAGTTTCCGTCGCCGCACTGGTTGCCGACGATCCTCGGATTTTGAATGCACATGAGCAGGCGGTCAATGAAGCGCTGCGCCAGTTGCAATCGTTCGCGGCGACACGGGTGCGCAAGAATGGTGAATGCAGCGATCGGCTCACCGGCAACATCGTGGCGGCGGTATTCCAGCACGAGACTTCGCGGGCGCTGGACCCGCACCTGCACAGCCACTGTATCCTGTTCAACGCCACGTTCGACTCGGTCGAGAAAAAATGGAAAGCACTGCAAAATTACGAAATGCTGGTGGCGCAGAAGTTCGTGGAAAATGTTTATTACCATGAACTGGCGCGTTCGCTGGTCGAATGCGGGTATCAAATCGAAAACAAACCGCGGGGTGATTTTGAAATCAAGGGCATCTCGCCGGAGCTGGTCAAAAAGTTTTCCAAACGGCACAACGAGATTGACCAGAAAACACGCGAACTACTGGAGCGTGAACCGGAAAAGGCCGATGGCAACCTTGCGGCGATTCGTGAGAACATCGCGCACAAGGAGCGGGCGCGAAAAATTCGGGACATCGGTTTGGAAAAGCTGCAAGCAATCTGGGGCAGCCAGATGAGTTCACCGGAAAAAGAATCGCTTTGCCGTCTTACCAGCAGCCAGCCAGTCGCTACCGATGCAGCCGAAAATCTGGCTGAAAAGTCCGTGGCTTGGGCCGAAGAACATTTATTTGAGCGGCGGTCGGTCGTCCACGAGCATGAGCTATGGCGTCATGCCCTGGAACATGCCAGGGGCCGGGAGGTCACGATTGCGGACATTCAAGCCGTTACGAGCCGGCGCAATTATCTGCGCTCCGATAAGCATCCCGGCAAGGTGACGACGCAAGAGCATCTAGTGCGTGAAGGAGAAATAATCCAAATCGCGAAGGACGGTTTTGGCGACTGTCATCCTCTGGTGTGGCATCCGCGTCCGGTCAATCCTCAATTGGATGAGGAACAACGCCAGGCATTGGGTGCGTTGGTTTCCAACACCAACCGGGTGTCAGTTTTTCGGGGCGGCGCTGGCACGGGCAAAAGTTTCGTCCTGCGTGAACTGGCCGATCAGATTCGGGATGCGGGAAGAAAGGTGGTGGTGCTCGCGCCCCAACGCCAGCAGGTCGTGGACATGGAGCGGGCGGGCTTTCCCTCACCGGCAACCGCCGCCAGTTTTCTGATGAAACGTGAATTGGCCGAAGGCGCTGCCGTCATCGTGGACGAGGCTGGTCAGATTGGTGGAAAGCAAATGCTGGAATTGATCCGGCTAGTGCGTGAGCGGAATGCGCGGCTGATCCTGTCGGGCGACACGCGCCAGCATGGGGCGGTCGAGGCTTCGGATGCGTTGCTGGCCATTGAGCGATATGCGGGCGGCAGGCCAGTCGAGTTGCACAACATCCGCCGGCAGGACCCGGCACGCGGTCAAACCGTGGACGAGCGCGAGCATATCAAACAATACCGGCAAGCGGTCAAACTGGCCGCGTCCGGCAAATTCGATGAGTCATTTTCACAACTCGACAAAATGGGCGTGGTAGTATCGTGCGGTCTGGCCGATCAAGCAGACAAACTGGCGGATGAATATCTTGGACTGGCGGAGAAAAATGTTTCCGCCGTGGTGGTGTCACAGACCTGGGCCGAAGTCCACCGCGTCAATGAACAGGTGCGGGACAAACTGAAATCGAAGGGACTGGTCGGCGCGAATGATGTGACGGTTCAAACATTGGAAAAGATTGATTTGACCAAAGCGCAGAAACGCGATGAACGGTTTTACCCGTCCGATGCCGTGATTGTCTTCAATCAAAAGGTGCGTGAAGCCCAGGCTGGTGCAATCGGAAAATTACGCGGTATTGTGAAGACCAGCCTGCTGGTGGAAGTGGACGGGCGGTTTGTCACGGTCATAGACAAGGTGCTCGACAAAATCACCGTCTGCCGTCCGCAGGATACCAAGGTGGCCGAAAACGACCGGCTGCATCTGAAAGCCAATCGCAAGCTTGCGTCAGGCGGGCGCGTGACCAATGGTGAACTGGTCACGGTCAAGTCAGTCGGTGCAGACGGGAAAATCAAGCTGGCCGATGGCCGGGTGCTGGATGCCAGCTATCGTGAATTTTTGCCCGGCTATGCCGTCACGTCCTATGGTTCGCAGGGCAAAACCGTGGATTATGTTTTGTTCTCAGACTCGACGATCAAGGCCGCCACGAATGCCCAGCAATGGTATGTCAGCATTTCACGCGGGCGGCGCGGCATCCGCATTTTCACACCGGACAAGGAACAGCTTCGTGAAAACATCCGCCGCTCCGGGCACCGACCACTTGCGATGGAATTTGCGGCCGGTTCTGTTCCGCCAGGACGCCTTCTGCTTTGGAATAGGCTGCACGGTTATCTTCTTCGTTTCGGTCGTCGAGCCGCCGACAACATTTGCCGTCTGAAACTGGCCCGTCGTCATCAACCCAAGCACAATCATGAGCACAAAGTCACCCGAATGTTGGACCAGCGACCCACAAGCCGAGGCATTACGCATTGAGGTTACGCCAGAGCGTTCGCTGCTGTTACCGCACGATCAATTCATGTTCGCGGAGTTGACCAGTGGTGGAGGCGAGCAAATTCTCAAGCTGGTCTTCGCCGCTCACGAGGTTACGATTCACGGGCACCATTTACGGCGGATTGAGACGGTCATGCAGCGGATGGAATTGTCGCTGCTGACCAAGTTGCCAAGCAGCCATCGAAGTCTCGTCACGGAAGGTCAACCGGTCGTTTTGGAAATCATAGTAAAAGATGCCGAATGAGATGGCGTTGGTTAAACACGATTTCTAAACATCGCTGTCATCACAATCCGAATGGTGTTCGTGAAATATGATTGGCGCCGGTTGTGGTCCCGGTGGTTGTATGACAATGCCGATGCCAGCCCTAACGTGCGGCTGGTTGGGAAATTTCCGGCGCAACCCGCCGCTGAATACCCAGGCCAGCACCAGCAGGGACAGCCAGACGAACGCGAGAAAAAGATGGTCTCCATATTCCGCGATGATCCCATCGAGAAACTGGAATAACGGGTCGAGCACTTTAGGATTCAAGTTCATGCGATTTCCTCCGGTTATGCCTTGGCCATCATTGGCTCAATGGTCTTGGACATTTCCGCGAACTTGGTGCGCATCCGTTCAAATTCGCTCAATGGCGGCAGTTCCACCTGCGCCCGACGTGCATACGCGCGGTGTATGGCCTTGCTGTTATGTCCCAGCGCCTCTTGCGCGAACCGTTCGGGATAACCCGCCTTCTTGGCGCGTTCCGCCCACGCATACCGATACGAATGCAGGGTGACGCCTTTGATGCCCAAACCCGCGCAACGCTGGTGAAATTCCGTTGCCCGGTCGCCGGAACGAACCGTGCGCAAATACGGAAACAGTGGACCGCTCCCCGGCAGATCCCGGAGAATTTCCGCCATTTCGTCGTCGAAACGCATGATGGCAATGGAGCCGGTCTTCCTGCGCGCGAAACTGATGACGTTGTGTTCCCAATCAATGTTTTCCGCTTCGAGGCACGCCAGATCGGTTTGTG
Organism: uncultured Verrucomicrobiae bacterium; assembly: GCA_963759415.1. Classification (GTDB taxonomy): domain Bacteria; phylum Verrucomicrobiota; class Verrucomicrobiia; order Limisphaerales; family Palsa-1400; genus Palsa-1400. The sequence goes on along the minus strand of CAVWZG010000003.1, from coordinate 470,672 downwards.
ATGCGCCCAGGTGCCACGCGAGTTGATAGAACGCCTTGCGTTCAGGATTCAGTTCGCGGGCGACGATGGTCTGATGTTCCTCCCAAGTGATGGCGCGTTTGTCCTTGAACTGAACTTTCGGCCACTGCCGTTTCACGATGACCGGCCACGGCAGCCACGTCATGTCCAGGGCGAAGTTGTGGATGCGCCGCAAATATACATTGGTCGAAACTTTTCCGGTTTCGAGCACGCGCAAGAAGTGTTCCGGCCTCGTTTCCAAAATCGGCAGATGCCGGATGATATTGAACGCCTTGTCCTTGATGGCCGTCTGCCAGCGGTGCTGGGTCTCACTTTTCTTGAGTTTGACCATTTCATCCATGACGAACTGCCAGTTGCGAGTCGCAATCTGCGGATCGCTGGCGACAAGATAGGCGCGCGCGATTTGCAAATTTACTGCTGGCTGTTGAACCGCCTCGTTTTTGGAATGGAACAACCTGACGGCAGTGGCCCGATCATTGGTGCCGAGGCTTTCCTGTTTGCCGGACACGTCGTCGTGGATGTAGTAGCGTCCGCCGTTTTTCCGGCGGTAGAGTCTGTATCGTTGTCTCATAACTGTTTTTCGCAGCGATGAGTTTACGACGATTGATGACGACCCGGTTAGCGGGTAGTGGGCGAGTTACCACTGATATGTCAGAAGCTGCCCGGATACTTTTTTGCTGGCACTTCTGCTGGCACTCGCGTGTGGAAGATTTCCAAATCATTGCCGCACACGCGGTTCAGATTGGAGGCGAGGGTCGGAATCGGAGAACCATCGCCCGGCAAAGACTTCCTTAAAATCGAAAACTCGTTCGTAACACCCGTGTACACACTTTCCACCCTGCTCGTAATCACCTTGTACAACCTTGCTGGCAGTTTTGCTGGCACTTACCGGGCGATTTTCACCGAATTTGCCGGTGTCAGCATCGTTCAGCGCCGTCGAGTTTTTCCTGACACCGGGAAATATCCATCGGTGCCCAAATTCTGCCAATCTGGGCCGCAGTCCAGATTGCCGCCACTGCGATTCCATGTCGTTCATGCGCTATTAGGACAGAGCTACGGCGGGCGCGATTTTGCCCGGCATTTTTGCTCGAATCGACGCCCGCTCACGAATTGACGGCTGATCGAAACAGTGACCCCGCTACAGTTTTCGACCGCCGTTTACAGGAAAACCTTTCGCCTGCAAGGTTGCAAAAGGAGCGCGTTCACTTGCAATTCATACCCTGTGACCACACCATTGGGAAACAGCGGCCAATCTGAAAGAAAAGCCGAACATAATGATTCCCGAAGAAGGACAAACGGTTGAACGGAAAGAGTCGTTGAGCCTGTGGCGCGACATTGTGGAAACTTGTGCCGCCTTTGCCACGGCACAGGGCGGGAAGGTTTTTGTAGGAGTGGCAGACGATGGGCGCATCACCGGCGTCCAGATCGGCAAAGGCACTTTGGAAGACCTGGCCAACAGAATCGCCCAGAATACCGTGCCCCGGATTGTTCCGGCCATTACCGTTGAGCGAGAACAAGGGCTGGCCGTCATTATCGTTGCCGTGCCAGAACACCAAACCAAGCCCGTTACCGCATTCGGACGCCCGTATCGCCGGGCGGGACGCACCAATCAGGTTTTATCGGCCAGTGAAGTTGCCGAACTGTATCTCGCATCCAGAGGGCTGACGTGGGATCAGACCGTAGAATCTGACGCGAGCCTCAGCGACATTGACCCGGAGAAGGTTCGCAAATTCCTGAGCCGCGCCATAACGGAACGGCAATGGCAAATTGACCCGCAGACGCCAGTGCAACAGGCGCTCAATCAGTTGGACCTAATACGAAACGGGCAGTTGACGGTAGCCGCCTTGCTGCTTTTTGGCCAAAGGCCGCAACATTTTCTGGTGCAAGGATACCTACGGTGTGCCCGGTTTAAAGGAAACTCAGAGGTCGAATTTCTCGACATGAAAGTGATTGAAGGGGACATCGTTGCTCAGGTGGAGGAAGCGATGGCGTTCGTTCAACGAAATATCAGAATGGCGGCGAAAATCGAAGGACAATTGGCACGCAAAGAGCGATGGGAATACCCGTTGGACGCCGTGCGCGAGGGAATCATCAATGCGGTATGCCATCGGGACTACGCCGATAGCGGAAATGTGGTGGTCAAGATTTTTGACGACCGGCTCGAAATTTGGAATCCCGGCAGCCTGCCACTCGATCTGACGGTGGATGACCTAAGAAAATCCCACGAGTCGAAGCCGCGCAATAAACTGATCGCGCGCGCGTTTTTCCTCATCAAGTACATCGAGCAGTTCGGGACCGGCACGGGACGGATGATCACTGACTGCCGGGAAGCTGGGGTGCCGGAGCCGGAGTTCGAGTCGCGGGCGTCAGCCTTCCGAATCATCTTTCGTCTGGCAACACCGCCAAGCGGGCGTTTTGAGAGAATGGGGCTGAACGAGCAACAATTGCGCGTCATGCAGCACATCTTCAAGGGCGGCCAAGTTAGGGTGGGCGATCTCACCAAGGTCTTTACGTTACCCAAACGCACACTGCAACGCGCCCTTCAGGAGTTGACCAAAAAGGGGCTGCTTATCAAACATGGCACTGGCAAGAGCACTTGGTACAAAACAACGAAATAAAATAATGATGACTTTAACAATGGCGCGATTGGCGCGAATCCGGCGCGATTGGCGCGAATCCGGCGCGTGGAGGAATATCAACGAGCCAGGATAGATTTTGCAGATCGTTGACGTAGCCGAACCGAACATTTTTGCTGATTTGATTTGTGAATGCTGGCGTGAATCTGAAGGAGTTGGTTTCCGAAAAAAATCTCAAGTTGTCTGTCTTGGAGCCTGATGCGGCGAATCAAGGCGGTCTGCTGGCGTTAAATCAGGGCGGAGTGGCGAACGTCAAGTATCAAGTGTTTGTGCAACCGTGCAATAATCCAACATGCGGATGCTGCGATGTCCTGTTCCAATGCAGGGCCGATATCGGGGAAGGGAAAGTTGCGACACCGAATGGATCGCGGGAGTTCTGGCTGGATGTGCGGGCACAAAAGGCTGTGGTAACGGTTGAATTGAAAAAGGAACCGGAATCCATGCGCCTGGCCGAGAACCTCGCCGCAGCCCTGACCTCGAGCGATTGGGAAAGGCTCTATCAGTGGCTTCGGGTGTCAAAACTGGAAATCATCGAGAGAGCGACTTCTTCTGAAATTGATGTCCGTGACTTGCCGGACGCGACCGGCGGCCGAATGGTCCCGTTCATTGAAGTTTTTCCTTTTGGCCTGGCGCTGTATTTTCCGATGCATGATGAAATTTGGGCTGCTGATGAGATGTACTGTGTTCAGCCCAACTGCGATTGCAAGGAAACGGTTCTCTCGTTTTTGAGGCTCCAGGACGCCGCTGGCGCAAAGACAAGCTCGGCGAGCGACCCGCCCGCCATTCGTTACAACCATGGCACTGGGTCCGCTGGCGAAGCTTTTCCAGGAAAAGGAGAGTGTCCTGAACCCCCCGCCTTGTTGGCGGCGTTAAAGAAGACATATCCGCTTTTAAATCAAATGTTGGAGCGAAGGCACTTGTTGATGCAAAATATCTATCTTCGCCATCATGTGGAACGACTCTCACAAGTGGCGCCGGCAACTGTCCGGCGCAAAGTGGGTCGCAATGAACCGTGCCCATGCGGCAGCGGCAAGAAATTCAAGCATTGTTGTTTGGGGATTTCTCAAAAACAGTAGCCCCTTGCCACCCAATAATGCCAGTCCGCCAGAACCTGGCGGATCAGTTTATTTGACTGAGCCGGGGCTTCCAATTGGCTGAGGGGAACCGCCAGCTTCTCTCCGTGCCACTTTATCAAAACCATTAATTCATGCGCGCAGTCATCAGCATCGGCCATGCCCATCACCTCGATTGCTTCTCCGATTTTGAGGGGCGATGCGGCGCGTTTTGCCGAGCACTGAGCCTTGAAGGGAAAAGTAATATTGTCAGCGGCGTAATAGTACCAGCCCATCGCTCGCTCTTCCTCGCCATAAGCGTCAACGACCACTTCCTCCGTAAACCGATCTTCTCGCTCTTTATTTTCTGATGGTTGTTTCATGTCTTGCCCGTCGGGCTTTCATCGCCGCGGCGATTCTCATCTTGGCGGCGGTGCTCAATTTTCGGACGGCTGGCTTGCGACTACTCGCTTGTTCCCTGGCTTTTGCCCACCGCGCTCGCGCTGCCGCGGCAATCTTCGACCTGACCGCAGCACTTATTCTCCGGCTGGCCTTCTTTGGCGGCTTTCCTTTCGGCTGTTGAATGGGCGCGGGAATGGAAGTCTGGCCGGGCGGCTTCACTGGTTCTGACACCTTCGCACCAGGTTGAACAACGGTCTGCGCCTCGGCTAATTCGATGCCGAAGACTTCGGTCAGTTCTTTGTCTGTCAGGGCCGGGGCGCCATCGGTCGCCGCCGTCTGCCGGACGGCTTCGGCGGCGGAAACTTTGCTGATAAGATCAGCGGGGTCCACGCCGCGAAGAATGAAAAGCAGTTCGGGGCTTTGATCCAGCCGCGCGCCGACTCCATAAAGCGAAGCGGCGACGTGCTTGCAGAGATCGGCCCAATCCGGGCAGGAGCAGTCCAATTCGATTTCCTTGGGCGCCGGAAAAAGTCCTCGTTCGGCGCGCGTCACGATTTGCATGACCGACGAGGAAAGTTTGCCTTGCAGCAATTCGATGAGGGAATCAATTTTCCCGGCGCACTCCGTTTGGATGGATTTCCAGAGGCTCGCCGCCAGTGGCTTGATCTTGATTTCAATTTTGTAAAGTTCCGAGCCGGACACCAGGGCGGTCACTTTGCCCTGGCTGATTTGCAAATCCACGACCGAGCCGTTGCGAATGTAAGACCGGCCACGCGGCAGGCGATTGGCATAATCGCTGTAGGCCTCCAGATTGTCACACCAGGCCTTTCCCCAAAAGGTGCCGGCGATCTTGCGACCGTCCAACACCACGGGTGATGCGGTTTTGCCGGTTTTTTTGGACAATTTTGCCAATTCGCGCGCCGCATTGGCACGCCGCTGGGCCACCGACACATAAGGCCGCCATCCGTAACTCCAACTCATAAGATTGGTTCCTTTCGTCGATTTACCTGCTTATGCGCGTCTTTCATTGGGAATTCTGAGCACGGTTCCCGCATAAATAAGGCCCTTTTGAGCTAACGTCCTTACCTGAGCAGATCCCTGTGTAAAGAGTGTGTGGCCGCTTGAAACCCAGATAAAATCCCTGTTAAACCGGTCGAGCCGATGGCCGTCTTGCCGAAGCCAATTCTTAAGCCACTCCAGCTTCCTGAGCACCACACTAATCTGATTATCACTGCCGGTGTGGATTTCAACCCAATAGATAAACTCATCCGCGTGATTCGTGTGCTGGTTGCCGATGGCGAAGTCCCACCGATTGGCATTCGGTTCCGATCCCCGCAACGCCGCATCCACATCGGCGCTGCCGCGCAACCGACGTGGGTGCTCGGTTTGTATATGTGGCCTGTCCTCGGCTCTCAGGGCTTGAAGACCGGCTCGCCAAGCTGCAGCCAAGTGTGGGGTCTGCTGCACGGCTTCTTGAAACGTCATGAACCGCTCTCCCGTTCCGCATTGGCAACGGCGCGCGCAACCGCTTCGTTGGCGCGACCGCTGAACTCAGAAAGCCCGCCCCAACCCGCTTCCGCTGGAACGCCAGCGGATGGATCCAGATTCGATATCTCGGTTGTGGCGCCAGTTTCCCGGTTGAAATAGTAAACCTTCACGGTTTTTTTCATGGCCGCAATGGCCAATTTGCGCATTTGAGCGGAATTGGGAGCTTCGAATATGTTAAGGAATGTTTCGGGCCTGGCATGGGCATTTCGAAGACACCTTAGCGCCCAAAGGGCATCCAGAACCTGGGGAGAATGAGTTGAGAGACAAACTTGATAACCACGCGCCACCAATTCCAAGACCAAAAGGACAACGACGGATATGGCGCGAGGATGGAGGCCCATTTCCAGTTCCTCAAGGACGACCCATTTAACACCCGCGCGTGTGGAGACTTTTGTGGGAGGCATAAGCCAGTAAAAGCCAAGCAACAGCGGAACAAATTCCCGCTGGCCAGCAGACCAGACCATGTAAGGCAAATTTTCAACCGCGTCCTTAGGCCCCAGCACCAGACGTTTTTGAGACCGAATTTTGTCCACTCGGAGACGAAATCCTGAAAAAACGCTTTTCTCCAATAGGTCCCTGAACTCCTGCTTTAGACGCCGTTCCCGCGGGAATAAATCGACAGCTGCGTTAAATTCCTGCTCAACCAACACTCGAAGTTTTTCACTGTACTCCCGAACCGCGAATGGATCGCCGGGGGCGTAATCGGTGAAGGGTCTAGGCCAGCCGTCGCGCAGGGCCAGAACGCGTTGGGCGGGGATAAAGAAGATGGATTCCTCTTTGGCTTTCTTGGGTTTGCGGGCGGCGAGCCGGTGCATATCCACAGCTTTGCCGTCCCACTCGATGGAACTTTGCCCGTCGCGCCAGATTGCGTGCATCCCCTCGCCGAGATAAGCATCCAGAAAATCCGGTAGCTTTCGGGACCAGTCGAGACCATACCGGCTGAGTTCGACTTGGATCTGGCGCGCATCAACCATAAGTTTGAGCATCTGGAGGGCGATGCTCTTACCGGTGGCTTGTGGGCCAACGAGCACGGTCAAATCACCAAAACTCAGGCTGGCTTCTGTGATTTGTCCAACATGTTTTATCTTGAGAGTCATCATATTCGCAGGCCACCTAATGGCCTCGCTCACCTGCAAGTGGCTCATTCATCAGCCGCTGCCGTTATATCCAGCGCCACAAAGCGAAGCAATTCGGAATTGTTCATTTCCGTCAACAATCGTTCGGCGCCTTCGCCCAGAATGTCCTCGGCCAGCGCGGTTTTGCCGGCAATGATGTCGTGTATGCGTTCCTCCAGCGTGCCGCGGCAGGTGAACTTGTGAACCATCACGTTGCGCTTTTGGCCGATGCGGAATGCGCGGTCAGTGGCCTGATTCTCCACGGCGGGATTCCACCAGCGGTCAAAGTGAATGACATGCGTGGCGGCGGTGAGGTTCAGGCCAGTGCCGCCGGCTTTGAGCGAGAGGACAAAAAAGGGCGGGCCGCCGTCGCGTTGAAACGCATCCACCAATTCCTTCCGTTTGCCCACGGGCGTGCCGCCATGAAGAATCAGGCCCTCCCGGCCAAAGACCGACGCCAGGTGCCGCGCCAGCGGTTCGGTGATTTCGCGGTACTGCGTGAAGACCAGCACCTTCTCCTGCTTGGAGGCGATCTCCTCGCACAATTCCCGCAGGCGGTGGAATTTCCCGCTGTCAGCCGGCGCATAGCCCCCGTCACCCAGCCATTGCGAGGGATGATTGCAAATCTGTTTAAAGCGGGTCAGAAGAGCCAGGATGAGGCCGCGCCGTTGGATGCCCTCGACCTCCGGCGAATCCAGCCGTTCGGCCAACTCCGTCACCGATTGTTGATAGAGCGCGGCTTGGTGGCGGCTCAACGGGCAGAAGGCGGTGATCTCCGTCTTGTCCGGCAGATCGCTGATGATGCGCTTGTCGGTCTTGAGCCGGCGCAGGATGTAGGGCCGCACCAATCGGCGCAACGGGGCGAAGTGGCTTTGGTCCTCCGCCGAGCGGCTCTTCACAAAGGCGGCAAAGTCTTTGGCGCCCCCAGCAAACCGGGGCAGAGAAAGTCAAACAGCGACCACAAATCCGACAGCCGGTTTTCGATCGGGGTGCCGCTGAGGGCGACACGGTGACGGCAGGGCAGTTCCTTGACCGCCCGGCTCTGCCGCGCGCCGGCGTTCTTGATCGCCTGGGCTTCGTCAAGAATAACGAGGTTCCACGTCGTTGTCTTGAGCCAGGCCAGCCGGACCGCCATCGAATAACTGGTGATGACGAGGTCTTGGCCTCCCAGCGCCTCCATCGGGCTTTTGGCCGTGGTCGCAAGTTCTTCATTGGGTGTCTCCGACGGGTGGGCGTAGAAGACGCCCAGGGTTGGCGCGAACTTCTGGATTTCACTTCTCCAATTGGCGATCAGCGAGGCGGGCACGATGAGCAGGCTCGCCCCGTTGGCATCGGCCTTACCCGACGCCGCGCGCGCGCGCTTGAGCGCCAGCAACAGGGAAAGCACCTGAATGGTTTTGCCCAAGCCCATGTCGTCGGCCAGACAGGCGCCGAGTCCCAATTTATTCATGAACCAAAGCCAATGCGCCCCTTGCCGCTGATACGGACGCAACTGCGCCTGCAAATCGGCGCCCGGGTCGGATTCGCCGGAAACCCCCGGTTGCTGCATTTGGTCCAGCACCTCCTTGAGCGCGCCGCCCGCCACCACGCTCGACCAATCCGCCCGCGCCGCCTCGGCCTCCGGCTCGCCCGGCTGGCCCGGATTAAAGCCCGACAACAGCCGCAGACCTTCCAGCAACGGCAAGCCGTCCGGCCCGGCGTCGGACTGGACTTTTTTCCAGTGATCGAGAACCTGTTGCAACTTCTCCTTGTCCACTTCAACCCATTTGCCCTTGAGCAGAACTAACCCACTGGCCGATTGCAGTATTGCCTTGATCTCCGACTCCGTCAACGACTCGCCCTCCAGTGACAAATTCACCTGGAAATCCAGCAGGCTCTCCTTACCCAGCAGGTTTCCCTTGGCCTCGCCGATTCGCACGTTGACTTGCGGGCGCGGCGGACGGCCCGCCTTCCACCAATCCGGAATGCGGACGACCAGGCCGCTTTGCTCGAAGAGGGGGATGTTCTGCAAGAACGCGAAGGCTTGATCCGGCCGCCAAACCTGCGGATGAAAGATGGCGCGGGAATCCAGCAATTCGCGCGCCAGTTTGCTCTGCTCGGCCGCCCGTTGAACGGGCGAAAGCAACGCCGCCAGCGCCAGCCGGTTTTTGGCCCCGGCGTATTCCTCCAGCGCCCGGCCCAGCGGCATGTGCTGCACCTTGCCCTGCTCGGAAATGCGATTCGTGTAGGTCGCCAGAAAGGCAAACGGATGCGCCGGATTGCGCTTGTTCTCCGCTAAGTGAAACGTGACGCGCCCCACCGCGTTCCACGTCGGATTGCAGTTTTTCAAGTAGGCCGCGCCGCCGCCCGGCGTCTGGCCGATGGCCGCGTGAACATGAACGTCCAACTCATCCCAGACTCGCCCCAGACCGGCGCTGTCCAGATATTCCAGCCCCGTCATCGGCGGCGCCGACTCCGCCATCGCGGTGAACTCCGTCTCCGCCGGCTTGGAAATGACGATGGCAGACGCATTTTCGAGACTTGGATTATGGCACAGGGCGGCGAAAAGCCGTTGGGCGAATCCGCGCCAGAAGACGAATGTCGGCGGCAATGGTTCGTGCAGAAACTCCGAGGCCAGCATTTCCAACCCGCGCGCCGTGGAAACCGCAAACGCTTCGCCCAGGCGCGCAGCGGTGGCCTGGCTCAGTTTTGGCTCCGCCTGATCGTCGGGTTGGACAAATAAATGCCCTCCCGAGGATAACGCAATGGAAAGAGACATCGCTCTGGAAAGCCTCGTGGATTGAATGGGACGGCGCAACACATTTGCGACAGACATTTTGCGCCTCGAGATCTACCGGAGACCAGTTGAGGCCGTTTAGCGGCACCTATTACACCCTTGCCAGCAATGGGGACAAAAAGGGGACAAAGGGGACATGATCCCGGTTGTTCAATCTGCCGTGCCTCCTTCCAACCGGAAGGATATGCCCCAGAAATGCCTCAATTGCCTCAATCGCCCCCCAGGAAACGGCGAAATGAATCCGGCGAGTAACAGGCACGATTCGGCGGGCCACACAGCACCAGTTCTTGCCACATCGCGCCGCATTCCATCGGTGCGATTCTCGCTCACGCCCATGCCCGCATCCGCTGACGCCCGTGCAGCTATGCGAATTGGATGCTCTCTTCCCGCCGCCGCCTGGCCCGCATCCGCTCCAAATGCTTTGACGCTCTCTGCTTTCACCTGTTCTTTTCGTCCGCCTTCTGGCTGATCCATAACCGGGAGAGACGGAACACGGAAACCAACGGATTCTCGGTGTTTCTTCAATACACCACCTCTCTCAATGCGCATGGCAAGGCGACCATGCCGATCAGTAATACGTTGAGACGCCTTCGATTTCCGGAAGGTTTGCGACCGCAGCCCGCATGACATCCTCTCCCAAGTGGGAAATGGCTTGCCAGATCCAAGTCCCGAAAAACAAGCCGGCAAATATCTCCGAGTCGAAGGCCGGTGTAGATGGCGACCATAACCATGCCGAACCATTCCTGGTCGGCAATGGCGCAAACTCGTTTTAATTCTTCATCAGTAAATGGCCTTCGTGGCGAATTCTGTGGGCGTGGCGGCATTTGAATCAACCGCACCACATTGCGACGCAACGCTTTCCGATCCACGGCCGTTTGGAACAAGGCGCCGAGCGCACTCAGAGAATAGCGAATGGTGTTGCCGGATAAGCCTGCCGCCAGTAACGACACCTTAAATTGACCGATGTCATCTGCCGTGACTTCCCAGAACCGCACAATGTCCCACCAGGTTGTGACGGTTGGGCTTTCCACATGAGCAAAGAAAATCCGGAGGTTGAGGTTGACAGGCGAACGGAGGGCCGCCCCAAGCACCAAGATTTCCTGGAGCGTAATGCGCGGCACCTTGGCCAGGCGGTGCTCAATGGCATCGAGAATGTTCAATTGGGGGCGCCGGTCAGCATGTCATCATCGTGCTCATCGCTGTGCTCGCGATCATGCTCATCATTATGCTCGACAGGGTGGTCATGGTCACATTCATGAAGATGATTGGCCGATTTTTTCGAGCGGCTCGATGGCGAACGTCACCAACCGCCGACCCATAACGTCCAGTTGAGCCGCAGTGACGTTACGTCGAGAAAGCAACCCATTAGCGCAAAGGAAGGTTGCTTCCTGCATGTCTTCCCCGCTCGCAAGGAGTTTGCGCATTCCGTCTCCGGCGGTTGCCGCATGTTCGCGCCAGCGGTGCGGAAAGCATTTTGTTAGTGCCGCCGCCCATCGTTGGGGCCATTCATTTTCAATGGCGTCATCGAGGGTCAACACGGCGATGGCCAGAACCCGCCCAAGATCTTTGTTCCTGCGCTTGTGCGGGCGGCCAAAATAATCCGTGCCCTCAATTGGGTCGGGCAGGAATGGGCGATGTTCCAGAAGGTTGGCCAGCGCCATCATTTCCGGCCGTGCGCAGCGAATCCCAAATTCACAGGTTTGCGCCTCGAAGGTGGCAATGCTGGTAAATGGAAAGCTGGGCAGCGCGTAGGTGTCGCCGGACGCAAGCGGCAGCCGGGTCCAAACGCGGCTGGTTTGGTTTTCCGAAGCCGCTTCGGTGAGCAATTCGATAAACCACTCCCCACCGCCAGGAGGATAAAGGCGGACGGCTGGAAGATTATCTTCTGCATCGTTGGCATTACCGGGTTTAACTATCTTGCCGGTGAAATGTGGCTGCCAGCCTGCGGCGAGAAGTTTCTCGGCGACAGAACGGCCTTTTTCCACAGCGGAGAAATGCGGCGACAGAACACAATCAATGTCTTTGGTGCGAACCCCAAATGATTCGTTGGCTCGAAAGAGCCAATAGCCCGCCGCCAGACTGCCAATGATGACGATGTTCGGATGCGCGTCGGGCGGAATTGCGGCGGCGACTTGCGCCAGCACTTTCCTCGGTGAGACTTCTTTTGATTCTGGTTTCATGTTTTGGCTGGCCGCTTGCGTTGGAGGGCTTGGAGGAATTGCGCGGCCTGCATTTCAAGCCGGGCTTCGTGCAGGTCGAAAAGACACTCCACCGGGTCGGCCCAAGCCAGCCCACTGTCGCGGGGGATAAACTGCGCATCAGCTTGGCGCATGGCATGAACGACCAAGTTGGCTGGTGCGAGCGGGTCTTCAACGCGCTTCAACGCGGGATCGAGTTTCTCGACGAAATCAAGATTCATGCGCTGTCCGGGACAGTGCAGAGAAAGATCGAGCCGTGGCGTGCCAACCAGATCGAGTTCTGGATAGTAATGTTTCGCTCCAAGAACGCCACCGATGGCGAGGCTGGGCGGATTGAGCTTTTCCAAACGGTGAAGATGGGATTCAACAGAACGCGGCTGGCCCGATTGATCGGCAAAGCGAACGGTGGAGCGCGCGCGGTCTGCCACGGCGACCAGCCGGGCAAATTCTTCTTTAGGGAACCAGCGCAGAACCACGCTTCGGTCGGAGCGACGTTCCAACAAGCTGCCGAGGGGACGTAGCGCCCGTGCCACAGCCGGATAAGAACAGCCGGCGGTGCGGGCCAGCCATTCTGATGTGACGGGTTCGCCCGAGGTGAGCAAGCGGTGGAGCAAGAGCTTGGGGACGACGAAAGAATAGTCGGTGCGGGCATTACTCATTTTGCCCCGCTCGACTTCGACCACGTCGGCCAGGATCCGTTGCATTTCCGCATCCGGGTCGCGCGGAATTCCGGTGAAGCGACCCTCCGCTTGAAGACAGATGGTGAGGCGATGCAGAACGTCCTCTCGCAGAACCGTCGCGGCGCGTTTCCATTCGTCACGCAACCGTTCCATCGTAATGGGTGAATCAACCAGAATGACGTAGCCTTGCAAAGCGGGGTTTTCCCCGACTGGGTAAGCCACTTGCATGAGGCTCGTTCGGAGGGTGCGAAGGGCATCCACACCAAACTTGACCTCGATTAACGTATTGCCCACCCGAGCATCCACGTCGCGGTGGCGCTGTGGGCGCTTGTCTTGGATAGATTTGGCACTCATCGTGTTATTAACTTGCAGGATTTATATTAAACCTGCAAGTAGATATTTAAACTGCAAGTGAATACGAAGGTCGCAAGGCAATCTCGAAAGGTCATAGTGCGTATAACCTGGATCGAGAAGATGATCACTGAGCCGGTGCCCATTGATGCTCAACTCGGAGTAGCCGAATCCGACCCCTATGTTAAATTTTTTACATAGGGGTCGGAATCGACCGGTCGGCACCCCTCGGTCCCAACCGTCCGCCCCCCGGCCGCATTTTTCCAGTACAATTTTCACTCCGCCGTAGCTCTTGTCCGTTGTGGAATCATCGCAAAAAAGCCGGGCGGCGAAATTGAGAGAATCCGGTCTGCGCCGCGCGGAAATGAGCCTGAAGAAAGTGGTTGCCGCCCTGCGGAAGCACGGCCTTTATGAGTCGCGCGCCATCCCGCTGTCCAAAGCCGCCTATGGCGAGGAGGGGCTCGGACCATTTTTGCGCGCAAAATGCGCAAGTTTTCTGGTGCTGCGGCCGAATCCTCAAGAGCGTTGATCTGGACCTTGCTGAGGACGCAGAAAAATTGACGGCTGTGGCTCGATCGCCAGGCGAAAACCTCTACGTCCTCCATGAGGGCAGCCCATTTCGGTGGTGGGAGCCAGGCTCGGCACCGATTGCCATGATCCTGCGCGACGCGATTTGGTGGACTTCCATTCGCCCGGAGGACGAAGACCGCTTCATGCCGATAGATTCAAATCGAGAACAGGGTGAGCGATTGGTCTGCACAGTCGGCACTTGGAACAGCCGGCCGGCATACTCGCTGGACCTGTGGACGAACCCGCAATGGGGTGGGTGCAATACGTCCGGCGCGGTCATCCAACTTTTCGGAAGGCCGCCAGCGGGACTAGTCCGGGCAGAGGAAAAGGATGTCTTCACCGGGGACATGGCGACAGGCCGGGGCCGACCAATCCGCCCGCTGTTTTACCACCATTCCAACCTGTTCGAATACGTGTGGTACTCCCACGGCGCCGCCGTCCCGGCAGTCTTGTACGATTACAGCATCCGGCTTTTGCGGCGGCCAGTTACGTTCACCGTCCACCGCAGGCATGAAGCCATCCACGTCCATCAAGGCGGTGAGATGATCGGCCTTGTCTGGCCTTGCGACATCAGTGCCCGCCGGATCATGCAAGCCGCCCAGCGGCATATGCGTGAATACTTTCAGCGTGAAAACGCCCTCAGGAGCCTAAGCAGGTGAGAAAAGTCCCCATGATCCCAGCGAACCTGCCCACGCAGACCACTGAAATCGGCACGCCGGCCGTCTTGAAACAAGATTCAAAATCGAGGGCGACAGCACAAGAGTGGGCCGACGCCATTCTGAAAAACTATCTATGACAAAACAGGACATTCTCCGCACACTGGAAGACAATGGCTTTTGCCATGGGCGGATTATTCCAAAAGGCCAAACGCCACAAGCTGATCTTCCGAATCGAATCGTTCCCAGCGCCTCCCTCGTCACGCCCAGGCACGGGATCGTCTGGAGAGGGGATCTGGAACTCACTTACGAGGGCCACAAGCTCCAGTGGCTCGCCCGCAAAATCAACCAGAATTTATATGTCGTTGACGAGGCGAGCGCAGCGGCCTGCCAAGCCGGGCCTCCGCGCCACCTGATCCGGCAGGCGATATGGTGGACCTGCAATCACGAAACCGAGGAAAATTCATTTGGCGGGATGGGAGTCTATCACCAATGGCATCGGAAAGGACGTGGTTTGAAGCTGTTGTCGCCGGATCCACCGGGGAAAAATTGGGCCGGCAAATTGGTTTTGGCCGACGAGTGCCAGGATCAACAGCAGTGGCAGCAAGAGGTTTCCACCGAGCCCGGCCGACAAGTTAAACCGGTCCTGCTACAGCGGAGCGGCCGATACGAGTTGGTATGGTTTGATCATGGCAAGGCGGCTCTCCAACCCGACTATCACAATGTGCTGGCCCGGTTTGGCAAGGTCAAGTTCTGGTCCCATCCCGACAAGGAGCCGATTCATGTCCAAAAGGATGGGAGGGTGGTTGCGTTGGTGTGGCCCAGCCCAGTGGCGAACCATCAAACGGCCTCGGCCGCGGCGCATGAACTGGCGATGCGGCGAGGGCTACCGCCTGCTGAAAGACGAAGGCAACGGGGATTAGCCCAGCTCCTTCTGGACGAACTTCGCCCAGCCCTTTACACGAACGATGCGAAAAAAGTCTACCGCGCGGTGGAGCGGGTCGTGCTGGTGCTGCAATCGGGAAGCGGCGGGAGCATGGCTGCAAACCATTTCTGGGCAGCAACCGAGTGGAGACGATGTCCGGAGGTTGAAGTCGGCCATTTTCGCTGCCTGTTCAAGGGCACGGACGTTGACGTGGATTTCTTGTTCAGGGATTTGACGCGGGGCAAGAACGTCGCAGAGTTCCTGGCCGAATATCCCCAAGTAACGGAGAAACTCGTGGCAGGCGTTCTTGAGCACTTGGCGGTTTCGTTGTGTTCGTGACTTCGGGGGCAAGGGCGACCGATCGGCTGTATCTTTCTCTTTCGTCTCTAGCCATGCGGCGAACATATCCGATTTAGGCGAGAAGAATAAACACTTTTTCGCCCGCGCCACACTTGCCTCTGTCCCTGAACTCCCGTCAGATCCCCACGGCCCAGGAAGGATAGCACGTTATCGGGGTGATCCTTTTGCCTCGTCGGCCCTCTAAACTCGTTGTCCTGAGCCGTAATCGAAACATCGGTGATTTGGTTTTTGAAACCATATACACATGTTTTTATGGCACAGAGTTTGCTTGATTTGGCGTGATGTGGTTTCAAAAACCATAATCACGTATTATGTAAGTTATTATAGTTTAATTACTTACAGTGATTTTATCAATTACGAACGACATTTGCCGACGGTTTGCCTACACTTTGGCAGCATGAAACGCAAATGTCTTTCAAAACCGGGCACGCTGACAGTCGGTAATGTTACAGCGAAAATTGACACTTGCAAACGCCCGACCGCCATCGGCAAAAAAAGGACGGTTTGTGAAGTCAGCGACTACACTGCCCTGACGCGGAAGCAGGAAAGCCTCGGCACGAAAGACCGCGCCGAACCGACCGCCCTGTTAACCCGACTTGGCGGATTCGACCCGTGCTGAAAATTATTTTTGGTTGCGCAAGTGGTTGATATGAAGCGGGCAGTAATTTCATAAAAGGCCAAAAGTGGCTGTAGTGAAGACCTACCCTATTCTCAAGGCTTCGGAATTATGTGCATAATGTTGGGCCGTTATGTTTTTGCGCTACACGACGCGGACGAAGAACGGCAAGGAACATCGCTACTACAGTTTGGTGGAAAACCGGCGGGCGGCCAGCGGCCGGGTGGTGCAGCGCCACGCGCTCTACCTGGGCGAGATCAACGACCATCAAGAAGAGGCCTGGCGCAAGACCATCGAGATTTTTGAGGAGGGCCAGGCGCGCCCGCGCACGGTGGCGTTGTTTCCCGCGGAGCGGACCGGCGAGGTGGCCGACGCGGACATCGTCCGGATTCGCTTGAGCCAACTTTCGCTGCACCGGCCGCGGCAGTGGGGCGGCTGCTGGCTGGCCAATCAACTCTGGGAGCAGTTGGGACTGGATCGGTTCTGGGCGCAGCGCCTGCCGCCCAGCCGCAAAGGCACGCGGTGGGATTGGGTGCTGCAGGTCCTGGCGACGTATCGGCTGCTGGATCCGGGCAGCGAGTGGCGTTTGCTACCGGCATTGGTTTGAGCACAGTGCGATGGCGGATCTGTTGGGCGCGGACGGGGAACTGGCGCGAGATTCACAAGCTCTACGAGTGTCACGAACGTCTGCTGGAGCACAAAGGGGCGCTGTTCACCCATCTGCACGGGGCGGTGGCAGGATTTGTTCAACGCCCGGTTCGAGGTGTTGCTCTACGACTTGACCAGCACGTATTTTGAGAGCAACCCGCCCTTTCCCGAAGGGGACAAGCGCCGCTACGGCTACAGCCGGGACAAGCGTCCGGACTGCGTGCAGGTGGTCATCGCCCTGATCGTCACGCCGGAGGGCTTCCCGCTGGCCTATGAAGTGTTGGCGGGCAACACCAGCGACAAGACGACGCTGGCCGATTTCCTCAAAAAGATCGAGGCGCAATACGGCAAAGCCCAACGCATCTGGGTGATGGACCGGGGCATTCCCACCGAGGCGGTCTTGGAGCAAATGCGCGCGGCCGATCCGCCGGTGCAATATCTGGTGGGCACGCCGCGCGGACGGTTGAGTCAATACGAGCAAAAGCTGCTGGCGTTGCCCTGGCAGGTGGCACGGGAAGGCGTGTCGGTCAAGTTGTTGGCCGAAGGGGCGGAGTTATACGTGCTGGCCGAAAGCAAAGACCGGGTGAACAAGGAACGGGCCATGCGCCGCCGGCAATTAAAAGGACTCTGGGAGCGGCTGAAAAAATTGCAGGCGATGAAACTCAAGCGCGACGAACTGCTCAAAAAACTGGGCGCGGCGCTTGCATGATTATCCCGTGGCGGCGCGCTTGGTGGAGACGACCGTGCCGCCCGGGACGGCCAAGCTGACTTTCACGCTGCGCAAAGACAAACTGCGGCAGGCGCGCAAACGGGAAGGCCGATACTTGTTGCGCACCAACATCACCGGCGGACGAACCGCGGAAGAACTGTGGCAGTTTTACATTCAATTGACCGAAGTGGAAGCGGCCTTCAAAAACCTCAAAGATGATCTGGCGCTGCGTCCCATCCATCACCAGTTGGAGCACCGGATCGAAGCCCACATTTTCATTTCGTTCCTGGCCTACTGTCTGCAGGTCACCTTGCGGCGACGCTTGCGCGATTTGGCGCCGGGCCTGACGCCGCGCGCCGTGCTGGAGAAATTTGCCACCATCCAAATGCTCGATGTGCATCTGCCCACCACCGACGAGCGCACGGTCATTCTGAGCCGCTACACCCATCCCGAAACCGATGTCCAACTCTTGCTGCAACAACTCAAGCTGGAACTGCCGGCCCAACCCCCACCCAAAATCACCCGGCCAAAGCCGTCAGGCGACAAGCGGCTCCTGTAGTGAAGACCTAGAAAATGCGCCCGTTGATTTGCAACCACTTACACACCTGTGACCCCCTCGAATCCGCTAAGTTGGGTTAACGCCCGCAACTCAATCTCCAGATCGCCAAGGCCTGCCTGGCCGGCAGTGACTCCAGCGTCTCCACCCGAACGTGACAGAACGCCCCCCGACGACGTCGTTGAAACCAAGACCGGTTCAACCCACAAGATCGCTGGCGCCCATCATTGACCTCCACTGCCGGCATTATGAGAGGATGATACCCGTGTGCTCATTCCAGACCACTCTGAGTCTTTGAGTGACCAACCGCCTCCCAGAGCTTTGTAAAGTTGAACGACCGCAAGCCGACGCCCGGCCTCGATCTGAGATAACGCGTTTTCTGCGGGAAAGAGTTGCTGTTGAGCCTCGAGAACTTCGTAATAGCTCGCCTTGCCTTCTTTGTAGCGGTCGGTCGCTACAGCCACGGCATCGCGACCTGCGTTGACAGCCTCAGCTTGCTCAACGCGCTCCTCGTCAAATCTGCGGTGGGATATGAGCGCGTCGGACACCTCTCGGAAGGCCCCGAGAGCTGTGTCCTGGTATTGAAGCTTCGCTTCCTCGCAGGCGGATTTGGCCTGACGGTAGCGCCCCTTCAACCGTCCTCCAGTGAATAAGGGGCCGGCGGTACTGGCCGCCAGCGTCCAAGTGTTCGCGCTGCCGGATAACAGATCCTTGAGTTCGCTGCCGGTGCCGCCGTAAAAGGACGTTAGCCCAATGCGCGGAAAAAAGTCTCCAACGGCCACCCCAATTTGCGCGTTGGCTGCACGGACCTGCTGCTCGGCCTCCCGAACATCGGGCCGGCGCTCCAGCAGAGTCGAGGGCAGTCCTACCGGGATTTCCACCGGCATCTCTTGGGCCAGCAGGGTCGAGGTGCGAGCCACAGGGCCTGGGTTGCGTCCCAGCAGCGTGTTGATTTCGTTTTCTTTGAGGGCGATTTGGCGCTCGATTTCCGGGATGTTGGCTGAAACCGAGGACAACGCCAACTTGGCGCGCGACAACTCCAGCTTCGAAGCCAGTCCGCCGGCGTGCTGATCGTCGAAAAGCTTGTAAGTATGCTCGTAGGAATCCCGAGTGCGTCTGGCGATTGCTAGCTGGTCGTCCAATTCCAGCAACTCAAAATAGGCCTTTGCGACGCCGCTGACTACGGAGATCATGACGGTCCGACGGCCCTCCTGCGTAGCCATGAAGTTCGCACGGGCGGCCTCGTTCATCCGGCGGACACGACCCCACAGGTCAATTTCCCAAAGCGCTCCAAATCCAGCCAGGAACCCGCTCATGGTCTGACCACCGTTAGGGCTTGGCAGGTCGAGGAACGAATTCCGTCCCCGGCTGGCTTCCCCAGCATAGCCAACTTGCGGCAGGAATTGGGAGCGCGCCTGCATCTGGAGCGCGCGGGCCTGGTCCACCCGGGTGAGGATAATTCGCAAGTCGTAGTTATTGGTAAGGACGACGCGAATGAGGTCCTGGAGGACCGGATCCTTGAATACCCCCCACCAGGGAAGATCGGCCAATGAGTTGGTCGGGACCTGGTTTGTGGAGTCGCGGAAACCTGCTGGCGCATTCACCGCGGGACGGTGATAGTTCGGGCCAACAGCGCAGCCGGCTAACGTCAACACAACGACGGACCAGAATGGCAATTTGAAAAGAGATGAACGCATAACGTGGTGATTACTTGATGAATTTCAACTTGGCGCAGAAGACGTAGTAGAGTGTCGGCAACATCAACAGGGTCATCACAGTGGCAAGGAGCAGGCCAAAAATGTGGACCGCCGTCAGCGGATGCCAGAGCGCACCGCCGGTAAGGAACAGAGGAATCAGTCCGCCGACCGTGGCGAGGACCGTCACCAGCACCGGGCGCAGACGCGCCAAGCCGGCCTGCACCAGCGCCTCCTCTAACGGCAGGCCCCGAGCGCGGGCATGCTCGATGAAGTCGCTGAGCACGATAATGTGGCTGACCATGACGCCGGCCAGGCTGACCATCGCCAGCAACGCCATAAATCCCAGTGGCGAGCCGGTGACACATAGCCCAAGCAAAGCGCCGATAAGCCCCAGCGGCACCGTTAGCATGACGACCACTGATTTGATGACCGAACTGAATTGCAACACCATAGTCAAACAAATCAGCACCAGCGATAATTTCATGACCAGCCCCATTTCGTTGCGGTTTTTGCGCAACTCCTCGTCCTCACCGGCAAATTTCATTTCGTAACCCGGGTCCAAGTGAATTTTGGCCAGGCCCGGCCGGGCCCGGTCCAGTATCCGCGAAGGCAACTCCCCGAAAGGCGCGTAAGCTTTGACCGTCACGGTGCGAAGTTGGTTATAGTGCGGGATGGTGACAAACTCCGGCTGGACTTTGATCGTCGAGAAACTCTCGAACGGGACGCTCTTGCCGTCCGGGGTTGGGACATACAGGCCGCGAATCTTCTCCGCCTCGCTGCGGTCCTCGATGCGGCCCCGAGCCAGAATCGGGATGAGCCGGTCGCCCTCCCGCAATTCGGACAACTTCAAGCCAGTAAAGGAGGCTTGGGCCACCCCGCCGATTTGCTGATTGTTCAAGCCCAGCGAATTGGCGCGGTCCTGGTCAATGGCGATTTCAATATTGGGCATGCGCAAGCCCAGGTCATCGAACACATGGTAGCCACCCGCCGCGCGCAATTCGGCTGCGGTTTGGTCGGCCAATTGGCGCAGCTTATCGAGGTTCTCGCCGCTGAGGCGGATTTGAATGGGTTCCTTGACCGGCGGTCCCTGTTCGAGCTGTTTGACCACGCAACGCACGCCGGGAACGGATTGGTCCAGCTCCTGGCGCAGTTTGACGAGCAAGGGTTCCACGTCGTCCTCGTGGCGCGTGTTAATGAGAATCTGAGCGAGATAGTTGGCCGGTTCCTTCGGTTCAACGTTGTAGTAGAAGCGGGGGGCGGTGCCGCCCGTAAATACCGCCGCACTGACGACCTCCTCGTGGCGTTTGATCAACGCCACCGCTTGATCCACCGTTGCCCTCAGGCTGGTCAGCGAGTCGGTTGAAGGCGACTCGATATCCACCAACAACTGGTTGCGCTCGGCCGGAGGGAAGAACTGGTCGCCAAGGAACGGAACCAGGAGGCAGCTCAGGGCCAGCACTGAATAGCCCACGCTCAGGACCAGCCAGGGGCGCTTGAGAGAGCCTTGGAGCGCGGCGCGGTAGTGCGGCAAAACAGCGGCCAGTGCCAGGTCCACGTACCGAAACAGGAAAAACGACCGTACTTCGCCGCCCTCATCGAACCCTTTCTGCCCGCGCAGGACGTAGTAGCTGATGAGCGGCGTGAAGGTGACCGAGACGAGGAAGGCAGCCGCCAGGGCCAGGGTGACCACCATGGGCAGGCTCTTCATAAACTCACCCTTGTCCCCGCTGAGCAGCAGCAACGGCAGGAAGGCGAAGATGTTGATGAGCGTGCCGAACACCATCGGGTGCCGCAGGTGAAGCGGGCCAAGCCAGGCCGCGCGCAACCGCGGCTCGCCCTAGATGCAGTTCGCGGTTGATGCCGTCTGAAGCCACCACCGGCACATCCACCAGCATTCCCAGCGCGATGATGAGCGCGGCAATGGAGATTTGTTGCAAGGGAATATGAAGCAGTTGCATGCCCACCAACGTCATGGCAACGGTCAGCGGAACGGCCGTAGCCAGCACCAGCGCCGAACGCCAATCCATCAGGAACAAGCCCACAATAATCACAATGACCACCGCCTCGATAAAGCAGCGGACGAAGTGATGGATACGATGCTCGACGGCCGTCGGTTGGTCGGACAGCACCCGGAACTCCAGGCCTTCGGGGATGCGGGCTTTCATGGCCTCGACCACCTTCATAACGTCCCGGTTGAAGTAGCGAATGATTTTGCCATCCCGCATTTCGACAGCCACCATCACCGCCCGGCGCGTGTCCAGCGGCCCATTCGTGCCCGTCCGCCCGAGGATATCCGCTTTGTAAGAAATGGGCGACTCATACATCCGGCGGACCTCAAAAATGTCGCGCAGATACACCGGCGCGCCGTCTGCGGCTCATGCCCACCACAGTGCCGAGCATGTCCTTCTCGGTTTTGTATTCGCCGGAAAGTTGCACGGGGAAATTGCGTCCCTCGGTTCGCATCGTGCCGCCGGGAATCACCGCGTTGCGCGCGGAAATCGAGCTCGCCACCATCTCCGGCGTCAGCCCGTAGCCGGCCAGATTGGCATCCGAAAAGAGCAGGTACACCGCTTCCTGCACGATGGCGACCTTGGTGACTTTGCCAACGCTCTCGACTTGCTTGAGCTCATCCTCAAAATCGCGCGCCAGCAATTCGAGGGTGCGATAGCTGTAGCGCGGCGGAGCCGACGCGCGAATTTGCGGCAGCGGGTCCTCGTCCCCCATCAGCAAGATCGGCTGAGTGAAATCCGGGTGCATCAATTCACGGTCGGTGCCGAAGAACCTTCTGGTGAAATCGGCGAGAAATCGCTCCAGCTCGGCCCGGCAGGCTGCAGTTTCCAGGTCAACCAGAATGAACGAATGGCCTTGAGTCGTCCGCACTTCTTTGGCCAGACCGGCTGCGCGAACCGCCGTTTCGAACCGGCCGCGGAGCACCTCCATGGAATTCTCATCCATGGAAGGCAAGAACGCCGCCACGGCGGCATGGTTGGTGGAGGGCGCGCCCTTTCGGAGATCGGCCAGGCGCTGCGCGCAGCAGATTGGCGCGCGCGACGCACTCGGCATCGGTGATCGGAGGGCTAACCAATCCAAACAACAACGTGATGGTATTGCCGAAATCCGTGTTCAGCCACGGCGTGCGCGTGCCCTCGGGCAACTGCACCTCCTGAAGTCTTGGCCCGCACCTTGTCCCACTCCTGGTCAATGGTGGCCGTGGAGGCGGGAATTTGCTTGATCGTCATCGTGGAGATGCCGGGCCGGGACGTGGTCTTGATCTCCTCGATGGACTTGAGCTCGCTGATCTTGCGCTCGATGGGTTTGGACACCAACTCCTCCACTTTCGAGGCCGTCGCGCCCGGGAACTGCGTGACCAGCATGGCCGTGCGCTGCGGAATGGTGGGGTCCTCCTGCTGGCCGAGTCTGGTATAGGCTATGCCGCCCCACACCAGCACCGCAATCAGCGCCAGCCAGCTCACCTCCCGGTGCTCGACAAAAAACTGGGCCAGGCCACCGGACTCAACTTTATTTTCGACTGGTTTTGACATTGGAACGTATCTCCTTTCAGGGGTTACTTCGCGGCCATATTGTCTGTAGCGACTTCGATGGGAGCGCCGTCATACAGAAAACTCGCTCCTGAAGTCACGACCCGTTCGCCCGCTCGCAATCCTTCGGTAATCAGAATTGAACTGTTGCGAATATCGCCCGTCTTTACCGCTCGCTGCACCGCCTTGCCATCCTGGACGACAAAGACCCCTAACTGCGCTCGGCCGCTCGCTTCCGAACGACTATCCGGAGCAAGGGTCACCAGCGCCGAGAGCGGAACGCAGACCGTGCCCGGGGTCGCCTCCGACGCATCGCCGACGTGAATACGCGCCGTCATACCTGAACGCAGGAGACCGTCCGGGTTTGGCACCTTGATCACCACGCGAAACAACCGGCCTTCGGTGCTGGCCGCCACTCCCACCTCCGAAACGCGGCCACGAAACGGCGGCAGGCCCTCTAACCCCGACACCTCCACCTCCACCTCCTTGCCGTGGGCGAGCAGCCCCACCAACCGATCTGGCAATCCCAACTCGACGGACATCATGCTGGTGTCGGCAAAGCGCAACACGCGCTGGCCCGGAGCCACCGTGACGCGCGAATTGACATAGCGGGCCAGCACCACTCCATCCTTGGCCGCGACCAGCCGCGAATCCCGAAGGTTTTGCTCCGCCTGGTCCAGTTGGGCCTGGGCCGTTTGCCAGTCCGCTTCAGTCACATCGAGTTCCTGCTGGGAAATGGCATCCGTCGCGCGCAGCTTGCGAAAACGCTCAAGAGTCTTGCCCGCCAGTTCCCCGCGAGCGCGAGCCGAGTTCAACGCATTAGTGAAGTCAGCCTGCTTCAACTCGGCCAGGACCATCCCGGTTTTCACCGGCGTCCCCTCGTCCCAGTCTGTGCCGGCCGCCGGCCCGATGCCGACCAGAATCCCTCCCACTTTGAAGCTCAAGTCCGTTTCGTGGTCGAATTTCACCAGTGCCAGGTAAGAAGCCTCGTCGTCGGACCGGACATGGTCCATCGCTTCAACTACCGCGGTGCGCACCAACGATTTCTCAGGCGGTCTGGCCGCCGGCTTCCCGCAGCCAACGAGCGCTAAGGCCATGCATAGTGAAGCCAGCGGGTTGCATCGGCCGCCCGCCAACCGGCACCACGGTTTCATTATGTCAAGAGTGACAATTCTGCGATTTCTCATAATCAATTTTCTCCAGCTTGGATAGGTCAACTAACTTCCTCAGGGCCGTAAACTCCGCGTTAAATACTCGTGCAATCCTCCAGGTTATGAATTCGCGGACAATTCCCTGACCATGCCAGGCCCAATGCCGGGTCCTAAAGGCGCACAGCAAATGCAAGGCGATTCGGCCAAGGGAAAATTGTGAAAGGGTGTTCATAGCGGTGGATACCTGTTCAGGGATTGGAAACCTCCAATTCGGCTCCTTCTCGTTGAAGAACCGCCAACGAATGCTTCGTGAGAAACCGGGCCAAATGCGCTCGATTTGGCAAACCTACGGCTAACTGAGTCAAGGGGTGGTGCGGGTTTACTCCTGCTAAACAGAAAAAAACACACTCACCAATGACGCTCAACGCATGAAACCCGATGGCTTCGCTATCAACGTTCGCACTGAGCAAATGTCTCATTACCGCCTGAAGCAGGATAAAATCCCGCTCCAGCCCGGATGCCACATATGTGTGTGCTCCGCAGGCTGGATCCATCAATTCCCTGGTCAGAAGCTTGGCAATCCAGGCGCGCTTGGCGCTAAGTTTTTGCAACAGCAACTCGGTGAGCCGCAAAAGCTTCTTTTCAGTCGGCAATTGAGCACAGGACGCGAGGAAGTCCTCGTCACGATCAGAAAGCTGGCGGCCAGCCTCCATCAGCACGGCCTGATAAAGTCCCTCCTTGCTCTGGAAGTGGTAACAAATCCCAGCCACATTGGTCCCGGCGCGTTTGCAGATTTCCCGAAAGTGCGTTCCGTGAAAGCCAGCCTCGGCGAACATCTCGCAGGCGACTTCGAGGACGCGATCGCGGGCGGGCAAGGGGCGCCCTGTCGGGCTGGTCGGCCCATCTGCTTCCAAGCCCTGGCTGAGTGAGGTTTTCATAGCGCTTGATACTTCCTTCGCGCATTGACGAAGGGCGCCCTGACCTTTGAGCCACGGTTTTGATTCATATTGTTCAATGCAATTCGCATACGAAACCTGGGTTATGCAGCTAGTGTGCCAACCACCTCCGAGGTGCAGAACATGCTGATTTTCAAACAGTTATGACATAAAGGCGACTCGTGGGGCCTTACTCGAAATTTCGAGCATCCGAAAATCAAACAATCGTTCTTCTTTGTATCCATTCATCCCATAATGCGCCGGGAAGCCTCCGAGATTCGCCAAATTTCTTGCCCGCCACAGCCTTTGTGCCGGTTTGAGCCACGCCTCGGCGATGGACGGCTGGATACCTTTTTTATTTTGATAGCCGCCATGCATTGGACAACCTCAAGCTCATGCGGGATCAACTCCGGTTTGCACAGGCTACCTCCTGCACGATCGGGGGAAGCAATTAATTTCCCCGATATATACACTGCGAATAACATCGAGAATTTCTCCTGCGACTTCAGCGGCGACAGCTCAGATGTTGGGCTGCTCGAGCCGCGCTTTCGATCACAACCCCGTCGAGCGAGCACTCGCTCATGACGGCAACCTTCACCACGCAAGTCCCGGACGCGCCTTTGACGCCAGGAACATTCGAGTACCGAAGTGCCCACAGTGGCGGGTGATTTCCGGCTGGGATTTTTTTGAGCCCTCGGGGCCATTAGGAGGAGCGTAGATAGTGGAACAGCCAAGAAACTCGGAGCCTCGGGCCGAACCGCAGCGATTCGAGAGCCGGTCCAGTGCGGTCTCGTAGCGCTCAATTGACCGCCGATCTGCGCTGCACGAGGAATCGGAAGAACATCAGTGTGTTTTTCGAATGTTCGAAAATTCGAGCCTCACCCCACAAGTCGCATCTAGGCCGTTAGTAAGTCAACCTCAGCATCTTCTGCATTTCGGAGATAGTTGGCATACAAGCTGCGTAACCCAGATTTTGTGTGCGAATTGCATTCAACAATATGAACAAGAGCCGGGTCTCAAGCGCCAAAGCGGTCGTAGCGAATGTTGGACAAGAATCTTGGCGAACCTTGCAAGCGTTCCGTCGCATTATGGGAGGAATGGACACAGGCTTGTTCAACTGAACGATCATAGAGAATTCACAACATGCAAATTCTAATTCATACTCAGGGAGGTTCGGTCGAGACGTTTCTTCAGGACAATCCGGCCCTAGCAGCTCGTATATTGAAGGGAATCCAATCCACAAAAGGCTTCATCGGGGACATGATTACAATTGCCGGCGATTACTCCCTAACTACCTTCGTCGCTTCGCGGGTCAACCGCGTTGATCTTATCGCCGAAGATCTCCCTCTGTGGAAACCTCCCACCGACATCTTGGATGTGGTCGAGCTGTCCGAGGACGAATTCCGAGAACGAAGCCATCTGAACGACCCGGCGCGGCTGGAGCGACGCCAAAGCCCGAAACAGACAGGCGAATTCGCCATGGTCTTCGTGGAAGTGGAAATGACCTGCGGGAATCGAATTTTTCTGGCGGCTAAGATCAAGGTGCCAATCGAAGCGGAACGGCTTCAGCGGCTGCACATGCTGTTCTCCGCGCCCGCGGTCCATTTCCGGTTGCCGCAGGGAGGCATCTCGATCCTGAATCTCAAAAACCTCGTCCGATGCACATTCAATCCCGGCCCCGATGTCACGCCAATTGACGCCTGGCCCGCACACCACCTGTCCCGGCGGCAAAGGTCCGGGCGCATAGCCGATGTCATGGCTGAAGCAAATCCAAAGTGCTAAATGAACATTACCGTAATCATCACATTCTGGCTTATCGTCCTGGCCCGGATCACAGACGTTTCCTTGGACACCATCCGCATGGTCTCGGTCATCCAAGGCCGGCGCGCTTTTGCCGCAGTTCTCGGGTTCTTCGAGGCGGTTGTCTATATTTGCGCCGTCGCCAAGGTCCTGCTGAACATGAATCAGCCCGTGTATGCTGTCGCCTACGGGCTGGGGTTCGCGACGGGGACTTACCTGGGAATGGTCATCGAACAACGGCTGGCCTTTGGCAAGCAATTGGTGTTTCTCCTCACCCCCAAAGGACCGGAGTTGGCCGAAGTCTTGCGCGCCGGGAACTACCACGTGGCTGAAGTCAAGGGACATATCCGCGAGGGCGATCGGACGATACTCTGCGTGGAAATTCCGCGGCGCGACGTACAAAAGTTGATTCGCCTTGCCAGTGCCGTTGATGAGCGCTGCGACTTCATCGTCCACGACATCCGCCAGGTGGACTTTGCTGAAAGCGGAGCCGCGAAAGCCAACCAGCGCAAGCGTTCGTGGTTCTTTCCTTTAGGGAGGCTCGCATCTCTCAAAAGAGGCATCTCATGACCCCGGAGGCACAAATGCTCATACTGCTTTGGTTTTTGGCCGGTTCGTCTTCATCTCCACTGCTAAGTGGGATGACGGCGCTTCTTGAAAATGATCTATGAAAATCGGCGTTTGCAACTCCGGATCCAGCAGTCTCAAGTTCAGCCTGTTCGAGGCGGAGCAGGAGCTGCTTTTGGCCGACGGCAGCATTGATTGGGCGACCCAGCCAACGCAGCTCAGGCTCCACTATCCCGGCCAACCTGAGATACGGGAGGAATTGCATTTGCGGGAGCATGGCGAGGCTTTTTCGCGAATCCTTTCAGACCTCCGCACCGGCCCCCTCGCGCCCTTGCTGCGCAATGACGGACCTGCGGCGGTTGGGCACAGGATCGTGCATGGGGGAACGCGGTTCACAGCAGCCGTGCGGATTACCGCAGAGGTTCAAGACGCAATCCATGAACTCTGTGAACTGGCGCCGCTGCATAACCTGGCCGGGCTCGATGGGATACGCGCCATTGGAAGAGCCTTGCCCTCAGTACCGCAGGTAGCGGTTTTCGACACGGCCTTCCACGCCACTTTGCCGGCTGCGGCGCGAACCTATGCCATACCCCGGACCTGGACAACGGAGTGGGGAATCTATCGTTACGGCTTTCACGGTTTGAGCCACGCTTACTGCTCAAGGCGCGCGGCCGCGATGCTGGGTCGCAGCAGCGCTCGGATTGTGATTGCTCATCTGGGCAATGGCGCGTCCGTCTCAGCGGTCCGCGACGGCTGTTTGCGTCGATACGTCCATGGGCTTCACCCCGCTTGAAGGGGTCGTCATGGGCACTCGCAGCGGAAGTGTCGATCCCGGCGCACTGCTCTATCTCATGCAACACAAAGGGCTGACAGTGGAACAGCTCCTGCATGTTTTGAATTACGAATCCGGCCTGCTCGGCCTTTCGGGGATCTCGTCGGACATGCGTGAAATTTTGCAGAAGGCGCCTGACCATCATGCCGCTGGTCTGGCGTTGGACGTCTATATCCACCGGCTGGTTCACACCATAGGAGGCATGGCGGCGGTCCTTGGCGGTGTTGATGCTTTGGCTTTCACCGCGGGCGTGGGTGAGAATTCGGCTCAAGTCCGGGAGTTAGTGTGCGAGAAGCTCGGGCATCTTGGGCTGAGACTCGATTGCGCCGCCAACTCCCACTGCACGCCGGACGCAGATGTCGCCCAGAGTGATTCTCCGGCGCGGATCCTGGTTATTTCAAGCAGGGAGGATTTGACCATCCTGCGAGAAACACGGCGGGTGATTCATTCGGACGCGCGATGGAAGTCTCCACCCAGAGAATTAGAACTAAAAACTGAAACCGTTTAAGAAGAAAGTATCCATATGAGTGAAACCGCAACAGTAATCGATGATGCAAAAAGAACTCGGCGCGTCGAGGCACGTCCGGCGCCGCCACCAGCAATGTCCGGAAAGGAACTCAGCAAGATTGACGCCTATTGGCGGGCGTGCAATTACCTGGCCGCCGGGATGATCTATCTTCGAGCGAATCCGATGCTGCGCGAACCTCTGAAAGTGGATCATATTAAGCAGCGGTTGCTCGGGCACTGGGGTACCAGTCCAGGTTTGAGCTTCATTTATATCCACCTCAACCGGCTGATCAAAAAGTACGATCTGAACACCATCTTCATGGTCGGGCCCGGCCACGGTGCGCCTGGCGTACTCGCGCCAGCTTACCTTGAAGGCACCTATTCGGAGGTTTACCCCAACAAGGGCGAGGATGAGGCGGGGATGCGCGAGTTCTTCAAAGAGTTTTCTTTCCCCGGGGGCATTGGGAGTCACTGCACCCCGGAAACACCCGGTTCCATTCACGAGGGCGGCGAGTTGGGCTACAGCGTCTCTCATGCTTTTGGCGCCGCGTACGACAATCCCGACCTGCTGGTCGCCGTGGTAGTTGGCGATGGGGAATCCGAAACCGGCCCTCTGGCCGCTGCCTGGCATTCCGACAAGTTCCTGAACCCGATCCGGGATGGTGCGGTGCTGCCGATCCTGCAGCTCAACGGCTATAAGATCAACAATCCCACCGTGCTTTCCCGCATCTCGCACGATGAACTGGAATCCTTGTTTGTGGGCTATGGCTGGACGCCTTACTTCGTGGAGGGCAGCGACCCGGCAGACATGCACCAGAAGATGGCCGCGACCCTCGAGAACTGTGTGCTCGAAATCCGGCGCATTCAGCTAGAGGCCCGCGCCAGCGGCAAAGCAACTCGCGCCCGGTGGCCGATGATCGTTCTGCGCAGCCCGAAAGGTTGGACCGGCCCTAAAGAAGTGGATGGACATAAAGTGGAAGGCTTTTGGCGCGCGCACCAGGTGCCCTTGGCGGGTGTGCGGGAAAACCCGGCCCATTTGAAGCAGTTGGAAGAGTGGCTGCGCAGTTACCGGCCCGAAGAACTGTTCGACAAAGCCGGCCGGTTAATCCCCGAACTCAAAGCCCTTGCGCCCGAAGGCGCCCGGCGCATGAGCGCTAATCCCCACGCCAACGGCGGGTTGCTTCGCAAGCCGCTGCGTTTGCCGGATTTCCGTGACTATGCGGTCAAGGTGGATGCGCCAGGGCAGACAACGGCGGAAAACACGCGGCCCTTGGGGCGCTTCTTGCGGGATATCATGCGGAACAACATGGAGAGCTTCCGTGTCTTCGGTCCCGACGAAACCGCTTCCAACAAGCTGGATGCCGTTTATGAGGCCAGCAAGAAAGTGTGGCTGGCCGATTACTTGCCTGAAGATGCCGATGGCGGCGAATTGGCGCCCGACGGCCGGGTCATGGAACTGCTTTCGGAGCACACGCTTGAAGGCTGGCTCGAAGGTTATCTGCTCACGGGACGTCACGGTTTTTTCTCCACCTACGAATCGTTCGTCCATGTGATTGATTCGATGTTCAATCAGCACGCCAAATGGCTGGAGAGCTGCCGCGGGTTGTCGTGGCGGGCGCCGGTTTCATCGTTGAATCTGCTCATCACCTCGACCGTCTGGCGCCAGGACCACAACGGCTTCACCCATCAGGATCCAGGCTTCCTGGACCTCGTGGTGAACAAGAGTCCAGACGTCTGCCGCATCTACCTGCCGCCCGACGCCAACTCGCTCCTCTGCGTCGCGGATCACTGCCTCAAGAGCACGAATTATATCAACGTGATCGTTTCGGACAAACAGAAGCATCTCCAATACATGACCATGGACCAAGCCATTGCTCATTGCACCAAGGGGCTTGGCATTTGGCCGCAGGCAAGCAATGACCAGGGGGTGGAGCCGGATGTGGTCATCGCATCGGCTGGAGACATCCCCACCAAGGAATCACTCGCCGCTGTCATGATGTTGCGCGAGAGTTTCCCCAATCTCAAAATCCGGTTTGTCAACGTGGTGGATCTGTTCCGGTTGACGCCGTCCAGCGAGCATCCACATGGGCTGACCGACCGGGACTTCGACACGTTGTTCACGGAGGACAAACCGATCATCTTCAACTTCCACGGCTATCCGTGGCTCATTCATCGGTTGACCTATCGCCGCACAAACCACAAGAACCTGCACGTTCGTGGGTATAAAGAAAAGGGCAACATCAATACGCCGCTGGACCTGGCGATTCGGAACCAGATTGACCGGTTCACCATCGCGATGGACGTGATTGATCGCGTGCCGGCCCTGCGCGCCTGCGGCGCTCATGCCAAGGAGAAATTGCGCGTCATGCAGATCGAATGCCAGGCCTACGCCTACGAGTACGGAATAGACAAGCCGGAGATGGATGGGTGGACCTGGCCGAGAAATCATTGATCCGCAGAAAGGATGATATGGATAGCACAAAACTGAAACCGGTCTTTCCAACAAGTCAGACCCATGAAACCTTGTCCAAACCTAAACGATCACAGGCAAAAGCGCCGCGCTCGCCAGGCGAGGTCCACCCGCTTGACTATGGGGTTAACCGAATGGTGGAGGCGGAACTCCTGGAGCAGTACGCCTGTGGCCCAGTTCAATTCGCAGGCTCCGCCAACGCTTCCTATGAGCGACATCTTGTTTTTGACAATGTCATTGCACTCGAAGCCGCGGGGTCTCGCGAACGCCTCGAGGCGCTGGCGCGCTCCGTGCGCGACCTGTTGTCACAACGCTGGGTTCGCACCGAACAGCACTACACCCGGAGAAACCCCAAGCGCGTTTACTATCTCTCGATGGAGTACCTAATCGGACGTTCACTCGCCAATAATATTACCAATCTTCTGCTTGACCCGATCGTCAGGCAGGCGGCCATGCGGGAGCATACCGACCCAATGGACATGCTGGAACAGGAGCCGGACGCGGGTCTGGGCAACGGCGGGCTGGGACGTTTGGCGGCGTGTTTTCTGGATTCCATGGCCACCATGGCCCTCCCGGCGATGGGCTATGGGCTCCGCTACGAATACGGCATTTTCAAACAGAGCATCAAGGACGGCTGGCAACAGGAACAGCCGGATAATTGGTTGCGCAATCCAGACCCATGGGAGGTGCCGCGCCCTCTGGAGAGGATCGAAGTGCCGCTGAACTGTTCGTTTGAGGTGCATGGCGGAAGTTTGCTACCCATTCCGGGGCGGCCTTCAAAAATAATCGGTTTGCCGTACGATAGGCCCGTGGTCGGTTTTGGCGGCAAGACCATCAACACCCTCCGGCTCTGGGCCGCAACTACCCCTGATTCCTTTGACTTTCGAGCGTTCAGCCATGGTGATTTCGTCAGCGCTGTAGCCGCAAGTTTGGCTGCCGAATCGCTCACGCGCGTGCTTTATCCGGACGATTCAACCAGCTTCGGCCAGGGCCTGCGCTTTATTCAGGAATATTTCCTGGTCGCCTGTTCTCTGGGAGACCTGGTGCGGCGCTTCCGGCAGACTAATGACGACTGGAACCAACTACCGGAGAAGGTGGCCATCCAACTCAACGACACCCATCCTTCGATGGCCGTTCCGGAGTTGATGCGCATCTTGCTCGACGAAGCGCATCTGGGCTGGGACCAAGCCTGGGAGTTAACCAGGAAAGTCCTGGCTTACACCAACCATACCCTGCTTCCGGAAGCGCTCGAGAAATGGCCAGTCCAATGGTTTCAGGACATGTTGCCGCGCCATTTGGAGATTATTTTCGAGATCAACCGCCGGCTCTTGGATGACGTTCGGCTGCGTTACCCTGGGGACGAAACGCGGTTGGCAAACGTCAGCCTGATCGAAGAAGGACCATTCCGGAAAGTCCGCATGGCTAATCTTGCCATTGTCGGCTCCCACAGCACCAACGGCGTGGCGGCGATTCATTCGGGCCTGCTGCGGACAGTCACGGTAAAAGAATTGGCCGAGATCTTTCCTGAACGCTTCAACAACAAGACCAACGGAGTCACACCACGGCGTTGGTTGTTGCTGGCCAACCCGCCCCTCGCGCGTGTCATCACCCAGGCCATCGGCGATCGCTGGACTGTCGATCTCGAGCAGTTGAGACGGCTCAAACCATTGGCGACCGATTCAGGGTTTCAAGAGTCCTTCCGTAACGCCAAACGCCAAGCCAAAGTGAAATTCGCCGACTGGCTGAAATCAACGACAGGCCAGGCCGTTGATCCGGACACAATCTTCGATTGCCAGATCAAGCGCATCCACGAATACAAGCGGCAATTGCTCAACGCGTTGCGCGTGGTCGTGCTCTACAACCGCCTGCGTGAGAACCCCAAGCTCGAACAGCCACCGAGGACATTTTTCTTCGCCGGCAAGGCGGCGCCCGCCTATCACCTGGCCAAGCTCATCATCAAGTTCATCAACAACCTCGCCGCCGTCATTGACGCAGACCCAGCAGTTCGGGGTCGGCTCAATGTGGTGTTCTTGCCGGAGTACTGCGTGAGTTTGGCCGAGCGGCTCGTCCCAGCCAGCGATGTGTCCAATCAAATCTCAACCGCCGGTTACGAGGCCAGCGGCACCAGCAACATGAAATTCATGATGAACGGCGCCCTAACGATTGGGACACGCGATGGGGCAACCATCGAAATGGCTCAGGAGGCGGGCGATGAGAACTTTTTCCTGTTTGGCTTGACCGCGGACGAAGTGGTCAAAAGTCGCGGCTGGTACAATCCGCGCTGGCATTACGAAAGTGAACCGGAAACACGGCTGGCCCTGGATTTGATCTCGTCGAACCATTTCAGCTCAAATGAACAGGGCATTTTCTCCCCCATCCTGGATGCGCTCCTGGCCCACGGTGACTACTACATGCATCTGGCGGACTTGAAGTCCTACCTGGAAGCCGATCAGCGTCTGGTGGGTTTGTACGGCGAATCCAACGCGTGGGCTGCCAAGGCAATTTTGAACGTGGCCGGTTCAGGGAAGTTTTCCAGCGACCGCACCATCGCCCAGTACGCAACTGAAATCTGGAATGTCCAACCGTGCCCAGTGTCATGAACAACTCACTTTCACCACTCGCCGGCAAGCCAGCCCCGAAGGCCTTATTGGTGGACCTCGGCCGGTTGGAGCAGGAATACTATAATCGCAAACCGGATTTTGCCGACCCGAGTCAGCGGGTCAGCTTTGGCACCAGCGGTCACCGGGGATCCTCGTTGCGAGGCACTTTTACCGAAGCGCACATCCTGGCGATTACCCAGGCAATTTGTGAGTTCCGACGGATGAAGGGCACGGACGGCCCGCTCTACCTGGGCAAGGATACCCACGCGCTCTCCGGGCCGGCACAACAAACCGCGCTGGAGGTCTTGGCCGCAAATAATGTCTGGACTATCCTCCAGCGCGGCTACGGCGTAACTCCGACCCCGGTCATTTCACGAGCGATTCTCGTCTATAACCGCGGCCGTCGGCAACGACTGGCTGACGGGATCATCATCACCCCTTCCCACAACCCACCGGAGGACGGGGGCCTTAAATACAATCCCCCCAACGGCGGGCCGGCCGACACGGACGTAACGCATTGGATTGAGAACCGAGCCAACGAGCTCTTGAAGAGAAAAAATGCCGATGTCCGGCGGCTTCCATTTGCCAAAGCCATTAAGGCCCCGACGTCGCATCGGGAGGACCTGATCCGGCCATACGTCGAGGATCTGGAAAACGTGGTGGACATGGCGACCATACGAACTGCGGGCCTCAAGTTGGCCGTGGACCCGCTGGGTGGGGCCGCGTTGCCTTATTGGGAACCGATTAACGCTCGCTACGGCCTGGACATAGCGATCGTCAATTCTAAAATTGCCCCAACCTTCTCCTTCATGACGGTGGATCACGACGGCAAGATCAGGATGGATTGTTCGAGCCCCTATGCTATGACCCGGTTGGTCAGTCTGAAGGATCAATACCGTGTCGCCTTCGGCAACGATCCAGACTCGGACCGCCACGGCATCGTCACGCCTTCGGCCGGCCTGATGAACCCGAACCATTTTCTGGCCGTAGCCATCCGTTACCTTCTCGCTCATCGTTCCCATTGGCGGACACAAGCCGGCATCGGCAAGACGCTGGTGAGCAGCAGTATTATTGACCGGGTCGTGGGTGACTGCGGCCGCCATCTTTGTGAGGCGCCGGTTGGGTTTAAGTGGTTCGTCCCCGGGCTATTCGACGGTTCTCTTTGCTTTGCCGGTGAGGAGAGCGCCGGTGCGAGCTTTCTTCGCCGTGATGGGACCGTTTGGACGACCGACAAAGACGGCCTGATCATGGACCTGCTCGCGACTGAATTGACAGCCGTGACCGGCAAGGAGCCGGGCGAACATTTCCGCGAAATTTCGGAACGGTTTGGGCAGCCATATTACACTCGGTCGGACTCCCCTGCCTCCGCCGAACAGAAAGCGGCACTGGCGAGTCTTTCTCCCGAGGCCGTCGAAGAGTCACAACTCGCCGGCGAACCAATTACTGCACGGTTAACCCGCACTCCGGGAAATAATGCGCCGATAGGTGGATTGAAAGTTGTAGCAACCAACGGGTGGTTTGCAGCGCGACCCTCGGGAACGGAAAATGTCCTGAAGATCTACGCGGAGAGCCTAATCAGCGAGAAACACCTGGATACCATTATGGCTGAGGCGCGCCAAATCGTGGGTAACGCCTTAGCGTCCACTACTCGTGGAGTCCCGGCTGGGAAAGGAAATCGATGACATCCTCCGAGCATCAAGCCGCTCTTCCGCCGTTCAGGCCCGGGTACCGCTCCTCCGGGGTATTGATGCATGTGACCTCGCTGCCTTCGCCTTACGGCATTGGGGACGTGGGGCCGGCCGCCTTTGCGTGGGTGGACCGGCTCCACGATGCCGGCCAGAGGTGGTGGCAGGCGCTGCCATTGGGGCCTACTGGGTATGGCAATTCGCCTTACTCATGCCTCTCCTCTTTTGCGGGCAATGCACTGCTGGTCAGCCCGGACCTTCTAATCGAGGACAGATTGCTCAGCCCAAGGGATTGTGCAATAGGCGGGGGCCTCCCAAAGCGCGCGGTTGAGTTCGACGCGGTAACTGTTTTCAAGCACCGATTGCTCGACCAGGCCTGGCGCAATTTCAACTCCTCCGACCGCCCTGAGCTAAACGCCGACTTTGAGCGATTCTGTTCGGAAGAGGCTCACTGGCTTGACGACTACGCGCTCTTTCGTGCCTTAAAGGCACGCTTGGGAGGCGCTAATCTACTGGACTGGCCAGAGGACTTGCTTAGGCGCAGTCCGTCCGCCATGATGCACGCGCGTGACGACCTGGCCGGCGAGATCAACGAAAGCCGCTTTGCGCAATTCTTACTGTCCCGCCAGGGGAGCCGCTTGAAGGAGTATGCCCACAAACGAGGCGTGTTCCTCATCGGGGATCTGCCTTTCTTTGTGTCGCTCGACTCCAGCGATGTTTGGGCCAACCCCGAGTGGTTCCAGCTCGATGCCAATCTCCGGCCGCAATTCGTGGCCGGCGTGCCCCCGGATTATTTTAGCGCCAAAGGGCAGCTCTGGGGCAACCCGGTATATGACTGGGACGCCCTTCGCCGTTCGGGCTATCGCTGGTGCATTGACCGTCTGAAGTCGTTGCTGGCCCATGTGGACTTGGTTCGGCTTGACCACTTCCGAGCGTTCTGCGCCGCCTGGCACGTTCCCCCGACGGCTGAAACCGCTGAATGTGGGTATTGGGTCCCGGGGCCCGGCGATGCTTTCTTCGAGGCTGTCCGCGCAGAGTTGGGCCACCTGCCGTTCATTGCCGAAGACCTCGGCATCATCACTCCCGATGTGGTCGCGCTTCGCGATAAATTCGAGCTGCCCGGAATCCGAGTGTTCCAGTTCGGGTTCGATGGCCGTTCCGATAATCCGCATCTGCCCCACAATTACACCCCGAACACCGTCGCCTACACGGGGACGCACGACAATACCACCACTTGCGCCTGGTTTGAATCTCTGCCGGAACATGTTCGCCAGGCCGCCAGGAGTTATGCGGGGAAGGCCGGCGGCGGGGGCGGCGAAGTCGCCTGGGACTTTATCCGTTCAGTGTGGTCCTCGAAGTCGGGCCTCGCAATCACTCCGCTTCAGGACTTGTTGAATCTGGGCGTGGAAGGCCGAATGAACGTGCCTGGCATCGCTGCTGGCAATTGGCGTTGGCGCGCCACGGAGGAAATGACCAAGCCCTCAATTTTTGAACGACTTCGTGAACTCACAACTTCCGTCGGCCGGATGGCCGCGGTAAGCGCCGAGATCCAGACCCAAGAAATCGTGCATCGAAAAACGAACAAATATGAAAGCGACTAAACTACTGCACAACCTCGGCCAGAGCCTCTGGCTCGACAACATCACCCGCGACTTGCTCAATACCGGAACGCTCAAACGCTACATTGATGAGCTTTCCGTCACCGGTCTGACCTCGAACCCGACGATTTTCGACCATGCTATCAAGAACAGCAAGGCCTACGATGCGGCGATTCGGGACCGGCTCGCCCAAGGGAAATCCGGTGAACCGCTATTTTTCGAACTAGCGCTCGAGGACATTAGCCGGGCGGCGGATCTTTTCCGCCCAACATTCGACCAGACCAACGGCATGGATGGATGGGTTTCCCTGGAAGTGTCGCCTGTGCTGGCCTACGACGCCGCCAGCACACTGGCCGCCGCAAAGGAATTGCGCGCCCGCGCAGCACGGCCCAACGTCTTCATCAAGATCCCCGGCACAAAAGAGAGCTTGCCAGCCATTGAAGAAGCGATCTTCGCAGGCGTACCCGTCAACGTAACGCTCCTGTTCTCGCGCGAGCAATATCTCGCGGCGGCAGACGCGTTCATGCGCGGCATTGAGCGGCGTATCTCGGCGGGACTCAAGCCGGACGTCGGTTCGGTCGCATCGGTATTTGTCAGCCGTTGGGATGGCGCGGTGGCCGGCAAAGTCCCTACGGAATTAAACAACCAGCTTGGGATCGCAATGGCCAACCGCACTTACAAAGCCTACCGGGAGCTGTTGGACTCGCCTCGCTGGCAGAGCGCATTTAACGCCGGCGCCCGGCCGCAACGCTTGCTGTGGGCCAGCACCGGAACCAAGGACCCTCAAGTCTTGGATGTGCTCTATATCAAAGCGCTGGCGGCCCCGTTCACTGTCAATACCATGCCTGAAGCCACGTTACTGGCCCTGGCCGATCATGGCGAACTCAACTCGATCATGTCCGCCGACAGAGGCGATTGGGAGACGGTGTTGGCTCGGTTCAGCGAGGCTGGCGTCAAGTTTGGCGCCTTGGCTACTCAGCTTCAGATTGAAGGCGCCAAGGCCTTCGTGAAGTCCTGGGACGAATTGCTCGACGAGATTGCCTCAAAAAGCAACGCCCTCAAATGGGCGGCTTAGGAATCCGCGGCAACCTTCAAAGAAAAAAACGTTATGAATGCACCTGGCTTGAACGAACAACAACTGGAGAAAATGAAAAACCAACGCGGCTTTGTTGCCGCGTTGGACCAAAGTGGTGGCAGCACGCCCAAAGCATTAGCTGCCTATGGCATCAAAGAGGGATCGTGGTCCGACGAAGATGAGATGTTTGCGATTGTGCATCGGATGCGCACCCGCCTCATCACCAGCCCCAACTTCAACGGCGACAGGATCCTTGGTGCCATCCTCTTTGAGAACACGATGGATAGGGACATTCAGCGGCGGCCCACGGCGGACTATCTCTGGACCGTGAAACGAATCGTCCCATTCCTGAAAGTGGACAACGGCCTTGTGGAGGAGAAAAACGGGGTGCGTTTGATGAATCCTATGCCTCAGCTTGCTTCGCTGCTCAAAAAAGCCAAAGCAAAGGACATTTTCGGCACCAAGATGCGTTCGGTGATCAACAAGGTCAACCTCGCTGGGATCAGGGACATCGTGGATCAGCAATTCGAGGTGGCGGCCCAAATCTTTGCAGCGGGACTGGTGCCCATCGTCGAACCGGAAGTGGATATCCATTGCCCCGAGAAAGCCAAAGCCGAGGCATTCCTCAAAATCTTCATACTCGAAAAGCTCGACAGGCTGCCACCCGGACATTTGGTCTTCCTCAAGCTCA
Organism: uncultured Verrucomicrobiae bacterium; assembly: GCA_963759415.1. GTDB lineage: Bacteria > Verrucomicrobiota > Verrucomicrobiia > Limisphaerales > Palsa-1400 > Palsa-1400. Next base: position 431,709 of record CAVWZG010000003.1, on the reverse strand, counting down.
CGCTGCCGGAGCAAGACGATTTGTACGCCGATTGCGTCAGACATCCAAAGGTGGTGAGGGTGCTTGCGCTATCGGGAGGTTACTCGCGGGACGAAGCCAACGCGCGGCTGCGGCGGAATCACGGCGTCGTCGCGAGCTTTTCGCGGGCTTTGCTCGAGGGATTGACAGCGCAGCAATCCGATGCCGAGTTCAACGCCCGTCTGGATGGCGCCGTGCAGAGCATCCTCGAGGTCTCCACCGTGAAGCAGGAACCAAGGAGGCGAATCACAGCCGAGCGGAAGGATGTATAATGAAAATTGGAATTGCGACCGATCACGGCGGCTATGGTTTAAAAGAAGAGTTGGTGGCCCAGCTTCGCGGTGCGGGCCACGAAGTGGTTGACTTTGGCGCACACGAACTCAAATCCGACGATGATTACCCTGACTATGTCACTCCGCTGGCCAAGGCTGTGGCCTCCGGCCAGGTTGCGCGCGGCATCGCCATTTGTGGGAGTGGCGTGGGGGCTTCCGTTTGCGCCAACAAGATCCCAGGCGTCCGCGCCTCGCTGATTCACGACCATTTTTCGGCCCGGCAAGGGGTTGAAGACGACCACATGAACATCCTGTGCATGGGCGGCCGGACGGTCGGTCCCGCCGTGGCCTGGGACCTGGTTCAGACCTTTTTAACGGCGGAGTTTAGCCAGGCTGAAAGACATCTGCGGCGCCTCGCCAAGGTGGCTGCTCTGGAGAAAGCGAAATAATCAAAGGTATGCCGTCTGAAGAGAAACAAAAATCACAGGAGGGCTAGACGATGGAACTCCGATCCAAAATTGCCGATCTAGATCGGCTGGGCGTAATCATCAAAGCATTCAGTCTCGCGGGCTTCGGCGATCTCTTCAAACGCATGGGTCTTGAGGCCGCGGCTGAACGCACCGGCAAGATTCTAGGGTGGAAGTATGCAGAAGACATCGCCCACCTTGACCGTCCGCAGCGTTTACGCCGGCTCTTTGAAGTTCTCGGGCCGACCTTTGTCAAACTCGGCCAAATTCTTGCCACCCGCCCGGACTTGTTCGGACCGGAGTGGATCAGTGAATTCGAAAAGCTCCAATCGCAGGCACCACATCTGGACTTCAAAGAGCTTCGTCCTCAGATCGAAGAAGATTTGGGAGCACCCCTTGAAGAAATCTTCGAAGAGGTCGATCCCAATCCACTGGCTGCCGCTTCGTTGGCCCAGGTTCACCGGGCCACCTTGAAAGACGGGACCAAAGTCATACTCAAGATTCAACGCCCGGGGATCCGGACAAGCATTGAATCCGATATGCACCTGTTAACCTATTTGGCGTCGTTAGCTGAAAAGGAGGTCCCGGAGCTGGCCACCTATCATCCCCAGAAGGTCGTCCAGCAATTTGTGAAGTCTTTACAGAACGAACTCAACTTCATGACGGAAGGGCAAAATGCCGAACAAGTGGCGGCCAACTTCGAAGATAATGATCGCATCGTGATTCCCAAAGTTTATTGGGAATGGACAAGAGAACGCATTATTGTCCAGGAATTCGTGGACGGGATCCCCGGGGTGAATATTCAAGCCATCGATGAAGCAGGCATGGACCGCAAACGCCTCGCCCAAACAGCGGCGGATGCTGTGCTCAAGATGATTATGGTGGATGGATTGTTCCACGCGGATCCGCACCCGGGGAATTTCTTCATTTTGCCGGGGGAACGCATTGCCTTCATCGACTTTGGCATGATTGGACGCCTCTCTGAGGTCAGGCGGCAACAGATTATGAAACTGCTGCTGGCCTTGATGCAAAATGATGCCGAGGGCCTCTGCACGATCCTTTTACAATGGTCCGGGAGGGCCGGAGAAGACCCGGGCGATCTGTTGGAAGCCGTTGACGAATTTCTGAGCAGATATTCCGGAAGATCCATGGGACGCACAAATCTGTCGGCCATGGTCGGGGACTTGTTAGGTTTGGTCCGAAACAACCATCTGTCTATGCCCCCGGATCAGGCCATGCTGCTCAAAGTGATGGTGTCAATGGAGGGGGCCTTTAAGAAACTTGATCCGGCATTTGACATGATGGTTGCTATGCATCCCACCCTTCAGCAGGCGGTCGTTCAGCAGTTCTCCCCGCGAGCCTTAGGGGAACGTGGGCTTAAAGTTCTCACACAATACCTGGAGTTATTCGCTGACCTGCCCAAAGAGATACGCTGCGGAATTCAAACGATTAAAACCGGCAACCTGAGAGTTCGAATTGACCTCAACCAGCTTGATAACCTCCAAAAGCACCTAACTCGAGCCTCCAACCGGCTGGCGGTGTCGGCGATCACCTCAGCGTTGATCGTTGGGACTTCCATTATCGTCGCTTTCGGAAAAGGGCCGACCCTTGGTGGAGTCGATCTATACAACAGCTTTGTCATCGGCGCCATCATAGGAGGCGCCTTGATTCTCTTTTCCATCTGGCGTGACAAAGCGAAATAATAAAACGGCGAATCCCATGACAGACGAGAACACAGTTCAACTAGCGATCAACACAATCCGCACGCTCTCCACCGATGCCGTGCAGCAGTCCAAGTCCGGCCATCCGGGCACGCCTATGGCGCTCGCGCCGCTGATCTACACGCTCTGGAACCGTGTGCTGCAGTACGATCCGATGGACCCAATCTGGCCCAACCGCGACCGGTTCGTGCTCTCCAACGGGCACGCCTCGATCCAAAACAGTGTCCTGCCGCCCGAAGTCGAAGCTCGGGTCGCGGTGGAACAGGCCTCGACATTCGGCTCGGAGCGCTATGTTGGCATGAGAGGCCGAGTCATCGGCATGCACATCTTCGGAGCTTCAGCGCCGCTGAAAGAACTTCAAAAAAAGTTCAGCTTCGAACCGGACCAGGTCGTGGCTATTGCCAAAGAACTGCTTCGGGAAACGGGCTTTAGACATCCGCAGAAGATTTGCGCGGACAAGACGTCCGTGCCAAGCGCCGGAAACCAGTCAGGAATGACTCCGGCACAACAGCCAAATCGCCAGTTATGAAAGGAAAAACAATGCTTGAATCCATCGACGATCTTTCTCATGAAGTGGTTGAGCCAGAGCCGGACAGGCCCGCGCAGACCGATCCGAAGCCAAGCGTACAGCAGGTGCGGGAAATCCAGTTGCCTATCCGGGTGCCGGAGCACTCTGGCTTCGAAGGGTATCGACATTGGGGTCTAAATGAATAGCCAAGCTGAGGCGTTGGCCCTTCGCGCAAACAAATCCAGATGGCTCACACGACGATACACCACACCGTGACCCCTGGACGAAGTTCGCCGCTGGGCGCCACCATCGTCAATGGCGGCGTTAACTTCAGTGTGTTCTCACGCAACGCCGCGGCGATAGAGTTGTTGCTCTTCGAACAGGAGGACGATCCGCGCCCATCCCACGCGATCCCGTTGGATCCAGCGATTAGCCGAAGCTATCACTACTGGCACGCCTTCGTCCCGGAGATACAGCCGGGCCAGCTTTATGGTTACCGGGCGCGTGGGCAGTTCGACCCTGACAGCGGCGCGCGCTTCGATGCCGACAAGGTCCTGCTCGATCCCTATGGGCGCGGCGTGGTAGTCCCACGGAACTATTCCCGCGAGGCCGCCCGCCATCCGGGAGACAACTGCGCCACTGCCATGAAAAGCGTGGTAGTCGATCCCTCCGCCTACGATTGGGAAGGCGACACTCCTCTAAGACGACCATCTTCCAGGACCATTATCTACGAGATGCACGTCCGCGGCTTCACCCGGCATCCGAGTTCCGGCCTCAAGGAACACCTGCGTGGAACGTATGCCGGCCTGATTGAAAAGATTCCCTATTTGAAACAACTCGGGGTTACGGCGGTCGAGTTGCTGCCGGTTTTCCAGTTCGATCCCCAGGACTGTCCGCCAGGCAAGGTCAACTATTGGGGCTACGCGCCGGTTTCATTCTTCGCGCCTCATCAGGCGTACAGCTCGCGGCTGGACAGGCTCGGCCCGGTGAACGAGTTTAGGGACATGGTCAAGGCCTTGCACCGTGAAGGCCTGGAAGTCATTCTCGACGTGGTTTTTAACCACACTGCGGAGGGGGACCACACGGGGCCTACCCTAAGCCTGCGCGGACTGGATAATTCCATTTATTATCTCCTCCAAGCCGACCAGTCCCGTTACGCGAATTTCAGCGGCACGGGCAACACCCTCAACGCCAACCATCCCATCGTTCGGCGGCTTATCGTGGACAGCCTCCGCTACTGGGTGGAAACGATGCATGTGGATGGATTTCGCTTCGATCTCGCCTCCATCCTCGCCCGCGACCCTTCAGGCCAGGTCTTAACCAACCCTCCCGTGCTGTGGGACATCGAGTCCGACCCGGCTTTGGCGGGAACCAAACTAATCGCGGAGGCTTGGGATGCCGCTGGCCTTTACCAGGTCGGCAGTTTCATCGGCGACAGTTGGAAGGAATGGAACGGCCGCTTCCGCGATGATGTGCGCAGTTTCTTCCTGGGAGAAGAAGGCTCCGTCCGGCGGTTGGCCGACCGGTTGATCGGCAGTCCCGATATCTACGGGCACAAAGAGCGGGAAGCCGAGCAAAGCGTTAATTTCGTCACCTGTCACGACGGGTTCACCCTGAATGACCTGGTGTCCTATAACCAGAAGCACAACGAGCTGAACGGCGAGGACAATCGTGACGGTGCCAATGACAACCGAAGTTGGAATTGTGGAGCGGAAGGCCCCACCGACGACCCCGCCATCGAAAAGCTGCGTGAACGTCAGATTAAGAACTTTCTGGCCGTGACCCTCCTTTCGTTAGGCGTGCCCATGCTCTTAATGGGCGACGAAGCGCGGCGCAGCCAGCGCGGGAACAACAACGCCTACTGCCAGGATAATGAAACCAGTTGGTTCGACTGGAACCTGGTGCGGCAGCACGCGGGTTTCCATCGGTTCGTCGAACTCCTGGCGGCGCGCCGCGCTTTGCGCAAAATAGACAGTGAGCGCCAAAGGCTGAGTTTGAACCAGTTCCTGCGAGGCGCCAGCAAGGCCTGGCATGGCGTCAAGCTTCACCAACCCGACTGGAGCCAGCAATCGCACAGCCTGGCGTTCAGTGCGGAATTGCCGGAAGAGAAGCTGTCTTTCTACATCATCTTCAACGCTTACTGGGAACCGCTCGAATTCGAATTGCCGGCGGAAATGCACGCCGCCGGCCATCCATGGCGCCGATGGATTGATACGTCACTCGAATCTCCCGACGATATCCAGGATTGGCCGGCCGCACCCGTGGTTACGGGGCGAACGTATCGCGCCGCACCTCGTTCGGTGGTGGTGATGATTGCTCAGGGGAATGACGCAACGGGTTTCCAAAAGGGTGGACCGTGAAACGGGTTGGTTTGATTCAAGGAAGGCCGTATTCGGGTTTCTTCAGGCCCCACTTTGTCATCCTTGAAAGTAAAGTCGTAGGTTTCAGGCCCAGTAGTTCCGCTGCGCTCTCGCGTCCGCTGATCTTCCAGTTGGCCGCTTCCAACGCCAGCACGAGGTTGTCCCGTTCGAAGCATTGAACCTCAACTTCAGTGAGGAACTTGGGTTGCGCTGGGTTTCCAGCGCCTCTAGGACTCGGACTCGGTAGCGCGGGAGGCACTGCTTGGTTGCTGATTGGGAGGTCAAACTCCAAAGCCCCACCACGGGCCAGAATCACGGCGCGCTCGACCAGGTTGCGCAATTCCCGCACATTTCCGGGCCAATCGTAATTCTGAAGTTGGGTGACCGCAGCCCTCGTCAGCCGAGGCCTGATGCACTTCATTTCCTTGGCCGAGAGCTCGACAAAATGTTTCGCCAATAACGGGACATCATCCATTCGGTCCCTGAGCGGCGGGACTTGGATCGGGAACACGTTTAGCCGGTAAAAGAGATCTTCGCGAAATCGGCCGGCGGCCACCGCTTTCTTCAAATCCCGGTTCGTCGCGGCCACAATGCGCACATTTGCGCGGCGCGTCCGGTCGTCACCAACTCGTTCGTACCGCTTCTCTTGAAGAATGCGCAGTAGCTTGTTTTGAATATCCAATGGAATCTCCCCCACCTCATCCAGGAAGATGGTTCCACCCTCAGCCGTCTCAAAGCGTCCAGCCCGATCTTTCACGGCTCCGGTGAATGACCCTCTGATATGGCCAAAGAACTCGCTTTCAAACAGCTCCCGTGGAATGGAGGCGCAATTGACGCGAACCGACGGACCGTCTTTGCGAGCGCTGCGCCGGTGGATTTCATGGGCCACCAATTCCTTGCCCGTTCCGGTCTCGCCGAGAATGAGTACCGAAGCTTCCGTAGGGGCGACAACGTCAATCAGGCTCACAATTTTCCGCAAGGCCGCGCTTTGGCCGACCAAGTCACCAAAGGCCTTCGCCTTGATCCCCTCCTCCAAGTCAGTATTCTGGAGTTCCATTTGGGCTTCGGGCCTCGGCAGAATTCCGGCGAAATCATGATCGAGCGTGTCGTTGATTTCGCTTGCCAGCCGATCGTATTCTTCGATCGCAGGCACCTGCCATGACCCCGGTTGGTCTCCGGCCCGCACGCCGTTTAGGTCCAAAGGTGGAAAACATGCGCTCATTCATCCCGTAATGCGCCGGAAAGCTGCAAAAGTTCGCCAAATTTTTTGCGCCTTGCTCCTGATTCCTGATCCCCCGGGCCTTAAGAAACTTCTTGCATTTGGCTTTAATGGTGTAGTATAAATGCAGTAACATCTTCAAACAGTGCGCATATACACGGCAATAATAGGAGTGCTCGGCTTTGGCATTTCAACAGTGCAATGCCAAACGTTGTTTGTGCGCGAGCTGTGGGACGACATCAGTAGCGAGCAAACCCCAGCCAACACGAACACGCCAATTGCAGATAATTCCTCTTCGCTAGGCTTTGCGGCTACGCCGTGGGAGGCCAACCCGGCGGAACTGGGCAATTGCCAGTTGATGGCGTTTCGCCCTGGTTTCGCTAATGAGCCGGTCGTCGGAGACCTCACCATGGGGTTACCCTGCACCCTTGACGGCTCCTATGGTTGCATGGTTCAGGAGAACAATGGCTTCAATTTCTTCCCGAATGCAAACTATGGTAGTTATTGGAGTTCGGGAGATTTTCTGACCCGGCAGCTTAATCCCGCGTGCTACATCAATTTTCAGGCCGTGGGCGAGTATTGGTTTTCAATGACGATTGCAAACCGCCCGTGGGACGGCTCGATCGGGTCGCTGTATTCCCAATACGTTACGTTCCCAGCTTCGGGATGGGGCGGCCTGGGTTTCGCCGACGGCGAGACGACCAATGCCGATTTTGTTGCAATCGGGGTGACGGGACTCAATGTTTACTATGGCCCGACCAACGCGGACGCCCCGTGGGGAGCCACCAACGCCTCCAAAGCCCTTTATATTTCCCAAGGCACGCTGGGTCAGGCGGGCAATCTCAACTCCACTCTTTATAATCCGCTGAACGATCCAAATGCAAATCCGTCCGAACCTGCTCCGCCTTACGGTGAATATTATTCACAGACCAACTTCACCGGTGGACCCTATCACATCAACGCCCTTGCTCTGCAAACCGTCGGCCATGTCAGCGGTGATTTCATCGTGCTCCTGGGGCGCCTGAAGACTTTCGGGAATGGCACTGCGACCCTGAACGGGAAATATTACTGGAACGGGCGTGGGTGGAAACCCTTGGAACACCGACTTGGATACCAATCCAGCCGCGATTACTTGGGACTGCAGCTATTCGTTTAATTTTAGCGGCACGATGACCCGTATGCTGCTATTCGAGAATGGGCAGTTTCCGTTTTATGTTTTTGGTTTCCGAGCCAGCACCAATTTCACTCAGGTCGTAGGACTTGATCCCGGATACATTCAAGTGTCGTCCCGGACCAACGTTTTTACCGGAGATCCTATTAATATGACGAATCTGGCGGTGGAGGCTAATGCCTACTCGTGGGCCTCGCCGCCATCTGGATACGGAACGCTTGCTTACCAATGGTATCAAAATGGCGCTCCGATTAATGGCGCGACATCGAGTTTCCTCGGCATCGCCAGCGCTTCCCTCAGCGATACGAACATGCCCTCTGGGACCGATGCCGGCACTTACTCGTGCGTGGCGACCGATCCCAGCGGCACCTGGGGGTCGGCCACCAACTCGGTTGTCATAACCGTCACACAGTTGGAGCCGCCAAGGCTGACGAGCGTGCAGATGCTCCACGACCAGACCACCTTCGTGCTCACTTTCAACGAACCTAATCTCACCGGCGCGAACGACCCCAACAATTATGTATTCAACAACGGAATCGTCATTTCCAATATTAGTTTGGTCAACAACTCCAACACGACCGAAGTGCAACTTCAAACCAGCCTCCTGCCCCTGGGAACCAAGCTTTCCTTGACCATCTCGGGCGTAACGAACGTTGTGGGCGGAACTCTGGGCACCACCAATGTGGCGATGTGGACGGATCTCATCTGGACAGGTGTCGCCAACTGGGATGGCTGGTTATACCCTTCGCTTAAGTCGCAAAACGACTATTTCAATAACTTCGTTCCGGCCAATCCCACACCAACCATCCTGCAATCCGTAGCGCTTGCCTCCTGGAATGGTCCTTCCAACGGCATCACCATCGTCGGCGCCGATGGCGACACCGGCGACGGTTTCGGAGGCAAGCTCTATGGCTGGTTCATTCCGCCGGTCTCGACCAACTACGTGTTTTACATATCCTGCGATGATGGTGGCCGGTTGTCCCTGAGCACCAACGACTCTCCCGCAAATCTGCGGGTTATCGCCTGTGAAGCACTTTGGAACGGGCCTAATCAATGGACAAACATATGTGACCAATATCCGGGACCGGGTAGCCCGCATCGGGGAGATGGCACTGCCACCGGTGCTGGTCCTCCCGGCTACGTCTGGGACAACTCGGTTGCAGGAAGGTCGCCGGCCACAGCCTGCCTGCAAAACCGCTCCGATCAGTTCATTGTGGCGTACTATGACAGCACCGGATTGTCCGGTGGACCTCCCGGAGCAACCAACAGTTGGGCAACCGCCGCTTCGCAGGTTTCTGATTGCATTCCGCCTGGAATGACCAATTTCTGGCCAAACGTGGGCGCCAATGGACAAGCGCTCATCACACTGCAAGCCGGGCAGATGTATTATATGGAGCTCGAGAACGTGCAGATAACCGGTAGCTATAACGAAGCCGTCACTTATAAATTTGCGGGTGAGCCGGATCCACTCTCACCCTCTGCAACGGTGATGACCGGCTCAGTCATCGCAGGCACCGTGCCGTTCACGCCGACCATATCCATTACCCAAACCAGTGGCGGGCCTGTGCTCGATTACACGGGGGTTTTGCTCGCCGGAACAGACGTCCGTGGGATCACCAACGTGGTGGCACAGTCCTCGGCCAACACCGCCATCTCTCTGGGTGGCCCGTCGCAGTACCGCCCGCTTGGGACCGGTGCGAGTATGTTTTATCGAACCCGGGAATAATCGGCTTGGACGCTGTTTTGGGGGTGCCCCGGGGTAACTCCCCCGACCCTTGCGCGGCCGACCCCGGTTTGACAACTTAGATGCTGCAATTGATGTTGTGGATGGAATAACGAAAAACTATCGCAGGATGTTCATGGCTCGGACTATGACTTGTGATCGAGGTTGTGCCGACAGGGCAGGCTTTACTTTGATCGAACTATTGGTGGTGATTGCCGTCATCGCGATTCTCGCCGCGGCACTGCTGCCCGCACTCTCCAGGTCCAAACCGGCAGCCCAAGGCACCAAGTGCCTAAGCAATGTCAGACAACTACAGTGCGCATGGATTCTGTACAGTCAGGACAACGGCGACAAAATCCCCAAAAACATTGCCAGCGACTCCGGACGGCTTACGCTCGACCCTCTGGATCCGAACGCCCAACCCGGCATGTCTAACGCCAGCTGGGTTCTGGGTGAGGCCGACACCGCCCCGCAATGGACTAATGACCTCCTGATTACGCACGGACTTATTTATCCTTATCTTGGGAGCACGGCCGTTTACAAATGTCCTCAGGATTCATCCCCCGTGCGCAATCGCAGCTATTCGATGAATTGCTGGATGAATGGGATATACGCATGGAATGCTCTTTGTATCAACTATACGAAGATGTCTCAGTTTGGCAGCAAGCTGCCGCCCACAATGGCCTTGGTGTTCATTGACGAGAATCCCGCGTCGATCAATGACGGTTACTGGGCACAGGATCCTGCCGATCCCACCCTATGGATTGACTCGCCCGCGCATTACCATAACAATGGGGGCAATCTGTCCTTTGCCGATGGTCACGCTGAACGCAGGAAATGGCAGGACGCAAACGTTCTTAAGAATGTGTGGAATTCAGAAAAGGGCTTCTCGCCGGTTCCACTCGATTGCCCAGACTTGCCGTGGGTGCAAGCGCGATGCACGGAGTTGCTGCCTCGCTGACTGCACCGTGCATCGCCGAAAGCACGATAACCCGAACGGAACCGCGGCGTGCCCGGACGAAGTGCTGCTTCATGGCCCGGACGGCGCCAATCTGACCCCTCGTGGTCCGCTATGGCACGCAGACGGGGTTGCCCGTCGTGAGAACTTTTGGGCCGGACTGTGGCCATTCGAACGACCATTCACCTCCCGCTTTGGCTTGGATTTCGGCTTATGTCGCTGTATAGTGTGGGCATTATGCCTGAAACTGCTGAAATCACGCAGGTCCTGCATGCGATTGGTCGCAGCGAAGAAGGCGCGGCCGAGAAGTTGCTGCCGCTGGTATATGCCGAATTGAGGCGGTTGGCGGCAGCGCGCATGGCGCACGAAATGGCCGGCCAAACGCTTCAGCCGACGGCGTTGGTGCATGAGGCCTGGTTGCGGCTGGTGAACGACGGAGACCGAACCTGGCAAAACCGCGCGCATTTTTTCGGCGCCGCCGCGGAGGCGATGCGCCGCATCTTGATCGAGCGGGCACGCCACAAATCCCGGCTCAAGCATGGCGGCGGTCAGGCGCGGTTGAACATCGAGGATCTTGAACTGGCACAGACGACGCCCGACGACAAGGTTTTGCTGGTTGACGAGGCGCTAGGGCGCCTCAAGGTAGAAGATCCCGAACTGGAGCGCATTGTCGTGCTGAAATTCTTCGGGGGCTTGAGCAATGCGGAAATCGCTGAGACTCTGGGACTTGCGAATCGCACGCTGGACCGGCAGTGGGCGTATGCCAGGGCCTGGCTGTTTCGCTATATCAGCGAGCACATGTGAACGCCGAAAATTCTGCGATCATTTTGGCGAAAGTGGTCTGCGTTTGTCGCATTAGAGGTAAATGGACAAATGAGCACTCGAGTCCCGCGCGAAAAGGCGGTGTTTGTTGAGGCGCTGGAAATAGCCGACCCGGAGCAACGCAGTCAGTTCCTGGACCAGGCGTGCGGCGCCGACCAAGCGTTGCGCGAACAGGTTGAGAAGTTATTGGCCCTTTCGCAAAGCGCCGGCGATTTCTTCAAAGACTGTGCTCCCGCCTTGGAGCCGGCGGCCGCCGATGCTGCCCAGGTCCTTTCGGCGGCGGAATCGGCGCTGGAGCCTGAAATCCCCGAGACCAAGTGCATCGGCCCGTACAAGTTACTCCAGAAGCTTGGGGAAGGGGGTTACGGGGTGGTTTATATGGCGGAGCAGGAACAGCCGATTCGCCGCCGGGTGGCTCTGAAGATCATCAAGCTGGGGATGGATACCAAGAATGTGATCGCTCGGTTCGAGGCCGAGCGCCAGGCACTCGCCCTAATGGATCATCCCAATATTGCGCGGGTTCTGGATGCTGGTGCGACCGAAACTGGCCGGCCTTACTTCGTGATGGAACTGGTCTATGGCGTCAAAATCACAGATTACTGCGACCAGAACCGCGTGAGCATGCAGGAACGGCTGCAGTTGTTCATCCAGGTCTGCAACGCGGTCCAGCATGCCCACCAAAAGGGAATTATCCATCGCGACCTCAAGCCGTCGAACATCATGGTCACCATGCATGACGGAGTTCCGGTTCCCAAGGTGATTGATTTCGGAATTGCCAAGGCCACCGAACAACGCCTGACGGACAAGACGCTCTTCACCTCGTATGCGCAATTGATGGGCACCCCCGCCTACATGAGCCCCGAACAGATGGAGTTGAGCGGGTTGAACCTGGACACCCGCAGCGACATTTACTCCCTGGGGGTATTGCTTTACGAACTGCTGACGGGCCACACCCCCTTTGACACGACGGATTTGTTGAAATTAGGGGTGGAAGAACTGAGACGCACGGTGCGTGAGCAGGAACCGTTGAGTCCCTCGGCCAAACTTCAAACGCTGAACAACGAGGAATTGACCAAGACGGCCAGGATGCGGCGCATAGAGCCTCCCCGGCTCTTGTCTCAACTCCACGGTGATTTGGACTGGATTGTGCTCAAGTGCCTGGAGAAGGACCGCACTCGGCGCTACGAGACGGCCAACGGCCTGGCCATGGACATACAGCACTACTTGCATGAGGAGGCCGTTCTAGCGCGTCCACCCAGCCAGTTGTATCGGCTGCAGAAGCTCGTGCGCAGGAACCGAATTGTCTTCCTGTTCGGAGCAGCGGCCGTCGCGGCTTTGCTCCTGGGCACTCTCATTTCGACAATGATGTTCATTAAAGAGCGGGAGGCCCGCAGTTCCGAGGCACGGCTGAGGCGAGAAGCTGAATTGCGAGAACAGGCCTCTCATGCCGCGTCCTTGGTGACCCAAGGCCGTTTTGACGAGGCCGACAAGCTCGTTGCAGGTCTTCCGCTAAACAAACCTTCGGTCGAGATTTCCTCCGAATTGCGCGCCCTGGGTGACTGGCACGCCGCCAATTGCCGGTGGCCCGAAGTCGTCGCCCGGTTCGAATCGGTCGTCAAGGTGAACCGACTTGATCCTCCAGACTTGGTCTCCGAGGATCAATTGAAATTGGCTGTCGCCTTCATCGAGTTGGGAAACCGGCCGGGCTACGAGGAATTCCGACGATCCGAAGTAGCCAAACTCGGCTTGACCAATCTTGCCTCAGATTACTGCGCCTTCAAGGCCGCCCTGCTCCTGCCACCCGATCCGAATATGCTGCAGCTATTCACCGTTGGGGAGGAAGCGGTCGAAAAGAAATTTCCCAACGACAAAGAGATGCGCCCAAACCCGCCTCATGCGGCACAATGGTCGGAGGTGCTGGCCCTGCTGGAGTATCGGGAGGGGCATTTTTCTAAAGCCCTCTATTGGGGCTATCACTGCGAGAGTGACCCACTGTATAACGCCAACGCCGCAGCAGTCGCGACTGTTTCCTTGATCAAAGCTCTGTCAAACTGGCGGTCGACTAATTACCAGACTGCGGTGGTGGATTGGACTGTGGCGTACGAGTTGATCCAGGCAAGGTCGCAGCAAGGCCTTAAGTTCCAAGGCTCCCCGTCCGCATTGTTCCCGGGGGCGCCCGAAGACCTTGAAGGTCCTTGGCACGAGTGGATGATTGCGGATCTTCTTATGCGCGAGTGCAATGAGTTGCTCGCGGAGAGTGATCAAACTCTGGGTTCCGGGTCCACGTCGAACAATGGTTCCAGGTATACCAACGAGTCTTACTATCCTCTTTTTCGCGCGCTGGGTGAGTGGCACGCCATGCGCGGCGAGTGGAAAAAAGCGCGCAACCGCTTTGAGGATGTGTTGCAGTTCCAGCCGGACGACGTGCGTTCTTCCGGGGATTTTTACCACGAAGCCCTGGTTTTGCTCAAGCTGGGCGACGAAACTGGCTTCGTGCGCCTGCGGGATGCCGCCCTTAACCGATTCAAAGACACCACGAACGAAGCGACCGCTCAATACGCTGTGAAAATAGGTTTGCTCTCGCCTGCCGGCGATTCTACCATGGTCGGCTTGGAGCCATTAGTTCAGCTTTTAGGTCGTGCTGCAGCCTCCACCGCCTCGATCACTGACCCTGGAAGGGCGAGTTGGCAACTCACGTGCCTTGGGCTTTTTGAATACAGGCGCGGTAATTACGCCAAGGCAGTGGACCGGTGCCGGCGCAGCCTGGACGCCTCCAAGTATGTCGCCATCCCCACGGTCCAGAGTGAAGCCATCCTGGCCATGTCTCTCCACAAGCTTGGAGACGATACGACGGCGCGCTCAGAGCTTGACAAGGTTAAGCGCCTTGTCCAAAGGGGTCTCAACCGCGGTCTTGACTCATGGTGCTGGCGTGATTGGGTATTCGCTCGCCTCCTGCTCCAGGAGGCCGACGGCTTGATTCCACAAGCGCCGCCTCCCGAACCACAAAAATAAGCTTATGGAACCGACCAGCGACACACGCAGCGACACACGATTTGATCCGAATCAGGCGATGCAATTGCTCTTGGAGATTGCTCAGGAGCACTCGCTGGAGAAGCTCTTGCAGAAGATTGTCGAACGCACGATGGAAGGGCCCCACATAGCGTGCGCTCAGGTTTGGTTGATCGAAAAGGGCGACCTTTGCGCCACCTGCCCACGGCGGTCTGATTGTCCCGACCAGTCCCGCTGCCTGCACCTGGTGGCAGCGAAAGCGAAAACCATGTTGGAGCCGGGGAAGGGATTCGGCCGGTTTGACCCTCAGACTGCTCGCGAGCCGCTGGGTATTCCGCCGATAGGGAGCGTGGTTGTAAGCGGCCAGCAGCGAGCAGTTCCAGATTTGAACAAACGGCCTGTATCTCCGCTCGATCCGGACTGGATGCGCGAAGAGGGCATCCGTGGTTATGCGATTAATCCGATCAGCTACAAAGGGGAGGCGTTGGGTGCGATCGTATCAGCCACACGCGAGGCGTTTCAGGATGAACTGCGGCCGTGGGGCTGATTATCGCTAATCACATAGGAGCGGCCATCGTCAACGCGCGCGCCTTTGAGGAAATCCGCGTGGCAGGCAAACGCCTCGATCAAGTCAACCAAACGCTCGAGCGGGAACTCGCTGAGCACAAAAAAACGGAGCAGGAACTTAGGGACAGCGAACAACGGTATCGCCGGCTCGTGGATACAGCGTCCGAGGGCATTTGGGAACTCGATGAGCAATACGTGACCACGCTGGTGAACCGGCGCATGGCGGAAATGCTCGGGTATGAACCAAAGGAGATGGTGTGCAGGAAGCTCCATGAGTTTCTGTTTGATGACGACCGACCCGAGATGGCAGTGAGAATAGCAGCCCGTCGCCAAGGGCTAACCGAGCGCTATGAGCAGAGATACCGCCGCCAGGATGGCAGCACCGTATGGATGTATGTTTCGGCTACGTCGATGTTTGATGCCGAGCATCGTTTCATCGGCTCCTTCGCCATGCTGACGGACATTACCGAGCGCAAGCGGGCTGGGGAGGCACTGCGGAGAAGCGAGGCTTATCTGGCGGAAGGGCAGCGGCTGAGCCACACGGGCAGTTGGGCTTGGAGCCCTGCCACTCTCGATGCGCTTTACTGGTCCGAGGAAATGTTCCGAATTTACGGCTTAAACCCGCAGGACGGTGTGCCAACCACTGAAGCATTCTGGCAACGAATCCACCCTGAGGATCTCGACCACACGCGCAAACTGCTGCTGAAGGCAGCTGATGAGAAAATGGAGTACGAGCATGATCACCGGATCGTGCTGCCCGATGGAACCGTCAGGCACATTCATGCGATCGGCCATCCGGTTCTCGATGAAAACGGACAGCTTACTCAATATATCGGTACCGCGATGGATGTGACGGAACGCAAGCTGGCTGAGGCCGAGCTGCGCAAACACCGGGAGCACCTCGAAGATCTGGTGAAGCAGCGTACTGAAGAGTTGGCCGAAGCCACGGCCCGGGCCGAAGCCGCCAATCGCGCGAAGAGTACGTTCCTGGCTAACATGAGCCATGAGTTGCGCACTCCCCTCAACGCCGTGCTCGGTTTTTCCCGGCTGCTCAAGAGCGATCCGGGCGTGACCCCGCGCCAGCAGGAGACGCTGGATATCATTGTCCGCAGCGGCGAGCACCTGCTGAACTTAATCAACAATGTCCTGGACATGGCCAAGATCGAGTCCGGTAGAGTGGTCCTGGAGGAGTCCGAAGTGGACCTGCACCGGTTACTGCACGAGATGCAGTCGCTGTTGGGGGTGGGGGCCGTGGAAAAGGGCCTCCGTTTCGCCTTGGAGCGTGACCCGGGTCTGCCCAGGTTTGTTGCTGTGGACGCAGGCAAACTGCGCCAAGTCTTGCTGAACCTGCTTGGCAACGCGATCAAGTACACGGATTCAGGCGGGGTCAAGCTCCGCGCCAGGCTCGCCAGCATCCACGGGGCCGAAGAAGCCAAAGTGCGATTCGAGGTTGAGGACTCCGGGCCTGGCATAGCCCAAGAGGATTGTGAGCGCATCTTCTTTCCTTTTGTGCAATTGGGTGGCCAGGCTCCCGCGCAAGCCGGGACTGGATTGGGGTTGGCCATCTGTCAGCAATACGTTGATCTCATGGGAGGCCAGATTGGCGTGACCAGCAATCCGGGCAAAGGCTCAGTGTTTTATTTCGAGATTCCAGTGCGCATCCTTCCGTCGGCGGCGGAGCGCGATGAGCTGAAATACCCGCGCATTTTGGGTTTGGCCGAAGGGCAGCCCCGTCACCGGCTCCTGATTGTCGAAGACCAGCCGGAGAACCGTCTGCTGCTGCGAAGGCTCTTGGAGCCGCTTGGGTTTGAGTTCCGTGAAGCCGCCAACGGGCAGGAGGCAGTGGCACTGTTCGAGCAATGGCATCCAGACCTGATTTGGATGGATATCCGCATGCCGGTGATGGACGGGTTGGAAGCCGCCCGGCGGATTCGGGCGACCAAGGCTGGCGCCAATACCAAAATCGTCGCGCTCACCGCTCACGCCTTGGAGGAAGAGAGAGAACCAATTATGGCAGCCGGTTGCGACGACCTCGTGTGCAAACCGATTCGGGAACAGGAACTCTTCGAAGCCTTGGCCCGGCACCTTGGCCTGAAATTTATCTATGAAAAGGCGCCGAGTCAGGAGAGCACGCCGGAGGCGCCGGAGCTTACCCTGCGTCCGGAGCAGTTGGACGCGCTGCCTGCGCAACTGCTGCAGGATTTGCGTCAGGCCGTCATCGAATTGGACACCGCTCGCACGCGTGCCCTGATCGAGCAGGTCACCGAGCGGGATGCTTCGCTCGGCCGGGCATTGGAGACGCTGGCGACTCGGCTCGACTACAAACGCTTGTTAAAATTGTTGAAAAAAGAGCATCCTGAAACCGGGCAGATGATATGAGCGAAGAGAACCAACCGCCTTCAACGCCGAAGGAAATTCTGGTGGTGGATGACACCCCCGCCAGCCTGCGTCTGCTGACCGAACTGCTGACTGGCCACGGCTATCGCATCCGACCGGCACAGGACGGCGCCCTGGCGCTGGAATCCGTAGCCGCCAAGACTCCAGACTTGATCCTGCTCGACGTAAGTATGCCTGGCATGGATGGCTATGAGGTGTGCCATCGTTTGAAGGCAGACGAAAAAAGCAGCCGCATCCCCGTTATTTTTATCAGCGCCTTTGGCGATACGCGCCAAAAAGTCACGGGTTTTGAAGCCGGCGGCCTTGATTATATCACCAAGCCCTTCGAGGCCGAGGAGGTTCTGGCGCGGGTCAGAACGCATTTGCGGCTGCGCCAGGCGGAAGAAGCTCTGCGCAGCGCCCAGAACACGCTGGAACTCCGAGTGCAGGAACGCACCGCCGAACTCCAGGCCTCCAATCAAGCCCTGCGGGAGAGCGAAGAAAAGGCTCGCCGGGCATTCGAGGAAATCGAGGTGCTCAAGTCTCAACTCCAATTGCACAATACCTATTTGCAGGAAGAGGTGGTGGAAGCCAAGGCCTTCGGCGATTTGGTCGGCCAGAGTTCTGGTCTGCGACACCTGGTCAGCCAAATTGACATGGTGGCTCCCACGGAAGCTTCGGTGCTTATTCTCGGCGAGACCGGAACGGGCAAGGAATTGGTAGCCCACGAAATCCACCGCCGTAGTGCTCGCAAAGACGCTCCCTTGGTTCGAGTTAATTGCGCCTCCATTCCCAGGGAGCTATTCGAAAGCGAGTTTTTTGGCCATGTGCGAGGCTCTTTTACAGGAGCCGTGAAGGATCGGGCGGGACGCTTTGAAACGGCTGAAGGCGGAACCATCTTCCTGGATGAGGTGGGGGAAATTCCGCTGGATATTCAAAATAAGCTGCTGCGCGTTCTGCAGGAGAAACGGTATGAACGGGTCGGTGACGACCGGACACGCCGCGCCGATGTGCGCATTGTGGCCGCGACCAACCGGGATTTGAAGAAAGCAGCCGCCGCAGGCCGTTTCCGCGAGGATCTCTATTACCGGCTGAACGTGTTTCCGATTCAAGTTCCGCCGCTCAGGGAGCGAATGGATGACATCCCACTGTTGGCGAAACATTTTGTCGAGCTCTCGGCCAAGGAATTGAAGTGCGCCAAGCCCCGGCTGACGAGGGCTGCGGTCACGCAACTCCAGAGTTACGATTGGCCGGGCAATGTGCGGGAATTGCGCAACGTAGATTGAGCGCGCCGTGATTCTGGCCCGCGGCGGGGCTTTGGAGTTTGATCTGCCTATGACCGGCCAAGCGGCGCCAGTGGTTCGACCGAATCCTCGGAGCGATTCGCCGGTTGGCAGCCCGGCGCAGCCCAAATTCCTCACTGAAGCCGAGGTTGAACGCTTCGAACGTGACAACCTCGTGGCGGCGTTGGAAGCAGCCATTGGAAGATCAGCGGACCCGATAGCGCAGCGGAGCTTCTGGGCGTAAAGCCCACGACTTTGCTTTCGAGGATGACCAAATGGGGCCTGAAGAGGCCCGAACGTGGGCCATCCTGACTCCGCGATTTTTTGAATACACGAAAACTCGCGTCAGCTCTGTGGGACATTTCGAAGGAGGGAAGCTGCATAACTGTCACAACCGCAAGGGGAACGGCGAATTCTACAAACCTGGCACGGAAGATGTATAGGATCTTCCATGACGACCTGCATTGATCGTAAGAATGAGACTTCCGATGGTCACGCGGGGTCCCGTTTCAATGTGAAACAGCTCAGTTCAAACGAAACCTCCATGAACGAGAATGGAGGGTGGTCCCGCGCTCGAATTCGGGCGATTGCGTTAGCTCTGCTGGCGGCGGTGGGCATCTATTTATGCTACCGCTTAGCCCAGCCTTGCATTCCATCCCTGATCTGGGCTGGTGCGCTGGCGTCGGTCTTTACGCCGCTGCATCGATGGATCGAGGCAAGGGTGAGAAGGCCGAACCTGGCGGCGGCGTTTTCTCTGGTCATCATTGGATTGCTCGTCGTGGTCCCTGCGACGTGGTTTGCCCAAAAGCTCGCGGAACAAGCCACTTCGGTCCCAGAAAACATCCAAAAACAAATCGCAGCCGGTAAATGGCACACGCTTGGCGGCCAACATCCGCAATTAGCTCACTTTCTAGCCCTGATCGAACGGCAGGTTAGTTCGCCGGAAAACGCCTCGATGGCCACGACCTGGTTGAAGACCATCCTCTCCAGGTTGGCAAAGGAATCAGCCATCGCGGCCGTTCAGGTCTGCCTGACGTTGTATTTCTTATTCTACTTTCTACGTGATCGATTTCGCGTGCTCAAGGCCATCCGTTCGTTCTTGCCCTTGGGCGAAAGCGAGGCCAATAGTCTCTTTTGCCGGGTCAATGACACGATTCATGCGACCCTCTACGGCATGCTCGCGCTCTCCGCGCTCCAGGGTGTGCTTGGTGGGCTGATGTTTTGGTGGCTGGGGGTTCCTTCGCCGTGGTTCTGGGCCCTCGTGGCGGCGGTATTCGCATTTGTGCCGGTGGTCGATACCTTTGTCCTTTGGCTCCCGGCAGCGGTTTATCTCGGACTGGAGGGCAGGTGGGGTGAAGCTCTCGGCGTCGCTGCCCTGGGCAGTCTGCTGGTCCGCGCGATCGAGAATTTCCTCTATCCGGTCCTGGTGCATGACCGGCTGAGGGTCCCGACAGTAAGTATCTTCGTCGCCCTCCTGGGCGGCCTCCTCCTCTTTGGCTGGAGTGGACTCGTCCTCGGGCCAGTGATCCTTACGGTTACGAGTGCTCTGCTCGAAATCTGTCGCAACCGCCTCGGTGAACCACAAGAAGGGGTCCAGAGCACGGATCGCGCGGGCCTTAGCCCGTTAACTCCCGCTCATGCGGAGCAGACCTGGGTGAGCGGCGTTGCTGCTTGCTATCGAACCATCGGCCATCAGACTGGAACTTGTCTCTCCTCCAAGCCCCATCGGGTGACAGGGGATTCGGGGCGAAATCGCGAAAGCGAGAGCGCCCCGCAGCCAAACCCATCCCGTCGTCTGAATTGGGACTTGCTCGCGATCTGGAGTCTTGTGGCCATCAGTTTCACGGCGCTTTTCTTCGCCGGTTACGTCATTTGGACCAAATGCCACGGCGGATGAATTCCTGACGTCTTCCAAGCGAAAGACAACAAACCAAACCGACAAATAAAAAAATGAAACAACGAAACAATAACGCGAAAACGCAGACTGCTGGACAACGGCTAGTCCAGCGAATTCGCGTGCTGATCGATATGGCCTGTGCCGCGCGCGGCGGAGTCGGTCAGATGACTTTGAACGACTGGCGTGATGCGGAGCAGGAAATAGCGCAATGTAAGCCAAATAATTGCCAAGAAATGGTGAGCATTTTGGCGGGCCGATTACCAAGTTTTGACACTACCATGCCACGGATCCAACCAGACGCGGCATTGACGGTCGTTGCCAATGCAAGGATTGCGGCCCGCGAACCGAACGGGCCTTGGAAACCCAAGCAGACCTGTTGCCAAAAACTGGCGTGCAGAAGTCAAATTCACCCACCACTAACGCCAAAGTTCGGTTTTTCGGGCCGTTCGATTTCTCAAGCCTGGCATAAGGTAGCCGGTCCGTGTGTAAAACGCTTGCATTTAGCTACTTATGCATTTGCCTGCCAGGTGGCACAGACTGTGCGTAAAGCCTGCTGATGTTGAACGAGACTGAAAATATGAATAACCACTAGAGAAAGGACGAGTCCTTATGATCAATCTAAAAGCAGTCAAGGGCCTCACGGAAAAAGACAAACAGATGCCGAGGGGGTCGTGGAGATGTTCGGCGTGGAACCGCACTCCATGGGTATCATCAAGAATTTCTTCTGGGGCAACATCCGTGAAGACCTGATGATTGCGCGCCACACCATGCGCATGCTTGGTGCGAAACAGACGAACGAAAAGGACGTATTATGCACGACAGCTTAAAGGGCAAAGTTGCTATCGTCACAGGCTCGACGAGCGGAATCGGTTTGGGGCTGGCGCAAGCACTGGCCGCGGAAGGCGCCGACATGCTGCTCAACGGTTTTGGAGATGCGGCGGAAATTGATCGGTTACGCAAGAGGCTTATTTCCAGGCATGGCGTGCGTGTCAGCTACAGCAACGCAGACCTCTCGCAGCCCGCCGCAGTGTCCGCGATGGTCGAGCAGGCAACCGCAGAACTCGGAGCGGTAGATATTCTGGTCAACAACGCAGGAATTCAACACACAGCTCCTGTCCATGCATTTCCACCAGAGCGCTGGGATGCTGTGATCGCCATTGATTTGTCGGCGGTTTTCCACGCCATTCGCGCCGCGCTGCCGCAGATGCTGCGGCGCAATTGGGGGCGCATCATCAACATCGCTTCGGCGCACGGATTGGTGGCGTCTGCGCACAAAGTTGCTTACGTGGCCGCCAAGCATGGCGTTGTGGGCTTGACCAAAGTGGTCGCACTTGAAACTGCGACTACCGGCGTCACCTGCAACGCCATTTGCCCCGGCTGGGTCTTGACGCCGCTGGTCCAGAAACAAATTGACGATCTGACAGCACGCGAAGGTCTCGCCCCTGACGCCGCGTGCATGCGGCTGCTGGCCGAGAAGCAGCCTTCCAAGGGATTTGTCACGCCCGAACAACTGGGCGCATTGGCAGTCTTCCTTTGCTCTGAGGCCGCCGCCCAAATCCGCGGCGCGGCGCTGCCGGTCGATGGTGGATGGACGGCCCAATAGATGAGGAGACCATTCTTATGAAAACAGTTTCACTTCAGGAGGCCGTGGCCCTCATTTCCGAGGGCGCAACACTTATGGTCGGAGGGTTCATGGGGATAGGCACGTCCGAGCGGCTCATGGATGAACTCGTCCGCCAGGGCAAACGGAATCTGACCGTCATTGCCAACGACACCGCCCGGCCCGGCGTGGGCATAGGCAAGCTCGTTACCGCCGGGCTTCTGCGCAAGGCCATCGTCAGCCACATCGGCCTGAATCCCGAAACCCAGCAACAGATGCTCGCCGCGAAAATCGACGTGGAGTTAGTGCCGCAGGGCACTCTCATTGAGCGGATTCGCAGCGGTGGGTTCGGCCTCGGCGGCATTTTAACACCAACCGGCCTTGGCACCGTCGTTGAAAAGGACAAGCGCAAGATCGAGGTCAACGGGAAGGAATATCTGCTGGAAACCGCCTTGCGCGCCGACTTCGCCATCGTTCATGCGTTCGTCGCCGATTACATCGGCAATCTCACTTATGCTCTTACCGCGCGTAACTTTAACCCAGTCATCGCCATGGCTGCGGACACTGTCATTGTCACCGCCGACCATATTGTGCCGGTGGGAGTGATCGCGCCGGACCACGTCGCGACGCCGGCGCCGGTTGTGGACTACGTCGTCGCGTGCGCATGATTTTTGATTTTATGGATGCTCAAAATGTTATCGCCCGGCGTATCGCCCAGGAACTTCGCTCGGGCATGCTGGTCAATCTGGGAATCGGCATTCCCACTCTCGTGGCCAACTATGTTCCGGAAGGTGTAAACGTCTTGTTCCACTCCGAAAACGGCCTCATCGGCACCGGACCGGTCCCCGAGGCTGGAATGGCGCTGACCATTCTCACGGACGCCGCAGGCAAACCCGTCACCGCTCTGCCAGGCGCATGCGTTTTTGACAGCGCTATGTCATTCGGCCTCATTCGTGGCGGCCATGTCGAGATGGCCGTTCTGGGCGGCTTAGAGGTCGATGAACACGGGCTACTCGCTAACTGGACGATCCCCGGCAAAATGGTGCCCGGCATGGGCGGTGCGATGGATCTCGTTACCGGGGCAAAGCGCGTGGTGGTTGCCATGCAACACACGGCGAAAGGCAAGCCCAAGATCGTCCGCCAATGTTCCTTGCCTCTTACGTCTGCTCGGCCGGTGGATTTGTTGGTGACCGAACTCGCGGTCATAGCCTTTTTCAATGGCCGCGCGATATTGGTCGAGACCGCGCCGGGAGTGTCCGTAAAAGATGTGCTGGCTCAAACCGAAGTCAGCCTGTGCGTTCCCGATCGTGTTCCAAGTATGTCCCTTAGTTCAACCTGATTTATTGAGAACTGATTATGCAAACTCGCGTTCCTCAGCCGGTTCTTAATAGCCCGTTCACCAGGGGGCAAACGGCAAACTCCGGTTTTTCGGCCTGTTCGATTTTTCGAAGCCTTGCAGAAACTGGCCGGTCGGCGTGCAAGACGCTTGCATTTAGCTACTTATGCATTTGCCTGCCAGGTGGCACAGACTGTGCGTAAAGCCTGCTGATGTTGAATGAAACTGAAAATATGAATAACCACTCGAGAAAGGACGAGTCCTTATGATCGATCTAAAAGCAGTCAAGGGCCTCACGGAAAAAGACAAACAGATGCTGCAAGGTGTCGTGGAGATGTTCGGCGTGGAACCGCATGCCATGGGTATCATCAAGAATTTCTTCTGGGGCAACATCCGTGAAGACCTGCTCATTCCGTATCCGCAGGCAGATGCCGAAGAGACGGCCCGCTGCGACGCCCTGCTCGAGAAATTGGATCGCTACCTCGAAACCGAGCATCCCGCCGTGCGGATTGATCAAGAGCAGGAGATCCCAAAGTGGGTGATTGATCGGCTTTTCGAAATGGGCGTGCTGGGGATGACCATCCCGCGGGAATACGGTGGCGGCGGCTTTGGCATTACCAGTTATAATCGGGTCCTGGAGCGTATCGGCCGTACGTGCGGCTCGACGGCAGTGCTGGCCTCAGCACATCTATCCATCGGCTGCAAAGCGATCGCGCTGTTTGGCAGCGAGGAGCAAAAACGCCGCTGGCTGCCGCACCTGGCTTCTCACTGGCTAAGCGCTTTCTGTCTTTCCGAACCGGACGTGGGCTGCGATGCCGGCGGCCAGCAAACGGTTTGCACTCCTTTGGCCGATGGCGCGTATTTCCTGTTGAACGGTGAGAAGAAGTGGTCCACTTCCGCGGCGCTCTCACAACTCTTCACCGTGATGGCGAAGCAAACCGTCGTGGATGCCAAGACCGGTGAGAAGGTGGACAAAGTGACGGCGTTGGTCTGCACGCCGGAGATGCCCGGGGTAGAGGTATTCGAGAAGAACCGCTCCAAGTGCGGCATCCGGGGCACTTGGCAGGGGCGTCTTCGCTTCACCGATGTGAAAGTCCCAAGGAAGAACCTGCTTTGCGAAGAAGGCAAGGGGCTCAAGGTGGCGCTGACCTGCCTGGATTTCGGCCGCTGCACCCTGGCGGCCGGAATGCTTGGAGGCGCGCGCCGTGCTGCTGAGCAGGCCACCAAATGGGACCAGACCCGTTACCAATTCCAGCGCCCGGTCGCCGAGTTCGAGATGGTGCAAGCGGCGGTGGCACGCATGGCCGCCCTGACCTACGCCATGGACGCTGTCCTCTATATGACCACTGGCCTGCTCGACCGGCATGGCGAAGACGTTATGGTCGAGACAGCCGCCTGCAAGGTGTTCTGCTCGGAAATGGGCTGGCGCTGTGTCAATGACGCCATGGAAGTGATGGGCGGCGAGGGTTACATGACGGAAAATGAGATCGAGCGAATCCTGCGCGACGCGCGCATCGACACCATCGTCGAGGGCACCAACGAGGTGATTCGCTCGTTCATTTTTGGCTACGGCGGCAAACAGCTTGCCGAGCAGATGCTCGGGCTGAAGCAGTCCTTCAGTTGGAATGCCGAGGTTTCCGCTGGGAACAATCTGGCCCGGCTTTTCGGCGCCTTCACCAGCCCCGCCAAACTCCGCGCCGCCGTATCGGTTGCAACCGAGATATTCCTTGGACGCCGTGGGCGCCTTCCCGTGCTCCAAGGCGTCAGTGAAACGCTACGACCTCAGGCTAGGCGACTGAGCTACTGGGTCCGGGAGCATCGGCACGTGTTCAAGCTGGCCGCCAAACGCTACGGCGAGCAGATCGTCGCCCGGCAGGCAGTGCAGGCGCGTCTGGCGGATAGCGCGCTGTGGCTCTATGCCTGGGCCTGCACACTCAGCAAGCTGGAGCGCGACACTCGCGCGGGAGGCAACGGCACCATTCGCGATCGTGACTCGACAGCAGCGTCGTATTTCATGGAGTTGGCCCAAAACGAAATCGAGCGCAGTCTGCGAGAGGTGCTGGACAATGCGGATGAAACAATGCGACTGGCAGCCGCTGCCGCGCTGCGCCACAGTGACTCCCTGCCTAACGCGGGTTTCATTCTCCCCGAATCCTCACCCGTGGCGAGGGGAGCCGGTCGCATGCCGGGACGAGAGGGCATCAAATTATTTCCTGGTTTACCGGCGAGCGCACGACCGCAGGAGTATGCCGTCACAATTGAACCCGCCAAATAGAAGGAAGTCATATGAGTATTCGCAATCTGGAACACATGTTTAAACCCTCGGCCGTGGCCGTGATCGGCGCCTCGGACCGACCGTACAGCGTCGGCGCGGTGGTGATGCGCAATTTGCTGGCCGGCGGCTTCACCGGCCCGATCATGCCGGTCAATCCGAAGCACATCGCCGTGGCCGGGGTCATGGCCTACCCGACCGTCAAAGCCCTGCCGGAGATCCCTGAGCTGGCCGTGATCTGCAGCCCTCCAGCCACGGTGCCGGAGCTCATCCATGACTTGGGTCGGCGTGGCACACATGCCGCAGTCGTGATGTCGGCAGGCCTTGACATGCAAAAGGATGCATCGGGCAAGACCCTCCAGGAAGCCGCTCAGGCTGCCGCCCACCCGTATCTGATGCGCATACTTGGTCCCAACACCATCGGGCTAATGGTCCCGGCCGCCGGGCTCAACGCCAGCTTTGCTCACCAGATCGCCTGCCCCGGCAAAGTCGCCTTTGTTACCCAGTCCGGGGCCTTGTCCACCGCGGTGCTGGATTATGCGCGCTCCAACGGGATCGGCCTCTCTTGCTTTGTTTCCTTGGGCAATTGCGTGGACGTGGACTTCGGCGACGTGCTCGATTACCTGGCGCTCGATCCATCCACGGGAGCGATCCTGCTCTATATCGAGGCCATTAAAGAGGCCCGGAAATTTATGTCGGCAGCTCGGGCCGCGGCCATGAACAAACCTGTGCTGGCGGTTAAGTCGGGCCGGGTGCCGGAAGGGGCCAAAGCAGCCCTGTCCCACACCGGGGCAATGGCCGGTTCGGACGACGTGTACGACGTGGCGCTTAAGCGGGCGGGCATCCTGCGGGTGGAGAGCATCAACGAACTGTTCGATGCGGTGGGAACGCTGGGGCTGGCCAAGCCGATTGCGAACGACCGTGTGCTCATTTTGACCAATGGCGGCGGTCCGGGCGTCATGGCTACCGATGCGCTGGTGATGGGCGGTGGGCGGTTGGCCGGCCTCTCGGCCGGCACACTGGAAAAACTCAACAAGGTGCTGCCGGCCAACTGGTCTCACGGCAACCCCGTTGACATTATCGGCGATGCTCCGCCGGAGAGATATGTGGACGCTTTGAAGGTGCTGCTGGAATCGTCGGATTGCGATGCCATCCTGTTTATCCATGCGCCAAGCGCAATTGTGGACAGCCTCAAAATCGCCCAGGCGATGGCTCCGGTGATTCAGGCCAGTTCGCGCACCGTCCTGACCTGCTGGCTTGGCCGCGAGGCTGTCGCCAACGCCAATCGTGTTTTCATTGATGCTGGCATTCCCACTTACGAAGCTCCGGAGGATGCGGTCCGCGGGCTGCTCCAGCTCACACGCTACCGCGAAAGCCAGCTCATCCGCCTGGAGACGCCCTCGGCGGTGCCATCGGAATACGTGCCGCGGCTCGCTGCGGCGCGAGCCTTGATCGCGAACGCCATGAAAGCCAAGCGATACCAACTCGGGGAGGCCGAGGCCAAAACGATTCTCTCCGAGTTTGGCATTCCCACAGTGCAGACGAGAATCGCCTCCAGTCCGGCTGAGGCCGAGAAACTGGCCGCCGAAATCGGCTGCCCCGTGGCCCTGAAGATCCTCTCGCCTGATGTCATTCATAAGTCTGACGTGGGTGGAGTCGTGCTCGATTTGGAAAGTCCCCGGGCGGTTCGCCAGGCCGCCGAGGCCATGATGAAGCGCCTCGGCCAATTACTCCCGACGGCGCGATTGAGCGGCTTCACTGTGCAGCAAATGGTCCGGCGACCGGGGGCGCACGAACTGATCGTGGGAGTGGCTGCCGACCCAAGCTTCGGGCCGGTGATCCTCTTTGGCCAGGGCGGAACGGCCGTCGAGGTGGTGAGAGATCGGGCCATCACCCTGCCACCCCTTAATGAGGCCTTGGCTCGCGAGTTAATCGGGCGGACTCGGGTGGCCAAGCTGCTGGCCGGCTACCGCGGCCATCCGGCGGCTGACATCAAGGCACTTTGTTCCGTGCTGATCCAGATTTCGCAGCTCCTTGAAGCATTGCCCGAGGTCGCCGAATTGGACATCAACCCATTGGTGGCCGATGAAAACGGGGTCCTGGCCTTGGATGCGCGGATGCGCCTGGCCGTGCCGACCGCACCGGGTATCGGACGCTTCGCCATCCGGCCTTACCCGCATGAACTGGAGGAAGAGGTCACTCTCGGCGCAGGCCGGGTTAAGCTGCGGCCGGTGCAACCGGAGGATGCGGCTGCTTACGCCCGGTACCTTGCGGCACTGGGGCCTCAAGCGGAGGAGCGCATCGAGATTCCGGGTCAGATTCTCCCGAAGGCGGCCGTTAGAAATACCCAAATCGATTACAGCCGGCAGATGGCGTTTATCGCCACTGACGCCAAGGGAACCATCCTGGGATCGGTGCGGATTCTGACTGACCCGGATAACCTGCGGGCAAATGCCTCAATGGGTGTGCTGCCTGCGGCTCGCGAGAAGGGCCTGGACTCCGTGCTCATCAATAAGATGGTCGCCTATTGCAAGGCTCAGGGAACGGCCGAACTATACGGCAAGATTCGCAAGAGTGATCGGGCCACGCAACAGATAGCGCGAAAAGCCGGCTGGGAGGCGGTCGAAACCAGCGATCCGGCTTTTGTGGAAGTCCGGTTCAACTTGCAGCAAAAACCGGTGCGCCATGCCTATAACGGGCACGGGCCTGCAAGGAGAGCAACGGTATCGCCACCTAAAACGTCAACGGAGGTTCCTCATGTCCACGCCCGACAATAAATCTGGGATGGCAGACAATGCCTTGGCCAACGTCTCAGTTGGCAATCCCTTGCTTGCGCCGTTCCTGGTGCAGCAGGCGGGGGATTACCTTGTGGACGCATTCCAGCGCGGAGTTCTCTTTTGGGATGCTCTACGCCGTCGGGGCGACAATGCGTTTCGCCGCAAGGAGCAAGGCCATCCGCCGGTCCTGCATTATGATTACGAAGTCCTGCTCGATGGCCGCAAGTTTGCCCGGCCGGTCAACTACGCTCTGCTCAAGATCAAGCCCGAGACAACCGTCTCCACCGACGCGCGCCAGCGGCCATTCGTGATCGTTGACCCGCGTGCAGGGCATGGGCCGGGCATCGGCGGCTTCAAACAGGACTCCGAAGTCGGCATGGCTCTGCGCGCCGGGCACCCGGTCTATTTTGTCACTTTCTTTCCGCGGCCCATGGCGGGCCAGAAGCTGACGGACGTGGGGAAGGCTGAAGCGCAGTTTATCGAAGAGGTCGCCCGCCGCCATCCGGAAGCAGACAAGCCCTGCGTCATCGGCAACTGCCAGGCAGGCTGGGCAGTGGCGGCTTTGGCCGCCGTCCGCCCCGAAATCATGGGTCCGCTCATCCTGAGCGGATCCCCGCTCGCCTACTGGAGCGGCGTCTCCGGCAAGAATCCGATGCGCTATACGGCCGGCCTGCTGGGCGGCCAATGGCTCGAGTCGCTGGCCT
Organism: uncultured Verrucomicrobiae bacterium; assembly: GCA_963759415.1. GTDB lineage: Bacteria > Verrucomicrobiota > Verrucomicrobiia > Limisphaerales > Palsa-1400 > Palsa-1400. The sequence continues at coordinate 402,649 of CAVWZG010000003.1, read as the reverse complement.
GTGACCTCGGCCATGGGATCTTCGATGGCGCTTACCTGGTCCAGAACTTCGAGAATCTCAACCCGGCCAATACACTCTGGACCAAATACTACAACCTCTATTCGGAGATCGACACCGAGGCGGACCGTTTCCTGGAATTCGAAGCCTGGTGGTCGGGATATTTCTTGATGAACGCCGAGGAGATGGACGCCATTGTCACGAACCTCTTCATCGGCAACAAGCTCGCCCGCGGCGCGATCACCACGCCGGAAGGAAACACCATCAATCTGAAGAATATTCGCTCGCCAGTGGTCGTATTCGCCTCCCGAGGCGACAACATCACGCCTCCCCAGCAAGCCCTCAACTGGATCGAGGATGTCTATGGCAGCGACCGCAACTTGGTTGATAGCGGGCGCACCATCGTTTACCTGCTGCACGAGAAAGTCGGACACCTGGGTGTTTTCGTCTCCGGCAGCGTTGCCAAAAAGGAATACTCGCAATTGGTGGGCACCTTGGAGATGATCGACGCGCTCCCGCCGGGACTCTACGAGATGATCATCGAACCGGCAGCACCCGGCCGGTTGGAACCCTCGCCTCCCGGCCAGTACTCGGTTCGTTTCGAGGTCCGCAAGTTCAGCGATATACGCGCCCTCGGCGATGCCCATCGCGATAAGAAGGCCTTTGTCGCTGTGGAGGCTGTCTCCAGGCTCGGTGAAGCTCTTTACCAAAGTTGGTTGGGTCCTTGGCTCAGAATGTTCAGCAGTGACTGGTCGGCTGAATGCTTCCGGGAATGCCATCCGTTGCGCGTGCAGCGGCGCATTCTTTCCAGCCAGAACCCAGTGGTTGTGGGCCTTTCCAGTCCCGCTTCGTCGGTGCGCAAGCATCGCCGCCCAGTGCCGGATGGAAATTTGTTCCGAGCTCAAGAAGCCCTGCTATCTCAGACCATCGTCACCGCTTTGGACCTGTTTCGCGACATGCGGGATGCCTGGTGCGAAACACTTTTTAAGCTCGCTTATGGCCCTTTGGGCTGGGGTGTGATCTTCCGGCCACGACCGGCCGCACACGTACCGGTTTTGCCCCAGCGTGAGGGCCAGTCCGCGATCGATAACGGCGAATTGACGAAAGGCGGTCCACTGACCGCGATTATGCGCATCCTTGCAGCAGCCTGCCTGGATCAGGGAGTCTTCGACCACCAGTCAGCAGAGGCATTGCGAGGACTCCTGTCCTGCAGCGTGTTTCAAGACGTGACGCCGACAGAACTGAAAAACATATTTCGCCAGCAAGCGTCCCTGCTGCGCCGCTATCCCAAGCCCACTATCAATGCCTTAGCGGATATGCTTCTGGACGAACCAACCCGGCAGGACGTGGTCCGCACAGCCCACCAAGTCCTCAGCAGTGGGTCGGGAATGCCGCAATTGAACGGCCCCCTCTGCCGACGGATTGGCCGGGTACTTGGCAGTGGATTCTGGGGAGATTCCAGATCCGGCATTCGACGTGGCAAAATGGCCGGCCACGTCCCGTCTCAACATGAAACAGCTCAGTTCAAACGAAACCTCCATTAGCGAGAATGGAGGGTGGTCCCGCGCTCGCATTCGGGCGATTGTGTTAGCCCTTGCTCGCGGCGGTTGGCATCTACTTATGCTGGCGTTTAGCCCAGCCTTGCGTTCCATCCCTGGTCTGGGCTGGTGCGCTGGCGTTGGTCTTTACGCCGCTGCATCGATGGATCGAGGCAAGGGTGAGAAGGCCGAACCTGGCGGCGGCGTTTTCTCTGGTCATCATTGGATTGCTCGTCGTGGCCCCTGCGACATGGTTTGCCCAAAAGCTCGCGGAACAAGCCACATCGGTCCCAGAAAACATCCAAAAACAAATCGCAGCCGGTAAGTGGCAAACGCTTGGTGGCCAACATCCGCAATTGGCTCACTTTCTAGTTGTTCTTGCCTTCGTCGTGGTCCGGCCTCTGATTCTGGCCCGAGCCGGAGTAGAGGGAAACTAAGTGGGCGATCATGACACCGACGAAGAGCGTTCCGGTCATCGCTTCGAGCATAGCCAGCATCCGCGCGACATTAGTAGCGGGGGTGATGTCACCGTACCCCAGCGTCGCCAGGGTTATGAAACTGAAATAGATGGAAGTGAACCCGCTCATCGTGGCCGCCGTTCCGGAGGGAGTGCTGAAGGAGAACGCGTTGGGGTCCATTTGCGCCACCAACGTGTAGGCCAGACCCCAGAGCAATCCCAAGATTAAATAAACAGAAATGCCGGCACACAGTACTTCAGCATCGACCTGTTTGGCTCGAAGAACAAACCGCAACAGGGACGCTGTGACTACAGCGAGAATTGCCATTGCCGGCAAAATAAACGTCAGCGCTGGGCATGTTCGGGGCCAGAGTTGATTTAGCGATATAGTGGCGAGCGCGAAGCTCACCAGCGCAAATGCCAGTCTTCGCCGGGAACCACTGGCGATTAAGCCCATGCACATCACCACCGTAAACAGCACCGCTTCGTAGAGCTGGCCTTGCTTCAAGCCGTGAACGAACGGCGTAGCAATCAGCATAAGCACCAACGCCCCAAGAAACCCGCCGGCGGATACCCGCAGCCCAAACCTGCGGTCCTTGGCGAAGCTCGGCCGCCCGTTCGCTGTAGCAGCTTGAAATTTGATCATATTCGTTCCCTCATCCCGTCATCGAGGTTCCATAAACAGATTGCGTGCCAACACCTACACGGGCACGCAAGCCAATCATTTCGAGGGACTTGCTTGCCGGACATCGTGCCGGAGATGGCACACGAATTTCCGAATGTACGAAAACTCATACGGGGTTCCGTGAAGAAATGGCGATGCGAGAAGTTGCACAAATGGCGCACTTGCAACGGAAACGGCGCATTACCCAAACGTGAAGCAACATCGGCAATCAATTCGTCCTCATAGAGGATTTAGAGACATGGAACCGGCCGCGAAGGCCACACGATTTTTCGGGTCCTTCAATTTCCCGACCCTGGCGGAAACTGACCAGTCGGTGTGCAAGACCATGTCGCTGAACGTGTTACGTTTTTGCCCCCACCGTGGCACAGCCTGTGCATATAGCTTCGTGATGTTCAACGAACCCGAAAATATGAAAACGCAAAACGGAGCACTGCTCGCCATCGCAGCCAAAGATTTCAAGGCAGAAGTCTTGGAATCGACCCAACCGATCCTTGTCGAGTTCTGGGCGCCTTGGAGCCGGCCATGCCAGGTCTTCGATTCCGTGCTTCGAGAACTAGCCGGCGCCTGCGCGGGAAAGGTCAAAGTGGTCAAGCTCAACGCGGATGACAGTCTCGACCTTAGTCTTTGGTACGAGGTTCAGTCGGTTCCAACCCTGCTCTATTTTGTCCGGGGCAATCCTTGCTTGCGCATCGTTGGCACCGCGACCAAGGAGGCCATTCTGGCCAAGATCGAACCTTTTTCTCAATTGTCATGACGATCGCAACACAAAACGAACTGCAAACCGACGTGGAAGTCAGGCCCGACGGCCAGGCTCGCGTGGTTCTTCGCGGCCGCCTGAATGAACAGACAGTCGTGGGTTGCTGGGATCTTCTGGAGAAGGAATTGCTAGGGACGAAAGTTCAGACACTCCAAGTGGATGTTAGCGGCCTCGGCTTCTGCAACGCCGCGGGTCTGACGTTGCTCCTCTACCTCAACACGGGAAAAATGACGCCACAGGCGACCGTGTCGGTGTTTGGATTGGAAGCTGAGTTGGAGAAAATATTCCGCGAACTCACTTTAGAGGACTCCGCCGCGTTCCACCCACCATCGGCAATCAAGAGCGACTCTTTCGTGGAAAACATTGGCCGGAAAGTCAGGCAAATCACCATCGAATTCCACAAGCAAATGGTCTTTTGGGGGGCTATCATCGCCAGCCTGCCTGTCAGCATTTTCCACCCCAAACGAAGCCGCTGGACGGAGACACGCCGCGTCGTTGAGTTGGCCGGCGCCAACGCTGTGCCGATCGTTTCGCTGATGAGCCTGCTTCTGGGATTCATCATCGCCTTTGAGTCGGCGCGCCGCCTGGCTGAATTTGGCGCGCAACTGTACGTCGCCAACACCATCATGGTGGTGATGGTTCGTGATATGGGGCCGCTGATGACGGCCATTCTGCTGGCGGGCCGGACCGGTTCGGCCTTCGCCGCGGAGATCGGCACCATGAAAATCAATGAGGAGCTGGACGCGCTCCAGACTTTCGGACTGGATCCCATCCCCTTTTTGGTGGTTCCACGAATCCTGGCGGGAGTTTTCGTGACACCGCTGCTCACGTTTTACTCGATCCTCATGGGGGTCACAGGCGGCGTGATCGTCATGCGGGGACTGGGTTTTGCGCTTCCGCTTATATTACACCAATTGGCATCCAGCGTTCACTTGAACGATCTCGGGGCGGGACTCTCCAAGAGCGCGGTCTTTGGCGTCATCGTGTCAGCGGTGGGTTGCTGGCACGGTCTGCGCACCCAACAAGGACCCAGTGCCGTCGGTCTTTCGACCACACGGGCGGTCGTCACCAGCCTGCTGCTCATCATCGTGGCCGATGCTGTCTTTTCCGCAATTTCTTTCCTTCTCAAATGATGAATGCGCCTGACGACATCGCGATTTCCGTCAAAGACTTGACCGTCGGTTATGGAGACAACGTCATTCTTCAGAACGTAAACCTTCAAGTCAGGCGCGGCGAAGTATTCATGATCTTGGGTGCATCGGGTTCCGGCAAAAGCACCCTGCTCAAGGCAATGATCGGGCTTTATCCGCCCTTGTCTGGCGAGGTATGGATCGAAGGGGGCAACCTGGTGGCGGCACAGGGTGAGGAGAGACTGGCGCTGTTGCGCAAATTTGGCGTGATGTATCAGAATGGCGCGCTGTTCGGCTCCATAACGGTTCTCGAAAACGTGCGGCTGCCGCTGGATGAGTTCTCCGACCTGCCGGATCCGTTGAAGGAAGTGGCTGCTTTAGCCAGGCTCAAGCTGGTGGGACTGGGCGCCGCCGCGGACAAAATGCCTGCCGAATTGAGTGGCGGCATGCAGAAACGGGCCGCCATCGCCCGCGCCATGGCGCTGGATCCCAGAATTCTGTTCCTGGACGAACCGTCCGCCGGACTGGACCCGATTACCTCTGCCGGTATCGATTACTTGATTACCAGCTTGCACCACTTTGGCTTTACCTTCGTCATTGTGAGCCATGAACTGCCAAGCATCTACTCCATTGCGGACCGTGTTGTTATGCTTGGCTCCGGCACCAAGGGAATCATCGCCGAAGGAAAGCCGGCCGAACTCAGGGATGGGGCTGCCGACCCGTGGGTTCGCCGTTTCTTCAACCGTCAACCCGATCCTGGTCACTCCGTGAATCCGAGCTAAGTACTTATGAGCGCAAAAATAAACAATTTCAAAATCGGCCTCTTTACCTTCATTGGCACGGGCCTTGTCGTCACTGGCCTGCTGGTCTTCGGCGTGTGGAGCAACCTTAAAAAGTCGAGCACGTTCGAAACCTACGTCACCACCGACGTCAGCGGGCTTTCGGTCGGGTCGGCCGTTGAACTTCGAGGCGTGCGCGTCGGCAAAGTCACCAGCATTGGTTTTTCCTGGAACGAATATCAGGATGCCTCGCCGGGTTACGTCGTGGTCGTCTTCGAGATGAACGATGATGTCTCCATTTTGCCGTCGGGCCAGGAACGCAGCAAGCGGCTCCAGGCGGCCATTGACCACGGTTTGCGCGCCCGTCCCAAGGCACAGGGCGTCACCGGCACCTGTATTGTCTCACTTGAGTTTCTGAACCCGGCTGAGAACCCGCCGCTGCAGGTTCCGTGGACGCCGCGGCATACTTATATCCCCTCGGCGCCTGGGTTATTGGGAGATTTGCTCGACTCCATGCGCGAGGCGTTGCACAAGCTGGATCGGGTTGATGTGGCCGCCCTGAATGAATTGGCTGTTACCGACCTAAAATCTGTTGGCCGCATATTAGGCCACATCGAACGGATAGATTTGGAAAGCCTGGGCACCAATGCCACTGCGCTGTTGACGGAAGCACGGAGCAGCAACGCAAAACTCCAATCTTTCCTCGATCACACCGACGACACCATCGCCAAAATGAAACTCGAGAAGTTGGCCCACGATGCGGACGGACTTATTGGACAGCTTCAAGATACTGTTGGGAGTCTCCAACCCGGCTTGGCGAACCTTCATTTCGATGCATTGAATCAAACGCTGGACAACGCTTCGCGCACGTTGCATGAGGCGGACGGTGTTTTATTTGAGCTGAAACAGTACCCCTCAGGCTTCATTCTCGGCAAACCCCCTGTCCCAGTAAAAAACGTTCAACCACCGGCAAAACAATGAATTCCCGCTACGGCGTCAACACTATGAAGACTTCACCTGCCTTTCATCGATGGATCGTGAGTATTTTGGCCATTCTTGCCGCCGTCCTGGCGTTGTGTGGCTGCCTGTCCAAACCTCCTTTACACAAACAAACGTTCACCTTTGGCGCGCCGCCAACCTCCTCTGGCGGCCCCGTCGCCGGCGACCGCGTGCTGGGCATTAAATCCCTGCGAATCGCCCCGCCATTCGATGGGCGGTCGCTCGTCTATCGCACCGGCGAGTTCTCGTACGTGCGTGATCCGTATGCGGAATTCCTGGACCCGCCAGAGGAAGAGATGATGGCCCCGGTGTGCGGATGGCTGAGTAGAGCCGGCGCCTTCAGCGAGGTCGTGGACGCCGGCAGCGCCCTCAAGCCCAATACCGTCGTTGAAATCAGCGTGACCCAGTTCTATGGAGACTTTCGACGGTCAGAGCACCCGTGCGCCGTCGTGACAATGCACTTGGTGTTCTTTGAAGCCCGCAACGGCGTGCCGACAAAACGAATCCATCAACAAGAGTATTCGCGCAGCATACCGGTTACCGCGCCAAGCGCCGCCGCGCTGCTGAAGGGATGGAATCAAGCGTTTGGCGAGATTTTCCCTGAAGTCGCCTCGGATCTTCGTCGTTCACCTTGGAACAAATCCCCCAACGCGCTCACGACGAACAAGTAAATAATCGCCGCCTATGAGCACCTCGCTCGCCATAACGGTAGTGTTGACGGTCCTATTCACGCTTGCCTGGCACGAACAGCCCGCCAGAAATCTGGACAAAAGGCCGTCAACAGATCCCAAAGTGCCGACGAAGTGGAGGAGGAAGATATAAAGCAATTAAACCCATCCCTACTGTCGCATGACGGATTTTCAATCATTGATACGACGGAAATGCGAACATTCAAAATCCAGACACCCCTAAGAATCCTTACAAGAAGTAGCATCTTATTGCAAATGAGCGTCTTACGACGAATCCATTGCCTTGGCACGAATCCTGATTAAACAGTGACGAAATAGGGAAACTATGAAAAGCAAAACAAAGGCAAGAACGATATGACATCAGACGAAGCAAATCAAAAGCCAACCAGTGACCTCAACCTGGTTCTGCGCGACGCCGAAGAGCTACTCAAGGCCACCGCCGGTGGAGGCAGCGAAAACATGAAAGAAGTGCGTTGCCGGCTGGCGTTGGCCGTGGCGTGCGTCAAGGTCGCTTACGACCGGCTGAAAGAGATGACCGTGAAAGCGGCCAAAGCCACGGACCACGTCATCCGTGAGATCCATATCAGTCCATTGAGGTCGCCTGAGGCGCCGCGTTGCTCATCGGAATACTCGTGGGACGCCGCCGTTAATCCTCTTGCAGCCCGCGCGGACGAACCATCAGACAGGTCTGGCCGGCCGGCCCCGAAGCCGCACAGACCTCGATGGAATACCAGAGCTGCCATTACTGACTAACATGAAACCCATCCTCAAAATGAATGAACCGGATTTCGGCGTGGGATTCTTAAAATCCCGGCGGTCCGTCCTTGACATCGGTCATTTGCATCCGCGCCATTTCAATGAACCCTCCCTGACAAGACGGACCTTGATACAACGAGCGCCACAAGCCGTCAAACTCGCACGGGGGATCATCATTAGTTGGGTGGCGGTCCCGGCATTCACACCAAAAATCCGCTGCGCCGTTCCATCTATCCGCGAGTTCCAAGTTCACGCATCAGACGTCGGATGATTCGACGACACAACATTCTCTCATCAAAGTTATGTCTCTTCAACGATATTCAATAAAAATTGCGGAGGATCGCGTCCGAAAGACGGATTTGCGGTCCGAAACGCCTATCACAGAAACTCGCCCGTTCCGATTTCACTCTTGCCGTGTTTTTCGAATACAAAATCCTGTCATAAGGATTTTTGCTGTTTACGAGCACGACCTCAACCGGAAGCGAGCGCAACTCATGCAGGAAGAACTCACGCGGCGATTGGGTCATTCGCTCAATTTTTCTGTCTCCTGGTGGAGACTTAAGCCCTTTTGGCATCCCAAAATGCGCCAACTGGCGGCGGATGCCATCGCCAAGGCAGATATCATACTCTTCTCGCTTTTATCTGGAGGAGAACTGCCCCCAGCACTGACAAAATGGATCGAAGAACAGTTGCTCCACAACGCAACCCATAGGGCTTCTTTGCTGGCCTTGCTGGAAACGGGCGGAATGATTGTGCCTCGGTTGTCTTCCGCAGAAATCTACCTAAGCCACTTGGCTTCGAAGGCTGGGGTGGACTGCTTGTGTTATTCCGACGGCATACCGCTCGCCAGAGCAAGCCGGCCGCGCAAGGTCGGGCTCTCCGTTTCGGAAGCGCTCAATCAAGTGCTATGACTACCACCAGCGCAGAAGCTAACACCCGGCCAGGCGCAGACGCCGCCCAGCAGAAATGCCTTGTCTGTGACAAAGAGATCGGTGACGGAGCCTGGTTTTGCAAGATTCCTCGTGAAAAGAAGCCCATGGTGGTGCTGTGCTGCCCTCGGTGCGCACTTTGTTATTTCGGTTCTCTGCACCCGACGACCAATGGCGATGAGTTGGACCGAGCGGCCAACGAGCGGAGGCTTCATTTTTTGATGGATGGAGAAAAGCCATGACGATGAGATTCACAAAAAAGGATACAAAAACTATGAAGACCATCTTCCCCAGTGAATTATTGATTCAACAAGACAACTCGCGTCACGCAATATCACTCCACCAACCTATGTTAAAATACTGCCTGTTCAGCTTTCAGTCACTTGCCGTGGCGTTTTTCGTCACCATGCATTCGACCAGTCTCCTGGCTCAGCGATCGGCGCCTGACGATCAAACGAACACATTGCAATCCGGGCAGATGCCCTATTTCGATGCAGTCCCGGATCCCATCGAAGGGTTCAACCGCTGTTCCTGGGCAGTGAATGATTGGCTGTTCCGGGGAGTAGTCTATCCAGTGAGTTTGGGGTATAATTTTGTGACGCCAAAACCGGTCCGCATCAGGATCGGCAACGCCGGGCATAACCTGAGTTATCCGGTCAGGTTTTTCAATAGCTGCTTCCAAGGAAAGTGGCATGGCGCATGGGAAGAAACCAAGCGTTTCGGAGCCAACACCACCGTCGGGCTGGGTGGGTTTTTCGATCCGGCAACCACCTGGAAGATTGGGCGCTCGGACGAGGATTTCGGCCAAAGCATGGGTCATTGGGGGTCCGGGCCTTGGTTCTATCTGGTGATCCCAATCCTCGGACCGAGCAGCGGCCGCGATGCCGTGGGCAAGATTGCTGACTGGCCAATGGACATATGTTCCGACCTGACTTTGGCGTACCCGAATAAAGTCTGGGCCATGCTCATCCGGCCCGGCATCGCGTTCAATGATCTCAGTGGCGGAGCGCGGGATTACAAACGGCAGCTTGATTCGCCGGTGGATCCCTACCAGGAATTTCGCACCCTTTATTCATTGAACCGGCAGCGGCTTATCCTTGACTACCAACCAGGCCCCGATGGCAATTTCAACCCCGATCCCACGATTCGCGCGGTGCTGTTCAAACCCGTCATCCCGGATTTTGCGGACAAGGCCGTCACGCGCCGGGTGTTGGTTCCGACTACCGGGAAAAAACTGGCCTACTCCTGCTGGATGCAAAAGAAGCCGGCTCCCCTAGTCTGCTATATCCCCGGGCTGGGTTCCTATCGTTTGGACCGATCCACGGTGGCTTATGCGGATATGATGTACCGGCACGGCTACTCCGTGGTCGCCTTCTCCAACCCATTCCACAAGGAGTTCATGGAGTCCGCCTCCACCATGGCGGTTCCTGGCTATGGGCCGGCGGACTGCGACGATGTGGTCAACGCGCTCAAATTGATCCTGGGCGACGTGCGGAAATGGAAGGGCGACAAGATTACCGAAACCGAACTGACTGGCGTTTCCCACGGCGGGCATTTCACGTTGATGATTGCCGGGCGCGAAGCCGCCGGCAAGCTTGGGGGCCTGACTTTCGACCGTTACGTCGCCGTCAATCCACCTCCGCAACTGGCCCATGCGGCGCAGCGTCTGGACGAGATGTTCAATGCGCCTCTGGCCTGGCCGGCCGCAGAACGGCGCAAGCGGATGGAAGAGGCCACCTACAAGGCCCTTTACTTTGCCGACAACGGCCTCGATGTCTCCGGTAATATTCCCCTGACCCGGACCGAGTCTGATTTTGTTATCGGTCTGGTGTTCCGCTATACGCTCATGAGCGTCATTGTGGACAGTCAGCGGCGGCACAATCTGGGCGTTCTGAAGGTGAACCCGGACAATTTTGTCTGCCAGGATTCCTACCGCGAGATTCGGCAGATTAACTACGCCGATTACATGGACCGCTTCGTAATTCCCTACTTGATGAAGATTGGTCGCGTCACCAATCGCGAGGATCTGATTGCCGCCACCGATTTGGGCCAATGCACGGAGTTCCTGCGCAACAATCCCAAAATCCGCGTCCAGATATCCGAGGATGATTTTCTGCTCACGGCGACCGACATTACCTGGTTTCGCTCCACGTTCGGCAGAAATCTGACGATTTATCCGGACGGCGGGCACCTCGGAAACCTTCATGTCCCTGCCATTCAGGAAGCCCTGGTGCGGCTGTTTTCGGACAAACCTGCAAAGTGAAAGCGTGTAATTGGACAAAAATGAACAGTTTAAAACAACTTACGAGATTGCTATCCATTATGAAACATCAACAAATTCGTGTCCTGGGCTTGACGGCTTGTGCTGCCATTTCTATGGGGCTGGCCGTTGCGTCCGCCCAGAATTATGTCGCGCCAGCTTATGTGATGCCGGCTTACGTTGGCAATTCCGACAGGGGCCTCGGCTTTTATCTCAACGGCGATGCGGGCGCTTCCTTTATGCCGAGCTTCCAGAGTTCCAGGTTCGGTTTTCCGGGCAACTTCCGCATGGATACGGGTACGCGTGTGAGCGCGGAACCGGGCTATAACTTCCTGGCAAACGAGAGGCTCACGCTCGGGGGTGAAACTGAAATAAGCGGCATCTACAATCGCTTCTCACACGCCGAGGAATCGGGTATGCAGTTATCCCGGCGGGGCGATTTTTATCAAATGCCGCTGCTGGCCAATCTGGTGCTCAAGTTCCATATGGACTCCTTTGTCACTCCGTATATCGGAGTTGGCGGGGGCGGGGATTTTACCTGGGCCCGAATCGATACGTCGGGCTTTTCCGGCCACGATGACCACCATGACGAGATTGATCCCGCCGTGCAAGCGATGGGCGGCGTGCGCTTCCGGCTCAACTCCAATATGGACCTGGGCCTGGGCTACAAGTTTCTGGCCGACTTCCCCAGCGAAGGCAAATACATTGCGACCCACTCTGTGATGGCAAGTTTCACGGTGAAATTCTAAACGACACGTTATGTCCAACGAATTATCCAGTTTTCTGTCTGCGCTCAAGAAGCGTTATCCATCCGAAACCGAATTTCATCAGGCCGTGACCGAGGTCGCCAAGTCGGTTTGGCCGTACGTTGAGAAGAACCCTACATACCAGAAGGCAAAAATCCTCGAGCGCATGGCCGAACCGGAACGCACCATCATGTTCCGCGTCACATGGACCGACCGCCAAGGCGAGGTGCAGGTCAATCGCGGCTACCGCGTCCAAATGAACAGCGCCATCGGGCCTTACAAAGGCGGTCTGCGTTTTCACCCGTCCGTCACGCTCGGCACCCTCAAATTCCTGGCATTCGAGCAGGTGTTCAAGAACGCCCTGACCACTCTCCCGATGGGCGGCGGCAAGGGCGGTTCCGATTTCGATCCCAAAGGCAAGAGCGACGAAGAGGTCATGCGGTTTTGCCAGGCTTTCATGAACGAGCTTTACCGCCACATCGGACCGGACACCGACGTGCCGGCGGGCGACATCGGCGTGGGCGGGCGGGAAATCGGCTACCTCTTCGGCCAATACAAGAAGCTGCGCAATGAATTTACCGGCGTGCTCACCGGCAAAGGCATCAATTGGAGCGGCAGCCGCATCCGCGAGGAAGCCACCGGTTACGGGCTGATTTATTTCGTCGAAGAAATGCTGCGTACCAAGGGCAATTCCATCAGCGGCAAAGTGGTGACCATCTCCGGTTCGGGCAATGTCGCCCAGTTCGCCGCTGAGAAGGCCATGTTGATGGGCGCCAAGGTTGTAACATTCTCGGACTCCAATGGGTTCGTCCATGACCCGCATGGCGTCGATGCTGAACGCCTGGCGTTCGTCAAGGATCTCAAGAACGTCAGGCGGGGGCGCATCCGGGACTACGCCAAACAGTTCAAATGCAACTATTTCGATGGCAAACGGCCCTGGGTTGTGCCATGTCAGATTGCGCTGCCGTGCGCGACCCAGAACGAAGTCGCCGCGTGCGACGCCGAGGCGCTTGTCTCCAACGGCTGCATCTGCCTGAGTGAAGGCGCCAATATGCCCTCCACTCCCGAAGCGGTGGAACTTTTCCTCGGCAAGAGGATTCTCTTTGGTCCCGGCAAGGCGGCCAACGCTGGCGGCGTGTCCGTCAGCGGCCTGGAAATGAGCCAAAACAGCATGAGGCTTCAATGGACCAACGACGAGGTGGACAAGCGTTTGCACGAGATCGTGAAGGCCATCCACAACCAGTGTGTGCGCTACGGCGAACGGGACGGGTACACCAACTACGTAGTTGGCGCCAACACCGCCAGCTTCCGCAAAGTGGCGGAGGCCATGCTGAACCAGGGATTGGTGTGAGGCTCGTTTTAACCAACTCATGGGTTTAACTTACGCACAGGCTGATTTATGTATGCCATGTCTGACCTATTGCAGTTGACTGTTTCCGAGAATGCCTCCGACTTGCACCTTAGCGTGGGTGTGCTTCCCGTCATCCGTGTCCACGACGTTCTCCAGCGCGTCGAGGGGTCCTGCCTGCAGCCGCACGACAGCGAGGAAGTGATGCGCAGCATACGAAGGAGAATCAGTGTACGGTGCTCGAAGCGTTCGCCGCCGGCACGCTCCCGCGCAAGCGGTATGACGGTTTCCTCCAACTCGAAATCCGCTGCCTGCGCAAAGCCGAAAAAAGAGCCGCTTGGCAATACCGTAATAAGAGCGACCGCGGAGCCCATCGCGTGTTCAGCAAGAAGGATTGAACAGCCCATTTTCTGAAAATACGGGTACCCACATTTGTCTATTATTGCACAAATGTGGCTTTTCTGGTATGCTGCGTGAAGATGAGCTATCGGGAGAATCTTTATGAGTCGCATTTCCATTGACGTAACGTCTGAGGAACACCAAAAACTCAAGGCGATGGCAGCCTTGCAGGGCAAGTCCATCAAGGACTATGTCATCGAGCGCACGCTCGGAGCGGATAAGGACCCGAACGAAGCCGCCGCCCTGGAAGAACTCGAGGCGCTCCTGGATCAACGCATCCATAGCGCACAAAACGGCGCGGTCAGCCGACGAACGGTTGAGGAAATTTTTAGGAACGCCTACCGCGAATCTAAAGGCAAATAACGTGCCCGTTTACGAACTGACCGAGGCTGCCGACGCGGACGTTCAAGCCATCGCCCAATATACGGTCACAACCTGGGGAATCGAACAGGCGCGTCGTTACGAAGCAATTCTTGAACGCCACTTCCAAGCCATCGGACGCGAGAAAGCCCGGACGCGGGGGTTCTTAAAGAACCGCCCTGAGCTGCGCGTCTCACGCATTGAACGTCACTATGTGTTCCATCTTGTCCGGAAAAAGGAATGTCCGCTTATCCTTGCGGTATTGCACGAAAACATGGATTTAATGAACCGGCTCCGCAACCGATTGGATTTTTGATGGCCCGTGTGCAGCGGCCGCGAACATCTGTCGTCGGCACAAGTCGGTCGGTCGGGCAAGAGGTTAACGTAGGTCCAGGCCAAAAGAACATCGCGAGGACATGATTCTCCAAATTCCCGGGCGGTCTCTTCTGATAGATAATCCTTGTATTGCTGGAAGCGGGGTTCCCATTTAGCGATGGGCTGGTCGCTTTGTGGACGTGGTTCGAACGTGACTTGGAATAGCTGAGTAAACTTCCAGCCGCCGCCCGCCAAGCCCGGCGTTCGTCACAATCGAAAATTGCGGGCCAGTGATGACCGCGGACGCGGGCCGTTGGCGTCCAAAAACTTGCCGACAATTTGCCGACACTGAACGCGCCATAATGCATTTTTATATGATGAGTCGGCTAATGCTCGGAAACGAAGCAAAGCCCTTCAATCCAAAATGTTACGTGTGTTTTGAGTGCTTTAGATGATTGACGCGATATGGATTCAAAAGCCAATTCCGCGTCAGACTTGTGCCCTTTGATGGTCCGGTTACCCTTTGCTTTCGAAGTCGAAGACCTCCGCCGCCAGCGAAGGCTGACTCCACCCTATTGGTTTTGAAGCCTCCTGGAGCAGCGAAAGAGTTGGGTAGCGATTGCGATAAAACTGGCCCTTGTGTCGGCGCAGCAGGAATTCAAGGGCCAACCCGGATGGCGCGTTCCTCATCAAAAAGGTCTCCGTCAACGATTCCGCCCCGTGTTCGGCCGCCAGCCGCCGGACAAAAGCCGGGCTAATCGCTGCGTCGGTCAAGAGGTGTTGCAGAGCGTCTATTTCCTCGTCTGTCAAGCCGGCGCCCTTTTTGCACAAGCCTGACAGCATTTGATTAAACCGAACCGAACACTCCACGCCCTCGTTCGGATTGGAGAAGACGCCGATGCCTTGGTCATGGTTCAAAAACTCCGGCGGGAAGCTCATGCGCGGACGCGGATGCTCCAGGTCGTGTTCCCGCATTACCCGCGCGGCGGCGTCTGGGTCGGACGCCCGCCACTCTGCCGCCATGCGCTTTTGCTCCGCCGCCGCCAGCGCCAAGCCGTCGGGAAACACCACCAAGTCGCCCCCGTAATGGGCGACAAATTTCGCATGGTTTTCGCGCGTGAACTCCAAGGCTTTGGCGGCTTCCGCCGGGCAATAGCAATACGCGATGGAACCGGAGCGTTCGAGCATCTCTTTGCGGATGTTGGCTTCCTCCTGCAGCGGCATGTTCTCAAATACCTTCTGCGCCCCCGACCAATACCATTCACCCCGCCAAGGCGTGAGCGCGCCATACACCACCATTCCCGGCGTGAACGGACAACAAGCTATGTTCATGCGGATGGTGTAAGCTTGGCCATTCACCAAGTTCCGGGCCGTGATGAATTTCACCTCATCCCCTTCTTCGTGCCGCGTAAGCACGCGAAAAAAAGACCAGTGCCGCTCGTACCATGTCCGCAGCGTCGCTTTGTCTTCCGCGGGCACATTGAGCGTCCCCGCCAGCACATCAATCACTCCGAGCCCGGACCATTCGGTGCAATGCTGGCAAACGAAATCGTCCTTCGTCCCGATGTCCGGCTCGCCTTGGTGTTCATCGAGGTACTCAGAGAACTGAAAGCGGAACAGGTAGCAGTTGATCCCCAGCCAGAGCAGTTTGCGTTTGATCTCCCAGCCATACTCGTTCGGGCCGGCCAGAAACCGCGCCACGCCGGAGTCCCGCGGCAGACGCGCAAACCGCTCCGCCAGCAGCCGGCTGGCCGCTTCCGCCAGCCGTTTCAAATCCTTATGTGTGGGCGCGAGCACTCGCTCCGGATTGAAGCAGGGCCACAAGCTCCAAAGAAAATACTGAATGCGCCGCGGATCAAAACCGCTCAGTTCAACTTCCGGGGATTCGGTCACGATCAGCGGCAGAGGCGTGCCGAAGCATCGCCGTTGATGCGTCTCGACCGTGCGCCACAACCTGATGTCGTTATGAATGTCCTCCGCCCACTCGACCAGGAGGACCGCCACCTCACTCCAAGCGGCGTCCGGCAATCGGCAGGTGGGAAAAACAAAGGTGTTCTGGGTCTTCAACAACACCCGGCGCAATTCCTGTGCGATCTCGCCCAGATACTGGTCCCCGCGCCCGGTGAAACCCGGGAGCCGGGCAGATAGAAAAATGTGTTTGGCCGCGCTGTTCACTATGGGCTTGAGAGTAGCGCAGCCTCGCTTCCGGACAGGCCGGTTTTCTCGCGGTGGCGCGGCAAACTGGGATACCTCCAACGACGCATAGCCAAGGAACGGTTGCTAATAAAGATTGGGCCGCCTTCCACCGTTCCGCGATAAACCCTGATTTGTCAACCTGGGCGGTGGTCCGTGCTGTCTTGCGTCCACATTTTCCCTTTCTCTGTGATTCGGTAACGTTGCAACCGACTTTTAGGTTTGTCGGAAATCGTACGCTCAAGCCAGCCTGTGGTAATGAGTGCATTGAGAAAATTCTCCCGAAGCGTTTAGCGGTGTTTGACATCAACAAGAGCCTGGATTTCACTGGCCTTGCGGGGGTTGCTCGCACAACCGGAAAACCTGGCTGGCGACTTGGCCGGCGACTTGGCCGGCGACTTGGCCGGCGACTTGGCCGGTCGCCTGGCTTTTATGTTTCTGGACCTATTCCAACAAGCGCCACTGGCGACGTCAGCGCCTGTTCATGCCCCGGCTGTCATTTTGTTTACATCCGAGTTGCAACGCGATAAACTTTTTGCAGAATTCCCGCCTCCGTAGCTCTCCATCCATGGAACTGTCGCTCTATGCTCAATCAAGAATTTGAACTGACGTCCGCATCGCCCGCGGTTGCCGTCGCCGTCTGGCCGGAATATGTCCGGCTGCCGCCGCCGGGAAAACTGGACCCGTTGTTCGGGTTGACGCGGTCCTACTTGAATCTCCTGATCCTTCCCTCAAAAGAGAACGACTTCCACCCGCCCGTGCGCAGCAGCGTTCTGCGGCAGCCCAACGCTAAAACCGGCGTGCGTTTGGTCAACGTGGCAAGCTTGCGCGCGCATGTAAAGAATCAGACCGATCCGCCAGCCGCGCGCGCCAGCGCGCATCGGACTCCGCACGAGCATTCCGAGCCTGCCCAGCCGAACGCCAGCGTCGAGTTTCTGCGGCTCCCGAAGTCAAAAGAGCGGGATCCGTTGTTCGGGTTGTCACGCTCGTTCTTGAACCAGCTTATCCTCTCGTGTGAGGAAAACGGCCATCGGCCGCCGGTTCTTAGTCACGTGCTGCGCCGAAGAGGATCTCAGCGCGGGATCCGCCTCATCAGCGTAGACAGCCTTCGCCAGCACATCAAAGCGCGCGAAGAGCCTGCGGCCAAGCCGCCAACTGCTCCGGCGTCCGAGTCAGTCGTGTTCGAGATTTAGCGCCCAAGTCCCGCGCGATCTGCCGCAGGACGCGCATCGCAAGCAGGCGGACCTGGTCGCGGTGGTGGCGGTCTTTCCGAACCGGCACCTGGGTTTCCCAGAAGAAGGTTTTTTCCCACTCCGCGATGGTGGGCAACAGCCGGGCGGGCGCCGTCTTGCGCAGCCTGGAGAACAACTCCTGCTTCAGGTCCAGCATGGCCGGATCGGTGTCGGGGCTTGGAAGGGCTGCCGGGACGATCACCCGCTCGTGCGACTCAGGGTCCATTTGGCGATCGATGGTTTCATGGATGAAGCGCAGTTCCCGTGGGCGTCTCATCGCCTCCACGACCGAGTTGATCGCGGACCGGACGTAGTGCAAAAACGCGTCCTTGTTCCTCACCGCCTCCCGCGGTGGTCGGCGCCCTTCGCCGCCCTTTCTGGTCCCGCGAATGATGGCCAGGAGCGCCTTTTGCACGACGTCTTCGGCTGCAACGCGGGCGCGCGGCAGCCCGCCCATCCGGTGTTCGGCGAACTCCGCCAGCTTGTTCAGATCGGTCTGTGTCAGTTGATTTAATTGTTGGGTGGTCAGCGCCCGGACTTGGCCATGGCGCCGTGGGTACGGCATTTTCATGGCCCTTTGTCGGACAGCAGATCGGGCCGTCAAACAAAGCCGCTCAGGCGGCGGGCGGAAGCTCTGCGAGCGAGGGCGCGCCGGGCGTCAGATGGCAGGGACGGTTGACGGGGCGCTGGTTCCAGATTCGCCCAGGGCGGCTTGGAGGCGCTGACCCTCGGCGTCCACGTCCTGGGGAAACGGAATGACTTTTCCGCAGCGGCTGGCCTTCTCGTAATCTTCCAATGGAGGCGTGATCACTTTTGCCTTCTTCGCGTAGGCCCGGGCAAAGGCCTTGGAGCCGTGGCCCAGATTGGACTGCGCGTGCCGCTCAGGGTAACCCGCTTTCGCGGCGCGTTCCGCCCAGGCGTAGCGGTAGGAATGCAGCGTGATGCCCTTGATCCCCAAACCATTGCAACGCTGCTTGAACTCCGTGGCCCGGTCAGCCTCGCGAACCGTGATCAGGTAGGGAAAGAGGGGACCCAAGTTGGGACGCCGCTTGAGCATGGCGGCGGCCTGGTCGCCGAAGCGGGCCATCGCGTGCTCCTTGTTTTTCTTCCGGCAGTAAAAGATGATTCGCTCCGTCCAGTCAATGTCCTCCGCGTGGATCGAGGCGACGTCGGTCTGGGAGCCGCCCGTGTGCCACAGCAGTTCGTAGTAGTCGCGCCGTTCCTGGTTTGTCTCGCGCTCGACAATCCGCTGGTGCTCTTCCTCCGTGATTGCGCGCTTGTCTCCGTAAACGATCCTCGGCCACTTCTTTTTGGGGAGAATGGAGGCGGGCAGCCACCCCATGTCCAATGCGAAATTATACACGCGGCGGAAAAAGACATTGGTCGAGACCGTGCCTTGGCGCAATGTTGTGAGCAAGTGGTCGGGCCGCGTTTCCACGACCCGCATTGTCCAGAGGGACGCCAGCGCCTTGTCTTTTGAAGCGGTGATCAACCGGTCGCCAGTGGCCCCGCCTTTGTGCGTGTCGCACATAAAATCGATGACTTCCTTCCAGGTCCGCTCCGGCATGCGCGGATCCGCCGCCACCATGTAGGCGCGTGCGATCGCCAGATTCAGGCCCGCCATGCGCGAAGCTTCGTTCCTGGCGTGGAGCAGCCGCGCGGCTTGGCCGGCGTCGGACGTGCGCAGGCTCTCCTGCCGGCCAGTCTGGTTGTGCTGGCAGTAGTAGACCCCGCCGCGGCGGTAAAGACGAAAGACCAATTTCATCGCGCGCCTCCGATTTTAGCGGGACCGCGTCCGCGGAAATAAGCAGTTGGAGGGCAGTACCAGGGGAGTACAAGCCAGTACGGGCCGCCGGGGCCGTTTTGCTGGCATTTTTGCTGGCATTTTTGCTGGCAGTGGGGGTTTGGAAAACTCGCAAGTTGCTTATGGATAGTTGGTTGCGGATGGAGGCGAGGGTCGGAATCGAACCGACGAATGCAGCTTTTGCAGAGCCGTGCCTTACCACTTGGCGACCCCGCCTTCCTCTCAGAGACTATATCTCTTTTGCCTTGACGCAAGTTTAGTTTTCCATTCTTTCGCCCGCCTCATCGCTTGTAGCCTAATTGTTGGCGGTTTTGCCACAATTCCCGCGGCTTGAATATCCCCCGCGGGGTGATGATGCCGGTGATTAATTCCGCGGGCGTGACATCAAACCCGGGATTGCGCGCGGTGCTGGTCGGATTGGCTACCCGCACGTAAATGATTCCCTTGCCTTTGGCGTTCTTCCCCCAGGCGCCCAAGACTTCACTCTCGCCGCGCTCTTCGATCGGTATGTCCATCCCGTTGCGGATGTTCCAATCAATGGTCGAAAGCGGGATGGCCACGTAAAAAGGAATGCCGTGGCGCCGGGCCAGAACGGCCTTGGTGTAGGTGCCAATCTTGTTGGCGACTTCGCCGGTGCGCCCCAAGGTCCGGTCGCTGCCGACCAGGACGAGATCGATTTCGCCCCGTTGCATCAAGTGGCCGGCGGCGTTGTCGGCGATGATTTGATGGGAAACTTTTTGTTGCGCCAATTCCCAGGCGGTCAGGGTTGCTCCCTGGCTGCGAGGTCTGGTTTCGTCGCAAAAGACATGGAAGGCGCGTCCGGCTTTTTGGGCGGCGTAAAGCGGCGCGGTGGCGGAGCCGATGTCAACGAAGGCCAGCCAGCCGGCGTTGCAATGGGTCAAAACGCGGGCGTTCCGCGGGATCAGCTTGACGCCGTGGCGGCCGATTTCCTGGCAGTGGCGCACGTCGTCGTGGGCGAATTGTTCGGCGGCGGCCAGGGCCAGGGCTTGTTGCTCCTCCACGCTCTGACCCGGTTGCATGGCCAACCGCACGCCGTTCATGGCGTTGACGGGATCGACGGCGGTGGGGCGGGCCGCTTTGAGGGTTTCAAAGGCGGTCTCGATATGGAGGGTGAATTTCCGCAGGTCGCGCCCGGCAAAAGTCAGCGCGGCTTGGGCCAGGCCGTAGGCAGCGGTGGCGCCGATGGCCCCGGCTCCGCGGACGACCATGTTCCGGATGGCGCGGGCGGTGTCGCGGTAGCCGGATTGGGCGGCGATTTTGAATTGATGCGGGAGCAATCGCTGGTCAATAAGAAGGACTTCGTTGCGCAGGGCGTCGAAGGTGACGGTGCGATAAGGCCGGGTGCGGTGGTTGACGGTGACGTTCATGCGTTGCGTCCGGGCCGGGGCGAGGGCGAAATCAGGGTTCAGTATGGCTTGGGCTGAGGCCCACGCATTTTGGCGCGGATTTTCTTGTACTCAGGGTGTTGGCGCACGTTTTCGAGGTCGGCGTCATTCTCCATGGCCTTAAAATCGCGGTATCCGTATTTGATGGCGGCCTGGAGGGCCTCCAAGGCGGCTTCAATTTGGTTGGTCAGCGAGTAACTGCAGGCGAGGTTGTAATGAACCACTGAATCAGCCGGGCGCAGGCGGGACAGACGCTCGTCGATCTTCAACCCTTCGGCAAAGAGGCCGCGCCGGGTGTAGTCGTCCCCCAGGATCTGGAGGGCTTCAACGTAGGCGGGGTCGCGACGCACGATGCCTTCGAGAAACAAAATCTCGCCGTCCAGGTCTCGCAGTTCCTGGCGTTTAAGTTGTCTGCGCGGACTATTGATCTTCTTCGGCATGGCGCACCTGACTCAAGTTACTCACAGTTCAGGGGCGGTGTCGATTTTTTTTGCGAGAATTTGCTTGGAAGATGGCTGGCTGGCGTTTTGTGTAAAGCCAGTTGAACCGAGTATGAAATGTTTTCTCACAGGGGCTTCGGGATTTATCGGTGCGAATCTGGCGCGGCAGTTGGCGGCGCGGGGGCATGTCGTTAAAGCCCTGGTGCGCGCCGATAGCGATCCGCGCGGGTTGGCGGGGGTGGAGTGCGAAAGGGTGCAGGGAGACCTGGCGCAGCGCTCCGCGCTGGAAAGGGCGATGCAGGGTTGCGATTGGTGTTTTCACGCCGCCGCCAGTTATCATCTTTGGCTGCGCGATTACGCCCCGATGTATGCCGCCAATGTCCAGGGCACCCGCAACGTCCTGGAAGCCGCCATGGCCGCCGGCTGCCGGCGCATTGTTTATACCAGCACCGTGGGCTGCATCGGGCTGGCGCGCCGGGAAGATGGCCAGGCCGTCCCGGGCGATGAAACAACGCCGGTGAGCGGGGCGCAAATGAGCAATCATTACAAGAGGTCCAAGTGGCAGGCTGAACAGGTGGCGCGCGAGTTGGCGGCCAAGGGTTGCCCGGTGGTCATCGTCAATCCGAGCGCGCCGATCGGACCCTTTGACGTTAAACCGACGCCGACGGGCCAGATCGTGCTCGATTTTTTGCGGGGAAAAATGCCGGCGTATTTGGACACGGGTTTGAATTGGGTGCACGTGCGGGACGTGGCGGCGGGGCATATTCTGGCGGCGGAAAAGGGCCGGGTGGGCGAGCGTTACATATTGGGCAACGCGGAGGGCAACTGGACGATGAAGGAGGCTTTGGACGTTTTGGAGGAGTTGACGGGCCTTCCCGCCCCCAAGTTTCGCGTGCCTTACGGCTTGGCGCTGGCGGCGGCGTATTTTGACGAGGCGCTCTCAGCGGTCACGAGGCGTCCGCCCAAGGCGCCGCTGGCGGGGGTGCGGATGGCGAGGCACAAAATGTTTTTCAACCCGGCCAAGGCGATCCGTGAATTGGCTCTCCCTCAAACTCCACCGCGCCAAGCCTTCGCGGATGCGGTGCAATGGTTCCGACAAAGTGCCCCGTTATAAACTTAATTAGGCTTCCTGTTCGGTGCTGCTCCAATCGCCCAAGCGCAGGAACTCCCGAATCTTTCGGCGTTCGTAGCGGTTTTTGTGGGCTTTGGCCGGCCTGTTGTCGGTCTGACGGAAGGGGTGTTTAGTATTGCGAACTGCGTCCTGAATCAAGTTCAGTGTCTTTGTCATACTTAACTCTTTCGTTCCGTGACGGCATAACCGCATTATCGCGGCGCCGTCTTGCTATCATGCTGCCGGCTCAAGCAGAGGCGTTCTCACTGTTGCAATTTCCGGCTACAGGACTGCAACAAGGCAAATTGCCCTGACTTCCAGTCCTTATATACCTTCGATTTTTCCAAAGTCAAGCCAAGATCAAGCAACTTTTGTTGCAGCACAGGAAATTCCCTATGCAGGACTCCCGCAGCCACCAGTTTTCCTCCCGGTTGGAGCAGGTTGCGGATTTTCTCAGATTCAATTACAAGCAAATCGCATACCAAATTGGCGCAGATCACGTCAAAGCGCCGCCGTGGCGCCAGCGGCAAGCGCGCCAACTCGGCGCGGCGCAACTCGACGCGCACGTGGTTCCTTTTGATGTTCTGGCGGGCGACGCCAACTGCCACCGGATCGTTGTCCAAAGCCGCCACCGGGCTGTAGCCGAGTTTGGCGGCCGCGATGGCCAGAATGCCGGAGCCGGAGCCAAGATCCAGAAATGACTGCTCTGTGCCGGAACGGCGGCAACGGGCGAGTTGTTGCAGGCAAAAGAGCGTGGTGTGATGGTGGCCCGTGCCAAAACTCAGCCCGGGATCCAGAATGACTACGCGCTGGCCCGGACAGGCGCGCCGCCGGCTCCAACTCGGTTTGATCAGCAGCCGGCTGCCAATCTCAATGGGTTGGAAATGGCGCTTCCACGATTCAGCCCAGTTCTCTCGTCGCAACGGTTTGATGCCCAGCCTGGCTTCGCCCAAATCGAGCCGCCATCCGCGCATCTCCTCCAGGGCTTTTTTTAAGTCGGCGCGAAGCGCCTTTTGCGGCCCGGGCAACTTCTCCGGGTACACGGTGACGACCGTCTCGCCAGTCTCTTCGCTCCGATAGGCCGAGGGCGACAGCCGAAACGTGCGCTCCAGCAAGCCCGCCACCGCCTCTTCGCCTTCGGTGGTCGTGCGAACCGAAACCTGCCACAGGTGCGGCGGTGTCACTTCAACTTCGAGAGCGCGGCCTGAACGGCGGCGAAGTTGGGCATATCCTTCGGCGAGGGCGTTTGTTCCGCGTATTGCACCACGCCCTGTTTGTCGATGACGAAGGCCGCGCGCGCCGCCGTATCGCCGATGCCCGCCAGATTGGGGAAAAGGACGTCATAAGCCTTGGTCACCGTCTTATTCAAATCGCTGGCCAGAGTGATGCCGATGTGTTCCTTTTTGGCCCACGCCTCCTGCGCGAAGGGCGTATCAACGCTGATGCCGATGATGGCCGCATTGAGGCCGGAGTATTGGCCGAGGCCGGCCGAGATGTCGCACATTTCCTGGGTGCATACGCTGGTGAAGGCCGCGGGGAAAAATAAAAGCACGGTATTTTTCCGGCCCAAATTCTCGCTCAGTTTGACATCCACCAAACCGCTCTCATTCTTGGATTTAAGAGAGAAGTCAGGCGCTTTTGAACCAATCTTTATAGCCATAAGTGTATTCTATTTTTGGGTTATTGGACAAAACAACAGTAATTTATATAATGAAGAGAAGCCATTCTGTCAAATTATGGTTTTGCCGGGAGCGCGGTTATCGAGGTGAATTGTCCTCCCATCGCGCGCCCCGCGGCCTCCTGAAAGCCCAGGACGGGGGGGCGGATTTCCGGCTCAGTCTTGGCCGTGATTGACTGCCGACGCGAAATGGCGTAATCCTCCAACCATGCAAGTGGCAATCGCACCTCAAAAGCCGCGGCAATGGATTCCGAGGCCATGAAGACGCCCAAAGTCAGCGTTCTCATGCCGACGTACAACTACGCGCGGTTTCTGGGCGAGGCGATCGAATCGGTGCTGGCCCAGGACTTCCAGGATTACGAGTTTATTATTATTGACGATTGTTCCCAGGACGAAAGCCGGGAGGTGGCCGGGCAGTATGCCGGAAGGCATCCTCAGCTTCACTTTGTAAGCAACCCCGCCAACCTGGGGATGGTGGCTAATTGGAACCACTGCCTGGCCGCCGCCCGTGGCCAGTACGTCAAAATCCTCTTCGGTGACGACAAATTGGCCGGTCCAACCGCGTTGGGTGAGATGGTGTCGATGCTGGAGGCTGATGAGGCCATCGTGATGGCCGCCAGCGGGCGCGTGGTCATTGACGAAGGTTCGCGCGAGGTTGACCGGTGGGCGCCCTTTGGAGGCACGGGCCGTTATGCCGGCAGGAAAGCCATTTGGAAGTGCATCGCGCGGCATGCCAACCTGATTGGCGAGCCATCCGCCGTCATGTTTCGTCGCAGCGCGGTGGCGAGGGGGTTTGACGAGGGGTTCCAACAATTGGTCGATCTGGAGATGTGGTTTCACCTGCTGGAGCAAGGGGATTTGGCCTATACACGCCAGATGCTGGCTTGTTTTCGTGTGCATGCGGGCCAGCAATCAAAGCTCAACGCCGCGCAGAAGAGGGGAGAAAAGGAATATGGACGGCTTCTGAAGCAATATGACAAACCCGGGATTCTGGCCGAGAGTTCGGTTTGGGAGCGGCGCGATGTGGCGCGTCATCTGGCTTGGAACGCGCACTACACCGGGCAGTTGCAAACGGCCATGCTGGCCGTCCACTATCATCAATCTCTCCCCCTATGCTGGCGGCTGTTTTTTTGGATAACGCATGAAGCGGCAGAGTTGCGCCATCGCCTGCGGCTTTCGATCATGAAACGGTTTTGGCGCTTGTTCCATCTCGTGGTCCAAAAGAAGGAGCGATCGGATTTATCCCGAAAAGGCGATCAGGAACGCCACCCCATGTGAATGTAGTACTCCCGGCGAAGCCGGTCCAACTTCATCTTGCTTGGCGCCTCCCCGGACGTGAGCATCTGATGAATGGAAAGGGTCAATTCTCCGTAAGGTTCGTTGCCTGGCCAAGTTAGTTCTGTATGATGCCGTAACGAAGAATCGAGCTGCCGGGAAATGGCGTTGGCGACTCCGTCAGTCGGCAAATTGAGGGTCTCCGCCAAACGCAGGACGGTTTCCTGTGGAGATCGCATCAATTGATCGTAGGTGGTGAACAGCCTCGGGAATCCGCGCGTGGCTTTTTCTGCTTCGAGCACGTGGACAGTCCAAAGCTTAAGCCCGTGTGCCATGGTGAAGTGATCGCGTTTGCGCAGGGAATACGCGACCTCCACCGGTTGGCGAATGGGCAGAATGAAGCGAGCCTGCGGAAAATGTTTTTTGATCAGCGGAATCCACAACGGCATTAACCGGCACAGGCGCGGGTCTTTGATGAGGGGACGCTCCAGCCCGAATTCTTCGATCAGAACTTGCAGCAACTCCTCGCGGAACTGGCGCGCTTTAGGGCTTTTAAAATGTTGTCGTTCCAGCGGCGCCTCGTCATGCCAGATGGAGCCTATGGATTGGAGAAAATTGTCGTGAAGCCGCATCAGGATAAGGTTTTCGTAAAAGCCCTTGGGATTGCCTCCTTCGGCATGGGGCGGCATCACTGTTTTCCCCACGTGCAGACCCAGAGGTTCCAAAACACCGCCCAGTGCCGAAGTGCCGCTGCGATGCATGCCGATGATGAAAACCGGGTCCGGTCGCAGCCGGCGATGCTGGCGCAGTTTAAATGTGAGCACGAAACAACCTCTTGATTTCTATTGCCTTTGAAAACTAATTCTGCGCAGGCGTGATCTTGAAGCTCCAGCGCATTTTACAGGGCCGATTGGCTTTGACTGCCAATGTTAAAAACGATGATATTAAAGCCCGTCTCATATATGTGCGGGGATACTTGGTGAATTCTGCGGCCCGCGCAAGGAGAATTCGCGGAAAAAATTCAAGTGGCAGTGCAAGAATTCAAGGGGATTGAACTTCGTAGTTAAACGCTGTTCCTCCGGCTTGACATCAGCCGCGATTGTTTCGGCAGCGCCACAGCCTCCACCAACGAAGCAACACTTCGAGCCAATCTTCTTCCACTCCCAGTTCCGCTCTTAAAACTCGCAAGACTTGTTCCCGCGCCAATTGCACGTGCTTCTTGTCGGCGGCCAAAGCGTCGTATCGGCGGTGGATGACTTTCGCCGTGCGGAGAAAATCGCGGCGCAAATGGCTGGTCACGGAAAAGCCGTCGCCAATCACTCGGAATTCGCAGGTAACTTTCTTGATGTGGACCGGCTGGCAGACCCGAGAGAGGCGGATCCAAAAGTCCCAGTCCTCGTGCGTGGTCAGGGATTCGTCGAATTCCCCCGCCTCCACCCCCGCCGCCCGCTCGTGCATGAAGCAAAGCGTGGGCACAAAATTGCTGACCACTATGCGGTCGTTGTCCCAATCGCTCGAATATTGCACGGCGCGATGCACCACCGTTCGGCCCCCTTCCATCTTCTCTTCCGCGCGATAGGCATCAGTGTAGGCGGCCTTGTGCCCGGTCTTTTCCAGAAAACCTGCCAGCGTTTCCAAGTGGTCCGGCAGGAAAACATCGTCGTCGTCCAAGTGGACGATGTATTTGCCTCGCGCCATGCGCAAACCCCGGTTGCGGACATGGGAGATTCCTTTTTTGACAGTAAGAGGCAAATAGACAATCTTGCGGCGGGTATTGAGCCGGTCAATGACATGCCTGACGTCCAACCCGTTGTCGTTGACCACAATAATTTCAAAGTCCTGCAGCGTCTGGTCCAGCACGCTGCGCAAAGCGTCGGCCAGCCGGCCGGGCCGATTGTAAGTGGGGATGATGACTGAAACCATCGGCGCGCCGGGCGGGGCAGGCCTGGGGCGTTGGCTCCAGATCGTTCTGGCTTCGCGAACGCTTTGGCTGTCGTACAAGGCCGGATGGTTGAGGATAATCCTGGCCCGGAGGTCCTTGTCATGGTCCACGGCCTCTGTGTACATGCTGGAATCTTTGACGCGGTATTGCAGAAAGGCCCCTGGTATTCTTCTCGCGACAAAGCCGTGCTCGCCGCTGCCGATCCAAAATTCCCAATCCTCATAACCCCAAATCATGTTGGAATTGTACGGCCCAGCCGTTTCCCAGACTTCGTGGCGATATAACGAGCAGTAATTCAATTGGTTGTTCTGGCAAATTTTGTGGAAATCGTATTCCGCCGCCTGAATGACCTTTGAAACCGCGCCGAAATGCGCCACGTCCGTGTAGGCTATGGCGATCCCAGGCTCGGCCTCAAGGAGCGCCACCGTTTTCGCGAGCATCGCCGGCTCGATTTTGTCGTCCGCGTCCAGCGGTAAAACATAGGCCCCGGCGGCGGCCCTGATGCCGGCATTGCGGGCGCGGGCCAGGCCTTCGTTCCGCGTTTCCAGGAGTCGGATGCGGCGTCCGGCATATTGCCCGATTAACTGCCTGGCGACCGCCCCCGTTTCATCCGGGCTGCCGTCATTGACAATGATGATCTCCCAGTCGGCAAAGGTCTGGGCGGCGACACTGGCCACCGCCTCCGGCAAATACAGGGCCTGCTTGTAACAGGGAATCACCACCGAGACCAGCGGCACCGGCGCGGCGCTGGCCGCCAGTTTGAATTCCACCGCCTGGCCGCAGGCTTCGGGCGTGAAACGATCGAAATATTCAACGTTTATCCGCTGCCCTTGGGCGAACAATTCAGCCAACGATCCGACAGGCGAGGGGATGGAGAAAGCCAGCGACTGCCCGGCGCGGAGCAGAACGGGGTGGCCCTGCCGAAAGCGCGCCGCGTGACGCGAGAGAGCATTTTCCAGCGATTTGGAATTGGTGAATTCGGTCTTTTCCAGCAAGGGCAGAATCTGTTGGCTCCGATAAACCACCAGCGCCTCGAAGGCGGGCGCTTTTTGCGGACGATCCATCCGCAGCGAATAACCTATCGCGTCGCCGTTCTGATTCAACGTGTCGGCGATGGCCTGAATCGAAAAATCCCGGACGAACACGGTGTCATTCGCCAGGAACAGCACGTAATCGCTGTCGCGCAATAACAGCAGCAAGTCGCGTTTAAAATCCCCTTCCCGCACAAAGTCCGCCTCGGGATGCTCCTGGCCGAGCCGCCGGTAGAGCGACAACATGCGCGAAGTCGCAGCTTTGTAGAAGACCTTCACGGATGCCACTGTGGCGTCCCGGCAATGCCGTTGAAAGGAGCAAAGGGCGGCGTCCGATTGCAGCGGTTGATCTGTGCTGAACAGGACGAGGATCATGGAATCTCAAGGAGGGGCCATTGGAGAAGATGGAGTTGCAAAATTAACCTTGGCCCATGGTTTGATGCTATGCTCATACACGCCTTCGAGCTTTGCGTAAGCCGTCGGATAGGCAAAAACCTCCTTGCCTAATAACAGGGCCATGATCAGGCAGTGCAAACGGTCGGTATGCACCTGGCTGGCCCGGCTGACACATTCAACGAAACTGTGGAAACTCATCAGCGGCGCGTCTTGTTCCAGCACTGGCTGGCTTGTTCCGGTCATCTCCCTGACCATCTCCACGTGCATTTGATAAGATCCCTTTTGGCAGACGGGTTCATGGTGATGAAATAATGAGGAAAAAGGCCCTCTTCCGGCCGGTCGTTTCGCCTCGGGCAAACGCACGGCCGATTCGAGATCCTGTCGAAAACTGGCCAGCACGTACTCCGACGAACACGCCTCGCGAATGCCTGTGATCCACTTGCTATCTTTCAAATGAAAGGCCGCGTCGTGCCCCTGTCCAATCCGCACCGACGATGGCAACTCCAGGCTGCAAAGGCTTTGATAACTCTTGAGATCGCGGGCAAACAATCCAGCGATGTTGGCGCGCGCCGTTCTTAAGATCGTTCGCCAGGGCAAATCATCGCCTTGGAATGTTGCCGGACCCACCACAAACTCGGCTTTGGGCCATCGTTTCCAGCAATCCTGCCAGCCTGTCAAATTGCCTTGCCACATGGTGGGATTGCCGCCCGGCCATAAAATGACGTCTGCCTTCCGGGGATTCATGACCCGGTTCAGGCCAAGTTCATTGAGCAGAATTTCGCAACCCATCCATATCAGTTCATCGCCAGAGTGGCCGCAATAGGGCTTTAGATAAATAGCGCGGCCACGCCGGGAGCGCAGGAATTCGACAAACGCGTCTTCGGGCAAATTCAGCAACTGGGTCTGTAGCACAAACTAGGCGTGTTTGCGGGCCATCAGTTTTGCGCGGGCGCAATCTTGAAGCTCCAGGCCATTTGACAGGGCCGCTTGGCTTCGTCCTGCAATTCCGCGGGAAGGGAAATTTCCAACTGCGTCGCTCCGCTGTAACTCCCATAGCTGTACTTCCATTCCAAAGGCTCTTCCCAACCCAGCATATAAATTTTGGAGCCTCTCATTGGTTCCACTGTTCTCAGCTTGAGCACCGGGCCGGGCCAGCCCCGGCTTATGGCGTAAATCGTCTTCTTGTCCTTGGTGCGGGTGAAGCGGATGGCGTCGCCTTCTTTCCATAGGTCGCCTTCGCGCGGACGGGTCGCGTAAATGGCCTCGCCATTGACTTTCAACCATGCCCCGGCCGCTTTGATGCCTTCGACGGCCTCGGGGGCGAATCGGCCGGTGGCATCCGGGCCAATACCGATCATGAAGTTGCCACCCTTGGCCACGATGTCGGTCAGGTTATTGATAATCCACGAGGGGCCTTTGAAGTGGTCGTTTTTAATATACGAAAACCATCTGCCATAAGGGTAAATGACGAACCACGGCATGTCGCTGCTGGCCTTCGACCCGGGAAGAAATCCCTCGGGAGTGTAATAATCGCCGTAGTTGCCGATGCCCCGTGCGCGGAACATGATGTCGGGTTGCATCTTGCGGAGATCCTTGATTTCCTGGCGCATCTGCGGCCACACTTTCTTGCCCATCCACATGTCAAAACACATCATGTCGATCCTGCCATATTTGGTCAGCAGTTCGGTCAATTGTTGGCGGTGGTAGGCCAGCATGCGGGCTTCTTCCTCCGGCGTCGGGTCTGGCACCACCACGGCTCTGCGTTCGACGTTGTCTTGCGCGTACGCGGCGTCGCCGTATAGACCGGGATGCTTGAGGGCATCGGGGAAGGTCAGGGGATGAGCGCTGTAGGGCCGAAAATCCGCATTATACCAATTGGGATGCGAGTAGTACAGGTCAATCTTGATGCCGTAGGTGTGGGCTGCGTCGCACAGTTCCTTGACGATGTCCCGGTGGAAGGGCGTTTCCATGATGCTGTAGGCCAGGTCGCAATCCTCCAGGGCCGGGCCGCCGGGAGCCGTCCAGTTGACCCTTCTTTTGATCCGGGCCTTGGTATCGAACATGTTAAAACCCTCATGGTGGTTGGCGGTGATGGTGAACATTTTAAGGCCGTTGTCCTTTAAGAGCTTCATCCATTCAACCGCGTCAAAGTTGCTCGGATTCCAGGTCTTGTACATTTGCTGGTAGGCCTGCCGTTGTTCAAAATTACAATCCAGGAACGGCCAGGAGGTGCAGCCTTGTCCATTCACCGAGTATAATCCCCAGTGGATGCGCACGCCGTACTTGATGTCGCGGAAAGCCTCGATGGCTTCCGCTGAGGCATGGTGGTAATCGGGGTCAATGTTGTCCTCGATATAGTTCCTGGTGTTTCTCTCCACCCATTCGGCGCCATCGGGCACTTTATAATTTCCCAGGGAAGCCTCATTCTGGGCGGAACAGGGTAAAATGACCGCCAACGCGAAAAAAGATGATATTAAAGCCCGTTTCATATAGGTGCGGGGATACTTGGTGAATTCTCCGGCTCACGCAAGGAGAATCGGCTGGAAAAATTGGAAAATGATTTGGCGGATCAAGATTCGCATCGGATTTGCACCACGGGAGTTGGATTTGTCAAACCCGCCTTGCGCATGTCGTCGGGTAAATAACGGGAAGCGGTCCGTAATTGCAACGAGTTCCCGAAATGACAATGGCCGGCGGATTGGACGGAAATCGGGACCGGCGGTGCGACTGGCCTTGACCGGCAAAATTTGCCTTTTTTGGACGCGCAACATGTTCTTTATTTCTTTCCAGTAATATCCAGTCACATCCGGTCAAATTCACTCATATTCAGCCAGATCGCCGGGAACCGAGGCCAAGGGCTGAAGGCTGAAGCGTAAGCTGTCCGCGACCGGCTTTCCTGCTCTTTCGCCTTGGCGGTTTTGAGGTTCGCAAAATGTCAAAGAACACAGGCGCGTGAGCGCCACGCCACTACATACTACCATCATTGGATGGGAATGCAACACAACTCATTCGCTCTTTATTTGGCCGAGACGCTCTTTCCGCCAATCGTGCAAGAGCATGGAACCCTTTGACCGTCAATCGGCCAAAACTATGGCACGCCTTTCTGACTTGAGTGTCAATAGTGAGGACTGACACCGGCATGACACTTGCACCGGTTCATCAGGTGATAGATCGCTCCGGCAAATTCACGGCGCACTTGGCGTGGCATCCGCCGATCCTAACAGAAGGCCCGCCCATGTCAACCAGTTTAAAACTTGCACTAGTTTAAATAGTGAGAACTGACACTTGCACGCTGACACTTGCACGGCCATCTGGCCGACCGGCTCCAGGAAAACAACCTCGCCGCCGTCCGCATCCTGCCCGAACGCTACGCCGAAGCCGTCGGCCACATGCCCTTCGTCGCCTCCATCACCGTCACGCCCATTGCCAAGGGATGACACGATTAGGCTGAAAAAGCCCGGAATAAACCGAAAATCAGGGGTTTGCAAAAGGTCGGTGTTCAACTACAGCAATGCCTCAAGAGTCTGGATGGGTGCCAAATGCGCCCGCTTTCTGAACTGAGCAAACACCTGCTCATCTACAGGCGCGTGTCGTAGCAGTTTCAGCAAATCGCTCAAGCCGGGAGTCGGCTCCAACCAGAGGTAAGAAACATTCCTGCACTTGCTGACCACACCTGTCACACTGTCTGTCGGATCGGCAGGGCGTCCACCGCCACCACGAACTTCAAAGACGATCAGTTCTTCCCGCGCCAGACAATAGACGAAGCCAATTTCGTTTTCCGACCGCGCCCACTCCAACTTGCCGGATTTAGTGAGCGCCGCGAGCAATTCCACATAGCGCCGCTGAATATCGTCTTGGTTAGCCATTGTGTTTTGTTTACTGGCGCAGATTAACGCCACGCAAATTTTCCAAATCGATCCGTGGATCACTTCGATCTGTAGGATTAAGATATTGCTGCATTACCGTTCCTGTTTGTCCTGGTTGACTGGCATCAACTGGACCAAAAGTGTTTAGACGCTCACTCATTATAATGATCGGTACAAGTGTCAGTACAAGTGTCAGTTCTCACTTTTTAAACTCTCCTGTTTTCTTATGGCTCCAAGCAAGTTCGAAACATGGGTCCAACTGCCCATCCGCAGACGTTGGGCGATCCATTTCAAGCTCATCGTGGTGTCTTTTCTCAGCCGCGCCGCCAAGCGCACTTTGCGTTCATCCCCTTTGCCCGCCTGGCGCAAGGACGCCTCGTCCCAGCCCACGCGGCCCATTTCTTCCCGCAACAAGCGAAGCGCTTTGGCCTCCGATACAAGTGTCCTTGATATTTGCACTTTTTGCCTTTCCTTTTGGCAGTTGGGCGACGTGGCCCCAGCGGCCCATCGCCAGAGGAGGCCGTGTGGTCGGTCCTGGAATTATGACCGTTTTCATTTTTCGTTCTATCTCACGCGTCTGATTGCATTAGCATTTCTCTCAATTTCTCCAGCTTCCGGCCCGGTCTGCGAGGCATCCGATTCGCCGCCTGGCTGACCCGGCTTTAGTGGCCCATCGCCAACGGCTGGCTCGGGTGGTCGTTGTTGCTTGCCGCAGTGCGCTAGCGCGACTTTGCTTTTATCCCATTTGGGGCAGACTTGTCAAGGCGTGTTCATTACTTCACCAGGGCAGACGCATCTAAATTGTGGAGGATTTCTGATGCGGGCCGCGAGGCGCGACCCGCAGCACGCGAAGGCGCGTGCGCTCGCGCGGAATGGAGAGTTTGCAGCTCGTCAAAACCGAGCCGTTGATTTGCAACTAGTTACAACGATCTGGATGCGTTTGCCCTGATTACTCCACCAGGGCAGACGCATCCAAATTGTGGAGGATTTCTGATGCGGGCCGCGAGGCGCGAGCCGCGGCGCGCAAGGCGGGTGTGCCTTGCGCGGAGGGGTGCGGCTTAGACCGAGTTAAGCCGTTATTTCCACAATGCGGGGCCGTCCCTGACCCTGGCGTGGCCACGCCCCAAGGAATGCTTTCCAGTCTGGACTTTGGCGGGCGGCGCGGGGAGACTGCGGCGGCAATAGAATGTAATCTTTATGCGTGTAATGGCTTTGGCAGTATTGGCAATGGGCTGCGCGGCGGGCCTCCGGGCTGACGATTGGCCGCAATGGCTCGGGCCGCAACGGGACAGCGTTTGGCGCGAAACCGGAATTGTCAGTTCGTTCCCAGCCGGCGGTCCGCCGGTGGTGTGGCGCACGGAAATTGGCGCCGGTTATTCCGGCCCCGCCGTGGCCCAGGGGCGGGTTTATGTCATGGATCGCCATCTGGCCAAAGCCACCAACAACCCCGCCGATCCGATGTCGCACGGCAGCATCCCAGGCTCC
Source organism: uncultured Verrucomicrobiae bacterium (assembly GCA_963759415.1). GTDB lineage: Bacteria > Verrucomicrobiota > Verrucomicrobiia > Limisphaerales > Palsa-1400 > Palsa-1400. The sequence goes on along the minus strand of CAVWZG010000003.1, from coordinate 368,646 downwards.
GAGCGGGTCCTTTGCCTCAATGCGGCCGATGGAAAAATCCTGTGGCAGCACGATTATGATTGCCCCTACACCGTGAGCTACCCGGCCGGCCCGCGCACCACGCCGCTGGTCAGCGAGGGCAAAGTGTTTTCGCTCGGGGCGGAAGGCAATGTGTTCTGCCTGGACGCCGTCACGGGCAGCGTCGTCTGGACGAGGGATTTCAAAGCGGACTACCACATCAAGACGCCGCTGTGGGGCTTCGCCGGAAACCCGCTGCTGGATGGGAACAAATTGATTTGTCTGGCCGGCGGCTCCAACTCCACGGTGGTCGCGTTGGACAAAAACAGCGGCAAGGAAGTCTGGCGCGCCTTGAGCGCCAAGGAGCCGGGCTACAGCACCCCCGTCATCATACAGGCCGGCGGCGTCCGGCAATTGATCCTCTGGCATCCGGAAGCGGTCAACTCGCTTGATCCGGAGACGGGCAAAGTCTATTGGTCCTTGAAGCCAAAAGAGCCTGTCCGCTCGGGCATGGCCATCTCGACGCCGCGCCAAATGGACGATCTGCTCTTCGTGTCGAGTTTCTACAGCGGCTCATGGATGCTCCGGCTCGACGGCTCCAAACCCGCCGCCACCCCACTTTGGCAAAGCCAGCGCGTGAGCGAAAAGAACACCGACGGCTTGCACTGCGTTCTCAGCACGCCCTTCCTCCAGGACGGATATATCTATGGCGTCTGCAGCTACGGCCAATTGCGCTGCCTCAATGCCACCAACGGGGAGCGCCTTTGGGAAACCCTCAGCGCCACCACCGCCGACGGCAAGGAAACGCGCTGGGGCAACGCTTTCATTGTCAAGAATCAGGATCGATTCTTCCTCTTCAATGAAAAGGGCGATTTGATTATCGCCCACCTGACTCCCAAAGGCTACGAGGAGGTCAGCAGGGCGCACGTCATCGAGCCGGACAACCATGATGCCGGCCGTCCGGTGGTCTGGTCTCATCCCGCCTTCGCCAACCGCCGCATGTACGCGCGCAACGGCAAGGAAATGATCTGCGTGGATTTGGCCGGAAAATAGGTATTTTCCCGCTTGCGTTTTGGCACGGCATCTGTTGACCATTACGCATGCGTAAAACAATTTTAAGTGCAATCATCATCGCCACCGCAGGTTTAACCGGCGCGCTTTTTCAAAATCTGGCCCAAGCCGCCGAACCCGAGGGGCCTACGCCCATGCTGCCCTCGGGCAAATGGCACGTTCATGACATGAACCGTCCCAAACCGGCAGTCGTCACGCCCGGCGCCACCTTCAGCCACGGTGCGCCTGCCCCTTCCGACGCCGTCGTGCTGTTCGACGGCACCGATTTTTCCCATTGGGAAGGCACCAAAGGCGCCGCGCCGCAGTGGACCCTGCACGAGGACTACATGGAGACCAAACCCAAAACCGGCTACATTCACACCAAGGAGAAATTTGGCGATTTCCAGTTGCACATCGAATTCGCCGAGCCGTCCGAAGTCCATGGCAGCGGCCAGGGGCGCGGCAACAGCGGTGTCTTTTTGCAGGGGCTTTACGAAGTGCAGGTCTTGGATTCTTATGACAACCCCACTTACGCCGACGGCCAGTGCGGCGGCCTTTACGGGCAGTCCCCGCCCCTCGTCAACGCCTCCAAAAAACCCGGCCAGTGGCAGACCTACGAGATTTTCTTCAAGGCGGCCCGTTGGAACGAGAAGCATGAATTAGCCAGCCCCGCCTACGTCACCGTCATCCACAACGGTGTCCTGATTCATAACCACCAGGCACTCTTAGGCCCGACCGGCCACAGGATCCTGGCCAAATACGGCAAGGAACTGCCCGCCACGGGGCCGATCGCTCTTCAGGACCACAACAACCCGATCCGCTTCCGCAACATCTGGATTCGCCCTATACAGGACGAGGAACAGCCCTGAGTCTGCGGGCGCGGCCAGTCAGCCAGCAGCCGAACAACACGCAAAAGCTGACTCCCGCGCCAATCTGCATGGCCAGCAACAGGGTCGCAGGCGTCTTGCCGACCGTCAGCAGCGTTAGCCAATAGATCAGGCCCATCGCTCCGTAAAGAAGCGCGATCTTGAACGTGCGGTCGGCCAGGCTCCACATCCCCACCGCCTGGTCGAGGCCGATCAGGACCATCGCGATGGAGAAGGGAATAAGCATGTGCGCGGCCTCGGCATTGGGATGTCCAAGCATCAATTTCATCAAGGCATTGCGAAAAATGATCAACACGGCCGCCCCGCAAGCCAGGGCCACCGTGTAGAGGCCGAGCAGAATGCGCTGATCGGTCTTGGCCGAGGCTTCCTTGCTGCCCGAGCGCGAAGTGAACGTCACAAACAGCAGAGGCATCGCCGTCGCCGACATGGCCCGCCCGAATCTCGCTGCCGCTTGGTAAGCATCCAGCGCCCCGATGCCAAAATACTTTTTCGCCACCAGGCTGTCTCCAGTCGAGAAGAAATACGTGCCCGCCACCGTGGCGCACGTGACCAGAAGAAACTGGCCGAATTCCCGGGTCCAAGGCGAAATCCTCTGCGCCGAATGCCGAAAAATGGCTTTCCACCAATAGAACAGGATGAAGTTGGCCAGCATGGCCACCGTCGTGCTGGTGAGCACGACTTCAGCCTTGGGAAAAGGCTTGGTCATCGCCAACAGGAAGATGATCCGCATCCCGACCGCCACCACGCCGATGATGGCCAGGCGCTTGAACCAAGCCATGCCCTGGCACAGCGCCACCCCCAAACCCGACCACCATCCCACCATGCCGCACGCCAGTACCGCCAACATCAGGCTGCCCCTTTGAAAATGGAAGAACCGGCCCAGCGGTTCCCACAGCGCGATCGCCACCAGCGACCCCACCACGGTCGCCCAAAACAGCAGCTTCTGGCACCCGGCCAGCAACCCTTGCAAGCGCTCCTCGTCATTCCTGGCGCGAAAAAACGCGATATAGTGAATCACCGACGTGTTGAGCATTAGCAGCGGCAAGCCCAGGAAGGTGACAAAATCCAGCGCCGCGTAGCTCGCGCCAAATTCACCTGGGTAAGGCGCCAGATTGTGCCCGATAATCGAAATACAGACAAAATTGCCCAACAGGGAGACAAAGCTCAGAGCCGACCATATAATGCCACTACGCCATAATTGCACGCGGCAGGGTATGCTGGCGCGTCCCCCCGGCGTCAACGCCAAAGACAGTTTTGGAATTAAGACAAGTGCAGGATAAAATTATAACAAGCCGGGCCGCGGAATTGCGTGCAAGGCGAATCCCGGCAGGTTGTTGATTACGAATATGGTGGAGCCGACAGGAATCGAACCTGCGACCTTCTCATTGCGAACGAGACGCTCTACCAACTGAGCTACGACCCCAACCAAGTGCCTCGAAAATCATCCAGCCGCCGCGAAATTGCAACATATCTTTTGCAAAAGCGCGCCGGGCCGCGCATCACCCACTCCGGCGCCGGACAAATTCAAAGTTGCACAGCCGCACTTCCGGTTTCCCATTGGCGTCCAGCACCAGTTTTCCTTCCGGATTGAAGGAAATCAAAAGATGGTCCGGCTTGAGGTTAAGGTCCTCCAATCCGCATTGGGCCAGCTTGGCCGCCTTGCCCTCCACCAATTCCTGCATGACCCGGTGCGTGATCCGGCCACTGGCGCACGCGTGTTTGGCATTGATGGACGAATACGAAAATCCGTCGTTGGTGGCCAGCAACTCGTCCGGCCCGTTCCAATATCCCCAGATCGTGATGTAATCATAATCCTTGCGGATGGCCGGCTCGCCGTCCGGGGTTAGCAGATGGCTTAGGGCAGCGTAACGCCGCGCGTCCCCGCCCGCGCGGGCCGATTCGCGCTTGCTGCCGGTCATGTAAATGGCACGGGGATAAATGGTTTTGATGCCATGACTGCTGAGGTGCAACGCGAGAGAGAATTCCTCGAAAGGGCTGTTAAACCCGTGCGCCCGGGCCGCCTCCAGCATGGCTCCAGCCTCTTTCAACCGCACCTGATCGCCCATCCGGGAAACCCGCCACACCAGATGGATGTCGTCTTTGGTGCGCGTGTAGAAGACCTGGTTGCGCGCGGAAAGTTTCTTCTGCGGCGTCCGGCGCCAGCGTTCCGGCAGAAAATAATTGAAAAGGTCGGGGTCCCGGCCCACCACCCACAGCAACCCACCCGTGCTCTCGGCGCGCCCAAAAATAAAATCCACCCCCAGCAGGCTGGCCGCGCGCAGATGGTCCGGCATGGGCTTGGCGGCGTCCGCCTCGAAGCGGTGCGCCATGTGCGTCAAATACAGTTTTCGGTTTGCGCTGCGGACTGCCTGCTCATGCTCCGGCGTCCGCTCCAGCAATTCGTAATCGACCAGCGCGTATGTCAGTTGTCCGTGCCGGTCGCGCAACAACTCCCGGCCGCGGGTCGGCCGCAAAATGACGTGCGCCGGCTTCATGTCAATGACATGGTAGCCCTTCTGCCGCAATTCATGCGTCACCAGGCTTGTCACCTGGGCCAGAAATTCCGCGCTCATGCGTCCGTTCAACCCGAAGCTCTGCGCCGTTTCCACCGTGTCCAGCCCCTTGATCCACCCGTAGAGCACGACGTATTGCCGCAAAATATCAATCTCCACGCCGGGATGCTGGGCCACTTTGGCCCGGATTTTATGCTCGGAACGGCCGCTCTGCCACAATTGCAGCCTCTTGCTGGGCACGTAGATCCCGAGCGGCAATTGCGTGCGGATGCGGATGCCCGCAGGCCCGAGCGCTCCCTGGCGTAATTCCATCAAGAGGGAGAATTCCTCGAACGGACTGTTGAACTCGGCCTGCATGAATTTATTCACCGTGAGCGTGTCCAGCGGCACGTCTTCGCCCACGCGCGACCATTTGACCACCAGATCCAGGCTCCGGCCATCCACGGAGCGCGTCGGCAGTTTATAGACCGTGCCCGTGCCCTGAAGGCGTTTGCGCTGGGCTTCGAACCACTCGGGCGCGAACCAGTTTTCGAGCATCAAATGGCGCCAGAAGGGCGCGCCAAAACGCGTCAAGTAAAGATCCCCGCCGTCACTTGTCTTAACGTGAACGTAATCCACTCCCAGCAGTGAGATGACCGTGCCGCCGGCCTTGGACACCGGCAGCGGCTTCCACTCCTCCTTTTCGTCAGTCATGCCGGTAGTGTAGTTCTCCGGCCCGCAGGTGCAAGCGAGCAAAATGCCCCTGTCGCGACTTTATGGAAATGTCCCCTTTTGGACTTCATAGAAATGTCCCTTTTGGCCGGTGCTGCTGTAGCAGCATGGGCCTGAATGGAGACATTAACGATGAGTCGGAAAGAACGGAATCGGATCACTATCATGGCAGGAGTAAAGGCCAAAGAGCTAAACCAGGTCCAGGCCGCCGAGTTGCTTGGGGTGAGCCATCGGCAGGCCAAGCGCATCTGGCGGCGCTATCAGGACGAGGGGGACGCCGGCCTGGTGCATCGGTTGCGGGGCAAGCCTGGTTTGCGATGCAAGGCGCCGGGTCTGCGCGCGCAGGTCATGGCGCGCTGGGCCGAGGAACGCTACGCGGACTTTGGGCCGACACTTCTGGCGGAGGAGATGGCCAAGGAAGGGGTGGTAGTGGATCACGACACAGTGCGGCGCTGGATGCTGGCGGCGGGCAAAGGGACGGTGCGGCGGCGACGCCAGCAGCACCGGCAATGGCGGGAGCGCAAACCGTGCTTTGGAGCGATGGTGCAACTGGATGGCTCCCATCACGATTGGTTTGAGGGGCGGCGAGACAAGTGCGTTCTGATGGTCATGGTGGACGACGCGACGAACCGAATGCGGGCGCGGTTTTCCGAGGGGGAAACGACGCGGGCCAGCTATGACGTATTGGAGGGCTGGGTGCGTCAGAACGGGGTGCCTGGCAGCGTGTACGTGGACCGGGACAGCATCTACCGCTGCGAGGGGGAGCCGAGCGTGGCGGAGCAATTGGCGGGCAAAGAGCGGCAAACGCAGTTTGGCCGGGCGATGAGCCAGATCGGGGTGGAACTGATTCTGGCCAACAGTCCGCAAGCCAAAGGGCGGGTGGAACGGATGAACGGGGTGTTGCAGGACCGGCTGGTCAAGGCGTTGCGGTTGGCGCGCATCAACGATTTGGAAAGCGCCAACCGGTTTCTAGAGGAGAAATTCCTCAAGGAGTTCGACCGAAGATTTGAGCGAGTGCCAGCCAGCCCGAGGGATGTGCATCGGGAGGCGCCACGAAACCTGGACGAGATATTGAGTTGGGAAGAGGAGCGGGTGGTGCAGAGGGACTGGACCGCGGCGTGTGAAGGCAAATGGTATCAAGTGGATCGGCAGCACGAAGCCATGAGTTTGGCGGGGCGGAAAGTGGTGATACGGACATTGCGGGACGGGCGGGTGCAACTGGCCTACCGGGGCAAGAAACTCAAATGGACAGAATTGCCAGAGCGACCCCAGCGCAAGGTGGGGAGCGATTCCGTCAAGGTCAGGCGAGTGCAGCGATCTCCAGCGGCGAACCATCCGTGGCGGCGGCCACTACTGCGCGCCGGAAGGGGGGGGCGCTTGGGGCCGGGGGATTCCGGTCGGCCTCCGCTACGCTCCGGCCTCCCTCCATCCCCCGGCCCCAAGCGGGGAAACAAAGAAACAACTGCACCCAACAAAAAGGGGACATTTCCGTCTAAGTTATAAGAGGGACATTTCTATTAAGTTTTGACACGAGCAAAATGCCCCTTGCGCGGCTGTTCCGTTCGCCGCAGTCTTGCTGCCACTATTAATCACGAATGAAAGCAACAGCACTCTTGGCCTTGTTGGCCCTTCTCTCCATGCCGGCTGCGTATGCGCAGAATCGGGCCACCAACGCGGTCAAGTCCTCCGGCTCCGCCCGCTCCAATTACACCAAGCAGGAATACCGGATCGCCATGCGCGACAACGTTAAGTTGTTCACCGCCGTCTATGCGCCCAAGGACATTTCCCGGACCTACCCGATCCTTCTGGTGCGCACGCCTTACTCAGCCCAGCCCTACGGCAGCAACAGATTTCCCTCCGCCCTCGGCCCATCGGAGGCATTCGAGCAGGAAGGCTTCATTTTCGTCTTTCAAGACGTGCGCGGCCGCTTTCTTTCGGAGGGCGATTTTGTCAATGTGCCGCCGCACAAGACGCATCTGAACGGGCCGGCCGACACCGACACCGCCACCGATACCTACGACACCATCGATTGGCTGGTCAAAAACGTGCCTAACAACAACGGGCGCGTAGGGTTGCGGGGCGTGTCCTATCCCGGGTTCTACGCCGCCTTCGGCTTGATCGATTCCCATCCGGCGCTCAAAGCGGTTTCGCCGCAGGCGCCCATGGCCGACGAGGGAAACGGGGACGACGTTTATCACAACGGGGCCTACTTTCTCGCGGCCAATTTCCGTTTCTTCACTCACTTCTGCCCGCGCGGGCCAGAGCTTTCAAAGACCAATCCGGCCATCAACTTTAACTTCGGGACGGAGGACTACTACGATTTCTACTTGCGCCTGGGGCCGCTGTGCAACGCCGAGGACCTCTGCTTCCACCATCGCAACGAATTTTGGAGCGAGACCCTTCGGCATCCAAATTACGACCATTACTGGGCCTCATGCGCCCTCGGCCCCTACATGCGCCATCTGACCGCCCCGGTGCTCATGGTCGGCGGTTGGTTCGATGCCGAAGACCTCGGCGGCACGCTGAAATTGTTCCGCGCCATCCAGGCCGACGGCAGCGCACCCGCCTTGACGCTGGTCATGGGACCATGGTCGCACGGCGAATGGCAGCGGAGCGGCGATAAATTGGGCAACCTGAATTTTGGGTCCAAGACCGGGGAGTATTTCCGCGATCAAATCGAATTGCCATTTTTCATGCAGACCCTCAAAGGCCAGGACGGTGCGGCGCTTCCCAAAGCGTGGATGTTTGAGACCGGCAAGAACCAGTGGCGCCAATTTGATGCCTGGCCTCCGAAAAATGCCGCCCCACGCTCCTTGTATCTCCAGGCCGGCGGAAAACTTTCCTTTTCCCCTCCCGCCGGCGCGCGCGAAGCGTTCGACGAATACGTCAGCGACCCGGCCAAGCCCGTGCCGGTCACAGCCGAAATCGGCCCAGGCATGCCCGGCGATTTCATGACCCGCGACCAGCGTTTCGCCTCCCGGCGCACGGACGTGCTGACCTACCAGACTGAACCGCTGGAACGCGACGTAATCTTTGCCGGCCCGGTGACACCCAAGTTGCGCGTCTCGACCTCCGGCACCGATTCCGATTTCATGGTGAAACTGATTGACGTGTATCCGAACAATTATCCCGATCCCGATCCCAATCCGCTGGGCGTCCACTTCGGGGGCTATCAGCAAATCGTGCGCGGAGAGCCTTTCCGGGGCAAATTCCGCCAAAGCATGGCCCGGCCGGAGCCATTCCGTCCCGGGCAGCCGGCCAAGATCGAATTCGCCATGCCCGACGTGCTGCACGACTTTCGGGCCGGCCACCGCATCATGGTGCAAATCCAGAGCACCTGGTTCCCGATGGTGGACCTCAACCCGCAGCGCTTCGAGGACATCCCCAACGCCAAGCCGTCCGATTTCCAAAAAGCGGTCGAGCGCGTCTATTGCGGCGGAGCAGGGGGCACGCGCATTGACGTGCTGGTGATGGAGTGAGTTGCGGAAACGCGTTGTTCGGGTGTGTATGCCGCTTTTCCACCTGAAAAGATTCGAGCGATGCTGTCGCTCAAATTCAACGACCTGTCCACGGCAGAAATTCGAGCGACACCGTTGCTCGAATCTGCCGATTCAAAGACAACCCTGACGTCATCCGGGAAATCCCAAACGTCGCCTCAAAATTTGACCAACGGACTTCCCTTCTCTAAACGATCAATAAGCATTATTCTTAGACGAGTTGGAATCATCCTCGGTATTTCGCCCGCAATTCGGGCAGTACTTGTTTCCGTCCGGTTTAAGCAGGGCAATTTGTGGAGGAAACGTGCATTGGCAAAGATCGTAACCCAACTCCGCCGCAGCCCGTGATTCTGCCAGCCGCAACTGCTGTTCCGCTTGGGCAAGGGCGAATTCTGCCGCTTGGCGTTTTGGAGAATCAGCCGCCAAATCGTTGGCGTCTTTCACCAAACCAATGGCGTTTTTCAGAAACTCTATTGCTGATGTGAAAGTCTCTATCATAAAATCGGTTATAAAAGAGGCTCCGCTTGTAATGTAACCAGACATCATCCAACCAATAAAGTCAAACTCATTTACGGTTGACTAAGCCGGAAAAATTGGCTGCCTCTTGACTGCAAGATCGTAATCTGATTTTCACCACCCACTACCACGGGTGCGTTGCTCACGGTTACCCAGTTTGTCGAGACCAAAGCCGACGTTTCTTGCAGAATCCACCCGGAGCAGGATGTAGGCCATGAAATCGCCACCGCAGAGTTAATGCTCAGTTGGGGAGCAACGATTTCTCCTTTGAGAAAAATGCGCAAACCGTCGCTTCCATTGGCAACATAAACGTAATCACCAGACACGGCAACGCCACTAGCAATACCCCCTGCAATGTTTGTGTTGCTGACGTAACCTACGTTGGTAGGGCTGCTCGGGACCGATATGTCATAGACCCGTAAACCGTCGATATCATTGGCCAGATATGCATAATTGCCCGAAACCGCGACGCCGTTGGCAAATCCACCATTGTCCATATGCGCAATATTGATGGGGTTCGATGGATTTGAAACGTCATAAACTCGCAGACCGTCGTAATCATTGGCCAAGTACGCGTAATTTCCAGAAACAGCAATGCCATTGGCGAATCCGCCGTCGTTGGTGTGCCCCACGTTTATTGGAAGTAACGGATTAGAGATGTTGTACACGCGGATTCCATCTGTGCCATTTGCCAAAAATGCGTAGTGCCCCGACACTGCGACCCCATATGCATAGCCGCCGTTGTGAACACGAGACAGCTCGTTTGGTTGCGAACCGGTCGAGATGTCGAAGACACCCATGCCGTTTGTACTGTCCGCCGTGAAAAGATACTCGTCTTGAATCGCAACGCACTGGCAATAACCGTAGCCATCCCATTGCCAAACATTCGTAGGATTCGACGTGTTCGATATATCCACTTCCACGAGCTCATCCTGAGCGTCTTCCGCCACATACGCAAAATTGCTCGCTACAGCGACGCTCAAAGCCTGAAGAACGTCATATGGATAGAAGTTTGGGCAATGACCGACATTGACCGGATTGCCGGGATTGGAGACGTCAAATATTCGCAAACCATCTGAGCCATTGGCGACGTACGCGTTTGTTCCTGATACAGCAATCCCGTGCGCATATCCTCCGTCAACATTCGCGCTGTAGCCGACATTGACCAGCGTAATTTGTGATAGCGCCCGCGTCGCCATAATGAACATCAAAGCACAAACCAAATGCGGCCCTTCAAAAATCCGATTTCGTTTCATTTTATAGTTAGCGCATACCGCCGAATTCGAAACCTCTGAAAATTCGTTGGAATATTTTTGCATGGCGCAAGCATATCGCACCCATCTTCGGCCAGCAACTCCCAATACCCTAAAACGTCTTCCCGTATCCCGAACGGCACGCTCTTGCACTCCAAAAGTCAGGAATCGTGCGCTTGCCAAGAAGAACTCCATCTGGAATAATAGTGCGGTGCGTTACCGAATCGAAATCAGCAAGAAGGCGCGGGAGCAGTTGCGAGCATTACCCAAGGAACAGCGGCGCAATATCGGTTGGCGGATGGAGGAAATGCGGGAAGATTTGCGTGGCGATGTGCTCAAGCTCCAAGCCAAGGGCAATTATTACAGGCTGCGCGTTGGAAACTTCCGGGTGCTCTTCTTGCTGGCAGGAGACGCCATTCAGGTGTATGGTGTCAAAGACAGAAAAGAAGCTTATGAATGATACCGCCGTGTTGCAAAAAGTCGAGGCTTTGGCCAGGACCGTGGAGCGGTTGCAAATGCGCGTCGAGGATTTGGAAGATCTGCGGGACTTGCAGGCTGCCATCGCCGAAAACGGCAGCGAACCTCTCATCCCTTGGGAGGAGGCCAAGGCCGGACTGGATTTGGATTGATCGCCCCAGTTCGGTGATCTCTTCTTGCCAGCAGAAATCTGGCTGGTTTGGTTGCGACGAATCAGCTTGCTCTTCAAGCGCAGGCGTGCGAAATAGATGTCCGATGATTTGTGACGGACCGGATTTGTGGATCGCGTTTGCTGCCATTCCGCAAATTTTACGGTAGTTGCAAGTCATTGATAATAAAAGGTTTGCCTCGGTAGCTCAGTTGGTAGAGCAGCTGACTCTTAATCAGTTGGTCGTGGGTTCGAATCCCCCCCGGGGCACCAACTTTTCAATTCCACGGTGAAAAAGATCATTTTTGTCACGGGCACCGACACCAACGCGGGAAAAACAGTATTGACCGCCTTGTTGCTCGCCTTCCTCCGGCGCGGCGGCTGCGACGCCCTGGCCATGAAACCGTTTTGCTCCGGCTCGCGCCACGACGCCCTCCTCCTCCACAGCCTGGAAAAGGAATCGTTGACGCTCGATGAAATTAATCCTTTTTATTTTGACAAACCTCTGACGCCGGCCGCCGCCGGGGGCCGCCCCGGCGTATCGTTGCAGGCCGCGCTGAAGAAAATCCGGGCCTTGGCCGCCCGGTGTGACGTGCTTATTGTCGAAGCGGTGGGTGGGTTGTTGGCTCCTTTGGCGAAAAATTATTCGGTGCGTGACATCATCCGCCGCCTGAATTGCCAAATTATTGTCGTATGCCCCAACCGATTGGGGGCCATCAACCATACCCTGCTGACGGTGGAAGCGTTGCAAGGCGTTGGCGTGGAAGACATTACAATTGTCATGATGGGTGTCAAGAATCCCGATCTTTCAGCCGCCAGCAACCCCAAAATGATACGCCAAAGGCTGCCTGCAATCCCTCTATTTTGTCTTCCGCACCTGGGAAAAAGGGCCTCGACGGCGGGGGCGGCAAAAAGAAATGTAAAATATTTGCAAATAATGCTTGCGCGTCTTCTAGGGCATGATAATTTGCACGTGTTCTTTAGAAAAAAAGAAGCGGTCGAACAACGAAACCTGTTGACGACCCGCTTCAGATGCAGTAGTGTGTCTGAAGAGTAACGAAGGTATCTGAGATGCCGAGTTGAATAAAGAAGATTCGGCGCTCAGGTTTTTTGTCCCCTTCATGGGGGCAAAGAAGGTGCGAAAGCACCTTGATTGCTCATTGAAAATTGAATTGTGCGAATAGTGAGAGCCCCTTCAAGTTTCGCCTGTTAGTGGCGCGATTTGGAGAGTTTTAGTAATTGCAAAATCAGTCCGGTTAACCTCCGGACAAGATTCAAGCTAACGTTTTTTAACGGAGAGTTTGATTCTGGCTCAGAACGAACGCTGGCGGCGTGGATAAGACATGCAAGTCGAGCGATGATCACGGGGTAGCAATATCTCGTGGTTGGAGCGGCGCAAGGGTGCGTAACACGTGGGTAATTTGCCATGAAGTTGGGGATAACTTGCTGAAAGGCGAGCTAATACCGAATGTGGCCCGATGGAGGCATCTCTGTCTGGCTAAAGTTGGGGACCGTAAGGCCTGATGCTTCATGATGAACCCGCGGCCTATCAGCTAGTTGGCGGGGTAACGGCCCACCAAGGCTAAGACGGGTAGCTGGTCTGAGAGGACGACCAGCCACACTGGAACTGAGACACGGTCCAGACACCTACGGGTGGCAGCAGTCGAGAATTTTTCACAATGGGGGAAACCCTGATGGAGCGACGCCGCGTGGGGGATGACTGGCTTCGGCCCGTAAACCCCTGTCATTTGTGAACAAACCTTTCCACCTAACAATTGGAAAGTTGATAGTAACAGAAGAGGAAGGGACGGCTAACTCTGTGCCAGCAGCCGCGGTAATACAGAGGTCCCAAGCGTTGTTCGGATTCACTGGGCGTAAAGGGTGCGTAGGTGGCCAGGTAAGTCTGATGTGAAATCTCGGAGCTTAACTCCGAAACTGCATTGGATACTATCAGGCTTGAGGGTCGGAGGGGGGACTGGAATTCTCGGTGTAGCAGTGAAATGCGTAGATATCGAGAGGAACACCAGTGGCGAAGGCGAGTCCCTGGACGACTCCTGACACTGAGGCACGAAAGCTAGGGGAGCAAACAGGATTAGATACCCTGGTAGTCCTAGCCGTAAACGGTGCATATTTGCTGTAAAAGGAATCGACCCCTTTTGTGGCGTAGCTAACGCGTTAAATATGCCGCCTGGGAAGTACGGTCGCAAGATTAAAACTCAAAGAAATTGACGGGGGCCTGCACAAGCGGTGGAGTATGTGGCTTAATTCGATGCAACGCGAAGAACCTTACCTGGCCTTGACATGCATGTGGTAGAACCATGAAAGTGGGACGACCCCGCAAGGGGAGCTTGCACAGGTGCTGCATGGCTGTCGTCAGCTCGTGTCGTGAGATGTTGGGTTAAGTCCCGCAACGAGCGCAACCCCTGTGTCCTGTTGCCACCCAAACGAGAGTTTGGAGCACTCTGGACAGACTGCCTCATCTAAATGAGGAGGAAGGTGGGGATGACGTCAAGTCAGTATGGCCCTTACGGCCAGGGCTGCACACGTACTACAATGCCCGGTACAAAGGGAAGCGAGACCGTCAGGTGGAGCAAATCCCCGAAAACCGGGCCCAGTTCAGATTGTCGTCTGCAACTCGACGGCATGAAGCCGGAATCGCTAGTAATGGCACATCAGCTACGGTGCCGTGAATACGTTCCCAGGCCTTGTACACACCGCCCGTCACATCATGAAAGCCGCTCGTACCCGAAGTCGCTGTGCCAACCGCAAGGAGGCAGGCGCCGAAGGCATGGGTGGTGATTGGGATGAAGTCGTAACAAGGTAGCCGTAGGGGAACCTGCGGCTGGATCACCTCCTTTCTAAGGAGAACATGGACGCGGGGTAAAAACCGCGCTCCTAGGTCGGTCAAGCCCGGAGTCACATCCGGATTTGATTAAGGCGATCACTTTCGCACAATTCAATGTTTAATGGGCCTCTTTAGGCCAAGGGCGCTCGTTCGCCCGTTCGCGCCAGCCGCATCGGCTACGCGAAACTGTTCTTTAAAAAGTGGATGGGATCGAACTCGAATCGAACGTCGGGGCTGTAGCTCAGTTGGTAGAGCGGTAGCTTTGCAAGCTATAGGTCGGGAGTTCGAATCTCCTCAGCTCCACCAGCCCTAGGGCTGCGGCTGGGCACGCCAGACCGCCCGCAAGGCGGGGGCGCGGAGCAAGGCGGTTTTCCGGCAGGCCGGCGGGGCTTGCCGCGCCGGAGCGCCAAGCGCTAAGGCGGGCGTGTAGCTCAGTTGGTTAGAGCATGCGCTTGATAAGCGCAGGGTCACTGGTTCAACTCCAGTCACGCCCACCACTTTTTGATTATCATTTGCCTGGAAGCGGCGGCCGGGGGCTTTAAAACCTCGGGCCGGTAATTCCGGGAATGTTCTTTGACAACTACACATAGAAATCAGGGCATGTAAATTACAATTCGCTGAGTGACCATCATAGGATGGTATCTTTGTGATCAAGCTACTAAGTGCAAACGGTGGATGCCTTGGTGCCAAGAGGCGATGAAGGACGTAGCAGGTTGCGATAAGCCCCGGGAAGCCGCATAACAGGCGTTGATCCGGGGATCTCCGAATGGGACAACCCAATCCTGGTAACTCAGGATTATCGACCGGATGAATTCATAGTCCGGCGAAGCCAAACGGGGTGAAGTGAAACATCTCAGTAACCCCAGGAAAAGAAAACGAACGTGATTCCGTAAGTAGTGGCGAGCGAAAGCGGAACAGCCTAAACCGGGAGGACTTGTCTTCCCGGGGTTGAGGGACCTCGATGTGATAGGTGGATAGCGAGCGTAACGACGTGGAAAAGTCGGCCATAGACCGTGATAGCCGGGTGCGCGAAGTTTGAAGCCGTCTAGAGGTATCCCAAGTAATGCGGTGCACGTGAAACTCTGCATGAATCCGTCCCGACCACGGGATAAGGCTAAATACTCCTTGGCAACCGATAGTGAACAAGTACCGCGAGGGAAAGGTGAAAAGAACCCCTTCTAGGGGAGTGAAATAGACCTGAAACCGATTGCATACAATGTGTAGGAGCCCAGCCCATTCTGGAATCGCGCACGCGATTTTGGGATGGCGCCAGAGAGGCCATTCTGGAAGCGCGCGGGAAGCGCGAGGATTTTAGAATGGGCTGGGTGACTGCTTGCCTTTTGCATAATGAGTCTGCGAGTTATTGTCAGTGGCGAGCCTAAGGCCTTTTGGGCTGGAGGCGAAGTGAAAGCGAGCGCTAAATACGCGACCAGTCGCTGGCAATAGACCCGAAGCGGAGGTGATCTACTCTTGAGCAGGTTGAAGCTGCGGTAACACGCAGTGGAGGACCGAACTCGTGAATGTTGAAAAATTCTGAGATGACTTGAGAGTAGGAGCGAAAGACTAATCAAACCCCGTGATAGCTGGTTCTCTCCGAAATCGCTTGAGGGCGAGTCTTATGGAAGTACCCGGCGGAGGTAGAGCACTGAATGGCTTAGGGGCCCCACCAGGCTGCCAAAACCAATCAAACTCCGAATTCCGTCGGTCTCAGTATCATAGGAATCAGGCTGCGAGGGATAAGCTTCGTAGCCGAGAGGGCAACAGCCCAGACCATCAGCTAAGGTGCCTAAATGTGATTAAGTGGAAAGGATGTGACGTTGCTATGACAGTGAGGATGTTGGCTTAGAGGCAGCCATCATTTAAACAGTGCGTAATAGCTGACTCATCGAGCGATGTCGCGCCGAAAATGATTGGCGATTAAATCACATACCGAAGCTATGGATTCAATGGTTCTTCGGAACCGTTGAGTGGTAGGAGAGCGTCATCAGGGCGTTGAAGCCGGACGGAAACGGAAGGTGGAGCGCTGATGAGTGAGAATGCAGACACGAGTAGCGATAAACCAGATGAGAATTCTGGTCGCCGTAAACCCAAGGTTTCCTGGGGCAGGTTCGTCCTCCCAGGGTTAGCCGGGAGCTAAGATGAGGCCGTAAGGCGTAATCGATGCACAGCAGGTTAAATATTCCTGCGCCGGCTGGGGTTAAGGCTGGGAATGCGCGTCATGTAAGGTGATTAACCGATTGAATCGTGAGCCTAGGCGAAAGCCGAAGCGTATCACTAGCAGTGGCGCCGAGAAAAGTTCCCAGTTGTTCCCCCAGTCGCCCGTACCGCAAACCGACACAGGTGGGTGGGTAGAGTATACCAAGGCGCGCGAGAGAGACCTCTCTAAGGAACTCGGCATAAATAGCCTCGTAACTTCGGGAGAAGAGGTGCCCGTCGCAAGACGGGTCTCAGTAAAGTGGGTTTAGCGACTGTTTAACAAAAACACAGCTCTCTGCTAAGTCGTCAAGACGACGTATAGGGAGTGACACGTGACCAATGCTGAAAGATCAAGGCAACTTGTTAGCCGCAAGGCGAAGCTCGGAACCTAAGTCCCAGTGAATGTCGGCCGTAACTATAACGGTCCTAAGGTAGCGAAATTCCTTGTCGGGTAAGTTCCGACCTGCACGAATCGTGTAACGACTGAACCGCTGTCTCGGAGAGGATCTCGGCGAAACTGTAATTGCGGTGAAGATGCCGCATGCCCGCAGTAGGACGGAAAGACCCTATGCACCTTTACTGTAAGCTCGTATTGTGTTCTGGTTAGTGATGCTTAGCGTAGGTGGGAGACTTTGAAGCCCCGGTTTAGGCCGGGGTCGAGTCGAAATGTGAAACACCACTCTTCGCTAACTAGGATTCTAACCCCAAGCTGTTAGCCAGATGGGGGACAGTGCGTGCGGGTCAGTTTGACTGGGGCGGTTTCCTCCCAAATGGTAACGGAGGAGCGCGATGCCTGGCTCAGCATGGTTGGCAACTATGCGTCGAGCGTATGGGTAGAAGCCAGGTTAACTGTGAGACCTACAAGTCGAGCAGATGCGAAAGCAGGCCCAAATGATCCGACGGTGGAATGTGGAATTGCCGTCGCTCAACGGACAAAAGGTACGCTAGGGATAACAGGCTGATCGGGTCCAAGAGTTCATATCGACGACCCGGTTTGGCACCTCGATGTCGGCTCATCGCATCCTGGGGCTGGAGAAGGTCCCAAGGGTCCGGCTGTTCGCCGGTTAAAGCGGTACGCGAGCTGGGTTCAGAACGTCGTGAGACAGTTCGGTCCTTATCCACTGTGGGCGCAGGAAACTTGAGGGGTTCTTTCTCTAGTACGAGAGGACCGAGAATGACGCACTTCTGGTGTGGCAGTTGTCCCGTCAGGGGCAGCGCTGCGTAGCCATGTGCGGAAGAGATAAGCGCTGAAAGCATCTAAGTGCCAAGCTCATCCCAAGATAATGTTTCCCGGACGCAAGTCCCTAAAGACCCCCGGCAGACTACCGGGTTGATAGGTTAGGCGTGCAAGCGGAGTAATCTGTTTAGCGGACTAATACTAATCGGTCGTGCGGCTTGATTACTTTTTTTCCCTCACGGGAATTAAAGTGATTTCAACTCGCGAATTGGAGTAACTTCCCTCTTTCTATGTGTAGTTTTCAGTGAATATTCCTGGAATCCCCTTCCAGTACGTTCTTTTTATATAATTTTTTGGTGGCCATTAAGCTGTGGTCCGACCCGTTCCCATCCCGAACACGGCCGTCAAACGCAGCCTTGCCGATGGTAGTGGTTGTATAGCTTCCGCGAGAGTAGGTTGCCGCCAGATCTTTCCTTAAAAGCCGGAACATCCCGTTCCGGCTTTTTTTCTTTTCCTGTATTGCCTCCGCCTCGCTTCCCGCCTATCGTGGCCTCCGAACTCACTCAATTATGCCTATTTATCGCGAAGCCCAATTGCAACAAATCTCCCGGCAATTCCAGATTTACGGCGAAATCCTCCACGCCGAAACCTGCAAAATCGGCCACATCAACGAAACTTATTCCGCCACCTACGACCAGGGCGGCGCCCGCGTCCGCTACATCCACCAAAAAATCAACCAGTCCGTCTTCAAAAATCCCGCCCTGCTCATGGACAATGTCGTGCGCGTGACCTCCCATCTGCGCCACAAACTCCAATCCCTCGATGCCCGCGACATCACCCGCCGCTGCCTGACCATCGTGCCCACGCGCGACGGCAAAGCGTACTATTCCGACAGCGACGGTGATTTTTGGCGCACCTTTGTTTTCATCGAGGGAGTCCAAACCTTTGAATCCGTCCAATCCCAGCAGCAAGCCCTCCAAGCCGGCAAAGCCTTCGGCTTCTTTCAACATTTGCTGGTCGATCTGCCCGGCGGACGCCTCGTGGACACCATCCCCCACTTTCACCACTCCCGCAAACGTTTCCAAGCCCTCCAGCAAGCCGTCGAAAACGACCACGTCAACCGCGCCCTCTCCGCCAAGGCCGAAATCCAATTCGCCCTCCGCCACGAAGCCATGGTGGACGTCATCCTCAAATCCCTCGCCGACAAAAAAATCCCCGAGCGCATCACCCATAACGACACCAAGTTCAACAACGTCATGCTCGACACCGTCACCGGCGAGGCCATGTGCGTGGTGGACCTCGACACCGTCATGCCCGGCTGCGCCCTCTACGATTTTGGCGACATGGTGCGCACCACCACCAGCCCGACAATGGAGGACGAGTTGGACCTCTCCAAAGTGCGGATGCAAATTTCCATGTTTAAAAAATTGGCCGAGGGCTACCTCTCCAGCGCTGGCGCGTTTTTGACTCCAGCCGAGCGCGCCCTCATCGCTTTTGCCGGCAAACTGATCACCTTTACCATCGGTCTCCGCTTCCTCACCGACCATCTGGCTGGCGATAATTATTTCCGCATCCACCGCCCCGGCCACAATCTCGATCGCTGCCGCACGCAATTCAAACTTGTCGAATCCATCGAGCACCAGGAAGAAGCCATGCAAAAATTCGTCGATAAGCTCGCCAAAAACGGCGGCTGAGAACGCATTTGAAAATCTCATTCTTTAACGCCCCGGCTCGACGGACGCTCCATAAACCATTTTAAGAACGCCTTAAAAGCTTCATGTACATCGAACTCATCAACACCGGCAGCGAGTTACTCCTGGGACGCGTACTCAACACCCACCAACAATGGCTTTGTCGGCAACTCTCCGACCTGGGCTACGAAGTCAACCGCCAGACCTGCGTCGCCGACACTCCCCGCCAGATCGAAGCCGCCGTGCGCGAATCCCTTTCCCGCGCCGATCTCGTCATCACCACCGGCGGCCTCGGCCCAACTTCCGATGACATTACGCGTGATTTAATCGCGCAGTTACTCGGTCGCAAGCTCACCCTCGACCCCGAGATCCTCGCGCACATCGAACACTTCTTCACCCAGCGCCGGCGCCCCATGCCCGCCAGCATCAAAGTCCAGGCCATGGTCCCAACCGGCGCGCTCGTGATCCCCAATGCCCACGGCACCGCCCCCGGCCTGGCCATCGAGGCGCGCCCCAATCCCTTTCGCGCCGGCGGCCGTTCAGCTTGGCTAATTCTCCTGCCCGGGCCGCCGCGGGAACTGCGCCCCATGTTCACCGACTCCGTCGTCCCCCTTTTGTCCCGCGAACTGCCTCCGCCGGAAAAATTGGTCTGCCTCATTTTAAAAACCACCGGCCTGGGCGAATCGCTATTGGAAGAAAAAATCGCCCCCCCATTGCAAAAACTTGTCCAGGCCGGTTTGGATTTAGGCTATTGCGCGCGCATTGGCGAAGTCGATGTCCGCCTGGCCGCTCAAGGCCCCAACGCCGAAACCATCGTCCAACAAGCCGAAGCCATCGTGCGCCCTCTTCTGGGCCAACTCATCATCTCCACCGGCGACACATCCCTCGAAGCAACCGTTGTGCAAATGCTCACTGAGCGAAACAAAACAGTGGCCCTGGCCGAGTCCTGCACCGGCGGCCTGATCGCTCATCGTCTCACCAACGTTCCCGGAGCTTCCGCCGTATTGAAGTGCGGTCTAGTCACCTACAGCAACGAATCCAAGCAGAACCTCCTGGCCGTCCCCGCCACTGTCCTGGAAAAAAACGGCGCCGTCAGCGAAGCCGTTGCCCGCCGCATGGCGCAAGGCGCCCGTCGGGGGTGCCGCTCCGATTACGCCCTGGCCGTCACCGGCATCGCCGGCCCGAGCGGCGGCAGCGAGACCAAGCCCGTCGGCACCGTCTTCATAGCCCTGTCAGACAAAGATGAAACAACGGTGCAACGCCATTACAACCCTTACGACCGCGAAACTTTCAAGAACGTCACCTCCCAACAAGCCCTGGACCTGCTCCGCCGCGCCCTCCTGCTGCGACCCAACCGCACCGCAGGTGTCCCACCTGCGAGTTGAGGTGGCCTCCCGTCGCCGCTTCTGCATCCTCAGACACGCTTCGATGGAGGGCGGTCGTCGCGACCGCATCCGTCGGCGGTCCCGCCGCGGAACTTCACCGTCTGTCCGTCGAAGTGGTCACATAAACGCATAGGCATGGCAATGAGTCTCAATCCAACAGACAGTCGTTCATTCTCGAAAGCATCGGCGTAAGTTCTGTTCCTGGCACCCAGCACCGCCACAAACAAGTGCGTGGTCGAAGCGCTCCCGTCCTGGGCGTTGTGGATCTCTTCCTCGACGCTCACGCCGACACCGGCAGCGCCAACGGGATTGAAAACCAAGCCGTAAAAACCGACTTCAGAAAACGCAAAGCAACTTTCGAACTTGGAGGCGCTCTTTCGCGTTCGTCAAGGGCTCAAATAAAATTTCAAAAATCGCTTGATTCTTGCCGTACCACTTATTAAAATGTAGCCGAAATTGTTCGGAAACTTGAATCGCTTATGCTCATTTTTGTCCAAATGTTTACAGTTCTGCTCGTTGTAGCTGGGACATTCCTTGTTTTCAAAGCGCTTGGCCAACGTGGCTCAAATCTCCTCTACACGAAAAAGGAAAGGGAACAGTGGGTGGGTGAAGTTGGGCCAAAAGTGCTGCCTTGGTTCACCATCACGAATATTGTTGGAACACTGACCTCGCTGGCAACTGTTTGGTTGTTTTTTATCGGAAGTTCAAAGTTATTCGGCCCATGGGTCTTTGTATGCAGCTTGTTCATGTTGTTGAGCGCGTGGGTCACAAATGCTTTCACGACCAAAATAATGAATTCCGATTATATGAAGGGCGTGATCAACTCGGAAGATCAGACGGGTGGAGTCATAGCGAAGGTTTTCTGGCGTTCGACACGAGAGGGAAGGCAAACAGCCGTCTTGGTAAAGTGGATTAGCCTGTTCAGCATTACAGCAATAATTTGGCTCGAATTTTCAGTATTTTCTGACATCAGCGGTCGCTTGCTTGGCTTCAATACACTCTGGTTCAAAGTGCCGTTCTTGATTTTGTCTAGCTTTGCGGTTATCTATTTCACCCTCCGCTATGCTCTCCGAGGGTTCATTTTTGCGGATATATTTCAAGCCCCACTCATGGCTCTCTGCGCAGTAATTCTTTTGATGGGATGCGCCATTCTACTCTTCAACCACTCGATCCCAAGCGGGAGCGTTGGTGATTTCTTCAAACCTATAGTACCACGCCAGCAATGCATGATTTTCGTTATGCATGATTTTTTTCTGGCTTCTTTTTATGTTCTCGTTTCGGAAGGTCACTGGATTCGGCTCTGGATTTTTCGCGAAAATGAGAGCAAACAGCAGGGGTGGTCACAATTGGCAGTAGCCATTCTTTGGGGCATGCTTATTTTGGTCGGATTCTTCGCAAGTGCCATTTCTGGCTTGAATGCCTTTGGTGAGGATGCAGTAGTCGGTTTGCTTGGAAAACTTACATCTGTTTCATGGATTTTTCCATCCGCTTTTTGGGCCGGCGGCACTGCGGCACTTTTCTCGGCTGCGGACGCGCAGATTTTCTCCTTTATGTTGGTCAAGAGTTTTGTTCCAAGTTCAGGCAATCTTAAAGGGACTGAAACATCTAAGCTAAAACCGGTTCGTTATGCATTATTAGGATCGGTTGTATTTGCAATTGTTTATGCCGTTCTCAGATACTTCGCATTTCCTTTTGAAAAAATCATTTTTATTGTGATTCCAATGACCCTCAACCTCCTCCCCGCTTTTGTTTTAGCGGCGCGAGGAAAACGGCAGAATCATTTGTTTCTTTGGTTGTCACTTGTCTTATATGCCGCTGCTTCGATTCGTGGTTTGCAGCAACCAACCAGTGAACTCATGTGGACGCTGTGTGCTTCACTAGCACCCGTGGGAGTATCAATACTGGCATTC
This sequence comes from uncultured Verrucomicrobiae bacterium, assembly GCA_963759415.1. Classification (GTDB taxonomy): domain Bacteria; phylum Verrucomicrobiota; class Verrucomicrobiia; order Limisphaerales; family Palsa-1400; genus Palsa-1400. Next base: position 346,393 of record CAVWZG010000003.1, on the reverse strand, counting down.
CTCACTACGTTGGGCGAAAAGAACAACGAAACCTCCTATGACAACGTCACTGCAAAAACTTGATCACCTTGAAAAGGTGTTATCCATTCTTGGAGTAATCACTGCGCTGGCGGCGGGTCTTTATTTTTTGCCATTATGCTGCGCTTTCGTGATCTGCTTCTTCATTTTAATATTTTTATTGTATATTTTTTTGCCGTGGCAATCGGCGGATTGGGATGTTAAAGTTGAGGAGAAAAGGAAATTCCGAAAAATCATTAGAGGATCGCATATTGTGATTAGATCGATCATTGGACTCGCGGTAGTAAGTTGTCTGATATGCGGGTTGACCACTAAAATGCTTCCGAGGGCAGCAGATGATTTTTGCTCTGACAGCGTTGCCGACATTCAAAAAAATAGCAGGCTGTCACGCAATTTGGTCGAAGTTAAGATTGCTTCGACAAGTACGACAAGTCTGACAAATTCAGTTTTAGGTGTTGGAAATGGAGGGACGGCTGTAGTGTTGCCTGTTCCATTAGCCATAGATTATTTTCTTCTCCCCGTGACAAAATTTGTTGTGAATTTGTCATGGCTCGCGGCGCTGGCAATCTTTATTTGCGTGTGGGTTCTTCTTGTCGTGGAATTCCTCGTTGACCATCCTCATAAGGTGCCTACACCATGAGAAAGGCGCTATTTCCAATCAGTGTGGACAACCGAAGATTTACATCGGCCTTTTATTCGCGAGTTCTGAAAGCTTCAATCGGTCAATACGAGGAAATTGTTTTTCTAATCGCGGACAAACTGCAACTCTACAACTTGGCCGCCGAAGTCAAGTTTGACACGAGTCTAAAGGGGATCCTCAATAAGTTTACTGCGAAAAATTACTTTGAGCAGAAAAGGAATTGGCTTCGAAAACTCAAGCGTGCGGTTGGAGGCAATACCGAGTGGAAGTTTAAGAGCATATCCGATGTCACCGATGACAAGTTTTACGAAATTTACAGGAGCATTATATTGGCATTTCACACGAATTCAGAATTTAGGAGTGATATTGTCGCAAATGCTGCTCGCTTCTTAGCAAGGAAGCAGGTTAAAAATGCGCCGCAAGTGGAGCAGCGACTTTCCGAAGCCTACATCCTTGAAGAAATCGCTGTTAATATACGTCTTCGTGTTCTGGACAATATCACACACGAGTATTATCCCTTTGGTTACTTTAAGCCAATGATGAAGGTTTACAGTGATTGCTATGGCTTTAATGCATTTGAAATAGCAGGCGTCTCGCCCTATAATGAAAAATTCGGTTTCTTCCAGTGGAATGAGACAAACGCAGCTTGGGAATCAGTTCCATTTTGATTTCGTTCTTAATTCTGCATTCTTTTTCACGGCACGGGCTGTTCATCAAGGATTTTATTTGCCTGGCACGCTGGCTGGAGTGCTTTCTCAGCCAACACCGGTCTTCCAGCCGTGCTGTGGAACCCGGTCATCCAAACCGGCGACGGCAGTTTTGGCGTTTCGAACAATCAATTCGGCTTCAACATCTCCGGCACCAACAATTTCACGGTCGTGGTGCAAGCCTGCGCCGATTTGGCCTGCCCTGTTTGGATCTCGCTCCAGACCGTTACCCTCACCAATGGTTCCTGCTATTTCAGCGAACCCCTGCAATCGAACAACTGCGGCCGTTATTACAGCCTCGGCGAGCCTTGACACGTTTCAGTTTTTAATCCCCGAACAATTTTTTCAATTTATCGCGCGCCGCGTCTTCGCGCGGGTTGGATTCCGTCTTGGGCACGAACGTCCGACGGATAAAATCAAAATATTCGCAAAAGTTCGCCGCCGCTTTCTCCAGCACCGGGTCGGCCCGGCGGTCGCGGCATTGGTAGGCGGCGCGGGCGTCGTAGCTCACGCAATTCATGCACACCCGCATATCCGCGTTGCAACGGTGGCATGAATCTCCCCGCCCGGGCAGTCCGGCCAGGGTCCACTCCCAGCCGCATTTGTGGCAATGTCGAGTCGCACTCATCGCGGGCATGATAGCCTGAAACCTGACAGGATGAACAGGATTTACAGGATGGAAAAACACAAGCAACTCGATTTCATGCGCTAAAGAGCACGGCTCGACGAAGTCTCGCCCTGCCGTCTCAGTGCGCCCGATCACCTTTGCCTGGAAAAGCAAACCAAAAATTCTCCAATCCGCAGTTTTACCACTGGACGGAACCGCCCTCGCATGTAGCTTTGAAAGAGTTGTCGGATGAGGACCACTAAACAGAGAGCGCGCCCGGCCGCTTGCGGACCGGATCTCGCGCGGAGTGAAGCAGATAATCTGCTAGGGGACTTCCACACCCTCTTGCGGCAAGTCGGCTTGCCCGGTGTTACGCCCGATCCAGACGGTTCGTTTTGGTCCGCCGCCATTGATGCCCCCGCCGACTTGGAACAATTCCTGGAAGGCTATCTCGCCCGGCTGCTTGTGCCCTGCGAACTGCCTGCGATTGTGACCGCTTGCGGCCACGCCCGGCGCGGCGAACTGCGCGAACTGCTCGATCACGATCATCGCCTGGCCGCCCCATTGCTTCCGACCCCTTTTGCCGCCCCGAGCCGGCGCATGGGCTGGCTGCAATTAGCCCGGCTGCGTCCCTTGCGCGACCACCGCCTCGTTCAACGCTACTTGGCGGCGGTGGAATCCGGCCGGGCTTACGGCTGGCACACGTTGGTGTACGGAATGACCCTGGCCGTCTTTTCCTTGCCCTTGCGCCAGGGACTTCTCTACTACTCGCGGGAAACACTTTTCGCCCTGGCTTCCTCCGCCGGCCGTTCCATGAGCATCGGCGAATTGGAACTGGGTCCAATCCTTTCCGGCCTCCTGGCCCGCCTCCCCCAAGCCGTCGAAGCCGCTCTTGCCGGTGAGGCAGGATGCAACCTTGCGGTCAATCACTCAAGTCCCTCTGCGGGGCCTGGGTAACCTTGGTTTTCGAGAATTCTGGCGAGCCTCAAACAATAGTAGAGAGGTATTGCGCCAACGACTCCGAACGAGCAATCAATCAACCGCCAGCCAAAAGGTATTTGGCGGATAGGCCCGCAAACCAGTGCCAATGGCACCACCAGAAGGCAGGCAATAAGACCAGCCTGGAGAACCCAAACATTGCGCACCGGATTCATAAATGCGCCAAGGAAAAACACAGCAATGACAATGTGGGCAAACGCCAACCAATCCGTGCCATAGCCGATCCACGGATATTTTGCATAGGTATCGCCCAGGCCGTCGCGAACCGTGAGGAGCCATGAATCCAAGCCGCGATGAACATCCGGCGAGTGTAACTGCTCAAGCCCGCGCACGGAACACACCATCGAAAGCTCGCGCTCCAGCGGAAAGGCAGTAAGACCGCTCAACACCAGAGCAACCATGAACATTCCAAGCACGATGCGGAATTTGCGCAGGAGGGCGGCGTTTGACACTTTAGGCGGCATCGGCCCTCCCTTGCGACCTTGCGTACCGTGACAAATACAATATCCCTCCGCCGCCGACAAAGCACGCCGCTGTGTCAGCGTAAAACGGGAAGGGTGCCAGCGAGAGACGAATCCCGTGGAAAAGCAGAATGCATCCTTCCGCCAGCATCAAAGCTCCGAACCACGGGATGACAACGGCGAATTTCTGCGGCCAAATCATGAGCGCCAAATACCATCCACCCACCAAAGCGAACGCCCCTGAAGCCATCCTCAGCCAGTAGTCAAGCATGGGATCGTAAGCAATTGGCCGTGCGCCAAGTCCGCGCAACGCTTCCTCTGCGGCGGACCATGAGAGAAACACTCCAACAATCGAAATTCCCCAGGCAAATGCGGCAAAACCCAGAAACAGCCTCAAGAGTCGAAGATGCATATTATCGGTTGGGTTCAACGGATGTTCCATGTCTGTCGCGAACGAGAACCTCGCGCTCCGGTTTCCAACGATTCCATGCTGCGAGCAGGCCTGCCGTGATCATTAAAATCGGAACCAGTAGAATGAAAGCGAAATGGAGCAGTAAATGAATCAGCCCAAGAGTCGCGGCCGTGTGCCAGCTCAGGTTAATGTTGGGAGAAGTGCCGCTGAGGAACGTGGTGTATTCCTGCATCCCGGCGACGCAGGAAACCGCGTAAAACACAGCCAGAGTGGCAGCCCGCACCATCAGCGCCATGGGAGAAAAGGCTTCGGCCCTCCAGATGCGTCGCAATCGTCCAAAAATCGCTTTCATGGTTTGCGAATCCTTTCCCAAAGTGGTCCAAGTACTGACGCGTAAAGTAGCGCGGCGTCACCAACCTGGTTGCTGGCACAGTATTTCAAGCGGTCTTTTTGGCGTGAAGGGAACGCCGCCATGTCGAGGGTCGTGGCCAATGCCTGAAGATAATTCCAATCGTGGAAGCTTGATGCCGCCATGAAGGCCATGCCACTGGAGCCGGCGCTCACCCCAAGCCCTGGGACAACCATGCCGGAATCAACGTCCATTGGCCCTTGCCACGACGCCGGCCATTCCAGACCGTAACCAAAACCAAGAGTGATCCGGCCCAGTTCCTTTCGCGCCCGCTCATACTGGTCGCGCGCGAAGGGTTCATCCACCGCTTGCAGACAATGCGCCACCATCCAAATGGTCGAGCCTTCCGGGCCATACAACGGCTCCCCGTTTATCTGATAGCTCGAGAGGAGCAGTCCGGTCCTCTGATCGACCAATTGTTTCTTCGCCATGGCCACCCACTGTTGGCAGAGCGCGGTGTGATCCGTGCCGTCGAGCCGATCTGCGACCTTGAACGCGACTAGAGCAACCGCGTGATCGTAGGTCCAGCACTCATCGGGATAACTTTCCATCGCCATCAGCGGGTTCGAGCGCATCCGTTGTTCGATGAGGTTCAGCCGCTCCGTCATCGGCTGCCTGTAGGAGGATTCCTCCTGAAGGATTCGCCGGGCACCCATCATCAGGGCAATTTCTCCGTCCAGGAATAGACTGCGTGCAGGAAGAACTTTGTAAGGGGTCCCTTTGGCATAGGGCATGAGGAAGACGTAGATTCCTTTCTGTTTTTCGATGCTGACGGTTTCCTGGATGATCTTGTCAATGACGGGAAGATATTCTGCCTTCATCCCGGGTTCACGCAGGCCCATATTCACGAGCGACCATACCAGAAAGGTGCGGCCCATGAAATCCCACTCCGCATTGCTGGCGCGCATTTTCTGAAGTTCAATCTTCCGGAGTGATGGCTCTGTCCAAAGCTGCAGGTGCCTGGCGGCTAATTGACGCGCATTGGGGGAGACGGCTTTATCCTGGTAAAAATCGGACAGAGGTTTGCGGAAGAACAAGTGCAAGCACGGCAGCCAAATGGCCATCGCCAACGAGAATGCGGCAAGAGCAAGGCTTGCTTTCTTCACCCACACTTTCAAGTTGGATTTCATAAATCAAACCTCGGCAGTTTTTTCGAGCGCCGCGGCTTCACGCGTTGGATGGCCGCCATAATCGCAACCCGCTTGTAACCCGTCAAGGGCAGGTTCTGCTGGATGATTTTGCCTCGTTGCCCAGGCACCATCGAGAAATTCCGCAAGCGTTGGACCAAGGCGAGTTCGTCGATCGCCAAAGAGCCACTGCCCTATTTCATACGGCCAGACGCGCCGGCCAATGTTGGAATACCAGCGCATTCCCGCGCGAAAACGCCGCTCGGGATGCATCCAGAGTCTCCAGAGCGCTTTCGGACGCAGTTGGCAGACCGCTTCGATCAACTTCACCCAAAGCAGCACCCGCCAACTTGGCACTTGCGTGCTTTCCAGGACTTGGTGTTTGTAATCCCAACGGCTGAGGTCGGTTTGAACTACGCGATGCTGGGCTTCCTGGAGCGCGAATGGAGTCCAACTATGCGGCGTCGCATACAGCGCCTGAATCTGATCTGGATCATACGAAAGGAGTTGCCGCAGCGTGCGCCAATAATCGCTGTCTTTCTCCTGCACGAAACCTGCCACCCAAGCAGCCATTGATATGATGCCATGTTGCCTCAGAAGGCGAATCGCCTCGCGGTCAATCGCCTGCGTGCTCCCCTTGTGAATCGCCTGGAGCGTCGCGTCATTCGTGCCCTCAAGACCCAGAAGAAACCGGGCCACGCCAGCCCGTTTGTAAAGATGAAGAATGTCAGAGTCCCGAACGATGTCACTCGCACGCGTCGTGCCGATCAAGATCAAGGGAACATGGTGGGCGCTCATCGCTTCGAGGAACGCCTGCCATGCCGGACGGGAGGCGGTTGGGTTTTCGTCGGCGAAGTTTACGACTTCCACCCCGTGCTCGCGATGCAACCACGCCAGTTCGGCTGCAAATTTTACAGGATCGCGATGCCGCCACTTCCTCCAAAAACCACGCTGCCCACAAAAATTGCAATAATGCGGACAACCGCGCGAAAATTGTGCGACCACGGCGCGGCGCTTTCCATAATACGTGTAACATCGGTGGTCGATTAGCTCCCATCCGACGCGACACGCATCGAGATCACCGATCACCGGCGCCGGTGGATTTGCCAGAACCTGACCTTGCGAAAAACGCGGGGCATCAGCCGGGCGTCTTTGGCCGGGAACTGTGCCCGCGCGGAACACAATCCCAGGCACCTTCTCCAGGCGTCGCAGGTGCTCCAAAGCCGTTACCAGACGAACGATTGTTTCCTCGCCCTCACCACGCACGATGAAATCAATGTCAGGCTCCTGCTGCATAATCTGAGGCCAGTGATAAGTGGGGAACACGCCACCGTAAACGATCCACGCATGCGGGAGCGCCAGCCTCACCGCTTGCGCTATCCTGCTGGCGACCGGATGCCCCGAGGTGGATCCCGAGTGGCCAAGCAGAACTGCGTCGGGTGCGTAGTCTTTTGTTTCTAAAACAATCTGATCCAAGCGCATAGGCCCGAACTCCGCATCGAGGAGCTTAACCTGATGGCCGGCATCGATCAGCGGACCGCCCAGCGCAAGCAACCCGAGCGGCGGCAACTGCTCACGGGGAATGCGGCTGCCAATGGCGGGATGCGGTGGGTTGACAAGTAGTACCTTCATAAAACCTCAATTTGTGGTGTCCTAGGCTGAAGGTCCGGGTTTGCGCGTCTCCAGGTTTTCATCGTTTATTCACTTTGTATTACAAAGTAAGACCGCGATGGTCCTGCTTTTGTTCACAATTTCTTTATTTGCTTGCCGCTCGGTCCCTGCCGAATGGACTAACCCGCTCCATGGAGTGCATCTAACCGTCGTTTGCCATGGCCCACCCCAATACTTTGCTTGGCAAAGTCACCTCTTAAGGCTTGATTGACGGAGTCTATCCGGCCATCTCAATACTGCCCACTACAAGCCTGTTCGCCCTGCGCATCGGCTTGCGTTTCCCCCTCCATTGCCCGATAATTCTCATGTGAAGCTATCGGTTACGGAATTAACGGACCAGTTGATCGCCTCTTACGCCCGCGTCGGAGGCATCAATCATTTGGACGGCAAAAATCTCCCGTCCAAGAGTGCCATCGCTTCGATCTCGTGCGACCTGCTCCGTCTGCTCTTTCCCGGTTTTTTTGATGAAAAATCCATCCATTCCTCACAGTTGAAGGCGGAAATTACCACTTTGATGGACTCGGTGCTTGGACGGCTCGCGGACGAGATTTGCAAAAGCCTGGAATACGCTGCCCCCGAGAGAATTACCGACATCCGGGACTCCAGCCGCGTCGCCCACGCCCTGACGCTCGACTTTTTGAGCAACTTGTCGCGCGTCCGCGACCTCCTGCAAACCGACATCGAAGCCGCTTACCAAGGCGATCCCGCCGCCTTGAGCAAGGAGGAGGTTATCGTCGCCTATCCTTTCGTCGAAGCCGTTGCCGTCCAGCGCCTGGCTCATGAGTTGTATCTGCAACGCATTCCCTTGATCCCTCGCATCATGACCGAGTGGGCTCACAGCCGCACGGGCATTGACTTGCATCCGGGAGCGGAGATCGGTTCGCATTTCTTTATCGACCACGGCACAGGCACCGTCATCGGCGAGACCACCGCCATTGGCCGCCACGTCAAACTTTACCAAGGCGTCGGGCTGGTGGCCCGCTCCCTTTCCGGCGGCCAATCTCTTAAAGGACATAAGCGGCATCCGACCATCGAGGACAACGTGACCATCTATGCCAACGCCACCATTGTCGGCGGCGAGACGGTGGTCGGGGCCGGCAGCACCATCGGCGCCAGCGTTTTTTTGAGCCAAAGCGTGCCGCCCAATTCCCTGGTAACCTATGAGAAGATCGACATAAAAGTGACGAAGAAACAGGACCGCACCAAAATAAACTTCCGCATTTAGGAGGATAGCTTTCGACCGGCGCCGGTAACCTTAGCTCTGGTTCCGCCCCGGTCCAAATGTGCCAGTGCTCATGAACACGATCCGGATATGCAGCCAATGCGGCACGCCGATGCCGGCCGAAACGCCCAACGGAGCGTGTCCCGAATGCGGAAGCACTTCCGGCCCCGGCTCCTTTGCCGACTCGGACGCCGAACCCCTGATGCCTCCGTCGCCGGCGGAATTGGCCCCCCTTTTCCCAGGCTTGGAGATTACCGAAGTGATCGGACGCGGGGGCATGGGGACAATTTACAAAGCGCGCCAACCGCAATTGGACCGTGTTGTCGCCCTGAAAATCCTTTCCCCGGAATTGGGGCGCGACCCCGCCTTTGCCCAACGTTTCTGGCGCGAGGCTCAGGCCCTGGCCAAGCTCAACCATTCCAATATTGTCCGCGTTTTCGATTTCGGCGAGACAGGCGGTTTATTCTACTTTCTCATGGAGTATGTCGATGGCGTGACGCTGGGGACCTTGATCAAGCAGCGAACACTCCACATTGAGGAAGCGCAACGCATTGTCATCGAAATTTGCCATGCCCTGCATTACGCCCACGAAGAGGGCGTCGTCCATCGCGACATCAAGCCGTCCAATATCCTGCTCGATAAAAAGGGGCGGGTGAAAGTCGCCGATTTCGGCGTGGCCGGTTTGATGGGCAAAGAGGCCCGCGATTCGTCTGCCGGCGGCCAGCCCGCGATGGTCTTGGGTACTCCCCAATACATGGCGCCCGAACAATTGGAGAAACCTTGGAAGGTGGACCGCCGGGCTGACATTTACGCCCTGGGCGTGGTGCTTTACGAAATGATGACTGGCGAACTGCCGCTGGACAATTTTGAGCCTCCCTCGCGCAAGGCCGGCGCCAACCCCATTCTGGATGCAGTCATGTTCCGCGCCTTGGCCAGGCGGCAGCGCCAGCGATACCAAAACGCCAATGAAATGCGCGCCGCCGTCGAGGCGGCGACCGGTCGCTTTCACAATTTACCCGGCGATATGCCGCGCAAATCGACCAGCCGAAAGTGGCGATGGCTTCCGCGCTTTGCCCTGGCTGCCGGCACGATCTGGCTGGTGGTGGTCACCTTCATCCTTTTCCACGATCACTGGGCCGAACAGAAAGCCGTCCTTATCCCGGCCGGCGCGCTGGAAGCCTTTGCCGCCGGGCCGGAGGGAGTCGGCCTCGCCCGCCGCATGGTGACGGAGCTTAACCTGAAAAGCGACCAGGTGCAGAACGTCAACACTATTGTTCGGCGCTACCAGGAGGAATTCACGACTTTGGAGCGTCATCACACCAAACGCTCCAAAAATGCCGCCGGTCACGAGATCCTGACCATCCAACCTTTTCCCCAGGAAATGGACGACTTGATGAACCGGATGTGGACGGATCTGGCCGCCGTCTTAAGCCCGGGGCAATTGGCCACGGCCAAGACCCTGCGCTTTGAGAGGTTATTCCCCCACACCGGAAGGAAGCCGCTCTCCGTTGAATTTTGGCAGGATGACAACGGAGAATTCCACTATGCCGAGGGCCAGGAACCCGCCGGCAAAAAAGCCGCGGCGGGAGCTGCCCTGCCCATGCGCTACCGGCTTTTGCAGGACTCTCCAAAGACCAACCATTAGGACACATGCTCCAGGAATCGGCCATTGAACACCTTTACGTTCACGTCCCCTTTTGCGCGAAAAAATGCGCCTACTGCGCCTTTTTCTCCGAAGCCGCCGATGGCGAACTTATCGACCGCTATGTCCAATCCCTCCTGCGGGAGCTGCAATGCGTGGCGGAGGATTTAAAACCGGCAACGATTTTTTTCGGAGGCGGCACGCCCTCCTTGCTTTCCCTTCGGCAATGGGAACAACTCCTGCAAACCATCCGCCAGCTCGGCTGGCACGCCGCCTCTGAATGGACCGTCGAGTGCAATCCCGCCACCATTTCCCGCGACAAAGCCCGCCTGCTGCGCGAGGGCGGAGTCAATCGAATCTCCATGGGCGCTCAATCCTTTGACAACGCGCTTTTGGACCGCCTGGGCCGGGTGCATAGCCGCCAGATGATCTTCAAGTCATTCGACATCCTGCGCGCCGCCGGATTCGACAACGTCAACATCGATTTGATGTTCGCCATTCCCGGCCAGACGCTGGATTCCTGGCGCCAGTCGCTGGCCGAAGCCAAGGCCCTGGGCAGCGAGCATCTTTCCTGTTACGAAGTCATCTACGAGGAGGACACGCCGCTTTTCCTGCAACTCCAGGCCGGCGCCGCGCAGGTGGACGAAGACCTGGCCTGTACCATGTATGACCAGCTTCTCCTGGCCGCCGCCGCCGCCGGATACCAGCAATATGAAGTGGCCAATTTTGCCCGGGCATGCCGCGGCCGCTCCGGCGTTGGTGCCGGACCGCGCTTGCCAGCACAATATCAACTGTTGGCGCGGCGGGTCCTATTATGGGCTTGGCCCCAGCGCCTCCGGCTATGTCCGTGGCGTCCGCACGCGCAACTGGTCCAACACCACGCGGTACTGCGAACTGTTGGAGAGCGGCCATCGCGCCATCGAATCATCGGAGGAACTCTCACCGCTGGCGCGCGCCGGCGAGATTGCTGCATTCGGTTTGCGCATGACCTCCGGCTGGCCGCTGGAGCAATTCCAGCGCCGGACCGGCTTTGATTTGTGCCAGGAATGGAAGCCGCAGATCGACCGCCTGATCGAACTGGGCTACGGGGAATTGACCCGGGACAGATTCCATCTGACAAGCAAAGGCCTTCGTTTCGCCGATTGGGCCGCCGCCGAGTTCTTGCGAAGCTGATCCGCGCCCGGATGCAAACCATGCTTTTGCACGATTGGAGCAAAAAGCGTCTGGGCGCAAACAATATTTTATTGGCTTGCTCTCGCGGCCCGAATTATTAAGACTGGGTAAAAGATTCGATCAGCCATGGCCAGCAAAAAGAATCGCGCTAAGAAAAACGCACCAGCACGCAAGAGGCCGGCCGCCCGCGCCGCCAAACCCGGACAACGTCAGCGCGTCCGCAAGGCTGCCACGCCCCCCGCGCCCGCGCCCGCGGCGGAATGGATGCCCGAAATCTCCCGCCAGGAGGACGTCGTTCCGTTGCAGGACAAAGAACGCGCGCCTTACGATGGCGACACCGCCATCAAACTTTACCTGCGCGAAATCGGACAGGTCAAATTACTGACCCCGCAGGAGGAAATCGAGTTGGCCGCGCGCATTCGAAAGGGCGACCGGAGGGCGCGCGAACAAATGATCAAGGCCAATCTGCGACTGGTGGTGAAAATCGCGCACGACTATGAGAATTTCGGCCTGCCGCTGCTGGACTTGATCAACGAGGGCAACATTGGTTTGATGAAGGCAGTCGAACGCTTTGATCCATCCAAGGGCGGCAAGCTCTCCACTTACGGTTCCTGGTGGATCAAACAATCGATCAAACGCGCCCTGGCCAATCAATCCAAGACCATCCGGCTGCCGGTGCATTTGGTGGACAAGATCGCCAAGATGCGCCGCACGGCCATGAAGTTGCAGGAAGTCTTCGGGCGCGAGCCGACCGACGAGGAATTGGCCGAGGAAATGGGCATGTCCTCCAGCCGCGTGGCGCAGATGCGCACGGCGGCCATCCGCCCGGCCTCGCTGGACGCGCCCATCGGCGACGATGATTCCAATAATTTCGCCGAGCTGGTGCAGGACGAAAACGCCGAAACGCCCTACGAGCAGTTGGAGGAGAAGACGGTGACCAAAATGTTGCGCGAGATGATCAAGACGCTGGACCAGCGCGAAGCGACGATTTTGCAGTTCCGTTTCGGCCTGGATGGCGGCAGCGAAAAGACCTTGGAGGAGGTCGGCGCCAAGTTCGGCGTCACCCGCGAGCGCGTGCGGCAGATTCAGAACATCGCCCTGAACAAGCTGCGCAAAATGATTCAGAAACTTGAAGCTGTCAAAAGCTGATCCGGCCCATTACCATTGGCCCCATGACAAACGAGCCTGCCACCGTCCAACAACTTGCCCAAGCCATCCGCAACGTCCCCGACTTTCCCACGCCGGGAATTCAGTTCAAGGACATCACCCCGGTCCTGGCCGATCCGCGGTTGTTTGCCGGCTCCATCGACCTTTTGACGGGCCATTTCCAACCCGGCTCGATCGACGCGGTGGTGGGCATCGACGCGCGCGGATTTATCTTCGCGGCGGCGGCGGCTTACAAGCTCCAATGCGGATTCGTTCCGGTGCGCAAGAAGGGCAAGCTGCCTTATCACACTTACGAGCAGAGCTACGCTTTGGAGTATGGCTCCAGCACCATTGCCGTTCACATTGACGCGGTCAAACCCGGCAGCCGCGTAGTGTTGGTGGATGATCTGCTGGCCACGGGCGGGACGGCGGCGGCCGCCGCCAACCTGCTCCAACGACTGGGGGCGCATATTCTGGAGATCTCGTTTCTCATCGAGCTGAGTTTCCTCAAAGGGCGCGAAAAGCTCAGCGGCTTTCCCGTCCGGTCGCTGATCGTCTATTAGGCCCACTGAGCTTTGCATGATCGGCTGGTTGCAATCCGTCGATGTCTGGCTGTTCCACTGGATCAATGCGTCTTGGAGCAACTCTTGCTTTGAACGGCTGATGCCTTTTCTGAGCGATTCACCCTGCTTCACCTGCCTCCTGCTCCTGATCGCTATCGGCCTCCTGGTCAGGGGCGGCGCGCGCGGCCGCGTCTGCGTGCTGATGCTGACGCTGGCCCTGTGCCTGGGCAATGCGGTGGTGTGCGATTCCCTGAAACATGGCCTCGGCCGTTTGCGCCCGTTTCAAGTCCTCCCCGATGTCCGTCTGCGGATAGGCACGGGCGGCAGTTTTAGCATGCCGTCCTCGCACGCCGCCAATTGGTTCAGCGCCGCGCTCATTCTGATGGTCTATTTTCGGCGTTCGATCTGGTGCATGTTGCCGCTGGCGGTGCTGGTCGGACTGTCAAGAATCTATAATGGCGTCCATTATCCCGGCGACGTGCTGGCCGGGGCGCTGCTGGGCATGGGCTACAGCGCGGCGGTGATATGGGGGGCGGACGCGGTCTGGCAAGGAATTGGGCCGCGCTGGTTTCCGGTTTGGCATGAGCGGCTGCCCTCGCTGGTAAACCCGGTCACGCGCGAGGCAAAAAAAGAGGCGGCCCCCGCCGGCGGCGACGCCCAATGGCTGCGGCTGGGTTACGCGCTCATTGCGCTCATTTTCATCATGCGGCTGGCGTATTTGGGTTGGAGCGGAATCGAACTGAGCGAGGATGAAGCCTATCAATGGCTTTGGTCCAAACACCCGGCCTTGTCGTATTACAGCAAGCCGCCGATGATCGCCTGCGCGCAATGGCTCGGAACCCATCTCTGGGGCGACAATGAGTTTGGCGTCCGTTTCTTTTCCCCGGTCATTGCGGCCGTCATGTCGTTGATGGTGTTGCGATTGATGGCGCGGGAAGCCGGAGGAAGGGCGGCGTTTATGCTCTTCCTGGCCCTGACCGTCACGCCGTTGCTGGCGGTGGGCGCAACGGTCATGACGGTGGACCCGCTTTCCGTCTTATTTTGGACCGCCGCCATGCTGGCCGGCTGGCGCGCCGCGCAACCCGGCGGCACGACGCGGGACTGGCTCTGGGCGGGGCTTTGGACCGGGCTGGGATGTTTGAGCAAGTGGACCAATCTGCTGCAACCGCTTTGCTGGGGCTTGTTCTTCCTGTTATGGCCCCCTGCCCGGCGTCATTTGCGCCGGCCCGGACCGTGGCTGGCCGTGGTAATCGCGGCCCTGTGCTTCCTGCCGGTCATGGTCTGGCTGCAACAACATCAATGGATAACACTGGAACACGGGAAGACCGACGTGCAAATAGACCAGGGGTGGACACGCACCTTCGTGTGGCAATTCCTGGCGGAAGAAGCGGGAGCGCTCCATCCGTTTTTCTTCGTGGCGGCGTTGTGGGCGGCGCTGGCGTTCTGGCGGAAGGGCCGCCGCGATCCGTTCCAGCTCCTGCTTTTCTGCATGGGCGGGCCACTGTTTTTCGGCTGCTTTTTCCTGAGCTGGCATAGCCACGTGCAGCCCAATTGGATTGCCCCCTCCGTCATTCCGCTCTTCTGCCTTATGGCCGTTTATTGGTCCAAACGCTGGGAGCGGAACAGCACCGTCCTGCGGCCGGTGCTGGCGGGAGGAATCGCCCTCGGTCTGGCGCTGATTGTCGTGATGCACGACCCCAATATTGTCAATAAGGTTATCCACCGCCGGCTGCCGCCAAAACTGGACCTGCTGCACCGCGCGCACGGCTGGAAGGAAACGGCCCGCATCGCCGGCCAAGCGCGCCGGGACTTGGCGGCGGAGGGTAAGCCCGCGTTCATCATTGCCGACCATTACGGTCTGACTTCGCAGATTTCCTTCTATCTGCCAGAGGCCAAACGCCAGGTCGGCGGGGAGCCGCTCGTTTATTACTACGCCAGGCCGCACGCGTACAATCAATTTTACTATTGGTCCAACTACCTTCATCGCACCGGGCAAAACGCCCTGTTTGTGCGCGAAATCGGCGGTCCGGCATTGCGCCCGGATTGGCTGGCTCGCTGGTGGCGCCAGGACCCGGATATTTTTCTGCCGGACCCCGCGCAGGGAGGGCCGCCGCCGCCGGAAGTCCTGGCGCAATTTGAATCTTTCACCAACCTAGGCGCGCGCGACGTGGTTTTCGATGGCAGCGTCGTTCGGCGCGTGCAACTGATCGAGTGCCGCCATTTGCATTGATATGACGCCGTCGCAAGCCACTTTGCCTGTCAATAATTACAACCTGGGGCTGACGCTGGCCTCCGGCCAGGCCTTTCGCTGGCGTCGGATCGGGGACGCATGGGCGGGTGTCATTGGTTCGCGCTGGGTGCGCCTCTGGCAGGAACCGGACTGCCTGCGCGCCGAGACGGCGGCCGGGGGCGATTGGCAATGGCTGCGCCACTACCTGCAAACGGAGGTGGATCTGGAACGGATTCTGTCGTCCTTTCCCGACGACCCGCCGATGCGGGATTCGGTGGCCGCCTGCCGCGGGTTGCGCTTGCTGCGGCAGGAGCCGTGGGAATGTTTGGCCTCCTTTATTTGTTCCTCGACCAAGCAGATCGTGCAGATCGAACAAATCGTGGAGTTGCTTTGCCGCCGGTTTGGCCAGGCGCTCCCGGTCCCGTTGGGCATCAATCAGGCCTGGGCTTTCCCGACGGTGGAACAATTGGCGGCGGCTTCCGAAGCGGAGTTGCGCGCCTGCAAAATGGGTTTCCGCGCGCCTTACCTGTCCGGCGCCGCCCGCAAACTGGCGGCGGGGGAGGTGGATTTGTCCCGGTTGGGCGGACTGTCGCTGGAAGAGGCGCGGGCGGCTTTATTGACACTGCCGGGAGTGGGCGTGAAGATCGCCGATTGTGTTTTGCTCTTCGCCTACGGATTTCAGGAGGCCTTCCCGGTGGATGTCTGGATCATCAAGGCGCTGGAACAACTTTATTTTCCGAAGCGCCGTCCCAAGCTGCCGCGCCTGCGGCGATTCAGCCAGACCCATTTCGGGCCTCACGGCGGCTATGCGCAGCAGTACCTGTTTCACTACATGCGAACGGCAGGAAGAAGGATAATTCTCAGTTAACGCCGGCTACTCTAAATCCCTCTTCTTCGAGCAGGGAGCGGATGCGGGCGGCTTGGTTGCCTTGAAGTTCGATGGTGCGCTGGCGGGTGGTGCCGCCGCAGCCACAGGCGTTGCGGAGCTTGCGGGCCAGTTCTTCGATTACGGGCATGGGAATGGATGGCGCAAAATCGTGGATGACAATCACGACTTTTCCCCCGCGATGGGCTTTTTCGCGCCGCAGCACCACGCGCCCCATGGCGCGTTTGCTGGTCGCCGGACGGGCGGGAGACGATGGCTCCTCGCCCGGCGGCAGTCCCTCAATCCGCAGACCGGCAAACGGATTGTTTAGCTCCGGTTGATGGTCCTGGGACAAGGGTCACTATTTCTTGACGTGTCCGGAGACCAGCTTGGTCATCTCGAACATGCTGACTTGCTTCTTGCCGTTGAAGACGGCCTTGAGGCTTTCGTCGGCGTTGATGAGGGTCTTCTTTTTCGCATCCTGCAAACCGTTCTTGCGGATGTAGGCCCAGAGTTTTTTGGTCAACTCGGTCCGGGGAAGGGGTTTGTCACCAACAACTTTGGCAAGCTTTTCGTCCGGGGTTACCGGTTTCATGAATGCCGCGTTCGGTGTTCGTTTTGCTTTCTTTATTGTTTTAGCCATATCCCTTTATCTGCCCATTTGATTCGAGAAACGCAATCTTTAATTTTTGGGCGGTTTCCCGGATGGCGCGCTGGTCCGGGTTTTTAGCAGTCTGTGGAAAGAAATCCGCGGCTTGCCGGCTTGCCTGCGGGCGCCCCGCGCCCCCACCTCCTTGTCGGGAGACTATAAGGGAATCCCTCACAATGTCAATGGTAAGAGACATATCTAATTAGGATTAGGAACCGGAAACGGCCGTGGCAGCGGATTAAATTTGGTTGAAATGGCGCGGTGAAAAAGGGTAAGGTTTTGGCATTGGAAGGTGAGCGGGCAATTTAATAAGCAAGAGGATGTTTAATACATGAGTGAAGATCTGATTATCGGCATCGCCGGGTCCGGCGGGGACGGCGTGATTTCAGCGGGCGAATCTTTAATTACCGCCGCGGCGTTGGAAGGCTACCACGGCATCATGACCAAGAGTTTCGGGTCTCAAATCCGCGGCGGCGAGGCTTCGTGCCGGCTGCGGCTGGCGACCCAGCCGGTGCTCAATCCCAACGGGCCGCTGGACGTGGCGGTGGCGCTGAACTGGGAAGATTTCCGGCGCTTTGGGTGGGAACTGCCGGTGCAATCCTCCACTATCATCATTTACGAAAGCAACACCGGGGTCGCTCCCGACAAGCTGCCCCTGGAAGGGGTGACGCCGGCGGTGGTTTTCAGTGTGCCGATTACGGAGATGTCCGTGAAGCACGCCGGCACGGACAAGGCCAAGAATGTCGTGGTGCTCGGATTGCTGGCGGGTTGGTTTGGCATCGGACGGGAGAGCATGCTGGCCGGGATGCGCAAGAAATTTGCCAAGAAGGGCGCGGCGGTGGTGGCAGGCAACGCGCGGGCGTTTCAGGCAGGATTGGAGTTTGCCGAGGCGCACCCGCTCAAGGCGGATCGCAAGCTGGCGGTCCCGTTGACGGGTCGGCAACCCAAGCTGCTAACCGATGGCAATGACATGTGCGCGGCGGCGGCGATTTTCGCCGGATGCACCTTTTTCGGCGGCTACCCCATCACGCCCTCGACCGAGATCATGCAGTTTCTGGACCGCGAGATTTGGAAGTATGGCGGGACGGTGTTACAGGCAGAGGATGAAATCGCTGGCATCGGCGCGGTGGTGGGGGCGTCCTTCGCGGGCAAGAAAGCGATGACTGCCACTTCCGGCCCCGGGATGTCGCTGAAGACGGAGATGCTTGGGCTGGCCAGCATCGCCGAACTGCCGCTGGTGTGCGTGAATTCGCAACGGGGCGGCCCCTCCACCGGCATGCCCACCAAGGCCGAGCAATCGGATTTGTTCCAGGCGGCGTTTTCCGCGCACGGCGATTGCCTGAGGCCGGTGCTGGCGCCCACCAGCGTGGGCGACATGTTTGGCATCACCGTGGAAGCTTTCAATCTGGCCGAATATTACCAGACCCCGGTGATCATTTTGTCCGACCAGGAAATTTCGCAGCGCAAGGAGATTGTCACGCCGATCGATACCTCGGCCATCCGCCTGATCGAGCGACGGCGCCCCACCGAGACGGAGTTGGTGAACTACGAGCGGTTCAAGCTCACGAAGTCGGGCATCAGCCCCATCAGCCAACCGGGGATGGCCGGGGGCAACTACCTGGCGGCGGGAATTGAGCACAACGAATTGGGCCGGCCCACGGCCAGCGGGGAGATGCATGGGCGCATGAACGAAAAGCGATTTCGCAAATTTGACCCGCTCAAGAACCGCCGCGATTTGTTCGTGATCGAAGGCGAGCCGGACGCGCCGATAGGGCTGGTGAGCTGGGGGAGCGTGGCCGGCGTGGCAAGGGAAGCGCTGAGGCTGGCGCAGGCGGAAGGGCTGCACGTGAAGTTGCTCGTGCCCAAACTGCTCTACCCGGTGGCCGAACAGGTGTACCAGGATTTCTTCGCCTCGGTCAGCCGCGGATTGTTCGTCGAGCAATCGTACCAGGGGCAACTTTACCGGCTGGTCAGGATGTACGTGGACTTGCCGCCCATGGTCAAAGCGCTGGCCAAGAGCGGCTCCAATCCCATCGAACCGGCGGAAGTCCTCAAACGGCTGCGCGAAATGGTTGTTTCGCTGCAAGGCAACCGCAACCGGCATCAACCCGAGGCGGTCGCAGACTGACCCGGAGAACATATTTACAGGAAAATTCATCATGACTACCCTCGAACCGATTCCGGCGAGCAAATTGCAAGCCGGTGATTTCAAGAGCGACCTTAAACCAATCTGGTGCCCTGGCTGCGGCGATTTCGGCGTGGTCACGGCCATCACGCGCGCGCTGGCGGCGATCGGGCGGCCGGCGCACGACATCGCGTTTATCTCCGGCATTGGTTGTTCGAGCCGCATTCCCGGTTACACCAAGGCCTACGGGTTCAACACCGTGCATGGGCGTTCGCTGCCCATCGCGCAAGGGATCAAATTGGCCAACCCGGATTTGCTGGTGCTGGTGGCCAGCGGGGACGGGGATGGTTTCTCCATTGGCGGCGGGCACGTGGCGCATGTCATCCGGCGGAACATTGACTTGACTTATATCGTGATGGACAACCAGATTTACGGGCTGACCAAGGGGCAGTTGTCGCCCACCTCGCCGCGCGGGCGCAAGACGGCCACGTCCAACTTCGGGAGTCTGGAGGAGCCGGTCAACCCGCTGCTCTACGTCATGGGCTACGGGGCCTCGTTTGTGGCGCAAGGTTCGCCGGCGGACATGCCCGGTCTGGCGCGGATCATCGAAGAGGGCATCCGCTTTCCGGGCTTCGCCTTTATTAACGTGCAATCGCCTTGCGTGACTTACGGGGAGGAAGAGCAGCAGCTTAAAGCACAGAAGGCCAGGATGCAGAGCCTGGAGTCGATAGGGCACGATCCGGCGGACCGGGCCTCGGCCACGGAACGGGCGCGCGCTTACGGCACCAAGCTTTACACGGGAATTCTTTATCGCAATCCCACCCCGCCGCCGACTTACGGCCAGGGGGTAATTCAGCGCCAGCAGAGTCTCAAGAATCAAGCCGTGCCGCGGCAGCAGATACTGGATCGGTTTTTGCCGCAACATTGAGCCAGGCAAAGTTAAAACTGAATCGTTGGGGTGACGGAGATGGTGCCGTCGGCCGCCGTGACCACCACGAGATGCATCTGCTCTTTTAGTGCGTCCTCGATGAGTTTCTTCGCCTCGCTGGCGGTGACTCGCCGTTCGGTAATCAAGCGCACTGCTTGGCGCGCACCCACACCTGGAGAGGCGTTCACTTTTTTTCCGCACAAGTCTGCGTAAACTTGCAGCAGGGTCTCCCACGGTATCGCCGGGAAATTGTAGGCGATATCGGCCACTTCTTGTGTCCTTGGTTGCGAACCGGCCGAACCGCCTGCGCTTTGGCTGCGCAAGCTTGCCACCTCCTGGCGCAGTCTTAGAACCTGATTGGACTGGTCCCGCAACCGCCCGACTTCGCCGCGCAGACGCAAGAGGTCGCGATGCTCATCCAGGGGAGGCGGCTGCTGCCGGACTTGGGCGAGTTGGTTGGAGAGCAGATCGTTTTGGGCTAGAAGTTGTGGCAGTTGTTCCAGTTGCCGGCGCAAGTCCTGGTTTTCCCGGCGAAGATCCACTTCGGAGCGATGTTGCAGCACCAGCGGCGTGGCGACGGCGGCCAGCGCGGCCAGAGATAGAACGATGGTTTTGAATTTAGCTATTAACATAAATTTGAGTGTGGCAAGGGTACCTCCTCCAGCGGCTGCGCCGGCTGTGGCGAAAGTCATGACTTCCGCCGCCAATCCCGCTGGCGCGGAAACGACAGCTTCTCCGGCCAGCACCGCCCCGAGAGCGGCCGCTGACAGGATCACACCTCGGCGCGTGAGGCGGATGTGCAGTTTTTCCACGGCCCGCGCCACCCGTTTGCGCGCTGCCTCTTCGCTGATGCCCAAGACCAGGCCGACGCCTCGAAAATCGCGTTGTTCAAAGAAACGAAGCAGAATGGCCGACCGGTCGGCCTGGCGCAGATGGTTGATCGCTTCGTCAAGCTCTTGCGCTGCAACCATGGAATTCGTGGTGCCGTGGTCTTGCGTGGCATTCATTTCGACGGCCTGTCTTTCGCGGGCGCGACGACGGCGTTCGCCGCGCATGGTTTTGGCGGCGACAAAACAGGCGTGCCGATGCAGCCAGCCGCCCAATTTTGCATCCTTGGAAAGCGTACGCGCCAGCCGCGCCAGGTCCGCGAACACGATCTGGGTCACGTCTTCGGCCAAGTGGCGGTCGCCGTCCACCAGGCGCAGAACCGTTGAATAAACGAGGTTGATATAGCGATAGACAATATCGCGAAAGGCCGCTTCCGAGCCGGTGCCAACGTATTCCGCCAGCAATTGTTGGGTCTCTGTCATTGTTCTTCGCCTTGTAAAGACCCACTGACGGACAAAACCGGACAAGAAAATTAGTCACGGCTCGACGGAGTCTCGCCCTACCGAAATTTGGGTGATGAGTTAGTGTGTCAATACTTGCACGGTCACGAATGACTTGGCTTTGGAGGAGTGGCAGACGCGCTGGGTGGCTTTCTGAAAATCCTCATCGTTGGCGTTGTAGATGTCGCAGAAGGTCTGCGGGTTGCGGTCCACCAACGGGAACCAGGAGCTTTGCACCTGCACCATGATGCGATGGCCTTTGCGGAAGGTGTGGTAGGCGTCGGGCATGGTGTATTCGATCTTCGTTACCTGGCCGGGCTGGAATGGCTCCGGATTGACGAAGCTGTGGCGGAATTTTCCGCGGAAGGCCTCGCCCCGGACCAGTTGCTGGTAACCGCCCATTTCCACTTTCGTCGGATTCGGATCGGGGTTCGGATACTCGTGGGAGTACACATCAATTAGTTTGACTACAAAATCCGAATCGGTGCCGGTGGTGGAAACTTGCAGGCTGGCGGAAATCGGTCCGGCGATGGTGAGGTCCTCGTCGAGGACGTCGCCTTCATAAACCAGCACGTCGGGGCGCGAGGCGGCGAAGCGCTGGTCGTCCACCATGTGTTCGCGGGTCATGGAGATGGAGACGTTGGCAATGTAGGGCACGGGCTTGGCGGGGTCGCTGACGTATTCGTCGAATTCGGTGGCATCATCGGAGGGCGGCTGGAAGGAAAGTTTGCCCCCGGCATGGAAATAGAGGGCTTTGGGATGGGCGTTCTTGGGCGGCCAGGAATCGTAACGGCGCCATTGGGCGGTGCCGGTTTCGAAGACGTAGGCCTTGGGCAAATTGTAATTGGTATCGCCCTTCAAAAAATGATTAAGGAAGGGAAGCTCGATGTTCCGGAAATAGAACTCGGAGTTGTTGGCGGCAAAATTCACGTTGCCGATATGATCGCCGTCGCTGTTGACCCAGCCGCCGTGCCACCAAGGCCCCATGACGAGAAGGTTGTTGCGAATGCCGGGATTGAGGCTCTCGACGGCGCGATAAACACCGAGGGTGCCGAATTGGTCTTCGGCGTCATACCAGCCGCCGACGGTCAAGACGGCGGCATGAACGTTTTTGAGGTGCGGCCGCAAATTGCGCGCCTGCCAGAATTCGTCGTAGTTGCCGTGCTGCATCATGTCGTCCCAGAATCCAATTTTGCCGTGGAAATATTTTTTATTGGCATTGGCCAGCGAGCCGAGGTTGAGATAAAACTCGTAACCGTCGGCCGTCTTGAAATCGAAAGGCTTGGGGGATTCGCGCATCGGCTCGTCCAATTTTTGGCAGAAGCCGGAAAGGAAGCGGAAGGCGTGGGGCAGATACAAGACGCCGTTGTGATGGAAATCATCGCCCATGAACCAGTCCACAATGGGGGCTTGCGGGGAAGCGCATTTGAGAGCGGGATGGGAGTTGATCAGGGCCGCGGCGGTGTAGAAACCGGGATAGGAAGCGCCCACCATGCCGACTTTGCCATTGTTGTTGGGGATGTTCTTCACCAGCCAGTCAATGGTGTCGTAAGCATCGGTGCTTTCATCCACGTCGTTGCTGCCGGAGTGGGTCTCCTTTTCCGGGCGCATATCCAGGAATTCGCCTTCGGAAGCGTAGCGTCCGCGCACGTCTTGAAAGACGAAAATAAAGGGGTCCTTGCCGTAATGCGGGAAGGGCCAGTTGGGACCGCCGTAATCGTCCTCACCGTAAGGTTTGGCGCCGTAACAGGTGCGGGTCATCAGGATCGGATACGTCTGGGAAATGTCCTTGGGCGTAAAGACGGCGGCGTAGAGTTTGATGCCATCGCGCATGGGGATTTTGTATTCAAACTTGGTGTAATGCTCGCGCATGTAGGCGCGATCCACATCATCCCAACCCGGCTTGGATGCACTGTTGGTCTTTTGGGCCTCAAGGGCGGCTGAAAAACTTAGGGAAAGACAGACGGCCAAAACAAACGGGGCGCTGTGCGCGCGAAGAAAGTCGTTGGATTTCATATCGGTTTTGGATATTGCAATGTAATGGCTGAGTCAATGGCAAAAGAAATCGAAGAGAGCGCGCCGCATCCCAATCCGGCCGGCCACCCCGACGAAGCCCACATGGCGCGGCTGGTGCTGTTTTCGTTCTTGATGACGTTCATCGCGTCGCGCGTGACGGTTTATCTGATCATGTCGCACACGATACCGGACCTGTATTTGCATCTGGGAGGAAACCATATTCATCATTTGAATTACGGCATATTCCTGCTGGTGGCGGTGGGCGGATTCCTGCTGTTTCGCGATCCAACGGGGCGGGCGCTGAAAATTTCCGCCGTTGCCTTTGGGATTGGGCTGGCGCTGACCTTTGACGAATTTGGGATGTGGGTGCGGTTGGACGGCTCGACCTATTGGCAGCGAGCGAGCGTCGATGCCATGGGTGTGCTGGCGGCGGTGCTGGGTTTGCTGGCGTATGCCCCGGACGTGAAACGGTTTCGTCCCCATCACTGGTGGAGCGCGGCCTTGCTGGTGCTGCTGGTGCCGCTGTTTTTCATGATGATGATACACTCTTCCAGGTATGCCCAGAAACGGCTCGGCCCCGTCTTTGAACAGTTGGAGGCGGGCCAGCCAAAATGAACGTTGTTGGGAAAAGGGCGGTATCAGGGGAATGTGGGGAAAGACGGGATTTCATTCTCTGATAGCTAATTCTCTGACATCTTTCCCGAGGGGTCCCATGAAATCGAGTTGCGGATCGACGGCCGCGTGGAACGCGGTAAAAGTCTCGCCCTGCCGTGTTGATTTTTGGGTGGTAATGGGACGGGGCGGCGTTATGATTACAGCGGCTTGAACCGAATTACCAACGGCTTTGAAGCGAGCTTGTTCCACCCGGATTGGGGAAATGAACCGGTGGGCGGGAGATTGTTCGTTGGTCCCATGCTGCTGCAGTTTCAATCGGAGACGGCTTCCATCGACATTCCAATGGCGGCTCTGGAAGTGAACTTTGAAGAGAAGGGCAAGGGGATTTTTTTCTGCGACTCGAGACGCCCGGAGGTCTCCATCTTCACCCTGAATCAATCCATTCTGCGGCTGCCGGCGATCCGGGCGCATCCGCAGGTGGCGCCGGTTCTTGGGCGGCGTGAATTCAACCGCGCCGTGCGGCTGACGCTTTATTTCGCGGGCGGTTGTCTGCTGGTGGCGTGGCTTGGGTCGCTGGCGTTGGGCGCGATGGCGAGCGCGATCACGGCAGGGGTGCCGATGGAATGGGAGCAAAAATTGGGGAATCGGCAAATTGAATCGCTGCAGAAGAGCGGCAGGCTGCTGGATGATTCGAATGAGGTTGCGCAATTGGCGGCCCTGGCGGCGCCGCTGGTGCAGGTGTTGCCGTCCGGCCGGCGCGATTTGAAGTTCCACATATCGGGGGATGCCGCGGCTAACGCGTTTGCCCTGCCGGGCGGGCACGTGGTGGTCAACGTTGGCATGTTGCGAATGACCGACCAACCGGAGGAACTTCTGGGCGTGCTGGCGCATGAATTGGCGCACCAAACCAAGCGGCATGCCATCCGGCGCATCATCTCGGGGTCCGGGCCTTTGGTCATTTTCGGCCTGTTCCTGCATAGCAACAGCGGATCGGGGAACTTCCTGGCGATGGGTTCGGGGTTGATGGTGTTTGAGGGGTTTTCGCGGGAATACGAGACGGAAGCCGACGATACGGGGTGGAGCTATCTGGTGGCGGCGAACATTGATCCGCGCGGCATGATCCGGTCGTTCAAGAAGCTGGAAGCGGAGGAAGAAAAGACGGGATTGGGAGCCATCGGGCCGCAGGCGTTGCGAAGCCACCCGGCGATTGAGAAACGCATCGCGCGGATGGAAGGGAAATGGCAAAAGCTGGAGCGCAAGACCGATTTTCTGAAGCTGGCGCCGGTAGCCTGGACCTCGACGAATAGCGTCAAGAACTGAACCAGCCCAGTTGTTGTTTGCTGCCGTTGTAGAAGAGTCCAAGGATGCGCATGGTGACCACCAGCAAATAAACACTCAGCAGCGCCCAAACCATCTGAACGGCCACGGCCGTTAAAAAGGTGTTCATGTTATGGGTCCTCATCACCAGCGCGCCAGCGCCGCCCGAGACGAGGTTGCCCAACTGGCGGATTCCGAACACCCCCAGCATCAGGACGACGGTGACGGAATACTTCAGCGGGACCTTGAGCATGGCCGGGATGACGACTAGGGGATTGCCGGCCAGGACGGAGTCTTTCATGGCGACGACCAGCAAGGCCATCGGAAAATAAATCCCTCCCAGAATGACGCTGGCCAACAAGGCCTGCGAAGGAATTTCCACCCCGGACCACATGGCAATTTCGAGGCCAAGGGCCAGCCAAAAAGATACCAGGACCGTGCCGGCCAGTTGGAAGGCCGCGCCATAAAGACTGCTTATGTCGGGAAAACTTAGACCATCTTTTTCATCCGAGGTCGTAGTCAAAATGATGTTCTGCATGAACAAGAAGACAAAACCGTAAAGCGCAATTCTGACAAATATTCCAAGAATGCCGCCGCTAATGAAACCCATGGCCGAGAACGCGATGGTGGCGCAAAGAAGGACAAGTATTCCCGCGCCCTTAAACGGATACAGAAATGCGTCGGGCAATTTTGCGTAAAAGCCTTTGGAAGGCGCCTTCGCGAATTGGAACGGAACGACCTCCGTGCCGCAACCGCGGCAGACCCGCGAGGTGCTGCCCCCAATGTCCATTAACTCGATGCACAAATCGCAATAGGTGCGGTCGCATTTTTGGCAGAAAAATCGAGCCGGAGATGCCGGATGGTATTTGCAGAATCGGGTGCCTGTGAACAGAGCAGGGGCGGTTGCCGCCATGACGGCGGCCACGGGCGGCGGTTCGATGATGGTGGCCACAGGCGGCGTCGAGACCCGCATGGCAACTCTGACCGGCGGAGGGGTCGGGACCGTTGCGGCTATTGCGGTGGGGGTGGTTGTGCCCGAGTAAAAGACCATAGCCACGCCGCCCAACTTTATGGCTTCGCCATCGGCGAGATTTCGCTCGTGAACACGGGACCCGCCTACAAAGGTGCCGTTGGTGGAACCGGAATCGCGCAGCACCACCGCGCTGTCGTTGACCAAAATCTGGCAGTGGGAGCCGGAGACGCTGGGATCATTGATGGTGAAATCATTGGCGTCGCTGCGGCCCAATGAATTGGTCCCCGGCTTGAGTTGGATTTCCCAGGCCTGCGGCGTTCCAGAATTGACTACGAGACGGCTCATAATTGGCACACTCGGGCTGACTTGGGATGATTTTTAGCAAATCGCCGGAAGGTTGTCACTAAAAAAATGTCACAATTTATCCCGCCGCACGGCTGGAGGGCTAGGACCGCAAGCAAGGACAAGGCAAGGGCATCGTGGGCAGGAAAGCCAAGACCTGGAATGGGCCAGTAACCAATAAAATGTCCCAGGTGGGACATTTTGTTGGTACGTTAGCTGGGCAGGGGACGCGGGAACTAGGTTTGGCGCGGTTGAGGCTTCGTTAGACAGCCGTGGTCAGGCGGCTGTGTTCTTCAGAAGGTTTTTTTGCTTTTTCGGGGATGTTTTCTTGCATTGCGGGGGAACGGATTTACAACGTGTGCGATAGCAGCTTGAAGAAAGTTATGCCGCAAAGAACTCGGATGTCGGTCAATTCCAGTAATGTGCTCTCCGTTATCATGGGGGGAGGGCAGGGAACGCGCCTTTTCCCCCTGACCCGGGAGCGCAGCAAACCGGCGGTGCCGCTGGCGGGCAAGTACCGACTGGTGGATGTGCCCATCTCGAATTGTATCAATTCGGGCCTGCGACGCATTTATGTTTTGACGCAGTTCAATTCCGCCTCGCTCCACCGGCACATTTCGCAGTCCTATAAATTCGACCAGTTTTCGGGCGGGTTCGTGGAAATTCTGGCGGCGGAGCAAACGATCGCCGATACCTCCTGGTACCAGGGCACGGCGGACGCGGTGCGGAAGAACCTGGTGCATTTCCTGAACCACGATTTCGATTACCTGCTGATCCTGAGCGGGGACCAGCTTTACCGAATGGATTACCGGCGCATTATCGCCGAACACGCGGAGGCGGAGGCGGACATAACGGTGGCCACCATCCCGGTGCCGCGCAGCCAGGCGGGAGGCTTCGGCATCATGCAGCTTGACCCGTCCTCGCGCATCACGCGCTTTGAGGAGAAACCGAAGGAGCCGGCGCTGCTGGATTCGCTGCGGGTGGACGACGCGCTGCAGGAGCAACTGGGATTGGACCCCAAGGAGAATTCGCTGCTGGCGTCGATGGGCATTTACCTATTCAACCGCGAGGTGGTGCTCAAATTGCTGGACAGCACGCACCCGGATTTTGGCAAGCACATCATTCCCGGCGCGATCAACTCGCACAAAGTTAATGCTTTTGTCTTCCAGGGCTACTGGGAGGACGTGGGGACCATCCGGTCTTATTTTGAGGCGAACCTGGATTTGGTGTCGGACCTGCCGCGGTTCAATTTTTTCGACATGAGCGCGCCGATTTTCACGAGGCCGCGCTTTTTGCCGGCCTCCAAGATCAACGCGGCGGTGATTGATCACGCGGTCATTTCCGACGGCTGCATCATCAACAAGTCCAATGTCAAAGGCAGCATAGTGGGCGTGCGCAGCGTGATCGAGGAAGGATGCAATTTAAGCCGGACCATCCTGCTGGGGTGCGATTTTTATGAGTCGGAAAACTCGATCCGCCAGTACGCCCAGCGCGGGCTGCCGCGCATCGGCATCGGACGCAACACGACGATTGAAAATGCGATCATCGACAAGAACGCCCGCATCGGGGAGAACTGCCGGATTTCGCCGGCGGGCAAGCCGGACAAGGTGGATCACGCGCTTTATTACATCCGCGACGGCATTGTCATCATCCCCAAGAACGGCGTGGTTCCGCATGGGACGATCATTTGATAATTGGGCGCGGCCGGTTTTAGTAGCGGGCTGGCTTGTTTGGGCCGCCGGTTGCGCAGCGCCGGCCAAGACGGCTCCGGCCCAAGCGGCGCCGGCGCCAGCGGCGCAACCGCAGTCCGCCTCCGACAAACGGTTCATCATTGCTCCCGAATTGGAGAAGGTCGTCCATGTCGTGAGCGTCGGATTGACCCATCCGCCCGGAGGTTTCCTCAAAATTCAGGTCAACGTGAAAAACATGACCGAGGTGACGCAGCGGTTCCGTTATCGCATCGAATGGTTCGACCAGGATGGCGCGGCGTTGCCGCTGGCAGGCGGGACGTTCACTTCCTGGATGCTCATGCCGCACGAATTGTCGGCCGTCGCGGTCACGGCGCCGACCCCGGCGGCGGCGGATTTTGGGATCGCGTTTGTGCCGGAAGTCAAATAGAAAAAAGGGCTGGTTTAGCCCATTTTGCGCAGGGCGTCGCGGACGCGGGCGGCTTCCTCGTAATTCTCGTCGCGGACGGCTTCGCTGAGGGCGGTTTCGAGTTTTTCGCGGGCGGTCATGGGGCGTTTGCTCTGGATTTCCTGCAACCACATTTCGAGGGACTGAAGTTCGCCGCTGTTTTCGAGGAGGTCCTGGCGGTCGTGCTCGCGATAAAACTGGCGGATTTCCTCCAGGCCGTCTTCGACGATGTGGACCACTTCGTCGTAACGGTTGTCCTTGAGGGCGATGGCGCCCCTGGCCCGCACGCGCATCATGAGCAACTGGGGGCGGAATTGCTGCAAGGACCAGGCGAGGTCCTCCGTGCCGGCATAGCGCTGGACGAAATCAAAGGCCTTGAGGTTGCGTTGCGCGTCGTGGATGACCTCTTCAAATTCCTCCAGTTGGAACAGGCAGATGTAACGGTGATGGTATTGGATGGCCTCCTGCTGGAGTTTGCCACAATCATCGGGGGTCAAACGGAAGGATTTGTCGTCGTTGGCGTGCTCGCGGCGGAACCTATCCAATTGCTCCTGGTAGTGTTGCAGCAGGGATTCATGGCCGAATGGACGTTTGCCGTCCGGGCGGCCTTTGGCGTTCATTTGCAAAAGACCGAGGTCCACCCGCAGTTGTATCTTGTCCACGCCATCTTTGCCGCAAAACTTTCTGACGACGACCTGGCCTGGTTGATAATCCCATTGATCCAGCAGCGCGGAAATATCAAAACTCATACTCTAAATATGGACGCCGATTGGCTGCGCGTCAACGCAAAGGCTGAAGCCTCGAAATCGAACTTTAGCCTTTGGCGTTTAGCCATTAGCCTTTGCAGATGACTATCGATGTGAAGGTTCACGAGAGCCAGTTCCCGGAGAGCGCGCGGGAGGCTTTGCTGGAAGGATTGCGGTCGCGGCGCATTCCTCCCAAGTTCCATTATCAAAGTTACAAACAGGCGCAGCTCTGGCTGGCGCTGCATCGCGCTTTTTCGCCGGCTTGGCTGGACCCGGATTGCGCCGGCATTTATGAGCGGAGCGCCGCGGCGGCGGCCGCTTCGATTCCGGAGCGGCGGGTGCGGGTGATCGGCTTGGGCTGCGGCGGCGGCTACAAGGAAGCGCGGTTGCTGCGTTTGTTGGCGGCGAATGGGAAGGAGCTTGGCTATGTTCCTTGCGATGTCAGTTTGCCGCTGCTGCTGGAAGCGGCGCGCGAGGCTGAAGCCGCCTGCGCGGGCGTTTCCTGCCGGCCTTTGTTGTGCGATTTGGCGCTGGCGCGTGATCTGCCCCATGTTCTCGACCAAGGCGGGGAAGGGGAGGCGCGGCGAATTTTCACTTTTTTTGGCATGATTCCCAATTTCGAGCCGGGCAACATCCTGCCCAAACTGGCCGCGCTGGCGCGGTCAGAGGACGTGCTGCTTTTGAGCGCCAACCTGGCGCCCGGCGCTGATTATCGCGCGGGCGTGCAACAGGTGTTGCCCGGATACGACAATGCCGAGACGCGCGCGTGGCTGCTGGCGTTTCTTGTGGATTTGGGCGCCGAGGCTGGCGATGGCGTGGTGGATTTTTCCATCGAGGAGGCGGATGGTTTGCTGCGGGTCGCGGGTGATTTTCGTTTTACGCGCGACCGCATCCTGGTCGTGCATGGGGAGCGCTTTGCCTTTGGCCGCGGCGACTCGGTGCGTCTGTTCTTTTCCTATCGCCACACCCCCGAAACGATCCGGCGGCTTCTGCGGGCGCATGGTTTGGAAGTGGTCGAGCAATGGCTCACGAAGTCCGAGGAGGAGGGGGTTTTTCTGCTAAAGCATGTTTAATGTGTCCAGCACGGCGCGGACGCGGGGGACTTCGTGGGTGCGGAAGAGGTCGGTCTTGCCCAGGGCGGCCAGGACGGCGAAAAATGGCTCGGCGCAGCGCACTTCCTCGCCAAAATTTTCGAAGGCGTGGGGCAAGGCGTGGCAGATGGGAAAGCTCAGATCGCGCAAACGAAAGGTTTGCAGAAAGGTCATCATTTGGTGCCGCACGCGGACCGCGCTGTCCTGCAAATTGCGGTAGTAGAAACCAAGACCCGGATCGAGCAGGATTTTCTCGACGCCGCATTTCATGGCGCGGTCCGCCAGAGCGGAGAAATAATCGCGCATCCGCCCGGTAACGTCGCCGCCCAGGTCGAAGTCGCCGACTTCGCGCACGTTGGGGCCTTGCACGAAACAGAGGATCACCGCCGCCTGATGCGCCGCCGCCATGGGGAAAATTTCGGAGGCCTCCTGCATACCGGTCAAGTTGACGACTTTGGCGCCCGCTTCCAGGCAGGCTTGCGCCACTGGCGCCTGGTAGGTTTCGACCGAGACGAGCAGACCGGCCTGGGCCAGGGCCTGGACCACCGGGAGGAGTTTGTTTTTTTGCGCCGGTTCGTCCAGCCGCGCGGCGTGATCCAGGGTGGATTCAGCGCCGACATCGATGATATGCGCGCCTTGGGCTTGAAGAACGCGGCCGCGTTCGATGGCGCGATCGGCGGAGAGACACACGCTTTCGCGGTACCAGGAATCGGGGGAGAGATTGACGACGCCCATGATGGCGGGGGCGGAATTGAAGGGGAAGAAGCGGGAGCCAATGGAGAATTCGCGCACCGTGGCGGCGGCGGCTTGGCGGTTGCTTTCCAACAAACCGGCCAAATAGTCCAGGGTCAGCATGATGTGAGCGAGTTTAATGGCGCCGCGCCAGGAAACAGAAGAGGCCGAAGAGCACCAGGACGAGCACCAGGGTCAGGGCGACGAAACGATTGCGGGCCACGCGCTTTTCGTAACGCAAGGGGCGCAGACCTTGAATGTTGCCGGCGGCCAGGTAGTTTACAAGCTTGGGATTAGCCGCGGGCGGGCCGCGGAAATGGAGTTTGATGCGTTCGAACAAGGCCATGAGATCGAACTTGCGCGACCCCATATCGTTGTAATGGCGGGCGGTGGCCAGGGGTTCGGGAACGCCTTTGAGTTGTTTGCGATCGACGCGCTCGAAGACCGGTTCGGCATTGGCCTCGATCGGGGCGGGGCGGACGGGAGCCGAGACGCCCGGCGGATAGGCGGTGGAACGAAAACGGCGGGGTTCTTCCGGTTCGGCTTGGCGGCTGAGTTGCTTGATCCTGGATTCCAAATCGGCAATCTGGGCGGTCAGTTGATGCGACCGTTCAGAAATGGGATCCGCTTTTTTCTTAAAGAATCCCATGCCAAGGCGTCAGCGCCGAAATAACAACGCCATAAATATGCCCGCCCCTAATAAGACCAGCGGCCAGGTCAGCGCCAAGCCGACCTTGCACAACTGCAATAAATCCGTTTCCGGCGGAAACACTGGGTGCGCCGGGGCCGTGGTCGGATCGGCCGCAATGGGCGGCGTGCCGGCCAGCAAGGGGAATTTCAAGCGGGCCGCGTTCCATTCCATGCGGGCATTTTCGATGGTGGTGGCGGCGCGGGTCAATTCGACGCTGTGATTGTCGGTGGTCCAAGTCTGTTCGTTGATGGATTGGACCTTGTTGACGGCCTGGCGGAATTCGACCAGGGTGCGGGTCATTTCTTCGGTGTCGCGGCGGGCGTTCAACTCGGCTTCCTCGAGGAGGCCGATGCCGCGGGTGAGATGGCGCATCATTTCGTCGCGGCCGGTTTGGAATTCCATTTGGCGGCGGCGCAGGTCCTCCAGGCCGGCGCGCTCGCGCTCCAGTTCCTCCTGGGCGCGTTTAAGCTCCGCCAGCTTGATCTGCTTCTCGCTGACGAGGGCCTCGATCTCTTCGCGAGTGGGCGGCCGGTTGGCCGCGTTGGCGCCCGAGGGCGGCGCGGCGCAGAGAGACGGGCGGGCGGGTTGAAAGTCGCTGTCAATAAACTCCCCGCTATCGTGATGAGCCGACATAGGCATAATTTGTAAGGTATGTATGAGTTAGTCAACGCCATTATTTAGCCATGACCAGCGTTTCCTGGCGCGGGTGCGGCTGGTCCTCCTCCGCCTGGATGGAAGGGCCGGGCAGCGGCGCCTCCAGCGGCGGGCCGCCATCGGGGGCATCCGTGGTTTTGTGGAACTTAACGCTGACGATCTTGCTGACGCCATGCTCCTGCATGGTCACGCCGTAAAGGACATCGGCCATGCCGATGGTGCGCTTGTTGTGGGTGATGATGATGAACTGGGAATGGACCAGGAAGCGTTGCAACAGGCGAATGAAACGGTTGATGTTCGATTCGTCCAGGGGCGCGTCCAATTCGTCCAGCACGCAGAACGGGCTGGGCTTGACCTGATAGATGGAAAACAAGAGCGCGACCGCGGTCATGGTCTGTTCGCCGCCGGAGAGCAGGGAAATGGTCTGCAATTGTTTGCCCGGCGGGCGGGCCACGATGTCGATTCCGCATTCCAACACGTCCCCGTCGTCGGTGAGGACCAGGTCGGCTTTGCCGCCGTTGAAGATTTCGACAAAGGTGAGGCGGAAGTTGTCGCGCACTTTCTCGAAGGTCTCGAGGAACATCTGGCGGGTCTGGGTGTTGATGCGGTTGATGACTTCCATCAATTGCGTTTTGGCCTGTACCAAATCGTCGTTTTGTTTGGTTAGGAATTGATGGCGCTGCTCGGTTTCCTCGTATTCGGCGATGGCGACCAAATTGACCGGCCCCATTTCGTCAATGCGAGCTTGCAAGGTGGTCACCTGGGCGGCAACGGCCTCCCAATCGGTGGCGGCGCCGCTGGCGGCCATTTCCTCCGGCGTCAAGGTGTGGACTTTGGCCGGGCCTTCGTCGGCCAGGGTGATGGTAATGCATTCGCTGCGGATGTCGTCCAGGTTGAGTTGGTATTTCTCGCGGATGCGGTCGCGGAGGTTCTGCACCGCCATGTTTTTTTGCGCCAACTCGACTTCAATGGCAGAGCGCTGCTCTTGTAGCTCGCTCAGGCAGCGGCGCTGCTCGCGCAAAGCCTCGTCGGCGGTCTGGAGTTGCTCCTCCAGGGCCTGTTTCTGCGAGAGCATTTGCGCGACCTGGACATTGACCTGCTCGCGCTGATGGGCCAGGGCCTCGATTTTCTGGCGGGACTCGGCAATTTCCGACTCGGCCTGGCGCTTGCGGTCCAGAAAGGATTGAATTTCCGCGCGGCGCTGTTCGGCCAGGAGCGTCAACTCGGCGATGCGCTGTTCCAAGGGCTTTTTCTGGCTGGCGAAGGAATGGCTCAATTGCTCCTGGGTGGCCAGGGCGACCTTGGTTTCGGTGAGGGAAGCATGGGCGGCGTCGCGTTGCTGGCGCAAACTTTCGAGGGAGGCGGTCAATTGCGTCACAACGGACTGACCTTGCTGCTCGGCGGTGTCCAAGGTGGCGACTCGCTCCGCCAGGGCCTGGCGCTTTTGCGCGCCCTCGGCCTCCTGCGCCCTGAGACTGTCGATCTCATAGACGACGGTTTCGATTTTTTGGACAAGCAGGCGGGCGGAATTCTCCAGGGCCTTGAACTCGCCCTGGCGGGTGGCGATGGCCACTTCGCGC
Source organism: uncultured Verrucomicrobiae bacterium (assembly GCA_963759415.1). GTDB lineage: Bacteria > Verrucomicrobiota > Verrucomicrobiia > Limisphaerales > Palsa-1400 > Palsa-1400. The sequence goes on along the minus strand of CAVWZG010000003.1, from coordinate 312,578 downwards.
GTGCGGAGTTCGGTCTGTGCTTCCTGCAAACCGGCCTGCAACTGCGTTTGTTCGCCGGCCAGGGCGCCTTTTTGGCGGCTGATTTCATGGACACTGTCCTGCAAGGCGGACGTGGCCTGCTGCAATTCGGCGATCTGGTTCTTGCGGCCGAGGATGGAGGAGGCGGCCTGGCTGGAGCCGTTGCCGTTCAAATAGCCGCCGGTGAAGATGCCGTGGCGGTTGAGCAATTCGCCGGCGGGCGTGACAAAGTCGCAGGTTCCGTCGGATTGGCTCCAGGCGGCCGTGGCCGAGGTCAGGTCAGGCGAGATCAAGGTCTGGCCCAGCAAGCGCTGCAACAACGGTTGCACGGCCGGTTCGGCTTCAATGACGCTCAGGGCGCGCACCGTGTTGGCGGGCAGTTCGTGGCTGGAGCCGTTGGCGGCGGGGGCACCGTCCCGGGGCGCCGCCATCATCAGGGCCGCGATGCTGGCGCGGCCGGATTTGCTGGCGCGCAGGTCCTCGACGATTTGGCGCGCGGTTTCCGGCTGTTCTGTCAAAACTAATTGAAGATGGTGGCCGAGGGCGGTTTCAATGGCGATGACGTAGGGGTCCGGCACGCGAATTTTGTCGGCCAGCGAGCCGAGGACGTTGCCAGCCGTTTTGAGAGCGGAGAGCGAGCCGGCGTCGAAGCCTTCGTGGCCGGCATTCAATTGCTCCAGGACGTTGAGGCGCGAGCGTTTCTCAGCCTGGCGGCGCAGGGCGTCGTCCAGTTGCAGGGTGGTGTCGTTCAACTGCTGTTGAATCTCCCGCAAGCGCTGCTGGCGGTCCTCGACCGTGCCGCGATGGGTCTGGGCGTTGACAATGTCTTCCTGCACGGTGGCGGAGAATTGTTGCAGCCGGCTTTCCAACCCGGCGCGCTCTTCTTCGAGTTGAACTTTTTCCGCGGAAAGCTTTTCCAGACGGACGGCGTTGCCTTCCTTTTGCAAATCCAGGGCGGTGATTTCGTTGCGGGCGCGGCTCAGTTGCTGGGCGGCTTCAAAGGCCCGGGCCTGGGCCTGGCGGAGAGCCTCCTGGTCGGCTCGCAAGGCGTCTTCGACGCTTTGCAGGGCCTGACGGCGGGTTTCCAAGGTTTGCTGGTGCTCGCGCAGGGCGGCGGCGGCCGCATCGAGGCGCGCGGCCACGCCTTCCAACTCCTGGCGGGCAACGAGGGTGCGTTCTTCGGCTTGGGCGATGTCGCTGCTGGCGCGGGTGTTTTGGGCTTCGAGGTCGCGCAACCGGTCGTCGTTGAATTGAATGCGGCTTTCGTGGCGGTCGAGTTGGCCCTTTAATTCCAGCCCTTGCTGCTGCCAGTGGCCGATCTGTTGATCCTGTTCGGAAAGTTGTCCGCGCAAGACGCCGATTTCGTTTTCGGCGCGCAAGACCGTTTCGGAAATGGTCTCGATCTGGGCGCGGGATTGTTCCAATTGCCCGGTGCGGGCATGGATGTCCGCCTGTAGCACGTCGAAGTGGTGGCGGGCCAGTTGGGTGTCCAGAAGCTGGATTTCGAGCATCAGTTGCTTGAAGCGGCGGGCCTTGCCGGCCTGGCGCTGAAGGGAGCCGATCTGGCGTTTGACTTCGCGGATAAGGTCGGCCACGCGCAACAGATTCTGCTCGGTGGCTTCCAATTTGCGGAGCGATTCCTTTTTCTGGGATTTGAACTTGGTGATGCCCGCCGCCTCCTCAAAGACCAGGCGGCGGTCTTCGGGCTTGCTGGAGAGGATTTGGGTGATGTTGCCCTGGGCCATGATGCTGTAACTGGTGCGGCCGACGCCGGTGCCCATGAAAAGCTGCTGAATGTCCTTGAGGCGGCAGGGGGTTTTATTGAGGAAGTATTCGCTGGAGCCGTCGCGAAAGACACGGCGCGTCAAGGTTACCTCGTTATAAGCGATTTCGACGCCGGCGGCGGTCAAATGCTCGCCATCGACGCCGCCGATGGTCAGGGAGACTTCGGCCATGCTCAAGGGTTTGCGGGAATCGGTGCCGTTGAAGATGACATCGGCCATTTCGCCGCCGCGGAGGGCCTTGGCCGATTGTTCGCCCAGGACCCAGCGGATGGAATCGGAGACATTGGACTTGCCGCAGCCATTAGGACCGACAATGGCCGTGACGCCGGGCTGAAAATTCAGCGACGTTTTCTCCGCGAACGATTTGAACCCCAAAACAGTTAAATTCTTCAAATACATGCTAAATGAGAAAGAAACATGCAAAGGGGGCGAAAGTCAAAGGAAAAACCACAATATAAAGGGGTTGGAGCGAAAAAAAGCACTGCTAATAGGGTTTTTGCCTGTTTTTGGGGTGTTTTTGGCATTTCGGCTCCCTGAGCGCCTCGAGTTGGGTGGATGGCACGGAAGGGTTTAAATCCGGGGAGACTGGTTTTGAGCCACAGATTAACACAGATTAACACAGATTGGACTGGCCGGGATTGCGGTTTGACTGGGTTTGACTGGGTGCGACTGGGTGCGACTGGGTGCGATTCCAGGGTTTCGCGCGAAGGGGCGCGGGCAGGCGGGCGGTTTTTCCGTTTTCGGGTCATTGGCAGCCTTTTTTTGAATGGTCCACGCGGGCTTACATTAACATGTTTGGATGGGAATACAATGCATTATTCAATCATTTAAACTCGTAACGGCACCACAAACCGCGCAAGTGCGGGGCGGAACGGCGCCATGAAGAAGTAAGTTGGCGGAGCTATCTGACCTCCGACAGCACCGCTGGCGCAAAGAGTGAGAGCCGATCCCGCGGGCCTATGCCAGCAGCTTGCGCACGTAATGGACGGATTCGGTCAGGCCCACCATGGGGTCTTCCTCGCGCTTTTCGTATTCGAAGGCCACGATATGCGAGTACTTGACTTCGATGAGCGCGGCCAAGATGCCTTTGATGTCCAAATGGCCGCGGCCTACTTCGACCGGGATGTCCTTGACCGCGCCCACCTCGGCCATGCTGTCTTTGAGATGCACGTCGTATAACCGCGCGTGACATTTGCGAATGCATTCCGCCGAGTCGGCGCCCGCGAGATAACCGTGGCCGACGTCGATGCAGAGGCCGATGCGTTCGTCGTAGGGTTGGACGGCTTTCCAGGAGTCGAGGGGGGAAGGGTAGGCGTCGCCGGGGCCGTGATTGTGGATGGCGAGGCGGATGTTGTATTCTTTGACAAACTTTTCGATGAGCGGGAAGGCGTCGTGGGCGGGCTTGCAAATCATGGTGGGCAAGCCGACGGCCTGGGCGTTTTCGAAGGCGCGGCGGACGGCGGATTCCTGGTCGGGCAGATCGATGACGCCGGAGCCGGTCACGGTCAGGCCGGCGTCCTTGAATTTCTGGGCGGCCTCGCGGCATTGTGAGGGGGAGCCGCCCCAGGGGCAGTGGGCGCCATACAAGGAGACATTGTGAAGGTCCAGTGTCTTGGCGGCGGCGATGACTTTTTCGGGCGGATACTTGGAGAGTGAAAAGGTGGCCAGGCCGAGCTGAAAGGTGGGCGTGGCGGCGGAGGCCCTGAGGGCGGCGCCGGTCCAAGCGCCGGCGGTTAGGACGGTGGCGGTTTTGAGGGCTTGGCGACGGGTTATTTTCATAAGATTAGGATTAAGATTAAGATTAAGATTAAGATTAGGAGTAGGAGTAGGAGCGGATCAGGCTTTGAGGCCTTTGAGATGGGCGTCCCATTTTTCGTTGGCTTTGATCATGTCGTCCCAAGTGACTTCGGCGCGGCGATAGGCGGCGGTGCGGCCGAGAATGGTGGTGAGGGTGCTGCGCACACTGGGGGCGACGGTCGGATTGGAGGCATCGCCCGAGGTGATGGCATTGTAAAACGAGGCGATATTTCTGACCACCCCATCGCTGTAGATGTTGGTCACGATGCCGCCGTTGTAAGCGTCGTCGCACATGACTTTGACGACGCCGCCATAATGCATGTCGATGACGCCTTCCGTCCCATAGACGTGGCATGAGATGTCGTCGCCGAATTTGCCGGCCTGCTTGGAATCGAAGGTCAGGCGCAGGTCGTTGGGAAAGTCGAAGACGACTGAAAAATTGTCCCACACCCCGTTATGGACGGGCTGGCGCGTTCGTCCGCCCGTGCCCCAGGCGCGCAGGGGATTGGCGTCGAGAATCCAGGATGCCATATCGATGCTGTGAATATTCTGCTCGGTGATGATGTCGCCGGAAAGGGTGCGGTCGGCGGCCCAGCCGCGCAGGCGGATTTCGTCGTTGCCGGGATTGCTTCTGATGGCGGCATCCTGGCTGACCCATCGGCCCTTGTCCTGGTAGTTGGATTCGGCGGAAACTAACCTGCCGATGGCGCCTTTTTGCACCACGCTCACCGCTTGTTGATAGGAAGGGTGGGCGCGGCTCTGGAAATCAACGAGGAAGGCCAGCTTCTTCTCGGTGGCTTTGCGCCCGGTCTCGGACACGGTCTGGCAGCCGGGCACGTCCACCGCAATTGGCTTGGCGCAATAGACGTGTTTGCCGGCTTCGATGGCGGCGGCGGCTTGCATAGGGTGGAAATAAGGCGGGGATATGATGACCACGGCGTCGAGTTTTTGTTCCAGCAGGCGCAGGTAAGCGGAGAGGCCGGTAAAGCGGTGGGCCTTGTCCACCTGGAACTTGTCTCCCGCTGCGTCGGCCTTGTCCGGAAAATAGTCCGCGACCGCCGCCAAGTTATAACGCCCGTCTTTGAGGAACAAATCGGTGATCCACGTGCCACGACCGCCGCAACCGATGAGGCCGAAGTTGAGTTTGGCACCAGGCTCGGCGGCACGGACCAGGGACGATTGCGCGACGGCGAGTGAGATGGCCGAAGCCCCGGCCGTGGCCAGAAACTGCCGGCGCGTGAAAGCAGAAGACGGAAGCGAATTCGCAGAATCGTTGTTCATAGGTTCGAGAATAGATTGAATCTGGCCCAGTTCAAGCGGGAAATATGCCTTTGAGATATTTCAGGTCGGCGCGGTAATCCTCGACCAGCGAGTGGGGCGCGGCGGCTTCGATCTGAATCCAGCCGCGGTAATCGATGTCGTCCATGGCCTGGCGGACTTGGCGAAAGTCGATGCGTCCCTGGCCGAGCATGAATTTGCCGTCCTTGGCGTGGAATTCGCAGATGCGGTCCTTGAGCAGGCGGATTTCCTGGCAAACGTCGTAGCCTTTGTCGGTGGAATTGCCGACGTCGTAATAAACTTTGAGGGCGGGAGAGCCGACGCGCTGGAGGATGTCGAGATTCTCCGGGGCGCTGAGATAGTTTTCGAGGCCGAGAATGACGCCGGCTTTTTCGGCGCGAGGAGCGAGTTCCTTGAGCACCTCGACGGTGCGATCAATGCCGGGTTTGTCGCCAAAGAGGTCGCCGTGGGCGAACTCGGCGACCAGGATCACCTTGACGCCAAGTGCTTGCGCCACGGCCATGGAATCGAGCAACCAGAGCGCCGCGCGGGGATCGCTTTTGAGGGGGAATTTGTTAAATTCGCCGGTGGCCAGGGAAGCGATCTGTAATCCGTTTTTGCGCGCGGCGGCCAAATAGGCCTGCTGCACGGCGGGCTGGCGCAGGTGCAATTGGTCGTCGAGGCTGCCGAGGTTAAGCTGCACGCCATCGAGGCCAATTTCGCGGGCAACCTCAAAGCAGGAAGGATCAGTTTTGCGCAGAGACCATTCGGGAGCGCCGATTTTGAAGCCGCGCGCGCCGGGCGCGGCCCAGAGCGGGGCCAGGGTGGAACCGAGCGCCAGCGCCGCGGCGATGGTGGTGGTGCGCGCGATCATCTCGCGGCGCGTGGATTGGGCAGTCATTTGGATTCCTAATTTCATAATTTTATTGACATTTCCTGGCAGGGCGAGACTCAGTCAAGCCCTAAATTCTTCCCGCGAAATCAAGTCACGGCTCGACAGAGTCTCGCCCTACCTTAGGCTTTAGGCTTTCGTCCCAGGCCGATGATGAGCCACAGAGCCAGGGCGATGATCAGCGCCAGCCACCAAAAGTAACGCAGTTCGCGCCCGGCCATTTCAACGAAGCCGAGGGCGCGCGGAAAAAGCAGCACGAGGGACAAAAGCACCAGCACCAAGACGCAGATCTGAAGGACGGCCCGCAAGCGAGGGTTCATGGCGCGGCGGCAGGTTCGACGGCCCCCATCGGCATCAACAGGGCGGCGCCGTTATTATTGACTCCGACCGGAACGACCAGGGGCGCCCTGCCGTTCCAGCGTTCGACCATCTGCAAGCGCAGGAAGGCCGGGTTGAGTTTCAGGGCCGCGCCGCGCTCGCGGATGGCTTCGGCTTCGCCCTTGGCGCGGATGATGGCGGTTTCGGCTTCGACCTGGGTTTGAGTTTGGGAGAACTTGGCCTGGGTGGCCTGCTGTTCGGCCACCATTTTGGCCTCGATGGCCCGCTCCAGATCTTTCGACAAGTCAATATTCCGCACGACGATGTCCTCGACCCAAAGCAAGTCGCCGATTTTCTGCTTGGCGGCCGCGAGCGTCTTTTGTTTGATCTCCTCGCGGTTCTTGACGATTTGCTCGGCCGTCTGCAAGGCGGTGACTTCTTTGAGGGCCTCTTGCACGCGCGGGGCAATGAGACTGTCAAACGGGTCGCCGGCATATTGTTTGTAGATTTGCACGACCGATTTCTCGGGCACGCGGTAGAGCACGCGCACGTCGGCCACGACTTGCTGGAGGTCGGAGGAAAAGCACTCGGCCTTGACCGCCTCGGTGCGCTGGCGGACGTTGACCGGCACGATGTCGGTGATAAATGGAGCTTTGACGCCGAAGCCTTCCGGCAAAAACTTGTCCTCCGCCTTGCCCAGAGTGATTTTGATGCCGCGCGTGCCGGGCTGGACAATATAGGAGGTGGAGGAGAGGAAAAGAACGGCCAGGAAAACCAGGACCGAGCCAACGATGAGCACGGGTAAGGAGGCGCGTTGCATAACTTTAATGGCTCGCGGCTTCGGGCCGCGCGGAGGAGGCGGGCCGGCTTGGTTGTTGCAGTTGGCGCAGGTGTTCCAGTTCCTGCGGTTGATACACGACGCTTCCGCCGCCGATGACCAGCGGAGTGAAGCCGTCCCATTTATCCACGATTTTCAGGTCCACGAAGGCGGGATCGTCCTTCAAGGCCTGGCCGCGGATGCGGATGGATTCGGCCTCGCCCCTGGCCTGGATGACCGCCGTGTCGGCCTCGATTTGAGCGCGCTGCTGAATGTATTTGGCCTTGGACGCTTCCTGTTCCTGCACCATTTTGGCTTCAATGGCGCTCTCCAATTCCTTGGTCAGGGTGATATTCTGAATGACAATGTCCTCGATCACCACCAGGGAACCGGCCTTTTTGCGCGCCAGTTCCAGGGCGCGGGTTTTGATCTGTTCCCTAGTCTTGACGATTTGCTCGGCGCTTTGCAAGGCGGCGACTTCCTTGAGGGCTTCCTGGACGCGCGGGGCGATGAGGCTCTCGAACGGCTCGCCATAGTACTCATGGAAGAGTTTCACCACCGAGCTTTCCGGAATGCGATAGAGCACGCGCAATTCGATTTTAATCTGCTGCAAGTCCGCCGAATAACATTCCGCGCTGTCCTCGGCGGTCTGTTGCCGGATGGAGACGGGGTAAATGGTGGTGACAAAAGGCTGCTTCAACCCGAACCCCTCGGGCTTGAAGGCATCGGACACCTTGCCCATCGTCACCTCGACGCCACGGAATCCCGGATTGACGACATAAGTGCCGCCGGCCGCCATAATGACGACGACGAACACCACCAGCGCGATCCCGATCAACCTGGCCATCATGCGAGGAGTCATAATATATCTTAAACGAGGATAAGGTCGAAGCGATCCAGGTTCATGACCTTATTCCAGGCCGCGACAAAGTCGTGGACGAACTTCTCCTCGGCGTCGGAACTGCCATAGACTTCAGCCAGGGCGCGGAGTTGAGAGTTCCAACCGAAGACCAGGTCAACGCGCGTGCCGGTCCACTTGAGCGCGCCCGTTTTGCGATCGCGGCCTTCAAAGACATCCGCGTCTTCCGAGACGGGCTTCCACTCCGTGCCCATGTCAAGCAGGTTGACGAAGAAGTCGTTGGTCAGCGCCTCCAGCCGCTTGGTGAAGACACCGTGTTGCGCCTCTGCGAAGTTGGTCTTCAGGACGCGCAGGCCGCCCACAAGCGCCGTCATTTCGGGCGCGGTCAGGGTCAGCAACTGTGCCTTGTCGAGCAGCAGCGCTTCGGCCGACACGGCGTATTTGCCCTTGAGGTAATTGCGGAAGCCGTCCGCGACAGGCTCAAGCACCGCGAAGGAAGCCACGTCGGTTTGCTCCGCCGCGGCGTCCATGCGTCCCGGGATGAAGGGGACCGTGACCTTGTGGCCGGCGTTTTTGGCCGCTTGTTCGATCCCGCCACAGCCGCCCAAAACGATCAGGTCAGACAGAGAGACCTTCCTGCCGTCCGTCGCCGTCTTGTTGAATGCGCTCTGAATATCGCCGAGCGTCTTGAGCACGGTCGCCAATTTTTTCGGTTGGTTGACTGCCCAATCCTTCTGCGGCGCCAGGCGGATGCGGGCGCCGTTGGCGCCGCCGCGTTTGTCAGAGCCACGGAACGTGGAGGCCGACGCCCATGCGGTGGATACCAGCTCCGAGATGGACAGGCCGGAGGCCAGAATTTTGTCCTTGAGCGAGGCGATCTCCTCGGCCCCGATCAATTTGTGGTTCACGGCGGGAAGGGGGTCCTGCCAGATGAGTTCTTGCGCGGGAACTTCCGGGCCGAGATAGCGCGCGCGCGGACCCATATCGCGATGCGTCAACTTGAACCACGCCCGGGCGAAGGCGTCGGCGAACTGATCCGGGTGCTGCAAGAAGCGCCGGGAGATTTTTTCGTAAGCAGGGTCGAAGCGCAGGGCGAGGTCCGTGGTGAGCATGGAAGGCGCGATACGCTTGGAGGCATCATGCGCGGCGGGCACGGTGCCGGCGCCGGCGCCATTCTTCGGTCTCCACTGATTGGCGCCAGCCGGGCTTTTGGTGAGTTCCCATTCGTATCCGAACAGGTTTTGGAGGAAATTATTGCTCCACTTCGTGGGGGTGGTGGTCCAGGTCACTTCCAGGCCGCTGGTGATCGTGTCGCCGCCTTTGCCGGTGCCGAAGCTGTTCTTCCAGCCCAAGCCCTGGTCTTCGAGTCCGGCCGCTTCCGGAGCAGCCCCCACATTGGAGGCCGGGCCGGCGCCGTGGGTCTTGCCGAAGGTATGGCCGCCAGCGATAAGAGCCACCGTCTCCTCGTCGTTCATCGCCATGCGGGCGAAAGTCTCGCGGATGTCCCGCGCCGAGGCAATGGGATCGGGGTTGCCGTTGGGGCCTTCCGGGTTGACGTAAATAAGCCCCATCTGCACGGCCGCGAGGGGATTTTCGAGATCCCGGTCGCCGGAATAGCGCTTGTCTTCCAACCACGCGGTTTCCTTGCCCCAATACACGTCCTGATCCGGTTCCCAGACGTCCTCGCGGCCGCCTCCAAAACCGAACGTCTTGAATCCCATTGTTTCCAGGGCGACGTTCCCCGTCAGGATGATCAAGTCGGCCCATGAAATCTTCCGGCCATACTTCTGCTTGATCGGCCAGAGCAGGCGGCGCGCCTTGTCCAGGCTGACGTTGTCGGGCCAACTGTTAAGCGGCGCGAAACGCTGCTGGCCTCTGCCGGCGCCGCCGCGGCCATCACCGGTGCGGTAGGTGCCCGCGCTGTGCCAGGCCATGCGAATGAATAGACCACCGTAGTGGCCGAAGTCCGCCGGCCACCAGTCCTGCGAGTCGGTCATCAGCGCGGCGAGATCTTTCTTCACAGCCGCCAGGTCGAGGCTCTTGAACTCTTTTGCGTAGTTAAAATCCTCGCTCATGGGATTGGACTTGGAGGAATGCTGGTGCAAGAGTTCGAGCTTTAACTGATTCGGCCACCAGTCACGGTTCGACGCGCCGGCTCCGGCAGCGGGGTGAAAGGGGCATTTGGCTTCGGTTGTGGTCACGGTTTCAACATTTTTAGCCATAAATTTCGCTTTCTCTTTGGCCTATTAAGACACAATTGGCACTCTGGCTGAAATACTTTTTTTCTGTCGTTGCCATAGGCGATCCGGGAGCCGTTTAAGAGCCTTCCGGGCGCGGAATGATGATTTTTTGGCCGACGCGCAGGCGGTCCCAGTCCACGTTGGGGTTGGCTTCCCTGGTCTGCTTGAGGGTGATGGTTTTCCAGCCTTTGCTCTTAAAATCCGCATTGTAGGCTTTGACAATGACCGAGAGAGTGTCGCCATCCTTGATGGTGTAGGCGAACCCGTTCTGGACAGCGGTGGGCGTCGGGGCGTCCAACATTATTTTGGGCGCGGCGGCGCGGGTGGTTGGAGCGGGAGCAGCCAGCGTTTTCAATTTGCCAATGAAATTGCGGATTTCTTCCGCGGTGGCTTGTTTGTCTGCCTCGCGTTTGCGGTCCACTTCGGCGATTTTCTCGGCCAGGTTCTTAAGATCTTCCTGCACGCCGGTGTTGTTGGCGGCGGCGGCCTGTTGCCGGCGCAGATTTTCAATGGATTGTTCGAGGGTGCTGATTTTGGCCTTCAAGGATTCGTTGTCCATTTGCACGGCCTGGAGGTCGGCAGCCATGCGTTTGTAGTGTTCCTCGGCGGCTTGCTGGGCGGCGATGGCGGCGGCGTTGGCGGCGGGCACGGGGATGGGAGTGGTTTCCTGGGCCATGGCACGGCCCATGGTCATGGAGAGCAAAACTGTCAGCAGCATGAAAACACGTTTCATGGAGGCGAAAGTAAGAGCGATAGGCGGCAAGTTCAAGAGGCAATAAACTATTTTTGATTTCCTTTCCGGCGCGGAGTCTTTACAACAGGGAGTGCGAATGAAGACTTTCGCTGAACTTGGGTTTCCGGGGAGATTGATTGCCGTCGAAGGACTGGACGGCTCGGGCAAATCCACGCAAATATACCTGCTCAAACGCTGGCTGGAGCTGCAAGGGCTGAAAGTTTTTTTCAGCGAATGGAATTCCTCCACGCTGGTCAAGAACGCCACCAGCAAAGGCAAGAAACGCGAATTGCTTTCCCCGACGACCTTCAGCCTGATTCACGCCACCGACTTCGCCGACCGCTACGAACGCCAACTGGTGCCGCTCTTGCGCGCCGGGTACGTGGTGTTGTGCGACCGCTATATTTTCACGGCTTTTGCCCGCGACACCGTGCGCGGCTGCCCGTCGGAGTGGGTGCGGGGCATTTACGATTTCGCCGCCATGCCGGACCTGGTGTTTTTTTTCAAAGCGCCGCTGGAGATTTCGCTGCAACGCATTCTGGACGGGCGTCCGCAGTTGAAGTATTTCGAAGCCGGGATGGATTTGCGGCTTTCCAGCGATCCTTATGAGAGCTTCCGCATTTTTCAGGGGCGGATTCTGGAGCAATACCTGGCCATGAGCGCGGACTTCAAGTTCCTGGAAATCGATGCCAGCGCGGCGATTGAAGCGCAGCAGAACATCGTGCGCGACCTGGTGGCGGCCCGGGTGGACTTGCGCCAATTTGTGCCGCATAAACGCCCCCAAAGGTCATGACCGCCACCCGCACGCCAACATCTCGCAGGAACCGGCAGGGCATCGTGGTGCCCAAATGCAAGCTGCGCCGTTTTTACGGGCAGGGAGTGCCGGGGGTGGACCTGACCAAACTGGCGGGCAAGTTGATCGTGGTCGAGGGCGCGGACGGTTCCGGGCGCTCGACGCAGATCGCGCGGCTAGTGCAATGGCTGGAAGGCTGCGGCCACGCCACCGTGCAAGTTGGACTCAAGCGATCGACCCTGGTGAGCGAAGAGTTGGACCAGGCGCAGCAGGGGAATATTTTGAGCCACACGACGCTGAGTCTTTTTTACGCGACGGATTTTGCCGATCAGTTGGAGAATATTATTCTGCCTGGCTTGCGGGCGGGATTCATGGTGCTGGCGGACCGATATATTTACACGCTCATGGTGCGGGACATGGTGCGGGGGATGGACGAGGCGTGGCTGAAGAACCTCTACGGCATTGCCCTGGAGCCGGACGTGGTGTTTTATCTCAACGTGCAGCCGCAAGAGTTGATCGAGCGCAATTTCGCCAAGAAGCAGGCGCTGGATTATTGGGAGAGCGGGATGGATTTGGGGCTGTCCAGAGATATGTTTGACAGTTTTCTGCAATACCAGGCGCTGGTCGCGGCCAAGTTCCGCCAGCTCCAGCGCAGCTACGGTTTTACCATCGTCGATGGCCATCGTTCCCCGGACGAAATCAACATCGAATTGCGCCGCCGCATCGAGAGCGTGCTGGAAGGATGAGATGAAGAACCTTGACCCCAGGACACCCCGTGGCTGAAGCCAGCGCCAAAACGGATTACTTCGTCGGCGTCGATCTGGGCGGGACCAAGATTTTGGCCGGAGTGTTCGATGACAAGATCAACTGCCTGGGGCGGAGCAAAATGAGCACCAAGTCCGAACGCGGACCGGAGGAAGTAATTGATCGCATCGGCCGTTGCGTCCGCGACGTGGTGGATGAATGCGATTTGGATTTCAAGCAAGTGCGCGGCCTGGGCATTGGCGCGCCCGGAGCGGTCGATCCCGAAACGGGCCGGGTCATCTTTGCCCCCAACCTGCAATGGCAGGACGTGGCGCTGAAGAAAATCATGGAGAAGCAGATGGGCGTGCCGGTGGCGGTGGAGAATGACTGCAACAGCGCGACCTTGGGCGTGTTTGAGAAGGAACTGCAAGGCAAGCCGCGGCATTTGGTGGGCGTTTTTATCGGCACCGGCATCGGTGGCGGCATCATAATTGATGGAAAGCTCTATTCGGGCGTCAGCGGCACGGCGGCCGAAATCGGGCACATGGTGCTCCAGGTCGGCGGCCCCAAGTGCAATTGCGGCAACCGCGGATGCTTCGAGGCCCTGGCCAGCCGCACTGCCATTTTCCGCACCATTCACGATGCCATCAAGGACGGCCAGAAATCCCTTCTCTCCGAAATGCTGGGACCGGATTTGACCGATTTGCGAAGCGGCGATCTGCGCAAAGCCATCCGCAAGGGCGACAAGGTAGTTGAGAAAATTATCGAGGACGCCGCGGAATACATCGGCATCGCGGTGGCCAATTTAATCAACATCCTCAACCCTGAGACCGTCGTGCTGGGCGGCGGCGTGATCGACGCCCTGAGCGACGAAATGATGGCCATTATCATCGAAACGGCCGAAGATTATATCATGAGCGGGACCAACAAGGGCGTGGAAATCCTGGCCTGCAAAGCCGGGGACGACGCCGGGATCATAGGTGGCGCGGTGCTGGCTCGGCGGGCCAGCAAATGACACCATGAAGGGGCGTCCCAACTGCAAAAGGCGAGCGTGATCAGCACCAAACCAAATCGGCGGGCGGTCATTGACGTTGGCACCAACTCCGTCAAATTGCTGGTTGGCGATATTGCCGGAGGCGTCGTGACGCCGGTGTCGGAAGGGAGCAAGCAGACGCGCTTGGGGGCCGGGTTTTATGAGACCCGCCGTTTGCTGACTCCCGCCATAGCCCAGACGGCGGAAGCGGTGGCGGATTTTGCCAGGACCGCCGCTAAATTGGGGGCCGAGCCGGCGCGCGTCTTCGCCACCAGCGCCGCCCGGGACGCGATTAACGTGGATGAATTGACCGAAGCCATTGAGCGCGAGTGCGGCCTGAGCACGGAGGTACTCTCCGGCAACAAAGAGGCGGAATGGGTTTTTCGCGGCGTCACCACCAGCCCCAGTCTGGCAACATCCCCGCTGCTGATCCTGGACGTTGGCGGCGGCAGCACGGAAATCATCGTCGGCGAGAACGCGGCGCCGCAATTTCGCGGCAGCCACGATCTGGGCGCGGTGCGGTTGCTGGAGCAATCGCGGCCGGGCAACCCGCCGGGATTGCGGGCGTTGCAGGAGTGCCGGGTCTGGCTGCGCGATTTTTTGAAAAAAGAAGTGGCGCCGCTGCTCGAACCCGCTTTGATGAGCGCCCAGCGGCCCGTGCGCCTGGTCGGCACGGGCGGCACGGCCACCATCCTGGCGCGGATTGAGGGCAAATTGGCCGATTTTGACCGGGACAAAATCGAAGCGACCACCCTGACTTTGGAAGGCATCCGAAGCGAATTGGAATGCCAATGGCAAATGACCCAGGCGCAACGCCAGGAAATCATCGGCCTGCCGCCCAATCGGAGCGACGTGATCCTGACCGGGACTGCCATATACGAAGCCATCATGGAACAGTTTGACTTCAAGGAAATGACCGTCAGCACGAGAGGACTGCGTTTTTGGGCCTTGTTAAACCCATAAAAAAAGGGCGGACACCGTTGCAGTGTCCGCCCCCCAACAACCAAACTAACCAACCCTTGACCTCAGGTTATAACCGGCTGGGAAAACCAAAAACCCATCCGGCCTCTGTCCTGAGGCTACTATATTGACGCACTGGTTTTGAAATTGTTCAACACTTTTTTAAAAATTCTTTTGGCCCTATTCCGCGGCCTGCCGCTTATAATTTAATAAGGCTCATGCATATTACGAATCTTAATCCCGACACCGAGATCGGCGCCAGTGCCTGGATGGTGGATCTGGATGGCCGCCGCCTGCTCCTGGACGCGGGCCTGCACCCCAAACGCGAAGGCCGCGAGGCCCTTCCGCTCTACCACTTATTGGATGACAAGGAACTGGACGCCATCGCCATTTCCCACTGCCACCACGATCATATCGGTTCTTTGCCGGTGGCCATGCGCCATTCCCGCAAGGCCAGCGTGTTGATGACCGAGTTGAGCTATTACGTGGCCGGGCGGGTGCTGCATAATTCCGTCAACGTCATGCTCCGCCAGCGGGAGGAGCACGGCGTGCTCGAATACCCGCTTTTTACCCACGACCAAGTCGAGGAAAACGAAGCCCAATTCCAAGGCATCAAATACAATAGTCCGGTCAATTCGACTTCCGGCCGCAAATCCCGCGCCAACTCCTTCTCGCCGTCGGTCGAGTTTTTCGACGCCGGCCACGCTCTCGGCTCGGCGGGGATCCTGGTGCGCGGAAAATCGCAAAGCCTTTTCTACACCGGCGATGTCTGCTTCCACGACCAAACCATCCTCCAGCCGGCGCGCTTCGAGAATGTCCGGGCCGATGTTTTGATTACGGAAACCACTCGCGGCAACCGCGTTCCGTCGCCGGGCTTCACGCGGGAAACAGAAATCCAGCGCCTGACTGCGGCCATGCAGCGGGTCCTGGCTCGCGGAGGCAGCGTGTTGCTGCCCGCGTTCGCCCTGGGCCGGACCCAGGAAATCCTGGCCGAACTGGCGCTGATGATGCGCGCCGGCCATATCCGGCGCCAACCCATCTATGTTGGCGGCCTGGGCCGCGTCTTCACTGAAATATACGATCAAAAGGCGCACCTGGCCACCCGCCACTTGCCCGAGCTTCAACTGCGCGAGGAATTGCAGGTCACCGTGTTGGAAAAAGAGCAACTGGACAATATCAGTCTTGGCGACGGCAGAATCTTCGTCCTGACGGCCGGCATGTTGACCGAATGCACACCGGCCCACGATCTGGCCTTGCGCATGATGGTTGACCCGCGGCAAGCCATCTTTTTTGTTGGTTACGCCGATCCCGACACACCCGGGGGCCGGCTCAAAGTCTCCAGGCCGGGCGAGCCATTCCTCTACAGCGCCAGCGTGGGAGAAGTCACACGCCGTTGCGAACTGCAGGATTTCGACCTGACGGCCCATGCCAACCGGGAAGCGCTGCTGGATTTTGCGGGGAGGGTATCGCCCCGGGTGATTTTGCTTGGGCACGGGGAATCATCTTCGCGGCAATGGTTTGAGGAGCAGCTTCGCGCCCGCCATCCGCACATCCGGATTGCACAACCAGCCCCGGGCCTGGTGGTGGAAGCGTAAGAAGCTTGGCCGGAAGCCAGCGGCGCCGTCACCGTATTAGAACACTCGCCAGGAGCGTCAGCGCCAGGCCGGCAAGGCCGATGATGGTTTCACACAACGACCAGGTGCGGAAGGTTTGGGCCACTGATAAATTCAGGCAACCTTTGACGATCCAAAAACCGCCGTCGTTCAGGTGGGAAAGAAAGAGGGATCCGCAGCCGATGGAAATAACGGCCAATTCCTTGTTGACACCGGGATGGAGGGCCAGCACCGGGGCCATCAAGGCCGAGGCCGCCGTGATGGCGACGGTGGAGGAACCGGTCGCCACCCGGATAAAGGCCGAGGCCAGCCAGCAGTAGAGCAAGGGCGGCAGATGTGCCGCGGAGGCCATTGCGCCCATGGCGTCGGATACCCCGCTGGTTTGCAGGACGCGCGCGAATCCGCCGCCGCCGCCGACGATCAGAATGATCATGCCAACGTCCGAGACCGATTCCTCGGTGAATTTCAACAACTGAGAGGCGCCAAAACCGCAGCGAAGACCCAGCGACCAATGGCCAAAAAGCACGCCGATGAATAAGGCCACGGTCGGATTGCCGGTAAAATCGGCCAGGCGGCGCAAGCGGCCGTCGTCCATTGTCAGATCGGCCAGGGTGGCCAGCAGGATCAATCCCACCGGCAGCAGCATCGAAAACAATGTCAATCGAAAACCCGGCTGGCGCGTGCCGGGGTGTGGGGCAGGGGGAACAACGGGATCGGCGGCGATGGCGACGCTTTTGTCCGCCAGACGGGCGAAGAGTGGGCCGGCGATGACCGCCACGGGAACGCCGAGCGCGAATCCCCACAGGAGCACCAAGCCCGTATTGGCGTGGAGAGCGTTAATGGCCATGATGGGGCCGGGATGAGGAGGCATTAAGCCTTGCATGACGGAGAGGCAGGCGAGCAACGGCAGCGCCAGATGAAGAAAAGGCCGCCGCGTCTCCCGTGTCAGCGTGTGAAGGATGGGGGCCAGCAGAATCAATCCCACCGCGAACCACGTCGTAAGCCCGATGACCAGCGCCAGGGCCATCACGCACCAGCCAATGCGGCGCGGCCCAAAAAACCCGGCGAATTGTTTGGCCAGCACTTCCGCCCCGCGCGATTCGGCCAGCAGTTTTCCCAGCATGGTTCCCAGGCAGATGACGGCGGCCACGCCGCCGAGGGTCGATCCCATCCCTTCCTGGAAAGCTTTGGCCACCCCCAACATCGGCTGGCCCGCCCCCACTCCGACCAGGAGCGCCGCAGCCAGGAGAGCCAGGAAAGCATTCAGGCGCGCCCACGCCACCAAGCCGACCAGCATCCCCACTCCCGCCAGCGCGAGCGCAATCAGCAACCAATCCGAGGGCGTCATAGCGCCCATGCGGTGTCCAAGGTCATGGCGGTGATATTAGGGGGCGGGGTCGCCGGAGACAACCTTTTCGAGGCGAATTTTGGTGAAAAAGATGGGGATAGACCCACCAATAACTTTTTTTTGCAAAAAAGGCTTGCAACCACTATATATGGTGTTAAATTTTTTAATGCTCCCCACTGAATGGGGCTTGCTGTCGGCGGTGATGGTTCACCGAGGCCCCAAAACAGGGTCGAAATAGTTGCTTTTTGTTGGTATAATTTGAAGAGACATCGCAATAAGGAATTTCCATGATTGATTCTCGTGACCATCTCCAGTTGTCTGCCCCGACTGAGCATCGGCGGCGCGCCGGTTCCTCCACCGCAGCCCGTGCCCGTTTGGGCCGGAAGGCCAAATTTCTGGCTGTTGACCGGATGTTTAGCGATCCGAAGGTTAAACCGTTCGATCAGGTCGAATGGGAGAAACGCACGGCCGAAATCACCGATGACGGCGGCAAGGTCATTTTCAAACAGGAAAACGTGGAGGTGCCCAAAAGCTGGTCCGTCCTGGCGACCAAAGTGGTGGTTTCGAAATACTTTTACGGGGAGCAAAATACCGGCGAACGGGAAACGTCCGTCCGTCAGTTGATCCATCGCGTCTGCCGGACCATCGCGGATTGGGGGGTGCGCGACGGCTATTTCGACAAGGCGCAAGGGGAGGTTTATTACGACGAATTGACCTGGCTGTGCGTGAACCAATATGGGGCCTTCAATTCGCCCGTCTGGTTCAACGTCGGACTTTACCACGAATACAAGGTCGGCAATCGTTCGGCGCGCGGCAATTGGTTCTACAATCGCAAGACCGGCAGCGCCGAGCGCGCCAGCACCCAGTACGAGTATCCGCAAGGCAGCGCCTGTTTCATTCAATCGGTCGATGACAACATGGAGAGCATCATGCATCTGGCGCACAGCGAAGCGATGCTCTTCAAGTATGGCTCCGGCACGGGGACCGATTTAAGCCCGATTCGCTCCAGCCGCGAGAAGCTCAGCGGGGGCGGGCGTCCCAGCGGGCCGCTTTCCTTCCTCAAGGTTTATGATCAAGTGGCCAACGTCGTCAAATCCGGCGGCAAGACCCGCCGCGCCGCCAAGATGAATACGTTGCGCGATTGGCATGGCGACATCGAGGAGTTCATCGACGCCAAGCAGAAGGAGGAAAAGAAGGCCTGGGCATTGATCGAGCAGGGTTACGACGGCTCCTACAACGGGGCCGCCTACGGCAGCATCATGTACCAAAACGAAAATCTTTCCGTGCGTGTCAGCGACGAGTTCATGCAGGCGGCGCTGGAGGGCAAGGATTGGTGGACGCGCCGCGTGACCGACAACACACGGTTGGAGAAGAAGGACGCCGCCCAATTGCTGCATAAAATCGCCGAGGGCACCTGGACTTGCGGGGATCCGGGGCTGCAATTCGACGGCGCCATCCAGAAATGGCACACCTGCAAGGCGACCGAGCCGATCCACTCCACCAACCCGTGTTCGGAATACGTTTTTCTCAACAACACCGCCTGCAATCTCTCCTCGCTCAACCTGATGAAATTCAAGCGCGAGGACGGGAAACTGGACATGGATCGTTTGAAGGCGGCGGTGCGCATTTTCATCACCGCGCAGGAAATCATCGTCGATAACGCCAGCTATCCGACCAAGGACATCGCCGAGAATTCGCACCTTTTCCGCACCTTGGGCCTGGGCTTTGCCAATCTTGGTTCGCTTATCATGAGCTACGGCCTGCCGTACGATTCCGACGAGGGCCGCGCCCTGGCCGGCGCCGTCACCGCCATCATGACCGGCCACGCCTACGAACAATCGGCGGAAATCGCCGCCGTGATGGGGCCGTTCAAGGCCTATCAGGACGCCCGTTGCGCCCATGTTTCCAAACCGCTGGGACGCGACAACGTGGCCTCGATGCTGGGCGTGATCCAGCAGCATCGCGAGGCCGTGGAGCAGATTCATCCCAGCAGCGAATTCGCCTACCTCAAAGACGAGGCCCGCCAATGTTGGGACCGCGCCTTGGCCGGCGGGCGGCAAGCCGGCTATCGCAACGCGCAGGTCACAGTCCTGGCCCCGACGGGCACGATTGCCTTTTTGATGGATTGCGACACGACGGGGGTGGAGCCGGACATCGCATTGGTCAAATATAAAATTCTGGCCGGCGGCGGCATGCTCAAAATGATCAACCGCGGGGTGCAGGATGCTTTGCGGCGCCTGGGTTACGACGAAAAACAAATCGCCGACATCGACGCCCACGTGGAGAAATTCGACACCATCGAGGACGTGCAGGAAAATGGCGCGACGGTGCGCAGCGGATTGAAAGCCGCGCATTTGCCGGTTTTCGATTGCGCCTTCAAGCCCTACCGCGGCCAGCGCAGCATCAGCTACATGGCCCATCTCAAGATGATGGCCGCGACCCAGCCTTTCATCAGCGGCGCCATCTCCAAGACCGTCAACCTGCCGCACGGATGCTCGGTGGAGGACATCAAGGACGCTTACGTGCAGGCCTGGAAAATGGGCCTCAAATGCGTCGCCATTTACCGCGACGGCTCCAAACGCTCGCAGCCGTTGAATACCAAGAGAACAAACGAGAGCGGCGAGAACAACCCGACGGATGATCGCATCACGGAATTGGAATCGGAGTTGAAAAAACTCAGGGCGCAAACCGGCCAGCCGTTGCGCCGCCGCCTGCCGGATACGCGCACGGCCGTGACACATAAATTCGACGTCGCCGGGCACGAGGGCTACCTGACGGTGGGATTGTTCGAGGACGGCCAGCCCGGGGAACTTTTCATTACGATGGCCAAGGAAGGCTCGACCATCGGCGGACTGATGGACTGCATCGGGACGCTGACCAGCCTGGCTTTGCAATACGGCGTGCCGCTGGAGGCGTTGATGCGCAAGTTCGCCCACCAACGTTTCGAGCCGTCCGGTTTCACCAAGAATCCGGAGATTCGCAACGCCTCCTCGATCATCGACTATGTCTTCCGCTGGTTGGCCTTGCAATTCGTTCCCGGCTACCGCGAGGCCGCCCTGGGCCGCAATCAACCCGAACTGGCGATGCCCGGCCTGATGGAAGAAGTTAAAAAAAAAATAAACCGTCCGGTGCCTGACCTCCCTTTGGCGGACGACGCGGAGATTGTAGTTGAAGCCGCGCCGGCCAATGGCAACGGCCACGGCCACGGCGCAAGCGAACAGGCCAAGCCCGAGCCAGGCCGCGTGGTGGCGAGTTTGAACGACAGCGTGGCTCATTTTCAACTGGACGCGCCGACCTGCCCCAACTGCGGCCACGTCGCCGTGCGCAACGGTGCGTGCTACAAATGCCTGAATTGCGGGGAGAGTTTGGGGTGCAGTTAGTTCTGTAAGTTAGGACAAGAGCGTAGTTTTAACGGGCTAATTTTAGCACGAAAAGCATAGTTATGAAAATTTATTGCATATATATCATTCTCAGATATACTGTAAATATATGCTTATCGAGTTTTCAATAGGCAACTTTCGCTCTTTTAAGGACAAGGTCACGCTTTCGCTGGAGGCGTCGCCAGACGATTGGTTGGAAGAGAGCCACGTTGCCGTGAAGGCGGGGCGGCGACTCCTAAAATCCGCCGCCATTTATGGCGCAAATGCGAGCGGCAAATCTAATTTCCTCGCAGGCATGGAAACCTTTCGCCAGTTCGTTCAGAAGTCATCAAAGGAATCGCAAATGGGCGAGAAAATTCCGGTGATTCCGTTTCGATTGCACACGGCAACGGAGTTGGCGCCGAGCCATTTTGAAATAGTGTTCCTTCAGAATGGCACCCGTTATCGCTACGGCTTTGAGGCGACTGCCGAAAGGATTCAAGCGGAGTGGCTGTTCAGCCAAAAGGATTCCATTCGAGAGACCCGGCTTTTCACTCGCGAAGGATCAACTATCGAGCCATCGGCGGAGTTTAAGGAAGGCAAGGGGCTTGAGTCCCGCACCCGGCCAAACGCGTTGTTTCTCTCGGTTGTATCCCAATTCAATGGCGACATCGCGGGCGAAATTATGCAGTGGATGGAACAATTTCGAGGCATTTCGGTATTGGACGATGTGAACTATTTGGCGTTTACCTCGCAACTGCTGAAGGACGCGCGATTCGGCACTCAAATCCGGGATCTAATCCGCCGCGCTGATGTGGGAATTGAGGACTTGAAATCCTTCGAAGTTCCCGTAAGCGAACGCCTCAAATCTTTGCCCAAGGACTTTCCTGAGCATTTGCGCAAAGAGGTTCTAACATCGCCGGGGGCCTTTATGATCAAATCCTTTCACAAGAAATTCGACGACCAGAATCAGGCGCGTGAAATTGTTGAATTTAATTTCAAGCATGAGGAGTCGGCCGGCACGCAGAAGTTTGTCGCGATGAGCGGCCCATTTCTTCATACGCTGGAAGCCGGTTCAATCCTGTTTGTGGACGAATTGGAGGCGCGGTTGCACCCCTTGCTGACGAAAGCGCTGGTTGGGCTTTTCAACGACCCCAGGAACCGAAGGAACGCGCAGATTATCTACGCCACGCACGACGAAGGATTGCTTGATTCCGCGCACACCCGTTGAGACCAAGTTTGGTTTGTGGAAAAGGACGAACTTGGCGCGTCCCGTTTGTTTAGCCTTGCCGAATTCAAAGTGCGGAAGGAGGCGAAATTCGGGAAAGAGTATTTGCTTGGGCAGTTCGGCGCCGTGCCACGTTTGAGTGATTTACAGGAAGCCCTCACCCATGCCCAATAACCGGCCGAAGGCTTGGGAACGGCGGCAGGCCAGCGGTCGAATCATCGCGGTTCGCAACCGCCGGCGCGTCTTGATTCTCTGCGAAGACGAAAAGAGCGCGCGCCTGTATTTTGAGGGATTCAAATTGGACAGGCGGCGCGTTGAGATTTTTGCGATAGGCACCGGCATGAACACGGACAGTCTTGTCCAAAATGCCATCGACAGAAAAGAGGAAGCGATTCGACGCGGAGAGCCATTCAGCGAGATTTGGTGCGTGTTTGATCGTGACAGCTTCCCAGCTCAGAACTTCAATCGCGCATTTCAACTCGCGGACAGCCACCGCATCTTCGTCGCGTGGGCCAATGAAGCCTTCGAAATCTGGTATCTGCTGCACTTCCACTATCACGACACCGGCATGAGCCGGGGTGTTTACGACGGGCGGCTTTCGGCCCTATTGAAATGCAAATATGATAAAGGGGACGATTTAATATACGCCAGACTGGAGACTCATCAGCCTGTCGCCATAAGACACGCCCGGCGCCTGGAAAAACATTGGGCAGAGATGGGTGGATGTAAGCCCGAATGCGCAAACCCTTCAACCAACATTCACAAGTTGGTCGAATTCCTCAACGAGTTTAAAGATGTTGGTCCCGCCGACCCCGATTGACCAAGAGCCGATGCTGACCAATTCGTTGAAATCACCGAAATGGTCGGCAACCACATGGCCGCTCTTCGCGCAGGCTTCCCGCGCCTTAGTGATGACCGCAATGAAATTGCGGAAGTCGGAGCACTACGAAATCCAGTCAAGGCTCGACGGAGTCTCGCCCTACCCAGTGGCGGGATATTTTTTCGAGGGTTTCGAGCCAGCGGGGGTGGGTGTTCAGGCAGGGGATCATCGTGAGGTCGCCGCCGCCAGCGGCGCGGAAGGATTCGCGGCCGCGGATGGCGATTTCTTCGAGCGTTTCCAGACAGTCGGAAACAAAGGCCGGGCAGATGACCAGCAGCTTTTTTACGCCGGCTTTGCCCATGCTTTCCAGCAGATGATCGGTGTAGGGCTTGAGCCAGGGGTCGCGGCCCAAGCGGGATTGGAAGGCCACGGAGTATTTGTCGTCCGGGATGCCGGCGGCCTTGACGAAGGCTTGCACGGTTTTGAAGCATTGCGCGCGGTAACAGGTCCGGTGTGCCTGGCTCTCCACGGAACAACAGTCCCGGATTGTCAAACAATGACACTTGGTCGGGTCCGCTTTGCGCAGGTGCCGCTCCGGCAAGCCGTGAAAACTGAAAAGCAATTGATCGAAGCCCTGCCGCAAATAATCCGACGCGCTCGCGACCAAGGCCGCGATGTAATCCGGATGATCGTAGAAAGGCGGGGCCACGGTCAGGGCCATTGTTGGCGCGATGTCCGCCATGACTTTCCTGACCCGCACCACGGCCGTTTCGAAGCTGGACATGGCGTAGTGGGGAAAAAGCGGGATCAGCAGCACCTCTTCGATTCCTTTTTCCTTCAACCTTGCGATGGCGTCGGGGATGGAAGGATTTTGGTAACGCATGGCCAACTCCACGGGCACGGGCAGGCGCGCCTGCAATGCCGCCCGGACTTTTTGGCTGATGACGATGAGCGGCGAGCCTTCGGGCGTCCAGATTTTCTTGTATGCCTCCGCGGACTGCGCCGGGCGCCGGGGCAAAATGGCGAGGTGAACGATGCACCAACGGATCGGATAGGGCGCGTCCAGGACGCGGCCGTCCATGAGGAATTCGCCCAGGTACGAGCGCACATCCGCGACGGAGGCGGAATCGCAGGCGACCCAAGGTTGACCAGAAGAATGGCTTGACGGTTCATGCGCCAACGGGATGTTGGGCAGTCTGGCCGGGTTCCAGGCTTGATGTCAAATAGGATTGGATTCTGCCGGCGGTATTGTGGCCGGAGATGATGGAATCCCCCAGGGAAACGCCATCGCGCGCATGGCCGGCCACAAAAAGCCCGGGCGCTTTCAGCTCCATGCCGCTCATCAAGGCCCTGTATTTGGCGAAGCCGACGTTGTATTGGGGAATGGCCTTTTTATAAACCGCGACGTGCTCGAAGACCGGCCGGCCCCGGACGCCTAGAATTTCGCGCAGGTCCCTGAGCGCCATTTCCACCAATTCCCCGGACGTTTTCAGCGGCAGTTCCGGCGCGCGCGCGCCGCCGATGTAACAAGTGATGGCCACTTCTCCTTGCGGGGCGCGGCCGGGAAAAAGCGAGGAGGAAAAAGCGCGCCCAGGATTTTGCATCCTTCCTTTTCCGGTATGAGCATGCCGAATCCGTCCAACGGATGGGCGACGTCCTCGCGGCGAAAGCCCAGCACGACCGAGGCCACTGGCGGATAATAGATTTCGGCCAGCGAGGCGACGTCAATCGCCGGTTCGCTCTGAATTTGCAAGGACGCGATTTTGTGGCTGGGCAGGGCGATAAGAACGGCGCTGCTGAGGAGCGGAGCGGAGTCCGCGTCCTGCTCCAATTGAACAGCCCACTCATCGCCGACGCGCCGCAAACCATGAACGGGCGCGGAGGTTTGAATTTCTTCGCCCAGGCGGGATTGCAGCGTATCAATGAGCACTTGCAAACCGTCGTCGAAAGAAAGCTTCTTGGCGTATTGTTTGGAAACCTCGCCCCGGCGCTTGCGCTCGCGGGCGCCGAGAACCGTTCCCAAAAAGAGGGAACGATAGCGCTGCTCCAGCGCGTAAAGTTTCGGAAAGGCCTGCGGCACGGAAAGCAGGCGCGGATTGCCGGCGTAAACGCCCGCCACCAGGGGATCGATGGCGTAATCGAGAAACTCCTGGCCCAGACGCCGCAGGACGAATTGGGCGATCGATTCTTCCACCTCGGCCGGCGCGGGGCGAATGAACGGCTCGGCCAAAACCCGCAACTTGGCCGGAAAGGAAAAGAGCGGCGTCGTCAGAAAGCCGGCCGCTGAACCAGGCATGGCCACGGGTTTTTTGCCGCGCACGACGTAGCGGTTTTCAGCGGAAGGACTGGAATATAACCGGCGCGAGACCAAGCCCAAATCGCGCACCAGATCGGAAATGACGGGGGATGTCTCCAAGATGCTGTTGGGGCCGAATTCGGCCAGATACCCGTCGCGGCGGACGGACTGAATCACGCCGCCCACGCGCTTGGCAGACTTCGAGCAGGATGACGGGAACGCCGCGCTGCTTGAGGCGAAAGGCGGCTGTCAGCCCGGTAATGCCGCCACCGATGATGGCGACCGGTTTCATATTGTTTTGGAAAAGCGCCGTTCCTTGACGGACGGGAGATAGCGATCAAAGCGCATGGCAATGTTGCGGATAAATAGCCGGCCCACGTCATTGACTACAAGGCCATTGGCCTCGCGCCGCAACAATCCGTCTTTTTCCAGGTCCGTCATGGATTCCAGTTCCGCGGCAAAGTAGGCGGCAAAGTCGATGCCCAGGTTCTTCGACAGCGCGGCGTAATCCAGGCTCAGATCGCACATCAGGCGCATGATGGTGTGCCGGCGAATCTTGTCGTCGTCGCTCAGGAGGTAACCTTTGGCAAAGGGCGCCCGTCCGGCATCCAGCGCCGCATAGTAGGCGGGCAAATCCTTGAGGTTTTGCCAATAGACGCCGTCGGCCTGCGAAATGGAGGACATGCCGAAGCGCGTAAATATCCGCGCCGCCTTTGGTGCTGTAGCCCTGGAAATTGCGCTGCAAGGTCTTCTGCCGTTGCGCCACGGCCAGTTCGTCGGTGGGGCGGGCGAAATGGTCCATGCCGATGTAGGTGTAACGATCGTTGTGGGTCAGCTTCTCGATGACCAGTTTGAGAATATTCAGTTTGGTCTCCGCGCTGGGCAAGGCGGCTTCCTGTTCCAGAATCTTTTGCGCCGGCTTCATCCACGGCACGTGCGCGTAACTGAAGACCGCCAGCCGGTCCGGCCCCAGTTTGATGATCTCTTCCAATGTTTTATCGAAGGTTTCGACGGTCTGATAGGGAAGTCCGTAGATCAAGTCCAGGTTGATGGATGGAAAACCGGCCGCGCGCGCCCACTGGATGACTTGCTCGGTTTGCTCGCGCGGTTGAATGCGATGCACCGCCGCCTGCACCGTCGGATTGAAATCCTGCACGCCAATCGAGGCCCGATTGAATCCCACCTCGCGCAAAGCGGTGACGTGGTCGTGCGTCAACCGCCGCGGATCAATCTCCACGCCCGCCTCCATGTCCGGCGCGAAGTGGAAATGCTTGCGGATGGATTGGCCGAGCCAACGAATTTCGTCGGGCGAGAGGAACGTCGGCGTGCCGCCGCCCCAATGCAATTGCACCACTTGGCGCTGCGGATCGATGCGGCTGCTCATCTGCTCCATTTCCTTGTCCAGGTATTCGAGGTAGAGCGCGCCTTTTTCCCGCTGCGTCGTGATGACGGTCGTGCAGCCGCAATACCAGCAAAGCGATTCGCAGAAGGGGATGTGGAAGTAAAGGGAAAGCCCGCGCGGCGGCTCGGGCGCGTGGCCAATTCTCGCCGCCACTTCCGGCCAGGTAACCTGGTCGGTGAACTGCGGGGCCGGCGGATACGAGGTGTAACGCGGCCCCGGCACGTTGTACTTTTGCACCAAATCAAGATCGACGTTGAGTTTGCTCATTTGAAGTTTTGCACTGTGCTGACCAGCGCTTCGAGATTTTCCATTTTAGCGTCGGGGGGGACGCCGTGGCCGAGATTGAAAATGTAGCCGTCCCGATGCGCGCATCAATTCAAGCAGACGCGTGGTTTCGAGCCGCCACTTCCGGCGGTTCCGCGGCGGCCAGGAGACCGGGCGCCAAATTGCCCTGAATGGCGACGCGGGTGGGGAGTTGTTGTTTGGCTTCGGCCAGATCCATCTCGTGATCGATGCCGATGGCTTGGGCGCGAGTTCGGATCAGCGACTTCCAATTGCGCGCGCCTTTGGCATAAACAATGACCGGGACCCGCCCGTTGAGCGCGGAAACTATGGTGCGCATCCATTGGCCCGAAGCGGCGTCGTAATCCTCGGCCGGCAACAAGCCGCCGACGCTGTCAAATATTTGAACGGCATCCACGCCGGCGGTGATTTGCAAATGCAGGAATTCGATGATGGCCAGCGTCAATTCCTCCAGCAGCGAATCAAAGAGGGCGCGGTCGCGGGCAAACAGTTGCAGGGCCTGGGTATGCGCGCCGGCGCTGCCGCCTTCGAGCATGAAATTGGCCAGCGTCCACGGTGAACCGGCAAAGCCCAGCAAGGCCGTGCCCGAGGCCAGTTCCGCTTTGACGGCCCGGATGGCTTGGGCCACGTATTGCAGGCGATCCGAGATGCCCTGCGTATTGAGCCGCCGAACGTCCTGGCGATCCCGCACTACGAAATCCATTTCCACACCGCCGCCTTCACGGAAACTGAATCCCTGGCCCAACGCTTCCGGCACCACCAGGATGTCGCTGAAAATGATCGCCGCGTCGAAATGAAACCGGCGCACCGGCTGCAGCGTCGCTTCCGCCGCCAGTTCCGGGGTCTGGATCAATTGGCGGAAGGAATACTTCTCTTTGAGGACGCGATACTCTGGCAGACAACGGCCAGCCTGGCGCATGAGCCAGACGGGCGGGCGGTCCACCGGCGAGCATTGCAGGGCATTGAGCATCCGTTGCCGGCAGGCGCCATCTCCCGCAGGCCCGGCGGCGGGTCCGGCCTGAGTTGAACCTGTTGCCTGTAATTCTCGCATGACAAAAAACTATTATAAGACGCCAATTTCGGCTTTACGTCAATTGGCAAACCATAGCTATTTATTGCGCTGGACGAGAGGTCTTTTGGCCAGCCCGCCTTGCCGTGACGGTGTTGGCGCCCGCCTCATCTTAATTTTCATCATAGCATTGTACTGGTTTCGAGTGCTCGGCGCCAGTATGCTTCAAAACAACAATGAGCATCAAACCTAACGTTGTTCCGCCGCTCGATCCTGGATTCCAGCCGGCCGTGCTGGTCAACCACAACTATCTTGCCGCGGCAAAGAAAACCGGCCAAGCCGTGCCGTTAGTCATCGGGCTTGAACGCGAACGCGGCCTGGTGTCGCGTTATGAAACGTTCGTGTTTCCCTACGCCGACGCCGCCACGCTGCAATATGTCGAACGCACCGTGAAATTTCTTTTGTGGGCGCGCGGGGGGTGGAAATTATTCATCGGGGGCGGGCCTAAGACCATCGGTGAATTCATCCGCAAGACTTACTCGCCCACCGGCGCGCGGAAGTTCGACTGCGATTTGATGGGCACGGCTTACGGCAAAAAATTCCAGGTCGTCGTAACCGTGCCGGAAAAAGTTCCGGCCAACAGCGAAATGGAACTGGCGGCGGGCGGCCATCTCAAAGGCTGCCGCATTGGCTTCGATCTCGGCGCGAGCGATTACAAGGTGTCGGCGGTCAGGGACGGCGAGGCCGTCTTTACCGAGGAGACGCCTTGGGATCCCAAGAGCCAGGCGAATCCCGAATATCATTACCACCACATTTCCGCCGCGCTGCACCGCGCCGCCGCGCGCCTGCCGCGCGTGGATGCCATCGGCGGCAGTTCCGCCGGCGTGATTGTCGATAACGAAATCCGCGTGGCGTCGTTGCTGCGGGCGATCCCGAAGAAAGATTTTCCCAAGGCCGCGGGCATTTTTAAACGCATCCAGCGCGAATGGAACGTGCCCGTGGTGGTCATGAACGACGGGGACGTGACCGCGCTGGCGGGCGCGCTTTCACTCGGCAAGAAGGGCTTGCTCGGCGTGGCGATGGGTTCGAGCGAGGCGGCGGGCTTCATGGATAAGCAGGGCCGCATCCTCGGCTGGCTGAACGAGCTGGCCTTCGCGCCGGTGGATTACAACCCCGCTGCCCCCGCTGATGAATGGTCCGGCGACCAGGGAGTGGGCGCCCTTTATTTTTCGCAGCAGGCGGTCAACAAGCTTCTGCCGGCCGCGAAAATAACGCTGCCGGAAAAAATGGGGCTGCCCGAACGGCTCAAGGAAGTGCAGGCCCTGATGGCCAAGGGCGATCCCCGCGCGGCCGCGATTTACGAGACCATCGGCGTTTATCTTGGCTGGGCGATGGCGCACTACGCGGACTTTTACGATTTTCGCCAGGCGCTGATTCTGGGGCGCGTGGTCACGGGCAAAGGCGGCGACATTATACTCGACAAGGCGCGCGGCGTATTGAAGACGGAGTTTCCGGCGGCGGCGAAGAGAATTGCGCTGCACGTGCCGGACGAGAAATCACGGCGGATCGGGCAGGCGGTGGCCGCGGCCAGTTTGCCGGAATTGAGAAAGCAGAATTGAGTCATGGAAATTATCATTCAACCCACCGCCAAAGCGGCGACGAGCGTGGCGGCCCGGATCGTGGCGCGGCTTTTGCGGGATAAGCCGGAGGCCGCGCTGGGCTTGGCGACGGGCAGCACGCCGTTGCTGCTCTACCGCGAACTGATCGCGATGAAGCTGGATTGGCGCAAGGTAAAGACGTTCAACCTGGACGAATACATCGGCCTGCCCGCCGGGCACGCACAGTCGTATCACAGTTTCATGTGGGAACACTTGTTTCGCCACGTCAATGTCGCCAAAAAGAACGTTCACATTCCCGACGGCCTGGCGAAGGACATCCCAAAATTCTGCGCGACGTACGAGAAGCAGATCCGCGCCGCGGGGGGGATTGACTTGCAGGTGCTGGGCATCGGCACGGACGGGCACATTGGTTTCAACGAGCCGACTTCCTCGCTGGCGTCGCGCACGCGCATCAAGACGCTGACGTTGGGGACGCGGCAGGACAACGCGCGGTTTTTCGGCGGGTTGGAGCAGGTGCCGCACCATTGCATCACCATGGGCATCGGCACGATCATGGAGGCGAAATTGAACCTGTTGCTGGCGTTTGGTCAAAGCAAAGCGCGCGCCGTTGCCCAAGCCGTGGAAGGTCCGATCACTTCCCTAAGCCCCGCGTCGGTATTGCAGATGCACCCCATTGTAAAACTGTGTTTGGATCAAGGCGCGGCCTCGCTGTTGAAAAGGGCGGATTATTACCGGTGGGTTTATGAGAACAAACCGGACTGGCAACAGTTATAGCGAGGAAAAGAGGACTAAGCCAGGACGGCCTTTTTCGATTTGAGATATTTCTCGATGGTTTTAATGCCATTCCAGGAATTTGGGACGCGGACGGCGTCATGCTTGCCCAATTTGTAATGCACCAGCAATTTGCCCACCATGAGCACTTTCAGATTCGCTTCCGCCATGTGCCAGAGTTGACCGGCGGCCAAAGGTTTTTGGGCAACGCGGCGAGGGGAGATCGTTTTCTTCATGCTCCTATGCTGCGCCTTTATCCCGAATTATCCAGCTAAATCGCTGGACTTCATGTTCCGATACGCAACCGCGCTTGCAACGCATCACCCCATGGCCATGGCCGCGCTGCTGATTTCCAGCAATTCCTTGGTGATGTTGGCCTGGCGCAGTTTGTTGTATTCCAGCGTCAAATCCTTGATGAATTGCATGGCGTTGTCGGTCGCGTTCTTCATCGCCACCATGCGGGCGCTGTGCTCGCTGGCTTTGGCTTCCAGGAGAATCTGATAAATTTGGAAATTCCCGGCGTGCGGCAGCAAGGCCCCCAAGACCTGCTCCTGGCTTGGCTCGAATAGAAATTCGCCTCCGGAAGCGGGCGGGATGACGATTTCCGGCTTGACGCCAATGCCGGCCGTGACCTCCTTGATCTCGGCCACGGGCAGCAACAGGCGCCCCTCGGGCTTTTGGTTCAAGGTGGAAATGAATTGCGTGTAAAGTATATCGACCTGGCCCACTTCCCCCTTGAGGAAAAGGTCCTGGGCGAATTTCGAGATCGCGCGCGCCTCGGCGAAGAGCGGGGCGTCCTTAAAGGTGAACTCCGCCGCGAGTTTGCGCTTGGTGCGCGCCAGAATATTGCGACGCCTTGCGCCCGGCGGCGATGAAAACGGTCTCCGGTCCGAACTTGGCCGCCTCGCGCATCAAATTGCTGTTGAGGCTGCCGCACAGGCCCTTGTCGGTGCTGACCAGAATGACGCAGCGGGCCGGGTTCTCGCGGACTTCGAGAAAGGGATGGCTGAAATCCCTCGAAGCCGCGACCAGCGCGCCCAAGACTTTGTTCATCAAGTTGGCGTAAGGGCGTCCGGCCAGCGCGGCCTGCTGGGCTTTGCGCATCTTGGAAGCCGCCACCATTTGCATCGCCTTGGTGATCTGGGCGGTGTTCTTGACCGACTTGATGCGCCGGCGAATGTCGCGTGTGCTGGGCATGGCCGCTTAACGGTAAGTTTGCTTGAACTCCGTCACCGCCGCCTTTAGCTCCGCGCTTAGCGCGTCGCTGAGGGCCTTTTCCTCGCGGATTTTGTCCATCACCGCCGACTTGCGGCTCGTCAAGTATTCCGTCAATTTGGCCTGGAAATCCTTGATCTTGTCCACCGGCACGTCGTCCATCAAATTGTTCTGCACCGTCCAGAGCACGGCGGCCTGCACTTCGACGGGCATGGGATTGTATTGCGGCTGCTTGAAAACTTCGACGATGCGCTTGCCGCGCTCGAGTTGCGCCTGGGTCTTGGCGTCGAGGTCGGAGCCGAATTGGGCGAAGGCGGCCAGTTCGCGGTATTGGGCCAGTTCCAGTTTCACGCGCCCGGCCACTTGTTTCATGGCCTTGATCTGCGCGGCGGAACCGACGCGCGAGACGGAAAGGCCGACCGAAATGGCGGGGCGGATGCCCTGGTAGAACAAATCGGTTTCCAGGTAAATCTGGCCGTCGGTGATCGAAATGACGTTGGTCGGAATGTAGGCCGAGACGTCGCCCGCCTGCGTTTCGATGATGGGCAGGCGCGGTGAGGGAGCCGTTGCCGTATTTTTCGCCGACGCGGGCCGAGCGTTCCAGCAAACGGCTGTGCAAATAGAAGACGTCGCCGGGATAGGCTTCGCGGCCCGAGGGGCGCTTGAGCACGAGCGAAACCTGGCGGTAAGCGACGGCGTGCTTGGAAAGATCGTCGTAAATGATCAGCGCGTCCATGCCGTTGTCCATGAACCATTCGCCCATGGCGCAGCCGGCGAAGGGCGCGAGGTATTGGTTGGTGGCGGAATCCGAGGCGCTGGCGTTGACGATGATCGTGTAGGGCATGGCCCCGGCCTCTTCCAAAACCGCGACGACGCGGGCGACGTTGGATTGTTTCTGGCCGATGGCGACGTAAATGCAATAGAGCGGGCGGTAGCTGGCGTCCTTGGCCGCTTCCGCCGCGCTGGTTCAAGCGCGCCTGGCTGATGATGGTGTCGATGCCGATGGTGGTCTTGCCGGTGGAGCGGTCGCCGATGATCAATTCGCGCTGGCCGCGGCCGATGGGAATCATCGCGTCCACGGCCATGATGCCCGTTTGCACGGGCTGGGTGACCGGATTTGCGGTTGATGATGCCGGGGGCGATTTTTTCCACCGGATAAAATGCTTCCGTGTTGATCGGGCCTTTGCCGTCGATGGGCTGGCCGAGGGCGTTGACGACGCGGCCCAGGAGCGGCCTTGCCGACGGGCACCTGCAGCAGTTTGCCGGTGGTGCGGACCTCCTGGCCTTCCTTGATGCCGGTGTATTCGCCGAGAATGATGGCGCCGACCTCGGTTTCCTCCAGGTTCAATGCCAGGCCGACGACGCCGTTGCCGAAGTCCAGCATCTCGTTGAGCATGGCGTCGGAGAGGCCCTCGATCTTGGCCACGCCGTCGCCAATTTCGCGGACGGTGCCGACGTTTTGGCTGGTGACGCCGGTTTTCAAGCCCGAAATCTGGGCTTCAATTTCTTGCAACAATGTACTCATAAAAATTCGTGGTTTCCTACCCTTGCAGCAAGGCCGCCAGGCGCGCCTTGCACGCTGCCGTTATAAACATCGCCGCCCACCTGGATGCGGACGCCGCCAATCAAGGCGGGATTTTGCGTAAAAGTAAAAGCCAGACCCGGGCCATAGTGCCGGGTCAAATCGCCCTGGATTTCCGCCTGCGCCTGCGGCGGCAAGCGCGGTCGCGCTTTCAATGGTCGCGGTGCGGCGGGCGACTTCCAGCCGGACCAGACGCTGCAAATGGGAAAGGATGGCGATGTAGCCGCGCGGCTTTTTTTGGATGACTCCGGCCACGGCTTGGCGCGCGCGGTTTTCATCCAGCGCGCCGGAGGGCATGCAGGCGCGGAACAACTGGCGGGCGTCGCGCCGGGCTTGTTTGGAGATTTTCATCTCCGTGGCTGGGAAATCAGGCGGCCAATTGACGGCGGGTTTCCTCGGCCAGCCGCTGCTGGTCCTCGGCCGTGAGAACTTTGCCCGCGACCGCGCCCGTGGTCTGCACGACCAGCGCGACGACTTCGCGTTTTAGGTCGATCAACATGCGCTGGCGTTCCAAGGCGGCGGCCTCGCGCGCTTTGGCTGATGATTTGCTCGGCCTGGGCGATGGCCTTTTGCGTTTCCTGCTCCTGCACGCGGGCGGCGGCGGCGCGGGCTTCCTCGATGAGCTTGTTGGCCTGCATGTTCGCCTTTTCCAGGACTTCCTGTTGCATGGCTTCGGTGCGGGCCAGTTCCGCCTTGATCTTGTCCGCGTTGGCCAGGCCCTCGGCGATGCGCTGGCGGCGATCGTCCAAAACATTGAGAATCGGTTTGTAGGCAAATTTAACGAGCAGGCCGGCCACGACCGCGAAGCTGATGCACTGGGCGATGAAATGCGGCCAATCCAGACCGAATTTTTGCGCCGTGTCGCCGGCGGTTTTGGCCAGATCGCTGCCGATGCTGCCGAGGAAGATCAAATGCGTCATAAATTATTGCAAAATGGCTGGCGCGGAGCCAAGGCCCCGCGCCAGGCAAGTTATTGTTTCACCAGGAAGAGCGCGTAAAAGACAATAGCCTCTGAGAAAGCCATGCCGATCAAACCGATCGTGATGATCTTGCCGAAGGCGCCGGGATTGCGTCCCACCGCTTCGGAAGCTTTCATGCCGACCAGTCCCACGCCAATCGCCGACCCCAATCCGGCCAAACCGACGTGAATACTGCCTCCCATCTCTGCCAACATAGGCGTTACCATAATAACCTTTCTTTGCTTGTTTCTGTCTTGTCCGGCGGCTCCCGCAATTGAATACGGTCCAGCCGCCGAAATCTCAAAGTCTCAATGGTGCGTCTTGGCCTGCGCATCGTCATGCATGCAGATCACGCTCGTGAACCCGGCCGTCAGCAGCATGAACACGATGGCCTGCACCAGGCCGACGAGCAATTCCATCAAATAAAACGGCACCGGCAGCACCACGCTGAAAACGGCCTTGGCCCAGGCCGGGTGCTGGATGACGTGCGACATCGCGTCCAGCAGGTTTTCGCCCGCGAAAATGTTGCCGTAGAGACGAAAACTGAGCGAGATTGGACGGAAGGCGATGGACATCATTTCGATCAGCCCCACGGCGAAAAAGACCACGATCATGGCGTATTTCATGGCGCCCTGGCTTTCGCCTTTAGGCCCGAAAATGTGGAGAATGAAACCGATGATGCCGTTGGATTGCAGGGCCCAAATCAGCCACAGCAGCATGAAGATCATGGCCATGGCGAAAGTCATGTTCAAATCGGCGTTGCCCCCGCGGAACCACGGCGTGGTGAGCTTGAAACCTTCCGGCGTGTAGTGTCCCCATCCCATCGTGCCCACGCCTGGAATCAGTCCGCACCAATTGGTGAAGCAAATAAAGATGAAGATGGTGGCAAAGAACCAAAACGATTTCTTCACCAGGTCGGCCCCCACGATTTCCGCCAGAAAATCATGCAGCCCCTCCACCAGAAATTCCCAGAAATTTTGCGCGCCGTCGGGCACGTCCTTCATTTTCCGGGTCGCGTATTGGGCAAAGACTATAATGCCGATAGCCACCATCCACGTCACGAGCATCGAATTGGAAACATGGAAGCCGCCGATATGGAACACATCCGGCGCCGCCGGCGGAAGCCCTTCCTCGGCCGCCTCGGCCTTGGGCACGGCCACAGCCGGCGCCGCGCCGCTTTGGGCCAGCAACAGGCCTGACGGCCAACCCGCCAAAAGCAGCAGCAAAATTATAATTTTGATCAATCGCATTGCGCTGAGATGCACGTGCAAACCCTTCACCGCCACCGGTTCCAGCACCGGCTAAAGTGGGCAAGAAATTGCCTCATCGTGAATTCTTACACAAGCGTTTTTTTTGGGCTTTTTTTTTGGGCTTTCGCGGCGCGTCCCGCTGACAGATGAAGCCTCAAAGCCGCGAAATCCTGTTCCGCTCTCCACCCCCCCAACCGGCTGGTACCAATAAAATGTCCCACCTGGGACATTTTATTGGTACTACATTCCTGTTGCAAGTATGGCCTTGCTGTTCCCGAACGGGAATATTTGTCGGCTTTAGCTTTGCAAGATGGCGTTTGTTCCCGATCGGGTATATTCCGCTTGCTTTATTCCATTTGCACAACCATGTTACCGTACGGTAACATTCGCACAGCCATGACGATATACACGCCAGAAGAGATCGGCGAGATGGTCCGAAGCGCGCGCAGGAGCTTCGGCGCGACGCAAAAGGCTTTGGCCATGACTTCTGGTACCGGGTTGCGGTTCATCATCGAATTGGAAAAAGGCAAACCCACGTGCCAGTTTGGCAAGGTCCTTACTGTCCTGCAGACTCTGGGAATCACGATGAAACTGACTCTGCCAGTCATAGACCAAATCGCTGGTCATGGGAATGAGAAGGGAGCTTAAAGCATGGCACGGACATTGGACGTCTTCCTGCACCGGCATTTAATCGGCTTTCTCGTTCGGAATGAACATGGACAGATGGCGTTTGATTACGCCGAAAGCTGGCTCGAAAACCCGGCCGCAATCGCGCTGTCGCGTTCCTTGCCGCTAAGACGGAAGCGGTTCAATCGCAACGAATGCCGGGGGTTCTTTGCCGGCCTTCTGCCGGAGGAAAGCAAACGGGAAATCATCGCTCGCAATCTATGCTGTCGAGAATTCCCGGTTGCACGACCGGGCACCCGGTGACTCTAGCCGTGGCCAAGCTCATTCAAAGCCGTTGCGAACACACGATTCTGAAGTTTAAAGATTAGAAGCTGAATGAAAAACAAGCCCAACGTTTGCACCCGCGAAAGCGCCGACTGCGCCTTGGTTTCGATTCGAGGCGCAAAAGCGGACGACGCTGCCTCTATCGCGAGACTTGCCGTTGAATTGGGCTATCCCGTCCGCGCAACAATAATGCGAAGCCGCGTCCGGGCTATTCTCGCATCCGCTGCCGATTTGCTGATTGTGGCGGTGGATTCGTCCGGCGCCGTGGTTGGTTGGCTGCAGGCGCATGCCGCTCATATCGTCGAGTCTGGTTTTCGGGTCGAGATCACCGGACTTATTATTACTCCGGCCTCCCGGCGTCGGGGCGTTGGCCGCTCTTTAGTCGCCAACGCGGAGCAATGGGCCAGGACTCTTTCAGCAGAAGCTGTTGTCGTGCGCAGCAACAGCAAGCGTGCGGAGAGCCACTGCTTTTATCCGTCGCTCGGCTACACTCCCGCCAAGACTCAGGTGGTGTATCGGAAACCACTGGCCGCCAATGCTGCCGCCACGTGCGATAATGAATACTTCTAAGATACAGAATGGCACTTGGACGCGCAGAGTTCCCATTTTCAAGAATGGTTCTTGGAGAACTCTTATTGATAAACCTTGTTCCGTGGTTGCTTTTCTTTGGCTGCGGCTTAAATCCCGCTGGAAAAGGGCCGGATTGGCTATATCTTGCTTGCAGTTGATTTGCCGATGACTGTTCCTCACATCCCGGCCTTGCGACGCGGTCGAGCTTACGAGAGCCTCGAGCAAAGCAATGTTGTCGATGGCCGGACCGGGCAGGTTCTGGCCACTCTTAGCCAGGTCAACGCGGGCATTATCCGCAAGGACCTGGCCCGTATGAGCGAGGGGCGCGCCGCTTTGAAGAAATTCCCCGTCGTCCGTCTGCTGGAAATCTGCGCCGAGGCGGGCGCGCTATTCCTCGAAGGCACGCTGCCACTGGGCGAAGGCGAGACGCAATCGCCGCGGCAATACCTGGAATCGCTTTCCGCCGGCAGCGGCCTGCCGCATGTCATGGTGCGCCGCAACATGGCCAAAATCCACGCCGCCCTGACCAATATGCCGGCCATCTTGAACGGCCTTACGCGCGGGTTGGACCTGTCGGTTTTGGACAAAGGCTATGGCGAACGCATCAGCTTTTATCCGGCGGCGCAAAGCCTTGGTCTGGTCATGCCGAGCAATTCACCGGCTGTCAATTCCCTCTGGCTGCCAGCCATCCCGTTGAAAATACCCGTGGTCATCAAGCCGGGACGCGAGGAGCCGTGGACGCCATTTCGTTTGATCCAGTCTTTTATTGCGGCGGGCTGCCCGGCGGAGGCGTTCGGATTTTATCCGGCGGACCACGAGGGCGCGGGCGAAATTCTGCGCGGGTGCGGACGCGCCCTGATCTTCGGCGACAAAAGCACGACTGCGGCTTACGCCAACAACCCGGCCATTCAAATCCACGGCCCCGGTTACAGCAAAATTCTCCTCGGCGAGGACCAGATTGAACGCTGGCCGGAATTCATCGACTTGATGGTTTCCTCCATTTCGGACAACGGCGGCCGCAGTTGCATTAACGCCTCCGCCGTGGTCGTGCCCAAATACGCCCGGGAAATTGCCGAGGCCCTCGCGCGCAAGCTTGGTCCCATCGCGCCTTTGCCGGCTGACAACGAAAACGCCCGGCTGGCCGGCTTTGCCAATCCCAAGATGGCCGATTTCATCGACGGCGCCATCAAGGAGGGCCTTGCCATTCCCGGCGCGCGCGAGGTAACGGCGGCCTTTCGCGACGGCCCGCGCAAAGTGCAGTTTGAGGGAGGCACCTATTTGCGGCCGACCATCGTGCTGTGCGAGTCGTTCGAGCACCCGCTGGCCAACCGTGAATTTCTCTGTCCCTACGCCAGCGTCGTGACGGCGCCCCAGGCGGCCATGCTCGAACAGATCGGGCCGTCCCTGGCGGTCACGGCCATAACGCGCGACGAATCGTTCATCTCGCAGTTGGTGGAATCACCGCTGATCGAGCGTTTGAACATCGGCCCCATCTCCACTATGACCATGTCCTGGGACCAACCGCACGAGGGCAACATGTTTGAATTTCTCTACCAGCGGCGCGCCCTTGAGATTGCGACATGAACACCTCGCCTGCGTCCTTCAGTCCGTTCGATCATCAGCCGCGCACGCGCATCGTCTTCGGCATTGACGCCTCTTTGCGCGCCGGCGAATTGGCGCGTGAAACCGGGCTGAAGAAAGTCCTTCTCGTCACTGACCCGGGCATCGTGGCCGCGGGCCATGCCGGGCGTTTGCTCGAATCCCTGCACAAGGCGGGCGTCGGCACGGTCTTGTTTGACAAGGTGCGCGAGAACCCGACCACCGCCGATGTCGATGTCTGCCTGGCCACCGCCCGGCAGTCGGGCATCGACGGCATTGTCGGCCTGGGGGGCGGCAGCAGCATGGACACGGCGAAAGGCTGTAATTTTTTATTGACAAACGGCGGGCGGATGCAGGATTATTGGGGCGTGGGCAAGGCGGCGCGGCCCATGCTTCCGTTCATTGCCATTCCCACCACGGCTGGCACCGGCAGCGAATGCCAGTCCTTCGCCCTTATCGCCGACGCCGCGACCCACCAGAAAATGGCCTGCGGCGACGCCAAGGCCGCCGCGCGCATCGCCATTCTGGACCCGGCGCTGACTCTTTCCCAGCCGCCGCGCGTGGCCGCCTGCACGGGCATCGACGCGCTTTCGCACGCGCTGGAAACAGCGGTGACCAAAAAGCGCAACACGCTCTCGCTGGCCTACTCACGGGAGGCTTGGCGCTTGTGTCGCACATCGTTGCCGCTGGTGCTGCAAGAGGACGGCGGCCTCGCGGCCCGCGCGGGCATGTTGCTGGGCGCGGCGCTGGGGGGATTGGCCATCGAAAACAGCATGCTCGGCGCGGCCCACGCCGCCGCCAATCCTTTGACCGCGCATTTCGGCCTCGCGCATGGCCAGGCCGTCGGGCTGATGCTGCCATCGGTCATCCGTTTCAACGCGGGCGATGCCGAGACCGCCCGGCTCTACGAGGAAATGGGCGAAAGCAAAGCCGCCGTGCTGGCGGCAAAGGTGGAGTGGCTTCTGAATCTGGGGGACATGCCCCGTTCGCTGGCTGATTGCCCAGTCAAACGCGCGTCGATCCCGCTGCTGGCGGCCGAAGCGGCCAAACAATGGACCGCCGGCTTCAATCCGCGCGCCGTTGGCGAAAAGGACTTCGTGCAATTGTTCGAGGCGGCCTTTGCGCCCCGCGGGGCGGGCGCGCCTTGATGGCTCGCATCAAGACGCGGCTTCGCAGTCCCTCATTTAACCGTCAAGACGTAGTCGCGCGACATCATGCTGTTGGGGCGCGGATGGCCGATGGCGGTGTCCATGAAGTCAAACTTGAAATGGTAATAAACCATATTCGAGCTCGCCGGCACCGGGATATAGCCTTCCCACCGGTCCTTGACCAGCGGGACACGCCGCATCGGGTAGGTGTCAAAACCATTGACCACCACCAGCGGCTTGAAGGAATCGGGCCGGACCACCTGGCGCCGGCTGAACCATTCCGTTTCCACCCGGTAAAAGCCGGAGGCGTCTCGCGGGCATTGCGAGGGGGTCAGGTTGGTGATCGAGGTGGTGCAGCCGGTCAAAAGTGCCGACAGCATAAGCAGGCCAAGAAATTTATTCATCGTGAGTTCATCCAGGCGCGGGCGCACCGTGCGTCCGCATCCATCGCCCATGCTGGAGCGGGCGGGTTTGCAATTCAAGCGCATTTGCGCGTTGTTTCAGTACTTGCGCAAATTGGATTTATTCCTAATATGCCATTCCGCGCTGGAATACTGGCGGACAAACCGGCCAGGAATCGCGGGTATGAACTTGAATTTTTAGTATGATTGGAACACTTCGCCGACACGCAAAATGGTTCTGGATTATAATTATCGCCGCCATGAGCATTGGGCTGGTTACCTACTTTTCGCCCAACGCGAGGTACGGCAGCGGATTCCCCGGCATGTCTTCTGCTTCCGGCCCCGACCTCGGTTCCATCAATGGCGAGCCGGTCACACGGGAACAACTCGGGGCGGCCGAAAAGGAAGCCGCCATTTTCTTCCGTCTTCGCTCCGGCGCCTGGCCCAATTCCGAAGAGCAAAAGAAACAGGTCCTGCAGATGGCCCAACAAGCCATGGTGCTCCAGTCTTTGATCAACGAGTACAAAATCGACGTTACGACCGAAGCCGCCGCCCGCTTCACCAAGAGGCTCTTCGGCGTCCCGCTTGATCAGGCGCTGCCGGCTGATAAATTCAACGATTGGATCCAGAATGAACTGCGGGGCAAAGGCGGACTTAGCTTGGACGACTTCGACCATTTTGCCCGGCACCAAGCAGGGCAGGAGTACCTGCTCGGCCTCTTCGGCATGACGGGCGAACTCATTACCCCCAAGGAAGCGGAGTTTTTCTATCGCCGGGAAAACGAACGCATGGTGACGGAGATCGCGGCCTTCCCGACGTCCCATTTCTACGCCAGCACCGCTCCTTCCGACGCGGAGTTGCAGGACTACTTCACCAAGCACGCAGCCGAATACCGGTTGCCTGACCGCGTGCAGATCAACTACATCGATTTTGAGCCTTCCAATTATTACGCCAAAGCCGATGTGGCGCTGGGCACCAATCTGGATGACCGGGTCGCTGAAATCTATCGCCAGCAGGGCGCGGCCTATTTCAAAGACGAGTCCAATCAGCCTCTGAGCGAAGCCGTGGCCAAGGACAAGGTCAAAAAGCAAATGCGCCTCATCGCGGCCCTGCAGGAGACCAAAAAGGAGGCCAATGACTTTCTGCGCGCGCTCTCCGAGGGCCACGACGATGCCCATCCTTATGCCCCATCGAACCTGGAGACATTGGCCAAAACCAAGGGCCTCACTGTCAAGACCACCAAGCCTTTCGACGAACAAAACGGCTGCCCGGAGCTTGATCTTCCGCCCAAGACCCTGCATGTCCTGTTCTCTTTGCGGGAGAACGCTCCGGACGATCAGGAAAAGTCTTTGCTCTACGCGCCTTCTCCGCTGGTCAGCGCCAACGGCACGAACATTTATGTCGCCGGTTTGCAACAGCGGATGCCCAGCCAGTTGCAAACGCTGGCTCAAGTGCGCGACCAAGTGCTGAAAGACTACCGCGAATCCAAAGCCCTCGCCCTGGCCAAGGAAGCGGGAGAGAAATTTGCCGCCGCATTGCAAGCCAGCCTGACGCAGGGCAAGACGTTCGACGCCGTGTGCGCGGAGCAGCATGTCAAGCCGGAGTCCCTGCCGCCGTTTGCGCTGACCTCCTCCAACGTGCCGCCGGGCATGGACAAAGCATCTTTCCAGCAATTGCAGGAGGCGATCTTTCCCCTGCCCAGCGGCCAAAGTTCCAAATTCATTCCCACGACCGATGGCGGGGTTGTGGCCCAGGTGAAGGAGCGGATGCCGGTGGATGAGGCGCGGATGCAGCAGGAGCTTCCGTATTATCTGTCCCGCATGCGCGAGCAGCGCCAGGTGGCCGCCTTCCAGCAATGGCTGGGCCGCCAAATGCAGTTACGCTGGATTCCGCCGCCCGGCAATCAGAGCAGCCCGGGCTGAGATGTGAGCCAGGTCATCAAACTATCCTCTCCTGCGACCGCCGAATTCTGGGAAATTCCAATCCTGTTTGAGGACCGCCATTTGCTGGCCGTGGACAAACCCGCCGGGATGCTGGTTTCGCCCGACCGCCATGAACCGGGGCGGCCGAGCCTGATGAACTTGCTGCACCGCGACCTGGAGCGCGGAGCCGCCTGGGCCAAGGAGCGCGGCTTGGTTTACCTCGCCAACCTGCACCGGCTCGATTTGCCCACCAGCGGCGTTCTCTTGCTGGCCAAGGACAAACCGACTTTGGTGGCGCTGGCCGGCCAGTTCAACTCCGAGAAGCCGGTCATGATTTACGTCGCGTTGGTTCGCGGCGCCGCCGAATCCCCAAACTTTGAGTGCGAGGCCAAGCTCGCGCCGCACGCGGTGCGTCCGGGTTACATGAGAGTCGATCCCAAAGACGGCAAGCGTTCGCGCACGGAATTTTCCGTGCGGGAAACCTTTAACGGATTCCTGCTGTTGGAATGCCGTCCGTGGACGGCCCGGCCGCATCAAATTCGCGCGCATCTCAAGCAATTGCGGCTGCCAATTGTCGGTGACGATCTTTACGGCGGTCCGCCGCTCTGGCTTTCCCGGCTCAAACAAGGGTACTATCTCAAGCCCGGCCGCACTGAGAAGCCGTTGATTTCCAGAGTGGCATTGCACGCCGAACAGATCATCATCCGCCGGACTGGCGCCGATGAAAGTGGGGGCGAAAATGTGCGCATCGAGGCGGCGTGGCCCAAAGACCTGAACGTGGCTGTCAAATATCTTCGACGCTACGCCGGGCAGTCAGTTTCGTCTTTTAACTCACCAGCCAGTTCATGATCGCCTTTTGGCAATGAAGGCGGTTGGCGGCCTGGTCGAAAATAGTCTCGGCGTTGGCTTCAAAAGTCGCTTCATCAATCTCCTTGCCGCGATAGGCGGGCAGACAATGCATGACCAAGGCGTCGGGCTTGGCCAGTTTGACCAACGATTGATTAAGCTGGTAGCCGGCCAGTTCCCGAATCCGTTCGGCGGATTCGGCTTCCTTGCCCATGGAGACCCAGACATCCGTGTAAAGCAGATCCGCGCCGCGCGCGGCGGCGCGAACGTCGTCGGTGCAGATGATTTTCCCGCCGGCGCGGCGCAGGAGTTCCGGGGCGGGTTGGAATTGCCTGGGCGCGGCGATGCGCAGCTCGAAACCCAATTTGGCGGCGGCGAACATCCACGAGACCGGGACATTGCACGCGCCGTCGCCGACAAAAACGACGCATTTGCCGGCAATGGGGCCGCGCTTTTCCTGATAGGTATGGATGTCGGTAAGAATCTGGCAGGGATGCTCCTGGTCGGTGAGGGCGTTGATGGTCGGGATGCCGGAGTACTGGGCGAATTCTTCCACGTCGTACTGCGCGAAAGTGCGGATGATGGCGCCGTTGATCATGCGTCCAAGCACGCGCGCGGTGTCCTTGATGGGTTCGCCGCGGCCGAGTTGGATTTCAAGGTGGCTCAGAAACATGGGCTGCCCCCCCAACTCGCGGATGCCCACTTCAAAGGAAACGCGCGTGCGGGTGGAGGATTTCGAGAAGAGCAAAACCCAGATTTTTCCGGCCAGCGGCAGGGAGGCGTGGTGGCCGCGCTGCTGCTTCATCGTAACGGTGTCGGCCAGGATGTGTTCCATGTCCTGGGATGACATTTTTTCCAGGCTCAATAAATGTTTCATGGGCGTAGCTTTTTGACGACGGATTCCAGCAATACCAGCGCTTCCCCGGCTTCGGAGCGCGCCAGGTTTAACGGAGGCAGAAGGCGGATGACGCTGCTGCCCGCGGGAACGGTCAGCAGGCCGGCTTGCTGCAAGGCGTTAACGAATTGCACCGCCGGCGCTTTGTCGCTGGCCGCGAAGGCGGGGATTTTTCCCTGCAATTCCAGGCCGATCATAAGGCCCAAACCGCGCGCCTGGCGGAGGATGGTCGGATACCGGGCGGTCAGGCGCGAAAGTTCATCCAGCAGAAAACCTCCCAGCGCGCGGGCATTATCGGCCAGGTGGTCGCGCTCGATGACTTCCAATACCTTGAGAGCGACCGCGCAGGCCAGCGGTCCGCCGCCATAGGTCGTCGCGTGCGTGCCCGGCCCCAGCACGTCCGCATAAGGCGCGCGCGCCCAAAACGCGCCCATGGGAAATCCGCCGCCCAGGGACTTGGCCATGGCGATGCCGTCGGGCAGGAAAGCCGCGGCCTGAGGCAGCGGAGATTTTTCCAGGATGCGCCGGAAACTGTGAAAACAGCCCGTCCGGAAATGGCCGCATTGAACCTCGTCCAACAAGAGCAGCAGATTCTTTTCGTTACACAGTTGGCGCAAGCCCAGCAGGTACTCGGGGGTTGCCGGAGTGACGCCGCCTTCGCCCTGGACGCCTTCGATGAGGATGGCGGCGGTGGCCGGGGACAGGGCCGCGCGCGCGGCGGCGAGGTCGTTGAAGGGGATGTGCCGGAAGCCGGG
This sequence comes from uncultured Verrucomicrobiae bacterium, assembly GCA_963759415.1. GTDB lineage: Bacteria > Verrucomicrobiota > Verrucomicrobiia > Limisphaerales > Palsa-1400 > Palsa-1400. Next base: position 268,451 of record CAVWZG010000003.1, on the reverse strand, counting down.
CATCATGGGTTCAAAGCCTTTTTTGACTTTGGCCTGGGCGGTGGCGGCGATGCCGGCGAGGGTGCGCCCGTGAAAGGAGTTTTCAGCCGTCAGGATTTCAAAGCGGCCCTCCTCGTGGCCGAATTTACGGGCCAGCTTGAAGAGGCCCTCGTTAGCCTCGGCGCCGCTGTTGCAAAAGAAAACCTTGCCCGGCCCGATCAGGCCGACCAGTTTTTCGGCCAGAAGTCCCTGCGGCAAATGGTAGTAAAGATTGGAGACGTGGGAGAGCTTCCCGGACTGCTCGATCAAGGCGGCGGTGATGTCGGGCGAGGCGTGGCCGAGAGCGCAGACGGCGATGCCGGCGCAGAGGTCCAGGTAGCTTTTGCCGTTGACGTCCCAGACGCGGGAGCCTCGGCCCCGTTCCAAGGCAAGCTCGAAGCGCCCGTATGAAGGGATGACGTACTTGCGAAACTGTTCCTGAATGGATTGCATTTCGTTCATCAGGCGTGATCCTGCCATGTTGTCGCGGAAGGTTCAATCTTTGCTGGAAGATTCATGGGATCAGTTCGGTGCCGATTCCTTCGTGGGTAAAAATCTCCAGCAGGATGGCGTGCGGCACGCGGCCATCGACAAAGGAAACCTTTTCCACGCCCGCCTCCAGCGCGGCCAGCGCGGCATCGACTTTGGGAATCATGCCTTTGTCAATAATGCCGGACTTTTTCAGCTTCCGCGCCTCGTCCGCGCGCAAACGTGAAATCACGCTGGCGGCGTCGCTGGGGTCGCGCATGACGCCGGGAACGTCACTCATGAAAATGAGGCGGCAGGCGCGCAAGGCGATGGCCAAATGGGCGGCGGCGGTGTCCGCGTTGCAATTGTAAAGGCGGCCGTTCCGGCCCCGGGCGGTCGGGCTGCTGACGGGTGTTATCCCCTGGCGCAGGCAGGCCAGCACCGGAGCGGTTTTGACGGCGGCGACTTCGCCCAGGAAACCGGCATCCAATTTTGCGCCGGCCCTATCTCGCAGCCAGAGTTTGCAGGCGGTGAAAACGTCCGCCCCGGAGAACCCTTTGGCGTGGCCGCCGAGGTGGTTGATGGCGGCGACGATTTCGGGATTGATTTCACGGGAGAGCACCCGTTCGACGACCTCCATCGTGGCTTCGTCGGTGACGCGCCGGCCCTGGATGAAGCTGGCTTTAAGCCCCGATTGCTCCATGGCCCGGGTGATGGCTTTGCCGCCGCCATGCACCACCACCGGCAGGATGCCCGCGGCGGCCAGAAAAACGAGGTCGCGCGCGACGCCGGCGCGCACGGCAGGGTCGTGGGAATCCATGAAACTGCCGCCATATTTGACGACGAAAATTTTGCCGCGAAAGCGCAACAAATAGGGCAACGCCTCCAGCAACACGCCGGCTTTGGAAATCAAGTCTCGCACTGCAACCTTATCGATAGTTAAAGAAGCAAACGCCGCCTGCGCGTAGCTGGCAAGAGAAAAGGGGCAAGAAATGGTCGGGGCGGATTCAGTAGGTTCAGTCAGCCCAAGTTAAAGCCTCACGCTCAAGCTGCCCATGGTTAACCAAAGTGGTTCTGACCAGAAGCGGCGACACATGGAAGTGATCTGCGGCTTCCGAAATATCATCTTCATCCGGCTGCAACGTCTGGATTTTCTCCTTCAAAGCATCGAAGGGGCACAAGAATTCCTGAGCAAACGAGCGTTGAAATTTCTGGCGCGACGTCTTGGCGTGAGTTGCGGGGAAGAGCCTTTCTTGGTTGGAAAAATAAATAAAGTCTCCGAGCAACCGACTGGCGGCAAAACGACGGGAGGTCTTGTTGGAACTATTAAAGTAAATGTCGAACGTGCCACTTGTTCCTGCGCGAATCCCCAAGGGCATGGGGGATTTCACAGTGGAACGGTCCGAAAAAACTGTTGCCTTGGCGTGCAAAATGTCTGCCAGTGTCCGGTTTAGAATCGGCTTATTGCCCAAACCCCAGTGTTTTCGCGCATGGCGGGCAAGATCGGCTGCTTTTTGCCAGGGACGGCTCTCAACATCGGCGGCGGAAGGAATTGTTAAATCAGCAACGCGTGCCCGAAAACCTCCGGGTTTGGGCCTGGAGCGAGGACGGCCCAGCTCGCGAATTATTTGCAAAGCATCGCCGGTCGCATGCCGAGTCTCGGCCGCCACTTCCGCCAGAGCGCTTTTCCCGAGGTTGTCCTGATCTTCCAAGAGGTTCTTGATCAGTTCAGCAGGTGCTTGGTCAGGGTCAAAGCCGGCCATCGCTTCCAGCTTGCGTTGTTGAGACGATTCGACGTCACTTCTTTCCTTCAGTATCTCGGCCCAAAGGCTGGGTAAACATTCATCCTGCAAGCGCAAGGTTTGCATTCGAGAAAGGACGCTCTCCATGAACGCATCCACCTTTTGTTCAAATTCGGCGGCAGTAATCCAAGCTTTAACGTCGCCAATGTACCTGACAGGCTCAAAACGAGCCCCATTCGATTTTGGCTTGGCGGCAATTTCCATCGAATCGCCATCACTTTCGAATATCGCATTGGGCCAGACGAAGCCACCGCCTGCGGCCGCCAGACAGTGTGCCATGCGCCAGTCCACGTCTTTCCACCAGTAGGCAGGAGCAGGCTCCCACCGAAGCCGCCACCAATTGGCGCCAAACCAGTTGGCGAGATGCCACGCGCTGGCGAGTATCCTGTTGCGGACGGTTTTGGCCCCCAAATCGTCAAGCCGCGTAATATACTCCTCGCCGACCGCGACGCCGATGGAAGCCGCAAGGGCGCGGTCTAACTCGCTGCCCGTATCGCGATCCAACCAGTCAAATTCAATGCGCAAGGCATCACTCATGAGCCGCCTTCCATGCAGCCTTGACGATCTCCCGAAACGGATCCTCTTCCGGCATCGGATAGCCGTGATAAGTCCCGTTCGCAGCATTTTCAAGCTGTGCCTCCAACGGCACACCCTCCATGGAAACTGCCCAAACATTCTGCGGATAAGCGGTGTCTCGCGGCTCACTCACAAGGCCTTGGCGAATACCTTCTTGCAGCAGTCTCAAGGCTTGATTCCGGTTAAAAATGCCTGCCTCGTCACAAAGGGTCTTGTGCCGTCGCGGACTCGCAGGCGGCGTCAAACCAAAGTTGCCGGGATTTCGCTTATGTTCCGGGTTCCCCCCATAACGCACAGTTCCCGCCAAGCGTTCCAGGTCTGCTTGGATTGTGGCGCTTGCTATGTGGCGCTTAGGATTAAATGTTCGCCGTTTGGTCAACATGACGTGCATTTAAGGCTACATGAGGAAAAAGCGGGCATCAATACCCATTTCTTTGTGGTTTTTCAACGAAGGTGCGACACCAAAACGAAAAACTGGCAAAGAAGTGGCAAATTGAACGTTCATTTGACTTCATCCAATCCGACGTAAGCCGTTGATATGAAATGGTCGGGGCGGTGGGATTTGAACCCACGACCTCTTGGTCCCGAACCAAGCGCGCTACCAAGCTACGCTACGCCCCGCCCGACCTAAGGGCACCAGCATGCTGGTTGCGGGGCATGAATGCAAATAGATTCGGAAAAAAGATTTGGCCCGAGCGCAGCCGAGATGCACGGGCGGGGTTATTTAGCCCTGGCGGCCCTGGCTTTGCCCTTGCCTTTGGCGTCCGAAGCCAGCCGGTAGGTCAAAGTCTTGTTGCGGCGAACGGAGCCGGAATATTTTCGCGCCCATTCGCGGTTGGCGATGGCGTGCTTCAAGCAATGCCACGCCGTCACCTTGGGTTCACCGCAAATGACGCAACGCCCTTCCTTGGCCCGGCGCAGTTGCCATTTTTGCTGCCGCGAAATCGGACGGTCTGTAAACTCATCGACGATTTTCTTGCGCGTGTAGTCGCTCTTTTTCTTCTTCTGTCCTTTTTTCATAAAGTGACAATAAGACAGAAGAGGTAAAAAAGCAAAGCAGAAAGTGGCGCTGTCGCAAAGAATTATTCAGACGCCACCCACCCGGAAAGCTCAGACGGCCGCGTCCGTGGGCGGAGCAGCGACCGGCGCGACGGCAGGCTCCAGCGGCGGAGCAGCGACCGGTTCGACGGCAGGCTCATGGGACGGAACTGCAACCGGCTCGGCGATGGTTTCCGCAGCCGTCTCAACGGGAGAGGCGGCGGCCACTTCGGACGTTTCGCCCGGCGCAGGAACAGGAAGCTGGGGCGTGGCGGCGGGTTGCGCCGTCTTCTCCGGTTTGGGCGAGGGCGGTCTGGGCAGAGGCCTTTTGGCTGTCTCCAGGATGCCGTTGGCAAACTCGATGACGTGGCCTTCGTGGATTAGCCAATGTAAATCACTGGCCAGCGCGGTCTGTTCGGGCGCGGCCTCCGGCGGGGTTGCGGCCTCGGGCGGAGTGGCGGGCGTGGCTGCCGGAAGGGCTGCGGTAGGAGCGACGGGTGCGACGGGCGCGGGCGCGGGCGCGAGGGCTTCGATTAGCTTCCTCCGGGTGGATTTCGGATGGGAATTAATGAACTCGACGATGCGTTTGACGCCTTCGGAAACAGGAGTCGCCTCCAGGTCAAGGAAATGAGGGCGGGCCACGGAGACATGGGTCACGGTGCGGTTGACTTTAAAAAACTGCAGACCGTGGCCGGCCAATTGCTGGCTCAAGACCGTGGCCACCTGCAAGGGAAAGCGGCGCTGGTCCTCCCAGGAGGTGCGCACCACGCGCTGCAATCCGGGCGACCGCTGTTGCCGCGCGGCTGTTCCGCTAACGGTGTGGCTTTCCACGCTTTTGATGATATTGGCAAGGTGGACTTCGCGGAAATGCTGCGCCACCTCTTCGCGGCTGCCTAATTTCCGCGGTTCGGGCACGTTCAGGCAGTTGTATTCGGTCTTGAAGCTGTGCTCTTCCACCCATTGCTTGACGACTGCCTCGTCCTTGATGATTTTGACCCGGGCCTTGAAGGCATCGAAGGGCATGTGGGCAAAGCGTTCCGTGTGCAACTTATGCAGTTGGGTTTGGTAATCGTGATAATTGGGCGGCCCGAGAATCTTTCCGCTCAAACCGCATTGGGCGACGAAAGTGTAGGTGCCTCGCGGCGGCTCGGTCGCCGTTCTTTCCGCCTGGTAAAAGGTCTGAAAATGACGGGACAGAATATGTTGCACAGCCTCGTCTTCGGACAGCCATAGCGTATCGTCGAGAGCGCACAGGAACAGAGGCTGGAGGGGCTGGCCTTCCGGGTTCTTTTTGACATCGAAACGGACCATCTGGCGCTCCGGTTTCTGCAAGATCAGTTGCGCGATATCAAAGAGAGGATAGGCGCGGCCGGTCACGCGAATTTGGCGGGCCAGGGATTCCACCCCTTTTTCATCGGGCAGAATCGAGACGCCCAAGGGCAACGGCGGCAGTTCTTGTCTTGGGGCCGGTCTGGCCTGCTGGCCCATGTCGGGGCGCCGGTCGCGGCGTGGCCCGCCATCGGGACGTCCGCCCTTGGGCCTGGGTCCGCCGGGTTGGTCTCGGCGCGGCGGGCGACGGCCTTTGCGGTCGTCGAATTTGCGGTCGGTCCGCTCTTCGCCGGCGAAATTGGCGTAGCGATTGACCGGGGTGGTTTCCTGAGCCCAAGCGGGCAGGAAGAGTTTCTCCAGGTCAAATTCCGTTTCTGGGGCTGTACTCATGGGCGGCGTTTCGAAAGTCCTGTTGTATTATTTCTTTGTTCCCGAGCAGCATGGAGTGTCGGCGGATGGATTGCAAGCGTGCGATGCGGCAAAATGACGGGCTATTTTTGGGTCTTAAAAATGGGGTCGGACATCATTCGCCACAGTTTTTCCCATTCTGCGTAGGCCACGGGCGTCCCCGCCACCCGGATGGCGTCATCCATCCACGGTTTGGCCGCCGCGAGGTCGCCTAATTCGATGCAGTGCCGGCCCTCCTCCAGCGCAATGTAACAGTTATGGGGATCGTTGCGGTGTGCCACCGCGAAATAGGGGGCGGCTTCTTTCGTCTTTCCGAGGCGGTCCAGGCACATGCCGCAACCGATGGGAGCGTAAGCGTCGAAGCGGTTCAACTGCATGGCTTTGGCGTACCACGTCAGGGCTTGTTTGGCCTGCTCGAGGCAATCAGGGCCGTCGGCCAGGTTCAAACTCCACAGATACTCGCCCAACTGGTAGTCGGTTTCCCAGTCCGTCGGATCGATCTCGTGGGCCTTGGTGACGAAAGCGATAATGGCCTCCGGTTGGGCGTCCGCCGACCTGGCCTTGGCCAGCCAATAAGTTTGCGTCCCTCTGCGCAGCCCTTGGATCGACAAATAGCCGATGGCGGCCGCAGCCACCGCTGTCAAAATTATTTTGCCCGTCCAGCCGGGGTTTCTCCAATAGCGTTCGGTGACGAACCGCGTCTGGGCCGTCAGCAGCGCCATCAAGGTGATGGCGGTGACGGCCTCGGCCGCGATCTGCATGTTAAACTCGACGACGCAATGGAGCATAACGGCCATCACGCCAACGGCGGCGCCCACGACAAAGGCGGTGCGGTCGCTGAATCTGGGCCGGGTGGAATGAGAGGACGGGCGTTCGCTCTGCCAGAAACGGAAGATGCTCCAACAAAGCAAGCCGCAGGCAGCGGCAATGAGACTCATGCCCACGATGCCCCATTCACAGAGCGTGTTCAGATAATCATTGTGGACGAACTGCGGACGGCTCTGCACCGACCAGGGGCGAACCGATGGGAATTCAATGTCAAAGTGGCCAGGCCCAACGCCCCAGGCGGGATTGTGGTCGAAGAGCTGCCAGGCGGCGGCCCAATAGGATTGGCGTGAATCTTCGACTTTGTCGCCTTTGACGGCTTCATCAAATCGTCTTTGCACCGACTCAAACTGGGTGGCGGCGCCGGCGCCCAGGGCGGTCAGAATGCAGAGCAAAAGCAACGCCCGGCGCCAGAAATCCGGATGCAGCAGCAAGACCGCGCAGAACACCACCAACCCGATGATGGCGGCCAGGATGCCGCCGCGTGAAACCGAGACCACGATGCCGGCCAACATGATGATGGCGCCATAGGCCAGCAGCACTTTGAAAGTGGCGGATAGCCGGCTTATGGCCGTAAAGGCCAGCGCCAACGGCATAGTCAGGCACAAGTAGCCGGCGAGATGGTTCGGGTTGATAAAAGTCCCGCTGCCCCGGCCCAAATAGAGGGCTTCCCGTTCGACTCCCCAGATCAGCGGATAGTGCTTCGCAAACTGAAATATCGCAAATAAAGACAGCGCGAATCCGACCGCGATCAGCGTCAGGCTGACGAGGGTGGCCGAATCCCGGCGGTTGAGGTTGTTGAGCGCCACAAAGAAGAGCGCTCCGTAAACCAGCGTATGAATTAATTGTTGACGGCCCGCGTACTCGACCTCGACCACGCGGCAACGCGCCAGCGCGTAGAGAAGGAAGGCCAGGGCCGCCCAGCAAATAGGAGGCCAAAACAGGCGAAAGGGCCGCTGCACCCAAAATCGGACCATCCACAACGCCAGCGCCGCGACCGTCAATCCCTGGATGACGAGAAAGGTTGAGGGAGACATGCCGCCGAAGGCCAGCGGCGCCCATACCAAAATGAACAGCACGATGACCAATATGGCCTGCGCGCAGAAGGCATCAATACCTTCGCGGAGCCGGCTTGGCCTTGGCGCCTCCAAACTTGTTTGTTGCACGGATGACAAGAAACGGATGAATCAGCTCAAGTAGTCGCGCGGGTCGGTGACGTGGCCGGTCAACGCGCTGGCGGCCACGGTGGCCGGGGAAGCCAGGAAGACCTGCGAGTCCTTGTGCCCCATGCGTCCCGGGAAATTCCGATTGGTGGCGCTGATGCATTTCAAGGGGGCGTTCATGCGGCCGAAGGTGTCCACCGGCCCGCCCAAGCAGGCCGCGCAGCCCGCGTTCTCGGTCATCTGCACGCCAGCCTCGATTAGAATTTGCCACACGGTCTTGCCGTCCCAGCGCGCCGTCTGCAAGTCATGCACAATTTCCGGCGTGGCCGGCACTCCGAAGGTGTCGATGACCACTTTTTTGCCGCGCAAGACGCGCGCGAATTCCAGGAAATCGCTCGTCTTGCCGCCGGTGCAGGAGCCGACATAGGCGCGGTCCAGACGCGTATCGCCCATGAGGCGGGCCAGTTGGCGGTGGCCCGGATCGGGGTGGCAGGCGACGGTCGGTTCCAGCTTGGTGAGATCGACGGTCATTTCGAAAACAAATTTTTCGTCTCGGTCCCGTTCCACGGGTTCGTAGCTTTGGCGGGTGCCATTGAGGCGGCAGCGGGCATTGACGGCGGCGCGCGTCTGGTCGTCGCATTCAAAAATCCCATTTTTTCCACCGGCCTCGATGGCCATGTTGGCAATGGTCATGCGGTCGTCCATGGACAGGTTCTTGACGCCCTGGCCGTCGAACTGCAAGGCGCGATAAGTGGCGCCGTCGGAGCCGATTTCCCCGATGCAATGCAAAATGACGTCCTTGGCCATGACGCCCGGCTGCAATTTGCCTTCCAGGCGGAAGTGCATGGTTTCCGGCACCTTGAGCAGCAGCTTGCCCGTGCCCATGACGAAGGCGGCGTCGGTATTGCCGATGCCGGTGGCGAACTCGTTGAAGGCGCCGGCCATGCAGGTATGGGAATCGGTGCCAAAAAGGACTTCCCCGGGCCGGGTATGGCCTTTTTGCGGCAGGGCGGTATGGCAAACGCCGGCGTAATGGGAGCCGAATTGCCGGAGCAGCGGGCCTTGGGCCGGATTGAATTTCCAGGAGCCGTTGGGGTCGTCGATCACGTCGTAGAAATAGGGGATGTTCTGCTCGCGCACAAAGTCGCGCAAAATATTGACGTTCCGGTTTGACTTGGAATCGACGGTGAAAATGTAGTGGTCGGGAATGATGACCAGCTTGCGGCGGTCCCAAACCTTGGCCGCGGGGCCGAACTCGCGCTTGAAAATGCCGATGGTGCCAGGGCCGCAGACGTCATGAGTCATGAGGATATCCGCACTGACCCAGATATTTTCGCCCGCCTGGACGGAGCTTTTGCCCGCCGCCCGGGCCATAATTTTTTCAGTTAGCGTCATAAGACGGAGCCCAGATTAGCTGACCCGCTGCCTGACCGCAACCGCGAAACGGAAGGTTAGAACTTATAGGCAAGCGAAACGATGAGCTTGAGATCATTCTTGAGCCTGTCGGCGGCGGGAATGTTGTTGTAACTGTCCTGCAGGACCGAGCGCAAACTTAGACTGTTGCCCTTGGTCAGGCCGGCTTCAGCGCCCACCTCGGCATTCATGATATAATTGTCAAACTGGTTCAATTGCGGCAGAATCTCGACGGTTGCCCACGCCTTGGCGTGCGGGCTGATGATGTAATTGAATTTCTCCGCGAGGCGCAACATGGCGAAAGCCTCGGATTCGCCTTCCAATTGCTCTTTGATGTAACCGGGGCCTATTTCCATGGCCAAGTTGATGGTTTTGTTGGTGATGAGGTAATAGCCAAGACCGGGGGCCAGCGACAGGCGGTACTTGATGTCTGCAATGCCGTCATGAAATCCATCGATCCGCCCGTAGCCGTAAAAACGATCCCCAAGGGAGCGATTGTACTGGGAAAAGCCGTGGAGGGTCTCGGCATTCTCCGTGTTTTTCGGCGCGTCCGGGGCTTTGGTCTCTCCGTAAAGACCGTCGGCCTCAAACATTAGATCATTTTGCTGCCACTTTTTTTCCGTGAAGGCCCTGGCCGAGGCCAGGGTGGTATCGGTGTTGCCTCGCGCGAGGGTCAAGCCGAAGGCGATGCTCGTCTTCCAGCCGTTGGTGGTGGTGGCAACCTTGGGTTGCGCCGCGGCGGCGCTGGTATTCGTTTGTGCCTGGGCGGCGGCAGCGCCCGCGAGCAGGAGCGCGGCCATTGCCAGCCGTGTTATTCTCATTATAGCCATTGACTATTTTTCACCTGGTTTGTGTAATTTCACGATCCTCGTCATCATGGACTTTCAGAATCCAATACGGAGCCGGTGAATGAATCTTGCAGGCCATTGTCGAGCTTCTCAAGCAAAACAAAACGGAGCCCGGATGTTTGAGCTCATCCGGACTCCGGCCAAACCGCAAAGACGGTTTGGCGAGGCCTCACTATGAAGCTTAACTTCCGCGGGATTTGCCGCCACTAGGGAAATCCTTGGATTCAGCCCAAGGCCCAAGGCGAGATTCTCAGTCCTTCGTTCTGGCGGCTAATTTAATCGTTGGTCCCTTGGTTTTAGAAACCGTGCGGCCATAATTCTTGCGACGGCGACGCTCCAGCCGCGCCTCGGCGCCGAACGCGCCGCGCAGCAACAACAGCACGGCTGCGAAGGCAACGAAGCCGAGCAACAAAGCCAATGGATTTAATGTTCCAAGCATCTCGGGAGCATATATGAGCCGTTGCCGTATTGCGACAATGTTCGTGCAGGATGGTCTTTGTCGCCAGCCAGAAGTCGTTGATTTCCGGGTTTATTTCGGATACTTTCGCTTTTTGCAAACCACGCTCTCATGGCTCGCCTGATTCTTGACAACGTGTCCAAATGCTTCGCCGGCTCCTGCGGCGAAAGGGTCGGCGCCGTCTCCCATTTGCATCTTGCCGTCGAAGATCGCGAATTCGTGGTCATCGTCGGCCCATCCGGCTGCGGCAAGACCACCACGCTGCGACTGATCGCCGGCCTGGAAGCGCCCGACGATGGGACCATTTGCCTGGACGGCAGACCTCTGGCCGCGGTGCCGCCGCGTGACCGGGATGTGGCCATGGTCTTCCAAAACCACGCCCTGCTGCCGCACTTGACGGTGTTCGAGAACCTGGCGTTTGGCCTGATGCTGCGCCGCTTTCCCAGGGAGGAGATCGCCCGGCGGGTGCGGGCGGCGGCGGAAATGCTCAACCTGGCGCCGTTGCTGGAGCGCAAACCGCCGGCCCTTTCGGGAGGAGAATGCCAGCGGGCGGCCCTGGGGCGCGCGCTGGTGCGGCAGCCGCTGGTTTTTCTATTTGACGAGCCGCTTTCCAACCTGGACGCCCCCATGCGCGCGCAGTTGCGCGCCGAAATCGCCGCTCTCCACCGCCGCTCCGGCGCGCTGATGATCTACGTCACGCACGACCAGGCCGAGGCCATGGCGCTGGCGGATCGGGTCGCGGTCATGAAGGAGGGCGCGTTGGAGCAAACGGCCGCGCCGTTGGAGCTTTACCGGCATCCGGCCAACCGTTTTGTCGCCGGGTTCATGGGATCGCCGCCGATGAATTTTTTCCAAGGAAAGCTCGCGCGGGTCAACGGCGCGATGGTTTTTCAGGGTGGCAACGACAATAAACTGACGGTCCCGGTGATGGCTGCCTTGGGGCCATCGTTGCAGGCCCGTCTCGGCCAGCCGGTCATCCTGGGCCTGCGCCCGGAGCACATCGGCGAAGCGGACGGCGCGCCGGTGCCGGCGGTGGTGGAACGGGTGGAGGCGACGGGGGCGGAGAATTTTATTTACTGCTCGAGCAGTGGCGCCCCGCTGGTGATGCGCGCGCCGGCCGCGCGCGCCGCCCGAAACGGCGACAGCCTGGCCCTGCGTTTCGACATGAGCCAGGCGCATTTTTTCGACCCTGCCACGGGCCGGGCTTGTTGAGCACTTAGGGCAATAGGAGAACGCGATAGAATTGCAGGGAGGCGGAGCCGAGGCTCCAGGATGCGCTCATGCTGGAACTGCTGGCGGTGACGGCCTCTCCCACGCTGACCCAATTGGCGGAGGCCAGATTGGTGCTCATTTGCACCTGGTATGTTTGGCCGGGCGCCGTGCTCCAGGAAAATGTGATCACGCCATTGGTTTGCGCGGCGGACTGGAACACCGGTGGCGGCCTGTCCACGGTCAGGACCGCGCTCGCGCTGATGACGGAGCCAAGGGCGTTGCTCACCGTGACGCAATAGATTCCAGCGTCATTCGTTGTTACATTGTTGACTGCAAGGACGCGCGAGGCGGACCCGGAGACGTTGCCGCCGTCGGTCAAAATGACGTTGTTCTTCCGCCATTGGTAGCTCAAGGGCGAAGCGCCGGAAACAGCCACGCTGAAGGGCACGCTCGTCCCTTGGAGCGCGGTCTGATCGGCCGGCTGGACGGTGATTTGCGGGGCCGAAGTGATGGTGAAGCGGAAAATGGACCCTTTGCCGAAGGGGCCGCCGATGGTGGTCGTGCCATAAAAATTGCCCGCTGCGTCCTGCACCAAAGCGGCTTTGGGTTGCCCGCCGTCATCGGAGCCGTTGAAGGTGGCCAGAGTGGTGTACACTCCGGTGGACGTGATCCTAAACAGCGTGCCGTTGAGGGTGGAGTCACTGTAAAGAGTAGTGCCATAAAAGTTGCCGTCCGCGCCCTCGAGCAATCCGGCGAAAGGATACTCGCCATCGCCATATACTGCCGGATTGTTCGTATGCAAGATAGTCAGCGCGCCGCTGCTGGAAATCCTGAAGACCGTGCCGTAGAATTGAAAGCCGCTTAAGACGTTGCGTCTCGTCACGCCGTAAAAACCGCCATCCGTGCCCTGGACCAAGGCGCCGACGGGGTTGTAGCCGTCGGTCCCGCCAGTAAACGAATACAAATTGGTCAGCGCGCCGGCAGGGGTCATTTGGAAAAAACCGCCGTGGCCGTGAGCGGCAGCGCCGGTGGTCAAGCCGTAAAAATTGCCATCCGCGCCCTGCGCCAGCGCGCCAATCGGTTCATTGCCGTCCAAGCCGCCAGTAAAAGAATAGATAATGCCAACCGTTCCGTTCGAGGTCATTTCGAATATGTTGCCATCGCCAGCGGCGGAGGCATTCTGTGTCGAGCCATAGAAGTTACTGTTCGCTCCCTGCACCAACGCGGTATAAGGGTTAATGTTATTCTGATTGCTGAAAAAGGCGAGGTTGGTGAGCGTGCCGTCGGGCGTCATCTTGAAGACGGTGCCGCCGTTATTGGTTCCGCCATTCTGTGCCGTGCCGTAGAAATCGCCGTCCGGCCCCAACGTCAGCGCGGCCTGGGGGTTGGAGCCATTGGTCGAGTTGAAGGCCACGAGAGTCTGGAACGCGCCGTTGGTGGCGATGCTAAAGACGGTCCCATCATTGTAAGCGCCGCCTGACTGTGTTGTTCCGTAGAGAACGCCGTTGGCGCCCAGGGTCAAGCCATTCGGGACGCCGCCGTCGGCGCCGCCGGTGAACCAGTAAAGTGAAGCCACCAAGGTGCCCGGCGCGCTGGCGGGATACACCGCCAGGGTGGCTTCCGCGCTGACCGTGCTGAAGGCGTTGCTGACGGTGACGGAATACGTTGCGCTGCTCCTTTGGGTTAACCCGCTTAGAGTCAGGGCACTGGTGGTGGCGCCGGAGACATTGGCTCCGTTGGTCAAATTAACCTGGTTGCTTTGCCATTGGTAAGACAGCGGCAGATCTCCCGCGGCGGCGACATTGAACACGGCGGTTCCTCCGACCGTGGCCGTCTGGCTGGCCGGCGGCGTGATGATCTGCGGCGGCGATTCGAGCAGTTCGAGAAACGCGCCCTTGCTGTTGGCCGCCGATCCGGCCGCATTGCTGACGGTCACGGAGTAGATGGCCACGTCCGACACGCTGACATTGCTGACGGTCAGGACGCGGGTCGTGGCGCCGGAAATGTTGTCGCCATTGGTCAAACTTGTTTCGTTCTTCCGCCATTGATAGAAGAGCGGGGGATTGCCCACGGCGGCGACGCTGAAGACCGCGCCCGCCCCGAGGAAGGCCGATTGGCCGGCAGGCTGCCCGGTGATTTGCACGGCAGGGGAATTGATGTTGACGCGGAAGATGACGCCGAAGCCGCCGGCCCCGCCGTTGAGCGTCGTCCCGTAGAAATTGCCATCGGTTCCCTGCACCAGGGGAGCCTGGGGATTGGCGCCATTGTAGCCATCGAACGTCGCCAGGGTGACAGGCGCGCCGCCGGGCGCCATGCGGAAGACCGTGCCGTCATCGTAAGGCCCGCCGTAAGCGGTCGTGCCATAGAAGTTCCCATCGCCGGCCTGGATCAGACTGGCCGCCGGATGACCGCCATCATTGCCGCCAGTAAACGAATACAGCGTTGTCACCGCGCCTGCCGGCGTCATCGCAAACACCGTGCCGCAGCCGAAAGGGCCGCCTTCATAAGTCGTTCCATAGAAGTTGCCTTCCGCGTCCTGCGCCAGGCCCGCCGATGGAAGAAAACCGCCGTTGGTGTATGAAAACGCAAACAAGCTGGAAAACGCGCCATTCGTTGTCAAGTTGAAAATCTCGCCGTCGCCATTGCTTCCGCCGTCGAACGTCGTGCCGTAAAGGCCGCCGTCGGCCCCCTGCGTCAGTTGGTTGGCATTGAAGCCGTCAAAATATTTGAACGAAGTCAAAACAGCCAACGCTCCATTGGTCGTGACGCGGAAAATCGTCCCGTCGCCGGAACCCCCGCCATAAGTAGTTGTGCCATAGAAATTGCCATCCGCGCCCAGAATCATGGTCTGATCAGGTTCAGCGCCAAGGCCGATGGTCAGCGACACCAGGGGCGTCAGGTTGCCATTGGTGGTGGTATTGAAGATGGTTCCCCAGCCGGATCCGCCGCCATTGTAGGTCGTGCCGTATAGATTGCCGTCCAGTCCCTGTGCCAAACCCGCGACCGGGTTAAAACCACCGCCGCCGGCGGCGCTGAACAGATACAAATTACTCACCGCGCCGGCAGGAGTCATTTGGAAGAACGTGCCCGAGGAATCGATGCCGCCGATTTGGGTTGTGCCGTAGAAGTTGCCGTTGGTCTCCTGCATCAGCGCGTTGGGATTGCCGCCGTCGGTTGCCCCTGTGAATGAATAGAGCGTGGACAACGTCACTCCCGGCGCGGCCACCGAAGCCACCGTCAGCACGGCGCCGGTGCTGGCAACATGGTTCTGAGAGTTGCTCACGATGACGGTATAAATTCCGGCAGCGGCCGGGGATATATTGTTGATGGTCAGGACGGCGTTGGTGGAACCGGAGATGTTGCCGCCGTCCGATAAATTGGTGGTGTTCAACTGCCATTGATAGGACAAGGGCGCGGCACCCACGGCGCTGACCGCGAAAACCGCGGACGCTCCGGGCGCCGCCGTCTGGCTCCGGGGCTGGCTGACGATCACGGGAATTGACGACGTCACGGCGACGTTCAGAATCAACTGCCGGCTTTGGACGCAGCCATCGTTCTGATTGGTGAACCAGACAGTTGCGGCATAGCTTCCCGGCGGGAGGCTGTTGGCGGCGGAATTCAGGCTCAAGGTCACCACGGCTCCGGAACCATTCAAAGACAGCGTGCCGGCGCCAGGAGAGACACTTAACCAGGAGACGGCGCTGGCGGACGCCCAGTTAAGGGAATTCGCGCCGATGTTGGTCAAGACCACGTAGAGCGTCGCCGGGTTGAACGGGCCTCCTGTTCCACCGCTGGCCGTCAGGTTCGTGGGCGGGAAGATTTGCAGCCCATCCGGTGGTGAAACCAGCGCGTTGATCAAATTGCTCCCGGCCGGCGTGCCCCAGCCGGTGCAAAGATCATAGCCGGGAACGGCAAAGAAATTGGCCGGGCTGGCGCCATTCGTATTGTTCCCGGTGGTGATGTCATGAAAAGCAGAACTATAACCCGCGCCGCGGCCTATGGCGTAGAGGGTTGGATTGAGGAAGCCGATGCGCGGCCTGCCTTGCGCGGCGGCCTGCTGATTGGCCAGGGCGGCAAAACCGGCCCACAACGGCGTCGCCGCGCTGGTGCCGCCGATAGGCCCTTGCTCGCCATTAAACGCCACCAGCCAAATATCAACGTCGGCCTGTGCCGCCACGTCTGGAATATTGCGGAAGCTCGCCGATCCCTGGTTTGCGGAGGTGCTCAAACCCTGCTGCCAGATTGGAAGCGGGAAGTTGGTGCTGCTGCCGCCGCCGCTGCCAGACCACGCCGTCTCCGCCAACCACGGCCCGCCCGGCCCGCTGGTGGACAACAACGTCCCGCCGACCACCGTGACGTTCGGGTCATCGAACGGCGCATAAAGCCCTTGCGCGTTGGCGTAGGCCCCCGAGTCGCCGGAGGCCTGGAACAGCGTCTGGCCTTGCGCGGCGTACTGTTCAAAAATCTGTTCCCGCACCGCCTCCGTTGGCGGGCCAAAGCCCCACGAACTACTAAGCTGGCTGGCGCGGTTGTCCGTCGCCATCCGGTTCAACACATCGTCCGGCGACGAACCTTCATAGATAATTACGGACGAAAGTCCGGGCGCCATGCAAATCGCCATGTCGATATCCAGCGCCACTTCGATATTGTCCTGGCCGGGAGTGCCGCTAAAACCGTTCAGCAGGACGTTGGTCAGGGGAACATTGGGCAATTTGGCCAGACTCTCATACTCGGCTATGTCGGAGGCATAATAACCATCCAGCTCGAAAAGTCCGACCGATTGTCCCGCCCCATTGAGCGCCACGCCCGGCGCGTAGGCGGCCCGGAAATCGTAGCCGAGGAAATATCCGCCAGGCCCGGAACCGGAGATAAAGGCCGGGGTGTTGGTGCTGTCGGCAGGCCGCCTGAGATTCATGGGGCGCGGCACAATAAAATTATCCAGTCCATGGATGGCCAAAATTGGAACGGCCAGATCCACTGACGGCTCGACGTCCGCGGCATGGAACACGCGGGCTTCGGTCGGATGTTGATAAACCTCCATCCGCACGTGCAACGCTCTCTCGATGGCCGCGACCGATCCCTGGACATCGAGCAAGGTTCGATTGGCATGGGCGCCGGTGACCACCAGGCCGTGCGACGTGGCGAAATGAGCGACTTCCTGATAATCCTGCTCGCTGGGGCCAAATCGTTCCGCGAACTCAAGAGGCGTCAGGTATTGGTGAAAACGCGGACTCGCCGGGTCGTAGAGGTCATGGAGCAAGTCGGCCAGCGCCGCCTGATTGCGCAACGGCAGTCCCACCACCAGGTTCAGGTTGCTCGAAGCCGCGTAGCGCCCCAGCGGTTTTAATCGGCCCAGCGCCGGCGGTCTTTGGCTATGGACGACCTGGACATTGGTTTGGGAGAAGCCGGCCACGTTCAGCGCGAAGCAGGCCAGGAGCACCGCGATGAACTTTGGCAGTTGCATACTCACTTGGCGGAGCGAGCATGGCATATCCGGTGTCAACGAACAAGCTAATAATCGTCGCTGGACGAACTCGTGCGCCGCCTGGCTGCGCTCCCTGGGGTTCCTCAAGCCGTCCGCCAAGCGTTATTTTTTGGGCCACGAGACGGAGTGGGACTGTGACAGCCAAGTAATTCAGTCAGTGGGAGCGCAGACTGGCTTGCGGGATGGTTGTATCCGAGTGGATGCACGCGCAGCCTTGTCCCGGAGGGACAGCCCGAGAATAGCCCAACGTTTTCAACGTTGGGACCCGCGTCAGTTGGCCCCACGTCCCGAAGGGACGGCTGACCTCACTTCCACAAATAACGCCCATCGAAGGCAACGTGGTGTTTCTTGAACAATTCCAAAAACTCCTCTTGAAAGTTCAGTCGTCCCTTCGGGACTTATGCGACGCCGAATTTGCGTCCCCAACGTTGAAACGTTGGGCTATTCTCGGACTGTCCCTCCGGGACAAAGACAGGGCTGAACTTCCCAAAGCGTCCTAATGGTGACTGTCTTGTCCCGCGCTAAGGCCGCTTGACGTCCAAGTCCGTTGTTGGCGGAGGACGGCAATGGATGTAGGCCGGGAAAGGCCGGGAGGCAAGGGCCGCACCCAAATCATACGTGTAAGTATTATTTTGGTTGCCAAAGGCGCAAGGCAGGGCGATGTTCTCCCCGGCCAAGTAATCGTATCATGCAATTTACTAATAGTCGTAAATTAGCCGCGGTCGCGCGCGGCGGCATCATTCTGCTGCTGTGCTGCCTGGGCGCGTCCGTCCGTGCCGGCGGCTGGCCGATTTTCCGCGGCAATCCCGCCTTGACCGGCGTCGCCCCCGGCTCCCTGCCCGCCAAGCCCGCCTTGCTCTGGAATTTCAAGACGGGCGGGCCGGTCAAATCGTCCGCCGTCATCGGCGGGGGCAGGGTTTTTGCCGGCTCCAATGACGGGCAGGTGCATGCGCTGGAGTTCGCGTCCGGACACGAAGTTTGGGCCTTCAAGGCCGGCTCGCCCGTGGAAGCGCCGCCGTTGCTGGCCAATGATTCCGTCTTTGTCGGCAGCATCGAGGGCATTTTTTACTCCCTCGACGCCTCCAACGGGCAGCAGCGTTGGAAATACGCGACCGAGGGCAAGATTCTAGGTTCAGCCAATGCCATGCCGTCTGGCGATGGGCCGCCGCGCGTTTTAGTCGGTAGTTACGATTTCAAACTGTATTGCTTCAACGCCACCAACGGCGCCGCCATCTGGACTTACGAAACGGGCAATTATATCAACGGTTCGTGCGCGGTGGACGCCGGCCAGGTCGTCTTTGGCGGATGCGACGCCATGGTCCACGTCGTGAACGCGGTCACGGGCGCGAAGGTCAGGGAAATAGACGCCGGCGCTTACATCGGGGCCTCGGCGGCGCTGGCCGGCAATCGCGCTTATGTCGG
Organism: uncultured Verrucomicrobiae bacterium; assembly: GCA_963759415.1. Taxonomy (GTDB): domain Bacteria; phylum Verrucomicrobiota; class Verrucomicrobiia; order Limisphaerales; family Palsa-1400; genus Palsa-1400. The sequence continues at coordinate 249,987 of CAVWZG010000003.1, read as the reverse complement.
CCATTACGACAACGAATTTTTGTGCGTCGATATCAACGAAGGCAAGGTCCTCTGGCGCTTCAAGGACCAGGACTTTCCCTTTATGGCGGCGGCGGCGGTGACGGACGACCGCGTTGTTTTTGGCGGGCAGGACAAGGCGCTTCATTGCGTTGATCGCGCCTCGGGCAAGAGCCTGTGGAAATTTTCCACGCGCGGAAAAGTGGAAAGTTCGCCCGTGGTGGCCGGCGGCAAAGTCGTGTTCGGCTCGGATGACGGCACCGTGTATATGGTTTCGCTGCCGGAGGGCAAACAGCTTTGGTCTTACGAACTCGGCCAGGCGGTGGCCAGTTCCCCCGCCGTGGCGGATGAAAAAATCGTCATCGGTTGCGACGATGGCGGCGTCTATTGCTTTGGCCATAAAAGTTGAGTTACCCATGATCACCACTGAAACAGCCGCTCTGCCCAGCCCGCCTCTGCAAAAGCAGACCACGGTGGGCAATTATTTCGTCTCCAATTACCCGCCCTTTTCCTTTTGGAAGCCCGAGTTTGTGCCGGAGGTGATCGCAGCACTGGAACGACCGCCGGCGCACGAGACTCCCCTGGGCGTCTATCTCCACATTCCCTTCTGCCGGAAACGCTGCCATTTCTGTTATTTCAAAGTTTATACCGACAAGGATTCGGCGGCCATTCGCGGCTACATCGACGCCGCCCTGACGGAACTGGCCCTTTACGCGGGCAAGCCCATCATTGGCGGGCGCAAGGCCAATTTTGTTTATTTCGGCGGCGGCACCCCCTCCTACCTTTCGGTCGATCAACTCCGCTACTTGACCGACGGCATGAAGCGCTTGATTTCCTGGGATGGAGCGGAAGAGGTCACGTTCGAGTGCGAGCCAGGGACGCTGACCAGCCACAAGCTCAAAGCCATTCGCGAAATGGGCGTGACCCGCTTAAGCCTGGGGGTGGAGAATTTTGACGATCACATCCTGGAGATCAACGGCCGCGCTCATCACGGCAAGGAAATCGCCCGCGCCTACGCTTACGCGCGCGAGTTGGAGTTTCCACAAATCAACGTTGACCTGATCGCCGGCATGGTCGAGGAGACCGAAGCCAATTGGAAGGAGTGCGTGCGCAAGACCATCGAAATGTCGCCCGACAGCGTGACGATTTACCAGATGGAAGTCCCTTACAACACCGATATTTACCAGGCCATGAAAGCCGCGGGCCAATTGGTGGCGCCGGTGGCGGATTGGGACACCAAGCGCGCGTGGGTGGCGTGGGGTTTCGCGGAATTGGAGCGGGCCGGCTACACCGTGGCCAGCGCCTACACCGTTGTCAAAAATAAGGACAAAACGCGTTTCGTTTATCGCGACCGTCTGTGGGCGGGAGCGGATTTGTTCGGCCTGGGCGTGGCCTCGTTCGGGCATCTGCAAGGCACGCACTGCCAGAACAAGCACGATTTCGAGCCTTACGTCAACGCCTTGCGGGCCGGGCAATTGCCCATCCACCGCGCCTTGACTCCGAGCGCGGACGAGCGCCTGATCCGCGAATTCATTTTGCAACTAAAACTGGGCCGGACCGACTGCGGCTATTTCCAAAAGAAGTTCGGCGTGGACGTGCGCGAGCGTTTCGCGCCGCCGCTGCGCGCGCTGCGCGATTGGGGTTTTGGCGGGGTGGAGGGCGATTCGGTGGTTCTGAATCGCGAAGGGCTGCTGCAAGTGGACCGGCTGTTGCACGAGTTCTTTCTCCCTGAGCATAAGAACGCGAGGTACGCCTGAACACGAAAGCAAACACCGTGGCCCTCTCCTCTCCACGAGCGGATTATTCCGGCCTGCATCCGTTGGAAGAATTATACGCCTGGCGCGGCGAGACCGCGCCGCCCTTTGACCGCCTGGACTCGAAACAGTTGCCTCAGCCACAACGCTCACTGCTGGCGCATCAAAGCGACATGACCTCGACGTTGGAAAGCTTTTATCGGAAGCAGCTACAAGTGGAGGTTTTGGGGCGGCGCATGGTGGAGAACGATTACTTCCGCGAAGTATCGCTGCGGCTGGATCAAGGCGGACCGCGCGTGGAGTTTGGGGCGATTAGAATCATGCTGGATATTCTGCCGGAGAAGGTTCGCCGGTTAATCCTGCTCGAAGAGCAGCCGCTGGGGCGGATCCTGAGCCAATCCAACTTCGATTTTACGAGCCGGCCCCGTTTCTATCTGCGCATTATTTCGGACGCCTTCATCAACCGCGCCCTGGGTCTTGCCGGCGCGCAACTCCTCTACGGTCGCCGCAACACCCTGGTCGATGCCTGGGATCGGCCGCTGGCCGAGATTGTGGAAATTCTGCCCCCGACTTGAATATGAACGAATCACCCCACTACGACGCGCTCATCATCGGCGCCGGCCCCGCCGGGTCATCCGCCGCCGCCATTCTGGCCGAACACGGCCATCGCGCGCTGATCCTGGAACGGGAGAAGTTCCCGCGCTACCACATCGGCGAGTCCCTGCTGCCGTTCACCTTCCAGCCGCTGCAAAGACTGGGGTTGCTTGACAAAATGCGCGCTTCGGCGTTTGTCAAGAAATACAGCGTGCAGTTCGTCTCCCCGTCCGGCCGGGCCAGCCAGCCGTTTTATTTCTTCAACCGTTACGATCGCGACACGGTCGCCCAAACCTGGCAGGTGCTGCGCTCGGAGTTCGACCAGATGCTGCTCGACAACGCCCGCGCCAAGGGAGCGCTGGTCAAGGAGGAAACGACGGTCCTGGATTTGCTCCAGGACGGCTCGCGCGTGATGGGCGTCCGCGCCCAGACCAAGGGCGGCGACGTGGTGGAGTATCGCGCTCCCATGACCCTGGATTGCTCCGGCAAGGAGGCCTTCTGCGCCGTGCGCAACCATTGGCGGATGAAAGACCCCTGCCTGAACAAAATCGCGGTCTGGACCTACTACCAGGGCGCCAAACGCGACGAAGGCATTGATGCCGGCGCCACCACCGTCGCCTACGTCCCGGAGAAGGGTTGGTTCTGGTACATCCCGCAGCACAACGACATGGTCAGCGTGGGAGTGGTGGCGGAAGGAAAATACTTGACGCGAGAGGGAGTCAAGGCGCCCGAGGCCATTTTCCATCGGGCGGTGCAGGAAAACCAATGGATCAAAGAGCACCTGGCCTGCGGCCAGCAGACCGGCCCCTATCGTTTGATCAGCGAATATTCGCATCATGCCCGCCATTGCGGCAGCGACGGTCTGCTGCTGGTCGGAGACGCCTTCGCCTTTCTGGACCCGGTGTTTTCCTCGGGCGTAATGCTGGCCCTCAAGAGCGGCACGATGGCCGGGGACGAAATTCACCAGGCGATTTTGGAACGGGATTTTTCCTCGGAACGATTCGCCGCCTACGGACGACAGCTTCGCGAGGGCATGGAAAACATGCGCCGCCTGGTCTATGCTTTTTATCATCCCAAATTCAGCTTCCGCACTCTGACCCAACAATACCCCGAGGCCGCCGGCGCGGTGACGGATTGCCTGAGCGGTGATGTCAACAAAGATTTTTCAGCCCTGTGGCGGCAGATCGAGGAATTTGTCCCGCTGCCGGACGCCTTGGCGGTGGGCCATCCACTGCCCGGCCCCGCCATGCCCGCGCAGGGATGAACTGACATCAGTGCGACATGGCGTAGGCCAGGATGTTGATGAGCATCGGGTAGCCCATTGGTTCGGAGAAAAGGTCGAAGTAAGATTCGTCGTCGCCCTCGTGTTCCCAGCCGTCGCCGTAATGGTTGTTGTGGCAGATGAGCATGATCAGGCGGCGTTGGTCGTCATAGACGCCATAGTAGTGGGGATCGTGGTTCCATTGTTCGTAGCGGTAGCGCTGGTCCCAAGACTGGCCGCTGTACATGAAGTCGCCCACGCTCGGTATCTGCGGCTGCTTCTTGAAATTGAAGACGGTGTGAAAGATCGGATGCGTCAAATCCATCGCCTCCGGCGCGCGGTCGGGGAAAATCTGTTTGACCTGTCCGGCAAAGTGCTCCCACTGGTCGTCGCCCCAGAAATCGTCCACCATCAGGAATCCGCCGTTGAGCAGGTAGCGGCGCAAGGCGGCAGCTTCTTCATCGCCCAGGGCCAGCCGGCCGGCGCCCGCCAGATAAACGAACGGATAGCCGGCTAGGTCTTTGGTGGTGATATCGACGAAATTCAAGCCGGGCCGGACCTTGAGGCTGGTCACCTGGAACAAACGAAAGCTGGCATTCAGATCGGCCTCCGGCGTGTCGTCATCCCAGACCCGCCCCCGGCCATAGCCCCCGTAATCCGACTCGAAGCGGAGCCGCGCGAAGGTGAAGACATCCTCCTTGAACGCGGGGTCGAGCGCCTTTTGCATCATCTCCTGCTCTTTGATTCTTTCGGGATTGCGGATTTCATAAGTCCTGTTCCGCCCAGAACGGCGGCCATACTGCCCTTGGGCGGAGAGCAAGAGGCACAGCGTCAGAAGGCCCGCGCCCAGAACGGCGTATTTGCTCAGGCGTTGTCTCAAGGCGCGCATGACGAAAGACAAGTTGCCACGGCGGCGCCAATTTGCAACCCGCGCCAGGTCAGATAGTCCATTGAAAAAGAGGCCAAACTGAGGTATCAATGACAGACATGCCGAGCCTCATGACGTCGTTGTCGAATACCTGGTTCCGGCCCGCGCGCCCCTGGCTGGGGACGTGGTGTTTTTTTCTTCTTGTCTCCTTGGCCTCCGCGCAGTCAGTGGAGGAAACGCAACGGCAATTTCTGCGCGGGGACTATGAAATGGTTATTTGGGCGGCGCAGAAGAAAATCCAGGACGGCGCCTACCAGCCCGATTGGCGGATTCTGCAAATCAAAGCGCTGCTCGCCACCGGCCGTTACAACGAAGCCCACAGCAACGCCCTGGCGGGCGCGGCCAATTCCTCCTACAATCTAACCCTGCGCCTGCTGGCCCGCCAAACCGCACTCTACCAGGACGACGCCACGGGTGCCCGGCGCCAGTTGGCGGAAATTAAATTGTTGATCGAGCGCCGCTTCGGCGATTTTCAAAATGAGGACGCTCCCGCCCTTGGCCAGGCGCTTCTCCTGCTGGGCGTCGAACCGCGCTTGGTGCTGGATAACTGTTTCCGTCGCGCCGAAAACATGGAGCCGCCTTCGCGCGAAGCCTTCCTGGCCACCGGCCAATTGGCGCTCGACAAACATGACTCCGCCCTCGCCGCCGACGCCTTCCGCGCCGGCTTGAAAAAATTCCCGGCCGATGCCGACTTGGAGTGCGGATTGGCGCGGGCCTGTGAATCGGGCGAGCAGGAGGAAGTGCCGCGGCACATTGAGGCGGCCCTGGCGGCCAATCCGCGCCACCTGCCGAGCCTGTTGCTGTTGGCGAATCATTTGATTGACGCAGAACAATACGAGCAGGCCGGCCGGCAACTGGCGCTGGCCCTCAAGGTGAATCCGCATGGTCCCGAAGCGCTGGCTTATCGCGCCGTGCTGGCGCTGCTGCGCAACGACACCGCCGCCGCGCGCCAGGACCGCGCCGACGCCTTGCAATTCTGGAGCGCGAACCCGGAGGTGGATTACCTCATCGGGCAAAAGCTGGCGCGGAAATATCGCTTCGAGGAAGCGGCCGAGGAACAAAAACGGGCTTTGGAATTTGACCCGGCGTATTTGCCCGCCCGGCGGGAGCTGGCGGAGGACCTGTTGCGCCTGGGGCGCGAGGCGGAAGGCTGGCAACTGGCCCAGGATGCCCACGCTCAGGACAGCTACGATGTCACCCTCTACAACCTGGTGACGTTGCGCGACCAAATGGCCAAATACCGGACGCTGACCAACGCGGACTTCATCGTCCACATGACAGCGCGCGAGGCGGACTTGTACGGCGCGCGGGTGCTGGATTTGCTTGATCGCGCCAAGGCCGCGTTGTGCCGGAAATACGGCGTGGACTTGACCAATCAAACGCGGGTCGAGATTTTTTCCGAGCAGAAGGATTTCGCGGTGCGGACTTTTGGCATGCCGGGCAATCCGGGCTATCTGGGGGTCTGTTTTGGCTCGGTCATCACCGCCAACAGTCCGGCTTCGCAAGCGCCCCAGCCGGCCAATTGGGAGGACGTTTTGTGGCACGAGTTCTGTCACGTCGTCACCCTGCACAAGACGCGCAACCGCATGCCCCGATGGTTGAGCGAAGGGATTTCCGTTTATGAGGAGCGCCAGGCCAACCCGGCCTGGGGCGAACGCATGAACTTGGCCTATCGCGAAATGATTCTTGACGGCAAATTGACCCCGCTGGGCGAATTGAGCGGCGCCTTTCTCGCCCCCAAAACTTCCCAGGATCTTCTTTTCGCCTACTACGAATCCTCGCTCGTGGTGGAGTTTTTGACGCGGGAGCACGGTTTGGAAACGTTGAAGGCGATTCTGCAAGACTTGGGCGACGGCCAGGAAATCAACCGCGCCATCACGGCCCACACCGTCCCCCTGCCGGAACTGGAGAAGAGATTCACCGCCTTCGCCCGCGCCCAGGCCGTCGCGCTTGCGCCTGAAGCGGACCTTGAGAAACCACCCAAGGACGACGATGCCGCCTGGAACCTGGCGCATCCCAACAATTATTATCTACAGTTGCGCAAGGCGCGCACATTTATGGACGACAAGAACTGGACGCAAGCCAGCCCTCTGCTCCATTCGCTGGCCGCCACTTACGCCGGAGAGCGCCGCGCGGACAACCCGCTCTGGCTTCTGGCCACGACACAGCGGAACCTCAACGACACCAACGCCGAGCTGGCGTCCCTCAAGAAATTGGCCGAACGGGAATCCGACTTCGTCGATTTGTATCTGCGCCTGATCGAATTGTCGGTGGCGGGAAAAGATTGGGCGGCGGCGGCCCAATACGCGAACTTGTTGCTGGCGGTCAACCCGCTGCTGGCCGCGCCTTACGCCGCGCTGTCGCAAGCGGGAGAAACGCTGGGCGACCACGAGCAGGCCATCGCGGCTTACAGCAGATTGCTGTTGCTGGAACCGTCTGACCCCGCGCAAGTGCATTACCAACTGGCCCGCTTGCTGCACGCGCGCGGCAACGCCGAGGCCGAAGCCAAACGCCATGTTCTCCAGGCGCTGGAGGAAGCCCCGCGTTTCCGCGAGGCGCAACGCCTGCTGCTGCAAATTGAGGACCACACATGAACGCAACATCCGCCGAACCAGCCATGAATACCCTGCACGAGGCACGCGAGGCGGTCGAACGCCTGTCCGCCAGCCGCGCCCGCATCGAAACCGAACTGGGCAAAGCCATCGTCGGCCAGCGCGAGGTAATCGAGCAGATTCTGCTCGCGCTTTTTGCCGGCGGGCATTGCCTGATCACCGGCGCGCCCGGCCTGGCCAAGACGCTGCTGGTCAAATCCATCGCCCAGATTTTCCATCTCCAATTCCAGCGGGTCCAATTCACCCCGGACCTCATGCCGGCGGACATCACCGGCACGGAAATTTTGCAGGAGACGGCGCAGGGCCGGAAGATGGTCTTCGTGCGCGGCCCGGTTTTCGCCAACATGATTCTGGCCGACGAAATCAACCGCACGCCGCCCAAGACCCAGGCCGCCTTGCTCGAAGCCATGCAGGAACATCAAGTCACCGCCGCCGGCATCCGCCACGCCTTGCCGGAGCCGTTCTACGTGCTGGCGACGCAGAACCCGATTGAAATGGAGGGCACCTACCCTCTGCCCGAAGCCCAACTGGACCGTTTCATGTTCAACGTCGTTATCAATTACCTGCCCGAAGAAGAGGAAGTCGCCGTCGTCGAGCGCACCACCGCGCGCCCACCCGGCGCCATCGAGCCGATTTTTACGGGCGAGGACGTATTGCGCTATCACGAACTGGTCCGCCAGGTGCCCATCGCGCAAAATCTCGTGCGCTACGCTGTGCGGCTGGCCGCCACTTCCCGTCCGCAGCAGGCCAATTCCCCCGCCTTTGTCAACGATTGGATAAGCTGGGGAGCCGGCACCCGCGCCGCGCAATTTCTGGTCCTGGGCGCCAAGGCCCGCGCCTTGCTGCAAGGCCGCACCCACGTCGGCGCCGAAGACATCCGCATGTTGGCCGCCCCGGTCCTGCGCCACCGCATCCTGGTAAATTATCGCGCCGAAGCCGAGGGCACCAACGTGGACGCCGTCATTCGCCGCCTCCTGGAAACCGTAACAGAGCCAGGAACGCCGTAAGAAGTCACGGTAGGGCGAGACTCCGTCGAGCCCCAATTCGATTTCAGGCATTAAAGTCACGGCTCGACGGAGTCTCGCCCTACCAAGACGAAAGAGACCCAAAGAAGATGTCAGCGAGCATGCCGGGAATTTTTATTGGAACGGCTGCCTGTGCCGCTATGAACAGTTTTTAGAACTTTGGGGTCTATCCGTGGAAGCACTTCGCCGCAAGCAAGGCAAAGCGAAACGCCAGAGGTGCAAGAAGAACATACAAGCCAATAGTACGGTTTGACCCCTCAGAGGTTTGACCCCTCAGACTTCAGAATCCGTTTCTCGCGGCGCATTGCAGGCATTCGGCGGGCGCCAAAAATGACTTGCTAGAATGCCCGTCAACGCCGACATTGAGGCCGCATGAGCGAATTGGTTTTTGAAGTGACACAGGAGGAAGACGGGGGATTTTGTGCCGAGTGCCTCTCGGAAAACATCTTCACCCAGGGCGACTCTTGGGAGGCGATGCGTCGGAACGTCCAGGAAGCCGTGAGCGCCTATTACTTCGACCAGCCCCCGGCGCCCACGCGAATCCGGCTGCATCTGGTGCGTGACGAACTTCTGACCGGCGCATGAAAGTGCCCCGGGATCTGAACGGTGCGCAGTTGGTCAAAGTGACAGGTACACTGTGCTTTCGGATTTTTTTGGTTATTTTCACATTCTACGGTGGCCTGGTTGAAACATGGGGCGAAGCGGGCTAGTTTTGTTGCGTGCAGCCTGAGACTTTGCCAGACCGGGAAGCGGGGTTTGTCGATACCAAGGCGCTGATGACAATTCGCAATCTGGAATTGCGCGCCCGGGTTGTCGTCGAAGGGTTCTGGAGCGGGTTGCATCGCAGTCCTTATCACGGGTTTTCGGCCGAGTTTTCCGAATACCGGCCCTACTCGCCGGGTGACGACATCCGCTACCTGGACTGGCGCCTCTACGCCCGTTCGGACAGGTTTTATCTCAAAAAGTTCGAGGAGGAAACCAACCTCCGCTGCCATCTGCTGGTCGATCATAGCCGCTCCATGAGCTACGGCTCGCTGGCTTATTCCAAGTCCGACTACGCCCGCACTTTTGCGGCCACGCTGGCCTGGTTTTTGCACGAACAAGGTGATGCGGTCGGGCTGTTCTCTTTCGATGAGCGAGTGCGCGATTATTTGCCGGCGCGGCTCCGGCGCGGCCACCTGCGGCAGCTTTTCCTGGCGCTGGAACGTCCGCCGGATGGCAGCGCCACCAGTCTGGTGGAGCCTTTGCGCCGCGTGGCGGAACTGGCGCGCAAACGTGGATTGATCGTGCTCATCTCCGATTTGCTCGCGCCGGTGGACCAATTGGAGCGCCAACTGGCCCGCCTGACCGTGGCCGGACACGAGTTGATCGTTTTCCAGGTGCTGGACCCCAATGAACTGGCCTTCAATTTTCAGAACGCCATGCTCTTCCAGGATGTCGAGAGTCAACAGGATGTTTATATTGACCCGGTGGCAGCCCGCGCTTCCTACCAACGCCGCTTGCGGGAACACGGGGAAGGCGTGGAAGTGATCTGCCGCAAATTGGGCGTGGCTTTTCATCGCGTCCTGACCGACCGGCCGCTGGACCTGGCCTTGCTGGATTTTCTCCGCAGCCGCGCCCGCCGGGGCAAACTGATTCGCCGCCGCCAGCAACGGGCCCCCGCATGAGCCTTTTGACTCCATGGTTTTTGTTGGGCGCGCTGGCGGTGGCCGGACCGATTCTCTTTCATCTCATCCGCCGCGCGGCGCGGGAGCGGACGACCTTCAGTTCGCTCATGTTCCTGAGTCCGACTCCGCCGCGAGCCGTGCGCCGGCGCAAGCTGGAACATATCTGGCTGCTGCTGTTGCGCTGCCTGTGTTTGTTGTTGCTGGCGGCGGGGTTTGCGCGGCCGTTTTTCGCGCGCGATATTTCGCCCCCGGCAGCCGCCGCGCAGCAACGCCGTCTCATCCTCCTGCTCGATACCAGCGCCAGCATGCGCCGCGAAGGACTTTGGGAAAAAGCGCGGGCGGCGGCGGACCAATACTTGGACAAAGCGACTTCATCCGATCAAATCGCGGTGCTCGTCTTCGACCGGCAACCACGCACATTGGTCAGCTTCGCCGATTGGTCCGCGTGGCCCGAAAACCAGCGCGCGCTCCTGGCACGGCAACGCCTGGCCGCAGTCGCGCCGGGATGGATGGGAACGCAACTGGGTCTGGCGCTGACGGGAGCGGCCGAGCAATTCCGGGAAAACTCAGCCGACCGCCGGGAAATTGTCCTCATCACGGATCTACAGGAAGGCGCGAAACTGGAGGGTTTGCAGGGATACCAATGGCCCGCGGGCACGCGCGTCGTGGTGCAGCGTGTGCCGGCCAAGGCGCAATCCAACGCCGGGCTGGAAATTCTCGATCTTCCGGCCGGGGTGGAGAACGCCATACATGTCCGCGTGGCCAATGCCAGCGACTCCCGCAAGGAAAAATTCCGCCTCGGCTGGCGCGGCGCGAGCGAAAGAATGGAAGTTTATTTGACGCCCGGCCAAACCCGCGCCTTCACCGCGCCCAAGCCGCCGGCGGGGATGAAGTCCGGCGCGCTGGAATTATCGGGCGGCGACCTGGATTACGACAACCTCTCCTACTACGCCGCGCCGGAAATCCAGCACGTGACCCTATACTGCGCCGGCCTGGGTTTGGCGGACGACTCGTCGGGCATGTTCTACTATTTGCAGCGCGCCTTTCCTCCCACGCCTCGATGGCAGGTGGACTTTGCCTCCCAATTGAGCGAGCCGGTCTCCTTCGCCATCCTGGCCGGCAACCTTGCGCCGGAACAAATCCCACCGCTTCGCCGTTGGCTGGAAGGCGGCAAATCCGCGCTGCTGGTCCTCGCCGAAACCAACGCGGCTCCGACACTCGCGGCATTGCTTGGCCTGCCAGACGCGCAAGTGACGGAGGCTGACGGAGACTACGCGTTGCTCGGGTCGATTGATTTTCAACATCCCATCTTCAAACCTTTTGACGACCCGCGCTACAGCGATTTCAGCCACATCCATTTCTGGAAACACCGGCGCTGGGACATTCCTGCCGCGGTGCAGGCGCGGGTGCTGGCCAAGTTCGACGACGGTTCTCCCGCCCTGGCGCAAGTGGCCGTGGGCCAAGGCCATCTGCTCGTGCTCGCCTCGGGCTGGAATCCGACGGAGAGCCAGATGGCCGTCTCCAGCAAGTTCCCGCCGCTGCTCCAAACGATGCTTGACTGGAGCGGCGGCAGCGCCCCCGTGCGTTTTCAATTCCACACTGGCGACGCCATTCCCGCGCCCCCTTTCTCCGGCGGTCCCGTGCAATGGAAAAGCCCGAACGGCAAAGTCACGACGCTCGCGCCGGGCGCGGCCTTCACGGACACGGATACGCCGGGAATTTACGCGGCGGATTGGAACGGCCAGGAGCGCCTTTTTGCCGTGAATCTCCCGTTGGAAGAAAGCCGCACCGCGCCGATGTCCCCCGATGAAATGGCCCGCCTTGGCGTGCCGCTGGGTGGGGACACCGGGCCAGCCGCCGCCGTGGCGCGAATTCAGCAGCGCCGTTTGCATGACACGGAATTGGAGCAACGCCAAAAACTCTGGCGCTGGTTGATCGTGGCGGCCTTGGCGGTCACGGGTGGGGAGATTCTTCTCAGCGGCTGGCTGGGGCGCCGCGTCACCACGGCAGCAGCAACGTTATGATGGAACCGCGTCTCAGAAACGAATTGGCCGCATCAGAGATGACACTCCGCCGCGCGCGGCTCTGGCGCGAACTGACCCGCTGCTGGCTGGCCGCGGGGCTTGCGGCAATTCTGTTCTTGACGCTGCAAAGCTTCTTCGGCTGGACTTCGCCGGTCTTCTGGATCGTCCCGCTGCTGGGCTGCATCATCGCCACCGGCGTTGTCTGGCGTCGGCATCGCCGGCGCAAGGCTGATTTTGCCGCGCTGGTCACGGCCATCGAACGCCTGCATCCTGAAGTGCGCCACCTCCTTGCGGCGGCGGCGCAACAAGAGCCGGCTGCCAGCGGGTTCGGTTTTCTGCAATTGCGCGTGGTGGATGAAGTTCTGACCCACCCGCAACGCCAGTCGTGGAAGCGTCGTCTCGAAGAGAAACTTTCCACCGCCAGAACCGGCGGCCTGGTTGCGTTGGCCGTGGCGGTGGCCGCTCTGCTCGCGCTGGCTTACGGCTCCAGCCGCGCGCATCCAGTGTTCGGTTCATTGCTGGCCAGAGGGGTCACGGTCACGCCCGGGGACACCGAGGTGGAACGCGGCTCCAGCCTGGTTATTTCCGCCCGGTTCGGAGGCGAACCGCCGGCGGAAGCGGCGTTGGTGCTGGTTGGCGGCTCCGGCAAGACTCAGCGCCTGGCGTTGGAAAGGCATCTGGCCGACCCCGTTTTCGGCGCCAGTTTGAGCGAAGTCGCGGAGGACGGTCGTTACCACGTGGAATACTCCGGCGGCAGATCGCCCGATTTCAAAATCAGGGTGTTCGATTATCCGTCGTTGTTGCGGGCCGACGCGCTTCTGGTCTTTCCCGGCTACACGGGCCTGACCAACAAAATTATTCCCGACACCCGGCGCATCAGCGCGGTGGAAGGCACGCGCCTGACCTACACTCTGCAGTTGAACAAGCCGGTGAAACGGGCGCGCTTTGTCGGCGGCGATAAGTCGCTGTCCCTGGCCCTGCGCGGAAATGCCGTGGCCGTGCTGGAGGCGTATCCTTTGACCCACGGCGCCCGCTTCGCTCTTGCGCTGGAAGACGCCGAGGGCCGGTCCAACAAATTCCCCGCCGACTTTGTCCTGCAAGTGCTGACCAATCGCCCGCCGGAGGTGAAACTGGTCTTTCCGCGCGGCGACCAGCGCGCCTCGCGACTCGAGGAAATAGAATTGCGAGCGGAGGCAACGGCTGATTTCGGTTTGGCCAAATACGGCGTCGGCTATGGCATCGCGGGGCAGGACCCGCGCTTCATCGAGTTGGGCGGGCCGTCGCCGGGCAAACAGAAGCGCGCCTTCAATTATTTGATCGCCCTGGAAAATCTAGGGGTCGAGGAGGACCAGGTCATCGGCTATTTTGTCTGGGCCGATGATCGCGGACCGGACGGCCAGCCGCGCCGCACGTTCAGCGACATCTTTTTCGCCGAGATTCGGCCCTTTGAGGAAATTTTCCGTCCCGAACAATCCGGCATGAGCGAGAACGACAGCCAGGGCCAGCAAGGCCAGGAAAACCCCGGCGTCCGCCTGGCAGAGTTGCAAAAGGAAATCGTCGTCGCCACCTGGAAACTGCAACAGAGAAGGACCCCATGAAAACTCAATGCATCCTTTGCCTGCTGGCCGCGCTGCTCTGCGCGCGGGCGGCGGATTACGCCACGGACATCGCCACGGTGGGACAGTCGCAGCGGCAGGCCCTGGAGCAGGCGAAGCAAATGTTGGAAGAGGCCGGGAATCCGGCCACGCGCTCCTCCTTGCAAATGGCTATCAAGGATATGCAACAGGCGGAAAAGGCACTGCAAACGGCGAGAAACCATCCGGCAGATCTTCCGGCGGCCGTGACGGCGGAGCAAGCCGCTTACCAAGCCCTGCTGAAACTGGTTCCGCACGAGTATCGCGTCAGCCGTTCCCGGCGCGGCAGCGCAGGCGGCGCGGGGCAACCCGGCCAGCGCCAGATGGAACAGCTTGAGATGACAAGCGAAGAGAACCGTTACGAAACGGAACGCCAGGTCGCCGCCGCCCCAACCGGCCAGCAACGCGAACAATTGGAGGCGGCTGACCGCTTGAAACAACTGGCGCAACGGCAACAGGATTTGAACGACCGCCTGCGCGAATTGCAAACGGCCCTCCAGCAGGCGCGCACGGAAAAAGAGCAGGAGGAGATCCGGCGCGAACTCAAACACCTGGCCGATGAAGAGCGCCAGATGCTCAACGATGTTGATGACTTGCGGCAGAAGCTCGAGCAAGCGCCCAACTCCAGTTCGCTCTCCCAAACCGCGCGCGATTTGGACCAGACCCGCGCCGAAACGCAGCGCGCGGCCCAGGAGTTGGGCCATCAATCGGTTTCGCAAGCCCTGGCCGCCGGCGCGCGCGCCCAGCAAAGCATGCAAAACGTGCGGGAGAATCTTCGCGGCCAGACCTCCAGCCAGTTTTCCAGCCAGATGCGCCAGTTGCAAAACCAGGCGCGCGACCTCGCCCGGCAGGAGGATGAAATCGGGCGCGGCCTGGAAGCGATGGACAACGCGGAGCACAAAAAGCTTGACAACTCGGCGGATCGTCAACCATTGGTTCAGCAAATGGCCCGGCAGCAAAGCGCCCTGACCAATCTTCTGGCCGGGATGCAGGAGGTGACTGAGAAGGCCGAGACTACCGAGCCGCTGCTTTCCGAACAGCTTTACGACACCTTGCGCCGCGCCGGCCAAATGCACACCGAGAGCCTCCTGCAGGCGGGCGGCGAACTGTTGGACCACGGTTTTCTGGCCAAAGCTTCCGAGGTCGAGCATTCCGCGCGCACGAACATCAATGAATTGCGCCAAAGAGTCGAACACGCCGCCGAAAGCGTTCTGGGCAGCCAATCGCAGACCTTGCGTTTTGCCCAAAATGAATTGAACGATCTCGCCCAACAGGTGGAACGCGGTCTTGGGAACGCCACGACCAATTCCACCCCGTCTGCGGGCACTCCAGTAAACGGCGGCGGCAGCGGAGACAGATTGCGCGAACTGGTGCAACAAGGCGGGGGCGCGGGCGGGGGCATTGGCCCCATTCTGGGAGATGGTTTCGCCAACTGGGCCGACCGCATGCGCGACGTCGAACAAGTGGTCGATTCCCTCGAACTGCGCAATCGGCTGGCCACGGTGCGCGAACACGCCGCCGCCCTTCGCGCCGAATACAGGTTGCACGGCAGCAAGCCGCCCGCCGCCGCCGTGCGCGTCCAGGTTCTGGATCCGATGGCCGAGGTCCGCCGCCAGCTCCAGGAAGACCTCGCCCGGTTGGAAAATGCGCGCAGCCTGGTGCCGCTGGATCACGATCCGGTGCCGGATAATTATTCCGAACTGGTGCGCAAATATTACCGAGAAATTGGGAGGAGGCCAGTGATTGTCCTTGCCGCCCGCGATTGGACGGCGCCCGCGCTGGCGCTGCTCATTTGCCTGGCTGTCGCCTTGGTTTGGGCCGGCCATCGCAGCGCCGTTGAGCGCCGCATTCGCCTCGGTTGCGCATTGCTCAAACTGGCTGGCGTGTTCACGCTGGCGCTCTGCCTGTTGGAGCCTTTGCGAGTCGGTTGGCGCGCCCGGCCAGGGGCCAATGTTTTTGCCCTGATGGTCGATGCCAGCCAAAGCCTGCGGGTCAAGGACACCGGCCAGACGGAATCCCGCGGCTTTATGCTGCGCCGCCAATTGACCAACGACACCGGCGGCTGGCAGGCCGCGCTCGAGGCGGTTTTCCAGGTCCGCCGATATACCTTCGATTCCCATTTACAGGATGTCCCGGATTTCGCGGGGCTGGAGTTCAACGGTTACGCCACGGCGCTCGAACACGCCCTGCGCGCCGCCGTCGAACGCTGGCGCAACCAGCCCGTGGCGGGCGTGCTCTTGTTCACCGACGGCAACGCGACCGACTCCGCTGGAGACCTGGCCGCGCTCCATGATTGTCCGCCGGTTTATCCCGTGATCATCGGCAGCGAAGCGGGTCCGCGCGACATCGCGCTGGACAAAGTCACTGTCAGCCAAACGGCGTTTGAAGACGCGCCCGTCACGGTGCAAGCCGGCGTCACCGCGCGCGGGTTCGCCGGTTCGGACGTGAGCGCGCGCTTGCTCGAAGTCACGGCGGGCGCGTCCAACGTCGTGGCGCAGGAATCCAAACCGGCGCGCGGCGAGGAGAGCGGCCTGAACTTCCGCTTTCAATTTTTGCCCGACAAACCGGGCTTGCATTTTTACCAGGTGGAAACGCGGGCGCGGGAGGAATGGGGCGCGCCCGCCGCCCAAACGCGCGAGGCGACACTGGCCAACAACCGCCAGATAGTGGCGGTGGATCGCGGACGGGAATCGTTACGCGTTCTTTACGTCGGCGGCCGGCCCAATTGGGAATTCAAATTCCTCAACCGCGCCCTGGGGGAAGATCCGCAGGTGCAGATGGTCTCCATCCTGCGAGTGGCCAAACGCGAACCCAAGTTCGATTTCAAAGGGCGCGAGGGCGAATCCAGCAATCCCTTGTTTCGCGGCTTCGGCAAGACCGACGACGAGACGGCCCGCTACGACCAACCGGTGATCATCCGGCTCAATACCAAGGACGAATTCGAGTTGCGTGGCGGCTTTCCCAAAACCGCCGCCGAACTTTTTCGCTATCAGGCCGTCATCGTCGGGGACGCGGAGGCGGATTTTTTCACGCACGATCAAATGGTTCTGTTGCAGCGATTTGTGGCCGAGCGCGGCGGCGGCTTTTTGATGCTTGGCGGAGCGGAATCGTTCCGCCAAGGCAACTACGCGGGGACGGTCATCGCGTCGCTGCTGCCTGTTTATCTGGATCGGCCCGCCGCCGCCAAACTGCCCTCCGGATGGAAACTCAACCTCACGCGCGAAGGCTGGCTGCAACCGTGGACCCGCCTGCGCGCCACCGAAGCAGACGAGAGCAGCCGCCTGGATTCCATGCCGGCCCTGAACGTTTTCAACGCCGTGCCCGGTGTCAAGCCTGGCGCCAGCGTGCTGGCCACGGTTTCGGACACGGACCACAACAGCTTTCCCGCCCTGGCGGCGCAGCGTTTCGGATTGGGGCGCAGCGCGGCGTTGATGATCGGGGATTTGTGGCGTTGGGGCATGACGGATGAAGCCGCGCAAAAAGATCTGGCCAAGTCCTGGCGCCAACTCATCCGCTGGCTGGTCTCCGACGTGCCCGCGCGCGTCGTCGTCACCGCCCAAACTGCCGCCGACGGCGACCCGGCCCGCGTTCGGCTGGTGGTCAAGGTTCGGGACGAGGAATACAAACCGCTGGACAACGCGACCGTGCAATTGACTATCCAGCCCGGCTCGGCCCATGACCTGGTGTTGGCGGCTGATGCTTCCGCAAGCCAACCGGGCGCTTACCAGGCGGACTACATCGCGACCGAGCCGGGGGCCTGCACTGTCGAAGCCGTGGCCGCGCAGCCCGACGGCAAGATCATTGGCCGGGCGACGGCAGGCTGGGCCTCGGACCCGGCGGCGGCCGAATTTCGTGCCCTCAAACCCAATCGCCCCTACCTGGAAGAACTGGCCCGGCGCACCGGCGGCGAAGTCTTGACACCGGACGGTCTGCGCGACTTCGTCCGCCGCCTTCCGCAACGCCAGGCGCCGATCATGGAACCGTGGAACAAACCATTATGGCAGCAACCGGCCGTCTTCCTGTTCGCGATTGGCTGCTTTGTCGCCGAATGGGGCATCCGGCGCTGGAAAGGGTTGCCGTGAAGCGCGCTTTCGCAGCCATGCTCGGCCTGTGGCTGTGCGCCCTGGGGTTGGGCGCGCAAACCAACGAGGAACGCACGCTGGTATTGACAATCGGCGCGCCGGGCAAACCCGAGTATGCCGAACAATTTTCCGCCTGGGCCGGCTTGTGGAAACAGGCCGCCGCCAAGGGCGCCTTGCGCCTGCGCGTCATCGGCCAGGGCGAAGCAACTTCGCCGGATGACCGGACGCGTTTGTGGAGCGTTCTGGCGGAGGAAGCATCCCGGCCGGCCGGCGAACTGTGGCTGGTGTTCATCGGCCACGGAACGTTTGACGGCCACGGGGCCAAGTTCAATTTACGCGGGCCGGATTTCTCGGCGGAAGAATTGGCCGCGGTTTTAAAACCATGCCGGCGCCCGCTGGTCATCATCCAATGCGCCTCCGCCAGCGGCCCGTTCCTGCCGGCTCTTTCCGCTCCCGGCCGTGTCATCATCACCGCCACCCGCAGCGGCTACGAAGACAACTTCGCCCGTTTCGGCGGCTACCTGGCCCGCGCCCTCGCCGATCCCGCCGCGGACCTCGACCACGACGGCCAGGTTTCGTTGCTGGAAGCCTTCCTGCTGGCCTCGCGTCAAGTCAATCAATTCTACCGCGATCAAGGCCGCCTGATGACCGAGCACGCCTTGCTCGACGACAACGGCGACGCTCTGGGCACACCGCCCGAATGGTTCCAAGGCGTGCGCGCCGTCAAGACGCCGGAGAAGGGCAAATCCGCCGACGGCATCCGCGCCCATCAAATGATCCTTGCGCGCGCCCCCAGCGAGCTGGCGTTATCTCCCGCCGCCCGCGCCCGCCGCGATGAACTGGAGCAGCAACTCAGCGCCCTGCGATTAAAGAAATCCGGGATAAAGGAAGACGACTACTACCATCAGCTCGAACAAATCATGCTGGAAACGGCGCGCCTGTACAACCGCGAAGGATTTTAGAAATCGATCGCCGCAGAACGATTTCGTTTGATGCCGCGGCTGGGCCTGGCTAGATTAGTTTCATGACTTTCAAAGCAGTCATCCATCCAGAGACGGCGGGCGGCTATTGGGGAGAAGTCCCCGCCCTGCCAGGTTGTTACTCTCAGGGTGAAACCGTGGAGGAATTGCTCGCCAACTTGCGCGAAGCCGCCACAGGCTGTCTCGAAGTGCTGGCTGAGGAAGGGCGGTCGCCAGAGCCTGAAGTGGAAGTCGCGGACCTCGCCCTATGAGGCCGATTCCGGCAAGGAACTCTGCCGGCGGCTAAACGAGGCGGGATGGACGCTTCGCCGCGTCAAGGGCAGCCACCATATTTTCGGCAAGTCTGGGGAACGTAAAATAATCGCCGTTCCCGTTCACGGAAGCCAGTCCATCAAACCTGGCCTGGCACTCCGCATCGCGAAAGATGCCGGCCTGACGTGGTGAATATTATGCTGAAAACCGCGCGTCTGTACAACCGCGAAGGGAATTGAAGGCAACTAGTAGTTTAACTACGTGGTTAAGACCCAAGCGAAGTGGTAGTTAAACCACTTGCTTCAACGAAAACTTGGCAAACGCATTGGCGATCTGCGCCGCGCAAAGAAGCTTACACAAGAGCAACTTGCCGAGGCTGTCGGCTGCTCGGTTGAGTTCATTAGCCTCGTGGAACGCGGTGTGAACGCGCCATCAGTCGCCGGGTTGGGAAAGTTTTCTCAAGCGCTCAGAGTTGAGGTCAAAGAACTGTTTACCTTCGAGGAGCAGAAGCGATGAGCCTGGGAGACGCATACTTCTCAAAACTCACGTCAACGTTAGAGGGCGTTGTGGAGAGCCTTCGTTCAAAGGGCATTGATGAGCGACGTTTGACTTTCGGCGGTGAAGGTCAGCCACCTCCTCGGAAACCGACTGTGCCGACGGACGCCCGTTCCGAATTCCTCGCGAATCGAGCCATGGGCGATTGGGCTGAACGGATGTTGTCAGCAGCCCTCGTCCGTGCGCTACACGAGTGGAAAGTCGTGCAATATGGCAGCACTGACCGCATTGCGGCGGGGCATTCCGAATTCAAGACACGCTACCTGGCCGGGCTTGAAGAAACGCGGCGATTCGGAAAGCGGCCTGACTTGCTCCTTTTCCTTGCCGACACTGCCGTTGATGCCGACGTATCCGAGCGCAGCCACGCGGATACCAAGTCACTCGTTAGGAATGCTGTCGCGTGCGTGGAGGTTCGCTCCAGCAAATTCGATGCTTTGACATACATCGCCGTGCGCAAGCGTCAGCGCGACTCCCGCAAAAAGACCGGCAGAGAAACGCCAAGCTTCACGGTGAAAGTCGAAGACCTTGTGGTTGTCTATCGCTGGTTGGAGCAACATCGCGTGCCACAAAGCTACTGCCAGGTATTTTTTGATTCGGTGTTTGCAATCAACTTTCTCGAAATCTTCGCGACTATAGGGAGAGGCAGCGGTTTTACCATTGAGACGCCGGAGAAGAGTCAGGAGAAAGCGACCATCATGATTCCTATTACGAGCGGCTCACAGATAGGAGTCGCCACCGCCGCCCCGACGTTTGCCGCGGAACACCGTGTCACGGAGCTGGGGCGGCACGATGCGTATGTCGTCCCGCAAGGTGGCGGCTTTGAACTCGACGCCGCGGCGACGAAAAAGGTCCTCCTGGCTGAGGGTTAGCGGGCAAAATAACGCGCGGCAAATTCGTCAATGCCCGCCGTTCGCTCGCCCCGCGGCAGCTTTTCCAAATCAGCCAGCTTGCACCGAAGTTCATCGGCCTCGGCTCGTCTTAATTTCGGCATCGCAGGACATGGCATGTCTTCCACGTCTCTTGGTTCAAGCTTGTTCAACCCGTCGCCATAAAACCGGTTCACCTGGGAGAACGCCCGTCGTCCGTCGGAACTGTTCAGGAACAAAGTCATCAGCGGCGGCAGGTTTGCGCAGCCCGGTTTGGCGTAGAGGCCGTGGAAGCAGGTCAGATTTCTTGCGCCCGAGGTGTTCAGAATGAACTTCACCGACTCGCGCGAAAACACGGCTGCCCAGATGTCCGCCACGGCGCGGTTCTCCGGCATATACCAAACCGGACGGTGGCTTGGCAGATGGCGCTGAGGAATGCCCCGTTCCGCACCAAGTTTCAAATAGCGCATCAGGTCCTGGCCGCTGCGTGAGGGGTTCAACAGAAAACAGCGGCGGCCGCTGGCGACCAGCGCGTCAAGATTCTCGCGTGTGAATACCAGTCCATCAGCATCCATGGCCTTCGTGACGCAAGGCTCGACGTGCGATGCCGTCAGACGGTGCATGAGCAATTCTACGCGACTCAAACAAAAGAAATCATTTGCCCCCGTTGCAATCCCACGACTGCAACCGAAGTAATCTCCGACTCTGTCAGGGAACGATGACTCATCGGTCTGCGGCTTTCCGTTGAGCAGCAGGTTGAGCCATTTGTCGCGGGGATTGAGTTTCATCAGATCCAGGCAACCGTTGCTGGCGCGGCCGATCGTCCCGGCGCAGAGCTTGCAGACAAATTTCGCCGCTTCTTCGATTGAATCAACGCGCTTCGCCCATGCCGAGGATTGCGCTGGCCGGCCTTTGTCCAGAAAAACGATGGCGCTGGTCGTGAGTGCGTTCGCGAAAAGGTTTACTGACGGCGCGAAGACCACGAGCGCCGCCGGTCGAATCGCATGCACCAGACGGCCCTTAATTTCATGGCCAAAGTTTGCGTTAAGAAATTCCGCCGGCAGAATAACGGCGGCGCGTCCGCCCGGCGCCAGGTCTTCCCAAATCTTGAGCAAGAACAGCGCGTAGAGATTCGTGAGCCGATCCAAAGGTGTGCCAAGACGCTCCTCGAAATAGCACCATTCCTCCTCGGAATAATCGAGCCGGTGCGCCTTTACATAAGGCGGGTTGGAAATAATCCCGTCGAACAGGCCGGTGTCGGACTTGAGATAATCCGCCAAGATCAGTTTCGCACCGCGCGGCGCGGTCGCTTTCGCCCGTTTCAGAGTCTCGACGTCCCGTTCCACACCAACCAACCGGACCTGCCCGTCGATTTGGCGGCACGCGGTCAACAACCCGCCCAAGCCAGCGCCCGGATCGAGCACTGCGCGCGGCTTCGCCGACATCACCCATTTTGCCATCAGCGCCGCAATTGGCTCAGGCGTGGCCACCTGCCCGAGTTGCTTCGCCTCCCGCTGCCACGACTCGGCCAAAGCAAACGAGTCCGTCTCGCCTGTGGCAACTTCCACGGCGTTCGGCTCATAGTAGAGCGACAGAAACTCTTGAGTGTCACGCAGCTTCATCATTAAGAGTATGCTAACAATTTAACTACGGGGCAACAGCATCACTCCTGCGGGTAAACCAAAATGCGGTCATGCACCAGCACGATGAGATCGGCTTTGCCGTCGCCGGTCACGTCGGCCACCACGGCCTCGCGCGGCTCGTTGGAGTCGTTGCGGCGGGAACGGAAGGTGCGCTCCTCAAATACCTGCCAGCGGTTGGCCGGAACCAGTTTGTGCGGCTTCTCATACGTGACCAGGTCCAGATAGTTCCTGGCCGTTTCCAAAAAGACCAGGTCCTTGCGCCCGTCGTTGTTCAAATCTCCGGCGATGACGTCGGTCAGGTGCCCGTCTTTGATCGGCGTTTCGTAACTGTCCAATTCCTCCATTTCCCACACCCGGCCGCTGGTGGCCAGGGTGCCGACGGCGTTGACGCCCATCAGCGCCACGCTGTTGGCGTTGCTGGAGCCTAGTCCCACCGCGCGCAACGCGGTGAAATCGCTGACCGGCAGGGGCAGGTTGCGCACCACCTGCCAGACCCCGGCTTTGTCCCGCTCGCTCAAGGTGAGTTGCTTCCGTTCTGCGTCAAGCAAAAATATAGAGGCGATGGCATTGGTCCCGTTGCGCAACGGGGCCGCGGCCACGATGCGCGAATCGCTGGAGGCGCCGTTGATTTGTTCCTTGACGTGAAAATTCCAGGCCGGCTTGCCGTTGGTGGAGCGGTCGCTTTCCTTCTGCAACACCACCGCCCGCACAAAATTCTTTTGCGCCAGCAGCAACTCCGCCTTGCCGTCGCCATCGACGTCTGAAATACTCAGCCACGGCGCCTCGGTGCTGCCGCCGGGCGGCAACACGTCGGCCTCCTCAAAGTTAAGCCGGTCCGTTTTCTGGACCAGGACTTTGATTTTTTCGTATGGAATCAGCACGATCAAATCGGCCAGCCCATCCTGGTTGGCGTCGTGCATGGTCATGGAGGAAGGCATCGACTTGAAATCGTCGCTTAGTTTCTGGGTGTGCGATTTTCCATCCGCCTGGCGTGTCACCAGCACGCGGTTGGTGTCCTGCTCGACGATCACGGCCAGGCTCGGCTTGGCCCCGGGTTGCAAGGGACCGACGGCCATGGTCAAGGGCTTGCCGTCCAGGGGAATAATGGTCGGAAAGGCGATGCGTCCGTGCTCATCGAGTTGCGTCACCCCCACTTGGTGCTCATCGCTGCTGAGGAGAAATATTTTCGGCCGGCCGCTCCCGTCCCAATCGCTGACCGCCAATTCGCTCACGCCGGCAAAAGTGGGGAACGTCTTGGCAGCCCCCAGCGTGCCGTCGGGTTTTTGCAAATACAGGCTCAACTGCCCGCTGTCCGGTTCGGCCACCAGCAAGTCCGTCAGGCCGTCGCCGTTGACGTCGGCCCAAAGGATGCCGCGATGGCCGAGCGTGGTCCGGTTGAGGGGCAAAACCTGGAACTGGCCTTGTTTAAAATCGCCCGAGAGCGGTTCGGCCGGCTTCTGCGCAAAGCGCGACACCGCCGCGCGCCCGGAATTTTGCGCGATGGTGACGACTTCCGTCTTGTGGTCGCCATCCAGGTCGTCGGCCATGTAGGCGCGAATAGGGGGCAGGGTGAAATAAATTTCCGGCCCCAATTCCCCATCGGCGTTCTGCAATCGGAAACGAAACGGACTGGGGCTGTCCCAATTGACCAGCAACAGGTCGTCGCGCCCGTCCCCATTGATGTCCAGAACCTGCACCGCTTTGACGTCGCCCGAGAAGGGGATTTTCTTCGGTTCGGCCAGCGTGTGGTCGGGGGTCTGCGCCAGCCAATAAATATTGTTTTCGCCCAGCAACACCAAATCCGTCAATTTGTCACCATTAAGGTCCCCGGTGGCCAGGGCATTGACCCACAATTGTCCGTCGGTAATGGGCCAGCGTTTCGGCACGCTCCAGCCGTTGGAGCCTAGGTTGTATTGGACGACCAGTTCCTTTGGCTCGCCGTAATAGGCCAAATCGGGCTTGCCGTCGCCATTCAGGTCCGCCACCACCAGCGACGAAATCCTCTTTTCCGAGGCGATGGATTCGATATGAAAACGCGCCCCGGGCGGCAAATCGTTGATTTCCCCTTTTTCTCCCGGACGGGGCAGGATGGAATTGGTCTTGCCGGTGCGGTTATAGAGCAAATTGATCTTGGAACGGGCGTTGTTGACTACGACCAGGTCCGTCAAACCATCCCCGTTGAGATCGGCGGCATGGAGGAGGATGATTTGGGGGTCGATGGGAAAAACTTCCGGTCCTGTGAACCCGAAAGCGGCCGGCTTATCCTCGGCGCGAACGGGACCGGCCCCGGCGGCCCATGCCAGGAGTCCCAAAACAAGTCCGCACGAGACGGAAGAGAACTTCAACATAGCTAGGCGCAACCTGCCATCAGGCCGGAGCCGGCGCCAGCTTTATCGGCGGCAGAACGTGCATTCCACATTTTTGGGTTTCCCTCCTAATCTTAATCCTAATCCTAATCTCTTCCGTAACCGATTAGGATTAGGATTAAGATTAAGATTAAGAACGGGAACAGCA
This sequence comes from uncultured Verrucomicrobiae bacterium, assembly GCA_963759415.1. Lineage (GTDB taxonomy): Bacteria > Verrucomicrobiota > Verrucomicrobiia > Limisphaerales > Palsa-1400 > Palsa-1400. Next base: position 225,599 of record CAVWZG010000003.1, on the reverse strand, counting down.
CCTGAAAATGTGAAATGCGCACCGGGTTCAACCGCATCGGGCGCAACGAGCCTCAGCGTGCCTTGAACGCAACTGTCAACGAATCATAGCCATTCGCGCGCTCGTAGCGCGACTCGTGCTCGAGGTGCTGCTTCGCCTCCAACACGGTGATGCGCTCGACGCGCCCGGTCAAAGCTTCCAACAGGCTGCGCACGATTAGGCGCGCGTGCGCCGCCCCAAGGCACAGGTGGGGACCGAAGCCGAAGGACAGGTGCGGATTCGGTTTGCGGTCGAGGCGGATGTCCTCCGGCTCGTCGAATACCGTTTCATCGAAATTCGCCGAGGACCACGCCAGCGACACGCGCCCGCCGGCTTTCACCGGCACGCCTTGGACGGAGGTGTCCACCGGGCACACCCGCCCGATGTGGGTCAGCGGCATGAAGACGCGGAAAAACTCCTCGCCTGCAAGGACGATCCGCCTGGGGTCCTGACGCAGATAATCCAAGGCGCCGGGGTTTTGCCCCAGATAGGCGATGATGGAGGAAATGCTGTGGATGATCGTGTCGCGTCCTCCCGCAAAGACGAGGTTGCCAAAGCCCATCATTTCCTCGCGCGTCAGCCGCCGTCCGCGATACGTGGCCGTCGCCAGCGCGCTGAACAGATCCTCGCCAAGGTTCGCCTCCGCGCGATCGAACTGCGCGCGCAGATAGTCTTCCAGCACGAGGCCCTTCTTGAACTCGCCCCCGCTGACCTTGAAGACATGAATGCCCCACCCGATCCACGTTTCCGCCTCGGATTCCGGCACATTGAGCAGGTAGGTCAGCGCGCGCGATTGCACTGGCAGCGCAAACTCCTGGACGATTTCGATAGACTCCCGGCCCAGCGCCTGGGAGACCATGGCCCCAATCAACGCCTCCACTTTCCCGATCACCTCGGGTTGCCTGGCGCGCTGGAAAAACGGTTCGACAATGGCCCGATACTCGGTGTGTTCGGGTGGGTTCGTCTCGATGGGCAACTGACGCATCGTCCGGACCTCCTCCTCTGACGGGATCGGCACCCGAAACGGCGCATCAGAGCTGTAAGTCTGCCAATCCTTCGCCGCCTCACGCACGTCGGCATGGCGTAGCAGCATCGGCATCGTCTCGCCCTGGAAGGGACATTGCAGAACGCCGTCCCGCTGGCGGGCTTCGCGAAAGGGATCGCGCTGGTTCGAGTGATCGGCCATGGCCTCGAAGTGTCGGAAATTTGCCATCGATCTTCAAGCAAACAAAGGCAACTTTATCGGCGGAATCACGCCGCAAAATTAACGCCACTCCGGGCTTGACCTCGCCAGGCCGGTGCCATAACCTCCGTTCATGCTAGAAGAAGCGTTGCAAGTTGTTCCGTCCGGCGTCGGCGTCATCGTAGGCTGCCGCGCCGTGGAGGCTTGTCGCGTTTAGTGCTCATTTCGACAAAAACCCCACGGCTGCAAGCGGCCGTGGGTTTTTTTCGGCCCCGGTCCGCCGGCCAACAATACTATGAATACAAAAGTCCGAGCAAAAAAGACAGCAGCGCGCAAAGCGGAAATCGGCCAGCCCATGCCGGGCAGCGACATCCTGGTGCGCGCCCTGGAACGGGAGGGCGTCGAGTGTATTTTCGCCTATCCCGGCGGAGCCAGCATGGAAATCCACCAGTCGCTCACCCGCTCCACCATTCGCACCATTCTGCCCCGCCACGAACAGGGCGGCGCCTTTGCCGCCGGCGGCTACGCGCGCGCCAGCGGACGCCCCGGTGTCTGCATGGCCACCAGCGGCCCCGGCGCCACCAATCTGGTCACCGCCATCGCCGATGCTTACATGGACTCGGTGCCTTTGGTGGCCATCACCGGCCAGGTGTCGCAAGCCATGATCGGCAAAGGGGCTTTCCAGGAGACGGACATCTTCGGCATGACCCTGCCTGTTGTCAAACATAGTTATCTCATCACCGACATCAATGAAATCCCGCGCGTGGTGCAGGAGGCCTTTTACATCGCCCGCTCCGGCCGGCCCGGCCCGGTGCTCATCGATTTCCCCAAAAACCTCCAGCAAGCCCGCACCCAGCCGGTCTGGCCGACGGCCGTTTCCTTGCGCGGTTACGAACCGGATCAACGGGCCGACGACCTGGCCTTGAACGAAATCATCGGTTTGATCGAAAAGGCCGAGCGGCCCGTGCTCTATTGCGGCGGGGGCATCATCACCGGCAACGCCGCCGAGGAACTGCGCCAGTTCGCTGAGGCCGCGCAAATCCCGGTCACGACCACCATCATGGGCTGCGGGGCCTTTCCCGAAACGAATCCCTTGTCCCTGCGCTGGCTGGGCATGCACGGCGCGGCCTACGCCAACTGGGCCGTCAGCGGCGAGTTTCAATCACGCAAGACCCAGGACCAGCCCCTGGTCCTGGTCAATCCGGGGGCCGATTTGCTGCTCGCTTTCGGCGTGCGCTTTGACGACCGGGTCACGGGCAAGGTGGATGAATTCTGCAAGACCGGCACAATTGTTCATATTGACATTGATCAATCCGAGCATAACAAAAACCGCAAGGTGCATCTGGCCATCCAGAGCGACATTCGTTACGCCTTGAAGCGGCTCAACGAAATGATCCGGCAGCGGCCCATCCGCAAGACCTTCAGCGGCTGGCACAAGCAGATCGCGGAATGGAAGGCGCGCGCCCCGTTTCGCTACGCCGAGAACGAAGAAGTCGTCCGCTCCGAGCACATGCGCGAACATCTGCAAGGCCGCGAGAGCGAAGTCATCCTGCCGCAAATGGTGATCGAGACCCTCTATGAATTGACCAAAGGCGAAGCCATCATCGCCACCGGCGTGGGCCAGCATCAGATGTGGGCCGGCCAGTACTACAAATTCTCCCGCCCGCGCCAATTCCTGACCAGCGCCGGCTTGGGTTCGATGGGCTTTGGCTATCCAGCCGCCTTGGGCGCCAAAATCGCCTTCCCCGGCCAACAGGTGGTCGATATCGACGGCGACGGCTCCTTTCTCATGAACGTGCAGGAACTGGCCACCGCCCACATCGAGAAGATCGCGGCCAAGGTCATCATCCTCAACAACCAGCACCTGGGCATGGTCGTGCAATGGGAGGACAATTTCTACGACGGCAACCGCGGCCACACCTACTTGGGGGACCCGGACCATCGCCGGCAGATCTATCCCGATTACGTGGCCATGGCCCGCAGCTTCAACGTCCCGTCCCAGCGCGTCATGTATAAGAAAGACCTGCGCAAGGGATTGCAAGAGATGCTGGATTCCGACCAGCCCTATTTGCTGGACGTGATCTGCCCCTACACCGAGCACGTGATCCCCTTCATCCCAGCCAACCGGACAGTGGCCGACATGAGGTATTGATTTTAACATTATTGTTCTCTCACCGGTGGGGCCGCGCTGCGTCGCGGCCCATTTATTCCGGGCGGCGACGCAACGCCGTACCCAAGGGACCAATCCCGAATTTGTGTTTGCAGGCGCCCTAATGCAGGGATCTGTGGTGCGCATCTTTGCTCGCGGGCTTCTTGTTTCCGCGTGGAAACACGAGAGACATCTGACCTCACACCCCCTACGCCTGCGGATTGCAACAGATAGGTTGACGACGGGAGGCTGGAAAGAAACAATCCCATTTTAAGCTCTGTCTTGACTGAATGTGAAACGCTACCGGGTCATCCTGGACACCAACGTGATTTTGGCGGCGATGCGCTCCCAAACCGGGGCATCGCACTGACTACTGCTCACCATTGGCCATCCTCGATGGCAGAGCGTCATTACTTCCGCGTTGATGTACGAATACGAGGACGTGGCTCGGAGACCGGGCAATGCGCCCGGATTGTCGCCGCAGGAGATCACTGACATCCTGGACTTGATCTATCAGCGGTCGCACCGGCAGGTGGTCTGGTTTTCGTGGCGTCCAGTGTCCTCCGATCCAGGCGATGACGCGATTTTGGAAGCGGCAATTGCCGGAGGGTGTGACTTTGTGGTATCTTTTAACGAACGGCACCTCCGCGCGGCGAGGGAATTCGGCATTGAAGTCCTAAAGCCTGCGGATCTGCTCAAACTGATAGGTGAAAGCAAATGAAAGCTATTGAAGTGAACATGCCGGACGACGTTTACGAGAAACTGGAAAAACTGGCGTCACACGACCATCAATCAGTCAACGTGTTCGCGTTGCGGAAGCTCGAAGAATTTACCCGCGCCTTCGAGGATTTCCGCGAGCTTGAGCGGCGCGCAAAGCGCGGCAACCGCGAGAAATTCAAGGTTGCGATGGCAAGAGTTCCAAACGTTCCGCCAATGCCTGGTGACGAACTCTAATGCCCCGATGCCCTGGCATTTGCCGAAGGGGGGCCAAAAAACAGCATTTTCAAAACACGCTCCGAATCATTCTCCGGCTTGTTTCGGGGCCACGTTGACCGGCCGTGCGGCCAAAAACAATCATAATGCAGGGAGATATGGTGCGCATCTTTGCTCGCGGGCTTCTTGTTTCCGCGTGGAAACACGAGTGCCCTTGTCCCGGAGGGACAGCCCGAGAATAGCCCAAACGTTTCAACGTTGGGACCCGCATCAGCCGATCCCACGTCCCGAAGGGGCGCTGACCTCACTCCGACAAATAATACTCGTCAAAGGCAACGTTGCCTTGTCTATTAAACGGCTTGCGGATGCGATCAAGTCGAAGCAGGATTTGAAAAACGAATGAATGCAAATGGACAAAGCTCCGGTCTGACCCATTCGCCCTCTGTCCCAGTCCCATTCCGCCTCGTGGCCCAAGATTAACGCCTGGCGGGCGGCTTGAGGAATCCCAGGGAACGCAGCCAGGCGGCGCACGAGTTCGTCCAGGTGGAGCATGATTTGTCGCTGGGGCGGACAGTGAATTGGTGGGTGGTGGAGGCGTAAATGTGCAATTCCGCCGGGATGCCGGCCTGGCGCAAGGCCATGTACATCAGCACGCTGTTCTCGGGCGAGCTTTCGATGTCCGCGCCGCCGTGGGCGAAAAAAACCGGCGGCGTTCCGGCCGGGATCGACAAGCCCGGCGCCAGTTCGCTCTTGTCCTTGACTTTGAAATAGCCGGGATAGAGCGAAATGGCGAAGTTGGGACGGCAACTGTTCGTGTCAATATTGTCGAGCGATTGGTATGTTCGCTTCTCGAATTTGATGGCCGCGGCGACGGCCAGATGGCCTCCGGCCGAGAAACCCATGATGCCGATTTGCTGCGGATCGAGGCCCCATTCCCTGGCGTGGCTTCGGACCAGGCTGATGGCTCGCTGGGCATCCTGGAGCGGGCGCCGGGCCGGCTCCGCTTGCGGTTCGTCGGGCTGGCGCGGGACCCGATACTTGAGAATGATGCCGGTCACCCCAAACGAGTTGAGCCAGCGCGCGATTTCCTCTCCCTGTACCTCCCAGTAAAGATTCCAATAGCCGCCCCCGGGACAAATCAGGATCGAGGTTCCGGTGTCCTCGGCCTTGGCCGGCCGGTAGATGGTCATAGTCGGCTTCGTCACGCCGGTGATGATTCTCGAGTGCTCGGTCACCTCGGCATGTTGCCGGTCGAGCTTGGGTGAAAGCCGCCAAATTTCCGGGCCGACGTCGCGGGATCTCATCCGGCGCTTTGCCCGGCCACACATCGATCACTTGCGGATTATCGGCTGCGGCGACGGGCCAGACAATGCCCATCCATGCCAGCAGGAATAGCGTAAATGAAGTCCTCATGGTTTGCTTCGATACAGTTTACTCGTGGGCGCCGTGCTGGCGCAGCAAAGCCTCCGTCTCTTTGTGGCCATCAAAGAGCGCATAGTCCAGAGGCGTCTGGCCGCTGTTGTCTTTGGCATTGATCTCCGCTTTGCGGGCCAGGAGCATTTCCGCCACGGTCGTGTAGCCCCTGGCGGCCGCGTAGTGCAAAGGCGTCCAGCCGTTGTTGTTCCTGATTTCGACGTCGGATTTATTGGCCAGGAGAACTTCCGCCACGTCCGGGTGGCCCTTATCCGCGGCGAGGTGCAGAGGCGTCCGTCCGGCGTTGTCCCTGGCATTGACCTCGGCCTTATTGGCCACCAGCAACGCCGCCAGATCCCTATCGCCCTCATACGCCGCCGCGTGCAATGGCGTCGCGCCGTATTCGTCTTTGACATTGACCTCGGCGTGATTGGCCAGGAGCAATGCCGCGATGCCCTTGTGGCCGCTAAACGCCACCATGTACAAAGGCGTCCAGCCGTTGGTGTCCCTGGCATTGGCCTCCGCCTTGTTGGCCAGGAGCAATGCCGCCACGTCCTCGTGGCCTTCGGTCGCCGCCAGGTGCAACGGCGTATCGCCGTATTTGTCCCTGGCGTTGACCTCCGCCTTGCTGGCCAGGAGCAATGCCGCGACATCCTTGTGACCCTTATCCGCCGCGAGGTGCAAAGGCGTCTCGGCGTCGCTATTCGTGCTGAAAACGAGCTTGGGATGGAGTTTGAGAAGTAATCTGACCGTTTCGAGGTTGCCGTCCCTGGCCGCGTCGTGAATTTCGCCGCAGAAGGCGAGGCTGCTCCAAGCCAGCGCGACCAGTGTGACGGCGGCGCGTGAGATCAGCATACCGGCCTAATCTCCGCCTTTGCCGGCGCGAGAGGTGGTGTTCTTGAGGATGGCCTTGCCGTACTCGCGATTCATGCGCGCGATGAAATCCAGGCTGATTTCCTTGGGACAAACGGCTTCGCAGGAACCGGTCACGGTGCAGTTGCCAAAACCCGCTTCGTCCATGGCTTTGACCATGTTGAGCACGCGCCGCTCGCGCTCGATTTTGCCCTGCGGCAACGCGGCGAGGTGCGACACTTTGGCGGCCACGAAAAGCATGGCGGAAGCGTTTTTGCACGCCGCCACGCAGGCCCCGCAGCCAATGCAGGCGGCGGCGTCCATGGCCGTGTCGGCGTCGGTCTTGGCAATGGGCAGGGCGTTGGCGTCGGGTGCGCCGCCGGTATTGACGGAGACGAAGCCGCCCGCCTGAATGATGCGGTCAAAGGCGCCGCGGTCGCTGATCAAATCCTTGAGGACGGGGAAGGCGCCGGCGCGCCACGGCTCGATGACAATGGTCTGGCCGTCGTGGAAATGGCGCATGTGAAGCTGGCAGACGGTGGTGCCGTGCTGGCCCGCCGTGAGCCAGGCCGTTGATCATCATGGAACAAGTGCCGCAAATGCCCTCGCGGCAATCGGAATCGAATGCAATCGGATCCTCGCCTTTGGCGATCAATTCCTCGTTCACGACATCGAGCATTTCCAGAAAGGACATGTCGGCCAGGACGTCGTGAGCCTCGTAAGTGACCAGGCGGCCCTGGCTGCGGGCGTCCTTTTGCCGCCAGACTTTCAAAGTAAGATTCATGCGCGCCTCGCTCACTTGTAACTCCTGGTGCTCATGTGAACTTCTTCATAAACCAGCGGTTCCTTGTTGAGGATGGGCGGACGGCCCTGCCCGGCGTATTCCCAGGCGGCGACATAGGCGAAATTCTCATCGTCGCGTTTAGCCTCGCCGTCCTCGGTCTGAAATTCGCTGCGGAAATGGCCGCCGCAGGATTCGCGGCGCTCCAAGGCGTCCAAGGCCAGCAGTTCGGCGAATTCCAAAAAGTCGGCCACGCGCCCGGCGTGTTCGAGGTTCTGGTTCAACTCCTCGTCCTGCCCCGCCACTTTGACGTTTTTCCAGAATTCCTGGCGCAGGACGGGGATTTGCGCGAGCAGTTCCTTGAGTCCTTTTTCGTTGCGCGCCATGCCGCATTTTTCCCACATCATGGCCCCGAGTTCCTTGTGGAACGAGTTGACAGTGCGCTTGCCGTTGACGGCGAGAAGTTTCCGGGTCAACTCCTGCATGTCCGTGGCGGCCTTCTTGAATTCCGGCTGCTCCAGGCGCGGCTTGGCTTGTTTGGCGGTGGCGAAATAATGGCCCAGGGTGTAGGGAATGACAAAATAACCGTCGGCCAGCCCCTGCATGAGCGCGCTGGCGCCGAGGCGGTTGGCGCCGTGATCGGAAAAATTCGCCTCGCCCAGGACGAACAGGCCGGGCACCGTGCTCATCAAATCATAATCCACCCACAGCCCGCCCATGGTGTAATGCACCGCCGGATAAATGCGCATGGGTCTTTGATACCCGTTTTCCCCGGTGATCTTTTCGTACATGTCAAAAAGATTTCCGTAGCGCTCGCGCACGGCGGCCTCGCCGATGCGCTGGATGGCGTCGGCGAAATCAAGATAGACGCCGCGGCCGCCCGGGCCGACGCCGCGGCCTTCATCGCAGACTTCCTTGGCCGCGCGCGAGGAAATGTCACGCGGGGCAAGGTTGCCGAAACTGGGGTATTTGCGTTCCAGGTAATAGTCGCGCTGGTCTTCGGGGATGTCGCGGGGCTGGCGGGTGTCGCCTTTTTTCTTGGGCACCCAGACGCGGCCATCGTTGCGCAAGGACTCCGACATGAGCGTGAGCTTGGATTGATGATCGCCGCTGACGGGGATGCAGGTGGGATGAATCTGGGTGTAGCAGGGGTTGGCGAAGGCGGCGCCTTTTTTGTAGGCGCGCCAGGTGGCGGTGACGTTGCAACCCTTGGCGTTGGTGGAAAGATAAAAAACGTTGCCGTAACCGCCGGTCGCCAGAATCACCGCATCGGCGGCGTGGGCGGTGATTTCGCCGGTGACGAGCGACCGGGTGACGATGCCTTTGGCATGGCCGTTGACCACCACCAAGTCAAGCATTTCGGTGCGCGGAAACATGGTCACGCCGCCCAGGCTGATTTGCCGGCTCAAGGCCTGGTAGGCGCCCAGGAGCAATTGCTGGCCGGTCTGGCCGCGAGCGTAAAAAGTGCGCGAAACCTGCGCGCCGCCGAAGGAACGATTGGCCAGCAAGCCGCCGTACTCGCGGGCGAAAGGGACGCCCTGCGCGACGCATTGGTCAATAATATTGACGCTCACCTGGGCCAGGCGATAGACGTTGGCCTCGCGGGCGCGGAAGTCGCCTCCCTTGATGGTGTCGTAGAAAAGCCGATGGACGCTGTCGCCGTCGTTGGCGTAATTCTTGGCCGCGTTGATGCCGCCCTGGGCGGCGATGCTGTGGGCGCGGCGCGGACTGTCCTGGTAGCAGAAAGCCTTGACGTTATAACCCAACTCCGCCAGGGAAGCGGCGGCCGAGGCGCCGGCCAGGCCGGTGCCGACGACGATGACATCGAATTTCCGTTTGTTGGCCGGGTTGACCAACTTCATTTCGAATTGGCGGCGATCCCATTTCTCCGCGAGCGGCCCGGCCGGGATGTTGGCGTCGAGTTTCATTGTATGCACCTCAGCAAAATAGCCACGGGTATAGAACTGTAGCCCAGGAAGATCAGCGCCGCGAACCATTTGCCGCCGCGATCCAGGCACTCACCGTAACCGCGTTTCTTCCAGCCCATGGATTGAAACATCGCGCTGATGCCGTGGCTCAGGTGCAGGCAAAGCAACCCCACGCCAACCACATAAAAAGCGGAGACCACGGGCTGCTGGAAGCCGAGCACCATCATTCTATAAATGTCGTGCCGGCCTTTGTCGTCGGTCAGGGTATGGAAATCCCTGCCCGTGAGATTGATCGACTGGACCATGACCGTGTAGTGGAGCAGGTGATAGATGATGAAAACGGCCACAATGACGCCGCTCCACATCATGGTGCGCGAGGCGTAGGTGGCGGCGCTCGGTTGCCATTGCTCGTAAGCCTGGGGCCGGGCGGCGCGGTTCTCCAGGGTCAAACTGGTCGCCGACCAAATATGAAGGGCGATGATGGCCAGCATCGAGAGGCGCACCGGCCAAAGGAGCTCGACATTGGACTGGAGAAAATGGCCGTAGCGGTTAATAGCCTCCGCCCCGAGGAAGACCTGCAGGTTGCCCACCAGGTGGCCGACGACGAACAAAAACATGACGGCCCCGCTCGCAGCCATGAGATACTTGCGGCCGAGCGAGGTCCAAAACAGATTGCGCAAAAAGTTCAGCATACTCTGTTCATCCTTGGATCCATATCACCGGGAAAGTCTAATAGTGATCCGGCACATTAGTCAATTTCCAAGTCATGTATAAGGTGGACTTGTGTGTGTGTTAATTTATCTTATCATGGCGGGCACGGTCTGGGTCGCGCCGTAGTCGTTCAATCCGCGCTCCGAACTGGACGCGGCCAGGCCCAGCTCCTGCATCGCCTCACCCACAAAATGAATGGAGCCTGTGACCACCACCAACGGCTCCCGGGCGGCTTGCGCCAGGGCCTGGGCGATGCCCGTGCATACGGTCACCTGCGCGCCGGCGTTGGCCTTGCGGCAACACTCCGCCAGCCACTGCGGGTCGGCGCCGCGGTTGCTGGCGATGGGGGAAATGAAAATGCGGGCCGCGGCCGGCGCCAGCAAACGGCAGATGCCCGCGTAATCCTTGTCGGCCATGGTGCCAAGAATGAGCGCCGGTTTGCGGCCGTGAAAGCAGGTTTGCAAGGCGGCGGCCAGCGTCTGTGCGCCCGCGGGATTGTGGGCTCCATCCAGCACAATCATGCGTCCGCCCGGCTGTGGCGCCATTTGCAAGCGGCCATCCCAGTGGGTGTTTTTCAAGCCCTCGCGCACCGCCGTTTCGGGCGCGGGTATTAACGGCTGGAGAAGACGCACCACGGCCAAAGCGAGGGCGGCGTTTCTCTTTTGATGTTCTCCCGCGAGGCCGATTTTCCACTGGCTGGCCAGTCCGGTCACGACGGTTAACGGGGCTTGTTGTTGGCGGGCGGTTTCGGCAATGACTTCGAGCGCGCCGGCATCGTCGGTGGCGGTCAGGGCCGGCACACCGGGTTTGATGATGCCCGCTTTTTCGTGGGCGATTTCGGGCAGGGTCTGACCCAGCCACTGTTGATGGTCCAACTGCACGTTGGTAATGACGCTGGCCAGGGGCGTGACGATATTGCTGGCGTCGAGCCGCCCGCCCAGGCCCGTTTCCCAAATCACCAGATCGCATTTCTGCCGCGCGAAATACAGCAAGGCCATGATTGTGACGGCCTCGAAAAAAGTGGGATTCGTCTCCGCGCCCAGGGTGTCGATGGCGGCGCGGATTTCGTCCGTCAACCGCGCGACCTCCTCCCGGCTGATGAGGCGCCGGTCCACCTGGATGCGTTCGGCGAAGGAAACCAGGTGCGGGGAAGTGAACAAGCCCACGCGCCAGCCGGCCGCCCGGTAGATGCTTTCCAGCATGGCGCAAGTCGAGCCTTTGCCGTTGGTGCCGGCGACGTGGATGAAACGCAAGCCGTGATGAGGATTGCCCATCGCCGCGGCCAGTCGGCGCGTGTTATCCAACCCCAATTTCATGCCGAAAAGGCGCAAACCATAAAGGAACTCAATCGCCTGGGGATAGGTCATAGGATAAGGCTTGCCCTCCTAATCATAATCGTAATCTTAATCGTAACCTCCTTATGAAACATGGAGAGCCTTCAAGCGGGACTCAACGCGCGGGCGCAGAGTTCCGCCCGCTTTTGCACGTATTGCGCAAGGATGCTCACGGCAATTTCCTGAACGCTTTCCGCGCCAATGTCAAGACCGACCGGACTGGCCACGCGCGCGAATTGCCCGGCGGTGGCGATGTTCCGCTTCAGAAAGCCCTCGCGAATCATGCGCGACTTGCGTTTGCTGCCGATCATGCCCAGAAAAAGAAAGGGTTTGTGAATCCATTCCGCCAACACGTCGGCGTCGTGCTGATGGCCGCGCGTGACGATCAAGCCCAGGGTCGGGCGCGCCGGCAGGGCCGTGGCCAGGAGTTCGCCCCAATTGCCGACCTGCAAGCGGGCGCCTTGGGGGAAGTGTTCCGCGTTGGCCAGTTCCGGCCGGTCATCAAAGACCGTGACGTCAAAGTCCAGGGACTGCGCCAGCGGCGCCACCGCTTGCGCGATGTGTCCTGAACCGGCGATCCACAACGCCAGCGGCGGCGCCACGGTTTCGCGATAGAGCCACCCGGCTTCCTCACCGTCCTTGGCCCAGGCGATGGAAAAATCGTCGCGCACACCCCAGGCGCGGGTCTGATCGCGGCGGGCCAGCGCGGTCCAGATGTCGGCGGCCTCGGCGGCGCGGGGCAAAATGAGACCAAAGACCGTGCCGCCGCAGATCAAGCCATCGTCCCAGCCGAAATCGTGGTCCAGAGTCAAATCGAAAGTCTCCGGCTGGCCGGAAATCAGGGCCTGGCGGGCGCGGCGGCGGATTTCGGCTTCAAGACAACCGCCGCCGAGCGTGCCGAGCATGCGGTCATCGGGAAAGAAGAGAGCCTTGGCGCCCTGTTTTTGGGGACTGGAGCCTTTGACGCGTGAAATCAGGCCGAGAGCAAAGCGCGGGCTTCGCTCCAATTCTCTGACGACCTGTTCGAAAAAGTGAATCATAAACGCGCCATTGGCAGCCAGCTTGCACCATAATGAAAACCATCGTGGAAATCAACGACTGGCGTGATGAGCCGGCCTGCATGGTTACGCCTCACATTTTTTGGGTCTCCCTCCTAATCCTAATCTTAATCATAATCTTAATCTCCCCCAGTGATTAGATTAAGATTAAGATTAAGATTAGGAACCGGAATACACCGCCTGGCACTACTTCTTTCCGAGATGAAAAAAACTGTTGTCGAAGGTGAATTGGTAGGCGACGTAGCACTGGAATTGCGTTGGACCGGAAATGGAACGCCCGGCGGAAATCAGCAAATGATGCTGCTCGCTGAAATCAATGACCGCGCCGACGTTGAAAGCCGTGTCGTCGCCCTCGCCGGTGAATTGCTCGGTTCGATGATATATCTCCACTCCGACGAGAACGTTGGTTAAAACCTGCTTTTGCAGCAAGCCGCCGACGTACGTCCAATCTTCGTTGCCGGGTCCTGAATTGAAACCGTAGCCACCGCCGCCGTAGGCTGTCCATGAACCCCAGCTTTTTTGCAGCCACACGGGCAGGAACAATTCCGTGCCGCCGTTGCCGAGATTCTCGTTGACATTGCCGATGGGGACTTCCAGCAGGGGAAAAACTCCGACTTGCGGCATCCGCTCCGTCTCCTGGAGGAAGCGAAATTTAACGCCCAGCTCGGTGTCGCCCGGACCGTAATCCGTGCGTTGGCCGGAGGCCGCGTAATAGTTAAGCGGCTCGATGAGGTGGAGTTGGACGTTGGAAACCACGCCGTAGTTCGCCTCCACGTGCGGCGCGGTGCCGAACCAGGCGCGGTTGGTCTTGAAGTCCAGGGACGCGACATAAAATTCCCAATGCTGGTATTCCACCGGCTCGGGATCGTCGGTGATAAATGGCGGCCCCGCCAGCGCTTGGGGCAGGCCCCACGCCAGGGAGAAAGCCAGGCTGCACCACAACAAAATGGAGGAATGTTTTCCAAGCATGGTTAACCCTTCGGAAAAGTCACGTCTCGCCCATCAAATAGAATCCCAAAATGATGAGGCCGCCGGCGGAGACTCCGGCCACCAGCGTGACAATCAAACGATTGGCGGTCATTCTTACACCCTGGCCCTGCGCGAACATCCAGCCGCAAACGGCAAAGACCGCCAGGACGATGGCGCTATGAGAAATCCAGTGATGTCCGGTCAGCCGCTGCATTCCCGCCATCACGGCTGGAATCTTCTCTTTGGCGGCCACCAGCAGCGCGTTGACCACGCTGGCCAGGGCCAAAGACAGTCCGAAGGAAACGGTGTATTTTGAAAGGCTGGTTTGTTCCATTTAGGTGTTACCTCCCAAGCAAACCCACCTTGACGCCCATCGCGATGATGGCGCCTTCGCCTTCCATCATCAACCCCGTCACGGCAATTATGCCCGAAACCCAAAGCACGAGCCGGCGCGCGTCCGGGTTGGCCGCCAGGTTGTTGGAGGCGGCGATGGGAAGATACGAGACCAGCAGCAGCAGCATGATGACCAGATGCTCCTTCGTTTCCATGAAGAAGTTGTGGGCCAAAGGCCATGGCCCTTTGAGGATGATGGCTTTATCCACCTTGTAAAAAACCACGTACCAGTAGCCGGCAACCAGAAATGCGATCCACATGACGCCCGCGATCGCCCGGCACATCTTTCTGATTCGGGCCAGATTTGTTTCCGAGACGTGCCAAACGTCCACAAAAACCGCCACCGCCAGGATAATGCACGCCACCCCGAACAAAACATGCGTCATCAGTATGAGTTCGTTCATCAAACGAAGACAAATTCACCCGGCGGCTTTCAATTGTCAAACTGCCTGCCCGGTCAGTGGCTTCGCCCGGCGAACAATGGCTTCCCCTGGAAAATGGCGGGCGGGGCCGCGGTGAGGGAGTGTTCCCGGGGCAGGAAATCAAGCTGGCCCAGGCGAGCCAATTCAGCCAGGCGTTCCCGCACGCGGGTGGAGCGGTAGCCGGTCGTGTCGGAGACCCCGAGCAGTGCGATCAAGGCGCCCGTTGATCCAAAGCGGTGCGTCAGCCAGACATCGCACCAGGCTTCCAACCGCGCCGGCAGTTCGGTTCCTTCGTAAATCGAAACGACGATAATGTCGGCCTGCGCGGCGCTCAAGGCGGCGTCCACGAGCACTTCCTGTTCGCCCAGCCGGCTGAGATCCCACCACGTGCAACGGAGAAACTCCGCGCCGACGAGCCTGCACGATTGTTCCCATACTTGGGTGGCCCAGGCGTGGGTCGTGGAATCTTGATAAATCACCGCCAGACTCAAGGCCGGATCGTATTTGGCCGCGGCGACGCGTGTTTCGCGGTTTTCGGGGCCAGCGTCCAGCAAAGCTGACGCAGTCGTGTCCTCTGCAAGAATGGTCTGTTGCATGTGCTCAATAAGGTGCGGGGTTTAATCAGAACCGGTACACTCGTCGAACGACGCCACCATGGCGCATGCCGCCAGCGGAATAACTGGCATAGCCAAAGCGGAGTCGGCGTCTCGGTTGGTCCACTCGGCAGTGCTGCTGACTGCCGGCGCACTGGCCACAACGAGACGCCGGTGCTCCTTCCCACGCGTTTGGTTTTTCTGACCCCAAAGTGATCCTGATGTTTTGTTCATGCTCATCTGCTGCAATAGCGTTGCTGCGCGCTTTTTATCATGTGCAGGCAGAATAGAGGTTGGCTCATCCAGCGCCTAGTCAGGAAAAGCAGCGTTATCGTGTCAGGAAATCTCCTGACAGCCGTCAACCGGCAGCCAGCCTGGAGAATAAAGTTGCCTTGCATATCCGCATCTGGAGGCCGTTCTCGCCAAATGCGAATGGGGCCATGATAACTATAGCTTGAAAATCGAAAACCTGCCCAAAGCGCCACCGCCGAAAGGCCAGCAACAACTTTTTTAACCATGCCCAAAAAGAAATCAGACCAATCGCAGGTAGTCCTTTACCAGACCCCCGATGGAAGGGTCACGGTGAATGTCCTGTTTGCGCGGGACAATTTTTGGATGACGCAGCGGACAATGGCCGGTCTTTTCGGCGTCAAGATACCGGCGGTAAACAAGCACCTGAAAAACATCTTTGGATCCGGGGAACTGGTGGAAAATTCAGTTATTTCCATTTTGGAAACAACTGCCGCTGATGGCAAAAACTACTCAACCAGCTTTTACAATCTGGACGCGGTGATTGCCGTGGGATACCGGTGAGCATGTTCATTGATTATGCAGAGGTGCGGTCGTTGAACCGGCAGTTGATGACAATGAATGACTGGTTGAAGCAGGTCGAAAAGTTTATGAACTACACGGACCAGCAGGTGCTTCGTCACGCTGGGAAAATCACGCACGAAATGGCCGTGGCGAAGGCGCATGGGGAATTCGAGAAATTCCGGGTGAAGCAGGACGCGGAATATATCTCGGACTTCGATCAGGCATTGGCCCGATACCTGAAAGGAAAAGACGTACCATGAACCCACACGCCAACTTCCACATTTTTTGGTTTCCCTCCTTATAGGAGCAAGCTAGGGCGGCGGGGTTTCCCGCCGCCCGTTATCGGGTGAAAGGCTATGGGCCGGTGATCTGTATTGTTCCGAAAACCGATCCGAAGTTATCAACTATTTTCCCGGTGTTCGCATCGTCGTTGAAGCCGAACCAAAGTTCACCGCTGCGATCGGTTGTGAATGGCCCGTTGGTGCCGACATACCAGTAACCGCTGCTGCCCGAGGGCTGCGGGAAGGAACTCGCGCCCGTGTAGGGATTCGGCCCGACAAAGGCGATAAGACTAAACTGAGCACCCGTTACGAACGTGTCCGTGGCGTCGCTGCCGTCGCCGTCCGCCTTATACCATTGGCCTGGTTCGCCGGTCCAAGTTCCGGAAAGGTTGGATAATGTCACGCTGTCGCCGCTGTTGACGCGGAGGCCAGTGTCGGTCCAGAGGGGGTTTGCGTGGACAATGAAAGGCCCGGGCTGATTGCAGGCGGGGAAGTCCTGCGTCCAAAGATTCGCGTTGCTGGCGACCAGGAGGAATCCCTGTCCGACGGCGATGGTTGGCTCGCCTCCGCTCCATGTCTGGGTGCTGGCCGAATAGGTGTGGTTGGAATAGCTGGCGCCGTTCCACAACAGCACTTGGTCGCCATTGTTCGGGTTATAGCCAAGGTCCGAATGAATCCGCCCGGCTTGCGGTAGAATGGAACTCACGAAATTGGTTCCGGGAGAAATCGCTTTGGTGATGGTTCCCTGAGCGACCAGGCCCGTGAAGGGAACGGTTATGGTACTGCTCGTCCGATTCACGAAAAATGCCGCCTGACCGGGCAATAGCGTGTTGTCGCCGTTGGGTAGCCAGTCACGTTGCTCATCATAATACGTGTCCACATCAAAGCCATGCCCGTTCCAGTTCCGGATTTCTGTGTTGTCTGGCAAAGAGGGATAGGAGGGCGCGTCATACTGGAGGAAACCGATCAGCCAGTTGGCGGTGTTCTGCGGATGTTCGTTATCGCTGATTTGAGAGAACTGGTTGGCGATGAGATTGGTGCCGGGCGGGATGGCCATATTGATGAAACCGATGACTTGCGAGCACTGGGTATTACTGTAGGCCCGATAAAATCGGTTGGTGACGCCACTAATGTTGGGATCGGTGAAAGAGCCGAATCCTCTGATCGGATCCAAAACGGCGGAGCCGCTGGGGGTTCAGGTGGTCAGATTGCTGGAGGCGTAGATTCCCCAAGTGGTTCCCGGCGTGCCGCTGAGATAGAAGCTGAAGCTGGTGGCGCCACCGCTTGCCTCAATCGAAGGATTGTTGGGAAAAGCCATCACAGTGGCCGCGCTCGCACAGGTGGGATTTGGCGTCGCGCCGGTGTGGCCCGGATTGGCTTGGAACATGGGCCAGCCATTAGTGGCCAGGCTCCCCACGCCGGCCAGCGAATACACATAGCCGTCAAGGGAGGCGATTACCACCGCCCCTGTCAACGGACTGATGGCCGGGGAAGACACGATGGCTCCCTGGGTGGCGTAGGACCATTCGACCTGGCCATTGGTAATGCAATAGACCGCGTTATCCTTACTGCCGATCACGACTTCATTAAACTGGCTCAGGCAAGGCGTGGAAACGAACGGGTAGCCGGATGGGTTGGTCCATTGCCAGGCTAATACGCCGTTGGTGATGGCGAAGAGATTGCCGTCTTGCGTGGCGGCGACCACCAGTCCGCCCGGACCCACCGCGATGGAAGAATTAATCGTCGAACCGGCGCCTGTGTCAAAAATCCACCGCAAGCCGCCGCTCGGGCTGATGCAATAGACGTAGCCGCTGGCGTCGCCAATGAGGATGTTACCGTCCGAATCGATGGCGGGCGACGGAGTCGGAAGGCTGCCGGAAGGCAGCGGGTAAAACCATTTGAGAGCGCCGCTGGGGCTGATCGCATACAAATCGCCGCTCGCCATCAGATATACGGTACAGTCCGAGCCTACCGCCGCCGAGCTGTCCACTTGGCTGAAGAAGCTATTGGGATCGTCGGTTTGAAACGTCCAGTCTATGGTGTGGATGGTGGGATTGATGGAACTCAATCCAGTGTATTCGTCGTAACTGCCGGCGCAAATGGCGCCGCCACCGGCGCTGATCGCCGGAGTGGAGACCACGGAGGCTCCCATGAAATTCTGCCACAGCGGCGCGCCATTGGTGGGATTGAAGGCCATTAAATATCCTCCGCCGGAATCCTGTGTGCCGATTAGAACGGCGCTGCCGTCCGCAGCCAGCGAGTCAGAGCCAGTCAGGGTGTCCTCCTGCCCGGTGACGATGTTGGTGGACCATTTGACATTTCCCGCAACGTCCAATGCGATGAGCATGCTGCCCCGCGTGGCGATAAATATGTCACCGGTCTTTGAAATTGCCGGCGAGGCGTCTATGGCCGCGCCCAGGTAATTGGACCAGATCGTTCCCAGCCCGGCGCTGGCGCTGTCCCAACAGATCACGTTGGACACAATAACCGTATAAGCGCCGACGTTGGTGGATTGGACGTTGGCAATGGTCAGGGTGGCGGCGGTTTTGCCGGGCAGGTTGGCGCCGTTGAATTGCCACTGATAGACCGGCGCCGGGCTTCCCGTCGCGGTGACGCTGAAGACTGCGGTCTGGCCCAAGGAGACCACCTGATTGGAAGGCGGAACGGTGATCAAAGGAGGCTGGGCGTTAGTCAAAGTCGCGGCAAAATACAATTGATTGGTACCGGCGCTGACCGGCGAGGCGGCGGTGGCGGGGCCGGTGGCGGTCAAGGTTTGGATGGGGACCCAATTTGCGTCGTTAAGGGTGGTCTTTTGCAGCAAGCTGTAGGACAGGCCAGGCAGCGTGTTGCTGATGGTGATGTCGATGACGCCCGCGCTGTTCGATATTTGCAGCCAGAAATTTGTCCAGGTGTCACATGGCACATAGTTTCCCGATGGAGGGTTGAAGATGATCAAGGGAACGCCGCCACCGCCCGAATCGTTGGTGCCGCCGCCATCGCCGCCTGGCGCTGGAACGTCATCCTGCGCCATGCCTCTGCTGAGGGACTGGCTGGCACTGGCTGCGTTGGCGGACCACAAGGCCGGGTAATCCACGCTGCGATCATCGTAGTAGTAATTATCGGGCGTTCCATCCGTGTAAAGTTCGCAACCCGGCCATGGATTTATCGGCCAGGGCGGGAGATTGGTCAACTGCATACTCCAGAAGGTGCCGTTGGTGGGCAGGGCCGAAACTTCCACCACGCCGGGGGTGGACGAGTCGCTTTGCGCCCGACCGGGAAGAACGGGCGCAAGGAGGAGTGCTGTCAATAGCACAGTAATTTGGGTAAACGCGTTGAGGGTGATTTTCATACGGACATGTCTTTCTTTCTTAGTTATGGCCAGCGGCGCGCCTTTCCACCGTGGCAACAGCATTGTTGCGCACGAGGAAAAGCTCCCGCCGGGCCGTTGTTTGTTTCTGGCTGTGTTTGGGGGAAATCGAGGTCATTGATGTGGTTTCCAGTTGTAATGCCAAGAGAGACCCCAAAGGTCTCTGAGCTTGACCATTTGGGCATGGCCATCGTCAAAGCCGACGTTGATGGCCGCAGAACTCGGAAAGGTATAGTGGGAGACGGGATACATCACATAACCGGGCTTGATAGGCGAAGTCGCCGTTTCCCCGCCATGCCGCCAAATCGTGCAGCGCTGCATGCCAATATATTGTGTCGTTCCTTTGGAAAGATCAGTGGCAGGAGCGTCGCCTTCCATCGGCCATTCGTTCCAAAAAACCGCGTCGTTGAAAAACGGCGTTTGCGCCGGACGTTGAACCGATGTTGGCTTATTAAACACAAATTGCGGATTATTTGATACCACCGTTGGAGGGGGAGCAACCCATGACGAAAAACTGGTGATATTCGGGTCGTAGGAGAAAAGCCAGCCATTCATGCTGTAACTGCCATTAAGCGGTGCGGATGTGCCTGGCGGCCAGTTGCACCAGGCAAGGCTGGCGCTGCCAGATATGTTCGCGTCTAGATTCTCTTTGTTCGTTAGGGAAGTCGCCGGGCAAAGCATGATATTAGTTGTCAATCCGTAAGGGCCTAACCTTTGCACCCAGGAATCCAAATAATTTGTGTCTGATTCGACAATAGTTCTTCCCGTTTCATTCATGTACATCAAGCCGCTGACGGTAACTTGTTTAAGGTTGTTGATGCATTTCAGGTCTTGCGCATGGTGTTTGGCGATGGACAGGGCCGGCAGCAAGAGCGCCGCCAGAATCGCACTGATGGCAATAACCACCAGCAACTCAATAAGCGTGAACGCTTTGCAATGACGGCTTCGATTCATGTTCCGGGACCTCCCTGAGCAAATGTCTCACGCCCGGCGCTGGTTGTCAATATCATAGGCCGCCGCGATTCCGCGAACGACCAGTACCGGCTCCCTTTGCATGCGAGCATTGCATCTGAATCAAACGGAATCACTGGCCGTCCTTTCCTCTGAAACCTTGGGATGCCCCGCTAATTGCAGGTTGCAATAAGGAGATATTTCCGGAACGGGGGATATCGGAAAACGTTTTTCCCATTCCCGCAAGGCGCCTCGCAAAGCCTTGGGGCATTTCTCCCCATACCGCGCGTAGGCAATGTTCAGAAGCTCCTCCCCTTCGGGCGATGCCTTGCGCCCGGCTCCAGCTTGGCGCTCGCGTAGGCCGAGCGCCGTGAACATACGGCTCAAGAGGCAGGATACCGACCTCCTCGCAAAGCCCTTTTGCACGGCCCACGCCACGAGCATCGCTCGTGAGACCCCTTGCTGATTCAAGCGCTGCACAATTTCTTGCAGCGCTGCCGTATTGGTGGTGCGCAGGCCGAAGCATCGAAGATATTTGCGCTTGAGGGCGCTTTGAATCCCGCTTTTGGTTGCGTTACCCATTCTCATTTAATTCCCGGTGCCATTTCAGTCTGCCCAACAAACGTGCTAAGAAAACGTAGCCATTCCACCATTTTTCCCAATTAGAGTCAAGTTTCATTTTTTGAGCATGGCCCGCACCAAAACTCCAGCGAACATCGTCGGACCGCAAGTCCGCAAGTTGCGATACAAAATGGGCCTGACCCAGGAGGAACTGGCGGCCCGATGCCAGCTTAACGGTTATGATATAAGTCGCGGAACCCTGTCGCAAATCGAAGCGCGCTTGCGTTGCGTTCGCGATACGGAGCTTTTGCTGCTGGCTGGGGTGCTCGGCGTAACGGTGGATAAGCTGTATCCCAAATCGCGGTCATCTTAGTGGCATGGCCGGCAGCGGGCCTGTCCACTGCGGCAACAGCATTGTTGCACAGGGGGAAAGTTTACGCCGGGCCGTTGTTTGATGTTTGCAGTGTTTTGGGGAGGAATTGAGATTAGTGCTTTATCCAGTTGTCATGCCAAGAGAGGCACCAAAGGTCTCTGCGTTTGAGCATTAGGGCATGCAAGGGGGTATGCGGCGACTTCGCCCACTAAGGAACGGGAAAACACCACCTAAAAACGTGAAACGCAACTATTAGACCCTGTCTTTTTTCCGATAGGCCAGGCCTTGGAAGTGCGCCACGAGGTCTCCCTGGTCGTCCTTGATTTCGACCGAATAGGTTCCGATTTTGAAGTTCTTGGCCAGTTCCCGCGCCTCGGCCCAGAGGGTGCCCGTGCCGGCGGCTTTCATGAAGGTGATGCTGGCGTTGACCGCCACGGCCACCGTGCCGTGTGAATTGGAGGCGGCGGCGAAGGTGAAGTCGGCCAGGGTGAAAATAGCGCCGCCCTGCACCGTGCCGATGCCGTTGAGGTGCTGCGGAGTGAGCGTCATGCGGGCGGAAGCGCGGCCGGGTGTGACGGAGAGCAATTCAATATTGCATTTCTCGGCAAATTTGTCGTTTTGCAGTCGTTGCTTGACCTGGTCCATAGGCTTTAATCTTCCAACCGCTTGAGGAGTTCGTCGTTTCCCACCACGTTGATCTTGTGCTTTTGCAGCACGGCAATGGCTTTGTCCGGGTCGTCGAAGCGGAAAAGGAGCAAGCCTTTGCTGTCACGTTTGAGGGTGAAGGCGTACATGTACTCCAGATTGATGCCGGCGTCTTCCAGCACCGCCAGGACATCGGCCAAACCGCCCGGGCGATCGGGCACTTCAATCGCCAGCACGTCGGTGACCTTGACCAATAAACCGTGCTTCTGCAGCAAGGTTTTTGCCGCCTCCCAGTCGCGCACGATCAGGCGCAGAATGCCGTACTGCTGCGCCTCCGCTATGCTCAGGGTGAGGATGTTCATTTTGGCGTCAGCCAGAATTTTGACCGGAGCGCTGAGCGCGCCCGGCTTGTTTTCCAGGAAGAGGGAGAGTTGCTTGAGTTTCATATTTTTCGTGGAATTACATTTTGCGCTGGTCGATTACGCGTTTGGCTTTGCCTTCGCTGCGCTGAATGGCGCGCGGCTGGATAAGGCGGACGCGCGGCCGCAAGCCAGTCGCCGTTTCGATGGATTTGGTCATGCGGGCCTGCAATTGTTCCAGTCCGCCCACCGTGTCGCTGAACGCCTCCGGTGTGACTTCAACCTGCACTTCCATTTCATCGAGTCCCTTTTCGCGCGTGAGAATTATCTGGTAATGCGGCTGTGCTCCTTCGACCTTCAAAAGCGCGGTTTCGATTTGCGAAGGGTACACGTTGACGCCGCGGATGATCATCATGTCATCGCACCGGCGGCTGATGCGTTTGATGCGCCGGGACGTCCGCCCGCAGGCGCAAGGTTCCGAGGTCAGGGCCGTGATGTCACGCGTCCGATAACGGATCATGGGCATGGCGCGCTTGCTCAAGGTGGTCAGCACCAATTCGCCTTCCACGCCTTCCGGGCAGGGCTGGCCGGTCGCGCCATCGATCACCTCCGGGTAAAAGAAATCCTCGAAGATGTGCGGCCCGGCCTGGCAGGAGCACTCCATCGCCACGCCGGGGCCGATGATTTCCGAAAGCCCGTAAATGTCGTAGGCCTTGATCCCGCTTTCCTTTTGAATGAGCTGGCGCATCGATTCCGTCCACGGCTCCGCGCCAAAAATGCCCGCCCGCAACGGCAAATCCTTCATCTTGATGCCCAACTCCGCCGCCTGGTCGATGAGGTGCAGGAAATAACTCGGGGTGCAGCAAATGGCGGTGACGTTGAAATCCTTCAGCACCATGATTTGCCGTTGGGTGTTGCCACCGGAAATTGGAATCACCGTCGCGCCCAGCGCCTCCGCCCCGTAATGCGCGCCCAATCCCCCGGTGAACAGCCCGTAGCCGTAGGCATTCTGAATGATGTCCCCGCGATGCAAGCCGCAGGCCGCGAAGCTCCGGCACATGACGTTGGTCCAGACATCGATGTCTTCCTGCGTGTAGGCGACGACGATGGGCTTGCCGGTGGTGCCGGTCGAGGCGTGCAGGCGCACGATCTCGCTCATCGGGCTGGCGAACAATCCGAAGGGATAGGTGTCGCGCAGGTCGCCCTTGTCGCAGAAGGGCAGGCGGCGGATGTCCTCCAGGGACTGCACGTCGTCCGGCGCCATCTTGCGTTCGCCCATGCGTTGCCGGAACAGGGCGACGTTGTGGAACGCCTGGGCGACCATTTTTTTCAGTCGTTCCAACTGCAATTCGCGCAATTGGCTGGGTGGAAGAAAATCCGGCGCGCTGATGGGATTGAAGGGCGCCGTTTTGGGGGTGGATTGTGTGCTCATGGGGTGGGGGTTGTCTTGGCCACCATGTCAGCCAGCCAGGCGGGCGGCCGAATCGGTTTCATGGCGGTATCGGTGAAGGCATGGATGGTGTAACCGCGCACCACCGGATTGCCGTTGGACTGATGGTTGATCTGCACGTCAAAGCGAAGGCGCGCGCGCCCGGCAAAGTCCGCCGAAGTCCAAATCGCCAGCAAATCATCGTAGCGGGCGCCGCCGCGAAATTCCAGGTGCGCTTCGACCAGCGGCAGAAACACGCCCCGCTGCTCCAGCGCGGAGTAGGAGAGGCCCAGTCGGTGGCGCATCCATTCCGTCCGCCCGCACTCGAACCATTCCAAGGCGCGCGAGTTGTAGAATGTCCCCATCTGGTCCGTTTCGCTGTAGCGGACTCGCAAGTTCAGCAACTCCGCGGTCTGGCCCGGGACGGGTTTAGGCGGCGGCGGTGGTTGCATGGACGCTCTTTTTTTGGCTGGCGCGGCCCAGCAGAAAGGCCCGCCGGTTTTCTTCAAAGAACTTCGGCGCAAAGGCCGAGCCGACGGCATCGAGCCATACTTGTTCCTCCATCGAAAGGTGCGCGCTTAACGCGCCGAGGAGCGCGACGTTTAACATCTTCTTCTGCGGCAATTGGTCTTCCTGAATTGCCGAGGGTTCAATGGTCACCCCGCCCTGGCGCAAGAGGTGCCGGTTCGGCTCCAGTTGTGTCGGTTCGAGCGCCAGCAGAAAGTCCGCTTCGCCCGCCGGCACCATCGGGCTGTGGATGCGGCGCCCAAAGCGCACATCGCAAGTGACCGAGCCGCCGCGCTGGCTCATGCCTTTGATGGCGCTCTTCTTGACATCAAAACCGGCCCGCATCGCGACATCCGCGATGATGTCCGTGGCCGCCAGGACGCCCTGGCCGCCGAGGCCCGCCACGACAATGTTACACGGCGGGCGCGCAGGGTTCTCCACAAGGTTCTCCGTTTTCCTGGCATTGGCAGCGTTTTTCATATTCCTTGAGTTCTTTCGCGATCAAAATGCATGGCCTCCGCGCGATCAGCACCGCCAGTTCGCGGCTCTTGAGGGCTTCCGTCAGCGCGTGCTCAAAGGCGTCCGAACCCGAGCGCGGTTCGATAACCTGGACGCGGCGAATGCCACACGCGCGCGCCATGTCTTCCAGCACGACTTTGCCCGTCGGCTCATGGCTGAGATTGCGGCCGGTGGCCGGGTGTTCCTGGTGGCCGGTCATGGCGGTGGTGGAGTTGTCGAGAATAATTACCACGTGGCCGTTGGGCGGGGGATTATAGGCCATTTCCACCAACCCGCTGATGCCGCTGTGAATGAACGTGCTGTCTCCGATGATGCTGACGACACGGCAGGCCTGCTCCGGCGGCAGCACGTGGCGCAAACCTAATCCCACCCCCAGGCTCGCCCCCATGCAGACGCACGAATCCATCGCCTCGAATGGTTTCAAGGCCCCCAATGTGTAGCAACCAATATCGCCCGCCACGATGCAGTTCTGGCGGCGCAAGGCCTCGAACACAATCCGATAAGGGCAGGCCTCGCAAAGTTGAGGCGGCTTTCCCGGCGGCGCAACGGTTTCGACACTGGTGTCGGCGCGGAGAATCCGCCGCACGCGGGTCACGTCCAGTTCCCCGAAACGATACATCTCCTGCTTCCCGCTCACCTGCAATCCCGCGGCGCGGATGGCGTCAATCAAATACGGATCCCCTTCCTCGATCACCACGCAACGTTCGACGCTTTGAACGAATTCCGCGATCCTGCCCATCGGCAGAGGATGCGTGAAGCCCAGTTTGAGCACGCTGGCCTGCGGCGCGGCTTCGCGCGCGTGCATAAAGGAAATTCCAGAGGTGATGATGCCAAGGGATTTATCGCCCGGCACGACCTTGTTCAGATCGCACTTTTCGTTCCAAGCCGACATTTCCGAAAGCTTTTGGCGCAACCGCCGGTGCGCGGGCCGCGCATGGCCGGGCACCATCACGAGCGCTTTCAAATCGCGCACGAAGTTGGTGACTTTGGGATTCTCGCGTCCGGGCCGCGGTTGCACCACCGTGCAACTGTGGCAAACCCGGGTGGTGGCGCGAAGCAGGACCGGAATTTTCCAGCGCTCGGAAATTTCGAACGCGGCGCGCAAAAAATCGTAAGCTTCCTGGGAGTCGGACGGCTCCAGCATGGGCACCCCCGCGGCCACGGCGTAGCGGCGGTTGTCCTGTTCGTTTTGGCTGGAATGCATTCCAGGATCATCGGCCGATACGATCACCAACGCCCCCGCCACTCCGGTGTAGGCGACCGTGAAGAGCGGGTCGGAAGCAACGTTCAGGCCCACGTGTTTCATCGTGGCCAGCGCGCGCGCCCCGCCGAACGCCGCCCCGATGGCCACCTCCAGCGCGACTTTTTCGTTGGGAGACCATTGGGCCTGTCCGCCCAGCTTGGAAAAATTCTCCAAAATTTCCGTCGAGGGCGTGCCGGGATAACCCGTGCCCAGGGCCACGCCCGCGTGCCAACTCGCCAGGGCCATGGCTTCATCCCCGCTTAACAAGAGCCTGTTTGCAGTATCCATAGTGCGCGATTACTGGAGCGAATAATAGAAGTTGCACAAACCAAACGCAACTTATAACATCCGCGATACCAATGCCCAAGTTTTGGCAGCAGGAAATAGAAACGTTGGATCGCCCGGCGCTTGAAGCTCTGCAACTCAAACGACTGCGTGACACCATTCACAGGTTGGAAAAAGTGCCGTTTTATCGCGAGAAATTCGCGGAAAAAGGCCTTAAGCCAGACCAAATAAAATCGCCCGCCGACATCGACCGCCTCCCCTTCACCACCACGGCGGATTTAAGGGCGAATTACCCCGATGGAATGTTGGCCATTTCGCGAGACGATGTTACGCGGCTGCATACCTCGAGCGGGACGACGGGCAAACCAAAGGCCTTGTTCTTCTCACGGCGCGATGTCGATAACGCGGCGGAACTCATTGCCCGCGCCTTATGCATGACGGGGGTGACCCGAAGCGACGTCTTCCAGAATATGATGAGCTATGGTCTGTTCACGGGCGGTTTGGTGATGCACTATGGGGCGGAGAAGTTAGGCTGCATCGTGATCCCAGCCGGACCGGGAACCTCGGAACGCCAATTGATGCTCATGCAGGACTTTGGCACCACCGTCATCCACGTCACCCCCAGTTACGCCTTTTACTTCGCGGATTTTCTGGAGAAAAAGGGGATCAATCCCCGCAAAGATCTCAAGTTGCGCAAAGCCTTTGTGGGCGCCGAGCCTTACACCGAGGAAACGAGGCTGAAGATTGAAGCCGCCTTGGGCATCGATGTCTATAACTCCTACGGCTTGACCGAAATGAACGGACCCGGCGTCGCCTTCGAGTGCGAGGGCAAATGCGGCATGCACCTGTGGGAGGACAATTTCGTCCTGGAGATCATTAACCCCGCCACCGGCCAGGCGGTCAACGACGGGGAGACCGGAGAATTGGTCTTGACCAGCATCAACCGCGAAGCCATGCCCTTGCTGCGCTATCGCACGCGCGACCTGACTTCCATCATCCCCGAACCCTGTGCCTGCGGGCGCACCCATCGGCGCATTCGCCGCATCACCGGGCGCTCGGACGACATGTTGATCGTGCGCGGGGTGAATATTTTTCCGCAACAAATCGAGCGCGTGCTCATGTCCATACCGCAGATTGGCCGCAACTACCTGATCCAACTCGAGGGTCTGGACGACATGACGGTCAAGGTGGAATTATCGCCCGCCGGATTCGACGGCCAGGTCGGGCACCTTGCCGATCTGCAAAACCTGGTGGCGGAAAAGCTGCGCGCCGAACTGTGGGTTCGGCCCATCGTGGACCTTGTCGCTTCGGGTTCATTGCCCGTCTCGGAAGGCAAGGCCAAGCGTGTCATCGATAAGCGTTCCCTTTAAATCGACCAAAAAACCAACCCTATGAACACGGTAAAACTGGTGGCGGTATTTGCTGAAAACCGGCCTGGCCAGGCGGCCCGCGTCACCGAAATTCTCGCCCGCGCCAACATCAACATCCGCTGCATTACCGTGGCCAGCAGCGGCACTTACGGCGTGATGAAATTGCTGGTCAATGAGCCTGACACCGCCTGCCTGGCGCTGCAAAAGGAAGGCTTCGCCGCCACCATGACCGACGTCATCGCCGTGGAGATGCCGGACAAGCCCGGCGCATTGCATTCGGTGGCCCAGTGCCTGTCTGTCCAAAACATCAACCTCGCCAACACCTCGGGATTCGTGGCCAACAACCGCGCCATTCTCGTCATCGAAGTTCAGGACCCGGCCCAAGCCGGCGAAGTTCTCAAAAAGCAGGGATTCCACGTTCTCACACAAAAAGAAACGATGGCCATTTAGGTCATCCTGATTACGGAGCCACCTATGAACGAACAAAAATCTTCCGCCATCAACGGCTGGACCGTGGTCATGGCCGGCTTGGCCATTAACCTGATCCTCGGCGTCCTCTACGCCTGGGGGGTCATCGCCAAGGCGCTGGGCGCCAATTGGAATTGGACCAAGACCGAAGCCACGTTGCCGATGTCCGTTGCCACGGCTTGTTTTGCCGGGATGATGGTGTTCGCCGGGCGATGCCAGGATAAATTCGGCCCGCGGCGCGTTGCCACCGCCGGCGGCATCATGCTGGGCCTCGCCCTGATCGCGTCGGCTCTGGTTCATTCGCCCATCGCCATGGCCTTGACTTTTGGCGTTGGCGCCGGGTTGGGGATTGGCCTCGGTTACTCCGCGACGACCCCGCCCGCGATCAAATGGTTTCCGCCCGCGCGCAAGGGCTTCATCACTGGCATTGTGGTCAGCGGCGTGGGCCTGGCCGCCGTTTATATCGCTCCTCTCACCCAATACCTTATGGGGGCCACCAGCATTTCGACGACCTTTGCCTTGCTCGGCGTGGGTGCGCTGGTGCTGGTGCCGCTCTTGGCGCAGCTTTTGCGAAACCCGCCCGCCCAGCCGGTTCCGCTGGCCTCCTCCGCCGCGCCCAAGCCCGCCGCTTCCCGGCCCGAGTCGGATTGGCAGGAAATGTTGCGCACCGGGCAATTCTACCAATTGTGGTTGCTGATGGTTCTCTCGGCCTCGGCGGGACTCATGATCATGTCCCAGGTTCCCTTCATCGCGCAGGAGCAGGCGCACTGGAAGCTGGGATATGTGCCGATTGCCACGCTCGCCATCTTCAACACCCTCGGCCGCCTTCTCAGCGGAGTGGTCTCGGACAGAATCGGCCGCACCCGGACGATGATGCTGGCCTTTCTGTTGCAGGCCGCCAACATGCTGGCCTTCAGCCATTACAACAGCCCGGAGTTGGTGACCTTTGGCGCCGCCTTCACCGGCCTTTGCTACGGAACAATCTTCACCCTCATGCCCGCGGCCACGGCGGATTTCTACGGCATCCGCAATCTCGGAGTCAACTATGGTTTAGTCTTCACCGCTTTCGGCGTCGCGGGAGTGGTCGGCCCCCTGGTAAGCGCGCACATTCGCGTTCAGTCCGGCTCCTATGTCTATGCCTATCTGATATCGGCGGTGATGCTGGTATTGGGAGCTTTCCTGGCCATGTGGACCAAATCCCCCGGGCCGCGGGCCAAGCCGGTCACATCGCAACCCAACCTCGCCCCCGCGATCAATCTCGCCAACCTCACCTAAGGAGCCGTCAAGAAATAGCATTTACACTCTGGCTTGGTCTTTTGGCGGCTGGCTGCGTTGCTCGCTCGTCACAGATCCCTGCGGATATGCTCTTCGCTCGCGCCTTGCCAGCCGCCAAAATCCCTGCGTCATAAAAATGAAAGCATTTATGAACGCCTTTACGAAACCACGTTGTTCTATTTGCACTTTGAGCCTGCTTCTTTCGTCAGCCTGTCTTTTTGCGCAGTCCGACGGTATTCCTCCATCCAATAGTATCTACGTGGATTTCTCCAAGGATGCCGGTCTCTACGAGCCGACGATGCCGCCCGTCCATGGCATGAATAGCTCGGGGCGGCCGATAGTGTCCTTTGTGCTCAGTGATAGCCAGCCTGATGTAACGTTTATTGACTATAGCCCACGGCCCTGTCCTGCAAAATATGCAAATTGTATTTCGAATACGAATTTATTTTCTGGAGACGAAAGTGATTTCCTCAAGAGGATCTTGGCGAAATACGGCAAGAACAATGAAAACGGAGCAGACAGTGTTCGAACCGCGTCGGGAGACGGTTACGATGTAAGTTTTGCGCAGGGTGGCACTTGGGTGGCATATAGAGTTGACCCAAAGCTTCGCGGGGATGATTACATTTCAAAGCAGATCGCGATAACAAACCACAGTGATTGGCATTTGCAAATTCAACAGGTCAAGCATGGTCAATTGAACGGCCTCCGCGTTGAGTTTTACGGAGGTCATATCGGAAGCGTGCTTCATTTTCAAGACGACATGGCCGTGGGAGATTGGTTTGATTGGGACCCGGCGGGAAATCTCCGATTGGCTGCGAAATTCAACAAACCCTTTAACCTGTTCGGCAGTTTGAAATTTCTCAGATGACGGTACATGCTTCGTGATCAAAAGGGGTCCTCGGAAGTTGGTATTCATATTGACGCAGGTTCTCTGAAGTTGATCTTTCGGAAGCGTCCGGCGGGGGCGCCATGCATTTGCACGATTGGCGGAAAAAGCGCCCGGCGCAAAAAACCATATTGAGGTTCTTCGCTGTTTTCGGTGGAATGAAAATGACTTGTTCATCACAGGGTGACAGCGAGCCGTCCTTCAATCCCGAAGGGATTGGATCATTCAGCCCAGGGTTGGCCCGATTCCGAGAGGGCCTACCCTGGGTAATGCCATTGAACCACAACCCTGAAAGTTGTGATTTCTCTGTGTTCCCACCCAGGGTAGCGCGAGGCGCGCAACCCTGGGCTGGATGCTTCAATCCCGTTGGGATTGGCAAAGCCAGAGGTAATCGTCCCAACATCAACCGGTATTCCACCGAAAACAGCGAAGAACCCATACTCGATGATTCTAGTTGCAGTCCCATCTAAAGATGGTATTGTGCGGTTGTGCGGCGCGCGCGCGCCTGTGTTCTTTGACTTTTTGCAAGAAATTGAAGGCTGAAAGTGCCGGCGGCTCGGTAGAACCCGCATCCCGGCCTGCCAACGCATGTCGAAAACCATGCGCGTGTCCTGTCCAAGGCGGCGAAAATACAGGTTGCGCCTAAGTGAAAATCACGCGGCAAGTCTAAAAGCGGCAAATTTTGCCGGTCAAACCCAGTCAAACCCAGTCAAACCAGGTCAAGCTTGGTCAAGCCTAGTCAAGCCTGACCACGAAATTGGACCTTCAGAAAACGCGCAAGTCGTTGATTCCCAAGCTTGTGTCACTTGTATCCACAATGCGGGGCCGTTCATGACCCTGCCGTGGCACGACCCCAAGTGATGCTTTCCAGTCTGGAATTTGGCGGGCGGCGCGAAGAGACTGCGGCGGCAATTGCGTCAGTGGGTCAGTCAGTGGGTCCTCGGAAGTTGGTATTAATATTGACGCAGGTTCTCCGAAGTTGATCTTTCGGAGTGTGACTCGATGGCTGCCGCTCTCGGTCTAAATCGACCAGCCTTTGCGGTACTGGCGGTGGACGAAATGCGCGGCCTCGGGGCAATTGCTCGACTTCATGCGCGGACCATCCCAATGCATCCCTTTGCCGGGGCCGACGCGCAGGGCGATGCAGCCAAGCAGAATAATTTCCGTCAGCCGGGCGGCGATGGAAAAGTTGGAAAAAGCGGGCGGCCCGCCCTGTATGGCGCGGACCCATTCCATGTAGTGGCCGGGAGAGCGCGGGATGGATTGCGGGACGGCGCGGGCGGCCTCGTGCTGGCTTAAAGGGGAATAACTCTTTTCGTCCGAGAGCATGAGAAAGTTTCGGTCGCCAATGTCACTTGGCGAAAAGACCTTTCCTTTGTCGCCAACGAGCAGACAGCCGCTGAGATTGACTCTTTCGGAGATGTCGGCGATTTCCCTGGTGAGTTCGGAAGGAGGCCGCAGGACGGGGGTCGAGGTGTCATTAATGTTGCCGTCATACCACCAAAACTTCAGCGGGGGCAGGCCTTGGCGCTCCGGGAATTCAAAGCGGATGCGCGAGGATTTGGGATAGGTTTCGGCAAAAAGGGCGGAGGTTTCCTCGCATTCCACGACGTTGGGATAGCCCAACTTCAAGGCCCGAAAAGGCATATTGACGACGTGGCAGCCCATGTCCCCAAGCGCGCCGGTGCCGAAGTCCTTCCAGCCGCGCCAATTGAATGGGTGATACACGCCTTTTTTGAAGGGCCGCCTTGCAGCCGGGCCGAGCCAGGTATCCCAATCCAATCCCGGCGGCACCGGGTCCGCGCCCGGCGGCCGGTCCAAACCCTGCGGCCAGATGGGCCGGTTGGTCCAGATGTGAAGCTCGCGCACGGAGCCAATAACTCCGGCTTGCACGACCTCAATCGCGTGGCGCAAGCCGTCGGTGGCGCTGCCTTGGGTGCCCATCTGCGTGGCCAGGTTCTTCTTCGCCGCGAGGTCGAACACCCGGCGCGCTTCCAAGATCGTCTGTGTCAGCGGTTTCTGGCAGAAGACATGTTTGCCCATGGACATGGCCATCATCGTGGCCGCTGCGTGGCAATGATCAGGCGTGGAAATGGTCACCGCGTCGATCGACTTGCCCATCTTCTCCAACATCTTGCGGAAATCGCCAAAGAGCGCGGCCTGCGGAAACTTCTGCGCCTTGCGTTGGAGGCGCACCTGGTCAACGTCGCAGATGGCGACGAAATTAACGCCGCACTTGGCCGTCTCATCGGTGTCAACGTCGCCCTTTCCTCCGACGCCGATGCCGGCGACATTGATTCTGTCATTGGCGCCGAGGACATTGCCGACAAAGGGGAAGGAGATGGCGGCGGCGGCGACGGCCCCGGCGCGGACAAAGTGGCGGCGTGAGATTTGATTCGCGCGGGAATCAATCATATCTGACTGCGTAGTATGACTCATATTTTTTCTTAAT
This sequence comes from uncultured Verrucomicrobiae bacterium, assembly GCA_963759415.1. Lineage (GTDB taxonomy): Bacteria > Verrucomicrobiota > Verrucomicrobiia > Limisphaerales > Palsa-1400 > Palsa-1400. The sequence goes on along the minus strand of CAVWZG010000003.1, from coordinate 193,078 downwards.
CCCGGGAGCGCCTCCATTCTTGCCGGCGCAGGCGGTCTGTTTCAAGTCTATTTTCACGGAGTGCGTGAACCGGGGTGCATTTTGTTTTTTGGGCTGTGTTCTCTTGATCTTAATCTTAATCGTAATCTTAATCTCTGCCGTCTCGGCCCGAATGGTTGAGATTAAGATTAGGATTAAGATTACGATTAAGACGGGAACCCAAGAAAGTGAAATGCCCCCCGTGAACCGGCTCTTGCACTGGCGGCGCGATTCTGCTAATAGTGCCCCGGACCTTGCAGCAGGCACAGTCATGGTTATCGAATATCTGAATCGAAAATCGCGCACGACCCTGGCTTTGCTGGGGTTGGTCGCGGCGATTTTCATCGGCCAGTTGGATTATGTCACCGGCCCGATGGTGGCGCTGTTGGCCTTTTATCTAATCCCCATTTGTTTCGTGGCGTGGTTTGCCGGACGCTGGCCCGGGATATTCATCGCGGTCGTTTCCAGCGCGATTTGGTTTGGCGCCAAGTGCATGGATCCCGGTTCGATTGATAAACACGGGCTGCTGCTCTGGAACACGGCGCAACGCCTGGGCCTGTTCACGATTCTGGCCGCGTTGACCTCCGAAGTCGCCGGGCGCAAGCGGGTGGAGCAAGCGTTGCGCCGCGCCCAGGAGGGTTTGGAAACGCGCGTGCAGGAACGCACCCGCGAACTGGCCCGCGCCAACTTGGCCTTGCATGCGGAAGTGCAGGAGCGCACCGAGACTCAAACCGCGCTCAAAGTCCTCAATGAAACCCTGGAGCAACGGGTGGCGGAACGCAGCGCCGCCGCCGAGCAGCGCACCCAGGAATTGGCCAAGTCCGAAGCCGCTCTGCAGCGGCAAACCAGCATCCTCCAATCCATTTTGAACAGCATGGGCGACGGCGTCATTGTGGCCGATGCCGCCGGCAACATTCTGCTTTTCAATCCCGCCGCCGAACGGCTTATTCGCGCCGGTTTGGGCACCGTTGCTCCCGGCGATTCCTTCCAGCAGTACCAAACCTACCTCTCGGATACCCGCACCGCCGCCCCGACCAACGAACACCCGTTGCTGCGCGCCATGCGGGGCGAAGTCATTGATGGCGCGGAAATCTTTCTGCGCAAGTCCGACGCCTCCGACGGCCTCTGGCTGACCGCCACCGGACGTCCGCTCATTGACGAGCAGGGCCAGGTGCAAGGCGGAGTCGTGGTTTATACCGACCTGAGCGCGCGCAAGCTCATGGAACGGCAAGTGGCCGAGATCAGTGATCGCGAGCAGCGCCGCATCGGGCAGGATTTGCACGATACCCTCTGCCAACATTTGGTCAGCATCGCCTTCGCCAGCGAAATGCTGCGCGATAAGTTGGATCGTCACAAGCTGGCCGAAGCGTCCCAGGCCGAACACATCACCGGCATGGTCAACGACAGCATTTCGCAGGCGCGGCACATTGCGCGCGGGCTTTACCCGGTGCGGCTGGAAATCGAGGGTCTGGCTTCCGCCTTGGAGGAACTGGTGGAAAAGACGCAGGCCCACAACAAAGTTGCCTGCCAGTTCTCATGCGAGGAGCACATTCTTATCTACGACACCGTGGCCGGCAACAATCTCTACCGCATTGCCCAGGAAGCCATCAACAACGCGATCAAACACGGTCGTTGCCAAAACATTTCCGTCGGCCTGGGGGCCGTGGAGGAAGAAGTGATTCTGACCGTCAAAGACGATGGCGTTGGTTTTCCGGACGAGAAGGAAGACCGTGCCGGCATGGGTCTGCACATCATGAACTACCGGGCCAAGATGATCGGCGCCTCGCTGGACATCCGCCGGGGGGCGGGCGGAGGCACCATCGTGATATGTTCCTTTCATAACGAGAACTTCCCGGCCAGGGAAGCGGAGTTGGCGCGCAAGGATTGAAGGCGCGTTTCGAGTATAAGGCTCCATGTCTTCAAACCAACAAACCACCCGGCTCTCACCCTTGCGCGGCCTGGATTACTCGGTCCTCCAACAATGCATGCATTGCGGTCTTTGCCTGCCCACGTGCCCCACTTACAACGCCACCAAGCTCGAACGCAACAGCCCGCGCGGGCGCGTTGCCCTCATGCGGGCCATCGCCGACGGCCAACTCGAATCCACCCGGACCTTTGCCGACGAAATGTACTTCTGCCTCGGCTGCCTGGCCTGCATGACGGCCTGCCCGGCCGGAGTCAATTACGCCGAATTGTTCGAGAACGCGCGCGCGGAAGCGGAGCAAAGCGGCGTCTTGCGGACGCCCAAGCGCGGTTTCATCCGATGGCTGACGGTGCGCTGGCTTTTTATGGATCTGGCCCGGCTCCGATTCGCCGCCGCGCTCATCCGGCTCTACCAGCGGCTGGGACTGCAAACTTTGCTCCGTCGTTCCGGTGTGCTTAAGCTGCTGCCGCGCCGCTTGCAGGAGTTGGAAGCAATGACGCCGGTCATCCAGCCGAAATTTTCCTCCGCCTTGATCCCCCCGGTGCTGCCCGCCGCAGGCCAGACGAAATACCGGGTGGCCCTGCTCACTGGTTGCGCGCAGGACATCATGTACAGCGATGTCAACCGCGACACAGCCGAAGTCCTGGCCCGCAACGGCTGCCAGGTCGTCACTCCGCCCGGGCAGCAATGTTGCGGCTCGCTCCACGCCCATAACGGCGAGCTTGAGCTGGCCCGGCAATTGGCCCGCCGCAGCCTGGATCAATTCCCGCCGGAGCAATTTGACGCCATCATCAGCAACGCCGCCGGCTGCGGCTCGCATTTGAAGCATTACGGCCGGCTGCTGGCAGACGATCCTGTTTATCGCAAAAGCGCGGAACTGTGGGATTTAAAACTGAAAGACATCCATGAATGGCTGGCCCAAATCGGCCTCACTCCGCCCAGGGCGGGCGTCCCCGCGCAAACCGTCACCTACCACGAGGCCTGCCACTTGTGCCACGGGCAGCAAATCACCGCGCAACCGCGCCAGCTTTTGCGGGCGATTCCGAATCTGACGCTGGTGGAATTGCCGGAGAGCAATTGGTGCTGTGGCAGCGCGGGCATCTACAATTTGATCCAGCCGGAAATGGCCAATCAGTTGCTGGACCGCAAGCTAAAACACATCGTTTCCACCAAAGCCTCCATCGTGGCCACCGCCAATCCGGGCTGCATGGCCCACCTCGCCAATGGCATCCGCCACGACCATATCCCCGTGCGCCTGGTTCATCTAATAACCTTGCTGGCCGAGGCCTACCGGGCGGAAACTCCCCCCTTGAGATGAATAATATGAATCATGGCGAAGTCACCGGACTTCATTGGGCCACGGCGCAGCCCGTGCGCCTGGTTTGGCAGGACGGCATCATCCGCAGACTGGACCCCGCCTCGCACCCGCCGCCGGAAAATCTCTGGCTGGCGCCCCCGCTCTTTGACTTGCAGATCAATGGTTTTGGCGGAGTGGATTTCCAAAGGGACGACTTCGGCGCCGAGGATCTTTTGCGCGCCGTCCGCGCCTTGCGTCTGGCTGGCTGCGGACGTTTTCTTCTCACCCTGACCACGGCCCCCTGGGCAAAATTGACCTCCCGGCTCCGTCGGGCCGCCGCTTTGCGCGCCGAATCGGCGGAGTTGCAGGCGGCCATTGCCGGCTGGCATATCGAGGGGCCGTTCCTGTCGCCAAAGCTGGGCTTCCGCGGGGCGCACGATCCAGCCGTGATGCTGGACCCGGCGCCGGAAAGAATTCGCGAGCTGCGCGCCCTGGCCGGAAATGATCCGTTATTATTGACAATTGCGCCGGAGCAGCCCGGCGGGCTGGAAGCCATCGCCCTGGCTGTTTCTTTGGGCATCAAGATATGTCTGGGCCACACCGATGCATCCGCCGAAATCATCCAGGCGGCGGTCAAGGCCGGCGCCACCGGCTTCACCCATCTCGGCAACGGCTGCCCGCGCGAGTTGGACCGGCACGACAACATTTTGTGGCGCGTGCTGGACGGCTCCGGTTTGACCGTCAGCCTGATCCCGGACCGCATCCACGTTTCCGCCGCGCTCTTTCGTTTGGTCCACGGCCTGATGCCAGCCGACAAAATTGTCTATGTCAGCGACGCGATCTCGGCGGCGGGGGCGGGGCCTGGGCGTTACACCCTGGGCGCGATGGAGCTTGAAGTGGGGCTGGACCAAATTGTGCGCCAGCCCGGCCAGCCGTATTTCGCCGGTTCCGCTTTGCGGCCCATCGACGGCATTTTCCGCGCCGCCGCGATGCTGGACGTTCCCTGGCGTGATCTATGGCGGAGAATGACCGAACTGCCCGCGCGCTTCATGGGCTTGAGACACGAGTTAGCCGTCGGACAGCCCGCCACTTTCTGTCTGCTCACCGAAAACACCCAAAGCCGGCCCCCGGACCTGAGATTTTTCGCGCGCGGGCAGGAATGTCTCTAACGAGAGGACATTCCCGATTTGGGTTCATTTACCCTCTTTCCAGGATGACGATGGTCATGACTGCGAGTCACTCAGGCGCGACCTGAGCTGGGACAAGGTAAGAAATTTTGCTTCACCCCTCTTCGCCCGCGCCTTGCGGTCAGCCAAGACAATTCGGTGCCATTCTGGGGAGGCCATTTCTCCACCCTCGCGCGCGAGCGCATCCCAGAGTTGCTCCATTACTTGGAGCCGCTCCGCGACCGACATTTCATTAATCAGGGAAGACTCAAGCATTTGCAAAACCTAGCATCTCGCGATGGCCGTGACAAGCCCAGGCAAGTTGGCCGTCAGACCTCGCAAACGGTAAATCCGTAAAAATTTATTGAGTCGAGACGCGCACGAAACCTCCCTTGGACGGGCTGAAGACGGAGAGTGGGATGGAATTGGTCTTCATGGTCCCATCGCCGGCGACGGTGGAGTTGGTCAGCCAGGAGCCAGTGGCGAGATTGGTGCGGTAGAGGACGTTGTGCGTGAACCCCGACTGGGACAGGAACTTGAACTGGAAGTTCGTGCCTGCCACCGCCGGATTCAGCAGTGTCACAGGCGAAGCCGGCTGCGTCAGGGCGATCATGCCCAACATGCCACTGTTGAACGACTCCAAAATGACGTTGTTGCCAACAACGATGTATTCACCGGCGGAATTGACCAGATTGGTCCCGAAATAGACCGCGCCGCTGCCGACGCCACAAACCCAAACACCGTTAGGCGCCAGCGCGATGTCGTAAAAATTGACCGCGTCTGTAACTTCAATGCTCAAATTCGTCGATTCCGCCAGACAGGCCCATTGCGGCGTGCCGTTGCGATCAAACTGCGCCGCGAAGCCCTGGCTAAAATCACCGTTGCCGAGCGTAGCCAGGCGCGGAGCGGCCAGGATGTCATTGCCGAAATAAGAATACGTATCGAAATTGCCGGCCACATAGACATTGCCGGTCGCATCCGCCACCGTGGCTTCGGGCTGCGTCGTGGCGCTGCCAAAGCCGACGGCAAGCTGGGCGTTCCCGTTGGTGTCGTAACGCGCGAAGTACTGCCCCCGGCCATCCGTTAATGGAACGGTGAAAGAACCGAAGACCGCGCTGGAGCCGTAGGCCGTCCCAACCAGGAATACGTTTGTGCCGGAAATGGCAATTTCCGGATAATCATCGATCACGCCCCCGGGGAATACCCCCATGGCCTCGCCCGCTCCGCGCAACCAAATTCCTTGGCCGTTTGTCGCGTTGATGGCCGCAATGGTCCAATTACGATCCGTGGTGTTGGTCAACCCACCGACGGTAAAATTGGTCTCAGTGCCGAACAGATTCGCCAAACTGGCATAGAGACGTCCCACGCTGTACTGCAGATACAAAACGGGGTTGGAGAGTGGCTCGACCCAGTTGAGCGTTCCGGCGTTATTGAATTGTGCCAGAATACCCGTTTGCCCGGAGACAGCCAGGTTGCTGCCGCCGATGGAGCTTGAGCTGTTGAGGAAGGCGTTCATCGTCACGTTTCCAGATGGGTCCGCCACAAGGCAATTAAGAGTGGGGAATGCATTGCTCATCGTCCGGATCCAAACCGTGTTGCCGTTGGCGTCAAGGCTGGCCAGGAAAAGAGTCCCCTCACCCGCATCCTTCAGCAGTGTATTGCCGAGCCAGTTGGTGCCCGAAAAGAAGCCCGTGGCATAGACACCGCCATTGGGGGCGGCGGCAAGGCCCTCCGCCCAGGCGTCCCCGTTTCCGTTATTTGTCACCGTCACAACCCAAAGCGTGGTTTTCGCCGCCGTTTGTTTCACAATGACAGCCGCGTTTGCCCCAGGGGCGGCCATGATTTTGTTTGTCCCGAAGAAGTTGGTTCCCACGGAGAGTCCGGACGAATAAATGTTCGCGCCGGTCGAATCCACCACGCAGGAGTAATACTTGTCACTTGCCACATAGGCGCCGTTGTTGTCATAGTTGACAAATGGCGATTTCAACGCCTCCGACCAACCCGTCGGCAGCGGAGCGCTGACGAAGCTGACCAGCGCCGTGGTGGTCGTTTGCGACCCGGCGGGATTGCTGGCCACCGCGTAATAACTTCCCGCCACGCCACTGGCGCCCGAGGCGGCGGGAATGAACAGCGCGCTGGTGGCCCCTGAAATGGGATTAGGGTTGCCAACTTTGTACCATTGCCAGGTTGGGACAGGAACGCCCGTGGCGCCGGCCAGCAACGCCACCTCGTAACCCGGATAATTGGTCTGGTTGAAAGGATTCAAAGTGATGACTGGAGCCGTGTCGGCGACATAACTCACTTGATCCAGGAAAGCGGCTTCCGTGGGGTCGGTGTCGCCGTTGGCAAAAACCACCCAGCCCACCGTGTGCTGGCCCGCGGGAATATCGAAAGCCTGGCGTTGAGACCAGGAATTGTTGCCGCAACAAAGGTCAGCCTGATCATTATTTGTATCGTCGATGAAGAATTCGCAACGGAAGCCTTGGTTAGGGTCGTTGGCGATGTCCGACCAATAAAATGCCAGCGTGCCGGGGCCATTTACGGTGAGCGAGAGAATGGAAACTTGTTCGTTGGTCACGCTGCCGCTTTGCGCGGCGGCCGCGTTGGTGGAGTAGGTGTTGGTGCTTTCCACAAACCAACTGGTGTCACCGCCGGTGGTCCAATTCAGGTTGGAGGTGCCGAGGGCCGCGTTGAAAACGTCGTTGACGCCCTGGCCAGCAGTGTCTGGAATCGCTGTTCCCGGATGGTTATACAAAACACTTACTTCGGCGGCGGAAAGCACGCCGGAATAAATCTGGACTTCATCCATGTCACCCGTGAACCCGTTGAAGAAGGTGCAGATGCCAAGGTTGAGGGCAGGTGTCGAAGACGAGCTTAACAAGCCGAGGGCGCCAAGGTCGGAGGCGTCCAAATTGCCGTTAACATAAATTTTCTTTATACCCGTTCCCTGGTCGCGCGTGACCACGAGGTGGACGTAACTTCCCGTGTTGATGGACGTGGCGGAGTGCAACGTGTCCGGGTTGTCGCCACCGGTCAGAAACGCCAGTTTGCTTCCGGTCAGCGCCATGGGAATGACTTGATCGGAATTCGCAGCCATCAGACCCGACCCGGTATCGGCGGTGTCGGTATCATTGCCGCGATTTTCTGAGGTTCTGGCCCAAAGCGAGACCGAAAAGCTGTCCGCCAGCGTGGCGACCAGATTGGTGGGCACGTTGATCCAGCCTCCGCCGCCCGGCCCGCCAGCAAAGCCCGCCGCATACTGCCCGGCGGCCGCGTCATTGGTGATGTAGGGCAGCGCCCCGGCCAAGTCCACCCAAACGAGGCCGAGGTCGTTGCCATGTCCTGAAACATCGTGGGTAGAGAGGTTACCGTCTTCAAAAGCGTAGTAGGCAAGGTTCGTGTGGCCGCCGCCGCTGGCGCCGCTCACATTGGTATTCAGGGTGAAGTGAACGCCATCGCCATCCGCATTCGTGCCGTTGTCCTCGGTCAGGTTCAAGGTTGAAGTCGCAGACCACCCGCCGGGGACCACTTGCCCATTGGTGGTGCGAGGCGTGGAAATGCCCAGGTAATTCGACCCGCTGGTCGCATAATTGACATCGAAATAAAAATTGGTGTCGCCGTTCACCACCTGCAACGACGGCGATCCGATATTTGTGAAATTCCAACTGGAATAATACGCCGGATCAATACCCACTCCCTCAAAAAAGCTGTAATCGGTATTATGGACAGTCAGCCCAAGCGCAGTATAAAAGGCGGGGCCGTCCGCCCAGGTGTAGGTCACATTCGTGTTGGTGATGGCCGCCTCGGGCATGGGATAGGTCACCTGGAAGCCTGGCATTTCATTACTGGTGAAGTTCGTAAAAGTAACTTGGAAGGAATAAGTTTTTTGCGAAGGCGTTCCTGCGTCCGTGATGTACAGCCAATTGCCGTTGGTAATGGCGTAGGCCAAATCGCTGAACCCGGTGATGTAAGCATAGGTTCCAGAAAAGTGACTTCCGTTCGAGTCTAGAGAGCTCAAAAAATTGGTCCGCGGGCTGATGACTTCGTCATAGGTTAGCGGATTGGTGGTGGCGGTGATGGGCATCTGGATGTAATAACTGCTCTCTCCAGGGTAGGTATTGTAGTATATGTTAATGCTGGTGGAGACTTGGGCCGGCGCGGTCAAAGGCCAAAAAGTCAAAAACATCATCACCATCAGCCTCATGGTCCCGGATAAGAAAGGCGCTCTTTGGTTTTTCATGGTTCTTCCTAAAGTAAAATTTGCTGATACTCCGCGTACTCCCAGCTAATCTCGCGGCAATACTAACGGGTTGGAGGCTGCGAAGCAAGTAAAAAATGTTCCCTTAGCGCGTATCGAGGGCTTTGCCTGCGGCCTCTTTGATCGCTTCCTCGCGCAGGTCACGCGCGAGGATTTTGCCGTCGGGGCCAATCAGAAAAATCGCGGGGATGCCTTCCACGCCATATTGCGGCGTCACTGCTGATTTGGACCACTCGCCTAGAAAACCTTGCGTCCATGGGATGTCGTTCTTGCGGGCAAACTCTCGTGGGGCGGCGGCATCCGGATCAAGGCTCAGGCTGATCATGGCAAAACGAGCGTTGGCGCCGAAGGCTTGGTAGGTCTCTTTCAAAAACGGCGTCTCATGCACGCAAGGCCGGCACCAGACAGCCCAAAAATCCAGCAGAACGAATTTCCCGCGGAAATCGGCCAGACGCAAGGGCGCGCCATCGACGGTCTTGACCTCGAATGGCGGCGCCATGTCGCCAATTCGCAACGCCTGCGGATGACCAGGCAATGCGTCGCCCTTTTCCAGCGCGAAATCCAGGCGCACATCGCCATCGCCGACGGCCCTAATGTTCGAGGTCTCAGCACGGCAACCCGGCGCTCCGATGCTGATGACGTACTCGGTGGAGGCGGAGGAAACGGCGACGGCATAACGGCCATCGACGTTGGTGAAGGTCTGCTGAATTTGGGAAACGGCGGTGCCGTTGTATTCATTCACCGAGACCGTGAATTCTCGCAGCGGCGCGTTGGAGGCCAGATCGGTCACGCGGCCGTCGATCATTGTTTTATCGCTATTGGCAACCGGGCGCAAGGTAATGACGTGGTCCTGGCCGTTGGCGACCAGGTTGGGTTCCGTGCGCGGGTGATAGCCGGGGGCGGAAAAACAGTAAGGATGCCCGCCCTCCGGCGCGGAATCCCAGGCAAAACGGCCCTGGCTGTCCGTGGCCACGCTCCAGTCGTATTCCATCGGTCCCAGTTCCATGCGGTCCATTTGCGCGATGGCCCCGGCGATGGGTTTGCCGGCCGGGTCCGCGACTTTGCCTTGAAAGATTTTGCCGGGGGCCATCTCGATTTTGAGTTCAGGCATGTCGTTGCTCAAGGTCAGCAAACGGGTTTGCGCCGCCAAGCCCCTGGCCTGGATAGTCAAATATAGTTCATCAGGTTTGAGGTTGATGATTTGGAACTGGCCGTTGGTGTCCGTGGCCAGCGCGGCCGCCGGGTTGCGCCACTGGCGGTTGCGGGTGATGCTGGCGCCAGCGACCGGCTGGCCGGCGGCATCAACCACGCGGCCCGAAAGCTCGATGCCATGCCCCAGGACCATCGCCGCTTTGCCGGCCAGAAAATCCGCCTTGGGCAGGAGAGTGATGATGGCATCGCCAATGTCCGCGCCTTCGCAGGCAAAGAGGGCGGTGACGTATTCGGGTTGAAGGACGCGGAAAGTCAGACTTTCGAGATCGCGCGGGGCCTCGCCGAAGCGCCATTGGCCGGCGGCGTCGGTGCGCTCGGCGTGATAATTAGGGGCGACGACGCTGCGCACCCGTTCCCCGACGTCCTCCGGAGGCGGCCCGGACAAAATGACGCGCGCGCCGGGCACGGGTTCGCCCTTCTCGTTCTTGACAATCCCGCCGAGGGCCACCGCCTTTTCCAGCTTGGCGGTGAAGTTGGTGGGCATGTCCTCGACCGCGTCCTGCTGCGCCTTGGACCAGGTGATATATTGGCCGACGTAGCCATCCTTGGCCAGGGTGATGCGATAAGCAAAGTTTTCCGAGCCTGGTTTGGGCAGGGGAATCAAGCAGAGGCCGGCGGGATCGGTGGGGCTGGCACGAACCCAGGCGCGCACTTTGACGTCGGGCACCGGCAAGCCGGTTGCGGCGTCGAGCACCAGCAAGCGCATGGAAGGAGGATTGGTCTGGGCCGGCGCGGCCAGGGCCAGCAGCAGCAGGAGGCAAGCCGAGCCGGCCGCTCGCGCCAGAGAGCGCCGACTCGCGTCAGCGACGAAAAAGCATTTTGGCAGATCAGACATGGTAACTTTATTCGGGCAATACTGTAGTCTGAACTTTGCGAGAAGGAAAGCAGGGTCTCCATGCATTACTTGTTTGGACAGCGCGGCGTTTTTGGCGCACAGTTGTCAACCATGAAAGAGTTTGCGATTCTGACGGTCATTGGACGCGATAAAACCGGGGTCATCGCGCGCATTACCAATTTCCTTTTCGAACAACACGCCAACATCGAAGCGCTGGAAGAACAGGTCACGCGGGGCCAATTCAGCATGACGCTGCAGGCTTCCTGGACGGGCGGGTTGTCGAACAAGGCCGGCTTGGCGGTGGGCCTGGCGCGGCTGGCGCGGGACTTGGGCATGGAAATCAAAGTGCGCTGGAGCTATCCGCACAGCCGCCAGCGCATGGCTGTCATGGTCACAGGCGAAGCGCATGGCGCGCTGGCGCTGTTGCAGGCGGTCAAGAACGGCCGCATCCAGGCCGAGCCGGTGGTCATGCTGTCCAATAAGCGCGAACTGCGGCCGCTGGCGCGGCAGTTCAATATCCCCTTCACCTTCATTGCCTGGCGGGATCGCGCCGCGGCAGAGAAACGCGCCTTGCGATTGCTGGAGAAAGGGGAGGTCGATTTTGTGGTGCTGGCGCGGTTCATGAAGATTCTCTCGCCTAATTTCGTCTGGCGTTACAAGAACAAGATCATCAACATTCATCCCTCGCTCCTGCCCAGTTTTCCCGGGCCGCAGCCTTATCGCCAGGCTTACGAGTATGGGGTCAAGATCATCGGGGTGACGGCTCATTTCGTCAGCATGCACCTGGATGAAGGGCCGATTATCGCCCAGGCCAGCGCTGCCATTCCGGCCGGAGCCAGCCTGCGGCAAATCATCACGGCCGGGCAAAAATTGGAATCCGCCATGCTGGTCAAAGCGGTGCGCCTCTACCTGACGAAGCGGTTGGATGTTCATTGGGGGGTGGTCAAGGAGGTGTGACTTTGCTCTTTGACCGCGGTGCCGGGGGCTTTATCTTGGATCTGTGAGCTTATTATTAGCTGGTCTCTTGGGGGTGGCGCTGGCCACCAATTCGCAGGCGCAGAGCAACTCGGCGGCCGAGAAATCCGGTGATTCCCTCCTGGTCGAAAACGAGTATCGCCGGGTGCTGCTCGATGACGATGCCGCCGAAAAGGATGTCCTGGGCTGGTTGGACAGCGCCGATGCTTCCGGCAAAGATGGCGGCAGCCAATCGCGGGGGACGCTCAACTTGAAAGTTCAGCAGCGCATGGACGGCATCAAGAAGGAGTACCAGGATTTCATCGAGCGGCATCCGAAGCACGTGGAAGCCCGCCTGGCCTTCGGCAGTTTTCTTAATGACAACAAGGACGACGAGGGCGCCGCCGCGCAATGGGAAATCGCCCGCCAATTGGCGCCGTCCAACCCTGCGGCTTGGAACAACCTGGCCAATTATTACGGCCACCGCAGCCCGGTCAAAAAAGCCTTCGAATACTACGGCAAGGCGATTGAGTTGAATCCATCGGAATCGGTTTATTACCACAATCTGGCCACGACGGTTTATTTATTCCGCAAAGATGCCCGTGAGTATTATCACCTGGAAGAACAGCAGGTCTTCGACAAAGCGCTGGCGCTTTACCGGCAGGCCGTCAAGCTGGACCCGGATAACTTCGTTCTTTTCACCGATTACGCCGAGACCTTCTACGGCACCAATCCGCCGCGCTGGAAGGACGGCCTGGAAGCGTGGACGGAGGCGTTGAAGATCGCGCACGACGAGATCGAGCGGGAAGGGGTGCGCATCCATCTGGCGCGCATCCATTTGAAACTGGGCGATTACGACCAAACCCGGGCGAATCTGGACTTGGTCACCAACGCCCACTACCTCGAGATGAAACAGCGCCTGACGCGCAACTTGAACGCGGCGCTGGACAAGGCCAAGACCAACGCCCCGCCGCCGGCTGCGCTGATAAAGTAGGGTTGGCGCTTTTCATGGCGGCCGTTTAGGCGTAGCTTCTGGCAGGTCTAGAAACATGCCCAGCGTCTATATCAAGACTTATGGTTGCCAGATGAATGAGCGCGATTCGGAAGCGGTCGCGGCCCAACTCGTCGCCCGAGGCTATACCGTGGCCCCGTCCGAGGCGGTGGCCGATGTCGTCTTGTTGAACACTTGCAGCGTGCGCGACATGGCGGAGCAAAAAGCCGTCGGCAAAATGCAAAATATCGCCGCCGATGTCCGCCGCCACCGGCCCAACGTCGTGCTCGGTTTCATGGGTTGCATGGCCCAAAGCCGCGGCCAGGGGTTGCTGGATCAATTGCCCGACGTGGATCTGGTTGTCGGCACGCAAAAATCCCATCGCACCGCCGATTACCTCGACGAGATTTTTTCGGGCCGGCGGAAAAAAATCGTTGAGATCGGGGCAGAGGAGGGGAGTGAAAGGGCCATCAAAGAACACGTTCACAACGGCCAGCAATCCCCGCGTGTCACGGCGTTCGTCAGCATCATGCAAGGCTGCAACCAATATTGCACCTTCTGCATCGTCCCTTACACGCGCGGGGAGGAACGGAGCCGGACGCCGGCGGATATTGCCACTGAGTGCCGTGAATTGGTCCGCGGCGGTGTCAAAGAAATCACGCTCCTGGGACAGATCGTCACCAGTTATGGCAAACGCGACCTCCCGGCGCGGGAGGGGAAATCGGCTTTTGTCCAATTGCTGGAAGCGGTGCATGAGATCGACGGCTTGGAGCGCATCCGCTTCACCTCGCCGCACCCCAAGGGATACGGCGCGGACCTGGTCGAGGCCTACGCGCGGCTGCCCAGACTTTGCCAGAGCGCGCATATTCCCGCGCAAAGCGGCAGCGACCGCATCCTCAAGGCGATGCATCGCGGCTACACGCGCGCCCGTTACCTGGAAATCGTGCGGCAATTGCGCGGCGTGCAGCCGGCCGTCGGCCTGACGACGGACATCATCGTGGGTTTTCCCGGCGAAACGGAGGAGGATTTTGACGAGACGCTCTCGCTGGTGCGGGAGGCGCAATTTGACAACGCCTACCTTTTCAAATATTCCCCGCGCCACGACACCCCGGCTGCCGCCCTGCCGGAGCAGGTCGCCGACGACATTAAAGAACAGCGCCACGCGCGCGCATTGCAGGAAATCAACGCCATCGGAGCGCGGCGTTACGCGGAGCAGGTCGGGCGAACGCTGGAGGTTTTGGTGGAAGGGCCGAGCAGGAACAACCCCGCCCGCATGATGGGGCGCACCCGTTGCAACAAGATCGTTCTTCTGGACGGAAGCCGCCGCCAGGCCGGGCATTTGCTGGACGTTAAAATCACCCGCGCCGGTTGCTTCACGCTCTACGGAGACCCGGCTATGATGAATCTGGAGTGACGGTCCCTATTTGCATTCCTGCGTAAACTTCAGGAAATCCTTGGCTGTCTTGTCCAGGTTCTCAATCGAGCCGCCGCCGTCCAGCACGGCGCACATCTCATATACGATATAGCCGCGATAGCCGATCTGCCGCAGCGTGCTGATAAAGGGCTTGTAGTCGATGATTCCCTCCGGGTCGGTCATCGAGGTGGCGCGGAGGACATCTTCCTGCCGGGTGTAGTTGATTAAAGCGGTGTCATAATGATAACGCGGGAGCCGTTTGTATTGGGCCGCGATCGTGTTCACAATGTAGGGCTGCAATTTGAGGATGGATTGTCGGATTTCTCCCGGCGCCAGCCCTTCCACCGTCGGCGACCAGGCATCCCATCCCACCCTGACGTTGGGCAGGTTGACGTCCTTCATCAGCCACAGCATGGCTTCGTGATGCACCGCGATGTCGTGATGGTTCTGCACCGCCAGCGTGACGCCGTATTTGGCGGCCTCTTTGCCGGCCATTTTCAGGCCCTCGACCACCGTGGCGTACTGGACGTCGTAGGGAATGCCTGGCCGTTCGTACCCGGTGAATACGCGCACCATGGGACACCCCAAATCGTGGGCCAGTCGCGCCACTTCGCCGACATAGGCGGCCTGAATTTCGAGATTAGGAATGCCCGGTTTGTCGCTGCCGGCGGTGAAATCGGTATAGCCAGCCAAGCCGGCGAGGGTGAGACCAAGCTCATCGAGGCGGGCCTTGAGTTTCTTGCGCGCCGCCTGGTCGTAATCCAAGGGCGAGAGGTGCGGGCGCTTGGCCATGATCATGACCGAGCTAAAGCCGAGTTCCTTGGCTTTGAGAAGAAACTCATCGACCGTCAATTGCGCCTGCCCGCGCCATAGGCCGGCATAGCCGATGGAGTGCAGGCACGGTTTCATTTGAAAATCCGCGGGATTGCCCGTCGGCGCCTCTTGCGCCCACGACGACGGGATGGTTATCCAGTTGCTCAGGCCAAGGACGGCGCAAAAGAGGATCGTGGCAGTGAGAGAGGCGCAGGCATGGCTCATTTTCATTCGCTTTCGGTTAAAATTCGTTTCATTGATCGCTTTGCACTCTAATATGAAGGCGAAGCCCAAGGAGCCGTCAAGAAATTTCAGCTACGAAGGCTTGCAACCTCTCCCTGAAAAAACCACAATCGCGCGAAATATGACTCTTCATCGCAGATTGTTTCTGAAACAACTGGGCTTGGGCGCGGCTGGGTTGGGCCTGGTTTCATACTGGCCGGGACAGAGCTTGGCGGCGGAGGCCGCGGCCCGTCATCTTCCCCGCAGCACCCCGGAAGAGCAAGGCGTCTCCTCGGCGGCCATCCTGGCCTTCCTGGATGCGATCGCCAAAAGCCGGCACGATTTTCATAGTTTCATGCTGGTCCGCAACGGCCACGTCATCGCCGAAGGCTGGTGGCCGCCTTACCGCTCCAATGCCAGTCACACGCTCTATTCGTTGAGCAAAAGTTTCGTCTCCACCGCTATCGGCTTCGCTGTCGCGGAGGGCAAACTCAGTATTGACGACCCGGTGACTTCCTTTTTCCCGCAGGATTTGCCCGCCGAGGTGAGCGCGAATCTGGCCGCTTTGCGGGTAAAACATTTGTTGTCAATGTCCGTGGGACACGCCACGGATTCCACCCCGGTCATCACCAAGGAGCAGAATTGGGCCAGGGCTTTCCTGGCCTTGCCCATTGTCAACCCGCCGGGCACTGCCTACCTCTACGACAGCGGTTCCAGCTATATGCTTTCCGCCATCGTCCAAAAAGTTTCGGGGCAGAAGGTCATTAATTATCTCCGTCCGCGTCTTTTTGAGCCGCTGCGCATCGAGGAAATGACTTGGGAAATCTGTCCGCGCGGCATCAACGCCGGCGGTTGGGGCTTGAGTTTGCAAACCGAGAGCATGGCCAAGTTCGGCCAGTTTTACCTCCAAAAAGGCGCTTGGAATGGCCGGCAACTTCTCCCCGTTGCCTGGGTCGAAGAGGCCACCAGCTTCAAGATTCAGCAACCCGCCGGCAAGGGGGCGGATTTGGAAAGCCTCAAGCTGACCAGCGACGCGCACCAAGGGTATTGCTACCAATTTTGGCGCTGCAAGCATAACGCCTACCGTGGCACCGGCGCTTATGGCCAGGTCTCCATCGTCATTCCCGACCGCAACGCCGTGGTGGCGATCACTTGCGAAAGCGGCAACACTCAGGGTGAAATGGACCTGGTCTGGGATTTCCTCCTGCCTGCCATGGCCGATCATCCGTTGCCGGCCGATAGGCCGTCGCAGGACCGGCTCCGCCAAACGCTGGCCGCGCTGGCCGTGCCTTTGCCGGTCGGAAAAGCCCAATCGCCGCTCACCGCCAAAATCTCCGGCCGGACTTTCAAAACCGAACTTAACGACCAAGGCGTGCAAAGCGTCTCATTGCGTTTTCATGGCGGCTCCTGTGCCTTCATTTTGAACGACGTCCGTGGCGAATACGCCATTCATTGCGGCTTGGGAAAATGGGTCGATGGCGTATCCACCATGCCCGGCACCCCGCCGAAAATAACCGTCGGCGACTTGCGCCCGTGCAAAGTCGCCGCCAGCGGGGCCTGGAAGGACGACAACACCTTTGCCATGATGTGGCGCTTTTACGAAACCGCGCACTCGGAATTTGTCACCTGCCGTTTCGACGGCGACAATGTCAGAGTCGAATTCATGGACAGTATCACGCAAAGATCCAAGGCTCATCCAGTGCCGAACTCCGTCCTGCAAGGGGCTGCCATTTAAAGCGGCGCTTGCCGGCTAATCTTAATTATAATCCTTCTCCTAATCTTCATCGATTGGGATTAGGATTAAGATGATGAGCGAACTAAACCCGGTTTAGCGCGATGGCGCTGCAATTTCACTCTGAAGATACGGAATAAAGTTGTTTAATCTCTATGTTCAGTAACCAACTCTACATCAGTCCTAATATCCCTGGTGAAAACCATCCCGTATCTTCCACCTTTGAGCATCAAACCTGACTCATCTACACCCCACTGTGTTTGTTTTTCAAAGGAATCAATCACGTCTTCAACGATGAGTATTTCTGGTTCGTTAGTGAATCGAACGCGATCACCGACCCGCGGGTAAACGTCCGCATTGTTATATACGAAATTCTCTTGTGGATTGAGACTCATTCTTCTGGCCCTCCACCTTGAGCAGGACCTGGAAAAGGTTCGACCCCTGGCGGAAGGCTGTTCGTCGGAAGCGGCGGGCTGAATTGCCGATCCCAAAAGCATTTGCAAGCAGGATACGGACTCTGCTGCATGATCAAGAGATCGACATGCGGTCCAGGCTGTCCATGTCCGGGATTCGGATCGATCTGTCCCGTAACGGTGCCGACCGCCGGAATGCAAGGCTTGCACCCTTTGGTCTTGCAACGCGAACATTTTGCTTTTGCGGCAGCAAACGCACGCGCGATGGCGTCCTCTAGCGAGGTGGCTGCGACGGTTATGTCCTGAATTGATTGCTGGCCGGCTGGCGAGTGAATCCAAGCTTCTGCAGCCGCACAAGCAGCAAGTGAACCCAATGCGGCTAAAACTGCCGCATCATCCACAAGCGCTACTCTACCGTCTTTGTCAAGCTTGCCTACCGGCTCATTTGCAACGAAGCAGTAGATGTTTTTACCTCCCAATTCTCCGATGGGGTCTCTGGATAGCCAACGGCCAGTTTGAGGATTGTAGAATGCTCTTGCTTGGTTTGAGGGCAACAATCCTGAAAAAAGGACCACGAGGAGGAGAATATTATTTTTCATGTTCATAATCTATAGGTGTTGACCCGTGACTGGTGTCTTTGTCTGCAATGGTTGTGCGGGAAATTGTTCGGTTTGTCTGGCGCGCCGGTTGTTTTCATTTATCCAATTACCAAATCCAGGCGGGTCCT
Organism: uncultured Verrucomicrobiae bacterium; assembly: GCA_963759415.1. Classification (GTDB taxonomy): domain Bacteria; phylum Verrucomicrobiota; class Verrucomicrobiia; order Limisphaerales; family Palsa-1400; genus Palsa-1400. The sequence goes on along the minus strand of CAVWZG010000003.1, from coordinate 175,102 downwards.
GTAATGGTTCCGCAATGTGAATAGAAGGTCCTGATGTTCTTCCTATTAGAGTCAAAAAGATTTTATGCTCAGGCAATTGCGGCGTTAGCGCTTGAGCTTGAAGATATGCTGCCTTTGCCTCGCCGACACGGCCTGCGACCCTTAGACAATGGCCGCGTGTGTCAAGAAAGAGCGATAAATTTTCCGCTGCCGTCAGCGATTTCAAGAACGAATTGGCCTTTACTTCCGCATCAGTTACCGGAAACGGCCACTGCTTATAGTAGTTGTCCTCCGGCGTGGTCAGCCCTTGCCCTATGGCTTCGATGTTAAACCTTTCCCTGCCATCGGCGCTTTCCCAACGCGCAAAGAGATGGTCTTTGGCTGTTACCAGCTTCATGGATAGCCGAGGCGACGTCCAACGGCGACGTACAACACAGGGATGGAAACGCACGTGCCCATAGCTCGCAAACTGGCCAGTCCATGCAAAAACAGGTCTTTGGAATCGGCGAAGAACAGATTGTCCGGTTCAGGCGAGTCTGGCGGCGTGATATGCGCTGGGTTGTAGTGAACGTTTAAATCCTGTTGAAGCACTCCGATGAGCAGCAAAGCGCGAAAATAGCCTTCAGAATTATTGAACTTAACGGGATCATCCCGGAACTGATGGAAATTTCGGTCTGTCTCGGATTTCACATGCTCCGCCCACTGGTCAAGTGTTGCCAGACATTCATCCAGCTTTAGGCTCTCCGCGCCAGGCAGTCCTTCACTGCAAAGCAGGTTCATGAGCGCTATCGCATTTCTCAAGCTGCGTTGGGGAATACGCCAATAATTGCCCCAGGGTCGCAGGTTTTAATGGATACGATTTACGGAAGCTGTTTGTGGCATTCTTGGTTGACTTGGAACTGGAATTTATGCCGGCAAACGCCAGCGCAGAAAAGACGAGGGCGCAGAAGAACAAGACCGGCTTTCCTTTGAGAAAGGGCTTCCCTTTGCCCATCTTGGATTCCTCGACATGACGCATTGGTGCGGCACCATGTTTCACAAGCAAGAATATAGAGGATTGAATCTACCCAGACAATCAAAATATCGCACATTGTGCATATTTTTGGTGGGGTACGAAACAGGCCAACTACAGGCGGGTTAGACATTTGATGGAAGGATTAAACCGCGTATTCATGCCGTAAGACCTTGACATACAGCATGTTGCACTTAAACGCCAAGTATATCCACGCTTCCTCCGTCCTGCAAGGGGCTGCCATTTAAAGCGGCGCTTGCCGGCTAATCTTAATCATAATCCTTCTCCTAATCTTCATCGATTGGGATTAGGATTAAGATGATGAGCGAACTAAACCCGGTTTAGCGCGATGGCCACGATTGCCCTCGCCACCTTAAACGCCAAGTACATTCACGCCTCCTTCGGCCTGCGTTACTTGCTGGCGAACCTCGGTCCCTTGCGCGCCGACGCCTGCCTGCTGGAATTTGATCTCCAGCAGCGGCCCCTCGATGTTGCCGAAGCCATCCTGGCGCGCAACCCGAAGATTGCCGGCTTGGGCGTCTATATTTGGAACGTGGCTCAATCCACCCAGGTCGTGGCCACCCTCAAACGCGTCCGCCCCGAACTCATCGTCATTGTTGGCGGCCCGGAGGTGAGCTTTGAGGTGGAACAACAGGAGATTGTCCGCCTGGCCGATTACGTCATCACGGGCGAGGCCGACCTGAAATTCGCCGAAGTCTGCCGGCAGATTCTGGCCGGGACACCGCCGGCGGGGAAGATCGTGGCGGTGGAAACGCCGGACCTGGCGCAAGTGGCGCTGCCCTACGATCTTTACACCGACGAAGACGTGGCGCACCGCGTCATCTACGTGGAGGCCTCGCGCGGCTGTCCCTTCACCTGCGAATTTTGCCTCTCGTCCCTTGACGTGCTCGTGCGGCAGTTCCCGCTGCCCGTGCTGCTGGGGGAAATGCAGCGGCTGTTGGACCGCGGAGTGAGTCAATTCAAATTTGTCGATCGCACTTTCAACCTGAACCTTGTGGCGGGCAAGGCCATCCTCCAATTCTTTTTGGAGCGCTTGCGGCCCGGATTGTTCCTCCACTTTGAGATGGTCCCGGACCGCTTGCCGGAAGGCTTGCGCGAGCTGATCGCCCAATTTCCGCCCGGCGCGCTGCAATTCGAGGTCGGCGTGCAGACCTTCAACGAGGACGTCGCCAAAAACATCAGCCGCCACCAGGATTACGCGCGGCTGGAGGAGAATTTTCGTTTCCTGCGCCGCCAGACCGGCGTCCATCTGCACGCCGATTTGATCGTTGGCCTGCCCGGGGAGACATGGGAGAGTTTCGCGGCCGGCTTCGACCGCTTGCTGGCGCTTGGCCCGCAGGAAATTCAGGTTGGCATTTTAAAACACCTGCGAGGCACTCCGATAGTCCGTCACGACCAGGCCTGGCAAATGGTCTTCAGCCCGCATCCGCCCTACGAGATATTGCGCAACAGCCTGCTTGATTTTCCCGCCCTGCAACGCTTGCGCCGTTTCGCTCGCTACTGGGACATGGTAGGCAACAGCGGCAACTTCATTGCAACGACGCCCCTGTTATGGAGTGGCCAGGCGTCCCCCTTCGCGGCCTTCATGAAATGGAGCGAATGGCTGCACGCGCGGGCGCATCAGCCCCACGGCATCGCCCTGGCGCGCCTGGCACAGTGGCTTTTCGAGTATCTGACAACAACGCAGGGCCTGGCCGCGCCAGACGTGGCGCAAAGCTTGTGGAGCGACTGGCGCCGCGCCGGCCGCCGCGAGAAACCGGAATTCCTGGCCCCTTATCTGGCGGACGCGGAGGAGCGAGTCACGCGCCCCCATTCCGTCGCACCCAAAAGGCAAGCCCGGCATCTTGGAAAGGCGACGACGATATGATTGGCCATCATTGATTAGGTGGTCTGCCTGCTTACGGTCGCGGCAGATACTCGATGCGATCGGCCCAATCCCAATCCTTGGCCTCGCGCCAAAAAGCCACCAGCAAGCGGGCCTGCCTGCCATACGCGATCGTGGACACCGAACGGCGGAATAGAATGATGCCAGCATGACCCAAGCCCTCGCGTGTGAGCCTGTCGGCGTGCATCGGCATCGCGCGGTCAAAACCCACGAGGATCATTTCAGATTCCCGCAACGTCATCAACAGGGACGGGTCTTTGACAGACGGATACTATGTAAACGATGTCAAGCCCGGGCGGCGGCCTAATTATTCCCCTGGGCGGTGGCCAGTTCGCGGCGGTTGAAGAGGATGATGCCCGCCACGCAAAAGAAGCCGCCTAACAACAATACGATTTGCGCCGCCGCCAGCCCCAATTGTCCCCACGTGATGCTCCGCCCGGTGCTAAGAGAATCGATGGGCGAAAAGCTCTGCACGAGGTTGATGACCCTGAGCGCCACTTTGAAAATGGGCACCAGCACATAATCCGCCGCCGTGTGGCCGAAGGCCCCCGTGGCATTGTTGTAGCTGGTGATCGTGCCTTGCTCCACCACGGTTTCCACCGTGCTGCTGGACAACCCGATGAAAAGCACCGCCAGGGAGACAAAGGAAGCGACCGGAAACGAGAGAAAACTGGCCGTCGCCAGGCCAATCGAAGCCAGCAAGGCCAGCCAGCAAAGAATGATCAGCAAGCCGCGCACGAAATTGATGGCAAACGTGCTCTCCGGATAGAGCAACTCCATGCCATCCTCCATCGGGAAGGTCAGGTCCAGCTCATTTGGGTTGCCGACCTCGATCCACAGGCGTCCTTGATCATCCAGCAAATTGGGCGGCAAGGTGAATTCCTGGAAGGAATCCTCCGGCAACTGTTCCATCAGGTCAACCTGCCGGGTGGAATTGGTCGGGCCGACCCTCCAGATGGTGGTGTAGCGCGCTTCCTCGTTGGCATTGGCGGTGAGGAATTTGACGCGCAATTGCAACCGTTTGCCGCGCAAACGGTCCTGCAAGGCGTGCAAGTCAATCCCCCACAAACGCGACTGGCCGGGAGGCAGGTCCGTGTAGCGCGATCTGACCCGCTCGGTGATCTGTTTTCGGATTTCCGCCAGCTCAAAGCCGGACATGGCTGACGGGTCCTTGACCATCTGTTTCATCAGCCGGTCCACCGTCGGGCTAAGGTCCAGCGCCGGCTCCCGGGCCGAAGCGCGGGAGACAAAAATGTCCTCGTGGAGAATCTTTTGCTGGTCGGCCGGAAGGCGGCTGGCGCGCCATTGCAACGCCAGGAAGATGGCCGTCCCGGAAATCGCCAGCAACGCGGCGTTGAGAGAGAGGATGCCCAGCCACTTGCCGAGCCAGATTTGCCAGCGGGCAATGGGTTTGACCGCCACCATCTGCACCTGGCATTCCTCGACGTCACGGGCCAGAGTGCCGCAGGAGAGCCACAAGGTGGCGAACGCGAGCAGGGTGGCCGTGGCCCCCAGAGTATATGTCAACAATATCTGCACCATCCCCTGGGCGGTGCCGTCGTCTTTGATCAGCAATGGCATCCCCACCACCGCCCCTGCCAGCAAGGCGGTCAGTATCCAAAAAAGCCGGTAGCGAAAGGCCGCTTTCCACGTCAATCCCGCGATGGTCGCGATCTTGTTCATTTCCCGTCCGGCTTGCCCAGCAAGGAGGCCAGCTTCTCGTTGGCCTGGCTCAGATCGGCGGGGGGCGGCTCGGGTGGTGGCGGTGAGGCTTGCGCCGGGCTTTCGCCTGGTCTGGCCAGCGAAGCCAGTTTGCTCTGGTCAATTTTTTCCGTCGGCGCGGCGGCCGCGGCGGGCGCGGCGGGCGCTTCGGAATTGGGCGCGGTGGCCACGGTCAGCCGTTCCAACAGCTTGTCTTTCGTGGGAGCTGCTTCGGCGTCCCCGCGCAGGTAGGCGGCCACGCGGCTGCCGGAGGTTGCGCCCGAGGTTTCGGACAAGGACGCCTTGGCCTTGCGCACCACCTCCAGAAAATAGCTCTCCAAATTCTGCGTCGGATTGTCGATCTGGACTTGATCGGCGGCGACATCGCGGCGGATGAGGTCCAAAACCTTCTGCATGCTCTCGCGTCCCAATGGCGGCATAGTGATGCGAATGGCGTCGGGCTTGGCCAGCAATTCGCGCAACGGGCCTTGCGCTTGAATGCGGCCGCCATAATAAATGACCACACGGTCGCAGACATCTTCCACGTCAGCCAGCAGGTGGCTGCTCAGAATAACGGTCTTGCCGCGGCGGGCCAGGGCCAGGATCAGGTCCTTGACTTCGCGGCAACCGATGGGATCCAGCCCGGCGGTTGGCTCGTCCAGAATAACCAGATCGGGGTCGTTGATCAGCGCCTGGGCCAAACCGATGCGCCGCTGCATGCCTTTGGAGAACTCCCCCACGACCCGCGTGCGCATCTTGCTCAGGCCGACCATTTCCAGGAGTTGTTCGTTGCGTTCCTTGCGCTTGGCCGGCGGCAAATCAAACAGGTTGCCAAAGAAGTTCAGCGTCTCGTGCGAATCCAGGAAGCGGTACAAGATAGGATTCCTCCGGCAAATAGCCGATGTGCGCCTTGCTGGGAACGTGGCGCGGCGGAGTGCCCAAACACCTCGATGTGCCCTTTGGTGGGGTAGAGCAATCCCAGCAACAGTTTTACGGTCGTCGATTTGCCCGAGCCGTTAGGCCCGAGCAACCCGAAGACTTCCCCGCGGCGCACCTCGAAATCGACATTGTCCACGGCCTTGGCCTTGGGCCGGCCCCAAAAATCCTTGAAGATTTTGGTCAATCCGCGAACCGAGACGATGGTCTGCCCCGCCTTGGGAGCAGCAACGGCGGATAAAGATTCAGCCACGGCGCTCATGCGTTGACGGGCACAGGTGCCAATCGCGACGGCGTCGGACTGGGGGGTTCGGGCGTGGCTGGCGGCGCCAGGTGAGGTTCCAATTCCTCGCCCTGCCGCACCAACCGGGCGCTGTTGAAGACCACCAGCAGCGATCCCACCACGTGCAGCACGGCGGCGATGATCGGGTCGATGAATTTGAGCGCGGCCAGAATCAGGCCGCCGATGACGAAGAGAATGCCGACCAGGAAATTCTGGTTGATGACCGTGCGCGTTTGGCGGGAGAGCCGCACCAAAAACGGCAGGCGGCGCAGATCATTGTTCATCAAGGCAATGGTCGCGCTGTGAATGGCCACTTCGCTCCCGGCGGCGCCCATCGCGATGCCCAGGTCCCCGGCGGCCAGGGCCGGCGCGTCGTTGACACCGTCGCCGACCACCGCGACGCGGTAGCCCTTGGATTTCATTTGCCGGACGAATTCAACTTTGTTTTGCGGCAGGCATTCGCCCAGGCATTCTTCGCAGCCGATTTCCCGCGCGACTCGCGCCGCCACCGGTTGGCGGTCGCCGGAGATCATGGCGATGCGGCGCACCCCGCTCCTTTTCAACTCCGCCAGAGCTTCGCGCGCCTCCAAGCGAGTTTGGTCCTGCAGGCCGATCCAGCCGATGCAGCGCCCGGCCCGGGCGACAAAGATCAGGCTGAATCCTTCCGTTTCATTCAAATCGACGGACTTGAGAAAATCGTCCGGCACACCCTGGTCCTTGAGCCACTGGGCGCGGCCGACGTGGATTTTGACGCCGTCCAGCGAAGCGCCGACCCCGCGGCCGGCGGTTTCGGAAAAGTCCTTTGGCTCGCCCAGGGTAACGCCCGCCTCGCCGGCCAATTGGGCCAGCGCCTTGGCGGCCGGATGATTGCTGTATTTCTCGGCCGAAGCGGCGATGCGGAGCAATTCAGCGGGGGCGGTTCCTCCCATGGGAGCCAGGCGGCTGACGGCCAGCTTGCCCGTGGTGAGGGTGCCCGTCTTGTCGAATACAAAAGCATTGATGCGAGCCGCCAGTTCGATGTCGCCCACGTTCTTGATCAGAATACCCAGACGTGCCGCGGCCGAAAGCGCGGCCACCATCGCGCTGGGGGTCGCCAGGATGAAAGCGCACGGGCAACTGACGATGAAGACGGCAATCACGCGGCTCAGGTCCCCCGTGAAGGCCCAGACCAAGGCGCCGATGACCAGCACCAGCGGCGTGTAAAAGCCCATGTATTGGTCAATGATGCGCATAATCGGCAGCCGCGTCCTTTCCGCCGCCAGGATTAGCTCCCGCACTTTGCCCAAGGTCGTGTCCTGCCCTGCGCGCGTGACTTTGATCTCCAGCGCCCCGGTCAAATTCTGCGTCCCGGCGAAAACTTCGTCGCCCGGCTTTTTATCCACCGGCAGCGATTCCCCGGTTATGGTGGCCTGATTGAACGAGCCTTGCCCGCTGAGGATCACCCCGTCAGCCGCGACGTTGTCGCCGGGGCGAACGCGGATGACATCGCCAATGGCCAGAAACCTCGTTTCCACTTCCTCCTCCCCGGCGGCGGTCACGCGCCGGGCTTTGGGCGGAGTCAGTTTGATGAGCGATTCGATGGAAGCGCGCGCCCCTTCGGCCGTGCGGGTCTCAATGATTTGACCCATCAACATGAAGAAAGCGATGACGCCCGCCTGCTGGTAGCCGCCGACGGTGAAATTGGCCGAGCCGAAGGCCGCCAGCACCGCCAAGGCCACCAATTCGTTGGTGGTCAGAATGCCCCGCCGCAAATCCTTGACCGCTGTCCAGACGATCGGGTAGCCGAGAATGATCGCGCCGATCATGGCGCTGCCGGCGGCGATGGGATTGGCGGGGTCGGCAAAGACCCAGGTGATAATGAACGAATTGATGATGAAGACCAACCCGATGAGAGTTTGCGCCAGCGGCAGAACGGCATGATCGTGCTCGTGCTCGTGAGCGTGGTCGTGGTGATCATGCCCGCAACTGGCGCATGATTCATCGTGCCCATCGCCCTCGCGGCTTAAAAGAGAGGTTACTTGCATAAGTTCAGGGCTGAAGGGGGATGTTACTGGCCGAGGGTTCCTGTGGTTCGCGATTCATTTGGAAGCGGTACTCACGCGAATTTGGCGGCACCACTATCTTATCCTGCACATTGGTATAGACGTTCGCCAAAACGGTCATTTGCCGGATGCGTTTGAACAATTCCGGGTCGCGCTCATATTGGGCCAACAGCTTCTGGAACGTGTCCGCCTGGGCGGCCATCATGTCCACCTTCCGTTTGCGCGCGGCTTCGGCCATCTTCACCCGCGTGTCGGCCACGCCCAGCGCCATATTGGTGGTGGTGGTGGCGTAAGCTTGAACTTGATTGAGCATGTTATCTCGTTTGACCATCGCTTGATCGACTTCGTTGAATTTGCTCAACAGGTAAAGGGGAGGGGAAGACACCACGTCCACCTGGTCCACCGTCACGCCCAAGTGTTCCGACTCGATCAATGCATCCGCCTTCATTTTCACCCGCTCACGAAAAGCGGCGCGATTGCTGGTCAGGATGCCATCCACGGTAAACTCGCTGGAGGCAATAAGCAAGGCGTTGTTGAGCGCGTTGGTAATAAAGGCGGGCGCATCCGCAAACTTGAAATGAAACACCGTCGGATCGGTGATCCGGTAGTGCGCCGTCGCCCGGACGTGAATGATATTCGTGTCGGAGGTCAGGGAGTAGGTGATGTTGGCTGGATTGAGCCTCTCCATGGGTCCCGGGTCCGGCAACCCTCTGGCGCGCTCTTGCGGCGTCTGGAACCAGCCCACGGACGAATCGGCATTGGTCAGGGAAGTGATGCGAAGCCTGATCACTTCATCAATCGGAGCCGGCCAGGCCCAGTGCGGGCCGGGATTGAACAACTCGCCTCCATTCACCGGTTTGCCCAGGCGCAAAATGATCGCCTGTTCCTGCGGCTTGACGGTGAAAAAGCCCGAGCCGAGAAAAACCAGCACCAGCGCCACCATGATGATCTGGACAATGAAAAAGCTGCTGCGCAAAGCCTCGGCCAGCGCTTGCGAACCGGCGTCTTCGGCGGGCGGCAAGCCACCTGTCGGCGGCACGTTGGGGTCTTGGGGGTTCATTTGTCTCTCTTGGCGGGTTCCGCCATTTGCAGCCACTGCAAGGGCGACGTGCTCAGGTCAAGCACCAAGGTTGTTTTCTTCTGCAAGAATTGTTCCATGGCGGCGATTTGCATGTTAAAGGTTGCCAGATTCGGGTTCTGTTGCAGAACCTCCAGCGATTTCATCATCTCCGCCTCGCCTTCGCCGCGAATGGTGAACGCTTGCGCATCCGCGTCCGACAAGAGCCTGGCCGCCGTTCCGTCCGCGGCGGACTTGATCTTGGTGGCGGCCAGTTCGCCTTCCGATTGGATCCTCGAGATGTAGGTTTGCCGCTCCGAAGTCATGCGGTCGAACACGTTCTTGGTCACGCTTTCAGGCAGGGCAATCTTCTGGATCTGAATGAATTTGATCTCCACTCCGTAGTTCAAATCTTTGACCCGTTTTTGCACCTCACTGAGGATTTCCTGCTCGATCTGGGCGAATTTCATCTGCTGCGGGTTAATCGAGATAAAATCGGAAAAGTCGTGCCGCCCGGCCACTTCGTTTTTGGAACTGCGCACCAAGTCGTTCAGTGATTTCTCCGCCTCGGGAATCGAGCCGTTGAGAAATTTTTTGAAAAACACATCCGGCTCGGAGATGCGATAGCCGACATAGACGGACAACATCAGGATGTTATGGTCGTGCAGCAGGATTTGCTCGAAGTTGTCCTGGAAATTCTGCACGCGCTGGTCCAGCGTGAAGACCTGTTCAATCGGATAGGGCAGGCGCAAGCCAGGCCCGGCGTCGGTTTTGACTTGGGCGACTTTTCCGAAGAAGGTGACGACGGCCACTTCGGACATGCGCACTTGATAGACAAAGAGCATCAAGCCGAAGACGACGAGCAAAACAACGGCAACAGCCAGGGTAAGGGGCTTTCGTTTCATATTATTTGTTTGTGGGCGGAGGCAAATCGCTCAGTAGGTCCGCGCGAATTTTGTCCTCAAGATCAAAAATGGGGATGTTGGGGGTGTTGGTGGTGGCGATAACGTATTTGCGGGCGCCGGCGCTGTTTCCGACCAGCGCCTCCAGGTAGGCCTGCTGCTCATAAACCCCCTTATAGCCCGGCGCCGCTGAGTAGGCCCGTTCCTGGTTGGCAAAAAGCAGTGCGCGCGCGGCCGCGTTGGTCATGATCCCATGCTGGTCGGCTTGGGCGGTCGTCACCCGCTTGACGCTCTCGCCTGTGGCCCAGTTGTTGGTGGAAATGGCATGGGCTAACGCTTGCAACATCATCGACTCGCGCGTTTCCGCCTCCCCAACCACGGCCTCAAATTTCTCCGCCACCTTGCTCGGCGGGTGGATGTCCTCCAAACCGACAAACGCGATCCGCACGCCCAAGTTCATGGCATCGACTTGATTTTGGAGCCTCTGTCGCAAGGCCGCCGAGGCCTCGCCACGTCCGCGCGACATCAATTCATCAAAATCCGCGCTGGCCAGGTACTGCACCACTTCGCGCTCGGCGATGTTGGTCAGCAGTGTCGTCGGGTCTTCGTTGACGTAGGCCCAACTGGCCAGATTGGTGATTTGGTACTGCACCGGAATGCTCACGGAAAGAAGGCTGACCGGAGGACTCTTGGCGACGGCGGGTTGGCCGGCCGGCGCCGTTTCCGTGTTCAATTCACGGCTGGCCACCAGAAAATTCTGCTCTTTGGCGTGCGGCACGGTCCAGGCGATGGTTGCGGTTGTCTCCGGTTCCGCCCCCACTTGGAACGTTTGAATCCGCTCCGTGTGAAACACCTGGGTGCGCCCGATCGGCCACGGCGGTTTGACATGCAAACCGGGTCCAATCACTCCGTCCCGGCCCATCGGCTTGCCGAAGCATTCCAGCAACGCCTCGTCGCCTGGCTCGATGATGACAAAGCAGGTGGCGAGAACCAGCACGCCCAACTGCGCCAGCACCAGCCAGCCTAGCGCCTTCTCCAGAAAACGATAAAACCAAGTGTCCGAGACCTTGAAACCAAATTGATAATCCAGCGCGTGCGCCGCGGTGGTGATGATCGCTTCCGGTTGCCCCAACAGCCCCACCAAGCGGCTTTCATACAACAAGCGCGTTTCCCGCCCCTGAATCCGGACGCGATAGCCTTCCAGCACCAGCGCCAGCAGCGTCTCTACCGCCGCCAAGCCCGATACCACGCACAGCACGCGGGCCACGGTCAGGTCCACGTGGGGCACTCCAGCCAGGACCGCGAACATCGTTCCGATCACTGCCAGGTTGGCGTAGGCGCTTAAAAGCATGTAAGCTGCCCCCGGCCGCAATAGCTTAATCCCTTTGAGCCGGGCCAATCCCGCCGAGTATTTGCCCAGCAAGAACAGCAGCAGCCCAAACAAGCCCAGCAAGGACATGGCCAGTTTCGCGCGGTCGGCAGGAATGGGCGGCATGGCCGCCAGTTTTTGCCAGGGCCAATAGGCGCCCGCCGCTTGCAGCAGGAACAGCACGGCGGTTAGTGAGGGGATGAAAAATCTCTCGAACTGTTCCCGCGACCGCCGCGCCGGAAAAGTGTCGCCACCCGCCGTCGCGAAAAGGGACTCGCTGCCGCGCGTCTTGCTCAATTCCTCCATCTCCATCCTCTCGAACTGCTCACGTTCCAGCAGGCCGATATGGAAATAGCTCAACAACGCCGCCAACAGGCCGTAGCCCGTCAGAATGGTCGCCATGACCGCCGCAGCCGAATTGACATAGCGCGACACCAGCATCATCCCGATGGTCGCGCCCAGTAAAACGACCAAGTTCAACAACCCGGCTCTTTTCGTGTTTTGGTCCATGCCAAATCTTATTTCAGTTCAATCACTTTGCTTTAATTCAATTCGCGATCCTCAAAAAGCATCAGCGCCAGCGCCAGGATCGCTCCGATGTAAGCGCAGGCATACCCAAACGCCTCGGCCAGATAACTTAACGGAATCTTATTGTTACCTTCCAGCGCGTCTGCAAGCCAGAACAATTGCCAGTTCGGCGTCATCGCGTAAAGAATGGACGCCCACCACGAACCGGCTTTCGCCCGCTCCCCCCAGAAATAATCGGACATCAGCCCCATCAAAAACAAGGCTGAACATATCGCCAGCGTCGGCACCAGGTCCACCCGCGTCGAGCAAGCCAGCGCCAAGGCCGCCAGGATGAGCAGCGCCATCAGGATCAAGGCCGAAGCGGGGACGACCCGCCAGTCCATCCCTTTGTAATCCAATCCCATCCTTCCCGGATCGCGCGGGATAAACTGCAACACCGCAAACGCCACCACCGCCATAATCACCACCGCCACCACCGCGTCCGAAACAAAGGGCCGGCGCAGAAAATAGTTCGTCAACCCCGCCATGACATAGGCAAATACCAACGACCCGCAAAAGATGCTCAACCCCGGATAGTCGATTTCGCCGTAAGCGTCAAAGGCCATGCGCGTGGCCAGCAGGACCGCGATGCAGTTCACGAAAGTCAGCATCGCCAGGCACATCGACAGCCCGGCGTACTTGGCCAGCAGAAATTGGCCTCTCCCCACCGGTTTGGCCAGCACCGCCAGCGCCGTGCCGCTGCGGATTTCCCGCCCCACCGATGCCGAGGCGCTCAACACCGCCCCAAAGAGGCCGGCCAGGAACATGACCGCCAAGGCGCTGTTTTTCACCAGTTTAGGCTCGTCTCCGAACCCAAAGTAATTAACGCAGGCCAGAAAGACCTCAAACAAAGATGAGAGCGTCAACAGCAGCAGGAAAACCGGCTGCCGAATCAACTCCATAAACGCGTTGCCGGCGATTGTTACGAATTGTCGCATGTTGCTTGGCAGATAGTGCTGCCGGAAGCTGCCGACAGGTTACGAAAGCTTTGCTTTTTTGCAACGGTTTAATGAAGGCCGGGAGATTTTAGCTCTGCCAGGCGCGTTCGCGGCTCTGAATCGTCTTCAGAACTTCGCTGGCCACTGCCGCGTCCTCGGCAATCTGAAAGTCGAACATGCCAACCGTGACGAAATCGGCGCCGTTTTGGAAGGCGTGGCGAAAACCTGCCTTGGGTTCGATGGCGCCCGCCGCCAATACCTTGTAAGCAATCCAAGGGCGCTTGATGGCGGCCATGTAAGCGATGGTCTCCTTGGGATCCATGCACCAGTAATTACCTCCGAATTGTTTGCTGGCGTTATCGATCACCTCCTTGAGTTGGTCGGGCTGGCGTTTGGACCAATAGTTGTTGTCGTGCAGGGTCTTCATGTAAAAATCCGGCGCAATGCCCGCCTCCTCGACCAGCTTGACGGTTCGCAGGTCGTGGGCGGCCACGCCGGCCACGAGACCCTGCGCCCTGATATTCGACACCGCCTCGCCGATCAGATGCACTTTGCCTTCCCGCGCCCAGTGATCGCAAAGGTTGCCATGCACAAAGCCAGCCTCCGCCCCGGTGTCCCTGGCCCGTTGCGCCTCGGTCTTGAAATCGTCCTCGCTCGGACAAATGTGAGCCAGGAACTGAATGCGGCCCCCGCGCGCGCGATACTTCTTGTAAATGATCTGCGTCTCAGCCCGGTGGATCATCATGGTGTCGATGCCGTTCTGCTCGCACAAGGCCCATGTTTCCATGATCTTCTCTTCCGTGAAATAGTGCTCCAGCAACGGCGAGACGTAAATCAGGTCCCGGCTATGCGCAATTCCGTGAATAAGATTGCTGCCGCAAATAAGCCGGCTAAACCTGGCTTTGCCAATCTTGCCGGTAGGCAGCGTGGTTCTGGAGGCAGGCGCGGTTGGGGCCGACGAGTCAGCGCGTTGTTGGCGTGCCAGCGCGGCTTCTTCAAAGCTCATCAGCAGCGGGGCCGCCAAGGTGGCCGCCGCCGATTTCTTCAGAAAGCTCCTGCGATTGGTTTTCACCGTATGAACCGACTGCCTCAGCCGCACCACGCGCGGTCGCGGCTCTGAATCGTCTTCAGAACCTCGCTTGCCACTGCCGCGTCCTCGGCAATCTGAAAGTCGAACATGCCAACCGAGACGAAATCCGCGCCGTTTTGGAAGGCGTGCTGGAAACCGGTCTTGGGCTGGATGGCCCCCGCCGCCAATACCTTGTAGGCGATCCAAGGGCGCTTGATGCCGGCCATGTAAGCGATGGTTTCCTTGGCGTCCGTGCAAAAGTAGTTGCCCCCAAAGCTCGGGCTGCCGGCATCGATTACTTCCTTGAGTTGGTCGGGCTGGCGTTTGGACCAATAGTTGTTATCGTGCAGGGTCTTCATGTAAAAATCCGGCGCAACGCCCGCCTCCTCGGCCAGCTTGACGGTTCGCAAAGCGTGGGCGGCCACGCCGGCCGCCAGCCCTTGCTCCTTGATGCCCGCTATCGCCTGGCCGATCAAATCGACGCTGCCTTCCCGCGCCCAGTGGTCGCATGTGTTGCCATGCACAAACGCCGCCTCCGCGCCGGCGTCCCTGGCCCGTTGCGCATCGGTTTTGAAATCCTTCTTGGTCGGAGAGACGACGGCCAGATACTTAATGCGGCCCCCGCGCGCGCGATACTTCTTGTAAATGGTCAGCGCCTCAGCCGTATGGAGCATCATGGTATCGATGCCGTTCTGCTCGCACAGGGACCATGTTTCCATGATCTTGTCTTCCGTGAAATAGTGCTCCAGCAACGGCGAGACGTAAATCAGGTCGCGGCTATGCGCAATGGCGTGGATGAGATTGCTGCCGCAGATCAGCCGGCTAAACGCGGCTTTGCCTATCTTGCCGGTGGGCAGCGCGGCGGTGGAGGAAGGGGCGGTTGGTGGCGTTGAGGGCGCGACTTGCTGGCGCGCCAGCGCCTTTTCTTTCGAAGCTCATCATCAGCGGGGCCGCCAAGGTGGCCGCCACCGATTTTTTCAAAAAGCTCCTGCGATTTGATTTGGGGTTGCTCGAATCCAATCGTCCTCCTTAGCACCACATGCGATCGCGGTTGCGAGTCGTCTTCAAAACGTCACTCATGATCGCCGCGTTCGCCGCAACCTGAAAGTCGAACATGCCAACCGCCACGAAATCAGCGCCGTTTTGAAACGCATGGCGGAAACCTGTCTTGGGATCGATGGCCCCCGCTGCCAATACTTTATAGGCCAGCCAGGGGCGCTTGATGTTGGCCATGTAAGCGATGGTCTCCTTGGGGTCTCCGCACCAGAAGTTGCCTCCAAAGTTCGGGCCGGAATTATCGGCGATCTCCTTGCTCTGGTCGGGCCGGCGCTGGGACCAATAATTGGTGTCGTGCAGAGTCTTCATGTAAAAGTCCGGCGCAATCCCCGCCGCCTCGATCGTCTTGACGCTCCGCAACTCATGGGCCGCAACCCCGATCACCAGGCCTTGCGCCTTGGCCAGCGACACAAATTGTTCGATCAGCTTCACGTCGCCTTCCCGCGTCCAGTGATCGCTCACGTTGCCGTGCAGAAAGCCCGCCACCGCTCCGGCGTCCACGGCCTTGTGCAGTTCGGTCTTGAGGTCGGTCTTTATCGGGTCGATTTGCGCCAGGTACTGAATGCGGCCCCCGCGCTCGCGATACCTCTTGTAAATGGTCAGCGCCTCGGTCGGATGCATCGTCATGGTGTCGATGCCGTTCTGCTCGCACAGAGCCCAGGTTTCCATGATCTTCTCTTCGCTAAAATAATGTTTGAGCAACGCGGAGACATAGACCAGGTCACGGCTATGCGCATACCCGTGGATGAGATTGCCGCCGCAGATCAGCCGGCTAAGCTTCACTTTGCCGCCGATTGTTGCCGTGGGCAGCGTGGCGTTGGCGACCGGCGCGGCGGCGGGCGGCGTGGCCGCGTTCCCCTGGCGTCCCAGAGCGTATTCCTCGAAGCTCATCATCAGCGGCGCCGCCAGGGTGGCCGCGGCGGACTTCTTTAAAAAACTTCTGCGATTCGACTTGGTGTTCATGCGTGAAGTATCTCTACTAATTTGGATGAGGTCAACCCAAAAATGCGGAAAAATGAAGCGTTTATTTTCGCCTTTGCCGCGATTTATCTCCAACCAGATCCAACAAGGGCCGCTGCTGGGCCGAAAATGGGCAGGCCGTTCTGCCGCCGCCATTCTCCCACCGGGAGAAAATCACTCAGCCTGGGGTTGCCCCAATTCCCAGAGGCGTCACCCCAGGTCAGTCCCGTTCTCTGCCCCTGCCCGGAAACGGGATGAATCCTTCATCATCTCACCCACTTCCAATCGCATGGGGTGTGAGACAAAACTCTTCCTCCCGGTAGGGCCGCGCTGCGTCGCGGCCCCAATATCGGGCAGAGGGACATGAAGAATTTTGTCCCACCCCCAATCGCACGCCATCAAAAAACACGCCTTGACAAGTCTGTCCCGAGCGGGATAAAAGCAATACCGCGCTGGCGCGCCAAACAACGACGACCACCTGAGCCAGCGGTTGGCGATGGGGCATTTAGAGGCGAAAGCCGGCGGTGAGCCAGACGCCTCAAAGACCGGGCCGGAAGCTGGAGAAATTGAAAACAATGCCGATGCAATCAGACACGAGAGATGGTATGAAAAATGAAAACTGTCATAATTCTAGGACCGACCCCACGGCCTTTTCCACGTTTGCATTGACGATGCACAGAAAAAACGCTTATTTCCGCGATGGCTTCGCCTTTTCTCCAAGCAGTTTTAACAAGGGCCGCGGCTGGGCTGAAACTGAAGGCGCCGGCCTGGCAGCCGATGGGTAGCGGCCCGAAAACTGGCTTTGCAATATTTCCAGGCGCGAGGCGTAAGTTTTTACGGGTTCTTTATCCAGTTCCCGGCCCCAGGTCCAGACCGTCCCGTCGGCGGTCAAACCAAATCCCGTCAAGCCATGCCCCCACGACGCCACCCAATCCGTGCCGGAGAGGCGAACGCAATTCGTTTGCTCCAGCGAACACACCGCCGCCGCGCCGGATTGTGGACTGGGCAGCGCCCTGCTGATGTCCCACAATTCGCCAGCCTGGTTTCGGGCCACGCCATTGGCATCCAGAGCCGTCCAATTCGTGGCGGCGCAAAGCAGGGTGGGGAAGTTGAATGTGCCATGCATTGCCATCCCTCCTGCCATGCCTCCGATATCCCCACCGGCCCAGAGAGTTCCGTCCTTCCGCAGCGCGACTGTCGATGAATAACTGCAATAGACCGCCACCCAATTGCTGCCCGGCTGCAAGGATCTTGGCGGGTGGTTGCCGTCACCGGCGACCAAGGGTTCATTCCAAGTCCAGAGCGTTCCATCGCGCTTGATGGCCGCCGCTTGGTGATGGCCGGTGCCAACGTCAACCCAGTCATGCCCCAGCATGGCCGGTTGTGGTTTGGGGAAATACCTTCCGTTGCTGAAGCCCCATGACCAAATCGTGCCGTCGGCCCGCAGACCCAGGCAATGCGTGCCGGCCCCCACCGCTTTGACCCAGTCATGCGCCGTTCCAACTTGTTCCGGCACGATGGCGCGCGGTGATTGCGGTGCGCCGGTCTTCCCCCATCGCCACAACGTTCCATCCGGCATGACAAAAAAGACACCGTCGCTGCCGGGAAAAACTTTCAAAGGCGCGTTGCTTTGTGCAATGGACACCAACACTGGCGGCGGATAATGAGGCCCCCTGCGGTGCGCAAGAAAAACGGCCATCAACGCCGCACCGGCGGTCAGGGAGGCGAAAACCGGCTTTCTGGCCCGAGCCGGAACGCACCGAACGGCCGAACAAGCCAACCCCCAACAAGCCCGCCACCAATGCCAACGCGGTGGCTCCGGCAGAAACGATCTCACGGCCAGTCGCCGGAAGTTGTTTCGCAACAAATGCCAGGCGCGCAGGCCAAAGAACAAGTCCGCCCCTATGCCCAGTCCAAACCACATACCCGGCCCGGCTTGGTCCGTGCTCCAATGCACCAGGTCCAGGAAGTTCAGGAGGTTAATGGCACTTGCAATGATCCCTAACGCCACCCAAGGCAGGACTAAAATGCGAACTACGGTGTGGGAAGTCGCTTGCGTCTGATTCTTGCAGGTCAATGCCGCCGCCATGGCCACCCACGCCAGGGCCAGCGCGTCGGCCCACAACATGCAGACACCCGCCACGCAGGTCAGAATCTCCCACGACGTCATGGACCGATTTCGCTTCAGGGCCAGAATGAGAACCAATTCCAGGGCCGTCACCAGTAGCAGCGGTTTAAGAAACTGACGGCGCAAGGCCAATATCTGGCCGCGCAGAAAATCACCCACCGTCAGCGGCGTGGCCAGCAACAATTCAAAGGCGCCGCCGTGGCGGTCTTCCCCAATGCGTTGCCCTGCCTCAACCGCGATCCAAAGTTTCAGGGCTGAATTGACGAGAATGCCGGCGGTGATAAAGAGCGATTCGTCCATCCAATAGGCCCCGGCTTTGATCCGTCCGCAAATCCACCACGCCGCCGCCGTGGCCAGGAAGAGCCACACCTGCGCCGGCTTGAGCCGGGCGCGTCCGGCCAGCCAATAGTAAGCGCCCACCTCCAGCGCTTCTTTGCGGAAGGCGGCGCATTTAGCCGGGCTGCCGTAACTGATCATCCGGCCCAGATCTCTCCAGCGCCATCGGCTTGAAGGAGCGGGCGCCGGTTTGTCCCCCCAAGTGCGCGGCACAATCCAGCAAGCCAGCAGCGTCAGCATCCAAGCCAGCCAGTGTGTGACCGCCAACGACCACCAGAAATGCGGCCCCAGATTGGCTCGGTACGGGGCGTCGCCGCAGGCGACAAATGAAAAAATCGGGCACGAGTAGAACAATTGCGGCACAAACCGTTGCTTCGGCAAGGCCAGAAGCCCCAATCCGCACGCCGCTGGTGCGAATGCGAGCAGCAACGCCAGGAAAAAATTCACCGCCATCGCCGCCCGGTAATCCCGGCTCAAGGCCGAGGCAAAAAGCCCGATGGCCAGGGAAAGGAAGAACGTGTTCACCAGCACCAGCGCCATGCGCCACAATTCCCCGTTGGTCATTCCGCCCGCCAGCAACGGAATCGCCAGCACGGGGAATATCGCCATCAAGGCGTAAAAGCCCGAAATCGAAGTCGCCGCCAGTTTGCCCAGCACCACGTCGTAGCCTTTGAGATCCGTCAAAAACAGCAATCCCAGCGTCCCTTCCCGTTTCTCCTGGCTGAGGCAATCCGCCGTCGAGCGCCTGCCCGCCAGCAGGCAGAAGATCATCGAGACGCCCGACAATCCCCAGAACAGCACCGTCCCCAGTTTGATTTGGGGGTTAAGCAAATTGATGACGTAGCCCGCCAGACCGATGAGCAACGCCTGAAAGGCGACTCGCACGCGCAGCCAGTAAGTGCCGCGGCGCCGTGAATTCTCACGCAGTTCCCGATCAACAATAGGCAGGAATGTCATGCTTGACCCCTCCAAGTGTGACCGTTACGCCTCCAATGTCAACGCGGTCGTCTCACGGTTGCCCCGGAACTGGACCAAGCCGTCAAATCCTGCCTGCTCAAGCAGGGGAGCGGAGCTATTTCCGCTCCAGGCCGTAATCAGGGTGTTGCCGGTGGTGCCGCAGCACAAGAACGCGCGCACCGTCCGCTGTTTCACGGAAGAGCAGATGGTAAGGGAACGACCGGAAGTTGGCCCGCCGCAGCGGGGAGCCGGCGACGACATGGAAACGCCGTGGATTCTCCTCGATGGCGGCCACCAGGCTCTCAAACTCGTCGTATAAGCGACCCGCGAGATGCGGTCCGGCCACGTCGTCGTAATAGCTCAGGGCGCTCCGGAGGTCTTTCTGGAGCAGCCGATGGAAGGCCAGTCGCATCTCGGTGTGACTATGGCTTCACCGCGCGCCTCAATTCGTCCAGCGTCATCCCTGCTCCTGGGTCCTGATCCAATTCAGCATCCCGCCGAAGGGCCTCGGCCACGCCATGGTCAGCGTCGGAAAGAATCGCTGGCAGCGAGTCAAGCAGGCACGAGGCCAGGGAAGCCCGGCTGCTCTCAGGAAGTTTCATCGCCTCCTGCTCCAGATCGGCTAACGTTAGCATACTCGAAGATTATCTCACGCCGGAGCGTTGGCAAGCGTTTTTGGCTCCTCGGCGGGTTGCAACTACTGCCCCGAAGAAAAAGAAGAAAACAACGCCATCCAACGGCATTCGGAGATCATGGCTGCTGCAAATACGGCGTGATGATCGCTCTCCAAATCTCGTAGCCCTTGGCGTTCAGATGCAATCGGTCGGAGACGAAAATATCCGCTTTGGGTTTGCCGTCCGGGCCAAGCATGGCGGGAAAAACGTCGATGAATCCCAGTTTGGGATCGTGCGCGATGTAGTCCCGAATCAGTCCATTGGCTGCCTTGACCTTCTCCACCTCGCCCCAGCGCGACGGACTGGGGCCGATGGAAATATAGTCCAACCGCGCCTGCGGCAATTGCTCATGCACCTTGGCCGCGAAGGCCTTGAAATCGCTCAACACCTGCTCCGGTTTCTTGCCCGCGTCAATGTCATTGGAACCCGCGTAGAGCACGATCAGCCCCGGTTGATAGGGCGCGACGATGCGCTCAAAATAATTAACCGCATCGCTCAGATGCGACCCGCCAAAACCGCGATTGATGACTTTGCGCCCCGGAAAGTCGCCCGCCAGCGTGGTCCATTTGCGAATCGAGGAACTGCCAACGAACAAGATCGCATTTCTTGGCGGCGGATTGGTTGCGTCCGCGGCGGTGAAGGCGTCGATCTCCCGGGCAAACCGTTTTGTTTCTTGCGCCAGGGCGGTGTGCGCCAACACCCACCAGACCAGCAACACGCATGTGGCTCGTAATCTCATCGCAGCCAGGCGGGAATCTTCTCCCCGGCCCAGATTTCCTCCCATTTCTGCCGGGGCCGGACCAGGGCCGCGCGCGCTCCGTTCACCATGACTTCCGCCGCCAGCGGGCGCGTGTTGTAATTGGATGCCATTGCGAACCCATACGCCCCCGCGCTGAGCACCGCCAGATAATCACCCTCCTTGACCTTGGGCAACGGACGGTCCTTGCAAAAATAATCCGCCGATTCGCACACCGGCCCCACCACGTCCGACGATACGCTCTTGCCCCCGCTTCGCCTCACCGGCACGATCTCGTGCCAGGCGTCGTACATGGCCGGACGCATCAAGTCGTTCATGGCGGCATCGACGATGACAAAGGTCTTGCGGCCGCTATGTTTGACGTATTCGACGCGCGTGACCAAAAGGCCGGCGTTGCCCACGACGAAACGCCCGGGTTCGAGCAGAATCTTCAGGCCGGTCGTTTCCAGCAGCGGTTTCAGGCGGGCGGCGTAACTGGCCGGCGTCAAAAGCTTGCGGGCCGCCGCCGAGTCCCACCACGCCGCCGCCCCGCTGGCCAGGGCGGGATTATAGACGATGCCGAGGCCGCCGCCGAGGCTGAGAAACTCCAGGCCGTAACGCTCCGTCAACCTCCGCGCCAGCGGCAACACCTTCTTGACAGCAAGCTCGAACGGCTCCACCTCGGTCAATTGCGAGCCAATGTGCATCTGCGCCCCGCGCCAGCGCAGGTTCCTGCTCCGGGCCGCGCGGGCATAAACGCCTTCCACCTGTTCGAGCGCAATGCCGAATTTGTTCTCATACGTGCCGGTGGTGATCTTGGCGTGGGTGTGGGCATCGACGTTCGGATTGATCCGCACGGCCACGGGCGCGATTTTGCCCAGGCGCGCCGCCACGCGCTGGATGCGCGCCAGTTCCGCCTCGCTCTCCACGTTCAGGCAATAGATTCCGCGCCGCAGGGCAAATTCGATTTCCCGCTCCGTCTTGCCCACGCCTGCGAAAACGCATCGGGCCGGCTCGCCGCCCGCGGCGATGACGCGGCGCAACTCCCCTTCGCTCACGATATCAAAACCGCCCCCCAGGCGGGCCAGCAGGCGCAGCACCGCCAGGTTGGAATTGGCTTTGACGGCGTAGCATATTCGGTGGTCCAGGGGTTGCAGCGCCGCTGTCAGGCCCTGGAAATGGCGGGTCAAGGTCTCCTGCGAATAGACATAGAGCGGCGTCCCGTGCTTCTCCGCCAGTTCTCGAAGAGGCACTTGTTCGCAAAAAAGCTCCTGCTTGCGGTAAAGAAACGAATGCATCGGATCAATTCCTAACTTCAGCGGCCCGGTGTCAAAACAAAAATCCCGCCGGTATTCCTGCCGGCGGGACCAAAGTGGGCGCAATTACGGTTCGGCCAGGATTTTCGCCCGTTCGCTGTGGTATTGCAACGGCGTGATTTGGTCCGCTTCATAGCGGCGCAGAAGGTCTGCCAGTCTCCCTTCCTTGCTTGTCGCCGCCGGGGCGGCGACGGGAGACGGCGCGGCGGTGGCGCTCGGGGCCGCGGAGGGACTCTTCACGGGCTTCTCGGCGCGCGGGGCGGCTTCGGCCTTGGCGGCAGCCAATTTCTTCTTTTCCTCTTCCTTCTTTAATTTCGCGGCGGCTTCTTCCTGGGCATCGGCGACGCGGGCTTGCTCGGCTGCGGCTTTCTTCGTCACTTCGGCTTCTTTCAGTTTGGCGGCTTCATCTTTGCGCTCCTGCTCGGCGCGAAGTTTGGCCTCCTCCTTCTTGCGTTGTTCGTCGGCGCGAAGTTTGGCCGCGGCCTCCTTCGGCGTCTCGCCGGGTTGCACGGTCTGAGGCTGCCCCTTTTCCGCTTTGCGCAACGCTTCCAGCGCCTGCGCCTCCTCAGCCGGAGTGCTGGCGGGCGCGCCCACCGGGGCGGCGGCTACGGGAGCAGGCGCGGCGGTGGCTGCGGCGGCGGGAGCAGGCTTTCCGTGCTCGGCCTGATGCAAAGCATCCAACGAGCGCGACTCTTCCTCGGCCGTGGCGGCAGGCGAGCCAGCCGCCTGCTTGACCGCCGGCGCCGCGGCCTTTTTCGTTTCTTTGGCTGCCTTCTTCTTCGCTTTGGCCGGTTGCTCGCCTGGCTTGGCATGTTCGGCTTGCCGCAGCGCCTCAAGCGACTTGGCTTGATCTTCCGGACTGTCGGCGGCGGGTTGAGCTTGGAGCGCCGAAACAATGCCGACGGCTGCGCAACACGCCAAAATAGAAAGTTTTCGATATGTCATAACTGCTTTTTAGAACGAATCGGCGCGGGAATCAACTTCATTTCATTGCCAAATTGCGCCCCCCACGCTCCGGCGAAAGGATACAGCAGGACCGAGCGCACGATCAGGGAGCGGACTTCCCGGCGGCTTATCTTCACCCGCCGCGTGGCGTCAAGCATGTTTTCATGCCGCAACAGGCGCAAGGTCCGCGCCCCAATCAACACCGGCCAGGCCGAGGCCAGCCGCAGCCGGACCTGCCCCTTCGGCAGCAAACCGATGTACTCCCATCCGGCCGCCAGGTGCGCCTCGGCCAGCGAGAGAAGTTCGTTGCAGACGGGACGGAACCGCGCTTCGTTTTGCGCGGCAAGAAGATCACTCGGCGCCAGCCCCGCCGCCGCCAAAGTTTTCGCTGGCACATAGCAACGTCCCTTGCGCAAATCCCGCGGAAGGTCGCGCAGAATGTTGACCATTTGCAGCCCCTGGCCGAAACGCACGCCCTTGGCCAGCAACTCGCCCTCCTTCCCCGCCACCGCCCATAGATGCGCCACGCACATTTTCGTCCAGAACTCCC
The DNA here is from genome assembly GCA_963759415.1 of uncultured Verrucomicrobiae bacterium. Taxonomy (GTDB): domain Bacteria; phylum Verrucomicrobiota; class Verrucomicrobiia; order Limisphaerales; family Palsa-1400; genus Palsa-1400. The sequence continues at coordinate 151,683 of CAVWZG010000003.1, read as the reverse complement.
CCACGCACCCGGCCACCCGGTAGGTGTAATCATTCAACTCCTCCTCCGTCTGCAAGGCGGCGATTTGCCCGGCGCTGGCCGCGCCGAATCGTTTCAGGTCCAGCTCCTGGCCGCTGATGATGATGTCCAGAACGTCGCGCAAAAGCCGCCGGTCGGCTTCCTCCAAATCCCCCAGCAACCCCAGGCTCTCCTCGCAGCGTTCCAGTAAAATCCGCTCCGCCGGCAGTTCCTGGCCGCTCCGCAATGGGTCCAGCCGCAGCGGCGACTCGTCCCGCCCGAGGATTCTTCCTCGCAACGCCGCCAGGGCCTCCAGCCGGGACGGCAAATCCACCAATTCCGTGTCCGCGATGGTGTCAGTGGCGCGGGCCAGCAGGTAGGCCAGGCTGATCTGCCGCCGCACCGGCCCCGGCAGCATCCGCATCGTCAAATAAAACGAGCGCGACACATCGCGCAACAAAGATGTCAACATTTCGTCAGACACGGCAAGCCTCGTCTCACTCCCGCTCCTATTCCTAATCTTACTCCTACTCCTAATCTTAATCTTAATCTTAATCTTAATCCTGCTCCTAATCCCTTCGTGTAAAGAAGATTAAGATTAGGATTAGGATTAAGAGTAAAAGTAAGAGGCATATTTCAGACGCGCGAAAGTATTTTCCGCCAGCGCGCCAGTTGCCGGGCGACCTGTTGCGGTCCGGGCGCGCCGATAAGATCGCGCCGCGCCAGCGCCTTCTTCAAATCGAAAACCTCCAGCAGGCTGGCGTCCAGGGCCGGGTCGATTCCCTGCCATTCTTCGGGCGTCAATTGATCCAGCGGACGGCCCACGCTCGCGGCGGCGGCCACGGCGGCGCCGACGATGTGATGGGCCTGGCGGAAAGGCATGCCTTTGCGCACCAGGGCATCGGCCAGGTCGGTCGCCAGGAGAGCCGGGTCGGCGGCGGCGGCGCGGCACTTATCCGCGTTGACAGTCGTGTGGCCGATCATGGCGGCCATCAGGCGCGCCGCGTTGCGCACCGTGTCGGCCGAATCGAAAAGCCGTTCCTTGTCTTCCTGCAAATCCCGGTTGTAGGTCATCGGCAGGCCCTTCAAAAGGGTCAGCAGCGCCATCAAATTGCCATAGACACGCCCGGCCTTGCCCCGCGTCAATTCCGCCACGTCCGGGTTCTTCTTCTGCGGCATCAACGACGAGCCGGTCGTGTAAGCGTCGGCAATGGTGATGAAACCAAACTCCGCCGTCGTCCACAGTATCCAATCCTCCGCCAAACGCGACAGATGCGCCGCGACCAACGCCGCCCCCGCGCAGAACTCCACCGCGAAATCCCGGTCGCTCACCGCGTCCATCGAATTTTGCGTCAGGCGCGGACGTCCCTTGTGATCAACGAAGCCGAGCAAGCTCGCCACCATCTCGCGATCCAGCGGCAGAGTGGAACCGGCGATGGCCCCGCTGCCCAGCGGACAGACATTGACGCGATGAAAACAATCCACCAAGCGCCCGCAATCCCGCTCGAACATCTCCATGTAAGCCAGCAAATGATGCGCCAGGGAGACCGGCTGTGCCCGTTGCAAATGGGTGTAGCCCGGCAGCAGGACCTCCGCGTTCTTCTGCGCCAGTGTCAACAACGCCCGTTGCAACGAACGCAAAGTGCGGCTCAAATCCACTATTTCATCCCGCAGCCACATGCGCATATCCAGGGCGACCTGGTCATTGCGCGAGCGGCCCGAGTGGAGCTTCAGCCCGGCGGACGTCCGGGTCGTCAACTCCTCCTCGATGTTCATGTGGACGTCTTCCGCGGCTGGATTCCAAGGAAAACGGTCTTCACAGATTTCGCGGGCGATGTCATTGAGGGCGGTTTCAATTTCCAGCGTCTCCGCTTTGGACAGCACGCCGATTTTTTGCAACATGGCGGCATGGGCCAGGGAGCCGAGGATATCCTGTTCCCACAATCGCCAATCAAAAGAAACCGATTCCGTGAACTGAGCGACATCGTCCCCGGGGCCGCCCGAGAACCGTCCGCTGCGCGAAACTGGCAAATGTTGTTTCAACTGCCCCGCCATTATGGGGACAAACTTCCCGGAAGTCACGCCCGAAAGATCCCTGCCGCGCTGCCGGCGTGTGCCGGGTGCGGAATTCAAATACCACGCTCCAAACCCAATGGTAGGGCTGGCGCTGCCGCGCCGCCCACTTCTTGTCTTTTCCCTTCGCTGTGCTTTCACCGCAAAAATATTTACTATGTTGAATTTAGGCGAAGTTCAAAGGCCAACGCATGACACTGCATAGGCCATAGGGGTCACCCCTGGCATGGTTCGTTTTGAGCTCCGGTAGGCAACCGCATGGCTTATGCCACCTCGTCCGGTTGGCGGAAAAAGCGCCCTCGGCGCAAAAGGCGTTGAATAATGTATATTGCATTCCCATCCAACGGTGGTATAGTGCAATGGCTTGGCGCTTACGCGCCTGTGTTCTTTGACATTTTGCGGACCTCAAAACCGCCAAGGCGGAAAAGCAGGAAGGCGCTGAAGCGTCAATCAAGCCCAGTCAAGACCAGTCAAACCCAGTCAAACCGGTCAAGCCCAGTCAAACCGGTCAAGCCCAGTCAAACCGGTCAGGCCCTGCCCGCCGTCTTGTTCACCGTAGTTTCAGCGCAGGTGGAAGGCCCTGCGAAGGAAGGTGTGTTAATCCGTGGCTTCAACCCAGCCTTATGAACGTTCGGAACATGCAAAGCCCGAAAGGCGCTTGTGCGCGGATGGAAGGCTGGTAGCTTACGCGTCATGCCGGAGCCAATGCCTGCAACAGATGCCCAAACGCCGGACGGCCACTCCGCCCGGCGGGACGCTCTTTTTGCCCTCGTGGTCCTGGGTTGCGTCCTGGCAGGCCTGATGGCGTTGACCTGGCGCAAATGGCCCGACATGCTCATCGATTTCGGGCTGCAACTTTACCTGCCTTGGAAAATTTCCACCGGCTCTGTCCTCTATCGGGACCTGGCCTACATGACCGGCGGCCCGTTCTCGCAATACTTCGACGCCCTTTTGTTCCGCGTTTTCGGGGTTTCATTCTTGACCATCGCCCTGGCCAATCTGGCGCTGCTGGCGTTGCTCCTGGCATTGGTCTATCGCTGCTTCTATAAAGCCGCCGATCAACTCACTGCCCTGGTATGCTGCCTGGCCATCCTGCTGGTGTTCGCTTTCGCTCAGTACAGCGAGTTTGGAGTTTTCAATTATGTCACACCCTATTGCCAGGAAATCTACCACGGCCTGATCCTCTCCATCGCGGCGGTCGCGCTCCTGGCCAATTGGGTCGTCGCGCAAAAACGACGTGGCGCCCTCGCCGCCGGTTTTTGCTGCGGCCTCGTTTTCCTGACCAAACCGGAAGTCTTCCTCGCCCTGGCCGTGGCCGTTTTGGCCGCCCTTGTCCTGACCTGGCGCATGACGGGAAAGCCTCAGGTCGCGGCCAAAGGACTGGGGTTGATGACCTTGGCCGGCGCGGTTCCGGCGCTTGGTTTCCTGTTTTATTTCCTTCGTTTTGCCAATCTCCAACAAAGCCTCAAATGGATTTGTTGGGCCTGGGTGCCGGTGCTGACCTCATCGGCCTCGAACAGCGCGTTTTATCGCTGGTGCCTGGGGTTGGATACGCCCGGCAAACATCTGGCGCGCATCTTCGGCGATTTCCTCGGTCTCGGCGCCATCGTCCTCCTCAGTGCAATTCTCTTTCGCCGGCGAGGCCAAAGCGCGCGCGACGCCGCGGTATTCCTGCTCGTGGCCGCGCCGCTGGCCGCTCTGGCGTGGTGGTGTTTCGACTGGCCTGAAGGCGCCCACAGCCTCCCATTGTTATGTTTGACATCACTGGCCTTCCTGCTCTGGCGCGCCCGCCAGGCTGGCTGGAATCCGTCCGTGGTTTTCATGGTTCTGTGGACGGTTTTGAGCATGGTGTTGCTGTTCAAACTGGGGTTATACCCGCGCATTTGGCATTACGGATTTGTGCTCGCCATGCCCGCGTTTTTGACCGCCATCCACCTCCTGCTGCGCCTGCTGCCGGAATTCCTGGAGCGATGGGCCGTGCCCCCCAACTGGTGGCGCGGCCTGGCCTGCCTCCTGCTCTTGACCGGTTTCACGCAATGCATCCTCGCCTCGAAACATGTTTATCAGTACAAGACCGTTCCGGTGGCGGAAGGCGCGGATAAACTCTGGACCTTCCAAGCGGAATCTCAGCCCACCGGCGCGCTCATGGGCCAGGCCCTCTCCTGGATGCAAACCCACACCCCCGCCGATTCCACCGTCGCCGTCCTGCCCGCCGGTGTCATGCTCAACTACATGCTGCGCCGCTCCAATCCCACCCCCTACCTCCGCTGGAATCCGCCCGAATTGTCCGTCTTCGGCCAGGCCAATATGAATCGCGCCATCCAGCAAACCAGCCCCGACTACATCATCCTGCTCGGGGTGGACACCAGCGAATTCGGCGTGAAATTTTTTGGTGACACGGACAGCTTTGGCCGCGAACTCCTGCGGTGGATATACCATTCCTACCAGCCCGTGTGCCTGATCGGCCACGACTGGAGCAAAGACGGCGAGTTCGGCATCAAAATCCTCAAACGAAACGTTCCGCCCGCCACGCGCTCAACTCTGGCTCAACCGTACTTTGGGCTGATCGATGAGCATCGCATGAGCTTCCCGCAGAATGTCCGGGATGCGGTCGCGGAACGGGCTTTGCCGCAGGGCCTCGCCCAGCTTTTCGCTATTGACAGCGCGGGCGTTCTCCCCCGGAAACCAATGGCCGGCCTGGCCCAGTAAATTATATCGCATTTTGCCCCAGCCCACCAGGTCCAGGGACTTGGCGTAAGTCCAGAGGCGCAGAATCTCCACGATGTTGATCTGGCCCGGAACTTCAACGTACTCCGGCAACCCTTTAAACCATGATTGACACCAATCTGCTCCCAAGGCTTGCTCCATTTCGGCGCGCAATCGGCGCTCGATCGGCGCGACGACCTCGGCCGCCCGCTGGTAGTATTCCAAGCCGCGCACGTGTTCGTCGAAATCCCCCGGTCGCGCCGCCCCGCAGCTCAAAGTGTGGACTTCCGGCCGCGCCAGGCAATAAAGCTGGTTGAACTGCATGGGCGAGAGAGGGGCGCACAACTCCACCATTTTCGGCGGCGGTTGGTAAAGCATTCCCCCTTTGTCGTTGGGACTGATGATGAACACACCCATGTCCCGCCGCCGCGCCGCCGCGATGGCCGGCCAGTTCAGGTCATTGACGAAATACCAATGCACGTTGAAGTAATCGAACTCCCCGCTTTCCACCGCCTGCAGAACGATATCCGCCGTCGCATGAGTCGAAAAGCCGATGAACCGCACTCGGCCCTCTTTTTGCAAGCGCCGGGCCGCCGCCAGGCAGCCATTCTTCTTCAGCGACCAATCCAGCAATTGCGCGTTATTGATGCCGTGCAACGAGAACAAATCGACGTACTCGAGGCCCAGGTACTTCATCGAGCGGTCAAACATTTTGAGGAACTCGGCGGGGTCCGCCTGCGGCTCGGCCTTGGTCTGAACAATGATCCTGGAGCGCGGCAACCGCGGCAGCACCCGGCCGAGTTGCATTTCCGACGTGCCGTAACTGCGGGCGCTCTCGATGTGGTTGATGCCCAGTTCCAACGCGCGGTGGACGGTGGCTTCCAGATTCGCCTGGTTCTCCGGCGGAATGTCGCCGGGGGCGGTGTCCTGCCATTTAAATTGATAGCGCATCCCTCCGCACGAGAGCACCGGCATCGACAGTTCGGTTCGACCAAATCGCCTGTATTGCACGGGGTTTTATCGCATCCTTTGGCCGCGGGCGCAATCCGGCATTTTTTGCGAGTCTTAGCCATTCTTATGAGGTGCCTTTGCGCGGCGAATAGCGCCAATGTGAAATCTATAGACATCCGCCCCCGATTGTGGAATAATGTATGGATAGCAGGCGGCAAAAACGCCGAAGGAGCAGTTCGAGCATTGCGGATGCTCCTGAAAAAAAGTTAGGCAAAGGCGATTGCGGCCGTTGTCAACCAATGAAAAGCGAAATGTCCCCAAAGTTGAATGAAACCCCGGTGTCCGCCGGCAAGGGGCAGAGGGTCATGTTGGTGGAAGACCACCCAGTCATGCGCGAAGGCTTGGCGCAAATGATCAATCACGAGCCGGATTTGTCCATTTGCGGGCAGTACGAAGACGCCGCGCAGGCCTTTGCGGCCATCCCCGCCCTGCACCCTGATTTGGCCATCATTGATCTTTCCCTCAAAGGCAGCAGCGGCTTGGAATTGGTCAAGAACAGCCGCGCCAGCTACCCCAAACTTCGCATGTTGGTCCTGTCCATGTACGACGAATCGCTCTATGCCGAGCGCGTCCTGCGAGCCGGGGCCTCCGGTTACATCATGAAGCAGGAGGCCACCGAGAAGATCCTGGACGCCGTTCGCCGTGTGCTTGCCGGCGGGGTTTATCTGAGCGAGAAAATGGGTTCCAAGCTCATGCACCAATTGGTCGGCGGCAAACCGGTCGAAGGCGGCTCCTCCCTCGAAAAATTAAGCGACCGGGAACTGGAAGTGTTTGGCTTGATAGGCCAGGGCAAGGGCACGCGCCAGATCGCCGAACATCTGCGCCTGAGTGTTAAAACCATTGAATCCCACCGCGCGCACATCAAAGAAAAGCTCAACCTTAAAGACGCCAACGAACTGGTCCACATGGCCATCCGCACCCGCGGCGAGTAACGTCTTCGGCAGCCTTCGCCAGGGCGGCGCTGCTGTGCCGCCCAAAGTTTCCGTCAGATAAAACATGCTTTGCTTGTACGAGCGCGGCATCTTCATGGACACCAACCGCCCAACCGGCGCGCTGACCGTCGCCCATTTCAACCTTGAATGGCTGACCGACGGCGCCGATTCCCTTCCCAAACCACCGTCCAATTAAGACTCAAGCAACGACCGGAGGGTGGCCAGATCTTTGCGGAAGGCGTTTTTCAGAGTCTGCTCGTTTTGGTTGTCATCGAGGTATTCCACTTGCAGGCACATCGGTCCGGCGAACCCGGTCTGGCGCAGCAACTGGAAGAATTTGCGGTCCACCAGGCCCTCGCCCAGCGGCACGTCCTTGTTCACGCCTTTGTCCCAGATAAAGTCGCTCACGTACACCGCCGCCAGATGCGATTCCACCAGCTTCAACTGAATCGGCCATGACAATCCTCCCTCCACCATCGCGTGGTGAAGTTCGAATCCGAACCCGATTGTCTTCGCGTCAAAGTCTTTGAGCAGGCTGTGCATGTCCCAGATCGGCGCGCCTACGCGGTCCGCCCCGGAATGGTTTTGGTAAATGGCCGTCATCCCCAACTCGCGCGTCAAAGCAACCAGCGCCGGCAATTTGGCCGCGACCGCGTCCAACTGCGGCAGGATCGCCTGGCTCGCGTCATAACGAAAATACTTCATCCGGTAGCGGCGAATCCCGAGCTTGGCCGCCGTGCGCAAGACCCGTTCAGCGTAGGGTTGATCGGCCGCATTGATGTCAGTGGCCATGATCGTGATCTCGACCCCGCGCTTGCGCAAATCGTCCTGAAAGCGCGGCAAATCATTTTCGACATTCTTCGGCAAGACCCGTCCGCCCTCGCGAATCGCCGCTTCAATGCCGCTGAATCCGAGCGCGGACATGGCCGCCGCCAAATCGGCGTTGCTCAGAAAAGCCAGTGGTTTTTCAAAAGCGCATATAGGGCGGGCGGTGGCCGGGGCGGCATCCAACGGCAGGGCGGCGCACAACAACCCGGCGCCAGTGCCCGCCACAAACTCCCGGCGATTCATTTGAGTATTCATTACGATAGCCTAGGAATAAACCCGTCCGCGCTCAAGGCGTTTTCTTCCAGCAAATCCACTTTGGCCGCCGCCCGGATGCGGGGATGCGGACAATTGCGCATAAATAACTCGACGTTGAAGATTTAATCTGTTAAAATAATTGCTCCTTTAACATAAAAGTGCGGTCTGTGCCTTGCTCGATGCTATCTCTCTTTGGAAGGTTTGAGCGATGCTTGGGATTTGGCCGAGAAGATGGTCCAAACAATTGAATGAAAACCTTAAAAACTTTGGCAGCCATTTGTCTCCCGATTGCCACCATGGCGGCTGCGTTCTTTCCCACGGCAGGTTTTCGGGCCGAAGGGGCCGCCATCACTTGGACCAACACCGCCGGCAACGGATGGAACGCCGCCGCGAACTGGAACCCCAACAGTGTGCCCGGCGCGAGCGACACGGCCATCATCACCAACGCGGGCGTGACCGTCTCGCTTAACAGCAGCACTACCGTCGGCGCGATCATCCTCGGCGCCAACAGCGGGCCGGCCGTGAAACTCTCCCTCGCCAGCCAGACGCTGGCCTTGAATGGGCCTTTGACCATCCTCCCCAGCGGCTCCTTCACGGTGGACAGCGGCACACTGACCGGCAACTCCAATGCGGTGCTCAGTGGGACGATGGCCTGGACGGCGGGTACTTTGGGTGGAACCTTGGCCATCGCCACCAACAGCACGCTCACGGTGGCCGGCGTCAGTGGAGGCAATAATATGCCAGGCTGCGTTTTGACCAACTACGGCACCGTGGCCTGGGCGGGCGGGCTGATTCAGGGCGGCAACGGCACGACGATTTACAATTACGGTTTGTGGGATGCGCAGAGCGATCAGAGCTTCATTGACTCTTTTGGCGGCGTCATGACCTTCAACAACTTGGGCGCCTTCCGCAAATCGGCGGGGATTATCACCAACGCGACAACTTTTGAAAGCGGAATGACCTTTAATCAGAGTGCCGGCATTCTGGACGTGCAGAATGGGAATCTTGCCTTGCATTGCTCCGGCAGCTTTACGGGCGGCTACGTCACCACCAACGCCACCGCCACCACGTATCTGAGCGTCGGCAACTTCACCATCAATGGCGCCGTGACCAGCAGCAACGTGCAGCAGAACTCTGCGAATCTGGCGGGCGTCAATGTCATCCGCGGCGCTTTAACTTGGGTGGGTGGCAGTTGGACCAATGCGACCGTGACCATCGCCACCAACGCCACGGTCACGGTGGCGGGCAACGTTTTTGCGGGCAATAATATGCCCGCCTGCACCTTAACCAACTACGGCACCGTGGCCTGGGCCAGCGGGACCATTTGGGGCGGCAACGGCACGTCCATTTATAATTACGGCACGTGGGATGTGCAGAGCGATCAGACCTTCAGCAACTCCTTTGGCGGCGTCACGACCTTCAACAACTTGGGCACCTTCCGCAAATCAGCGGGCGGTAATAATGCCGAGACAACCTTTGGGACCGGAATTACCTTTAATCAGAGCGCCGGTGTGTTGGACACTCAGAATGGGCATCTGTTGCTTTCTTCCGGCAACTTTACGGGCGGCTACGTCACCACCAACCAGACGGGTACTACGTGGCTCGGCATCGGCGACTTCACCATCAACGGCACCGTGACCAGCAGTAACACGATACACTGGAATGGCAACTTGGTTGGCGTCAACGTCCTCAAAGGCGCTTTTGGTTGGACATCCGGGAGTTGGACTAATGCGACCGTGACTATCACCACCAACTGCACGGTCACGCTGACCGCGGACTTGTTTGGCCGTAATATTCATGAAATGCCCGGCTGCACCTTGACCAACTACGGCACCGTGGTCTGGGCCAGCGGGCCGATTCTGGGCGGCAACGGTACCACGATTTACAATTACGGTTTGTGGGATGCTCAGATCGATCAGGGCTTCTATGACTCTTTTGGCGGCGTCTTGACCTTCAACAATTTGGGCGCCTTCCGCAAATCGGCGGGGATTGTCACCAGCGCGACAGCTTTTGAAAACGGAATTACCTTTAATCAGAGTGCCGGCATTCTGGACGTGCAGAATGGGAATCTTGCCTTGCATTGCTCCGGCAGTTTTACAGGCGGCTACGTCACCACCAACGCCACCGCCACCACGTATCTGAGCGTCGGCAACTTCACCATCAATGGCGCCGTGACCAGCAGTAACGTGCAGCAGTACTCTGCGAATCTGGCGGGCGTCAATGTCATCCGCGGCGCTTTAACTTGGGTGGGGGGTAGTTGGACTAATGCGACCGTGACTATCGCCACCAACGCCACCGTCACGGTGACCGCTGACTTGTTTGGCCATAATACTCATAATATGCCCGCCTGCACCTTGACCAACTACGGCACCGTGGCCTGGGCCAGCGGAGCGATTCACTGCGGCAACGACACGACGATTTACAATTACGGTTTGTGGGATGCGCAAAGCGACCAGCTCTTGGACACTTATCCCGTCGGCGGCAGCACCACTTTCAATAACCTGGGCACGTTCCGCAAGACCGGTTCCAGCGGAGGGATTACTCAGATTCAAGGCCCTGTTTCTTTCAACAACCTGGGCACCTTGGACTCCCAGCTTGGCAACATCAGTTTGCAAGGCGCCTGCAACCTGGCTGGTGGCACGCTCAATTTTGGCATTAATAGTTTGACCAATTACGGCACCATCTCCCTCAATGGCGCCGCGGCTTTGACCGGCTCTGTCAGCGCCAACCTGAACAATGGCTGCCAGCCCGCCGTTGGCAATTCCTTTACTAATCTCGGCTACGGCTCTTTCAACGGAGCGTTTACCAACGCCATGCTGCCCTTCGCTCAAGCGTGGAGCACCAACTACTATCCCACCTTCTTTGTGCTCAAGGTCCTGAATGCCAGGCCCGTTTTCACCGCTCCCGCCACCAACCTGTTTGTGGTCAATGAACTGGCCACGCTGACTGTCACCAACACCGCCACTGAGGCCAATTCGCCCCCGCAAATCCTCACTTACAGCTTGGCGGCCGGAATCAACGGCATCGTGGTCAATCCGGGCACGGGCCTTCTCACTTGGACGCCCCAACAGACCAACAGCCCGAGCACCAACACTATCGCGGTCGCGGTCACCGACAATGGCACCCCGCCATTGAGCGCCACCAACACCTACACCGTGATTGTCCAGGAAGTGAATGTCGCTCCCAGCCTCCTCACGATTCCCCCGCAAACCGTCAATGAACTCACGCTGCTGACCGTGACCAACACCGCGACCAATGCCAACATCCATTCGACCAATGCCGGATACACTTTGGTCAGTCCACCCCCCGGCATGAGCATCGATACCAACGGCATTATTACTTGGACGCCGCCACAGACCAACAGCCCGAGCACCAACACCATCACCACCATCGTCACCAATGGCAATCCGTATGACCTGGCCAATCCGAGCCTGACCAGCACCAACCAGTTCACCGTCATTGTCAACGAGGTCAATATCGCTCCCACTCTTCCAACGATTCCCACCCAGACCGTCAATGAACTGACGCTGCTGACCGTGACCAACACCGCGACCAATGCCAACATCCATTCGACCAATGCCGGATACACTTTGGTCAGTCCACCCCCCGGCATGAGCATCGATACCAACGGCATCATCACTTGGACGCCGCCACAGACCAACAGCCCGAGCACCAACACCATCACCACCATCGTCACCAATGGCAATCCGTATGACCTGGCCAATCCGAGCCTGACCAGCACCAATCAGTTCACCGTCATTGTCAACGAGTCCAATATCGCTCCCACTCTTCCAACGATTCCCCCCCAGACCGTCAATGAACTCACGCTGCTGACCGTGACCAACACCGCGACCAATGCCAACATCCATTCGACCAACGCCGGCTACGGCCTGGTCGATGCGCCTTCCGGCATGAGCATCGATACCAACGGCATTATTACTTGGACGCCGCCACAGACCAACAGCCCAAGCACCAACACCATCACCACCATCGTCACCAACGGCAACCCGTACGATCTGGTCAATCCGAGCCTGACCAGCACCAACCAGTTCACCGTCATTGTCAACGAGGCCAATATCGCTCCCACTCTTCCAACGATTCCCCCCCAGACGGTCAATGAACTCACGCTGCTGACCGTGACCAACACCGCGGCCAACTCCAACATCCATTCGACCAACGCCGGCTACGGCTTGGTCGATGCGCCTTCCGGCATGAGCATCGATACCAACGGCATTATTACTTGGACGCCGCCACAGACCAACAGCCCGAGCACCAACACCATCACCACCATCGTCACCAATGGCAATCCGTATGACCTGGCCAATCCGAGCCTGACCAGCACCAACCAGTTCACCGTCATTGTCAACGAGGCCAATATCGCTCCCACTCTTCCAACGATTCCCGCCCAGATCGTCAATGAACTCACGCTGCTGACCGTGACCAACACCGCGGCCAACTCCAACATCCATTCGACCAACGCCGGCTACGGCTTGGTCGATGCGCCCCCCGGCATGAGCATCGATACCAACGGCATTATTACTTGGACGCCGCCACAGACCAACAGCCCAAGCACCAACACCATCACCACCATCGTCACTAACGGCAATCCGTATGACCTGGTCAATCCGAGCCTGACCAGCACCAATCAGTTCACCGTCATTGTCAACGAGGTCAATATCGCTCCCACTCTTCCAACGATTCCCACCCAGACCGTCAATGAACTGACGCTGCTGACCGTGACCAACACCGCGACCAATGCCAACATCCATTCGACCAATGCCGGATACACTTTGGTCAGTCCACCCCCCGGCATGAGCATCGATACCAACGGCATCATCACTTGGACGCCGCCACAGACCAACAGCCCGAGCACCAACACCATCACCACCACCGTCACCAATGGCAACCCCTATGACCTGGCCAATCCGAGCCTGACCAGCACCAACCAGTTCACCGTCATTGTCAACGAGGCCAATATCGCTCCCACTCTTCCAACGATTCCCGCCCAGATCGTCAATGAACTGACGCTGCTGACCGTGACCAACACTGCGGCCAACCCCAACATCCATTCGACCAATGCCGGATACACTTTGGTCAGTCCACCCCCCGGCATGAGCATCGATACCAACGGCATTATTACTTGGACGCCGCCACAGACCAACAGCCCGAGCACCAACACCATCACCACCATCGTCACTAACGGCAATCCGTACGATCTGGTCAATCCGAGCCTGGCCAGCACCAACCAGTTCACCGTCATTGTCAACGAGGTCAATATCGCTCCCACGTTGCCGGTGATTTCCCCCCAGACCATCACCTTACTCCAGCCGTTCTCCATTTCGAATAGCGCGACGGAGACCAACATCCACTCCGTCACCGCGGGTTATTCGCTGCTGGCCGCGCCGGCGGGAGTCGCCATTGACGGTGATGGCGTCATCACCTGGACTCCCGGCCAGAACCAGTCCCTCACCACCAACACCATCACGACCGTCGTGTCGAACAGCAACCCGTTTGATTTGGTCAACCCGCAATTGAGCTCCACCAACAGCTTCAGCGTCATGGTGACGCCCAGCACCGTGGCGACAAACTTCAGCGCCCTCGTTTCGGGCGCAACCAATCTGACCTTGAGTTGGGCCGCCGATCACGCCGGCTGGCGGCTCGAAGTCCAGACCAATACCCTCGGCAACGGTTGGACAACATGGCCCGGTTCTTCCGCTACCAACCAGGTGATTATTCCAATCGACCCAGGCAACGCCGCCGTGTTTTTCCTCCTGGTCTATCCGTAGAGCATTTTTTGCTTCACTCTAACGGCCTGCTCGACAATTACAATTGTCTGAGCGAATATGTATCGAACGAAACACATTAACTATATTGAATATGACTAGATCAAAATCCATCCTCTTTATCACCGCCATGATCGCCAGCGCCTTGCCAATGATGGCGCAGCAAAAACGCGTTAGCCCTCACGAAACCATCAGCACAGTCGTGGACGGGAATCGAGTCACGGTTGTTTACGGACGCCCCTACACCAAAGATCCCAAGACCGGTGAGCCTCGTAAAATCTGGGGTGGTCTGGTGCCTTACGGCAAAGTCTGGCGCACGGGCGCGGATGAAGCCACGGCGCTCACCACGGAGAAGCCCATCGTGTTCGGTGAGACGACTGTTCCGGCGGGCGCTTACACGCTTTTCACGTTGCCACAGGAGGATGGCTCGGCCAAATTGATCATCAACAAACAAATCGGCCAATGGGGAACGGTATATAATCAAGCGCAAGACCTCGCGCGAATTGTTTTGCAGAAAGAGCCGCTGGAAAAATCGGCCGATCAACTTACCCTTGCCATTGCAAAAAATCCGTCCGGCGGCGGCGTCTTGAAAATCATGTGGGAGAACACCCAATTTTCGGCGCCGTTCAGCGTCCAGAAATGACGTTTGCCAACTGCTTGCAAATTCACGCTTGAAGTGAACACCGGACCCCTTTCCGTTTCCGGTTCAGCGAAGTGTTGGCGCGGGCTGCGCCGCGCCATTGGCTGCGTTCTGGCTGCTGCGGCAGTTTTTGTTTTTGCGCGCGCTCTTCCCGGTGCGGAGCCGCCGACGAATTCCGCGCCCGCGATTCTCTTCCAACTCAAGAGCTTCCGCCAGATGGGCAGCGTGCTGTACATCGCGGCGCATCCTGACGATGAAAACACCTTGCTCATCGCGTATCTCTCGCGCGCTCGAAATTACCGCACCGCCTACCTCTCGCTCACTCGCGGCGATGGTGGCCAGAACGTGCTTGGCCCCGAATTTGGGGAGAAGCTGGGCGTGGCGCGCACGCAGGAATTGCTTGCCGCCCGCCGCCTGGATGGCGGGCGGCAGTTTTTTTCACGCGCGGTCGATTTTGGATTTTCCAAGGATTATCGCGAAACCCTTGGCATTTGGGACAAACAGCAAGTCTTGTCAGACATCGTGCGTGTCATCCGCCAATTCCGACCCGACGTGCTCATCACCCGTTTTTCTCCCGTGCCGGGCGGCACGCATGGTCATCACACGGCGTCAACCGTGTTGGCGCTCGAAGCTTTCAAACTCGCGGGCGACCCCAAGGCGTTTCCCGAGCAACTTGGTCCGTTGACGCCGTGGCAGCCCAAACGAATTCTCTGGAATGGCCGCGGTGGCGAAAACAATGCGGGGAATCTGAAAATGGAAATCAGTGGCGACGATCCCGTGCTGGGAATTTCGTTCAGCGATCTGGCCGGTCGCAGCCGCGCCATGCACAAAACGCAAGGCCTTGGCAATTTCCGCTCTGGCAGTGGCGGCGGGGCGCGCGCGGAATCGTTTCAATGGCTCGATGGCGCCTACGCGACGAACGACATCTTCGACGGCATTGACACTAGTTGGAGCCGCGTCCCCGGAGGCGCGGATATTGGCACACGCACCGATGAAATCATCGCCCAATTCAATCTGCAAGATGTCGCCGCGAGCGTGCCCGCGCTGCTCAAACTGCGAAGCCAACTGACGACGCTGCCAACTCATGATCCGGTCGTTGAGGAAAAGCGCGCGCAATTGGATCACATTTTGCAGGACTGCCTCGGCCTCGAAATTGAAACGACGATTGAGCGGCCCGAGGTCGTGCCGGGCGAGAAGATGGAGCTTCACCATTCGGCGAAGATCCATTCTTCCATTCCGGTTCGCTGGGTTGCCGTGCGATACCCTGCCGTTAAACGCGAAGTCAATCCTGCCATTGAACTGCGGGCGGACGAATCAAGTTCTCTGGCATCAACCCAAACGCTGCCGGCCAGCACGCCCTTGAGCCAGCCGGTACTGGCTGCGTGAAGAGGGCACCCCGGGCATGTTCCGTGTGGACGATCCCTCGCTCATTGGCCGCCCGGAAAATCCTCCCGCGTTTCCCGTCCAGCAGGTTTTTGAAGTCGGCGGCCAGACGCTGGTGCTTCCGGACGAGCCGGCCCAAATCCTGGCCAACGCCGGCAACATCGGAATCCGCCGCAAGCTGGACGTTATCCCGCCTGTCTCGCTCAAATTTGCTTCGGACGTTGCGCTGTTTTCTCCTGGCGCGGCACATTCCGTCGAAGTCGAAATGCTCGCGGCCCGCGCCGGTTCCAGCGGCACGCTGCAACTGGAAGCGCCCGCTGGTTGGAAGATTTCACCGGCCAGCCAAATGTTCCATCTCACCGCCGTCGGCCAGCGGGCGGAGTTCGAATTTACCGTCACCGCGCCGGCGCAATCCATCACCGCGAACATTGTTGCCTGTGCGGAAATCGGCGGAGTGCGTTATCGCAACCAGCGCGAGGAGATTTCTTATCCGCATATTTCAGGGCAATTGCTCCAGCCGCTCGCCAGCTTCAAAGCCATCAGTCTCGATCTTGCCATTCGCGGCCACACCGTCGGTTATTTGCCAGGCGCTGGCGACAGTGTGGCCGGCAATTTGAAGCAAATGGGCTATGCCGTCAAAATTCTTGAGGATGCGGATCTCACGCCGGAACAGTTGCGCGGCCTCGATGCCGTGGTCATTGGCGTGCGCGCCTTCAATGTCCGCACTCACCTTGCGCCCCAGTTGCCGGCGCTCTTCGCCTACGTCCAAGCCGGTGGCACGGTCGTCGCACAATACAACCGGCCCGACGGACTCAAGGCGAACCAGATCGCCCCCTTTGATGTGCATCTCTCGGGCCAGCGCGTGACCGACGAAACGGCCACAATGACTTTTCTCGCCCCGGACCATCCGGTGCTGAACACGCCCAATAAAATCACCAGCGCGGACTTTGACGGTTGGGTGCAGGAGCGCGGCATTTATTTTCCCGACCAATGGGACGAACATTTCACGCCGATTCTCGCGTGCCATGATCCCGGCGAACAGCCGCTTAAAGGTGGGTTGCTCGTCGCCCAATATGGCAAGGGCTATTTCGTCTATACTGGACTCGTGTTTTTCCGTGAACTTCCTGCCGGCGTTCCTGGCTCTTACCGCCTCTTTGCCAATCTAATATCGTTAGGCAAATGAAACATTCCCCCGCTACGGATCCATCCGCGCGCGAAACTGAAGAGACCGGCCTGCCACTTTTTCGCTCGTGGAAAGTTGTTTATCTTTTCGTCATCGGCAGCTTTATTTTGTGGGTCGCGCTGCTCGTGGCGTTGACTAAAGCCTTTGCATGAGCGCGCTCGATTACGTTGTTCTTTTCGGCTCCATGCTCGGCATCGCCACCTACGGCATCTGGCGCACGCGCGGACGGCGCAACTTGAACGCGTACCTGAAGGGCGACGGCCAGACGGCCTGGTTCGCCATCGGTCTTTCCGTCATGGCTACGCAGGCCAGCGCCATCACCTTTCTTTCCACGCCTGGCCAGGGCTACCTTGGCGGTCTCGGCTTCGTGCAGATCTATTTTGGCGTGCCCCTTGCGCTCATCGTCATCGCCGTTTTTTTTCTCCCTATTTTCCGGCGCCTCAATGTTTTTACCGCCTACGAATTTCTTGGCCGGCGTTTCGACGGCAAAACGCGTCTCCTGGGCGCGGCCTTGTTTCTCCTCCAACGCGGTCTGGGCGCGGGTCTGACCATTTACGCGCCCGCCATTGTGCTCACCTCCGTCTTCGGCTGGCCGCTGAATCTGACCATTATCTGCAGCGGTCTTCTGGTCATCATTTACACCGTCGCCGGCGGCAGCGACGCCGTCACCGTCACGCAAAAATATCAGCTTGGAATCATCTTCGCGGGCATGATGAGCGCATTTTGCCTGCTGCTGGCAAAGCTGCCCGCCGAGCTTTCCTTTACCGACACCTTTGCGCTGGCGGGCGGATTTCAAAAACTCAAAGCCGTGAATTTTTCGACCAATGTTCACGAACGCTACACCTTTTGGTCGGGATTGCTCGGCGGAACCTTTCTCATGCTCTCGTATTTCGGCACGGATCAATCGCAAGTTCAACGCTACCTTTCCGGCGCGTCCTTGCGCGAAGGCCGCCTCGGCCTCATGTTTAACGCCGTCTGCAAAATCCCGATGCAATTCTGCATTCTGCTCCTCGGCGTTCTGATTTTTGTTTTCTATCTGTTCGAACAGCCGCCTCTCTTTTTCAATTCGGCCTCCAGCCAATACCTCGCGCAACACGGCGCCGACGAAAAATTGCGCGCCGACCGAAACGAATTTCAATGCCGCCCACGCTCAAACGCGAGAACGGCTCCAGGACTGGTTGAAGGCCAGGCACCGTGGTGATCAATCCGCTGCCACTGCTAATTTCGCCGCCGCCTCGGATGCGCATCAGCAAGGCGAGAACATCCGCGACGAAGCCGCCAGGACATTATTGGCGGCCAATCCAGGCGCCACGGCCAATGACGCCGATTATGTGTTCATCACCTTTATCCTGCATCAATTGCCCCACGGCGTCATCGGATTGCTGGTGGCCGCGTTTTTCGCCGCCGCCTTGTCGTCCAAAGCCGCCGAACTCAACGCCCTTGGTTCCTGCACCACCATTGACTTTTACCGTCACCTCTTCAAATCCGGCGCGACCGACGACCACTCTGTCGCCGCCTCCAAGTGGTTCACCGCCTTTTGGGGTCTGGTGGCGATTGGCTTCGCCCTCTACGCGCGTCTCGTGGAAAACTTGATTCAGGCCGTAAATATTCTCGGCTCCATTTTTTACGGTGTGATGCTCGGACTTTTTGTCGTGGCCTTCTTTGTCCGCCGCGTGGGTGGCACGGCGGTTTTCTGGGCGGCCTTGGCGGCGCAAACGCTTGTCTTCGTTCTCTACTTCAATCTCACCATTGCCTATCTCTGGTATCCGCTTATCGGCTGCGGCGCGTGCGTGCTCTTCAGCCTCATCCTGCAAATCATTTTGGGCAGCCTTGGCCAAACGAACATGGCGCATTCCGCATGACGACTCCCATCATTTGTTTCGGGCAGCAGCCCTGCGGATTTTTCCCGAAAAGATTTCTATTTGCCAAAATCCAGACGGCCCGGCGCCTGCAGAGCGAGATCGGTGGCGAGATTGTCTTCTTTTGCCACGACAGCGATCACGACCCGCGTGAAACCAGGACTATTTTGCGCCATCGCAAGACTAATGAACCCGCGCCGCTCAACTTCGCCTTTCAAAATAAGATCCAGCGAAAATTCTCGCCCCTGCACCTCAAAATAATCCCCCCCGGCTGGCAGGGCCGAACCGCGCTTCAACTGCCAAATTACCTGGCCCACCCGTTAATCGAAGTCTTCAATAAAACTTCCGCCACCAAGGTCGCGGACTTCTGCCTGGAGATGTATCGGCGCATGGGTTTGCTCGAGGGTGTGCGCGTGGCCCGTTCCAGCGATCCGGATTTTCGCCGCTCCGCCTGCGACGTTGCCCAATTCTTTGTGGACGTTCCCTATGCGGGTGAAATTGTCCGCGCCCGTTTCATGGACGGTATTTTGAAACTGCACGAAGGCGGAGATTCATATCTCACGCTGCCACTGACTCCATTCACCAAAGAGCAAATCAGCCCGACGCGCGACACCCGGCTGCTCTGGATGCAATCCGTCCTGCGATGCACTCATTACATTGCCGGCGTGGGCGAGAAGGATTATCTTTGCACGGAAGAGACTCCTGAAATTACTTTTATCAACCGCGACCCTATTGATCGATCCGATGAAGCTTACACCGAACTCCCCTGAACTTGCGCCGCTGCTGGCTTTTGGCGCGCACCCTGACGACATTGAATTCGGTTGTGGCGGCGTCATCGCCCGCGAGACCAGTGCCGGGCGCAAGGCGCATTTTGTGGTCTGCTCGCGGGGTGAAGCCGGCTCTTATGCCACCCCCAAACAGCGCGTCGCGGAAGCTAGAAAATCCGCCCCGCTCCTGGGCGCCACCATTGAATTTCTTGAGCTGGATGGCGATGCTCACTTGGAGGCCCGCCCCGCCTACGCCATCAAATTGGCGGAAGTTTTGCGGCGCGTCCGTCCCAGTGTCGTCCTCGCGCCGACCCTTGTGGAAAACCAACATCCCGATCACGCGCGGTTGGGCAAGCTGGTGCGTGATGCCGCGCGGCTGGCTCGTTTCGGCGGCTTGAAGGAGTTGCGCCGCCGCCCCCCGCATTCCATTCAGCAATTATTTTTCTACGCCGTGACACCGGATGCGGAGCCTGCCGACATTCCCCCGGTGCTGATTGATGTTTCCGCCGCGGAAATTATCGCTGCCTGGACGGCGGCGATGAAAGCGCACCAGTCGCAAACTTCGGCCCGCAACTACCTCGAATTGCAATTGTTTCGCGCGCGACAACTCGGTGCGCGGGCCGGAGTGGATCACGCCATGGCTCTCTTTCCCAACGAGCCGCTCGTCTTCACATCACTGGCGCAGGCCGGCAGGGGCGCACGGCATTTTTGATATGGAGACAGACAGGCCATTGAGAATTGGCATCACCTGTTATCCTTCCGTTGGCGGGAGCGGTATCCTGGCCTCTGCCTTGGGCGAAGATCTGGCGCGGCGCGGACACGAGGTGCATTTCATCAGCTACGAACGGCCGTTCCGAATGCCGGCCAATGCTCCGCGGCTTTTTTTTCATCCGGTCGTGATCAATGACTACGGCCTGTTCAAGTATCCCGATTACACCTTGCCGCTCTCGGTCAAAATGGCGGAAGTCAGCCGCCAACATCACCTCGACATTCTTCATGTTCACTACGCCGTGCCTCATGCCACCGCCGCGATTTTGGCCCGTTCCATGTTGCCGCCCCAACTCCAGCCACGCGTCGTCACCACTTTGCATGGCACCGACACCACCTTGCTCGGCTGCGATCCGGGTTATGGTCCTGCCATTCATCACGCGCTGACCTGCTCGGACGCGGTCACGACCGTTTCACATTTTTTGAAGCTGGAAACCCAGCGCGTGCTCGGTTTTGAAGGTCCGATGGAAGTCATACATAATTTCTTTGAACCGCGCCCTCCGCGCCGTTCGCGCCAGGAAGTGCGACGCGAATTGGGCCTGGGCGATGAAGCGATGGTGCTGCATTGCTCCAATCTGCGGCCCGTCAAACGTATTGATTTGCTCCTCGAGACAGTGGCGCGCATCCGCCCCCGCGAATCCTTCAAACTGGTCATCCTGGCCGGCGGAAGTTTTGCCCCATTCCTTGCCGACGTGCGCCGATTGGGATTGGAAGACCGGGTCATCGTGCGAGAAAACGTCACGGACATAGAAGATTATCTGCAGGCGGCCGATCTCGCGCTCATCACCTCCGAAACGGAGAGTTTTTGTTTGAGCATCCTCGAAGCGATGTGGTTTGCCTGCCCGACCGTCGCCACCCTTGTTGGCGGGATTCCTGAAGTCGTCCAAAACAACCTGACCGGGCTGCTCCTGCCCTTTGGCAGTTCCGATAAACTGGCCCGTGCCGCCGAGAGTTTAATTCAGAACAGAGCGTTTCGTGAGAGCCTTGGCCTGGCCGCGCAAGCGCGTGCCCGTGCCGAGTTTTCCGCCAGAGTGATCGTGCCGCGCTACGAGACTCTTTACCGTCGTGTTTGTCTGTGAATGTCGGGTTAGGGGCGCGCGGGCGAGGGGCCGGTTTCGTCCAGGATGAGGAGCCAGCCGCGGTGTGATTCGATGGGGATTGGATCGGCCGGTTTCCACTTGCCGGCTGGCTGGAAATTGGCGGAGGCCGGGGCGTAGAGGATGGCTTTGGCCGGGTCCAAACCCAAGGCTTTCCAGTCAATAGTAAGTCGAACATCGGTGGCGGCCGGCGCCCAACTGGCTAGGGCGATGAGGGACTTGCCAGGCTTGCGATAGACCGTGGCGAGGACGTCTTTGTTGTCGGTTTTGACGGGGCAATCGGGGTCCCAGTAACCAAACATGCGGGAGTCGGCGATGCCGAATTGGTCCCAGAGACGCCAAACCGGGAGAGGATCGCTCAATTTGCCGCCGGTTCTCCAGGCCATGCGGACGGTCATGCCGTAAATGGGGCCGAGCCAGGGGTTGCCGCCGCTTTCGAGCATGTCGCCCATCAGGCCGAAGGGGATGCCGGAGCATTGGACCAGCCATTGATCGGGACTCATGGCGTTGTATTTGAAGCTCTCGCCAAACCAGAGGCGGTCAACGTAGGGCATGAACTCGGTGTATTGGTTGGCGGGGCCGACGGAGAAGCGGGTGTTGGAATGCAGATCGATGAGGCAGCCGGGTTTTTGGCGGGCCATCACCACGCGCGCTCGCTGGAGGATGTGGCGGTCGTAGGCGACGTCGTCAAAGTAAAGGCCGTCGATGTCCGCGTTGCGAACCAGCCAGGCGAGGCCTTCGATGTAGTAGTTATACCAGCGGGATTCGCCGCTGGTAAGCATGGAGGCGTCGGGGGGATCGTCCGAGAAGCGCTGGAACCAGGAGGGTCTGTAGCCGCTGATCATGTGTTCCTGGCACCAGGCGTAGCCGCCGCCATTGCCGTCGGCGATGACCTCGTCGCCCAGGCTGCGCAAGGCCCAAAGTTCGGTGGCCATATTGGAAAGCTCGCGAACGGTATCATAGATTTTAACTTTGACATGGTGGCGATGCATCGTGTCCGTGAACTGTTTGAGAGCGGCCGTTTTCAGGAACGGGTAGTTGATGTAGGGATTGAAGATGGCGGCGTGGTGGATGTTGACGACGTTGACGCCCGCGGCAAGGGCTTCGGGAGTGGGGGTGGGGTCGTTGCCGTCCGGGGTCCAATTGTCAAAGCGATGGAAATAGCGGGTTTGAAAATGAGTGATGGTATCCAAGGGTTTGACCGGGGTAATGAGGAAGGCAAACTCAAAAGTAATGAGTTCCCCGGCTTTGAGTTTGCGTGGGCCGCTGAAAGCGGTGGCCAACACACGGTTGCTCGACTGGTGGATGGAAACGCCGCCCAGACCGCCGTTGCCCCAGGACAGCGGCGGGGCAGGGTGATAGACCCTTAGCATCGGACCGGCATACGAAGCGCCCAACAACCGGCAATGCAACCCGGCGTTGACCGAGCCGATCCAGAAACTGTCGTAAGGCCCGTCCCATTTCCAGACGTAGTCGTCGGGTCGAGAACCGCCGGCGAGACCTGCGCCGATCATGTATTGAGCGGAGTCGTGGAGCAGTGGAAGCTCAAGCCGGATGTCTTTGACATCCATATCGGCGGCGGGGGTGAAGGAGAGCCGGAAAGTGATATTGCCGTCATATTCCATTTCGGCGTCGCAGCTCAACGCGCCGGCGCTGGCGGAGGAGTCTGTTTTCCAAGCGACACGGCAGGCGGTTTGACGGGTCCAGATCGTTTGGCTTGAAGTGAAGGCAATCGGGCCGCCGTCGGATTCGATTGTGAAATGGACCGGGCTTTCCAGGAGGGGGGATTTTCCGGCGGCGATGGCCGAGGGCAGGCCATCGGCGGCCAAGGAAAGGGTGCGTCCGAGACAGGAGATGGAGGCGCCTTGGACTTTGAGGGGAACGTAGGGTTTGGGAATAAAATCCTCCGTGCCCGCGGTGGAGTTGAGCCAGCGCAGGCGGGAATGGCGCCACGGTTCATTGTCGCCTCGTTCGACGATGCTTTGGGGGAGCACGTTGAGGGTGAGGGCCATCTGTTGGGGAGCAATCCCCTCGGCTTGGATGGTGAGGGAACCGACATAGACGCCGGGTTTCTGGTCAGGGGCGATATCCACACCAAACCAGAGGGGTTGGACATGGCCGGAGGGCACGTCCACGACCTTGGTGAATGGTCGGCCGCGGCTGTCGATGCCGCCGAGGTTGAAACAGGTCAGCGCGGAGGCGGGAATTTCCGCGCCGCCGTCGTCCCGGAGATCGGAGAAGCGGACGGCCAAGTGGTTCGCCGGCTGATGAGGAGCAAACAAGCCGACCTGAAAGGCGTAGTATTCGTTGCGTTGGGCCTCGCCGGCGATTTGGGTGCTCGGCCCGGATTGGATCCATCGCAGGGGCAAATCCTGGCGCATCCGAATGGTGTGCCGTCGGTCCTCAGGAAAGAGGAGCAGCGGTTGGGGATGGCGGGCCAGCAGTTCCTTGGTTTCGTTGTCGGAGGCGATGACTTCCATCGGGTCGAAGCGGTCAAAGTCGGTGCGCGCTTGAAACTCCAGCACGTTGGCCGCCGGCAAGCTCTGCCACGCATTGGTTTGTTGAAGCCAGACCGCGTCGGCTTCGCAGCGATAAGGGACGTAGCCGGACCGATCGTTAAAGTTGGTGTAGGGCCGCAAGGGCAGGTAGTAGATATAATAATCGCCTGGCGCGGTCGCTGGTTCAAAGACGATGTCGCAGGCCATGCGGTCGGCGGCCATGCGGGCGACATTGCGCAGGGGGTGGCCCGTGGCGGCGTCCACGACGATGATTTGGTGGGTGTCCATTGTCTTGATCTGCAAGCGCCAGGGCAGATGGGCCCAGACGGCGGGAGCGGGCGCAGCGACATGGACCCTGGCGCGATGCTGGCCGAGAGTCAGGTCCCACATTTCGGCTGGGGACGCTGTAGGGCACTTCGGGTGCGGTCAGCGGAACAGGGGTGCTTTGAGCGACGCAGGCGGCGGCAAAGGCCAGGCAGAAGCCAACGAGAACAGTTTGGAGACAGTGTTCAGTATTCAGAGAAAAAGAAAGCGCCTTCGCTGAAGCTGCCGCCTTCATTGGTTTTCGGTGCGACGAGACGGCGGACAAGCTGTTTGTGATTATCATACTGGGGCGATTAGACCACAAGTTGCGGATTTTGCCTAGCTGTACCGTGGGTGTGAGACAAAATTCTTCTCCTAATTCCTTGCCTGCGCTTAGTGAACGGTTGCCTCCAACAACTGTTTGAAGGAGCGGTGGTCCACAAAATTGGTCAAGACGGACGTGTCCTCGTTTTGCACCCAAAGAGAGCCTGAACGGAACCACGCGCCGTTGTTGCGATGCGGGCCGTCGCGCACGATCATCGGGATTTCCCCGGGCGCGCCACGCAAGCCCTCCGAGACCGTCCGCGTCCACCCTGCTTGGCTTTCGGGGGCCTTGGGCGCAAACAAATGCAGCGAGAAGCGTTTGGCGTTGGAGAACAGCACGTCTGCGTATCCGTCCCCGTCGATGTCCACGAAGCGCAACCCGTTGTCGCGGCCTTCTTCGTCCACGATGCTGGTGTTAGGGGGCAGGCCGTAGGCCAGGCGGGTCCAGCGATGTTTGCGGGGCGACCAGGCGAAGACGCCGTTCTGGGATTCGTTGCCGACAATCAAATAACACAAGCCGCCCGGGCCGAGGCAGCGCAGGCGCACGCCGCGGTCGCGATGCTTCCAACTGGTGTAGATGGGTTGGCCTTCCAGCTCCAAGCCGTTGAGCAGGGAAGGCTTTTCGACCCATTGCTGGCCGTCGAAAATCCACGCCCCGGCGGCCGTTTCGTTGCGGACCAGCATCGCCGCCCTGCCGTCCGGCGTGACCACGCCAAAGCGCACGCCAGCGTCGTAGCGATGGCCGGAAGCCTCCACGCTGACCAGGCTGGTGGGAAAGCCCGTCTCGCGCCAGCGCTGCTGCTTGGGGTTCCACACCCGGGTTTTGCGCAGTTGTTCGTTGGCGATGACTACGTCCATGAAGCCGTCGTTGTTCAAATCGAGCAGGCGCACGCCGTTGTCTTCGCCGTTGGCGGCCCGCAGCGGCTGGCCGGCCAGCAGGTTTTGGTTCAGACGATCCTGCGCTTCGCGGAAGTTGAGGAATTTCACCTTCGCTCCGTACTTCTTGTCCGCATAATCGACCAAACTGGTCTCTTGGTCGTTGCCACTAAAGCCCCAGGGGTGGAAGACCAGGGTGAACACGCCCTTCTTGAGCACCGTCGCCTCCAGCCCCGCCTTCCAATCCGCCAGCGTGACCGGGTTGCTGGAGCCTTGGAAATGAAACGCCGCCCCGTCGCTGGGCGCGGCGCAGGGGAACTCCCAGCAAAGCCGGCCAATGACGTAAGGATAAGGGTAGTTGTCAATCATGGTGCTGAAGGCATTGGGAGGAAGGTACTTTTCGAACTTGTCCCCGCCATGGGCGTCGGTGACCAGTTCGCGCGGCAGGCTGGCGTCTTCTTTGGTGGGAAAGTCCGTGACGGAGGAATCAATGGTCAGAAACTGCCCCGCCGCGTTGGTTTCGTTGAACAACTCGGCGTAGAGGCGCGGGCTGGCGCTGTCGAACCGGTCGCAATACGGGGTGCGGAAAGCGACCGCTTTGTTGTGCGGCACCGCGTCCACGCCGAGGATGCTCCCAAAAAAGTTCTGCGCGGCGGCCGGGAAATCGCTCTTGCCCAGGATGGGGCACGGATGCGTCAGGGTATGCGCTTCCAGCGAGAGTCCTTCCGCCAGAAATTGCTGCCAATGCGGCTCCTGGGGATCAACCTTCATGCACATGATGCTCACCGGCGCCCGGCCGTCGATCTTCTGCAGCCGGCTCAAGATCGGGCGGAGGAATTGTTCGTAGCGCTGCGGAGTCTGCATGTCGTCGATGGACAAGATAATCGCCGCCTGGGCCGCCGGGTCGCCAAGCCATTGCGGCGTTGTCAAACGCGCAAAGCCAAGATGCGGGTAGAACGGGTCCGAGCCGTCCAGATAAGCCAGCCGGTTGGCCATGGCGCCGAGTGTGTTTTGGGCCGGGGAATTGGGACCCAACAGGGCCGCCGCCACCAACACGGCAAACAGGAAACTTCTCAGACGCGACATATCAGTATTATTTACTCCTTCATGCCGGAATCCCGCATCCGAGTCAACCCCATCTCCTTCACGGTTTTTATGGCAGGCCATGCCAATCCCGCCACGTCTTCATCGAGCGCGTCAGATGATCGCGCGCGTCGTCGCGAATGCCGTAGCACATGAGGCCAATCGGCCCGCGATAACCGATTTCATCCAAAAACGACAACAATCCTCGATTGTCAAAATTTCCCTTGTCCAGCGGCTGGATCAAACCATTGCTCCACTGATGCGCGTTGGTGTCCGAGCCGCAAATGGTGACGCAGAAGAGCTTGGAAACATTGGCGCGAAGCAGCGCGCGGAAATCCTGGCCGGGCTGGACCCTGTTCCAATGGCAGACGTTAAAGTTGAAGCCGACTTGGGGATGATTGGCTAATCGGACGACTTGGATGCTGAACGGAAGGGTTTCAGTCCACGACTCAACATGGTGGTAGATGGAAATACGCGCGCCGGCTTTTGCGGCGATGTCGCCCAAATCGCGCAGAGCTTTCACGCCGGACGCAAGGCCGTTGGTGTCGCCGGGAGCCAGACCGTTTATCATGACGCACACAGTCGTGGGCTGGCCAGCCAGCCGTTGGATGGCCATTGGAACGCGCGGATCATAAGGCGGCCCTTTGGCGGGATTGACGTTGACGTGGGTCAACAGCAGAAAGGGCGGCATGGCGGCTTTGCGGAGAACAGCCAGGTTGGTTGTCAATTCATCCCCAAGCCATAGAGGCTTGCCTTCGCCGTCAAAACCCAGTTCGCGCGCCATGCCGGCTTCCTCAGCCAGCGAAGGAAGCGCCATGCCCCCGCCCAATCCGACATCAAATACATAGAAAGGCGGCGCTGCGGCTGCAGGAAGATGAAAACACAGGCAGGCGAGCAGAACCAGGAGTCCGCCAAGGGAAGCGCGCGCGCCGGCAGATAGCGGGCTGGCGATTTTGCGTTTAGCAACCATAGGCATGGATCCCTTATACTTTGAAACCAGTCAGGTCGTAGTCCAGTTTCTTGTTCTCGGCCAGCAGTTCAGCCATCGTCAGGCGTTTGTGCCGAAAAGCGGCTTCGCGGATGAGAATGGCTGTCAAATGACCGTCAACGGTCCGCTGGATCGTCGGGTTCTCGAAATGGCCTTCGACCAGGTTGGTGTAGAACTGGGCCACGTTGCGCTGCACGCCGGCTTCGTAAGTGTTGTTGAAATCGACGGACATGTCCACGTCGCTGCCCAGGATGAAACCGGTGCCGGCGTAAGGGAGCGTGGCGTTGGCCGTAGTGCCAAAGACTTTGGTGCAGAGCGTGGGTATCAGGCGCTGCTCGTTCTCCAGCGTTTGGTGCATGTGGGTCCACACCACGCCATCCTCCATTTCCATGGTGGCATGGACCACGTCGCGTCCGTCCAGGACCGCGTTCGGCCGCACGCGCGCACAGTTGCCCAGGGCGGCGACGGGGCGCTTGCCCAGAATCCACATGGCGACATCGATGGCGTGAATATCGTAAGAAACGCAGGAGTCGGCGGCCAATGCCACGTCGTGCAACCACCTGATGTGACGGAGCCGCTCCTCCCGGGAATCGCCCGCCTTGGCCTCGTGCCAGCGATTGGCCAAGCCGTAAGTGCACACGTAAGCCAGCTTGCCCAGGCAGCCGTCCAGGATGCGTTTGCGAATCTCGATATTGGCAGGCTCGGTGGGCGCTTGAAAATCGACCAAAAACGCCAGGCCCCTGGCCGTGGCCGTTTTAGCCGCCTGACCTATAGCCAGCACGCCGGGCACGTCCACCGCCACCGGTTTGGCGACATAGACATGCTTGCCGGCGGCGACGGCAGCGGCGGCGTGTTCAGGATGGAATCGAGGCACGTTGGTGATGACAACCGCCTCCACGTCGGTATCAAGCAGCTTCTTGTAGCCGCCTAACCCGGTGAATCGGCGGCTTTTGTCGATCTCATAGAGGTCGCCGAAATCGGTCCAAATCGTCCTGGAAATAATCGCAGGCGCAATGGATATCGAAACCGCCGTGAGCTTTAAAATATTTGGAGACCCAATTACCGCGGCCACCGAGGCCGATCACGCCGACTTTAAAACGGCGGGTGATCTTGGGCGGCTCCAATTTTGGCTGAGGGTCCGATTGGGCGGCGACCGAACGCAGCGCGGCCAAAGCTGGCACGCTACCGCTGGCCGCAAGCGCGCGCTGGAGGAATTGCCGGCGCGAGGCTGCGCCGGCGACGTCGAATAAATTTGTCGCTGGTTTCTGGCGTTTCATAATGCACATGCTAATCCCGCCTTCACATTGCACAAGCCGGAAGGCCCTTAAATGTGTCAGCAAAGCACCCGGCTACGCATCCGCCGCGAGCAGGCGGCCGTCAATAACGCCAGCCCGGGCTTATAAGGCTTGCGCCGACGTCACTTTGGAGTTTGTGGCGACCCATTTTCAAGAGAAAAGTCTGGCGGCCTGGTTTTCAACGAAACCCGATGGGAGCAGGATTAAGATTAAGACTAAGACCAGAATCAGGTCACCAGCGGAAAAAGCGGTAGGGGTCGTCCCATTCCTGCGGTTGGTCGAGGTAAAAGCCGGTCAGCCAGCGTTTTTCCGTGCGGACGGGCTGATGGAAACGGTCCAGTAACGGCGTAGCACCGCCAACGCCCATGTTCGCCAGCAGACGCGACAACACGAAGGAAGTGCGTCGGAATGTCCGCCTGAGATTCGCCTGGTTCGTGGAATAGAATTGCCAGGGCGGAATCTGATCGAAGACGACATTGGAGTCATGAGCCAGGGCCAGAACGCCGTCGCCGAACGTGTCGGCCCCCGCGGAGACCAGCGGCAATTCGCAGGGCGCGTGATTCTGGACATCCGCCGGGCAAATGCCTGCCAGCAACGGCTTGCCTGGCTGGAAGCCGCACGTAATGTGCTCCCTTTGTTGGATTGTCACACTGAACGGCAGCAGCGCCGAGGCGTCGGATTGGTTCACCCCGACCATGACCATATTCCCGCCGGCTTTGAGCCAGTCGGCGATGGCCGCTCTGTGGCCGGCCAGGGTGGCTCCGGCACCCTCGCCCAAAACGAGGACCTGGTCAGGCGAGAGGGGCTCGCCGTTGTAAGTCCCAGCCTTGATGCCAAGGGATTTGAGCTCGCTCTTGCCGGCGTCCGGGCCGGCATAAACGGCCTGGCGGCGCGGGGAGGGCATCCACGTGGCGACATAGGAAAGAAGATTGCGCGTGAGGGCCTCGGCTGCCGGATCGCCCGCGGTGCGGCCGGTGACATCCATTTGACAGAACATCACCAGCCCTTTGCCCTCACGGTATTCCATGAGGGGGGTGAACTGCATGCTGAACCCGCCGTCAAGAATAGGCATGAAATCGCCGCACGCGGGCTTTTCGATGATGACCGAGGCGACGTTGCCGCGATTGCCGCAGCGCCAGGCGCGACGTTCGGGAATCCCGCACCAATAAACGGCTTGGCCGAAACGGGGGAGGCTTTCGTACGTCAGCTTGGGCGCGGTAAGAGTCGCTTCGCCCTGCCAATCACACAAATTGCCGGCATCGATGCCCGCCAGGCAAGGATGCCCGGGATCCCGCGCGAACGCATTTCTCAGCCCATATTCTTCAACGCGGAAACCAAAACGCTTCTCCAGCGTCTCGAAAGTTTGCTCGAACATGAGCACTTTCAAGCCGTCCCTGACCCGGCTGATGTCGGGCGCGGGCGCGCCGGTGTTCAACGCGGCCTTGCCGACGATGAGGATGTCATAGCCGGACAAATCGGCATCCGCCGTCACAAGTTGCGCGGCAACGCCCAGCTTGTTGAGCAAGGCCATGGTTTCGCCTTTGGGATCAAAGAGGGCGATCTTCCCGCCGACTTGCGGGGCGGCGGCCGGCGGCATGATGTGAATGGAGAAGCTATCCTGTTGCGTTTCCCCTTCGTTGAATCGGACCGAGGCATCGATCTTGTATTCGCCCGGAGGCACGGCAGCCGGCACATGGAAATTCATGGCGAGGCGCTTTTGCCGGCCGGTCGGCAGGGTGATGGACTGCCTGCCCGTCAGAGGCCTCGGCAGATTCAGCGTCCATTGGCAATCACACGTGACCGGGCGGCGGGAATTATTGATGACAATAAGTTGTTTCCCGATGGTGTCGCCCGCATGGAAATTATGGTCTTTGCTGGTGAAAGCCGAGGGTTTGCCGGCGATCCAGGCCAGCAATGGGAGGTTATATTTGTACAAGGATTGGGCGGCGGCGGTGGGGACCCAGTCGGACCGTTCAAAGTCCAGGTCCATCCGTTCATAGGCGGAGACGCCGATGTAATCGGGGCTGAATCCCGGCCGTTGCAAGTTGTCCCAGTCCACTTTCAAATCCTGCGCCCTGGCCTTGAGGCCATCGCGCACTTTCCAAAAATGTCCATATTCCCACGGCGAAATGGCGGAGACGCCCCAGGTGCGGAAGGCCCGGAAGTTGTCATCGAGGTAGAGCGCGAAGATGGGGAAGCGTTCATTGAAGCGGTAGTTGAGATTGTGGGGATAATTAAAACGCTGCCACGTCTTGCCGGCGGCGTATTGTGTGGCTTCCCAGCGGAGGTTGTCCTCTTCCTCCGGGCTGCTCGGGAAGGCGCGGTCCCCCAGGAATTGGGAGTTCCACTCCGAGAGGCAAAACTCCCACGGCGCCCAGGCGTTGCCCCATTCGCGGTGATCTTTGTACCAGCCGCGATACATCGCCCAGTCCCAGCCAAAGGGGGCGCCGTATTCGCAGGTGAAGACCGGTTTGACGCCCTCGGTGGCCCAGTGCCCGAACCAATCATCCAGTTCCTGAATGGGAACGAAATTGGGATAGAAATTGATGGTGTGCATGGATCCCAGATTGCCGGAGGCGTGGTGATAGACCACGCGGCTTGGGTCCAGATGCCGGACGATGGCTTCGGCTCGCAGCGCATTGGTGATCCCCCGCTTGTCATCGGGTGTGCGGACATCGTGAATGCCGTCGATCATATCAGGATTCATGTCCTCGGCATAACCGCCGGCATTGTGGTTCATGCTATACATCACCACTGCGGGATGGTTCTGCGCCGCGCGCACGTAATACTCCGCGTGGCGGGCGTAACCGTTGGTCAGGTCGGCGTTTGTCCCTTGCCAGTTGTAATGGCTGAAATGCGGCTGGGAGAACGAGAGCAACATGCCCTCGTCGTCGGCCGCGCGCAAAATTTCGGCAAAGCTGATGTGCGAACCCGGATCGCATCCATAATTGTGCGTATAGACGCAGTTGATGCCGAAACTCTTCAGCCTGGCCATCGTTTCGCGGGCCGGTCCGTAGCTGGCCAACTCGGCGCCCAACTGGCCGTTGTCCAGCGGCACGGCAGAGAGGTAAATGCGGGCGCCGTTAAGATAAAAATCCCGGCCATCGATCCAGAATTCGCGGAAGCCAAACCGCTCTGGCCAGCGGACGTCCAACTCCTTGCCGGAAGCGTCCTGGAGCGAAAGTTTAAGCGTGCAGGTGTTTTGCGGGGTAATGGTGTCCCAGAGTTTGTCCGGCATCCATTTGCTGGTGAATTCGATCCGGCCTTCTTTGAGATCGTGCGCCTGGAAGGGGTGGCTGGTGAAGGTTTTGGAGTTCTTGCCTTCCTGGGAAACGCCGGCTTGCAAGCGGTATGGGCGGTCCGGCGCCAGCCCTTCGAGGGCGGCGTCAAAAGTGCATTCCTTCTTGCGGACGGAAGGGGCGATCCGGATGTCCGTGATGCGCGGGGCATTCGGAGAACCTATCAAGTACATATCGCCGCACAGACCGCGGCGTTCGCAGGAGCCGCGCACTTCGCGGGCGACGGCGCTGTCGATGTAGGATTGCATGACGCCGTTGAGCGGCATGGCAACCACCAGCAAGGCCAGCGAGTGGGGGCCGGGCGGGCAGGCGGAAGTGATGTCCAGTTGGCCGCCGGGGAATTGGATCTCGCCCGCCGGCTTGCCATCCACAAAGACGGACGCGAAGGAGTTCAAGTACTCCAAGCGAAGGGTAACACGGCGCCCGCCCCAGGTTTCGGGAACGCTAAAGTCGCGCTGATACCAGGCAACATTGAGGCGGCCCAGGTTCTGGCTGGGCCAGGCGGGGTTGGAATAGATTCTCTGGCTGTCGCGAAGCATGTAATTATTGGTGCCCGGCCAGAAGCCCGGAACCTTGAAATAGCCCCAATTGCCGGAGGGGACAGTGTTGGCCTGCGCTTCGCCCGGCTGCCATTGCCAGAGGCCGTTCAGGCAGATGCGCTCGCGGGTGGGCGTGGTTTCGTGAAAAGCTTTATCCATGTCCCAGACGGCTTTCACCCCGGGGGGAAGAATCGGATCCGGTTGTTGCGGGGCGGCGGCGAGGTCCAAGCCAGCCGCCAGCGCCAGGATGATGATGAGAAATAGAGAGATATGCCTGGCGGAATTACTGTGCTTCATAACGGTCAAGAACTGTCATTGCCGCCACACTAGCACGCGCTCCCCTCGCGGGGTCAAATCTTTTTGGCGATGTATGCTTCGAGTTTGACGGCGTCCGTGGCGAAATTGCGGATGCCCTCGGGCGGAGGTGCATCCATTGACGCGCTCTGTTTCACGCCAAACACAGTTTCTGCCGAAAATTGGCAAATCGCCATCAACAGGATGCCATGAATGGTTATCGTCAAGTATCTATCAGTGTTCAGGGTTCCATTGACTTCTAAGAGGGGAACATTCAAATCTCCTTCGCAAAAAGAGCACTGCAAACGTGTGTAATGCCTTCCAAGCGGTGGATGGTGGGTTCGATTCCCGCCGGGCGCGCCATTCAACTTAGCCTTGATTTTATGAGCGATTTCAACACATGAATGCGGATTGGATCCTTCTTCGGATTCGGTCAAATTGGAGGCGCAAGATTGTGCTTATGAAAGACATCAACGCCAGAACAAGTCGCAGCCGGGTGGCGGTTGCCGCTTGTCCTTCCTATTCTCCAGCTGATGTGGAAGCGGCGCCAAACGCTGGATGGGAAGACGCATGTTGGGCAAAGGAATAATTGTCTTTTCCCTCATCCGTGGCATCAGTGAATTGCGGGGATTGCCTTTCTTCGGTTGCGGCTTCCGCACTGCGCCTTTTCGCGGCCATGCAACCAGAATCAGCAATCAAGATCAGATCGCCGAATCCGCTTGCCCCTCGCGGCCAAGCGTGCGAAAAAGATGCCTGCTAATTGGTCACGAGTGGAAGGGTGGCTGAGTGGTTGAAGGCACCTGACTCGAAATCAGGCTTAGGGGCAACCCTAACGTGGGTTCGAATCCCACCCCTTCCGCCATAAACCCGGCCCAATGGCCGCGTTTATTTTATTGAAGACTGCCAAGTTATCCTTATAACTTCGCCGTGCATCGAAAACTTTTATCCGGGGCATCCGCCGTGGCAGCCCTGGCCGGCCTCCTCCTGCTTCTGCCGCTCGCGGCTAGCGACGGCGCCAGGGAGAAGGAACCCGCCCCGTCCGCGCTCCGCGCCCAGATTGATATCGCCAATCAGAAAGTGCGCCGCGCCCTGGTGCGCATCCGCGTCGTTTCGACCGAGTTCCGGGACGGGCGCGAGGTCAAGGTGCAAGCGGTCGGCAGTGGCGCCATCATCACCAAGGACGGCTACCTTATCACCAACCATCACGTCGCCGGGCACGCGGCCCGCATGTTTTGCACGCTGTGGAATCGAGAGGAAATCGAGGCGGAGTTGATCGGCACCGACCCGTTGACGGATATTTCCGTGCTTAAACTCAAACCGGAAAAGCCGCGCGATTTCTCGCCCGCCGCTTTCGGCGATTCTTCGGCTTTGCGGGTTGGCGATTCCGTCCTGGCCATGGGCAGCCCCATGGCGCTCTCCCAATCGGTAACACTGGGCATCATCAGCAATACCGAGATGGTGCTGCCGCGGTTCTGGGGGGAGTCGGGCAGGTTCCAATTGGACGGCGAAGACGTCGGGGCCTTGGTGCGCTGGATTGGGCACGACGCGGCGATTTACGGCGGCAATTCCGGCGGGCCTTTGTGCAATCTGAGCGGAGAAATCGTCGGCATCAACGAAATCAGTTTCGGTTTGTCCGGCGCGATCCCGGCCAATTTGGTCAAGGCGGTGGCCCGGCAATTGATCGCCACGGGGAAGATTCAGCGGAGTTGGATGGGCATTGATCCGCAGCCGCTGTTCAAGGAATGGCATAAGGAGAAGGGCCTTCTCATCGCCGGCGTTTGGGACGATTCCCCGGCGGCCAAGGCAGGCATCAAAGCTGGCGATTTGCTCCTGAGCCTGGCGGGCCAACCCATCAACGTTCGCTTTGACGAGCAGATGCCCGATTTTATGGCGCTGGCGACCAGCCTGCCCCTGGGCCGACCCATTTCCCTCGTCGTCAAGCGGGAGGGAAAGGAGATCGCGGTCTCCTTGGCCCCCGTCGAGCGCGGGGAGATTTATCCCAAGCAGGAGGAATTCAAAACGTGGGGGATGACAGTGCGTAACTTTTCCTTCCTCCTGGCCAAAGAAATGAAGCGGTCCAACCGGGATGGAGTCCTGGTCACATCGGTGCGCCCTGGCGGACCCGCTGGCGAGGCCAAGCCTTCCCTGGCGCGGGGCGATGTTCTGGTTGAAATCAACGGCTCTCCGGTGAAGTCAGTCGAAGATCTCGCGGAGCAGACGCGCAAACTTTCGCAAGGGCAAACTGAGGCGGTGCCGGTGATAGCGACGTTCGAGCGCCGGGCGGCGCGGTATCTGGCAGTGGTGCGGGTGGGGATCGAGGACGAGAAGGATCCCGGCTTGGAGGTGACCAAGGCCTGGCTGCCGGTGGAGACGCGCGTCATCAGCCGCGAAATCGCCCGCCAACTGAGCCGGCCAAATCTAAAAGGTTTTTATCTGACACGGGTTTACCCGGACACCACGGCGGAAAAAGCCGGGCTGAAACCGGGCGACTTTATTCTGGCTCTGGACGGGGAGAAGCTGACGGCCTCGGGGCCGGAGCATGAGGACGAATTGGAAACGCTGATCCGCCAGTACGCCGTTGGCAAGACGGTGGAATTGTCGGTGCTGCGCGACATGAAGGAGACCAAGTGTTCCGTTGAGCTGGTGCGTTCGCCCCGGTTGCGGCGGGAAATGAAGAAGTACCGCAATGACGATTTCGAGTTCACCGCCCGCAACGTGTCCTTTTTCGACACGGCCGAAGAGCAATGGGCCGAGAACCAGCAAGGCGTGTTTATCGAGGAGGTCAAGCCTGGCAGTTGGGCCGAATTGGCCAATCTTTACGCCGGCGATCTGGTGGTGGAAGTGAACAGCCAGCCGGTGAACAACGTCGATGCTTTGCGCCAGGCCATGGACAAGATCGCCGCGGCCCGGCAGCCCGCGGTGATGATGAAAGTCGTGCGTGGCATTCACAGCGCCTACTTGGAATTTGAACCGGACTGGAAACACTAACTACACCCAAACAACACTCATGAAGAACAAACTGAACCTGATGGCGGCGGCATTAACTTTCCTGGCGGTGACGTGCCAGGCGGATGAATTGGCGGACAAGGGCCGCGACATTTTCAAGAAAAACCAGCATGCCGTCGTCACCGTGCAGGTCGTCCTCAAGACAACCTATTCCGGCAGCGGCCGCTCCTCCAATCCAAGGGAGACCAAGCAGGACCTCACCGGCACGGTCATCGATCCCTCGGGTTTGACGGTGCTGTCTCTCTCCTCGGTGGACCCGGCGGAGCTTTACCGGCGCATGTCGGACGAGGTCAAGGTTGAAACGCAGATTAACGACCTGAAAATGTTGCTCGACGACGGCACGGAAATACCGGCGGAGATCGTTCTCCGCGACAAGGATCTGGACCTGGCCTTCATCCGGCCCAAGACCAAGCTGACCGCGCCGATGGCAACGGTGGACTTGAGCAAATCCTCCCTTGTGGAGATGCTGGAGCCGGTCATTGCGTTAAACCGGCTCAATCGGGCGGCGGGCCGCGCTTATTCCGCCTCGGTCGAGCGCATCGGCGCCGTGATTCAGAAGCCGCGCACTTTTTACATCCCCGACACCAGTCCAAGCTCGGCCACCTTGGGCTCGCCGGCCTTCGCGCTCAACGGTAATATTGTGGGGATATTTGTCATGCGCGCGGTCAGCGCAGGCGACAGCAGCGGGCGCAATCTGTCTGACAACGTGACGGTCATCCTGATTCCCGCGGAGGATATTCTAAAGGGCGCCAAACAAGCTCCCGAGGCCAAAGCCGACGCCGACAAACCCGCGGACAAGCCGGCGGCGACGGCACCGCCAAAGGATAGCAAGGAGCAGAAGTAACCCGGCGCTTGAGTTTTGGGCTGATTGGCTTGATGATATGGACATGGATTTCATCACTGTGTCCAGAGCCTTGAATCCGTCGGAAGCGGAACTGGTCCGCTCCCGCCTGGAGGCCAATGGCTTCCTGGTGAACATCAAGAATGAGAACGCCGCTTTCTGTTTTGGCAGCGGTTATGACATCGGTGGCGTTCTGATCCAGGTTCCGGAAAACCAGGCCGAAAGCGCCCGCACCTTGCTTGAATCACAAGACCCATCCGATTCGTGAAACCGCAACTTTCTTTCAGTCAACTCAAGAGAATCCTTCCAGCCGGCGAATTGCGCCTGGAACCGGCGGTGCTGGAAAAGTACGCCGGCGACAAATGGTCCGCCCGCCATCTGCCCGAGGCCGTCGCCCTGCCGCGCAGCACCGCTTCCGTGGCGCGAGTTTTGAGTTTTGCCACGGCCCATCGCATTCCGGTTACTGCGCGCGGCGCCGGCTACGGCTATGTCGGCGGCTGCGTGCCGGCACGGGGCGGAATTGTGCTTTCGCTCGAACGGATGAACCGCATCAAGGAAATCCATGCCGGCGATTTCGTGGCCGTGGCCCAAGCGGGAGTGATCTTGCAAAAGCTGCAGGATGCGGTTGAACGGCAGGGACTTTATTATCCGCCCGATCCCGCCAGCCGCGCCGATTGCAGCGTCGGCGGCACGGTGGCCACCAACGCCGGCGGCCCCCGCTGCCTCAAATATGGCGTGACGCGGGATTACGTTCTGGGCCTCCAGGCGGTGCTGGCCGATGGCGCCGTCGTTTCCCTGGGCGGGCGCACGCACAAGAACAAAACAGGGTTCGACTTGACGCGTTTGATGGTCGGTTCCGAAGGCCTGCTGGGCGTGGTTACGGAAGTCACTTTGAAACTCATTCCGCTGCCGCCCTTTCGCGCGCTGTGGGTGGTGGGATTTGATTCCATGAAAGCCGCCGCGCGCGCCATGCGCGCCATTTTCGCGGAAGGCTTCCTGCCTTGCGCGCTGGAAGTGGCCGATGCCTTCACCCTCAACGCCGCCGCGCGCCGCACGGGCAGCCGCCGCCTGGCCGGCTCGCGCGCCTTGGTCATGGTGGAGTTGGACGGCCGTGAGAAATCGGTGCGGAGCGACGCCCAGGCCCTTGGCCGGCTGCTGCGGGCGCAAGACCCGGTTTTCGCGCAGCCCGCTTACGGACGGCAGGAATGCGAGAAGTTGTGGGGATTGCGCCGCGAGTTTTCGTACGCCTTGCGGGACACGGGGCTTGTCAAATTAAACCAGGACATCGCGGTGCCGCGCGGCCGCTTGGAGGACCTTTTTGCCTTCAAGGCCCGGTTGCAGAAAACTTCCGGCCTGCCCATCGCCTGCTTCGGCCACGCCGGCGACGGTAATATTCACGTCAACATCATGTATGATCCAACGTGGCCGAGTGTCCATGAACGCACGCGAAAGGCGCTGGACCAGTTGTTCCGGCAAGTGCTGGCTTGGGACGGGGTGATCACCGGCGAACACGGCATTGGCCTGGCCAAGAAACCGTGGTGGAGCATGGCGGTTTCGCCCGCCGTGCGCGCATTGCACGGCAAAATCAAACACTGCCTGGATCCAAAAGGGATTCTGAATCCAGGAAAATTCGTCTAATCAATCAGATTTTCGGCCCCGCTCCAGGGGCCGAAAATATTCGACAGCGAACCGAAAACCCGCTTACGAGCGATAACCGCCGCCGCTGCTGTGACGTTCTCCGCCGCCGCCGCGATACCCTCTGTCTCCGCCGCCGCTGCCACCCCGATAGCCGCCGCCGCCGCCACCGGGCGGACGCTCTTCACGGGGACGGGCTTCGTTGACCGTGAGCGGACGGCCTTGGAAGTCCTTGGAATGGAACATGGCAATGGCCTTATCCGCATCCTCTTTAGTGCTCATCTCAATGAACGCGAAGCCTCGCGAACGGCCTGTCATGCGATCCTGCATGATGTTGACGGAAACCACCACGCCCGCTTGCGCGAAATGATCTTGCAAGTCGTTCTCCGTCGCGGTGAAGGTGAGATTACCAACGAATAGTTTTGCTGACATATAACTTTACTGTTACCCCATTTTATGTCGAACGGTTCCCCTAACGGGCTTTTTTGACCGAGCATTCTGCTTTGGGACTAAGCTGAATGGCGATATATTACAGCAAATCGCCGCCTGAATCAACAACAAAACGACAGATTTTTTCAACCGTTGTCCGGCCCCACCAAAACCACAAATTCGCCTTTGGGGGTTTTGGCCCGGATTTCCTCCAGCAAACGGCCCGGCTGGCCGCTCCGAATCTCCTCGAATTTCTTCGTTAACTCCCTGGCTATGACCACTTTACGCATGGGATACAGCTCCGCCAATTCCTCCAACAAGCGGAGGATGCGGTAGGGCGATTCGTAGAAAACCAGGGTGCCGGGAACCGTCCGCAGGCCCTCCAACTGCCGCCGGCGCTGCCCGCTTTTATGGGGCAGGAACCCCACGAAGTGGAACTCCACGGTCGGCAATCCGCTGGCTGTCAAGGCCGCCACCAAGGCGCATGGCCCCGGCACCGGCTCCACCCGCAGTCCCGCCGCCAGGGCCGCCGCCACCACCCGCGCCCCCGGATCGCTGATGCCCGGACTGCCGGCGTCCGTGACCAGCGCGACTTTCTCCCCGCGCCGCAGCCGTTCCAAAATCTCCTCGCTGCGCCGGGCTTCATTGAACTGGAAGTAGCTCAACATGGGTTTGGAGATGCCGAAGTGTTGCAGGAGCCTGCCCGAATGCCGCGTATCCTCCGCCGCGACCACGTCGCACTCCCGCAGGACGCGCACGGCGCGCATGGTGATGTCTTCCAGGTTGCCAATGGGCGTGGCGACCAGGTAAAGGGTTCCGGCCCTCAAAGGCGGAAGCGGGGCGTCATTCATGTCAAGAGTGAAAATATCGGAAACAATAGTGGAAATCAACGACTTGCGTCGATTCGCCCGCCCATTTTACCCGCAACGAGCGGGCTAAGGGGTCTATTGCTCTCGCAGAGACGCAGAGAGCGCAGAGAAATAACACCGCGACAAGAAAGGATAAAGACGAGCTAGTGTAGTGTCCCATAAATGAATAGCCATATTATTTGGCTTTTTTTCGTGGTTTGCGCGTGGTGCAGCCGGGTTCTATTCGCTCCAATGCCGCCTTGGCACGCTGTAGCTTTTCCATGATCCGGGTGACAGTGGCCGTCCAAACAAAAGGTCTTGGATTTTGGTTCCAGTGGGCCAGGAAATTCTCAATCGCCTGGTTCAACTCCTCCACGCTGCCGAAAGCGCCCCGCCGGATCGCTTTGCGGGTTATTTCCCCAAACCAACGCTCGACCTGGTTCAACCAGCTCGAACTGGTTGGAATATAATGGCTGACAAAACGTGGGTGGCTGCGCAGCCATTGCTCCACCCGTGGGTGCTTGTGCGTGCCGTAATTATCCATCACCAGATGCAGGGTCAGCTGTTCCGGAAACTCCCGGTCCAGTTGCTTGAGAAACTTCAAGAATTCCTGATGCCGGTGCCGGACAAAACATTGCCCGACGACCTTGCCCTCCAAAATCTCCAGGGCGGCAAACAAACAGGTCGTGCCGTGGCGCACATAATCATGGGTCCAAGTGCCGGCTCGCCCGCGTTTGAGGGGAAGCCCCGGCTGGGTCCGGTCCAAGGCTTGAATCTGGGTCTTTTCATCCACGCACAGGACCAGGCTTTTGTCCGGCGGATTGAGATACAAGCCCACCACGTCGGTCAGCTTTTCCAGAAACCGGGGGTCTTTGGACAGCTTGAAGCCCTTTTGCCGATGCGGCTTCAAATTGTATTCCTGCCACAAGCGATTGACCGTGCTTTTGCTGATCTTTTGCGCGCGCGCCATTTCCCGGCAACTCCAGTGCGTGATCCCCTTGGGCGGCGCGCCCACCGTGGCCGAGATGATCTGCTGGATTCTCTTTTTGGCATACCTGGGCTTGCGGCCCCGGCCGGGACGAATGTCCCAGACACACCCGGCGCCCTCCTTTGCCACGCGCCCGCGCCAGAGCGCGGCGGTGTGGCGGTTAATGTCCAGTTGAGCCGCGATCTCCAAATCCTGCCGCCCTTCATGGGCCGACAAAGCGATCTGCGAGCGCAAAACCACTTGCTGCGGAGTGGAAGGAGCGCGCAGCCATTTGTGCAACTGCTCTTGGTCATCGACTGATAGCGCCAGGGCCATGGCAAATCTTGGCATGGCCAAAACATAATAAACCAACAATTATATGTCTATCTATTTATGGGACATTACACTAGTGGTTAGTGCGACTGGGTTGGACTGGGTTGGACTGGGCTTTAAGCCACAGATTGACACAGATTGGACTGGCCGGTGTGCGGTTTGACTGGGTGCGACCTGGTTTGACTGGCAAAATTTGCCGCTGTTGAACGCGTCCCATGATTTTGTTGTTTTGTTGGAGTGTTTGGCTTTGTTTGGTTTTCATGGGGGCTGCGTGACGGCGGCGGAGAAGCGCCAAGAACTCTTTTGCCACAAAAGAACGCAAAGAACACAAAAGTTGGAGGCTCAAACTCCTTTTCTTCGTGCTCTTTCGTGCTCTTTTGCGGCCAAAAGCATTTCCGGCGTCTCCCGGCCTGTCCTCCGTCTTGTCCGCCATAGCCTGGCGAAAGCGGAAGCCCTGGCGAAGGCGGGGGCGCGAGGTCCGCAAATTTTCAAAGATCAGGCGCCTGATTCCAATTCCCGTTGGAACCATCGTCGCAACAAAGTCACTGTATCACTGTTCGATGGGACTACAAGTATAAATATTCACATTATTTAAACGTGCCAGCCAGGCGCGGCACCGGGGCGATGAAGGCAACCCAAATGCAAATGCCAACTTCCGAGGACCCGGGCGGCCTTAGCGGGCCGGGAACCGCACCAATGCATTTTGAAAATGGATCGACCATACAAAAGTATGGGTGACCCCGAAGACGAAGATCGAAGATGACCCCGAAGATTGTAACAGCGACACATTCATAGTGATAACCAATCATGCCATATCGTGACATGCAGCCGAAAAGCAGGTAGTGGTCGATTTGAGATCAATACATTTTAGGATTTTGAACCAGCAAGTGCGCCTGAGATCCAGATGATGAAAGGCAGGAGCATCAGCACCCATCCTAAAATGCAAACAAGCAGGCCCGGCGAAGAGCCAGTGATGCTGCCACCCCAGTTCGGTCCAATGTAGCCGCCTAGGGCTTCCCCGAACCAAATGCAAGCGAGAGGCAAAATCACACAACAGGCACCCTTGCACGCGCTTTCTGCGCCACCAACTTCGAAAGCAATGATGATGTAGATTATGGCAAGCAATGCTGAGACGATTCTATTCCAATTCATCTTCATATGAAGCTAACGCCACAAACCTGAATCCGCCCCTCCCGAAAATCAAGGCGAGACAGTCACAATTTCCGGGCAAACACATCTAAATTGACGGGGGCGATTGATGCGGGCTGCGTACGCTTCCCGGGAATGTTTCGACGATGCAGCAATCGGCGCGACAGGGGCGTGGGTCGAATTCAGATAATGGGCTCGACTGAGTCTCGCCCTACCAAGGCAGGCCGTTGAATTCCAATGGCTTACAGGTGTTTTGCATCTGCCCTGGTGTCCCAGCGCTTGCTGAATTGTTTCCGTGTGTTTATGTTCAGGACATGACACAAGCAGTCGCCCAAATTCTTGGCGAGGTCGAGCAACTCTCGGAAAAAGAGCGTCAAGAGCTTCGACGCGCCATCATCGAACGTGTTCCCATGTCTGATGATTTGACCGATGACGATTTCGCGGCTCTGACGGCGGCTTCTTTCCGCGCGTTGGATGAGGAGGAGAACACTCCGCGTGCCTGAACGTGGAGAGGTGAACCTTAAAAAAAAGGCAGATCGAGCCACAGATGAACACAGATTAACACAGATGAGAAATCTGAGAGATAATCCGACGTGATTTCAACGGTAAGAATTTAATCTCTTTCCTCTAAATTATAATCAGAGGAGATTAAGATTAGGATTAGGATTGGGATTAAGAGCAGGAGGCGTGCAATTCTACTCCCATAAGTTTATGCTCGCTGTTGAAATTCATGGGTGAGCTTCAACTATCGGACATTTTGCTGGCCAAGCTGGCTGGGTGGGAGGTCGTCAAACAGGCGCGCAGTCTGCTGGCGGCGGGACGCGTGTTGTCTTCCGAATGGCAGCCGCCCAACTTGCGGGGCGTGGTCCAGGAAGGTTCGACCACTTATCGCGCGGGATTGGTCATTCGCAGCGCGTCGGATGCGGACAATCTTTGCACCTGCCGCGATGCGCGCCAACGCGGGCTGATTTGCGTCCACTCGGTGGCGGCGGGCCTCCATTTTCTTAAAGGGCCTGCTGCTCCGGAACCGGCCCCAACTGTCCAAACGCCCCCGCCCAGAGCGCCGGCGCTGCTGCGCGCTCCACCCGGCCAGGCTGGCGAGCCGCTGCAACTTTTTCTGATTTTGCCGCCCAATTTCGCCAGTGCCGCCGCCCGGGGAAGAGTTATGTTTTACATTGAAGGGAAGTGGCGGCATGGCCGCTCGCCTCTGGATGCGCTCCCGTTGGACACGCCTTTTGCGCTTGATGAACATGACGCCGCCTTGCTGGACGCGCTGGAGGAAATTAATCACGGCGGCAAGCCGGCGATGCTGTTGCTGCAGTCGCGTCGGTTGACGGAGATTCTGCCACGGCTGGCGGGTAATCCGCGTGTCACGCTGGGCAAATCGCAGCCGGTCGAAATTATCAATCAGCCGCCGGGGCTGCCGGTGCGGGCGCACTTGGAGGCTGGCGGCGAGATTGTCCTCTCCCTGGCCGGGCAGAAACCCGAATGCGTGATCGCCGGGCCAACGCCGTGGATGTTCACCGGGCAGAAATTGCAACCGCTCGGGCTGGCGGCGGAAATGGCGGAATTGGTGCATGGCCCGGTGCGTATCGGGCGCGCGCGCGTGCCGGTCTTTCTGAATTTGGATTGGCCCAGGCTCGCGGAGCAGGGTGGGGTGGAGGCGGATTTCGCGCTGGAGGATTTCGAGCTGGAACCGGCCGCGCCGGAATTCAAGCTGCACCTTGCCGGCGGATTGGCGGTTTTGCAGGGCACGCTGGCGTGCTTTTACGGCGGCGTTTCGGCGGCCGCGCTGCCGCCGGAAACGCCGTGGTTGCCGGACCCGCAATCGCCCACGCGCTACGGCATGCGCAATTTCGCCGCGGAACAGGCGGCGGTGGCCCGCTTGCTCCGGGCCGGGTTCATCGGCCCGGATGCCCAGGGGTGTTATCACCTGAATGGACAGAACCCGGTCCTGAATTTTTTCGCGCGCGACTTTCCGCGCCTGGAGCAGGAATGGAAAGTGACGCTGGAAGAAAGGCTGGAGCGGAGCACCGGGAAATTGGAGCGCGTCCAGCCGCGTTTTCAAATCACACCCTCCGGCGAACAATGGTTTGATCTGCACGTCAGTTACGACACGCCGGGCGGCGAGCCGCTGGCGCCGGCGGAGATTCAGCGCCTGCTGCTCTCCGGCCAAAGCCACACCCGGCTCAAGAACGGGAAATTCGCGCTCCTGGACACCGGGGCGGTGGAGGAACTGCAGGAGGTGCTGGTGGATTGCGCGCCGCGCCAGCACGCGGCCGGGTATCGTCTTGACAACGTGCAGGCGGCATATTTGCAGACCGCGCTGCGCGAACAAAGCGGCGGGAAAATTCAGGCGCCGCCCGGCTGGATGAGCGGCGGCGTCAAGCTTGAGCCGCCGCCCTTGGGAGATTTGGAGGCGGTGTTGCGGCCCTACCAAAAGGAAGGCGTGGGCTGGCTGCGCTTTTTGCGCGGCCACGGTTTCGGCGGGATACTGGCCGACGAAATGGGCCTGGGCAAAACGGCGCAGGTGCTGGCCCACCTGCGTGCTGTCAAAGAAATCGGAGCGGAGCGCGCCGGCCCGGCGCTGGTCGTCTGCCCGTCCTCGCTGGTGTTCAACTGGGAAGCCGAGGCGGCAAAATTCACGCCCAGCCTGCGCGTGCTGGCCTTGCATGGCGCGGAGCGGAGCGGGCTTTTTGCCGAAATTCCCTCTTACGACCTGGTCCTCACC
Organism: uncultured Verrucomicrobiae bacterium; assembly: GCA_963759415.1. Taxonomy (GTDB): domain Bacteria; phylum Verrucomicrobiota; class Verrucomicrobiia; order Limisphaerales; family Palsa-1400; genus Palsa-1400. The sequence continues at coordinate 106,963 of CAVWZG010000003.1, read as the reverse complement.
AGCTACGCCTTGCTGCGGCGCGACGCCGCCCGTTATCGCGGCCTGGAATTCGACACCGTGGTGCTGGACGAAGCGCAGCACATCAAGAACCGGCAGACGCAAAACGCCCAGGCCGTCAAGGCCGTCCGCGCCCGCCATAGATTGGTTTTGACAGGCACGCCGGTGGAAAATTCCGTGCTCGATTTGTGGTCGATCTTCGATTTCCTGATGCCGGGTTATTTGGGCGCGGAGGAGGATTTTCGCCAGCGCTATGAAATCCCCATCATGCGCGAGCGCAACGCCGCGGCGCAAGCGCGGCTGGCCCGGCGCCTGCGCCCCTTTGTCCTGCGCCGTCGCAAGCGCGAGGTGGCCGCCGATCTGCCGGAGAAAATCGAGCAGGTCAGCTTCTGCGAATTGAACCCGGAACAGCGGGCCGTCTATCAACAAGTGCTGGAGGCCGGCCGCCGGGAAGTCCTGGACTCTGTCAATACTCGCGGCGTGGCCGGCAGCCGCATGGTCGTGCTCACGGCGCTGTTGCGCCTGCGCCAGATTTGCTGCGACCTGCGCCTGCTCAAAACCGGCGGCGCGGAGGCGCTCTCGGGCAAAGTCGAGTTGTTCAATGAATTGCTGGAAGAGGCGCTCGATGGCGGTCATCGCGCCTTGGTCTTCAGCCAGTTCACCAGCATGCTTTCCCTGCTGAAGCAGGAATTGGCCGCGCGCAACATCGCCTTCTGTTATTTGGATGGCGCCACGACGGACCGCGCGCGGGTGGTGAATCAATTTCAGCGCGATGCCGCGGTGCCGGTCTTTCTCATCAGCCTCAAGGCGGGCGGCGTGGGTTTGAACCTGACCGGGGCGGACACGGTCATCCATTTCGACCCGTGGTGGAATCCGGCGGTCGAAGCGCAGGCGACCGACCGCGCCCACCGCCTCGGCCAGAAGAAGGTCGTGACCAGTTACAAGCTGATCACGCGCGGGACGGTGGAGGAAAAAATCCTGAGTTTGCAAACCCGCAAACGCGCGTTGACGCAAGGGCTGCTGGGCGGCGAAGAGACTTTGGCGGAGGCGGTCAGTTGGGAGGACATCAGGGAACTTTTGGAGATTTGAGACGCCGCCGCTGTTGAAGACGATTGAGAATTAATTTGCAAATCCTGACTTCGCCTTTGGCAATTCCGGCAAACCTGCTAAAGTGAATGGATGAAAGTCACGCTGACGCAAGCATTGAAAACGTTTGTAAAAGAAAAGGTTCGCAGCGGCCGCTACACCGATGAAAGCGAAGTGATGCGTGACGCGCTGCGCGCTCTCGAACTGCGCGATGATTTTGAATCACCCGCGCTGGAGGCGGCGTTGCTCGAAGGCGTGCGCAGTCCGCAGCGACCCTACGGCAAAGCCACGCTCAACCGGATTCGCAAAGCGGCCCATCACGGCAAATGAATTTGCCCGTCAGCGTTTCCGGCCGGGCCGAGGCAGACCTCACCCATCAATATCGATGGTACCTCGATAACGCGGACATGGAAGTGGCAGAACGCTTTTTGACGGCGTTTGACGTTACGCTGGAAAGGCTCGCTCGGCAGCCCCGACTGGGAAGGTTGAGAAAGTTTCGCGCGCTCGAACTGGCGGGTATCCGGTCCTTTCCTGTCGGCGGACGATTTGGAGTTCATCTTATCTTTTATCGAGGCAGTGGCGATGCGTTGACCATCGAGCGCGTCATCCACGGCGGGCGCGATTTGCCGCGCCGCTTGCTTGAGCCGCCAGAAGTTTAAATTGCGCCTCAGCGGAGGATGTCCCACAGAACCTGGGCGACGGCGGAGATGGCGCCGTGCCTGAAGTTGTCTTCGATATCCGGCGCGGATCCCGCGCCGCTGGAGAAACGATCCGCACGGGCCAGCCGCCGTTCCTCCTCCAGGTTTTGCATTTCCCGCGCGCGCGCCTGTTCCATCCCGCCGTTGCGAATAAATTCCACGATGCGGCGAAGTTCGTCGCGATCAAACCAGGTGCCGTGCTTGCGGCAGACGTCCACGATCACGTTGGAGAAATTGGCGAAATTGATCCGATTCATCAAATCCGCGCAGATCGGGCAGGGCAGGTAGCGAATGTGCTGCTCGAGTTCCAGACCTTGGTTGGGTGGAAAATGGGCCGGCAGGCCGAGCACGGCCGTTTGTTTTTCACGGTCCGCGCAAATTTTCTGGAGCGTATCCGTGTCCACCCAAACGCCATCGCAACGGGGGCACTCGCAGACGTTGCTGTTGCCGATAACCACCGCTTCGAGGTTGGTCCGGCAGCGCGGGCACTGTTCCGTGGTGGCCGGCGCGGGGGCATCCTGCCGCCCCGCCTTGGCTCCGCAATGGGGGCAAAACTGCTGGCCGGCGAACATCATCCCAAAGCAGGAGGGGCAAGCCACGTTGGCCAGGCGCGCGCCGCAATGTTCGCAGCGCGTGGCGTCAGTGGCCGCCGCCGCGCCGCACATCGGACAATTTAGAGTTTCCGCCTCCATGATTTTGTTCCGCAGATTCGGGGCAGAGTTTGCCTTGGCCGGGCCTGGCCGTCAATTCAAACAAGCCGCTCTTCGATTGGATTTGCCAGCAGCAGTGTGCTAAAATAAAAGCGGTTTGGAATTGTCATCTCTATGAAGAATGTGTCCAGAAAAGTGCTGGCGGCGGCGGCCGTGGCGGGCCTGCTCAGTGGCGCGGCCCTGCGGCAAGGTTACGCCGATGGCACGAACACCGGCACCAACACCGCGCCCGGCAAAGTCGCTCCCGCCAAGAACATGCCGAAGGTCCACGATTGCTCAGGCATGAACGACTGCAAGGGATTGGGCGGATGCAAAACCAGCGACCACTCCTGCAAATTCAAGAACGCCTGCAAAGGCAAGGGCGGTTGCGCGCTGACCAAGAAGGACATTCAGGACTGGGAAAAAACGCAAAAGGGAGCGGCCGCCAAGCACCCCTCTGCCTGAATGTCAGGGGAATAGCTGTCAGAGGAATGGAGGGAAAAGACCATGCCTGGAAATTATTCCTCTGATAATAATTCATTTGACACATCCGTAAAAACGCCTTAGCGCAGCAGGCGGAAGGAATTCACCCACGGATCAAAACGGCAGATGCCCTGATATTCGCATTTGTCGCAGGCTCGTTCCGCGCCTTTCTGATACGGATTGAGGCCGATGGCTCCGCCGTAAATTTCACCGCCCATGCGCACTAATTCGGCTTCGACGTGATCCAGCATTTCCACGAAATCCTTCGGCGTCAATAAATCAGTGTTGCGCGCATCGGGTTCACCGTTGTTTTTGAGTTTGAATTTGAATTGCGTGCCCTCGCTTTCCTGGCGCTGGTCGAGATACGGCAACGCCGTTCCATCAAAACGTCCCGAATGCTGGTAGCGCCTTTGCCGCGATTGCTCCCGCTTTTGCAAAATCTCCCGGCGTGTCGCGCCGCGCTCGAATTGTCCGCGCAGGTTGACATAGAAAACACCCGCCGGCGCCAGACGGCCCACGCCGAATATCTTGCGCGCGTCGCACAGATGCCGCAACACGCCCAGGTAGGCCGGCAATTGCAGTTGCAAGCCGTGCGCCATCATCACTTTGTCCAGCTTGTGCGCGCTGGATTTATAATCGACAACCACCGCCAGCGCCTCGTCCTCCCGCCCGGCGCGGCATAAATCCACGCGGTCGATGATCCCGCGAAAGACCAGCCGCCGGCCCCCGCCCAGGTCGATTTCCCAGGCCGGCAAAGGCCCGTTCTCCATGCCGAAGCCCAGCTCCACCTCCCAGGGATCGAATTGGTACTGTGCCATCCATTCGACCGTCGCCACGACAAAATCCTGCAAAGACTCCGTCACCGTCCGCGCGGCAAAGCGGGCCGGCGCGCTGGCACCCAGGAGTCCTTCGCGAAATTGCGGCAACACTTCGGCGACGCTCTCCTGCACGCGGAGCCGGGCCTGGGCGGGAGTGATATCGCGCCACTTCTTATTTTCCCGTTGCAAGCCCTGATGAAATCGCGCCAGGACCGCGTGTTGAAAACTGCCGCGTTCCCGCACGTCCAATTCAAAGCGCTGGCGCTCCTCCGCGCGCAAGCCGGAACGCACGAAGAACCGGAAGCTGCAGGCCGCGAATTCCTCCAGCCGGCTGACCGACACGCGTAGCGCCGGGCCGTACAACCGCCCGGCCTGCTCCGGCTCCAGCCGCGAGGGTTCGATGACGCCCGCAAAGGAGGCCATTTGTTCCCGCAACGAGGCAAAGGCCGGGCGGCGCAGCAGTTCGCCCAGAACGGGCGCGTTCCCGCCGGCGCGCGCCAGCGGTCCGGCCAATTCGCTCAGGTGCTCGGCCTGCGTCCAATCCGGCGGGGCGAACTTTTCCACGGGCAATTTGGAAAAGAGCCGGTTCAAGTGCGCGAAAAATGGCGAGGGATTGAGCGCGCCGCCGTTGTTATCCTGCTGCGCGCACGCCACCACCAACCGCTCGCGCGCGCGGGTGCAGGCGATGTAGCCGAGAAATCGTTCGCGGCTGAGAAACTCCCGCCGCCCGCCGCCCGCCTGAACCTCCTGCTTTTGCAGTTCCTCCCGGTCCGCCTCGCCCAGCAGTTGGCCCGGTGGCGGCGCGGCTGGAAAAACAGTTTCATTGACACCAAGGACCAGGGCCAGCTTCAATTCCGGGTTGCGCGAACGGTCCAGCGTTCCGATCAACACCTGGTCCAGCGCCGGCGGAATCACGCCCACGCTCAAACCCGCCAGGCCCGCCTCGAGGATCGGCAGCCAATCCCGCAGCGCCATCGCTTCCCCCGCGAAGGCCAGCGCCACATCGTCCAGCCACTGGTTCATCTGCTGCCAGATGGTGGCGTGGACGGCGCGCTCCGGCCCCTCGGCGGCGCTCCAGCTTGCGAGTGTCTCTTCCACCGCCAGGTCCCGCCACAACCGGCGCGCCGCCTGCGCCAATTGCGGGCCGTCAAGTCGAAACTGTTGCGCGGCCAGGCCGCTCCTGAAAGCGGCGAATGGCCCAATCCATTTCCGGCGCAGCCCTTCGGCCCAGTCCGATTTGCCGCTGTCGGGCGGCAGCGGCGCAAACCAAGCCTCGCCCTTCCAGCCGCGCGCCAGGCTCTCGTTTTCCAGCCGGTCAACGTCCTCCTCCACCGGCGCGACCAGGCCCGTTTTGAGCGCGCCGAACCAATCGTCGTGCTGCCAGCCGAAAGCCGCCGCCCGCAAGGCGCTGCGCGTCAGTTCGGCCAGCGGGTGCTGCGCGACCATGCGGCGCCGGTCCAGAAAGAACGGAATTTCGCAGCGCGAAAACACGCGCCGCAAATGATCGTGGTATCCCTCCATTTGCCGGAGCAGCACCGCCGCCTCGCGGAACCGCCCTCCCGCGCGCACAAATCGCAAAATTTCCCCCGCCGCCAAAATGGCTTCCTCCGCCGGGTTGAGGCACTGCGCCAAGCGTAACGATCCTCCCGCCTCTCCGGAAAAATCCGCCGGCTGCGTCCATTTTTCCGCCAGATGCCGCAGGACGGCATTGCCGGCAAACCTGCCGTGGGACGGGTCGCGTGGCAAAACCTCCACCGTCACGCGCGCACCCGGCAGGCCGCTCAACCGGCCAAGGCATTGTCGGTAGGTCTTGCCGATGCCCGTCCAAATCGATAGCCAGGAGCCGGGCGATTCCGCCGGCGGTCCTTCGAGGCAAAAAGCCAGCGTGACGTTGTCGCATCGCGCCGCCGCCGCCGCCAGCAAATCCAATTCCGCCGGCGTCATTTCCGCGAAGCCGTCCAGCCACAGCGCCGAGGCCAGAGGAGACGGCGAACCGGCGCCCTTGAGCGCGTTGGAGGCGAGGCCCAGCAGACACTCGGCGTCCTGCAAGGAGCGCCGTTGCAGCCACGCCAGATAATCTTCCAGCAAAATGGAAAGATCATGCAGCTTGTGACGCAACGTTTCGGACAAATCGGGTTGCGCCGCAAGTTGGCGCAGCAAGGCGGGCGAAATCTGCCTTTGTTGCAACTCGCGCAATTCCAGGCTCAACTGCCGCGCGAAACCCGGCAACCCCGCGCTGGCGTGGAAGATTTGCAACTCCTGGCGCCGTCGTGCGAGCAGCGCGTGCAAGACCATGGCGCGTCCGTCTTCGGAGAGGAGGGTTGGCGCCGGCCTGCCAGTGAATTCGAGCGCCAGCCGCGCCAGGCGTTCGAAGGAAAGAATTTGCAAGCGCGTGTAACCTTGCAAATCCGCCTGTGCCAGGAGTTGCCGTTCCAACTGGAAGGTGGCCTGTTTAGGCGCCAGCAAAATGAGCGGAGGCCCGTCCGGTTCCGCCAGAAGGGATTGGCGGATTTCCGTCAGGCAGCGGAAAGTTTTCCCCGCCCCGGCCGGACCGAGCAAAAAGCGCGCATGCACGCCGTATTAGTCTCGCAAAACCCGCGCCGCGAAAAGGTTTTTCGGCCAACTGAGGCGCAGTCCTGACGGCTTGTCGAGGACGCGCCTCAGCGACCGAGGGCGGGACGAGAGAGCCAACCGCCGGTGGCTTGCAACGGTTCAAGGCGGCCGGTCGGCGTGATCCAAACAGCCAGAGCGAGGCTGCGCCCGGCTGTGTCCGGTTGCCGGGGCAAAATGAAATCGCCCTGCACCACGCCGCCGCTTCGAACCAGAGACGCTTTTACCAGGGCCATTACCACAAAAGCGTGGTTTAAGCGGCGGCCTCGGTTTTCACCCGCTCTGACATCGGAATTCAAACCACTGGCCAGACGCGCCGCGTAAGCCTCGTAACTCGCTGCTCCCGCGTTCAGGGGCGCGAAATTGACGCGCCAGTGGTTCTTGTCGGAAGAACTGACGGTGAGCAGGCCCGCCTTCGCGGTGGAAAGTTTCAGCGCGCCCTGTTGTCCCCGCCAATCGCGCCATTCCTTTCCATTGAGCACGAAAGCTGGAGTGTAGATCGAATCGCTTTGCCATTGCTTGGCATAGGCGCGCTGGCGGTCGGAGAACTGGCCTTTGGCCCAAGGGTCGCGCCAGCCGAGATAATCCCAGTAGTCCACGTGGAAGGCCAGCGGAACGAAATCCTTCCACAAGCCGGGTGATCCTTGCAATTGGCCCAACCATGTTTCCGCTGGCGGGCAACTGCTGCAGCCTTCCGACGTGTAAAGCTCAATGAGCGAGGTCTGTTGCGCGGAACTTTGGAATGACACGAGGCCGGCTTGGGCATTCGCTTTAGCCGAGCAGATCACAAAAAGACACAAAAACAAAACGCGCATTCTCCACATAATCGGTTAATTTGGGCGGCGCGTCAATCGGCCCAACTCTCAAGCGGACCGCGAGGTTTGGGGTAAAGGAACGACAGCTATTTATAAACATCGCCACGCGGTCCAACGTGAGCGATGACAATGATGTCGGCGGCCCGGTCGTGGAAAAAAATCACGCGCAAATCTCCGTGGCGCAATCGATAAAAGCCCGTCCATTCTCCAGCCATGGGTTTGACGCCCGGCATGGCGTCTGGGTTTTGCGCAAGTTGCTCCAGTTTGGCTTTCAACTGCATTTTGGTTCGCGCGTCCATGCGCTCGAAGTAGCGCGCGGCACGGCGATGAACGATGAGTTTAGGCATCGTTATAATTTTGAAAGCGGAAGGAAAGCTTCGGACTTGCCATGGCGAAGATCGCGGCGCGCACTACGCAAATCGGTCCTGGCCTCATCGTCAAGATCAATGCCCAGAGCCTCCGCGATTTCACAAAATTGCTTCCAAGGAATGATGGCTTCCTTTGGCTTGCCGCGTTCATCCACTACGATTTTCCTTTTAATTTGGATCACGAATTCAGCTTATCCTTGCCATGAAAAACAGCCAGCGAAAAGCGCGGTTCCTTTTGCGCTTGGGGTCTGTTTCAATTTAGGTCAAATAAAAGGACCTGAGCCGATTTTGCCGCGCTCAGTTCCACCGTGTCCTCTTCGCTGAGGGCGGCCGCGTCGCCGCCTTGGAGCGTTTTTCCATTGAGCGACACCTCGCCTTCGGCCACGTGGACCCAGGCGTGGCGTCCTTTGGCCAACGGGTGCGCTGCGTGGTCCCCGGCCTTGAATTTGCCCAGCCAGAGATCGGCGTCCTGATGGATGGCAATCGAACCGTCGCGGCCCTTTTTGCTCGTGACCAGGCGCAGCGAGCCGGTGGGCGCCTCCGCAAAAGATTTCTCCGCGTAACGCGGCGTGACGCCTTTGAGATCCGGTTCGATCCATATCTGTAGCAGATGCACGGCCTCCTCGCGCGAGGGGTTGAATTCGCTGTGCTGCACGCCGGTCCCGGCCGCCATGTATTGCACTTCGCCCGCGCGGATGACCCGCCCGTGGCCCATCGAATCCTTGTGCTCCAACGCCCCGCTGAGGACGTAAGTGATGATTTCCATGTCCCGATGAGGATGCGTGCCGAAGCCCATCCCCGGCATCACCAGGTCGTCGTTGATGACGCGCAAGGTTCGGAAGCCCATCCACTGCGGGTCGTAATAATCCGCGAAACTGAAGGTATGGTACGTCTCCAGCCAACCACGTGAGGCGTGGCCCCGCTCGTTTGCCTTGCGCACTATCATCATGGCCATACCATGCCACAAAAGCCGCCCGCCTGCCACCGACCAACTAGCTTGCCTCAGCAGAACCAAAGCGTATGCTTGGACTCATGGCAACCGAAGAAAGAGTGCTTTGTTTTGAACGGAAACTGCTCGAACAGTTGGGCGTATTCCAGGGATTGAGCCTGGACGTGGGAAAATACCTGCCGGTTCTCACCTCCGATTCCCATTTGCACTACCTGAACCGCACCGAAGCCGAACAGGACAAGCGTTTCAAGCAGCTTATTCCTTATATTCTCATAGTGTGTGGCGATAAGATATTGCGGTATCGGCGGGGCAAAGGCGGCCAGGAAACGCGCCTGCATGGTTTGTTCTCCGTTGGCGTCGGCGGCCATATCTCGGAGGAGGACCATGACCTCTTCTCAAAGGACACCGGCTATCAGGAAGGCATGAGACGCGAAATCATGGAGGAGGTGTCCATTGACGCCGCCAACACTCCGGCCGTGGCCGCAATCAACGATGACAGCACCGAAGTCGGGCAGGTGCATTTTGGCGTCGTCCATGTTTTGCGCGTGCCTGACGAGAGCGTCACCGGCCGGTGTGTCGGCATCGTGGGGCCTGAGTTCATCCCGCTGGCGGAGGCGGTGAAGGACCCGGCTGGTTACGAATCATGGTCCTGCCTTTGCCTGGAAAATCTGCATGGGTTAAAGGTGGCTGGGGCTTGAACCCCGCAACCCGCCCCGCCGTGATGGATTTGGGGTTTGTAATATGGTTTTCAAAACCGCACGATAAGTGGCGACGATGAAACGCAAGACCTGCATCGGCTTGTTCGGCATAGGCTTGGACGCTTATTGGCCGCAATTCAAAGGTCTTAAGCCGCGGCTGGAAGGAAATCTGAGGGAGGTAGCGGAGCGTCTCCAATGTCCGGGTGTGAAAATCGTCAATCTTGGTTTGATTGATACTCCAGCCAGCGCCTTGGAAGCAGGCCACCGTTTTCGCCAGGCGGACGTGGACATCATCTTTCTTTACGCCGCCACCTACGCCCTCTCTTCGACCGTGCTGCCAGTGGTGCAACGCGCACGTGTCCCGGTTATCATCCTCAATCTCCAACCCGCCGCCGCCATTGACTACGCGGCCTTCAACAAGCTGGCGGACCGCACCAGGATGACCGGCGAATGGCTGGCCCATTGCAACGCCTGCCCGGTGCCGGAAATCGCCAACGTCTTCACTCGCGCCCACATCCATTTCCACCAGGTTACAGGGGTGCTGCGCGACGATGCTCTTGCCTGGGGGGAAATCCACGACTGGATCGCGGCCGCGCGCGCCGCCAATGTCATGTTCCACAATCGGCTGGGCTTGATGGGAAACTATTACGGCGGCATGCTCGATATTTATTCGGACCTCACCCTGCAATGCGCCACTTTCGGCGGCCACATGGAGTTCATCGAGGTGGACGACTTGACGGCGCTTCGGAGGACTGTCAAAGCCAGGGAAATCGCGGCACGGGTGGCGGATTTTCACGAGGCCTTTGACGTGCAGCCCGACTGTCCAACCGCGGAGCTGGAACGCGCCGCCCGCACGTCCGTGGCCTTGGATCGATTGGTCGAGCAACGTGACCTTGGTTCATTGGCTTACTATTACCGCGGCGGCGGCGAGAACGGGGACACTTTGAGTTCCATCATTCTTGGCAACTCTCTCCTCACCGCCCGCGGCGTTCCCGTCGCCGGTGAATACGAAGTCAAGAACGCGCAGGCAATGAAAATTCTGGACGCGTTTGGCGCGGGCGGATCCTTCACCGAGTTTTACGCGGTGGATTATGACCAGGACGTGGCGTTGATGGGCCATGACGGCCCCGGGCACATTGCCATCGCCGAAGGGAAGCCCAAGGTGCGGCCCTTGAAAGTCTTCCATGGCAAAGCCGGGAGCGGCCTTTCCGTGGAAATGGCCGTCAGACACGGGCCGGTCACTCTCCTTTCGGTGGTCGAGAGCGGCGAGGGCAAACTCGAACTGCAAGTGGCTCAAGCCGAGTCCGTTCCCGGCCCCATCCTCGAAATTGGGAACACCAACAGCCGCTATCGGTTTGACATCGGCGTCCGGCAGTTTGTCAACGAGTGGAATGCCCGGGGGCCGGCGCATCATTGCGCGGTGGGGGTTGGCCACATCGCGCGCAAGATCGAAAAGCTGGGCCGTTTGCTGGGCTTGGAAACAACGCGGATTTGTTGAAACGAACCAACATCATCAATCCTAATTATGCATAGATTATGTCTCCTGTTCATCTCGGCTGCGCTATTGGGCGCAGGAGGCTGGCCGGTCTCCGGCGACGACCTGGCCGGAAACTTCGTCAACCCCCCGGCCTCGGCGCGGCCCTGGGTTTATTGGTTTCCTCTGAGCGGCAACCTCTCCAGCAACGGCATCACCGCCGATTTGGAGGCGATGCAGCGCGTCGGTCTCGGCGGGGTGCTCTACATGGAGACAGATCAAGGCGCGCCGGCGGGGCCTGCCCAATTTGGGGGACCGTTATGGCGCAGTCTTTTCAAGCATATCTGTTCCGAAGCGCACCGCCTGGGCCTGGAGGTGAACATGAACAACGACGGCGGTTGGTGCGGCAGCGGCGGGCCGTGGATCACGCCTGAACTTTCAATGCAGCAGGTTGTCTGGACCGCGACCAATATGTCCGGCCCCCTGCATTTCACCGGGATTCTCTCCCAACCCCCAAGCAAGATGAATTTTTATCGCGACATCGCGGTCCTGGCCTTCCCCACTCCCGCGACGGATTACGTGATACCAGGCATCCAATACAAATCCGCCCAGGAGTCAGGTGAGATTCCGCCTCGCGCCGTTTTCGCGGCGCTGCCTTCCGAAGCGACGATTCCGCGCCGGCGCGTGGTTGATCTGACTTCACGCCTCAAGGGGGATGGCCGCCTGGCGTGGGACGTGCCGGCGGGCCGGTGGACGCTCATGCGCCTCGGCCATACGACTACCGGAGTGGAGAACCATCCCGCGCCCCCCGGGGGCCTCGGGTTGGAGAGTGACAAGTTAAGCAAGAAAGCGTCCGAGGCCGCGTTTGCCGGCCTGATGGCCAAGGTTATTGATGACTCCAGGCCGCTGGCGGGCGAAGGCAAGACGCTGGTTTCGACTCATATCGATAGTTGGGAAACCGGCTCGCAGAATTGGACGCCGCTTTTCCGGGAGCAATTCCGGCGCTGGCGCGGTTACGACCTGCTGCCTTTCCTGCCGGTGATGACTGGGCGGGTCGTGGACAATTTGGAAGTTTCAGAACGGTTTCTTTGGGACGTGCGAAAAACGGTGGATGACCTGCTGTTGGAAAACTACGCCGGCCAGTTCCAAAAAATGGCCAATCGCCACGGCCTGCGCCTTTCCATCGAAGCTTACTCAGGCGAGCCTGCCGAGGACATGGCTTATGGCGGGCGCGCTGACGAACCTATGGGCGAATTTTGGTCGTGGACCAGATATGACGCAGCCAGCAGTTGCACCGAGATGGCGTCGGCGGCGCATGTTTATGGCAAGCCCATCCTGGGCGCCGAAGCCTTCACCGCCACGGATAAAGAAAAATGGCAGGGCTATCCAGGCTCGATCAAAGAACTGGGCGACTGGGCCTTTTGCGAAGGGATCAATCGTTTCGTCTTTCACCGCTACGCCCTCCAACCATGGACCAATCCCGAACGCCCTCCCGGCATGTCCATGGGCCCGTGGGGACTTCATTACGAGCGCACCCAAACCTGGTGGGAACAGTCCAAGCCGTGGCACGAATATCTGGCCCGTTGCCAGTTCATGCTCCGCCAGGGGCTTTACGCGGCTGATCTCTGTTTTCTTGAGCCGGAAGCTTCCCCACAAGGTTTTCACTCTCCGGTCAAATCCGGCTACGACCGTCCAGGTTACGGTTTTGACGGCTGCACGGCGGAAGTTGTTCTCACGCGCATGTCAGTTCAAGATGGACGGCTAGTGCTGCCCGACGGCATGAGCTACCGGATGATGGTATTGCCCAAGGCCGGAACGATGACTCCGCGTTTATTGTCCAAGATCAAGGAACTGGTCGCCGCCGGCGCCACAGTCGTGGGCGCGCCGCCGTTGAAATCGCCCAGTTTGAGCGATTATCCCAGATGCGACGAGCAGGTGAAAAGACTAGCCGGTCAAATGTGGGGAACGGGGGAACCGCCCGAGGAACCGACCGGGCGTCCCTTTGGGAAAGGCAAAATTATCTGGGGTGGAGAGTTCCGCCCAAGCGTGGAACCCGCTCCTTCACCCGCCAATCAACTCAGTTCGGCGAAAACGATGCTCGGCAACGCGGACTCCATTCCCAACATCAACTCACTTTGCCGCCTGCTGGCCGCGATGGGAGTGCCGCCAGACTTCAGCTTTCAGGCTGCGGACTCTTCGCCATGCCTGCGCTTCATCCATCGCGTCGCCGGGGGCACGGACCTGTATTTTGTCGCCAATAAAAACCCGCGCCCGGAAGATGCCGTGTGCTCTTTCCGCCTCCAGGGTCGCCGGCCGGAATTGTGGCGGCCCGATACAGGCCGCTTCGAGCGAGTCGCGGCCTACGACGAGCAAGACGGCTGCGTCCGCCTGCCCATTCATTTCGATCCGAGCGGCTCGGTGTTTGTTGTGTTCCGGGACGGCAAGCCGGTGGAGAGGAACCGAATTACCGCCGTGAGCCGCGATGACGCGCCTCTCCTGACCACCGCCCTGACTCCATCCAGCCGCGAGCCATTCGATGTGGTGGCACTGACTCGGGATCAAAATGGACGTTTGGAGGCTGAAGTTTCCCGACCGGGCAAGTATGAACTCAAGTCTGCCGACGGCCAAACTCGGCGGTTTGAACTGGAGGCAGTGCCCCAACCCCTCGAAATTGCCGGATCATGGGACTTGAGCTTCCCTCCAAACTGGGGAGCGCCGGAACACGTCACACTCGACCGGCTGATTTCATGGAGTGAGCATCCCGACGCCGGCGTGAAGTATTTCTCCGGCACCGCCACTTACTCCAAGACCATCCATGTTCCCGCCAGCCTGATCGAGGCGAATCGCCGATTGTATTTGGATTTGGGCGAGGTGGCCGTCATGGCGCAAGTCAAACTCAATGGCCAGGACCTCGGCATCCTGTGGAAAGCACCCTATCGCCTGGATGTCACCAGTGTCCTCCGCCTCGGAGACAACGATCTGGAGGTCAAAGTCGTCAACCTTTGGATCAACCGCCTCATTGGCGACGAGCAGTTGCCGGAGGATAGCGAGCGCAAAAGCAACGGCACGCTCAAGCAATGGCCGGCTTGGCTCACAAAAGGCCAGCCCAGCCCAACCGGCCGGTTCACCTTCACCAGTTGGCGGCTGTGGAAGAAGGACAGTACTCTGGTCAAATCCGGCTTAATCGGCCCGGTGACACTCGAGGCTACCGAGAAATTCGTTCTTAGTGGCAATTAAATCCGGCAGTGTGCGGTGCTGACGCGCAAGATTGGGTTGGCCGCGCCGTAATGGAGTTGAAAGGATACTTATTATGTTATTGGCACACTTTGGAATGCGCGGGCATCTGTTCGGCGGCGGAGCTCTGGTCCTGCTGATCGCCCTGGCTTGCGTCCTGATTATCGCCGCCTCGTTTGGCAAAAGGGAACAGAAGTAGGGGCAAATCGTCCTCGACTGGCGGCTCGCCCGTGGTATTTTAGGGGAGGTATGTCAACACCCGACGAGCGACGGAAGATCAACCTGCGACGGCCTGATGTGATGGAGGCGGTGCAGGCGCAAGTCCTGTCTCATTACCGCAGCGGCTTGGTTAACCGCATTCGCGATAAGGGCCACGTCCTTTCCGCCGACGGCCTGCTGACCATCAAATTGGCCAAGGAATTCGGTTTTTGCTACGGCGTGGAACGGGCCATTGATCTGGCTTACGCGGCCCGTAAAGTGTTCCCGCTGCCGCAGTCGATTTATCTGCTGGGCGAAATCATCCACAACCCGGAGGTCAACGACCAGATTCGCAACATGGGCATCCATATCATTTCCCCCAAGCCCACGGAGGATGAGTTGGCCCGTCTTCACACCGGGGACGTCGTCATCATCCCGGCTTTCGGCTCGGAGGTGGAGACCAAACAGAAGCTGGTCGCCAAAGGCTGCGAATTGGTCGATACCACCTGCGGCGACGTGATGAGCGTCTGGAAACGGGTGCGCCAATACTCCAAGGAAAGCGTCACCAGCATCATCCACGGCAAGGCCAAACACGAGGAAACCAAAGCCACCACTTCCCAGGCCACCGCCCACGGCCCGGGCCATTATCTTGTCGTATATAATTTGGCCGAAACCGATGACGTCTGCCGTTACATTCTGCACGGCGGCGTCAAACAGGAGTTCCTGGACAAGTTCAAGGGCGCTTACTCGCCGGGATTCGATCCCGACGTTCACCTGTCCGCCGTCGGCGTGGCCAACCAGACCACCATGCTGCGCGGTGAAACCGAGGAGGTCCAACGACGCATCAAGAACGCCATGATCGCCCGCTTCGGCCAGGGCGAATTGGACCGCCATTTCCGCTTTTTCGACACCATTTGCGGGGCCACCCAGGACCGGCAGGACGCGCTGGAAAAATTGTTGCGCGAGCCGATGGATTTGCTGCTGGTCATCGGCGGCTACAATTCCTCCAATACCTCGCACCTCGCCGAAATGGGCGAGGACCGCCTGCCCACTTTCTTTGTCAAGAATGCGGCCATGATGGTTTCCGACAAGCTCATCCGCCACTTCAGCCTGCAGCAGCAAAAGGAAGTCGAAACGCAGGACTGGCTGCCGCCGGGCAAGATCACCGTCGGCATCACCGCCGGCGCCTCCTGCCCCAACAACCTGATCGAGGATGCCATCAAGCGCCTGTTCGAGTTGCGGGGGATTTCCGTCCAGGAATTGCTGGCCAACTGAGTCCTTTCCATGCCTTGTTCCAAGGATGAACTGGAGACGCGCGAGCGGCAGATGCTCGCCTCCTACGCGCAGTTGAGCCTCGAAACGCGCGGGCGCGCCCATGCCGAACCGCCTCCTTCCTGGCGCACCGAATACCAGCGCGACCGCGACCGCGTCATTCACTCGCGCGCCTTTCGCCGCCTGGAATTCAAGACCCAGGTTTTTCTCAACGGCACGGGCGACCATCTGCGCACGCGCCTGACCCACACCATCGAAGTCGCCGCCATGGCCCGCAGCCTGGCCCGCGCCTTGCGCCTGAACGAGGACCTCGCTGAGACCATCGCCCTGGCGCACGATCTGGGCCACTCTCCTTTCGGCCACCGGGGCGAGGGGGTCTTGCACAAATTGATGCGCCGCCACGGCGGCTTCGAGCACAATCGCCAAAGTTTGCGCATCGTCGAGGAACTGGAGAACAAATATCCCGGTTTTCGCGGTCTGAATCTGACTTGGGAAGTGCGCGAAGGCTTGATCAAGCACCAAACCACCTACGATCAACCCGGCCTGCGCAAAGGCTTCACCGCCAAGTCACCTTCCCTGGAGGCTCAAATCGCCAATCTTTCCGACGAACTCATCTACAACAGCCACGACCTTGACGACGGCCTTGAAGCCGGGTTGCTTTCCGAAGCGCAACTGCAACGGCACGTCCGCATATTCGCGCAAGCATTGGAGACCGTGCGCCAGGAACACAGTGATCTGGCCCCGGAAGTCAGCCGCTACTTCATCGTTAGATGCATTATTGACAGTCAGGTGCGCGACGTCGTCCAGACCAGCGAAGCGGCCATTCTGGCCTCGGGAGTCAAGACGTCCGATGAGGTCCGGCGCCAGCCCCGGCCCCTGGTGCGCTTCAGTCCGGCGCGGCGAAAGCTCAACGCGCAGTTGAGCCGCTATTTGTTCAAGAACCTCTATTCCAATCCGGTCGTGGCCAAGCCCAACAGCCGCGCGGGTGAAATGTTGGAGGATTTATTCCGGTATTTTTCGGCGCATCCGGGTGAGATTGGGGGATCCTCGCGCAAGCGTGCGCGCCAATCCGGCTGGCCCCGCGCCATCTGCGATTATCTCTCCGGCATGACCGACCGTTTCGCCATGCTGGAGCACGAAAGGTTGTTTGGATCGAAACCCGGGACTTGAGCGCATGAGCCGGCCCACGTTCATCGCCGCGATTCTTGGCGCGGCCCTTCTGGGGGGCCTGGGCGCCTACGTGGCCCGCCAAAGGGCCGTGGACAGTCTGGCCGCGCGCAATGCCGCCCTGCAAGAGCAGTTGCGACAAGCGCAAACCGCACGCCAGGCCGCCCTGGCCAAAGCCGCCGGCAATGAATTGGAATTGGAAAACTTGCGCCAGGATTCGCTCGCCCTGGCGTTGCTGCGCGAGCAATTAAAAGCCAACGCGCCTTCGCTCGATTCCCCGCCGGGCTTTTTCGCCGGCACGAATCGCATGGTTTATTTGAGCTACACCACGCCTGACCCGGTTTTGCGCTCGTTTTTGCGCTGGGTCATGGGCGGCAGCGGCGATGCCAGGAGCAAAGGCCGCGCGATTTTCCAGAAGATCTGCTCCGCCTGTCACCAGCAGGACGGCGCGGGCAAGGACGGCGTTGCCCCGCCGCTGGCCGGTTCCGAGTGGATCAAGGCGCGGAGTGGAGAGCGATTGGTGCGCATTGTCATGAACGGCCTCAACGGCCCGATCCAGGTGCAAGGGAAAACCTGGAATCTTCCCATGCCCCCGTGGCGTGAAAATTTGGATGACGAACAAATCGCCGTCGTGCTCAACTACGTCCGCTCGCAATGGGGTGGCGAGGGCGCGGCGCCCATCAAGCCCGATATGGCCGCCGCCGCCCGCCAGCAACCGCACCCCGACCCTGAAACCGCGGATGAGCTGCTGCGCATTTTGGCGCGGTAGGTTTGGGCAAGGATCGGAGAAGCGTCTGCGAAATATCCGTGCAACAACCCCGGAGGTGTAGTACGTTTTGGATATGACACACGATTTAAAGGTGCTTTCCGTCAAACTTCCGCTTTCGGCTGTGCGCCGGATTCCGGGCAATCGTAGTGAATTTGTCCGCCAGGCGGTGGCTGAAAAGCTGTCCCGCGAGGCCGGTCCGGCTTGGCGGCCTAAAACAGCCACCGGGCGGAAGCTGCTTAAGCTTCGCCATCAGTTTCTGGCGCAAGGCGGCGAACTGCTCGACGCTGAAGGCATCGCCGATGAATTGCGTCAACGGCGCGGAGGGTTGGCGTGAAAACCTTCCTGGATTCGGGCGTATTGCTGACGGCCTGGCGCGGACGGGACGCCGAAGCCGCGCTGGCGGTGATGGAAGACCCGCGCCGCCAGTTTTACACCTCGCAATGGGTCAAACTGGAGTTATTACCCAAGGCGGCCTTTTTCAAACAGGACGCGGAGATCGAATTCTATCAAACGCATTTTAGCACGGTTAAGGGCGAAGAGCCATTGAGCCGTGAACTGGGAGAGAAAGCGGCACAACTCGCGCGCCAACACGGTCTTGCCGCCGTGGATGCGATGCATTTGGCAGCCGCTCTCCGCCAGGGGGCCGAGGAGTTTATCACTTCCGAGAAGCCTGGCAGGCCCATGTTCCGCGTCCGCGGCCTCACCGTAAAGTCCATCCACACCATGGCACTGTAAATGCTTTTACCGCAGATGCGTGTTGCGAAGGATGATCGGTAAACGGAAGTCTTATAAGAAACCATGGCCAACGAAAGACGCACAGCACACACCTTGACGAAGCCATTTCGCTTTCTGGCGGCATGGCTGGTTTCCCTCATTGTTTTGGATGGCTCGTCTCTTTCTGGCGCGACGATCCCGCTCCCGCCCAGTGATTTGCGGATCGTTGCCACGGACAACACCGGACCAACAAACGGAGCAGCCTTCAGTCCGACCAACATCCCCGGCATGGCCTATTATTGGAATTTCAATGACCTCCCGGCCAATGCCGCCACGGCGGGTTGGACGGACCGCCTGCAAAACGTCGTCTTAACCAATTACAACGCATCGCCCTATAATCCGACCAATTCCGCCCTCGGACTGATGCTGCCCAATTATGGCAGCGTCTCCGATCTGCTGACCAATGCGACCATCGCCGTCGGCAGCAACTTCACCCTCTGGATGGTCATCCGGCAGCGGCTTAGTCTGACGCAGACGACGGTCCCGCAGTATTCGTGCCTTTTTGGCAGCTTGGGCGGACCGCATGGGCTTATGCTTTCCAACGGCATTATCGGGTGTGACTGGGGCAATGCCAAAGGCGCCATCGGAGGGGTGATGACGCCAAATCGGCCGATTGATTTGGTGTATTCGCAAGGCAATGTCTATACCAATGGCGTGGCCTTGAGCGGCAAACTTCCGCAGCCGGCGAATAATTTTAAATTTCAGACGGTGGGCGACATTATGCCAGGCGGCGACGGCCCTCCTTCTTCGCCGTTCCTGGGCTACATCCAATACATCGGGATATGGACGAACACCCTTTTCACGGCGGCCAACGTCAGCAGTCTGGATAATTGGGTCAACACCAACGGCGTGAGCAATATTACCGAGTGGCCTCGCGGCCTGGTGGGAGATGAAAGACGGTAGTGGCACGAACCTTTCGGATTCCAGCGGCAACGGATACAATGGCACGATCAAAGGCGGGGCCGCGTGGCTCACCACCGCCCCCGTGGGCGGAGGGCTTGCCTTCAACGGAACCGCGACTCTGATTACGACACCCAACGTGCCGAACACGTGGTCGAACATGAGTTTGGCGTTTTGGATCAGCAGTCCTTCCTCTGGTGGCTCCATTTCGGGCGCTCAGGCCGTGCCCATCGGCCACTCCGCCAATAAGCCCAACGAAGTCAACGGCGGCCCGGGTTGGCAGGCGTATTGCGAGTCTCACTATATGCGCTTTCTCACCCTTGACGCGGCCGGAAATTATGCCGAGGTGGCCAATCAATATGTTATTGACGATGGCGCATGGCATCATTGCGTTTTGGAGATCGGCGCCAATCCCGCCAATCTGATTGGTTATACGGACGGAGAGATGGTCACCAGCCCCGCATTATTGTCCGGCACGCTCGGAAGCATCCAGACCAACATAGCCGTCGCGATGGGAACCGTGACAGACCCGGTCAATGGCCCGTTGCAGCCCTACTTCAACGGCATCCTGGCCGACGTGCGGATTTACACCAACCATGTTTTGAGTTCCAAGGAAGTTGCCGATCTCTGGCGGTGGAGAGGTCAGCCATAAGGCAAAAGCTCGACCTTTCGAGAGCCGTTGAGATGCGCCGGGACATCCTTGCCGCCGTGGATGCGCTGCATTTGGCCGTGGCCTGCTCCAAGCCGCGGACAAGTTCACTAAATTAAGGTGCGAAAAGCTCACCCAATGTATCCAATACTACGGTCGCCGTACTACGCTCCAATCTGCCAAGACGTCTTACCAGTCGTGCTTTGTCCACAGCGCGAATCTGGTCGAGGGCGATTTCGCCCGCCTTTCCTTGAAAGACAGTTTGTATGCGCGTTGGCCAACCACGCTGCACCGTTGTCATCGGAGCAATGATAACGGTGGCCAAAGATCGATTGAGTTCATCTGGCGACACTATGACACAGGGTCGGGTTTTTGCAGTTTCCGCGCCGGTAGTCGGGTCCAACTTCACCAGGAAGATTGCAAACCGATCAATCACCACTGCCATTCCTTCAAATCAAACTCGTTGGGCAAATCGCGGAAGGAGACGAGGTCGTCGGACAGTGGACGAGTGCGCCGAAAGGCCTTGGCCCAACCCGACCGCGCCTTGCGTCGTGGACGGAGAAGCAAGCCGTTCTTGGAAGGTTGAACTTCCAAACCATAAGGCCACCAATTAACGCGCATTTCCAACGCCGCAGCTTTCATGAGTGAATTGTCACCCCTCCTGACTTCGGAGTCAATGCCGGACCTAAAGACTGGCGGCTTGGATGATCTGGACAATCTTGCCTTTTGCCCGGCAAAGGAGTACTGCTAACACCGATGATGATTGGTTGATCGTTACATGAATACTCCAACTCCAGAGCAAACCGCCGCCCCCGCGCCGTCGGATTTCATTCGCGACATCGTGGCGGCGCACGTGGCCGAACGGCGCTATCCGAGAATCCATACCCGTTTTCCGCCTGAACCCAACGGCTACCTCCACATCGGCCATGCCAAATCCATCTGCCTGAATTTCGGCATCGCCCGCGAATTCGGCGGCGTTTGCAATCTGCGCATGGATGATACCAATCCCGCCAAGGAGGATGTCGAATATGTCGATTCCATCATCGCTGATGTCAAATGGCTGATCAGCGGTTGGGCGGATGATCGTTTGGGATTGAAAGCGGCGGGAGCGACGCCCAAGGCCATCGAGAGCAACGGCCAGCCTGATTTTTTCCTGGGGCCGGCGGCAGGGGCGGAAGTGGAACCCTTCTACGCTTCCGATTATTTTGAGCAGATTTACGGCTACGCCGTCGCGTTGATCCAAAAAGGCGTCGCTTACGTCTGCGATCTTTCGGCGGAGGACATGGATAGCTATCGCGGCGCGCCGGACCGGCCGGGAAAGGAAAGCCCTTTCCGCCAGCGCACGCCGGCGGAAAGCCTCGATCTGTTTCAACGGATGAAGGCGGGCGAATTTCCCGACGGCGCGCGGACCTTGCGGGCCAGAATCGACATGGGCGCGCCCAATGTCTGGATGCGCGATCCGGTCCTCTATCGCATCCGCCATACTGAACATCATCATACAGGCGGCAAATGGTGCATTTACCCGATGTATGATTTCGCCCATGGCCTGAGTGATTACCTGGAAGGCATTACGCACAGCATCTGCACCCTGGAGTTCGAGGTGCATCGGCCCCTCTACGATTGGATCCTCGAGAACCTGGCTTTGCCGCGCCCGCTGCCGCATCAATACGAGTTTGCCCGCCTGAGCCTGGGCTACACCGTCATGAGCAAGCGCAAGCTCCTCCAGCTTGTCAACGATAAGATTGTCCGCGGCTGGGACGACCCGCGTTTGCCGACCATTTCCGGCCTGCGCCGCCGCGGCGTCACCCCCGAGGCCCTGCGCCATTTCGCCTATCATATCGGCATTACCAAATACAATGGCGTGACCGACGTGGCCGTCCTGGAACATGCCATCCGGGAGGATTTGAACAAGCGGGCCTTGCGCCGCCTGGCGGTGCTGCGCCCCCTCAAGGTCGTCCTGGCCAATTACCCCGCGGGCCAAGTCGAGGAACT
Organism: uncultured Verrucomicrobiae bacterium; assembly: GCA_963759415.1. Lineage (GTDB taxonomy): Bacteria > Verrucomicrobiota > Verrucomicrobiia > Limisphaerales > Palsa-1400 > Palsa-1400. The sequence continues at coordinate 85,323 of CAVWZG010000003.1, read as the reverse complement.
GGACGCTGTCAATAATCCCGAAGATCCGGGCGCGGGCAAACGAAAGATTGCCTTCAGCCGCGAACTGTTCATCGAGCGCGACGATTTCGCGGAAACGCCGCCGTCGAAATTTTTCCGGCTCAAACCCGGCGGCGAAGTGCGATTAAAATACGGCTACATCATCAAGTGCGATCAGGTGGTCAAGGACGCCGCCGGCAACGTCACCGAACTGCGCTGCACGGCTGATCTCGAGAGCAAGACCGGCGGCGCGACTTCCGCGCGCAAGGTCAAAGGCACGATTCATTGGGTCAGCGCCGCGCACGCGATGGAGGCCGAAGTCCGATTGTATGACCGGCTTTTCACCGTCGCCGAACCGGACGCCGCCGGAGATTTCAAGCAGCATTTGAACCCCCATTCACTGGAGACTTTGACCGCCAAGTGCGAGCCGGGTTTGCAAGCAGCGCCGCCGGAGCATCGTTATCAGTTTGAACGTCTGGGCTACTTCGCGGTGGACCCGGACAGCACCGCCGGAAAGCCGGTTTTCAATCGCACTATCTCCCTGCGCGATACCTGGGCCAGAGAGATGCAAAAGGGGTAAAGCGCGCCCGCTCCCGCCGCCAGACATGTTCAACTTTTTGCAAAAGGGCGCCCGCGGTCGCGTGCTGGTTTTGGCCGGCGCCTGCCTGCTGATGGCGCTGGCGCTGTCGGGCTGCCAGACGGTCCGTTTTTACCGGCAGGCCGTCGCGGGTCAATATGAAATATTAGCCCACCAAACACCCATTGACAAGTTGGTTCATGACCCCGCCACCGACCCCAAGCTCAAGGCGCAATTGGAGCTGGCCCTGAGAATCCGCCAATTCGCCGCCCGGGAACTCAAGCTGCGGCCCGACGGCTGTTACCTCAAATACGTCGATCTGCACCGCCCCTACGTCGTGTGGAACGTCAACGTCGCGCCCCCCCTTTCGCTGGATCCGAAAACGTGGTGGTTTCCCATTGTGGGCAGCGCGAGCTATCGCGGCTACTTCAGCGAAGCCGGCGCGCGACGTTACGCCGCCCTCTGGGACGCGAAAGGATGGGACACCTACATCGGCGCAGTCTCGACCTACTCGACGCTCGGCTGGTTTCGCGACCCGTTGTTGAGCACCTTCACCTTTGAGTCGGAAGCCGATCTGGCCGACACGATTTTTCACGAACTGACCCACCGCCGCCTCTTTGTCGCGGGCGACACCGACTTCAACGAAGCCTTCGCCACCATGGTGGCCAGCGAGGGCGTGCGGCGCTGGTTTCGCGCCTCCACCAACATCCCCGCCATACTGCGCTATGACGAGGAGGAGCGGCATGAGAACGATTTTGTAAAACTGGTCCTGGCTACGCGCGACCAACTGCAAAAGGTTTATGATGACCCCCGGTTGCCGGATGCGGCGAAACTCCAGCGCAAAGCGGCAATCCTCGCGCAGATGCGAACCAACTACGCCCAACTCAAACAAAATTGGGGCGTGAGCAAGTCCGGCTACGACTCCTGGTTTGCCGAGCCGGTCAACAATGCCCAACTCAACACCGTCGCCGCTTATTATGACCTGGTCCCGGCTTTCCAGGCGCTTCTCCGCGCCAACGGCGGCGACATGGAACAGTTCTACCAGGCGGTGGCGGGCTTGGCGAAATTGCCTTTGCCCAAACGGCAGGAGGCCCTCCGCGCCTATTTAACCTCTAAAGAAAGCCCACGATCATGAAATCCATAATGTCACCGTCACCGGTTCCCCGACGGTTCCATCCGTTTGTTCCCACGGTACTGCTGCTCCTGTGCCTGCTTCCGCCCCTGTGCGCGAGCGACCGCTATCTGGCTCCCGGACATCCCGACGGCGTGGCCTTGCTGGCGCCGCCTCCCGCAGCCGGCTCCGAAGAAGAGGCCGCCGACTTGCAACAAGCCCGCGAAGTGTTCAGAGCACGCACCAGCGCCGAGGAAGCCCAGTGCAGGATCGATAACAAACTGGACATCTTCAACTTTGCCGAAGCCATCGGCCCCATCTTTCAGCCGGGCCGATTGCCCAAAACGGAAGCCTTGCTGGCCAAGGTCGATAACGACTCGCGCGCAGTCACCACGGCGGCGAAGAATTATTGGAAGCGCCCGCGCCCCTACCAGATGGATGCCAGTCTGGCCTTTGCCAAGCTGGAACCCAGTTTCAGCTATCCGAGCGGCCATTCGACCGCCGGCACAATCCGGGCGTTGGTGTTGGCGGAATTGTTCCCGGAAAAGCGCGAGGCCATTCTAGCCATCGGCCGTCGCATCGGCTGGGCGCGCGTACAGACCGGCTACCATTTCTTAACGGACGTGCGGGCTGGACGGGTTCTAGGCCAGGCCATCATGCGCGAGCTTATGGCCGACCCGGCCTTTGTGCGGGATGTGGCGGAGGCCAAGGCGGAGATTGCGGCGCAACGTGCTCACTGATTTTTCAATCTTTCAGCAAACAAGAGAATGGGGTATATTATTTCATCAAGCCCATGCTTAACGAAAAGCAAAAAGCGCGAATAAAACTTTACAGCGTCGCCGAACGCAACCGCGTCAAAGCTGAACGAAGGCGCGCTGACTTGGCAGAAACCCTTCGTGGCAACGCGGAATTGGTGCAGGAGAGAAATCGGGCGCTCCCTCATGCGTCTGAATTTGTGTTTCCCGATCGGGAAGCTTGGATTCTTTCTGAATAATTGGCCATGGAATTTCATTGAAAACCGCTCCCTGCGGCGGCAGAATCGTTTTATGAAAAGTGTCTTTACTGGGCCGGTTTACGTGGTGCGCGATAACATCGACACCGATCAGATCATTCCCGCCCAATATCTCACCCTGGTTCCCACCATCGCCGAGGAATATAAGAAGCTTGGCAGCTACGCTCTGGTGGGGCTGCCCGAAGGCCTTTACCCCATCCGCTTTGTCAAACCAGGAAAAATGGAGAGCGAATATCCCATCGTCGTCGGCGGGCGCAACTTCGGCTGCGGCAGCTCGCGCGAACACGCCCCCATCGCGCTTGGCGCGGCCGGCTGCCGGGTTGTCCTGGCGCAGGGTTTCGCCCGTATTTTTTTCCGCAATTCCGTCGCGACCGGCGAACTCTATCCGTGCGAAATCGCGGACCGTCTCTGTGACGTTCTCAAAACCGGCGAGGTGGTCACGGTGGATTTGGACAAGCTCACCGTCACCGTTCAAGCCACGGGAAAAGTGCATGCCCTCAAGCCACTGGGCGACGTGCGCCCGGTGGTCGATGCTGGCGGATTGTTCAACTACGCCCGCAAGAACGGCATGATGCCGGCTTCCTAAATTTGTTCCAGCCGCAGCATCGGAGCCGGCTGCGAGCGAAGCGGGTTGGAATGTTCATCGGCCTGTTGCAGAAGGCCGAGCCACTGTTCAATCAGCGCCACGGCCTCGGATATGGCCAGGCGCTCATGCGTGCCGCTGTATCGGCCGAGATTGGCGTCCGCCATTTTGAACAGGGCGGCGGATGGCCCAAGGCGGTTCTTTTGCAAGTGAACGAAAGCAGCCGCCAGTTGGATCAAGCCCTTGTAGAAAGCGCCGTTGCTCCCGTGACGGCCTTCGAGCCAAAGCCGCTCCAGAACCTCGTGCGCCTCAAAATATTGCCCGCGATTGAAGCAGTCAAAGAAGCCCTGGTAATGCGGATTCAGCCCGTCGCCGGAGCTGTGCCCGTCCGCGCGCGCGATACGTTCGCTCTTGATGCTCATGAGCACACCATAGCCCCTCCCAATCATAATCGTAATCTTAATCTTAATCTTTTCCCTTTTACAGCGAAGCGTTTGCCGCTAATTTCTTGCTCATGGCTAAACCCGTTTTAGGGCGCGGACTAGGCGCTTTGCTCGGTGGCGCCGGTACTCCGGCCCGCCCCGACGAGCAAGCGTTCCCATCGCCGCCGCCTGGCGCTGCCGATGGAGGCGAGCGCGTCCGGCGCGCGCCGGTGGCACGAGTGCGCCCCTGTCCGTTGCAGCCGCGCAAGGATTTTTCCCCGGAATCTCTCCAGGAATTGGCCGACTCGATCAAGGAACAAGGCATCGTTCAGCCGTTGATCGTCCGGCCGCAAGGCGATGGTTTTGAAATCATCGCCGGTGAACGGCGCTGGCGGGCCGCGCAAATGGCTGGGTTGACCGAAGTGCCGGTCATCGTGCGCCAGGCCGATGATCGGGCCGTTTTGGAAATGGCCCTGATCGAAAACTTGCAGCGTGAGAACCTCAACGCCATCGAAGAAGCGCAGGGTTACGCGCAATTGATCGGCCAATTTCAATTGACCCAGGAGGAAGCTTCCCTCAAAGTCGGCAAGAGCCGCGCCGTGGTAGCCAACTCGTTGCGGCTGTTGAAACTGTCGCCGCAATTGCAGACTTTTGTGCGGGATGGGCGGCTTTCAGTCGGCCACGCCAAGGTGGTTTTGGGATTGGCTTCGCCGGAGGAACAGGAATTGGCGGCGGATCGCGTCCTGAAAAAGTCCCTCAATGTCCGGCAGACCGAGCAATTGGTTAGCGCCCTGCAAAAGAAGACGGGCGAAAAAAACGGGGCACGGGCGCGGCCTGGCTTACAGGGGACCGACGCCCACGTCGCGGCGGTGCAAAACAGGGTGCAGGAACGTTTCGGAACCAAGGTGGTCATCCGCTACCATGAAGGCCGGGGCGCCATTGAGATTAAGTTTTTCAATGATGAGGACTTGGAAAGAATTTTAAAGGTGGCAGGAATCGAAATGGATTGATTTCGCCGCCCAAGAAGGTTGCGCAAACACATGATAACTACAAAAGAACTCCGTGCGCCCTGTGCGCAAGCACTGCTGGCCCAACAGGACCGGGCCGCCCACTTGAGCGCCTTTGTTGGCCTCGATGGTTTCGTGGATGAGATCCTGCACGTGGTGGATAAACGCGAAAGCGCCGAGGTCTATCAGCGCCTGACCACCATCGCCCAATTAGCCGCGCGTTTGGCCGCCGCCGCCGGCAAGAGCACCAACATCGAACTGGTCAACCAAATCACCAAGTTGGGCGGCAACGGCCCGATCATGGCCAACGCCTTGGCCAGCTTCGGAATCAAAGTGACCTACCTCGGCAACCTGGGCTATCCCAACCTGCATCCGGTTTTCCAGGATTTCGCCAAACGGGCCGAGGTGCATAGCATCGCCGAGCCGGGCGCGACCGACGCCCTGGAGTTCGAGGACGGCAAAATCATGATCGGCAAGCATTCCTCGCTCAAGCAGGTCAACTGGGAAAACATCCAGGCCCGTTTCGGCCGCGACCGCTTCGCCGGCAAGTTTGGAGGTTCGGACCTGGTGGGCTTCGTCAACTGGACCATGCTCCCCTACATGAGCGACCTCTGGGAGGCCATCCTCAAGGAGATTTGCCCGGCCATGAAGGGGCCGCGCCGCACCCTGTTTTTTGACCTGGCCGACCCGGAAAAACGCACGCGCGAAGACATTGTGCGCGCCCTCGATCTGATCGGACGATTTGAAGAGTATTTCGACGTGATTCTGGGGTTGAACGAAAAGGAAGCACACGAGATCGGCGAGGTGTTCGGGCTTAAACCCGCGGCCGCCACGCCGGAGGCTTTGACGGAATTCGCCTCGCTTCTGGCCAAGCGCCTCAAGTCAGGCACCCTGGTCATCCACCCCGTTTCCTACGCGGTGGCCGTGTGCAAGGGCAACGTCGCCCTGGCGCAGGGATTTTTCACCCCCAAGCCGCTCATTACCACGGGGGCCGGCGATCATTTCAACTCCGGCTTTTGCCTTGGCCGCCTCCTGGGCCTGGATAACCAGATGAGCCTTCTGACCGGCGTCACGACCAGCGGCTATTATGTGCGTACCGCCCAAAGCCCCTCCATCGTCCAGATCGCGGCCATGATGCAAGACCCCGCCTGCAAGACATGATTTTGGAAGTTGTCAAATACGGCCATCCGGCCTTGCGCCAGAAAGGAGCGCGCGTGGATAAAATCACGCCCGAGATCCTCAAACTCATCGCGGACATGTTCGAGACCATGCACGCGTCCAAAGGCGTCGGCTTGGCGGCCCAGCAGGTGGGGCGCGCTTTGCAGTTGACGGTGCTGGACGTGCGGGAGGCGACCGAGCGCCCGTCCACGCTGGAATTGGACGGCAAGTCATCAGACCCTGCGGCCTTCATGCCATTGGTCCTTATCAATCCAGAGGTCAAAGGCGCGGGCGATTCGGTGGCGGCCCCGGAAGGGTGCCTGAGTTTCCCGGAAATCTTCGCGGATATTACCCGCCCCGGCCAGGCCGAGGTCCGGGCCACCAACGAAAAAGGGGAGCAGATTGCATTTCGCTGCGGCGGCTTGCTGGCGCGGGCCATTCAACACGAATTGGACCATCTCAACGGCATTCTCTTCATCGACCGCATGACGCGCGCCGACAAGGACGAACTTCGGGCGGAATTGGACGAACTCCAGGCCGCGACCAAGGCCGCGCTCAAGCCCAAGAACGAGCGGACCCGATGAGACAGGGCCTGGTGCTCCTGGCTTGGATTTTGCCGGGATGTTGTGTTTTTGACTCTGTGGCGGCCGAGCCGCTCCGGCCCTGGCAGGAATACCGGACCATTATGTGGGTGGGCGACAGCCCGGGCCGGCGGCCGGAGAAACTCCCGCTCTTCTTCCAGCGCCTGCGCGACATGGGCGTCAACACGGCCATGGTCTATGGCGACGCCGACCCCGCCCCGTTGTGGCAGAATCATTTCCCATATTACGTCGAGAACCTGGTCAATCGCGGTCTTTGCCTCAAGTGGAATTCACAAGTGGGCGACTGGGACAAATTAGTCACCGACTGGAGCAAAGGCGGACGCCCTCGCTCGGCGCTGGCGCGCGATCCCTGCCTGGATGATCCGCATTGGCGCGATTGGGCGCGGGAGCAAGTCGGGCGCGTCGCCGCCCGCAACGCCCCGCATCAGCCGCTGGCCTACGATCTGCGCGATGAACTGTCCACCACCTATTCGGCCAATCCGTTCGACTACGATTTCCATCCCCTGGCCCTGGCCGGTTTTCGCCGTTGGCTCAAAACCCAATACCCAACTTTGGCCGCCTTGAACGCCGAATGGCAAACCGCCTTTGCCCAATGGGATGACGTCATTCCGTTTACCACCGATGAAATCAAAAACCGCATGGCCAGCGGCCAGGCTCTCCCGCGAGGCAAACCGGACTGGCAGGATTTGGAGGCCCTGAAATTCGATCCCGCCAGCGCCCGGCAATCCCCGACCCGCTGGAATTTTTCGCCCTGGGCCGATTTTCGCACTTACATGGACGCCTCGCTGGCTGGCGCGCTGGACGAGTTGCGCCAGGCGGCCCATCGCGTTGATCCGCAAACGCCCGTCGGCATCGAAGGCACGCAAATGCCGCACGCTTTCGGCGGCTACGATTTGAGGAAGCTCTCTCGCGTGCTGGATTGGGTCGAGCCGTACGACATCGGCAATGCGCGGCAAATCTTTGGCTCGTTCATGCCAGGCCGCCCCATTGTCACGACTGTTTTTGAGAGCGACACCGCGCACGCGCGCCGCCGCCTCTGGCATTTGTTGCTCGAAGGCGACCGTGGTTGCCTCGTTTGGTGGAGTGAGGATTGCATAGATTTCCACCGCCCTGATTATGCGTTGACGGCCAAGGCCCAAGCCCTCGCGCCCGTGCTGCGCGAAATGACCTCGCCGCTGGCCCAACTCTTTCTTCGCGCCCAACCCGCGCGCGATCCCATCTTCATCCTTTACTCGCAACCGAGCCTGCAGGTCGATTGGTTGCTCGAATCCACCGTCGATGGCTCCACCTGGCTGCGGCGCTTCTCCAGTTTTGAAGCCGCGCACAATCACGCCGCCGCCGCCCGCGATGGCTGGCTGAAAGCTTTGGAGGACCTGGGTTACAGTCCGCAGTTCATCTCCGCCGAGCAAATCGAATCAGGACAACTGGCCGCCGTCAGCAACGCCGTTCTGGTGCTGTCCTCCGCCTACGCGCTCTCGGACAAGGAGATGCAACAGTTGGCCCATCAACGCATTTTCTTCGATGACTTGCCCGGGACCTTCGACCAACACGGCAAACTGCGCGGCACTGCGCGTCAAATTGACAGCGGTGGACATTTCACCGGCGACCCGGCTCTTTACGCGGCCGAACGGCTGGGGCCAAGCCAGCCACCCGCCGCGCACGACCTGGCCGCCTGGCTCGCCGCCAGATTGCATCCGTTCGTTCCTTCGCCGCCGGTTGCGGACCGGGTTCGCATTCACCGCTTTCGGGTGCCCGCCGGAAGTCTGCTGGCCTTCGAGCGCAACATCGAATACGCAATGAGCGAGTCACTGCAACAAGCCGGCGGCAACGAAGCCTTGGAAAAACCGATCCAACTCAACGTCTCCCTGCCGCAATCGGAGCACGTCTATGATTTGAACACCCAAACTTACCTGGGCCTCGCTGATCACATCCAGTTCACTCTGGATCCGTGGTGCCCCTCTCTTTTCGCGCTGACCTCGGTGAAAATGCCTGCCGCTTCGCTCCTCTCCGCCCTTTCAGGACAAAAAGGGCCGTGACGAGACGGCTCGGTCAATGCTTGGCAGGCAGGGCGAAGGCTACCCAGGCGTCGCCGCGCGGGGTGTCCAAGTGCATGACGCCGGTCGAGGCGATGACGACGTACTGGCGGCCGTCAATTGCATACGTCGCCGGGGCGCCGCTGCCGGGGAAGGGGATCGGCGCTTCCCAGAGTTGCTGGCCGTCGCGTTTATCAAAGGCGCGGATTTTGTTGTCAAGCGTGCCGGAACAGAAGACCAGGCCGCCCGCGGTCACGATGGCGCCGCCGAAGTTCAACGTGCCTCGCGGGGGCACACCCTTGGCCGCGAGAGCCGGGTAATCGCCGAGTGGAACTTTCCATTCGAGCTTGCCAGTGTTCAGGTCGATGCAGTTGAGCGTGCCCCACGGCGGCTTGTTGGCGGGGTAGCCGTCCTTGTCCCAAAAACGCTGGTAGCCGCTGAAACTGTAAATCGGACGTTCGGTTTTGGGCATCTGGGCGGGAATCGGGCGGTCGCGCAAGAGGAGAAAATCCACCAGCGTTTTGAGGTCCGCTTCGCTCATCAGCGGGTTGGCGGGCATGGCGTTCTTGCCGTTGCGAATCTGTTTGATGACGTCGCCGTCAGTCATCCGGTGCCGCAGCCCGCGCAAGGGGGGGGCAATGCCGAGTCCAAGCCGGTTGGTGGCGTGGCAGGCGGCGCAGGTCTGTTCGAATACCAATTGGCCCGCCGTCTTGGCCGCATGAAGATCGTCCGGCGGATCGTCATCGCGGAACATGGTGATGGTTGTGCCGACGTGGTTGGCGGAGACATAAAGCCGGCCCGTCGCGGCGTCGATGCACGAGCCAGTCCACTCGCCGCCGCCGAGAACGTCAAAATACAGCGTCGGCGTCCCGTCGGCGCAGGGCAGGAACCGGCCGGTGCGCGCGCCTTTGAACCGGCTCAGAGCGTCATCGGCCGCGTCCTCCGTGCGTTCAGTCAGATCTGCTTTGGTGAACTCTAATTTTGAAAAAGGCTCCGGCAATTCCAAATCCGGTTGGTAGGGCCACGTTACTTCGCCCGGCACGTCGCTTGTGGGCGCCCGGCGCAGGCGGAAGGGGAAAATCGGTTTGCCGTTCAACCGGTCCAGCAGCAGCGTGTTGCCCATCTTGCTGACCGCAGTTACGACATCCACCCGCCGCCCGTCGCGCGTGATGGTGGCCAGGTTGGGCGGCCCGGGAATGTCGAGGTCCCAAACATCGTGGCGGATTTCCTGGAAATGCCAGAGGCGCCGGCCCGTCAGGGCGTCGAGGGCAATGATGCAATTGCAGAAGAGGTTCTGACCGCGATGGCGCATGCCGCTGAAGTTCGGCTTGGCCCCGGCGGTGACGACGTAGGCGATGCCGCGGCCTTCGTCCAGCGATATCCCGGCCCAATCATTGGCCGCGTAATCCTCCGTCTTGTCCCATGTGTCGTAACCGAATTCGCCCTCGTGCGGCACCGTGTGGAAAGTCCAAAGCTGGCGGCCGGTGGCAACATCGAATCCCCACACGTCCTTCATAAAGCCGGCCACGACGATGACCCTCTTGTAAATCGCCGGCGCCGCCGTGGAGGCTCCAAAGCCGGGACGTTCCACGCCAGGCAATTTGGTTTTCCCATGCTGGCCGAATGCGTCGATGGGCTGTCCGGTTTTGGGGTCCAGCGCGTAGAGGTAATGGCCGGAGCAAAAGAGCACGCGTTCGGCGGCGCCGTGCTCGCCGGGCCAATAGATCAACCCCCGAAACGCCGGACGGCCCTCGGGCTTGAACCGCCACATCTCGATGCCATTGGCGGCGTTGACGGCGACGAGGTTGTTCCCCGGAGTTGGCGTGAACATGGTGCCACGCACGATGATGGGATTGCATTCCAGGGACTCACCGGAGTCGTGGGAATGATAGGTCCAGGCGGGGGCCAAATCGGCGACGTTGCCGCGGTTGATCTGCGTCAGGGCCGAATAGCGCCTGCCGCCGTTATCGCCGTGCGAACGCTCCCAGGTCAGGAAAGTTTTCCCGTTGGGCAGTCCATTGGCCGGCGTCAATTCGCCCGGTTGGGCGGCGGCAATGGTGGTATAAAGCGGCAACTTCTCGCGCGCCGCGCGATCTTCCACCGCCCAGTAATCATTGGTTTTCGCAGGCGTCTCGCCGCCACGCGCCATCGTCACGCTCAGGGCCGCCAGGCCAGCCGCCAACAAAGCAAAGCCCCTGCGGGAAGATATGATTTTCATCAAGCTTTTTTCTACCATCCGTCAAAAAGGCCCGGAACGCAACCCCGTTTCTGGCGGCGAATCAGAATGGATTATTGAACAACGCTCATTGGGAATAAGAATGGGCGAATGTGTGTTCGTAAACGTTCAAGCTCACCGGCGTTGTGCCGAAGGAGAACATGCGCCCATGTCGCCTCAGTGTTGTCGCGGCAGTCCCTGGCCATCGCCAAGCCGATGGTTTCGTATGAGCCGAGATTTCGTCGCAGATCTTCAGGTTCGCTCCACGCGCCCAAAACGAATACTCTGTCCCTCAAGCGCTCCGGAATCGCAGCCCTCGCCGTGTTCAGACGATCTCCCCGTTCGTCGAAATCAATCAGAAGAATCATATACCGGCTGGCATATCGGTCCATTTCCGGTACGTGGGCTTGATTAAAACAACTCAGAACCTCCGTCCAACCGCCCGCCTCCTCAAGTATTTGCATCCTCCGAGTGTCTAACCACGGATCAACTTGAAAGCCGTTGGCCAATTGCCGGTTGGCATCGTCTTCTGGAAGCACCAAGACGTGCGGCACATTCTTGTTAACGCTCAAGGTTCGACATCTCCACGAATGAGTGCATTCACCAAGTCCCCATTTACTGTAAGTTCGCTTACAGGTCGGACATTTGTAGGCTCAAGATGGTTCTTCCGGTAGAGCATAAGGGTGTTTTCCTCAGAAAATCGTCGAATCGCTTCTGGATTATGCGACGTTGTAATGAATTGGCCACCCGATTGGAACGCTTTGCGAAGGGCCATGATAAAATGCCCCACCTCGGAGAGCGCTAGATAATTGTCCGGTTCATCCCAAAAGCATACTAACGGTCCGTAAGCATCGTTCGCCGCAAGGATCATTGCGCAAATCATAAAGCACTTCTCGCCATCCGACAAATCTGCGAAAGGAATGGTGAGGTTTCCAAGGTCATTCGAGAATTGCACTTCAAGGCTTCGAGAGTCTTTGCCGATCACCGGATTCTTGATGTCTCTGATGTCTGGCATTACTTGCTTGAGATAGGCATCGATCTTTCCATACGCGGCCGGCGCGTAAGCCAGCAAACCAGAAAACCACGCGCCGAAATCCGTGCCCTCAGTATTTGGTTGCAATGTTTCCTGCTCGGAATTTCCTTTAATCAAACTGGGTATTGGCCGAAGAATGATCGTGCGAGCGAGCCACTGCTTGAAAGTAAATAAAGGATCCTTTGCAGTCCGTTCCTGAACTATCGGCAAGGCAGCCAGATGCCAGTCAATGAGGAATCTCGCTTCCTTTTGCTGGCTTGTGGTTGCCAGATGTACCTGGGCTAATTCTCGCGTGAAGACCGGCTTGCCGTCTGCCGCGAGACTCTCTTCAAGTACACGCAATTCCTTGGACCCCGGCGGCATTTCGAAGGCGATGGAGTATTGATAGATCTGACCGTCTAGCTGGACGTCAATCTGAAGCCTCATGGGAACGTCGGCTCGTCCACGAGCGAGATCCTTCGGCTTTACAACATCATCCACCCGGCTTGCTCCCCGAGCAATTTTCTGAAGGATTTCAAAGGCAAGCCCGACGGTTGTCTTGCCCGCGCCATTCTTTCCAATCAGTAGAATGGAAGAGCGATCAGCGATCGGCAGCTCGAAATTCTCCAAACACCGAAAGTTATGGACGTAAAATCGCCGTATCATGAGTTCACCATAATACGCTCTTCCGGTTGCATTCAAGTGGATTGTATTGGTCTTCCCTGGATTTCTCTTGCTCCGGAACGGCCTCTGGGCTTTCATGGAGGCAGGTCGATATGCCTTCCGATCCATCTGCCAGTTCCATTTTTCCTCGGACCGATTGGGCCGAGTTGGGGCCGACAGCCGTGGCCGACGCCGCCCGGCTGGATCGGTTGATCCGGCTCTATTGGCCGCCGCTGAAGATTTTCCTCGTCGCTTCCTTTCCCAGCCTCAAAGACCAGTCGGACGTGTTGTTGCAGGAATTTGCCGAGGACAAAATGCTCAAAACGGGCTGGCTGCAACGCGCCGACCGCCAGCGCGGCCAATTCCGTGATTTCCTCAAAATCAGCCTCCGCAATTTCGTCCTCGACCGCCTGAGCCGGGCCGAGGTCAAACACGCCCCGGTCTCGCTGGACGAACTGGAAGTGGAATTGCCGGTCCCGCAGGAGACGGCGGAAGCGTTTGATTTGACGTGGGTGCGCACCGTGCTGGCGGAGACTTTGCGCCGGATGGAGGCGGACTGCAAGGACCCGGCGGCCGACCAGCCCCGCCGCGGCCGGATTTGGGAGATGTTCCGCATCCGCCTGTTGGAGCCGCTGCTCAACGACGCCCCGCAAGTGCCCTACGACCAATTGATCGAGAGCTTCGGCTTGAAATCCCCCAGCGATGCCTCGAACATGCTCTTGAGCGCCAAACGCATTTTCAAGATGCACCTGACTCGGGTCATCAAGGAATACGCCGAAGCGGACGCCGCCACGGCGGAGGAAATCCGGGCCTTGGAAGAATTTGTCACGCGCCTGGCGCGCAAGATGCCGTGAAATGCGCCGTATAGACCTTTGATTGTATGTCCGATTTTGACTCCGCAGGCGCTCTTTCCAGGAGCGCCCCGAAAAGCCTCGCCGCCTTTCTGGCGGCCGGGCAGGAGTGCGCCCGTTTGTGGCAGCCGGAGGAATTGGGGGCCATTTTCCGGCATCAAATGTCCGCCCCCGTCCTGGTGGACCTGGGCGGTTTCGATCCCGCCACCGCGGCCCGCTTGAAGACCCTCAGCCACGCCCAAAGCCTGCTCTTGACAAGTTTTTTGGACCTCTTTTTGCATCCGGTTCCGCCCATTGAATTGTTGACGCTGACCAAGGATTTCGCCAAGGGCAACATGGAGCATCCCGACAGCAGCCTGCCCAATGACGTGGCCGCCGTGCTCTATTACGCCAGCATCGCGGCGGCCTGGGCGCGGCTGGGCCGGCGGATTTCCCGACTCAGCGACGCCGAGTTTAAGCGCGGCCTGGAGTGGGCCAAGGGGAAATCATGGGTCGAGGCGCCGATCCAGCGCCTGTTCGATGAGGCTTTGCAAAAGCTGGCGCAGGCCGGCCCGATGTCATGAGCGACGATCCTTCCAGCGAGGAACCGGCTGCTTCGGTGCCGCCCGTGTCGGTTTTTACCGGCCCGATTGCTGAATTGGTTGGGCACCGGCTGCTTTCCCCGGCCACTCGTCCCGGCCTGCTGGCCACGCTGGCCCGCTACGAAATCCTACGCGTGTTGGGCGGCGGCGGCATGGGCGTGGTGCTCCTGGCGCGCGACAGCGAGTCGGGCCGTGAGGTCGCCGTCAAAATGGTCCGGCCCGAATTGGTGCCCAACCAGCAAGTCGTGCATCGTTTCGTCAAGGAAGCCGGGCATCTGCAAAAGCTCAAACATCCCAACGTCGTGCCGGTGCTGGAGGTTTCCGACCGCCCGCAAGGCCCTTTCTTTGTCATGCCTTTCTTCGAGCGCGGCAGCCTGGCCCAGCGCATCCAGCCCGGCCAGGGCCTGGACGCCCCGGCGGTGCTGGACATCGCCTTGCAGGTGGCCGCGGGTCTGCAATTTGCCCACCGGCGCGGCATCATCCACCGCGACCTCAAGCCGGCCAACATCCTGCTGGGCGCCGGCGGCCAAACGTGCCTGGCCGATTTCGGTCTGGCGCGCACCATGTTCAACGATACTATTGTTGACGTTGAACACGACCATCTGGAGGGCACCGCCCCCTACCTTTCCCCGGGCGTCGCCGCCGGCAACGCCGAGGACACCCGTTGCGATATTTACGCCTTCGGCGCGCTCCTGTACGAAATGCTGACCGGCGAGCCGCCCTACGCCGGGCGCAACACCGCTGACATTCGCGGCCAAATCCTGGCCGGGCCGCCCAAGCCCATCCGCCAGCGCAACCCGGAGGCGGACGCCGGATTGGCCGCCGTGGCCGAGGGAGCCATGGCGCGCGAACTGCGCAACCGTTACGCCGATATGACGGACGTTCTCGCCGACCTGGAACGAATCAAGCAAGGCAAAACGCCCACCGGCCCGCACGGTTTGGCGCGGCGTGTCCGCCACGTGGCGTGGGGGATTTGGATTCCAGCGGGGGCGGCCTTGATCGCGCTGGCATGGATGGTTTGGCATGAGTCATTGTCGCCGAAACCGCCGGTGACCCCGCTGGTTTCCAACTCGGCTCCGCCGTCCGTGGTCGTCAAGCTTCCGGCAATCAGCAAGCCCCCGGCTCCGGTCGCGACGCCGCCGCGTTGGTCGCCGCCCATGATCATAGGAGACATAGGCGTCGCCGGAGCCAGCGACGGCATCGGCAGCCAGGCGCGATTTACCTCCCCGGCGGCCATCGCCGTGGACAGCATTGGCAACATCTATGTTGCGGACATGGGCAACAACACCATCCGCAAGATTTCACCCTCCGGCGAAGTCCACACGCTGGCGGGCCTGGCCGGTAAAGCGGGTCAGATTGACGGCGAGGGAGCCGAGGCGCGGTTCACCGCCCCATCGGGCATCGCGGTGGACAAAGCTGGCAACGTCTATGTGGCCGAATTTGCCACCGGCGCCATTCGTAAAATCAGCGCGGCAGGCCTGGTCACACTCCTGGCCGGTTCGCCGGGAAACCCGGGCTGGAAAGACGCCAAGGGTGATAACGCCCATTTCCGCAACCCCTGGTCCGTGGCCGTGGACAAATCGGGCAACTTCTATGTCACCGACAAGGACAACTTCGTCATCCGCCAGATCGCGGCGGACGGACGCGTCAGCACCTTGGCCGGCAAACCCGGCGTGCCGGGCTTTGCCGATGGCCGCGGCGGCGCCGCCCGGTTTAAAAACTCTCACGGCATCGCCGTTGACGATTTGGGCAACGTGTTTGTCGCTGACACGGCCAACCAGGCGGTCCGCAAAATTTCCACCGCTGGCGATGTCACGACCGTGGCCCTGGGGTTGTCCAATCCCGAGGGCGTGGCCGTGGACTCTGCCGGCACGGTTTATGTCGCCGACGCTCTCGGCTTGCATAAGATCTCCAACGGCAAGGTGGAATTGCTCCCGCCCCTGGCGCTGACCTCCAAGCCCGACGGACCCTTTGCCCACGCCGACGGCGTCGCCACGGATAGCCGCGGCGCCATATATATATTTGACACTTCCAGGAACATTATTTGCTGGAAGCCGGAGAGGGCTGAAGCAAAATGAAAGCGATCTTCGCCGTTAATTATGAAAAACGCGCGCCGGCGCGGCGTCGGCGGCGAAGCGGAACGGTTGTCCGCCCAGAATCTGGTCGCTGGTGATGGTGGGGCACCAGTATTTCTCAATGTGCCAGCAAATCAGGTCGGTGCCAATGAAATGATTGACAAACGGCTTGCACTGCGAATTATACAACGAATCGGTCAGGTCGCGCATGAGGACCACGTTTTGCCCCAGGCGCACCATCTGGCGGATGCCAAAAGGCCGCACCAGCACGCACATATTCTCATGCACGCCCATCAAAATGACGTTGGTAATTCCTCGCTGGCGCATCAGAAAGTAGGCCTCGCTGCTTTGGGTGATGGCGTCGCCGGCTTGAATTTCAAGGGTGGCAATCTCGTGCCGCCAGGGCCATGGCCCCCCATGCGGGTTTGGATTCGTGCATTTGGGAACGTCGTCACAGCCGCCGTCGGCGGGGTCCACCTCCACGGGCAGGGGCGGTTCGACCGCTGGCCCACGATTCGAATAACTTTCCAAAATGGGCTTCAGATCAACCGCCGGAGCGCTCTGCGCCAAGGCGCGGCCGGGTTGGCCTTGGTAGAACTTCATGGTATCGCTCGGGCAATGGATAATCAGGACTCCCCGGCTGCGCAATGCGCTGATGACCGCGTTCATTCGGGGCGCCATTTCCTGCACCCGCGCCGCCGCGCCCTTGCACCAATGGGTGTCCCACATGTCGCAGATGACCACTGCCGTTTGCGCGGGATTCCATCGCACCCGCGTTTCCTCGCTCCGCCATTGATCGGACTGTGGGTTGATTTCCTTGAGGCGGCGCAAGGTCAAGTCCAGGCTTTGCGAACCAGCCGGCGCCGGCGAGTGGCACGCCGCCAAACCAAGGCAGCAGGCCGCGAGCGAAAGAAAGAGGAAGGGGAGTTTGCGCATGGAATATTTCATTGTTCGGGGGCGATTCTAGAAGAATCTCAAGACTCGGCAAGCGGTTTTTTGACGGATTAGGTTCTTGCGGCGCGGGGGCTTTTCTCTTACAACCAGCGGAGAAGCGAAAGTGTTGAGCAACGCCACCATCTGGAATTCGTTGAGACGATCAAAGCAACTGACTTTGATCGCCGGCCCCTGTGTTATCGAAAATGAAGCCGTTTGCTTCCAAGTCGCCAGGTCGCTGCGGGAAACCTGCCGCAAGCTTGGCGTCAATTATATCTTCAAGGCCAGCTTCGACAAGGCCAATCGCTCCTCGGCCCGGACTTTTCGCGGGCCGGGCATCCTGGACGGCCTGGCGGTGCTGGCCAAGGTCCGGCGCGAATTGGAAGTGCCGGTGCTGACGGATGTCCACACCGAGGAGCAGGTGCCCCTGGCCGCGGCCGCCGTCGATGTGCTCCAAATCCCCGCCTTTCTCTGCCGGCAAACCGATTTGATCGCGGCCGCGGCGCGCACGGGCAAGATTGTGAATTTGAAAAAGGGGCAGTTTCTGTCCCCTCAGGAGATGGGCCAGGTCGTCAAAAAAGCGGTGGAAGCGGGCGGCGGCAAGTTGCTCCTGACCGAGCGCGGCACGACCTTCGGCTACAACAACCTGGTGGCCGATATGCGCTCCATCCCGATCATGCGCCAGTTCGGTTTTCCAATCATTTTCGACGCCACGCATTCGGTGCAGTTGCCGGGCGCGGGCGGAGACCGCTCGGGCGGGCAGCGCGACATGGCGCCGGTGCTGGCCCGTTGCGCGGTAGCGGCGGGGGCCGACGGATTATTTATCGAAACGCATCCCAACCCGGACAAGGCCCTGAGCGACGGGCCGAACATGATTCCGCTGGCAAACATGGCGCGGCTTTTGGCGGGCTTGGTCAAATTGCACGCGCTGGTCCGCGAATTCCCCAAGTTGCCATGAAGACCGCCTGTGCCTTATGGCTGCTGTTGGCTCTGGCCGCGGGCGGGCTGCTGCAAGCGCAAACCCCGCCCGCCTATAAGACGCAGATCTTGCTCTACCGCGACACCCCGCAGGGCAAAGTGCTCGACCTTCTCCTGAGCGGCGACAAGCGGACGCCGTTGGCCCCGCGAGATGACCTGATTACACCCTTTCAGATGAAATCCTTCCGCAGCGGCCAGGCCAACGACGTGCAGTTGATCGGCCTGGCGCCGGAATGCCACATCGACACCGCCGGGGGCCGTGCCTGGGACGCTGGATCGATGGTCATGTTCACGCCGACCACCAACGTCTGGGTGCAGGGGGAAGGCTTCATGTTCCTCCAGACCAACCATTTGCTCTATGTCTCGAACAAAGTGGAGACGCGCGTGCTCAGGTCCTTGCTCAAAACTTCGATGTTGAGCGGCGCCAGGACCAATGCGCCGGCCGCGCCGGGACAGTTGCTGAAGATTTTTGCCGACTCGGCCATTTTTGATTATCAGTCCAATTTTGCGCGCTACTCCAGGCACGTGCATGCCATGGACCCGCAATTGGACCTGACCTCGGATCGGCTGGCCATCCAAATGACCAGCAACAGCGCCATCCAGACGATCCTGGCCCAGGACAACGTCGTCATGACCACCACCAACCTCGGCTGGGCCACCGGCCCGAGGGCGTTTTATTACGTGACCAACGGCAGCGAGATGACGGAGTTGACCGGCGGCGCGTTCTGGCACAATGGCGACGAAAAGGCCAGGGCCGAAAAATTTATTTATGACAGCACCCGCCACCTTCTCACCGCCGTTGGCAGCGTCCGCGTCTGGTGGCCCAACGCTCCACAAAAGCCCGGAGTCACGCCCAAGGCCGATGCCACCGGCTTCCGCGAATTGTGGGCCGATTTCGCCACGCTGCAATGGCCCCTGACCAACGGGCCGGTGGATTCAATGCGCGCCACGGGCAATGTCCTCATCGTCAACCAGGCCGACCAAAGCAGTGCCACCAGCGAACGGGCCGATTATACGCGGACGAACGATCTGTTTGAACTGACCGGCAACCCGGTCTGGTGGAACACCAACATGGAGGTCACGGGACGGACCCTCAGGGCGGAATCCACCGCCAAAAAGTACCGTGCGCGCGGCGACTCGAACCTCAAGCTCAAAGTGACCGGAACTTCCCATGCCAACCAGTGGCTCTACATTGCTTCCGAAGATCTCGATTACCAAACCAACCTCGCGGTCTTTAGCGATCACGTCAAAGCCAGGTTGCTGGAAAACGGCGTGCTGCGCGACACGCTGACCTCCGATAAGCTGGACGTGGAGTTGTTCAGCAACGAGGTCAAAACCGCCGTCGCCCGCGGCCACGTGCAGGGCGAGTCAGCGCCTGACGCCTTCGGCCGGATCAAAACCATCGCCTGTGACACCTTGACCGCGCATCGCTCCCCGGCCACCAAGTTGATGACGGAAATTTTCGCCGAGAACCACGTCGTTCTGCAAAAATTCGGCGCCAACGCGGCGGAACCGCGCGACAAACTTGCCGCCGTCACCGTGACGGCGTATTTTTCCCCCGTGACCAACCAGATGGAACGGGCGGTGGCCGAGCGCGACGTGGTGATCGATCAAACCAGGACGAATCAAGCCATTCACGCGACGGGGGAGCGGGCGGTTTACACGGTGGCAGCCGACGAGGTCAAGCTCACGGGCGCGCCTGCGGCCCGCACGGAGCGGTTTGTCATTTCCCATTCCGATTACATGATCTGGCAGCCCAAGACCAACCGTTTCCAGGCCTTCGGCCCCTACACCATCGTCCCGACCAAAGTCGCCAAATCCACACCCCCTCCTGACCGGTAGTGGTTTGAATCCTAAAAGGCGGCTTCTTCACTTGAGCAACAACGGGTCGTGTGGGGTTAGATTGCAGTTGGCACAGTTTAAGGTGGTTGTATGATCGGGGTCCTGCGGGTTACGGGATTGATCGCAGTGATTGAGCCTGGTATGGCCCCGCAGACGCGGGTTTCTAAGTGGTGATCGTGTGCTTCCTCAACAAATATCGTGATGCGAAGTCCTTGAACGGAATGAACATCACAAATATACGCATTGATGTTTGGTGCCCAGACTGCATTGGTATTTGGCCGACGAAGTCGGATTCCGACGTAATTTCTATTGGCTGGATTTCCGCACCCAGGGATAATACATGGCATAGGCTGAAACAATGCTTGCGCCAAATTGTCAATCTTGCCGAGCCAAGAAAAACGGCTAAGGGGCCGGTGCTTCGCTGGAATGCTTCACCAGCGCATCCCACAGAATCAGGTTGTTTGAATCGCAAAAATGCTGCCTGAATACTTCGGTAAGAGCGTCAACGACAAGCTCATATTGGGCCAGAAACTCTGCGTTGCGCTCTTTGGCCTTGTGCCCAATCGGTTCAACGATTTTGACGTAAAATTCCGGGTCGTCGGAAATAAATTGCCAAAACCGTTGACCGCAGAGTTTCAAATAATCGCCCTTATCTTCGCTTTCCTCGGCCTGTTTCCCGTAACAACAACCATTGACGCAACGCACGGGCAGAACGTCTTTGTTTTGACGATAGACCTTTGCCGCCGTCTTAAAATCTGTCCTCATTTTGCCGATCTGGCTGCTGTTCCCCCAAGACGGCCCGGATTTGACCGCCACAAAATAGCGGACGCCAGCCTTGTCCATTTCAATGTCCACCCCGGTTGTGCTGGACTTGCCTTTTGCTCCCTGGGCCTTTTCCGCAGTAAACACGGCCAACCCTTCCAGGAATCCCCCAAGCATGGTTTCCTCTTGAGAGGACAGAAAAGCGTCGAGAATTGTTTTAACTAAATCACGCGGAGTTGACAGTCCTTTTGCATTGAGCAAATAAGGGTTCTTCCTCGATAAGAGCTTGAGCAATTTCAGTTTTTTGAGCTTTTCCAGTTTCGCCCGGTGGAAGGCTGGAATGTTCCGGGTGACATACTCCGTTAATTCTTCTTGGGTGATCATTGCCATTTTGTGTCAGTTCCATTTCCTGCAAATAGCCTTTGGCCAAGGCGACGTACTCTGCAAGGCTGTCAATGCCGATTGAGTTGCGGCCAAGTTCAAATGCCGCCATATTTGTTGTGCCAGAGCCGGTGAACGGATCAAGAACCCAATCGCCAGGGGCAGTAAAGAGCTTAATGAACCACTCCGGCAACGCTTTTGGGAATGTGGCAGAGTGTCTCCTGTTCCCGCATTCGGTTGCGAAGTGGAGCACGTTGGACGGATAGGCCATGTCACGGCCAATCCAGTTTGCAATCTTCTTGCCGAACCCGCTTTGAACTTTCGAGTTGTCCCGCCGTTTGTCCGTCTCACTCAAATTTTTGTAACTATTCAGTTGCATGATCTGGCGGTTTGTCCGCAATGCGGTGGAGGCGGACTGAGCCGGCAACCGGTGCTGGCTTACGAGAGCCGCCAAGTCTTCGATCTGCCGCCACGCTCTTTGGAGGTGACGGAACATCGGGCCGAGATCAAAGGTTGTCCGCATTGTGCCGCCCAAGTGCGGGCGGAGTTTCCGGCTGGCGTGACGGCGCCGGTGCAATATGGACCGCGTTTTCAAAGCCTGATGGTTTATCTCAACCAGCAGCAGTTGCTGCCCTATGATCGGTTGGCACAACTGTGCGGGGATCTTTTCGGGCAGCCCTTGAGTGCGGGGACGTTAGTGGCGGCCAACGAGCGCGTGTTTGCGCAGTTGGAACCCTTCGCCCGGGTGCTGGTCCAACAAGTGCCGCAAGCGCCGGTGGTCCATCTGGACGAGAGCGGCCTGCGGGTGGCGGGGGCGTTGCACTGGCTGCATGTGGCCTCGACGGCCCGATTGACGTTCTACGGAGTGCATCCCAAACGCGGCACCGAGGCGATGGACGCCTTGGGCATCATCGGAGCGTGTCGGCAGTGGGTGCTCCACGATCACTGGAAGCCCTATTTTTCCTATTCGCAATGCCAGCACGCCTTATGCAACGAACACCTGCTGCGGGAATTGAAGTTCCTCTGGGAAGAACAACAAGAGGTCTGGGCGCGGCAGTTGAGCGATTTGCTTTTGGCACTGCACCGACGACGGCAAAAACAGGGCGAGTTCAGCGAACGTCAATTTAAGCGGGCGTTGAAGGGCTATCATGCGGTGGTGCGGCGGGGACGCTACAAGCACCCGCGCCGGCCAGCCGGTCAGGGCCGCTGTGCGCAGAGCAAGGCGGCCAATCTGTTGGATCGGTTGGAGGAGTTTGATTGGTCCATTCTGGCCTTCCTGTGGGATGAACGAGTGCCTTTTACCAACAACCAGGGCGAGCAAGACATCCGCATGATCAAGGTGCGCCAGAAAATCTCCGGGTGCTTTCGCACGCTCCGCGGAGCGCAGATGTTCTGTCGCATTCGCAGTTACCTGAGCACCAGCCGTAAACAGGCCGCAACCTCTGGGAAGCGATCCAAAAGGCCGTCGTGGGCAGGCCGTTCATTCCCTCATGTCCTGCGGCAGGTCCCTGAGATTGGCCTCGTGTTCCGTGGAAGGCTGTGCTCCCATCCAAACATGGCCCAGGCCAAGCAAAACAAACAGAGGGAGCAGCGCATCCAGCAGGAAATCGTAGTGGATGCACACGACGCCGAGGAACAGGCGATGGGATGGTACTACTACCTGGAAGAGCATCTGCGTTTTCCCTTCCGCGCCAAGTGTGTCGCCCACCGGGCGATCTCGCCCTTACGCAAAGGCCAGGAAGTGGAAGTCGTGGGGTTGGCTCCGGCAGAGGAATGCGAGAGCGAAATGTTCATTACGGTGCCATGGGAAAAGCGAACTCTTGCCGTCCCGCTGGCTCAGTTGGAACCCATTCAAGCGGATAAGCAAACACAACAAGCGGTCGGCGATTGGCACTATTGGGTTGAGCAGGGTTACGAGTTCTGACCCGCTAGCTCTCCGCACAAAAGACCGGTAATAGTTACGTTTCCTCTTGGGATGAAGGGTGCGCGTCCAGGACCGTTTTAACGCTTTGCAGGTCACGCTTCATGCTTGGTTTGCAAAAAAATGTGGCGACGGTGCCAGAGAATTGCGTTCTGATGCGGAAAAATCTCGTCCCGACTCGGAAGACGAATTGCCGTGGCGCGGTTCGCAAGGGCACGAAAAACATCGCGGGCGCCCATCTTCCCGTAATCTTCCGGCAACCGATTAATCCGCGATGAAACCTCAATGCGATAATCGCCCGACAAAGTGAACCAGCCCACATCGAACGCCCAATGGTGAAGGCGGCACAAGGCAATTCCGTTCCAAATGTCGTCCCGGCCCAAGGAATGACTGGGAACGATATGGGCGGCCTCCACTTCCCACGATATCAAGTCGGGCGAATTTATTTTAAGTCCGCAAATCGCGCATCTGAAATCATACGCTTCAATCACTGCCTGGCGAAATCCGCGACCCCGCAATGCCGATTGGCGGGTTATCCTCGTGAGCTTTTTACTCCTGTCAATAGGGTCGTAATTGTCAGGTTTCGGCGTTTCGGTAAGCCTTTTCACAATCCTCTGTACCTCGAAGGATTTGACGGGCAGAGAATCCTTTAGTCCAAGCGGGATATGGCAAACCCTCAATGCTTTGTCATAGCCAGCCTCGGTTAACATCCACTCTCGTCTCTTGGTTAAGTGAAGTGTCTGCGTTGGGCGCATAACCATGTTTGCTCTTGCAAGGGAATCTGCAGCCCTAAACAGCAGGCGATGCCAAAGAAGTGATCTCTTGACACGGTTTTCTTTGCGATAAATCGTCTCTAAGCAGGCCGAGCGTTGTTCCTCGGTAAGTCCACAAGCATCGGCCATTTCATCCTCAATACCCGTTCGAGAACCAAATTCTCCCAGCACTCCGCCATGCTTTACCATCGCTTCAAGAAGGATTCGTTCAACCCGTTGCCGCATCGGCATCGCCAACTCTTCCAGCATGGTGCGTTCGTAGCTCATTAATCGTCGCCGGTTTTACGACACCCGTCGGGCGATCTTCCGTTCAAAGAAACCGAAACCAGACCCGTTCCCTGACACACGGAGCATTTGACCACTTTCACAGGCTTAATGTAACGAAACTCCATCAGCCACTCGTTATCCCACCATTGCCAATTTGCAGGGCGCGCGGATTTCGTCGTCTTCAATCCGTGCTTCCGTGCGAACGTCTTTAGGGCGGCTGGTTTGGTTCTGGCCCGGATATGGTCAGTGAACCAATCGCTCTGTTCGCGGTAGAAGCCTTTAAACCCAATCTCAAATGTTTTCATACCACATAAAGGCTCGGCTTGGTGCCGCCGTAAGTATTCGTGCGCCGGGCCGCGTACGGCGGCCACGTCACAATGAGATCAAACGCGCCGCTGTCAAATTGCCGCAATACCTGGCCACAGTCGCCTTGGATTATGTCTATTCGGACCTGCATCGCCGACTGGGTTTTCTCATGTTCAGCACTCTTGGTCAATGCTTTAACTTCTTGGTGTGTCAACGAGTTCCTGCGGGGATGCTCTCAAAAAAGTCCGCTCCTGCCGAGCCGGGGTGTCGCATGTCAAATGGCTCGGCTGGACCCCCGCCCTGCCGCGCCACCTGAATAGTTACAAATTTTTTAGCCGGGCAAAACGCCAATCCCCCATCGGAACCATAACGGCCTCTTGATACATCTTGAATTGCCGCGTTTTGCTAAAGTGCAGACACCGTTCCCAAGAATCCCGGAAACGATTCGGCCACTTGCCAGGGTGGCAGTTCTTCTTGTGCCAGATGTATTCTTCCGTCCAAAGCCAACCCTGTTTCCGCAAGGCCAAAATCAATTCCAAGACGTAAACATGCCGCTCCCCACACTCTGCCTTTTCTTTGATGTTGAGGACGAAGCTGCCGGTTGGTTTCAAGACCCGCAAAAACTGTTCGCTCCGGGCCAAAAACCATTCAACGTATTTTTCCGCTTTGATGCCGCCATATGTCTTGTTGCGCTGATCCGCGTATGGAGGCGAAGTGACAATAAGATCGAATGTGCCACGTTCAAATTGTTGCAACGCTTCGCGGCAATCCCCCTGAATAATCTCTGTTGTGACGGGCAATCGCATAAGCGGATAATTGCGGCCAAAGTGCGTCCGCGTCAATTT
This sequence comes from uncultured Verrucomicrobiae bacterium, assembly GCA_963759415.1. Taxonomy (GTDB): domain Bacteria; phylum Verrucomicrobiota; class Verrucomicrobiia; order Limisphaerales; family Palsa-1400; genus Palsa-1400. The sequence continues at coordinate 60,416 of CAVWZG010000003.1, read as the reverse complement.
GAATCATCCAAATTCGTCCGATCAAAGGTGTCAAACCAGTCATCAAAGGGGTCACCAGAGCTTTGTCTATTTGATAGGCTCGCGCGGCCACGGTGGCCATCATGGAAGCCATTCCTGTAGTTCGTAACCCTCACAACGGCAGCGACTTACAAATATCGTCTCTCAAAAAATGCCCGATTCGGCAGAAAAACAGGGGTTCCTGCCAAATAAAGTGACACGTTTGCACGCGTTTTTTTGATTTTTCGGCTTTTGCCGCGTCCCAAGTCATTGCCCCGCAACCACATCCGCTCATCCGGCCCCATCCAAGAAATCATACCTAAAAGTCCCCGAAAGATGAAGGATGAAGGCTGAAGGATGAAAGCCAGCCTGAGTTCCCAGCAACCGAGGCCAGCCAATGATTCGTCCCGAAGGGACGGTTGAAGTTTTCAGGGGAGAGACCTCTCAGCCGTTCCTTCGGAACTTATACGACCAAACCACGTTTCCCGGCGATAAATCACCGGGCTATTTTCAGGTAATCCCTCCGGGATGAGCGAAAAACAAGACCATTGCCTCACCCACTCTTAATCATATCCGCCGCGGTTGCCGATCACGTTTGGAGCTTGGAGGAAATCGTAATTCTGGTAGGCTTGACGCCATGGAATTTCAGTACACGATGCTCAGATTAAACATGAAAGACCACAAAACGCTTGGCAAAAGGGATTGGGAACTCGTCACGATTTGGCCGGACACTGCGACCGAGGGAATTGCTGTTTTGAAACGACGGGAACATTGAAACTGCACCACCACCTCCTGACCCATGAGTGAGCCTGAATTACAATCCAAGCCGGTCTTGCAAGAACAAGCCACGCCCGACGCGGTCGCAACGGCCGTCGTCGAGCCGCTGCTGGTGACCGACAAACTCGTCAAAGCCTACAGCCAGCGGCGCGTGGTCAACGGCGTTTCCATTCACGTCAACGCCGGGGAAATCGTCGGCTTGCTGGGGCCTAACGGGGCGGGCAAGACGACCACCTTCAACATCGTGGTCGGGCTGGTCAAACCCGATGAAGGGCAGGTGCTTTTCGAGAGCAAAAGGATCACCGGCCTGCCCATGCACAAACGGGCGCGGCTGGGTATCGGATATTTGACTCAGGAACCGTCGGTCTTTCGCAAGCTGACGGTGGAGCAAAACATCCTGGCGATTCTGGAAACGTGCGCCATGAGCGCGCGGGAACGCGAGTTGCGCCTCAAATCGCTGCTGGATGAGCTGGACCTGGCGCGGCTGGCCAAAAGCAAAGCCTACACCTTGAGCGGCGGAGAAAAGCGGCGGCTGGAGATCACCCGCGCGCTGGTGACCAGCCCGAAGCTTCTGCTGCTGGACGAGCCTTTCAGCGGCATCGATCCCATCGCCAAATACGAAGTGCAAAAAATCATCCGCCGCCTCAAAGAGCGCGGTTTGGGCATTCTCATCACCGACCACGACGCGCGCGAAACCCTCAAGCTGGTGGACCGCGCCTGCTTGATTCATCGCGGGGAGGTCGTCTATGAGGGGGGCGGGGCTGAAATGCAATTCGACCCCAAGGCCCGCGAGATATATCTTGGTCCAGAGTTTAACTTGTAACATGGACGCCATGTATGACGCAGTGGTGGCGGGCGCCGGACCCGGCGGCTGCAGCGCCTCGACTTATCTTGCGCGCGCGGGCCAACGCGTGCTCGCGTTGGAGAAGGAGTTCTTTCCGCGTTTCCATATCGGCGAATCGCTGCTGCCCTACAACGGTGCCATCTTCCGCGAACTTGGGCTTCTGCCGGCCTTGGAAGCGGCGGGTTTTCCTCGCAAGCTGGCCGCGCAGTTCATGTTGGGCCATGGCTCGCACCGCGTGCGTTTCCGTTTTGCCAGCAGCAAGTTCGCGCGCGAATCCGACGCCTTTTCGGTGGAACGATCCGTCTTTGACCACCTCCTGCTCAAACATGCCCGCGCTTGCGGTGTCGATGCGCGCGAAGGGTGGACGGTGTTGAAAACCGCGGCGGATGATGGCGGCGTGAACATCGAAGCGCGTGACCCCGAGGGAAAAACCCACTCCTTCCGCGCGAAATTTCTTATCGACGCCACGGGCCGGGGCAACCTCACCGCCACCCAGGAGGGCCTGCGGGTCATTCATCCGCGCCTCAAAAAGCTGGCCGTGTTCGGCCATTTCACCGGTGTCGCCCTGGAGAGCGGCGAAGCTGCCGGCGACACCATCATTACGCGTCTGGAGAACAAATGGTTCTGGATCATCCCCGTCTCGGCCAGCAAAACCAGCGTCGGACTGGTGCTGGACAAGGAGGAATTCGCCCGAGGCCCTGGCGGCCCGGCTGAGGTTTTTCAACGATTTCTTGATTCCACGCCAGCCGTCAAAAAACGCATGATCAACGCCCGCCTGGTGGGCGCGATGCAAACCACCAGCGATTTCAGCTATTATAACCGCCGACTGGTCAGCCGGCGCACCCTTCGCATCGGCGACGCGGCCGGGTTCATGGACCCGATTTTTTCCGCCGGAGTTTATCTGGCCATGTGGTCGGGCAAGCTGGCGGCCGGCGTCGTGCAGCAGGCCCTGTCCCGCGACGATGACGGCGCGCGCGACGCTTTGAAATTCGAGCGGAGGGTTCGAGCCGGCATGCACTTCTATTGGCAGTTGGTGGAGCATTATTACACGACGCCGTTCTTGGAAGTGTTTATGCAGCCGCGCCCCCACGCCAGTTTGCCTGAAGCCGTCACCGCCGTTCTGGCTGGCGAACTGGAAGGCGGATGGGGGCTGCGCTGGCGAATGCGCTACTTCTATTTCCTGGTCAAAATTCAGGCCCTTCGCCCCTTGCTCCCGCGCCTCTCGTTCGATCCGGAGGAAGCGGCGCGCAGGAGAAACCGCGCCCGCCTCGCCCACCACGATTGAAAGCCGCACCGTCGCAGCTTTATCAGGCCCCGCTTTGGCGGATCGGATTGATCCTGGGGCGCCGCCTCCCGCCACGCGCAGTCGCCTTGCTGGCGAAGATGTGCGCCGCGATGTACTGGCGGATGGCCCCGCGCCGGCGCAAGGTTGTCATGGAGAATTTGCGCCCGGTGGCGGGCGACGCGGCGGCGGCGCGGCAGGCGGCGCGGGAGTTGTTTGGCCAGTTCGCCCTCAAGCTGGCGGACTTGTGGCGTTACGAGAGCGGAGTCAAAGACAGGAATTTGTTTTCGGAATGGCAGGGACGGGACCATTTCGCCGCCGCCCACGCGCGCGGCAAGGGCGTGCTGCTGGTCACGCCGCATCTGGGCAATTGGGAGTTCGGGGGCGCGTACCTGGCCGAGCAGGGATACCGTCTGCTGGTGCTCACCCAGCCCGAACCGGATGAACGCCTGACCCGGCTTCGCCAGGCCTCGCGCGCCCGCTGGGGCGTGGAAACCCTGGTCATCGGCGATAATCCGTTTGCGATTGTCGAAATCATCAAGTGTCTGCAAACCGGCGCCGCTGTCGCCTTGCTGGTGGACCGCCCGCCCGCCGCCACGGCGGTGACGGTCGAGCTTTTCGGCCGTCCGTTTTCCGCCTCCATCGCCGCCGCCGAACTGGCGCGCGCCTCCGGTTGTGCGATTCTGCCCTGCGTCATCGTGCGCCGGAAGGGTGGCTACAGTGGACGGCTTCATCCAGAGATTCCCTACGACCGCGCCGCCATCGGCGATCGCGCCGGACGCATCCAGTTGACACAGCAAATCATGCGCGCCTTCGAGCCGATCATTCGCCAGAACATGACCCAATGGTACCACTTCGTCCCCGTCTGGCCAACGGCGGATAGCAAAGTCACCGAGCCATTGTCAAATGGATGAGTTCCAGTCTTTCATGTCGCGAGTGACATTGCGAACATGACATTGCGAAGGGTATTGGCCTTTTGGGCGGCGCGTTCAAGCGCATTGCCTTGGTGTTGCAGTTTTCTGGAAATCAATTCCGACACAAACCTTGAGCGTTTACCGCTGGGAACGTAAGCTCGCAGCCGCTGCGCAACGGGCAGTGGAAGTTCAAAAGTGACCTTCATATTCAAAATACGCCGCGCTCAAGGAAGAGGCTCCGCCAGCAACCGCTGGCGCCATTCGGCGCGGGAGATTTTTCCCCGGGGACTGGTCGGGATGGAGTCCACGAAATGCCATTCGCGTGGGACTTGCCAGGCGGGCAACGTTTCCAACAGAAATTCCTTCAATTCGGCTTCGCTTGCGCTGGCTGCCACCACCGCCATGACCGTTTCCGTCCTTTCCGCGTGCTCGCTGGGCACCCCCAAGACCAGACATTGGCGCACGCGCGGATGGGCCAGCAATGCCTGCTCCACCGTTTGCGGCCAGAGCTTGCGCCCGGCGACATTGATCTGATCGCTCAATCCCCCTCGCAAAAAAACCATGCCCTCGCGCAACTCCGCGACATCCATCGTCTGGAAGTTCCCGCCCGCCAGCGCCTCCGTCGCCTGCGGCCAATAGGTTTCTCCGACGGCCCGGCTTTGCACCCGCAGGCAGCCGTCGCCGTTGAGGGACAACTTGACACCGCCCAGCGGCGTGCCGGCCAGCGCCCCGTCCGCGCGCGGTGTCTCGCTGGCGTCGTAGGCGATGCCGCCGCACTCCGAGGCGCCATAAAAATTGTGAACTTTGAGTCCGCTGGATTGAAAAATCTCCCGCTCCAACGCCAAAGGCAGCGGCGCGCCGGCGGATATGGCCAGACGGATGTTGGACGGTATCGCGCGCGCTTCGTGCCATGAGCGCCACATCGCCGGCACGGCCGCCAGCGTCAGACATTTTTCCCGCGCGGCGGCCAGACGAATGGCCTCCGGCAAAACCGAGGGCGCCAGGATCAATGGAATGCCATGGAAGAGAAGCGGCGTCACGAGATTGGAAAAACCATAGGAATGCGCCATCGAGATGACGCCCAAATTGGGCTGGTCCGCGCGCAAGCCCATGGCGGCGACGATGTTGGCGGCGTCGGCCGCCAATTGCGACGGCGTAAAGGCCGCCAGGCGCGGCTCGCCTGTGCTGCCAGAGGTGCGTTTGACATGAATGCAACAACGGGGCGGGGGAGAAAAGGGCGGCGGGGAATATCCTCCTTCCAGGGGCCAAACGGCCTTGTTCTCACGCCAGGCGGCGAGGACCGCGAAAATAAATTCCGGTCCGTGGCCTCGCGGGTGAACGACCCCTTCGGGCGCGGCCTGCCGCTCGGCTTCGTCCGCCAATTGCGCGAAGGTCCAGCGCCGGCCGGAGGCGCCATCGCGCAACGCCATTTCGCCCGGACGCGCCGCCGCCGTTTGCCGCCACAGTTGGTAAAGCATTGTCATTGGTTTTCTTTGCCGCCCTCCCGGCGGCGCGCCGGACGCCAGAAATATTGGCCCGAAAAAGACCAACCCGCAAAGGTTGATGCCGACAATGTAACCCAACTTGTAAAAACGGCCTGAATTGACGTCGGCATAAATCGGCACATCCCTGTCCAACACGAGGCTGGGGAGGGCCATGGGCATCAATGCGCCATGCAAAACACCGCGGCAGAAACCGGGAACCGGCAGCATCGGAAAAGCGTGCGGCGCCGCCCAGGCGTAAAAATGGCCGAAGGCGACCGTGACCACCGCCAGGGTGGCCACTTTCCACAACCATCGTTTTGCCGAACCGGGTTCGCGCATCGCTGCAAAGATGCCTTGGAACGGCGGTTTTTCAAGCTGGCGCCACTTGATTTGTGGAAGTAACAATGCTCCACAAAACGCTTGACCCTCAGCTCGTTTTCAGGCATTTTCCCAATAACTGGAGGTTATGACGAAGTCGTTAACGACGAGGTTCTTATGCGTTTTAGGCCGCGAACTTGGTTGGTGTTGAGCTTGCTGCTCTTGGGCGCGGCTTATTGGGTTTGGACTTACGCCGAGAAAATCAGCGCGGCTCGCAACTCGCCCCAGCCTCAGGCTCAGGCTCAGTCGGCAGCCGCCCCCGCTCTCGCCCAGACCCCGAAAACGGCTCCTGCCAAGTCCTACCGGGTCAGCAATACGCGGCTGACGGAGAAGCAGTTGCTGCGCAGCAATCATGCGATTATTTTGCGCAATGCGCTTATTGATACGGACCGGCCTCTGAAATTGGACATCCCGGCCCATCTGCGGGCCAGGGGCGCGCCGGGCAGTTATATCGTGCAGTCGGAGCAGGCGCTGGATCAGCGGTTTTATGACCGGCTGAAAAAGGAGGGGGCGGAGTTCGTGTCTTATATTCCCAATAACGCGGCCTTGGTGCGGGCCACGCCGGAGCAGGCCCGGGCCATGGCCGGCGACGCGCTGTTCCAGGCGGTGCTGCCGTATGAACCTTATTACAAGCTGGCCCCGCCCTTGCTGGCCGCGGCGGTGGCGCAGGAGCAGCCGCAGTCCGAGGCCTTGAACGTGACGGCTTTTCCGGGACAGCGCGCGGCGGCGCTGGCGGCTTTGCAGGCCCTGGGGGCGCGGCTGATGGGCGAGGAGAACGGCCCCTTTGGCACGACGTTGACGGTGATGGCGCCGCCGGAGCAACTGGTGGCGGTGGCGCAGATGCCCCTGGCCAAGGAGATCGAGCCCTACGCGCCGCGGCGGGCGCTCAATGACTTGACACGCGTGACGATGGGCCTGGCGGCGGATTCGGCGCCGGGGACTTCCAATTACCTGAACCTGACCGGGGCCAACGTGACGGTCAACCTGAACGACACCGGGGTTGATGCCACGCATCCGGATTTTCAAGGGGCCGCCGGTCCGGGCAGCCTGCGCCTGCAAGGGGCGGCCAATGCGCTGGCCGACTACAGCGGGCACGGCACGCACGTGGCCGGCATCATCATGGGCAACGGCAGCCAGTCGGGCACGGTCACCAACATCGTGCCGGGGGAGACCAGCACCAACGTGAGTTTCCGGGGCCAGGCCACCAACGCGGCCTTGTTCGTGCAATCGCTGGGTTTGATCGTCGGGGCCACCATGGCCGACGCCTTTCAAACCGGCGGCTCGCTGGTCTCGGACGCCGCCCTGCAGGCCGGGGCTTCGACCAACCTGGGGCCGACCAATCTGATTTCCAACAACAGTTGGGGTTACCAGGGGGTGACCGGCTACGACATGCACGCGGCCAGTTTCGACCAGGCCACGCGCGACGCCCAGCCGGGTTTGCCGGGGGAGCAGCCGCTGCTCTTTGTCTTCGCCGCCGGGGGCGGAGGCAACGGCGGCGTCTATGGCGAGAATGGCTTGGAAGGATCGATTGTCTCCCCGGCCACGGCCAAGAACGTGCTTGCCGTCGGGGCCTTGGACGCGGCGCGGTTCATCACCAACGAGGTTACGTTTGACGGCCAGTCCACCAACGCCATCTTTTTCAACTGGACGGACAACAACGATCTGGTCTCCTGGTTTTCGGGCTGCGGCAACGTGGGCGCGGGGACCGAGGGGATGTTCGGACGGTTCAAGCCGGACGTGGTGGCGCCGGGGATGTTCACCATTTCCTGCCGCGCGAGCAATTACGTCGATCCCAGCAACGCGGTTTATATCACCACCTATCCTTTTCCCAATCAGTTGCTCCTGGCGGGGCAGACCAATCTGATTCCCCTGTCCATTCCGGCGGACACGGAGGAACTGGCCATCGTCATCACCCCCAACCCGCAATCGCCGGCGCCCTTTCCCAATCTGACCATTGTGGGGGACAGTTTCAACCCGCCGGCGACGGTCTTGAGCGCCGGCAATGTCGTGGTGTTGACCAACCAATTGACAACGGGGCAGTGGTATTTCGGCGTCACCAGCCCGGCGGGCCAGGTCCAGCCGGTGGCCTTCGACCTGACGTTTTACCTGGTCGAGACCAACGACCTGGGCGTGGCCGCGACCAATGCCAGCGGCTACTTCGCGGTCATGAGCAACCTCAACCGCGCGCTCAAGCCTTACTACGTGTATCAATACGGCACCAGCATGTCGGCCGGGGCGGTTTCAGGGATGCTGGCCTTGCTGCAGGAGTTTCTGCAAACGAAGATGGGGGTGGCCCAGCCCAGCCCGGCCCTGCTCAAGGGGCTGTTGCTCAACGGCTCGCGCAGCGTGGAGCAGCAGTATGACTTCAACACCCAGGCTCGGGCCGCCAACGAGCAAGGCTGGGGCCTGCCCAACCTGAGCAACAGCCTGCCCGGTTCGCTGACCAGCGGCCGGCCCTCGCTGCTGCTGGTGGATCAATCGCCCGCCAACGCCCTGGCCACCGGGCAGTCGCAGTCCTGGCTCATTGACACCGCCGACACCAACGCGGCCCAATATGCCCTGCGGGTGACGCTGACGTGGACGGACCCGCCGGGCGACCCGGCGGCGGGCCTGGCGTTGGTCAACAATCTGGCTGTGCTGGTGACGGACAAATCGGGCACCAATCTCTGGCTGGGCAACGACTTTTTGGGCGGGGACATTTTCAGCGAGGTCAACACCGGTGACTTGCCGGACGCGATCAACAACGTGCAGAACGTCTATATCAACGGCGGCGCCACCCCCTTTCAATTTCCGCTGACCGTGACGGTGCTGGGCCTGCGGGTCAACGTCAACGCCGCCAGCACGGTCAGCAACCTGATCGCGCAGGATTACGCGCTGGTTGTTTCCAGCGACGACACGGGGTTGTCCAACGCGCTGACCATCGCCACCAACGCGCCCACTTTTGCGCCGCCCTCCAACTTGACAGTCCTGGCGGGACCCAACCAGACCAACGCCAGCGGGGCGCCATTATTGACAGCGCCGCTGCTGGCCTTCGCCCAGGGCAACCACGCGCTGGTGACCATCGCCAGCAACGGGGCGCCGCTTTGGCACCAGCGGGCGGGGGCCAACGAGCCGAACCTTTACGCCAACGGGCCGTTATACACCGGTCCCGCCGACACCAACGGCAACCTCTTCCAATGGCATTTTTTTGTCTTCACCAACGACCAGTGGAGCGCGACCAACTTTGCCAGCAACGTGGCCTTCACCACCTTCATGCCCCCCGATTTGGCCACGCAGATCTCCCCGCGCACCAACGGGGCGGACCTGGACATGTATGTCTCGACCGATGCCAGCCTGACCAACCTCAATGCCAGCGCCGTGGCCAACTCGGTCCTGGGCGGCCTGGCCTCCTTGAGCCGGGGCGGGACGGAAACGGTCATTCTGACCAACTCGCCGGCCAGCGCGGTCTATTACATTGGGATCAAGTCCGAAGACCAGCAGGCGGCCGACTTCGGCTTCTACGGCGTGGCCCAGCAGCAGCCCTTCAGTTCGCAGAACCCGGACGGCAGCGTGACCGCCCAGGGCACCGGCCTGCCGGTGGTCATCAACGACAGCGACGCCGGGCCGCCGGCCCTGGTCTTTGCCTTTCTCTACCCCACCAGTCCCATGCAATTGCGCAACGCCACGGTTTCGGTGGGCCTGGAGCACGGCAACCCCAGCGACCTTTACGGCACGCTGCAGCACGACCAAACCCAGGTCGTGCTCAACAACTACTCCGGGCCGCCGGGCGGCTTCACCAACAGCTACAACGATTTGCACGACAACACCGGCGGGGTCGATTCCGACGGCCCGGGCACGTTAAAGAGCTACATCAGCGGCTCGGGCATGGGGATGTGGATGCTGACCGAACAGGACAACGCCCTGTTGCAGGCCGGCCAGGTCGATTCCTTCAGCGTGACCGGGTTTCCGCAGCCCCTGCAACTGAACTTCCAGGTCACCATCGGGGCCAACCAATGGTATGACGATTACGTGGCGGTGCCCACCGACGCGACCAACATGACCATCTCCGTCTCCTACGTTTCGGGCGGCGGCCCGGTGGGCATCTACGTCACCAACGTCAATGACGTCGGCTTCAACAGCTATGGAGTGGCGCCGATCAATCCGGCCGGCGGTTCACTCAATTATGGCATGACCAACCTTCCGCCCCTGGCCGGCGGCACCTGGTATTACGGCATCTACAACCAGGACCCCGTGAACGCGGTCACGCTCAACGTGCAGATCACCTTCGGGTTAAGTTTGGTGCCCAACCTGGTGCAAACCTACACCAACGCGACCTGGACGCCGCTAACGACCGACGGCACGACCAACAGCTCGCAAATCTGCATCAGCAACGGGCAGCAGATTCTGGACGTGAGCGTGGGCCTGCGCCTGGCCGACACCAACCTGGACGACCTGGAGATACAATTGACCAGCCCGCAGGGCGGGAGCATCATCCTGTTCGAGAACCGGGGCGGCCTGCTGGCCACCAACCTGGGCCTGACCCTGACCAACGGCGCCGCCAGCAACTACGTCTATACCATCTTCACCGAAGACACCAACCTGGCCCAGGCGCCGGTCAAATTCGCCCCCCCGCCCTACGCCAGCCCCACCATCACGCCGCAAATCATTCTCTACACCAACGGCTTCGAAGGCTTGTCCACCAGCACCTACACCAACGGCCAGAGCGTGGCCGGCTGGCAGGTGGCGACCAACGAAGTAAGCGTGATGACCGATCCCACCGTGGCGCGCGCCGGCAGCAATTACCTGGCCCTGGCCAACGGCCGGATCGCGCAGACCTTTACGACAGTACCCGGCGCCGCCTACGAACTACGCTACTACGCCCGCAGCCCCGGCCTGATCAGTTGGTGGCCGGCCGATGGCAACGCCAATGACCTGCTGGGCCTCAACAACGGCACGTTAATGAACGGGACATCTTACGCCGCTGGCGAAGTAGGACGGGCCTTTAGTTTCAACGGCGTGACTCAGTATGACGAGGTCGCGGATTCACCCTCCTTGCGCCCCCTTAGCGTGACCCTGGAATGCTGGATCAATGCCAACAACGCCGCTGTTAACGCCAGTTTAATAAGCAAACCTGTGGGCGCTGGATGGTATGACTCCTGGACCATTTGGTTTCTGAATGGAGACCTCAATGGAGTCATTTGCAACAGTGGCAACATAGGACCAGTAGTGAGTTATGCCATGACTCCGATTCCCGGCGTTTGGTACCACACCGCTTACACCTTCAATAATGACACGCAGACCCAGACGCTTTACCTTAACGGTGTTGTTGTGGCTGCGGGGCCGGCAAACCTCCAAATCGGTTACGATACCCATCCCGTATTGATGGGGGCCGAATTCGATAATGGCGGGCTTACGTTGCCTTTCAACGGCCAAATTGACGAGACTTCGATCTATAATCGGGCTTTGACTGCGGCCGAAATCGCTTCCATTCACGCCGCCGGAAACCTCGGCAAATACAGCACCAATTCGCTTTACCCAAACTATCAGGTCGCCATTGACGGGATTGCCACCAACCTCATCATTATCACCAACTTCGCCGGCGGCTGGCAGGCTTATACCAACAGCTTCATCGCCACCAACACCCAAACCACCATTGAACTGGCGGGCAACACGTTGGGCGTGCTGTTCGATGATGTGCAACTGGTGCAACTGGCCCACACCAACTTCAACAATTACTATCTGCCGGAGGAGCCGATGACGCCTCTCATCGGGCAAAACCCGCAAGGCTGCTGGACCTTGAGCATTTGGGACACGCGCATGGATTCGGCGCGGCCGACCAATGGCGCGCTGCTGGGCTGGACATTGCAGTTGACATCATCCTCGACCAACGTCAATCTCATCGTCCTGACCGACCAGACCAACAACACTTACAGCGCGACAAACCTGTCCACCAACGGCATCCTCTGGTTCGGCGTTGATGTGCCGGCGACGGCCAATTATGCCACCAACATTTTGACCGGCAGTGGCCCCATGAATTTGTTTTTCAACCAGAATGCTTTGCCAACCGGCGCTTTGCCCGGCGACGTAACTTTGATCACCTTGCCCGCCGGCGGCGGAGGACCCAGCAACAGCACCCTCGCCGTCCAAGGCGCGCCGCCGCCGCTGCTGCCCGGCCAGCGCTATTTCCTGGGCCTGCAAAACACGGGGACCAGCAATGAGTCCTTTACCCTGCAAGTGAACTTTGACGTGAGCGTCAACACCAACATTCTCGCGTTGACGAACGGAGTTCCCATGACCACGAGCATCGGCGGCAATGGGCCGGTCTTCTATTCCTTCACGGTTCCGAGCAATGCCGACATGGCCACCTTCCAGCTTCTCAACCCGACCGGCCAGGTGGACCTCTACGCCCGCGAGGGCTTGCCTGTGCCCGGCCCGTTCTGCTTCGACTACCAGAGCTTGAACGCAGGGAACAGCGACCAGTTCATCGTCGTTACCACCAATTCCCAACCCGTGCCGCTGCCGCGGACGCCCAGCACGTGGTATTTGGCGGTCTATAATTTTGCCGGCGTCAGCAAGCTCGGCTACACGATTCTGGCGACTTACGTGACCAACGCCGCCATGAACATCATCAACTTGAACACCTGCACCAATTACACCTACTACGAAACCAATCCGCCGGCGGCGCCAGGGTATCCCACCAACCTGCTGTACTCGTTCACCGTCACCAACGCCAAGGCGGAGGCCGTCGAGTTCACCGTGACCAACATTTCCGCCGCCGCCAACCTGCAACTGCTGGTCGGCAAAGGCGTTTTCCCGACGCCGGAGAACTTTTACACAGGCAGTTTCAATCCCGGCCCGAATAATCAACTGGTGATAATTGTGACCAACTCCTCCCTGACCACTGTGAGCAACGTGTGGTACGTGGCCGTGCCCAACACCTTTACGAACAACGTCAAGTATTCGATCTCCGCCGTCCTCGTCACCAACGGCTTGGTGACAGGCACCCCGCTTATCCTCAGCGCCAGCATCCCCTCGGCCAACAACGGCTTCACCATCACTTGGAGCGCCGTCATTGGAACGACCTATCAGGTTCAAGTTTCGACCAATCTGACCGCCTGGAGCGCGGTCACCAACATCACCGCTCAATCCAGCACCGCGTCCTACACCGACGCCGTGCGCGTAAGCTCGCAAACAGCGCGCTATTTCCGTCTCGTGATTCCTACAGCTCCTGTTTTCCTCGGCGCGAGCATCAGTTCGCCCACCAACGGCTTCACTATGTATTGGAGCGCCGTCGCCGGAGTGGCCTATTGGATCCAAGTTTCGACCGACCTGACCACGTGGAGCGCGGTCACCAACATCACCGCCCAATCCAGCACCGCGTCCTACACCGACGTCGTGCCCGTAAACTCACAAAAAACGCGCTACTTCCGCCTCGTGACACCGTAAGGCATTGACTCCTGCACAATCCGTTGGATCATTCCTGGCGCATGACGATTATCTGGACAACGCAAGTCTCCAGGGATAAATTGGCTGGTATTGTTTTATGTCACCTAAACTTATTGCCGCGCTGAACAAGCAGGCCAACTTCGAACTACAGGCCGGTCAAGCCTATTTGGCCATGGCCTACTGGTGCGATGTTCATCATGCCGATGGCTTCGCCAAATACTTCCATGAACAAGAGGTGGAGGAGCGGGGCCACGCCGCTAAAATTTTCCAGCATCTGGCCGACCGCGATGCCGTCCCCACCATTAGCGCTTTGCCGGCCCCGGCGGTTTCTTTCAAGCACCTGAACGACGTGGCGCAAGCGGTCTATGACATGGAGCGGGCCAATACCGCCGGCATCCACGCCGCCTATGAAACCGCGCTGGCCGAGAAGGATTACCCTGCCCAGGTGATGCTCCATTGGTTTATTAGCGAGCAGGTTGAGGAGGAGGCTTGGTCTGACAAACTGCTGGTCAAAACCCGCGAGGCCACCTGTGCCGGCGCGTTGTCGAGCCTCGACCGGCACCTTGCCAAAATCCTTTCCGGCGATTCCTCAGGCGAATAATACCCTGGCGCCGTGTTTGCGAGCATTTTGGTGATCATCGGGCTGATGATCGTGTTGGATGTGGCTTGGTGGGTGGCCAGCTTGCGCCTGACGAAAAGAAAACGGTGGCGGGTGCTGGCCAGTGTTTTTATGGCGGGGCAGATGGCGGGTCTGCTTTCGATCATCGGCGGACGTTGGTGGAACGTGGACTGGCTCCGCCAACCGCCCAAGGCCATCATCGCGGCGGTCATTATTTGGCACTTCTTCGGGCTGGCCCTGGTGTTTCCGGTGATTATCGTGCGCGCGTGCGCCTGGCTGGTTCGGGGCCTGGCCCGAGTTGTCGGCGTTCGCCGTGATCCTTCCGTGGCGGCTGCCGCCTCCGGGAATTCGCTCACGCGCCGGGAATTCATCGGCGCCACCGCCGCGCTGGCTCCGCCGTTGTTCACCGTTGGCTTGACTGGAGTGGCTCTGGCGCAACTCAACCAATTCCGCGTGCGTCGTTTTACGCTTTCAATTCCGGCGCTGCCGCAGGCCCTGGACGGCATCACCCTCGCGCACCTGAGCGATATCCACGTTGGCCGCATGACGCATGGCCGGGTGTTGCGCGAGATGGTCCAGACCACCAATGCCCTGCGCGCCGACCTGGTTTTATTGACAGGTGATCTGATCAACGACTCCCTGGCCGACCTGTCCGAAGGCATTGCCCTGGTCAAAGCGATGGAGGGGCGTTACGGCCTATGGACGATCGAAGGCAACCATGATTTGATCGAGAATGGCGCGGAATTTGAGCGGCGGGTCAAGGCCGCGGGCGTGCCCTTTCTGTTGAATGAGTCGGCCGTGGTCCAGGTGCGCGGTTATCCGGTTCAACTTTTCGGCTTGCGCTGGCTGCGCGGGGACGGCCTGCGACGCGACCGGGTGACGGCCGCCTGGGTGCGCGAACTGATGCGGCAACGCCAGCCGGAGGCCTTCCCGTTGTTGCTGGCGCATCATCCCCACGCCTTCGACGCGGCCGTGGCGGCGGACCTGCCCTTGACGCTCTCCGGGCACACGCACGGCGGGCAATTGATGTTTGACAGTAAGCATGGTTGCGGCCCCGCCCTGTTCCGCTATTGGTCGGGGCTTTACACGCGTGGGCGCGCGCAATTGATTGTCTCCAATGGCGTGGGCAATTGGTTTCCCATTCGGATCAACGCGCCGGCGGAAATCGTTCACCTAACGCTGCGCAGGGGAGGCGCGTGAGGTTTGAGCCTTGGGAGTTCCCTCTGAATCTTAATCCTACTCCTACTCCTAATCTTAATCTTAATCTTAATCGGTTACACGGAGGAGATTAAGATTAGGAGTAGGATTAAGATTAAGAGGGAAACCCTAAATGATAAATGAACCCTGGACACGGATTTTCCCGACGAAAGGCGTTGCGCTACGTGCCGGGAGATGATTCTAATTAGCGCTCATGCTGTTTCCTACGCCACATAATCCCGGCCTGACCGCGCCGCGCCGCGTGGCCGTTACCGGAGCGGGCATCATGACCGCGCTGGGCCGCGGCTGGAAAAGCAACGCCGAAGGTTTTCGCGCCGGGCGCGCTGCTTTTCGTCCGGTGACGCTTTTCGATGTTTCGCGACAGCGCGCCAAAATCGCCGCCGAGGTGGATGTGCCGGCCCAACTGCCGTCCACGCGCCTGCCTCTGAAGATTGAGCGCCGGCTGGATCGCGCCGCCCGCCTGTTGCTGACGGCGGCGCATGAGGCGTGGACGCAGGCCGGCTGGCTGCCGGACGATCATCTGCCCCTGGTGCTGGGCACCACCGGCGGCGAAATGGCGCGCGGAGAGCACTATCTCATTCACGCCGTCTCGCAACCCAAAAGCCAGCGGCAACAACCGACCCGCGTGGTGCATTATCAGTCCCACCGGCAGGGGTTGGATTTGTGCGACGCTTTTGGTTTCCAGGGGCCGGTCACGGTCATCTCCAACGCCTGCGCTTCCGGCAGCAACGCCGTGGGCCATGCCTTTGAACTGGTCCGCAACGGCGGCGCCACAAGGGTTTTCACCGGTGGCTACGACGCCCTGTGCCGCCTGACTTTCGCGGGCTTCGATTCCCTCCAGGCGCTGTCGCCGACGTCATGCCGCCCGTTTGACGCGGGGCGCGACGGCCTGTTGCTGGGCGAGGGCGCGGCCATGCTCGCCTTGGAACCCCTGGAACACGCGCGGGCGCGCGGCGCGGAAATCCTCGGCGAAATCATCGGTTACGGCGCCGCCACCGATAACCACCATCTGACGCAACCACACCCCGAAGGCGACGCCGCGCTGGCGGCGATGTCGGCCGCGTGCGCTCGCGCCGGTGTGACCCCGGAACAAATCGATTACCTCAACGCCCACGGCACCGGCACCCTGCAAAACGACGCCACCGAAGCGGCGGCCATCAATCGTTGGGCCGGCGAACGCGCGGTGAGCTTGCCGGTCAGTTCAACCAAAGCGAGCATCGGCCATTTGCTCGGCGCGGCCGGGGCGGTTGAAGCCGTGGTGTGTCTGATGGCCTTGCGAGGCCAATGGCTGCCGCCGCAAGCGGCCATGGACACGCCCGACCCGGCCTGCCGGTTTAAGATTGTGCGCCAGCCGGCCGAAGCCCGGATCGAGATCGCGCTTTCAAATTCATTCGGCTTTGGCGGCGCGAATGCGTCGCTGGTATTTCGGAGGTGGCGATGAGCGGCGTCTTTGTCCACGGACTGGGCGCCGTTTCGCCCGCCGGTTGGGGAGTGGCCGTTTTGGGCGGGGCGTTGGATAAGAACAAGCCGATTCCGGTCATGGATTTGCCGCGCCCGGGTTGGGAAAAGCCCGTGCGGGTCCGGCCCGTGCCGGCTCCGCCGCAGCGTCCGGTATTTGACGCGCATCCGCGCTTTCGTCGCACGAGCGCCATTGCGCAGCACACCGTGGGGGCGGCGTTGGAAGCGCTGGGTGGCGGCCCCGTTCCGGCGCGGCTGGGGATCATTGTTTCCATGCTCGCGGGCGTGGTGAGTTATTCGCGCCGGTTTTACCAGGAAGTCTTGCGCGACCCCGCGACGGCCAGTCCGATGATCTTTCCCGAAACGGTGTTCAACGCCCCGGCCAGCCATCTGGCGGCGTATCTGGGCAGCATGGCGCCGAGTTACACGCTGGTGGGGGACGACGGCATGTTCCTGCAAGGCCTGGCTTTGGCCGCGCAATGGCTGGCGGAAGGAGAAGTCGATGCTTGCGTGGTGGTCGGCGTGGAAGAAATGGATTGGCTGGTGGCCGACGCGCTGCGGCTCTTTTGCCGAGATGACATTCATGGCAGCGGCGCGGGGGCGCTCTATCTGAACAGAAACGCCGGCGGCGCCATCGCCCAATTGGACGCCGTAACGGATGCGTTTTCCTTTACTCTGACGCAGAGCCGCGCGGAGGCGGCGCGAAAAGTCCGTGCCCAATTGCCGCCGCAAGGCCCTGGGGAATTGCTCTGCGCCAGCGTCCGGAACCTGGCGCGGCGCGATGCCGCGGAATGCGCGGCGTGGGAAGATTGGACTGGCCCCAGGCTAACGCCCAAAGCGATACTGGGCGAGGCGTTCGCGGCCTCGGCCGCCTGGCAATGCGTGGCGGCCTGCGACGCCATGCGCCGTCATGATTTCGCGGCCGTCAACGTCAGCGTGGTTGGCGTCAACCAACAGGCCATCGGAGCCAGATTCACCAACCCATCCAATTCTCATTGCCGGAAACCGGAAGATGGGTAAGATTATGTTCTGGGAACGAAAACCAAAGTCACATGACCGACACGGAACTCAAAGCGGAAATCAAGCGCATGTTGGTGGAAGACCTGATGCTGAAGGTGGGCGTCGAAGAAATCGCCGATGACCTCCCCTTATTCGGACCACGCAGCCTGGGCCTGGATTCCGTGGATGCGCTGCAACTGGTGGTCGCCCTGGACAAAACCTACGGCTTGAAAATCACCGACGCCGCCAAAGCGCGGGCCATGCTCGGCAGCGTCAATGCCATTGCCGCCGCCGTTCAAGCCCATCTGGCCGCAACCAGCGGCCATTAGCCAGGAGCGTTCTGGGTCGTCAAGCTTTCCAACCGTGGCGGTTGTGGCGCTGCAAATATTGCGCCGCTTCGGGGCAGTTGGGCGATTTGACGTGCTTGGCGTCCCATTCCATTTTCCTGCCTACACCCACGCGCAACGCAACACATCCCAGGAGAATGCTCTCGGTCAGTTCGGAGGCGATGGCAAAATTGGAATAAGACGGCGTGCCGGTGCGCATCATGCGGAACCACTCCTCGTTGTGGCGGCCCCTTTGCTTGTCCGTGCCGGGGCAACGGGGGATGGTTTGCGGGACGGCTTGGACCGCTTCGTGTTTTTCCATCGAGGTGTAACTTTTCTCTCCCGGCAGCAAGAGCATGGACTGGGCGCCGTAATCATTGCCGGAAAATAGCTTCCCTTTGTCACCCACGAGTAGGCAACCGCTCTTGGGCAGCTTCTCGTACATCTCGACGATCTCGCGGGTCAGTTCGGGTGGCGGCCGCAACGGGGTCACTGTTTTGTCAACGGGGTTGCCGTCGTACCACCAGAATTTCAAAGGCACCATCCCCTGGCGCTCCGGGTATTCAAAGCGGATGCGCGAAGTCTTGGGGAACGTTTCCGGGTGCAAGGCCGAGGCTTCTTCGCATTCCACGACTGTGGGATAGCCCAACTTCAAGGCGCGGAAGGGCATATTGACGGTGTGGCAAGCCATGTCACCCAGCGCTCCGGCGCCAAAGTCGTACCAACCGCGCCATTTAAGCGGCAGATACAAGGGGGTCCCGTCGGCGTCGTTCTTGTATGGGCGCATCGGGGCAGGTCCGATCCAAAGGTCCCAATTTAACCAATCGGGCACCGGGTCGGAGCCTGGTGGCCGGTCCAGACCATTGGGCCAATAGGGGCGATCAGTCCAGACGTGCAGTTCGCTCACGTGGCCGATAATTCCGGCCTGCACGACCTCGACGGCGCGGCGGAGACTGTCCAGGGCGCTGCCCTGATTGCCCATTTGCGTGGCCACTTTCGTTTTGGCGGCGAGGTCGCGCAACTCGCGCGCCTCCCAGATCGTCTGCGTGAGAGGCTTCTGGCAATAGACGTGTTTGCCCATCCTCATGGCCATGGCGCTGACCACCGCGTGGCAATGGTCCGGCGTGGAAACCGTGACCGCGTCAATGGAAGAACCCATTTTCTCCAGGCATTTGCGGTAATCGGCGAAGGTTTCGGCTTTTGGAAATTTTTGTTTCTTCTCATCCAGATTCCGCGAGCTTACGTCGCACAGCGCGACGATATTGGCGCCGCAAGCGACGGAGTCGTCGGTATCGGTTTCGCCTTTGCCTTTCACGCCGATGCAGGCCATGTTGATTCTATCATTGGCGCCGAGAACATTGCCGACGAAAGGGAAAGACATGGCGGCGGCGCCGATGGCTCCGGCCCGGACAAATTGGCGGCGCGAAACCTGGCTGGCGCCGGCATGGCTGGGAACTGACTGCGAGTGTGTTTCTTTCATGGGGCGGATAATAGTGCTATAAGTTCACGCGCGTCAAAACAGAATTTCGATTCCGCAAGCCACAAATGTTGCGCGGCCAGGGCGGCGGTGATAGGTTGAAGACGTCCCGAAAATCGGAACCATCATGATGAATCAACGTTATACACGACGCCAGTTCTTGCAACGATCGGCCGCCGCCGGGGCCTTGCTGCTGGCCCCGGGCCGCCTGCTCGCGGATGCCTTCCCCGCCAAACGCACCGCCACCGATCAGGTGACGCTGGGCCAAACGGGAATCAGGTTGAGCCGGCTTGGCTTCGGCACGGGCAGCAATGGCGGGCAGGTGCAGTGCGACCTGGGCCGGGAACAGTTCAACAGCCTGGTTCGCTACGCCTATGACCAGGGCATCACCTATTTCGATTGCGCGCAAAATTATCGCACCTTTGGTTGGATGGCCGAGGCGATCAAAGGCTTGCCGCGCGAAAAACTTTTTATCCAATCGAAAATTTGGGGACGGCCGCCCGAGGACGTCTTGGCGGCGATCGATCAGCATCGGAAGACGTTCAACACCGATTACGTTGATAGCATGTTGATTCACGCCATGAGGCGTGATCACTGGACGGATGACTGGAAACGAGAGATGGACGGTTTCGACGAGGCCAGGCAAAAGAAATGGATTCGGGCCAAGGGCGTCTCCTGCCACAGCCTCCCCGCTTTGCGCGGGGCCAGGCAATCGGACTGGACGGAGGTGCATTTGGTGCGGGTCAATCCGCAGGGCGCGTGCGTGGACGGCGAAGCGGCAGCCAGCGATATGGGAACCAACCCGGTTGCACCGGTGCTGGAGGAGTTGAAATTGATGCGGGCCAAGGGCAGGGGAATCATCGGCATGAAGATGGTCGGCAACGGCAGGTTTGTCGATGCGGCGGACCGGGACAAAGCGATTCGATTCGCCATGTCGCGGCCGGAGTTGGACGCGGTGGTGATCGGGTTCAAAAGCCGCGCGGAAATTGACGAGGCGATTCGCCGCATGAACGCCGCGCTGATTTGAGGCGAACCGGCAAACTGCCTTTTATATGCCTCCAGCGGAGAGCGCCGCGCCGAGTGCGCCGGTGAATTGCGGACGCGGCGCGACGCGGACCGGACAACCCAAAACCTCCTCCAGCGCGCGCGCCATGCCGTCCAGCAAGGCCACGCCGCCGGTGAAATAAACCGGCGGCGCAATGAATCGCCCGGCCAGCGCCGAAACCCTCGTGGCGATGGCGTTTTGGACGCCGGCCACCACGTCCGGCAACGGCTTGCCCTCCGCCAGCAGACCGATGATTTCCGTCTCGGCGAAGACCACGCAGGTGTTGCTGATGAGGGCCGGCTTTTTGCTTTGGCGGCCCAGTTCCGCCAGCTTCTCCCAATCCATCTCCAGCCGCGCCGCGACCATTTCCAGGAAACGTCCGGTGCCCGCCGCGCAGCGGTCGTTCATCGCAAAATCGCGCACGCGCCCGCCCGCTTCCAGGCTGATGACCTTGCTGTCTTGTCCGCCGATCTCGATGATCGTGTGCGCCTCCGGCGCCAGCCAGTGGACGCCGCGCGCGTGGCAGGTGATTTCCGTGACCGTGGTCCCGGCAAAGCGGATGGCGTGGCGTCCGTAGCCGGTGGCGACCACGCCGGAAATGCGCCCTTGCGCCAGTCCCGCCTCCTGCAAAAGCCTGGCAAAAAGTGCCGTTGCCAGCCGTTCCTGTTCCACGCCCTGGTCGGCCAGGCCCGAGGCCAGAATTTGTTTGCTCCCGCTGTCGAACAACACCGCCTTGATGGATCGGGAACCCGCGTCTATTCCAGCGCAAATCATTTGGTCCTCTGGAATGGCGTCAGTCCCCGCCAAGAATGAGGCCGACGACGGCGGCGTCAAAGCGTTGGGAAGTGAAGGAGGAACCGCGCCACCAGAGGAGGGCGGTATGGTTTTTATCCCACGCCGGGACGATGGGGCGGAGGTTGTCGCGAGTGGAATGTTGGGTGACGGGCGCCCAGGCGAAGTTAGCGCCGTGGTTGGTGGTGGTGCCTTTAAAAATTTCGTGGACACCGAGCAAGGTGGCGTTGTCGCGAGGATCGTAGGGGGTGGAAATATAGATGACGGTGGGATCGTCGGGCGAGAGGGCGCCCAGGCCGGTGTAGTCCTGCTCGCTGCGGAAGAGCTTTTTGCCGGCTTTGCAAAGATAAGTGGCGGACCACGCGCGGCCATTGTACCGGCAATAAATGAAGGCGTGGTCCGGATCCCCGGAAGGTTGCTTCGGCGTGTCATTGACGCGGGTGCTGACGAGGGCGGAAATGGAGCCGTCGGGGAATCGCCGCACGTCGATGTTCCAGCAGTGGGAATGGGTCTGTCCGGCCGGCAGGACCGAATTGGCAAGGAAAACGGGGGTGAAGCTTTGCGGGGTGACGGGCGGCCCGCTGAAGACGTTGGAATTGACAACGGTGCCGGCGGAATTGAAGGCCTGGCCATTGCTGATGTAGCCGTGGTAGATGCTGGTGTTGAAGTCGCGCGGATGGAATTCGGTGCAGATGAAGTCGATGCGCTGGCCGTCATCGTGGTATCTGAAGTAGCCGTTGACGTAGCCGACGCCGGCGTTGGTGGTCATCTCTCCCGCGTAGGCCCAGGTATCGCCGAGATTGGTTGAGAGCATGATGTTCTGGCTGCCGTGGCCTGTGC
Source organism: uncultured Verrucomicrobiae bacterium (assembly GCA_963759415.1). Taxonomy (GTDB): domain Bacteria; phylum Verrucomicrobiota; class Verrucomicrobiia; order Limisphaerales; family Palsa-1400; genus Palsa-1400. Next base: position 38,541 of record CAVWZG010000003.1, on the reverse strand, counting down.
CGCGGGCGAAGTTGTAAAGGCGGCCTTCCGCGGGCAGGTAATGGGGATTGGAATACGTGGTGGGAAAATTGGCGCCGCCGGGCCGGTCGTCCCAGTTGAAGGCGCTCTCAGGTCCCCATGCGTCGCCGGAATAAATTCGGTAATAGCTGAAACGGTCCTTGTTGTGGCCGGTGTAAATGGCCAGATATTTTCCGTCGGGCCGCAGCAGAAAAGCCGGGGCGTCGTGGTCGTCGCAGCCGAAGTTATGGGCGACCCCGCTGGTCAGGACGGAGCGTTGCTGCGAACCGGAATGCAGGTCGTAGATGACGGCTTCGACGTTGCCGTCGCGGGCGGCGCCGCCGGCGCCGGCCCCGCTGGCCACGGAGCCGATGATCAACTTGCCGCGCGCTTTATCGACCAAGGCCCGTTCATCCTGATACCAACACCAGGAGCCGTTATCGTTGAATTGAATCAATTTGCCATCGACTTGGTCGCGCGCTTCCGGCGCGGCGGCGCGGAGGGACGGAGCAGCGGCGATCAGGGCCGATGCGAGGGCCAGGGCGAATGAATTATTCATTTATTTTCCTTCTGGCGCGCGCGGTTTCAACCAGCGCTTGCAAGCGCGAGCCGAGAGTCGGCTTCATGGCATCACAAACGGGCGGGATTTCAAGTTCGATTGCCGGAATGCCGATTTCCCGCCGCGCGATTTCGAGGATGATTTCCCCCTCGCGCGCGCAGTGGCTGGCGCCCGGAATGCGCGACAGCACCACGGCCTCGGCGCGGCTGGCCTGGCACTCGCGGACAATGCGCGCGGCCCGATCCTGCGCCGGCCCTGCCATTGGATCGGCCAGGGCGGTCCGGGCCAGCGCCTCCAGCGGCGGCAGATCTTCGGGGATTAAATCCAGCGCGTGGGTGAACATGTAATCCGAACCGCTGATGCGCCCGCCCAGTTCTTCCAATAAGTTCATGGCGCGGAGGTCCGCGACTGGATTGACCCAGAAGATCCGCACCGCTTCGGGGCCGATGACAAATTGCTTTTGCCGGAGGCGTGAGTGAACCTCGGCCAGCAAGCCCTCCAGCACGAGAATAGTTTCTTCGCGGTCAGAGCAGAAATGAATGGCGAGCATTTCCGCCACCAGCATCTCCAGGGCGGGCAGCGGCGCGGCGGGCGCGGAATAAACAGCCCGGCGCAACGAGTTTAGCAACCGGCGCACTTGATTGGCCGCGCCAATTCCGGCGGCCAAAGATTCGTTGTCCAATGTTGTTCCGGCCAACTCGCCCAGCGCCTGGCCAACGCGCTGCAATTCTGTCCGCGCGCAATCCACCTGCGTTTGCGGCGCGGCGAGATGGCCCGGCAGCGCGCAGGCTGTTTCGCCCAGGGACGGCTGGCGGCGGCGCGGCATTTCCCACCACAGAATGGCATGGCCCAAATGTTCCAACCGCTGCGCGATGGCGGAAAAATCATCGCAGATCGCGCCGGTGCTGCACACCAGCAAATCCGGCCGCGGGAAATGCCGGCCATTCTCGAAGGCCGGCAGCATGGCGCGCACGGGACAAAACGAGGCGTCCAGGCCCATCTCTTCCGCCTCTTGCAGCAGCTTGTCGCTGCCTTCCATGAGGCAGGGCGTCCACCACGCGCCGTCGGGATAAAAAGCCCGCACGCCGGGCAACGCGTAGGCCATGACCGGCACGGTGCCGAGGTCTTTCATGGTGCCGACGATTTTGTGGCCAAGGGCGCGAGCCTGGTGCAGCCGCTCGTTTTCCGTCAACAGAAAATTCCAAAGTCGCAACGCCGCGGGCGAGTCGTCGAATTGCAATTGTTGCAGCCGGAAATCCTTTTCGCGGACGACATGACGCCGCAACGGCCCGCCATAAGCCGCTTCGCGCAGTCCGTCCCGTCGCAGTTGTTCGTAGCGTTCGTCCCATTGTTCCAGATTCAACCTGCGCGGCGAAGCGTTCATGCGAGCGTTTCCACAAAAGCCTGAAGTCGGTTGAGTTCGCGTGGCGCCGCGCCCGGTTCCACGGCGGCCTCGAGCAGCAACACCGGCAGTCCAAAAGTTTCCCGCAAGGTTTGCGCTTCGGCCCGCCAAAGATCGCAGCCGGTGAAATGCCAGAGCACGATGCCGCGCGCGTGGCGGGACGCCAGCCGCGGCTTGAGCCAGGAATAGAGCCGCGTGTTCGGCCGCTGGAACACATCCGTGATGTTGTCGCAGTAACCGCGGACGAGCGCGTCGAACGGATCGTTTGCGCCAGCCGCAAATTCAAAGGCCGGCGACAGGCTGCGTTCGCCCATTTCGGTCGCGTTGAGCGCGACGCGCGCGCCGGCGGATTCCAATTCCTCCAGCCATTTCCAGTGCGCGCCGAGAAACGGCCCACCGACAAGAGCGATGGGAATGTGCTTTCCCGGCGCGGCCGGCGGTAGCGGCGAATAAGCGCCGTCCCAGTGAAATCTTGCCACGGCTTCGGCAAACCCGCGCGCAGAACTGCCGGCGGCGGCTTCGAGCAAACCTTTTCGCGCGCGGCTCGATTGCACCATCTCCTGCCGCAACATTTCCGGCGATGGAGCGCGCCCGCCGATGGCCAAGAGGAATTGTCCCAGCCGCTCCAGTTCGGCGCGGAACATGTGGCCGGCCGTTGGCGTCTGGCAGGTGGCGGGCAGATTGAACAAAAATGCGCCGCGTTTTCCGCGAAAAAGCGCCGTGTCAAAACCGCGCCGCATTTGATCGCAGCCCGTCGAAAAAATCACCGTGGAATCCGTCCGCGCCTCGGCAAACCGGACCGCCGCCTCCGCCAACGCGCAGACACCGGCGGCAAGCGGCCAGTCCCCGCGCAGAAAATTTCCCGTCGCCCAAATGCCGCGCGGCTGCAATCCGTGCGCCCGGATCCATTCAGCGGGAATCCAAGGGCTGGTGAGAAAAATGTCCATTAGGGGGTTCACTCTTACTCTTAATCCTAATCTTAATCCTAATCTTAATCCTAATCTCCTCCGGTGTGAGCGATTAGGATTAGGATTAAGATTAGGATTAAGATTAAGAGTATCTATAATTTCTCCGCCACGATGAGTCCCTGCATGATTTTTCCGGCCTTGGCCAGCCACTGAACAAAACGCATTTCACAGACCAGACTTTGTGCGAGCGCCAGATCGAAGCCGATGATTTTCAACGCGTCGAAGGTCAGTTGTTTTTCGATCATGTCGAGGTAAAGCGACATGAAGGCGGCAAAACGGCCCGTGTCGTGCGCCACCCGCACGGAGCACTTGTTGGCTTGCAGCAGCAATACGTATTCGCCCAGGGTGAGCACGTTCGGAAATTTCATGAAAGCGAGAAGACGGCTGGCTTCGCCGTCGGTCAGTCCGGCCGGGCCTTCCATCCAATCGGTGAAAATAATCTCGCCCTGCGGTTCAATCAATCGGGCCGCCTCCGCGATCAATTTCCCCTTCTCCTCGACGTAGCACCAGGCGTCTTCGCCCCACACGAAATCGAAACGGCCGGACGGCAGGCCGGTCGCGCAGGCGTTGCCCTCGACGAAGGAGATTTTTTCCGCCAGGCCCTCCTCGGCGCAGCGGCGCCGGCCCAGTTCCAGCATGGCGGGCGTGGCGTCCACCCCCGTCATGCGCTCCACCTTGAGAACGCGTGTCAAAAACCTCATGCCCGCGCCAGTGCAGCAGCAGAGGTCCACGCCCTCCCAGCCGGCGGTGACGCCGGCGCGTTGCGCGAGGTCCATCGAGGATTGGAAACCGCCGATGTGTATTTGTTCGCCCATGAGCAGTTCCCAGAGCCGGCCTTCCGGCCCGGCATAAACGGCTTGGACATCCGAGAGATGAATGTGCGGTGCTGATTTCATATTGTTTGTTTGGTGCGAATGGTTTCAATCAGCGCCTCGACGCGCGCCGAAATTCTAGTCGAGTCCGATGGTGAATAATCCGTCGTGATTTTCAGGCAGGGAAGATGCAGTTCTTCCTCCGCCAATTTGCGAACGTGAACCGATTCGATGTCGTAAGTCAGGCACGCCTGCCAGACCAACTCGATGACGCAGTGAGGACGAAATTTCGCCGCCAGCGAGCGAAGCGTGTCGAGACGCCGGGTGTTCGGCGTCATCACCGAACAGGGCAGGTGGTAATACTTGCGGGCGATGGCGGCCAGGGGGTCCGGCGCGTTCAAGTCCACGTCGTCAAGAATTGGTTTGAGGCCGGTGCAATTTTCCATGGCCACCACGACTGCGCCGGCGTCTTCGATCAGTTCCAGGACGCGCTCCGCGCCCTGCACCATCGGCACGCCCGTGAGCAGAACGCGGATTTTCGCTTTGCCTGATGATGCCGAGCCGTTGTTGCCGTCGAACAGCTTGAGGGCGCGTTCATATTGGCAAAGATCCGCTTCGATGCCCGAAATGATGCTCTTGAAGTCGATCAACTGCCGTCCCGTGAGCGGCGGATGGTCGCGGGTCATCAAATCGGCCAACTGCCGGCGTAACCCGCGTTCTCGGTTCATCAATAGGGCGGCGTCGCGCAGTTTCTCGTCCGTGATGCGCGTCTGAAAGCGTTGTTCCATGAACTCCTTGAATTTGCGCACCTCTTGCGTCCAATGTTCCAGCGCGTCGGCATCCTCCGCTTTTTGCGGCAGTTCGAGGACATACATCGGTTTGGTCGCGCCCAGCAGCTCGAACATTTTCTTTTTTCCATCGCAGGCCGTTTCGGCGACGACCAGATCCGCCCATTGCAGAAACGGATTTTTCCCGGTGACGTGATAACCGAAGGTGGACTTGATCAACGGGCACAGATTGGACGGCAGGAATTGTTCCGCCGGGGGAATGGTCGCGGCGGAACCACCGCACAGGCAGACCGGCGCCGCGCCGGCGGCCAGGATGATTTCGCGCGGCGTGAATTCGCACATGATGCCCACGATGGGCCGTCCCTGCGCCCTGGCCGCCTCGGCAAAATCATAACAATGGTCCATCATCCCGGCGAACCATGCAGACGGACTTGGCCTGCCCTCCGGCATCATGAGCGAAGATTCCACGGTTGTGTCAATGAAGTAACCTTATCAAACCAATGGTTGATTAAGAAGCAAATAAATGAAGTTTGTTCCCGCAGAAATGCCGGGAGTCTGTTAATGTTCGTGTTGAATTTATGAACGATCGGAAGCGCTGGTTGGTTGTGTTTGTTTATGCCTCGGCCATGGCCTGGGTCGAATCGGCGGTCGTGCTCTACCTGCGGACCATGGTGGATCGCATCGAACCCTATCAGCCCAACCCCTTTCCCTTGGTCGGCCGGGTGGCCCAGGTCGAAACGATTCGTGAAGCCGCCACTTTAGTGATGCTCTTGACCGTCGGCATTCTCGCGGGCCGAACGTGGCGGGGCCGCCTGGGTTATGCCGCCATCGCCTTCGGAGTGTGGGACATTTTTTACTATGTTTTTCTCAAGATCATGTGCGGATGGCCGCATTCGGTGATGGATTGGGACATTTTATTTCTGATTCCATTGCCCTGGTGGGGGCCGGTGCTCGCGCCGATCTTGATTTCGCTGCTGCTGATTCTTTGGGGCACGCTCGCCAGCCAATTTGAACACACCCGGTCGTCCCTTCTGCCGAGAATGGCCGCGTTGGCCATAGGCGCCGTCGGCGTCCTGCTCGCGCTTCAGGTATTCATGGCGGACACCCTGGCTGCCTCTCATCAGGGATTGGATGCAATCCGCAACGTCTTGCCCAAGACTTTCCATTGGCCGCCGTTTTGCGGCGCTCTGTTGTTCATGTCCGTGCCCGTGATACACCTTCTCCGGCGTTCCCGGTTGGCTGGGGCCGCGCTGCCTCGCCGCCCCACCTCATAGAAAATTCATATTGACGTAAGAACTCATTCTCGAGCGCCGAAGATGTTTTCGATTTTGTCCGGCTTTCTCGAAGCGGCGAGATACAAACCTGAATCCTGGCGGTCATTCTTTTCAAAACGAATGCCTTCTGGTTCCGGGTAAGGCCAACTCCATAGGGTTCCATCCGCCGCCAGGGTCAAAAATTGCCCGCCGATAGTGCTTAACGCAACCCAATCGCTGTGCGTCCCTAATCGGACCGGCGGTTTCTGAAGGGCTGACAAGACCGCGCCGTCGTCCGGCTTGCTCTCCCAATCCCATTTCCACAATGAGCCGTCTGTTTTACGCGCCACCAGCGCATGAAACGTGCTGGCAACCTCCGCCCAGTCGGAGTCCTTTCCGATCTGCCCGCGCGCTTCATCGCTGGGGGGAGCGGCGTTTCTTGACTTCGCTTTCAAATTCGGGTCCAAGGTTTTCTGGCAATCCCAGAACCACAAAGTCCCATCATCGCGCACACCTGCCAAAACAACAAAGTTGAGATTCCGTGTCACGTTGCGCAAACGGACATTATCCAAGCTGGCCAGCCGCTCGATGACGACGCCCGGCACAAGCTCTTGCTCGGGGAATCTGGATCCTGACATGCCCCTCGAGAAAGGCGGGTGCAAGACCGACGCCCTGCCGTCCGCCTTCCACGCAAACGCATAAGTCCAGGGCGACCACAGCAATCTGGCCCAGTCAGAGTCCTGCCCAAGCTGGCGCGGTTGAAATTCCCGCAGGCTCCGCCGTTCTTGTTTCCCCTTGGGTGAATCGCTTATCCAGTTCCACAACGTGCCATCGCGTTTCAACAGAATGATCCCCAAGTCACGATGCCCAACAACGTTTTGCCAATTGGTGTCATGTCCAAACTGAATAAAGCTGGCGGATTTTCCCCGTGGCTTATCGGCAATCCAGAGCGTTCCGTCAGAGCGAATCCCCACGGTCTCGCGGCCCGTGGCCGCGGAGTCCACCCAATTCGAGTCGGGTGCGAATTGATCGCAGCCCTGGCTCTTCCATCTATCGCCCCACCATAGGCCGTGGAACTTCCATGTCGGAACGTTTTCCGGGAAATCGAACCAAAGTCTTCCGTCTGGGAGCAAGACCGTCGGCCTCCAGTTAAAGCCGCGGAGCACGGGCGGCTTTTCCAGGGACAATCGCGCCGCCCCATGTGGCGGTTCCAGCGGCGTGAGCCATTCCCAGGCGCGATGATAAATGGCCGTTGTCAAACCGAAGATCAACGCCAGCATCCCTGCCAGCGAAAGAGCATTATGTTGCCACAAACTCGAGGTTTCGGACACCTTCCTGAAATTACGATAAGTCAGCCAGAGCAATGTCACCACCAGGACCGGACACCCAATACATGGCAGCAGAAGTCCTTGCCATAACTGGAAGCCAAAGACTTGCGCCGGCAGAGGGGCGAGGACCAGGCTCGCGCAAAAAGCCAGAAGCGTAACTACCGCTGCTGCTATAGCCGGCAGGACGCCGCTCGTTAGTGTCGAGCCATAAAAGCCCGCTAGGGCGAGGCCCAGGAAAGCGGCAACGAATCCAACCGAGTCTGCAAGGTCGAAGCCGCCTCCGCCGGTCCCGTGTATCAGTCCGTAAAAAAACGCCACCCCTGCCGGCAAACCGCCTATGACCAGCACCACCATCAGCTTCATAAGCCATTGGACGCGGTGCGAGAGGGGCAGGCATAGATGGGCTTCCATGGTGCCCAACTTGCGTTCTTCGGCCACGCTTTGGCTTCCAGCGAGCACGGGCGCAAAACACCAGAGAAAGAAGATCACCGCCAGCGTTATGTCCGCCGTGTTCCCAAAGACGTGCTCGGCTGCTGTTTTTAGCGCGACGGCTCCCACGCTCAATACGAGCAGGCAGCCCATTCCCAGCAGAGTGACCTGCTGCAATTGCACTTCCTTCCAAAACAGCGCGGCCCACGGCCTGCGCTCCCGCATGGAGGATCGCTCCGCCAATGCCCGTCTGCCGCCAAAAGCAATTACGCCGCCGGTCCACGCCGTGTCTTGCAGGTGGAGGAATTGCCATCTCGCCAGGAAAAATGCGGCCACCGAATATAAGCCCAGCGCCGTAAAGCCCATCCACTCAGCCGCGCCGAGGGCGTTTGAAATCGTCATCATTGCCATCGGAATCAGGAAGGTCAGCCAAAACGCCGCCGCCACCTGCCGGAACAACAGCGTCATCCACAAGCCCCCCGCCGCAAACACGGCGACAAACACTCCGGCGTTAGCCATATCCTTCGGTGGCACCCAGCACGCGGGCACGTGGATGGAGCAAAAGCTGCACGAGAGCCACCAGGCTTCGAAGGCCAGGGCCACAAAGAGAGCCAGCACCGCGACTTTGATCCACCAGATGCGGACGCGCTCCGATGGTTGTGCCAGAACGAAAGAAAGCGTCCTGAGGCCGACCTCACGTCCATAAGTGGAGAGAGCCAGTATCAAGATGCCAAACAAAAAGAAGGCATCGGGCAAGCCGCGAGCGGGCAAAACCCAAACCGGCACAACGGCCAGCGCCAGCGCCCCTAGAAACGCCGGAAACAGCAGCCGGATTTCTTTGTCGATTAGCGTTCTCATGGTTTGACAGCGGCCAGCGTTCCCGCGGCCACGAATATTTCTTCCAGGGTGAGCGAGTCGCAACGCAATTCCTCGGGGTGACAGGCGCGCAGCTTTTCCAGGAGATGCTCGCGATTGCCGTCCGCCAGAATCTCCATGTCCAGACCGGATTGCCGGACGTGGAGCGCGCCGGCCAGGTTAAGGCCGACGGGCGGTTGCAGAAAGCTGACGCGGATTTTTTGGAATCGGTCCCGCGCCGCGTCCGCCGGCATGGTCAGCAGTTCGCGCCCTTGCTCGATGATGGTGAATTCGTCAATCAACCCCTCAAATTCGCTGATCAGGTGAGTCGAGACAAATACCGTCCGGTGTTCGGGGTCGCCGGCGTGATACGCGCCGATGACGGTCTGGATGAATTCCCGGCGCACGATCGGGTCCAGACCCGAGGTCGGTTCATCCAACACCAGCAACTCCGGCTCGGGACAGACCGCGCCCACCAGCGCCAGTTGCGTCTTCTGCCCCTTGGAGAGATGGCTCGTCTTCTGGTGGCGGTCGAGTTGGAACCGCTTGAGCAAGTCCGCCTCCATCTCCCGATTCCAGTGCGGCCGGAACGAGGCGATGAACCGCAGCGTCTCGTCCACCGTCATCCACGGATAAAACGCCACGCTGTCGGGCACGTAGGAAAGGCGCGATTTCACCGCCACTTCCTGCCGTCGCGGGTCCAGTCCGAACACCCGCGCCGTGCCTGCCGTCGGTTGCAACAAATTGAGCAGGCACTTGATGGTCGTTGTTTTTCCCGCGCCGTTGCGGCCGAAAAATCCGTAACAGCGCCCCGGTTGCACGGTGATGTTCAGGCCGTTGACGGCCTCGAGATGGCCGTAGCGTCGGCTCAGGTTTTTGATTTCAATGATAGGCGTTTCCATGTTCATTTCGTTTGGGTTTTATTATTTGCCGTCCTTGTCCGCGGAGGCTTTGTTCTGGAAGTAATCGAGCCGCTCCCGCACCAGGGCCAGGAACTTCTCCCGATCCACGCGCAGGTGATGCGCCATGACGACCGCTTCGTCGATCTCGGTCAGCAGGAGCCGTTGGCGCGTCTGCTGGGTCAGGGCGGCGTGGTTGTCCTTGAGAAAACAGCCCTTGCCCGGCAGCGTTTCGATCAATCCCTGGGCCTCCAACTCCGCGTAAGCTTTGGCGATGGTGTTGCGATTGATGCGCAACTCCTCCGCCAGCGGCCGCAGCGAGGGCAGGGGATCGCCGGGCCGCAGACGCCCGGAAGCCGCCGCGTAGCGGATTTGATCGGCCAGTTGCAAATACACCGGCTTGCCCGCCTGAAAATCAACTTGAAACATCATAATCTGTCCAACTGTTACGCAACAGTATGACAGTTGGCAAAAGTTGTCAAGCGGGAAAAACAACTTTTTGAGTCTTGGCGGATAAGTTTAGCAAGGGCGATTTAAGCCAAGAGAACCCAAAAGAACCCTGTTATCAAGGACTTACGCATGGAAGAAGGCGCGTTGCACCCCCACTCCCAACAGCTGCTAATATTATGCCCTCAAAAAGCTGGTTTGCGCTCTTTTCCCTCTAGGAACTCCGAGGCTGCTAAGATTATCAAAGCCTCGACAGGGGGTGCAACGTGCAACGCCATTTTTGGCTTTAAACCGGGTTGCCAGGCACGCCAAAACCCGCTTTTTGGCGTCGATTCGCTTGGCGGAAATGGCCAATTCCAGGGCCATGAAACGGCGTTGCAACGCCCGTTCCCGCCGCGTTCACGGCCCGCGCCGTCCGATCCAGTTCACACCAACCACACCAGCCCGCCCGTTAATCCGTAGCGCCCCGTTGCCAAACAAAAGCCCGTGGCGACAAACCACGGGCTTCTTAGTGCTTATCCCGCCGTCAAACTGATGCGCTCATTTCATCTAAGCCCCGTCTCTTGATGATCCCGTCCAGATAGGCGCTAATTGAAGTAAAACCTTCCCGCCTCATGTAATCCGCGTCATTCATTAGATGCGGCAGCAAAGCGTCAAAATGCGCCAGCGCTCCTACAATCAAAATCCGCATCGTAGCCGCCGTCATGTCCGTAGCAGCCTTGACATCCGCACACGGGCCGCCGGGCGTTCTAGGCGGTCCCCAAACTCTTTCCTGAGCCATCTTCAAAGCTTGAACCTCCAGACTCGAAAGCCCAATCTTGAACCATTGATCTGACTTCTCGGAATGGCCGGCGATCGGTATGTCGGGCTGCGCCTCTTTGGTCTGATTCTCCTGCTTCATCGCGCACCCCCGAATTTCGACGGACGCTTGGAAAGAGCGGCGTCATCCTGCACGGCTTCAATCTTCGCGCGGACAGCGTCAATAATGAATTCATCCCGGCTTTCACCCCGATGCTCTGCCGCCATGTCGATCAATGGGAAAATGGACGCCGGCAGCCGGAATCGGACAAGCCGCGACTTGGTTTGTGTTTGAGCTTTGACGTTTGCCGCGCTACTTTGGGCGCGGACTCGTTTTTCTTTTTTCATAGTTGAATTGAGTTGGACGGGTCTTGCGCCGTGGCAATGCGTTACCATCGCCACGGCTTTTTAATGGTGAAGTTTACTTGGCAGCGGCCCCGGCCATTCTGTGCCCCTCAAGTTTGATCCGCTGGTCGGAAAGTTTGACAAGCAAAAAGGCTTTCTGCTTTTCCTCTTCAACCCTGTAATGCGCCATGTTAATTTCGCTTATCTCGCCTCGGTCTTCCCGGGCTTCCCACATGTCCTTATATGCTTTTTCCAGGCTCAATACCTGCTCAGAGAGGATGACCTCAAGTTGCTCCAAGGACAATGTGACTTGTTTTCCACCATCCGGTTTGCTACTTTTCCCGCTGACTTGTTCCGCGTTTTTCATATTTGTTGGATTCCGTTGAACGGGTCTTGCCCTTGGCGGCGGTTGTAACGCTGCCAGGGGATTTTGTTGCGCTTCCTCTGCCGTGACCCATTCCAACAGACGAAGCGGGGCCGCACTGCGCCGCGCGTGGTGTGTGTGTTTCGAAACTTAATTGCCGTATGGCGCTCATTACGGTTCACAAGGTATCATGCACCCCGTGAACCCTGCAAGCATTATTTTGCTCGCACAGGAAAAAGATTTATTGCCGCGCTGGATCGGGCTTCTTGCGGTGTTTGCGCTGCACGCTCTCGACAAGGACCTTCCAGCCCTGGTAGTAATCCCGCAACGCGATGACCGGCGCCTCCCTCAATTCATCAGCAACCTGAGCGACAAATGTTCTGCGGAGCCGATCATAAATCCCCATTGTCGCCGGACCGCCCTTTCCGCTATAGAGTGCATCGACAGATTTTAAGAATGCACTTTCCTTGACAGCAAAAGCCTTCAAATAAGTGTCGTATGCCTTACTAAATGCCATATGTGGCGGGATGCTGGACGGCCTCTCGGGCGCAAATTCCCTCATTGTGAACATCGCTCCTATTCCCTCTGCAAGCCATGGTTCACTCATTCCAAAAACCACCGCAATTTGTCGCGCCACATCGTAACGCACCGGGGCGCGGCAATTCTCATAAGTGGAGAGAAGGGACATCTCCACGCCGGTGGCGCGGGCAAAGCGTTCCTGTGAAAAAGTGGAACTCTCCCGATATTCCCTGAGTCTCTTGCATATTTCAATCTCCCGTTTCGGTAATGGATTTTTTCTCGGCATTGACCCCAATATGTGGGGTTTTCGACCCGGAGGCAAACTTTTTCGTTTGCTGGCAAAAAAAGAAGTTGACGAGTCCATGAAGTGCATGGTAGTCTATGCACCACGATGGCAATTGCACTCGTAAAAAACGGGAAACGACGGCGCGGCAGACCTCCCCAAGCGGAGTCCCTGGCTATTGACGCTCAGTTGCTAAAAGTCAGCGTCTCGCACCTCTGGCGTGTCCGCAAAGCCCAGAGATTTTCCGCCCGTCTTTCCGCTGCCGATGCAGCCCTCCAAGCCCTTCGCCAGAGTCAATCCGCCGAAAACTCACAACCGCAACGACAAAAATTATGATCACGATCCCCTCCGGCCTTTCCGGCCTGGACAAACGCCAGCTTCAAGACCTGGCTCAAGCCGCCACTGAGCAGCTTTTCCCGTCCTGCAATGGCGACTTCATCCGGGCAAACCGCCTTTGTCGTGCGCAGAATCCGGCGCTCTTTGCGGCCATTGACAAAAACCTTTCCCCGCCCACTGAGCAGCCCCCCATCATCAGCCAGGCCGCTCGGCAATCCATCGTTCAGCCCGATCAAGTCATTGATACCCTTGGGTTGTGCGGCTCGCCAACACTGGGGGAAACAACGGCTTGCTGGCGCGCAATGGGCAACCGGGCCGATGGAGCGAAGGCCCCGGAGGCTTTCGAGTCCCTTGTTCACCTTGAAGCGAACAATCGCAATATCAGCTACGTTGCCGCAAAGTCCGCCGTCTCCATCCGCCATCCTGTTTTGAAGGTGAAGGCCGACGCCGCCCTTGCCGCCCGGAAAATCGGCGCGACGCTACCGCCGTCCAGTCTGGAAAATGACATGAGTCAAGCCGCCGTCCGACAAACCTACGCCGATGCCCTCCGCAAGCACATGGCCGAAAATCCCGACGACGGCCCCATCAAATCACATCGCGCCGTCATGCAGGCACACCCTGCGCTTGCCACCGCCATGAAAGGCAACAATTCTTCGCAAATCGATCCTAACGATGATGCTGTTACAGCCACCGCCAACGAATCCACGGTGCTGGCGAATGAGGCTGACATGCCTCTGGCCACAACCAAGCCTTTCCTGAGTGTCACCGATTCCCGCGGCCATGTCGTGGCTTTTGGACCGGCCTCCTAAACCTTCACCAACTGACTATCAAATATAAAACATGAACCCAAAAGTTAGAATCCCCACCACGGAAGGCACCCATGCGGCCACATCCGCGCCCGCCTCCATCACCTCGCCTGGCACGCCTCCGGCCGCCGCCGCTGCCAAAATGCCATCAGGCCGCGAATTGCTGATTCGCTCAAAAGTCGAGAAAGGTTTAACTTTTCAGCAGGCTGAGGAAGTCATTGAACGCCAGCAGCACTACGACAGGACTCGCAAACCGCTGCCGCGACGCAAAGTCTGACCATTTATGAGAAAAATCGAACTTCCCCCGGAACTGCGCGATAAGATTGTTGCCTCAAAATCAGCTTACGAAAAAGCGGCTGCTGACAACGCCCAGGCACGCGCCGCCGCTGAAAAGGAAATCGCCTCATTGGAAGCCGCCGCGCGGGAAATCAATGCGCGCATTGCGACTCTCACCCGCGAGGCGGTTGACTCTGACACCGCCGCTGGTGAATTAAGCGGATGCGAACGCCGTGCCGCTGCTATTGCAGGTCAACTCGAAAAAACGAAATCCGCCCGCGCTGCGGTCCCGCAAGTTAATTTGGATGAAATCAATCACGCCCTGGACGCCATCGTCGGCCATTGGCCAGACGCCATCAAGGAAGCCATCCTCGCGGACCTTGCGCCTTATGGTTATCCTTCTCATCTTGTTCTTCCATTGATGGCGCACAGCGAGGCTTTGCAGGTTTTGAGGATCATCCGGGATCGTCATTACCTGGGAGGATACGGCCCGGACACGATCTTCGAATATTTCAACCGCGCCTTGGCAGGTAACGTCAACCTGAATTCCCCGGTGCAGGCAGCAGCCGATTCCGCCAAATCCAGCCAGCAATGAGCGGAATTTCCACATTGCAAAATTTCCCCGCGCCGCGTTCCGTTTCGGTTCTCCCGGCTGCGGGGTTCCAGGGCGCGCCGGTTCGGACCTGCGACCCGTCCGCGCGCGCCTTTTTCTCTTTCATATCAAACACACTTTGCCAACATCTAGGCTCGTTAGGAGTAGCGGGCGTGGTATCGTTGGCGGCGTGGCCCAGGGCGGCGTGCTTTCGCGGGTCGCCGTTTCTGGGCCTTTTCTCTTCTTGACCCATGAACCCCCGCAACCAAAACAAGACCAAAAAGACCGCCGTCGCAAAGCTTCCCGCGCAGTTGACTTCTCTGCTTGAAAAGGCCCCGCGACACATCCGACGGGCGTATCAGAGTTGGCTTGCCGCCGTTGCTGCTCTGGACGCCGCCCCACGCGGGCAAAAGCGTCGGACGGCCCGCGTCTGGTCCCGCCGCCTTGGCATTCTGCCGTCCACACTTTGGAGTAAGCGAAGCGAATTTCGCAAACATGGTGCCATTGCCCTTTTGGATAAGCGGTTTTCTGCGGCTTGCGGTCCCGCCCGCCGAAACCGTTTGCCCGCGCCGGCCGTTCAGTATTTGAACGCTCTGGCCAAAAGCGGTCCATTGGCCGCGCAGGATATTATTAAAGTTTTTTCACGGCAGTTAAAGCAATGGCGGCGGGGCAACGTTTCTGCCCGAATTCCCGGATACACGACACCGCCCCAAGGGAATCCGCCTCCTGGATGGAGTCCGCGCAACCTTGCTCGTTATCTGGTCCATGAGCCGCCTGCCAAGGTTGTTTTCGAGATCACGCTCCAAATCCGCGCCGATGGCACGGCCACCTGGTTTAAGAGGAAAGCCCACGCGTGAACGCCGCCTTCCAAACGAACCACGCAAGCTCACGGCCCGCCCCCGGCCCGGCCCAATGCGCCGCGCTGAGTCTTGATCCGCGTCGGAAATTGCTGCCGTTGCGTTTTTTTTCCGTCTTGAACGGCCTGGACATGCGCGAGGCCATCCAGTTGGTTGAAAGTCAAACCGTCTGGCCGGCGTTCAACCTTGGAGAGCACGCCGCGGGGAAGCGGGAAATCCGTGTCTGGAAAGGCTGCCTTGATTATCAATCAGGCCACGCTCCTGCGCCCAAGCCCCAACTTGCTGAAATCATTTCTGCCGCGTTGCCCCTTATGGGCGTCGCCCCGCCGGCATCAGTCACCATCGC
Organism: uncultured Verrucomicrobiae bacterium; assembly: GCA_963759415.1. Classification (GTDB taxonomy): domain Bacteria; phylum Verrucomicrobiota; class Verrucomicrobiia; order Limisphaerales; family Palsa-1400; genus Palsa-1400. The sequence goes on along the minus strand of CAVWZG010000003.1, from coordinate 23,282 downwards.
TGGCGCGGACCTCGCCAGGCGATTTTGTCTTGCCCGCGTCACCATCGGCAAATTGATTGCCGCCGGGGAACTCCGCGAAGTGGGGCGGCATTCCCAAAATGAATCGCCGCGCGTCGCCTACACCAGCGCGGCCCAATTCCTGGAAAGGCGGGTTTTATGACGCCGTCCAATTCCCTTTTTAATTTTGAGCGAAGCTGGTTGCCGCCGGGCATCCGGTTTCTGGAGGAAGCTCAAATCCCGCCGGCGCGCGGTTTATCCGTGTCCGCGCGCCGGACGGTTTTTCATCCCGGCACCATCGCACCTCACCACCATCAGGAGGAAAAAGAATTGAAAACAACCCCCTAACCCCCCTCCAACACATGAAATCCCGCGAGTTCATTTACTCCAACCGCCCCCAAAGCCTCGCCGCGCCCAGCGGCCACCCGCGTTTGATCCCCGCCCGCCATCCCGGCCCGGCGCGACTATTCAGCCCGTTAAAGCCAGGCGCAAACGGCCATCAAGCTGCATTTTCGCAGAAACCCCTTAGAATCGTTTATAGGGCCTCGGCTTCTTGGATGATGCAACCATTGCTCAAGCCGGTTCCGTGCGCTGTGCAATGCCAATCCGCCCCTGTGCAACGGCAAATTGGCCGATTGGTTGAAATCACGAAAAACCACGATTGGCCCTCTTTCGCCAGTCTGGTAGCGAAAGGCGGTGCCTTATGATGTTCACCGCCAGCCAGATAGGCCATGCTCTTGGCCGCAAGCGCCAGTCGATCCAAAGGGTTCTTTCCCGCGTCGCGCCGTCTGCTCAGGCCATTGTCAACGGCAACCCCGCCGCCGCCTGGCACTTCGCCGCCCTGCCCGCTGCGCTGCAATCCGAATTGGCCGCCGTTGCCAAACGCCGTGGCTTTGGGCAGGGCCTTGAAGCCGTCAACGAAATGTTCACCGCCGCGCCCGCGCCATGGCAGCCCCGCGTCCCCATCGCCCAGGCCAGCCCGGCTGCCGTGGACCGCGCCGTCAAGCTCCGCGCCGTGCTTGAACCTTTTTTGCGCGCCCAAAAGCTGGAAACCCGCAGCCAGGCGGAAATCGAAGCCGCCGGCGCTGCCGCCTATCAGAAGCAATTCGGCCACGCCATTACCGGGCGATGGTTCCGCGCCCTGTTCGGCCGGACCATTCAGCGCGACAACAGCCTTGAGGATTGGACGCGCCTTGAGCTTTACCTGGAAGAGACCCCCGCCACCACCCCGTGCCCGGTAACTTCCGACTACGCCACGCATTCTTTGCACGAAGCGGCCCTTGGTGACACGCTCCGCACCCTGGACGATCCCGCCAGACCCACCGCCCGCGATAGGCATTTTCTCTTTGACGCCGCCTTTCGTCACCTGGAATCCAACCGCCTGCAATCGCCGGCCGGCGCGCCTGCCTTCAGGCGGACCCTCATTGACTGGCTTTACAAGGCCGCTCCGGCGCTGGCCAATACTCGCGCTGCCCTTGCACAGACTTTCAACCTCAAGTTGCGCGCCTGGACAGATGCCGGCGGGATTGTGGACGCCATCAAGGACCGCCGCCCCCTGGCATCCGGCAATTTCCGCAAGCAGGATTTCAGCGCGGACGAAAAGCTGATTCGGGACACCGCCATTTTGCACGGCGGAAATGAATCTTTGGCCTATCGCAAGTTGCGCCAGGCCGGCCAATTGTCGGAAGCCTTTGTCAGTCATTACATCTTTGACGCCCGCCGCAACAAAAGCTATCTATCCCGCTCGATCCGCGAGGAAATCACCCCGGGAGTTGAAATGTGCGGCCCGCTGCACCGTGGCCCCTGGCTTGCCAAAATGCGCGGCCCCTACATCCCGCGTGATTGGTCCGCCGTTTTCCCCGCCGATTGGTTCAGCGGCGATGACGTTACCTGGAATAACTACTTTTATTTTTACGACGAAGCCGGGCAACTCCACATTGAGCGCGGAGAATGCCTCGTCTTGCACGATCTCCGCACGGGCTACCTGCTGGATTTTGTCCTTGTCGCTGGAAAATACAACTCCCGCCATATCCGTAAGCTGATTTTGAAGGTTCAAGACCTCCACGGCCTGCCCCATTGCGGATTTTATTTCGAGCGCGGCGTGTGGAAAGCTCGCATCGTAACGGACATCGCCGCCAAGGAAAGCAACCAGTGGCGGGAAACCGAATCCGGCCTGGCCACTTACGGATTACAGGTCCGACATGCCACGACGCCGCGCGCCAAGACCATTGAAGGACTGTTTCGCATCCTCCAGGAACGCCAGCGCAACGAGCCGGGTTTTGTCGGTTTCAACGAACGCACTCAGGAAGTGGAACGGATGCAGGATTTCCTCGCGCGCGCCCGCCGTGGCAAGGCGAATCCCGCTGAAAAGCTGCTCTCGATGGAGCAATGGGTGGAGCGCCTGAATCAAATCTTTGCCGACTTCAACAACGATCCGCAGAATGGCAAAATGCTGGCAGGCCAAAGCCCAGCGGAAGCCTGGCAGGCCGGGCTTGACAAGAAGCCCTTGCGCCAACTTCCGGAAACATCGCGTTATCTCTTGGCGACCCACTGCAAAAAAATTCGCGTCCATCAGTATGGGATCGTCTTGACCATCGGAAAGAACAAGAGGCTCTTTTGCAACGATCAAACCGGCCCGCTCATTGGCCGCGATGTTCTGGCTTTCTACAACCTGGAATGCCCGGACCTGCTCACTGTCTCAGACTTGAAGCGCCAGAATTATTTTACCGTGAAAGCCATTTCCCTGCCCGCGCTATCGGCCACGAAGGAACAATTCCACGCCGTGAACGCGCAAATCGCTGGCCACACCAAAGCCGCCCGCGAGATTTACGGCAGCATCCAGCATCCAAGGATCGTTACCATCAGCCGCGACACCGCCGCCAGCCCGGCCACGGCGGAACTTGGTGAATTTCACAACTTGGAAACAGCCCGCTTCCAACACGAGCAAGCCGCCGACGCGCGCACGCTGCGTAAAATTCAAATCGCGGCGGCCGGCCGGGCGCTTCCTGTTTCCGGGAACATCCGCAACCCCGGCCGCGTTCTTTCCGGCATTGAAATGGAAAACGCCTGGCGCAAAGAACAAACCGCCGCTGAAATCGAGCCGACGGAAATCCCGGCCCCGGACAGCGCCGACGCTGACTCGGGCGCAAAAACCTACTTCCTGAAAACCGCGCCCAGCCAGGCCCCCACCGTTGGGCAGTATTGGTCCCTTTGGGCGCAAGTCGAAAAAGCCAGTCCTGGAATCAGCCGCCACGCCCTCACGCAAAAAGCCCTGGGCTGCCGTCCGATGCCCAAAGACATGACGCCGGCGCAACTGGCCAAAATGCTGTCCGTTTTCTCTGCCGTTCTCCGCGATTCACAGAAGGCCACAGTATGAATACCCTACCCCGATCCGCCATTTCACCGTTGACCATCGCCGAAAAATTGGCCGCTGCCGCCAATCTCACCGAGCCTGCCCTTGCCGAGCAAATCCGCAAAGAGCCGCGCCTTGTCGAGTTGCTTTGGTTTTTGCAGTGGGCCTCCACGCAGCCCGGCGGCCTGGAAAAGTTCGCCCTGGACGTGGTTCAGGAATTCGCCCCGCACTTTGGCCCGGCCATTGTCCATGATGAAGCCGCCCCGCTCACTCTTGAGCAGCGCGGGCAAATCTGGAAAACCGTTTCCGGGCGCGTTGAAGTGGAACTTATCCCCTTCAAATCGTGGCAAACACAGCGCCATGATGACGACTGGCAATCGGTCGATATGTTGGAAAGCTTTGGCCGCTATCCGGCCCCTCGCGACCCCACGGAGCAAAAACGCTTTCAAGCCGCCTTGGTGAAAGTCCCCCGCCCGCAATTCCGTGACGCTTTCCTTGACGCAGCCAAAGACGGCCTGGCCTTTCATTTACGCGATATGTGCCAGGGAATCACGGAGCGGGATTTTTACGGCCGTCCTGATCCGAAAACCACCGTGCAAATTATTTCTCACGCGCCGTGGTATTGCGAAAACCTGATGGCCGTCCTGTTTGAAGCGATGGACATGCACGCCGCCAGGATCGAATTGCAACTGGCCCGCACGGAAGTCGTGTCCCTTGTCTTTGACCGGCTTGACTACGCCTGGCAGCAAAAAGTCTTGGTGAAGATCGAGGGGGACACGCGGACGGGAAAGACGGAAGCCGTCAAAGCCTGGTGCGCCATGCACCCCGGCAAAAGCCGCCTGGTGTCCACCCCCAGCGGCAAGAGTTGTGGCGATATGTTCAAGGCCATCGCGGAAGCTATCGGCCTGCCTTTCGGCCCCCGGACCAAAGGCCCGGACTTGAAGGATCAAATCCAATTCATCATCCGCCACGGCGGCCTTTTCCTCGTGTTTGATGAGGCCCATTTTCTCCTGCCGTCCAACTTTGACCGCAACACCCAGCCCGCCCGGCTGGACTGGTTACGCACTCAAGTTGTTGACCGAAAATTGCCCGTGGCCCTGGTGACAACGCCCCAAGCGTTCAAGCACAGCGCCGACAAGTTCCAACGATGGACCGGCTACAATTTCGGCCAATTCTTTGGCCGCATCATGTCCAACGTCACCTTGCCCAATGAATTGAGCGAAGCCGATTTGCTGGCCGTAACCAAGATTCAAGGGCCGGACATCCCGGAAAAATTGCACCGTCTTATCGTGGCCCGATCCATGCAAAGCGAAGGCTACCTTAAAACCATTGAGGCGGTTTGTTCCCGCGCCCGCTACATCGCCCAGCGCGACAATCATCCGGCCATCACTTTGGCGGACGTGGAACTTGCCGCCTCTGAAATCATTCCCGCCGCGCCAGCGCCAGCCAGGCCCGCTCTGGCAGCCCCCGCGCCGTCGCGCTCACGTCCAGTCGCCGTCAAGCGCGGCCGCGCCGCCGCCCCGCCGCCGCCAACCGCCCCGGCCCTGGAATCCCCGGCCCGATCAATCACCCCCGTTTTGCAAACCGCATAACAAAGGAAACCCATGACCAGCGACGCCCAATTTAAAATCGACATCAAGACCACCGCCGACACCGCCGCCTTGGAAAAATCCATCGCCATCCTCACCCGCGCCCGCGACATAGCCCGGCAAGCCGGGCAGGATACAAGCCTTTACGATGCCGCGATTCAGAGAAACAAGGATTCGCTTAATGAAGCCGCGCACGCGGCGGAAACCGCAGGACAAAAAACATCCGAGGCCGCCGAACACAGCACCTTGTCTCATCACCATTTAGCGCACGCGATCCGAGCTGTGGGCGCGGAATTTGGGGGTGCAGGCGAACTGGGTATGCTTGCCTATGGCGGCCAATTAGCGGCGATTGGTCTTTTGTTGACCGCCGTTGACGCGTGGAAGAAAAAAATCAAGGAAGCCGCCAAAGCCCAAGAGGCATTGGCCGCCCAAATCGTGGCCGTCTCGGACGCGGCCACCAAGGCGATGCAAGACTCCACCACCGCCGCCTCGGCGTCTATCAACCAACTCGCCATTGAGCAAGGCAAACTCAACGCCGCCTACGCCGCCGGCGACACCGCCATGCAGAACCGCCTCAAGCTTTATGGCGAAGAGGTGGATGGCGTGCTTAAAGTTCAAGAGGCTAAGGAAAAGGCTTACGAAGCCGAGTTAGACCAAAAGGTTGCTTTAGGCGCTATGAGCAAGGAAACCGCCGAGGGTCTTAAAGCCGAGCAGCATCTTAATCTCGACATCGCCCGCGCTCACGGTGACGAGCGAAAACTAAACGAAGAGATAACCGAGCGCCAAAGCGAACTGCTGCGAGCCAAGGACCGGCTGAACGGCGCCGATCAGAAGGCCCGCGACGATTCCTTAGCCGCCGAGAAACCGCTCGCTGGCCAAGCCGCGGCATCGGCGGAAAACGCCGCCCAGCAGGCCAAGCGCACCCTCCACATCAAATATCAGATGAACCAGGGGACGGATTACGAGACGCAAGGCAATTTCAGCGGCACTAAGGAGGATGCAGAGAAAAGAGTTGCCGAGGCGACGCTGCAAAAAAAGGAATTGGTGCGCGGCGGTAACTTAATCGAGGCCGGCCAGCGTCAGGATGAAATCAACGCGCTCACGGCCGCCATCGCCGCCGAGGACCACCGCAACGAGCGCTTTAAGCAGAAAGCGGAACTTGACAAGGAGGCGTTGGAACGGCAAAAAGGAATCACCGCGCAAGCAGAGGCGCAACTGCAAAAAGACCAGGAGCTTGCGCGCTCAGGCCAGGCCCGCATTGATTTGTTGGAAAAGGAATTGGAGCTTCACCGAAAAATCAACGCCGCCGTCCAGGAGCAAACCCAAGCGGCCGCGAACACCCGCGCGCACACCGCCAGCGCCGAAGAGACACGGACCGTCGCCGCCGGCAGAGGCTCCACCGCCGAGAACGCGGAGATTGGCGATCAAGCCGCCCAGGACCATTACGCGCGGGAAGGCGGCGCACAGGCGTTTCAAGACATTGGCAACCTGCATCAGCAAGTCTTTGCCGCTCGCTCTGCCGTCCACAGTGGCCACGGCGACGCCCATGCGCTCAACGATTACCACAACGAAGTCCTTGGCTTGATCCGAGACGTTCACACCAGCGCCGCCCAGAGGGTTGACCTGGACGGCCTCCGCCGCCAAGTTGAACAGCTTCAATCCCAAGTCCACAATAGCCGTTAGAAACCTGCCCTATGCCTACAACTACCAGTCACACCGAACCGCCGCCACCGGCGCAAGCCGGCGACTCCAATCCCCCGCGCTTCGGTATTTTCATCATGCTTCGCGTGCCTGGCCTTGTCTTTGTTGGCCCCGGTGCTGATGTGCTTTCTTCTTTGCTGCGCGAAACCCTTTGCCGGCCATTGCGCGCGAAGGGCCTTTTATGTCAGGCCGCGCCCTGTGATAAGAACGGATTTAACGCCAAAGATTCCGCTTTCGTGGCCACTTATCTTGATAAGGCTTTCGTCCTCTTTGAAGTCAATCATTTAAACCACGGTCTTGCGGCGATAAAAGAGCTACTGGAGAGCATCAACGCCTTGCCTCACTCCAAAATCGGTTGGCTGGATTACAAGGAAATGAAATGGAAGGGACTTTGGCCACATGAATCGCAAGAGCCGTTTTCGCAAACGATAGACTTGTTTCATGCTCTGCTCTCCAAGATTAAAAAAAACCCGCAATGATCCGCGCCGCCAACAACCAAGCCGCCGCTGAAAGCCCGTTTAAATGGCCTTGCCTCGCCATTTCATGGCCCTTTCACACCCCGATTTTCTGTCCTCAAACCGTCGCCAATTTGCGTGCCTGGCAAACCCAAGCGCGCCCGTTCTTTGTGGCCGGATAGGGCAGGTAAAACAGTTAAGAAAAGCCGCGCCGTCGCGGCCCTTACCGTTTTCACTCATGCTTAGGAACTAGGAACTCGCCCGCCCGCTAATTTTATCGGCGCTTTTACATTTTTGAAGAATCAAACGGCAGGGGAATGATGGGCAGAGGAATACGGAAAAGGAACAGATCGAAAGCAAGCACGTTAAGTGCCTTAAATTTTTTTCTTTGAATTTATTCCCTTGCCCAACATTCCCCTGCCATTTTCGGGCTTTTTAATTTTTATTGCGCCTGCCCGCGATGTGTTAGCGCCGCTTCGCGTTCCAGCAGGGTGGGGTGGGAATAGTAAAAACCGCTGTAGAAGGGGTGGGGCGTGAGGTTGCTCAGGTTCTTCTGGTTCAGTTTGCGCAGAGCGGCGATCAAGGGCTGATGGCGCTGGATCAGCCCGGCGGCGTAAGCGTCGGCCTCGTATTCGTAGCGGCGCGACAAAAGATGGAAGAGAGGAGAAAGCCAGAAAGTTACCACCCCGGCCAAAAGGGTGATCAACAGCAAGACGGGAACGATGTCCCCAGGCGCAAAGCCGAAGCCGCGCGGGAACCATGCCTGCTTCGCCAGCACCGCGACGAAATAGAAAGCCGCCAGCGAACCGCCCAGGGACAAGATGATGGTTTTGGGCACGTGGCCTTTCTTGTAGTGGCCGATCTCGTGCGCCAACACCGATTCCAATTCGGCCTGATCCAACTGCTGCACGAGTGTGTCAAAAAGAACTATTTTGCGGAAGCGGCCCAGGCCGGTGAAGAAGGCGTTGGAATGGCGGGAACGTTTGCTCCCGTCCATGACCTGGATGTCGCGGGCGCGAAAGCCGGCGCGTTGGCCCAGCGCCAGCAGGGCGTCGCGCAGGGCGCCGGCCGGCAGCGGGGTGAATTTGTTGAACAGCGGCATGATCAAAACCGGAGCCACCACCATCATGACGAGTTGGAAGACGGCCAGGCAAACCCACGCCCAAAACCACCAAACCGCGCCCAAACCACCCGCCAGTTTCAAAATCAACACCAGCAGCGGGTATCCCAGCGCCAGGCCCAGCAGCAATCCCTTCACCCGGTCCAGCCACCAGGTGGCGGCGGTGGTGGTATTGAATCCGAACCGTTCTTCCAGATGAAATTGCGCGTGCCATTCAAACGGCAAATCCGTGGCCGACAACCCCACTCCCACCGCCGCGAGAAAACCCGCGCCGGCCCAGACAGAGGAGCCGGCAGCGTGTTGAAAAACGCCGTAAAACCAAGGCAACACGCCACTGCAAAGGAGCGCCGCCAGAACCAACGCGCTCCATGTCAACTCGATCATTTCAAAACGGCTTTTTGCCAGCGTATAAGCGGCCGCCTTGGCGTAAGTTTCCGGCGTGACCGTGTCCGCGAACGCGGCGGGAACCGCGCCAGCATGGGCCAGGACATGGCGTTGGTTAAGCCATTCGAGCGCCATTTGCGCGCCCCATTTCGCCGCGATCAAAACGCCGCAGACCAGGATGAAAGTTGAGGTCATAAGGATTCCACCATCACCGGCATTCCCACCCACACCAAGTCGGCCAGGTAACGCGCGTTCCAGTTGGCCAGGCGAAAGCAGCCGTGCGATTCCGTCCGTCCAACCTGCTCCGGCGCGGGCGTGCCGTGAATGCCGTAACCGGGCCGGTCCAGCCCAATCCACACCACACCCACCGGATTGTTGGGGCCGGGCGGAAGGACCAGCTTTCGCCCCACCGCCTGCGCTTCCGGCGATTCGGGAAAGACCGCCGGGTCAAAAGTGTAATTCGGATCCATGGCGATGGTGATGACGTGCAATTCCCCCGCCGGCCGCTTCACCGCCAGGCGTCCGATGCTGCACGGAAAATGCGCCAGAAGATTGCTCCCCGAATCGAACGCTTCCAGCGCGCATTGTGTCAATGAAATCGTTATAAAACCCGCCTTGCCGGCAACGGGAGGATACTCGACCCGCGGTATCGTCACGGGCGTGCCCTCGGCCACCTGCTCCCAATTTACGTTCGGATTGAGCGCTTTAATCAAATGCGGACTCGCAAAGGCCTTTTCCCCGAGCAATTCCAAAATATTCTCGAAGTCCAGGCGGCTCTGCCCGGATTTGCCGAGCCAGGTTGTGGCCAACGGCGTCAGGCGCCGCAAATCCTCGCCGGTCACCGTGTATTCCGTCGTGACCGGCGGTTCGATGAGCAGAAGCCGCCTGGTCTCAGCGTCAAGCAAACCGCTTGGCATGAGTCCCCGCTTTCTTTGAAAGGCGCTTAAAGCCGTGCGGGTCTGCGAGCCGGCCACGCCGTCGATTGACCCCGGCGAAATGCCTTGCCGCGCGAGGGCGATCTGGGCCTCCAGAATGGTCGCGGCTGGCCGCGTGGTGGACGAGGTTGCCTTGGGAATCGACAGGCGGAGTTGTGTATTCGTTGGCACCGCCGCCACGACGACCGGCGCTTTCCGGCTGCCATGATCTGGCCGCCACCAAACCCGCGTCAAAAATCCAATCACAACCACACACAGCAGCGCATAAATCAACGATGCGAAGGATCGGTTGGATTTCACTTTTTGGAAACATCCAGACACACCATCCGCGTGAAATCGCGCGCCAGCAAACGTCCGCCGGCCAGCGCCATCGGCCCCCACGACTCGTGGCCTTGCAGCACTTGCGCCTGCGCCAGCAGGTTGAAGCGCGCCGGAGAATCCTCGACCATGCTGAGTTTGCCGGAATCGTTCATGACAAAGAATACACCGTCCGCCAGCAGAAAACCACCCAGCCCGTAGGGATCAGCCATCGGGCTGGCCCAGACTATTTTGCCGTCCAGGCCCAGGCAGACGAATTGCCCGTTGGGCCGCGTGCCAAAGATATGGCCGTCGTGAAAAATCGGCGTGTGTTGCGTCGCGCCAAAAACCTCCGGCGCGAGCTTCCAGACCGTTTCCGGCACAAGCTGGCCGCCCTTCTCCCGCAGTTGCAGGAGCAAACTCCCCGCGTTGTAACCGCCGGAAAGAAGAATTTTCCCATCCTCCAAAATCACCGGCGAAGGGACGGTGGCAATGCTGATTTTCCACGCGGTCGTTTCCCAGAGCAACGCTCCGTCCTTGGCCGAGACCCCGGCCACGCCGCCGCTGCCGCAATAAACATAAAACCGCCGCCCCGCGAACTCCATCGGCATCACCGACGAGTGGGTCATTTTCCAGGAATGCGGATTGGGTGCGCGCCAGAGGATTTTGCCGGTATCAATGGCCACGCCTGCCAGCAGCGCATCGCGGCCCCCGGGCGCCAGCACGACCGTTGGCCCGTCCATGAGCGGACATTGGCCCGCGTACCAGGGCGGAATGGTGGACCCAAATTCCAGGACCAGGTTCATGCCCCAGCGCAACTCACCCGTGGCAGCGTCAAGACAAAGGACGTGGCATTTGGGGTCCATCGCCACGACATACTTGTCCGAGACCGCCGGCACCGTGCGCGTCATCCCATGATTGCGCTTGACTGGAAGCGGATAGGCGAAACGCCAGATTTCGCCGCCGTCGCCCAGCGAGAGACAGCGCAGGGCATTCTGTTTTTTGTCGTAGTCGTAATCCATGAGATAGACGCGCCCAGCGCGCACGGCCGCGCCCGCGTAACCCTCGCCGCAATCCACCCCCCACAGCGCGCGCGGCCCCGCCGCTTCCCAAGTGTGGGCTGGCGGCGTGGCATCCGCGCTGACGCCATCACGATTCGGCCCCCGGAACTGCGGCCAAAGGCCGGGAAGATTCGCCGGTTGAGCCTGGCCTTGGATAAGTTTGCCGGCCAGGACGGGGTTAACCGCCGCCGCGCCCTCGGCCCCGGGCGGTTGATCCGCCCCGGGAACGCGCTCGGAGAGGGCCTCTTGCCGCTGGTGCGTCCACCAGAAAACCAGCGCCGCCACGGCCAGGAGGGCCGCGAAAAGCGGCAAGGCTAAAGCATATCGAGAACGATCCAATTTCATCGCGGCAGACAAGGCTAATGCCCATCGAATGGCGGAAACAACCTCAAAGCTTCCTCAAATTATCGCGCAACTTGTTCGACAATCGCCCTCTTGATGCTAAACTGCCGGTTTGAATAGGAGTTACGCTTAAGTTTTATGGCCCTGCTGCCGATAACAGGGCAGATATGGCCGCGCGCCACGTTGTTTTCGAGCACATGGTCCTCAGTTAGACAACCCCGTCATGGTCTTTAGCTCCCCCATCTTCCTTTTCTTCTTCCTGCCCGTCGTGCTGGCAGGTTGCCTCCTGCCCACCCTGCGCCTGCGCAACCTTTGGCTGCTGGCCTTTAGCATCCTCTTTTACGCCTGGGGCGAATTTGGGTTTGTCGCATTGATGCTGGTATCCACCGCCATTAACTATTTCCTGGGGCGCTGGGTCGAGCGGGAAACCGACGAACGGCGCCGGCGCGTGGCCGTGGGGGTGGCCATCGGCCTTAACCTCGGGCTTTTGGCAGTCTTCAAATACACCAATTTTGCCGTGCATAACCTCAACGCCATCCTGGCGATGGTGGGGGCCAAGCCCGTTTTGGTGCAAAAGGTGCGCCTGCCGATCGGCATCTCCTTCTTCACCTTCCACGCCATCTCCTACGTCATGGACATCTACCGTAGAAAATGGGCTTCGGCCAAAAACCCAGCCGACGTGGCGCTCTACATCTTCTTCTTCCCTCAACTCATTGCCGGGCCGATCCTGCGCTGGAACGCCATCGCTCCGCAAATCGCCCATCGGCTGTCAACCAACGAACGCTTCGCCCAAGGCATCAGGCGTTTCGCCGAAGGCCTGGCCAAAAAAGTGATTATCGCCAACGCCGTGGCCTTGCCGGCGGATACCATCTTTGGTTGGTCTGCCGGAGGGCAGGACCTTCCCATGGGCATGGCCTGGCTGGGCGCCCTCTGCTACACGTTACAAATCTACTTCGATTTCTCCGGCTACTCCGACATGGCCATCGGCCTTGGAAAAATGTTCGGATTCGAGTTCATGGAAAACTTCAATTTCCCCTATGTCGCGCAGTCCATCCGGGACTTTTGGCGGCGCTGGCACATTTCGCTCTCAAGTTGGTTCCGCGATTATCTCTACATACCGCTCGGCGGCAACCGCTGCTCCAAACAGCGCAACGAATTCAACCTGATTATCGTCTTTTTCCTCTGCGGCCTCTGGCACGGGGCCAGTTGGACCTTCGTGGCCTGGGGCCTCTACCACGGGGCCTTCATCGTGCTCGAACACGGCGCAGCGGGCCGGATGCTCGAGCGCATCGGCCGGCCGTTGCGCCACCTCTACGCCCTTCTGATCGTGCTGGTGGGCTGGGTCATTTTCCGCGCGCCAACCTTCGTGGACGCCGTGGCCTACCTGCGCAGCATGGCTGGGATACATTTCGGCCAAATGGTCACCGAACCAGTATCCAATACCATCAACCATCAGAGTTTCTACGCGCTTATCGCCGGCCTCCTTCTGGCAACTCCAGCTTGGACATGCGCAAAGGCATGGGCCGCCCGGAAACTTGAAAAATGGTCCGGAGCCTGGGGCCTGACCACTCAAGGCGTTGTCGCGGGCGCCCAACTCGCCGTGACCTTGGCGCTGTTAATAATCTCAGCCACCTGGCTGGCCGGCGGAACATACAACCCCTTCATCTACTTCCGCTTTTGACCAATGAACCCGCCGAACACCATCCGCCGCGCGGCCAACGTGACCCTCATCATCGCCTTCCTGGCCCTGATCTGGCTCCCGACCTTGGACTGGCGATGGAACATGGACCCCTGTCCGACCGCCAACGAAAATCGCAAGACTGCCGACTTTCCTAAAAACATCATCGCGCCCGGGCCGTATCTTGAGGCCTTTGGAAAATTCTTTGAAGACCACTTCGGGTTTCGCAACCAGTTGGTCCATTGGAACACCCACTGGAAAGGAACTATGTTCCACGAAGCCTCCGTCAACGGAGCCATGCAGGGAGAACACGGTTGGCTCTACTGGTCCAGGGAAAGAATGGTGGAAAACTACACCGGCCAGGCCCAATTGAACCGGGAGAACCTGCAAGGCTGGCAGAAATTGCTCGAGGCGCGGCGCGATTGGCTGGCCACCCGCGGCGAAAAATACATCTTCGTCGTCGCCCCCAACAAAGAAACCATCTATCCCGAATACCTTCCCAAATGGCTGGTCAAAAACGGCCGCCCCGTGAAGCTGGACCAGTTCCTAACCTACATGAGGGCGCACTCGACGGTTCCCATCCTGGATCTCCGGCCCTGCCTCATCGCCGCCAAAGCCCAGGGAGCCACCTACCTCCAAACCGACACGCACTGGAACAACTTTGGCGCCTTCGTAGCCTACCAGGAATTGATCAACGCCCTGCAAAAACAGATGCCCGCGCTCAAACCCCTCAGTCTGGAAAGCTTCGCCCGCGTCCCAACCGTGAGCCACGGTGGCGACCTGGCCGTCTGCCTCCAACAGGAATACGACCTGCCGGAAACCCTCGGGGTGGCCTTTCATCCCCAGAAACCCCTGCAACCCTTGAAAACGCGCTATACCAGGGACAACAACAACCAGCGCATCGTGACCTTAAACTCCAACAAAACCGGCAAAGCAATCCTGTTCCACGACTCCTTTGCCGAGTCCTGGGTAGCCTTCATCGGCTACCATTTCAATCAGGTTATCTACCGGCACCAAAGGGAATGGGACCGCGACATGTTGGAGCGGGAAAAGCCGGACTTGGTCATCGACGAAATGGTGGAACGCACCTTCAACAACGAAGGCCCGCTGACCCTCATGGAAGCAGACCAACAACCAGCCACCAACAAAGTCCCGCCCTCACCCCCAAAGCCAACCCCTCCGCCGCTGGTCCGGAGCACCGGCCCAAACCGCCCCGCCGCCATCCAATAAACGCAAAAAAGACCGGAAATTCGTTGACTGCTTTTGGGCAGTTGTGGTAATCTCACCGGCAGAAAAGAAAATCAACCAGGCTCGCGACGGATCTCGTCGGTGCAATTTCTGAGGCGCCCGGGCTAACGGAAAGGGCAGATTGTGAATGGGAAGATGTTTGCTAACTCTTCAGCAGCTTTGGGAGCGCGGTCGTCTCGACCGCAGTTTTTGGCGTCCCGCCAAAAACATCCCCCGGAACGGCGGTTAATCCTGTGGTTTGTTTTAACGCTCGTGCAGATGGGCCACTACACCAACACCGGCGGCGGGACCCGGAAAATGAACCTGCGCGGCCTTCGCCAATTCCGACAAGCCAGGGCGACATTACAGAAATTGGCCGCGAATGAGGCGACAAATGAACGAATATCAACTTCCGAGGACCCCGGCCTTTTTTGGTATGAACAATGAAAACTGTCATAATTCTAGGACCGACCCCACGGCCTTTGCTAACTCTTCAGCAGCTTTGGGAGCGCGGTCGTCTCGACCGCAGTTTTTGGCGTCCCGCCAAAAACATCCCCCGGAACGGCGGTTAATCCTGTGGTTTGTTTTAACGCTCGTGCAGATGGGCCACTACACCAACACCGGCGGCGGGACCCGGAAAATGAACCTGCGCGGCCTTCGCCAATTCCGACAAGCCAGGGCGACATTACAGAAATTAGCCGCGAATGAGGCGACAAATGAACGAATATCAACTTCCGAGGACCCCACGGCCTTTTTTGGTATGAACAATGAAAACTGTCATAATTCTAGGACCGACCCCACGGCCTATTCCCCACGGAAACGTGTATGAAATCCCCCAAAGAAGACCAAGCCCCACCCGCCCCCTTCAACCCGGTTTGGCGAGCGCTTGACAAATTGCCTGTTGCCCAGGACCCGGACAACGCGGCGGCACAGCAGGACAACACTTTCAAGAGTGCTCTCGAATCCAAACACCGTTGCTCCATCGCGGTCGTCAATTACAAAGGAGGCGTGGGCAAGACGACAGCGACCTTTTTTCTTGGCGCTCAAATCGCCAATGACGAACCAAAGAAAAAAGTCCTCATCGTGGACATTGACGCCCAGTGCAGTCTTACAAGCGTTTTTGGCATAGATCCAACCCAAACGGATGACCACAATGTCCTGACTCTCTTGACGGCTGGGAAGAAGATTAAGCCCAGCATGATCCAGCGTGAGGCTTTTTTGCGTCGTGGGCGTTACGGTGGCTTCCCACCGAATCTTTACTTGCTCGCCGGCGCCCTCGAAGTTGAAGACCTCGATTACGAGTTGGCCCGAGAGCAAAGGATCAGTAAGGAGGAGTTTTTCGCACAGTGTCGCCGCGTGCTGGCCTTGTTCCATGACTTCGATTATGTTTTTGTGGACTGCCCGCCAAATAAAATGCTGTTGACCCAAGGGATGTTACGGGCGACGAAGGGGTCAACCCATAACATGGTTCATTTTATAGATTGACAGATCAAAGTATCAATTCTCACTTTTTAAACTTCTAGGGAACAGCGCCTCGGCGCAAACGACATTTAATAATGCCTATTGCATTCCCATCCAACAATGGTATTGTGCCATTGTGTCGCGCTCACGCGCCTGTGTTCTTTGACATTTTGCACGGGGAGGAATAAGAGGCTTCCGCCGCCAGGCATTGCAAGGGCTTTTGGACGGCGATCTCTCGGAATTATTCATTTTCGAGCAGATTTATCACCACGGATTTCACGGATTTCACGGATGGAAAACCGTCGTTTCTTATCCCTGCCCGGCGTGTCGGGCGTGCTATCCGTGCCATCCGTGGTTGCTTTTCCTTGATTGCGGCCGCCGCGCTGTGCCTTCTGCGCCTTTTTGCGGCAATTCCAGAAGCGGCAAATTTTGCCGGTCGCACCCAGTCAAAGCCAGTCAAACCGCAGTTCCGGCCAGTCCAATCCCTGCCCGCCGTAGCCTCGGCGAAGGTGGGTGTGGCTCAACTCAGTCCGGTCAAACCCAGTCAAACCGGGTCAAGGTGGAGCGTGGTTCAGCGGAAATTTCGCGAGCAAGTGGATTTCAGAACGCAATCGGGGCTTTTGCCCGAAACGGCAATTCTGATAACTCCATCTGATAACTCCATCCTTGCCAGCCGCTGCCCGCTCAGGCTTATTGGGGCCGGTTTTATTTTCAGAATGAATCGTGAACTGCTGGCAAAAGCAAAATCCCTCGGTTTTTCGGACCGGCAAATCGCTAATTTGACCGGATCCTCCGAGGATCAGGTCCGCGCCTTGCGCCGTCAATGGGGCGTGGTCCCGAGTTATCGTTTGGTCGATACCTGCGCGGCGGAGTTTGAAGCCTACACCCCTTACTACTACTCCACCTACGATTGCGGAGACGACGAAGCCAAGGGCGGCGGCGATAAACGCAAAATCATGATTCTGGGCGGCGGCCCCAATCGCATCGGCCAGGGCATCGAATTCGATTATTGCTGCGTCCACGCCGCTTTCGCCCTCAAGGAAGAAGGATTCGAGACCTTGATGGTCAATTCCAATCCCGAAACCGTCTCGACTGATTACGATACCAGCGACAAGCTGTTCTTCGAGCCGCTGACGCTGGAGGACGTGCTGCACATATACGAGCGCGAGAAATGTTGGGGCGCCATCGCCCAATTCGGCGGCCAGACGCCGTTGAACCTGGCCTTGGGACTGCAAAAGAACGGCGTCAACATCATCGGCACCTCCCCGCAAAACATCGAGATCGCCGAAGACCGCAAGCTCTTTTCCGCCATGCTCACCAAGCTGGCCATTCCGCAGCCGCCCAACGGCCTGGCCACCAACGAAACCGAAGCCGTCGAGGCCGCCCGGCGCCTGGGCTACCCCGTGCTGGTGCGTCCGTCCTTTGTGCTCGGGGGACGCGCCATGCAGATCGTCTTTTCCGATGCCGAATTGGCCCATTACATGCGTTTCGCCGTCGAAGCCTCGCCCGAACGGCCCGTCCTGGTGGATAAATTCCTGGAGGACGCCACCGAAGTTGATGTCGATTGCATCGCCGACGTTGGCCAATTTGCCGACCCTGCCCAAGGCACGAGCGTGATCGGCGGTTTTTTGGAGCATATCGAGTTTGCCGGCGTGCATTCGGGCGACGCGGCCATGGTCTTGCCGCCGCACACGCTGCCGCGGCAGGTCATCGAGACGATGCGCCAATACACGCACGCCATGGCGCGGGAACTGCGCGTCATCGGCCTGATGAACGTGCAATACGCGGTTCAGGGCGCCAAAGTGTTCGTGCTGGAAGTCAACCCGCGCGCCTCGCGCACGGTGCCTTTTGTCAGCAAGGCCATCGGCGTGCCCCTAGCCAAGCTGGCCGCCAAAGTGATGGCGGGCAAGAATCTGACCGAGCTGGGTTTCACCCGCGAGAAATGGAGTCCATACTGGGCTGTCAAAGAATCAGTGTTCCCCTTCAACCGATTTCTGGGCCAGGACATCCTGCTCTCCCCGGAGATGCGCTCGACGGGCGAAGTCATGGGATTGGACGCCGATCTTGGCATCGCCTACGCCAAATCGCAAATGGCCGCCAACGCGCCGCTGCCCCTGCGCGGGCGCGTGTTCATCAGCGTGAGCGACGCGGACAAGAACGAAGTCGCCGTCATTGCCCGGGAATTCGTCGAGTTGGGCTTTGAGATCGTTTCCACCAGCGGCACGGCCCGAGTATTGACAGAGGCGGGGCTGAAAGTGGCGCGGGTGTGCAAACTTTCCGAAGGCCGTCCCAACACGCTGGATTTATTGAAGAACCGGGAGATTCAACTGGTCATCAACACTCCCGCCGGCCAGACCCCGCGCGCGGACGAAGTGAAAATCCGCACCACCGCCGTTTATACCGGCACGCCCATCATGACGACCTTGAGTGGCGCCCGTGCCGCCCTCCTGGGGATCGCCGCCCTCAAGAAAAACGGCTACGCCACCAAGACCGTGCAGGAATTCCACCAGACGCGGTAAGGACGGGGGAATGGAGGCGAATGACCTTGGGAGCTTTGCCCTCGTCGAAATGGCATTGAACGGCGTCCCGCACCTCCTGGCGAAGTTGTTCCAGCGTGTCTGCTACGGTAAAGATGGATTGGCCAAGCGCGCGGGCTGTGAAACCACCTTCCGGCGCCTCTTCGACGAGGAATATCAGTTCGTTCATTTTGTGCGGGCCATGAAATACCCGCTCTATCGACTCGCGGTGTCGTTGGATTCGATCCGGTAAAGGCTGGTTTTAGTTCTCAGGAAAAACGCCTTTCCTGTCGCGGCGGGCGAAGCCATGAAACCGTCGGCCAGCGTGTTGGTCGCCAGAATTTCAAAGGTGCGGCCGGGCTTGAGCACGGTGGCCTTGCCCTCTTTACTGAAGAAATACAATCGTCCGTCCGCATAAATAGGCGAGGCTTCGTAGCTCCCGCCGATACGGTTGGTCCAGACCGTTTTGCCCGTGGCGGCGTCGAAGCAAGTAAGGAAAATCTGTTCGGCCGCAGTGTAAATCAAGCCATCCACCAGAATCGGCGAAGCAAATTTGCCCACGTGCGTGCTGGCCTTCCACAACACGTTCTTGTCCGTCACGTCGCCCTGGCCGTCGGTCTTGACGGCCCACAGTTCGGCATTCATCAGGCCAGTCATGATGTAGGCCACGTCGTGGTCAAACAGCGGCCTCGGCGCGACGGACCAATCGTGATAACACACGTGCCACAGTTCCTTGCCGGTGCGCGGATCGTAGGAGTAGGCCGCCTTGGCGGCGGAGCTAATCATCTGGGCTTTATCTCCTGTCTTGACGATCAAAGGGGTGCTGTGGGCTTTGCGATGATCGCCATCCCGCGCCATTTGGCCCGGATCGTTCTCGTCGTTCCACGGCACCGAACGGTCGGTTTTCCAAACGGTGCGCCCGGTGGTCTTGTCCAGCGCGGCACAATATTCCAAATTGACGCCGTCCATAGTCAGGATCAGCAGATTCTCGAAGAGGATGGGCGAGGAAGAGGGGCCACGATAATGCCGGCACGGCAGGTCGTCGCGTTTCCAGATGGTTTTGCCCGTGGCGGTGTCCAGGCAAGCCGTGCCATAGCTGCCGAAGTGAACGTAAACGCGGCCGGATTCGATGACAGGCGACGGGGTGGCGTAGCAATTGACATTGTTGCCCAGCGTTTCCGGCGTGTCGCAGTGAAAAAGTTTCTCGTTGAATCGAATTTTTCCCGTGTCCGCGTCCACGCACAGGGCAAAGAAATCATGGCCATCTTCCGTGGCCGTCGTCAACCAGACCTGGCCGCCCATCACCACCGGCGTGGACCACCCGCGATAGGGGATTTCGGTCTTCCATTTGACGTTTTCTGTTTCGCTCCAGTGAAGCGGAAATCCGGCCAGTTTGGCGTCCCCGGGTGCCGGGACGTGTCCATCACAACGAGGCCCGCGATAATCCGGCCAGTCTGTTCCCGCTCTCGCCGTCCCGCAGACCAGCAAAAGTAACAAATGACAAATCGCTCCCGAATATTGCAGTTTTCGCGTCATGCCGGAATAATGCCCATCCCCATCCGTCGCGTCAAACCGCAATGCGGCGCCGGCGTTGCGACCGGGGCGTCTTGCGGGTATGTTGTGGGCCATGTCGGATGCGAGAAAAACACGGGTCGTTGTCGGAATGAGCGGAGGCGTCGATTCGTCCGCCGCAGCCGCGCTGCTTTTGGAGCAGGGCTACGAAGTGGTGGGCATTACTCTCAAACTGTGGCCGCAGGATTGCGTCTCCCGCGCGGAGGACAAGTGTTGCGGGCCGCAGGCCGTCATGGATGCCCGCGCCGTTTGCCATAAGCTGGGCATTCCCTATTATCTGATCGACGAAGCCGACGCGTTTCAAAAGCAGGTCATCGCTTATTTTGCCGAGGAATACAAGGCTGGGCGCACGCCGAATCCGTGCGTGATGTGCAACGAGAAATTGAAGTTCGGCGCGCTCCTCGACCGCGCCCGCCGGTTGGGCGCCGATTGGGTCGCCACCGGCCACTTCGCGCGCGTGGAAAAAAGCGCCGATGGCCGCCGCACGCTCCTGAAAAAAGGCCGCGACACGCGCAAGGACCAAAGCTACTTTCTTTTTTCCCTGCGCCAGAACCAACTGCAACGGGCGCTCTTTCCCCTCGGCGAAAAAACGAAGCTCGACTCGCGGGAAGTCGCGCGCGGATGCCAGTTGAAAACGGCGGACAAGGAGGAAAGCATGGAAATCTGCTTCGTGCCGGACAACGATTACGGCAGGTTTCTCTCCGCTGCCAAACTCGCGCAGCCGCATCGCGGCGACATCGTCGATGTGCTCGGGCAGGTCTTGGGCCAGCACGACGGCGTCGAATTTTTCACCATTGGCCAGCGCAAAGGGCTTGGCCTTTCATCGCCCAAACCGCTTTACGTCATTGAGTTGGACGCCGCGCGCAACCGCGTGGTGGTCGGCGACGACTCGGCTTTGGAGCGGGATCAATTCGAGTTGGAGCGCTGCAACTGGATTGCGTTCGAGCAACCGCCGGCAGAGATGCGCGTATCGGCCAAGATTCGCTACAATCATCCCGGCACGCCCGCGACCATCCGGCCTCTTCCCGACGGCAGCGCGTCGGTCACGCTCCATGAGCCGCAACGCGCCATCACCCCTGGCCAGGCCTGCGTTTTTTACGATGACGACGTCGTGGTGGGCGGGGGCTGGATCACGGCGCGAAAGTGATTACGGAGAAACTTTGCGGTTCAGCTTTACAATGGCCTCGGCCATTTCCCTCAGATGCACGGCCGGGTCCGGAGAATCGGTGAGGTGAATGATCTTGCCGTCCAAGCCGATAAGAAAGCTGACGCGGCGGTCCATTTTCTTATTGTTGACCATACGGGCGCCATAGGCGTCGGCAATTTGGCCGCTGGTATCGGCCAGAAGGGTAAAGTCCAGGTTGTATTTGAAAGCAAAATTCTGGTGGCTCTTTTTGTCATCGAAACTGACGCCCACGACCTCCACTCCCTCCTGTTTGAAGGCGGCCATGTTGTCGCGCAGGCCGCAAGCCTCGGCCGTGCAACCGGCGGTGTCGTCTTTAGGATAGAAATACAACAGCACAACTCGTTTGCCGATGTGGTCGGACAATTTCCATTTGTTGCCGTCCTGGTCATGGCCCAAAAAGAGCGGGGCGTTATCGCCCGTTTTGAGCGGTTTGAGAGGAGCCTCGGCCAACAGCGGCAGCGCGGACACGGCCATGGCGGCGGCGGCAAGCCAGGCCAAGAGATGATGAGTTGTTTTCATAAGTAATTATCCTGATACCTTAATTAAGCGTTTCCTGGCGAGTTGTCAAACTCCGATCCATACCAGCGTCCCTTCCGGCAGCTTGTCGTACAAAGGCAGCAGGTCGTCGGCGGACAAATGGACGCAACCGTGCGAATCGGGCCGCCCCAAGCTCAATTCGTTGCCGGTGCCGTGGATGTAAATGTAGCGCCGGAATGAATCGACGTTTCCGCCGCAGTTCAAGCCCGGTTCCAATCCTTCCAGCCACAGGATGCGGTGGGCGATGCGCGCCAGGGGTTGCCCTTGCCAAAGGAATCCAATGACTCGGCGGCCTTTGAAAGCGGCGCCCACGGGCCAGCCGCCGCCGATTTTACGCGCCACGCGATGCAGCCCGCGCGGGGTCATATTCGATTCGGCGGTTTCGCCGATGCCGTATTTGGAAGTTGAACAGCGGAGGACTTTTCCCGGCGCGTAGCCGCCTTGCTGCCGATGGAACAGGGCCATCGTCTGGCGCGTGATGCTGACGGCCAGAAAATGCCGCGTCGGCGCCACGCCCCACCGGGCGCAGGCGCGCCAGGCGGCCTCCAGGGGCTTGGGAACGCGGGTCATTTAGGCCCCAGCTTTTTGACCAAAATCTTGGAGTTGCGTCCGCTCTGCTCGTATTTTTCGCGGCGGGCGGGCGGTAGATCTTCCGGTGAGCCTTCACTGAAGCCGCCCTTGGACTGAAAATAGGTGAAGGCCTGGGTCGAGAGCGCGATCACCTCGGTCATGCCGAGTTCGCGCGCCTTGGATTCGACAAAGGCTATGAGCTTGCGGCCAATGCCCTGGTTCTCGTTCGAAGGGCTGACGTAAAGGCAGGCCACTTCACCTTTGGCGGGGTCCAGTTGATGCAGCGCCACGCAGGCCACGGGGTTCTTGTCCGTTTCAAAAATGTAGAAATCATTGATCGTCTTCTCAATGCCCGCGTGGGTGCGTTTGATCAATTCCTCGCCGGCCACCGAGTTTTTAGTCAACAGCAATATCGCGCGGATGTCCTTCTTCAGCGCGCGCCGGATTTGCTGGTATTCGTTGGCATAGACCAGCGTGCCGATGCCCTCGTTGGAGAATACTTCCGCCAGCAGCGCCTCATCCACCCGGCCGTTGATGACATGCACGCGCGGCACGCCGGCCTGGCAGGCGGCCGACGCGAAGTGCGCCTTGGAAAAAACCTCCGGCGAGAAACCGCTTCTATTGTGCTCGATGATGTCATCCAGATCAGCAACCAATATTTGCTGGATGAGCCGGCCCTGGTAAATCAGCCCGTCCATGGTGGTGATGTAAATGAGCTTGGTCGCGCCCAGCGTCTTGGACACCTCGACGGCCACGGAGTCGGAGTTGACACGGTATGTTTTGCCGTCGCCGTCAAACCCCAGCGGCGGCACTACCGGCACGATGCCTTGGGCGAGGAGGCCTTGGAGCATCTCGGTGTCCACGCGCTCGATTTTGCCGGTGAACAACTGGTCCTGGCCGTGAATAATGCCCATGGGGTGGGCGATGAGCGCGTTGCAACACGCGGCGCGAAGATCATTGGCGCTCAGTCCCTCCAGAATTTCGTGCGTGAGCCGGTTGGCCGCCGTCAACGCCAGCTTTAGCGTCGCCTCGTCAGTGATGCCGCCGCCGTCCAGGTTGGAGGCCTGGATGTTTTGTTCGCGGGCCAGGGTTTCAATTTGGGCCGCCGCGCCATGCACCAGAAGCACCTTGATGCTCAAGGAGCGCAGCAGCGCCACGTCCAGGAGGATGTTGGCAAAATTCTCACTGGTAACAATGGCTCCGTCCACGCTGATGACGAAGATCTTCTCCCGAAAACGCGGGATATACTGCAAAATGCTTCGTAAGTCGGTAAGTTTCATGTTTACGGCAGACTAAGCCTGT
>CAVWZG010000002.1:0-2626675 GCA_963759415.1 uncultured Verrucomicrobiae bacterium | reverse complement strand
GGGGGGTGAATTTGACCGGCGCCTGGGCCAGGTTGGTGTCTTCGGTGAAGATGGTATAGACGTAGTTGCTGGCGGCGCCGTTGGTCAGGGTCAGGCCCAGGTTGGTGGCCAGCAGGCCGCCCCGGTTCTCGAACAGGATGATGCTCCCGCCCTGCGGGCTGGTCAATTGTATCTCCAGGTCGTCCAGGTTGGTGTCGGCCAGGCGCAGGCCCACGCTCACGTCCAGAATCTGCTGCCCGTTGCTGATGCAGATTTGCGAGCTGTTGGTTGTGCCGTCGGTCGTTAGCGGCGTTCAGGTCGCGTTGGTGTAGGTTTGCACCAGGTTGGGCACCAAACTTAACCCAAAGGTGATCTGCACGTTGAGCGTGACCGGGTTCAAGGGGTCCTGGTTGTAGATGCCGTAATACCAGGTGCCGCCCGCCAGGGGCGGAAGGTTGGTCATGCCATAATTGAGTGAACCGCCGGCCGGATTGATCGGCGTTACTCCATAGCTGTTGAAGCCGACGTCATTGACATTGGTGACGTAGATGCCCACCGGGCCGCCGCCCGAAACGTAGGAGACGGAGATGGTCATGTTGGTCGCGTCGGTGGGCACCGCCACGTAATCGTCATACCATTGGTTGGCCCCGATGGTGACCTGGAAGTTCAGTTGCAGGGGTTGCGGAAACCCGGTCACGCTGAAGGAATCGACCTGGCCGGCCTGCAACAGGGCGTTGTCCTGTTCGGTCAGCATCCACATGCCCATGCCCGAGCCGCTGATGTAGCTCTTTAACGTGCCCGGGCCGTCGGAATCGACCCCGCCGGTGTTGTCGTGCAAATCGTTGTAGCTGTTGGTGAAGCCGCCCGGCGGCCCGGAGTAGTTGTTGAGCACGACCTGGGTTTGGTCGTGCTGCAGCGTGCCGTAAAGGTCGCTGGGGTTGCCGTGCTCCAGGCCCACGGAAACCGTGGCGTTGCGCAATTGCATGGGACTGGTGGGGTAGAGAAAGGCGAAGACCAGGGCCGGCGGCCCGGCGTCGCTGTCGTTGATGACCACCGGCAGGCCGGTGCCCTGGGCGGTCACGCTGCCGTCCGGGTTCTGCGAACTGAAGGGCTGCTGCTGGGCCACGCCGTAGAAGCCGAAGTCGGCCGCCTGCTGGTCTTCGGACTTGATCCCAATGTAATAGACCGCGTTGGCCGGCGAGTTGGTCAGAATGACCGTTTCCGTCCCGCCCCGGCTCAAGGAGGCCAGGCCGCCCAGGACCGAGTTGGCCACGGCGCTGGCATTGAGGTTGGTCAGGCTGGCATCGGTCGAGACATACATGTCCAGGTCCGCCCCGTTGGTGCGCGGGGAGATCTGCGTGGCCAAATCGGGGGGCATGAAGGTGGTGAAGGCCACGTTGCTGGCAAAGTTGGTCGCGCTCCACTGGTCGTTGGTGAAGACAAAGAAATGCCATTGGAAGAGGTTGCCGTTGGTGTCGGCGGGGCCGGTGTATAACGGCCCGTTGGCGTAAAGGTTCGGCTCGTTGGCCCCCGCCCGCTGGTGCCAAAGCGGCGCCCCGTTGCTGGCGATGGTCACCAGCGCGTGGTTGCCCTGGGCGAAGGCCAGCAGCGGCGCTGTCAATAATGGCGCCCCGCTGGCGTTGGTCTGGTTGGGTCCCGCCAGGACTGTCAAGTTCGGAGGCGGCGCAAAAGTGGGCGCGTTGGTGGCGATGGTCAGCGCGTTGGACAACCCCGTGTCGTCGCTGGAAACAACCAGCGCGTAATCCTGCGCGATCAGGTTGCTGACCGTGCTGGCGGCGTTGACGTTGACCCGCAGGCCCAGCACCGTCACGGTCAGCGGAAATTGAAAGGGGGTGGCGCCGCCGTTGATATAGACGTTCTGCACGTTGTTGATCGCGTCCGGCAAGTCACCGGTGTTGGCCTCGCTGAAAATGTCCCCGCCCAAAAAGTCGTTGCCCAGCCAGAGATTGGTGCCCGAGGAGTCCGTCACCAGCACGTCCAGATTGTTGACTAACGCCAGGCCGGCCGCCGGGTCGCCCGGCGGGTCCGTCCACGTCAGCGTCACCCGCAGGGCATATTGGGCCGCGTTGGTGTCGGCGGTGTCAATAACCCAGGACTGCGACTGCCCGGTGGCCAGGGCGTTGGCGGGCGATTGATCCACCAAGAGCAGCGAGGGCCGGCCGCTGCTCAACGAACCGGGCAGGCTGTTGCTCAGGTTGGGCAGGCCCCAGCCTTGCTCGTTGGCGGCCCGGGCCTGGGTGTTGAAGTCATACTGCTGCTCCACGCTGCGCGAGCCGTTGAGCAACAGCCCCTTGAGCAGGGCCGGGCTGGGCTGGGCCACCCCCATCTTCGTTTGCAGAAACTCCTGCAGCAGGGCCAGCATCCCTGAAACCGCCCCGGCCGACATGCTGGTGCCGTATTGATACACGTAGTAAGGCTTGAGCGCGCGGTTGAGGTTGCTCATGACCGCGAAGTAGCCGCTGGCATTGGTCGCGGCCACGCCCAGGTCGTTGGTCTCGACCAGGTAAAACGTCAGGTCGAAGGCCACCGGCTGGACCTGGCCCGCCGGGCTGGTGACGCCGAAATACCACTGCCCCGTTGTCAATTGGTTTGTCAACACCACGACATTGCCGGCGCTCAAGACCGTCGCCGGCGGGTTGAAACTGTCCCCCACAATGGTCAGATTGGGAAAGGGCGCCGGCGATTGCGGGTTGGGGGTGATGACGATGGCCAGTTCCTCCGTGTCCGCCGGAATGGACAGGGGAATCAGATTGGTCTGCCCGGCCAGGAGCAACTGATTGGGAAAAGGATAGGTGGTGATATAAACCGCGTTGCTGGGATCGACGTAATTGGTCGCGCGGCAGGAAATGGTGAACATGCCCGGCGCCACCACGTCCGGCTTGAACCGTCCGAACATCCCCTCGGTCCCCGCGCCCACGTTGCCGCAGCCCGAAAACCAGGAGACCAGATCGTTGTTGTCCGTCCAGTTGAAAAAGATGGCGTTGGTGGACTGGCCGTCAAACGTAACCTCGTTGGTGATGAACCGCGCCGCGTCCAAGGCCCCGACGGCAAGCACGTTCTTGGCCGTGGCCGGGGAGACAATCGATCCTTCCAAGCCATTCTCGCCATAGACGCCGCCGTTGCCTCCGCCTCCGGCGGCGAAGACAAAGAGCAGCGGCTGCTCCCCCGGCAAACCCGGCTGGGCGTCGCGCGTGGCCTGGTCGAAACTGGCCGCGTGCATGTCGTAGCCGGTCACCCCCTGGTAACCCCAACTGTTGTTGGAAATCAGATTGGTCGGCCCCAGGTTGGTCGAAGCCCCGGCCTGCAGGGCGGCGTCCGAGACCAGCGAGCCGCCGGTTTGAAAGGCGTCGGCCATGGTAGCCCCGACGATCAAACCCAGCGATTGCACGAACAAGGCCGCGTTGGTGGCCTGGCCCCGGAAACTCACGTTGGTGCTGGTCTCCCCCGGCACGACGTTGGTGACCGTGCCCGACTGGCTGCCGTTGCCCATGATGATGCCGGCCACGTGCGTGCCGTGCCCGCTGTAGTCGGCCAGCGCATTGGCCGCCCCTTGCAGGCGCAGGCTGCCCGGACCGGCGGCCCCTTGAAAATCCGGATGCGTGGCATCAACCCCGGTGTCGTTCAGGTTGACCGTCACGTTGGCCCCGGTCAGGTTCAGGTAATTGGAAGTCCCCGGCGCCGAATCCGCCGCCAGGCCCATCGTCACGCGTGTCAAGTCATTGAGCGCCCGCCGCGGCGCGTAGGGCTCGATCTCCTTGGCCAGCGGCATCTGCGCCACCGCCACCAGTTGCTCCGGCGGCGCCATCACCGTCAACGTCGTGCCAAAGGGGCCGTTCTCCTCGCCCATCAGCCGCGCCCCCAGGGCCTGCAAAGCCGCCAGCGCCGCCGCGCGCTGTCCCGGAAAAGCCGTCACGTTCAAGGCCTCGGACTGCGGCTGCTCCTGCGCCACCGCCGCGGCCAGCAGGGGCGGGGCCAGCTTGTAATAAGGTTCATACGGCAGCACCGCCTGGAACAGCGCGTCGCCGGCCATGGCCCGGGCCTGCTCCGGCGTGGCCCGCACCAAGGCCGCGTTATTGGGAATATAAGACACGAACTCCGCCCCCTCCTTTTTCAGCCGGTCATAAAACCGCTGATCCAGCGCCTGCTCCGACTGCACGATATAACTGCCCGGCGCGCCCCTGGCCCGCAGATGGGCCGGGATGTCCAATTTCAGCGGGCGGTCCGTATCAATGAGCGCATTGCGCAAAATAATCGCATGATTGCTGCGCAGCAACTGCTTCTCCGTCAGCCGCGTATTGCTGACCCGGTAGGACTTGGCGGGCGCCGCTTTCGGGGCCGGGGCGGTTTTGGCCAGAGGCTGGGCCGGCTGGGCCGCCACGGGCTGAACCTGCGGCGCGCGGCGAGTCGCGCTGGTTTTCTCGGCGAAAGTCCAAACCCAATAAGCCGCGCCAAAGAGCAGCAAGCTCAACACCAACCAAGTTCGCGGCCTAATACGCATAAGAACCTCCTGAAGTTATGACTATTGTATATTTAACGACGAAAGTCTCCTTAGCAAGCAAAATCGCACCTTCTGTTTTAGCTATGAACGATATGTTTCACGAAAGTATCGATGTAGTGGTCGGCGCTGAAGGGTTTAATCCGTTCCCCATTCACAAACTCCTCTATGGCTTTAATATGCCCCAGATACTCCTGGTCACTCATGCCGATGAGATGACGGTAAAGCGCCTCGTTATCGGAAAAATTCCTTCTGTCGATGAACGCTTCGGCCGGAATGTGATCCAGGACGTTTGGCGCTCCAAGATAGACCGGCACGCAACCGGCGAAAAAGGCATCAAATATTTTTTCGGTCAAATAACCTGGAAACACCGCATTTTCATACACGATGGCGAATTTATAAGATCGCATCACCTCGCGTTTGCGCGCCACCGGCCCTCGATGGGACGGAAAGTGATGGGTTCGAAATCGGTCCGGGAATTTGCGGTAAAGTTTGGCCAGTAAAATGTTCAGCCGCCACAAAAAGTTGGAAAAATAAAACCGATCCCATCTTTGTCCGTAAAGATCAAATTGGCTGGGATGTTCCCGCTCAAACCATCGAATAATGTCGATTCGCTCCCTGTACAGCGCCTTCTTGTGGGTGCTGTATTTTTGGCTCGAGAGCAGAATGCAGAATTTGTTTTTTTTCGCGGCGTTCACCCGGAAATTTGGCGGTATCTTTTGCGTATCGTAAACCCGGATGTACTTCTTGTTGTCCACCAATTCAGGATTCCACACGAATACCTTTTCAAAATCACGATGGTTCCATTTCCAATAGTTATCCGGTCGATTGACGGCGTTCTCCAGGAGAAACAGGTAGAGCTTGGTTCTGGTTTTTCTCAGCCTTCGATAATAAGGGTTCAAGAAAGTCGGATGGTCGAAAAAAACGGCCGCGTCCAACTCGCCTTGGGCCTTATCCAGGGTGTTGACTTGATGGCCCCGCTCGCGCAAATAATCAGCCAGCCTCATCGCCGCGTAACTTGCATCGTCCCCCGAACCGGGCGCGGAGGATCCTCCAAACATCCTATTGGCATTATAATAGGTGTAGAAATTCCAGAACCCGAGATTCATGTGGGCAGTGCTTTTCCTCTCATTTGTAGGGCAATTCCTTACAAAATTGGACGATTTTGTCAACCCTCCTTGCGGGCGTTGCATTTGAAATCATGGGCGGCTTAGAGACGCCGCAAGGTCAGGCCGCCATCGATCATGAGCACCTGGCCGGTGGAATAACTTAGCTCGCCCCGGGCCAGCATGGCCGCGGCTCGGCCCACGTCTTCCGGCAGGCCCCAACGGGGTTGCGCCAGCAATCCCTCAGCGATCAATTTGTCGTACTTGGCATGCACGCCGGCCGTCATATCGGTGCGAATAATGCCGGGGCGGATTTCATAAACCGGAATATCAAACTCCCCCAGGCGCGCCGCCCAAAGCTGCGTCGCCATCGCCACCCCGGCTTTGGAGATGCAATAATCCCCGCGGTTGACCGAGGCCACCGTCGCGGAAACGGAGGAAATGTTGACGATGCAGCCGCGCCAATCCAAGTCCGCCTGCTTTTGCTCGATCATCCAGCGCGCGCACTGCTGCGTGAGAAAATACGGCCCTTCCAAATTCACCTTGAGCAGCCACTCGAAACTTTCCTCGCTCGCTTCGAGAATGTCGGCCCGGACTTTGGGCGCCACGCCCGCGTTGTTGACCAGCACGTGCAGGCGTCCGAATTTTTCGCGGACGGCCTCCAGCAGTTTCCTCCGCGCGGCGGCGTCGCTGATGTCGGCCTGAACGTAGAGAACTTCGGCGCCCAGTTGGCGCAATTCGGCCAGAGCGGCCTCGGCGGCCGCCGGTTCGCGCACCCCACACACGGCCAGATCGAAATTCTCCCGCGCCAATGCGCGCGCCACGCCGAAGCCAATGCCGCGGGCGCCGCCCGTGACCAGCGCGGCGCGTTTTTGGACCTTCTGTTGCGAATGGGTTGTCATAGGAAATAGACGGGCCAGGGACGGTCGGCGGCGTCGCGCTGAACGCACAGTGCGGCCTCGCGCGCGTGGTAGTCGCCCCACATGCTGGATTCGCCGCACGGCACTTTCCGGCCGCGCGGGATGTGGTCCCAGCCATTGGGCCGGTGATAGACGCTGTGCAGAATGAGGCCTTGGTGGCGCGAATCGGTGCTCAGATACGGTTCGTCCAGAAGCGTGTTCAACACCGTCAGCCCCGCCTGCCAATAGTGTTTGTTTTTCAGGTAACGGCCCAAACGCAACAACCCTTGCGCGGCAATGGCGGCGGCCGAACTGTCCACCGGTTCGTGTTCGTTGAACGGATCGGCCGGACGCGACCCCCAATCGCCCATGCGCCGCAACTCCGGCGCGGCGCTGTCCCAATACGGTATGCCGTCGGCGGCGGCGGCGCGGGCGATGTAAAAATCACACGTCGCGCGCGCCGCCTTCAGCAGCAGCGGCGTAATGGATTCGTCTCCGATGGCGCGCATGAATTCCAATTGCTCGGCGAATCCGCACATCGCCCAGGCCAGTCCGCGCGTCCAGGTGCTGAAGGGCGAGTAGCCCTGTTGGGCATTGGGACAGCGGTAATTGCCGTCGTTGATGTTGAAGATCGACTCCTGGGCGGTGCGGCCGCGCACGTCGTAAGTGTCGCGGCCCTCGCCGTAATAGACGGAGAACTCGGCGGTGGCGGTGGCGTGCGCCTTGAGGCGGTCCAGCAGGTTGATCCGGCGGTCATTTTCTTCCATCAAAACGTGCCCTAATTGATGCGCCACACCCAGCGAGCGCAACGAGCGGATGGTATCGACGAACAGCGAATGCGGCCCATTGAACGAGTAAATGAAACCGCCGCCATCGGGCAGCCGTGTCCAGCGCCGGGCTTGCGTCGCGCCGCTCAGTTTGAGCGCCAGTTCGTAGAAATGGCGTTCCCATTCGCCGTCCGGGATACGGCCCTCGGCCATCAGGCGCCGCAAATTGCCGTAGGTGCTGATATTGTTGAAACCGTGATCGTGGACCCCGGCGTGGCTGACGTGCGGGGCCATCAATTTGACTGTCTGGCTCCGCCCGAGTTCCAGAAACTCCTTCTCTTCCGTGGCGTCAAATTGCAATATCGCCGCGCCGATCTGAAAGCCTTGCGTCCATTCCGTCCACCCGCGCGCCGTGTAATGTCCCCGCACCGTGAAAACCGGCGAGCCTCTGGCCGGATCGTAATCGCCTTCGATGGCGTGAATCTTTTCGGCGGATAGTTCCCACAGTCGCCTAATCTTTCGCGACAAATCGGACGGCCGGATTTTGTTGTCAATTTTCATCGGTCTTGGAGCGGCGGATGTTAAGCGTCGCCATAAATTGGGCTTACTCTTATCCCTCGCCCGCGCGATTTCAAGCCAATCGTCGCCCTGCAAAAAGTTGCTTCCCACGCCGTCAGCCCCCGCGTAAAGTGACGGTGGAACAATCGGATGAATACGCCTTCCAATCCCGGACGGTCAACGCCAGCCCAAGAGAAGGGGGCCGGCGGCTGATCTGGCAGCGCCAACGCCATGCTGGCGGAAAAACCATGGAAACTTGACGCGGTTCTCCGCCTGTTCTTAGGCGTGATGATCACCTTTTGCCTGGGCGCCCTCTTGGCCAGCCTTTTGGGCGAATTCGCTTCGAACTGGCCCAAGGCGCAGAGTGAATTTTGCCAGATTTTGAGCGCGCTCTCTTTGGAGATTCCCGCCCTGGTTTGGATCGCATTGTTTCTGCGCCAGCACAACATTAGCTGGAAAGATGCCTTTGGCTTGCGCTCGAACAATCCTCTCAAGGCGGCGGCTTGCGGCGCCGGGGCCGTGGCTTTTTTTATTCCGGCGGCTTGGCTCATGCAGATGCTCTCGGAATACGTGATGGACGCGGTCCATTTGAATCCGCAAGCGCAAGCGGCTATCCAGGAACTGCAAGACCCCGGTGTCAACCTCGCGGAAAAAGTCCTCATCGGCGTGATCGCGATTGTGTTCGCTCCGGTAGTGGAGGAGGCCCTCTTTCGCGGCATTCTCTACCCCGCCCTCAAACAGTCGGGCTGGCCGCGACTGGCATTGTGGGGCAGTTCGGCGCTCTTCGCGGCGGTGCATTTCAACATGGTGACTTTCGCGCCGCTGCTCGTCTTTGCTTTGCTGCTGGTTTATTTGTATGAAACCTTCCAGAATCTTCTCGCGCCCATCGTGGCTCACAGTCTCTTTAACGCGGCCAACTTTTTGATTCTCATTTTCAAGGACCAGATCGACCGCCTCTTGCACCTGACATGAACGAATTGGACCTCATCGCCCGCCTGACTCACTCGCTCCCGACCAACGCTTCGATCGTGGCCGGGGCCGGCGACGATTGCGCCGTGCTCGATTGCGGCCAACCCGGCCAATACCTCCTTTTCAAAACGGATGCCGTCGTCGAAGGCGTTCATTTCACTTCGCAGGCCACGCCCGAACAAATCGGCCACAAAGCCCTCGGACGCTGTTTAAGCGACATTGCCGCCATGGCGGGACGCCCCCTGGCCGCCTTGGTTACCGCAGCCTTGCCGAAAAATTTCGACTCCGAATTCGTCGAACGCATTTACGCAGGCATCAACTACCTGGCCCAACTCCATGGCGTCGCTATCGCCGGCGGAGAAACCACCAGCAACCCCGAACGCCTCCTGCTCTCCATTTCCATGGTGGGCGACGTTGCGCGCGACAAGTGCATTCTGCGCAGAGGCGCCAAGGCTGGCGACGCGCTCTTTGTGACCGGCGAACTGGGCGGCTCGCTGGCGGGCAAACACCTGGACTTTGAGCCGCGCCTGGCCGAGGCCCGCTGGCTGGCCGAACATTTTCCCATTCATGCCATGATTGACGTCAGCGATGGTTTGGCCGGCGATTTGCGCCATATCCTGCGCTTGAGCCAGGTTGGCGCCGAACTGCTGGCGCAGGCGATTCCCATCAGCCGCGCGGCCAAGCTTCAGGCCCGCGCCGCCTCCAAGCCCGCGCTCCTGGCCGCGCTGGGCGACGGCGAAGATTTTGA
The DNA here is from genome assembly GCA_963759415.1 of uncultured Verrucomicrobiae bacterium. Lineage (GTDB taxonomy): Bacteria > Verrucomicrobiota > Verrucomicrobiia > Limisphaerales > Palsa-1400 > Palsa-1400. Next base: position 2,617,133 of record CAVWZG010000002.1, on the reverse strand, counting down.
GTTGCTCTTCACCGTGGGAACCGGCCGCGCGGTGGCCTTGCTGGACGCATGGAAAAAGCAATTTCCCAAACTGCGTCTCAGTTGCATCGGCCGCATCACGGCGGAGCACGGTTTGAAACTGCGGGACAAAACGGGCCTTCACCCTCTGCCGGCACATGGCTACGTTCATTTCGCATAATCCCGGCGAGACGGGCGCGCTGGGCGAACAATGGGGGCGCGAAGCTCAACGCGGCTGCGTCATCGGCCTGAGCGGAGGTTTGGGCGCTGGCAAGACGATCCTGGCCGCCGGCTTGGCCCGCGGTTTGGGCGTGACCGCGCGCGTTCAATCCCCCACCTTTGCCTTGGTCAACGAGTATCGTGGCGGCCGGTTGCCCCTGTTTCATCTGGACCTCTACCGCCTGGCCACGCGCGACAACATCATTGCCGCCGGTCTTGAGCTTTACCTGCACCGGCCAGCCGGCGTGGCCGTGGTGGAATGGATCGAGCGCTGGCTGGAAGGAGGCCCCTGGCCGCCCGCCTGCGGCATGAGATTCCGCCGGGTCGAGATCAAGACGGCGGGCGAAACAGTTCGTGAAATTGTGTATGAAGATTTTGGCGGTTGAGTTTTCCTCCGAGCAACGCAGCGTGGCCGTGGTGCAACAGACCGGCCATTCTTCCCCCGTTTTGCTGGGCCGCGCGGTTGAAGCGGTCGTTCACCGCCCGCTCGGCTTGGTGGCGGAAGCCCTGCGGGAGGCCCGTTGCGAGCGCGAGGAGATCGATACTCTGGCCATCGGCTTGGGGCCGGGTTCGTACACCGGCATTCGCGGGGCCATCGCCTTGGCCCAGGGCTGGCAACTGGGGCGCGGCATCAACGTGCTCGGCATCAGCAGCGTCGAATGCCTCGCCGCGGGGGCCGAACAGGAAAAATTCTTCGGCCCAATCCATTTTATTGTGGATGCGCAGCGCAACGAGTTTTACCTGGCGCGCTATGAAATCGGCCCCGGCTCGTGGCGCGTCACGGAAAGTTTGCGACTGGCGCCCATGGCTGAAATTGAGATTTTAGTGCAGCGCGGCGAACGCGTCTTGGGTCCGGGCGCGGATCAATTTTTCCCCTCTGCTCGAAACCTTTTTCCCGACGCCGCTATTTTAGGTCGTCTGGCCGGCGAACGGCGGGACTTTGTGCCCGGAGAAAAGCTGGAGCCAATCTACCTGCGGGAAACCGCCTTCAAGAAAGCTCCGCCCGCGCGCTGCGTTTAATGTTATCAGTCAACCGGTAGGGTCGGCGCTGCCGCGCCGCCCAAATCCTTCTTTCCCTCACCAATGAACCTGATCCACCCGGCCCCAGAACGGCCAATCTTCCGACACTAAAACCAATCCTTTCCGGACGCGGTTCTTCCGCGCGTATTGCCATTTCTCGGCGTAACACTGCTGCAGGCCAGATTGCGCCAGCCACGGCGAGCGCTTTTCCGTGCAGACAGTCAGGAAAACCCAATTCGGCCGGCCCAGCATGGCATGAACCCCCTTGGCTGGCGCACGTCGTCCTGCTTTAAGAAGTGGATCGTTGGACATCGACCGGACTTGTGGTTGAACGCAGAGCCAATGAAAAGGCAATAAGTGGGCGGCGCGGCAGCGCCGACCCTACCGGCTGCCCCCGCTATCCTCCGGGATTTGGCGTGCGAGGCAAATTCTGCTATATTATTTGCCGTGTAACGAACAAACCTATGATGAAGAAATGGATACTCCGCTCGGTGATGGCGCTGCTGGTGGTTTTGATCGCGGCGCTGGTGGTGCTGGCGTTTTCGCTAGGCACAGTTGTGAAGAAAGGCGTGGAGAGGATCGGCCCGGAGGCGACCCGGGTGGATGTGAAACTTAAGAGCGCGCAGGTGTGGCTGGTGGGGGGCCGCGTCGAACTTTCCGGCTTCATTCTTGGCAATCCGCCGGAATACAAGATGCCCACTTCCATTGCGGTGGACACGGTCAGCGTCGCGGTCAAGCCGGGCAGCCTGTTCTCGGACAAGCTGGTCATAGACAGCGTCAAACTCAAGGCGCCCGTCATTACGCTGGAAGGGGGACTGTCGGACAACAATTTGAAGAAAATCCAGAAGAACCTCAATGATTACACCGGCAGCTCTGCCAACGCCCCCAACCCGGCCCCTGCCAGCGCCGCGAAACCGGAAAGGAAGCTCCAAGTCAACGACCTGGTCATCACCGGCGGCATACTCGAATTCAATACCAGCCTTTCGAGGGGCCGCACGATCACCTTGAGCATTCCTGATATTCATCTCACCAATCTGGGAACCGGCCCGGAGGGCATTACGCCGGTGGAAGTGGGGAAACGGACGTTGGACGCAATCCTGCTCGCCGCCACCACCGCCATCTCCAAGAATGCGACCAAACTGGGCCAGGAAGGTCTCGCCGGAGCCAACGGCGCGGTCAAGAAGGGCAGCGAAAGTCTAAAGGGCCTGTTCCACTAAGGGGCCGTGCAAAAACAACCCGGCGGATCGACGACGATGGGGCCAAGTTGACTGCGGCATACACACCCGCTATTTTGTCAAATAGTATTTCCGGGCGTACTCCTGCACCATGCGCCAGGTGTTGTATTGCGGCACAAGCGTGACCAGGGACCGGCGCACCATTTGCAGCCACTGCCGCGGGATGCCGCGCTCGTCGCGGTTGAAAAAGGCCGGAACCACCTGCTCGGTCAGCGCTTGGTAAAGGTGCGCGCTGTCCTGCCGATCCTGCTCCGCGATGGAAGCGGGATGGCTGTCAGCGCCGATGGCGAAGCCGTTGGTGCCGTCGTAGCCTTCGCGCCACCAGCCGTCCATGATGCTCAAGTTCAGACCGCCGTGACAGCCGGCCTTCTGCCCGCTGGTGCCGGAGGCCTCCAGGGGGCGGCGCGGGTTGTTGAGCCAGACGTCGCAGCCGGAAATCATCTGCCGGGCCACGTGCACGTCATAGTTCTCAATGAAGACCAAATGGCCTTTGAGTTCGCTGTATTTGCTCAGGTGGATGATGCGCTGGATAAAGCGCTTACCCTCGTCGTCGCGCGGGTGGGCTTTGCCGGCAAAGATGAACTGCACCGGACGCCGGCGGTCATGCACCAATTTGACCACGTTCTCGAATTGATCGAAAATCAGCGGCGCGCGTTTGTAAGTGGCAAAGCGGCGGGCAAAGCCGATGGTCAGGGCGTCGGTGTTGAGCAGGAGGTCGAAGGCGATAAAGTCGGATTGCGATTGGTGCAAACCCAGGCGGCGGCGGGCGAATTCGATCAGTTCGCGCCGCAGTTCGTAGCGCAAGGCCCACAGCTCCTCGTCGGAAATGAACGCCGGGTCGGCCATTCTTTGCCAGAATTCCGGCGAATTGATTTCCTTTTGCAGGGATGTGGATGGCTGGCGCTGGCCGGAGGCGGCGGAAAGTTTGCGCAGCCAGAATCTGCGCGCAGGGCCTTTCATCCAGCCGGCCAGGTGGATGCCGTTGGTGATGTGGCCGATGGGGACTTGATCAACCGGCTTGTCGGGCCAGAGGGCGTGCCACATTTGGCGGCTGACCTGGCCGTGCAATTCGCTGACGGCGTTGGCGGCGCGTGAAAGTTTGAGCCCCAGGACGGTCATGCAGAAGTATTCTTCGTTATTGCCGGGATTGACCCGTCCCAGCCCCATCAAGGCGTCGAGGGAAAGCTTGAGTTGTTCCGCCATTTTTCGCATGGCGAAGCCCACGAGGTCGCGGTTGAAGCGGTCATGGCCGGCTTCCACCGGGGTGTGGGTGGTGAAAATACACTGCGCCTTGGTTTTGGCCGTGGCTTCGGCCATCGGAAGGCCGTCGGCCAATTTTTCGCGCACCAATTCCAGCGTCAGGAAGGCGGCGTGGCCTTCGTTCATGTGGAAGACAGAGGGTTGCACCCCAAGGGCGCGCAGGAGGCGCACGCCGCCGATGCCCAGAAGCATCTCCTGCATGATGCGCATGGTGTTGTCGCCGCCATACACCTGACGCGTCAAATCCCGGTGGTGCTGCGGATTCTCCGGGCGGTTGGAGTCCAAAAGATAAACCACGCTGCGGCCGACATTGACCCGCCAGGCCTGGAAATAAACGTCCGTCAATTCAATCTCCACCTTGCACACCAGCGGCTGGCCTTTGGCGTCGAGCACCGGCTCCAGGGGAAGATTCTGCGGATTGAGCAGGGTGTAATACTCGACCTGCCAGTTGTCCTGGTTGATCTGCTGTTGGAAATAGCCCTCGCGATAAAACAAGCTGATGCCGGCGAAGCCGATGTCCAGGTCGCTGGCCGATTTGGTGTGGTCGCCGGCGAGGATGCCCAAACCGCCGGCGGCGATGGGCAAAGTTTCATGAAAACCGAATTCGGCCGAGAAATAAGCGACCGGATGCTGAATAAGATCGGGGGCATTTTGCCGTCCCCACGTTTCCTTGTCCGACATATAGACTTCGAAGTCGTGCAGGACCTGGCGCACCCGAGTGGCGAATTCCTGGTCCTGCAAGCGGACGCGCAACTCATAATCTGAGACTTCGTGCAGGACGGCGACCGCGTTGTGATAAAGGTTTTGCCAGCCACGCGGCGAGAGTTCCTGAAAGATCTCCTGGGCGCCCTGATTCCAAGTCCACCAGAGATTATGGGCAAGACGATTGAGGCCGGAAATCAGGTTCGTCAGTTCTTCAGGAGATAGCGTGGTCGTACTCATAACTTCGCTAAGAAGCCACGCGCCCGCGAAAAACGCAACTTGTTAATTCGGTCGTAACGCTGACTGGCAGTCGGCGCCACGCCTTAAGGCGCCAAGTTGTGGACGCAAGAATTCTTGCGCGATGGCGACTTTGCGGTAACTTGTCCGCTATGAAAATGAGAAATTACCTGGCTCCCTTGCTTGGACTGGCGCTGGCTGCGGCCTTAGCCCCATCATCCGCCTTGGCGGCGGATACTACCAATCAACCAGCCGCCACCGCTGGCAAAGCGGACAATCCGGAAGTCGCCGTTATCGCCACCACCGAAGGCACGATGGTCGTGCAGTTCTGGACCGACGCGGCCCCCAAAACCATCGCCAATTTCAAGAAACTGGCCAAGTCCGGCTTTTATGACGGCACCTGTTTTCATCGGGTCATCAAAGGGTTCATGATCCAGGGCGGCGATCCGAAAACCAAGGACGCCGGCAAGGAAAGCGAATGGGGCACGGGCGATCCCGGCTACAAAATCGACGCCGAATTCAATGATCATTCGCACGTGGAGGGGGTCCTTTCCATGGCCCGCTCCAACGACCCCAATTCCGCCGGCAGCCAATTCTTTATCTGCCACGGGAATCCGACCTTTCTGGATCATCAATACACCACGTTCGGCAAATTGATCAAAGGCCAGGACGTATTGGAAAAGATCGCCAATACGCCTACTCATGCGCCTGACCGCCCGGACAAACGGATGGGCGTCGTCAGCATCAAAATCGTCCCGGCCAGTTCGGTCAAATAAGGAGAATAAATATGAAGGAAATCGCAATCATCAAAACCACCGAAGGCGAGATGGTGGTGGAATTTTGGCCTGAGGTCGCGCCCAAAACGGTGGAGAATTTCAAGACGCTGGCCCGCAAGGGCTTTTACGACGGGACCTGCTTTCACCGCGTCATCAAGGGTTTTATGATCCAGGGCGGCGACCCGCAGACCAAAGACCTGGCCAAGGAATCGGTCTGGGGCACCGGCGGCCCCGGCCACACCGTCAAGGCCGAATTCAACGACCGCTCGCACGTGCGCGGGGTGCTTTCCATGGCCCGCTCCAATGATCCGAATTCCGCCGGCAGCCAGTTCTTTATCTGCCACGGCAACGCCGCCTTCCTGGACCGGCAATATACGGCGTTTGGCAAACTAATCAAAGGGGACGAAGTGCTGGAGAAAATCGCCACCACGCCGACGCATCAGCCCGACCGGCCCAACAAACGGATGGGCGTGGAAAGCGTCACGATCCAGCCGGCGCCAGAACCATGATTCAGCCGTGGCGGCGGCTTTCGTCCAAGCCCCTGGGGGATTACCGTGTTTTTTCCCTGCGGCAGGACCGCAAAGTGTCGCCGCGCACGGGGGAGGAGCACGATTTTCTTGTTATTGACTCATGCCACTGGGTCAATGTCGTCGCCCTCACGCCTGATCGGCAAATGGTTTTCATCGAACAATACCGCCACGGCTCCAACACGGTGGAGCTGGAAATCCCGGGGGGAATGATCGATGCCGCGGACGCCTCGCCCGAGCTGGCCGGGGGCCGGGAATTGTTGGAGGAAACCGGTTACCAGGGGGAAGATGCGATCCTCATCGGCAGTGTCTTTCCGAACCCGGCCATCATGAGCAACCAGTGCCACACCGTGCTGGTGCGAAACTGCCGCCTGGTCAAACCCGTGCAATTCGACGCCGGCGAAGACCTGGCCACCCGGCTGATCCCGATGGAGCAAGCGCCGGAACTGGTGGCGTCCGGGCGCATACGTCATTCGTTGATTGTGGCGGCGCTTTATCGGTTCGATATGTGGTGGAAGAAATTTGGGCCGCATTTTCAATTGTAAATTAATTGTTGCAATCTTTCCAAGGTCGGTACACAACTTGGACATGGCTAAGATTACCACACCGAAAAGAAAACCCAGTGCGGCCTTCATGAAGCCGGTGCAACCGGATGATTCGCTGGCCAAAATTGTTGGCGGAACTCCGCTTCCGCGCACCGAGCTGACCAAGAAGCTTTGGGTCTATATTCGCAAGCATGAATTGCAGGACAAGAAGCAGAAGACTCTGATCAATGCCGACGAGAGCCTGCAGGTCGTCTTCAACGGCAAGAAGCAGGTGAGCATGTTCGAGATGACCAAGCTCGTCTCGGGCCACCTCAAGAAATAGGCCCTGTTTCCGCCCGCCGCCTGCCGCGCCGGGTGTGGAACGAAATCCGCCCTGACCGCAACCGTTCTGCCTTTCAACAAGGCCAAGGCGGTTCTTTATCGTGGCTGGATCGTGGACAAAACCACCGGGAGGAAAAAAAGAAACGGAGCCTAGATGTTGAGCTCATCCAGGCTCCGCCCAAACCGCACAAGCGGGTTGGTGAGACACGCAATCGTGAGTAATGCAGGAAGCGTGCCGACTTCATTGTTGCAAAATTGCAAATCAGGTTGACTCTGCCACGGCATCTGCAAGATTGGAGGCGCTTGTTATGGCCAAAATAGAACGCGCTCTCCTCTCCGTCTTCGATAAAACGGGCTTGCTCCCTTTTGCCCAGGCCCTCGTGGCCGCCGGCGTCGAAATCCTTTCCACTGGCGGCACCGCCAAGGTGCTGCGCGAGCACGGCGTGATGGTCAGCGATCTGAGCGCCTTCACCGGGTTCCCCGAAATGCTGGACGGGCGGGTCAAAACCCTGCATCCCAAAATCCACGGCGGCTTGCTCTATTTGCGCGGCCACGCCCCGCATGAGGCGGCGATCCGCAAGCACGGCATCAAACCCATCGACCTGGTGGTGGTGAATCTCTATCCCTTCGCGCAGACAGTGGCGCGGCCGGATGTGACGCTGGCCGAAGCGATCGAAAACATTGATATTGGTGGGCCGTCGATGCTGCGCAGCGGGGCCAAGAACCATCAAAGCGTAACGGTGGTGGTGGATCCCATGGATTACGCGGAGGTGGCGGGGCAGATTCTGGCCGCAGGCGATACCACGCCGGAATTGCGGCGGCGTCTGGCGGCGAAGGTGTTCGCCAACACGGCGCACTACGACGGGCAGATCGCTGCCTTTCTGGCGACAACGTTCGGCCTGGGCCAGACTGCGCTGCGCGAGGGCCTGCCCGTCCCGCCCGCCCCCGGCCAACCGTGGCCCGCGGCGCTGCGCGTGGACCTGCCGCTGGATCGGGAACTGCGCTACGGCGAAAATCCCCACCAGAGAGCGGCGCTCTATGGGCGATTTAACGATTCTTTCCAGCAATTGCACGGCAAAGAGCTTTCCTATAACAACATTCTCGATTTGACATCGGCGGCGGCGCTGGTGGATGGGTTCGCGGGTGACCGGCCGACGCTGGCCATTTTCAAGCACACCAACCCCTGCGGCGCGGCCCAGGGGACGACGTTGCGGGAAGCATGGGAGAAGGCGCTGGCCACCGACCGTCAGGCCCCTTTTGGCGGCATCATCGCCGTCAACCAGCCGCTGGATTTGCAGTGCGCCGAAGCGGTGGCGGAAATTTTCAGCGAAGTGATTGTTGCCCCTGATTTCGCGCCCGCGGCACTGGCGCTTTTGCAGAAGAAAAAGAACCTGCGGCTGATCAAGGCGCTTCGGCCCGGCAGCGGAATGGCGCTGGAATTGCGGAGCGTCGGCGGCGCGCTGCTGGCGCAGGAGCCGGACGTAAAATCCATGGATGCCGCCGGCTGGCGCCTGGCCGCCAAACGGCCGCCGACGGAGGCGGAGCGGCAGGCGATGATGTTCGGCTGGAGGATCGCCAAGCATGTCAAGTCTAATGCCATTGTCTTCGCCGCGGCGGACCGCACCCTGGGCATCGGCGCGGGACAGATGAGCCGGCTGGATGCGTGCCGGCTGGCGGTGGAAAAGGCGCGCCTGGCGGGCCTTTCGCTGGCGGGCAGCGCAGTGTGCAGCGATGCTTTTTTCCCATTTGCCGACGGCCTGATCGCGGCCGCCGAGGCCGGGGCGACCGCCGCCATCGAGCCGGGCGGATCGGTGCGGGACCCGGAAGTGATCGCGGCGGCGGAGGCGCGCGGGATGGCGCTGGCGTTCACCGGAACGCGCCATTTTCGGCACTGAAGAAATCAGCGAAGCAACAGATAGACCAGCGCCACTTGCCCCAGGCAAAGCGCTCCGAGGGAGATCCAGGTGAGCCATTCCCGCGGCGCCAGAGAAGATTGGCGCACGGGACTGAGGCTAAACCGGATTTTCAACGCGCCCAAAGTGATGATGTCGCCGTTGCGGAGAACGGTGCGCCGCACCGGGGAGTCATTGACGCTCAGCAAGGCCTCTGCTTCCGCTTCCAGCACCAAGCCTTCGGCACGCCAATCAATGAGAAAATGGCGCTGCCACACGCCCGGGTCGTCCAGGGGCAAATCCAGATCGGCCTCGCGACCGGCACGGATTGGAAAATGCGTTGAACGAAAAACCGCGTGGCTGCGATTTCCGTTCAGGAGTTGAAGCTGGACCACGGCTAGAAACGGCGTCCAACCCAAATCCGGTCGCCGGGATAGACAGGGAGATCAAGCTTCGGGTTCTTGATAGCTTTGACGCAGTTGACGAATTCGATGGTTCCATCCACACGCGTGATTTGGACGCGCCGCCTGTTGGCAAAGGGGTTAAAATCGCCCGCCGCCTGGATGGCGCCCATGACGGTGATAGGACCGCTATATAGGATGCGTCCTCCGGTGCCATTATTGATTTGGCCTCCAACAAAGAAGAAACGCGCCGTGGGGGTGACGGTGACGCTGATATGGGTGTAATAACCGCGCAAATAGGCCGCCGTGATCTCCTGTTCCAATTCGCTCGGAGACTTGCCCTTCGCCGTCACGCGACCAATGTAAGGCAGGCTAAGGGATCCATCTTCCTTGATGTCCTGTTCGACGGGCAAGATGTTGTCGGGAATCCCCGAAAGCTCCACCCTGATCCTGTCCCCAATCCGCAATGGGTCTTGGCGCAAATCCGGGGAGGACTTGGAAGTCTGCGGCGGCGCAGTGGTGCCGCACCCTGTCAGCATGGCCGCCAAGGCCAGGGAGAATAGAACACAAATGAATCGAGGCATATCTTGACGCAAGAGTCTCATAATCAAAACCGTGCAAAGCCAGTCATCAGTACTTCGGTTTGATTTCCACGCTGGCCGTTTTGGAAGCATCACTAACTTGGACAACGGCCTCGTCTTTTTGTTGAGACTGATATTCGTAATAACCGCTATAGTAGTAGTAGTTCTCGTCCTGGCTCATGTTGATGTTGTTGAGCACGATGCCGATCAAGTTGCCGCCCACCTTGAGGACCATCTGCTTGGCTCGCAGGGTCATCGGCTGTGGATAGCGGCGGTACTGGACGACTTGCAGCACCATGTCCATTTCGCTGGCCAGAATCGAGGCGTCGCTGACGCCCAAAAGCGGCGGAGAATCAAAGAAAATGAATTCATAACGGCGCTTCAGCTCCTGGATGGCCTCCTTCATCTGGCCCGAACCGAGGATGCTCATGGAACTGCTGGGCAGTTTGCCGCTGGCCATGAAATCCATTGTCGGCAGGGAGGTCTTTTGGATGACCTCTTCCAAAGTGCGCTGTTTGAGCAGATAGTCGGTCAATCCCATGGTGTTGGAGACATGCAGGGCTTTGTGCAGCGTGGGACGGCGCAAATCCGAATCCACCACCAGGACGCGCTGCCCATTTTGAGCGAAGACGGTGGCCAGATTGAACAGGGTGGTGCTCTTGCCTTCACCCGCGCCACCGCTCAGGACGGATATGGTGTTCCAATTTTCATTTTTACGCGAGAAAAGCAGATTGGTGCGCAACACACGGTAGGCTTCCGCGTGAGGACTTTCCGACCCTTCGTTCAGGATCAACCCGACATTCTGAGGGATCACACCCAGGACCGGGGCCTGCAAGGATCGCTCCACGTCGTCAATGGTCTTGACGCTGGTATCCAGGTACTCGATGAAAAAGGCCAGGCTCAGGCCGACAATCAAACCGACCGCGATACCGAAAGGTATGATGGTGCTGCTCTTAGGAAAGGTGGGTCTCTTATCCGGCATGGCTGGATTGAGCACTATGACCACGTTTTGATTGGGCTGTCCCGCGTCCACCACTTCGCGGTCATACATGCGCACCAATTCCTCGTAGTTGCGCCGCTTGCTTTCCACTTCGCTTTTTGCTCTGTAATAAGGCCGGTTTTTCTGCGCCTCCTCGTTCTTGGATTTGGTGATCTGGTCCACCTCCTGCTGGATGATCTGCAGAAAACCTTTATCTTCCGCCACGCGGGTCTTGATGCCGGCCATCACGCCGCCAATCTTCTTCTCGTAAGCGCCCTGAGCGTCCTCGAGTTGCTTTTTGGCCGTTTGATAAGCCGGCATTTCCGGGCGGTAATTATTGGTGGCTTCCACCATTCTTGCGTTGGCCACCTGAAGGCGATCAGCCAAGTCAATCAATTCAGGATCCAACTGGTGGGCGTAGGCCGTGGTCAAGGCCCCCGCCAACTTTTCGGGGGGCAAGGCCTCGAGATTAACGAGGATGTTGCTGTATTCAAGAAAGTCGGCCTGCGCCAGAACCCGCTGATGGGCCCACTCCTCCAACGTTTTGGAAGGAATGTCCTGGGAGATGACGCTTTGGTCCCAGATATCGGAAATATTCAAATTGGTGCGGATGGAGTCCAGAGTGCTTTCAGCCATCCGAAGGTCGTTCGTCGTGCCGGCCAGCTTCTCTTCCAGCGCGGCGATGCCCCGCCCCTTGCTTTGCTTCCATTGATCCAGGCGGAATTGCTTGTACGAGTCAGCGATCTTGTTGGCGATAGTCGCGGCTAAATCATAATCCGGGTTATTCACCGTAATTTCCACCAGGCTGGTCATGCGGTTTTTTTGGTCAACGGAGATAGCTCGTAATAATTGAGCGTAGGTGAGGCTCATGGTCCAGCGGGTGTCGCCAGCCTGCTCGGCCAATTTCTGGTCCAAATGCAGGTCGGTGATGACATTGGTAAGAATGCGGTAGGACTCCAGAATTTTGAATTGGGTGGTCAGGAAGTAGGGATCGGCGCCGTACATCGATTGATGCCCTTCCATCACCGACACCTCCGGGTCATCCTTTTGCACTTCAATTTGCGCCGTGCTGGCGTAATGCTTGGGAAGCCAGATCGTCAGGAGCGTGCTGGTCATCACGCAGAGAAGGAACACCATCAGGATCAAACTTCGGCGCAGGCGGATGACGCGCCAATAGTCCAGAAAGTGCAGCTTAATCTCGGGTCCTTCGTTTGTCGTTACGGCGTCCATATTCTATAAAAAAAGCCAGATCGTATATGGGCATACGTTCCAGCTTCCTTTTCGAAAGGTCAATGTTCTTTTTTGATCAATACATCGCCCGAAGGCCCAGATAGACGAAGTCGCGCGTGTAGGCGCGAAACGCCAAGTCTGAGTTCAGTTTGCTGTAGTTGTATCCGGCTTCGGTCATCAACCACGGATTCCACTGATAGGCGACATTTATCTGCGCGATGAAAAACTGATCCATCTTGTTGTCGAACGAAGACCCGCCGCCCACGAAGGTGGATAGTTGCGCCTGCCCCAACACGCTGATGGTCAACCGATCCGTCAGCTTATGGCTGTCGGACAGATAAATGGCCGTCGATTCCTCATCCATGACCGGGCTGGTTCCCTGAACGCCGACGACGTCAGTCGAGTTGTGAACGTGTTTTACGCCGATTTGGGCGCTGCAGCCCGGCAAATACTGGTCGGTCAAACTGGCGTCAGCGTAAGGCGAGATGCGGCTGTCGTGGAAATTGTAATAATCCAAGTACTCGGCGCCGACCCGGACGGAGCCAGTTAGTTCCGGCGTGAAGCTCTCATCCGCGCCGACAAAGACATAATGCGAATCAGAATTGCGGATGCTGCTGCCATAACCCTGGGACCCTGCCGGTCCATTGTACGGGCCGAACGGCGCGGTCGGGAAGATGATAAACTCAGGAGCGGTATAATCGGTGTGCCCAAATTGATAGCCAAAAATAGCAGTGGTTTCAGGCGTGGCTTTCCAGCGCAAATCCAGCGAGGCCAAATGCTCCATGCGGTCCAACTCCGCGGAACGGCTCGGCTCGGGGAAGAATACTCCGTTTGGGCCTGGCACCGAAAAATTGTCGCCATAGCCGACGACCGACCGCGCCGTCTGCTGGTAAGCATAGACCGTATTGGCATACCCCAAGTGCAGGTCAAGATTCTTCGTCAGCGAAGCGGTAAAGTCGAGCTGACCCGAGTTGCGCACGTTATTGCCCGAGACTCGAAAAGGGCTGGAAACGACGGAGGGGTCAAGGACGGTCGGCTCTTGCGCGACGACGAAGGATTCGTTGAGCGAGAGCTTGTAGCGCTCGCTGAACTCATGCTCCAGGCGGGCATTGAACTGGTGGCTTTGATCGGTCGTGCTGTGGTTCTCGTACCACTGGAGGTCGTATATATAACTGGCCGATATCAGGGTGTTTTCCGCCGAATGGTTCATGGCCACCGACGGAGTGACCTCGGTGCCCCAACTGGTCTCGGGGTGCGCATAAACAGTCGCGCCCGTGACCGGGTTGACCCCAACCGGAAAAGATTTGGGCAGCGTTAAATAGTTGTCGTCGTAAAAACCGCGCAACGAGAGGGCCACCGACCAGGGCTTTGATGTCTCCAACGGTGTTAAACCGGGAGCATACTGGGCCTGCACGGCCGCCGCGCTCAAAGCGGCGATGCCGACGGAAACAATAACTTTATTCATAAAATTAGTTAATTACAACCCTCACACAGTGCCTTATTTACACACTTCCCCCCCGAACTTCAAGAGTTGTAAAGGAATGTTGTGTTTTTGTCAAAAGATAATTTCAGGTTTTTTTTTGAACGTTCTTTCACGGGTTCACAGGAGGCATCCGCCAGCGGGCCTGGTCGCTCACCAGCATCTGGTCGGGCAGGAAGCGTAAAGGGGCCTTTTTGAGGGGAAAACCGGCCGGCACTTCCCCGCGGGTCTCGCATTCGACCACGAAATGGCCCCAACTTTTTGGATCACGGATCATTTGCGACAAAAATCGGGCATTGGTCGTGCGCTGGGTCAAAAAGACCGCCTTGATCGGTTTCAGGCTGTTGAACTCATAAAATTGCCGGTCGTCATCCAACGGCAGCCAGCCGCACTGGCGATCGCCGTACCAGGCCACCCCAGCGGGTATGTCGCTCAGCATCAACTCGTCCGTGCGCATCAGTCGCGCGACGCTTTGGATATGCAGGGGCGAATAAGGCGAATCGGGATCCGGGCGGTGGCCGACCATCAACGAGATCAACACTGGGGCGCATGTAACCAGCACAAAACCGCCGACCACCGCGCCCCGGGCGTCCATCGTCAGCAAATGCAGTTGATCCACTAAAGTATAAAACAGGGCCACGCCAAAGACAAAGACCAGCGGCGCCAGCAGCGCCAGCAGATTCTCGGAGTTGATCTCCGGCTCATCGCTGCTTAAATGAGTCTGGCCCGCCGCCTGCACCACAAAAAGAAACGCCAGCGAAGCCAGCAGGAAAAGCCGCATTCGCCCCAGGCTGGGATTGCGAAAAGGGATGAGCAGGCCCACCAGGAAAAAGGCGGAGGCCCAATTCCCCCCCAAAGCGGGCAATTCATGGCGCCACATCCCGCGGGCGTTGGTCAGCAATTTATCCACCAGATCCAGCGGCCCTATGCGGCGGAAGCTGCTCTCCGGCTCAAAGGAACGCTCCAACGTGTCCTGCTGCAAGGGGGATGTTTGCTCCAGCACCGCGTAGCTGGCCGTGCCAAAACAAGCGCCGCTGACGACGATGTTGCGCGCGATCCACGGCCCCATGACGATAAGGAAAGCGGCCCCGGCCACCGCGCAAAGCCTGGCACGGGCGCGCGGCGCCACGCCCCCGATGAACAGCAACACCGGAATGATCATCCACATAAAAGCGTAGCGGCTCAGTCCGCCAACCCCCATCAACACGCCCGTCCCGGCGGCCAGAAGCACCGACCCGAAACCACCGCGCCCCGCCTGTTCCCGCTCCTGGAGGTGAACCAGACAGAGCGCCGCCGCCAGGAATACCGCCAAAAGCCACGCCGTGGACAAACCGGAGACGGTGAACTTCCAAAACAAGTGCGACCCGGCCAATAGGATGGCCGAGAGCCACGCCACCCTGGAATCAAACAACCGCCTGGCAATGCGAAACAACAGGAGCACCGCCACGAAAAGCCAAACCTGATTAAAGACGGCGATCCATCGATCCGGCGCGAAAAACCAATATTGATTTTCGTTGGCCACGAAATCGAAGGGCAGGACCGCCATCAGCCCGGCCAATAAGACCGGATAGGCCGGCGGCGTGCTGACATCCGGCGTGGCCTGGCGCAGAACGCGCGCGGCCTGTCCCGGAGGCGCCTGCCGGCGCAACAAGTAGATTGACAGCGGACGGATGGATTGGGTCGTATAACCCTGGCCCCGCGCCAGGTTGCGCGCCAGTTGCGCCGTCTCCATCGCTTCCTCGCTGGAAAACCCCGGGCTGGCCAGCGCGTCGAACAATCCCGCCAGCACGACAAAGCCCATGATGGCCGCGGCCACCTTGAGCACCTTGGCGCCAGCCCCTTCCTCCCAATGATGAATCAACTCCTGCAGCCGCACTTAAAGGCCCTCCAGTTGGTAGAGGTGCAACTTGCGATGCAGGGTGCGCCGGCTCATGCCCAGTTTCTTCGCCGTCTCGGTCCGGTTGCCCGCGCAATCCTTGAGCGCCCGCACTATCAACTGTTTCTCCGCCTCGGCCACCGTCAAATCCGGTTGGGCCAGCCACCGGGCCGGACCGCCTCCCGGCGCGCCGGCGCGCAAGGCCGGGGGCCAATCGCGCAGTCCGATTTTCTCTCCCCGTGTCAGCACAACGGCGTGCTCAATGGCGGTGCGCAATTCCCGCACGTTGCCCGGCCAGGCGTAATTCATCAACGCTTCGAGTGCTTCCGGGGTGAATTCGTTCACGTTTTTGTCATTCTCGGCGGCAAACTCCTTCAGAAACAGCTTGGCCAAGAGGGGAATGTCTCCGGGCCGCGCCCGCAATGGCGGCAGGACAATCTGCACCACCGCCAGACGAAAGAAGAGGTCCTCGCGGAATTTCCCCGCCTTGACCTGCTCGTCCAGGTTCTTGTTTGTCGCCGCGATCACCCGCACATCGGATGTAAGCGTCTTGTTGGAGCCGACTCTTTCAAAAGTGCGTTCGCCCAAAAAACGCAGCAACTTGATCTGCACGGCGGCATCGATCTCCCCGATCTCGTCCAGGAAGAGCGTCCCGCCCTGGGCCTGTTCGAAGCGCCCGATCCGTTTTTCGTGCGCGTCGGTGAAGGCGCCTTTTTCGTGTCCGAACAATTCGCTCTCCAGCAGCGTGGGCGATAGGGCCGCGCAATGGACGGTGACCATCGGCCCGTGCGCGCGGGGGCTAAGTTGATGCAGCGCCTTGGCCACCAGTTCCTTGCCCGTGCCGCTTTCCCCCAGGAGCAAGACGGTGGTGCGCGCCGGGGCCACCTGCCGCACGGTGTCGAACACTTCCCGCATGGCCGGCGATTCCCCGACGATATGCTCCAGGCCGAATTTGCTCTGCAATTGCTGGCGCAATGAAGTGTTCTCCACCTCCAATTGCTTCTGGCGCAAGGCCCGCGCGATCCGCAGCTCCAATTCGTCAATCTGCAACCGCCCCTTGGCGATGTAATCATCCGCCCCGTGCTTCATCGCCTCCACCGCCAATTCCTCCGAGCCGTAGGCCGTCATCAAAATGCAAATCGGCGGCTTGGGCAGCGACTTGGCCCGGCCGATGAGTTTCATTCCGTCCTCCTGCGGCAGCCGGAAATCCGTCAATAATACCGAAAAATTCTGTTCCTCCAGCAAGCCCGCCGCCGCCTTGGCGTCGTCGGCCACCCAGACGTCGTAATGGTCCTCCAGCGCCGCCCGCAAGCCGTCGCGCGTCGGTTTCTCGTCATCGACGATCAGCAGCATCGGTTTGGATTTGTTTTCCGCGTTCATGGGCTTGGGGTCTCGCTCTTGGTGCCCTCGAGCAGTTTGGGCTGGCGTTCGTGCAGGGGCAAGCGAATGCGGAAGGTCGAGCCCTGGCCCACCCGGCTCTCCAGCTCAATGTGCCCGCCATGCTGGCGCACGATGCGTTGCACGATCATCAGCCCGAGGCCCGTCCCCTTCTTCTTGGTCGTGTAGAACGGCTCGAAAATGTGATTGATTTTGTCCTGCGCGATGCCGCCCCCGGTGTCGGACACCTCCACCCATACGAAGTCGCTGGAACTGCCGGTTTGCAGCGTCAGCGCTCCGCCGCGCGTCATCGCCTGCATGGCGTTTTTGACCAGGTTGACCAGCACTTGCTTCATCTGGCCGGCGTCCAACGGCGCCAGCGGCAGGCGGCTCGCCAGCCTCTCCTGCAACTGCACTCCCCGGTTCTCCAGTTCGGGCCGCAGTAATTCCAGCGTTTCCCGCGCCACGTCGTTGAGCGAACCGGGCGTCAATTGCGGCGGCGAAGGCCGGATCGCCTGCAAGAACTGGGTGACGATGTAGTCCAGGCGCGTGATCTCGCCTTTGGCCACATCCAGGTAATGATCGAGCTTCTGGGCGATTTCCGCCACTTCCGCATCCACTTTAGGCTCACGCCGCCCAAAGCGCCGCGTCGGCGCGCTGGCCAGCGGGTGGCGCAGTTTTTTCACTTCTTTGGTCAATAATTGCAAATGAATGTTCAGCGCGTTCAGAGGATTACCAATCTCGTGCGCCACGCTGGCCGCCAGCAGCGTCAAGGAATGAATCCGTTCGCTTTCAATCGCCTCGAAGGTCTCTTGCCGCGCTTCGGTCGCATCATGCAAAATCAGCGCCATGCCGGAGCGCCCCTTGCTTTCCGCGTCCAGCGGCGCGGCATAGACGCGCAAGAAACGCGGGCGCGGATAAGTGACTTCAAACTCATGGTGCGTGGCCCTTTGCCGTCCGTTGGGGCCGGTGGCGCTGAGGCTTTCCCAATCCAACTCCGAAAGAAAGTCCCTGATCGGGCGTCCTTCCGCTTGCTCGGGGTCCCAACTGAGCAACCGGGTGACCGCCTGGTTAAAGTAGAGGACCCGGCCATTCTCATCCACCACCAGCACCCCATCCTCGATGGCGTTAAAAAGGTTTTCCAGGAAATGCCGCTCCCGCGCCAGGCGCTGGACGACCGTTTGCAGCCCTTCGGCATCCAGGCGCCCGATCCGGCCCAGAACGCGATCAACAAAACTGGATTTAGCCGCAGCCATACTCGTCTTACCACATGGATAGCGCACCAAGCGCCATTTTGACACACTAATAAGAAGCAACTTCTCCGATGGCGCAATATCTAAAAGCGCAATATCTAAAATTGACAGTTCATGATCTTGCCCCTATTCTTTTGCCGTTCAGAATGGCGCGTTCGTCTATCAGTTAGGACACGGCCCTCTCAAGGCTGAAAGACGGGTGCGATTCCCGTACGCGCTACCAATCTACACTCGGTTTTCATCCCCGCTTCAATAATGCTTGCGGCCTCACGAATCGCCACAATATGCTCCTTTGTAAGAACTATGAATTCGTCATGCCCTGCATTTCCAGCGGCTCGCCGCGCCAGCTTTCCCTTAAAACTTAACACGCGCCTGGCTTGGGCCGTCTTTGTCAGCGTGCTGGCAGGCGCTCCACAGGGACGTGCGGAGGAGGATTTGGCCGCGCCCTTGCCTTCGGGCGTGCAGGCCGTCTGGGACCTGGACAAGGCCGTTCACGAAACTACGCCCACGCGCGAGCGCATTTGCCTCAATGGGCTGTGGCAATGGCAGCCCGCCCAAGCGCCATCGGACCAGGTGCCCGCCGGGAATTGGGGCTGGTTCAAAGTACCGGGTCCCTGGCCGGACATCATCGATCTTATGGAGAAGCCGCCAGTTCGCGTCCCTCCCAGGGATGTCCCGCTGGATCGCGTTCTGGCCAAGGATTGCCAGACCATGTTCGGCCATTCCAGTTGGAAGACACAGAACCTTGACCGCATCTCCGCCGCTTGGTACCAAAGGAAAATCACCGTTCCAGCCGACTGGGCCAATCGTCGCGTCGTCCTTACGGCCGATTACCTCAACTCCGTTGCCGCTGTCTATGTGGATGGCCAACGGGCAGGCGACATGCGTTGGCCCGCCGGCGAGGTTGATCTCACCTCCCTCTGCCGGCCTGGCGCGACTCACGTCATCAGCTTTCTGGTGAGGGCCGTGCCGTTGAGCGCCGTCATGTTTTCTTACGGCGACACCATCGGCGTGAGGCAAGTCAGAAGCTCGGTCGAACGGCGCGGGCTGTGTGGAGATGTTTATCTGATTGGAACTCCCGCCGCCGCGCGCCTCACCGATGTCAAAGTAAGCACCTCGGTGCGCAAGTGGGAGATAACCTTCGAGGCGGCGCCGCAGGCCTTGGCGGCGGATGCATCCTATACCCTCCGCGCCCAGGTCAGCGACCATGGCCGAACCGTGGAGGAGTTTGCCAGCAAGCCCTTCAAGGCCTCCGACCTCAAGGATGGCCGCATCGCCTTTACCAAGGGTTGGAAGCCCAGGAAGCTCTGGGACACGCACACTCCGCGGAACATGTATGAATGCCGGCTTTCCCTGGCGGATGGCGCGGGCAAGGTATTGGATAACGCCCTGCCGGAACGTTTCGGATTCCGCGAGTTCTGGATCGAGGGCCGGGACTTTTACTTGAACGGCAGCCGTATTTTCCTGCGCGCCGTGCCGCTCAACAACGCCCAGATGGGCGCGGCTTGGGCGAGCTACGATGGCGCCAAAGAGACCTTCGAGCGGCTCAAGAGTTTTGGCGCCAACTTCGTCTATACTCACAACTACGGCTGTTCGCCCGGTATGCATCTCAGTTTCGCGGAGATCCTCAAAGCGGCGGATGATGAGGGCATGCTCGTCGCGTTCTCACAGCCGCACTTTGGCCAATATCAATGGGACTCTCCGGACGACGGCCAGACCAACGGCTACGCCCGGCACGCCGGGTTTTATGTGCGGGCGGCGGGCAACCACCCCTCGGTCGTGTTTTACGTGACCAGCCACAACTCGGCGGGAACGGCCGAAATGGGCAATCCGAACCTGATTGACGGCATCCATGACGCCCGCGAACAGGGGGGGAGAAACACCGCCAAGAAGGCGTTGCAGGCGGAGGCGGTCCTAAAACGGCTGGATCCAAGCCGCGTTGTCTATCATCACTCAGGCGGCAACTTAGGCTCCATGCATACGGCCAATTTTTACGCCAACCTGGCCCCCATCCAGGAGATGTCCGATTGGTTCGAACACTGGGCCACCGAAGGCGTGAAGCCGGTTTTCCTGTGCGAATACGGCGTTCCGATTCCCTGGGACTGGTCCATGTACCGCGGATGGTACCAAGGCGAACGAAATTACGGCACCGTGGCGGTGCCTTGGGACCTCTGCGTTGCAGAGTGGGATGCGCAATTTCTCGGCGACCAGGCCTATAAACTGACAGATGTGGAGAAGGAAGCTTTGCGCTGGGAGGCTGGACAATTTGGGGCCGGCAAGCTCTGGCACCGGTGGGATTATCCGCAAAATGCCCTAGCCTCGGCCGACATTGACCAACGGAACGATGTCATGGCCATGTACATCACCGATAACTGGCGCGCCTTTCGCACCTGGGGGCTTTCGGCGTTTTGCCCTTGGGACCACGAAACCTTTTGGAAGCTGCGTGAGGGCGCCGTGCGCGGACGCACAGTAGTCAAGGTGGATTGGAACAAACTGCAGCGGCCCGGCTTCAGCCCGGACTACATCGACAGTCCCAAGGATGGCAAGATGGAGTGGCTCGATACGTCTTTCGAGCGCTCGGACTGGATCCCCACCTCGGCTGCGGAAGCCGTGTTGCGAAACAACATGCCGCTGTTGGCTTATATTGGCGGCAAGCCCTCTGCCTTCACCAGCAAGGACCACAATTTCTACGCGGGTGACACCTTCGAGAAGCAACTGATCGTCATCAACGACTCCCGGCAGGCGATCAAGGGCAATTGCACTTGGTCTCTGGCACTGCCCAAGCCGGTCTCGAGCCATAAGGAAGTCAGTGTTCAGACGGGCCAGCAGGCGCGCTTGCCGTTGAGCTTCGCGCTGCCCGCCCAAACCCCGCCCGGCCGTTACGAACTGAGCGCGACGGTCAAATTCAGCAACGGTGAGACGCAAACGGACACCTTCGCCATTGATGTCCTGCCGCGGCCTGACGCTGTTCAGGCAGGCTCCAGAATCGCGCTCTTTGACCCCAAGGGCGAAAGCGCCAAGCTGCTGCACGCCTTGGGCATCCAATGTGCGCCGGTCGATGCCAACGCCGATTTGTCGGCTTATGATACGCTTATCGTGGGCAAGGCGGCGCTGGACATGAACAGCCCGGCGCCGGACATCGCCCACGTTCGCGACGGCTTGAAGGTGATCATGTTCGAGCAGACCTCGCCGGTGCTGGAGCAGCGCTTCGGGTTTCGCGTCGAGGAGCAGGGTTTGCGGTCGGTTTTTGAGCGGGTGCCCGATCATCCGCTGCTGGCCGGGATTGTGGACGAGAATTTGCGCAACTGGCGCGGCAAGGCCACCCTTCTGCCACCGGCTTTGCAATACGTGACCGGCAAACGTTACACGCCTCAGGTGATGTGGTGCGACATCCCGGTCAAGCGGCTGTGGCGTGCCGGCAATCGCGGCAACGTCGCCTCGGTCATCATCGAGAAGCCGGCTCGCGGTGATTTCATGCCGATTCTGGATGGGGGCTACAGTCTCCAGTTCAGCCCGCTGATGGAGTATCGCGAAGGCAAAGGCATGGTGCTCTTCTGCCAGATGGACGTGACCGGACGCACCGAGAGCGATCCGACGGCGGAGCGATTGACGCGCAATATCCTGGAGTATGTCAGCGCCTGGAAACCGGCACCGAACCGGGAAGTCCTTTATGCCGGCAATCCGACTGGAAAAAAACATTTGGAACTGACCGGCATCACCCCCGGCGCGTATCAGGGTGGCAAGCTCTCCACCAACGCGGTTCTGGTGGTCGGTACGGGCGGCGGCAAGGATTTGGCCGGTCACAACACGGAAGTCGCCGACTTTGTCAAAGCGGGTGGGCACGTGCTGGCCGTGGGATTGGACGAGCAGGAGGCGAACGCTTTTCTGCCGTTGAAGGTGAGCATGAAAAACGCCGAGCACCTCTCCGCCTTTTTTGAACCGTTTGGCAAGGACTCACTGCTGGCGGGAGTAAGTCCGGCGGACGTGCATAACCGTGCGCCGCGAACCATGCCTTTGGTTTCGGGAGGCGCAGCGGTCTTTGGCGACGGAGTCTTGGCCAAGGCGCAGAACGCCAACGTGGTCTTCTGCCAATTCGCCCCTTATGACGTTTACGACGAACAAAGTTCCCTCAGCAAAGAGGAGTATAACGTACGGAAGACCTATCGGCGAAGCTCGTTCATGATGACCCGATTGCTAGCCAACTTGGGCGGGACTGGCTCGACCCCCATCCTGGAGCGTTTCCACCAACCGGTGGCGAAGGGCAAATTGGAAGCGCGCTGGCACGACGGTCTTTACCTGGACGCGCCCATGGAATGGGATGATCCCTACCGCTACTTCTGTTGGTAATCGAGGTGTGACAAATGAAATATAAACATATGAAAATCTGCACTCATCGCATGGCGTTGGCCGTCTTTTTCGGCGTGTTGTCGGTTGCACCGCTCAGACTTGGCGCGGAGGATTTGGCCGCGCCCCTGCCTTCGGGCGTGCGGGCGGTCTGGGACCTGGATAAGGCCGTTCACGAAACCACGCCCACCCGCGAGCGCATTTGCCTCAACGGCCTGTGGCAATGGCAGCCAGCCGAGTCCGCGTCCAATCAGGTGCCCGCCGGAAATTGGGGCTGGTTTAAAGTCCCGGGCTGCTGGCCGGACATCACCGATCTCATGGAGAAGCCGCCGGTTCGCATCGTTGCAAAGGATGTGCCGCCGGATCGTGTCCTGGCCAAGGATTGCCAGACAGTGTTCGCCCATCCGAGTTGGAAGACTCAGAACCTCGACCGTCTCTCCGCCGCCTGGTACCAAAGAAGAATCACCGTTCCTGCCGATTGGGCCACTCGCCGTATCTCGCTGGCGGCCGATTACATCAACTCCGTTGCCGCTGTCTATGTGGACGGCCAGCGGGCGGGGGACATGCGTTGGCCCGGTGGCGAGGTTGACCTCACTGCCCTTTGCCGGCCTGGCGCGACTCACGTGGTCAGCTTGCTCGTCAGGGCCGTGCCGTTGAGCGCTGTCATGCTCTCTTATGGCGACACCTTCAGCGCCAGGCAGATCAAAGGAACCGTGGAGCGGCCCGGGCTGTGCGGAGATGTTTATCTGGTCGGAACACCCGCCGGTGCGCGCCTGGCCGACGCGAAAGTGAGCACCTCGGTGCGCAAGTGGGAGATCACGTTCGAGACGGCGCCGCAGGGATTGGCGGCGGACGCATCTTATACCCTTCGCGCCCAGGTCAGCGACCATGGCCGAACCGTGGAGGAGTTTTCCAGCAAGCCTTTCAAGGCGGCCGATCTTAAGGATGGCCACATCGCGTTTACCAAGGGTTGGAAGCCCAAGAAACTTTGGGATACGGACACTCCGCGGAACATGTACGAATTCCGCCTCTCGCTGGTGGATGCCGCGGGCAAGGTTTTGGATGCGGCTCTGCCCGAACGATTCGGGTTCCGCGAGTTCTGGATCGATGGCCGGGACTTTTACTTGAACGGCAGCCGCATCTTCCTGTGTGCCACCCCTATCAACAATGCCCAACAGGGCGCGGCTTGGGCGAACTACGAGGCTTGCAAGGAAACCATGGAACGGGTCAGGGGTTTTGGCGTCAATTTCGTCTATACGCACAATTACGGCTGCTCGCCGGGCGCGCATCTGAGTTTCTCGGAACTTCTCAGGGCGGCGGATGACGAGGGCATGCTCGTCGCCATGTCGCAACCGCACTTTGGCCAATATAAATGGGAGTCGCCAGACGCCGAACGGACCAACGGCTACGCGCGCCACGCCGAATTCTACGTGCGGGTGGCGGGCAATCATCCCTCGGTGGTGTTTTACTCGACCAGCCACAATTCGGCGGGGACTTCGGAAATGGGCAATCCGGACCAAATCGACGGCATCATGGACCTCCGCGACCCGTCGGGGAGAGACACGGCCAAAAAGGCGCTGCGGGCGGAGGCGATTATCAAACGGCTGGACCCAAGCCGCATCGTCTATCATCACTCAGGCGCCAACCTCGGCGCGATTTACACGGCCAATTTTTACGCCAATTTCGTCCCCGTGCAGGAGATGTCCGATTGGTTCGGACACTGGGCCACGACGGGCGTGAAGCCTGTTTTCTTCTGCGAATATGGCTCTCCGCTGACGTGGGACTGGTCCATGTACCGGGGATGGTACCAGGGCCGGCGCGAATACGGCACCGTGGCGGTGCCTTGGGATCTCTGCATCGCGGAGTGGGACGCTGAATTCTTGGGAGATCAGGCTTACAAAATCACAGACATCGAGAGAGACTGTCTGCGCTGGGAGGCCGGGCAGTTTCAGGCTGGCAAGCTCTGGCGGCGTTGGGAATATCCGCACAATGCCATGGTCTCGGCCGAATTTGACCAGCGCAACGCGGTCACGGCCATGTATTTGAGCGAAAACTCGCGCGCTTTCCGTACCTGGGGACTCTCGGGGTATTGCCCGTGGGACCATGAAACCTTTTGGAAGTTGCGCCAGGGCGTCGAGGGCGGACGCAAATCCTTCAAGGTGGATTGGGACACCTTGCAACGGCCCGGCTTCAGCCCGGACTACATGAACAATCCAATCGAAACCAAAGATGCGTGGCTCGATACTTCTTACGAGCGTTCGGACTGGGTTCCAACCCTGGCTGGACAGGCGCTCATACAAAACAACATGCCGTTGCTGGCTTACATCGCCGGCAAGCCCTCCGCCTTCACCAGTAAGGACCACAATTTCTATCCGGGCGACACGTTCGAGAAACAGATCATTGTCATCAATAACTCGCGGCGCACGGTCAAGGGCGATTGCACTTGGTCTCTGGCACTGCCCAAGCCCGTCTTGGGCCACAAGGAAGTCAGCGTTCAGACGGGCCAGCAGGCGCGGCTGCCCCTGAGTTTCGCGCTGCCCGCCCAAACTCCGCCCGGCCATTACGAATTGAGCGCCACGGTCAAATTCGGCAACTGCGATGCACAATCGGACACCTTCGCCATTGATGTCATGCCCCGGCCCGGCGCTCTTGCGGCAGGCTCCAAGATCGCAATCTTTGACCCCAAGGGCGAAAGCACGAAACTGCTCCACTCCTTGGGCGTCCAATGCGCGCCGATCGATGCCAACGCCGACTTATCTTCTTATGACACGCTCATCGTGGGCAAGGCGGCGCTGGACATGAACAGCCCGGCGCCGGACATCACGCGCGTCCGCGATGGCTTGAAGGTCGTTATGTTTGAGCAGACTTCGCAAGTTTTAGAGCAACGGTTCGGGTTTCGGGTGGAGGAGCAGGGCTTGCGATGGGTTTTCAAGCGGGTGCCCGATCATCCGCTGCTGGCCGGAATCGAGGACGAGAACCTGCGCAACTGGCGCGGCAAGGCCACCCTTCTGCCGCCGGTCCTGGACTACGTGACCGGCGAGCGTTACGTGCCTCAAGTGCAGTGGTGCGACATCCCAGTCAAACACCTGTGGCGCTGCGGCAATCGCGGCAACGTCGCCTCGGTCATCATCGAGAAGCCGGCTCGCGGTGATTTCATGCCGATTCTGGATGGGGGCTACAGCCTCCAGTTCAGCCCGCTGATGGAGTATCGCGAAGGCAAGGGCATGGTGCTCTTCTGCCAGATGGACGTGACCGGACGCACCGAGAGCGATCCGACGGCGGAGCGATTGACGCGCAACATCCTGGAGTATGTCAGCGCCTGGAAACCGGCTCCGAACCGGGAGGTTCTTTACGTCGGCAATCCGGCTGGGAAGAAACATTTGGAACTGAGCGGCATCACCCCCGGCGCGTACCAGGGTGGCAAACTGTCCACCGACGCGGTTTTGGTGGTCGGTACGGGCGGCGGCAAGGATTTGGCCGGTCACAACACGGACGTTGCCGACTTTGTCAAAGCGGGCGGGCACATGCTGGCCGTGGGATTGGACGAGCAGGAGGCGAATTCTTTTCTGCCATTGAACGTAAGTATGACAAACGCCGAGCACCTCTCCGCCTTCTTTGAACCGTTTGGCAAGGACTCACTGCTGGCGGGAGTAAGTCCGGCGGACGTGCATAACCGGGTGCCGCGGACCATGCCTTTGGTCTCGGGAGGCGCGGCGGTGTTTGGCGACGGAGTCTTGGCCAAGGCCCAGTACGCCAATGTCGTATTCTGCCAATTCGCCCCCTATGACGTTTACGACGAACAAAGCTCCCTCAGCAAAGACGAGTACAATGTACGGAAGACCTATCGGCGAAGTTCCTACCTGATGACGCGATTGCTGGCCAACCTGGGCGGCACAGGCTCGACCCCCATCCTGGAGCGTTTCCACCAACCGGTGGCGAAGGGCAAATTGGAAGCGCGCTGGCACGACGGACTTTACCTGGACGCGCCCATAGAATGGGACGATCCCTACCGCTTCTTCTGTTGGTAATCGAAGTGTAACAAATGAAATATAAACATACGAAAATCTGTTCTTGTACTATGCGCTTTGGCTTGGCCGTCTTTTTCGGCGTCTTGTCGGTTGCGCCGCTTGGACTTGGCGCGGAGGATTTGACCGTGCCCCTGCCTTCGGGCGTGCGGGCGGTCTGGGACCTGGACAAGGCCGTTCACGAAACCACGCCCACCCGCGAGCGCATTTGCCTCAACGGCCTGTGGCAATGGCAGCCGTCCGAGTCCGCGTCCAATCAGGTGCCCTCCGGAAATTGGGGCTGGTTTAAAGTCCCGGGCTGCTGGCCGGACATTGCCAATCTCATGGAAAAGCCGCCGGTTCGTATCCTGCCAACGGATGTGCCGCCGGATCGAGTCTTGGTGAAGGATTCTCAGACGGTCTTTGCCCATCCGAACTGGAAAACGCAGAACCTCGACAACATCTCTGCCGCCTGGTACCAAAGGAAAATCACCGTCCCTGGCGACTGGGCAAATCGCCGAATCGCCCTGAAGGCTGATTACATCAACTCGGTGGCCGCGGTTTACGTGGACGGTCAGCAAGCGGGCGAAATGCGTTGGCCAGGCGGCGACCTCGACATTTCCACGCTCTGCCAACCGGGCAGCACCCATACGATCAGTTTATTCGTGAGGGCCGTGCCGTTGAGCGCTGTCATGCTCTCTTACGGCGATACCATCGGGGTAAGGCAGGTCCGGGGCACGGTTGAAAGGCGGGGGCTGTGTGGAGATGTTTATCTTGTCGGAACCCCGGCAGGAGCGCGACTGGCCGACGTGAAAGTGAGCACGTCGGTGCGAAAATGGGCGATCACGTTCGAGACGTCGCCACAGAACTTGGCGGCGGACGCCTCGTATGCCCTCCGCGCCCAAGTCAGCGATCATGGCCGAATGGTGAGTGAATTCACCGGCCCGGCGTTCAAGGCCTCCGACCTCAAGGACGGCCGCATCGCCTTCACCAAGGGTTGGAAGCCCAAGAAGCTTTGGGATATCGATACGCCTCAGAACATGTACGAAGTCCGCCTCTCGCTGGTGGATGGCGCGGGCAAAGTGCTGGATGCCGCGCTGCCCGATCGCTTCGGGTTCCGCGAGCTTTGGATTGATGGGAAGGACTTTTACTTGAATGGCACCCGTATATTCTTGCGCGCCAACTCTATCAACAACGCACAGATGGGCGCAGCCTGGGCGAACTACGAGGCCTGCAAGGAAACCATCGAGCGGATCAAGGGTTTTGGCGTCAATTTCGTCTATACGCACAATTACGGCTGCACGCCGGGGGCGCATCTGAGTTTCTCCGAGCTGCTCCGGGCGGCGGATGATGAGGGCATGCTCATCGCGCTGTTGCAGCCGCACTTTGGCCAATATAACTGGGATTCTCCAGGCGCCGACCTGACCAACGGCTACGCGCGCCACGCCCAATTCTATGCGCAGGCGGCGGGGAATCATCCCTCGGTTGTGTTTTACGCGACCAGCCACAATTCGGCGGGGACTTCGGAGATGGGCAATCCGAACCAGATCGACGGCATCCGCGACGAGCGCGAAGCGCGAGGGAACGCCACCGTCAATAAGGCGTTGCGGGCGGAGGCGATTATAAAACGGCTGGACCCAAGCCGCATCGTCTATCATCACTCAGGCGCCAACCTCGGCGCGGTCTATACCGCCAATTTTTACGCCAATTTCGTCCCCATGCAGGAGATGTCCGATTGGTTTGAACACTGGGCGGCCAAGGGGGTGAAGCCTGTTTTCTTCTGCGAATACGGTTCTCCGATTAACTGGGACTGGACCATGTACCGTGGATGGTACCAGGGCCGGCGCGAGTACGGCACCGTGGCGGTGCCCTGGGATCTCTGCGTGGCGGAGTGGGATGCTGAATTCTTCGGAGACCAGGCTTACAAACTGACAGACTTGGAGAAGGAATCTCTGCGCTGGGAGGCTGAACGCTTTCGGACCGGCCAGCTCTGGCATCGCTGGGAATATCCGGGCAATGCCATGGGCTCGCCCGCCATTGAACAACGGAACGCCGTCATGGCCATGTATGTGACCGAAAACAGCCGCGCCTTCCGCGCTTGGGAAATCTCGGCACTTTACCTTAACCATGACATGTGCTGGAAGGTGCGTGATGGCATCGAGCGCGGACGCAACCAACTCAAGGTGGATTGGGACAAGCTGCAGCGGCCCGGCTTCAGCCCGGACTACATCGACGCTCCGAAGGATAGGAAGATGGAGTGGATCGGCACGTCCTACGAGCGTTCGGACTGGATCCCAACCGCTGCCGGCCAAGCGGTGATACGAAACAACATGCCGTTGCTGGCTTATATTGCCGGCAAGCCCTCGGCTTTCACCAGCAAAGACCACAATTTCTATCCCGGCGACACGTTCGAGAAGCAGCTCATTGTCATCAACGACTCGCGGCGGACGGTCAAAGGCGATTGCAGTTGGTCGCTGGCTCTGCCCCAGCCGATCTCCAGCCGAAAGAAAGTCAGTGTTGAGACGGGCCATCAGGCGCGCCTGCCCCTGAGCTTCACGCTGCCCGCTCAGACCGCGCCTGGCCGATATGAACTGAGCGCGACGGTCAAATTCAGCAACGGCGAGACACAGACGGACACCTTCGCCATTGATGTGGTGTCCCGGCCCGGCGCTCTTGCAGCAGGCTCCAAGATCGCGATCTTTGACCCCAAGGGCGAAAGCGCCAGGCTCCTCCACGCCTTGGGCGTCCAATGCGCGCCGGTCGATGCCAACGCCGATTTGTCGGCTTATGACACGCTCATCGTGGGCAAAGCGGCGCTGGACATGAATGGCCCGGCGCCGGACATCACGAGGGTGCGCGACGGCTTGAAGGTCGTGATGTTTGAGCAGACTTCGCAAGTTTTGGAGCAACGGTTTGGATTTCGGGTTGAGGAGCAGGGTTTGCGTGAGGTCTTCAAACGGGTGCCCGATCATCCGCTTCTGGCCGGGATTGTGGACGAGAACCTGCGCAACTGGCGCGGCAAGGCCACCCTTCTGCCGCCGGTCTTGCAGTACGTGACCGGCAAGCGTTACGTGCCCCAAGTGATGTGGTGCGACATCCCAGTCAAACACCTGTGGCGTTGCGGCAATCGCGGCAACGTCGCCTCGGTCATCATCGAGAAACCGGCTCGCGGCGATTTCATGCCGATTCTGGATGGGGGCTACAGTCTCCAGTTCAGCCCGTTAATGGAGTATCGCGAAGGCAAAGGCATGGTGCTCTTCTGCCAGATGGACGTGACCGGACGCACCGAGAGCGATCCGACGGCGGAGCGATTGACGCGGAATATCCTGGAGTATGTCAGCGCCTGGAAACCGGCACCAAACCGGGAGGTTCTTTACGTCGGCAATCCGGCCGGGAAGAAACATCTGGAACTGACCGGCATCACCCCCGTCGTGTACCAGGGTGGCAAGCTGTCCACCGACGCGGTTCTGGTGGTCGGTACGGGCGGCGGCAAGGATTTGGCCGGTCACAACACGGAAGTCGCCGACTTTGTCAAAGCGGGTGGGCACGTGCTGGCCGTGGGATTGGACGAGCAGGAGGCGAACGCTTTTCTGCCGTTGAAGGTGAGCATGAAAAACGCCGAGCACCTCTCCGCCTTTTTTGAACCGTTTGGCAAGGACTCACTGCTGGCGGGAGTAAGTCCGGCGGACGTGCATAACCGGGTGCCGCGAACGATGCCTTTGGTTTCGGGAGGCGCGACGGGGTTTGGCGACGGAGTCTTGGCCAAGGCGCAGAACGCCAACGTGGTTTTCTGCCAATTCGCTCCTTATGATGTTTGCAATGAGCAAGCCGGGGTTAGTAAAGACGAGTACAATGTACGGAAGACCTATCGGCGAAGCTCCTACCTGATGACCCGATTGCTGGCCAACTTGGGCGGCACAGGCTCGACCCCCATCCTGGAACGTTTCCACCAACCGGTGGCAAAGGGCAAACTGGAAGCGCGCTGGAGCGACGGCCTTTACCTGGACGCGCCCATAGAATGGGATGATCCCTATCGCTTCTTCTGCTGGTAATTAATATATGAAAATCTGCACCAATCGCATTGCTTGGGCCGTCTTTTTCGGCGTGTTGTCGGTGGGACTTCGCGCGCAGGATTTGGCCGCGCCGCTGCCTTCGGGCGTGCGGGCGGTTTGGGACCTGGACAAGGCCGTTCACGAAACCACGCCCACCCGCGAGCGCGTTTGCCTCAACGGCCTGTGGCAATGGCAGCCGGCCCAGACGTCATCGGAACAAGTGCCCGCCGGGAATTGGGGCTGGTTCAAAGTTCCAGGCTCCTGGCCCGCCAGCACCGATCTGAAAAATTGCCAGACTCTGTTCGCCCATCCGAGCTGGAAGACACAGAATCTCACCGGCCTTTCCACCTCGTGGTACCAGCGCAAGATCACCGTTCCTGGTGGTTGGGCCAATCGCCGCATCGCCCTTGCGGCCGATTATGTCAACTCCATTGCCGTTGCGTACGTGGACGGCCAGAAGGCGGGAGAAATTCGTTGGCCCGGCGGCGAGCTTGACCTCACTGCGTTCTGCCGGCCCGGCGCCACCTGTGTGATTAGCTTGCTCGTGAGAGCCGTGCCGTTGAGCGCCATGGCGCTCTCCTCCAGCGACACCTTTGGCGCCAGGCAGATCAGAAGCTCGGTCGAACGGCGCGGGCTGTGTGGAGACGTTTATCTGGTCGGGACCCCCGCGGCTGCGCGCCTCACCGATGTAAAAGTAAGCACGTCGGTGCGCAAGTGGGAGATAACGTTCGAGACTGCGCCCCTTGGCTTGGCGGCGGACGCCTCTTACGCCCTGTGCGCCCAGGTCAGCGATCACGGCCAAAGCGTGGAAAAGTTCACCAGCAAGCCATTTAAGGCGGCCGACCTCAAGGATGGCCGTATCTCCTTCACCGAAAGTTGGAAGCCCAAGAAGCTCTGGGATACGGACACCCCGCGGAACAAGTACCGAATTCCATCTCTCGCTGGTGGATGGGGCGGGCAAGGTTCTGGATGATGCCCTGCCCGAATCCTTTGGATTCCGAGAGTTTTGGATCGAGGGTCGGGACTTTTACTTGAACGGCAGCCGCATCTTCCTGTGCTGCGTCCCCCTTGATAACGCGCAGGTTAGCGCGGCCTGGGCGAGCTACGAGGGCGCCAAAGAAACCATGGAACGGATCAAGAGTTTTGGCATCAACTTCGTCTATACCCACAACTACGGTTGCACGCCGGGCGCGCATCTGAGTTTTGCCGAAATCCTCAGGGCGGCGGACGACGTGGGCATGCTCATCTCGTTCTCGCAGCCCCACTTTAGCCAATATAAGTGGGAGTCGCCAGACGCCGACCAGACCAACGGCTACGCCCGCCACGCCGAATTTTATGTCCGCGCCGCGGGCAACCACCCCTCGGTCGTGTTTTACTCGACAAGCCATAACTCCATGGGCACGGAAGAAATGCAGAATCCGGAGCAGATTGACGGCATCCAGGACCTCCGTGATCAGTGGTCGGGCAACAACGCCAAAAAAGGGTTGCGGGCGGGGGCGATTATCAATCGGTTGGACCCAAGCCGCATCGTCTATCATCATTCCTGCGCCAATCTTAGCTCCATGTACACCGCCAATTTCTACGCCAACTTCGTCCCCGTGCAGGAGATGTCCGACTGGTTCGGACACTGGGCCACGACGGGCGTGAAGCCGCTTTTCCTCTGCGAATATGGCGTCCCGCTTTTCTGGGATTGGGCGATGTACCGCGGATGGTACAAAAACGTGCGCACCTTCGGCAGCGCGGTGGTGCCGTGGGACCTCTCCATCGCGGAGTGGGATTCGGAATTTTTCGGAGACCAGGCCTACAAGCTCACGGACTTGGAAAAGCAATTTGTGCGCTGGGAGACGGTCCGCTTTCGGGCCGGCCAGCTCTGGCATCGCTGGGATTATCCGCACAATGGCTTTGAGACCACCGGGATCACGCAACGCAACGAGGTCCTGGCCATGTACGTGACCGATAACTTCCGCGCCTTCCGCACCTGGGGGCTTTCGGCGTTTTGCCCGTGGGACCATGAAGCCATGTGGAAACTGCGTGACGGCGTCAACCGCGAAAGCAAAGAACTCAAGGTGGATTGGGACAACCTCCAGCGCCCGGGCTTCAGCCCGGACTTCCTCGACAACAAGCACGAGTCGATCGATATATCCTTCGAACGTTCGGACTGGACCCCCACCGCCGCCGGGCAGGCCGTGCTGCGAAACAACATGCCGGTGCTGGCTTACATCGCTGGCAAGCCCTCGGCCTTCACCAGCAAGGACCACAATTTCTATACGGGTGACACGTTCGATAAGCAGCTTATTGTCATCAACAACTCACGGCGGACGGTCAAGGGCGATTGCACTTGGTCGCTGGCGCTGCCCAAGCCGATTTCAGGCCACAAGGAAGTCAGTGTTCAAACGGGCCAGCAGGAGCGGCTGCCACTGAGCTTTGCGCTGCCCGCCCAAACCCCGCCTGGCCGCTACGAACTGAGCGCGACGGTCAAGTTCAGCAACGGCGAGACTCAGTCGGATACTTTCGCCATTGATGTGGCGCCCCGTCCGGGCGCTCTTCAAGCAGGCTCGAAAATCGCAATCTTTGACCCCAAGGGCGAAAGCGCCAAGCTGCTCCACTCCTTGGGCGTCCAGTGCGCGCCGGTCGATGCCAACGCCGACCTCTCGGCTTATGACACGCTCATCGTGGGCAAGGCGGCGCTGGACATGAACAGCCCGGCGCCGGACATCACAAGGGTGCGCGACGGCTTGAAGGTGGTCATGTTCGAGCAGACCTCGCAAGTTTTGGAGCAACGGTTCGGGTTTAGAGTGGAGGAGCAGGGTTTGCGATGGGTCTTCAAGCGGGTGCCTAATCATCCGCTGTTGGCGGGGATCGCGGATGAGAACCTGCGCAACTGGCATGGCAGTGCCACCCTTCTGCCGCCGGTCTTGGACTACGTGACCGGCAAGCGTTACGTGCCCCAGGTGATGTGGTGCGACATCCCAGTTAAACACCTGTGGCGTTGCGGCAATCGCGGCAACGTCGCCTCGGTCATCATCGAGAAGCCGGCTCGCGGTGATTTCATGCCGATTCTGGATGGGGGCTACAGCCTCCAGTTCAGCCCGCTGATGGAGTATCGCGAAGGCAAGGGCATGGTGCTTTTCTGCCAGATGGACGTGACTGGACGCACCGAGAGCGATCCGACGGCGGAGCGATTAACGCGCAACATCCTGGAGTATGTCAGCGCCTGGAAACCGGCTCCGAGCCGGGAGGTCCTGTATGTCGGCAATCCGGCTGGGAAGAAGCACTTGGAACTGACCGGCATCACCCCCGGCACGTACCAAGGTGGCAAGCTGTCCACCGACGCGGTTCTGGTGGTCGGTACGGGCGGCGGGAAAGATTTGGCCAGTCACAACACGGACATCGCCGACTTTGTCAAAGCGGGCGGGCGCGTGCTGGCCGTGGGATTGGACGAGCAGGAGGCGAACGCTTTTCTGCCGTTGAAGGTGAGCATGAAAAACGCCGAACACCTCTCCGCCTTCTTTGAACCGTTTGGCAAGGATTCCCTGCTGGCGGGAGTAAGTCCGGCGGACGTGCATAACCGGGCGCCGCGGACCATGCCTTTGGTCTCGGGAGGCGCGACGGTGTTTGGCGACGGAGTCTTGGCCAAGGCGCAGAACGCCAACGTGGTCTTCTGCCAATTCGCCCCCTATGACCTTTACGATGAACAAAGTCCCCTCAGCAAAGAAGAGTATAATGTACGGAAGACCTATCGGCGAAGCTCGTTCATGATGACGCGATTGCTGGCCAACCTGGGCGGCACAGGATCGACCCCCATCCTGGAGCGTTTCCACCAACCGGTGGCGAAGGGCAAATTGGAAGCGCGCTGGCACGACGGCCTCTACCTCGACGCCCCCATAGAATGGGATGATCCCTACCGCTTCTTCTGCTGGTAACACATGAAAATTTGCACTATGCGCCTTGCCTTGGCCGTCATTATCGGCACGCTCGCGCTTGGCCTTCGCGCGGAGGATGGGGCCGCGCCCCTGCCGCCGGGCGTGAGGGCCGTCTGGGACCTGGACAAGGCCGCTCACGAAACCACGCCCACCCGCGAGCGCATTTGCCTCAACGGCTTGTGGCAATGGCAGCCATCCGATTCCGCGTCCAATCAGGCGCCGTCTGGAAACTGGGGCTGGTTTAAAGTCCCAGGCCCCTGGCCGACCGGCGCCGCTGACTCCCTGGCAACGAATTGCCAGACGTTGTTCGCCCATCCAAGTTGGAAGACACAGAATCTTACCGGCCTTTCCACCTCGTGGTACCAGCGCAAGTTCACTGTTCCGGGTGATTGGTCCCATCGCCGCATCTCGCTTACGGCCGATTACATCGACTCCATTGCCGCCGTGTACGTGGACGGCCAGCGGGCGGGCGAAATCCGTTGGTTAAGCGGCGAGCTTGACATTACCGCGCTCTGCCGGCCCGGCGCCACTCACGTCCTCAGCTTGCTCGTCAGGGCCGTGCCGCTGAGTGCCATGTCGCTCTCTTCCAGCGACACCTTTGGCGCCAGGCAGGTCAGAAGCTCGGTCGAACGGCGCGGGCTATGTGGAGATGTCTATTTGGTTGGAGCGCCTGCCGCCGCGCGCCTGGGCGACGTGAAAGTGAGCACCTCGGTGCGCCACTGGGAGATAACGTTCGAGACTGCGCCCCAGGGCTTGGCGGAAGACGCCTCGTATGTCCTCCGCGCCCAGGTCAACGACCATGGCCGACCCGTGACGGAATTCACCGGCAAGGCCTTCAAGGCGTCCGATCTCAAGGATGGCCGCATCGCCTTCACCAAGAGTTGGAAGCCCAAGAAACTTTGGGATACCGATACCCCGCAGAATCTGTATGAAGTCCAACTCTCGCTGGTGGATGGCGCGGGCAAGGTCCTGGATACAGCACTGCCTGAACGTTTCGGGTTTCGCGAGCTTTGGATCGAAGGCCGGGACTTCTACTTGAACGGCAGCCGCATCTTCCTGTCTGTCGTCCCTTTTGACAACGCTCAGATTAATCCTGCTTGGGCCGGCTACGATTACGCCAGGGAAACCATGCGGCGGATCAAGAGTTTTGGCGTCAACTTCATCTATACCCACAACTACAGCAGCACGCCGGGAACTCATTTGAGTTTCGCGGAGGTCCTCCGGGCGGCGGATGACGAGGGGATGCTGGTCGCGTTGTCGCTGCCGCACTTCAGCCAATATCAATGGGGGACTCCCGAGATTGACGCGACCAACGGCTACGCCCGCCACGTCGGGTTCTATGTGCGCGCGGCGGGCAATCATCCGTCGGTGGTGTTTTACTCGACCAGCCACAACTCGGCCGGGGCGCAAGAAATGCAGAATCCCAACATGATTGACGGCATCCAGGACGTCCGTGATGTCGGGTCGAGAAACAATTCCCGGAAGGCGTTGCAGGCGGAGCCGATTATCACACGGTTGGATCCAAGCCGCATTGTCTATCATCACTCGGGCGCCAACCTGGGCGCGGTCTATACCGCCAATTTTTATGCCAATTTCGCCCCCATGCAGGAGATGGCCGATTGGTTCGAACACTGGGCCACCACGGGCGTCAAGCCGCTTCTCCTTTGCGAATACAGCGTGCCGCTGACCTGGGACTGGGGGATGTACCGCGGATGGCACCATGGCCTCAGGGCCTACGGCGAAGCGGCGGTGCCCTGGGACCTCTCCATCGCGGAGTGGGACGCGGCCTTTTTCGGAGACCAGGCCTACCAATTGACAGTCTTGGAGAAGGATGCCATCCGCTGGGAAGCCGGACGTTTCCGGGCCGGCGCGGTCTGGCAACGCCATGATTATCCACGCAAGGCTCTCTCGACGCCCGCCATTGAACAACGGAACCAGGTCCTTGCCATGTATCTGACTGATAGCTTGCGCTCCTTCCGCACCTGGGGAGTCTCGGCGTTTTGCCCCTGCTGGGACCACGGCACCTTCTGGAAGCTGCGTGACGGCGTCAACCTTGAAAGCAAGAAAGCCAAGGTGGATTGGGACTCCTTGCAGCGGCCCGGCTTCAGCCCGGACTACATCAACAATCCGATAGAACCAGAAACGCAAGATACATGGTTCGACACATCCTACGAGCGTTCGGACTGGATCCCCACCGCCGCCGCGCTGGCCATGATCCGAAACAATATGCCGTTGCTCGCTTACATTGGTGGCAAGCCCTCTGCCTTTACCAGCAAGGACCACAATTTCTATGCGGGCGACACGATCGAGAAGCAATTGATCGTCATCAATGATTCCCGGCGCACGGTCAAGGGCAATTGCACTTGGTCTCTGGCACTGCCCAAGCCGGTCTCAGGCCATAAGGAAGTCAGTGTTCAAACGGGCCAGCAGGCGCGCCTGCCACTGAGCTTCGCGCTGCCCGCTCAGACCCCGCCCGGCCGCTACGAATTGAGCGCGACGGTTAAGTTCAGCAACGGCGAGACGCAGACGGACACCTTCGCCATTGATGTCATGCCCCGGCCCGGCGCTCTTGCGGCAGGCTCCAAGATCGCGCTCTTTGACCCCAAGGGCGAAAGCGCCAAGCTGCTCCACTCCTTGGGCATCCAATGCGCGCCGGTCGATGCCAACGCCGACCTCTCGGCTTATGACACGCTCATCGTGGGCAAGGCGGCGCTGGACATGAACAGCCCGGCGCCGGACATCACAAGGGTGCGCGACGGCTTGAAGGTGATCATGTTCGAGCAGACCTCGCAAGTGCTGGAGCAACGGTTCGGGTTTAGAGTGGAGGAGCAAGGTTTGCGATGGGTCTTCAAACGGGTGCCCGATCATCCGCTGCTGGCCGGAATCGAGGACGAGAACCTGCGCAACTGGCGTGGCAGTGCCACCCTTCTGCCGCCGGTCTTGCAGTACGTGACCGGCAAGCGCTACGTGCCCCAAGTGATGTGGTGCGACATCCCGGTCAAGCGGCTGTGGCGTGCCGGCAATCGCGGCAACGTCGCCTCGGTCATCATCGAGAAACCGGCTCGCGGCGATTTCATGCCGATTCTGGATGGGGGCTACAGCCTCCAGTTCAGCCCGCTGATGGAGTATCGCGAAGGCAAGGGCATGGTGCTCTTCTGCCAGATGGACGTGACCGGACGCACCGAGAGCGATCCCACGGCGGAGCGATTGACGCGCAATATCCTGGAGTATGTCAGCGCCTGGAAACCGGCTCCGAGCCGGGAAGTCCTTTATGTCGGCAATCCGGCCGGGAAGAAACATCTGGAACTGACCGGCATCACCCCCGTCGCGTACCAGGGTGGCAAGCTGTCCACCGACGCGGTTCTGGTGGTCGGTACGGGCGGCGGGAAGGATTTGGCCGGTCACAACACGGACGTTGCCGACTTTGTCAAAGCGGGTGGGCACGTGCTGGCCGTGGGATTGGACGAGCAGGAGGCGAACGCTTTTCTGCCGTTGAAGGTGAGCATGAAAAACGCCGAGCATCTCTCCGCCTTCTTTGAACCGTTTGGCAAGGACTCACTGCTGGCGGGAGTAAGTCCGGCGGACGTGCATAACCGGGCGCCACGGACCATGCCTTTGGTCTCGGGAGGCGCGACGGGGTTTGGCGACGGAGTCTTGGCCAAGGCGCAG
Organism: uncultured Verrucomicrobiae bacterium; assembly: GCA_963759415.1. GTDB lineage: Bacteria > Verrucomicrobiota > Verrucomicrobiia > Limisphaerales > Palsa-1400 > Palsa-1400. Next base: position 2,579,233 of record CAVWZG010000002.1, on the reverse strand, counting down.
AACGCCAACGTGGTCTTCTGCCAATTCGCCCCCTATGACCTTTACGATGAACAAAGCCCCCTCAGCAAAGACGAGTACAACGTTCGTAAGACCTATCGGCGAAGCTCGTTCATGATGACGCGATTGCTGGCCAACTTGGGCGGGACCGGCACGACCCCCATCCTGGAACGTTTCCACCAACCGGCGGCAAAGGGCAAACTGGAAGCGCGCTGGAGCGACGGTCTTTACTTGGACGCGCCCATAGAATGGGACGATCCCTACCGCTTCTTCTGCTGGTAGGCGCAATTCCGTTGCCTTTCCCAGGCCCTTGGATGACCGTTATTAGGGATGGATAAGCTGATCATAAATCCCGCGCCCGGCGAACGCCTCTTGCGCTTCGTCGGCGATCGCGTCCGCTTCAGCCTCCGGCCACCGCAAGGTTCGCCGCCCGGAGCGCGCGCGCTGCTGCGCACGAATCTTGGCAAGGCCGCTCGCCTGCGCCAGGAGATCGTCGCCACGCACGCCGGCAAGAATCCCATGTCGGTCGCTTTTTGGCGCGACGTGCCGCTGCTGCGCGAAGCTTCCGGCGAATGGGCGGTGGAATTGCCGCTGACCGACGTCGGTTTCTACCGCGCCAAATCTTACCTGGTCCACGACGATGGCCGCCAAATCTGGCCTCAAGGAGAGGATGCGGGGATTTCGGTGCATCCCAGCGGGTATCGCACCGGGAATACAATCTATTGCGCCTTCCCACGCATGTTCGGCCCCTCAAAAACGGCGCGCCAGACCGTCGATGAAAAATGGGAAACGGAACTCAAGAAGCTCGATGACCGCGGCTACGTCGTCATCCCGCCTTCGGGCACGCTGCGCGACCTGGCGCGGGAGCTGCCGCATATCATTGACACGCTCGGCTGCCGCGTCCTGCATCTGTTGCCCGTCGGGCCGGTGCCCGGCGCGCTGGCGCGTTTTGGCCGGTTCGGCAGCCCTTACGCCTGCCTGGACCTGACGGCCATTGACCCGGCGTTGGTCGAGTTTGACAAGAAGACCAACGGCGTCGGGCAATTTTGCGAACTGACGCGCGAGGCGCATCGCCGCGGCGCGCGCGTGCTGCTGGACATGGTGATTAATCACACCGGCTGGGGTTCGGCGCTTTTTGAAAACCATCCGGCATGGTTCCTCCGGGACTCCAGCGGCGCCTTTGTCAGTCCGGGCGCATGGGGCGTGACCTGGAGCGACTTGGTCGAATTGAATCCTCATGTCGTCGAATTATGGGACGTGCTGGCGGAAACTTTCCTGACCTGGTGCCGGCGCGGGGTGGACGGCTTTCGCTGCGATGCCGGCTACAAGGTCCCGGTTCCGGTCTGGCAATACATCCAGGCGCGGGTGCGGCAGGAATTTCCCGAGGCGCTTTTTTTGCTGGAAGGGCTGGGAGGGGCGATGGAAGCGACGGAGGCGTTGTTGACAGAAGGCGGGATGCAGTGGGCTTACTCGGAGTTGTTCCAGAATTACAGCGGAACCGAGGTGGCGCGTTACCTTGATTACAGCCTGCGCCAGAGCCAGCGCGTGGGCCTTTACGTGCATTACAGCGAAACGCACGACAACCATCGCCTGGCCGGCAGCGGACGCGCCTGGTCCCTGCTGCGCAACCGTCTGTGCGCCTTGTCCAGCACCTGCGGCGGCTTCGGTTTTACCTGCGGCGTCGAATGGCTCGCCCAGGAAAACATCAATGTCCATTCCAGCCGCGGCCTTGCCTGGGGCGCGGCGGAGAATATTATCCCCGAACTGGCGCGCTTGAACAGTCTGCTGGCCGCCCATCCCTGCTTTTTCGACGGAGCCAAAGTAAGCCGCTTAAGCGAACCGGATTCACCGATCATCGCTCTGCGCCGCACTTCCGCCGAGGGTCTGGATTCAACACTGGTGCTTGTCAATAACGACGTGCATGGCAGCCGCACCGTCTCCGTCAGCCTCAAGGAATACGAAGCGTTGAAGCGTCCCGCCCTCGACCTGCTGGGCCAAAAGCCGCCGCGCATGGAAATAACCGGGCAGAAGGTCGTTTTCAGTTTGGAACCGGGCGCCGCGTTTTGTCTGTCCGCGACGGCCGAGCCGGCGGGATTGGCCGGCGAAGATTATCGCCGCGCCCGCGCGCAGTCCGCCTGGGCCTTCTCCGCCTTGAGCAAAGTGCTGCTGCCGGAACAGATCGGGCCTTGTCCGTGGCGCGAATTGGCCGCGCGCATCCATCTTAACGCGCACGAATTTCTGGCCTGCCTGGCCCACCTCGACGGCGACCTGGCGAGGACTGATTTGCTGGCCGCGCTGGATGCTGCCAGGGGGCAGTTCCCGCAAGTGGTGACGTGGACGACGCTGGATCGGCGGCGCATCACTCCCATCCCCCCAGGCCACTGGTTGCTCTTGCGCGATGACCGGCCTTTTCGCGCTCAATTGAAAAACGGCCACGAAGGCGCGCTGGAAATGGCCGAAGCCATTGCCGTCCGCGATGGCTTCATCGCCTGTTTCACGCCCAAACAGCCGGACTCTCCTCTCGATGCCGGATTGGAATTGGAGCGTTACGGCGCGACCACCGAGATTGCCTGCGCCAAGGTGCGATTTCTGAGGGCCGCGCCATCCTTTTCCAGTTTCATCGCCAAGCCGCCTGCCGATTCGCTCATCCTGCTCACCAATGGCCGCGGCGGCATGGCCCGCCTGTGCGTGGATCTGGGCAGTATCAAGTCGAAATACGATTGCGCCCTGGGCGCCAACCTCGATCCGAACTTTCCGGTGGACCGCCATGTCCTGGTCAAGCGTTTGCGCGCATGGGTTTCCGCCAACGGTTTTGTGACCCCGCTGAATTTGCAAAACCTGGCGGGCATTCAGATTGGCCCGCCCGCCGCGTGGAACTTTGTGGCTGAGGCGGGTGACAGCCGGACAGTCGAGCTGCGGATGACCGCCGATATGGTCGAAGCCTCGAACACCACCGTTTTCACCTTCGCGCGCCAGCCTGGAACGCAGCCCGCCGACCTGCCGCCGTCCTTCGACGTGCATGTCGTCATCCGTGTCGATATCGAGGACCGGAATTTTCATTCGCAAACTCACCGCAATGGCGGAGCGGAGTTTCACTTCGCGCAGCACTGCCGGGTTCTCGATGGGCAGATTGGTTTTGCCTTCACGCCGGCGGCGGACCGCCAATTGCGGGTTATCAGCAACGCTGGCCTTTTCCACCCGGAGCCGGAATGGAGCCAAGGCATCCCTCACCCAATCGAACAAAGCCGGGGCCAAACCGGCTTTGGCGACGCCTACAGTCCGGGCTGGTTTGAGTTTCCATTGGAAAAAGGCCGGTGCGTGACCCTGGCGCTTTCGGCTGAAAACCCGCCTCCGGCCCTTGCGGCGCTGGAGCCGGCCGCCGCCGCCGATCCCGTGGCCGAAGATACTTTTGGCCGGCGCCTGGCGCTGGCGGCGCGGGCCTTTGTCGCGCGGCGGGGAACGGGCCGCACGCTCATCGCCGGCTATCCGTGGTTCCTGGATTGGGGACGCGACACCTTCATTGCCGCGCGCGGTCTCCTGTCCATGGGCATGGCGCGGGAGGTGGCGGAAATGCTCGTCACCTTTGGCCGGTTCGAGGAAAACGGCACCATGCCCAACATTATCCACGGCGCCAATGCTTCCAACCGCGACACCTCCGACGCGCCGCTTTGGTACGGCGTGCTGTGCGAGGAGACGGCCGGCGGCATCGGCGGAACTCTTTATCAAACGGCCGTCAACGCCTCCGGCAAAACCATCGCGGACGTGCTGGGGGAGATCGCGGCCGGTTACGCGCGCGGCACGCCCAACGGCATCCGCATGGACCCGGCCTCGGCCTTGATCTGGAGTCCGCCCCATTTCACCTGGATGGACACCAATTATCCCGCCGGCACGCCGCGCGAAGGCTACCCGGTGGAAATCCAGGCGCTCTGGATACGCTTGTTGCGTCAACTGCAACGTCTCAAGGCCAAGCCTCTGGACGAGCCTTGGGGCGCCCTGGCCGATCGGGCCGAACAGTCCTTGCGGAAACTCTTTTGGCTGGAAGAACAGGGTTACGTGGCCGATCTCCTGATCGCCCCGTCCGGCACATCCGCCGCCAAGGCGGTTTGCGACCAATCGTTGCGCTGCAATTTTCTGTTCGCCGTCGCTTTCGGATACGTCACCGGCCTTCAGGCCCGTCGCGCCGTCGCGGCCGCCTTCCAGCATCTTTTCGTGCCCGGGGCGCTGCGGACGCTGGCGCCGTTGCCGGTTTGGCCGCCGTTGGTCATCAACGCGCCCGATGGCCGCCCGCTGAACAATCCGCGCGAACCTTATTGGGGCCGCTATGAGGGCGACGAAGACACGCGGCGCAAGCCCGCCTATCACAACGGCACGGCCTGGCCGTGGGTGTTGCCGACCGGCTGCGAAGCGTTGGTCAAGGCCTGGGATGCGGCGCCCGCCGCCGTCGCGGCCGCCAAGGCCTGCCTCGGCAGCATGGAATCTTTATTATTGTCAGGATGTCTCGGCCAGCTTCCAGAGATTCTCGACGGCGACGCCCCCCACCAAGCGCGCGGCTGCGACGCCCAAGCCTGGAGCGTGCTGGAGGCGCTGCGGGTTTGGAAACAACTTTAAACTCCAAATGGCTCGCCTCCGGGAAAGACACGAGTTAACTTCACAAGCGCATGGAAATCGATTACACTGTTCAAATTTGGCGCGACGGAAAGCAATTCATTGCTCATGCCATGCCGCTCGACGTTGCCAGTTGCGGCGAAACCCCCGAGGCGGCTCGCCTCGCCTTGAACGAGGCCGTCAAGCTTTTCGTCGCCAGCGCGGAGGAACATGGGACATTGGATGAAGTCCTCGGCGAGGCGGGTTACAAACGAGAGGATTCGCGATGGCTGGCTCCCGAGTGGATCTGCTTCGAACGCCATTTTGCTTTAGTCACGCCGTAATTTGGTTATGCCAAAATTCGCGCCCCTGGATTGGCGAACTTTGGAGCGTGTCTTTCTTTCCGCCGGCTTTCGTTTCCTGCGTCAGGAAGGGAGCCACCGATCCTACGTAAAACCAGGCGTGGCCCGGCCGGTTGTGATTCCTGCCTACCGTGAAATTCCGGTTTTTATAATCCGCAATAATCTCAAGACCGCGAGCTTGTCGCGCGACGATTATTTTCGGTTGTTGGAACAATGCAAATGAAAACGCACATAGGCTTTCACTGCAAGAAAAGTGAATTGACAGGCGAAGCCGTCAGAACAACATTGTTCCTGCGGAGGAGAAATGCATTATGACAGGGCGTGATGGATGGGATCTTCTCCTGTCTTAGCGTTCATGAAGATGAAAATGTTCAGCATCAGGGTGCGGATTCGATCTTCGGCAAGGAGAGCATTCACGCTTGTCGAACTACTCGTGGTGATTGCTATTATCGCTATTTTGGCGGCGCTCCTCCTTCCGGCGCTTTCCAAGGATAAGGATCAAGCCCAAAGCGCTGCGTGCAAAAATCTTTTGAAACAAATTGGCCTCGGATTGAAGATGTACGCATCAGATTACGGCTGGTATCCGCCGCTGGCGCAAAGGGGCGATCCGGCAGTGTGCTTCGACAGGTTATATCCATACTACCCGGTGTATTGGACGAATGCGTCGTGGAACTGTCCGGTATACATCGCCCATAACGGAATCGTCTCACGCGAGATGGTGGGAACGAACTCCACTGGCATTAGCTATTCGTATAACTGGTTGGGCATTGGCGCCGGTGTGCGCGGCACAGAACCGCTGGGATTGGGTCACTTACCAAAAAACAGCACGAAGGAATTGGCCATCGTTGCAACGTCCGAAATGTATGCGGTGGCGGATGCGCGGTGCATGGTTGGGCAGTCCTTCGCCGGCGTGGCCGGCGAAATCAAAATGTCGCCTTACAAATTGGACAATGAGACGGCAGCGCCACACGGGAGCGGCTTCAACATGCTGTTTGTTGACGGGCATGTAGCGTGGGTGCATCGAAACGATTTTTTGTATCCGCCACGAACGGCCCGTAATTGGAATCGAGACAACCAACCACACTCGGAAGCGTGGGCACCAATAAATTTGTGGGCCGTGCAGAATTAGCGCGCGTCACCGATGCGGGCGGTATCCGAATAAGAATTCCAAATGGCTCGCTCTTTCCGCCTAAAATTGAACATTGATTATTCGTCTTTGGCCGTTGAAGATCAGAGGCGATTTCAACAATTGTGAAAGAAACTTGATGATGGATCTTAAAGCTCAACCCGTGGCGGCTCCCCCCGCCTCCGGCTTCTGGTGGAAGACGCTGGATCGTTACCAGAAAGAAGTTTTCATCCTGGCCTCCCTGGCCTGGTTTTTCGATTGTCTGGGCCAGCAGGTGTTTGTTATCGCCCGCAATCCGGCGCTCGCCGCTCTCATGCCGCCGGGAACCCCGCCGGATAAGCTCAAGGAATGGGGCGGCTACGTGACCAGTATTTTTGTCGTCGGCTGGGCTACGGGCGGCTTGATTTTTGGAGCGGTGGGAGATCGCATTGGGCGCGCTCGCGCGCTGGCCATCACGATTTTGATGTACGGGCTTTGCTCCGGTTTGTCGGGCTTGGCCATAGGCATGACAGACTTCGCGGTCTATCGGTTCATCGCCGGTTTGGGGGTAGGCGGTGTTTTCGGCCTGGCGGCGGCTCTGTGCGCGGACTCTTTGCCGGACTTGGCCCGCCCGCACGCGCTGGGCTTATTTCAATCGCTCTCGGGTGTCGGCAACATGATTGCCGGCGGCACGGCGATTCTTCTCGGCTATCGGCAGGTCCTGGACCCTCAATGCAGTCCGGCCTGGAAGTCGCTCTTCTTTTTCGGCGCGATTCCGCCATTAATTTGCGTTTATTTTCAATTCAAGCTCAAGGAGCCGGAAAAATGGGTCAAGGCCCGGGCCGCAGGCAAAATCACCGGCGTCCGTTTCGGCTCCTACGCCTCGCTTTTTGGCGAGGCGCGCTGGCGCAAGCCGGCCTTGTTCGGGATGCTGCTGTGCGTGGCGGGGGTGGTCGGGTTGTGGGGCATCGGTTTCTTCAGCCCGGAACTTGTTAATCACGTCATCGGCAAGGCGCTGGCAGCGGAAAATATCCCGGCGGCGCAAATTCCCGGACGGCGGCTGATGTGGGTCGGCCTGACCATGTTGGTGCAGAACTTCGGCGCCGTCCTGGGCATGCTGGCCTTTACCCGGCTGGCGCATGAATTCGGACGGAAGAAAATTTTCGCGCTGGCGGCGGTCTGCGCCTACGTCAGCACGGTGGTGGCGTTTAAATACTTGACGCAGCCCTGGCATATTTTCGTGCTCCTGCCGGTGATGGGCTTTTTCCAACTGGCGTTGTTCGCCGGGTTCGCCATTTATCTGCCGGAACTTTTCCCGTTGCGGCTGCGCAGCACGGGCACCAGCTTTTGTTACAACGTGGGGCGGTTCGTGGCCGCCAGCGGGCCTTTCACCCTGGGTATGCTGCAGCTCCGCCTCTCACAGGGCGCCGTCACCACGGAGGCCAAGATGGATGCCTTTCGCAGCGCCTGCTGCTGGGTCGCCCTGATCTATCTGCTGGCCCTCGTGGCCCTCCCGTTCCTGCCAGAAACCAAAGGCAAGCCCATGCCAGAAGACTGACTTCCGGTTTCCGGGCTTGACCCCACTGCGGTAGGGCGGCGCTGCGGCGCCGCCCAAGAGTTCAGGGCAGAGCAGCAGCTCTGCCCTACCGGGAAGGTGAAGAACTTTGTCTCACAACCTGATTCGGCCTTGCATCCCAAAAACGCTTTTACTTTTGTCCAAATTGCCTAAACTTCCCGCATGGCGAAAAAATCAGAGGCCAAAGCACCTGCGCCCATGCGGCTGGAATCCTCCTCACTCCTCGACACCCGCGTCATTTACTGCGGCGACAACCTGGAGCAGCTCTGCAAACTGCCGGACGCCTGCGTTGACCTCATTTACATCGACCCGCCCTTCAACTCCAACCGCAACTACGAAGTCTTCTGGGGGGAGACCCGCGAGAAGCGCTCCTTTGACGACCGCCACGCCAGCACGCACGCCTACATTGAGTTCATGCGCCCGCGCTGCATGAAAATGGCCCGCGTCCTCAAAAAGACCGGCAGCTTCTATTACCACTGCGACTGGCACGCCAGCCATTACGTTAAAGTGATGCTCGACCAGATTTTTGGTGAAAATAATTTTCAAAGCGAAATCATCTGGCATCGAACGCTTGCAAAGGGTTTATCCTTCGGTGGCTTTCCCAATAATCATGACACGATTTTCTATTACGGTGGCGGTGGTGATCTCACATTCAATCGGCCTTACATAGAATATGATCTTGACAATCTCAATGAGAAAACTGCGAAGAAATACTGCCATAAGGATGCCGACGGCAGACTATTTCAACTCGACAATTTGCAGAATCCAAATCCCAACAGGCCGAATCTAACCTACGAGTTTTTGGGGCACACGAAAGTTTGGCGTTGGACAAGAGAGCGTATGCAAGAAGCGTACGAGGCCGGCATTGTTGTTCAACCAAGCCCAGGTGCCGTGCCGCGAATGAAACGGTATCTTGACGAGCAAGAGGGCCGGCCAATTGATACCGTTTGGACGGACATTCCACCGATTAACTCGCAAGCACAGGAACGTCTCGGTTATCCCACACAGAAACCACTGGCTTTATTGGACCGCATTGTTCGGGCCAGCAGCAACGAGAACGACATCGTGCTTGATGCCTTCTGCGGTTGCGGCACCGCGCTCGTGGCCGCGCAGAATTTGAAACGCCAGTGGATCGGCATTGATGTTTCGCCCACCGCCTGCCGTGTCATGGCCAAGCGTATGCGCGACGTTTGCGGCCTGCCGGAAAGCGAACCGCTCTGGAAAGCTGGACGCGGTTTCGTGGTCCGCGATCTGCCCAAGTCGGAAGCGGAATTGCGGAAATACCCGCACTTCGAATTCGAGAACTGGGCGGTGGTGGCGCTCGGCGGCATTCCGAACAAAGTCCAGGTTGGGGACATGGGCGTGGATGGCCGCATCTATCCCGTTTCATCCAGCACCATGCCGCGCAAGAAAAAGGAAGGCGAACTGGCCTTGCGCGAGCGCTGGTATCCCATTCAAGTGAAACAGAAGGACAAGGTCGGCCGCCCCGACATTGATTCCTTTGAAGCCGTGATGATGCGCGAGGAATGCGACAAAGGCTTTTTCGTCAGCTTCGATTACTCCAGCGACGCCATGAGCGAATGCCAAAGTTTCTTCAAGCGCACCGGCAAGGTCATCATCCCCCTCACCGTCCGGGAGATTTTGGACGAGGAGATTGCGAGAAAGCTGGCGTGAAGGCCAGCCCACGGGGTTCGCTCTCGCGGATTGAAAACGCGCAATGGGTTAATGGCGGTTGCGTTCGAGGGAGATGGCGTTGGCGCCAAGCCACATTAGAGCGAAGCCGATATACACGGCAGGCGTCATGCCAAGTATCCGACCCAGAAGCGCAAAGATGATGCCGTTTATAAGTAACTTCGTTCCCGGCTTCATAACGCCCGCAAGATGGACTCAATGCGGGATGATGTCAAAGGGTCACGGTTTTACGCTGACCAAATCGGCGCGCGTTTTTCCATTCTCGGTGATGCGCGCCAGGAAGTAGGCCGTGCCGTCCAGACCGATGGCGAGCGAGTTCACGTAAAGCGGGCGCTGGCCGTTCGGATAAAAGATTGCGCCATGGTCGCGGTAGTGGCGCTTGGCAATGTCGTAGGTGATAAGATGCAGATTCTCCAAACCCTTGGCTTCGCCCATGGCCGTGGTGGCTTTGCCGGCCAGGCGCCGGCCGTTTTCGTAAATCGGGCCGCCCGTCAAGTAGTAAATCGTCTTGCCGTCGTGCGCCAGGCCGAATCCAAGGTAGCCGTAGCTGAATTGATCGAACATGCCGCTGGCTTTCGACGGCTCGGAGGTGATCCGCTCCAGCACTTGGATGCGTTCCTGTTTCGGATCGAATCGGAAGAGATAGCCGGAGTTGCCGTGAACGCCATAAATCATCCCGTCCGCCGCGCGGCAGAATATTTGCCGCCAATTATAGCCCATGTGGCCGGGCGAAGTCGGATCGTAGATGCCAAAGTAATCTTTCTTGAGGTTGTCGCCTTTGACCAACTCCACCGCATCCTTGTCCGCGCGATAATGGAAGATGTCGCCCTCGGAGGTTGAATACCAGGCCGAGCCGTCGGCGGAATTCACGGCGATGGAGCGGCAGACGGTGCGATACTCCGCTCCCTTGCCCGCTTCGCCCAAGGCGCAGGTTTTGGCGAACCTCTTCAAGCTGCGCGTGGCGTAATCGAAGCGGAAGAAAATCCCGCTCGGCCAGGTGATGCCGAAGGCGCGGCCGCGTTTGGTATCCATACTGAAGGCCAGAATGCCTTCCTGATCCGGCGCGATGGCGTAATCCTCAAATTTCCCGCTCGCCAGGTCATACGACAACAAATGCCCGCCGGGATAAGCCGTCCAACCCGCCGGCGGAATGCCCATTTTCTCCATCCCATCGATGTCGTTGTAGAAGCCGAGGTGGGTCGCGAAATACAGTTTGCCGTCCGACTCCACGAAGTTCACGTGCGACTTGCCCTGCACGATCGAGTGCTTGCCCTTTTCGCCGCAGGCCTCGGTCAGATCGCCGACGCACTTGATCTCGTTCTTCTTCGGATCAAAACAAAACATCCGCGCCCCGGTGTCGTATCCTTCCGTGCTCAGCACGTAGTAAATCTTCCCGTTGCTCGCGCAGCCCATCCCATTATAGGTGTCGTGGCCGTCCGGGAAGAAGGAATCGTGCGGAATGCCCACCAGCCTGTGCGCAGGCTGGAACGGATCATCGGCCGCAGGCGCGCCGGAGGCTGCCAGCGCGCCCAAGGCGATGGTCGCGACGCAGGCCGCGACCTTGAATTGGGCCAAACGAATCGTCGTTGAGTTCATCGGGCAGAATTAAACGTTGGCCAACTCGACGGCAAAGGACCGGATTTTCCGGATCGCCGCGGCGATGTCCTCCATGTCCTGCTGCGGACCGAGGAGCTGTTCCTGCGCCAACCATACGCTTTCGTCGCATAATTGGTCATTCGCCGGGCAACGCGTGCGTTCGCTCCAATTGGCGAGGACCTCCGCCGGGTAACTGCGCTGATACCCGCGCGCCTTCAAGGCATCACTGATGTAGGATTCGGTATTGAGCGGCGAGTAACCAGCCATCGTCGGAATGCCTTCGGCGTCCAGCGCCTTCAAGAATTTCACCCGCGGCAGGCCGGCGAATTGTTCCTTCTTGTAGCGGAACATGTAAAGGTGATGCCCGTGGCGGGTGCAACCTTCATAGTCTTTGGCCGGGAGGATGCCGGGAATTTCGAGCAGTTGTTTGGTCAAATACTGCGCGTTCGCGCTGCGGGTCTTGGCCTGCTCCTGGATGCGCGTCATCTGAGTCATGAGCAATCCGGCCTGGAATTCCGGCATGCGCATGTTCGCGCCGCGGTTGCCGTGATAGGAACTGAAGATGAAAAGGCGCCTTTCATCGGGTGTGGGCAGGGCATCATGGTGGCCGTTGAAGCTTAACTTGTAGGTTTCCGTTTTGCGCGCGCGGCAATTGTTGATGAAACAAAAAATCTTGTAGGCCAGATCATCGTCGTTGGTCACCACCAGGCCGCCCTCGCCGGAAGTCATGTTTTTGGATTGCTGGCAACTGAAAACGCCTGTCGCGCCATAAGTGCCAATCTTTTTGCCGCGCCATTCCGCCAGGACCCCTTGGCAGGCATCCTCGATGACCGGGATTTTCCGCCGGCGCGAAATATCCATAATCACGTCCAGATTGGCCACGCCTCCGCCCAGGTGGACTGGCATGATGGCCACGGTCCGGTCCGTAATCGCCGCCTCGATCTTGCTCGCGTCAATCTGGGAAGTCTCAGGATCGGTATCCACGAAGACCGGCAAGGCGTGCTGCATCAAGACGGCGTTGACCGTCGCCAGAAAGGTGTAGGGCGGAATAATGACCTCGTCGCCCGGCCCCACGCCTAACACTCCGAGGGAAGCGATCAATCCGCTGGTGCCGTTGCAGGTGCCGATGCAGTGCTTGGCGCCGGTCAACTGCGCATAGGCCGCTTCAAAATTATTCACCGCCTCGCCCTGGCTGCGGCTCCATTTCCTGCTGTGCAGAACTTCGAGCAACCCCTTTTCGTCGTTCGCCTCATAAATCGGCCAGGATGGAAACGGCGTGGTGCGGATCGGTTTGCCGCCCAGCGCCACCGGTTTGTCCGTATCGGCGGACATAATATTAGGCACTCCACCCAAGCCCAGCATCCCTGCCACGGTGGCGTAGCGCAAGGCGGCGGCTCCGGCTCCGGCAGTGGTGGTGGTCTTGAGAAATTTACGGCGATTGATTTCGGTCTTCATAATATTATTATATTAATGGCTCTGTTGCTGACGAATAATTTAAGCAGACTCCCTGAGTTCCCGCAAGCGATAAATGCAGGAAGAAAACAGCCGGTGGGGCGACTCCTGGCATTCAACGGCTATTTTGAACTGGCCTTTTCGGTGGTCTTTGATTGGTCTTCCGGCAAGGGAAATGTGTCAAGGAAACATAAGCCCTGGTTATGTTGGAAGAAACGAGGCGGTTGCGTTTGTGCTGGCCAAATCCACGCCATGTTCTATACTGGCGCCTAGAGCAAATGAAAATTCTCGTCATAACGAATTTGTATCCCCCACACCACGCTGGAACTTTTGACAATCATTGCGAAACGGTGACCGAATCCTTGCGGCTGCGCGGTCATTCCGTGTCCATTCTCACCTCCAGCCAGGGGCTGCGCTCCCCGCAGCGGGACGGGCAAATCCACCGCTGTCTGTTGCTTAATGGCGTCTATGGCCATCCCGCCGTCACCGGCTACCTCGAACTCAAGGCGCTGGAACTGCATAATAACGAGGCCTTGCTGGATGCGATCGAACAATTTGCGCCCGAGGTGGTGCATGTCTTCAGCCTGAATGGCGTTTCCAAGTCGCTCATCTTCACCTTGCGCAACACCAGGCTGCCGGTGGTGTACGACGTGTTCGATCACTGGCTTTCCGCCAACGTGCGCGAGGACCCGTGGCTGCGCTTCTGGAACTCTCCTTCCCCGAGCCTGTTTACCCAATCCACCCGCAAGGCCCTGGAAATGAGCGGCGAACGCGGACGCCTGGACACCACCGCCCCCACCCGCATGATGAAAGGCTACGAGCGGATTCCGGCGCTCTACGGCAACGGCAGAGATCGCGCGGGAGTCGAACCCAACTCCATCGCCGGCTTCCGTTTCGACCGCATTTACTTTTGCAGTCACGCGCTCAAGAGCTTGACCGAACAAATCGGCTTTTGCGTGCGTCACGCCGCGGTTATTTACCCGGGTATCACCTCCGCCTACATTGGCGACATCAAGCCGCCGGGGGCGCGGGTCTCCAGGTTGTTGCTGGTGGCCCGCCTGAACGAGGAGTCCGGCGCGCTGACCGCGCTCAAGGCGCTCCAGATCGCGCGCGAGGCGGGACTCAAAATCACCTTGAGCATTTACGGGCGCGGCGAATCCGGCTACATGGCGGAATTGCGCTCTTTCGCCGTCTCCCGCCAACTGCCGGTCGATTTCCTCAATGTCTCCAACCTCAACAGCGACTTGCCGGCGGTCTATAAGCAGCATGATGTGTTGTTGCACACCCCGGAATGGGTCGAACCGTTCCCGTTCACCCCGCTGGAGGCGATGGGATGCGGCCTGCCGGTCATTGCCTCCGCTTCGGGCTCCGCCAATGAATTGCTGCGCCACGGCGAGAATTGCCTGACCTATCCCCCCGGCGAGCCTGAACAATTGGCCGCGCGCATGCAGGAGTTGCTCATCTCCCCCGCCTTGCGTTGTCAAATGGCCGAGGAGGCCCAATCGGAAGTCCTGGCCAAATTCAACGACGCGACGGTCATGGACCAGGTCGAGAATTTCCTGGAGGAAGCGCCAGGCAAAGCCGACTGAGGCCGCATGGGCTTGTTGACCACATTACTGGGCTTGACTGGTTTTTGCCTGGCAATGTGGGATTTCTCCCAACGGTTGCCTCCCGCGCAAGTTCCCAAGTTGCGCCGGTGGTTCCTAAATTGGATGCTCAAAGGTCTGGCGACCCCTTTTCTCCTCTGGCTGCTGTTCAACTCCGCCGTGTGTGATTGGTTCCCGCCTTTGATGCCGGCCGTGGAGTGGGCCAAGCTGCACGGAGAATGGTGCGACATCATGCTCTCTGTCGCCACCCTCGGCTTGTTTGTCATCGGCACTTACTGGGCGGCGCTTACCGCCGCCTGGCTGTTGGTGGTCTTCTGGCGCCAAACTGATGATCCGCCTCAGTTTCGGGGTTGCGTCTTGCTCTGGTCGGTCATGTTGGGGCCGTTTGCCGTGATTCTCACCTGTTACTTTGGCTGGCGCCTCGCCGGTCTGGGCGCGGCCCTTTGGTTCCTGGCCGTCCTGCAACAAGTTCTGGCCTTGCAGCGCGAGCCGGCCAGGCCGCCCCTTTATTCCCGCGCCATCGCTGCCATCCACTTCGATAAATTCGAGGAGGCCGAGCAGGCCGTCATCCAGGAATTGGAAACCTGCCAGGACGATTTTGACGGATGGATGCTGCTGGCGGAAATTTACGCCCGCCATTTCGATGACCTGCCCGCCGCCCAAAAACTCATCCACGAAATATGCGAGCATCCCGGCACCACCCCTTCGCAATTCGCCGTCGCCTGCCATCGCCTGGCCGACTGGCATCTCAAACTGGCCCAGGACCCGGACGCCGCCCGCGCCGCGCTCGCGGAGATTTGCCGCCGCCTCCCCCGCTCGCACCTCGACCACATGGCGCGGCTGCGTATCCGGCAACTTCCGGCCAGCCGCGAGGAATGCGTCGCGCGGCATGGCGTCAAAATGATTCAGCTTCACCCAAAAACCCCGCCATCCGGCGCCGCGCAACAGCGGCTCAACTTGTTGGACCTCGAAGCCAAGTTACGCCGTGCCGCCGACGCCCGTTTGCACCAGCCGGCGAACCCCAAAAACGCTGCCTCAGATTGAGCCAATTGTCCTCCCCAACAGGCATGAACTGGACAGTTCCTTGACTCGTTGCGCGCGCGTTCGACCTTAATAATTTCGCAAAGTTGCATGTGCCTCCGCGGCCCATGCCGTTGTTTTTCGCCACAGCTTGGCCGTGTCGTTCTAACACGCGCCCTATCAGGCTGTTGGCATGTCTTCCTAAGACTGAATTCCGGCGCAAAAATTTCTCATTCTCGCGAGACGTTGGACGCAAACCTGCGCAGCCATAGGCGGTTCCCCACATGGCATGTCCCTTGCAAAGGGGCATCCAGATATGATCGCGATTTCATCAAAAAGTTTCAGTCCAAAGTCGGTTATCCTGGCACTGGCGCAGTTGTTTTGCCCACTGGCGCTCTTGGCCCAAAGTGTCACGCTCGCCTGGGACCCCAGCACCAGCTCCAATGTCACCGGCTACCTGCTTTGCCGCGGCACCGACGGCGTCAATTTCGGCACCCAGTTGAACGTGGGAACCAACACCACCGCGACGGTTACCGGCCTGCAACCAGGCTCCTCAAATTATTTCGAGGCCGTGGCTTACGACGCGAATAATGTTCAGAGCCAACCCTCCAACCCGGTCGAGTACACCGTCCCGACGACGACGCAGACGGTGACAGTCGCGGCCAATCCGGCCAATGCCGGCACTGTCACCGGCGGCGGCAGCTTTGCCCAAGGCGCTTCCGTAACCGTCACGGCCACCGCCAACAGCGGTTACACCTTCACCAACTGGACGCAAAATGGAACCGTCCAAAGCTCCTCAGCTAACTACAGCTTCACCCTCGCCACCAACCGCACTCTGGTGGCCAACTTCAACCAGTTCACCTACACCGTCACCGCCAGCGCCGGAACCAACGGAAGCATTAGCCCCAACGGCCCCCAAACGGTCACCACCGGCGGAAGCATTACGTTTACCGCTACGGCGGCCGCCAATTATCAAGTCAATCAATGGCTCGTTAATGGCGCAGTGGTACAAAGCGGCGGCTCCGCCTACACCTTGCAGAACGTCACCGCCACTGCGACTGTGGCTGTAACCTTCAGCGCCAACCCGACGCTGACCGTTCTGGCCAATCCGGCCAATGCCGGCAGTGTCACCGGCGGCGGCACTTTCGCCCCAGGCTCTTCCGTGACGGTGACAGCCACCGCCAACAGCGGTTACACTTTCACCAATTGGACACAGAACGGAATCGTCCAAAGCACCTCGCCCAGCTACAGCTTCACCCTCGCCACCAACCGCACTCTGGTGGCCAACTTCAACCAGATCACTTACACGGTCACCGCCAGCGCCGGAACCAATGGGAGCATCAATCCCAACGGCCAGCAAACGGTCACCACCGGAGGCAGCATCACTTTCACCGCCACCCCGGCCGCCAATTATCAAGTCAATCAATGGCTCGTTAATGGCGCAGTGGTACAAAGCGGCGGCTCCGCCTACACAATGCAGAACGTCACCGCCACTGCGACTGTGGCTGTAACCTTCAGCGCCAACCCGACGCTGACCGTGCTGGCCAATCCAGCCAATGCTGGCAGTGTCACCGGCGGCGGCACTTTCGCCCCTGGCTCTTCCGTAACGGTCACGGCCACCGCCAACAGCGGTTACACCTTCACCAACTGGACGCAAAACGGAACCGTCCAAAGCTCCTCAGCAAACTACGGCTTTACTCTCGCCACCAACCGCACTCTGGTGGCCAACTTCAACCAGATTACCTACACGGTCACCGCCAGCGCCGGAACAAACGGAAGCATTAGCCCCAACGGCGCGCAAACCGTCACCACCGGAGGCAGCATTACGTTTACCGCTACGGCGGCCTCCAATTATCAGGTCAATCAATGGCTGGTTAATGGCGCAGTGGTACAAAGCGGCGGCTCCACCTACACCTTGCAGAACGTCACCGCCACTGCGACTGTGGCTGTAACCTTCAGCGCCAACCCGACGCTGACCGTGCTGGCCAATCCAGCCAATGCTGGCAGTGTCACCGGCGGCGGCACTTTCGCCCCTGGCTCTTCCGTAACGGTCACGGCCACCGCCAACAGCGGTTACACTTTCACCAACTGGACGCAGAACGGAATCGTCCAAAGCTCCTCAGCAAACTACAGCTTTACTCTCGCCACCAACCGCACTCTGGTGGCCAACTTCAACCAGATCACTTACACCGTCACCGCCAGCGCCGGAACAAACGGAAGCATTAGCCCCAACGGCCAGCAAACGGTCACCACCGGCGGCAGCATCACTTTCACCGCCACCCCGGCCGCCAATTATCAAGTCAATCAATGGCTCGTTAATGGCGCAGTGGTACAAAGCGGCGGCTCCGCCTACACAATGCAGAACGTCACCGCCGCTGCGACTGTGGCCGTAAGCTTCACCGCCAACCCGACGCTGACCGTGCTGGCCAATCCGGCCAATGCTGGCAGTGTCACCGGCGGCGGCACTTTCGCCCCTGGCTCTTCCGTGACGGTGACAGCCACCGCCAACAGCGGTTACACCTTCACCAATTGGACACAGAACGGAATCGTCCAAAGCACCTCGCCCAGCTACAGCTTCACCCTCGCCACCAACCGCACTCTGGTGGCCAACTTCAACCAGATCACTTACACGGTCACCGCCAGCGCCGGAACCAATGGGAGCATCAATCCCAACGGCCAGCAAACGGTCACCACCGGAGGCAGCATTACGTTTACCGCTACGGCGGCCGCCAATTATCAGGTCAATCAATGGCTCGTTAATGGCGCAGTGGTACAAAGCGGCGGCTCCACCTACACAATGCAGAACGTCACCGCCACTGCGACTGTGGCTGTAACCTTCAGCGCCAACCCGACGCTGACCGTTCTGGCCAATCCGGCCAATGCCGGCAGTGTCACCGGCGGCGGCACTTTCGCCCCTGGGTCTTCCGTGACGGTCACCGCCACCGCCAACAGCGGTTACACCTTCACCAACTGGACGCAAAACGGAACCGTCCAAAGCTCCTCAGCAAACTACGGCTTTACTCTCGCCACCAACTGTACTCTGGTGGCCAACTTCAACCAGATCACCTACACCGTCACCGCCAGCGCCGGAACCAATGGGAGCGTCAGTCCCAACGGCCCGCAAACGGTCACCACTGGCGGCAGCATTACGTTCACCGCTACGGCGGCTGCCAATTATCAGGTCAATCAATGGCTCGTTAATGGCAGCGTAGTGCAAAACGGCGGCTCCACCTACGCCTTGCAAAACGTCACCGCCGCTGCGACTGTGTCCGTAAGCTTCACCGCCAACCCGACGCTAACCGTCCTGGCCAATCCGGCCAATGCCGGCATTGTCACCGGCGGCGGCACTTTCGCCCCTGGGTCTTCCGTGACGGTCACCGCCACCGCCAACAGCGGTTACACCTTCACCAACTGGACGCAAAATGGAACCGTCCAAAGCACCTCGCCCAGCTACAGCTTCACCCTCGCCACCAACCGCACTCTGGTGGCCAACTTCAACCAAATCACTTACACGGTCACCGCCAGCGCCGGAACCAACGGAAGCATTAGCCCCAACGGCGCGCAAACCGTCACCACCGGCGGCAGCATTACATTCACCGCCACCCCGGCCGCCAATTATCAGGTCAATCAATGGCTGGTTAATGGCGCAGTGGTACAAAGTGGCGGCTCCACCTACACAATGCAGAACGTCACCGCCGCTGCGACTGTGTCCGTAAGCTTCACCGCCAACCCGACGCTGACCGTCCTGGCCAATCCGGCCAATGCCGGCATTGTCACCGGCGGCGGCACTTTCGCCCCAGGCTCTTCCGTGACGGTCACGGCCACCCCCAACAGCGGCTACACCTTCACCAACTGGACGCAAAATGGAACCGTCCAAAGCTCCTCAGCTAACTACAGCTTCACCCTCGCCACCAACCGCACTCTGGTGGCCAACTTCAACCAGATCACCTACACCGTCACCGCCAGCGCCGGAACCAATGGGAGCGTCAGTCCCAACGGCCCGCAAACGGTCACCACTGGCGGCAGCATTACGTTCACCGCTACGGCGGCTGCCAATTATCAGGTCAATCAATGGCTCGTTAATGGCGCAGTGGTACAAAGCGGCGGCTCCACCTACACAATGCAGAACGTCACCGCCACTGCGACTGTGGCCGTAAGCTTCACCGCCAACCCGACGCTGACCGTTCTGGCCAATCCGGCCAATGCCGGCAGTGTCACCGGCGGCGGCACTTTCGCCCCTGGCTCTTCCGTAACGGTGACGGCCACCGCCAACAGCGGTTACACTTTCACCAATTGGACACAGAACGGAACCGTCCAAAGTGCCTCTGCTAACTACAGCTTCACCCTCGCCACCAACCGCACTCTGGTGGCCAACTTCAACCAGATCACCTACACCGTCACCGCCAGCGCCGGAACCAATGGGAGCATCAATCCCAACGGCCAGCAAACGGTCACCACCGGAGGCAGCATCACTTTCACCGCCACCCCGGCCGCCAATTATCAAGTCAATCAATGGCTCGTTAATGGCGCAGTGGTACAAAGCGGCGGCTCCACCTACACAATGCAGAACGTCACCGCCACTGCGACTGTGGCCGTAAGCTTCACCGCCAACCCGACGCTGACCGTTCTGGCCAATCCGGCCAATGCCGGCAGTGTCACCGGCGGCGGCACTTTCGCCCCTGGGTCTTCCGTAACGGTCACCGCCACCGCCAACAGCGGTTACACTTTCACCAATTGGACACAGAACGGAATCGTCCAAAGCACCTCGCCCAGCTACAGCTTCACCCTCGCCACCAACCGCACTCTGGTGGCCAACTTCAACCAGATCACCTACACCGTCACCGCCAGCGCCGGAACCAATGGGAGCGTCAGTCCCAACGGCCCGCAAACGGTCACCACTGGCGGCAGCATTACGTTCACCGCTACGGCGGCTGCCAATTATCAGGTCAATCAATGGCTCGTTAATGGCGCAGTGGTGCAAAGCGGCGGTTCCACCTACACCTTGCAGAACGTCACCGCCACTGCGACTGTGGCCGTCAGCTTCAGCGCCAACCCGACTCTGACCGTGCTGGCCAATCCGGCCAATGCCGGCACTGTCACCGGCGGCGGGACCTTTGCCCCAGGCTCTTCCGTGACGGTGACAGCCACCGCCAACAGCGGTTACACCTTCACCAACTGGACGCAAAACGGAATCGTCCAAAGTACCTCTGCTAACTACAGTTTCACCCTCGCCACCAACCGCACTCTGGTGGCCAACTTCAACCAGATCACCTACACCGTCACCGCCAGCGCCGGAACCAATGGGAGCGTCAGTCCCAACGGCCCGCAAACGGTCACCACTGGCGGCAGCATTACGTTCACCGCTACGGCGGCTGCCAATTATCAGGTCAATCAATGGCTCGTTAATGGCGCAGTGGTGCAAAGCGGCGGTTCCACCTACACCTTGCAGAACGTCACCGCCACTGCGACTGTGGCTGTAACCTTCACCGCCAACCCGACGCTGACCGTTCTGGCCAATCCGGCCAATGCCGGCACTGTCACCGGCGGCGGCACTTTCGCCCCAGGCTCTTCCGTGACGGTCACGGCCACCGCCAACAGCGGTTACACTTTCACCAATTGGACACAGAACGGAACCGTCCAAAGTGCCTCTGCTAACTACAGCTTCACCCTCGCCACCAACCGCACTCTGGTGGCCAACTTCAACCAGATCACTTACACGGTCACCGCCAGCGCCGGAACCAATGGGAGCATCAATCCCAACGGCCCGCAAACGGTCACCACCGGCGGCAGCATTACGTTTACCGCTACGGCGGCCTCCAATTATCAGGTCAATCAATGGCTGGTTAATGGCGCAGTGGCGCAAAGCGGCGGTTCCACCTACACTCTGCAGAACGTTACCGCCACTGCGACTGTGTCCGTAAGCTTCACCCCGATCACTTACACGGTTACCGCCAGTGCCGACACCAACGGCAGCGTCAGTCCCAACGGGCCGCAATCGGTCGCTACCGGCGGCAGCATTACGTTTACCGCGACTCCAGACACTAATTATCTGGTCAATCAATGGCTGCTCAATGGCGCGGCGACACAAAACGGCGGATCCACCTACACCTTGCAGAATGTCACCAACACCAACACCGTGTCCGTCAACTTCAGCGCCTACCCGACTCTGACCGTCCTGGCAAGCCCAGCCATTGCCGGCAACGTCGCGGGCGGCGGCGTCTTTGCCCCAGGCTCTTCCGTGACGGTAACGGCCATCGCTAACGGCGGCTACGTCTTCACCAACTGGACCCAGAATGGAATCGTGCAAAGCACCTCGCCCAATTACGGCTTCGCCCTGGCTGCCTGTTGCAGTCTGGTCGCCAATTTCACCCCGATCACTTACACCGTCACCGCCACTGCCGGCACCAATGGAAGCGTTAGTCCCACCGGCCCGCAAACGGTCGTGGTAGGCGGGAGCATCACATACACAGCCGCGCCGGCCACCAACTATCAGGTTAATCAATGGCTGCTCAATGGCGCGATGGCCCAAACCGGCGGCTCCACCTACGCCTTGCAGAAAGTCACCTCCAACGACACCGTGGCTGTAACCTTCAGCCGCAGCCCGAGGGTCGTGGCCAATCCGCCCAACACCGGCTTCACTCTGCTGGTCAGCGGCAATGGAACCCTCCTGCCGGGGCAATACGGCACCTCCTACCGCGACGGCAGGCAATACACCCTCACCGCCTACGCAGGCAGAGGCTCGGTCTTCGCCAACTGGACCAGCAACGGCACGGTGGTGGCGACAACCCCCAGGTACACTTTCCTCGTGGAATCCAACATGATGTTGCAGGCCAATTTCATCCTTAATCCCTTCACTCCCGTCATGGCCACCTACCACGGCTTGATCTATGACACCAACGCGGCGGCGGAAGTCAGTTCCGGCCACATTGTTGCCACCGTGACCAGCGCCGGGACCTATACCGCATCAGTGCGGCTGGGAACCTTGAACCAGTCGTTTTCCGGAAAATTCTCCCCCACCACCGGCCAGGCGCTCCATTCCATCCCGCGCCCCGGATTAACTCCCATCACCCTGCAGCTCCAATTGGGTGTGACCAACGGCGACCTGATCATCGGGACCGTTAGCGATGGCGCCTGGACGGCGAACTTGGCCGCCGCTCCCGAGGTTTATTCAAAGGCAAATCCCGCCCCGCAAGCCGGCAAATATACTTTGCTTATCCCGGGCAGTGAAAATGCTTCCGCCCAACCCGGCGGCAATGGCTTCGGCTCGGTGACAGTGGGCCGCTTGGGCGGCGTCAGCTTCAACGGATTCCTGGGCGATGGAACACCCGTCACCGCCGCCACCACGGTGTGCAGCCAGGGGTTGTGGCCGTTTTACGCCTCACTTTATGGCGGCCGGGGCGCGATTCTGGGCTGGCTCTCCTTCACCAACGATGGCATCAGCGGCGGCGTCAATTGGTTCAAACTGCCCCAGGCCACGGCCAAGCTTTATCCCGGCGGCTTTACCAATGGCACCGAGGTTGTCGGCTCGATTTACCAGCACACCAACGGCCTTCCGCTTCTCGGCTTCACCAACGGCATGTTCTCGTTTAACGCCGGGAATCTCGCCCAAGGCGTCACCAATCAAGTCAGCTTTGGGGCGGCCATCCAGGCCGCCAGTCCGAGCACCAACCAACTGACTTTCGAGAATTCATCCGGCTTGTTCAACGCCAGCGTGATCAATCCCCAAACCGGCAAACTGATTTCCGTCAAAGGCATTGTCTTGCAAAACCAAAATCTCGGCGCGGGTTTCTTCCTCGGAACAAATGAGAGCGGGAGCGTGCTGCTTACCCCGGCGCAGTAGCGCCCCGAATTAACTCGCTCCCGGCGAGGGCGGCCGCTAACTTGCCGGCGTGAAATTAACATCGCTGTCACCGCCGCGCTGGTCGCCATCAGCATCCTCGTAATTATTGTATTGACATCCCATCTCAAGGTCAACGCCTTCCTTTCAATGTTCGTCGTGGCCCTCGCCCTGGCCGTGCTGGCACTGCCGCGCCAAAATGTCATCAGCGCCATCAAGGACGGCTTCGGCGGCACCATGGCCTCGATTGGATTGTTGATCATCCTGGGCGCCATCATCGGCGTGACGCTCGACAAAACGGGCGGCTCCCTGAGCATCGCCAACTATGTTCTGTCAAAAACAGGAACGAAGCGCGTCGCCGCCGCCCTGGGCGTGACGGGCTTTATCTGCGGCCTGCCCATCTTCTGCAATTCGGCCTACATCATTTTTAGCGGGCTTTCCAAAACCTTCAGCGCCAAGGCCAAAGTCCCCATGCCGTTCCTGGCCAGCGTCCTGGGCTGTTCGCTTTACGCCGTGCATTGCATGATTCCAACCCACCCCGGGCCGCTGGCCGCGGCCGGCATGATGAAGGCCAGCGTCGGAGAACTCATTCTGCTGGGCGCGGTCTTTGCCATCCCCGGCGCCGTCGCCGCTTTTTTCTGGAGCAAGTTCATGGTCGCGGGCAGGAACTATCCTCCGGCAGCCGCCATTCACGCGCAGCAACCGGACGCGGCCTTGCCCTCTCCCTTCTTATCGCTTCTGCCAATCGTGGTTCCGTTGTTGCTCATCACCGCCAAATCGCTCAATGAACTGGTGGATGGAAAGGGCCAGGGCTTATGCGCCAAAACCCTCTACTTTCTCGGAGACCCGATCGTGGCCTTGCTGGTGGGCGTCGTGCTGGCCCTGCTTTTAGTCAAGAATAAGAATATCGGAGGCTTGAACGCCCTCATCAATGAAGCCATTGAGAAATCCGGGCCGATCCTGATTGTCACCGCCGTCGGCGGCATGTTTGGCTCCGTCATCAAAGACACCGGCGTGGCCGAAGCTGCCGGCCGGGCGCTGGCTCCCACCGGCCTGGGGTTGGTGGTGCCGTTTCTGATCGCCGCCGTCATGAAAACGGCCCAGGGTTCCTCCACCGTGGCGGTCATCACCTCCGCCTCCTTCATGGCCCCGATGCTGCCGGCCCTCGGTTTGGATTCCGAGCATGGCCGCCTCCTGGTCATGCTCTCCATGGGTGCCGGCTCCATGTCGGTCTCCCACGCCAACGACTCATATTTTTGGGTCGTCTCCAACTTTGCCGAAATCGATTCCGACACCGCCCTGCGCGTGTATTCGACCTCGACGCTGGTCATGGGTCTGACCGTCTTCGCCTGCGTTTGGGGCGCGTCCCGGTTTATGTTGTGAATCGATAAAATGCGAATGCCGTCCGCAGCTACTCGAAGCCCGACGTAGGCGCATTAATTGTCCTATTGGTCATCCTCGACGGATTGCCAATCTGCTTCTGGACAACATCGGGCGGCAGCGAGGGCGGCGGACGGCCGTCGGTATTTCCCGGCAACGCTTGGTTCGGGTGTTGCGCCTGGTAATCCTTAAGAGCCGCGCCAAGAACCCTCACGTTGAATGAACATGTGCGCCCGTCAAATGTCGTGGCAAAAGTCCCGTCCCCGGCATCATTGTCAAACGCCTCAGTGTTGGTTTTCATCATATCCAGGCACACCCGCGCTTCAAGTCGTAGCACTCTGGATTCGTTCGTCAGAGCTTTCGTGAGAATTGGCAACCCGGCAGGTCCGATCCGGGCTACCACGTAGAGCGCGTGGGGATGTGGCGGATTTTCCCTCAACAATTTTTCCAACGCCGGCAGTGCATCTTTAGCGGCAGGTCCCAGCGCGTCCAATCCCGCCATCGCTTGGTGTCGCGGATTAGGATGCCTTCCAGGCGAAATCTTGATGCTCGCGTGCTCATCCAACCACTCAAGCGCCCTTCGCTTCCACTGCTCTAGCCGCGGTTCTCTCGCTGGTAGCTTGAGTCGTTCAACTAAAAACGGCACTGCTTTCGGCCCGATATGTTGTACCGCGTCGGCCGCGCTGACCCGCCTCTCCATCTTCTCTGAATCAAAATCCCGGAGCCACGCACTCAACTTTCTGCCAACATAAGCTGGCTCGCGTGCCCACACCAAGTAGCCTCCAACAGCGCCGAGACCGGCTGCCAGGACCACCATCAACAGCAGTTTGTGCCTTCGATCCATTTTCAACCAAGCGCCGATCAAACCCATCATCGCCCCGCTGTAAGACCCTTCCCACCCTCCCCTAGTCTGCCGCTGTCCCGGTTTCCGCCGCGTCCCCGCCCTCGTCGTCCTTGTTATTGACTCCGTACTCGTTGAGCTTGTTGCGCAGCGTGCGGATGCTGATGCCCAGCATCTTCGCCGCCTGGGTGCGGCTGGCGGTCTTCTCCATGATGGACAGAATGTGCCGCTTCTCCATCTCGGCCAGGGACATCGGCCCGCTCTCCGCGGGCGCGGATGACGCGGCGGCTGAGGCCGGAACCACGGCCTCCGGGGACGGCTGGCCGCCGGTTTGGGGGGAAAAACCCAGGTGTTCAGGTTCCAGCAATCCGCCGTCGCCGCACATAATGACGGCGCGCTCGATGACGTTTTGCAATTCACGCACGTTGCCCGGCCAGCGGTGCGCTTGCAACACGGCCAGGCAGTCGTCGGATATGCCGCGCACCCGCACACCGTGCTTGCGGGAAAAGCGGGGCATGAACTGCCGCGCCAAAAACGGCACGTCTTCCTTGTGCTCGCGCAAGGGGGGAATGTGGATCGGCACGACGTTCAGGCGGAAGTAAAGGTCCTGGCGAAATTCCTTCCGCTCCACGCTTTCTTCCAGCCGCCGATTGGTGGTGGCCAGGACACGCACGTCCACCTTGATCGTCCGGTTGCCGCCCACGCGTTCCAATTCGCGCTCCTGCAAGACGCGCAACAACTTGACCTGCACTTGCGGGGAAATCTCGCTCACTTCGTCCAGAAGAATGGTCCCGTTGTGGGCCAATTCAAACCGTCCTTCCCGCTTGTTCACCGCGCCGGTGAAGGACCCTTTTTCGTGCCCGAAAAACTCGCTTTCAATGAGGTTCTCGGGAATGGCGGCGCAATTGACCTTGATGAACGGCGCATTGTTGCGCGGGCTTTGGCGGTAGAGGGCGCGGGCGACCAATTCTTTGCCGGTGCCGCTTTCCCCGGCGATGAGCACCGTGGCCTGCGTGCGGGCCACTTTGCGGATCAAATTTCGCAGGTTATCCATGTCCCGGCTCATGCCCTGGAGTTCGCAGCCTGAGTCGTCCTCCTCCGCCTTGCTGAAATAAGCGTTAACCTTGACCAGTTGATTGAAATTCTCGGCCTTCTTGAGCGTGACTTGCAGTTGGTCCGCCGAAAAGGGCTTGAGCATGTAGTCGAAGGCCCCGTTGCGCATGCACTCCACGGCCGATTCCACGGAACCAAACCCCGTGACCATGACCACCAGCGGTTTTTCCGGATGCGTCTGCAACTCGCGCAGCAGATCCGTGCCTTCGCCGTCGGGCAGGCGCAGATCCAGGAAAAGGAGGTCGAAGCTGTCCTTGGCCAGCAATTCGCGCGCTCCGGCGATGGTATCGACGGCGGCCACGTCGTACCGTTGCTGGCGCAACAGTTGCTCGAGGTTTCTGCGGACGATTAAGTCGTCTTCCAGAACTATAATCTTTTCAATCGGCATGGATGCATCTGCATCATGCGGCACTTTGGCGTCGGTAGAGATCGGCCACGAAATGAGGGCGCTGACGATTGACGGAGGGCAGTGCGCGCGGTGGAACCAGTCCGCGCCGCAGGAGAGCCTGCTCATTTTCGCGATCCAGGACGATGATTTTCATCGTCAGGTTCTGATTCTTGCGCAGCAACATGCCCACTTCCGGCCAGCCCGCTCGTTCCTCCAAGCTCATCCTCTGCCAGTCCACACGATGCTTCCGCAACTCATCTAACGACTGATTGAAGCGTGGAAGCAAGTCTTTTTTTCGTTGATAGAACTCCACCAGAAAGGGCATGTCGGTTTGACGCAGGGCCTGTCCCTCCTCTTCGGTGGCCTGCAGCAGTTCCTGACACACCAAAAGGTGCTCGTTCAAACATTGGACGGTTTCTTGCGGCGTTTTCATTTGGCGGTGGCGATGGCGGTGGTTGGTTTAAAAAGGTTATCCTGTTGCAGTTGCAGGTTCAGATCGCGGGCTTTCTCCAGCCAGGCGATGTAATTCTTGCGCCACTGGGCCATGTCGCACAACGAGACCAGGCTGGGCGGCGCGTTGCTGCCCGTCAGTTCGCTGCGCCGGGCCAGTATCTGGCCGTAACTGTCGGTGGCCTTTTGCCATTGTTGCAATTGCTCATAGACCAGGCCGACTTGGTACAGCGCCGGCGCCTGCCAGGCCGGCGCGGAATCCAGCGCCGCCAGGTTCTGGTAGATTTGCAGCGCATCCAGGTAGTCCGCTTCCTTGTAGAGCTGGTTGGCGATTTCGTTCCCCGCGCGGCGCTGCCAATATTGCCACAGCTCCGGATTGCTCCGGGCGCTCACTTCCTGCGTTTGCAAGAGCACCAGCACCTGTCTCAACGCGTCCGAATTGCGTCCCACCGCCTTGTAAGCGCTGGCCAGCACAAACCGCACCTCGGCCGTGTCGGGATCATTGGGGAATCGTTCCAGAAACTTTTGCGCGCGCGCAATCGTGTCATTTTGATTGGTCAGGTAGGAAAGCGAACGGATAAGCTTGAACTCGATTTGTTGCTTGTTCAGCGCCGGGCTGTCCGCTTTCAGCAATCGACCGTAGAAATCCGCCGATTCGTTGAACTCCCCCAGAATATAATACGTGTCCGCGATTTCTGTTTGCGCCTGCAAAACCAGGTTCTTGTAGTACTCGATATTGTCCAGCCGCAGTTTCAAGGCGGTGGACATGACGGCGTAAAACTTGGAGATGGCCAGCGTGTTGACCCCCATCTGGCGGAAGAGCAAACCCTGCCGCAGCAAAACTTCAGGCGCGCTCGGATCCTCCGGGTAGCGTTGCAGGTATTGGGCATAGACCTGCTGGGCTTTGACGAAATCATTGTCGTCTTGCGTGGCCAGCGCCAACTCAAACAAAGCTTTGCGTTGGAACTCAGCCGGCGCATTGGTTTCCAACACCTTGATCAGGGTTTGGGCGGCCAGGGCCGGATCTTTCTCGTGCCGCTGGCGGCTGGCCAGATCCAACTGCATTTGAAAAAAGCGGTCCGCCGCCTCTTGCGCGCTGTTGGCATTGGTGGCCGTCACCAGATTGGAACTGGTCATCGTTCCGGGGTCCGGGGCGACCACCATCTTAAGCTCGGCCGTCGCACCCCATCCTGAGGCCAGCAAGAAAATCAATGTTGGAAATGGAATCTTCACTTTTCGCTCAGGGCGAGATCGAATATGTGACCCTGTTCGGAGGGCGCGGCGTTGAAGCCGCCGTTCCCGTCGCCGGCGGGACGAATCCAAATGGCGTCACTACTCCCGTGGCGGCGGCGTTGGTCGTGGCGTTGGTCGAGTTCGCAAAAAATTTGATCAGCATTTGCGGAGAAACCAGCGTCTCTGGCGCCGGTGACGGCAGGTTTGTCCAAGGTTCCCTCGCGTTGATCTCAATCGGCGGCCCATTGCTCACGGCCATGGGCATGTCCACCTTGGCCAACGCTGCCGGGGCTGTATCTGTCCCTCCAGACGGTATTGGCGGCAACGGCAGGCAAATCGGCATGGGGGGCGGAACCGGAGCCAGCAAGGCGCTGATTTGGCTGACCACGGGTGGAGGCGAAACACGAAACCGCAACGACATGGGACCGGCCTGCGGCAAATAGCCCGCATCCGCCCACGCGCTGGCGACCCCGAAAATTCCCATCACCGCAAGGAGCCAATGGTTAATACGTCCAAACATGAAACCTCGTATTCTGATACGCATATCGGCATCTCGCGGCGGAACTTTAGCCGCCAATGCCCGCCAAGCCCCGACTCAGCCCACGGCGGCGATTTTTTTGCCGTTTATTTCCTAAACCCGCTTAACTCCCTGCATTATATGCCGATACAAATGGAGAATGAGCTCAGAAACTTTGGCTCCCCGTGCCACTTGCGAAAGACTGGATCGCACGTATATCGATGCCCGCTTAAGCGGTTGCGCCTGTCTTCCCTCTCTGAGAACCATCGACAGCGCCTTGCGCGAATTGTTGGGCGCCGATCAGCGTTACACCTCCCAGATCGCCGAAATCATCCGCCGCGACCCCAGCTTGACCGCCCGTCTGCTGCGCCTGGTCAATTCCGTCTATTACGGCATGGCCAAACCGGTCAAAAACATCGAAGAAGCCGTTTTTTACCTCGGCGTGCGCCAAATCCGCCAACTGGCCATGGTCACCCCCATTATTGAAGATTTCCAACGTCTGGCCGAAGGCCGTCGTTTTCCGTGGCGGCAATTCTGGCGCCATTGCATCGCCGTCGCCTTGATGACGCGCGAGATCACCGACCTCTTGCAATCCCAGGACGACGAAATCGATTACGTGGCCGGACTCATTCATGACGTCGGCAAAATCGTCATGGCCTCCGCCTTTCCGGACCATTTCACCGAGATTTATCATAACCGCGCCGAAATGACCGGCGACCTCCTGGAATGGGAAAGAGAAGTGCTGGGCGTGGACCACGCCGAACTGGGCGCGATGTACCTGCGCAAGCAGCGTCTGCCCGAAGTCTTCGTGGAAATCGTGCAATACCATCACCTGCCCCACAGGGCGCAGGTGCAAGGTCACGTCACCGCCGCCGTTCACGTGGCCGACCTGTTGGTGCGCCACACCAAAATCGGCGACAGCGGCAACAAATCCGACGTGGCCTTTGACGCTTGGATGCAATCACCCGGTTGGAAGATCCTATTTGCCCATCAGACCGAGGCCGAGATTTCCCTCACCCGCGCCAGCCTCAACCGCAGCCTCGAGCGCATCCCGTCCATTCTGGAAAGCTTGGTCTAGCCGCCCCGCCGAATTGTTCCTCATTTCACGCCGGTTTCCAAAGTGGCCGAGCGATTCCAGACGCAGTATCTGGTGGATTTTTCTCGCTCAAAGAGGAGGCGTGGCAGCCGCGCAACCAGAAGAAAGTGAAGTTCCACAAGGCGAAAAACGCGAATAAAAACCCATTCTAACGTAAATCATACGCCTTTACGCAACCTGTTCCAATTATTTAAATACCTTGACTGTTCTTGGACAATTGCGGTAATTTCTCCGCCAGACAAGAACATTAACCAGACTCGCAACGGTGGCCGCGAATGAGGCGACAAAATGAACGAACACCAACTTCCGAGGACCTTCTCTGGCGGTGGGCCGATGGAGCCACGTCGCCCAACTGATAAAAGGAAAGGCAAAAAGTGCAAATATCAAGGACACCTGCACGCGAGAACAACCCAAATCCTCGCCTAAGAAGGCTGGTTTCATGGCCCGGGGAGCACACGCGCCCTCGCGTGTCGCGGTCGGCGCCCCCGCCGACCGCATCTTTGATACTTATAGACTTGCCACGGAGCGCCCAAGCCCGCGTCTTTGGGGAGCGCGGTCGTCCCGACCGCCGCCTTCGGCGTCCCGCCGAACGCTCTTCCGCTGCATTTTTGGCGCCTTAGGCAAGGATCAGGAACAAAAACACACCTTGACAAGTCTGCCCCGAGCGGATAAAAACAAAACTGCGGCAAGCAACGACGACCACCCGAGCCGGCGGTTGAAGATGGGCCACTACAGCCCGTTCAGCCAGGCGGCGAATCGGATGCCTCGCAGACAGGGCCGGAAGCTGGAGAAATTGAGAGAAATGTTAATGCAATCAGACGCGTGAGATAGAACGAAAAATGAAAACGGTCATAATTCCAGGACCGACCACACGTCCTCCTCTGGCGATGGGCCGCTGGGGCCACGTCGCCCAACTGCCAAAAGGAAAGGCAAAAAGTGCAAATATCAAGGACTGACACCGGCACGGAACCAAAATTGCGCCGACGACCGTAAACGTAGTGCGTCCGCAACAGCCCCAATAGACCGTTATGTCGTTGGAACAAGGTAACATTATTGACTTCATAAGCGTTGGTAAGAAGACCGGCCTCGTGAATCTAACAATCGTTGATTCCCTAGACTGGACGGATGAGGATCGCCACTTGGTGTTGTTGCAAGACAAGGTCAACGCTTACCTTCGTTTTGTCGAAAGCGGCGAGTTAGATTTGAAATATCCAAACGCGGTCGGACGTCAGCGATCAATTAACGTTGTTGCACAATACGAGCCGACAGAGGCGGGGTTCAAACTTATCCAATTGATTCGAGATTTGGTGAAGGGAGCGGGCTTTAACTTCCAGTTTAGCTTGCGTCCGGAACCTGGCAGCTTCCGATGACTCCTAAGCAAGAAGCGGAAGCGTTAATGAACGAGATGATGCCCGTGGTGCAAAGAATGCTCCGGGAATACGGCGAGTTTTTCCCTTACGGCGGCTACATGAAGCCGAGCGGAGTACAAGTGTCAGTTCTCACTATTTAAACTAGTGCAAGTTTTACACTGGTTGACATGGGCGGGCCTTCTGTTAGGGTCGGCGGATGCCACGCCAAGTGCGCCGTGAATTTGCCGGAGCGATCTATCACCTGATGAACCGGGGGGATCGCCGGGAGGACATCTTTCGCGATGAGCAGGACCGCCGGATTTTCCTGGCCACCCTGACTGAAGCCTGCGGCAAGACCGAGTGGCAGATTCATGCAAGTGTCAGTTCTCACTATTTAAACTAGTGCAAGTTTTAAACTGGTTGACATGGGCGGGCCTTCTGTTAGGGTCGGCGGATGCCACGCCAAGTGCGCCGTGAATTTGCCGGAGCGATCTATCACCTGATGAACCGGGGGGATCGCCGGGAGGACATCTTTCGCGATGAGCAGGACCGCCGGATTTTCCTGGCCACCCTGACTGAAGCCTGCGGCAAGACCGAGTGGCAGATTCATGCCTACTGCCTGATGCGCAATCATTTTCACCTGGTCGTGGAAACGCCCCAGGCCAACCTGGTGGCGGGGATGAAGTGGTTGCTGGGGGTTTACACCAAACGCTTCAACATCAGGCATCAGGAGTGCGGACACCTTTTCGCCGGGCGTTACAAGGCCTTGCACGTCGAGGGCAGCGGCGACGGCTATCTGCGGACGGTGTGCGACTACGTCCACCTCAATCCGGCGCGGGCCGGGTTGCTCAAGGGGGGCAAGCCCCTGGAGGCGTTCCCTTGGAGCAGCTACGGAGATTACCTCAAGCCGGCCCGCCGGCGGCCCGTTTGGCTGCGGGTGGAGCGGTTGCTGGGGGAAAAGGGAATCCGCAAGGACAGCGCGGCCGTGCAGGTGTCAGTTCTCACTTTTTAAACTAGTGCAAGTTTTGAACTGGTTGACATGGGCAGGCCTTGTGTTAGGGTCGTACAAGTGTCAGTTCTCACTATTTAAACTAGTGCAAGTTTTAAACTGGTTGACATGGGCGGGCCTTCTGTTAGGGTCGGCGGATGCCACGCCAAGTGCGCCGTGAATTTGCCGGAGCGATCTATCACCTGATGAACCGGGGGGATCGGCGGGAGGACATCTTTCGCGATGAGCAGGACCGCCGGATTTTCCTGGCCACCCTGACTGAAGCCTGCGGCAAGACCGAGTGGCAGATTCATGCCTACTGCCTGATGCGCAATCATTTTCACCTGGTCGTGGAAACGCCCCAGGCCAACCTGGTGGCGGGGATGAAGTGGTTGCTGGGGGTTTACACCAAACGCTTCAACATCCGGCATCAGGAGTGCGGACACCTTTTCGCCGGGCGTTACAAGGCCTTGCACGTCGAGGGCAGCGGCGACGGCTATCTGCGGACGGTGTGCGACTACGTCCACCTCAATCCGGCGCGGGCCGTGCTAGTGTCATGCTAGTGTCATGCTAGTGTCAGTTCTCACTTTTTAAACTAGTGCAAGTTTTAAACTGGTTGACATGGGCAGGCCTTCTGTTAGGGTCGGCGGATGCCACGCCAAGTGCGCCGTGAATTTGCCGGAGCGATCTATCACCTGATTAACCGGGGGGATCGCCGGGAGGACATCTTTCGCGATGAGCAGTGGACGGTAATGGTAATGGGGTCAGGGTAATGGTAATGGGGTCAGTCTAGGCGCACGAGGAAATAAGTTGACGTTAGAGGGGTCACCCATAACATGATTCATTTTATAGATTGACAGATCCAAGTATCTGTTCTCACTTATTAAACTTCCAGGGAACAGCGCCTCGGCGCAAACGACATTGAATAATTCCTGTTGCATTCCCATCCAACAATGGTATTGTTCCATTGTGTCGCGCTCACGCGCCTGTGTTCTTTGACATTTTGCGGGCAAAGAATAAGAAGCTTCCGCCGCCAGGCGTTGCCAGGGCTTTTACACTGCATTGGCGCAGATTCATTTTCTTGAGGAGATTTTGGCAGAGGAATGAGTGGCAGAGGAATATAAATTCAAATTCCTTTTCCCATTCCTCTGCCAGTTATTCCTCTGCCAAAAATTCCCTTGCCTTGCCCCCCTTTGCTTTGGTTGCTGCCGCAATGCAATCTCTCGGAATCATTCATTTTCGAGAAGATTTATTACCACGGATTTACGGATGGAAAACATGAAGACGTTTAGCCACAGATTAACACACCCTCCATCGCAAGTCCTACTGAGGCCAGGGATTGACACAGATGAGGGATTCTTAAATCTGTGTTCATCTGTGTTAATCTGTGGCTCCAACTCTGTGCCGCTGCGGAAGCCTTTTTGGTTGCGGCTGCCGCGCTGGGCCTTCTGCGCCTTTTTGCGGCAATTCCAAAAGCGGCAAATTTTGCCGGTCGCACCCAGTCAAACCCAGTCAAACCGCAGTCCCGGCCAGTCCAATCCGCCCGCCGTCTTGTTCGCCGTAGCTTCAGCGGAGGTGGAAGGCCTTGCGAAGGCGGGTCGCACCGGGTCAAACCCAGTCAAACCCAGTCAAACCGTGGTTTCGCCCGATTGATGGAAATAAGTGTTCCTTTCCCCTTCCTTTCCATCCATTTTCTTCCAAAGTTATGCTTATTGTCCACGTCCACGTCAAACCGGAATGTGTCGAGTCTTTCAAGCAGGCCATAAGCGCCATTCGTATCAGTTCTCCCCCACAGGGATGGCTTCGATCCCATTGTCGTCCGTCGTCGCTTCGCTTTCGCGGGCTGTAAAACGAGAATTTGCATCCGTCCTTCCCAAAACCTTGGGCATCTTCGATGTCCTCTTCGACTGTCTTTGTCAATAACCAATCACGGTGTAGCCCAGCGCGTCGGTGGCGGAGTTCAGATCGCGCGCGTAGGCCGGCACGGCGGCGGGCGCCACAGAGTCGGTCAAGGAACGATATTCGTAATCGAAGATCAGCACGCTGGAGTTTAGAAGAAGGTTGAGGGTGCGCTGGAAGTAAAACGCCGGATTGCGGATGGTGATGATGGACTGGTCCACGGGCAGCGCCGCCACTGTCACTTCGGCGTGAAATAGCTGGTGGACGGGATAGCGCGCGGCCAAGGGCGCGGCGCGCAAGGAGACGGGCGGCCTGGCCCATGCGCCGGACAGGTTCACGGCATAAATCCGGGCCTGATGGGACAGTGAGTCCGGCAGGCGGTCCCATATCTGATCAATCGCGAAAAACTCCGTCATCTCGATGCGGTTTTGCTGCTGGTCGTCGCTAAAGCGCAGCGGCGCGGCGCTGTGGACGGTGGGATAAAGCTTGGCGAAGTTAGTGACGTTCTCGCGCTCGATGTCCTCCACCGACGCGGTGGCGAAGCGCTGGCGCAGAAGATTGGCGTCGGGACCTTCGGCCACGGTTATTAGTTTGACTGTGGAGCTGTTTTCGAGTCCGCCGATGTTGAAGTACTCGGTGACGGAGGTTAGCGGCTGCACGGGGCAAGGCGGAATGGGGGCCAAGCCGGTGACGCCAGGGCGGACCGGCAATCCCCAGCCGTAGCTGGGCCAGCAACGCAACGCCAGCGCGCCCCTGTCGGAGGCCGCCGTGGTCTCCAGCCAGAAGCTTTGGCCGCGAAGGTTGACCTGGACAAGGACGTGATCGAAAAGCGCGGGCGAAGGCTGAAGTTGCGCCACTTCCTGCCGCCGGCGGCTGTTGACCAGAACGGGGAAGGCATCGATCTTGAGCGCGCGCAGAATGGTGACAAGCAGAAAGGTTTTGTCCTGGCAATTCCCGTAGCGCCGCGCGAAAACGACCGACGGCTCAACGGGTTCATTCCCAGCCGGCCCTTCTTCCGCGCCTGTATGACGAATCTCCTCCTGCACGAAGCGCAAGGCGGCCAATACCTGATCGGCTGGTTCCGGCAGTTTTTTCCATTCGTTGATCTGGCGCGCCAATTCCGTCGAGGGCGGGTTGGCCGTGGTAAAGAGGGGCAAGGCCCAGCGGTTGACCTCCGACCAATTGGGAAATTCGCTCAACTGCACGCGCGGATACGGGTCGTACCAGGCGGGCGTC
This sequence comes from uncultured Verrucomicrobiae bacterium, assembly GCA_963759415.1. GTDB lineage: Bacteria > Verrucomicrobiota > Verrucomicrobiia > Limisphaerales > Palsa-1400 > Palsa-1400. The sequence continues at coordinate 2,543,915 of CAVWZG010000002.1, read as the reverse complement.
GCCGGCTCCAGGGGCAACCCCGGCGCCTTGCGCGCCTCCCAGGTAAATTCAAGAACGCGGCCCTTGCGGGATGAAAACGGCTGGATGCTGGTGAGGTAGTTCTTGACGTAAAGCCGCCGCGAGGCCGGCCACAACAGGCGCGTCACCGCCTTATCCACCGGATGATTGAATTGCACCTGGACCGTAGCGCAGAACTTATTTTCCAGGGCCGGATTGCCGCCTTCGATGGTGTAGGCGAAATCAATGATGTCGCCAACCCGCACGTCGTCCAGCAGCAAGCTGGCCGTTTTGTGGGAGCTGAAAAGGAATTCCTCCTGGTCGGGGCCGGCCTGACTGGCGCGCATGTTGGACAATTCGAGGCGGTCCAGCTTATTGGTCCCGCGCCAGATTGTGGCCCAATGAAAAGTCAGCGACTCGAAGGATGGGTCGTAACTGATCAGGATACGCGAAGCGGACTGCACGCCAGCCGAAGTGAGGGGCTGACGCACTTCATGCACGAATCGCTCGTCGCTAAGGGCGTTGATTTGCCGATCCGAGAGAAGCCAGCGGTAATCCAGGGACGCGTCCCCGGCGTCGGCGGCCGGCGGCATATCACAGTGCTGCGGCGTCACCCAGGGTGAGGGCGGCTGCACAACAGTTTGGTCAGCGGACCCGCGGCAGATCAGCACGGCCAGGGCCAGCGAGGCCAGCCCTGCCCGAAAGCAGGAGGAACGGCGGAAATTCTCCACCGGGAACCCGGTATTGGTTTGACGCAACAAAATCATTCGCCGCTCCTTTTTAATCTAGCGTACTCCGCCGGAAATGGAAATGCAGCCACGTATGGCAGTGGCTATTTCTTCATCAGGTCAAGCACGGCGGCCGACATGGCGAGCACGCCGGTACGAATGGCGGGCGAGGCCACCGGCGCGAAGAGCGCGGAATGCAACCCCGGCAGGGGGATTCCGGTTCGCTGGCTTTCGGCAAGCTTTCCCGGGTCGGAGGCGCCGAGACGCAGGAAGAAGGCCGGAATCCGGTTCGGGCTGTCCGGCAGGCCGAGGAGGCCGAAGTCTTCACTGGCCATTGCGGCGTGCCCATCCACCACGTTGCCGGCTCCCAAAGCGGCGGCGAAGACAGGTTTGAGTCGCGCAGCCAGAGCCGGGTCATTATAAGTGACTGGCGTGGCCTCAGTCTCGCTCATCGTCACGATGGGCATGAGGTCCGGCGACAGTCCGTTGGCGGTGGCCACCCCCAGCGCCATCTTCCGCAGCGAATCGACAATCTTGTCGCGCACGGCGTTATCAAAGGAGCGGGTGGTGAGTTGGAGCTTCACCTCGCTGGGAATGATGTTGCGCATGGTGCCGCCATGAATCGTGCCTACCGTGAGAACAGCCGGTTCCTGCGGCGGGATCTGCCGGCTCACGATGGTCTGGATATCGAGTATGTATTCGGCGGCCATCACGATGGGGTCTTTGGCGGCCTCAGGCCGGGCGCCGTGCCCGCCCACGCCCCGGAGAGTGACATCGACCGAGGTGCAACTGGCGAGTGCGGCGCCGGAGACGATGCCCGCGGTTCCGGCGGGCAAAAGCGGGTCGTCATGCTCGGCGAGAACAAAATCGGGCCGGCCAAAGCGCCCATAGAGATCGTCGGCCAGCATGGCCCGCGCGCCGTCGATGGTCTCCTCGGAGGGCTGTCCGATGAGAATGAGCGTGCCATGCCACTGGTCCTTGAGTTGCGCCAGGACGCGGGCCGCGCCCAGCAAGGCGGTGATGTGGAGGTCGTGGCCGCAGGCGTGCATTTTGCCGTGGTCGCGGCTGGCGTAGGGCAGGCCGGTCTGCTCTTCAATGGGCAAGGCGTCCAACTCGGTGCGCAGCAGGACCGTGGGACCGGGGCCGTTCTTGAGCACCCCGACGATGCCATAAGCCCGCGAGCCATCGGGGTATTTCCCGACATGCTCGGTGACCTCGCAGCCGGCTTTGCGCAATTCCTCCGCGAGGAAGGCCGAGGTATGAACCTCAAAGTGCGAAAGCTCGGGGTGCAGATGAAGGTCCTTGTAAGTGGAGACCAGCCCCGGCAGTTGGGCATCGACCAACCCGGCCAGGTCCGGCGCCGGCTGCCCCACGGCAGGGAGCGAGGCGGCAAGCAGCAAAACGGGAATAAATCTCATAATTCTCATAGTGAGAAGTCTCCGCAGACCATGCTTGAGTCAAGACAGAACGACGGGAACGGCAGCATTAGCCAAGGAACAACCACGGATTTCACGGATGGCACGGATAAGAAACGACGGTTTTCCCATCCCTGCCCGCCGCGGCGGGCGTGCAATCCGCGCAATCCGTGGTGAAAAATCTTTCCACGTTGATGTCTGAGGTTCCGCCGAAAGAGAGCGGGGCCGCTGGAACGGCAGGATTAGCCACAGATCAACACAGATGAGCACAGATTGGCCAAAAAACTTGCGCTGCGCCCCGGCGAACCGTTCGCAATGCGATTAGGGCGGCAGGATTTATAAGTTGCTTGTTCGTCTGGCCGCCGATAACTTCCGGCTATGAGTGCGAGTGAAGTCATTGCCGAAATCAAGGCTTTGCCGGACAACGAGCGCGATCGTGTGTTGAGTTATCTGGTTGCCGACGCCGAGTTGCGCGAAGACTTGCAGGACAGCATCACCATCGAGGCGCGGCGCCACGAGCCGAGTCGCCCCCTCGCGGATGTGTTGAACGATCTTGACATCAAGACGTGAGCTTCCACGTTGAGGTTCGACGTTCCGCCGAAAGAGAACTAGGCCGCGTTTCCGCGCAGGCCCGGCATCGCATAGCGATTGCATTGCTGGGTTTAGCTAAACAACCGCTCCCGCCGGGCGTGAAAAAACTGAAAGGCTCGGACGGTTACCGCATTCGCATTGGCGATTACCGGGTTCTTTACACGATCCATACCGAAAAAGAGGAGATTTCAGTTTTCGCCATTGGCCACAGAAAAGACGTGTATCGCTGAAGGCACACACCAGATCAGCCTTGACCGACACTTTTCCTGCCGCACCGAAAGGGAACGCATATCAACGGCGGGCAGGGATAAGACACGACGAGTTTCCCATCCCTGCCCGCCGCGGCGGGCGTGCAATCCGCGCAACCTAGGCGTCCCATGGCCGCCGCCACTGCCGGATTCAGAACCAGATTGCGTCGTGTGGATTGAAGAGGCTGTCGCGGCGTTTGCCCGTCGCAACCAACTACGAAACGTGTGGGATTTGACCTGTGACGAGGAGGGCCGACGATGAGACTTCGCCGATTTAATTCCGACGGCATCGGCACATTTGTCAACTATCGTGCGCGTCTCACAGTCGAACCCAAATTGTCACCACCGATCGAATTGTTGGAAGACCCTGCACTCACCGAAATCATTTCCGAGGATATCGAAGTGATCGCGCGTTCATTCATGAACCGGCTAGAGGCAGGTCGGTTTTTAAACGAGTTGTTTGAGGGTGCCAATATCAATTTGCCGGAGCGGGATCGAGGTCTGTGGACTTGGCTCACAATGTTTTTCTTTGACGAAGTTTGTCCAGCCGATGGAAACGGAAACCGCGATCCCCAAGACGAGGCTCGATTACTGCCTCTTTTAGATAATCACCAACGTTTCTATCGCCATCTTCTGCTCGGCCCATTCCTGATCGTTCGCGCACATCGTGATCAACCCGAGCGGGCTTTGGCGTTTCTCAAGCAGCCATTGTGGAAACCGGGTGACATCGTGGAGCAGCTTGCCTCCCGGAAAGAACTGGTCACCAACCGGGCTGTGGCGGAAGCCGCCACCCGACTTTACTTCGATCCCGTGTCTGACGCATTCAAGCGCGGCCATAGCTCCAAAATTCGCGGTGGTCCAAGGCGATTGGCGAGCCTTTTGAACCAGCTCGACCTCACGTGGTATCTCTACGGCTTAAGCGCTGACGAGGTTCTCAACCTGCTGCCCAAGGAGTTCGATCGCTTTCGCAAGGCGGGCTGATTTTTTTGTTCGGATGCCTGATGTTTTTACCAAAGCGAAGCGGTCGGAGGTGATGTCGCGGATTCGCGGGCGGGGGAACAAGGAGACGGAATTGGCGCTGGCAATTTTGCTGCGCATAAGCGAGATCACCGGCTGGCGGCGGAATCAAAAAATCTTTGGCAAACCTGATTTCGTCTTCCGCAAGGCGCGGCTGGCGGTGTTCGTGGACGGCTGTTTCTGGCACGCCTGCCCGAAACATTCCAATGTGCCGGCCAGCAATCGGGCATTCTGGAGCAAGAAACTCGCCGGGAATCGGTTGCGGGACCGGCTGGTGAATCGGATGCTGCGGCAGAAGGGGTGGCGGGTCGTCCGGGTTTGGGAGCATGACCTTGTGAAAAGAGGGAAGGTTTGCGTTCGCAGAATCAAGGAGGCGCTTGAAAAACAAAATGCTGGAAAGGTGATTCAGGAAGAACGGCTGCTTTTCAGGTGGGGGAAAAGGTCCTCGGCCACGATGTAGCCGACACATTTGGGGGTGCCGCAGCGGCAGGGATGCTCCTGATAATCAACCAGGTCGTAGCCGTAATTAAACGTAATCTCCTCGCCGGGGAGGATGGCGCGCAGGGCGACGATCCAAACGCGGCCATCCTCGAAGACCGCCTCGGAGTTGGGGGCGCAACTATGGTTGAGGAAGCGGGCCGGATTCCACTCGACGTTGCCGTCCAGGTCGAATTCGTCGTCGAGGCCGAAAATAAACCAGTTGTGATGTTCGCAGCGGCGGAGGGATTCGGCCTTGGTGATGCGTTGCCCGGCGTATTCGATGACACGCGCGCCTTTGGGCAGGCGCCGGGTGGCGAAACCGCCCTGGCCGTGAATGGGCGATGGACCAATGCGAATGTTGTCCAACATAGGATCAGGCGGTTTGGGGCGAACGCTTCCGGCGCCAGGCGCGCAGCTTGGCGAGGATGGGTTTCCACGACGGGGCCAATGGGGCGGGCGGCGGAGCCTGGTTGGCCGCCAGCAGCCGGAAGCGGTCGCGCAGTTCGCACACCGCCCAACCGGTGAAGCCGAAATTGCACACCGCCAGCGCCACCAGGAATTCCATCACGGTCAGGGAACTCATCCCTGGAGTGAAGCCCTGGCCCATGGTCATAATCCCGAGGCACGCGCCGGAGACGGCCAGGAGCGACCAGGGGAGGATGAGAATGCAGAAGAGCGTCCGGCCCAGGGCCTTGGCGTGGCTGGAACATTTCAGGCCCATCCACAACCCGAGCCACGTCAGGCTGTAAAGATTCCCGATCAACCAGAGGAATTCCAGGAACATCGCGCCCGCGAAGGCGAATCCATCCCAGAGACCCAGCTTGTGCCAGCCGAGAACGAGCAGGACGGCGTCCACCCCGGCCACAAAGAGGAAGGGCCAGAGCAGTTGCCGTTTAATGGCGGTAGTGGAGCCGAGCAGAATGGCGTCGCCATCCAGGGGAGTTGTCAATAATATCTCAAGCTCGCCGCTTTGCCGGCGTTCCGGCAGGGAGCGGCAGGCGGCGTGGGCCGTCCAAAATTTGAGAATCAGGTGCAACGCGAGCACGATGCAGCCGAAGGTCGGGATGTCAAACCAGCTTGTGGGGCTGATCAATCGTGCGGTCAGGGCGATCAATGCCACCAACGCGGCCAGCAGAAGAATGGGCCGCCACGGCTGTTGCTCCAGGCTGGCGGAGTGGAGGGCCATGACGGGATTCAAGGCGCTGACCAACCGTGGCCGCGCCACCGGCTGCGGCTCCTCTCTGGAAAAAGTCCAGGTGACGAGGCGGCTGGCCGCTACAATGAACAGCCAGCCCAGCGCGTGACTGACAACCAATGACCAGAAGAAACTCGGTTTGAGTGTTGTGACCGGCGCCGGATTCAACGCGGCCAAAAACGCTCCCCCGGGCGTCGGCAGAAAGAGAGCCATGCTCGCGCCGGAGAAATCGAAACCCAACGCCGCGGCGGCCATGGGCGCGCTGAAAATCAACAATCCGGCCAAGCCAGCCGAAACCGCCGTCCGGCCATTCCAACAATAGGTCGAGAGGAGCAAGCCCAGGGCGGAGAAGAAGAAGATCGCGTTGAGCAAAGCCAGGGCGACTTTGGCCAAATCGGCGATGGTGACTCCCCCCAGCAGCATGGTGAAACCCAAGGCGGGGAAGGCCGCGATCAAGCAATAGACCGGCACACTCAGGCGCGCCAGTTTGCCCAGGATGATGTCATAGCCCTTTAAATCAGTCAAAAATAGGAATCCCAGGGTCCCGTCCCGCCGTTCCTCGCTGATGCAGTCCGAGGTGGCAATGACCGCCATGCAGGCGGCGATGGCGTAGCCCAGGCTGGAGACAATCCAGAAGGTCATCTGCCCCGCTGAACTGGCCGAAAGCCCGCCGTTGAAGCCGACAAACAGGAAGCCGAGCGTGACGCAAGCCGCGTTAAGGGCGCACAGGCTGCGCAGCCCGTACGTCATGCGCCGGCGGGCGGTGACTTGCAGTTCGCGGATGGCGATGGGGAGAAAGTTCATCGGTCACGAAAGGCAGAGTGAGTAGATGACGGCCAACACCACCACGACGGAGAGAATCAACCCGGCGTTGGCGAGGCCGAGACCCCAGTACATAAGATGCCGCGCCGGATTCCACTCGGCGGGCGCGTTCTTGAGATACTGCTGGCGAAGGAAAAGGAATTGCAGAATCAGCAGCACAATGGCATCGGCCAGGACTCCGTTCGGCAAGTCGTGGGTCACGCACGCCGTCGCCAGCACGACGCCAGCAAACGAAGTGAAATGCAAGGGGAAGAGGTTCGCCTTCTCGCCGGTATCGGCGGCGATGTCGCGATACAATCTGAAGGCCAGCCACGCCATGCCCAAGCCAAAACAGGGAATCGCACCAATGAGGCCAAAAAAGAAACAGCGGACGCAGCGATTAATCACGCGCACCTTGTCGGGTGGCGGCAAAGGCGGCGATTGGATGGCGGCGACGGCACTCATTTGACAACAAAGTTGGTGAGTTGAGCAATGCTGCCCAACACCAGCACCGCCGCCAGCGCGACGCTGGCGCCATTCAGCAGCACCAGGCCGGTGCTGATGGATTGCGCGGCCGCCTGCTCCTGTTGGCAGGCGCGGGCGTGGAGCCATTCGTGCCAGCCCCGCAGGGCCTGAAAAAAGCGTCCGCCGCCGCGGCCCGCGTTCGTCAAGCGCCAGCGGAATTCCCCGGTGTCGTCGATGCATTGCACAAAGGCCAGTTCGACGTGGTTCATGAGCCGAAGAGCCTTTGCCATTCCGCCTCGCTGGCCACGCCGGCCTGGACCAGCGCGCGGGCCGCGGCCTCCAGGGTTTGCGCGGGCTGGATCGATTCCGGGCCGCGCGCGCGCAAGTCCTGGCGGACCTTGTCATCGGCCCGGAACCATTCCACCACCGGGGCGCGTCCCTGGCAACCAGTGTCAAGACAACGCGCACAGCCGGCCCCGGCGCAGGCGCGGCAGAGGCGGCGAATCAAACGCTGGTTCAACACCAGCGCCACGGAGGAAACGACCGCGTAGTGATCGGGGCACATGACCAGCAGCCGCTCAAAAACGCCTTTGCAGGAACCGGCGTGCAGGGTGGAAATGACCTGATGGCCGGTTAGCGCCGCGCGCACCGCCAGGCTGGCGGTTTCATCGTCGCGGATTTCCCCGATGACCAGCACTTGCGGGTCCTGCCGCAACAAGTGCCGCGCCGCCTTGGCGAAGTTGAGGCCGCGCGCCTCGTTGACCTCGGTCTGCATGACGCGCGGGATGATTTGTTCGACAGGATCTTCGACGGTGATGATATGCCGTCCGCCGGCCTCGGCCAGATGGCGCAGGCAGGCGTAAATGGTGGTGGTTTTGCCGCTGCCGGCCGGGCCGGTCAGGAGAAGCAGGCCGGCGTTCTGGCGCAGAAAGCTCTTCAATTCGGCCACCGCCGCGGCGGGAAATTCCAGCTCATCCAGGCTTTTGGCGCCGGCCGGGGCGAAAAGCCGGAGGACGATTTTCTCGCCCGTGACGGTGGGATAGGTGGCAACGCGGATGTCGTTTTGGGCATGGATTTCAGCCCGCTCGATGCGACCGTCCTGCGGGAGGGACTCCTGGTAGGTTTTGAGCCGCGCCAAAAACTTGATGCGGCCGAAAACGCGCTCCGCCGCTTCGGCGCTCAAGCCCTGGGTCTCGGTCATCAAGCCGTCGAGGCGGAAGGAGACATGGGCGGCGCCGTCGCGCATTTGCAAATGAATGTCGCTCGCGCCCGCCCGTTCGGCTTGGGCGACGAGCTCTTCAAGAATTTTTGGCGCGGAGATTTCCATTATCTTTGGTCGGTTTGCCGCTCTTGATCGTAACACCGGCTTTGCGCAATTGTTGCTGCTCGATGAGCCGCAGATTCTTGTCCAGATGCCTGAGAGCCTTGTTGTTACTGGCCATGATGAGCGCCATCAACCCCAGCAAGACGAGGATGATCAGTACGACCGAGGCGCGGGATTTCGACTGGGCTGGCACGGGGTGGATTTTCATTTTGCGGGCACGGCTTCGAAGGTGAAAAGCGGACGCAGGTAGGGAGGAGCTTTGCGGGATTGCAATTCCACCTCCCACCGCCAGGCGCTGACCTGCCGGCGGGCCTCGGGCCGCATCGCCGATGTTTTGACTTTTGCCAGCAGGCGAATCGTCCGGCCAGTTTGGACGGAATGCCGCCAGACGGCCTGATGATCGAGGCGATACTCAACGGTGTCGCCGGCTTGAATTATTTTGACGCCGTCCGGATTCATGGCGGCATCCCGGGCCAGGCGGATGTCGTCGCGCCAGCGTTCGCCGGCCTGGACAGCGGCAAGGATGTCGGCGGCATTTTCTTGCAGGCGCTTGGAATTGTCGGCGCAGCGCCAATAGGCGGCATAAGCCACGTTGAGCACCACCACGATCATGGCCATGAAGACCAGCACTTCCAACAGCAGGTAGCCGGATGTGTCAAGATGTCTGTGCTTATGGGAGGATGTTTTCACGGGTGACTTTGCCGCCTTGATCCCTGGCGGCGGGCTGCCATTCCAATCGGACGAGGTGTTCTTCGACCGTCAATATAAATTGGCCCGGGGGCAGGTTCCGCGCGGCGGCGCTGTTGATTTTCAAAGGGCGGGTGCCGCGCGGGAATTGGCGCCACTCGCCGGCGCGCAGGATTTCCATTTCGCCATCGACCAATTCCATGGCCACCGCGCGGTAATAGGACGCCCGGCAGGCCCGGTGCTGCGAGACGAAGGAGAAACTGATCGGGATCATGACCGAGATGAGAATCCCAATGGCCACGACGCATTCCAGAACCATCCATCCTTTGGCCCGGCGGCCAGGCGGTTGCAGGCGGATTACCACAGGGCCACCTCGTTGGTGATGGAGATGAGGATGTGGAAGACCCCCGTGACAACGAGCGCGACCAACAGGCCATTGGCCAGCACCAAGCCGGTCGAGACGATTTGCGAAAACGCCTGCTCCTGCTGAAATGCCCTGGCATCGAGCGATTCGATCCACCCGGACAAGGCGGCGGCGAAGCCGTCCGGTCCGTGCGCGGCGTTGGCGAGACGCCAACTGAACTCGGCCTCGCGGTCGAAGCGGCGCAACGCGACCGGCAGGTTCCGGCCCGATTGCAGGTCCCGGCCGGCTTGCGCGGCGTGCCGCAAAAAGACGTGGTTGGCCGTGGCTGCCGCGGCGAGTTGAATGGATGTTTCCTCTGGCACGCCCGCGTCCAGCAACATCGCCAGCATGGCGGCGAAATCGCGGCGCAGCCGCTTGCGGCGCCAAGGCACCCAGTACATAAGGCGGTCACAGGTCGTGGGGAAGACGGTTGCAATCCAACGTCGCAATCTCGGTCCGCCGATGTAAGCGGCCACGCCGAGGCAAAGCAAACCGGAAATGGTGAGTTGGGCCGCCGCAATCCATTTGGCCGAATTGATGACAGCCATCATTCCGGGCACGTGCATATTGCCTCCACTCCAAAGGCCTATTTCCAAGAACTTGGGCACGACGACTATTCGGAGGGTCGCAAACATCAGCGGCAAGATGGGCGTGCCCACCAACCCCAGCAGCAGGAGGTAATTGACGGCGTTGCGCGTTTGCGAGTTGGCGTCCTTGAGCATTCCCCTGCAAACGGGAAAGACCTTGCGCACGTCTCCGAGTTTTTCGCCCACGCGCAACATGGCGGCCACTTGTGGCGAGGCCAGCGACGGCACCCGCGCCAGGGCATCGCTGAACGCAAGGCCGCCTTGGACGTGGGCGGCCAGCAGGTGGAAACGGACGCCGACGGAGCGGTCGCGCGTGGACGAAATGGCGGCGATAGTCGCTTCGGGCGAGTGTCCTTGCCGGAACCCTATTTCCAATAGATCAAGAAGAAACCGCGAGCGTTCCTGCCGCCGCAAGGGGAGGGTGAAAAGCCAATAGAGGGAGAAGGAAAAAACGCACAACGGCGCGAACCACGCTATCAACCAAAACAAAGATGGAAAAAGCAGGTTCAAAACGGAATAAAGGATTGCCAAATTCCGGCGTCTTCAAACAGTCTGAGGGTTGAGAAAACCTGGATGACGATGATGAGGCCCAAGGCTACGACCGAGATCGGCAGAGCGGAGTTGAGGAGCAGATCGGCCTTGTAAGCCGCCCGCGCGTAATAAATCTCAGCCGCCCGGGCGAAGCCGGCGGTCAAATCCTCGCCTTCTCCGGCCACCAGCCAGAAAAATAACGGTGGAATGGCTCGAGTTTTTTTGCCCAATTCGGAAAACTTGGCGGCGCCCTGGGAAAGCTCGTGTTCCCACAAAGCCAGATCGCGGCCAATGCGCCCGCCGGATTCCAGCCGGCGCACCAGGGCCAGCGCGGCGCGCAGATTGACGCCGCCCTTGAGCAACAGGCTCAAGGAGGACGCCAAACGGGCAAGGTGCGCTTCTTTGAAGCCGGGCAACCACCACCGCGCCGCCGCCCGCAAGGCGGGAACGACCAGCACCACCAGAACCAGCACGGCCAAAGCGCCAAGCACCACGGCGGGCATGATCGAGCCGGCCTGCAAGAAAGCGTTCTGAGCCGAATAAGCCGCGTTTGGCGGATACGAGGAACCTACCACCACCGACGGGGAACTAAACAGTTCGGCCAAGTGCGCGCGTTCGATGAGCAGAAGGACGGACAAAGACAGTGCCGTCAACAGCACCAGCGCCGGATAGATCATTAGACCCTTGAGGCGAGTCCAGAGGAAGCCGGTTTTTTGGTAATGATCGGCCAGCAATGTCAGCAGGGCGGGAAGGTTGTTGGATTTTGCCCCGACGCTCACCATTTGTTTGTAGAGGTCGGGCAATTTGCGAGCAACCAGCGCCTTTTCCAGCGGGACGCCCTGGGTGAGGTCGGCCTGGAGTCGTGCCAATTCCGCCCGCAATCCGCGCCGCCGCATCCCGGCGCACAATTGGCGCAAGGCCGATTCGAGTGGAATGCCCGATTTGAGCATCCCGGCCAACTGCTGATTGAGAAAGGCGAATTCGTCCAGTTTCATGGCAGCGCCCAACCATTAGACACCGCCACGAAGGATAAGTCACTCTTTCAATTGACTTTTCCCGCGCTATGTTCAGCGCGTCGGCCGAGCATTCCAGCCCGGAGATAAGAACACCTTAAAGCAAATATCCCTTGTCCAAGCCAAAAGAAACGCCGCCCTGCCAATTTGAGGTGAGATGCTCCCTGACGGAGTTGAAAAGGTGTTCTACAACGTCGAGATAGACCGGATTCTTCTCGTACTGTGGCAGGAAACGAAACTCTCGGTCTGTATTCTTCTGCTTCCGCAAAACGTAAATCTGATCGACCTTGAATTTCCGCAAATTCACATTTTCCGTAAGTTTGAGCCATTCAGAAACGACAAGATAAAGCGCATTCGGATTGCGAAATTTCAACTGTTCAGCAGCCATGGACGCCCCCTCCAACATCGTCTTGTCCAAATAAGTTTTGCATTCAATTGCCACGGCCGGGATCTGAAAGTGATGCACTTCCCCCTTCTCCTGGCCAGCACTGTTCAGAACGGCCCTCACGCTAACGCCAATGGCAAAGTCGTGGTCCTTTTTTTCGATACGGGCATGCGGCGCTTCGAGCATGGCCTCGAAGTTTGGCGGCATGAAAAAAATATCCTTGAAGGTATGTGATTTTCCGATCAGCGCCCGTTCGGCAAACCCGCCGACCAGATCACGAAACAAATAGTAAATGAACTCTTCCAACACGGACGAGTGAAGATTCGAGCGAGAGTCAAACTTCTCGGCATATTTTTGCTGGTCAATGAAATCTTTGTAGGTCGCGAACAACGCAACGCGCTGGGCGATGATATCCGTGTCCTTGCAGCTTGCTGTTCTGATCGGGCCTATTAATACCTGGTTGGCCTTTTGCCAGACGTCATATTGACCGCGAATTTCGCGCAAAAATTGCCGCGCCTCCGGGTCAACGTATTTTGCCCCGCCGGTTTCCTTTTGTTGAAGATTGTCACCGTGAACATGCATAGTGAATTGCCGTTTTGGATGTTGCCTCGGACATCAGATTCTCGGCTATTGACTTGGCCAGCAACGGCGGCACAGCATTGCCAATTTGATTGTATTGACAAAGATGTTTTTCGTCGGTGCGGCCCTCGCGAGCCAGCAGCTTGTGGCTGACAACCGTTGGTTTGCCGTTGAAGACAAACCAGTCAGGAAAAGATTGAAGCCGCGCCCCTTCGCGCGGAGTAAAATTCCGGTGTTGATGCGGATGGACAAAGTTGGCGTAAAAGGAGGCTGGAATCGTGTGACAGGGACGGTCGGGATGCATACGGCGATTGTTCTGATCGTAAACGGTTCCTGAAATTTTTCCATTCCCGTTGCGCTGGAGCGGACGCAAATGTTCTGCCACGTCGGAAACCGACTGGCCGCAGGACATGGAAGCAAACCGCTCCACCATGCGTTTTGAGTGGCGCATCGCGATATGGTTCCAGAGCTTATCGCTGCCTTCTCTAAGCGCGCGCTGGTAGTCATTCCCGGGAGGCTCTCCGTATTCCTGCACTTCGCTTCCTTCCCCGGCTTTCAATGGCGGCAGATCAGAAATGGCCTCCCACAAGGTTGGACAATGTCCCAACACGCCGTGAAACAAATCGCCCACGCCATCGGAAGCACTATGAGTTGCGCTAGGAAATGGCTTCTTGAGATCACGGACAGACGCCACGATAAACAAGCGTTTCCGAATCTGCGGAACACCAAAGTCTGTCGCCTCAAGAACGCCGTGCGCCACGTGATAGCCCAGGTTTTTCAGTTCGCGCTTGATGATTCCCAGCACAGAGTTGCCTCCATGCGTCATCGCGTTTTCAATGTTTGGGACGTTCTCCATGATGACGTAGTCGGGCTGCAACGCCCTGGCAACGCGAAGGAATTCCACAAATAAAGAATTTCTTGGATCGGTTGGATCCCCCGAGTTCTTGCGGCAAATGGAAAAACCCTGACATGGTGGCCCGCCGAGAAGCACGTCTGGCCGCTGACCCGCAAAAAGTTCACAGAGTTCGCAATCGCTAATCAATTGAATATCTCGCGTAACGACCAATGCATCTTTGTGATTGTGCGCAAACGTCTCGCTCGCCCAAGAATCAATTTCAATCCCGCCGATAATCTCACAACCAGCAAGTTCGAACCCGAGGCTGAATCCCCCAGCCCCCGCGAACGCGTCCAAAATTTTTAGAATTTTCCCTTTGTTCCCGTTATTGCCATCTGCGTGATAGCCCTCCGAATTTTCGCGCAACACCATCACCTCCGGGGCCTGTCCAGGCGGTTTGCGGGACAAGCCAGATGTTTTTCGCACTTTCGCGCGGGAACTGCTTCCGTGGTTCGCCATGAATTGGATATTGCCTTTGTCGCCGGAGTTTTCGAGACAAATCTCGCCAAAATTAGGTGCCGACAACTCCAAACCCGCTCCCCGCGCACACGGCCAGAGCCGTGTGCATCCGCAGGCTTATGCCGTCAGCACTTTGGTCGCGCGGGACTGGGCGGCGCGGCGGCGCTGAATTTCGTCCAGCAGCTTTTTGCGCAAACGCAGATGGCCGGGCGTGGCTTCCACGTACTCGTCGGGGCCGATGTACTCCAGGGCCCGCTCCAGCGACATCTTCAGCGGCGGGTCCAGTTGAATGCCTTTGCCGTCGCCTGTGGAACGCATGTTGGTCAGGCGCTTGGCTTTGCACGGATTGACCGGGATGTCGTTCTCGCGCGCGTTTTCGCCCACGATCATGCCTTTATAAATTTTGTCGCCCGGCTCGACCATCAAACGGCCGCGCTCCTGCACCATGTTCAGCGCGTAGGCCATGGCCTCGCCGTCTTCCATGCTCACCAGCGAGCCGCACTTGCGGGCGATGATGTCGCCGCGGTCCGGCCCGTATTCGTGGAACAAATGACTCATCACGCCCATGCCGCGCGTCGTGTTGACCAAGTCCGTCTCGAACCCGATCAAGCCGCGCATGGGAATGAGGGCCTCGATGGTGACATCGTCGCCGTGATGGTCCATTTGCGTGATTTCCGCCTTGCGTCCGGAAAGATTTTCCATGACCGCGCCCATGGAATCCTTGGGGATTTCCAAAAAGAGCTTCTCGATCGGTTCCAGCATCCGGCCCTCGTTGTCCTTGCGGTAAATCACTTCGGGGCGGGAGACCAAAACCTCGTATCCCTCGCGTCGCATTTGCTCGACCAGGATGGCGATCTGCATTTCGCCGCGGCCGGCCACATTGAATATATTCGGCGCGTCGGTCTGCGCGATGCGCAACGCGACGTTGGTGCGGACTTCCTTGGTCAACCGTTCCCAGATATGCCGGGCGGTCACCAATTTGCCGTCCAGACCCGCCAGCGGGCCGTCGTTGACGGCGAACTGCATCTGGATGGTCGGCGGGTCAATGGGCACAAAGGGCAGCGGCTCGCGCGTGACGTTGTCGGTGATTGTTTCGCCGATGAACACCTCCTCGAACCCGGCGATGCCCACCACGTCGCCCGCGTGGGCGGCAGGAATCTCGACGCGTTTTAGTCCCTCGAAATGAAAGATCGCGGTGATTTTGCCTTCGGTCTTGCGCCCGTCGCCGTGCAGGCAGGCGGCCTCGTCGCCAAGCTTGACTTTGCCACTGTAGATTTTGCCAAAGGCGATGCGCCCGAGGTAATCGGAATAATCCAGGTTCGCCACCAGCATCTTGAACTCCGTCCCGGCCTGCGCGCGGGGAGGCGGAATATACTTGATGATGGCGTTAAACAGGGGATCCATCGTCGTGCTCTCCTGCTTGAGGTCGATCTTGGCGTAGCCATCCTTGGCGCTGGTATAGACAGTCGGGAAATCCAACTGCTCGTCCGTCGCGTGCAGCGAAACGAACAAATCGAAGACCTGGTCGAGCACTTTGTGCGGGCGGGCGTTCTCGCGGTCGATTTTGTTGATGACCACGATGGGTTTGGCGCCCGCCTCCAGCGCCTTGCGCAGCACGAAGCGGGTTTGCGCCTGCGGTCCGTCGGCGGCGTCCACCACCAGCAGCACCCCGTCGATCATGTTCATGATGCGCTCGACTTCGCCCCCGAAATCGGCGTGCCCTGGAGTGTCCACAATGTTGATGTGGTAATCCTTGTAATTGAAGGAGGCGTTTTTGGCGCGAATGGTGATGCCTTTTTCTCGTTCCAGGTCCATGGAATCCATGATCCGCTCCTCCGAGGAGATGGCTTGATTGGCGCGAAAGGTTCCCGACTGTTTGAGCAGGCAATCCACCAGAGTGGTCTTGCCGTGATCAACGTGGGCGATAATTGCTATGTTACGTATATGATCCATTAATAGAATCGCCTAGTCTGCCTGCTCGCAGCCAAAGGTCAAGAGGCATCTCGCGATTTTTGGCTCATCGGCGATTTTCACTGACTTGGGCAACTTCCCTTAACCTTAATGCTTCATCCTAATCTTAATCCATTCTGATTGCAAACCGCGCCCATCCTCGCTTGCGTTCAAGGCGGGATGCGCCCTACAGTTGAGGGCATGACCATGTTCGTCTTGGAAGATTGTAACCGCGCCATGCGGCGCATGTTGTTTTGCCTGCTAGCCGGCGCGCTCGGCTGTTTCCCTGCGTCCTCGCGCGCGGCGGAAGCCATTGAGACCGCGCGCATCCGCCAAATCGCCGCGATGCTGCCGCCGCAACCCGCCGGATTCGGCCAGCCCATTGCCAACCGCGCCGCATGGAAAGATGCCGCGCGCCGCCATCCAGATTTGAAGGCGTTGATTGTCAGCGCGGCTAAGCTTGCCGCCCAGCCGTTGCCGGAACAGCCGGAATCGCTCTACCTGGAGTATTCAAAAAACGGCAACCGCAATGACTGGGAAAAGGTGTCTTTTCCCCGGCGCGCACGGGTTCAAACCTTCACCGTTGCCGAATGCCTTGAAAACAAAGGGCGTTTTCTGGCCCCGCTGGAAGAAACCATCGCCGCGCTCTGCGCGGAGCGGACGTGGGTTTGGTCCGCGCACGACGGGCAATTGCAAAATTTTAGGGGGGAGACGATTGAAATAGACCTCGGCGCCTGTGAGTTGGCGGAGGATCTGGCCACGGCTAGTTATCTCGTGGGAGAGCGGCTGTCGCCCGCGACGCGGAAGCTGATCGGCGAGAATCTGGAGCGCCGTATTTTCACGCCTTATCGCGATGCCGTCAACGGAGCGCGCAAGGAGTTCTATTGGATGCGCGGCAACAATAACTGGACCGCCGTGTGTCTCGCCGGCGTTACCGGCGCGGCGCTGGCGACCATCGGCCCGGCGGAGGAGCGGGCCTGGTTCATCGCCGTCGCGGAAAAGAAAATTGACTATTATCTGGCTGGCGGCTTCACGGTTGACGGCTACTGCGTAGAGGGGCTGGATTATTGGAATTACGGTTTCGGCAATTTCATGTTGCTGTCCGAGAACATCCGCCAGGCTACCCGCGGCGGAATTGATTTGCTGACGGAAAAGCCCCTGGCCGCGCAACCCGCGCTCTTTGGCATCCGCTCGGAAATCTTCGGCGGTGTGTATACGGCTATCGCGGATTGCGATCCGGACGAGCAACCGTCCGGCCCCTGGATGAATTACCTGTGCCGCCGCCTCGGAATGGACTCCACGCGCTGGCGCGCCGCCAAACTTAGCGGCGGGCTTTACGAAAAAGCGGCGACGGCTTTCCTGCCGAAAGAATTGCCGCCGATGCGCTGCGCCGACAATGCCAAGGATCTGCCCTGGCGGACGTGGTTTCCAGACGGCGGCGTGCTGATCTGTCGTCCTGGAACCGGCGCAAAAAGTTCCTTCGCCACCGCCATCAAGGGCGGCAACAACGGCGTCAATCACGGTCACAACGACATTGGCAGCTTCAGCGTGGTGGCCGGCAAGACGATGGTCATCTGTGATCCCGGCGCCGAAGTCTATACGGCGCGCACGTTCAGCTCGCATCGTTACGACAGCAAGGTGCTCAATTCGTTTGGCCACGACGTCCCGGTGGTGGCAGGGCAATTGCAGCGCGCGGGTCGCGAGGCGCGCGGTGAAGTCGTCGCCAAAACTTTCACCCCGGCCGCCGACACGCTCACGCTCGATGCCCGCTCCGCCTACACGGCGCCGGATTTGCGGAAACTGGAACGCACCTTCGTTTTTCGCCGTGACAAGCTGCCGTCGCTGGAAGTGCGCGACGTAATAGAATTTGCCTCCCCGGAGCAATTTGAAACGGCGCTGGTGACATGGGGTGAGATTCACCGGGTCGGCGCCAACGAACTGGAAATCAGAGACGGCAAGGACGCCGTGCGCGTCATCATCGACACGCAAGGCCGCGCCTTCGAGTTGAAGCAGGAAACAATCAACGAGGATGTGAGGTCCAAACGCCAACCGGTGCGCCTTGGCATTGCGCTGGTCGAGAAGGTTGCCGCAGCCACGGTCACGCTGCGGATTTCGCCTGTGACGAAACAGGATCAAAAAAAATACTAGCCAAGACCAAGAAGGCTGTTAGCATCGCTGACACAACAGATCTTAAAAAAAAGACAGAACATGCACTTATTCACTCGCCGTCAGTTTATTCGCCGCACCACGGTGGCCGCAGGCGCCTCCGCCATGTATTTTCCTTACGTTGGCCGCGTATTGGGGGCCAACGATCGCATTAACATTGCTTGCATCGGAGTGGGCGGCAAAGGGGACAGCGACACCGAGGCGGTGGCACAATGCGGCGGCAATATTGTAGCGCTGTGCGACGTGGACAAAGGCACGCTGGCCAAAAAGACGGCGTCGTTCGCGGAGAAATTTCCCGGTAAATTCACCGAGGCCAAGCACTACCAGGATTACCGCAAGATGCTCGACGAAATGGGCAAGGACATCGATGCCGTGACCGTTTCCACGCCAGACCATAACCATGGCGTCGCGGCCATCCGCTCGATGAAAATGGGCAAACACTGTTTTTGCCAGAAGCCGTTGGTGCAAACGGTCCACGAAGCGCGCATCGTCCGGCAATTGGCCAAGGAAAAGAAACTGGCGACCCAAATGGGGAACCAAGGCAGCGCCGGAAACGGTCTGCGGCGGGCGGTCGAGGTGATCCAAGCCGGCGTCATTGGCACCCCGCTGGAGGCGCACGTGTGGTCCAACCGTCCGATCTGGCCACAGGGTATGGAGCGGCCCGCCGGGGTGGATCCGGTGCCCGAATCCCTGGATTGGGATGTCTGGCTGGGTCCGGCAGCGTTGCGGCCTTTCAAGAAGAACGCTTACCACCGCTTCGCCTGGCGCGGTTGGTTCGATTTCGGCACGGGCGCCCTGGGCGACATGGCCTGCCACACCGTCAACATGCCGTTCCGCGCGCTCAAACTGGGCTATCCCAGCGTGGTGGAGTGCGAACTGGCCTCCCGCATTTATTCGGAAACCTTTCCCAAGACCTCCCGCATCCGCTTCGAATTTCCCGCGCGCGAAGGTCTGCCGCCCCTCAAGTTCTGGTGGTACGACGGCAACCCGAAAGACCACTTGCGCCCGTTGCGGCCAGACGGCAAATCCATCAAGGAAATCCTCGCCACTTACGATGAACTGCCCCCGAGCGGCGCGCTCATTATTGGCGATAAGGGCAAGGTGTTTTCTCCAGACGACTACGGCAGCAAGTTCCTCGTCTCGATGGGCGACAAGGAGTTCGTGGCCGGCGATCGGGACGAAGCGTGCAAGGCTATTCCGGAATCCATCCCCCGTTCGCCCGGCCACATGCAGGAATGGTTTCGCATGATGAAGGACGGCACGCCAGCCTATTCCAACTTTGATATCGCCGCCTACCTGGCCGAGGTCATTCTGCTGGGCTGCGTGGCCCTGCGCGTGGGTGAGGGCAATCGCATGGAATGGGACGGCCCGAACATGCGCTCGCCAAATTTGCCAGAGGCGACTCAGTTTGTGCAACGGAACAACCGTGCGGGTTGGGAAGCCTGATCCGCTGACGCGGAATTCAGGAAAATACATGGGTTAGCCATTTTTTGCCGTCTCCCGGCAAAATGATGGCTTGACATAATTTCTGCAATCGTGCAGGCTCACGAACGTTACAGCATCGGCCTGCCCGGCGGCCCGACGCTGGAGGCACGCAAGCGGCAACGGTATTGAGCAATTTTTAGAGGCGCGGCAGTTATTTGTGACAACCAAACGGCAGTAGTCGTGGCGCAGGCTCATTTGGGCCGTCGCCAGACCCTCATTCGACAACCTCCAACCCATCAAACACTTGAAAAACATCGCACAACCATTCAAAACCCAACTCCGGCTTCTGGCCCTGGCCACGGGGCTGCTCTTGTCGCACACCCTCCCGGCGGCCGTCACGTTCACCAACACCCCGGCCACCGTCAGCAACACCTATAACGGAGCCATTACGTTCCGCGTGGGTGGATTGACCAACGGCGAAACCGTCGTGGTTCAGGAATTCCTCGATCTCAACGCCAACGGCGCCATTGACGCCAGCGACTGGCTGGTGCAGCAGTTCAACCTGACCGATGGCCAGGCGGGCATGGTCATCGGCGGCGTGACCAATTTCAACGTGCCCGGGGACACGGACACCACGGGGGGGCAAATCACCGCCAAGTTGAATTTTGAAAATGGGAATTTCCTGCAAACCATCGTCGGAAAATATTTGTTCAAGCTGTCCAGCCCAAGCGGGCATTTTACGCCGATCATCAATTCTTTCAGCGTCACCAGCCCCTTGTACGGGCAAAAATTCACCGGCAACGTGTTGAGCAACGGCACCAGCACGCTGGTGCCCTACGCCGTGGTTCTTTTGACGGGTTCCGGGGGAGACCACAAAGGCCCGGTGGCGGGAGTGGTGGCCAACAATTTGGGCAGCTACACCATGCAAGCCCCGGCGGGATCTTATGGAATCATCGCTTTCAGAAGCAATTATGTCACCGATTTCTCGGCCGCGCCCTCTGTCGCTCTGGGCGGCGGCCAGACCCTGACCAATAATCTGACGGCAACCAGCGCCACGGCGAGCATTTCCGGCAGCGTGGTTGATGCCGGCAATTCCAACATCGGATTGCCCGGGGTGATGATTAATCCGCAGTCCAGCACCGGCCTAATGGGGATCGGCCTGACCGATGCCAATGGAAACTTCAACGTGCCGGTCACCGCCGGTCAGTGGAAAGTCAAGGCGGATGACACGACCCTGATTGTTCGTGGCTACCTGGGGCTTCAGAACGGCACCAATGTCGATGCCGGCCAAACCAATGTCATCATCGCTGTGCCCAAGGCCACGGCGCTCTTTTACGGCAGCGTGAAGGACAATCTGGGGCAACCGTTGTCGGGCGTGGACGTTTATGCCAACGACAATAACCACAATTTGTACCAAAGCGACGGTTACTCCGATGCGAACGGGAATTACGTGGTCGGGGTGGCGGGCGGCTTGAACAACGACTCATGGTGGCTATCCGCCAACAACGCGGCCGATTATCTTTTTTCACAGCCGGACTTTGAGACCAATGGCGGCATGGACATGGGCGTCGGACAGGTAATGCTGGGGAACTTCACCGCCGTGGTTGCGACCAACACCATCTCCGGCACTCTCAAGGATAGCAACGGCGACCCCATCGCCAATGTCGGCGTGTGGGCCAACGGCACGATCAACGGAGTGCAGTACAACCTGAACAGCGTGGACACCGACACTAATGGCAGTTATTCGCTCTCGGTGCTCAGCGGCACTTGGACGGTTGGTGTCAGCAGCGGCGGAGGAGGCAACGGCAATTTGCCCGGAACCTATGTCGCCCCCCAAAATCAGACGGTGGTGGTTTCCAACAAAAATGCCACGGCGAACTTCGTCGCCATGATTGCGCCCTATGCCATTTCGGGCTATCTCAAGGATAACAACGGCAAGCCCATTGCCAACGTCAACATTTACGCCAACGACCAAAGTGGCAACAATTACCACGCATACGCCAACACCGATGGCTCCGGCTATTACTCAATGGGAGTAGTTGGCGGCACTTGGAGCATTGGTGTCAACTCTTGCATCGATTGTGGCAGCAGTTTGCCCGGCGGCTATCTCGTCCCCCAAAATCAAACGGTGGTGGTTTCCCAAAGTGTCACGGTCAATTTCACCGCCCTTCTTGCCTCCTATACCATCTCCGGCAACGTGCAACAAGCCGGTGGCAACCCCATCGCCGGTGTCGGGGTGTCCGTCAGCGACCTCGGCGACACCAATTATGGGACCTATTTGGACACCGACGCCAATGGCAATTATTCGGTGTCCGTGGGCAATGGCACGTGGAGCGTCAACCTCAATTGCGGCGGCGGAGCTTCCGACTGTCTGGACAATATTCTCGGCATGGGCAATTATGTCTGCCCGGACGCCCAGACTGTCACGATCTCCGGTAGCAGCATCAACGTCAATTTCAGCGTCCAGTCTCAATCTTCTTCCTCATTGCAAATCACGAGCGTGTCATTGCCCAATGGAACCAATGGCGTATTTTACAGCCAGGCACTGCAAGCCAGCGGCGGACTCCTACCTTACTCTTGGCATTATTCGCTCGGTTCGGCTTTTGTTCCGGCGGGCTTGGGACTGACGACAAACGGTGTCATTTCAGGCAGCCCGAGCACCAATGGCGTCTTCGATTTTACCGTGAGCGTGACCGATGCCGCGGGCGGGACAGTGGACCAGCCGTTGTCGCTCACGATCATCCAGCCCGTGTTGCCAGGCTCTTTGCAAGTGACCCTCATGCCTTCCACGGCCATCGGAGCCGCGTGGCAGGTGGACGCCAACGGCATTTACAAGAAAAGTGCCGCCACGGTCGCCGGTCTGGCCGTGGGCGCTCACGCCGTCTCATTCAAACCCATTGCAGGCTGGAACACGCCCACCAATGAAACGGTTGTGATTGCGAGCGGCGTGTCCACCAAGGCAGTCGCTACTTATACGCTTAAGGAGAAGCCCACGTTGACCATCCTCTCGCCCAAGTCCGGGACCGTGACCAGCGCGCTTCTTACGGTCAACGGCACGACCAAAGACGACGTAGCCGTGGCGTCAGTGAATTACCAATTGAACGGCGGCGGTTGGACTCTTGCCACGACTGGCAACGTTTACAGCAATTGGACCGTGGCAAACCTCACCCTTGCCCCTGGCTCGAATACGATCCGCTTCTACGCTGGGGATACCTGTGGCAACATTTCAACCACCAACAGCCTGAGCATTTTTTATCAGGTGATGACGCCGCTTTCTGTGACCGTCAGTGGCCCCGGCAAGGTGGGTTCTTACGCCAACAACCAGAACCTGGTCATTGGCAAGCCCTACACCATGACCGCCACCGCCAACGCGGGTTGCAAATTCACGGGTTGGAGCGGTACGACCAATTCGACCTCCGCCAGTCTGAAATTCATCATGGCGCAGGGCATGTCCCTCACTGGCAACTTTGTGGATTCCACCAAGCCGACCATTTCCATTACGCCGCTGCCCGCGACCAAAGGCAGCAACTCGGTGGTCGCGTTGTGCGGGAAAGCCAATGACAACGTGGCCGTGCAATCGGTTTACTACACCGTCAACTCCGGGCCGGCCAACTGCGTGGTTGTCACCACCAATGGATACACCAATTGGACCGCCGTGTTGATACTCAATCGGGGCGTCAATGTTGTGCTCTTTTATGCCCAGGACACATCGGGCAATATTTCCTCGCCTGCCAGCATCACCCTGAATAACCAAGCCAGCGGGCTTGCGCCGCAATCGCTCTCGGGTGTGATCATGACCCTCGACCCAGGCTCGCCGGAAACCGTATTCATCGGCGCCAACACCTATGCTTATGTCGGAGAGACCAATGCGGGGGTGGGCGGTTATGCGCTCTCGCAGCTAGACGCCAATACCGCGCGGTTTGCGCACGAGGATTTAACTCATTCGGCAGGAACTGGCGTGACAACGTTGATGTTTACCACCACCACGAACGGAAGCTACACCAACGACGACGGCGGAAGCGGCTTGTTTACGCTGGGCGGAGCGACTGGCGCGGCACCTTCGTCGCTGAATGGGACGACCTTGCTGGGACAGGGCATCTTCGCCGGCGCTTTCACCAACCATTACAGCTACGGCACTTTTTCGGCAGACGGCCTGCCGGTTGGCGTCGTCGGGGCCGGTAGCTACACCTACTCGCTTTTCAGCCCGCAAATGGCGCTGGTGACCGAGACCTTTACCAACACCGAAGCCCTCGGCTACACCAATTTCGTCCTGTTGGACTTTGCTGGCAGCAGCAACTCATTTTACAGCGCGGCGACTGGCCCGACGGCGGTCGCGTCCGACACCGGCTCTTTCCTGGCCATCAGCCCCGCCAAGGCGCCCGCCGGACACGCGCCGGAGTCGATAGCAGGTCTGACGGTGGCCGCGACCACGGTCCATAACGGCCAGAGCGGATCATTTGTGGCCGGATTCGACGCGGCGACCTTCGGGCAGTTCGACGCCAATACACATGACAACAGCACGGAAGTCGGCAGTTATACTTATACGCGAAACGGTCCCAACACCGGCCTGTTGCTGCTCAAGTCCCTGGCGCCTCCATCGGACATCGACGGCAACGGGTCAATCCTGTTGAATTTCAGCAGCCCCACCAGCGCCACTTTCGGCGACGTCCACAATCATGGGGCGGTGAGCGCTTCGCCACAGGCAGCGACGGTGCCGGTTTCACTAGTGGGCAGGACATTGAATTTCAATTCGCATGGCACCGGGCCTGCGATGACGTTTGGTTACGAAACGGTCACCGTCGTGGACAGGAGCGGGGATATCCAAACAAATTCCTATAGCTTCGGGCAATTTGGGCCGCGGGTGGCTCTATTGCAAACCAGCGATCTGCCCCCCACGGAGACAAATTACATAACCTTGTGGTTTTCCAGCACGAACTCCGGCAACGGCATGCGCGTCGTCGTCGAATCGGGCGCGGTCACCAACGTGAGCAACGGGACGTTCACCGTCAAGTGAGCGGAAAGCCGAAAGGCCTCGGAATCCAGCAAAGCGCGGAAATCAACTCATGGTTGATGCCGCGTTCTTGCATAAAAAATGTGCATTGACGGAATACCTGCAATGGGGCAGGTTGCCCCGGAACAGGTTCGGCCTGTCTCAGCGGCCGAACGATGCAGAACATGCAATCGGGAATGGTCTTGAAAACTAATTTATTCATGGAAAGGGCAGCGAGGACAGCGATTTGGCCCTGCCGCACACGGCCCCCCACGGGCGTCTGAAGGCGGCTAAGGCCGAAAAACGGTAGAAGCATATTAACAACTCAAAAGAAGGAACTATGAAACGAAATGACCTCAAAAACAGTCAGTTGGCAGTGATTGCCGGAATCGCCATTTTGGCGGCCTGCGCCACTGCCACGCAAGCCGGCGATATAGCGTCCGGTTTCTATGTGAACACCGACCCTGGTCTCAACATGATGACCGGACTTCGGGGCTCGGGTGGCAGCGACGTTAGGCTCAATGCCGGCGCGCGCTGGGATTTGGAAGCGGGATATGGGCTCAAGCTTTCGGACAAAGTAACTCTGGGAGCGGAACTGGAATCAGGTGGGATCTGGAACCCCATGAGTTCGATCAAGAGCGGCAAACACGAAACCGAGCTTGGCGGCAATCTCTGGCAGATCCCGATCCTGGCTAATCTGATCCTGAATTACCACGTCGGCAAGTTCACTCCTTATATCGGGTTCGGCGGGGGCATTGACTATATCTCTGCCAACGTCTGGTCTGCCGACAATCACCCGACCATCGCCGCTGGCAGTGATTGGGGTCCCGCCCTTCAGGCTCAGGCCGGGGTGCGCTACCAAGTCTGCGAGGGTTGCGAAGTCGGACTGGGCTACAAATATTTGACCGCCTTTTCTGAAAAGCTTGGCGGCAATATTGGTGATCGAGTGAGCGAGGTGAACAACCACACCATCAGCCTTCTCTTAACCTACCACTTCTAATCGTGGCCTTAGGGCCTTATCCCATCGGCGCTCGGTTCCTCCGGCGCCGATGGGGACAGTCACAGACTACCGACTGTTGGGTGTTTTTTCCCAGCCTCCCGCCAGCGCCTTGTAAACCGCCACCAGCGCGGTGGCCGTTTGAGTCTCGGTTTGGGCCAGTTGGTCCTGCGCCTCCAGCAAAACCCTCTCGGCTTCCAGCACGGTCAGGAAATCCGTCGCTCCGTTTTCAAATTGAGTATGGGCCAGGTCCGCCGCGGTCTGGCTGGCCTTGACCGATTGGGCCAGATATTCCCGGCGCGCCCGCGCGCGGCCAAAATCAACCAGGGCGTTTTCCGTTTCCTCCAAACTCGTCAAGACTGTTTTTTGGTATTGCGCGATCTCGGCGTCCGCCACCGCCCCGGCCGCTTTGATGCGCGCCCGCACGTGCCCGTAGTCGAGCGCCGCCCAAGTGATGGCGGGGCCGAAGGAGCGCGTATCGGCCCCGGACTTGCCAAGACCGGCGAAAGTTTCCGCATTCAGCCCAATGGCGCCGTTGAAAGTGACGCGCGGAAAAAGGTCCGCCACCGCGACGCCGATTCTCGCCGTGGCCGCCGCAAGGTTTCGTTCGGCGGCGCGGACATCCGGGCGGCGGCGCAGCAATTGGGCCGGATTGCCGATGGCGACCAGCGGCGGCAGGCTGGGCAGCGGCTGTGGGGCGCGCAATTCATCCTCCAAAGCTTCCGGCTGTTGGCCGGTCAAAACGCCCAGACGGTGCGTGGCGTGGGCGACGGCGGATTCCATCGGCGGAACCGCCGCCAGGGTGTTGTTTAATTGGGCGCGGGCGCGGGCCACGTCCAGTTCCGTGCCCCCGCCGGCGTCCAGGCGGGCCTGGGTGATTTTGAGGGTCTGGCCCTGGTTGTCGGCGTTGCGGCGCAGCACGGCCAATTCATTCTGGGCGCCGCGCAGTTCAAAATAGTTGCGCGCCACTTCGCTTACGAGGCTGATCTGGACGTCGCGGCGCATGGCGGCGGTGGCTTGCAGCGAGGCGGTGCTGGATTGGTAGGCGCGGCGGAGGCGGCCAAAAACGTCCAATTCCCAGGTGGCGTCAAAACCGGCGTCGTAAATTTCCTGGCTAAGGGGCACTCCTTGAGCTTCAAAAACCTGGGCTTCGCTATATTTGACGTTGGTGTAGCTGGCCTGGCCATTGACGGCCGGCAGAAAGTCCGCCTTGGCTCCCATGCGCAAGGCGCGAGCCTGGAGAAAATTGGCGGTGGCGATGCGAAGGTCCAAATTGCCGGCCACGGCCCGATCCACCAATAGGACTAATTCGGGGTCGCCAAATCCGCGCCACCAATCGGCCACGGGTTCATTGGTGGTAAAGCCGCCCGGCGCGCCGCCGGTGAAATTCGTTGGGGCGGAGACTGGCGGAGGCTGATAGTTTGGCCCCACCGCGCAACCGGCGGCAAGGCAGGCCGCCGCGATGGGGCAGATGAGCAAGGAGGCGGTCTTCATGCTTTGTTTCGTTCCGTGAGACGGCGGATGACATTGTAAAACACGGGCGTCAGAAAGATGCCAAAGAACGTCACGCCCAACATGCCGCTGAACACCGCCGTGCCCAACGCGCGCCGCATCTCCCCGCCGGCCCCTTCGGCCAGCACCAGCGGCACGACGCCAAAAATAAAGGCGAAGGAGGTCATCAAAATCGGCCGCAGCCGCAAGCGGCTGGCCTCGACGGCGGCGTCCGAGCGGTTAAGGCCGCCGTCCTGTTTCTGCTTGGCGAATTCGACGATGAGGATGGCGTTTTTGCAGGCCAGGCCGACCAGCACGACGAAACCGATTTGCGTGAAAATATTGTTGTCCATCCCGCGCGCCCAGACGCCCAGGATGGCAAAGAGCAGGCACATGGGAACGATCAGGATGATGGCCAGGGGCAGCGACCAGCTTTCGTAAAGCGCCGCCAGCGTCAAAAACACAAAAAGGACGCACAACGGAAAAATGAGGAAGGACGTGTTGCCCTCCAGAATTTCCTGCAAGGTCAGTTCCGTCCACTCCAAACCGATGCTGGCCGGCAGCTTATCTTTGACCGTCCGTTCCATGGCGGCGATGGCGTCGCTGGAACTGACTCCGGGCGCGGGATTGCCGGTGATTTCCGCCGCGGGATACATGTCGTAACGGACAATATGGTCCGGCCCGGTTATGTTGCTGACCTTGAGCAGCGTTCCCAGCGGCACCATCTCTCCCTGGCTGTTGCGGGCCTTGAAATTCAGGATGTCTTCCGGCTGCCGGCGATAGGGAGCGTCGGCTTGCGCGGTCACGTGATAGGTGCGGCCAAAGAGGTTCAAATCATTGACGTAGAGGGAGCCGAGATAAATCTGTAATGTATCAAATATATCGCTCAAAGGCACGCCGATGGCTTTGGCCTTGAGCCGGTCCACGTCCAGGTAAAGCTGCGGCGTGCTGGCGCGGAAGGTGGGATAGGCCACTTGCACCTTTCCGCCCTTGTTGGCCTCGGCCATCAACGTCATGGCGGCGCCTTGCAAGGCCTGCAAACCGGCCCCGCCGCGGTCTTGCAGCTCCATTTTGAATCCGCCCACCACCCCCATGCCATTGACAGGCGGCGGCGCGAAGACGCCCACAAAACCTTCCTGCAGCCCCATCAACCGCTGGCGCATATCGGCCGCGATCACCTCGCCGGTCAGGCCTTTGGGCGTGCGTTTTTGGAAATCGTCCAGGATGACAAAGATGGTGCCGGAGTTCGGGCTGGCGCTCAAACTGATGACCGACAGACCGGCCAGGTCGATGGTCGCCTTGATACCCGGAGTATCACGGACCAGGCGGCTGATGTGATCAATAACGGCATCGGTCCGCTCGAGCGATGAGGAATCGGGCAATTGCACGGCGATCACCACATATCCTTTGTCCTGGGGCGGAATGAAACCGGAAGGAACCCGGCGAAAGGCGAACCAGGTCAGGCCGACGAGGCCCAGATAAACCAACAAGACCAGCCAACTCACGCCAATCAACCGCCGCACCCCGTGGCTGTAAGCCGTGGTGCAGCGCCCGAAGACGCTGTTGAAGACGCGGAAGAACGACCCCGCCGTGTGATCGAGCAGGCGGCTGAAGATGTCGTGCCGGTGACCGTGCGGCTGCAACAGCAAGGCGCAGAGAGCGGGGCTTAAGGTCAACGAATTGAAGGCCGAGATGAGCGTGGAAAAGGCGATGGTCAAGGCAAACTGCCGGTAAAACTGCCCCGAAATGCCGGCCAGGAACGCGGTCGGAATGAAGACCGCGCCCAAGACCAGCGCCACCGCCACCACCGCCCCGCTGACTTCGTCCATCGCCTTGGCCGTCGCCTCCCGCGGCTTCAGGCCCAGGGCGATATTGCGCTCGACGTTTTCCACCACCACAATCGCGTCGTCCACCACGATGCCAATGGCCAGGACGATGCCGAAGAGGGACAGGTTATTGAGCGAGAAGCCCATCGCCGCCATCGCGCCAAAGGTGCCGATGAGCGAGACGGGCACGGCCAGCAGCGGAATGAGGGAGGCCCGCCACGTTTGCAGAAAGACCACCACCACCAGCACCACCAGCAACATCGCCTCCACCAAGGTGTGAATGCACCGCGCGGATCGAATCCCGCGTGAATCCGGTGGTGTCAAACACAATGCGATAATCCAGCCCCGGCGGAAATCGTTCCTTGAGCCTTTCCATCGCCTCATGCACCGCGTCCGAAGTCTTGATCGAGTTCGAGCCGGGCAACTGGAAGATGGCCAGCGCCGCGGTCGGCTTGCCGTCAATCTTGCTGTTCATGCTGTAATCCAGCGCCGCCAATTCCACCCGCGCCACGTCCCGCACGCGCATCACCTGGCCGTTGGCGCCGTTCTTGATGACAATGTCGCCGAATTGTTTCTCGTCGGTCAGACGGCCTTGCGTGTTGACGATGTATTGGAAACTCAACCCCTTTGCCGATGGGCGGCTGGCCGATTTGCCCGGCCGCGACCTGCACGTTCTGTTCGCGAATGGCGTTGACCACGTCGTCGGCCGTGAGGTTGCGCGCGGCCAGCTTTTGCGGGTCCAGCCAGATGCGCATGGTGTAATCGCGCGCCCCGAAAATAATGATGCTGCCCACGCCCGGCAACCGGGCCAGCGCGTCCTTGACCTGCAGGAAGGCGAAATTGCTGACATAAACCTGGTCGTAGCGCCCATCCGGGGAGAACAGGTTGACCACCAGAGTGATGTCCGGCGAACGTTTGGCGGTGGTGACGCCGAGGCGGCGCACCTCCTCGGGCAGGCGGGCGGAGGCCACCTCGACCCGGTTCTGCACCAGCACCTGCGCCTTGTCCAGGTCCGTGCCGATTTTGAACGTGACGGTCAAAGACATGCTGCCGTCGCTGGCGCATTGCGCAGACATGTAAAGCATATCTTCCACCCCGTTGACCTCCTCCTCGATGGGCGTGGCAACCGTGTCCGCGATGACTTGCGGATTGGCCCCGGGATAATTTGCCGACACCACGACCGTTGGCGGCACGACCGGGGGATATTCCGCCACCGGCAGTTTGAGCAGCGCCAGCAGGCCGGCGATGACGATGACAATCGAGAGCACCGAGGCAAAAATCGGCCGGCCGATAAAGAAATGGGAAAATTTCATCGGGAAAGCGCGGGTCTAGGGAGTCTCGGCGAGCGGTGCGGAGGCGGCGCGGGCGGGTTTGACCTTGGTTTCAGGCCGGATGGTCATCAAGCCGTTGACCACCACCCATTCGTTGGAATCAAGACCCTCGCGCACGACCCGCCGCCCATCGATCAAGGGGCCGAGTTTGACCGGCGTGTAATGCACCATGTCCTTGTCATCGACCACAAACACAAACTTCTGGTCTTGATCGGAGCCGACGGCCAGGTCCGGAATCAGCAGGGCATGGTAGGGAGCGGAACCGGGCACCCGGACCCGCGCAAAAAAGCCCGGCTGCAGCACCCGGCCAGGATTGGCAAAGACGCCGCGCACGCGCAACGTTCCCGTGGCGGGATCAACCTGGTTATCCACGAAATCGAGCAGGCTCCGATGCGGAAACCCGGCCTCGTTCGCCAGGGCGATTTCACAGGGCCATTTTCCCGCCGCCCAGGTTCTCCTTCCCCCCGGATCGAGCCAATTGCTGATACTTGAGGATGGATTGTTCATCGGCATCGAAATGGCAGTAGATCGGGTCCAGCGAAACGATGGTTGCCAGCAAGGTGGCGTCGCCCGGATTGCCGTTGATGAGGTTGCCTTCGGTGATCATTTTGCGTCCGATACGCCCGCTGATGGGCGCCTTGACGCTGGTATATTCCATGTTCAATTGCGCCATTTCGACCGAGGCCCGAGCCGATTGAATGGCGGCGGCAGCGGTGCGTTCGGCCTTGGCGCGGGAATCGGCGTCCTCCTCGGAAATGGCCTTGGCTTTGAGCAAACGCTGCGCCCGCGCCAGGTCGTTGCTGGTTAGCTCGAAGTGGGTGCGGGCTTGCAGCAAATCCGCCTCCGCCCGGTCCAATTCCGCCTGGTAGGGACGCGGATCGATCACGAAGAGCAAGTCGCCCTTCCTGACCTCGGCTCCATCCTTGAAATGGATCGAATTCAAATAACCGTTGACGCGCGCGCGGACCGCGACGGTATCGACCGCCTCGACCCAGCCCTGGTATTCGTCCCACTCGACGACCTCTTTGGAGACGGGCTGGTTAACGGTGACCGCCGGGGCGGGCGGTTCGGCGGCAGGCGGCGAGTCTGACTTATGACAGCCTGCGGCCAGGAGGCCAAGGATTGCGCCCAAAACACTTAATTTTATATTCATTAGTGAACAATTACCAACCATCAGCCACCTGCGAATCAAGACGCAGAACAGGCACCACCGGCACAGGTTAGTGCATACTAACTTTAAGTCAACCCGGAAGGCCGGGCCATCGTCGAAATAATCTTGCAAATCGGTTCATCTTATGTTAAGAAAACAACGTTGTCGTGATGGTGTTGCCTTTATGTGTTTGGAAGCTTTAAAAAAACTATGTCAAAAACCACCGCCCCTCATCATGCCCGAATCCTCTTTTTAGGCAGTGTGTTCCTGGCCCTGGCGTGGCTGGCTTTGAGCGCCACGCCGGCGCGAGCCGTCACGTATGCGCTGGGCACAAGCGCCCTTTTGGCAGGGCCGGCCGCCGGAAGCAATGGCGTGGTCCTCGCCGTCACGCCCCAAACCGGCGCCTGGTCAGCCGCGGCCAATTCCCCCTGGTTGCACCTGAGCGCGGCCAATCAAAGCGGCACCGGCAGCACGAATATTGTTTTCACTTACGACGCCAACGCGGGCGCGACCCGCTCCGGCACCCTCACCATTTCCGGGCTGACTCTTACCGTCACGCAGGCCGGTTCAACTTATATCGCGGCTCAACCGATGGTCACACTGGTCTCAACGGGGGGAATGTATTCCTATTCCGGCGCGGGCGTGGCGGCGGACAACGCGGGCAACGTTTACTTCTCCGACCCCAACGGCCAGAGGATCGCCGATTGGACGGCCAGCAACAACGCCGTGACCGTGCCGGTGTCCTTGGGATTGTTTACCCCCCTCGGCGTGGCCGTGGACAGCGCGGGCAACCTCTATATCGCCGATGAGAATCACAACGCCATCAAGGAGTGGACGGTGCCCGGCCACACCCTCATCACGCTGGTTTCCTCGAATGCAACCACGCCGTTGAATCATCCCGCCGCCGTGGCGGTGGATCCCACGGGCAATGTCTATATCGCCGACACCGGCAATAACGCGATCAAAGAGTGGACGGTGGCCAACAGCAATGTGGCTACCCTGGTGTCCTCGGGCTTGAATAATCCAACTGGCGTGGCGGTGGACGCGGCGGGCAATGTTTATATCGCCGACTTCCAGCACAGTGCCGTCAAGGAGTGGATGGCAGCCAACAGCAATGTGATCACCTTGGTATCCACCGGATTGGAATCTCCCCAAGGCGTGGCGGTGGACGGCGCGGGCAATGTCTATATCGCCGACGTCAACGCCGGGCTTTTGGGTGAGTGGTCGGCAGCCAGCAAGTCCTTGATCATATTGACGAACCTGGACGTGCTTCCAAACAGCGTGGCAGTGGACAACGCGGGCAATATTTTTATCGCCAATTCCGCCGACAACAACGTTCTCCAGGAATTGCCGCATGCCTTCGTGGATACGACTTCGAAGTCGGAAACGGTCGGCGCCGGCAACGATGTTTTGCCCGTGGTGGTGCCGGCCACGGCCAATCTGCTCGCGGCGTTCCCTCCCACCAGCGACCAGTTGTGGCTCACCATCACCGGCGTCACCAACGGCGTGGTGGGTTTTTCCTTTGCCTCCAACCCCTTCATTATTAGCCGCACGGCCCACATCACACTCCTTGGTCAAACCATCCTGGTCACCCAGGGCGGCATCCCCTATGCCCTTGGCGCCACCGCGCGCCTGGAGGGAATGGCCGCCGGAAGCGATAGCGTCGTGCTCGCCGCCGCCTCCCAAACCGCGACCTGGACGGCCACGGCGAATGCCGGTTGGCTCCACCTCAGCGCGGCCAATCAGAGCGGCCAAGGCAGCACGAATGTCATTTTCACTTACGATGCCAATGCCGGCGCGACCCGCTCTGGAACCCTCACCATCGCCGGCCTGACTCTTACCGTCACCCAAGCCGGTTCAACTTATGTCCAGGCTAACTTTGTCACCAATTTGGTTAACTTCGCTGGGGCGAACACCCCTTCCGGCGTGGCGGTGGACGGCGCCGGCAATGTGTTTTTCTCCGACACCGACGCCGGAACCCCGCTGATTTCAGAGTGGGCGGTGACTAACAGCAGCATCAACTTCCTGCTGGAATCGGGATTGTCTAATCCCACTGGCGTGGCAGTGGACGCCGCGGACAATATCTATATCGCCGATACCTTCCACAGCGCGGTCAAAGAGTTCACGCCCGCCACCAGCAGCCTGAACACATTAATTTCTTCGGGGGTGAACGAACCGTACGGCGTGGCACTGGACTCCGGGGGGAATGTATATATCGCCGATACACTCAACAACGCAGTCAAGGAGTGGACGGTGGCCAACAACACCCTTGCCACGGTGGTCTCCACGGGATTGTCTAATCCCTATGGCGTGGCGGTGGACGCCGCGGGCAATGTCTATGTCGCTGACACCGGCAACAGCCTGATCAAGAAATGGACGGCGGCCAACAGCAACGTGACCACATTGGTGTCATCGGGCTTGAGCAATCCCAAAGGCGTGGCCGTGGATGGCGCGGGCAACGTCTATATTGCCGACACCGGCAACAGCGCGACTAAGAAGTGGACGGCGGCCAGTAAGACCGTGGCCACGTTGCCCTACCCGGGATCCTATCAGCCCGTTGGTGTGGCGGTGGACGCCGCGGGCAATGTCTATATCGTCAACGGCGGGAACAGCCCGATTGAAGAACTGTCCCGGGCCTTTGTGGACCCGACCCCCAAGTTCGAACCCGCGACCGCCGGCAACGATATTTTGCCCGTAGTGCTCCCGGCCACGGCCAATCTGCTCGGCATATTCACCCCCGCCAGTGACCAGCCGTGGTGGCTGACGATCACGGGCAGCAGCAACGGCGTGGTAAAGTTTTCCTTTGCCGCCAATCCCGCTCCCAGCCCCAGCCGCACGGCCCACATTACATTGCTCGGCCAGCCCATTTCCGTCACGCAGGCGGGCGTTCCCTACGCCCTTGCCGCCACCGCCCTCCTGGAGGGACCCGCGTCGGGAAGCGACAGCGCGGTGCTCGGAGTTTGGCCCTTGAACGCCGCCTGGACGAACACGGCCAATGCCGGTTGGCTGCATCTTAGCGCGCCCAATCAGAGCGGCGCAGGCAGCACGAATATTGTTTTCACTTTCGACGACAACACGGGCGCCACGCGCACGGGCACCCTGACCGTCGCCGGTCTGACCCTGAGTGTCACCCAGGCCGGCGCAACTTATGTCCCGGCTCAACCCCTGACCACGTTGGTTTACTCGGGTCTCAACGCGCCTCAAGGCGTGGCCGTGGACAGCGCGGGCAATGTCTATATCGCTGACACCGGCAACTTTGCGGTCGAGAAGTGGACGCTGGCCAATAATACCTTGAGCACGCTGGTCTCTTCCGCGTCCGCTCCGTTC
Organism: uncultured Verrucomicrobiae bacterium; assembly: GCA_963759415.1. Lineage (GTDB taxonomy): Bacteria > Verrucomicrobiota > Verrucomicrobiia > Limisphaerales > Palsa-1400 > Palsa-1400. The sequence goes on along the minus strand of CAVWZG010000002.1, from coordinate 2,509,462 downwards.
ACTTTTGAACCCCCTGCTCCCACGGGCGTGGCCGTGGACAGCCTGGGCAATGTCTATATCGCCGACACCAACTACGCGTCGATTGACAAGTGGTCGCCAAGCAACAACACCGTCACGATACTGACTGACACGCAAATTGCCAACGTGTCGTTCATCCCCTATGGCGTGGCGGTGGACGGCGCAGGCAACCTCTATATCGCCGACACCAACTACGAGGCGATCGAAGAGTGGACGCCATCCAACGGCGCCGTGACAACATTGATAAGCTCGGGACTGTACAACCCTTTCGGCGTGGCGGTGGACCTCGCGGGCAATCTCTACATCGCCGACACCTTTAACCAGGTGATCGAAGAGTGGACGCCTGCCAATCAGGCCTTAAGCACATTGACAGCCTCGGTTTCGTCTCCCTCCGGGGTTGCGGTGGATAAGGGTGGCAATGTGTACATCGCCGATTACGCCAACCAGGCCCTTTACGAATGGACCGCGGCCAACGGCAATCTTACAGCGCTCTCCTCGGGAGCGTATATTCCCTATGCCGTGGCAGTGGACGGTGCGCGCAATGTGTACTTCGCTGACACCAACAACGACGTGATCGAAGAGCTGCCGTATGCCTTCGTGGACCCGACTTCCAAGTCGGAGAGTGGGACCGCCGGCAGCGATGTGTTACCGGCGGTTTTGCCTCCCACGGCCAATCTGCTGGCCCCGTTTGCGCCCACCAGTGACCAATCGTGGCTGACCATCGGCGGCATTACCAACGGCGTGGTAAGTTTTTCCTTCACCGCCAACACCGATTCCAGCCGCACGGCCAACATCACCTTGCTGGGCCAAACCATTTCCGTGACCCAGGGAGCAGCTATAACCGCCACACCCCCGGCCCTAACCGGCGTGAAGACGCTGGGCAAAGGCATTCTCCAGTTTGGCTTCACCAACGATCCGAGCGCCACCTTCACCGTCTTGTCCGCTACCAACTTGTCGTTGCCCTTCAGCAACTGGACCGTCGTCGGCACCGCCAGCAACACTTCTTCCGACGTGTTCCAATTCACCTCGCAGCCCACGACCAACGATCCCGCGCGCTTCTACCGCGTCCGTTCGCCGTAGCCACAATGTATTCTGCAATTATCCGGGCAAATTCTCACTTCGAAGAAGGATGGTTTTGTTCCAACTTTTGAAACGCGGATTGCTGTTCTGGCGTTGTAAGGTAAGGCAACAAGTCCGAAGGGTTTTGAGGACGTTGTCCATTGTTGTCTGCGGCATAAGCTTTTAATAATGGTGCGAGCATGATTGTTTCGGGTAATGGCGGATTGGCGACGAGATCAGTCGTAATTTGATAAAAATACTTTTGCATCGTGACGGGATCAATTGGCTTCTTGAGGAGAGATCCAATTTGAGAGGGATCGGTTGGCGGTTGACCATAGTGATTAAGGGTGAATTCCATCGTGGCATCATAAATGGCATCATGAAATCTATTAAAGCTGCTGCCGCTGCCGCCGCTCATGGACATTTCTTGATTGGAATCATACTCCGGATCCGCATAGACCGCCTTTCTCACCACTGAATCTGATGGATTATCGCTCAATTTTCCGGTCTGCATAAACGCATAGCGCACGAGCATATCGTCTGTAACCGGCGCATCGTAATAAGGTTTCAAAGGCAAAAGATCAGAAGGCAACAGGTTATTGTTTGCCGCAAGATATCCTTTGAGCGCCTTTCTTGTCATATTGAGAAATGTATCCACGGACTCATCCCGGAGTTTGCTCAAGGCAAGACGAACCCCGTCGTCCGTATCCAAATCAGCATTCCAGGCGGCGTTGATCCAGTCTTTTTCCGTTAGGAACTTCAGTTCGGGGATTTTCTTGTCCGGCATTTCCCTAAGCTTTTGTTTAAGCAAAGCGGCACGGGCATTTGGCAATCCTTTCAATTCATCCCGCAACCGCCCCACCTCTCCGCGCAGTTTGAGAAGCTCCGATGTGTTCTGACCGGATTTCATCCGTTCATTTTGCGCAAACAATGACCCCAGCCGGTTTGTCGCCTCATCCCGCTCACGTTGCAACTTCTGGATTTGTTCGGCCAGCGGTGCTTGTTGTTGCCGGAGCGCCCGGTTCTGCTCGCGCAATTGTGCGGCCTGATGCGCTTCGTAAATTCCGGCTCCGGCAATCATGGCGAGCGTAGCGGTGATGACAGTTTTTTGGATCGTGGTCATAGCGATGGTTTTGGCGGCGGCAATTAAGGTCGAAGTGTGAACCGCTGTTCCGGCGAAGGCGACAGCGGCGGAAATGGCGGCCACCAGCCCAACCGGCGCGGCTTGCACGGCATTGGCGGAAATTACGACGGTCAGACCGCTCGCGCCGATGGTCACGTTGCGTTTGGAGAAATAGTCACGCAGCCGTTCCACGGCGCGATTGACGCGCTTTTGGGCGGCTTCGTCGGAGAGGCCAAGAATTTGCGCCATCTCCTGGGCGGATTTTCGCTCGAAGTAACGCAGCATAATCGCGTTACGGTCTGGCTCGCTCAACTCGCTCAACGCGGCGTCGAGTTGCGGAGCGATATGTTCCCACAAAGACTCTGGAGTGGAGGATAACAATTCATCCTTGGTGGCGGCTGCTTGTTCGCGGACCCGGCGGCGCACGTCCGAGCGGATGGCGTTGGCAGCAAGGTTTTGCGCCGTGCGGTGCAGCCAACCGGACAACACGGGTCGTTCCGTGAGGTGCCGGCCACTCTGCGCCAACGCAATAAACACATTCTGCGTCACGTCCTCGGCCAGGTGTGCGTCGCGGACCATCCGCAAAGCGGCGGAATAAACGAAGTCAACGTGCCGCTGCACCAATTCGGCAAAGGCCGTCTCCGACCGGTCTTCGCTATATTCGTGTAAAAGCTGTTGATCGGTTACACTGTTCATTCATAGAATAGTAACCACCGAGGCTCAAATCGGACATAGAAAGCACGAAAATGTTCCAATAGGGTCCATTGAGGCCCTAGAGGATATTGGCGAAAAGAGACGGTTGAATCTGCAGCCGTCACTTTATTAAGTCCTCATATTCGCCATGAGAACCGATCCAGAACCACTCAAGCTTGTCCCCACGCCAAATGGCCAAAGCGCGATAATTGCTGCCGACACGGGCCGACCAAAAATCCTTCACCTTCTTGAAATGGAGCGAAGGATGGACAGGATCATGGAGCCAGAGCTTGAAATTCTTTCGCGCCAGCCGCTGGATTTCGGGAGGAAGTCTCCTGAACCTGTCACGAAAGCTTTTCGTTGTCGAGGAATTCATCAAGCGGGACGTCAGGTTGGCCTTGGTTTTCCGATTGGAGCCGCTCGTACAGTTCGCGCAGCTTGCCGTTGTGGGCATCTTCCTCGATCTGCCGGTCCCACTTGCGGTTTCGTTCGGCGTCGAACCAACGCTCCAACCTGACAAATTCCCCGGGTGGGAGTTTGCCGATGGCCTCTTCGATCTCGGCAACGGAACTCATGCATTATACGTAACTCAACACACGTAGCTGTGGCAAGCCGGTTCATAAAGGGCCGGTTGCGCGTTCGCATTAACGGACTTTCTCGCGAATAGTGCTTGCGCACCGTGCCGCGTTTGTTACAGTGCTGCCACAAGTGGAACCACCGCAGGGTGGTTTTTATTTTTCATTAGATTGAGATATTAATTGTGAAGATTTTTTCCGGCACTTCCAATCCATTGCTGGCCAAGAACATCGCCGCCTACGTCGGCATGGAATTGGGCAAATGCTCCGTGTCGTCTTTTCCCGACGGCGAGACCTTCGTGAAAATCGAGGAAAACATCCGGGGCGAGGACATTTTTATCGTGCAATCCACTTGCCCGCCGACCAACCACAACTTGATGGAGCTGTTCATCATGATGGACGCGGTGCGGCGGGCCAGCGCCATGCGCATCACCGCGGTGCTGCCCTTCTACGGCTACGCCCGGCAGGACCGAAAAGACCAGCCGCGCGTACCTATCACCGCCAAATTGGTGGCCAACTTGCTGGTGGCCGCGGGCGCCAACCGCATCCTGACCATGGATTTGCACGCCCAGCAGATCCAAGGCTTTTTCGACATCCCGGTGGATCATCTCTACGCCGCCCCGGTCATGTATGAGTATTTGAAGGTCAAGAAGTTGGGAGATTTGGTGGTGGTCAGTCCGGACGTCGGCGGGCTAAAAATGGCCCACGCCTATTCCCAAGTCCTGCAAGCCGGCCTGGCCATCGTGGCCAAACGCCGGAAAAACGCCACGGAAATCGAGGCCATGGCGGTCATCGGTGAAATCCGCGGGCGCAACGTTTTGCTGGTGGATGACCTGACCGAAACCGCCGGCACCCTGACCAGCGCGGCGGCGTTGCTGAAAAAGAAAGGCGCGCGGCGGATCATCGCCTGCGTCTCGCACGCCCTGCTGAACGATTTGGGCGTGCAAAGGTTGCGAAAATCGAATATTGACGAATTAATTACTACTGATACTGTCCTACGCCCCGACATTGACGGGGTGAAGATCACGACGCTATCGGTGGCCTCGCTTCTGGGCGAAGCGATCAAACGAATTAATTGCAATTCGTCGGTCACCTCGCTTTTTGAGTTTAAGGGCGGGCGGACCAGTTAAGCTGGCATAACGGCGAATCTTCGTATAAAAGGTAACAAAAGATGAAAGCAGTCACTTTAACCGCGTTTCCGCGGACGTTGAACCGGCGAGCGGGCGCAAAGAAATTGCGCTCGGCCAGCCGCGTTCCGGCCGTAATCTATGGCCGGCAAAACCCGCCGCAGAACCTGGAATTCAACCTCAAAGACATCAAAGATGTCCTCCACCACGCCGCCTCGGAGATTTTGCTCCTGGACCTCTCGGTCGAGGGCGATCCCAAGCCCAAACGCCTGGCGCTGGTGCAGGAAATCCAGCACCACGTTTTGACCCGCCAGATGCTCCACATCGATCTTCATGAAGTGGCCGAGAACGAGAAGGTCGTCGTCATGGTGCCCGTCAATGCCATCGGTGAAGCCGCCGGCGTTAAGACTGGTGGCGGAACGCTCGAGCACGTCTTGTTCAAGTTGAAAGTGCGCGCGTTGCCCAAGGATTTGCCGGAAGTCCTCACCGCCGACGTCACCGCGCTGGAGATCGGCCAAGCCATACACATTGGCGAAATGAAGCCGCCGCCCGGAGTTGAAATTTTAGGCGATAAACAGATTCCTGTTCTTTCCGTGGCCGCGCCCGTGAGCGAGGCCGAGGAGGCCGCAGCGCTGGAATCGGCCACTACCCCTGGCGGGGAAGTCGAAATGCTCAAAGAGAAGAAGGAAGAGGGAGCCGAAGGCGAAGCCACGGCGGGCGAAGAGGCGCCGGAGAAAGGCGCGGAGAAGGCCCCAGCCAAGGGCGCGGCCCCAGGCAAGGGCGCCGCGCCGGCCAAAGGCGCGGAAAAGGCCCCGGCCAAGGGCGCCGAGAAAGCGGGCGCCGCGCCCGCTGGCAAAGCGGCTGCGCCTGCCGAAAAAGCCGGCAAGAAGCCGAAGAAATAATCGTTGGAGAATTGGTATTTCATCGCGGGACTGGGCAATCCCGGTCGCGAATACGCCGCCACCCGGCATAACATCGGGTTTGTGCTGGTGGACCGGCTGGCGGCGCGCTGGCACGCCGCGTGGGCTTTGGAAAAGAAATTCCACGCCCGTCTGGCCAGGGTGGAACGGGACGGGCGGAAAGTGGTTTTAGGCCAGCCGCAGACGTTCATGAACGCCAGCGGCGAGGCGGTTGGAGCCGTGGGGCGGTTTTATCAACTGCCCGCCGAGCGCATCTTGATCGTGGTCGATGACGCGGATTTGCCGCTGGGCCAATTGCGGATGCGCCCCGAAGGCAGCAGCGGCGGGCACCACGGGCTTGAGTCGATCGAGCAGCAATTGGGCACGCGCGGATATCCGCGTTTGCGCCTGGGCATCGGCCGGCGCTCGGATGACCAAAGAGAGATAACAGATTATGTTCTGGGCCGCTTTGAGGCCGCAGAGCGGAAGACAGTGGAAGAGGTAGTGGATCGCGCCGTCCGGCAAGTGGAATGCTGGCTGGAGCGCGGGATCGAGAAAGCGATGAATGAGTTTAATGGAGCCGTGACGGCTCCGCCAGAAAAAGGAATAAAGTGAAGCGTTACGAAGGATTGTTTATTTTGAACACCGCCGGCAAAGAGGAAGCGATCAAAGACACGATCGACAAAATCTCCGCCGAAATCACCTCCGCGGGCGGCAAGGTTGAGACCGTGCAGAAAATGGATAAGAAAGCCTTTTCGCGCGTCGCGGACCGCAAATTCAGCACGGGATTCTATGTTAATTTCGTCTTTGAAGGCGCGCCCGCGATTGTTGCCCAACTGCAGCATCGCTTCGCCAACAACGAGGAAATCTTCCGCGTCCTCTTTACGCTGGCGCCGGTCCCGAAACCCGTGGCCGCATAAGCCCGCCCGTCTATGGCCAGCTTCAACAAAGTCATCCTGGCGGGCAATCTGACCCGCGATCCGGAGTTGCGGTACCTGCCCAAAGGCACCGCAGTGGCCCAATTTGCCCTCGCTGTCAGCCGCACATGGAAGTCCGAAAGCGGCGAGACTAAAGAGGAGGTCAATTTCATTGAGGTCGAGGCTTTCGGGCGCCAGGCCGAGGTCATAGGCCAATACATGCGCAAAGGCCGTCCTTTCCTGGTCGAGGGCCGCTTAAAACAAGACACATGGGAAGACAAAGATACTCACAAGAAACGGAGCAAACTCAAAGTCGTTCTCGAAGCTTTCTCTTTCATTGATTCCAAAGGCACCGATGCCGGGCCTGCGCCAGCCGAAGCGCCGCGCCGTCCAGCGGCCGCACCCGCCGCCAAAGCGCCGGAAGCAGCCCAGGGCGGAGAAGCGCCGGCGCCGGAAGAAGACGATGTTCCCTTTTAACAATACGAGGAGATTTTATGGCAAAAACTGAAGTAATTCTGATTCAAAATATTGTCGGTTTGGGCGGAGAATCCGATCTGGTCAAAGTGGCCTCCGGCTACGCCCGCAATTATCTTTATCCGCAAGGACTGGCCGTCCCCGTGACCGCCGCCAACAAGCGCCGCATCGAAGCGCTCAAGCAGCGCCGGGCCGAGCGCGAGGCGCACGAATTCAACACCATGTCCGAGCTGTCCAAGAGCATTTCCAAGCTCATTGCCGTGCTGCAGGTCAAGACCGGCGACGATGGCAAGATGTTCGGCGCCGTCACGGCCGGCATGATCACCGACCAGTTGAAAACCCAGTTCGACATTGCGTTGGACAAGAGGAAGATTCACTTGGAGCACCCCATCAAGACCTTGGGCGAGCACGACATCGAATTGCGTCTTCACTCCGAGGTCGTAGCCACGCTCAAGCTGCGCGTGGAGAGCCTCACGCCCGTGGCAATCCCCGCCGAGGCGCGAACCGCCGGTCCCGAGACCCGGGAAGGCGGCGCCAGAACGGAGTCTCGCGGCCACAAGCGGACTGACCGCGCGCGCGAGGAAAAGGGAGCCGTCGAAACCGCCGAAAAGCCGGCGCGCCCGGAAAAAAAGCCCCGCGCCCCGCGCCCTGAAAAAGCCGAAAAACCCGAGAAAACGGAGTAAGGACCGTGGGTGGCCCCTCCGATCTTAATCCTTACGACGCCAAGCTGGATTAAGATTAAGATTATGATTAAGAACGGAAGGCGGAAACTCGGCATTGGTCTTGCGGCGGGGGCCGATTGGTGTTACTTTGAGGCCGAATTAGTCTAATAAATGTCTGATCTAAATAGAAGCACTGAGCCGGACAAGAACGACAAGCGCAACGGCGAAATGCGGCTTCCCCCTCGCACGTTCCTGGTCTGGGTGGGCATTATTGCCATCGTCGCCATCCTGGCCTTCGTCCGCAACGGCTCCGAAGCCCCCGTGGAGGAACTGGGATCCTTTCCCGATTTGATGGGCAAGCTGACCAATAACCTCATCGTGCCCGCCAGCGGCCGGATCATCTACACCCTCCAATCGCCCGACATCAAGCGGATCACCGGCAAGTATTACGCGAAGGATCACGATGGCAAAAAGACCGAAGTGCCCTTCAAGCTGGAAACCCCGTTGACGGAGAAAAAGACCGATCTCCTCCTCGATTCCGGGGAATTCAAAGCCGTCAATAATAGCAACCAGATGATGAGCCTGTTCTTGAACACCATCTTCCCCTTCCTGCTGATCCTGGGCGCGTTGTACTTCTTCATCTTCCGCCAGATCAAGATGGCGGGCAAAGGCGCCATGAGCTTTGGCAAGAGCCGCGCCCGCATGTTGAACAAGGAGAAGAACAAGATCACTTTCAAAGATGTTGCCGGCGTCGAGGAAGCCAAGGAGGAGGTCTCCGAATTGGTGGAATTCCTCAAGGACCCCAAGAAATTTCAAAAACTCGGCGGACGCATCCCCAAGGGCATCCTGATGGTTGGCGCGCCGGGCACCGGCAAGACTCTTCTGGCCAAGGCCATCGCCGGCGAGGCCGACGCTTCTTTCTTCAGCATCAGCGGCTCCGACTTTGTCGAAATGTTTGTCGGCGTGGGCGCCAGCCGGGTGCGCGACATGTTCGAGCAGGCGCGCAAAAACACGCCCTGCCTGATCTTCATCGACGAAATCGACGCGGTCGGCCGCAGCCGGGGACATGGCTGGGGCGGCGGCAACGATGAACGCGAGCAAACCTTGAACGCCTTGCTGGTGGAAATGGACGGATTCGACACCCAGGACGGCATCATTATCATCGCGGCCACCAACCGGCCTGACGTGCTGGACCCGGCGTTGCTGCGGCCCGGGCGCTTCGACCGCCAGATTATCGTCAGCCTGCCCGACGTGCGCGGGCGGGAAGCGATCCTGAAAGTCCACGCCCGCAACGTGAAGCTGGATCCCTCGGCCAACCTGTCCGTCATCGCCCGGGGCACACCCGGCTATTCCGGCGCGGATTTGGCCAATCTATTGAACGAGGCGGCGTTGCTGGCCGCGCGCCTGGGCAAGAAATCCATCGGCATGTTCGAGCTGGAGGAAGCCCGGGTCAAAGTCCGCATGGGGCGCGAACGCCGCAGCATGGCCATGTCGGAAGAAAACAAGAAGCTTACCGCCTGGCATGAAGCGGGCCACGCGCTGGTCAATGTCCTGCTGGAACACACTGATCCGCTGCACAAAGTGACCATCATTCCGCGCGGCCAGGCCCTCGGCTCCACCATGTCCCTGCCGGAAGACGACGTGCTCAATTATCGCCGCAAAGAAATGCCTCGACCGCATCGCCATGACCATGGCCGGGCGCATCGCCGAGGAAATTTTCTCGGGCGACATTTCCAGCGGCGCCTCGGGCGACATCCAGCAAGCCACGTCGCTGGCGCACGCCATGGTTTGCCAGTGGGGCATGAGCGACCGCCTGGGCATGGTGCAATACGGCAACGACAGCGATCATGTTTTCATGGGACGCGACATGGTGCAGCGCAAGGATTACAGCGAATTCACCGCGCAGGAAATCGACACCGAGGTCAAGCGCATCATCAACGAAGCCTACAGCCGGGCCAAGAGCCTGATCGAACTGCATCGCGACAAACTGGAGATCATCGCCAACGCCCTGCTGGAGTACGAATCGCTGGATGGGGCGCAGGTCACCGACATTGTCAAGACGGGCATGTTCACGCCGCCGCCGCCTGATACGAAAGTCGAGCCTCCTTCCGGCGCCGTCGCCGCCACGCCTTTGCCTGAAGTGCCCAAACCGCTGCCGCCCAAGCTGCCCGGGTTTGGCTCACCGGCTCCCGCTCCGGTTTAAGCGGCGGGAGTGTCTTCCGTGCTCAGGGCATCCATTTTATGAGTGACGTCACGACCCGGCCAATGATCATGGCTCCCTCCCTGCTGGCTGCCGATTTCAAGCGCCTTGGCTCGGAAACGCAGCGCGTCAGCCACACCGGCGCCGACTGGCTGCATCTGGACATCATGGACGGGCACTTCGTGCCCAACATCTCCTTCGGCCCGGCGGTGGTCCAGGCCCTGCGCCCAATGGCCCGGATGACCTTTGACGTGCATCTCATGTGCTCCCGGCCGGACATCCTGCTGGAGCCGTTTGCCAAAGCCGGCGCGGACCGGATGACCATCCACGTGGAACTTGGCCCGAAGGTTGAGCCATTGATCTGGAAGATTCGTTCGCTGGGCAAGCAAGTTGGTTTGGCCATCAACCCGCCGACCTCCATGTCCAGCTTGAAGCCGCATTTGGAGCGGGTGGATTCGGTGCTGATCATGACCGTCAATCCCGGATTCGGCGGGCAGGGATTCATCACCGAATGTTTGACTAAAATCCAGCAGGCCGCCGCCTGGCGGGATAAACTCGGTTTGAAATACCGCATCGCCGTCGATGGCGGCATCCAATTTACCACCGCCGCAAGTTGCGCCGCCGCCGGCGCGGACACCTTCATCAGTGGCACCGGCCTCTTTGGGCACAAGAACCTCAAAGCGGCCGTGGTCAAAATGCGGCGGGCAGCCGAAGCCGCCGCGCGCTGAAGGAATCCGCCCCGGTTGCGCGGATGATCAGCGATTGGTGTTGAACTGGCTTTGCAGGGTTCGCTGCTGTTCCTCAAGGTCCCTCAAACGGCTCATGATGCCGGCCACGTCCACGTTTGGCGCGACGTTGGCAGCCTGGCTTTCCAGAAAACCCATAATCGCTTCAAGCGCCTGCTGTACTCCCGCCGATTGCTCCTGCCAGTCGTTCCGGGAACGCGTGAGCGTGTCTGCCAAACGGCGCGCGTCTTCCGCCAGCGCCGCCATGCTTTGCCCGTTGCGCTCATCCGGCACACTTGCCCTGTGGCCTTTGTCCGGTTCCATTTCGGATTCCGATTCCGCCGCCGGCGCGGGGCCAACTTGGGACGTTGCCACGGGTGTCGGCCCGGTTGGTAGCGGGACGATTGGCGTGGCCGCAATACCTTCCTGCGGGGTATCGTGGTTTTCGACTGGACGGGCTGGCTGCGTTTTTTGCGGCGTCTCGTTCGCCGATGCAACACGCCCGGTCCGCTGGGTATCAACGGCCAGGTTGGGCGCCGTTTCGCGCGGAGCGGGGACCGGAACCGCCGATTCGCGGGTTTCCTTCCAGGTCGCGATCTGTTCGCGGACGAGGCCGGCGACTTGGTCCAGCTTCCGGTCGAGGCGGTCGCACGCCTCAATCATGGCGGGTGAGGCGTGGGTTGGCCTTTCCGGCGCGGCGGCGGCGCGTCTGGCGGCCTGATGCTGCGTGGATGTGGGTTTGGCGTTCTTGTGGTCTGTTTTTGTGTTGGTCATAGTTTTTAGTAAAAATGGCACTTGCAAATCGCGGGAGAAGGGGCAGGTTAAATTCGAGTTTAGATTGCGTTGTCGAATTCTCAACATGGTGAATCTTCAGGTGAACACGGTTCAGTGATGATTTGAAACCCGATTTCCGGGAACAGTTCCGGGAGACTGCAAGCATTTCTAAAATTGCCAGATACAACATGAATACGAAATTGTACGTGGGAAATCTTTCCTTCGACACAACTGAAAACGATCTCCAAGACCTCTTCCAGCAGCATGGGCCGGTCTCCGAGGTCAACCTCATCACCGACCGCATGACCGGGCGTTCACGCGGCTTCGGTTTTGTCACCATGGGCACTCCGGAAGCCGCCCAGGCTGCCATCACGGCCCTGGCCGGCAAGGAAATTCAAGGCCGCGCCTTGACCGTCAATGAAGCCCGTCCTCGTGAAGAGCACGGACCTTCCGGCGGCGGTGGCGGCGGCGGACGTCGCTCGGGTGGCGGCGGTGGCGGTGGTGGCGGCGGACGCCGTCAGTTCTCGCGCTAATAGAGACAATCTTGCCGGCTTCGCCGTCTTCGCGGCGGAGCCGGTCTGGGGTTTGGGTTTTCTTTTTTTGGGTGCGACTGGGTGCGATTCGCCGGTCCGTTTTAGGCTTTCGTTGGGCTTTTTCCTTTCTCCCACTCCGGTTTTAAAAAGCTGGGAATAACTGAAATAAACCTGGAAATCAACGACTTACGACTTCCATCTTCCCTGCTGACCAAGGACTAACGCAGGGACGCACACCGTAGCGCAGACTTCCAAGTCTGCTGTTTCGCGGGTTTCCAAACCCGCCGGGCGCAAGGCAGGAGAGCCGACTTGGAAGTCGGCGGCACAGCAGGTTTAGAAACCTGCGCTACTGCTGCGTATGCGACGCACCTGATTGTAATCTCGCCGCTCAAAGCGCGATTTCCTTCTGACCACGTTATGTCAAAGAGCAGGCGCTGGCGCGCCACTCACCCGCCACTATACCATCATTAGATGGGACTGCAAGTAGAAAGATTCAAACCGTAATCAAAGAAAAACAACCGCGGATTTCACAGATTTCACGGATAAGAAACGATGTGCCATCCGTGAAATCGGTGAAATCCGTGGTGAGAAACCTTCTTCAAAACGAATGATTCCGACGGATTGCCCAACGGGGAACCCCGCTTTTTCCGTCAATCTCGGCTGAAACTGCCACTATAGTTGCACCACCCACTCGCTCGTGTGGGCGCCCAGGCCTCCGGGTGCGGTTGGTTGTCGCGGTTCCAGTTGCGCGCGGTTCGCGGGGGGAACAAATAGTCGTTCCGCTTAACCAGCGACAGGTGCCCGTCGCAAAAGACAATGTTATACCCTGGTCGTGTATCCGTGGCGTACATCGTCAGTGCCACCCCCATTTGCCGCAGATGGTTCTTGCAGGCGGTGCTTTGGGCTTCCGCTTTGCTTCGCGACAGCGCCGGAAGGAGCAGGGCGGCTAAAACCGCGATGATGGCGATGACCACCAGCAGTTCAGTGAGCGTGAAGGCGCGAACTGTGAATCTCTTATTTGAGGCGGTAACCATAAGTTTGAATTAAAGGTTCAAAACAGGCCAGACCCAGTCGCCCTCCGTTATTGTCTTGCCGGGCACGCCACCGTCATCTTTTCCATTCCAGCCGATAGAGTAAAGTATAAATGTTCCGTCCGCGGCGCGGTGATAATGCAGCGGCTGGCCGCCGATGACGTCGTGGGGAATGGTCCCGATGAACCGCTGGGCGAGGGCATCTAGGGTTTCGGGATATTCGCCGCGCGCCAGATGGTAACGCTCCAAGGCGCAGGCGATGAGCGCTTGATTGACCTTGGTTTGATTCTGGGCGGTGGTTTGAACAGCCTTACTGAAATTAGGCAGCATCATGACGGCAAACCAAGTATAGGGCGAGGGATGAGCATGGATGGCCTCGGTCTCTTGCTTGGCGGCGTTCACTTTGTCCGGGAAAAAGATTTGGCTGGTTGGGTCCAAGCCGGCCGCTTCTTTGGGCATGTGATTGGCAAATGTGACGATGTTTTGATAATCCCAGCCGCGAGGTTCCAACGACCAAGCCACGATTTGCTTCCGCTCTTTCCATAGATCGACTTGGCCGGGAGTTTTGAATAATCGCGCAGGATCCGCCGTTTCCAGGGTGTGGCACTCTCCCGCTGGCTCCGTTTCGAAGGCTAGACGGACTGGGGACAGGAGGTTGATTTGTTTGAGTTGCTCTTCCAGCACAGCCAATTGCGGCTCGCGCCAGCCTTGCCACCTCATGCCATCGGCAATGGTGTTGACGTAAAGCCCGGCCACGGCCACGTTGATCATCGCCGACACCAAAGTCATGGGCCGGCTGCCTTCCATGATGCGGCAAAGGTCGTGCATGAGCGTCAAGTCGCGCAGAGCTTCCTCCGGCTTTCCCTGCACGAGATGACATTCAGCGATCGCCGCCAGCCTTTGCACGATGGAGCGAACGGTCACGAAATTTGGAATAGGCATTTCGGCAGGATGACTGAAATTGCCGTCCATCCGCGTATAAGGACGCTGCAACGCCTTGCGGATCAGCGTGAAATCCGGTTCAAGCTGCTCGCTCCACTTTAAATATTCCGCCACAGTGTCCGGCTCGACCATCGTCACCTTGTAGGAACCGGCGCTCGCAAGTTCAACCTGGATTTTTTCCCATTCTGGAACGATCGTGTTGGCGATGGGTTTGGGCAGGAATTGCATCAGCTCCTTCGTGCTCGGCGCGGTTTGGCATAGCAACATGATTTTCGCCGGCCGGATTTCCTCTGGCGGGCGCAGCATGAAGTTAATACCGACTGGATCCATGGCCACCGGGCCGAGGGCGTCCTTGATTAACCGACCTGCCTCCGCCCGCGCCTGCGGGTCTCCCCAATGCAAGACGGCGTCGCCGCTGTCGTTAGGGGCGCTGGTCCCAGGCAGAATAATCCTCAAGTCAGCCACGACCAAGCGCGCGGTGTTGTTGCTTTTTCCTGGATAATTCAGTTTTTTCGACAATTCCGTCGCCCCACGTCCGGTAAGCCATTTCTGCATCTCCGGCACGCCGAAGACATTTTGATCCTCTGGCACCGGGGCGGGAATGTAGTCGGCCCAATTCATCTTGACGCCCTGGGCTTCCAAGGCGCGCTTGCAATTTTCCCAGGCGCGTTTGCCACGCCAGTTTTCCTCGGTGTAAAAAAGGCCAATCAAGGTGAGAACGACGGCCAGGCCAACCAGACTGCGGCGCAAGATAGTGAAGCGTTTTGTTGGGGGGTTCATAATGGATGCTTAAGGTAGGGCGAGACTCTGTCGAGCCGTGAATTTATCCCGCGAAAAACGAGTTGGGGCTCGACGGAGTCTCGCCCTACCGGGAAATGGGAATTTTAGTGTCAAATTATTGCCCGATTTTGTTCCCTTTGGCTGCGCGGGCGGGGGAGGTTGGGCGGTTGGACGGGGGCGAGGAAGGCGGGCCGGGTCAGTTCCGCCAGGACGCGCTTCTGTTCTTCCCACGCCTGTATCATTTCCTGCGAGGAAGCGGCGCGGACGCCGGCGTTGTTCCGATGGTCTGATAACTGCCCGTTAATGGCGAGCATCGCCACCCAAAGGGCCGCCATGCCGGCCCAGGCGTAACGGCTGGGCCGGATCAATTCGCCCCAAACGATGCGCCAGAAATGTTTCAGCGCTGGCTGTCCGCCCGACTCCCGCACGGCTTTGGCCCAGCGCCGCTGAGCGGCGGGAGTGGCTTCGACGGCGGAAAGTTCTTTCTCCCAGCCCTCCAGCGGCGCGGTCAGAGTCTTGATCCCGCCGTAATAGTCTTGGCATTCCTGGCACACGGCCAAATGGCATTCCACCGCGTGCTTCTCTTCTGTGCTCAAAACGCCGGCGGCCAGAAGACTTATGTCCCGGCGGCGGCGGCAACGCGTCCATTTCATATCTGTGTATCTCCTTTTGTATTGGGAAGGTTCTTTATTTCGCGCAATTTTTCCAAGGCATGATGCAGACGCGATTTGACCGTCCCTATCGGGCAGTCCAGGACACGCGCCATGTCGGGCAGCGAGGCGTCCTCGAAAAAGCGCAGCAGGATGATCTGCCGGTGTTTTTCCGGCAACCGGGCGATGCAGGCCCGCAGGCGGGCGGAGTTTTCGTTCCGGGCCGCGTCTTCGGCCGGCGACGGCTCCGGGGAAGGAACATTTTCCTGCCTCGCGATAAGATGGTCGCGCTCGAATACCGGCAGCCAGGCCAACGCCACCGGGCGGGAGCGGGCGCGGCGGGTCCATTTTTGGTGGCGGTGCAGGAGAATGGCGTAGAGCCAAGTGGAAAAGCGGCAGGTCTCATCGTAGCGCACCAGGCTTTTCCAGGCTTCGACGAGGGTTTCGGCCACAAGATCATCCGCAATGCTGAGATCGCCGGACAACGCGGCGGCCTGGCGCAGCAGGCGGCTTTGCAACGGCTCGGTCAAGCGGCAAAACGCGTCCGCATCCCCCGCGCGGGCGCGCGAAAGTGATTCCCCGGCGTCTATGATTTCGACCCCGCCATGCGAAACGTCCATCTATATATGAATCCCCGGAAAACCCGGAAAGGTTCAGTTTTGCGTGGAAAATGAGAGGGCTTCCGCCAGGGCTGTCCGCAATTGGTCAAGGTTGAAGGGCTTTCGCAAGATGACATGGACGGGAATGTGCCGGCCGGCTTTGAGGTCGTAACCGGTGATCATCAGTATTGGCTGGCCGGGCGTCAGCAGCTTGATGCGGGCAGCCAATTCGGCGCCATCGACAAAGGGCATGACGCAGTCAGTCACGACCACGTCAAATTGATCCTGGGCGAAAAGGCCCAAGGCTTCGGCGCCGTTGTTGGCTTCGATGACGGTGTGATCGTCCAAGCGCAAGAGTTCCCGGAGGGACTCCCGAATGGACCGTTCATCATCAACCAGCAATATACGCTTCCCGAGAGGCCGCTCAGGCTGGTTTACCATATCGCAGCCGTGTAAAGCAATTATCCTGCCAGCGCAGGAATGAGAAATGCAGGTCAGGGTTCGACGGAGTCTCACCCTACCGCGGGGGCGTGCCGGCGCGGAAGGCGCTGGCGGGCAAACCGTCGCTGTTGATGAGATGCGGTTCGGCCATCATGCTCCAGGCGTAACGCATGGCCACGGGGTGTTTGACGCCCGGGGCGGAAAGGACGACGCTGGAGCCGTCGATTTTCGCGTCGGCTTTGACGAAAACGCCGCCCTCCGCGTCCATGATCTCAAACCAATCCAGCGGTTTGCCGTCGCGGCTGGCCAATCCGTGGCCGATGTGATCAAAGTTCACGCGCAACTTGCCGCGCTGGATGCTCAAGGATTTGAAGGTGGGGCCGGAGCACTCCAGTTTGTCATAGCCGTAGTTTTTGGCCAGGGCCAGGAGGGCGAGCCGATGGGCGGCGTCTTGTTTGTCCTTGGGATGAATATCATTGAGATCGCCAATGTCGTTGATCACCGCCATGCCGGTGTTGGGGATGGATTGGGCGGCGGCGGCTTGGGCCTCCCAGATTTCAGCCTCGGCTTCCGGGGTTTTGCCGTAATTGTAAGGGGCGAGCTGCACGAAATAGAAAGGGAAGTCCTCTTCGTGCCAGAGAGCGCGCCAGCCGGTGATGAGCGCGTTCATTTTATCCCTGTAACGCATGCCTTCGCCCAAATTGGACTCGCCCTGATACCACAGTGCGCCGCGCAAGGCAAAGGGGCAAAGCGGATGAATCATGCCGTTGTAGAGGCCGGTCAGAGTTTTGTCATCGCGCGGGGGGAGCAACTCAGTTGGGAAAACTGGCATGGCCGGGACCAGGGCGTGGTTGGCCAGGGCCTGGCGCGCGGCGGCCAGCCATTGTTCGTTCGCATCCAAGGCTTGCTGCAACCGCGTCTGATGTTGGGGGTCGAGGGGATCTGCCAATTTGAGCATGCGGTTCTCGTTGGTCAAGGCCGACACCGCGGCGAAACCGCACGGGGGAGTCCACGGCTCGATGCGGGTGCCGCCCCAACTGGAATCGATCAGACCGATGGGGATGTTGAGTTTCTGGTTCAACTCGCGCCCAAAGAAATAAGCGATGGCGGAAAAGCCGCCCCAACCTTCTTCGGCGACGGTTGTTGGCGAGCAGACCTTCCATTGGCCTTCAATGTCATCTTGCGGCAAGGGAGCCGGTTTGCGTTTGACCAGCAGAAGGCGAATGCCCGGATGATCGGCCTCGGCGATTTCCATTTGGGCGTCGCGGCCCTTGCCCACGCCGAATTCCATGTTCGATTGTCCCGAACAAAGCCAGACCTCCCCGATCAAGACGTCGTCCAGCACGAGGGAACTGGAGCCGGTCACTTTGAGGGTGAAGGGGCCGCCCGCGTTCATGGCCGGCAGGACCACTTTCCATTCGCCGCGCTCATTGGCCTGGGCCTGCGCGGAGGCGGAGGCCAGCGTGACGGTGACGGTTTCATTGGGCGTGGCCCAACCCCAAATCACCAACGGCATTTCCCGCTGCAGAACCATGTGGCTGGCGAACACCTTGGGCAACCGCACCTCCGCCAGGGCTGAAGGGAGAAGCGCGCTGGCGCAAAGGAAGGCCGCAGCCAAACCAACCGTCCGAAAGGCTCTTGGAGTATTCATATTTTGAGAGGGATGATGAGGCGTTTTCCCAGGATGTCAAGCGGGGGAGGAATTTCGACGTGAGGCGCATTGCATATTTTTCAGGCGGTGTTTTCACTCATAATCGGGTGCGGAAGAGATTAAGATTAAGATTAGGAGGGAAAGGTCATGATGGCGGCAAATATGTCCACCGGCGGGACAGCGAGGGGTCATTTTTGCCCGTGGGCCGGGCTGGCGGAGGCCGGATGGGGGGGAAAGCGAGCAAAACCGGCCATGGCATGTCCTTTGCTAAAGGAGGAACGCGGAATGATTAAAATTGCATGAACACTTTAGAACTGATGCCCATTGAACGGCTCGCGACCAATGTTAACAGTTTGATCCAGCTTCCCAATGGATTACTGGGGTTCGAGCGCGTGAAGAACTATGTGTTGCTGACCCGGCCCAAGGAGGAACCGTTCATGTGGTTCCAAATGGTCGGGGAGACCAAACACGCCTTCCTGGTGGTGCCGCCCCAAGCGGTGCTGGCCAATTACAATCCGGACTTGAGCGAGACGGATGTGTCTTTTCTGGAATTGAACGATCCCGCCGAGGCGTTTGTTTTCAATATCGTCACTTTGCGGAGCAACGGCGAGGCAACGGTGAATTTGAAAGGGCCGATTGTCATCAATCGCCGCACGCAGATCGGCAAACAGGTCATCCCAGTCAATGCCGCCGAGTACGCCATCCGCCATCCGCTGCCCATTTCCTAAATATTCCCCCACTCCCACTTTTTATGCTCATCCTCTCTCGCAAACCCGGCGAAAGCATAGTCATTGACGGCCGCATCATCGTCAAAATCATGCGCCTGGAAGGCGACGTGATCAAAGTTGGAATCGAAGCCCCGCTGAGTGTGCCGGTGCATCGGCAGGAGGTTTATGATGAGATTCAAAAGAATAACCAGGAGGCCGTGACCCAGACCGCAGCCAAGTTGCCGCGATTGGCCACCGAGACCAAACCTGCGCCACCCAAAACGGACACCGCCAAAACCCCCCCGCACCATGCTCATCAACACTGATCTTTCCACCGATACCACCCTTCCCGGCCGTCAGCGCCAGCGCGCGGAGGCGGGAGCGGCTGCGTCACAACCCTCCTCCACCGCCGCCAACGACCCGATGGCCACCCAGCTTGACCCGTCTTTGCAACGACTGACGGATGTTTCCGCCGGAGCACTGGAAGGGGACTCGGAAATCCAGGACGAGCAGGGCGCCGGGCAAGCTATGGGAGCATTGCTCCAGGGAATGTTGCAGCAGCCGGGGACAGCCTTGGCCGCGCAGGCCAACCAATCGTATCAAGATGTCCTGAGCCTTTTGCAACCGGCCGATTAGGCCCGTCGCAACACATTTGAGCTATGCCAACCACTTCTGGCGCAACCGACAGGCAAGACGCCCGAGTGGGGGAGCAGGACTTTGACCCTCTTTAGCAGTGAGACCAATGAAACCTATGAGCAAAACCCCCTCCGGCGCACCACGCGCTTTTCCGTCATTACCGATATTCCCGCCCAAAACCACGGCGGGCCAAGCGGCCAAATCCCGCCGGCTGCGCATCTGCATTGCCAGCCCTGAATTCATCGGCCCCACGCGCAACGGGGGCATCGGCACCGCCTACACGTCGCTGGCGCGGGCCTTGGCGGAGGCCGGGCACGAGGTGACATGTCTTTATACGGAAGCGCGACACACGGCCCCTGACGAAATGCAAAAATGGGTGCAAAATTACCAGCGCGAAGGCATGATCTTGGTTCCCTTACCCGAAATTAAAAAGCCCGTGCTGGACGTGCCGCTGCACGTGGTGAAGCCGTATGAAACATTTGAATGGCTGAGGAAGAACGACCACTTCGATGTGATTCATTTTTCGGAATGGCAAGCACCCGGCTATTTCACGCTTCTGGCCAGACAACAGGGCCTGGCCTTCGGCCGGAGCATCATCTGCGTGGGCATTCATGGCATGATCTCATGGATCAAGACCGCGAATCAGGAGTTTTTGAATGAGGTGGGAGAACTGGAACTGGACTTCATGGAGCGGCAATGCGTCGCCCTGGCCGACATGGTGGTCAGCCCAAGCCGCTATTTGTTGGAATGGATTGCCGAGCGCGGCTGGCAATTGCCGGCCAAGTGTTTTGTGCAACAGTACGTCCAGCCCCAATCGGCGCGTCTGCCGCTGGCGGCCGGGTCGGATGGGCCGCGGGAAGTCAACGAAGTGGTCTTTTTTGGCCGGGTGGAAACGCGCAAGGGCGCGGTCCTGTTCTGCGACGCCCTCGACCGCCTGCCCGCCGCGGTGGCGAAGAAAATCAAGGTGGTTACGTTTCTAGGCAAGGAAGCCATCGTGGATGGCGTTCCGGGACTGGGGTATATCCAACGTCGCGCGCGAAATTGGGCCTGGAAGACTGAAATGATTATTGACCGCAACCAGATGCAGGCGGTGGAGTATCTGCGCGGCCCGCATCGCCTGGCGGTCATCCCGTCGTTGATGGAAAACTCCCCCAACACCGTCTATGAGTGCCTGGGGGCCCAGATTGCCTTTATCGCCAGCCGTGTCGGCGGCATACCGGAATTGATCGCGCCGGAGGACAACGACCGCGTCTGTTTTGACCCCAATGCCAAGGCGCTCTCGGCGCTGCTGGAAAAAGCGCTGACCGAGGGCTTCCAGCCAGCGCGCGCGGCGATAAATGCGCGGGCCAACGAGCAAGCCTGGACGGCCTGGCACGAGGGCGTGGCCGAGGCCAAGCCGGAGAAAGAGGACGCCGGCGAATCGCCGCTCAATCCCAAGGTGAGCCTTTGTTTGACCACTTTTAATCGTCCCTTGCTTCTCCGCCAGGCCGTGGCCTCCATCCAGGCGCTCACCTACTCCAATCTGGAAGTGGTGCTGGTGGACGATGGCAGCACCCAACTGGAGGCGCGGGCCTTGTTGGACGAACTGCAACCGGCCTTCGACAAACGCGGCTGGCAAATCGTCCGCCAGGAAAATCGCTATTTGGGGGCGGCGCGCAACAACGCCGCCCGCCATGCCTCGGGGGAGTATCTGATGTTCATGGATGACGACAACGTGGCCGAACCGGCCGAGGTTTCTGTATTTGTCAAGGCTGCGGTCAACACCGGCGCGGATATCGTTTGCTGCGGGATGAAGCATTTTACGGGCAAAGGGGCGCCCGACCGGAAGAACGGACCAAAGAGCCTTTGGCTGCCGCTGGGCGGCCCGGCCTCGGTGGGGGTCTTCCAAAATTGTTTTGGCGACGCGAACTCGCTGGTGCGCCGCACCTGCTTCGAGAGCGTGGGGGGATTCACGGAGGACCGGGGATTGTCCTACGAGGATTGGGAGTTTCACGCGCGGGCCGTGCTGAAAGGATTTAAATTGACAGTCGTGCCCGAGTTTCTCTTCTGGTACCGGATCAGCCCGGACAGCGTGGTGCGCACCTCCAACGAATACGGCAATCGCATGCGCATCCTGCGCCCCTATTTGGAGACGGCGCCGGAGGCGTTCCAAGGCTTGGTGCGAGTGGCCCAGGGACAGCAGATGCTCCACGCCACCATGGTCAAGCCGGGCTTCACCTCGCACGAGACGCGCCTGATCATCGCCTGGCGCTCGAAGCTGGAGGCCGCCCGGGTGTTCGCGAAGGAAAAGCAAACCGACACGGCGGTTCGTCTTTTGATCGATGCGGTCAAGTCGGTCGAGAAATCGAGGCAGCCGCTGGTCATCCTGGAAACGCTCCTGACGGTGGGCGCCGAAATGGGGCCGCTGGACACGGCGCGGGCCGCGCACTTGCTGAAGTTAGCCGCCGATCTGGCCAAGGCGATCAAGGACAAGGGCGCCCAGGATTTCGCCGCCAACCTTCTGGCCTCGCTGCCCAAGACAGATGCTTCTAAACAGCCGGGTGTTGCCGGCGCGCGCCGCGAGGCGCGACCCGCTATGCTGACGGAGGAACCGCCGGCGGTTTCCATTGTCATTCCCACTTTCAATAAACTCGAATTGACACGCCGATGCTTGCGGGCGCTGCGCGCCAACACCGCCGCTCCCCGCCACGAAATCATCGTGGTGGACAATGGCTCGACCGACGGCACGCCCGAATTTCTGCGGGCCGAGGAGTTAGACGGGCGGCTGCGCGCCATCCTAAACGCGGAGAACACCGGTTTCGCCAAGGCTTGCAACCAAGGCGCGGGCGCCGCGCGGGGCAAATACATCGTGTTCCTGAACAACGACACCGAGGCGCAGTCCAATTGGCTGGGCGCGCTCTTCGCGCTGGCCGAGGCCGATCCGGTGGTCGCCGCCGTTGGCGCCAAACTGCTTTATCCCGACGGCACCATTCAGCACGCGGGCGTCGCCCTGGCGGATTGCTGGGACCACGACCCGTTGCTGGGCTTTAACCTTTTTGCCAGGGAGAAGGCGGATTATCCACTGGCCAATCAACGCCGGGTTTATCAGGCGGTCACGGCCGCCTGCATGTTGGCGCGCAAAACGCATTTCGACCAGGTGGGCGGATTCGATGAAGGATATTGGAACGGTTACGAGGACGTGGATTTGTGCCTGCGCTTTCAGGAGCGGGGCTGGCTGACCGTGTACGAGCCGGCCAGCGTCGTCATGCATCACGAATCGCAAAGCGGCCCGGAACGCTTTCGGCGCGTGACCGAAAACGTTGAACGATTTCACCGCCGCTGGCTGGAAAAGGCCGGTGCGGACGTGATTATTGAGCAGGAGGGCAAGAGCCGGGTTTCCAAGAGTTCGGCCATGCGCCTGTATGCGCCGCCGCCCGGCAAGCTGGTGTCCATCGTCATCCTGGCCCACAATCAACTGCACGACACCCAGCAGTGCCTGGCCAGCATTGACAAATATACGTCGATGGGACACGAATTGATCCTGGTGGATAATGGTTCAACCGACGGCACGGGCCAATTTTTCCGCGCTTACGCGGCCAGGCATAGCCACGTCCGGGTTATTCTCAACCGCGCCAACCTGGGCTTTTCCGCCGGCAACAACCAGGCGCTGGCCTGCGCCCGCGGCGAGGCCGTCGTGCTGCTCAACAATGACACCGTCGTTACCGCCGGCTGGCTGGAACGCATGGTGGCCGCTTTGGAATTGTATCCGGATTGCGGCCTCGTCGGGCCGGTCTCCAATCGCGTGGTTGGCCCGCAAATGGTGGCTTCAGCTAATTACTCCAGCCTGGATCAACTGCCCAAGTTTGCCAGCCAATGGTGCGCTGCCCACGCCGGTCAAACCTCCGAGGCTCCCCGCCTGGTCGGTTTTTGTCTGATGATCCGCCGCGCCGTGGTGGAAAAAATCGGCGGCCTGGACCCTCAATATGGCAGCGGCAATTTCGAGGACGACGATTACAGCATTCGCGCCGGGTTGGCGGGGTTCAAGTTGCGCATCGCGCTGGATTCCTTTGTGCATCACACCGGCGGCCAAACCTTCAAAGGGGCCAGGATCGATTACCGCGCCAGCATGGAACGGAATTGGGAGTTGTTCAAAAACAAGTGGGCCATGCCCAAGGACGCTCCTTTGGAGAAGGGCTACCGATTGCCTTCGACTGCGCCGGAAGGCGTGGCCTTGCGACTGCCGCTGCCCGAACTCAAGGAAAGCCACACCTGCAGTGATGAAGGCCGATGCTGGATGGACAAAACGCTGCCCGACAGCGCGCCGAAGAAATCTTCCCGCAAGCCGGCCTCCATCGTCCTGCCGCCATGCGCGCTCCTGGGCCACCTGGGCGAGGCGCGCGAATTGGTTGGCAGGAAACTATGGCCCGCCGCGTGGACGGCGGCATCTTCCGCCATACTTGCGCGTCCTTATCATCCCGAGGCGTATCTGCTTCTGGCGGAAATCGCGCAAGCAGCCGGGGACGCGGACTCGGCCCGGCGTTGCGCCAAAGAGGCGCGCGAGATGGCGCCGGGTTGGGCGCCGCCAAAACAATTTCTCAAAGGGAATCTGCGCGGCAGCGCCAAGCCGGATTGGCTGAAGCTGCCGCCGGCCATGGCCGGGCAATTTCCTGCCACCGCACCGCGAATTTCAGTTTGTTTGATTACGAAGAACGAGGAGCAGTTTCTCCCGCAGTGCCTTCAATCCGTGCGCGCATTGGCCTCGCAAATTGTCGTCGTGGACACCGGTTCAACCGACCGCACCATCGATATTGCCAAGGAATTCGGCGCCGAAGTGCATACTTTCCCGTGGTGCGATGATTTCAGCGCGGCCCGCAATGCCGCCTTGGAACACGCCACGGGCGATTGGGTTTTGATTCTGGACGCGGATGAAGAATTGATGCCCGAGCAGGCGGCTATCATCACCCGTGACATCCAAGCCTCCGCCGTCATGGGCTATCGGCTCCCGATTCTGAATCGCGGCCGCGAGACGGAAGGATGCAGCTACGTGCCACGCCTTTTCCGCAACGCGCCGGCCCTCTTCTTCATCGGCCGCATTCACGAGCAGGCTTTCAGCAGCATCCAGGTCCGCTGCCAGCAATGGGGACTCAAGCATCAACTGGGCAAGGCCGTCCTCCTCCATCACGGCTACGCCGGCGAAGTCGTGGCCGCGCGGAACAAAATTGAACGCAATTTGCGCCTGCTCGAGCGGGCCATCGAAGAATTGCCCGACGAGCCGAATTTGATCATGAGCCTGGGCCTGGAATTGGTCCGCGCCGGGAAACTGGAAGCCGGCCTGGAACGTGACTGGGAGGCCTTGCGGCTTCTGTCCGCCAAGCCCGCCGCCGAGGTGACGCCCGAATTGCGGGAAACATTGTTGACGCAATTGGCCACGCACCTGACCGCCGCCAAACGCTTTGGCGACATTGTCCAACTGTGGCAGGTTCCCTTCGCCAAAAACGGCGGCCTGACCGCCTCGCAACACTTTGGCCTCGGCCTGGCCCTGATGGAACTCCGTCAACCCGCCGAATCCGCCGAGCAAATGCGCCAATGCCTGGCCAAACGCGACCGCCCGGCCCTATCGCCCATCAACCCGGAGATTCTCAAAGCCGGCCCGGAGCATTGCCTTGCGCTCTGTTTGACTGCTCTCAACGACGCGGAGGGCGCGCAAAAAGCCTTTGCCGCCGCGCTGGCCGCGGACCCCTGCTCCCGCCCGCTGCGGTTGGATTTGGCCCGGTTCCAGGCGGCGCAAGGCCGGACGGACGAAGCGTTGAAAATATTGCAACAACTGAGGGCGGAGAACCCCGTGGAAGCGCGCGTCTGGGAATTGGGCGGACAAATCGCCCTGAGCCGGCCCGAGCATCTGGAATGGGCGCGCACTTGGACGGGCGAAGCCGTCACTCATTTTCCCGAAAGCCAGAACCTGCTGCTGCAACGCGCCGAGGCGCTGCTGCTCAACCAGGACGCAGCCGGAGCTTTGCCGCTATGGCGGAGCGCGCAGGCCACCGCTACCCCGCGCCAGCGCGCGGCGGTCGTGATCTGCGAACTGCTGACGGGCGACCGTCACCATCTTTTTACCGCCGCCGAGGAACCGGCCATCAGCCGGGAAGTGGCGCTATGGTATCGGCAATGCATTCGCATGGGAGCGCACGGCCTGATCCACCAATTTCACCAGAACCTTGAGACCATTCGTCTGGCCTTGCCGGCCTTCGTTACTATGTTGGAAGCCGCCCATCGCCAGGCCCGCCAAGCCGCCGCCTGAGGCGCCAAAGGGCCGAAGATGTCAGACCAGAATGGCGCTTAAGGGCCGTGCAATAATAACTTCCAATTTTGGCGGCAATCGGAAAATTGAGAATTGGTCATTAGGAATTTGGGGTGTGCAACAGAATTCTTCCGACTGCTGATTTCGCCCCGGATGCCGGATAATAAGAAATATATGGGCACATAGAAACTGGCTGACCTCTCTTTTGATTAACACCCCGCTTCAGCGGGGTGTGGGCACTGGGGGACCACAGAAACCGTTTCAACGGTTTTCTCATCGCGCCACTTCAACCCGTAACGTTCCACCAACAATTTCACCTCCTCCGAGTAGCCCCTCTGGCGGTGATGCTCCTCCTGTTGGGCGATGTATTGCATCATCTCCTCGATGGACAGCCCCGTCGGCAGATCCACCAGCGCATGAACGTGGTCCGGGTTTACGAAATTGATCTTCATGTAGATTCCTTTCTCGCCAGCGTAACGCGTGAGCTGGACGGAAAGCTTTGCCGCGGCGACCTTGGTCAGGAGCGAACGCCGTTCCAGGGTTGCCCAGACAAGATGCAGCCAGACCCGAGAGTAGGAATGGAGAGACATAAGAAACTTTTAGGCAGCGGCGCGCCGGAAGGCAAGGCGAGAAACCGTTAAAACGGTTTTTGTGTGTCACGCGCGCCAGCACCCCGCTGAAGCGGGGTGTTAATGAGATCCGCTTCAAGATCCCGAAGAAATTTGTCGCACAGCCGGGAATTTGTTATTGGAAGAGCCTTGACCCGGTTCTTAATCGTTTCTTTTGCTCGACAAAGGCCCGGGCCGCGTGCATAGTTTGACAAGACCATGATGCCCAACCGGAAGAAGTCACCAAAGAAACCCGGAGCGAACCCCCGCCCGGCATTGATTGCCGCCGAACCGGCCACTGCCGCCAAGACCTTTCCCATCGTCGGCCTCGGGGCCTCGGCGGGCGGACTGGAGGCGCTGGAGGAGTTCTTTAAACATACGCCGCCGGACAGCGGGATGGCGTTTGTCGTGGTCACGCACCAGCTTGCGGGCCACACCAGTTTGTTGCCGGAGTTGTTGCGCAAATCCACGGCCATGCCGGTGGCGGAAGTCAGCGACAATCTGCGCGTCAAACCCAACTGCATTTACGTGGCGCGGCCCGAAGGCTACCTGGCCCTGCTCGGCGGCAAATTTCAGCTCATGGATTCCAAGGAGCCGCCTTCCTCGGTGCGGTTGCCCATCGATTATTTTTTCCGCTCCCTGGCCGAGGACCAACGCGAACGCGCGGTCGGGATCATCCTCTCCGGCACCGCCAGCGACGGCACCCTCGGAGTCAAAGCCATCAAGGGCGCCGCGGGCCTGACCATGGCCCAGGAGCCGGAATCGGCCAAGTACTCCGGCATGCCGCGCAGCGCCATGGCCACGGGGCTGGTGGATTACGTGCTGCCGGCCAGCCAACTGCCACAGCGGCTGTTGGCTTACGCCAAAGGTCCTTATCTGGCGCTGCCAGCCTCCGAGGCGGTCGACGCCGTGTTACCCGAGCCGATGTTGAAGATCATCCTTCTGTTGCGCAACCGCACCGGCCACGATTTTTCCAGCTACAAACCCAATACCATCCGGCGCCGCATCGAACGGCGGGTGAACCTCCACCAAGTCAAAGGCCCGCAGGAGTATTCGCGGCTGCTGCAGGACAATCCGCACGAGTTGGACCTGCTCTTCAAGGAGTTGCTCATCGGCGTGACCAGTTTCTTCCGCGACCGGGAGGCCTTCGAGACCCTGGGCAACACGGCGTTGACGGAGTTGCTGGAAGCCAGGCCGCCGGAGGCCGTGGTGCGGGTGTGGGTGCCGGGTTGTTCCTCCGGCGAGGAAGCCTATTCGGTGGGCATCCTTTTGCGCGAATGCGCCGAGCACCTGAAAAAACGTTTCACCTTTCAGATTTTTGGCACGGATTTGGACGGCCAGGCCATCGACGCCGCCCGCGCCGGGGTTTACCCGGCTGGCATCGCGGTGGACGTGTCGCGCGAACGGCTGGCGCGGTTTTTCATCAAGGAAGACACCCACTACCGCCTCAAGAAGGAGATCCGGGAGCTGGTCATCTTCGCGCCGCAGAATGTTTGCAAGGACCCGCCCTTCACCAAACTGGACCTCATCTCCTGCCGCAACCTGCTGATCTATTTGAACGGCCCGCTGCAACAGCGCCTGCTCTCGCTCTTCCATGCCGCTCTGAAGCCCGACGGGCTGCTGTTCCTGGGGCCGTCCGAAAGCGTCGGCGAGTTGCGCGAGCATTTCGCGGTCTCGGACAAAAAGGCGAAAATTTTCAAGCGCACCGGACGCGCACTGGCGCCGCCGGCCCCCTTGGAATTCGCCGGCGGCGGGCCGGACATTCTGCCAGGCGTCACTCAGGCCTCGGCGCCCGCCCCGGCGCCGAGAATCTCGACGGTCTTTGACAAGCTCCTGCTGGACCACTTCGCCCCGGCCAGCGTCATCGTCAATGAACGGGGCGACATCAGCTTCATCCACGGGCGGACCGGCCGCTACCTGGAGCCAGCCTCCGGGCAGCCGCGCCTGAACCTGCTGGAAATGGCGCGCGAAGGTTTGCGATTGACCCTGTCCGCCGACTTGCGCCACGCGGCCCGGCAGAAGTCCGAAGTCGCGTCGAGAAACGTGCGGGTCAAGACCAATGGCGGTTTCTCGCTGGTGGACGTGGCCGTGAGCCGGATTGCCGAGCCACCCTCCATTCGCGGCTTGTTTCTGGTGACCTTCCGGCCTTCGCCGGTGCAGGCCGCCCAGCCGGCCGGGCGCAAGAAATTTCCCGCCGCCATCCCGCCGCGGGGCCGGGTGGCGGAATTGGAGCAGGAGCTGCGCTTCGCCAAGGAATCCTTGGAGACGACGGTCGAGCAATTGCAGACCGCGAACGAGGAACTGCGTTCCAGCAATGAAGAGTTGCAGTCCACCAACGAGGAATTGCAAAGCACCAACGAGGAGCTGGAAACCTCGAAGGAGGAAATGCAGTCGCTGAACGAGGAGTTGCAAACGGTCAACGCCCAACTGCAAAGCAAAGTGGAAGCCTTCTCCCAAGCCAACGACGACATGCAGAACTTGCTCAACAGCACCGCCATTGCCACCATTTTCCTGGACGGCCATCTGCGCATCCGGCGCTTCACCGAGGAGGCCCGGCAGGTCTTTAACTTTATTCCCACCGACGTGGGCCGGCCGATGGCCGATCTGGTTTCCAACTTGAACGACACCCGCCTGGTGGCTGACGCCGCCGAGGTCTTGCGCACCCTGGTCCCGCGTGAACGCGAAGTGTCCGCCCGGGCTGGCGGCTGGCGCCTGCTGCGCATTATTCCTTATCGCACGACCGAGAACGTGATCGACGGCCTGGTGGTCACGCTGGTGGACATCACGCGCACCAAGCTGGCCGAGCAAGCGGCCGAGCAGAACCGGGCCTACGCCGAGAGCATCGTGGCCACCGTGCGCGAACCATTGCTGGTGTTGGATCAGGCCTTGCGCGTGGTTTCGGCCAATCACTCGTTCTACCACTATTTCAAGGTCAGCGCGCAGGATACCGAGCGGCAGCTCATCTACGAACTCGGCCACGGGCAATGGAACCTCCCCAAGCTGCGCCACTTGCTCGAAGAAGTCCTGCCCAAGAGCAGTTCCTTCGCCGATTTTGAAGTCGAGCACGACTTTCCCGGCGTGGGCCGGCGGGTCATACTGCTCAATGCCCGGCGCCTGGCGCAGGACGCGGCCAAGCCCGGCCTCATCCTCCTGGCCATGGAAGACGTCACCGCGTCGCGCGCAAGTGGAGTGAGTTGAGAAGGCTCGACCTCACCCCGGCCCTCTCCTCCAAGGAGAGGGAGGATGGTTCTCCGCGCCTCGAATTTCGAAACCACAACCGGCCGCATGCTCTTCCTTCTCCCCGGGGGAGAAGGTCAGGATGAGGGCGAGCCACAAAACTAAAAAAACGGACGGCCAAGAAAGGATTTGAGAATCCGCGCGGCCCGATGCATACTCAGGCCAGAAGCCCATGCCTATGGCTATGAAAAAGTCGCGCGAAAGCCTCAGGGAGAGGCGGCTGCGCGAGCGCGCGGAAGCCCTGCTTAAAAAGTCGCCGGCGGCGGTTTTTGAAGCACCCGCCGGCCGCGTGGTGGACCTTGTCCACGATTTGCGGGTGCATCAGGCGGAATTGGAAATGCAGAACGAGGAACTGCGCCGCCTCCAACTCGAATTGGAAAACTCGCGCGACCGCTTCGCCCTGCTCTATGACCTCGCGCCGGTCGGCTACCTGACCCTCGACACCGAAGGCGTGATTCACGAGGCCAATGCGACCGCCGAGCGCCTGCTGGGCGTGGAACGGCGGGCCTTGCTGAAAAAACGGCTTTCACGCTTCGTGACGGCCAATTCGCAGGACGACTTATACCTCCACTGTCAAAAAGTTTTCACCTCGACCGGCAAGCAGACGTGCGACTTGCGCATGTGCCGGCCCGGCGGAGCGGAGTTCAGCGGCCACCTGGAGAGCATTGTGGAAACCGCCGTGCCCAAACAGCCGCCGCTCTGCCTGGTGGCCTTGAGCGATGTGACCGAACGCATGCAGGCCGAGGCGGAGCGGGCCCGGCTGGCCGCCATCGTCCAATTCTCGGAAGACGGGATCGTCAGCCGGGACCTCGATGACATCATTACTACTTGGAACGCGGGCGCGGAACGCATGTTCGGCTACACCGCGTCCGAAATCGTGGGCCGTTCCTTTGGCCTGCTCCTTCCCCCCGAGCGGCGCAATGAACTGCGGCAGATCGGGCAGAGCATCCGGCACACGGAATTTGTCGCTTTATTCGACACGGAGCGGGTGGACAAGGATGGCCGGAGGATTGCGGTTTCATGCAGGAATTCGCCCCTCAAAGACGCCAGCGGCAAGCTCATCGGCATCGCGGCCATCATGCGGGACGTGAGCGCGCAAAAGGAAATCGAACAAGCGTTGCGTCAGAGGGAAGCCGAGCTGGCCGATTTTTTCAACGAATCGCCTTTGGGCCTGCTGTGGGTGGAGATGGACGGACGCATCGGGCGCGTCAACCGGGCGCTCTTGGATATGCTGGGGCGCGCGTCCGAGGAAGTTCTCGGACACCACATTTCGGAGTTCCACACCGAGGCCGAGACGGCCCAGGAGGCGCTGGAGAGGCTGGCGAAGAACAAAACGCTGGCCAACCATCACGCGCGCCTCTGGCACAAAGAAGGCACGATCCGGCACGCGCTGATTGACGCCAACGGGCTGTGGGTGGGCGGCGAGTTGGTGCATTCGCGCTGGTTTGTGCGCGACATCACGGTGCGCAAGCGGCTGGAGCGGGAGATTTTGGAAAGCAGCGAACGCGAGCAGCAGCGCATCGGGCATGATTTGCACGACGGCCTGGGCCAGCATCTGCACGGGCTTTCCTTCCTCTCCGCCTTGCTGGAGAAGAGTCTCAAGGAAGACCGTTCACCCCACGTTAAGGAAGTGGCCCGATTGAACAAATACCTCAAGGAGGCCCTGAAACTGGCCCGCGGCCTGGCCCGCGGCTTGATGCCCGTCGAATCCGATCCACAGGGTTTGATGCTGGCCTTGCGCGAACTGGCCAGACGCACGCGCGGGCTGTACCGGGTGGATTGCCGATTCCAGTGCCTGAGGCCGGTGCTCATCCGCCGGCAAATCGCGGCCAGCCACCTTTATCGCATCGCGCAGGAAGCCGTCAACAATGCCATCAAGCACGGCAAACCCACGCGCCTCCGCATCCACCTCTCGGCCTCGCCCCAACATATCATTCTCGGAGTCCGGGACAACGGCGCGGGCATCTGTCTGACAGGCAAGCCCTGCAAAGGCATGGGCTTGCACATCATGCAGTATCGCGCCGATGCCATCTACGGCTCGCTGGTGGTCCGGCCGCATCCTGAGGGCGGCACGGAAGTCCTCTGCACCGTTCAGCGCCAGGCACTGGCGGCGCCCGAGCGGAGTGACGGAAAAGAAAAGAGATGAAATCCAAACCCAAACGCAAACGCATCCTGGTGGTGGACGATCATCCGCTGATGCGCGAAGGCGTGGCGCAATGGATTCAACGCGCCCCCGGCCTGGAAGTCTGCGGCCAGGCCGAGTCCGCCGCCCAGGCGCTGGAGATGGCCGGGAAACTCAAACCCGATCTGGTGCTGACGGACATCTCGCTTACCAATAGCAACGGCCTTGAGCTGACCAAAGACCTGCACAGCCTCCAACCCGGCTTGCCGGTGCTGGTGCTTTCCATGCACGAGGAATCGCTTTACGCCGGGCGCGCCCTGCGCGCCGGCGCGCGCGGTTACATCATGAAACGCTCCGGGGGCGACCGCGTGGTGCAGGCCATCGGTGAAGTCTTGCAGGGCCGCATCGTCCTCAGCCCGGAGATGGCCACGCATTTGCTGGAAGAATATTCGGGGCGATGCTCGCGCTCCGGGCGCGCCTCGCTGCCCAGCCTGACCGACCGCGAGTTCGAGGTCCTGCAATTGTTCGGCGAAGCCATGAGCAACCGCGAGATTGCCCAGCAGCTTCATCTCAGCATCAAGACGGTGGAAACCCACCGCATGAATCTGTCGCGCAAGCTCAAGCTCAAGAACGCGGCCCAGTTGCTGCGTTTCGCCCTGCAGTACGCGCAAAGAGATTCGGACGGCCTTTTGCAAGGCTGACCCATCCGGTAGGGTCGGCGCTGCCGCGCCGCCCACTTATTGCCTTTGGAAAGATCAGGGCAGGTTTCAAACCGGCGGTTTTCACCATCGGTTGCGGGACGATGAGAATTACGCCGAGAAATGGCAATACGCGCGGGAGAACCCCGTTCGGGAAGGACTGGTTTTAGTGGCGGAAGATTGGCCGTTCTGGGGCAGGGTGCATCAGGTTCATTGGTGAAGGCAGGATTTGGGCGGCGCAGCAGCGCCGCCCTACCCAAAACTTCCAAACCGATTCCATTCACGTCACGGCCAATAGGCATCGCCGGTAGGGTCGGCGCTGCCGCGCCGCCCACTTATTGCCTTTTCATTGGCTCCGCGTTCAACTACAAATCCGGCCGATGTCCGACGGTCCACTTCTTGAACCAGGAAGACGCGCGCCAGCCAAGGGGGTCCATGCCATGCTGGGCCGGCCGAATTGGGTTTTCCTGACCGTCTGCACGGAGAAGCGCTCGCCGTGGCTGGCACAATCTGGCGTGCAGCAGACTCTGCATCAGATTTGGAAAGATCAGGCCAACGCCTGGCTGGTGAGCGATTACGTGCTGATGCCAGACCATTTGCATTTATTCTGCGCGTCGCGCGACTTGAAATTCACGATCGAGAGGTGGATGGCTTTTTGGAAAGATCGTTTTGCCAAAGCGCATCTGCAGTCGGGCAGGTTTCAAACCGGCGGTTTTCACCATCGCCTGCGGGACGATGAGAATTACGCCGAGAAATGGCAATACGCGCGGGAGAACCCCGTCCGGGAAGGACTGGTTTTAGTGGCGGAAGATTGGCCGTTCTGGGGCAGGGTGCATCAGGTTCATTGGTGAAGGCAGGATTTGGGCGGCGCAGCAGCGCCGCCCTACCCAAAACCCCCAAACCGATTCCATTCACGTCACGGCCAATAGGCATCGCCGGTAGGGTCGGCGCTGCCGCGCCGCCCACTTATTGCCTTTTCATTGGCTCCGCGCTTTCTCAGCCATTGCCTGGTGCTCTCAGCGCCTGGCTGAGGAAGATTCAGCGTTTCACCCGATTGTAAACTCCAACAGCCGTGGTCACCATTGATCCGCGCACAGGTTCAATCCAGTCGTTGCGGCCATGGACGGCCAGTTAGGCTTTCGAGACTGCTTTAACCTGAACACTAACATGAGAAAAAATTCCAAGGCGAACGTGGAGAGCCGGCCAGGGCGGGTTCTTCTCGTGGACCGGCACGCCTTTATGCGGCAGGCCGCCGCTGCCTGGATCAACCTCAGCCCCGGCCTGGAAGTCTGCGGCATGGCTGGCGACATGCCCCACGCCTACATGGCCGTCCGCCAATTGCGCCCGGACGTGGTGGTCGCTGAAATCATGCGGCCGCGAGACCTCGGCTTCATCCGCGAACTGCACCGGCAGCATCCGCGATTGCCCATTTTGGTCTTCTCGATGCGGGAGGAGGCGTTGCATGGAGCGCGGGCGCGGGCAGCCGGCGCCAACGGGTATCTGATGAAAGAGGCGGGCGGAAACGAACTGGTCCGCAGAATTCACGCCGTGCTGGAAGGGCGGATAAAGAGCGAGTCGGACGGGCCTGGCGCGGAGGCGGTTCAGCCGGCGGCCTAGCGACGTTGAGCCGGGCAACCGATGGCGCGGAGATTGAGAAGTGGTAATATGCAAAAACAGAGATGCGTATGAACGTGAACGGAGAGACGGATAAAAATGAGTTTGACAGGACTATGAACGCGGTGATCATTTACAATGATTTCGCGGGCGCGACCAAGGCGAAAGTGGCGCTGGAGCGCGCCTCCCACGCGGCGGAGGCGGGTTTGCAATGGAGCGTCAAGCTTTGGCGGCTGGACCTGCTGCCGTTAACCTCGGACGCCGCGCTGGCGGACGCGGCGGGCGCGCACCTGCTCATTCTTGTGCCGCGCTATCCCGTGGCCCACGCCGGCTGGCTGCAGGATTGGCTCAAGCGCTGGGCCACGACCCGGCAAATCCCGGACGCCATGCTGGTTTTATGGGACGGCGAAAACGTTGACGAGCTCTCGGCGGCATCGGCCCCGGAGTTGGGCCAGTTCGCCGAGCGCCATGGTTTGAGCTTCATTTCGGAAATGAAGCAAAACGGGATCCCGGACGACACGGCGACGGATTTGGTTGCCGCTGACTTCGAGCAAAAAGCCCGCGACGAGGAACTCGAAAGCCTCAGGAACTGGGAGGAAAACCTTAAGCTAAGAGGTTAAAAGCTCAACAACAGTTGCCAGATGTAAGAGTTGGCCATGCCGTCAATGTTCTCCCAAACGCTGCGTATCAGCGCCGGGTCGCCTGTGATCTCGGGCAATTCCTTCATTTTCTCCTCCCACGGAAAACAGACGCCGGTGCCAATGCGCGGGGAGGGTTGCGCGCTCATTCCCGGAAGCGCCGGCCGCTCGGCCAGCGAGGCTGGCGTTTGCGCCGGAGGCAGGCTGGAGAAAGCGCGGGAGCTGCTGGAATATCCGCCGAACTCATGCACCGCTTCCGTCATGGCGCGAACGTTTTCGATGCTGGTGTCATTCTGCATGATGGCGCCGGCGTCCATGATATAACCGCCGTCCCCGGCCACGCCTTCGATGACTTTGCGGCAATAGTCGCGAACCTCCTGCGGTTTGCCGTAACTCAACATCACGTTCGGAATGCCGCCGCTGAGGCAGAACTTGTGGCCAAGCTTGCGGTGGATCTCAAAGATGTCGCCCCGGTCCGCGTGATAGACGATCGAGCGGTCCGGCAGTTGGGCGAAATCATCCAGATGGTACTTCCAGTCGCCCTCGGCGTAAAACAATGTTTGATGGCCCTGCTTCCAAAATTCCTGGATGATCGGTTTGAGCGTGGGCCAGTAATGGGATTTGAACTGGGCCGGCGTGATCAAGGGCACGCAGCCGCGATGCATCCAGAACCCTATCGGCGCCTGCTTGTTGGGATCGGCCGTCGTCAGGCCGACGTGGCAAAGGTGCGGCATCAGCGCCTCGCAGGCCTTGAGCACCTTCTCCGGTTGCGTGGCCATGTCCATTGTCAAACCTATATATCCGCGCAACTTGTCGGCGATGATGTCGAAAGGCGATTTGAAGATGCCCGCGATGGCCGAGACGGTGCCGCTCTCCGCGCGCATGCGGGCGATTTGCGGGCCGAAGGCGTAAAAGTAGGACAGCATGGCCATGCCCCCTTTGACAAGTGAAATATTGTTGCGATACGTTCCCTTTTCCCCGGCCCGGCCCATCTCGGCCGAAACCCGGGGCAGCCAGACATTGTAAAGAAAACCGGTCGGGTCGTCTATCAGGGCGTCATACTCGTCCTCCTTCATGAAAGCTTCGTCCTCGGACGGCTCGACGTAATTGAAGCCGCTGGTGTGCGGGATGCCGATGCCGGGGATGCCGTAGTAGCGCAAACCGATGGCCTGGGCCAGTCCGGTCCAGACATAGACCATGTTCGGCACCGAGGCGTCCCAATCGAAATCGCGGGCGCACTTGAGGGCGGCGTCGAAGGCCTTGTTGTAATCATGCGCCACTTCCTGGCAGGTGAAGCCGGCGTATTTGGCGGTGAACTCAGCCACGAACGGGCGGATGGGCACGCGGTCAGGCTTCTCGTTCCGCATGGCCGTGACGTAACGCGCCAGCCGCTGCTGATAAAGTTCTTCAGTATTCATTTTGTCAGAACAGTTTTAACCATTGAGGGATAAGTGCGCCATAACGAAATGCGCGCGTTACCGACTTTTCCCGACACACTTAAGCTGCCCTTTACGAATAACGAACTCCAAGATTGCGTGGCCCGTGGCGGTTGAATTAAGCTTGGCGCAGAAAAATGACAAATGCCTTTAGCATTGCACCGCGGTTCAAGCCCAGCGCCCATGCGGTCGTTTTTGAAGGCGATTGCCGGGAAATGCTTGGGCAGGTTCCAAGTGGTGCAATTCAGCTCGTCGTCACGTCGCCGCCGTACAATCTGGGAAAGGAATACGAAAGCCGGCTTCACCTGGATGATTATGTTGCTCAACAACGGGAGGTGATTGCCGAATGCGTCCGCGTTTTGAGCGATAGTGGCAGCATCTGTTGGCAGGTTGGCAACTACGTTGATGACGGAGCGATCATTCCGCTTGATTCGCTTCTTTATCCTGTTTTCGCCGATTTGGGCCTAAAAATGCGGAATCGCATTGTCTGGCATTTCGAGCATGGTCTTCACTGCTCGCGGCGTCTTTCCGAACGGTACGAAACAATCCTGTGGTTTACCAAGGGAGATGATTACGTTTTTGAATTAGATGCAATCCGGGTGCCACAAAAATATCCCGGAAAAAAATATTTCAAAGGGCCGAAAGCGGGACAATATTCGTGCAACCCACTTGGCAAGAACCCTGGAGACGTATGGACAATTCCCAACGTGAAAAGCAATCACGTGGAAAAGACGGGGCATCCGTGCCAGTTTCCGGTGGAACTGATCGAGCGTTTGGTGCTGGCGCTTTCGCGGGAAGGTGACTGGGTATTGGATCCATTTCTCGGGACGGGGACATCCATCATTGCAGCATTGCGCCATGAACGGCGCGGCATCGGCGCGGAAACGGTTCGTAAGTACATTGATCTGGCAAAGTCTCGAATCCGGTTAGCTGCTAACGATGAACTTCCTGTTAGGCCGATGAATCGTCCGGTTTTCGATCCAAAGGACGCCGGTCGTAATCTATTGACCGCACCTTGGTTGACCGAGGACCTGACGGAGCCTCAAATGGCACTCCTGGAAAAGACGACCCCTTACCGCACCCGCAAATGAAAATTGTTCAAACCTACTCGCATTTGAACGGCTTGGAGTATTTGCTCGTTCACAAAAAGAAGCTTTGGAACGAAGTGCGGTTGGTTATTCAATCGGTGGACGGCAACGCCTGCAAAACCAAAGTGAGCAAAGAGAAAACCATGGCAGGCGAATTGCTTTACAGTCCGATTGACATGAATCGCGCGTTCTCCGGATTGCTTGTCGAACGGGGCTGGTCTGAGAGCCGGGTGAATTACTGGGTCACCAAAAGTGAGCGGTTGATCCGGCAAACGCTTGCCAAATCCGCAAATGAGCAGAAGACGGAAATCGAAGCGGCCGGGGAAATCCCGATCTTCAGCTACAATCAGACAGACTTTGTGAGAGACCGTGTGGCTATTGAAGTGCAATTCGGGAAGTACGCGTTCGTTGCCTATGATCTATTCGTAAAACATCTCGCATTTTTCGTTCGCGACCAGATTGATGTCGGCATTGAAATTCTGGCCATGAAGTCGCTCCAGTCGAAAATGTCGTCTGGACCGGGTTATTATGAGGGCGAACTCTATAACATCATTCGGAATGGCCGCGGCGTTCCTGCTGTGCCGCTGGTGCTGCTTGGGATCGAACCGTAGCCAGCAATGAATTCGAAAGGCGGTCTTGCGATTTTAGCTGGGCACCACAAGTTTTTGCACGAGGGTTCAGGAGATCAAAGAGAGGAAATGGCAAATGCGGGGTCAGCGCGAAACCGTCCCCGGCGGCAACAATCGCGGCGATTTTCGCCCGCGCGGATTGATGACTCACGTGTTCTACAACTTCGACGGCGACCAGGAATCCGGTATCCATGCCGTGAATCACAGGCGTTCCTTCAGCATCTCGTCTAACAAGTCGTCATCGGCGCTCAACGGACGAATCACCGCGCCAAGACTCACCGGTGCAATGTCGAGCACGCTATGCGGTGATACGTTGTTGGGACGCCGTCTGCTCACGCGCTCGGAAAGCCAGTCCAACAAGCTTTCTTGTTGGTCCGGCGACAGGGCATCGGCAGCCCCTTCGATTTCCGTCAATGTTGACATAGATCTTTTATACGCGAAGCCGGAACCATTTTCAACCGTCTTTCTGACGGAAACGGACGCGTTGAGGCTGGACGGAGTCTGGCGCTACCTTTTCGAGTTGCTACTCGTTGACATGAACCACTTTGGCGGGGGCGAAGCCGTTGAACCAGGTGGCGGAGGCGTTGCTGTAGGCCCCGATGGCCTCGCAATAAACCAGGTCGTCCAATTGCAGATCCGGCAAATCCTCGGAGAGTGAAATGGTGTCCAGAGCGTCGCAGGTCTGGCCGAAGACGGCGCAGATTTCGGGCTGGCCGCGCTTGAAGGCTTTGAGGTGATACTGGCAATGATCGAAGATGATGCCGGAGAAGGTGTGGTAAACGCCGTCGTCAATGTAGTAGCAGGTCTTGCCGTCGCGGCGGGCTTTGCCGATGACCTTGGCGATGGAGGTGGCCGCGGAAGCGACCACGAACCGGCCCGGTTCGGCGATGATCTCCATGTCCTTGGGAAAGAGGCGGTCGATCTCGGCGTTGATCTTGCGGGCCAGGACCTCGATGGATTCCACGTCGCGATGATAGGGCGCGGGGAATCCGCCGCCGATGTCAAGTATCTTTATTTTGTGGCCGCGGGCCTCGGATTCCTGCATCACGCTGGCGGAGATGTTGAGGGCCTGGACGAAGTTCTCGAAATTCATGCACTGGCTGCCAACATGAAAGCTCAATCCCTCCACCACCAAACCGAGATCGAAGGCCGCCTGGATCAGGGCCACGGACTCGCTGGGGTCGGCCCCGAATTTGGAGGAGAGTTCGACGACGGAGCCGGTGTTGGGCACGCGCACGCGCAACACGACGCCGGCGTGCGGGGCGAAGCGCTTGATTTTCTTCAGCTCGTTGAGGTTGTCGAAAGTGACCAGCGGCTTGTATTGATCAAGGGCCTCCAGGGTTTCGCGCGGCTTGGTGGGATTGGCGTAAATGATTTTGTCCCAGATGAAATCCTGCTGCTGCCTGGCGGGCAGGCCCTTGATGTTCTCATAGACCAGCCTGAATTCCGCCAGCGACGCCACATCGAAGCTGGCGCCGATTTTGTAGAGGCTGCGGACGATGGCCGGCTCGGGGTTGGCCTTGACGGCGTAGTAGGCCTGGACGCGAGGCAGGTGCTGGTGGAAAGCCCGGTAGTTGGCGCGCACGGCGTCGTGGTCGATGACCACCACCGGCGTGCCCTCTTTGCGGGCGATTTCCTGTAATTGCTTCCTGGTCATTCGCCTAGAAAGTCGGGTCGGACCCGTCAATCATTTTTACCTTGTTGTGGGCGAAATATTCCTTGGTCAAGGCCTTGACCAATTGGTCTCGCTTGTCATAGAGGCGCTTGAGCGGGCGCTTGGCGTGGCGGGACAGGGCGTAATGGGTCAGCATGGGCAGGGCGATGCTGGTGTCGGTGTAGCAGACCACGGCATCGGGCAAACGATCCGGGTCCACCTTGCCCCAACTGACGGCCTCGCTGGGCGTGGCCCCGGAAAGGCCGCCGGTGTCCGGGCGGGCGTCGGTGATCTGGAAGAAATAATCCTGGCCGTATTCCCTCATGCGCAGCACTTCCTGAATCTGAGGTTCGGTCTGGAGCATGAAGTTCTTGGGACTGCCGCCGCCCATGAGCATCACGCCGCTCTTGCCGCCGGAACGTTTGGCGCCCAGGACAATGGCGGTGGTTTCATTGACGTCGATGGACGGGTTCATGCGCAGCTTGTTGCCGCGCAACTCCACTCCGGCCACGTTCATGCCGATGGTCGAGTCGCCGGGCGAAGAAGTGTAGCAGGGGACGCCGGCGCGATAGGCCGCCGCCAGCACGGAGACATCCTTGAGGCCCGCCTTGCGCTCCCATTCGGCGGCGTAGCGGCCAATCAGGTAATGCAATTCGGCGGTGCCCATTTCCTTCTGGAATTCGGGCTGGATCAGAATCTCGCGCAAGATTTCGTCCGTGGCCATGAGACAATCGCTGTAGCCGATGAGAATGTCGTACACGCGCACGATGTCGTTGCTGCGCAAATCGGTGTCGTTAAAGAGATGGCTGCCGACATGGACGGGCAGATTCAGGGCGAAGTGCAGATCGTGGTAAAGAATGGCCCCGGTGCTGACGATCCAGTCCACGAAACCGGCCTTGATCAGCGGGACAATGGACGAACAGCCCAAGCCGGCCGGGGTCAGCGCCCCGGACAAGCTCATGCCGAGGGTGACATCGGGTTCGAGCATCCGCGTGGTGTACAATTGGCAGACCTCGCGCAAGCGGGCCGAATTGTAAGCCAGGAAGCACTCATCCATCAGGTCGGCGAACTTTTCCTTGCCGGTGATGCCTTTGGGCATGATGCGTTTGCCGGACAGGTATTTTTCCCGTTGCGGGCATTTCTTTTTCAGCAGCCAATCGGGCGCCTCGGTTAAATCTTCGCGGTGACGGCTTGTTCTCTTTGTGCTCATAAATTTTAACTCAATCAGTTTTCCAACAGGGCGGAAAGTATATGCCGCCTTCGCCGCTTGCCAACCCTTTAGTTGCATTTGTATGCTGGCGCGATGACTGCGAAAAAATCCGTCCCTCCGCGCACACCGGCCTCCCTCGGCTTCGCCATGCCAGCCGAGTGGGAGCGGCATGAAGCCACCTGGCTGGGCTGGCCGCACAATCCCACCGATTGGCCCCGCAAAGTGAGCGCCATCCGCTGGGTCTATGGCGAAATGGTCCGCAAAATCAACCCCGGCGAAATCGTGCGGCTCTTCGTCAATTCCAAGGCCGGCGAAACCGCCGCCCGCCGCACCCTGGCCCAGGCCCACGCCGATGTGGCGCGCGTCGAGTTCATCATCCACCCGACCAACCGCGGCTGGACCCGCGACAGCGGGCCAATCTGCGTTCGGCGCGGCGGCAAGAACCCGGAAACGGCCTTTGTGCATTTTCATTTCAACGCCTGGGCCAAATACCCCGATTGGCAAAAAGACCGCAAAGTGCCGGAAGTCGCCGCCAAGCGCCTGGGCAAGCGTCTCTTCAACGCCGAATACCAGGGCCGTGATTTCATCATTGAAGGCGGCGCCATCGACGTCAATGGCCGCGGCACGTTATTGACGACCGAGGAATGCCTGCTGGATCAAAAAACCCAGGTGCGCAATCCTGGGCTGGGCCGGAAGGAAATTGATCTGGTGTTCCGGCGCTATCTCGGCGCCACGAACGTGCTCTGGCTCGGAGGCGGGGTGGTCGGCGACGATACCCACGGCCACGTGGATGACATCTGCCGGTTCGTCAACCCATCCACGGTGGTGCTGGCGCAGGAGAGCAACCCCAAGGACATCAATTACAAGCCGCTGGCCGAGAACCGGGAACGCCTGGAGGGCCTGCGCCTGGAAGACGGCTCAAAGATTGACGTGGCGCCGCTGCCGATGCCCGCGCCGATTTTTTACGACGGCTATCGTTTGCCCGCCAGCTACGCCAATTTTTATATCAGCAACGCGGCGGTCATCGTCCCCACCTTCAACGATCCCAACGACCGTATCGCCCTGGGCATTCTCGGTGAATTGTTCCGCGACCGTCCGGTGGTGGGAATTCACGCCGTGGATTTGGTGCTGGGTTTTGGCACGCTGCACTGTCTCAGCCAGCAACAGCCGTCCGTGGAACATTCCGTCCCGCTGCTATCCTCATAATTGACAAATATGAGGGTCAAAGCTGCGAGGCGGGCGTGCGCTTGAGAAAGATGCTGCTGATATGGGAAACGTTGTCTTTGTATTGCGGGTCGGTGCTTAACTTTTTCCACAGAGGCGCGTCCCGGAAGGCCTGCCAATGTTTGGTGTGCTCGGCCATGTTTTCGCCCGACACCATGTAAACGAGGTTGGGCATCTCCGGTCCGACCACGGCCTGGGAGAAGAATACCGGGCACAGACCGACCTCCCGCATCAGGGCAGACTCGCCGCTGTTGAACATCTCGACCTTGTTGATGCCTTTGCCTTCGCTGGGGCTTTGGTAGGTGCGCAACTCGAAAATCCACGGCTTCTTCTCCGCCGCCGACGGAGGCGCGGCCAGCTTTTTCATGCTGTCAAAAGCCACGTTGATGGAACTCTCGATCCGCTCATAAGCCGGGTTGGATTTGGGCCGGGCCAGGTATTCGGCGGCGGCCGCCTGGTAGGCGGCGTCGGCAGCGAGCCGGGCCGGGATGCCGGCGAAAATCTCCGGTGTATTGAAGGGGATGAGGACATAAATTCTGTTGGTGGGGGAGTCTTGCAACTCGGTAAAAACGCCGACGGGCTGAATGCCCATGCGGTTGTAAGCGGGGACCGCCGCGTTTTGCCAGTAATCACTGACCGACTTTTGTTGCTGCTCCGACTTGGTGCTGTAAACCCGCAGTTCGTAATATTGCGGCTTTCCGGAGTCCGCCGCGAACGCGGGCGCGGGTATCCAAGCCAGGGTGACGGCGCCGACCAGCGCTGCCAGGGTGAGGGTGGTGTGAAATAAAGTTAGCGAGTTCATTGTCATATTGGTTCCATTGGTAATGCGGGCGGGAGTTGGAAGTCAACCTCGGAAATGACTTTTAGCAGCGGTGATGTGCAAGATTTGCTTGCTTAATGAGGAGTGAACGTGTATAAATGTGTTGTCGTTGTCTTGATCGCACATTAGCCGTTTATGAAGACCGTGTTATTTTGCGCCCTCGGATGCTTTGCTTCGTTCACCCTTATTGTAACTCCAACGCCGCTCCATGCGCAGCCTCAAAGCGAGGACTGGAACGTCGCCGTTCTGGATCAGATTCTGGCGGGAGTCAAACCCGGCCAATCGCTCGTCCAGGTCGGCGACATGGAGATCCTGGTGGCCAACCTGACCGCGTGGCGAGACCAACTGGCGGGCGGGCCTTCGCCGCTGCTCGCCTTTGCTGGAGGCGTGCCCACGTGGACTGGCGGGAATGTCTATTATACGTTTTCGAGTTCCGGCACCAACGCCGTGCCGGCGAATCTTCAGGCAGCCTTTCTTGATGCCGCCGCCGAATGGGCCACGTTCGCCAATCTCCATTTCATCCCCCGCACCTCCCAGGCCAACTACGTGACCGTGCAGGTCTTGGGCGGTTTGGAAGGCGGTCAATCGGCCGTCGGGATGGTCGGCGGGCAGCAATTTCTTTCCGTCGCCTCAAATGCCTGGAACCGCGGCACGCTCTGCCATGAGATCGGTCATACCCTGGGTTTGGTGCATGAACACCAACGCTCGGACCGTGATTCCTTTGTCTCCATTCTCACCAATAATATTGCCTCCAACGGGCTTGCCAACTTCGTCCTCCTCACCAACTCGATCAACCAGGGGGCGTATGATTTTCTGTCCGTGATGCATTACTCGCGCAATTATCTCTCATCGAACCCCGCCACGTTGGATACCATCATCACCCTCCCGGCCTATACCAATTACATCAACCTCATGGGTCAGCCTGGCCCCGTGGTTCTGAGCGATGGCGACCGCGCGGGCGTGGCGGCCGTTTACGGCGCGGGTCCGGGCGTAAGTTCCGTGGTCACCAACACCCGCGACAGCGGCCCCGGCAGCTTGCGCGCGGCATTGTATTATGCTTATGACCATGCCGGAACGCACGTCACCTTCAATATACCCACCAATGACCCGGGCTACAGTAACGGCGTTTTCACCATCCAGCCCACCGATCAGCTTCCCT
Organism: uncultured Verrucomicrobiae bacterium; assembly: GCA_963759415.1. Taxonomy (GTDB): domain Bacteria; phylum Verrucomicrobiota; class Verrucomicrobiia; order Limisphaerales; family Palsa-1400; genus Palsa-1400. The sequence continues at coordinate 2,465,832 of CAVWZG010000002.1, read as the reverse complement.
GGCCGGTCAATGCCACTTTCCTGGACGGCGCCAGCGAGCCGACTAATTCCACTTTGAATCCCAAAGGCCCCTGCATTCTAATCAATGGAGCCTTGGTGCCTGTGCCCGGCCCTTATGCGAACGGATTGCAGCTCGGGGCGACTAATGTCGGCGGCAGCAATTGCACCGTGCAATCGCTGGTCATCAATGGTTTCGTTGCCTCCAGCATTTTAATCACGGGCAGCAACACGACCGGCAACACGGTCGCGGGTTGTTATCTTGCCACGGATCCGTCGGGATCCATCGCGGTCAGCAACGGGCTGCCGGTGACCATTTCCGCCGGCGCGCATGGCAACACCATCGGCGGCGCCAACGCCGCCGCGCGCAACCTGATTTCCGGCAGCGGCCTGCAAGGGCTGGTGATTCGCGACGCGGGCACGAGCAATAACGTTGTTGAAGGCAACTACATCGGCCTCAACGCCGCGGGCACGGCCGCCTTGCCCAATACTTTGGAGGGAATCGAGATTTACAATGGCGCGCAAGGCAATTTCATCGGCGGAACGTCCGCTGCCGCGCGCAATATCATTTCCGGCAACGACCTTCAAGGCGTGCTGATTTCCGACACCAACACCACCGGCAACGTGGTCGAAGGCAACTACATCGGCTTGAATCCCGCCGGCAACGCCGCCATGCCCAACTCGGTCGGCGTCAACATTGCTAACGGCGCACAGGGAAATCTCGTGGGCGGCGCTGCCTCCGGCGCGGGCAACATCATTTCCGGCAATGAGTTTCAAGGCGTGTCGCTGCAGAATGCCGGCACCACTGGCAACCTTGTTCAGGGAAACTGGATCGGCCTCAACGCCGCAGGCGCCGCCGCCATCCCGAATCTGGAAGCGGGCGTGGGCCTCTATGCTCCAGTCAAGTTTAATATCGTCGGCGGCACGGTGCCCGGCGCGAGGAACATCATCTCCGGCAATGCCCAGGCAGGGCGTCGCCATCAGCGCCACCGCCAACACGGTGGAAGGCAACTATATTGGCTTGAATCCTTCCGGCGCCGCCGCCATTCCCAACGTCTGGGCGGGCGTGAACTTGTTTGGCGGCGCGCAGGCAAACTCCATTGGCGGCACTCCCCCCGGGGCCGGCAACGTCATCTCCGGCAATGGCATTCAGGGCGTTTCGTTTCAAGATTCCGGCACCGCCAGCAATCACGTGCAAGGCAACTTGATCGGGTTGGCGGCGAGCGGCGAGGCGGCGGTCCCGAATGCCGGCGAAGGCGTGGAGATTTTCTCCGGCGCGCAGGCCAATGTCATTGGCGGCGCGGCCAGCGGAGCGGGCAATATCATTTCCGGCAACGGGGATCGAGGCGTCTTGATTGATGAATCCGGCACGAGTGGCAATTTTGTGCAAGGCAACTGGATCGGGCTGGATGCCAGCGGCGCCGAAGCCATCTCAAACGCCAATTCCGGGGTGGAAATATTCACCGGCGCGCAGGGAAATGTCATCGGCGGCGCGGTGCCCGGAGCGGGCAATATCATTTCCGGCAATGGGCAGCGAGGCGTGGCCTTTGATGGTTTCGGCACGTCCGGCAATTTTGTCCAAGGCAACTGGATCGGGCTGGATGCCAGCGGCGCCGTGGCCATGCCGAACGCCTTTTCCGGGGTGGAATTATTTTCCGGCGCGCAAGGGAACATGGTCGGCGGCCTCGGCGGGCGCAATTTCATTTCCGGCAATACCCTCAACGGCGTGTTAATTGACAACAGCGCCATCGCCAACGTCGTGCAGGGCAACACCATCGGTTTAAACGTCGCCAACAGTGGCGCGGTCCCGAATTTTCAGGCCGGCGTGGGCATGTTCAGCAGCGCCGTGTCGAATGTAATCGGCGGCACGACGCTGGGCGCAGCCAATCTTATTGCCGGCAATCTGGGCGGCGGCCTCGAGCTTTACTACGTGAACACCACCAATAACGTGCTCCGTGGCAATTCGGTTTTTGGCAACAATGGCGGCGGCATCGACCTCATCCTGAGCGCGAATCAGTCCGCCTCTGAATCCGCCCCTTCGCTGGCTTCCGCCGTGGTGGCCCTCAACACCACCATCATCGGCACGCTTACCAGCCTGCCCGGCGCCACGTATCAACTTGATTACTACGCCAGCCCGCCGCCCGCCAATCAAGCGCAAGCCAGCACCTATCTCGGATCCGCCAGCGCCACCACCGGCGCGGGCGGAACCGTCACTTTCACCAACAGCGTGGCCTCGGCCGTTCCCATTGGGCAGACCATCACCGCCACCGCCACCGATCCTTCCGGCAACACTTCCTCCTTGTCCGCGGGCGTGGCCGTGACCGGCATCGACAGCGTCGGCGATGGCATCACTGACGCCTGGCGCAAACAGTATTTCGGCGGCGCCGGGACCACGACCAACTCAACCAACTGCGCCACCTGCGCCCCCCTGCACGACGGCTACGACAACCAGCAAGCATTCCTGACCGGCGCCAATCCCACCAACGCCGCCACCAGGCTGATGTTGGGCAGCCTCTCCGATAACCACACCGACATCACCGTGGGTTTTTCCAGCGTTCAGGGCATCGTCTATCGCGTTGAATTCAGCGACAATCTGGCCGCCGGCAGTTGGGCGTTCCTGGCCGACCAAATCCTCGGCACGGGCGCCACCATTCAAATCACCGACCCCGGCGCAGCGACGTTGACCAACCGCTTTTACCGCCTCGCCGTCTTGCCGTAACCGTTAAGAGTATCGGTCAATTTCCCGGTAGGGCGGCGCTGCCGCGCCGCCCATTTATTGTCTTTCCCAGATTCATCTTTCATTCTCCCAACGGGAGAAATTCATTCAGCCTGGAATTGGCCCGATTCCCAGATTCCCAGAGGGGCTACCCCAGGTCAGGCCCGTTATCTGCCCCTACCCGGAAAGGGTTGAATCCTTCTTCATCTCACACGACGACCACCTGAGCCAGCACTTGGAGAAATTGAAAGAAATGCTGCTGCAATTAGGCACGTGAGATGGTATGCAAAATGAGAACTGTCATAATTCTAGGACCGACCCCAAGGCCTTCCATATCGGGGAAGGCTCCGCGAATGATATTCACTTTTCGACTCCTTTACCCATCATGCCCGGTTGCTGGATGGAGAACCGAGCGGGAGGGTCAGGATATATCATCCTACGAGGCTACTTGTCTCCGCTCGAATAGGCTTCAATTACAACGGCAACGGGGTCCCGAATGGCAGTTAGTTAAGGCGTCGATAATTCGGGGTATTTTCATTTGGCGGTGGTATCAAGACGATAACGATTTTGATGGGGATTCTCCATCCACTTGTGCCAATGGTTCATTAGCCGCGGGTAGGGCTTGGGTCGCCGTTTGACCGCCCGCGGCTCGCGACGGCCGGGACGATCGGGCACGAGATCGGAGGCCAGGACGTGGAACAAATCGTCCATCAAGGGACTTTCGCTTTTTGCCAATTGTGCCATGATCCGCGCATGACAATGCGTTCAAACATGAGCAAACGTGGTCTCCCCCGCGCCATCGCCGCAGCAATGTTCACCATTCTGATTGCAACCCAGGCCGCCCCTCTCCCGCCAACTCTGGAAGAGGCGGTCATTCTAACTCCTCCCGCCCCTGCCGCGCCGCGCCTCAACTGCCCGAATGTCTATGGCGGACACCCGCGTTCGCCGTTCTTGTACCGCATTCCAGCCACCGGCGCGGCGCCCGTCACGTTTGGAGCCGCGCATTTGCCGCCCGGTCTGACGCTGGATGCGGCCAGCGGCATCATTACGGGTCAAGTCGCCAAGGCGGGGATCTGGAACGCGACACTGACGGCTAAGAATTCCCATGGACAGGACAAACACAAATTCCGGATTGTCATCGGCAACACACTGGCGCTCACGCCGCCCATGGGCTGGAACAGTTGGTACATCCACTACGACCGGGTCAGCGACGTTCTGATGCGCCAGGCCGCCGACCAGATGATCAACACCGGTATGGCCAATTATGGCTACCAATACGTCAACATTGACGATTGCTGGATGAAGAAGCGCGGCGACCCGCCCTATCGCAACGCCGACGGCGCGGTGCTGCCCAACGCAAAATTTCCCGACATGGCGGGCCTGGCCGCTTACATCCACGGCAAGGGACTCAAAGCCGGACTCTACACTTCGCCGGGACCGTGGACTTGCGGCGGTTATGCCGGCTCTTACCAACACGAGGCCGCCGATGCGCGGGAGTTCGCCGCATGGGGTTTTGATTTCCTCAAATATGACTTGTGCAGCTACCGGTCGGACCCAGGCAGCAATGCCAACCGATACCAGGATCCTTATCGTCTCATGTGGCCTGAGTTGCAAAAGCTCAACCGCGACGTGGTTTTCAATCTCTGCCAGTACGGCAAGGACGACGTCTGGAAATGGGGGGCGCAGGTTGGCAATTGCTGGCGCACGACCAGGGATCTCGGCGGGCGCCGGAGCCGCTATTGCCGGCCTTTTACGGCATCGCCTTCAGCAACGCCCAGCATTGGGCTTACGCCAAACCCGGCGGCTGGAACGACCCCGACTACATCCTCATTGGCTGGGTAGGCGACACGCGCGGCTTCACCGAAGGCGTGCCCACTTCCCTTACCCCCAACGAGCAATACACTTACATGTCTCTTTGGAGTCTGATGGCCTCGCCCCTCATTTTCAGCGGCGACATGGCCAAGCTTGATCCCTTCACCTTGAATGTACTCTGCAATTCCGAAGTCATCGCGGTGAATCAGGACGAACTGGGCCACCAAGCCCGGATCATCAAACAGACGCCCACCCAGTTCATTCTCCTCAAGGACTTGCAGGACGGCTCCAAGGCCCTTGGCATATTCAACCTTGATTCCAGGCCGCAAAACTTGTCGATTTCGTGGATCGAACTTGGCTTGGCCGGCCGGCAGAAAGTCCGCGATTTATGGCGTCAAAAAGACCTCGGCATGTTCCGCGGCGCTTATGCAACCGAGGTGCCCCGCCACGGGGTTGTGCTAGTTCGTTTGACTGGAAGGCAATTATGAAAACGAAAACGAGCGGATGTCAAGCCAGTCGCACCAGTCAACCCAGTCCAACCCAGTCGCACCGTCAAGTCGGCCCCGGCCAGTCCAATCTGTGTTAATCTGTGTTAATCTGTGGCTTAAAGCCCAGTCCAACCCAGTCGCACCAAGTCAAACCGTAGTTTCGCCCGCTTGGCGGAAAAAGCCTTGTGTTTGCGTGGTGGATGCGGAATGTTGAAGTTGGTTCCGCAAGTCGGGACGACTTTTGCGCACAACGGAGAGACCCCAAAATATGCTGTCATTTCTCAAACGCTGGCTGATCACCACCGTCTCGGTCTGGCTGGCGGCAAGCATCGTGCCAGGCATTAGCTCCACCACCTCGGGCCTATTCCTGGCGGCGCTGGCGCTCGGCCTGCTCAATGCCTTCATCAAGCCCGTGATGGTGTTGTTGTCCCTTCCGCTGGTCATTTTGACCTTGGGGCTGTTTATGCTGGTCATCAACGCCCTCCTGCTTTGGTCCGTCGGCTCGGTGCTGAAAGGCTTTCACGTGGACGGCTTCGTCCCGGCATTGTTGGGTTCCCTCATCATCAGCATCACCTCGCTGGTGCTCAATTCCCTGACCAAAAGCGGCTCCTCCCGCCTGGAGTTCCACTCCGGCAAACCGCCCTCGCGCCCCCCGCCGGACGACGACGGCGGCCCGGTCATTGATGTTTGATCTTGCAGAAGGCCGCGCGCAGAGTCTGGACGCCTTTTTGTAAAAAGCCGCGCTCGAAATCGGTCAACGTTTCCGCCAATTCCTGCGGGGTCGGTGCTGGCGCGAAAAAGGCGCAAGCCCCGAAGACCTTGTTCATCCGCGCGAAATAATCGGTGTCATCGGTGCGCACATAGATCACGCCTCCATCAGTCAGGGCCTGGCAGGCCATGAGGCAGAAGCGTTCGTTGATAAGGCGGTGTTTGTGATGCCGGCGCTTGGGCCACGGATCCGGAAAATAAACATGCACCGCTTCGGCGGACGCGGGCGGAAGCAGGTGCTCCAAAAAATAGGCGGCCTCAATGCGCACGCCTCGCACATTTCCCAATCCCAGCCGCGCGGCCTTCCGGTCCAGTTTCCGCAAGCGCCCCAGCAACCGTTCCACACCGATGAAATTGCGCTCGGGATGACGCCCGGCATATTGCGCCAAAAATGAACCATCGCCACTGCCCAACTCGATCTCCAACGGCTGGGGGCGTGGAAACATCCGCTCCGGCTCCAGCCGTTCAACCACGGAAACGAGCGGATGAATGCAGGAAGCGGCGGGGTTGTGGCGGGGGTCAGTGTTCAAGCAGCCGCAATTTGAAATCCTTCAACTCCGCCGTCGTCGCGTAGGTCGCCACGCCCAATGGCGCCGACAGGTAAATCGGGCCGGCCCGCAACCCCACTCTGCGTCCTTCGATGGAAACATTGACCACTTTTTCCTTGTCCAGCCAGGCCTCGATCTTCTTGGGCGTCACGCGCACCACGACATGGTACCATTGCCCCGTCTCAAAGGACAAAGAACAGGTCGTTTCATTTTCCGACGCGTCCTGTTCGTCCAGGCTGGATAGTCCAACCACGGTGCCGCCCCAGCCGCCCACGATCAGGCTGCACGAGGAATCGGCCACGGGGAAAGTCAGCGCGCAAAAGAAATCGTGGCCCGCCACTTTCATGGCGTCGAGGGAGATTTCGTAATCGGTTTTGGGCAGGGAGCCGTTGGTCCAGGTGATGCCGCTGAGATCATCGCCCAGCGCGATCTTAATCTGCCCCGCCTGCACCGTGACGGGACCATGGCCGGCGAAATCGGTCACGGCCCAATTGGTCAAAGTCTTTCCGTCAAAGAGAGCAGTCCAATTGGTGGACCAGCGATTGGTGTTGAGCGGGGCAATGGCGGGCGGCGCGGCAACTGCCGGCCAGATCGAAAGCCAAAGACCGGCCAGCATCAGCGGTCGGAAACCGCCCTTTAAAGAAAGATTCGCGCGCAACATGTCCGGGAAGTCTAAAGTCAATTTGGAGGCAAGAAAGCCAAAAAACTCACAATGCGCTCATTTGATGAAGAATGAGTCGCAAATTGTCCTTGAATCCGGGAGGAAATGAGTTACCTTCTGGCCCTTAAATTAAAGATTATGTCTCGAATATGTGAATTGACCGGCGTCGGCTCCCGCAAGGGCAGCCATATCTGGCGCAGTGGCAAGGCCAAGAAAAAGGGCGGCATCGGCACCCATATCACCGCCATCACCAAACGGCGCTTCCAGCCCAACCTCCAACGGGTCAAGGCACTGGTGGACGGGGAAGTCCGTTACATTAGGGTCACGGCCAAGGCCCTCAAGCAGGGCTTGGTGGTCAAGGCGCCCAAGCGGAGCTGGAGCAAGGACCAACCGGCCGCAACGCCGGCTGCTTCCTAGGGCGCGTTATTTCCTTTTCAAATGCCGCATGGTGGCGCGTTTTAATTCGCGCTCCGCTTCGCGCTTTCTGATGTCCTGCCGTCTGTCGTACTCGACCTTGCCTTTGCAAACGGCGAGGGAGACTTTGACTTTGCCGTTTTTCCAGTAAAGAGAAAGCGGGATGAGGGCGTTGCCCTTGACTGCGGCCAGGCCGAAGAGCTTGTGAATCTCCGACTTGTGCAGCAACAACTTGCGGGGAGCCTTGGGCGCGTGGCCGAAACGGTTGGCTTGGGCGTATTCGTCGATGTGGGCGTTGTAAAGCCAGACTTCGTCTTTTTCGACCCGGGCGAAGGCGTCGCTGATTTGGGCTTTGCCGGAGCGAAGGGTTTTGACTTCCGAGCCATGCAGGACAATGCCAGCCTCGAAAGTATCCAGAATCTCGTAATCGTGCCGGGCCTTGGAGTTGTGCTGGATTTCGGACATAAAACAAAAATCGCCCGTTAAACCTCCCCGGCCAGCGGCGGCCAACAACGGCCCTTAACGGCCGCGCCGTTTTTTGCCGGCAGGCTGGGCTTCTTCTTCGCCGGTGGGGGTGGCATGGAAGCCCATTTTCTCCTCGATGATTTCAAGCAGCGCGATGTCCGCGGCGCCAAGGTTGCCCGCTTGATCGACCAAGGGACGGCTGTTGCCGCCACCGGAAGTCAATTGCCGGACTCGGCGCGAGACGAGGTTGACCAAGACATTGGCGTTGCCCACCTTGGCGAGGGCTTGCTTTACGTATTCACTATTCACGAGTCGGCTAAGGTACTGCCTGCAACATGGAATGCAATAACAAATAACGCAAAAAAATTACCCGGCGGGGCGGCCTTGCCGTCCATAGAGAACACTTGCAATGGAGGCGGAAGCTGTAGAAATTTGAAAGTTGATGCAGCCGGAGCGTGGAGATGGAATAAAAGATGAAAAGCGTCACGATGCCAGAATTGATGCTTTGGGACTGGCGCGCAAAGACGGGTGGCGGAGCTATGAGTGGTTTTCGGCGATCGTCATCTGCGCGGCGGCGATTGTTTTGCATGCCGTTTTTTTGACGCACGCCGGCGGCCTGTGGCGGGACGAGGCCGGCTTGGTCAGGATGGCGACCCTGCCCTCCTGGCGCGAGGTTTGGAAGATGTTGTTCCTCGATCATTGTCCCATGCTGGTCCCGGTGTTGGTTCGCTTCTGGTCCCAATTGGGATGGGGAGACAGTGATTTTGGGGTGCGGATGCTGGGATTGAGTTGGGGTCTGTTCCTGCTGGTTTCTCTTTTTGCGGCCGGCCGCATCATGCGGCGCGGAACGCCATTTTTGGCGCTTGGGCTGGTGGCTGTCAACGTGCTGGTGGTTCGATTCGGGGATTCGCTACGCGCCTACGGCTTGGGCAGCGCGCTCAATGTTTTGGGCCTGGCCCTGATGTGGCGGGCTGCCAAGAAACCCGGCCTTGGCAATCTGCTTTGGGCGGCACTGGTCGCTGTCTTCAGCGTCCAGTGTCTTTACCAAAACGCGGTCTTTGTCTTCGCCGGATGTTGCGGCGCGTTTGTCATCTGCGTCATGGAAGGCCGCTGGCGCGACACGTTGCGGATAGCAGGCATCGGACTGATCGCGGCTGTGTCATTGATTCCATACGTGGCGCCGATTCGCAGCAGTCAAACGTCGTGGGCAATACACAAGACTGGGTTCAGTTTGGCTGCGAGTTGGGACTATCTCTTACAACTTATCGGAGTGCCGTTCCCGCAAGTGGCGTGGTTGTGGGTTGGCTTGGGTGTGCTGGCGTTGTGCGTCGCGGGTTTGGCGGTCAGGAATGCAGGTTCCACGCCTGAGCGTGGTCTGGTTCTATTTAGTGCCGTGGCATTGATCACCGGTTTCGCGGGTTTTGTTGCTTTTCTGGAGTCAGCGCAATTGCACACGGGGCGCTGGTATTTTTTACCGTTGCTCACGTTTGTGGTCACTTGCCTTGACGCCATACTGGCTGACTGGCGTTGGTGGATGACGCCAGCGACCGCGACGTTTGCCCTGTGCATGTCGGTTGCGGCCTGCGTGGTCAGCACTGCCGGAGGCGAAATGCCGCCAAACCAATCTGGATCTGGTGGCCGCCCGGCTGATGACGCAGGCAGCGCCGGAAGATTACATTGTGGTTGATCCGTGGTGGTATGGCGTGACTTTTTTCCGGTATTACCACGGCTCCACCCCGTGGACGACCCTGCCGCCTATCGCCGATCCCGATCTGCACCGTTTTGATGAAATCAAGGTCCGGATGCAGGAAGAGCATCCGATGGAGCCGCTGATTGAGCAGATGCTAAAGACGCTCCAAACCGGACACCGCGTATGGGTGGTAGGCGAGTTGAAAGTGGCACCCACGGCGCCGCCGGAAATCAAACCTGCGCCAAACGGTCCCAAGGGCTGGGTGGAAGACCCTTACTTGTATGTTTGGAGAATGCAGGCAGGCAGCGCCATCGCCCTTCATGCATTGAAGGCCAGCGCCCTGCCCAAATTGACCGCTGACCGCGTCAATCCCAATGAGGACGTGGCGATTCACGTATTCAGCGGCTGGAAACCGAGCGTCACCGCGCCTTGACGGAGTCCCTCAGTGAGGTGTTGCCTCCACGATCAGCAACGCATCCTCCCAGCCGGCGGGAGTGGAAAAGGATTGCTCGCCGACCGCGGAAAAATGACCAATCGGCATGGACTCGCCAGTCCTGGGATCAATCCAGGAGGCGTCCGCCGTTTTGCCGGCGGTGATATTGTTCATATTGACGGAGAAAGAGGCTTTGCCGGCGAGATAGACCATGAGCCATTGTCCGCCTGCCTGGCGAGCGGCCAGATTCAAGACCTGGCCGTTGGTGAGGCCGCCGGTGGCCAAAACACTTTGGTCAGGGACCAGATTCCACCATTCCTTTCGGGCCAGGAAGATGCGCTTGAGGATGCCCATTTGCGCGGCGGCGGGAGCGTCCAGGGCCTGCCGCCAAGTGGGCAGCATCCGCCAACTGTCATTGTGCCCGTAAGTGTGATGGCCACCAGTCAGGTAGGAGTAATAAGCCTGGCGGCGAACCCATAGCGGGGTGACGTCAAACTTGTATTCGGAACCGTGTTCGTAGGCGCCTTCCGCCATCACCACGGGCTTGGCAGGTTGGAGAGCATAGTCCTTTGTTACCATCGGATAGATGAGTTCGACCGATTTCCAAGTCTGGATGCAATTGAAATCCAGCCATTTTTCCGCGTGAAGGAAACTGGAGGAAAAGGGAGACGGATCCGGCTCCACTGTCACCAGATGGCAACCGCCGTCGCCCTCGTGCAGGCCCGCGGCCAATTCCCGCGACACGGGCTCAAACTCCTGCCTGGCCTCAGGCACCAGGCACCAGATAATGTTGGGGGTGTTTTTATAGCGCCGAGCGAGCCATTTTGCCCAGGCACGGGAATTGTTGACGGTGAGAAACTTGCGGCCTGTTTGATGGTACATGGTCATGGAGATGACCAGGCCGTGCTCGCGGGCCATGGCGAGGACGGCGTCCACGTTGGTGAAATAAGCTTCGTTGGGAGTGAGCGGGTTGTTATCGATCCAAGGCTTTTGACCATAGGCATTGGTGGTGGTGCCGTCGCCAACGCCCGTGAGCATGACCTGCGCAACGGTGAAGCCTTTTTCCCGGGACTTTTCGATAATCGTTCTGGCCTCCGGCAGGGTGTTATCCCGGCAAAGTTGCCACTGGGTTGTGCCCAGCCAGAAGAAAGGTTCGCCATTCTGATCCGTGAAATAGTGTCCGCTCCCGCTCACTTTGACGGGATACACCGGGTCCGCGGCGCGCGCGGCGGGAAGGCAAATCATGCAAGAAAGCAGGCCTAGAATGAGGCTGTTTTTGATCATAGGGATTTGATTAGATTTAAGATTAAGAGAAGGCAAGTCAGGATTTGCGGAAGACCACGACGCGGTTGGTGTTGGTGCCTTTGTCGTTGTTGTCCACGCCCCAACAATTGGCGGTTTTGGTGAACTTCTGATCGTTGATCAAAACCAGGACCGGCTCCAAACCGGCTTTGGCGCCGCAGGGAATAACGGCTTCTTCCAGTTTGATTTTGCCGCCCCGCACTTCGCCCACTTCGAAAGCAACGTGTCCGCCGGGACGAAGAACGCGGAATAACTCGTGGAAGACGGCGGTCATGACGCGCTGCCAATCTTCCAGTTTCTTGGGAACCGTCAACGCCACGGATGAGGAATCGACTCCGATAAACCAGCAGCGCAGCCAGTTGTCGTTGGCGTAATTGACAACGTCCAGGAACGGCGGCGACGTCACGACCAGCGAGACCGAACCGCCGGCGATTTGCGACGTGGCGTCCGATTTTCCGGTTAATAGAATAGCCGACCGGGCCGCCGGCGCCAGGGCCGCGCGCTCATCGCGTCCGCAATCGCCCAGCAGTTGCCTGGTCTTTTTGCAAATGATCTTCGCCACGTTGCGCGGCGGGGGCGTCTGGCTGCGCTTGGCGTTGATTTTGCGTTGCACCTGGACGGTGACGGCCTGATTGGGCGGCATGGTATAGACGGAAAAAAAACCGGGGGAATGGCCGGTCAAACGATTCAGGGCGATCATCTGAATCCATCCGTCCACGGCGTCCAACGGGGCTTGGGCCTTGCGCCGGAGGAGATGCTTTTTCAAGGCGCAAATCTCGCGTAGCGTCTGCGGATGATAGAAGGCCAGCAGGTCTGCCGGAGATTCCTCGCCGTCCTGCCAATTGACCGCCGCCAGGCGCGCCTGGACATCGTCCAGCGCCGGCGGCGCCAGGCGCGGACGCGCCAGGCAAACGCTCAAGGGGTTGACGTCGCAGCCACAGGGAATCCGTCCGAGAAGCGCGGCCTCGATGATGGTCGTGCCCCGTCCCATGAACGGGTCATAGACAAGTTCCCCGGGCGCGGTCAGGCGCTGAATGAAAAAGCGCGGCAATTGCGGCTTGAAACAGGCGCGATAGGAAATCTCGTGCAGGCGGTTGGCGGCACGCTGTTTCGAGGTCCAAAATTCGTTGACGCAAGTGGGCACGGAGAGGGCTTCCCCGTTGAAAAGTTTGACCTGTGTCTGCATCAGGCGGGTGGCGGCGCCGAATTCCTTGAACTGGGCCAACTGCTCGAGCAAGGGCGCCTTCGACGGTGGTTCTTCCCGGGGCGCGTCGCTCAAATCAAAGTCCAGAACTTGCTGCGAATCCATCGTGGCAGTGTCTCAATACCGGGCGATTTCCCCAAGCGAAATTGCGATTCATTTTCCCGTGGAAAAGACGGGGTGACCATGCTAAATCGATAGTTGCTGAACTTATGCGCACGTCTCTGAACCCCAAACGCACCGTGGCGGAACTCAAAGAGCTTCGCGCCCTGACCGGCGACGCCAATGGCGCCCAACGCGTTGCTTTTACCAAAACCTGGATCGCCGCCCGCGCCTGGCTGAGGAAAAAATTGGAGGCGCTGCCGGTCGAAATCCACAACGACGCGGCCGGCAATACCTGGACCACTTTGCGCGGACATTCGGAGCGCGCGCTGCTTATTGGCGGCCACATCGATTCGGTGCCCAACGGCGGATGGCTCGATGGCTGCCTAAATCTGCTGGCAGGGGTGGAGATTTTGCGCCGCATCCATGACGAATTCGCCGGCCATCCGCCGGTGACCGTCCGGCTGGTTGATTGGGCGGACGAAGAAGGGGCGCGGTTCGGAAAGAGTCTGTTTGGTTCGTCGGCTTGCTCGGGCCATCTCAATCTGGAGGAAGCGCGCGGACTCAAGGACAAGGACGGCGTGCTTCTGCCGGACGCGCTGCGGGAAATCGGCGTGGACCTTGAGCGCGCAAAGGAGAGCGGGAAGGAACTCAAGAACGCCGCCGCCTACCTGGAATTGCACATTGAGCAAGGGCCGGTTTTGCTGGACCTGGATTTGCCGCTGGGGGCGGTGCTGGGCACGTTCGGCGTGGAGCGTCATGCCATCACGTTTCATGGACAGGCGGCGCATTCGGGCAGCACGCCGATGAACCGGCGCAAGGACGCTTTTCTGGCCGCGGCCAAAATGGGACTGGAGATATATCCCATCGCCGCGCGGCACGGGGGCGTTTGCACCATCGGCTCCTGCACCACCAGGCCGGGCATCGTGACCAGCGTGGTGGAAGAATGCCGCGTGACACTGGACCAACGGCATCTGGACGCTGCGGCGCTGGCGCTCATGCTGGCCGAGGCTCGGGCCGCCGCCGAGCGCTTCGCAAGAGAAGGCAGCGTCGGCGTGGCTTGGGAGAGTTTGTTGCGGATCGAGCCGGTTTTGTTCGATCCGGTCTTGATTGGTTTTTGCGACGAGGCTATCGGCGAAACGTGCGGCAAGAGTTACCGTCTGCCTTCCGGCCCGTTGCACGACGCGGCGGAAGTGGCGCGCGCGGGCGTGCCGACGGCGATGATGTTTGTGCAGAGCCTGCACGGCTTGAGCCACAATAAGATCGAAGACACGCGCGAGGAACATCTCGAACTGTGCGTGGCGGCGTTTGACAAGCTCGCGCAAAAGACCATGCGCTGGATGGAGAAATAAATCGCCTACGGAGCTTTGCGGTAAGAGGCGGCGCTGCTCAAGTTGCCAAAACGATCGACGGCAAAGAGTTCGGCCACCTCGGGCAAAGGCATGGCCGGGCCGGCTTTAATCTTTTCGCTGGTTCTGGCTCCGGGGAAAATTTCGGTGATCCAATGGCCGCCGATCTTTTTTTGCAGGACCCATTGCCAGACCGCGCCGCCGCCCGACTTCCAGGATAATTTCAATTTGCCGCGGTCCATTTCCGCCTGCAACAACGGCTGGCAGGGGGGGCGGCGCCCATCCAGGGCATGGCCGGAACGAGGGCGGCAGCGGCATAAATGTTATGTTGCAAGAGGTCCGCCACGCCGCCCGCGTCGCGCAGAAGAGGCCCGGCGTGCCAGAGGATTTCCCCGGAGGCGCCCGGTTGCCGGCGTGTCAATTCGATTTCGCGCGCCGCCTCCCTGGCGCCGTCGGAGACGTTCTTCCATTCGCTGATCCTCATCCCGGACAGGAGGGTCCTATGGCGGGTGTTCTGGGTGGCCCACCATTGCAACAGGACCGGAAAACTATGCTCCTTAGGCTCCACCGGCCAATAAAGTTGGGGCGCGCAATAATCAAGCCACCCTTCCTCCAGCCACAGGCGCGAGTCGCAGTAGAGCTTGTCGTAGGCGTCAAAGCCGGTGATTTGCCGCGGATAGTGCTGGCGCCAAATGCCAAAAGGACTGAGGCCGAATTTCACCCACGGCTTTTCCCTCTTGATGGCTTGGTAAATCGTTTGCACGAACAGATCGACGCTTTCCCGCCGCCAGTCGGCGCGCGCCAGTTTCCCTCCTTGCTCCCCGTAGCGCCGCCAGGAAAGGTCATCGGGAAAGTTGAGTTCCTGGCCGCCCGCTTTTTCGGGATAGGGATAGAAATAATCGTCGAAGTGAACGCCGTCGATGTCGTAACGGCGGAGCACGTCCATGACCACGCTCAAGGAATAGTCACGGGTGGCTTGCTCGGAGGGATCGAGCCAGAAGCGCGCGCCGTAAGGGTGGACCAACTCGGGATGTTTGAGGGTGACATCGTTGGGCGCGACGGGTGTCTTGAGTTCGCGGTTGCGGGCGCGGTAGGGATTGAACCAGGCGTGCAACTCCAAGCCGCGCTGATGGGCCTCAGCCACGGCGAATTGGAGGGGATCGTAAAACGGGGACGGGGCCTGGCCCATGCGCCCAGTCAAATATTCTGACCACGGCTCGATTTTCGAGTCGTAGAAGGCGTCGCAACTGGGGCGGACCTGGAAAATGACCACGTTGAGACGCAGCGAAACGGCGCGGTCCAGGATGGCGAGCAACTCCTGCTTCTGGCGGGAGGAGTCAAGGCCGGGTTGGGAGGGCCAGTCCATATTATTGACGGTGGCGACCCACAGGCCGCGAAACTCGCGTCGCACGGGCGGCGGCAATTCGTCCCCTGCCGACGCGAGCGGGGCAGCGGCCAGCGCGGCGCAAGCGGCGAGGATGCACCGCCAAGCGGGCACAAGGCCGCTTTTCTTCAATTCCTGCAACATGACGGAAAGCCAAGAGCAATAGCGGGCAGGGCAGACCTTGGAAAGCCCTTTTTCATGAAATGGGATTGGCCTTGAATCAACGGGGTCGAGAATCTAGTTTGCGCGCGCCATGAGTTCAGGATTTCCCATGCTTCGCCCCGGCGCTGTTTTGTTGTGCGCGCTGGCTGGGGCCGCTTTTTTATGGACGGGCTGCGGAAAGGGCGGGCGGCCCACCGTGGTCGTTTACACGTCGCAGGACGAGGAGTTTGCGGAGCCGATTCTTCGTAAGTTTGAAACGCAAACGGGCATCCAGGTTCGAGCGGTCTATGACAGCGAGGCGGTCAAAACGGTCGGGCTGGTAAACCGATTGTTGACCGAACGGAACAACCCGCAGTGCGATGTCTTTTGGAACAACGAGGAGTTCCGCACCCGGCAGTTGGCGGCGCGGGATGTCTTCCGCCAAACCAACGGCTGGACGCGCCTGGGCTACCGCACGCGCCGCATCGTCATCAACACCAATCTTCTTTCGGCGGCCAGCGCCCCGCGCACCTTCCGCGACGCCACCAACGCCCTCTGGCGCGGCAAGGTTGCCCTGGCTTATCCGCTCTTTGGCACGACGTCCACGCATTTCCTCGCCCTGCGGCAACTCTGGGGCGACGCAGGCTGGCAAACATGGTGCCGCGCCCTGGCCGCCAACAAGCCCTTGCTCGTGGATGGCAATTCGGTGGTCGTCAAACAGGTGGCGCGCGGCGAGGCCTGGTTTGGGTTTACCGATTCGGATGACATCGCCGGCGCGCAACGGGAGGGTTTGCCGGTCGCGCCGCTGCCAGGGACGCCGGAAACGCTCCTGGTGCCCAACACGGTGGGGGTGATTCGCGATAGTCCGCATCCCGCCGCGGCCCAGCGGCTCTTCGAGTTTCTTTCCGATGCAAAAGTCTCGCAAGAGTTGGTGGAACTGCGCGCGTTGGAAGGCGCGACGCTCGACCCCGCCCGCGCCGCCACGGGCTTGCAAGTGGAGTGGGACCCATTGCTGCGCGACCTCGACACCGCGACCGAGGAGACAAGACAAATTTTCCTCCGCTAAGGACTTTTCTTAAGTATCTTCCCGAAGGATTCGGTCGGCTCGATTTCGATTCGCTGGGCCTCGCTGGCTTCGGTCTGCGGAACAGGTGCGACGGTGGCGGGGTGAACGGACGGCAGCGGTGCGACCGGCAAGCGGGGAACGGATATTGCCGGCGCGGCGGCTTCTTCTTCTTCGTCAACTTCCGTTTCGCGCAAGGGGAGGTGGAAAGCGGTGCGTTTGTCGAGCCACGAGCGATAGCGTTGAAAAGTCCACATGCCGTGCTCGGCGCCGGTTTCCACCGAGGAAATAATTTTGAAGAAGTCGCGGTTGCGAATGAAGTTCTTGATCGGGTGCGTGGCCATGAGCACTTCGCATTCGGGCACGCAGATGTTCAAGCCGGGCCGAAACACCAACCGCTGCGACACGACGCCAATGAGACAATCGGCTAATTGGGCGGCGACGTTGTTCTGAATCTCCGCCGGAAACGCGCCCACCACCCGTTGCAAGGCCTCGGCGCAATTGGAGGAGTGGACGGTGGCCAGGACCAGATGCCCGGTCTCGGCCGCGCTAAGGGTCAGCCGCATCGTTTCCGGCTCGCGCATTTCCCCGACCATCAACACATCCGGGTCTTCGCGCAGGCTGTCCAGCAGCGCCTGCTCGAAGCTCGGCGTGTCGCGCCCCACTTCCCGCTGGCGAATGAAGGCGCGGCGCGGACGGAAGGCAAACTCGATCGGATTTTCGATGGTGACGATGTGCCGGGCATCGCTCAGGTTAATCGTCTGGATCAACGCCGCCAGCGTGGTCGATTTCCCGCAACCCGTCGGCCCGCTGATAAGCACCAAACCATGCGGGTGATGAACCAGTTTCTTGAGGTCGGGATGCAGATTCAACGCCTCCACCGTCGGCTGGAAAGCGGGCAGCAATCGAATGGCAAAACCGACGCCGCGCGAAGTGTGCAAGACGTTCACGCGGCAACGAACGCCCTCGATTACTTTGGACAGATCGAAGGAGCGGCGCTCCTCAAAATGGGGCCAGTCTTCGGATCCGATAAGGTCGCGCGCCCACTCCAGGGAGAGGGCGGGGGCAATGGATTCGCCGACGGAGCGCAGTTGACTGCGGGCGCGCAAAACCGGCGCCAGCCCCGGCTCGATGTGCAGGTCGCTGGCGCCCTCCGTTTTGGCCAAAGCGACTAGAGCGCGCAGATTCATTCGTGTAATTCCGCGAGATGGGCCAGTTCCTTGTGCCCCCAGCGCAACATCCGCTCGGTGGTTTCCCAGCCCACGCAGCCGTCGGTGATCGAGAGACCGTAACGAAGCTCCGCCGGGTTCTTGGGAAACGGCTGCGCGCCTTCCTCCAAATAGCTTTCCACCATCATGCCGATCAACGACCGCGTGCCCCGGAGGCGCTGCTCGATCACACTGCGCCAGACAACTTCCTGGCGCGCGGGTTTTTTGCCGGAATTGGCGTGGCTGCAATCGACCATCAACACGCGTGGCAAACCCTGTTTCCCCAGTTGCGCTTCCGCTTCGGCAATGCTGGGCGCGTCGTAATTGGCGCGCAAGCGCCCGCCTCGCAACACGAGATGGCCCACCGGGTTGCCGGTGGTGCGAATGATGCTGGTCACCCCCTCCTGATCAATGCCGATGAAACTGTGCGGATGCTTGGCCGCGCCCATGGCGTCGATGGCGATTTGCAAACTGCCGTCCGTGCCGTTCTTGAAGCCGACGGGCATGGAAAGGCCGCTGGCCATTTCGCGATGGCTTTGCGACTCCGTCGTGCGCGCGCCGATCGCCGCCCAACTGACCAACTCGGCGATATATTGCGGGGTGATGGGGTCCAGGAATTCCGTCGCCGCCGGCAGGCCCAGCGCGGCGATCTCCAGCAACAGGCGGCGGGCCATCTTCAGCCCGGTCTCAATGTCATGCGAATGATCCAGGCGCGGATCGTTAATGAGGCCCTTCCAGCCAATGGTGGTGCGGGGCTTCTCGAAATAAACGCGCATGACGATTTCCATGCGGTCACCCAGTTCCTGGCGCAACCGGCTCAAGCGGACGGCATAGTCCAAGGCGCCTTTGACATCGTGAATCGAGCACGGCCCGACCACGACCAGCAAACGCGGGTCTTTTTGCGCGAGAATGTTACGGACGGCTTCGCGCCCGCGCACGACCGTGTCGTCGGCCGCCTCTGGAGCGGGCAGGGCCTCCTTCAAGGCGCGCGGCGTCAAGAGCCGGACGATCTGTTCAACATGTAAGTCCTGAGTTGGTAGCATCAGGCTGACAAGATACCTCGGAACCCGGCGCAACAAAAGAGCGAAAGAAGGGCATCAAATCAGGTAGGCACGCCCAACTGCGGCATCCTGGTCGGCGCAACGGGTGGTGATGGCGGGGGATTCCATGTTGCCGCAGGGCGAGGGGCGGAAGCTGGAAGCCCGCGACTTCACGACCAGACTGATTTTAGGGGTGGAATGAGTGCGGTGTTATTGCGGAGTAAGCGAGCCGTAAGGAGGGAGAGCGCAGCCGGCTTGTCCCGCCGTCTTGTCCGCCATAGCCGTTTCCGCGACGGCGGAAGCCGCAGCGGCGAAGGTGGAAGCAAAAGCCGCCGCTCTCAGGACGCGGGGCAATGGTAATTCGCAACACTTGTGGCGACTTGGGGCAATTAGGATTCATGCGGCACGGCAGCGATTAAGATCTGGGGCGAAAATAATAGTGGACGCCATGCAAAGCCGAAATATGTTGGGAGAGTATGAATGCAATGTTCAAAATTCAAGACGTGAATGTCGAGGGGCAGCGTGTTTATGTCCGCGCTTCTATCGTTAAACCGCAAAACTTTGCTGTATCGTCTGGTTCGAGGCTGGGCGGTGCCCGACTTTTACCTGAACTTTGGGAGTTGCCTCCCGGATTATTCGTCTTTCGCCTTGAATGTCCAGCAGATCGGCTTCGTCTGAGAATCGGGGAGACTGTCACCCTCGTTACGTAGATTTTCAATATACAACGATGAGGACGGTGGCATCCTCGGTCGATTTTACAACATCCTCGAACTTTTGTTCTTTGACGGTGGGACTTTTTACTTTTGAATTCACTTCTGGGTCGGCTTCCAGAAAACTCAAAAGAAAGCTGCTTTTGACCGCATAATTCACATTTTCAGGCAATGCTCCTCTCGCTGCAAGGGCTGTTGCGGCGTCAAGCTTCGCAGCCACTATGCCGATCACGTTGCCGCGATCGTCAATAAGTGCTCCGCCAGAACTGCCCGGCTGGACCGGGACGCTGATTTGGAAAAAGCGGACGTCATCCTGCGCGCCGGAGAGCGACGCGATTTCGCCTTTGGCGAGCTTGGGCGCAAATCCTTGCAGTCCGATATTTGGGAAGCCAACTGTTGCGATAGTGTTACCAAGTTTGACGGCCCGGCTGGAAACAATGGGCAACGCGGAAAAGTGACCGTCCGCTTTTAACAGCGCTATGTCGTTTGCTGCATCGAGTTTTACTAGGCGGGCTAAGAGAAGTCCTGCGTGGGTGATGATGCGAATTTGAGTAGCTCCGTTTACCACATGCGCGGCGGTTACGAGGAATCCGTCTTCCGTGACGAAGAATCCTGTGCCGCTCGATGTCGGAACGGCATCGGCTGTCATCGCGCCCGGCAGTGATGGGGCAAGTTCAGATGCCTTGCTGGGTCTAAACTCACGGGCCAACCGCTGCGCTTCGGCGATTTGTTCTGGAGGCATTCGCCGTTCGAGAACCGGAAGGAAATTCTTCGCTTCTGTTTCACCCTGTGCCGCAGCGAGATTGAACCATTTGTATGCCTGCACGTAGTCCCTGATCACGCCATTGCCATCGGCATAACAAGCTCCGAGGTCATATTGAGCGCGGGAGGCACCCTGTTCGGCGGCTTTTCGATACCATTTCACTCCTTCCGCATAATCCTCGATCACGCCTTCGCCGTGATCGTAGCAAAAGCCGAGGTTGGCTTGGGCGTCTGCGAAACCCTGCTCCGCCGCTTTTCGATACCACTTCACTGCTTCCGTGTAATCTTGCGTCACGCCTTTGCCGTGAGAATAGCAGAGGCCGAGGGCGAATTGGGCTGCCGCAAAGCCTTTGTCTGCCGCCTTTCGAAGCCATGTGACCGCTTCGACGTGATCTTGCGTCACGCCGGTGCCGTCGTTGTAGTAAACGCCAAGGTTGTATTGGGCGGACGCGCTTCCCTGGTCTGCCGCCTTGCGACACCATCTCACTCCTTCCCCGTAATCCTGCGTCACACCTTTGCCTTCGATGTAGCAATGTCCAAGGTCGTCTTGGGCTAATGCAAGACCTTGCTCTGCCGCCTTGTGACACCATTTCACTGCTTCCCCATAATCTCGTTGCACCCCGTGGCCATAATAGTAAAGATGGCCGATTTCATATTGCGCCAAGGCGTAACCTTGGTCTGCCGCCCTGCGACACCACTTGACGGCCTCCGCGTAATCTTGGGTCACACCGATGCCTTCCTCATAGTAAACGCCAAGAAAGCATTGGGCCGTTGCGTCACCTTGCTCTGCCGCTTTCCGATACCATTTCACTGCTTCCCCGTAATCTTGTGGGACACCATCCCCATACTGATATTGCAATCCAAGAAGGCTCTGCGCCGCTGGGTTGCCCTTTTCCGCCTTCGTGCGGACATCTTCGCGCTGGATGGGGCTGAGTACGTTGGTCAGGATTGGAAAAGAGGGCTGTTGAGCCTTTACCGTGGCCCCCAGAAGCGCAGAAAGAATCAATGCCCATAAGCTCGCTCTCATTCCGAGAGGGTAGGCAGTTTCCGGCGGATGACAAGATTAACCAAACCAGTCCACAGCGGCTAACAAAAGCATTGAATGAACGCAGCATTTAAGGTGTCAACTTTAGCCGTCAGCTGGCGCGGGTGTTGAGAAGTCAGACGGTGCATCACTCGCTCTCAGCCGCCGCGAGGAGCGGCATTCTTTAGCCGAGGCCAGTCCAGAGCGGCCAGCTTTGGCGGTATCCAACCGGCGCGGATGCGATCCTGGCCGGAAATCGTATTGTGCCAGTATGGGATTCGCCTGAACCGCCCGGATTCTGTGCTGGAAAATCAAGACCTTATCGGCTTCCCTCGTAAGAAATGGTGCGCGAGAGAGGACTCGAACCTCCACCCCTTGCGGGACCAGATCCTAAGTCTGGCGTGTCTGCCATTCCACCACTCGCGCAAACTCGGGAGTTTTTTTACCACGGATGGGACGGATTGCACGGATATTTCGTCTGCGATCGCCGCTTGTCATGGCCTGGCCAAACGATGGACCGCTAAAAATTCGCGTTACAAAAGGGCCGTTTAGAGGCACGTTGCTGGCTGTGCAACCGGAACAGAAACCCGAATCGGGCGACGCGCGGCCACTAACTGGCGCAAGCGTTGTTGATACGCAGGGACAAGTCTGGTTGCCGGGCGTGCTGCCGCCATGCTTCCATCGCGTGGCGGATGTTTGCGTGCAAGAACTGGCCCGCATGTTCTGCGAGAAATGTCCGCTCCCCAGCGTTAGCCCGTTGCCAGCGGAACTGGACAAGTTAAGCCTGGCCTGTCTGTTGTTGGCCGCGGAATGGGGAAACCGCTCGCCAGAGGCAACATCGGCCAGCCTGGCGGCGTGTCTGGACAAGGCCGCCGGGCGGTTCTGGGGCGATTTGCTTCCCTGGCAACTGGCCTTGGGGTGTTGCCATCATAATCCGCGCGGCGTGTGCGGAACGGATGAACTGACAGCAAACCTTGACCATCACAATTCATCCATCCGGCTTTGGATGTTTGAATTGGCTTGGTGCATCCGCAACAAGGTGAATGGCGAAAACGTCGTTCCCAGACTATTGAAAAATGTTGCCGATACCCTGTCGCATGTGTCCACGTCTCTGAGCTTGTGCCGCGCGATGTTTCCGACCGATGAAGCGTTTTGGCGTGCAGCCGACGAATTTCGGCCACCGCCGGATTTTGAGAAACAATATCGGGAACGTATCGCACTGGCGCGCAAAGAGGGCCTAGCCAAATTGCAGAGCCACTTTGAGGGGATGGAACTTGGTCTTCGCCAACTGATTTGCGAGACGGCGCTTGGACTTGAGACGCAGAAAATCAAAAGCACGGATGGTCGATAATCCAACCAGTCGAACTTGCCGCGTGTCCTGCCTGCCTGCTATGCTCCACGCGATGCTGTTTGACGTTCCATGACCGCCGCCGAATTCAAAAGGAAATGGTCGCGCTACCAGGGCAAGGAAACTTCCGCCTATCAGGGGCATTTCGATGACCTATGCCGCTTGCTTGGCCAGCAGACGCCCGCCGAGGCGGACCCGTCTGGCAGCGATTTCTTTTGCTTCCAGAAGCACGTCGTGAAGGACGCGGAGCTTTTCAACTTTGAGGAAGCGCCGGACGCCGGCGAACCGACGGAGCGCGGCTTTGCGGATGTTTGGAAGAAGGGACACTTCGCTTGGGAGTACAAAGGCAAAAAGAAGAATCTGGAAGAAGCTTACAAGCAGCTTCTCCGCTACCGTGAATCGTTGCTCAATCCGCCCTTGCTGGTGGTGTGCGATTTTGACCGCTACATCGTAAAGACGAATTTCAACGGCACGGTGCAGGAGGTTCACGAATTCACCAACGATCAGATTGACCGCCCAGAATATCAGCGCATCCTTCGCGCCCTTTTCACCGATCCCGAATACCTCAAACCGCAGAGAACCACCGCCGCCGTCACTGAGGCGCTGGCGAAAAAGATTGGCGAGGTTGCCAGGTCGCTGCAAAAACGGGAGAGCGTGGAACTGGCGGACGCCACGAACCGGGCGGAAGTGAATTTCGCGCAGCGGAAGAATCTGCGAATCGCCCGGTTTCTCAATCGCATCGTTTTTTGCCTGTTCGCCGAGGACACGCGGCTTCTCCCGGAAGATCTTTTTACTGGCATCCTGAAAACCGCCACGGATGATCCTAAGCACTTCGCCAGGGCAGCGGAAAACCTGTTTCACGTCATGGCCAAGGGCGGTGATTTTGGACCGTACAAAATTCGCCATTTCAACGGGCATCTGTTTGACGATTCGACCGTTTTTGAACTTAACGAAGCGGAGCTTCGGATTTTGGGCGAAGCGGCTGAAGCACACTGGCAGTTTATTGAGCCGAGCATCATGGGGACGTTGTTTCAACGCGCATTGGACGATAGCCAGCGCGCGCAACTGGGCGCGCATTATACCAGCGAAACCGACATCAAAACACTGGTTGAACCAGTCTTGATGCAACCCTTCCGGCACGAATGGGCAAAGATCAAAAGCGAACTTGCCGCCGCATACGTCAAAGGCAAGGGCAACGCCGCGCATCGCGAACGGCTTGCCAGATTTCAGAAACAACTTTCCGCCGTCACCGTGCTTGATCCCGCGTGCGGCAGCGGCAACTTTCTTTACGTCGCGCTGCAATTGCTCTTGGGGCTGGAAAAAGAAGTCATCACGTTTGCCACGCAGCTTGGTTTTGTGTTCAAGCCGCAAGTATCCGTGTCGCAGTTGAAGGCCATCGAGATCAACCCTTACGCCTTCGAGCTGGCGCAAGTCTCCGTGCAAATCGGGTATCTACAATGGCGGCGCGACAACGGTTTTGACAACGACCGCTCACCCGTTTTGCAAGTCCTGGACGGCTTCCAGAATGAAGACGCCCTGCTTGTGCCGCATTTCCACAACAAGGCCAAGACCCTCAAGGAAGCGCAGGCGGGCGAACACGCAAACGACAACTCGCTCAAATTTTACAGGGAGCGCAAGTGGCCGGAGGCGGATGTCATCGTCAGCAATCCGCCGTTTTTAGGTGACAAGGTTATGCGCCGCGAATTGAGCGACGACTATGTTCAAGAACTGCGCAAGATTTACGGCAACCGAATTCCCGGACAATCCGACCTGTGCTGTTATTGGTTTGAAAAGGCGCGTGACCTGATTGAGCACGGCAAATGCAAACGCGCTGGCTTGCTGGCGACGCAAGGAATTCGCGGCGGGGCGAACCGTGAAGTTCTCAAACGCATCAAAAATACGGGAGACATATTCTTTGCCGAGAGTGACCGTGCATGGGTTCTTTCGGGTGCCAATGTCCACGTGAGCATGGTTGGATTTGACCGTGGATTGGAAAAAACTCGGCTTTTTGATGGGAAGTCGGTTGACAGCATACATGCAAATCTTACGCACCACGCCGATACCGTGGAGGCACTTCCAATTCGCGCTAATGAAAACATGTCCTTTATTGGCGCATCGGTACATGGTCCATTCGCCATTTCCGTAGAACAGGCGTTAGTATTCTTGCGTAGCCCAAACGCCAAAGGCCGTCCTAACAGCGATGTGATTCGGCCTTGGACGAATGCTCTGACTATCACGAAACGAGACTCGCATTTATGGATTGTAGATGTTCCCCCGGAATTAAGCGTTGATGAGGCAGCATTTTATGAAGCTCCCTTTAAATATCTTAAGGAAGTAGTTTTGCCTGTCCGCAAAAAGAATCGTCGGGCAATGCGAGCCAAAAATTGGTGGCTTCTTGGGGATCCTCAAAAAGCGATGCGAGCTGCATTACGAGGATTGCCGCGTTTTCTAATCACGCCGCGAGTTTCAAAGCATCGGCTGTTTGTTTGGAGCAGGTCCGAACGGTTGACAACCGATGCAGCAGTTGCATTTGCCACAGACGGCGACTATTTGTTCGGTGCTTTTCAGTCACGATTCCATGAAGTTTGGGCTTTGAAGCTCGGCACACGGTTGGAAACCAGGCCACGTTACACCCCTTCAACTTGCGTTGAGGCGTTCCCATTTCCGCACCCTACGCCACAGCAAGAAGCCGCGATTGCCGCCGCCGCCAAAGAAATGAACGAGTTGCGCGAACGGTGGCTTAATCCGCCCGAATGGACCGAAACGCGCACGCTTGAATTTCCCGGCAGCGTCACCGGCCCTTGGGCGCGGTACGTCGTGAAGCCAGACAAGAACGGCATCGGCACGGTGCGTTACCCGCGCCTGGAACCGCGCGACGCGAATTGCGCGGCGAAACTCAAAGACCGCACGTTGACGAAGCTTTACAACGAGCGCCCGGCCTGGCTTGACTTGGCCCATAAAAAACTGGATGCCGCCGTTGCCGCCGCCTACGGCTGGCCCGCCGGCTTGACAAACGAACAAATTTTGGAGCGTCTGCTTGCGCTAAACCTTGAACGAGCGGCAGAGGAAGCCAAGGCGGCACACGTCACGAAGCCGAAGGCGCAGCGGACGAAACAGGCGGATGAACTTGTATAATCTGAGGCCATTGAGTCAGTCATACTCCAAAATGCCTCTTTGCGAACGCGTGACCGGAGCCGCTTTTTAAATAAAGTTCAAATTCCCGCGCCTTTTCCAGGGTTTCAAAGGCGGCATAAAACTTCATTTTCCACGGCTTGAATTTTGAGGTGTGAGGACACTTTCCCGCGTTATGCTCCACGAGGCGCCGCTTGAGATCATCCGTGTGTCCTCGGTAGAATTCGCCGCGTATGGCCACACTTTCCAGGATGTAAGTGTAAAACATAAAATCGAAGAAGGATGGACTGTATCCAAAGAATGGCAAGGCTGGCCTGCCATCACGCCGAAGTCGAACCAGCCCGATCAAAAAAGGATGGCCTGCCATCCGTAGCTCGGAACGCCGATGTCGAACCGGCCCTCCTTCGCTCCGAGGACGGAGCTACGGAGGGCACCATCCTCCGCTCGGAACGTGCGTTCCGAGCGGAGGATGGTGGAGGCGGCGGGAGTTGAACCCGCGTCCCTGCCAAACAAACCAGCCGCGACTACATGCTTAGTCAGAAGAGAGTCTCAACCGCTCAATAACGCTCTGACACGAATTGAACAGTCCAGCCCGCATGAAAATTTTCGGCAAAAACCGCGCGGACTCCGATCTTTGCCTAACCTGCTATGGCGTTCGTCCCCCGTAGCAGGTGTCCAGGGGCGAACGTCGCGGCAATTTAGGCCGCGAGAGCTAATTCTTGGTTAGCACTTAATTTTTGGTCCGATTATTTACGAGGCCAACGAACCATCCTCGGCATGCCGCCTCTGGCGCGTCTCGCAGGTCGAAACCAGTACGCCCCCTCCAGCGTGTCTAATATCCGGCGAAAATCGGATTTGGTCAAGCTTTTAGGTTCTTCGCTGTTTTCAGTGGAATACCGGTTGATGTTGGGACGATTACCTCTGGCTTTGCCAATCCCAACGGGATTGAAGCATCCAGCCCAGGGTTGCGCGCCTCGCGCTACCCTGGGTGGGAACACAGAGAAACCACAACCCTTTCAGCAGAGATTTTTAAGCTGAAGATAATTGGACATTTGCCGGCGGCTGCAATCGGCGCGAGTCATTTGAACGAAAATCGAGTTTGAAGTTGTAGAGCCACGGGATTCGTGGATCGACGCTTTGGCGCTGGAGTTTGGCAGGCAGGTTCTCATAGTGGGAGCGCAAGAGTTCGACGTTGGGGGCATTGTAAAAGGTCACCACAATAGTGTCTTGCTCGACACGAATGTCACCCTCCAAGCCTTGAAAAAGATTGCGCGCCAAATGGGCTGAATCCCATTGGGCCACCGGCGGGCCGATGCGCTGGCGCAATGGATAGATGGCGGCCTGAGCCAGCAAGGCCATCGTCATCTGTCCGTAGCGGATATTCAGATTCAAAGTTCCTGTGCGATGCCAACCCAGGGCCTCGTCGAATTTGAAAAACTCCTCGACATGCCATCGCTGCGGATAGTCCTTGGTCAGGGTTTGCTCCTCGGGGAGCCGGACCGTGCTCAAAAATCCCTGATAGTGAAACTCCTTTTTCTTGACGCCGGTTCGTTGAACCAGTTCGTAATAAAGATCCGAATGGTTCTTGAACCGGTAGGGCTGCGTCGTGGTGGCGTAGCCGGGCCAGCGGGGCGTGAAGTCCCCTTGGGCGATGGCATCCCAGCGCTGGGTGCATTGCGGATAGGCCGGCAGCGCCGCCAAGAGATCAAACAAGCCCTGCTCCTTGACAGTGTGGAAGAGTTCCTCGCTGTAATGCTCTTTGTCCGTCAGGACAAGTGGTTTGGAAGGCGCGTCGGATCGGGCTCCCAGAATCTGCGCGCCCATGCGCAAAAGGGCCGGGCTGGCGTCCAAGACCGACTGAGCCGCAGAGGCCAGGGTGAAGCAGACCGGTTGTCCGGTTTGGCAATCCAGCAGGAAGAACGTTTGGCCCATTTTGGCGGGCTTTTCCCGGGCGCTGAAGCGGTGCCTGCGCATTTGCCGTTTGGTGTAGCTGGTCATGCGGTGAGGGTCCATGGCCAGAAGCTGGCCGCCAAAATGATCTCCCGCCCGGCGCAGCTTACCCAAAGCGATTTGCATTTCCTGGGCTTCCAAGACGGTATGGCTGTCCAACAGATCGTGGATGGCGGTGTCGGTGGGGACAAAGGGCAGGCCGTTGGCCAACTCAAAGCCCTTCTGCGAGAGCGTGCGCCGATGGCGGTAGGAACAGAGGCACAAGGCCGCTTCATTGACCAGGTGCAAGGCCAGGCGCGGTTCCACCCGTTGGGCCGGCTGCCGGCTCCAGTGCAGCAACAAATCCCAAGTTCCCAAGCGCAGGTGTTCGGCTGCCAAGAGCCAGATGCCCACTTGATTGCCGGAAACTTTGTCGGCCAGCAATTGGCGCACCTGCCGTTCCAGACTGGCCGGATCGGCCGGCAAGGTTCGTTCTTTGCCACGGCTTCGCCGGACCTGGAGATACTGTGGGGGATGAGCCGGATTAAGCGCGTAGAGTTTTTTTTTGCAAACCGTAATCGGCGATGATGCGTTCGACGCTGCGCTGGCTGATGGCATTGCCCTGTTGGCGCAACTTCTGGGCAATCACTTGGGCGGAAGCCTCGGCATCCAGGAAGCGATGCCGGATGGCCAGCCGGACCATTTGCTCGGTGCGGCGGTAATCGGTTTTGGGGCCGCGCGGTTCCAGAGCCAGGCCCAGAGCGCCCTCGGCTTCAAAGGCCTCGAGGAACTGATAATAACGCTGGCGACTGAAGTTGAATTCCTTGGCGGCTTGCGTAGCGCCTTTGCCTTCGCATTGGCCCACAATGAGCATGGCCAGGCGGCGGGAAACCTCGTCGTCATCACTGACGGCCAGGGCGCCGGCAGGACCGGAGAACCGGAGTTGCTTTCTAAAGAAGGATATATTCATAGTGGCGCCAGCCTAACACCGAAGGGCAGACATGTCTAATTAAATATGGCGGTACAAGTCTGGCTGCGGGATGGGGCTGGCCTGGATACACAGAGGAAATGGAAGGGGGAATGCCGAGATATTGCTCGACAGTATCGCCATATTTAATTAGACATATCGCCAGGATACGCCAAAAAACTAATCACGCCGGCAAATGTCCAATTATCTTCAGCTTAAAAATCTCTGCTTTCAGGGTTGTGGTTCAATGGCATTACCCAGGGTAGGCCCTCTCGGAATTGGGCCAACCCTGGGCTGAATGATCCAATCCCTCCGGGATCGAAGGACGGCTCGCTGTCACCCTGTGATGAACAAGTCATTTTCATTCCACCGAAAACAGCGAAGAACCAGATTTTCTCTCCACCCGTTTGAGTGCCGCTTTTTTGGAGGGATAATGATGACAATTAGAGCCGCCAAAAAGCTCCCTTGTTAGTTGACTATTTGGTCAAGTGGGCTATTTTGAAAGCGTTATGGGCCGTGTAAGCAACGCTAAAGAAAGATTGATGGCAGCCGTGCTGGAATTGATTTGGACCGGTTCCTACGGCAATACCACCATCGACCATATCTGCGAAAAGGCCGGCGTCAAGAAGGGCAGTTTTTATTATTTTTTCGAATCCAAAGCGGACCTGGCGGTGACGGCTTTGGAGGCCAATTGGCGGGTCAAACGGGCGGAATTGGATTCCATTTTCTCGGCCACCGTGCCGCCGCTGGAGCGTTTGCACAAGTATTGCGATTTCAGCTACCATTTTCAGAGCGAAATGAAGTCCAAATATGGCCGGGTGCTGGGATGCCCGCTCTTCACCCTGGGGTCGGAAGTCTGCATGCAGGAGGACCGGTTGCGGCGGAAAATCCAGGAAATGCTGGCCGACAAATGCAAGTATCTGGAGTCGGCCATCCGCGACGCCCACGCCAGCGGGGTCATTGACGCGCCTGACGCGGAGGCCAAGGCGCGGATGATCCTGGCCTATTACGAGGGCCTGCTCACCCAGGCGCGCATCCAGAACGATGTGAATGTGCTGCGCGACACGGCGCGGGGCATTTATGACATGCTCGGGGTCAGAGGAAAACGAACCGCAGCCGCCGCGTAGATCGATTCCATAGATATTATTGAACAATTATTAGACTAAATAGTCAACTTCAAGAGAGTTATGTTTAGCACGACATTTAAACGAGGTCAGAGTCAGAAGCCGCGGAAGATCAGGGCTGGCGCCGGGGCGCGGTGGTCCCGGCGAGGGCACGTTTCGCTGGCGGCGCCGAAGCAGGAAACCGCCGCGGTCGAAAACAAGGCGGCGGCTGCCGAGGCAATGCCGTTGGAATCCGCGCGGGGGGATACTTTGCAATTGTATCTGAACGAGATCGGGCGGGTGAAATTGCTGAGGCCGGAGGAGGAGATTCAACTGGCCGGGCGAATTAAGAAGGGCGACAAACGGGCGCGGGAGCTAATGATCACGGCCAATCTGAGGTTGGTGGTGAAGATCGCGCGCGATTACGAGGGCTTGGGCCTGCCGCTGCTGGACCTGATCAATGAAGGCAACATCGGTTTGATGAAAGGCGTCGAGCGGTTCGACCCCCGCAAAGGGGCCAAACTCTCGACTTACGCCGCGTGGTGGATCAAGCAGTCGATCATGTCCGCGTTGGCCAACCAATCCAAGACCATCCGTTTGCCGGCCCACGTGGTCGAGCGGGTGGCGAAGATGCGCCGGGCGGAGGTGGAATTGCGCGGCACCTTCGACCGCGAGCCGACGGACCAGGAATTGGCGGAGCATTTGGGACTGGACGCGCGGCGCATTCGGCAATATCGCCAGGCGGCCAAGGCGCCGGTTTCATTGGACGCCCCTTTGGGTGAGGACGAGACGAACCGCATTTCCGAGGTGGTGGCGGACCCGAACGCGGCCGCGCCTTTTGACCGCATCGTGCAGGAGAACGACGCCGGCCTGGTGCGCGAGGCGATGTCGGCTTTGAGCGAGCGGGAAACGACGATCCTGGGCCTGCGGTTTGGATTGGACGGCGCGAAGCCCAAGACACTGGAAGAAATCGGCGCGCATTTCAAACTCTCGCGCGAACGCATCCGGCAGATTCAGGACGAGGCTTTGGGGAAAATGCGGGCGCAAATCCAGGAACGCGAACAACCCTCCACTGAGGCCGCCGCGCTGGCGGCGTAAGCGCCAGGCTCAAGGCTGTAGAACGAGGCGGCCTTGCCAGCCCGTTGAAAAAGGGCGGTTATTTCGTTCCCGCGGCGGCGCCCACCACCGCGTTTATCAGCGCCGGCCCCAAAATATCCCAATCAGGCTGGGGGATGGCCATTCTTTCTTCTTCGTCCGATTTCATTAGTCAATGATACTTATGTCTTGCTTGGCGACCTTGTTGATTTCCACGGGTTCGATTCACGAAACATTAGAAATGCTCAACCGATGGAAATGTTTTATCAGTTTTTTAATTGACGGTTGACCGGGAATCGGAGAAAAGAAGCGGGACTCTTGGATTCTGAACGGAAATGTGAAAGTTATGATTTATCGAAAAGCCAAAAACTTGGAAGTATCGTTTCAACGCATCACAGCCATCGCCGCCTTCTTGATTATGGCTGCCGCCGCGCAGGAAGTTGACGCGCAGCCTGCCAACGATAATTTTACCAACCGCATCACTTTGAGCGGCGCCAACATCTCGATTGCCGCCTCGAATGTCGGCGCCACCAGGGAAACGGGCGAGCCGGTCCATGAAGGCATATCAGGCAACAAATCCGTCTGGTGGACATGGACGGCGCCTTCCCCAGGCTACGTGACGATCACATTGGGCGGCAACTTCACCCACGTGCTCGCTGTTTACACCGGCGCTTCGCTGACAAGTCTGACACTGGTGAACGGGGGCTTGAACAGCAGCGGTTATGACGCCACCGCACAGTTTGAGGTGGTTGCAGGGAACGCAGTACCAAATTGCCGCGGACGGCCAGAGCGGCGCCAGTGGCAACATCACTCTGGGAGTGGTGCTGCAAAATCCGCCCAACGACAACTTCGCGGATCGAATCGTGCTTGTCGGCACGAATGTGTCAACCAATGGTTCAAATGCCGGCGGCTCGAAGGAGCCGGGTGAGCCAAACCATGCGGGGAACCCTGGCGGACGCTCGCTTTGGTGGACATGGACCGCGCCGGCAGGCGGGCGCGTCACTATGACGGCGCAATGCTCTTCGTATATTTACACGTTGCTGGCCGTTTACACGGGCGATTCGCTGGCGAACTTGTCCCCGGTGGCCAGCTTCTCCGGTTATTATGCCCCTGCTCCGGTGAGTTTCGACGCTGTCGCCGGAGTCAGCTACCAGATCGCGGTGGATACCGCCCCCATCTACACCAACGACAACGCTGCCTACAGCACCTGGCTGGGCCTGACAGTTGTGTTGCAACCCCCGCCTGCCAACGACAATTTTGCCAATCGCACAACGATTGCCGGCACGAATACCACCGTGAATAATTGCTCCAACATCAGCGCCACGAAGGAGCCTGGCGAACCGGATCACGCGGGCCACGCGGGCGGACGTTCCGCCTGGTGGACATGGACCGCCCCGGTTTCGGGCCGGTTTGCCGTGGCGGTACAGGGCCAGTTCAACAAGCTGCTCGCCATTTACACCGGAAACGACGTGGCCGCCTTGACCCCGCTGGTTGCGACTTCCTGCGGCAGCAATGATGCCGCAAAAGTGGATTTTCAAGCGGTCGCCGGCACCGCCTATCAAATCGCCGTCGATGGCGACAACGGAAACGCCGCCACTTTCACGATCATCCTGTCGGCGCCGCCAAACAACGACGACTTCGCCGACGCTTACACCATCAGCAACACCAACGTGGTCATCAATGGGACCAATGCCGGCGCCACGAAAGAAGTCGGCGAGGCTGCGCATGGAGGCGACGCGGGCGGCAGATCGGTGTGGTGGAACTGGCTCGCTCCGGCATCCGGTCGGGCCGTCATCACCGCCAAGGCCGTTACCGGTTTCACCCCCACCATTGGCGTTTACACTGGCAATGCTGTTTCCAGTTTGACGACGATTGCCGAGGACATGGGGTGGAGCTCGACCGGACCGGCTGCCGCCGTGTTTGATGCGGTCGCGGGCACGACCTACCGCGTAGCCGTGGATGGCGAATACGGCGCCAGCGGCACCTTTACTTTGCAGGCGCAGTTCGTCACGCCGCCATCCAATGATAATTTTGCCGACCGCAGGAGCTTGACCAATATGGCAAACAACGTTTGGTATGTGACAGGTTCCGACGTGGGGGCCACCAAGGAAGCCGGCGAAACACCTAACGGCAAAGAATCTGTTTGGTGGACCTGGACGGCGCCGGCGAACGGAGAGGTGCTCATCGAGTTGGAATCCATCGGTTGCTCACCGCCCTTGAATTTTCCCTGGCTCATGGTCTATCAAGGAAGCAGTCTGGCCAGCCTCGCTCAGGTTTACGCAAGGGTGGAATTTGCCGGGAACCAAAGCTACCACGACGGCCGGTTTACCGTGACCGCCGGCACGACCTACCAAATTTGGGCGGCGACGCGCGCCAGCGGCCCCGGGAATTACTACCTCAGGGTGACCTTTGAGCCGCCACCGCCAAACGACATGTTCGCAAATCGCACCGTCATCACCAACACGCCGTTTCTCTACCAATACGGCTATGTCAACGTGACGGGTTACAATGTTTCCGCGACCAAGGAGACGGGCGAGCCTTCAGTTTATTTCACTGGCGGCAAAACGGTCTGGTGGACCTGGACAGCGCCGGGGAGCGGAAAAGCTTCGGTTGTGGCCAGCCCGATTCGTTACGTTTTCAGTTCAATGATGTCGGTTTCCACGGGATCGGCCGTTAACGGTCTTACCCGCATCGCCAGCGGCTACACCACCTGCACTGACGGTTCCACCGGCCTGAATTTTCCCGTCACCTCCAACACCACCTATCAAATCGCCGTGGATGGCAGCGGGTCGTATGGAGACTCGGGCGAAATCCAGTTGACGCTCAGCATCAATGTCGATACCAACGCTCCGCTCGTGAGCATCAGCAATCTCACTTCCGGCCAAATGATGACCAGCCCGGGATTGACGGTCAACGGCGGCGCTTCCGATCCGTTGGGCGCGAGCGGCTCGGCATTTTATAGCAGCGGGGTGCAACTGGTCGAGGTGCGCCTCAACGGTGGCGTGTGGCAACCGGCCGCGGGCACGAACAGTTGGAGCCTGCCCTTGACGCTCATCGGCGGCCCCAACACCATCGAGGCCCGCAGTCGCGACGCCGTGAGCAACTACTCCGGCATCGCTTCCGTGTCCGTGAACTATGGAATCACCATTGCGCCGAATTTGGACACCTCCGGAATCCATTTCTCCTTCCCTACGGAAACGAACAAGACGTATCAATTGGAGTGGGCTGCCAGCTTAAGCCCCGCGCCGTCTTGGCAGGGTCTGGACGGCACGCTCGTCAGCGGCAACGGTTCGACCATGAACGTTTGCGATACGAATTGCGGCGCAGCATCCGCGCGCTTTTATCGCCTCCACGTTCGGCAGTCGCAATGATCTGACGACCAACTTGGTAGCCCGGGCGTTTCTTGTCGGGCCGTTAACCGGGCCTCTTGCGCGTGCAGAGGCCCAGGCGTTGGAATTGATCGCAACTGGCGGTGATTTGCAAGCGGTGCGTCTTGACTGAGAATCCCAGCTTGCGGCACAGCTCCCTTTCCAATTTTTTTATCTGGTCGCTCTCAAACTCCACGATGCTGTGGCATTCCTGGCAGATAATATGGCTGTGATTGGGGTGCCCGGCGTAGTTGGGGTCGTAAATTTTGTGGTCGCCGCCGAAATTCATTTCCCGCACCAACCCGCTTTCGGTCAGCAAGGGCAGGGTCCGATAGACCGTGGCGCGGGAAACCGATTTGTCGCGCCGCCTGGCCCATTGCAGCAATTGCTCGGCGGTGAAGTGTTCCTCGGTCTCAAAGGCGCTCTCGATAATGGCCCGGCGCTGCGCCGTCAGGCGCAGCTTTTTGCTCTGGAGATAATCCAGGAATTGCTTGTTCGCCAAGCTTTGTGCCGTTGCCATGACGAAACTGTAACGTCTAAAGTTTGAAGATAAAAGTCTATTCCCACTCGATGGTGGCGGGGGGCTTGCTCGAAATATCGAAACAGACGCGGTTGACGCCTTTGACTTCGTTGGTGATGCGACGGGAGAGGGTCTCCAATAGATCGTAGGGCAGCTTCACCCAATCGGCCGTCATGCCGTCCTGCGAATCGACGGCGCGGATGGCCACGGTGAAATCGTAGGTGCGCTCGTCACCCATCACGCCAACGCTGCGCACGGGCAGCAAGACGGCGAAGCTCTGCCAGATTTTGTAATACCAACCGCTGGCCTTCATTTCTTCCACCACAATGGC
The DNA here is from genome assembly GCA_963759415.1 of uncultured Verrucomicrobiae bacterium. GTDB lineage: Bacteria > Verrucomicrobiota > Verrucomicrobiia > Limisphaerales > Palsa-1400 > Palsa-1400. Next base: position 2,430,762 of record CAVWZG010000002.1, on the reverse strand, counting down.
ATCGGCGGCGCGAAGAATCTCGCAGCGTTTGGGCGTCACTTCGCCCAGGATGCGCACGGCCAGGCCGGGACCCGGGAAGGGCTGGCGCATGACGATTTCGTTGGGCAACCCCAATTCCAGGCCAAGCTGGCGCACTTCGTCTTTGAAGAGGCAGCGCAACGGCTCGATCAACTTGAATTTCATCCTCTTAGGCAGGCCGCCAACGTTGTGATGGCTCTTGATCAACGCTGCCGGATTGCCGTCGATGGGCACCGATTCGATGACATCAGGATAGAGCGTGCCCTGGCCCAGGAATTTGGCCGCGCCGGCGCGCTTGGTCGCGGCCTGGAAAACTTCGATGAACGTTTTGCCGATGATTTTGCGTTTGCGTTCCGGATCGGTCACGCCCTTGAGCCGGCGCAGGAACAAGGCGGAGGCTTCCTCATATTGCAACTTGATGTGAAAGTTGCGGTCAAAGACCTCGCGCACCACCTGCGCTTCGCCGCCGCGCAACAAACCATTATTGACAAGGATGCAGGTCAGTTGGGGGCCGATGGCTTTGTGCAGCAGGGCGGCGGAGACGCTGGAATCCACCCCGCCGCTCAAGCCGAGAATGACCCGCTCGCTCCCCACCTCCCTTTGAATGGCCTCCACCGCCTGGTCGATGTAATGGCGCATGGTCCAGTCCTTGCCGCAACAACAAATGCCATGCACGAAATTGGAAATGATCTCCCGCCCCTGCGGCGTGTGAACGACTTCGGGATGGAATTGCAGGCCGAAGAATTTCCGGTCGCGGTCCTCGATGGCGGCGAACTCGGTGTTCTCGGAGGTGGCGATGGCTTTGAACCCTTCCGGGGGGGTGACCAGCTTGTCGCCGTGCGAATTCCAGACCTGCAGGGAATCGGGCAAACTGGCGAAGAGAGCCGAGAAAGGGTCGGTGACCAGCAGGGTCCCTTTGCCGTATTCGCGTTTTGTGCCGCGCGCGACCTTGCCGCCCAGCAGATGGGCCATCAACTGCACGCCGTAACAGATGCCGAGGATGGGGACGCCCAGGTCAAAAATGGCGCGGTCCGGGAAGGGCGCTTCCGACGAATAGACGCTGGAAGGCCCGCCGGAGAAGATGAGGCCCTTGGGTTTGAGGGCGGCGATTTCCGCCGCCGGCGTGTCGAACCGCACGATGGTGGAAAACACCTTGCACTCGCGCACGCGCCGGGCGATGACCTGCGTATATTGCGCGCCAAAATCCAGAATAAGAATCTGCTCCGTCATTGAAACAACTAGGCATCCCCGCCGCGCGGAGGCAAGTCTTTTTATGCGGCTCGGCTTTGAGACGCATGCAAGGGACATTTCAATTCTCACCGATTGCGGACCGAAACCGAGGCACAAGTGGTCACTGGTTGGATAAGTCAAACGCCTGATTAAGGACCATGTCGAAGGCGTGTAATATAATCTGCAATAGCTTGGTGCTGTCGCCGCCGATAACCTGAGTCTTTTTGGCGAATGTCAGAATCGTCGAAGAAATGCCAGACGTGATGCTCAAATTCAAAACTCGGAAAGCGCGTCTTCAGCGCGGTTTGAACCCCCGCGCACTCGACGTCCCAATGTTCGGCGTCTTCCGGTGTTTCAAGCGGCAGCACCATGAGCCGCTCCAACGCCCCGGCAAGGAACTCTGCTGCTGGCATTTCGTTTGGTGAGTCAGTAGACGCCATAAATTAGTTGCGACAACAGTTCGTATATTGAAACATAAAAATCCATTCCCTTTGGACGGCGCCCCAACCGCTCCATCTGCATTTTCAAACTGGTACTCACGTTGGGGGCATTATGGTCGATTTGTGGTGAAAATCGAGCGTTTTCCATAGTCGTCGGCCAGCAGCAAAGTAAAACGAGGGCAAGGCGGAGGCGACCAATTTGCCTAGCACAATATCGTGGCTGTTAAGGTTCCGTCAGGAACAAGAACCCGATGGTAACCTCACGTTTCTCCCTGCTGATGCTGTCCGCTTCAACACACGCGCAGACCAACGACCAAACAAACAGCCCGCCGCTCACGGCACGGAAAAGATCTTGCTCGTCCGCTTTGCCGATGCCTACGGCGGAAGTGCCGATGAGGACGTAAGCTGCCGCGGCCGCCATCATCCGGCCGTAATAGGTTCTCGGCCGCCTCGCCGTCACGCGCAATTCACGCACCACAATCGGCAAGAAGACGACTTCCGGCGAAATCCCGGGAAACTTCCGTCTGTGAATGTTGTCGAATGGAGGGGACATTCCGCGGGAGTCTTATCACGGAGCGCCCGCCGGGGCGAGAGAGGGATTCTCTTTTTCCCGAAGTGGCATGATTTGGCGCGCTTGCCCCTCCCGGAACTCTTGGGATACCTCATCCGGTGATCACAATTGTGGTTGTCCGGCGGGCCGCCCTTCATTCTCGAGCAAGATCGAGAATGATTCGCACTGTTTCTGGAGTGAGTCGGAATCCCAAAGCAGCTAATTGGTTCAACGCAGGACGGACCGCACGGAGATGTCCCGCATGTTTGGCGCGAAGCAGGATTCCCGCCGTGCCAAGCAAGGGAAGGTTCAATTGAATTGCGGCCTGCCGTGCTAGTTTATCGTCCAGAACAACCCACGATCCCGGACACTCCAACGCAAGAGACAACACCGCTGATTCGCCTGCTCCAAGTTCCCACGAGAGCAATCCACCGACAGGGCTGGCCGGAATTCTGAGGTCAATCCACTCAAGCGTTTCCGCATCCGGCAACGAAACACCGATTTGCCGGCCTGCGGCGATCTCTGCCAATACAACTTTGGGAACAACGATTCGCCCAAACAGTTTTGGAAAAAGCTCAAGCTGCCCAATCTGGTGCAGATATTGAAGCGGAGAAGTATTGACGATGACGTCAGCCAAGCGTCATCTCCCTTTGCAGTTCCTCTTTCTTGAGGTCAAACGTGCAGACCCCATATTCTGCCAGTTTGGTCAAAAAAAGGGGCTTCGGCAGGCCGGCCAGTTCTGCCGCGGCACCGGAGGACAGCCGGCCGAGTTCGTAAAGTTTGACAGCGGCTGCGAGAAGCAACTCTTTGCCCAAGGCCTCGGCCGGCAACTTCAGCGTCAGTGACGCCGTCTCCGGCAGTTTCATCGTAACTTCTGTCATACCCAAATTTTACGCCGGGCAGGGGTAACCGTCAAACTTTCCTGCGCGTGGTTCCTGCGGCGAGGCCTCCAGCGTCAAACCGCCGTTCAGCTTTCAGGATGTCAGCTTTCAGGATTGGAAACTTTCCGCGTTCAACTTATCGTCCCCCGGATGACTGATTCGAAATCAAGTTTGCCGTCGTGGCCGTTTTTGGCGGCCGATGCGTTTTTTCTGGGGCTGGCCGTCTTGCTGCTGCAACAGGGACATAAACCACTGCTGTGGTGGGAGGCCATGCTGTTGATCGCCTGCGTGGCGGCGGGGGCGTGGTGCTGCCTGCTTCCGTTCCTGCGACGCGATCAGGATACGCAGGCCCTGGCCCAGGCGCGGTTGCTGACGGAGGCCTTGAACCAAATCAAGAACATCGACCAGGTGGCGGCCCAAATCACCGGGGCCACCAACCAATGGCGCGAATTTCAACAGCAAACTGAGGGAATCAGCGCCTCGAACAAGTCCCTGACCGATGCCGTTGCGGCCGAGGCCAAGGGTTTCTGCGAGTTTCTGCAAAAGGCCAATGACTCAGAGAAGGCCCACTTGCGGCTGGAGGTGGATAAGCTGCGCCGGGCGGAAGCGGAGTGGCTGCATGTTGTCATCCATATTCTAGACCATGTCTCCGCGCTCTATCGGGCGGCCCAGCTTTCAGGGCAGCCGGCGCTGGTGGACCAGATCGGCCAGTTTCATAATGGCTGCCGCGATGCCGCCCGCCGCGTCGGAGTGGCCCCGGTGGCGGGACGCGAGGGCGAGGCCTTTGACCCAAAATTGCATCAACTCAGGGAGAACGCCGCGCCGGATGCAAACGCGATCGTCGGGGAAACGTTGATCCCGGGTTACACTTTCCAGGGGCAACTGGTGCGGCGGGCGCTGGTCGAATTGGCGAAAGGCTGAGAGCGCGGTTCAACTCACCGGCGCCAGCGATACGCTGATGCCTTTATCGTTGCGGGTGACGCCCTGCGCATTCGGGTCCAGGACCAGGACGCCGTCCACGAGGAAGGCGTAGCGATGGTGGCCGTGCTTAAGATTGATCGTCAGCAGCCAGGAATGATCGGGCATGTGCTGCATGGGATTAGCCTTGGGATCCCAGTGGTTGAAATCTCCCACCAAACTGACCGCCTTCGCTTTGGCAGCGCGGCAGATAAAATTGACGGCGCGCAGCGGCTTCTTGTAACCGGTAGCTCTCATATTCTGATATTAACGATACCACAAACCGGTAATTTTTGCGGCCTGCGGGCGCTTCGTCAAGCCGTTCTGCAAAATAATGGAGACTCAAGTCCGGGTTGATGCCTGCCGATGAAACTAAGGAATGGATTTTTTTGGTGGATCGAATGAAAGCGCCGTTGCAAAAGCAGCGAACCGTGAGCCCAGCCATTGCACTGCTTTGGCTTGGCTTGGTGGTATGGGGATCCGTGGCCATGATGTCGGCCTCCAGAAGTGGGCCTGGCCCGGAGGGTGCGCCCCCCGCCAAATGGCCGTCGGCCAGCAAGTTGGCCCGCCCATCGGCAAAACCGACCCTCGTCATGTTCGTCCATCCCAACTACGCCCGTTCCGAGACCAGCATTGGCCAATTGGCCTTGTTGATGACCCGTTGCCAGGGGCGCGTGGACACGCAGGTGCTTTTTCTCTGGCCGGCCGGGTTGCCCGCGAACTGGGTGCAATCCGACCTCTGGCGCGAAGCGGGGGCGATTCCTGGCGTGCGCGTCGGCAGCGACCAGGACGGGCGCGAAGCGCGGCTCTTTCGGGCGGAAACCTCCGGGGAGGTTGTTCTTTACGGGGCGGATGGCAGGCTCCGGTTTCATGGAGGCTTGACTTTGCCCAGCGGGCAAGCAGGTGACAATCCGGGCCGCGCGGCCCTGCAGGCTTTGATCTATCACCAACCGTCGCCGGTGACGCAAAGCCCGGTTGTTGGCTGCCGACTTTTTGGGGACGATCTGACAGCCAAGAAGTGATGCTGCTTACGCCCCGACCAGGACCAATAGAACCGCGCCCGCCACCGCGATCACCCCGCCCGCCACCGAGCGAGCTTCGATCTTTTCGCCTTCCACGACGCAGGCGAAGGGAATGACCACCAGAGGGGTGGTGGCAGAATGACGGTAACACCGCGCGAAGAGTGGGGAAGGCGCCCGGAGGCTTCAAGGCTTATCGGCGGAGCCAGGTGCTCGCCTCGGAAATTCCCAATTGGTACTTGCGCGCGTGCTCGCGGAGCAAAAAAGGCAGGTCGAGCCGCCGGGCCAGCTTGAAATCCGGGGCGAGAATTCGCCGCAAAGCGTCAAAGGTCCTCACCGGCCGGCCGCCGCGCGCCATGCCTCCCAGCCAGTTCTTGCGCGGCGTGTAACTGGCCAGCCAGGTGTAGGGTGAAGCCACGATGAGTTGGCCGCCAGGACGGAGAAGATCCGGCAGCCGCTTCAGGCATTGCAACGGCGCCGCCAGCCGATCCATTAAGTTGGCCATCAACACCACGTCGAATGGCCCCAGATCCGGCCGCAACCGGGTGGCGTCGCCAACTTCAAATTTCACCCGCCGCCGGTCAATGCCCGGCGGCACGACGGCGCGCCGCGCCCGGGTCAATTCGCCTTCCTCGATTGATTGGAAGCGAAGCGAGCCGCGGCGGCGCAGGCGCCGGGCCATGTCAATAAAAGTTTTTGAAAAATCCAGGCCGATGACTTCCGCGCAGTGCCGCGCCAATTCAAAGGAACTGCGCCCCACGGCGCAGCCTAAATCCAGGGCGCGGGCCTCCTCCGGCAGACGGGCCAGGTCCAGGCATTGGCTCACGCAACGCGCCGGGAACTCCAGCGCCCCGGCCTCCGAGCATCCCGCCGGCAGGCGCAACTCCGGCGCGCCGTAGTGAAAAAGAAGATACTCCGCCGCCGCGCGCCCGCTCTCGTAATAGCCTGCCGCGGTCACGAGGCCAGCAATTGTCGCATATACGCCGATGGCTGGTAATTCTCGATCACCGTTTCCTGTTGCGCGCCCCGGTACATGCGCGCCTGCGGCACGCGAATTTCCGGCGTCTTGGTCGGCGAAAACAAAATGTCGTCATGCGTGGCGTTCTTAGGCTCCACGAATTTATCGGGCGTCAGATGCCCGCCCAAATGGTCGCTGCGGCCGGTGGCGACGTGCAGGGTGCCGAGGATTTTTTCGTCCTGGATGTCGCGCCCCGAGGGCGGCAGTTCCTGGGTGCCGAATCCCAGTTCGCCGATTTCGCCCGTCACGGGATCGGACTGGAGCTTGCGGTTGTGGGCGTCGATGACCTCCTGCTGGCCGCGCAGCAAGACGGCTTTTCGCACGCGCCCGCCCGCCACTTCCATCAGGCCAATGGTGCCGTCCTCGTAGCGCATGGGGAACACGCCCTCGGCGCTTTTCGGCATGAAATAAACCTCGCCAGCCGGCAAGTTCGCCACGTCGGGTTTTTCGCCGCGGCACAAGCCGTGGCTTTTTTGCGCCTCCTGCCCGCCGCAGTGCAGGGTCAGCCGGGGCCGCTGGCCCAGGACCTCGAAATCGATCTCGAAGCGGTCGGCGCGGGTGAGGCCGAGGCGGAGCTTTTCGGCGTCGCGGCTGACTTCGTTATAATTGACTGAAAGGCCGGTGCGCAAAATGATCTCGTTCAAGCCATGCAGGGTCGCGCCGCGAAAGCCGTATTGTTTGGCGAAGGCGGTCAGCGGCGCGGTGGCCGAAAAGGTGGAGATGCACAGAATGATATTATATTTGGTATAAATCTCGCGCTCCAGGCTCAACTCGCGCCCGGAGGGAGCGAAGGCCGCGCCGGGCAAATCCAGGTTGCTGCCGCCCGTGGCCTGATAGGCGAATAGATCGCCGCCGCGCAAGCCCAATTCGGCCAAGCCGCCGTGTTTCAGGCCCTGGTAGAAAACGTCATGGGCGTAACGTTGTATGGTCAGGTTCGGATCCTGGAGAAAGGCGAAATCCTTCACCCCGCGCGGATCGGGCAGGTCGATGAAAATAGCCACGCGCTCCCCCGCTTTGGGAGCAAAGACGGTTTTCAGCAATCGCGTTAGACTGAATGGCGGAAATTGGGTTTTATCCATGCTCCAATTTGACACGGATGCGGAAAAATTCAAATGGACTTTTGCACGGACTTGCGCGCCGCGAACCGCCGCCATTGCGTGTAACCGGCGGACCGCGCCAAGGCCACCGCCTCCGCGAAGGCGCTTCCCACCTCCGCCGGCGCGTGCGCGTCGGAGCCAAAAGTGATGGCAATTCCCCGGCGCGCCGCCAGTTCCAGAAAAGCGCCGCTGGGATAGATTTCCCGGCAATCCTTGCGCAGGCCGGCGGTGTTAAGCTCGATGGCGACGCCGGTTCTGGCAGCGCGGTCCAGGAAGCGCTCGAACAACGGCGCGCAATCCTGCGCGGGGTAGATTTTAAACTTCTTGGGCAGATCGGCGTGTCCAATGATGTCGAACAATCCCGATTCCGCCGCTTCGGCCAGCCGCTCGAAATAAACCGACCAGACTTCGAAGGGGTCGCGATTTTTCCATTTGTTAATGTCCGCCGGGTTATCCACCGCCCACGAATCGGAGACGTAATGGACCGAGCCGATGAGATAATCCCACGGATACCGCGCCGCCAGTTGGCGAATCCAGTCCTGATGACCCGGCAGGAAATCGATTTCCAACGCCAGCTTGATGGTGAGGTTGGGAACATCCCGTTGGGCGCGCCGGACTTTCTCGACGTATTCATCCAACTGATCGAGGCGCATGCGCCAATTATCGAAATCATCCTGCGGCATGGGGGAATGATCGGAGAAGCCGATTTCCTCAAATCCCAGCGCCAGGGCGCGCGCCGCGTATTCCGCCGGCTCGCCCGAGGCATGACGGCAGAGGGGGGTGTGCATGTGATAATCCGCAGGCCAACGCATGCCCCCAATCTCCGATGCCCGCCCCCGAAAGTCGAATAAAAACAAACGAATTATATTTCAATACCATTGACTGACCCCGAAAAGGTCCATAATAAATATGTTGTAGTCCCAGCTAATAGTGGTATAGTGTATTTGTGTGGCGCTCACGCGCCGCCTTGTTCACTGACATTTTGCGGCGGGAAGGGAATCAGGCAGAACCTGTTCGGCGACCCGTCCGCCGAGGTTTTAACGAGGGACTTACAAGATGCAGAATTATCCACTTCCAATCCATTCCCCATCCTGTCAGAAAGTTTTGCCGTGCCATGGCGCAAAGTCATTCACGTCCGATCGGATTTGTCAGTGGAATGGTTGTCAGCGGAATGGGGCAAGACAAAGTCTTGAAATGATTCCTCTGACAATTATTCCCCTGACATCTCCGGTTTCTTCCGCAGTTTGGCGTTTTTTATTCCTCTGCCCCAAGATTCCTCTGCCCCGATTCCCTTGTCCTTCCTCGTTTTGCTTGCGTTGATTTCCAGGATTATTTCAGTTTTTTTCCGAAATGAAGATTCACGTGGCAAGTCCAAGCGGCAAATTCTGCCGGTCAAGGCCAGCCTGTCCGCCGTAGGCCTTGCGAAGGCGGGTCGCACCGGTCAGGCCCAGTCGCACCGGTCAGGCCCAGTCGCACCGGTCAAGCCCAGTCAAACCGGTCAAAGCACAGTCGCACCGATACGTTCTCTAAAGTTATTCAACGGTGGCGTGGATAGCCCGTGAAAGATGGTTCGAGCAAAAGCCTGGTTGAACTAACATGAATCACAGTACCCGGCTCCAGTACGGCTCCGCAGAGAATCGCTTTGCCTTTCAAGGGGGTCAGTGTCACGTCCACGGAACCGGCGGACTTGAGCACGACCGGATAGACCAAGGCCACAACGCGCCTGGCCCCGCCAGCACGCTGGAAGACATCCACCTGGTCGGCGGGAGCATCGGCCACCTTGACCTCGAACACGCGCTGGCCCGGCCCGGTGGAGTCCGGATCCAGCAGCAGGAGGCGCAGGCGATATGCGCCCGGCAGCAACGACACGGCTTGTTTCCGGCCCGAAGTGTCCTTCGCCAGGATGGGCCGAAAAGCCAGGGTCAGAGGCTTGTCGCTTTCGATGCCGGTTTGGCTGATTTCGCGCCAGACGGCGGGCGCGGAATTCTCCATCGCAGGCGTGACGGAGGAAGGAAGGCGGAAGACAGGCGCCCCGGTTTCCTGCTCGCCCCAGCATTCCCAGAGATCGTGGTCGGGACCGAAGTAAAACGTGAAAGCTCCAGGGCCTTGCGCCAGCGGGTCGTGCGAAGTCGGGGCAAAGTTGATCCGCACCGGCTCCAGGCCGAGCGCCTGGCGGTGACGGACGATGTGGCTTAACCAGCGCGTGTTGAGCGTGACGGTCAACCCCTGCTCCCCGCGGGCGATGCCACCGATGGAATTGAACCGGGCAAACTGCTCGATCACCTGTTCGGGATGACATTGGGCCATGAGTTTTCGCGCCCCGGCGATATCACCTTTGTTCCACAAGTTCTGCGAGTCTTGATAGCATCCCTGCGCCTGGTGGAAGGCGGCGATGAATTCCTCCAAGCCGCGTTGATAGTCCAGGCGCTGGCGCTCTTCGAGCGTCAGCCCGAAGGTTTGGGCCTGGCCGATCATCGCCAGACGCGCGCGGCAACCGGCGACGACTTGCTCGACATTGGTGAGTTTTGGATAGTTGGTGAGTTGGACGTTGATGAACCAGTCGCGGGTTTCGCGGCCAAATTGCGGCGCACCGGTGATCCACGCTTCCAGATAATCGCCCATGACCTCGCGGTTTTGGACGCCGAATGAACTTGCGGCAAAGTCGCGGCAGGTCTGGCGCAATAGTTGATCCTTGGTGCTCTTCCAAACTTGTTTGGCAAGACTTTCGAAATAGAGGTCCAACGGACGCCTGATCCAGTGGATGACGCCGAAGCCCGCAGCGCTGGCATCGGCGAGCTTTGAGGCAAAATCCGGCAGCGGGGTGTAGGGCCGGCCGTAGTAGTGGCCGTCGTCATGTTGCGCCCAGACGACCGGGATGACGGGCCGATGGGCGCCGATTTCACGCAGCACCGCCCGCGAGTCCGGTCCGCTCAATTGCGGCTTGCCGTGGAGGACATCGTAATCCAGCCCGATGTACGGCTCATCGGCCGGGAAGAAACGGTCCGCCCCGCGCAGGTAATCGAAGCCAAAGGTGCCGGCGGCCAGACTGGTGCCGCTGGCGCCGCATTCTTTGAGCGCGCGGTCACACGCGCGCATGATCTTGCCGACGGCGAAGAGGCCCGGCGCGCCCAGGAATCCGTCCGCCTCCGGCGTGCGCTGGATTTGAGCGGCGAATTCCAACTGCCATGCGGCAGGCATATTGGTCGCCTTGAGATTCATCCACGGCGTGCCATCATCCCGGAACCAGAGGACGAGTTTGGTGATCTGCGGATATGTCTTGACCAATCCTTCGACCTCCGCCCGGTAGAAGGCGTAGCCCTCGGGCGCGTCGGGATTGGGCAGCCATAGGCGCTTGGGAGCCCCTGGCATCGTCGGCGTCAAACCGCTGACCTCAAAGCGCGCCGACTCCGGCAGCCGCGTGACCAGTTCCTGCGGGTTTGCGCTTGGAGTGTCCACGTCCACGGCAAAATAGACGCCCATATCGCGTTGCGCCGCGTAAGCGAAGACCTCCTTCATCATCGATTGGATGGCCGTCACGCGCTGCTTGTCCGGAACCAGTGCCGCGTCGGCCCCAAAAGACGGCTGCTCGAAAACCTCGCCGCCCCAAAGACGGCGGACATCGTTGACATGCATGGTGGACCAGTCGCGGCCCTTGACAGTGGTGGTGAGATAGCCGACGGGCTTGGAGATACCGTCGAAGGTGAAAGCCGCCATCGGATTGTTGCCGTAGGCGTGGAGCATGATCGCGTTGTAGCCCATCTTCTGGGACTGCGCGATCCACTGCTGCCAGTCCGGCAGGTTCCACGTGGCGCATCCGCTCAGGAAATTATGCCAGTTGAACACCAGGCGCTCGCGGACCAGCGGTTGGTCGGAAAGCTGCCAGCCGTCGAAGTTGAACGCCGCCGTCCGTGGCGGCGGCAGCGCATCGCCGGAAAGATGGAAGCCGCAGCCAAGCTTCTCCAGCAGCCCATAGACCCCGTAAGCCACCCCGCGCGGGTCGGCGCCCGCGATGAGGCCAAGTTGCCTTCCTCCCTCGCGCGCCACGCGCACGATGTAGCTCTGCGGCGCCGCCGGCGGAGTTGCCCCGGCTCGCGCCCGCACCTGCGAGTCCGCCAGAGTCCCGACCAGAATCGCCATGCCGGTCTTTGGCAGCGCCTCGGCCAGGACGAACGTTTCCCGGGGATACATCTGCTCCAAGCAGCGCCGCAAATCCGCCGCCGCCAATGTCACGGGAGTCGCACTCGTTGGCGAGACGACTATCGGAATGACGGCATGGGCCGAGAGAGCGAAGAAGGTCATGGCGAAGAGAAGCAACGCCGTTAGCCAGTTGATTCGATCTGTTTGTCGCGTGTTCATAGTTTGCTTTCAGGCGCCGAGTTCCTGCCAGGCGTCCCGGAAGTGTTTCAGCGTTTCATGCGCGCCGTCAATGACGGTGTTGCAGGCCAAATCTCCGCCTAAACGGAGGGTGACAAGAAAAGGACATTCGCACCAGAGGCCATCCGTCCGCCTGAGAGGAAGGTCAAGATTGCGCTGGATTGAATAACGCGCGCTGTCTATCGTCGGTGCTAGTGAGCATGAACATTCGATCACTGCCTCTCTCGGCCTGGTTGTTGGCCATGGGCGCAGGGGCGGCTCTTTTCATCGGCGCCTCCGCTCATTTTGTTCCGGCCCCCAATCCGCCGCCGCTGACGCAGGCCGATCCCCCCGCCGAGGCGGCTTTGCCCGACGAACTATCCCCCGGCCTGTCCGAAATCATCAAGCTCGCCCAAGCCCACGTGGATGAAGGCGTTATCCTTGTCTATATCAAGAATTCCGGCCAGGTCTTCTCGCCCACAGCGGAGGAAATTCTCTACCTTTCCGACCTTGGCCTCTCCCAAGGCGTGATCAACGCCCTCTTTAAGCCTGCTCCGCCTCCCGGCGCACCCGTGCCGGCGGAACCGCCTCCTGTCGTCATTCAGCCCGGGCAAACCTCCGGCGAAAGCGCGTTCTACAACGAACCCGCTCCCAACGGCGCATGGCAGCCCGCGGCCCAAACCATCGATCCCGATTGGCGTCCGTATGTCGATTCCGGCCAATGGCTCAATTCCGAGGCGCCGCTCCCGTTGATCAGCGGCGCGGCATTCGTTCAATTGCCACGCCTGCGTTATCCTGCGCCCCACAACTCGCCCGCGGTTCACCGTCATCATGGCGAATTCAACGTGGCATCCGCGCCGCGCCTCGAGCCATACAATCCGCCCGTGCGCCATGCCGAGCCGTCCGCCCGTCCGCCCGAACCGCTGCCTCGCCACGCCGAACCGTCCGTCCGGCCGCCCGAGCCGCCGCGCCTGGCGACAGAGAGCCGCCCGGCCCCGGTGGAACCGCCTCGCGCCGCGCCTGCGCCATTAGCAACGTCTCCCCCTGGCGGCGTAAAATCGGGCAAATAAGCGAAAGGGCCGCATTTTTCCAAATTGTTCAAAGGAGTTGCTGCCGCCATCCGTCTCATCGGTTAAAATGCCGCACATGGCCGGGGTGGACGACGAATCAAAGCTGATTGAACTGAGCCTTTCCGGCGACCCGGAAGCCTATGCGGCATTGGTTAATCGACATCAACAGATGGTGCGCGCAATGGCATTTCGCATGACCGGCTCGCTCGACGACGCCGAAGAATTGGCGCAGGACGCTTTTTTGCGCGCCTACCGGCAACTGGCGTCTTTCGCCGGCGGTTCCAAGTTTTCGACCTGGCTTTGCCGGATCGTCATCAATTTGAGCCTGGATTGGCGGAGGCGCGAAAACCGCCGCCACGATGTTCATTCCATTTGGGCCGCCGACGCCGCTGGCGAACATAGTCCCGGTCCGGCCGGCGGATTTCCCGACGAACTGTCGCGCCACGTCCAGGTTGCGCTCGACCGCCTTCCGGCCAAACAGCGCGCCGCCATCGTGCTGACCATTTACGAAAATCAGAGCCACGCCGAGGCCGCGAAGACTCTGGGCTGCGCCGAAACCACCATTTCCTGGCGCGTGTTTGCCGCGCGGCAAAAACTCAAACGCATGTTGAAAACTTTTTCCCATGAACAAAGCTGAACTTGATTCCATCCTGAGAAGCGCCCGGCTGCCGGAAATTCCCGAGGATTCCCTGGAGTTGTTTCCACGCCGGGTAGTCGCCGCCCTCAAACGGGACAGTGCGCCGCGCCCGCTCGCGCTCAGTTATTTTCCGCGCCTGGCTTGGGCATTCGGGCTGGCGGCCTGCCTCCTGTTTGCTTTTTCCATCGGCCGCTGGCATGGCCGGATGGAAACGGAGACGCTCTCGTCAAATGACATTTTGGCCAGCACAAAACTCGTCCGCGAAATGCTGGCGATGTTTCCCAACCGCGTCCGCGCCATTGTGGAGGATGCGCAAGGCGTGAAGCTGGTGCTGTCCAACGGGGAAAACGTGCCGGCCTCAACGCTGCTTTACGTGCGTATCTGCGACGGCGCGCGTTGTTCCTCCTTTGTGACTTTCAGCGGCCAGGAAATTCAAGTGGCCGGGCAAGAAGTGACGGCGCTATCCGATGCGCGCGGCGGCATCATTGTGACAGGCAACCAATTTGTCTGGTCCAGCACGGAGCAGTTTCATGCCGGCAACCCATTGAAGATCGAGGCCAAAACCCTCGGCCCGACGGTGATGTGAAAAAATGAAGACCAGGAACCGGTTTGTCCCGCTCCAGTTTTTTCTGGGCGCGTTGCTCTCGTCCGCCATCGTCGGATTGTGTCACGCCAACCCGGGGCCACCTATCCGTCTTGCGATTATCAATGAGGATTCTCTGGCTCCCGCCTCGGACTTGTTGACTGTGGAATTATCCAAGGACAGCCGCCTGGCGCTTTTGGAGCGGCAGCAAATTGCCAAGGTGCTCCATGAGCAAGCGCTGGCCGTCGCCGATGGCGGAAACAGGGATTATCTCAAGGTGGGCGAATTGCTGGGCGCGGATGGCCTCTTAATCCTAACGTTGGCGGAAAAACAAGATCGGCAAGCGGCGTCGTGCCGATTGGTGGCAGTCAAGCCTGGCGTCGATCTGGGATTGGAGGATTATGATTTTCCGCTCTCGGATCCCGAACAATGGAGCAAACTGATGGCGCGGCGATTCGCGCCATTACTGTCCAAGCTGACAGTATTGCCCAAGGACGCCGTGCCCATTTCCATTCTCAACCTGCGCTCGGCGGTTGCTTCTTCCGAAAACGAGGTTTTGGAACGCCAATTGACCCTCTTGCTGCATGACCGTCTAATGTCGGAACGGGATTTATTCGTTCTCGAACGGCGCAGATTAGAGACGCTCACGAATGAAAAGGAGGAAAAGCAGCTATCGGAAAGTCCGTTTTGGAACGGGAGCTATCTCCTTGAAGGGACCATCGACCCACGAGGCTTCGACTCCAACCGGGTGACAGTAACAGTCCAGATCACGCCTCCAGACAAGAAGAATGTCATCGCGTTGGAAGTTTTTGGCGCTCGCTCCAATTTGACGCCAATGATCAATGAATTGGCCTCGCGTATCACCGGCTCCGTGAGCAAAGGCAGCGTTAATGTCGGCTGGAGCGCAACGGATGAGGCGGAACGTTATTTTGAGGAGGCGAAGTGGATGCTTCGCTGGGGCATGTCTGAAGAAGCGAAAACGGCCAGCGAAGCCGCCTGGGCCTTGGGCAAACAAAGCCGCGAGGTGGCGGAACTCAGGATCGCAGCTTATCAGGCGTGTGGGGGAAATCCCGGCATTTGCAGGTTAATGGACGCTCGCGTTACTTTTACCCGGCCACCAAGAGCGGGTCTCCTGGGTTTAAACGGCTATCAAGCCTTTGCCGTTGTGCCCGACAAAGGCAAATTGTCCGCCTGTCTTCGTGCGGCCGATTTGTGGCTTGATGGACTTCACCTTTTTGCCGCGCCAGACAACAGCTTTGCCTCTTCCTGGTATAATTTGGGAATTACCAATCTGCAGCAATGCTCCTGGTGGCTGCGCTATTTTTACTTCAATGCCGAAGCGCGGGTTGGCGCGGAGGATGAACTTGCCCGCGCCAGGCAATTATGCCGCGAAATGTCCCAAAGCCTCGCACATCAGCCAGAGAGAGGCCAAACCGAGGCGCTGTGGCATGCCATCGCCAAACACTCGGCGTTCTGGACCGAAACGCCCGAGGACACTTTGCGAGGCTATCGCGAGCTTTTGGACCAGGGCCAATGGCCCGCGCTTAGAATGCGCTTCTTCAATAACGGCCGCCAGGAGGCCATCGCGCAGGCCATAACAACGTCGATGGGCCATGAAGCCTCTGAAAGCGCGGACCCATGTTCACCTTGCCTGGCTGGATGGGATTGGCCTGCCCGCCAACGCTGCCCGGAGCTTTGGAACGGCTTCGTGGACGAATTGTGCGCCTCATCCAAACCGCTAATCGCTTTGGAAGGGCTGATCTTGCGATGTTCCTACTCCTGGTCCGCGGCAGAATACAAGAGGAACCTCTTCCACCTCCAGGATTTTGTCCGGCAACAATTTGAGTCCATCGCGGCCTCCGGGTTGGACAAAAAGCTGGCCGAGGACCTTCAGACGCTTGTGAACATGCGGCTGGACGGTTTGTCCAGTTCAGTCATAGAGCAGATGAAAAAGGAATTGTGGGGAAACTTCAAACGCGACTTCGATGCTCTCCAGATCAAGCGGCGCCAATGGGTGGAAACACAAAGCAAGCGGGCCGCGCAACAGGCCGGCTTGGAAACCAAGGAACGATATCTCCAAACCCAAACCAATTTTGATTTCAGATCTTTCGCGGACACTTTGATACACGCAACTTACAACGCGGAGGAAGCCAACCAATTGCTGCCAGTACTGACGAATTACCAAAAACGAATCCTGAGTAGTCCCGCCGACCCAGACGCCAGCCCGCAGGCGATGAAGAAGGCCAAAGCGGAGCGGCAAAGCGCCGAGGAGTGGATCGGCGTGTTGGAACGCCAACTCCAGGCCGCCATTTCAGGGCCGCCAGTCGCGGCCAGCGCCCCTTCGGCGGTTCGCCGTCCGCCCGCACAACCGGCCGGCATCGCCGGAGGATCGCCTCAGCCATCGCCTTTCCCCTATCCGGCTGTTGGAAATAATCCGGCGTCAATGCGGAACACCCAGCCCGCTCTGGAAAGAGCACGCGGCTCGGTCAAATCCGTTCGATTCTGGAAGATTCCCGCAGGCAAGGATGACGACCCACAGGCCGCGCCGCGAGGCCAGATTGTTGCCGCGTGCTATCGGGACGGAAGATTGTGGGTGCAGGCGTTGAATGGCAGCTTTTTGATGGCCAACAGCGCCGGATTTTATGGTGTGGACCTCAAAACGTTTGACGCCCGCGGCGTCGAATTCCATGGCGAACAGCTTTCTTTCTCAGAAGAGATGGTTGTGCGCAAGGAGCGTCGATTTGATGTGGACAGCAATTATCTTTATCTCGGTCTGAAAGACGCCGTCCGCCGGTATTCCTTCCAGCGGCAACGTTGGGAGGAATTCGCCCCGGCAGGCAACGGCAGACCGCAGCGGCTGGGTAACCGGATGTTCTTCACCACTCCAAACAGCATTCTTGAAGGCCTTCCCGACGGCACTCTGCAATTGATCGCCAGTTGCCGCCGCCGTCCTCCAGTCAACGCGTTGGACAACATGGATAATTACGCGCCCTGCCATCTTTTCCTCGACCCCAAAGGGCAGATCAACATCTGCGCCAGCAATGAGCTTTACGTGCTTTCCGATGCGAACGATTGTCAACATTATGCCACCGTTCCGATGAAGGATTGTTCCGGCGCGGAATTGTTCGACGACGGTTTCCTAATAGAGCGACTAAATGAATGGTGGGGCATGTTTGGGCCATGCCGGAAGCCCGAATTCCTGTTCCGGCAGCCCTACCCCATGTTCGGCGGTCCGGCCTCACCGGCAGCAACGCGGGCGCCTCGGTGGCTTGCGCTGCCCCCGGCCAGGGAGTCATGCCCGGATGGGGATTGTTTGTGGTTTCTAGTTGACTCGTCGCGGCCCATGCTCGGGACTCCCGGTTCGCCCTCGACTGCGCCCGGCAGATCGGGAGCGTTGTCGCTGGTTCGCTTCAAATATGGCGAGCCTGATTCCATGAGAATAACGGTGGATCTATCTCAAACAAAGCCCAACCCGCGATGGACTCTCGCCGCAACTCCTGAAGGCTTGATCGTAACCCAAAGAACGACCCCAGGATTCTGGTTTATCCCAAGGGATGAGTTAAACCAAGCCGTGGCCCAAGCTTATGCGCAAGCATCCGCCATCAAGACGGAGGCGCAACGCGCGTCTCAACCAGCCCTCCCATGATCTCCATGCAACTGCTACCGGCCATCCGCAATTACCTGCTGGCATTGGCGTTTCTGGCCGGCGGCGCGCGGAATGACCTTCACGCCCAGACGCAAGCCGGCGCTCCGTTCAAGAGCGCATTTGAACTGATGCAAAAGAAATGGGAGCTTAAGCCTGCCGGGGAATTGCTCGCGGGCGCGCGAGCCAATAATGCCCAGGCGCAATTCTTTTACTGGCGCCGCGAGACAGACCAGGCTCTCCAGGAACAGACCCGGTTCTGGGACCAGTGCATCGCCTTGAAAAACACATTGCCCTCCGACCGGCAGAAAAGTCTCTGGGACAAGTGGAACAGCGTCACGGACGAAGATTTAGCCAGGGCTGCCGAGCGCGGCGATATCGAGGCCACAATTGTTCTGGACAATAGAAGGTCAAACGCGGCCTATGCGCGCGCCAAAAAGACATTTTCCTTCCTGGAGAAATCCGTTGAACAAGGTTTTCCTCCCGCCGAAGGCGAGGCCGCCTTGTACTATTTGCAGCTTGCCGGCCATGTGCTGGGCGAGACCAATCAACCAAAGGGACTTGAATTGATGCGCCGCTCCGCTGACCACGGTTGGGCCAAGGCGCAGTATTATCTGGGCGCGTTTTATCTCCGCGGCGTATGGCTCCCCCCCAACGCGGCCAAAGCCGTCGAGCTCTTTCAAAAAGCGGCGGACCAGGACAATCCGCGTTCGCAATACGAGCTGGCAATGTTGTACGCCAGCGGGTGCGGGGTCCCGCGTGGCGACGACGATGCGCCCGTCGCCTTGTTGCGCAAATCCGCGGCGCAAAGCAACCTGCCCGCATTGCATCAGTTGGCAGAGCGATACCGTCTCGGTCTGGGCGTGTCCGTGGACTATGTTCAAGCCGCGCGTTACTATGAGAAGGCCTGGCAAGTCCGCACCAATGGGGGATACGATCCTGAAAACATAGGCTACGCGATGTTCACCTTGGTTGAGACGGATCTGGCACCCAAACCGGCTCTGACGAGGGAACTGGCTCCCTTCGCCAAGGTTCTGAGCGTTTATCTCAAAGCCACACAGCGCCACGATGCCGCCGCCATAAGTCAAATTGGCGAATGGTATCTGATCGGGCGCTTTGTGCCCAAGGACATGGTGGAAGCCTTTCGCTGGTTCAATCTGGCCGCCAATACCGGCCGGGCTGAGGTCCGCAAGCGACGGGATGAGATCAAATCCAAACTCAGTGCCGGGCAATTGGAGCAAGCCCTAAAGCCTGGCAAAAGCATCGAGAGCAAGTTTTAGAATGAAATCACTGTTCTTAATTCTCACTGTATGGATTTTCGCCTCACGCCTGTCAGGCAGAATCCTCGCGGATCGCCCCAACAGGCCACGGCTCATTACCAGGCCGCCCGCGGACGCGACGCCGCCAACAAAACCGTGATTTATTCAAAGGAATTGCCTGCATTAATCGTCGTAATTGTTGAATATGAAATCTGCAAGAATATCGACGCTTTTGGTGGCCGCCTGGTGCTCGTCGGGCATGGCGCGCGCACAACTTGAACTCGTCACCAACCTGGAACCGCCCTGTGTTTTCTTTGGCGAGGGGAAAAACATTTCCGCGACCTTTCACAATCCCGGCGCCCAGGATTTCGAGGGCGAGATTCGCATGCGGATTTTTCAGGCCAGCTCGGCCACGGCGATTTTATTGGGTGATAGGCCGTGGAAAACTCTGCGCGTCCTGCCGCGGCAAACCATTTTCGAGTCGGCGCCACTGGATTTCCCCCCCGTGAAAGCCAGGACGAAATTCATCGTGCAGTGGCTCGAAAACACGAATCGCGTCATCGGCCAGACAGAGGTGATGGTTTATCCCACCAATCTGCTCGATGAGTTGAAGCTGCTGGTCGAGGAAAGCGGAAAGAACATCGGCCTGCTGGATCCCAGGTACGAGATCAAGCCGGCTCTTAAACTTGCCGCGATTGAATTCGTGGATTTGTCCGAAACGGAGTTGGACGCGTTTCCCGGGAAATTGGCCATCGTGGTTTCGTATGGTCCCGATGACCCGGCACGGCGCGGATTGACCGACCGCATCAGCAAGCTGGCCCAGAAGGGCACGCCCGTGGTTTGGATTCAACCGCCGCCGCCAAAGCGGGAAAAACCCTGGCCCTCTTTTTACGCCGTGCCGCAAAATCGCGCCGCCGTGGTCGTCGTCCAGCCCGGCTTGGTCGCCGATTTGCCGGACCATCCGCCTTCGCAACTCAATTTGCTTTATTTTTGCCGGCTGGCGCTGAGTCCTCAACCATTGACTTTGCCTGATTTATCGGCACAACCATGAGCGGGAAAAATTATGAAACATCAATTCACACTTGTCCTGGCCTGCCTGTTGCTGGCCGGGGGCGCGCTTCGCGGGCTGGCAGCGGACGTTCTCACCGTCGCCGTTTTCGATTTTGATTCCAAGGACGAAGCCGTGCGCGGCCTCGGCCCCAAAGTCGCCACCCTGCTCAACGCCAACCTTTCCGCCGAACCGCAGATCATCACCGTCGAGCGCGCGGAATTGGACAAGGCCCTCGGCGAACAGGAGCTTGGCCTCTCGGGCACCGTCAGCGCCGAGAGCGCGGCCAAGGTCGGCAATTTGACCGGCGCCAAAGTGCTGGTCACCGGGCGGGTATTCCTAATCGAGAAAAGGCTCGTCATCGTCGCCAAAATCATCGGCACGGAAACCAGCCGCGTTTATGGCGAAGTTGTCAACGGCAAACCCGGCGCGGACATCGCTGATCTATCGTCCGAACTCGCCAAGAAAGTCGCCGCCGACATGACCCAAAAAGGCGATACACTCGTTGCCAAAGTCCAGACCCAGGAAGAACGGATCGCCAACATCAAGAAAAAGTTGGGCGGCAAAAAACTGCCCGCCGTTTCAGTCAAGATTGCGGAACAGCATTTTGGCCAGCGCGTCATTGATCCGGCCGCGCAGACCGAACTGATGCTGCTCCTGCAACAATGCGGCTTTGCGGTCGTGGACGATGCCTCCACCAACAAGCCCAACATCGAAATCACCGGCGAAGCCCTTAGTGAATACGGCCTGCGCAAAGGCAATCTGCAAAGCTGCCGTGCGCGGATCGAAATCAAAGCGCGCGAAGTGGCTACTGGAGCGATCATCCTGGTGGACCGTCAAACCAGCGTCGCCGTGGATCTGGCCGAGCACATCGCCGCCAAGAACGCCCTGCAAAACGGCGCCGCCGACTTGGCAGACCGGGTCATTCCCAAGCTAGCGCAATGAAATATAGACTATGAAATTCTGTTCCTCACGTGCCGGTTTCGCTTTGGCGTGGTTCACATCGGCGGTCATGGCCTGGACCGCAAGCGCCCAGACCAATGGCTATTCTGGCCCCGTATGGTCGTTGGCGGATGCATCGAAGGTCCTTACCGCCGCTTCGGACATTACTCTGGCCAAATACCCGGACTGCGATGACGCGACGGTGGAGAAAAAAATGATGAGGGTCTATCGCGCCGACGGCGCCGGCGAATGCCAGGATGAAACCTATACCAAAGTGCTGACCGAAAAGGGCCGCCGCGGCAATCGCACCCTCTCCCAAAGCTTCATGCTTCCTTATTCCACGGTGGAAGTTGTCAGTCTGGAGATCATCAAGCCGGGCGGCAAAATCGTTCCCGTGGACGTGGCGGCCAACTCCAAGGAGTCCATCGACGAGAGCCAGATGCAAATGAATATCTACGACCCGAACGAGCGCATCCTGCAGGTCAACATTCCGGGCGTTGAGATCGGCGACTTGATTCACTCGGTCACGCGGCAGACCATTGCCCGCTCCTATATTCCGGGGCAATACGCGGAAGAAACTGTTTTTGAGCAGCCTGGTTACATTTTGCACAGCTCCTACGAAGTCCATGCGCCGGCGGATCGTCCGCTGCTGCGCGTGGCCTTGCGCGACGAGGTCCCGGGAACAGTCGCCTATTCCAAACAGACCGGGCCGGACGGCGGGGTGATTCATCATTGGGAGATTCAAAACGTGCCGCGCATGTTTGACGAACCGGCCATGCCGCCCTACGAAATGGTCTTGCAGCGCCTCTTCGTCAGCACCATGCCCGATTGGCCGACGGTTTCCAAATGGTACTGGAACCTAAGCAAAGCGCACCTCGACGCCACCAACGCCGCCATGAAACAAACGGTGGATTCCCTCACCGCCGGGGCGACCAACGAAATGGAACGCATCAAATCGGTCTTCTATTTTGTCTCCAAGAAAATCCGCTACATGGGCCTAACCCCGGAAAAGGACCGGCCCGGCTTCGAGCCGCACGACGTGGAAATCACCTTCGGCAAGAAGTATGGCGTCTGCCGCGACAAGGCGGCGCTGCTGGTCTCCATGCTGCGCCAGGCCGGCCTCAACGCTTATCCGGTGCTCATCAGCGTCGGAGTCAAACGCGACGCGGAGGTGCCCGACCCGGACTTCAACCACGCCATCGCCGCCGTGCAACTCAAGAATGGCGATTACCTCCTGATGGACCCGACGGATGAGAACACGCGCGCGTTGCTGCCGACCGGCGATTGCGACCAGAGCTTCCTGGTCTGCCGTGCCGAAGGCGAAGGCCTGAAGATCAGCCCTGTCCAACCGCCGCTGGAACATCTTATGCGCGTGGTAACAACCGGCGCCCTGACGCCGGACGGGTCGCTGGAGGCGAAGTCGGATTTGTTCTTCGACGGCGTCAATGACGACGAATACCGCAACGCCTTCGCGCACATGAAGGAGGACGACCGGCGCCGTTTCTTCGAGCGCAATCTCAAACGCGCCATGCCTGGCGCCCGGCTCCGCTCGCTCAAGCTCACGCCGGCCGACATGCTGGACATGTCCTCGGCCCTGCGCGCCGAGGTGGAATATTCGGTGGAGGGCATGACGGCGGCGGGCCACGGCAAAGCCATTGTCAGTTTGCCCTGGATCGGCAAGGACTTTGGTATTGTCAACTTCATTCTAAACGGCGCCGGTTTGGACAAGCGCAAGTATCCGATGCGAACCTACGTCGCGTGCGGACTGACGGAGAGCATCTCGCTCAAATTAAGCGGCGGCTTTGGCCGGCCGGTATCGCTGCCGTCTTACACCACGTTTGACGACCCCAGTGTGAGCTTTCATGAACAAGTCACAGACCGGGACGGCGTCTTGAACGGCTCGCGCGCATTGACCTTGAAAGTGGTCGAGTTCGCGCCCGCCCAGTACGCCACGCTCAAGCAAACCTTGAAGTCCCTGGAGTACGATCAGCGCAAAGCGCCCATCCTGGCCGTCTCGGACACCGCGCCGGCCGCGGCGCCGGGGCCGGACAGCAGCGCCCTCCCGCCGGTGCAATCCAACGCGCAAATTCTGGAAAGCCGGAAGGAATTGGACGTGACGGACGCCCACGCGTCCACGTTGAAAGCAAACTATGTCAAACGCATCCTTAGCTACGCCGGCAAGATCAGGGAGTCGGAGGTGAAGATCGGCTATAACCCCGCCTGCCAGAGCGTGCGCTTGACGCGCGGCGTGGTCATTTCCAAAACCGGCCAGCGCCAGGAGATTTCAGAGGGCGAGATACACGTCATGGATGCCGGGTGGAACCCATCCGCCAAGAGATACACCGGCGAAAAAATGCTGGTCGCCAATTTGCCGGGCGTCGAGATCGGGTCCGTCATCGAGGTCGGCGTTGAGATTACCACCACGAATCGCCCCTTTGTTTCCGGTTTCGAATCCTTCCAACTGCCCGACGCACTGGAGAGCAAGTCCTTCACCCTGACGGCTCCCGGCGGACTCGAAATACAGCATTTGGTCAGCGGCCCCGCCGGCTTGATCAAGGAGGGGCAATCGATTGCGGGCGGCAAACAGGCCTTCCACTGGCAAGCCGAGCACGTCCAGGCGCTGCCGGAAGAGCCGCAATTGCCGCCCGAATGGGCTTACAATTCCGGGGTCAGCTATTTTGTCGGTGGCATTTCCCCCTACCTCAAGGAACTCAACGCCACGATGCTCAATCGCGCCGAACAACGCAGCCACGCCGCGGCCCAGGCCGCGCGCCTGGCCGGACAGGCCCAAGGCAAATTGGAGGCGCTGACGGCCGTGCGTGATTTCGTGGTAAAGTCCATCCGCCTGGCGGGGCCATCGTTCACCGAATTGCCCTTGAGCGAACTCTCCGCCGCCGACACCACCCTGGCCGACGGCTACGGCCACGCCGCCGACCGGGCCATCCTGTTGCACGCCATGCTCTCGGCCGCCGGATTCCAGCCCGAATTCGTGCTCGCCTCGGATTTGCCGCCCATCGCCGGCATCACCAATGTCGCGCTGACGTTTCCGCTGCCGCGCTCCTTTGATCATCCGCTAGTCCGGGTCACTGTGGACGGGGCAGCCTATTACCTCAACGACACCGACCAGTACGCAAAATTAGGCTCGACCGCCTTCGATGGCCGGCTGGCGCTCGTTCTTTCCAGCCAGGCATCCGAAGTCATCCACGCCGTGCCCGGCTGCGAGAATAAAATGGAAACCGATTACACCATGGCGCCCGATAACACAGGCCGGACGCGGGTGAGCGTGACGCGGCGCTACTATGGAGCCAATTACAACGAAAAGAACCGTTACTTTTCCGAGTTGCCGCCGGAGGAGCGGCGGCGCTATTTCCAGGAAATCGTCTCCGGCCTGGCCCAGGGCGCGCGGGCCGTGGGCGATTTGACGACCCGTTTCGCCGCCTATCCCGGCCTGGAGCAATTCACGGCCGACGTTGACAACTATAGCGTGTTGGACGGGAATTTCTTTTACTTCGATCTTCCCTTCACGCCCTCGCTCCTTCCGGCCGGGGCGGACCGGCGCGCGCTGCCCCTTTTCCTCTCGCGCCGGAGCGACAACAGGGTGCGCACGGAGATCGAATTGCCGCCCGGCTTCCGCCATGTCGTGATGGCGCCCGGCTGCGAAACGCTTGACGCGCCGGACGGCAGCGGCAAAGCGGAAATAAGTTCCACCAATCACGCCGGCATGTGGTCCATCACGCATGAATTTGAAACCGCGCCCGCCGTCATCCCGCCGCCGGATTACAGCGCGCTGCTAAAGGTGGAATCCGCCTTGGGCCGCAAGAGCGGCAAAGTCTTTCTGCTGGAGAAGGAGTGATTCTTAATTCATCCCCTGTCTTCGACTTTCAGGTCGTGTTTGATGCGCGAGGAAAGAATCTTGCGCGAGGGAACGTAAGTGGCGGCGAAGTGCCGGCGGTATTCACCGAAGGCGCCCGCCGCCAGATGCGCCCGGATTTCCCGCATGACCTCCAGGTAAAAATGGGAGTTATGCACGCTGAGCATGCGCAAGCCCAAAATCTCTTTGACGTTCAATAGATGCCGCAGGTAGGCGCGGGTGAAGTTCCGGCAGGCGAAACAAGCGCACCCTTGCTCTATGGGGCCAAAGTCCGACTTGACCGCCCCGCCCTTGATGTTGATGGTCCCGCGGCGGGTGAAGGCGGTGCCGTTGCGGGCCACGCGCGTCGGCAAAACGCAGTCAAACATATCCACCCCGCGCGCCACCAGCTCCACCAATTGCGCCGGCGTGCCCAGGCCCATGGCGTAACGCGGCAGGCGGGGCGGCAGGAAAGGCTCGGTCAATTCGACCGCCTTCATCATCTCGTGTTCCGGTTCGCCGACGCTCACGCCGCCGATGGCATAACCGTCAAAATCCATTTCGGCCAATTCCCGTGCGCATCGTTCGCGCAAGGCCGCGTTGATGCCGCCTTGCACAATGCCAAAGACCACCTGCCCAGGGGCGCGCGGTTGCGCCCGGCATTCCCGCGCCCAGGCCAGGGTGCGTTGCACGGCTTCCAGGGCGGCTTTGGGCGCGCAATCGTGCGGCGGGCATTCGTCAAATACCATGGCGATGTCCGAGCCGAGGATGCGTTGAATCCCCATCGCTTCCTTGGGGCCAAGGAACAGCGGCGAGCCGTCCAGGTGCGAGCGGAACTCGACGCCGTGCTCGCGGATTTTGCGGATTTTTGCCAGGCTGAAAACCTGGAACCCTCCGCTATCGGTCAGAATCGGTCCCGGCCAGTTCATGAAGCGATGCAACCCGCCGGCGGCCTGGATGATGTCCATTCCGGGACGGATATTCAGATGGTAGGTATTACCCAGGATTACTTGCGTGCCCATCTCGAGCAATTCGCGAGGGTCAAGTGCTTTCACGCTCGCCTGGGTGCCTACCGGCATAAAGACCGGCGTTTCTATTACGCCCCGCGTGGTGGTCAGCCGCCCCAAACGGGCGCGCGAGGCGCCATCGGTCTGCAATAATTCAAACATATACTTTAGCGGTATTAAAGCACACGACCTTAATTGTCGTGACATCTTTGATAATACTTGCCAGAGTCTTAATGAGGTTGGCGATTTTTGCAAACCTAACAGGAGAAGGAGCGAGCGGCTTCCAAGCTATCACCCGTTCCAGGCAACAGTTAAATAGACGGACTTGTACACGTGAAACCGACTCATTTCTCCGGCTTCCTGGCGGCGGTTGTGCTGTGCGGAGCGGCCTTGGAAGCTTCCGCGGAGTTAACCCAGACTTATACCAACACTTTCGACAACACTAATTCCGTGGTGGGTTGGGATTATTGGTTTGGCAATCTACCCGGCAACTCGGGAATGAGTTGGGACTCCACCACGGATGCCGGCAACAATCCCGGTTCCGGCTCGCTCAAGGTGGCGATTCCATGGACGGCCTCGGGACAGTCCCAATGGTGGTACGGTTATTTTGCTTTTGATTCCCTCGATCGTGACATAACGATGGTCGGCGCCTGTATCACCAACATTTCTTGCGACATCCACATTGATCCAAGTTCGCCGCTCACTGCGGCGGGCAATTTCGGCTCCATCAAGATTGGTTTTAACCCGGGTAACGTGTTCTGGACTGCCAGTGCCGTCACCCTCCCGTCGAGCGCAAGCAATGGGTGGATGCACGTGTCCATCCCGGTCCCGGCCAACGCTGATCCGGGCGTTGTTTCAGCCTTTTGTGTGGCGATGAACAACTCCGCCACGCAGACGAACGGCTCGACCTTGTTTTGGATGGACAATTTCGCCCTCGAGGCGACGCTCAACTATACCAACGGCTTTAACGTGGCGCCTGGCCCCT
Source organism: uncultured Verrucomicrobiae bacterium (assembly GCA_963759415.1). Classification (GTDB taxonomy): domain Bacteria; phylum Verrucomicrobiota; class Verrucomicrobiia; order Limisphaerales; family Palsa-1400; genus Palsa-1400. The sequence continues at coordinate 2,404,175 of CAVWZG010000002.1, read as the reverse complement.
ACAGCGGAAACGTGGGAAGCAGCACCACCTCGTGGATTTACTGGCATGGAGTCAATTCCGCCAGCTCCGCCATGTCTTGGGATTCCACGACCGACGCCAACGGGAGCTCGGCCTCCGGATCGCTCAAGGTTTCGATTCCCTGGACCGGCGGCACTGGCAATTCCACCGGCGCTAATTTAAGCCAGACAATGTTCGGAACATTTGGCAATAGATACTCATTCGATAACGTCCAGATGTCGTCTGCCAGCAATTTCCAGAACATTCTCTGCTCGGTTCACGTGGACCCAAGCTCGCCCATGAACGCGGCGGGGAATTATGGCGTGCTGCAAATCGGATTTGTGCAAGACGTCAGTGGCACTTGGAGCGGCATTACCTGGCCGGTCAGCTCAGTGACTCTCAATGCCAATGCCTCCAGCGGCTGGACCAACATTGTGGTGCCCATCACTAACACCCCGCCCGGACTGAGCGATGTTGCCGGCATTTTCATGCAGATGCTAACTGATCCCACGAATGGCGGCGGTCTGCCGGGCACGACGCTTTTGTGGGTGGATAATTTTGGCGCGATGGCGGCAGCGCCCGCGGCCACGCCGCCGTCCTTTGCCAGTGTGGGCCAGTCGGGCGCCAACGTGATCCTGAACGGCATCAACCCAGGCGGCGCTTCAGGATTGAATTACGTTATTCTATCTTCGACGAACCTGTCGCCGCCCGTGGCGCGGTGGAAACCTGTTGCCACCAATCTGTTCAATAGCAACGGAACATTTTCCTTTACCAACGCAATTATCCCATCGCAACCGGCCACGTATTTTACCTTTACGGTGGATGTTTCAGTGACGGTTCTGTCAAGTCCGTCGGGTGGCTCTTTCACCGTGGACGGAACAAGTTTCACGACCTCTCAAACCTTTAATTGGATTCCCGGTTCCAGCCATGTGATTGCGGCGACTTCTCCGCAGAGCGTCGGGACGGGCATTCAGCGTGTCTGGAGCAGTTGGAGCGACGGTGGAGCGATGTCGCACGTGGTCAGTCCGAGCAGCGGCGCGACTTTCACCGCCAACTTCACCACGCAATATTACTTGACGATAAACGCAGGCACGGGCGGCAACGTGAGTCCGGGCAGCGGCTGGAACAACAGCGGCGCGGTCGTGCCGATCAGCACGACGACGAATGCGGGCTACTATTTCAGCAATTGGACGGGCAGCGGCAGCGGTTCCTATACTGGCACCAGCAGTGCCGCGTCGGTCACGATGAACGGGCCGATTACCGAGACGGCCAGCTTCACGACAAACGCTCCGGCCAACATTTTCGTGACGGTGCAGCCAAGCCTCTCAGGCTGTTCCTTTACCGTGGACGGATCCAATTTCACGACGGCGCAAATCTTCAGTTGGTTTCCGGGTTCAGGCCACGTGATTGCGACCACTTCCCCGCAGAGCGGCGGCACGGGCATCCAGTATGCATGGAGCGGTTGGAGCGACGGCGGAGCAATCTCGCACGTGGTCAATCCGAGCGTCGGCACGACCTACACCGCCAACTTTACGACGCAGTATTACCTGACGATGAGCGCGGGCACGGGCGGCGGCGCCAGTCCGGCCAGCGGCTGGAACAACAGCGGCGCTGTCATTCCGATCAGCGCCCCGGCCAGCGCCGGATACACTTTCAGCAGTTGGACCGGCAGCGGCAGCGGCTCCTATTCTGGAACCAACAGTTCCGCGTCGGTGACGATGAACGGGCCGATTAGCGAGACGGCCAGCTTCACGTCCACTCCGGCTGCTGCATCCTTATTCACCATGAGCACGAACATTGGAGTCGCACCGTTCACGGTGACGTTCACTGACACCTCGGTTAATAATCCCACATCCTGGCTGTGGACATTTGGCGACGGCAGCACGTCCACGCTGCAAAACCCAAGTTACACCTTCACCAATATGTGGCGGCAGTTGGTCACTTTGGCTGTGACCAATGTGTACGGTGGCAGCGTTTCCACCCAGGCGGTGTATCAAAGTTTTCCGTGTGACGCACTTTATGACTGGACCGGAGCACAGGGCCAAGTCGCCACGGCCGCCTCTCTGGCAAATTCCTTGGTGGCAGGGGCCAACGCCATTGGGACTTTCACGACCACCAACCACGATCTTCCCTCGACCAATCTCCAGGGAATGATTTTCACCAATTTGCCCGGCATGACCAACGGCTGCCCGGTGGTGTTCTCCAACGGCGTCATATACTCCAACTTCAACGTTACCAACGCCCTGGCTTACACCTTCACCAACGATCACGAGCAATACACCTATCACTTTAATTCCGGCCTCAATATTACGAACCTCGTCTGGGTTTTCTATGAGTCAACGCCCCTCGCCAGCAACCTGTGGCTTTCCGGCATCGACGAAGCGTCCATCTCCACCACCAGAGACAACCCGGACATCGGCGCACATTGGCTGAACCGGCAACTGGGAGTGCTGGGGCCGCTCTTGCCTGGCACCCAAAACAATAATCACACCACGGAGACGGATAGTGGTTACTCGGTCACTACCAACATTTGGCAGCTTCCAAACAAGCTCTATCGCATCGTTTGGCAGGATAATACGAACGGGAGCAGTCAGTTTGCCGTCGCGGACCCGGTGACCGGCGCCATGATGGGTTTCGTCACGAATTTTGCCACCAACCAAGTTGGCTATAAATTTGGCGCCTTTTGCAACGGGCATATAAGCGCGGAAGTCTTTGTTGCCAACACCACCTGCATTATGGGTTACCATGATATCCTGAGCATCAACCGTCCGCTGACGTTTTCCCAGGATCTCAAACGTAGTTATGTATGGTCCTTAGTCAATCTAAACAACACGCAAATAGAGAAAGCTAGGCGCATGAAACTATCCCTTCATCTCACTCGTATCCTGGCGGCGGCGGCGCTCTGCGCAACGGCCCTGGAAAGTTCCGCGCAATTGACCCAGCCCTACATCGGTACCTTTGACAACGCCAATTCCGTGGTGGGTTGGTTTTATGAGCAGGGTGTTCTTCCAAGCTGGTCTGAAATGGCTTGGGACTCCACGACCGACGCCGGCGCCAATCCCAATTCAGGTTCCCTCAAGGTGTCGATTCCATGGTCGGCTACGGGGCAGTACGAATACCTCTTTGGATACTTAAATATGGATGGGTGGGTTGCGGAGCGTAACATATCCATGCAGGGCCGCTTTATCACCAACATCGCTTTCGACATTCACGTCGATCCAAGTTCGCCCATCGCGTCTGCAGGCAATTTTGGCTCTCTCCAATATGGTTTTGTCCAATATGGAACCGCCAGCACGCTCACGCTGCCGTTGAGCGCGAGCAACGGGTGGATGCACGTGTCCACGCCGATCCCTTCCAATACCTATCCGGGCGTTGTGCAAGAGTTTGTTTTTAAGTTGGCCAATGCCGCCGGGCAGACGAGCGGCACGACGCTGTTTTGGATCGAACAATCTTGCCACTGGCGCGACCGCCAATTTTACCAACAGCTTTGACAATGCGCCCGGACCCTACGGCACCCCAAACGTGGGCAGCAGCACCACCTCGTGGATCTACCAGAAGGGTGTCAATTCGGCCAATTCCGGCATGACATGGACTTCCAACGTGGACGCCAACGGCCTTGCCAATTCAGGCTCGCTCAAAGTCTCGATTCCCTGGACCGGGGGCACTGGCAATTCTGGCGGCTCCAATCTAAGCCAGACGATGTTCGGCACTTTTGCCAATAGATTTTCCATGGATAACGGCCAGACGACGTCCGGGAGCAATTTCCAAAACCTCTTTTGCTCGGTTCACGTGGACCCCAGTTCGCCAATGAACGCGGCGGGCAATTACGGCGTGCTGCAAATCGGCTTTGTGACTTATTCCAATGGCTTTTGGACCAATATCACCTGGCCGGCCAGTTCGGTGACTCTTTACGCCAACGCTTCCAGCGCCTGGACCAACATTGTGGTGCCCATCGATTACAGCGCGTCCGGCCTGAGCAACGTTTCCGGCATTTTCCTGGCGATGCAAACCTATCCCACCAATGGCGGCGGTCTGCCGGGCACGACGCTCTTGTGGGTGGATAACTTGGGCGCCTCGATGGGTGTCTATGTTGCGCCGCCGCCGCCGTCCTTTACCAGCGTGACACAGTCGGGCGCCAATGTGGTCCTCAACGGCATTGACCCGGGCGGCTCTTCAGGTTTGGAGTGCGTCATTCTGTCTTCGACCAACCTGTCGTGGCCCATGTGGCAGTGGACGCCAATTGCCACCAACCAACTCAATGCCAACGGGACATTCTCCTACACCAACGTAATCTACCCCTCGCAACCGGCCATGTATTACAGTTTCACGGTCAACATTGGGGTGACGGTGCAGGCCAATCCGCCGGGTGCTTCTTTCACGGTGGACGGAACACCTTACGCCACGTCTCAAACCTTCAATTGGGCGCCGAGTGCCAGCCACACGATCGCGGCGGCTTCTCCGCAGAGCGGCGGCGCGGGCCTCCAGTACGTCTGGAACAATTGGAGCGACGGTGGAATGATCTCCCACCTGGTCGCCCCGGCCAGCGGCAAGACATACACCGCCAACTTCACGACGCAGTATTACTTGACGATGAACGCGGGCACGGGCGGGAGCGTCAGTCCGGCCAGCGGCTGGGAAAACAGCGGGGCGGCCGTTGCGATCAGCGCCACGGCCAACGGGAGTTATTTCTTCAGCAATTGGATGGGCAGCGGCAGCGGCTCCTATTCTGGAATCATTGATTCCGAGTCGGTCACCATGAACGGGCCGATTGCCGAAACGGCTGATTTCACGACCAACGTGCCGCCCAACATCGCCGTGCAGGTGCAGGCCAATCCGCCAGGCGCATCCTTCACCGTGGACGCAACCAACTACACGGGATCTCAGGTCTTCAATTGGATTCCCGGAACCGGTCATACCATTGCGGCCGCTGCTTCGCAAAGCGGCGGCACGGGCATTCAGTACGCGTGGAACGGTTGGAGCGACAGCGGGGCGATGTCGCACGTGGTCAATCCGATCGCCGGCACGACCTACACCGCTAATTTCACGACGCAGTATTACCTGACGATGACGGCGGTCACGGGCGGCGTGGTCAGTCCGAACAGCGGCTGGGAGAACAACGGCGCAGTCGTTCCGATCAGCGTCACTGCCAACGGCGGCTACGCTTTCAACAATTGGACGGGCAGCGGCAGCGGCTCCTATTCGGGGACCGTCAATGCCACGTCGGTCACGATGAACGGGCCGATCACCGAGACGGTCAGCCTGACGCTTGGGCCGGGCGCCGCTTCCTCCTTCGCCATGAGCACGAACATTGGCGTTGCGCCCTTCACGGTGACTTTTACTGACACCTCGGTTAATAACCCCGCTTCCTGGTTGTGGACGTTTGGCGACGGCAGCACGTCCACGCTGCAAAACCCAAGTTACACCTTCACCAACATGTGGCGGCAGACGGTCACCCTGGCTGTGACCAACGCCTACGGCGGCAGCGTCTCCTCCCAGGCTGTCTATCAATGCTTCCCGTGCGACGCGCTCTATGACTGGACCGGAGCGCCCGGCCAGGTCGCCAACGTCGCCAGTCTGAGCAATTCCCTGGTGGCAGGAGGGAATACCATCGGGCGCTTCTCCACCACCAACCACGATGTGCCCTCGACCAATCTTCTGGGGATCATTTACACCAATTTGCCCGGCATGACCAACGGCTGCCCGGTGGTGTTTTCCAACGGGGTCATAAACGCAAACTTCAACGTCACCACCGCCCTAGCCTACAGCTTCACCAACAACCACGAGCAATTCGACTTCCAATTCAATTCCAGCCTCCACGTGACGAACTTCGTGTGGATCTATTACGACACGATGCCCAATGTTTTGTGGCCGGCTGGGGCCGACGAATGGGGCATTTCATCGGTCAACGACAACATTGACATCGGGGCGTTTTGGCTCAATCGCAACTTTGGAATTAACGGGCCGATCGTGCCTGGCAACCACAACATGAATCGCACAACAGAGGCGGATAGTGGCTACTCGGACACCGCTCCGTTGTGGCAGCTTCCAGACAGGCTCTATCGCCTCGTGTTGCAGTTGAATTCAAATGGCGCCAGTCAGTTTGGCATCTTCGACACGGTGTCCAATATCCTCATCGGCGTGGTCACGAATAACAGCGACAACCGGGCCGGGATTAACATTGGCGGTTTTTGCAACGGACATACCAGTCAGGAACCCCTGGTCACCAACGTGACGTGCATCATGGGTTACCACGATATCTTCACCATCAACCGGCCGCTGACGTTGCCCCAGTTCACCAACGTCGTCATTTTTGGCCCTTAGAGGTGACTTGACGGCGGATGGCACGGGCTTAATATGCGGCCGTGCATCGTCGAGAGTTTCTGAAGACTTCCGTCGGCGCCGGCGTGGCCCTCTGTGCCGCCGGACCGTTGGCTGCCGTTGCGGCCGGCGAAAACAAGCGCGCCGGCCTGATCGGCTGCGGATGGTATGGCAAACTCGATCTTTGCCGGCTTATCCGGGTCGCGCCCGTGGAGGTCGTTTCTCTGTGCGACGTGGACCGCGTCATGTTGTCGGAGGCGGCGGACCTGATCGCTTCACGCCAGCAGTCGAAGAGGAAACCGCGCACCTATAACGATTACCGTCAGATGCTGGCGGAAAAGGACCTGGACGTGGTGCTGGTGGCCACGCCCGATCATTGGCACGCGCTGCCCGCCATTGCCGCCATGCAGAGCGGAGCCGATGTGTACGTGCAGAAGCCCATAAGTGTCGATGTGCTCGAAGGGCAAGCCATGTTCGCCGCCGCCCGCAAACATCAGCGCGTGGTGCAGGCGGGGCTGGAACGCCGCTCCACCCCGCACCTAAACGAAGCCCGGAACGACATCGTCAAAGCGGGCCGGCTGGGGACGGTTGGGGTGGTGGAGATTTACTGTTATTACCCGTATCGCGCCCGGGGGAATCCGCCCGACACCGCCCCGCCCGCCAACCTGGATTACGAAATGTGGACCGGTCCCGCGCCGATGCGGCCCTACAACAGGATGGTTCATCCCGGCGGCTGGCGTAATTTCATGGAATACGGCAACGGCCTGCTGGGCGACATGGGCGTCCACATGTTTGACATGACGCGCTGGATGCTGGAGCTGGGCTGGCCGCTCTCCATCAGCGCCTCCGGAGGCATCCTTTTTGACAAGCAAGGCAAAGCCAACACGCCCGACACCCAGTCGGCGGTTTTTGATTATGGCGGCCTGCAAGTTATCTGGCAGCTTCGCACCTGGGGGGATCCGCCCGATCCGAAATACTTCTGGGGCGCCACCTTTTACGGGGACAAAGGAACCTTGAAAGCGGGCGTCTTTGGCTACGATTTCATCCCAAACGGCAAGGGCCAGCGCCTGCACCGGGATGCCACCCTTGAACTGGAGCAATACCCCGAGGACCGCGCGGAACGGGAGATTGAACCCTTCGCCGCCCCGGCCAACCGCGCCCATTTGCGCAATTTCATGTCGTGCGTGGCCACGCGCGGACGGCCCGTGGCGGACATCGAGGAGGGTCATATTTCCACCGCTTCATGCATCCTGGCCAATCTCTCGATGAAACTGGGGCGCACCTTGCGCTGGGACAGCCGGGCCGGCCAGGTGCAGGGGGACCCGGAAGCCAACGCCTTGCTGCGCCGGCCCTACCGCGCTGCCTGGACGCACCCGGAGCCGGGGGCGGTTTGAGAGGGGCGGAAAACGCGGGAAAAATAATGCAAGATTTTGCGTGAGTCAAGCAATAGGTTGTGGTAAGCTTAAAGCAGGGTCTTAATGAAAAGATGCATTTATGTGGTTGATGATCAACCAGCCGTGCTGGACATAGCCGTTATGATCCTGTGCGGCATCGATGCCCAATGGGAGGTGACCGGCTTCAGCGACCCCTTCCAGGCATTGGCGGCCGTCAAGGCCAAGGCGCCCGACCTCGTCCTGTCCGATCAACTGATGCCCGGCATGCTGGGCAGTCAACTGTTGGAGGAGGTCAGGAACTTGGCTCCGGCGGCCATGCGCGTCATCATGTCCGGCTACGTTTCGCTCAACAAACTGACGCTCATCACCTCGGCCCATCAGTATATCGCCAAGCCCTTCGACATCACCAAACTGCGGGAATTGGTGCTGAGAAGTTTTGCCGCCCAGGAACGCATCAGCAACAAAGGCTTGCAAGCCGTGGCGACCTCCCTGCGCTCCATCCCGTCGCTGCCGCAGGTGCATCAGACCTTGCTGGAGGAGCTCCAGGACAGCCGCAGCGCCGGCACGGTCATCGCCCGCATGGTGGCAGATGACGCCGGGCTTTCCATCAAGGTCCTGCAACTGGCCAATTCCCCGCTTTTCGGGCAGGGCTACGTTGTGACCAATCCCACCGATGCGGTGATGTGTCTGGGCACTGAAATGATCGCGGCCATTGTGCTTTCGCAAAGCCTTTTCCAACACTACCAGAACCTGGCGCACGCCGATCTGGATTTGCCGAGGGTTTGGAGCCACTGCTGGGAAACAGCCTATTTGGCCCAATATCTTTGCCGGCAGAAGAAGCTGGGCCAGCGCGCGCCCGAGGAGGCTTTTCTGGCGGGACTTCTGCACGAGGCGGGGCGGTTTATTCTGGTGGATAATTTTCCGGACCAATTCGCCGCCGCCTGCCAGGCCGCGCGCCAGACACAATCCCCGCTGGCCCCGCGCCTGCTCGAAACATTTCGGACCACGCCCGCGCAATTGACGGCTTATCTGATGGAGCTTTGGGGCATGCCGGACGAGGTCGTCAGCGCCATTTCCCAGCAGGACTCTCCGCAAGAGGAGCCGGGCGGGGCCTTTTCCATCGCTTCCGCGCTTTACATTGCCGATCACGTCGCCGCGCACAAAACGCCGCCGGATGGTTTCGCAATGGAAGAGTGGAACGTGGCTTATTTGCAGACGATTGGCTGCCAGGACGACATTGCCCTGTGGGAAGACCCGTCCTTTCCGTTCGATTCAAAAAGCAGCCACTGAGCAAAATCACCGGCGAAAAGGGTTGAATTCGCGGCCCGGGCCGGATTTTATGGAGCACCTTATGCTAACTGGAACTTATACGGCCATCGTCACTCCGTTTCGCAATGGCGCTTTTGACGCGCCGGCCTTCAAACATCTCGTTGACCTCCAGATTAAGGGCGGCGTGGACGGCATCGTGCCCGTCGGCACCACCGGCGAATCGCCGACGCTGGATTATAAAGAACATATCGAGGTGATCGGGCAAGCGGTCGAGCGCGCGGCGGGGCGAATCAAGGTGATGGCCGGCACGGGCGGCAATTCGACCAGCGAAGCGATTTATTTGACGCTTGAGGCGGAGAAAGCCGGGGCCGATGCGTCGCTGCAAGTCGCGCCCTACTACAACAAACCAACCCAGGAGGGATTGTTCCAGCATTTCCTGGAAATCAGCCGCGCCACGAAATTGCCTCTGGTCCTCTACAGCATTCCGTCCCGGTGCGGCATCGAAATCGGGGTCGAGACCATCCGGCGGCTGGCGGGGGCCACGCCGCGCATTGTTGGCATCAAGGAAGCCGGCGGCAACCCAGACCGGGTGAGCCAATTGCGCGCGGCCCTGGGGTCCAGGTTTTCCATTTTCTCGGGCGATGACGCCATGACGCTTCCTTTCATGGCCCTGGGCGCGCATGGCGTGATCAGCGTCGCCTCCAATGTCCTCCCGCGGCAGGTTTCCCGCATGGTGGCTGCCCTTCGCGCAGGGAATCCGTCCGGCGCGCTCAAGCTGCACGAGAAACTTTACCCGCTCTTCAAAGACTTGTTCATTGAAACCAACCCGCTGCCGGTCAAAACCGCCTTGGCCATGATGGGCCTTATCCAGGAGGAATTCCGGCTGCCCCTGCTGGCCATGAGTCCTAAAAATCGGGCCGCGCTAAGATCGACCCTGGCCCAATACGGGGTGCTGCCTCATGACTAACATCATCATCGCCGGAGCCAAAGGGAGAATGGGCCTGGCCTTGCTGCGCTGCGCGGAAAAAATGCCCGCGCTCAACGTCAGCGCACGGATTGACCTGGGCGACGATCTGGACGCCGTTCTCGGCGGCGCCGACGTGGTCATCGATTTTACCTTCCACCAAAGCACCGTTTCGATGGCCCGGCTCTGCGCCGCCCGGCAGAAGGCCATCGTCATCGGCACCACCGGCCACTCCGAGGCGGAACGGAAGGAACTGGAGGCCATGGCCTCGCAAATCCCGATGGTCTGGAGTTCCAATTACTCCACCGGCGTCAACGCCTTGTTTTGGTTGACAAAAAAAGCGGCCGAGATTCTGGGGCCGGGCTTCGATTTGGAAATCGTCGAGATGCACCATCGGCTCAAGAAAGACGCCCCCAGCGGCACCGCCGCCACGCTGGCGCGAATCCTGGCCGAAGCGCGCCGCCAACCCCTGGAGCAAGCCGCGCGTTACGGGCGCCAGGGAGTGGTGGGCGAGCGGACGGACGCGGAGATCGGCATTCATTCCCTGCGAGGAGGCGACGTAGTGGGCGACCACACCGTCATCTTTGCGGCGGCGGGCGAGCGGGTGGAGTTGACGCACAAAGCCTCCAGCCGCGACACCTTCGCCCTGGGCGCGCTTCGCGCCGCGCAATGGGTCGCCGGCAAAAAGCCGGGGCTTTACGACATGCAAGACGTGCTGGGTCTTAAAGCGACATAATTAGTTTGCCGGCGGCGGGCGAAAGTTTTACCTTCCCTCTCCTGTGAGCTACGAAGCCGTCATCGGGCTGGAAACGCACGTCCAGCTCAAGACCAAGTCCAAGATGTGGTGCGGCTGCGCCAATCAATTCGGCGCGCCGCCCAATACCTGCGTCTGCCCCGTTTGCCTGGGCCTGCCCGGCGTCCTGCCCGTGGCCAATGAGGAGGCCATGCGTTTGACATCTCTCACCGGCCTGCTGCTCCAGGCCGACCTGCCCCCTTTCGCCAAATTTGACCGGAAGAACTATTTCTATCCGGACATGCCCAAGAATTACCAGATCACCCAATACGACAAGCCATCCACCATCCACGGCTTCGTGGATTTTGAAACTGGCGGCGGCATGGCGCGGGTCCACGTCACCCGTGCGCATTTGGAGGAGGATGTCGGCAAGAGTTTTCATTTCGAACGCCACAGCGGGCTTGATTTCAACCGCGCCGGCGTGCCTCTGCTGGAAATTGTTTCCGAACCGGAGATCACCGGCCCGCAGATGGCCTACGATTACCTCAACGCCCTGGTCGAAATCCTCCGCTACGGCGGCATCAGCGATTGCGACATGGAAAAGGGCGAAGTCCGCTGCGACGTCAACGTCAGCGTCCGACCGCAAGGGGTGAAGGAATTGGGCCGCAAGATCGAAATCAAGAACATGAACAGCTTCAGCGGAGTGCGCCGCGCCCTGGAGCATGAGATTCCGCGTCAAATAGAAGTTCTGGAAAAGGGCGGCCAATTGAGCCAGGAAACGCGCCGTTGGGACGACGCCGGCGGCATCACGGAAACCATGCGCTCCAAGGAAATGGCGCACGATTACCGCTATTTCCCCGAACCGGACCTCATGCCCTTTGCCCCGACCGCCGCCTGGTTGGCGGAAATCGCCCAACACGTGGTCGAGCTGCCCCTGGCCAAGAAGCAGCGCCTGATGCGCCAGTATCAATTGCCCGCCCCGGACGCCCAAACCTTCGTTTGGGACCGGCCGCTGGGAGATTACTTTGAAAAACTCGCCGCCCGCTCCAAGAATCCCAAGGCGGCGGCCAACTGGATCATCAACAACCTGCGCGCCAAGTTGGCTCAATCCGGCGGCACGCTGGCCAATTTGCCCTTCCGTCCGGAATATATTCTTGATTTGGTGGAATTGGTGGAAAGCCGCCGGATCAGCAGTTCCATCGCCCAGCAGGTGTTCGCCGAGATGTTCGCCGGCGGTGAAGCGCCCGGCGCGATTGTCGAAAAGAAAGGTTGGGCGCAGGTAAGCGACGCCGGGGCCATCGAGGCTTTGTGCGATCAAGCCATCGCCGCGCATCCGGGGCCGGTGGCGGATTACAGAGCCGGCAAGGCCGCCGCGCTGAATTTCCTCAAAGGCCAGGTCATGAAACTGAGCAAGGGCAAAGCCAACCCGAACCTGGCGGGCGAAATTCTGGAGCGGAAGTTGAAATAACGGTTCAATCCCCTGCCTTGACCGTCCACATTCCACTGAGCTTAAAGTTCATGGAATTTGCGATGGCGTTGGCTTTGGGGGCGAGCGTCCTCTCCCAGGCCAATTTCGAGACGTGGTTGTCGTGAAAGAGATAGTTGAACTTATTCCCGTGAGACTTATAAACCATGTTTCCGAAGTTCCATATGTCCCCCGGATCCAGTTGCCATGAATACCAATTCGGGGAGGTGTGTATATTGGTAGGCCCAATGCAAGCGGACTCCCAGCCATTTCCCGCCGCGTTATCGCCGTAAGGATGTTCGCAGAGCAAAATCGTGCCTGAGGCATCCTGGATGATCCTGGTTGGATAACCTGGCACATCCCAATCTGCATTGGTAGTCCAGCCTTGCCAGTAAACGCCAACACCCCCCACGGGAGTTGGCAGCACCGGGTAGGGCGCGTTGGGCCACATGGTCTGTATTCCTTGATTATTGTCGATGGACGAATCCATGCAATAACTCCTGCGCGAGGTGCCGTCGGGGCCAGCGTCGCCCAACCATGTTCCCAAGGTGGGGAGGGGAGCGGTATCGGCGGGGCAGACGATAATTTTGGGAGCGGCGCCATGTCCGGTGCTCACCAAGGGCTGACCGCCGGCGGTCAACTGGTACCGGTCCATGGTACCTCCAATATAGGTGTTGATTAATGAGTCCCAACTCAAAGGTCCGCCATTACCATCGGCGGTGTTCTGATCCTCAAAACAGGCGGGCGGGTAAACTTGTTTGTGATCATCGGCAAAAAGATTGATGCCCAAGCCGAGTTGCCTCATGCCGCTCATGCATTCCGTTGTCATGGCCGACTGCTTGGCCTTGGTCAGCGCGGGAAGCAGCATGGCGGCCAAAATGGCGATGATCGAAATGACCACCAGCAACTCGATCAAGGTGAACGCCCCGGGTGATCTCTCCCGGTTGGCGATGCCAGGTTCTGTTGATTTTATTTTCATAAGAAGGCTTTCTCAATGATCCACCAGATCTACAACAAAATATTTCTTATTGATGACGTACTTCTTTCCGGGCGGCGGCGGTGGAATAATCAAATCGCTCCGAGCCGCGGCAAACTCCTCAAAAGTGTTCACAGGGACTTGCATGCGCATTGTGTGGCGCAGTTCCGCCGTCAGTTGTTTGAGGGTGGCAATTTGTTCGGGGCTCATGTTCCGGCGCAAGGCCGCCTTCACGTCGGCTGGTTCATGTGGCTTGCAGCCGGTAAAAAAGCTCAAGCCCAGCGCTACGGCCAATATCATGCGCTGAAGCATCCCGCCTCTATTACCAGCTTGCCCGTGGTTTCTCGGCACTTTCATTGGATCTGCGCGCATTATATACCTTCTGGAACGGTTTTTGTCCAGCAAAAACTGATAACTGATCCACCGGCCAGTTGCGGTTTGACTTGACCTGGCATTGATTTAACTTTTCTTATTGTGAATAGTTCGGCCCCATCACCTGCTCACAGCAACCGTCTGGCACGCGAGAAATCGCCCTACCTGTTGCAGCACCAGCACAACCCGGTCGATTGGTTCCCGTGGGGCGAGGAAGCCTTCGCCAAGGCGCGCCAGGAGCATAAACCGATTTTCCTGAGCATCGGCTACTCCACCTGCCATTGGTGCCACGTCATGGAACGCGAATCCTTTGAGGACCGCGGCACGGCCGATTTGCTCAATGCCCGCTTCGTCAGCATCAAGGTGGACCGGGAGGAGCGCCCGGACCTGGATAAGATATACATGACGGCAGTGCAGGCCATGACCGGGCAGGGCGGCTGGCCGCTGAATTGTTTCCTCACGCCCGATTTGAAGCCCTTTTACGGCGGAACTTATTTTCCGCCGGAAAGTTCGCCCGGCCGCCCCGGTTTGACCCAGGTGCTCCGCCAAATCGCCGGCCTTTGGGAGACGCGGCGGGAGCACGTGCTGGAGACGGCGGCCGACTTTCATCAGAAGCTGGCGGACTTCACCGCGCCCGCTCCGGGCGGTCTGACGCTTGCCCCCGCCTTGCTGGACCGCGCCGCCGCAGCTTTCAAAAGCGAGTATGACCCGCAATTCGGCGGCTTCGGCGGCGCACCCAAATTCCCCCGTCCCAGCCAGCCCGCCTTTCTTTTGCGCCACGGTGCGCGCACCGGGGACAACGAGGCGGTCGAAATGGTTCTTCAGACCTGCAAACGCATGGCAGCCGGCGGCTTATGCGACCAACTCGGCGGCGGTTTCGCCCGCTACTCCGTCGATGAGCAATGGCTGGTGCCGCACTTCGAGAAAATGCTCTACGACAACGCCCAATTGGCCAATCTTTACCTCGACGCCTTCCTGGTCAGCGGCGACGCCCGCCACGCCGCGACCGCGCGCGGCATCCTCCAATATGTCCTGCGCGACATGACCGATGCCGGCGGCGGATTCTATTCGGCCGAGGACGCCGACAGCGAAGGGAAGGAAGGCAAGTTCTATTGCTGGACGAGGGCCGAACTTTCCTCATTATTGACGCCGCCGGAATTCCAAGTGGCCGTCCGATATTTCGGCGTGACCGAGCGCGGCAACTTTGCCGATCACAGCGACCCCCATCCACTGCCCAATCAAAATGTCTTGAGCGTGGCCGATCCCGAACTTTCGCCTGCCGGGGAAGACCTCCTGGCCTCCGCCCGCGCGAAAATGTTCCAGGCCCGCGGCGCTCGCGTCCGTCCACATCTGGACGACAAAGTGTTGGCGTCCTGGAACGGGATGATGCTCGGCGCGCTGGCCCGCGCTTACGCTTTGCTGGGGGATGAGAGCTACCGCGCCGCCGCCGAAAAGAACCTCGCCTTTCTGCGGAGCAAACTCTGGGACGAGCAAAACAAGACATTATATCACCGCTGGCGCCAGGGAGTGCGCGACACGGTCCAATTGCTTTCCGGCTACGCCAATGTATGCGCCGGCGCCCTGGACCTTTACGAGGCCACGCTCCAGCCAACCCATCTGGACTTCGCCGCCGCGCTGGCGGAAGCGATGCTGGCCAGGTTTTACGACCCGGCCAGCGGCGGCTTTTACGACAGCGCCGCCGACCCGCGCGAATTGATCCTGCGCTGCAAGGATGATTACGACGGCGCGGAGCCATCGGGCAATTCCGTTGCGGTGCTGGCGTTGCTGCGTCTGGCGGCGATCACGGACGGGAAGGAATGCGCGGCCGCGGCGGAAAAGACCTTGCGTCTTCTCTCATCGCGCCTGCACGACTTGCCGCAAGCGGTGCCGCACCTGTTGCTGGGGTTGGATTTCTATTTGCAGCAACCGCGGCGGGCGGTCGTGGCCGGCGCGCCGGAACAACCCGAAACACGGGCCTTGTTGCGGGCCATTCATTCAGTTTATCAGCCCAACAAAGTTGTCCTGGGCGTTGCCGGAGCCGTTGATCCTTTCACCCGGACGCTTCCGTCTGACGCTGGCCCGATCGTTTATCTCTGCACGGGAACCGCCTGCCAACCACCCTCCCGGGACCCGCAAACGATCAAAAGATTTCTTGCGCCGCCTGCTCCATGAACGCGGACAACAAAAGCCCGGGTTTGGTTGCCGCAGCCAGGCGGCGCGCACGGCGGCTTAGGATCGTAGCCGTAGCGGTGTTGTTGCTCGGTATTTTCGGCGCGGACGCCGTTTATTGGCTGGGAACGCGTTCGGCGAATGAGTCAGATAATCCCTTGGGGGCGGGCTACAACAAGGCCCAGGCGCGGCAGGCGGAAATTCTTTACGGCAAGCAGGCGCTCTTATTCGACGAGTGGTCTCAAGAGCTGAAACATCCTGGCACCCAGGCCTGCGTCCTCTTCGTGGCGGCCGCGTTGGCGGC
The DNA here is from genome assembly GCA_963759415.1 of uncultured Verrucomicrobiae bacterium. Lineage (GTDB taxonomy): Bacteria > Verrucomicrobiota > Verrucomicrobiia > Limisphaerales > Palsa-1400 > Palsa-1400. Next base: position 2,388,214 of record CAVWZG010000002.1, on the reverse strand, counting down.
GGCCGGCTGCTTTTATTTCGCCCATTTGCTCGAGCCTGACGACGAACCCGCTGACGAAACGCCTCGGCCTCATGGCTGACTTCCGGTTGCCCCTTGCGCCTGCAGCCAGCGTTGGAAGGCTTCAGGCCCCAGCAGTTGCTCCAAAGTTTGTTGTTCCTGAACTTGCGTTTGCGCCAGGGCTTCCACTTTTTCGTCGTTGTCCAGGGTGTCGTCGTTGCGGATGCGATCCATTTCGGCCTGGGTGGTGCGGTTGATTTGGTAAATGGGCATGATCACGTTGGCGGGCAAGTTCAGTTGCCGGACCAATGCCTGTGAGGAGCGGTAAACGGGGTCCTGGTTCAACTGGTAAGTGGCATAGACGGCCGCGCCCAGGATGGACTTGGTGACCGCCTGGCTCTGCGTGGCAAGCTGCTGCTGCTGCTTGAGCAGGGCGGCGTCCGAGCCGGCATAATAATAGACCGGCTGCCCAATGATCCCGCTCAAGGCCCCGAACAATTCACGGAATTGATCCGGCGTCAGATACATCATCCGCATCATCTCGCGCAATTGCTGGGCGGCCGGCGAGTAGCGGAGGACAAACTCGTCGTAAGGCTCCGCCGCCAGCACTGACGACAATGCCACCAGCGGCTCTTCCCGCAGGCGCACCATTTGCATTGGATCGATGGCTTTGCCCTGGAGCCGTTGCTGCTCCTGGTAGGCCTCGATCTTCTGCTGTCCGGCGGCAACGATGTTCAGCACGGCCTGCTTGCTCGCCGCCGGCAAATCTCCCAGGATAGGGCCGGTGAGCGTAACGCCGGCCCGGGCCGCGATCAGCTCCTTGCTTTGCGTGTCCCAACCCGCCCCCAGCAGGCCCGTCAACAAATTGAGCCGCTCCGTCTCCAGGGCCAGGAGTTTTTCCTGGGCCGCCTGGGTCAACGCCGGGTCGGGGGTGGATTTCCACCATTGGTAATTGGGGTAAGTAACCTCCGTGACCCGCCGTCGGGCATAGATGCGGTTCACGTCGGAGGTGACGATGTCGCGGATGGTTTGCTCGGGGCACCCGATGGCGCGCAAGTTCTTGATCAAGACGGCGTAATTGGTGGATTGAACCTGGTCCCAGATGAAATTTTCACGGCGCACGACGACATTGGTTTTGACGACCAATTCATTCTGCCCGGGAGGGAGCGGGATGGTTGGGACCTTCAGCGGTTTAAGAGCGACGTAGAGACTGGCCGCCAGAAACAGATTCAAGCCGACTGCAAGGATCAACCAGTAGCGCGCTCGCATGCCGGTATATTCCCTGAAAAACGCCCCGATGCAACCGTTTTGTCGGCATTAAATTCAAGAACAGCGGCGGTTGCCCATGAAGGAGGGATGCGGTAATGTTTTTTGGTTGCAGGACAGACCGCGGCTGGCGCAAGATGCCCCGTGGATCGGTTAGTCAACTCAAGCGGCGGGCAGGGCGGACTCCGGCGCGTGAAAATTAATACTTTTCACTTGGGGGCTGCCCCTGTATGAATCTGACGTGGAACACCGCATGAGTGTTATTAAAGCCGGGTGACCTGGAAAACTATGTCGCGCGTGGAAGTTTCAAGCGAGCACGAAATAGGGCGGTCTTCTTTGATAGGCTGGGCCGGGACAGGCAGCCTGAACGGTCTGCTTTTGCAGGCCAGTGTCCTCTTGCGTTTTTACGTCCAATTATGAGTGAACCCTCAGAGCAATTTATGAGCACACGATCCTTGCAATTCAAAGTCGCTTCGGAAGACTGGGAGTTTGAACAAATCCACCAACTGAATTACCGCACCTTCGTGGAGGAGATTCCCCAGCATCAGCCTTTGAGCACTCCCCGGCTGGTGGATAAATTTCACCACGAAAACACCTACCTGATTTGCCTCTGCAACAACCGGATTGTCGGCATGATCGCCGCTCGCGGGCGCCGCCCCTTTTCCCTGGACCAGAAGCTGCCCAATCTCGATTCCTTCCTGCCGCCGGGCCGGCGCACCTGCGAAATCCGCCTCCTTTCGGTGGAAAAGGAATATCGCAACAGCCAGGTTTTCCGCGGGTTGACGGCCTTAATGTGGCAATACGGCCTGGAGCACGGCTACGATTTGGGCATCATCTCCGGCACCACCCGCCAGCAACGGCTTTACCGCCACCTGGGCTTTATCCCCTTTGGCCCTCTGCTGGGAGCGGGCGAAGCCACTTTCCAGCCCATGTATCTGACCTTGGAAAAGTTTGAAAAACAGGCGGAGGAGTTCCTGCGCGAGCCGATCCACCCCCAACAACCAGCCAGTTTCCTGCCCGGCCCGGTTTCCATTCACCCATTGGTGCGCCGCGCCTTCGAGCGTCCCCCCGAATCCCACCGCTCGGACCAATTCATGGCTGAGTTTCAGCAAACCCGCCAACGCCTTTGCCATCTGGTCAGCGCGCGCCAGATGCAGATTCTTGTCGGCTCCGGCACCCTGGCCAACGACGCGGTCGGCGCGCAAATCTCGCTCGAGAAAAAACCGGGCTTGATCCTAAGCAACGGCGAGTTCGGCGAACGCCTGATTGACCACGCCCGGCGCTTCGGCCTGACTTTTGACACTCTGAAATTCCGCTGGGGCGAAACCTTTAACCTGGCCGCGGTCGAACAGTTCCTTTCCCGTTCCTCCTCCGTCGGCTGGCTCTGGTGTGTCCACTCGGAGACTTCCACCGGCATGTTGAATCCGCTCTCGACCTTGCAGGCGCTGTGCGCCAAGTCGCGGGTCAAATTATGCGCCGATTGCATCAGCTCCATTGGCGTGGTGCCGGTCAACCTGGAAGCCATTTACCTGGCTTCCGGCGCCAGCGGCAAGGGGCTGGGCGGGTATCCCGGCCTGAGCATGGTTTTCCACAATCATCCCCTCGCCTCCTCCCCGGCTTTGCCGCGCTACCTGGACTTGGGCTGGTACGACGAACATCAGGGGATCGCTTTCACTCATTCCTCCAATTTGGTGCAGGCCCTGGACGCCGCCACGCGCCAGCCGGATTGGCCGTCCAAAATGGCCGCCGTGGCCGCCGTTTCCGCCCGCTTGCGCCACTGCTTGCGCGAGGCGGGTTTCAACCTCGTCACCCCGGACTCCGACGCCACGCCCGGCGTGGTCACGATCACCCTGCCGCCCAGCCAGAATTCGGCCCAAGTGGGCCGCCAGTTGCAACGGGCTGGTTATCTGCTCAGTTACAACAGCGATTATCTCCGTCAGCGCAACTGGATTCAAATCTGTCTCTTGGGCCAATATTCCCAGGAAAAGGTGGAATCCTTGACGGCGTGGTTGGTCAAAAACGCGCGGTCCGCCCCGGCTGCGGCTCCGGTGTCGGCGCGGGCCACGCTGGCCGGCTAAACGGCGAAGGAAAGAACTCCTTTAAGCTGGCAACCCGCGGCGGCCGGCGATAGCTTTGCGAGCGTGAAAGTATTGCCACGCCCCGAGGTCATTCTGACCCATGAGAGCGATCTGGATGGTTTTTTGTCCGGCTTGCTGCTGCAACGCCTGGCCCGCCGTCTCTTTGGCGCCGACATCCCGCTGGAGTCCTTCCATTATAATAATTGGCGCATGCGCGAGCCGCGCGAAAAATCAGGCTGGGTCTCTGATTTGAGCTTCGAGCCGCGCCTGGATAAACCGGATTGGGTTGTGATCGATCACCACGCCACGGAGGCCAAACCCAAGAACGCGATACTGATCCATGACCTGGGCAAGTCGGCCGGGCTGTTGTGCTATGAGTTGTGCCAGGAGAACGGGCTGGGTTCGCCGGAACTGGACCGCCTGGTCCATTTGAGCAACGTGGCTGATTTGTTCCTGGAGGACGACCCGGATTTCTGCCTCGCCAACGATTACGCGAACCTGGTCAAGACTTACAATTTTTGGAATCTGCACGCGGTCATCGACGGGCAATTGGAACGGCTGCTGGACCATCCGTTGCTGGAGGTCATGGCGGTCAAACGCCGCGTCGAAGACCCGCTCGGCCTGGAGTGGAGCAAGGCCAACATCCAGGAAATCAGCCCCACCGTCGGCTATGTCGATACCGTGGTGGGCAATACCAACTTGATCGTGCATCAATTGCTGGAGAAACAAGCGACGAAGTATCCGGTGTTGATGACCCTCTTCCGCAAGGCTAACAACGCGGTGGTGGTCAGCTTGCGCAGTCGCAACGGCCAGGCCCTCAAGATCGCCGAAATGCTGCAAGGCGGCGGCCATGCCAACGCCTGCGGGGCGACCCTGCCCCGATCAGTCAAAAATATCCCCGATGCCATCGAATACCTGCGCTACTTGCTGGACATGGCGCCCAAGAAGGAGCCGCCCTTCAACAGCCTGGACGGACTTCTGGTCGGGCTGGAAACCAAGCCTTGAGCGCCGTTAAGCAAACACACGGTCCGGCGTCGGATCATTCGACTTGGAGGATTTGCTCCAGCAACTGCGGCAACTGTTCGGCGATGCCCGCGTCGGCCGCCAGCAGGTTTACGCCCGCCTCGCGCGCCTGCGTTTGCACGACGGCATCGGGCGTCCGTGAATAGCCCAGCACCGGAATGTGTTGCGTGGCGGGATTAGCCTTCAAACGGGCGATGGCGGCGCAAGCCTCGGTTGCCGGCGCCAATTCCGCGATGACCACCAGCGGCATTTCGCTTTCACCAGTGGCCGGCAGCAAGGCGGCGTTGCTGATGGACTGGACTCGATAACCCAAGTCTTGCAGCAGCCCGGTCAATTGGCTGCCAGGCATCAAATTTGAGTAATAGACGAGCGCCAAAGGCTTGCTCATAAAAAATAATGTGGAACAGCCCGGCGCAAATTGCAATCCGCCAGGTCAAAGACTATGCACCCACTGGATGGCGTGCTGGAGCAATTGCGTGCCGTCCTCCAAGTTGAGTTTCTCCTTGATGCGCGCGCGATAGGATTCGACCGTTTTGACGCCCAAATGCAGCTCGGCGGCGATGCGCCGCGTCCCCTGTCCCTGGCCGATCAATTGAAACACTTCCAACTCGCGGTCGGTCAGTCGTTCGATGGGAGACTTCTGGCCGTCGGAGCGCCCCTGGACCATTTTATGCACCATGCGCGCGGACATTTTTTCGCTGATGTAGATTTGCCCGCTCAACACCTGCCGCACGGCCTGGAGAATTTTCTTGGTCGCTTCCTGCTTGGTAATATAGCCCTTGGCCCCGGCGCGCAGCACGCGCTCCGCGTAGAGCGATTCGTCATGCATGGAAAGCACCAGCACCGGCAGCGACGGCAGGCGGGCTTGCAAATCCTTGACCAACTCCAGCCCGTGCGTGCTTTTAAGGGAAATATCCGCGATCACAATATCCGGCTTGGTCGCGTCAATCTTCTGCAACGCTTCCCCGGTGTCTTCCGCCTCGCCGCACACCGCCAAGTCCCCTTCGCGCTGAATCAACTGCGAGAGCCATTCCCGCACCAGAGGATGGTCATCAACGAGAAAAACTTTCGCCTTCGCTTGTTCGGGTTTAATGCGCGTGGGCATACTTTCTTATTACCAAACCCCGCCGCGAAAGAAAACGAAAAACTGAAAATCCAAAACGGGCAACCGGCAGGGCGGCGGTGCAACACACTCACCAGTTCTCGACCGAATCCGCCTCAAAAATCTTTGCCAGCAACACCTTGTAATCCGGCTTCGGCACGGTCAAGTCCACCGTCTCGACGATATTCCCGGCGGCGCTGCTCTGCCGGGCCGCCACTTCCCGCGCCAAGTCGTCATCTGGCCGGGTGAGAATGTGCAAGACGCGCCGCATATTCAGAAACGAAGCACGCAAGCGCAGCCCGCCGCCACCCCCGCCAATTGCTCGTCGGAAATTTCCTCAAAGGTCCCCGTAGCCGGCCCGATTTCGCCCAGCGCCGCCGCCCCTTTCTGCACGTAAATCGGCCGGCCCAACTCCCGCAACGGCGGCAGATACCGCGCGTAATTCTCCCCGTCCGGCAGCTCCTCCGCGTGTTCCTCCAGGAGCAACACCGCCGCCTCGCGCAAATAGACGGCGACCTCGACCTTCCCCCACGCCCCCACCCCGGCCGCGATGCGCACCGCTTCCGCCGCGCGTCCGCTGATTCGCGGATCGCTTTGGATGACAAAAAGTGCGCTGGTCTTCATCGCCGGGAATCAGTTGAAGCTGACGAACCGGTCCGTCGCGCACATCACATCGCTCAACAGGGCCAGGCCGGCGGAAGTGGCATTGGGGCTTGGTTCCATCCCGCGCCGTTGCGCGCCGTAAGCGCAGACATAGAGCTTGAGGCCGCGTGCCGCCAGGCTCATCAGGCGCGGCTCCTCCGCCCCGCGCACTGCTTCATCGATGCAATAGAGATAGACCTCGACACCTTCCTCCAGCGCCGCCTTGGCCAGCAGCAAGCCGTGCTGAAAACCCGGCTGTTCGGGGGCCGTGGAAAGCAGCAGCCCTAATTTTTTCCCGCGCAACGACATCGCGCCCAAGGTAGGCCGCGCGCTGAACGGTGTCAATCGGGCCGGGAGGAATCGTCTTCGAGCCTGCACCATGCCGGAGGGTGTGCGACAAATTTCTTCGTAATCTGGAAGCGGATCTCATTAACACCCCGCTGAAGCGGGGTGTTAATCAAAAGAGAGGTCAGCCAGTTTCTATGTGCCCATATATTTCTTATTATCCGTCAACTGGGGCGGAATCAGCAGTCGGAAGAATTCTGTCGCACACCCCATGCCGGAAACTGGCCCTCGTTTTTCTTTACCTCACGGCGATTGCGCCTACACTGCGAACATGATTGCGTTCCAGTCGAACCACCTTTTTCGGGAACATTTGCCCTCGGAAATGGAACAGCTTCCCCGGGCAGTTTTTCGCACATGAACCGCATCCGCCTGTTGTCCGAGCAAGTGGCCAATCAGATCGCCGCCGGCGAAGTCATTGAACGTCCCGCCAGCGTCGTCAAGGAATTGGTGGAAAACGCTCTCGATGCCCAAGCCGCCCGCCTGACCATCGAAATCCAGGCCGGCGGGCGCAGCCTCATTCGCGTGACCGATGACGGCCTGGGCATGAGCCGCGACGACGCCTTGCTCTGCCTGGAAAGGCACGCCACCAGTAAAATACACCGGGCCGAAGATTTGGCCTCCATCACTACCCTTGGTTTTCGCGGCGAAGCCCTGCCCAGCATCGCCAGCGTCAGCCGTTTTTCCCTGACCACCCGCGAGCGCGAGAGCGATTCGCCCGAAGGCACCCAGGTCATCGTCAATGGCGGCAAGATCGCCTCCGTCCAGGCTTGCGGCAGCGCCCCGGGCGCCAGCATCGAAGTCCGCCAGCTCTTTTTCAATCTGCCCGCGCGGCGAAAATTTCTGCGCGGCGAGGAGACCGAAACGGCCCACATCCGCCATTACCTGACCATGGCCGCGCTGGCCTGTCCCGGCGTGGCCATGGAGTTCATCAAAGACGGCCGGTCCGTCTGGCAATTGCCTTCTGTAAATACTACTGATAGAATCGCCGCCCTGGGCGAACGCCTGCGCGCCCTCACCGACGGCGGCGAAAGGCTGTTGCCGGTTGATTTTGGCATGGACCTTCCACCCCTCGTGGATGAAGAGGATGCCGAGGGGCCGCCGCCCGCCCCTTCGCGATTTTCCCTCTGGGGTTTTATCGGCGCGCCGGGAGTTTCGCGGGCCACGCGCGAAGACCAGCACCTCTTCGTCAATCGCCGCCCGGTGGAGAATCGCGGCCTCAATTTCGCCCTCCTCGAAGGCTATCACACCGCGCTGATGAAGGGCCGTTATCCCGTCTGCTGCCTATTTCTGGAAGTCAACCCGGACGAGGTCGATGTTAATATTCACCCCGCCAAGCGGGAGGTCAAATTCCACCGGGAACGGACCGTGCGCCAATTGGCCGCCCAAGCCGTGCGGGAAACGCTGCTCCGCTTCCACGCCCCGGCCAAGGTCCAGGCCATCGTTCCATCACCCGCGCCTGAACCGTCCCCCGCCGCTCCGCCTCAAGCTCCCGTCCGCCGTCCCCTATCAATTCCACTGCCGGACTTGCCCAAACTCTATCCGCCGCCGCCCGCCGCGCCGCCGCCGGTCCCGATTTCCGCCGCGATCCCGCCGCCCGCCGCGGCTCATCCGTCCGCTCTCTTGCAAGTGCCATTGCGCTTGGTGGGGGTCATTGGCCGGCTCTACGTCGTGCTCGAATCCGATCGCGGCCTGGTTCTTCTGGACCAACACGCCGCGCACGAGCGCGTGCTTTTCGAGCAGATGCTGCGGCGTTTGGAAAACAACGGCCCCGCCCCTTCGCAACGCCTGCTTCTGCCCGAAACCGTCGAACTGCCCGCGCGCGACGCTCAGTTTCTGCGCGAACAACTGCCCGCCCTGGCGCGGTTGGGTGTCGGCCTGAGTGAATTTGGCGAGCGCACTTTCTTGTTGGACGCCCTGCCGCCCTTTGTCAAAGGGGGCCAGCCGCGCCGGTTCATTTTGGAATTGGTGGACGACTTGAAAGCCGCCGGCCAGGGCGTCAACGCCTTGCGTTTGGGCGAACACGTCATTGCCAAGACCGTCTGCCGCCACGCCGTCAAGGCCAACGATCCTCTGGCGGGCGCGGAATTGGAGAATCTGATCGAGGATTTGCGGCACTGCGCCATGCCCTACACCTGTCCCCACGGCCGCCCCACATTGATTGAAATGAACTTTCGCGAGCTGGAAAAAAAATTCGGACGCTCACAGTGAGCAGGCTTGACCAATCATAAAATGACATTAAAATGACTTTATGAAGACATTAACTGTGACCGCCGCGCGCCAAAACCTCGGGGTCTGGCTGAAAAAAGCCCTGCAAGGCGAGGACATTGGAGTGACGATGGATGGCGCCATTGTGGCGTTCCGTCCGGTGCAGGTTTATTCGGAGGATTACGCCATGCACGAATACGCCGTAACGCCGGAGCAACTGGATGAATTCGTCCAAAAAGCCAACCAGGAACTGGACACCGATCGCAAGATCCGCCGCCTCAAGCCATTCACTGGAAAACTGAAACGTGGCTAAACCCGGCCTCTTATTAAGCCCGAGGTTCCTGGCCGCGATCAAGAACCTGAGCGAGGTGGAGGTGAGACGGGCAGAAGAGGCGTTGCGGATCCTGCCCGACTGCTTCGGCCAACCACACCTCCATGCCGGAATCTCCATCCGGCGGTTGAGGAAGAATATATTCGAATGCCGGGCGGGTCTAAAAATCCGCCTCCTTTTTCGCGCCAACGCGGAGTCTTTGGAAGTCTTCTTTGTCGGCAGCCATGACGAGGTGCAACGCCTGATTCGTCAACTTTAGTGGAGGCTTGCGCGTTCCCATCGCCCCTGCTTGCCAATTAGCCCCTCGCGAACTACAATAAAAAGCAGTTGGAAGAGAGCATTATGAATCGCCGCATTTTCTACGGATTTTTGGTGGCCGCGTTGGGCGTCAATCTGTTTTTCGGAGCGCAAATCTATTTTTATTCCGCCCATGCCTCGCAAAAGGACGATCCGTACGATAATTACAAGCTCCTGGCCGATGTTTTGGAAAAAGTGCGGCAGGAGTACGTCGATGGCGACAAGCTCACTTACCAGGACCTCATCCACGGCGCCCTCAAAGGCATGCTCAACAGCCTGGACCCCCACAGCGAATACATGGACCCGGAAAAGTTTGAGGAATTGAAAAAGGACACCGAGGGCCAATTCGGCGGCGTGGGCATCATGGTGCAAATGAAAGAAAATGGCCACGGCAGGGACAAAGTGCTCACCGTCATCATGCCCATGGAAGACAGCCCAGGCTCTCGCGCGGGCATCATGCCTCTGGACCAGATCGTCAAAATCGACGGCAAGAGCGCCGCGCGTTACGAGTTGGAGGACGCGGTCAAGCTGTTGCGCGGCGAACCGGGCACCTCCATTCACCTCACCATTCGCCGTCCGGCCAGCGGCCAAGTCAAGGAGTACGTCCTGGAACGCGCCATTATCAAAGTCGATACCGTCAAGGACATCGATGACAAGGAGGTGTTTCCCCTAGGCCAGGACGGCATCGGCTACGTGCTGCTCAAGCAATTTGGCGAAAAAACCTCCGACGACCTGGACAAGGCGCTCAAGAAACTGACCGAGGAAGGGATGAAGGCGCTGATCCTGGATTTGCGGGACAACCCGGGCGGATTGCTGGAACAAGCCGGGCAGGTCTGCGAAAAGTTCCTGCCCCGGGGCCAGTTGATCGTTTCCACCGAAGGCCGCGGTCCGACGCCGCGTTCGGAATACCGCGCCAACGGGCACGGTCGGCGGATTGATTTGCCGATGGTGGTGCTGGTCAACGGCAACAGCGCCAGCGCCTCCGAGATTGTGGCCGGCTGCCTGCAAGACTTGCAGCCCCTCACGCACGCGATCGTTGTTGGCGAACAAACTTTTGGCAAAGGCTCGGTGCAGAGCATCCTGCCGCTGGCCGACGGCTCCGCCCTGAAACTGACCACCGCCAAATACTACACCCCCAGCCACAAAGTCATCCATCAACGCGGCATCACGCCGGACATCGTGGTCGCCATGTCGCAGGAGGATGAACAGCATTTGTATTACAAGCACACTCCGGGCGCCATCGAAGTCCTCGACGCCAGGGAGCGCGAGCAAGTGGCCGCGGTGCGGGACCGGCAATTGGACCGCGCCATGGATTTGCTTAAAGGCATCCTTCTCTACGCCCAACGCAGCCCCGTCCCCGCCCGAGTCGCCGCCGTCACCCCGCGCGCCGAGTGAGGCGGGCGGCTTGCGCTGCGTTCGCCCCGATCCCTGTCGCATCATTACTTCTGCTCGACGAATGCCGGGCGATTGGTTAGAAGTAACTTCATGGATGAGTCAAGAATGAGGAATGGCACATCATGATTAAAGTCGTGGATGTCAGTCATCATTACGGTTTGAGGCCGGTGTTGAGTCATATCAATCTCGACATCCCGAACGGGCAACTCATCGCGCTGATGGGGCCAAACGGAGTGGGCAAGAGCACGTTACTCGGCGTCATCGCGGGACTTATCGCGCCGGCCAAAGGGCATGTTGAAATCAACGGCCTGCGGCGCCGCGAAAGCGAAGAAACGGAGTTGAAAATACGGAGGCAAATGGCCTTCCTGCCCGATCATCCGTGGTTGCCGGAGTTCCTGACCGCGCGCGAATGGCTGCTAGCCGTGGGGCAGTTGTATGACGTGGAGGCCGACCGTCTGATGGACCATATCAGCCGCCTGCTGGACCTGTTTGAACTTGCGGAAAAAGGCGACGCGCCCATCCGAACCTGCTCGAACGGACAAAAGAAGAAGATCGCGATTTGCGGCGCGCTGGTGACAGAAGCGCCGGTGCTGATTCTTGACGAGCCGTTTACCGGCGGATTGGATCCCTCCGCGATTCTGGCATTGCGCCTGGTACTCAAACACCTGACTGATCAATCGGGCGTGAGCGTGGTGATGGCGTCGCAGATTCCGGAAATGGTGGAGCTTCTCGCCCATCGGATTGCCATACTCAGCGGCACGAAGGTTGTGGCGTATGACACCCTCGACGAACTGCGCGCAAAAACAGGTTGTCCGGGTTCGTTGCCCGAGGTGTTCGAGAAACTCGTGCATCCGCAGACACTGGACCAAATCGAAAACTATTTCAGGCGTTCGAAGATATGAAACGCAGGTTTCCATTTCATGGTCAGACCGTATGGCCGCCCGCCCCGATGGTTGCGCTGCTCGTTATCGTTTACGTTGTTTTGACAGCCGGCTTGCTTCTCATCCAGTTCCGCGCGGGGAACGCCCGGGTGGACATTTTTAGCACGCACGAAGTCCAACAAATAAACCTGATCTTTCTCGGAGGCGCCGCAGTCCTCTACGCCATCTATCGCCTGTGTTGCTTCCACCCGGCTTGCAATCCGGCCTACGCCGCGTGGCTGCGATTGTCGCCGTGGACATCCGACAAGCCGCTGCCTTTGGGGCCGGTGCATCCGGTCTGGCAGGATGCGGCTGTGCTTGGCGTCATCACGGTCGTGGCGCAGTGGCACGCCGGGGCAAACCCCGCGCTGCCCGTGGCCGCGTTCGGACTCACGTACTTGATTGGCATGACGGTCCTGCTGGCGATTACCCGCAGATGGCCGTCGTGCGTGATGTTAGGTTTCCTGTGGCCTGCGCTTATGCTTCCGCGCGCCGAGGGATGGCCGGCGGTTGGACTCTTCGCCCTTATAATCCTGGTTGTTTGGCGAGGGCACCAAAGCAGTCTTCGAGCCTTTCCATGGCCTTTCGTGATGAATTTCAACAAAGCGACCGAGGCTAACCGAATGCCTCCTGGCACGATGCAAATACATCTGGACGGGCTGAACGGCGCGGTTACCCGCCTGGGCTGGCCGTATTTCGCGCTCTCGCCAAAAATCGTCATCCGCTCCATCTCAACTTCGACGAGTTTTATTCTCAGCGCCCTCGCCGGTTGGTGGACGTATTGTGTCGTCAAGAGTTCCCAAATGGATTCGTTGCCCGGGCTGATCCTGACGTTTGCCGTGGTGGCCGCGCTGACGCGCCTTGCAGTTTACTGCTCTGGCGTCGTGCCGCCGTTTAATGTCCTGGGACGGATCGCCTCGGGACGAATCGTGCTGCCCGGCTTCGACAACGTATTCCTTACGCCCCTGGCGGTCGTATTGGCTGGGGTTGTCGGAGGCATGATCATTCGGCGTTCAGCTTCCTGCTATCCGGCCGCGGAAGCCTTTATCATGGCGCTTCTTTTGCTTGTTTTATTCATTGGGGGACCGAGTCATCGGAAATGGGTGCTGACGGGACGGCACCGGTTCCGTCCACCCTCCAAAGTTGGCGCAAACAACCAACTGCTACGGCCTGTTTGAGTCGCGCGGGCGGTTGCTTGGGCGCTTGCTTCCGAATGGGGCTTGGGCTTATGCTCCATCTGCCTGATGCCAGAACAATATAAAATACTGCTGCTGGATGATGATGAGCAAATGCTGGAGTTGTACCAGGAGTTGCTTCGGCAATTGCCCAGCGGGCCGGAGGTTCGCGTCTCCAATTCGGGCGCGCGCGCCATTGCCTTGCTCGAATCAGAGCCTTTTTCCTTGCTCATCACCGATTTGCGCATGCCCAAAATGGACGGCTTGCAAGTGCTGGCCATCGTCCGGCGCAAGTACCCCCATCTGCGCATCATCGTCCTGACCGGGGTGCTGGATGAGGAATACCGCACCCGCGCCTACGCCCTGGGGGTGGATATGTTCTGGCAGAAACCCGGCAGCGCCGAGGAGCTGCAGTTGTTCAAGGATTGCATTGAATCTCTCCTGGATCACAAGGGCCACCGCGAAGCCGGCTTCCGCGGCATGCAAAATAAGAGCCTGCTCGATTTAATCCAACTGGAAAGCTTATCGCAAAGTTCGTCCGTGCTGCTCATCAGCCAGGGGGGCGTGGCGGGCCGCATCTGGCTGCAAAACGGGGAGATCATTGACGCCGCGGCGGCGAGTTTCACGGGGGAAGAAGCATTCCGGGAAATTCTGTCCTGGAAAAGCGGCAATTTTGAAATTTTGCCGGCGGAGCCGGGCCATGCGCGCACCATCCACCATTCCTGCCAGGGGCTGCTGCTGGATTCGGCGCAGGCGCTGGATGAACGGCAGCAAACCGTCGCGGCAGCGCCGGCTGCGGGAGAAACCGGCGAGGCGGCTCCGGCTACTTCGAGCCTGGCGTCGCTGGCCCGGTTTGAGGGTGTTGAATTTTTATTGACCGTGCCGGTGGAGGTAAAGGCGCGGGGCGAGTCCTGGGGCGGGCTGGAAAACGCGCAGTCCGTCGCCACCTGGGCGCGGGCGGCGCAGAAGCGCATGCGCGAGCTGGGGGAGAAACTGGGCGCCGGCGCACTGACGCAAATCAGCGGATTGGGCTTGCAACGGCATTGGGCGTTGTCCGGCGACGATAAGAAAGGTTTGTTGTGCGCGGGATTTCAGCGGACGCTGCCGAAGGAGAAGGTGGAGCACACCATGAAACACATTTTCACCAAATGGGTCTCTTAAAACGAAATACCCCGGGCGGAGAATTGCGGCGCCTGCCGACGGGCACCTTCACCGTCGATTCGCAAGGCCGTGTCATCAGTTCGACCGTGCCGCAAGCGGTGCCGGCGGCGGTGGTGCAGGACATCGGCCGCTGCGTGGTGTCCGTGTTCAAGGGGGCGCGCGAGGTGAATTTGGCGTTTTCGGAAATGGTCGCGCAGTACGGCACCATCAGGATCACAGCCCGCGAGATGCGCGGCGGCGCTATTATTTTTTTGACGCCCAAGCCCCCGCAATGGGTTTTACCCTCATAGACTGCCGAGTTATGCACAATAAAAAACTGGACCAACTGATCGTTCAACTGGAGAACTATTTGGAGTGCTGGAAGCAATTCAACTACTTCATCAACCTGGCGCGCGGCAAAAAATTCACCACCGAGGACGAGCACCAGTTTCTGGAGGTCAAGTCCATCATTGTGCAGGAACTGGAACTGATCGTCGCGGTGGTCGAATGCACCTCGCCCTCGCGCGAGGAAGTGCATGCCTTGATCAGCGCCGCGCCCTCCATCCGTTATCTGTCTGACAGCAACGAAGGTAATTTGCGCGGGCTGGAGAACCATTGGCACAAGGTCTTTGTCGGATTTCAAGCCATCCTCGGCCAGCTCAAGGTCCAGCAGCGCAAGTTGGAAAACAAATCGGTCCTGTCCATGTTCTCCAAAGACAAGTGAGCGTCCGGCACCGATCTAATAAACCATGACTGACACGCTTACGGCCGCGATCCTGGGGATTGTCGAAGGCATCACCGAATTCCTGCCGGTCTCCTCCACCGGCCATCTGTTGATCACCGAGCGCCTTATGTTCGGCGCGGGGAAACCCGCCTGGGTGGACGACCTGTTCAACGTCGTCATACAAGCTGGCGCGGTGCTGGCGGTCATTCCCCTTTTTCACCAGCGGTTTCACCAATTCATTTTCAACTGGCGGGACAAGGATGTGCGCGATTACTTTCTGAAAATCGTCGCCGCCTTCTCCATCACCATGGCCGGCTGTTTCATCATGGTGAAGAAAGGATTCATTCTGCCCGAAGAACTTTCGCCCGTGGCCATCGCGCTGTTGATAGGTGGCGTGCTCTTTCTGATCGTTGAGCGCTGGCTGGCCGTCCGCGGAGGAGGTCAGGACAAGGAGCGCGGTGATTTGCGCAAAGTGACTTGGACCTTGGCTGTGGCCGTCGGCGTCGGCCAAATGATCGCCGCGAGGTATCCCGGCGCTTCGCGTTCAGGAACGACAATCATATTTGCGTTGCTGCTGGGCCTAGGCCGTCCGCTGGCGACGGAATACTCCTTTTTGGTGAGCATTCCCACCATGCTCGCCGCCAGCGGCTACAAAATTCTTGAAGCCTTCCATCACCACCATCAGGTCGCCGCCGCGCCGGAAAATTGGCGGATGGTCATCCTTTCGACACTGATCGCGGCGGTGGTGTCGTTCGTCGCGGTCAAATGGCTTCTGCGCTATGTGCAGACACACACCTTCAACGCCTTTGGCTGGTATCGCATTCTCGTCGGCGCCGGCGTCCTCGCCGCGCTGGCGATGGGATTGAAGTAAGGTTTATTGAATTTTCCTCGGGCAGCGGGAGTCCATCACACGGGGACAATAAACCGTGACACGGAAAATGGCATGCCGCGTGGGCGCCGCCGACGGGTTCACTTTGATTGAACTGTTGGTGGTCATAGCCATCATTGCCATCCTGGCCGCCATGTTGTTGCCGGTCCTGGGCCGGGCCAAGGAGGACTCCGTCCGCGCCAAGTGCGCCGGCAACCTCAAGCAACTGGGCCTGTCCATGCAGATGTACGGCGATGATAATAGCACCCTGCTGCCGATGCCGCACGGCTCCGTGCCTTGGGGCGCGACCAATCCGCCGCCGTGGACGAAGCCGCTGGCGCCGTACTTCAACAATACCAACCTCCTTTGCTGCCCGGCACTGTGCCAATGGTTCAACAAATCGCCCTACAATTATTTCATGGGCGCGCGCGCGGCCTACATCGCGGCCAGCAACACGGCGGCAAGCGTCGCTCTTAAAAGCATCACGCTGCCGGCGCAGTTTATTCTCTCTGGCGACTGCAATTATCCGTTTGAGACCACCGACGCCGACCCTGACAACTATTCGCAAGACACGCTCTTCGATCCGACCAATCTGCCGCCGCGAGTGCATAACGGCTGGTTGAACGTTTTCTTTGGCGACGGCCACGTGGCCGATTACCGCGCCTTCAACACCAACGACATGACTTTCTCCTACGATCAGCGCGGAATTCCGTGGGCCTCCGTGACGGCGCAGTAGCGAACAAGAGTCTATCGCCGGCCCGCTTCCAATACTAAAACCCAATCATCATCCCCGTCCGCATTGTGCCGCGGCGGAATGAACATGTGCTTGCCAGAATTGGCAAATGGCGAGCCTTGAATTGGCAAATACTTGCCGCAACTAGGGTCATACCACTGCGCCGTGGCCGGTCCGCTCAATTGCTTCATATCCACCGAGAGGGGGCGATAGGTCGGCATATACGCCATCACAAGGTTCCCATCCGGGGTGCGCGCGGCTGTCGCGTAATCGCTGGTCATGATGTAATGATTGCCCTCCGTCGTGGTGCTGTCGAACGTCCCGTATCCGGCGATCACGACCTTATGCGTCTGGTCGGGGACCAGATCGAACCAAGGGCGGGGTTCAAAGAGCGCCTTGACGTAGGCCATCTGGAACGCGCCTGGAGTGTCCAGGTTGGTCTGCCAGCCGGCCTTGAACGGCCAGGTGTAGCCGTTGCCGTACAGTTGACCCGTTGCTCCGCTCAGATTCGCCCAATACTGCTCCTTGCGCAGGATCGCGGGAGTGCTCCTGAACTCGAACTCGTAGTCCGACTCCATCATGAACACGGGCATGAAGTTGGTGCGGTTGTAATCCTTGAGCACTTGCGCGTAGGTGGGAAAATAGGTGTAGGAACCACACACGCTGATGATCGGCGCCCAGTTGGGATCATCCAACGAACCGCTTATCTCGTAATCCAATTCCACCGTGTGCAAATGCCGTTTGTCCTTGTCCTTGATGCCCAGCGCCACGGCCGTCACCGCCGCATCATTGGCGGGGTCGCGCCATTTCTGGAAATCGTTGCCATTGAACCAAAGGATGTTGTCGAAGCCTTGATACCGGCTGCCCAGATACCGCCCAAACTCGCGGCATTTGGCCGGACCGTTTTTCACCATCATCTGCACAAAGCCGCTTGTTTCAATCGGATCGAGCATAATCAGCAGCCCGTACTTCGCGGCCGGGCGGAGTATGCGGTCGCAACGGTCGAAAAAAGCCGGATTGGGGGTCGAGAGATCGCCCGGCGTGGTAAAAGGCAAAATCCCGTCAAAAGTGCTGCCGTTGGTCCGCCCGCCCGTGGAATTGTTGCACAACAGATTGATCCAAACCGTATTGAACCCGTGCCCAGCCCGATTGGCGAAAAACATATCCGCCTGGTCCTCCGTAATATTAACCGTCATCGCCTGCGGAGACTCTCCGGCAATGAGGAACGGCGCGTTTTTTTGATCCACCAGATACCGCCCGTTGGCACTGACCTTAAGCGGATAGGCCGGCATGGCCGCCTGGCCTGCCGGCGCCTGATCCGCCGCTCGCGCCAGACCAAACCCCGACAAAACAGCCAACACAATTAATTGGACGGCGGCTTGCATCAGCCGTCGCGGACATAAATCATAAAGCATGTGGAATTGAATCCTGCCGGTTAAGAAATCGTCAAGAGAAAAACAAGCCTATCACTTGTCCGCCTCCAACACCAAAACCCAGTCATCGTCCCCATCGAGGTTGTGGCGGGGCGGAATAAACATGTGTTTGCCAGAATTGGCAAATGGCGAGCCTTGAATTGGCACGTACTTGCCGCAACTGGGATCATACCATTGCGCCGTAGCCGGCCCGCGCAACTGCTTCATATCCACCGTGATGGGACGATATGTCGGCATATACGCCATCACCAGGCTGCCGTCCGGCGTGCGCCCCGCCGTCACATAATCGCTGGTCATGGTGTAAAGGTTGCCATCGGTCGCGGTGCCGTCGAACGTTCCGTATCCGGCAATGACCACCTTGTGCGGCTGATCTGGCACCAACTGGAACCACGCGCGCGGCTCGAACAGCGCCTTTACATAAGCCATCTGGATTGCGCCCGGGGAGTCCAGGTTCGTCTGCCAGCCGTTGGTGATAGGCCAGGTGTAGTCATTCCCATACATTTGCCCCGTTGCTCCGCTGAGATTCGCCCAATATTCCTCTTTCCGCAGCATCCCCGGAGTGCTGTGCTTATCAAACTCGTAGTCCGATTCCATCATGAAGACCGGCATGTAGTTGGTCAGGTTATAATCCTTCAACACTTCCGCGTAGGTCTGATAATACGAGTAGGCCCCGCACAGGCTGACGATTGGCGCCCAATTGGGGTCATCCAGCGAGCTGCTGATTTCGGTGTTCAGTTCCACCGTGTGGATATGCCGTTTGTCCTTGTCCTTGATGCCCAAGGCCACGGCTGTCGCCTCCCCGTCAATGCGGGGATTGCGCCACTTTTTGTAGCTGAAATCGTTGCCGTTGAACCAGAGGATATTGTCAAATGCCGTGTAATGGGCGCCCAGAAACCGCCCATAGGCGCGGCATTTGGCGGCGCCGTTTTTTTCCATCACCGTCCAAAAGGTGCCGGTCTCAAGCGGGTCCAGCATCACGAGCAACCCGTGCTTCGCCGCCAACCGGATCATGCGGTCGCAACGCTCGAAATAAACCGGATTGGGCGTCGCAAGATCGTCCACCGTCAGGAAAGGCAGAATCCCGTCATAGGTGCTCCCATTGCTCCTCCCTCCCGTGTACGGTCCGCACACCAGATTGATCCAAACCGTGTTGAACCCATGTCCCGCCCGATTAGCGAAAAACATATCCGCCTGCTCCTCCGAAAGATTGACCATGACCGCCTGCGGAGACTCCCCGGCGATGAGGAAGGGCGCGTTTTTTTGATCCACCAGATACCGGCGGTTGTCGCTGACCTTCAAGGGATACAGCGGCATGGCCGATTGGCTTGGCGGCGCCTGAGCCGCACCCCGGGCCAGACCAAAGCCTGACCAAACAGCCAAGGCAATTATTTGGACGGTGGCTCGCATAAGCCGTCGCGGACATGAATCATATAGCACGTGGAATTGAATCCACCCGATTAAGAAATCAGCAAGAGAAAAAGAAGCTTATTTCTTGGCCGCTTCCAATACCAAAACCCAGTCATCATCCCCGTCCGAATTGCGCCGGGGCGGGACAAACTCGTGCCGGCCCGAATTGGCAAAGGGCGAGTCTTGAATCGGCAAATACTTCCCGCAACTCGGATCGTACCATCGGGCGGTGGCCGGCCCGCTTAACTGCGTCATATCGACCGTGATGGCACGAAATGTCGGCATATAGGCCATTACCAGGCTCCCGTCCGGCGCGCGCCCTGCTGTCACATAATCGCTGGTCATGATGTAACGATTGCCCATCGGCGTTGTGCCGTCGAAGGTTCCGTTTCCGGCTACCACCACTTTATGGGTCTGGTCGGGCGCCAGGTCGTACCACGCGCGCGGCTCAAAGAGCGCCTTCACGTAAGCCATTTGGATTGCGCCCGGGGTATCGACGTTGGTTTGCCAGCCGGTCTTAAAGGGCCAGGTGTAGTCATTGCCATATACCTGCCCCGTGGCTCCGCTCAGGTTCGCCCAATACTCTTCCTTGCGCAGCGTTGCCGGAGTGCTGTTGTACATGAACTCGTAGTCCGACTCCATCATGAACACGGGCATGAAGTTGGCGCGGTTGTAATCCTTTAACACCTGCGCGTAGGTTGGGTAGTACGTGTAGGAGCCGCATAAGCTGATGATCGGCGACCAGTTCGGATCATCCAGCGAACCGCTCACCTCGTAATTCAATTCCACCGTGTGCATATGCCGCGCGTCCTTGTCCTTGATGCCCAGAGCCACCGCCGTCACCACGGCGTCATTGGCAGGCTCGCTCCATTTCTGGAAATCGTTGCCATGGAACCAAAGAATGTTATCGAAACCCTGATACCGGCTGCCCAGATACCGCCCGTACTCGCGGCATTTGGCCGGACCGTTCTTAACCATGATCTTCAGAAAACCGACCGTCTCAATCGGATCCAACATGACCAGCAAGCCGTGCTTTGCGGCTAGGCGGAGCACGAGGTCGCAACGCTCAAAATACGCTGGATTGGGCGTCGTTAGATCGTCCGGTGTTGTAAAAGGCACGATGCCGTCGTAAGTGCTTTTGTCGGGTCTCCCACCCTCTTTCGTCTCGCACAAGAGCATGATCCAAACCGTGTTGAAGCCGTGACTGATCCGATTGGCGAAGAACTTGTCCGCCTGCTCCTCCGAGAGATTAATGATCGCCGCGTGCGGAGAATCCCCGGCAATGAGGAAGGGCTTGTTCCGTTGATCCGCCAAGTATCGTCCATTGGCACTCACTTTCAATGGATACGCCGGCATGGTTGTTTGACCAAACCCCGGCCAAGCCGCCAATACCATCGCGACCTGCGCCATTATTTGAACACCGGCCCGCGCGAGCCGCTGAAAAGATGAATGATGAATCATATTGAATCGAAGTCTCGCGGTTAAGAAGGAGTCAAGCAACACATGAATCCGCTCACGGGGCCAGGCGGTCGATATTCCAGGAGCCGTTCGCCTGGCGCGTGTAGAGAAAACGGTCGTGCAACCGATTGGCCCGGCCTTGCCAGAATTCGATTTCCCGGGGCACGACGCGGTAGCCGCCCCAAAATGAGGGAAGGGGCACCTCGCCCTGGCCGAATTTGCGCTTCATTTCCTCCCATTTCTGTTCCAGCAGCGAACGCGTGGTGATGACCGAGCTTTGCGCCGACACCCAGGCACCCAGTTGGCTCCCGCGCGGACGGGTGATGAAATAGGCCAGCGCTTCGGCGGTGGTAACCTTTTCCGCCGGGCCGCAGATGATGACTTGGCGTTCCAGAGCCAGCCAGGGAAAGAGCAGGGAAACGTTGGGATTCTCGGCCATCTGGCGGGCCTTGCGGCTTTCCAGATTGGTGAAAAAAACGAAACCGCGTTCGTCATAACTTTTCAACAGCACTGTGCGCAGCAACGGACGTTGATCCGCCCCCGAGGTGGCCAGGCTCATGGCGTTTGGCATGACGGCCTTGGCGTCGATCGCCTGCTGAAACCAAAGGGCAAACTGGTCCAGCGGGCTTGGCTTGAGGCTGTCCCGATCCAATTCGTCGCGCGTGTATTCCAAGCGGGTTTCAATCTTCATCCTTCAAGAGCGTTGCGCCGATGAGCCAGGAAGTCAAAACGCAAAGGACGTAAAATTGGCGTTGCATAAGTTCGGAAGGGGTTGCTGAATGGACGGCGTGTCCGAGCTTTGCAACTACAAAGGATAACCATGAGTGAATCCACCCAAAACCCCGAAACCCGCATCGCCCTGTTCCAGCGCAAGGAAGTCCGCCGCACCATTCATAATAACGAATGGTGGTTTGTGGTGGAGGACGTCGTGCTCGCCCTGATCGAGTCACGCGATCCCAAGCAATACATCCAGCGGATGAAACAGCGCGATTTGGAACTGGGCAAAGGGTGGGTACAAATTGTACATACCCTTTTGGTTCCTACCGACGGCGGCCCGCAACCAATGCTCTGCGCCAATACCGAAGGCCTTTTCCGCATTATCCAGAGCATCCCCAGCCCCAAGGCCGAGCCTTTCAAGCGCTGGCTGGCCAAAGTGGGCTACGAGCGCATTCAGGAAATTGAAGACCCGGAGCTGGCCACCAAACGCACCCGCGCCCTTTACAAAGCCAAGGGTTACTCGGATGACTGGATCGAGAAACGGATGCGCTCCATCGCCATCCGCGATGAACTGACCGACGAGTGGAAAAAGCGCGGCGTCAAGGAGCAGCGCGAATACGCCATCCTCACCGCCGAAATTTCCAAGGCCACCTTCGGCCTCACGCCCAGCCAATACGCCGAGTTCAAACGCCTCAAGCGCGAGAACTTGCGCGACCACATGACGGATCTCGAACTCATCTTCTCCATGTTGGGTGAAGCCTCTACCGCCGAAATCGCCCGGACCCGTGATGCCCAGGGCTTTCCGCAGAACAAGCAAACCGCCCGCCAAGGAGGCACGGTGGCCGGCAATGCCCGCCGCGAACTGGAAAGGAAGAGCGGACGAAAAGTTGTGACGAGTGAAAACTATCTTTCCCTCGCCCAATCAGTGAAGAAAGTTCAATCGTTGCCAAATAAGGCCGCCCAAAAACCATGACCATGCGCCTCCTCTGGAACAAGAGGATTCTTTTGGTCATTTTCATGGAGTGACGTAATCCACGACCACGGCGCGGTAATTGGACTCAACGGGCGGGTTGGCCGATCGCATGTAAAAACGCACGCCGTCATTCCACGCGGTGGCAACTTGTTGGTCCCCCCACTTTCCTCCGGTGAGATGCCGTTGCAGGAGCAGGACCTGGCACGGCGCGGCCCGGTAATGCAGCATTTCGCTTGACCAAAGCTGGCTGACGCCGAGCAAGTTGGCCATGACCACGGGAGCTTGCAAAGTGAACTTGATTTCCCCGGTCAGCCCGGAGGCATCTCCGACGGCGATCTGATAGCTCTGTCCCATGGCCGCATTGAAGGAAACGAGGCCCGCGTTGGCGGCCACTAAATGCAGTTTGGAAAGCGTCGAACCGGTGAAGATTCCGACGGGAAACGAGTAATCACTGGCGCTCAGATCGAGCGTCACTTTGCCGCTGACAGGCGCCGTCCAGGACCACCATGAGAATCTGCCGGTGGAACCATAGCCGATGTCGGGGGCGCTGGTCGTCGCGGTCGCGCCGGCGTTGTAACCGGAGACCGCGACGTTGATGCCATGCAGGACGATTCGTTTGCTGAAGCTGTCATTGGCGGTGGGAGTCGTGAGGGCCAGGTAAAGAGTGATGTTTCCCGTTGTTCCCATGTTGCCGTCGAAGTCGATGTCGTAAGTCCGCCCTTTGACGGCGTCGAATTCGACTGCGTAAGGATAGGCCGCCAGCGACATGGGCAGGCAAGCGGCCGCCGTCAGCGCGGCGACGTTGCTGCCGGTGAAGGCCGCCAACACTGGAAAGAAAACCGGCGGCGGGTTCATATCCACCAGGTTCCCGCAAGTCGGAGGCCAACCCCCCGTCGTTGTGATAACGCCAATCGGATTTCCGGGCGTCCACGAAGGCGGCAAATAGGGGGCTATATTATTTATTGATAGCGTCACGCGACCGGAGGCCGGGGCCTTCCACGCGTACCAGACTGAGCTTCCGCCGGAATTTCCCAAAGCATCCGGTTCGCCGGGTTGCCTGGTGGCCCCGTTGTTGCAGGCGGCGAGATGCGCACGCGCACCAGTCAATTTAATGGCGTCGTCAAGATCATCGTTCCGTGGCGCGGGAGTGAAGTCGAGGGAGAATTGCACCGGGCCGCCAGGAAAAACATTCGTCGTAAAGACCGGGGCGAAGATCATTTGTTCCACACCTGGAAGACCGGGAGCCGGAATGCTCTGAATCTGCATCGAGGCATCCGTGGTAATGGCCGAATCGAGGCAAATTTGATAGGCCTGCCCTCGGGCCACGTGCAACGTCGTTGCGTTCCGCATGCGCCAATGGCAACCGCAGTCGCCATCGTCGTAGCACGCCAGATAGTTGTTGCTGGCGACGAGAGCCAGGCTGGATAGTTCGCTGCCCGTGAAGACCGTCAGGAATGGACTGAAATTGGTCGCGCTTGGCGCAAGGACAAGGATGCCGTTGGAAGGCGCCGTCCACGTCCACCATGCGGTTTGTCCGCTGGAGATGTCGGCGATGAGCGGTTCGCCCGCCTCGATAGTCGCGTCGGCCAGGGTGCCGGACACCATCAAGTTGGCGCCTGCAATAACCGTGCGATTCACAAAATTGTGATTTGCCGGTTGCCCGACTGCCGCCATTGCCGCTAATAAACCTGCCACCAAGCCGGCGAACTGGATCGGATGGTTTTTTCGAATTTTGGTTTCGCGCGCGTTCATTGGTTGCCTTTCAGTGACAGCCTACTTCCGCGACCGGCGACGTGTCTAGTAAATAATGTGTGGTTACAGCGGCTTATTCCCAGCCCCCGCCCAAGGCCCGGTATATGTTTACCAGGTCGGACGAAATGGCCTGGCGGCTCTGAGCGAGCGCCGTCTCGGAGGCCAGGAGGGAACGTTCCGCGTCGAGCACCGTGAGAAATTCCTCGGTGCCGGCCCGGTAAAGTTGCTGCGATAAATCCAGGGCGCGCCGGTTGTTCACCACCGCGTCGCTCAAGGCCTTGCGATGGTCCCACTCCTTGGCAAACGCGACCAGATTGCCCTCCACGTCCGATAACGCCGCCAGCACGGTCTTCTGATACGTGATATAGGCGGCGTCGGTTGCCGCCTTCTGTAAGCGCACGTTGTTAACCGTGCTGCCGCCCGAAAAAATCGGCCAGTTCACCTGCGGGCCGGCGGAATAAATGCCACTGCCGCCGGCGAACAAATCCCGCGCCAGGCCGTTCTGGTAATTGACGCTGCCTGTCAACGAGAATTGAGGATAAAAGTTGGCCACCGCCACGCCGATTTGCGCGGCCGCCGCGTGCAAATTTGCCTCCGCCGCCCGGATGTCCGGACGCCGTCGCAACAGGTCCGAGGGCAAGCCCACCGGGACTTCCGGCGGAGCGAGCGGGATGGCCGCGGGTCGGGACAAATCCTGCAACAGAGCGGCGGGCGGACGATCCAGCAAAACGCTCAGCGCAAAAATATTCTGCTGGATGGTCGTTTCCAGCGGGGGAATGCTCGCGGCGGTCGTCGCCACCTGGGCGTCGGCGTTGGCCTGGTCCAGGGCGCTGACGAATCCGGCCGCCCCTTTCTGGCGCGTCAACTCGGCCGTGTGCATTTCGGATTGCAGATTGGTCTGCGCGATGGCGATTTGTTCCTGCGCGCTGCGCACCTGGATGTAATCCAGCGCCACTTCCGACATCAGCGTCACCTGTGCGCCGTAGATGCCTTCGTGGGCGGCCTGGACCAAAGCGTCGTCGGTTTCAAGCTGCCGCCGCGTGGCGCCAAAAAAATCCAAATACCAGACCGACCCCAGGCCCGCCGCGAAGTTGTTGGGGGAACGTCCGATGTTGGACCCCCGGACGGTGCCGGCGCGAGTGACCGATCCTGAAGCGTTCAAGGACGGCCAGAGTCCGCCCGCATCCTTGCCGTAGGCGGCGCGCGCCACCCGCAGTTGCGTTTCAGCAAGTCGCACGTCCAGATTGGTTCGGAGCGCCACGTTCACCAACTCGCTCAAGGTGGGGTCTTGGAATTTGGTCCACCAACGGGCCAGGTCAACGGCGTTTTCGGTCAGGCGCGTGTCCACGGACTTGCCGCCATTGGTCACACCGGACCAAGCCGGCGGCGTCTGGGCTTTCGGCGGTTTGTAATCCGGGCCGACCATGCAGCCGCCGATCAGGAGCGCAAGGAAAGGGAGTGACAGGAGGGGATGGCTCTTCATGCTATTCATACCGGAGCGCCTCGATAGGATCCAGGCGCGAGGCTTTCCAAGCTGGGTAAAATCCAAAGACAATGCCGACGGTGGCGGAAACGACGACCGCCGCAATAATGGCGCCAATGGAGGTGGCTGTGGGCCAATGTTTGACGACCCGCACCACCCACGAGGTGGCGCGTCCCAAACCGATGCCGAAGATGCCGCCCAGCAAACACAGCACCACCGCTTCGGTGAGAAATTGGCGCAGGATGTCAGGCCCTTGCGCGCCGATGGCCATGCGCAGGCCGATTTCCCGGGTGCGTTCGGTCACGGAGACGAGCATGATATTCATGATGCCCACGCCGCCGACCACGAGCGAAATCAGGGCAACGATCAGGAGCAGATTGGTCATCAGCTCGGTGGTGGAACTCATTGTTTTGACGATCTCCGTGAGGTCGCGGATGGTGAAATCGTCGGGTATTTCGCCGCGCAAGTGGTGGCGGTCGCGCATGAGGGAGGTGATCTCGTCAATGGCCGTGGGCACTTCCTCGGCACTGCGCGCGGCGGCCACGATTTGGTCGATGTTGGCGAAACGAACCGGCGCGGGAGTATCGGCTGTCTGGATGGAGGAAGGCACGGAGTAAAGGCTGAGGGAATAGTTGGGATAGACCTGGCTGGGCAGAACCGTGCCGCTGCTGCCAGCGGAGGCACTGAGGTTGGGCGCGCCGAGGGAGCTGCCCGTGACGCGGAATTTGATGGTGGTCCAGGGGGCAAGCACGATGTCATCCTGGTCTGAACCCATCATGTTGGCGCCTTTGGGACGAAGGACGCCGATGACTTTGACGTTGACGTTCTGCATGCGGATTTCCTTGCCGATGGGAGACTCGCCGTTGAAAAGTTCGCGCACGATGGTTTGGCCGACCAGGCAAACCTTGCTGCAATTAAGGACATCGCGATCGGTGAAGGCCTCGCCCTCGGCCATCTCGGTCCAATCCCGCACTTCCAGGTAAGCGGGGGTGGTGCCGTACATGGTGTTGGGCACCCAATTGCGGTTGCCAAAGATGATCTGCGTGCGCGAGCGCACGATGGGCGCGGCCGTGACCACCGAGGGACATTCCGCGACGATGGCGTCAGCGTCCGACGGCTTGAGGGTGACGCCGCTGCCGCTGCCGTAGCTGACGCCGGCGTAAGCGGTGTTGCCGGGGAAGATCAGGAGATTGAAGGCGCCCATGGTGGCAATGGTGCGTTGAATGGCCATGGTGGAACCGTGGCCGATTTCCATCATCGCGATGACCGCCGCCACGCCAATGACAATGCCCAGGGTGGTCAGCGCGGTGCGCATGATGTTGCGGCGCAGGGCGCGCAAGGCAGTGATAAGGATGCGGTAGTATTTCATGCCTGGGTCAATGTGCGCTGGGAGAATTTTCGATCAGGCCGTCGCGAATGTGGATGACGCGCTTGGCGTGCTGGGCGACGCTCGGGTCATGCGTCACCAAAATAATAGTCAAACCCTCGCGATTCAGATCGGCGAACATCTGCAGAATCTCCTCACTGGTGCGGGAGTCGAGGTTTCCCGTCGGCTCATCGGCCAGCAGCAAGCGCGGGCGATTGACCAGGGAGCGGGCGATGGCGACCCGTTGTTGCTGGCCGCCAGAAAGCTGGGAAGGCTGATGATCCATGCGGTCAGACAGGCCCACTTTGCCCAGCAACTCAGTGGCCCGCTGGCGCATCTCGTGTTCCGTAAGAGTCTCAGCGGCATAGTTCAGCGGCATGATGACGTTGTCCAACGTGGAGGTGCGGGCGAGCAGATTAAAATTTTGAAAGACGAAGCCGATCAAGCGGTTACGCAGTTTGGCCCGATCGTTGGACCCGGCCCCGGAAACCTCCTGTCCATCCAGCCAGTATTCGCCGCTGGTGGGGTGGTCCAGGCAGCCAAGAATGTTCATGAGTGTGCTTTTGCCCGAGCCGCTGGCGCCCATCAATGCGACCAATTCCCCTTTGGCAATGGTAAGGGAAACGCCCTTGAGCACGGGCAAATCGACCTCCCCCAAGTGGTAGGTCTTGCGAACGTCCCGCAATTCAATCAGGTCCATAAACGGCGCTTAGGGAGCGTTCCGGCGCGGGCCTGCCGCCCGCGAGCGCCAGGGATTCTTGGGCGCAAACGGATTGTTGGCCGGGTCCGAGTCCGTGACGTCGAACGCCATCTGCATGCCCAGGATGACATGTTGCTTTTCGGAGAGGTCTTTGCCATCCACCTCCGTGTCAATGCCGTCGCTCAAGCCAACGGTCACCTCGACGGGTTTGACGAATTCGCCGTCTTCGACCCAAACCGTCGCCGGGTGATGAGGTTCGGGGGAGTCCTCGGACGGCGGATGGTGGCTGGCCGCTTTTTGGGCCGCCACGGATTCGCGGAATTCGGGCGAGATCAAATCGATTTGCGGGTGCCAGCGCAAGGCGGCGTTGGGCACCAGCAGGACGCCGTGACGTTCGCCGCTGAGGAATTGGGCGTTGGAGGTCAGATAGGGAAGCAGGAGGCCGTCGGAATTGTCGGTGTTCACTTCCACGGTATAGGTGACAACGTTCTGGGTCATGGTGGCGTTAAGGCGGACTTTGCCGACCTTGCCCTGGAAGGTGCGATTGGGAAAAGCATCGACCGTGAAACTGACCTGTTGGCCGGGATGGATGCTGCCGATATCGGCTTCGTTGACGGAAACCCAAACCTGCATGCGTTTGAGGTCCTTGGCGATGAGGAACAGGCTGGGAGCGCTGAAGCTGGAAACGACCGTTTGCCCGATGGTCACCCGGCGGTCAATGATGATGCCTTTGACCGGGGAAGCGATGGTGCAATAATCGAGCGTTCGCTGGACTTTTTCGAGCGAAAAGGCGGCTTGGACGGTGGTGGCTCGAACTTGCTTGAGGGCCGCTTCGTCCAAGGCGACGTTGGCTTTGGCAATTTGGTAATTGGCTTTGTAGGAATCGTAGGTTGTGGGCGCCAGCGCTTCGGAGGGACCGAGTTTTTGCGCCCGGTTCCAATCGGCTTCCGCCTGGGCCAGCTTGGCCTTCATCTGATCCAGCTCGGCCTCGGCGCGAACTTCGCCGGCCTTGTCCTGTTCGAGTTGGGCCTTGGCCAGGGCCACATCGGCAGCATAAAGGCAGTCGTCAATTTTGGCCAATACGGTTCCTTCCTCGACCACTGAACCGTAGTCGATGGTCTTGCCGTTTTTGTCCTTGCCGAAGACGTTGATTAGCCCCTCGACTTGGGCGCCGACATCAACGACTTCTTCCGGTTCCAAAGTGCCGGTGGCGGTGATGGTAACGAATAAGTCGCCGCGTTTGACGGGGGTTTCGCGGAAAGCGGGTTTGTGCGCGGCGTGAGCGCGCCTTTGCCAGAGACCCCATCCGCCCGCGAGGAGCAAGATGGCGACAATGGTCAGCGTTAGTTTGAGAGGTCGTCGCATATATATAATTACGGTACCGCCACGGCCGGCTAACATGGTTGAGCCGACAATGGACGAGACCAAAACACCAGTGGATTGAGCCACGGCCACTGGTAATTAGATGCAAAGAAGGGGCCGATTATTCAAGCCATTCAAAACTTAACGCCAACGGCCTCGCACCCAAAAAGCCCGCCCGCCGCGATAGACCCAATGACCTCCAAACCACAGGGCGCCACGATGCGGGGGCATGACCCAAACGCCCGGAGCCCAAACCCAGGCGCCGCCGTTCCAATTGTAGAATCCCGGGGTCCAGACATACTCCGGTCCTGGCGCAGGCGGGGCCACCTCGGCTGGAGGAGCAGGCGGGGCTTGCGAGGCAGTCACATCTGTGCCCGGCGGAGGTTCCTGGACGCTTCCAGGGGCTGGCGCAGGCGCAGGCGCTGGAGCCGGGGCTGGGGAATAAGCCCCTGCCACCGGCGGCGGGGAGACATAGACAGGTTCGTGACTCACGCAACCACATGTCACCACTCCGGCAAGGGCGGCCAATGTCCAAACTGAATAAAATCTCACTTTCATACATATACTAATAGCCAAACCGTGGAAAAGTTCCACACCCCAAAAGGGGGATTTAGTTTCCCTAATCGAAGTTATTTTGCGCTAGGCAGCCGGCGAGTCGGCGGCTTATCCTGTGCGGCCATGCGCACTGTGAACGTTCCATTGGGCGGCCGGAGTTATCCCATTTTCATCGGGCAAAAAGTCCTTGCCGATCTCGGCGGACATTGCGCGCGGCTGCAATTGGGCCGGCGTTGCGCGATCATTTCGGACAAAAACGTCGCGCCGCTCTACGCCGCCACAGCCGCCGCCTCCCTGCGCAAAGCGGGATTTGAACCGGTGCTGGCGACGATTCCCGCGGGCGAGACATCGAAGAGTTTGAAGATGTTCCAAACCTGCTGCGATTTGCTGGCCGGCCATCGCCTGGAACGAAAGTCTTTCATCGTGGCCTTGGGCGGCGGCGTGGTGGGCGACCTGGCGGGTTTTGCCGCGGCCGCTTATCTGCGCGGCATCGCCTTTGTGCAGGCGCCGACCACGCTGCTGGCGCAAGTGGACAGCTCGGTGGGAGGCAAGGTCGGCGTCAATTTGGCGGCGGGCAAGAATCTGGTGGGGGCCTTCCATCAACCGCGCCTGGTGCTGTGCGATCTGGCCACGCTGCGGACGCTGCCGTTGCGCGAATTCCGCGCGGGCCTGGGTGAGGTCATCAAGTACGGCATCATTTACGACGCGGCGCTGTTCGCGCGGTTGGAACGTGACTTGCCCCGGCTGCTGCGGCGTGAAGGCAAGGTTTTGGCGGAAGTGGTGGCGCGTTGCTGTGAAATCAAGGCCGAGGTGGTGCGCCAGGATGAAACGGAGACCGGAGTGCGGGCCATCCTTAATTTCGGCCACACCATCGGTCATGCGATTGAGGCGACGTCGGGCTACGGGAAGTACCTGCACGGGGAAGCGATATCGATTGGGCAGGTGGCGGCGGCGAAACTGTCCGTGCGCGCGACCGGAATGCCGGCGGAAGAGGCGGCGCGCGTCGAGAAGCTGTTGGCACGGGCCGGATTGCCCATCGGCATAAAGCTTTCGGCGCGACGGCAGGCGGCGTTGATCGAGGCCATGCGGCTGGACAAAAAGGTCAGCGACGGGCAGGTGCGGTTTGTTTTGGCGCGCCGAATCGGGCAGGTCGAGGCGGGGCAGCGAGTTGCGCCGGAGTGGATTGGGGAGGCGCTGGCGGCGGGTTGCAAATAAGATGCCAAGTGTTTATCCTGCGTCGTGGTTTTAGTCATAGATAATTACGATTCGTTCACCTACAACCTCGTCCAGTACCTGGGGGAGATGAAGGTGGCGCTGGAGGTCCGGCGCAATGACCAGATTTCCATGGACCAAATCCGCGAGATGAACCCCGAGCGCATCCTCATCTCGCCCGGTCCGTGTTCGCCGCGGGAGTCCGGGTTGTCGAACGACATCATCCGTGGATTTGGGCCGAAGGCGCCGCTCTTGGGCGTCTGCCTTGGGCACCAATGCATTGGCTACACGTTTGGCGGGGAAGTCATTGTCAATTACCGCATCATGCACGGCAAAACCTCCCCTATCCGGCACAACGGCCAGGACCTCTTCCGCGACATGCCCAATCCCTTTGCCGCCACGCGCTACCATTCGCTGGTGATCAAGCGCGACACGCTGCCCGCCTGCCTGGAAGTAACCGCCGAAACCGAGGAGGGGGAAATCATGGGCGTGCGGCACAAGGAGTATCCAATCTGGGGCGTACAATTCCACCCGGAAAGCATCCTGACTGAGAACGGCCGGCAAATTCTGAAAAACTTCATGGCGTTGCAGGCTTGACTGGCGTTTATGGGCATTGAACACGTTTCCAGGACGGGCGATACATACTACTTGCACGGAAAGCAGGGCAAAGGCGGGAGGCCCAATTTTTACTTTTCCACCGACGCAGAGGGTTCGCGGGTGGACATGGTGCCTGACGGCTTTGAAATATACGAGAATGTCCGCGGCCAAGTCTTTCTCCGGCGCATCCCCAAGAAACTGATTCTGGACGAAGAGTTGGAATGGACGCGGACCGCGTTGAACGCCCACGCGGAGGAATGGCAGTATAAAACCGATGTCAAGAAAAACAGCATCACGGTTTACGAATCGGAAAAACATACTGTTTTGAATCACGAACTGCCGCCCTGGATTGACCCGGCAAGGGAGAAACAATTCAGGATTCAGCACGCTAATTACATGGCGGTTCTGAGATTCATTCTTATGGATCCGGCAAAGCGCCTCTTCGCGCCGGAACGTTTCTGTTTCAGGGGATCGGTCGATGATTGGATAAGTGTGGGGCCGCCGGCGAAGCTGCCCGAGCTGCTAAAAAAGTACGTCAAACACCTTGGCCGGGATTCGTTGTACGATTTGTTTTGAGGTTGCGATGATCGAGGGCAAATGCTGCTGGATCTCGATTGGACGGGGGGTCGTTTGCAGCGATTGTTTCCCCAAGGGTTTGGCCCGTTGCGGGATGACCTCAAGAGTTGGTGAGACGAATCCGTCATTGCGGTGTGGCATTGCATTGGCCATCTTTTGCGCCGAACAATGACTTGAATGACGCCGGTCTGGCAGCAGCATTACAATCCGCTTGGCTCGCAGGCACTGTCCACGTTGGTGGCGGCGGCGCCGGTGGCCGCGCTGTTCGGGGCCATCGCGCTGTTGCGGGTGCGGATTCATTTCGCGGCGCTCGGGGCGCTGGCGCTGGCGTGGGTGATTGCCACGGCGGTGTATCACATGCCTTGCGGCGCCGCCACGGCTTCGGCTTTGTTCGGCGCGGCTTACGGGCTGTTTCCCATCGGCTGGATCATTCTCAACCTGCTCTTCCTCTATGAATTGACGGTGCGGCATGGCTCGTTCGCCGTGTTGCGCGGCAGCCTGGCCACGCTGGCGCCGGATGCGCGCATTCAGGTCATCCTGATTGCGTATTCCTTTGGCGCGTTTTTTGAGGGCACGTCCGGGTTCGGGACGCCCGTGGCCATCGCCAGCGCCATCCTTATTCAATTAGGTTTTCGGCCCTTGACGGCTTGCGGATTGTCCCTCATCGCCAATACCACGCCGGTCGCCTTTGGCGGCTTGGGCATGCCCGTCATCGCGTTGAGCGGAGTCACCGGCATCGATGTCTTGAAGCTTTCTGCCATGCTCGGAAAACAATTGTTCGTGTTCTCACTCCTCATCCCGTTCTGGCTGGTGTGGGCCATGACTGGATTTCGCGGCATGATCCAGGTCTGGCCCGCTGCGCTGGTCGCCGGCGCTTTTTTCGCCATACCGCAATACCTGATTTCCACCTACCACGGCCCGTGGTTGGTGGACATTGTTGCCTCCCTTTCGTCGATCGGGGCGACGGCGGTTCTGCTTCGGTTCTGGCGTCCGAAAACGCTTTGGAAACTGGAAGGGGCGGCGGCGGCGTCCGACCGTCCGAATTGCTCACGGGGCGATCTGGCGCGCGCCTGGGCGCCGTGGGTATTATTGACTGTTCTTGTTTTTGTGTGGGGGCTGCAGCCCGTTAAGCAATTTTTAGGAGGCGCGGGGGGAGAGCAACGATGGCGCTGGGCGGTGCCGGCCTTGCACGAGCGCGTGGCGCGCGGACCGGAGGTGGTCCTGCCCGGAACGCCGCCGGAGAAGGCCGTCTTCAGTCTGGAATGGCTCTCCGCCACCGGCACGGGAATCCTGTTGGCGGCTGTGTGCGCGGGCGGCATGATGGGCCATCGCCCGCGCGCGATGCTGACCATTTACCTGGAGACGATGTGGCGGCTGCGCCATTCATTGCTGACCATCGCAGCCATGCTCGCGCTCGGGTACGTGAGCCGTTATTCCGGGAGCGACGCGACAATGGGCCTGGCGCTGGCGCGGACCGGCTCGCTCTATCCGTTTTTCGGCACACTGCTGGGCGGGTTGGGAGTGGCCCTGACCGGCTCGGACACCGCTTGCAACGTGTTGTTCGGCTCGTTGCAAACAATCACCGCGCGGCAACTGTCGCTCAACCCGGTGATGATGGCCTCCGCCAACTGCACCGGCGGCATGGTGGGAAAAATGATTTCCGCCCAGAGCATCGTCGTCGCCAGCACGGCGACCAACTGGTACGGGCACGAAGGCAGCATTCTGCGCTATGTCTTCTTCCACAGCCTGGCGCTGGCGGCGCTGGCGGGATTGCTGGTCTTCTGTCAAGCCCAATTCTAACCGCCCGCTACTCCACCGCAATGACGAATTTCTGAGTGGCCGCGCCGACCCGCTCGTTGGCGGTGGAAAGCACCTTTTCGATGCCCCATATCAGATCTTGTTCGTTCAGCCTGCGCACTTCACGATTGATGGTGGCGCTGACCGCGACTTCCACTTTGCCGGCGGCGTCCGGCGTGCCGGAAAGCATGCCCGTCGCCCCGTCGATCTTAAGCCAGGCCGGCCCCTGATCGAGCGTGAAGGCCGGCTTCTCGATGTCGAAGTAGCCGTTGACCTGTTTGTCTCCGTTCATACGCGAGCTTAGGTCGCCGAGCGAGCGGGTGACGCTCGCCTGGTAGCGGTATGTGGCCCCCACTTTGGTTGTCGCCACGGGTTTGCTGTAGATCACAGGCCGGGGGCTTGTCGCATAATCGGAAGGCCCGCTGCGTTGGCCTTGATCATCCACCGCCACAACCCGGTAGTAAGTCTTGTTGGCCGACGGGGAAGTGATGTTGCACCCGAGCACGGGCATTTCCGTGGCGGCGGTTTCGCCAATGAAGTTGGCCGGAAACCAGGGATCCCAGGCCGCCATTTCCTCTTTCGTCACGCCCACCGTGCTCTTGAAATTCTTGTCGGCAATGGTGAACCCCTTTTCGTCGCTGCCGTAAACCCGGTACTTGACCGGCTGGCGGCCGACAGAATTGGCCTGCCAGCGCAGTGTCCCCATATCCTTGTCTGCATCATAAGCGACGGTGACGTTCAATGGGTAGGCCGCGCCGCGCGGGATGAAACTCCAGGTCTTGCTCCAATCTCCCCAGACCCCTTGCGCGTTCATCGCCCGCACGTGCCAATAATACTTACGATCAGGCGTCAGCAGGCCTGGCTCGGCTAAAGTATATCGGGCCTTATTTTTATCCGCGGTTCGCGAGATGAGCTTGTAGAAATCCATGGACAGCGGCCAGCGCATGTCCGGGCGCTCGGACAAGACGAACTGGTAATCGCCGGCAGGCTCATCGCCAGGCTTCCATTGGAAGGAAATGTCGGTGCCGCTGGCTTCCCCGCCATCAGGCGGGCAGATGGCGGCTTCCGGCGCTGACGGAGGCTTGGAGGCGGACCGCTCCACCCAATTGTGCGTGATGCGCACGTGGCGCTCCCCGGTGGATTGGTCCGAATAGGTGAAGCTGTTCTCGCCCACGGCCATCTCGGGCAAGGCCATGGGGGCCATTTGCAGATCGTTGACGATGGCCAGTTTGCGCAGCCGGGCCGGCCCTTGCAGTTGGCACCTAAGCCTGTACTCGCCGATCGCCGGCCCGTGAACCGGGAAACTCTGGTCAAAATTATCCTTGACCGTCTGCCAGGTCTTTCCGTCGGTGGATATGGAGAATTGGGCATCGGTGGCATCCGCCTCGATGCGGCCTCCGACCATCGCGTAAGGGCTGCGCATCGTCCAGACCACCGTCCCCTTGGTTCCTTGGGCGGCGGCCAATCCGTCCGCGGCAGCGGTGATGTTCTCCACGCTGGCGGCTCCCTTGCGCCAAGTCTCTTTGGAAAAGTCCGGGGCATACTCCCACAAACCGTTACAGATTAGCGATGGATAGACGGGCGGCCCCATGCCCCCGTGGAACTTGGGCGGATTCAACTGTCCCCAGCGCCAGACAATAGCCTCACTGGGGCGCAGGAGCATGTTCATGGTTGTCCCGCCGTCGTGGCCGCGTTGGCCCCAGATCGGCGCTTTGTCAAAATACCACGAACTCATGACCGGCCCATCCCACGAATTGTCCGGTTGCAGGATTCCCTGGCAGTGCGTGCGCCTGATCAGGTCATGATCTCGCGCGATGTCCTCCTCGCCCGCCACCGTTTCGTTGTCCCGCAACAGAAAGATGGTGTGCAGGTCGCCATCATAGAAGTGCCATCGGTTGTCGTAGAAAACCTGGGAAATGCAATGCCCCAAGGCCCGGACCGGCGCCGCTTTCATGCCCGAGGCGACCCAGAGCGTGGCCAGGCTGATGGAATCGCTGCCGCAGACATTGAAACCATAAGTATTGAACAACTTCACCGGATCGAGCTGTTCATTGTCCCCGCCGTCGTGGAAGCGATGCTGGATTTCCTGGAACCACAGTGCCTTGGCCTTCTCGGCATCCGTCATCCCTGGGGTGATGGCCGAGGCGACAATTTCCGTGGCGCTGCGGAAGTTATTGCGCCCGTTGGAAAGCCACGGGTTGATGACGTCCGAGTCGCCCACGTTTTCCATTCGCACCGAGCGGTTGGACTCCCATTTCTGGAGCAAGGCCCCCTCCCGCGACATGCCGCACCCCATGGGCGAGCGGCAATTCCGGCCATCCATCGTGCCGCCCTGCGCGACCTTGTATGCTTGCTTTCCGGCACTGATTTCCTCCACGTGCGACTTCTGCACATCGGACGGTTGGAGGTTGGCTGACCAGGGCTTCAAACCATCATCCGCGCCCATCGCAGTCGAGACCGAGAGGAGCAGGAAAGCGAGCACACTGCGTCCAATTGTTGCGCCGCGCGGCTCGCTGACCCGGCTGCGAAAAACCTCCTGATGTTGAAGCATGGCTGAAGCCTGTTCCATAAAAACATTATGCCCTAGCTTGGCAGCCAAGGCGAGCCGTTTTATGGGCGCAATGCGCCGTCCGGGGCCAACCAAACGACGGCCAGCTAATGCGCTTGACGCGCAGCCCGGTTCCATGCCAGGCACAGCCTCAATGGCGGCGCGACCAAAGATAGCGCGCGAAGGACAAGAGGCCGGAAAAGCGATACGCGGGATCGACGTAATGCTCGATGACATAAAAGGCAAAATAATAGAACCGGCAAAAACTCCAGATTCCAATGGCGAGCAAAAGGAAGACCTTGGGTTCCGGGTGATCAACTACCAGCATCCCAGAGGCAGTCAATCCGAGAATCAGAAATAGGAAACCCTTGATCTTGATCCAGCGGGAATCGGTAATGTCTTTCATAGTTGGTTGTCCGGCGGCGGCAGGAAGACCGCGAGAGCCGGCATGATCTTTGTGTTAAAGCCATGATACGGCTCACCTCGGCTTGTGGTCGCCGAACTGTACGCCAAAACGGCGGTTAGGCGGGCTGCTCCGGATGTGGCGGTAGGCGTCGCCCTGCCAGACGATCAGGTCCAGATCCGGCGTGTCCTTCGCATCCCGAAGGTAGTTGTATTGCAGAAAGCTGTGAGCGCGGACGCCGTTCAAGGCCACGATCACGTCGCCCCGTTTCAAACCGGCCGAACGCAGCAGATCGTTTTCCCCGAGAATCGACACTCCATCGTTCGGCGGCCCGTGAAAATCGCTCATCGAAACCTTTTCCAGGCCTTTGGGAAACAACACTTTCAGGCGCTTCTGCAATTCGCGATCAAAGCGGGTATCACCGCCGATGGCTTTGTAACGCAGGCAAAAATTGACGAGTGGAGAAGCATCGTTATAGCGCTCCTCGATTTTGGCAAACCAGACAAAGGCGCCGTCGTAATTGGAGGTGGCTTCCAGAAAGACGGCTTTGGCGTTCAGCCCCACATAGGAATAAACCTCACCGGCGAAGTCTGCAATGGCCCGCGCCTTTTCCGTCTGACCTTTATTCAGGTAGTAACGCACCCGGGACTCCGCGTGATTGGCAACGCGGACAGCGTCCAGATCGGTGTCGCACGCCTTGTCGATATACTGCTCGGACTTGTCCGTCTGATTATGGCGCCAGGCGTAGTCACTGAGATCATAATAGAAAGCTGGGTTCAGCTCCGCTGCCTGAAGCATTAATTTTTCATATTCCTCAGGCTGATCCACGACCGTCCCGGCCACCGCCTGCAAGGCGTGAACCGAGTAAGGGAGCAGGGCCTCAAAGTAGCCCGTGGCCTGCTCGCGGGTCGGAGTGTCGTTATACTTATTCTTGATGATGTAGTCCACGATACGAACATGGTAAGGGGCCAGTTGGTGGAGTTGCTCGAAGCGCGAGAGAGCATCAGGCCTCTGAACCAGGCTCGGATGATTCCAACGCGGGCCGAGATTATACACGGTCCCCGGAGGCGGATTGTGATTGTGCCATTCGTTGACGTGGGGATTGGGATTCGGGCGGTACGGCGGCGCGAAGGAGACATCGTAACAAATGTAATTCCAGCAGTCCGCCGGAACCAGGTGCGGCGTGGCCACCGTCACCTTGAAACCGTCGTCCACGGATTTGTGGTAGGCGTCGATGTCGGTGCAATTGAATCTGCGGACGAACGGGTATAAGCGCAGCCCGTCAAATTGCTGGTCACACTGGCCGGCGAATTTTTTCGCTTCGTCCGGCACGCCCCACATTGAATTCATGAAGTAGAAATTCTGTTGCACGGCATGGCAAAGGTGCCGTTGCAAGAAGGAGGCCCATTGGCCCCAGCCGATAACGCGGACGTGGATTTTTCCGCCGGGGCCGGCGCTGAAACAGCGCTCCGGCGGTGCATTCAGCGCCTTGACGAGCGCGGTGGAACTGAACTTTTCATGGCGCGAAAGTTCATAAACGCTCTGAATTTCTTGTAGTTCCAGCGGAAGGGAGGCCTGCAACAACTCGTGTCCCGTGCCAACGGAGTACCCAAAATTATTGGCGATGCGGACGAAATCGATGGTTTGCTTCTGCTGGGAGTCGAGCTTCCCCCAGGCGGAAGAAATGTCGGCATAATCGGCCATCTCCGCAAACCAGGCTGCGCTCTCAACCCGCGAGCGCCCGGCCGCGTCGGACAACGGACGAAAATCTCCCGTGTTGAGGGCGCGCAAGGAGCGGACCATGGCCGCCATGTCGGAATTGTCA
This sequence comes from uncultured Verrucomicrobiae bacterium, assembly GCA_963759415.1. Classification (GTDB taxonomy): domain Bacteria; phylum Verrucomicrobiota; class Verrucomicrobiia; order Limisphaerales; family Palsa-1400; genus Palsa-1400. Next base: position 2,349,809 of record CAVWZG010000002.1, on the reverse strand, counting down.
GAGTCGATGAACTTCAACTGCTCGAGCGCCAGCGCCTCGTCACAGACCAACGTCAGCAACATCGCCTGGGCCAGTCGTCCGTTTCGGCCAAAAGAACCGGCGCCACGCAGGCAGCCCGCCATGGCCAGATGCGCGGTCATGCGTGAGAGCGGCGAGCGGATCTCGAAGAAATATCCGGAGTGTTCCCGGAGCAAAAACGCCCCCAACAAGAGGGCCGCCTGCTCGTGCAGTTCCGGATTGGCAAAGTCCTTTTCCAAATCTTTCGACAGGGTCTGATTTTCCATCTCAATCGTCTCCGGCGCGCCGTCGAGCAAGCTGGACACGAGCAAGGCGTCGGCGGCCGGGTTGGCCGAGCCGGAACTCAGCCCGACAGATTGCGCCAGCGCCGCCGCCAGATCGTGATAGATCGCCGGAAGCCAGATCGGACCGTTCACATTCAGGTCCAGCTTCAGGCCGGCGTGGTGCTGGTCCAGGTTGATCTCCAATTCATACACGGGCGCGTCGGGAGGAGAACCGGGTTTTTCCGTGGCGATGACAATGAAGGATTTCCTTTCCGGCAAGCGGTGGTTCGCGGCAAAATATATCTGTTCCGCCAGATCAGTGACAATAGCCTCGACGATGAATTGCGATTCGGACTGAAAGGGCGTCTGAAAGTAACCGGGCGTCCGGGAGAAACCGGGCGTCTCGGCAATAGGCGCGGGCTTGCAACCGGTCGCCAGAGCAAGCGCGATCAGAATGCTCAGAAGAACATGACAAGGCATTTGCGGCATAGAAAAGAAAGGTTGCCCGTATTGGAATCCTATTTTACCCGGGGAAACTAAGCGAGCCAGAAATCTTCGGTGTGCGAAGGAGGGGCGCATTTCACATTCTTGAGGTTTCCCTCCATTCTTAATCCTGATCGGTTACGGAAGAGATTAAGATTAGGATTAAGATTAGGAAGGAAACCCGCACAGCCTTGAAATTGACTGTCACTAAAGCTATAGTGGTTGGCCAGGAACGGACGAGCGGTTTGGAAGGCGAGCGAGAGGAAAAAAGGCATGTACGTTACAGGACTCGGCACGGCGGTTCCGCCCCGACCATTCACGCAGGCGGAATGTTGGGCGGCGTTGCGACAGGCGCCGCAGTTTCCGGGCCTCAGCCCGCGCTCGCAGGCGCTGCTGCGAAAAGTATTGGCGGGTGAGAACGGCATTGCCTGCCGGCACTTCGCGGTGGAGAACCTGGAAGAGGCTTTTCTCCTTACGCCTGACGCGATGCATGCCCGCTTCGCCCGGCACGCGCCCGAACTGGCCGCGCAAGCCGCCCAACGCGCCCTCGAAGCCGCCCGGCTCGGCGCGAGCGGGGTCGATGCCGTCATCATCAGCACCTGCACGGGCTATCTTTGTCCCGGATTGACCAGTTATGTCAGCGAACGGCTGGGTCTGCGCCCGGACGTGACGGCTCTGGATTTGGTTGGGCAAGGTTGCGGGGCGGCGTTGCCGAATTGGGGCACGGCCCAAGCGTTGTTGGCGGCCGGCCGGGCGCAGCACGTCTTGTCCGTGTGCGTCGAGGTTTGCAGCGCGGCGTTCTACCTGGACGACGATCCCGGGGTGCTGATTAGCGCCTGCCTTTTTGGCGATGGGGCGGGCGCGGCGGTGTTGTCCGCGCGGCCCGCCGCCCATGCCAGGCGCGTGGAATGGAAGACCGCCAGGAGTTTCTTAAGTCCGGCCGACCGGGATTTTCTTCGCTTCACGCAACGCCAAGGCATGTTGCGGAATATTCTGGCCCATGAAGTCCCCGACCTCGCGGCCCGTCACGTGACAAACCTCCTGGGCGAGATGCTGCAGGGACAGGGGCTTAAGCGCGCCGACGTGGCCGGCTGGATTCTGCACGGCGGAGGACGGCAGGTGCTGGCCGCATTGCGCAAGAGTCTGGGCCTGAGCGACAAGGATGTGCGCTTCAGCACCGGGGTTTTGAACAACTTTGGCAATGTCAGCAGCCCGTTCGTGGTTTTTGCGCTGGAGAGGGCGCTGGCGGAAAATGCGCCTGGCGGCTGGTGGTGGCTCTCGTCTTTCGGCGCCGGCTTCAGTTGCCACGGTGCGTTTTTGAAGGTGGAATGAGCCATGCGCCGACTCGTCGAACCGGAACTGATTGATGTGCTGCCGCCCGCTGAGGCGCAGGCGGCCGGTTCGCGCGCGGATATGCGGCGCTTGAATTTCATCATGGGGCACGCGGGCATCATTGCGCGCGCGTTGCGCCGCCAGCTCGCGCAAACATCCTTTCGCGCCCGGCCGCTCCGGCTGGTCGAGTTGGGCGCGGGCGATGGCACTTTTCTGCTGCGGCTGGCGCGTCCTTTGGCGGCGCTGGGCATAAAGGCCGAGGCCACGTTGCTGGACCGCCATAACGTGGTGGCGGCGGAAACGCGCCGGGCCTTCGCCGCGCTCCATTGGACGGTGGAAAGCGCGACGACGGATGTCTTTGACTGGTTGGAGCAATCTTCTTCCCCGGTGGAAGTGATGCTGGCCAACTTGTTTTTGCACCATTTTCCGGACCCATCGCTGGGGACGTTGTTGCGTCTGGCGGCCGCGCGCACGAACCTGTTCATCGCCTGCGAACCGCGTCGCGGGGCGCTGTCGCTTCAGGCCGCGCGGCTGCTCCGGCTGATGGCTTGCAACGCCGTCACCCGGCACGATGCGCCGATCAGCGTGCGGGCCGGATTTGCCGGCCATGAACTCTCCGCGCTTTGGCCGGGGCGGAAACAATGGCAATCGAGCGAACATCCGGCCGGCTTGTTCAGCCATTGCTTTGTGGCCAAAAGAAATGTCTAAGAACGTCACCATCGTGGGGGGCGGACTGGCCGGCTTGACGCTGGGCATCGGTTTGCGCCAACGCGGCGTGCCGGTCACGGTGTGGGAGGCGGGTCGCTATCCGCGACACCGCGTCTGCGGCGAGTTCATCAGCGGCCGGGGGCAGGAATCCCTGGAGCGGCTTGGTTTGTTGCAAGGGCTGCGAAAGGCCGGGGCCAGCGCCGCGGTGAGCGCGGCTTTCTTCGCCAGCCGGACGCTGGTGGCGGCGCGCCCGCTGCCGGAGGCCGCGTTGTGTGTGTCGCGGTTTATGCTGGATGCTTGGCTGGCCCGCCAATTTCAGAGCTTGGGCGGCACATTGAAGTTGGGTGCGCGGTGGAACGACACATGGGGCGCGGGCGTGGTGCGCGCCAGCGGCCGGCGCGTCGAGACGGTGTCGGACGGCTGGCGGTTGTTCGGGCTGAAGGTCCACGCTCGGGGGGTGACTCTTGAGGCCGACATCGAGATGCACTTTTTGCCCTCGGGTTATGTGGGCATGTGCCGGCTGGCGGACAACGAAGTGAACATCTGCGGCTTGTTTCGCAGCCAGGCGGCCGTGCCTGACCTGTCGCGACGCTGGCGGGATTGGCTGGGCGGGCCGCCGGGATCCACACTCCATGCGCGCACGGCTGGGGCGCAATTCGACATGGAATCCTTCTGCTCGGTGGCGGGTCTTGGCCTGGCGCCGCAACGCGCGGCCCAACGCCAGGAGTGTTGCGTCGGCGACGCGGTGACGATGATTCCGCCGGTGACGGGCAACGGCATGTCGATGGCGTTTGAATGCGCGGAATTAGCGATCGAGCCGCTGGCCAGATTCAGCCAGGGCGAGCAGACATGGGGGGAGGCGCAGCAGGAGATCGCCTTGCGTTGCGACCAGAGATTCACGCCGCGGCTGCGTTGGGCGGGGTTACTGCAAAGGGCGTTGTTCCAACCCAGCGCGCGAGCGAGCGTCGTCTTCCTGGCCGCGCGTTCGGGGTGGTTCTGGCGCGCCCTTTTTGAGCGGACGCGGTGACGGCAAAGACCGCGATTTCCACGAGGGCAAGTTGTCCACATTTCATGCGGCGTTGACCTGCAACAAGACACTTTTCTGCATTTGGGCCTCTGAGCGCGGTGGCACGGAACGTGCCCCTCTCGCAAGTAAGAGATGTACAGCCATCGCCTTATCCGATTCCTGCTCGCAGCCGTGGGGCTGGCGTTGTTGACGCCCGCCTATGCCGCGACCAATACGCCGGCGCATGGTTACCCGGGCGGAATGGCGATAGCCGTCAGAATTGCGAACGACCTGTACACGTCGCTGGAGCCGAAATTCCGGGAGATCCTCAATCCGCAAATCGTTTCCGTGGAACAGTCGGAGGCGCCGGTCATGGCGCCGATACAGGGGGAGCGCCAGGGGCAGGTAACCGTTTCCACGGGCTTCATTGATTTGATCAATTATATTGCCCATGCCAAGGCCATAGATCGAATTCAGCCGGGTTACTTCAATCAATATGCCTCCATCCTGGCGCAGGAGAGCGCCGGCGAAACACCAGCGCTCCCGCCCAACCTCGGGGATTCCCGCTATTGGACGGATCAGGTGATGACGGAGGAGGCCGGCGAGTTCAACCAAATGATCGGCATCGCTCTATCGCTCAACCTTTCCCACCTGTATCTGGCCCACTATGACAAATATGCCGCGCAAATGGCGGAAGGAACAAGGCCGGCCCTCAACAACTTCATCACGCCGGAGGAGTGGAAGGCCAGCGTCACATCCGCCAGCCGGAACGCGCTCGATTGCGCGTTGAGCACCGAAGGAGCCAAAGCCCTCTTCAGCTTCATTGAACAAATGCCGCACCGTCCAGTGTGGACCGGTTACATCATGCCACCGAGCGTGGACATACGATGTTTGGACGAGGACCTGACCCAATATGAGTATGAGTTTTTCCACGGCCGGAGCAAGTCGGGCGGACGTACTTTTTCCTTGATCGCCACCCGTCCCCGGCGTTAAAGAAAAAGGAAAAAAGAGGGCTTGCGTTCGGAGCGCGTCAAGATTAGCCTAGCCAACCTTTTTGGACGCTGCGTAAGCAGCGGGCGGTTGATGTTGCCGTGGCGCGCCGCCGCCACAAACTTGATTATTTATGTCAGTCAAAATTCGTTTGAAACGGGTCGGGGCCAAAAATGCCCCCTATTATCGCATTGTCGTGGCCGATGCCCGCAGTCCGCGGGATGGAAAATGCATCGAGGAGATCGGCACTTATCAGCCCCTGAAAAAGGGCGATAATTGCAAGCTCGATCTGGAACGCGCCAAGTATTGGGTCAGCCATGGCGCCCTGCCGAGCGAGACGGTCGCCAGCTTTATTAAGAAATTGTCCAAGGCCGCCGTGGTGGCGTGAGTTTTTTGAATTTTTCGGCTTATGCAAGCCTTTCTGGAATATGTGGTCAAAGGGTTGGTCAGCCATCCCGAAGCGGTCACGGTCACGCCGGTGGTCAAGGATGCCCTGACCATTTATGAGTTGCGAATGCACCCGGACGACGTGGGCAAGATCATTGGACGCCAGGGGATGACGATCAATGCCCTGCGTTCCCTGCTGCTGGCAGGCAGCGCCAAGAAGGCGTTGCGTTGCGCGCTGGAAATTGTCGAGGAGCCGCCGGCCCCAGCGCGTGAGAATTGACGTGCTCACGCTGTTCCCGGAGATGTTCACGGGACCGATCGATGTGAGTATCATCCAGCGCGCCCGCAGCGGGGGGCTGCTGGATTTGCGGGTGCATAACCTGCGTGATTACACGCACGACAATTACAAGACGGTCGATGACCGTCCTTTCGGCGGCGGGCCGGGGATGGTCTTGAAGCCGGAACCGATTTTTGAAGCGGTCGAGGCCCTGGCCGATGAGAGCACGAAAGTGATTTTGCTTTCGCCGGTGGGACGCATGTTTGACCAAAGCGCGGCGCGGCAGTGGGCCGCCGAGCCAAGGCTGCTGCTCATTGGCGGGGCTTACGAAGGGGTGGACGAACGGGTGCGGACGGAGTTGGCCGATGACGAAGTGTCGATAGGCGATTACGTGCTGACCAATGGCTCGCTGGCGGCGATGGTGGTGATCGACGCGGTGACGCGGCTGTTGCCCGGAGTGCTGGGCGACGACCAAAGCTCGCTGGACGAGTCGTTCAGCCAGGGGTTGCTGGAGTATCCGCATTACACGCGGCCGGCGGAGTTTCGGGGGTTGAAAGTCCCCCCGGTGCTGCTGTCGGGCAACCATGCGGAAATAGAGAAATGGCGCCGGCAACAAGCGGACTTGCGCACACAGGCGCGACGGCCCGATTTGTGGCAGAAGAAAACGGGATGAAAGATAATTTATGAACCAGGTATTGTTAGACAAAATTGAATCCGAGCAGTATCGCAAGGGCGCCTCCAACTTCGGGGTGGGCGATACCGTGCGTGTCCACACCAAGGTGACCGAAGGCGACAAGGAACGCATTCAGATTTTTTCCGGCGTGGTCATTGGGTGCCGGGGTCACGGGCTGAATTCCACCTTCACCGTCCGGCGCATCAGCTACGGCGAAGGAGTGGAACGCATTTTCCCCGTCCATTCCCCGCGCATTGACAAGGTGGAGGTCGAGCGCAAAGGCTCGGTCCGCCGCGCCAAGCTGACTTACCTGCGCCAGCGCATCGGCAAGAGCGCCACGCTGGTCAAGGAGAAGGAAGGCCGGGTCGTCGCGCCGGCAGCGGCCAAGTCCGCGCCGGTGGCCGCCAAGGCCGCGCCCGAGGCGGCGAAGGCCGCACCCGCCGCAGCCAAGTAACCGCGGGTTTGCGGTTTGAAGGCGAGCGGGCATATTGTGGGTGTGCGCCAGACGAATGTCTCTTTGCCAACCTCCGCCGGGACCCAAGGTGGCTGGCGGATCGCCCTTGTGCTTGCGGTCTGCCTGGCTTGGCCCGTCTCGGCCGCGCCCAAAACCCGCATCCGCCTGCTCCTGCCGGCCGCATCGGCGCGGGCCGGGGAGACGCTATGGGCCGGCCTGGAAATGGACATGCCTCCCTCATGGCACGTCTATTGGCGCAACGGCGGCGACGCGGGCATCCCTGTCACCATTACCTGGAATCTCCCGGACGGGGTCTCAGCCGGGGAAATCCAGTGGCCGCTTCCGGAGAAGGAAATCGACAAGGCCGGGGACACCGCGCTGATTACCTACGTTTACACCCATCAAGTAGTATTATTGACACCTATCAAGCTGGCGGACGGCTTGCGTCCCGGGCCGCTCACGCTCAAGGCCGCCGCGCATTGGATGGAGTGCTCGCAGGAATGCGTCATGGCCCAGGCCGAGGCGAGGGCGACGTTGGACATCGCGGCGGAAACCAAACCGTCGGCGGAGGCGGCGCTGATCGAGCAATGGCGCAAAAAGATTCCGCCGCCCGCCGCGGACGGCGCCGCCGAGGCGCAGTGGCAAAGCGGGCAGACGGCCAGCCATTCGCGCCCGCTCATCATCGAGTGGAAAAATGGCGCGGCGCCGGCGGATTTTTATCCGTACGCCAGCACTAATTTTTCGGTGGAGGGAATGACGGAAACGACGCCGGCGGAGGGGGGCGGCGTCCGATTGCGCAAAGTGGTCAGCAAAAACGACGCCGGCTGGCCGGACCGCCTGACGGGCGTCCTGGTAAGCCATGCGGGGACGGCGCAACCGCAGGGAGTGGAGGTTTCGCTGGGCATCCGGCCCGCGCAGGCGACGGAAAAGAAAAACGCCGCGCCGATTCCATCCGCCGCCGTGCTGGCGGTGAAGCTGCTGGCCGCCTTTTTGGGCGGGTTGATTTTGAACGTCATGCCTTGCGTGTTGCCGGTCATAGCGCTGAAGATACTTGGGTTTGTCAAACAATCCGGGGAGAAGCCGGGGCGGGTGCGAAAGTTGGGGTTGGTGTATGGATTGGGCGTCCTGGTTTCGTTCCTGATTCTAGCGGGACTGGCCATTGGCGCGCAACAGGCCGGCGGCCTGGCCAACTGGGGCGATCTTTTCCGGCACCCCAAAGTACAGTTGGCGCTGACGGTGCTGGTGACGTTGATCGCGTTGAATCTGTTTGGCGTCTTCGAGGTCACATTGAGTTCGCGCGCCACGGGGGCGGCCAGCGATCTGGCTTCGCAACAGGGATATTCGGGCGCGTTTTTCAACGGCGTGCTGGCGACGATTCTGGCCACGCCCTGCACGGCGCCATTTTTGGGAGCGGCGCTGGCTTTTGCCCTGGCGCAATCCGCGCCGGTCATCATTCTGTTTTTTCTGGCGGCGGGAATTGGATTCGCATTTCCGTTCGTGCTGTTGTGCGCGCAGCCGCGCTGGCTGGGAATGCTGCCCAAGCCCGGGGCCTGGATGGAAAGGTTCAAAGTCCTGATGGGCTTTCCGATGCTGGCCACCGCCTTCTGGCTGATGTGGCTCTCGTCCGACGACGAAAGCGCGGTCCTATGGACGGGATTGTTTCTGGTGGTGCTGGCGCTGGCGGCGTGGATATGGGGGCAATTTGTGCAACGCGCCATGCCTGGCAAGGGGTTGGCGGCGGCGTTGTGCGTGGTGATGCTGGCGCTGGATTACACCTTTATTCTGCACGGCCACTCAACCGGCATCCTCTGGCAGCGGTGGAGTCCGCAGGCCGTGCAGGCGGCGCAGCAGGCGGGACACCCGGCTCTGGTGGATTTCACCGCCAAGAGCTGCCTGACATGTCAAATAAATAAGGCGACGAGCCTGGAGATCGAGTCCACGCGGGCCAGATTGAAACGGATCGGCGCGGTGGCATTTGTGGGCGATTACACGCGGGAAGACCCGGCCATTGGACAGGAATTGCGGCGCTATGACCGCTCCGGCGTGCCCCTGGTGCTGGTCTATTCCAAGGACGTCCACCAACCGCCGGAGGTGCTGCCGACGATCCTGACCCCGTCCATCGTTCTGACCGCGCTGGATAAGGCGGCCCGTTAGCTCTTGCGTGGGTTGACATCCTCAGCGCCGGGGTTTGATTCGGTTTGACTGGGTTTGACTGGGTTGGACTTGGGGGGAACGGGGGGGTGTGATTTGGCGATTTCCAATCTGGCCTTTTCCATTTTCTCCAGCGGCGAGGGCAGATCGTATTTGATGGCGGTGATCATCTCGGCCAGCAAGGGGCCGTGTTTGCCGCCGATGGCCGCAGCCAGGGCTTCGCGTTCCGGACCGGCATAGAGCATCATCTTCAAGGTCTTTTGCTTCATCTCCTCGATGTCGCGCCGGTACTCTTCCGCCTCGGATTCCTCCATCTCTCTTTTCCGATCGACGTCCCGCTGGATCGTCTTTTGCAGCAGGGCGATGTCCTGGTTGAGGCGGCGCAGGAGGCACAGTTTGGCTTCGATTTTCTCGTCCGGCTCGCCGTCCCAGGCGTTGAGGACGGCGGCGTAGCGGGCGGCCAGCAGGGCGGCCATGGCGCCGGGGAGCGAGGCGATGTCCAAGGCTTCCTCCATCTCGTTGGAGGTCTCGCGGAGTTGGCGGGCGTGGCCGAGCAGTTCCTGGCGCATCTCCCATTCGCGGAAACCGCCCTGGCGCCATTCGGAGAGGTTTTGTTTGCTGATGGGGACGCCGTCGAAGTTTTCTTTGAGGCTGGCCTGAACTTGGGGCAGGGCGTTGAGCCAGTCCAGGAGGGTTGCGCCTTCTTCGCCGTCGCTGAGGCGGGTGTTTAACTGGGTTCGGATTTCTTCGGGGAGACGGGCGATTTTGCCATTTCTTGTCATATTAAGCTTTCTGGTTGGTTGTTAGGACTATGCACGGCGGCGAGTTTGGCACGATTACCGAAAGACAAATAACCCACGGTGGTGTTTTAGGTATGATTTTTTTTGGAGGGGGTGGATGGGCGCACGGCGTTGACGGACAGGGACTTACAAGGACGAAAAGGACGAAAAACAGGGAAAGGCTCTGCAAAAGTGTTAAATAGTTTGGCGGAAACCGCTGTTTTGCTGCCAAACAGGGCGGTTTTTTGTGTTTTAGCGATGATGATATTTTCCTTGCGTTAGCCGGCAAACAGCCCGAAGTTTTGCCGTGAGAATCGCTTTAATGAAGGTGTCTCGATATTAGCATTGTCATCATGGAACCGCTGCACGCGCCGTGGCGCATCGCCTACATCCGCGGACCGAAGCCGGCGCCCGCCGACGCCGCCCTTTTCAAGCAAATCGCCGACTCCAGTGAGGATGTGGCCAACTACGTCGTGGTGCGGGAGCGGACTTGCTACGCGGTGCTCAATCGCTACCCCTACACCGGGGGACATCTATTGGTCGTGCCTTACAAACAATCGCCCGATCTCAACGGCCTGACGGAGGACGAGCTTTGCGATCTGTTCCTATTGGCCCGCCGCTGCCAGAATGGGCTGACCAAAGTCATGAAGCCCGACGGGTTTAACATCGGCATCAACGTTGGCCACGTGGCCGGCGCGGGCATTGTCGAACATGTTCACGTGCATGTCGTTCCGCGCTGGAGCGGGGACACCAATTTCATGCCCGTCATTGCCCAGACCAGCGTGGTGCCGGAAGCTTTGTCGGAAGTCGCGGCCCAGTTGCGGGCCGCGCTCGCAACCTGATGCCAACGGAAACCCTTCATTTCGAGAATGCGCGCCTGGCGCAGCAATTGTTCAACAACGATCCCCGCAATTTGCAGTCGCTGGAGGAACATCTGGGCGTCAAAGCCGTGGCGAGAGAGAACTGGATCAAACTGGACGGCGACGAGGCGTCGTTGGAACGAGCCAGGGAATTGTTTCAGTCGCTGGAAAGCTCGCTCAAGAATGGCGGGACGGTGCGGCAGCGAGAATTCACCCAAGCCCTCAACGTGGTCAAGACTGAAGGCGCCTCCGCCCTGCGCGCCGTGTTTTCCGAACGGATCACGACCTCCTCCAAAAAGGCGCCCGTGGCCCCCAAGACCGTGGGACAAAAAAGGTACGTCGATGCCATCCGCAACCACGATGTGACCTTCGGCCTCGGGCCGGCCGGGACGGGCAAAACCTACCTGGCGATGGCCATGGCGCTGTCCGCCCTGCGCGAGGAAAGGGTGGCGCGGATTATCTTGACACGTCCGGCGGTGGAGGCCGGCGAGGCGCTGGGCTTTTTGCCGGGCGACCTCTACGAAAAGATCAATCCCTACCTGCGGCCGCTCTACGACGCGCTGCACGACATGCTGCCGGCGGAAGATTTGCAAAAGAACATGGAACGGGGGGTGATCGAGATCGCGCCCCTGGCCTACATGCGCGGGCGCACCTTGAACCAGGCTTTCATCATCCTGGACGAGGCGCAAAACTCGACCACCGAGCAAATGTTCATGTTTTTGACACGATTGGGATTGAGTTCCAAGGCGGTTATCACCGGCGACCCGACGCAAATCGATCTTCCGGGGCACAAGCACTCGGGCCTGCTGGAGGCCAGCCTGGCCCTGCGCGGCACCGAGGGCATCGCCATGGTCGAATTCTCCCGGCGCGACGTCGTCCGGCATCCCCTGGTGCAGCGCATCATTGCGGCCTACGAGGAACATCGCGGCAAACCCCGATGAAGCTGCTGCGGTTTTTCCACCGGCAGCGCACTTGCGCGCTGGACCGGACGCTCTGGCGCCGCCTGGCCCGGTGCCTGTTGGAAGAGCTGCTCGGCCACCGGGACTACGAATTGGGAGTGCATTTGATCGGCGCCGCCGAAATGGCCAAACTCAACGAAACCTTCCTCGGCCATGAAGGCTCCACCGACGTTCTCACTTTCAATCATCAAGCGGACGCCGAGAGCGAGAAGCTATGCGGCGAAATCTTCATCTCCATCGATGACGCGCTGGTTTACGCGCGCCGTTTCCGCGTCCGCTGGCCTTGGGAAGTGACGCGCTACGTGGTGCATGGGGTTCTGCACCTGGAAGGGTTCGACGACACCGATCCGGCCTCACGGCGCGTGATGAAACGGCGGGAAAATAAGCTGCTAAAGGATTTGTCCGCCCGCTTCGATTTGGGCAAACTTGGGCGGTAATGGCATTGAAAGAAAATCATTTTTGGAAGCGGTGGCGGGCCAATTTCTTTGCCGGGCTGGCCATTGTCATGCCGGCCGTCATTTCGGTCGCGGTCATTGTCTGGCTCTTCCAAAACGTGTCCAACGTCACGGACAAGATGCTCTTCTTTTTGCCCCGGCCCTGGATCAGCCCCAGATTATCCAACGGCGAATTGGGGGAAATCCGCTGGTATTGGAGTTGGATCGCGCTGGCGTGGGCGGTGTTCCTGGTGTGTCTGGCCGGACGCTATGGCCGCAATTTCCTGGGGCGCAAGACCATTGAATGGCTTGAACACGCCATCATGCGGGTGCCGCTGATGAACAAGATTTACGGCACTGTCAAACAGGTCAACGAATCCTTCTCGAACAATAAATCTTCCTTCAAACAGGTGGTGCTGGTCACCTTCCCGTATGGGCGGTCGCGGGCGGTGGGATTTGTCACCGGCGAACAAGCCGGCGTGGGCGGCGAAAAACTCATCACCGTCTTCATTCCCACCACCCCCAACCCCACTTCCGGCTTTCTGGTGATGGTCCCTGAAAGTGAAATCACCAAGCTGGATATGTCCGTGGCCGATGGCATTAAGTTCATCATTAGTTTGGGCGCCATTTCCCCCGGCCACGTCCCCCAACCCCTGGCCGCCAGGCCGCCCGCCGCGCCGGCGGCGCGGCCGCTCGCGCGATGAACCTCGCGCGCACGACCGGCCTGGTCCTGCGCACCCGGCCCTTGACAGACACGAGCCTGATCGTGCTCTGGCTGACGCGCGATTTCGGCCGCCTGGCCACCGTCGCCAAAGGGGCGCGCCGCGCCAAGTCCCCCTTTCGCGGGCAATTGGATTTGTTTTACCTGGCCGACCTGAGCTTCGCCCGCTCGCGCCATTCGGACCTGCACACCCTGCGCGAAGTCCGCTTGCTGGAAAGCCACGCCGGGCTGCGCCCGGAGCTGATCTACGTTCAGCAAGCTTCCTATTGCGCCGCGCTCATCGAGCAGACCGCCGAACCCGACGCCGCCATGCCGGCCATTTTCGAGACTTTCTCCAGTTTGCTGCGGCAACTGCCCCAGCACCCCGCCCAGCCCCAGACGATTTTCGGATTCGAGATGAAATGGCTCGACGAACTCGGCATGAAGCCCGACCTGGCTCAAACCAGCTTGACGCCCGGCTCGAAGCAAATTTTGGAGCGCTTGCTGGAGATGGACTGGCCGGACATTTTCCGCCTGCGCCTAAGTCCCGCGCAAGTGAGAGAACTGCGCCTCTACCTGCACGGTTTCATCCTCTACCACCTGGAGCGCATTCCGCGCGGAAGAAGCGCCGCCCTGGGCGGAGAATAGCCGGCACGGCAAATCGCGGCTTGACGCAGCGGGTTGTCGCGCTACCTTAACAGGGTCGTTAATAACTAAATCAACACAACTTAATATGAAGACCAGAAATGCGTATGTCGCCGCAGCTTCTGTCTGCGGTTGGCTCCTCCCGGTGACATCCAGTTTTGCGCAAGGCAGCCTCACCCCGCCGGGCGCGCCGGCCCCGATGATGAAGACGCTCGACCAGGTCGAAGCGCGCCTGATCGTCAATTCCAACAACACCCCGGGCGATGCGACAACTTTGTTCAAGATTGCGCGGCCCGGCTCCTATTATCTTGTCACCAACATTGTCGGCGCCAGCGGCCTGAGCGGCATCGCCATCGAATCCTCGCAGGTGACGCTGGACCTGAACGGGTTCAGCCTGACCGGGGTGCCTGGCTCGCTGGACGGCATTCGCAATACCAATCCGGGCACGGTCGGACTGAGCGTGCGCAACGGCGTCATTCGCTCCTGGGATGGTGACGGCATCTCCGGTCTGGGCGGCGGATACGGCGAGGTGTTTTCCGATTTGCAGGTGCTTGGCAACGGCAACGACGGCATGGATGTCCTGCGGGCCACGGTGCGCGATTGCGTGGCGCAAGACAACGGGGGCGACGGCATATTCGCGGCTGAGTCCAGCGTGGCGCATTGCTCGGTGACGGGCAACTCGACGGGCATCCAGGCCGCGTTCAGCTCGCAGGTGGAAGGCTGCACCGTTAAATTCAACGGCTACGGCATTGATATTGACAGCGGCTCCATTGCGATCAACAACACCGTCCAGGCCAGCAGCAGTTGCGGGATGCTGGTGCGAACGGAAAACCGCGTCGCGGGCAACGTGGTCACGGACGGCCAGAACCAGGCCCCCGGCATTCTTCTGCTCGCCGGTTCCGGCACAAGTAATGTGATTGACGGAAATCTCGTGGTCAATAATCCCGGCGGCGGAATCGTGCTGACCAACAGCGGGGTCAGCGGAAATCTAGTGCTGCGCAACAGCGCGCGCGGCAACAGCACGAATTACCAGATGGGCGCCGGCAACAGCTATGGCCCCATTGTCAACGTTAGTGGCGCCGGGGACATTTCCGGCACGCCCAACGCGAACCATCCGGCCGCCAATTACTCATTTTAAACCTCAACCCCATGTCACTGTGAAAATAAAGACCTTCTTGCCCGCTCTGCTTGCAGCCTTGGGCCTTCACGCTTCAGGTTTGGTTCACGCCAGCACCATTGACTCGGTGCATAAGAACGCCTACGGCGCCAACATCGGATGGATGGATTGGTCCGGAGGGACCGGCGAAACGGCCAGCGGCGTGGTCATCGGCGCTTACGTTTGCTCCGGCTACATTTACGCGGCCAACGCCGGCTGGATCAACCTCGGCAGCGGCTCGCCCGCCAACGGCATCCAATATCAAAACAACTCCGCCGCCGACTTCGGTGTCAATCAGGACGGCTTGGGCAATTTGCGCGGCTACGCTTACGGGGCGAACATCGGCTGGGTCAATTTCGAAAGCAACGGGGCGCCGGCCATTAACATGAGCACCGGGCAGATGAGCGGTTATGTTTGGAGCGCCAATTGCGGCTGGATCAGTTTGAGCAACGCCGTGGCCTATGTGCAAACGGACACCATCTCGCCCGGTCTGCTGGACACCAACGGCCTGCCCATCGCGTGGGAGATGACTTATTTTGGAAAGACAGGCATCGACCCCAAGGCCGACCCGGATGGCGACGGCGTGTCCAATTATGAGGAATATCTTGCCGGCACCAACCCGACCAACGGAAGCGACTACCTGCACATTACGCATTACGGCACGATGCCAGGCGGGACCAACGCCACGCTGATCTGGGCCAGCGTGCCCACGCGTTTCTATTACATTCAGGAGACCTTGAACCTCAGCCCGGCGGGCTGGACCGACAACAGCCTGGGATTAATCACGTCCGGAGGCACGTCCACCACGGGCAGCTTTACCGACACCAACGCGGCGCACCGATTCTATCGCATTCAAGCCGCGCGGCCGCTAACGCCTTAGACGTATCCAGGGCGGCAGAGCCGGCTACCGAGGAGGTGAAGATTTTTATCGTGCCCGGGGCGGAGCGTTGGTTTTGGCGGGCTTGAAGGCGGAACGCAGGAGCCAGTGGCGCTTGAGGCCCTGGACGAAATTGTCGCTATCCACAATCATCTTGGAAATCTGGGCCAGCATGTTGGAGTTGACCTGGACCTGGTGGTTCAAATTGCTGGTGATGCCGGCCACGTTATCGAGCGATTGGCCCAGGCCGTCAAAGACCATCAATAGATTAGTATTGACATTGGTAAGGGTGTTATTGACGTTGGCCAGGGCGCCGTTGGCGTTGAGCAGGGTGGCATCAAGCTCCTGGCGCGTATTGACGGGGATGAGCCATTCGCCCAGCGCTCCGTGGGGATTGCGCAGGTTGGCGGTGATGGCCGCCACGTCGTTCAGGGGCGGGCGGATGGCGGCGGCGACGGCGTTGAGGTTTGATGTCAACTGCACGCTGTTGGCAAGGGTGGCGGCAAGCTGGTTGGTGAGCGCGAGAAAGTTCGGCAAGGCCGCCTGCACCTGCGCCACAATGGCTTGCACGCGGTCCATGATGGCGGGCGCTTCGTCCGGCGGGAGGATGTAGATGTTGGTTCCGGCGAAGGGTTCGTAGTGAGATTCCTGATCGTTCCAGACGCCGGTGATATTCTTGCCGCGGGAGGTGACGTCCACGGTCCAGACATTGGACAATCCCAGGCCGGCGAGCTTGTCCACGTTGGTGGAGAGCGCCAGCCAGGCCTTGCAGGCCAGATTGCTCCCTTGGTAAATGTCCGCGCCCAGCCGCAATTTGTCCAAATGCGGGGAGGACTTGATGTCCTCCAGCGTCATTTGCTCGACGGGAAAATTCACGTACACGTTGTAGCCCTTGGTTCCTTTGGTGATGTCCAGATGTTTTCCCATGAAGCCAGTGTCAACAAATCTGGCGCGTGAATTGCCGGTCCAGATGTAGTTGTAATTCGTCCCCACCACCACAAACTCGATGCGCACGTTATGATCGGATCCCTTTCCCCGCGGCGGTTGGGGGGCGATTCTGGTGATGCGTCCAATGGCAAAGCCCATCAAGCGCACCGGATCGCCCACGGCCAGGCCCTCGCCGGTGTCGGCGTAGGTGGAAAACGGGGCTTTGACTTCAAACCACCCCCGTTGTTCGGCGGAGCGGTAAAGAAAATAGGCGAAGCCGACCGCCATCAGCACGATGGCGGCGATAATGAACCAGCCCATGATTTTTTCCATGCGGTTGAGGCGGGTGCGAAGTTGCGGGGTCAGATCTTGTAGTGGCATAGTTGTTCCTTCCAATCATTTCACGCCGGGCGGTTCCGCCAGCATTTCCTTGACCAGCGGATCGGTTAGTATCCCTGCTTGCGGATGGTGGCCCAGCGGACAAAACTGGCGCTTCTGCAAAATGGCGAAGTGGGCCGCCCGGTTTCGCCACGGCCGCAAATCATCGCCCGCCACCACCAGCGTCGTGGGCCGTCCCTCGAAGAAGCCGCGGCCGGTGGACAACTGGTCGAGCGCGGCCAGCCACCATTGCGCCTGGCGGGAATCAAGCCCGCCCAGCGGATTGTCCAGCAGCAGGACTTGCGGCTGCAAGACCAGCGCGCGCGCCAGTCCCGCCCGTTTTTGCCAGGCGCGCCCGATCCGCCCTGGCAGGTGTCCGGCATGAGGCGAAAGTTCAGTCCATTCCAGAATAGATTTGACGGTGCGGTCGAGGTCTCCCTGGGCCAGTTCCCGGTGATAACGCAGGGGCAGGGCAATGTTTTCCGCAATGGTCAAATGATGGAACAACTGCCCGCCGTCAAAGACCAGACCGATGCGCAATCGTTCGGTCAGAAATTGGTCGCCTTGCATCGGCATTTCGTGCCCGAACAACCGATAGAGGCCCCGCCAAGGCGGTGTCAAGCCGGCGGTCATGGAGAGGAATTCCGTTTTTCCCGAGCCGTGCAGGCCGCCGATGACCCAATACTCGCCCGGCATGACGGACCAATTCACATTCTCCAAGACGGGCAAATCCGGGCCTCCCCGCAAGCCCACGGACAGGGCGGTCATTTCGATAATCGGAACTTTGGGTTCAAGGCCGGGGTTGTCCATAATCAGGCAAACAGGTAAACGACGATGAAGACCGCGTCCAGCAACACGCAGGCGACGACGCTTTGCGCCACCGCGTGAATGGTGGCCTGCGGAACTTCCTCCAATCGCAACGGCTGCGCCAGCCCGTGGTAACAAGTGATGATGGCAATGACCACGCCAAAAAGGCACGATTTGATCGCCAGGACGACAAAATCCAGACCGCTCAGAGCGTCCGTGAGTTGGTGGACATATTCGTCCGGGCGCAAGGGCACATTGGTGACGAAGGCGAAGAGATAGCCGCTGACCAGGGTGCCGAGAATGAAATAAATCGTGAGCGAAAACACCGCCATACCCATGCCGATAACCCGCGGCATGACCAGGTAATGAATGGGGTCAATGCGCAGGGCCTCAAGGGCTTCCAGTTCTCCCAGGGCGCGGGCGGTGCCCAACTCGATGACATTGCGCGTGCCGGAGCGCGCCAGCACGAGCATGGCCGTGAGCAAAGGGCCTAGTTCCCGCACCACGGCGGCCACCATGATGGGTCCAAGATAAGCATTGGCTCCGATTTCCTTCAGGAACGAGATGGTCTGCCCAATGACCACCAGGCCCAGCGCCGCCGAGATAAAAAGAAACATCGGCAGAACTTGCTTCCCGCTGCGGGCCTGTTCCTGGTAAATGGCCGGAAAGGTGACATCGCGCGCCAGACCGAACTTGGTCAGGATGACCCCTAAAGTAATGAGCGCAAACGCGGCCACGCCCCGCGTCGTCGCCAAAAAACCGAACAGAATGCGGCCAATATGATTGGCGAACGACCACGACGGCGGCTCTGGCATCAAATAGTGTCCCGAAGACGCGCCTGGCGCGCCCGGATTGCTCTCGTCCATCCCGGCAACATAGTTAGTGCCGTGCGCGAGGTCAAAAATTATTTAGGCCGTCACATTCAAACCTACTGTGTCAATCAGTTGGAACTTGACCGGGCTGCAACCGAATAAAACCGATTTTTCATATATTCCATTGGGCGTAATTTCCAATAAATCCGGGTTGACTTAATGGGTCGTTCCCATGATACTTAAACCCATGCGTGTGAGCGCCAAAACGAAGGAGTGTAACGCCGTGAATCCCATTCACCCAAGGGATTTGGACGAGTCTCCGAAGATCCCCCGGACGGAAGCGCACGCAACTTCGCTGGTGACAGGAGCCGCGGGTTTTATAGGCTCGCACGTGGCCGCTGAACTGGTCCGGCAGGGGCACCGGGTCGTCGGATTGGACGATTTATCCGGGGGTTTCCGCAAGAACATTCCGGCCGGGGTGCGTTTTGTCGAGGGGTCGATCACCAATACGGCGCTGATCCGGAGACTGTTCGACAAGCACCGGTTTAACTACGTTTTTCATTTGGCGGCCTACGCCGCCGAGGGTTTGAGCCATTTCGTCCGCAGTTTTAATTATCGCAATAATCTTCTGGGCAGCATCAATTTGATTAATGCCTCGGTCAACGCGGGCACGGTGCGGTGCTTCGTGTTCACTTCTTCCATCGCGGTCTATGGCAAATTGCCACCCCCGATGACCGAGGCCCTGGCGCCTTGCCCGGCCGACCCCTATGGGGTGGCCAAGTACGCGGTGGAACTGGATCTGGCGGCGGCGCGGGAGGTGTTCGGCCTGCAATCGATCATTTTTCGGCCGCACAACGTTTATGGGCAAGGCCAGAACGCCGGCGACCCGTATCGAAACGTGATCGGGATTTTCATGAAACAAATCCTGAAAGGCCGCCCCCTGACCATCTTTGGGGATGGCGCGCAATTAAGGGCCTTCACCCACATTTCCGACGTGGCGCCGGTCATCGCTTCCTCGATTGCAAAGCCTGCCGCCTGCAACCAGGTTTTTAATCTCGGATCTGACGAACGGACAACCGTCCTGGATTTGGCGGGCGTGGTGAGCCGGGCCATGGGGGTGTCCCTCAGGGTCGAGCACTTGCCCGCGCGGCACGAGGTGCGCCACGCGTATTGTTTGCATGACAAAGTGCGGGCTTATTTTGGCGATTTGATCCATAACGTGCCGCTGGAAACCGGGCTGGCGCAAATGGCTGCCTGGATCAAACAAACCCGCATGCGCCGGGGAGAGCGATTCCGCGGCATCGAAATCGAAAAAGAGATGCCTGCCTGCTGGTTGAGCGCCGACTGATTGCGGCCCACCCATGCGCAAAGACACCATGAGTTCCAACAAGCCGAGAGCAAGCGTGACGGAATTGGCCATCGAAAATCCTGCCGCGCCATCGTCAACGCTCTCGACCAAATCCGATTTGCGCGGGATCGCCTACAGCCGCGAGACTTTCCAGCAATTCTACGGGGCGATTTGCCAATGGCTTCGCGGTGATCATGCCAAGGGCGCGATCATTGGGTACGTCAACCCACACGTCTTCAACGTGGCCATGAAACATGAAGCGGTGCGCACGTTTCTTGACAAGGCCGACATCGTGGCGGTGGACGGGGTGGGGTTTGCCCTGGCGCTCCTGCTGCTCAAGGGCGAACGGCAAACCCGCACCGTGATGACACCGCTTTTTGACCGGGTCCTGGAAACCGACGACCTGCCGCGGCGGTCAGCGGTGCTCATTGGCGGCACCGAAGAGATGGCGCGCAAAGGGGCGGCGGACATCAACCGGGTCGGCCGGAAAATGCAGGTGGTCGCCTACGCCCACGGCTATCAACCCCTGGCGCGGTATCACGATTTTCTTCGCGAGCACGAAGCCGTTGACTTGGTGCTGGTGGCGTTGGGGAGTCCGCGCTCCGAGGAATTCATAGTCGAGGCCAGTTCCTTGTTTCCCGGAAAGCTCTTTTGGAACATCGGCGGCGGAACACTTCAGTATCATGCCGGCACGCTGCGGCAAGTCCCAAAAATCGTGAGCACACTGTGCCTGCAATGGCTGTGGAGAATGTTCTTCGAGCCGCACCTTGTGCCGCGCTATGTTATAGGAATACCTGCCTTTATCGGGTATTTGCTCAAATCCGAACGCTCCCACAAAATGAAAGTAGTTAGTTTATGAAGACCGTATTAATTGCCAATCCCGCTTTAAGGTTTGATCTCGAGGAAGGCGGCGAACGTTACTTTTTCGGAGCCGGCTGCCGCTTCCCCTGGTCGTTGCGCAAAGAGAAAGAGAGCGCTCCCCGCTTTGCCATGTTCCCCTTTTTCCTCGGCTACACGGCCGGGCTGCTCGAACGCGACGGGTTCAAGGTCATGGCCATCGATGGCGTGCCGCTTAACCTATCGCACGCGGAATTTATCGCGAGAAGCCTCGAGGCGAAGCCGGATGTGATCCTGTTTGAACCGGCCACGCCGGCGATCAACCGGATCAGCGAGATCGCCAAGGACCTGGCCAAGAGGACGGGGGCGCGGATTGTCTTTGCCGGTTCGCACGTGACCACGTTCCCGCGCGAAGTGCTGGCCGAACATCCGCACGTGGACTTCGTCATGATCGGGGAATATGAGACCGCCTTTCTGGAGCTGGCGCGGCGATTGCGGGATGGCAAACCTTGGGATGACGTGCGCGGCATCGCCTATCGGGGCAAGGACGGCGCGTTTTGCGGGGGCGTCCGCGCGCCGGAGATTGACCCGGTGGATCAATTGCCGCGCCCGGCCCGGCATTTGTTCCCGGCTTTTTTCAACCGGGATTTGAGTTGCTACCATGACGGCTTTTGCCAGCACCGGCCGGCCATTCAATTGCACTCCAGCCGCGGGTGCCCCTTCCGCTGCAATTTTTGCCTCTGGATTCAAGTCATGTATAACAACGGCAAGCAGCGCTGCTTTTCCCCCGGGCGCGTGGTCGATGAAATGATCGAAGCCAGGGACCGCTACGGGGCGCGGGAAATCTATTTTGACGACGACGATTTTACTGTCAACAAAGAGCGCGTCCTGGCCCTGTGCGACGAAATCGAACGGCGCGAACTGCGCATCCCGTGGTCGGTGATGGGCGATGCCATGGCCACGGATGAGGAAACGCTGGAGCGGATGGCGCGCGCGGGGTGCATCGGGATGAAGTTCGGGCTGGAAAGCGCCGACCCGACAGTGCTCAAGCGGATTGGCAAACCGATCAAGCTGGATCGGGTGGAACGGGTCGCCAACGCGGCGCAACGCCTGGGCATCAAGACGCACATGACGGTGATGTTCGGCCTTTCGGGCGAAACGCACGAAGGCATCGAGCGCACCTTTGCCTTTGCCTGCAAGCTCGACGTCGATTCCGTGCAATTCAGTGTCGCCACCCCTTACCCAGGCACGCGCTATTATCACGAGCTTAAAGACTCCGGCCGATTGAAGTTTGATAAGTGGGAAGATTTTGACGGGGCCAACAACGCGGTCTTTGAGGGCGAGGGACTTGATCCGGATTTTGTCGAACGCTTTGAAGCCTCCGCTCATGGGCGGTGGTTGCGGCACAAGTTCAAAGACCCGCGATGGGTCCTCCGGCAAACGCGCTATCTGGCCAGACTCTGTCGTGGACAAGGCTTCAGCGGCCTCTACAAAAGAGTTTCCCGCGGATACCAACTGCTGATCCAGCGGGACGTTCACCGCCCGGCCAGCAGCAGCCCGGCGCCCAAAGTCGCAGTTGCGGCCGCAGCCCCCGCGTTACGGCAACGCCTGACTGGGCCGCGCCCGTGACGCCATGATGTTACCATAGAATCGAGCCGATGATGAACCGCGCCAAGGTCCTGGTCGCCCATCAGTGGAAGTCGGATCGAGGTTTGTACGGCGCGGACAAGATGCTGCTGCGCATTCTGCGCGAGATGCTTCCGCTGGCCGAGCCGATCGTGGTCATCGAAAGCGAGGGCGAACTGGCGGATGCCATGCGCGCCATGCCGTGCCGGGTCATCGTGCGGGAATTGGGCGTTCTGCGCCGCTCCTACATGACTCCGGTGGGCTTGTGCAACCGCGCCTGGCACACGCTGCAATCGACACTCTGGCTGGCGCGCTTTATTCGCGAGAACGACATCCGCCTGGTCTTCACCAGCACCGTTTCCGTAATCTCTTCCGCGCTGGCCGCCCGCTTGACTGGACGGCCGCATCTCTGGTTTATCCAGGAAATCCTGTCCGGCAAGGCGGCCGCTTTGTCTTTCCTGGTGCGCCGCTTGAGCACCCGGATCATGGCGAATTCCGAGGCCTGCGCCCGCAGCATTCATCGTGGGCATGAAGCGGCGGCCCGCAAAATCTGCCTCGCCTATCCGGGGGTGGACGCGCGGGCATTCCAAGATGCCGACGGCGCGGCCATACGCCAAAAATATGGCGCGGCAAAAGGACAGGTCCTTATCGGTTTGGTGGCGAGGCTGCACTACTGGAAAGGCCAGGATTATTTTTTGGACGCGCTCAGCAAGCTCAAGGAAAGAAACGTCAACGGCTACCTTGCTCTGATCGTAGGCGAGGCCTACCGGGACCATGCCGATTACAGGCGTCACCTCGAGGACAAAGCCCGGCAATTGGGCTTGGCGGAGCAAGTCATCTTCTGCGGCCACATCAACGATACCCGCTCGGTTTTCAAAGCGTTGGACATCGTGGTGGCCCCATCCACGCAACCGGAACCGTATGGATTGGTGGTGGCCGAAGCCATGGCCGCGCGCCGCCCGGTCATCGCCTGTGCCTGGGGTGGGCCTAAAGAAATGATAAGAGACGAGGAGAGTGGTTTCCTGATTCCCCCGGACGATCCGCTGGCATTCAGCCGCCGCCTCGAACAACTCATCAGCAGTCCGCAATTGAGAGAACGAATCGGGCAAGCCGCCGGCCAGCGCATCGAGAGCTGCTTCCCCGCCTCCGCCTTTGACGCCAAGCTCCGCGCCGCCGTGACGGAGTTAATCAAGGGGTAACAGCACTCTCATTGCCTTTGGTACGTTCCCATCAATTGTCCTTCGGCCAGGACGTGCCCTTCCATCGCCTTGAGCAAATCCTTTTTCTTGAGGCCGGCTTTGAGACCGGGGTTCATATCGAGCGCGTAGAGTTTGAAGAAGTAATGGTGCGGGTTGCCGGGAGGCGGAGCCGGCCCTCCGTAGCCGGTGCCTTTGAAATCGTTTACACCTTGCTTGGCGCCATTGGCCAATTCCGGCGATGCTGGCACCCCTTCGGCAAGGCCGGCGGCACTCGGCGGCAAATCGTAAATCACCCAATGCACCCAGGCGTTCATCGACGCATCGGGATCGTCGCAAATGAGGGCGAAGCTCTTGGTGGTGGCCGGCGCACCCGACCATTGCAGCGCGGGCGAAATATTCTTATCATCGTAGGCATGCCGCCTGGGAATCGGCTGGCCCTCGGCAAAGGCGGAGGTGGTGAGTTGAAGTTTCATGGGGTTTCCGTGGTTTGAAGGATCTTCCGGATTGCAAGCCGCATTGAAACCGGCCAGCAACGCCGCGGCGAAAAGCACTTTAGTTGGCACGCTCACAAAAAGAATTTATCCCCGGAAACGCAGTTCTGCAACGACGAGTTATGGATTGGCCGCCTGACTAAACCACTGACATTTGACAGGATGAACAGGATGAAGAGATGGGGATCAGCAATTCATCTTGTTAATCCTGTCTCAACCCGAGCCTGAGCAGCAGCTCTGCCATCTACCGGAAAGGAGGAGAATTTTGTCTCACACCGGTATCGACCCAGGCTAATCGATTGCACTTGACTGCTGCCGGCACCTGGGCCAACCTCATGCGCGATGCTAGAAAGAGACTTTTACCATCCCAGATATTGAGAGCGAAGCCATGACGCTTTCTAAAATCTTGCAGCCATGCCACGTTTTTCAACCCCCAACGTCGGACAAATTATGCCAAGCCTGCGAAACCGCGCAAAGAGAGCCTTCCTCCTCACAGGCATCGCCATTTCCTGCGCATCGTGTTCCTCTTCCAGGGATGTCGCCAAAATAGATGCCCCGGATGGTAAAGCCGTTGCGGTGATAACGGAAAAAGTGGCTCACGGAATGCCGAGGGTTCCGGAACCGCCGAAGGTGACCGGTCGATGGGCCAAGTTGACGATTTCACGCGGGGCCTTCTCGTCCGTTAGCACCGGGTTTGAAGCATTGAACATTTACGACCACGCGGGTTTCGCCACGGATGCCGCCTGGTCCCCCGATTCATCGAAGCTGGCTTACAGAAGAGTCAACGAGTTTCGAGTTTTTGGCCGTGACGGGAACGACAGGGGTTACGACGTCGTCTCTGGAAATGCGCTGATTTCCTCATTCAAATGGGTTGATAACAACTCCCTGATCGTGGTCACAAAGACCATAGACTACGCTTTGGATACGTTTGGGAGTCCAAACTTCTACCACGGGTACCTGGCGCGGGCCAGAGGGATAAGGATTCTAAGGCTGAACCTGGCCACCGGGGTTTTGGAACAACGATATGCGCGGCAGTTTCCACAGCCCGCAAATGTCAAGTCGTTGGGTAAGTCCGGCCCAACTTTTATCTTCCGAAGCGCCGAATTCCTGATGGATGAGGTTTCACCCGATGCTTGCAGAATCGCCTTCGGAGACGGATCCAACCTCTACGTTTATGATGATCTCGCCGGCAAGATCATAGCGCAGAAGCCGGTCAGAGGCCAAATCGAGGGCGTTTGGTGGGTTGATCGCGACACGGTTCTCCTGGGGTTGGACCTGCTTTCCAGCCAGCAAAGGACATTCGCAACCTTCATCATTTCCTCGCAAGCCATCGAGGACGTGACGCCCAAGTTGCTTTCGCATTGGCACAGAGACTACGACAACATGAACTGGTTTCGGCAGGCACGGGCCGCGAAGAACTGAAAGAAATGCTGATGCAATCAGCGACGTGAGATGGCATGAAAAATACAAACTGTCATAATTCTAGGACCGACCCCACGGCCCTCGCAGAGTTGGCCGAGAATTTCTTCGGCGGCTCCTGCAAGGGTGGTAGCGGAAACGAGATCGCGGTCTTCGAGGTAGAAGTTGATCGCCTGATTTAGCTGTGATAAGGCGATGTCCCATTTAGTTAAGTTGGTTAGAGGCATAAAAACGTCAGTTGGCAGCTTCGGGAATAGCGGGGAATCTTTCTGGAAGAAACTGAGCAAATTGCTTATGGATATCCGATACGCAATTTACGAATTTTCGGCAGAGATGGTCGCGAAGCAATTCCGGCTTGCAAAGCCAAACGAGGAACGTCTCCAAATTGACTGACACGCCGGTAAGCCCTAGCCGCCTATTAGTGCAGCACTTGTCGCGGACTGTCGTTTCGTTAATGCCCCGAGTTTTTGCCACCTCCCGCACCGCTTCTCGGAAGTGAGCCCTCGCGCTTATTTCGTCTTTGGGCACGCCATTACCTTTGAACACGCACTCGCACACGGCAAGGACTTGTTCAAGTGTGTCTGGCATGATTGATCGAAAACTTGGGCGAGGTCCCGGTTTTATAGGCATCGCATTTGATGTGCGGACGGTTTGTGTGGTGGATGGCTGCGGTGTTTTGTCGAGGAAATCCTGGAGCAAAGTTGGCAGAAATACTTCGATCGACAGATCGTTTGCAGCTGCAAGTTCGAGCGCCTTGTTGTAGGCCGAATCTGATAATGTAAGTCTTACTTGTTGCATAATGACAAAACATGCACGCACAAAACAAATTTGTCAAATTTTTGTGCAGGAAGCCGGATGGTAACGCGAAAATGCGTAGCAGGGAAGTTTTGCTTGGTGGCGTAGTGCAAAGGAAGAAGGGCGCACACCGTGTGCGCCAAATCTGAATTAGCGTGTTGCGTGCCGCAGCCATATTGCGGCCAATTGCAAACCGCGAAGCTCGCCTTGCAATTCGGAGCGTTTGCCGTCGGTGCGCCAAACGTCGTCGCGCAGGTCCTTGCGCCGTTGTCGCATTAACCTCGCCACCTGTTGACGTGCGAATTGCAGTCTGGCTCGGCGCGCTCGTTAAAGCAGGGAGCCATCACAACCGGCGCATCAGTTCCGCCGGACGAATCGTCTCGATTCCAAATGGCTTTTCCATAACCAACAAATCCTGGTCGTATGTTACGAGGAATTCCGCCGAAGCCGCCAGCGCGCCCGCAAGGTAAATGTCGTCTTTGGCATCCCGGCTGCGTCGCTTTCCGAGCGGCGCCGGCTCAACCAAATGGGCCTTGGATCGAATCCAAGCCAGCTTCGGATGGGGGTTTAAGCCCGGCAATTCGTCCGCCAATATTGCTGGAATGACGGCCTCGTATTCCGCAAGGATTTGTTCGGTAACGTAAAGAAAAACGCGTTGACGGGCGATCGATTTGAGGCAATGCCGCGCCATGCCGTTCCATCCAATGCCGGCCAAAACGACGTTGCAGTCGTAAACGGCGCGGATCATTCCCGCGCCTTGCGATGAGCTTTTTGGCGGGAAATCGTTCGATGAATGACCCTGGCGTCCGGTTCTCCGGCGCGGCCACCCGCAAAGATGCGGTCAAAATCCCGTTCCTCTTTCGCCGTCTCCCGCTCCTCCAGCGCGCGCAAACCCGCCCGGATAACTTCCGAGCGGTTGTTGTACCGACCGGATTTAATCATTTGTTCGATGAAGTCATGCCAATAATGGGTCAAGGCTGCATTCATACCCTATATAGTTGCCATCTATTGCTAATTCGTCAATGAGATTTGATCTAATGTGGGGATGGAAAAGTGGTCGGAGCGACAGGATTTGAACCTGCGACGTCTTGGTCCCAAACCAAGTGCTCTACCAGGCTGAGCTACGCTCCGATTGCGCCGGCAAGGGGAACATCATCGCATACTTTTGCCGCGATGCAAGCGCGGCGGCGAACTATCAATCCGCCGGGCGCGGGCAGAGAACGGGCCTGTGCTGGGGCAGCGCGACAGGGGCGTGGATCGAATTCTGATAATGGGCTCGACAGAGTCTCGCCCTACCAAGCCCCTCTGGGATTCGGGCCAATTCCAGGCTGAATGATTTTCTCCCGTTGGGAGAATGAATGATGAATCCGACCCACTTTTAATCGCACCGCAACAGTCCGCCCGCTCCCCGGGAGTTGACTTTGGAGCGGGGCTTGCCAATCATCGGCCCCTTAAATATGAGATTGTTAACGTGTTGCGCGGTTGGTGTTTTGGCGGGGGGGTTCGTTCTGGCTGGCGGGGCGGCGCCGGTGGATTTTGTCAGGGACGTCAAACCCATTTTCGAGATGAATTGCGTGATGTGCCATAATCCGCAGCGCGCCCAGGAAAATGGGAAATTCCGCCTGGATACCAAGGAGGAGGCTTTTAAACCGCATAAGCAGGAGCAACGCATCCTGCCGGGGCATCCTGAGGAGAGCCAGGTCTTTTATCTGACGGTTCTGCCGCTGACGGACGAAAGTCACATGCCGCCAGCGAAGCTGAAAAAAACGCCGCTGACCAAGGAGCAGTCCGAAGTGGTCCGCCAATGGATCGCCCAGGGCGCCAACTGGCCCGAGGGCCTGACGTTGAAAGTCGTCATGAAGGTCGAGTTTGCGCGTGACATCGAGCCGATCCTGGAACATGGCGGGCCGCTGGCGGATAAGGACCGGGAGACCTTGCGCCTGTGGCTTTCGCAAGGGGGCCAGTGGCCGGAGGAAGTCAGTTTTCCATCGGCCAAAGTTACGGCGGGAGCGGCGGGAGCGGCGGCGGGGAAGGTTGATTTTGCGCGGGATGTCGAGCCGATTCTGGCGAAGGGCGGTCCGCTGCCGGACCAAGCCAGAACGACGTTGAGCCAATGGGTGGACCAGGGGGCGGTATGGCCGGCGGAGATCAAGCTCGGCCCGGCCAAGGGCGGCGCGCAAGCCAAGGAAACCGAATTGGTCGAGCAAATCCGCCGGCATATCCTGGCCGTTTCCAAGGAACAGGCGCAGGCGGAGATGAAGGCCTACACCAACACCATTGCCGGCACGACGATCGCTTACGCGATGGTTCCCATTCCGGCGGGGGAGTTTCTCATGGGCAGTCCGGCCACCGAAGCGCACCGTGACGTGGACGAAGGCCCGGCGCACCGGGTGAAAATCGATCCCTTCTGGATGGAACAGTGCGCGGTGACTTGGAGCGAGTACGATTTGTTCATGTATCCGGACGACAAACCGGCCGCGCCCGCCGATGCCACCAGCAATTACATCGACGCGGCGGTCGATGCGGTGACGCGTCCGACCAAGCCGTATGTGGAAATGAGTTTCGGCATGGGCAAGGAAGGTTACCCGGCCATCAGCATGACGCAACATGCGGCCAACACTTATTGTCAATGGCTCAGTGCCAAGACCGGCCATTTCTACCGCCTGCCGACCGAGGCGGAGTGGGAATACGCCTGCCGCGCCGGCACCACCACGGCTTATTTTTTCGGCGACGATCCGGCCAAATTGGGCGAGTACGCCTGGTTCTCTGACAATAGCGATTTCAAATATCAAAAGGTTGGCAAGAAGAAGCCCAATCCCTGGGGTCTCTACGACATTATCGGCAACGTGGATCAATGGACGCTGGACCAATACGATCCTGATTACTACAAACAATTCACCAGCACGGTGACCGATCCGTGGAACAAATCGACCAAGGCTTATCCGCAAGTCGTGCGCGGGGGGTCCTGGCAGGACGACGCGGATAAACTGCGCAGCGCCTGCCGCCGGGGTTCCAGTCTGGATTGGAAGGCGCAGGACCCGCAATTGCCCAAGAGCATCTGGTTCCTGACCGACGCGCAGTTTGCCGGCTTCCGCATTGTCCGGCCTTTAAAGATTCCGTCCGCCGAGGAGATGTTCAAGTACTGGCACAACGGCGTGGAGAAGGACTGACTCAGGCGCTTTCCAAAATGGCGATGGCGGTGGCGTTCTTCTCCGTGTGGCTGAGGCTCAGGTGAACCAGGCGTCCTCCGCGCGCTTCGAGCAAGGTTTTGCCTTTGTCGTGCAGGACGACGAAAGGTTCGCCGGATTCGCGGTGGCAGATTTCAATATCCTGCCAGCCCAAGTGGGCGCCGATGCCGGTGCCAAAGGCCTTGGAGACCGCCTCCTTGCCCGCAAAACGCGCCGCCAGAAACGGCCCCGGCGCCTTGTGCGACATGCAATAAGCCAGTTCGGAAGGGCGCAGAATCCGCCCCAGGAAACGGCCGCCAAAGCGCTTGCAGGCCGCTTCGATGCGCGCCACTTCGATAAGGTCGATGCCGGTGCCGAGAATCACAGCGTGAGAGTTGGGTCAAGTAATTGATTCAGCCGCCGCGCCCATCAGGAGGAGCATTTCCTGCACGGCGGTGGCCAGGCCCACCACGACCGCGCGGCTGATGATGCTGTGGCCGATGTTTAACTCGACGAGGTGAGGCACTTGCCGCAACACGGCCAGGTTCTGATAATTCAAGCCGTGGCCGGCGTTGACGCGCAGACCCAAAGCGCGCGCTTGCCGGGCGGCGGCCATTAAGCGCTCCAATTCCGCCGCCCGCTCGCGCTTGCGATGAAAATTCTCCGCGAAGGCGCCGGTGTGCAATTCGATGAACTGGCTGCCGACGCGCGCCGATGCTTCCACCTGCTCTGGGTCCGGCGAGATGAACAGGCTGACTTCAATCCCCGCCTGGTTCATGCGCTGGCGCGTCTCGGCCAGGGATGCCCAATGACCGGCGACATCCAGGCCGCCCTCGGTCGTGACCTCGGCCCGCCGTTCGGGCACCATGCAGACGATGTCGGGCTTGAGATCCAGGGCGATGGCGACGATTTCCGGCACGTTGGCCATTTCGAGGTTCAGACGAGTTCGGATAACTTGCCGAAGTTGCCGGACATCGCGGTCCTGGATGTGGCGGCGGTCTTCGCGCAAATGGGCGGTGATGCCGTGCGCGCCAGCCGATTCGCAAATCAGCGCCGCCTCGATCGGGTCCGGCTCCCCGCGCTCACTTCCGCGATAGCGCGCCTGGCGCAGGGTGGCGACGTGATCGATATTGACGCCGAGCTTGAGCATGACAATCAGCGTGGAGGCGGCAGGCCTGGGCCTGACATTTTGGCCACGGGCAGCAGACTGTAGTCGATTGGTCCCACCGGCGCATCGGCCAGCCAGTGTGAAAGCAGAACCAACTCCAAGCCGGTGAAACCAAACTCCGAATTGCGCAGGACGGTCAGCTCGGTGGGCGATTTTCGGGTTGCTTCCGTTACGGTCGTAGCCAGGAAAGGGGCCAATTCAGCCAGCCAATTTTCGGTCAGGGCGAGCGCCTTGGTGTTCGTCCCGGCTTTTTGGCGGCGGGCGGTTTCCGCGGCCGTGGGCGGCGGGAAGACAGGCAGGAGTTCGGTCAGCAGCCGCCATTGCATGAGGCGCAGGCCGGTCACTTCCCAATCGTAATAGACCAAATCGTTGCGTCCTTCCACCTGGCTCCACAACTGGTTCGGCGGCGGATTGTGCTGCGAGGCCATGGGGAATACCTTGGCCAGGAGGAAATCTCCGCTCGGGTCGTGGGCCGCCTCCAAAGTGGGAGCCGTCAATTGCATGTGAGTCCAGGAGAGTTTGTCCTCTTTAGGGACCCAGGCCAACTGCGAGTGATTGCGCGCCTCCAAGACGGGATTGAAGATTTTGGGCGCTTCCGCCCCCAGCATGAGCATGGTGTTGGTGGCGCCGCTCACCGGGCAGGCGGCGTAGCTTTCCAGCGCCATCTGCGCCATGGCCCAGCAAAAAAGCTGATTGTTCAGAGGATCGCTGCTCAAGCGCGAAAACGTCTGGTTGGGATTCATATACGCCGCCAGATTACGCGCCGCCGTGAAGCTGCTCAACGGGCCGTTGACCAAGCCCTTGGGGATGCGCCAGGGTTGGGGCTGCCACGGCACGGCCGTGGGATAGGAGACATGGGCCGTGGCGTGCATTCTTCCACCGCCGGCAGTCACATCCACCATCGTCCGCGCCAGCTTGAGTGGGCCCGCGGAAACAGGCACCCAGTTGGCCAGCAGCGGCCAATCCACTTGCGCGCTAAACCAGTTCTCTTTCACCGCCGGCGCGGGCCGGTTGTCGAGTTTGATGTGTTGCAAGTATTCGGCGCGAACCAGCGACAGATCCTCTCCGCGACCGGCGACCGTCCAATCGCGCGCCCGAAGAATCCACAGGGCATGACTGCCCGGGCGGCTCCAGCGGCGGCCGGAAAAACCTTCCGCCGTCAGCGGTTCGCCCTGGCCGTGCAGCGCCGTCTCCAAGGTCTTCTGCCACGCCGCGGCGCTTTTCGCGTCCAGCCGCGCGGCCAGGACAAAATCCATCCGGGCTTTGTCGCGCCCGCCGAAACTTGCCATCGATTCCGCTTGCAGGAGGTCATTGAGCAACGGACGCAGCAACACGGTGGAATTTCCGCCGGCGTCGAGTTGGAGGTCATGCCCAAAGACCCCGGCCCAGCGGTTGAGCACCAGGTCCTGGAAGCGCGTGGCGGCGGGGAGGCCGAGCATTTTTTTGGCCCGGTCAAAGTTGGTATTTCCGGCCAGGTCCGCCGCGCCGGCGAAGTGGTATTGGATGGCCGCGGCGTCCGCGCTGCCGGCCGCGGCCGCCTTGAAAGGTTGGAGAGCAAAGGCCAGAGTTGCCAGGAGCGCCGCCAAAACAATATTGCCTGTTCGCATCATGAGCTTTTTTCTGTGCCAAAAATTCCACGCTTTGGCAAGACAGGGCGAGATAAATCTTCCGCGCCGGGCACATCCGGCTTTGGCCTTGATTCAGGGCGGTTTCAGTATTTCTGACAGTGGGACTGCCATGACGGGGGCAAGTCGCGCCAGGAATCACGGTTGTGTCAAGACTCGATAGAAGCGAACCCGATAGTTGACGGCTTGCGCGTCATCATACTGAAACGAGCCGGTGAACGGCGCGTTGGTGGCCAGGGATGTCCAAATCAGCAGGTTGGTTGAACCCTGAATGACGGCTGAACTGGCGTTGGAGCCGCTTAATGAGAATTGGAAGTGGCCGTTGGCGAGGCGCGTGGCGTTGGTGATGGTCACGGCCGTGGAACCGACCACGTTCAACGTGAGCGCGGTGGCGCCGTAGGTTACCTGCCACGTCAAATTGTTCGGCAGCGCAGGCAGTTGCTGCGAAGCAAATTGCCCGCTTTCAGAACCGTAGGTGACGATGGCGAAGGATTGCCCGTTGGTGGGGCTGAATCCGTTGGCCAGGGTGACGTCCAAGATGCCCCCAAGGGCGGCGGGACCGGCGAAAGTTTCCTGAGTGAACTGGCTTCCGGGATTGGCGCCGCCCAGCGCCACGTTAAGCCGCGGGGAACCGGACAACGCGTACCCTCCGTCGATGGCGAGGCTGCCAGTCTGCAAATTGACGGTTCCGTTGTTGTTGAAGTTGACACCCCCATTGTTCGGAGCGAAGACTGCCGTGCCGGTGGTGGTATTCTTGCGAAAGGTGCCGTTGTTGACGAAGGCCGGAACGCTGTAGCTGCCGGCTCCGACGGCGTTGTCATAGAAAGAGCCGCCACTTTGAATGACAAAGGTGGCGTTGTTATTGATCACGGTTCCATACGAAGCGACGATATTGCCTCCGGTCCAATAAGCCGTGCCGTTGTTATTGAGGGTGGCAACGGAGAGCGTTTTGTCGGCCGAACTGGTCAGGTTGAAGGTGATGTTGGGCTGCAGGGTGATGGAGCCGGAGATGGCGCCGCCGCTCCAGTTGACGATTCCTGTGCCGGCAAAGGAATTGATCCCGCCCACAATCCCATTCAGAAGCTCGAAGGCGCCGCCTGCGACCATGGTGCTGATGGAATTTCCGAAGGTGACCGTTCCGCCGTTGACCCGCGTGCTGCCCGCGCCCGAGAAGCTCAGATTGCCGGCGGGAGAAAAAGTTCCCGCCACCAGGTCAATATGGGAACCGGCGGCCCCGGCAAAAGAACCATCGTTGCCCGCGCCCCCGCCGCCCAGGGAAAGATTGCCGGTCTGAATGGTGATGCTGCCGTTGTTGTCGAAAGCCACGCCGCCGTTGTTGGCGGGGAAGACCGTCAGGCCGGTCGTGGTATTTTTGACAACACTGCCGTTGTTGACAAACGCCGGAAGGTTGTAGCTTCCCGCACCGACGCCGTTGTTGGAAAAGGACGAGTCGTTTTGGACGGTAAAGGCGCCATCGTTCTCGAAAATGCTGCCATAGGTGCAAACCACGGAGCCGGCGCCAGTCCAAAGGCCGTGGCCGGCGATGGCGAGCGTGGCGACGTTGAGGTTTTTCGGACCAGAACCGAGGATGGAAAGATTCGCGCCCGCGCCAATGGTGGTGTTGCCGGTGATGGTCCCGCCGCTCCAGACAAGAGTGCCGGGGCCGGTGAGGACGCTGGCGCCGGACCAGGCGCCGCCCGCCAGTTCGACTCTCGCGCCCAGTTGAATCGTATTGCTGCCATTGACGGTGATGGCCCCGGCATCCACGCGGGTCTCGCCCGGGCCGGCGAAAATGGCTCCCCCATTCACATTGAACTGGCTTTGCGAACTCAAGACGCCGCTTTCGACATCGATGGTCCCATTCTGATTGAACGTCACACCGCCATTGTCGGGGATGAAGGCCGTCGTGCCGGTGGCGGTGTTTTTGCGCAAAGTGCCGTTGTTGACAAACGCCGGAACGTTGTAGCTGCCGGCGCCGACGGCGTTGTTGCTGAAAGACGAGTCGTTCTGGACGGTCAAGACGCCGTCGTTCTGGAAAATGCTGCCATAGCTGCAAACCACCGGCCCGGTTCCGGTCCAAAGGTCCTGGCCGGCGCTGGCCAGGAGGCCGACGCTGAGGGTTTTCGAAGCCGCGCCAGTCAGGTTGAGGGTGATGTTCGTTTGCAGCGTGAGGGCCGCCGCAATGACGCCGCCGGTCCAGTTGAAGGTTCCGGTCCCGCCAAAGGTTCCGGTTCCATTTACGATGCCACCGGGGTCAACTTCGAAGATGGGGGCAGTGTTGAAGTTGACCATCACGTTGTCGAGGGAAAGGCTGCCCGCTGAAAAAAGCCGGATCAAGCCGGGGCCGTTGAAATTAATGGGGCCGGAGGTGAAGTTGTGAGGGCCTGCCGACAAATCAATTTGCGACCCGGCGGCGACAGTGAAGGCCGCGGCGGCATCGTTGCCGCCGCCGGCCAGTGTCAGGATACCGCTTTGCACATTGACGGTGCCCTGATTATTGAAGCCGACGCCGCCATTGGCGGAGTCGAAGAGGGTGGTGTTGGCGCCGTTGGTTTTGATAAAGAGGCCGTTGTTGACAAACGATGGAATGCTGTAGCTGCCGGCGCCGATGGCGTTGTTAGAAAAAGACGAGTCGTTCTGGACGGTAAAAGTGCCATCGTTCTCGAAAATGCTGCCATAGCTGCAAACCACCGGCCCGGTTCCCGTCCAAAAACCCTGGCCGGCGCCGACCAGCCTGGCGACGTAGAGGGTTTTCGCGCTGGTGCCGGTCATGTTGAAAATGGTATTCGCTTGCAGGTTAAGGGCCGCCGCAATGACGCCGCCGGTCCACTTGAAAGTTCCAGTCCCGGCAAAGCTCCCGTCTCCATTGAGTGTGCCAGCCGCCAGTTCAAACGTCGCTCCTTGTTGGATCGTATTGGCGCCGGTGATCGTGGTGGTCCCCGCGTCCACGCGTGTTTCGCCCGGCCCGGCAAAGATGGCGCTCCCGTTGAGATTGAACAAACTCTGCGAACTGAAGGCGCCGTTTTCGACATCGATGGTTCCATTCTGATCAAAGGTCCATCCCCCGTCGTCGGGAGCGACGATGGTGACACCATTGGAATTGGTTTTTTGCAGCCAACCGTTGTTGACGAACGACGGAATGCTGTAGCTGCCGGCGCCGATGGCGTTGTCGTAGAAAAAGCCGCTGCTTTGAATGACAAAGGTGGCGTTGTTATTGATCACGCTTCCACACGAGGCGACGATGTTGCCTCCGTTCCAATAAGCCGAGCCGTTGTTATTGAGTGTGGCGACGTAGAACGATTTGTCGGCCGAACCGGTCAGACTGATGGTTGCGCCGGCGGGAACAGTGCAGACGCCTCCGACCGTGCCGCCTGACCAGTTGAAGACTCCATTAGTGGGAAGGCTGATGGCGCCGCCGAGGAGCTGGCCGCCGGAAAGATTGAGATTGGTGATGAGCATACCCGCGGTGGCAAGCGCGCCTCCGGACATGTTCAACCCATAGAGTTGGAGACTGCCCATGTCGGTATTGTCCGAAGAATAGTTAGTGATGATAACGAGCGCATCCGGGGTGGGCACGGCGCCCACGTCCCAGTTGGCCGGATCGCTCCAGTTCCTGTTGGGATTGAGTCCGAATTGGCTGCCGTAGGTAAAGGTAAAGTTCGGATGATAATTTAAGGAGAACCCGACGGTCAACGTGGTATTGCCTGCGGGCGACTCATTGTTCGCGGCCACGATCTGCACCTGGTAGCCGGCATTGGGTAGATTGGCTCCGCTGGGCAGCGAGTTTGTCACCTGCCAGGCCACTGTTGGCGCGTTGTAGGTCGCAGTCAGAACGGCAGGAGTGGAACTCCAGCTTGAGCCATTCCAATAAAGCGCGCCGCTGCCGGTGAAGCGGTTTAGGTACACATTCACCGAGGCAACGGCCACGCCCGCTTCACCATTATCCAAAGCCGAACCTGACAAACCGGGCAATGTCGCATTGGTCAATACCTGCCCGTTTAGAATATTGTCCAGGGTGACGAGCGGCGTCGATGTGTCGGGCACGGAGCGCGTCACCAGGATTTGGTTGGTAATGGAGTTGCCGCCGATATCCACGGCGTTGACCAGCAGGATATAGGAGATGAAAGGACCGTAACTAATTTGTCCCCGCGCCGGCAGCGTCACGCCGGCCGTCGGCGCCCAAATTCCGCCGGTGATGGTTGCGGCCAGATAAACGGAAAGGTTATTGCCGTCGGCTATCCAAGAGGAACCATTCCAGTAAAGAGCATTGGCGTTGCTGGCGTCGTACTGTTCCATGCGGAACACAACGGCCCCCGATTCGTTGATCAATCCGCCGATCTGGGAGAAGTCGAAAACGGCCTCGCCGTTGGTCAGCGGGTTGAAACCCGCGAAGAGAGGATTAAACGTGACGGCAGCGGAGGCGTTGCCATTAGCCACAACCTGGAGTGACCATGTTCCATGAGTTTGGTGAATGTTCGCGGGCAGCACCGCGTCGGTCGTCACGACTCTGCTGCCGGTCATGAGGCTCGTGCTGTTCCAATTGGAACTGCTCCCGTAGGAGACTTTGCCGTTGGCGTCCGTGAAGCGGAGCAAAGGGAAGTTGCTGTCCATCTGGGCGTCATCGCCGTAGGAGGCGCCTTGGGAAATGCCATTGAAGCCCGTGCCAGTCAGATGCACCGTGCCATCCGGGTTCCATGAAACACTCTGAATGGCCGGCTTTCCCACCGTCAGAGGCGAGGCATCGGGTTTATATACATAAAGCTGAGTGCCGCCGCCAGTGAACAGGACGGTGCCGTCCGGCAGGTCCAGCATTCGGTTCGGGAAGGTGGCTTCTCCGTTGGTGAAGCTGCCGTTGGGGGCATGGACTTGCGTGAATGCGCCGATGGAACCCTGGCTGTAGTCATACTCAAAAAAGTAGGTCGGGGTGGTGAAAATATTCGACGAAGCCGAGCCGAAGGGAGTGGGAGACAAAGCGCAGAGAATCTTTCCGTTGACCATCATGGCGGCCGGGGCGTCGGGCGCTCCCAGATTGCCGGGAATGTTCGGGCCGTCTGTCCAAGAGCCTGCATTGGTGTTGCCGGTTGGGGTGTAGAGGGCGGTGGCAGGAGTGCTGCCAATGAAGAAGGCCTTGCCGTTGGGCAGCAGAAAGGCCGCGCCCGATTCCTTGCCGTAAGCGTCATACAGGAAATCCGGCGAGTTGGAATCGTCAATCCACCTGTTCAAGGCCGGGATGTAGCGCTCCGAGGTTTCGCTGTAAAAGTCAATGGTGAGGATGCTGTCATCGGGCAGCTTGACCATGGTCGCCTCGTCCTCGTTGCCGCCATTTTCAATATTCGGTCCGGGGAACAGGGTGTTCGAGACGGGATTGAAGAGGACAGTGCCGCCGAAGGTGGCGGGCGCAACCGGGGTGATCAAGACGTCGCCGTTGGCCAGGAGCACGCTGGAAGAGTCCACGAAACCCGCGCTGTTTTCGCCGGACGCGTTGGTGGTATTATTGACCTGTATCAGCCCGGAGGGCACGGGGATTTTTGTTCAGGAATCAGAGTAGGGACTATAGACTTCGGCGTTGGTCGTGCCGTTGCCGTATTCGGCTCCGGCGATGAAAACCCGGCCATCCTGCAGCACGTCGGAGGCGTAATAGAGCCGGGAATAGTTCATCGAGGTTCGCGCGCTCCAGGCGCCGTTGGTATAACCGCCCGTGGCATCGGGCGCCAGCCGATACCACCTGGGGTTGGCGACGTTGCCCGCCTGGGCCATCACGGTGCCATCGGACAGCAGCAGCATGGTGCCGATTCCTTCCGGCGCCGGTTGTTGGAGGCTTATCCAGGTGCCTTCAGCGACGGCCGGCGACGGCCACGGCAGCCCGCATAAGATCAACGTGTAAATGCATGTTAATGCGGTAGTGGCGCGGCGGAGCGAATTGAGGCGGGCGTTTGCCTGGGGCGCGACGATACGGATCGGGCTTTGTTTGGTTTTCAAGGTTTTTTCTCTTTTGATGGATTTTTATCGCTCGGCAAGTTACTCCGCAATTTGTAGCTTGCAAGCGATATTTGCGGATTCGCAACCAAATTATGGTTAGTCTGAATTCGCGACGAGAAATGGCAGGGGACTATCTGGCTTTCCGGGGCATGGCAATCCCGGACTCGCTTATTTGGGTGCGATGGCTTCGCCTTCGCCGTTGGTCTCTTCTTTTTCCTCGCTGATGACGGGGGCGATGGCCTGGAGTTTGTCGGGAGGTTCCAAATCTATCAGTTTCACGCCTTGGGTGTTGCGGCCGGCTTCGCGGATGTCGCTGACCCGCGTGCGCACCATCTGGCCGGCCACGGTGATGAGCATGATTTCGTCGGCGTCCTTGACCGTGAGCGCGCCGACCACCTGGCCGGTGCGGTCGGTCGTCTTCAACGTGATGATGCCTTTGCCGGCGCGGGATTGGAGGCGGAACAAGCCAAGAAAACGGCTCACCTCAAAAGGCGTCATCTGTAAGCTGCTGCCGCTGAACGTGTTATGCAGTTTGCAAAAAAGGCCTTGTCAGGGGAATAACTGTCAGAGGAATGCGGAAAAGACGGGTGGCCGAAAACATGGACGCTGCGAGGAGTGTTGTCTTGCCAGCAGGGACGGGAGGAGCTACTTTGGCGGCGTGAAAAAAGCGAGCGCCACTCAGTTGGCAGGGCAATGGCCGGAAATCATGGATTCTGGATCTTGGTGTCTGGTGAGGCTGTTATTCTTATCCCCAAGTTCGATATAAGCAGCTATGCCGCTCAACCTAACCCTCAAGCTGCTAAAGAAAGAAGCTTCTGTCTTTGCAGCAATAGCATCCTCCCACGATGAACCAACTTTGTTTGGGGTAACGGATGGCAAAGCGGTCGGAACTTATCTTGAGCACAAGTTCCAACACTCCCTGATTCAGAAATACACGTATGTCTTCGGCTCGTCCGCCAAGGGCATTGATTTTCCAGAACTCGGAGTGGATCTCAAAACAACCAGCATTAAACAGCCCCAGTCGTCCTGTCCATTCAAGGCCGCCCGGCAAAAGGTCTATGGATTGGGCTATCACCTTCTCGTGTTCGTTTACGAAAAGACAGATGACCAGACTCGTCAGACCGGACGACTGAAAATTCTGCACACGGTCTTTGTTGACTCATCCAAAACCGCAGATTTTCAGACTACCACTGGCCTCCTGCAAATTATCCAGAACCTAGGGAACATTGATGACGTACTAGCGTTTTTCTCCGAGAGAATGCTGCCTCTTGACGAGATTCAAGCTCAAGCACTTGCTGAGGAAGTTTTGAAACAGCCGCCCGAGATCGGCCATTTAACCATCTCGAACGCGCTACAGTGGCGGCTTCAATATAGTCGCGTCATTCAGAAGGCTGGCACAATTCCCGGAATAGAGAGGCTATGAGCAAAAAAAAGGAGTTTGGAGATTTTCAGACGCCGATGCCTTTGGCGAGGGAGGTCATAGGCTTAGTCGCCTCACTGATCGGGTCACCGGCGCGAGTCATCGAACCGACGGCGGGCATGGGCGCGTTCCTTGACGCAGCCCAGGAAAAATGGGGAGGCAAAACTATTTATAGTGGTTACGAAATCAACCCCGCCTATGTGGCAGGCGCCAATTCGCGTTTAGCCGGAAGAGGGGTTGTTATTGAGCAACAGGATTTTTTCCAGGCGGATTGGCGGAGGGTCTTGTCCTCGAAGGATAACGAGAAGATATTGGTTGCGGGAAACCCTCCTTGGGTGACAAATGCCGAACTTGGGAGTCTTCGCAGCAAGAATTTGCCAAAGAAGACCAATTTTCAAGGTCTTCGTGGTTTTGACGCCAAGACCGGGAAAGCCAATTTTGACATCGCGGAGTGGATGCTTATTCGGCTCATTGAGGCGCTGCCTTCCGCCGGCGCCTTGGCCATGCTTTGTAAAACATCGACGGCCAGAAAGGTCTTACGCCACTTTTGGAAGACTGATGGCGGCCGAGCACAAGCCAGCCTTTTCCATATCGACGCCAAAGGACATTTCAACGTTGCTGTTGACGCGTGTCTCCTTTTCCTTCGAGGCAAGAGATGCGCCGCATGCACCGCCAGCGTTTACGCCGCGCTGAACGTTCACAAGACGCTCGCGGAATTCGGTTTTGTCGATGGCCATCTTGTCTCGGATGTGGCTGGTTATGAGGGGCTTCTTGATTTAGATGGAGGGTCGCCATATACTTGGCGCTCTGGCTTGAAGCATGATGCTTCAGACGTTATGGAACTCAGGTTGGAGAATGGCCGTTACATCAATGGCTTCAATCGAGTGGCAAACATCGAGCCGGAATGCGTTTTCCCTCTTCTGAAGTCTTCCGATGTTGGCAATGGCCGAGCCATCCCGCGGAAATTCGTGCTTGTTACTCAGCAATCAACCGGAGATGACACAGGGACACTAAGACACGCCGTGCCGCATACATGGGCTTACCTGGAAGCGCACGCGGATAAGCTCGATTCCCGGCAAAGTTCCATTTATCAGAACCGCTCCCGCTTCAGTATGTTTGGAATTGGAGCCTATTCTTTCGCTCCTTGGAAAGTGGCTGTTTCGGGGCTTTACAATACATTTCGTTTCGTTGTGGTGGCCCCGGACAAAGGGCGACCAGTGATGATCGATGACACCTGCTATTCCATTGCTTGCACGTCGAAAGTGGAGGCCCAACTGATCGCCGATTTGTTAAACTCCGATCCGTGTCAACGATTCTTGCGATCATTAGTATTCCTGAACTCCAAGCGCCCCGTCACCATAGATGTTTTGCGTCGAGTATCGCTTGTGGCGCTTGCGCGCCGACTCGGCCGATTGGAAGAACTGAGACCTTTTCTGAAGATGAATGACGAGGGCATTGGCGCTGACGAGCCTCAGATGCAATTGGTTATGGAAAAACGAACGGAATATCGAGTTGATGCCCCAGAGAGCCAGTTCTCGCGGGGCGCTGGCCTTGGGTCCGCTTTAAAACATTGATTACTTCGATGCGACGGCTTCGCCTTCGCCGTTGGGATCCTCTTTTTCCTCGCTGATGACGGGGGCGATGGCTTGGAGTTTGTCGGGGGCGTTCCAAATCGATCAGTTTCACGCCTTGGGTGTTGCGGCCGGCTTCGCGGATGTCGCTGACCCGCGTGCGCACCATCTGGCCGGCCACGGTGATGAGCATGATTTCGTCGGCGTCCTTGACCGTGAGCGCGCCGACCACCTGGCCGGTGCGGTCGGTCGTTTTCATCGTGATGATGCCTTTGCCGGCGCGGGATTGGAGGCGGTATTCGGCAAAATCGGTGCGCTTGCCGATGCCGTTCTCGCCCGCCACCAACAAGGTCGCGTCCGGCACTACCACGGCCAGGGCGACCACGGCGTCGGTCTTTTCCAGGCTGATGCCGCGCACGCCGCCGGCGGGACGGCCCATGACGCGCACGTCCTCCTCGGAAAAACGGATGCTCTGGCCTTCGCGCGTGATCAGGACGACTTGGTCCTGCCCGCCGGTCAGTTTGACATCGATCAGGATGTCGCCAGGCTCGATGCCGATGGCGATGATGCCGCCTTTGCGGACATTGGCAAAATCTTCGAGGCCGGTTTTCTTGACTGTGCCCTGCTGGGTGGCGAAGAATACGAAATTGGGCTGCGACCAGGTGAGGTCCTCCTTGTTGGGGCCGGTTTTGGAGACGATGCGGATCAGGGCGGCGATTTTCTCGTCGGCCTTCAGTTCGAGCAGGTTGGCGATGCTGCGGCCCTTGGCGGCGCGGCCCATGTCGGGAATCTCATGCACGCGCTCGACGTAGACGCGGCCAGTGTTGGTGAAGAACATGAGGTAGTCGTGGGTGCTGGCGGTGAAGAGGTGCTCGATGAAATCCTCGGTCCTCGCCGGGCGCGGCGGCGGATTTCGCGCGTGGCCATGCCGATGACGCCCTTGCCGCCGCGGCGCTGGGCGCGATAGGAGCTGACGTTGGTGCGCTTGATCAGGCCGGCGTGGGTGATGGTGATGATGACGCCTTCGTTGGCGATCAAGTCTTCGATGGCAATCTCGCCCTCGTCGGGCACCAAGCTCGGTCAGGCGCGGGGTGGCGTGTTTTTGCTTTGATGGCGCTGCAATTCGGCCTTGATGATGGCGAAGACGCGGGCTTCCTTGGCCAGGATGTCCAGCAAGTCCTTGATGCGTTCGAGCAACTGGCTGTATTCGGCGCGGACCTTGTCCACTTCCAGCCCGGTCAATTGGTAGAGGCGCAGTTCGAGGATGGCGTTGGCCTGGGCTTCGCTGAAGGAATAGCGGCCGCTGGTCAGGCGCTCCTCGCTGCGGATGAGGATGCCGATGCGCTCGACCTGCGGCGCGGTGAAATCGAAGGCCAGCAGTTTGATCCTGGCCTCTTCGCGGTTGCTGGATTCGCGGATGATGCGGATGAACTCGTCCAGATTGGACAGGGCGATGAGATAGCCTTCGAGGGTTTCGGCGCGCTCCTCGGCCTTGCGCAACTCGAAGCGGGTGCGGCGGATGATGACCTCGCGGCGGTGCTCGATGTAGCATTGATGAGCTCCTTGAGGCCGAGGGTCTTGGGCCGGCCATGGTCGATGGCGAGGGCGTTGACGGCGAAAGCTGGTTTCCAGCGCGGTGTGCTGGTAGAGGTTGTTGATGACCACCTTGGGCAGTGGCGTCGCGCTTGATTTCGATGACGACGCGGGTGTTTTCGTCCGATTCGTCGCGCACGGCGGTGATGTCCGGTGATGAACCTTTTCGTTGACCAGTTCGGCGATGCGCTCGACCAGCACGGCGCGATTGACGTTGTAGGGAATCTCGGTGATGACGATTTGCTCGCGCCCGCCCTTGATTTCCTCCAGGCCGACCTTGCCGCGGACTTTGACGCTGCCGCGGCCGCCTTCAAAGTATTGCCTTGATGCCGGCCAGCCCGCAGATCGTGCAGCCGGTGGGGAAATCCGGCCCCTTGATGTGCTTCATCAATTGCTCGATGGTGATTTCCGGATTGTCGATCTGGGCGCAGATGCCGTCGATGACTTCGCCCAGATTGTGCGGGGCCATGTTGGTGGCCATGCCGACGGCGATGCCGGTGCCGCCGTTGACCAGGAGATTGGGAAAGGCGGCGGGGAAGACGGTCGGTTCGGTCAGGCGCTCGTCGTAATTGGGGACGAAATCGACGGTGTCCTTCTCCATGTCCTCCATCAAGGCGGCGCCGAGATGAGTCATGCGCGCCTCGGTGTAACGCATGGCGGCGGGCGGATCGCCTTCGACGGAGCCAAAGTTGCCCTGGCCGTCCACCAACGTTTCGCGCATGGCCCACGGCTGCGCCATGTGGACGAGGGTCGGATAGATCACGGCCTCGCCGTGGGGATGGAAGTTGCCGCTGGTGTCGCCGCAAATCTTGGCGCATTTG
Organism: uncultured Verrucomicrobiae bacterium; assembly: GCA_963759415.1. Taxonomy (GTDB): domain Bacteria; phylum Verrucomicrobiota; class Verrucomicrobiia; order Limisphaerales; family Palsa-1400; genus Palsa-1400. The sequence goes on along the minus strand of CAVWZG010000002.1, from coordinate 2,306,674 downwards.
TAATGCTTGCGTCCCGGATAGAGATTGAGGCGCTGCATGGCAAACAAGATGCGGCGTTGCGAGGGCTTCAGGCCGTCCCGCACGTCGGGCAGAGCGCGGGAAATAATGACCGACATCGAGTAATCGAGAAATGAATTCTTGATCTCGTCGGCGACGTTGATCTTCTGGACTTTTTCGTTGGCGGCAAAAAACGGCGTGCCGCCGGCGGGGGGTTGGTTGCCTTGCGGATTTTCCGGCGTCTTTGGTTCTTGGGGATCTGCCATAGGCTAAAGAAATCTTAACACGTTAGACATCCAGGTTGCGGACGTTGAGGGCGTTATCTTCGATGAATTGACGGCGCGGCTCGACCTCGTCGCCCATCAGTTTGGTGAACATCTCCTCGGCTTCGACGACGTTGGTCATGTCGATGCGCAAGAGTTTGCGCTTTTCCGGATTCATCGTGGTTTCAAACAATTCCTTGGCGTTCATTTCGCCCAAGCCCTTGAAGCGCTTGATCTGGATGCCGCGTTTGCCGGCTTCCTTGACGCCGGCCAGGATTTCAGCGATGGAAAAGAGGGGCTTGACGGTGGCGCGCTCGCCTTCGCCCTCGACCAATTCAAACAGGGGCTGGTCCTGGGCGGAATAATGTTCGACGTTCAGGCCCTTCGTTGCTCGAGCTGGGCCAGCAAGTCCATGACCGCCTTGCTCTCGTGCAGCTCGACGTGCCGGGCGCGGCGGGTGTTGCCGTTGCCGTTGCCGTTGCGGGCCGTCTTTTCGCCTTTGTCGTTCAAGCCGTTGTCGGATTCTTCGCCGAAGAGTTTCAAGTCGGCATTGGCCGCGCCAAAAACGCTCAACTCCTCCTCGGTGTGAAAGTAATGGACCGTTTCGTCATTGCCATCGCGGACCTTGACCAGGTGCTGCGGCAACTCGTGCGTGGCGCCGTGACGGCACTCGATGTAATCGCCGAAATCGCCGCCATGCCGGCGCAGGGCCTGCACGTATTTGTCCAGCGATTCGAGCAATTCCAGGATTTCGGCCAGTTGCTTTTCCGACATCTCCTCGCCCGGTGGCCAGGTCGCGCAACCGCACGTCCTCCGTGCCAAGCTGGATGAGGATTTTGTTCATCTGGCGCGTCGTCATCGACGTATTCGACCCGCTTTTTGCGCGCAATCTGGTAGAGGGGCGGCTGGGCGATATAGACAAAGCCCTGTTTGACCAATTGCGGCATCTGCCGGTAAAAAAATGTCAACAATAACGTGCGGATGTGCGAGCCGTCCACGTCGGCGTCGGTCATGATGATGATTTTGTGGTAGCGCAGTTTCTCCAGATCGAACGCCCCCTCGCCTTCGCCGTCGCCGATGCCGGTGCCGATGGCGGTGATCATGGTGCGGATTTCGGTGTTTTGCAGCACCTTGTCCAGGCGCGCCTTCTCCACGTTGATGAGTTTGCCGCGGATGGGCAGAATGGCCTGGAATTTCCGGTCGCGCCCCTGTTTGGCCGAGCCGCCGGCGGAATCGCCCTCGACGATGTAAAGTTCGGTGTTGGCGGGGTCGCGGTCGGAGCAATCGGCCAGTTTGCCGGGCAAACCGCCGCCGGTGAGGGCGCTCTTGCGCACCGTCTCGCGGGCCTTGCGGGCGGCCTCGCGCGCCCGGGCCGCCATCAGACTCTTGTCAACCACTTTTCGAGCCACCGAGGGATTGGCGTCCAGGAAACTCATCAGCCCTTCATAAACCACGGAGGCCACAATGCCGTCGATTTCCGTGTTGACGAGTTTGACCTTGGTTTGCGATTCGAAACGGGGGTTGGGCAGCTTGACGCTCAGGACGCAGACCAAGCCTTCGCGCACGTCATCGCCGGAAATGGCCGGGTCCTTCTCCTTGAGCAGATTATTGGCGCGCGAGTATTGGTTGATGGCGCGCGTCAGGGCCGAGCGAAAGCCGGTCAGATGCGTGCCGCCGTCGGGGTTGGGAATGGAATTGGCGAAGCAGAGGATTTGATCGGTATAACTGTCGTTGTATTGCAGGACGCAATCGACCAGCACTTCGTCCTTCTGCCGCGCGAGGACGATGGGCTTGGGCATGCAGGACTTCCTTGTTCCGGCCCAATTGGCGGACGAATTCCTCGATGCCTTCGCGGTAAAGAAACCGCTCGGTTTTATTCTCCACCCGTTCGTCGGCCAGCGTGATTTCGACGCCGGGATTCAGGAAGGCCAGTTCGCGCAGGCGGTTGGCCAGGATGTCGAACTTGAATTCGGTGGTAATGGTGAAAATGGTCGGGTCCGGTTTGAAGGTGATGAGCGTGCCGGTGTGCTTGGATTTGCCGATGACTTCCAGCTTCTGTTTGGTCACGCCGCGCTCGAAGGCCATGTAATAGACCTGGTTGTCGCGCGAAACCTCGACCTTGAACCAATCGGAAAGGGCGTTGACGCATTTGGCGCCGACGCCGTGCAGGCCGCCCGAATACTTGTAGGCGCCCTGGCCGAATTTGCCGCCGGCGTGCAAATTGGTCAGCACCAATTCCACGGCCGGCATCTTCCATTTCGGATGCATATCCACCGGAATGCCGCGGCCGTCGTCGCGGATGGAAACGGAGCCATCGACATGAATGGTGACGTTGATGACGTTGCAAAAGCCGGCCAGATGTTCGTCGATGGAATTGTCCAGCACCTCGAAGACGGCATGGTGCAAGCCGCGTTCATCGGGGTCTCCGATGTACATGCCCGGTCGCTTGCGCACGGCTTCCAATCCCTCCAATTTATCGATTTTGGAGGCATCATATTTGCCCGCCGCGTCCGGCGCCGTGCTCGGATTCTGACTGTGTTTTTCGTCCATTTTTGCTCTTAAAAGAGGCGCCCTCGGGCGGGGTTTTGCCTGCCTCGTGCGACCAGATAAAATGTAAAGGAAAACGGATTTGGAAACAACCTTTAAATGAAGGTTTTTTTAGGGCAAAAACACCATTAGTTGGGGAGCAACCTTGAGGGATACCCTAAGTATTGTAGCCCCGCCGTTTCGCTTGTGGCCCTTCCTGACTGGCAAAACCAAGCCGGCTGGCGATTATCCATGCCGGGCAATTCTTAGCCATTCGAGAAGCCCGTCTTCAATGCTGCATATCTGCGGTTGGGTCATCCGTCCAGGAAGTTTCAAGGGGCGAACGCCCGGCACCGTGGCCGGACTCTGCACGAGGAAAGCGCCTGGCTTGAGGAACGGCAAAGGGACGTTGATCCCGAAGCGGGAACCGCGCAGCGTTGTCGCATGGGGGATCACTGTGATGACGGCGCGGTCATTTGTCTGACAAGGGCCGCTTAAAACCAACGCGGGCCGGACTTTTTCCACCATGCCGAGGTCACCAACCAGACCTCACCGCGATTGGGCGCGCTTCTCCTCCTCGTCGAGCATCTGAAACGTGACACGAGCGCTCTGCTCAATGTCATGGTCTGTCAAAGGCTCGCCGTAAAGCTCCCCCGGAGCAAGAGCAGGATTTTGCCCAAAGCTCTGTCCCAACTCCAGCCACACCGCGCGTTGATCGGACATGGGCAACGCTCGAATCTTTTGCAGCACATCCTGGGCTTTTGTACTCACAATCTGAACTATACCAGATCCTGAAAAAAAGCGACAAGACTTACGACTCTTTCTGCGCCAAAACGGCCGTGTCTTCGCCTTCGGGGACGGGCTTTTCGACGATCTGCTCGTCCAGGACCAGCACGCCATGGGGCGGGATGTCGTAATTGCCGCTGAAAGTGCGCTCGGTCAGGAAATCATGCATCGGCTTGTAGAAGGTGATGCGCACCGGGGTGTTCTGGTGATTGAGGAGAAAGAAAATTTTGGTGCCTTCCTTTTGCCGCATGCTGATCTCCACTGAATCGGGCACTTTGAGCAGCATTTGCAACTGGCAGAGGTTCCGCAACCAGGCGACCAGGTCGTAATAAAAGCCTTGTTGCGAAACCGTCCCGAAGTAGATGGCCCGGCCCAGCCCAAAAGTATGCATGGTCATGGCCGGACGCCCCGCGTAAAAGTCCTTGCTGAAGGTTGCCAGAATCTGGCAGCCGCGAGGCTCGATCAAGTCGCACCACAGCCGCGCCGTGTGCAGATGGCTGGTTGTAAAGGCCCCCTTGAAGGAGAGATGGTTTTCTTCCTCAGGCGGCAAGGGATCGAATTCCGTCACTTCCAGGCCGAACAAGTCGGTCAGGTCATGCGGAAACCCCGTGTCGGCGGCGATATGGTGTTCATCGACCAGGCCCGTGTTGCAAGTGGCGACCAGGGTGCCGCCGTTCTGCACGTAAAGCTTCAAGGCGTCAGTCTCCGCGCCCGAAAGCAGGCTCAGGGAGGGCGCAATGACCAATTTGTACTTGGACAAATTGTCGAGCGGCCGGGCGAAATCCACCGTGAGGTTGCGGTCGTGCAGGGCGGTGTAAAAGAGTTGGACGTGTTCGCGCAACGAGAAAAACTTGTTAGGCTGCCGCGGCAAGGCCAGCGTCCAGTCATTGTCGTGCGTGTAAAGGATGCAGCACTCCCCGCTGACGGTCGTGCCTTCCAGGGCTGGCGCCAGGCGCTTGATCTCCTGCCCGATCTGGCTGACTTCCCTGTAAATGCGGTTGTCGCCGCGCCCGCTGTGGGTCAAGACTCCTCCGTAAAATTTCTCCTGCCCGATGCGCGGCTGGCGCCAGAAGAAGTAGAGCACGGCGTTGGCCCCGCGCGAAATGGTCTGGTAAGTAAACAATCGCACCACCCCCGGCCGCACCAGAGAATTGACGTCCTGCCAATTGACGTGCCCGGCTTTCTGCTCGATGACCCAAAAGCCGCTCTGGCCGGAGGGTGTCCGAATGTTGTCCTTTTTGATGGAACGCAGATAATCGGCTTCGCAGGCGTTTTCGGACGACTTCGATTTGATGGTGGCGTTGCTGTTGAGCGAGGCGAAGTCCAACACATCGGCCACGTCGAACAAATCGACTTGCTGTCCGAAGGCGCGCATGTTGGTCGTGACGGGCGTGCGGGGCGAGATTTCGTGCAGCAAATCCGCCTGCATCCGCACAAAGGCCACGATGGTGTCGCTGCAAAAACGGCGCCAATCCAAGACCAAAGCCGGATTATGCGGGGCGGGCGCCACCCGCGGCATGGGCACTTGCGACCAGTCGCCAACCGTCTGGCCCCAGAAGCGGGCGCCCATCATGTCATTGAGGCGTTGGATCGTTTCGTACTTGGCCTGCAGCCACATGTGCCAATCCCGGCGTGTCTCCTCGTTGAACGACGGCTGCATGGAGTGGTCGCCGACGTTATTGTCAATCTGCCAGGCGATTAACTGGGGATGTTGGCCCAGGGCCTGCGCCATGGCGCGAACGATTTTTTTGCTATAATCCCAGTAAACATCGCTGTTGAGGCAGCAAGCGTGCCGGGTGCCTTCGCACAAGGGCAGCCCTCTTTCATCGGTCGGCAGAATTTCCGGGTGCTGGGTGGTCAGCCAAATGGGCGGGGCGGCGGTGGGCGTGGCCAAAACGACTTTTATGTCTTCGTCGCCAAACAGATCCATGATCCGCTTGAGCCAGGCAAAGTCGAACACACCCTCCCGCGGTTCGCACAGGCCCCAGGCAAACTCCCCCATCCGCACGGTGTTCATTCCGGCGGCGACCATCAATTCAATGTCTTCTTTCCAGCGAGCTTCCGTGTCTTCGACAGTGCCAGCATAGGGGTGAACCCAATGCTCCGGATGATAATCGGCTCCGAAATACATAATCGTACAACCTGATTGTTTCGACGTTACCGACCGCGTTCGAGCCACACTATAACCCCTGGCCCCGTGCTTTGGCAAGCAAAAGTGACAAAAAGATTCCGGGTGCTGCCGTTGCCCGGAAACCATTCCCCGCCTGGGGTCAACGCGCCCAATATTGGTGGCTCTGCGGCCTGCCGGATTGGCCCGGCTCGCCAAACACATCCGTCACGCGGCATTTAAGCCGTTTCAAGAGAAATTCCAGGGTTTTCAAAGTGACGTTTTGCTCCCCCATTTCCATCCGGTGAAGCGACGATGAGGAAACCCCCATTTTGCGGGCAAAGGCAGGATAGCTCATGGTCCCGCGCCTTTTCCGCAGGAACTGAGCAAGCTGTTTTTGCATGGATGCCGCCATGTCCGCAGTCTGCCGTGGCGGCCTTCCCATATATGGGAAATTTGTCCCTTGACATCTTTTTCTTGTCATGCGCTAATGCGCGCGAGAACATTTCATAAACCGAAAAGCAACCATGAATATTCCCCGACGCCTGCTCCCCCTGGCCGTCATCCTGGCGGCGCTCTTCCCGGCAGCCTCCGGCTTGGCCCAATCCGGCCCGCCGATGCCGCCCATGATCTGGCTTGACAGCTATTCGTTCCTTGAGACCAACCTCGATTCGGACTTCGGCTATGCGCCGCTCAAGCAGACGAATGCGCTCATCGTGCAGGATTGTTGGGGCAACGCCCTCATGCTCGACACCACCAATCTCGAACCGTCGTTCCTGAATTACCCCGTTACCGAGGCCAATGGCCGTGCAAACATCGATTTGGCGGGCGGGGCGCTTTTCGCCAGCATCGTCCCGGATTGGGCCTCCGCCGATACCAACCAAAACGGCCAGGGGCCGGGTGAAGAGGGTTTCCTCTTGGCCGCCGGCGATGGGTCACCCGGCTCTCCCCAAGGACTTTGGGCGGTTTACGTCGATGCCGGCGGCACGAACATTTATTTCGCCGGCCTCAGCAATTCGGTCGCCAACATCTATGTCAGCGCCCCCATCTCATGGTCCTCCAACTCTTACCATGAGGTCGCGGTAACCTACTCCACCAACTCCGCGCTCTATCTGGACGGCCAATTCGCGGCCTCGGGCGGGCCGGTGACCATCGTGCCCGCCACCAACACCTGGACCAACGGTTTTTTCATAGGCTCCGACAGCGCGGGATACGAGCAGTTCAGGGGGATATTCCTCTACCTCGAATTTGACACGACCAACGCCGTGGTCTGCTGCGGCACGAACTATTTCACCTCGGGCTGGGCCTGGGACAGCAACGACTACGACACCTGGGCCGGGGCGCAAGCCGCGTTCCATTCGGACAACGGCATGGATCGTGGATTTAGCCCCCTGCTCACCAACGAATCTCCCAGCTACATCGACAGTCAATTCTGGCTGGAAGCCTTGCCGCGCGGCACCAACGCCTACAATTCCGATTCCAACGCCGTCACTTTTATCCTCTACGACACCACCAACACGGCCTCCTACCAACTCCAGACCAAGGCCTCCTTGACAGACGCCAACTGGACACCGCGGCAAGTCTTCGCCGGGGCCGACGGCCAGAATTGGACGCCCCTTACCTTTTCCATGTCGGGCCAGACGACGCTCTTCTTCCGCGCGATCAATTACAGCCAGGACACGACGGAGAGCGGTCTGCCCGATTGGTGGAAGCTGCAAAACGGGCTGAACCCCGGCAGCCTTGCCAGCGGCACTAATGGAGTGAGCGACGCCTACGCCAACCCGGCGGGAGATGGTTGGACAGACCTGCAAAAATTCCAGAATGGGATGAATATCAATAGTTTTTACACGCCGCCGCCTCTGCTTGTCACGATTGCTGCGTTGCCGAACGGTCATGTCCTGATTTCATGGGAGCCAGCTTTAGGTTTAGTCACAGGCTATGTTGTGCGGCGCATCGGCTCCGACATCACCGGCACCTTGCCCAACAATCAAACGTCATACGAGGATGACAGCGTTTTCGTCTCGCCCAGCGCGGCCACGCTCCCATCCTATCAGGTCGTGGCCCAGTATTCGAGTCCGTCGGGGACGCAATACTCGTCGGTTTCCATCCCTCAATTTCCCACTACTGCCAGCATGGCGGTTAGCGTGGCGCTTCTGCGGGGGCCAAAAGGGCAATATTATCTTGCTGCGCCCAACCTTCCCAATACCGTCACCAATCTGCGAATTTTCCTCCAGCCGGCCTTCTCGGAATACCCCAACATCCTGTTCGACATTTATTCGCAGCCGATGACCAATTTCAACTCGACGGCCACCGCCTCTTATCACGATTTTCCCGCCAACAGCTTCGTCAATGGAATGTGTCCGGTCCCTCAATCGTTCCTTCCAAACTATAATAGCCTAAATCTAACCTGCGTCACGATGGGCGCCAACGGAACCTTCGGCCCGGCCACGCCCGTCACCACGGGCTTTTTCCAATACGTGCCACAAAGCGCCGATTGGTACAACTACGAGCTTTCTTCGGTTTTCAATGAAATCGGTGGTTATTGGGGTAACGCTTTGCCATTCTTGGACGGCACCGCCCAGTTGCGGCAAAACCTGATTTTCCAACTGGAATCGGCTGACCAACTCAATGCGCTGCAATTTTCCGTGGAAGCGATCTATCCCGACCCACGCCCGAGCATATTTCCCGTCAGCGGCAGCTCGGATGTTTTCTTCCTCAACAATTACGCTTGGGCCAACTTTCACGTGAGGAATGGCGGCAGCGTGGCTTTGGTCAACGAGTTCAAGCCTTTTGAGGACAATTATTTCTACCGCAATTTGATCGCTCACTCCAGCGGTGATTTGAATTCCGACGGCTCCCTGGCATCAGGAGTTTTCTACGCGGGCGGAGGCCCCATGCCCCCGCCGCCAGCCACCCCTTACGAATCGTCATACTACGTGCAAATTCCCAATGAAGTGCCCTACGCCTTCCCGGTTTACGCCTATGCCGCCAGCGGTTCCACCAACCCGCCATCCCCCCTCCTGTCCACCAATGCGCAATCGATCTTTTCCACTTGGCCGGATTACGGCAATATCGGCGCCTCCTACAACGATTCCTGGGGGTTAACCCTGGCCGGAGGCCAATCCAATATTTTCGGACTGCCCTATCAGTCGTTAACGGAGTATTATTCCGATGGCGTGACACTTTATTCTCAGACCTACAACGCGGGCCAGACACTTGTGGACGTGGGTGCCTCGAATGGCTACGACTGCTTTTACTACCCGCAAGTGGGAGCGCCGCAGCTTCACACGGTCGGATATTATTTTGGCATGGATAATCGCGACTATTTGCCGGGCGACCCCGGTTTTACGCCGGCGACGGGCACAGCCGCGCCCATTATCGCAACGCCGGGAGTGCCATTGCTGATCGGGGCCTGGGCCGAGCAAAGCGTGAACGGCAGCACCAACACGCCCGGATTCCTGGAACAGTATTTCGACAATTCCTATTCATGGAACTTCATCAACGGCAACACCACCAATCAGCTTGGCGTCCTCTCCGAATACGGCGAGTTTTTCCCGACCGACCCTGGCATGGCGGTGCTCACCACCAAGACCAACCTCGACGGCACTTACGGCGTCCTTCAAGTGCCGGTAATCGGCCTCTACGTGGACCGCAACCACGATGGCGTCATGGACACCCGCTTTTCCGGGCCGGATTTCTGCACTCCGGCGCGGCCCTTTCGGTTTTGGGTCAACGACGACAATGATTCCGGGGATACAGGCGGAGATGACATTCCGAACTATAACGCACTGCACGGAATGACCAACAACGGCCTTACTAAGCAAGTCAATGGCAGTCGGGACCTTGTGGATTTCTTCCCGGTTTATGTGGATATCAAAGCGATGTTGGAGGCGACCAACCTGGGCTACCTGGATTTCACATATCGCTTATCCCAGGCCGATGGAGCGCTAAACTACTTTATTACCACCCTTGACGCCACCAATCCCATCGCGTACCTCACCGACCCCAACGCTCTTTATGCGAATAGGTCGGTCACGCAGATCACATCCAATGGAGTGGTGCTTGGGTACGACTACTTCAACTCTATCATTGGCGGTGGAGGGATTATCCTCGTGGAAGCCAGGACCAACTCCACGGCTCCGCTAGTATTGGACGTAATGTCAAACGGATATATCTTTGCCGAAGCCCAGCTTCCGCTCGATATTACCGGCGTGGAACAAATGTTCCGGCACATAAACCTGACGCCTGCGGTACTGAGCCAGATCGACGGCCCGCCCAACCGCCTCACCCCCTCTGATGTAACGAACGCACCGGACGATAACGGAACTAATTTCCTTTTTGTCCACGGCTACAACGTGAGTCCCAATCAGGCGCGAGGTTGGGAATCGGAAATGTTTAAGCGAATGTACTGGTCTGGCTCACATGCGCGGTTTTATGGAGTTACCTGGAGAGGGTACGAGTCTCAAGGAACTCTTCCAACGCCGATTGGAACCGTTAGCTTGCCCACTGGCGTCTCACCGAACTTGCAGACCAACGTTGCAAACGCATTCCTAACTGCTCCATACCTCGCCGCGTTCGTTGACAGTCTGAACGGCCCCAATATCGTGGCCGCTCACAGCCTCGGAAACATGCTTGTCTTGAGCGCCATTAACGATTACAGCGCGAACATTCAGAGCTTTTTCATGGTCGATGCGGCGGTTGCAATGGAGGCCATTGACAGCGCTGCTTTTCCCAACACCGCCATGATTGATTCGCGCTGGCTGAACTATTCCAACTCTTTGTACTCGGCCTACTGGCACAATCTATTTACCAATACGGATTATCGCGGCAAACTCACATGGACGGGAAGACTTGCCCAATTCCACGGCGCTCAGGTCTATAACTTCTACTCTAGCGGGGAAGAAGTTTTGCGCTCGTGGGAATACGATCCGCCGACAAATATTCTCAGCAGCGTCGAACAAATAATTGCAGATTATTACTACAGCCATTCACCGCCCGGCAGCTACACCTGGGTATGGCAGGAAAAATCTAAAGGCATCGCCGCGAACAACGCCTTTCTCGGCAGCGATCATGGCGGCTGGAAATTCAATACCAATTACAGTTCCTTGACCGTTGCACAAGCCAACGCGCTCTCGCCAGCCCAACTGAAAACCAACGCCTTTTTTGACTTTGGCTCCGCCGATTTTGCCAACGATTACGCAGTGGAAGGCAGCTTGGGAAACGTGTACGCTTATCAGTTCAACAATCGAATGTTAGCCGATGCCATCCCCGCGCTTTCATTTCCGGTGGGAGCAAATCATGTCGCGGCTCTTGCCCCGCAAGGACAGCCAGACAGGAATACCGACATGATGACGCTTCAGAACGGCTGGCCTTCTTCGCGACCGTCCACAGGTCTAGAAGCACGAAAATGGTACCACTCAGATTGCAAGGTCATGTCATATACATATACCGTTAATCTGTTCACGCAAATCTCTAGCTTAGGAAATCTCAAGTGATTATGAAAACGTTTGCCTGTAGTGTTATTAGCGTGCTTGTCTTGGCTTCATCGCCACGACAAGCAGTCGCTTTTGAATTGCCGACATGGAACGTCACGATGCGTGTCGTTGAGGAATCAGGAGCGCCCATTTCCGGTGTGACCGCCAAGATATGGTACTATATTCCTTCCACTTCCGTGGGAGAGACGATCGCGATGACAAACAAGGCGGGATTAACGGATAGCAACGGTGTCTTCGCCGCCTCTCAACGTTCGGGTTCGATTGAGATCATTTCCGAAGCGCGGAAAGACGGTTATTACGGTTCTGGCCTAACACACGAATTTGCGAAGTTTAGGGACAATGATCCAGAAAAGTGGGACCCGCACATGACCTTGACGCTCAAAAAAATCAATCGTCCCATACCCATGTGTGCCAAGCGAGTGAATTTGGGAATGCCCGCCTTTGACAAGCCAGTTGGTTTTGATTTCTCGGTTGGGGATTTTGTGGCTCCCTTCGGCAAGGGCACCGATACGGACATCATTTTTACAGGCCAATTAGATAAACGAACGGAATTTGATTCCGACTACAAATTGGTCGTAAGTTTTCCAAACACCGGTGATGGCATTCAGGAATTCTATGTGCCGGACGCGGAAAAAGGAAGCGACCTGCGCTCGCCACACGAAGCACCTCCAGAGGGTTACCAACCTCAATGGGTGCAAACCGACAACCGGAAACCAGGCCAGCTACCCGAAACCAACCAAGACCCAAATCGGAATTACTTCCTTCGGATTCACACTATTTTGAATCCGGATGGCCGCGTCAAAAGTGCCCTTTACGGAAAGATTTACGGCGACTTCATGCAGTTTCGCTATTACTTGAATCCGACGCCCAATGATCGAAACATTGAATTTGACCCCAAACAAAACCTGCTCAAAGGCTTGAAATCGTTTGAACAGGTATCGGCCCCATGAACGAAAATCATGGGCAGAAAAAGACGCGGCCTCGATGGATAAGTGTCCTGCTGTCCACGTTATCGGGGTTCATTCTGGGCTGGCCAAAAAAGCCAAGACAGGTTCCCATCTTTTTGGGAGTACTCACATTTTTTGGAATGTTTTTTGTAACCTTAATTCCGTTTCTTCCCATGCTGTGGGCAACCGGGAGAACGTGGTCGAACGCCCTGCAACTGCTGTGTGCCTTCTGCATCACCCTTTCAGTTCTCCTCATGGACTGGCTAAGGCCTTATTTGGGTGTAAAGACTCCGACAGGCATCGCGCTTGGCATTATATTGCTGCCGCTGGCAGTTTATATCATCCTGCTCATTCGATTTATTTTCGTCCGCCGTTGGATAAGCTACGCTATTTTGTGCGTCATTCTCGGGTGTGTCCTTTTCGCCAATGTGGCTGGCTGCCGGGTGGTTTTGAAGGGCCTTTCAGACATTCATTAACAAGAGCCAGATGGGCATTGCGGTTCTGCCGCCATTATTCTTGCCTTCGGACCATTCCTGGTTCAGTTTTGCCTTCGTCCGAAAGAACAAATGTAAACTAAACTGAAAAATAATTTGCGTTAGCTTCAGCCGCTGTCCACATCGAAACTGGTAATTTCAACAAGGGACGGCACTTGAAGCACGCCCGCACTCGGGCGTGCTGAAAGCGTTCTCTTGTGGGCATACCAGTGCCTGATGTGGGACGTGAGTAGTCACGCCCCTTTTCGTTGGTGGCGGTGGCCAGAGTGGCGCGAACCGCGAAAGGTGTACCAATATGAAAAAGCAGGGGCGGCGAAAGAAACGAATGCAACTCCATGCCGGCGCTCTCTCCCGCAAGGCGCTCGAAGCCATGAGCGATTTGGCCGGATGCCATTATAAGTTGCTGGTGCTGACGGGTTTGCTGGAAGCCTGCGGCGAGAACATGGAACCCTGGCTGGTCAACGGCGCCGGTTCCCTGGCGCGGGAACAGGTGGGCCGGTTGGAACAATTGATGACGATTCTTGACCGCGAAACCCGAACGAAAGCGCGCACATGACCCATCACGAAAAAGAGCTTCTCCTGGAAAGGGCCATGCTCCGCTGCTTCAACCTCGTCATCATGGCCGAGCTGTCGCAACACCGCCCCATGCCGCCAAAGTTCCAGGCCCGGCTCGACCGCGAAACCTTGGAGGAACTACGCGCTTTGGAAATCGTCCTGGAAACCATGCAGGACGACCTCCTCCTTTATGAAATGACAGCCCGAACGGCTTACCAACAGAAGAAGCGGTAGGGATCGTCCCATTCCATGGGCGCGTCCAGGTAAAGGCCGTCGCTCCAGCGCGCTTCCAGTTTGCCCTTTGCCACTGGTTTGTGGAAACGTTCCAGGATGGGGGTCGAGCCTGTGCCACCCAGGTTGGCCAGCAATCGCGTCATCATGAACGAGCTGCGCCGATAGGTCTTCCGCACATTAAACTCGTCTTTGCTGAGGGCGCTTTGTTCGTTGTAAACGTCATAGGGGGCGAATTGGCAGAAAATGACGTTGGCGCTCTGGGCCTTGGCCAAGACTCCATCGCCAAAGACCGTCGCACCTCCCGAGACCAGGGGCATGGTTCGCGGCGCACGGTTATGCACGTCCGCCGGACTTACTCCCGCCAGCAGGGAATCCTTGCCGAACGAGTCGAAGAAAGTGGAGAGATGCTCGGCATTTATCGTGCTCACCTTCAACGGCAGAAAGGCATTCGCCTCCTGCTCGTCCAATCCGACGGCCAGCACGCGCCCGCCCGCTTTGACAAAGTCGGCGATGTCCGTGTTGTGACTGGCCAGTTCCTTCCCGCCACCCGAACCGACCACCAGAATACTGCCGGTGGAGAGCTTTCCTCCCTGGTACGCGCCGGGGGTGATGCCGCTCAGTTCCAGGTGCTTCTTCCCGGCCGGATTGCCAACATAAAGGACCTCCCGGCTCGGAGCCGCTTTCCAGGCGCTGACATACTCCAGGATGTTGCGCGTCAATCGCTCCGCCGTCGGATCGCTCTCGGTGCGGCCGGTCACGTCCATCTGGCAAAACAACACCATGCCCTTGCCTTCGCGATACTCCATTAACGAGCTGAATTGGAGACTGTAGCCCCCATCCAGAATCGGCATGAAATCGCCGCGAGCCGGCTTCTCGATGATGACCGAGGCGACGTTGCCGCGACTGCCGGCGCGCCACGCCCGTTTGACTGGGATGTCGCACCATTGCACCTCCGGCACGCCGCGCGGACCGGACACGTACTTCAGGCTGGGTGACAGAAGGGTGGCTTTGCCGCGCCAGTTGCGCAGGTTGTCGTCCACAATCCCGTTAAGCAGCGGATGATCAGACACCCGTTTGAAGACCCATCGCAAACCCTGCTCCTCGACGCGAAAGCCGAAGCGTTGCTCCAGCACCGGCGAAGTCTGCTCGAACATGACCACCTTCAGACCGTCGCGCACCCTCGTGATGTCCGGCGCCGGGCTGTTCATGTCCAGGGCCGCCTTGCCCACGATGAGCGTGTCATAAGCCGACAAATCGGAGTTGGCATCGACCGGCGCGCACTGGACGCCCAAAGCGTGCAGCAGCTTGGCGCTTTCGCCCTTGGGGTCAAAGAGCGCGATTTTGGAGCCTGCCTGAACAGCGTCAGGCCGCGGCAGGACATCAATGGCGAAGGTGTCCGTCTGCGTCTCACCGTTGCTGAATTTGACCGTCGCGCTCAGTTCGTAGCGGCCGGGCGGGGTCTGAGCGGGCAGGGTGAAGCTCAGTGGCAAGCGCGCCTGCTGGCCGGCCTGGACACTGACTCCTTTTTCGGCTGAGACCGGTTTGGGCAGAGCCAGCGACCAAGAGCAATCGCCCTTGACCGTCCGCCGGGAGTCATTGATGACAATGAGTTGCTTCTCGAAGGTGTCACCCGCGTAGAAATTGTGATCCTTGCTGGTGAAGGCCGAGGGTTTGCCGCCAATGTAAGCCAGCAACGGCATGTTGTTTCGCAGCACGGCCTGTCCGGCGGCGGTGGGGACCCAGTCCGAACGCTCGAAGGACGAATCGATCGACCCTTGCCGGCCATCAAGGTAGTCCGGGCTGAAGCCGGGCCGCTGCAAGGAGTCCCAATCCACTTTGAAAGCTTTGCGTTCGCGCTTGGCGCCGTCACGCAGCTTCCAGAAACCGCCGTGTTCCCAAGGGCAGAACGCGGAGACTCCCCAAGTGCGGAAGGCGCGCAGGCTCTCGGTCAAATACATGCCCAGGACCTGGTTTCGTTGTTCAATGGTGTTGGCCGAAAGAGCACTGTGGGGATAATCAAAGCGTTGCCAAAGATCGCCGTCCTTAAAGCGCCCGGCCTCCCAGCGGATGGCTTCCTTCTCCAGGTCAGTCAGCTTGTAACCCTGGTCGCCGAAAAATGCCGAATTCCACTCCGCGGTGGAGAGGTCCCAAGGCACCGCCGCGGAACCGTAGGTCCTGACGCCCTTGTACCATCCCCGGTACATGCCCCAATCCCAGGTCAACGGCACGCCGTATTCGCACAGGAAAACCGGCTTGACGCCTTTGGTGGCCCAATGTTCAAACCAATCGGCCTGCTCTTGCATGGGGGCGAGATTGGCGTAGAAATTGGCGGTGTAGACCTCGCCCAGGTTGGCGGCGGAGTGGTGATAGACAATGCGGCTTGGGTCCAGCCGTCGGATAATCGGCTCCGCCTGCATCGCCTTTTTGGAATTGTTCCTTGACCCGACATCGCGGATGTCCTGGATGCCGTCAATCATATCCGGATTCATCTGCTCCTGCGCCCCCGCCGAGTTGTGGCTCGTCGAGTAAAACACCACCGACGGATGATTCTGTGCCGCGCGCACATAGTATTCGGCATGGCGGGCGTAGCCGTTGGTCGCGTTAACCTCAGGCGTGCCCCATTGATATTGGCTGAAGTGCGGCTGTGAGAACGAGACGAGCATGCCCACGTCATCCGCCGCCCTGAGGATCTCCGTGAAACCCAGATGCTGGCCCGGCGTGCAGCCGTAGTTGTGGGTATAGACGAAGTTGACGCCAAAGCCTTTGATTCGCTCCATGGTTTCCCTGGCATAATCGTAGCTCGCCCAAGCGGCGTTAATCTGCGCGTTGTCAAAAGGGACGGCTGAGAGGAAAATACGCGTGCCGTTCAGGTAAAAGTCCCGGCCCTCGATCCAAAGCTCGCGAAACCCGAAGCGTTCGGGCAGGGCGGTATCCAGGACCTTGCCCGCGCCATCCAGCAGCGAGAGTCGGACTTCATACATGTTCTGCGGCGTGTCGGTATCCCAAAGTTTTGCGGGCTTCCAATTCTTGGTGAAGGCGATGCGGCCATCCTTGAGGTCGGATGCCTTGAAGGCCTTGCTGGTGAACTCTTGCACGCTTTGGCCGTGATCGCTGACCTGGGCGCGGAAAGCATAGGAAGCGTCCGCCGCCAGGCCTTGCGGCGCGGTCTCGAACGTGATCTCCCATTTGCGCACCGAGGTGCTCACTTTCACGTCGCTCAGGCGCGCCGCGGCGGGGGCGCCGACCAAATAGACATCTCCGCACAACCCTTTGAGACCGACGCGGCTTCTGACCTGCCGGGTGCCGAACGTGTCGCCGGATGAGAGCGACATGGCGCTTAACGGCACGGCCCTGACGAGCACGCTCAAAACGTGGGTGGCCCCGGGCCGGCAGAGCGACGTAATGTCAAGCTCGCCGCTGAGCCAGCGGATTTCGCCCGCGCGCTGGCCGTCCACATAAATCACGGCAATCGAGTCCACATAATCCGCGCTGACCGCGATGCGGCGATTGGCCCAGTCCGCGGGAATGGTGATCTGGCGTTGGTACCAGGCGGAGGAAAGGCCGCTGAGGCTCTGGTTCTTCCAGTCCGGATGGGCGAAAACGGTCTGGCAATTCGTGGCGCCGGCGCTGGCCGGCCAGGGGCCGGGGACTTTGAACCAACCCCAGCTTCCGCTGGGCACTTGATTCGACTGCGTCAGGGCCGGCTGCCATTGCCAGAGGCCATTGAGGCAGATGCGCTCGCGGGTGGGCGTGGTTTCGTGGACGGCTTTGTCCACGGCCCAGACGGCCCGCACGCCCGGAGGCAGGGCCACGGCCTCATTCTCCGCGCACCGTCCCTGCGGCGCTGCCGCCAACATGCCGAAAAAGACGCCCAGGCCAAAACGCGCAAAAAGTCTATTGGTTTTCAATGTGTCCATAATTCGAGTGTTCTTTTCTTAGAGTACGAAACTATAGACGGTTGGAGCCGCGCCTTTCTTCAAAGCGAACGGGAAAATCCAACCCGCGAACCTCTTACGCCTTGTTGGATTGGTCGATTCCCTTGGAGCCTTTGGCTGCCGGGTGTTCGCCGGTGTCAGGATCAAGGCCCCGGGCGTAAATGGTCTTTTTCAGGTCGTCGGAAGAAGAATAAGGGCTGTCGATGTCGTCGATGATGAGGGGGGCATCCTGCTTGATCGGCCGCAACAGCACCTCGCCCCGCATCAGTTCCCGGCAGGAAATCTGGCCTTTGAGCAAGGGAATGGCCAGATAGACATCGTCCTCGTTAAGGGCCGTGCCTGCGGGAAGATCGCGCCTGGCGTACACGCCGCGCACCAAGGCGTCCAAATACTTGATCTCCGCCATGGGCGGGACCCGTTTGGTTTGGGAGCCGCCGCCGCACATTTCCTTGGCTTTGCGGAAAGCCTTGAACCAGGTGTCAATTTGCGCCGGCGTGCTGCAATAGGGCGAAACCTTTACGCCGTCGTCCTCGATGTCGATGTGGCGTTCGAAAGTGCGCGCCCCCTTGGCGTAGGCCAGATACATCGAGGCGTCCCAACTGTGATACTCGTGCGAGGAGAAGCCAATGGCCACGTGCGGGTAACGGGCGCGCAAAAAATCGATCTGGTTCAACTCCAACTCGCCGTCCTCGGTGGGATAAAGGGAAACGCAATGATTGAGCGCCAGCGGGATGTTGCGGTTTTCAAAAAAGGTGACCAGATCGTCGATGTCCTTGAGCGAGGAGCCGCCGGTGGAGGCAATAACCGGCTTGCGCGTTTTGGCGATCTTTTCAATGAGGAACCAATCGTTCAAATCGGAGCTGGCCAGCTTGATGATTTGCACGCCTAGGTTGACGCACATATCGACCGAGGTCTCGTCAAAGGGCGTGGCGCAGGGGATGGCGTTGGATTTGCGCACGGCCGTGATCATGGCGACGTAGCTCTCGGGCGGCAGGGCCGTCTGCACCGTCTTTTTGATGTAGCGAATGTCTTCGCGCTGCCGGTATTTGGCGTGAATCAAAGTATTGACGTCACGCAACTGAATTTTGATGGCGGCGCGGACGTTGTTGAAACGGATGATCTTGCTGAACTTGTCCACGATGGCCAAGCCGCGCTCCAGCTTGCCCAGATGGTTGTTGGCCATCTCCAGCACGAACAAATCTTCAAAAATATCAGCTTTCATTGTAAGAGAACCCACCCAATTTACCCGACTCCCGCCACAAAAGCCAAGCCTAGTTTCTTGGGCGGCCAGGTTCGTGCGCATTCCACATTTTTGTGCTTCCCTCGTAATCCTAATCTTAATCTCTTCCGTAAACGATTGGGATTAGATTCTTACCATTGAAATTCCGTCGGATTATCTCTCAGATTTCTCATCTGTGTTAATCTGTGTCCATCTGTGGCTAAAATTTCAAATATCTTTGGCTGGGTTTAGGATCAAGAACGGGACATACAGACTTCATCCTTTGTGCCGGCAGGGCGCGGGTTCTTCGTGAAGCACGCTGGAAGGAGCCTCCCGTCCGCGTATGGCGAGTTGCCGTTCACGCAGAGCATCAAGCAGGCGCAACTTTTCCGCCACTGGCCGTGCAGCCAGATGGCGGCGCAGGGCGCGTTTGCTTTCGAGAATCTTTTTCAGGTCAAAGCTCATGGCGTGTCGCGGAGGAATTGTCGTTCAAACTTCTGCCATGCGTCAAGGAGCCTGTGCCCGGCGTGGCGTTCGCGCTGTCCGCTTTGACCCCGGAAGGTCGCTGGCCTGCTTCTGTCCATTGCTTGGGCCAACGTGCTGGCTTCATTATCTCTGACAAACTGGCCACCTCCGCTTTAGTGTAACGAGGCTCGTTTCGGTTCGCTTTCGCTACAGCTCGACGCGCGCTTCCCGCAGCTTCTACGCCGGTGTTGCCACCGCCGCAGTGCAGGTCGCTTCATGTTTAATAGACAATTACATGGCTCACCTTTCGGTTCGCACGATCAACCAGGCTTGGCCTGGCGCGCCAAAAGAACACAAAAGAACGCCAAGATTGGAAACTTAAAACACCGCGTTTGCGGCTTGAGAGTGGGGCGCGGCATGGGCATTTTCAACGCATGAAAAGAAAGACATCCTCTAAATGAAACTTCGCCTCCGCTTGTTTTGGCCGGTCGCGTGCTTGCTTCTCTGTCCAATCCTGTTGCCCGCCCAGGCTGTGTCCACCACCGCGGGTGGGGACGCTATCTATCCGAACAACCGCGAACCCCTGCTCAAAACGCAATATGTCAAACTGCCTTTGGGAGCGGTTAAACCGCAAGGATGGCTGCGCGATGAATTGGTCGTCGCGGCCAACGGACTATCCGGCCACTTGGACGAGGTTTGGGACGTGGCCAAAACTTCCGCATGGAAAGGAGACGTCGGGAAGAACGTCACGCCCGAACCCTGCTGGGCGCGCTTTGTGCCGCGCTGGCTGGAAGGACTGGTTCCGCTGGCCTATTTGCTCGATGATCCGCGCCTCAAGACCAAAGCGGATCTGTATATGCATTACATTTTGGACGCGCAGGATCTGGCCAGTATTACTCCAAGCGTCCAGGCTTGGTCGAATCTTGGAAGAGTTTTGCCTGATTACTATGCAGCCACGCATGATCAACGCGCCCTCAAATTGTGCCGCCGCATTATCGACTATGTTTCCTCGGTGCAACAACATCCAGCCACGGACATCAAGATTGACCATGAACATGAACGCCTTGGCATGATCTTGAGTTTCAGTTTGTGGTATTACAATGTAACCGGTGACAAAGACATTCCGGACATGGTCGCGCACTATACAAAAAACAACGTGGATTCTTTCAAAGACTACTTTGTCGCTTTCCCTGACGCGACCGCCAAGCCGGGCTATTCAGAGAAACTGGGCAAACATTCACATGGACGGCACGGCTTTGATGTTACCCAGGCGATCCAATATCCGGTTTTATTTTACCTGATATCCCATGATGAATCTTACAAAACCTGTGTTTTTACAGGGCTTGCAAACCTGGATAAATTCGACGGCCAGGTCGGAGGAAGATGGAATGCCGACGAGTTCCTCGCCGGTCTTCAGCCCACGTCGGGGACTGAGTTATGCGACGTTACCGAGCTTATTTATTCCCTGCAAAAAGACTTCGAGGCGCTGGGCAACGTCTGCTTTGCTGATCGGCTGGAACAGTTGATGTTTAATTCTTTTCCCGGCGCCTGCACCCCGGATATGTGGGCGCACCAGTACGACCAGCAGGCCAATCAGGTGCGCGTTTCGGTGGACAGACGGAACTGGCACGACAACAAAGATGATTCCAACATCTACGGATTCTCACCCAATTTTCCCTGCTGTCTCGCCAATATGCATTCGGCGTTCCCCCGCTATGTCGAAGGCATGTGGATGGCGACCGGCGACAATGGCCTGGTGGCCGCGGCCTATGGTCCCTGTGAAGTAAAAGCCAAAGTGTCAGGAGGCGCGGACGTGGACATCAAGGAGGAAACGGACTATCCGTTTTCGGACGGCATCCGTTTTGTTGTTAACAGCAGCAAGCCGGCGGTTTTCCCGTTGTCCTTTCGCATCCCCATCTGGGCGGATCAGGCGGAGTTGTCCGTTTCAGGCGAAACCCGGACTCGCCAACCTGTGCCGGGAGAGGTTCTCAAAATCGAGCGTAAATGGAATGACGGCGACGCGGTCACCCTCAATTTCCACTATCCGGTGCGCACCGAGATACGCCAAAACAATTCCGTATCCATTGCCAGAGGCCCGCTCTATTTCGTCCTCAGGATTGGGGAAGCATTCAAAGAGATTCAGACGGCAGAGGATAGACCGGTCAAAACCCAAAATCCAACGGGTCGCGTGGACTGGCGCATTGATGCCACCACCGATTGGAATTATGCCTTGGATATTGATCGGAACCACCCCCAATACACCATGACCACCAACAAAATCAGCGCCTACCCATTTGCCCAGAAGGGGGAACCGATTTGGAATTCCAGTTCACTGAGTTATGTGCCTTGGAATCAGGACGTGCCTATGATTCTTACGATGAAGGCCCGGAAACTCCCTCAATGGGGCATGGAAGGCGCCAGCGCGGCCCCAACCCCTGCCAGTCCGCTTCAGGCAGGCACCGACGCCACCAACGTTGAGCTAATCCCCTACGGTTGTTCCCGCCTTCGCATATCCGAGTTTCCAACTATTTCCGATGGACATTTAAAATAACGGCAAGTGGAATATACCTCCGATTTTGAAGCCGGCGGTGAGCCGGACGGCTCAAAGACCGGGCCGGAAGTTGGAGAAATTGAAAAACATGCTCATGCAATCAGACACGTGAGATGGTATGCAAAATGAAAACTGTCATAATTCTAGGACCGACTCCACGGTCTTCCGCCTGGTTTCATTTGGATTGTCGCCGTAATGCACATGAAGCGGTGTCCAGGCTACTGGCGCAAACGGCTTGCCACTCAAACTGGCTGAGTTCGCCCGGAGACCCTGATTTGTGGTTAACGCAGGTATCAGTTCTAGGACTTGAATGACACTTGAACATGGTATGCAAAACGCAAACTGTCATAATTCTAGGACTGACCCCACGGCCTTTCCGCGCGAAGGCATTTCAGCCGTGATTTTCCCTTCGCTGTTATCTATATCGACACGCCTGGTTTCATTTGGATTGTCGCCGTAATGCACATGAAGCGGTGTCCAGGCTACTGGCGCAAACGGCTTGCCACTCAAACTGGCTGAGTTCGCCCGGAGACCCTGATTTGTGGTTAATGCAGGTATGAGTTCTAGGACTTGAATGACACTTGAACATGGTATGCAAAACGAAAACTGTCATAATTCTAGGACTGACCCCACGGCCTTTACCACTGCCAGATGCTCCCATCCGTCTTGAGCATTTTGCCCGCTAAAAGCCTTTCGCACCAGAAGTTCCAAATCAGTAGGTAATGTTGTCATGATATTCTGTTTCTTTTTGAACTTACTGTCTCTTTGCTTTGACAAAGGCGTGGCGCATTTGCCGTGGCTTGGGGATAGCCTGCCAGAAACCGCGTCGATGTCAACCGGATTAAAATCAGGCGAGCAGTTTGGGCAGAGCGGACAGGGAATGGATAGTCTTGTAAACTGATTTGATTTCCGCCGGGCCTAGGCGGCCGTAGCCGTAGGCAGCCCAGACGAAGGGCAGGCGGCATTGGGCGGCGGCGGCGGCGTCTTCGGGTGAGTCTCCCAGGTACCATGTTTGACCGGGCTGGAGAGGGCCGGCTTGCAAGAGGTGGCGCACCATTTCGCCTTTGCCGGCGAAAGGTGGCTGGACGGTGTCGGAACCGACGATGAAACGGAAGAAGCCGTCCATTTTGAGATGAGTCAGAATGGCGGTGGAGATGCGCCAGGGCTTGTTGGTTGCGATATCAAGCGCGATGCCGCGGCTTTGACAATGCGCCAGGGTCTCGATGGCGCCCTCGTAGGCTCGTGTTTGGGTTGGGCCTTCATGGTCGTAGTGGCTGCGGAAGACCCGCACCAATGACTCCAACTCGCTGGGCGCGGCCTCTGGAAAGGTGAGTTGGAACATGGCTCGAAGGGGAGGCCCCAGGCGGACGGCGGCGGCGTCAAAGGCCCGGCCTGGAAAGACGGCTTGCGCGGCCCGGGCAAAACAATCCAGGATGACCGGCTTGGAGTCAATCAACGTGCCGTCCAAATCCAGAATCAGCGTCGTTGGCCTCAGGACTCCTGGCAGGATAAAATGTCCTCCTTGTGGAGCAGGTTCGTTTTCAATTCCTCCCGGTCGAGGAAGGGCGACATGTCTTCCAATTTGGCCGAGACCATGCGGCCGTCGGCCAGCTTGCGGGAGCTTAACTTGGGTTCGAACATCTGGTCCCTGTCCAGGATTACGTTGGCCAGACCGGGGCCGGGGGCGGCCAGAAATTTCTCCAGCGACGGCACGAAGACCGGGTTTTCCAAGCGGATCGAAGGCAGGTTAAAGGCCTGGCCGACTTTGACGAAGTCCGGAAAAGTGACGCCGGTCTGTGGGCCTTCGCCCATAAGGCCGTCGAAGAAGCTGGTCTGGGTGGTGCGCATCGAAAGGTAGCCGTCGTTGTTCAAAACGATAATTTTGATCGGCAGTTGGTGATGCGCCACGGTCTGAAGTTCCTGGAGATTCAACATGATGCTGCCCTCGCCACCCAGGCAGATGATGCGGCTGCCGGGCTTGGCAAAGGCGGCCCCGACCGAGGCCGGCAAATCATAGCCCATGGAAGCGGAACCGGCGTTGGCATAGACTCTTTGGCCGCGCTGAATCCGGGCCGCCTGGTAGGTGACAACCGAGGCGGTGGCGTTGGCGCACACCACCACGTCGTCGGGGCGGAGCAACTTGAAAAGTTCCTCGATAAAATGGTAGGGATTGATCGGCCGGGAGGGATCGCGGTGCCGGGGCAAAACGATGGGATATTTTGCCACGCGCTCTTTGCACCATTGCAGCCACGCGGCATGTTGGGGCGCGGGCGCAGGCGGCAACTCCGCCAGCAAGGTCCGCAGAAAATCCTTGAGGTCCGCCTCAATGCCCAGATCAGGACGCACCAGCGCGGGCTTCTCCAGTTCGGCGCGGTCAATATCCACCTGCACCTTGAAGGCATGGCGCGCGAAGGACTGCCAGTTGTAGCTGACCTGCCTGATGGCCAGGCGGCAGCCCAGCACCAGGACGAAATCGGAGTTTTGCACGCAGAAATTCCCCGCCCTGTCGCCAATCGTGCCCGGACGCCCGCAGTAAAGCGGGTCGCCGGAATCCATGCCATCTATGGTCGTCCACCCGGTCGTGACAGGAATCTGCAAGCGCCGGATGACGGCCTCGAATTCTTTGTAGGCCGCGCTGAGATGCAGGCCGGATCCGATCAAAATGGCCGGTCTTTCCGCCGCCGCCAGCCGTCGCGCAACCTCCGCGCATTGGCGGCGCAGGAGAACGGGGTCGCCGGGCGGCGGGTCTTCCGCCGGGTCATAGCCGCGTTGGGTGGCGGGATCGATCATGGTGGATTGCACGTCCACCGGAATGTCGATCCAGCACGGGCCGGGGCGGCCGGTGGCGGCCAGATGCAAGGCGCGTTCCAGATGGTAGCGAACGGTCAGCGGATCGCGCACGGAGACGGCGTATTTGGTGATCCCGCCGACCATGCGAATGATGTCCACTTCCTGGTCGCCAAGCTGGCGCAATTGCGGCGTGTTGTAAGTCGATACCAGCGTCTCGCGCTTGCCCTGGCCGGAGATGACGAGCATCGGGATCGAATCGGTATAAGCGCCGAAGACACCGTTCAAGGTATTGATGGCCCCAGGGCCGGCGGTGACGCTGACAATCCCCGGCTGGTGCGACGCGCGGGCGTAAGATTCCGCCGCCATGGCGCAAGCCTGCTCGTGATGGCAGCAGACGTAGTGGAGGCGGGTGCATTTCCCCAAGGCGTCGTTGAGAAACATGGCGTGCCCGCCGGTCACGACAAATACGTGCTTGGCGCCGGTGTTCGCCAAATGGTCCCGAAATATAATCAGCTACTCGCTTCATCTGTGCTTTCCTTTAAGGCCAGTTTGAATAACCCGGCCAGGCGCGGATTTCAATTTTTATCGCGCTCTCATGTGCCGGCGTAAGACAAATTCTTCATGTCGCCGGTAGGGCGGCGCTGCTGCGCCGCCCAAGAGTTCAGGGCAGAGCAGCAGCTCACTGGTGTCCAGCTACCTGAGGAATGGCCTCATCAAAGCCCTTATTATTCAGGGCTTTGTGAAGGCCCGTGTTGTTATCGACATCAGCTTCAACGTCAAAAAATCGCTCAAAAATCAAAAACATGCCTTGACAAATTTTGATTTGCCCCCGGTTCTGCCGCCTATAATGGTGGATGCAACCGCCTCCGACTCTTTTCTCTCAAATCGCCGGCAATCTGTATGCTGCGGAGTTTTCCCGCGCGTGTAAAAAATTTCCCAACGCCAAGCCTGCGCGCGGCCTCACGCAATACGACCATTTCCTGGCGATGTGTTTTGGGCAATTGACCTATCGCGAAAGCCTGCGCGACATTGTGGCCTGTCTGAATTCAAAACCCAAATTGCTTTACCATTTGGGATTCCGAGGCCGCATCACCCGGACCAATCTGGCCTACGCCAACAAGCACCGGGATTGGCGACTCTTCCAGAGCATGGCCCAAACGCTCATGCGTCGGGCCAGCCGTCTCTACCGGCCCGACTCCTTGGATCTGGACTTGCCCCACCTGGTCTTTGCGCTGGATTCCTCAATCATCTCGCTGGCGCTGAATTTGTTCCCCTGGGGCTACTACGCCAGAACCAAACAAGCCGCCCTGAAACTTCATTTAATGCTCTCTTTAGAGGGAAATTTGCCCGCGTGGGCGGTCGTGACTGGCGCCCACGTGGCCGACCTCACCATGATCGATCACATTCCCGTCTATCTCGGAGCGTACTACGTGATGGACCGCGGTTATATGGATTTTGTCCGCCTGTACCGTTTACACAAGGGCGGCGCTTTTTTTGTGGTGCGTTGCAAGGAACCGGTGAGCTTTCAAATCCTGGACCGAAGAACAGTCGATCAGTCTGCCGGCTTCAAGTGCGATCAAACCGTGCGGTTAAAAAGCAATTGGTCGGCCACATCGTTTCCCGAGCCGATGCGAAAAATTCGCTTTTTCGATGCGGAAAACAAAGTCATGTTAGTTCTGCTCACGAACAACTTTTCGCTTTCAGCCCAGATGGTCGCCCAACTCTACAAGCAACGATGGCGGGTCGAACTGTTTTTCAAATGGATCAAACAACATTTGCGACTGCGCGCCTTTTATGGCCGCTCCGAGAACGCGGTGCGCTGCCAAATCTGGTGCGCCATCTGTGCGTATCTGATGGTGGCGATAGTCAAGAAGCAACTCGGGATCAACAGAACCTTGAACGAAATTTTGCAAATTTGCAGTGTCAATATTTTCGAGCAAGCTGCTGCAACAGAGATACTTGCAACGAAAACGAATGAAAACCTGTTGTCTGGCGGCCAGTTCGCTTTTCAGAAGTCCTTTGAGTTCAACGACTTATAGCTGGACACCAGTGAGCAGCAGCTCTGCCCTACCGGGAAGGTGACGAATTTTGTCTCACACCTCTCGTGTGCCAGCGCGCGGTGCGAAGGATGCCTTCCTCCAGGGACACCCATTGGCGCAAGCCCAGTTCCTTCTCGGCCCGTGCCGTCTCGGGAACGTAGCGCGCCGCGGGTTGCCCCGGCACGGGCTTCTGCGCGACCTCGATTGGCACCCGCCCCGGCAAGGCGCGGCTGACGGCCTCGGCCAGTTCCGCGATGCTCAAGGCCTGGCGCGATCCGACGTTGTAGGGGCGATTGCTGACGCCGCGAACCAAAATGGTCCATAGCCATATCGTCAGGTCGGCCGCGTAGAGGTAGGAACGATACGGGGTGCCGTCGCCGCTGATTTTGATGGGACCGCCCGCCAGCGCGTCACGGATGAAATTGCCCATGGCAAAGTGAATGCCCAACGGCAGATAGGGGCCGACCAGGGCGTAAATCCGCGCCACCTTCACCTCAAATCCGTGCTGGCGCGCGTAGATGGCGCAGAGCAATTCGCTGACCCTTTTCCCTTCGAAGTAGGCCGAGTGCGGGTCGGAGACATCCGGCCCTCCGGTGTAGTCTTCGGCCACGTGCGTCATGGCGGGCGGCTGCCGGCCATAGACGGCGCCGGAGCTTGTAAAGAGGATTTTTTTCGCGCCGCATTGCGCCGCGAAATCCAGCGCCCGCCGCGTGCCGGTGACGATGGTGTCCAACATCACCTCGGGATGCTCGTTGTTGAGGGTGGCGCTGGCTTCGGTGGCGGCGTGAATGACGTGCGAAAACCGGCCGGAGGGAAAGGCGAAATCCCGCACGTCGCCGGCCTGAAAACGGATGTCCGGGCGGTTGGCCAGATGCGGCGCTTTGCGGGCAAAGGCTTCCACGTTTCTTGTCAAAACTAAAGCTTCCGCGCCCAAGCCGAGACGCTGGTTGGCCCAGGCCAGACTTTCCAGCAGCCAGCAGCCGATGAAGCCCGTGCCGCCGGTGATGAAGATGCGCGCCCCAGCCAGTTCCTCCCGCAAGGGCCGCATATGCTCGATGACATGATCAAGGTCGGCGGTCAGGATTTCGGGATGGCTCTGTTCGGAAGGATTCATCGTGAGGCGGCGGGTTGGGTCCAGAGGAGCCGGGCTGCATTCGCCTGCTTGACATATTGGGAGATTTGGCCCCGCGTCAGCTTTTGAAATTCCCTGGCATTTTTGCAGGAACCGGCTTTGCGATACCACTGCACGGTCTGCGCCACCGCTTCGGAAAAGGGCCAGACCGGGAACCAGCGCAACAAGGCCGCTGCTTTGTCGGTGGACAATTGCAAAAGCCCGGCCTCGTGCGGGGCGTTGGCATCGGTTTTGTCCTGCCAGCGCCCGGGCCAGGAAAGCAGGATTTCCCCGACCAATTCTTCGACCGTGCGATTGGAGTCCCGATTGGGGCCGAAGTTGAAGGCGGAGGCCAGTTCCGGCAGTTCGCAACGGCGCAATTCAGGCACAGCCAGCGACGCGCCCAGCCACAGATAGCCGCTGAGAGGTTCCAACACGTGTTGCCAGGGGCGGGTCGCGCGGCGGTTGCGCACCGGGATCGCCTGTTTTTTCTGCAAGGCCCTGATGCAATCGGGAACGATTCTGTCGGCGGCCCAATCGCCGCCGCCGATAACATTGCCGGCGCGGCTGCTGGCGATAGAGACCGAATGTTTTTTGAAAAACGACTGGCGGTAGGAGGCGATGATCAATTCGGCCGCCGCCTTGCTGGCGCTGTAAGGATCACAACCGCCGAGGGCATCGGTTTCGCGATAGCCGTGATGCCATTCGCGATTCTCATAACACTTATCGGTGGTAATGAAGACCGCCGCGCACGGCTTGGCGCAATCCCGGAGGGCTTCCAGCAGATGCAAGGTGCCCATGGCGTTGACGTTGAATGTTTCGCGCGGACGGCGGTAGGATTCCCGCACCAGGGCCTGGGCGGCGAGGTGAAAAACGAAATCCGGTTTGGCTTCTTTGACAATTCTCCGCATCACCTCCGGCTCTTGAATTTCTCCCAAGTTGTGTCCCAGGCGCCCGCCCAAACCCAATTCGTCAAAGAGCGACGGCTCGGTCGGGGGAGGCAGGCTCAGGCCCGTGACTTCCGCGCCCAAGTCCAGCAGCCATTCGCAAAGCCAGGCCCCTTTGAAACCGGTGTGGCCGGTGACCAGCACCCGCTTGCCTTTGTATGCGGAGCCGAAAAGCGTCATGCCGTCCAGGTTTTCCAGGGCGCTTTGCCCTCCGCCCATAATCGGTTCAACAAACTGGATTCCGACAAAGTGTCCATCGGCTGCCAGTAACCATCATGCGGGAAAGCCATCAGTTGCCCTTCCCGCGCAATGGTCTGCATCGGCTTTTGCTCGAACATGGTTTGGTCCGCATCTTCCCCAAGATAATCGAACACTGAACGGGAGGCGACGAAGAAGCCGCCGTTGATGCGGCCCTCGGCGGCCTGGGGTTTTTCGTTGAATTCGAGCACTTGCCCCTCCGGCCCGATGCCGCCCAATTCGCCAAAGCGCCCCGGCGGACGGACGGCCGTCACGGTCAACGCCTTGCCGTGACGCCGGTGAAATGCCAACGCCGCCCCAATATCCATGTTCCCCACCCCGTCGCCGTAAGTGAGGAAAAACTCTGGATCATCGCCGAGGTATTGTTTGATGCGGCGGATGCGTCCGGCGGTGAGGGTTTCCTCGCCGGTATCGGCCAAAGTGACGGTCCAATCCTCTTCGGGATGGTGATTGTGGAATTTGACGTTCGCCTGGCGTCCCAACCGCAAGGTGATGTGACTGGTCAGCCAAAGGTAATTGCGAAAGAAGTCCTTGATCATCTCCCCCTTGTAGCCCAGGCAGAGGACAAACTCGGTGAAGCCGCAGGCGGCATAAATCTTCATGATATGCCACAGAATGGGCCGGTTGCCGATGGGGACCATCGGCTTAGGCCGGTATTCTGTTTCCTCGCGCAGGCGAGTGCCCTTGCCGCCGCACAGAATGACCACTTTCATGGCATATCAGGCGCAGTAGATGCCGCCGTTAATGTCAATGGTTGCCCCGGAGATGAAACCATCGTATTCCGAAGCCAGGAAGGCCAGCGCGCGCGCGACATCATCGACGTTCCCGGCGCGTCCCAGCGGGATGCCATGAATGGTCTCCTCGGCCGACTCTTTGGTGGTAAATGTATTGTGGAAGCGGGTGCCCAGGATCAGCCCGGGAGCCACGCAGTTGACTCGGACGCCCTTGGGTCCCCACTCCGCGGCCAGCGCCCGGGTGAAGGTAAGGACCGCGCCTTTGGTCATCGAATAGACGAGCGATCCGCCATGACCGCCCTTGCGCCCCGCCAGGGAGGCGAGGTTGACGACGCTCGTTGAACCGGACTTCCAGAGCGCCGGACCGCATTCGCGCGTCACGAGGATCATGGTCTTGAGATTGATGTCCAGAACCGTCTGCCAGAACTTCATGTCCACCTCCACCAACGTCTTCCGCCCGATCAATCCTCCAACGTTGTTGACCAACACGTCCAGTCCGCCCAGGAACGCGAGGGAGTCAGCGACACACTTCTTGGCCGCCTCTTCCTGAGTAAGGTCCGCCTGGAGCCATGTCGCGCGCTGCCCTTTGGATTTCGCAAGATCGGCCAGCTTCTTCGGCCCCTCGTCGCCCATGTAATAGTGGAGAGCGACGTCGCATCCGGCTTCGATCAGCTTTTCCGCCGTGGCGTAGCCGATGCCCTGTTCGGCGCCCGTGATGAGGGCGCGTTTACCTTTTAAATTACCCATAGTGATTTCGGTGAATTGTTGATTTATGTTCGAGTTTTCGCCTGGTTCGTGAGGGGAGCATTCGCTTTGAGTCTCCGCGGTTCCCCGTAAATAACGCCAATTCGCCTTTGCGCGCCCGCCTTGCCGAACGCCGCGCGGGTGGAGGAGAATTGCTTTTTGACCTCACCAAGCATGGGCCGATGCTGGCAGAGCATGGCGGAAATCTCAACACTGAATTTGCGCGCGTTTCCCGACCGTCCAGTTTGGGCAGGAGGCTCGGGTTGACCGATTTGTCAGAGAACTTCAGATTTTACGAAGGCGGGATGATAGAGCCTTTTTTACCGAGCTGTGGATTTCTTTGGGAAAGTTTGGAGGAAGCTGCGTGGCGATTGTTTTCATGGCGCTGTCGGCAGTCGCGGCAACTTGTTCCAATACTTCGCTTGCGAGTGACCCCGGCAGACCAGCGCGCTCGGCGGTCTGTATAAAATGCCGCCCCTGAATATCGTCAATCTTGTAATGCCGATTATTCCCGACCGACATGGCCAATTTCATTTGTTTGCGTTCGATCTGACCGTTATCAAGACTGGGCTGTGCGGTCAGAACGTCATATATCGGCGTGAGTTGAAATCGCCCGCCTGTCCCTAAAAACACACTGAAATTTTTGGCATGACCATCTGTCGCACCGAGCAGCCAAAATAAAATTTGTGATTTCAAAAACGCTTTCTGGTCTTCCGCGGGTGTATCGCCTCCTTTCAGAACGTTGAGAACATCCACCATGCCCGGCCCTCCTTCGTTTTGATATTTCCGGCCGGGGGGACATGAGAGGGCCTGGCAAAAGTCTTCCTGCGGGACCCGAAGCAGCAGCCCATCCTCTGTCCGTTCGCGGTCAAACCGCTCGATAACCAGCGCTTTGGTTTTTCCAAAAACCTTGATTTCGGCGGCATTCACCGGCAGGCCAAATGCAGCCAGAAGTTTCAAACAGTAATATTCGTTTTCAACACTGTTAGAAAGATCAATGCCGTTGGGCAAAGTTCCAATCTGAGTTTTTAAAATATGGGTTGTGGGTGTGGTTCCATGGGGTTTGAGCCATTCTCCTCCGTGCCAGAGCAGGGCCGTTTTCTCCTGTGCCCCGGCAACCGAGATGCGGAATTCCTGATCCTGGTCGAGACCCAGCGGCGCCCGGACAAGGTTGGTCAGCAATTTCTCAATCTCCTTGTCGCTGATGACCTCCCCATGGATGCGCGCCGTATCATCAACGGTAGCGATGTCCTCGGGAACAAATTGCAAGGCCCCAACGCAATCCCGTCCAATCTGGGACAGAAGGTTGTAGGCGTCTGTTCCCTTCGCGCCCACTCTTTCCGCGATACGCCTCCGGAGCAGGTCTGAGTCTGGCAAGAGGTTTTCAAAGACGGCGACAACTCGATCGCCCTTATAGGCGTCCTCCCGCAACGGAAGAGAAAGCGAGACGGGAATCGCATGGCCCCACGACAACCAGCTTTCAGCATAACGAAAATAAATCGCGCCACCCGGCTCTTTCAGAAGATGGCCGACGAGGCGGTTGTTCAGAAGAACACGCAAGGGCAGATGTTGACGCTGGCGAGGCATCAGAAGTAGTTTTTCACGCCTCGTCCGATTTTGGAACGGGGGGCAATTTGAAATTCGAGGTCAAGGACGGACAGCACAGCGAGCAACGTTTGAATCCTGGCGGAGGGATTGCCGTTCTCAATGAGTGAGATCGTTTCCTGGCGCAAACCTGCCTTGTCACCCAGGGCTTTTTGGCTCAGTGCCTGGCTCTTGCGGGCGCGCCGGATCACATTGCCAATTTGCTTTGGATCGCGGGCAAGATCGTTCATGGCCTTACTATGGGTTAAAACCGATAAATTGTCAATATCGGATTTGGCGCATATTACCAGTTTATGCGTCAAACGCTTATGTTTTACTGGTTTTGAGCTGGGGTGATCTTGAAGCTCCAGGCGACCTGGCAGGGGCGCTTGGGCTCGTCTTGAAGATCGGGCGGGATCGTTATGTCCAATCCGGTGGATGTCGCATAGCTCCATTCCAAGGGCTTTTTCCATCCGAGCATATATACCTTGGAGCCTTTCTTTGGCTCCACGGTTTTTAGATTGAGGGTCGGGCCGGGCCAGGCGCGGGTGATGGCGTAGATTGTTTTCTGGTTCTTGGTGCGGGTGTAGCGGATGGCGTCGCCTTCCTTCCAAAGATCGCCAGCGCGGGGGCGGGTGGCGTAAATGGCCTCGCCGTTGACTTTCAACCATGCGCCAGCTTCTTTAATGGCTTGAACGGCTTCGGGGGCGAAACGGCCCGTCGGGTCGGGGCCGATGCCGATCATGAAGTTGCCGCCTTTGGCCACGATGTCGGTCAGGTTGCTGACAATCCACGGGCTGCCCTTGAATTGGTCGTCGGGGACATAGGAGAACCATTTGCCATAAGGGTAAATGACGAACCACGGCATGTCGGTGTTGGCCGCGGCTCCGGGAACAAATCCCTCGGGGGTGTAATAGTCGCCGTAGTTGCCGATGCCCCGGGCACGGAACATGACGTTGGGTTGGATTTTGCGCAAATCCTTTATTTCCTGGCGCATCGGCGGCCAGATTTCTTTGCCCATCCACATGTCGAGGCAGATCATGTCGATCTTCCCATATTTGGTCAGCAGTTCGGTTAGTTGTTGGCGGTGGTAGGCCAGCATCCGGGCTTCCTCGTCCGGCGTCGGGTCCGGAGCCAGGACGACCTTGGTCTTGCCCCGGGACTTGTTGAGGTGCGAAGTGGAGCCGTAAAGTTCGGGATGCACTTCAACATCCGGGCAGGTCAGGGGATGGTAGCAATACGGCCTGTAATCGGCGTTGTACCAATTGGGATGCGAATAATAGAGGTCAACCTTTAGCCCGTATTTGTGGCCGGCGTCGCAGACCTCCTTGACGACATCGCGGTGCAGCGGGGTTTCCATGATGCTGTAAGCGAGGTCGCAATCTTCCATGGCAGGCCCGCCGGGAGCGGTCCAGTTGACGCGCTTCTTGATGCGCGTCTTGGTGTCAAACATGTTAAAGCCTTCATGGTGATTGGCGGTGAAGGCGAACATTTTGAGGCCGTTGTCCTTGAAGAGCTTCATCCATTCGTTGGCGTTGAAGTTGGTGGGGTTCCAGGTTTTGTACATTTCCTGGTAAGCCTGCTTTTCCTGGTAGGAGAGGTTCAGGAACGGCCACGAGGTGTCGCCCTGCGGTTTAAGGCAATAAAGCCCCCAGTGGATGCGCACGCCGTACTTGATGTCGCGGAAGGCCTCGATGGCCGCCGGTGAAGCATGGTGGTAATCGGCATCGACGCTCTCCTCGATATAGGCCCTGGATTGTTTGAAGGCGGAGTCGTTGGTGGGCACCGTGTAGTTTCCATAAGAAACGGCCTCCGGGGCGGATAAAGCGGAAACAGCCGTCAGGGTGAGGAATGCCAATGTTGGAATCAGTTTCATATTGCCTCGAATGTTGTTTGCGACGCATTCATTGCGCCGGGATGTTCCGGAAAGCCCGTTGACAACGCAAGGAGAATCGGAACGCCGGTCGGCGGACCG
This sequence comes from uncultured Verrucomicrobiae bacterium, assembly GCA_963759415.1. GTDB lineage: Bacteria > Verrucomicrobiota > Verrucomicrobiia > Limisphaerales > Palsa-1400 > Palsa-1400. The sequence continues at coordinate 2,272,918 of CAVWZG010000002.1, read as the reverse complement.
GAAAAAAGCCCTTGCAAATATGTGAAACGGAAAGAGGTTTAGAAGAATGGCCCACGCTGGTCGTGGACTTTGAAGAAAGAAACCACAATGAAAATACAAATCAAATTCGCCGTGCTTGCACTGTTGTTCTCCACTCTAGGCTCTACACTCTCGACCTGCCTTGCCCAAGGCAGCCTTGCGCCTCCCGGCGCGCCGGCGCCAACGATGAAGTCGCTCGACCAGGTTGAGCCGCGCACCGCCATCACCAGTCTGCCCATCATCATCAGCCAGGGCGGGAGTTACTATCTCACCAAGTCGTTCGCCCAGAACTTCTCCAGCGACGCCATTACTATTCAGGCCGACAATGTGACGGTGGACTTTTGTGGCTTCACCGTCCAGCAGACCAATGCGACCGTCTCAATTGTCGGGGTGCGCATCAACGCAACGACAACCATCGCGTTGCGCAACGCGGTCGTCAAGAATGGGACCATCGCCGGCTTTGCGGCGGTTGGCATCACCTGTCTCGGCGGACGGAATTGTCTTATCGAAAACCTCCACATCACGGAATGCGCCGGTGGTCTTTCTTTTCAGGCCTTGGGTTCCGTGGGCGCCGTCGGCAACACCTTCCGGCGTTGCCGCTTCACGGATAATACGGGCAGCGGTGTTGTCATTCTCTCCGGCGCAGGCAATCTCGCCAACACCATCGAGTCCTGCGAGTCGGTCAATAACACCACCGGCTTCAGCCTGGCCGGCGGAGGCAATCTCATCATCGGCTGCCGCGCCTCCGGCAACAGCATCAACTACACGATCGCCGCGGGCAATCGCGGCGGCGCCATCATTCTGCCAACGGCCAGCGCGAGCGCCTTCAACGGCTCCACCGGCGACCTTGGCACGGGTACCACCGATCCTTTCGCCAATCTCAGCCATTAACCACCAACTCGCACGACTCCACGCTTGACTTTGCCCGCCGCAGGCGCGAAATCATAGCCCGTGCCCGCTCTCCGGCCGGACTTTTACGTTCAATGGCGCGCGCAACAGGAGGCCCGCTTGCTCCTGCGCGAGCGCGACTGCCCGCATCCACCCGAGCGGCTCCTGCAAAGCGTCTGGCACCACCAACGTCTCCGCCGGGACGAACTCCGCACCGTGGATGGACAGCCCGTTCGCGTGCTTCACCCCGGGTTCTGGAATCACGGCGCCGGTCCGGACTTTCGCGCGGCCGTTCTCCAATTTGGCCGGGATGAACCGCGCTCGGGCGATGTCGAGATTGATTTGGTTCCGCAGAATTGGCAGGCCCATCATCACCAGGACAACCCGGCCTTTGCGGGCGTCATTTTGCACGTCGTGTGGGCGCCTGGCGCCGAGCATGACAACGGGCGTCCGTCCATGGCCTTGCGCCCGTTTTTGGACGTGCCGCTGGCTGAGATGCAAAGTTGGGCCGCCGGCGGCGCGTCCGAAAACTGGCCGGAAACCTTGCGCGGCGCCTGCTCCGACCCGTTGCGTCAATTGGAGCCGGCCCAGGCCGAGGAGCTTTTGCGCCAGGCCGCGCTGGTTCGCTTTGCCCGCAAGGCGCGCGAACTGGAAACCCGCGCCCGGCAAGCCGGCTGGGAGCAGGCGATGTGGGAGGGGATGTTCCGCGCCTTGGGTTACAAACAAAATGTCTGGGCCATGCAACGCGTCGCGGAATTGCTGCCGTCCTTGCGCGAAGGCGCCGGCTCGCTGCTGGCGTTGCAGGCGCGCTTGCTGGGAGTCAGCGGCTTCCTTCCGACGGAGCTTCCCGCCGCGACCCAGCATGGCGAACACCTGCGCGTCTTGTGGGACCACTGGTGGCGCGACCGGGACAGCTTTCGCGATGTGCTTCTGCCAAGGAACCTCTGGCGCATGCATGGCTTGCGCCCGGCCAACCAGCCCCAACGACGCCTCATGCTGGCCTCGCACTGGCTCTCGAACGGGGATTATCCGGCAAAGCTCGAACAATGGTTCAACGCCGCGCCGCCGCAAACAGCGCTGGCCTCCTCCTTGCTCGCCTGCCTGCAACCGCCGCCGGACGATTATTGGTCCTGGCATTGGGGCCTTGCCTCATCGCGACTGCGCCAGCCGCAGCCGTTGCTGGGCGAATCCCGAGCCACCGATCTGGCCATCAACGTCATCCTGCCGTGGTTTTGGGCGCGAGCGCGCGCCGGCAAAAGCGAAACCCTCGCCGCCGCCGCGACGAACCGGTATCTGGCCTGGCCCGGCGCGCAGGACAATTCCTTGTTGAACCTGGCCCGCCACCGGTTGCTGGGCGGGCAGGGGACCATACGATTAAGAACCGCCGCCAGCCAGCAGGGCCTGCTGCAAATCGTCCACGACTTCTGCGACCAATCAAACTCCCTCTGCGCCGACTGCACCTTCCCCGATTTGGTGCGGAGTTGTGTGTAATGGGAAATCGGTATTGAACGTTATCCAATTGCTGCCGCGAACGCGCCGACACTTAATAACGCCGCACATCGCGCTTCGCGTTTCCTCTTTCCTCCCGATGGAACACTTTGCGAAGTTCGCCTTTGGCCTGAACAAGAACGCCTAACTGCGCAGTAAGCACGCACCGCAATGCCAGCTTGGGTTAATTTTTCAGTTCTTTCGCCACCGGCGCCGGCTTCCCGGCGCACAATGCCGCCAGCCACGTATTCTCGACATCGTTAAACGCCTTTTGCGAACCGTTTTTATCCTGATGCCCCGCCTTGGGCAACACCACTTTCTGTTTCGGGGATTTGATAAGATTATACGTGGCCAGAACTCCCTCCGGCGGACACGTCTCGTCGATCAGTCCCATTCCCACCAGCACGGGACAGGTGATATGCGGCGCGAAGTTGCACACATCGTAATACCGGCTCGCCTCATGCACTTTCTTCGGGTCCCTCCCTCCCCAAGTCCGCGCATACCATTGCGGCCAGCCCCCTTTGCGGCCAATGTCCGGGCCAAGCATGTCGCTCCCGGCGGGAACCATCGCCAGCGCCGCAGTGACGCCCGGATGGAAGCCCGCGGTCATCAGCGTCTGCATTCCCCCTTGGCTGCCTCCCGTCACGACGAGCACCTTGCCGTCCCAATCCGGCCGTGAGCGCAAGTAATCCACCGCCCGATAACATGACAAATACATCCGCAGAAAATAGCTCTTGTCCCGGTCATCGTTTCCAACCACGTCGTAAACCGCCGGAACATTGGTTCTGTCCGACGCGTCAATATGCATGTCGTGCGCCTCGATATTCAACGTCAGCCAACCGGCGGACGCCCGCTGCGTCACCCACTGCTTCTGCAACGGATAGATCCCCGCCCACTGCACGATCAGCATGGCCGGAAATTTCCCCTCACGCGCCGGCTTGGCAATCTGCCCGTAAATATGCGACCCGCGAATATTGTCCATCGTGATCTTCCAATAGGACACATTCGTTTTGCCGCTGGCCTCGCTTTCAAGCTGCGGATTCGCCGGCACCGCCGCCAACTCCTTCAACTTCGACTCCCAAAAAGCGTCAAAATCATCCGGCCTTGGCGCGGAAGTCTTGATCTCATCCATGCCCGCGATAGCCCCGCCCAGCGCGTGGTCGCTTCGATTCGTGCCGCTCCCCACATCGAGCAATAGATGTTCCGGCGCATCAAACTTCGAATCCAGCTTCGCCACCCCATTATGGAAGTTCAGGTCCCCCTCCGCCAACTTTGTCAACTCCCCCTTCAAAAGAACATAATGCGCCTTCGACGCGGCATTGCTCCCCGTCGCCTCAATCCGCCAATGCACCGTGTCCCCCACCGCATAAATTCCATTGGCATGATCCGCCGAAACAGCCACAGCCGCCGGCCCCTGGCGATTCTGCGCCACGCAAGAACTCACGCCAACAAGCAAGAGCGCCAAACCAGCGGCCCGCAGGCCCATCAAGAAATGCTTTTTCATAAGCCCAATTTATGCACCCCCCGCCGCTTAAACAACACTAAATATGTGAACACGAACCCTAGCGCCGCATAGCCTTGTAGGCGGAAGCCCGGTCCACGCGGCGCGCCATTTCGCTGGCGTAATGGCGGCCCAGCGTCTCCCGGTGGCGGGCAATCCAATCCGTGAGTTTGGTCGCGCCCAAGGGAGGGGAGTCCACGTATAATCGGCCTTCCATTAACCCGCGTATCTCCTCTCGCGTGATAATGACATCCCCAACCAGCAAGCCGGCCGCCCGACATGCCCAATAGCCAATTTCGGGCGGAACACCCAGTACGAGCCGTTTCAAACCCAAGATCCGTGCAATCGTTTCCACCAATTCACGATACGTGAACGTCTCCGGCCCGATGGCGTTGACGATTTCATTCCGGTCGCCGGCGGCCTTCTCCACGGCGGCAGCGGCCAGGTCGTCCACGAAGATGGGTTGGATATGGTATTCTCCATCGCCGAACACGCCGAAAACAGGAAAGTGGCGCAACGACCAGGCGATGTTGTTGATCAGCACGTCCTCTTTGCCGAATAAAACAGCCGGTCGCAGAATGGCGTAAGAGACGCCGAGCGACATCAACACCGATTCCAACTCAGCCTTGCCCCTGAAGTAAGGAAGACTGGACTTAATGTCTGGATTGGTGATGCTGACGTGGACAATCCGGCGCACCCCGGCGTCCTTGGCGGCTTGAAACAGGATTTTCGTGTTGGCCACGGCCTGGCTGTGGGTAAACAGCGCGTGATCAAATCGCACCCAGTAGGTGTTGATGAGCGCATCCATGCCTTCGAGCGACTTGCTCAAAAGTTCCGGCTGCTCGAAATGAAAAGGGAACGGCTGAATCTTTTCCCCGAACGGGTTGTCGCGCCGCAACGAGTTTGTGAGGGTGATGACGCCGTGGCCCGCCTCAAGCAATCGGCTGGCGATGTATCGCCCGGAAAAGCCGAATGCTCCTGTGACCGCGATGCGCATGGTAAGCGAAGGTAATCCATCAAACCACTTCTTCAAGTCAGATTGCGACCCATTTTACCCATCGTTATGTCATTATTATGTAAACTAAAATCGGCGGAAGTTGGCCAACAACGCCTTGCAAAAACCGGAAATAGGGCGATCATGGCGACTTCAACGGCTGGGGCTACGGCCAGACCATGACCAACAATCCAGCCGGCAGCGCGTTGAACATTTTCAGCACGGTCATTGCTGACGTGGACGTGCCCGGCACGGAGCATTACTTCATCTACGCCATCGAGCCGGGCCTGCAGTGGGAAAGCGTTTCGCCAGCCAATGCGAGCGGAGTTGATCGCCATCTGAACCTGGCCATGACGAACGGGAATTTCACCAACGGGCCGGTTTATTTTAGCGATGAGTCGCCCAGCTCATTGAGCTTTGATCTGGTGACCGTCACCAATTGCATGGTGACCTTCACCGTGAACATGGCCGACGCCGTCGCCACCGATGGCGCCGTGTTCGATTCCAATTACGACGTGGTCGATATCAACGGCCTGAACAACGGGGTCAACAACAGCTATTGGACTTGGAGGTTTTTCAACGCGCCGCCGAGCTATCAGATGAACCAAATTGGAGGCTCGTCGCTTTACACGATCACCTTGCCGGTCAACCCGGGCGAAAGCATGGATTTGATCTACAAGTACGGCATCAACAGCCTCGACGACGAAGCCGGCTTCCTGGACAATCACGAGGGTTGGGCGCGGAGCCTGCCCAACTATACCATGCCGATTGATACTTTCGGCGGCCAGGGGGCGTCCACCAAGTCGGAGATTCCATTTGGCAACCTGGCCATTAGCAAGGCCGGCAACAACCTCGTGCAGATTTCCTGGCTGGGCCGTCGCGGCGTTCACCTGCAAACGGCTTCCAGTTTGAAAGCAGGCACGGTCTGGACAAACCTGTACCTCACGGACGGGACAAACCTGATTGTCGGCCCCGGAGGCACGGCGAGCACCAACTACACCGTCGGGAGCGGCGTCCTGTTCTACAGATTAGCAGGACCGCAATAATTTAGAGAACGCGGCCATACTGCAAATGCGCTGTCAAATGTCAGTGCTTTAACTGAACGGCTCAGGGCGCCGGGGCCGGGCCGGAAAAGACCGAATGCACGGTGTTCGTTTTCAGCGCAAAGCCGTAAATGCCCGGATTGGGCGCGGGGGCGGGCAACAGGATGCCTGTGCCGTAAACTGCGCCGTCGTCCTGATAGAACTTCACCAAACCGGTGGCCGAAGTGATTACCCAGGGCGCGGGCGAATGCGTGTCGCTGCTGACAGAGATGGACAAGGCGCCTTTGGAATATGTGCCCTGCGCGTAGTAAGCAAAACTGTTGGTGAAGGAAAAGCCGCTGATAAGCACCGGGGTAATTCCCCACGGCGCGAGGTTGGTCACTGCGGCGTAGGCCCCGCCCCGGACCGCCACCCATTGGTTGAAGCCGGCTTTGAAATAGGTCGAGCTTGCGCCGGGCGCTTTGTGCCAGACGAGAGTGGATATTATCTGCTGGTTGCTTACTGACAGCCAACCACTGACAAAACCCTTGTTTCCGTAGAGAGAAGAGAAGACCGGGATGAAGCCGTTCTGGAGGCGGCTGGTGGCAAGGCCCGCGACAACGGCCTTGTTGTCGGAGAGAGTGAGATTGATTTTGACACCGGTGTTGGAGATGGCCACCGATCCGTAGCCGAAGCCCGAGGGCGGGTTGGTGCCAGTGGGGAGAACCGCGAGGTTGAACAGGCCAAGGTTGGTGTTGGCCACCAAGCCGCCTTCAAGCAATGCCACGTTCTGGGAGGTCCCGTTTATGGCCAGCGTACCGTTGATCTGCTTGAATGTGCCAAGCACGACTTCGAAGGTTGCTTCCACATTGCGGCCGCCGAGCGTCATCGGAAAACGCGCCATGACGATGTTGGTTTGCCCCTGGTAAAGTCCCAGTTGGCCGCTGGCGGAATTTGTCCGGGAGGTGCAGGCGAGCCTGGCGGAAAACCCGCCGGACGCGGTCAAAGTGAGCGTAAAGGCTCCCGAGTTTGTGCTGTCAAACGGGTCTATGGCCTCGATCAATCCCTTGTACGTCCCCGCCGCCAGGGAAAACGGGGCCGGGACAAACTGGGCGGTCACATTGACGGGTTGCGATGGCATCGCAAACTTAATCGTCGTGTCCCAACTATTGGTCCACCCGACCCAGCCTTGGAACGTTTGCCCCTTGGCTGGGGTCGCTGTAAGCGTGACGAGTTTGCCAATCGGGACCTGAACCAATTTGTTGCTTTTCGTGGTCAACGCACCTGAGACTGAACCGGAGCCGGCAACCGTGACCCACAAAGGTGATGCAAAGATGAAGGTTCCCTTGTCGATGAGCGTTCCGCCACCCCGAAAATAAGTTGTGCCCGAAAAGGTTCCCGAATAATCAGTCTTGAACGTGAAAACGAGAATGACGGTATCGCCCGCGTGGCCGGCGGGGCCTGCTATCAACGTCTGGCAAGTGCAATGCGTGGCGTCAGTCTTGGTCCAAGTGTAGGTTCCATGATCGCCACCAAGGCCAACATTTGTGTAAGTGGAATCTCCAAACTCCATAAAACCCGTTGCAACCATGGGAGCTGAGACTGTGACAAAGATCACCTGTGTGGACACGAAAGTGGGCGCATTGATGACGGAGGGCGCCGCATGGCTCTGCCCTGCGGGAAGCGCCAGGGCGAGACCGATGAGAATTGAAGAAAAGGCGCTTTTGCAGCGCGCGAATGTGATGGTTGTTTTCATAGTTGATTATGGACGGCGGACGCGGACCGAAACCCAGCGGGCTGCCGGCAATACAAATTTTTTGACTTCCACCGCGACTTGCCTGGGCTTGCATTCGCCCAGGATCATGGCGGCCAGTTCGACGGCGAGCGTTTCGATCAATTTCCAACTCCGGCCGTCGCCGTAGGCCAAAAGATGCCGGGAAAGCTGGTCGTAGTCAATCGTTTTCTCCAGATCGTCCGCCTTGGCGGCCTGGGTGAAATCGTGCTCTAGTTCGATGGTGAGCAGGAGGCGTTGCGGCTTGGCCCGCTCTTCGTCCGGGACGCCGACACGGTAGAAGACTTCCAAATCCTGGATGATAATCTGGTCCATGTTTGCCTCTCAGGGGCCGGGGCGCAGGGCCTTTTCCAGCAGCGCGCGGGTGGGCTGGTTCAACGGCATCTCCAGCGCCTGTTCGGGGGTGAGCCAGCGGAACTCCTGCGCCTCTTCGTTGAGCCGGACGTCCACCGGGCCGCGCGCATGGCAGGTGTAATTGAGCAGGACGAAATGCGCCCGGCGATAAAACTCCTTGGATTCGATGCAGTCCTGCGCCATGACAAAGACAATCTCGCCGACGTCCAGGTTGGTTTCCTCTTTTATTTCGCGTGCGAGGGCGAGGGGCGAGGTTTCGCCGAATTTGATTTTGCCGCCGGGAATGCCCCAGAGGTTCGACCATTTTTGGGTGCGCACCATCAAAACGCGGCCGTCGTCATTGAAAATGAGGGCGCCGACGGTGCAAATCGGGTGCGACCCGGCGCCGCCTTCGGCCAGGGGTTTGAATTCCATCCCGTCACGCTCGAGGATCTGGCGCAGTTCCCCGAGGTGTTCCACGATGAGGTCCGGCGCGCTGGCCTGCAATTGATCCAGCCGGTTGTAGCCGGTCAGGACGGCGCAGGAACGGACGCCGCCGTGGCGGGCGGCATCGACATCGTGCTGCATGTCGCCAATAAAAAGCGTTTCCGAGGCCACGAGATGATTGTCAGCCAGCAGTTCGAGGATTTTGGGGCGTTTGTCCCAAACCCCCGCGTAAGCGCGGTCAATGAAGTGCGCCAAGTCATGCGCCGCCGCCTGCAGGGCGAAATATTCCTCGTGAACGGTGCTCAGAATAAACGTGCGCAGGCCGCGCTGGCGGCAGAAGAGCAAAAATTCGCGGGCGTGGGGCAGGGTTGTGACCGCGCCCTGCAAGTGGCGGAAGTGGACCTGAAAGCTCCGCTCCAGATCGGCCAGCGGGACATCGGGCACGAAACGGTCGTAGAAGAGTTGGAAGGGCAGGCAGAATTCCGCGCGAAACTGTTCCAGGCTCATTGGGTCCACCCCGCACTGTTCAAAGACAAGATTGGTCGCCGCCAGCACAGCCGGCAAATCATCCACCAGCGTGCCGGACCAGTCAAAAATAATGTTGCGAATCATATATTTCAGGGCGCGTCGGGCCGGCGGCATTGGAAGAGGGTGGGCCGGGTGTCACCGTGATATTTCTTGCGGCTCAGGCCGTTGTTGTCGGTGCAGAGCCAGAAATAACGTTTGTCCACCGCCAGCCCCTCCATTACGCCCACGACCAGAGGCGCGACTTTGTAGTAGGCCACCTCGGGATCGTTTTCCATGCTGGCGAAGTTGTATTCCGCCAGCACCTGGTGGCTGGCGGGATCGATTTTTAGAATCACGCGGTCCTCGCGCATCATGGCGTAGAGCGCGCCGTCGAACCAGCAGAGATCCGAGTAATGCGGATCATGCCACGTGCTATGGCTGGCCGGAACCGCAAAACTTTCCGCGACCTTGAGGGTGTTCAGATCGACCGCGATGAGGCGGCCCTTCTTGCGTTCGTTGGCCACGTACATGGTGGAGCCGTGAATGGCGATGCCTTCCCAGGCGGCGTTGCGGTCGCGGGAAAAATACTTTTTGACGGGCGACCAATCGATGTCCAGGCGCTCGAACGGTTTTGCTGCGCGGGTCCCAGCGCAGAATCCAGCGGTTGGCCTCTTCGCACAGGTAGATGCGGCCCTGATCGTCCTCGGTCACTCCCTCGCAATCATAGCGCCCTGATTTTTCGCGCGCGAAGGGGGCCAATTGCTGGGTCGTGAAGCAATCCGGGATAGGCTCCAGATCGACGGAACTTTCGTCGCGATGGAAGCGGACGCGATAGACGCCGATTTGCTGGTCGCTCTCGGTCAATAAAGCGCCGGATTTTTCCAGGAACAATCCCGAGGCGTCAAAGCGATGGCCTTGCGGGAGGTTCATCTGCCAGACGTGTTCGGCGGAAAGGGTGAAGGACTTGAACCCAGGATCATTCAGCGAGGGCGACCTGGAAAAGCAGCCCAAGAAAACAAGAAGGATGAAGGATGAAGGAAGAAGCAACGCAAAGGTCTTGGTGCGCCGGCGCAAATCATTTTCTTCCTGCTTCATTCTTACTTCATCCTTAACTCTGCGCGCCTGCAAATCAATCCGCTTTGTCGTAGCGTTGCGCGGCCACTTCACGAAAACGCCCGAGGAGCCGAGCGCGCGCCGCAAGAATACTGATTGCATCGACCACCAATCCAACTATGAACCAGGCGGCGAACATCATGGACGTTTCAAGAGAATCCATACCGGGTTTTGCAAAAATCAAAATGAAAGCGAACAGCCAGCATGGCCCCAGCAGTTGGACGGCGGTAAGGATGACCGCCTTATGAGCCTGCTTTTTGGCAAGGCCGTGCCACATTCCGACCCAACACAAAGCCTCAAAATCCGCCAGCAAAACCACCACTCCGCCGACAAATACTTCCGCAAAAATCCATCTTGCTTCTGGATCATCCATGCCCGCGTCTCGCCCGCACCTCCAAACCCAGGACATAAGGGCCATGTTCAGCAGGGCCAGCGTCCAAAGAGACCACCGGAAATGCGCTCGCAAGGCCTTTCGTTGCGCCGCGATAATCGTCTCGACCGGCAGGGGCGTTACCAACAGCAGTTCCAACGCGCCGCTGTTCCGGTCGTGATTCAGCCGCGCCACGCTTTCCACCATCATCAGCAGCTTGACGACGGCATGCAGGGCGAATCCAAGAGTGACGCAAACATCGAAAGAAACATCCGGTCCTCTCCGAAAGGACCTGGAAAGGGAAAAGAAGAAACAAAGCCAGACAGGCACCGCCACGCCCAAGAGCAGGTTGGCCAGCGACGACGGCGCCCAATCCCGGATGGTCACCCGGCAAAAGGGGTTGTTGGCTTCGACATGCTCCCAACCGCGCGGCTTGAGCTTGCGTGCTCGAAGTTTGCGAGGTCCTGCCTCGTCCGTCTGCCAGGCGCGAGGGGTGATGAAACTGGCCCAGGCCAGGCAGAACGCGGTCATGAGCCAGATGGTTTGCACGGAATGCGAGAAATCAGCCGCGCCGGGGCCTGACCGATAAAACGCGTCAAAACTACAGTGAAAAGCATAAGCCGGACTTGGCCAAAGCAGAAAATCCAGCCATAGCCCATGAGACCATAAACTTTGGAGCCACCACAATGCCGGCAGCAGACCCGCCACCACGGCCATCAATAAGATGGCCCAACCCAAAGCCTGCCTGGAGTCGCTGGTCGTCGCGGAAACGGCCAATCCCAGCGTGAGCGAGAAGAACAAGGTCGTTGCCAGGACCAGCAACATCCGCGAAAACTCCAGGCCGGTCACGCCGCCCATGAGCAGCGGCACGGCCAGCACCGGGAAGATCGCCAGCAAGCCGAAGAAAGCGTTGATCGAATGCGCGGCCAGTTTGCCCAGGACGACATCGTAGCCCTTTAGATCCGTCAGGAACAGCAGCCCGATGGTTCCGCCTTCTTTTTCAGTGGCGATGGAATCGGCGGTCAACAAAAGCCCCGCCAACATGCTGAGAGCCAACGTGGCGACGCCCAGAGCGACGAACGTCTCGTGGCCCAATAGCCGGTTCGAGGTGTTGCCCAGGCACACCAATCCCAGCACGATCAGCGCGATCAGCACCCCGTAGGTGCGCAGCCTGTAAGTGCCGGGCCGCCGCGCCGCGACCGTCAATTCGCGGCCCGCGATAGGTAGCAGCGTCATTAATTTCTATTCTGTTCACACCGGGAGTGCAAATCAATGCGCTTTGTCACGACGCGGGTCGGCGCCCATTTTATCCTCGGCTGGGAATCACCGCGCGGCTTCAAAAGCGAAGCCCTTTAAATATTCCGTTTCCGGCACTGAGGGCAGGATCGGGTGGTCGGGCGATTGCGCGAAGGTGGCGACGCGGCGCAGCACTCGCCGGGCATCGAAGGCCGCATCCAGGATAACGCTCTGGAAAAGCGCCGCGTCAACGTGGTGCGAACAACAAAAGGTGGCCAGCGTGCCGCCGGGCTTCAAGAGCTTGAGCGCGCGCAGGTGGATTTCCTTGTAGCCGCGCAACGCGTCCGCCACGGCCGCGCGCGTGCGGGTAAAGGACGGAGGGTCAAGTATAATCGCGTCGAAGATGGGAACGACTTTTTCGTGCGGGGCGATGGCCGTCCGCGCTTTCAGCCAGTCGAAAACATTGGTGGTTTCGACGGTCCATTGGCCGGCCAGGCCGTTGAGTTCGGCGTGGCGCGTGGAGGCGGCGCAGGCCTCCTCACTTTGGTCGAGGCCGTGGACATGCCCCGCGCCGGCCCGCGCGCAGTGCAGGCCGAAGCCACCGAGGAAACTGAAGCAGTCCAGCACCTGCCCGTGGTTGGCCAGGCCGGCCACCAACTGGTAATTCCGCTGCTGGTCCAAATACAACCCGGTCTTGTGTCCGCCCAGGATATCCACGTCGAATTTCAAGCCGTTGAGATCGATTCGCTCCGGGCCTTCCAGCGTCCCAAAGAGGAGGCCGTTGGCTTCGGGCAGCCCCTCGAATTTTCGGAAGGCGGCGTCGCTGCGCTCGACGATGACGCGCGGCGAAAAAATGGCTTGCAGAGCCTGCACGATCAGCGGTTTGCGCTGCTCCATGCCCAGGGACGAAATCTGCAAGACCAGCACGCCGTCGTATTTGTCGATGATCAGGCCGCTCAGGAAGTCGCTCTCCGCGTTGACGACGCGGAAGGAAGTGGCGCCGGGCAGGTGTTTCTGGCGCACGGCCAGGGCGGCGCGAATGCGGTCGATGAAAAAGGGAACATCGACGGTGACGCGCCCCGGGTCGAGCACCCGGACGTGGATTTTGGATTTGGAATTGTAGAGGCCCACGCCCAAAAACCTTTGCCGGTGGTCTTTGATCTGCACCAGCGCGCCGTCGGCGGCCGGGGCGGTCAGGCGCAAGAGCGAGCCGGCGTAAATCCAAGGGTGGCCGGCGATGACGCGGTCAGCGGCACCCGGTTTAAGCAAGACTGTGGGCAAAGTATCCATAACTGCCCACAGTCTCCGCCGGATTGCGCCATTATCAATCTTTTACAATCGTTTGGCCAGGTTGCGGGCCAGGCGGTGCAGGGCGGGAGAGCGGTCGAAGGGGTCCAGATGCACGTCCAGCAGGGAGAAGGTCTCCGTCTCCATCTCCGCCTGACGCAGCGCTAGTTCCAGTTGCTCCTCCGTTTCCACGGAAAAGCCGCGGCCGCTGCCGATGACGTTGGGCAGCAAATGATAATTCCACGGCGACAGATCATTATAAGGGCCGTCCTGAATGTGGCGTTCGGTGCCGTAGCCGGCGTTATTGAGGACGATGACGATGGGATTCAGCCGATGGCGGGCGGCGATGGTCAGTTCCATGCCGGTCATCTGAAAAGCGCCGTCGCCGACCAGCACCAGCGGACGGCGTTCCGGACGGGCCAGTTGCGCGCCGATAGCCGCCGGCACGGCGAAGCCCATGGAAGCGTAATAGGCGGTGCCGATAAACTCGGTGTGCTGATGGATGTTCAGGTCGGCCGCGCCAAAGAGCGCGTCGCCCACGTCGGCGATGACGATGGTGTCGTCGCGCAGGAAGGAATTGAGCCGTTGGAACAAGCGCCGGACGGTGATTTTCTTGCGGGCCGAGGCGTGGAAGGGCGGCAGAGTAGGCGGGCGCGGGATTTTCGCGGGGCGCGCCGGCGCAAAGGCGCCTTGAGCAGGCCGCGCAGAAAATCCTTGAAGCGCACGCCGTCGAAATTGTGGTAGCCAATCCTTAATTTTTCGCTGGTGGCCAGGATGCAGCAGGCGGGGTTGAGGCGGGCGGTGAAAATGCCCAGGTTGATATCGGTCATGAAGGTGCCGAGCATCAGGACGCAATCGCTTTGCTCGACGTAGCGGCGCACTTCCTCGCGGCCGAGCGCTCCTCCATAGACCCCGAGGTAAAACGGGTAATTTTCGCCAATGACCGATTTGCCCAGAATGGACGCGGCGGCGGGGATATTCGATTTTTCAATCAAACGCAGCAGTTCCTTTTGCAAACCGAAGCGATGGACTTCGACGTCGGCCAGGATGACCGGCTGCCGGGCGCGGTTGATCATGGCGGCGGCTTCGGCGACCGACTCGCGCAAAGTGATCGGATCGCTGGTTTCGTGCAAATCGGCCGGTTGGTGATGGGCAATGCCGGGCACACCCAGTATGTCGCGCGGCAATTCGATATAGACGGGTCTTTTGTAGCGCACCACGGCGTGCAGGAGGCGGTCGATTTCCTGGAAGGCGGTTTGCGGATCGTCCAGGACGGTGGAGGCGACGGTCAACTGTTCAAAGACCCGCTTTTGGGTGTCGAACTCACGCACCTTGTGATGGAGAAGTGGATTGTTGATCCGCTCGCACATGCCCGGCGCGCCGCTGATGACGACGACCGGGGATTTTTCGGCGTAGGCCTGGGCGGTGGTGTTGGCGAGCTTGAGGCCGCCGACACAATAGGTGACGCAGACCGCGCCCAGGCCGCGCACCCTCGCGTAGGCGTCGGCGGCAAAGCCCGCGCCTTGTTCATCGCAAGTCGTGACCAGTTGAAGTGGGCTTTTCTGCAAGGCGTCGAAGAACCCCAGGACATAGTCGCCCGGGACGCCAAAGACGTGCCGCAGGCCCAGCTTGCGCAGGCGTTCAATCAAGTAATCGCCGATCAATCGGGACACCATGATACTTCAAAGTGCCACGGAAATGGGCGGCTGACAATGCGTGGCGGAAAGCGAGTAGCGCAGGGCAAACAAACGGCCGCGCCCGGCCAAAAGCCACAAGGCCAACAAAATCAGCACGGAGTTCTCCAACAGTTTGCTGCATATAAAAACCTCGCCGGTGCCGCAGCCGCAATCGAATTTGACGGCGCAAAACGGGATGGCCCGCGCCGCTTGCAAAACCAAGGCGCGATGCCAGACGGCGGCGGTAAACGGAATCAAAACGCCCGCCAAAGTCAGCGCCGTGCCGCGCACGGCGATACCCGCCAGCAGCAAGGCCCCGCAGAAAACTTCAAACCACGGCAGGGCGCCGGACATGGAATTGAGCAGAAGCGGCGTATGGAGCATATCGTATTGACGCACTATTTTCAGGAACGAAACCGGGTCCAACGCCTTCTCCAGGCCGGTATGGATAAACAGCGCGCCTAAAAACCACCGCGCGGCCACCGTGCCGAAATCGATTGCCTTGCTGGACAGAGGTCTCATTTGTTTTCAAGGGTTGGCAAGCCATCCGTGCGCGCGCCTTTTTCAAGTGGAAGATGACTGGCGGACCACTCGTCGAATCCGCCTCCATAGACGAAAAGCTTCTGGTTCGGCACGCCGGCATCGCGCAGCAGGAGCGCGGTATAATCGGCGTCATCACAATCGCCGCCTGCGCAATACACGACCACCACATCGGCGTTTAGGCAAGGGGTCAGAGCGGCGGTCAAATCCTTGTCGGGATGATACCGATCCAATGGATAGGCGCCGGGGATGTGGCCTTGGGCGTAATGGTCCTGGTCCCGCGCATCGACAAAAACCACCAGCCCCTGGGGGTAACGAGGGTCGTGCAAGAGGCGTTCCGTTTGGGCGCGGTCAATTGATTGCAGACCCTTCTCTTTGAGCCGCTGCTCGATTTGCGCCGTCTGGGAATTCTGATTGGTGGATGAAGGGTTGCCGGCGGCGGGTGGCGCAACTTTGGGCGGCGAATTGGACGGTCTGGCAACGGTGGGAAAATAATCGCGCGCCAGCTTGAGGCCGCGCGGCGATAATTGGTTGGCGGCCAAAGCAAAAGTCGCGGCCGCCGCCACCACCATTGCGGCTTCCAGCAGGATGGCAAAGGTGGACGTTCGACTGGGCACGATCCGGGTTCCAGGCGTTTCAGGGATGGCCTGCGACCTGAGCCGGATTGGGATGCATTGGCGGCGCGGCGGCCGGCCTTGGACGCGGATACTGCAAAACCGGGATTTTGATCACGGGGAAGCGCGGGTGATTGGATTCGACGGTCACTTCGACCGTTTTTCCGGGTATGAGTTCGAAGCCCGGGGGAACGGCCACCAACAAGGCAAACGTCCCCTTGATTTCGGCGGGCACGACGTCAACTTTGATCCGGCTGTCACTGGCCCTGGCATTGGACAAAGCCAGGACATTCGTGGTGTTGCCTTTAATGGTTATCCGATTGGTCAACCAGCGGTCCGGCATGGTGCCCAAAACGATGCGGGGCGGGGAAATTTGGACGGCCGGCGTGATGACGGCGATGGCGGTCACCATGACCGACGGCGTACCGGGCAGGGAAGTATTGAACGCGATGGTTCCGGACATGTTGACCGACGGAAAGGGAGGCTTGGCGGTGATGAGCAATTCATATTCCTTGCCGGGCTTGGTTTCCTTCAACGAGGCGGTGAAAAGCTGGTTGGCGCTGAAGGCATTGGACATGGTAACCGGAACGTCGGTCTGATTGACAATCTGCACCGTCGTTGACATCTCATTAGTGGAATCGGGCGGAATGATGATCGAGGCGGTGCTTGGGGTTGCTTCAATCGGCTTCCACACCGTTCCTTTCAGCAACAAGGTCTGGCGCGGCGTATTCCTGGCATTGGAATAAACGTCGATTGTTTTGGTCAGCATGCCAGCTCCGCCCCGGGAGGTGTCCAACTGCACGGTAATTTCGCCGCTCTGGCCCGCGGCAATCTCATGCGTCCAATTGCCCACCGTCGTGCAGCCGCAGGAAGGGTGGACGTTGGTGATTTGCAGCGTTTCGTTGCCCGTGTTGGTGACCAGATAGGTGTGCAGCACCTTTTCCCCCACCGCTGTCTTGCCAAAATCATACTCCGCATTGTCCACCCGGATGATCGGACCCGAGGCGGCCGAAGCCGGCGCGGCGGCGGAGGGGGCGGGCGGGGTGGAAGGGTTGCTTTGGGCCGCCAAACGTACGCTGACGGCGGACATCGCGGACAGAATCAAAAAGGCGCAAAGGCGCATGGATTTCATATTCGTGATTGCTCAATTATCGTTTAGCAAAGAAAACCCTGGGTTGCGGAAAGTCAAGCCGGGAAAGGCGATGGGACGATGGGGATCGCCGGATGAAATTCCCTCGACTGGCAATGAGACCTATGCCATTCTTTCGCTAATAATGATTCCAATGAATCTTCCTTCTTTATGACGGAGCGCCGGATTCTATACGTGCATAACAGTGCTGATATTTATGGCGCCAGCCGGTGTTTGATCCGAATGGTAAAGGCACTGAATCGCAAGCGATACATCCCCTTGGTTCTGCTGCCCAACGATGGCCCCCTGCGGCAGAAAATTGAAGCTTTGGGGGCGGAAGTTGTATTTCATCCCAGGCTCAGCATCATAACGGGGCACGTTGTCCGCTCCTGGCGAATGCTCATTTTCTTGTTCGAGTTCCCCGCGTCGGTTTTGTTCCTGTGGCGGCTTATTCGGCGGCGGAAGATTGATCTGGTGCATACAAATACCGGAGCGATGGTTTCGCCGGGATTGGCCGCGAAGCTGGCCGGCGTGCCGCATGTGTGGCATATCCGCGAATCGTTTCAGGCCTTTCGGCGGATCTGGGAGCCGTATTCCAGCTATATCCTTTGGTCTTCGGATGAGGTCATCGCCATTTCCCAAGCGGTCGCCAGCCAGTTCGCCAACGCCTCAAGAATCAACGTTGTTTATGACGGGTGTCCCTTGGATGAATCTTGCGATCCTGAAGCGGGTCAGGACTTCCGCCGCCGGTTTAGTCTGGGAACGGAATTTGTCGCGGGGTGTGTCGGCAGGATTAAACTCCGCCAAAAGGGCCAGGACGTGCTGGTCCGCGCTGCCGCCATTCTCAAAGCTCGAGGACGCTGCCCCAAGGTCCTTATCATTGGCGCGGCCCACCCACGCAACGAAGACCATTTCCAAAAGCTCAAGGAACTCATAGTCGAGTCGGGTTTGCAGGATGAAGTCATTCTCACGGGCGAGTTGGACGATGTCAAACCGGCTTACGCCGCCATGAACGTATTGGTGTTGCCATCGGGCCAGCCAGAGGGGTTGGGAGACGTGATCATGGAAGCGATGGCGATGAAGGTTCCTGTCATCGCCACCAACATCGGCGGCCCGCCCGAGGTGGTGCAGGATGGGATCACCGGTTTTCTGATTCCGCCTTCAGACCCGGAAGCCCTGGCGGATAAGATCGA
Organism: uncultured Verrucomicrobiae bacterium; assembly: GCA_963759415.1. GTDB lineage: Bacteria > Verrucomicrobiota > Verrucomicrobiia > Limisphaerales > Palsa-1400 > Palsa-1400. The sequence continues at coordinate 2,254,770 of CAVWZG010000002.1, read as the reverse complement.
GTTGTTGATGAACGATCCCAAGCTTGGCCAGCGGCTGGGACAAGCGGGACCGAACAGGGTCAAGGAACATTTTTCCATTGAAGAAATGATCCGCAAAATTGAGGCTCTTTACAGCCATCGGATGCGTCGGCCGGCGAACTGATCTGATTTTTTTTCATTATGACAGCCAAACCCAAAGTTTTTCTCAGCAAGCTCACTGATGGTTATGCCGCACCGGTCGCGGACGGCCTGACTGACGTCGGTTTTTTTGATACGGTCCGTCCAGGCGCAACCGTTTTTCTGAAACCAAACTTCACCTTTCCCACATACCAGCCCGGGGTCATGACCTCCTTTGAGTGCCTCAAAGCCACCACCGAATGCCTCCTGGCGCGTGGATACAAGGTCATCATCGGCGAGGCCGAAAGCGGCGGCTACAACCCTTTCTCGATGGATGCCGTTTTCGAGCAAATGGGGATGAAGGAATTGGCCCGGCAAACCGGGGTGCGCCTTGTCAACATTAGCTACACCGAACCCGAAATCCTGAAGATCAAGGTCGGCCTGCGAAAACTCTCCATCCCCATGCCCAAGCTGCTCCTGCACGAGATAGACGCTTTCATCACCATGCCCGTGCCCAAGATCCACATGAACACCCGCGTCTCCATGTCCATCAAGAACCAATGGGGCTGCATTCAGGATCCCGCCGAGCGGCTGCAACTCCATCCCTTTTTTGCCGAGGTCATCTTTGAAGTCAACCGCCGCCTCCCCAAGGCCCACTCCATCATTGATGGGCGCTATGGCTTGAACGCCACCGGCCCCATGCGCGGGGACGTGGTGGATCTGAATTGGCTGCTGGTGTCCAACGATTTGGCCGCCGCCGACCGCATCTGCTGCAAAATCATGCAAATTGACGAACGCAGCGTCCACTACTTGCAGTATTTTCGCCGCCAGGGCTGGTGGACTGCTTTATCCGACATTGCACTCAACCAGGACTGGGAACCCTTCCAAAGCGTCCCATTTTATCTGGCCCGCAAATGGACGGATCTGCCCGGTCTGTTTTGTTTCAAGAATTCATTTCTGGCCTGGTTGGGCTATCGTTCCCCGCTGGCCGGGTTGGCCCACCGCTTTCTTTATCTCTTCCGCGAGCCGTTCTACGACTACGACAAAGTGCGAACCATTCGTGAAAAACGACGCGAGTCGCCCAAACCGGAACCGTGAGTTTTCGGGCGTGGATTAGTTTGGAACGGCGCGGCGGGTTGCGAGGCCGAACTCCCACAGCCTTGTCCATCGCGCGGGGCGATTTCGATGAAGTGGAGGAGACTCCATCTCAAGGCCATTCTCAAGGCTCCGCCGCGCCCACCCGTTTGTTCAATTCCTCCAACTCCGACTCAAATCCGCCGGAAAGAATGGGAAAACGGCACCATGTCTTGGGATCGAGATTCTCGTCGTCAAGGTGGAAAGAAGGCGCGTAACGCTCCCGCTTCCATTGGTTGCGGCACCATAATTTGAAAAAGCGGGTGACCCAGAACGCCAATTGCTTGCGATCTTGCTTCGGATACTGCAACACCAAGACATCAAAAACCTCGGAGGGCGCCCGGCGGTCTCGAATCGCCGCGCGCTCAATGACATCCAGCACTTCGTAAGGCATCAGATCATCTTCATCGGTCTGTTTGCAAGTGGCCGGACGCAGCTCGGCGGTGGGCGCCTGCCGGTTAACGGCCGCCAAAGCGGGGATGGGAAAAAGACCGGCCAAACCCTTGGTTTCCAGCCAGCGCAACCAGTGCCGCAGCCAGGCCTTGTCGATGCCAGCCAACGGGCTTAGTCCGCCGCTGGTGTCGCCGTCCATGGTGGCGTAGCCGACGGCCGCCTCGGAGCGATTGCTGGTGGCCAGAAGGAGGGCGTTCTTGAGGTTGGTCAGCATCCAGATGCCGGGAGAGCGCACTCGCGCCTGAATGTTTTGCAGGGCAATATCGTGTTCCTTCCAATTCAGCCGGACGCCAATCGCCGACTCGACAATCTCGACATAATCCTTCACCACCGGGCCGATGTTCCAATCGTAATGGCACGCGCCCAACGCCTCTGCCACCGTTCGCGCCGCCTCCCGCGTGACCGACCCGCTGTTGTCCGCGCTTTGATAAGCGGTGGTGAGAAGCTTCGCCGTGATGGCCTTTAATTCTCTGGCCTTTTTCAATTCCGGCAAATAGCCCAAACGCTGTGCAAATTGTTCCGCTCCCATCTCCTGCAGGCCCAGCGCCACCATCAGATGCACCAGACAGGCGATGGACGCGGAATCGGCCCCGCCACTGAGCGAAACCACAAACGCGCTGGATCGAGATTTTCGCAAATAATCAAAAAGCGCCAGCGCCTCAGCCCGCGCGAATTCCTCCTCCTTCACATAAGGGCCGGATTCCCAGTCTGGAATGTCGATGTGCGGTGGTTCCAAATGCGCTTGCGGGAAGACGAACGGCACCTGCACCGTCCCTTCGTCCACGACCGCGATTTGCGGCTGAAAGCTGGCTGTCCGCGCCTGATTCATGCGCGTCGCCTCCACGTCCACCACGGCGGTGGTCAACTGCATCTCCTGAAAACTGAAGCGGGGACCCGCGGCGGCCAGCTTGCCTCCGACCGCGATCAAGGCGCCGCCGTCATAAATCGCCCGCCCCGCTTCATTGCCCAGAAGGTTGGCATAGACGTAACTGGCGCCAAAGGCGCGCGAACCCTCAATCGCGAAACGCTTGCGCACTTCCAGCTTGCCGAAGGCAAAATGGCTCGCGCTGGGATTGAGGATAAAATCCACCCCTTTGAGCGCCAACGCCGCCCCGGGACGGTTCGCCACCCACGCATCCTCACAAATCTCAAAACCAACTCTCACGTCCCCGCAACTGAACGAAATGTCGCCAATGGGATACTCGTGAGCGCCGATGGTGGCGACGCTGCGGACGCCGGGCGGCCACGGTTTAAACCATCGCGGTTCATAATGGATGCCATCGCCGGCCAGGAAGCGTTTCGCCACAAACCCGGCAACCACGCCATCGACCGCCAGACACGCGCAGTTGAAGAGGCCATTTCGAAATAGAACAGGCAACCCGAACGAAACCGCCATCCCGCGCGTCGCCGGCAGCGCCTCCAGGAGGCTTTGCCAGGCCATCCGCGCCGTGTTGGCGGAATGAAACGCATCTTCACAGCCGTAGCCGCTAAGGCACAACTCGGGCAAACACAAAAGGCTGACTCCCTCCTTGCGGGCCTGGTCGATGGCCGCCACGACTCGCCTCCGATTCCCAATCCAATCCAAAGGAGTCTGATTGAGCACCGCGGCGCCGACTTTAATCAGTTTCATCGTTTTGAACATGAAAGGCACCTGCTTGCGACTTGTGTCGATTGCCTTCCGGCACCTTAAAAAGTGTGAAGTTCCCGGTCTGTTCAACAAGTTCCAGGTGCAAAGCGTCCCACTCCGCGCCGTAAACAATTTTCATCCGCGCGCCATCAACAGGATTCACCAAAATGTGCGTGGCATCTCCCAGCATCCTCTTCATCGGTGGATGAGACTGCTTGGTGATGGAATCGGGGGAGATACCGATCATGCCTCCCTCAGCCGGAGTCAATCCCAGGGCGAAATGATACGGATTTGAGAAAAACCATGCTGTCAGACGCATCTTGGGATCGGCGTGCCGGCGCAACAATTGAATTCCATCGTCCAACGTTACCATGTACTCCCGCATTTCAGCGGAACGCGTGCCGTTCGTGGAGAAGTGAAAGTCATTCAGTGCAGTGGACTTGAGTGGCTCCGTCGAAACCCACCTGGATTTGATCGCATCCCGCGCCGCGAAGATGACGGTCTTGCAGTCGGTGGCAAGAGTCGGAACAAACAAAAGCGCAAACAAAGACAGGGCCCCCAAGTTGCGCACGGTAACCAAGAAAGAATCTTCCTGTGTTCCTATTGTGTTCCGCCGGATTCCTTCGGCCCCACACAATCCCGCCAGCGCCAGCAACGGCATCTCGCGTTCCTGGCAATTGGTCGCCATCAGCAACAGCGCGCCGCCAAAGATAGACGCCATCAAAACAAAAGGCCGCCAGAGCGTGCCCGGCAAAGGACTTCGTTCCCCAGGTTTAATGGCCATCTCCCAAGCTAAGATCCCCAACAGCGGCAGATAGTACACACTCTCGATGCCGTGAACGGCCAGGCTGCGCAATGCCTTCAACCTATCCGGCGCTGCCGCCGTAATTTGATAATCCTGCAGAATGGCCGCGGCGGGAATATGTGTTGCAAGCGATATGCCGATGAAAACAACCACGGCGCTCGTAAGGCAGAGCAGCGCCTCGCCCAGACTGAACCGGCCGAGGAGGCAGGCCACAACGAAAAACCCGGCACCTTGGAGGACATAATTCACTTTGCAGAACAAAAGGAACGTCAAAAGGGCTCCGGCGAAGGCCGTCTCCACCCAATTCCCCAACGTCCGCCCCACTCCCGGCGCCGGGCGAAGGAAAAGAATCGCCCCCAAAAGCCCGATAAAAGCCTCGCCATACCGGTTGTAAAGCATAGCGTAATCCGTGTAATCGTACGGGTCCCCCAACGGTCTGGGCGTGATCGCCAGGAGCGCCAGAAACAGGCTCATGGCTACCGCGTAAAGAGCACTGGTCCTGCGTCTCAGGACGGCCATGGCTGACAAGCCAATAGCCACCATCAGTATGGCGTTTCCGTAAGTGATCGCCGACACGCTCGGCCGGCTCAATTTCATTCCCAGCAACGTGACGTAGTAAGGAAAAGCGCCCAGATAGTTGTAAAAATCCCGGTGCGGGATCTGGCCTGTAGTGATCCGCCAAGCCCCTTCCAGAAAGAGTGCCGTATCCCAAGCCCTGCCATTCATAACTGGAGCGCCCATAAGAAAGAACACGGCGCCCAGGCTCGCCAACGCCACCACCAGCACCGCCCAAGCCGCCCGAAATGCACCAGGCGTGCTTGCGCAGATGATTTGATTAATCTGCCGACGATACTGACTGACAAGAAGCATGGGGGTATCTTGGGTTAAACCAAGTTGCTTGGTCAAGCCGGAACGCGAGCGACTCAGATTCTTGAAGAACGACTCCAGCCGTTCCTTCCAAATAAAAGTCGGACGTTCCACGTGATGAACTACCCGGTCGTCCGAACTGGCCAAAGTGTAGATGGCGTAGTCAAAGGGCTTCTGCCGGTAAGCGCCGCGGAGCAGACGATTGAAGCGATGCCGCCATATCAGTGCCACCGACAGCTTCTGCGCCCATTTTGGCGCCGACTCGGCCAGACGCTTCTTTTCCAGTTGAGCGTTTGACAAAAGGTTCATATTGGCGCCCGTGTCGGTAAAAACGGAAAGAAATTCCCCCAGGAGGCCGATGCGGATGCCCTTATCCAGAGCGCGCAAGACCCAATCGGCGTCGCCGAGATCGCGCCATTGGCTGTCAAAAAAAAGACCGTGTTTGTTCAGAACAGACCGCCGGAAAAAAGTCGAACACGTGAAGGTCGGCAAATGGGACACCATGACGTGATACTTGGAGGGCTTTTGGACTTTGCGATAACATACGAATTCTCCCTTGGGACCCACGACAAGGCAATTGCCAAAAAGCAGATCCACTTCCGGATGGCGCTCAAAATAGGCCCACACGGCCGGCAAAGCCCCTGGCAGATATTGTTCATCGCAATTCAAATAGGACAGGATTTCGCCCGAAGCCCTCCTCAAGCCGCGATTGACGGCGTCATACATCCCCGCGTCCTTCTCCGAATAAGCTTTCACCCTTGAGTCCGTCATAAGCCAGTCCAAGGTCCCGTCATCGGAGCGCGCGTCCTGCACAATATGTTCGGCCTCAACGCCTTGATCAGCGACCGAGGCCACGCACAGCCTAAGCCACTGCGATTGGCGGAAACTTGGGGTGATAACGGAGAAGCGCACGCGGTTAGAAGGCCGGCTGCAAAGCCATGGCGGCCGTGGTAGTTGCCGAAACGGCTTTGGCTGTCTCTTTGCGGCGCACCCCGCCGTTGAGGCTGACGCTCAATCCTAGAATGCCCAAAAACACATACAACTGTAAGTCAAACACTCCAAACACAAAAAAGTAGAACAGGCTCTGCGTCAGGAAATACGACATTAAAAGATCATTGATCAACCTTAGTTTGGGATCACCGTATCGGCGGTTGCAATACAGCACCTTGATCCCCGCCGCCAACAGCCAGAGGAAGGCCACCACCCCCAACGCCCCAAACGGAATCAAGAGCGAAAGGCCCCCGCTATGATAATCACCGGCCGTCACCGCCACGGAATAATTGGGCAGGACCCCATGCGATCCGCCTCTGCGCTAAGGAACAGATCCGTCGGATCGATTGCGTATCCCTTGCCAACCAGCAGATACTGCGGAACCATCGGCAACACCTCCCGCCACATTTCAAAGCGCCATTGACTGGAATTTTCTGTCTCCTGGCGCACCTCGGGATCAATCTCCACCGGCAAAAACGCCAAAGCTCGCTGCACGGCAAAAGGCATTTTGTTGGCGAAGAGCAACAGCGGCGTCAGGCACAAGGCGCCCAAAAGGCAAAAAGCAGGCAGGAAGGAGGTTTTCCACAGGCCCTCCACCATGAACTGCACAACAAACAGAAGGCCCAGAAAGGCGACTTGCGACCGAAAGCCGCTGAACAGCCCCGCCACCACGACCGCGATCAAAAGAAAGAGCCTCCACGGTTTGGTCCATGCAAAAACCCCCCGGATGCCCCACCGCGCCAGAATAAAGCAAAGAACGGCGCTTGCGGCGGGACCCAGGCCGCCATAGCGTTCCACAATCTGGCCCCCGAATGCCGCCTGGGCCTGGCTAATCGCGGAATTCGCCCCCACAACATAATACGCAATGTAAAAGGCCGGCCCCAGGATAAAGACCAGATTGGTCAATCCACAGCTCAATCCCGAGAGAAAAAACAACTTCACCGCCCGCGCGCTCTTGAGCAGTGAGATCGGCTGGGACGTCAAGGCAAAGTAACCCATGATCGCGCCCAGTAGATACACGTAGCGTTTTCCGCCAAAAACCGCGCTCCCAAAAGCATGCAATCCGAATGCCCCTCGGATTCTTGCGGTCATTAACACGACAACGGCCAAAAACAGAAGCGGCTTGGTCAATTCCGGCGCGCGCAGAAAATTCCTGTGGCCCATCACGTGGTCTATCACTCCCACGCCAAAAGACAGCGCCGCGAAAACGATCCAAAGATGCACTTGACCGGGTAGAAAGCCAGCGATGAAGGCCGAATTCCAAAAAAAGAGCAGCAGCCAGTGATTCCATTTGAGCAGCAGCGGCAGGAACAGAACGAACAAGACCAGTCCCACCACGGCAAAGCTGGTCATGTCCGGAGTGGCCACGAAGAACCCCAGAATCAGGGCCAGCGGAATGGCCACCGCGTAAACAATCAGTATGCGATGAAAATTAGGCATCGTTCACGATATTATAAGATTATGCCATAGGCAGAGCGCACCGCAATCGGATTCTCTGCTTTGGCTTGGGTGCATCAGGCTGGTTCCAATACCATGGCGGTCGTAGTGGTCGCGGGAACGGCTTTAGCCGCCTCTTTGCGCCGCACTCCGCCATTGAGGCTAACGCTCAAACCTAGAATGCCCAAGAATACATATAATTGCAAGTCAAACGCGCCGAACACAAAAAAGTAAGACAGGATTTGCGTCAGGAAATACGACAATAGAAGATTGTTGATTAACTTCAATCTGGGGTCCCCGTAACGGCGGTTGCAATACAGCACCTTTACCCCCGCTCCCAGAAGCCAGAGAAAGGCGGCCGCGCCAAACGCCCCCATCGGAATCAAGAGTGAAAGACCCCCGCTATGATAATCGCCGGCTGTGAACGCCACGGCATAATCGGGCAGGAGTCCCATGCGCTGCGCCTCCTCGCTAAGGAACAGATCCGTCGGATCTAGCGCATATCCCTTGCCAACCAGCAGATACTGCGGAACCATGGGCAGTACCTCCCGCCACATTTCAAAGCGCCATTGACTGGAATTCTCCGTCTCCTGGCGCACCTCGGGATTAATCTCCACCGGCAAAAACGCCACAGCTCGCTGCACGGCAAGCGGCATCTTGTTGGCCCACAGCAGCACTGGGGCCAGGCACAAAGCACCGACTAAGAGAAAAGCAGGCAGAAAGGAAGTTTTCCACAGGCCCTCCACCATGAACTGCACAACAAACAGAAGGCCCAGAAAGGCGACCTGCGACCGAAAGCCGCTGAACACCCCTCCCACCACGACCACAATCAAAAGAAAGAGCCTCCAGGGTTTGGTCCATGCAAAAACCCCCCGGATGCCCCACCGCGCCAGGACAAAGCAAAGCACGGCGCATGCGGCGGGACCCAGCCCGCCAAAGCGTTCCACGATCTGGCCCCCATACGCCGCCTGGGCTTGGCTGATCGCGGTATTTGCCCCCACGACATAATACAAAACGTAAAAGGCCGGTCCCAGCGCAAAGGCCAGATTGGTTAAACCGCAGGTTATTCCCGAGAGGAAGAACCACTTCACCGCCCGCGAGCTTTGGAGCGGGGAGATTGCTTGGGACGTTAAGGCGAAATAACCCATGATTGCGCCCAAGAGATAAACATAGCGTTTCGCACCAAAACTCGCGCTCCCTAACGCCTGCGCTCCCACTCCGCCTCGTATCTTTGCAGTCAAGATTACGACTGCGACTAGAAACAGAAGCGGTTTGGTCAATTCCGGCGCGCGCAGGAAATTTCTGTAGCCCATCACCCAATCCATCAACCCGATGCCAAGACTCAGCGCCGCGAAAGCCAGCCAAAGATGCACTTGGCCGGGCAAAAAACCCGCGATGAAGGCCGAATTCCAAAAGAAGATCAGCAGCCAATGATTCCATTGCAACAGCAGCGGCAGGAACAGGACAAAGAAAACCAGTGCCACCCCTGCAATGCTGGTCGTACTGGGAGTGGCCACCATGAAGCCCAGAACCAAGGCCAGCGGAATGGCCACCGCGTAAATAATCAAAAGTCGTTGAAGACCCAGCATCTCTTTGCGTTTTAGGCTGCCAGAGCCAGCACCATTCCGGCAAGCAAATTCTTCCTTCGGCGCATTCTCAGGATGCGGGCCGCATTTTAGACGGGAACCAAAAAGATATGGCTGGTCTAACGCAAGGTTTCTCGCAACAATCTGGCGCGTGACCGACACCATATTCAGACGGCTGGGAAGGGCCATCGGCGAGGCTCGTCGTTACGGCTCCAATTTGTGGCGTTTGGAAGCGCGGCTTAAAGGGGTGCAATGCGAAAACAACGTTGTCTTCTGGGGGCGCCCGATGATCAGCGTCGCGCCTAATTCAGTCTTGATTCTAGGGAGCAACGTTCAATTGAGAAGCGCGTTACGCTCCAACGAACTGGGTTGCTCGCACCCGTGTGTTCTCCGGACGCTGGCGCCACATGCCCGGCTGGTCATGGCCGCGAATGTTGGGGCCAGCGGCGCGGTGATTTGCGCGGGATTATCCATTGAAATCGACGAAGGCACGCTCATCGGCGCCGGCGCCATGATTATTGATAACGACTTCCATGCCCTCACCGACAGCGGTTGGCGCAATGAGGTGCGCTCTAACGCCCGTTCGATCAAGATCGGACGGGAAGTGTTCATAGGAGCGCGCGCCATAATCCTCAAGGGGGTCACGATAGGAGACCGCGCCATCATCGGGGCCGGCGCCGTGGTCACACGAGACGTGCCGGCGAACTGCGTGGCAGCGGGCAACCCCGCCTCCGTCCGGTCCGGACACGTGGCCGATGGAGGTATCGGATGATAAGTTTATGAAGCCATTGACGGTCGCGTGGATTTCCGATTTTCCTGTCGAATGGCTGCCTGATGCCCCGCAACCGCTGCAACGGCTGCCTCGCCGGCATCCGGCCATGTGGGAAATGGTCCTGCTGGGTGAGTTGGAACATAAGCCGGGATTGCGCCTCCATATCATTGTTCTACGATCGGGGATTGAACGGTCTTTTTCCTTTGAGCGAAACGGTGTCACGTTTCATATCTTGAAATACTGCGGCGGAACCCGGGCAACCACGCTATACTGGATCGATACTGTGCTCATTCGGAGGGCCTTGCATAGAATTCGACCGCACATCGTCCATGCTTGGGGCAATGAGAAGGGCGCGGGGCTTGTCGCGACTCGCTGCAACATTCCTTTTCTGATCACCGTCCAGGGCCTTTTCGAATGGTATAGCAAGCATATTCCGATGACCATCCATGATAAAATTTCGGTCCTAGCCGAAAGGTTAAGTTTATCAAGAGCGCTGAACATCAGCGTCGAATCGAAGTTTTCCGTGGAATTCATTCAACAAAGTCATCCGCATCTTGCCATTCATCAAATAGAGCACGCGCCAAATTGGTTGTTCCATCGGGTCAATCGCCAGCCAGCTTCCGAACCGATCCGGTTCTTGACGACCGGCACCGTGGGCAGGCGGAAAGGGACGGATCTGTTGCTCATGGCCCTTAATGAATTGGTTTCCGAATTGCCGTTCCATCTGGTTGTCATTGGGCATCCAGAAGAATCCTTCCTGGAGCCTTTAAGAAGAACACTGTCCGCGGAATTGTGGCGGCGCCTTGAATTCAAAACCAATCTCCAGCCGGCGGAAGTGGCGGATGAACTTCGAACGGCGACCCTTCTGCTTTTTCCGACCCGGGTAGATAACAGCCCAAACGCCGTGAAGGAGGCTGTTGTGGCCGGTGTGCCGGTGGTGGCGAGCGATGTTGGCGGCATCCCTGATTATGTGGTTCCGGGACAGAATGGCGTGCTTTTTAAATCCGGCGACCTTAACGAATTCGTCAAAGCTATTCGACAAGCGTGTCGCCATCCTTTGTACCGATCCGGTCGCGTGACGCCGGAGTCGCTGGTGGCCAGTCGTGCTTACCTCTCGCCGGCGCGCATGGGCGAACGGTTCTTCGGAACTTACTTGGCGATTAACGGCAAGGCTTAAGGGCCGGTGCAGAAAGGAACGGGTCTTGAACTGCAAAACTCAAATGTGAATCCCGCCATTTTAGCCTCGGTTCCACGCGAGGCAGACTGCAAATCGTCTGCGATTTGGCTAGATTGGCGTGGGTGAGGTCTCAGTCAACGCCGCTTTAGCCAGGACTTCCTTCATGTGGCGGCGGGCCAGCACAAAAGAGCCGACGAGCACCAAAACCTCGCTCAATAAGTTGATGCAGCACGCGGCGGACATCCCGTAGCGAGGCAGCAGCAGAAAATTGCACCCAAAACTGATGATGGCAGTCGGCAACACCACCCAGAAGACCTTGCGGTCCTCGGATTGCGCCCACAGACCGAACGTGAAGAGTCCGTTGAGGACGGCCACAATCTTGGAGACGAAGAGCACCGCGAACGGAATGGCCGCACTCGCAAACGCCGCGCCGTAAAGCAAGTGGAAGACAAAGGGCGAGAGCAAAAATGCCAGCACGCAAACAGGCAAACCCAGCGCCAGGAACAGGGCGCTCAATTGCAGTTGTTTCCGCCACAGCACGTCTGCGCCCATTTTGCGCCACTCCAAAAAACGGGGGTACAGCAGCATCGGCACCAGAGTCAGCACTTGCTGCGCCGTGGCGACCAACTTCGTCGCCACCGCATACTTCCCACACTCCTCCAAGGACGAAAGATAGCCCAGCATCGGGACTTCCAGAGATATGTAAATATAAATCACAAGCCCCGAGATAAACATCCACCGTCCCTCTCGCAAAACCGGCCGAAATTCCCGCACTTTGCGCCAATGGATGGGCAAGGGCCACAGACGCTTAAGAGCGGCGCGGGTCAGGATAAGAAATTGCAGCACCATCCCCAGGTCTAGCACGACCAAGTCCGAGCCAGCGGCCTGTCCGGGGCGAAAAAATATCAGGATCAACACCGCAGTAAAGACCGCGGAAATTGCCGACGCTTTGAAATTGGCCGGCAAATCCTCCTGCGCAAGGTTGACCCACACGGGCGGAACCATGCCCAAAATCAAGAAGGGAAACCCCGCAATAATTCCGAGCCACCATTGGCTGGGCGGATGCAGGAACCACGCCACCAAAATTCCCGCCAAACCCAGGATCAGGCTGAAAAAAAACCTTTGGCTCATGACTAGCTCAACCCAACCCTCACGCTCTTCTTCCGTGGCGGCGTTCTTGTAGCGCCGGATGAACAAGGTGTCCAACGAGAAGGTGACAAATAAACCAATCTGCAACGCCGTCGCGGTAATAATTGTGGAAATGCCCAGCTTTTCCGGCCCTAAACATCGCGTCGCCCAGGCATTTCCCCAAATCGACACCAACCGTGAGAGGCCCAGGTACAAAATGATCCGCCCCGCTTGTCGGGTGAGGCGGTGGCTGGCCAGGGTTTTGATCAAACTCATTCTTGTCTCGACAGCATATCGTGCTTGAACAATCTTGAGGAGGCAAGTTGCATGTTCAGATGAAGTTTCTCGTCGTCGGTTCCGGCCTGACCGGAGCAGTGATCGCCCGCAGCCTGATCGATGCGGGGCGGGATGTTTTGGTCCTTGACCGGCGTTCGCATCCCGGCGGCAACGTCCACGATCATTTTCATCCCAGCGGCATTCGCGTGCATACTTACGGCCCGCACTATTTCCGCACCAACGATGACCAGCTTTGGGCCTTCGTCAACCGCTTCGCCCGCTTCTATAAATACGAAGCCGCGCTGACCTCCTGGGTGGATGGCCGTTACGAAAATTGGCCCATCGCCGCCAGCTATATCCGGCGCGCGGTCGGGCCGAAGTGGGAGCCGGAATTCAAGGGTGTGCCGTCCAACTTCGAAGAAGCCTCCCTTTCCATCATGCCGAAAGTGGTTTATGAGAAATTCGTCAGAGGCTACAACGAGAAGCAATGGGGCGTGCCTGCGCACGCGCTTTCCGCCGCCCTGGCCAAACGCTTTGATGTGCGGGAGGATGACGAACCGCGCCTCATGCGCCACAAATACCAGGGGATTCCCGAAAACGGCTACGCCGAATTCATGCGCAAGCTTTTGCGTGGCATTCCCATGCTGCTGAACTGCGATTATTTAAGCCACCGCGACGATTTCAAGGACCCGAAAATGGTCATTTTCACCGGCCCGATTGACGAGTTTTTCGGCTGCGATCTGGGACGGCTGAAGTATCGCGGCCAGCAGCGCCATCATGAATATCTGCCGGACATTGAGTTTGCGCAACCGTGCGCCCAGGTCAATAATCCCGACCCAGCCAACGGCCCCCACATCCGCACTCTGGAATGGAAGCGCATGATGCAACCGGAATACGCCCGGCGTATCGGCGGCACCGTCCTGACGCGCGAAATCACCGTCACCCCCGCCGATCCCAACGATTTTGAATATCCTTTTCCCGACGAGGCCAATGCGCGCCTTTACCAAGCCTATCGCGCGCGGGCCAAAGCCGTCCCCGATTTGCTGATTTGCGGACGCTTGGGCGAGTATCGCTACTATGACATGGACCAGGCCATAGCGCGGGCGTTCGTGCTGGCAAAACGCATTCTGAGCAATTCATCGGGGAACGCGGAAGATTGACTCCCCGCCTCATGGTTCCAATCTGAGCCGTCCCGCTTTCTCCGACGGCACAATGATAGCATCATGCCCGTTGCGGCGCGCGGTAAAATCGGTTTCCATCGAGCCGTCATCCTGAATAAAATAGAGCAGATAGCCTATCGGAATCAGTTCCCTGATTTGCTCATCAGATAAGAAGAGATGCTCAAAGACAAGAATGGGACGGTGCTCGGCGATGGTTTCCGTCAAGCCGGCAAACACGCTGGTCTCAAATCCCTCCACGTCAATTTTCACCACCTGGGGAGCCGGCAATCGCAATTCGCGTCGCATGGTATCGCCGCGGCGAACCTGGACCTGAATTTGTCTGCCCTCGTGCAAATCCCGCGACATCGATCCCACGCTGCTGCCAGCCGAAGAAAGGTTCAGGCTGATCATCTGGTCTTTATCCCCAAGGCCAAACGGATGCACGAAGCAGCGAGAATTGCCCGAGAACAAAGATTGGAGGGTTTTCAATGGGCCAGGGTTGGGTTCAAAAGCGTGCAAACTGGAAAGTTTGAATCGCGGATGCGCGAAGTATCCCGACACGGTGCCGACGTTGGCGCCGATGTCCCAAAACACATCCCCTGGCTGAATCGCCTCTTGCAAGCATCGGTATAGGTTCGCATTGTTTCCAAGCTCGCCCAGCAAAAGATTCACCATGCCAAAGGCTTCCACTTCGCGAAAATCGAGCAAAGCCACTCCCACTTCCGGCACGGGCAATGGATACGCTTGCAGGCCCGGGAGCAAAAGGGCGAGCCTTCGGATCAGCCAACCGGCCCCCGGCAGATGCAATCGTCCGTGAACCACGTGATAAAAGCCGACGAGGAGGTCAGAAACCATAATTGCGAGATATTGGCAATTCTCGGAAAAGAATCAAGTGTTTTCTCAATGCAGGGACTTGAAAAAACAGAAAGAGGATTGCCACGGGACAGGTGGTTGCCTAAATTAAGGTTGAGCAGGCAAAATCTTGAAATGAAAGAAGCTTCCAAGACACCCGGGCGATGGCTTTGGGCCATACCGATGCTTTATCGTGAAGATGGGGCTTTTTGGGACAGGGACGGGGGGTTGGTGTGCCTGGGGGCCAGAATGTTGGGCATGGACGCCAGGTTCGTGGCCCTTGGCCCGCCCGGCGAGCGCAAAGATGTGCCTTTGATCACCTGCACTCTGGATCAGATGCAGGAGGCCGCATGGTGGAAGCAATGGGAGGTGGACGGAGCGCTGCTGAATGCCTGGGCTTTGCCCCGCTATGAACCGATTGCCCGCGCCATTAAGATGGCGAACCTCAGACTCATCCTGACAGTTGACAATGAGGGTCTGGTCAGCCCCCACGTTTGGCCGTGGATGTTTTTGCGGCAAAAGTACTTTACCGAAAGGGAAAGTGGCAAATGGTTCCCCACCGGTTGGGCGCTTTTGAAAACGGTGGTCGGCAGCTTTCGGATGCGGCACGCAGGGGCGATGCGCCACCTGGAGCACGGGGACCTGATTGTTCTGCCTTCGCCTTTGGCCCGGCAACGCTATAGCCGGTACCTTCTGGCGATGAAGCGAGCCGATTTGATCGGCCGCTTGCGATCCGCACCCTATGCCGTGGTCAAAGAAATGACCTGCGAACCGGCCACCCCGAAGAAGAGTGTGATCATTGCGGTGGGCAGATGGCAGAGCGATCAAAAGAACACTCCATTGCTGGTCCGAGTCTTGGAGCGCGTGCTTTTGGAACAACCAGAATACTCAGCCCGGATTATTGGCAGCGGATCCGAGGTCGTCCAAAAACTGGCCCAACGCATGAATGCTGATTGCAGAGCGCGCCTCGATATCGTGGGACGCGTGGGCCATGCAAAACTCCCCGCCTTTTACAATGAGAGCCAGATATTTCTTTGCACTTCGCGCTACGAAAGCTTCATGATTGCCGCGGGTGAGGCGCTGTGTTGCGGTTGTTCCGTTGTGGGTGATGCCAGGCTGACCTCCATGGTTTATTTCGCTGGTTTGAGTTCCGGCACCACCTCCTGCGATTCCTCGGAAGACAACCTCCGGGATGCGGTCATGGCCGAAATCAACGCCTGGCAATCCGGCGAACGCGACCCGGTTCAAATCAGCCAAACCTGGCAGGCGCGGCTTCATGCCGACCGCGTGGCCGCGGCTTTTCTGAAACTCATGGATTGAAGCAGGTGAAAATCTTGAAATGAAGGCAGTTTCCAGAGAACTGGGGCGATGGCTTTGGGCCATACCCATGGTTTATCGCGAAGACGGGTTTTGGCATCGGGATGGGGGGTTGGTTTGTCTTGGGGCCAGGATGTTGGGCATGGATGCCAGGTTCGTTGCCCTCGGCCCTCCCGGCGAGCGCAAAGATGTGCCTTTGATCACCTGCACTTTGGAACAGATGCGGGAGGCCGAATGGTGGAAGCAATGGAAGGTGGATGGGGTGGTGCTGAATGCCTGGGAACTGCCCCGCTATGAACCGATTGCCCGCGCCGTCAAGACGGCAAAACTCAGGCTCATCCTAACGGTTGACAAGGAGGGTCTGGCCAGTCCTCACGTGTGGCCTTGGAGATTTTTTTGGCAAAAGTACTTCGCGGAAAGGGAAAGCGGAAAATGGTTCTCCTTCGGGTGGGCGCTTCTGAAAACGGCGGTTTGCAGCTTTCGGATGCGCCACGCCGGGACAATCCGGCATTTGGAGCACGCGGAGCAAATCGTTCTCCCAACGCCTTTGGCCCAACAGCGCTATAGCCGGTTTCTTCAGGCGATGAAACGAGCCGATTTGATCGGCCGCTTGCGATGCGTGCCTTATGCCGTGGTCAAAGAAATGACGTACGATCCGGCCATTCCCAAGAAACCTGTGATCATCGCGGTAGGCCGATGGCAGAGCGTCTGGAAGAACACTCCTTTGCTGCTGCGAGTCTTGGAGCAGGTGTTGACTGAGCAACCACAATACTCGGCCCGGATTATTGGCAGCGGCTCCGAGGTCGTGCAGAAACTGGCGCAACGCATGAATGCTGATTGCAGATCGCGCCTCGAGATCGTGGGGCGTGTGGACCATGCAAAACTCCCCGCTTATTACGCTGAAAGCCAGATATTTCTTTGCACCTCGCACTTCGAAAGCTTCATGATTGCCGCGGGTGAGGCGCTGTGTTGCGGTTGTTCCGTCGTGGGTGATGCCAGGCTGGCCTCCATGGTTTATTTTGCTGGTTCGAGTTCCGGTACCACGTCCTGCGATTCCTCGGAAGACAACCTCCGGGATGCGGTCATGGCTGAAATCAACGCCTGGCAATCCGGCCAACGCGACCCGTTTCAAATCAGCCAAACCTGGCAGGCGCGGCTTCATGCCGACCGCGTGGCCGCCGCGTTTCTGAAACTCATGGAATGAAGGCCACGGCGATCAAAGGCTCCCGTTTTTTGTCATATCCACGACGCGCTGCGAAGGGATCAAATTCGTGTCCAGGTTGTTTTTCAACATGATGTGCGCCAGGGTCTCAAACATGCCCTGCGTGATGCCGCTCCGCGAATACTGGAGGACATAGGCATTAGCGGCACCCGTGGCGAGATTGGTGGTCGGCACCGGCCGAATCAACAACCACTGGCAGAGGGCGATGACCACAAACGCCGCCGCTATCTTGGTGAAAAGGCGCAAGCCGCCAGTTGGCAGCGGCGGAAGAAAGCAAGCCGGCAGCAGCACCAGGGCGGGTATTAACATGCAATAATAGCCCGCATGGGAAATCCAACACAGCAACAGCAAGAAATAAGGCACCGCAAACGCCGCCAAAAAAAGCAACTGAGGCCGTTTTCGAAACTGCCAGTTCCTCAGCGCCACCCAGGCCACGAAAACCAGCCATACGTGAAAGCCATAAACCGGATACACGACCACGCGGGTGAAACTGGAAACTTTGCTTTTCCAATTCAATTGACTCGACAACTCGTGCAATTCAGTCGTGTTGCCCGAGGAGGGAAGCATGGCCGCCAGCGAATCGTAATAAGGAAGAGAAATGGCGGCATAGACTGCCACTGTCAGCGCCAACGCCGCTGCGGTCACGACCCAAGCGCGCCAACCCCGTCCGTACCATAACAACACAGCCAGGCCGGCACAGCAAAAAACGCCCGAAAGGGGCCGCATCATGATGCCGAAACACACCCACGCCAAGGCAAGGTAATAGCTGCCAGCCTTGCGGGTTTGGAGAAACTCCCATCCGTGAAAGAGCAGTCCCGCGACGCAGATCATATCCGTCGGGTAGGAAGCGCCGGTCATCGAAAAATAAACCGGCAGAATCCCAAAAGCCATCACCGCGCCCGCCAGCAAGGAAAACTCTTCTCCAACCGCCCTCCGCGCCGCCAGCGCGACGTAGAACATCGATCCCATGCCACAGGCCAGACTGATAAGCCACATGGCTTCGAACAGTGTCAGGCCGGTTCTAGCCATTCCCCAGACCAGGAGCTGAAAGGGAACATAACCCGGAAATTGTATGTGAAAGGCGTTGGAGTGGATGGCCTTGAGTTGCCCCGGCACATCGCAGAAAAACCCGAACGGAGGCAGCGAAATCAGCCGGATGAGCAATCCGCCCAAGGCAATCGCCCACAATCCCCCCCAATATTTTTGCTTGCTCATGATTTCTCGGATCTTGGCCTCCGATACTGCTCTTTTCCTGCTTCCCGTCAACCGGATTCGACGCCGATTGGTTTCTGTTTTCGTCAGCCCCGGCCCGCTGCCCCTTGCACTTCCAGGCAGCCCCGCCGCCAAACCTCCACCCGCCCGGCTAATCCCATGTCATTGAGATACGAAGTGTTAATTTGCGAAGGCAGGATGATGGCGGGGTCCGGATGGTGTTCGTGGTCCAAAATGTTGGCCACGTGGACGGCCGTGACAGGGCTGAATTCGTGGCCGCGCTGCCGCCACGGCTCGTGATGCAGCGCCACCGCCTCCGTAATCGACTTGGGCAACCCCCAAATCCCCAGTACCGTCGCGCCTAATTCAGCATGGCCCACGCCAGGCAACACCTGCGCCTCCGCCTCCCACAAGTTGCAGTGTTGTTCGCGCGCCAGCCGAAGGACCTTGCCGAAAAGTCCCGCGTGGTTGGCCGCGAACAACAGCTTGCCGATGTCGTGCAGCAACCCAGCCGCAAAGGCCTGTTCGGCCATGTCTTCCCCGGTGTCTTCCAGCATCGCCACCCGCCGGGCCAGACGGCCGACCTGCACCGAGTGCCGCCAAAGGTCATCAATCGAGAAATGCGCCAGCTTCAGGTCGTCGAACGAGGAGAAAGTGTGGGCCAGCAGGACGACCGCCTTGGTGGTTTCCAATCCGATGTAGCCGATGGCTTCCACCGGATGCGCCACGTTTAGCTCCAAACCGAACACAGCCGAGTTGGCCAATTGCAAAACCTTGGCCGCGACCGCCGGGTCTTGCGCGACGAGCTGGCCGATCTTTTCCAGCGAGCAGCCCGGCGACTTCATTTCCTCGACGATCTGTGTGTAAGCTTTGACTGGGCTGGGGACCTGGCGCATCTCGGCAATGAGGCCCTGCACCGGCTCGCTCGGCAACCAGGATTCCTGGGCGAAAGCCTGCTCGAGGGCGTAAAGAAGCGTCCGCGCGCCGCATGGCTTCAAGACGTGATGATGCGCGTGGCCGAGGCACTTCATCGTGCTCTCCACGTCCGCCAAATCCGAAACGATGATACGCAGCGCCTTGGGCTGGCGGCGCATGAAAGCATCCAGGAAGTCGTTGCCGCACTTGCCGTTGAGATTGACGTCCGCCACCACCGCGGCAAAAGTCTGTTGATGGCACAAGGCCAGCGCTTCCTCATCGGTGCGGACGTGTTGGACCGTCCAGGCGCTTTCAGGCCCAGGGCAGTGCGCCTGCAGCTCCTGGGCCAGAGGCGGGTCCTCACCGACAAACAAAATGCATTTTTTCATGCGGTTGCGGAGCCTTAAAGAGTATTGGCGGATTGCCGGGCGGTCAATTGATTCGTGGAACCTTGATTCGTGGAACCTGTCGCCTCTTTCAAAAGAGCCAATCCTCCGAGCCGACGACGAATAGCCTTGAGAGTCCCGCCAAAAAGAGCTATGTAAAACCCCGCGTGATGGAACTTGTTGACCTCAGCCTCAAGCGGGTGGCCGTCGGTAATTACAAAAGCATCAAGCGCGTGGAGTTGGATCATCTCAATAACCTCGCGCTCCTGATGGGGCGCAATAATGCCGGCAAATCCAATTGCCTCGACGCCTTCAAGTTCCTTTCCGAAGCCGCCGCCAGTTTCGAGCAAGCCATCGCTTCCCGCGGCAAGGGCCTGAGCGAGGTCATCCACCGCAAGCGCCACGACGAGACCATCGAATTCCTCTTTGAGTTCATCCCGGCTCCCAAAAGACGGATCGATTTCATTCACCGCCTCTACGCCGGCAATGCGCAACTGGCCCCGTCCGACGCAAGCAATTCCAGCTTTCTCTCCGCTTTGATCCTCAAGATCACCATCTCGCGCGAAGGCTTTAGCGAGGAACTTTCCACCCCCAACGTCGCCGGCAACGCGCCCCTCGTGATTTTTTCCGTCAAAGGCACGCCGGACAGCCTGGAAGCGACGTGCGGCCAAATGGAGGCGTTGTGCAAACGTTGCGGCGGCGAGCTGCCCTCCGAACCGCTCAAATTGGAGTCCAAGCCCGAGAGCCTCGCGCCCTACCGTTTGCGCCTGGGCCGCCCGGAGGGCAGCGGCGCCTTCCCGGTGTCATGCGAATTGGCCGAGGCCGTCTATCAACAATTCGCCAATCTGGAATGGGCCGATCCTCTGCGCAAAATCCCCACCTCCTCCCCCATCATGGGCGAACACACCCTGGCCGCCGACGTCTCCAACCTCCCGGACGTGCTGCATTGGCTCTACAACAACAAACCCAAGCAATTCCGCAGGATCGAGGCCGAAGTTTCCAACCTGGTGCCAAACCTGGGCAAACTCTACACCCCGACCATCCACAGCGAAGCCACGCTCGGCCTCATTGACGAGACCGACGAAGACCTGGTCTATTCCATGAATCAAATGAGTTTTGGCACGCGCTCGCTGGTGGCCATCGTGGCCAAAGTGATCCTGGCCAAACCCGGCGCCTGGGTCTGCATCGAGGAGCCGGAAACCTACCTCCATCCCAAAGCGCAACTGGGCCTTTTCCACTTCCTGCGCGAGGAAGCCAGAAGCAAACGGATTTATGTGGCCACCCATTCCACCGCCATCGCCGCTTCCTGTCCCCTCTCCTCTCTCTTCATCGTGCAGCGCGACGTGGACGATTCGACCGTCGCCCTGCCCGTCAGGCCCCAGGACACCCTGGAAGTCATCGAGCAATTGGGCGTCAAACCGTCGTTCAGTTTCGAGGCCGACGCGATTGTGTTCGTCGAGCAGGCCGATCACGTGCCGATCTTCGAGGCCTGGGCGAAGAAATTTGAATTTCACGTCAAAGTGCAATTTCTTGACGCCGAGGGCGCCTGCACGCTGCTTTATTTCGCCAACACGCGCATCGCCTTGAGCAACTTCGTCCATACGCTGGTCTTCGCCGTCTTCGGCAACGGCAGCGAGACGGCCAGCCGCACCAGGAGAGCGATCGTCGAACAACTGCAATTGCCCGCCGCGCAAGTCATCACCGTGGATTTCCCCGAATTGGAAGGCTACCTGCTCGACCCCAAAGCCATCGCGCGCGCCTTTCCCGCCATCAGCCTGTCGCTGGCGGACCTGGAGACGCGCCTAAACCCCGCCCGCACCTTGCCGGACCAGAAAAAAGCCTTAAGCGAACTGCTCTCGCAATTCCGCCTAGGCGAGTACGACAGCCGTCTAGGCGCGCGCATCGCCGAGGCCATGGACGAGATCCCCGCCTGTGTCCGTCAACTATTCGAGCAAATCGACGCCAGTTCCAAGCCCTACTGGAAAATTTGAAACCTCTGGTATTTGTCCCATCCACGACCGCCTCGGTAGATGGCGAGGGCTTCCAGCCGAGCCATTTGCCTGAGGGGAACCAAAACAGGGTTATCAAAACGCGCTAAAGCTCCGCATTTCATGTCCGGGGGAGCATACGCGCCCTCGCGTGTGGCGGTCGGCGCCCCCGCCGACCGCTTCTTTCGCGGCATATACGTCCTGTCGCAGGGGCCTAACCAAATGAACACCAGTTTCCTGAGGAATTCGTATTCCGTCTAACCAAGGAGGAAGCCGACACTTTAAGGTCACAATCTGTGACCTTAAACGATTGGCAAAAGAATCTGTCCCTCGGCAAGCGGGAAGTGTCGGCGTAGCGCGGCCGCCGCAACCAAAGCGAAGGAGAGGCACGGAAATCATTGGCAGAATGAGTGG
Source organism: uncultured Verrucomicrobiae bacterium (assembly GCA_963759415.1). GTDB lineage: Bacteria > Verrucomicrobiota > Verrucomicrobiia > Limisphaerales > Palsa-1400 > Palsa-1400. Next base: position 2,232,956 of record CAVWZG010000002.1, on the reverse strand, counting down.
CAGAGGAATAATTCCAAGAAATTGATTTTTCCCTATTCCCCTGCCCATCATTCCCCTGCCATAGCTTTTCATGATCAGATTTAGATGCGTCTGCCCTGGCGAAATCACGCAAGTCGTTGATTTCCACGATGGTTTCGGTTATTTGCAACTCATGAAACGACGGATTCGGATCGATTTTTGCGATTTCTGGAAGTATCTCGACAAGCAGGATAACTTTTTTTACAACCTGCTCCGCGAGCGGTTCGATCTGACCATCTGTGATCGGCCCGATTTTCTTATTTACAGCAACAACGGCCAGGTCCATCGGCATTTCAACTGCACCAAGATTTATTACACGCACGAGCCGATCCCGCCGAATTTTAAGGAATGTGATTACGCCTTCACCGCCTTCAGTCTGGATGATCCGCGGCACACGCGCCTGCCATGGTACGTCCTGCTCTATAATCCGCCCACGGCGCTGATCCGGGGGAACGACTTTCCCTCGCCGCAACAAATTCTGGCGGAGAAAACCAAGTTTTGCTCCTACGTCGTGACCAACCATAGCCGCCGGCGCAATCGCAATCGCTTGGAAATCTTTGAGAAATTGTCCAAATACAAACGGGTGGATTCCGCCGGGCGGTTCATGAACAACATCGGCGCCCCCCTTCCCGACGGCTTTAGGGGAAAGATCAACTTCATGCGCGATTACAAATTCCACATCGCCTTTGAAAACGCCCGCCTGCCGGGCTACACGACCGAAAAACTGCCGCAGGCCATGATGGCCCGCACGCTGCCGATTTACTGGGGCAGCCCGGGCGTGGCCGGGGAATTCAACCCGCGCACGTTCGTTGATGCCTCCGATTTCCCGGACCTGGACGCGTTGGTTGAAAGAATCATCGAACTGGACCAGGATGACGCTCGTTATCAGCAGTATTTCACCGAGCCTTATCTTCCCGGCAACAAAGCCACCGAGTGGTTTGACACCCGCCGCCTGCTGGACCAGTTCGAGCGTATCTTTGACACAACCGGCCCTTCAGTGACGGAGCAGCGGCGCAGCCGCAAGCGCCTGTTTTCCTTTGGACGCTGGATGCTGGTCAAACGCCACGACCTCTCATGAGCGCGCCGGCCGTCAGCGTTCTGATACCAAGCTACAATCATGCCTTGTATGTGGCCGAGGCGATTGAATCGGTGCTGGCCCAGGATTTCGCGGATTTCGAATTGCTCATCGTGGATGATTGCTCTTCGGATGCAACCGCCGAAGTGGTTCAGCCGTTCTGCCAACTGGACCAGCGCGTTCATTTCGCCGCCAATCCCGCTAATCTGGGAATGGTCGAGAATTGGAATCAATGTTTGGATAAGGCCCGCGGGCAATACATCAAGTTCTTGTTCGGCGACGACAAATTGTCCGACCCGCAGGCGTTGAGCAAAATGATCAGCCTGCTGGAGAAGCATCCCTCCGCGATGCTGGCGGCCTCGGCGCGCACGCTTCTGGATGAAAAATCCCACGTGACCGATATTGTGCGGCCTTTGCCGGCGGGCTGCCACCGCGGACGCAAGATCATTGCGCGATGCGTGATGGAAGACGCAAATCTAATCGGGGAGCCTTCCGCGGTTTTGTTTCGCAAAGAAGACGCTCAACGCGGCTTCGATCCCAATTTGCGCCAGATCGTGGATCTGGAGATGTGGTTTTACTTGCTGGAGCAGGGGGATTTGGCTTACACCCGCGAACCGCTTTGCGCCTTTCGCCAACACGCGCAACAGCAAACCGTTGTCAATACAACTACAGGGCTGGCGCGGAAGGAACACGCGCTCTTTTTTGCCGGTTATGCGACCAAGCCGTGGCTGCCGCGCAGATTCCGTTTTTCCCGGCTCTTCGAATTGCGCCGCGCCCGCCGAAAACACCCGGAGCAGGACAATCCAGCGATGCGCGCATTGGAACAGCGCCTGAGCGAGCAGATGGGCAAAGGATGGTATCTGTTCTACTGGCTTGGTTACAAATTGGCCCGCCCTTTCGAGAACCTGAATCACTCCGTCAGAAAACGGCTCCACCTTTTGAGTCGGGCGCTGCAAAGGTGATGGCGCCATGAATCCGCCCACCGTCAGCGTTTTGATTCCGACCTATAACTATGCGCGTTATTTGGCGGAGGCCATTGAATCGGTGCTGGCGCAAGACTTCCAGGACTTTGAGTTGGTGATCGCGGACGATGGCTCTTCGGACAACACGGCCGAGGTTGTCCGGCCCTTTTGCTTGCGGGACCGGCGCGTGCGCTTTGCCGTCAATTCCTCCAATCTGGGCATGGTCAACAATTGGAATCAATGCCTGGACCAGGCCCGGGGCGAATACATAAAATTTCTCTTTGGCGACGACAAACTCTTCCATCGCCAGGCGTTAGGCAAGATGCTCGGCTTGATGCGTAAATATCCGTCGGCAGTGCTGGCGGCTTCAGCGCGAACGATACTGGATGAGAACTCCAACGTGCTCGATGTTTACCGGGATTTGCCCGAAGGCTGCCACGATGGCCGCAAGATTATCACCGCGTGTCTGATGGAGAATGGCAAAAACATCGTCGGCGAACCCTCCGCCGTCTTATTTCGCAAAACCGACGCCCGGCGCGGTTTCGAGGCGCGATACCGCCAGATTGTGGATGTCGAGATGTGGTTTCATTTGCTGGAGAAGGGAAACCTGGCCTACACCCGCGAGCCGCTCTGCGCCTTCCGCAGCCATTCGCAGCAGCAAACGGAGCGCAACACCGCCAGCGGGGTTGCGCCGCTGGAGCACGCGATGTTCTTTTCCAATTATGCCGTCCAGTCATGGCTCCCACGGAAAGTGGTTTTCCCAATCCTTTTCCACTTGCGCCGAAAAGGCTTCAGCGCCACGAATGCGCAGGCGCTGGAATGCCAGCGGCGTCTGATCGAGCGGGGAGGCAAGGGATGGCGTCTGCGATACTGGTTCTATTGCGTTCGCTATCGGGTGGCCAAGCCGTTTCGAAACCTGATCCATTCGGCCCAGAAGCGATTTTACCGCTGGCGGTTCGTTTCCAACAAGGCGCGGTAAAGTTGCAAGACATTGTCCGCCTGCCGGCGCAAGGAGAAGAACTGCTCCACTCGCTGGTGCAGCGCGGCCTTCCGGGCAGCGTCGGGCAGTGGCATCATGGCTTGCTCCGACATCGCAACCGCCAGCGCCGCGATGTCCTCTGGCGGAACCAATTTGCCGTAGGCGCCCAAAGCGAACGCCTCAGGGATGCCGTCCAGCGCGGAGGCGATGACCGGCTTGCCGCAGGCGTGGGCTTCGCAGACCACAAGACCGAGGGCCTCCGTGCCGATCTGCGGATGGACCAAACAATCCAAGGCGTTCATGACTTGCGGCATGTCCTGCTTCTGGCCTGTGAGCCACGCTTTGGAAGCGAGGCCAAGGCGCTGAATGTCGGCTTTTAGTGTTTCCTCCATGCTGCCGCGACCGATGATGAGAAATCGCGCGTTAGGCGCAGTCTGGTGCATGCGGGCGGCGGCCGCCAGGAACTCGCGCTGCCCTTTGCCGCGCGGCGAATCAAATCCGCCCGCGACGGCGAAGGCGAATTGCCCTGGCAAAAGTCCCAACTCGCGCCTGGTTTCTTGCGCGTTGGCGGGTTTGAATTTTGCGGTGTCAATGCCGCCGTAAATGACATGAATCTTGGCGTGGTCGCCCCGCATCGGGGGCGCGCGCGGCGCTCGGCCTCGGGGGAGTCCGGCTCATAGACGCCTTCGCGCAGGACTTTGGCGACAAATTCCGAAACCGCGATCAAGGCGTCGCATTGCCCCAGCAAAAATCGTTTGCTGGCCCAGGAACCGGGACTTTTGGCCATGTGTCGAGTCAAGACGAGCTTGGGCCTGGTCCCCGCCAGGCGGGCGGCGAAAAGAGAGGGCCAGATGTCGCGGCCATGATGGCCATGCACGATCTGAATCCGTTCCCTTTTGATAAACCGCGCGGCGCGAAGAATGAATTGGAGTTGGTTCGCCCTCGGGCCGGTATCGAAGAAGGGCGTGTCAAGTTGCGCGATGACAGGCGAAAACCGGCGTTCGGACGGGCCGGCAATAATGACATGCTCGCCGAGCCGATGCAGTTCGGCGGCTAACTTCACGCACTGGTCGTCAGTGCCGCCGCCGGTGAGGAGCGAATTCAAATGCACGATGCGCAGCGGTTGGCGGGAGGCGTTCATCGGGCCAAGTATTGATCCACTCCGCGAAGGCAGCGGATTTTCTTCGATTGAATGGTTTCGGCCAAACGCTGGAAATTGGCTTCCACGCGAGCACGTTCGATGGCGGGATGGTCCAAATGGTAAACCACGGCGTGGCCGTAAACGAATTTACGCGGGCGTCCAAGGTGGTAGAGGCGCGTTCCCAGATCGGAGTCTTCGCCGCCCCAGCCGGCGTATTCTTCGTCAAAACCATTGATGGCCAGCAGATCGTCGCGCCAAAGGCCCATGTTGCAGCCGATGATTCCCCGCTGGCTGGCGTTGCGCCGGATAATCGGGCGTGGCAGCCGAACGGCCTTGGCCAATCCGCCGATGCGGCCCATGAGAAGCCAGCGGAATATGGAGGTGGCGCCGGGAGAAAATTCAGCGGCGAACTTTTCCCGGACAAAACAGCGCCTGCCTTGCACCCAAAAATTCCTTTCCGCCAGGCTTGCGTGGTCCGCCACGAATCGGCGGTGCGGCACACAATCGCCATCCAGCAAAACGATGTAAGCGCCCGTGGCGGCGGCGAGGGATTTGTTGAGGACCATCGTCTTGCGAAAGCCGAGGTCCTCCTGCCAAACATGGCGCAGGGGCGCCGGCAGCTTTGGTTGCCATTGGGCGATGAGTTCGCGGGTGACGATCCCCGAACCGTCATCGGCCACCAGAATTTCTCCCGGCATTTCGGTTTGACACCGCACCCCGCGCAAGACCTGCTCCAGCGCGCCCGGTTTCTCGTAAGTCGAAATGATCAGGGAGATTTGCGCGGAGTGCATGAGGGCGGGTTCGATTGGAGGCGCTCAAAGAGGCGGCTGTGCCGCACCAGCGTTGAGTAAGCGGTGGAGGCGGCGATGAAAAATCCGGGATAGCCGTCCAGAAATCCAAGGCGGAGAAAGTAAGCGCGCGCGAACCGCCAGGCCGACCGGAAAACCGCCGCCGGGGCCGACCAGCGCGCCTTCTCCGCCAATTGCCTCTGTAAATAAACATCGGCAAAGTAATTGATCTTGTTGACGTAACTGCTGATGTCCGGGTTGGAATAGTGGAGCAAATCGCCCGGCAGCGTGGTGGACTTGCCCCGCACCTCGACGGCGCAATGCTCAGGGCTGCCGGCCCACTTGCCTTGTTCACGGCGAAAGAGCCGCAAAACGCGGTCCGGATACCAATCCCCATGCGTAATCCAACGGCCCATGAACCACACTTTGCGAGCGAAATCGGCGCCGACGAACCGCTCCTGGTCACCGTCAAAAAAACGCCGGATCGATTCCCGCAATTCCGGAGACACCACTTCATCGGCATCCAGCGCCAGAACCCAGGGGCAAGCCGCATAACCGAGCACGAGGTTTTTTTGCTCGCGAAAACCCTGCCAGGGATGCCGGTGGATTTTCGCGCCAAACGAGGCCGCGATGCCCTCCGTGCCGTCGCTCACTTCCTGGTCGAGAACGACGACGATCTCGCTGGTCCACTCCGCCACGCTGGCCAGCGTCTTGCCGATGCGGTGCGCTTCCGCGCCCGAAACCATGCAGACCGAGATGGGAAGTTTAGTCACCGTGGCTTTTTCCTTGGTTGGGTGGCTTTAATGCGGGTAAACGGCTGGTTGTGGTGGGTGATCTTGTGATCAAGCCGGGTGATAATCTCCGGTTCATCCTTCAATTCCACCAGCGGCTTTAGCTCCTTGCGCACAAGGCGAAGATTCAAGTGACCCTTTTGCCGCGCCAGAATTCCATCGACGTCCACCCAATCTTGTTCGCGATTGGCAAAACACTTATGCACCAGCAGGTCTTCCGCGGAACAGGTCCGCAGAGACTCGCCTTCAGGCATCGGCCAAAGCGAGCTGCGCTCGATGCTGCGACGCTCGAAGTCGGTCCCGCCAAAGGCAACATCGATCGGCACCCCGCGAGGACTTATCAGCAAGAGAACGCGATTCGCCAGCGCAAATGTCCGAGAACAAGGAGGACGCAACTGGAAATCCTTCAACCAAAAATCAAGAAAACGTTCCTCCCCCCCGAATCCTGTAAAAAGGGTAAGGTCAACGTCCTTGGTAAACCGGGCTTCACCCCAGCGTTGCACCGCGATGCCGCCGATGATGCAGAAGGGCCATCCTTTCCCTTCACAAATGCGCTGTACCTCCAGCGCCGTCATGTAGAGGTCAGTCATTTCCGCAGTTTCGCAAAGAATGCCTGTTGTTCGATCAGGCCGCACAGCGCCGCCGGATTGCGCCAACCATCCCGGATGGATTGAATACTTTCAATGGCGCGCCAGCCCTCTTCATCCGTCATATTGGCCAATTCGTCCCTCTTGACTTCATCCAAGGCAATGGCCGCTTCGCGCCATTGCTGCATCCATTGCCGCTGCTCCTCGGGTGTGGTTGCCAGTTTCATTGTTAAGAAAATAACCCATTTCGCGGCGGAAGTCAGTCACAAAAACATGCCGGATGTCAGAATAATTCCTCCTTCCATTGAACTTTTTATCGCGTCCGGCATTCCACTGTTAGTAAATGCTGGTAGTGGCTGAACGCGAACAATTGCCGGTGCAGCAGGCCAAAGCCGGGGAACCGGAGGCTTGGAGCGTTCTTTTTCGGCGCTACCAATTACCGTTGTATGTTTATGTTTTTGAATTGGTCCGCGACGAGCAAACGAGCCTGGACATCGTGCAGGAGACGTTCATCGCTGCCGTGCGTCACATCGGCAGCCTGCGCGACGAGGCCAAATTCGGCGGCTGGCTCTTCGGCATCGCGCATCAGAAATGCGCGCATTGGTGGCGCAAACAGAACCGCGCGGAGGCCATGCGGGACGAAATCGCCGAAACCCATCCCGCTCTCGATGACGCCCCGGACGAATTGCTCATCCGCCAGGAACAGGAAGCAGAGTTTATGAAGCTGATTGACGAATTGCCCCTGCCGCAACGGTCGGTGTTGCTGCTCCATTTTGTCGAAGAATTTCCGCTCGAACAGATTGCCGAAATCACCCAAACGCCCATCGGCACCGTCAAATCGCGCCTGCACTACGCCAAGCGCGCCCTGCGAAATATTTTGGAGGACAAATGAAAACACCCCGCGAAATTTTGCTGCAACAACATCAAACCGCTTCGCCCAAGCTGGACGCCATTCGCGCCGGAGTGGTGGCGGGAATAGCCGTCCCAGGCATGTCATGGTGGGAATGGATCCGGTCGTTGCGATGGCATCTGGCGGCCTTGAGCGCGGCCTGGGTGGTGGTGATGATGCTGAACATTGATCATTCACCCTACGCGGTGGCGATGATCCCGCCCGATAAAATGCCATCGGCGCAACAAGTTTGGGCGGCGTTGCGGGAAAACCGCCGGCTGTTTCTGGAATACAGCGATACCCCGGTGGTGGAAACGTCCACCGCGCCGGCGCGCCGGAGTGAAGCAGAGCCTGAAAAAGTGGTGGTATAATATGAGCGATCAAGCCAAAGCCAATCCTTCGATGTGGGAGCGCAGCACCTTTGTCCGTTTCTTTCGCTGGCTATTTAGTTGGCGGGGGATGCGCCGCGTTTTCGTCGTGCTGGCCTGGACGGTGACCATCATCGGCCTTTGGTACGGCGAGGAAAACTGGCGCGGGCGGCGCGCCTGGAACCAGTATCGCGAAGCCACCGTGGCGCAGGGTCAGTCGCTGGATTTCTCGGCCTACATTCCAAAACCGGTGCCCGATGACCAGAATTTTGCCGCAACGCCATTCCTTAAATCATTTATTCTTCAACGCGACAATCCCATCCTTACGAACGATCTTTATGCTCGTGCCGACGACCATGTTTCTGAAACCAACATGGACAAGCAGCATGGACACCGGCAATTTACAAGCTTGGTGGCATGGCAATTGGCTGCGGCCGCGCTTCAGAGCGGCAAATTCAAGCCAGGGCAGGTATTCGAGACGAACGAAACCAGCCTTGCGGCAAGAGCGGCTGCGGCTCCTGCGGTTCTGGAAGGAATGAAACCCGACGAGGCGGTGTTTGCCGAACTTCGCGCCGCCAGCACTCGGGAGTTTTCGCGTTATCCGGTAAAATACGACTTGGAGAATCCTGCGGCCATCCTGATACCGCATCTGGCGAAGATCAAAGGGACGTGCCAGCGGCTAAACTTGGAAGCCTGCGCGGAACTGGCGGCTGGCCAGAGCAGCCGGGCATTGGCAGATGTGAAATTAATTCTTTCCCTGGCCGACTCTATCAAAGGGGAGCCATCCTTAATCTCATACCTGGTGCGCGTGGCTTGCATTGATATGGCGATTAGACCTGTTTGGGAAGGCCTGGCCGAACATCGCTGGACCGACGGCCAACTGCAGGAACTCCAAGCCCGCTTCTTGTCATACGATTTTCTGTCCGACGTGCGGCAACCTCTCAAGAGCGAACGAGCGTGCGGGATTGTCACGCTTGATCTAATCAAGAAAAAGGGACTTCCATTTATGGAGAGATTTGGCGCGCATGATAATGATGAGTCACCGTTCGGCACAGTATTCTTCGATTTGCTCGTCCGGGTTATGCCCTCAGGCTGGTGCGACAAAGAGAAGCTGAATTATTGCACGATGTTCGACGCGCAGACGCAAGGCATCATGGGTCCGGGCGTGAAAACGATTTCACCTTCCAAGGTCAAATCCAACGACCACGCCCTGTCACAGCAAATCTATGGCGGCCCGTCGGGATCGCTTCTCAAAGCTTTCTTCCGCCACCGCCTCATGGTTTCGGTGGTATATCCGGTTTTTGAACACCTAGGCTCAATCCTCGCCCCGCACGCAACCGTCGCCAACCAAGCCGCCCTGGCCTGTGCCCTGGAAAGATACCGCCTGGCCAATGGGCAATTCCCGGAAACATTGGACACCCTGGCGCCGAGATATATGTCCCGTCTGCCCAATGACGTCATCACCGGCCAGCCTTACAAATACCGCCGCACCAGCGACGGCCAATTTATTCTCTACTCCGTCGGCTGGAATGAAAAAGACGACGGCGGCGTGCCGGGCAAAACTCTGTTCGATAAAACGCAAGGCGACTGGGTTTGGTCGTATCCCGCCTTGTAAAACCAGCCGCTTTTTTATCGCCAGCGCGGGACGGAGGGGATAACTAGTGCGGGATGCCTGCCGGCTTAACCAAGCACAGTTTTCTGGAACGCACCCGCGGGGCGGCCAAGATTATCGTGATCGATTTTGGCTTTCTGGGGGATTCGGTCCATTTGACGCCGGCGTTGTGGGAGATTAAACGGCATTACCCCAAGGCGGAACTGCACACGCTCTCCGCCTCGGTGGGGGCGGAATTGCTGGCCATGGCGCCTTGCGTGGACTGCCCGTGGGCCGTTCCGCTGACCGCCAAAAGCCCGCCGTGGTGGAAGCATTGGGACATTCTTTGGGCTTTGCGGCGGCAACGGTTTGATGCCGCTTTCAATTTCACCGGCTCGGATCGCAGCCTTTTCGCCACGGCCTTCATCGGCGCGCCTTGGGGGCTTGGGCTTGAAGGCCGGCGCCATTTTTGGAGCGGCTGGCTGATGAGCGACTGGGTCCAACGCGGGGCGCGGGAAGCGCCGGTTTTTGAACAACGACGGGCGGTCCTGGCCGCGAGCGGTTTCTCCTTGCAGCCGGCGCGTTTTGATCTTCGCGTGCCCGAGGAGGCGCGCCAATGGGCGGAGCAAACGGTGCCGGAGAACGTGGCGCATTTGTCCATCAACGCCAGCACGCCGCTCAAAGAGTGGCCCTTGGAAAATTGGATCAAATTGGCCAGGAGGCTCCTCGCCGCAAATGACACCCTGCACCTTGCGGCCACGGCCAGCCCCAACCCGCGCGAGCAGGAACGGCTGGCGGCTTTGGCCAATGGCGTGGACCATAAGCGATTGCTTTGCCTGCCGGGTCCGAGCATTCCCCGGCTGGCGGCGGTCTTGCAACGCAGCCGCTTGCAGATTGGGGGCGACTCCGGCGTTCTTCATTTGGCGATGGCCCTTGGCGTGCCGACTTTGACCGTGGTGCGCGAGCAGGCCGGATTGAAGGAATGGATGCCGGCAGGGGAACGGCACCGGCAATTGGTGGCGGAAAACCTTGCCTCCATTCCCGCCGAACAAGTCGCGGAGGAAGCGTCGCGGCAAATGCGGTGATAATCCTAGCACAAGTTGCGATTAATTCGCATAATCACCGCAGACATGATTGATTTCTGGCTTAAACTTTGGCAACTGAGCCGACCCTATAAAGGGCGTTTCATTTTGGGGGTTCTGTGCTGCGTATTTGCGGGCGCGGCCGACAATTTAGTGCTGTTGATACTTGCGGTTGTAGCCGGGGCGGCCTTTTCTGGCACACCCGATATACCGAAGCAAGTCCCGCATTGGGCGGCGAACATTTATTTGTCGGTGCAGCAATGGGAGGCGGCCCACGCGGCGTCCGGCTACGCCTTGGTCGTGCTGGTGAGTCTGATTCCGTTCGTCATGCTGCTCCGCAGTTCGGTCAATTATTTGAGTTCTTACTTGATGAATTGGGTGGGCATCCGCGCGATCTGCGACCTGCGCGCCCGGTTATTCGAACACTTGCTGAGTCAACCGGTGAGCTTCCTTTCCAGCAACAGCACGGGGGAATTGATGTCGCGGGTCGGCGGCGACGTGGGCCTGTTGCAGGTCATGCTCGGCGTCTCAGTGGTCACGCTGATTAGCGCGCCGATCGATCTGATCACCTGTGCGGCGGTTCTTTTGACCTTGGATGCCAAACACACGTTAATCGCGGTGGTGACCCTTCCGCTGTGTGTTATTCCCGTGGCGATCTACAATCAAAAGGTCCGCCGCGCGGCCGCCGTCATTCAGACCGAGGCCGCCGGACTGTACCGGGTCATGCATGAAACCTTTACCGGCATTCGGATCATCAAAGGCTACAACCTGGAAAAAATCGCGGGAGAGAGATTCCGCGCCAGCCAGGGGAAATTCGTCAGTCAGTCCATGCGCGTGGTGCGAGCGACCGAATCGCCCGGCCCGATCATTGAGTTCGCGGGAGCCATCGGCGTGTCTATTTTAATTATAATGATGGCGCGGAGCGTGAGTTTGACGGCGTTCCTGCTCTTTGCCGTTCTGCTCCTGAAGATGTACAAGCCCATCAAGGCCCTGGTCCGGCTGCAAACCGAGTTGCTGCGGGCGCGTTCGGCCACGGCGCGCGTCTTTGAATTGCTGGCGACCAAGAGCAACCTGGCGGATCCGCCGCACCCAGTGCCGCTCAAGGCTGCCCACAGCGACATTCATTTTGACAATGTCTCCTTCGCCTACGACTCCAAGCCGGTGCTGCGCGGCGTTCAATTACGCGTCCAACCGGGCGAAAAGGTGGCGCTGGTGGGCAAAAGCGGATCGGGCAAGACCACCATGGCCAACTTGTTGCTGCGCTTTTACGACCCCACCGGCGGCGCCATCCGCATCGGTGGAGTGGACCTCCGCCAGGCCGCCGTGAGCGATCTGCGCCGGCAGATGGCGGTGGTGACGCAGGAAGTCATTTTATTTGACGATACCATCCGCAATAACATCGCCCTGGGCCGCCCTGGCGCCACCGAGGCCGAGATTGAGCAAGCCGCCCAACACGCCTTCGCGCATGAATTCATCATGGAGAAGCCGCGGGGCTACGACTCCATCGTGGGCGAGAAGGGGACCAATCTTTCCGGCGGCCAGCGCCAGCGCATCGCCATTGCCCGCGCCCTGCTGCGCAACGCGCCCATCCTGGTCCTCGACGAAGCGACCAGCGCGCTCGACAACGAGGCCGAGCGGGTGGTTCAGGCCGCGCTGGACGAATTGATGAAGGGCCGCACGACGATCTGCATCGCGCACCGGCTTTCGACGATTCAAAACTTTGATCGCATCGCGGTCATGGATGCCGGCCAGATTGTCGAAGTGGGCGCGCACGCCGAATTGCTGGCGCGGGGCGGCATCTATCAGAAACTTTACGCCTTGGGGACCACCCTCGAAGGCGGAATTCCGTAACCCATCCAACATTGCCTCGTGCCGCCCCGCCTCGCAGTCATCAATGTCGTCGGACTGACCGGCTCACTGATCGGGCCGGACATGCCGAACATCACGCGGTTCCGGGACCAGGGAGCGCAGACGCGCATCGCGCCCGCATTCCCCGCCGTGACCTGCACGGCGCAGGCAAATTATCTCACGGGCGCCAATCCCAGCCGCCACGGCATCGTCGGCAACGGTTGGTACGACCGCGCTCTGGCAGAAGTCCATTTCTGGAAACAGTCCAATCACCTGGTTGCCGGGCCGAAAATCTGGGACGCCTTGCGAACGCGCGACCCTGGCTTCACCTGCGCGCAATTGTTCTGGTGGTTCAACATGTTTTCCACGGCCGATTATTCGATCACTCCCCGTCCGGCTTACCCAGCCGATGGCCGGAAGGTTTTCGACATCTACTCCTGGCCGCCATCCATCCGCCCGGAAATCAAGCGGGACCTGGGCGAGTTTCCCTTCCCTGCTTTTTGGGGGCCGGCGGCGGGCGTGGCGGGACCGCACGGCAGCGCCGGCGCCGCCTCGCAATGGATCGCGGAGGCGGCCAAATGGATCGAGCAAAAGTATTCGCCCACTCTCAACCTGGTCTATCTTCCTCATCTTGACTACAATTTGCAGCGGCGCGGGCCGGCCGGCGCGGGCATTGGCGCGGACCTGAAATGCATCGACGCCATCGCGGGCGGTCTCATTGGCTTTTTCCAGTCCCGCGGGGTGAAGGTCGTCTTGCTCTCGGAATACGGGATCAGCGCGGTGGAGACGCCGGTCCATTTGAACCGGCTTTTCCGACGCGAGGGCTGGATCGCCATCAGGGAGGAGTTGGGATTGGAAATGCTGGATTGCGGCGCCAGCAAAGTCTTCGCCGTCGCGGACCACCAGATCGCGCACATCTACCTCAACGACCGTTCGCTCGAATCCCGGACGCGGGACCTTCTAGCCCGGCAACCTGGCGTCGAATCCGTCCTGGGTGGCAAGGAAAAAAGCGCCTTTGGCCTGGACCATCCGCGCGCGGGAGATTTGATCGCGGTCGCGTCCGAAAACGCCTGGTTCACCTATTATTACTGGCTGGAGGACGCGCTGGCGCCCGACTTCGCCCGCTGCGTGGACATTCATCGCAAACCCGGTTACGACCCGGTGGAGTTGTTCCTGGATCCAGACATCCCGGCGGTAAAATTGAAAATTCTCTGGCGTCTCCTGCAAAAGAAGCTCGGCTTCCGCATGTTGATGAACGTCATTCCTCTGGACGCCGGCCTGGTGAAAGGTTCGCATGGCCGGCGCACTGTGCGACCGGCGGAGCAACCGCTTTTCCTCCGTGATCGCCCGGACGCCTCGCTGCCGCCGCAGATTGACTCAACGGACGTCTTCGGCCTCCTCCAAAAACTAATGGAGTGAAATCCGCGCCTTACCAATCCTGGTAAGGAGGACGGAACAGGCGCGACATCATCATTGAAGCAGTGGGGTCATCCAAAATCTGCTCCTTCGCCACGTCCCACTTCAATTTGCGTCCCACCATCATCGAGATATAACCCAGATGGCCAGGAGTGGCCGAATGATGGGCCACCTCAACCGGCGCGATGGTCGGCTGGCGTGATTTCACGCTGTCAATGAAGTTGCGGTAATGATTGGTGGAGTGGATGAGCTTGATCTTGGCCTGGTCGTCGGGCAGTTCCTTGATGTCCATCCAATCCTCGTTGGAAGCGTCGAACTTGCCGCGGTTCACATACACCCAGCCGTCTTCGCCGATCCATTTCGTTCCGCTCTTGATGTCGTCGTTTCCGCCGGACAACGTGAGCCGGATGTTGTCGGGATATTTCATCTCGACGCGGAATTGGGTGGCGGTGTTCCAGACCGCGTCCGGCGGCGGGAACTGGCCGTGGCCTTCCACTTCATACGGGCCGCTGAGATCGAAGCCCAGTCCCCAATGGGCGATGTCCAAGTGATGGCCGACCCAATCCATGAGTTGTCCGCCGCCGGTGTTGTAATTCCAGCGCCAATTCATGTGAACGCGAGCCTTGATGTAAGGCTCCATCCGGGAAGGACCAATCCATCTGTTGAAATCCAAAGTATGCGGCGGCTTGGTGGCGTCCATGAATTTGCCGGTCTTGGCAAAGTCGGTGTGTCCCGAAGGCAGTCCCACCTCCACGCGGGTGATCTTGCCGATCAAGCCGTTGCGGACGATTTCCGCCGCCTTGTGAAAACTGCCGGTGGAACGCTGCCAGGAACCGGTCTGCCAGATGCGCCCATGATCCTGCACCGCCTTGACGATGCGCTGCTGTTCAGCGATGGTTTTGGCCAGCGGCTTCTCGCCGTAAATGTCTTTTCCGCACCGCGCGGCTTCGACCGAGACCAATTCGTGCCAATGATCCGGCACGGCCAGCATGACCGCGTCAATATCCTTGCGCGCCATCATTTCCCGGTAATCGTGGAAAGTCTTGACAACCTTCTTCTTATAAAATCCGTTTATGACCTTAACGGATTTCTTGAGGTGCTCTTTGTCCAGATTGCACGAGGCGACGATCTGGACATCGTTGAGCTTCATGAATTGCTTGGTATTATCCGGTCCTTGAAAGCCCCAGCCGACGACTCCCATGGTGATCCTTTCGGAAGGGGCGGGTCGTCCGTCGCGGCCCAAAGCCGAGGCGGGGATGAAGGTTGGAAACGCAAGGGCGGCGCCAGCCGCGCCAGTGATCTTAAGAAAACTCCGGCGGCTAAGGCTGGCCAGCGGGGGAACATCCTGTGTCATAAGGCTGCATTATGGCCAACGTTCCGCGCGAAACAAGAGAAAAAGAACTTTTTTTCCAAAGTTCTATTTCTCGCCGTCGGCCAGCACGGTTTGGAAATGCGGCGGCTGCTCTTCCCGGGCCACCACGGCCACCTCAATCTTCTTGAATCCCGCCGCCTCCAGCCAGCTTTGCAAGTCCGTTTCCGCAAAGCCCAGCCATCGGTCGCCGTAAAGATCGTGCGCTTGTTCGAACTGGTGTTGCAACAAATCCAGAATCATAATCTGGCCGCCGGGCCGCAGAATCCGGTGGGCGCTGGCCAAGCCCTGCTTGGGATTGGCCGCGTGATGAAGGGCCTGGCTCAAAATCACCAGATCCACGCTTTCATCGACTATCGGCGGATTTTGCAAGTCGCCCAGACGGAATTCCAGGTTCTTGAGCTTGTTCTTTTTCGCCTTCTCGGCCCCGTAGTCCACCATCCGTTCGCGAGTTATCCACCGCGATCACTTTCTTCGCCCGCCGCGCCAGCAACTCGCTCAACAATCCCTCCCCCGCCCCCAGATCCGCGATCACCAGCGGCGGCAGCAGGCGCAACAGCAATTGCCCAAAAGCCTGCCACGAACGCCCCGGCCCGTAGCTGCGGTCGAACCGGCCCGCCACCTGGTTGAAATAAATCTGCGCCTGGTCGGCCCGACGCACCAAAATCCGTTTCAGATTAAGCTGGTCGCCGCCGTGCTCCGGCAATTCCTTGGCCCCGCGCACCGCCAGTTGGATGAATTCGCCCGCCGTCGGATCGCTTGCCGGCACGATCTTGTAAAACGTCCGCTTGCCCTCCCGCCGCGACTCCAGCAAGCCCGATTCCTGCAGCAATCCCAGGTGGGTCGAGATGCGGGATTGCCCCATGCGTGTGATTTCCTGAAGCTCATTGACGGACAATTCACCCCGTTCCAGCAGGGCCACCAATGCGCAGCCGGGTCGGGTCGGAAAGCGCGCGCAATGTCTTTAATGTGCCGGGCATCAAAATAAAATTTGACTTTGTTTAAATTTTATATATCTTCCTATCAAGATATGTCAATATGTCCGTTAGTCAAATTTAAACATGAATAAAAACTTCATCTTTTCTTCCGAGTCGGTCGGCGAGGGCCATCCCGATAAAGTTTGCGACACCATCTCCGATGCCGTCTTGGACGCTCATCTGGCGCAGGATCCACGCAGCCGCGTGGCCTGCGAAACCTACGCCAAGAGCAACATGGTGGTCGTCGGCGGCGAAATCACCAGCAAGGCCAAGGTCAATATCAACGAGATTGTCCGCCAATCCATCGCCGACATCGGCTACGTCAACGAGGACGACCTCTTTCACGCTGAAAAGGTCTTCATCACCAACCTGCTCACGCGCCAAAGCCCCGACATTGCCCAGGGAGTCGATGCCCGGGCGGCCGAGGGCAAGGAAACCGCGGAGCAGGGTGCGGGAGACCAGGGGCTGATGTTCGGCTTTGCTTGCGATGAAACGCCCGAGCTGATGCCGGCCCCGATCATGTTTGCCCACCGTCTCGGCCGCGAATTGAACCGTGTGCGCAAGGCCGGGCGCGTCGCCTGGCTGCGGCCCGATTCCAAGACCCAGGTCTCCGTCCAATACGAAAATGGCCGCCCGGTGCGCGTCGTCAACGTGGTGGTTTCCACCCAGCACTCCGCCGATGTCAAACATAAGGAAATCAAGGATTTCATCATCAAGGAAATCATCTGCAAAGTCCTCCCGGCCGACCTGCTGGACAAGAAGACCCAATTTTTGATCAACCCCACCGGCCGCTTCGTCGTGGGTGGCCCGCAAGGCGACACCGGATTGACCGGACGCAAGATCATCGTGGACACCTACGGCGGCATGGGCCGCCATGGCGGCGGCGCCTTCAGCGGCAAGGACCCCTCCAAAGTGGACCGCAGCGCCGCCTACATGGGCCGCTACATCGCCAAAAATATCGTCGCCGCCGGCCTGGCCACGCGCGCCGAGATTCAATTCGCCTACGCCATCGGCTATCCCGATCCGGTTTCCGTCTGCGTGGATACCTTCGGCACCGGCGTGGTCGGCGACGAACAAATCGAGCAGGCGGTGCGGGAGGTTTTCAGTTTCAAACCGGCCGCCATCGTCAAGCAACTCAATCTGCTGCGCCCCATTTACACCAAGACCACCAACTACGGCCATTTCGGCAAGATTGACGATTTGAAAAGCATTACCTGGGAAAAAACCGACAAAGCCGCGGCGTTGAAAAAAGCCGCCAAATAAGTAACTCCAAATACTAAAAGTATTGTTATGCCCGCAAAACTTTCCTCTCCCCGCCGCGCCAAGTCGCACGGCAACGCCGGCGACTTCAAAGTCAAAGACCTCGCCCTGGCCGAATATGGCCGCAAGTCCATTGACATATCCGAACACGAAATGCCGGGCTTGATGTCCATTCGCCGGAAGTACGCCTCCTCCAAGCCGCTCCAAGGCGTGCGCATCACCGGTTCCCTGCACATGACCATCGAAACGGCCGTGTTGATCGAAAGTCTGGCGGCTCTCGGCGCCTCGGTGCGCTGGGCCAGTTGCAATATTTTCTCCACCCAGGACCAAGCCGCCGCCGCCATCGCCAAAGCGGGTATTCCTGTCTTCGCCTGGAAAGGCGAATCGCTGGAAGAGTATTGGGATTGCACCTTTCGCGCGCTGGCTTTCCCCAACGGCCTCGGGCCGCAGTTGGTGGTCGATGACGGCGGTGACGCCACTTTGCTCATCCACAAAGGCTACGAATTGGAACATGGCGGCGACTGGGTCAATTCCCCTAGCGCCTCGCACGAGGAAGATGTGATCAAGAATCTCCTCAAGCGCGTGGCCAAGGAGCGCCCGCGTTTCTGGCACGACGTGGTCAAGGAATGGAAAGGCGTCAGCGAGGAAACTACCACCGGCGTCCATCGCCTCTATCAGATGAAGGAAGCCGGCAAACTTCTCGTGCCCGCCATCAACGTCAACGACTCCGTCACCAAATCTAAATTTGACAACCTTTACGGCTGCCGCGAATCCCTGGCCGACGGCATCAAGCGCGCCACTGATGTCATGGTCGCCGGCAAGGTGGCCGCGGTGTGCGGTTATGGCGATGTCGGCAAAGGCTGCGCCCATTCCTTGCGCGGTTTTGGCGCGCGGGTCATGGTCACCGAGATCGATCCCATCAACGCCTTGCAGGCGGCGATGGAGGGCTTTGAGGTCACCACCTTGGAAGAAACCCTGGGCCGCGCTGATCTTTACGTCACCTGCACCGGCAATTGCGACGTCATCACCCTCGAGCACATGCGAAAAGATGAAAGACCAGGCCATCGTCTGCAACATCGGCCATTTCGACAACGAGATCCAGGTGGACCGTCTCAACGGCGCTTCCGGCGTGCGCAAACTGAACATCAAGCCGCAGGTTGATAAGTACACCTTCCCCGGCGGGAACAGCATTTATTTGCTGGCCGAGGGACGTCTGGTCAATTTGGGTTGCGCCACCGGCCATCCCAGCTTCGTCATGTCCAACTCCTTCTCCAACCAGGTCCTGGCGCAGCTAGACCTTTGGAAAAACAAGGACTCCTACAAGCCCGATGTCTATCGTTTGCCCAAGAAGCTGGATGAAGAAGTGGCCCGCCTGCACCTGGAAAAAATCGGCGTCAAGCTCAGCAAACTGACCCGCAAACAAGCCGAGTATCTGGGCGTCTCACCGGACGGCCCTTACAAGCCCGAGCATTACCGGTATTAGCGGCGGCGCACCGCGCTGACGAAATCCCGCAGTTGCGCGAGTCCCTTGCACAGCATGGAAGGACACCCATTCGGCATCTGAGTATGGTCCAGCGAGTATAGATACTCACCCGCAGGCCGACAATCTCGGGCGTCGATTCGCGCAAGACCCGTTGGAGATTCCCTCTTGTAATCTGTAGTTTCATCAATTGAAACGGTTGGTCCATGTTGTTGAGATTTCAGCCAGTAAAGCCACGTTTCCAAGTTTCGTGTGGGGAGCAATAGACAGCGGCCATCCGTCGCCAAAAGCGGACCAAGATTACGCGCTCGCATCTCCTCTTCTATTTCCTTCTGCCGCCTTGAGGCGCCTTGGCCATCCTCGTCAAGCAATCCCAATACCCCCCGGCCTTCAGAAAAGCGAGTTAAATTGGCGACTTCTACCACGAACTGACTCTTGACCCAGTCATGACCGGAGCCGCGAGGGTTAACCTTAGCATAGATTTTCCGATTGCCAGACGAATCCAAGAAGCCACGCGCAAAGGCGGAATCACGCCATCCTTCGCACACAAGGACGATGTTACAGACCCGAGCCATTATTGAACCTCGGCAGCGGAACCACTTTCTTGAGAGGCGCCTGACCGGGGAATCCCCAAAGCCGCAACCCATCCGCGCGCGATTAAGTCGGATACTCGCATGGCCGACTTGTCGTCCATTGTCGAATCCGTCATCTGCACCCGATGTACTCGCACAGGGCCGGTTGGTTCCCTGTCCAACCAAAGGCCATGTCCGGCGGCCAGCAGATCGACGGCAATCGGATGATGAACTGTCAACACGACTTGGAAGCGGCCTTCCAAAGCCGCATCTTCGAGTCGAACAAGAAGTGGTTGAATCTCCGGCAAGCCGAGAAAATTGCTCGGCTCGTCCAAAAGCAATGCTCCGCCGTGCTCCCTTGCGGCGGCAATGGCGACTTCCAAAATGATCAGTGCGATTTGACCGGAAGAAAGTTCATCCAGACGAAATTTCAGCGGCTTCGGCTTCGAATCAAAATAACACTCAAGAATCTCTGCGTCCCCGGATGGAACTGTCTGAAAGGCGCGAAAACCGGGAAGCGTTCCGCGTGCCAGACTTTGTTCTGCCTCTTGCCGGACCAGTGCCTCCGCCGCTGAAACAAATTTCAACCAACCCGCAAAGTCGGAACAATCTGGGGCAGGGATTTCAACGGCCTGCTTTCCTGTAGCAACGGCGTTGACCACCGCGGGATTTAATTGGAGCACGAGCATGTTCTGGAATGCCTTTTTAAACGCCATCAATTTCTTATTGTCATTGCGCTCATACACGCGGGAGATGCCGGAAATATGCCAATCCGGCTGCATTCCAACAGGGTTGCCGCTCTGCCAGTCATTATGGATCCGGATTTCCTGGTCCGTTCCCTCAAACAAAGGCTTCCCATTCAACAACAGGGTTTCCTCGACAACCTTATTCAACGCCCGCTCCGGCGCTTCGTGCCGAAGGCGAAGGCGATAAACATATTCGCCATGCTCTTCCAGCTTCAGCGTCAATTCAAAAGTTTGCTCGATCCGTTTGTCCCACCGGCAAAGAGTCTCCGCTGGAAACAAGTCAAGTGATTTACCGCGGCCCGTGACAAAGTCCCTGAGTTTGGCAAACAATTCCAGGATGGTAGATTTTCCGCTTCCATTGGGTCCCATCAGCACGGAAAGTGGACTGAGCTCCAGCGTAAGGGCTGAAAAACACCGGTAATTGTCTGCGTACAAGCGCACAAACATAATTTAAGTTGATACTTAGCTTGACGTCTTAAGTCAAGCCGCCTCAGAATGGCCACTCAACGGCAACCGGGACGCCGGGCCAGTCAGGATCCTCCGGATATTCTGGCTGGTTACTCCACCGTCACGTCCCCGCCGACGATGCGCTCCAAGTGCCCGTGCGCGCCCCTCACCAGCAAGGCCCCGTCTTCGTCCAGCGATTCGGCCCGGCCCCGAATGACGCGGTCGCCATAACGAATGGCGACTTGGCGGCCCAGGGTGTTGCAGCGTTCTTCCCATTGCTCGGCCAGACGCTCAAACTGGCCTTCCGCTACCGCTTGGTAGTCGCGGTCCAATTCACGCAGAATCGCCACCGCTAATTCCGCCCGGTTGACCTTCTGGCCCGTCTCGATTCTCAACGAAGTCGCTGTTCGCCGCAAACGCTCGGGAAAATCCCCTGCCTCCAGGTTCACGTCCATGCCGATGCCAAGCAGGACTTCCTGCACTTGATCCACTTCGGCCCGCAATTCCGTCAGGATGCCCGCCACCTTTCGTCCGCGAATCAATAGATCGTTGGGCCATTTGATGTCCGGCACCAGGCCCGTTTGCAGCGTCACGGCGCGGGTCAGGGCCGTGGCGGCCGCGACGGTCAGCCGCGTGGTTTCTTGCGGCGGGATGCGCGGCCGCAGCAGGACGGTGAACCAAAGCCCTTTGCCCGCCGGAGAAATCCAGGCGCGGCCCATCCGCCCGCGCCCTTTGGTTTGCGACTCCGCGAACACCACCGCTCCTTCCGCCGCTCCGCCCCGGGCCAGCCGCGCGGCGACATCGTTGGTGGAGGTGGTTTCATTAAAAACATGAATCTCCCGGCCCACTACCCGCGTCTTGCCCATGCGCGCCGAAAGATCATCCGCGTGTAGTACGTCCGGCGCTCCGCACAGCCGGTAGCCCGCGTGCGGGCTGGCTTCAATGTCATAGCCCAGCGCCCGCAGTTCCTCGATGTGCGCCCAGACCCCCGCCCTCGTCATGCCCAGTTGGCGCGACAGTTCCGACCCGGAAACACCCCAATGGGATGCTCGCAACGCCGCCAAGATTTTGGCATCGACGGTCACGGCAAGGTTTCGAAATCCAGCGCGATGTCCATTGCCCGGGCCGAATGCGTCAACGCTCCCACCGAAATAAAATCCACCCCCGTGTCGGCGATGGCGCGCACGCTGGCCAGCGCGACTCCGCCGCTGGCCTCGGTCCGGGCGCGGCCGTTGACCAGCCAAACCGCCGCCCGCAAATCCTCGTTCGACATGTTATCCAGCAAAATCACATCCGCCTTCGCCAGCAACGCCTGCTCGACCTGCTCCAGCGTGTCCGCCTCGACCTCCACCTCCAGCTTGGGATATTTCTCCCGCGCCCGGCGCACCGCCGCTTCGATGGCATTGGGCGGTTCGAGGCGCAGGGCTGCCAGGTGATTATCCTTGATCAGCACGCGGTCGAAAAGTCCCACGCGGTGATTGGTCCCGCCACCGCAAACCACCGCGTATTTTTCCAATTGGCGCAACCCCGGCGTGGTCTTGCGCGTGTCCAAAATGCGCGCGCGCGTTCCCGCCACCGCCTCGACAAACCGCGCCGTCAGCGTCGCCACGCCGGAAAGCCGCTGCACAAAATTCAACGCCACCCGTTCCCCCGTCAGCATCGCTCCCGCCGGCCCGCGCAGGCGCAGCAGGGTTTGTCCCCGACCAGCTTTTTGTCCGTCCTCGGCCTGCCTCTCGATTTCGACCTTCACGCAAAGCTCCTTAAAGACCGCCTCCGCCACTGGCAATCCGCAGACCACCAGCGGTTCTCGCGCCACCATCAAAGCGCTGCCCATGGTTTCAGGCGGCACCGTGGCCAGCGTCGTCACATCCCCCGATCCGGCGTCCTCAGCCAGCGCCCGCCGGACAATATCGAGATCCAAGTTCAAGGCCGCAACGCTAGCACCCTGCCCAAACCAAGGCGATGACGAAAATTCCCGGCCTTTCAGGCCGCAACTTGATTTCGCGGGATAACCCTCAACAAATTTGCCCAAATTCGCCAGGCGGCGGTGGCTCTGGCGACGCGGCCTAATGGAAAATCGCGAATCTATGCAATTTAGTTCTTGCCATGTAAAAGGCGTTCCTGTAAAAGAATTCTTAGTTTTTTTACATAGCCGGGGTCGAGTTGCGAACCCGGTGATGAGTCTTTGCGTTGCGAGGACTCGAATCCCGTTCCCAATACTACCACATATTTGAGAGCCAGAAATATTGCCTCGACGCGCGCACATCGCGCGTCCCGGCGTGTTTTCTGGCTGGGGCCGCGTGGTAGTGGCCTGGAACGGGAACGCGCTGGGCGCGCCTCGTTCAAAGGAAAATAGGGAGGAGATTCGAGTCCTTGCAAAATATCCTAATATTCAACCAAAAGGACTTATGGGGGCAGTTTTGACGACTGGGGCGGATACAGTAGAAAATGACCATGCTGGCCAAGATTTCAATGCGCTCAAGGCCGCATACTTGGAGTGCTTTATTAATCAGGGCAGCCATGTGGCCACGTGGCGAAAGACAGTAGCAGCCTTGACCGAAGATTTCGGCATTTCGCGCCAAACCCTCAAGAATTGGGCTGTTGCTGCGGGTTACGACAAGAAATATGTTGCTGTCGTTTTATCCTGCATTCTTGTTCGAATCGGCCATCGGGAGCGCGCACCGGGAGCCGGTCGAAAGGCATCGCCGGAAGTGGAGGAGATGTTGGCCATCGCCAAAGGAAAGTACGGCAAAAGGCACCTCACCGTGTTGGCAGCCACCTTGAAGACCGGCAAGGCGCGGGAGGACGCGGAAAAGTTCTCCGAAGAGCAGCGGGCATCGCTGTCCTTATTAGTAGGTACTAATAAGAAATCCCAAAGATGGTTCGATGAAGCCGCCTAAAATCAATTCATTGCTCTTGACAACTCACGATGGGCGTGCGAGGTTTGGTTTGGGAGGTTCCGGAACATGAATCGAAGCCGTCAAGGCAAGGCGTTCACGCTCGTTGAGTTGCTGGTGGTCATTGCCATCATTGCGATTCTGGCAGGGCTGTTGCTGCCGGCGCTGTCCATTGCCAAACGCCAAAGCCAGGACATCAACTGCGTGAGCAACCTCAAACAACTGAGCGCGGGCGGCTTGATGTACATGAATGAGACGGGTCGAATGATTGTTTATAATGATGAGAATGGTGTTATGGATTGGCTGAAAGGGGCGGCCAGTTACGGCTCTCTAACCAACCTTCTCCTTTGCCCCACGACTCACACCATGACACGGGAAACTTCCGATAGCGCCGTTGCTGGAAGCGCCAGCACGGCATGGTGCTATTGGAACCCGATTCTTGCCGCGCCGGTTAACGGAAGCTATAGCATGAATGGCTGGCTTTTCTCCTACCTTGCCGGTAGTGGTAATTCCGGAGCATGGTTCGCTCCCCCGACACCGCCGGTCGTCAACAATCCTCAATTTGTGTTTAATAAACCATCATCAGTTCAACGGCCCGCGCAAACTCCGTTCTTCAATGATGCGGTCGCCTGGGACGAATGGCCCTTGGAGTACGACGCCCCGGCGACCGATCTTTCCGCTGGCGCAGCTTATAATATATACGGCATGTCGCGCTGCACCATTTGGCGGCATGGGGGAAAGGCGGCAACGTCGGTCACGAAACCCGGTTATTTGCTGTTTTCGCCATACTATACATTCCCGAATTCTGCGGCAATCAATATTGGCTTCAACGATGGCCATGCCCAAAGAGTGAAGTTGAAAGATCTTTGGAGCCTCTATTGGCATTACAACTGGAAACCGCGGCCATGATTTCGCTTTCTCCCCAACCATTGCAAGAAACAAACAACGGCCCGGCGAAAGCCTTTCTTCTTGGCATCTATTCTATTGTCACGACGGAAAGGCGCGCTGCCAGCCATAACTAAGAAAGAAAGACATGTTCGTATGAAAATCACCCTCAACACGTTTACCCACATTACTGTGCTCTTGACAGCACTTTTGCTTGCGCCCGTTCCTTTTGGCCGGGCGCAAAGCGACTCGTCCACCCCCGGCGTGGTGGAAGTTTCGGCCCTGCCCACCAACGGCACCTTCTGGAGCATGCAGTTGACCAATCTTCCGCCTTGGCCGCTCAATCCGTTCCCGGATGTTCCACTTTACACGGATGGGACGCCCGGAAATTACTATTACGACGACCGCGATGTTGATTACCCGGCCTTGTGGTCCGCCAACGCAGCCAGTGCCAGCCAGTCGCGAGGCAGGAGCATGGCGCAGGATGAGGTTCCGGCGCCAGGCGGCGATGGCGTTGGCACCAACTATTCCGGCGGCGGAGGCCCTTCCACAAGCAACTTCATACCTCCTTGGGGCTTCGTGCCGTGTGAAACCTGGACCAATTTCTGGCTGCAAGTGTCGAACAGCTCGGGCTTGATCGACATCACCATCAGCAACACCCTTCCCGGCCTGTCCTACAACTTGCTGCAAAAGACCAGCCTCAACGACGCATATTGGGTTCCCATCCAAACCTTGAACGCCACCGGCTCGTCCACGACCGCGTCGCCGGTTAGCACCGGCACCAATCAGTTGTATTTTGCCGCGACATTGACCAACGCCGAGCCTCCTCTGATTTCCATTCCGCCTTCCAATCAGGTGGTCTCCCTAGGCCAGACCGCCGTCTTCAGCGTCACCGCGACCGCAAGTCCGGCCCCGGGCTATCAGTGGCAATTCAACGGCGTCAACCTGCCCGGGAAGACCGCCGCCACCCTGACCATTGCCAACGTCCAATCCACCAATGTCGGCGCCTACACGGTCATCGTGTCCAACGTGATCTGCTGGGACAGCGCCACCGCCGGGCTTGGAACCATTTGGTCCAATCAGTTAGGCGCGGCCATCTACGCTTCACCGGCAATTTCCCAGAACGGTGATATTTTTATCGCCACCACCGGCAGCATGTTGTTCGCCTTGGACGCTGCTGGAAATGTCAAATGGTCCAATAGCATCAACACTGGGCAGGAGGAGACGGACGGGTTTCTGACGGGGTCCGTCTCGTTGGCCGCTGATGGCAGCGCCTTGTATATCGGCACACAGGCGTTCGCCGGTGGTGCGGGATATTTGGACGCCTTCAATCCCACGAATGGGGCCTTGCTGTGGCAGACCTCCCTGGAAGCCTCGGTGGTTTCCACCCCGGCGATCGGCGCCAGCGATATTTACATCGGGACCTGCGATGGAGGCGGACCCGGCTTGTATTCCATCAATCCAACCACCCACGCAATCGACTGGTTGTTTCAAACCGACGGACCCAATAACTCCTTCAGCGGCGTGGATTCATCGCCGGCGGTGGGGCCGACTTGTGCTGTATATTTCATGGCAAGCGGTGATCTATTTGCGATCAGCCCCGTCGGAGTACTGAAGTGGTTTTTTCCGCTATAGATTCAGCTGGTAACATTCTAATTGGCTCCCCCGACGGTTATGTGTATTGTATCAGCCCAAAGGGCGGCTTGCAGTGGATTTTTGACACTGGCGCCGGTTCTTCGATCAATTCATCGATCGCGGTGGGCCCGAACGGACTGGTGGTTGCCGCGACGCAGGACGGCAATCTT
This sequence comes from uncultured Verrucomicrobiae bacterium, assembly GCA_963759415.1. Classification (GTDB taxonomy): domain Bacteria; phylum Verrucomicrobiota; class Verrucomicrobiia; order Limisphaerales; family Palsa-1400; genus Palsa-1400. The sequence continues at coordinate 2,206,983 of CAVWZG010000002.1, read as the reverse complement.
TTCGCCATCACGAACGGGGTTCCAGTTTGGCAATGGACCAACCCATCCGGCTACCCGTTCGTTTCTACACCTTGCCTGAGCCAGTTTAATGAAGTCGTAATCGGCTCCGAGGATAAAGTGGTTTACTGTATTACCAACGGCCAGGTCGAATGGGCCTACACCACCCAGGGAGCCATCTTGGCATCCCCGGCCATAAGCCCGTTGACGGGTGCGGTGGTAATTGCTTCCGGGGACGGTTACGTGTATTCACTGGCTGGCGTTGGGGGCCTGGCTGCCAATGCTTCCTGGCCCATGTTTCACGCCACTCCGGGCCACATCGGCGCGACGCCAATTTCCACCTGTTCGAGCGGGAACTCTCTTTTTGCTTTTCCCAACAATCCTTCGATCGATACAAGCCGTAGTCCCAGCACCTTCAGCTTCTATCTCAGCGGCACGCCGGGAACCGCTTGGGGAATCTACGCCTCCAGCAATCTGACAACTTGGGCGCCCAGCGGCTCCGTCGTTGTGGACCCGGACTCCGGCTTTGGCTTATTCACCGATACCAACATCAATGGCGTCACCAACCGCTTTTATCGGGCCTTCAGGGATGCCCAGTGCTCGCAAGTCATCGGTTTCATCAATTTAAACATCCCGCCCGGCGCGAGCCTCATCGCAAACCAACTGTATCAAATAAACGATACCGAATATCCTCAGAATACAGCAAGCGGACTGAATGCGTTTATGCAATACAGTGGTTATTCGTTTCCGTTCTTTCCTGATAAATCCCTGATTATGGCCTGGAATGGGCAGGGATTTGATACCAATACCTATTATGGCAATGGATTAGGCTGGCAACCAAACGGCGACGACACGCTGTTGCCCGGTCAGGCGGAGTTTTTCGTGAATCCGGCTAATTATCCAACAACCGTGCCGTTCGCGGGCCTGATCGCGCAGGGAACCATCACCAACGTGATTCATCCGGGAACCAATTTCGTGAGTTCCATTCTCCCGCAAGGCGGACGGATTCACTCGGACCTTGGCTATAACCCGAACGACGGCGAAAGAGTCATGTTGTGGAGCGGCAGCGACTATTCCAGCCACGTCTATTCGGCCAGCACCGACACATGGAATGGCGGCGAGCCAACCATCGCCGTCGGACAGGGATTTCTCCTCGTCGCCAGCAATGCGAACCTTTGGGTGCAGAGCCTTTCCGCCTGCCAGCCCGAGCCTCTCATAGTACCTGCAAATCCTCTCTGGACAGACACAGGCATCCGCGTCAACAGCAACGACACCGTGACCTTGTCCAACCTTTCTGGAACTTGGAACGGCTATAACGGATGGTTTGGGCCGGCCGGCAATGGCACTAACTCCTCCGATACGTTCGTAACGGGTTCTCAGTTTAGCCTTGTCGCCTTTGTTGGGCAGAATCCTTATTTGGCAGGTTCCTTCCCGCAACCGGCAGGTAGCAACGGCTACTGGCTTGTCGGCGTCAACGGGCCATTTATGACCGATCGTAGCGGTGAACTTTGGTTTGGATTCAATGACGATGCCAGAACGGGATCCACAGGCGATAACGCCGGATGGGTATCTGGATCAATACAGATCACCGGCCCATAGCCTTTCACCCGATAACGGACGGCATTCATCACGGGCGGCGGGAAAGCCCGCCGCCCATGCTGGTATCGCCGTCCAGATCGAGCCCCGTCCGCCGCGAGCGTCCCAAAAACCTTTGGCGTTCTCGAAACTTTTCTTATCGCGCTTTGTTTCACTATCTGGAAACATTGAGTCATGGCGATTGCATCCATTAAGACGCTGCTGGAAAGGCGCAATTTAGCCACGCCGCGCCAGTTTGAAGGCTGGAACAAGGCGTGGCGATTGGCCGCTGAAGGCGGGTCGCAGGAAACCTTGCTCGGCTTTATCGCCCGCGAGAAGGGCTGCACCGAGGAGGCTTTCCTTCAGGAACTGGCCGTCGCCTTGGGTTGGCCCTTCATCGACCTGGCCAAAACCGAGGTTTCCCAGGAAGCCCGCAAACGCCTCTCCACCAAGGTCGCCTTCCAGTATTTCGTCCTGCCCATCGAGTTCGAAAAGGGCCAATTGCAAGTCGCCGTCAGCAACCCCTTCGATGCCGCCATGCTCAGCGCCGTGCAGTTTGACGCCCGCGTGCCGGTCCACTTCGCCCTGACGACGCGGGCCGAAATCGAAAAGTCGCTCAAAAAATTCTACGGCGTCGGCGCCGAAACGCTGGACGAAATCGCCAAGGAAGACGAACCGCTGGAATTGCTGGTCGATGACAAAGAAATCACCGAAGGCGACCAGGAGGCCAGCGTGATCAAGTTCGTCAACCAGATCATTTGGGAAGCCTTTAAAGACCGGGCCACGGACATTCATTTTGAGCCGGCCGAGGATGAGTTGCGCATCCGCTACCGCATTGACGGCATCCTGCACCAGACGCCGATGCCCCCGCAGTTGAAACGCTACCAGGCCTCCTTGATCTCCCGCATCAAGGTCATGTCCGGCATGAACATCGCCGAAAAACGCCTCCCCCAGGACGGCCGCATCAACGTGCGCATCAAGGGAGAGGAAATCGACATCCGCGTTTCCACGGTGCCGACGGTTTACGGCGAAAGCGTGTCGCTGCGGTTGCTCACGCGCGGCAAGATTTTTCTGAGCCTGGACAAGTTGGGCTTTGACCCTGCGGAAGAATCGCGCATTCGCGAGATCATCGTCAAACCGCACGGCATTTTCCTGGTCACCGGGCCGACCGGATCGGGCAAATCGACTTCGTTGTACGCCTTTCTGAGCACGATCAATTCGGTCACCAAGCGCATCATCACCATTGAAGAGCCGGTCGAGTATGAGCTCAAGGGCATCAACCAGATTGCCGTGCGCGGCGACATCGGACTGACTTTCGCCATGGGCCTGCGCCATATTTTGCGCCAGGACCCCAACGTCATCATGGTCGGGGAAATCCGCGACCTGGAGACGGCGGAGATTGCCATTCGCGCCTCGCTCACGGGGCACTTGGTCTTCAGCACCCTGCACACCAATGACGCCCCCAGCGCCTTCACGCGCTTGATCGACATGGGCATCGAGCCGTTCCTGGTGGCCTCGTCGGTCGAGGCCGTGCTGGCGCAACGCCTGGTGCGCACGATCTGTCCCAAGTGCAAGAGCGAGCAAAAGGTCGAGCGCGCCTATTTGAAACGCGTCGGTTTCCCGGAAAATGAGATCGACACCACCAAGTTTTGGAAGGGCGCCGGCTGCGAAGAATGCCGGCAGTTTGGCTACCAGGGCCGCATGGGCATCTACGAATTGCTTTTCATGGATGAAGATATCCGCACCCTCATCCTGACCCGCGCCGCCTCCTCCACCATTGCCACCAAAGCCATGGAAAACGGCATGCGCACCTTGCGCAACGACGGCTGGAAGAAAGTCAAGGCGGCCAAGACGACGATTGAAGAAGTCCTCCGCGTCACCCAGACCGAGGAGCACCTCAAATCGCTGGTGGAAGACTCCAAACAAACTGGTTGGGTGAAAGGTTCCTGATGGCTCGCTGGCAATCCGCTATCCTCCTGGACACCAGCGCCGCCGGCCGCCGCCTCTGGCAGCTTTCCGCCAGTGGCGACCACTTTGCCGTCCAGGCGGAAAAAGCGCTGCTGGCCAACGATTCGCTCCCTGCGGGTCTGGTGGCCAAGGATTGGAAGAGCCTCTTTCGCGCCAAGCTCAACATCGCCTGGCTGCCGCCGGACAAGGTCTTTTTGCGCGCGGTTCAACTGCCGGCCAGCGATGCCGCCGAAGTGGCGCAGATGGTCGAGTTGCAATTGGAGAAGCTCTCGCCCCTGCCCGTCACCCACGTCGTTTGGAGCGTGTACCTGATGCCGCGTCCGGCAGGCAAGGCTGATGCGTTGCAGACGGCCATCGTCATGATCGCGGCGCGCAGCGCGGTGGAAGAATTTTTAGGTCAATTGGAGACGCAAGGCTTCCTGGCCGACCGTCTGGAAGCGCCCGGTTTGGATCAATTGCTGTCGGTCAACATCGGCGAGGAAGGCGTTTGGATAGTGCCCGGAGCCGCCGGGGAGCCGGCCTTGGTGGTCTGGTGGTACGGCGACACGGTCCAGCACGTGACCTTGGTGGCGCTGCCACCTGGTCCGGAACGCGGCCCGCAATTGCGAACGCAAATCGAGCAGATCGCCTGGGCCGGAGAATTGGAAGGCTGGCTGCCCGGACCGCCCAAGGTTCATCTGGTGGCCAATCCCCCGGAAGCCAGGTTCTGGGAACCATTTTTCAAGGACGCCGGCGAGCAGATCGACGTCATCGCGCCGATGGCCGAAGCGCAGTTGGTGGCCCGCAGCGCCCAACGTTGCGCCGACAACGCCGCCACCAATCTCTTGCCGCCGGATTTCACCACGCGCTATCGCCAGCAATTCGTGGACGGCCTCTGGATGCGCGGCCTCTTTGCCGTGCTCAGCCTCTACGTCATTGGCGTGCTGATTTACTTTGGCGCCCTCTACACCCTGAATCTCAAATTCAATCGCGACAAAGACTATCTGGCCAGCATCACCCAGAGTTATACCAATGCCTTGAAGGACAGCGCCCAACTGCAAATCCTCAAGGACCGCCAGCTACTCAAATTCGCCGCCTTGGACTGCTGGAAAGCCGTGGCGGAAAACCTGCCCGAAAGCGTCTCCATCGACATCATCTATTTTGATCGCAAGAAATTTGAGTTGGCGGGCACCGCCTCGGCCGACGACCAGGACGCCGTGCTCACCTTCAACGAAGCGTTGCACCACGCCACCGACCCCAACAAGGGCGATCAGCTTCTATTCGCCAACGTCAGCCCGCCCAAAATTGATCTCAGCGGCAGCACGGCGAGGTGGGGGTTCACCTGCCAACTCCGGGATAACGGCAATGAATAACGCCCTGAGCCAGCTTAATTTGACGGTGCAGGAGCGTCGCGTGGTCTTTGCCATCTTTGGGGTCTTGTTTCTGGTGCTCAATTGGTGGTGGGTTTGGCCGCATATCGGCGATTGGAGCCGTATCAACAGAGATCTCGCCGAGATGCGCCGCAAGGCGGAAACCTGCAACCGGGCCATCCAGGAGGACCTGAACCCCACCAACGGTTGGCAGAAGCAAGTGGCCAAATTGGCCAGCCAGCAAGGCGGCAGCGTGCTCGACAACCCCGTCGATCCCCAGAACCAATTGAACAGAACCATCCAGGCCCAGGAACGCAAAACCGGCGTGACGGTCGGCAGTTTCAACCCCGGCACCGTCAAAACGAACGAATTCTTCGAAGAACATTCCGTCACCATCTCCGTCGAGAGCCAGGAGCCGCAACTGGTCAACTTCCTCTTCAACATGGGCAATGATCCGGCCATGATCCGCGTGGCTAAGTTGGACCTTAAGCCGGTTGATGCCAACCGCTACCGCCTCAAGGGCGGCATCACATTGACAGCCAATTACGCCAAAAAATCGGCGGCGCCCGCAACCGCGTCCGCCGCCGTCAAACCCGCTCCGGGCGCCAAACCGGCAGGCAAGCCCTCCGCCGCTCCTGCCGCGGTGCAACAAACCGCCAAACATCCGCCGACCAGCCCTCCCACGCCCGGGCCTAATATAAAACCGTCTGGCGGATCAAAGCCTTTATCGCCGGCCAAGCCCGGCCCGGGGCAAAAAGTTACCGGCAAGAATCTATGAACTTAAAACACCTCACGCCTTTGCTTGCGCTCTTGTTCCTGGCGACAGGGCCGAGCGCTCAATCCGATCCAGCCCTTGACCGCGGCTGGCAGGTCGCACAGGCTCAATTACCATCGCGCCCCATCCCGTCAGCGCGCCCGATACCCGTCGCCGCCGTCCCCCCTTCCCCCGCTATTGCCACCAATACTCCGGCAATCCCGCCCGCTCCCGCCGCCGTGCCTGCTGCTCCCGCTTTTCCAACCATCCCAACAAGCCCGCCTACTCCAGCAATACCGCCGCCCGCGGTTACCATACCGGGCACGGCTGTTGTGCCCGGGGCTACTCCCACAGCCGTCACCGCAACCGACAAGACCGGCGAGCCAGCGGACATCAGCTACAACTTTCCCGGTGTCCCCGTGGAGCAGTTACTGGAAATTTACGCGGACTTGCGCGGTCGAACCCTCCTGCGCGCCAGCACCGGCCCCTCCGCTGTCAACGCCAAGGACACCACGATCTTCCTTAAGACCGAAAATCCCCTGACTCGTTCGGAGGCCATTGTCGCCCTGGAAATGATCCTCGGCATGAACGGCATCACTATCGTCGATATCGGCGACAAGTTCGCCAAGATCGTCATGGACACCCAGGCCCCGATGGCGGGCGGTCTTATTTCCACCAACACCAACAGCGTCCCCGAAGCCGGCAAAATGTTGACGCAAATCGTGCAGGTCAAATACACCGACCTCAAAGACCTGACCGAGGTGCTCAAGCCCTTTTCCAAGATGCAAAACAGCATCATCGCTCTTCCCAGCACCCAGACTCTGATCCTGCGGGATTACGCCGAAAACGTCGATCGCATGGTGGAAATGGTCAGGAAAATCGATATCCTGACGCCGTTGATCATCAAGCCGAACGTGATCGCCATCAAATACGCCCTGGCCAGCGACATTGCCTCAGCCCTCAGCGCCTTGGGCGCCAGCGGCGGCACTTCCGTCGGGAAAAGCAGCTCAGGGGCCAGCTTCGGCGGCAACCGCAGCGGCGGCGGGGGCGGCATTGGCGGTGGCGGCATGGGCGGCGGCGGCAATGGCATCATGGGGGGCGGCTCCGGCGGCATTGGCGGCAGCGGCGGCTATCCAGGCTCGCCCATGGGCTCGACCAGCGGCATTGGCTCCGCCGGCACCAGCGGGCGCAGTTCGTTCCAAAACAACCTCAGCCGCATCGTGCAAAACGCCGCCGCCGGCGCCGGCCAGTTCCAACTTTTTGGCCAGACTAAAATCATCGCTGACGAGCGCACTAATTCCCTCCTGGTCTTCGCCAATGACGAGGACATGAAGATGATCAAGGACATCATCAGCAAACTGGACGTAGTCCTGGCCCAGGTGCTCATCGACGCCATCATCATGGAAATCAACCTGCAAGGCACCTTGAATACCGGCGTCAGTTACCTCTCGCCGCAGCAAAATGCTGGCTCGTTCTCTGGCACCGGCGGCATCAACAACCTCAGTTCCGCCGCCGCGGGCTTCCTGGGCGGTGGCTCCTCTTCCAACGGCGCCTCCTCTGGCGCCAGCAGCTCTACGCTGGCCAGTCTCCCCGGCGGTTTTAGTTATTTCTCCAAATTCGGCAATGATCTCAGCGTCGTCATGGAAGCCATCGCAGGCGACAGCCGGATCAATGTCCTCTCCCGTCCGCGCATTCAAACCTCCCACGCCGTGCCGGCCGATCTATTCATCGGCAACACCGTGCCCTACGTCACCGGCACCTATAGTTATTATGGCGGCGGCCCCAGCTCGCAATACAGCCAACTGGAAGTCGGTATTCACCTCCAAGTCCTTCCCCTCATCAATCCCGATGGCTTGGTCGTCATGGACATCCAAGCCGACGTCGAACAACTGGGACCGGACGTGCAAATCACCGGCGTCGGCGGCGTGCCCACCACCACCAAGCGCCAGGCCGGCGCCAAAGTGGCCGTGCGGGACGGCGAAACCATCATGCTGGGCGGTTTCATCAGCGACAGCCGCAGCAAAGCCGATTCCGGCATCCCGCTGTTGAAAGACATTCCCTTAATGGGCAGCCTTTTCAAGAGCAAGTCCGTGGAGAACCTTCGCACCGAGTTGATCATGCTCATGCGCCCGACGGTATTGCCTACCCCCGAAACAGCCGCCCTAGTGGCGACCAAGGAACGGAACAAGCTCTCCGGCGTCAAACAAGCCGAGTTGGAAATCCGTCGCGAAGAAGAATCGCGCAACGCCGCCATCGAAGCCGATTTGGCCAAAGAAGCGGCCAAGCGCGCTGACAAAGCCAGGAAGGAGGCCGCGAAAAAGGCCAAACACCCTTCAACCGGCATCATCACCAACGCTCCGACGATCCAATCCATTCCGCCGCTGGAACAATAGAAGCAGCAGCGCTCCGGCAGTGAACAAGACCGCGCTGTAGCCAAAGGCTACCGTGGTTCCCAAACCTGTCCAGAGCGCGCCCACCACCACGCTGGAGACAAAATCGCCTGCCCCGTTCACCGTCGCCAGGACGCCGAAGGCCATGCCGTGATGGGCCTCGCTCACCAATTCCGCGCAATAGGAATCTTCCAGCGTTTCTTCCACCGCGACGTAAACGCCGCCTAATACAAAGATCAGACCCAGCGTCCAGACCGTCATCGGCAACACCATGATGAACACCGCCATCAGTGCCGCCAGCAAATAACCGGCCGCCAGCAGATGCTTCTTGTTCATGCGGTCCGCCAGCCAGCCGGCCCCAAACGCAAACGCCGCGTAAAATACGTTGTGCGACACGTAAAGGGCTACCGCGATGCTGGCCGCCGTGGCCGCGCCATAGGCGGGGGTCAGCTTCTGCGTGGCCAACAGGATGAGCAGCGTGTGCGCAAAATCTCCCGCGCCAAACAGGCCGGTAGCCACCAGGAACCGCCGGAATTCCCCAGGCAGCATTCGCCACCGTTCGCCAAACGAAATGTGCGGCACTGGCACCCGCGCCTTCTCCTTCACGACCAAGGCTATGAGCGCCGCCGCGGCAAGGCTGGGAATAAGGGTGACGGCAAACAACATGGGGTAACGGTGGTGGAAGGCGTTTAGCAGAAAGAACGCCGAGGCTGGACCGACGATGGCCCCGATCGTGTCCATCATTCGTTCAAAGCCGAAGGCGCGGCCGTATGTCTCCTTCGTCACCGAGCCTGCCAGCAAGGCCTTGCGCACCGGTGTGCGCACACCGCGCCCCAACCACGCCAGCGAACGGGCCAGCAAAACGTGCCATGCCGCCGTCGCCAGGCTCAAGGACGCCGTGCCCAGCGCCGTCACCACATAGCCGATCACAGCGATGGGCTTTCGCCGTTGCAGCCTGTCGGTGTAATAACCCGATCCCATTTTGGCGAAACTGGACAAGCCGTCCGAAATGCCTTCAATAAACCCCAGCCATGCCGCCGCCACCCCCATCGTCGCCAGGAAGGCGGGCATCACGGTCGTGGCGATTTCGTGCGACCAATCGCTGAAGAGCGAAGCCAAGCCGATGCCAAGCACGGTGGAGTTCAGCCAACGAGACTGTGGTCGGGTCGGATGACTGTCTTCTGCTTCGTTCATGGCCCATTAACTTGGTCTTTTTCCGGCTGGCTGCAATGCGAAACAAATGGCGGATTTGCACAGAGTTAGCCTCCAAAGCGTGGAAAACACTCAAGTTCTATGTGTTTTTTTCACGCTTTTTGCGTGAAAAATTCACGCATAGGCGTGGCGATAGGCTAAAACACATGAAAAAGGGCTTGAAAACGGCGGTTTGGCACATTTTTAGAAGATGGCACTGTCTTTGCTCCGACGAACCCAAGTCGAGTGAACACGGACAGCAAAACAATAAAATAACAAGAAAATTAAGTCCGGTGCCCGCTCCATTGCCAACACAACAAAAGAAATTATGAAACATCTCAGGAACAGAAAAATCGGAGCCTTCACTCTTATTGAGTTGTTGGTTGTCATCGCCATCATCGCCATTCTGGCCAGCATGCTCTTGCCGGCCCTGGCACGCGCCAAGGCCAAGGCCCAGCGTATTTCGTGCGTCAACAACCTCAAGGAAGTTGGCACGGGCTACCGTATTTGGTCCAACGACAACGGCGACAGGTTCCCGGCTTTAGCGCCCGTGAATCAGGGCGGCTGGCAGGACTTCGTCGTGGGCGAACAAGGCGCAACCCTCAGCGCGTACACCTATTACAACTACTCGCTCATGCAAAACGAGATGGGCCAGTCCCCCAAAGTGGTGCTGTGCCCCTCTGATGACCGGAACCCCAACACGAATTTCTATTCGTTCACCTTGTATGGGATTACTCCCACCTTGATCGCCACCCCCATTGGCACCGGCGCAGCCGTGCAACAGGAACAGACCACCGGCACGTTTGACAATGCGAACCTCTCCTACTGGGTGGGCGTGGGCGCCAATGACAACTATCCGCAGTCGCTTTTGGGCGGTGACCGCAATTTGGGTTGCGTCGGCGGCACCAGTGCCTCTCCTGGCTCGACCCCCGATCCGAACTACGGCTTTTCAGGGCCTGTCGGATCGGCGGATGGAATCCCGACGGATGCAAAGGGTAACGACGTCATTCTCTCGACCAACGGCACGTATATCTCGGCGTCCCAGAATGTTTTCACACCCAACAGCGGCGCGGTGGGCTGGTCCGCCAAGCTGCATTCCGGCGGCAATCTGGCCGGCGCGGGCAATATCCTGGTCGGTGACGGCAGTTCCCAGGAAGTCACCTCGGGTTCCTTCCGCTTGAATTGGCTCATGAACGGTGAGGACAACGGCAATTTCGCCAATAGCACCCCGCAATACACCACCGCGAACGGCAACATCCGCTTGCTCTTCCCGTAGTCGCCAGCTTTTACTTCATAACACACAAAGGCATCCGCAAGGATGCCTTTTTTTTATCTTTCACACGCAGCCGTCAGCCGGATGATTTCCGACAAAGCCGTGGCGGGTCGAAATCCGACGTATTTGACCAGCTTGGCCACGATCGGTTTGCGCCGCAACATGTCTTGAAATCCCGGCGAGTACGCTTTCTCGTAGGGAGTGCATTCGATGGCGGACGGAGATTGCAGAAGGGCGATGACCCTTTCCGCCAGCGCCCCAATGCTGATCTCCTCCGTCGCTCCCACATTGAAAACCTCGCCTCGGGCAGCGGGGCAATTCTGCAGGCGCACCAGCGCCTCGACCGTGTCCTGGACGGCGCAAAAGCATCGCGTCTGGCGGCCATCTCCGTAAACCCGCAGCGTCAGGCCGCGTTTGGCCGCCTCGATGAAGCGCGGCAAGACCATCCCGTACTGGCCGCTTTGCCGTGGTCCAACGGTGTTGAAGAGGCGCGTGATCACTACCGGCGTGTGATGTTCCTTGGCGTGCGCCAAGGCCAGAAATTCATCCATCAATTTGGAGCAGGCGTAACTCCACCGGCTCAAGTGCGGCGGCCCGATCAGCAGGTCATCCTCTTCCGAAAACGCCTCCTGCTTGCTTTTGCCGTAAACCTCGGAAGTTGATGTCAATAATATCGGCACCCGGTTGGCGCTGGCCGCGTCCAGAATCGCCTCTGTCTCCCGCAGGTTGGTTTCGATCGCGCGCAGGCCCGACCTCATCACCAACTCCACCCCTACCGCCGCCGCCAGATGATAAATGGACTGCGAGCGGGCCGCTATCCCCTGCAAGTGACGGCATTGGGAAACGGTCGAGTTGATAAAGGTCAAATCCGCATGGGACCCCACAGCCGCCAGGTTCTCCAGGCGTCCCGTGGAAAGATCGTCGATGACCGTAACGGCATGGCCTCCCGCCAGAAGGCGCTCGACCAAATGAGACCCGATGAAACCTGCTCCACCGGTCACCAGGATATTGGATTTATCGCTCATAAGTTTAAATGTTTCTGTCCCGCGCGTTCCTGGCCACGCGTCTGGCTGGTTTGGCCGAGCGCAACGCCCGGCTCATGAATTCCAACTGGCTGCGCCTAAGCGCCGGCGTCCCCTGGGCCATCCGCTCGTAGGCGCCGTCGGACCGCAGACACCAGGCCTTGGCATTGTCCGCCAACGGAATGGCCAGCAACTCCTCTTGCACGCGCCGGCGCAGGCGGGGGTTTTCAATGGGAAACACGGCTTCGATACGGCGGAAAAAATTACGTGGCATCCAATCGGCGCTGCCGGCCCACAATTGGGGCCGTCCGCCATTCTCAAAGTAGAACAGGCGGCTGTGTTCCAGAAAACGGTCCACCACGCTACGCACGGTGATGTTCTCGCTCAGGCCGGGCCATTGCGGACGCAGGCAGCAGATGCCGCGCACCAGCAGATCGATCTTTACCCCCGCTTGCGACCCGCGGTAGAGGGCCTGAATGATGTCGCCGTCCACCAACGCGTTCATCTTGGCGATAATGCGCGCGGGCCGTCCCAGACGGGCATTTCCGCTTTCGCGCTCAATGAACTCGATCATCCGGCGGTGCAAATCAAAAGGAGCCAGCAACAATTTCCTCGTCGGCTGATAATCTCCGATGCCCGTGAGCAAATTGAACAGGTTGGTCGCGTCCTCGCCAAAATCCGGCTGGCAGGTCAGCAGGCCGACATCGGTGTAGAGACGCGCCGTGGTGAGATTATAATTGCCGGTGCTCAAATGCACGTAGCGCCGGATACCGTCCGCCTCCTTGCGCACCACCAGGCACATTTTGGCGTGGATCTTGTAGCCCACCATGCCATGCACCACGTGCACCCCGGCCTCCTCCAACTTCCGGCTCCATTGGATGTTGTTGGCTTCGTCGAACCGCGCCCGCAACTCCACCACCGCCGTGACTTCCTTGCCCTGGCCGGCGGCCTCCATCAGCGCGCCGACAATGCGCGTATCGCCGCCGGTGCGGTACAGCGTTTGCTTGATCGCCAGCACGCGCGGGCAGCGGGCCGATTGCTCCAAAAACTCAGCCACGCTGTCGAATCTTTCATACGGATGGTGCAGCAGAATGTCCTGCCGCCGGATGGCCGCAAAGAAGTCGCCCTGCCCGCGCAAGGCCGGGCTGGCGGGCGCCTGGAACGGAGGCTCGCGCAAATTCCCCGTCTGATTCTCCTCGTAGATGGCCATCAGCCTGGCCGGATCCAGCGGACCGTCAATCAGATTTAAATCGTCCTCCGTCAGGTGCAAAGTGCCCAGCAGGGCCTTGCGGATGGCTTCGGGGCAGTGTTCATCGGCCTCCAACCGCACGGCGTCGCCCTTGCGCCGGTTATGCAATTCCTTTTCGATGGCCTTGAGCAGGTTGCCGCTGTCCTGCTCGTCCAGGTAAAGCTCGCTGTTGCGGGTCACGCGAAAATGCCAGTAGCCCAGGATGGAGGTGCCAGGGAACAAATCCCCCAAAAAATGGCCCACCGTCTGGCCGAGGAAAACATAGTCCCGTCTGGCGTCCGCCCGCGGCAACCTCACCACCGGCGGCAACACTCGCGGCGCCTGCACCACCGCCAGATGGTGCAGCCTTTCCCCATCCGTCTTCATCTCCAACTTCACGATCAGATTGAGCGATTTGTTCAGCAATTGCGGAAATGGATGCTTCGGGTCGATGGCCAGCGGCGTGAGCACCGGACGCACCTCGCTGCGATAAAAATTCTCCAGCCATGCCAGGTCCGTATCCACCAATTGCGCCGGGGCCAGGAAGCGAATGCCCTGGCGCGCCATTTCCGGCACCAGTTCCTGGCGCCAGCACTCATACATTTCCTGCACCATGCGCCGGATGCGTTCATGCGCCGCCCGCAACGTCGCGGCGGGCGTCAGCCCGTCGATGCCCGGCGTGGTGACCCCGCTTTCGATTTGCTGTTTCAGGCCGGCCACCCGCACCTGGAAGAACTCATCCAAATTGGAACTGGTGATGCAAAAGAACTTGAGCCGTTCCAGCACGGGCTTGTCCGCGGCGCGCGCCTCTTGCAGCACGCGCTCGTTAAACTCCAGCCAGCTCAATTCCCGATTGAGAAATCGCGCCGGTTCAACTGCTGGGTCCAAGCCTGTCATAAAATCAAAGCCTAATGGCTAAAGATCAAATGCTAAAGACTAAAGGGGGAGGTATTGAGCCTTTTTAAGAAGCTGGCTTTTCCCTGTCCATTGAATAACCTCTCGCCATGAGTGCGGATTCGGAAGCGCCATTGATCGCCCGGTGCCGGCAAGGAGATGACCGGGCCTGGGACGCGCTCTTCGACCTTCACTACGGGGCGGCGGCCCGGTTTGTCTTCCAGCTATCGCCCGCTTTTTCACGCGAAGACGTGGAGGAGATTTGCCAGGACGCCTTTTTGGCTGTCATCAAGAATATCGCTTCCTTCGAGGGCGGCAGTGGCCTGCAAACGTGGATTTTCCGCATCGCCGCCAACAAGGCGCGCGATTACCGGGACCGCCAGCAGGCGGCCAAGCGCGGCGGCGGCCAGCCGGTGATGTCTTTGCAGGAGGAGATCGGCGAGAACAGCCTTCCCTTGCAAGTCCCCAGTTCGTTGCCCACGCCGGACGCGCTCCTGTTGCGCGCCGAATGCGCCGCGCAACTGGGCCTGGCCCTGGAACGCCTCGAGGAGCCGTGCCGCGAAATCATCCAGCTTCGATATTTCGCCGATTTGAGCTATGATGAGATAGCGAACGCGTTGAAATTGAACCCAAAAACCGTCAGTTCCCGTCTGAGCAAATGCCTGGATCGCCTGGAAAAAATCGCCATCGAGGTCTTTCGCGGGAAGATTACGGCGCCTTTTTCCGTCTAACTTAATATGCCATCGGAGGAGCCAAACAGTAAGATGGACCCATTGCTCAGGGCCTACGCCAAACAGCGCCGGGAGCAAGCCGGGCCGGCTGCCGAGATGCACCCGGCTACGCGCAAGTTGTTGCACGATGAGGTCAGACGGACATTCGGCCTGGCGTCGGCGCAACCGCGCCAAGTTTGGCGGACATGGCGCTGGCCGCTGGTGGCCTTTGGGGGCGGCTTGGCGGCCCTTCTGGTGATGTTCGCCATGATCAACGCGCAGATGCACAAGCTATCGCCCGCCTCGGCCCCGGCGGAACGGCGCTTGTCTGACGCCAGGCCCGTCACCAAAGCGCCAGCGCCGGTCGCGAAAAACACCGGCCCAGCCGCGCTTGCGCCTGCGCCATCGAGACAACCCAGCGTCACGATCGCGCCTTCCGCCTCACCGCTGCCGTCCTTCCAGACAGCGCACACAGACGGAGCGAATGAGGCGGCCCAACCACTGTTGTATCAAAGACTGTCCGAGGCGAAGCCGGCCCCAAGCGATGAGTCTGAGGTGGCTGCCGGAGAGTTCGTTCAAATCCATGACCGCGCCGGGCTAACCGCCGCGCCATCGCCGCCGTCGAACATTCTGTCAACATTCCAGATGCGGCGTTCCGGCCAGATCGTGAGCGTCGTTGATGCCGACGGCTCGGTCTATAACGGCCAGGTTCTTGGTGGATCGCCCGTCAACATCAAGGGGTTTGGCGGCGGCCACGGCTCGGCCACGGAAGGCATGGCTCGGACGCGACAAGCCGCGAATAACGACGTGAACTTTGCCTTCAAAGTCGCGGGCACCAATCACAATTTGCAGCAAAATATAGTCTTTACTGGAAACGTGCAGGAAATGCCGCCGGCCCCCGCGGCCGCCAAAGGCGCCGCGTTGAATCAAAATGCGCCGCAAGTCCAAAACGCAAACGCCTCGCGCGTCACGGGCAAGGTGCAGGTGGACGGTGGAAAGGAATTTGAGATTGAAGCCAAACCGCCCGCCCCGTAGCCAAGGCGCGCTAATCGGAGATTTTCCGACAACCCGCTTGGGTCTCTAATATTTCCCGGTTTTTGTTCACAAATCCCAACAAAGCTGTAAATTATCGGCCATGAGCGTGGAACAACTCGAATCCAAAGTGCTGGCGCTGCCTCTGGCCCAGCGACGTGCCTTCACCCGCTGGCTCGATGAACACCGCGACGAAATTGAGCAGCCCTCCGCCCTGGCTCGCGCCCAAGAAAGCGAAGTTCGCCAGCGTCTTGCCGAAATGGAGGCGAACCCCGCCTTGCGCATCCCGTTCACTGAAACTGATGCCGAAAACATGTTCCGCGAATTCGCCCATGCCCGTGCTCATAAGACATCCTCTCGTCGCCGCTGACTTGCGGGATGCCTACGATTGGCACGAAAACCAGCAGCCCGGTCTGGGGCTGGAATTTGCCAAAGATTTTCTTTCCCGCTACCGCCATCTTGTGCGCGACGCGCAACTTTATGCCGTCCGTTTTGCCGACGTTCGACGCTTGAACCTTGACCGTTTTCCTTACGGCATTTTCTACGTTATCCGTGCCCCGGGTATCTGGATGCTCGGTGTTATGCACGCCAGCCGCGACACCGAAACAGTCATTGCCGCAAGGAGGCGGGATTTCCGTGGCTAAAATGATCTCCAAGCGCTTTCGATACGAAGTCGAATTGCTCGACCGAGGCGTGACGCGCATTGCCGGCGTGGATGAGGCGGGCTGCGGCCCGCTGGCCGGGCCGGTCTTCGCGGCGGCGGTGATGTTTCCCGCGGACTGGATGCGCGGCGGCTTGCCAGCGCCGTTGCGCAAGGTCAACGATTCCAAACAGCTTTCGCCGGAAACGCGGGAGCAACTCTTCACCGAACTGACTGCACGCCCGGAAATCCTTTTCGCCGTGGCGCAAGTGGATGAGCAGACCATTGACGAAATCAACATTTTGCAGGCGGCCCATCGCGCGATGAACCTGGCTCTGGCCCAGTTGCAGCCGGCGCCTGAACACGCCCTGGTCGATGGCCGGCGGGTCCGCTCAATGGCCTTGCCCCACACGCCGATTGTCGGCGGGGACGCCTTAAGCTACTCCATCGCCGCCGCCAGCATTCTGGCCAAGGTCAGCCGGGACCGCTGGATGCTGGAATTGGACCGGTTGTATCCCGGCTATGGATTTGCCGAGCACAAAGGTTACGGCACGCCGAGGCATATCGCTGCCATCAAGGCGTTGGGCGCCTGCCCGGTTCACCGGCGGTCCTTTGCGCCCATTCGGCCGGTGGAACGGGAATTATTCGATTGAACTTGCGCCTGCTGGAAAAACTTAAATGGTGGAAGGACCGCGAGGAGGAGCCGGAGAATCTCCGCCGGGGCCGGGTCGGCGAACGCGCGGCGCAAAAGCATCTCCAAGGGCACGGGCTGAAATTCCTGACCGCCAATTTCCGCTCCGACCGCGGCGAGATCGACCTCATCTTTCGTGACGGTGACTGCCTGGTGTTCGTGGAGGTGAAAGCCCGCACCATCGGCGGCTGGACCCGTCCGGCGGCGGCAGTTAACGAGCGCAAACGGCGGGCGCTCACACGGTGCGCTTTCGATTATCTGCGGCTGTTGAAAAACCCGCCCATTATCATTCGGTTTGACGTGGTTGAGGTTCTGCTGGAAGACGGCGAGGTGGCCGAAGTGCGGCACCTGCCGAACACGTTCACATTGACGGCGCCATATCGGTACGGCTGAAGCGCCTCCGTCAGATGATCAGGTAATCCGCCGGAAGCCCCAGGCGCGACCGCGCAAACTGGGCTTCCTCGATCCATTTGTCGCGGGTGGTCTGCAGACGGCTGACCAGTATTTGCGACATGCGCTTGAAGAGTTCGTAACCAAAATCATGGTTCTGGTCGCATAACTGCCGCAGGCGGCTGCCATAGAAGAATATGGTCTCGGTCGGTTCTTCGGCGATGGCGTTGAAATGCCAGCAGTACGGAGGGAAAAGCCACGACCAGCCCAAAACGTCTCCCGGCCCGATGGATTGGACACGCAAAGGGGAATAGGCGCCAAGGGTTTCCAAGGCAATCCGGCCGCTGACGATCAAGTAAAAGCAGTTCGCAGGCTCTCCGGTGGCAACGACCTGCATGCCGGGCTGGAAAGTGGCGCGCATGGAGCATTCGGCCAGGATTTGACGGTGCCTATCCCTCAATCCTTGGAAAAGAGGATGCTCCGGCAACGCATCGGTGGCGTAAGCGGACTTGGATTTGGGCGCCGTCAGGCTTTCATTCATGTTCTGCACCTTGTGAAATGGCGATATAGCCAGAACGGTGCCACATTCGCACTTGCGAAAAAAAGGGGGAATGCCTCGCGTATCCTCATCGCTAATCAACGGGTGCCATGGCCAGCGAGCGTTTGAGGCGTCCGTTATCTTAAAAACGCGAAGAGTTGCTAAAACACTTCAGCGTGCAGTCCAACCTCCGTTTTGATCCTGTGCCGGATGTGGGAAAGCGTTTTAAGCGCAAGGTGGCCGCATTCGGGGTGGGCGGCGGGACGAGTGGCCGAATAGATTTGCACCAGGGAAATATGCGCCCCGCCATCTTTCAATTCCGTCAGGCGCTGAAGATATTCATCGATTTCCGCCGGCGGCGGTTCCTGGCCGAGGATGAGCGGAAAAAGGCTCTGGATGATGACCGGCCGCTGCCGGCCCAGATGAAGGATATTGTGTATGACCTTTTCCAAGGGCACCTCGCTGCGGTTGACCCGGTCCATGTGCTCTTGCGTGCCCGCGTCAAACTTGATCCAAACTTCGTCCTCCGCCGTGAAATACCGCAGACCTTCCCGGACGGGGTCCAGATCCAATCCCGTGCCGTTGGTGATGAGGACCATTTTGAAGAAGGCGTGCGTGCGGCGGGCGCGCACGTGCACAACCCCTTCCACCGCGGCGTTAAAGCAGGGGCAGAGCGTAGGCTCGCCGTCGCCGCTAAAGGCGACGTGGCGCAGTTGCAGCAGTTCGTTGCTCAAGGTGCGGTAAGGGAAACGGGCGCGAATCGCGCCGGAACTGATGAGCAGCAGAGTCCGTTGCAATTCCTCGGCCATGACAAAAACATCCAACTCCTTTTCCTGGGGTGTCCGCTGGTGATCAACCTCGCAATAGATGCAATCGAAGTTGCACCGTTTGTCAGGGTTCATGTTGATGCCGAGCGACAACCCCCGCGCCCGGGCCGAAACGACCGTATAGACGAAACGGTTATCCAGAAAATCGCGGGGGCAGCCGAAGGCGGTCGCTCCCGGAGCGAGCGGCAGGCCTTGGGCGCATTCAATAGGACATGTTTTGGCGGACATGAGATCTCCTCAGTTGCAGTTATTGGCGCACATGGTCAGCACCGACGGGGACTGAGCCGCCGCCCTCCCGGCACGGGCCGAAATCGTCTCACCGGACTGGGGTGCTGTTCGTACATTCATAACACTGGTGTCAACATGCCTGCGGAAGGCCGAAACGGCTACACCGCCCTTGGCAATTATCCGCCCTATTTTGCCCTTCCAAAAGCCAAAGGCGGGCTGGGTCAAACCGCGGAAAAAGTGCCGCCAGTATATCGTTCAGCGGTCCGACCCGCAAAAGAGGGTAAGCTTTTAGCAAGATTGGGGGAGCGGCTGTTGGAGGCTTCTTTTAGGTTTACATTGAGTTGACGGACGAGATTCGACGAAGCGGAATTGGATGACGATATGTTGAATTTGGTAAGATATAAATACGTTTTTTTAGCTCTTGCGCTGGCGGAATTCGCCATTGGATTCAGCGATCTTCAGCCTGCGGCTTTCTTTTCCCTCGGCCGGCCAATGGGAGCGATTTTGTTGGGCCTGTTCTTAGTGGTCCAACTGTTAGAAAAGGACCCGGCTCTGCTGGATGAGCAGAACCGTGCAGCGGCACTGACCCAGAACGAACCGATCCGGACCCCAGTGCCGTCAAGTAATTCTCGTAATGAGGTGGCTACACATCCAGTTCCTACCATTGCTCATACCCACTGAGCTTACTGGAGCAAAGACAACGACACAGGGCGCGCCCCACAGCGCGCCCTGCGACTGTACGGGTGTGCGCAAACGGACGGCACAGCCCAAATCAGCGGTTGTCGGGGTTGACATAGTAACGGTTTTGGTTACTATCGAAGGGTGATTCGGAGCTTCAAATGCCGGGACACCCTGATGGTGTTTCATTACGAGCGGACCCTGCGTTGGAGCGAGCCAGTCCGCAAGGCCGCATTGCGCCGTCTTTATGCTTTGGATGCTGCGACAAACCTGCTGGACTTGCGGAGTCCGCCTTCGAATCGTCTGGAGAAATTACGCGGTCGCCGGGCAGGGCAATACAGCATCCGCATCAACGACCAGTGGCGGATTTGTTTTGTGTGGAACCAGACTGGCGCGTGGAACGTTGAAATTGTTGACTATCATTGAAGAGAAGGATACGTTATGAAAGACTCAGCGTTATCGCCGGTGCATCCGGGAGAAATCCTGTTGGAGGACTTCTTAAAGCCGTTGCGCATTTCGCAATATCGTCTGGCCAAAGAGATTCACGTGCCTGCGCGCCGCGTTAATGAAATAGCCCTGTGCCGGCGCGGCGTTTCCGCCGACACTGCTCTGCGCCTGGGCCGTTATTTCAACACTACGCCCCAGTTTTGGCTTAATCTGCAATCCCATTACGAACTGGATCAAGCCCGGTTATCCTCCGCCAGCGACATCCAAAAGTCCATTCACCCGTTGCCAAAGGCTGCCTAAACAGCCAGTGCCATCAACGCATGGCATTGATTAAGGGCGCGCGTTGCGCGCCGCACAAGCTTCTTCGATGGCCTCGCCCAGCACGGCCAATCCCTCGCGCAAGGGTTCTTCGGTGATGGTCAGCGGCGGCGCGACTTTGACGGTCTGGCCCCAGGCGCCGACCGGCGCGAAAAAGAGCAGCCCCTTGTGAAAGCAGCGTTCGACGATGTCGTGCGCCAGAGCCGCGTCCGGTTCTTTCTTCCCGGGTTGGACTATTTGCAGGCCACCGACCAAACCGCGGGCCGAATAATGGCCGATCACGCTCTGGTGCCGCCGACGCAACCCGGATAACTCGTGATCAAGGATAACCCCGAGGCGCGCTGCGTTGCCGGTCAGGTCCTCGTTGACAATTTTCTTCAAGCTGGCCAGCGCCGCCGCCGCGCACACCGCGTTGCCAGTGTGCGTGCTGGTCATGGAGCCGGGGGCAAACTGGTCCATGATTTCCGCGCGGCCGATGACGGCCGAGAGCGGCAGCGAACTGGTAATGCCCTTGCCGCAGCAAATCACGTCCGGCGTCACGCCGTAATGCTCGAAGGCCCAGAATTTGCCCGTGCGCCCGAAGCCGGCCTGAACCTCGTCAAGTATCAAAACGACGTCGTGGGCGCGGCACCACCGGGCCAGCTCCTGCATGTATTCCTTGGGCGCGAAATCCGGCCCGACGCCCTGGTAAGTCTCGAAGATGACGCCCGCGACATCGTCCGCAGCCAAGCCCTTCTTCTTGAGAGTGGCCAAAAACTGGTCGAAGCTGGTGTTCTCCGTCCAGTAACCGTCCGGGAAAGGGACCTGCACGATGGCCGGGTCTTCGTTGACAATCCACTGTTTCTGGCCCGGGATGCCGCCGACCTGTTGGGAACCCAGGGTGCGGCCATGAAAACCGCGCTCCGCCCCGACGATGGTGATTTTACGCGGGCCGCCTTTCTTCAGGCCATGCGCGCGGGCCAGCTTAAGGGCGCACTCCACCGCCTCGGAACCCGTTGTCAAGAAAAATACTTTGCCCAGCTCCGCCGGCGCCAGTCCCACAAGGTATTCCGCCAGCCGCGCCCGCTCGGCGCTGGGAAAGACGTAGTTGTGCAGCAGCGGGCGGTTGACCTGCTCCAGGATGGCCTCGCGGACTTCCGGCGCGGCGTGGCCGGCGTTGGCCACCAGCACGCCCGAACTAAAGTCGATCCAGCGGTTGCCGTAATTGTCATAGACAAAAATGTCCTCCGCGCGGTCCCACACCAGCGGCGGCTGGCCGCGCATGGACAGCGGCTCGAACCGCCGCAACTTCTCCAGCACGGGCACGGAGTCCGGATGCGGCACGGGACTGGCGATGCGCCGATATTTGGTCTGAAGGTGGGGAACGTTTCTTGGAGTGATGTCGAATTCCTGGCCCATATCAAATGACTTTCTCGTAAATGCGCGCGAAGACCTTGTCCGGACCTTCGCCGGCGCGGTTGGGATCGATGATGGTAATGCCATCGCGGCCAAAGCGCGCCGTGACAGGCGCGCCAAGGCCGCGGCGGGTGTAGTTGAAATTGAGGTCGCGCACCAGCGCCGCCGCATGCACGATGGCCACCGTCACGCGGGCGTCCTCGGCCGTGGGATAGAGCGCGGCCAGTTCCTCGCGGCTGGCGCCGAAGAACTTGCGGCGCGCAATGGCCGCCAGGCCCGCGTTCAAGCTGTCCACGCCGTAGCCGACGCAGGCATGGCCGCCGCCGGGGCGGGCGGTCTCGCGGGTGAAATGCGTATTGACAGTGCGGGTGCCGCCGCCCTTGTGCCAGAAGCGCAAGCCGCGGTATTGCTGGTCGCTCTCCACCTTGCCGTCGGCGCCGACGATTTCGTGGCCCTGGTTGACCGGCGCCTCGAAGTCGGGCGGAGTGATCCAGTTATTGTGAAAATGAATGCTCATGCCGTTGGCAAAATCGACCCGCACCTGCACCGCGTCGTAAGCCTGGATGCCATCCCTGGCCAGCCGCTTCTTTTGGCCCACCGCCGTGAGTGAAACTGGCTTGCTATGGTAATAATGCCAGATCAGATCGACCCAATGAGGGCCGACGTAGGTGAACGGATCGCTTTGGGCCGCCCATTTGAAGGTGCTGGTCGAAACATGGAGCGGTTCCTCCAGGTAGGCCACGCCGTACAATGGCTCGCCGATGCGGTTCTTGATGTCGTCGCGAATCCGCAGGTGGTCCGGGTCGTAGCGTTTGTGCATATCGACGGCGACGATCAGATCTTTCTCCCTGGCCAGCTCAATAATCTGGTCGGCCTCAAAAATGGAAAGGCACATCGGCTTTTCGGTGATGACATGAGCGCCCCGGCGCAAGGCGGCCAGGATGACCGGCGTATGAAGAGGGTCCGGCGTCGCCACCGCCACGACATCCAGGTCCGGCATATCGCGCAAAACATCCATCCACGGCTCCGCGCCAAAATAGGGCTTGGGCCGGTGCCCGGTCCATTGATGGAAAAGGTCGCAAGCGCCTTTGGCAGAGGATTCCGACCGGGCCGCCACCGCCGCCAGCTCGAAGGAGACCGGCGCCAGGTCGCGCGCCCACTGATCGAAGCCAAGGCGGCCCAATTGGGGGGCGAGGCCGGCGCGCTGCAAATCCGCGTAAGCGCGCAGATGGACATCTCCGCCGAACATGCCGGCGCCGATCAAGGCGATTTTGATGTTTCCTTCCATTGGGTCTTAAAAGGCGGTGCTGACACCGTGTCTCACGGTATAACTTCTCCACAGGCAAAAGAAAACCCTTTTTTGGCCCGGTTCAAGAGTGGGTCGCCTGGTGAAGAACTGAAGCGGACGCACATACTTGCTGAAAACATCCTGTTGCGTGACTGCCACAAACGGTTATCTTGGTATATGGATTGGCAGAAGATTGCAGCCCTTGGCGTGGTCGCCGCGACTGCGGGCTTGTTTGCACGAGCGAAATGGCCCCGGCGCAAGTTCAATTTTGAGCGCGATACTCACTGCGGTTGCGCGGCCCCCACGAACACCGGAGCCTCCATCCTCTTCAGCGCCCGCAAGGGGGAACGCGCTAAAATCATTGTGAAAAGCAATTAACCCGGCAAGAATATGCTCCAACGCCCCTTGCATAACTCACCCTCATAAGCTATCCTCCTTCTTTGACATGCATAAGATAAGTTCCTCAGTGCATTTTGCTAAACGGCGCCAGCCCGTCCTTGCCAGGGATCACGAAACTCAATGGACGCCCAATACCGATGTCTATCTTTCCGATTGCGGTCTGGTCATCAGAATCGAATTGGCCGGCATGCAGCGGGAAAACCTGGAATTGACCGTGGACGGCAATCACCTTCGCGTCAGCGGCCAGCGGCCCGACGGTTGCCGGGGTGGGGTATGCAAATTTTTGGTCATGGAAATCGACTACGGCGCCTTTGAAACCACCATCGAGGTACCCCCGGATTGCGACGTCTCCCGCGGCAAGGCCGTTTATCAAAACGGCTTCCTGCGCATCGATATCCCGTATGCCTCCTCGACTCCTTCTGGTTCTGTTTCCAACGACGATCATTGATTCTGGGCATGACCACGCCGGAAAGTGAATTCATCAGCATCCTGGGCGCCGGTGGCGCGCCGGAAGCCGCCGGCACCAAGATATGGTCCAAATCCCTCCCGGAATCGCTCCCGATCCTGGGCTTGTCCGACATTGTCATTTTCCCCGGCACCGTCACCCACCTGCTGGTGGAAACCGCGCAAAGCATCCGCCTCATCGATGACGTGGTGGCGGGCGACCGCTTTTTGGGGCTGGTCTTGCAGCGCGATCCAGAAATCGAAACCCCCGCCCCGGGCGATCTTTATGCCTTTGGTTGCGCCGGACGCGTGCTCAAGATGCTCAAATTCCCCGACGGCACCGTGCGGGTGGCAGTCGAGGGGTTGCGCCGCTTTCGCATTCTCAGCTACGCCTCGCAATCGCCCTACCTCGTGGCCAACATCGAAAAACTCAAGGACGCCCTCGAAAGTTCCCTGGAGTTGACAGCCTTGTCCCGCAACGCCGAGCGCGAATTCCAGGAAGTCATCAAACTTTCGCCCACCCTGGCCGAGCAGGTCAAAGTCGCCGCCTTGAACACCGAGGAACCGGGCCGCCTGGCCGACCTCATTGCCGCCAATTTGAATCTCAGCCTGGAGGAGCGCCAGCATCTGCTGGAGATGCCCGAGGTCAAGGACCGCCTGACGCGCCTGCTCCCCTTGTTGAGCCGCGAACTGGAAGTGCTCAAGCTGGGTTCCAAAATCCAGAACGAGGTCGTTACCTCCATGTCCAAGAACCAGCGCGATTTCTTCCTCCGCGAACAAATCCGCGCCATTCAGCGCGAACTGGGCGAGGTCGATCCCGGCGCCGCCGAGGCCAAGGAACTGCGCGAGAAGATCGAGCAGAACAATCTGCCGGAGGAGCCGAAAAAGGTCGCGCTCAAGGAGCTGGAGCGCCTGCAGCAAATGCCTCCCGCCGTGGCCGAGTACACCATGACGCGCAATTACCTGGATTGGCTGATCTCCTTGCCGTGGTCCAAATTCACCGAGGACAAACTCGACCTGGCCGGAGCCAGCCGCTTGCTGGACGAACAGCATTTTGGCCTGCGCAAAGTCAAAGACCGGCTCCTGGAATTCCTGGCCGTCATCAAGCTCAAGCAACAACTCAAAGGCCCCATTCTCTGCCTGGTCGGCCCGCCCGGCGTGGGCAAAACTTCCCTCGGCAAGAGCGTGGCCGACGCCCTGGGCCGGAAATTCGCGCGCATTTCCCTCGGCGGCATGCGCGACGAGGCCGAGATTCGCGGACACCGCCGCACCTACGTCGGCGCGCTGCCTGGACGCATCATTCAAAGTTTGCGCCGCGTCGAGTCCAGCAACCCGGTTATCCTGCTGGACGAGTTGGACAAAGTCGGCTCGGATTTTCGTGGCGACCCGGCCGCGGCGTTGCTGGAGGTGCTGGACCCCGCGCAAAACAACGACTTTGTGGACCATTACCTGGATTTGCCCTACGATTTGTCGCGGGTATTATTCTTGACTACGGCCAACTGGCTGGATCCCGTCCATCCCGCCTTGCGGGACCGGCTGGAGGTCATTGAGCTGCCCAGCTACACGGCGGCGGAGAAAGTGGAAATTGCCCGGCGGCATCTGGTGCCCCGGCAATTGGAGGAGCACGGCCTGAAGAAGAAGCTGGTCCGCTTCCCCGATGCGACTCTGCGCCAGATCATCCAAGACTACACCCGCGAAGCCGGCGTGCGCCAGCTCGAACGGGAAATCGCCTCCTTGACTCGCAAGGCCGCGCGCAAGATCGTTGCTCACCACGCGCATTTGCCTCTGGTTATCACGCCGGCCAAGCTGCGCGGCCTGCTTGGCCCGCCGCATTTCACCTCCGAGTCGGCCGAACGCATTGACGAATACGGCATCGCCATCGGCCTGGCTTGGACGCCGGTGGGCGGGGAAATCCTCTTTGTCGAAGCCACGCGCATGCCGGGCAAAGGCGGCTTGCTCTTGACCGGTTCGCTGGGCGAGGTGATGAAAGAAAGCGCGCAAACGGCCTTGAGCTTCCTGCGCAATCGCGCCGCCACGCTCAATATTGATCTGAGCGATTATGACAAGCGGGACATTCACATCCACGTGCCCGCCGGGGCCACACCCAAGGACGGCCCCAGCGCCGGGTTGACGGTGGTGGCGGCGCTGGCCTCGTTGTTGACTCAGCGCAAAGTCCGCTCGGATATCGCCATGACCGGCGAAATCAGTTTGCGCGGCCGCGTTCTGCGCGTCGGCGGCATCAAGGAAAAGGTCCTGGCCGCGGCCCGATCCGGTTTGAAACACGTCATCCTGCCTGCCCAGAATCGCAACGACTGGCTGGAAGTCCCCACCGAGGTGCGGCGGAAGTTAAAGGCCCATTTCGTGGACCACGTCTCCCAGATGTTCCCCATCGCCCTCTTATCCAAGTGACGCTTCGATTCTTCGCCTCGCTGCTGGCGGCCGCCCTGCCCGCATTCGCCGATCCGCCCGCCTCGGATGATCTGGCCGCCGGGCAGGCCCTGGCCCAACAAATCCGCAACGCCTTGCCCGAAGACACCAACATGGTTCGCGGAACGCTCATCATTCGCGCGGGCGGCCGAACCACAAATGTGCCCGTGGTCTGCCGCGTCGTCCTCCACCCTGCCACCTGGGAAACCGATTATGACGCCGCCGCCACCACCAACCACGGGGCCGAACAGTTGATTGTCATCCATGCCACCAACGCTCCCAACGTTTACCTTTACGCCCGCGCGCCCGCCCCTTCCGCGCCGCTGCCCAAACCGGCGCCCATTTCCTCGGCGGACGCCGCCGCCACGCCGCTGGCCGGCTCGGACTTTTCGGCCGGGGACTTGGGCCTGGATTTTCTGCATTGGCCGCGCCAGCGTCAATTGAGGGGGGAGATGCGCCTGGGCCAGCCGTGTTATGTCCTGGAAAGCCGCGACCAGTCCGCCAAATTCATCGTGCGGGTCAAATCCTTTATTGACAAGGAGAGCAACGGGTTGCTGATCGCCGACGGCTATGACGCCGCCGACCACTTAGTCAAGGAATTCTCCCTGCACGGCAGCAGTTTCAAAAAGGTCAACGGCCATTGGCGCGTGGAAAAGATGGATATTCGCGACTTCAAACGCCACTCGCAAACGGAATTGAAGTTTGACACGGAGGACAAATGACCGCACCTTTGGTGCATGGACCATGGTGACTTGCTCGGCTTGTGCGTTCTGTTGCCGCTCCTTGGCTTCTGGGGCTATCACAGCCTGATCAACAGCGACGACCGCCGCACCTTGGTGCTCAAATGGGTTTTCAGCGCTCTCCTCATTGCCACTATCATCTTCCTCGCGTCGCTGCACGACGTGTTCATGTACTTTGCTTTGATCCCCCCTGCTGTCGTCCTTGGCTTCATGTGGATGCCAAACCTTGGCCGATTCCTGCTCAAACCCCTCACCGACGCGCTTGACGGCGGCACGCAGGAGGTCGAGGCGAAACCGTTTTACTTCATCGCCGAAGCCAAGCGCCGCAAAGGGCTTTTCGAGGAGGCCGTGGCCGAAGTGCGCCAGCAACTGGAGAAGTTTCCCGGCGATGTCGAGGGGATGATGAAGCTGGCGGCCCTCCAGGCCGAGGAACTGCACGACCTGCCCGCCGCCACGGCGACCCTCAATGAGCTTTTGCAACAACCGGGCTTGCCGCCCAGCAACACTGTTGCCGCCCTGCAAACCCTGGCTGATTGGCAAATGCAACTCGGACGCGATCCCGCCGCCGCCCGCGCCACGTTCCAGCGGATCCTCGAGTTGTTCCCCGATTCCACTTTCTCGCACGCCGCCGAACAGCGCCTCGCCCATCTGGCTGGCGTCGCCCAGGCGCGGGAATTTCGCGAGCACGTCTTCAAAGTCCCGGCCGGGGAGCGCGATCTCGGCCTGCGCCATGCCGCTCCCCCGCAGGTCTCCCCCGAGGCCGAGGCCGACATCTTGGTTGCCGATTACGTCCGGCAACTCGAGAAATATCCGAACGACACCGAGACCCGGGAAAAGCTGGCCATGCTCTACGCCGAACGCTTTGAGCGGCTGGATTTGGCCGTCAGTCAACTCGAACAATTGGCCGCGTTGCCCAACGAGACGCCCAAGCACATCGCCCACTGGTTGAATCTTCTGGTCACGCTGCACATTCGCCAGGGCCATGACATCGATGCCGCCGAATATGCGCTGCGCCGCGTCATCGACCGATATCCGGAGTCCGCCGCCAGCAAAATGGCCGTGACCCGCCTGGCGGCCTTGCAAGGTGAGTTGAAAGCCGCCACCAAGGTTGCCGCCGCCAAGACCATCGGCGTGTATGAAAAAGACCTGGGCCTCAAGTCTCGCGCAGGCGCGCCTCGCTTCTAGCCTCGACGTTGTCCGCGAACCCGATGCTACCTTCTCCATCGGCGCCGCGAAACGGGTTAACCACCCGGACCCCGCCATAGTCTTGGCCGTGGCTGAGGTCCTCGGAGTAGAGCACCCTGGCCCCCAACCGTTCGCACGCCGCCAACACGGCGGCATCCCAGTAGCCAATTCTGTAACGACGGCACAAATGGCGGGCCTTTTCGAACAAATCCGTGTCCGTCGCCAACAGCGGACGCTGCCAGCAATGCGTCAATCATTCGGTCGCAATGGCCGGGATCAATGGCTAGGCGTGCTTTGACGCGGGCATTGTGAAAGAATTCCTGGGCCACCTGCAGTGGCACGCCAAAGTTCACCGATGCCAGCAAGCGCAACGCCACTTTGGCTTTCTCCCCGTCGCGTGGGTCCTTGGAGGCCGCGTAAAGGAAGATATTGGAATCCAGTACCGCCTCAACGCTCATAAGTTTTCTCCCTGGTTGGCTTATAGCCCAGCACCAGGTTCGCCTGGCGGAAGAGTCGCACCAACTCGGCGCGCTCTCTGCGATCCCTCTCCGCGGGCGATTCCGTGGAGATTTTGTCCTGGGCGAACGTCCGCAAATAAGCCCGCACGACGGCGCTCACGCTCGTGCGCCGTTTGGCGGCTTCGACCCGCGCGGCGTGGTACACGGCATCATCCACGCTTAACGTAATATTTTTCACGTACTCACAGTAACTGTGCAAAGTCAAAGACCAATTATCTCTTGTAAAGCGCCCAGGGCCAGATCGCGAGAGCGAGCAATATCATGCGTTGCTCGTCCGAAAGGTGGGTCAAGCGGGCTTCGTCTGACGGGGAGAAAATCGTTGTGCCGGATGACGATTTTGCGCCAGGCGCGGATTGCGCGGCAACCGTCACAACCTGCCCGCGCACCTTGGAGCTTGAAGAGCCTTTGGGACTTATCACGAACTTGATTGCCTTCTGGTCGCTCACGAAGGTGAAACGTCCCGTGCAGTCGCGAGTTTGGGATATAGAGGGGCCACGGAGAGGCAACGCAATTTCGCAAAAAGGATATCCATCAACCCACACGCGTCCAGAGCCGACGTGGGCGTGCTCCAGACACCATCCAAGCTCGATTCGGCCCGCGCTCTTCCCGTTGATGGCGATATCAGCCTGCTTGCCTTTACGCTTCCAGATAAGGGTTCGCTTGCCCGCATTGAGCAAGACCACTTCGAGCGTATCAAGCCACCCAAAACCACGGCTTCCGAACACGGCGGCCGGGCCTCCAAGCCTGGGCGCGCTTTGAGTCAGCAATTCAACGCTGCAACCGTGCCTGGCGCCGAAGTTCCGGACTTCTGTCTTGCCGCGCACGATGGACACAAAGTGCTGTGGAAGCAAAATATCAAAGCCGGTTGATGCTGAAGCGGGCGGCGTCTCGCTCCTCAACTGCCGTTCCAGTTCCCCCAGCGAGATCATTGCGGCAGCAGCGATGGAAGTGTCGGTTTTCACTTTTTAAACTCTCTTGTTTCTCCTCACCTCGCCGAATGCGCGGCGCTTGGCGAGGCGCAAGCATAGTCTGCCAGAGACCACGCCACTGTCAACCCCGCGCACTCCTTGTAAATAGCATGAATACATGGTTCCACTCACCGTCTTACTCCGGCGGCGCCGCCGCTGCCTTGGGCCGGAAGAGCACGACCACGTTGCCGATGCGGGTGACGAGATGGCTGCCGCTCTTTTCGGCCAGTTGTGGAGCGAGTTGCTTCTTTTCCTCTTTGAGGTCGTCGAATTTGACCTTGATCAGCTCGTGATGTTTCAGGGCATCATCAAGGGCGGCGAGAAACTGTGGGCTGAGACCTTCTTTGCCGATTTTCAGCGTGGCCTTGAGCCGTTGGGCCTGTGCTTTGAAAGCGCGTATTTGCGCATTGGTCAGTGCATCCATGGCGCCACGATACTCGCAATCGGCCGGCAAGCCACGAAGAATTCCCCGATAAAGGCGAGGCCTCAGTCTGGGCCTGGGCTGGCAAGACTTACGCATATTGTGTAATAACACCCAAGGAATGCGCTTGCCAAGCGCGCGAAACCTCAGCTTAATGTCCTTAGACCAGATGCCTTTATGAATAAACGAAAATCTGCCCGGCTGGATCTGGCCCCTGGTGGGGCCGTCTTCGTCGTGGATGATAATGCCATGCTGGTCGAATTTGCCACCGCCGTGCTGGAAGCGGCCGGTCACACGGTGCGGTATTTTTGCGACCCCGCGGCGGCTTTGCGCGCCATGCATGAGGCGAACCCCAAACCCGCCGTGCTCGTCACCGATTACGAAATGGGTCAAATGAACGGCTTGGAGTTGATCCTATCCTCGCACAAGATTCATCCCACGCTCAAAACAGTCCTCGTCAGCGGCACGGTCGATGACTCGATTACGCTCTCGCACCCGGCCAAGGTGCATCGCTTTTTGGGCAAACCTTATGAGCCAGCCCAGTTGCAAAGCATCGTGGCCGAGTTGATGCGGATGTGACCGCCCAACCTCTTTCCCGCCTATGTCCTCGGACCTTGAATACATGCGTCTTGCCCTGCGTCTGGCCCGCCGCGGATTCGGCCACACCTCGCCCAATCCCATGGTCGGCGCGGTGCTGGTGCGCGAAGGCGCGGTGATCGGCCAAGGCTGGCATTCCCGAGCCGGCCAGGCCCACGCGGAAATCGAAGCCCTGCGCGACGCCCAGGAGCGCGGACATTCCGGGCGCGACGCCCGCGGGGCCACTCTCTACGTGACCCTCGAACCCTGCTCCACGTCTGGTCGCACGCCCCCTTGCACCCAGGCTATCATCGCCGCCGGCATCCGGCGGGTGGTGGCGGCGGCGACCGACCCAAACCCGGCCCATGCCGGCAGGGGCTTTGCGATTTTGCAACGCGCCGGCATCGAGGTCAGCGCCGGATTGCTGGCCCGGCAGGCTGCGGAACTAAACGAAGCGTTCGAACATTGGATCGTGCATCGGACGCCGTGGGTCACGGTCAAAGCAGCGATGTCGCTGGACGGACGAATTGCGACCGTGGCGGGGGAGTCGCGGTGGATAACCGGCGAGAAGGCGCGCGCCTGGGGGATGAAGCTGCGGGCGGGAGCGGACGCGATTCTGGTTGGCGTGAACACGGTTTTGGCCGATGATCCGAGTCTGGCGGTGCGCCTGCCGGGTTTCACAGAAAAGCGCTGGCGGCGCATCATTCTGGATCCGCGCGCCCGCACACCGCTCTCGGCCCAAGTCGTTTGCGACCCGCACGTGGCCTCGACCATCGTGGTGGTCACGGCGGCGGCCCCGGCGCGGCGCGCCGCTGCTCTGGGCCGGCGGGTGCGCGTGCTGCGCGCCCCGGCGCGGCCGGAGGGCATCGATCTGCGCTGGCTGCTCAAACAGCTCGGCCGGGAGGAAATCACCTCCCTGTTGGTCGAAGGCGGGGGCGAGACCAACGCCGCCTTCCTGAGCGGGGGCCTGGCCGGACGCGTGGCCTTTTTTTATGCGCCGAAAGTGCTGGGGGGAGCGGATGCTCCCAAGTCCGTCGCCGGCCAGGGGATGGTAACAGGCAGCCAGGCGCCGGCATGGCGCGCCGCGCGCTGGCGCCGCCTCGGAGCCGATTTATTTTTCACAGCGCTCGTGCCGGCAGCACAGAGGAAATAATTTTATGTTTACAGGAATCGTGGAAGAGACGGGACGCGTGGCGTCCGTGCGACCGGGCGCCGCCGCCATTGAACTGGTGGTTCTGGCCGGGGTCTGCGGCGCCGGCCTCAAAGCGGGCGACAGCCTGGCCGTCAACGGTTGTTGCCTGACAGTCGAAGCCATCCGCGCCCGGGGCAAAGGCAAACTGCTGCAATTCGCCGTGTTGCAGGAAAGCTGGCGGCGCACCAATTTGCAATTTGTCACTGCGGGAGCGGGGATCAATTTGGAGCGCGCCTTGCGCGTCGGCGACAGGATGGGCGGGCATTTCGTGACCGGCCACGTCGATGGCTTGGGCAGAATCAGGCGCTGGGAGCAAGTCGGCAAGGACTACATCCTCGAGATTGCCGCGACGGCGGACATCATGCGTTACGTGGTCTTCAAAGGCTCCATCGCCGTGGATGGAATCAGCCTGACGGTGGCCGCCGCGCGGCGCAAGAGTTTCGACATCTGGATCATTCCCCACACGCGGGAAGTCACGGCCTTGGCCGAGCGCGAGGTGGGCGGCGCGGTCAATCTGGAGACCGACATGATAGGCAAATATATCGAGCGGTTTGTTACTGAAAGGACTTCGACTGCAAGGTCCCGGGGGTAGTGTTCTTGTCGGAGTGCGGCGCGATTTCCACCACCCGGCCGGAGTTGATGTGTTTGACGTTTCCGGCGACATCCTTATAGGTATAAACTCCTTCCTGGCGATCCAGGGTGGGTTTGGAGACGTTGGTCACCCTGGTGCCATTGGTCAGCACCATGTCGTAGCGATGCGCGCATCCCGCCAGCAGGACTGCGGCAAAAAAGAGCGGCAGAAGTTTGGCCAGCCTCAGAGCATCGCGGCCGCTGGGTAAACGGGCGTTCGCCTGGAAGATAAACTTTTTCATATTCATAACCACCTTTCTTCCTTTCATCCTGCCTAATGAGAAAAATGGTGCGCTTAGCAGGACTTGAACCTGCACGGCTTTCGCCACTACCACCTCAAAGTAGCGTGTCTGCCAATTCCACCATAAGCGCAACCGTTGACTGGAGGACAAGGTGCGCAAAAAACCGCCAATACGCAAGCCCGGGTTTTTCTTCGTCGCAAAAAAAGTGTCAAAACTTAATAGAAATGTCCCTCTTATAACTTAGACGGAAATGTCCCCTTTTTGTTGGGTGCAGTTGTTTCTTTGTTTCCCCGCTTGGGGCCGGGGGATGGAGGGAGGCCGGAGCGTAGCGGAGGCCGACCGGAATCCCCCGGCCCCAAGCGCCCCCCCCTTCCGGCGCGCAGTAGTGGCCGCCGCCACGGATGGTTCGCCGCTGGAGATCGCTGCACTCGCCTGACCTTGACGGAATCGCTCCCCACCTTGCGCTGGGGTCGCTCTGGCAATTCTGTCCATTTGAGTTTCTTGCCCCGGTAGGCCAGTTGCACCCGCCCGTCCCGCAATGTCCGTATCACCACTTTCCGCCCCGCCAAACTCATGGCTTCGTGCTGCCGATCCACTTGATACCATTTGCCTTCACACGCCGCGGTCCAGTCCCTCTGCACCACCCGCTCCTCTTCCCAACTCAATATCTCGTCCAGGTTTCGTGGCGCCTCCCGATGCACATCCCTCGGGCTGGCTGGCACTCGCTCAAATCTTCGGTCGAACTCCTTGAGGAATTTCTCCTCTAGAAACCGGTTGGCGCTTTCCAAATCGTTGATGCGCGCCAACCGCAACGCCTTGACCAGCCGGTCCTGCAACACCCCGTTCATCCGTTCCACCCGCCCTTTGGCTTGCGGACTGTTGGCCAGAATCAGTTCCACCCCGATCTGGCTCATCGCCCGGCCAAACTGCGTTTGCCGCTCTTTGCCCGCCAATTGCTCCGCCACGCTCGGCTCCCCCTCGCAGCGGTAGATGCTGTCCCGGTCCACGTACACGCTGCCAGGCACCCCGTTCTGACGCACCCAGCCCTCCAATACGTCATAGCTGGCCCGCGTCGTTTCCCCCTCGGAAAACCGCGCCCGCATTCGGTTCGTCGCGTCGTCCACCATGACCATCAGAACGCACTTGTCTCGCCGCCCCTCAAACCAATCGTGATGGGAGCCATCCAGTTGCACCATCGCTCCAAAGCACGGTTTGCGCTCCCGCCATTGCCGGTGCTGCTGGCGTCGCCGCCGCACCGTCCCTTTGCCCGCCGCCAGCATCCAGCGCCGCACTGTGTCGTGATCCACTACCACCCCTTCCTTGGCCATCTCCTCCGCCAGAAGTGTCGGCCCAAAGTCCGCGTAGCGTTCCTCGGCCCAGCGCGCCATGACCTGCGCGCGCAGACCCGGCGCCTTGCATCGCAAACCAGGCTTGCCCCGCAACCGATGCACCAGGCCGGCGTCCCCCTCGTCCTGATAGCGCCGCCAGATGCGCTTGGCCTGCCGATGGCTCACCCCAAGCAACTCGGCGGCCTGGACCTGGTTTAGCTCTTTGGCCTTTACTCCTGCCATGATAGTGATCCGATTCCGTTCTTTCCGACTCATCGTTAATGTCTCCATTCAGGCCCATGCTGCTACAGCAGCACCGGCCAAAAGGGACATTTCTATGAAGTCCAAAAGGGGACATTTCCATAAAGTCGCGACACACTTTTGCAACTCATGTCGCAAAAAAAGTGGACATGCCTTGCCTTGTGGTTCAGGCTTTTTCAAATGACACAACTGAAACGGCTTCCCCAAGCTTTGAAGGTCTTTCCAATTCTCCTTGTTTTCGCCCGCGCCGTCGCCCTCACGTGGTTGGCGGCGATTCTCCTGCCCTTGGCCCGCGCCCAGGATGCCACGGATGCCGGCTTTCGCCCCCGGTTCCTTGAGCTTTGCGATCTGGCCGCCGCCAAGGTGAAAGATCCTGACAGCAAAGGCACTTACTACTACGTGGATTCCTACGCCATTCGCTCGCTCTGCGCCGCCTATGACTTGACGGGCAACCGGAATTATTTGGACGCCTGCCGCCGATGGTCGGAGCGGATGGCCGCATATCAAGATAAAATGGTCCCGGCCGGCGCCTATTACATGCGCTACAACCGCGAGCCGGGCCAGACCAATGGCGATTGGTTCGTGGCCGACAGCGCTTCCATCGGCATGGCCGTGCTCGCCACCTCGGTGCGTTGCTCCGGCGCGGAGCGGCAACGTCTTCTTGGCTCTGTGAAAAAGTTCGCCGATCTCGTTATCGCCAATTATATCAAGCCCTCCGGCGGCGTCACGGACGGCCTGTGGAAAGATAGCAGCGACGAATGGTGGTGCAGTTCGGGGATTTTCGGCTCGCTCTCGTTCCTGCTTTACAAGGAAACGGGTGACGATCGCTATCTCCACGCCGGGCAGGGCGTGGTGGACTGGCTCAACCAGTGCGATTTGGCCAAGCCTCAGCCCATGCCTCTTTCCCAGCAGGGGCCGTCCATGCCCATGTATTTCATGGAAACTTATTCCGCAGGCTGGCCCTACATCATCAAGGACGAGGCGCGGAGGCAGGCCTCGATGGCCAAGATCACCTGGTGTTTCCATTGGATCGCCGGGGAACAGGCCAAACCGGTCGCGGAGCGGCAGTGGCCGATCGCGAAACAATGGGGGTCGAAATTTGGCGGACTGCCCTTTCACCAGTATATATTTTCCCGCTATCTTCCCGAGGGTAAACAATTATTGGCCAATGGCGACCAGGAGATCCGGCGGATTGCTTCGGCTGAATTTGTCGGGACGCCGAAGCTAACGCAGCTCACGATATTCATGTTGATGCCTTACGCGGAGCGGCTGAAACCGGGGGCGATTTACGGGGAAGGCAGTCTGAAGGCCTCTCCATGAGCGGGCGCGGGCGCCGGGGCGGTCTCCTGTCAAAAATAAACTGAATTTCCTTGAAGTTTTTTCTGGCCTTCCGCGGCCACGCGCGTTAGGTTGGCATTGTCAGATGAAGTCTGCGGGAATCCTCGGGGAAAAATGGACCTCCAGGGCAAAGCAGAGCGTTGGGTAAAAAACGGCAGCGTGATGGCTGCCATTATTTGGGAGTTGAAAGGTTACGCTTATGCAGGGATTAGACGTTAAGAAACCGTTTGGCGCCGCGGTAAAAATCTGGCGCAGATGTTTGGGCATTTCACAGAAACAACTGGCAGGTCGCGCGGGCATGCACCGCACTTATATCTGCGACATTGAACGAGGGGCGCGCAATATTTCCCTGGAGAACATCGCAAGGCTGGCCCGCGCCCTGGACGTCTCTCCAGTCAGCCTCTTCTCCGGCCAGCCGGGACCACAAATACCTGCGCTGGAGTCAATGGTGGACATCCTCTTGGTGGAAGACGACCCGCGCGACGCCGAGATGACCTTGACGCCGCTGAAGGACACCGCCAATGACGTGCAAGTGGTGGGCGACGGGGAGGCCGCCCTGGATTTCCTCTTCTGCCAGGGCGAATTCGCCAACCGCCCGCCCAGCCGGCGGCCGCTGCTCCTCTTGCTGGATTTGGGTTTGCCGCGGATGGACGGCTTGGAAGTGTTGCGGCGCGTCAAATCCGATCCGCGCACCGCGACCATACCCGTGGTGGCGCTGGCGGCTTCAGACTGCGACCCCGGCAGGCAGATGAGCACATCGCTGGGCGCGGCGGCCTGCATCGTCAAGCCGCTGGAAATGCGCCATCTGCTCGAGGCGGCGCCGGCGCTGCCCTTCCGTTGGGCCTTGGTGAAACTAGAGCCAGCTCTTGCGAATCAACCACATTTTTACCAACTGGGTCAGCACGACGTAGCACAGGAGAGTAAAGAATAAAACAGGCCAGAACAGGCCCGGCAAGGGCACGAAGCCCAGCATCCGCGCCAGTGGCGAATAGGGCAGCCAGGCCGCGATGGCCATGATGACCACGGTGGTCAGGGTCAGCGGCAGACTCGCGCGCGCCTGGATGAAGGGAATCTTCCTCGTGCGAATGACGTGGATGATCAGGGTTTGCGTCATCAGCGACTCCACGAACCAGCCCGTCTGAAAGAGCGCCGCGCGATAAGTGTGGTCCGGATCGGCGGTGTGGGCAAATTGTTCCACCAGCCCCGGCGGCACGGGCAGGTTGACCAGGTTGCACTTAAACAGCAACCACATCACGCCGAAGGTGGTGTAATCGAAGATGGAACTTATTGGCCCGATAAAAAGGATGAACCGGGTTATCTCGCCCATGCCCCACGGATGCGGTTTGGCAATCAAGTCCGCGCCAACGTTGTCGGTCGGGATCGGCACCTGGGAGAAATCGTATAGTAGATTATTAGTCAGGATCTGAATGGGCAGCATGGGCACAAAGGGAAAGAGCGCGCTGGCGCCGAGCACGCTGAACATGTTGCCGAAATTGGAGCTGGCGCCCATCCGAATATACTTCAGGATGTTCACGAACACCTTGCGCCCCTCCAACACCCCCTCCTCCAAGACCATGAGGCTCTTCTCCAGCAAGATCATGTCCGCCGATTCCTTGGCGATATCGACCGCGTTGTCCACCGAGATGCCCACGTCCGCCGCGCGCAAGGCCGGCGCGTCATTGATGCCGTCGCCAATGAAGCCGACGACGTGGCCGTTGTGGCGCAAGGCTTCAATGACCCGCTGCTTGTGCGTTGGGGAAAGGCGCGCGAAGACGTGCGTCGTCTCCACCTCCTGTGACAACTGCCCGTCGCTCATGGTTTCGACGGCGCCGCCCAAGAGGATGCGCCCGGTTTCAAGGCCAACCTCATTGCAGACTTTGCGCGTCACCAAATCGTTGTCGCCAGTGAGGACTTTGACCACCACGCCGTGCTGCTGCAAAGCGGCAATGGCTTTGCGGGCCGTTTCCTTGGGGGGGTCCAGGAAGGCGATGTAGCCTTTGAGGATCAGATCGCATTCGTCGGCCTTGGAATAGGCGCTGCGCTTGTCCAATTTCTTGCCCGCCACCGCCAGGACGCGGAAGCCGTCCGCGCTCAATTCGTTGTACTCTTGGATGAGGTCCCCGATCAAGATCGGCTCCATCGGGAAATACTCCCCCTCGCTTTCAAATTGCGTGCAGCGGCTGAACACGGCCTCCGGCGCGCCCTTGGTCAGCATCTGGTATTCACCCTCGGGCGTTTCCACGATGACCGACATCATCCGCCGCGAAAAGTCGAACGGGATTTCGTCGGCCTTGCGGTACTTCTCGATGCACAACGACGCGCGCGCGTCGGGATGCTCCAGCACCGCGCGATCCAGCACGTTCTTAAGCCCGGTTTGGAAATGGCTGATCAGAAAGGCGTCCTGCAAAACCGTCTCGCTCTTGTTTTTGAAAACGTCGCAATGAATTTCCAAAATGACGTGGTCCATCGTCAGCGTCCCGGTCTTGTCCGTGCAAAGCACGTCCATGGCCCCAAAGTTCTGAATCGAATTAAGCCGCTTGACGATGACCTTTTTGCGCGACATGGCCAAGGCCCCTTTGGAGAGGCAGACCGAGACGATCATCGGCAGCATTTCCGGCGTCAACCCGACTGCCACCGCCAGCGCAAAAAGGAAGGCTTCTTTCCAATCGTGCTTGGTCACGCCATTGATGACAAAGACCAGCGGGACCATGAGCGCCATGAAACGCAACATCAGCCAGGTGAAACTCTTGATGCCTTTGTCGAAGCTGGTCTCAATGGCCTGGGTGTTGATGCTCTGGGCTATGGTTCCCAAATAAGTTTGCGCCCCGGTCTCCACCACCAGGGCTTGCGCCGTCCCGCTTTCCACGCTGGTGCCCAGGAAGCAGAGATTGGAATACTCCAGCGGTGAATGGATATCGCGCGTTTCCCGCAAGTCGAACTTCTCCACCGGCAGCGATTCTCCCGTCAGCGTCGCCTGGATGATGAATAAATCCTTGGCGGTCAGAATCCGCACGTCCGCCGGAATCATGTCGCCGGCCGACAATCTCACAATGTCGCCCGACACCAGGCACTGCAACGGGACCTCGGCCGCCTTGCCCTCGCGCACCACGGTGGCGGTGACTTTGATCATCGCTTTCAATTTCGCCGCGGCGGAGTCCGCTTTGGATTCCTGAATGAAGCGCAGCGAAACCCCGAGAATGACCATGAGCACCATGACCCAAGCGCCGACGAAATCGCTGGTCTCATGAGCCGTGGAAAAGCTGATGATGGCCAGGACCGAGAGCAGGATGACCAGCGGATTGCGCACCGCGTGCCAGAGACGACGCGGCCACTCGTTGTGCTTTTCGCGGGAAACTTCGTTCGGGCCGAATTTCTCCAGGCGCTCCGCCGCCGCCGCCTCAGTCAAACCTTCCATGGACGTTCCCAGCAAAGCCAGCGCCTCAGGCGCCTCCAACCGCGCCGCGTCGGCCAGGCGGGAAGACAAACGGACATTGGCCGCCTTGCGCTTTGACGGCGGCACACTCGCAGCGGGTTTTTCCGCGGTTGTCATGGATTCGTCAGGATTTGCGGTACGGGGTCGTCCTTGCCCCCCGCCCTTCATTGGGACAAAGGCTAAAACGCTACCGCGAAAGCGCAACTCTTTTTCCGAAAACCTCAAAAAAACGCCCGGATCATCGGCGCGCGCGCGGTCGGAGGACAAAGCGGAGGATGGCAGCCAAAGCTGTCGGCAACAATTGTGAGACTATCGATTGCGGGGGCTTAGGTTGTTGGGCGCGGCGGATCCAGCGAATGCTGGAGATTCCGGCCATAATGAGGCCCGCCACCGTGAGCAGAGAGCGAGCCGGCGCCGTCTTTTCCCTGACATAGTGAAAGAAGCCGCGCATCTCGGCCCAGTCTTGGCGCAATTGCACGCGGTGAATCTCCGCTTCCAGCAACAGGAGACGCTTGCGCGCCTGCAATGCGGCTAATGAAGAATGTCGCCCAAACATGAGCTATCCTTTCGCAGTTGGCTCAAGGAGGCGGAAAAAGTCTCCCAATCGCGCCGCAGCCGGCCCAGGCGCGAAGTAAAGAAAAGGGCCAAGGCGGCGTAGAAAAGGGTCAGCGCCGCCACGGCCACGAGAGGGGACCAGTTCCAACACAGGAGCAGCACAGTGATGGTGAAAGCCACGCCGGCGAGCAAGGCAAAGGCGGCCGCGCACAGCGCCAGAAGCAAGGCTTGAATCAGGCGCTCCCGCTCTTCCTCCACCTCCACCAGGAATAATTGCAGGCGGTTCTCGCCCATATCCAAGGCCCGTTTGGCCAGGCGCTTGGATATGCTCTTTAATTCATCCAAGGACGCGACGGCTTCGTCGTTCATAGCCGCGCGATGTTATTCACCGCTGCGGCGGCTCCACAGGAGGCCCAGGATCGAGCCTACGCCAAAAGCAATCGCCATGGATTGATAAGGGTGGTTGCGGATGGCTTGATCGACCGCTTGGGCGCCTTGTTTTGCTTTTTCCTGGATGTTCTTGTAGGTTGTTCTGCTTCCTTCCAGCGCCTCGTTGAGCCGCTGGCGGGCTTCGGTGACTTTTTCATCCGTGACATCTGCCGTTGCGTCCAGCAAGGCGCGGGCATCTTCCACCAGCGTGTGCGCGTCGTGGCGCAGAGCGTTGGGTGTTTCATAGCGAGTCATAATTTCTTCCTTTCGTTACTATTAGGTTTACTTTGATGATGTTTGATTTCCACTAACCAAGTTCGCACGGAGCTGCGGCTTCGTCAAATGGACGGGTGCATTTTTTTTCGCTTCCTGGCGCAGTCATCGAATTTACTCGATGCGATGGGTTCAGACCAGGACCAGGGGGGTGAATTTTTGGCCCAGGATCGGTTCGCTGCGGGTCATGAGCCATTGTTCCAACAGACCGGCATAGACGGACCGGAAATTGACGTTGTATTGCAGGTCGCCGTGGAACAGGTCGGCGGGCGCCAGGCTGGGGTATTGGCCGTGCAATCCCGCTTTGACTTTTCCTCCGACGACAAACATCGGGGCCGCGGCCCCGTGGTCCGTGCCGCCATTGGCATTTTCGGCCACGCGCCGGCCAAATTCACTGAAAGTCATCAACAGCACGCGTTGCAGGTTTCCCTGGGCCTTGAGGTCTTCGACAAAGGCCCGCACGGA
The DNA here is from genome assembly GCA_963759415.1 of uncultured Verrucomicrobiae bacterium. GTDB lineage: Bacteria > Verrucomicrobiota > Verrucomicrobiia > Limisphaerales > Palsa-1400 > Palsa-1400. Next base: position 2,166,336 of record CAVWZG010000002.1, on the reverse strand, counting down.
ACCGCCCAACTCCTTCAACAGGCGTTCGTGCTGGCCGGCCTGGTTGGTGTGCGTGTCGTAACCGCCTTGTGAGACGTAGTAAATCCGCGTGGAAAGGCCGCCGGCGATCAGTTGGGCCACCAGCTTTAGGGAATGAGCCAGTTGGGAAGCGGGATATTCGGCCTTGTTCTCCACCCTCCTCGTAATGGCGAGAATCTTGTCCGAGCTGACCTGCGCGTCCAGCGCCGTCCGCTCCAGAAAATCCAGCACCGATCCGTGATGGGCCACCGGCCCGCCGATGGCGCCGACGGTGGCGCCGGAATTCTCCGGCCCGGCCTCCTCCGTCGCCGGCTGGTTGAGCTCGCGGAAGAACTTTTCGTCGGCGCTCATTTCGCCCTCGCCTTCGCCCGGGCGGCGGCCAGCCATGAACCGGTAGCTTTGCGGATTTTCCAGCGAGATGCCCGTCGGCGCGCGGGCGTTGAAGGCCTGCGGCATTTGCCGTCCTATGTTCACACCCACCGTCGGATCGGCCCCGGCGCAGACGTTATCAAAATAGCGTCCAATCCAGCCGTAACTCTCAAACTTCCCGGCATCGCTCGCCGTCTGCCAGATTTCGGTCGAGCGGAAATGGGAACGGTTGGGATTGGGATATCCAACCCCCTGGATGACGCTCAGATGCCCGGCGTCATAGAGGTCCTTGAACCCGGCCAGGGCCTGCGGCAGGCCGATTTGATCGTTGATTCTCAGGAGCGACTTGGCGGGCAGTCCGATTCTTTGGCGCGCCCGGTAATAGTCATCGCTGCCGCAGGGCACGACGGTGTTCAAGCCGTCGTTGCCGCCAGCCATTTGCAGGACAACCAGAATGGTCGAGTCCTTGCCGGTGGCCGTTTGGGTGGCTGCGTCCGCCGCCTCGGCGTGCAAGGCGGCAAACGTATTCGAGAGAAAAGCCGGCAGCGACCAGGCCAATGCGCCCCCCAGGACGCCCGTGCGAAGAAAGTCGCGGCGGGTTTGTAATGAGAACGGATGCTTCATAAGTTGCCTCAAGTAATTTGGTATTCGGGGGTACACATCAACAGCCGGATGGCGTGGCGAATATCCGTGTCATCGAACTGCTCCCGCGACCCCAGGTAATCGCGCAAAATCTGCTGATGTTGCGCGGTCAAACGTTCCTGCAGGAAGCGTTTCCCCAGCGCGGCGATAAGCGTCTCCGCCCCGGCCCGGTCGCTCTGGCTGACAATAGCATTGACATCGACGGGGGCCATGGCGCGGGCGGCGGCGTTGGCGGATTGGGCGGCCATTTTCTGGCCGGGCCGGTGGCCGCCTTGGGCGGCGAGATTGCCCTGGCCCAGGACCAGGATGGCGGCCTGGTTGTAACGGGCCAGCAGAGTGTTGGTGGTGATCCAGCTCAAGCCCCCGTCCCAGCCCTTGACGTTGGGGGGCAGCAAGAGGTCCTGCCCAAGCGTCTTGATCATCTCCGTGGAAACCAGCGGCGGCGGCATGGCGCTCTGCAGCAGGCGGATGGAGCCAATGAGCCATTGCACCGGACTCTTGACCTGAGAACCGACAACGGCATCGGCATAGAATTCCTCGCTGCGGAACATGGCGCGCAGGAGCGGCTTGAAATCGTTTTCGCCGGCGCGGAAGACACCGGCCAAGGCCTCGAGCAAAGCGGGGGCGCAGTCGTCGCCGGCAAAAAACTTCCACAATTTGCCGGCAATGAAACGGGCCGCCTGCGGCTGGGCCACGATGATTTGCAGGACATCCTGGCCGTTAAAGCGGCCTGTCTGCCCGAGGACGGTTTTCAAGCCGTTATCATGCATGGCGGGGCGAAATTGGAATTCTTCTCGGATGTGGTCCAGAGACCATCCGGTCATGGCGCGGGCGGCCTCCGTGACATCATTCTCGGTGTAGTGGCCTTCACCCAGGGTGAAGAGTTCCATGCACTCGCGGGCAAAATTTTCATTGGGATGCTCCCGGCGGCTTTGCGCCTGGTCCAGCCAGACCAACATCGCCGGATCGGTGGCGGCGGCCTGGAGCAACGCGAGCCAATTGCCCGAACCCAGGCGGCGGAAGGTGTCAATTTGCCGCCATAAGTAATAGGCATTGCGGACCTTGACAGCGCTGGTGGCGAAATGGCCGTGCCAGAAAAGAGTCAATTTTTCCTGCAACGGGCGCGCACCCGTCGCCATGCGTTCAAGCCACTGGGCGCGCATCTGCTGCAAATCCAGCACCTGCTCGCGCTGATTTTCCTGCGCGGCCTTGCGCCGCTTTTCGGCCTCCTTCCGCTTTTGCTCCCCAGTCATGTCCGAACGCATGGCCTGGCGCTCCGTTTGCCCGAGCTGGCGCAGGCGTTCATTGCGCTCGGGATCCGGTTTGGCCCAGTCCGGCCGGCCGTCGCTTTCGGGAAACCGTTCGTAATCAACAAAAAACGAAACCGCCCCCTCCAGTCCCAGGCGGAGCAGGGAATGGATTTCAGCCGGCGTTCCGCCAAAGGCGGCCCGATTGTACAAATGCGCCGCGCTGGCGTAATTCCATCTGGATGCTGGCAGTGGCTTCAGCATACGTGCTTAGACGCGAACCGGCCCAGCCGGTTACAATATATTTTTAATATATTGCATCTTTTTTCCTACTTCCAGTTGCAAAACCTCCGAAGGAGCATAACTTGTATCAACATGGCAGAGTCCAAGAAGAAGTCAGTCGGTTCAGGTTCCGCAGGCAAAACCCATCCCCTCGAAGGTCCATCCTCGCCGGGTTTGGAGAATGACGTTCTCTCACGCGAAGAATTAGAGACGCTTTCCCTGCTGCAATTGGTCGATCAGATCGTCGCCAAGCTGCCGCCCCGCCACTCCGCGATTATGGATATGGTATATCTGCGCGACCGCGTGGCGGAGGTGGAGGAAATCAATGACCAGGCCCGCCAAACCATCGAGAAGCTCGAAGCCGTGGTGGAGAAACTCCGTTCGCCGGCCTTCCGCGTGGGCACCTTCCTCATGCCGGTCGAGCCGGACAAGGCGCACGTCTGCGTCAGCGGCACCGATTATGTCTGCCGCATCGACCCGCAATTGCCGCTGGCCAGCTTGCAAATCGGCCAGCGAGTGCTCCTGAACGAGGCCTTTGCCGTCGTGCAAGGACTCGGTTTTGATCGCCACGGCCCCATCGTCCGGGTGGATGAATTGCTCTCGGGCGGCCGCCTGCGCATCGGCCAGGAATCGGGATTGATATCCTCGGTTCTCTTGCGCTCGGCCCTGCTGGTAAAGGAGAAAATCAAACCCGCCATGGAAGTGCGCCTGGATGCCAACCAGCGGGTGGCGCTGGAAGTCATTGGAGTCGGCAAGCGCATTGAACGGGCGCTCGAAACGGTGACCGAGCTTCCCTGGTCGGCCGTCGGCGGCCAAACCGAAGCGGTCCAGGAAATTCGCGACACCATTGAATTGCCCTTTCTGCACCGCGGCTTATTCAAACGCTTTGAACACACCGTGCCCAAAGGCTTCCTATTGCACGGGCCGCCAGGCTGCGGCAAGACGTTGCTGGGCAAGGCGACGGCCTACAATTTGCGCCAGCAAATCCGCACTGAAACAGGGGTGGATCATCCGGAATTCTTTTTGCACGTCAAAGGCCCCGAAATTCTCAACATGTGGGTGGGCGAATCGGAGCGCCAGGTGCGCGATCTTTTCGCCCAGTGCCGCGAACGGGCGGCGGAAGGCTCACTGGCCTTTCTCTTCATTGACGAGGCGGAGTCGATCCTGGGCACCCGGCGGGCGGGCCGTTACAGCACTATTCTGAGCACCTTGGTCCCCATGTTCTGCTCCGAGATGGATGGCTTGGAGCCGCTGCAAAACGTAGTCGTCATTCTCGCCTCCAATCGGGCCGATTTGATCGATCCCGCCATTTTGCGTCCCGGAAGAATCGACAGGAAAATCAAAGTCAATCGTCCCACCCAGGAAGGCGCGCAGCGCATCTACGAGATTTACCTCAAAGAATCCTTGCCCTTGGACGAGCCTAAAGCTGTCCTGGCCCAAGCCATCACGGACACCCACTACGCCAAGTCGGTGGAAAACCAGTTCCTGGAAATCACCTACCGCAGCGGCAAGAAGGATTTTCTCTATCGCGGCGATCTGGGCAGCGGGGCGATTATTGCGGCCATTGTCGAACGCGCCAAGAGCCTGGCTATCAAACGTTCCATCCTGACCAAGCAGGAAACCAATTTGACGCGCGAGGATTTGGTGCAGGCCTTGCAGAAAGAGTACTCCGAGAATGATCTCTTCCCGCCCACGGACATCACCGAGGATTGGTTGAAGTTGACGGATTTTGATCCGGATAACGTCATCAAGCTGGCGCCTATCCGGCCCCGCAAGAAAGATTCGCTTGGATCGGGAGATGGTGACCAAAATGATTATCCAGTTCGGCATCGAAACGGAAATCGGTATCGCCAGGGAAAAGGAAGAAAACGTGGACGTCGTCGCCGAGTCCATGGCCTTGGTGCGCAGCGCGACCAAGTCCGGGGTCCTCATGCGATGGGATTACAACTGCGAGGACCCTCACGCCGACATGCGCGGCTTTCACGTCGAGGAACTGCGCCAGGACGCCGATGAATCGAACTATTTCGCGCAGGACTCCGGGCGCGAACTCACCTTTGTCGAAATCAAGAGCGACCTCGTCCTGGGCAACGGCGCCCGCTATTACAACGATCACGCCCATCCCGAATACTGCACCCCCGAATGCAGCGCGGTGGAGGAATTGGTCGCGCATGACCGCGCGGGCGAACGGATTTTGATGCGTTGCGCCCAAAAGCTTTCCGAGGAGCGCGAGTGCCCGGTTTGTCTTTACAAGAACAACACTGATTTCCGCGGCCATAGTTACGGCTGCCATGAAAACTATTTGGTTCCCCGTTCCCTGCCCTGGGAAAGGCTGGCCCGGGGCATCCAGGCCTTTCTGGTCACCCGCCAAATCGTCGCCGGCTCCGGCAAGTTCGGCATCGAGGAGGAGGATAAATTTGTCGCGCCCGGTTTTCAAATTTCGCAACGCAGCGATTTCTTCAGCGAATTGCAAAGCGTGGATACGATGCAGCGCCGGCCCATCGTCAATACCCGCGACGAGCCTCACGCCAACGCGAATCTGTTCCGCCGTTTTCACGTCATCCTCGGCGACGCCAACATGTCGCCTTTCGCCACCCGGCTCAAAATCGGCGCCACCGCCCTGGTCCTTGAGGCGCTGGCGCGCGATCCCAAACGCTCCTACTCCGTCCTGGCCGACCCCTTGCAGGCCTTGATGGCGATTTCGCGAGACGGAAAATTTCATTGGAAAGTGGCGTTGCAGGACAAGAAGAACTCCACCGCCTTGGAATTGCAGCGCGAATACTTGCGCGCCGTCAAGGAGCTGTGCGACTTGAGCGATTTTTCCAAGGCCGCCATCGCCGCGGATTGGGAGAAAGTCCTGCTGGATCTGGAGACAGACCCCATGCGCTGCCGCGACCGGCTGGATTGGGCGGCCAAGCTGGCTTTGGTCCGGGAATTTCAAGCTTCTCAAAACGTTGGCGCCAACGATCCCTGGCTGCAAAGCCTGGACCTCGCCTATCACCGATTGGACCGCGAAAAGGGTCTTTATTACGCCTTGGAACAAGCCGGCTCAATGCTCGGAGTGCCCGATGACGTCTTAGTGCGCCGGGCCATTTCCGATCCGCCCCGGACCACCCGGGCCTACATCCGGGGACGGTGCATCCAGAAGTTTGCCGCCTCGGTCGTGGCTGCGCAATGGGACCATATTACCCTGCAAGGCACGCGCGGTCCGTTGAAAATCTCTCTGCTGGACGTGTTTACGCCAGATGAGATTAGGGCTTATGCCAAGGTGGTCGATGCCGCAAAATGCCCGGATGACCTCGAACCCATCGCGGAACTTACTACCGACCCCCTGTAAAATTTCACGCCTATTTGCGGAAATTTCACGCTTCCCGGCCAAAATTCATCAGCGTCTGGTTTTTGCTCAAAAACGTCACAAGTTGTTCTATTTAAACATCTTACGATGAAGGCGGACGTTCCATCTGGCCTCTTGGCATTATTCATGCTCAAGTCTGTTAGGGTCTATAAAAATGGCGAGGTGATAATATGAATGATATGCAAAGAGCAATGGCTGAAGTGGATGAAGAGGCAACCCCTCAACTGCAAATTGTCGAGTCGGCCAATGGCGCCATGAAGAAAAGCGCTCTTTCTGCGCCGTTGTTGTTTCCATCGCGCAGCCGTCCTCCCCGGTCCGAACTGGCCGTCTTGGGCTGGCACAACCGCGCCACCCGCCTCGCCAACAGGAAGTAAAGCCCGGCGTCGGCTTTAGCGTGGTTTGCAGGAGGAATTAAGTGGAACTCTCGGTATCTCTCACCGCGTTGCCGATTCCAGTTCTGACCTTCCCAGCCAATAGCAAGCAAGCGCCGCGGGAATTTTCAACAGGCGGCTTTTGATGCCTGTTTGGTTCATCTCCAAGACCTGAAAGTCACTCATTTCACGAGTGATCACATAGCCTCGTTCGATTTTGCGCTCGGCACAAAATTCGATCATCCCCTTCAACTCCCCAAGACCTGTGTGTTGTGGCCCACGATACTTCACTTCAAACGGCACCAACTCCCTTTGCAAGTCGGCGATAATGTCCACTTCCAGTTTCCGTTTTCCTCTCCAATAGGAGAAACTGACGCTGCGTCCGTAATAGCGGGTAAAAACATGTTTGAAAAACGCCGTTTCGACCGACCGCGCCAATCCATCCGGGTCTTCCAATAGCGACTTTCCCTTGAGCAACACACTGGGCGCGATGGCGGCATCCGCGAGATAAATCTTTGGACGCGCCCGCAGGACTTGCTTGCCGTAGCCAAAGGGCAGGAGGCGATAGATCAAGTGCGTGGCTTGCAGCAACTCGATGAAACTGCTGACCGTTGGGCGCTTCAATTGCAGACTGTCGCAGAGTTCGGGCAGGCTCAATTGGCTTCCATCGTGCAGGCAGAGATAGAGAAAAACCTGTTCCAGTTCGAGCACCCGCCTCACCCCGAAGAGTGCGGTCATGTCACGCTTCAGCACCTTGTCCACGATATCCTCACGCAGGAGCTTCTGCGCCAATGTGATGCTTTCCACCAGCGCGCTTTGCGGAAAGCCCCCGCGCAACAAATACTCGTGAAACAATCCCGCCAGCGGCCTGGCCTCCTCGCCAATTCTGACAAACTGTGTTCTTTCCCAGTCAAACAACTCCAGTAACGACGCCACCGCCGGCAGTGGTGGAGTGGCCAGCTTCCGGATTTGCAGATACTCGAAGAACGAGAGAGTCGCCAGCCGAATAGTCTGCCAGCGGCCAACGCCGGACTCCTGACCCTCAGTCGCCAATGGGGTGGCCGACCCGGTGATCGCAATTCGCCGACGTTTTTCAAAATCCACCTGATGCTTGAGCCACGTTTGCCAGTCCTTGGCCACCTGGATTTCGTCCAAGAACAGATACTCCGGTCCCTCGCGCGCCGGTTCATATTCACGCCATAGCCTCAACAGATTGTCTAATCCGATGAGTTTGAGCAGCGGGTGATCGAACGTGGCGTAAAGTATATTCGTCGGGGCCACGCCGCGAACCAGCAACTCATCAATCGCCTGAAGGAACAGCGTTGTCTTGCCCACCTGCCGCGCACCACTTAACAATAACGCACGTCCTGCTGGTGGATTCTCCATCCATTCCGAAATCTCCCGGAATGCCGCCCTGCGCCAAAGCGGCTGATCAGGAAAACGCCCGCCTGCCCACCAAGGATTATATTGGCGGAGCACCGCAAACAATTCATCTTGGGTTGCAATCATAGCCAAATTATGCTCGAATTCAGCAATTAGTGCAAGTGTGTTTATACTATTTGCAACGATTTGTGTGTTTTAGCTGCTTTTTAGCACTTTCCCTATCGTGTCTCGATCGAAGTCGATTCGAGACGACTTTTGATTTGCCGCAGGTGCTGCGCGGGGCTAAAAGAAGGTCATGAGTGATCCGAAAATCTTCCAAAAGAGTCCCATCGTGCAAAAGGTCGAAGCCGGCACATATTGGTGGTGCGCCTGCGGCCGGTCCGCTTCCCAACCGTTTTGCGACGGCTCCCACAAGGGCACCGAATTCGCGCCCATAAAGACGGAAATCCCCGCCGCCAAAACCGTGGCCTGGTGCGCCTGCAAACATTCCCAGAACAAACCGTTCTGCGACGGCACCCATGGCCGACTGTAAAGCGGCCCTCGCGTAACCAAACGTCAGGCCGCATCGCACGCCATGAGATTACTCGGCATCGCGCTTCTGATTTTCGGCTTCCTCTGGATTGCCTTTGATACAGCGGATAGCTTTGTCGGCTACCAGCACACGCACTGGCTTTGGCAGTCGCAACGTCTTCCCAACAGCGAGACCATCAAGCGCACAGATGCAATCAGTGCGATGCGCAACCTGAGCCTCGACCTCAAGGACAGACACCGCGTGATTGTTTTGCCGGCCCTGCTCATGTTGGCGGGCGGGTTGGTGGCAGCGCTTCGACAATCGAAACAGAAAGGCGCGGCGCATGTGCCCTGAAATCGCGCCAGAGCCAACAGCCGGCGTCCGTTAGGTATTCGGTTGAATTATGAAATTCGGAAGTCATCCTTGCATTCGGATCCTGGCTGCGGTGGCGTCAGTTCAACTTTGGATCTTTGGGCACCTGAACATCCCGTGACCGAATGACGATTACATGTCCTTATTGCAATGAGACCCAGGTACGGACGAGAGTGCGGCAGCCGGCACATTATTCGGTTGGGTTGATTCTTCTTGCGCTGCTCGGAGGCCTAATCGGCGGATTTTTTTGGGGTCTGGGACAGGAGAGCAAGTTTCGATGTGGGCGATGCAGCGCAGTTTTCTTTTCGCATACGACAGCTTCCCGAATATTCTCCGTTCTGTGCATCATTACGTATGTCACAATCGCGGGATTGATCGTATTAGGCATTTGGTTGGCGTTCAGGCGGCGGTATTAGTGTCTCCGTGTTTTCATCGCGCACATCGGAGCTTGATATGCAGAAACACGATGGCTGAGATCGGTGCTTTGCGGGTTTGCCTCTAACGTCAGACAGGCTACTCCTGCAGTCGCCGCGCCGCCACCTGCATTTCTTCCAGCAGCGCGCGCAACGGCGGCGACGGCTTCCCGCGCCACAACGCCACCACCAGCACCGGCGCGAAGCCCGGCAGTTCCAACGGCCGGACTTTCGGGGACATCCTCGCCCTGGGCGCCGCCACGCTCAAACCGATGCCGAAGCCGCCCGCCACGTAAGCCTCAATGCTGTCAGCCGAATGGATCTCAACGCCTGGGAACCAATCCACGCCCAGCCGGCCCAGGCCTTGTTGAAAATTCTTGCAGATGATTTCCGTCGCCGGCAGGCAAATGAGCGGTTCCTCGATCTTGTCCCGCGCCCATAATTCCTCCGCGCTCCTGAGCAGGCTCTCCTTGGGCACGACAAGGATAAGCGGCATCTTCAGCAAGACCGCGGAGTTAAATCCGGCGGGCGGTTTCTGATCCGTCAAGGTGATGAGCAGGTCGATATCCTGGCGCTGGAGCATCGCTTCCAGTTGCGGTTGAAAATCCGAGCGCAGGGTGAATTTCAATTTCGGGAATTTCCGCCGCGCCGCCTGCAACACCTCCGGCAGATGGTCGCGCAGAATCATGTCCGAGGAGCCGATGCGCAGCAGATGCGCCGCCCCGCCCTGGAGTTCCGCCGCCATCCCGTCCAGGCCGGCGAAAAACGGCTCAATAAAGCGGTACAGCTTGTCGCCGTGCGACGTGAGGGAAAACGGACGGCGTTGAAACAGCGTCACGCCGAGATATTCCTCCAATTGCGCCACCTGCCCGCTGACGGCCGGTTGCTGAATGCCGTAGGGAATGTTGCGCACCGCTTCGCTGATCCCCCCGTGGCGCGCCACGTGATAGAACAACTCCAGATGATGGACGTTCATAAATTCGAGTTAATCGTGGATTGGGAATTGATCCGAACGAAGAGGCGGATGCTGTTTCATTTCCTGGATCATTTTCAAGGTTTCGGCCGTGGGCTGGCACTTCTCCACCAGAAGCGACGTCACATCCACAATTTCAGCGGATGCCTCGGCCTGGCCTTTAGGAACGATTTTTTTGACCTTGGCCTGTTTTTGGATTTCCGGCAGATACTCTTTGAGCTGTTCCATGATGTTATCGATGGGGGCATCGCCAAAGACCTGACGATGTATTCGGTCCTGGCCTTCGCGGCCGAGTTTTTTCATTTCAGCCACTTTATTGGTGTCTCCGGCTTTCATGGCCGATTGGCCATCTTGTTGAAACTTCTTGATGCTGGCCAGGTTCTTTTCCGATCGGAAAAAGGCCAGGGCCACGGATCGGGTATCATAAACGCCCACGCGTTGCCGGGTGGTTCCCGCCGCGGATTGGGGGTCTGCCGCCAAACTGCTTGTTTCATGCAGCAGTCCGGCCCATAAAACCATCCCTGCGAGGATCGCCTTTCCGCCGAGCAGAGCCTGGTAATTTACTGATTGAATCATGTTGATGACGGTTTTCATAATGACACCATACCCCGGCATTCGCTCCGGTGTTAATCGAAAATACGCGTGAAACGATTGATTTAATCAATGATCGCACCCGATGTGATGAATAATGCTCTTGTAAACCGGCCCGCATTCAGGCGAAATGAAGCCCGCATTTTATGAATCTTGGCGATATTTTGAGTTTGGACAACATCCTTCCGGATATGACGGCCGCCAATCGCTGGGAGGCCATCGATGAATTGATCCAGCAATTGGTCAAGACCAGCAAAATCCGGCCGGAAAACTGCGAGGCCATCGTGGCGGTGGTCAAAAAACGCGAATCCTCCATGAGCACCGGCATCGGCTTCGGCATCGGCATCCCTCATGCATCGACCGATTTGATCCAGGAGGTTGTCGGCGCGCTGGGCCGTTCCAAAAAAGGCATGGAGTTCGAGGCCCTGGACAACCAGCCGGTCAACTTGGTCGTGCTTTTCCTGGTCCCGCAGGGCCAGTTCCAGAAGCATCTTCACACTTTGGCCAGCATTGCCAAACTCCTCCACGTCAAGGAATTCCGCCAGGAATTGGAACAAGCCCCGGACGCGGCCGGCATGTTTGAAATCATCAAAAAGTATTCCGCGCCAAAATAACGGCGCCACGAGCCGAAACCACCGTGCTCCACAAAATCCTCGAACAAAAGCTGCAGCAGGCCGTTTCCGCGGTCTTGCCTGACGCTGGCGCCGCCGTCATCCTGGTGCGGCCGTGTCCCGATCCCAAGTTCGGCGATTATCAAACCAACGCTCTGATGTCCCTGGCCAAGGCGCGGAAAATGAATCCGCGCCAGTTGGCGACACAGGTGGCCGCCAAGCTGGACCTCGCCCAGTGGTGCGAGCCGGTGGAAGTGGCGGGCGCTGGTTTTCTCAACTTTCGCCTCAAGCCTTCCGCAGTCGCCCACGCCTTGAGCGAGGCCGCCGGCGGGCTGCATTTGTTCTTCCAGAAAGCCTCCGATCCGCGTTGCGTCATTATTGATTTCAGCTCGCCCAACGTCGCCAAACCCATGCATGTCGGGCACATCCGCTCGACCATTCTGGGCGAGGCCCTGGCGCGGATACTTCGGTTGCTCGGCCATCATGTCATCACGGACAATCACATCGGCGATTGGGGGACTCAGTTCGGCAAATTGCTGGTGGGCTGGAAGTCGCACCTGGACTCGGAGCGGCTCCGAACCGACCCCATCGCCGAAATGGAGCGCCTTTACAAGCTGGTCAACGCCCTGTGCGAAAGCGATCCCCAAGTCTTGGAAAAGGCCCGCCAGGAACTCGTCAAACTGCAGGCCGGCGATGAGGAAAACCTCCGTCTCTGGCACGAGATGATCGCCCTGTCCCAGTCGCAATTCGAAAGGGTCTATGCGCGGTTGGGGGTCAAATTCGATTACTCCCTGGGGGAGAGTTACTACAACCCCATGCTCAAAAAGGTGGTCGAGGAACTGGCTGAACGCGGCCTGGCCCAATCCAGCGAAGGCGCCATGGTCGTCTATTTCCAGGACATCCCCGCATTGAAGGACCATCCCGCGCTGGTGCGCAAAAGCGACGGCGGTTTCAATTACACCACCACCGACCTCGCCACCCTGCTGTTCCGTTGGCAGGGCGGCACCTGGAGCGTGCGGCCCAACGAAATCATCTACGTGACAGGTGCTCCGCAACAACTGCACTTCCAGCAGTTCTTCGCCGTCTTCCGCCGCTGGCATCCGGAAGCCGATGTCACCCTGGCCCACGTCTGGTTTGGTTCCGTCCTGGGCGAAGACGGCAAACCCTTCAAAACCCGCTCCGGCGACACCGTGCGTCTGGAAGACCTGCTGGATGAAGCCGAGGAACGCGCCTTTAAAGTTGTCACCGAAAAGAATCCTGAATCGGACGAGGCGCAACGCCGCGAGATCGCCCGCGTCGTCGGCCTGGGCGCAATCAAATACGCCGACCTGGCGCAAAACCGCCAGAGCGATTACGTCTTCAGTTGGGACAAAATGCTGGCCCTGCAAGGCAACACCGCTCCTTACCTGCTCTACGCTTACACCCGGATACGGAGCATTTTCCGCAAAGGCGGCGAAGGTTTCACCGCCACCGCCGGCGAGTTTGCTCTCAGTGCGCCGGAGGAATTGGCCCTGGCGCGCCACCTGCTGAATTTTGGCTTGGCCCTGGAGGGGGCGGCAGAGGATTACCGCCCCAACTTCCTCTGCGGATACCTTTACGAATTGGCCGGCCATTTCGCCCGCTTTTACGAAAATTGCCCCGTCCTCAAAGCCGAAGGAGTAACCCGCGCCACCCGCCTGGCTTTGTGCGATGTCACCTCCCGCGTCCTCAAACAAGGACTCGACGTCCTCGGCATCGAGACCACCGAGCAGATGTAAAAGGCCCAGTCCTTGTGCGACTTCCTGGGAGCGCGACCGTCCCGGTCGCACCCGTCGGCGTCTCGCCGGCGGAATTCGTCCCGTGCCAAATTCACCATTTTTTCATTGCGCGCAACTGCCGCTGATGCCGGCCTTTTGCAGGGCGGCGAAAACATCGGTGTCCTTGAAATCCCCCGTCACGGTAAAGCTATCTTCCCCTTTGGTGACGGTGTCACCGGTCACGCCGGGGACGTCCGTCAGCGCCCCATGCACGGCCTTAACGCACTTGGCGCAGCACACGTGAACTCCCTGCACCTTGAGCGTCTGCACTTTGCCGCCTTTCGCGCCGGTCTCCGAGTTAATCTTGATGCTGGGATCGCTCGATACGCCGAAATAGCCTGCCTTGACCAGGGCATCCGCCGTCTTTTGCGCCGTGGCGGCGTCAGGGGCGGTGATGACGACCGTGTGCTCCGTCTTGTCCGCGACCGCGGCCGCCCCATTCACCGTCGCAACCGCCTTATTCACGCCCTTGACGCAACTATCGCAGCAAAGGTGGATTTTGGAAATTGTGAACGTGACATCCGCCGCTCGGGACAATGGAGCCAGGGCCAGGACGGCAACCAGAGAATACAACAAGGATTTCATACTCATAGATATGTGATGACAATTGCTTAAACGGTTAAGACGCTACGATCCACACACTATACGATGAAAGAGCCAGCGTCAAGGAGAACTCCCTGAATCCGCCGGCATTTTCGAGGTCGCATCCGGGCGGGAACCACCGGAAAACCATTGTTGAAACGAACGGCTTGCGTGCCTTCGGCCCCCTTTCATGCGTCCAATTGAGGTTTCGTCACGCCACGTCACCTCCTGGAACTTCATTCCTTCGATCCGCAAGGTAGAATGTTTAAATGCGACCTAATGGGTGACCCCGCTACTTTACTTTCTGTTCCCTGTTCGCCCGGACTGACCCCGTTACGTTACTGACCCCGTTACGTTACGTTATGACCCCGTTACCCCGTTACGTTACGTAATCGAGGCTGCGTCTTTTTCTGCCCATGATTTTCGGTCATGGAGTCGATACTTGTTCAACCGATTTCAATCCTTTGAGCAGGTTTTGTTTGGGGTCAAATTCAATGTTTCGATCATTGGGCGTCGGATTCAAGTAATAGCGAAACTGCATGAAGTCGCCGTAAATCTTTCCGTAAAGGGCACTTTTGACGCGGCCATCCGGATTCAAAATAGTGTGAATCCGAAGGAAGTAATTCCGATTTGGGTCTTGGTTGGTTTCGGGTAGCTGGCCTGGTTTCCGGTTGTCGGTTTGCACCCATTGAGGTTGGTAACCCTCTGGAGGTGCTTCGTGTGGCGAGCGCAGGTCGCTTCCTTTTTCCGCGTCCGGCACATAGAATTCCTGAATGCCATCACCGGTGTTTGGAAAACTTATGACCAATTTGTAGTCCGCATCAAATTCGGTTCGCTTATCTAAATGCCCTGTAAAGATGATGTCCGCGATGGCTCCTTTTCCGTAAGGCGCAATCCAATCACCGGCCGTCAAATCAAAGCCGACCAGCTTGTCGAATACAGGCATCCCTAAATTTACCGACTTTGCGTACATTGCAACTGGATTTGCGATTTTTTTTAGCATGATGGTCAAGTCGCGATTCAAATGTTCCGGTGTAAATCGTCCGTGGAAATCGTCGAAGATGTCTGTTGAATAATAACCCGCCTTCTGCACCAGAAAGCGTAGTCGAACCGTTTTGTCTGTCCTCGACGCAGCAAATGCTCCATTAGCATCTGTTAGACCTGTAATTTTGCCCGAATCGGTCGAAACGTCGCGAGGCGCGACGTCGTAAAAGACGGAAACGTTCGCTCCACTCACGGGGCTTCCGGAGTCGTCGCTAACGTTGAAAGCCGCCTTCCATTGATGGATTTCTTGCGCTTGGGCACAAAGCGTTGCGGCCAATGCGGTAATCAGGCAGATGGTCTTCATATTATTTGAGATTTCCTAAAGTTACCATTTGGTTAAACAATTTGTAGGTGTATGTGTAAGCAACTTCGCGGCAATCCGAATGATGCCAGTTTCTTCCCTCCGTCGTCTGCAATCTGGAGGATGGCCAGCTATTTTCTAGCGTCATCATGTCGATATTCCTGTCTGGCTGTCCTTGCGGGGTAAGAGCCGTCGTGGCCATGGGGTCGGTCCTAGAATTATGACAGTCGCGTGGCCATGGGGTCGGTCCTAGAATTATGACAGTTTTCATTTTTCATGCCATCTCACGTGTCTGATTGCATCAGCATTTCTTTCAGTTTCTCCAGCTTCCGGCCCGGTCTGCGAGCCATCCGGCTTACCGCCTGGCTCACCCGGCTGTAGTGCCCCATCGCCAACCGCTGGCTCACCCACCGCAGCGGCACCGTCGTGCGCTCCCGCAGCCACCACGCCAACGCCACCTTCTCCCGGGCCGACTTGGGCATGGCCTCGGCCGCTTTGATCCCCAAGAGCTTCATGCCTTGTTGCAAGATCTTCTCCGCCGCCCCCTCGTCGTGCGCCCGGCGCGCCGGACCGCTGTGCGATTCCCGCCGACGGCCCCCAACCGCCCGCTCCAAGCCTTGGCGCAACTTCTCCGCAAATCCTTCCCCGCCTACATACCATCCCCGCCGTAGTTCCTTCCATTCTGCCTCCAGCTCCATCCGCCCTGCCTTGATCCCCAGCTCCAACGTCCGCCCTTCCATGTGCGCCTCGTAACCTTTGAGGGCCGATGGGCCCAGTCCCAATTCCTCCATCACCCGCTGCCGGCACAGCCAGTCCGGCCCCTTGCCCGCCCGGGTCAAATACCACGGATAACTGCTCCAGCGATATTTCTTCAACGGCTCTTTGCCTATTTCGATCAATCCCGCCCGCGCCGGGTTCAAATGGATGTACGTGCTGACCACGCCAAAATAGCCAATCCCTTGCACCGGTGCCGCCTTGTAACGCCCTTGAAAAAGATGGCCGCACGTTTGATGGCGGTAATTATGGCGCTGCGTGTAGGCGCCTTGCAGCCATTTCATGCCCGCCACCAGATTAGGCTCCGGCGTTTCCAGGAGCAAATGATAGTGATTGGCCATCAGAACGTAGGCGTGAATGCGCCAGCCGGTTTTGCGGCAAGCTTCGCCCAGGGTTTCCAGAAAACGGCGATAATCCCCGTCATCGCGAAAGATGACCTGGCGCCGGTTGCCCCGCGCCATGACATGGTACAGGGCGCCCGCGAACTCAACTCGAAGCGGTCTTGCCATACAGTGTCCTCACCCTAAACCGTTTCCCCCGCCCAGGTCAACCACAAACTGTCATAATTCTAGGACTGACCCCTTGGCGACGGTTTGTTTGTCACCTATCTCTCCGGTTCGCACCCCTTTCCTTCATCACATATGGTTTACGACATAAATTCACTTTGCCTTCTGGAGCTTCATTCCTTGAATCCCATTAAATTCTTAAGTTCAAAATCCGATCGAAATATCTCTCGGATTTTTGGGCGGCGCGGCAGCGCCGGCCCTATCGAAAAAGTTCAAATATCTTTGCCTGGGTCCTGCCAACACCCGGGCTTGGCCCGAAATTAGCTGGGAATAATTCCATGAGGATGAGCTATGCCAAAGTTGGCTTTGTTTTCGTGGCAATTTACTCGTCGCTATGGCTTTTTGCGGGGCAATCTGTCGTGGCCGCGCCACAGATTCCATTTCCCGTCGCCAGCCACCCGCGTCTCTGGATTACCACCAACGATTTGCCGCGCCTGCAAAGTTGGGCCACGCCAACCAACCCGGTTTACCAGGCGGTGCTGACGCTGCTCACCAACAGCATGAACGATTACGACACGCAGTTCTTTCCCGGTGGCGTGCAAAATGCCAATTGGCCGGACTTCGGCGATACTCAGGGTTACACCGGTTTGATCACCGAGGAGGACGCTTTCGTTTTCGCGCTTTTTTCCCTGATTCATCCCGATACCACGAAGCGCCCGCTTTACGCGCAACGGGCCGCCGACCTGATCCGCGTGGCCATGACCCAGGTGGCCCAAGGCACGCTGGCGGGGGCGCCTTTCCGCGACCCGTTGTTCGCCACTTACAATCGCGCCAATGCCACGCTCGAAACCATGCCGCTGGCCGTGGATTGGGTCTATAACGCCATCGGCACCAACGGCCAGCCGGTCTTGAGCGCGGCGGATAAACTGACTATTCGCAACGGCTTCCTGATTTGGGCCGAGCAATGCCGGCACGCCTCGACTGCCGGCGGTGACGCGCCGCCTGTCAACGTGGTCAACGATCCGTCGCAATTGTGTCCCAACAACGCGGCTTATCGCATGGCGGCCAATAATTATTATCTTGGCCACGCCCGGATGCTCACGCTGATGTCGCTGGCCATTGACCCGGGCGATGACCCGCCGCTCAATCCCAGCCTGCCCGCCTCCGCCGAAACCAATTCGTTGCGCTCCTATATTTCCATCGCCACCGGCGCGTGGCTCTTTCAGGAATACGCGATGTTCGGCGAAGGGCCGCAAGTGGCGCAGGATTATGGGTTGCCGGGCTTGGGCACGAACTTTGGCTTTTGCAACGGCGGCATGCCGCCGGAGGGAATGCTTTACGGCCATTCCTTTGGTTTTCTTCTGAGCCAGTTGCTCGCCCTGCAATCCGCGGGCTTCAACGACACCAATTATTCCGGGCCGCCCTGCAAGCTCATTGGCGCGCCGATGTGGGACCGGTATTGCGACGCTTGGTTGAGCGCCCTGATGCCCTATCCGGTGGTCATCGAGAATTACCTGCCGCTGGAATATCAAATGATGGGTTACGGCGACATTCTGCGCCTCTACATGACGCCGGACTTTTCCGCGATGTATTCGGAACTGGCCTTGTTGGATCAGCAGACCGGCGTGACCAATCGCGCCGGCAAAACAAGCTGGCTGGCCCTGGATGCGCCCGAAGGCGGTTACAACAATCTGCTCACTCGCGCCAGCACCGCTTGGGGCGGCGCGTATGAATATCAGCCTTGCGTGCTCTATTTCCTGACACTTGATCCGGCCACGCTGGCCCCGCCGCCCGACCCGCGTCCGGCCTTGCCCGTTTTATTTTACGATGCCTCGCAGAGCACGCTGGTTGGCCAGAGCGACTGGACGACCAACCGTGCCATGCTCCATTGGCGTTGCAGTTGGAACTCGATCAACCATCAGGATGCCGACGGCGGCATGTTCCAATTCTTCCGCCACGGCGAGTTTCTGACCAAGGAATACAGCGGTTACGACGCCAACGGATTCGGCCAGGCAAGTTGGTTGCACAACACGCTGGCGCTGCAAAACAGTTGTCCCGCCGGCGCGCCGGCAAATCTGCAATGGTTTGAAACTCCGCTTTGGCAGACCGGCAGCCAGTGGATGCTCGGCGAAAACAACGGCGATCCGAAAACCTTCGCCAGCGGCGGCTCCAACTTCGTCTTCACCTGCGGCGACCTCACCAGCCTCTACAACCGGCCCTCTTTTTGGACGCCCTCCAATGCCGCTTTGGCCATCGTGCAAGCCAGCCGTTCGTTGCTCTGGCTCAAGCCGGATCACATCATTATTTACGACCGCGCCACCTCGCAAACCGCCGGCTTGTTCAAACGGTTCAACCTTTGCCTGCCCGCCGCGCCGGCCGTCTCCGCGCTCAACGGCGGCGGATCCCTGCTCACCCAAACCCTGGCCGACGGACAGCAGTTGTTCATCCATTCGTTGCTGCCCTCCAACGGCATGGTCAGCATCAACTCCCTTTCCAACGTCGTCACCACCGTGGCCGAGGGCGAACCGTGCCATTACCGGCTGACCATCGAAGACACCAACAACCCGGCCAACATCCGCTTCCTGCACGTCTTGCAAGGCGCCAATGCCGGCCTGACCGCCGACGCCGCGACTTATCTGCAAAGCAGCGGCGGCAATCCCTTTGAAGGCGTGGCCGTGCGCGGGGTGGAGGTTCTATTTCCCGTCAACGTGTTAAGCAACAACTTCACCAACGTCAACTACACCGCACCCGCCGGCGTGACCAATCACTATATCGCGGGCCTTGCGCCCAACGCGAAATACGCCATAACCGTGCAGACCAACGGAGGCCAATTGCAGGTCACCGTCGCCCCCGGCGCCAAGGCCACGGCCGACAACGCCGGTTTGCTGGCTTTCGATAACGCGGGGCAGCCCCTCAACAACACCGCGGCCAAATGGCTTTCCGCCGGCCTTGTCGGCGGCAACGTTCAATTATCCGGCATGGGCGGCCCATTGCTGCCCTATCAAGTTCAAGTCTGCACCAACCTCAGCGCCGGCAACTGGTTTCCCGTCGGCACCGCCACGGCCGACACCAGTGGCTCCCTAAAATACACCGATATTGGGGGTGCCAATGCCGGTCAACGGTTCTATCGGCTGGCCCGCTGACACGGGGGGGCGCTTCAGCGCGGGGAGTGCTCGGAGAGCAATTGATGCACGGCGCGGGCCAGCACCTCCCAGGTGAAGGGCTTTTCCAAAACCGCGCGCACGCCTGGCCCATGCTCGAAATGCGCCGTGCGCGTGCCGCCAAAGCCGGAGGCCAAAATAACCGGCAAATCCGGCCGGGCTTCATACAAGGCGTTGGCCAGCTCGATGCCGCTCATGCCAGGCATGGTCAAATCGGTGATGACCAAATCGATCCCGCCGGGTTGATGCTCAAAGATGGTCAGCGCCTCCGCCGCGGAATGAACGCCGGTCACGCGGTAACCAAAATGCGTCAGGGACATCGTGGTGGCTTGCGCCAAGGCCTCTTCGTCATCCACCAAGAGAATGTGCTGGCCCGTGCCGGCAGGCGTGGCCACCGGCGCCGCCGCCAAAGTCCTGGCTGGCGCGCCTAATTCGGCCGGGAAGTAAAGATGAAAACTCGATCCCTGGCCCGGGTGGCTTTGCACCACCACCGCGCCATCGTGCCCGTGCATAATGCCATGCACCACGGCCAAGCCCAACCCGGTTCCTTTGCCGGGGCCTTTGGTGGTAAAAAACGGCTCGAAAATCCGCGCCTGCGTGGCCGCGTCCATTCCCATGCCGTTGTCCTCGATGGAGAGGCGCACGTAAGGCCCGGCGCGCAAGGCCGGATGCAGAGTCGGCGCCGTCTGATCCAGGACGAGCGAGCGTTGCGTGATGCGGATCAACCCGGCGCCTGCTTTCATGGCGTGCCAGGCGTTGGTGCAAAGGTTCATGACGACCTGGTGGATTTGGGTCGGGTTGCCCAGGATGGCGTCGGCGCCCGGCCCCGTGTCGGTCAGAATTTCCACGGCATTGGGCAGGGTGGTGCGGATCACTTTCAAGGCGTCGGCGACGACGGGATGGAGCGGCATCAGTTCGCGCTGGTCCTTTTGCTGCCGGGTAAAAGTGAGGATTTGCTGGACGATTTCCTTGGCCCGCAGACTGGCCCGGAGGACCTCCTGCAAGTGCCGGGCGACGCGGTGGCTGTCTCCAACCTCCATTTTGGCCAGGTCGGTGTAACCGATGATGATGCCCAGAATATTGTTGAATTCATGGGCGGTGCCGCCGGCCAGGGTGCCCAAGGCTTCCATCTTCTGCGCTTGACGCAATTGCGCTTCCAGCTTCTTGCGCTGCGCCTCGGCCCGTTTGCGCTCGGTGACATCCTGGATTTGCGCCACAAAATGGCGCGGCGAACCGTCTGGATTCCAGGCCAGGGAAACGTTGAGTTGCACCCAGACTTCGTGCCCGGCTTTGTGCAGGTACCGTTTTTCAATCTGATAGGTTTCGATCTCCCTGTTCAACATCCGGCTCAGCAAATGCGTCCCGGTCTGACGGTCCTCTGGATGCGTAACGGCCTGAAAGTTGGTCACCAGCAATTCGCCGCGGGTGTAGCCGATGATCTTGCACAGAGCGGGATTGACCTCCAGCCAGCATCCATCCGGTCCGACCACGGCCATGCCAATGGGCGAGTTGTGCATGGCGGAACGGAACTTGTCCTGGCTCAACCGCAAGGCCTCCTCGATGTGGATGCGTTCGGTGATAAACTGGGTGAACAGAATTAAGCCTCCCACGCCGCCGCCGGCTTTGTGCCAGGGCCGGGCCTCCCACTGCAACCATTCCACCGAGCCGTCCCGGCACGGCATGGGGTCGCGTTCGCACTGCTCGATGGCCCCGTCCAGGACGTGGCGGTAAGCCTCCTTCCAGCGCTCGGGCAGGTCGGGGAACATCTGGCGGCAGGAGAGGCCGGCAATGTTCCGGCCCGTCAGGCCGTAATCGGCCAGCCAGCGGTCGCTGGCCTGGAGGCAGCGCATCTCAGTGTCAAACATCGCCACCGCCGCCGGGGCGTGCTGGACGAATTGGTGCAGCAGCGTCTCGTTGGCCGCCAGGGCTTGACGGGTGAGATTAAGCTCGCTTGCCTCATCGGCGGGCAACAGCACGGCCGGCTCCGCCGCGCAGTGGCTTGGCGGCTTCCCGGGTGCTGCTGTAAATTCGCTCATAGGTTCCTGAGGCGCGGGCTTTCAGGCAAAAAGCACGCCTGAAGCCGCTTGCAAGAGCAGCCCGCGCCAAAAATATATACCGACTCAGGAATCTATCGGCAGATGGAGGGGAATACTTAACCGGCTTATTCGGTCAGGACTTGTTTGACCTTGCGCAGCAAGTCCTGGCTGGTGAACGGCTTTTGCAGGTAGCGCTCCTGCTCTTCGGCGCTGGCCGAGCGCGCGTAGCCGCTGGACCACAAGATGCGCGTATGGGGCGCGGCGCGCAGAATCAGCTCCGTCAGTTCCCGCCCGCTCATGTTCGGCATGACCAGGTCGGTGACGACCAGGTCGATTTTCTTTTTCGATTGGGTGAAAATCTCCAGCGCTTTTTGCCCGCTGCTGGCCGTCAGCACCGTGTAACCATAGGAGGAGAGAATCATCTGCCCCATCGTCAATAATAAGTCTTCGTCATCCACAAACAGGATCGTCTCCGTGCCGTTCAAGTCGCCGGTCGCGCTCGGGGCCGCCCGCACGATCTTGCGCGTGGCCGGCAGGTACATCCGCACCGCGGCGCCCGCGCCCGGCGCGCTCGAGACGGCCACCGCTCCGCCGTGGTTGGTGATGATGCCGTAGAGCCAGGCCAGGCCCAGGCCGCGATGGCGCGAGCCTTTGGTGGTGAAAAACGGCTCAAAAATGCGCGGCATGACCTCCGGCGTTATGCCCGCGCCAGTGTCCGAAATCTCCACGCACACGTAACTGCCCGGCGTCAATTTGGCCGTGCGGTCTTGGGTCGGCTCGGACAGTTCCATGTTGCGGGTCTGGACGTTGATTTTGCCCTCGCCGCGGATGGCTTCGGCGGCATTTTCCAGCACTTTGATCAGGGCCTGTTGCATCTTGGCCTCGTCAAAGCTGGCGGTGAAGAGTTTGCGCTCAAGCTGGCAGGTGATCTGGATCGGCTTTTGCAGCGATTTTTGGAACGGCTCCACCGTCCGCTCCAGCAGCGTATTCAGATTGCCGGCCGCCTGCGCGCGGGCGTCCTTCTCCTGGCGGCTGAAGGCGGCCAGGTCGTTGGCAATTTCCGCCGCCTTGGCCGCCGATTTTTCAATCTCGCCCAGCGAATTGCGCCACGGATGGCCCGCCTCGGCTTTGCTCAAGAGCAAGGAGGCATGCCCCAGTATGCTGGTCAGCGCGTTGTTGAAATCCAGCGCGACCGAGCGCGCCAGTTGCAAGGCGCAATCCAGCTTTTGCTTGTGCGCCAGGCTGTCTTCGGCCGCCGCCATCCCTGGCACGGGCGCGTCCGCCGATTTGGGCGCGGCCGCCGGTTCAGCCTCGGGCGGAATTTCCTTGAGCAACTGGAGCAGGCAGATGTCCTCGCTGGCCGTCAGACACATTTGCGCCAGAAAGGCCCCCGGCAAGCCGCTCTTGAGATTGAAGGTCAGAGGAAGCGGCGCCCCAGGCGGAGGCAACGTGAGGAAATGCACGGCCGATCCCCGGTTGCGCGACGACCAAATCGAGGCCAGGGTTCCGTCCTCCTTCTCGATCCTGGCGCCGAAAGCGCGCACGGCCGCGCGGTTGACGCGGAGCACTTTTCCGTCTTTTCGGACCAGCAAAACGGGCCATTCCGCGCTTTGCAGCAGGAAATCGTCGTCTTCTTTCGCGGCTGCGGCCGGCGCTTCGACAGGCGCCTCCGTTGGAAGAGGTTTGCTTATTTCGGCGGTCGCAGCGGGAATCGGCGGCGGCTCTTTGGCAGGCGCCAGGCAGCTCAATTCCGGAAAAGCCGCGCCGGAATCCTTGAACAATTGCAGCATCACGTAAGGATGTCCGTCCCGCGCCACGGCCGTGGCGTGGGCGACAAAGTGGGCCTTGGCGCCTCCGGCCAGGCGCAATTTCAAACGGGCCGTGCCGGCGATGATTTGTTCGCGCAGAAACTGTTCCGGCGGAGAGGCGGCTTGATCATCCCAGAGCGTGGCGAGGGACGCGGCTTGCAACGGGCTGGGCAGGTCAAAGACTTGGCGCGCTGCCTGGTTCACCCGGCAAATCCGGCCATTTTCTTCCAGGAGCATTGCGGGCCAGGCGGCTAGTTCGAGAATAAAATCCGTTTCACGCCGCATCGTCAGACCGCATCATACCCCGCTCCGGCGCGGCGCTCCAACATAATTCTGGGCAAGGGCTTGGCTGTTGACTTTGTCCCCGGCCCCCTGCTACGGTTTCTCCCAAGTTTGATGGAAAAAAGCGCATGAAAGTAGAATTACGCCAATTCAGAGACAAGTTAAAGACTCACGGCCTGCTGCGAACCTTGCTTTACTCTGGAAAATTTGTCCTGGATCCCTGGCTGGGGAAATTCTGGAAGATCAAGATCAGGCACTCCTACTCGCAATGTTATGAAGATGTCGTTATTGATTCCATTTTGGGAAAGAAGAAGAACGGAACCTACCTTGACATCGGAGCTTTTGACCCCGTCCATTTGAGCAATACCAAACGATTCTACGACCGGGGCTGGAGAGGTTGCAGCATTGAGCCGGATCCCGCCCGTTACCAGCGTTTTGTGGAACAGAGATCAGGAGACTGCAATCTCAACGTGGGGGTTTCGGATGAAAATGGCAGCCTGATGTTCTACGATCTGGTTCCTGGAATCCTGGCGACTTTTGACGAGAACCGGGCGAAGGAACTGATGCAGAAGGGCTACAAGCTGAACAAGAAGATCGAGGTCAAAGTCATAACATTAACTGAGGTCTTTACGAAATACCTGAACAGGGAAGTCGATTTCTGCACGCTGGACGCGGAAGGAATGGATTTGCGCATTTTGAAAAGCAATGACTGGACAAGGTTCAGACCCAAGGTCTTATGCGTGGAGGCGGCGGAGGCTTCGCCGGAGGAATTCCTCAAGACAGTAGGTTACAAGAAGGTTCACAGCACCTCCTTATTCGGCATGCCGCATAACGAGATCTTTGTCTCGAACTAAACGTGGCTTGGTCGCGCACTTCGTCCGCCGACCGCACTGTGGCCGGGTAAAGCCTTCATGCTTCGGGGATAATCAAGGCAGGTGCGCAAGCATCGAAACGCCACCCTGCGGCGCGAACATTTGGCGCCTCAATCAGATCTTCCGGAACGAATCCCAAAACACACCGATGCCCAGAGGTGGCGGCGGCAATACAAGCCGCCAACGCACCTCTGCCGCCTGCGCGTGGCCTGCATTCGCAGGCCAAACGCCGGCGCCATCGCCCGCTGCCACGCCACCGCTTCAGCCCAATCCCAATCCCTACTCCACAGGAGGCTTTCGCGGTGTCGCTGGTTAAGCGGCCTTGACGTTCATGCGCCCCTTGGAACGCGTCCCGCGGGCCGCACCGGCGCGGCTATTGCGGCGCTTGGCGCGAATTTCCTTCTCCAGGACGTAACTGGCCGAGTTGCGCAAGCGCCGGCGGTACTTGAGTTTCCGGCGCATCCTTTCGCGCGCGGCGATGGTGTGTTTGAGACAATAGACGCCGATGGCCGGCGCTCCGCACGTCAAACACAAGCCACGCGCTTTTTTGCGCAGCATGTGGACCTGCTGGCGCGACATCGGAGTTCCGTCCGCCTTAAGGGCGCCGGTAAACTCGTCCACGATCTTCTTTCTGCTCCATTTTTTTGCTTTCATACTTTCTTACTATAAGTTTCCCATATTCTGCGTTTAATATACTCCAATAATACCATTACGCGAGTGCCAGAGTCAATTAATTTACGTTGCCGGAATAAACCGCTGGAGCAACAGCGCCAGCGCAAACCATGCGGCGAAGCAGCCGAGCCACGGCTCGCTGCTGCTGGCCACCGCCAGCACGTCCACCAAAACCACCCCCGCCAAGAGCCGCGACACCGTGTAACCAGCATTCGGCTCCTTCTGCCCAAGACTCCAACTCAACGCCCATGACGACCACGCCGCCAATACCAGCGAATAGATCAGCGCCGGCAACCACGAGGAGCCGTCGTCAATCAACCCGGCAAACACCACCGGCGCCGCCAGCAGCAGGCAGGGCCAGAACTGAATCGGCCCCCGGCTGTTCTCCTGGCGCGCCAGACAGCTCAACCCCGCGATATAAGCCCCCAAGGCCAGCCCTTTCCAGATCACTTCCCCGCTCACACCTTGACGCGCCACTACTGCCGCAAGAAGATAGACGCACAAGCGGCACATTCCAATCAAAATAGTTGATAATGGCGTCCATTTATGGACAGCGTTGTACAACAAAATACAGGCGCCCAGGGCCGCCGCGCACGTCATGGCCGCCCAGCCCAGCCAGGCGATGGCCGCGAATCCGAGCGCCAGCCAGACAAATCCCCACTGCCAGACTGCCCTTTCGCTGATCGCGCCCGACGGAATGGGCCGGGTGCGGCGGTGCTGGCGATCGTACCCGGCGTCAAAGGCGTCGTTTAAGAACATCCCGCCCTCGTAAAGGAAGCTGGCCGCCAGCGCCACGCTGGCCAGGGCGGCCCGGCGGCCATGGCCGGCCAGACACCAACCGGCCAGGACATCGGACCAGACGGTGGGCAGATTGGACACCCGTCCCAGAATCAGGAAGGTGCGCAGCTTCGGTGGAGGCCCAAAAGGCTTTAACATGCCCCCAACCTTCGGTCTTGCAGGCGCTTCATCAGAGTTTCATCCGGAAGTTGCTGGATTGACTCAGGAAACGCGCTGGATTCCGGTAAATCAGGCCGTCCACCGCTTCGTCCGTGTGGCCGCGCAGGCGCATCTCCAGCGCCGCCCGCGGCACCGCCAGCGGCACGCTCACGCCCCAATCGCACGCGCTGTTCATCCACAGCCGCTCGCTTCCATACGTCTCCACCATGTCCGCCGCCCGCGCCGCCGTGCATTTGGAATCCGGGTAGAGCGTCATCCCCGCCCAGAAACCCGCCTCCAGCACCATGCGGATCGTGTGTTCCTCGACGTGGTCGATGATGACTCGTCCGGGGTCGGCCCGTCCGTCGGCCTTCAAAGCGTCAATAATCAGGCGCGTGCCCTTGAGCTTGTCTTCCAGGTGCGGCGTATGGATAAGGATCAATTGCCCGTGCCGCACCGCCAGATCGACGTGCTTTTCGAAGACCGCCAGTTCATTGCGGCTGTTCTTGTTCAACCCAATCTCGCCAATCCCCAGGACAGACGGACGATCCAGAAACTGGGGAATGATGCCGATGACCTCCTCCGCCAGTTTGACATCCTCGGCCTCCTTGGGATTGAGGCAGAGCCAGCAATAATGCGCCAGCCCGAACTTGGCCGCCCGTTTCGGCTCGTAATCCGTTAATTGCCGGAAGTAATCGTAAAAACCATCCACCGAACTGCGGTCGAATCCCGCCCAAAAAGCCGGTTCGCAGATGGCTTGGCACCCGGCGGTGGCCATGGCCAGGTAATCATCCGTCGTCCGGCTGACCATGTGCGCGTGAGGTTCGATGTATCGCATGGGGGTTCCGTCAATTCTGAGCGCCCGGCCAGGCTCCGGCGGCCGCTTTGGTGGTGGCCGCCGGCAGCGGATCAATGGTCGGATCGCTAAAACCAAGCAAGACGCGCTTGGCCCTGTCCGGCGCGCCGTCAGGCAGTTCGCGGAGAGCCTGACGAAAGGCCGCCATGCGAAAATCATCCGTTCCGGGCGCGCGGTCCACCCGGTCCAGGAAAGCCGCCAAATCAATCAACTTGGCGCGCGCCTCCATAAAATAAAGGTCAACTACTTGCTCTCGTGTCATAATTCAGCCTTCAGCCTTTTCTTCGCATCCCCGCCAACTTCATCAGCCTGGCCGTCTCACGATACGCCTCTTCCACCCAGGCGACGATCTTGGACGGATCGGGCGCGTATTCCAACTCGATGGAGACGACGCCGTCAATTTCCAGTTCTTTGATGGCTTGCAGATAGGGCGCAAATTTGACCACGCCGCGGCCCGGCGGCAAATCGCCGTGAACCTTGCCGTCGCAATCGCTCAAATGCACGTGGATGGCCTTGCCCTTGAGCTTTTTCAGCTCGGCCGGGCTGGTGTCGGAGAGAACCAGGTGGCTGATGTCAATGTTGGCCCGCACGCGGGGGTGGCCGCATTCGTCCACGAAACGGACCATCGAGGCGACGCTGTTCAACAAGCTGAGGCGGAACGGCTCCAATTCGAGCGCAATGTCGATGCCGCGTTTGTCCGCGTAATCGCCCAGGCGGCGGCAGCTTTCCAGGCCCCAATCCCACTGCGCCTGCGGCGGGATGACTTCGCGCTGCCACATATACTCCCCAAGGACGACCAGGATATTCTTTGCGCCCCAGGTCCGGGCCAGATCGACATATTGGCAGCAGCGGGCCAGGTGGAACTCGCGCACCGGCCGGTTGAAATCGATCAACCCCACCGCCACCACCGGCAGTGAAATAATCGGCAGGCCCAGCCGGGCCGTGACGCGGCTGACGAGCCGCATTTCGCTCTTGGGCAGGGCGTCCGCCTCGGTAAAAATATCGACGCAATCGAAGCCGATGCGGGCAATGTGGGCCAAACCCGACGCCGTATCGACGCCGGCCTGCTGGAAAGCGCTGTTGATGATGCCAAGTTTCACAAGCCAACCATCTGAAACAATTCTTCACCATACCGGGTTATGCAATCAAACAGAAAATGGATGATCTTATTGACGAAGCAAGCGAAACAGCTTTGCATCGGGCGGCGCACCGGATCTGGGATTCATCCGCCCTTGATAACCTGCCAAGCCTGTTTCACGGCATCAGGCAGACCGTAAAAGTCGAAGGCCGTGATCAGCAACGCCGAACCCCACCCGGTGATGAGCAGAAACCAGCCCAGCCGCCATTTTCCCATCCGCTTGCGGGAACTGGCGAAGTGCAGCAGGGGGAACATCGCAAACGGAAGCTGGAGCGCCAGCACCACTTGGCTCAGGACGATCAGATCGGTGATATTATTGGCCCCGCGGACGGCAATATAGATAGCCGTGGGGATAATGGCCAGGGAGCGTGTGATCAGCCGCCGCAACCACGGCCTGATTCTCCAGCGCATAAAGCCCTCCATGACGACTTGGCCGGCCAGCGTGCCGACAATGGTGGCGCTTTGCCCGCTGGCCAGCAGGGCGACGGCGAAAAGCGTGCCCGCAGCAGCCTTGCCCAGCAGCGGCGCCAAAGTCAGGTAGGCCGCTTGAATCCAGTCCGTTGACCCGTTGAACTGGACCACCTGTCCGCCGGCGACGGTGACGCTGGTTTTGCCGTAAAAGACAATCGCGGCCAGCACCAGGATGGCGGCGTTGATCAGAAAAGCAACCGACAGGTTGGCAATGACGTCAAGGGTGTTGAAGCGGATCGCCTTTCGGATAGAATCGTCGTCCTTCTGGAATTTACGGCTCTGCACCAACGCGGGGTGCAGATACAGCACGTGCGGCATGACCGTCGCGCCGATGATCCCGATGGCCACATAAATCATGGTCGCGGAAGTCAAACTGGGCGCGATCATCGCCCGGCCCATTTCCAGAAAGCTCGGCTGCATCTGCGGCAGGACGAAAATTTCGATGTAGTAGCAAACACCGATGGTCGCCACCAGCAGCAGCACGATGACTTCAATGGTCCGCATTCCGAACCGCTGCATCGCCAGCAACAGCAGCACGTCCACGCCCGTGATGATGACCCCCCAGAAAATGGGGATATGAAACAACATGAGCAGCGCCACCGCGCCACCCAGGACTTCGGCCAAATCGCACGCGATGATCGCAAGTTCCGCCATGAGCCAGTTCGGCACGCGCGTCCACTTGGGATACCAATCATAGCAGCACTGAGCCAGGTCGCGCCCGGTTGCTATACCGACCCGCGCGGCGATAATTTGCAGGAAGATTGCCATCAGACTGGCCAGGCCGACGACCCAAAGCAGTCCGTATTTGAACTGGGCGCCACCCTGAAGATCGGTTCCCCAGTTGCCCGGATCCATGTAGGCCACGCTGACCAATATCGCCGGGCCAAAGTAGGCCACCATTTGATTCCAGAAGCCGGCTTTATGATGGGGCACTTTTACGCTGCTGTGAATTCCTTCCAGCGACATGGCTCCGGGGCTTGAAACCGCAGCGGAGGCCGCAGGCGGATTCGTTTCCTCGGAGAGTGGTTTCATGGATTCATTTGGATTCAGGTTCATAAAACGATAATTTAAAAACGCCAAGTCATTCCCACCCAGGGATGCCAATCATCCGCCGCCTTTGTCACGCCGATGTAAACGCCGCCGTCGAGAACCACATTCTTATTAAGTGGGTAGGTGAGCCAGGTGTCGAACGTGCCGACCCAGTCGGAGTTTCGCTCCGTGCTGACGCTGCCGAAAAATTCCACGTGATATTCCAGATTGCCGATGACCGCGTGGCCGATGCTGACGGAATTGGCAATTTCAGCATGATATCCACCGCCGAGAGCATCGCGGTTGACACTGACCGTGGTTTGAAAACCCACATCCCAATGTGGCACGTCAAAAGCGTATGGAATACCCACGCCGCCTTCGTAGGCAGCGTTGCCGAGATTGTCCTGCGCGGCGGGAAATTTCACGAACGGGATGAGTGCCAGCGCGAAGAAACCGCCGTCATTGCCCACCAGGTTCACCTTGACGCGCGGAGTGACGTCGCCGAACCCTGAATTGTTTTCGATGGCGCCTGCGCTTTTATCCTCGATGCGTTGCCATTGCCAGGGTTGGAGCACCAGTTGAAAATCCACGTTGTTGAGCACCCCGACTTTGACATTCATCGGGGCAAGCTGATAGTGCTCGGACTTCCGGTTGCCGTGCGCCGCAGTGGGCGCGTCGCAGGTGAGGTTCGCATAATCCATTTCAAGCTGGAAGTGGCCTGCGTCCACTGTGAAGGGGCAATCCGTTTTGTCGGGCCGGTCGGCGCTCAATTCGCGCAGGTATTGTTCCGGCGTCGGATTAAACAGGTTATAGCCGCTCTTGTCTGGCGGAACGCCATTTGTTTCCTGCGCGTTGGCGTCGAACGCCGCGGCGCAAACTGTTGCAGCCATGACTAAATGTTTTATCGTATGCAACATTATGTAGCATAGGTTACATCGTAAATTCGGGCCGTCAACAAGGAGTTTGGCATTGGCTGCGTCGTTAAACCTCGACTAAAACACTCGCGTCTGCTTTATTTTAAAAACCATGCCGCGCTCCAAAGCAAAAACGCCTGTGACCACGCCGGAACCATCGGCGGAGAAATTCCGCCGTTCCCGCAACGACCGCGCGCATGCAACCGCCCAGGATTACGTCGAAGCCATCGCCGACCTGTCGGCATCCCAGGGCGAAGCGCGGGTGACGGATTTGGCGCGCCAGTTGGGCGTAACCCATGTTACCGTGAACCGTACGCTGGCGCGCCTGCAACGGTTGGGGTATGTAAACACCCAGCCGTATCGGGCAATCTTCCTGACCGATATCGGCCGCAAACTGGCTGAGGAGAGCAAGCAACGGCACCAGACGGTGTTGGCCTTCCTGCAATCGCTTGGCATTCCGAAAAGCGTGGCGGAGATGGACGCGGAGGGCATTGAACATCATGTCAGCCCGGTTACCTTGGTTGCCTTCCAGACCGCCTTGCGGAATGCCCGTCACCGGCAAGCTGGAATCACCCATAAAGCATAACGCTCGGCATTATCAGATGGCTTGCAGGAATGCCAGGAGTTGGTCTGGCAGGCGATACCGTCCAAGCCGGCTCTGGAAAGCGCTGTTGATGATGCCAAGTTTCACAAGCCAACTATTTGAAACAATTCTTCACCATACCGGGTTATGCAATCAAACAGAAAATGGATGATCTTATTGACGAAGCAGGCGAAACAGTTTTGTATCGGGCGGCGCGCCGGACCTAGGATGCCTTTCCGACGGTCGATGACCGGCCATGACAGACGCACAACAATTCGAAGTGTTCCTGCGAAACTACCAAAATATGGTTTTTAGCACCGCCATGCGCTTGGTGGCCAACCGCGCCGAAGCCGAGGACATCTCGCAGCAGGTTTTTATGCGGGCCTTCGAGCGTTTTGCCCAACTGGCGGACAACCCGTGCGCGGGAGGCTGGCTCAAGACGGTTGCCATCAACCTCAGTTTGAATCATCTCTCCCGCTACCGTGCGCGCTGGAGCTTCTTTTCCGAACTGCGCCACCGCCACGCGTCTGGCGAAGCGGACGAAATCGAGTACGCCGCGCCCGACAACGTGGAAGAAGAATTGGCCGTGGCCGAGCGCCGCCGCCTGGTGGAACACGCCCTGCGCCAACTGCCGCCCGCTCAACGCGCGCCGCTGGTCCTCTATCACATGGAAGGCATGAAATACGATGAGATCGCGACCCGTCTCGGCGTCTCCCTCGGCAAGGTGAAGACCGATATTTCCCGCGCGCGGGCGGCGTTGCGCAAGAAGCTGCAACCGCGGTTGCAGGATGATTGGAGGCCGGTCGCATGAATTCTGATCTGGACCAGGAACTGGAGCAGGAAATCAGCAGAGAATTGCAGGGACTCCCGGATTTGGCCGCGCCCCCCGGTCTATTGACGCGAACAATGAAGGCGGTGGAACGGCCCGCGCCCTGGCATAAGCGGTCGTGGAACCAATGGCCCGTTTCCGTGCGAACCGCGTTCATCGTCTTTGCCCTTGCGGCGGTCCTTGCGGCTGTGCTGGGATGGCGGGCGGTTGAGCCGGGCGTTCTGGCCGCCGCCTCCCGCCGCTTCGCGCCGGCGGCTGCGGGCGTGGAATGCCTCTGGAACTTTTTGAGCGCCGTGGCGGGAGCCATGGCGCTGGCGGTGGAATACCTGGGCAAGGGATTCATGCTGGCCTGCCTGGCAGCGGTGGCGGTGGCGTGCGCCACCTGCGCCGGCCTTGGCGCCATTTTTGTCCGCCTCGCGCTGGCGAGACCGGGAAGGACTCCAATATGAAAACTGTAACTACCATGCGCCTGTGCGCGCTCACGGCGCTGGGCTGGGCGATGCTTTGTCCATCCGCCAGTCTGGCCCAGACGCCCGAGGCCCCCGATACCAACAAACCCGGCGTCCACCACGAAGAGTGGGTTTCCATCGGCAAAGACGTGGAACTGAAGGCGGAAGATTCCGCCCGAGAGGTGGTCGTCATCGGCGGCTCCGCCAAACTCCATGGCGCGGTCAACGGAGACGTGGTCGTGATTGGCGGCGACGTGGTGGTCGATGACCATGTCAAAGGCGATGTCGTGGCCATCATGGGTGACGTGCAGATCGGTCCCAAGGCAAAGATTGGCGGAGATTTGGTCGCTGTCGGAGGCAGCAGTCACCTGGCCGACGGCGGAAAGGTCGGCGGCCAAGTGGTGGAAGTGGGTGGCGGGATGGGGCCGGCCAAATTTCTGCGCCTGCGCTGGCTGAGGGATTGGGTTTCCAAGTGTGTCATGGAACTGCGGCCGCTGGCGCCGGGCCTGGGCTGGATGTGGTGGATCACAGGCTTCTTTTTTATACTTTACTTGCTGATCGCCATTTTGTTCCCGCAACCGGTGCAATCTTGCGCCGCCCAGGTTTCGGCCCGTCCCGCCACGACCTTCGCCGTGGGGGTCCTGGCGAAATTAGCGGTGCCGATCCTCTGCGTGACATTGCCGTTCACGATCATCGGCATCGTGATCGTTCCCTTTCTCTTGGTGGCGGCTTTCTTGACTCTTTTGGTCGGCAAAACCGCAGTGTTGGAGGTTGTCGGGAGCAAAATCGGGCGCGCCATTGGATTGAGCACAGGTTTGCTGCCGTTGGCCGCGTTGCTCATTGGCGCCGTTTTGGTGACGCTCTTGTATATGGTGCCGGTCATTGGACTGCTGGCGTTTTGCGTTTTCGGCTGTTGGGCGATGGGGGCGGGCGTAACCGCCATCTGCGTGGCGCTGCGTTCTAACTGCACTGCTCCAACCGCTCCCTCCGCCCCGCCGCCGCCAGCCCCGTCCACCTTATTGACGCCACCGCTGACCCCGCCGCAGGCGCTGGCCTATCCGAGAGCGGGATTCTGGGAAAGAATGGGGGCCGGTTTTCTTGACATGGTCCTGATCAGCCTGTCCTCGGCCTTGGTCGGCCCATTTTTCATTCTGGTGCCGATTGCCTATTTCGCCGGGCTGTGGGCATGGAAGGGAACAACGGTGGGGGGAATCGTCCTCAATTTGCAAGTGGTGCGCGAGGACGGGCAGCCGTTGAACTTTCTGACCGCCTTCGTGCGCAGCCTGGCGGCGCTTTTTTCGGCCCTGGTATTCTTTCTTGGTTTCTTCTGGATTGGTTGGGATCGTGACAAACAGGGCTGGCACGACAAAATGGCCGGCACGGTGGTAGTCCGCCTGCCCAAAGCCATTTCCCTGGTCTGTCTTTAAACGGGCTTACCGCGCGTAGGGGCGGATTTGCTCCTGCCACCAGCGGGCCAGGGTCCCGCTGGGGCGCAGCCAGGCCTGGCGATGCAACCAGGGCAGCACCTCGGCGTCGCTCAAAATGAGCATCTTCTCCGCTGGCTGCAAATGTTCCGGCCCTTCGGCCAGCAACTTCTCGCATAAGGACCGGACTTCCGGCTTGCCCACGCCCAGCTTGGCCAAGGCCTGGGCGTAAGCCGGGTTTTGCCGCCTCTCGCGCAACAACGAAACGTGAATGGCGTTGACGTACGGGTCCAAGACCGCGTCCGCCAGACCGGAATCCGCCGCCCGCGGCTCGGATTGACCCAACTCCTCCAACGCCGCCATGCGCGCGCGCAAAGACGCCAATTCAGGCGGCGGCCCCGTTTCTTCCGGCGTCACAAAAAGCCCCAGGCGCCGCGCCTTTTCCCCCAGACTGGCCCGGCTGGTGAGCACGCTTAGGGGAATGCTCAGAACCATCCCCGACACCACGGGCGCAAACCACCAGAAGGCCGGGTGGTCCAGGCTCCATATCATGGCGCCCCAAATGAAGCCGATGGCCGTATGCACCCAATGTCGCCGCGTGGCTTCCGGCCACGAGATGCCGCTGGCGGCGCGCTGCTGCGGTCCCCAGTGGACCCCCATCAGCAAAAGCGCCGCCGCCACGAATTGCGAGTGCCACAGCATTTGCAACGGAGCATGGACGGTGGAAAAGGCCGTTTCCGCAATAGCGCCCAAGGTCGCGTGGGCCATGCCGCCAAACGCCTCCCGCCGCCGCTTGTCCCGCGCCAAATCGACCAAAGCCAAAGCCTTCGGCAGAAAAAGCGTGGCCATGCAGATCAAGAAAATAAGCAAGGCGTGCTGGGTGGCGTTGACTTTGAGGAAGGGCGTCAGTGGCCGCACCGTGATTCTGGACAAGCCGGTGTGCGCCTCGTACCAGAGCGTCCAGTTGAAAGTCAGCAAAAAGAACAGCCACAGCGGACTGGCCACGTAGCCCAGTATGCCCAGGCCCAGGTGCAACCGGCTGATCCCGCGCAAGCCCCGCGCCCACATCACCATGCCGTGCTGCATGTTGCCCTGGCACCAACGGCGGTCGCGCCGCGCGTTCTCGATCATCGTTTGCGGCGCTTCTTCATAGCTGCCCTCCAAATCGTAAGCCAGCCAAACCTCCCAATGGGCCTTGAGCAACAGCGCCGCCTCCACGAAATCGTGGCTCAGTATCTGGCCCCCGAAGGGCTTGACGCCGGGCAGTTGCGGCAAATCGCA
Organism: uncultured Verrucomicrobiae bacterium; assembly: GCA_963759415.1. Classification (GTDB taxonomy): domain Bacteria; phylum Verrucomicrobiota; class Verrucomicrobiia; order Limisphaerales; family Palsa-1400; genus Palsa-1400. The sequence continues at coordinate 2,131,457 of CAVWZG010000002.1, read as the reverse complement.
ATGCTGCATGAACGGCTCGGTGCGGATGATGGCGTTGTGTCCCCAATAATTGCCGAAAGCCTGCGCCCAGAAGTTCAATCCGGTGATAAAGATCGGCGCGTAGAGGCGATTGGCGAATTGTTGCATGCGCCCGAACAACGAGGCCGCGTTGACCAGCGCCGGCACCGTTTGTATCAATCCCACGCTCGGATGCGCCTCCATCAGCTTGACCATGTCCACCAGTGTTTCGCCGCGCATGACGCTGTCGGCGTCCAGGACAATGAAATAGCGGTAGCGTTTGCCCCAGGTGCTCAAAAAATCCCGGATGTTGCCGCTCTTTTTCCCTTCGTTGACCACGCGGCGGCGATAATAAATCCGCCCCAGCGCGTTCAGATCGTGGACCAACTCAAACCACCGCTTCTCCTCCTCGACCCATTTGTCCGGGTTGGAGGAATCGCTCAGGATGTAGAAATCGAACCGCTCCAGCAGGCCGGTTTCTTGCAACGACTGGTAAGTCGCGCGCAGCCCCTCGCAGACGCGCGGAACGACTTCATTGTAAACGGGAAAAACCAGCGCCGTGCTGACGCCTTGGATGTCCAGGCCCCGGTAGTCCTTCAGCCGGGTGATGCGCCGGTCCCTGGTCAGCCGCAGCACAAAACCGAAAACCCCGTGCATGCATCCCACCGCAATCAGCAGAAACAGCACCGTGAACAGGCACAGCAGAATCAGACTCGAAAGCGACCATCCCGTCCGCCCCAATAAATCGGCGAAAAGCCACGAAACCAATCCAGTCAACAGCACCGCTGAGGAATAGAAAATGAACACGCGCCAGCCGCGGCGCAAGCGCGGCATCAGCGCCGCCTCTGGCGGCAATTCCTGGCCCGCCACGGAACCGGCAGTCGGCGGAGCGGGGGTCATGGTTCAGTGGTGGGTGACATAGAACAGCAGGATGAGCAGCAGGCCGAAAAGAACCCAGCTCGCCGCCATTTTGAAATAGGGCAGGCGGCTCAATTGCGTCAGGGTCGTGATAGGCCCCAGGTCCAGGGGACGCGGGTCCATTTTGGCCAATTGAAAGTCCGGGCCAGCCCGCAGATAAGCCTCGCGCATTTTGAGCGCGAATTCCTCCGGCCACGGCCCCGGACGCAGAAACTGGTCTTGCCATTGCCCCGGCATATCGGCCAGCAACAGGGCCATGCGCCCGCGGGTCGAAAGCATCTCCGCCCCGGCGGGAGGGGCCTGCAAAACCTGGGCGAACCAATCGTTCACCAGGCGGTCCATCTCCTCCACCGCCAACTCCGTGGCCGAGCGCTCCGTTTCACGGGCGGACCGCTGCATGGCCCGCTCCAGCACCAGGGCCACCAACTGGCCCAGCAACAGCTTATTGCGCACGCGCAAGGCGTGGAAATAGCTCTCCACCTTCGAGTAGGCCGCGTTCCAATCCTCAAGCGGCCGCCCCGCCAGCCTTCCCGGAGCGGCGCCAGGGGCGGTGGCGCTCATGGCGGACTCCACCGATAGTTCCAAGTCTCGCTGGTCAAGCCGTCGCTCCTTTTGAGCGTGCATTTCAGATCGACTGGCGCGTTCTGCCCGGACTTGGGCAGCATGTTCAGGAAAACCCTCCACGTCTTGTCCGTGGTGTTGCGGAACACCTGCACCAGCGAAATGGCGCCGTTGCTGCTGCAACTGGTCAGCGCCTGCGGCGGTTCATCCTCTCCTTTGAGCATGGGCAGGTCGAAATCAATGGCAAACTGGCGCTGCCGCTGGTCGCGCGCATCCAACCCCACCCGCGTGGCCACCACGACGTTGGAAGAGAGCGTGATGTCGCTCTCGCGCGTCCAATAGAGCGTGTAGCTGAACTTCAAAGGTTGCAAGGGCGCGGGTTTGTTGGCCGGACTCCAAAAAGCCACCACATTGTCCATGCCTTCATACTGCGTGCTTAACTCGACCACGTGGACCTGGCCCTCGCCCCAGTTGTCCTTAGGCTCAACCCACACGCTGGGTGCGCTCTGATAGGAATGAAAGAGGTCCTGGTAATTGTCGAACTTGCGGTCGCGTTGCAGCAAACCGAATCCCCGGATGTTGTTGGCCGGAAAAGTCTGGTGTCGCAACGCCGTTCCGTTGACCAGCGGCCGCCACACTTTTTCCCCGCCTTCCAATTGCATCAGCAGGCCGTCGCTGTCATGGACTTCCGGCCGGTAATCGTCGAACTTGCGCTCCGAATTCTCCCCGTACCAGAACATGCTGGTCAAGGGCGCGAAACCAATGGTGGCCAGCGGCTTGCGTTGGGGGTCGGCGGCCAGGATGTTATTCGTCTCACGAAAATACACCACCGCCTCCACCGCCGCCTGAGTCGTCGCGCCCGGCGTGATGAAAAACTCGTAGGCCCCAACGCAACTGACGCTGTCCAGAATCGCATAGAGCAGCAACACGTTGTCGTCCGGCTGCGGCTTGCCCAGCCACCAATCGGTGAAAATCGGAAATTCCTCCGGCCGCCCCGATTCCCCGCAATCCAGCGCCAGGCCTCGGGCCGACATCCCATAAACCTGCCCCTGTCCCAGCAGGCGGAAATAACTCGCCCCCTGGAAAGCCCCCAATTCGTCCCACTTTTCCGACGGATAAGCCGAGTTCCACCTTAAATTGACCCGAAAACCGGCATACCCGGTGTTGGCCGGGATTTCCGAGGGCAGGTGCAAGGCGCCGTAATCAAAAAAATCCGGCACGAACCGCACCGGCTGCACATGCGTTGAGGAGAACTCGTTCAGATGCACCGGTTCCTGGTAAAGATAGCCCAGGTGGAAGAACTCCACCCGATAGGGCAACCCTTCTTGTCGCCAGAGCGACTTATCTTCACGAAAGCGGATTTGGCGGTAGTCGTCGTAAGTCAGCTTGCTCAAAAAATCGGGCAAATCGGCGCGGGGGGAATGGAAGGGCTTATGGGCGCGCAACTCCGCCTTTTTAGCCACATAATCAAGGGTCACATGCACCGCCTCCAGCCGTGGCAACGCCAAGGCCGGTCGCACCGCGCCGAGGACCAGCGCCAGCGATAAAATGAGAAATCGCATCATCCTGTCAAAACAAACTAATAACAGACCGCCGCAACTTTGCAAGAAGGAGTGGGAAGGGGATGGACCTCTTAATCCTAATCCTAATCATAATCCTCAGGATTAGAATAATTTCCCGTGTGCCCAGCCCGCCCCATGATAGACTGAAGGGGTGGAAAAGACAGCCCGCATATTTCACTCCTTCGCGGAAGCCGACCAGGCGGAGGCCGAATACTACCGTTCCCTCAAGCCGGAAGAGCGCCTGGAAATTCTTTTCGATCTCGTCCAATCTCAAAGCGATGAAGCTGAACCAAGACTTGCGAGAGTTTGTCGCATTATTAAACTCCAGGAAGATTAAGCATCACGGCGCCACGCGGTTAAGAGGCGCGTTCGCGGATCTGGTCACCGGGGCGGACAAATGGTGCGAGATGGTATGGTTCAGATAGGTCGCCAATGAAACAATCTGCGCTTCGGTCAGCGGCCCTCCTTGCGCGGCGGCGAACGCGGGCATCATCGTGTGCGGCTTGCCCGTGCTGATGATGGTCTTCCAATAATCGAAGTCGCCCGCCTGCTGCATGGCGTGCAAATCAGGCACTTTGCCGTCGCGGCGGGAGGACTCGTGGCAGATGCCGCAATCGGCGGCGTAAAGGGTCTGGCCGAAAGTGTTGCGGCCTTTGGCGGCGTGGCATTTGGCGCAGTCGCCCTTGAAAATCGCCTGCGGGTCGGCGGCGGACTTGAGCATGGCGGCTTTCCGGTCCGCCTCGCTCATGGTTCCGGCCGTCGCGGGCGGAAGCGGGATATTCACTTTGAGGTTGACCACGCGATTCCCGACCGAGGTGTAAAAGGTCAGGGTCTTGACTATCAAACCCATTTTGCCCGACAGATTGACTTGCGCGCGGACCTGTCCGCTGCCCTGCGGCGGAAGATGCCAGGGCGTGTCCGGCAAGCTGACCGTGGTGCAACCGCAGGAAGTCTGGACTTTGTCAATAACTATTTCGTTCGTCCAAACATTAGTCAAATTGAAGGTGAAGGGGGCGAATTGTTCGCCGGCGGAGGCGTCGTATTGTTTGGTTTCGGCGTCAAAGACCAGCGCCGGCACGTTCGGCACATTTTGGGTTTGGGCCGGCGGCAAGAGAGGCTGCGGCCGCGTTAATGGCCGGGCCGCCAGCGGCGCAACCGCCAGGCCGGTCAGCAGCAAGCCACCAACAATCGCACTCTCGAGAAATCGCATTGGCGCTGATATTAACATCCAACGCTGCTGATTCAAGCGCCTGGTTGGGCTTCGTCATCTTGATCTCAAGCGCGTAAAGCCCCGGAATGCGGTTGCCAAGCGCGCCGATTGACCTTACTTTGCGCCTCCTTTATGGAAAAAGTCGTCATCATCGGCACCGGCTGCGCCGGCCTGACCGCCGCCATTTACGCGGCGCGCTCCAATCTCTCGCCCCTGGTGCTGACCGGGTTGATGCCGGGCGGGCTGATTACTTCCACCAGCATGGTGGAGAATTATCCGGGATTTCCCGAAGGCATCGACGGCTGCGAGCTAATGACGCGCATGCAGAAGCAGGCCGAGCGTTTTGGCGCCCGCGTCAAGACCTTGCGCGCGGTGGAGGCGGTCGATCTTTCCCGACGCCCGTTTGTGCTGACGGTCGATGGCGAAAAAGTGGAAACGCAAACCGTCATCATCGCCACCGGCGCCAGCCACCGCCACCTGGACCTGGAAAGCGAGCGCTTGCTGGAGAAAAAAGGCGTGACCTACTGCGCGACCTGCGACGGCGCCTGGCCCATCTTCCGCAACCAGACGCTGGTGGTGATCGGCGGCGGCGATTCCGCCTGCGAGGAAGCCATCTATTTGACGCGTTTCGCTTCGGAAATCTTCCTGGTCCACCGCCGCGACACCCTGCGCGCCTCCAAGATCATGGCCCAGCGCGCCTTGAGCCACAAAAAAATCACGCCCATCTGGGACACCGCCGTGACCGAAATACTGGACACCAAGCTGGACAAGGTTACCGCCGTGCGTTTGAAGAATCTCAAGACCGGCGTCGAGAGCATGCTGCCGTGCGCCGGCGTCTTCGTTGCCATCGGGCACGCTCCCAACACGCATCTTTTCAAGGGCGTCCTGGACATGGATGAAAACGGCTACATCCTTCCGCGCAAGGGCACGGCCACCAACATCCCCGGTGTCTTTGTCGCCGGCGACTGCGCCGACCACGTCTATCGGCAAGCCATCACCGCCGCCGGCACCGGCTGCGCCGCCGCCATCGACGCCGAGCGTTACCTCGCCCTACAGGGAAATTAGCAGCGGAAAGAAAGACGGTTACGCAGCCGCCATCGCGCGCACGTGGGCGATCTCGCCGCTCTGGGTGGCGCGAACTTGATTGGCCATCAGGGTGACGACCGCAATCGTATCGCCGTCCAGTGACGTAAATTCGACCTCGTAGCCTGCTGCGCGCCGATGCACCAGCACCACCGTGCCGATATCTCCCGCGCTCAAGCCATGCTCCGGCAAGTCGCACGTCAGAATGACGTCGTCCAGTTCGTTGATCATATTTGTTTGCGTTGTCGCAAGGGGTAGGCCGTAGCCAAACGGGCCGCCCGCTCGCCCGATTCAATAAACCATACCGACCGCATTAGGGCAACCACGCCGTCGCGCAAAGTGAGCGGACCTTCCACCACCAAACGCACGCCCAGCGGCGTTGTTTCCTGTTTGACGACGTCGTTTTCGCTCGCGTGGGTGCGCAACGCCTCGGCCAGTTCCTGCCAGTGTTCGCTGGCATAACCATGACCGGCGAAGAATCGAGCCTTGCTTTTGCCGGAACGATGATTCGCATCAAGCAGGTAAGACACAATTTTGGCGCGCGGCACTTCGGCCTCATTGACCAACGGCAATTTCATTTCCCGGCCTTCATATTTCCATTTTGTGCCGCACAGATTCGAGTTTCAACCCTCCTCCGTCAAGGTCGGAAGGATAACCCCAATTCGCGCCCACACCGCCGCCGCCATCGACGCCGAGCGTTACCTCGCCCTCCAGGGAAATTAAGGAAGAGAAGGACGGGCTCTCAGGGTGCATTTCGTTTTTTTGGGTTGTGCTCTCTTGATCTTAATCCTAATCCTAATCTTAATCTCAGCCATACGGGCCGAGGCGGCAGAGATTAGGATTACGATTAGGATTAAGAGGGAAACCCAAGAAAGTGAAATGCACCCGGACTCTCAGCCTCCGTCCGCTCAGACTGGCTTTCTTCCAGGGCTTCTGATAATAGAGGGGCATGAAACACGCGTATTTCAGTATTGCAGCGCTGGTTTACTTCTTCCCCAAGTCATCATGACCGACGGCGATCTGCTCCACGAAGAACCACCCGCTGACGGAGGCGGCCAACCTGCGCCGCTCACGGAATACCTGCGCAAACTTGAACGCGCCCTCAAACGCGGCGACGCCACCGAACACACGCATCGCCCCGCGCTCAAGGAATTGATCGAAGCCCTCGACGAATCAGCGGTCGCCACCAACGAGCCAAAGCGTTCCGCGTGTGGCGCCCCGGATTACGTCGTTTCCCGCAAGCGCGACCAGCTTTCACTCGGTTACATCGAGGCCAAGGATATTGGCGCGGACCTCGGCCAGATTGAACGCAGCGAACAGATCAAGCGTTACCTCGCGTTGCTTCCCAATCTCCTGCTGACCGACTACGTGGAGTTCCGCTGGTTTGTCGATGGCAAGAAGCGTGATACCTTCCGCCTCGCCAACGTCACCGCAGGCGGCAGATTCACCCCGGTCTCCCCTGATGAATTGGAACGCGCTGAACACCTGCTTCACGGCTTCATCACGCAACGCCCGGTGGACATCGCGTCTGCTGAGGAACTGGCCCGTCGTCTGGCCAAGCTCACGCACATCATCCGCGATGTCATCACCGGCGCGTTTCAAACCGGGCAGGCTTCGCGGCAGTTGCGCGACTGGCGCGACGCCTTTGCCGCCACGCTGCTCCCGGAACTCGCGCCGCAAGGCGACGCGGAGAAGGAGCTTCAAGCCGTGCGCGAGTTCGCCGACATGTTTGCGCAGACTCTGGCCTACGGTTTGTTCAGCGCCCGAGCCTCCAGCGGCAGCGCCCATTTCACCCGCGAGAAGGCGCAGAAGCTCATCCCGCGCACCAATCCTTTTCTCCGCGCCTTCTTTGAGCAGATCACCGGCGCGGCCCTGGACGATGAGCCGTTCGCCGGGTTTGTTGAGGATTTGATTCAAACGCTTGATCACGCGGACATGGCGCGGGTCATGGAAGATTTTGGCAAACACCGCCACCGCCGCGACCCTGTCGTTCACTTCTACGAGACTTTCCTGCAAGCTTACGATCCCAAACTGCGCGAAGTGCGCGGCGTTTATTACACCCCCGAGCCGGTGGTCAACTACATCGTCCAGAGCATTGACCGCCTGCTCAAGGACAAGTTCGGCCTCAAGGCCGGCCTGGCCGATCACTCCAAAATCACCGTTACACGCCAGGAAGGGGAGCGCGAGACAACGGAGGAAACGCATCGCGTGCTGGTCCTCGATCCCGCCACGGGCACCGCCACGTTCCTGTACACCGTGCTCGACTTCATCCGCTCACAATTCAAAACAAGGAAGAACGCGGGCCAATGGGGCAGCTATGTTCACGAGCATTTGCTGCCGCGCTTATTTGGCTTTGAACTTCTGATGGCGCCGTACGCCGTCGCCCATTTCAAACTGGGCCTCGCGCTGGCGGCGATGGACGAAGAACCGCTCTTCCGCCAGCAATGGAGCTACGAACCGCAGGCCAACGAGCGCCTGAACATCTTCCTCACCAACACGCTGGAGGACCTGGAGCACACCGCCGAGCAGCTTGGCCCGTTGCGCGTCTTGAGCAATGAAGCCAACTCCGCCTACGAGGTCAAAAAACACAAGCCCGTCCTGGTCGTCCTTGGCAATCCCCCCTACTCCGGCCACAGCGCGAACACCGGCGAATGGATTTCCAAGCTCGTCCGCGATTACTACTTCTGCGACGGCAAACCCCTGGGCGAGCGCAATCCCAAGTGGTTGCAGGACGATTACGTGAAGTTCCTCCGCTGGGCGCAATGGCGCATCGAGCAAACCGGCCAGGGCGTCCTCGCCTTCGTCACCAACAACGGCTATCTGGACAACCCGACCTTTCGCGGCATGAGGCAAAACCTCATGCAGACGTTCGATGAGATTTACGTGCTTGATTTGCACGGCAACTCAAAAAAGAAAGAAATCGTCCCGAACAGCGGCGAAGCGGACAAGAACGTTTTCGATATTCAGCAAGGCGTGGCGATTGGCATCTTTGTCAAACTGCCACCAAAGGCGCGGGCGAAAAACAAAGAAAAGCCTCCCGCCACCGTTCGGCACTGCCATCTGTGGGGCGCGCTGCGGCAGAAGAAATACGACTGGCTGGACAGCCATCAGGTCGAAAACACGGAGTGGGGGATGCTCACTCCTGTCACGCCACACTACCTGTTCATTCCCCAAGACACCAAGCGGTTCAAAGAGTACGAGCGCGGCTGGAAGGTCACGGACATAATGCCGGTGAATGTTCTTGGATTCCAAAGCCATCGCGATGGCTTCGCCATTGCGATGGACAAGCATGAGATCGAATCCCGAATTATTGCACTGCGATCATCCCAATTCAGCGACGACCAATTGCGGCGGAAATTCTCGCTACAAGACAACCGCGATTGGAATCTCGCGGAAGCCCGAAAGGAACTCCTGGTGGGAGACGATTGGCGCAAGCCGATAATGCGTTGTCTGTATCATCCGTTTGATAGACGTTGGTGCTATTTTGATGAGATCGCAATGGACTACCCGCGTCGCGAGCTGAAGATCCATGTTGCTCGAAAAGAGAATCTTGTGATGTGTCTGATGCGGCAAACCCGCGCGCTTCAATGGCATCACGCTTTTGCGACGGAAATGCCGACGCCGGCGGTTTTCCTGGAGATCAAAGACGGTTCTTCCGTGTTTCCGCTTTATCTCTATCCCAACGGCAAGCTCCCGGAGGAAGATTTGTTTGCACACGACAATGGCCGCCGCCCGAATTTTAGCGCCGGGTTCATCCGTGACCTCTGCGACAAGCTGAAAGTTATGTTTGTGCCGGACGGACTCGGTCGTCCCGGCAAACGCGAGGTCGGGCCGGAATTGATTTTCCATTACGCCTACGCCGTGTTTCACAGCCCCGCCTATCGCGAGCGTTACGCCGCGTTTCTACGCGCGGATTTTCCCAGACTCCCGCTGACCAGCGATTACGAACTGTTCCGAATTCTCGCTGGAATTGGCGGCGAGTTGGTGGACTTGCATGCGCGCGGCAAAGGCGAACCGCGCAACCTCAGTTTCCCGGTCAAAGGCGACAATGTCATCGAGGAAGTTCGCTACCAAAGCCCGCAGGGCAAAGAGCCAGGCCGCGTATGGATCAACGAGCGCCAATACGTCGAGGGCGTGCCGGAATCGGCCTGGGCATTTCCCATCGGCGGTTACCTGCCCGCGCAACGCTGGCTCAAAGACCGCATGGGCCGCGCGCTCGGGTACGAAGAGCAGGCGGAATATCAGCGCATGATCTGGGCCATGCTTGAAACGCGGCGGTTCATGGGCCAAATAGATGCGAGCATCGAACAACACGGCGGCTGGCCTTTAAAGTGAGACCAGGAGGCGGACATGCGATTTCCTTGCCCTTCAGGCCGTGCTTCTCAATCCGCTCCATCATGTAGGATTTCTTTGTGCGCTTTGTGCTCTTTTGTGGCCACTTCAATTGCTCTTTTTGGATTCACTCGGCTGCGGCGTCGGAAGGTGCGATTGACGCGACCAACCAGTTTGGTGCCAAGGGAAAGCATGAAGACGTTTAGCCACAGATTAACACAGAAGGCCACAGATGAGGGATTCTTAAATCTGTGTCCATCTGTGTTAATCTGTGGCTCGAACTCTGTGTCTCTGGAGCAATTTTGAAGGTTTTTTACCACGAATGTCACGGATAAAGACCTGATCTCTTCCCATCCGTGCAAATCCGTGTAATCCGTGGTCGCTTTTCTTTGGTTGCGGCTGCCGCGCTGTGCTCTCTTGTGGCGAATCGGTCATTCCCTTGGCCAGCATTCCCCTGAAGTTCTCTTCGGGGAATGCGGGATTGTGGGGCCCGTTGGAGGATTGCGCTTTGTTTTCTCCCTCAATCGCGGTTTAATGCCTCACAACATGAACAAACGTCAGGCCTCCATCCAGCGCGTCACCCGGGAAACGCGGATCGCCCTCACGCTCAATCTTGACGGCACGGGCAAGGCGGCGGTGCGTACGGGCGTGCCGTTTTTCGATCACATGCTCACCCTCTTCGCCAAGCACGCCACGGTGGATTTGAAGCTGCGCTGCCGGGGCGACCTGGAGGTCGATGCCCACCACACGGTGGAGGATTGCGGGTTGGTGTTGGGCCAGGCCGTTTTGCAGGCGCTGGGGGATAAAAAGGGGATTCGGCGCTACGGAACCGGATTTGATCCGCGCAATCCCTTCACCGGCGAAGCTTATGTGCCTATGGACGAGTGCCTGGCCCGGTGCGTGGTCGATTTCAGCGGCCGGCCGTACTTGGTTTGGCGCGGCTTGCAGGCCCCCGCCCACAAGAAGATTACAGCGGAGGAGAAGACCCAGGATGCCTCCTCGGCCTTCCGGTTTGGCTTGGCGCGGGAGTTTTTCCAGGCCTTCGCCAACGAGGCGCGCTGCAATCTGCACCTGGAACTGCTCTACGGGGATGAACCCCACCACATCGCGGAGGCGCTTTTCAAGGCCTTTGCCCGTGCGTTAGATGTTGCCTGCCAACATGATACGCGAATTCTGGGACGGCTGCCGTCCACCAAGGGGCAATTGTGAGTTTGCCTGAATAGTTTCCCACCCGCCGCGTCCAATCCTATGTCAATGGACCTTGATAAGTCGGCCATGGCAGAGGCCGACTTGGTGCGAACGGCCCAAGAGGGCGATTTGACGTCGTTCGAGGAATTGGTGGCGCGGCATCGTGACAAAATCTATGCGCGCGCCTTCAGCATGATGCGCAACGAAGACGAAGCGCTCGATCTTTCTCAAGACGCATGGGTCAAGGGCTGGCAGAAGCTGGCGCAATTCCAGGGCGATTCCAGTTTTGTGACCTGGATGACGCGCATCGTCATTAATTTGTGCCTGGATCAGTTGCGCCGGCAAAAACGGCAGCGGGCGGAATCGATCGAACTGATGGAAGAAGAGGGCAAGTTCGAACGCCAAATGCCCGTCGTCAATCCCAATCCGACGGCCGGCTTGGAACGGGTGGAGTTGCGGGCGCGGATCGACCGGGCGCTGGCGCAGTTGTCGCGTGAGCACCGGGCCGTGCTGGTCTTGCATGAGTTTGAAGAGTTGGAATATAAAGAAATCGCCAAACGGATGAAGTGCTCCATCGGGACGGTGATGTCCCGGTTGTTTTACGCCCGGCGGCGGATGGCATCGTTGTTGGCAGGATGGAGACGAGAAAGTTCAGAATGAAACAAGATTTGCAGTTAAAGGTTCAAGCGTGGCTGGATGGAGAATTGCCGGACCACGAAGCGCGGCGCATCGCCGAGTGGGTGTCCCGTGACGCCGAGGCTGCCGCGCTGGCGGCCGAATTAGGCGGCATCCGGCAGGCCATGTTCCGCAATGAAGAGGCCGTCGCGCTGGATGATTCCCGGCCATTTTATTGGAGCAGGATCCAACGCCAGATTCAGCTCGAAGCCGGCTTCCGCCGCGCGGACGGGCTGCCTTGGTCCGCGCGCTGGCGGAAATTCACGGCCGCGATGGCCGGCCTGACCGCCCTGACCTGTGTGCTCGTCATGGCCGTCCAGCACGCCGGCTCGCCCACCTTCGATGAAATCTGCGTCACTGGCGAAGGGATGGAAGCGGTGACCTTTCACGATCAATCCGCCCAATTGACCGTGGTCTGGTTGCAAGACAACCGCCCGGCCCCGGCGGAAGACCAGCCGGCGCAGAACAGCTTTCGATTCGAGGATGACTCCGACAAGGTGATTGACGTCGAATAATGCTGTTTCCATGCGCAACACCGCCTGTTTTTTCCTGACCGCGTTCTTTCTTGCCGCCGCCGCCAGCGCCGCTGACTTGAAGGTGGAGGCCCGCCTGCTGCGCGGCGCCAACGACGAAAAGGCCGGCGTCAACTGCAAGGTGGACGCGGAATTGGCCGCCAAGCTTCACGGGACATTCAAGTGGAAGTATTATTTTGAGGTCACCAACCAAAGCGCATCCATCCCCGTCAACAAGTCGTGCGACCTCAAGATGAGCGCGCAATGCACCCTTAGCATTAAGAACCTCGGCGGCTCGCGCGTGGAAATCAACTGCCTGGGCGACGGCAAACCCTGGTGCAAGGGGGCCTACACCCTGACGCCGCCCAAGTGGGTGGTCTTGGGCGGCAACAACACTGATGACACCGCCTGGTTCATCGGCCTGCGCTCCGAGGCCAAAGCCGGCGAGACCAACAAAGTCGTCAAAGTCACCAGCCAGAATTAATTTCGAAGCGAAGCAGCGCGCACCTTCTCCGCGCGCGTGCATTCAGGCTGCTAGAATTCCCAACTTGTGTCAATGTGTTGCAAAAGCAAGAACTGATAAACATTGGATTTGCAATTTATTCCTCATACTAAAAACGGTAGGGCGAGACTCTGTCGAGCCGTGACTGGATCGAATATGCGTGCAAGCGTCGCGTGCAAGTGGTGTTTTGAAATTGGTGTCCATTTCATACATTCAACATTTGACGCAGCCGCTGATAGCCTGGATAACCTCTGGGGTTCCAGTCACGAAATGTTGAATGTAAAAGGGCCGTGGGGTCCTAGAATTATGACAGTTTTCATTTTCATGCCATCTCACTTCTCTGATTGCATCAGCATTTCTTTCTCAAGGCCATCAAGGAAGGCCATCTGCCCGGTAGGAAGGGCCGTGGGGTCAGTCCTAGAATTATGACAGTTTTCATTTTTATGCCATCTCACTTCTCTGATTGCATCAGCATTTCTTTCAATTTCTCCAGCTTCCGGCCCGGTCTTCGAGCCATCCGGTTTACCGCCTGGCTCACCCGGCTGTAGTGCCCCATCTCCAGCCGCTGGCTTACCCACCGCAACGTCGCCGTCGCGCGCTCCCGTGGTCGTTTCGGTCGTGCCGCTTTGGGTGAAGGTAATTTGCCGCGCCAAGGGAGCGCGCGCGTTCACGGCGCGCGCTCCCCCCGGCGTGATCCGTTAAGAGCCTTCGCTGGCCAGTTCCTCGTTGGTGACGGCGTTGACGATCTTGAATTGTTCGGCGTGGAAGGTCGGTTCCGGGCGGAAGGACAGCTTGCCGAAATACCGCTTCTCCATTTCGATGATCAGCTTCTCGTCCTCGGTCCGCAGCCGCTCCAGCACGGTCGGATGCACGGCGATGCGGAGTTGAAAATCCGAATCGTCGCGCGAGCGCGTTTTGAGGATTTCGTTGAGCTTGCGCTGGATTTCCACGCTCATGGTAATGGAGCTTTTGACCTTGCCGCGCCCTTTGCAATACGGGCAATCGTCATAGACGGCCGCGCGCACGCTCTCGGAATGGCGCTGGCGGGTCATTTCCATCAGGCCCAATTGCGAGATGGGCAGGACGTGCGTCTTGGCTTTGTCGCGGCGCAGGCCCTCCTTGATCCGCTGATAGACCGCCTGCTGGTCGCGGCGCGACTTCATGTCGATGAAATCCAGCACGATAAGCCCGCCCATGTTGCGCAAGCGAAGCTGGCGGCAAATTTCGTCCGCCGCTTCCAGGTTGACCTTCACAATGTTGGAATCGTGGTCGCGGCTGCTTTTGTGGCGGCCGGTGTTGACGTCGATGGCCACCAGCGCCTCCGTTTCGTCGATGACAATGTAACCGCCGCTTTTCAGATGGACCTGGCGGGAGAAGGCGTTCTCCAACTGGCGGGTGACGTTCAAGCGGTCGAAAATCGGCTGATTCTCCGTGTAAAGGACGACCTTGCTGGCCGCGCGCGGGTTGATGCGCGAGATCATGGTGCGCATGCGATCAAAAGCCTGCTGGCTATCGACCGCCACGCGGGAGACGTCGTCTGTGAGGAAATCGCGCACCGTGCGTTCGATGAGGTCCGGCTCCTGGAAAACGCAGGAGGCGAGGCGGCTGGGTCTTGATTTTCTGCTGAATTTCGGTCCATTGTTCCAAAAGAATGGCCAGGTCCAGGACGAAGTAACGTTTTTGCTGGCCCTCGCCGGCGGTGCGCATGATGACTCCCATGCCTTCGGGCAGGTTCATTTCGCGCAGGATTTTTTTCAGGCGCTGGCGTTCCTCCTGGTTTTCGATCTTGCGCGAAATGCCGCTTTGCTCGGAATTGGGCAGCAGCACCAGGAAGCGGCCCGGCAGCACCAGGTTGGTCGTCACGCGCGGCCCCTTGGTGCCGATGGGCCCCTTGGTCACCTGCACGATGATTTCACTGCCGGGCGGATAGAGCCGCGGGATGTCCCGCTGGGTGATGCGGGGGCGCTCGCGCCGCTTGGTTTCGCCGCGCTCGACGACTTCCACGCCGCTGTCAAAACTGGTCGGCACAATATCCCAATAGTGGAGGAAGGAGTTCTTCTCGAAACCAATATCGACAAAGGCCGCCTTGAGGCCGTCTTCCAGATTGCGGACTTTGCCTTTGAAGATGCTGCCCACCAGCCGCTCCTCGGTGGTGCGTTCGATGGTGAATTCCTCCAGGCGTCCGTTTTCCTGCAAGGCGATGCGCGTCTCCAGGGATTCGGCGTTGATGATCAGCTCCTTGTGGGTCTTGTCTTCCTGTTTGCTGGGGATGAATTTCTTGATCACCCTCTTGAACTTCTCCATCAAGGTGGGCCGCTGAGTCTGCAAAGGCACCGGCTCGAATTTTTCCTCCGCCACCTCTTCCGGGGTTTCCAAGTTGGGATTGCGGAAAGCGCCCCGGGCTTCGCGGCGTTCCGGCGCGGCGGGTCTTCCCGCCTCATCGGCCTGCGGCTGGCCCTCGGGGGGCAGGCCGGCGGCGATGTTCTCGGCCCGGTCAATCTCCGCGTCGTGCCGCCCGCGTTCAAAAATGGCGTCGGGCTTCTTATCGCCCGTGGCCGCGGCCCGGGCTTCAGTGGCGGAACGGTCGGGCTTCTGGTTCTGGTTTTGGTTGAAGCCGCCGCTGGGGCGGAAGCGCATGCCTCCGCGCCGGCGCCGGGAAAAATTTCTCTCACTCATAATAATTAATGATACCTCCGATAAATGTGGACGTTGTGCAAAATGCCGATGGCGATCAGCGAGCATATCACCGAGGACCCTCCATAACTCAGGAGGGGCAAGGGGATGCCCGTCACGGGCATTAAGCGAATATTCATGCCAATGTTGATGAAGACGTGGCTGAACAATAGCGTCACCACGCCGATCGCCATGAGTTGGCCGAGGCGGTCGCGCGCCTGGCTGGCGATCTTGATCCCGCTAAAAAGGAGCACCGTGTAGAGCGTCAGGACCACGACGCTGCCGACAAAGCCTTCCTCCTCGGCGATGACCGAGAAGATGAAATCATTGTGCGCTCCCGCCGGCGGCAGATACCCCAGCACGTGCTGCGTGCCCTGCCTCCAGCCTTTTCCTGTCAATCCCCCGGAACCGATGGAAATAAGCGCCTGCTTGACGTTGTAGCTTTCGCCACGACCGAAATAGGCCAGCAAGCGGCTCTTCTGATACGGTTCCACAATCTTGAATTTGGGCGGCGCAAACAGGACCAGCGCCGTCCCCAAGATCACCAACACACCCACTCCTGCCACCAACCGGGCCAACAGCCGGCTGGGTACTCCGGCCACGAACATCATGGCCAGGCTGATAGCCAGGAAAACCAAGGCCGAACCCAAGTCCGGCTCCTTCAACACCAAAATAAATGGCAGCAGGGTATATGCCAGAATGGCCATGAATACCTTGGTCTGCCGCAATTCCTCCCGCGGCCGGCTCAGGTAACTGGCCAGCCACAAAATAAACGCGATTTTGGCAAATTCCGACGGTTGGAAAGGGAAAATGCCCAGGTTGATCCACCGTTTGGCCCCATGATGCGAGGCGCCGACGGCAAGAACTGCCAGCAGGAGCACCATGGCGCCCCAATAAAAAACCGCCGACCAACGCGCCAGGGTGCCGTATTCAAAGTAACAGGCGGCTGCCGCCGCCAACACCCCCGACACGCACCACATCACCTGTCGCAGGTACGTGTGGCCCAAATACGGCTGGGTTTCCGTGGCGCTGAAAATGAACGCCGTGCCAATGAGCATCAATCCCAGCGCCGACGCCGCCAGCGGCCAATCATAATCGCTTCTGCCTTCGTTGAGTTGCGGGTCGTTCATCTTCAGTTTTGGGCCAGCGGGGCCGCGTGACGCGCCCCCGATTGTTCCCGGTTCACGATGGCCTCGTAGATGCGTTCCGCAACCGGTCCGCAGGTTCCGCCGCCCGACCCGCCGTCCTCGACCATGACCACGACGACGTAGCGCGGGTCTTCGTAAGGGCCGTAGGAATCAAACCAGGTGATGTCTCGGAAATGGCTGCCAGGGGATCTCACTTGCGCGGTTCCGGTCTTGGCCGCCACGCGAAAATTCCCCAGCAAAGCCTGGGCGCCGCGATGAAACGCCGCGTAGCCCGAACCACCAGCGCCCGAACTGTCCTGTGGATGCTCGGTATCCGCCAGCATGGCGCGACGGATGATCGCCAGGTGTTGGGGGGCGATCTCCACGTGATCCCGCACGCGCCCCTGCGCGACCAATTCCTCGGTTTCGCCCGTCTCGGGCGAGCGGGTGTGGCTGACCACCCGTGGCGTGTAAAGAGTGCCGCCGTTGGCGATAACGGAAATCATGCCTGCCATTTGCAGGGGGGTGGCCGTGATTTCCTGGCCGATGCAGATGTCGGGCGCGCTCATGCCCAGGGAGGGTCCCACCTTTTCCGGTCCCGGAATGTTCCCGGGGACTTCCTGGCGCCTCGAAAGGCCGGTTTTCTCGCCCAGATGAAAACGCTTGGCCACTTCGAGAATCTTGCGCAAGCCGGCCCTCATGCCCATGGTAATAAAGTAAGTGTTGCTGGAGCGGTAAAACGCGCGCTCAAAATCATACGGCCCCGCTTTGGCCGTGTCCGCAATGGGCCGCGAGGTGGGCGTCGCCTGATAGAAGCCGGCGCTGTTGAAAACTTCATTGGGGTCCAAGCCGTTCTCCAGGCAGGCCAGGCCGGTGATGATCTTAAAAGTCGAACCCGGCGGATAAGCCCCGCTCATCACCCGGTTGACTTGCGGCGTGTATTTGGGATCGTTCAAACGCTCGTTTTCCTCCCGCGTGATGCTTCCCAGCGCGAACATATTCGGATCGAAGGACGGGGACGAGACCAGGGCCAGGATGTCGCCATTGCGGGGGTCCATGACCACCACCGCGCCGCGCACGCTGGCTTGGGCGCCGGCCAGGGCCTTCTCGGCCGCCGTTTGCAACGCCAGATCGATAGTCAAGTAGAGGTCGTTGCCCGGCAGATTGGGGGTTGCGATCTCCTCCCGCTGGCGGTAGTTCATGATGTTGATCAACACCGAATTGTCGCCCGGCTGCCCGTGCAAGGTGTCGTCATAGAGGTATTCCACGCCGCTGGTTCCCTTGTAATCGGGCATATCGAAGGCAAATTGCGCGCCTTCCGAAGGATCGCGCCGCTGCACGTAGCCCAGGAGATTGGCGGCCAGATCATGATGCGGATAGAACCGCACCGGCTGCGTTTCCAACTCGATGCCGGTCTGGCCGGACCACTGCTCGGCGAAAATGGCCACTTGTTTGGGCGCCAGGTCGGGCACGATTTGAAACGGCACGTAAGGATACTCGGTGTAATGCCGCAGAAAGGCGTTGCTGTTCAGCGCGCGCGGTTCCTGCAAAGACCTGCTGACGCACCAGGTGATGTTGCTGACAACGGAGCAGGCGGCGTCCAATTGCAGCCGCTGGCGCTGGCCGGTGGACAGGTTGGTCCGGCCCTTGGAGTTGACTGCTTCCGGGTGCGTCCGTCCGTAGTCCTTGCGCAGGCCGGCGTATTGTTCATCGAACTGGTGTTGCAAATCCTCCAGGTAAAGAATCGCGTTGTGGCGCGGCTTCTCCTCCGCCAGCACCAGGCCGTTGCGATCCAGAATCTTGCCGCGAATGGCCGGCGTGCGGACGTGCCGGAACGATTGCCTCTTGAGGTCCGTCCGGAATTGTTCCGCGCGCACGATCTGCACGTACCAAAGCCCCGCCAGCAGCAGCAGGATGCCGCCCGCCACCACCCAGGTGATGACCTGCATGCGCCGGTCGTCTTGCTTGAACATGTCAAAGACAAGCATATTAGGCCCGCCCCCTCTTGATCTGCCGGTCCGGCCGGAAACTGGTCTGGGTTACAGGCTGGTACTCCAACGCCCGGTGCAGGCGGTCGAACACTTTAAAAAAGACCGGCGTCATCGCCCCGCCCGCCGCCGCCATGACCACCCACTGCCAGAGCGAGGCCCACCCCAGCAGCGGCGTCGCGCCCGCGTTGAGCATGATGAAGAGCGTCCCCAGCGGTTGCACCGCCCCGGCCATCACCCCCAGAATGATCTGCGCGGAAACGTGCTCGCGCATCAATAAATCCCGGTAATGGTAAAGGAGCAGGCCGATCAACAGCAGTGGCAGCACGCTGGCGCCAAGCGGATTGAGCGAAAGGGAATCAAACCACAGCCCCCCGCACGCCGCCAGCAGCACAATCGTGGCAAATCCATGGGTCAGGGCGGCATAGACCATCAGCGCCGGCAGCAGATCGATCTGCGCTCCCAGCAGATTGCGCAAGAAACCGAAACATGCTTGCAGGAAGACGGCCACGAAAGCCGCCGCCAAAACAAATATGGTGGAACGCCAATTCATGGCAACTTCACCCACACTTCCTCCAAGGCGCTCAAATTGGCCGCCAGCTTGACCCGGGCTTCAGTGGATAATCCAAACTCCTTGCTCCGGGCATCAACGATTTTGCCGATCAGTATGCCGCTTGGGAAGACTCCTCCTGCTCCCCAAGTTACCACACTTTGCCCCGGTTGCACAGTGCTGGCGCCGGAGAGCATTTCGAGGTCCACCATGCCGTCCGTCTGCGGCGCGGAGGAACTGACCGTAATGATGCCCGTTTCGTCGTTGGTCAGGCTGCTGCTGCCCACCACCGCCGCGACGCGCAAATTCGGGTCCCCCAACAGCACCACCTGCGAACGGGTCTGGCCCACGCTTTGCACCCGGCCCACCAACCCATCGGGCGTCAGCACCGCCAGATTGGTCCTCAGTCCATCCCGCGCGCCCAAATCGATTTCCAGGCTGCGCCACCAATTGGCTGGATCGCGTGCCACCACGCGCGCCAGTTTGACCGACCAGCGTTTTTGCTGCTCCCAGCCGAGCTGGCTGCGCAGGCGGGCGTTTTCGTTCCAAACCTGGGCCTCCTGCTCCTGTCGAAGTTGGAGTTCCTGGTTGGTGCGGCGCAATGCCTCGATCTGGCGGAGCAAGTCGCGCCTTGGGACCAGCCCCTGCCTGGCTTCACCCAGCCATTGGTGCGTGGAATTGGAGAGGCCAAAAAGCGGCAGGAACAGCCCGCTGATGGCCAGCTTGAGTTTTCCCATGCTCCCGGCGGGCACTTGCATCAAAGCGAGCACCAGCAGGACCACGGAAACCAAAATTATATAATGCGACTTCTTCAGCATCTCGCCCTGCCGCACCCGGAGGGGCGGCCGCTAAAAGTTGGGCGAACCGGAATCAACTTCTTGAGGAAGCCACGCGTTTTAGAAAGGCCAGCTCTTGCAGGACGCGCCCCGTGCCTTCGGCCACCGCGCTCAAAGGATCGTCGGCGATATGCACCGGCAGGCCCGTTTCCTGGGCCACCAGGCGGTCAATGCCGCGCAGAAGTGCGCCGCCGCCGGCGATGACGATGCCGCGTTCGACCAGATCGGACGAAAGTTCAGGCGGACAACGTTCCAAGGTAATGCGAATACTTTCCAAAATGCTCGAGAGAGGTTCTTTCAAGGCTTCCCGAATTTCTTCCGAACGAATGGACAATGTCTTGGGCAGGCCGGCGCTCAAATCGCGCCCCCTGACCTCCATCGTCAATTCTTGCTCCTGCGGATAGGCCGATCCGATTCGTATCTTGATCTCCTCCGCGGTGCGTTCGCCAATCATCAGGTTATAGGCTCGTTTCATGTGCGCCACGATCGTCTCGTCAAACTCATCGCCGCCCACGCGCAAGCTGCGGCTGAAGACGATGCCTGCCAGGGAAATGATCGCGATCTCGCAGGTGCCTCCTCCAATATCGACAATCATGTTTCCCGCCGGTTCGTGGACCGGCAGACCGACCCCGATGGCCGAAGCCATGGGTTGTTCGATCAGATATACTTCACGCGCGCCGGCGTGAGTGGCGGAATCTTTGACCGCCCGTTTTTCCACTTCGGTGATCCCGGAAGGAACGGCCACCACCACCCGGGGGGCAATCAGCTTGCGATGATGCACCCTTTGGATGAAATGCCGCAGCATGGCCTCGGTAATTTCGAAATCGGCGATGACGCCGTCTTTCATGGGGCGGATGGCGACGATGTTGCCCGGCGTGCGGCCCAACATCCGTTTGGCTTCCTCGCCCACCGCCAGCACGTTGGTGGTGCCGGCCTCGATGGCCACGACGGAAGGCTCCCGCAGCACGATGCCCTGGTCCCGCACGTACACCAAACAATTGGCCGTGCCCAGGTCGATCCCGATATCGTTGGAAAACAGGCTTTTAAGTTGCGCTAACATGAACAATGCCTATCAATCCCCCCCACGTTACGAAACCCTCCGCCTCACCGTCAAGTCTTTTGCGCAAGGTATCTGCAAGGCGATTTCATTGGATTTTGCGGCAAAATAAGGGTACCTGTAGTGGTTGGAGTTGCCCTGTGTTTAGTCACCCACACATCGTAAAGTTCAGAGATGTTTGGAACCCGGTCCCAAGCCGCCGGCCAAGGGGTGCGTTTACCATCATCGAATTGCTGGTGGTTGTCGCGATCATCGCCATCCTTGCGGCCCTGATTTTGCCCGCCCTGGCCAGGGCCAAGGAGGAAGGCCGAAGCATCAATTGCCGGAGCAATCTCAGGCAGTTGCAAATGTGCTGGGAGATGTATGGCAACGATAATGGCGGCGTCCTTTGCCCCAACGTCTGGATTGACACTCTTGGCTCTTCGCAAATGGCGACGAACTCCTGGTGCGCCGGCAACGCCCGCCGGGACACCACCACGGACAACATCAAGTCGGGTCTCCTTTACCCGTACAACAACTCGACGCCCCTTTACCATTGCCCTTCCGACATGTCCACGGTTCAGGATGCGAACGGGAATCCGCTCATGCAGCCGCGCACGCGCAGCTACAACATGAGCCAATCGGTCAATGGCTTGGGTCTTCTGCCAAATCCATTGGACGGCTACATTGTGGACGCCATCCAGCCCTGCTTCATCAAGTTTTCCCAGATCACAAACCCCACGCCCAGCCATTTGTTTGTCTTCCTGGATGAGAACGAGGGCACGCTTTCCGACGACCAATTTGGCTACCCCATGCCCAATTACATGTCCGGAACTTACTGGTGGGATATGCCCTCCAATCGCCACCATCAGGGCGCCAACTTTTCTTTTGCCGACGGCCATGTCGAACACTGGCACTGGGTCTTTCCCATGCTCTATACCCAGGGTTACAGCAGCGGCCAGGTGAATATGCAGCCGGTTGCGCAAGCCCAATTGCCCGATTACAACCGCGTCGGCCATGCCATGCGCATCGTCGCCTGGGACGGAACTGCTCATTGATCGTTCCCGTTTTTGGTGGTTTTCGGGAAAATTGGGTTTATGATAGCTTCTCTGAAGGCTCCATGCTCAACCACTGCAAAAAAATGGCGAAGCGCGTGGTAAGGCGGACGTATGCGTTCACCCTCATCGAATTGCTGGTGGTCGTCGCGATCATCGCCATCCTCGCCGCTTTGATTTTGCCCGTCCTGACCAGATCCAAAGAGGAAGGCCGGCGCACCCTTTGCATCGGCAACCTCAGGCAACTGACGATCTGCTGGATGATGTACGCCGACGACAACCAGGGGGTTTTCGCGCCCAATAATTGGATTGATTACGCCGGCGCGGGATTTAACCAGAGTGTTTCCTGGTGTAACGGCAACGCGCTCAAGGATACAACCACGCTCGACATCCAAACAGGCCTGCTTTTTCCCTACAACAGATCCACCGCGATTTACCATTGCCCCTCCGATGTCTCCACGATTATGGATGACAATGGCCATGCCCTGCCCCAACTCCGCACCCGCAGCTACAACATGAGCCAATCGGTCAATGGCCTCGGCATGTTGGTCAGCCCTTCGTTCAACGACGGCTATGCCGTGGACGCGACGCAACCATGCTTCGTGAAGTTCTCCCAGGTCACCAATCCCCCGCCGTGCCGGTTGTTTGTCTTCATCGACGAAAACGAGGGCACGCTGCAAGACGACCAATTCGGCTACCCCATGCCCAACTATTATTACGGGATGTGGTTCGACATGCCCTCCAATCGCCACCATCAAGGCAGTGATTTGTCTTTTGCCGACGGCCATGTCGAATACTGGCGTTGGAAGATCCCCATGATTGACACTCTCTCGCCAGGGCAAATTGGCCAATCGGTGGCTGATGGGCAATGGCCTGATTACAACCGCATCGGCAACGCCATGCGCCTCAAGCCGGTGGATTGGACCGCCGATTAGCCGGTCCCCACGGCTGGCCTTCCCTCAACCTGCCTTCGATCACCTCCTCGGTCAGCCCGACCGGAAACCCATCACCGCGCCGTTCATAATGCAGCTGGAAAGTTGCTCCGGGCGTTCCGCCGCCTTGCCGTAATGCTCGGAATAGAGCGCCACGTCGGGCCGGTCCATCCGGCACAGTCAGAGTGAACGCGTGTTTCGATTTCATATTCCTAAAACGAACCGGACAATCGTCGAATCCGACATCGGGTATTTATGTGCGTGGTAAATCCAGCCGCAGGTGGCGCTGGATTTGTTGGCGCCACTTGTCCATCACCTTTGCCTGCTCCGCGAAGTCCGGCCATTTTGCCACGGCGGCGCAAACCTCTTCGATGATGGCCTCAGCCCGGCCGCGTTTCATCAAAGCGCTCTTGCTGCAGGCGCGAAAATCGGCCAGCGTGAATCCGTCGTGCTTTCCGTTCATTGTCATCTGATGCCGTGCCGTCCAGTTGCCATCCGGGTTGTAGCTGTAAGTCACGTCGAAGGCTGGGGCGAGCGACCATTGACCAGCCTTGTCCATGAGGAAGGCGATGTTCTTGACGTGATCGTCTTGATTGCGGGCGATGATGTTCAGCGCCATCCGCCGGAATTGTTCCTCCACTGCGGCCATCGGCAAATTCAACTGACGGATGACAAGCAACGCCTGCTCGTAAGCATACGCCCCCGCGTTATTGAAATCGAAATGTGCCAGCGCGCACAGGGATTGCATGTGGAGCTTCTCACCGCCGCCAAGTCGGTCAAAACGCCGGGTCATAAAGTGACGCCGCCCGCCTTCTTCCAGCAAACGACACTCGCTCATGGTGACGCCGGCCGCCTTCGCCATTAAATAATAGGCGTATTCAATCGCGCCGTAACCTTTGGGGTCTTCCAGTTCCTTATCCTTGTTGCCGGTGACGCCGTCAAATTTCAGCAGCCAGTAATCGAATCCCTCTCCCGCCGTGATCTGCCCCGAGCGAACTTCGTTGGTTTCGCGGTTCCAGGCGATGACGGCCTTGGCCCTCGCTCCGCCGGCGGAAGTGCCGACTCGCAGGATGTCGTTCAAGGCGTTTCTCCTGCTGGCGCTGGCAAAAGTGGTTTTCAGATTCCGGCGATGGCTTAAGACCTCCGACGCCAGTTTGACCAGGGCGTCAATCTCAATCTTCTTCGCCTGCTGCGGCTTTGGCCCAATGGCAGGCGCAAACTCCAGCGCGCCCATGCCGCGCTCGCCGGTGTAACAAAGCCGTTCCACCGCATTGAAACTGTCGGGCGTCCGGCCTTGCGTCGCCAGCCAGGCATCAATCAAGGCATTGCCGAACCGGTCGGGCAACGAATCGGCCAGCAGGCCGGGCAAGCCGTGAAATGTTCTCAGCGGCAAATCAGGAAAGACATACACCTCGTCGCCGAGCGGCACAGTGATGGGTGAGACTTCAATCCCGCTCCGTGCGAAGGGCGGCTCATATTGGAATGCGGCATAGCTGCCTCCATCCTCCAGCGAGACGGCTCCGATGGTTCGCCCCCAAAGTCGAACTTCGGCCACCGTCATTGTTTATCCCCCCATTGCCATTTCTTGTCTGAAGATTTGGCTGGCTTGCCAGTGGAAGCGCGCTGACGTTTCCGGCCGGCCATTTTCAATTGTTCGACCGGGCTGGGTACCGGTTCCGGGACGAGCAAATCGAAACGTTCAACCACCTCCAGCGCCCGGCACACGCGGATGAAGCCGGACAACTGCGTCCCCACCGTCCCCGCTTCCAACCGTTCTACGGTGCGTTTGGAGACACCAGCCTGTGTCGCCAGTTGCGCTTGCGTGAGATTGCGGTCCAGCCGAATTCTTGCCAGACGCTCGCCCAATTCATTGAGAACCACCTCGTCAGTGGCTTGTCTAGTTATTTTCATAACACGCCTTTTATGACGAATTGTGGCCTTAATATCAATCAATTCGTCATAATTGACGAATTTAATAAATATTCCAATTCGTCATTTTAGGCGAATATCATTCATTCCAACGCTTATTTCGCCATCTTGGGCGACTTGCCAATGCCGCTGGCGAGTGCGCTTTCTTGTTTGATCTTCATGAGCCAGCCGTGGCCGGCCCTCCACCACGGCCAAATTAACATTGAATTTTCGTCTCTTTGCCGGGTATTTTTGTAAAGCGTTATGATGAATGATCTAATTTCCCGCCGCGCGGCGTCGCTGACTCCATCGCTCACTTTGGCCATTGACGCCAAGGCCAAACAAATGAAAGCCGAAGGCATCGATGTCGTCGGCTTCGGCGCGGGCGAGCCGGATTTCGCCACCCCGCCCCATATCGTCGAGGCGGCGATCAAGGCTTTGCGCGACGGCTTCACCAAATATACCCCCAGCAGCGGCATCCCGGAATTGCGCCGGGCGGCGGCGGACAAATTCAAGCGCGACAACGGGCTGGACTATGAGCCTTCGCAAATCATCATTTCCTGCGGCGGCAAGCATGCCTGCTGCAACGTCATTCTGGCCACCTGCAATCCGGGCGACGAGGTGATCATCCCGGCGCCCTATTGGTTAAGTTACCCGGAAATGGTCCGCCTGGCCGAAGCCACGCCGGTCATCATCGAAAGCACCGACAAAACGGACTTCAAGATCACGCCCGAACAATTGCGCGCCGCCATCACGCCGCGCACGCGTCTCTTCATCCTCAATTCGCCCAGCAATCCCACCGGCTCGGTTTACAGCCGCGAGGAAATCAAGGCGCTGGGCGATATATGCGTTCAGAAAGGGGTGCTGATCATGAGCGACGAGATTTACGAGAAGCTCGTCTATGACGGCGCCCAACACACCAGCGTGGCCGGCTTTTCGCCCGAGCATTACCAGCACACCATCCTCGTCCACGGATTAGCCAAGGCTTATTCCATGACCGGTTGGCGCATTGGCCTGACGGCCGCGCCCAAAGCCATCGCCAAAGCCATCGACGCCATTCAAAGCCACAGCACCAGCAACCCGACTTCCTTCGCGCAGAAAGGAGCGGTCGCGGCGCTGACCGGGCCGCAGGACCATCTGCCGGTTTGGCTGGCCGAGTACTCCCGCCGCCGGGCCTATGCCTGGAAGCGATTGAACGGCATTCCCGGTCTCTCCTGCGTCAATGCCAAAGGGGCCTTCTACCTTTTCCCGAAAGTTTCCCAAACCGGCCTTGGCTCGATGGATTTTTGCGCGCAACTGCTCGACCAGCAAAAAGTCGCCGCCGTGCCCGGCACCGCTTTCGGCGCTCCCGACTACATCCGCCTCAGCTACGCCACCAGCATGGAGAACATCCAGAAGGGTCTGGACCGCATCGAGAAATTCGTCCGCGACCGCGCATGAAATCGTGGCGGAACCATTGGCCCGCGCTTTGGCTTCTGCTCATTTTGGCTCTGGTGGCAGTGGTGCGGATTCGTCTGCTCTTGCTGCCGCTGGAGCGGGACGAGGGCGAATTCGCCTGCGCCGGGCAATTGATGCTGGAAGGCGTGCCTCCTTACCAGTTGATCTACAACATGAAGATGCCGGGCATTTACGCCGCCTATGCCCTGCTCATGGCCCTGTTTGGCCAGAGCGTCACCGGCATTCGCCTGGGTTTCATGTTTGTCAATATGGCGGCCATTCTGCTTCTGTATTTTGTCGGCCGCCGCTTTCTCGACCGCGCCGGCGCGCTGGCCGCCAGCGCCGCTTATGCCCTCCTCTCGCTCAGTCCGCGCGTGCTGGGCTTCAACGCCCACGCGACCCACTTTGTCGTGTTGGCTGCCCTGGGCGCGATCCTTTTGCTCCTGCGCGCGCAGGAGCGCGGGCGCCTGGCCGGGTGCTTCTGGAGTGGCGTGCTTTTTGGCCTCGCCTTCCTGATGAAACAGCCCGGCGGCGCCTTCGCCTTGTTCGGCGGCGGGCTGATATTGTGGGCGGCCTTGCGCCGGCAGCCGCCGCAGTGGAAGACGGATGGTTTGCGCCTGGCGCTTTACGCCGCGGGGGTGGCGGCGCCCATTGTATTGACAGGTTTGATTCTGTGGCGGGCCGGGGTGTGGGACAAATTCTGGTGGTGGACCGTGACCTACGCGCGCGTTCATGCCACGGCCCTGCCCTGGGAAATCGCCAAAACTTGGCTGGCCCGCTTCTTTGCCACCTTGCGTTGGGACGGGTTGTTCTGGGTCATGGCGCTGGCCGGATTAGTCCGCCTGCTGGCGGCCAAGGGGCGCGCGGACGAGAAGTTTTTCTTCTTGTCATTGCTGTTGTGGTCCGCCGCCTCGGTCTGTCCCACGCTCAATTTTACCAACCATTATTTTGTCATGATGCTGCCGGTGGTCGCCCTGCTGGCGGCCAGGGCCTTCAACCCGGTCGCCGCCTGGCTGGGAAACCAACCTCTGGCCATCGTGCGCGGGCTTCCTTGGATGCTCTTTGTCCTGGCTTGGGCGGGCGCCGTTTGGTCCTATCGCGGCCCCTTCTTCGTGCGCGGGACGGAGGAATGCTGCGCCCGGATGTATCCCAACAATGAATTCCAGGTCTATCCCGTGATCGCGGACTACCTCGCGCGCCACTCCCCGCCGACCGCCACCATGGCCGTGCTCGGTTCGGAACCGGAGTTGCTCTTCTACGCGCATCGGCGTTCGGTTACGGGCTACATCTACATGTACGACCTGGTTCAGGATCAACCGTTCCGCGAACGCATGGGGAAGGAAATGATTTCCCAGGTGGAGCAGGGCCGTCCCGATTTCGTTGTCTTCGTGAACCTCCGCTTGTCGTGGGAGCCTTATCCGCCTGAGCTTCTCAAGCCCATCCAGAACTGGATGGCTCAATACACCGAGAGTCAGTATGTGCCCTACGGCGTGGTGACTTTCGCGCCCAACAAATACATCTGGGGGCCTGATTGCCTCCAGCAAGTCCCGCTCGGCCATCGCTTCGTCGTCGTCTTCCAGCGCAAACAATAATTCAATGCGGTTCCAGTTCGTCGCGACCCTCGGAAAATGTGAACAGAATTTAACATGATCGCCACGAAGCCGTCACATCGTCGTGTCATGGTTATGGAGTGAAAAAAGTCTTGATCCTGACGGCGGGTTTTGGCGATGGACACAACACGGCGGCCCGGAACGTGGCCGACGCCCTGGATTTGATCTCCGATGAGGTCAAAGTCGAGGTGCTGGATGTTTTCCAAAGCAGCCTCGGCCTGTTGAATGACGTGCTCAAGAAGGCCTACCTGGGTCTGACGCGCTTCGCCCCCGGCATCTGGAACGGCATTTACTCGATGTTGGACAACTCCAAGGCCTTGGAAAGCAATCTGCTGGCCTTTGGCAATTTAAAAACCGCCCTGGAACAAATCCTGCAACAATCGCAGCCCGATTGCGTCCTCTCCACCTACCCCGTTTACGCCCATGTCATCCGCGAGATTTACCGCGACCATTCCGAACGCCCCTTCCGCTTCATCACCGTGGTCACGGACTCCATTTCGGTCAACTCCTCCTGGTTCCGCGCTCCCAGCGACTGGTATTGCGTGCCCAATGAGGCCACCGCCGAGGTGCTGCGCCGCAACGGCGTGCCGGCCCAGAAAATCAAGGCCTTTGGCTTTCCTGTCAATCCCATCTTCGCCGAAAAACAGCCGGCCACGCTCCAGGCGCCGGAAGGCGGCGATCCCATCAAGGTCCTTTACGTCATCAACACCGGCAAAAAGAAATCCGGCAAGGCCATCGCCCGCCTGCTGGAAATTCCACGCGTTAATTTGACTATCACGGTGGGGCGCGACGCCGAATTGAAAGAGAAACTGGCGCGGCGGACGGCAGCCTTCGGCGAGCGGGTGCGGGTGCTGGGCTGGACCAACCAAATGCCCCGCTTGATGTTGACACACCACCTGGTCGTGACCAAAGCCGGCGGCGCGACGGTGCAGGAAGCCATCGCCGGCCGCTGCCCCATGATCCTCAACCAGGTCATTCCCGGCCAGGAAGACGGCAACGCGCAATTGGTCAAGGAGTTGGATGCCGGCGTGGTCGCGGAAAAGAACCGCGAAGTCGCCGAATGGATCGCCCAAGCCTTTGCCGGCGAGGCTCGCCTGTGGAAAAAATGGCGCGATAACCTGACCCGGGTTTCCCGCCCGGACGCCTCGCTTCGCATCGCCGAACTGGCGCTTCAGGAATGCGAGTTGGACGGCCCGCCGGAACGTCTATTTGAGTCCAACCAGCCGACCATCACGCGCCCCAGCCGCAACCAGCCGCCCAACGGCGCCGGCGAAGCGCGCATGTTGCTGTGCGATTTTCATATTCACACCAATTACTCCGACGGCAAATTAACCGCGCCGGAGGTGGTGGATTTTTACGGCAAGCGCGGCTTTGACTGCATCTGCATCACCGACCACTTGGGCGATCCGCGGCGCTTGATCGGCAAATTGAGCAAGCTCCTCAACCTCACCCTCGGCCCGGAGCAAATGGACGAGTATTTTGACGTCCTCGAACGCGAGCGCCGCCGCGCCTGGCGCAAATACAACATGCTGGTCATGACCGGCCTGGAGTTCAACAAGGACGGTTACAGCAAAAAAACCTCCGCCCATCTTCTCGGCATCGACCTCAAGGCGCCGATCAACCCGGCGCTGGATTTGCCGCCGACCATCGCGGAAATCCACGCCCAAGGCGCCCTGGCCGTAGCCTCGCATCCGCACATCATGAAGAGCGAATGGGGCCGGAACACCCTTTTCTTGTGGGAGAACCAGCAACTATTCGCGCCCTTGATCGACGCCTGGGAAATCGCCAACCGCAACAACATTTTCACCCCCATCGGCCTGAAGCGGTTAGCTTTCCTGGCCAACAGCGATT
Source organism: uncultured Verrucomicrobiae bacterium (assembly GCA_963759415.1). Classification (GTDB taxonomy): domain Bacteria; phylum Verrucomicrobiota; class Verrucomicrobiia; order Limisphaerales; family Palsa-1400; genus Palsa-1400. The sequence goes on along the minus strand of CAVWZG010000002.1, from coordinate 2,101,914 downwards.
TTCACAAGCCCAAGCACATCTACTCCTGGAAAACGCTGCTGCACTGCCAGAAGGAGCCGGAAGCGATCAAGGACTGCATCCGCAAAAACGAGCGCCTGGCCATCACCCTCTATCGCGACGGCCTCTCCACCAAAACCCTTTCGCGGGAAGAACTGGATTCCGACGCGCAAGTGCTCAAGCTGGAAATGGCAGCCCCTCTGCGCAGCATGAGCGCCTAGCCCCGAAGCGCATCCCTGTAAATCAGCATATCGCATCTGATCCCTGACGACGGCATTTTGAAAAAAGAGGGCGTGTGCGCGAAATTATCATCGTCTCTCCGTTGGAATTTGTGCAATCTTGCGGAGAACAATTATGAAAACGGACATTCAAATCCGCAGCGAAGGCATGATGGCCCTGATCAACCAGCTTGGCCCGGCGGAAGCGACGCGGTTTATGACGTTGATCCAACGGGAAGGGTTTGACTATACCCTCTGGCGGCAAGACCTCTTTGAAGGAAAAACTGTGGATCAAATCGCCGACATGGCGCGCCCGGAAAAACAAGCCGAATAATGGCTCTTTTGCTTGCTGATATTCTGAAAGCATGAAAGCCATCCAACTCACCGCCCACGGCGCGCCGGGGCAATTCAAGTACTCTGAAAAGGAAAATCATGAAACGTTGGGTCGTGGTTGTCGCAATTCTGTATAGTTTAATGCTGGGTATATTGGCACTGCCGGGCTATCTGCTTGCCTTTGCGCCGCAAGAGGGGCTTAAAAGCGCGGGGAGAATGTATGGGAGTGAATCATGGTGGCTTTAGCTGGCGGTGATGGGCCTGGCGCAGGCCGCCCTGCTGGCTGTGCCCGTGCGTGTTGCCAACCGGCGTCCCATGGCCCGCCGCCCGTTGGCTTTGACTGTTCTGTCGGCCGCGCTAATGATGGGCGGATTGGTCACAGGGGCGCTTTGTTCCCTTTACGAATTCGCCTTTCGAGACAAGGGTGGGAACTGTTTCGGCTGGACAGCCCTCGCTGTGGGGATTGCAGCGTGGTGCTCTTGGGGGCTGATCTTTTTTCGCTGGAGCCGGACTGCGGAACCGGAAGATCTTGTATCGCGCCTGTGCAAATGCCTGCTCAAGGGCAGCATTCTGGAACTTTTGATCGCCGTGCCGACGCACATTGTGGCCCGCTGCCGCGATTATTGCTGCGCCGGCATCATGACCTTCATCGGTCTGACCCTGGGAATGTCGGTCATGTTATTCTCTTTCGGTCCGGGCGTGTTTTTCCTCTTCGTGGCCCGATGGCGCCGGCTTCACCCCTCGAATCAGTAAATCACATCTGACTGCGGGTGCGCGCAATTATTATCGTCTCTCCGTTGGAATTTGTGCAGTCTTGCGGAGAACAGTTATGAAACAGCATGAAAGCCATTCAACTCATCGCCCACGGCGCGCCGGGGCAATTCAATTACTCTGCCGTGCCCGATCCCGTGCCCGCCGCCAACGAAGTTATCGTGCGCGTGCGCGCTTGCGGGCTTAATCGCCTCGATCTGTGGCTGGAGGATGGAACTCTGCCCGTCCCCGTCCAACTGCCGCGCATTCCCGGCTCGGAGATTTCCGGTGAGGTGCTGGCGGCGGGGAGCGACGTTTCTGCTTGGCGCGCTGGCGACCGCGTGGCGGTGCAATCCAATCTCTTTTGCGGCCGTTGCGAGTTTTGTTTGCGCGGTCAGGAATCCGTTTGCCTTAACGGACAGCTTCTCGGCGTGCAACGCGACGGTGGGTTCGCCGAAAGCGTAGCCGTGCCCGCTTCGTCTTTGGTTCGCCTGCCGGCCAATGTCGATTTTGCCACCTCTGCGGCGCTGACGCTGGCGGGGAGCACGGCCATGCACATGCTTACCCAGCGCGCCTCCGTGCGGCCCGGCGATTGGGTGCTGGTCATGGGCGGCGCCAGCGGCGTCGGGTCGGTGGCGATACAAATCGCCAGGCAACTGGGCGCGCAAGTCATCAGCACCGGCTCAACCCCGGCCAAACGCCAATTTGCCTTGGGGCTTGGCGCCGGCCACGCCGTTGATAGTTCAAAACCAAACTGGCCGGCCGACGTGCGTGAGATCACGCGCAAACGCGGCGTCGATCTGGTCGTGGAACACATCGGCGGAGACGTGTTGCTGCAATGTTTCACCTGCCTGGCCCGCGGCGGGACAATCGTGACTTGCGGCGCGACGGCGGGGCGCGAGGCGACACTCAAGCTCTGGTCCTTTTTCGTCAAGGAACAGAAGTTGGTGGGCAGTTACGGGCGCAGCCGCAAAGACATCCAGGCCATTCTCGAATGGGCCGCGCAAGGCAGGATCAAGCCGGCCACCGCGCAAATTTTTCCCCTGGAGCAGACGGCGGCCGCCTTCGCCGCCTTGCGCGGGCGGCAAGTGATGGGAAAAGTGCTGATCCAGCCCGGCGTGGCCTGAGAATTGCTCCTCTGCCAGTCAGCGATTGGGCAATACGGGATTGATTTTAGCAATCCGCCCGGATTAAGCTCAGGTAAGTCGGTATATTAGCATGTCAGGCACCCTAAATCCAGGCGAAGAAGCGCAGTTGCGGCAGACGATTGAGATGTTCGAGGTCATCACTCAATCGCAGCCACAGGACTACCAATCCCTGGAAATCCTCAAGGAGGCCTATCTGAAGTTGGGCATGGAGGCGGAGGTGATCCAAACTTCCAAACGCATCGCCGAGGCTTACGTGCAGTTGGGCCAGCTTTCCTCGGCCATCCTCGAATACGAAACGATTCTTCAACGCCATCCCAAGGACAAGGACGCCATGGCGGCCATGGCGCAAATTGAAAGCAAGGCCAACAATCTGAACAAACCGGCGCCGGAATGGGAGGCAACGCCCCCTGGAAACTCCGACACCGCCCTGGTCAAAAAGCCCGGCGCCAAACCTGCCCAACTCGAGATCGATGACGGCCGCCAGACAATGTTCAAATACTTTGTTGGCGCCAAGCTGATCACGGCCGGTGATTTTGATGCGTGCTGGCCGGTGCCCAGCCTGATCATGCCGCCCACAAAAACGGTTGATCCGTTCATCCACAACCTGTCGGAACGGCAGATCATGCCGGTGGATAAATCCCTCAAAGTCCTGGCCGACCGCTCGCGGCTGGCTTACATCCCGCTGGATCGCTACGAGCTGGACATCGAGCTGGTGCGCTCGGCCTCGCGCGAAATTTGCCAGCGCTGGTGCGTCGCGCCTTTCGACCGGATGAGCAAGTCCATCATGGTCGCCACCGCCAACCCCTTCAACAAGCAAGCTCTGGCCGATTTGGAAGCGTCGCTCAAATGCCGGCTGCTCATGTATCTGGCCACGCCGGGCGATTTGATCCGGGTTCTCAGCAAAGCCTATCGTTGATTCTTATGGCACCCGTCAAATCACTCGGAGAACGCATTGCCGACGCCCTGATCGAGGACGGACTGTTAAGCAGTGCGCAGGTGGAGGAGTTGTTGGAGAAACAAAAAAAGGAAGGCACCCGCTTCATCAAATTGGTGGTGGAAATGGCCTGCGTGACCGAGAGCGACCTGGTGGTCGCCATGGGCAGGGTGCTCAACACGCCCCCGGTCAACGTCTCCCGCCTGGGCATCTCCGCCGAGGTGGCCGAATTGGTGCCCAAGGAGATGGCCGGCAATTACAAGGTCCTCCCCATCTCCCGCCTCGGCAACCGCCTCTACCTGGCCATGGCCGACCCGCTCAACGTCCTGGCCGTGGACGACGTCAAACGCACCACCAAGCTGGAAGTGTTCCCCCTCATCGCCTCCGAACGAGCTATTGTTGACAAGCTCGCCAATCTCGACTCCGCCCGCGCCACCAGCATGGAAGACATCATCCAGGACGCGGCCAAGATGGCGGAAGCGGACGCCGACGCGGATAACCTGGAGGTGGCCCACGAGGCGGTTGAAACGACCGACCTGGCGCAATTGGCCGCCTCGAGCGAGGAAGCGCCTGTCATCAAGCTGGCCAACCTCATCCTCGTTCAAGCCATCAAGGACCGCGCCAGCGATATCCACCTTGAACCTTTCGAGCACATGGTGCGGTTGCGTTACCGCATTGACGGCGCGCTCATGGACATGCCGCCGCCGCCCAGAAACTTGCAGGTCCCCCTCATCTCGCGCATCAAAGTCATGAGCAGCCTGGATATTGCCGAACGGCGCCTGCCCCAGGACGGCCGCATGCGCGTGCGCGTGGGTGGCCGCGACGTCGATTTGCGCGTCTCCTTCCTGCCCACCGTGCATGGCGAGAAATGCGTCCTGCGTATTCTGGACAAGTCCAACCTCTCCGCCAGCATGGACAAACTGGGCATGGACCCGGAAACCTTTCTCCGCTTTAAGCAGGCAGTGGACGCGCCGCACGGTTTGATCCTGGTCACCGGCCCCACCGGCTCGGGCAAGACCACCACTCTCTATTCGGCCCTCAATGAGCTGAACAGTCCGCAATTCAATATCGTCACCGTGGAAGACCCGGTCGAATTCCAGCTTCCCGGCGTCAACCAGGTTCCTGTCAAGAAAGAAATCGGCCTCACCTTCGCCAACGCCCTGCGCTCCATCCTGCGCCAGGACCCCGACATCATCATGATCGGGGAAATCCGCGACACCGAGACGGCGGAGATCGCGGTCGAGTCCGCCCTGACCGGACACCAGGTCTTGAGCACCATGCATTGCAACGACGCCCCGGGGGCCATCTCGCGCCTGGACGACATGGAGATCGCGCCCTTTTTAATTTCCTCGGCCGTCATCCTCGCCTGCGCCCAACGGCTGATGCGCCGCATTTGCCCCAGTTGCAAGGAGCCGGTCAACTATCCCGCAAAAATGTTCCGGGACCTGGGCATTGATCCGGACTATTTCAGCGGCGCCCCTCTCTATCGCGGGCGCGGCTGTGATCGTTGCAAGGACTCCGGTTATTCCGGCCGTCTCGCTATCATCGAGGCCATGACGATGACCGATGAGCTTCGCAAAATGGTCATTCAGCGCGCCAGCGCTCAGGAAATCGGCAAGCTCGCCATCCAGCAAGGGATGAAGACCTTGCGCTCGGTGGCCTTGGAGAAGGCGCGGGATGGCCTCTCCACCCTTGAGCAAACCCTCCTCACCACCGCGAACGACTAAGCCAAGCGGCTCAAGCACTCTACGGCTCCGGTATGGCCTCGCCGTCTTTGCGCGGGTCGGATGCGCCGTAATTCACCCCGGCGGCAAAATCCCGCATGACCGCCTGGCCGCCTCCCACGGGGACGGAAAAATCGCCGCGCAATTGTATCTCGTGCCCTTTCTGTTGCAGCTCCGCGCGGACTGAGTCGGGGATGCGCCGCTCCATTTGCACGTCGAAGCCCCCGGAACTCATCTTGGTGAAACGCGGCGCTTCCAGCGCGGCTTGAATGTTCATCTTGTAGTCCACGATGTCGGAGACGAATTGCGCGTGGGCCTGCGATTGGTTTAATCCGCCCACGATGCCGAAGGCGATGCGGGTGTCGCCCTTGGCCATGAACGCGGGAATGATCGTGTGCAACGGCCGTTTGTGTCCGGCCAGACAATTCGGGCTTTTCGGGTCGAGGCTGAACAGGCCGCCCCGATTCTGCAAGATGAAGCCCGCGCCGTCAGGCGCCAACCCCGAGCCAAAGTTGTGGTAATTGCTTTGGATGTAAGAAACCATGTTGCCATCGCGATCCACCACGCAGAGATAGGTCGTGTCCGGGCCAATTTTCGGCGGCTGGCCGAATTCCACGCGAGCGTTGGCTTTGCCCAGATCAATCAGCTTGGCCCGTTCGCGCGCATAATCCTTGGAAAGCAGGCCGGCCACCGGCACCGTCGCGAATTTTGGATCCGCCACGTAATGTGTCATGTCGGCGTAGGCCAATTTCTTGGCTTCGATCATTACGTGCAGGGACAAGGCCGACATCGGCCCCCACTCGCTCAAGGGGAATTGCTCCATCAGGTTCAACATCGACAACGCCCCGAGGCCCTGGCCGTTGGGCGGCAATTCGCTGACCGTCCAGCCGCGGTAAGTCGTTGATATGGGTTCCACCCATTCGCTGCTATAGGCCGACAAATCCCCGGCGCTCATGGTGCCACCCATGCGTTTCGAGTAATTGACGATTTTATCCGCGATCTGCCCGCGATAAAAAGCGTTCCGCCCTTCGGCGGCTATTTGTTTCAACGACACCGCCAGATCCGGATTGTGAAAAATCTGTCCAACACCCGGCGCATGGCCTCCCGGCAGGTAGGTCAGGGCGGCATTCTTGTCTTTGGCAAGCTTGCTTTCGGCGTCGGCCCATGCGCCCGCGGTCAGCTCGCTGACCGGAAAGCCTTCTTCCGCCAGACGAATCGCGGGGGCCAGCACATCGCGAAATTTCTTGTGCCCGAAGCGCCGCAGAAGCTTGTCCCAGCCGTCCACCACGCCGGGCACGGTGACCGAGTTGATGCCGGATTGCGGCATTTGGGTTATGCCTTGTTTGCGCAAAAATTCCGCGCTTAAACCCGCCGGCGACCAGCCGCTGGCGTTAAGCCCGTAGAGATTGCCCGACTTTGCATCATAAACGATGGCAAACAAGTCGCCGCCCATCCCGTTCATCATCGGGGCCACCACGCCCATCGCCGCATTGGCCGCCACCGCCGCATCCACGGCATTGCCGCCGTGAGCGAGAATGGTGGCGCCAGCCTGGGAAGCGAGCGGGCTTTCGCTGGCGACGATGCCGTAGCGAGAAATCACCATCGAGCGGGCTTGAGAACGGTCGGTTTGGGCGTATGCGCTGAGAACCGCCATCAGCAAGCATACCGGAGCGGGAATGAGTTTCGAGCCAAAGGTCATAGGCGCCGATCCTACGCGCGGAAGCTCCAAACTCCAACCTCGAAGTTCAAGCCCCAGCCTTCTTCTCCACCGCCTGCAAAGTTTCCATCAAAACATGCCGTTGGAAAGGCTTCCACAGAACCAGCCCGCGAACTTTGCGGATAAAATCGTTCGTCTTGCGGTCGCCTTGGTTGCCCGTCACGAACACGATGCGCCGGCACAAATAAGGCTTCACCCGCTCGACCGCCGTGTAGAACATGTCCCCGGCCAGATTGGGCATGACCATGTCGCAGAGGATGACCGAATAGTCGTTGACCATGATCTTCTTGATACCCTGCACCCCGTCCGCCGCCACCTCCACTTCGTAGCCGCTTTCCTCGAGTTGCGACCGGGTTATGTCGGCAAAAACAACATCATCATCCAGGATGAGGACCCGCCTCCGCGCCGCCCATCGGGCCACCTGATCCAAGTCATGTGTTTTTTCTCCATAGGGAGTATGCCTGTCGTTCATAACCGATCGGAATCTACCCCCACAATCAACCGCGTTCGAGGTCAAACGTCAATCCCGTTTTTCGTCAGGGCCTCAACCCGCCCATTCCGCGCAAAGCAATTTCGCCTGCTCTAAAACCGTTTGCGTTGCCTTTTCCTGCTTATCAGGCGGGTACCCGTATTTGCGCAGAATGCGGCGGACGAGCACGCGAATTTGCGCCTGCGCGGCCTCGCGTAGCGTCCAATCAATCGTGACGCTCTTGCGAACATGCGAAACCAGTTCCCGCGCGATATTTTTCAACGCCGGTTCGCCGAGGACTTTCACGGCGCTGTCGTTGGTTTCCAATGCGTCGTAAAATGCCACTTCATCATCTGTAAGGCCGAGCACGTCGCCGCGCTTCTGGCCTTCGCGCATTTGTTTGGCAAGGTCAATCAATTCCGCGATGACCTGTGCCGCTTCGATGGTGCGATTCTGGTATTTGCGGATGGTCGCTTCCAGCATTTCGGCGAACGAGCGGGACTGGACGAGATATTTCTTCGAGCGGATTTTCAGTTCATTGTTCAACAGCTTTTGCAACAACTCGACTGCAAGATTGCGTTGCGGCAAATGTTGGACTTCCGCCAGAAACTCGTCGGACAAAATTGAAATGTCCGGCTTCTTCAAACCGGCGGCGTCGAAGATGTCTATGACCTTGTCCGATGATATGGCGCGGGAAACGATTTGCCGGACGGCCAGCTCCAATTCTTCCGGCGATTTCCCGCCGCCTTCGCTGATGCTTTTGGCCAGCACGGCCCGGACTTCCTGAAAGAATCCCACTTCATCGCGAATCTCCAAAGCCGAATCATGCGGCACGGCCAACGCAAACGCCTTCGACAATTCCGACACGGCTTGCAGATACCGTTGCTTGCCGTCCTTTTGCCCCAGCACATGCTCGGCAGCTTGCGCGATGAGTGGCAACCGCTTCGCCGCCGTGGTTTCGGCGGCTGCACCAAAATCAAATCCGTGCAGGATGCCGCAAACCCGCTCATACCGTTCCAGCATCACGGCCACGGCTTCTTCCTGATCCAGCGTGATGTCGCCTTTGCCTTTGCTGTTCGTGTAATCGGCCAGCGCCTGTTTCAACTCCTCCGCCAGTCCGAGATAATCCACCACCAAGCCGCCCGGCTTGTCCTTGAAAACCCGGTTCACCCGCGCAATGGCCTGCATCAGGCCGTGACTGCGCATGGGCTTGTCCACATACATCGTGTGCAGGCTCGGCGCGTCAAAGCCGGTCAGCCACATGTCGCGCACGATGACGATGCGGAACGGTTTCTTCGGATTCTTGAATGCTTTGGCCAATTCTTCGCGCCGCGATTTGCTGCGAATGTGCTGCTGCCAGTCCAACTTATCTGAAGCTGAACCGGACATGACGATCTTCATCGTGCCTTTGTCATCGTCGTCGTGATGCCAGTCCGGGCGCAATTTCTCAATCGCCTTGTAAAGCTCTACGCAAATGCGGCGGCTCATGCAGACCACCATCGCCTTGCCGAGCATCGCAGAGTAACGCGCTTCCCAATGCTTCACCAAATCCTCCGCCACCAGCGCAATTCGCTTCTCCGTTCCGACCATTGCCTCCAACTGCGCCCACTTCCGCCGCAAACTCTCCTTCGTTGACTCCTCCGCGTCTTCCGTCACCTCCGCAAAGTCCGGGTCAATCTTGGGGCGTTCCTCCGGCTTCAAATCAATCTTCGCCAGCCGCGCCTCGTAATAAATCGGCACCGTCGCATTGTCCTCCTTGGACTGGAGAATGTCGTAAACGTCAATGTAATCGCCGAACACGGCCTGCGTGTTCTTGTCGCCGCTTTCAATCGGCGTGCCAGTGAAGCCGATGAACGACGCCTTGGGCAACGCATCGCGGATATGCTTGGCGAAACCGTCAATGAAATCGTATTGGCTGCGGTGCGCTTCGTCGGCGATGACGACGATGTTGCGCCGGTCGGAAAGCAGCGGATGCTGCCCGCCCTTTTCGTCAGGAAAGAATTTTTGGATCGTGGTGAACACCACCCCGCCGCTGGCGACGTTGAGCAACTCGCGCAAATGTTCCCGGTTCTGCGCCTGCACCGGCGTTTGTCGCAGCAACTCTTTGCAAAACGAGAACGTGTCGAAAAGCTGGTCGTCCAGGTCATTGCGGTCGGTCAGCACGACGATGGTGGGATTCTCCATGGCCGGGTGCTGCACAATTTTTCCGGCGTAAAAAACCATCGAAAGACTTTTGCCGCTACCTTGCGTGTGCCAGATGACACCCGCCCGCCGGTCGCCATTCCCTCGCCCATTGGATGGGAGAGGGTGGCGCGAAGCACCAGGTGAGGGCGCTCCCGCTGCCCGCAACGTGGATTCCACCGCCTTATTAACCGCATGAAATTGATGATACCCCGCAATCTTCTTGGTGACCTTTTCCCCGTCATCCTCAAAAACGATGAAGTTGCGCACCAGATCCAGCAGCCGTGCCTTCTCGAAAACGCCTTTGAGCAGCGTTTCCAATTGCAACGACCCCGGCGCAACCAGTTCCTTGCCCGTGATCGTGCGCCACGTCATGAACCGCTCCCAATCCGACGTAATGGTTCCAAGCTTGGCTTGGTGGCCGTCGGAAATCACCAGCAGCGCGTTCGAGTGGAACAGCGACGGGATTTGCGCCTTGTAAGTCTGAAACTGGTCGAATGCCTTGCGGATGGTGGCCTGTTCATCCGCGATGTTTTTGAGTTCCAGCACCGATAGCGGGATACCGTTGATAAACACCACCACGTCGGCGCGCCGGTTGAAATGGCCTTCCTCCACCGTGAACTGATTGACGGCGAGAAATTCGTTGGCTTCGGGATTCGCAAAATCAATCAGCCAGACCTTGTCGTGAACGATCTCGCTGTGTATTCCCTCTCCTTTGGGGAGAGGGCCAGGGTGAGGGAGGTTTCTTCTGAACTCCACGTCCACGCCCTCCACCAGCAGCCGATGAAACGCACGATTGTTTTCAATGAGCGTGGGATGATTGAACAAACGCAGTTTGCGCAACGCCTCCTGCAATCCCTCCAGCGGAATCTTGGGATTCAAATCCTCCAGCTTGGTTTGCAGCCGGTCGAAAAGAAAAACCTGCTTGTAATCCGCCCGCTCCGCCGCCGTTTCGCCCGGCGCAATCTGTAGCCCGGACAAAACTTCATATCCCAGGCCCTTCAGCCAGTCCAGCGCGGCTTCTTCGACGACGGATTCGGTGAGTTTGGGCATGGCAAATTCAGTTGTTTACAAACCCAAATGCTTTGGTATGTTTCAGCCAGCTCATCAACCATGAGTTGAAGGAGTACCTGAAGCCGCCGCAAAAGCGGCGGTCTCTGCCGGCAAAGTTTAAAGGTCCCACCCCGGTGACAAGAGCCCATTGGGCTCTCTCGCAAGAGTAGCCGGGGTGGTCATTTTTTCCGGTCTTCATTTTTCAGTCGGGAAATCCAGTTCCGCCTTGCAGCACATCCCACTCGCTCCGCACCGCCGCCTGAACCCGCCGGAACGATCGCTCGTCCCGCCCGTTCCATTTCCGGTATATGGCCCATGTGCAATAATCTGCGATCTGCAAATCCATGTTGGACTTCGACGCATGATGCAGCACGCGATACCGCACCGTGGCCGGCAGCATGGCCGCCAGTGTCATCTTCACGCCCTTTTCCACCGCCGCGCGCTTGCGCTGAACCGGCAGGCTGTCCGTGAACACGATGACCTCGGCAAATTCCGACAGCGGATAATGTTTGAGAATCTCCCGCAGCAACGTGCCCAGCACCTTGGGAAAAAACTGCTCCTCTTCGCGCAATGCCGCGTCCACCTTTTGCTTTTCCACGATGATGGCCTCTACCGCCACCCCGGCCAGATTCTTCTCGATGATGTCGAACACGCCGTTGCGCACCGCCTGGGCGTTTTCCGAGGCGTGGAAATACTCCAGCGCCGTGCCGCGCTCAACCTGATCGTATTTATACTCCGTCAACTCCTTATAGGCATGGAAAGGACGCTCCTTGGTGATGCCGCCCAGCACGAAATACTTTGAGCCGTTCCGGGAAAAATCCAGATTCCCGGCCTCGTCGAGGAAAATATAAAGGAAACGCTCGCTCATGCTTAGGTTTCCATACCGTCAGCGGTGGCGGGCACCCGCAACTCCCCCGACAGCAGCTTCGGCAGCAGCGCGTCCCGCAGCGCGGCGAGCGTGCGGGATTCTTTCTCGTTGTTCTCGATTCGCTGGTCTATCGGGAAAAGCATCTTTTCAAATGCTTCAATAATTTCAGATGGTGGCGCAGCGCGTTTGATTGCGTGGAAGTCTGCTTTGTTGATTGAGCCAAATACCGTGCCCTCGGCCTCGAAGCAGGCGAAATCTGCTTCCAGTGAGCGCATGAAATAATAGGTGTAGGAACGGCTGCCGGATTTGTGCCGAACCGCTGCTACGCCACGACCAACTGAACATTTCTCGGTGGCCATGTTCACGCTGCCCACAGGCGCGCGAACACTCACCAACGTGTCTCCGGCATTCGCGAATCGAGTGGGAGCGGTGCAATACACTCGTGCCGTTGGAAAGCGGAAGCCAAAATCAGTCTTTCCTTGGTAGAAAGGAATGCCGTCGCCAATTTCGTTGTATGTCTCGCCGGGCGGTGATTGCCCCATTGTAAGATTGAAATCTTCATCCACCGTGCTTTCGCGCCAGCCTTTGGGGAGGGCGGATTGGGTGGCGTCCACGAACCAGGATTTGAACAGGCTCTGGGCCAGCGCCTCCAGCGTCTCGTTCATCCGCCGGTTCAACTCAATCTTGTCGTCCAGCGAACCCAACACCGACGCAATCGCGCGCTGTTCTGATTCGGCTGGTAAATCAAATGAAAGATTTTTAAGGACATTCGTGTCGAGTTTTCCAGCGCCGATTCCCGTATGTTCAACTTTGGAAAGTAGCAACGGCTCGGCAGCAAGCAGCCAATAAAATAAGAATTGCGGTGTCAATCCGGGCCTAGTCCTTAGCGCCTTTACGTCCTGATTGAAAGCAACCGGACGAGTCGCAATACCAACAGGAATCCGCTTGTGCAACTCACTTCCCCGAACCAATAGTAAAATAGAATCCTTGTCGGCCAACCGACTCCCGTTCTCCAGCCCTTGCTGAGTAATTTTAAGTTCTGAATCGAATAGCTGGCTTGTTTTCATGGAACTGGCGCTGATCCACGGAATGTCTCCATTCCAAAAAATCGGATCGGCTTTGCTTGGAGTTCCGCCGGAACTCCATTCCGTCAATTCACCAAGCGTCATTTCCCGCCAGCCGTTCACGTCTGCCCCCCTTGTCCCATTGCAATAGAAATAAAATCTTTTTTGTCTGTTTCTTTGCCGTCCAAGAACCACACCACGGCGATATGCTTATTCTCTCCTTCAGTCACAAAGTTTACGAATGCCCCAAATCGATAATGGAAATCGCCCTTAGGATCAGTGAACAACTTTAGCTTCGTCTCGTCTTTTTCTGGCAACTGTTTCCCGTGGTAGTTGCGCTTGGCCTCAATCACTAAAAGATTCTCAAATGGTTCGTCTCTAACGTGAGCAATCACATCTGGGAAGACTGTTCTGCCTTCATCGTCATCAGTCCAAGTCTCCTCACGAGGCAGACGCTTCGATACATCGGTTAAATCCCACATTCGATTATATTCACAATCGACGGAAAGCACGCCCTGGAAAAACGGTTGCAGTTTTAGTGAAAGCCGCTGTGTCAATGTTCGCTCGTTGATTCGAATCGTAAAAAGCTTTGGCTCAGACTTCATCTGGTCGAGGGCGGCAACCAGATACTTCTTAACTGTTTCGAAATCGTATTGGTCAATTATCATTTTCGAAGCAGTTCGAGGTTCATTCGAATTACTTTCTCCAGCTTCGCTGATTCCGCGAATTGTTCTTCTAGCGTAGTGGTGAGACGTTTCATCTTTTGCTGGAATGGCTCGCCATCATCTTCCACTTCTTCTGCGCCGACATAACGGCCGGGCGTCAGCACATAGCCATGTGAGCAAATTTCTTCCAGTTTCACGGATTTGCAGAAACCGAGTTCATCGGCATAAGCTGGCTTCGCGGCTTTGGATTTCCACGCGTGGTAGCAATCCGAAATTTTAGCTATATTCTCAACAGTCATTTCCCGGTGGATGCGGTCAACCAGCGTTCCCATTTTCCGCGCATCAATAAAAAGCGTTTCACCGCGCCGGTCGCGGCGTTTGTGATTTTTTTTGTCGCGGGCCAGAAACCAGAGGCACACCGGGATTTGCGTGGTGAAAAACAATTGGCCCGGCAGCGAGACCATGCAATCCACGAGGTCAGCTTCGATCAAAGCCTTGCGAATCTCGCCTTCGTTCGAGGTCTGCGTGGACATGGACCCATTCGCCATGACAAATCCCGCCACCCCCATCGGCGAAAGGTGATGGATAAAATGCTGAATCCAGGCGTAGTTGGCGTTGTTCACGGGCGGCATCCCGAATTTCCAGCGCACATCCTGCCGCAGGTTTTCGCCGCCCCAATCGCTCATGTTGAACGGCGGGTTGGCGAGAATGAAATCGGCCTTGAGGTCGGGATGCAAATCCGCCCGGAAGCTGTCGGCATTGCGCGGGCCGAGATTGGCGTCAATGCCGCGAATGGCGAGGTTCATCCGCGCCAGTTTCCAGGTGGTGTAGTTGGATTCCTGCCCGTAAACAGCGATGTCGCCCACGCGGCCGCCGTGTTCTTCCACGAACTTTTCCGAGGACACGAACATGCCGCCCGAACCGCAGCACGGGTCGAACACGCGGCCTTTGTAGGGTTCCAGCATGGCGACGAGCACCTGCACGACGCATTGCGGGGTGTAGAACTCGCCGCCGCCCTTGCCTTCCGCGCTGGCGAATTTGCCAAGAAAGTATTCATAGACGCGCCCGAGCACGTCCTTGGATTTCGCCGCCGAGTCGTTGAAGCCGATGTTGCTGATGATGTCCACGAGTCCCCCGAGCCGGATTTTATCGAGGCTGGGCCGGGCGTAATCGCGTGGCAGCACACCTTTAAGGGTCGGATTCTCGCGCTCAATCGCGCCCATCGCGTCGTCGATTATTTTACCGACTTCCGGCGACCTGGCTTTGGCCTTGATGGTGTGCCAGCGCGCCTCTGGCGGCAGCCAGAAAACATTCGCCGCCAGGTACTCGTCTCGGTTCTCGGCGGCATCCGTGCGTTCCGGCGCCTCCTTGATGAACCATTCGCTCTTGGGATCAGAGAAACCGAAAAGCAGTTGATCGCGTTTTTCCTCGAACGCGTCGGAAATGTACTTGAGGAAGATCAGGCCCAGCGCGACATGCTTGTATTCGGAAGCGTCCATGTGCCCCCGCAACTTGTCGGCGGCGGCCCAAAGCTCCGCTTCAAAGTCCAGCGTCGAGCCGTTCGTTTTGTTCTGATTAGAGCCTTTTGCCATACTTATGCAGCGAGCATAGCGGAGCCAGTGTCGATTGCATAGCAGAGATTGACTGCGCGGCGATATGCGTTGCTTTTTGCCTTCAGCGTCCTCGATCACGAAAGTCACGATCAGGCAGAAGAGAAAGGTCAACGCTGCAAATATCTGAATAATGTCTATTGCATTCCCATCTAACGATGGTAATATGCAGTTGCGCGGCGCTCACGGGCCTGCTCTTTGACATTTTGCGGACCTCAAAAACCGGTAAGGCGAAAAAGCGGCAAGGCCGGTCGTCCGGTTCAAAATCAGGCTGCTCGTCCAAAACCGGCAAATTTTGCCGGTCAAACCCAGCCTGCCCGCCGTAGGCCTTGCGAAGGCGGGTCGCACCCTTTTCTCTCTGCGCTCTCTGCGTCTCTGCGGGAGTCGCACCAGTCAAGCCCTTATTTTGCTTGCGGGACGCGGCGCGCGAGGCTTAATCTGACGCCTGTCAAAATTCAACAAAGGAATCCGATATGAAAAATGCCAAACTTACGGTTTCTCTTGCCTCCGGCCTCATGCTTATCTCCTCGATCCTCCTCGCCCCCGCGCAGGATTGGCCCCAGTGGCGCGGCCCAAATCGCGATGACAAAGCCGCCGGTTTCACGGCGCCCAAAACCTGGCCCCAGGAACTCCACCAGACATGGAAAGTGTCCGTCGGCCCGGCCGATGCCACCCCCGCCCTGGCTGGCGGCAAATTATTCGTCTTTACCCGGCAGAACGACAACGAAGTCCTGCAATGCCTGGACGCCGCCACGGGCAAGGAAATCTGGAACAACAAGTATGAAACCCAAGGCCCCACCGGCCCGTCGGCGCAGCATCCCGGCCCCCGCAGCTCTCCCACCGTGGCCGAGGGCAAAGTCGTCACCCTCGGGACGCGTGGCATCTTGTCCTGCGTCAACGCGGCCGACGGCAAATTAGTCTGGCGCAAGAATGACATCCAGGGCTGGCCCAACTTTTTTACCGCCATGTCTCCCCTGGTCCTCAACGGCCTTTGCATCGCCCAACTGGGAGCCAAGACCAATGGCGCGCTCGTCGCTTATGATTTGGCCACCGGCAGCGAGAAATGGAAATGGAGCGGCGACGGCTCCACTTACGCCTCCCCGGTCCTCATGTCGTTCGGCGGCGTCAAACTCATTATTACCCAAACCGACAAGCGCATCTTGGCCATCAATCCGGCCGACGGCAAAGTGGCCTGGGAAGCGCCCTCCGTTCCTACGGGCATGAACTACAACGCCGCCACTCCCATCGTTGATGGCCAGACCATTATTTACACCGGAGGCGGACACGGCACGATGGCGGTGCAACTGGAGAAACAGGGTGACGCCTTCACCGCCAAGCAACTTTGGGCCAACAACGAGCAGTCGCCCAAGTTTTGCAGCCCCGTTTTGAAGGACGGTCTGCTCTTCGGCTTGTCGGACAAGGCTGGATTCTACTGCATCAACGCCAAGACCGGCCAGACCGCCTGGGCTGAACCCGAGGCCAAGCGCGGCGGCTTTGGCGCCATTGTCGATGCCGGCTCGGCGCTCATCGCGCTGACCCCCAAATCGCATCTCATTGTCTTCCAGCCCAGCGACAAGTCATACACGGAAGTGGCCAGCATCAAAGTGGCCGACTCCCCCACTTATGCGCAACCGGTGCTCGCCGGCAATCAGATCTTTATCGAGGACCAGAACTCCGTCACCGCGTGGACCGTGGATTAAGCCAACAGCCGTCTGGCCTTCCAGACCCACATCCGGTCCCGCTTGCGCTGGAAGCCGGGCGCATGACGGTCGTCCTGGATGGTGCCGCGGAATTCCTGCTCGGCCAAATCGCGCTGGTTTTTGGCCAGATATAATTCGCCCAGTTGCACCCGGGCGCGGGCGTAGCTGTGGTCCTTGAGCACCTGCTGCCAAACGGTGATCGCCGCTTCCCGGTCGCCCAGCGCGGCCAGGGCCTCGGCGTAGGCCATGAGCGAATAGCCGTAGTCGTGTTTCGGATTCTCCGCGCAGACCTGATACAAAATGGGACAAGCCTCCTCCGCTTTCCTTTGCCGCAGCAAACATTGCCCCAGATGGGCCCGCGCGTCGATGTCCTGCGGTTCGCGTTCCAGCGAAGCGCGGTAGCACGACTCCGCCTTGGCCAGGTTTCCCTTGTGAAAATAAATGTCCCCCAGTTCCAGGTAGTGATGAGGTTTGTCCAGATTATGGATCAGGCCCTCCAATTCCTTGATCCGCCGCCGGTTGCCCGCCCCCGGGAGTTCGAATCCACGGGTGGCCGAGGGAGCCGCCCGATAGACCGCGAAAAAGTACCACAGCGGCATAAACGGCGGAAAAGCAAAAATCAACACCGCCCAAAGCCATTCTTCCCGGCGCACGGCGTCAACAAACATCCAGAGCTGGAAGGCGATGACCAGCCCCAGCCACGGGTTGCTGCGCAGCAGTGCCACGTAATGATTAAAATTGAGACTCATCTTCCGAGCTTCGATTGCAGTAGCACAAACCCGCCTGTCCGTCTCCCAAAATCATCAGTCAAGCCGGTTTTCTTGGTTGCACTTCCTTGCCGCCCGCGTTAATCTGCGCGCCTTGAAAGAACCTAATATTAACGAAAAATCTCATCGCATCGGCACGTTCGGCTTGGTTTCCGGGCTTGTCCTGTTGGCCATTTCGGCCGGAGCCGCCACGATCCGGCTTGAACAATTGGACATCGAAAATACCCGCCAGGACTTTCGCCACACCCGCATTGACAAATCGGCGGACGAACACCCGTTGACCATTGGCGGCAAAATCTTCGAGCACGGCATGGGCACCCATGCCAACAGCTTTCTCGACGTCGCTGTCAACGGCGCCACCCAATTCAGCGGCAGCGTCGGGGTGGATTGCGAGATCACCAACCAAAAAGCCTGCGTCGAATTCTCCGTCATCAGCGATGGCAAAGCGCTCTGGCAAAGCGGTCCGCTAAAAACCGGAGAGCCGGCCAAGCCCTTCTCCCTCGACCTCCACGGATGCAAAATGGTCACTTTGAAAGTAGCCGCGGTTGGCGATAGCATTAAGTACCGATCACGCGGACTGGGTGGACGCGCGCTTCGAATACGAAGGCGCGCCGCCCGTCACCATCGCCCTGCCGCAGGAGGAGGCCGTCATTCTGACGCCGCCCGAGTCCCCCAAGCCGCGCATCAACGGCCCTTCCGTCTTCGGCGCCCGCCCGGGGCATCCGTTCTATTATCACGTGCCCGTCACGGGCCAGGCGCCGGTCACACTGACCGTCAAAGACCTTCCCCCCGGCTTGAACTTCAATGCCGCCAGCGGGGAAATTTCCGGCGTGATCGAGAAAACGAACGCCGGCCAATTCCTAGTGAAACTGCGCGCCAAAAACTCCCTTGGCCGGGCTGAAAAGGTGTTGAAGATTACCATCGGAACCAACATCGCCCTGACTCCGCCCCTGGGTTGGAACAGTTGGAATTGTTTCGCCCGGGCCGTGGATGACGGCAAAATCCGCGCCGCCGCCGACGCCATGGTCAGCAGCGGCCTGATCAACCACGGCTGGACCTACATTAATATTGACGATTGCTGGGAAGACAGCCGCGACGAAAACGGCTTCATCCAGGCCAACGCGAAGTTTCCCGACATGAATGCCTTGTCCGATTACGTGCATTGCAAAGGGCTGAAAATTGGCATTTATTCCTCGCCCGGACCCAAAACATGCGGCGGCTTCGAAGGAAGCTGGCAGCACGAAGCCAAGGACGCCTGGCAATACGCCGTCTGGGGCATCGACTATTTAAAATATGACTGGTGCTCCTACTCCAAAGTCGAGGACAAGAAACTGGCCCGGCACGAGCAGCTCATGAAGCCTTACAAGGTCATGGATACCGCCCTGCTCAAACAGGATCGCGACATCGTCTTCAGCCTCTGTCAATATGGCATGGGCAACGTCTCGGAATGGGGCGCGCAAGTCGGCGGCAACTGCTGGCGCACCACCGGCGACATTGAGGATTCCTGGGGCAGCATGTCCGGCATCGGCTTCAAGCAAAATGGGCTTGAGCAGTGGGCCGGACCGGGCCATTGGAACGATCCCGACATGCTGGTCGTCGGCAAAGTCGGTTGGGGCCATCTCCATCCCACGCACCTCTCGCCCAACGAGCAATACACCCACGTCAGCCTTTGGTGCCTGCTGGCCTCGCCTCTGCTGATTGGGGCCGACATGTCCCAATTGGACCCCTTCACCTTCAATCTTCTGGCCAACGACGAAGTGCTGGCCGTCAACCAGGACGCCAAAGGCCAGCAAGCCTCGCGCAAAGCCACGCATGGCGATTTGGAAATCTGGTCCAAGGACATGGCCGATGGCTCCAAGGCCGTGGGTCTGTTCAACCGCGGCGAAGCGACCGCTCCGGTGACCGTGAATTGGGCCGACTTGGGTTTGAAAGGCAAACACCACGTGCGCGATTTATGGCGGCAAAAGGAGTTGGGCAAATTTGCCGGCTCCTTCACCGCCGATGTCCCCCGTCACGGCGTCTGCCTGGTGCGGATCTGGAAGTAATTATTTACGGGAGCGGAGAAGTTTGCGCAACCGTGCCGTCGTCTGCTCCCGATCCAGCGCGCTGGAGGCAACGCCGAGGGTGAGACGTTCCCAGGCATCCGTGTCCAGTTCTTCCCGTGGCAGCAGATCGTTCTCGCTCAGGAAAACCAAGCACGTCGCCAGCGCGGTCCGCTTGTTGCCATCCACGAAAGGATGATTGCAACAAAGATAGAATAAATAGGCCGCCGCCACCTCGATGGGGTCGGAAAACACCGCCGCCCCCATCATAGTGGCTTGCGGCGCAGCGACAGCCGATTCCAGCAGCGGCCGGTCGCGCAAACCATCCGAACCTCCGTGTGCCGCCAGCACTTCGGCGTGAATGGCCATGACGGCCTCCACTGTTGGGTGCGCCAGCGGCGTCTTCATGCTAGACGCCGGAAAAGCTCTGCATTTTTGCCAATAAGCCGCGCCGCCGTGGCCGCGGCCTTCTTAGCCTCGATGGAACGCCGCAACGGCGTCAGCGTAATCGAGCCTCCTTCATGCACCACGACGTTCACCTGGTCCCCTCTCTTCAAATGCGCCAGATCCATCAGCGCCGCGTCGAAGATGATCCCGTTGGAATTGCCCACCTTGGAAATCGTCTTAATCATACCGTAATACTACGTTTTACTCCGCCGGAAGTCAACGAGGAGGCAGGCAAAACTTGGCCGGCGGACTGTAAACTCTGTTCTTGGTTGCCGGCCTGGTAAACCCTATACTGCCTTGTTATGGTACATGCTGGAATTGGATACGACGTGCATGCGCTGGCGCTCGGACGCAAACTGGTCCTGGGGGGAGTTGAGATTCCCCACGGCAAGGGCCTGGAGGGGCATTCCGATGCCGATGCGCTCATGCATGCTATCTGCGATGCCGTCCTGGGCGCACTGGGCGAAGACGACATCGGCCGTTTTTTCCCCAATACCGACCCGCGCTGGCGCGGGGCGGCCAGCAAACTCTTTTTGCAAGAAGCCGCCCGGCAGGTTACATTGCGCCACGGCACGATCATAAACGTGGACGCCACCATTATAGCGCAACAACCCAAACTGATGCCCTACGCTACGGCGATGAAACTCAACATCGCTCAGGCCCTGGGCATTCAACCAAGGAAAGTCGGCGTCAAAGCCACCACCAATGAACTCCTGGGGTTCATCGGACGCGAGGAGGGCATCGCGGCCATGGCCGTGGCCAGCGTGGATTTGCCGGATGAAAAGTAATGCCAAAAGCAGAAATAAGTTGGAAACGCGAAACGCCCGACGGTCAGACCTTGCAATGTTATGCCCAGCATATCGGCAAGAGTTGGGTCTTCTACCAGCGCGAAAAACGTTTCGACTGCTGGCGGCAAGTGCAGGAACCCCCGCGCGAAGATTGGCTGGCCCTGCTGGATTCGATCCGGCGCCGCATCAACCGCCGGCTCTTGCGTCCGGAAGAAGAGGAGCGGGTGCGCCAGGCGATGCTAGAACGATTTCCCGACACGCCGTCCTAAGATGAAGCGCAGGCCCGTCATTTTGATCGCTCCCGCCACCGCTCGCAAAGGCGTTGAGTTTGCCGACTCCTCCATCAGCCTCTCCAACTGCTACACCGATGCCATCATTGCCGCCGGCGGGCTGCCGCAGATCTTTCCCGCCACAACCTCCCGTTCCATCATCACGGAGGCCGTGCAGCGGTGCGACGGCGTCCTGTTGACGGGGGGAGACGACATCGACCCCAAGCTCTACGCCAAAGATGTGCCGGAAGCCCTGGCCAAAACGGTGGGGCCTTTGGCGCCCAATCGCGACCAGTGGGAGGCGGATTTGATCGCCGATGTGTTTCAGTGGCAAAAGCCGTTTTTGGGGATATGCCGCGGCCATCAAATGTTGAATGTCGCCCTGGGAGGAACGTTGCTGGTGGATATCGCCAGCCAGGTCCCCGGAGCTTTGAACCACCGGCAGATGGCCCGCAAAGCGGAACCTGTGCATGAGGTCAAAATCGCCCCGGACTCCATTTTGGCGCGGGTGACGGGAAGCCATACCCTTGCCGTCAACAGCACGCACCACCAGGCCGTCGGCAGGGTGGCCCAACCCTTGCGCGTGGTCGCGGAAAGCGCCGATGGCGTCATCGAGGCGATGGAGTTGAAGGAGCCGCAGCGCCTGCCCTTCCTGCTCTCGGTCCAATTCCACCCCGAACGCCTTATTGACAGAAATGCTCTTTTTCTGCAAGTATTCAGCAGTTTTGTGGCAACCTGTCAGAGGCGACAATCAAACCTATGAAAAATAAGGTCATGGTCGTAGATGATAACGACGAGGTGCGAGAAGCAATCGCAGCCCTGTTGCAGCTTAGTGACTACCAACCACTTCCCAAAGCCAACGCCGCGCAATTGATCGCCTCCTTTGCCGAGCCTCAGCCGGACGTTATCCTGCTGGATTTGAAATTGCCGGATGCCGATGGATTGGATCTGTTGCCGCAAATCAAAAAGCAATGGCCCGACACCGAGGTGATCATGCTCACCGGCTATGCCACGTTCGATGTCGCCGTGGAAGCCACTAAACGTGGCGCCTATCATTTCCAAAGCAAACCTTTCGATACGAAAATTCTGTTGGTCTCCCTGGAACGGGCCATCGAGCACCGGCGGCTCAATCTGCAAGCCAGTTCCCTGCGCAAGGCGCTCGCCGCCATGAGCGGAGGGGCGGCTCCTATTTTTCAAAGCCCGGCCGATGAAGGCCGTGGTGCGCATGATCGAACGCGTCGCCCCCAGCGATGTCTCCATCCTCATCACCGGCGAAAGCGGCACGGGCAAGGAAGTGGTGGGGGATTTGATCCACAACCTCAGTCCTCGCAACAACGGGCCATTGATCAAGATCAATTGCGCCGCTCTGCCCCGCGAATTGATCGAAAGCGAATTGTTCGGCTCGGTCAAAGGCGCCTTCACCGGAGCCAACATGGATCGCGAAGGCCTCTTTCGCCAGGCCGAAGGCGGCACCCTCCTCTTGGATGAAATCTCCGAAATGCCCATCGACACCCAGAGCAAACTGCTGCGCGTCCTGCAGGAAAAGGAAGTCCGGCCCGTCGGCGGCCGCACCAGTTACAAGACCGATTGCCGCATCATCGCCGCCACCAACCATGCAACCGATGAGGCCATCAAAGCGGGCAAATTGCGCGAAGACCTTTATTACCGCATCAGCGCCATCTCCATCCATCTGCCGCCCCTGCGCGAGCGTCGGGAGGACATCATCCCGCTGGCCATGGCCTTTCTCAAGCGCTTCGACGCCCAGGCCGGCCGCAATCTGACCGGTTTCAGCCCGGGGGCAACCGAGGCGTTGCGCTCCTTCGACTGGCCCGGCAACGTCCGGCAGTTGCAGAACGAAATCCAGCGCGCCGTCCTCATGTGCGAAGGCGCCAACATCGACGAGCACGATCTATCCGTCACCGCCGTCACCGCTGCCAAGGAAAACCCCGACTTAACGTTGATGGAAGCGATGGAACGCAACGCCATCCTCCAGATGCTCAAGGACACCAGCGGCAACAAGCTCGAAACCGCCAAGCGCCTGGGCATCGGCCGCCAGACTCTCTACAATAAAATCAAAATGTACGGCATCGAAGCCTGAGCGGAAAAGGGTAACATCAGGCTTCCTTCGAGTTGGCTTTTTTCGCGACGGCAAGAACCCCATCCAATTTGGCCACGACCTCCAGGTCAATTTTCTCCTTGGGCACGAGGCGCGCGAGAGTGTGGTAGTCTGTCTTTCGGAGCAAGTTAGGGAGGCCGATTTTTTGGAAGAAAAGGTCGAAGAGCGGGTTCAAAAAATCGTCACTGGCTTTCACGTCGTCAGACCAGGGATCCGGCCGGCCCAGAGTTCGGAGCGCGAAGGTAATTTCCTGAATGCACGCGCGCATGGTTTGCTCACGCCGGTCTCCTTCAGCGCGCCCAAATAAATCGTCGGGCTGATCATGCCGGGCATAAATCAGAAGGACGGATTCCATGCATAGATAGTTTTCGATTTCGCGCTTCCGCCACATCGTTTCCGTCAGCGGTGTGCCGGAATTGAGCGGTTTCTCAATGCGGTCGAACAAAGCGAATCCAACCAAATCGGGCTTGGCTTCCTGCAAGCCAAAGAAGTGTTCGCGCGCCCGGCCCGGAAGATTGGTGGTGAGGTAATGGACGAAAGGACGTTCCAACACCCTGGCAGCCGGATGTTCAAGGGTTTGGGCAAACGCCTGAAGAATGGCAAGATCGGTAGAACCTTCCAGATAGAGCGCCCAACCCTTTAGCTCGGCCTGGTAATACTGATCGAAGCCGATGTCGGTAAGCGCCTTGAGCACTTGCTGTCCCCGGTCATCCATGCGATGGGGCGGGCCGACAAAAGCGATCACGACATCGCGGTTGGCTGCCTCATTGAGCACGACCTCGGAATGGCTGGCGGCGATAATCTGCGAGCCTTGGCGAGCGGACACGTCGGTCAACAGTTGGTAAATTTGGCGCTGACGCAGAACTTCAAGATGCGCGTCGGGTTCGTCGAGCAAGAGCACCGTCCTCGGGTTCGCGTAAAGATGAGCCAGCAAGAGGAGTGTTTGTTGCAGCCCGCGTCCGGCGCAGGAAAGGTCAAGCATACATCCCTCCTGATCCCGGTAGGACATGGTGATTTCCCCGCGCTCCTTGATAAAATCCGGCGGCTGAAGTTCAGCGCCGAACAGGGATTTGATGTAATTGGAAACCTCCTGCCATCCCTTCTTTGGTTCGGATTGCTCGTGAAGCTGGTGGCAAAGATTGCGCAGCACTTGCGCCGTTTGACCTTCGCCGAGCAGGACGTTGATTCGTCCCGCCTCCCATTTAGGTTCAGTCGCCGCCAGTCCGGACATGGGTGGCAGAAAGGCAACCAAAGTCTCTGCCGCTCCTGGAGGAATCAACATGCGCTCCGGTTGTTTGCCATCGCCCAGCCGCATCGGGCGGCAATAGAATGATTCCTCGTTTGCATAATCGAACTCCAGCCCGCAACTCCAACTTTTCCCCTCATGCACGCCATCCACAATGATGTCGATGCGGATGTTTTGCGTCTGTGGCTTGCCATTGGCCTTCTTGACATCGCGAGTATGGAGATTCCGCCAAAGCAGATTCGCGCTCGGCACGGGAATAGCGGCCAGATCGCGCCGGTTGATGGTGACGCCCGGACGTTGCGACGGCGCGGTCTTGCCTTTGTATTCTTCGTTCCATTTGCGGAGGCCGACATCCCACAGAGCAAGCGATTGCAGGGCCGTGGTCTTGCCGGAGTTGTTTTGGCCGATGAAAACCACGGCCTGCCCCAACTCAATGTCCGCATCAGGGAAGCGTTTGAAATTCTTTAACCGTAATCGTGTCAACATAGGCAACAGTTTATAGCGTGTTGCGCCTCCTTCATAGCCTCAACTCGGGACTGCCCCGTGTTGGCGGGCGGCGCGGGCCACCCTTTCCACCTTGGCCCGCAGCAGGCCATTGTTGGCGATCATGCGGTACTGGCTGCAACCTGGCAGGGGGCGATGCCAGAATTCCCCGCCCGCGCATTCCAGAATCAAACCCCCGGCCGCTATGTCCCACAGCGAAATGCCCGATTCGACGTAGGCGTCGAACCGCCCGCTGGCCACGTAGGTAAGCGCCAGGGCCGCCGCGCCCATCATGCGAATTTTCCGCACCCGCCGAACCAGCGCGTTGAACACGGGCAGATTCTCGTCCAGGCTCTCGCGGCTTTTGGAAAAGCCAATGGCCACGATGGCCTCCTCCAGATTCTTCCGGCGGCTGGCGTGAATAACTTTCCCGTTCAAGCGGGCCGCCCCGCCCCGTGTCGCGGTCCAAAGCTCGTCACAAAACGGATCATACACCACCCCAGCCACGCTGCGGAATTCCCCTCCCTCCAAGCGCTCCTGCAAGGCGATGGAAACGCAAGCGTGCGGCACCCCGTAAGTGAAGTTGACCGTGCCGTCGATCGGATCCACCACCCAGCGCAAAGGCGCGTCTTGCGGACCGGCCACTCCTTCCTCCCCCAGCACGGCGGACTGCGGAAAGGCGCGCAACAATTCCTTCTCGATCAACTTCTGGCAACGGACGTCCAGTTCCAGTTTGATGTCATGCTGGGATTGCGCGTTGATTATCTTGACGGCGTTCTTGTTGCTGCGCATCAGGCGGCCGGCGGCGCGGGCGGCGCTCGTGGCGCATTCCAGGGCGCGTTGGGCGGAATATTTCATGGTGGTAGTTTTCACGGACGTTTTCGTTTAAACGAGTTCTTTTTCAATCCTCCGCAAAGAGGTACTCCAGGTCGGCCCGCGATAGGTTTTGCGCAAAGCCTTGCTCCCCCAGAACGTCGGCGATGGTCTTGGCCTTGCGCTGTTGCAGTTCCCAGATTTTTTCCTCCGCCGTCCCAGGGGCGATCAAGCGATAGGCGTTGACCGTCAAGGTCTGGCCGATGCGATGCGAGCGGTCGATGGCCTGCGCCTCCACCGCCGGGTTCCACCAGGGATCGTACAGGATCACGTTGCTGGCGGTGGTCAGATTAAGCCCCGTTCCGGCGGCCCGCAAACTGAGCAGGAAGACACCCCCGCGCGGATCGTCCTGAAAGGCCTGCATCACTTCCTGGCGGTTCTTGGTTTCCCCGGTCAGAATGTGCGTGGCGATGTGCCGGGCGGCGCATTCCTTCTCCAGAATGCGGAGCATCTGCACAAATTGGCTGAAAAGCAGAACCTTTTGGTTCTCCGCCAGCAGCGGCTCCAGCAACTCGAAAAGCGTCTCGGTCTTGCCCGAAGCCGCGTCGTGCCCGACCAGAATCGGATGGCAGCAAATCTGGCGCAGGCGGGTCAAGGCGGCCAGGACGTGAATGGTGCTGCCTTTAATCCCGCGTTCGGACACCGTATTCATCACCTGTTCCCGGCTGCGCCGCAATTCGGCCAGGTACAGTTTCCGTTGCGCTTCACCCAACTCGCAATCGCGCCGTTGCTCGATGCGCGGGGGCAAATCGCGCGCCACCTCCGCCTTGAGCCGCCGCAGCAGCAACGGGCGCAGTTTGGCCGAGAGACGGCGCCGGGCGATGCGCTGCTCGTCCCCGGCCGCCTCGCCGCGAGGCTCGTATTTTTCTCGGAACTTCTGCTGCGTTCCCAGGTGGCCGGGTTGGATGAAATCGACGATGCTCCAGAGATCGAGCAGCCGATTCTCCAACGGCGTGCCCGTCAGCGCCAGCCGCTGGTCGGACTGCAATTGTTTGACCGAAAGCGTGATTTGCGCGTCGGGATTCTTGATGAACTGGGCCTCATCCAAAATCACGGCGCGGAAGGAGAACTTTTGCAAGGCCTCCAGATCCCGTCGCAGCAGCGAGTAATTGGTGACGATCAAATCGTGTTCGGGAATCTGGCGGCGCAGATTATGCCGGGCCTCTCCGCTTTCCAGCGCCAGCACCTTAAGGCCCGGCGTAAACCGCTGGGCTTCCCGCTGCCAATTATGCACGACAGACGCCGGACATATTACCAGCACTGGTTTGCGGCTCTGATGCATTTGCTTCAACCACGCCAGCCACGCCAGCGCTTGCAACGTTTTGCCCAAACCCATGTCGTCGGCCAGGATGCCGCCCAATTTGTGCCGCGTGAGGTGGCACAGAAAATCGAAGCCGCTTTGCTGGTAGGGGCGAAGCTCGGCGTTGATGCCGGCCGGCAGCGGCATCGCCGGAATGCCGCTGAATTCAGCCAGGCGCTTGCGCCAGGCCTGCGCCTCCGCCGAATCGCCCAGCCGCCGCAATCCCGTTTCATCCAGGTGCGCCGCTTGTTCCAATCCCAATTTGTGCGGGGCCGCCACCAACCCTTCCACCCCCAGATCGGCCATCGCCTCGTGCGCCGCCTGCACCGCCGCCGCATCCAACTGTAGCCAGCCCGCGTCCGGCAATTTGATGAACCGCCCCGTGGCCGATTGCAACCTCAGCAAATCCGCTGGCGTCAGCTTGAGACCTTCCGCTTCCCACGCCGCCGAAACCGAGAACCAATCGATGCCGCTGCCTTGCACCAGCAGACGCGGCCGCAACAGGTGCGGTGACATGAACAAACGATGGAAAGCCGGGTTGCCCAGGTATTCGGCCTGCTCGGGCCGGTCCGGCCACGCGGCCGCCAATTGGGCCAGGAAATTATCGCTCGCGTCCCCCACCCACAGCCCGGGTTCGGGCATGAACCAATCCAACCGGCACAGCCATTGGATGGCTTTCTCCAGCCGCGCGTCGTCCAGGATTCTCGGTTTTCCGGTCAATTCCAACCGCGGCTCGTCGCTTTCCCACTCCTGCGCGTTCCAATGCCACAAGCTCCCGTCCTCCTCGCTCCGCGCCGCCAGTCGCAGCCGCACCACGTCCTCCACCAACTCGAAGGTGAATCGTGCTTGCGCGCGGTGAACCACGCATAGTTGCTCCCAGCGCGCGTCACCCGCCGATTGCGTCTTGCGCAGCTTGGTCAAAAGCCGGTGGCTCAATTTGCTGATCGGAAGCGATTTTTGTTCCGCCCAGCAATTGAGCAGGTCGTCCGGCGGCGCGCTGCGCAATATATAAAAGGCGTTCCCCACCAGCGCCATGGCCGGTTGGCCGGCAAAAAATCTCACGTCCCGCAACGCATGCCGTCCGCCTCCCGGCAGCGTCAATTGATGCGTCAAGCACAACTCGTCTTGCACCGATTCCAAATGCGGCTGCAATTGCGCCAGGTGTCCGTCAAAGACGATGGCTTCATCGGTTTGCGCCAGCCGCAACCGGCCCTTGTCGCCCCATCGCACCAGCCATTGCAGCAATTCCGAACCGCTCAACAAAAGCGATTCCCACAACCCCTCCGGGTCCGCGTGCGTCTCCGCCAGCCATTGGATGAATTGCCAGTCCTCCAAGGAAAACATCTCCCGCTCGTAGGCCGCCCGTAAATTCAGCTCCACTATCTCGGCCACCTTCCTGGCTTTTTCGCCCGTGCGCAGGCGGGAAACAAAGAAGGACACCTTCAGACCGTGGAGCGAGGGAAAATCCGCGACCGGTTTCGGCTCGCAAACCACCCGAATCGAGGCGCGCGGCGAATCCAATTGGGCGGGAGAAGAGGGAAAGAGCCAATGCTCCAGTTGCTGCACCAGGCGCAGGTCTTTTTCCGCCTGTTCCGCTTCCGCGAAACGTTTCAGGTCCGCGTGCTGCTGCAGCTCCGTCGGCACGGGCCGGTTAAACCGCATGAAAAGAGTGGCCGTTTCCTCCAGGCGTTTCTTGCCTCGCGCGGCCGCCAGCCGCTGCCACCAATCCTGCGCCCCAAAATCCTTGCGCGAGAGCGACAGCTTCTCGAAATAATCCTCCAGCAGCAGCCAGGCCCGTTGCGGGTCGTTGCAATCGGCGAAAATCTTCAGGATTTCCGTCCGTTCCGCCACCGCCGCCTTGGAATCCGCCAATTCGCGCCGCAGTTCCGCCTGCGCCCCGTAGGCCTTGGCCAGGACGTGATGGTGGGCGTCGTACTTGGTTGTATTACCCGAAGCAGCAGCCGCATTGGTTTTTCGAGAACCTTTGCTCATGACATTGGAACTGGAGCCGAATTCACCGGTAACTTATCACGACACACCGCCCGCCCCGCGTCAATGGAAAAGCGCACCTTTCTTGCGGCAATCCCCTCTTAGGCCAATCGGGCGGAACAGGGGCGACTCCTTCGCCACGACCGAGGCGGTCCGGTGCGACGGGGTGCGACCCGCCTTCGCAAGGCCTACGGCGGGCAGGCTGGGTTTGACTGGGTTTGACTGGGTTTGACCGGCACAATTTGCCGCTTTTGGACTTGCCGACTGAGTCTTTATTTCCGAAACAATGTGAAACTATCCTGGAAATCAACGACTTACGTAAATTGAATGGCCACAAAAGAACGCAAGGAACGCAAAAGAGGAAACGAAAGAGTGGATGAGCCGGGGCAAAACGCAGGCTGCACCCGAGGCTGCCGCCAGTTCCCTTGCGTGTTATTTTTGTGTTCTTTGCGTTCCATTGCGGCCATGATGCCGGCCTTCCCGCTTTTTCGCCTTGGCGGTTTTCGAGGCCCGCAAAATGTCAAAGAGCAGGCGCACGAGCGCCACACCGCATCACTATACCATCTTTAGGTGGGACTGCAATATAAATGATTTAACCTCTTTTGCGCCGAGGCGCTTTTCGCCAATCGGACAAAAGTATGGTTTGACCCCGACGTTGGCATCGGCCCGTTGAAATAATAAACCGTTCCGTCCCTTTTGGCGAAGGACACCAGTTCGTTTATCTCCGTCACGTCGGACGGAAACATCGGCAATAAAGGCTGCGCCATAGTTCGCTTTCTGATTTGGCCGTCCTCAAGTCAACGGATCGGTTGCTCAAAAAGGTATCAGCCTCCAATCCCAAGAGGAATCAAATCATGCGCCGCAGCTTCGGTGTTCTGAAACTGTATGATAATTTTTCTGTTCGTCTTTAGTTTGTTTTGGAGAACGCGCACATCTTGGGCTTGTTGCGCGATCTTGTCAAATGAAAAAATGCCCCTGCATTCGCTGGCGCCAGCCTGGCCTCGGGGCCTTCAGGGCGAAACTTGCCGGACCTCCACCGTCGAGGGAATGATCTCCAGCACGTTGACGTCCGGCGGCGCCTCCGCTTTGAGCTCCTCGGCGGGGGACACCTTGGCCGTGAAGTGTGTCAAGTCGATATAAACGCGAATGTCCTTCCGGGTCGCCTGAAACAAGGCGGCCCGCTTGCCGACGGCGATGACGACCACTTCGTCGGGCGTCACGCGAAAGACGCGTTGATCGCCGGGGTTGGTTTGAACCGAAACCGGCACGCGAATATTGAGGTTCTGCTCGTTATGAATGCTGTAAAAAATGGACAGCCAGATGACCGTCGCCAGGGCGATGGAGAAGAGTTTGAGCCAGAAATTGTGCAGGATGAGGTCGCGCAAAGACATTATGATTTAGGCCCTTGTGGAACGAGGGCCGTGCTCTCTTTCTTGGGCAACCCGTCCGCCGGACGAAACAGCCGCAGGACGTTGTGCGGTTTGCCGGGCTTGAGCAGAACCGAGGTCAGGAAGGCCCGGAGCTGCTCGGAGCTAAGGCCGCGCACCAATTGCCCCTTGTAGGCGTAAGAAACGGCCCCTGTTTCTTCGGAGACCACGACCACGATGGCATCGGTCTCCTCCGACAGGCCGATGGCGGCACGATGGCGCGTGCCCAGGGAGGGGTTTAGATCCTGGCGCTGAGTGAGGGGGAAAATACACGCCGCGTAGCTAATGCGGTCACCCTTGATGATGACGCCGCCATCGTGAATGGCGTTGTTGGGGAAGAAGATCGTTTCCAGCATTTCCGGCGTGGCCTCGCAATTGACGGGCAGGCCCGATTCTGTGGCTTCCTGCAAATTGATCGATTGTTCGATGGCGATGAGCGCGCCGATGCGCACCTCCGAGAGGCGTTCGACCGTCTGGATGATGACCTCGATGTTTTCGCGCTGCTCGTGGCCGGTGGCCAAAAGGGGATGCGTGCCCAGTTCGGCCAGAATCCGGCGCAGTTCCGGCTGAAAAATGATCAGGATGGCAACGGCGGCGAAGGCCACGAAGGAACGGATGAGCCAACTGAGCACCTCCAGCTTCAGCAGATAGGCCACGACCGTCAAGCTGAGAACCAGCAGGACGAAGCCATAGACCACCGGCGCTCCGCGCGTGCCGCGGATGAAATTGAAGCTGCAATAAATGCCCAGTGAGAGAATGGCAATCTCCAGCACCGGCCGCCAGCCGTGCAGCAATCCATCAAAGAAGATGTGAACCATGTTCGGCATTCGTTTGCTGTTCCATCACCGCTTCGGTCATTCGCATGGCGTGCCGCGTGGCCGCCACGTCATGGCAGCGAATGATCGCCGCCCCATTTTCAACTCCCCAACAGGCGCAGGCCAGCGACGCCGGCAAGCGTTCCTGAACCTTGGCGCCCGAGGCTGCTCCCGTAAAGGACTTGCGCGAAGCTCCCACCAAAAGCGGGCGCTCCCATTTTGTAAAGTGGCGCAGTCGCGCAAGCAACCGCAAATTGTCCTCGATTCGTTTGCCAAAGCCCAAACCCACGTCCAACATCACTTGTTGAAGATTGACACCGCAGGAGAGCAATCGTTGCAAACGATCTTCAAAAAAATGCGCCACTTCCGCCACCACGTCATCATAGACCGGCTTTTCCTGCATCGTCGCCGGGCAACCTTGCATGTGGACGGCCACGTAGGCCGCCCCGCTCTCGGCCGCCAGCCGCCACATCTCCTCCTCCTCGCGATTGGCGGCGATGTCGTTAATGATGCACGCCCCGGCGCGCAAGGCCTGGCGGGCCACGCCTGGTTTGACGGTGTCAATGGAAAGCGGCACTGCCACGGCCCGGGCCAGGGCCTCGACGACCGGAATCACGCGCCGCAATTCCTCGGCTTCACTGACGGAGGCAGCCCCCGGCCGGGTCGATTCGCCGCCAATGTCAATGATGTCGGCCCCCTCCTGCACCAGGCGCAAGCCGTGGGCAACAGCGGCAGCCGTATTGTGAAAACGGGCGCCTTCGTAGAAGGAATCCGGCGTCGCGTTCACCACGCCCATGACCAGGGCGGGGCGTGGGAACGCGAAAGAAAATTGGCGCGCGCGCAGAATCATGATGGATGGCGGCGCCTTCTCAGCCTGCGAGTTACTTGGCGGCGTCGTAATTCCTCGCCACCTCGGCCCAGTTCACCACGTTCCATATTGCCTTGAGGTAATCGGCGCGGCGATTCTGGTATTTCAGATAGTAAGCATGCTCCCAAACATCCACGCCGAAGATGGGATGGCCCTCGCACCCCGCGACGACTTTGCCCATCAGGGGATTGTCCTGATTGGCGGTCGAGCACACCTCCAGTTTGCCGCCGTGGACGACCAGCCAGGCCCAACCGCTGCCAAAACGGCTCATGCCCGCCGCCTCGATTTTTTCCTTAAACGGGTCGAACCCGCCGAAAGCTGACTTAATGGCATCGGCCAGCGCTCCGGTGGGCGCGCCGCCGGCTTTTGGCCCCAGGAGTTTCCAGAACATGGAATGATTGGCATGGCCGCCGCCGTTATTGCGCACCGCTCCGCGAATGTCGGCCGGGACGGCGTCCAGATTGCCGATCAGCAGCTCGACGGGTTTCTTTTCCAGGTCCGTTTTGCCGGCGATGGCTTTGTTGACATTGGCCACATAAGCGGCGTGATGCTTGTCGTGGTGGATTTCCATGGTTTGCGCGTCGATACTGGGTTCGAGCGCGTCCTTGGCGTAAGGGAGAGGAGGTAATTCGTATGCCATAAATGTATCTCTTTCCTGTTTAGTTTTATCTCGTAACTACCGTGCAATAAAACATTGATGGTGGAATTTAGCAAGTCCCCGGCCTATTTCAGGAGCTGGATTGGCCTGCGCCGCCCCGGTAAAGAGTTGATTCCGAGCGCCGGCATTCTATCATGCGTCCGGTGAAAAAAGTTGTTGCCCTGACATGAAAATCGGCCTTTTCGGCGGAACGTTTGATCCGGTCCATTTGGGACATTTGCTGGTGGCGCGGGCGGCGCGCGAAGAAGCGGGCCTGGCCCGGCTGTTCTTCATTCCCGCGGCCCAGTCCCCGTTCAAGCCGGAGGCCCAACCGGCCCCGGCGGCGGAGCGGTTGCGCTGGTTGCGCCTGGCCCTGGCGGGCGACACGACGGCGGAAGTCGATGACCAGGAAATCCGGCGCGGCGGGCTTTCCTACACCATCGAAACAGTGCGGGCCTACGCGCGGAAACTTCCCCAGGCCGAATTGTTCTACTTGATAGGAGCGGACCAGACCGCGCAGTTGCACCTCTGGCGGGAAGCCGGGGAACTGGCGCGCCTGGTGCAATTCCTCATCATCCCCCGCCCGGGCGAGGTGGTGGAAAAATGGGCCGCGCCGATGCGCGGGCGGGTCTTGCGCGGTGTTCCGCTGGGGGTGTCCTCCTCGGAAATCCGGGCGCGCCTCAAGGCGGGTCTGACGGTCGCGCACCTGACGCCGCCGGCCGTGGCCGAGGCGCTCGGAAACAATCGGCTTTATCTTTGAAGCTTTTGCGCTAAACTACCAAAAATGGATTCCAAGAAATTGGCCCTTCTTTGCCGCAAGCTGGCCGAAAACAAAAAGGCCGACAAGGCCGTCATCCTTGACGTGCGCAAGGTGTCGTCGGTCACGGATTACTTTGTCATCGTTTCAGGCGGGAGCGAACCGCATCTTCGCGCCATCTCCAACGAGGTGATGGATCAATTGCGCCTGAAGCAGGACTTGCGCCCGCGCGCCGTGGATCGCGACGCTGCCGCCTCGTGGCAGGTGTTGGATTACTTCGACGTCATCGTGCATATCATGCGCAACGATGTGCGCGAGAAATATGACTTGGAAAGCTTGTGGGGAGACGCACCCCGCGTGAGTGCCGCCAAAACACGGCGACAGTCGCCCAAAAAATCCCCCGGCACGACCTAGATGAGCGGCGGTGAAAACCAAAACCACGCCGCAAAAAACCTCCGTTACTCTGTCTTGACCGGCAATTCGACGGAAGCCCGGACCATATCGTCAAAAACCTTGCGGAACTCTTCCAGACCGGTGGACGGGATGATCACATTGTCACGGCGGCCGTTGACATCTTCGGTAATGCGAAGAAAACGGCCCCGCGGATTCTCTTTGAGGGTAAAGATGAAAGTCTTCCGCTCAATCTGAATTTTTTCCGTTTTTAAAGTGTCCTCGTTCACCGGTGGCTTAGGCGGACCGGCGCTATATGACCTGTACCCGCTGCCCTGATGCGATGGACGTTCATTTGAAATCATATTTATCTTCTTTCACTGTCGCGCCCTTTGAGCGACGCCATTACCTGCACCCTACAATTTTCGTAGAAACGGCCATTTGTCAACCCCGAATTTTGCCCAGTCCGCCAAAACGCGGACTTTCGGGCGGCCGGCTCACCTGCCACAGGTATAATAGCAGTCCCCCAATTACCAGCACATTGGCGGTTTCCGAAGCCGCGTGCCAAAGCGCGAAGGCCTTGCCGGCCTGCGTTTGTTGCTCGGTTGTCCGGCCGAAGTATTTGAGGGTGTGCAAGGTCCGCATTTTGGGTTGCGCCCACCAACCGCACGCCAGCGCCACCGCCAGCAGGCCGAGCACCAGGCCCAGATTCAAATGCCGCACCGGACGCCCGGAATAAAGCCACTCCGCCAGCAGATGCGCGAGCGCAATGGCCCCGCACCAATATTGCAGCACAAAAAAGCGCGCCACCACCGCCTGCGCCGCGAAACCCACCCCCGGCGGCGTCAGCAGTTGCTTTAACTCCGGTGAAAAAAGCGCCGGCAAACCAATGGTCAGGAATATGGCCGAGCCGCACCAGACCGCCGCGTTCACAATTCCCACGAATCTCAGGACACCTGTCACCCTCCCAACATAGCGGATGCCTCATGGCCCTGCCAAGGAGATTAGGATCAGTTATCGAAGTGGCTGGGACTGCTCGGCGACTGCCGATTCGCCCTGCGGGGGCATCGGGGGCATAGGAGGCGGGCGCATTCCCGGCGGCATGGGCGGCAGTTTGTTCACCAGCGTGCGCCACAATTGCCGTTCGTGCCCGGTCATCGACTCCCATTTGAGGGCGTTTTGCAGGAATTGGTTCCGCTCCTGCTCTGACATCGCGGCGAACTTGCCGAAGGAGGCCACGCATTGCCGCTGTTGGGCAGGGGGCAGATTCGCGTAGGATTGCAAGGCGCGTTCCATCTGGCCGCGCTCCGCCGGCGACAAAGCCTGCACCGTTACCTTCTGCTCCTCTCCGGACAAATAGAAAAATTGCCGAAAGGCGCCGGACAACTCCTCCCGCCGGCCCGCCGGCAAATTTTGCCAGCGTTTCAATTCCTCCGTCCAATGCGCCCGCTGCTCCGCCGGCAGCTTGCGCACAATGTCCGCCTGCGCCTGCGGCGAATGGCCCTGCCACTGCACGTAGGCGCGCAGAAAACTTTCCTTCTCCAAAAGGGCCTTGCGCGTGGCGGCGGGCAGCTCGTCCCACTGGGCCAATTGCTGCAGAATCATAGGCTGATAGAGCGGCGAGATTTCCTGCAAATGGGCTTTCCTTGCCGCCGGATCCAGCGGCAGCAAAACCAGCAGGTACCAATGCAGTTCGGTTTGAAGCAGCCGTTCCTCGCGCACGTCGCGCGGCATCGCTTCGTATTCGCTCACTTTGGCCAGCACCTGCTTGCGCTCTTCTTCCGGTTTGCCCGCCAGCACCCGTTGCCGTTCCGCCGGCGTCATTCCCAGCAGTCCGCGAAAGTAGGCCACCGGCGTCAGATGACGCAGGGTCACTCCGTCCGCCACGCTCTGATACCAATGCGGCGGGTTCGGCGGACCTGCGCCATTGGTCTCCGTTCCCTGGCCCATCGCGGCCAGGGCTGCGCCGAGGAGGATGAGGCTTGGAAGTTGAAAAACGTCTCCGCGCATGGTCGTTATTGTAAGACCGCCAATAAATCGTCGTCGGCGACTTTCACCTTGTTGAGCCGATCGATCGTATCAAAGTTTTCCAGCCAATCGATGGAAGGCAAGCCGGCCAGACGGCTGACACTGGCGACTTCCCGCGCGACATGCGCCCGCCGCAACGATTGATACTGGTGGAAGGACAACAAGGCGCAACAAACCATGGCCAGGCCCAGCGCCGCGCGCGGAATCCAATCAGCGGAAAACCAGGGAAATGATTCCAGCCGGCGGCGCCAAGCGGGCTTGGCCGGAAGACGCTGGGCCGCTTGCAGGACTCGGGCGGTGAAATTGGTGGAAACGGCCGGGGTGGGCATCCGTCGCAGCAACCCGTTGAGGGCCGCTTCCTGGTTCCAGGATTCCCGCCATTCGGGATGCGCCGCCAGGAACTCCCGCAACCGCCCTTGCTCGGCTGCCGTCAAGGGCCGGCGCCAGCCGGCTTCTTTGAGTTTTTGAAATTCCGCTTTGTGCATACTCGTTTCCATCATAAACACCTCTTGGCGGGCAGAGTTTCGGTCTCCGATTCCTCCCATTCCCCGCTGCGCAGATAAGGTTTGAGTTTGTCCTTGAGCGTTTCCCGGCCCCGGTGAATGAGAGATTTGGTG
Source organism: uncultured Verrucomicrobiae bacterium (assembly GCA_963759415.1). Taxonomy (GTDB): domain Bacteria; phylum Verrucomicrobiota; class Verrucomicrobiia; order Limisphaerales; family Palsa-1400; genus Palsa-1400. Next base: position 2,065,624 of record CAVWZG010000002.1, on the reverse strand, counting down.
GCCGAGAGCGAACACCCCAGCACAAGGGCGATTTCTTCATAGGAAAGTTCCTCCTCCTGGCAGAGCGCAATGGCCAGGCGCTGCTTTTCCGGCAAGGTCTCCAGCGCCTGCTTAATCTTCTGCTCCAATTCCCCATGCAGAAAGGCTTGCGGCGGGGAAGGGGTTTTCGCGTCCGGATATTGCCGCGGCGCCTGCTCTTCGTCTTCCGACTGGCTGGATTCCAGCGATTGCGCGGGATGCCTTCCGCGGCGCCGGATTTCGTTCAAACACAAATGCCGCGCGATGGTAAAAATCCAGGTCGAGAACTTGGCCGAAACCTCGTAGCGCCCGGCCGATTGGAAGACGCGGAGGAAGACATTTTGGGCCAGGTCTTCGGCCTCGTCCAGGTCGTGGAGCATGCGATAGATGACGTTGACGATGGGATGCTGGTATTTTTGGACCAATTCCTCAAAAGCCTGGAGGTCCCCGTGTTTAACACGGAGCATGAGCGCGGCATCGGGATCCATAGACGAGGCCATTTGCCTTTATCTTACTTGAACCCCGCCGGGGCGACAATGATTCACGGCAAACCAAGCCTGTAGAAACGGGCCGGGCTGGATTGGGTGTTGGTCACGGTAAAACTCCCGCTGCCGCCGGCTCCGGGGGCGTTGGTGGCCAGGGGCTGCCAGGCAACCGGCGGAGCCAGATTGGTCGCCGCCTGCAAAACATAGTTGGATCCGGGCGGGCCGCTGAATTGGAGTTGCACGGATGATCCGCCGGATAGACTGGCGGCCAGGGACGGCAGCACCGCTTCCACCATCACCACGGCGCTGGTGGTCACGCCGGAGGCGTTGGATACGATCAGGTCGTAAACGCCTGCCTGTCCGAGATTGAAATCGTTCAGCGGCAGGTCGGGACCGAAAGCCTCTATTTCCCGGATGCGGTTGTTACCCGTGTCGGCGATGAACAGGTCGCCGGCAGGGTCCGCGGCCAGCCCATAGACCTCGCTCAACTTGGCATTGATGGCCGGGCCGCCGTCGCCCGAAAAACCCAAACCGGCGTTGCCCGTCACGGGTACTAATGATCTTGTTGACGCCCACTTTGCGGATGTGTTGGGTCCCGTCGGCGATGAACAGATCCCCCAGCCCGTCCACGGCCACGCTGACGGGAGATTCCATGAACGCGCTGGTGGCCAGGCCGCCGTCGCCGTAGTAGCCGGCATAGCCGCTGCCCGCCACCGTGCTAATGATGCCGTTGGCGGCCACTTTGCGGATGCGCAAGTTGCCGCTGTCGGCAATGAACAGATTGCCGTAGGCATCTACCGCCAGAGCGGAAGGCGACCACAGGCCGGCAAAGATGGCTGGCCCGCCGTCGCCGGAGAAGCCATAGAAGTCACTGCCGGCGATGGTGTTAATAATGCCGTTGGTGCCGACTTCGCGGATGCGGTTGTTACCCTGGTCGGCAATGTAGAGGTTGCCCCAGGCGTCCGCAGCCACCGCCACCGGGCTGGAGAAGCTGGCGTTGGTCGCGGGACCGCCGTCCCCCTGCACACCGATAATCCCATTGCCGGCCACCGTGGTAATGATGCCGTTGGCGGCCACCCGGCGGACGCAGTCGTTGGCCTCGTCGGCAATATACAAGTTACCCGAACCGTCCACCGCCACGGCCACGGGATTGAACAACTGGGCATTGGTGGCCGCGCCGCCGTCGCCCGAAAAACCACTGGTGCCGTTGCCGGCGACGGTGCTGATGACGCCGCTGGCATTGACTTTGCGCACACGGTCATTGACCGAATCCGCGATGAAAAAGTTGCCCGCCCCGTCCGTGGCCACGTCCCCGGCGTAGAGCATGGCATTGGTGGCCAGGCCGCCGTCGCCGGATTCGCCTGGCTCGCCGCTGCCCGCCACGGTGGTGATGATGCTGGGCAAACTGACGCCGTTAAACTGCCATTGGTAGAAGAAGGGGCTGGTGCCGGTAGGCGTCACACCCAGGATAACATCGTCGCCAATAAGCGCCGTCTGGATTCCCGTCGGAATGGAAACAGCCGGCGGGTATCCCAACGTCAGAATGGCGACGCTACTGGTCACGCTGCCATAATGATTCGTCACCACCACGTCGTAACGTCCAGCATTGCTGGCCGCAAAGCGTGGCAGCGTCAAAGTCGGCCCCGCCGTGGACGCATTGGAGCCGTTAAATCGCCATTGATAGAAAAACGGGCTGCTGCCGGCCGCCGTGACGCTCAAAGTGGCGTTGGTTCCGGCCCCAATCGTCTGGCTGACTGGTTGGCGTGTAATGGAGGGCGCTACCGTCAGGTTTGTGGGCCAGAAGATGCCCACGGAACGCTCGCCGGTGCTGATCAGGATGCGGCCGGGTCGGAACGGGTCCAGGGCCACGTCGATCGTATTGCCGAAGGCATAGTTGGTGCGCGTGATTTCGTCCCAATTCGTGCCGTTATTGGTCGAGTAATAAATCTTATTCCAGGCGTCATACAGGCGCTCGCCATAGACGACGACGTTGCCGTTGCGCGCGTCCACGTCGAAGACGTTGGTAAAGCCCGGGACGGCGAAAAAATTGGTGCCGCCGTTGGTGCTGTGCGCCAAGCCGATGCGCCCCGGAGCGGAAGGCTGAAGCGTTATCCAAATACTCCCGCTGACGCCACTATCGGCCGACATCTTGCCCCACCAATCGGTCGTGTCGCCCGGAATGACCGCGCCGTTTATGACGGGCAGTTGTGTCCAGTTGACTCCACGATCCACGGAAACAAAGAATCCGCCGCCACTATTGGCAGGGGGTGTCGCAGGGTAAGTCACGTGACCAAAGAGATAGCGCACGTTGAGGTTGACGGGGTCACGAGCCAGGTACACGAACCTGTAAGACGAGGCGCCGATATTGTCGGTGTTGTTAAGATACCAGTTGCATTGCGTGAACGTGGCGCCGCCGTCGGTCGTCCGATAGATGCCGCCCAAGTTCGTGCCGGGCGTGCCGCCGCAGACGACCAGGTAATCGTCGGGGTTATCCAGCGAATCCATCGCCTCGACGATTTGCGTCCCGCTGGTGCCGGTGGGCAACCCAACCGAAGCCGGGCTGTACCAAGTTGATCCGTCGTTGGTGGTCGCGTAGATGCGCGCCTTCGTGCTGCTTTCGCTCCCGCCGGGAAATAGGACGCGGTTGACGCCATTGTTGGACGAGACCAAAGCGCGTTGCGAAAATTGCACGATGTCGCTCGGAAAAAAAGTGTGGAGCATGGACGACGTGTTGCCGCTAACTCCGCCGTCAGTGACCACGGCGCCGCCGAGATCCATGCAGGGTATGTACAAGCGATTGGAATCGGAGGGATGAAAGGCTATTTTGAAGGTCACGACCTCGCCGATGCCGGTGCAGATGTATTGCCAGGTCTGGCCGCCGTCATCAGTGCGGAACGGGCCGTAGCCCCCGCCGCCATACCAGGTGTTGGGCAGATTCACGTCCTGGATGAGCGAAGTGGAGCGCCAGACCGTGTTGGAATTCGACCATTGCGGGATGACGGGGCCGGACACGAGGGCGGCGGGCAATGTGGTGAAGGACCCGCCCTGGTTGGTGCTGATGCGGGTGAAATCGTCGAAATCGCCCGCGATCAGCCGGCCATCGCGCAAAACCGTCAGGCATTCGATGGCGTTGGGGACATTGCCGATGCCGCTGATGTAGGCCGAATACAGGTTGCTGATGGTGAAAGAGGCGGGATTGGTCCAATTGACGGAGGTCCAGTTGGTGGAGGTGATTTTTTGGATCACTTGCGTTGAACCGCTGATTCCCCCGAAGTAAACGGTGCCATCAGCCCCGCGCGTCACGCGCTGGATCAGCGGGGAATTATTGATCTGCGTCCAGGTTGCGCCATGGTCCACCGACCCCCATAAGCCGCCGTCGCCGCCCACGAACATCTGGTCGGGATAGGACGGATGAAAGTAAAGCGTGGAAAAGATAGTCGTTGCGAACGTCGCGTTGGCAACCTGGGTCCAAGTGCTGCCGGCGTCGGTGGATTTATACAATCCCTGCCCGCGGCTGCCAACCCAGGCTTCCGAGTCATTGGTGGGATGGAATATGATGCACTCGCCGCCGGTGCGTTCCTGGTCACCGCCGGAAAAATTGACGCCGCTCAAGGTTTGCGTCCAGGTTGCTCCGCCATCGGTTGTTTTCCAGACTCCTCGCCCCGGGTCGGAGGCGCCGTTGCCATAACCAACCGCTTGCAGCAGCACGTTGGAGCTTGAGGTGGCTGATTGTTGCACGGCCAGGCCCTGCACCACCAACCCCGCCCCCGACGTAAAATTGCTGCCCAGAAACGTCCACGAATTGCCCATGTTGTCGCTGCGATACGCGCCGCCGCCGTCGGTGCGCCCATACAAGCGCCCGCTCCAATGCTGGATCATGGCCGGCAAATAACCGCCGTCCTGCATGTCAATTTGCGTGAAATACCCGGGAACGGTTCCGGCATTTGAAATGGCGCCCAAAGCCAGCGTGTTAAGCACAGTGAGCAACCCGATGAACCTCTTAAGCATAATGGCCTCCAATTTTTGAGCGCGATCTTAGCAGGATTTCGCGCCTTGGCAACCGATTTTCTTGAGAGGGCGCCAAATTACTACTGCGCCGTCCATCCGCCATCGACGACAATATCCGTGCCAGTCATAAAGCCGGCCGCGTCGGAACAAAGATAAAGCGCCAGTTGGCCAATGTCCTTGGGATCGCCCCAACGCCCCAACGGAGTTTTCGACATGAACTGCCGGTTCACCTCCGGATTTTGCGTGAGCGGGATGTTCAAATCCGTGGCAAAGGGGCCGGGACTGATACCGTTGACGGTAATCTCGTCCGGGGCCAATTCCAGCGCCAGCGCCCGGGTGAGTCCCAGCAAACCCGCCTTGCTGGCGCAATAAGCCGAGCGGCCCGGAATGGCCACGTGGCTCAAGGTGGACGTCATATTGATGATTCGCCCATAGTGCCGGCCTTTCATCCGCGGCACAAAACAGCGGCACATCAGGAACACACTGGTCAGATTGGTTTCCAAAACCTGCCGCCATTCACTGGGAGAAAACTCAATCAGCGGTTTGCGAACATTGATCCCGGCGTTGTTGATCAAAATGTGCGGCCCGCCGGTCTCTTTGGCCACGGCTTCCCCGAGCCGGGCGATCTGCCCCTCATCCGTCACATCCGCCTGATAAACGAACGCCTTGACCCCGAAGGCCCGCGCCCTCCGCGCCGTCTCCTCCAGTTGCTCCATGTTTCGCGAGACCAGCACCAGATCCGCCCCCCCCTCCGCCAAAGCGCCAGCCATCTCCCTGCCCAACCCCTTGCTGGCGCCGGTGATCAACGCAACTTTTCCTTTCAAGTCAGTAGTTTTCATTTCAAATATAAGAGCATAAAACCGGCGTCGCATCCGTTTTTCAAGCTTCGTTGCTTACTTCCTCCCGCATCCTTCGTCAACTCCAATGCGGGGAGGGCGCAGCGCCCACGCATCTAAGAATAAGACACCGGCACGTAATCGGTCTCGAGTATTGAGAAAAGTGTCACATTTTCAGGACTGCCCCCGGGCCTTGTGCAAATATCAAGGACTGACACCGGCACACGGCGCGATGACCCTGGCTCGGGCCGGGTTCAGATGCACGTAGTCGCAGACCCTGTGCAGATAGTCGTCGCCGCTGCCCTCCACGAGCAACGCCTTGTAGCGCCCGGCGAAGACGTGCCCGCAGAATTTGTGCCGGATGTTCAAGCGCTTGGTGTAAACCCCCAGCAACCACTTCATCCCCGCCACCAGGTTGCCCTGAGGGGTCTCGATGACCAGGTGAAAATGATTGCGCATCAGGCAATAGGCATGCACCTGCCACTCCGTCTTCCCACAGGCTTCCTCCAGCGTGGAGAGAAATTGCTGGCGGTCCAGATCGTCCTTGAAAATATCCTCGCGCCGATCCCCACGATTGACGACGTGGTAAACCGCTCCCGCATACTCCATGCGCAACTTGCGAGGCATCGGGCAACACTATCACCGACGATAAAAAGTGTCAATAGTGAGGACTGACACCGGCATGCGCTGGCAATCATTGAGTTTTCAAACAGGCTCTAAGTCGTTCAGAGCTTCTTCAATTTCGTAAGCGCTTCGGCCGCATATTTGCGGACTTTTGATGATTTATGATTCGCAAGTTTCTCCAAGGCTGGAATCGCGGCGCTCCCTTTTGACCCTAAACACCCGACATAATATGCAGCCTGCCAAAGATCGTCCGGACTTTCCCCGGGATTCAAACAATCTATCAGGGTAGGAACGACCGGCGCTGGAAGGGATTCATGGTAATCATCTGATATCCTTGTCAAAGTTGCCGCCGTTCTGATTTTGACGAGAGTCGAATCATTCGTTAACGCATCTACAATAATGGCAGTCACGTTTGTTCTGTAACGAAGATCCTCAAGCGCACTTAAGGCACAAAGTCGAACGCCGACTTCAGGGTCGCTCAAATGATTAGACAACGCGGAAATCACCTGTGAAGAAACAGGCAACTCGGGTGCTGGGCTGCCAAGTTTCAAAAGTGGCGGATCGAGATGTGGACGGTCGGGATTCTGATAGCGGAGGCCCAAGAAAATCGCTGCACACTCTCGCTTCGATGCGTCGCTATCGCCAAGCAATCTCAGCAATTCCGAAACAGACTTGTCCGAAAAGTTATATGCGGGCTCGGCTGCCATTGCTATCCCATGCAGACTTAGTAGTAACGCTACGAAAAACGCTAGTTTTCCGACGATGCTGAAAACTCGCAGTATCGAGATCATAAAGGAATCTCTCTACGGATCATATGTCAATTTCGGCCATGTTCCCGTCGCAGTGATCTTGAAGTCCTTCTTCGCGACAACTTTATTGCCGTTGCAAATGTCAATTACTGTGCCACGAAATCGGGTGTCGTAATCGATGGCATCTCCATCATGGAAGCCTCCCCAACCAGGTGTGTCGTACGCCTTATAGCCTTCACCCGATGTATCTTGGTTTTGATAGATCCCTCCACTCGGATTTGTGTCATCGTCACCTTTGTAGGGCCAAGCGTCAACGTGTAGTTTCCCATCGTTGGGGCCGCCTCCTGCCGCAGTACCGGTGGGGCGCTGGCCATTCAGATCAAGCGTTTTGTTTTGCACCCACTGAATATAGCGGCAGCAAGCAGGGTCGTAGCCTTTACCTTTCTTAAATTTTATCACGATGTCGAATTTGAAGGAAAAAGCTGATGCAGTAACGGTCCAACCCTCTCCAATAAATTTGATGCCTCCTTCAACACCACATTTCCCCCCGCAACTCAGACCGAAGGCATCGACCTTTGACAACGAATCGTTCGCAACAAAACAATATAGATTAAGTCCACCCCTTTCCCCAATTGGGTCTCTGGATAGCCAGCGCCCGGTGGATGGGTTGTACGGCCGAAACGGATACATCACCAGATCAGATTCGTCATCTTGGTATCTTGTGCTCCACCGGAACGGGTTGGCCTTCGCCATTGGGCCGGTGGCTCTGATGACTTCGCCGAAGGGGCCGTATTCGTAGTTGGCAACGGTGGCGCCGTTGGCGGCGTTGACCAGGGCGCTGGCGTTGCCGTTGCCGTCAAAGGCAACAAAGCAGTTCATCGCGGGGGTTCCGTAATACGAAACCTCCAGTAAACCGCCCACTCCGCCCGCCCCTTGCAGGCTCCCGCTCAGGTCTGAGCCCCACAGGAACGATTCAAGAAGGCTGGGGGTGGAATTAAGCGCCGCGATGCAGTTCCATCCGTCATAAGCGTAATTGGTTGCGGAGCCGGAAATAATCCAGCTAGTCCCATTCCATGTCCAAACCGATTTCTGAATTCTGCGTCCCTGGTAATCGTAAGCAAAGTTAAGTTGCAATTGCGATCCGGCAGGGGCACCGGTCAGGCTGGTCATCGAAAGCAGCCGGTTTTCCCCGTCCCAGGCGTAGGTCCACCGGCCGTCGGTTAGCAGATTGCCATCCGCGTCATAGTTGTAAAGCTCCGGCGTCTTGGCCACGTAGGCGTTGCCAGTCACGCTGGTTTGGCCGGGCGAGGCGGTGGTCACGCTTTGCCAGATGGCCGTCGAGGTGTTGCCCACGCTCAACTGCTCCCGGAAATACTCCCCCTTCCGATACGCGGTCAGGGTGTTGACCGTCACCCCGCTGGTCGCCAAAGCATCTCCCATGACATCCACGTCCCCGGGCACGCCCCGGCTGGTGATCTGGTTGAGCAGGTTGTTGGTGTAGCCGGCCACGCGCAGATTGGCCCCGTTCTGGTCTCCGCCCGCCTGGGTCTGCGTCCGGTTCCCAATGGTGTCGAAGGCGTAGCCAAATTGTTGTCCGGCCACCGGCGTCTGGTCGCTCCAATACTTCTTGCCGGATGTCACCTGGCCGAGCGCATCATACCCATACCGCCAATAGCTGCCGTCCCCAAGGCGGTCCAGCGTCCGCTGGTTGGCGGCGTTGTATTGGTAGTTGAAGGCACTGGACGGCGATGAGGAAATTGAACTCAACCGGTTCAAATAATCATATTGTTTGCTCGTGGTCATTTCCGTTGCGCCGCTTTGGGTGAAGGCAATCTGCCGCGCCAAGGGCGAATTGACAAGTGCGAATACGCCAGGGCCAGGGCGGACGCGCTCCCGTTGAAAAGGATACACGGCCAAATGTTGCGTTTGCCCTGAGGGGGCGCGGGACAAATGTCCTTTTGGGTTTGTCAAAAGGCCTTGACGGCGGCAGATTGGCGGGGTGCGAATATTCGCGTTTCCATATCCGGCGCTTTTGCTGACCGTCTGGACGGGCGTGCTGATCATGGGCGATTGGGTGGTGGTCGAAAATTCCGCGACGCCAAATCCGGGCGGGCGGGTTTGCCAGCACGACGGGCGAAATCGTGCGCAGTGAATTGGATCAGGGAACGATGGGCCGCCGCGGCCTCCACATCGGCTACAAATATACGGTCAAGGGCAGGGATTACATCGGGCGGCGCTACCGCTATGATGAGAACCATATCTCCTTTGATTACCGGGCCGTGGCCGAGTCGATGCCGCCTGCCTCCAGGCATCGGGTCTATTACAATCCTGCCAACCCGGCGGATGCGGTGCTCTCGGCGGGCCTGGATGGCGGCGCCCTGTTGCAGGTGCTTTTCGGCATTCCTCTCAATGTCCTTACCTTTGCGATTTGGATCGGCGTCTTCCGGGCCGGGCGCGACCCCGGCCGCCTGGCGCCGGCCGGGGGGGTGCGAATTCTCCAGCAGGCCAGCGAAACGCGCGCGCGTTTGGCGGAGTTCTCGCCGTGGGCGGCCGGCTTTTTTGGACTGGCGGTGGCGGCTTTTGCGGCCGTCATGCTGGCCGTCTTTGCGGCCGGGTTCGCCCCGAGCCTGAGCTTGATGTCAAGCGTGCTGGTGCTGGCGGCGGCAACGGCGGTGGCGGCCTTTGTTTGGACGGCGCAAAGACACCGCTCCGGGCGCCACGATCTGCGCATCGATGAAGCGGCGCAAACGTTGATTCTTCCCCCAGCCGACGGGCGCACGGAGCCGCTGACCGTGCCGCTGCGCGAGATGGTGGCGGTGGGGCTGCATCGGCGCGTGAGCCACAGCCCCAGCGGTAGATTTACCAGTTACGTGCCCGCCTTGGAGCGCAGCCAAGCCAACGGCGAGCCGCAGCAACTCCTGCTGGTGAACTGGGGTTGGACGGAAGGGAAGGCCCGCGCTTTTTCGGCCTGGTTGAGCCAACAGTTGGGCATCCCATTTAAAGGCACGGATTAATTGTTGCCACATGCGCAAACTCCTGCACGGACTCTTGGGTTCGACCGCGCTCCTGGCGGTGTTGCTGTGCGCTCCAGGGCCTGCCGGCGCCCAAGTGGCCGACGGGCGCTTCAGCATCGACACCTGGGGAACGGGCCAGGGTTTGCTGCCGGATGACTCGGTGCTGGCCCTGACGCAGACGCGTGACGGGTATCTCTGGCTTGGAACCCTCGACGGCATGGTTCGATTCGACGGCGTCCGGTTCACGGTCTTCGATGAGAGCAACACGCCAAAATTGCCCAGCATCAAGATTGTGCGGTTGTTCGAAGACAGCCGCAGCAACCTTTGGGTGGGCACCTACACCGGCGGAGCGGCATTGATTTCACAAGGACGGGTGGAACCGTTGAAAATCGGGCGGGGCCGGCGCAGAGGGCATCTGGTTTCCATCTGCGAAGATGTCACCGGAGCGGTCTGGTTGTTGACCGAGGACGGCCAATTGGGCCGTTATGCCGGCAACAAGCTCGAAGTGTGGAACATGGGCGGGGCGGGGCAATCGATCATTGCCGAGAAGGACGGAAAGGTCTGGATCGGCGCTGGGGGCAAGATATTGGGATTGGACCCGGCTGCGGTCCGGTCGCCGGCGCCTCTGCCGTTGGTGGCCGGCCCCGAGGTGGGGCAATTGGACTTGTTGCTGGCCTGCCGGGGCGGCGGTTTTTGGTGCCTGGCGGATGGAGCCATCCGCAAATACGCCGGCAGACGGGTGGAAAAGGATTTCGGAGCTTATCCCTGGATCAGAGGCGAGAACACGGTCAAGGCGGCGTGCGAGGACCGGGAAGGCCATCTGATTGTGGGCACGGGCGGGCCAAATGGCCAGGGCGTGTTCTGGTTCGACGCCCAAGGGGGGTGCGCGCGGATTTGCACCACCAACAGATTGAGCAGTGACTCGGTCTATGCGTTGCAAGCGGACGCGGATGGCAATCTTTGGGTGGGGTTGGAAGGCGGCGGTTTGAATCGGGTGCGGCCCAAGGTGTCGATCTTCAAAGTGCTGGCGGAGGGTTCGGTCGCGCAATCGCTCTGGCCGGATGATCAGGGCGGGGTGTGGATGAGCATCAAGGACAGGGATTTCTGTTATTGGAAGGACGGGCTGCTGCGCACCAATCGCTCGTCTCCCGATATCATGAGCAAATTAAACCCGACCGCCATTCTGGTGGATCGGCAGCAACAAGTCTGGGCTTTAGCGCGACCGGCCTACGGGGCCGGGTTGTTTCGCCTGGAGAACGGCCTTTTCCGTCCGGCGATGGATGTTATCCACACGCCGGATATGTCGGTTCTCTTCGCCGATCACAACAATGTGTTATGGGTCGGGAGCGAGGACGGGCTGGGCCGGTGGGACGGATTGCAGGTGCGCATCTTGACTTCGCCGAACGGCCTTTCCGCCAACAACGTCCACGCCATCGCGGAAGACCACGCGGGGGATCTGTGGATCGGCACGGAATTGGGAGGACTGGATCGGCTGCACGAGGGCCATTTCACCTCCTTCCGCCAAGGGGATGGTTTTCCCAGCGATAATATTTCTTCGTTGTACGTGGACGGGGAAGACGTGCTGTGGATCGGGACCATGGGCAACGGATTGATCCGGTTGCGGGAGGGAAAGGCGACGCACTACTGGACGCAGAACGGACTGCTGGCAAACAGCATTGATTATTTGATTGAGGATGGCGAGGGCTATTTGTGGATCGGCTCCAACGCCGGGCTGATGCGCGTCCGCAAAAAGGACCTCAATGATTACGCGGCCGGGGCGATTGTTTCCGTCTTTTGCCGCGGCTACGACAAGCGGGACGGGCTGCCCTCGGCCGAATGCACGGCCGGCTCGCAGCCGGCGGCTTGCCGGACGCGCGACGGCACGTTGTGGTTTCCGACCCATGCCGGGGTGGTCTATGCCAACCCGGCCGAAATCCACCGCAACACCAACCCGCCCCCGGTGGTGATCGAGCAGGTGGTGGTGGAAGGGGAAGAACAAAACACCAACGGACCGCACGCCGCGACGCACACGGACCTGACCTTGCCCGCGGGCAAGGAGCAAGTGGAGATTCATTACACCAGCCTCAACCTCGGCGCCGCCGACCGTGCCCGCTTCCGTTACCGGCTCTGGCGGCCGGACCGGGGCGAGAGCAGGTGGAACGAAGCGGGCGCGCGGCGATTTGCGCGTTATGAGGCGTTGCCGCCCGGGGCCTACCGGTTTGAAGTGACGGCCTGCAATGAGGATGGCGTGTGGAATGAAGCCGCCGCCAGTCTAGCCGTAACCATTCTGCCCTTTTTCTGGCAAACAGGCTCCTTCCGCGCCCTCGCCGCCGCCGTGCTCTTGGGCCTGGTCGCCGCCATCGTTTATTTCATCTCGACGCAGCGATTACACCGTCAGGTGACCGGATTGCGCCAGCAACAGGCGTTGGAAAAGGAGCGCGCTCGCATCGCGCGCGACATCCATGACCAGGTGGGGGCCAGCTTGACGCAATTGGCGCTGCTGGGCGAAATGCTGGAGGCGGACCAGGATGATCCGCCGGAAGCCCGGGGGCACGCGCGGCAGATTTCCCAAACCGCCCGCGACACCACCCGCGCCCTGGATGAAATCGTCTGGACGGTCAACCCCACCAACGACTCGCTGGACGGCCTGATCAATTATATTTGCAAGAACGCGCAAGACTACCTGGCGGTGGCGGGCCTGCGCTACCGGCTGGACGCGCCGGCGCAACTGCCCAAAGCGGCCATCTCTCCGGAGACGCGCCACAACGTGTTCCTGGCCGCCAAGGAAGCGGTGACCAACATCGTCAAACACTCTGGCGCGACCGAGGCCGACATCCGCCTGCGGCTGCAAGAGGACGGTTTCACGCTGACGATCCAGGACAACGGACGCGGCCCGGCCGGCTTGAAAGAAAAGGCGGCGGAGTCAAGAAATGGATTGCGCAACATGCGCAAACGAATGGAAGATATAGGCGGCCGGTTTGACATTGGGCCGGGGCCGCAAGGCGGCACGGTGGTGCAACTGACCGTTCCGCTGGCCATGAAATAATCTATGCCGATTCAAGTTTCGATCGTGGAAGACAACGAGCAGTTGCGCGGCACGCTGGCCCGGCTGCTCAACCGGGCCGAGGGCTTTGCCTGCCTGAGCCAATACGCCACCGCCGAGGCCGCGTTGGAAGGGCTGCCCAAAGACCGCCCGCAGGTGGTGCTGATGGATATCCATTTGCCCGGCATGGATGGCGTGGAGTGCGTGCGGCGCTTGAAACAGGTCTCGCCGGGCATTTCGGCTGTCATGCTTACGGCCTACGAGGACACGGAGAACATCTTCAACGCCCTGGCCGCCGGGGCCAATGGCTACCTGCTCAAACGCGCCCCGCGGGCGGAGTTATTGGAGGCCATCCGCGAGGTGCATCGGGGCGGTTCGCCGATGACCACGCACATCGCGCGCAAAGTCGTGCAGTCCTTTCAACGGACCGCGCCCGCCCCGCAGCCCGGCGAAACCCTGTCGGCCCGTGAGCAGGAAGTTCTGGATCATTTGAGCCAGGGTTTTCTTTACAAGGAGATCGCCGATAAAATAGGCATCAGCTACGAGACGGTCCACACTTATATCCGGCGGATTTATGAGAAGCTGCAGGTGCGCACACGCACCGAGGCAGTGGCGAAGTTTCTGCGGAGATGAATAAATTGAAGGCAACTCTTCTTGCAACGGCGGTGCTTTGGGCCGCGGTCTGCACTCTCCAGGCCCGGCAGGACCCGGCGGCCGCCAATGGCGAACCGGCGCGGCGCGGCGCCGGGGATCGGCTGGTTACGCCGGTCAATCAAATTGTCGAGCCGGCAGGACGGCAATTGGATTTGCCGGGCTTGCGGCCGCAGGCGCTGGCGCTCAGTCCCGACGGCCACATCCTGGCCACCTCGGGCAAAACGCACGATTTGATCATCATCGATCCCTCTACCTGGAAAATCGCGCAGAAGACCCCGCTGCCACCCGCAGGCGCCGGCGCCACCAGCGAAGGGCCGGTTTCGCCGCGAAATCTCGTTCCCGACGAGAAGAGCGAGTTGAGTTATACGGGGTTGGTTTTTTCGCCGGACGGCTCGCGCATTTATTTGTCGGACGTGCAAGGGAGCATCAAGGTGTTTGGCGTCGATGGGTCGCACCATGTCCAGGGCCTGCGGTCGCTGGCCCTGCCGCCCGCCAACGCGCCGGGGCGGCAGGCGGAAATCCCGGCCGGCCTGGCCTGTTCGGCCGATGGACGGCGGCTTTACGTGGCGTTGAATCTGGGCAACGGCCTGGCGGAGTTGGATCCGGCCACCGGCCAGGTCTTGCGCCAATGGCCGGCGGGCGTGGCCCCATACGGCGTCGCCCTGGCCGCGCGCAAAATCTATGTCAGCAACTGGGGCGGACGGCGGCCCGAGGCGGGCGACGTCACCGGACCGGCCGGCCGCGGCACGCGGGTGCGGGTGGATTCGACCCGCTATATCGCCAGCGAAGGCTCAGTCACGGTGATTGACAGCCGCTCCGGCAAGATCATGGGAGAAATTATAGTTGGCCAGCACGCGTCGGCCCTGGCGGTGGCGCCCGGGGGCAAAACCGTGGTGGTGGCCAACGCGGCCAGCGACACTCTGAGCGTGATTGACACCAAGACTGACCAGGTAATTGAGACGATTTGCGCGCGGCCGGATGCGGGAGACCTCTTTGGGGCCAGCCCCAACGCCCTGGCCTTTGACACTTCGGGAAAATGGCTCTTCGTCTGCAACGGCTCCCAGAATGCCGTCGGCGTCATTGCCTTCAAACCGGGCGACTCCCATTGGCGCGGCTTGGCGCCGGTCGGTTGGTATCCCGGCGCGCTGGCTTGGGACGCGCGGCGCGAATCCCTTTACGTGGCCAACATCAAGGGCATGCCGCCGGCGGGCAACTCCGGCCAGACGTTTAATTCTCGTCAATACTATGGTTCGCTTACCTTGCTTTCCAACCCGGCCTGCCCGGACTTGCCCGAGTGGACGCGACGCGCCCTGGCCCTGATGCGTTACCCGCTGCTGCGTCAAGCCGCCCTGCCGCCGCGCGCCGGCCAGCCCCCGCGTCCGGTGCCCGAACGGGTCGGTGAACCCAGTGTCTTTAAGCACGTTGTTTATATCATCAAAGAAAACCGGACTTATGACCAGGTGTTGGGCGATGTCGCCAACGGCAACGGGGACGGACAGTTATGCACGTTTGGCCAGCGCTTCACGCCCAACCAACATAAGCTGGTGCATGATTTCGTGCTTCTGGACAACACCTATTGTTCCGGCATTCTCAGCGCCGACGGCCATCAATGGGCAGACTCCGCCATGGCCAACGATTACCTGGAAAAATCCTTCGCCGGCTTTCCCCGCAGTTATCCCGACGGCTTGGACGACGGCGGGATCGACGCTCTGGCCTATTCGCCGGCAGGGTTTATTTGGGATGATTGCCTGGCGCACGGCAAGACGTTGCGCGATTACGGCGAATTCGCCATCGCGCGCAAGTCATGGCGCGACCCGGTGCGCCGCGGTCCCATCCATTTTCGCGATCACTACAACGCATTCATCAACGGAGCCGAGACCATCGCCATGCATAGCGAAGCATCCATCAAATCGTTGGAGCCTTATTTGGCCGCGCGATACATCGGCTGGGACTTGGACGTGCCCGACGCGCAACGGGCGGCCATCTTTAACTCTGAACTGCACGACTTCGAGCAAAGCGGCAAATATCCGAATTTCGTCATCGTTTGCCTGCCCGACGACCATACCAGCGGGACCAAACCCAACTCGCCCACGCCCGGCGCGCAAGTGGCCGACAACGACCTGGCCCTTGGGCGGATGGCGGAGGCGTTGAGCCACAGCGCATTTTGGCGGGAGACGTGCATGTTTGTCATTGAAGACGATCCGCAATCGGGCTGGGACCATGTCAGCGGCTACCGCACCACGGCCTACGTCATCAGTCCCTATACCAAGCGCGGCGCGGTGGTGAGCACGCAATACAACCAGACGAGCCTGTTGCGCACGATGGAGTTGATGCTGGGTCTGCCGCCGATGAACCAGATGGACGCCACCGCCACGCCGATGACGGATTGTTTCACCGATCAGCCTGACTTCACTCCTTACGCCGCCGTGGCCAACAACGTGCCGTTGGACGAGATGAACCCCGAGCCGAAGAAGATTTCCGACCGGGTGTTGCGGCAAGACGCCTACGTCTCCGCCCGATTGCCGTTGGAGAAGGCGGACCAGTGCCCGGAAGACACGCTCAACCGGATATTGTGGCGCGCCATGAAAGGCGCCAAAGAGCCGTATCCCGCCTGGGCCGTGCCGGCGCATGATGACGATTGAATCCGACGACACTTGGATGGGCCACACCCCTCGATTACTTCGCAAAAAAAGACTTGAATCAGGCGAGGACCAGTGGGAATTTCCCCGTATGAAGACATTGACCGTGGATGACCGGCAGCGGATTCGGCTTCCGAAGGTTAAGCCGGGAGAGGTTTTTGCTTACGAACCGAACTCGGACGGGACCATAAGACTCGTCCCGGTGATCCCAAAGCCCGGACCGAAGCGGGTTCTGGCAAGACTGGTCAAACGAGGAGAAAAGCTTTTTTTTCAGGTTCCCACTGGGTACACGCTCAACCCTGAAGCAATCGGCAAGGCAGTGGCCGAGGAGAGGGAAAGCCGTTCATGAAGACATATTGGGACACATCGGCGGCGATCAACGCCGCCCTTTCCCCTGAAGTGTTTCGGCGGCTGGACAGCGGAGAACACGTGGCCCGCTTGCATCTTCTGGCAGAGTTCTTTGCCACCATGACAGGGCGCGGTGTGGAGATCACCGACGAAGGCGGAAATATCGACCGGATGGTGTTCACCCAAAACGAATGCGCGGCTTGGCTGAGAAAATTCGCGGACAGACTGGAGTTTGAGGAATTGACCGAGGAGGAAGCGTTGAACGGCCTGGACAAGGCTCAACGCCTGGGTGTCCAAGGAGCGCGGGTGTATGATTATTGGCACGCCTTGGTATCGGATAAGGCGAAATCCAGCGAACTCATCACACGCAACACGCGCCACTTCGAGGGTTTGGCGGGCAATGTTGCCTGGCCATGAAATGTATTATTTCTCTTCATTCCGGTTCGGCGCTGCCTTCGAGAATCAAACCTTTTGTGGAGGGAAAGCGCTGGTAGAATAGCGCCAGGGCGTCGCGGAGATGTTTGGCGTAACGGTAGTGTGCTCCAAGTCCGGTGCGCAGTTCGGCTTCGTAAATGAATTTGTCCGCCGTCGTCAGGTGCTCGAAGGGATACTCCGTTCCTAATAACGTCCAATAGATGTAGGTCGGATCGGCTTCGCGCAGGCGCTGCATGGCGCATTCGTTGGCGCGCTGGCCGACTTCCGACAATGCCAGCAAGGCGGCTGGCTTTTCCTCGTTCGCGGATGGGATTTGGTCGGCGGCGAAGTAAAAGCCTTTGGGGAATTGCGGGCAGTACTTGGTCCCGGTCCGATGGCGGTTCAAGTCCCGGATTTCAGCGAAGCCGATGGCGGACCAGCCGAAGCGCACGCTCGTCCGCTGCAAGCTGGCTCCGATGGGCGCGTAACGGTTGGTGTGATAGGCCAGGTCGCGGGCCAATTCCTCCGGCGTGACGCCCTCCGGCGGCAGAACGGCCAACGACGGAATGGCGCTGGCCTCGCTGGCGGGAGTGGCCGTGGCGCGCGCGCGATCGACCAGCTTGGCAAATTCGGCGGCGATGGCTTGCCGCACCGCTTCAACGGCCCGGGCGTGCTTGAGCAGGCGCGGGGCGGGAATTTCCAGTTCGGCCCGGATCAACTCTCCCAGGCGTTGCGCTTCCGGCAAGGGCTGCGAGAGGAGAAACTGGCAAAGATTGACCCAGCCGCGCGCGGACATAACCAACATCACGTTGGTCGCGGCCCCCACCGGCAGGAAATACCGGGCGCGGTCAAAGGCGTAATTGCGCTTCATGCGCGCGGTTTTTTTGCGCGCGGCGTCCGAGCAGTCGTCGAGCAGCGATTGCGGAATGCCCATGAGGGCCGGATTCACGCCCGCCCACTTTTCCCAGAATTCCAGCGACGTTTGGTAGGCCCGGAAGCATTCATCCATCAGCTCGCGCCACTGGGAATCGTCCCGAACGCCCAGGGTTTCCGGCGCGATGAGGCCGTCGGCGGAGATTTTGATGTAGCGGGTGGAAGATTCCTGCCCGCCGGCGGTCGGACAGAGGGTCCATATATAATAGGCCAGCCATATTGAAACTCCATCGATGAACATGGCCACGGGGACCATGTCGGCGATGGATTGGTGGCCGTAATCGACCATGCGGAAAATCGAATCGACCGATTTTTCCAGATTGTGCGGGTCGATTTTGGAAAGGATCGACTGCAAGCCTTCGTTGTTCCTGGAATAACGGGCCCCGCTGGCGGCCAGCAATTCGGGCGTCAGCGCGGGCCGGCCGGCCTGATCGGAAGCCTGGCTGGGGCGGAGGGCAACTTGGGTGACGTTCATGTCGCTTGTTTTAACGGCGCGGAGTTTGTGCCATTCCGCTCCATTCGTCAAATGCCTTGCTGCTTGCTGTGCCAATAAAATGGCGCACCTGCGCCATTTTATTGGCACAGCAAGGCGCCTTGGATTGCACTTTGCACGAAGTCGTCTAAATTATACGTGATATATGGAGAGACGATTTTCCAACGGGCCACCCTCGCCCGAGGAGTTCCAGCGCCAATTGCAGGAGTTTATGCGGCAGCACCTGACCGGGGCCGCGCCGAACAAGTCCGACCCGTCCGACGCGCCTGTTGAAACCGAGACTCCGGCGCCAGGGAAGGACTTTTCCTTCGACAAGAAGCCGCGCGACGTCAAGGCCTACCTGGACCGGTTCGTGATCAAGCAGGAGGAGGCCAAGAAAGTCCTGAGCGTGGCCTTGTGCGACCACTACCATTACGTGCGCCTGGCCAGGGAAGGTAAAGGCCAGCCCAATTACGCCAAGCAAAATGTCATCCTGCTGGGGCCAACCGGCGTGGGCAAAACCTACCTGATACGCAACGCCGCCGACCTCATCGGCGTGCCTTTTGTCAAAGCCGACGCCACCAAATTCTCCGAAACCGGATACGTCGGCGCCGACGTGGAGGACCTGGTGCGCGAGTTGGTCCGGCGCGCGGACAATGACATGGAACAGGCCCAATACGGCATCATTTATATCGACGAGATTGACAAGATCGCCAGCGCCTCCAATGGGTCGGGGCGCGACGTGAGCGGTCGCGGAGTGCAGACCAATCTGCTCAAGTTGATGGAGGAGACGGAGGTGCCGGCCCGCTCGCCCAACGATATCAGCGGCCAAATCCAAGCCATGATGGATTTCACCCAGCGCGGGAAAAAGGCCCCGGCCAGCATCAATACCAGACATATTTTGTTCATCGTCAGCGGCGCCTTCGACGGCTTGGAGAAGATTGTCAAGAAAAGGATGCGCGAGGCCTCCATCGGCTTCGCCGCCGCCGCCAGCAAGGACGTGGAGGAGTCCACCGCGCTGGAACACAGCCGGACCCGCGATTTCATCGAGTACGGATTCGAGCCGGAATTCATCGGGCGATTGCCGGTGAGGGTGATTTGCCAGCCGTTGAGCGTGGACGACCTGTTCACCATTTTGAAATCCTCCGAGGGCAGCATCATCCGCCAATACGAACAGACCTTCGCCGCCTACGGCATCGAAGTGCTGTTCCGCGACGACGGCCTGCGGCGCATCGCGGAGCTGGCGGGGGAGGAATCCACCGGCGCGCGCGGTTTGATGACGGTGTGCGAGCGCGTCTTCCGCGACTTCAAGTTCGAGCTGCCTTCGACGGTGGTGCGGCGCTTCGTGGTCACGCGCGAACTGGTGGATAACCCGTCGGGTGAGTTGCAGAAGCTGCTGGCCGAGCAGCAAAATGAGGAGCGGGTGGTGGCGCGGCAATTGGTGCATGAATTCGCGGCCCGCTTCGGCGAGAACTTCAAACTGAACATCCGTTTCACCGAGGCCGCCGCCGACCGGCTGGTGGCGCTGGCGCTGGAACAAGCGGTGCCGGTGCGCGACCTGTGCGCGGCGCGCTTCAAGGATTACCAATTCGGCCTCAAGCTCATGGCGCAAAACACCGGGCAGCAGGAATTTGTGATTGACTCGGACGCCGTCGAGAGGCCCGACAAAGTCTTGAGCGACTGGGTGGTCAAAAGCTACCAGCCCCATTGAAGGCGCAATATGTACCCTTACACCAGCCTGGCCCGCGACAAACAGTGGCACGCGGGTCCGTATCCGGGAGTCGAACTGCTCATTCTGCACAAGAACGAGGAAAGCGGCGGCATGACCCTGCTGCGCAAGTTTCATGCCGGGACCACCGTTCGGGCGCATCTTCACCCGCAAACCAATGAGTTTGTCTATGTGCTGTCCGGCGAGTGGGAAGAAGACGGCGTCATTTACACCACCGGCTCTTTTTTCTTCGCCCCGCGGGGCGAGATGCATGGCCCCCACCTGGCCCGGACAGAAGTCATCAGCCTGGTTTTTTTCGACGGCCCGCTGACCTTTGTTTGAGGTGAAGACGACGACCCAATGGCGCATCGTGCTCGTGACCGCGCCGGACTTGAAAACGGCGCGCCGCCTGGCCCGCGCCGCCTTGGGTGAACGGCTGGCCGCCTGCGCCAATTTGATCCCCGGCTTGGAATCGCATTACTGGTGGCGGGGGAAAATCGAATCCAGCGGCGAAGTCCTGCTCCTGTTCAAAACGCGCGCGGGACTGCTGAGGAAGCTGGAACGCCTCATCCTGGCCCAACACCCGTACGACACGCCGGAGTTCGTCGTTTTACTATTGACTGCTGGAACGGAACGATATGTGGCCTGGCTGGAGCAGGAGACCAGGCAACTGTGACGCTCTAGTGATGGCAGCCGCAGCCGTTGCCGCAGGAGCCTTCCTGCAAGTCTTCCTCGGCGGGAATGCGGCCCAGTTCAAAAGTCTTGCTCACGAATTGCTTCACCCCGTGCTGCAAGTCGTGCATTTCCTCCTGCGCGTCCAGGAACCCTTTGGCCACCGGGTTGCGCAGGAAGGCTTCGCGCTCCAAATCGAAAGCGGCGATTTCGGGGCCATCCAGGGGAAGACCCTGTTCCTGGCGTTCGTGCAGGGAGCGGCCCTTCTCACTCAAGCTCTGGTATTGCTGCTGCGCTTTGGTGTCGGCCATAAATGACTCAAGGCGCTGGCGGATGTTTTGAAATTGAGGATGCCGGACGATGGTCTCGCACAACTCCAAAGTTTTTTGGCGCACCACCTCATCGATCTGGGTAATTGTCTCCATAAAGTCCGGTAAATATGCTGGCAAAACCGTGGCAGCGCAAGTTTCTATTCTGTTCCCGGTTGACATTGCCGGGACGGCGTGGCCCAGTTTTGGAGGTTATTTGTTCATGCGTGCGATTGTATTAAGTTTCTTTTTGGCCGCTTCCTTCCTGATGTCAACCGGGGCGGAGGGTGCGGGCGAAGATTGGGCGCGATTTCTTGGGCCGCACGCCAATGGAATTTCCGACGAAACGAACTTGTTGGACAAATGGCCGACAAACGGGCCGGCTCTGGTTTGGGAGAAAGCGATCGGGACGGGTTATGGCGCTCCGTCAGTCATCGGCCGGAAAGTCGTGCTCCACCATCGCCTGGCAGACGAAGAAGTGGTGGAGTGTTTGGCCGCCGAGACCGGGAAATCGCTGTGGCAATTCAAATACCCTAGTCATTTCGTGGATCCCTACGGCTATAACAACGGCCCGCGGGGCACGCCTTTGCTCACGTCCAATTTTTGTTACACGTTTGGCGCGGAAGGGAAATTGGTTTGCCTGGCGTTGCAGACGGGCAAACTGGTGTGGCAACGCGATACGGCGGCTGACTTCAAGGTGCCGGAAGCCTTTTTCGGCGTCGGCAGCAGCCCCATTTTGGAAGAGGGGTTGTTGATCGTGATGGTGGGCGGACAACCCAACGCGGGCCTGGTGGCGTTCGAGGCCGCGAGCGGCAAGACGGTTTGGGAAAGCGTTGGCAAGGCGAATTGGGAGGGCGCGCCCATGACGGGCTGGCCGGGCGAACAGCGGGTGCGCTGGCAATACTGGGAAAAGCAGGCCAGCTATTCGACACCCGTGGCGGCGACCATCCATGGGCGGCGGCAGATCATTTGCTTGACTCGACAGGGCTTGGTTTCGCTCGATCCCAAAAGCGGCAAGGTGAACTTCAGCTTTTGGTTCCGCTCACGCGTCAACGATTCGATCAATGCGATGTGTCCCGTGGTGGTGGATGATTTGATCTTAATTTCCGCCGCTTACTACAAGATCGGCTCCGTCCTGCTGCGGGTAAAGCCCGACGGCACGAGCGTGGAGGAAGTTTGGCGCGGCACGGCGCTGGAACTTCACTGGACCACGCCGATTTGCCTGGACGGTTATCTTTACGCTTGCAGCGGTCGTAACGCCCCGGATGCGCGGATGCGTTGCGTCGAACTGAAAACGGGCCAGGTAATGTGGGATGTCAACGAAAGCTGGACTGGACTCCACGGGCGGACGCCGGTCGTCTATGGACGGGCCTCGAGCATCCTGGCGGACGGGAAGTTGATCACCTTTGGCGAAGCCGGCCTTCTTGGATTATTCAAGCCCAACCCCGCGCACCCGGAGGAGATTTGCCATTATCAGTTGCCGCAACTGCGTTATCCATGCTGGTCCGCGCCGGTGCTCTCGCGCAAAAGACTGTACCTTCGCAGCGAAGATCATCTGCTCTGCCTGGATTTGGCCAGGTAAATTGAAACCTCGCTTGGAAATCGGCCGCCAGCCTGCTAGGTTTTGGTTCGTTATGGAACGGTCGTTTCCTTTTCGCAATTTCCGCCCGCCGCCGCCGGCCCAGTCGGCCCGGCAAAGAGCTTTGGCGCAATGGCGCGGATGGGACTCGTCGGGCGAGGAAAAAGCGCACCAGCCTTCCGCCCAGTCCGCCTCCGCTGTCATGCCCAAGGTGCTGGCGGGGTTGCGCCTGGAACGGCGACAGGCGGAAGCGGAGATTCTTAAGGTCTGGCGTCATCAAGTGGATCCCAACGTTGCCGCCCACGCCCAGCCCACCGGCCTGCGCAATGGCACGCTCTTCGTCACGGTGGACAGCAATGTGTGGCTGGACGAAATCGTGCGCTATCGCCGGCGGGAAATCCTGGAGCGGTTGCAAAACAGTTTCGGGCGCGAACTGGTGGCCAGAATCTCCTTTCGCTCGGGTTAGGGCCTCTACGGCGCAGAGTTGGCGGCGGCGGGAGTGGCGGCGGGCGGGGTTTCGACCGGGGCCGGATTTTTCAAGCCGAGCTTGGTGCGAAGATAATTCTGGTAGTAGGCTTCGAGCGGGCTGCGTTTTGGGTCAAGCAAATAATCCAAGGCGCGTTGCTGGATCTGCTGATAGGGCTTCAAGGACAGGCGCGGTCCCGCGCGCCGGCCGATCTTGTCATGATAATTGTTCCAAACCGCCTTGCCCATGTTCTCGTAGTTCTTGGCTTCAGCGTCGTTGTCATGGGCCAGGCAGAGGAACTCGTTGATGAACAAGCCCGCCAGGTTGGCCTCGACCCGGTTCATGTCCGTGGCGCTGTCGTCGTCGGCCACGACGCCAAGGACGAAATCGCGCAGGGAGATGTTGGCTTGTTTGCCCACAAAAGCGTTGGGGTAGGTTTTTTTCACGTAGTCGAACCAGTAGGAGGCCTGATTGATTCGGCCGTTGATGTAGAGCAGGGGGATGGCTTCCTGGAGGAAATTCTTATGCGCTTTTTGAAAGGTGGAGTAGGGCTGTTCGGCGATCATCTTTTCGTAGGTGGCGCTGATCCTGGGCACCAAATCCAGATTGGGCCAGAGCATGAAATTCTGCTCGGTGATGTTGGTCACCGACGAGGACAAGGCCCCGCCGCGAAAGCAAGCCATGCGCAGGCTCTGATGGATGGATCGGCGCAAGGCATCGGTATCGGCGGTGTTGAGCTTGCCATAGCGGCGGTACAATTCCGCCCAATACACGGCGTGCGCATCGGGCAGCCGCCAGTCAAAGGGGCCGTATTCGTCATCCACTTTTTGCATGGTGGCGGGGTCCATTTTGTAAACCTCGCGCAATTTTTGCGCCCGCTCCTTTTCGACGGGAGTGGTGGGATGCTGCAGCGCCTGGAAATCCGGCCTGCCGCTTCCCAACAAATTCTGCATCTCCTGCGCCCAGCGGAGCTTGTAGCGCATGTGGGCGTCGTCCAGGTTATCGCCCATCTTGAATTGAAAGAGCCAGGACAATTCCCGGTACATCATGGGGGCGTCCGGGTTGAGCGGCAGGCCGCGATCACGCAGCAATTTGATGCCGCGCTGGACCCAATGCCAGCGGTCTTCGAAGTCCTTGAACTTGACGGAAATGTTGAAAGCCATGTTCCAGGCCTGGTTGTTCCAGACCTGGATGAAATGGGGTTCCAGGACCGTGATCCAATCGGCCAATTGCACCATCTCGAAGAACTTGTCCTCATTTTGCAGGTCGTTGGCCCGCATCCAAAGCGCGTTGGCGATGAGTCCGCGGAAGCCGCCCAGCGCCACGGTGGTGAAGGCCAGGAGCGGCGGCGCGTTTTTCAAGGGCGGCAAGGTCGTCAGGCCAAGCTGCTCGCGGTCGCCGTTGAGCCAGTTCTGCATCTGCGAGGAGACGTTAAACAGAAGCACGGCCAATCCGACCAGCGCCATTTTTAATATTCGAGACTTATTCATTCAGCCGCCTCATGGTCGTTTAAATTCGACACCCTGACAATGACTTTCGTTCGATCTCCTGGCACTCACCCCTAATCCTGCTCCTAATCTTAATCTTAATCTTTTCTGTTTGTTCCTGGCATACGGAAGATTAGGATTAGGATTAAGATGAGGAGGTGGACCATTTGCGCTTGCCTCCTGAAAGACATGCGGCAAAATGCCGCGTCTTAAATATGAATAAAACGCCAATTGCTGTCACTGTTACCGGCGCCGCGGGCGCCATCGGCTATTCAATCTTGTTCCGCATCGCCGCAGGCGACTTGTTCGGCCCCGATCAACCGATCACCCTGACATTGCTGGATATTCCGGAGGCGTTGCCCGCCCTGCAAGGGGTGGTCATGGAACTGGAAGACTGCGCCTCGCCGGCGCTGCGCAAGGTGACGGCCACGGCGGACTTAAACGAAGGCTTCCGCGGGGTCAACTGGGCCTTGCTCATTGGCAGCGTCTCCCGCAAACCGGGCATGGAGCGCAAAGACCTGCTGGCCATTAACGGCAAAATTTTCACCGGCCAGGGCCAGGCCTTGCAAAAAAACGCCGCCCCGGACGTCCGCGTCCTGGTCGTGGGCAACCCCTGCAACACCAATTGCCTCATCGCCCGGCACAACGCGCCCGACATCCCCTCGCACCGCTGGTTCGCCATGACGCGTCTGGACGAGAATCGCGCCAAGGCGCAATTGGCCAGGAAGGCCGGCGTCGAAATCGCCGCGGTTTCCAATCTCGGCGTCTGGGGCAATCACAGCCCGACGATGTTCCCTGATTTTTATCACGCCAAGCTCGGCGGGCAGCCGGTGACGGCGGCCATTCAGGACGAGAACTGGCTCAAGACCGATTTCGTCACGACCGTCGCGCAACGCGGCACGGCAGTGCTCAACGCCCGCAAAGCCGGCAGCGCCGCCAGCGCCGCCAACGCGGCCATCGACACCGTTCGTTCCATCGTTACGCCTACGCCGGCCGGAGATTGGCACAGCGTCTGTGTGGTTTCGGACGGCAGTTACGGTATCGAGGCGGGATTGATCTGTTCCTTCCCAGTCCGCAGCGACGGCCAAAAGCTGCAAATCGTGCAAGGCTTGGAACCGAACGATTTCGCGCGCGCCAAGATCACGGCTTCGGTCAATGAGTTGCAGAGCGAGAAGGCGCTCGCGACGGAATTGGGTTTGGTCAAATAGCGCCCCGTCAATGGGTCAGGCTCAAGTTGGTGTAGGTAACGCCGTTGGTCTGCAACCAATCGGGCGAGCCGGTAAGACCCGCGTTCGAGAAAGAGAGCCAGGAAATTAGCCAACCTTCGCCGTGGTAGAGGGGGGCGAATAGTGGAAACTGACCATTTTGGAGAAGCGGTCCGCTGGCGCTAAAGGTCGTGCCATCCATCAGATGTGTCGTGACCGTGAGAATTCCACCCGGAGCAATACGCGCCACGCCAGTCCCGTACTCTGGCGTTCCCGCAGCGGGGACAATGGCAAAGTTAGTTGTGGCCGGATATCCGGCGACGGAGCCGGAAAGAACACGCCAAGCCACCAGCGGGGCGTTGAAGACGCCATTGTTACTTACCACCCCATTGAGAACATAAGCGCCGGGGTCCAAATCCAAATGAAGGCTCAGGCCAAACGGCGCAGGCACTCCGCCAGACACGAACAATTGGGCGGCCCCGTTGAGATCAAATTTGCCGGCAAACGAATTTGTGCCTCCCGCGCGGGTAATTTTTCCAGTGAATGCGCGCGTGCCGGCAACGGTGAGCGCCACCTTGCCGGCGCTTTGGGCCGAAAAATTGTCAGTGTCGAGGAACAGGCCGTCATAGACCCCGGCGGCGCTGATAAAAGGGTTGTAGATGAAGGCGGAGGAGGCGGGCAGCGACATGCCGAAAGGTGTCTGCGCGACCACCTGGAAGGCGTTGGTTCCCCGAGCCAGGGAAACGAGGGCGGACCAACGGGAGCCATTGCCAGAAAGAACTGCGGACTGCCAGACGCCGCCGCCAACCTGGAACGAAATATTAGTGACACCGGCGGATCCAGTTTTGCCCGCGACGGTGATGAAATTGGTGGCGGACGTGGAGCCGGCAGCGGGCGAAAGAATAAGCGGGGGCGGCGGAAACACCAAGAGCAGGGCGTTGCTGCTGGCGGCGGCGCTGACCGGGTTGGACACCAGGACGGAATAGGCTCCGGCATTCGTATAATTGACGCTGGAAAAGGCCAGTGTCGCCGTGGTCGCACCGGGGATTTTTGCGCCGTTGAATTGCCATTGGTAGTGGAGCGGGGGCGAGCCGGTGGCGGCGACGGTAAACGCCGCCGCCGCGCCGGCGGAAAGATTCCGGCTTTGCGGCTGCCTCGTAATGATGACGGAAGTTCCGACGTAGAGCACGGCGCTGGAACTGACGACGCTGCCCACGGAATTGCGAATGATGGCCCGGTAATTTCCCGCCTGCTTCTTCTGGACGTTGTTGAGCATCAGCGAGGCGTTGGTCGCCCCAACGATGTTGGCTCCTCCGAATTGCCATTGGTAGCGCAAGGGCGGCGCTCCATCCGCCGGCACGGCAAAAAGAACGTTCGAGCCGACAAGGACGGCCTGGTTCCGCGGTTGAAGGAGGATGGCCGGACCGAAGCCTTTGGGCGTGATGCGGAAGACATTGCCGTCCACGCCGTAGATATTTCCGTCAGTGCCCGCAATTAAATCGGCGCCGGGGTTGCTTCCATCGGCGGCGCCAGTGAAGAAGTAGAGAGGGGTGACGGTTCCGGCCGGGGTCATCCTAAAAGCCGAACCCCATCCCGCGGCGTACGGCTGAGTTGGATCCGATTCATTCGCCGCCACGTAGTCCAGTCCTCCGTCGCTCGTGACGCCGTAGAAGTTGCCGTCGCCGCCCAACGCCATTTTTCCCAAGGGCATCATGCCTTCAGTGACCGGTGAAAAGGAATGCAGCACCTTGAAATCCCCGGCGGGAGTGACGCGGAAGGCGGTGCCGCCAGTCACGCCGAATACGTCCAACTGTCCTCCGATTGAGGTGACGCCGTAGTAATTGCCATCATTGCCAGGCGTCAGGCCAGCGGCCGGGATCCCGCCGTCCGGCCCTCCGGTAAACGTATGCAGGGTGGTCAGTAACCCGGAAGGCGCCAGCTTGTAAATCGTTCCGTAAATTTGCGCCTCCAAACCCGAGGTTGTGCCGTAGAGGCACCCATCTTTTCCCAGAATAGGCGCGGACGTGGGATTGGCGCCATCGACTGCGTTGCTAAAGGAATACAAAGCCGTGAATTGTCCGCCGGTGGTGATTTCATAAATGGCGCCGTATCCCGTCGAACCGCCGTAAAGAGTGGTGCCATAGAGCATGCCATCCTTTCCCAGGCTCAAACCGCACAGAGGAAAGGAGCCGTCCGCTCCATTGGTGAAGGAGTAAAGCACGGTCAATTGACCATCGGATGTCAGCTTGAAAACGGTGCCGTTGCCGTCGCCTCCTTGCTGCGCGGTGCCATAGAAGGCCCCGTCTCCACCCAGCACCAACGCATTGGGTCCGCTGCCGTCATTCGTCCCGCCAAAATCATAGAGGTCTGTCAGTATTCCACCGGGTGTCGTGGCAAAGAAACTGCCGTTACTGCTGCCGCCGCCATTGATGGTGGTGCCGTAAAAGTTCCCATCCAGTCCCTCCACCACGCCAGGTTCGGTGAAAGGCGCATTGTTGGTGTAGTTCGAAATGCCATCGAGAGAGGTGACAATGTCCATCGGCCCAAAGGCAAACACCGCCGCCACGTTGGTCGCCCTGCCCAGCGCGTTGCTAACGATCACCGAGTAGGAACCGGCGTCGGCCAGCGATGTTCCGGCAATGGTCAGGTTGGAGGTGCTCGTTCCGAAAAACTCACTTGTGTCGGTCAAATTGGCGCCATTCCTTTGCCATTGATAAGTCAGCGGCGGCGCGCCCAAAGCGGAGACATGAAGCACAGTCGCCGCGCCCAATGCCCCCTGCCGGCTGGCCGGCGGAAAGGCGATGGTAGCTGCGCCTTGGTAGGCAGGGGTGGCGTTCAAACATAAGTCGGCCAGTGGATAGCCATAGCCCGCAGTCTGGTCCCAGACCGGGGGGCTGTTTTCCGTGTTGGTCTCGAGGATGGATTTCAATTGAGCCGGGGTGAGGCTCGGATTGAACGACTTGATCAGGGCGGCCAAGCCGGCCGCGTTCGCCACTGACGCCGAAGTGCCATAGAATGGATTGAAGATTGTCGTGGTGACGCCATCGCCTGCGGCAAGGTCGGGTTTTTGAAGAATCAAACCGCCACTGGATGAAACATTGCCCGGGGTAATTGGTGTGCCGTCGGCATAATAGAACATCCGTCTGGGTCCATCCGAACTAAACGGTTCGACCTCATAACCGTTGCCAAAGACCACGTCAACCGCGCTGAAGGCGCCTACAGTCAAAGCGTTGGTGCTGGCGCAATGGCCGCGGGTGGCCCCGGCTGTGCCCATCGACAGCGTTGCGCCCTGAGTAGTCAGGTGCAAAAAGCGCCCGGCGCCTTTGGCCAGGACGATGACCAACGACTCGCCCGCCTTCGGCGCCCGCACGGATTCGAACGGATTCTGTGACCCATTCTGCACCGTGACCGAACTGGCCACGACGTTGGCCCCCGACGCGTCAAGAACAAACAGGTCGTAATCGTTGTCCGAAGCGCCCCAGGGATCGGACCAGAACAGCTCGGTGGCGATGGGGCTGGTGTTTTGGGAAGAGACGGTGTCAATGTATGAGCCTCCAAAATTGTGAATCCGTCCCTTGCCCTGCAACGGGGCCGGGGCCGGGCCGTCGCTGGCAAAATCTCCTTCCCATACCCCCAATTGTCCGCTCATGGCGTTGCCCTCGTTGCCCGCGGATGACAAATAAATAGCCCCCTGGGCGGTGACGGCGGTTATCGCCTGGGCGATGACGTTGTCCTGAAAAGGCGTTTCCTGCTCTATTCCCAAATCATCGAGGATGATGTCGCAACCGTATTTGAGGCGGAGATTGCGGATATTGCCGGCAAATTGCGCGAAGGTCGATCCGCCGGTGGCGAAAAAAGCTGGCCCCTGGAGCCATGGCGTGGACGATTTCCAAAAGCGCGGTCCCTTCACCCGTGGCCGGCTCCCCGCTTTGCCCCGGCAGCACGGTGACAGGCCCCAGATCGTTGGATGCCTGGGCGCCAGCCAGGAAATCGACGCTGTCGGAAATGACGCCAATTTTCACCCCGCCGCCGTTAACACCAAGGTGGCCCCAGGCATAGGCGGCATCATGCGCAAACACGCCCTCAAAATCGATCGCCTCGGGTGCCAGCACGTGGGGATGCATTCTCACCGCCGGGCCGATGAACTTGACTTCCGGCAGGGCGGCGATTTCCTCCAACTGGTTCATCGGCACGCGGGCGCAAAGAGGGCTGGTGTGAAGGGCGTCGCGCAGTTGGCCGCCGCAATTCTCAATGTGCTCAAGCAGATTCGAGGTGACACTGCCCGAAATCTCAACTTCCACCAGGCCATTGCCATCCTCTTTGTTTTCGACACGCAGGAGAGGAACGGCATTCCTGGCAATGGTTATCCTTCGGCTTCGTTTCAGGCTGAAGACCAACTGGGAGTCCATTTTCTTCTCCGTCGCGCTGAAGGCGGCTTTTTCGTCTTCCAAAGCGGTTATTTGCGCCAAGGCGCTATCCGACAGTTTCGGCGCGGCGCAAAGTTGGCCGGGCGCGTTCAGAAGGAGTGCCAGGGCCGCCGACAGCAGAGCTTGTGAGAAACGATCGTTCATAGCACTTCCAGAAAGGAAACAGCGCCCGGCGCTTGCGCCACGGTTCCCTCGCACTGCGCGGGAACAAGACAGAATTGCCCCGCGCGGAGGTCCACCGCCTCGCCCTCGCCTTCCACTCGCAACGCGCCTTCCACCACCCCCACAATGCGCATCCGCCCCCCCGGCCAGGCCAGTTGGCCACCCCCGGCCCATTGCCGGAGACTGACCTCGAACGCACCGTTCCGCACCAGCGGGCGAACCGTGCCCGGCGCAGCGGCCGAGACCGTTCGCGGCAGCAAAGCCGGCTCAAAATCGGCAAAATCAATGCTGGCCAGCGACTGCGCCAGGTGCAGCTCGCGCGGCTTGCCGGCTCCGTCCACGCGGTTCCAGTCAAACACACGAAACGTGGTGTCCGAATTCTCTTGAATCTCGAAGATCACCGTCCCCGCCCCAAGGGAATGGACGCGGCCGCTGGGCAAAAACATGGCGTCGCCCTCTTTGACGGCGATGCGCTGAATGCACTCCGCGACCGTTTGAGCCGCAAGCTTGCGTTCAAATTCCGCGCGGGTAACACCCTTCTTCAAACCGGCGAACAATTCCGCGCCCGGGGTGGCCTGCGTCACAAACCACATCTCCGTTTTCGCTTCGCCGCCCAGGCGCGCGGCCACGGCGGGGGGCGGATGGACCTGCAACGACAGCGTTTGCTGTGAGTCAAGTATCTTTATCAACAGCGGAAAGCGCGCCGGGAGGGGCGGGCGCGGCCCAAGCAGAGCGGCGGGAGCTTGCTCCATAATCCAGCGCAGGGTCCGGCCCCGCAACGGTCCGCGGGCGACGACACTTTCATCGCCAGGCCGGTCGCTGATCTCCCACGATTCGCCCACGCGCCGGCCCGGGGGCAAAGGCTTGCCATAAAGCGTCTCCAAATTGCGTCCGCCCCAAATTCGTTCCTTGAGGATGGGTTCAAAGGTCAGGGGGTAAATTTTCACCTTGACGCGTTCCCTAGCCCGGGCTGGGAACGGCTTCCCCGTTGGTGTGCGGCGCCTCGCTCTGCGCGCCGGCTGTCTTTTCCTGGGTCTCGACGAACCGGCCATAGGCGCGGTATTTTTGATAGCGCATTTTCAGCAGCTCGGCCGCGGAGTGCTTTTTCAACTCCTCCAGGTTGGCAATCAAGGCCGCCTTGAGAGTTTGGGCCATGGCCGGCAAATCATGGTGCGCGCCGCCCAAAGGTTCCGGCACAATTTCATCCACCAGCCCCAACTGGCTCAAATCCGTGGCCGTGATGCGCAGAGCCTCGGCCGCTTTGGGCGCCGCCGCGCGGTCTTTCCAGAGGATGGCCGCGCACCCTTCCGGGCTGATGACCGAATAGTAGGCGTTCTCCAACATCAAAACCCGGTCCGCCACGCCGATGCCCAAAGCGCCGCCCGAGCCTCCTTCGCCAATGACCACCGCCAGCATCGGCACTTCCAGCATCATCATCTCGCGCAAATTGACCGCGATGGCTTCCGCCACGTGCCGTTCCTCCGCGCCGATGCCCGGATAGGCCCCCGGCGTATCAATCAGCGCGATCATGGGCAGGCCGAACTTGTGGGCCAGCTTCATCAGGCGCAGCGCCTTGCGATAGCCTTCCGGCATAGCCGAACCGAAATTGCGTTTGATATTCTCCTTGGTATCCCGCCCCTTTTGCGTGCCGATGAGCAGGACCTTGTGCTCCCCCAGACGGGCAAATCCGCCAATCAAGGCCGGGTCATCCGCGTACAGACGATCCCCGTGCAGTTCGGCAAAATCGGTGAAGACCGATTGCACATAATCGAGGGCAAAAGGCCGTTTGGGGTGGCGGGCGATCTTGACGCGATCCCAAGGGCAAAGACCGGCAAAAATTTGCCGTCTTGTCTCCTCGATTTTCTTTTCCATGACCGCGACCTCGCCGTCAAAAGAGACCCCCAGGGAGTGGACCTGATGATGTTTCTTGAGGTCTTCCAGCTTGCGTTGCAACTCCAGAATAGGCCTCTCAAAATCAAGCTGATATTTCATCGCCTGGAAGTCTAATTTCCCCGGAGCGCTCAGGCAATGGCGAAAATGCAGCCTTTTTCAGTCTGCTTTTTTATCGGCGGACGGTCCGAGAGCGGCATTTCGAGGCGCGCGAAGAACAGCAGGCACAGATTTTGAGCAACTATTTGATGGAGACTTCGAAGTGCATTTCGTTGAATTCCATGTTGCGAGGGCAGACAGGGCGCAAGCTGGAAGCCAGCGGCTTCACAGCAGGGCTGCTTTCAGCGGCGGAGGCCGAGTTTGAGACGTTTGAGGCGTCGTTGAATCAAACGGCTTATAATTAGTGTCGGCGAAGGGGAACTGTGGACTTGGGACAAACCGACGCTTTCGCACACATTACTTAATAAATCCGTGTTGCATGTTCCAAATTGTTTGGTTGACGCCCGAAGATAAGACCTGCCTCCGAAAACCAAGAGATTGTTGATTGAAAACATCTGCTGGGACTGCTTTCACATATTCAGACGCTTGATGCCAGTCGTCAGCCGTTCCCGGTTCAATGTGACAAGAAGATGAAAGAACAATATAATTCAAATAATTTTGTGGAGGAAATGGCGTCGGCCTTTTGCTCGGATCTACCCTCATTAGACGGTAAAGAACATCGGCATAATATAAACACAGAAACGTCTTTCCATCTGCCGCAGGTATTATCATAGCAGGTTGACTGTCTGAATCCTCTAAGAGAACAATTGTTCCACTCTGTCCATTTTTCGGCTGATACACGATTTTGCAACTCGTCTCGCACATCAATGACGTCAAAAATGGCGCTGGTGTAACACGGATGACACCAGCATTGCTCCAAGATACCTCACTAGTTCGAGGAATCAACCCCATCGACACTATGATAACCACAAGCCAAAACCCAATGAACGCCGCTATTAGCAAAGGACCCTTTTTTGACCCCGTTAGTCTTGAAGTCATTCTAGGATCGCATTTCAAAATGGATCTTGACTTGGGGCGCTGGCCATTGCGCTACAGCAACATTTTCCACGAATCCGTATTGACGGAATGAATGCATTGCCTGAACTCTTGTTCCAATCAGACTGCCAAGCTGTAGTTGAATGTACCAGAAGAACTATAGTAAGACAGGGAGGGCCGTTGGCAACAACAGGTGGAGGACCATCAATTTGCATCGAATATGGGAATGTATTACCGTTGAGGGTAGCAGGTGGCGGCGTAAGCGGCGAATACTCAGTAAGACTCTCAGGCGTTTCGCCGATTGGACAACAAACCTTGAATGTAAGAGTCGCGCCTGGCACTCCAACTTTTTTGCCTATTTTGTGCTTTAGAATCTTCCAAGAACCTCCGTCAAACGTGCCCGGCCCTGAATCCGGCAGTGGATCACACAGCCCCATCAAATCATAACCCGTGACAGGCTGGTTATTTACAAAATTGTAAAGATTGACTTGGTTGTCTTGAGCACTCGCATCATAGTTCTCGTCTTCAGAATCGCGAACAAAGAGCCGACTAGGCATCAAAGATGCGGTGCTTCCGATTTGTGCGACTGGCTGAAAAGGGGTGTTGGCCTGTAATGCTTGAAAACCCGGCTCGCCCATCGGGTCACGCGAAAGCCATCGTCCAGTTGAAGGACTGTAGTAGGCGCTCGCGTTGTTTGCAGCGAGCAATGTGGCAAAGGCAAATAGAATTGTGAGAATTTTATTTTTCATAAATTTTTTGTGGTTGAGTAAACGGTGGTGTCGGCGGTTGCGGCATTGGCGTGGCAATTTGTCCGGGGGTTTGTTGTCTTGCTTGAATTTGCTGATTGTATTGGTTGACTTGGCTGGCGTAATTCGCCCACGCATCTTGCCCACCGTGTTTGGAAAATGAATCAGCCGGGTCCGGCGGTGGTGTGCTCATCGGAATTTGATGCGCCACCATCTGTTGACTGTAACGGTTCATCGCTTCAACAAAATCATTGGGGTTTTTCCGGGTCTCGAAAGTTTGAGCCATCGGCCTATCTGCCGCAGCCAAAAATAATTTGTGTTCCGGCCATTGGGGAGTCAGGGCTTGCGCTTCGAGATAAGCGGCTTTGGCTTCCGGCAAACGCCCGGCAACCCGGAAACAATGTCCCCGCGTGTCCAAAAAGAGCGACAATTCTTGGGCGGCTGTCTGTGCCTTCAAATAGGAATTTAATTTTATGTCCTCGTCGCTTATCGGAAACGGCCATTTTTTGTAGAAATCATCATCTGGCGTGCTCAATCCCTGTCCTGTCGCTTCAATGTTGAATCGCTCTTTGCCGTCTGCACTTTCCCAACGCGCAAACACATGATCTTTGGCCGTGACCAGTTTCATCGGATAACCCAAGCGTTGCCCGATGGCGACATAAAACACCGGCATCGAGATGCACGTCCCCATTGCGCGGGAACCGACAAGGCCGTGCAAAAACAAATCTTTGGAATCCACAAAGAAAGTGTCGTCCGGTTCGGGTGAATCCGGTGTCGTGATGTGAGCCGGATTGTAGTGAATGTTGAAATCCTGCTGAACCACCGTTATTAGCAGCAAAGCCCGATAGTAACTTTCAGAATTATTAAAATCCGCCGGGGTTTCTCGAAAATGATGAAAGTTTCGGTCGGTTTCGGATTTGACGTGCTGCGCCCACGAATCGAGCGTCGCCAAAGTGTCGTCAATTTTCAAATCTTCCGAGCCAGGCAATCCTTCGGCGCACAACAAATTCATTCGCGCCAGGTCGCATTTTTCCAAATCGGCTGGCGACAAAGCGAGCAGTTCTTTCAACGTTGCCGGCTGTTTGAAAACAGATGAGGACGGGGCGTTTGTGGAAATCGCGGCGAGACCGCCCGGTGCGCCCGCGAAGGCAACACTTACCGCCGCGACGACGATTGCGCCGACAATCAGAAGACCAAGCTGATCCACACGAAACGACATAGCCCTTCAAAATTCTTCTGTGCAAGGAA
The DNA here is from genome assembly GCA_963759415.1 of uncultured Verrucomicrobiae bacterium. Lineage (GTDB taxonomy): Bacteria > Verrucomicrobiota > Verrucomicrobiia > Limisphaerales > Palsa-1400 > Palsa-1400. The sequence continues at coordinate 2,030,454 of CAVWZG010000002.1, read as the reverse complement.
CGTTAGGCAAATCGGACTGTGGCGGCAAGCTCAAAAACACCTAAAGTTGGATTGCGCAGCGGGCGGGGAGGAGATTAGATTACGCGCATGATTGACCTTGCGCCAGCGCAGCCGGCACGGGAGGCGGATTTCGTGACGCGGATTCCCCTGCCGCCCACGCGCTTGGACGCCCTCTCGCGTGAGATTCTCCAACTCAAGAAGGAGATGAATGCCATCATCCTGGCCCATAATTACCAGGTGCCGGAAATCCAGGACGTGGCTGATTACGTCGGGGATTCGCTGGGGCTATCCCAGCAGGCGGCTAGAACGAAGGCGGATGTGATCGTCTTTTGCGGGGTGCATTTTATGGCGGAAACGGCCAAGATTCTTAATCCGAGCAAGACGGTGATCCTGCCGGACATGGATGCGGGCTGCTCGCTGGAAGAAAGTTGCCCGGCGTCCAAACTGGCGGCGTTCCAGGAGGCGAACTCGAATCCTTACACCATCGCTTACATCAATTGCAGCGCGGAGGTCAAAGCTTTGAGCGATGTCATTTGCACCAGCGGCAATGCGGTCAAGATCGTCAATGCTTCGCCAAAGGAGCGCGGGCTGTTGTTTGTCCCGGACGAAAACCTGGGGGCCTGGGTGATGGAGCAGACGGGGCGCAAGATGACGTTGTGGCAGGGTAATTGTTACGCGCACGTCGAGTTCACCCACGCCGGCATTATGCGCATCCGGCAGGAGTTTCCCGATGCGCCGCTGGTGGCCCACCCCGAATGCACCAAGGCGGTGCGCATGTTGGCGGACGAAATTTGCTCGACGGAAAAGATGGTGGATTTTTGCAAGCGCAGTCCCGCGCCCGCGATTCTGATCGCGACCGAAGCCGGCATGATTCATCGCCTCAACAAGGAATGTCCGGGCAAGCGGTTCGTGCCGGTGCCGGTGGAGAATTGCCGCTGCAACGAGTGCAAATTCATGAAAATGAACACCCTGGAAAAGCTTTACGATTGCATGGCCAACCTCCGCCCGCGCGTCGAGCTAAGTCCGGCTCTCATCGAGCGCGCGCGCCTCCCGATCGAACGGATGTTGCAAATATCCTCCCAGTCCCTGGCCAACGCGGGCTAAATCACTTCCGCTTTTGGCGGCAACCGGAAGATTGCGAACTGGTCATCAAGGAGTCGGATACTGGCAACTTCTTGAATATTGAATTTGCATATTTCCATTGACCAATGGATCGTAACAATTATGGAAAGCACGGCCATATCACCGATTGACTGGTGGAGAGCACGCCGATTACGTTACAACATTGGGTTGGTCGTCGCTGGGATTGTTGCGTTTATTGCCTACGCAATTGTCTGCTCCACAATTGTTCCGGAGGATGCAGACGTTGAGATCACGCCTTTTACCATATTGTTGCAAGGGATCGGCTATTTGCTCATGATTGGTGTCGCCAACGTCTTTTACTCCATCGGCCCACTCTCGGAGCGCATTGTGCGTCCAGCAGACCCAGAGAGGTATAGGCAGATTTGCTACCGCCTTGGTTTTTGGGTTTCAATTCTGTTGCCTTTCAGCATTCCAGCATTGCTGACAATTTTGGCGCTTTTTGATCCGAGTTATTGGAGACAATCACAATGAGGGACAGGAGGCTGGCCCAGATGCTGCAAACGAATGGCCGCCTTAGTTCTTTGGTCGGCAAGGTACGACCATTCGTGAGAGCCTCATGCGCTCCGCCACCTTGGTGGGGAGCGGTTATCCGCCGCATCTCTGGGTTTAGCCTGAGGTATCTACGTGGCTCCTTGTTCATCCTCGTTGCGGCTCTGTTGGTCGGCTGCCATGAGTCTGGCACATGGAAGGATGACGGCAGAAACTGGAAGCGGATTTTTCGGGTGCCCAAGCCCGCAGATATCACTGTGGTTCACTCGTGGTTTTGGCGTTCACCCCACTTCACTTACGAATATGAATATTATTTCCAAGTTCAGAAGCACGGTGATCTCCAAAAACGGCTGCTTACGATGAACCCCATGAAGCAGCTCACGGAGGACGGTGAGTTGCGGAAGGCTGCTGCGTGGTCGCAGAACAGGCCGACGTGGTTTGTCCCAAAGCCCATCTCCCACTACCAGGTTTGGGTGTATTCCAATGGTCCAAGTAGTGATTTCCGCCTCCTGATTGATCGAGAGCCGGGCGACCTGTTTCTTTCAGACCGCCAGCTATGAATCCGCCCAGCCAAGAAGCACAGCGAGGCGCCATTCTCCACAAATTGCGCGCTGTGTTGGGATTATTCATTCTCGCACTGATCGTGAGCGGGATTACGGCCTTTCCACTCCAGCGCGAACTTGGAGTCCTGATAAGCGTTCGAGGACTCGATCGGGCGTCTGCTTCCAACGCCAGCAACGGTTTCGACCGCTGGATTCTAACCGTGGAGGATGGCCTTCGGGATTCCTATGCTCGACATCCATGGCTGGCTTACGGCACCGACTGGCTGGCGTTTGCCCATATCGTTATTGCCATATTCTTCATCGGACCACTCGTAGATCCCGTGCGGAATGTTTGGGTCTTGCAAGCCGGCCTCATCGCCTGTGCGCTGGTTATTCCGTTGGCTTTGATCTGCGGCCCCATCCGCGAAATACCCTTTTGTTGGCGTCTAATCGACTGCTGTTTTGGAATAATCGGTGCCATTCCGCTTTACCACTGCTTAAGATTAGCGCGAGCGCTTGAAAAACCGCAGGCGTAACAAAACGGAAAATCGCGGTCAACGGTGCGCTTCCAGGACACCAAATTCGATTCTGTTTGAATAGCGCCTGGTTATGGGAACTTCTTTTATCACGCCGCCTCATTCCAGCGTTAATCGTTATATGCGCTCTCGCCGTGCTGCGTGAGGTCCAGCCCCGAACCCTCCTCCTCCGGCGTCACGCGCAGCTCGGTCAGAGCGCTGACTACTTTGAGAATGATAAAGGTCCCCGCGGCGGCGAAGGCCACCGTGAAGACCAGCCCGCGAAATTGATTGGCCAACTGGGCCGGACCTCCGGCCAGCGACATCGCCTTGCCGCCGACGGTGGTAAAAGTGCTCCCGATGGCCGGGTTTACGCCCGCGCTGGCAAACAACCCCACCATTAACAAACCCGTCGCGCTTCCAACCGCGTGAACGCCGAAGACATCCAGTGAATCGTCGTAACGCAACACGCTTTTGAGTTTGCTCACCGCCGTGTAGCAAACCACTCCGCCTGTCAATCCTATGGCAAAAGCGGCGGGGACCGTCACGAAGCCCGAGGCCGGCGTGATGGTGGCCAGGCCCGCGACCATGCCGGAAGCCACGCCCAGAACGCTCGGCTTGCCCTTGAGCGCCCACTCGGTCACTCCCCATCCCAGCGCGGCCGCCGCCGCTGAAAAATGGGTTGCCGCAAAAGCACTGCTGGCCAGCGCGCCGGCGTTGACCGCGCTGCCGGCGTTGAAACCAAACCAGCCCACCCACAACAACCCCGTGCCGATCAGGCTCAAAACCACATTGTGCGGGGGCATCGGCTCGGACGGGAAACCGATGCGCTTGCCGAGCATCACCGCGCAGACCAGCGCCGAGACGCCCGAACTCACGTGTACCACCATGCCGCCGGCGAAATCGAGCACGGGATACCGCCCTCCAAGGCTCCAATTAAACAAGCCGCCCTGGCCCCAAACCATGTGGCACAGCGGGAAATAAATGAAGGTGACCCACAGCACCATGAACATGACGTAAGCTTTGAACTTCATCCGCTCCGCGATCGCGCCGCTGATGAGCGCCGGGGTGATGATCGCGAACATCATTTGAAAAAGCATGAAGCTTTCTTGCGGGATGGTTGGCGCATAGGCCGGATTAGGCGCGGCCCCCACGCCTCTGAGCATGAAATACTGCCACGGGTTTCCGCATAAGGAATTGCCTTCCCCGAAGGCCATGCTGTAGCCATACACCATCCACAAGGCCGAAACCAACGCCATCAAAATGAGGCTTTGCATCATCGTGCCCAGGACATTCTTCCGCCGCACCAATCCGCCGTAGAACAGGATCAAGCCCGGCGCCGTCATCATCAGCACCAGCGCGGCGCTGGCCAGCACCCAGGCGTTATCTCCGGTGTTGAGGACCGGAGCCTGGCGGCTGGCCGACTCCAATCGGGCCACGCGCTCCTCGATCGATCCCGCCCCTTGCGCATAAGCCGGGTTGAAAAATGCGGGCAGCAGCCAGCAGACAAGAGCAGCGGGGATCCATCGCGCAACAGTAATGTATTTCATTAACCTTCAAATATTAACCGAATGCCTGGCTTGCTGGTCAAATGTTTAATCCGCAGTCCTTGCGGCCTTGGCGGCAATCAGGCCCAGGATTATGGTTAGCAGGCTGATGGGGGCAAACAAACCCACGCAGGCGGGCCATCCGCCGCGCGACCAAAACCATTCCGGCAGGATGGTGCCGGCACTTCCGCCGAGATAATAGATTGTCACGTAAAGGCCTGCGGCTGAGGACCGGGAGCGCCCCGCCACCTGGCCGGTCAGAACCGTCGCCGCGGATTGATAGATGAAAATGCTGGAGGAAAAAATCGCCAGACCGGCGATGACCACGGGCAAGGCGTGGAACAATGTCAGCGCAAGCCCAACTAGGTTCATGGCCAGGGACCATTGCGCCGTGCGGCGAAATCCGTGCCGGTCCATGAAGCGCCCGGATAGAGGGGTCACGACGCATCCCAGCAGGTAAACCAGGAATACGCTGCCCAGCGCGGCGGGAGACAGATTGAAAGGCGGTTGGGCGAGGTAGAAATTGACGTAGGTGAAGACGCCCACCAGTGAAAAAAGCACGGTGAAACCCATGCCGAAAACCGCCAACAAACGCGGATTTCGCAGGTGTCCAACGGTGTCGCGCAACGATTTGAACACGTGCTCGGCGGGCACGAAATTCACCGCCAGCGGAAGCCATTGCCGCACCGCCATCGCCCCGCCCAGATCCAGCGCGCCAAGGACAATGAACGCGGCGCGCCAGTTTCCGTGAGCCGCGATCATGCCGGCGAGGAATCTTCCCAGAAATCCGCCGAAGACCCCGCCGGCCACGTAGGCGGCCATGACCGAGCCGGCCCGCCCCGGGCATTCCTCATAGATATAGGCCATCATCACGGCGATGACCCCGGGGACAAACAAGCCCTGGACAAAGCGCCAGAAGATCAGGGCGTGAAGACTGTGCGCGCTGGCAGCCAGCAGGGTCGGGACCGCCATCGCGAAAAGAGAAGGGACAATGACCTTCTTGCGCCCGAAAGTTTCCGCCAGCAGCCCGATGACGGGAGCCGTCAGGGCGATCGATAGCATGACGGCGCCGACCGTCATGCTGACTTCAACCTCGGAGGCGTGGAAAAAGCGCTGAAAATACGGGAGCAGGGGTTGCGTGCAATAGACGTTCAGAAACGTGCAGGCGCCCGCGATGACCGCGGCCCAGGTGGCGTGTTCAGATGATTTTTCCGCGCCTGCCGCTGGAATCACAACCGCCCGCTTCCTTCCGAGGCCGGAATCGCCGCCAACCGCCGCCATTCCGCGCGCAGCTTTTCCAGCAGACGGGCGTCGGCGGCGGGGAATTTGTAGTTGGCCAATTGCTCAGGTTCGATCCAGGCCAGGTCCTGGCACAAAATGGCCCGCGGTTCGTGGCGCAGCCAGCGGCAGCGGAAAAATTTCAGATGCACCGACTTTTCGGGATAATCATGGGTGAGATCCTCCACCAACTCCTGCACCTGCACCTCAATGCCCAATTCCTCGGCCAGTTCGCGCCGGAGACATTGCTCGAAGCTCTCGCCCGCCTGGCATTTGCCGCCGGGAAATTCCCACAGGCCGCCGAGGTGCGAGGCTGGCGGCCGCTGAGTGACGAGCAGTTTGCCGCCGCGGAACACCAAACCCGCCGCCACCTGCACGGGACGCCCATTCTGCCTCTTAATCATAATCTTGATCTTAATCTTCCGGGAGAAGAGATTAAGATTAAGATTAGGATTAGGATGAGAATGAGGAGGAACCCTGGCCGGTCATGACTTGCCCCGCCCGATGCTCTTGTAGAGGAACCCCAGCCGCTCCATCTCGGCAACGTCAAATAGATTTCTGCCATCGAAAATAATCGGGTGCGCCAGGCTCTTGCGCGCTCGTTCCAGATCCAGTTGCTTGAACTGCGGCCATTCGGTGGCAATGATCAAGGCATCGCAACCCTCCGCCACCTCATTCATGTCCGCCACGTACGTCACATCGGACAAAACCGCCCGGGCCTTGTCCATGGCCTGCGGATCATGCACGCGCAGGTGCGCCCCCTCCTTTTGCAGCCGGTGGCACAAATCGATGGCCGGGGACATCCGCACGTCGTCGGTGTTTTGCTTGAAGGCCAGGCCGAGCACGCCCAGGGTCTTGCCCTTGATGACCCACAAGGTGTCTGAAATTTTCTTGACAAATCGGTCCATCTGCTCCGCGTTGATCCGCTGCACGGCCTTGAGCAAGCCGAAGTCGTAGCCCAGCGACTCGGAAATGCGGATGAAAGCGCTGAGGTCCTTGGGAAAGCAACTGCCCCCGAAGCCCAGCGAAGCGTCCAGAAACTTGCGCCCGATCCGGGCATCCATCCCCATGCCCTGGGACACCTCCTGCACGTTGGCCCCGGACAACTCGCACAACACCGAGACGGCGTTGATGTAGGAAATCTTCAGCGCCAGGAACGAGTTGGCCGCGTGCTTGATCAACTCCGCCGAGGCGATGTCCGTCACGATGACGGGCGCCTTGAATGGCGCATAGACCTGCTTCATCGCCGGCACCGGACGCGACGACAAGACGCCGATCACCACCCGGTCCGGCTTCATGAAATCTTCCACCGCGAAACCCTCGCGCAGGAATTCCGGATTGCTCACCACGTCAAAATCGACCTTCGCCTTGCAATAGCGCTTGATGGTCTCGGCCACCTTTTCCCCCGTCTTGACCGGCACCGTGCTTTTGTCAACTATTATTTTATAGGCGGTCATGGCCCCCGCAATCTCCCGCGACACCCCCTCGATGAAGCTCAAGTCCACCGCCCCATCCGGCAGCGGCGGGGTCGGCACGGCGATGAAAACGACCTCCGATTTCTCCACCCCTTCCTGGGTGCTGGCGGTGAAATGCAGGCGCCCGGCGCGCATGTTCTTTTGCACCAATTCCTCCAAGCCCGGCTCATAAATAGGCATCCCGCCAGCCTGGAGCTGTTTGACTTTTTCGGCGTCCTTATCGACACAGATAACGTCGTGGCCGCCTTCGGCAAAGCAGGTCCCGGTGACCAACCCCACGTAGCCCGTTCCGATAATGGTGAGTTTCATCTAAGGTTTTGCCGGGGCATTAGTTGAAGTTTTCGGCGCGGCCATGGTGGCGGGCCTCTGGCCCATCTGGCCCATGGAAAGCCCGGCCGGCGAGGAGTTGGTCAGCATCTGCAGCAATTCAGGATGTTTGGACACCAAAAGCGCGGCCCGTTCCCGTGCTTCGGCCGCCCAAAGATCATACGGATTCTGCGTCAGCGTCCGCGCCAACTCGACGTAATAGGTCAGGGCCTGCTGCGGTTGGTTGAGGTCCTCGAAGAGCCGGGCCAGCGTCAGTTTGGCCGGCGAGACGACGCTCATTTCGGTAGGATAGGTCGTGATGATCTCCCGGTATTTCTGGATGGCGTCGGAGGTTTTTCCCTCCGCTTCCAGGCAGGCGGCGACACCCATTCTGGCTTGGGGAATCAAGGCCGATTCGGGATAAGTGTCGATAAATTTGAGGAACTGCTGGTAGGCCTCGGGATATTTGCCTTGCGTGAACAAATCCTTGGCCGCCAGCGCTTGGGCGTGTTCGCCGGCCGGCGTGCTGGCATACTCCTTGGCCACCTCCAGCAGCGCGCCGGACGGCGCGGGTACCGAGAGCGCCTGGCTTTGGATGGGGATGGAGAAGAATTGGGCATTGGCGTCGGCCTCGTCCTGGGCGTGTTTCCAGGAGATGACGGCCCAAGTCAGTCCGACCACCGCCACGGCGATGCCGCCGATCAAAAGCGGCTTGCGGCGAGCGTGCAGCCATCCCAATACTTTAATATACAAATCCGTCGATTGCGTTCCAGCTTCCATAAAAAGAGGGAAATTGTCGTCGCACCATTCAAAAACACAAGCAAAAAGGCTTTTAAAGTTCCATTTCATTCTCCAATCTGACGGGGACGCGTTCTCTTGAATACCGGCGCCTACATTTTTGTGGTGGTCGTTTCCTACCTGCTCGGGGCCATGCCCTCGGGCTACCTGGCGGGCCTGGCGCGTGGCATCGATGTGCGCGCGGCTGGCAGCGGCAACATCGGGGCCACCAACGTGGTCCGGGTCATGGGCCGCAAGGTCGGGGCGGTAGTGCTGGCGGCCGACGCGTTGAAGGGATTCGCTTCGGCGTGGTGGATTCCCCTGCTGGCGTTGCACATCTTTCCTTCGGCTGGTGCTACGCGGGATAATCTGGCGGTGGCCGGGGGCGTGGCGGCGATTGTGGGGCACATTTACACTTTCTGGCTCAGGTTTAAAGGCGGCAAAGGCATCGCCACCTCGGGGGGCGTCGCGCTGGCCTGGGCGCCGGCGGCTTGTTTGACGGCTGTGGCGCTGTGGGGATTGGTCTTAACGGTGAGCAAGTACGTTTCGCTGGCCTCGATCGCGGCGGCGATCATCCTGCCCTTCGCGGTCTGGTACTTTAGCAATGGCAGCACGACCATGACCCTGGCCATGACGGGACTGAGCTTGCTGGCCATTTACAAACACAAAGCCAATATCCGGCGCCTGCTCAATGGCACCGAAACCCGCATTGGAAAGAAAAAAACATGAATGTGACCGTCATAGGCGCGGGCGCCTGGGGCACCGCCCTGGCCAATTTGTTGTGCCAAAACGAGCATGCCGTCACGCTCTGGGGGCACGACGCCAGACATCTGGCCCGATTGCGGGAATCCCGATGCAATCCACTCTATTTGCCGGGCGTCGCGCTATCGCCGAAAATTCAATTCCAGGAAAACGCGCAAAAAGCCATCCAGCACGCCCAATACATTGTCCTCGCCGTGCCATCGAAAAATTTCCGCGAAGTCACCAGCCGGTTTTCCGCTTTCGACGGCCTGGCAGTCAGCGTGACCAAGGGCATCGAATATGAAACCGGACTGACCATGTCCGGCGTTCTCCGCGCGACGATGCCCAAGGCGGCCGCGGCGGCACTCTCCGGTCCGACCCTGGCCTTGGAAGTGGCGCGGGACATCCCGTCGGCCATCGTCGCGGCTCATCCCCAAGCCGAAATGGCCAAACGCGTGCAGGCGCTTTTTGGCCGGCCGGCCTTTCGCGTTTACACCAGCCAGGACATGGCCGGGGTTGAATTAGGCGGCGCCATCAAAAACGTGGTGGCCTTGGCCGCGGGCATTGGCGACGGGCTTGGTTTTGGCGACAATTCCAAGGCGGGCTTGATCACGCGCGGGTTGGCCGAAATGCGCCGGTTGGGAGTGGCCTGCGGCGCGTTGGCCGAGACTTTCTCCGGCTTGAGCGGATTGGGAGACCTGGCCGTGACCTGTTATTCGCGTCTGAGCCGCAACCGCGCTTTTGGCGAGCGGGTGGGCCGGGGCGAGAAAGTGGAGTCCATTCTGGCCGCCACGCCCAGCGTGGCCGAAGGTTATCCGACCGTGCGCGCGGCCTACAAACTGGCGCGTAAATTGGGCGTCGAAACGCCCATCATCGACGAAGTCCACGCCACGCTTTACGAGGGCAAGGAAGTTCTCCGCGCCGTGCAGGACCTGATGAGCCGCGAGCCAAAACCGGAGGATTGACTGCTAAAAGAGAGGAAATCGAGAAAGGAAAGGATGCTACTATGCTGAAAAATCAGACTTACGCTCCATCTCATCGCTGGCGCTTCTTTCGCGCCGGCGGCTTCGACCAGGTCAAACTGGAAACCGGCGCCGACCTCATGAATCTGGACCTACTGGACCAGAAGCTATGGGTCGCCCTTGCCTGTCCCATCGCCGGCCTGGAATTCGATCCCAAAACGGCGGCTCTCATCGACACCGACCATGATGGGCGCATCCGCGCCCCTGAGTTGCTGGCCGCCATCAAGTGGGCCGGCGCTCTGCTCAAGGACCCGGAGCTTTTGCTCAAGGGCGGCGACTGCCTGCCTTTGGCCGCCATCAACGAAACCACCCCCGAAGGCGCGGCGATTCTGTCCGCGTCCCGGCAAATCTTGAACCAACTCGGACGTCCCCAGCCCGAAACGATTTCCCTGGCTGATGCCGCCAACGCCGGCCAAGCTTTCGCCAACACGCTTTTCAACGGCGACGGCGTCATCGTCCCGGATTCGGCCGGGGACACGCCCGCCAAAACGGTCATCGATGACATCGCCGCCTGCATGGGCGCCGTGGCCGACCGTTCCGGAAAGCCCGGCATTGACCAAGCCAAGACCGAAGCGTTTTTCGCCGAGTGCGCCGCCTTCGATGCCTGGTGGCGGGCCGCGGAGAAGGACGCCGCCATTATGCCCCTCGGCGAAAAAACAGCGGACGCCGCTGCGGCGGTGACGGCGGCCAGGGCGAAAGTCGATGATTATTTTGGCCGCTGCCGATTGGCCGCTTTCGACGCCCGCGCCGCCGCCTTGCTCAACCGCAAGGAGGAGGATTACGCCGCCATCGTGGCCAGGGACATCTCCATCAACGTCAGCGAATTGGCGGGCTTTCCGCTGGCGCAAGCCGCCGCCGGCAAACCGCTGCCGCTGCAGGGGGCCGTCAATCCCGCCCATGCCGCGACGCTCTCCGCCTTGCGGGAAGCCGCCGTGAAACCGCTGCTGGGCGACAAATTGCAGTTGACTGAATCCGATTGGGCCGCCTTGCAGGCGCGCCTGGCCCCGTTCGCCGCCTGGCAGGCCGCGCGCGCGGGCGCGGCGGCGGGCAAACTGGGCCTGCCCCGCGTCCGCCAGCTTCTGTCCGTCTCGGCGCGGCAGGACATCGATGCGCTGCTGGCGCGCGACCTGGCCTTCCAACACCAGGCCGAAGCCATTGCCGGCCTCGAAAAACTCCTTCGCCTTGTTCGCGACCTGCACCTGCTCTGCATCAACTTTGTCAACTTTAAAAATCTTTACGCCGGCGAATCTCCCGCCATTTTTCAGGCGGGCGTGCTTTATCTGGACCAGCGTTCCTGCCACCTCTGCCTCAACGTCGATGACGCCGCCCGGCACGCGGTCATGGCGGGATTGGCGGGCGCGTACCTGGCTTACGCGGATTGCGCGCGCAAAGGCTCGGCGGAGAAGATGAGCATCGTGGCCATTTTCTCGCAAGGCGACGACAAGAACCTGATGGTGGGACGCAACGGTATTTTCTACGACCGCAAAGGCCGGGACTACGACGCCACTATCACCAAAATCCTGCCCAACCCCATCAGCCTGCGCGAGGCCTTCTGGTCGCCCTATCAGAAGGTCGTCCGTCTGATCGAAGAACAGGTGACCAAGCGCGCCTCCGCCGCCGATACCTCCTCCCACGCGCAACTGGCCAAGACCGTCGAGGGCGCCGCGCCCCCCAAGCCCAAATTCGATCCCAGTGTGATCGCCTTGATTAGCGTGGCCCTGGGCAGCCTGGCCGTCGCCTTCGCGTCCCTGCTTGCATTCCTGGAGAAGCTCGCGGCCTGGAAATTGCCGCTGCTCGTTTTGGGAATCATGCTCCTCATTTCCGGCCCGTCGGTTTTGCTGGCGTTTGTCAAGCTGCGCCGGCGCAACCTCGGTCCGATTCTCGACGCCAACGGCTGGGCCATCAACACCACGGCCCGCATCAGCGTGCCCTTTGGCACCCGCCTGACCGATATTGCCGAATTGCCGCCGGGATCATCCGTCGAGACCCACGACCGTTACGCCGAGAAGTCAGCCGCGTGGCCCAAAATCCTGCTGGTGGTTCTTATTATAGCCTGGCTCTTCGCCTTCATATGGGACGTCGGCATCCTCTACGCGGTGACCAAGAAATACTGGGACACCCCCATCGGCAAGCCTCCCGCCTCGCTCACCATTTCCACCAACACTTCCGCCGCGAACGCACCATGAATCTCGAAGAGCCATCACCCAAATCGCCCAAGACTCGTCATTTCAAGTCCCGGGGAGCACATGCGCCCTCGCATGTCGCGGTCGGCGCCCCCGCCGACCGCTTCTTTCGAGTCTTATGCACGTCCTATTGAAGCATTCAGACTCAATCAGAACGTTAGGCGAGAGTTCTGAAAACGAAAACAATGAATTTGTGTCAATAGTGAGGACTGACACCGGCACGGCATGACACCGGCAGGGGCTAACGGCATACCCGCCCGCGTTGGCCACAAGGGAACTTGCCGCCACCGCACGGCACCTGATAACGTGCGGCCCTAATGGCAACAAGTTTCGACAGTGCTTTTGTGCAGATTAAGAAATTGGCCGCAGACTTCAAGGCCAACGAGAGATACTATCTTTCGGCGCAATATCAGGAGGCGGAAGCCCGGCGGGATTTCATTGATAAGTTTTTGCTCGCGCTCGGCTGGGACGTAAACCACGACACCCAGAAGAATCCCTACGAACAGGAGGTCAAAGTCGAGCGCAAGGAACACGGAGTTTCGCAACGCCGCGCCGATTATGCCTTCTATCTTGCGCCGAATTTCCGCGACGTAAAATTCTACATCGAGGCCAAAAAGCCGTTTTCCGATCTCTCCACATCAGATAATTATTTCCAGACGATACGATACGGTTGGAACAGCCAGACACCGATTGCCGCGCTGTTTAGCTTCGAGCAATTCGAGATTCTGGATTGCCGTTTCAAGCCAGACGTGGAAACCGCTCTCCAGCGTAATCTAAAAAACTTCCATTACAGCCAATTCACCGACAAAGAAGCATTCGGCGAAATTTATTGGCTGTTCTCCCGCGAGGCCGTGGCGGGCGGTTCACTGGAAAAATACGCTGAAACGCTGCCCAAAAAGCGCGGCGCGGTGCAACGAGGACTTTTAAAGGGCGGCTATCAGTCCATTGACGAGGCGTTCTTGGAGGAACTGGACGCCCACCGCGACACGCTGGCGCACATCTTCAAAAACAGTAACCCCAAACTTGACGGCGAAACGCTTACTGAAATCACGCAACGCACTTTAGATCGGCTCGTATTCATCCGTTTCTTGGAGGACAAGTTGATTGAACCGCAATACCTGGTTGCCAGCTTTGGCGAGCGCGGCAGCGCATGGGGCGATTTCATCGCCAGCTCTCGGCGGCTGGACGGAATTTATAACGGGATTGTCTTCAAGAAACACAACTATCTTGACTCCCCAAGTTTCAAAGTTGACGACAATCAGTTTGCCACAATTTGCGAAGCCCTTTGCCACATCAATTCACCTTATGATTTTAACGCCATACCGATTCACATTCTCGGCAGCATTTACGAACGGTTTTTGGGCAAGGTGATCGTGGCGACGGATAAGCGCGCCCGTGTCGAGGAAAAGCCCGAATTCCGCAAGGCGGGCGGGGTTTATTACACCCCCGAATATATTGTCCGTTACATCGTGGAAAATTCCGTCGGCAAATTGATCGAAAACAAGACCCCCGCGCAAATCGCCGAAATGACATTTGCGGACATTGCGTGCGGCAGCGGCTCGTTTCTGCTGGGTATCTATGATTTGTTGATTCGCTACCACACAAAATTTTACAACGAAAATCCTGCCAAGGCCAAAAAGGGCGACGTTGTGCAGCGCGAGGATGGCCTGCACTTGTCGTTGCAAAAAAAACGTGAAATCCTGCTGAATAATATTTTCGCCGTGGACATAGACAATCAGGCCGTGGAAGTTGCGCAGCTATCGCTCTATCTGAAATTACTTCAAGACGAAACGCCTGCTTCCGCTCGCGGGTACCAGATGGAATTTCACGAAACGCTATTGCCGTCGCTGAATAAAAACATTGTGTGCGGCAATTCACTTGTGGGTACCAATTACTCTCTCCATCTGGAAGAACAGAGGTTTGTCAATGCGATGGATTTCGAGGACAGATTTCCAGAGCTTATGAAGCGCGGCGGTTTCGATGCGATTATCGGGAATCCTCCTTATATTAGGGTTCGAGAATTTCGGGAAATCCATCCCGAACAAGTATCTTATCTAATGTCAAATTACAGATGTGCGACACATGTCTGGGATATTTACATGCTCTTTTTCGAGCGGGCATTATCCCGCACGCGGCATAATGGGAAATTTGGCTTCATCGTGCCCATTCAAACCCTGCACCAGCCCAATTGTGAGAGCGTACGTCGTATCCTGACGGATGAAACTTCGATTGAGTCTGTCGCTGACCTGTCGAGGCTCAAAGTCTTTGAAGGCCCGATTGTCAAGAATGCCATTATTCTTTGCGAGAAAGGGAGGTCGAAAACAGGGATGATTGACATCCGATTTCCCGATTCACCCTCAAGCCTTTTTGCTCCACCCGGCTGGACTTGGCCGCAGAAAAAGGTGAATGACAACCCTGGTCTCAGCTTGAAACTTTCTCTACTTTCACCCACCAAGCTCATCTGTGAGAAAATCGAGCGTCGGAGTCGGCGCATGTCAGAAATGTATTATGTGACTTTTGGGCTGAGGTCTTGCGCGAAAGGAAAGGGCCAGGGAGGGAAAGACCGGCTTGTAACGCTGAAAAAATCGTCTCCTCGCGCCAAGCCATATCTCGAAGGCAGGGATATTTCTCGATATGGAATGCAGCAAACCGGAAGGTACATTCAATATATTCCGAGTGAAATGTACAGCGCCCGTAGCCCAGCTTTATTCGAGGCTGAGAAAATTATTTCTCAGACCATGCTTTCGAGAATGCGGCTTGTTGCAACCTATGACGAAAGTGGCTATTATGTCGAGCAAAGTCTCCTTTGCATGATTCCGCATGGAATATTGACACCCCCATTGGAAATTCAAGCGTTGCCCCTGAAGTTTGCGTTAGGCGTGCTCAATTCCAAACTCGAAAGCTTTTACTTTCAGAGTGCGGTAATCGACTACTCGCTTGGAGGCGGGTTAGTTCACGCGACACCCGGAACGCAAGGGAATTTGCTCGTACCAGTTGCCAAAGATAGCGACGTGCAGAAAATGGTTTCGCTAGTGTAGTGTCCCATAAATGAATAGCCATATTATTTGGCTTTTTTTCGTGGTTTGCGCGTGGTGCAGCCGGGTTCTATTCGCTCCAATGCCGCCTTGGCACGCTGTAGCTTTTCCATGATCCGGGTGACAGTGGCCGTCCAAACAAAAGGTCTTGGATTTTGGTTCCAGTGGGCCAGGAAATTCTCAATCGCCTGGTTCAACTCCTCCACGCTGCCGAAAGCGCCCCGCCGGATCGCTTTGCGGGTTATTTCCCCAAACCAACGCTCGACCTGGTTCAACCAGCTCGAACTGGTTGGAATATAATGGCTGACAAAACGTGGGTGGCTGCGCAGCCATTGCTCCACCCGTGGGTGCTTGTGCGTGCCGTAATTATCCATCACCAGATGCAGGGTCAGCTGTTCCGGAAACTCCCGGTCCAGTTGCTTGAGAAACTTCAAGAATTCCTGATGCCGGTGCCGGACAAAACATTGCCCGACGACCTTGCCCTCCAAAATCTCCAGGGCGGCAAACAAACAGGTCGTGCCGTGGCGCACATAATCATGGGTCCAAGTGCCGGCTCGCCCGCGTTTGAGGGGAAGCCCCGGCTGGGTCCGGTCCAAGGCTTGAATCTGGGTCTTTTCATCCACGCACAGGACCAGGCTTTTGTCCGGCGGATTGAGATACAAGCCCACCACGTCGGTCAGCTTTTCCAGAAACCGGGGGTCTTTGGACAGCTTGAAGCCCTTTTGCCGATGCGGCTTCAAATTGTATTCCTGCCACAAGCGATTGACCGTGCTTTTGCTGATCTTTTGCGCGCGCGCCATTTCCCGGCAACTCCAGTGCGTGATCCCCTTGGGCGGCGCGCCCACCGTGGCCGAGATGATCTGCTGGATTCTCTTTTTGGCATACCTGGGCTTGCGGCCCCGGCCGGGACGAATGTCCCAGACACACCCGGCGCCCTCCTTTGCCACGCGCCCGCGCCAGAGCGCGGCGGTGTGGCGGTTAATGTCCAGTTGAGCCGCGATCTCCAAATCCTGCCGCCCTTCATGGGCCGACAAAGCGATCTGCGAGCGCAAAACCACTTGCTGCGGAGTGGAAGGAGCGCGCAGCCATTTGTGCAACTGCTCTTGGTCATCGACTGATAGCGCCAGGGCCATGGCAAATCTTGGCATGGCCAAAACATAATAAACCAACAATTATATGTCTATCTATTTATGGGACATTACACTAGTGGAGCAATTGCTGGCCGCCAAGAAGCAACTTGCCGTGGCGCAGAGCGACAAGGATAAGGATTTTTACGGAAATAAATGCGGCGCGCTGGATCGCCAGATTGACGCCTTGGTTTATGAGCTTTACGACCTCACCCCTGCCGAAATCAAGATTGTGGAAGAGACTGCGGCCTAATTTTGCTAAATGGTTTCCTTTAAGAATCGCTCAATTTCACATTTTGGAATGATTTTGTGGCGTAGTGCAAGTGTCGTGCAAGTGTCGGTTCTCACTTTTTAAACTGCTGGAAAGTCCAGGTGCGTCCAGGCATGTCACGGATAAGTAAAGACGGGTTCCCATCCGTGAAAATCCGCGAAATCCGTGGTTGGAATTCTTCAGAGCAGTTGTTGCCTCCCGCCCAGTTCCTCTGCGCTCTCTGCGCCTCCGCGGGAGAAGCATGAATAATTAGTGTTGCATTCCCATCTAACGATGGTAAGATGTCATTGTGTGGCGCTCACGCGCCGGTTTGTTCTTTGAAAAATTGCAGCCAGCCCGACTGCGAAGGCGGACGTTGTTGGGCAAAGGTCAGGTAGATTCAGCCAAATTCAGGTGTAAAAAATAGAAATCATGTTGCTCGTCCAAAAGCGGCAAATTTTGCCGGTCAAGCCCAGCCTGTCCGCCGTAGGCCTTGCGAAGGCGGGTCGCACCCAGTCAAACCCAGTCGCACCGATCGCACCCGGTCGCACGGCAGTCCCGGCCCGTCCAAACCCTGCCCGCCGTCTTGTTCACCGTAGCTTCAGCGGAGATGGAAGGCCTTGCGAAGAAGAGTGTGGCTCAAGCCGAGCAGTCCAATCTGTGTTAATCTGTGGCTTAAGCCCGGTCCAACCCAGTCGCACCGGTCGCACCCAGTCGCACCAGTCAAACCGCCCTCCCGGCCATCCAATCCCTGCCCGCCGTCTTGTTCACCGTAGCTTCAGCGGAGATGGAAGGCCTTGCGAAGGAGGGTGTGGCTCAAGCCCAGTCAAACCCAGTCGCACCGGGCAGGTTGATCACCTCGTGCCCATGCCCACGTTTTGCACCGTCTGGAAAAGTTTGCCCTCGGTCTTGATGCTCGGGGCAATGATGATCTCGGTCTCTTGAAATTCACGGATGCTCGACGCGCCCACGCTGCCCATGCAGGTGGTGATCGCTCCCACCAGGTTCTGCGATCCGTCATCCACCGTCGCCGGTCCGTAGAGAATCTGCTTCAACGAGCCGGTCACACCCACTTTAATGCGCGTGCCTCGCGGCAGGTTGGCGTGCGGCGTGGCCATGCCCCAGTGATTGCCCTTGCCCGGCGCTTCGTGCGCCCGCGCAAAGGCGCTGCCGACCATGACGGCGTCAGACCCGCAGGCCAGGGCTTTGCAAACGTCGCCCCCTTTGCTCATCCCGCCGTCGGTGATGATCGGAATATAACGGCCGGTTTTCTTATGGTAATAATCCCGCGCGGCGGCGCAATCGACCGTCGCCGTCACTTGCGGCACGCCCAAGCCCAATACGCCGCGGCTGGTGCAAGCCGCCCCCGGCCCGACGCCGATCAACACCCCCGCCACGCCGCAGGCCATCAACTGCTTGGTCACGTTGTATGTGACAGCGTTGCCGACCAGGACCGGGATGTTCATCTTGCGGCAAAAATCCGCCAGTTCCAGGCATTTATACTCGGTAGCTATATGTTTGACCGTTGATACGGTGGATTGGACGACAAAAACATCGGCCCCGGCCTCCTGCGCGATGCAGCCGAAGCGCTCCGCCTTTTGCGGGATGGAACTGACGGCGGCCAGCACGCCGGCGGCCTTCAATTCCCGCACCCGCTTGGCAATCAAGTCTTCCTTGATCGGCTCGGTGTAAACCTTTTGGATCAGCGCCGTGATTTCCTCTTTGGTCGCTTTGACGATCTGGTCCAGCACTTCCGCGGGATTGGCGTAGCGGGTTTGCACCCCTTCCAGGTTGATCACGCCCAAGCCGCCGAGCTGGCCCATGGCAATGCAAAAACGCACGTCCGTCACCCCGTCCATGGCGCTGGCGATGATGGGGATTTTAAGCGCGATGTCGTTGCCGTCCTTGCGCGGGATTTTGAACGAAGTGTCCACCTCGTTGGGATTGATGGTCACTTCACCCGGGACAAGTGCAATCTCGTCAAAACCGTAGGTGACGCGCGCCTTTCGATTTCTGCCGATCCACATTCCCATAAGTCAATTAGAATTCAAAGGGTTCATTCAGCATTCCACACTGCGAGCAGCGCGAGCGAGCCACGTCCGCGTCGTCGGTATATATCGAACCGCAACGCTCGCAGCGGAATATGCGATCTTGTTTCCGCGCCGGCCCAAAACGCCGGCTGCGAATTTCCGAGTATATGGCCAAAACGCACAGCGCCGCAAGCAAAGAAAGAACATAAAAGGCAATGAGTTTTTCCGCCGACATTTCCTTGGCCCTTTATTTTTGCGCCCCGCCCCCGGCCGGCTCGCTGGTTTGCCATTGAAAAACCGCTTCCCCCCATTGCGTCCCCGCCGGGGAGGACGCGCAAAAGCGCAAAGCACTTGCTTTGGCCAGCGCATCCGCGTCCGCCTCCGCCGACCCGCAGCGCGCCTCCAATCGGGCGGCGATCACTTCACCGAGAGGATTGACCGCGATTTCCACGACCGATTTGGTCAATGGTTGCGGATTTGTCCACGCGCGCAGCACCGGCCCCGCGCCCAACATCCGATCTCCCAGGCCGCCTTCCAGACGAAAAACAGACTGCGTTGGGATAGCCTCGGGCGCCAGGAAACCAGGCCATGCTTCGGCGTAACGGGCTGCTGGTCCCGCCAGGCCCGAAGCGATTGGCTCGGAGTTGGCTGGGAAGCCCGTCATATTGATCCCAAGCTGGGCCGTATCGACATTTAACCAGATGGGCGGTTCGAGTTGCTTGTCGGGCTGATATTCCAAGGGCCGCTGCTCCAGCCAGCCCCGGCCTGAAAACCCGTGCAGATTAGGCAAGGCAAACACTGCCGGATCCCCAACAAAGAACCGGTCCAACAACTGATCCTCGCTCGCCAATGCGCCCAGGGCGCGAAAACGAACCCACGGCGCGGACACCGTCAGCCGCGGCCGCGCACGGTCGCCGAAAAGAAAAATCAGACCCGCCTGCAAGACGAAGAGCACGCCCATCATCCCGAGAAAACGCCCGCGCGTCCACCGGGAGCATTGTCGCATGGCGCCTTTCATGGCTGCCCGCCAAACATTGGCGGTCGTTCAGCCCGCAAGACCTCGGTGATGCCGGCCTCGCGCGCCAACCCTTCCAAATGGGTCAGGACCTGGTTCTCCGCCGCTTTGTCCATGAGCAAGACCAGCGTCAGTTTTCTGGAAGTGCCCGCAGCCGTTTTCAGGCGGCTCACCAGTTCGCTTTTCAATTCAGCATCCTGCACCAGCCGGTTCTCGTAAAAGCATTGCCCGCGAAAATTGACCGCCACCACCACCGTCGCGTTGTCCGTGCCGGTCAGGTTCTTTCCTTCAGGCAGCGTAATTTGGAACATATTGCGAACCTGCCGGGCAAGCCTTGGGTCCGCGCCAGGCTCCACCGCCACGCTCAAGCCCGCGTCGCCGGGCAACGTCCTCAACTCGGCTCGCAATTGCTCCAACTCACCCGCCGCGTAGTTCTTTCCCGCAAAGGCGACCACGTTGCTCCGGGTCACGGTGATGGTTTGGCCCAATTCCACCAGCACGCCCGGCGTGTAAACCAGCGAACCCAGCAGCATGAACATCATCAACAGCAACATCACCCCCGCCACCGGCGCCGACGTCCAGCGGGCCGCGGAAAATCTTCGCATGACGGATGAATCTCATGGCAGCCGCCCGCCGGACAGCTCGTTCGCCGGCGCGGAAACGATGTTGAGGATTTCGCTGGAAACCTGCTCCATGTCCAAAACAATGGTGTTGACTCTCCCAACCAGGTAATTGTAGCCCGCGTAACTGGGGATCGATACCGCCAGGCCGGCGGCCGTGCAGATGAGCGCCTGCCAGATGCCGGCGGCCAGGTCCTCGAGGTGCGCGTTCAGCCCGCTGTTTTGCACGGCGTGAAAGACCGTGATGAATCCCAGCACCGTCCCCAGCAAACCCAGCAACGGCGCGATTTGCGCGATGGTCGCCAGCAGATTCAGCTTCTCCTCCAACCGCGGCACCTCCCACGAACCGGCGTCCTCCAGCGCCTCCCGCACCGCATCGCGCCCCTGTTCCCGGTTGAGAATGGCCGTCTTGACCAGTCGCGGCACCGGCCCCGGCGTGGCGTCGCAGATCGCCAGCGCTTCCACGATGTTGTCGCGTTTGAGCACGTTGCGCACGCCGTTTAGAAATTGCGTGGAATCGATCTGGTCTCGATGATATTGGAGCATCCGCTCACAAAAAACGGCCAGCGCCACCGCGCTGGCGGCCATGATCACCCAAATCATCAATCCGCCTTGAGCCAAAATATGAGGCATGTCTCTACATATAATGGTTCAACTTTGATCTTTAAACCCTAAACTTTCCCCGTACAGTCCAAGTCATGGTCAAGTCCGGCCCCAAAAATTGCATCCTGCGCGCTTCGCAACTGCCGCCCCCGCACTGGCGTAAAGAAATCCAGTCCGTCCTTTTTTCCCGGCAATGCCTCGCCCGCCGCGTCCGCTCCCTGGCCGGCCAGATCGAAAAAGATTTTGCCGGCGCCGATTTGGTCATCGTCGCGCTCCTCAACGGCACCGTCGTTTTTCTGGCCGATTTGCTCCGCCAGCTATCCCTCCCTTTGCGCCTGGATTTCATCGGCGTCTCCAGCTACGGCGGCGGCACCGAATCCTCCGACCTGGTCTTCACCAAGGAACTGCGCCTGGACGTGAGCGGACGCGATGTCCTCCTGGTCGATGACATTCTGGACACGGGCAAAACACTCTCCCGCGTCACCGCCAGGCTGCGCCGGCTCGGGCCGCGCCAGATCAAAATTTGCGTCCTCCTGGACAAACCTTCCCGCCGCGTGGAACCGGTTGCCGCCGATTACGTCGGCTTCACCATGCCCAACCATTTCGTCGTCGGCTACGGCCTGGATTACGCCGAGCAGTACCGCAATCTCCCCTTCGTCGGCGTCCTGCATCCGCGCATGTGCCAACATCCCGATTTCATCCCGCTCTTATCGCCGAAAAAACGGCGTCTGCTCCAGCGCGCTGAGGATGAATTGGACCGCGACCGCCGCCAGCAAAAGTCCAAATAAGCGCGTCATCAGCTTGAGCGCCAGCGGATTGAGATAATTCGCCCCTTTCACTGCCAGCCAAAGAACCAGGTATGCCGCCAGGCACACCAGCGCGATGGCCACAAAAAGCGCCGCCACTTCCGCCGGCCCCGTGGCTTGGTGGAACAAAATCAGCGCTGTCGTGATCGACCCTGGGCCGGCCAGCATCGGCACCCCCAGCGGCGTGATGGCGATGTCGTCCTTGGCCGCTCCTTCGGCGATTTCCTCTTCTGTTTCCCGCGCCGCGGAGCGCCGGGCGTAGAGCATATCCAGGGCGATGCGCAGCAAGAGGATGCTTCCGGCCAATTGAAAAGCCGGCAGCGTGATGCCCATGACCTTGAAAATCAAATTCCCCGCCGCCGCGAAGAGCATGAGCACTCCCGCCGCCACCGAGCAAGCCAGGCGCGCCATGCGCAACTTCGCCGCCCGGCTGTCAGTCGTCGTCATGGCGACGAAAGCCGGCACCACCGTGAGCGGATCCAGAATCACGAAAAGCGAACTCAAGGCCAGCAATGTGAACTCAATCAAGTGCATCTTCGTCTCACTCCTAATCTTACTCCTGCTCTTAATCTTAATCCAATCCCAGGCCAGACGCAGTCACTCATAAAATCTACGGAACCCTCCGGATTCATGCACCTCCGTCTTGTTTCCCGGATGTCGCACGATCCGCACCGCCGCGTCAGGCGTTTTGGCGATGAATTTCAGCGCCTCTTTTGGGCTCAGCACGCTCATGACCTTGGTCAATCCATCCGCCGTGAAGTCATCCCCCGCGATCACTGTCACCAGGCTGTGATCCGTCAGTCCCATGCCCGTGCGCGGGTCCACTATGTGCGAGAAGCGCACCCCGTTGATCTCCAACCGCTGAAACAGGTCGCCCGAGGTGGATATCCCCGCCTGCGTCAACACCACAAAGCGGGCCGGGGGGGCGTTGCTGGCGTCCAGCGGCGGCAATTCGATGCGCCAGCCTTCCTTGCCCGGCGGCGGGCCGCTCACCGCCATGTCCCCGCCGCCGGAAACCAGCGCGCTGGCAATCCCCCGCCGGCCCAAGACCCGCAGCGCCTGATCCACCGCGTAGCCTTTGGCGATCCCGCCCAAATCCAGCCGCATGTTCGGAGCCAGCAGTTTGACAGCACGGTGCTCCGCGTCCAATTGCATTTTGTTATAGCCCACCGCCAGCCGGGCCTTGGCCAGCCGGGCCGGGTCGGGCAGTTTCCCCTGGCTGCGCGCATAGCGCCAAAGATTGACATAAGGCCCCACCGTCACGTCGAAGGCGCCGTGGCTGCGTTGGGCCAATTCCTGTGCTCGTGCCAGCACCACCCACAGATCCGGGCTGACCGGCACCGCCCGATCCTGGCCGGACGTTTGCGAGAGGCGGCTCAACTCGCTGTCCGAATCGTAATCGGTCATGATGTCATTGATCTGCTTAATCCGCTGGAAGGCCGTCGCCACCGCCCCCTCCGCCGCATTTGTCGAAGCCGCGTAAAGCACGATGCGAAACGGCACGCCCATCTCCGTTTGATGAAACTCGAAACGTCCCGGCGGCGGCCCCGCCTCCGGCGTCGAAACGCAGGATGCCGTCAGCCACGGCAAAACAACCAAGAAACAAAAACTTCGAAGCAACTTCATTTATAAATGGTTTTTTCTTTTGTGAACTTTGTGACTTTTTGTGGCTAATGACTCCTTGGCTGCGGCTGCCCCGTCGCCCCTTCGCAAGAGCACACGTACCGCGCCATCTCGTTGGCCCGCCGGTTAACATCATCCAGCGGCCTTCCCTCCAGCAACCCCACCGCCAGCGCCGCCGTAAACGCATCCCCCGCCCCGACCGTATCTTTGACCACCACGGGCTGCCCCGGATCATCGGCCCAGCGCCCCTCCGAATAGAGCAAGCTGCCATGCGCCCCGCGCGTCAGACACACCACCCTCTGGCCATACTCCCGCGCCATCCCCTCGATTCGCTTCCGCGCACCGCCGCGCAATCCCAACAACTCCGCCAGCACAGGCAATTCGGAATCGTTGCATTTCACCACGTTAGCCAGGCGCAAAGAGCTTACGATAACATCCCGCGAGTAATAATGTTGGCGAAGGTTGACATCCAGGATCCGCCACGCCCCGGGCCGAACCGCCGCTACCAGCGCCTGAATCGTGCCCCGCGCCGGCTCGCTGCGTTGGGCCAGCGTGCCGAACGACACCGCGTCCGCGACCGCCACGGTGGCGAGAGCCGTTTTTTCCAACGCCAGCCGGTCCCAAGCCACGCCTTCCTCAATCGTAAATCGCGGCTGCCCATCCGCCGCCAGCTCCACTCTGACCGTTCCCGTCGGCGCCGATGGATCCACCTGAATATCCGCCGCAGGCAGGCCGAGCGATTGCAGCCGTTGCAAAATTTCCGTGCCCAAAGAATCTTGTCCCACCCGCGAAATCACGCAACTCCGCGCCCCCAACCCGCGCGCATGAAACGCAAAATTAGCCGGCGCCCCGCCCATTTGTTTTCCCGCCGGCAGCAAATCCCAGAGAACCTCCCCAATCCCGACAACATTGAAACTCATTCCCCCAACTAACCATTCCTCGCGCCATTCGCCAAATATGAAATTCCGGCTCGTTCCTGTCGGAATGCGCTTCGGATTCTTGGTTTCCCTTCATAATCTTAATCCTAATCTTACTCGTAATCCTTCCTGTAGGCCCGCATGCCCAGCCAACTTTTCGTCCCTTCGGTCCCTCACGTCCTTTGGTTACGCGTTCACCCCAAAACCAAAAAAGCCTCTGAATTTGCTTTGAGTGCAGGCGGATAATTGATTAAATCCAGAAATCATGCAAAGAAAGCACTCGATTCCAGGTACCGACGACGGGCTTATCTGCTATGAATGCGGAAACAAAGAGCGATTCATCGAAGTCATGGCTGAGGAAACCCATTTGGTAAACGGCCGCAAGGATTACATCAGGCTGCTGCAAGGAATTGCCGATCACTATCTTTGCTGGATGTGCGGAGCCACCATTCAGAACGCAGGCAAATAATCAAACCGACCTGTTCATTGTTATGAGTTTGAGCAGGCGGATGGCTCTTGCGAACATTGGCCCAAATCAACCCAATAGCCGCTTTCCTTCCTCGCGGATTCTGGAATGTGCCCGATACGCTGAATTGTCGGGGTCTTCCCTGATGCTTTGGCCAAGTTTTCAATATTCCAAAGTTCCCAAGTTTCACCGCTTACCCCAAGTGTAGTCAAGTATTCGTCGCATTCACGCTGTGTCATAAATACGCTATTGGCCTCACGAGCGTGCGATTTCACTTCGACCTTAAGAAGGTGGCCGGGCTTTTTACCTCGCACATCAAATCCCGGATTCTGTATCCCCATTATTTCAGTTTCATAGCCCATTTCATTGAGCATTTTTGCGGCGAATTCTCGACCGCGTTCCTCCAATGCTGCTTTGCTTTCTTTTGAGACGCTTGCCAGGCCGCTGCCTTTTTCATCCCGGCTCACACTTGTTTGCTCCGCGCGAGCACGCTGCGGAGAGGAACGAGTATGCGCTCTCACTTCCACGAACTTTGCCGTGGTCGAATTGACTTCGTGCAGATCGGCTGGAACCTCACGCTCTGGCTCCGACATGGAGCCATCTGTTTGTTTCCCGGCCTCCTTATTTGTGCCAGTAGTCTCAGTTTGCTTACGGCTGGAAACCGACGAATCGGCGCCTTTTGACGCACCGCCCGCGCCTTGCACTCCCGGTGATTCGTTGCCGCTTGCTTGCGGTTCAGATTTTCCACCTGCCGAGCTATTACTTACCGGCGGGGGCGGCGCCGTTGAACCGCGAGGGAGTGGAGGCTTCTCCACTTCGTCAAGTTCGGTAATGACAATTTTCCAATTCTGTTCCCGCAGCCAATCCTGCTGTTCCGGCGTAAGCCGCCAAGTTGTCTGATCATCCCTCAATTTTCGAGCACGTTCAACCGTTACGGTGAGCAATAGGAAGAATGCCGCATTCATCTCTGTGCTGGCAGCCTCCCCAAAAAATTCCCCAGCAATGCTCTTAGCCGCCGCGTCACGCAGTGTTTCCGCGTCAACGCCCTCTCGGAGCAACAAGCGCCGTTTGGCAACATCCCAATAGGCGTCGCGCGACTGGTTTTGGATGCCCGCGCCGGTGTTATCACGGAGAGAATATGCGACAGTGATTGCAGTTACCCCAACCTCACTGGTCTCAAGTAGTGCTTGAAGAAGCGAACAGCGGTCCCGCCATCCAGCATGACTACATACCAGCAATACGCACAATTCCTTGGCAGCATCATTTAAGCAGGCTGCATTCGGGCGCATAAATTCACCCGTGGTTTCGACAAGTTTCGTCTCAACCGCTCTCGCAAGCGACGGACAGCCGATCCATCGAAGAAACCCCATGACCGTGCGATTAGGTTTTGAGGGAAAGGCGACATTTACCCGTCCAGTGAACACTTCAACCGCGACAGAATGATCCGGCGCATAAACCCGCTGCGGGGATTGGAACTCTCTGCGGTCGGTCCAGACGCCCAAATGGGGCTTAATTTCCGTCCACCAATCACAGTCGGTCAACTCGTTTTGGAAGTCTGCCAACCTTTGGAGCACAACCTTTAGCTTCTTTTCCACAACCGTTCCGTCCGGGGCGGCATTTGAAGAGAGACTTTTCCATGCAGCCGCATAATGCCTGAGTTCAGGTTGAAGTGGGATCTTCAATTTTTCAGTGAAAAAGCGATGCAGTTCGCTCTTTCCATAGGTCAATGAGGCGTAACCAAAATCTTCATCAAAAAGTTCGCCAGCGTCTTCCCAAACCAATTTCTCCGTCGAAAGCCAGCGAGGTTTTGGTTCCGCGAGGAAAATCAAATGTTCACGACGGAAAAGACCCACATCAAAATCACAG
Organism: uncultured Verrucomicrobiae bacterium; assembly: GCA_963759415.1. GTDB lineage: Bacteria > Verrucomicrobiota > Verrucomicrobiia > Limisphaerales > Palsa-1400 > Palsa-1400. The sequence continues at coordinate 2,004,078 of CAVWZG010000002.1, read as the reverse complement.
TCCTGAAGCCGCCGATAAACCTTCTCTAATAAGCCGAAGTTAATCGGCACTGGCGGTTGTGACATCTGCCGGAGCAGGGCAATCAGAACATCAGTCGTTAAATGCGTGCGAGTGCCAAGTATCTCTAGGAATGGCGAAAGAGGCAGCAGGTCAGCAACGACGTATGCCACGGAGTCGCCGAAAAACTCACGAAACTCCGGCGTGTCCAAGTAAGCGTCAGGCGGCGCTGCATAACCCAGGCTAGTGCGCATCCAGTACTTCTTGTGGAGCACGTTGCGAAACTCTGACCATGAGCCTATTTGCTGCCAATTGCCTCGATGATCTGGCTTGCTGCAATGCAGAAACTTCTTGGCGTATTCCGGCCCCAGGTGTGTCAACCACCGCTCCAAAGCGGCAACTTTATGTTTAACGCTGGTGGCCTGCCCGACCTTTTCAAGGCCAAGCAACCAGCCGGGGGCAGCCCAATCACGAAGTCTTGGGGTTCCGTAAACTTCCGGCGCACACCGGGCCAAGACTTCACTGTAATGGGCTTCACCAGGGTTCAACTCGCGCAGCAGTGGGTCTGGGAACGGTGTCGCTCCGCCGGCCTTAAACACTTCCCTCAAATTTTCAAGCGGCTTATCTGACAATCCAACGCAATAATCGTCACGAATTATGAAAAAATGTCTATCAAGAGCGCAGAACAGCAGATTCCATCCGATGGCACCTTCCAAGCATTCAGGCGTGACCAACTCTTTGCCACTGCGTTTTTCACGGGACAGCACCTGTCCATCGGCAAGAAGCCACGGTAATTTCTCGCCAACGGATTGCCGAGCCTGCGTGTCGAGGTATTCGAGGTTGTTGGAAATATAGCGCGTGGCTTCAATCAACTGAGCGCCACTTTTCCCCTGCACCCAACCAAGAAGATGCGAAGTCACGTAAGACTGAATCGACAGCGGGCGCAAACTGGCAACCCGCGTCAACCATGTCCATGCCGCTGGTTTTTGTTGCAAGTGAATTTGAAGGTTCGCATCCAGAAGGTGAGCGGCGGGCCAGCCAGCAGGAATTCCTTTGGGCACGGGCTGTTTTTCGGAATCATAAAATACACCGCTGGAAATCGGGCGGCAATTTCCATCACGACACGGCAGAATTGGAAACGAGCCGATGGTTTCCGACGACACGTCGCATTTTGTGCAAAGCTCGAAAAGCGTATGCCACCATTCCGCGTCCCGACTTTTCAGCCACTCATCGTCATTACATGCTCCAAACAATTGGTCGAATTTGAGTGATTGGACTCCAAGCACTTTCAGTCGTTCCAAATGGCGCTCCAAAGAAGGATGAAGCAACGAGATGTTGGCCCGGTCAGGTGGGCAATCTCGCAGGATTTTACTGGCCAACGGACCCGCGAAATGAGCACGTTCAGGCAAAACCAATTTCTCGGCTTGGGTCAGGATGCACTCCTTCGACTTAAGAAGATTTTGCACAGATTTGACGATTGGCGCAAAAAAATTGTCATGAGGAGTCAAGTCGGAGGCAATGGGCAAGAACCGATAGGCGTCCATCCTCCAATCCGGTTCCTTCAAAACGGCCAAGAATGCTTTCACAAACGCAGGCGCAATTTCATCACGCAACCATTGATTCCAGCGCCGGTCTTCAAGCACTCCTTCACGGTTTAAATTCAGCAAGAAATCCGCGTTAATCAGAAATGGCAAACCCGTATCCAACTCGGTAGGAAGGAACGCGAAAATTCGACCCGTGCAAGCAGCGGTCGTTTTGAGAGGAAAGGCAATTGTGATCTCCCGACGCAGGATGCCTGGTCGTTTATCTTCAGCAATGTCTTCTGGTTTGTTGACTTGATCTTTGTAAAGAAAATACAAAGAATCTTTCCCGTCGCAGCGAAGTGTGACCTCGAGGCGCTCGCCATCGCGAAAAATTGTCCGGTTATCGCCAAGCCGCAACCGCTTCAATTTATGCAGGAACAGAACGCATTCAGGAGCTATTTTGGAAAGTTGTTCCGAAATCAGGTCTTTCTTGCCCGGCTTCAAAGGCAGCAAAATCACCGTGCCACCGTTGGCGGTCACCGGCGGCGCGGCTTCAACCCAGTGTGGCAGGATGTAGCCCAATTCGGCTCCGTCAGGCTTTCTGAAACAGAACTGGTAACCATTCGAGAATATGTGAGGGCTGTCAGTAATGCGGAACACTGATTTAAAGCCGATTCCTTTTTCTCCAATGTAATCGCGATCAGCATTTTTCTTTTTTGAACTCTGTCCAATGGAGCAAATGCGCAGGACGTGCTCTGGTTGGAAGCCAACTTCGTTATTCTGCACAACGAGGCATCCCTCAGCCGACGCTGTATTCGTTGGATTCCCTGATTCGATGCACAGGCATAGTTCCGGTTCTTTGCCGTCGTATTCGTTATCCTCGGCGTTTTGCAAAAGCTCCAAAATAAAATGCGAGTCCCTGGCGTTGAGTTCTTCAGCCAATATTGCAAGAGCCGCGCGCAAATCCGGCGAATCCTTTTCGAGTTTTCCTTTGCGGATTTGCTCAATATGTTGTTTTGCTTCTTCGGCCATCATGCCTGCTTTCTACCGCTTTTCGTGAACAGCAAGAGTAGGTCTCCGCTTTCGCGTGGGCAAGCGCAGGATTTCGCAGGATTTCGATCCCAAACCCCCGGCGTCCAAGAGGTATTAGTTTGACGCTCCATTCTTTTGCGCAACTCACGCCCCTTGGCCGCCTCCCCCTAATTCGATTCTGGCCTTTGGCCTCCGCACCGGATGCCGATGTCATGCAGGCGTCATGCCGGTATCCTCATTATTTACACTTCTTGCCGTTAACGCAGAGTATGGCGTGCCATATTTTTACTTAATTTGTGACAAGCGCGTGGGATTTGCCCGTTGACGGATAGACATGCGATTTTTGCCCTTGAGCCATTCTTCCCCATCCTGTCGATCCTGTTAATCCTGTCCAAAACGTCCTTTTTTTAGTCTTCCTTTCGCCGAAATTCGGTTACAGTGGGTTTATGGCTGAGGACAATCGTCCAGACCCGGATGCGTTGCTGGCTGCGATTCAGAAGAGCGAAGCGGCCGCCAAACGCGGCAAGTTCAAGGTTTTCCTTGGCATGGCCGCCGGCGTCGGCAAAACCTACGCCATGCTGCGCGCCGCCCAACGCGCCCAGCGCGAGGGCCGTGATGTCGTCGTCGGCTACGTTGAAACCCACGCCCGCAAGGAAACCGAAGCCCTGCTGGCCGGTTTGCCCATGATTCCGCGGCGCAAGGTCGAATACCGTGGGGTGACGCTCGAGGAAATGGACTTGGACGCCTTGCTGGCACGCCATCCGCAACTGGCCGTGGTGGATGAATTGCCCCACACCAATGCCGCCGGCTCCCGCCACGCCAAACGCTACCAGGATGTCATCGAATTGCTCGACGCCGGCATCGATGTCTATTCCACCATGAACGTGCAGCACGCCGAAAGCCGCGTCGATACCGTCCGCCAAATCACCGGCTCGACGGTGCAGGAGACCGTGCCCGACAGCGTGTTGGACGGGGCGGAAATGGAATTGATCGACTTGCCGCCCGAGGAGCTGCTCAAGCGTCTGGACGAAGGCAAAGTGTACGTGCCCGAACGCGCCGAATTGGCGATGATGAATTTTTTCCGCGAGGGCAACCTCAACGCGTTGCGCGAAATGGCCTTGCGTCTGGCCGCCGACCACGTCGGACAGGATGTGCATGATTATTTGCAGGCCATGCAAATCAGCGGGCCGTGGCGATCCGGTCATCGCCTGCTGGTGGCCGTCAGCGCCAGCCCCTTTTCCCCGCACATGATCCGTTGGACGCGGCGCCTGGCCGATAATCTGGATTGCCCGTGGCTGGCGGTCTATGTCGAGCAACCCAAGCCCGTGTCCGACGAGGCCCAGGACCGTCTGAACAAACATCTGGCCCTGGCGCGCGAGCTGGGTGCGGAAGTCATCACCACTGCCGACGCCGGCGTGGCCCGCGGCATTTTGCGCGTCGCCCGCCAGCAAAACGTCACTCAAATCATTGTCGGCAAGCCTGGCATTGAGAGCATCATGGATTGGTTTCGCAGCGGCCAATTGCTCCGGCGCCTGGTGCGGGACAGCGGCCATATCGAGCTGCACATCGTCCGCCCCGAACCCATTCAAAAGGGGGAACGGCGGCGGCGCTGGAGTTTGGCCAACGAATCGCCTCTCTGGCAATACGCCGCGGGTTTGGGCGTGGTCGGCCTCTGCACGGTTGTCAACGCCCTCTTGTTCTCGAAAGCTGGCCCGCAAGCGCTGGCGCTCATTTATCTCCTGGGCGTAGTCCTGCTGGCCTTTGGCGTCGGGCGCGGCCCGACTCTGGCCACGGCCACCGCCAGCGCGCTCCTATGGGATTATTTCTTTTTGCCCCCGCGATTTACATTGCGTTTGACACACCTCGAGGACGCCATGATGTTCGGCATGTATTTCGTGGTCGCCCTGGTGCTGGGGCAATTCGCCTCGCGCGTCCGCTGGCAGGAACGCGCCGAACGGCGGCGCGAGGAGCGTTCGACCGCCCTTTATTTGCTCACCCGCGATCTGGCCGACGCGGCCGACGTGGACGATGTCGTGCAAAGGCTGGTGCGCCAGGTCGCGCAAGCCTTTAAGGCCAAGGTCGCCGTCCTCTTGCGCGAACCCGGGGGCAATCTGGCCCGGACGGCCCATCACGCCAGCACCTTCGCCGTTTCGGAGAAGGAGCAAAGCGTGGCCGCGTGGGCCTTCCGTTTCGGCAAGACGGCCGGACGTTTCACCGACAACCTGCCCTCCTCGGCCGCCATTTACATGCCGTTGCAAACCAATCGCGGCCCGGCGGGCGTGCTGGGCGTGGCGCTGGAAGGCGACCATCAGCCCAGTTTGGAACAGCGGGATTTGCTCGATGCCTACGCCCGGCAAGCCGCGCTGGTTTTGGATCGCTTGCGGCTGGACGCCGAGGCGCAACAAACGCAATTGCTGGCGGAATCGGAGAAATTGAGCAAGGCCCTCCTGAACTCCATTTCGCACGAATTGCGCACCCCCATAGCTGCCATTACCACCGCCGCCTCCGCTCTGGTGGAATCCACCACCCCGGCCCCGTTGCGCGACACCCTGGCCCATGAAATCCAGGAAAGCGCCGCGCGCCTCAACCGGCTGGTCGGCAATCTGCTCGACATGACCCGCCTGGAATCCGGCAATGTCAAGCCGCGCCTGGATTGGTGCGACGTGGCCGATCTGATCAACGTCGCGTTGCGGCACAACGAACGGGAATTGTCCCGTCATCAAATCGCGCTCTCGCTGGCCCAGCCGTTGCCCCTGGTGAAAATGGACTTTGTGCTGATCGAGCAGGCTCTGAACAATCTCCTCCTGAACGCCGCGCACTACACGCCGCCGGGAACCACCGTCGAAGTCAAAGCCTCCGCCACGCCGGAGGAAATGGTCATCTCGGTGGCTGACCACGGCCCGGGGCTGCCGCCTGAAAGCCTGCCGCAAGTCTTCGACAAATTCTATCGTGTGCCCGGCGCCCCCGCCGGCGGCACCGGCCTTGGGCTTTCCATTGTCAAAGGACTGGTCGAGGCCCACGGGGGGCGCGTGGAGGCGCGCAACCGTCCCGGCGGCGGGGCGGAATTCAGCATTTATTTGCCGGTCGTGGGCGCCCCGGAACCGGCCATGGACGCAACCGTATGAGCGAGACTACATCCCACCAACCGATTGTCCTGATTATTGACGATGAAATCCAGATGCGCCGGCTGCTGCGAGTGACCCTGGAAGGCAACGATTACCGCGTCTTCGAGGCCGCCACCGGAAAGGAGGGGCTGGTCGAGGCCGCGCAACGCCGCCCGGATCTCGTCGTGCTGGACCTCGGTTTGCCGGACATGGATGGCCTGGTGGTCCTGCAACGTCTAAGGGAATGGAGCGAAGCCCCCGTGCTGGTGCTTTCAGTGCGCGAAGGGGAAGAGGACAAAGTCGGCGCGCTGGACCGCGGCGCCGACGACTACATGAACAAGCCCTTCAGCACGGCGGAACTGCTGGCGCGTTTGCGCGCGGCCCGCCGGCGGGCGCAGCCCGTGGCCGACAACGCGGTCTTTCACTCCGGCCCCCTCCAAGTCGATCTCTCCAGCCGCCTGGTCACAGTCAAGGGCAAGGAAATCAAATTGACGCCGACCGAATACTCCCTCTTGCGCCTATTGGTGCGCAACGCTGGTAAAGTCGTGACCCACCGCCAGATTCTCAAAGAGGTATGGGGTCCGACTTACGGCGAGCAGACGCACTATCTGCGCGTCTATATGGCGCACCTGCGCGAAAAGATCGAGACGGACGCCAGCCGCCCTGAGTTACTATTGACTGAGGCCGGCATCGGCTATCGACTCAAGGCTGAAGGCTGAAGGACTTTATTGGGTTTGCAGGAATAGTGATCCGGAGTTGGTTTTTCCCAAGAAGAACCCGCCTGCGTTTGTCACATTCTGAAGCACCGCTCCTTTGGCCGTCGTCGCAGGTTTGCCAGCGCCATTGCCGAACGTGATCGTTAACAGACCCGTTTTGGGATTTATCGATCCGGTCAATGAATTCACCGGACTTGCGGGCAATTTCATCAAAGTATTGTTGTTGCTCACCGCCACGTTGAAGGAGAGCGGCAACGAGAGGTTTCCCCCGGAAATGTCGAGTTGTCCAAAGGGAAGATCAATCGCCGCCGTATGCAGCGATGGGCTGATCCAAAGCGAGCCTTGCACGATGACCTCGTTGGTGAAGCCGTTCGCATAACGGGCGCTGGAGCGCGAGGCCTTCTTAATCCAAGTCAAGTTTCCGTTGGGTGAACCGCTTTCCAATCCGATCCACCCCAGCAGCAGGCCAGTGCCGCCGTAGAGATTGCCATAGACCGGCATGTCACCCCCACCCGACAGAGGAACCGCCTGGCTAAAGGAGGCCCCATCCGCCAAAGTGACGCAGAGGGTGACAACGCCGGCATGATTGGTAACCAACATGTAGCCGTATCCGGGCGGTGTTCCGTCAGGCAACATCAAGGCTGTGTATTCCGCCGAACCCGGCCGCTTAACCGCTAACTCGTTCGTAAGATTTGCCGTCCAGGAACCGCCATTGGTGCCGGAAACAGTGCCCGTTATAATTGGCGGCGACTCATTCCAATCAAGTGTCATTTCCAGTGTCAGCGCTCCTCCCTGTTTGGCAGTGCGTTGGACATGATTGCTGGCCTGGCCGGAAACGTTGAAGCCGCCGCTGATGGCATTGGTGCTGCCGCCAATCAAAAGTTTCCCGCTATAAGTTCCCGCGGCCGTCACATTGAGGCTGCTGAGCATCCCCGCCGTTTCTTCAGTTGCTCCTGAGGCCGGATAGAAAAGACCATTGTAAATTCCTTGAGGAATGAAGGTGTAAGTTCCTTTGATTTTCGTAACCGACTTGGCCTTGATCGAAACGACTTCGTTAGAAGGCGCGGCCCAGCCGCTGACCGTGCTGAAACTGACTGTATGATCACACGCCGACAGATTGCAAGCTGTGGTTCCGCAGTTCTGCATCGATCCGCCATCGACCTCCCATTGCGCCCCGGCCACGATCGCCGCCGGCGGTCCGATCGTCACCTGCAACGAACCAATAAGGACGTAAATGCCACTCGCTGCAGCCCTTGAGTTGAAGCTCACGGAAATGATTTGGTTGGTGGGCGTCATCCAACCGCTGACTGTGCTGAAGCTGACCACGTGGTTACCCACAGACAGATTGCCAAGCGTGGAGCCGCTACTCTGCAATGTTCCGCCGTCCACCTGCCACTTCGCCCCGGCAGTGATCGCTGACGCAGGGCTGATGGTCACTTGCAGAGAGCCGAATTGTTGGACATAGGCGGCGTTGGCAGTCGCGGTCGAGTTGGCATTCACAGACACCGTTAGGTTGGTGGGCGTCGTCCACCCGCTGATCGTGCTAAAGCTCACCGTATGTTTGCCCACCAGCAAATTAGTGACTGTCACTCCGCCGGCTTGTGGCGTCCCGCCATCCAGCTGCCACTTCGCCCCGGCGGTCTTGGCCCCGGCAGGGCTGATAGTCACTTGCAACGACCCGGTCGGCGCCACGTAAGTTCCGCTGGCAGTGGCGATTGAATTGCCGCTGACGAATACCGTTTGATTACTGGGGATCGTCCAGCCGTTAAGCGTGCCGAAGCTGACCGTATGATTGCCCACCGACAAACCCAAAACGATCGCTCCGCCGGCCTGTGGCGTTCCGCCATCCACCTGCCATTGTGCCCCGGCGGTTACAGCCCCGTCCGGGCTGATGCTCACCTGCAACGACCCGGCCGGGATCGGCGGATTCAACATCACGGCCGGAAGACCGCCGTACAGAGAACCCCACCCGCTGGTAGCCGCCTCGTAATAGACCGTCGCATGATCGTCATATAGGAAAACATACGAACCAATGCAAGGAGCGTTGCCGCCGAAATACACCCCGGTCAGGCTGGTGCAGACAAAGAACGCCTCATTCCCGATCTTACTGACCCCGCCGGGAATCGTCACGCTGGTCAACTCCTGGCAGTCTTGGAACGCATAATCTCCGATGCTGGTGACGCTGTCGGGAAGCGTGTAGCTTCCGCCCACGCCCCCCGGGAACTGCACGAGCGTGGTTTTGCCTTTGTCGAACAACACTCCATTCACACTGCTGTAATACATGTTTCGTGAATCCACCGTGATCGCTGTCAGGCTGCCACAATCATCGAGCGCATACTGCCCGATGCTGCCGACGCTGGCAGGAATCGTGATGCTGGTCAGACTGGTGCAGCCTTCAAACGCGTTATCCCCGATGCCGGTAACTGGCAAACCGTAGATGGCGGCGGGAATGGCCGCCGCGCCGACGGAACCTTTATAGCCAGTAATCGTAATGGTCCCGCTATTTGTCGTAAAAGTGAACAGGGTTTGTGGGAGAGCGACATAGCTTCCGCTGGCCGCAGCCGTCAAATTGGCGCTGACGGAAACTGTTTGATTAGTGGGCGTCGTCCAGCCGCTGATGGCGCTGAAGCTGACGGAATGATTGCCCGCCAACAGATTGGAAACCGTCGCGCCGCTATTTTGCCATGCGCCGCCATCAACCTGCCATGAGGCTCCGGCAGTAATCGCCGCCGCGGGGCTTATGGTCACTTGCAAAGAGCCTTTTGGCTGACCTTGAGACGATTGAACGGAATCAATCCATGACTTGAGAACAGGAGCCGAATAATCATATCCGCTGAACAGCACCTGCCAGGCCCCGGTATTGGCCGAGTTAGTGAGGCCGTTGATCACCACAAAGTGGGGGATATATCCCTGGTCGTATGGGGCGAAAGCCACCTCGTTGGGATCGTCCCCGACGAGTTGCAGGCCATAAGTTTGAATGAAGTTGTCTTCGGCGGCCGGATCGCTCAGATCAATGCTGATGCTGATGACCGTAACCGGCACGCCGTATTTGTTGCCGCCGGCGTTCTGGTAGTATTGGACAATATTCGGCTCCATATCGGCGGCGGCCTCCTGGCAGAATCCGCACCAGTAAGCCCAAAAATCCAGCAAGATAACGCTGCCTTGGTAATCGTGAAGGGACAAGGGCTGCCCGGTCTTGTGATTGACGATTGTAAAGTTCGGGGCGACTGCTGCGTCCGCGATGGGGAGCGCAAATGCCAGCGCGCACGCGGATAACAAGAGCAGTTTTCGGAGAAGTTTTCTGTAGAACCAAGATTTGCCAGGCTGCATGGTTGTATCCTGTAGTTGGGGGTTAGAATTCGTGGGCATAAGCTAATTGGGCGCAAAGCCAATCACGGTCTTGAAAGAGATGCGGAAAGGTGGTTAGGGCGGAGGTGTTTTGCTGGTAGTCGGTGAAGTAGGGGCCTGCGAAAACCTTCAAGAAGGATTGCCGGCCTTGCCAGCGCAACTCCAAGCCGGTCAGAACGGTCTTCAGCGGGGGATCGGCCGTATTCGCAGCCAGCAATGCGTCTTCAACCTCACCGTTGTCCCAATAGCCGCGGGCCAGCAGACTCAAAAACCACGTGCCACGCCAATCCCGTCCGACAATGGCGCTGAGAGACGCCGACTCGAAATGGGGTGACTCGCGGATACCCGACAGCACAAATCGCGTCACCCAGTGCTCGGTCATTGCCCAGTTGAGGGAGCTTTGAAGCGAGAAGCGCAATGGCCGGTCGGTCGTGCCCGTGACCTGTAATTCTTGCAATGTTCGGAGCCGGCTCGCCAAAACGTTCTCCAGGGTCAACCGGCCACTCAAGGTGTCGAAATTGTCGCGAAAGCGCTCCAATTGCAGCGGAATTTTAGCCACGTTCACGTCGTAGCCCGGCGAAATCACGTCTTCTTGCGCCATGACCTCGCCCTGGACAAATCCGGCGGCGGGCAGATATTCCCAACGTGCCCCGGCCGAAGCGTTGCCACCCCAGGGATGAGCCTTCTTGTAGCCGCTCCGTCCGGAGAAGAGCTGGCGGAAATGTTCATTGAACCAAAACGAACGGTAATCCATGTACCCGGAATAGGCGCCGCCTCCGAGCAACAAGGTGAATTGGTCGCCCGCCCGGACGCGGTCGCTGGTTTGAAACCCAAAGTGATCATCATCGATGTCTTTGCTCTTTTCCAGCGGCGACTCCGGTGCGTAATGCAGGCCGATGAGGCCTTCTGACAAAGTAAGGGACAGTTCCGAGCCGGGGTGCGTCTGGCGGTATTCCAGTAGCTCTTCGGTAAGCAGAATGTCCGGCGCACATAACGTCGAGAAATCAAGGGAGGCCTTGTGGAACACTGCGCCGTTATTCCCAGAGCTGGTTGCGGCAGCGGCGGACGGTGGAACGGGCAACGCGCTGCCACCTTGGGCGATGGCGTCGATGACCCGCCGCAGCTTGGCCACACCTTCGAACCCTGCCTTGCGGTACACGATTTGGGCCGGAACACCAGCGGCCCTTCCACCTGTGGCGTCAATGACCACCACGAATGGAATTGCCGTGCCGCCGCAGTCTTGAAAAACCTTGCCATCCAGATCGTTCAGAACCTGCTTTAAACCGGTTTGCTGGATGAACGCATCAGTCTTTTCGGGTTGGGCTGCTTCGAGGTTTACGGCCAGCGTCTGCACCTCAATCCCGTAGGCGTTGCCCTTGCGCTCTTTGTAGTGCTGGTCAATGCCGCTTTCAATCTCGGCTGAAGCACGCCTACACGGCGCGCACCAATACGCGAAAAAATCGAGCACGACGATACTTCCCCGCAGATTGGCCAATGCCACCCGGCTGTCGCCGCCGCGTAGCGGCAGACTAAAGGCGGGCGCCGTATCGGCCAACCTCGCTGCGCCTGACCGCTCGGACAGCATTGTCAAGCCCAGCAGGCAGGTTGAGATCATGAGTGGGGCGCGAATCATGCGATTGAGTTTACTTGCAGGAAGTGCATCCCCCAGACTGGATTCCGCCGCAGGATGCGGTTCCTGGTTCCACTTGCTGAAGCAGGTCGTTTTGGTAACTCAAAAATGCGGAATCCGAGAAAACCATGTCAGGCTTCGAGACCAACCTCTGCTGGCGCGGGCCTGCCTGCGCACAACCCGAAACAGTCAGGGCCAAGAGCAATAAGCCCACGAAGGCGATGAATCCCCTTTTCATGTTTGGGAGATTCTACAGAATTCCGCCGCTCAGTCAAATCAAATCGCCGGGCAGACGGCTTAATGTTTGCCGCATGGGGAGCAAATCATACCGGTCGAGATCACTTGACGCCGTCCAAATCCAGGTTCAGGCGCAGGACGTTGACGCCCGCTTCGCCAAGGAAGCCGAGGCTGGGGGCGTCGGTGTACTGGCTGATGAGGGCTTGCAGGTCTTCGATTTTTATTCCCCGCTCTTTGGCTACCCGGGGCGCCTGCAAGGCGGCGTTCTCCAGGCTGATGTGTGGGTCCAAGCCGCTGGCGGAACCGGTGACGGCGTCGGCGGGGACAGGGGCGTTGGTGGCCAGGCCGTTTTGCGAGCGGTAATCGGCGATGTTTTGCGTGATGGCGTCGGCGAGTTTCTTGGAGGTGGGGCCGAGATTACTGCCGCCCGAACTGGTCGCATCATAGCCATTGCCGGCGGACGAGGGGCGTGGATGGAAATACTTGGCGCCGGTGAAGTTTTGGCCGATCAGTTTGGAGCCGCGAATGACGCCTTTTGCGTCAACGATCATGCTTCCGTTGGCTTTGTCGGCGAAAAGGACCTGGCCCAGGCCAAAAACCACCAGCGGGTAGATGCCGCAACAAACCACCGCCAGCATGACGGTGGCCATGACCGCTCCGCGTATTTGGGAAATGAATTCTTTCATAGGTTCTTAGTTTTCAAATCTCGTCGAATTATCTCTCACATTTTTTGGGCGGCGCGGCAGCGCCGCCCTACCGAAAACGTTTATACAAGTTTGAGGGTGGTGATGGCGACGTCGATGGCTTTGATGCCAACGAACGGGATGATCACCCCGCCCAATCCGTAGATGAGGAGGTTGCGTTGCAAAATCGCCTGCGCCCCGATGGGTTTGTAGGCCACGCCGCGCAGGGCCAGCGGGATCAGGGCGATGATGATCAGGGCGTTGAAGATCACCGCGCTGAGGATGGCGCTGGCGGGGCTGTGCAGGGACATGATGTTCAACGGCGAAATGGCGGGGAAGGTTCCCATGAGCATGGCGGGAATGATGGCGAAATACTTGGCCACGTCGTTGGCGATGCTGAAAGTGGTGAGCGATCCGCGGGTGATGAGCAGTTGTTTGCCGATCTCCACGATCTCAATGAGCTTGGTCGGATTGCTGTCCAGATCAACCATGTTGCCGGCTTCGCGGGCGGCCTGCGTGCCGGTGTTCATGGCGACCCCGACGTCGGCTTGGGCCAGGGCGGGGGCATCGTTGGTGCCATCGCCAGTCATGGCGACGAGGTGGCCGGCGGCTTGTTCCTCGCGGATGCGCTTGAGCTTTTGTTCCGGCGTGGCTTGGGCCATGAAATCATCCACTCCGGATTCCGCCGCGATGGCGGCGGCGGTGAGTTGATTGTCGCCGGTGATCATGATGGTGCGAATACCCATTTTGCGCAGTTGGGCGAATCGCTCCTTGATGCCGCCTTTGACGACGTCCTTGAGTTGCACGACGCCCAGGACCTCGCGGCCTTCGGCCACGACCAGAGGCGTGCCGCCGGAGCGGGAAATTTCCTCCACCGCCGCCGTCACCGGCTGCGGGAATTTACCGCCGGCCTGATCCACATAAACGGAGATGGCCTCCGCCGCGCCTTTACGAATACTGCGCGCGGGTATGCCGTTGAACTTGGGGAAGTCCACCCCGCTCATGCGCGTTTGGGCGGTGAAGGGGACGAATTGGGCGTGGGTCGGCGCCACTTCCCGGCCACGGATGTTGAATTTTTCCTTGGCCAACACGACGATGGAACGGCCTTCGGGAGTTTCATCGGCCAGCGAAGCCAGTTGCGCGGCGTCGGCCAGGCGCTCGGGCTTGACGTTGGGCGCGGGAATGAAGGCGGTGGCCATGCGGTTGCCCAGCGTGATGGTGCCGGTCTTGTCCAGAAGCAACACATCCACGTCGCCGGCCGCCTCCACCGCTCTTCCGCTCACGGCCAAAACATTGCGGCGAATAAGGCGATCAATACCGCTGATGCCAATCGCGCTCAAGAGTCCGCCGATGGTGGTGGGAATCAAGCAGACCAGCAGCGCCACCAGCACGGGCACGGAGAAATCGGTCGCGGAATAAAACCCGAACGGTTTCAAAGTCACGCACACCAGCAGAAAGATCAGGGTCAGGGCCGCCAGAAGAATGGTCAGGGCGATCTCATTGGGCGTCTTTTGGCGTCGCGCGCCCTCCACCATCGCGATCATCCGGTCCAGGAACGTGTTGCCTTTTTCGGAGGTGACGCGAATGACGATGCGGTCGCTTAACACCCGCGTGCCCCCCGTGACAGCGCACCGGTCGCCGCCGCTTTCGCGAATGACCGGCGCCGATTCCCCGGTGATGGCCGCCTCATCAACGCTGGCAATACCCTCGACGACATCGCCGTCGGCGGGGATAATGTCGTCGGCCTCGCACACGACCAGGTCGCCCTTGAACAACTCGGTCGCCGGAACACGTTCTTCCTGCTTGTTGCGCAAGCGGCGGGCGATGGTTTCCTTGCGGCTTTTGCGCAGGCTGTCCGCTTGCGCTTTGCCGCGGCCTTCGGCGACGGCCTCGGCGAAATTGGCAAACAGAACGGTAAACCAGAGCCAGAGGGCGAGTTGGAAAATGAACCCGCGCTCGCTGGCCACGGCGACGAAGATGCCGATGGTGGTCAAGGCCGCGCCGACCATCGTCACAAACATGACGGGGTTCTTGAGCATCACGCGCGGGTCCAATTTCTTGAACGCGTTGATCGCGGCCGGCCCGACGATGTCCCAGTCGAAAAGAGAAGGTGCTTTGTGTGTCATAAGATCAATAAAGTTTGCCTTGGTTGGTCAGGAAATGTTCGATGATCGGTCCCAGTGTCAGTGCCGGCAGAAAATTCAAGGCGCCCACCAGCAGCACCGTGCCCAGCAGCAGGATGACGAAGGTGACGCCGGAAACCGGGAAGGTTCCCGCGCTGGGCGGGGAGATCTTTTTGGCGGCGAGCGAGCCGGCGAGGCCCATGATCGGCACAATCATAAGGAATCGGCCAACCAACATGGCCAAGCCGATGGTTGTATTGAGCCACGGCGTGTTGGCGTTCAGCCCGGCGAAGGCGCTGCCGTTGTTGCCGTTGGCGGAGCTGAAGGCGTAGAGGATTTCGCTCAAGCCGTGCGGACCGGTATTGTTCAATGCGTCCGTCCCCCATTTGCTGACCGAAGCCCAGGCGGCGAAACCGAGGATAGAGAGCGCCAGAACGAGCAAAGCCAGCATGGCCATCTTCACGTCGTAGGATTGGATTTTCTTGCCCAGGTACTCCGGCGTGCGGCCGACCATCAGGCCGGCGATAAAGACGGCCAGCACCACAAAGACCAACATGCCGTACAGCCCCGCGCCGACCCCGCCGATAATGATTTCACCTAGTTGGATATTGAAGAGCGGCACGAACCCGCCCAGGGCCGTCAACGAATCGTGCATGCAGTTGACGGCGCCGCAAGAGGCGTCGGTGGTGATGGTGGCAAAAAGCGCGGAATTGAAGATGCCGAAACGCACTTCCTTGCCTTCCATGTTGCCGCCGGAGGCCAGGACGCCCAGTTGCTGATGAATGGGATTGCCGCGCGCCTCGGCCCACCAACAGAGAAAAACACCCGCAAAAAACAACGCCATCATCGCCCCCCAAACGGACCAACCGTGCGCCTGGTTTTTGGATTGACGGCCCAGGTAATAAGTCAGGCCGCTGCCGATGGCAAAGATGGAGAGGATTTGCAGAAAATTGGACAGTGGCGTCGGGTTCTCAAACGGATGGGCGGCGTTGGCATTGGTGTAACCGCCGCCGTTGGTGCCAAGCATCTTGATGGCCACTTGCGAAGCCATGGGGCCTTGTGGAATGGTCTGCTCCTCCACTTTTTGATCGACCATGACCGGCATGTTGGTCATCACGGGCTGGCCTTTATCGTCGAGCTTCGGCACATCCACCATCATGGCCACGCCATTGGTCATGATTGCCTGGCCTTTCGCATCCAGCTTGGGCGCTTGAATCATGACGGCGACGTTGGTCGTCACCGGCTGGCCTTTGTCATCGGTTTTGGCGACCTGGATGGTGTAAGACTCGGTAAGTTTGGCTTTAGTAAAAGGTTTGAAGTTTTGGATCATCCCTTGTGACACGAGGCAGACCGCAAAAACCACACAGATAGGCAGCAGCAAATAATAGGTGATGCGCGTCAGATCGACCCAGAAATTACCCAGGGTTTTGGCGGAATGGCGGGTTACGCCGCGCACCAAAGCCGCGGCCAGAGCAATGCCGACGGCGGCCGAACCGAAATTATGAATGACCAAGGCCAGCATTTGGGAGAGATAGGACATGGTCGATTCGCCGGTGTAGCTTTGCCAATTGGTATTGGTGGTAAAGCTGGTGGCGGTATTGAAGGACAGGTCAGGCGTAAGGTTGTCAAATCCCTGCGGATTGAGCGGGAGATGTTTCTGCAAGCGCAGGAGGGCATAGGTGAAGAGGCAGCTTACCAGGCTGAAAAAGAGCATGGCAAAGGTGTAGGCCTTCCAACCCTGCTCCTTTTCCGGGTCCACTCCCATCAGCCAATACGTCAGCCGCTCCAAGGGTTTGAGGATCGGGTCCAGCCAGGTTTTCCCCTTGGCGTCGAGGACGCGGCAGAGGTAAAGCCCCATGGGCTTGGTAATCAAAGCCAGGAGGGCGACATACAAGGCCAATTGCAACCAGTCAACAGGTCGATTCATAACGTGTCCTTAAAATTTTTCAGGCCTAAGCATGGCCACCAACAGGTAGATGAAGAGCAGCAGGGAAACGATGCCGACGATGAGATTCCACATATATGGGTTCCTATAGTTTTTCGCAAAAATGGGTGTAGAGCGCGGCGATGACGAAAAAGCCGGTAATGACGCAGACAAATATCAAATCATTCATAATTCAAATTGGAAGCGCTTTGGGCGCTGTTCACTGGGGGCACCATCGCATTGACTTCTTACATGCGGTAGTAAAAATCCGGCACAATACCATTAAAAAGCCGTTAAAAATGCGGTGAAGCGAGGAATGCTGTTGGGCGAAGGCCAATAGGGGCTGGACGCGCAACCGAGGAGGGGATTTTCCGCCGGGCACAACCGCCAGTGACCGCGCTCGGCCCTTGAAGATCAACGCCGCAACAACGTGGCTACTTCGATGACGGCATCGGGGAAAAGGGCCGGGGCGATTGTGTCTCCCGCGTGCAGAACCTGAGTCTTGGCGTAACCGGAGTAATGCGGCTCGCGATAGACCTCCAATGTCCCGTCAATCAGGTTCACGATCCAAACTTCCGCGATGCCCGTGCGCCCATAAGCCGGAAGTTTCACCTCGCGATCGGTTTCCAGCGTCGAATCCGATACTTCGATAAGCAGGTACACGTCCTCCGGCTTGGGGTGGCATCGGTCGTAATCGTCTGCGGCTGGCCTGAGCAGCATCAGGATCTGGTTGCGGCTCGGAATGTTCGTCCAAATCCACTGGGTTTTGCACCGCCACCAACCAGCGATCTCGTGAGCAGCGATGAAAAAGTCGGTTTAAACGATTAACCACTCCTCCGTGTAAAGGACCAATGGGGAACATATCGATAATCCTTCCGTCCAACAACTCCACGCGCGCATCGGGCCGGAGCAAGCCGGTTTCAGCCATCCGGTAATACTCTTTGACGGTAAAGCGATGCAGCGTCGCGCTGGCCATGACTAAATCTTCCCGTAAACTTCCTCCACCACGGTGCGGAAGTTGTTTTCGCCGACGTTGACGATCTTCATCTCCCGTTGCGCGTTCTCCACCGAATCGCTGGCGTGGGCGGCGTTAACCATGATGTTGGAGCCAAACTCCCGCCGCACCGAGCCAGGCGGCGCCTTGGACGGATCGGTCGGCCCCAGCACGTCGCGAATTTTGCCGATGGCCTCCACTCCCTCGTAAATCAACGCGATGCACTTTTCCGTCCCCGGTTGCCGGGCCAGGGCCGGGTTGCAATCGGAGGGGGAACGGCCCGACATGAATCTGACAATGTTGTCGAATTGGTTGTCGCCAAAATACGGCCCCAGAATTTCGCCCACCTGCTTCTCCGCCGCCGCCGGAATCTTGAATCCAAACTCCTTTTCCAACGCCGTCTTGGCCCGTGCCGCCACGACGTCGTTGAGCTTGGTGCGCAATACCTCTCGCACCGGACCGTAAAATTCGGAGGCCTCCGCCACGCTCATGCGATGCACCTTGATGCCCACAATATAAAGGCCCGTGCGCGACAGAAAATCGATCACGTTGCCCGGCCGTCCCGTGGCAAAACGGAAGTTGTCCGGTTTGATGAGCACCAGGGTCCGCTGGGGCTTTTCCTCCGGCCCATAGACCAGCGTGTTATCGATGACACCGCCGTCATGCTCCGAGTAACTGGCCCACAGCTTGAGTTTGGTCGCCGCTTCGTCGGGCGTCGGCGAGGCCAGAACGGCCGGCTCGAAGTAGCGGACTTGGTCGTGCTCGTCCAGAATGAGATCGCCGTAGGTATCGCGAATGGTCTCCCCGCCGCGAGGCTTGGGGGCAATATTGCCGACGACTGAGCGGACCTTGCGCACGGCTTCTTCGCCGCGAAACAACAGCACCATGACTCGCCGGAGCCGCTGGGTCTTCGGATCCGGGGCCAGGTTGCGCAGGATGTAATCACGAATCAGTTCCTGGATGCGCCGGTCCTGCGGATCGGCCGTGGAAATGATGACGTCAGAATAGCGCCGCACCAGCTCGGCGCTGGGCGCGAACATGCGGGCCGCCGCCAGCTCCAGGCCGGTGCGGGTGATCAAGCGCGCCAGAATCCCGCCCGTGCGGGACTTGTGGAGCGTGTAAGGAGTAATAATGACGTAAGCCAGTTGCTGGGCCATAAAGATTTCAAGTGGGCTGGGTATCGGCTTTCGGAACAACGCTGGCGGGGAGAACGGCCGCTTTGCCGCCCAGGATTTTAAACATGACCACGCCACACGTCGGACACTTGCCTTTGATCGCCTTGCGCCCGTTCTTCATGGTTTCTTCAACGGCTTCGGCAATTTCCTTTTTTGCTTTGCACTTAACACAATATCCTTCAGGCATAAAATTGCACTGGACACTCCGCTTCCGGCGGTTCTGTCGCAGTCCTAATAGTGTATGGGCGGCTGGAGGCCACCGTCAACTGCTAAAAGGCCGTTTTCATCGCAACCTGTTTATACTCAACCAGATATGCCGACGCTTCACCCGGCCAGCCGGCCGTGCGGCGCGGGCTTCTGCACCAATTTGCGCAGTTCTGTCTTGAGAATTTTGCCCGTCGGGCTATGCGGCAACGCGGGCATGAACACCACCTTCCGTGGCGTTTTGTAATCGGCCAGCCGTTCCCGCAAGTACTCCAACAATGCTCTCTCCTCCAACGAGACGCCCTCATGGCCGGCCACGAACGCCAGCGGTTGCTCGCCTTTGCGCGTGTCCGGAATGCCAATGACCGCCGCCTCCCTCACCCCGGGGAACTTATACAGGACCTCCTCGATTTCGCGGGGATAGACGTTGATGCCGTTGACCAGCAGCATGTCCGTCTTGCGGTCGGTGATGTAAAAGTATCCGTCCTGGTCGGCGTAGCCAATGTCTCCTGTCAACAACCACCCTTGGCGCATGACTTCCGCCGTGGCCGCCGGCTGGTTCCAATAGCCGAGCATGACGTTGGCCCCGCGCACGCAAAGTTCCCCCGTCTGCCCCGCCGGCAGCATCTCGCCAACATCGTTTTGGATGGAAACCTCCACCCCGGCAATCGGCACGCCAATGGAGCCGGCCTTCCAAGGCCCGCGCATCGGCGTGAACGAAACAACCGGGCTGGCTTCGCTCAATCCGTAACCTTCCAGCAGCGGCATGGGGAACCGCGCCGTGAATTCCCGCAACGTCTCCGCCGGCAACGGCGCTCCGCCGCTGATGCAGACCCGCAAGGGCAACTCCACCGGCCCCGGACTGTGCGTCAGCGCGCGGAAGAACTGCGGCACCGCCGGCAGCAGCGTGGCCCGATGCTCGATGATCTCCAGGATGATGTTCTTGTGCGGATGCAACGTCTTGATCAGCACAATCGAACCGCCAATCAACATCGGCAACAGCACGCCGACCGTGAACATGAAACTATGAAACATCGGCAGTAGCACTACGAACCGGTCTTCTCCAACCGCCTGGAGCACGTGCCGGCAGCTTTGCACATTGGCCAGAAGATTTCCGTGAGAAAGCATCGCGCCTTTCGGATGCCCCGTGGTTCCCGACGTATAAACTATCACCGCCAAGTCTCCTTCCTGCGCGTCCGTCGTCGCCTCCGTCTCCTGCCCTGCCTGGCCAACGATCGACTCCACGAAAAATGCCTTCAACCCCGGCTGCTCGGCCGCCAACTTGGCGAATCCGTCCTTCAAGGATTCATCCAGCACGATGGCTTGGATGCCCGCGTCAGCCAGGATGAATTGGACTTCGGATGGTTTGAGAAAATTATTAATCGGCACCGCCACCGCCCCAGCCTGCCAGATGCCGAACAGGACCGGGACGAACTCCGGGCAATTCTTGAGCCAGACGCCGACCCGATCCCCGCGCTTCACGCCGAGGATGGACTGCAACCGTTGCGCCACGAGCAGAGTTTGCGCCCAGAACTGACCGTAGGAAAACCGGGCATCCCCCCAAAAGAGCGCCGTTTTGGAAAAGTCGTTCCGGGCCGACTGTGCGAAAGCGAATGCCAGATTCATTGATGCGCCAGATTTTCCCCAACCCAAGCCAAGCGCAAGTCTTAAATTCCCCGAGACGGAAAGCGCGGCAGATGCAACCGAAGGGAAGATGGATGCGGAAAAGGCAGGAAATGGCAGAGGAATGTTGGTCAGGGGTATGGGAAAAAAGGCTGAAGACTGAATTCTAAAAGCTGAAGTTCAATTCCCCATTCCCCTGCCGGTTATTCCTCTGCCATTGGATTTTTCCGATAAAACGACGGGCTGAGAATTGTCGCAAAATCAATTATTCTGAAAGATCGCAGTGCAGAGGATTCACGCCGCCGCCAGCACTTTGACTTCTTTGTTGAGCCGGCCAGCCAGTTTCGCCTGTTGCTGTTCCAAATCGTAATGGGATTGCAGGTTGTGCCAGAATTCCGGGGCCATGCGGAAGTAGCGCCCCAGGCGCAAGGCGGTGTCGGCCGTCACGGCACGCTGACCTTTGACAATTTCGTTGATGCGGCGCGGAGGCACGCCGAGATCCTTGGCCAGTCGATACTGCGTAATGGCCATGGGCTTGAGGAATTCCTCGTTCAGGATTTCGCCCGGCGTGATGTTGGCCAAAAGTTTACTTTTCATATTCAGTGATAGTCCACCATTTCGACTTCGTAGGCGTTGCCTTCGTGCCAGCGAAAACAAATGCGCCACTGATCATTCACGCGAATGGTGTGCTGGCCTTTGCGTCCGCCCTTCATGCTTCGAGACGATTCCCCGGCGGCACGGCCATGTGCCGCAACTCCGTGGCGGCGTGCAAGGCCAGCAGCTTTCGTCTGGCGCCGCGCTGAATTTCCGGCGGCAAGCGACGGGATAGCTCCACCCGCAATATCCGTTCCGTTTCCGCGCACGCGAAACTTAAAATCACCGGCGTATAGTAACGCCGGACGTTAATAGTGTCAATCTCAGTTTTCTCAAAAAAGGCCGCTTTGAAGCGATCATTTCGTGCCGACTGGGTGAAAACGAGAGCCGCATTTTCCTCAAGCGGGGCGAGGCGCACAGCTTGGATCCGCCCTGGACGGATATACGGACCAACCCCCACGGAATTAATTCCAAAACGCTCTGGATTAAGGAAAGTCCCTCAGGCAGCGTAGGAAGGACCTAACACTTATGAAGCGGCTGTTTACCATTTTTGGGGGCCTGTTAGTCGTTGCGCTGGCATTGGCTCCGAAACTTTTCGCGGCGTTGCCCGTCGATATTTTCCAAGACATGGAAAACGGAAAGGACGGCGACCTGCTGACGCCAGCCATTATGAATGCGTCAAGCCACGGCGGCGGTTCGATGTGGAGCATCAAGGGCCAAATGTGGCTTTCCACCAGGAATTCATGCACCCTGCCAGGCCCGGTGACAGTGGATGGAAAAACCTACGAAGGCAAGGGCGGCGCCCGCTCCTGGATGTTTCACGACGATCTGCAACTGAATTATGTCAAATGCACTTTGCCCGGCCGCTATTCCAAGATCACGGCGGCCTGTTACTACGCCACCGGCGTGACGATCCCCTGGATCATGTTTGACAGCATCAGCTTCCTTACGGCCACCCAAGGGACTTACGGCATTCTACAGGTGGAAACATCGGACAAGGGAGGCACGTATTTCCGTTGCCACAGCGCCAGCGAGGGCAGAAAGACAACCATAAGCCCGACTGTCGTAAAGGTCACCGTCGGGAAACCGTACCTGGGTGAACCTGCACTTCGACGGGGAGGCCGGAACCGTTTCCGGGGCGATTTTTGATCCTGCCAGCGGGTTCTCTCAAGTGGGAACGACGATGGTGTCCAAGTCAACGCCGGGAACGGTGGTCTATAACTCGATTATGTTTGGCCGGGGCGACGCTCATGGAAATCATACCAACGCCACCACCCAAAGCTACTTTGACAATATCATTGTTGACTACACCAACGCCGTCTTCCCGCTGCTTCCCTCGAACAAGCCGTAGCGGAGGAAAGGCCAAAGGAAATCAAATAGCAATATGCAGCCACCTCGAGCAACTCGCCTCAGCGTCTCAATTATCTGGCTTTCGTTGATTGTTCCCGGCTTTGCCATGACTGGATTTGCGGAAGGTGAGACTGCGCGGATGAGTGTTGGCTTTAGTGAACGGCTTGGTCCACTGGAAATTGATAAAATGGCGCTCGGCCAGGGCGGCTTGTCAGACGACCCGATATGGAACGGGAGAATCCCGGAGATTCGCGCGCTTGGGCCGGGTCTTATCCGGCTTTTTATTCAGGACTATTTCAACCTCCTGCCCCAAAGCGGTCAGTACCGTTTCGAGTCGCTCGATCGCTCCGTAAACACCATTCTTACAGCAGGCTCGAAGCCTTTAATGTGCATTTGTTTCAAGCCACGGTTGCTATTTCCTGAGATCAACCAGGACATTGTGGAGCCGAACGACTATGCGGCCTGGGAAGCACTCGTTTTCAACCTGGTTCGGCATTACGAGGAGCGCGGGGCGGGTATTCGCTACTGGGAAGTGGCGAATGAACCGGATATCGGCGAGGATGGAGGCTGCCCGTATCGGTTCAAGCCGGAGAACTACACGCGCTATTATCAACACACCGTGGCCGCCATTCTGCGCGCGGATCCCAAAGCGCGTGTCGGAGGACCGGCGTTATCTGATTGCAAATCGCCCATCCTGCCTGCATTGCTGGAATTCTGCTCCACCAACCAGACTCCGTTGAATTTCATATCGTGGCATGTCTATAGCAGCGATCCCAAGGCCGTTCGCCGCGCCTTTGACCACGTGCATGAGTTAACGCGCAAATTTCCAGCATTAAAGGCGGAAACAGTCATTGATGAGTGGAACATGTCTTTGAGGAACCCGCCGCTAGATCCCCGCTTTCAACCTTGCTTTGCAGCGGAAGTGATTTGGCAAATGAAGGAGGCGGGTCTGGACTACTCCTGTTATTACCATATCCGGGACTGGTATGTTTCCTTCGATCAAATCGGAGCCTTCATGTCTCCTCGCGGCACGGCCTTCATGACGCGCTGGTGGAATCGCATGCCCCAGTTTGACGGCTTGTTTGACTACCAAAACCATGCGCGGCCCGCTTACTTTGCGTTCAAGCTTCTTTCGCGGCTTCGTGGCGAACGCTTACGGGTCAGCTCGACGAATCCTTGGGTGCATGGACTCGCAACCTACGACGAGCGCCTGCTCATGTACAACCTGGCGCTCTGGAATTTCTCCGCCTCCGCCGTGGAACTTGATTTGACGCTGCAAACTTTGCCCAATAAAATGACTATTCGCCATGTTGTCCTCGACGCGATTACAGGCAGTGATGATGAAAATGCCCGGCTGCGTCCGGAACCGTTTGCCGATCTCAAGCAGGGCAACCAGACCTTGCGCGTGCATCTTGAGCCTTACGCCGTTCACTATTGGTCGTTTGAATAGAACAAATCCAAATTCGGACGAATTGGCCTTTGTCGCACTCGGCTCAAACCTGGGTGACTCCGTGCTGATTGTCCGGCGCGCCTTGGATCGGCTGCAAATGCTTTCCGACGCGCCGTTGCTACGTTCGTCTCTCTGGCAAAGCACGCCGGTTGATTGCCCGCCCGGCTCACCGCTCTTTGTCAACGCGGCGGCCGGGTTGCGGCCGCGCCCGGCCCAGACGCCCCAATCCCTGTTGCGTCAACTGCAAATGCTGGAGACGGAATTCGGGCGGCGGCGGCGCGGCGTTCCCAACGAACCGCGTCCGCTGGATCTGGATTTGATCGCATTCGGTCCGCGCGCGGTCAACCTGCCCGGATTGGCGCTGCCTCATCCGCGGGCGCATCTGCGGCGTTTTGTCTTGCAGCCGCTGGCCGAGATAGCGCCGGAATTGGTCCTGCCGGGGCAGATCAGGGGAGTAGTGGAATTGCTGCGGGACTTGGAGAGCGCGGAAATTCTGGCGAAGCTTGATTAATCTCTTATGCATAACCGAATTGTTGTCTGTCTGGCTTCCGTGCTGGCGTGCGCGGGGCCTGGACTTCTCGCTGAAGCCGTGCCCTGGGTTCTGCCGTGGAACGATTCCACCCCCGGCGTAACGGATGATTCGGCTTTAAATTCGACCATCGGTCCAGACCGCGTTCTGGCGGATACGAACGGCCATTTCATGGTCGCTGGGAAACGCATCCGTTTCCTGGGAGTCACTTTCAATTCCGGCGATTCTCCTTTCGTGCCGACCAACAATGCCGATGCCGTGGCTGCCCGCCTGGCGAAGTTCGGCGTCAACAATGTCCGTTTCCATTTCATGGACGGCCAGTTGGATAATCATCCGGGTTTGCTCGCCTATACCGCGACCACCAGCACCAATCTGAACGCCGCGCAATTAGAGCAGGTCCATTTTCTTGTCTCCCGGCTTAAAGCGCACGGCGTTTACTCGGACATCAATCTTCTGGTTGGACACCGGTATCGATCAGCGGACGGACTTGGCCCGGAAGTGGCGAGGATGGAGTGGAACGACACCCATATCCTGGGCTATTTCTACGAGCCGGCCCTGGCGCTGCAAAAAGATTACGCCGCCAAGCTGCTCAAGCCGGTCAACCGTTTCACCGGGCTGCCTCTGGCCAAAGAACCGGCGGTCGCATTGGTCGAAATCAACAACGAAATGGGCATGATCCAAAAATGGCTAGACGGCGGGCTGGACCGCCTGCCGCCGCGCTACGCAACGAGCCTCCAGTCCCGCTGGAACGCCTGGCTGGCGGAGCGTTACGCAAACGGCGCGGCGATGCTTGCCGCCTGGAAGGTGGTTAATGAGCCGCCCGGCTCCAACCTGCTCAAGAACGGCGATTTCCGCGACGGCCTGACGGGCTGGCTCCCTGAGCACTATTACAATGCCGGCGCAAAATTCACCCGCACCGACGATTTCACCAACGGGGGGCCTTCGGCAAAAATTTCCGTCACCAACGCCGATCCTGTCTCGTGGCATATCCAATTCAGCTATCGCGGCTTGACCCTGGCTCAAAGTCAAGTTTATACCCTTTCCTTCTGGGCGAAGTCCAACCCCCGGACCAATGCCGACGCCTTCGTCCAAATGGCGCACGAACCCTGGTCCAATCTGGGGGTATTCCAAACCTTGAGCCTCACCACCAACTGGCAACAGTTTAGTTACACCTTTGAATCCGCGGCCGCCGAGACCAATGCAGGTTTCGTCTTCGGCTCGATGGGCGACAAGCTCGCCACGTTCTGGTTCGCCGATGTCCGGCTCCGGCCGGGTGGCCAGATCGGCGTGCTGCCCCCGGGGGCCTCGCTGGCGGCGCGCACCGTGCCGAATATTCGCCATTCCAGCGGGGGCTACGGCGGCACGCGCAAAGCGCAGCGCGACTGGCTGGAATTTTTGCGTAATTTGGAATACGGATATTTCGACGCCATGGCGGGCTATCTGCGGACCAACATTGGCTATGGCGGCCTGATTGTTGGAACTATTACTGCCACCAGTCCAGCCACGGTGCAGAACCGCCTGGATGTCATTGACGCCCATAATTATTGGCAGCAGCCGCGATTTCCCGGCCGGCCCTGGGACCCTGTCGATTGGTTTATGCCGAACGTCTCGATGGTGAACTCGCTGGTGGATGAACCCACCGACGACGAGAACTCAATCGCCTGCCTGGCCCGCCAGCGCATCCGGGGCAAGCCTTTCATCGTCACCGAGTATCAGCATCCGTCCCCCAACTCCTATGGCGCGGAAGGGCCGTTGCTGTTGGCCGCCTATGCGGGTTTGCAGGATTGGGACGGCATCTGGCTTTACGACTACGGCCCGGGCAACGACGTGGCTTCCATGGGCTACGTGCGCGGATTTTTTGAGATCGGGCAGCATCCCGCCAAGATGGCCAACCTGCTGCTGGCGGCCAACCTCTTCCGGCGCGGTGATGTGCGGCCCGCTGTCCACGAACATACGATGGCCCTGACGCCGGAACGGGAATTGGATTTGTTGCGGAAGACCTGGGCCTGGGTGGTATTCACCAGCGGCCAAATGGGCGTGCCAGGCAAACTGGCGTTGATCAGCCGCCTGGACACCAGCATTGGCGCCAACCCGGCCGGTCTGAGCCAGCCGCCCGCTGCTCCCGCGGGAAACGTGCTGGCAAGCGACACCGGTCAATTGCGTTGGGATCTCAGCGTGGCCAATCACGGGGTCGTCACCTTCGACACTCCGCGCACCAAGGGCCTCGTCGGCTATGCCGACAACCGGCCAATGACGCTCGGCGCCCTGACTTTCCGCCCGGGAACCAGCCGTCTTGGTTGGTGTACGCTGGGCATCACGTTGAAACGCGGCCAGAGCTTCACCAACGATTGCAGCGCGCTGCTCGTGGCGACCGGTTGGTGCGAGAATACCGGCCAAGTCTGGAAGGATGCCAACAAGAATTCCGTTGGCAACCACTGGGGCGGGGCGCCGATCCTGGCTGAAATCGTGCCCTTCACGCTGACGCTGCCTGTCGGCGTCAACAACGTCCGCGTTTGGTCCCTCGACCCACGCGGCAAGCGGCTCAGTCAATTGCCGCTCACCGGCGATGCTTCCTCCACGACGCTCAACGTCACTTCCAATGCCGCCTCCATTTGGTATGAAGTGGAAGTCTCACGGTGATTAACATTAAAATCAGCGCCAACGGCAGAGGGATTCGACGTGCGCGGCCGAGCCGTCGCGCAGCCATCCGTCCAACTGGGCCGGGTCTTTGAGCTGCTGCCCGCGCAGGCGCGGCACGACCACAAACCGGCAGCGCGCCTCCGCCAGAGCGCTCATGTCCCCCCATAGCTTCTCAAATTGCGCGACGGGGAAAATGTCCTCCTGGCCGTGGCCCCACCTTTTCTTGACTTCCTTGAGCGTGACGTAGGTCGGCATGCGGGCGGCAACTTTGCGGATGGCCGCGGAAACCTTCTCCGCATCGGGCAGGTCGCTGGCGGACAACTCAAAGAGCGCCAGCAGTTGTTGCAAGTCGATCCAGGTGGTCAAGGTATTGTAATAGGAAAGGGCGAATTCATCCTCCTCCCGCGGCATGGCCAGACCCTCGAGGATGCGCGGGCGGCCGTGGACGCGCGCCAAACCGCCGCCCCGGTCTTCCAGACGGCGGGTGATGACTTCGAAAGACAAACAGGCCCCTTGCCGAATGTGCAACCCCAGGAGGGCCGGGTCCAAATCCACCCCCAGGCAGTCGATATTGTGAACCAACAGATAGCGCAAATTGGGGCGTTCCTGCAGCAGGGCCAGCAGCACTCCGTTGCGCAGCAAGTTGGAAATTTCGTACCAATGGCCCACCGGATGCAGGCATTGGGCCGGGACGTTATCCGTGTAGTCGCTGGCTTCGCCGGCCTGTTTGGCCCAGGCGATAAGCGCGGCGTGCAGGCTCTGGCGAACCTTCTGCGCTTGTTCGTCCAGCATTTGCTGCGGCATTTCCTCCCACAAAAACCGCAGGTCGCGTTCCATCGGCACCAGGCGCAGGCCAATGGCGCGGCCGGGGGAGAGCAACAGCGGGCCGGGGTAACCGTAGTGGTTTTGCCGCTGGAGAAAGGCCTCGATGGGCGCATGCGTCAAATAGCTTGTCGTGACAACGTGAGGCAGCAGGACGCCGTGTTCGCCGCCCACGCGGCGGCTCTTGGCCAGATGCACTTCCAAAAATGTGCGATGGCGCCCGGCTAAATTGCAAAACGGATGCAGCGCTTTGACCACGCCCGCTCCTTGCGTCCACCGGCTGCCGACGCCCGCCGCCAGGGTGACGATGGCCGCCGCCCCGCTGGCGATGGCCGCACGTCCCAAGGCTGCATCCTGCTCCGGCAGCGGAGCGGTGGCGTCGATGACGTCCTCGGGATGGACATCCTGGATAATGGCGCTGGCCGGCAGGCGGTTCTGGGCCAGGCCGATATGGCCATCCTTGAGATCGGCTCGGATGTGTTCGTGTTCGGCGCGGTCAAAACCATTCTCGGTCAGCAGGGCCTCCAAACTTCGGTCCGCCGTGGATTCGCGCGGCAAACGCGGCAGCAAACGGTCGAAAACATCCCGCACCACGCCGGCCAGCTCGGGTTTGGAGTGGCTGGCGGCGGCGAACTTGTCCAGTTCGGCCCGGCGCAAACGGGGCAGGGTGCGCAAATCCAACTTGAGCAATTGGGGCACGACCATCGCGTAATATGGCGGCGGGAGCAAGGCGTCGTCGCCCGTCAGCAAGTCGGCCCAGGTGCCGCGCTCGTTGATGGCAAAATCATACACGACCGGTTCCATGGCGAAGGGCAGGGCGCTTTCCAGGTCGCGCTTGGTTTGGGACATGATGGCTTGCAGACGCTCCTGCGCCTCCGCCTTGCGGGAGGGGGCGAACATGAATCCCATGCCTCCGCCGGACATGCCGCCGAGCATCCAGAAGCCCCAAAAATCGCCAGCGAACTCGGCTCGCACTTTGTCAATTATGGTTTCCGTGAAAAAGTTGCCGGCCCAAGGGATGATGGTTTGCAGCGGCCCGGCGAAATTGCGCGAGGTCGCGGCGCCGATGCGCGGCACGTCCTCGGCCCGCAGAGCGGCCAGGATTTCGTCCAGAATGCCCAGCGCTTCTCCGCGCGCCTGCCACTCCGGCTGCGAGCGCAGCAAGTATTTCTCCGTCACCATTTCCAGGATGGGGCCGACGTTCTGGGCCATGCCGCCGTGGACAAGCACCAGGCTCTCCTGCA
The DNA here is from genome assembly GCA_963759415.1 of uncultured Verrucomicrobiae bacterium. GTDB lineage: Bacteria > Verrucomicrobiota > Verrucomicrobiia > Limisphaerales > Palsa-1400 > Palsa-1400. The sequence goes on along the minus strand of CAVWZG010000002.1, from coordinate 1,975,136 downwards.
ATTTGCGGCGGGCGGACTCGGAGGCCTCCCCGAAGCCAAAAACCTGGTGCGTCGGCATCAGGCGTCCGCGGCTGAAGCCGAACTCCGCGTCGCCTTCCTTGGCCAAGGCGCCCTGAATGAGTTTGAGGCCGGGCCACACGCCGCCGGAATCCTGCCAGCCACCGCCCGAGCCGCCCAGCCATTCGCCCAGGATGGCGCGGGCCAGGACCAGCCGGCGCTCGTGCTCGCCGAGCGCTCCTTGCAAGGAGCTGGCTTGGCCGGTGGCGCGCATGCAGGCGGAAATGAGGGCCGCCAGCAGGTTGGTGGAGACGGCCAGGCGCGAGCCTTTAGGAATATTATTGACGCTGCTGACCACTTCCAGCCCGCGCCCCGGCCCGACCAGGCGCGCCAGCAAGTCGGCCAGGTTTTGGCCGGAGCCTTCGACGCCCGGAGGCACCAGGCCGGCGGCGATGACCGCCGCTTTTAACAGCCCCAAATAGTCGCGCGCGAAATCAAACACTTCGGCCAGGTTGGCCACGTCCGCCGCCACCCCGAGATCGACGCTGGCCAGGCGCAAAACCGGTTCCTCGATGACGCGCAAAAAAACTTCGATGGGCGGTTTGGGCGCGCGATCCCGTCCGCGCACCGCCAGGTCAATGGAGATGTTCAAGACCTTGGCGCCTTCCGGATAATCCATGCCGAGGAAAAAAATGTCGCTCCAGGCGCTGTGGGTCAGATCCATGCGCACGGGCGTTTGCTCGCGCAGCACGGGGTAGCAGCCGTCGGCCCCGCGTTGCAGCAATTCGGGCCGCAGACGCAAGGGCTGGTCGGCGGGGTGGCCCATGCGGAACATCCACTGGTTGCCCGGCACGGAGCGGACGCTGCGGCGAACCTGATCGGCCAGGGTCTGAATGCCCAGCCGGTAATAAGCGGCGGCCAGCGCGCTGGAAAGAGCGTCGTTGGGGCCGTCTTTGCGCTGGGCGTCAAGAAAAACGTGGACCGCCTCCTCAAAGCGCCGCTGCAGCAGGTGGGACCAGCCGGCAAAGGGAATCCAGCCGCGCCGGTTGAGGTCCGGCTGCAAGGGCAGATGAAAGCGATGGAGGGCGTAAAGGAAAAACAAGGCCCGCACCCGTTCGTAAAGACTCTCGCTGCAACGACGGAACGACTCCAGGTCGTCGCATTCCGCCAGCAATTGTTCCAGAGAGGCGTTGTGACAGACGGCGTCCAAGGCCTGGTGGCGCCGGGCGGGGTCCGTGGCGGTGATGATCTGGCGCAGGCGCGGTGTCATGAGAGGCGCTTCATTTTGAGGTCGCTCCTAATCTTGATCTTAATCGTAATCTTAATCTCTTTCGCAAAGTTTGTCATGTGCATGGATTAATATTATGATTGAGATTAGAAATTATGAGGCCGGGGCCTGATCCCCTTTCAAGGCCAGCATTTCGACGAGGGTCGAGAGCACTTCGTCCCGGTCCCGGCCCTCCAGGGCCAGGGCCAGTTGAGCTGTCAACAATCCGTATTTAAGGCCGATGTCATAGCGGCGTCCCTGCAATTCCAGCGCCAGATAGCGCTCCCGGCCGGCCAGGGCATGGAGGACGGCGCTCAGGGCGGCCCCGTCCTTGCCGGCGAGGGCCATTTCGCTCAGGCGTTCCATGACGATGGGCGTCAAGACGTGCATGCCGAAGAAGCACAGGTAGCGTCCGGCTCTCAGGCCGGGGACGATGAGCCTTTGCTCCGCTTCGGTCGGGGTCGGCTTCTCCAGCACGGTATCAATCTGGTAAAGGCGCTGGCGGCCCGGCACCAGCCTGCCGCCGGCGGCGCCGTAAAAAGGCAGTTTGCTCTCACGCGTGGCCTGCACGGCCGAGACGGAGCATGACTCGACGCTGGCGGCCTGCACCAATTGTTGCGCGCAATTCTTCTCCGCGCGGCTGACGTAGAGATGGTCCCCCACCAGCAGCAGAAACGGGTCGGCGGCAGTAAAGGCGGCGGCGCATTGCACGGCGTGCCCGTAGCCCAGCGGCGCGGGTTGCTCGACGAATCGCAGGCGGGGGGCATGAGGGCCGGCGGCGGCGAGGTATGCGGACTGGTCGCCCGGGCAGATGACGATGCATACTTCCTCTATCCCGGCTTTGAGCACCTCTTCGACGATGATGGCCAGGGCGGTTTTCTGCTGGCCATCGCGGTCCACCAAGGATTGGAGTGGCAGCGTGCGCTGGCTTTTGCCGGCGGCGGTGATGACGGCTTTTTTTATTTGCACAGGACGGCTTTCGTTATTTAAGCGCAGCATGACAAACACGCGCGGTTCTTTCAATCTTAAATTCCAATCGTGAGAAATCACAAGACAACCCAGTTGCGTTCTGGGAGCTTGCCAAAATCGCTAAAATGGGTATTTTTGTAGCCATGATTGTGACTGCGACCGAACTGGCCAACGAAAGCAAGAGCATCTTGGATAGGGTGGTGCAGGGTGGCGAGGTCGTGGAAGTTCAACGCCACGGCAGGACCGTGGCGGTTATTCAACCGCGAGTGGGTGCCACGCGCTCGGAGCTTTTGCGCCTATTGCGCGGGCGGGGCTTCAATGCCGCGGATTCCGAGGAATTGAAGGCTGCGATGGATAACGCTTCGGAGGTGGTTGGCTATGCCGGTTGCGATTGACACCAGCGTCCTGATATCCGCGGAGCGGCGGGGTGATTTCGAAGGCCTGCTTCCTGAAAACGAGAACGGCCCATACTATATTCCGGCGCTGGCAGCTTCGGAGTTTCTTGTTGGGACGCACCCGCCAGTCAGGCAGGATTTGCGGCAACGGGCGTTCCAACTTTACCAAAACAGATTCCGGGCCTTGGTTTCGGGTTTTTCCGAGTCAGACGCCGCTCAATTGGCCATGCTGATTGTTGAGCTAAAAGCCAAAGGGCAACAAATGAAGTTTTTTGACGCAGCGATTGCCGCCACGGTCCTCGCGCGAGGTGATAAACTGCTGGTGCTGGACACTGACTTTGACCGGCTCCAGGATCGGATTCAACTATTACGGCCTAGATCGTGACTTCCGTTGAGCTTTCCGGGACCCTTCAGCCTCGGTTCTTTTCATGGAGCGGGAGCCGGCTTGAGGATGTCGTGGGGGAGCGGGTGGTTTTGCAGCCAGGCGGGAATGTCCGGGAAGTTTCCGCTGGCGACCAGAAGTCCATAAAGGCGGATGATCGCTTGATAGTAGGTGTCGTCGCCCGGCTTGTCTTTGACCAGAATGCCGAAGCATTCCTTGGCGTAAGCTTGAGCATCCTTTGAGCTTGCGGCGGCCAGCATGAAGCTGGTGATAAAGGCGTTGTTGCCTCGGTATTTGCCCGTAGCTTTACCGTCAAGCGTGTAGCCATCGCGGATTTTGGACGGGGCCGTCTCCGGATTTGATTTGGCCCATCGCGCAATCTTCGCGTTCATCCCGGCCGCTTCCGGCGCTTCTTCCGGGCCAAACCAGGCCAATTCGAGGGCGTTGTGAATGGGCAGTTGCAGCGCGTCGTACTCGAAGGTGTAGTCCGCAAAGTAGGGATTGGCGGATTTGGTTTCGGCGCCATCCTCCCGGCACCAATGAGGAGGCAAGCCGGTGGCGCTCATTTCGGTCAGACGGTGGATCAAGCCGCCCGTGGCCTTTCGCACGGCAGCCCATCGAGGCTCGGGGACCGCTGTTTCCCATGCGCGCCAATAGGCAGGTTTCCAGTTGGCTGGGTGGAGCTTGTCCTTGCCGCCCCATGTGTCCCCGGGTTTGAGCAGATTCCTGCCGGGCATGACGCAGTTCTTGAACAAGGCGGAGGAGAGTTGTCGGAACTCCCCGAGATAATCGGTCTTGCCAGAACTGCCCCACTGGATGTGCGCACAGAGGAGGGCCATGACAATGTTTTCCTCGGCCTCGACAGTAATGCCTTTGTCGCCGGTTTTTCCGTCAGCAAGAATGCGCCAATGCATTAACCCGGAGGCGCTCAAGTGGCGTTTCCGATAGGCATTGAAGCCATCAAACACGGGCTGCGTGGTGTGGCCGGGCCGATCCATGATGGCCGCGAAAAGCATCCCCCAGGCGATGCCTTCGGAGTAGGTGGGGCGGATGCTGCCGCCGCCGATGTCGGCAACATCCACGACCACGCGCATTTCGCCCGGCTCGCACCCATCGGTGACAACCAGTTTTTGCAGAATCGTTTCCCAACCCCGCAGGCATTCGCGGTTCAGATCGGCCTGGGAATCCACCGGCGGGTTTAGCCAGCGGCTGCGGGTGGCTTGGGGAAACGGGAGCGCGGGAGGCTGTGCGCAGAGGCAGTCGGAACAGCCGGTGAATAGCGGCGCCAGTAGCGCGACGGCGGCTAATGTTGTTCGTAAAATCATTTGTTCCTTTTCCATTCAAAAAACCGGGAGCCTGGGACGGGAGGAGGAGGCGATGTGGGCGGTCGCGGCCCGGGGCGCTCTTTTGCGCAACATGCGCAGCAGCCAATAGACGGCGACGGTGGCGAGGAGGTGTTTGAGGGTGTGGCCGCTGATCCAGTTTGTCAGCGCGTAGATGGGGGCGTCCAGGGCTTCGGCAATTTTGGCCAGAATATAAAAGCCGGTGACGATCAACAGGTCGCCGCTGCGGGTGTAACCGGTGGGAAAAAGGAGAACGAGCCAGCCGATGAGGAAGATGGAAAAATATTGCGCGGCCATGTAGGGCCAGAGATTGCCTGTCCATCGCCACCACCACACGCTGGCCGCGCCGGCGGTCACCAATGGCCAAAGCAATTGCGCCCCAGCCTTGACGGAAATCCGCTCGGCTATCATGGCCGAGAGCAGCGACATGAAGGCCAGGGTCATCGGCAACCGATCCCAGGCCAGGGTGGCGTCCCGGGGCGCCCAGTGATAGCAAGCGGAGCCGACGCAGGTCGCGCAGACGCCCAGGAAGAAAACCACGTAGGCGGCGCGTTCGCGCGGCTCGATGAAACGTTCGCGCCCGGTCAGATACCAGAGGCCCATCAGCCCGACAACGAGAAAGCCGGCGTTGGAGAGGACATTGAGGCAGTTGGGAATGCCGGCCCATGCGCGGTCATCGGCGAAATGATGGTACCATTGCGGCTGCCGCAACGGCGGCAGGAGAAAGGACGCGATCGTTCCCCCAATAGCCACCGCGGCAAACAGCCAGACGCGCGGACCGGACAGACCTGTGCCCGGCAGCCGCCGCAGTGGACCTCGCAATTGGAATGTCTTTCGCGGGTCAAACACGGAAGGAATTAAGAAGGATGAAGGATGAATTATGAAGGATGAAATGCGAAAAAGAATCCCCGATTGAAAGTTGCGCAGGCTGTCCCATATTGGACGAGGAAAGATGAAAATACGGAAGATATATCAGGGCGGCAAGGGAGTGAGAGCGACGCCGGTTTTGCTCGATACGGGGCGGATGGAGGACGGCTCGCGCCTGGCGCCGACGACCGAAGATGACGAATTGCTGGACGCTTATTCGCAAACCATCACGGGCGCGACGGCCAAGGTTGGCCAGGCGGTGGTCAATATCCGCGTGGGCCGCGCGGCGGCGGCGGAACAACACGCGCGCGGGCAGGAATCGGGTGGATCGGGCTTCATGGTCGCGCCGGATGGCTACATCGTGACCAATAGCCACGTGGTTCATGGCGCCAAGAGCATCGAGGTGACGCTGGCTGATGCGCGGGTGTTTCCAGCGCTGTTGACGGGAGATGATCCGGAGTCGGATTTAGCGGTCATCCGCATCCACGCGGCGGGGCTGGCCTTCGCGCGCTTCGGGGATTCGAGGAAATTGCGGGCGGGGCAAATTGCCATCGCCATTGGCAGTCCATTTGGCTTCCAGCAAACGGTGACGGCCGGGGTCGTCAGCGCGCTGGGGCGGTCCATGCGGGCGCAGTCAGGAAGATTGATTGACAACATTATACAGACCGACGCGGCGTTGAATCCGGGGAACTCCGGCGGGCCTTTGGTCAATGCGCACGGGGAGGTGATCGGGGTGAACACGGCTATTATTTTGCCCGCCCAGGGGATTTGTTTCGCCATTGCCAGCAACACGGCGGAAATGGTGGCGGCCTGGCTCATCAAGGACGGGCGGGTGCGGCGCAGTTGGATCGGGGTGATGGGGCAGACGGCGGCGATTCATGCGCGCATCGCCCGCTTTCACAGGCTCAAAACAGACCAGGGGATTCTTGTGCTGGGGGTCGAACCGGGCAGCCCGGCCGCAGTCGCCGGCCTGCGCGAAGGCGACCTGCTGATTGCGTTCAAAGGGGAAGCGCTGGCCAGCATTGACGATCTGCAACGACGTTTGGTCGGGAGCGAAATTGGGATGGAATCGGCGATCAGCATATTGCGTGGCACGGAGAGAGTGGAACTTCGAGTCCGGCCCGCGGAGACGCAAACAAAGAGTTTTTGACAGGATGGACAGGATTTACAGGATGAAATCTCTCGAAGGTTGTTTTTCACGATAGGTCCGGCATTTGCGTTTGTATTCCAAACGTTGGGCGCCGAAGTTCAGCAGCAGGCCGATCTCGACGCCGGTCGCGGTCAGGTAATTCACTAATTTCCGAATCCTGTACATCCTGTTCATCCTGTCAATTTATTTCGGACAAGATGAACAGGATCGGATCAAGATTTGATGTCGCGGACCTGGAAAGCGACGCAGCCGATGATGAGCAGTGTCAGGTTGAAACCGAAAAGGATGCTGAGGGATTGCAGGATGTCCGGCCAGGGGACGCGCTGCTCAAAGAGCTTGATCCAGCCATTCATGTGGTAGGTGAAGAACCAGGACTGCAATTCGTGGAAATAGGGCATTTCCTGAATGATCTTGCTAGTCAACAAACAGGAGAGAGCCAGGACTGTGGCAGCGGCGGGTTTGACGTTGAAGCAGGAAAACATGAGGGCCAACCCCATGATCGTGGCGGCGTTGGCGCTCAGGATAAGGGTGGCCATCGCGTAGCGGCTCCATCCATCCGCCGAGCCGAAAACGCTGAAGATGCCGTCCATCGGCAGAAAGGCGAACAATCCTCCCGCAGGGAAGAGACAGGAGGCGAAGGCGGCCCCTGAGACCCCCAGCGCCAAGGTCAATACTAATGAGAAAACCAGGCCGGCCAGCCATTTGACCAGCGCCAGGCGGAAGCGGGAAATCGGGCGGGCCAGAATCATGCGCAAGGTCCCGTCCTCGGCTTCCTTGGCCAGCAAGTCCCCGCCGACCAAGGCCACGTAGAGCGGCAGGAGCAGCATGGCCACCGGAATCAGCACGGCCACGGCCATGGTCAGGTTGGAGATGAATTTTTCGCTGGCATAACCGAGCAATTCGAGGCGGTGGGCCATGTCGCGGCGCGGCCCCTGCCAGTAGCGGAAGAGCAGGAGGATGGTGGAATGGGCCAGGAGAAAAGCGCCGAAGCCGATGTAGGTGCGTTTCTTCCCGAACATCTTCCACAACTCGTTGCGCAATTGGTAGTAGATCATTTTTTCATCAAGGACAGGTAGAAGTTTTCCAGCGTCTCCTCCTTGGGGGCGATCTCAAAGACCGGCTGCCGCCGCTGGACCAGACGTTCGACCACCTGATTTGTGCCCACGCCCGCAGCCGGCAGAATGAATTGGCCGTCGCGCTCGCGCACGATGAGGCCGGACTCGAGGAGAATTTTTGCGGCCTCGGCGAAATTGCCCGCGCGCAGCCGCACCCAGCCGCGGGCCTGGCGGGTTTCGGCCATGCCGCCCTGAAAGACTTTGCGCCCCTGATTCATGACGGCGATGGAGAGGCAGACCTGCTCGACTTCGACCAGCAAATGAGAGGAGAGTAAAATGGTCAAACCCAGCTCCCGGTGCAGGCGGAGGATGGTCTGGCGCATTTCGTGAATGCCCTCGGGATCGAGGCCGTCTCCCGGTTCGTCAAGGATCAGCAATTCAGGGCGCGGCAGCAGCGCCTGGGCCAGCGCGAGGCGGGCGCGCATGCCGTGCGAATAGCCTTTGACCTTGTCCCGAATGCGGGCCCCCAACCCCATCCATTCGGCCACTTCCTGGATGCGCCGGGCGGGCGTGGGAGCGGTGTAGGCGCTCAGGATCTCCAGGTTGCGCCAGCCGCTGAGATCGTTGTAAAAGGCGGGGGCTTCGAAGATGGCGCCGACCTTTTGCAAGGCGCGGCGGCGGTCGCGGGTGACTTCGTGGCCGCAGATCTGGACCGCGCCGGCGGTGGGCCAAACCTGGCCGAGCATCATGCCGATGGCGGTGCTTTTGCCCGCGCCATTGTGGCCGAGCAAACCGAAGATTTCGCCGGGCGGCACCGCCAGCGTCAGGTCGTCCACGGCGGTGAGGCGCCCGAATTTCTTGGTGACGTTGCGCAATTCGATCATTGCGAGCCTGAGATGATGAGGAGATTTTTGACGTGGCCGTCGGCGTAGATGTAATTGACGGCGTGCTTGGAGCCGAGGGCGGCGTGAAAGCCTTGTTTGTCAAACACCAGCGGTATTTTGGTCATGGCCAGCGAGAGGTTCAGGACATGCAGGCGGTCGGCGTTCTGGCCGTTGAGCAGGTTGTTCCAGGAATAGCTCGAAGCGGTCTGCTCGAAAATCCGCTGATTGTCCGAGGGACAACGCAGAACCTGCTTGGAGCCAAGCGGCGCGGCGAGAACGATGTCGATGGTCGGCAGATTGGTGGGCGCGCCGACCAGCGGACGGTCGTAGAGGGTGGGCATGATGTTCTTGTTCTCATCGACATAAATTTGGAGGGCGAGGCCGATCTGATGAAGGTTGCCCTGGCAAGCGGTGACGCGCCCGCTTTCCTTGCCGCGCCCCAGGGCCGGCATGAGCAAGGCCGCCAGGATGGCGATGACGGCGATGACAACCAGCAGTTCCACCAGCGTGAAAGCCAGAGCCGATGGGAGAAAGCGGCGCATCAGCGTCCTCCGCGGAACATCCGGCCTGACTCCATGTTTTTCTGAATTTCCTCCAGCAAGGGAGCCAGCTCCGCCTTGGTCTCGGCCGAACTGCTGCCATAGACTGAGTTGAGGCCAATGGTGGTGACCTTCTTTTGCAGGTCCTCGCTCAGAACGGAAGGGCCGTTGGTGGCGTTGGAATCGGGCGGGTTGGAATTTTGCGGCGGATTGTCGCGGGCCTGGCGGAGTTGTTTGATGGCGTCGCCAATGGCTTTCTGGCGCTTCTCGGCCGGTTGTTGTTCAAAAGAGGCGAGCATTTGATGAAATCCTGAAGGGAGCGTGGCATCGAGGAACTGGCCCTTTTCGTCTTCGGTCATTTCCTGGAACCATTGGGACCAGAGGCGGTTGACGCGGGCCTGCCGGCGCTCCTCGGGGGAGAGGGCATTGATTTTATCGGCCAGATCCCGCAAAGCCCTGGCACGGGCCGCGCCGGACAATTTGGACAGGTCGGCGCTCTGCATGTAAGCGCGCAATTTGTCGGGCGTCATCTTGAAATGTTTGGAGAGGGCGTAACCGCCCAGGGCCGCCAGCCAGACCGCCATCAAGGCGGCGGCGGCGAAAAGCACGGGCCGAAAGCGCGCATTCATTGGGGGGAGAATAGCCGGGCAAAAGCGATAAGGCAATCGCGCAGTGGCAATGGAGATTTCCCGACCTTCAGCACCGACGCATGTTTTCTAAATGTCGTTTGATTGGACACCCGGCAGCCTGAGCAGCGCCTCGGCCCAAACCAAGCATATTGAATAATTTTGTTGCATTCCCATTTAACGATGGTATAATGCGACGGTGTGGCGCTCACGCGCCTGCTCTTTGACATTTTGCGGACCTCAAAACCGCCGAGGCGAAAAAGCGGGAAGGAATCACGCGGCAAGTCCAAAAGCGGCAAATTTTGCCGGTCAAACCCAGCCTGCCCGCCGCAGGCCTTGCGAAGGCGGGTCGCACCCAGTCGCACCCAGTCGCACCCAGTCGCACCCAGTCGCACCCAGTCGCACCCAGTCGCACCCAGTCGCACCCAGTCGCACCCAGTCGCACCCAGTCGCACCAGTCGCACCGGTCGCACCAGTCGCACCCAGTCGCACCCAGTCGCACCGATCAAGCCTAGTCGCATCAGTTGCCTTTCATCCTTCAGGCGGCGCCGGCGCGAAGGGCGCGAAACTTTTCCGGCAAAAACTGTTTATATCAAGGCAATCGCGTGATATAAGCTCAACTGCATGAAAACGCTCTCGAAAGGCGCCATTAAACCAATCTCGGCTTGGTTGGTGGTGGCAGTTTTCCTGGCGCTATTCTGCCGCCCGGCGTCTGCTCAGTCCTTCCTGGTTAGCAACTACTCCTCATTCCTGAAGGCCGCTTACAACCCAAGAGTGCCGGTCATTACTAATTTCCAAACCAACGCCACCATCAGCCTGACCTCGGCAGCCTCGACCATCGCGATCAACCATAGTGTTCTTATCGATGGCGGCAGCAACGGCGTTGTTTTCAATGGGAACGGCCTGGCGCGCATCTTCACGGTGGCGCCCAATTGCGCGCTGACCCTCAAAAACCTGCAAGTGCTTAACGGCGTCAGCACAGCCGGCGGCGGCATCCTTAATGAAGGCACGTTGATCATCAGTAATTGCATTGTTTCCGGAAACGCGGCCACCAGCCTTTCCGGCGCCAACGGCTCAACGAACCACAGCGGCAATGGCACCGATGGCGGCGATGGCGGCTCGGCGGCGGGTGGCGCTATTTATAGTATGGGTCCGCTCTTCATTTATTACTCCGTGCTGGGGACCAACAGCGCCTTGGCCGGCTCCGGCGGCAATGGCGGCTCCGGCGGCAGCAGCTTGGGATTTGACGGCATTGGAGGCGACGCCGGCAGCGGCGGTTCAGCCTTCGGAGCGGCCATCTACAGCACCGGCGGCAAGAATGTTTTTGTTTCCACGGAATTCTTTAACAACACCTGCAGCGCCGGCAGCGGCGGCAGTGGCGGCGCGCCTGGCAGCGGCGGCCCGATCGCGGGATACGGCGGCGCCGGCGCGGCCGGCGGTTCGGTCGTGGGCGGGGCTGTCTATGTGGCCGGGCCGTTGTTTGTGACCAACTGCGTTTTCGCGCAAAACAGGATCACGGCCGGGGCCGGCGGCAGCGACGATACGGGGAACCACAATGGCGTCAACGGCGGCGTGGCCGCAGGGGGCGGTCTATATATTAACAACACGGCGACGGAGGCTTACCTGCAAAACAGCCTGTTTTTCCAGAACGCCTGCCAGGGCGGCGCGGGCGGCAACGCGACGGCGGGAAACGTCAACGGCGGCAACGGCGGATCGGCTCTGGGAGGCGGCCTGAGCAGCGCGGCAGCGCTGACGACGCTGCGCAATTGCACACTGGCCACTAATACGCTGGTCGCGGGGACCAACGGGACCGGCACGAGTCACAATGGCTCGGCCGGCGCCACGACGGGATGGGACATTTGCCAGAACGCCGGGGTGGTGGATTTGATCGGATGCATCCTTTCCGGCGGGACCAGCGCCGCGCCCGATCTCACGCCCAATGCGTCGGGTGTCATCGATGGGGGCTACAACGTTAGTTCGGATGCGAGCCTGGTACCTTTTTTCGCCACTACTTTGATCGATATCGATCCGAAGTTGGATTCCGGGCTGGCTGACAATGGCGGACCGTTGGTCGGTCCGCCCAATGTCACAGGGCCGGTGTTTGTGTCACTGGCTACTCAGGGCACAAGTCCGGCCGTCGGCATTATCCCCGGAGTGCCAGGCCTGAGTTTTCCGGCGACCGATGAGCGGGGAGAGGCACGCGCAACCCCGGGCAGCGCGGGCGCCTACGAAACCAACACACTCGCCGGCAACGAACTGCCTCCCGCCGCGACCGCCGTCCCGCCAACAAACCAAGCGGTCAAAATCGGCGGCACGGCAATATTCGCCGTCAGCGCCACGTCCGGCGCCACCACCAACATTTCCATAGTTACCACCAACGCCCTGGTCGCCACCAACATTTCCATTACCATTTCCAACATCACCATCGTCCCCGCTGACTTCTCCTCGTTCACCACGAACTATTTCACTGTCACGACCAACATCTCCATAGTCACCACCAACTCCACGGGCGGCAGCACCGGCCCCCCGACCCCCGGCAGCAACCCCACGAACACCGCCACCAATACCATCATCACGACTACTTTCTTCATAGTCAGCACCAACGACTCCGAATACCTCGCCATCAACTCCACCGTCACCAACAGCGATTCCACCATTACCATCAGCAGCTTCACCTTCACCACCAATGGTTTCGACTTCGGCTACCAATGGCAGTTGAACGGAAGAAATCTGCCGGAGAACGCCACCTTCACCGGCACGACGACCAGCAAATTGATCGTCAGAAACGTGACGGGCGCCGACGCAGGAGCGTATCGGGTGGTCGTGGGCGTTTCCTGGCCGGCGAAGGTGACGATCGTCTCCAATTACTCGCTTGTCATTCCCAGCCCGGTGAGAATCATCACTCAGCCGGTCAACAAACGAAACGTGCCCTATGGATCGGTGGTAACCTTCAGCGTAGGCGTTACCGGTTCGGCGCCTTTGTCTTTCCAATGGTATCAGGTTGCAACAAACAATGTTACCAACCAGCTCACCGACGCCAACGGGTTTTCCGGAACTGCCACCGGCAAATTAACGATCAACCCGGCGACGGCCAATGACCTGGGCAGTTACTTCGTGGTAGTGTCAAACGCTTACGGAATGGTAACGAGCAAGCCTCCCGCCGTTCTCAGCATCGTGCCGGACACGACCAACCCCAAGGTGGCGTTCACATCGCCCGCCGCCGGCGCGCGCACGAGTAACCCCGTCGTCGCGGGGACTGCTTCGGATAACGCGCAAGTGAGCAACGTTGATTATTGGGTTACAAATGTCAACAACGGCGTGACCACAATCAACAGCGGCCTGGCCTTTCTGACCAACAGGACTAAATGGTCGATCACCAACGCGTTTTTGCCCGGGACAAATTATGTCACGGTGCAAAGCGTCGATGTCTCGGGCAACCGTTCCACTTTGGCCACGCGTGAATTCTTTTACCGGGTGACAACTCCGTTCCAGTTGCAGGTCAACCCTGTGGGAATAGGCGCGGTCAGTGGCGTCGCCTCCATCATGGGCGATGCTCCGCCGTCGGATGGGGCAGCGCTCTACGTCGGCGAAGGCTACACGCTGACCGCCAAGGCCAACAACTGGTGGCTGACCAATTGGATGATCAACAACATCATCGCCAGCAGTAACTCCACCCTCGCTTTCATCATGGAATCAAACCTGGTAGTGACCGCCAATTTCGCCAGTAATTTCTTTGTCGGGGCGGCCGCGCGCTATGATGGGATTTTCTACCCTTCCGCCTCGCAGGCGGCGGCGACGAATTCGGGCCTGATCGAGAATCTGCGGCTCAAGACCAACGGTATGTATAGCGGGAAATTGCACCTGGCGGGAACTTTTTATCCGCTCACCGGCGTTTTCAACAAGTCGGGAGACGCGATTGAAACCATTGACCGGAGCGCCACTGCGGGCGGCAACGTGACGCTGGAGCTGAACATCCCCGGGCAGAGCGAGACCCGGCAAATCACGGGGTTGGTGCAGGGAAACGGTTGGATTTCGAGCAATTTGGTGCTGTACGCCGCGACGACCAACCCGAACAACTCGGCTAATTATACCATGCTTCTGCCGCAGGATACGAATGAGGTGGATTCTCCGCCGAGTTACGGTTACGCGCTGATTACCAACATCGGGAGCACGATTCACATGGGCGGTGCGTTGTCCGACGGCGCCTCATTTACCTCGCTGGCGGAGCCGATCAACGAGCAGAATCAATTCCCCGTTTATGCCAGTCTTACTAACAAGGGCCTGCTTTTGGGGCAACTGAGCCTGGACGCCGCCACCTTCGCCGCCGTGCCCACGGGCAACTTGATCTGGTTCAAACCGCCGCTGCCCAAGGGGCTTTACTCCAATGGCTTGATTGCCAGCCTTGACGTGGAAGGCTCACCCTGGACCAATTCGATGCCCGCCCTGGCTAATCTCACCAACGCGCCACTGACGTTTTCCGGCGGCGGACTGACTTCCGACATTGAATGCACTGTGCAATTGACTCAATCGAATACCTTGAAGTTGATCAGCGGCACGAATTTTTCCAGCGGCTCCATCAACAGTGCCAGCGGGCTGATGACCGTGACGTTCACCAACACCAGCGGAAGAAAAGTCACCGCCTTTGGAACGGTATTGCAGAACGCCAATTTGGGCGGAGGCTTTTTCCTGGGCGCAACCAACGCCGGCACGATGACGCTGACGCCTTAAAGCCATGTAAACGATTCGGTTTGAGAATAAAGTTGTGAAAAAAATCGGTCCTCCCACCAGGTGCCACTGCTTTTGCGGCGGCGTGTTCATGGCATTGGCGTGGTTGGCCGTAGGCGCCGCGCAGGCGCAAACCCTGGGCACGGCCGCGCTCCTGGTGGGTCCGGCGGCGGGAACTAATAGCGTGGTGCTGGCCGTCACCGGCGCTTGGACAAACACGGCGAATACAAACTGGTTGCATCTCCCGGGGAATTCAAGCGGCTCCGGCAGCGCGAATGTGGTTTTTAGTTACGATCCCAATTCGGGCACGACGCGCTCCGGCACCCTGACCATTGCCGGCCAGACGCTCACCGTCACCCAGGCTGGTGCAACTTATCTCCAGGCTGATCTGATGACCAACGTGGTTTCGGCGGGATTGAACGAACCCTACGGCGTGGCGGCGGATGGCGCGGGCAATGTCTATATCGCCGACACCAAGAATAGCGCGATCAGGAAGTGGACGGCGACCAACAACGCCATGACCGGGTTGGTAACCAGCGGGCTGCACTTACCCACCGGCGTGGCGGTGGACATTCAGGGCAACGTCTATATCGCCGACACCGGTGATAGCGCGGTCAAGAAGTGGTCGGCGGCCAGCGGCACGGTGACCACCTTGGTGGCCTCGGGATTGACGTACCCGTATGGCGTGGCGGTGGACGGGGCGGGCAATGTCTATATCGCAGATACCTACAACAACGCGATCAAGAAATGGGCGGTGGCCAATAGCAATACAACCACCTTGGTGGCCTCGAATTTGAACACACCTCAAGGCGTGGCGGTGGACGGCGCGGGCAACGTCTATATCGCTGACACCGATAATAGCGCGATCAAGAAGTGGTCGGCAGCCAACAGCAACGTGACCACTTTGGTGTCCTCCGGATTGTCTTATCCCTCCGGCGTGGCGGTGGACGGGACGGGCAATGTGTACATCGCTGACACCTATGACAGCGCGATCAAGGTGTGGACGTCGGCCAACATCAACCTGATCACCTTGGTGTCCGCAAATTTGTCTTATCCACACGGCGTGGCTTTGGACCGGGCGGGCAACGTCTATGCCGCCGACACTTTGGACAGCGCCGTCAAAGAACGGACATACGCCTTCGTGGATCCGACCACCAGGTCGGAAAACGGGGCTGCCGGCAACGATGCCTTGCCTGCGGTGTTGCCGACCGCGGAGAATCTGCTCGCGCCGTTCAATCCGACCACTGACCAGTCGTGGTTGAGCATCAGTGGCGTCAGCAACGGCGTGGTGAGTTTCTCGTTCACGGCCAACAACACCGGCGCCGGGCGAACGGCTCATATCAGTTTGCTCGGCCAGGCCATTCCCGTAACGCAAAGCGCGCAAGCGCCCCTGGCCACCACCCAGGCGGCAACGGGCATCACTTCCAGCAACGCCACTTTGAACGCCTCGGTTAATCCCGAAGGCGTGGCGACGACGGTTTATTTTATTTATGGCGCCAGCACCAATTACGGCAACACCAACGTTGTGAGCAACAGCTTCAACGGGACCAGCGCGCTTTCCGTCAGCGCCATCGTCACGAATCTCTCGCCCACCACCGTGTATTACTTCCAGGCGCTGGCCAGCAATAACGTGGGTGTGGTCTTGGGCGGGGTTTTGACCTTCACCAACAACAGTGACGCCGCTTATTTCCTCGGCACGACCTCGCTGGTGGCGGGTCCGGCTGCGGAATCCAATAGCGCGGTGCTGGCAGTCAAGCCTCAGACGGGGGCCTGAACGGCTGCCGCCAATGCCACCTGGCTGCATCTCACGACGGCGAATCAAATTGGCGCCGGCAGCACGAATGTAGTTTTCAGTTGCGATGCCAATTCGGGCGCGACGCGCTCCGGCACCCTGACCATTGCCGGCCAGACGCTCACGTTCACGCAGGCCGGTTCCACGTATGTCGCGGTTGGAGCCGTGACAGCGCTGGTGGGATCGGGTCTGGCGGACCCCCTGGGCTTGGCGGTGGATGGCGCGGGCAATGTGTATTTTGCCGACTCCGGCAACAACGCCATCAAAAAGTGGATGGCCGCCAGCAACACCGTAACCACGTTGGTTTCCAACGGACTGAGCCAGCCTTGGAGCGTGGCGGTGGACGGCGCGGGCAATGTCTATATCGCTGACTCCGGCAACAACGCCATCAAGGAATGGATGGCGGCCAACAGCAACGTGACCATCCTGGTGTCCTCGGGATTGAATCATCCCAGAGGCGTGGCGCTGGACAACGCGAATAATGTCTATATCGCCGACACGGCGAACTCCGCGATTCGGGAGTGGTCAGCGGCCAGCCACAACCTGACTACGCTGGTATCCAATGGTCTGGCTAATCCCTCAGGGGTGGCGGTGGACGCCGCGGGCAACGTCTATATCGCGGACGCGGACAACAATGCGATCAAGGAGTGGATATTAGCCCATAACACCGTGACCACGTTGGTGTCGAATTTGAACGCTCCCCAAAACGTGGCGGTGGACAGCGCGGGCAATGTTTACACCGCCGACACCGAAAACAGCGCAGTTAAGAAATGGACCGCAGCCAGCAACACCGTAACCACTTTGGTACCACCGGGATTGTCTTTGCCTTATGGAGTGGCGGTGGACAACGGGGGGAATGTCTATGTCGCGGACACCGGCAACAACGCCATCGAAGAACTGCCATACGCCTTCGTGGACCCGGCCACCAGGACCGAAAGCGATGCCGCGGGCAACGATGCCTTGCCCGTCGTGGTGCCCGCGACGGAGAATCTGCTGGCCCCGTTCGCTCCCAGCAGTGATACGAACTGGCTGAACATCAACTTCCCCGTCACCAAGGGCGTGGTGAACTATTCCTTTACACCTAATCCTGGCGCCGGCCGTGTGGCTAATATCACTTTGCTCGGTCAAACTATTGCCATCACGCAAGGCGGCGCCACTTTTTCCCTCGGCACAAGCAACCTTCTCGAGGGGCCAGCGGGGGGGGCGGATAGCGTCGTGCTGGTTGCTAGCGCGAATTTCGGCACTTGGACGGCGGCGGTGAATGATGCGCCCTGGTTGCATCTCGGCCCGGCGAGTCAAAGCGGCACAGGCAGCATGAACGTGGTTTTCACTTACGATGCCAATACGAACGGCACGCGCACCAACACTCTCACTATTGCCGGCCAGACACTCACCGTCACGCAGGCCGGTTCCAGTTATGTCTCGGCACAGATGACCACATTGGTGTCTTCCGATTTGAGCAATCCATACGGCGTGGCGGTGGACGGCACGGGCAATGTCTATATCGCCGACTCCGGGAACTCCGCGATCAAGGAGTGGACGCCAGGCAGCAACACCGCGACCACCTTGGTGTCCTCGGGGTTGTCCAATCCCCGTGGCGTGGCGGTGGACGGTGCGGGCAACACTTACATCTCAGACTACGCCAACAACGCGATCTATGAATGGTCGGCTGCCAACAAAACCAATACCACCTTGGTGTCCTCGGGATTGTTCGCTCCCCTCGGCGTGGCGGTGGACGGCGCGGGCAATGTTTATATCGCGGATTTTGGCGACGGTGCGGTCAAGGAGTGGCGAATGGCCAACAGCAACGTGATCACTTTGGCCTCCTCGGTATTGTTTAAACCCTCTGGTACCGCGGTGGACGCCGCGGGCAATGTTTATTTCGCCGACTCCAGCAACAACGCCATCAAGAAATGGACCGTGGCCCATAGCAATTTGACTACCTTGGTAACAGGGTTGGCAGGCCCCTCTGGCGTGGCGGTGGACGGTTCGGGCAATGTCTATGTCGCCGACACCGGCAACAACGCCATCAGGAAATGGACTGCGGCCAACAGCAATGTCATCACCTTGGTATCCTCGGGGCTGAACGGTCCCAGAGGCGTGGCGGTGGACGGCGCTGGCAATATTTACATCGCCGATACTGGCAATAATGCCATCGAAGAACTCCCGCATGCCTTCGTGGACACGACACCCAGGTTTGAAACCAATGCCGCCGGCAACGATGCTCTGCCCGTGGTATTGCCCTCGATGGAGAATCTGCTGGCTCCGTTCACTCCCACCGTTGACCAGCCGTGGCTGACCATTACGGGGACCGCCAATGGCGTAGTGAGCTTTTCCTTTGTCACCAACACCGGCCCCAGCCGCACGGCCCATATCGCGTTATTCGGCCAATCCATTGCCGTCACGCAGGCAGGTCTCGCCGCCGCGTTCCCAATCCTTTCCAGCGTGCAGATGCTTGGCCAAGGCGTCCTTAGAATTGAATTTAATGGTGCTCCAAACGCATCATTCACGGTGTTGTCCACCACCAACGTGTCGGCGTTGCTGAACGACTGGCAAGTGGCCGGCATAGCGACGAACATTGGCTCAGGCATATTCCAATTCACCTCGCAACCGACGACCAACGATCCTGAGCGCTTCTACCTCATCCGCTCGCCTTAGCAAAAAAAACGCGCGGCGACATGCCCGCGCGTTTACGCTTATCCATTGATCCTGAATCAGGCGGTGACGGTCTGGTGCTTCCAGCGGTTTTGCGGTGTGATTTCGCTTTCGATATCCAGGTCGGCTTCTTTCCAGGCTTCAAAGCCGCCGTTCATTTCCATGACGGAGAAACCATGTCCGGCGAATTCAACGGCTGCCATCGCCGCCAGGTGGCATTGCTGGGTATAACAATACAGCACGTTGACCGCATCTTTGCGGAGGCCTTCGTAGGTCTGCCACCTGTCCCTCGGTAGATTGATGGCGCCGGGGACATGGCCTTTGGCGTAATCGTCCGGGAAGCGAACATCAATAACCGCCACGTTGCCGCCGTCTTGGAGCACGTGAGACAGTTCGATTGGCCCGGTGGTGAATGCTATTTTGTCGGCAAAATATTGCCGGGCTTTGGAGGGATCATTTTTCTGGAGTTGTATTTTCATATCTTCTCCTTCTTTTTGAATGTTGAACTTTACGTTTCGGACTCCAGCGAGTCACTATCTCACACCCTACCTCCGGGGAGTGATGGCGCAACCTGATTTTGCCATCAGCGTTTCTTGGTGTGCGATGGCTAACGCGTGAGCATGGGCGACGGGACGCGCTCAGCCACGCTGCCTGGGCAGACAAGCGCCTGTGCGTGCTCAACGCGCCGCGCCGCGCCAGCTTGGAAGAATGGAATCGGGAAGAGTCTTGGCGTTTGCCTTTAGGCGGCAGCGACCGGGGCGGGCTTCTTCTTGGGGGCGGATTTCTTGCGTTTGATGTAAGCGACGCGACGTTTGCGCTTTTCGCCTTTGTTGAATTGCTTGCCCATAAATCTTTACTTTGTTCTGATAACTTGCGACTCTTTCCATTGGAATATGAAGAGTAATTTTCACAAGTTCAATATCTATTTGGCGTTGGCGGCTGTTTTTCTGACCGCCGGTTGCGCCACCAAAAAAGGCGCATTTTCCAAGAAGGAGCAGTCCACCATTCGGCTCTACTTGGAAGGCAATCGCGGAGACGTGGCCAGCACCGGCACGGTCCTGGTCACGCGGGACAGATTTCCCATCACCATCGAGCGGGCGCCGATGCTGACGGAGGCCGACCTGCGCAAGGCGGTCATGCTCAATGAACCCGGCCCCAATGGCGGATATTCCATCGAGTTGGTTTTCAGCGAACACGGCGCGATGATGCTCGACATGATGACCACGGCCAACAAAGGCAAACATATCGTGGTTTTTTCGCAGTTTCCGATTCCAGGCACCAAAGAACCCAAGGCGAAGAAAACCTCGAAAAAATCCGATGACGACGACAAGGGGATGGAGGACCTGCAAGCCGCGCTGCCGGCAACACAACCGGAATTGGAAAAGCCCGGCCAGGCGCGCGTATCGGGATGGCTGGCCGCCGTCCAAATCCGCCAGCGCAATCCCGCCGGCATTTTCCGTTTCAGCCCAGACGCATCCCGTGAGGAAACGGCGCGCATTGTCCGGGGCCTCAAAAACGTCATCGCCTACGAGAAATCGATTGGTGGGAAAGATTGATGAATTTCCAATCCTGCCTTGGCCTGCTGCTTTTGTGCGCGCAGGCCATTTCGGCGCAGCCATTTCAACTTCCGACAGCCAACCAGGCCATTTTTGAAGCGGGCGGCCAGGAACGCTATTTTGTCCCAACGCCCGGCAAGACCTGGGTCTCCGGCACCTTCGGCTGCGTGCGCTCTGACGGCTGGCAAATGCACGAGGGCCTGGACATTAAATGCCTCCAGCGCGACCGCTCCGGCGAACCCATCGATCCGGTCATGGCGACGGCCGACGGAGTCGTCGCCTACATCAATAACCGGCCCTCCCTCTCCAACTATGGCCGCTACATGGTTCTGCTGCATCACATTGACGGCATGGAGATTTATTCCCTCTACGCGCATTTGTCCGAGATTCACAGCGGCGTGCGCGTGGGCCGGGCGGTCAAGGCCGGGGAGCAGATCGCGGTCATGGGCCGCACCAGCAACACGCGGGAACGCATATCCAAGGACCGCGCCCACGTTCATTTCGAGCTGAACCTTTTCTACAGCGATCATTTCAACCCTTGGTTTAAACGGCATTCTCCCGGTGAACGCAACGACCACGGATTGTTTAATGGCGAGAATCTGGTAGGCATCGATGGCCGCCTGATCCTGTTGGCCGAGCATGAGGAGGGAGCGCGCTTCAACCTGCTGAATTGGATTCAGCATCGGACCGAGCTGTGCCGGGTGCTGGTGCGGCAAACGGATTTCCCATGGCTGCACCGCTATCCCATGCTGATCAAAGAAGGCGTCCTGGGACGAGGCGAGCGGGCTGCGGGCTATGAAATCGCGCTGGACTTCAACGGTCTGCCCTTCGAGTTGATCCCGCGCACGGCCGCGCAAATCCCAGGCACCGCCCGGTTCCAGCTACTTTCCGTCAACGAAGGCGAGTACACGAAAAACCCTGGCCGCCGACTGGTGACGCGTCGAGGCAGTCGCTGGGATCTGGCCCGCAACGGGTTGAGCTTGCTGGATTTGCTGACCAATTAATCAAGCCGCAAGCAGGATTCGATTTCGGAATAGGTGAAGGTAACTCCGTCCAAAACGAGGGGGAGTTCGAGGATGCGCTTGTCTTCGATGAACAGAACCTCATGGGCCAAACGCAGCTTGCCGCGCAAACGGATGCCGCCGCGCAGCCAGATTTCGGTGGCATGGCCGAGAGGAAGATTGAGCTTATGCGCGGCGTCTTCCACGGCCAACTGACGAACCGCGACCCATTGAGCGTACCCTTCATCCGAATTACCGGCCGTAAAAGTGAGTTCACCTTGATACTGCGTCATGGCGTGCCGGATGATGGCAGAGAGGGTTGGCCCGGACAAATGGATTTTTAAACGGCTGGAGCTTGCTGAAAGCGGTTTCCTATACCATTGTGCCGCATGAATGTCGTCCTGCGCATATTCGCATCGCTGCTGATGGGGGCCTTGTGCGCGAGGGCGGACGACAAGACGCTCACTGCGCCGGATTGGATGCAGGACGCGCAACAATGGGCGCAGGATAATCTGGACACCAATGTTCTCAACGCGCTCCCCAAAGTGGATGATCGCGCGGTACAGGAATTTTTCCGCGACATCCAACAGCGTTTTCAAGGCGACTACGTGGTGGATTTGGCGGAACTGTGGCAAACCGCGCGCGCGATGCTGCCGTGGCTGACAAATCGCGTGGAAACCCAGCCTTACGCCGCGTGGCTGGCGGCGCAGATGGATTATCTGGAAGCCGCCGCCGAATTCCGCGGCACGAATGTGGCGCCCAAAGTCGAAACCAATCAGCCACCACCGGCGCCCATGACCAATCCGCCGCCGCAAAAGGAACGCGAGCTTTGGGTTAGAAAAATTTCCGGCCGTCCGTGGCCCGCCGCCGCCAAAGAATACGTGCCGCAATTGAAGCCGATTTTTGCCGCGCAAAAGATGCCGCCGGAATTGGTCTGGGTGGCGGAGGTAGAATCGTCCTTTGACCGCCGCGCACAGAGTCCGGCGGGAGCGGCGGGACTATTCCAATTGATGCCGGAAACGGCGAAGCGATTCGGCCTTTCCTTGTGGCCGCGCGATCAACGTTTTCAGACTGAACCCAGCGCCACCGCCTCCGCGCAATACCTGAAATATCTCTTCGACCGTTTCCAGGACTGGCGCCTGGCCCTGGCCGCTTACAACGCGGGAGAAGGCGCCGTGCAAAAGCTGTTGGATCGCTACAAAACGCGGAATTACGACGACATAGCCGGACATCTGCCGGCAGAAACGCAAATGTATGTGCCGCGGATCGAAGCCGTTCTCTTGCAGCGCGAAGGCAGGCCGTTGGAACAGCTTTCGGCGCCGCAACTGTGAATCCGGCGCATCATGGCAACTTTTGAATGGTCAATTGCAGCGGGCATTGCCACACGGCCTCGTTCGAGTAGGCCGATTCCGCCCCCGAGGACGAATAGGCCGTCATGACAAAGTAATATTTTGCTCCCGCCTGCAGGTTGTTCATGGCCGTGCTGGAAGCCAACCCGACATCAATCTTGCCCGTGTAAACCCCTGACGCTCCGCCATAGTAGAGGTAGTAACCCGCCACGCCGGTCGCGGGCGCGCTGGGATCCCAGGCCAGGGCCGTTGACTGAAGCGGAACATTGCTGGCTAACAACCGAAACACCCCCACATTGCTGGCGGTGACACCCAAGGTCACATTCGTGGCCGCCGTGTTGGTCAAAGTCGCCCAGGTGGAGAGATCGCTGCTGCTCTGGACGGTATAGCTCGCGCCCGAACCAAGGGAGGGCCAGCTCACCTGGACCTGGGAGCCTGGGGGTCCGACGAACGCCCGCGCCGGTGCGGCGAAAGCCACGACGGCTACGACCGCTGTGATGAGTTTCATGCACCGGTTAACAACCGTATCGCTGTTCGATCCGAGCGTTGCCGGCTGCCTCCTTGGCTGCTGATAGTTACGCATGTAAGGAGATTACCTTCGCGGGTACAATCAACAACTAGGCCGTTCCTTGCCCCCACTGGGAAAACCCTTGGTCGGAGTTTTGAACGGAAAAAACAAAATTCTTGCCCCGCTGAAAAGCGCCCATTAAGCTGTCGTTCTGCGTCAACGGTTTTGCGCGTTTAGCTCAGCGGTAGAGCATTACCTTCACACGGTAGTAATTCCCACACGTTGTCACTCCTCAAACGGGGGATACTGTGGCGGCGCTTTGCCCGCCGATTCGACCACCTCCGGTCGCCGCAGTCGGCACGGTCCGGCCTCAATTTGTTCCAACCGCACCTTGAATTGCCAATCATCTCCGTAGTCAAAAGTAAAAAGCATTTCGTCTTTGAGCGCCAGATCCGTTTCTCCCACCGCAATTTCCGACGTGAAGGGCCCTTCGTCCGCGTAAGGATGGTTGTAAACGCGACTCTTGCCGCGTTGGTCGCGATAGCGGAAGTCGTACAGGTGGTCATCGTCCAATTTAAAGGCGCGGAGGATCACTCCTGCCAATTCGTCCAGCGAAATGTCCGGCGGCACGGCGAGTCGGCACCAGACGCTGCAGTCACCCCATCCCCCATACCATCGTGCAAGTCCGACCTTGAAAATGTGTGTTCCCAAACTTAGTTCGCCGCCTGGACGCGTATAGACAGTCTGCCATTCAGGGAAGTAGGGACGGAGTATCGGCTGAAGCATCCCGAACTCGGCCTGCGGCTTGGATTCAGCCGCCTCTCCTTCTGACTCGGTCTGCCCTTCGCTGTCCGATTCCTCCCTTTCCTTCTCCCATTCTTTCAGGAACGCCAGCAAAGCCCAAGCGACCACCGTTCCCCAGGGGGTTAGTTTGGCGCCGCCAACGAGCCAGCCGTGTCCGCCCCAATAGCTCCGTTCACGCTCTGAGAAATCCGCCGGACGGATCTCGATGATACCGAATTGTTGCAGCACGAACAGTCGCCACGGTGGAAGCTCGCCCCGGGGTCCCAAATGGCGAACGGATTCATAATGGTCGAAATTGCGCCAGCGATCGCTCAGTTGGTCCAAAAACACCGCGATCGCTTCGATGGACTGAGGATCCTCGCGGGTGTTCTCGCCTCCCAAAACCGTGGATTGGGCCTGGAACAGGAGCGCCTCCAGCATGGCGAAATACTGCTCCGTGACGTTCAAGCTCCGCCAGAACTCCAGCGCCGCGGGACAAACCACCAGGCGATTGCCCTTCATTTGCAGCAGGTCCATGATTCGGGTCAAAATAAAAATCCCCGCGAGGTTCGGGTAATCCCGCAGGAGGGCGCGCTTCAACGCCAATTGGATGGGATGGCTCACTTTGGCGTTCAGATCCGGGAGCAGTTCGCTGGGCAGGCTGGCGTTGCGGCTCTTGGTGGCAATACCACCACGTCCAACGAACCCCAGCAAAGTGTCAACATCTTTCAGAATGGTGCCGGGATCGCCGAAGGCGATCTGTTGCTCTGTGAGACGCCGTTGGCACTGGTCAGCAAGACTTCGCCACCGTTTCCAGGACTTAGGTTCAAGACCAGAAAGATAAAGCATAAGTTTTCCGTAAGTTTAATTCTCCCATCGCTCCGCCACGATTATGAGGTCAGCCGTTTCCATTGTTCCTGCGCTTGGTCGGCAAAAGAAGGGGACCGCTGAGACTTGCCGGCTGTAATCTGCTCGACTGCCTCCAGAAATCCCCTCTTTCGTGAATGGGCGATTCGCTCGTCGCTCACCGCAACGGCAAGTAGCGCACTTGGCCTTCCCATTCGCCGGGGCGGCTGCATTCGGCAATCAGCAGCAAGTCTTCGATGGCGGTGGCCAGCGCAACCGCGCGTGGCACTTCAAAAACACCCGGCATCGGCTTGCCCGCCGCGACTCGCGCATAAGCGTAGGCGGTGATGGTGGAGACATCATGAGAGATTAGCACGCGGCCTTGTTGCGCGGCCCATTCCAGAACGGCGGGATCGTCCTGGCCGGAAAGCCCGGTGTCCTGAACGCGAACCCCATCCAGACCGGCATTGCGCCGCAGCATCCCGCGCAGAATGTCATGGTTGAAGTTCTCGTCGAAGGCGAGTCCGATCATGCGCAGCCTTGCGTCGGATTACGATTGGCGCGCGAGGAGGCGGGCGCGCACGCCCTGCGGGTTGAATCGTCCTTCATTTTCCAGGCGGATGATGTGGCGTTGCGCCGCTCTCGCGTCCAGATAGGCCGCCACTTCCGTTTGGTGCCGGAGAAGGTAGCCGATCACGGAATACACGTCCGCCAGGGACAGACTGGGATATTGCTGGGCCATTTCCTCCGCCGTGGCGCCCTCTTGAAACGCCTCGGCCAGGGTGTCCAAAGTGACGCGTGTGCCCGCCACATGAATCACCCCGCTGCCGTCCTCCGCCAAAGGAATGCGTTCTGTCTGTTCAAGAACCAAGCTCATGACGCCAGCGTAGCGCATCCGATCAGGAAACGCAAACGTTGGTCTGCGCTTTCCACCCCTGTTCACTTTCTCAGTTTCGACTCCGCCAGCGGCTGCCGGGCCGTTGCCCATGCCTGCGGCTTGAGGCTTTTCCCAGGGCTTTCCTCGAATGACCGCGCATGGCTTCGGAGAATTGGGCGCGGCAAGGCGGCGACGAGACCGAATCCGTGATGGAACCGTACGCCGTCCAGGACGCGTCCCCATGCCTGCGATATGTCGCCGCCCGTCGAAAGGCCGCATGGAGTTAGAATCAACTTGCAGGAGGCAGCAAATTTTGCCAGAGTTGAGGACGTTCAATCTCAAGCAATTGAGAATCGTTAGTTGGGGTTGCGCGCTTAGCTCAGCGGTAGAGCATTACCTTCACACGGTAGGGGTCGCAGGTTCAAACCCTGCAGCGCGCACCACTCCCCCTTTTGCCAGAACGTGACTTAACCCCCTTGTGTTCAACGGGTTCGAGCATGTTTTGCGTGCCCCCATTTGTGACAAACGATGACACGGAATGACCGCTTGCGACTATTTTTTGTGAGTCTATTTGTGAGTCTTTCAACGACAGCTTCCCCACCGCCGCCCGCAAGCCAAGCAGCTTCGTGTCCGTGTAGGTTGAAGCGGTCAAGTGCGCCGCGCTGTGCCGCATCAATTCCTGTGCCTCACGTTGCGACGCCCCGGCGCAATGCAGGGACGTGCAAAACGTGTGGCGCAGACAGTGAAAATCCGCGACGCGGCCTTGTGCATCCTTCTTTGGTATGCCAGCCGCATTCAAATGCGCGTTAAACCGTTTCACCGCAACCCCTTCAATTCGTTATGACGAAATAGACGATTGACGATTCGTTCCGCTCCGTTCATCAGACGCAGAGCCTGCCCAGGCTCCGCTCTGCCCTCCCGCTCGTTTTTCCCATGATAGCGACTCCGAGAATCCGTCAAGGTAGAACCGGGCCATTTCATGCGCGGCCTTTGCCTGCCTGTCCTCCGTAGCTTCTGAGCGAAGGAGGATCTCCACCTTGACTGATTCTCTCCGTCGCTGGGGGGGCAAAAACGCCCGTAAGGGCCAGAAAGGAAAGTATGAAAGATGGAGAGATTAGACTGAAATTCGCACGGCAACAGGTGGCACGGTTGATTCGACAACGGCGCAAAGAACTGCACGACGACGTTCGGCGCACCGACGGCAAACGCTCTGAATTACAAGGCGAACTTCGAGGTTTACAATTGGCCGCAATTTGGCTGCGATACGCAACACGATAAGTCGGTTTTGGCGCACACGGCATGCACCCTTCTTCCGTTACAATGCCCCGTCAGCCAGGACTTCCCCGCTGCGCTAAACTTGCTCGGACAGGACGATTCATGTAGATTCCTTGCACAAGTCAATGTTTAGTCGAAAATATAGTCCAGAGGACATTGCAGATCAACTATTTCGGGTCGTGATGCCAAGCGGTGCAATGTACGTCGCGGCATATTATAAATTCGTCCATCCCAATGAGGAGGAACGAGTCCGCATCGTTTTCAGTCTCCTCTTGCTGCCTCTTGCGCTCAGTTACCCAATGGTCCAAACCACAACTAACTCCAAGCTACGAGAGGCGATCCTCCAATCCCACGATGTGTACCTAGGGCGCATCCAGGAGGCAGACCAACTTGTCGATCTTGGTCGGTACATCGTGTGGGGCGTTGAACGTGAGGCGATTGCTCGTGAGTTACGTGAACGCTCTTGCGAGCTTATCCTTCCTTCCACTTTTGACGGCCGTCGAGTGCGATATGGAATGTTGGTGCGTGTTACGGCCGATGTCAGGAACCGGACCTATTTCACCGACTTCAATTTTGGGAGGTCACAATCTGGAGGCGACCCAAAGTTGGGCGTGACGCTTGCGTTCGCGGCTTTGGCAACAAGCTTCACAAAGCGAGTTTTCACACAAAACCCGTGCAACCTAGGCCCTGACGCCCAAAATCCCACTTTAACCCAGAGCGAACGCTTTCAAAAGAGCATTGCACTCGCAAGCGCATTCCACGCACACGGCTTCTTTGCGGTAGCCGATTTGTTTAAGCGTCTGGGGTGATAAGATGACAACCGTTGTTCGAGATCTGACATTAGAAAGTATTAAACCGTGATTAAAACAAAGTATAGCACTTGGTCTCCTCAGTGGTCAGAATCCCAACACGAGGTCTTTCGAGATTTTGGCTTTGCGGCATTCACCGGGCAAATGCTCGAAGCATCAATTCATCAAATTCTGCTTGCGGCGCATTATGCCGGTTACGTCCGCCTTGGAACTCCCATTGACATCGACTCAATATTGACTCGTAAGACGCTTGGGCAACTAACACAGCTGATGGTGAAATGGGGCCTGATTGACGACAGCCTGACCCATTTACTTCGTGAGGCATTGGAAGCGAGAAATGAATTGATTCATCGATACTTTGTTATTAACGACGACTTTCTAACAGACAAAGGACGTGGCCGAATGCTTAAGAAACTCAAGAGCCTCAGATTTCGGATTGGCCGTGCTCAAATGGTATTCTCCCAGGTTCGCGAACGCCTGTACGAGCACTTCTTTAACATTAGCAAAGACACCGCGTTCAAGCTTTACCAACATCAGATTACCAGTCGAATGGCGGACGATTGAAAGAGGTGCTAAATGTTTGGACATTTTAAAATGTTTAGGCTGTTGTGGGAACCACCAAGCGAAGAGTACATGTTTATCTGGAATGCCGTCGTTGCCAAACATACAATCATACAACTCCCCCAAGGTACGGCTGAGAAAGTTCACGACCACTACCACAAAATACTCTCGTTGAACCGTGTTAACTTGCTTGATGATCTGGGCCTTGCGCGTCCTGATCCCTTCTGGCTTTCAGTTACGCTAGCCGACTTAGGCATTCTACCCGTGCTCGGTGGTAAGAGGCCTAAATGGTTCCACGTCAAGTATCCCCGCAGAGCACGCTCGAAGCTTGCCAGCCAGGGGGATGCGCTTTGGTCGCAGGTCCTGAAAGACGTTTTGACCGAGTACGGAGTTGATCTCGAAGACAAGGATCAGAGCGCTTAAGTTGCGACTCTCCCAAAGACAAACGTGAACACTTCTGTCTGCCTGTATTTATCCTGCAGATGATCGTAGGCTCATATTGGCTCCGCGAGCGCCGACCCGATACGAAGCGACCATTTTGGCCCCATCATAACCGGACGCTTGATTTCAGGATGAGGCTCGATCAATTTCGGCAGACGTTCCCTCCTTCGCTCTGCGAGCTACGGCGGGCAGGCAAGCCAAAACTCGACGTTGCAAAACAGCTTGACCGTGAAATCTTGCGACCATAGTTGGCTTTTGCGCAGAAATTTCCGCTTCTCCGGCGGCATGTTTGCCCAGCGATACCGGCGCATAATTCGCCGGATTTGCACCGCCTCTTTAGCGGACACTTCCCGAACTTCCCGTTTCCCGAACGGCAAGTTCTTGCGTCCAATGACGCCCCAAAACCGCCCCGGCTTGTGCTCCATTTCGGGCAGCTCCTCCTTTTATATGAGCCTGCTTGCCTCGATGGAGAACCGAGGTTATCATTTTGCTAATGAAACTCCGGTTGTTGGTTGAATTTGATCCAGAAGCTAAACGCTGGTCGGCAGTGTTCCCCGAATTACCTGGCTGCGCCACGGCAGGCGATACCGAAGCGGAAGCCGTCGCCAACGCGAAGGAAGCGCTGGCGCTTTGGTTTGAACCCGCCCCGGTCAAATTGCCTAAAGGAGCGAAGATAATCGAACTTGCGCTGCCGTGAGCCAGCGGTATGCAGTTTGCAGCGCACGGGAAGTTGTCAAAGTTTTGCGCAAGCATGGTTTTGCGATAGTCGCCCAATCGGGCAGCCACCAGAAATGGCGTCACGAAAATGGCCGCCAAGTGATCGTGGCCATGCACGGCAGCAAAACCATCCCCATTGGCACCCTCAAAAGCATTATTGAAGGCAGCGGCTTGGACGTGGAGGCATTCCGTTGAGTGACTCAATTTCAAGAGGCACTCCCGGAGTGGTTTGTTGATTCGACAATGGCCAGAATCGCCGCCTTGAGCGGCTCGCTTAATTGAGGCCACGCTTGAACGATGCGCTGCAATTCCGGGGGCAGGCCGGAAATTTGTGAGTCTCCTTGTGAGTCTTTCCCTGTAAGCCGTTGATTATCAGAGGCAGGAGGCAGGTTCAAACCCTGCAGCGCGCACCATGCCCCCTTGTGTAGTTCCCCATAAAAGGTCGTAAACGACACGTTATGGGAAACTCGTGCCCGGCGGGAAGAGGGATCCATCATGTTCTATGCCCCGCGCGGCAAAAAGAGCCTTGTTCGGGTAGATTTTGCCTATCTGATCAGCTCAATCCAGCCAGGAAGGCGGCTGCAAAACCACAGTTCTGTCTTATCGGCGAATCTTACAGCCGGCTAAGAGTCCGAGAACCCTTGGTACAAAATTTGCTCCGTGGCTCACATATGAACGTCGAAGAGCAAAGTGCTGCCGTTGATTCCATTCGCTGCCTCATCCAGACGGCAGTGATCGATTCCTTTAAGTCCGACGAGTTTCGCTCGGCGGTGCGGGACGTTATTTATGAATGTGCTCCCCAGCTTTCCCGCAATTTACCCTTCATGCTCCAGGTAGCTGAGACTCTTAAAGCTGCCCGGTGGGTGGCCGCGAACATTCCACCTCAGAAATGTTTCACTCATGAAGGCCTGCGCAACCTTGCTGTCAACCTAGCGCCTGCCGACGGTCTTTACTTGGAATTCGGCGTATGGAAAGGATACTGGCTCAACAAAATGGCCGCGATGAAACAGGTGCGCTTCTATGGCTTCGATTCCTTCGAGGGAATTCCGGAGGCCTGGTCCGTGTATCCGAAGCATCACTTTGACCTCGGAGGATGTCTCCCTGATGTTCTGCCAAACGTTGAATTGATCAAAGGTTGGTTCGACCAGACCATTCCTCCATTTATCGAAAGCCATCCTGAGCCTGTGGCGTTCATCCACATGGATTGTGACCTCTATTCTTCAACCATGACCGTGCTAAACCTCCTGCGCCCAAGATTACAGGTCGGCACTACGATCGTGCTCGATGACTACCTCGTCGAACCGGGCTGGGATCAGGCCGAATTTCGAGCGTTTCACGAATTCGTCCAGGCGAATAAAATCGAATTCGAGTATTTGGGTTACGTCACGGACACTCCGAGCACCGCCGTAGGAGTACGCCTGACCAAAGTTCAAGAAGCTGGCTGCTAACCTGCTGAAACCAGCGGCGCCGCCACACAGAGTTGCGACCACAGTTGGCTCTTCCGCAGAAATTTCCGCTTTTCTGGCGGAGTGTTGGCCCAGCGCTACCGGCGATGATTATGGCCAAGGCGGCCCGCCGCAGGGGCTCGACTTAACCCCGCCCAGGAATCAATGACGCGCTGCAAATCCGCAAGGGACCCATTGCGAGTCTCTCGCTGTAAATCGTTCATTAACAGAGACAGGAAGTGGTTCAAACCCCGCCGTGCGCGCCATTTTCGCGCTGGCGCAACGGTCCATCATGGGCTATGTAGAATTCACCATGAAACATACGTTGACCGTGTACGAAATGTTCAGCCAAATCCTTGGCTTGGAATAGGGTATCAGATGCCGATCCTACCGCGGGGGCTTTTGCTGCATGCGGGCGTGGACGGCGGCGATGAAGCCTTTGAATAGGGGGTGCGGCTGGTCGGGCTTGCTCTGAAACTCGGGGTGAAACTGGCAGGCGATGTAAAAGGGATGGCTGGGCAATTCGATCAATTCCACCAGCTTGCCGTCGGGTGAGGCTCCGCTGAAAACAAAGCCGGCCTTGGCAAAGGCTTCATGGTAGTCGTTGTTGAATTCGTAGCGGTGGCGGTGGCGTTCGTTGATGACGAAGGCGCCGTAGAGGCGGTTGGCGAGGCTTCCCATAACCAGTTGGCAGGGCTGGCGCCCCAGGCGCATGGTGCCGCCTTTGGAGGTGATCTTCTTCTGCTCGTCCAGCAGCGCGATGACCGGATGGGGGGCGTCGGGATGGAATTCCGTGGAGTGGGCGCCTTTGAGCTTGAGGACGTTGCGGGCGAATTCGATGGTGGCGATCTGCATGCCCAGGCAAAGGCCCAGGTAGGGGATGTTGTTTTCGCGGGCGTAGCGGGCGGCTTCGATCTTGCCCTCGATGCCGCGTTCGCCAAAACCGCCGGGGACAAGGATGCCGCCCAATCCTTTCAACACTTTCTCGGCACCGAGCTTTTCAATGGATTCCGCTTCGACTTTTTCGATTTCGACGCCGCAATCGTTGGCCACGCCGCCGTGGGTGATGGCTTCATAGACCGATTTGTAGGCGTCGTGCAATTCGATGTATTTGCCGACGACGCCGATGCGGACGCGATGGCGCGGGGCCAGGAGCTTGCGGATGACCTCCTGCCAATGGGTCATGTTGGCGGGCGGTGTGTCCAGGTGGAGCAAACGGCACACGAGGTCATCGACCCGCTCGCGTTGGAGCATCAGGGGCAGTTCGTAGATGGTGTGTTCGACGTCGGTTTCCTCGACCACGGCCTCGTAAGGGACGTTGCAAAAAAGGGAGATTTTTTCGCGCAATTCGCGGCCCAAGGGTCGCTCGCAACGGCAGACCAGGATGTGCGGGGCGATGCCGATTTCGCGCAGCTTGGCGACCGATTGCTGGGTGGGCTTGGTCTTGAGCTCGCCGGCGGCTTTGATGAAGGGAACGTAGGTGACGTGCAGGAAAATGGCGTTGTTGTAGCCGACGCCCAGGGCAAATTCGCGGATGGCCTCCAGAAAGGGCAAGCCTTCAATGTCCCCGGTGGTGCCGCCGATTTCGGTGATGATGACGTCGGCCTTGCTTTGTTCGGCCAGCAGGTGGATGCGATTTTGAATTTCATCGGTGACGTGGGGGATGACTTGGACGGTTTTGCCCAAATAATCGCCGCGCCGCTCCTTGTCCAGGACGGTTTGATAAACCTGGCCGCTGGTGAGGTTGTTCATGCGGGAGAGCTTGACGTTGGTGAAGCGCTCGTAATGGCCAAGGTCCAGGTCGGTTTCGGCGCCGTCGTCCAGGACATAGACCTCGCCATGCTGGTAGGGGTTCATGGTGCCGGGATCGACGTTGAGGTAGGGGTCGAACTTTTGCAGCGCAACCTTCAAGCCGCGATTCTCGAGCAAGGTGCCGAGGGCGGCGGCGGTCAGGCCCTTGCCGAGCGAACTGACCACGCCGCCAGTGACAAATATAAATTTCATGAATGGACCTTAGCCGCGGCTTTTCTTGAGCAGCCACTCGACGCGTTTAACATCCGCCGGAACATCCACGCCCACGCTGTCGTAGCTGACCTTGACCACCGCGATGGCAATGCCGTTTTCCAGAGCGCGCAACTGCTCCAGTTTCTCCGCTTTTTCCAACGGAGAGACCGGAAACCGCACCAGGCGCAACAGCGTCTGGAGGCGATACCCGTAAATGCCCACGTGCTTCAAAAACGGAAACGCCGCCAGTTGCTCTGCGCCCGTGACGGCGTCGCGGACAAACGGGATGGTTCGCCGGGAGAAGTATAAGGCATGGCCAGCGGAATTAACAACGACTTTTACGATGTTCGGATTCTCCAACTCCGCCTCCTGCTGGATAAGCGTGGCGGCAGTGGACATTTCCTGGCTGGACAAGGCGCCGGCCACGGCGTCGATGACGCGGGGGTCGATCAGAGGTTCGTCGCCCTGGATGTTGACGATGGCGTCAAAACGGCAGTTGCGAGCCACTTCGGCAATGCGGTCGGTGCCGCTGGGATGGTTGGGGGCGGTCATTTCCGCGCGGCAAAAACCCTGCGCCACCTCCCAGATGCGAGTGTCGTCGGTGGCCACGATGATTTCGCTCAAGGACTTGGCCTTCTGGCAGCGCTCGACGACGTGTTGGAGGAGCGGCTTGCCGGCGATCAAGGCCAGCGGTTTGCCGGGAAAACGGGAGGAACCGTAGCGGGCGGGGATGAGGCCGGCGATTTTCATGGGTGGTTTTTCACGGGTGAAAGCTGGCCAGCAGTTCTTCAGGCCGGACGGTGGCGGTGCCCAGTTTGCCAACGACAATGCCGGCGGCGTGGTTGGAAAAAATCGCCGCCTCCACCGGCGAGGCTCCGGCCGCAATCGCCAATGTAAACGACGCGATAACGGTGTCGCCCGCCCCCGAAACATCAAAAACTTCCCGCGCCACGGAAGGGATGTGAAAAGGCCGGTGGCCGCGACGGCAAAGAAGCTGGCCGTGCTCGCCCAGCGTTATCAATAGGATTGCCGGCGCAAACGCGGAAAGCAATTGGTCGGCAACGGCCAGCAGCGACGCGTCTTCGAGGGGAGGCGTAACGTGGAATCCATCAGTCATGCCAGCCAGTTCAAACGCCTCCTTACGATTGGGAGTCAGCAGGGATACGCCGGATAGATCAAGGTGGTGAGCGGGTTTGGGATCCACGCTCAACCAGACGCCCCGCGCGCGGCACATCTTTTTTGCGGCATCCAGCAACCGCTGGGTCACAACGCCCTTGGCGTAATCTCCCAGAATAACCGCGTCCGCCGTGGCCAGACCCTGTTCCAATTCCGTCAACAACCGCTTCGTCGTCGTGTCATCGATATCCTGGCGGCTTTCCCGATCCACGCGCACGACCTGCTGCCGATGCGCGATGATGCGCGTCTTGATGCTGGTGAGCCTGTCGTGGCAGGGCAGCAAACCCGCGCAACCGATGCGGTCCTGGCTGAGGACTTCCATCAATTGGCGCGCGGTGTCATCATCGCCCACCACGCTCAACAAGGCGGTGGCCGCGTTCAAACCAGCCACGTTGCGGGCGACGTTGCCCGCGCCGCCTGGCACAAGGCTTTCGCTCTCAAAGTTAATCACCGGCACCGGGGCCTCGGGAGAGATACGCTCGACGCGTCCCCGGACAAATTTGTCCAGCATCACGTCGCCCAGCACCAACACGCGCGCGCGGGCGGCGGACGCGAGTAATTGGCGCACGCGCGATCTTGAGATTTTCAATTTCATGCTGCTCCCAGAATCCAGGCCGCGGCGGCGGGCACGTCATCCGCGATGACGGCGGCGGCCAGCGGGCCGGGTTGTTCCTGTTCAAGTTTCCGGCCGTAGCCGGTGCGGACCAAAATGCATTTTTTCACGCCCGCGTTCCAGCCGCATTCCAAATCGCTCAACTTGTCGCCAACGACGAAACTGGCGTGGAGGTTGAGGCCGAATTCTTCGCGGGCGTCCAAGAGAAATTGAGGTGAAGGCTTGCGTCCGCGGCTGGGCTGGCCGGGGGCTTCCGGGGCGGTATAGATTTTTTCAAAACGGACGCCGTTTTGGGCAAAGCATTGGACCATGCGGTCGTTGACGCGTTGGACATCCCGCATGGTGAAGAAACCCCGGCCCACGCCCGATTGATTGGAAACGACGAATAATTTGAACCCGGTTGATTGCAGGGAGAGCAAGGCCTCCGCCGCGCCCGCGAAGAGCGCGACGTTCTCCGGATCAGACAAATACTCCCGCTCCTGGATCAGCGTCCCATCCCGGTCAAAAAAGACTGCGCGGCACGAATTCAACGAGGCATATTAAAGCCAAGGCGTGGTTGAAATTCAAGGTTTTGCGCATCATGGTGATTGTGCGACCCCAAAAGTCGGCAGGGCGAAACTCTGTCCAAACGTGACGTTTAAGAGAGTATCGTAGCTTTGCGCGGCTGGTAACTGGCGCTGGAACGGAGCCAGTGCTTCATGAGAAAAAAGCCGAGGCAAAACAGAGCCAATCCAAACAGCCAGCCGATAATGGCAGGAAGGCCCGTTTTGGGCACCGCACTCGACGCAGCGACGAAAAACAACATAAAAAGGACCATGCTGATGTAACCGCCGGCCAATCCAAATCCAACCATGAAACCATTCACCAAGGAGCCTGCACCGGCCACGAGGATCAGCAGAGACGCGACGCGAGATGGGGAAATACCCCACGGCACAATGACTGGAACGGCCACAAGCACAAGAAAAAGAGCAGCCAGAAAACAGAGAGGTTCCAGAAGCAGCCATAGCGCAAACTGATTGGTCGAAAGAGGCAGCGTCCGAAGCAGCCGTAATCCGCTCCGCCATGGACAAAACCCAGCGAATATGAAAAGTCCCATCCAAGTGGTGAGTTCCGCTGCAGGCTTCCATTTGCCAACGACAATGAACAGCGCGAAAATCAAAGCTACCACAAATCCCCCTCGGAATCTTTCGACGACCAAACCGAAAGGACCGGAAAGATGAAAGGCAGAGATTGTTGCCGACCGAACTGCCTTGCGGGAATTTGACGGGCTGCCTGGTCGATTCCGAGCGCAAGTGATCATCAGTTTTTCCGAGCCAACAAATGCCCGTGCGATTACAGGCAGCCCCAGAGCGACGAAACCGAGGCATATCCAAGAACTTCGAGCCAAGTTTTCCACTTTGTGATAAGCCATGCTGCCAATAAATGCAGAGAGGTAAATCGCCCAGATCGTGCCCAAGACCATGCTATTTTCCGTGCTCGATGCCGCGAAAACAGAAAAACACACGCAACTCGCCGCCGCCATCAGCAACGCGCCGAGTGTTACGAATACGAAATCCGTCCACGAGAAGACGATGGCGGCGCTAAAAACTTGTGCGACGACAATGCCAGACAGTAGCAGGATCACCGGCAGACAGACCGCAAGGAAGAAGGAGTGTAAACCGAGAGCCTTGCGAGAAAGGGGCAATGTCGTCGTCACGCTGGCGAAACCGCGCGCCAGATCGAACCACCAGGGGATGGCAAAAAAGCCAACCATCAGGAATCCTCCTCGCGAATGGGGCAGGCCGCTCATCATAAGCGCATCCGCTAGACCGGCGGCCAGAAAGATAAGCAGATAAAGCCCCCACCACCGCCGCATAAAGTCAACCAGAAGCAGTTTCATAGGTTTAATCCCGGGCCAGGGTCACGAAGATGTCCTCCAGCGTCATCGACGTCGCTGAAACTTGCCGGACGCCGCGCGAGGTTAGCGATTCCATTGTGTTTTTCTCCATGTCCACCATCGCTTGCCAGCGGCCGCCTTCGTGCCGCCGTACAAAAATGCCGTCGGCATGGACAAAGGCGGCGTCATTTTCGGAGACAAAATCCACCAGCTTGAACCGCTCCACGATGCTGGATGTCGGCCCTTCCAGGAGCAGTTGGCCGTTCTTGATCATTCCGATGTGATCCGCAAAGCGCTCCAAGTCGGTTAATCCGTGCGAGGAAATAACAACGGTGCGATCTTCGTCCCGCACGACGGCGAGCAATTCAGCAAAGACCTGCTGCTTGGAGATCGCGTCCAATCCCGCCGCCGGTTCGTCAAGAATGACAACCTTGGGATGCCACGCCAGCGCAACGATGACGCCCAGCTTGACGCGGCTGCCGGTGGAAAGGGCCGTTATCTTTTCGTCGGGATTGACGTGGAGATCGGCGAGCAGTTTTTCACAATAGGTGTCGTCCCACGTTGGATAAAAGCCGCGCACAAACTGGATGAGTTTCCGTCCGTTGCCCCAGGCGCGGAAACTGGCGTCCGGGCTGGCGTAGGCGGTCTGGCGCTTAACGGCCACCTCGTCGCGGCGATGATCGAGGCCGAGCACCTTGATGACGCCCGCGTCGGGGTCGCCCAAACCGAGAATGAGGTCCAGGGTGGTGGTTTTGCCGGCGCTATTGGGGCCGATCAGGCCGTAAATAACGCCCTGCGGCACGGTAAGATCGAGCGGGCCGAGTTGGAAGCGGGGGAATTTTTTGACGAGTCCACGGATTTCGATGGCGTTGTGCATATTATTTTTTCTCGTTCAGGATTTCACGGGCGAGGTGTTGGATTTCGGCTGGTTTCAAGCCGGCTTCGGCGGCTTCGCGGAAAGCTTCACGGAGCAAATCTTTGGCGGCGGCGAGTTTGTTCTCGCGGCTGCGGTCCCGGCCCTGTTCGGCCACAAAGGTGCCAAGGCCCTGGCGGCGGAAGATGATGCCTTCGCGCTCCAGTTCCTCGTAGGCGCGCTTGACGGTGATGACGCTGACGAGCAATTCCTCGGCGAGTTGGCGGAAGGAGGGCAGGGCCGCGCCGGGTTGGAGGCGGCCCTCGCTGACCTCGCGTTTGAGGCGGTCCACGATTTGTTGGTAGAGCGTGCCGCCGGCGGCGGGGGAGATCGGTCCCAGAATGAACTGTTGGCGTTCGTGCTGCATCAAATTCAATGCTGAGTATATACGATATATACAGTATGTCAACAGGGAATTGATGGAAAAATTACAATGTCACGGCAGAGCGGCAGCTCTGCCCTACCAGACAAGGAATTATACCGACGGCGTTGCTACGGATAGACCAGGAGGAAATACATCGCAGCGTTGGTTTGCTGGATTGGTATGATCACCTGGTTGGTGGCGGAGGAACCGGGCCATGTCGTCCAGTTGGAGCCGAGCGAGTTGGTCTGGACTTCGAGGCGCCAGCCGGTGTGATCCGGCGGCCAGCTCAAGGTCAGATTATTTCCGCCCGGCTGAAGCAAGGTGATGCCGGCGGCAGCGGTGCTGGGCGTCACCAGAACGCTGAAGCTGTTGGTCGAACTTAGTTGCGGGTTGACCAGATCGTAGGGGTTGCTGTTCGACACTACCGTGGTGAAGAGGTTGGAGGCGAAGGGCTGGTTCTGCGCGGTCCAAGTGATGACGCCGTTGGTGTCGATGGCGGCTCCGGCTGGCGAGACCAGCAGCAGATAACCGGCGGTGACGGAGTGGATGTTGGTCTCGGTCGCCGTGTTGGTAATGGAGAACGGCTGGAGCAAGGTGATGGTCTGGGTGGAAATCGTGGGCAGCGTCGGAGCGACGTTGACTTCGTTGACAATCACGGTGAACTGGTTGGTGCTGGTCAAACTCGGATTGAGCACATCATAGGGGTTGCTGTTGGTGGCGATGGCCGTGATGGTGTTGGTGCTAGGGCTGTTGGTTTGTTGCGGCGTCCAAGTGATGATGCCGTTGATGTCAATGCTCATGCCGGAAGGCGGGCTGACCAAGGCGTATCCCGTAATGGTGGAATGGATGTTGGCGTTGGTCGCGGTGTTGGTCACGGTCAGCAAGGTAAGTTCATTGACGGTCTGGATGGGAATCGTGGGCAGGGTGGGGGCGATGTTGACCTCGTTGACGATGACGGTGAACTGGTTGGTGCTGGTCAAACTCGGATTGAGCACATCATAGGGATTGCTGTTGGTGGCGATGGCCGTGATGGTGTTGGTGCTCGGGCTGTTGGTTTGTTGCGGCGTCCAAGTGATGATGCCGTTGATGTCAATGCTCATGCCGGAAGGCGGGCTGACCAAGGCGTATCCTGTAATGGTGGAGTGGATGTTGGCGTTGGTCGCGGTGTTGGTCACGGAGAGCAAGGTAAGTTCATTGACGGCCTGGGTGAGAATAGTGGGCAGGCTGGGAGCGATATTGACCTCGTTGACGATGACGGTGAACTGGTTGGTGCTGGTCAAACTCGGATTGAGCACATCATAGGGGTTGCTGTTGGTGGCGATGGCCGTGATGGTGTTGGTGCTCGGGCTGTTGGTTTGTTGCGGCGTCCAAGTGATGATGCCGTTGATGTCAATGCTCATGCCGGAAGGCGGGCTGACCAAGGCGTATCCTGTAATGGTGGAATGGATGTTGGCGTTGGTCGCGGTGTTGGTCACGGAGAGCAAGGTGAGTTCGTTGACGGTTTGAGGGGGAATCGTGGGCAGCGTCGGGGCGATGTTGACCTCGTTGACGATCACGGTGAACTGGTTGGTGCTGGTCAAACTCGGATTGAGCACGTCATACGGGTTGCTGTTGGTGGCGATGGCCGTGATGGTGTTGGTGCTCGGGCTGTTGGTTTGTTGCGGCGTCCAAGTGATGATGCCGTTGAGGTCAATGCTCATGCCGGAGGGCGGGTTGACCAAGGCGTATCCTGTAACGGTGGAATGGATGTTGGCGTTGGTCGCGGTGTTGGTCACGGAGAGCAAGGCAAGTTCATTGACGGTCTGGGTGGGAATAGACGGGAGAGATGGCGGCACGTTCACTTCTTTGACAATAACGGTGTAGGTATTGGTGGCGCTCAATGGGGGGGTGCCGTTGTCGGTGACGGTGACCGTGATAGTGTTGGTGGAAGGGCTGTTGGTCTGTTGCGGCGTCCAGGTGAGCACGCCCGTAACGGGATCGAGGGCGATGCCGTTGACTCCGGATGCCAGGCTGTAAGTCAGGATTTGCGGCGGCGAAGCAGGCTCGGTGGCGGTGTTGGTGACGGCGAGGGTGGCCAGTTCATTGACGACAAACAAGTTGGTGGCGGGAGCGGTGAAAACGGGGAAGGAACCCGCGAGGCTGAACACAAAAAAGCCGGGACGGTAATTGGTGATCCAAGTTTGGGTGTAGGGCACCGAGGGCAGAGAGGCGCCGGTAAAGCCGCCGGTGTAAGAGCTGTAGTAAAGATTGGTGAAGGAATTGCCGGAGACGGGCTGGAAGCCGTTGTTCAGGCTGGCGCTGAACGTGCCAGTCAAAGCGGCGGTGCCAAAGAGGACGATGGTGCCGTAACTGGTCAGGCTGTTGATGCCAAAATTGAGGGTGCCATTAGTCAGGCTGTAGGGGCCTTCCAAACTGATGCTGCCAAGCTGCGAGTCCAAGGTGCCCAGGTTATTGAAGTAAGCAGGGCTTTGAAAGCGAGTGCTGCCTCCGCTGGAACCGGTTTTGCGAAAGGCGCCGAGGTTGTTGAAAACGGTGCCGGCGCCGCCGGAAAAATTGTTCAGGATCTGGTCGTCCTGGGCGATCCACAACCCGTTATTGTAAATGACCGTGCCGTTGCCGGCCGACAGCGCATCCTGGCTCCAAGTGACGGTGCCGTTGTTGGTGAAGATGCAGTTGGAGATATGGTGATTGCCCTGATTATTGTGGTTATTGATGATTAACTGGCTGTTGCTGGCCAGGGTGACGACCGTGTTATTCCAGTTGCCCGACACCCAGGTCAAAGCGCCATTGATGACATTGGTCCCGACCAGACTGCCCAGATTGGCCTGCCAGGTGTTGGTGCCGGTCACGGTGCCGTTGATGTTGTAATTGGAGGAGATCAAATAGGTCAGGCCGAATTGGTTGGTGGTAATGTAACCGCCGGTGAAGTTGCCGCCGCCGGTGAGCGCCAACTCCAATCCATTGGTGCCGTTCTGCACGTCGATCATGCCCGCGAGCTGGTTGAAGGCGACGCCAATGAGGAAAAAAGTGGCAGTGTCATACTCGCTCGCTCCGCCCGATTTGCGGAACGTGCCAAAGTTGTTGAAGGTGGTGCCGCCGCCATAGGCGTCGTTGAAACTCTGATCGCTTTGCGCATCCCACAGACCGTAATTGTAAATAGTGGTGCCGTTGCCGCCGCGAATGAGGCCGCTGGCCCACGCCACCGTGCCATTGTTGGTTACCACCGTGCCGGCCATGTCGACGGAGCCGGCGGCGCCGGCCACGATAAGGACGGCGTTGGGAGCGATGGTCACGGAGGAGGCGGTGTTCCAGTTGCCCGAGACCCAGGTCAGAGAGCCGTTGAGGACATTGGCGCCGACCAGGCCGCCGCCGAACTCGTACACGTTGCTGCTGGTGACGGTTCCGTTGATGGTGAAGCCGCCGGCGTTGAGGTAGGTGGCGCCGGTGGAGTTGGTGGTGACGTAACCGCCGGTAAAACTGCTGGCGGATTGCAACACGAACTTTCCATTCTGCACGTCCAGCACGCCGGCGCTCTGATTGAAGGCCGCGCCGCCGACGAAGATGGTAAAATTGGTGGCTGCTCCCACCGATTTGCGGAAGGTGCCAAAGTTATTGAAGGCCGTGTTGACGCCGCCGAAGGCGTTGTTGAAATTCGCGTCGCATTGCGCGTCCCACAGACCGTAATTGTAAACAGTGGTGCCGTTGCCACCCTGAATGGCGCCGCTGGACCACGCCACAGTGCCGTAGTTGGTCAAGGTGCAGGCGGGCATGCTATTGGCACTTGCGGCGCCGGCCATGATGACCATGCCGTTGCTGGCGATGGTCACGGTCGCATTCGTCCAACTCCCACCGATCCAAGTCAAAGCGCCCTGGATGACATTCACGCCAGCCAGATTGCCGGAAATCTGCACCACGTTACTGCTCATGACCGATCCGTTGATAGTGAAGTTGGCGAGGTCGAGAAACGTCTTTCCGGTAGTGTTGGTGGTGACGTAGCCGCCGGTAAAGCTGCCGCCGCCATTCAACCCCAGATTCCAATTCTGGACATCCAGAACGCCGCCGGCCTGATTGAAGGTAACTCCGCCCTGAAAGATGGTATAGCCGGCGGAAGCCCCCGCCGATTTGCGGAAGGCGCCGAAGTTGTTGAAGACGACGCCACTGCCGCCATAGAAGTCGGTCAAGTTCTGATCGCTTTGGGCATCCCACAACCCGTAATTGTAAATAAGCGTGTTGCCGCCGCGAATCGAACCGCTGACCCAGGCCACGGTGCCGTTGTTGGTCACCACCGTGCCGGCCATGTCGTTGGCGCCGGTGCCGCCGGCCACGAAAAGCACGGCGTTGGAAGCGATGGTCACGGAGGAGGCGCTGTTCCAATTGCCCGACACCCAGGTCAGGGCGCCGTTGAGGACATTGTTCCCGACCAAATTGCCGCCGTACTGCCACGTGTTGCTGCTGGTCACGGCGCCATTGATGGTGAAGCTGCCAGCGTTAAGGTAGGTGATGCCGGTGGAGTTGGTGGTGACGTAGCCGCCGCTAAAACTGCCGGCGTATTGCAAGACCAAACTCCCTTGCTGCACGTCCAGCACCCCGGCGAGCTGATTGAAGGCCACGCCGCCCGCAAAGATGGTAAAATTGGTGGCGGTACCGACCGATTTGCGGAAGGCGCCAAGGTTGTTAAAGGTCGTGACGCCGCCAAAGGCATCGGTGAAGTTCTGGTCGCTCCGGGCATCCCACAAACCGTAATTGTAAATAGCGGCGCCGTTGCCGCCCTGGATGGTCCCGCTGACCCAGACCACCGAGCCGTAGTTGGTCACGGTGCAGGCGGGCATATTATTGACCAAGCCGTTGCCGGCCACGGTGAGCGCGCCGTTGGCGGAGATGGTCAAAGTCCCAGCCGAAATAGCCGGCCGTCCAACCCATGGATCCGCTCAAGACCGCGTTGGTGATGCCGTTCAGTTCGCCGCTGTCCACGGTGAAGGAACCGCTGGAGTAGATGGTCAGCGGCCCATTCAACCCGAGGGTCTTGCCAGCAAGGGAGAGGGCGGCCGTGCCCGTGCCGCTGTCGCCGAGGATGATCCCGCCGACGGAGGTGCTGCTGTTGAGGGATACGGTAACTCCAGTATTGGTGATGATAGCCGTATCACTGGCGCCGGGCACGCTGTTGGAGTCCCAGTTGGCGGCCGTGTCCCATCCGCCGCTGGCGGTGTTGGTCCAGGTGATGGAAGCCGCTTGAGTTCGGAAACCTGCCAGGAAAAGGATTAATGCCGCCATTTTGGCGACTGGAAGACAAATAGCCGCCACGGTTTT
The DNA here is from genome assembly GCA_963759415.1 of uncultured Verrucomicrobiae bacterium. Taxonomy (GTDB): domain Bacteria; phylum Verrucomicrobiota; class Verrucomicrobiia; order Limisphaerales; family Palsa-1400; genus Palsa-1400. The sequence goes on along the minus strand of CAVWZG010000002.1, from coordinate 1,932,069 downwards.
CAAGGTTTTCATTTCAGTTGTTTGGACAAACTCCCCGGTTGCATGGCAAGAGTGGCTCAAACCCTCCGAGTGGAAGGACACCAAGACAAAAACCGCGGTTTCAAATTAACAGCCCACATTGCTGTCGTCAAGTTCTACAACCACATTTCGATAAAGCCGAGCCGATCCGTTAAAAGCGTGCCCATCCTCGGTTTTACCCTAAAGCATCGGCTATTCTAGCAAAGTTTGGGGTCTTGGCAAGCGATTTATTTGCGAATTTTCCAGTTCCAGTTCGGCGGCGGGCGCAGGCAGGCGCCAGCCCGTCATCCCTGACTGTGATAATCGACGGCCATCATGCGCCGATCCAGTTCAATGACCGAAAAGCCCCAGGGCAGGTATCGGTCTGATCCCTTGCGCTCGGAATGCTCCACCCGCCAGGCGATGACCTCCCAACCGTCCCCGGATTTCAGAACCTCCCACTCGGCCCGCTCGGCCCAATTCTCCTTTTGTTCCAGTAACCGCTTCGCCACCGCGATTTGGTCGTGATAGCGGCCCTGCGGGTCCTCGGGTTGCTCCATGCGCCCAGTCTTGCCGCCGCATCCGGAGAGCAACGAGAGAAACAGGGTGAAAATCCAGCATCTTGCCATTCCTGTCATATCGGCACGAGGGCGTTCGGCTTGAGCCGGAAAATACCTCATCACCTCTTCTTCGAGACCTTGAACGAAGCGCACAGCCATGCGATTGTTTATGGTCGGCAAACGGCGAAGACACCGGGAACCCGCGGAAAACGAAGGAAAATGTTATTATGAGCACGACACAAGTTAATCCCATTGTTCAAACTTACTTGAACTTCGACGGTCGCTGTGAAGAGGCGATCGAATTCTACCGCCGCGCCCTCGGCGCGGAGGTGACCATGTTGATGCGCTTCAAGGACAGTCCCGAACCGCCCAAGCCCGGTTGCACCGCGCCTGGTTCCGAAAACAAGATCATGCACGCGAGCATGCGCATCGGTGGAACCACGGTGATGGCGTCCGACGGACATTGCACCGGAAAGCCGAGTTTTCAAGGCTTCTCGCTGTCGCTCACGGCGCCCACCGAAGCCGTGGCGGAGCGATTGTTCGCCGCCTTGGCCGAGGGGGGCCAGGTGCAAATGCCATTGGCCAAGACCTTCTTTTCGCCGCGCTTTGGCATGGTCGTTGACCGCTTCGGCGTGTCATGGATGATCCTCGTGCTTACGCCGCCTTCACTTTGATCTTGTGCCCTTTGATCTGAGTGCGGTTGAGCTTGGCGATGATGCTGTTGGCATGCTCGGCCGCAACGTTCACAAATAGATGCCGCTCACGGATATCCACCGTGCCGACGACGTTGCCGGGAAGACCGGTTTCTCCAGCAACGGTGTTGACTATATCGATTGGGACAATTCCCATTTCGTTGCCGATGTTCATCCATAATCGTTTCTGAAAGGACTCCGTCTGAAGCCTTTCTTTGGGCTTGGCGGCGGGCTTCGCTACGGCAGGCTTTGCCGCGACGGGCTTGCTCGATACAATGGTCATGGAAGAGCGGAGCATTTCCCGCGGCGGCAGTTTAGGCGCGGAATGCACCGGAGGCTTCGCCACCACGACGGGGGCAATTGGAGCGCGCGCTGGAACCGGCGCTGGCGCCGGCGGCGGGCGATGCTCGGGGCGGGGCGGGCGTTCGATCCGTTCGATTCGCGGCGGCGGCGGGGCGGAGGGCCGGACATCCCGGCGGTCTGGAGCGTGTTGCAGCCGGGCGGGCCGTTCTTCAGCGCGAAACGGCCGCGATGGGCGATCGGAGGCGGGCGGCGGAAATTCGGACGGGCGTCGCGCGGCGGGCTTGGCAGGCGCGTCCTCGTGGCCCTGCAATTGATGGATCAGCGCGGAGACGATGTCGGTGGAGGCAAAGCCTTCTTCCAGCAGTCGTTCGATGAGGCGGTCGTGGCGCTTGTATTTGCCGCCCTTGAGGGTGGCGCGAAGTTTATCGAGAAAGACCAGGGTGCGCGCTTCCTCCACTTCATTGGCGGTAGGTGGCTGGCCGCGCTGGATGCGCATGTTGGTGTAGCGCTCGATGTTGCGAATCTGGAAAACTTCCCTCCCGGAAGCGAAGGAGATGGCCCGGCCGGCGCGGCCCTTGCGGCCGGTTCGCCCGATGCGATGGACATAATCCTCGCCATCATAGGGCAGGTCGTAGTTGAAAACGACTTCGACGTCGTCCACGTCGATGCCGCGCGCGGCGACATCGGTGGCGACGAGAAACTCTAGGCCGGATTTGCGGAATTTGTTCATGACGCGGTCGCGCATCAACTGGGTCATGTCGCCGTGGAGGCGGTCGGCGGAATAGCCTTGGGCGTTGAGCTGATCGACCAGATCATCGACCATGCGTTTGGTGTTGCAGAAGATGATGCCGAGCTTCAGGTCGTGGATGTCGATAAGGCGGGTGAGCAAATCAATTTTGAAGCGCCGATCCACCTCGTAATAAACCTGTTCGACCGTTGGGACGGTGAGGGCCTTTTGCTCCATGCGCACCTGCTGCGGGTCGCGCGAGTATTTCTCGATCAACTGCTGGATGGGCCGTGGAATGGTGGCGGAGAAGAAAGCGGTTTGCCGCTCCTTGGGCGTGGATTGCAGGATAAGCTCGATGTCGTCGCGGAAGCCCATGTTGAGCATGACGTCCACTTCATCAAGGATGACCATCTTGATGGCGGCAAGTTTGAGGGTGCCGCGGCGCATGTGATCCATGACGCGGCCCGGCGTGCCGATGACGATGTGCGCGCCCTGGCGGAGACCGGCCAGTTGGCGGTCATAGGATTGGCCGCCGTAAACGGGCAGGGAGTGGAGGCCGCGTTTGAACAGCGCCAGTTTATGCACCTCCTCGGAAACCTGAATGGCCAGTTCACGCGTGGGACAAAGGATGAGCACCTGGGTCGCGCGCAGAGCCACATCGATCTTCTCGATGGCTGGCGCGGCGAACGCCGCCGTCTTGCCCGACCCCGTTTGCGACTGGCCGACGACGTCCCTGCCCTGCATCAGGAGAGGGATGGCTTCCGCCTGGATGGGAGCGGCCTGCTCGAAACCAAGCTGGTCGATGGCCTTCAACAATTCGGGCGATAAGCCCAGTTCAGAAAATAATTTTGGCATTATGTAAATCTTTCATCAACGAAACAGCATAATACGGAAACCGGCCCAAGGCGATGAAACTGCGAAACTAATTTCAGCCGACCGGGGACGATCCGCCCCATTCGAGGGTCTGAGTTACGGCGCCATCGCGCCTGCGCCCGCGCCCGCGACTGGGTTTGACTGGTGCGACTGGGTTTGACTGGTGCGACTGGGCTTGACCGGTGCGACTGGGCTTGACCGGTGCGACTGGGCTTGACCGGTGCGACTGGGCTTGACTGGTGCGACTGGGCTTGACTGGTGCGACTGGGTTTGACTGGTGCGACTGGGTTTGACCGGCAAAATTTGCCGCTTTTGGACTTGCCGCGTAATTATGAACGGCGTCCGCAACCGTGCTTCCCGCTTTTTCGCCTTGGCGATTTTGAGGTCCGCAAAATGTCAAAGAACACAGGCGCGTGAGCGCCTCACGACTGCACTATACCATCTTTAGATGGGACAGCAATTAAAATTATTCAATGTTGGTTTTTTCGGAAACGTCCGGAGGGGACGGGACTTGCACGGACCCGTTCACATTGGCCCATCTCCAGGCGTGAGCAACGGCCTCTTTAAGCTTGCTCGACTTGGCGCGGGCATTCGGTTACTCATCAGGCTGGTATGTCCACCATTCTCGCCGCCACCGATTTGGTCGTCCGCTACAACGAGCGGACGATCCTGGACGGCGCCGACGCTGGGCCTGGACGAGGGCGACCGCATCGGATTGGTCGGACGCAACGGGTGCGGCAAGACGACGTTCCTGAGAATACTCGCCGGCCTGCAAGCCCCCGACGGCGGCGATGTCACGGCTAGGCGCGAATTGGTGGTGAGTTATTTGCCGCAGGATTTCACGCTGGAGGCGTCGCTGGACGTGCGTGGCAATGTTCGCCGGGGGGCGTGGCGCACGCTGGATTTGATCGCGGAATTTGAATCCCTGCCCGCCGCCTCGAAACGGCATGAGGAACTGGAACGCCGCATTCAGGCGCTCGAGGGCTGGACCCTGGATCAACGGGTTGAAACGGCGATGTCGCACCTCAATTGCCCGCCGGGTGAACGGCGGATCGATTCCCTGTCCGGCGGCGAGCAACGGCGCGTGGCGCTGGCCCGGGCCATTGTGTCGCAGCCCGAACTGCTCATGCTGGACGAGCCGACCAACCATCTGGATCCCGAGTCCATCGAATGGGTGGCGGGTTTTCTGGAAAGCTTCCGCGGCGCGTTTCTCGTCGTCACGCACGACCGCTATTTCCTGGACCGGGTGGCCAACCGCATCGTGGAGTTGTGCGAAGGAAAGTTTTTCGGCCACGCCGGCAACTACACGGATTACCTCCTGGACAAGGCCGAGCGCCAGGCGGCGGACGCAACCATCGAGCACAAGCGCCAGATGTTCTTGAAAAAGGAACTGGCCTGGGTGCGCCAGGGTCCGCGCGCGCAACGCAGCAAACAAAAGAACCGTTTCGAGCGTTACTACGATACGGCCGCGCAGGAGGGATCGGCCGTCGAGGAGGACATGGAATTGGTCATTCCGCCGCCGCCACCGCTGGGCAACCGGGTGGTGGAATTAACGAACCTCGGCGTGGAAATCGAAGGGCGGACGCTGTTCAACGGCTTCAACTTCGAGTTTGAAAATGGACGGCGCGTCGGCATCTGCGGCAGAAACGGCGCCGGCAAGACGACGCTGCTCAAAATCATCGTCGGGCAATTCGCGCCGACCGATGGCACGGTCAAGACGGGCCAGCTCACCAAATTCAACTACGTGGACCAGGGGCGGTTGCAGTTGAACGACGAAAACACCGTTTTGGACGAGGCCGCCGATGGCACGGAGTGGGTGCAATGGGGCGAGGCCAAGATTTCGTTGCGCAGCTACCTCAAGCGGTTTCTCTTCGCCGATGAACGCATCACGACGCAGGTGAAACATCTATCCGGCGGCGAACGGAGCCGGCTCCTGCTGGCGCGCATTTTAAAGAGCGGCGGCAACTTTCTCATCCTGGACGAGCCAACAAACGATCTGGATTTGCCGACCTTGCGCGTGCTGGAGGAGGCGTTGAGAGCCTTCCCGGGCGTGGTATGCGTCGTAAGCCACGACCGTTATTTCCTCAACCGCGTTTGCACGGACATACTGGCATTCGAAGACGGCGCGATCCGGCACAGCGCCGGGAATTACGATTATTACCTGGAGAAAAAGCGGCTGACGGAGGACAAGGCCGCGCGTTGGGCACCGGACACAACGTCGATAAGGGCAGTCGTGAAATCATCTGGCCGCGCCGAAACCGCGCCTAGGCCAGCCAAACCGGGCAAGCTCTCCTTCAAGGAAACGCGTGAATTGGAAGGCATCGAGCCGCAGATTCTTGCCCTGGAGGAGGAGATTGCGCGGATAGAAGGATTATTTGTGTCGCCTGATTTTCATCGCACCCACGCCACCCAAACCAACGAACTGCTGGCACAACTGGCCGAGGCCAAAGAGAAGCTGCCGCTGCTTTACGCCCGCTGGGAGGAGTTGGAGGCGCTCAAATCCACCGCCGCCAAGTAAGCTGCGACTGACGCATGACAATTGTGGTTGGGATCATCCGCGTTTGGAAATTACACCTTAACGGAGCTGGTCCGCAGTCCGTGCAAATTCAAGAAGGAACAATCTGCGAATCGCATCATAGCCTCGCTCATTGGGGTCTTCCAAATTCGCGTAATACCAATAATGCGGATCCTTGGCATCGTAGTGCGCTGACCAAAACTGCGTGCAATGAATTCCGTGCCCCAAGAAAGCCCCATGAATATCCACCAGATGCACGAACGAGTGCCTTGCAGCACACCGGCCAATCACGTCGTTGTAAGCGGCCACAATCTTTGCTCCGTCCTTCCAAGCGGGCAGTCCCGCGTGTTCGATATCGCCCACGCCGTCAGTTGGATCAAAAATATTCGCCAGGAAAATGTGGCAACCGGCAGGAAAGTGGCGGTTGATCTGGTCAATCATTCCTTCAAGGCGCTGCTCGAAATTAGTAACCCACGGTGCGGCCTGATCCCAAGTGGCCCCGAACATCGCTCCGTCGCGCGGCGAGGTTCGGCCATAGTTGTGAATAAGGTCATTTCCTCCCGTGGTCATCACCACCAGCGCGACAACATTTGAACGGGTATTGGGCAGCTTGGGCAGTTGATGCGCGACATGCTCGCTGGAAGTGCTCCCCGAAACCGCCAAATTGGTGAATTTGAGATGAGGCAAGGTAGTTTTAAGACACTTCCCGATCATGTCTTCGGAATCTTTCGGTGAATTTGTGACAAGTCGGTCAAAATAAGCGTAGCCGTGCCGGGCGCCAAATCCCGCAGTCACACTGTCGCCAATTCCAATCAATAAAAACTGCTTTTCACTCCAGGTCCGAGAAAAAACTGAGATTGGCACTTGCTGACCAGCAGCCCCCGTTCCAATGGGTCTGCTCTGCCAAAAGTGCAGATAGCCCGCTGCTGCGATGATGAGCAACGCTCCAACGCAAACAAGGGACACGAGTCGTTTAATCTTTATTCGCAAGATGTAGTTGCGCCCGGCGTTCGGGTTGCGGTGCCGGTGCTCATATTCTCCCCAACAGCTACCAGCAGCCAGGCCGCCTGTCGAGCGGCCCTTTGGCGCGAGTTGCCAGGAGAGTGCGCGGTGAGGCTCGCTCCCCGGCCAAATCTGCTTCGTACCATAATATAGTCCTTTGTTTAAATTGACTGCTGACGGTGACCTGGCGGGCGGAATGCCAGCCAGAGGGTGGAAATCAGGCTCGCGCCTTTAAGAATGGTTTGCAGCCAGGAAGGTTTTGCATTGGCGTCCGCTTTGCCGCGCCGGAAGGCCGCCAAGCCCGCCACCAGCACTGCGGCTGATGAAGCGATCGAAGTGAAGGATTTGGCGCGGTCGGCGAACATGCAAACGTCCGCCGTCAACCCGGCCAGATTCCCGGCCATCTCGGCGCGGTTAAGTTCACTTTCGGCAAGCAAGAGCTGTTTCCGCAATTCGAGCGGCTTCAAGCGAGGATTTCTTCCAAACATGCGCGATCCTTTCGAAGTTGGTCCAGTGAGGCGGAAAACGACTCCCAGTCACGCAGCAATCCAGTGAGTCGGCGGCAAAGCCAAACTCCGGCTGCGCCATAGAGTCCGGTTAATGTGAGGAGAACGGCCACGGGTGAGCCAGCCCAGAACAAAACCACGATGGCAGCCGTCAACGTCATGCCTGCGAGCAGACCAAACGCGGCCACGCCCAGGGCCAAAAGAAAGGCCTGCAGGAGGCGTTCGCGCCCCTCCTGCACTTCCACCGTCAATAGTTCGAGGCGGTTTTCCCCGATGGTCAACAGCCGGCGCGCAAGATCTTTCGAGCTCGCGGCAAGTTGTCGCAGGCTGACAGTGGGTTCTTCCATAACGGAATCAACTGCGATTGCAGGAGCACCGGCGGGCGATGAGATAACCCACGAGCGCTCCGACTCCGACCCCGATGGCTATGGCTTGATAGGGATGCTCATGCACGGCTTCGTCGGCCGCTTTGGCGCCTTCGACCGCTCTGTCGCGGACACGTCCCGCGATTTCCTTGGCGCGTTCCAGCGCGACGGTCAGACGCTTGCGGGCTTCCGCGACTTTCTCTCCGGCCACATCGGCGGTGGCGGTCATCAAAGCGCGCGCGTCTTCGGCGATCGTGCCCAGGTCATTACCGATATCTTGTGTATGTGTATTCATATTTTTCTGTCGTTTCTATTTGTTTGAGTTATTCAGTGGTAAATTTTCCGCGTCGGCCAGATGGGCGGCTTCCGGCGAACTGGCCACCTTCAATACCGAGTTTCTTCCGCCAAACGGGTTGGGCACGGTTTCTCTGGCTAGCGGGTCGGGCATCCATTGACCGTCCACCACCAGGCAGTATTCGTAGGTGCCGGGTGCCAGGTTCGTCTCTTTCAGCCAATGACCTTTGCCCGCAGGATGCATGGACTTGGTGGCGGGCTGCCACTGGTTGAAAGTTCCGGCGACGCACACCGTTGTGACCGTGGGATGACTGTATTCAAAGCGAACGGGCACGAGTTGGACGGGAGTCCCAAGGGCATTGTCGTGGTTGCGATTGTGTTTCATAATTAGTGATTCATCTTGAACGGTTGACTTTAGGTTTCGAAAACATGTTGCATCTCACATGGCTATTATCATGCAGGACACCATCTCCATGCTATGGGGTGTTACCCTACCCCAGAAGCCTCCGCGAATGCCTGCATTCCGAAAGGCTCGCGGCGATTGATCGCGAACGAATTGGTGGGTCCGGGCGATTCTGTCCGGGATGTGAACACCGGGGACTTGCGCCCTTTAAACGCATATAAGAAGAACACCCCATAGCGTCCGTGGCGATTTTTCGACATCTTCTGAAAATGAAAAATAACAGAATCGTATGTTTATTCGCATCCGTCGCCGCGCTGGCCACGGGTTGCCAGGTGTCATTCACGCCTCCCGTGGTAAACGTAGCCCCAGTCGAGGCGGTGGTGATGGTCGGCGCGCCCGACTCCTATGTCTGGGATGGGGTCGAGTTTGTGGGCGTGGTGGGCGGCGATTATATGTACCTCGGGCCGGGAGGAGCCTGGCTGGTCTGCGATCCATTCCGGCTCAACCGCTTTCACGGGTGGGAACGGGGTCATCCAGATTGGCACAGAACCGCGATTCACAATTCCGGACGGAATGCGCGCGGGAGAGGACCGCAGCACAAGGAACAGAAACACGGAGAGCGGAGGTAGTCCCAACACAAGACAGCGCAATGAAAGACACCATCATGAGAGACACGTTGTTAGCCATCACCCTTTTTGCCATCGCGTCGTTCGCGGTGGGTTGCAAACCATCGGACGATACCTCCACATCCCGGCAACTCGACAGCGTCAAAACCGAGGCGAAAGCTGACGCGCAGGAAATAAAGAACTACGCCTTCGCGCAAAAAGCTGACTTCGTGGCACAAATGCAGGGCCAATTGGACGCCCTTAATAAGGATTTAGAGGCGCTCTCCGCTAAAATCGAAAGTTCCAGCGATGCTGTCAAGGCGGAGGCCAAACCGGAACTCCAAGCTTTGCGTGACCAAGCGGCCGTAATGAACAGGCAACTGGATGAAGCCAAGAGCGCGACGGAGTCCACCTGGGACAGCGTCAAAGCCAGCGCCGAGAAAGCCAGCACCGCTTTGAAAAACGATTTTCAACAATCCCGTCAGTGGGTCAGCGATAAAATCGCCCCTTGAGGCGTTTCGTTTGTATCAAGCTGCCTTCGCGAGTTAAACGAGCCGGGGCCGGCTGCGAGGCCCCAGCGGTGGGCACGTCGCTCAAGAGTTTGCCCCATTCTTCCAGCCGACGGTTGCTGACACACAAATCTTGCTCAACTCGGAGTCGGCTGTTTTCTAGGCTCGGATGCAAATTGAGTTTAATGTTTGTGAGGTGCTAGACGTGCCCGGGCACCGTCCCGTACAATATCGTCATGGCGCTCCGATTCAAACGCTATGTCGCGATTGGTGACAGTTCCACCGAGGGGCTTCAAGACCCGGATGGGGCGGGCGGTTACCGTGGCTGGGCGAACCGTCTGGCCGAGCGCGTGGCGCAAGCGCAGGTCGGGTTGCTCTACGCCAACCTGGGTGTGCGCGGCAAGCGCTCCCGGGACATCCGCGAGGAGCAGCTTGGACCAGCGCTCGCCATGAAACCTGACCTCGCGACGGTTTTCGCGGGATCGAATGACATCCTCGAACCCGCTTTCAAGGCGGGCAAGCTGCGGGCGGAACTCGGGTGCATGATGGGGGTGCTTGTCGGCGGGAAAGCAGTTGTGTTGACTTTCACGCTCCCGGACCTCACCGGCGTCATGCCGATCGGCCGTTTCCTGGCTCCGCGGGTCCGGGCCATGAATGACGCCATCCGCGAGGCTGCTGATTCCACCGGTGCCCGTCTCATTGATTTTGCCGCATACTCGGTCGGCTCCGACCCGCGACTCTGGAGCGAGGACCGTTTCCACGCGAACGCCGAAGGCCACGCCCGGATCGCGGCGGCGCTGGCTCAGGCCCTCGGCCTGCCGGGGACGGATGACGCCTGGCAGCAGCCGTTGCCGGAGCGGAACGCACGGAGCCGGTGGACTCGCATGGCCGAATCTTGGTCCTGGTACCGGCATCACTTGCTGGACCGCCTTTGGCCGGGCAACCACGTTGAAGGGCCATGTCACCCTAAACGTCCCCGGCTGGAGGCGGTGCAGCTTGGCACGTCCCAAATAGTGGCCCGCCCCGGTAACGCTCCAGGTTCGACTGCTTAAAAGGCAGTTGCTTCACTTTAAAGCTTGCAGGCCGAAATGGTGCTCGCGGCAGGGTGCTTGCGCACGGCCACCACACCTGCACGGCCGACAGCCTCGACGTCGAGCCTCTGTAGTGACTGCGTGCGTGCAACGCGTGGGCTACGCAAGCGTGCTAACGGGAATCCAGACGGTAATTCATTTGACCCATAGAATGCCCCGGGCTATACGAATGGCATGGCAGCGTTTGGTTTTTTTTTTGCGCTGGTAGGCTTCGGCCTCTTGGTCATGAGCCTCAGGAATGTTGTCCGCGGTTTGCAATCACTCGGCTGGCCCGCATCGGATGGAGTCATAGAATCGTCGAACACGAAAGCACAGGAAGATAGCGAGGGGGGCACTAGCTGGTCGATTGACATTGTTTATCGCTATCGCGTTGCGGAAATTGAATACGTCGGCAAGCGCTTGGCATTTGGTTATCTCGCCAGCCCAAAATCGGCATTGAACAGCCTGCTTCAGAAATACCCGGCTGGCCGACGCGTTACGATCCAGTATTCGCCCTCTAATCCAAAACTTGCGGTCCTTGAGGCAGGCATCAGTCCGTCTGTTTGGGGAATTCTGGCTTTTGCGGCTGCCTTTCTTTCGGTCGGGCTTTTTTTTGCCATCGGACATCTTGCTGCTACCGGCGATGGAGACTAGCTTATCGGGTCACGCGAGCGAACTGGAGCCTCCAGACGGTGGCGCTCCGTCGGGATTTCTTTTCAAAAGAAATCCGCAGGCTGCTGCATGGAGGCGAAATACAGAATTGAGGTCAGAAGGCATTTGGTTTATTTTATTTGTGATTAAGCCAATCTTGCTGGTCTTGTTTGATAAAAACCAAACCCAGTGGTTTATTTCATTGTGTTTATGACCAGTAATGCTAGTCCGTTGAGCAAAAGGATAAACCAACGCCTTTTTACCGCCCCAGCCAATGCCGTTATCACTTCCGGTTGGCTGAAGAGGCACGGCATATCCAGCAAGCTGGCAGGTTATTATGCCAGTTCTGGGTGGTTGCATCGCGTTGGAGATGGAGCTTTTACCGTTCAACCCGGAACTCCCACTTGGTTGGGAGCGGTATTCGGCCTCCAGGAAAATCCAAATCCCTTCACCCCGGCGGGAGGACCGCACTGGAGCTTTCGGGCCTTGCCCATTTCCTGAGGTCCGCCGGCAGCGTCAACAGATTCGAAATCCAAATCCCATGACCAAACACCACGATACACATGGCCGCAATGGCCAGTCCGGCGTTGGGGACCAGCGGGGTCAGGATGGCCACGGGCAGCAGCAGCGCCCCCGCCGCCAGCGCGGCCATCCGCGCCCGGCGCAGACTCCAACCTGCTCGCATCAGCCGACCTGATAGCCATCCGCCCAGTATGTAGCCGAAACCGCCAACCACATAAGGCAACCAGGCGTAACGGCCAATCATCGCCAGATCGCACCCGCGTTCTTTCTGCAAATACGCCGGCAACCAAAAGATGACGAAAAAGATTACCGGATCGGCCAGGAACCGCGCCAGCGCCAACGCGAGGCAAGGCTGGCTTGCCAACACGCGTTTCCAATCCACGGCTTCGGAGCGGGTCGGAGCGCTGAACTCCGTCGCCGCCGTGGCCGGCCAGTCACCTGCCGAGGCATCTCATTTCAGCAACCACCGGTTCCGTTCAGGCGGTTGATAAAAAGTCCACCAGCACACCAGCCACACCAGCCCGAGAGCGCCGGTCACCACAAAGGCCGTTCGCCACCCGTAGCGCAGGCCCAGCGAGGCCGCCAGCGGCGCGGCGACCGCCGCCCCGAGGGCGGAGCCGGCGTTGAAAATCCCGACCCCGACTGCGCGTTGGCCGGGCGGGAACCATTCGCCGACGGCCTTGATGGCGGCAGGGAAACTGCCCGGCTCGGTTAAACCGAGTAAAAACCTGAAGCCGCCGAGCGACCATTTGTTCCAAGCCAGGCCGTGCAACATCTGGGCAATGGACCAGCTACCCACAAAGAGCGCCATGCCGCGCCGCGTGCCCAGGCGATCCACCGCCCACCCAAAACTGTGCGACTTGGTTCACGCTCACGGCGCGGTTGTACACATGCACAGCCATGGTATAAAGCATACATGAGCACATACGCGGCCAGGAACAGGCTGATGATTTGTGAGTAGTCGGCATGGCCCGGCATGACAAAGGTCCCCTCAGGCGGCGGCACCTCGCGATACTCCCGGTCCAGAAACTCGAGCAGGCAGCGCCTTGCCGTCCGCACGAAATGGTTCATCACCCGGCAGGCGTAATCGTCCGCCGCCTGCTGATGAGCGCGATCGGCGGTGGTCCGCGCCAACTCGCCCGCCACCTCGGTTAAAATCATCGGCACACCGTGATTGCGGCGGTTGGGCGGGAGCTTCTGCGGAGCCGTCTCCCTGAATTCGGGAGCCTCGACCCGCTGCTGGATGCCGGCAAAAATGTCGCGCGCAAGCTGAAGCAGTTCCGGTTCCTGGATGGCCCGGCAATACTCGCTTAAACCATAAACCACGAAGCAGTCGGAATAAATGCTGGTGGCCCCTTCGAGCATCTGCCCCTCGCGGGCGGTGCGATAAACCCAGCGCCCCTGCTCATCCCGCCCGTGGCGCAGGAGAAAATCTATGGTCGAGCGCGCCCAGGCCAGGAACTCAGGCCGTTTCTCGATACGGTTTTAAAGCGCCGAGCAGGTCCATACCCAGCGCGCCTGCGACCAGATGTATTTGTCCGTGCTGATGGGCGCGCCTTCTTCCGTCATGCAGGAAAGCACGCCCCCCTGTTCGGCGTCCACGCCATGGCGCGCCCAAAAAGGAACCAAGCCGTCGAGCAACAACTCGCGGTACTGGCGGCAAAGGCCTGCCTGGTTCATGGCTGGCCGCCCCCGGCTACATCGGCGACCTGGACTTGACCGCCTGCGGTTTCTTCGCTGTCCCGAGCGACTGGTGCGTACTTTGCTCCCGTGCCTGTACCCGTCGCAGGCAGATCCCCGTGATCGCGTCGCGATATGGATTTCGTATTCCTTGGACTTTCTCGAGTCATTTCATAGAGGCGTCAAATATAAGGATAGCCAAAAGAAGAAGTGTAATATGGGTGTAAATACACAGCAAGTCGAAACTCCAAAATCGGATTAAGATTTGGAAATTATTGCCGACAAGGTATTCAGGTGGTGCATCCGGAGGGACTTGAACCCCCAACCTTCTGATCCGAAGTCAGAAGCTCTATCCAATTGAGCTACGGATGCGTCGAGAAAAAGTTGATTTTGCGCTTCTTACAAGAGCGAGGCATTTGATGCTGCATTCCATGGCAAGCGGCTCAAGGGCTAAACTGACATGCTCGTGGCAAGCAAAAGCGCTGCAAACTTCTGACCTGAAATCAGCAAGTTGCAGGCGGTTCGATTTGCTCACGTCGTTGTTCACGTCGAAAGCTTACCCTGTGGCACTATTGAGGTCAACTTTGCGAAGTGGTTGACGAAAGGGCTAAGCTTCGCGGAGAGGCTGGCGAATAATAGTTCTCAGGCGTTCAGGAGGCGCCCGCCGCGGATCGGAAAGATAAATCTCGTGGCGTGGACCGGCCAACTTCAACCCTCGGGCTTCAGCGAAGCAGCGCATCAGCGTAACGGTTTCATGTTCCTTGTCATACGGCCCCACGTGCAGCATTTGCACGCAGTAGCCCTCATCGATTGTTTCGAGCGCCCCTCAATGGCGAGATAGTGCGCGTGTTTTATGCGAACGAGCGCGGGCTTGCGGGGCGTCACATATTCAGTCTTGTGGAGCTTGTAGAGGTCAAGTTTTGTGTTCATGGTGCCATTATATCAAAACTGGCTGCGACAGAGTTGACAGAATTTGCGGGTATCGCGGCCGGACTCATTTGGTGCGCCGCTCATTGCCTTTCTCAATTCTTGACATAACGTCGCTTAATGCGGCTGAGGTTCACTTTGAATGGGCCTTCATGCAGGCCAAAAGTCCTCACGATCGGCTCCACCGCCTGGGGATATTCTTCCCTGGCCTTCTTGTAATCCAGGCTAAGTTTCGCTAATTCGGAGGATAATATCTGACGCAACTTCGCTTCAACCTCGAGCTTCGGACGCAAATCCAACAATTCAAATTCAAAACAGGGGCGGGGATTGCCCCCCGCGTCTTCTTCCAGCGAGATGGAGAAACCATTGATATTTCCTGCCAGAATGGGGATGGAATATATGACGCTTTCCACGTCTTCGGGATAAATGTTTGCGCCCATAACCGACACGGTGCTGTCTTTCCTGCCGTAGATAAAGAGAAACGGCAGATACCAGCGGGGGTAGGCGCAGGCCCGTTCCAATTCCTCCAATTGGATGCCATGCAACCCAAGCTTTTGTTTCATCTCGTCAAACGTGAGAATGCCGCCTTCGTCCTTTATATTATACCTGATCCGCGGGGAAAGGGTCCAAGGCTTGCTGATGGTCACAACCACCTCGTGGTCGATGATTTCGATCAGATGGTCCAGTGGGTTATACTGAAAGAGCATCGGCAGGCGATGTTCGTCTCCGAAGATGGTTTTTCTCAAGGACAGATCTTTGAAACAGAGTTTCCGGATCATCACTGTCAAGGGATTCTCCCCGGCCATGCCAATTTCCAAGTCCGAAGCGCCATACCCGGAGTACACGGTCTTGGCGTACTTGAGCAGATAATCGCGCAGTCCTTCTGACATTCCTTCGCCGCCGACGAGACCATGGATCGTGTATGCCTGCCAATTAAACCCTCTCCGCTCTCCTTCATCGAAGAGGTATTTCAGAAAGGGCGGATAACCGTTGAGAATGTAGGGGTACTTGCTTCCGAGAAACTCAAGGGTGTGGAGGATTTTGTCCACATCAGGACCCGTGGATTTCACCACGCCCAAGGATTGGGCCGCCAACGCCATGTTGAAACCCGTCGCCCAAGCTCCCATGCTGAACATGTTCAGCACGATGAACTTTTTGTCGCCGAAACAATACCTCAAGTAAACTCCGATCAGGCTCTTGACGATTTCGCGCTCGGTTTCGCTTCGCACCCAATTATAGGGAATCCCGGTGGCCCCGGAGGATTCATCAACGACAACACCTTTGGAGAAGAAATTCCCATCGAGGCATCGCTCCTCAGTGCTGTAAGCCAGGATGTAATCCGGTTTATCCGTGAGAGGAAGGGACCTGAGAATCTCCTTCGGGTCGGAGGATAGGCAGGACCAACCACGTTTCCGCAGAAGATCCCTGTAGGCAGGAACGCGATGACAAGCAATCAGGAATTCTTTGAAAGCCCTGTAATAGCAAGCATCGGCGCCAAGCTTTTGCGGAGCGTGGCGGACGACAAATGAGAACACGGCATAGTTCTTCAAGATGCTTCCCTGAATCAGATCAACTAATCTAATCAGAAGAATGAAGACCCTGCTGACGAGGCTAACCCGAATTGGTGTATCGGTTTTCATTTCTTTCCACAGGCGGCCGGGTGATCAAGAGCACCCGAAGGATTTCCTGTCGTCACTGTCATCACGATGACCTTCCGCAAGTCTCGCCCGGGTTGAATCATGACCCAGATGATGCTCTGGGCAACTTCTCCAGTCAAGTTTTAAGGCTCGGTAGAGCGAGACTCTGTCGAGCTTTGGCAAAACGGAGTCTTACCCTTCGGGAAAAAGGTCCATGCCGCGCGGGAATGGTCCACGGCGCGCAAACCCACGATGCCGGTTTGCAACCGGGCCATCCCTGCCTATAATCAGGGAGTGGATATGACGCGAACTGTTTTTGTCGCCTGAAATAGCAGCCGCTTTATGAATTCCAGCCGCCTTTTTGGCCAAGCATGAAGACAATTTACTTTGATTATAACGCCACCACGCCGCTGGATCCGGATGTCCGCCAAGCCATGTTGCCGTTTTTGGACGAAATTTTCGGAAACCCGTCCAGCGCCCATCACGTGGGACGGCAAGCCCGCGCGTTTTTGGACGACGCGCGCGAACGGGTGGCCAAGGTCTGGCGCTGCAAACCGAGCGAGGTGGTGTTTACCAGCGGCGGCACCGAAAGCAATAACCTGGCTGTTTTGGGGACGGCCCGCTCAATGCGCCATAAAGGCCGCCATTTGATCACCTCCACCATCGAACACGACGCCGTTCTTCATTGCTTCGAATATTTGGAGAAACACGAGAACTGTAACGTTACTTATTTGCCGGTAAGCCCGGAAGGGTTGGTTTCGCCAGCGGATTTGAAGAAGGCGATCCGGTCCGACACCATCCTGGTTTCACTCATGTCGGCCAATAACGAGATGGGCGCGATTGAGCCGGTGGCTGAGTTTGGAGAAATTTGCCGTTCGCAAGGCGTTCTTTTTCATACGGACGCGCTGCAATCCTTCGGCAAGGAATCGTTCATCGGCATTCACCAGTTCAACGCCGATTTGGTTTCTTTCTGTGCCCACAAATTGCATGGGCCTAAAGGAGCGGGCGCGCTTTTCATCAAGTCCCCGTTTCATCCTGAACCGATTCTGGTGGGTGGCTCGCATGAGAATGAAGGACGGGCCGGGACGGAAAATCTCCCCGCCATCATCGGTCTGGCTTATGTGGTTGAACACTTTCTTAATCCTCCCGTTTTTCCGGTTGAGCATCTGAATGCATTAACGACTCATCTGATCCAGTTTCTTGAATCGTTGGAAGGCGTTCAATTTCGCGGGTCCGTGGCCCATCGGCTCCCCAATACGGTCGCCTTTACCGTTAATGGTTGCGACAGCGCCACTCTTCTTGCCGGCTTGGATTTGGAGGGAATTTGCGCCTCCAGCGGTTCGGCTTGCTCTTCTGGCGCGCTAAAACCATCGCACGTCATGCTGGCGATGGGGGTCGAAAAGCGGCTCGCCAGTTCGCTGGTTCGATTTTCCCTGGGCCGGGGGTCCACGATGGAAGAAGTCCTGGCGGTTGAAGGAACGCTCAAAACGGTGATTAAACAAGCGAGGGGAGGGTGAAACCGTGGTGAATTGCCTGTGCCGAACTTTAATAACTACGGTTTATGGCGTTTTCGGGACGGGATTAGCCGGTTTATTCACGCGGCTTTTCCGTCATAACCCGTTGTCACGGGCTTGACAACGAAGATTGTTTGCGTTATCCACAACCCTTATTAATAATGTTTCTTTAATGAAAGAAAGAGTATATTAAAGGCGCGCATGAATCTGAGCGTAGCAAAAGATCAGTTGATGCACGGATTGCAGTCCGTGCAAAACATCGTCAGTTCACGGACTACTTTGCCCATTCTTTCCAACGTCCTGCTGAGGGCGGAGGAGAATAAGCTGGAGTTCACCGCCACTGACCTGGATGTCAGCGTGGCGTGCTCGGTGGAGGCGAACGTGAAGAAAAAAGGGGCGAGCACCATCCCGGTGAAGCGTTTTTTTGGCATTGTGCGCGAGCTTTCCAGTCCGGAAATTGAATTGGAAGTGGATGAGAAAAACGCTTGCAGCGTGCGCGCGGGAGCATCGTTTTATAAAATTCATGGCCTGAGCGCGGACGAATTTCCGCCCGTCCAGCCTCTCAAGGGCGACAAGAAAATAACCCTTTCGCAGGAAAAATTTCGAGGAATGCTGCGCAAGACGTCGTTCGCCATTTCCAGCGACGAATCCAGGTACGTCCTCAATGGAATATTCATCAGCCTTAAGGAACACAAAATCACCCTGGTGGCGACTGATGGCCGGCGCCTGGCCTTGGTCGATGAGGAAGTCGATATTCCCGAAACCAGCCAGGGCGAATTCATCATTCCAACCAAAACCGTCAACGAACTTACCCGGTTGTTGGGCGACAAAGGGGACATTGAAATTTGTTTCACGGAAAACCAAGCTTCCTTCACCCTGAAGGACGATAAAGGGTTTTCGATCCTGATTATTTCCAAATTGGTCGAGGGCAATTATCCGAATTACCGGCAGGTTATTCCTGGCGAGACCAAGGAGCGCATTGCCTTGCCGCGTGAGGAACTACTGGCGGCCACCCGCCGGGCGCAGATCATGACCAGCGACAAGGCCAACTCGGTCAAAATGGCCGTCAGCCGCAATAATCTGGCCATTACCGCCAACTCGCCGGAAGTGGGCGAAGCGCGCGAAAGCCTGGCCATCAATTACAAAGGCAAAGACATGGCCATCGCCTTCAATCCGGCTTATCTCATCGAGCCGCTGGCGGCATTGACCGAGGACGAGGTATTTCTGGAGTTGATCGACGAGTTGAGTCCGGGCGTTTTGAAGATCAACGGTCCGTTCCTCTACGTCGTCATGCCGATGCGGTTGAGTTGAGGGGGGCGCGAGCCTGTGAATTTCCGGTGAGCAAGAATTAACAACATTGTCGTGCTCCCGGCTGTCCCGCCATTAACATGGGCGGGCCATGAGTGATTTTCAACGCGTCCTCGACACCACCGAACGGCATCTGCTCTCGCTGAAAGCGGCGGGTGTCCGTTTTCTTTCGGTCCAGCCCGAAACTTTGAGCCAACTGCGCGAACCGCCGCCAGTCGTTGCAGCTCCAACCATCGAACGAATCGAATCGCCGCCGGAGTCAACGCCTCAAGCGCCGAAGGACACGACAACCGACACGGCGGCGTTGAGCCGGCTCCGCGGGAGCGTCGCCCTACCAACAAGCCCGGAAGACACGGAAAGCGCCATGACGGCGTTGCGCCAGCGGGCGCTGGCTTGCGTGAAATGTCCGCATTTGGCCAAAAGCAGGAAGAACGTGGTTTTTGGAGTGGGGGACATTCACGCGCAATTGATGTTCATCGGCGAAGCGCCTGGGGCGGATGAAGACGCGCAAGGCGAGCCATTTGTGGGCGCGGCGGGCCAATTATTGACACGCATCATCAAGACCATGGGATTGAGCCGGGAAACGGTTTATATCGCCAATATCCTCAAATGCCGTCCCGACACACCCGGCCAGTCCTCCGGCAATCGCAAGCCGACCGGCGACGAAATGAAAACCTGCCTGCCGTATTTGCTGGAGCAGATTGACGCGATTCGGCCCAAGGTCTTGGTGGCGCTCGGAGCGACTGCCATCGAAGGATTGTTAGGTCCGGGCGACTCGATTGGCAAACTGCGCGGCAATTTTCGAAACCTTTCGCAATATTCCGCTGATGCCGACTTTTCATCCAGCCTACCTGCTTCGCAACCACGCGCTGACGGAGAAGCGCAAGGTTTGGGAGGACATGTTGCAGGTCATGGAAAAACTGCAAATGCCGATCAGCGAAAAGCAGCAGAATTATTTTCTCAAGCCCTAGCGCGAGGCTATGTCAAGACAGGGAAAAATCCGGGTTGTCGTGTCGTTGGTGGTAGCCTTGGTCGTGCTGGCGCCGCTGGGCCTGCGCTGGCAAGCGCAATGGAATCTTCATTCCTATCGCAAGAAACTGATTGCCGCCGGCGAAAAACTGACCGTGGAGGAACTCGCTCCAAAAAGCAGCGGGCAGGCCACGAACACCGCGCGGTTTTTGAAACTGGTTTCGTCGTTGCCGCCGCCTTGGGGCTGCACTCCAACGGCGATGCGTGCAATCAAGCCCGGCGTGGCCCGTGTCGCCTGGCGGCAGCCCCGCTGCATGGAACAAACGGACGACAACAAGCAAGCGACAGATGTTTGGCCGGCCTTCATAGACGTCGTGCGGACGAATGAACAGATTTTCCGCGAATTGCGGTCGCTGGTCGATGCTGGTGGCATTGAGTTAATTAAATGTGAAAGTCAGTCAATCGTTAACGTAAGCGCTAGAGCCATACTGTCACTCCACCAAAGCCACATGGATGAGGCCTTATTGCATCTGAAGACCTGCGGCGCGGGACCACAACTTGCCACGACGGATCCGACCATGAGCGGCCAATATGTGCGTTACGCTTGCATTTATGTCGCAGCCAGAGGCTACTGGGAGGCCTTACAAGCGAGTGGTTGGACGGACAAACAGACGGCACATTTCTGCTCTACTCCGTGGGCGATGATGGCGTCGATAATGGAGGCGATCCTACGCCCGCAGAAGGAAAGAGGCCGGATTTTCTCATCGGGCGGGATTGGGTCTGGCCGCGCCCTGCCACCGACGAAGAAGTGCGGGTTTTCGAAGCGGAACAAAGCAAACCAACCAAGCGCAGATAGCGGCTACGCTTTGAACAAGTTCGCGGGATTCTCGGAGGCTGGAAGAAACCGGCCGCGGGGCAGGCAATCTTCTAATTGACTGCCGGTCCAGCGGCGGAGGCGGAAAAGTTGCGCAAACTGGAATGCCGGCGCGGCCCCGCCCTGGCCGCCCACCAACTCCGCGCCGCGCCGCACGTTGTCCATCATCCAGGCCGGAAGCAACAGGTGATACGGATTGCGCTGCACTTCGCCGACGTGAAAGGTAGTCGCCGCGACCAAATCCGCCACGACCTCGGCGCTGTATTCAACCATGAGATTGGGCGTTTGCATTTGGCCCCAGAATTCCGTTTCGATCAGGTGGCATGGGACGCCGCGCACCGCTTTCAAGGCGTCCATGACCAGAAAATGCGTGCCGATGTGGGTGCCATTCCAATCGAATTCGTTCGGGCAAAAAATCGCTTTGGGGCGGTGTTTTTCCAGGAGCGCGGCCAAAACGCCGACCATCCGCGACCAGGCGGCGGGGTCTTTGGCGCGAGTGGCGGGGCGGACGTTGTCCAGGCCGTTGGGCGCAGTCGGTTCCAGGCCGAAGCCGAGGAATTGGCAGGCGTTGCGCAATTCCAGCAAGCGCCCGGCTTTGCGTTCCTTGAGGCTGCCCAGCGTGACGGCGACGTCGATCACGTTCCATTTCGCCTCGCGCAAAATGCGCAGCGCCAGGCCGCCGCAGATGGTTTCATCATCTGGATGTGGGGCGAAAAACAGCGCCGTCGGAGCGTCCGCGGCAGGGGTGGGTCGCGGAGCGGGCGGAAACCCGCCCAGGGGCAGGGATTTTCCCTCGCTGACGATTTGTCCGAAGTCAGAAACCAATTTGAGATAGGGATTCATACAAGTTTCGCAGCGGAACTTGTGGCTGGTCTTGGCCAACTGCAAGTTCTTTTCTGGCAAATTCTCTGATATTCGCCAGCGCTGGGTTATGAGTATTGAAACTCTGCGTCTGATGACGTAAACCGTGGACTTCCGAAAAATGAACGGCAACCGCTATCAAATCGAATACGGCGCTTCAGCTTTGGATGACCTCGACGAGTTGCCCTCGCGCGAACGCGCGCAGGTGCTCCGCAAGATTGAACGGTTGGAATATGGTCTGCACGGAAACATCAAACACCTGCGCAAAGCCGATGCCGCGTATCGCTTGCGCATGGGTGATTTTCGAATCTTGTTTGACGTTCAGGGGCGTGTTATTGTGATTCGGAGAATTGGCAATCGAAAAGATATTTATGACTAAGACCCTTCAACAAACCGTTGTTCGGTCCATCTCCCGCAAGCGCGAGCAAATTGCCACTTTGCGCGAGGAACTGGAGGATTTGAACGATTATTTGGATTTAGTCGAAGCCCGTGTGCATGACTTAGGCAAACCGCGTCTTACTCACGCCGAAGTCAAGAAGCGCTACGGCTTGAAATAGGAGGAGTCAAGATGTGCGTGGCACCCTCGCCGAGGCGAGGCGGCGTCAGGCCGCTTCCTGTGTCTTGTTGTTGGCAGGGCAGGGTTGATCCAGGCACTGACGCACGAACTGTAGAAGCGTGGCGGGCCGATATGGTTTGGGCAGAAAATTCCGCTCATCCACGTTGTCCAGCGCGCCTCCGGGAATGCCGGCGCTGAAGCCGCTGGTGTAGATGACTCGCAAGCCGGGATCTTCGCCTCGCAGCCGGTCGGCCAACTTGCTCCCGGTCAGCCCGTCCGGCATGACCATGTCGGTCAGCAGCAGATCAACGGTTCCATGTCGTTTGGCCCATTTATCGAGGGCTTCGACGCCCGAGCCGGCCGAAAGCACGCGGTAGCCCCCGGATTCCAGCACCTCGGTCACAAGGTCACGCAGGTCCGGTTCATCATCCACCACCAGGATCGTTTCGCGCACGGGCGCGGGATTGGCCGGCGCGGGTGGCGGCGGAGTGGGGCGCCGTTCCTCGATGGCCAGCGCGGGCAGGAAGATGTGAAAAGTGGTTCCATGTTTGACCTGGCTTTGGACTTCCACCCAGCCCTGATGTTGTTTGACGATGCCATGGACGGTGGCCAAACCCAGTCCGGCGCTTTTGCCCATGGGTTTGGTGGTGAAAAACGGCTCGAATATGCGCGGCAGGATTTCGGGCGGGATGCCGCTGCCTGTGTCGCTCACGCTCAGACGCACGTATTCACCCGCGCGCGCTTCTGGATTGGATGAAATATCGGCGGGACGGATAGAAACGGGCTGGGCATTTATGCTCAGGTTTCCGCCTTCAGGCATGGCGTCGCGCGCATTGAGAGCCAGGTTGATCAACAGTGTTTCCATCATTCCCCCGTCCGCGCTAACCAGCGGCAGGCCGGACGGCGCGAGCGCCTCGACCTTAATTTCGGGAGTCAAGAGGCGAGGCAGTATTTTGGCGACGGCGGCGACGGTGCCGCCCAGGTCCAGGGGCCGGATTTCCGCCGCCTGCTGCCGGCAGAAAGTCAATAATTGGGCGACTAGTTTGGCCGCCCGGTCAGAGGCGCCGCAAATGTTTTGCAGCGGCTGGCGCTCCGGGGAGCCGGGCGGTTTGCCGGCCAGCAACAGGCTGGCATTGCCCTGCACGATGGTGAGGATGTTGTTGAAATCATGGGCGATGCCGGCGGCCAGTTGGCCGACTGCCTCCATTTTCTGCGCCTGGCGCAACTGGCGCTCCAGCTTTATTTGCTCGGCGCTGTCCTTCTTGAGTTGTTCGTTGGCCAATTGCAGTTCGAGGGT
Organism: uncultured Verrucomicrobiae bacterium; assembly: GCA_963759415.1. Taxonomy (GTDB): domain Bacteria; phylum Verrucomicrobiota; class Verrucomicrobiia; order Limisphaerales; family Palsa-1400; genus Palsa-1400. Next base: position 1,908,852 of record CAVWZG010000002.1, on the reverse strand, counting down.
GCGTTGTGTGACCAGTTGGTCGAGGTCCTTGAGACGGCAGGTGACTTGATGGTTCAAGCTCCATTTCTGCGTCAGCGCGGTGGCCAATTGCAGCACTTCGATATTGTCGAACGGCTTCTTAAGAATGAGCAAACTATCCGAGCGGCCAACCTGGCGGATCATTTCGTCCCAGGAATAGTCCGAATAGGCGGTGCAGATAACGACTTGCAACTCTGGAAAGCGCTTCCAGATGCGGGCGATGGTTTCCACGCCATCCAAGCCAGGAGGCATGCGGACGTCAACAAAGGCCATCGCGTAAGGCATGCCGGCGGCGGCGGCGGCTTCGATCATGCGCAAGCCCTCCTCGCCTTGCAGCGCTCCATCGACGTGGAAGCTGACTGGCGGTTGGGCCGGAGGTTGGTCGCCAAACACCTCCGCCCCGATCTTCTCCAGTTGCGAGTCCAGCGAGTGGCAACGCAGAATTTTGCGGATGTCTCCCTGAATCGACGGGTTGTCGTCGATGACCAGGACGCGATTGTTTCTGAGTTGATTTAAGCCGTTCATGTGACCCTTTCGCATTCGGTATCGGCAGAAATGGCAAAGGACTTGAGGCGGGGCGCGGTTTTGTGGTTTGGGGGATGAAGGCTCCGCCGCGCCGCGTCAAGGTATCATGCTGGTTATCAACGAGTTAGCAATGCAAACAGCGGTCATGGCCGCCGAGTTCAACGAATTCCCCACCGCTTGCAGATCATGACCAATTTGAGCAACTGGTATAAAGTCAGCGGCCGGACCGGTTTGCGCCGGCACATGCTATCAAGACACATCCTCCGCTTCGTATGCGCGTGCCAGAGGCGCGGCTGGCAGCGCGTTCTGCAAGGCAGCGTGCTTGTGGCCGCATTGGCTGGCTGAAATCGCGATGTTGGTCTGTTGCGCATGGCTGGCGGAGAGGATAGCGGTAAACTCATTTAAAGCTGACGAGATCACCCAATATCTTCACGCGGCTTATATCGGATGCCTCCTGCCGAAACTTGAGCAAGACCAGGTTTTTTGCGCCTCCAGGAACTGAGATGGCCCCATGCGGTGGATGCGGAATTGGCCTTTACAATGGGCGGCCGCCATTGTTTGCTTTTCCCCACTATGGCAGAATTAATTGGTAATCTTTTGGTGGCCCAGTCAGGGGGGCCGACGGCGGTCATTAACGCCAGTGTTGCCGGAGTCGTCCAGCAAGCCCGCAAATATGCTTTCATCCAAAATATCTACGGCGGCCTCAATGGCATCCTGGGCATCCTCAACGAACAGTTGATTGATCTGAACCAGGAATTGTCCGATACCATCCAGGCGCTCAAACATACCCCCGCCGCCGCCCTGGGCACCTGCCGTTATAAGATCGATTTCAAAAAGAAACCGGAGCAGGCCGCGCGGGAAATGGACCGTCTTTTCCAAGTCTTCCAAGCCCACAACATCCGCTATTTCTTTTACGCCGGCGGCAATGATTCGCAGGACACCTCGGACAAGATTCACCTTGAAGCTGTCCGCCGCGGTTACGAGATGCGCGTCATCGGCGTGCCCAAGACCATCGACAATGATCTACCACACACCGATCACTGCCCCGGATTCGGCTCCGTCGCCAAGTACAATGCCTGCACGGTCATGGAGATCGCCGCCGATGTCGGCAGCATGGCCACCGACGATGGTTCCTGCTGCATTATCGAGGTCATGGGCCGCAGCGCCGGCTGGATAGCCGCCAGCACGGTCCTGGCCAAGCGTGGCCCCAAGGACGCGCCGCATATCGTTTTGCTGCCGGAAATTCCCTTCCGTGAAGAGCCGTTTCTGCAGAAGGTCAAGAGCGTTGTGGCCGAAGTGGGTTTTTGCATCGTCGTCGTCGGCGAAGGGTTGAAGAATCCCGATGGCACCGAATACAGCGCGGACAAGACGCGGTTGGACGCCTTTGGGCACCCGGTGTTGTCCGGCGCGGCGGAGCGCCTCGGGGAATTGGTTTTCGGCAAGCTGCGCACCAAGACCCGCAGCGTCAAACTCGGCTACGCCCAGCGTAGCGCGGCCCATTACGCCAGCGCCACCGATGCCGCCGAAGCCGTCGCTTGCGGAGAAGCCGCAGTGCGCGCCGCCGCCGAAGGCAAGAGCGGCTTCATGGTCAAGATCGTCCGCAGCCCGGGCGACGAATATTTCTCGACCACCGGATTGCAGCCGCTGGGCGACATCGCCAACGTGGAACACCCGATTCCGCGCCATTGGATCAGCGAGGACGGCCTCATGCCCAACGAGGAATTTGTCCGCTATGCGCGTCCTTTGATTAAGGGAGAAGTAAGGGTGCCGACCGAAGGCGGACTGCCAAAATTCGCGGTTCTGCAAAAACATTTGGTGCCGAAGACACTTCCGCCGCGCAAATAAGGGTGCAAGAAGAAGGGTTTGGTTCGGCGGCGGCGCGGGCTGCGCTTCCCAGCCTGTGGCACGAGGCAAACATGATTGGAAAAACAGCCATATTAGCCGTTTGGATTGGCACGGCCCTTCTGCTGTGCGGCTGTGCCGGGCCGCAGCGGCTGGCCGGCTCCGTCCATGGCTCCAGCTATACCTCGGCGGCGGGTGGATTTTCTGTTCCTTTCCCCGTCAGCGCTGAAGTCCACGGCCGCGTTTTGAGGGATAGCCCGCGCAGCGTGACCTTCGTCGATAATTGGGGAAGCCGCATCACGTTCTTCGAGCAGGCGATTTTAGAGCACAGCGACATCATGTCGATGCTCGAAAAGCAAGGGCGGGAAAAAGCATTGAGCGAATTTGTCCGGCGCGAGTACGGGGACTTGGTTACCATTCATTACCACCCGGAAGCGCTCGAGGGCTTAATTACCTTCATTTATCTCAGGCCGGTCTCTCCCAAAACTGCCGTGGCCATCTTCATTCACGGCCGCCAGCTTTTTTGGGTCGAAACGGACATGCTGCCAGGGGTGCAGTTGCTGGCGCAAAGCGACGAACGATCCCAGCGCGAGCAGGAATCGTGGCTGGAAAGCCGGGCGATGACTTTGGCGGAATCGATCGAGGCCAGGTAAACGCGGCCTTCGTGGCATCCGACGACACGACAAGGAGTTTTCAAATGCCGCTTAAGTGAGTTGGGCGAAAACGGGCTTATCCAGAAATAGGTCGAGATTTGCGCGAGGGGCGGTTTTGTGTTCTATTATGCGGGTAGTCACTATTATTGAGCATTATGAAGAAAATTATCGCACTTGCCATTTCACTCGTGTTCGCGGCCAGCGTTTATGCGGCCGAATTCCCGGATATTACCATCGGCGGCCTCAAGACGGCCATGTCTTCGCAAAAAGTCGTTCTGCTGGACGCCAACGGCACTGAATCCTGGCAGTCCGGGCATATTCCTGGCGCGATTAATTTCGCCGCCACCCAGGACCATCTGGCCAGCGTCCTGCCGCAGGACAAGGACGTGCTGGTAGTCGCCTATTGCATGAATCCGCAATGCCCCGCTTATCGCAATGCGGCCGCCGCCGCCAAGAAGCTTGGTTATAAGAACATCAAGCATCTGGTCGCCGGCATACAAGGATGGAAGGCTGCGGGCGAAAAAATCGAAAACGGGAGTTAGTCCTCCCCGTTGCCGCCTTGGTTTCTTTTCTCCCACTGGCGCGGGGTGCGCTGGGGGAGAGCGGCATCTACCTTCGCGTAATACGTTTCTTCGCCGAAACGCTCGTCGGCGGCTTTTTGCAAATCCAACGACGGCTTGACGCGGTACTTTTCGTGAGTCTCGATGAAAAGGACTTCGCCGCCTGGCCACTTGAGGCAAAGAAATAAGGGGCATTTGCCGGGATGGGCGGTGATGAGGTCCCGCGCCGCTTCCAAATCTTTGGCCGTCACGTGAGGGATGTGCAGGCGCAGATGCACCTGCTTCGTGTAGAGGTGCGGGGCGTCCTCGAGCGCGATGATCTCCTGCGGAAAAATCTTGGGCTTGTCTTCGCCGAGATTGACCTCGCCGGTGATGAGCAGGGCTTTTTTCGGAACCAACAGTTGGATGAATTTGTCGTAGTTCTCGCTCAGACAGAGAACCTGCACGGTGCCCTCCAAATCCTCCAGCAAGACCATGGCATAGGGTTTGCCGCTTTTCTTGGAAATGCCCTTCTGCACCTCGACCACCAGGCCGCCGATGCGCGTCATGCCGCGATTGGCCACCGAGGCCAATTGGCTGGTTGTGTGGACGGCGTATTTTTCGAGAATCGGGGCGTAGGGCGTCAGCGGGTGGCCGGTGACGTAGAAGCCGAGCAATTCCTTTTCGTGCGCCAGCAACTCGTGCTGCGGCCACTCCGGCAACTGCTTTTCCGGCTCTTCCCGGCGTTCGGCGCGTTCCTCCAACATGCCGAACATGGTGTCCTGGCCCTTCTGCCGGTCCTGGATGATGCCCGCCGCCCGCGTCAAAACGCGGTCAATTTTGCCAAACATCGTCGCGCGCGTTTCCCCAAAGCAATCGCAGGCGCCGGATTTGATCAAGGCCTCCAGCACTTTGCGGTTGACGGTGCGGCCATCGACCCGTTCGCACAATTCGGAAAGCGAACGGAATTTGCCGCTTTGCCGCGCCGCCAGAAGGCTCTCGACCGCCACCTGGCCAACCCCCTTGATGGCGGCCAGTCCGAAACGAATCGCCCGCCACTCTTCCGCCCCGGGTTGGCGGCTGGGGGCGAAAAAAACACTGCTCTCATTGACATCCGGCGGCAGCACCTCGATGCCGAATTGGCGCGCCTCGCCGATCAGGACGCCTAATTTGGCCGTGTCCCCCATGTCATTGGTCATCATCGCGCTGAGGAACTCGACCGGATAATTGGCCTTCAACCAGGCGGTCTGATAAGCGACCATGGCGTAGGCGGCGGCGTGGGATTTATTGAAGCCGTAGCCGGCGAATTTTTCCAGCAAGTCAAAGATCTGATTGGCCTTGGCCGCCGGGATATTATTGACGTTGGCGCAGCCCTTGACGAAAATCGCCCGGTGCTTGGCCATTTCCTCCGCTTTCTTTTTGCCCATGGCCCGGCGCAAAAGGTCGGCTCCCCCGAGAGTGTAACCGGCCAGCACCTGGGCCGCTTGCATGACTTGTTCCTGGTAGATGAGCACCCCGTAGGTCTCGCGCGTCAACGGCTCCAGCAAAGGATGCTCATACTCGATCTGCACTTCCCCGTGCCGGCGCCGGATGAAATCGGGAATCAGGTCCATCGGCCCCGGCCGGTACAGCGCCACCAGAGCCGTGATGTGCTCTACGGAGCTGATCTGGAATTTGCGGCATAGATCGCGCATGCCGCCGGATTCCAATTGGAAAATGCCGATGGTGTTCGCCTTGTTGAGCAACTCGTAGGTCGGGGCGTCATCCAGCGGCAGAAGGTCAATGGGAATTTCCACCCCGCGGCCTTGCTTGACCAGTTCGCAGGTGTTGCGGATGACGGTGAGCGTCTTCAACCCCAGAAAATCCATCTTCAGCAGCCCCAGTTCGCCCACCGGATACATGGCGTACTGCGTGACAATGCCGCCATTCTCGTCTTTCTTGAGCGGCAGCAGGTTGACCAGCGGTTGATCGCCAATGACCACTCCGGCGGCATGCACCGAAGCGTTGCGGGTCAAATCTTCCAGGACAAAGGCCGTCTCGATCAATTCGCGGGTCTGCTCCTCCGTTTCGTAAGCCGCTTTGAAATCCGGCGATTGCTCCAGCGCCTTCTTGAGCGTCATCTTTAATTCGTTGGGAATCATCTTGGCCAGCCGGTCGCACGCCCCGTAATCCATCCCCATGACCCGCCCCACGTCCCGCACCACCGATTTCGCCCCCATCGTGCCAAAGGTGACGATTTGCGCCACCGAGTCGCGGCCGTATTTTTGCCGCACGTACTCGATGACGTCCCCGCGCCGGTCATCGGCGAAATCAATGTCAATGTCCGGCGGATTGACGCGCTCGGGATTGAGAAACCGTTCAAAGAGCAGACCGTGGCGAATCGGGTCCACGTTGGAGATTTCCAGCAAGTAAGTCACAATCGAGCCGGCGGCCGAGCCGCGCGCCACGCACGAAACGCCCTTGCTCCGCCCGTAACGGACGAAATCGCCAACAATCAAAAAGTAACTGATGAAATCCGTCTTCTCGATGACCTTCATCTCCGTCTCCAAGCGTTCCATGACGGCCTTGACGCCGGCGGCGGATTCCTCCGCGCCGGGCGCGACCGCGCCATGGGCCACGCTGGGCAGCTTCCGCGGATCGTCAATGCCCTCGACGATAAACTCGGTCCCAGTGGCGCGGGCGCGGATGCTGTAGCGTTTTGCCAGACCTTCGGCCAGTAATTGCCGCAGATAGCCTTCCCGCGTCTGATTTGGCGGCGGATCAAACGACGGGTAATGCAGCTTGTTGAATTCGATCTCGACGTTGCATTTTTCCGCCACTTCGAGCGTATTGCGCACCGCCTCGGGTGTTTCGGAAAAACGCGCCTTCATCTCCTCCGCCGAGCGGAGATAAAACTGTTGCGGCGCGTAGCGCATCCGCTTGCTGTCGCTCAATTGGGTTTGCGTGCCGATGCAGATCAGGCAGTCGTGCGCATGGGAATGTTCCTTCTCGATATAATGCACGTCATTGGTCGCCACCAGCTTGAGGCCGAATTCCCGCGCCCATGGAATTAGTTGGCGGTTGACCTTCGCCTGCTCGGCGATGCCGTGGTTTTGCAGTTCGAGATAGAAATTCTCCGCTCCCAGCGTTTGCTTGAACCAATCGATCGTTTCGCGGGCCTTGGCCAACTGGTCTTTGACGATCAGTTCCGGGATTTCGCCGGCCAGGCAACCCGACAAGGCGATCAGGCCCTGTCCGTGCGCCGCCAGCAATTCTTTGTCGATGCGCGGCTTGTAATAATAGCCCTCCAGTTGCGCGGCGGTGGCCAGTTGCACAAGGTTCTTGTAGCCCGTTTCATCCTTGGCCAGCAAACCAAGATGATGATAAGCGTCGCGCCCGCCGCTGCCCGCCTTTTTCTCCAGACGGCTGCCAGGGGCGACATAGACCTCGCAGCCGATGATGGGTTTGATGCCCTTGGCGCGCGCCTGTTTGTAAAAATCGATGGCCCCATAAAGCACGCCGTGGTCAGTGACGGCCAACGCGGGGAACTCAAGCGCGTGCGCTTTTTCCATCAACGGCTCCAAACGGCAGGCGCCATCGAGCAGCGAGTACTCGGTGTGCAAATGCAGATGAACAAAATCGGCGTGCGCCATGAACCCAATTTAACGCCGGGCGCCAATGATCGGCAAGCGAAGTGTCGTACTCAAGTGGAGGGCATAGGGTCTTCAGCCTCTTCGGTGGCTCCAAACTGGGGCGGTAGGTCCGGCGGTGTGCTTTCAACAAGTCCAAATGTGTTTGGAGCCGTTTTTGTGAAGACCTTTCCCTTGCTAGTGTACCACCCCAGCAAGCCGGCAATTTTGGCTTTCGAATCAGTATCGTCATTACGGCCTAAAGCCACTATAATTTCGCCTATATGGAGCGGCTTCCCAGCGCTTAAAATTGCGTCTCGAATCTTTTCAACGTCGCTTCCTGGTCGAACAGGCGAAGATTGAGCCCCGTCGTCTTTCGGCAACTTCTTTATCGCGTCCATCATTGCCTGAATATACGCCTCCGCAGATGCAATAGCCCTTTGTGCATCAACGATTTCCACCTTTTTTTTCTCTATTAATTTCTCAAATTCTCTTCTCAAATTCATAAAATTATGATTTCATAGGGACATAGGGAACGCAACATAAATCTTGACCAAAATAACGGAATATCCCTATGACTACTACATACAGACATTTATTTTATGCAACACACAATTACCAGCTTTTCAGAAACAATGAACCGGCTCCGCAGAGTTGCGGAAAAGGGCGGCAATGAGATCGAATTTTGGTCTGCCAGAGAAATTCACCCCGAGCTTGGCTACGAAAAATGGGAGAATTTTGTCGAAATCATAGAGAAAGGCATAGAGAATTGTTCGAGGATCAATGTGAAGCCTGAATACCATTTTGCCGACGTTAAGAAAATGGTTTTCATAGGCAGTGGGGCTCATAGAGAGCAAATCGACTATGTGCTTTCGCGAACAGCCTGCTATTTGATCGCTCTTAACGGTGACGCCAGGAAGAATCAAATTGCGTGGGCGAAGGCGTATTTCGTCGTTCAAACGCGAGCACAGGAAACGACCACGAAGAAAATCACCGATGCCGAAGAGCGATTTGAACTGCGCGAAAAACTCAAACAGGCAAATAAATCGCTTGGAGGGGTCGCGAAGGAAGCTGGCGTTGAGAATTATGGTTATTTTCATGCCGCAGGCATTCGTAGCCTGTACGGGATGACAATGCGTGATCTCAAATTCAAGAAAGGGATTTCAGAAAGGGAGGATTATTGGGATAGGGTTTGCGGCTTGGAACTTTCCGCAAATGAATTCAAGGCCCAGCTTGCGAAGAAAACAATCGAACAAAAGAAAAAGCGTGGGGAAATCCATGGCCAATGGCAGGCAGAAAGAGAACATGAGAGAGTGGGGCAAACGGTTCGCAAAACCATCCATAACGAGACCGGAATTTTCTTGGAGAATTTGCCCGCCGAAACTTCGCTGAAAAAGCTTATGAGCGAAAGAAAGAAAAGCGCCCAAGCCCTAAAAGCACCTAAGACCGATTCCGATCAACCTTCTACCAGCGATTAAGGGCTGGCGTGTTTATTCATCTGCCACGACGGTGGTGCGAAGACCTTCCGCCCGGGCCAAAGCGCCTTGAACGCGGTCCGACGTCAGAAAAACATCGCATTCCAAATCGAGCGCCAGAGCCACGTGCAGGAGATCGAAACCACGGCAGCCAAGTCGCTCGGTGTGTTTTTCGGAAAGCGTTCGGGCTTTGACCAAGGCTTCATCACAATCGGCGGCGGCCTCAATCAACCAGCCGCGCTTGAGCCATCGCTCGATGCGCGCCAGCGCCGCGTCACGCTCGCGAGCGATAGTGGCGCGCTGGCCGGTTCCAACGCCGTGTCGAAGATGAAAGGCGCGCTGACGCACCGCGTTGGTCGCTTCCAAGCCGTGCAGTGGCAGGAAAATCAACCGCAGCAACCCGAGCCGCTTGAATTCCGCCATCGCTTCCTGTGAACCGGCTTCGCGCGTCACCAACTTGACGAGGAAGCTTGTGTCGGCGTAAGCCTTCATCGCCGCGAGGCCAGGATGATCTCGGACAGGGAGATTTCGGACTTCGGCCCGAGAAGAACATGGGCGGGTTCGTCTTCAAGTTCGCGCCGCCGGCGTTCTTCGTCCTCCTTGGTGACGGCGGATTGGATGATCCACAAGGGCTGGCCGTTGTCGGTGACTTGCACCGAATTGCCGGCGCGAGTCAGGCACTTGACCTTGCGCGGCTCGCGAACGAGCGCGCGGAGCGTGACTGTTTTCAGCATGTCTGACACTAATGTCTGACGATTGCGACGTCAATGCTTTAAGAGATTTGGGCTTTTCTTTCTCCCTTCTTCGCCGGCATCCGGCCCGTAATCCTTGGGCTTCAATTAGGACGGCTCCAGATGGGGCGAGGAAATCCAAAAAATCGAATCCTTGTTTACCGGTGTCTCATCAGGGTATTATTGGTGAAGTAATATGAAAGGCAAAACCGTTGTTTTGGGGGTCACCGGCTCGATTGCCGCGCATCGGGCGGTGGATTTGGCCAGCTTGCTGGTCAAGGCCGGTTGCGCCGTCCACGTCGTCATGACTGCGGAGGCGCAACGTTTTGTCACCGCCCTGCCGTTCAAGACCCTCTCCCGCCATCCTGTCGTGACCGATCTGTACGATGTCGAGGAAGGCTGGAAACCGGCCCACATCGAGCTGGCTGACGCGGCGGACTTGTTGCTGATTGCCCCGGCCACGGCCCACACCCTGGCCAAACTGGCCCACGGCTTGGCCGACGACGCCCTGGGCTGCATCGCCCTGGCCCTCAACGCGGAGGCCAGACTGCTCATCGCCCCCGCCATGAATGGCAAGATGTGGCTGCATCCCGCCACGCAAGCCAACGTGGCACTGCTCCAACAGCGGGGCGCGGTCTTCATCGGCCCGGAAAAAGGCCTCCTCTCCTGCGGTTACGAAGGCCTCGGACGCCTCTGGCCGGTGGAAGAAATCGCCCAACGCGCCGCCACCCTGCTCTCGTGAACGACGAACCTAAACCAGATAACAAGGGCATCGGCACGATCCAGAAGCTGACGCGCCTGGTAGCCGCGCCGGTCATCGAGCCGGGCGAGCGCGCGGCCCGCATCCAGACGGTGGAGACCGACATTGTCCTGCCGTTGCGTTTTCTACTGGTGGCAATCCTGGGTTACTACTTTTTCTTCTCCGGCTGGCTGGATACGCCCGGGGCTACGACCGCGGAGGAATGGACGCTCCAGAATGCAAAGGCGCTCAAAGGGGCTTTCGCCGCCTACGCCTTCCTGACCCTGGTCGCCGGCGGGATTCTCATTCTGGGCAAGCACCTTTCCCTGGCCAAGATCCAATGGATGAACTTTGGCCTGGGGGTGGTGGACGCGATGATGATGGGGACGCTGACCCTGGGCAGCAACGGCTTTGACAGCCTCCTATACTGGGTCTTCTTCGCGCTGATCCTGCACAACGCCCTGGCCATCCCGGTTGCCATCCCACAACTGTTGCTCAATTTTATCGTGAGCATGGCCTTTATGGTTGGCGGTATCCTGGACCGGCGGCTTATCCACGACCTGGATCGGCAGGAGAATCCGTTGGAACGCATGATCGTGCTCATAGCCTGGGCTTTGTGCTGTTACGGCATCCAGATGCTCTTTGAAAAGCAAAAGCGGGCCGAGGCCGAGGCGACCGAATTTGCCGTCCGCCAGGAACGGTTGCGCACCGCCGGACGACTGGCGGCCGAGATCGCCCATCAAATCAAGAATCCCCTGGGCATCATCACCAACGCCGCCTTCTGCCTGCATCGCGCCGTGCATGAGGGGGAGATGGAGGTGGACGAACAAATCCAGATCATTCGCGAAGAAGTGGACCGGGCGGACCAAATCATTACCGAACTGATGGGCTACGCGCAATTGGCCGAAGGCAGAGTGGAACGGCTGGACGTGGCCGAAGAGTTGGATGCGGCCGTGCAGGAAGTCTTTCCGCCCGCGGCCAAATACCAGGTCAGGATTCAAAAGGATTACGACCGGGCCTTGCCCGCCTTGATGATGCAGAAGCGGCATCTTTCCGGCGTGCTGGTCAACATCCTGCAAAATGCCCGCGAAGCCATGAACGGCCGGGGCAGTGTCAACATAGCGGCCCAATACGGCGACCATGATTCCATCCGCATCCTCATCACCGACACCGGCCCGGGCATCGCGCCGGACAAGCTTGACAAAATTTTCGAGGCCTATTTTACCACGCGGGAAAAAGGCACCGGGCTGGGCCTGGCCATCGTCAAACATAATACGGAAATGTACGGCGGCGCGGTGCAAGTCGAATCCGAGCCTGGCAAAGGCACGCGTTTCGTGTTAGAGTTTCCAGCGAGAATCTTAACGAGGTTATCCAAATGAACTTGTCCCTGCCTCCAGTCCTGGTGGTCGATGACGAAAAGAACATGCGCCTGTCCTTGCGCTCCATTCTCGCGGGCGAAGGTTATGATTTGCGCCTGGTCGAATCAGCCGAGGAAGCCCTTGCCGCCTTGGAAAAGGAGGAGTTCTTGATGGTCATTACCGATGCCCGTCTGGGCAGCGGCATGAGTGGCTACCAATTTTTGGCCCTGGCCTGCAAGCGCTGGCCCAATACCCCGTTCCTGATGATCACCGCCTACGCCACACCCAAATTGGCGGTCGATGCGATCAAGTCCGGCGCCATGGATTACCTGGCCAAGCCCTTTGCGCCGGAGGAGTTGCTGCACGCCGTTTCCCGTTGCGCCGAACGCCACCATTTGCTGCGCGACAACGCCGCCTTGCGCGCCACCGTCACCCAGGCCTACCAACTGGAGCAGATCATCGGCGAATCTCCCAAAATGCACGAGCTGCGCCAATTGATCCGCAGCGTGGCTCCGACCGATGCCACCGTGCTGATCCTGGGCGAAAGCGGCACCGGCAAGGAATTAGTGGCCGGCGCCCTGCACAGCTTGAGCCAGCGCCGCCAGAATAATTACGTCCGCATCAACTGCGCCGCCATCCCTGAAAATCTGCTTGAAAGCGAACTCTTCGGCCACGAAAAAGGCGCTTTCACGGGAGCCATTAAACAAAAACTGGGCCGCGTGGAAGAAGCGCACAGCGGCACCATTTTCCTGGACGAGATCGGCGACATGAGCCGGCCCCTTCAGGCTAAGCTGCTCCGCTTTTTGGAGGACGGCACCTTTACGCGCGTGGGCGGCAACGATGAACTGCACGTCGATGTCCGCCTCATCGCCGCCACCAACCGCGACATCATTGAAGCCATCAGCCAGCACAATTTTCGAGAGGACTTATTTCACCGGCTCAACGTGGTGCAGTTCCGCCCCCCGCCGTTGCGCGAACGCGGCGAGGATATCATCCTGCTGGCGGAAGAATTTTTGCGCCATTTCAACACCTCCATGAACAAGCACCTGCGCGGCGTCTCCGTTCCCGCTCGCAACAAGCTTCTCAGTCATCATTGGCCGGGCAACGTGCGGGAATTGCGCAATGTCATCGAGCGCGCCGTTATTTTGGAGACCTCCACGGAAATCGAACCGCCCAGCCTGCCGGATTTCCATTTGGAGGGGCGCTTGCGCAAAACCGAGGCCATCTCCCTTAGCGGCAACCAGTCCCTGGACGAATTGATGTCCGAATTCGAGCGCCAGGTCATCGTCACCTTGCTGGAGCAGAACCGTTACAACATTTCCAAATCGGCCGACCAACTCAAAATCAGCCGCCATGCCTTGCGCTATCGCATGCAGCGGTTAAGCATTTCGGCGGGGACGGAAGAGGAGACGCCGCCGCCGGCGCCGCCGGCTTAGGATGACAGACCAAAGCCGAACCGTCGCGCGCAAGAGCGCCTCCAATCTGGCGCTGGCCTTCATTCTGTTGCCCAAGGCCAAACGCCAGGCCATGTCCGCCCTTTACGCCTTTTGCCGTCAAGTCGATGACGTGGCCGACGAGGATGCCATCCCAGTGGAAAAACGCCGCGCCGATCTGGCCGCCTGGCGCGAAGATGTCCGGCTGGCCTGCAACGGTGGCGCTCCCTCTTTTCCGGTGAACCGGGAACTCCAGCCGGTCATCGCGCACTACCGCCTGCCCTTCGGTCACTTCGACGATTTGATCCGGGGCGTGGAAATGGACCTGGACATCAAGCGCTACCAAACCTTTGAGGAGCTTGAACAGTATTGCTATCGCGTCGCCTCCGTCGTGGGCCTGTTGAGCGTGGAAATCTTCGGCTACCAAAACCCGGACTGCCGTCCCTACGCCGTTTACCTCGGCCAGGCCTTGCAGTTGACCAACATCCTGCGCGACGTCCGCAACGACGCCGAACGCGGCCGCATTTACTTCCCCCTGGCCGAGCTGGAACGGCGCCAGGCTTCGCCGCAAGACATCTTGGACTTGAAATATTCCGACCGTTTCGCCCAGACCGCCGCGAGCGTGGCTGCGCGGGCCAAACACTTTTATGAAATGGCTGGTCGGACGCTGCCAGCCGCGGACCGCCGCTCCATGATCGCGGCCGAATTGATGGGTTCGGTGTATTGGCGCTTGCTTCGCGAGTTGGAGCGCCAGCGTTTCGACGTCTTCGGCCCGCACCCCGCGCGCCTGAGCCGCGCCGAGAAAATACTGTTGATCCTTCGGACCTGGTTCCGTCTCCACGCCGGCGTGGCCTCGCCCAACTACGGGACAACGTGAGGTTGGGAAAAAATATTGACTGCCGTCGGTGGCCCTTCGCATTCAACCCCCACGGGCTGCCATTCCACGCCTGCAAGTGTGCAGGCGTGCGATAAAATGAGCGTATGAAGACTCTGACGATTACAGAGGGTCGCGGCCGGCTTGGCTACTGGCTCAAAAAGGCGGCGCAAGGGCAGGATATTGGCTTCATGGTTGAAGGCAAGATTGTGGCGTTGCGTCCTGTGGAAGTGGTTTCGACGGATTACGCGCTGCAGGAATACGGTTTGACTGCAAAAGAGATGGAAGTTGCGGAAAGGCGCATTCATGCGGAACTAAGAACCGCGCGGGCGCGCGGCAAATTGACGCCCTTCACCGGAAACGAAGATGATTTCCATTGAACTGTCCAATCGGTTCAAATTGCGCAACAAACGCTAAAATCAACCGCATTACCGCCGCGGCATTCCGGGCATGCCGCCCATGCGCGCCATCATTTTCTGGAACTTGCCCATCTTCTTCATCATCTGCTGCATCTGATTGAACTTGTTGAGTAAGTTGTTGACTGCTGTCACCTGCACGCCGCTGCCCTTGGCGATGCGGATGCGGCGCTTCGCGTTGAGTATCTGCGGGCTGCGCCGCTCCTGCGGCGTCATCGCGCAAATGATCCCTTCCATCCTCGTAAACTCCTTCTCCTGTTTGGACAAGTCCGCCGTTTTGAGCGCCTCGGCCCCGCCCGGCAGCATCCCGACCAGGCTTTCCAAAGAGCCTAGCTTCTTCATCTGCCGCAACTGTTCGAGAAAATCTTCCAGCGTGAACTGCCCTTTGCGCATCTTCTCCTCCATGCGCCGGGCGTCGTCCATGTCCACGGCTTCGGCCGCTTTTTCCACCAGGCTGACCACGTCGCCCATGCCGAGAATGCGCGAGGCCACCCGCTCGGGGTGGAACGGCTCGAAATCCTCCAGCTTCTCCCCTGTGCCGGCGAACTTGATCGGCTTGCCCGTGACCGCCTTCAAACTCAGCGCCGCTCCGCCCCGGGCGTCGCCGTCCATTTTGGTCAGGATGGCCCCGGTGATGTTCAAGGCCTGATCGAAATGCGTGGCCACGTTGACTGCCTCCTGGCCGGTCGCGGCGTCCAGCACCAAAAGAATCTCCTGCGGCTTGGTCAGGTCGCGCAGTTGCACCAATTCGCGCACCAGCGGTTCATCGATCTGCAACCGGCCGGCGGTGTCGAAAATGAGCGTGTTGCGGTTGTTCTGTTTGGCGTAATCCAGCGCCTCGCGCGCGATCTTCAAGACATCCGTCTCCCCCTGGCGGACAAAGACCGGCATGTCGATTTGCCTGCCCAGCGTTTGCAACTGCTCCATGGCGGCGGGGCGGTACACATCGGCCGCCACCAGCAAGGGCGTGCGCGCCTGCTTGTGCAGCCAGCGCGCCAGTTTGCCGCTGCTGGTCGTTTTGCCCGAGCCGTGCAAGCCGACCATCAGGATGCAGCTCGGATTGCCGCTTAGGGCCAGGCCGGCGTTGGTCGAGCCGAGCAGTTTGACCATTTCATCATGGATGATCTTGATGATTTGCTGGCCCGGTTGGATGCTCTGCACGACTTCCTGGCCGAGCGACTTGGTCTTGACCTGCTCGATGAAATCCCGGGCTACTTTGAAGTTGACGTCCGCGTCCAGCAACGCCATGCGCACTTCGCGCAGGGCCTCGCCAGCGTTGGACTCCGAAATCTTCCCCAAACCGCGCAAGTTGCGGAAGGCGGTCTGCAATTTTTGGCTCAAGCCATCGAACATACCAGCAATTTAGAGTGCCCCCGCCAAACCGCAACGTTGAACTGGTTGCAAATGTTGCTCGAACCATAATTGGAAGATGAACAGGGTCCAGAGTTGTTTGCGGTTGTCCTTGGCCCCGCGCAGGTGTTCATCGACCAGGCGCGTGATTTCCGCCGGGTTGAAAATGCCCTGGCTGCGGATGCGCGACTCGGAGAGGGTGTCGAGCATGAGGCCGCGCAATTCGTGGCGAAACCATTGGGCCACTGGGATGCCGAAGCCTTTCTTGCGCCGGCCCACAATTTCCGGCGGCAGTTTGTTCTGCATCGCCTTTTTCAGGATGTATTTGGTTTTCAGGCCCTTGAGTTTGAGATCAATGGGAATGGCGTTGGCGAATTCGACGAAGGCATGGTCCAGGAAGGGTGCGCGCACTTCCAGGGAACAGGCCATGCTGGCGCGGTCCACCTTGGTGAGAATGCAGTCCTGCAAATAAAACTTGCAGTAAAGATAAATCAGCCGCTCCAGGGTGTTGCTGGCGCCGCAGTTTTTCTCCGCCTCAAAAATGTCGCTGTAGGCGTCGATTTCAGGGGCGTTGCCTTGGAGCAGGGCGCGCTGTTCGGCGGGAGTGAACGATCCCATCCAGATTTGATCGCGGATTTCGGGGCGGGGGCCGATGCCGCGCAGGAACCGTTTCACCTTGAAGTCAAAACTAATGTTATCGTTCGAGACGGGCAGCAACTCGGCCAGGGGCCGGAGCAAGCGCTCGTGCATGGCCAGCGGAACTTTGTAAAACCGCGCCATGCGGTGGGCCTGAAAAGTCGGGTACCCGGCGAAAAGCTCATCCCCGCCATCGCCGCCCAGGGCGACAGTGACATGCTGGCGCGTGAACTTGGAGAGCAGATAGGTCGGAATGATGGAAGCATCGGCCAGCGGTTCGTCCAGAAACGCCGCCACCTCGGGAAGAATGTCCAGCAGCGTCCGGCTCTGCAGAATCTGCTCGTGGTGATCAGTCCCAAAAAAGGTCGCGACGCGGCGCGCGTGCGCCGATTCGTCAAACGATTTCTCCTCGAAGCCGATGGCGAAGGTTTTGATCCGCGAGGGCGGCATGAGTTCCGCCATCATGGCCACGACGGAACTGGAATCGAGACCGCCGCTTAAAAAAACTCCCAGCGGGACTTCGCTGATCAGCCGCGCCCGCACCGCTTCCCTGAGGCGCTGCCGAAGCTCTTCGGCAATTTCGTTTTCAGTGCGATGGTCCGCCCCGGTGGAAAATGTGAGGTCCCAATAACGGCGCACATGCGTCTGTCCATTTTGCCAGGTCAGCCAATGACCGGCCGGGAGCTTGTGGATGCCTTTGAAAATGCAGTGAGGCGAAGGAACATATTCGTAGGCCAGGTACTTGCTCAAGTTTCCGGCGTCCAATTCTCGCGGGCAGTCGGGATGCTGGAGCAGCGCTTTGACTTCCGAGCCAAAGATCAACTGCGTGGACGTGGCCCGGTAGTAGAGAGGTTTCTTGCCCAGGCGATCGCGCGCGAGAAAAAGGGTTTGGTTCCTGGCGTCCCAAATCGCGAGGGCGAACATCCCGCTGGTCTTGGTGACGCAGTCCTGGCCCGTCTCTTCATAGAGATGGAGCAATACTTCCACGTCGCTGTGGGTGCGGAATTTGTGGCCCTTGGCCTCCAGTTCCAGGCGCAAGGCGGCGTGGTTATAAATTTCGCCGTTGCAAACGATCCAGATGGAGCCGTCCTCGTTGGACATGGGTTGGCGGCCACCGCTGAGATCAATGATGGCCAGCCGGCGAAAACCGAAGCCCACGGCGGCGCCGCCGGCCTTTGGCGCAGGGATGTAATAGCCCTCGTCGTCAGGCCCGCGATGGCGGAGGGTGTTGGCCATGTTGTGCAGCACTTCAGGGCGGATAGGACCGCCGAGATCCGCAATGCCGGTGATGCCGCACATGATTAGAAGTTCTTCCAATCCCGCACGTGGTAAATCGGCTTGTCTTGCGACTCGTGGTAGGTGCGGACGATCAGTTCGGCCAGCAATCCCATGACAATAAAATTCACCCCCAAAATGCCGAGGAAAACGGCGATCAGAATAAACGGATTGTTATGGACATAAGTATGGTAAGCAAAGCGCTCCCAGATCGTCTCGGCCGCGGCGAGGGAGGCGAGCACGAACAGCACGACGCCAATCCCGCCAATCATGTAAAGAGGTTTGGTGGAAAAATCAGCCAGAAATTTCACCGTGATCAGATCCAGCACAACCTTCAAGGTGCGCTTGAATCCGTACTTGCTCTGGCCGAATTCGCGCGGGTGATGGGTGACGGGGACTTCGCAAATCCGGGCCCCCATCAAGTTGGCCAAGGCGGGAATAAAACGGTGCATCTCGCCGTACAAGCGCGTGCCTTTCAAAATCTCGGCGCGGTAAGCTTTCAGTGAGCAGCCCGAATCGTGCAGTTTCACCCCGGTCAACCGGCCGATCAACCAGTTGGCCAGACGCGAGACGCCGATTCGGAGGACATCCTTGTCCTGCCTGTCTTTTCGCCAGCCGCTGGCGACATCGTAGCCCTCGGCCAGTTTGTCCAGAAGCAGCGGGATGTCCGCCGGATCATTTTGCAGGTCGGCGTCCATGGGAATGATGATCGCGCCGCGGGCGTGGTCAAAACCCGCCGACATGGCGGCGGTTTGCCCGAAGTTACGCCGCAGATTGATCACTTTAACCCTGGGGTCGCCGTCGGCCAGGCGGCAAAGGACCGGGTAGGAACCGTCGGAGCTGCCGTCGTTGATAAAAATAATTTCAAAGGATTTGCCCAGGCGGCAGAGCACGACGATCAGTTGCTGGTAGAGCGGAACGATGCTCTCGGCTTCATTAAACAGCGGGACAATGATGGAAAGTTCCAGGGCATCGATTGCGACTGTGGTTGCCGGCGAAGCGGAACTGTTGGTGCGGTGATGCTTGGCCGGAGGCGGGTTCATAATTGGGCCGCGGGTTGCAGGCAAAGTCTCCCGCCGCCTGGCCGGCAGATGAAGCGGAGGAGCGCTCCGATAAACAGGATCGTCATGAGCGGATGCCAAAACAGGGCGAAATAATTGCCGAACCAATGGTGGAGGATATTCGGCAGCAAGCTCATGGACAGCGCGATGAATACCACGACCCAGCCCGCGCGCCGCGCGCCCGGTTCATCGCAGGAGAGAAACCAAGCTCCCCAAATGCCAAGGGCTGGCGCGAGAATCACGTAACTGTTCATTTCGTTCATGGGATTGAACAACATCAAATATGCCGTGGCTAGCGCATACAACCAGAGGCAGCGCAAGACCGGGTTCAAACGGCGGGCGCCCCACAGCCAGGCCACGGCGGCCATGCCGCCCGCCAGCGCGCGGACGATGGTGGATGCACCCGGGGCAAGCGGCGCCCCGAACGTCCGCAGAATGCCATTGAGATCGGCGAAGCGATGTTCGGTCACGGCGGCGCAGGCGCGAAGATTCTGCCAGGCTTCCCGATATTGCGATAAAACATAATCCGGGCTGCCGAAGAGAAACGGGAAAACGGCCAGCCCGAAAAGGGCCACCGGCAGCCTTCGGGCCACCGGCATGTAATAAAGGCAGGCGAGCAGGAGCACGACGACGCCCAAGGGTTTGAGGGCCGTGGCCAGAACCATCCAGCCCACCGCCATCCACCATCGCTGCTGAAGCGTCGCCAACATGGCCAGCAGCGTGATGCCTCCGAAAATGCCGTTGGCGTTGCCGTTGCGCAGGGCATTCATGGAGAGGGGCATGGCCAAGATCGTCGCCCACAAAAACGGCCGTTCCGCTTCCGCGCCGAAGAGTTCGCGCGCCAGTCCCCAAAGCCCGCCGGCCAGCGTGGCCGCCGCGCACAGGCGCCACGTGATTTCGCTCAACTTGAGCGGCAGAAGGTGAAATGGGCTGTATAACACCGCGAAGTGCGGCAGATAATTCATGCCGCCCGGACCGACATACAGGGGGAGCCGCGCCCACCAGTTTTGCGCCGATTTATGATAGCTGTCGATGGTGACCGTTCGCAACGGATCATGCATGATCAACGCCGCAATGACCAGCATCGGCACGATCCACAAACACCAAGCCGCCATCAAGGCGTGGCGCCTGTTTCGCGGCCAAAGCGCCTGCTGCTTGCTCGTAACCGCGGCAGGTGGGTCAACGATTGCCATAACGCGCTTTATTACCACGAAAGGCGCCACGAGCGCGAAGAAAAAAGAGCGAGCCGGGCGCCGGCATGAACAGTTTCCCAAGCTTGGTTTATATAAGTTGGTGCCGGAGGCGGGACTCGAACCCGCACGTCCAGTTAAGGACCCAGGATTTTAAGTCCTGTGCGTCTGCCATTTCGCCACTCCGGCAGCCATTGAAATACACGCAAATTAAGCTCTCAGCCGTCAAACGCATGTGGCTACCTTCTCAGAATTCCCGCGCGTGCGCAAGCAGCCGGTTCGCGGATTTCGGGAACGGAACCGTGCGGAAGCAACGGTCCACCCTGGCGGGATGGACGCGGCGCCTCGGTTCACTGCGCCTCGATCAAGTAAAGCGGGTTCACGTCATAAATGCGCTTTGCGAGTTTACCGGAGCGCGACTAACCTATCAGAAATGAGCGTTCAAGAGATGCTTTGGGCCGACGTAAGGGATCGCTAATCGTGTGGTTCTGGATCGGCACCCACGCGACACTTGCGACGGTTGGGCCGCTTCTTGTTTGCCAGGATTCTCCTTTTGGAAAGAACGGTGGAGGTGACGACGGCAATCGCGCCCTCCATGTTCCCGCGCAAATTATGTTCCCAAAGTCGAATCACCGTCCAGCCTTCCTGGCGCAGCTTTCGCGTCACCTCCTTGTCGCGCTGCCGATTCCTTTCAATTTTCGTCCGCCAGAATTCACCTTTAAAGCGGTGTTTCCAACGGGGGTATTGCCAGCCATGCCAAAAATCGCTATCGAGGAACACGCAGACCTTTTCCTCCCGAAACACGACATCCGGCTTGCCGAGTATTGTTCGATCATTAAGGTCGAACGGTCCCTTGAAACGCGATTCAAGAATCGCGACGAATCCGGATTCCATTTTTGAACCGGATGACCGAATTCGGCTCATTAAAGCGGAACGGTCCTTTCTGGTCAGGTCCCGGAAATTTCCATGTCGCCGCGAGGCTGGCATCATTTGGCTGGCCGAATGGGCGGATTTTTCGAGAAGTGCTGGGCAATTTCCGACAAAATTTGCTGCACCGACTTTTCGTTGGGCACGTTGTCGCTCGTCATCGCCCATTTCCGGCCAGGGTGCAACGTATCCCATGGGGAACGACGGTTGGCGCGGGTCTTGGCCGCGTCTCCGTGCTTGCCAAAACCGTAGCAAACCCTCAATTCGTTGTTCCAAATCGGCTTGAACAGCGCGATCAGATAATCCTCCGCGGTTTCTTGCCAAGCGCTTTTAACAACCAAGTAGCGACAATCGAAGTCCTCCAATTTGATGTTTTTGACGGCCGCGATGCTCCTTTTGTGATCCAAAAGGCGGGTGGAGAGGCCATTGCCCTGCTGTTGGACTGTCTGAGCGTTAGGGGTCGCCGGGTCCGCTTTACCAACGTAGAGGGGGTTTTCGGTCCCGCTGATCGGGCGATAGGCCGGAAAGCCGCCGCGGTAATATATCGCGTAAACCCCGGAACCGTATAATTTTCCAATGGTTGAGAGAGGTTGGGCCGGTTGGAGCAACAAGGTTCGACCGATCAACTCGCCAATGACGTGCGGGTCCGTCGGATCAAAAACGAATTGCGGGTGGCTCACGGGGTCGAGTTCTCGCGAAAAGGTTTGCAGCCGGATTATCGCGGCTTCGATTTCGGTTTTCAGGGCGTTTAGACGTGCCGGGCGAAGGCTGGCGAGTTTTTCTTTTTCCGGCAAGCCAGCGATGAGAGCGCGCAATTTCTCGCTGAACGCGTTGATATCAAATTTCTCAGGCATCCCGTTTGGTTGAGACGTTGTTTTCTGTCAGATGTGAAGCGCGCTTTAGAGCGTTCGCGACGCTTTGGCCGACTACTTCGGCCAACGTCACGGGCACGGCATTGCCGATTTGCCGCATGGACTCGGTCCAACTTCCATAAAAAAGGAAATCGTCGGGGAATTCCTGCAATCGGGCGCTTTCGCGAACCGTGAAATAGCGAACCTGCCCATTGGGCAAAAGCATCATGTTCTCGCCGCCCGGAACCCCGTGGTCGCCCGCCTTCAAAGTTTTCGCCGGTTCATCAAGCGGGCTGCCGGTGTGACCAGGATAAGAACGCGCGCCGGGGTTGAAGACGTGGTTGGGAACGCGATTATGGGGGCATTTAACGGGATCGGGAAGACCAACGAGGCCGTCTCTGACTGTCCGCCACGGCTTCAAGAGCGGCACGATTCCGTTGGCACGCAAGCACGCCACCGCCGGGAGATGCCCCGTGTCGGGGATCGGGCGCAGTCGTTTTGAAATTTCATGGCGATTCCAATAACCGCCGCTTACCCACATATCGTGCAAAAGGGCGTCTCTTGAATGGGTGGGTTTCGGGAACGCCCATTTTTCTTGGACATCCTCGCGAAATCCGACGATGAAAACCCGTTCGCGGCGTTGGGGCACGCCGTAATTGGCGGCGTTCAGCAAATCAACGACGATCTTGTATCGAAGCCCGCCGTATCGCCCTCCAGTTTTAAGTCGCTGTAGTCGGGCGTGATGATCGGGCCAGTCCTCGCGCGAGCTTCTGACGCAATCGGGAAATTCCAACTGAAGCAGGACGTAATTGATATACTTCGTGAAATTTTCCCGCAGCAAACCTTTGACGTTTTCGAAAACGAAGGCGCGAGGCTTCATTTCGCGAACCGCCCTGACGGCTTCAGGAAACATGTTGCGCTCGTCGCTTTGGCCGGCGTGCTTGCCTCCCAATGAAAACGGCTGACACGGTGGGCCTCCCGCCACGAGGTCGATGCCCGGTGAGATCGTCGCGTAGTTGAACTCCTTGACGTCGCCTTGATTGAGTTTCCACTCCGCGACGGGCCAGAGGCCGCGACTTTGATTCAACCGGATCGTTTGGCACGAATCGTTGTCGCGCTCGATCACGACTTCGTGATTGAATCCAGAGCGGGCCATGCCGATTGCCAATCCCCCCGCTCCCGTGAAAAGCTCAATTGACCGCATAAGGTCATTCTTTGGAATTCTTACGTCGCGTCAATACATTCATGCTAGCAACGGTCATTTGTCGAGGGTCTTTTGCGCGAGAATCGCATACACCAAAATCCATCATCGCAATCAGAGTGGTCGGTTTTGAAACAAAAACAGGTTTGTTTTTGTTTCATGGCCCACCCAGACACAGTTGGCCATTGTCAGAAATCCGACTGCACTTTTCCGACGGGAGGGGTTGCCGGATTGATTGATGTTTTTCAGCAGAATCAAAACTATTGTTTGACCCTTTCCTTCTTCTTGTCTGCAAGAGCCTTAAACACCGCGTCGAACCACTCCGCGTCTCCGAAGCCATCGTCACCATCTAGTCGATAATCAACTACTGTTCCATCATAGATGACCGATTTGCCCCGGGGGCCATTACGTACACGTTCAAGAATAAATGCCTCGGTCTTCTTGGCCGCCTCGTCGGAATCGCACCAAAAAGTGACCGCTCGGTAACTGTGCTTCTTCTCTGAAAAATAGCCAAACCACCCCAAAGGTGTTTTTTTAGCCTGAACGCATTTTTTCAACCCATCGAAATTAAGTAATTTCTCGATGGGAATTTGACGGCCATACCAAGCAGAGTCCCCTTCCCCAAGGTCAATGATTTCACCGCCTTTTTTGCCGATCTTTAATAGTGATGCGACATGGGACAACGTTTGGTGCATTACTACTGCTTGCTTCGTCAATTTTGCGTTTTTCATATTTCTTAGCCTTTCAAGCTGGAAAGCGGCCACGCCAAGTTCGCCCAACGAATCGCGGAGATCGGCCCATAATCCCCCAACGGTTTCACCCTCAGGGACGAGAGCGGCCCACGTCCGTGATTTGCACGTCAAACATTGCTGCTCGAAATCGTCAAATGCTGTGGAGTCGTCGAGGACGATGTAGGACCTCTTTGTGCAATTTCCGTAGTCGCGATCCTCGAGGATTAGCTTGCCGTAGCCGTGTTTTGCCAAAAAGGCCTTTTGTTTTGGGTCCTGCTTTGGCTCCAATTCCGCGCCTACCTTAAACTCAACGATAAACACTGACGAATTTGCCTCGTCTTTGATGGCCAAATCGGAATGGTCGTGGGGTTGGACTTCTATTCTTGGCCTGGGCTGACCCGGTAAGACAGTAAATCCACAAATTTCGTGGAAGAAGTGAGCGCTAAACTTTTCGTCGTGCTTTAGAACAAAGGCCACAGCCGCCACGGTGAACATCTCTTTTTGATGCTGTCTCGACCCGGTGTCTTGGTTGTCCTCCGAGCGTGAATAACGGCTGCGTCGATAAAGGCGATAAAATGAAGGCTCAAGCATCACAATTCGCCCCGGAAAGTGTTGGCCAGCAGCGCGGGCGAATGCTTTCAAAATTGTCTTTCATTCCAAGAAAATATCTCGAACCTAGTTTTTGTCAACCCTATGGATCGCCGATGCCAGGGCAGACGCATCTCCTAAAGCGGCTCCACTGCTCTTGACTTGCGGTTGTAGGCCATGAAATAGAGCACCGGCACCGCCATGCGGCTGATCAGCAAGGACGCAATTTCCCCAGCCATCAAGGCGATGGCCAGTCCTTGGAAAATGGGATCGGCGAGTATGACCGACGCCCCAACCACCACCGCCAGCGCCGTCAGCAGCATCGGACGAAAGCGAACCGCTCCGGCATCCACCACGGCTTCCGCCAGCGGCATCCCCTCCGCCAGGCGCTGCTCGATGAAGTCCACCAGGATGATGGAGTTGCGGACCACGATGCCGGCGCCGGCCATGAAACCGATCATCGAGGTGGCGGTGAAGAACGCGCCCATCAAGCCGTGCGCGGGCAGGATGCCCACCAGCGAAAATGGAATGGCCGCCATCACGATCAGCGGCGTCAGGAAGGAACGAAACCAGCCGACCATGAGGATGAAGATCAGCACCAGCACGGCGGCGAAAGCCGTGCCGAGGTCGCGAAACACCTCAATGGTGATGTGCCATTCGCCGTCCCATTTCATCGACGGCTGATCATCGGTGAAAGGCTGGGCGGCATTGTAGATTGTGAGCGCCGCGCCGTTGCCGCCGAACTCACGCGTGTCGAGCGCGCTGCAGCGCCTGGTTCATCTTGAGAATGGCGTAGACCGGACTCTCCACGACCCCGGCCACGTCGCCGATGACGTAGGTCACCGGCATCAGGTTCTTGTGGTAGATGCTCTTGTCCACGGTGGCCGCCTCGACTTTCACCAACTCGCGCAAGGGCACCAGCGGCGCGGCGGGGTTGGCGGCGGATCGAACGCGCAACGCGAGCAGATCCTCCGGCGTGGTGCGGCTGGCGCGCGGCAATTGCAGAAAAATATCCACGTCCTCCTTGTCGCGCGGCACGTGCAGCAAGTCCACCGGCGCGCCTCCCACGGCGATTTGCAGGGTTTCGGAAATGGTTTCCGCGCTGATGCCGTTCAGCGCCGCCTTTTCCTTGTCAATCACGAATCGCGCTTTCGGCTGCCCGGCCTCGATATACCAATCCGTGTCCACGACGCCGGGCGTGCTCTTGAATACCTTGATAACCTTGTTCGCCAGCGTGAGACGGCTCTGTTCGTTCGGTCCGTAAATTTCCGCCACCAGTGTTTGCAGCACCGGCGGGCCGGGCGGCACTTCGGCCACGGCGACGCGCGCGCCGTATTTGGACGCGATTTCGGTGACTCGCGGACGGACGCGCTTGGCGATGTCGTGGCTTTGGGCCTTTCGCCCGGACTTGGAGACCAGGTTGATTTGCAGATCCGCGATGTTCGCTCCCCGGCGCATGAAATAATGGCGCACCAGCCCATTGAAGTTGAACGGTGAGGCGACGCCGGCGTAAACCTCGTAGTCCGTCACCTCCGGTTCGACGCGAATGGCGGCGGCGATTTCACGCGCGCACTGGGCAGTGTCCTCCAGCGCGCTGCCTTCGGGCATATTGAGAATGACTTGGAACTCGCTCTTGTTGTCGAAGGGCAGCATCTTGACCTTCACCCAGCCGATACCCATCAACGTCATGGCCCCTAGGAGCAGGCCGACGATGCTGGCCAGAAACACATAACGCCATCTCCGTTGCGCAATCATCGGCCCCATGACGCTGCGATAAATGCGGGTGAAGAAATTCTCCTCGTGCTCGAAACGGGCGCGCGCTTTGTCGCTCTTTTGGGTGAGTGAGGAATACTTCTTGCCCCAGCGCAAAATGCGAATCGAAGCCCACGGCGTGACGATGAAGGCAATCGCGAGCGAGAAAAACATGGCCGCGCCTGACCCGACCGGAATGGGTCTCATGTAAGGCCCCATCAGTCCTCCCACGAAGCCCATGGGCAGTACCGCCGCGATCACCGCGAAAGTGGCGAGAATGGTGGGGTTGCCGACCTCATTCACGGCTTCCACGGCGATGGCCGGCCAGGGGCGGCCCTGGTTTTGCGGCAGGTGGAAATGCCGCGCAATGTTTTCGACCACCACGATGGCGTCATCCACCAGAATGCCGATGGAAAAAATCAGGGCGAAGAGGGTGATGCGATTGAGGGTGTAGCCGTAGAGATAAAAAACCAGCAACGTCAGCGCCAGCGTGGAGGGTATGGCAATGGCCACAATGCACGACTCGCGCCAGCCCAGTGTCAGTAAAATCAACAGCGACACTCCGACGACCGCCAGGCCCATGTGCAGCAGCAGTTCATTTGACTTTTCCGCCGCCGTCTCGCCGTAATTCCGCGTGATGGAGATCTCCACGTCATTCGGAATGGTTCGCCCTTTAAGCGCCTCGATTTTCCTTAGCACCTGGTGCGCGACCGAAATGGCATTTGCGCCGGGCCGCTTGGCAATGCTCAACGTCACGGCGGGTTCTTCCCCGGCGTTCGCGGCCCTGGCCATGCCCGAGCCAAAGAACACGTATTGAGACGGTTCTTCGGCGCCGTCTTTGATTTCCGCCACTTCGCGAAGGTAAACGGGTTTATTGTCGAAAACACCCACCACCACGTTGCCCGCCTCCTGCGCGGTGGAGAGGAAACCGCCGGTCTCGACGATCACCTCGCGATTGTGGCTGGTCAACCCGCCGGCGATGGCCTGCCGGTTTGCCTGGGTGAGCATCGGCGCGATTTCCGCCGCGCTGAGATTGCGCGAGGCCAGCCGGAGCGGATCCAGCAGAACCCGCAATTGCCGTTTCGCGCCACCAATGATCGTGGTTTCGGCCACCAGCGGCACCTGCTTTACCGAGTCGTCCACTTGGGACACGAGGCGCCGCAACGTGAGGTGGTCGTAGTGCGCACTGTGAAACGTCAGCGCCAGGATCGGCACGTCGTCAATGGATTTGGGTTTGATCAGCGGCGGCGAAACGCCATGCGGGATGCGGTCGAAATTCGACTGCAACTTCTGGTTCAGCTTCACCAGGCTCTTCTCCACGTCCTCGCCAACCTTGAAGCGCACGATGGCCAGGCTCTCGCCCGGGCGCGAGGTCGAGTAAATGTATTCCACCCCGGGAATTTCCCACAGCAGCTTCTCCATCGGCCGCGTGGCGCGTTCCTCGACCTCCTTCGCGCTGAAGCCGGGCATGGCAACGAGCACATCAATCATCGGCACTTTAATCTGAGGCTCTTCCTCGCGCGGCAGCAGGATGATCGCCGCCGCCCCGAGCAGCACGGACATGAGAACCACCAGCGGCGTGAGCTTTGAATCAATGAACGCCTGCGCCACGCGGCCGGCAAAACCCATCCCGGTCTTCGGATTTTGCGCGCCGGAAATCACTTCGCCTCCACGGGTTGTCCGTCAGTCAACTGTGACGCAACGTCCACCACCACGGCGTCGCCCGCGCGCAGACCGGAAAGAATTTCCATTTCCTCACCCATGCCTTTGCCGGTCTTCACGAGATGCATCCGCGCGTGTTGGTTTTCCACCACGAAGACGATCTCCAATTGTCCGCGCTGCACGACGGCCGAGGCCGGCACGCGCAAAGCATCGATCATCGCGACCGGCACCAGCAGCCGCGCAAATTGGCCCGAACTCAACCCTGGCGTTTCCGGCAAATCCACTTTGACCCGAAACGTGCGGCTTATCGAATCGGCGGCGGGAGCGATTTCACTGACCGTTCCGTTCAACTCGCCACTCACGCCGTCCACGCTCACGACGAGGCGGGCAGCGCGTTGAATATGGGAGGCGATGGCCTGGGGAACATCGGCCTCCAGTTGCAGCGCCGACGGGTCTTCGATCGAGACCAAAGGTTTGCCGGGCGCGGCCAGATCGCCCACGTCGGCCCACTTCTTCGTCACCACGCCGTCGAACGGGGCGGCAATTTCCACGTAATTCATCATGGCTCTGGCTTCGGCCTCCACGCCTTTGGCCATCCGTTGGCGGGCTTGGGCGGAATCGTATTCCGCGCGGGTGACGCTCTGCTGTTCAAAGAGGGCGGAAACGCGTTTCCAATTCTGGCCGGCTTCTTCCAGCGCCGCCTCCGCCTGCTCCAGCCGGGCGGCAATTTCGCCGGCCTCAAGCCGCGCGACCAACTGCCCTTTCTGTATCTTGTCCCCCAGCGCCACCGGCATTTTCTCGATGCGGCCGCTCAATCTGGCCTCCAGCGTCGCGCGCAATTTTGCCCGCACCGTGCCGACGATTTCCTCGGTCATCGTTCGCGATTTGTTCTCGACGCTCCGGGCGCGGACCTGCGCCACTGGAAGACTGGCTGAATTTTCCTTTTCGTTCCCGTGCTTTGAACCGCAACCCGCCAGCGCCAGCGCGACGGCAAGAGCCGGGAGAACGGCAATGGAACCTGGGATCAATCGTTTCATATCATTTGTTGGCCGCCGGTAAATCCAGTTGGGGCATCGCCAGCGCTTTTCGCAACGCGGCTATGGCGATGTGGCGGTCCGACTCGGCTTCCGCGCGACGAACTCGCGCCGCGACCAGCGCGGTCTCGGAGTCAATCAACTGTGTTGCCAGGGCCAGTCCTTGCTCGAAGCGGTTGCGGGTCAGGCCCGCGCTTTCTTCCGCTTGCTCCACCGCCTTGCTGCTCACCGCCAGACGCTCGTCCATCGCTTTAAGGCCGAGCCGGGCTTGCTCGACTTCGAGGTCAAGCGCCAAACGCAGCTTGCGCTGCTCCTCGTGGGCGGATTCCAGATTGGCTTTCGCCTCGTTGATTTTGGAACGCGTGGAAAAGCCATCCCACAAATCCCACTGTGCCGTGACGCCCGCCGTGTAGCTCCTGCCGTCGCCGCCAGTGACCGCTCCGTAATCGTAATCCAGGCTGCCGAAGGCGCTGACGCGCGGCTGGTAGCCGCCTTTGTTCCCGCGGACTTGCGCTTGTGCCGCGCTTGCGCGCTCGCGGGCCGCGGCCAGTTCCGGGCGTTGCGAAAAATCTCCCGAGGCCGGCGCGCTCACGGCGGGAGCGGTCGCGGCCACGGCAAACTCGCCGCCTTCGAGGCCCAGCAGATTGCGCAACGCGCGTTCGGCCAGAGTCTTTGCGTTGCGGGCGCAAACAAGCTCTTCGCGCGCTTGCGCCAGGCGCACTTCAATGTCCAACACCTCGGATTTTAACAACGTGCCGCCATCCAGGCGCTTTCCCGCCACAACGAGATTTGTTTCAAACGAATTGACCGCGGCCTCGGCGGCCAGAATGAACTGCCGCGTCTTGAGCACGGTGTGAAACGCGCGCGACACCTCGAAGCCCAGCGCGTTGCGGACGGCGGCGTCTTCTTGTTTCGCGGCTTCGGTGTTGGCCCTCGCGGCCTGGCGGCCGGCGACATTGCGTCCGCCGGCATAAAGCGGAACGGTGACGATGCCCCGCGCGTTCAGATCATCGACGCCGGGAACGTCGTTGAAATTGAGCGACGTGCTGTAAGAGCGCTCGTTGAGAATACTGCCGAACGCCAGCATCGGGTTGTCCGTGCGGGTGTAACCGGACTGGACTTGCAGCCGTGGCCAGAAAGTGGAATTGGCCTGTTCCAATCCGGCCTGCGCCACCGCGATGCGCTGCCGGGCGATGCGCGCGTCCGGGTTGTGGACCAGCGCGTAATCCAGGGATCGCTCCAGGTTCAGGGTTCAGCGGCGTTCGCCGCCAGCCCACACCCCAGCCAAAGGGCGAGAAATCCCGCCAGGCGTTTCATTTTCCGCAGCAGGAAGCGCCGGATTTCTCGCTCTCACAGCAGGCGCAGCCCACTCCGAGTTTCTTGAGAATGAGTTCCAAGGGACAAAAGTTGGTGAACGAAGACTGGAGCAGGTTAAAGCCGACAAAGGCGGTGAACCAGAGCCAGTTTGGGCTGTGATAGTGCGCGAGCACGAGGCTCGCGAGGATGAACGTTCCGGCGAACCGGCGGATCAGGAGCTGCATTTTCATAGAGTTTGTGTGTTGAGATTCAACGTCTTCCATGATTGAGCCGCCAAGCTCCGAAAGGTTACAAGGCCGTTTGCCACGGGGTTCAATAACTCATTCGGTCGAGCTTCACCTTGCCCCGGAAAATCCAGTAGATGCTCACCGTGTAAGCGAGCACGATAGGCAAGCCCATCAACGCAATCGTGAGCATGATGCCCAGGGTCTTGTGGGAGGAGGCGGCGCTGTGGATGTTCAAGCTGTTCAAAGGCGCCGGGTTGCTCAACACCAGGTTGGGATACATTTCCAGGCCAAAAAGCCCCATCAACGCGATCATCGCCACGCACGAGGAAACAAACGCCCGCCGGTCGCGCGCGTGGTGAATCTCCCGCGGAATGTTGGCAATGGCCAGCATGTTGACCAGCGCGATGCTGAACAGCCACGGATTGGCCCGCACCCGGGTCGCCATGTGCGGCACGTAAAGGAGCGTGGCCATCGTTGTGACCGCGTAACAGATGATGAAGAGGATAATGGTGTTGTTGATCCAGCCGCGGAGCCGGTCGTGCAGCGCGCCCTCGGTTTTCATCAGCGCGTAAATCGCTCCATGCATCATGAAAAGTGAGACGGTTGTAATGCCCAGCAAAAGCGGATACGGCCCCAGCAAACTCCAGAACGTGCCGGCGAATTCACCGTGTTCGTCCAGCGGAATGCCCCAGGCGATGTTGCCCATCGCCACCCCGATCAGCAGGCTGGAAAGGATGCTGCCGGCGCTGAACCCGATGTCCCACATTTGCCGCCACCAGCGCATCGGCTGCTTGCTCCGAAATTCGATGGCCACCGCGCGGAAAATCAAGGCCACCAGCAGCAGCACGAACGCGAGATAGAAGCCGGAAAACACGGTCGCATACACGTTTGGAAACGCCGCGAACAACGCGCCGCCGCCGGTGACCAGCCACACTTCGTTGCCATCCCAGACCGGCCCAATGGCGTTGAGCATGACCCGCCGTTCCTCGTCGGTTTTGGTGAACAGGTGCAGCGCGCCGACACCGAGGTCGAAACCATCCAGCATCGCGTAACCTGTGAACAGCACCCCAATCAGGATGAACCAGGTCGTGTTGAGATCCAGTGAACCGAAGTTCATGTCGCGCTCCTTTCCGGCAACGCCAGTTTTCCCGCGGGAATCAGGTCGGCGTCATCCGGCCCATGTTTGATTTTGTCGTCAAGCAGATACACAAAAACGGCAAAGAGGAGAATATACACGGCGCTGAACAGAAGGATCGCCACCAGAACCGTGTTGGCTTTGACCACGGCGGACAAACCCTCCGAAGTTCGCAGCAATCCCTGCACAATCCAGGGTTGCCGCCCCACCTCGGCGGCGAACCAGCCCGCTTGATTGGCAATTTGCGGCCCGAGCACCGAGAGCACCAGCAGCCACAGCAGCCAGCGCTTCTCAAACAACGATCCGTGCCAGAAATAAAGAAAGCCCAGCGCTGAAATCAAAATCATCCAGCATCCGATGCCGACCATGAGGTGAAACAGTTGGAAGGTGAAATTCACCGGCGGCCGGTCTTTTGCATCAGGCGCGGCCTGGCGCAGCCCCGCCACCGGCTTTGTGGTGTCGTTGCAGGTCAGGAAGCTCAACAGGCCGGGAATTTTTGGGCCGATGACTTCCTGGTTTTTCTCGTCCACCCAGCCGAACAGAGTCAACGGCGCATGGGAGGCGGTTTCATAAAGACCTTCGAAGGCGGCCAGTTTCACCGGTTGATTCCTGGCCAGCCCTTGGGCGCTGGTGTGGCCGCTGACCAGTTGCAGCAAGGACGCTATCAGGCCGACACTCAATCCCACGCGCAATGACGCCCGCGCAAATTCCTCGTGCCTCCGTTTGAGCAAATACCACGCGCTCACGCTCACCACCAGAAAAGCTCCAGCCTGCCAGGCTCCGCACAAGGTGTGAAACAGCCGGTCCATCGACGAGGGATTGAACACCATGGCCGAGAAATCCGTGATTTCGGCTCGCGCTTTCATTCCTTCACCCACGATGTGGAAGCCCGCCGGAGTTTGCATCCAGGAATTGGCCACCACAATCCAGATGGCGCTGAAATGCGCCCCCAGGCAGACCATGCAGGTCGCGAAAAAGTGCATCTTCCGGCCGACTTTGTCCCATCCGAACAAAAGCACCGCCAGGAAACCCGATTCCAAAAAGAAGGCGAAGATGCCTTCCGCGGCAAGCGCGCTGCCAAACACATCGCCGACGTAGCGCGAATAAGTGGCCCAGTTGGTGCCGAATTCAAACTCCATGACGATGCCCGTGGCCACGCCGATGGCGAAGGTCAGCGCGAAAACTTTCGTCCAGAACCGGGCCATCTGGTGATAAACGGGCTTCCGGGTCTTGAGCCAAACTCCCTCACAGAGGACCAGCATGACGCCCAGCCCGATGCTCAGAGGCGGATATATATAGTGAATCGCCGCTGTCAGCGCGAACTGGAAGCGCGAGAGATCTAAAACATTCATGGCGGGTCAAGTATTCATTTTGGTCCAACAAAGCGCAAGAAATAGTGGCGCCGCCAGCAGGGGGCGTCAAGCATCACCCGTGCCACCCCCCTCAGCAGACGAAATGATATGTCAATTTAATTAATGACACGACCGGCGTCTGCCGTTATGATCGCTAATAGTTAATGGATAATGAGGGCGATTCATAACTATTTCTTCTTGATGGCCAAGGCCAACGGGGACGGCGGCGCGGGCAAGGGAGCGCCTTCCGGCTGAACTTGCTTGGTTTTAACCAATCCAAATCGTAAAAAACCAAAATGCAAAACCTCAAACAACCCTCAGTGCTCGGTGTCGTCTTATTGACGGCGTTTTTCTTTGTGCCGCTCCAACCTGGCCGTGCCCAAGTGCTGGTGGCGGGCGGGAGCGGGGAACCACCCGGAATCCAAGCTTCAATATTCGTCAGCGCGACCGGGCAATTTCCTCCGTCACCATTCAACCCGCTGCCGGACCTGCCTTTGGCTGGCGACGACGGCTTGGCCAACAACCAGGTTTATGTCGTTGATGACCGGGATTTTGATTTTTCCGCCTTTTGGGCGGACACAGCGCCCGCCAGAAACAACGGCGGCATGTTGGCCATGGACGATGGCGGCCCCCCGACTCCAGAAGGCGGCACAAACTCAAATGGCGGGGGTGGTGGGGCTGATTATGGTGCGCGATGGACGACGAATGATTTGTGGCTGGAAATCGTCTCGGAGACGGATCAGACGGCGGCACTCGTAATTCACCAGCCTTGGAACGCGGCGGTGAACGGAGTGTATGATGTGGTTTTCACGACCAACCTAACGCCGCCGGCTGCCTGGCAATGGGTCATGCGCACCGCGCAAGGGCAAACGAATCTAGTCGTTAGCAATCTTCCTCCCGACTTGGGCTTTTTCCGCCTGGGACTGCCGACCGTTATCAGACCCGGGTTCGACCAGCAATCTTTAGGGGCAAACGACGATGATTGTTACAATGTAGATGGCTATAATGGTGACCTATTAACGAATCTGTGGGCGACAATCGGTTTTCCGATTAACTTCTTTGGCAACGTTGCAACCAACCTCTACGTGAATAATAACGGCAATGCGACTTTCGAGACTTATTTGTCCGATTTTACGCCTGTTTCTCTTCAACAAGCGGCCTTGAATGATTCGGTTGGCATCATCGCTCCATTTTGGGCGGATGTCGATACAAGAGGCGCGGGTTCCGGCATGACGACCTATGGAACCAACACCGTGGATGGACAACTGGCTTTCGGAATCAGTTGGATTGGTGTGGGCTATTACTGGGAGGAATACGATAAGTTGAACACGTTCCAACTCGTGTTGGTGGACCGCTCTGCCCGGGCCAGTGGCGACTATGACGTCGAATTCAATTACGCTCGGGTGCAATGGGAAGCAGGCAATGCCAGCGGGGGCAACGATGGTATTTGGACAGGCCATTACGGCTGTTCCGCACGGGTCGGTTTTGCTTCAGCTTCAGGCGCCAACCAGTTTGAAATGGCAGGGTCCGGCACGAGCGGCGCGTTTCTGGACGCGAACCCTGGCGATGGCACGCCGAACTCGACTGGCCTGATTTACACCAACTTTAACAGCACCGTTCCCGGACGATTTGTATTCCAATTCCACGACGGCAGCCCATTGGCCGTGCCGGCTGGAAACTCGCCACAAATGCAACTTTTACCCGAATTAGAACGCGCTTTGTATAATCAACTCAACCAAGCCAAAGGCAAATAACCATGAAACAAATGAAACTAAGAATCTGTCTGGCCGTTGCAAGCGTGGCATTGTTGGGTTCCTTGGAATCCGCCACGGCCCAAGGGAATCTGGTCGTTAACGGAGGTTTTGACACCGATGCTTCCGGCTGGACGGTAGTTAATGTTGGCTCTGGAGGCGGATATGTGTCCGAAAGCGGAATCCCTGGAGGATATTTTTACATCAGCGGGCCGCCTTC
Source organism: uncultured Verrucomicrobiae bacterium (assembly GCA_963759415.1). Lineage (GTDB taxonomy): Bacteria > Verrucomicrobiota > Verrucomicrobiia > Limisphaerales > Palsa-1400 > Palsa-1400. The sequence goes on along the minus strand of CAVWZG010000002.1, from coordinate 1,874,381 downwards.
GACTCCTCCACCCTCGATAAGCCAAACAATCAACGGTTTGATTCCTGGAACTTCGTATATTGTCACAGGAGACTACAGCCTTGGAAAAGGTAGTCCTGCGGAGGCTGGCTTTGGAGTGGCAGTCGATGGCACTTGTTTATTTGTAGGCGGCTCGACCAGTGCTTGGCAAAGTTTCAGTTTTGACTACACGGCCGATGCGCCGAGCGCGCTGTTGAGCCTGTCATCGGACGTCCTCGGGTCATGGGACAGTTACGGGGTTGACAACATTGCCGTAACGGCAGTTCCCGAGCCAAGCTCTCTCTACCTCGTTGGGATAGGTGGAATTGCTGGCCTGCGATGGTTGCGTCGCAAGGGTTCGGCATGCTGAAGTAATCTTTTTGCAGCCGCGCCGGAAGATCGCTACGCGCCTCTTCCTTCCAAAATTTGTTTTGCCCGGCTGTAGGAGCCAAGATTGAAAACATTCGCGTAGCCAAGGCCCTTGATTTGCTGCCGGGCGATGGCGCTGCGCCCGCCGCTCAGGCAATGCAGGAGCAATGCCTGGTTTTTATCCTGGACGTGGCGCGGCAAGCTGGCGCGCAGTTCGCCCAGCGGAATATTCACCGCCCCGGGCAAATGCCCGCAGCGGAACTCTTCCGGCGAGCGCACGTCGATCACCAGCGCGTTTCCTGCGAGAAGTTTCCGGGCGATTTTTGCCGGCACGAAGGACAGCCGCTTCAAAATGAAGAACGTTACCAGAACGATTCCGACACCAATGGCAACGGGCCAGTTCATTCTGATGAGTGCTTTTCCTTCCACTTCTCCCGCAGCATATCGTGCAGGTGCTCGCGGAATTTCACCGGCAACTCAAAAGGCTGGCCGGATTTGTAAAGCGTGATGGTTTTGCGAATGTTATCCACCACCACCTGGCACGGATTGCAGTCCGCCATGTGTTTCTGGAATTCCTCGCAGATGGCCGGATCAACCGTGCCATCGACGTATTCGTTCAGTTGCTTCAATAACTCTTCGCACTTCATGTTCGCCTGCATCCTATTGAGCCGCAATCGACGCAAAGGTTACAAACAACCGATGGTTTCTCATCCATGGTGATGGTGACCGCGCTCGATGCGCGTGGCGGGATCGCCCAGCGCCAGGGTTAGCAGTTCACGCAGTTGCAGCCTGGCCCGCAGCAGCCGGACTTTCGTGTTGCCCTCGCTCAGGCCGAGTGCTTCGGCTGTTTCCCGAGTGGAAAGCCCTTCCACGTCCCGCAACAAAAACACGAGCCGGTGCTTTTCCTCCAGCCGGGCCAGCGCCTCGTCCAGCAGACGTTGAATCTCACGCTTCTCGACTAATTGCTCCGGCGATTCCCGCCAATCGGCGATGTATTCCGGATGTGGAACATGCTCGAACTCCTCCGATTCCTCCGTTGCCGCCTCCAACGAAATCATCTCGAGGCCGTTGCGTTTGCGGATCACTTTGAGGGCGGCGTGGCTCGCAATGCGCAGCAGCCAGGTGGAAAAACTGGCCTCACCGCGAAAACCGTGGAGGCTTTCCAGCGCGCTCAACAATGCCTGCTGCGTCACGTCCTCCGCGTCCTGCTCCTGCCGCAGCATCCGCATCGCCAAAGAATAAATCCGCCGTTCATGGCGGCTGGCCAGCGCCTCGAACGCATCCAGCTCGCCTGCCTTCGCGCGTTGAACCAGTTCGAAATCGGTCGTTTCAGGCGTAATCAGATTTGTCATGTCAGGTGACAAAAGGATTATGTGCTAATATTGCCCTCCTGCAAGCAGGGCTTTTGCAACGCGTCAGGCCGAAAGCAATTCTCCCAGCGCTGAACACGCCGGCACCCGGCTGCACACCACCCTGAGGGTAACCAGCAGCGGCATCGCCAACAGGGTGCCCAGGATACCCCACAGCCAGCCGCAAAACATCAGCATGACAAATATAACGAAAGCGTTCATTTTGAATCGGCGCCCGAGCAAATAAGGCGTGACACAGTCCGCCTCCAAAACGTGCCACAGCAGGTAGCCCCCGGCCGGCAACAAACCGCGACCCACGGTATCGAAAGCCAGCAGGCCGGCGCCGGCCACTGCCACCACCCCCGCCACCGGCCCAAAGTACGGCACGAAATTAGCCACCGCCGCCACCGCGCCCCACATCGCCGCGTTGGGCAACCCGGCCCAGTATAAGGTCGCCCCCACCGCGATTCCAAAAACCACGTTGATCAAGCCGATGGAGAACAGGTAGGTCGAGATGTTTTGTTGTATTTGCCGGCAGATTTCCACGGCGTTCGCTTTGTCGCCGAACGTCTGGAGCACCCGCGCGATTTTGTAGATAAAGCGATCGCCCGAAGCCAGAAGCAAAAACAACAACACGACGGTTTCACAGACCCCGGCCAGCACACTGCCGGTCCAGGTAAAAAGCGTGCCGGCAATTTGTCGCCCACCCGCCCCGGACAGCATGCCTGGCGGCGGATGGCTGTTATCGTTTGCTTGACCATCCACTCCATCCAAAGCCGCGGTCAATCGGGAAATAGGCTCGAACAGGGGCTGGTACTTTTGCTTTAGGCGCGGCAGTGATTCGGGCGCCGATTTTACCCAATCGGCCACGGGCCGCCCGAAATGGATCAATCCGAAAGCCAGGGCCGTGCCCAGAAGGGCCAGCAGCAGCGACGCCGTCACCGGCGCCGGCACGTGACGAGCGCGCAGCCAGGTTACGGGAGGGTTTAGCGCCATCGATCCCACCCAGGCCAACAAGACCGGCAGCACCACCGAACGCGCGCAATAGAAAAGGAACAACACCCCCGCCGTGCTCACAATCAATCCTGTCAACTGCAAAAGAACGGGGCTGGACGCCGCTGGCCTCCCCGCCAGGCCCGAACGGGTGCGGCCTTCGCGGTGATTCATGCCTTGGGCCGGTTCCATGCGCCGGACCTAAACGCGCCGTCCCTGGATAAGACGAACGAGAACGAGCACAATAGCCACTACCAAAAGGAGGTGGATAAAGCCGCCCATCGTGTAGGACGACACAAACCCAAGCAGCCACGCGATGATGAGAATTACTGCAAGTGTATAGAGCATACGATGTTCATCTCCTTGCGCCACCGGGATTGCCTGGCGTGCTGCCGCCGGGGTTGGATGGCATTCTGCCGCCGGGGTTAGCCGGCGTGTTGCCGCCCGGATTGCTCGGCATGTTGCCACCCGGATTGCTCGGCGTGTTGCCGCCCGGATTGCTCGGCACGTTGCCGCCCGGATTGCTCGGCACGTTGCCGCCCGGATTGCTCGGCACGTTGCCGCCCGGATTGCTCGGCATGTTGCCGCCCGGGTTGCTCGGCATGTTGCCGCCCGGGTTGCTCGGCATGTTGCCGCCCGGGTTGCTCGGCATGTTGCCGCCTGGGTTGCTCGGCATGTTGCCGCCCGGATTGCTCGGCATGTTGCCGCCCGGATTGCTCGGCATGTTGCCGCCCGGATTGCTCGGCACGTTGCCACCCGGATTGGGGGGAGTTGCTGGATTCGTCACTTGTCCACCGGAGTTCAGACCAATGGCAGAGGCCATCAGGACTGAATTTATGATTTTGGACGTTTTCACAGCTTCATCCTTTTCAGCAACTAGTGTGCCGATTGTTTTGGCTCTCATGGACCGTCGCCTTAACATGCGGAATGCAACTTAACCCTTCTTTGTATTGCATTTTGCATGGCATCAATACCTCTCGTTTTTCCCACTTGCGTTCAGTGGTTGGTGGGGTATGCTAGCAATTGCCTGAACGCCGCGTGTGCGGCCGTTCGTTAAGGCTGAGAAAAAAAAGTTAACCGTGGAACCTAACCTTCAACCTCTGTTGCCAGGCAACGCGGTCAGGTAAGGCAATGGAGCCTTCGCCGGCACCCCGGCTTAGTCTCCCGCAGATCGTTATTACGTTATTATTATGCTCACGATGGAAGAAGCCCTGAAGCAATGTCCTACATCATTCGCTTCAGGCCAGATTGTCAAAGGCACTGTCATCGAAGTCCGTCCTAAAGAAGTCCTCGTCGATATCGGCTACAAAAGTGAGGGCGTCATCCCTGCCAACGAATTCGATGACATCAAAGTAGTCAAAATCGGCGACGAAATCGACGTCCTGATCGAAAAGCTCGAAGATAAAGAGGGCATGGTCATCCTCTCGAAGGAAAAGGCCGAATTCAAAAAGAATTGGGACAAAATCCTCACGATTTGCAACGAGGGCGGCACCATCACCGGCAAGGTCAAGGCCGCCGTCAAGGGTGGTTTGCTCGTCAACATCGGCGTCGAGGCCTTCCTGCCCGCCTCGCAGATCGACATTATTCCGCCCAAGAACCTGGCGCAATTCATCGGCAACGCCTACGAGTTCAAAGTCGTCAAGATCAACCAGGAGCGCCAGAATATTGTCCTTTCCCGCCGCGAATTGATCGAGCAACAGCGCAACGACAAGCGCGCCAAACTCCTCACGGAAATGACCCCGGGCGACATCCGCAAGGGCACCGTCAAGAATATCACCGACTTCGGCGCTTTCATCGATTTGAACGGCATCGACGGCCTGCTCCACATTACCGACATGAGCTGGGGCCGCGTCGGGCATCCCTCGGAAATCCTCAAGGTCGGCCAGGACATCGACGTGGTGGTGCTGGACATCAATCGCGAGAAGGAACGCGTCAGCCTGGGCCTCAAGCAGAAATTGAGCAATCCGTGGGAGAACATCGACGCCAAGTATCAAGTGGGCGCGCACGTCAAAGGCAAGGTTGTCAACTTGGTGCCCTACGGCGCCTTTGTCGAATTGGAACCGGGAGTGGAAGGACTGGTGCATGTCACCGAATTGTCCTGGACCAAGCGCATCGCCAAACCGTCGGACATCCTCAAGGCCGATCAGGAGATCGAAGCGGTGGTGCTGGGCATCAATCGCGACGAGCAGAAGATTTCCCTCGGCATCCGCCAGCTCGAAGCCAATCCTTGGGACAAGGCGCTGGAGAAATATCCGGCCGGCACCAAGGTCAAAGGCAAGATCCGCAATCTCACCAGCTACGGCGCGTTCATCGAATTGGAAGAGGGCTTGGACGGCATGATCCATGTCTCCGACATTTCCTGGACCCGCAAAATCAATCATCCGTCCGAAGTCTTCAAGAAGGGCGATGAAGTGGAGGCGGTCGTGCTGGAAGTGGACAAGGCCAACCAGCGCATCTCGGTCGGTGTCAAACAATTGACTATCGATCCTTGGAGCAGCATCGACCAATTCTACAAAGTCGGCGACCTCGTCACCGGCAGCGTGACCAAGCTGGCCAGTTTCGGCGCCTTCATCGGCTTGCAACACGACATTGACGGCTTGGTTCACATCTCGCAAGTGAGCGAGGAGCGGACGGACAAGATCAAGAACGTCCTCAAAGCCGGCCAGGAAGTGACCGCGCGCGTCATTAAAATTGACAAGGGCGAGCGCCGCATCGGCCTGTCCATCAAAGCCGCCGCCTATTCCAACGAACAACTCAAAGCCGAGCAGGCCATCCTGGATTCGCTCAAGCCGGGCGAAGACCTGGTGGCTCTGCAACACGCCTTCGACGCCGCCGACGAATCGGCGCGCCAACAGCAAGGCCAATAGTCTGCGCCCTTTGACGCCGGTCCGCATCGGGCGGGCCGGCGTCGCAGCCCGATGAAAACGCTGCACCTATACCTGGCTCGCCAAATGCTGGCGACGCTGGGCATGACGGTGTTTGTCTTCACGTTCGTTCTGTTGCTGGGCAACGTCATCAAGGAAATCCTGCAACTGCTGATCAACCGCCAGGCCACGCTCGGCTTGGCCTTGCACTGCATCCTACTGTTGATCCCTTATGTGCTCGCCTTCTCGCTGCCCATCGGCATGCTCACGGCCGCGCTGCTGGTCTTCGGACGTTTCAGCGCGGACCAGGAGTTGACCGCCGCCCGGGCCAGCGGCATCAGCCTGGTGAGCTTGATCACGCCCGTTCTGTTGTTGAGCGTGGCTGTCAGCGGCTTGTGCGCCTGGCTCAATTTCGACGTTGCCCCTGCCAGCCGAACGGCTTATCGCTCACTGCTCTTTTCCGCCCAAACCAACCATCCGGGCAACGTGCTGCGCAGCGGCGAATCGGTGCCCTTGGGCGACTTCAATGTCTGGGTCGGCAAGGTGCAAAAGGACGGCACAAATCTGGATCACGTTATTGTCAACCAATACACTCGGACGGGCGAATTCAAGAAATCGGCCGAAAGTCCGACGGGCACGCTGGAGCACGATCCCCAAAATCACCAAATCATTCTCGTCCTGCATGACGCATCGGCTTGGCAGTACACCGACAACAGTTGGGCGCCTTGCGGGAGCGGAGAGTTCAGGCTGCCCATCGATACCCAGGATCAGGCCAGGGCGTTTCTGACCATACCCATCAGCGACATGACCTTGTCGCAGTTGATGAAGCAATTACGCGAATTAGCCCGTCCGCTGTCCGCGCCCATTCAGCGCGAGAAGTCCGGCAGCGAATCGGCCAAAGGGCGGCGCCAAATTCAGCACATGGTCAAGGACGTGACGATGCCGGTGATGGTGTACATGCACCGGGAAGTGGCGTTTTCCTTTGCCTGCATTGGGTTCACGCTCATTGGCATTCCTCTGGGCATCCGCGCGCATCGCCGCGAGACGAGCATCGGCGTCGCCACCGCGTTGGTGCTGATGCTCATCTACTATAGCTTTATTGTCCTGGCGCACGCCTGGGAGAACCATGCGGAACGCGCTCCCTGTATCATCGTCTGGATCCCCAATTTCATTTTCCAGGCCGTGGGTGCGGTGCTGTTATGGCAAGCCAACCGGGGAGTCGGGCGGTAGGTTATGGCTCGCGAAAACCTCCAAGCTCGGAAAGCGCGTGCCCAACGGATCATGGCCGCGCTGGCGGCGGCTTACCCTGACGCTCATTGCGAACTTGATTACTCCAGCCCTTTGGAATTACTCGTCGCCACCATCCTTTCCGCCCAATGCAGTGACCGCCAGGTCAACATCGTCACCGCCAACCTTTTTAAAAAATATCGCGCTGCCGCCGATTACGCCCGCGCCTCCCTGGCCGAATTGGAAAGCGACATCCGCCGCATCGGCCTTTACCGCAACAAAGCCAAAAGCATCCAGGCCGCCTGCCAAACTTTAGTCGAAAAACATGGCGGCGAGGTCCCTCGCAGCATGGACGAATTGACAGCCTTGCGCGGCGTGGGCCGCAAAACGGCCAATGTTGTTTTAGGCAACGCCTTCGGCATCAACGCGGGCTTGGTGGTGGATACCCACGTCGCGCGCCTGGCGAGCCGATTGGGTCTAAGCGCCCACGCCGCGGCGGATAAAATCGAGAAAGACTTGCAAGCGCTCGCGCCACAAAAGGACTGGACGCAATTGAGCCATTGGCTCATCTGGCACGGGCGGCGGCGCTGCTTTGCGCGCAGCCCCGAATGCGCCCACTGCGAGATCAAGTCCGACTGTCCCGCCGGCCAAAAAGTCCTCAACCCCAAGCTGACTCCCGCGCAACAAAAGAAAATGCGGATGCGCATTTAGCCATCGGTAGGGCGGCGCTGCCGCGCCGCCCAAAAATCAGAAAGATAATGCGACGGGATTTTTGAAATTATGAATCCATCTATGTGTTCTTTGTGTCCTTTTGTGGCAATTGAAATCTTCCGGATTTAAGATGACCATCCCTTCCATCTGGCTCCTATTGCCGCAAAGAAAAAACGCCGCCGACTACAACATGGCATTGGACGAGGCCCTTCTGCAATCCGCGCCTGAATTAGGTCACCCCGTTCTACGATTTTACGGCTGGCTCGAACCCGCCGCGTCCTTTGGTTATTCGCAGCACTACGCGGAAATCGAAAAGTTGACGAAGTTGCGCCCCTTGGTGCGTCGTCCGACCGGTGGCGGATTGGTGCCCCACGACGCGGACTGGACCTACAGCCTGGTTTTTCCAGCCGGGCATGACTGGCATCGCCTAAAAGCCGTGGAAAGTTACCACCGCGTGCATGAATGGATCCGCGACGCCTTTTTGAAAATGAACATCCCCGCCACTCTCTCGCCATCCAGCCAGCACGACATCCCCGGCCAATGTTTCATCGGCGCGGAAAAGGACGACGTGCTCTGGCACGGCCGCAAGATCGCCGGCGCCGCGCAACGCCGCACGCGTGCCGGCCTGCTCATCCAAGGTTCCATCCAGCCTCCCCCCATCGCCTTGGCGCGCGACAAATGGGAAACCGCGATGTGCGAAATCGCGCAGACCAGTTTCCTCGTCGAATGGCAAACGATGCCGCTCAATGCCAAAATAGAACAACTGACCAACGACTTGCAGTTGAACAAATACGGAAAACCGAGTCATAATCAGAAAAGATGAAAATCATATCGTCAAAAGATGCGTAATAATGCTTGCAATGAGTTATAAAAGATGTAGTATGATGCAATATGAGAATCACGGTGGATATAAAAGATGAAGCTCTCGATGAATTAAGCAGAATTACGGGCCAAGACAAGAAAAGTCCCGCTGTAGCCTTCGCCGTGAGCGAGTACATAAAAAGAGAAAAGGCCCGAGAGTTTGGCAAGCTCTTGCGGGAAGGAGCCTTTGATTATCCTTCCACCAACGACGAGATCGAAAGGGAGCAAGGCTGATGGTCCTGGTCGATTCGTCGGTGTGGATTGAAGCAGCACGTCGAGACGGCAGCCTTGAGCATAAAGTGGGGCTGGAAGGATTGCTTGATGCGGCCGAAGCGATGTTCTGCGGGCCGGTCAAACTCGAAGTCCTCGGCGGTGCCCGCGCTCAGGATCGCAAGCGCCTCTCCTCGTACTTCGACTGCATCCCTTACCGAACGATGGAAGACAGTGCCTGGGAATTCGCCAAGGATTGCGCATGGCGTCTGCGCGATAAAGGCCACAGCTTGCCTTGGAACGACATTTTGATTGGCAGTTTATCTCTGCAATGGATCTGCCGTGTTTACGCCAAAGACCAACATTTTGAGACCATGCGCGACGTTCTCGGAATTCGACTTTACGCGCCAGGCTACGGCGGGTCCTTTCAGCCGGACCGGTGCTAAACGAACAGGTTAAAATAAATAGCGAGGCTGGCACGGGCCAGCCTCGCTTCGTTTCTTAATTACTTCGGGTTAAGCCAAGGACTTAGTAGTCCATGCCGCCCATGCCGCCGCCGCCGCCATGACCGCCACCCATCGGCGCCGGTTTTTCCTTCTCCGGAATCTCGCGTGATCAGGCATTCGGTGGTCAGAAGCAGTCCGGCAATCGAGGCCGCGTTTTGCAGCGCCGTGCGGGTCACTTTCTTCGGGTCCACCACGCCGGCCTTGACGAGGTCTTCATACTCGCCGGTGGCGACGTTGTAGCCGTCGTTGCCTTTGCGGCGCTGGACTTCCTGGACGATGATGGAGCCTTCCACGCCGGCGTTGGTCGCCAGGGCGCGCAGGGGTTCCTCGACCGCACGTTTGACAATGTCCACGCCGATCTGCTCGTCGCCGGGCAGCTTCAAGGCGTCCAACGCGGGCAGGCAGCGCAAGCAGCGCCACGCCGCCGCCGGCCACGATGCCTTCTTCCACCGCCGCGCGGGTCGCGTGCAGCGCGTCTTCGACGCGGGCTTTCTTTTCCTTCATCTCGGATTCGGTCGCGGCGCCGACGTTGATGACGGCCACGCCGCCGGCCAGCTTGGCCAGGCGTTCCTGCAATTTTTCGCGGTCGTAATCCGAGGTGGTTTCCTCGATCTGGCGGCGAATTTGATTGACGCGGCCCTGGATCTCGGAGGACTTGCCATTGCCTTCGACGATGGTGGTGTTCTCTTTGTCAATCACAATGCTCTTGGCGCGGCCCAGGTCTTCCAAGCCGATGTTCTCGAGCTTGATGCCCAGGTCCTCGCTGATGAACTTGCCGCCGGTCAGGATGGCGATGTCTTCGCACATGGCTTTGCGGCGGTCGCCGAAGCCGGGGGCTTTGACGGCGCAGACGTTGATGGTGCCGCGGAGCTTGTTGACCACCAGGGTCGCCAGGGCTTCGCCTTCCACTTCCTCGGAGATGATCAAGAGGGGCTTGCCGACCTTGGCCACCTTCTCCAGCAACGGGCAGGAGGTCCTTGAGGCTGCTGATTTTCTTCTCGAAAATCAGGATGTAGGCGTCTTCCAATTTGGCTTCCATCGTCTCGGCGTTGGTCACGAAGTAGGGTGAGAGATAGCCCTTGTCGAACTGCATGCCTTCGACCACGTCGAGCGTGGTTTCGATGGACTTGGCTTCTTCGACCGTGATGGTGCCGTCCTTGCCCACTTTGTCCATGGCGTCGGCAATGATCTCGCCGATGGTGGTGTCCCAGTTGGCGGAGACGGTGGCGACTTGCTTGATTTCTTCCTTGTCCTTGACCTTCTTGGCGATCTTGGTCAGTTGATCCACGGCGGTTTCCACGGCCTTGGTAATGCCGCGTTGAATGGAGATGGGGTTGGCTCCGGCGGTGACGAACTTCAGGCCTTGCGAGTAAATCGCTTCGGCCAAAACGGTGGCGGTGGTGGTGCCATCGCCGGCGGCGTCGCTGGTCTTGCTGGCGACTTCGCGCACCATTTGCGCGCCCATGTTTTCATAAGGATCTTCCAGTTCGATTTCCTTGGCGACGGTAACGCCGTCCTTGGTCACGGTGGGAGAGCCGAATTTCTTGTCCAGCACCACGTTGCGGCCTTTGGGACCGAGGGTGGCGATGACGGCGCGGGCCAATTTATTGACGCCCTTCAAGAGGGACTGCCGCGCGGCTTCTTCGAAGATGAGTTGTTTTGCTGCCATATTACTGTTCCTTTTATTATCTGAGAATTAGTGTTTAACGAATGTGGGTTTACTCGATGATCGCGATGAGGTCATCGGAATTGAAGATCTTGTATTCCTTGTCATTGAGCTTGATTTCAGTGCCGCCGTATTTGCTGACGAGCACGCGGTCGCCTTTTTTGACTTCAAACGGAACTTTCTTTCCGTTGTCGTCAGTTTTGCCGGTGCCGAGGGCGATGACGATGCCTTCGGTGGGCTTTTCCTTGGCGGAATCGGGAATGATGATGCCGCCCTTTTTGACTTCCTTCTCTTCAGCCGGTTCGACAAGAATCCTGTCGCCGAGAGGTTTGACATTAATGGTCATAGTTATGTTTTCCTTTGTTACTGTTCATTTTTATTCTCTACGAATCAAAATCCCGCCGCACCCGCGACCGGGAAAAGTCATCTAAATTTCCGGTGGGGCAAGCCCGCCCGGCAATGGGTCAAAATGCGCAATCTGTTGGATGAGGGCCGCAGCGCGCAACGACTGCTGCACATCCTTCGGCAGCGTCGGCAGATCCCCGTCACCATAATATGTTAATGCCTTCAACGTAATCATCGGGTTGAATTGTTCACCATAGACCGCCTGCGCCGCGCCAAGTGCATCGCTCATGGTCACTCCATTCTGGAGCAACGCATGCACGTCCAAGTAATCCTTTGCTTCCGCGCGCGCTGGCAGCACCGCCATTTTAAAGGCCGCAATGTCCAGCAGCGACGCAACCCGAACGACGCCGTCATCCGTCAACTCTGGGTTTTTCACGCGCCGCCTGGTCAGCCCAAAGAATGACAATTTCACTAACCCTCCACGGCCAATGGTAACCGTCAAGGTATTCGGCGCGTTTTGTCGAATTGCGGCGTCTTTCAGCAATGGCAGCGAATGCAGCAATTCCTCCGGCCGCACCGGCGCATCCGCGAAAAAATCAAAGTCTTCTGACTGCCGATGCCCGAGCCGGAGTGCCAGCCCCGTCCCGCCATAAAGAACAAAGCGCCGCGGCACCTGTCGCAATTCCTTCCAAGCGGCACGCTGTGCCTCTGGAAGCGTTGACAGCTTGGGCGCGAAACTCATGCCAAAGAACGACGAGGCATTTCTGCCTCCTGCAAGCCAAAAAAAGCGTGCCAATAGGCCCACGAGCGGCCATCAAAAACTCCTGGCGGCGCATTCAACAATGTGGCCTTGAATGCATCCCAACCGAATGAGTCCTTTACGCGATGCACTTCATCCCATGTCCCCAAAGTCATCACCTGCGCCAAAAACCGGCGCGGATTCGCCAAAGAAACCTCCGGCTTCTGCCACCAGAAAAGTTCCTGCGCGATGCGCGCCATTTGGCCGTTATCAATCATGTTGCAATTCGGAAGGAAAACCCCCTTCTCTCGCGGGGCTTACTTCTTATCGTCCACCACTTCCGCGTCAATGATCGGGCCTTCTTCCTTGCCCTTCTGGCCGCCTGGCTCGGATTGGGTTTGACCTTCCGGCTTGGGGCCGGCGCCGGCGCCGCCGCGGGCCTTGGCCGCTTCGGATGCGGCGCGATACATGTCGGCGGAGGCCGCCTGCCAGGCTTCATTGAGTTTCTCGGTGGCAGAACGAATGGCCGCCACGTCCGTGCCCTTCAAGGCTTCACGCACGGCTTTGGCCGCTTCTTCGATCTTCTCTTTTTGCGGGGCGGAAATCTTGTCGGCGTTGTCCTTGAGCATCTTTTCACTGCGATAGACGGAGTTGTCGCCTTCATTGCGGGCCTCGACCTCCTCGCGCTTCTGTTTGTCGTCGTCGGCGTGAGCCTCGGCGTCCTTGCGCATCTTCTCGATCTCGTCCTTGGAGAGGCCGCTGCTGGCGGTGATGGCGATCTTCTGTTCCTTGCCCGTGCCCAGGTCCTTGGCGCTCACGTGCAGGATGCCGTTGGCGTCGATGTCAAAGGTCACTTCAATCTGCGGCACGCCGCGCGGGGCGGGCGGGATGTCGGACAAATTAAATTTGCCGATGGTCTTGTTGTCGCGCGAAAATTGCCGTTCTCCCTGTAAAACGTGTATTTCCACGCCAGGCTGGTTATCCGAAGCGGTGGAGAAAATTTCCGACTTGCGCGTGGGAATGGTCGTGTTGCGCTCGATCAATTTGGTGAACACGCCTCCCAGCGTTTCGATCCCCAGCGACAGAGGCGTCACGTCCAGCAGCAGCACGTCCTTGACTTCGCCTTTGAGCACGCCCGCCTGAATGGCGGCGCCGACGGCGACCACCTCATCCGGGTTGACTCCCTGATGCGGCGGTTTGTTGACAAGGCCGTGGGCCGTTTCGACCACCCTGGGCATGCGGGTCATGCCGCCGACCAGGACCAGTTCGTCGATCTTTTCGCCGCTTAACTGGGCGTCCTTGAGGCAATTCTTGACCGGACCGATGGTGCGCTCGAACAGGTCGTCGCACAACTGCTCCATCTTGGCCCGCGTGAGCTTGGTGCTGACGTGTTTGGGACCGCTGGCGTCGGCCGTGATGAAGGGCAAATTGATTTCATAAACTCTGCGCGCTGGAAAGGGCGATCTTGGCCTTCTCCGATTCCTCCTTGATGCGCTGAAGGGCATCCGGCTGCTTGCGCAGGTCCATGCCGTGCTCGCGTTTGAATTCGTCCAGAATCCAATCCATGATGCGATTGTCCCAATCGTCGCCGCCCAAATGGGTGTCGCCGTTGGTGGCTTTGACTTCAAACACGCCATCGCCAATTTCCAGGACGGATATATCAAAGGTGCCGCCGCCAAGGTCATAGACCGCGATTTCCTCGTTCTTCTTCTTGTCCAACCCATAGGCGAGAGAAGCAGCGGTCGGTTCGTTGATAATGCGCAGAACTTCCAATCCGGCGATGCGACCGGCGTCTTTGGTGGCCTGGCGTTGAGAATCGTTGAAATAAGCCGGCACCGTGATGACCGCCTGAGTGATTTTTTCGCCCAGGCGCATCTCGGCATCAGTCTTGAGCTTGGACAGGATCATCGCGGAAATTTCCGGCGGACTAAACAGTTTGGGCTTGCCGTCCACTTCGATTTCCACGGCGGCGTCGCCGTTTGGGCCGGAGACGACTTTGTAGGGGACGCGTTTCAGTTCTTCCTGCACTTCATTGAACTTGCGTCCCATGAAGCGTTTAATGGAATAAACCGTGTGACGGGAGTTCGTAACTGCCTGGCGCTTGGCAGCATCGCCGACCAACCGTTCTCCCGTCTTGGTGAACGCCACTACGGAAGGAGTGGTTCGCTTGCCTTCAGAGTTCTCCAATACCGCCGGCTCCCCGCCTTCCATCACGGCCATGCAGGAGTTGGTGGTTCCAAGATCAATGCCAATAACTTTTGCCATAAAAATTCAAGACTCTCTAAGCAAGGAAGATGCCAGAGCATTGCAATGTGTGTAAGTCGTTGCAGGTGAACACTTAACGCAACTTCCTTCTTCCAATCATCCTTCAATTGTGGGACATAATGGCGCAACAACGGGCGTGTGTGTCACACTTGCGCGCCCAAATGGCACACTTGTATTCCGCTTATCAAGGTGTATGTTCTGCGGTTCAAGCAAAAAAAACCGAACAAAAGGATATATATATATGCGAGTCCTGCTAAATGTTAGAATTCCACCTCGGACCTTCAACGCCGCCGTGAAAGACGGCACGGCTGGAACAAAATTAAACCGCATTTTGGACGCTATCAAACCCGAGGCGGTTTATTTTATGGAACACAATGGGCAACGAGGTGCCGTTGTCATCGTGGATTTGCCGGACGCATCAAGAATTCCGTTCTTGGCCGAACCGTGGTTTTTGACCTTTGAGGCCGAGGTCGAGTTTCGGATCGTCATGAGCCTGGACGACCTCAAGAAAGGCGGACTGGACGAGCTTGGAAAGAAATGGTGTTGATTCTCCACGTGAATTCAGGACTTCCCGTTTCTCATCCAAATCATGAGTATGCCAATGTCTGACGGGGAGACGCCGGAAATGCGGGAGGCTTGGCCAAGCGTCCCGGGTTGAACCTTCGTCAGCTTCTGCCGGGCCTCCGTGCAGAGGCTGGGGACTTTGGCATAATCGAGCCATGCCGGGATTTGTTTATCCTCCAATCCTTTCAGCTTGGCGATTTCGATTTCCTGACGGGCAATGTAGCCTTCGTATTTCAAGGCGATCTCGATTTGCTGGATGACCTCCGGAAGCAGGCCGTTGTCACGGTTGGGCAGATCAACATAGTTCGTTTCCGGTCGGCGCAGCAATTGAGCAAGCGTTTCGGAACCGAAACGTGTCTTCTCCAATCGGAAAAGCTCCCCCTCGATGGACGCCCTCTTGGTTTCAAACTTCTTGAAGTTCCGCTCAGGCAGCAGCCCGATGTCATATCCCAGTTGCGAAAGACGAAGATCGGCATTGTCTTGCCGCAGCAGCAGACGATACTCGGCGCGCGAGGTAAACATGCGATACGGCTCAATCGTTCCTTTCGTGACCAAGTCGTCGATCAGGACGCCAATATAGGCTTCGTTGCGGCGAAGGATGACAGGAGGCCGGCCTTGCACCCGTCGGACGGCATTTATGCCCGCGATAAGCCCCTGCGCTCCCGCTTCTTCATAGCCGGAGGTTCCGTTGATCTGGCCGGCCAGGAACAGATTTCGGCAAACCTTGGTTTCGAGGGACGCATGAAGCTGCGTCGGAAAGGCAAAATCATATTCCACGGCGTAAGCCGGGCGCATGATCTCCGCGTTCTCACAGCCGATGATGGTGCGAACCATCTCCACCTGAATCTCAAACGGCAGACAGGTCGAGAAGCCGTTGACGTAAATTTCGTCCGTCGCGATCCCTTCCGGTTCGAGGAATATCTGCTGACGCTCCTTCTCCGGGAATTTGACGATCTTATCCTCAATGGACGGACAATAGCGCGGACCGACGCCTTCGATGACGCCGGAATACATTGGCGATTTATGGAGGTTGGCGCGGATGATCTTGGCTGTGGCTTCCGTCGTATATGTAATATAGCACGGCAATTGGCCGTTGATCCGCTCAAGAATCGAACCCGGTGGATATTCGCCCGATTGTTCCACGTGGAACAAATCGTCCTTCCAATAAGTGAAATACGGCACCGGCTCGTCGCCGGGCTGAATCTGCGTTTTGGAAAAATCAATGCTTCGCCGAAGCAGCCGCGGCGGGGTGCCCGTCTTCAGTCGCCCCAATTCAAGCCCAATCTCCTTCAACGAACCGGACAAACCCATCGCCGCCGCCTCGCCCGCCCGGCCTCCCGACTGCTGGTTGCTCCCGATATGCATCAACCCTCGCAAAAATGTCCCCGTCGTTATAACCACCGTGATGCCGTGGTATTCGACTTCCAACGTAGTCTGGATTCCAAGAACGACGCCGTCCTGATGCAGAATCTTGGCCACCTGGCCTTGCTTGACGTCCAGATTCGGCTCCCGTTCGCAAATCCACTTGAGCCGAAATTGGTAGGCTTTCTTGTCGCATTGCGCGCGAGGCGCCCAGACCGACGGTCCTCTCTTGGTATTGAGCATCCGAAACTGCAAGCCGGTCATATCAGTAGCCTTGCCCATTTCGCCGCCAAGAGCATCAATTTCCCGCGCCAGATGACCTTTAGCCAAACCGCCGATGGCCGGATTGCAGGACATCTGCCCGATGGTGTCCGCGTTGATGGTCAGCAACAAAATCTGATCCCCCCATGCGAGCCGCCGCCAAGGCCGCCTCGACGCCGGCATGGCCGGCGCCAACCACGATCACGTCATACTTCTTCGGATAAACAAACATGCGTCACAACATACGATAGGTCGCGGCAAAAGGCGTTGCGCCAGGCGTCTTCGCCATTTTCCGATCCGGATTCGCTGCCAGGTGCTCACAAATCCGGAACATGTTCTCGATCTCGGCCGAGCCAACTCCCTCGGCAATCCGATCAAGCGTGGAATCGGGATGTTCTTTCAAAAAGGCCGCAATCTTCAATTGCAAAGCGATGACTGCATTCGCAGCCTTCTTTCCAGCCTCGACTCCTGGTTGATGATACGCATTGATATTGACCAGCGAACTATAAAAGCCTACAGCCCTCTCAAAAAGGGCAATTAACACCCCAATTGTGAACGCAGAAACGTCCGTTATCGTTAATGATAGCGATTCACGGCCTTTTTCGTGCAACGCTTGCCTAGTTCCAAGCCAAAAACCCTGCAAAAAATCGCCCGAAGTCACTCCGTCTTGAACCATCAGCGGTTTCCCATGCTGATCCTGCATCACGGCTATAAACGTGACGAAGAAGTTGTTCACCCCATCACGAAGCTGCTGAATGTATGCGTGCTGGTCGGTCGATCCCTTGTTCCCATAGACTGCTATCCCTTGATTTACTGTTTTCCCATCCAAATCAAACTCCTTGCCAAGCGATTCCATCACCAATTGCTGGAGATAACGGGAAAACAGCTCCAGTCGGTCTTTATACGGCAAAATGACCATATCTTTGGCACCTTTACCGTTACCGATATAGTACCACATCAAAGCCAACTGTGCTGCCGGGTTAGCTTTAACGTCAACTGTTCGTGTGACAACATCGCACTCCCTGGCGCCACGAAGCATTTCCTCAATGTCAAAACCTTGCAGCGCAGCGGGAAGCAACCCCACAGCCGAGGTTTCGCTGGTGCGCCCGCCAATCCAATCCCACATCGGGAATCGCGCCAGCCAGCTTTCCGCCACCGCCAGTTTGTCAAAGTTGCTGCCAACGCCGGTCACGGCGACAGCATGACGGCCGAAGTCATAGCCGGCCTTATTGTATGCCGATTTGGCGATCAACATGCCATTGCGGGTTTCCTGCGTCCCCCCGGATTTCGAAATCACCACGCAAAGCGTCTGCCCCAGGCGATTGCCGATGCGTGCCAGCACTTTCTCGATCCCATCCGGATCAGTATTATCGAAGAAAAACGGCTCCATTTTATCGGCCCCCGGCTGGCTAAGGGCGTTGGCCACAAACTCCGGCCCCAACGCCGACCCACCAATGCCAATAACGAGCAAATTGTTGAATGTCCCACCGGCCCCCGAAACCGCGCCGCTGTGAATTTGCGCGGTAAAACTCTTGATGGCGGCCACGGTATTCTCGATCTCTCGTCGAATGATCCGCCGTCGGCGCCAGGGCGGAATTCCGCAACCAGTAATGGCCGACCATCCGCTTCTCGTCGGGGTTGGCGATGGCGCCCTTCTCCAATTCCGCCATGGTCGGCGAAGGCCCTTTGCATTCGGGCCTCCATCGAGGCGAAATAACCGTCAGGAAAATTCATCCGGCTCAGGTCGATCGACAGCCTGATAGCCGGGAATTCCGCATAGTGCTTTTTGAACCGATCCCACAGTTGTTGCGATGTCATATTCATGGCAACGGGAAAGGTAATCGCAGTCGCCCCTCAAGCCAACCCCATTCCAAGGGTGCGATGGTTGGTGGGGCGGTGCTGTGCGCCGCCCAAATATGAATCTCAGAAAAACGGGTTGTTCGCCTTTTCCTCCGCCACCGTCGTCAAGGGGCCATGGCCCGGGCAGAGCAGCGTCTGCTCCGGCAGGGCGAAGATCTGCTCGCGCACCTTTTGCCGCGCCATCTCCCACGATTGATTCCCCCGCCCGATTGAGCCGGCAAAAATCGCGTCCCCCACCAGCGCGACGTGCGGGGCGTCCTCGGGCCACCCGCCAACAATATACGTGACTCCGTCCTCCGCGTGGCCGGGGGTGTCGCGGTTGGTGATCCGCAGGTTGCCCAGATGCACGAAATCATTGGCCCGGTTGCGGTGCTGCGGCGGGGCGCTCTTGGCGTTGGTATGCAAATGGACTTTGGGAAACCGGGCGCGCACGTCTCCCATCGCCGCGACATGATCCTCGTGCGTATGCGTGATGAACAAGTGCTGCAGCGCCAAGCCGTTGTCGTCAATCAATTGAAAAACCGGCGCGGCATCCCAACCTGTGTCAAACAGCGCCGCCTCGCGCGACACCTCGTCCCAAACGAGGTAACAGTGGACCGCCATGCCGTTGGCAGTGGTGGTGATTTGCCGCAACTCGCGCCATTGGGAGAGGTTGGACGGCGCGGGCAGCCACCCGGAGGCGATGCGCTCAAGCTTGCCCCCGTCAATTCCGATGGCCTTGCCGATGGCCGCGAAATTCACCGTCGCCGACACCTGGCCGGTTTCTTCCAGGACATTGAGATTCGCCTCCGACAACCCGCCGGCCTGCGCGGCCTTCAGCACCGCCGTGCCGCTGGCCAGGCGTCCTTTGCGAATGATGTCACCAATATGATCTTCCAGAGTCATCCTGCAAATGAACACTGAAACGAACAAGTGTCAAATTCCGGTTTGAATGTTCAGCCATCAAAATCAATAGCATGAAGGTGTCTTTCAGCGCCTTGGCCAAGAAACCAGCGTATGGCAGTGAAAAATGCCGGCAGCGTGCCCGCGGCGGGAATTTGCTCGGCCGCTATGCGAAGAGATCGCTCAGGAGAAAATGCGGGATCTTCCGCATCAGCCGCGAATTGCCGGAGCAACTCATCTAGAACCGCTTGCCGAGCTCGATTCAAACGGCCAGCGCGAAGATTGAGAATCTCGATGGTGCGCTCCACAAGAGCGACGTCCAGGCCAGCGGCGGCACAACAATCTTGGTCGGATTGTATTGCGCCTGTTCCGCTGGCGAATCGGAAGAGACGGGGAAAGGCTGGAATACCCAGTGGGTTTAGAATGGGATCCAGGCTGCCGAGTTTTGCGTGTCCACAGGTCTTTCGAGAGCTTGGCCCGGAATGCGAGTTGGTGTCGGAAACGTCATCCGGAGTCGGCGTTTCTCCGCCTAGGCAACAAAGAAGAAGATTCGACCATGCCAGTTCGTCGCCGCATCCCGCGGAGCGAGGGACAAAGTGCTCCACGGATTCATTTCCACGCGATACCACGCTTTCGCAATAAACACAAAGGCCGCGCTGATCATTCCGCAGGCGATTCTTGACAGGATCGCCGCGTCTTGGATCCTTCTTGAAATCACTCCACATAGGCGATGCCGGAGCAAGGGCGAACCGCCTGCGATAGTCCGCCAGTTCCTGAGGTTCATCCGGAGACTTGCGGACTCGCTTCATGATTGGGCGCTGCTGCGGCTCTGCTTCTGTTGGTACTCCAAGCGCCGAATCAGCATATCCGCCCGAACCAAATCAGGTTCTTGAAACCCACGAGCCCAGTTTTCCAATTCGCCTCTCAGGGCCTTTGCTGCGTCAAGCCTCCCTTCATCCAGTGCGTTGAAAAGCGAGGTAATCTTGCTGGCGATCTCATTTCCCGGCGGTCGCAAGCTTGTCAAACCGAGCACTTCCTCCACCACGTCGGAACTTCGGGCACCGTAGGTTGGGGCGGGGCAGGTCCTTACGCCAACGCTTTCCACGATAAGAATGTCGTCAGATTCCACCGTGGTGACAACTTGTGGGCTATGCGTGGAAAAGATCAACTGCGTGTTTGGAAAGGCCCGCCGAAAAGCCGGAACAACGGTCTGCTGCCAGATTGGGTGCAGATGCAGATCAATCTCGTCAACAAGAAGAATGGCCTCGGCCTCCAAAGGCTTTGGCAAGTGAGGATTAGCTTGGGCCATGCGTCGCGCGAAATCCATTACCAAGGCCAGCATGGTGCGGTAGCCATCACTCAACATTTGCAGAGAAAGCTTACGCTGCGGCTCACCGACCCCGTTTTGCGTCACGACCATGCGCAGTGGGTTGGTTTTGATGTGGGGCGCGGAAAAGCCGGGAATGACCGCCTTGATGGCCTCTCGCACTGCCTCTAGAACCGGCAGCCGACCGGGCATCGCGGGCCGTGCTGCGTTCGTGGCAGTATTCGGACTTTTGCCCAGCGATTTCACCCAAGTCTCATATTCCGGCGTGCCAAACGTCTGCAACACGCGCTCCATTTCATCACGGTCTTGCGCGTAGAACCACTCAAAGAGATCCTTGAAGTGTGTGCTCGCGTCCAAAGCGTTGCTCAACGCGTCGAACCGACGAAATTCCTTGCGGAAGTTGCGGCGACGTTCCGGGATATCGAGAACTGCACGGCTAACACCGTAATAGGCAAAGACGGGCAACTCGGCATTTTGCCCCTCGGCAATGGCGTGTATTATCGGGTCCAGCGACTCGAAGAGAGCCTTGTCGCCGTGAGGCTCTGGAATGTCGGCGGCTGTCAGCAGCGTCGGGTCACGCTTGAGTGTGCGGTCCCAGCAAATTCCCTCCGTGCTTTCCGCCTCAACCCGGACAAACGGCGCTCGGACATCATTTTCGACCACCCGAATGTCCTCGTACCGCAGGTTCTTGCCGTCAACCTGTGGCAGACGTGTCAGGACGCGGCTCAACGCGTAGGCAATGCTATCCAGCAATGCGGTTTTACCCGCGCCGTTGTTCCCAACCAAAACGGTAACATTCGGTTGGAACGTGACCCTCAACCGTTCAAAGCAACGGAAGTTGCTGAGTTCAAGCCGCCGCAGTTTCATGCCATGAATTCAAAGTGTTCATTCGTTCATCACAGTTTACCACGCTAACGGCTGCCTGGAGGCGTAGTAAGACAACTATAACCAACGCAACCACTATTGAAAAGTTCATTTACTGACTTTGTTGGCTTGATCCCCAGGCGCGGGCCGTTCTCTCGGACAATCTTTCCAGAACGCGTGCCGCCTGGCTCTTGGCGCGTGCCAGGGTCGCTATTTCCGTCAGCGCATGCACGCTCGCGAAAAGCTTGCTCGTGCGCACTGATGGATCAACCACCCCCGCCAATCCCAGGCACGGCACCCCACGGCGCCCGCACAAACGGGCAATTTGACCAACCCCTTTGCCCATTCGCGTCTGCTCATCCATCGCCCCTTCACCGGTCAGGACCACCTGCGCCGCGCCGATGCGCTTTTCCAAGCCCGCGTATTTGGCGAACAAATCGAACCCGGACTCGATCGTGGCCCCGGCGAAAGCTGTCAAACCAAAACCCAGCCCGCCCGCCGCGCCCGCGCCGGCGGCGTTCGCGTCTCCGACATGGTGCTGCTCGCGCAGCACGGAAGCCATTCGCGCCAGCCCCTTCTCCACCAAATCAAAATCTTCCTGCCGCAGTCCCTTTTGCGGCCCGTAAATGCGGGAACACCCGCTAGGCCCAAGCAGCGGATTGCGGACATCCACCGCGACGACCAGGCGCAGTTTCAACGGCGCGGACGGCGCGCGGATTTCCGTCAATTCACTCAATTGCCACCACTCTTCCAACTCCTCCCCATAATGGCCGAAGAACGTCCAACCCAGCGCCCGGGCCAGGCCGAATCCCCCGTCATTGGTCGCGCTGCCGCCGATCCCGACTACGCCGTCCCTGGCTCCGGCCTTCTGCGCCGCTTGCAGGACCTTTCCCAAGCCGAAGGTATCGAGCTGGAAAGGATGGAAGCCTTTTCCGGCCAGCATGGCCAAGCCGTTGACTTTGGCCGCTTCAATGATGGCCGTCTTTGTCTTCGCCCGCCACCACCACGCCGAGCGCAAAGGCCGATGCGCCGCGTTCATCGTCATCAAGCTGCGCCTGCTCGCCCCGAGCAAGCCGCTTAGGACTTCCCCGAAGCCATCGCCGCCGTCGCTCATGGGCAGCAGGTCGAAGGAATCCTTGGGCCGTGCCTTGCGCCAGCCGCGGGCCATGGCCTCGGCCGCCTGCCGCGCCGTCAAGCTCCCCTTGAATTTGTCCGGAACAATAAGAATGCGTATTGACATCAGTGCCGCCCACCGTATCAAACCGTCCCCCGCCCCGCCAGTCGTTTGCTAACATCACCTCTCCTAATCTTAATCTTATTCCTGCTCTTAATCCTTCGTAATGATGCTGATTAGCGTCATCTCGTGTAGAAAGGCCGTCTTTTCTTGCACGCAGACGCGCGGCGCCTTTGCTACAAAGCCCGCCCATGAACCGTTTGTTGTTTGGCGACAATCTCAACTGGCTGCGCGACACGAAGCTTTTTCCTGACGCCAGCGTTGACCTCGTTTACCTCGACCCGCCGTTCAACTCCAATGCCGATTACAACGTCCTCTTCCGCGAGGCTTCCGGTGAAGCCAGCCAGGCGCAATTCCACGCCTTCACCGACACCTGGAATTGGGCCGACGCCGCGCAGACCTACGCCGAGTTTGTGGACGATTGCCCAAACACCGCCGTCGTGGAAATGATGGATGCGTTCCATGATTTTCTCAGAAATTCCCCCATGATGGCGTATTTGGCCATGATGGCTCCGCGCCTGGTCGAACTGCATCGCGTCCTCAAACCCACCGGCAGCCTTTATCTCCATTGCGATCCGACCGCCAGTCACTATCTCAAATTGGTGCTCGATGGAATTTTCGGCGCAGAGAGATTTCTTAATGAGATCGTTTGGAAGCGCACCTTCGCGCACGGAAACGTTGGGCGAAACTATGGCAGTATTACCGACACGATATTTTGGTATGCAAAAGGTGCCGCGCATACTTGGAACCAGCCTTTCAACCAACTCAGCGACGAAGAAATCATACAGAAATATCCAAACGTTGATCAGGATGGGCGACGATGGCAATCGGTGACACTGCGCAATCCCGGTAGCCGCCCAAATCTGCATTTTCCATTTAAGGCCGGCAATGGATCGGCATGGATGTCACTTACCTCGCCATCAATCTCATCAAGCGCCGTCTCAAAGATGCTTTCGGCGACGACGTCGAGTTTGAGGAACGCGGCCAGCCAACCGATTTTGGCAGCGCCAAGGCCCTGGCGGAACTCGACAAGTGGCAGTTCCAGCAATGGGCCTTGTCGCTCATTGACGCCCGCCCGCGCGCGCAAGGCGACGGCAAAGGCGCGGATCGAGGCGTGGACGGGATGATCTATTTCTACGAGAGCCAGGACAAGCGCGAGAAAATCCTCGTGCAAGTCAAAGGCGGCGCCGTCAAGCGCAACGACGTGGCGACCTTGCTCGGCGACGTGAACAATCAGAAATTTGTCGCGGGCATCCTGCTCACGCTGGAAAAACCGACCAGACCAATGCGCGAAGAAGCCGCCGATGCCGGCCGTTACGCCTCCAAACTCTGGCACGACAAGGACTATCCCAAAATCCAACTCCTGACGATTGAAGGCGTGCTCAACGGCACAGAGCGCGTCGAAGCCCCGCCGCAATTAAACCCCTTCGCCAGAGCCAGGCGCGAAGCCAAGCCTGTAAAACAGCAGGAGATGCTGTGACAGCGAGAATCATCCGCCGTTAGCCTTTAGCGATTATCATTTCCATTGCGCTGGATGCGACGACGGCGATGCTTAACGCTGCGCAGGTCAGCGATGAGACGCGCTTCCGCCAAGGCGCGCGGTGAGGCAAAGACCACAGGGTGCTTGGCTTCGTAATCCCAAAGTTCTTCAAGATTTACGGGTTTTGTCCGTTTCACGGTCATACCGTCAATGTAACCCGGGACCACCTCCGGTTGCAAGGGCGCGGCAGCTGATTTTCTCTTGTCGTTTTGTGATGGCTGCCATTTCTCGCCTCTCGATGACGAACAAATCCAGAACTGGAAATCGCGGGGGGTCGGTCAATGGTATTGTCATATTCTACCCGTGCCCGCCGACGCGGCAGTCAGGTCAGATGTCGCCGGGTTGCCCGCCTCCATCCTGTCTGCCACGTCCTTTCCTGGATTGCGCCTCGTCCAGCCCCTTTTGTGTGATAATTCTTGTTGCAGTCCCATCAAAAGATGCTAGTATGTAATGTGCGTGTGGCGCTCACGCGCCTGCTCTTTGAAATCTTGCAGCCTGCCTGGCCTGGCCTTGGCGAAGGAGGCGGGCCTGCCCGCCATCTTGCCCGCCATAGCTTTAGCGACGGCGGGAGCTTTAGCGACGGCGGACCGAACTTACGCAAGTCGTTGATTTCCAGGTTTATTTCAGATATTTCCGAAATAAAAATGACGCAGCACGTCCAAGTCCAAAAGCGGCAAATTCTGCCGGTCAAACCCAGTCGCACCGGGTCAAACGTTGCGCCAGCGAAGTTGGTTGGAACGCGGGTGAAAGTCCCGCCCGCCGAGTTAGGCTGTTCACGGCGGAACACGACCTCAACAGCGTCGCCGCGAGGCGGGGTTGGAAGCTGAGGAAGATGAACAGATGGGCCATAACGAAAGTGAACCACATCTAATGAGCCTCGATAAGTGCAGAACCGGAGAGAAGCCGAGCCGCTGTGTGACCGGCGAAGGCCGCAGGGAGGAGACAGGGCAACAGTCAGAGTCTTCTCAACGCTCCGGCGGGGTCGGCGTGGATGGCACGTCTGGAAGTTCAATCAAGGTAAGCTGGGAGAACTCCGGCGGCGGGCCGCAAGCCCAACCGCACGCCCAAGCTGGCAGGACCAGTGAGGCGGGCGGCGTCGTCGGAGAAGTCGGAGTCCCCCATAGTAGCGTTGATCTGCTTCATTTCAAAAGGAGCGGGGAGCCAAGGGGGGACACTTGCTCCATGCGTGGAGGCGAAGCGAAGGACGCGGGGATGGCTGAGGCAACTCAGATACGAACCCCGGAGAAAGTTCGGCAGCTTCAAATCGCGCTCTATCGGAAAGCCAAAGCAGAACCGGGGTATCGGTTCTGGAGTCTATATGGGGAACTGCTGCGCCAGGACGTGCTCAACGCGGCCTTGGAGGCGCAGCGGCGAAACGGCGGGGGAGCAGGGGTGGACGGCGAGACTCTCGCTTCCATCCACGCCAGCCCTGCCGTGCGGCAACAATGGCTCGACCGTCTGCAACAGGAACTCAAAACCAAGACCTATCGGCCCAGTCCGGTGCGGCGGGTGATGATACCCAAGAGCAGCGGCGGGGAACGGCCGTTGGGCATTCCGACGGTCAAAGACAGGGTGGTGCAAACGGCGGTGTCTCTGATGCTGATGCCGATATGGGAGGCGGACTTTCACCCGCGCTCGTATGGGTTTCGGCCCAAACGCCGGGCGCACCAAGCCATTGCGCAAATCCAACAAGCAGTGCAACAGGGTTACGTGGAAATCATCGATGCGGATCTGTCGAAGTATTTCGATACGATTCCGCACCGGGAACTGATGAAGGCGGTGGCCCGGCGGGTCAGCGACGGCAGCGTGCTGCGGCTCCTCAAGAGCTGGCTGCGCGCCCCGATTGTGGAGGAAGACAAGGACGGCACAAAACGAGTGATCCCCAACCGACGCGGCACGCCGCAAGGCGGGGTGATCTCGCCACTGCTGGCCAACCTCTACCTCAATCCGCTGGATCACGGGGTCAACGGCAACACTTCTGGCCAAGCCCGCATGGTGCGCTACGCGGACGACTTCGTGGTCGCCTGCGCGGCAGGGCGGGGCCGGGGAGTGATGGAACGGCTCAAGAAATGGCTTCAAGCCAAAGGATTGACACTCAACGAAGGCAAGACCCGGCTGGTGAACATTCGCCAAGAGGGCATAAACTTCCTGGGCTTCAGTCTGACCTGGCGGCGGTCATTTCGAGGGCGGGGATACCTGCGCGCCGAACCCAGCCAGAAAAGCCGGCACGCCTTGCGTGAGAACCTCCGAGGCATCTTCAACCACTGGACGCAAGGGCGCTCCATTCGTGAGGTGGTGGAGGAAGCCAATCGAGTCTTGCGCGGGTGGGCGGGCTATTTCCACTACGGCAACAGCGTCTCGGTGATGAACCGGATGACGCGCTACAGCCAGAACCGGTTTCGACGCTGGCTGTGGCGCAAGCAGGCTTGTCGGCGCAGTCTCTGGACGCACTACGAGCCGGAGCAGTTGCATCAACGCTATGGACTCTATGAACTGCCGACCACGGCCCAGTGGAAGGCGGCCCGATGAAGGAGTTCGGAGAGCCGAATATGGGAAACCCGTCCGTTCGGTTCGATGAGGGGCGGGAGGGAGTCGGTCATTGGCCATTGCGCCTTTCAACCCGACCTCTCCTGCCTACTCTACCAGTTTTGGCGGCGGCACCTCCCTTTAACCTTCTTACTTCCCCGTTTCCTCTTCAAACAAGGCGCGGGCGAACTGCTGGGGGTCGAAGGGCTGCAAGTCGCCGGGCTTTTCGCCCAGGCCGATGAATTTGACGGGCAACCCCAATTCACGCTGAATGGCGACCACCATGCCGCCCTTGCTGGTCCCGTCCAGCTTGGTGACCACCAGGCCCGTCAGCGGCACGGCTTTGTGAAAGGCGCGCGCTTGTGCCAGCGCGTTCATCCCGGTGCTGGCGTCCAGGATCAGCAGCGTCTCGTGCGGCGCGCCCGGCATTTGTTTCTGCATCACACGATGCACCTTTTGCAATTCCTGCATCAGGTTATGCTTGGTATGCATGCGGCCGGCGGTATCGACGAATAAATAATCAACCCGGCGCGTCAGGGCCGCCGCAAGGCTGTCATGCGCCACCGAGGCGGGATCGGCGCCGTGGGCGCCGGCGATGACCGGCACGTGCAAACGTTCCCCCCAGAGCTTGAGTTGCTCCACTGCGGCGGCGCGAAAAGTATCGCACGCCGCCAACAACGCCGTCTGCCCGCGCGCTTGCACCAAATGCGCCAGCTTGGCGGCAGTGGTGGTTTTGCCCGTGCCATTGACGCCGACAATCGAGACCACCGTCAACCCCTCCGGTTGGCGGCGCAATTCGGCCCCGGCGGCAGTCAGACTCCGCTCCACCTCGGCGCGGGCGATGGAAAAGACATCCAGGCCGGCCCGGCCCTGGGTTTCGTAAGAGCGTTTGACCGCGGCGACGATTTGCGCGGTCATGGCCGTGCCCAAGTCAGCGGCGATCAAGGCCGTCTCCAACTCTGTCAGGCCCCCGGCCGTCAATTGCGGCGACGCGGTGACAATGCGTTTGATCTCATGCGCCAGCTTCTGACGCGTTTTGAGGAGGCCCTCTTTGAACTTTTGAAACAGACCCATGTGTCGAAGCTAGGAACGCCGGGCTTCCTTAAGCTTTTGCAGGTACATGGCGGGCAGCTTCACCCCGCCAATCAGTGGCTTGCCTTTGCTGAAACCATGACAGTCCGAACCGCCCGTGACGGCCAGGCCCAGCCGCTTGGCCAGGGCCAAATAGTATTCGCTTTGCGTGTTGGAATGTTTGCTGTGAAAACACTCCAAGCCGTCCAGGCCGTCAGTGGCCATGCGGGGGATGATTTGGTCGCAGTGGTTCAATCCCGGATGCGCTACCACCGCCAATCCGCCCGCCTGGTGTATCAATTCCATCGCGTCCAAAGCGGAAATCTTATATTTCGGCACCCAAGCCGGCCGGCCTTTCTTTAGAAAGCGGTCAAATGCTTCATCCATGCCGGTGCAAAGTCCTTCCTGCGTCAAGGCCCTGGCCACGTGCGGGCGTCCGGGCGACTGACAATTGGCCAAGGCAAAGACCGTTTCCGACCGCAGCGGTATGCCTAATTTGTTGAGTTTGGACACCATTTCCCGAATGCGCTCCTGGCGGACGGTTTGGAACTTTTTGATTTCCGTCAGAAATTTGGGCTGCCCCACATCGAGGAAATAACCCAGCAAATGCACTTCGTGGCCGTCCAATTCCGCCGTCAACTCCGCTCCCGTGACGAACTCGATGCCCAGGCTCTGGCAGGCCTGCGCCATGCGCGCACAGCCTTCCACGGAGTCATGATCGGTCAAGGCCATCCCCACCAACCCAAGCTGCCCGCCCCTCTGCGCTAGTTCTTCCGGGCTGAAGGTGCCGTCGGAAAAAAGGGAATGCAGGTGCAAATCGACAAAGGCCGCGACCGCCTCCGGCTGGCGGCTGGCGCTCAAGGGGGCGGTGGCGGCGGAGGGACTCATGGTGCAACTCGAGCGGGCCGCGCCAGCTCACCTTTGACCTTATCCAGGATGCCATTGACGAACTTGCCGCTATCCTGGGTCGAGTATTTTTTGGCGACATCGACAGCCTCGTTGATGGACACAATCGGTGGAATATCGTCTCGATAGAGCATTTCGAAAATGGCCAAACGCAAAATATTGCGGTCCACCACCGCCATGCGATGCAAGTCCCAGTTTTGGGCGTGCTCTTGTATTTTCTTGTCCAGGTCCGCGCGGTGTTGGAGCACGCCGCGGATAAGCTTGTCGGCAAACAGCCGCGTGCCCAATTCCTCCGCCGAAGGAGGGGGCAATTGAATCGCCTCACCCCAATTGGCGCCCGTCTTTTCCTGCGCAATGGCCGTGGCGCGTTGGGAGCTCCAAAAATGCCCCAGCGCCTCCTCCAGGTTCTCTGGAGGATTAAGGTCGTGCTGGAAAAGGAACTGCACGGCCCGTTCTCGAGCTTCTCGGCGTTGCCCCATATTGGACATCATGCCCGCAAAACGCCCCTGGCAAAAGGGAAAATGAGGAAAATGTTCCAAACCGTCCTTATCGCCGCGAAACATCTTGTTCCTCGCCGCAAAGTGTGCGCAAGTAGCATGATGCTGGCTGGCCGAGTCTCCCCAATCTTGAAATGGCTCTTCTGCGCGTCCGTGCTCGCGCTGGCGCTCTACCAGTTTTCCGAGAACACCGCCGACCCGGATCTCTGGGCGCATACCTTGGTGGGAGAGCATATTCTGCTCACAGGCAAGCTCCAACAGACCGAACCTTACTCCTGGACCGCGCCCGGCACCCCTTGGATCAATCACGAATGGCTGGCCGAAACGGCCCTCGGCGCGGCGCATTGGCTGGCCGGTGGAACGGGCATTCTTCTGCTCAAGATGCTGGCCGGCCTCCTGGCTTTTGCCATTGCGCTAAGGCTCGGAGCCGGCGATCTGGCCTGGCCGCAACGCGCTGTGCCTTGGGCCGTGGGCGCGCTGGCGGCGGTTGAGGTTTCCCATGGCTTTGCCGCCCGCCCGCAAATCTTCACCGTCCTTGGACTATCGATTGAACTTGGGTTGCTGCGCTTCATCACACGGGGAAGTGTCCGCTGGGCTTTGGCCCTGCCGGTTCTCTTTGTCTTATGGGTCAACGCGCACGGCGGAGTGCTGGCGGGGCTGGCCGTGCTGGGGGTGACCGCGCTGGCCACCACGGCACAGGTACGATTGGAAGTGGCCGATGGAATCCGTCCCAGGGCGATCAGTCGTGGCACTGTGGATGAGTTGGGTGCTGTGCGCCTGCGCCCTGTTGGTCAATCCCTGGGGCTGGGAGCTGATTCGATGGACCGTCAGCGGGGTGGTCTGGCTGCACCAGCGCACCGAATTGGAAGAATGGCATCCGACCTCTCCAAGCTGGAATCACGCCGCGCTCTTCGTTTTGGCCTTTCTGACATTGATCTCTCTGGCGCTTTCCCGGCGGCGTCGCGCTCTCTGGGAGATGGCGATCTGCGCGGGGTTGGCCGTTTTCGCATTTCGGTTGGTGCGGCATACTCCCTTGTTCGCCATTGCCGCCCTGGCTTTTGTGCCGCCGCACTTGGCCGATGTCATCCTCCGTTTCCGGGATCAATTCTCGGGGCTGGAGGAGCTTTTCCGGCGGCGCGGAGTGCAGGCGGTGACGGCGGTGATTCTGGCGCTGATGACCGTCGGAGAATGCGCCGGGATGTTCCTTCTGCACAAGGAACACCCTCTGACCATGGAGGTGCCCAGGAGCCAGTATCCTTTGAGCGCGATCGCTTTCATGCGCGCGCACGGGTTGCGCGGGAATCTGCTGGTTTTTTTTGATTGGGGCGAGCTTTGCCTTTGGGAGTTGCCGGAGTGCGCCGTCTCCATCGATGGCCGCTGGGAGACGTGCTATCCGCGCGATTTGATCCCGGAACATTGGAAGTTCTTCAATGGTGAGCCGGTGAACAGGAAGATTCTGGATATTGAGAAAGCGGACGTGGCCTTGTTGCCAGCCAATTTGGCCGGGACGCTGGCATTGTCCCGCCAACCTGGATGGCAGGTGGTCTATTATGACCGTTTGGCGGTGGTGCTGGCGCGGGATCCCCGCCGCTATCCGGCGTTGGCAGCAGAGAAGCTGCCGGTGGAGGGGTCCCCCGGCGCCGCCCAAGGCCGGGCGCCATTCCCCCCAATCCGTCCTGCCCGGCTGAAGGACTAAAGCCGAATCTTTTTTGGTTTTGCGGGGTTGTTTCAAGGACGGTAGATTTTCAGCGCTTCGCAAGATTGCGAGGCGTGCCAATGGGGCGACTCCAAGGAGGACGTGCTGGCACTGCAAATGCTATCTCAGGAATGCGGATTACAAAGAGCAATTAGTGAACGGAAGTTTTAATAATAACCCGCTCTTTGTTGCGTTCACGCCGCTTGTGTAAAGTAAAGAAAAAAGTATGAAAAAGACTAATTCAAGAAAACAAGGTTTCACATTGGTGGAAATCATGATCGTGGTCGCCATTATCGGATTACTGGCTGCCATCGCCATTCCCAACTTCGTGAAAGCCCGCACCACCTCGCAGCAAAATGCCTGCATCAACAACCTGCGCTTGATCGATTCGTCCAAGCAGCAATGGGCCTTGGAGCAGCGCAAGCAAACCAGTGATGTGCCGGCCGGCACGGACATCCAGCCCTATTTGGGCCGCGGCGTTAATGGTGAATTGCCCTATTGCCCGGTGGATAACGTCAACCCGCCTACCTTTGCCCACAGCTATACGGTCGGGAGTGTTGGCGTGCCCCCGTTGTGCCAGATCGTGACCGGCGGCACGAATCCGCACATTCTCCCATAAGGTGCTGAATATTTGTCGCGGCCCCTTGTGGTCGTGACCCACGAAAGGCCCGGGTTAATCCCGGGCCTTTCCTTTTTGTCACTGCATCTTTTCTGGACGGCCGTGTCCCGTGCTAAGACGGCCAGGCAAAATTCTCCTGGCCGTCCCGCCCGAACACAACGGGGCAAGGCTGGAAGAACTGGCTGGCACCGCAAATGCTATCACATAAATGCGGATGACGAAGAGCAATCAGTGAACGGAAGTTTTAATATAACCCGCTCTTCGTTGCGTTCACGCCGCTTTTGAGCACAGAAAGAAATATGAAGCAAACTAACACTAGAAAACAGGGTTTCACATTGGTGGAAATCATGATCGTCGTCGCCATCATCGGATTGCTGGCGGCCATCGCGATTCCGAATTTCATCAAAGCCCGCACCACCTCGCAACAAAACGCCTGCATCAACAACCTGCGCTTGATCGATTCGTCCAAGCAACAATGGGCCTTGGAACAGAAACAGCAAACCTCAGCGGTTCCGGCAGGCTCGGACTTGCAGCCCTATTTAGGCCGCGGCACCGGCGGTGAATTGCCCACCTGCCCAATTGATGCCAATGTTCCGCCCGCGTTCGGCACCAGCTATACGCCCGGCAACGTCGGCGTGCCCCCTGTGTGCCTGATCATGCCCGGCGGCACGACTCCGCACGCTCTGCCATAAGGCATTCAAATCTTTCGCGGCCCATCATGGTCGTGACGCACGAAAGGCCCGGATAAACTCCGGGCCTTTCCTTTTGCTCCCGGCGGCGCATTTCACATTCTTGGCTTTCCCTCGGTACTCCTAATCTTAATCCTAATCTTAATCTCAACCATACGGGCCGAGGCGGCAGAGATTATGATTACGATTAAGAGGGAAACCCAAGAAAGTGAGCTGCACCCACGCGCTTGCCATGCCGAAAAAAAAGATGTTGCTTTTTTTTTCGCAACGGACTTAGTCTCGTGGCCAATCAGACAAACATAAACTTTTGAATCTTATGGCCGAAAATTGTTTTCACCCCAGCATCGAAGGCGCGCAACATGGCGCCAAGTCCCTCACCGCTTTCCTCGATTACGCCAAAGCTTCCGGCGCGACCGGCGCGCAACCGTCCAACTACATGATCCAGGATGGCGACAAATTCAAAAAGCCCGCCGAAGTCAAAGAGGCTTTTGCCTCCCGCGGCCTGACCCTGGATGGCATCTCCACTCATGCCCCGTTCTGGGTGCATACGACGGCCTGGACGGGCAGCCCAACCGTGCGCCCGTTTCTTTCCCCTGAAGTGGCGGCCAAATCCCCCGCCGACATTGAGAAATGGACCGAATCCTATTTGTTGCGCCTGATGGACTTCGCCGCCTCGGTGGACGTGAAGATTCTGCCGATGTTCTGGGGAGTGGCCTTCGGCTGGGAACTGGCCACGGGCTATCCGTGGGGCTTCTGGAAGGGAGGCAATTACGACTTGCTGCAGGAGGGCAAGGATCGATTTGTGAAAAAGACGGCGAAGATCCGCGCCCACGCCAACAAGCTCGGCATTTACCTGGCCCACGAAATCCATCCCGGCACGGCCGCGATGTGCGCCGACGATTTTAACATGCTGGTGGCGCTGTGCGACGGCGACAAATGCCTGACCGTCAACGCCGACCCCTCGCACTGCTGGGAGGGCGAGAGTTGGGAAACCCGCTACCTCAAAGTCGCTTCGCGCATCTATTCCTGCCACGTGAAGAATTTTGTCATCCGCCCCGGTCTGCCGTTGCGCATGATGGAAGCCGGCTGGCAAAAGCGGGCCATGCAGTTCTGCGATATTCCTTCGGGCGATTTGAACATGACCCGCTACGTCGAGTTGCTCATTCACGCCGGCTATCCCCAACGGTATTGCGCGGTGACGAAAGCCAAGACCGCGCCGCTGATCGTGGAAGCCGAGAGCGCGTATCGCGACCTGGACAAGACCAGCGCCAACGGCATCGCCTATGTGCGGGACAATCTATGCTTCCCCATCGCCGCCGGTTCGTTTGAAGAAGGGATGGGGGCCTAAAGGAGGGGGGAAAAGGGGTTTCCCCACAAGAAATAAAGCTTGCTAAGTTTATCCTTTCTTATATAGTTGCTGTCATGAGAGTCGGGTGCAAGGCAAAATTATTATTGCTGGCGTCGATCATTCCCCTGATCTGCGGCGGATGCGGAGGGCTTTCGGCCACTCCTGCCATCTCCCCCCTGATGTTCCTGCTACCGGGTATCGGCCAAACCAAGCCGGCCCCCCTTCCAAACACCCAGCCGAAGCAGGTTGCCTCGATTGGGGATTTGTCTCAAATAAACTAAAAATTATGCGATTTCCACTCGCGTTGACGGCGAAAATCGCCGCCCATATCGTTAAGCACAAGCTGTTGCGCACGCCCAAGTTCGCGTTGGTCTTGCAACTGGAACCTCTGCACACCTGCAATTTGACTTGCACGGGCTGCGGACGCATCCGTGAATACTCCACCAGCCTCAAGGACATGATGTCGCTGGAAGATTGCCTGGGCGCGGCCGAGGAATGCAACGCGCCCATGGTTTCCATCTGCGGGGGCGAACCGCTTGATTTATCCCTTCATCGAGGAATTGACCGACGGTTTGCTCAAGCAAGGGCGCATCGTTTATGTCTGCACCAACGGCACGTCAATGCGCAAGAAGATGAAGGACTATCTGGCCAAAATCTACAGCGCGAAGACCGAACCGGCCCTGGCCACGTTGCTCGAACACAAGCTCATTTCCGAAAAGGACGCCGAGACCATCCGCAAAGGAAAATCCAACGACCGTCCGGTCATCCGGCCCACCAAATGGCTGTATTGGAACGTCCACATTGACGGATTGGAATACACCCACGATTTGATCGTGGAGCGCGAAGGCGTTTTCAAGGAATGCGTCGAAGCCATTCGCATGGCCAAAATCCTCGGTTACCAGGTCGCGACCAACATGACGGTCTATAAGGAAACCGACGTGCAGGAAATCGAGCAGATGTTCGAGTTCTTCTCTTCGCTGGAGGTCGATGGCCACACCATTTCCCCCGGCTACGAGTACGACGCGGCCAAGAAAGACATGCTCAAGCGGCTGGGCAAGAACCCGGAAGATTTCTTCCTGACACGGAAAATGACGCGGGAGAAATTCGCCAAGATCGAGGAATGGGGCCAACGGTTCACCATTTTTGGGACGACGGTTTACCAGGAATTCCTGGCCGGCAAACGCGAATTGACCTGCACCGCCTGGGCCATTCCCACGCGCAACATCCGCGGCTGGAAGGCGCCGTGTTACCTGATGACCGACGGGCATTATCCCCGCTACCAGGAAATGCTGGACAAGGTCGATTGGAACAAATACGGCGTGGTGGACGGAGTGGCGCGCGATCCGCGTTGCGAGAACTGCATGGTGCATTGCGGCTACGATCCCAGCGGCGCGCTGGTCAGCAGCCCGCGCGACAACTGGAAGAACATGCGCCTACAATTTCGCGCCAAGCCCAAGCCGTATTACGAGGGCCGGAACGTCAAGGCGTTCAACGGTTTTTCCATCGGCAAAGGCCACCTGGCCGAAGCCAAGGCAGCCATCAACGCCACCGCCGGCGGCGGCTGCGCCTCCGGCGCCACTTCTCAACGCGATGAATTGCTGGCCAAAATCGCCAATCCAAAAAAGAAGAATTGAAGACATTATTTCTTTCTCCGCCCAGTTTTGACGGGTTTGACGGCGGGGCTGGCGCGCGTTATCAGGCCCGGCGCGAAGTCACTTCGTTCTGGTATCCCGACCTGGCTGGCGCAACCCGCCGCCTTGGTGCCCGGAAGCAAGTTGCTCGATTGTCCGCCGCACGACATCGGCGTCCAGCAATGTCTGGCCATCGCGCGCGAGTTCGACCACGTCATCATCAACACGTCCACCCCCTCGCTGAAAAACGATTGCAAGGTGGCCGAAGCGATCAAGCAGCAGAAGCCCGGCGTGAAGATCGGTTTTATCGGAGCGCATACGGCAGTGCTGCCGGCGGAAACGCTCAAGGCCTCGCGGGCCATTGATTGGGTCGGACGCAAGGAATTTGATTTCACCTGCAAAGAAGTGGCCGAGGGCAGGCCCCTGGCGCAAATCGACGGCCTTTCTTACCGCAACGCCGAGGACAAAATCATCCATAATCGGGAGCGCGAGATGATCTCCAACATGGACGTGCTGCCCTGGGTGGCGGACGTTTACAAACGCGATCTGCAAATTGAGAAGTATTTCATCGGCTATCTGCTCCACCCTTACATCAGCCTCTACACTGGGCGCGGCTGTCCGGCGCAATGCACTTTTTGCCTCTGGCCGCAAACCATCGGCGGCCACAAATACCGGGTGCGCTCGCCGGAAAATGTCGCCGCCGAAATGGCCCACGCCAAGAAGATTTTCCCGCAGGTGCGCGAGTTTTTCTTCGACGACGACACCTTTACGGCCAACTTGCCCCGTGCGCGCGAGATCGCCAAAAAGCTGGCCCCGCTGGGCCTGACCTGGTCGTGCAACAGCCGGGCGAACCTGGATTACGACACGATCAAATCATTCCGGGATTCCGGGCTGCGGCTTTTTCTGGTCGGCTACGAAAGCGGCAACCAGGAGATTCTGGACCGTATCAAGAAAGGCATCCAATTGGAGGAGGCGAAGCGTTTCACCAAGGCCTGTCACAAGGCGGGGGTGATCATTCACGGCACTTTCATTCTGGGGTTGCCGGTGGAAACGCGCGAAACCATCGAGCAAACCATCCGTTACGCGATGGAGTTGGACGTGTTCAGCATCCAGGTTGCGCTGGCGGCCCCGTATCCCGGCACCGAGTTGTTCGAGATGGCCCGCCAAAACGGCTGGTTCGCCAAAAAGGACAAGAGCGACATTGTGCATGACGACGGCTTCCAGCAAAGTTCGCTGGAGTATCCCGGTCTGAACAAGGACGAGATTTTCGAGGCGGTGGATCGCTTTTACCGCGCGTATTATCTGCGGCCCAAACCGATCCTGCGCATCATCAAGACGATGTTGGAGGACAAGGACGTGTGCGTGCGCCGCTGCCGCGAAGGCTACGAGTTTTTCAAGAGCCTGCGCCAGCGCAAGGCCGACCTGGCCGCCTCCCGCGCCCTTCAACCTGCCTGAGTTGTCGGGACTTTGCCCCCTCGGGTTGGCCCCAGGTTTCAAGGTAAAGCTCAACCGCTTCGCGGAGGTTCTTCTTGGCGGCGGTGAGCG
This sequence comes from uncultured Verrucomicrobiae bacterium, assembly GCA_963759415.1. GTDB lineage: Bacteria > Verrucomicrobiota > Verrucomicrobiia > Limisphaerales > Palsa-1400 > Palsa-1400. The sequence goes on along the minus strand of CAVWZG010000002.1, from coordinate 1,837,857 downwards.
TCCGGCCCTGGGTCGTCACGGGCACGTCCAAGCACCGCGCAACAAACCATTCACCGTCACTTTGAAACACGGCATGGATCGTTTGCATAGTCTTATCATGCCTTCGCATGGGCAGACTCGCAAGGGGCTTCATGCGCAGCGCCGGACGCTGATTATCCGCCAAGTCAGACGCGCCAGCCCTTGCGGTCTTCGCGTTGGACCCAGCGATTGAGTTCGGGGAGGTTGGTCACGCGCATGTTGGGGCCGTCCCACATCACTTTGTTCCCCACGCCGGCATGTTCCGCCAGATTGCCCAAGAGGCAGAACTCCGTCAGCCGCGCGCCGTATTCGAACGGCGTGGCCGTGTTCGTCCGTCCGGCCTTGCAGGTTTCGATGAAGTCAATAAAAGGATTTGGATTGGGCCGGGGCAGGGTGCGGGGCGGTTGCTTGATCTGGTCCATTTTTTCCATCGGCACGATATGCATCGGATGGGCGCTGGTGCCTCCAATGGTCTCCGTGTAAATCACCCCTTTGTCGCCCACGCACAAGGTGCCGCTGTCAACCTTGAGGAGTTCTTCGTCCGGATACTGGGCCGCCAATTTCAGCGCCAGATCGGGATAGTAGCGGTCTTTGCCCACCGCATTGAGCGCCATGCTCGTCGCGCTGCCGGGAACCGGAGTGCCGTAATTCGTTCTTGTCCCTTGGCTCTGGGTGGTGGGATTCAGCCCTTCATACCAATAGGCTTTGAAAGCCGGCAACGCCCCGCGCGCCGGAATGTCCCATCGCACGCGGGCGCCGATCGGATACCGCTCGTCGCTGCCGCCGCGGACGTACTCCAATTCGACGCTGGTGGCATGCTCAACTTTAAGGGCCCAGAAAAAACCATCCATGACATGGCAGGCCATGTTGCCAATGGAGCCGTTGCCGAAATCATACCAGCCGTGCCATTCATGCGGATGCAGATCGGAATGAAAGTCCCGGTAAGGCGCCGGCCCGATCCAAGTGTCCCAGTGCAGGCCGGAGGGCACCGGCAAGGCGGGCGGACGCGGTCCGACGCCGCCGTTACAACGGTCGGTCCAGCTATGAGTTTCGGTGACGTTGCCAATGACCCCGGCCCAGACGAATTCGCAGAAGCGGTGATAACCTTCGCCGCAATGGCCTTGGATGCCGTATTGCGTGGCCGCTTTTTTGTGCCGCGCGGCCGCCTTGCGCAATTTCCGCGCTTCGGCGATGTCATGGGTCAGCGGCTTTTCGCAATAGACGTTCTTGTCCGCATCAAGAGCCAGCATCGTCGCCCCGCAATGATGATGGTTGGGAGTCGCGACAAAGACGGTGTCAATTTGCTTGCCGATCTTGTCGAACATTTCGCGGTAATCGCTAAAGACCTGCACCTTGCTGATGTTGACGCCTTTGGCTTCGAGCCATTTCTTCTTGCTGGCGATCTGCCGATCGTCCGGGTCCACCATGGCGACGAGGTTTTGGTGTTGCAACAGGATGGCTTGTTCCAAGTGCGTGTCCCCGCGCACGCCGCAACCGATCTGCACGCAGTTGAGCGTGTCGCTCGGCTGACGGGCGGAAAGGATGTTGGGAAAGCCGAGGTATGAGGCGGCGGAGGCCGTGCCAGCCGCGAGCGCGGACTGTTTGAGGAAGGAGCGTCGAGTAATTATGGGTTTCATAGTATTTTCGTTACAGTCATTTCGATTGATCAGGCCCATCCCTTGCGGTCATCGCATTTGACCCAGCGATTGAGTTCGGGAATGTTGACGACCCGCATGTTGCGGCCGTCCCAAATCACTTTGTTCCCCTGGCCGGCATGTTGCGCCAGGTTTCCCAACAGGCAGAATTCGGTCAGCCGGGCGCCGTATTCGAACGGCGTGGCCGTGTCCGTCCGTCCGGCTTTGCAGGCTTCAATGAAGTCAACAAAGGGATTGGAATTGGGCCGGGGCAGGGTCCGGGGCGGCTGCTTGATCTGGTCCATTTTTTCCAAGGGCAGGACGTGCATCGGATTGGCGCTGGTGCCTCCGTAAGTGGGGGTGAAAATCACGCCTTTGTCTCCCACGTACAATGTCCCGCTGTCGCCTTTGAGCAGTTCTTCATCCGGATACTGGGCCTGCAATTTGACGGCCAGCTCAGGGAAATAGCGCGCAGCGCCAGCGGCCGCGTGCAATCCGCCGGCCGGCTGGTCGGTGGTGGTGGGGTTCAACCCTTCGTACCAATAGGCTTTGCAGGCCGGCATGGTCCCCCGGGCTGGAATGTCCCATCGCACCCGGCTGCCGAGCGGATACCGCTCGTCGCTGCCGCCACGAATGAACTCCATCTCGACGCTGGAGGGATGCCTGACGTTGAGCGCCCAGAAAACACCTTCCAGGACGTGGCAACCCATGTTGCCGATGGAGCCGTTGCCGAAATCGTACCAGCCGTGCCATTCGTGCGGATGCAGATCGGAATGAAAGTCCCGGTAAGGCGCCGGCCCGATCCAGGAATCCCAGTGCAAGCCAGCCGGCGCCGGCAAGCCGGGCGGACGCGGTCCGGCGCCGCCGTTGGCGCGGTCGGTCCAGCTATGGGTTTCGGTGATGTTGCCGATGACGCCGGCCGCGACGAATTCGCAAAGGCGGCGATAACCTTCCCCGCAATGGCCCTGGTTGCCCATCTGCGTGGCCGCTTTGGGGTGCCGCTCGGCCGTCTCAATCAATTTTCGGGCTTCGGCGATGGAATGGGTCAGCGGCTTTTCACAATAGACATTCTTGTCGGCTTGCAAGGCCAACATCGCCGCGGCGCAATGATGATGGTTGGGAGCCGCGACAAACACGGTGTCGATCTGCTTGCCGATCTTGTCGAACATCTCCCGGTAATCACTAAAGGCCTGCACCTTGCCGACATCGGCGCCTTTGTCCTGAAGCCATTTTTTCTTTTTGGCGATCTGCCGGTCGTCCGGATCCACCATGGCGACGAGGTTTTGGTGTTGCATCAGGATGGCTTGTTGCAAGTGCGTGTCGCCGCGTCCTCCGCAACCGATTTGCACGCAGTTGAGTGTGTCGCCAGGCTGGCGGGCGGAAAGGATGCTGGGAAAGCCGAGGTATGAGGCGGCGGAGACGGTGCCGGCTGCCAGCACGGACTGTTTGAGAAAGGAGCGTCGGGTGATATTAGATTTCATAGTATTTTTATTACGGTAAAGTCGATTGATCAGGCCCAGCCCTTGCGGTCTTCGCGTTTGACCCAGCGATTGAGGTCAGGGATGTTGGTCACGCGCATGTTGGGGCCGTCCCAGGCCACTTTGTTGCCCAGACCGGCATGTTCCGCCAAATTTGCCAAAAGGACGAATTCGGTCAGCCGGGCGCCGTATTCGAACGGCGTGGCCGTATCGGTGCGGCCGGCCTTGCAGGTTTGAATGAAGTCAATAAAAGGATTTGCATTGGGGCGGGGCAGGGTCCGGGGCGGCTGCTTGATCTGGTCCATTTTCACCATCGGCACAATGTGCATCGGATGGGCGCTGGTGCCTCCGTAAGTGGGGGTGAAAATCACGCCTTTATCTCCCACGTATAATGTCCCGCTGTCACCCTTGAGCAGTTCTTCGTCCGGATATTGCGCCTGCAGTTTGAGGGCCAGTTCGGGCAAACAGCGCGCCTGGCCGGCCGCGGTAAAGGACCAACTCTGCGGGTGGCCGTTGGCCACGGGAGCCAATCCGTCGTACTTTGATTTGTCTGGCTGGGAGGTGAGCGCGGAGTTCAAACCTTCGTACCAGTACCGATTTGCAGGCGGGCATATCCCCGCGAGCCGGAATGTCCCATCGCACCCGGCCGCCGATCGGATACCGCTCGTCGCTGCCGCCGCGGACGTATTCCAATTCAACGCTGGTGGGGTGCCCGACTTTGAGCGCCCAGAAAACGCCATCCAAGACATGGCACCCCAAGTTGCCGATGGAGCCGTTGCCGAAATCGTACCAACCATGCCAATCGTGCGGGTGCAGTTCGGGATGATAATCCCGGTAAGGCGCAGGCCCAATCCAGGAATCCCAGTGCAGGCCGGAGGGCGCCGGCTCGACGGGCGGACGCGGTCCGATGCCACCGTTGCAGCGGTTCGTCCAGCTATGAGTTTCGGTGATATTACCGATGACGCCAGACCAGACGAATTCGCAGAGGCGGCGATAGCCTTCCCCGCAATGTCCCTGGTTGCCCATTTGCGTGGCTACTTTCTTGTGCCGCGCGGCCGCTTCGCGCAATTTTCGGGCTTCGGCAATGGTATGGGTCAGCGGCTTTTCACAAAAAACGTTTTTGCCCGCTTCCATGGCCAGCATCGTGGCCGCGCAATGATGATGGTTGGGAGCCGCGATAAAGACCGCGTCAATTTGCTTGCCGATCTTGTCGAACATGACCCGGTAATCGTTGAAAACCTGCACTTTGCCGACATCGGAGCCTTTGGCTTCGAGCCATTTTTTCTTGCTGGCGATCTGCCGGTCATCGGTGTCCACCATGGCGACGAGGTTTTGGCGCTGCAACAGGAGGACTTGTTCCAAGTGCGTATCGCCGCGTATGCCGCAACCGATGACCACGCAATTGAGCGTGTCGCTGGGCTGACGGGCGGAAAGGACATTGGGAAAGCCAAGGTATGAGGCGGCGGAGGCTGTCCCAGCCGCCAGCGCGGACCGCTTGAGAAAGGAGCGGCGCGTGATATTGGATCGCATAATTACTTCTATATCAGACGACGCGGCAAAACTACAATTCAATTCGACTGGCAAAATCTCCATCAACCCGGGCCGATGTGGCTCTGGAAATTCATCAAGCCGGTTTTGCGGAGGCCGCCTTGGCCGCCAGAATCAGCCGGGTTTTCAACTCGTGCAGGCCGCTTTCCAGGCCGGCCGGGTATTGGTGAGGATGGTCAAATCGTTTGATGCCCGGATGCAGCATGGCGAGTTGGCGCTGCACCCGTTCGCGGATCGACGCCAGGGCGGGCTGCTCCCGCACTAACTGGCCGTGGCGCAGAACGGGCGTCAACAAGTCTTCCCACTCGGCCTCTTCCGGGATGCGCTTGCGACGGGTGGCGTCCAGCGGATCGACAATGGTGAACGGCGCCGGGGTGGGACCAAGCTCGTCGAAAATCGCGTCGCCAATGAATTCGTGGCTTTGCTGAAAGCGGCGGACCTGGAGCAGGCCGGGGTTGTTGACCTTCGCCGCGTGCTCCGAAAGCTTGAGTTTATGCTCCCACGTTCCATCGGCTTTCCGCAGCGCCGAAAGTTTATAGACGCCGCCCAGGGCCGGTTGATCGAAGGCGGTGATGAGCTTGGTGCCAACGCCCCAAACATTGATGGCCGCCCCTTGTTGCTTCAGGCTGGTGATGAGATGTTCGTCGAGATCATTGCTGGCCAAAATGAGAGCGTCCTTAAATCCGCCGGCATCCAGAATCTTGCGCGCCTCGATGCTCAAATAAGCCAGATCACCCGAGTCGAGCCGGATGCCGCCCAGGCGATGGCCCGATTTCTCCAATCGTCTTCCCGCTTCGACCGCGTGCCGGACCCCCTCCAACGAGTTGTAGGTGTCCACCAGTAAAAAGGCGTTGTTCGGCAGAACGTCGGCGTAGGCCTGGAAGGCGGCCAATTCATCGTCGAACGACATGACCCAGCTATGGGCGTGGGTGCCGCTGACCGGAATGCCAAAGAGTTTTCCCGCCATCACATTGGAGGTGGCGGCGCATCCCCCCATGAAAGCCGCGCGGCTGGCGGTGATCGCGCCATCCACGCCCTGCGCCCGGCGCAGGCCAAACTCGACGACTGGATCGCCCTGCGCCGCCAGACAAACGCGGGCGGCCTTGGTCGCGATCAGCGATTGGAAATTCACGATATTGAGCAGCGCCGACTCCACCAATTGCGCCTGGAGGATTGGCCCGCGCACGCGCAGCAGCGGCTCCTGCGGGAACACGACCGATCCTTCCGGAATGGCATCGACATCAAAGCGCAGGCGCAGTTCGCGCAAATAATCCAAAAACGCCGTCTCGAACAGCGCCTTGCCGTCGCTGCCCTTCAATTGCTCCAGGTAGGCCAGATCATTGTCCCCGAAGCGGAAGCCGAGCATATATTTGACGGCATCGCCGAGGCCGCACGCGAGGGTGAAGCCGCCGTCAAACGGGTGCTGGCGGAAGAAAAGATGGAACACCGCCTCGCGCTCCGCCTGGCCGGTTTTCCAATAACCATAGGCCATGGTCAGTTGGTACATGTCCGTCAGGAGGGCCTTGCAGCCGGCTCGGTTGAGGAAGGCAGTGCTCAAAACACCCTAAGAGACGTCCTCGCCCAATTCGACGTTCCAGTAGGCCACGTCCAGGAAGTGTTTCCAACTGTCATGTTGCACGCCCAAACTGACCTGGACGAAGGGACGCCATTTGGGCCGCTTGGGCTTGCGCACCAGATGCAGGCCGGCCTCCTGCGGGCTGCGGTTGGCTTTCTGCGTGTTGCAAAGGACGCACGAACACACAATGTTCTCCCACGTCGTCGGGCCGCCGCGGTCGCGGGGGATGACATGATCGAGGTTCAGGTCTTTGCGCTCGAAAACGCGGCCGCAGTATTGGCAGGTATTACGGTCGCGCTCGAAAATGTTGTGCCGGGTGAACTTGACTTCCTTCTTGGGCAGCCGGTCGAACATGACCAACAAAATAACACGCGGGATGCGGATTTTGAAAGAGACGGTGGCGATGGTTTCCGGGTGCGGTTTCTGGGCCGATAAATCGCGCCATTGGCTGAAGCTGAAGGTTTGGAATTCACCCGCGTCGTCGTCCAAAACGACCTGGGCGTGCCCCTCGAAGAGCAGCGTCAGGGCGCGGCGAGCCGTGCAAACATTAACCGCCTGCCATAAGCGGTTGAGCACCAACACGTGTTGATTGAGGAACGAGTTCATAATCACTCTATTCTTCCCCAAAGTACCATAAGGAGCGGCAGAGTGTCAACGCAGCGTTATGGCCCCAAATCTCGCCTAAGCAGGCAGGTTTCATGGCCCGGGGAGCGCACGCGCCCTCGCGTGTCGCGGTCGGCGCCCCCGCCGACCGCAAGCGGGAATACTTCCACAAGGAAATCGCCGTGGCCAACGGCGGCGGCCCGCTCTGCCAGGAAGTGACCAACACCGCCGGCGTCGCACGTCACGTGATTGTCGTAGGAAGCTGCGGTAGGGTGAGACTCCGTCGAACCCTGATCCGATCCAGTCACGGCTCCACGGAGTGTCGCCCCACCGTCATTGGTGGAAAGGCTCATTTGAGTTTCGAGGCAAAAAAAGACCATCAGGGTCACATAACAAGGACAATTAGTACCGCATCTTAACATGTAACATTTGATGATTTTGCAATACCAATACGACGCCGACAACCGGCTGACCAATCGCTGGAGCCTGGCCAAGGGGAACACGCAGTATGGCTTCGACAACGTCGGAAACCTGACCGGCGTCACGTATCCTGCGAATCACTCGCTGTCGTTTTCGTACCGACAACATCAACGAATTGACCAGCCGCCCGCTCCTGTCTGACAGGGCGTGCAGCAAGCCGATGTCCCTAGCACCAAAACGTGCTGCACGCCCTGACAGACACATGCGAAACTCGCGCCTCAGCGCCTGACTTATCTTCATAGCGGGCGTCGTATGGGCCACGGGGTAAACTGAATAACGTGATTTGTTGCTCCTGGGATGGCCCTCACTGATTCGATTGACCACGCCCCTGCGAGGAAGTCAAAACCCAATATTGCCGTGGGCACGGCCTAATTAACCAAAGCGCAAGCTCATATAACCGACGCTGATTCTTTATTTTTGCGTGCTTTCTGACCGTCTGAGACCGGCGCGGCGCTGACAAGAGACGCCGCGCCGGTTGGTTGTTCAGGGACCGGCTGCGAAACACTGCGATCCTACCGGAAAGAGAGCGGAGATTGCCTTTGAAAGCGACCCCCGGGGATTAAAATTATTTTTTCTTAACCGCGATTAACCGCGATTAACCGCGATTTTGCTTCCGGGGCGCCGTCTCTAACGACGGATCAGAGGTCTGCGAACTGTCAAAGATCAAGGCCATTGCTGGCCACTGCCCTACAATACCACGATATTACGGGAACTCAAGCATATTTGTTTGTTTCTTTTACCCCTCCTACCCCGGACGGTTTCGGGGCAGGTTCTTGTCCACGAACGACCCACGCCAAGTGCGCCTTGCGCTGGCGGTTCCTGCGGCGAGCGCAAGGCGACTGCTTTTGTGGCCTTTTTGTGGCCTTTTTGTGGCCGCTTCGGCCACACACTTTGCTCTTTTCTTGGGCCTAAAGGCATGGCAGCCAGAGCCTGTGAGGGCGGCCATGCGGGAAACCTTTCTTCATTCACGCCGGGCGGCGCAAAACTACCATACAGTGACAAGAAAGGGGCTTGACATGCAAAAGAGGCCCATGTACGTACGTGCCGTACACACTGCGTCTCCTATATATTATGAGGGACATCCCAGGAGCATGTCGGACGGGATTGGAACGTCCACCTTCAGCTACACGCCGGGGGGACAATTGGCCTCCGAGAGCGGGCCGTGGCCGAGCGATCAAGTCGCCTACGCCTACACCAACCGGCTGCGGATTGCGCTGGATGTGCAGCAGCCCAACGGCTCGCCTTGGGCGCAGAGTTACGGTTACGACCTGGCGGCGCGGATGACCGGCGTCAGCTCGCCGGCGGGGACATTTGGATACACCTACAATCCGGGTTTGGTAGGGACGACCTGCGCGTCGTCCCTGATCGCCAAGCTGGCCCTGCCCAACGGGGCTTGGATCACCAACACCTACGACAGCAACGGGCGGATGCTGGGAACGTGGCTCTACAACAGCAGCGCCAGCGCGCTGGATTCAAGTGTGTACACCTACAACGTTGGCAATCAGCGCACAGCAGTCACGCGCACCGGCGAAAACACGGCTGATTACACGTATGACGCGATTGGCCAGGTTATCGCGGATCAGGCAACCGAAGTCAGCGGCGGTGCGGCGCGGGTGAACGAACAGCTTCATTACGGCTTTGACCCGGCGGGCAACCTCAATTATCGCACCAACAACGCGCTGATTGAGAATTTCCAGGTCAATGCGCTCAACGAATTGACGGCCAACACGAACGGTGGCAAATTAACCGTCATGGGCACGAGCACTTCACCCGCCACCAGTGTTGCCGTCAACGGCACCAATGCGCTGGTTTACGGGGACGCGACGTTTGCGGCGACAAACATGCCCCTGACCACGACCTACACCGCCACCGCTTCCGACAGTCTGGGCCGGCACGCGACCAACACCGTGACCGTGAGCATCGCCTCCGGCACGACTTACCAGTACGACGGCAACGGCAATCTGACCAACGACGGCCTGCGCAATTTCGCTTACGATGATGAGAACCAGTTGACACAGGTTTGGGTGGCCAACCAATGGTTCTCGCAATTCACCTACGACGGGAAAATGCGCCGCAGAATCCGCCAGGAATATGCCTGGCAAGGCGGCGCCTGGGTGCAAACCAACAAGGTCTATTACGTGTACGACGGCAATGTCGTCATCCAGGAGCGCGACATCAACAATCTCCCCACGACCACCTACACCAGGGGCAAAGACCTGAGCGGCAGTTTGGAGGGGGCGGGCGGCATCGGTGGCTTGCTCGCGAGAACATCGCAAGCCTACGCCGACGGCCCGCTTGCCGGCCAAAGCTATTACCATGGGGACGGCAACGGCAACGTGACCATGCTGATCAACGATTCCCAAGCCGTCGTTGCCAAATATCTTTACGATGCCTTTGGAAACATCATTTCCAAATCCGGCCTGCTCGCCGACGCCAACCTGTACCGTTTCTCCAGCAAGGAAGCGCATGCCAATTCCGGTTTAGTCTATTACCTCTACCGCTACTATGATCCCAATTTGCAAAGATGGCCAAATAGGGACCCTATTGGAGAAGTGGGTTTCGAGCTTGTTCGCAATTCCCGACTTCGGACTGTATGGTCGTTTCTGCAGCCTGCCGAACGATTTGAGGGCCCAAATATTTATGAGTTCGTGCGAAACAATTCATTATCCGGCCTCGACCCATTTGGATTAGAATACGGAAACCCAGTTTCTGGCCCTAACGGCCCAATCGGACCTTCGGATCCATATGCTCCTGGCGGGGCGTGCTACAGTAAGCCACCCTGTAAACCTGGGCCTGCTGATCCACAAGACGGCATATGCACTTTTCCTTTAGGCTTGGGATATTTGATGCCACCAGCCATTACATCCTGTTGCGCAACTCACGACGCTTGTTATACGGCAAACGGATGCCACTCTGATTCATGGAGCGGCCAGTGTGAGGCATCGCCTGGTTGCAAAAAATGCAATGCGAACGCACTTACATGCATTGCGCATGCGCTGTTTTCTCTTTAAGGAACGAAAGTATTGTGAAACGGTGCTCTTTAATTCTGGTTGTTTTGGGTCTTATTACGTCATGCAGTAATGGGCACATTTCCGCGATTTTTCATCTTAGAGACGACTCACCGCTGCCTTCGTGGTTTGTACTTCCTTCGGGAATGAAACGCGATCAGGTCAGCGTTACTTTGACAGATTATGAGCAAGCGGCGCCCGGATGGAAAGTGCGATTTGAATTTCGAGATAAGCGCCGACGGCTTTTCAGTGAAATCCAAGAACAGTGGGGACATGGGGATTGGCACCCTGAGTCGTTACGCAAGAATCCGCCCGGAGGGACTTATCCCAATTGGATTATTATTGATGTCAATGGAACTAACGAAGTCTATGAAAGCTCGGGGCTTAATGACTTGCTCAAAATCGTGAAGAAATCTCTGAATTGATTCAATGAAAGGCCGAAGGGTCAGTCCTAGAATTATGACACTTTTGCAATATGTTAATCTCGGCAATCAACGGACGGCGGTGACGCGCACGGGCGAGAACACCGCGAACTACACATACGACGCGATTGGGCAGGTCATCGCCGATCAGGCAACCGAAGTCAGCGGCGGGGCGGCACGGGTGAACGAACAGCTTTATTACGGCTTTGATCCGGCGGGAAATCTGAATTATCGCACCAACAACACGCTGATTGAGAATTTCCAGGTCAACTCGCTGAACGAATTGACGGCCAACACGAACGGTGGCAAACTCACGGTCATGGGCACCAGCACGTCACCCGCCACCAGTGTTGCCGTCAACGGCACGAATGCGTTGGTTTACGGGGATGCGACGTTCGCCGCGACAAACATGCCCCTGACCACGACCTACACCGCCACCGCTTCCGACAGTCTGGGCCGGCACGCGACCAACACCGTGACCGTGAGCATCGGCACCAGCACGACTTACCAGTACGACGGCAACGGCAATCTCACCAATGACGGCCTGCGCAATTTCGCCTATGACGACGAGAACCAATTGATCCAGGTGTGGGTGGCCAATCAGTGGTTCTCGCAATTCACCTACGACGGGAAGATGCGCCGGAGAATCCGCCAAGAGTATGCCTGGCAAGGCGGTGCCTGGGTGCGAACCAACCAGGTTTATTACGTGTACGACGGCAACGAGGTCATCCAGGAGCGCGACATCAACAACCTGCCCACCACAACCTACACCAGAGGCAAAGACCTCAGCGGCACTTTGGAGGGGGCGGGCGGCATCGGTGGCTTGCTCGCGAGAACATCGCAAGCCTACGCGGATGGACCGCTTGCCGGGCAAAGTTATTACCATGCAGATGCGAACGGTAATGTGACGATGCTGATTAACGATGCCCAGGCCATCGTCGCCAAGTATCTTTACGACGCCTTTGGAAACATCATCTCCAAATCCGGCCTGCTGACCGATGCCAACCTTTACCGCTTTTCCAGCAAGGAAGCGCATCTCAATTCCGGCCTGGTCTATTACCTCTACCGCTACTACGACCCAAATTTGCAGAGGTGGCCAAATAGGGACCCGTTGGGGGAACCAGGGTTTGAATCTCAGCGATATAAGACCGGACGTAGCAGGTATGTGGCCCGCCTTCTGCGGCAGTGGGATCGACAAGGTGAACTTTCTAACGGGCCAAACCTCTGTGAATTTGTCGGAAACGACCCGGTTCTTCGCACTGATCCGTTAGGGTTGTTCTTCCCGCCGTGGAACACTCCACCCGGTCCGGCTTGCAATGCTTACAGTTGCAATTCGGCACTAAAGTGCATTTGCAACAATGGGGGCACCAGTCCCTGGGATAACTGCGTGAGAGGTTGCTTGTTGGCAGATTGGAATTCCTCGACATGCAGTTACAATTCTGGAGGCGTCTCGATTCATGCGGCGTGTTTTCTGCTTTGCGGGGAGAATACCAACCCACCTCCTGACAATCCCGGAAATCCGATAATTCCGATCTTTTGAGATCTCTCTAACTTGACCCGGATATTACATAGAGCACGCAAAATTCAAAGTTGCCATTAGGTTGTAAAATGAATCCATACACGGCCAAGCTATTTGCCGACACCGGTGATCTTGCCGTAGTTTTATTATTGTCGCTCTTAACCGTAACTTTGGGGGCTTATACGGCGAAGCATTTTTCGGCATTGAAGTCAGAAGCGTATCTGCAAGGCGCGGCAATAGGATTGCTGTCGCTCAATTCAGCGGTTTTGATAATCGAAATCTTGGGGCTAGTAGGATTTGCTTTGCGGATAAAGTCTGGTCTCTGGGGGTTTTTGGGCCTGTTTTTTCTAATGGGGATTATGGGTGTCTTTAAGATATTTCCAGTCATTGGCATTGGTCTCTTTGCGTGGTGGAAAGTTGGGCGTCGTCATTTTTCTTACTCCGCACGAGTTTTGCCGGTTGTGGCCAAATATTTCGTTCTAAACGCCTTCTGCGCAGGGATATATTTCTTGGATGAATGGGTGAGGAAATGAACTTCACACGCCAAACATGCAGTAACGTAACGTAACGGGAAAGGCCGAAGGGTCAGTCCTAGTATTATGACACTTTTGCAATATGTTAATCTCGGCCATCAGTAACGGTAACGGGGTCAGTCCGGGCGAACGAGGAAAAATGAACTTCACACGCCAACCATAGCACGCATGATGCCAAGGAATTTAACGCTGGCGCAGAAAACGGAAACGGGTCAGTCCCGATAATCGCGGGTTGCCATGTTCTTTCCGCATCGCGCAAATGTTTCGTCCTGGAACAGACGGCAGTCACGTTTCATCGCACGGTTGTCATGCGCGCGTCTGCAAGGCCGTGGCGCGGCCGTCCTGAGCTGCGCGTTCCAGCACCGCCCGGCGCGCTCGACGTTAAATGCACAATGCTCTTGCCAGCGGCAGAAGTTGGTCAAAGTGTTTGTCGCAGCGTTCCAACTCCAACCCGTGCGTGACCGCGCAGGCCGCGATGACGATGTCGCTGATGGGAACGGTGAGTCCTTTTTCCCGGCAGCGGAGCGCCAGTTTGGAGGACAATTTCCAGACCGCCGCGTCCACCGGAATGCGCTCGATTTCCTTTTCCATTTCTGCCAGCTCCCGCTTTTCCACCGCGCCGCGCGCCCCGTGCCACAATTCCACCAAAGTGACGTCGCACCAGGCGGCCTTGCCGCTCAAAACAAGCACTTCGATCCTGTCGCCAATCTCCGATTCCCGGTCGCGGAGGTATTCCACCCAGCAGGATGTGTCCACAAGCTTCATTTGATCTTGGGCATATCGGCTGCGCGCATGGCCTTGAGGTCCGCCTGGGTCATGAAATCGCGGAACTGGCCGCGGACGCGGGCGTTGAGCCGTTCCAGCCGTTTGAGGCGGTTGAACCGTTCCACGGCGGTCAACACCGCTTCCCGTTTCGTCTTCGCGCCGGTGAATCTCATGGCTTCCTCCATGGTCCCATCAGGAATATCAATTGTCGTCTTCACGCCTCCAAAATATCGGTTTTAGGATTACAATCAACCTTTAATTGGATTTCTGATTTGCTCTCTTCTTACGACGCCGGCCCACATTTTTTGAATGGCGGTGTCAAAACTTAATAGAAATGTCCCTCTTATAACTTAGACGGAAATGTCCCCTTTTTGTTGGGTGCAGTTGTTTCTTTGTTTCCCCGCTTGGGGCCGGGGGATGGAGGGAGGCCGGAGCGTAGCGGAGGCCGACCGGAATCCCCCGGCCCCAAGCGCCCCCCCCTTCCGGCGCGCAGTAGTGGCCGCCGCCACGGATGGTTCGCCGCTGGAGATCGCTGCACTCGCCTGACCTTGACGGAATCGCTCCCCACCTTGCGCTGGGGTCGCTCTGGCAATTCTGTCCATTTGAGTTTCTTGCCCCGGTAGGCCAGTTGCACCCGCCCGTCCCGCAATGTCCGTATCACCACTTTCCGCCCCGCCAAACTCATGGCTTCGTGCTGCCGATCCACTTGATACCATTTGCCTTCACACGCCGCGGTCCAGTCCCTCTGCACCACCCGCTCCTCTTCCCAACTCAATATCTCGTCCAGGTTTCGTGGCGCCTCCCGATGCACATCCCTCGGGCTGGCTGGCACTCGCTCAAATCTTCGGTCGAACTCCTTGAGGAATTTCTCCTCTAGAAACCGGTTGGCGCTTTCCAAATCGTTGATGCGCGCCAACCGCAACGCCTTGACCAGCCGGTCCTGCAACACCCCGTTCATCCGTTCCACCCGCCCTTTGGCTTGCGGACTGTTGGCCAGAATCAGTTCCACCCCGATCTGGCTCATCGCCCGGCCAAACTGCGTTTGCCGCTCTTTGCCCGCCAATTGCTCCGCCACGCTCGGCTCCCCCTCGCAGCGGTAGATGCTGTCCCGGTCCACGTACACGCTGCCAGGCACCCCGTTCTGACGCACCCAGCCCTCCAATACGTCATAGCTGGCCCGCGTCGTTTCCCCCTCGGAAAACCGCGCCCGCATTCGGTTCGTCGCGTCGTCCACCATGACCATCAGAACGCACTTGTCTCGCCGCCCCTCAAACCAATCGTGATGGGAGCCATCCAGTTGCACCATCGCTCCAAAGCACGGTTTGCGCTCCCGCCATTGCCGGTGCTGCTGGCGTCGCCGCCGCACCGTCCCTTTGCCCGCCGCCAGCATCCAGCGCCGCACTGTGTCGTGATCCACTACCACCCCTTCCTTGGCCATCTCCTCCGCCAGAAGTGTCGGCCCAAAGTCCGCGTAGCGTTCCTCGGCCCAGCGCGCCATGACCTGCGCGCGCAGACCCGGCGCCTTGCATCGCAAACCAGGCTTGCCCCGCAACCGATGCACCAGGCCGGCGTCCCCCTCGTCCTGATAGCGCCGCCAGATGCGCTTGGCCTGCCGATGGCTCACCCCAAGCAACTCGGCGGCCTGGACCTGGTTTAGCTCTTTGGCCTTTACTCCTGCCATGATAGTGATCCGATTCCGTTCTTTCCGACTCATCGTTAATGTCTCCATTCAGGCCCATGCTGCTACAGCAGCACCGGCCAAAAGGGACATTTCTATTAAGTCCAAAAGGGGACATTTCCATAAAGTCGCGACAATTTTTTGAATGGCGGTTTCCAACTCCGGAATCTTAGTCTTAAACTTAATCTCTTTCGGGCGGTTTTTTTATCAGTTATGAAAACAAAAATAGTCCTCGGGTTCCATCTGGCGCCGGTTTTTGCGGCCGGCTGGATGTGCCTTTTTCTGCTGCTCCCCGCGCGAGGCGCGGAGGCGATTTCACTGGCGGGGGAATGGCGGTTTGAAATCGCCAGGACCAATCCGCCGGCTGCCACGGTTGAATTGCCGAAAACCATTCATCTGCCCGGAACCATGGACCAGGCGGGACTCGGGCCAAAGAACACCGCCGCGCCCACGCTCCAGGGACCATACCGGATTTACGACTACGCCGGCCCGGCGTGCTACCAGCGCGAGGTCGAGATTCCCGCCGCGTGGCAGGGAAAACGCGTGGCCTTGTTCCTGGAACGCGTCCGCTGGGTCTCGCAAGTGTGGCTCGATGGCAAGTTCATCGGGACGCACGACAGCCTGATCGCGCCCCACGTCTATGAATTCGGCACCGGCGTTCTCCCGGGCAAGCACCGTTTGACCATTTGCGTGGATAATACCGTCAAGCTCAAGCTCGGGTCTTTTGTCTCGGCGCTCTTTGGCGGGACGCCGGGGAATCTGAACGGCATCATCGGGCGCATCGAGCTGACGGCCACGCCGCCAGTATGGATTGACGACGCGCAGGCGTATCCGGACGTGGACCGCGAGATCGTCAAAGTAAAAGTGCGCATCGGCAACGCTTCGGGCCAGGCGGGGCAAGGCGTCCTGAGCGTGGGACCCGAGCGCGTGGTGGCGACTTGGGACGAGCGGGGCGGCAGCGCGGAGGCCGAGGTGGACATGAGCGGCGCGAAATTGTGGGATGAATTTGCGCCAAACATGAACGAACTGACGATCAAACTTGGCGGCGACGAACGGGTGGTTCGATTTGGGATGCGCAAGTTCGCGGCGCGCGGGACGCAATTTGCGCTCAATGACCGCCCCGTGTTCCTGCGCGGGACGCTGGAGTGCTCGGTATTCCCGTTGACCGGCTATCCGCCGACCGACACGGCAGGATGGCAGCGGATTTACCGGATCATGAAGTCCTACGGCCTGAACCATATTCGGTTCCATTCCTGGTGCCCGCCGGACGCGGCCTTTGCCGCTGCGGACGTGGAGGGGATCATGATCCAGGCCGAGGGACCGCAGGCCAATGTCCGGGCCGGCGCCGACCCGGCGCGCGACGCGTTCATCGAGGCGGAGTTCAAAAGGATGGTGGATACGTACGGCAATCATCCGTCGTTTTGTCTGATGACGCTGGGCAACGAGTACGGCGGGCCGGACGAGGTGTTAAGCCGGTGGGTGGACATGCTGATCAAGCGCGACCCGCGCCATCTCTACTCCTCGGCGTCGGCGGCGCAGACCACGGCCAACCGGCAATGGACGGAATCGGCCAGCGGGCGCGGCATTCACAGGCCGGGAACCGAGCTGGATTTGCGCGAGATCGTCGCCAAAGACAAAGTGCCGATCATCGGACACGAGATAGGCCAGTGGATGTTCTTCCCGGATTTGAGGGAGATGAGGAAATACACCGGCGTGCTGGCGCCAAAGAATTTTGAGTTGGTGCGGGAGGGCCTCGAGAGCAAACACTTGCTCGACTTGGAGCCAAAATTCGTGCAGGCATCGGGGCGGTTTGCGGTGAAACTGTACAAGGAGGAAATCGAAGAGCTGTTGCGGACGCCGGGCTATGGCGGGTTTTCATTGCTCGACCTGCACGATTACCCGACGCAAGGCACGGCGCTGGTGGGGCCGCTGGACCCGTTCTGGGACAGCAAGGGTTTCATCACGCCGGAGGCTTGGCGGCGGTTTTGCGGGCCGACGGTGCCGTTGCTGCGCATGGCCAAACGGACCTATTCGATTGACGAACCGTTCCAAGCCACGGTGGATCTGGCGCATTACGGGCCGGCTGACCTTGCGGAGGCGCGGCCCGGGTGGCGGATTTCCGACGAGCAGAACCGTGAGGTGGCCGCAGGCGCGCTGGCCACTTTGAGAGTGCCGACGGGACGGCTGACCGCGCTGGGCAATATCCATGCCTCGCTCGCCCGCGCCCATGCCCCTTGCAAATTGAAAGTGAGCGTCGAACTGCAAGGTTCGAAGTTTGCCAATGATTGGGAAATCTGGGTTTATCCCGCCGCCCCTCAGACCTCCCCGCCGGAAGGCGTGGTCCGTTGCGAGAAATGGGACCAGGCCAAGACCGCCCTGGCGGCTGGAAGGAAGGTCGTCTTCTTCGCCTACTCTGCCAACACCGACCAATCCATGAGAGGCCGTTTTTTGCCAGTGTTCTGGAGCCCGGTTTGGTTCCCGAGTCAGCGCCCGAACACCATGGGCATCCTGTGCGATCCCAAGCAGCCCATGCTGGCCCAATTCCCAACCGAGTCTTACAGCGACTGGCAATGGTACGAATTGATGCAACATTCGCGCATGTTCATCCTGGACGGCACGCCCGCCGGCTACCGTCCCCTTGTCCAAGTGATTGACAACTTCGCGCGCAACGACAAGCTCGGCCTGATCTTTGAAGGACGCGTTGGCAGCGGCCAATTGCTCGTGTGCGGGCTGGATCTTCCGCGAATGACCAACGACCCCGCCGCGCGCCAGATGCTTGCGAGCATCTACACCTACGCCGCGTCGCCCGCCTTCAAACCGGCCCAGGCACTGGAGGCCGATCTGCTGGATAGACTGTTCGTGCCGAAAAACAAAAACAAACTCCATGCCCTGGGCGCGGACATTCAGGCCGATGATGAACAGGGCGGTTTCCCGGCCGCCAACCTCATTGACGGCCAATCCGAAACGCTCTGGCACACCTCCTTTCGGGCCGACGGTCCCAGCTTCCCGCACCATGTGATCGTCCAACTGCCGCAACCGGTGAAACTGGCCGGCCTGACCTGCCTGCCGCGCCAGGATGGCAACCCGAACGGCTGGATCAAGGATTACGCCGTGTACGTCAGCGCCGACGGCAAGAATTGGGGGCAGCCCGTCGCGCGCGGCACATTCAAGCGCAACGACGATTTGCAGACGGTGAAATTCCCGGCGCCGGTCGAAACACAGCACATCAAATTTGTCGCCCTCGACAGCTTTGACTCCACCAACCCATACGCCTCCATGGCCGAGTTGGATGTCATTCTCGCGGGGAATTGATAATGCGGAGAAAGAGAAGGTTTTCGCCCTTGCATAAAGGCAACTGCCATGCAAGTTTGAGGCATGGGTTCAGCCGATTTAGCCCAAATGGCACTTGAATTGCCGGCAGAGGAACGGCTCGATCTGGCTCGTCGCCTGGTCGAGAGCGTGGTCGCGCCTGCATCCTTGAATCAAGCTATCACAGAGGGAATCCGCCGCATTGAGGACCTCGCCGTCGGGCGCGTGAAAGGCCTGACGGAGGAAGAATTCCGCGCCGCACTGCAATGAGGGTGATGTTTCACCCCGAATTCCCCAGGGACATTCGCCGCTTCCAGGCCGAGTATTCTGAGATTTCAGAGGGGTTGGCCATACGCTTCCGAAACGAGGTCGATCAGACATTGGATGCCATTAGGTCCTCGCCGTCGAGCGCAGGCCATTTCCTGAATGTCAGGTCCTCCGCAGTTACAGAGTTGCGTCGAAGAAACCTTAGATCATTCCCGCTTTTCGTGCTTTACGGTTTCGACGGCGATCAGCTTTTCTTCGGCTCGATTATACCCAGTCATTCGGACCCGTTGACATGGCTTTCACGTTTTCCGGGCGAGAAAATGTGAACTCAGTGCGGCGAGGCTTGGCGCCAGTTGTTCATGTCTGGACCGGATGCGGGGGAAATCTCGAGGCCTCTATCGTTCTGTTTGGTCAGGACGCCCTGGCGAACGATCAATTCATTCATCAAAGCCACGGGGGAATCGTACTTCAAAAAACCGTCGGGGGGGGCGAACAATGGAGCGGGCGGCAAGGCCAGGCGAAGCTCGGAAAAATTGAGGGTCATTTCCCCCGGACCCGGCGGCGTCTGAATGCGCACGGGAAAGTGCCTGGCGTCTTTCGCCTCCCAAACCTTGAACCGCGCCGACGCGCCGTCAGAGGATTGCACCACCACCTCGATCCGGCGGCAGGGATGGCCGTTGGCTTCCTCCTCCACCGCGCTATTAGTGATAAACGTTACTTTGGTGGCTTGGACGCTGGTTGAGGCCGGAGCATAAGCCTGCAAGGGGTCGCTCAACACAAATCCAGAATGCCTGGATTCGTTCCAAATGAAAAACATGCCGCCTTCGCTCCGCGCCCGCTTTCCCTTGGAAGTTTTTTCGGGTTGGAAAATCAGTGAAGCTTGGCGTCCGAGCAAGTCCCCGGCCACGGCGTGCTGGCCGCCATTGGGCAGCGGGACCGAGCCGGTCAATTTAGCACTGAAGCCATCGACATTGGTCAACAAGACCGCCACCGGTCCGGCCAGGAAAACGGGCGGCGTTTCATCGCCGGCGTGATACAACACCTTGGGCCGGGAAAAACAGCCGGCGAGGACGGCCGCGGCCAGCGCCAGGAAACCAAATCGAAACAACGTTTTCATGCAGGCCATCAAAATGAACGGGAACACGCGCCGCCGCAAGCAAGTTTAAGGAATTAACTCTCCCGAAGGGGCGGGCGCCGGCGTTTTCGCGAGGGTCAAGTACCGCATCGCCACAAAGGCCGTCAACAGGCAGAGGGCGGCGCAAATCAAATACGGTAGTGGGGCGTTGAGCACATTGAACACGAAAAACCGGCCCGCGAAAACCGGCCCTACGATCCGCGCCAGGCTCCCCACGCCCTGCGCCACCCCCATGGTCGCCCCCTGTTCGTGCGCCGGCGTGAGAATCGAAATCATCCCGAAGACCGGCGGACGCGTCAGGCTGGAGCCGATGGAAAAAATGCCCAGCCCGAGCAGCAGCGCGGCCCAGGACTTCATGAAGGGCAGAACGGCGATGCCGATGGCGGCCATCAACAAGCTCAAGGCGATCAGCTTTGGCTCGCCCATTCTCTTGACCAAGCGGCCCGACGCGCCGCCCTGCACCCCGGCCCCGATCACCCCGCAATAGGCAATGAGCAAGGAGACCGTGACCAGGCTCTTTTGCGTGTCGATGCCAAAATTCTGCATGACCAGCCATCCGATGGTCACTTCAAAACAGGTGAAGCAGAAGGTGGCCAGGAAAAAAATGGCGATGAGCAAATTGAGCCGCGGGGCGCGCAGGATGTGCAGCCATTGCTCGATGTGCGGCCGTTGGGTGACCCAATGCGCGGCTGGCTTCCAACTTTCCGCCAAGCGCGCGAAGGCCCAGATGAAATTCAGCGCGCAGAGCGCCGCCGCCGCCCAACCCGGGGCCGTAATGCCAAAATACCTGGTGCTGACCGCGCCCAAGGCCGGCCCAATAATGAAGCCCAGGCCGAAGGCCATGCCGACCAAACCCATTTTGGCCGAGCGTTTTTCCGGCGGGGTGATGTCGGCGATATAAGCCTGGGCGACGGTGATATTGGCTCCGCAAATACCGGCAAAGAGGCGGGAGAGAAACATGACCCCGAGCGCCAGGTTGCCCGAGAGACCCGAACCGATGGCGAAAATCACATAGGACAAACAGGCGCAGGCCGTGCTGCCCAGCAAAACCGGCCGGCGTCCCACCCGGTCCGAAAGCCGGCCCCAGATGGGAGCGAAGAGGAATTGCATCAGGGAATAGGAGCTGACGATGGCCCCGGAGACCAAGCCGCTGGCGTGAAAGTTTTTACTGTAAATGGGGATCAGGGGCAGGATCAGCCCAAAGCCCACCAGGTCAATCAAGACCGTCAAAAATATAATTGCAATCGATGCTTTCTTCATGGGACCGCCGGCGAGGCGTGACAACCGTCCGAAACTATGCAACAGGCAGGGCGGAACATGCAAAGCCTAGTTTTGAATGATCTCCATGTCCTCGCCGAGGGCGCGTTGGAGACGGGCGCGGGCGGCCGCGTAATCATGCAGGGCCTGCACCTGGGTGGTGCGGGCCTGGGTCAAGGCCGTTTGCGCGTTGAGCACGTCCAATTGGGTGCTGGTGCCGGCCTGGAGCCGCGCCTCGGCCAGCCGCAACGCCTCCTGGGCCTGTTCCTGCACCATCTTCTGCGAGTCCAGCACCTCGCGCGCCTCGATGAAATTGGAATAGTCAGTGCGCACCTCCAATTCGATCTGGCGCCCGGATTCATCAACGTCCAGTTGCGCTTGTTCGTAACGCGCCTTGGCTTCCATGATCTTGCCGTGCGTCAATCGCCCGTCGAAAATGCTCCAGTTCAGTTGCGCGCCGGCGGTCCAGCCGGACAAATCGGCGCTCAGATCGTTTTCGTAAGGCAGGCTCTGCCATTGGTAGCCGCCAAAGACCTGCGCGTTGGGTTTGTAGCCGGACTTGGCGCTGACCAGGTCTTCACGGCGCAGGGCTTCGGCTTTGCGCAACGCCGCTAATTCGGGCCGCTTTTCCAAGGCGCGCGCCAAGGCAACGGGCAGATCGATGACGTAGGGGCGGGCTTCCAACGTGTCGCTCAAGCGCAGCGGGACTTCCTCCCAAATCGTTTTGGGCAGATGGACGGCCAGGAGGTTGAGCAGGTTGTCCTTGCCGACGCGAAAGTCGTTGCTGGCCTGGATTAGGCGCGGGCGTTCATTGGCCAATTCGACTTGCGCGCGCAAGACGTCAAATTGCGGCACCGTTCCGGCTTTGAAACGTTTTTGCACGTCCTCCAGCTCGTGCGCCAGCAACTGGACCGAGGCTTCGTGGACGGCTATTTGCTGCTCCGCCACCAACACGTCGTCATAGGCAATGCGCACGGCCAGGAGCGTATCGGCCAGCGTGGCCTGGTAATGGAGCAGCGCTTGCTGACGGGTCAACTTGGCGGAACGAAAGGCCGAGGTGATGCGGCCGCCGGCGTAGATGGATTGCTGCACCTTGACGTCGGCGTTCCAATTTTGATTGGGAAACTGGATGAAGCTGCTCAACGGCGCCGGCAAGGGGAAACTCTCGATGAGCGAGGATTGCAGCGCGTTGTAGCCGCCGCCCGCGGTGAGTTGGGGCAGGGCGATGGCGCGCAATTGCACCTCAATGCCGTAGGAGGCGCGCAACTCGGCCTTGCCCTTGAGGATGGCGTTGTTCTGGCGCAAGGCCATCCCAACGGCGTCCGCGCGCGAGAGGGGTTGAGTGAAAAGATTGGTGGCGCCGGCGGGTTGGGTTTGCGCGCGCGCGGACAAGGAGGCGAGGGCAGCCAGGAACAACGCCACGGCGAGGGAGGGCATTTGGTTCATATCGAATCAAGATTAAGCTTAAGAGTAGGATTAAGATTACGGGCGGGAAAACGCCATTCCAAAAAACGGCTTCCGGCCTGATGCATCATCGCCATAGCCACCACGTCAACAAGGGCGCCAAGGCCAGGCTTGGAAGGTAATCGGCCACTTCAACTTTTTTCAGTCCCAAAATGATCATGGCGACGCAAAATATGAGCAAGCCGTCGGCGGCGTTGATGGAGTCAATAAGCGGAACGGGACGCTGGCGCAAAACAGGCTCCAGCAGTTGAGCGCACCGGATGAGGGCATTCTCGAAGGCCAGGACCGGAATGGCTGCAAGCGTCACGCCCCAGCCGAAGGTCTGGCAAAAGGCGTAGGTGGCCAGGCCGTCGATCCCGGCCTTGACGATGAAGACCGGCGAAAAGCCGTTGAACCCTTCCTGCACCGACGCCAGCACGGCCAGCGGCCCGACGCAAAACAAACCTGTCGCCAGCAGGAATCCGTCGTTGAACCGCTTATGGCCCGGCGGGGCGGCCAGTGTCTGGGTGGCATGACGGCCGATGGAGTTGGAAAACTTTTGCAGGCGCATGAAGCGGCCGGCCATTCTGCCCAGCGCCAGCGCCAGAATGATGATGGCGAGTTCCGCCAGCAGTTGGCGGAAACTCCCGTTCAGACTGGCCCAAGTCAATTTGAGTCCGAACCATATCAAGTAAACGCCAAGAATGATTTTGAGCGCCGATTGATAATGCGGGGCAATGGGCTTTCTGGCGGCCAGGCCCCAGGCGCCGCCCACGACGATCCCGAGCGCGTTGACCAAAGCGCCGGTCATGCGGGGCGCTCGTTGCTCCGAGTCCATTGCTGGAGGTCTTCGGCACAGCCGATGGAACGCAGGTAGGAGGCGTTCCATTCTTCCGGGGAAAATGGATCGGGCGGAACTTGTCTGGATCCGACATGATCCGCGATGAAAAGGGCCGAGTTCGCCGTGAAGGCTGTGGCCTTCTCCTGCTCCGGATGTTCCAATAGGGAAATGGCGGCGACCACGCTGTCGGGCATGCCCCACAAATCCAGGAGATAGGCCGCGATTTCGCAGGGCGCGGCTTGGAAGACAGCGCGCAGGTGCGGACCCAGCGGAGACCGGGCCTGGCGAGCGGCGTCGCAGGCGGCCTGGTATTCGGCGGGGAAATTGTCGATGAGAATGAGCCGGCCGGTTTCATGCAGCAACCCCGCCAGAAAGGACTCCTCGCGCACTTGGCGGGGCAGTCCTTGTTCGCGGCAATAGCACTGCGCCAAGGCGGCTGTTTCCCAGCAATGGCTCCAGACCCGCTGCATGCAGAATTCGGGGTGGGCGTTGGCGTTATAATGCTTGAAGAGAGTTTGGGAGAGGACCACGGCGGAGATCATGCTGGTGCCCAGACACAGCACCGCCTCAACCGGACTGCTTACCAGGTACTCACGCCCGAAAAGCGGGGAGTTGGCCAATTGCAGCACCTTGGCCGACAAGCCCGCGTCCTGGGCCACCATCTGGCCGATGGCCGCGCTGGCGCCCTGATTGTTCTCCAATTCGACCAAAAGGCTGTGATGCACTTGCGGCAACGACGGCAGAGACCGGATCGAGGCCACCACGGTTTGCAATTGTTTGTTCTGCACCCGATCGCGGGCCGCAAGAGTCCGCTCCAGTATCAGCTTCAATTGCTGAACATCGAATGGCTTGGCCACGTATTGATGCGCGGAGGTGATGGCCGTGAGCTTGTCGAGGGAGACGAAGCCGGACATGATGATGCGCAGGGTGCCCGGCGCCGCCACCCGCGCCGCCTCGAGCAACTGGCTCCCCGACATTCCCGGCATGAGATGGTCCGAAAGGATCAAGTCCGGCGGGCTGGCCTTGATGGCTTCCAAGGCGCGGAAAGGTTCGTTGAATCCGGTCACGACGGCCTCTGGCATCACGGCGCCGACAATTGCAATGGCGGTTTCCAGTACCTGCGGTTGGTCGTCAACAATGTAGATGGTTCGTTTCATTTCCACGGCCCTCACACTAAAGGCGCATCGTAACCCGCCCGCGACCAGAATAGAAGCGGAAACTGGTGATTAGTGGAAAGGAGACTTTTCCATTCTCTGAAACCCTGAACCGCGTATTGCGCTTGAATTCGGACCGTATTACAATTTGCAGATGAATACGATTTCGCTCAAACTGCCGGATCGTCTGCTGGAACTGCTCAAAGAGGAGTCGCGCGCGCGCCGCACCACGAAATCCGCGTTGGTGCGGGAGTATCTGGAAAAGACGCTGGCCGCCCGCGCCCCGGACGGTGAACCCACTTGCTACGATCTGGCGCATGACTTGGCCGGTTCGGTGAAGGGACTGCCGCGCGATCTGGCCACCAACCCGAAATACCTGTCTGCAAATCGAAGACCAACAGGCCGATGTGCGAGCCTTGATGCGACGCTATCGGGATCGCCCCATGTCGCTCGCCGATGCCTGCCTCCTCCGGCTCGCTGAGTTGCACCCCGGCGGAGTCATTTTCACTTTCGATGCGGATTTCCGCATTTATCGCCGACATGGGAACAAGGTCATTCCCGTATTGATGCCGGAGGAATGAAACGGCGCGTATTTGGGCCTTGAGTTTTACGGCCGGATTGGCTCTTCTCCACTCTTCGCACAGGCGGCGGGGAAGGAAGGGCGGCTCTTAAAGAATGAACACAACACTGGTCATCGTGCCGACGTATAATGAGCGGGAAAACCTCCCCGCGATGGTGGAGCGCCTTTCCAAGCTGCCCGTGGCAGTGGACATGCTGGTGGTCGATGATAATTCCCCCGACGGCACGGGGCAGGTCGCGGATGATCTGGCCGCCAAGAATTCCTTTCTCCACGTGCTGCATCGCTCCGAGAAAAACGGCCTGGGACGGGCCTATTGCGCGGGCTTTGCCTGGGCCTTGCAGCACGGCTACGAGTTCATCATGGAAATGGACGGCGATTTTTCCCACAACCCCGACGACAT
Organism: uncultured Verrucomicrobiae bacterium; assembly: GCA_963759415.1. Classification (GTDB taxonomy): domain Bacteria; phylum Verrucomicrobiota; class Verrucomicrobiia; order Limisphaerales; family Palsa-1400; genus Palsa-1400. Next base: position 1,812,209 of record CAVWZG010000002.1, on the reverse strand, counting down.
CCCGCGGTTTATCGAGGCTGCGCAGCATGCCGATTTGGTCCTGGGATCGCGCTATTGCAACGGCATCCGCGTGGTCAATTGGCCGATGAAACGGCTCTTGTTGAGCACTGGCGCGGCCCGCTACGTGCGTTGGATCACCGGCATGCCTTTCACGGATCCGACCGGCGGCTTCAAATGTTTTCGCCGGCGTGGCCTGGCTTCCATCGACTTGGACGCGGTCCGATCCAACGGTTACAGCTTCCAGATCGAACTGACACACCAGCTTTGGCGGCGTGGGATGAAAGTGATCGAGATACCAATCATCTTCACCGATCGTTTTCAGGGCACCTCCAAGATGTCGCGCAAAATCGTCTGGGAGGCGCTGGCGATGGTGTGGCGGCTGTGGTTGCAAAACGGCCTGCGCCGGTCGCCGCGGCAACCATCGCGGAAAAATGAGCCTTGAATTTCGCAGTTTGTGCCTTAGTTTTTTTGAAGGCGAACTGATGAAACTCGATTATGTAAAGAGGATGCGGGACCGGACTCCTTTCCGCCCCTTCCAAATTCATCTTACCAGCGGTGAGGTGCTGCCGGTGGACCACCCGGAAAACATGTCGGTTCCCGCCGACGAAGAGGAATTGTTCGTGATCTGGACCAGCCAGAGCTGGAATCTCCTGGAGGCCGGACAAGTCGCCCGTGTGAACGTGCAACGACGAGCCGCAAAATAATGGCCGGCTCTGTAATAAAAATGGGTTAAACGCGGGAATCCGTTGGAGAAGCGATGAAAATTTCCATCATCGTGCCGGCCTTTAATGAGGCCAAACTCATTGCCGGCTCGTTGCAATGCATGCAGCAGGCGGCGCGCAGCTTCGCGCAGCGCGGGTGGGAGACGGAGTTGATCGTGTGCGATAATAATTCCACTGATGCGACGCCGCTGCTGGCGCGAACGGGCGGGGCGCGGGTGGTCTTTGAACCGGTCAATCAAATTGCGCGCGCCCGCAACACCGGCGCGGCGGCCGCGAACGGCGATTGGTTTCTCTTTGTCGATGCCGATTCGCGCCCGACGCAGGAATTATTCGCCGAGGTCGCGGGACAAATTGAATCCGGCCGCTGCCTTGCCGGCGGCTGCACCGTCCGGATGGACGAACGCCACTTCTGGGCGGACGGCGGCACCGGTTTGTGGAATTTGGTCAGCCGGCTGGCCAAGTGGGCGGCGGGATCGTTTATCTTCTGCCAGGCGGAAGCTTTTCGGAGCGTCGGGGGATTTGACCTGGAACTGTTTGCTTCGGAAGAGATTGATTTGAGCAAACGCCTCAAGAAACTGGCGCGCGCGCGCGGGCAGAAAATGGTCATCCTGCACCGGCATCCGCTCCTGACCTCGGCGCGCAAGGTGCGCCTTTACTCTCGCGGCGACTTGGCGGGTTTCTTTAAAAATGTCATTCTTCGTCCGCGGCACACCATAACCAATCGCGAGGCCTGCGGCCCCTGGTACGACGGACGCCGATAGGCCCTTTAGGCCAGGTCCTTGCTCTTGGGCAATTCGAGCAATTCGACTTCGTAACCTTCCGGGGCGTCGATAAAAGCAAAACCGCCTCCGTCCGGCCGCATGGTGGGGCCATCGGAGTATTTCAGGCCCAAGGAAGCCAGGTGCCGGCCAAAGCCTTCGAGGCTCTCGACCTCAAATCCCAAATGGGTGAGGTCCGGCTGGACTTGGACGGGGCCGCTGGCGGGAAAAGAGCAGATTTCGATCAATTCCTCGCTTTCCGGGGCTTTGAGAAAAACCAATTCCGAGCCGCGCGGCGACTTATGCCGGCGCAGTTCCTCCAGGCCCAGGACATCCTTGTAGAACTTGATGGTTGTATCCAGATCGTTGACGCGGTAGCGCGTGTGATTAATTCGCGTAACTTGCATGAGAGAACATAGCCGAAAAGCGGCGGAAGGCAACGCGACCCGTGCCGGACAGCAGACGCAGGGCAAAATGACTTCAAGTTCTTCTTCCAATTCCCCTGCCAGCTATTCCTCTGCCAAAGATTTCCGTGCCTCGTCCTCCTGCCCAACTTTGGACGTATCGGTTGGATCCGCAGCGACTGGGCTTGACCGGCAACATTTGCCGCTTTTGAACTTGCCGCGTGCTTTTCTTTTTTCAGTCCAATTCACTCCAATTGACACTTGGAAGTTGCCTCGTTGAGCCAAATCCACTGAAAACAGCGATGAACCCTTATTAGACAGGCGCCCTTGGATTTCCGTGAAACTATTGGAAACTATCCTGGAAATCAACGACTTACGTAAATTGAATGGCCACAAAAGAACCCAAGGAACGCAAAAGAGGAAACAAAAGAGTGGATGAGCCGGGGCGGAACGCAATCTCTCGGAATCTTTCATTTTCGAGAAGATTTATTACCACGGATTTCACGGATGGAAAACATGAAGACGTTTAGCCACAGATGAACACAGATTGACACAGATGAGGGATTCTTAAATCTGTGTTCATCTGTGTTAATCTGTGGCTCCAACTCTGTGCCGCTGCGGAAGCCATTTTTGCTTGCGGCTCGGTGCGCTGGGTTCTTTGCGTTCCTTTGTGGCAATGATGCCTGGCTCCCCGCTTTTTCGCCTTGGCGGTCTTGAGGTCCGCAATATGTCAAAGAACAAGGCGCGTGAGCGCAACAACAACCCACTATACCATCGTTGGATGGGACTGCAACAGAAATGATTCAATATCCTTTTCGCCGAGGCGCTTTTCCCTGGAATTGTTGAATGTATGAAGTTGTCCCTAACGGCTCCTTTGCTTGTATTAGTGCAAATATCAAGGACTGACACCGGCACGATTGACGACGTGGTAAATCGCTCCCGCATACTCCATGCGCAACTTGCGAGGCATCGGGCAACACTATCACCGACGATAAAAAGTGTCAATAGTGAGGACTGACACCGGCACGTCCAGGACGTGCAAAATCAGCCGTTCAAATGGACGGCTAAAGCGGCAAATCCAGTGACGCATGGTGGCTGCAAAATTCACGGAATAAGACGCCATGCCGTTGCGCCTTTTTGCGCTTCGTTGCGTCACCGGATGCCATGCCCTGAAGCACTGCCAAGGGGAGATGTCTGTCATCATTTGGGCGCACTTTCTGTGAGCCAGCGCCATGCTTTTTGCGCCGTTACAGTCCCGGTCAACGGTCAAAGAAGCTGGCTTGAAAAGGTTGAAAAAGCCTGGAAAAGCCGGGAATAAACCGAAAACCAAGGACTTGCGACAGGGCTGGCGCAACGCTTCAACCCGGGGATAACGAGGACGATTTTGGACACTGGTGCTGGGTAAGGGGGGATTCCAAGTTGTGTCAGAGAGCGTTGGCCTGTTTATTGGGTGGCAGTCTTTACGCCCCTCATACGAACAAAACCAACACAAAAACCGATTAATGCACCGACGCAGACTCCGATCGGGCCTGTCACAAAAACACCAAGCAATGGCCCTTGATTGGAGTGGGGAGTGAAAATGATTGGTCCGACAAAACCGATGATAAAACCGAGGCCGCCGACAGCGACACCCCCGACCAGCGTAGATAACATCAGGTTTCGACTCTTGGCAATATGCCCGCGAATTACAAACCACCAACACAATGCGGCTGGCAACATGAGACCAAACACCATTCCGCACGCAATGAGGTTAAACTTTGAAGTGGCAAATTGCGTGCGCAACACTAGAAAAGCAAACACAGTTAGAGGCAATCCTAAGAGCAAAGCAATGATTCTCAAAATTACAAACTGGCCTTTGGATGGTTCGGCACTCATTGTGTCAATACTACACTATTTTTAGAAAAATAGCGGGATATTTCTTACATGCTCACGGCCACCCGGTGGGCTGTGGAAATTTGTTGCCGCCCTCAAAACAACTGGATGGTATATCAGCCCAATTATTATAGAAGGTTCCTGCGTTTGGCCCATTGCCGCAAAAATAGTTGCCGCCAACATTAGGCCCGCTTCCACCTGCCGCACATGCTGCCATGCAGGCAAGAGCCTGCTGGTTGCATCGCGCGCACGGAGAACAAATCGTTCCTAAAATACCTCCACTCCAAATCCAGCTCAAAGCTGTGCAGTGATGGGCGAGGTAACATTGATCATGTTGGGCACAGCATTTGAGATAACAAGTTGTCGCACCTGGCGCGTTGTTGGGTATACCTTGGGCAGGTTGATCGCAGCCGGGGTTATCAAGGCCTAAATAATCCCACCTCGTAATTGGATTATTGCCCACGAAAACGTAAAGGTCATCTTGGGGTTTGGCTTGTGCAAAAGCAGGAGTGCTTTGGCTCTGCCTTTTACGGCAAGAAGAACAAGAAGTAGGAGGATTAGGGTTCGGGATCCAATTATTCAGCGCATTTGGTGAAGTTTTGTGGCTAAGAACTAAATAACCTAACTCGGTGAGCGGATCTGCGGAGAGCCAGCGGCCTGTGGACGGGTTATAGTACCGATAGCCGTAGTAAAGCAGGTCGGTTTCGTCGTCCTGGTATTTGGTGGAAAAGCGGAAGGGATTCAGCTTGGCCATTGGCCCCGTGGCGCGGATGAGTTCACCGAAGGGGCCGTATTCGTAATTGGCAACGGTAGCGCCATTGGCGGCGTTGACCAGGGCGCTGACGTTGCCGTTGCCGTCAAAGGCAACAAAGCAGTTCATCGCGGGGGTTCCGTAATACGAAACCTCCAGTAAACCGCCCACTCCGCCCGCCCCTTGCAGGCTCCCGCTCAGGTCTGAGCCCCACAGGAACGATTCAAGAAGGCTGGGGGTGGAATTAAGCGCCGCGATGCAGTTCCATCCGTCATAAGCGTAATTGGTTGCGGAGCCGGAAATAATCCAGCTAGTCCCATTCCATGTCCAAACCGATTTCTGAATTCTGCGTCCCTGGTAATCGTAAGCAAAGTTAAGTTGCAATTGCGATCCGGCAGGGGCGCCCGTCAAGCTGGTCATCGAAAGCAGCCGGTTTTCCCCGTCCCAGGCGTAGGTCCACCGGCCGTCGGTGAGCAGATTGCCATCCGCGTCATAGTTGTAAAGCTCCGGCGTCTTGGCCACGTAGGCGTTGCCAGTCACGCTGGTTTGGCCGGGCGAGGCGGTGGTCACGCTTTGCCAGATGGCCGTCGAGGTGTTGCCCACGCTCAACTGCTCCCGGAAATACTCCCCCTTCCGATACGCGGTCAGGGTGTTGACCGTCACCCCGCTGGTCGCCAAAGCATCCCCCATGACATCCACGTCCCCGGGCACGCCCCGGCTGGTGATCTGGTTGAGCAGGTTGTTGGTGTAGCCGGCCACGCGCAAATTGGCCCCCTTCTGGTCTCCGCCCGCCTGGGTCTGCGTCCGGTTCCCAATGGTGTCGAAGGCGTAGCCAAATTGTTGTCCGGCCACCGGCGTCTGGTCGCTCCAATACTTCATGCCGGAAGTCACCTGGCCGAGCGCATCATACCCATACCGCCAATAGCTGCCGTCCCCGAGTCGGTCCAGCGTCCGCTGGTTAGCGGCGTTGTATTGGTAGTTGAAGGCACTGGACGGCGATGAGGAAATTGAACTCAACCGGTTGAAATAATCATACTGTTTGCTCGTCGTCATTTTCGTTGTGCCGCTTTGGGTGAAGGTAATCTGCCGCGCCAAGGGCGAATTGACAAGTGCGAATACGCCTGGGCCAGGGCGGAGGGTGCGATTAAAAGCGGGTGAGATGAAGAAGGATTCAACCCGTTCCGGGTTGAGACAGATAACGGGCCTGACCTGGGGTAGCCCCTCTGGGAATCTGGGAATCGGGGCAACCCCAGGCTGAATGATTTTCTCCCGTTGGGAGAATGAATGACGAATCTCACCTAATTTTAATCACGCTCCAGGGCGGACGCACTTGGAAATCCGGGCGTTCCAGATGCGGGGCGCGAGGCGCGACCCGCTGCACGCGGGGGCGCGTGCGCTCCCCTGATACTGGGCCGATGATCCCGTTGAATTGCGATGGGTTGCGGCAGTTAAGATGCGTTGGCGCCGACACACGACGTTCGGATGCTGACGTTCGGATGCTTGCCAAGTGGGCGGCGTTCTGGTAGCCATTGCTGCCGCATCTTATGCATCGCGCTTCGCTCAAAAATGCCAGCCGCATCGTGGTCAAATTGGGGACCGGTATCCTGACCGATAGCCGCAAGCAACCGGATTTGGAACAAATCCGGCAGTTGGCGGAGCAGATCGCCGCCGTGCGCGCGCAAGGCAAACAAGTCGTCATTGTCAGTTCCGGCGCGGTGGGGGCGGGCATGGGCGTTTTGGGCCATGAGAAAAGGCCCGCCGAACTTTCCGAGCTGCAGGCCTGCGCCGCCATCGGCCAGCCGCGTTTGATGACGATGTATCAAAAGCTCCTGGCCGATGCCGGCTTCTGCGTCGCCCAAGTGCTCCTAACGCATGATGACCTGGAACATCACGAGCGTCACCTCAACGCCCGCAGCACGCTGGTCACGCTCCTCCATCACGGCGTCATCCCCATCATCAACGAAAACGACGCGACTTCCTTCACGGAATTGAAGTTCGGCGACAACGATGCCTTGTCCGCCTTGGTGGCGTGCCTGCTGCCGGCCGACGCGCTGATCATTCTCACGTCGGTGGACGGGTTGATCGAGAATTTTGGCACGGCCGATTGCCGGACGGTCAGCGTGGTGGAGAACCTGGACGCGACGGTGGAAAAGATGGCGCGGGGGACCGACAGTGAAACGGCCGTCGGCGGCATGACCTCGAAATTGCAGGCGGCCAAGATGGTGGTGCGCGCGGGCATCCCGATGATCATCGCCTCGGGCAGGAAGAAGGGGGTGCTGGCGCGCGTGCTGGAAGGCGAGCAGGAGGGCACGATGTTTGTGGCCCAGCCGGCCAAACTCAAGGGGCACAAACGGTGGATCGCGTTTTTCCATCACGCCAAAGGGACGCTCTTCGTGGATGACGGGGCCAGGAAGGCCTTGCGCGAAAACGGCAAGAGTTTGCTGCCGCCGGGCGTGGCGCGGTGCGAGGGGGAGTTCGAGGCCGGGGACGTGGTGCGCATCTGCGATCTGAACGGCACGGAGTTCGCGCGCGGGATCTGCGATTTTGACTCGGCCGCCGTCAAGGCCCGCCCGAGCCGGGTGGTGTTGGTGCATCGCGATAATCTGGTCATTTTGTGAAGAAGAAGAAAAACGCGTTGGCGGATTTGCTGGAGGTCATGGCCAGGCTGCGCTCGCCTAAAGGCTGCCCGTGGGACCGCGAACAGGACCACCGTTCGCTTCGCTATCACGCGGTCGAGGAAGTCTATGAACTGATTGACGCCATCGAAAGCGGCGACGACCAGGAGATGGCGGAAGAACTGGGCGACTTGCTGCTGCAGGTGGTCTTTCATTGCCAGTTGGCGCGCGAACGAGGCGCCTTCGATTTCGAGGCCGTGGCGCGCCACCTCACGGACAAACTGGTGCGGCGCCATCCGCATGTCTTCGGCGATGTCAAAGTGAAAGGCGTCGCTGAGGTTTGGGTCAATTGGGAGAAGATCAAGGCGGCGGAAAAGCAGGGCACGCGGCACGCGCGGGCGTCGGCGTTGGATGGGATTCCGCGACATTTGCCGGCGTTGATGCGGGCCGAGAAACTGCTCAAGAAAGCGCGGAAGGCAAAGCTCCTTGGAGACGCCGCCGCCCGCCCGCCGCGCTTGGGCCAAGGTGCGCTGGCGCGGGGACTATTCGAACTAGCCCGGCAGGCAACGGCGCGCGGTTGGTCGGCGGAGGATTTGCTGCGCCGGGAGATCGCAAGACAGGAACGGGCACTGCGACAGAGGGAGCGCCATTCTTAATCCTGATCCTGATCTTAATCCTAGCCAAAGATATTTGAAATTTTAGCCACAGATCGACACAGATTAACACAGATGAGAAATCTGAGAGATAATCCGACGGGATTTCAACGGTAAGAATCGGTTACGGAAAAGATTAGGATTAAGATTAAGATTAGGAGGGATACCGTCGGCGCGTATCCGTGGCAAAATCGGAAGTGGCAAAATCGGAAGTTGTCTTTGCCGGCGGTTCTGGTTACCTGCAAAGAATTATGACAGATCCTCGGTACGCCAAATTAGCCAGCTTGCTGGTGAAGTATTCCATCGGACTGAAGAAGAACGAACGCATCCTGCTGGACATGATCGATGTGCCGGACGAATTCGTGGTCCAATTGATGCGGACGGTGCGCGGCATTGGCGCCATCCCGCTGGTGGAGACGCGCCACACGCGGATCACCCGCGAAATCGTGCGCCAAACCAACGACGCGCACGCCAACCTGGTGCGCGAGGTGGAATTGTCGCGCATGAAACGGGTCCAGGCCTACATCGCCGTGCGCGGCGCGGGCAACGCCAATGAAACGGCCGATGTGTCCCCTGGCCTCATGGCGCTCTACTCCAAGGCGATTCGGCCGGTGCAGGATTATCGGATCAACAAGACCCGCTGGTGCGTCTTGCGCTGGCCCACCCCGAGCATGGCGCAGGCGGCCAATATGAGCACCGAGGCCTTCGAGGATTTTTACTTCGATGTCTGCACCATGAATTATCCGAAGATGGCGCGGGCCATGATTCCGCTGCAAAAGCTCATGAACAAGACGGATCGCGTCCATCTCAAAAGCCCCGGCACGGACCTGCAATTTAGCATCAAGGGCATCGGCGCCCTGCTGGCGGAAGGCAAACGCAACATTCCGGACGGCGAGGTCTTTTCCTGCCCGGTGAAGAATTCCGTGCAAGGCGTCATCCAGTACAACACGCCGACGATGTATTCCGGGACGAAATTCGAAAATGTCCGGCTGGAACTCCAGGATGGGCGCATCGTCAAGGCCAGCGCCAACAACACCAAACGGCTCAATGAGATTCTGGACACGGATGCCGGAGCGCGTTACGTGGGCGAGTTTGCACTCGGTTTCAATCCGTATATTCTCAACCCGATGTGCGACACTTTGTTTGACGAAAAGATCGCCGGCTCGCTGCATTTCACCCCGGGACAGGCCTATCTGGAGGCGGACAACGGCAATCGCTCGGCGGTGCATTGGGACATGGTCTTAATCCAACGGCCCGAATGCGGCGGGGGCGAAGTTTGGTTTGACGGCCGGCTTATCCGCAAAGACGGCCTGTTTGTCACACCAGAGTTGCGCGCGCTTAATCCCAAGAACCTGAAGTAATCAGGCTTTCAGAATAGTCAGGAATTGCTTCATGGCGGGCGAAAGGACTTTGTTCTTCTTGTAGATGGCGGCCAGCGGGCGCACCAAATCCACGCCGTCAATCCTGACCTCGGCCAAGGTTTGTTTGGCCACTTCCTGCGTGATCGTGCCTTGCGGCACCAGCGACACTCCGGCATCGATCTCCACCGCTCGCTTGACGGTTTCGATATTGTCGAACTCCATCACCGTTTCGACCTTGACGCCGTGGTCGCGGAGGACTTTGTCAATGGCCTTGCGGGTGGGGATGTCAGGCTCGAAGCCGATGAATTTCAGGCCGGTCAAATGGGACAGCTTGATGGACTTGGACTTGGCCAGCGGATGTTGCGGATGGCATATAAGCACCAGCGAATCCTTGCGCAAGGGAATCAGCTCCAGCTTGGGGTCGCGCGTGGGGTAGGCCACCAGGCCCAAGTCAACGACGTTGCTCAAGACGTCGTCATAGACCTGATTGGCGCGGCGGTATTCCAAATGGACGTTGACGGTGGGATAGGTCTTGAGGAATTTCTTCAAGTAGGGCGGCAGATCGTGCAGCCCGATGCTGTAAATCGTGGCGACCCGAATGGTGCCCGAGATGATATCCTTGATCTCCTGCAAACGGTTGTGGAGCGAGTCATAGCTCTGGATGATCTGCTTGCTGTACTCGTAGAGCACCTGGCCTTCGCGGGTGAGGCGGAACTTCTTCTTGCTCCGTTCGATCATCAGCGATTTGAACTGTCGCTCCAGCGAACTGATTTGCTGGCTGACGGCGGATTGAGTGACGTTGTTGATCTGGGCGGCGCGGGTGAAACTCTCCGTCTCCGCCAAGTCACAGAAGACTTTTAAGCTCTCGATTTGCATGGTATTAAATTAATTGAATGCTCAATCCAGAATAAAGTCAGCTTATGACCTTTGCAAGACTATTCCTTGACTTTTTTTTAGGGCCGCCGTCCGCCGGGCCGCCGGGGGGTTCCCACGCCATCATGGCCCGTTGGCGCGCCGCGCCCCAGCGGTATTCTCCCGCCGCGCCGGCTTGGCGGATGACGCGGTGGCATGGGATAAGCCAAGCTTCAATTGGAAGGGAATTCGAAGGCGACCTTTTGATTGTCGCCCAGCACCAGGAAGGCCGCGAAGGGGCGGCCGCCCTTGGAGATGAAACGCGGCAGCAAATCAGTGCGCCCGTGGGCCGCCAGTTTGCGGACTTGTTCGTGGTCAATGGGCTGCTGCAAAATCACCTTGTTGACCTTGAAGCGGCAGGGCCTTTTGTCGGCCTGCGATTTTTCGCACAGGTATTTATCGCCGGCGTCCAGGAGACGGCCGCTGCAGACGGGGCATTTGCCCACCGGTTCGGCTTTGGAGAGGTCAAGTTTGGGCTGGGGTTCCTTGGTTTTCGCGCCGCCCGCCGCCTTTTTGGTGCGCGGCTCGAATTCAAAACTGACCTTTTTGTCCGGTCCCAGCACCAGGAAGGCCTTGAAGGGGCGGCCCTTCCTGGAAATGAATTTATCCAGCAGATCGGTCCGGCCATTCGTCAATAATTTTTGCAACTGTTCCGGTTCCATCGCCCGTTGCAAAATGATCTTGCCCATGCGGAAGGCGCAGCCTTCGCGGCGCGCGGCCTTTTCGCAGGTGTAGGCCATGCCGCTTTCGTAAATGGCCGAGCCGCAGATCGGGCATTTGCCCAGCGGTTGTTGGCCGCTGAAATCCACCACTCGAGGCCCCTGGCCTTCGCTGTCCTGCTGTCCGAAGTCGAACTCGGGCTTGAGTTCGGCGTTGAGTTTGATGATGGCGGCAAAGGGTTTGCCCATTTTGCTGCGGAAGCCTTGCAAGGGGCCGACCACGCGTTTGGTGATCAATTCCTCCACTTCGGGAATCTCCAACTGGCGGCTGGCCACGATCTTCCACAGGGCGAAGTCGCATTTTTGGCACTGGAATTTCTTGTAGTTCTCGCGGATGACGCCGCCGCATTTGGGGCAGGGCGCTTTCAATTCGCCGAATTCGCCGGGCACGGTGTCGCTCTCGTGGCCTTTTGTTTTTTCAACGATCTGGCGGGTCATCTGCTCGATCTGACGCATGAATTCCGGCCGGCCCAATTGCCCGCGCTCCATTTGCTTGAGCTTGAACTCCCAATCGCCCGTCAATTCCGGGGAGGACAATTCGGGAATGTTCAAACCCCGCAGCAGGGTAATGAGGGAAAAAGCCTTGGCCGTGGGCTGCAACTCGCGCAACTGGCGCAAAAGGTATTTTTCGTAGAGCAAGCCTTCGATGATGGAGGCGCGGGTGGCGGGAGTGCCGAGACCCTTCTGGCTCATGGCTTCGCGCAATTCCTCGTCTTCCACCAGCTTGCCGGCGCCTTCCATGGCGGAGAGCAATGTCGCTTCCGTGTAGCGGGGCGGCGGTTTGGTTTGAGTGGAAATGAGATCGATCTTGACCGTGGCCACCTGTTCGCCTGGTTGCACCGCAGCCAGGCGCGGGGCTTGATCATCGCCCAGCACTTCGCGGCCGTAAACACTCATCCAGCCGGCCTGGAGCATCACTTTGCCCTCGGTCTTGAACGGTTCCTCCACCACGCGGGTGATGCGGGTGGTGACCAGAAATTCCGCCGCCGGGTAGAAGATGGCCAGAAAACGCTTGGCCACCATGTCGTACAATTTCTGTTCCGGCTCGCTCAGGTTTTTGGGCGCCAGCGAAGTCGGGATGATGGCGAAGTGATCGGAAATCCTGGCGTTGTTGAAAATGCGTTTGTTAGGGCGCACCCAGTGCTGGCGGAGAATCTCGTTGGCGAACGGGGCATAAGCAGTATCCCCCAACATGCGCAGTGTCTCCCCGACCGTGGCCAGGTAATCCTCCGGCAGGCAACGCGAATCGGTTCGCGGATAGGTCAACACCTTGTGGCGCTCATACAAAACCTGGGCCAGACCGAGGGTGTTCTTGGCCGAAAAACCGAAGCGCCCGTTGGCGTCGCGCTGCAAACTGGTCAAATCGTAAAGTTGGGGCGAAAGCTGCGTGGCCGGCTTGCTTTCCTCGGTGACGATGCCCGGCTGGCCCAGGCATTTGTCCCGGATGGCCTCCGCCTTTCGGAGGTCCCATATACGCTCGGGCTTGAGGTCGGGGTCGGTTTCCTTCTTGTCCCGGGCAAATTTCTCATCGAACCAGCGCCCGACGTATTCGCCGGCCTGGGCGGCAAAGGTGGCGTGCAATTCGCTGTAATCGCGCGGAACGAACTTGCGAATTTTCTCCTCGCGCTCGACCACGATGGCCAGGGTGGGCGTCTGCACGCGGCCCACGGTCGTTAAATGGAAGCCGCCGGTCTTGGAATTGAAGGCGGTCATGGCGCGGGTGCCGTTGATCCCCACCAGCCAGTCGGATTCCGAGCGGCAGACGGCGGCATCGGCCAGCGGACGCATGGAGGCGTCATCGCGCAGGGCGGTGAAGCCTTCGCGGATGGAGCCGGGGGTCATGGATTGGAGCCAAAGGCGCTGGATGGGTTGTTTGGCCTTGGAGTGCTGGACGAGGTAACGGAAAATCAGTTCCCCCTCGCGTCCGGCGTCGCAGGCATTGATCAGGCGGTCCACGTTCTTGCTCTTGATCAGACGAACCAGCTCCTTGAGGCGGCCCTCGGACTTTTCGATGGGGCGGAGGTCGAAATGGTCTGGGATGACGGGCAAATTGGCAAAGCTCCACTTGCCGCGTTTGACCTCCGCGCCTTCCGGCAGGCAGAGTTCAAGCAGATGCCCGACCGCTGACGAAAGGACGAACCGGTCGCTTTCGTAATGGTCCTGCGTCTTGACAAAACCGCCCAGCGCCTTGGCAATATCCGAGGCGACCGAGGGTTTTTCGGCTATGATAAGCGCTTTTCCCATGATAATGGATCCATCCTGGCCACTAACTATCAGACGCGGGAAATTGGCTTAAAGTCCGCATGAAGTCAATAGCCGCCCTTTTTTTGCCGTCCAAGCGCAATTTTGGGCACACACGGAATAGCACGCCTTATAACGAGCTTTACCATCATCTAACCCTCCGTTATATTGAATCCGCTTGCCTTTGTTACAGTAATCTAAAGGACGATTGCCTGATGAGTTTCGTTGGCAAATTTTGGCCCCATACTGCTCCGGTCGCCTTGGGGATAATCGCCGCCGCTCTTTTGGCGGGAGGGATCGCGCCAGCAAAGCCCATTGAGGCGCCGGCCAGCATCCATCCGCTGGACTGCATGCAGATTTACCATCCCTTCGCAGGCGCCTCTTATGCGGTGCCGATCACCGACCCCGGCGATCGCCAGTTGCTCAAATTGTTCCTCGAGCAGGTGGATCGGTCGTCTGCCGATTGCACGCCGGAACACATGAAGGAGTTCGCCGCCTTTCCGGAGGAAATTGCCTGGCGCGCATCCAAGCTGATTCGGATGCCGCTGGTGGCCTACCGGCTGACAGGCCAATCCAGGTTCCTCGACGATTTCGTGCAACGAATGGATGCGCTCTGCTCCTGCCTGGAAAAGGGGCCGGATGGTTTTCTGGATTGGTACGGCAAGCCAAAACCCAACTTCCGCCGCCCCGACCGGCCCGAGCAACGGGTGGCCGTCGAGATCACCGGGTTTGCGATGGCCGAAGTCGCAGCCGAATTCGCCTGCATGGTGCAGGGCGACGCCGAATTGAAGCGCCATTATGCCGAACCGATGGCCCGATATCTTTCGCTGGCCGAAAACCACTTTGTAAAGGCGTGGGATGCGCGCGGATGCTACAAGGACCTGGGCGCGGCCGGGGCCGTCTATATCAGCGAACCGGGCCTGCTGCCGATCAAGTCCAGCCTCACGCATCCGCACAACAAGCAGGGCAAGATTCTCGGCAGCCTGCTGGCGCTCTACATGGCCACGGGCAGGGACGAATACCTCGTCAGGGCTATCAAGCTGGGGACCCGATTCAAGCATTGCCTCACGCTGGCCGGCGATCACTACCTCTGGCACTACTGGGACCCCTCCGGCCCCTGGGACGCCGACCCGGGCGAGCAGGACGATTGGAAACACTGGATCGGCCCCGAACACCGCAGCGTCTATCAATCCATGACTCTCTCGCAGGCGGTCCTGCTCTATGAGTGCGGGCTGGTCTTCGACCGCGCGGATTTAGAACGCTTCGTCAAAACGCAGAAAACCGTGTGCTGGAACGGCGACGTGCAGCACCCCGCCTGGTTTCGCCTCAATGGCCTTCCGGCGCCCAATCCCAGCGATGTTCCCTGGCTCTGCTGGTGGCTCGCGCCGTTCGACAAGTCGCTTTACGACGTCACATTTCGCCCCGCGGCCCAACAAGAGCGTCTCGATCTTGCGACTCATACGCCCCACGGCCTCTTCGAGTGCAGCGAATGGCTGGAGGACAAATACGGGGCGGGCCTGGTGGCTTGCGACTGGCTGGAGGTGAAATACCTGATTTCGCCGCGCTGGTCCGGCGATAAACCTGCCGAGACGGCAGCGGTGGCCGCGTTTGTGGCCAAGCCGGAGGGGCGGAAACTCCTAAAAGAACTGTCCTTTCAAGTGAAAGCCCCCGGCTACCAGGCGCCGGCCACGCCGTCGCAAATGGGAATCAGCCACGCATCGCCATGAGCTTTACGGCTTGTGGGTGACGGGTTAAGGCTTTGCTTTTGGCGCGATCTGGGCCGAAGGGCCGAAGGGGTCAACCCATAACATGGTTCATTTTACAGATTGACATGGATGGCGATGGGGTTTATCCAAGTGCCATGCCTCGCAAACGACGCCTTGAATATCCCGGGGCCCTGTATCATCTGATGAGCCGGGGAGACCGGCGCGAGGACATATTTCTGGACGACGTGGACCGGCACGATTTCATCAAAACCCTCGCCGAATCGTGCCAGAAAACGAACTGGCAGGTGCATGCCTATTGTCTGATGCGCAACCACTATCATCTGGTGTTGGAAACCCCCGACGCCAACCTGGTGGCAGGCATGGCCTGGCTGCAAAGCACCTATACCATCCGGCTCAATCACCGGCACAAGCTCTTTGGGCATGTTTTCAGCGGCCGCTACAAGGCCCAACTGGTTGAGGGCAGTGGCAACGGTTATTTGCGCACAGCCTGTGATTACGTGCATCTGAACCCGGCACGGGCCGGTTTGCTCAAATCTGAAGATCGGCTGATGGCCTATCCGTGGAGCAGCCTGCTGTGGTATCTGTCCGCCCCGGAGCACCGGCCCGGATGGATGCGGGTGGATCGGCTGTTGGGGGAGCACGGCATCCAGCAGGACACGGCTGCCGGCCGGCAGAAATTCGAGCAGCGGATGGAAGCGCGGCGCTTGGAGGAGACGGACGAAGAAGCGATCAAGATTCTCCGGCGCGGCTGGTGCATGGGCGGCGGGGAGTTTAAGCGCCAGATGCTCGAAAAGATGGAGGGCAAGCTGGGGGAACACCACTCGGGGGAACTGCACCGTGAAATGGCGGAAGCAAAAGCGGGGCGGATTGTAGCTGAGGAATTACGCCGGCTGGGCTGGAACGAAAACGACCTGGCAACCCGGCGCAAGAGCGATCCCGGCAAGTTGGGGATGGCGGCGCGGTTGCGCACAGAAACAACGCTTTCCATCAAGGCGATTGCGAGCCGTGTCCACTTGGGCACCTCCAAGAGCGCCAACGTCCGGCTGCACGAATGGATGAAGGCGTCTGCGGCATCTGCCCCAACGCAAGGCCGATCAACCATACGAAAGGAAACGCACCATGTTATGGGTTGACCCCTTTATGGGGTTGACCCCTTTATGCCCCCTTCGACCGTCAACCTATTTCCTCGTTCGCCCGGACTGACCCCTGCCCTGACCCCTGCCCATTTATCAATTTGACACTTTTTGGTCGGTCGGAAGGGTTCGGTGGGTTTTTAGAGCTTCAACCAACGTTTGAGCGCAACTTCCACTTCGCTAATGACGCGAGCATCAAATTTTCCGGGAGCTTTGCGGACAAATTCGGTGAACTTCACCGGCTGGATGCTCTGGACGTTGATATAGCTTTGCTCCCGCAACCACGGCACACGAGGCAATGTAACCTCGTAAGGTGTGTCCTCAAACTGTGTGGTGATCAAAACCACGCTGGACAGTGCCAGTCGGGCATCGGTTTGAGCCGCTAGAACGAGCGCATACCGTGGTTTACCAACCATGCCCAAGTCAACGAACCAAACTTCGCCGGGCTGCGGGACAGTTCTCATCCTAAAACTCATCAGCCAGTGTATTGCGGCGGGTGGCAGGGCTCAAAACCTCATCTTCCGGACTGTCTGCTTGGACAGGGAACGGGATTGCCCGGCGCTTGATGATCTGCTTGTAAAAAAGTTCCAATGCGGCCCGTGGTTTCAGTCCTATCTCTTCCAAGACTGCTTCAGCTCGGCGTTTTAGTTCGGGGTCAATCCGGCTTTTGGCTATTGCGCTCATGTGCCCAATGTGGCCCAAACGTGGCCTTTTGTCAAACCTGCGGATTCCGATGAAAGCGGACACCTGTTCCAATCCATATCGGACACCATTCCAATGGTGCCCCAAAACTGTCCGACAGGAATCGGAACGGTGTCCGGCCAAAATCGGAATGCTGTCCGACAGAAATTGGAATCAGTGTCCGACAGCCATCGGAATACGCACATCTGCCCCAACGCAAGGCCGATTAACCATACGAAAGGAAACGAACCATGTTAATGGGTGACCCCTGCTATCGTCTGCCCAAAGGGGGATAAAAGCAAAGTGGCGCTGGCGCGCCGGTTGCGGCAAGAAACGACGATGAGCCTGAAATGGATGGCGCGGCGACTGCATATGGGCAGTTGGACCTACGTCTCCAACACCAGTTGCATGAAAAACGAAAACAATGAATTTGTGTCAATAGTGAGGACTGACACCGGCAGACACCGGCACCGGCAGACATGACACCGGCATGACACCGGCACCGGCAGACACCGGCACCGGCAGACACCGGCACCGGCAGACACCGGCACCGGCACGTCGCAAGTCCTTGACCAACAAAGTTTTAGGTCTTAACTAATTCTAATTCGCCTTCAAGTTGAGACTAACTATCCAGGGCCACGCGCAAATGCTTCGCACGCGTTCTCGATCCGAGGCCAGCCGCGGGAGGCTCGTTTCCAAAGTCCTTACCACTCCGGCCATGTCTGAAAAGACCCGGTTGGGAAATTCCTTCTCGCGAATCTCCTCCCAGATATGTTCTTGGGGATTGAGTTCCGGCGAATAGCCCGGCAAGCGGTGCAGGCGGATATTCTCCGGCACGACCAACGCCTTGGCCACATGGGAACTGGCTCCATCCACGATCATGACCATGAAGTCTTGGGGGTGGGCAGTGCTGACCCGATCCAGGAATTGGCCCATCCGCTCAGTATTCATGACCGGGCAGATCATCCAATCCAATCCGCCTTCCAAAGGGCTGACCGCCCCATAGACATATTGAAACTGTCTTTCATAGCCGTTGTCCACCACCGGCCGTTGCGGCGCGGGCGACCAGCAGCGCCGAATTCGCACCATGCGGCCAAACCGAGCCTCGTCTTGAAACATCAACCGGACGTGACGCCCTTTGACCACGTCAGGGCGGAGGAGGGCCTCCAGCACTTCCGGGAGTTTTTTTTCCACTCCTCCTGAACCGCAGGGTCGCTCTTGGGATGGCGTGTGTCCGGGGCCACCTTGCGCCAGCCATGCCGGGCCAGGAGGCGGTAAACCACCGATGGTTTGACCGGTTGGCCAAGCTGTTGCGCCAGGGCCGCCCGAATCGGGGAAACGACGACCAGGTTGCCGGCGGCGGCGCTTTCGAGCCAAGGATTTAAGAACGCGCGTTCTTTCTCCGGGGTGAGAAGGGACTGGCGGCGTCCGCCCCAGTTGCGCGAAGGGTGCGGCCCCGCCGGCTTGCTCCGGCGGAAGGTGCTTTGAAGTCGCGCCACCGTCGCGCGGCCCACACCCAAGACGGCGGCTGTTTGTTCGAGGGTGGCGCCGAACAATGCCGGCAGAAGAACCGCCTGACATTGTCGCAGGGACTCGACTGAGGTTGAGGTTGCGGCGGTCCGTTGCGCCCGCTTTACGACGATTGAATCAATCTGACGTGGTCTTGCCATGCCAAGACTCTACCACTATTCGTCTCATCTTGAAAGCGAATTAGAATAAGTGCCATTCAGGACTGACACCGGCACAAAAGCATAGTGAATTCTTTCACTTTCACAAATATACATGACAATATTTGAGAGCGGCGCAAACTTGCACTCTCGCACTGAGCTTGTTTCCGCAGTTTAGCTCGGTGTTCATTCCGACAGGATTCACTTACGCTTCGGCCAGTTTAGATCCGTGATGACAATCGAACAAAAACTGGGAAGACGGATAGCGCAGCTCCGCCAGCGAGGCCACCTGACCCAAGCTGACTTAGCGGAAGCCGCCGGCTATTCTGATGATTTCATTGGCCTAATCGAACGTGGCATAAACGCGCCTTCGGTCAGCGGCTTGGAACGTATCGCCAAGGCTCTCAAAATTCCACTCAAAGACCTTTTTGACTTTTGACGCATGGATTTTCGCGATAAGGCCGATATCTTCAACGAGTTCCGCAAGGGAGTTGCTCCCGAGGTTGAGCGTTGCATCCAGATCAGCGGTCCGAAGAGAATGAAGACCGCTCCAGTCAATAAGCGAGTATGGCAAGAACTCCATCCCGTCGCGCTGGCGCAACTGCGAGCAACAGCTTCCTCACAAACGTGGGCTGCAAACGAAACCCTCGACTGCGCTCTCCGCCTGTTTTATTGCGCTCTCGTCGTCAATCTTGAATCACGTAATCGCGTTGTGCCTTACGACTACATGGATTTTGCCCGCAGAATCGGCGAGTTATGGGAGGATTTCTGCAAGGTTTGTTGGGATTTTCCTGTCAACGCGGACCTGAAACGCTTGCCGCCGCATGCCTTTCATACCGTCCGGCGCGGCCTACTCGACCGCTTCTCGGCCCTTGTTGAGGCAAGCGGGGCCAAAAATCAGGACGCACTAATCCGGGAATTCCAGCGTGTCATCGATCTCCTTGGCAACATCAACCTCACTGAGGACGAGTATTGTGCCGTCGCCGACAAGCGTTTCGTTATAGATTTTAAGAGCGGCTTTGGCTCAAACGAAAAAGGGAACACCGAGAGGTTGCTGACGGTGGCGAAAATCTACCGGCTCCTCCCTGACAATCACGAGTGCGCGCTCGTCGTCCGAGCAGCCGAGGGCGAAGGCAACAACTACCTTCAAGTTTTGAAATCATCCGGCCTATGGAATGTCTTTTGCGGCTCGGATGCTTACGCGTTTATTCAGTCGCTGACCCGGTTCGACCTTGCTCATTGGATCCGTAGGAACGCCGCTTTTCGCGCAGACATGCAAAGAGAGGCGTATCAACACCTTGAGCGACAGAATCTGACCAAGTACCTGGTGTGGTAGGAAGCTGCTGCCGTCGGTACAAAGCACTGGCCAACTCTTCGGCCTCCAGTTCCTCAGCGTCGCTCCCTTTGCCGTGAACTCGTTTCCGCCCTATTAGCCTTCCAAGCGCCTCCAGTTTCCGCAACTCGGCAGCGGTGGCGTTTGGCAAAGGAAGCTTCTTGAGGTAGTTCGCCGAGTTATTCGCCGTCGGATTGATGGCTTCTTTAAGCAGCCGTGTTGCGTAACCTGAGTTCAGAAGGACTAGCAGCGGATACAACCATTCGCTCCGCTTGGGGAATATTCCCACCGCAGACTGGTCGAAAACCCGGCACCCTAGAAGGAAAGCGTTCACTCTCGTCGAAGTTACCATCGGGACCCCGATTCCCTGTCGAAAATAATAATCCGAATTCTGGAACCGTGCTTTGTCATCTTGCTTGTAATATGCAACCGCCTCTCGACTCCAATCCACCGCCCACATATCAGGCTGATGAAACCTGTATGAGCCTCCTTTTACGATAGGGACCCAAGAAGGTCGATCAGAGATACCACCCGTCATCTCCTCACATGAAAGCACACGCGTACAGACATCATTCAACGCAGCTTTCAAATAATAATCCCCGCGTCCCTGAAAGCCTTCAACTAGGCGTATGAACCGCTTGTTGTCGCCCGTGTAGATTCCGGTCCGGCATTCCGCAACATCCCCAAGATGCAGCTTGGCACCGTGGATTATGGCTTCCAGATCAACTTCCGGGCTGGTCCAAATTCTGGCCTCCGGCCTCTGGAGAAGCGACCGCTGCAAAATCGACGCGCCGTTGCGTTCCACCGGCCCAGCGGTCAAAGCCTCAAGCTCGGAAGTAGAGGAAACGGCGACAATTCGGAAAGAATGATCGGGATCGGGATAACTCTGAGGCTTCCTGACCGTAATAATGCACAAGTCCGAATAGCCGAACGCCACGCCCGGGAAAAGCTTCGACGGCAACGTGACAATCTCGATAATCTCCGTGTGGCGCAACAGTAACTCCCTCAATCGCCGGTGAGCCGCCACTGCCAAGAACGTATCAGGCAGGATGAAGGACATGATGCCTTCCTGGCCCAGCAAATGGAGGCACTTAACGAGAAACAGCCCATATGTTTCCCGCACATGGAAGTTCGGAAACGATTTCTTTAGTGCCGCTCTCGTTCCATGATCCAGCCAGCCACCGTAAGGTGGATTTCCGATAATCCGCTGAAATCGGACAGGAAGCCCCAGCTTCTCTAGCACGCCGCCATCTCCATCGAGTGTGTCCAGAATAGTGTCAGCCTTTATCACTTGAACCGCATCACCAAATTTGACTTTCAGCCTCGAAACTGCTTTGGGATCCTTATCGATGCAGCACAGCTGCAAGCGAACCCCAGTTTCAAGCAGTGACTCCACGAAAGCACCATCACCAGCCGAGGGCTCCAACACCGAAAGGCCCTCCTCAAGCCCGATACGACTCAACATGTACCCACGAATCGGGTCTGAGTCCGTGTAGTACGAGCAAAAAAGATTTTGCTGCCTGTCCGCAATTGTACGCGCCATTTGTGCGAAGCATACCATGCCCTTCTCCGCAGTCAAGCTACGGTATCATCGGCGACAAGGTCAGTGGGTGACGGGTTAAGGTGTTGCTTGTGGCGCGATTTGGTGGAGCAAGTTTGCCGCGCTGCCGGTGCGGGCTAATAGGTAGGTGAGGGATGGGGTGAGTGTTGACGGCGGGGACGCGGACTTGCGGCCCATGGCGTCCATCCAGATCATGTCCTTGCCCGATGGGAGACGCAGGCGCGGGGCGGGTTCGTCTTCTGATTGCCACAGAATAAGCACGGCTTGCCGGCCTGTTTCGAAGGCGGCGACTTGGCCGGCTTGGCCGATGACGCCGGAGCCGGCGCATGCGGGAGAGGGGCCGAGGTTTTGCGTCAGGACGGCCATGGCCGGGAACAATTTCCGCGGGGCGCCGCCGTAATCAAAAAGCGCGCATTCGTAGCTGGGGCTGTTGATGCTTCCGCTGGCTCCCGAGTGCATGAATATCTTTTGCACGCCGTGTGAAAGCATGACCGCAAAAAATCGCGCCGTGTAATCGGCGCAGTCCCGTTCGTTCTCCAACTGGCCTCCTTCGCCTCCGTTGCGCGCGGCGGGCCGGCGGGGCGGATTGTCCACGGCATAATAAGAGAATTCGGTGATCCAAATCGGCTTGCGCCCGCCATGGGCGTCCATGTTCTTGAGCAGAGCGTCCATCTCGCCGGCGTAAGCTTCCGGCTCGCGTTGATTGGGATAGATGTGCAGGTTGAAATAATCCAGGTACTTGAGAATACCCGCGTCAAGAACATCCTGGGTCATCCTGAATGGGTCGCTGGCGATGCCGCCCATGACCTTGCACCCGGGATCAGCCTGGCGCATGGCCGAGGACGCGGTGGCCAGAAGAGCGACGTAATCGGCGGGCTTGTAATTTCTGCCATTGGCTTGACTCTGTCGGGCGGGCATCGAGTAATCGGTGTAGATCGGTTCGTTGAGGAATTCCCAGATGTGAACACGGTCCTTATATCGGGTGACGGCCTGGCCGATGTAGTCGGCCAATTCCCGGGGGTCCTTCGGCGCCCACGCCTGGCGCATGCGCGAGGCCGGGTAGTTGCCGTTGCTGGTGACCGTCATCGGCGCTTCACTGGCCCAGTTGGCTGACGGAAATGGCGGCAGGAGCGCCATCATCTGGTCTCCATTACGCACCACCCGGTCAATCTGGGCGTCGGTCGGTTCCCAGTGGAACTCTCCCTTGGCCGGTTCCATGTGCTGCCAAGTGAACGACCAGTCGCGATACCACCCTACTCCGCCTTTGGAGGCCAGATCCATCAGGCTGGTGGTTCCAAACGCGTGGTTGATGCCGAAGACCGAATCCCGGCTGGCGCGCCGGGGCACGATCGCCAGCCGAACCTGGGAAGTCAGCGGCGCGCCTTCGGTTTGGGCCGAGGCGGCCACGTGATAATATCCCCTCCAATCGCGCGGAATCTTTATCTTCCGTTGCAGGACCGTGTGCGCGGGGACCTTGAGGTCGCAATCAGGCCATGCCACCGCCCGGTCCTCGAAATCGGTCACCCGAAATTGCACGTTCAGATGGCAGGCTGTTTCGCCGGCATTGCGGACACTGAGGGACAAAGCGCCTGCCTGGTCATCGTAGAAAATCCCAGCCGCCTCCGAAGGCTCAAGCGCCAGTTCCACGGTCCGCCACGGCTGAAACTCCGTGGCCGTCTCTCCTTTTTCAAGCTGGATGGCATCGATATCGACATCCACCCGCTCTTCGCTCTGCAAATTAGGGCCGGCAAAGACAAAGAGATACGACTCTTGCGGAGTGAAATTCAGAGAATATCGCTTCCACGCCGTGTTGAGACTGACCGGTTTCCGGTAATCGTACTGCCGGCCCACCGGTTCGCGCCCAATGGCGCCGAGCAACGCTGGCACATCATCGCGGCTGGCGCGCATGAAGCAGGAGAGCGTATAAGCGTTTCCTTTGACGACCTTGATCCATCCTTTGCTGGCCGCCACGGGCCGGATTTCCCGATGTATCAATGGCTGGTAATAGTCGAACAGCAACACGGGCGTGCGATCCTCTCCCACAGGAATGCGAAGGAAACTTTGGCCGGACGGCGCGCCGCCTCTTTCAATTTGCCCGTAGAGGTGGTCCAGATTGCCCCAGGAAGTGCCCGTGCCCATGGAGGACCAACCGCTTCCGCCCAATTCAAAGCAGGCATTCGGCACCAGGTTTTTGCCGTCGGAAGCTCCGATGACGTCCGTGAATTCGGCTTCCTGCTCCTTGGACTCGACGATGCTCACATCAGCCAAGTAGAGCGTGCCCGTTTCGGCGAACCATAACTGGAACCGGCATCCCGCTCCGGCATCCCGGCTGGCCTTGAATAGATGCCGGTGCGTTTTCCAGGCGTCGGTCAGATGAAATTCCGTCTCCAGGCCGCACTTCTGCCAAGTCTTCATGTCGGTGATTGCGATCGCCAAGCTATGGCCGAGAATGCCGTCGGCCCGCAATTGGCAGGAAAACTCGTAGGTGCGGCCTTTGACCAACTGGATTTTGCCCATCTGGACGAGCATGGCGTGGGCGTCGCCGCCCTTTCCCTCGTAGCGAGAGCATTGCAACTCGGCGCAACGCCGGCCGCCGTTTGTCGTCACGCGCAGCGTCTGTGTCACGGAGGCATTTCCGGCAAGCTGCCATTCGGTCGGACGGCCGTTGGAAGTCTGGGAGAAGTCGCCATTGGGGACGAGGTTTGCAGGTTCCGCCGCGCGCAGGGTGAAGGTTTCGAGCGCGAGCATTGCGGCCAAGGCCAAGCCAATTAACGGTTTCATGGCGCCCAGAGTAAACACAGAGCAGTGCGGAAGGCAATGGTGGTTGGAGGATTAAGATTACGATTATGATTAAGAGCAAGGAGCGGGACGGGGGAAAACCCCCTTTCCCGTGGCTTGACGCCCTCCGCGTCATCCGTTAGCTTGCAGACGCACAAACGGTGAAAACTTATATGCAAGATTTTTTAGTGCCAATGGTCGTGGAACAAACGGGCCGCGGCGAACGGGGATACGATATCTATTCGCGTTTGCTGGTGGATCGCATCGTCTTTCTCGGCACGCCGGTGGACGACATGGTGGCCAATCTGATTATCGCGCAATTGCTGTTCCTGCAAATGACCGATCCCAAAAAGGACATCCACCTTTATATCAATTCACCGGGAGGCAACGTGACCTCCGGGCTGGCGATTTATGACACCATGCAGTTCCTGACCTGCGACGTGAACACCTACTGCATCGGCCAGGCAGCCAGCATGGGGGCCATCCTGTTGTGCGGCGGGACCAAGGGCAAACGCTACTCGCTGCCCAATTCCAATATCATGATCCATCAAATCCTCGGCGGCGCGGAAGGCCAGGCCACCGACGTGGAGATCCGGGTGAAGTACATGCTCCGCTTGAAGAACCGCCTCAACTCCATTATCGCCAAGCACAGCGGACGCCCCTTCGACCAGGTGGAAAAGGATTGCGACCGGGACAATTTCATGACCTCCGAGGAGGCCAAGGCTTACGGGCTGGTGGATGAAGTGGTGCAGTCGCGCAAGCAAATTCCGGGCTTGACGGATCAAAAGCCGGTTGATAAGATACCCTAAGTCACGGCCATGGCGCGCCCCAACAACATCACGATTTGCAGTTTCTGCGGTAAGTCACACGCGGAAGTAAAGAAACTTATCGCCGGCCCCGGCGTGTTTATCTGCGACAATTGCATCACCTTGTGCAAGAGCGTGTTGGATAAGGAATTGTCGGCCGAAACCAAGCGCAACGCGCCCAAGTTCGCCACTCCCAAGCCCTTTGAAATCAAGCAGCACCTGGACCAGCATTGCGTGGGGCAGGACCATGCCAAGAAGACCCTGGCGGTGGCCGTTCATAATCATTTTAAGCGCCTGATGCAGGAGTTGCCCCAAGCCTCACCCGACGATTTGGGCGCCGCCCGGCATGAGGAGGTGGAGATCGAAAAGAGCAACATCCTGGTCATCGGCCCGACCGGCTCCGGCAAGACGCTGCTGGCGCGCACGCTGGCCCGGGTCCTGGACGTGCCCTTTGCCATCGCCGACGCCACGACCTTGACCGAGGCGGGCTACGTCGGCGAGGACGTGGAGAACATCATCCTGCGCCTGTTGCAAAACGCCGATTACGACGTCAAGCGGGCGCAGATGGGGATTGTCTATATCGACGAAATCGACAAGATCGCGCGCAAGACCGAGAACGTCTCGATCACGCGGGACGTTTCGGGCGAAGGCGTGCAGCAGGCGCTGTTGAAGATTCTGGAGGGCACGGTCTGCAACGTGCCGCCGCAAGGCGGACGCAAGCACCCCCAACAGGAGTACATCCGGGTGGACACCAGCGGTATTTTGTTTATCTGCGGCGGGGCCTTCATCGGATTGGAGAAGATCATCCAGCGCCGGCTGGGCAACCGGGTGATGGGCTTTGGCGCGGTCGAGCAAGCGGCCTCCATCAACCGCGACAAGGTTCTGGCCCTGGTCGAACCGGAAGATTTGATTTCCTTCGGCTTCATCCCGGAGTTCGTGGGGCGGCTGCCGATGACGACCGTTCTGGAAGAATTGACGCAAGACCAATTGGTTTCAATCCTGACGGAAACGCGCAACGCCTTGGTCAAACAGTACCAAAAGCTGCTCTACATGGAAGGGGTGGAATTGGAATTCACGCCCGAGGCCCTGCGCGAACTGGCGGCGCAGGCGATCAAGAAGGGGACCGGCGCGCGCGCCTTGCGCAGCTTGCTGGAGAAAATCATGCTCGATGTCATGTACGAGGCGCCGGCCAGCGAAGACTTTGCCGGGGTGACCGTGACCCGTCCGGCGGTGCTGGGTGAGGCCAAACCGCTGATACGGCGCAAGACCGACCAGGCCGCCGCTTGAGCCGGGCCGCCGTCCGGCCACAATGCCGGACCGCGCCGCGAACCGACATGGACTCGAACCCGCACAGATTCATTGCCCGCCACGTCAGCGGCATCCCCCGCTCCGGCATCCGCGATTTTTTTGACATCGTGCAAGGGATGAAGGACGTCATTTCGCTGGGAGTGGGCGAGCCGGACTTCGTCACGCCCTGGCACATCCGCGAGGCGGCCATCTACGCGTTGGAACAGGGGCGGACCTCCTACACCTCCAACCTGGGCCTGCTCAAACTGCGCGAGGCCATCGCCCGAAGCGTCGAGAAAAATTTTCAGGCGGCCTTCGATCCGAAGAAGGAAATCCTGGTGACGGTGGGGGTGAGCGAAGCGATGGACATCGCGTTTCGGGCCGTGCTCAATCCGGGCGACGAGGTTATTTATCACGAGCCGTGCTATGTGAGCTATGCACCGGGCATCACGCTGGCCGGCGGCGTGGCGGTGGCGGTGCCCTGTCGCGCGGAGGACGGATTCTCTGTTTCGGCGGAGGCCATCGAACGGGCGGCCACGCCGCGGAGCAAGATGCTGGTATTGAATTTTCCCACGAACCCGACCGGCGGCACGATGGCCCGCGCGGAATTGGAGAAGATCGCCGAAGTGGCCCGCCGGCGGGACCTGCTGGTGCTGACGGATGAGATTTACGCCGAACTGACCTTTGAAGGCGAGCACACCAGCATCGCCTCGCTGCCGGGCATGAAGGAGCGGACGTTGTTTCTGCACGGTTTTTCCAAGGCGTATGCCATGACTGGCTTTCGCATTGGCTACGCTTGCGGGCCGGCGGAGTTGATCGAGGCGATGATGCGCATACATCAGTATTCGATGTTGTGCGCCAGCATCATCAGCCAGGAAGCGGCGCTGGAAGCGTTGGAAAAGGGCCAGCCAGACACGATCCAGATGCGGGAGCAATACCGCGTGCGCCGCAATTTCATTGTCCACGCCCTCAATGACATGGGGCTGCCTTGCCTGCTGCCGCGAGGCTCTTTTTACGCCTTTCCGAACATTCGCGGCACGGGGCTGGATTCCCGGCAGTTCGCCCTGCAATTGCTGGAGAGCGAGAGAGTCGCGTGCGTTCCCGGCGGCGCCTTCGGCCCCAGCGGGGAAGGCTTCGTGCGCTGCTGTTTCGCCACGGCGCTGCCCCGCTTGGAGGAGGCGGCCCGGCGAATGGAGAAATTCGTAGCGCGGCTGCGTTGAGGGATGGGAAATGAATCATTCACCGGCTCGAATATGATTATAGGCATCGGTTCGGATCACGCAGGGTTCCAGTACAAAGAGCGCATCAAAGCATTTCTGCGCGAATTGGGCCACGAGGCGCGGGACTTCGGCACGAACAGCACGGAGCCGGTGGACTATCCAATTTACATCCGGCCGGTGGCGGCGGCGGTGGCCAAAGGGGAGTTGGAGCGCGGCATCGTCCTGGGAGGTTCGGGCAATGGCGAGGCCATGGTGGCCAATCGCCTGCGCGGCGTCCGTTGCGCCTTGTGCTGGAATCTGGAGAGCGCCCGCCTGAGCCGCCAGCACAATGACGCCAATGTCTTATCGCTGGGCGAGCGCATGGTGCCTTTGGATTTGGCGCTGGAGATCGTCCGAATTTGGCTGGCCACGCCCTTTGCGGGCGGGCGTCACCTGCAACGCATCCGCGAAATCGACCTGGCCTGACGACGGCTCCTAGCCCTTATAGACAATCATCACGCCGTAATCACCCACAATTTGGTGGCTGTTCAATTCCAGGTAGCTGTAGGTGATGGGATTGATGCTGACGATGTTGATTTGGCCGACCTTCTCCAAAAAGTTCGAGACAAATTCATCGAAACGGTCCTTCCCGACCTCGACGCAATCAGTCCGCTTGAAGGTTTTGATCCGCATGGTTTTGTCGCCGTCTTTGGCCACGACCTCCAGCGGACGGACGGCTGTTTTCACCAGCACTTCTGAGGCGGCGCCTTCATGCACGGGGACGCTGAAGTGTTTTTCTACTTTTGGCGGCTCCTTGGGCGGCGCCGGGGCGGCGGCGGGCTGCGCCCCCGACGATGACTCCGAGTTGGGGACGGCGATGGAGCTTGTGCAGGAAGGGCACTCAATGGTGGAGCCTGCGCCGGTGGCATCGACCTCGAGTTCCTGATCGCAAACGGGGCATTTGAAGCTAATGTCCATAGTTAACTCACTTTTGTGCGCTGTGTTAAATGGACAATAGCGCTTTTGGCTGGAAGAAGGCGAGAAAAATTATTGATAAGTTTTTTCCAGTTGTTTCATCCGATTATAGACAGGCGAGCTGGGCGCGAGGCGGGCTTGGACTTTGGCAAACACCCGGCGCGCTTCCGCCGGATCGCTGGCCCCCGCCAGCACGACGTAATCCAATTCTATCCAGGCCCGGCGCGGGTCTTTGATCGCCTGGGCGTGGTCGGCCAGAAACGCCCGCATCGCCGCCGCGCCGTGCTGTTCAGCATTCTGCAATGGGCCATCGAGCATGGAAGGCAATCCGGGAAGTTGATCGCCGTTGACTTCCACCGGCGCCGGAGCGGGCGTGGACGTGGCGGCGGGCGCGGGCTTGTCCTGGAAAGTTCCCCAGTAATGGTAAATTTGCCAGGCGCCAAGGGACAAGCCCACGATAATGATCAATCCGACTACGAATTTCATGCGCCGGCCTTTAGTTTCGTGCTCATCATAAGTCAGCTCACTGTTTGACTCTCGTCATCGTGCGGCTGGGCGGGCAGGCGCGCAATTAAAATCCGCTCGTGCCCCTGGTAGTCCTTCTCCAAATCCTGCACCGCCCACTGTTGGCTCTGGAAAATCGCGCGCGTGGCCGCCGCTCCTTCCTCGTCCAATTCCACCATGACGCAGCCCGCCGGGCGCAGCCACGCCGCCGCTTCCGCCGCGATGCGCCGGTAAAAATCCTGCCCGTCCGCTCCGCCGTCCAACGCGCTGCGCGGCTCGTACTGGCGCACTTCCGCCTCCAATGTTTCGATCCGCGCCGTGGGGATGTAGGGCGGATTGGAAACGATCAGATCAAATCTCGCCTCTGGCGGCGCGGCGCCGAAGAGATCGCCTTGGCGAAACTGGATGCGGTCGGAAACCTTGTTGCTTTCGGCGTTCAGCCGCGCCAGTTCCAGGGCCGGGGCGGAAAAATCGGTGGCATCGATTTTGGCGCCGGGGGCGTTGTGCGCCAAGGCGATGGCCAGGCATCCGCTGCCCGTGCCGAGATCCAAGGCGTTCGGGACTCCGCCGGTTTTTTGCAGAAACGTCCAGGCCCGCTCCGCCAACATTTCGGTTTCCGGCCTGGGAATCAAGACTTGGGGATTGAGCGCGATCTCCAGGCCGCAAAAGGAAGTCGAACCGACGATGTATTGCAAAGGCACGCGTTGGCCGCGTCGTTGCACCAGGGCGCGCAGGGCGTCGAGTTCTCCGTTATTTAGCGCGCGGTCAAAACACAGGTAGAGCTGCATGCGTGGCATCCGCAGCAAGTGCGCCATGAGCAACTCGACCTGGAGACGCGGCGAGGCAATGCCTTTGCGGGCCAGAAAATCGGTGCTGAGTTGAATGACATCCAGTATGCTCATTTGCTTTTCCCTTATCCACGCAGTGCGCAGTAGAAGTTTTCATGAATTCGGCCACAACGTAACGCAAGATAAGGCACGACTCCGCGGAAGACAACCCGGAACTTCAAGGTTGAGAACGCTTGACTCGAGGCAGAAGCAGAGCGGCGAGAACCAAGGCCAAGCCAGGCAGCCCATAGCCAAAGCATGAGATGACAATGGCGCCAACGATCAAACCTGCCCAAAGGAAGGACTGGAGTCCCGCCGCCAACACCTCTGGCTCTGGCTCCCGGAGCGACGTTCTGAAAGCATCGATGGCCGCGTCAATTCGCCATATTCCGAACAACAACGCGCTGATGATAACGACATAGACGAACGCGGGAATGTTGCCGCCGGTTTTGACTGGAAAACCTCTTTCGGGCTGGACGCTCAAGAGCCACAGAATGCCGGCTTCTCCCAGGCATCGGCGCATCGCTTAAATTGGAAAGAAGGCGCGGCACGCCCAGGGTCCCGTTTGGCAATTCCCACACCGTCGCCAACATTTCGGCTGATAAAGGGTAGGCCAGATCGAAGCGGCCATTTTTGCGGGCCGCGCCCACGCCAAAAGCATCGGCCGCCACGCCGAACCCGGAGATAACCGGACCGGAATCCACGTCCATCAACCAATCCGTCTTCGGAACGTCGTTTGGATATTCACGAAAACCGGCGAAACCGAGGCGCTCCTGCCAAAAATGTTTCTCGTAGAGCTGAAACCACGCTTTGGCCTGGGCCGGCCACAGCTCCGGCGCTATCAAACAAACATCGGATTGGGCGCAGCCACGGGCTTCCGCGCAAGGCGCACCCGTCGCGGATCCTGCCATGTAGGGCGGCAGTTTGAGCCGCGTGCTTTTGGCGCCGGTGAAAGCCCGCGCCGACCGCTGGACGAATTTGGCGTGATCCGTGCCCAGCACGGAGTCGGCGCGCTGGATGCAGGCGATGGCCGCCATCACATTGACGGGATAACATTCGCCGGGATAGTCCTCGAGCAAGCCGCTCTTGGAGTCATTCAACTCGCGGGCAAAGCTTTCGACCTGGTCGCGCAGCATCTCGAGATGGGCGCCGTCATGGAGCAAATTGGCCCGGCTGGTCAAGGCCGCCATGACCAACATGCGGTAAAATACATTTTCATGGTGCAGGTAATTCGTCCCCCAATGCTTCACGACCCAGGTCGCGTGCCTGGGGTCGATCAAGAGTTCCGAGGCCGCGACGATGGCGTCTTGGCAGGAAACCTTTGGCTCCACGCCGGCGGAGTGATCTCCCGCATCCCAGGCGCTTTGCAGGTTTTCGATGGCCCACAGATAAAACACAGACCCGAAGAGCGGCCATTCAGTGCCGGAAATGTTGGTCGTGGAAAGTTTTTCGGCCTGTCCCAGCGCCACGCGATCTCGCGCCCAGGCCGCATAGCGCGGCGTCAAATGGCGCTGTAGTCTCCAGGCCGCTTGGGGAATGCCCGGCCCTTTCAAGGCCGGATCCCGAATGTTCAGAATGGCGCGGCAGGATGGGTAGAGTAACAGCGCGGCAGACAGCAGCACCGTGATGACCGCATTGGCGCGGATTATCGTTCGGATCATGTCATTTCGCGTTCGTTGGAGCGCCTTGTTGGCCCTCCATTTCCTTGTAAACGCGCACATAGTCAATCAGGAATTTCTGTGGAAGAACAGCGTCATCAATCGGCCCGCCCCAACTGCCGCCCAAGGCGAAGTTGAGCAGAAGATAATGGGGCGCGCGGAATGGATTGCCCTCGCCCTGGCCGGCCTTGTCGATCAGGACGGTGTGGTATTTCGTGCTGTCAAAAAAGAAATCGATTCGATCCGGGCGCCATTCAACGGCATAAATATGGAAATCATCATACGGCCTGGCCGTTTCCAGACGGCCACCGTCGGACCGGTGCTTGCCCTTCGCGGCGTAATGGATGGTGCCGTGGATTTTGTTGGCCTCATTGCCGACAAACTCCATGATGTCGATCTCACCGCAAGCCGGCCAGCCGACCCTGGATTTATCCACTCCGAGCGTCCAGAAGGCAGGCCAGACGCCTTTGCCTTGAGGGATTTTTGCCCGCATTTCGAACCGCCCGTATTGCCAGCTTTCCTTGTTGCGCGTGTTCAGGCTGCCTGCCGTGTATTCAACCGCGGCGTGGTTCGTCGGCGTGTAGTGCTCTTTTCTGCATTCAAGAATCAACATGCCGTCCTCGACCCTGGCGTTCTCCAAGCGGCCCCGAGTGTAGTACTGGCTTTCGTGGTTCCGGACGAACCCCTCCTCATAGCCCCATTTGGTTTTGTCCGGCAGTCCCTGGTAATCGAACTCATCCGACCACACCAATTTCCATTTTTCGGCCTGAAGCCCGTTCGTCGCCATGACGAGCAGGCCGATTGCGAACATGATTGATTTCATTGTGTTTCTCATTGGCGCTTTCGCCAATGAAACATCTGGCCAAGCCATACTGGCAAAGGGCGCTGGCGGTGAGTTGTTGGCCGATGTGATCATTTCAACTGGGCCATATCGTCGGTGCCATCCATGTACCGAGAACCACCAACAGAAGCCCAAGCAGTGAAAGGCACGTCGGCTTGATAGTAGCCTTAACGTTCAAGAAAAAGAAAATAATCCAAACGATTGGAATAAACAAGCAGCCAAAGAACCACCAGAGGCTGCGCCTGTAAGCGACGGTCAAAAACATGATGTCTCCAACAAGACCCGTGATGAGTCCCACTAACATTAAAATGTATCCGACAACAGTCATTAGATCATCTCGGCTAATGTTGACGCTCTACAACACGCCGCCAATGGCTTCGGACTGAAACCAAGGCGCAAACGGCACATCCGCAGCAACAAGAATTCGGCCGCGCAGTTTTCATGAGCGGTATAACACATGTAAATAATAATAAGCCAAGAACTGGAGGAAGCAGAAAATTGGGAGAATAATCAAAACGAGCGCGACGACCTTCGGCGTAATGGGAAGGCGCGGACACCGGAGGAAACAGGCCGTGCAACAACAAGCGACAACCAGGGCGATAACGACACCCGGTAATTGCACATAACCAATTAGGGTTGGCGAATAAAATGTAGCCGCAACTGGAATGCCAAGCAATACGCAGGCGATGCTCACAATCACATATCTCCAACTCCGCCAGCGTAAATCAGTCGTTTCTGCCGATGTATTCATAGGTCCAGACTCCGGCTTATTTTTATACAACGACTGGCTTGTATATTGCGAGGTAAATACGGACGGAGGCCACAGATTAACACAGATTAACACAGATAAACTCATTGGGAACAAGCGGATGTTTTTTTGGCCCCATCTGTGTCCATCTGTTCGCAGCCCATAAGGTCGCGAGTCTTGCCGGTGAAAGTCCGGTCGCGGGAATTGACTGAAACTCGCGTAGTCATAACTGACGCCGTCGGATGGCGACATCGGCGGTGAAAGCTCAGTCGTAAACGTCCTGGCCGTGGCAGGGCAAGCAAGGGATCGGGTCGCAGCATTAAGCGAATTCTGCAGCCTCGTTACACTGTTCAGGCCAGTCCGGAAGGTCTGACATGGCGGTTGCCGAACCGGTACAGATTCGGTGAAGGCAGCACCCCAAAGGCCAAGTAACAGTCGAAGGCAGCCTGGGGAACCGCCGGGGTACGGGAAGCGACACGATTCCAACAGACTCGTGAAGTAAATTGGGGAATCTCTGGAACTGGGGAACGCGCTGGGTATAAACCATAAGCTGGCGCGCCGGCCCAGAGACTCGGATGTGGCCATAGTAAGCGATGAGCCGGCCGGACAGAATAACCGGTTGGGGAGCCAAGGGCCACTGGACTGGTGGCGCGATCAGCAGGGTGCGGTGCCGCTTGGCGAAAGCCAACTACGGAATAAACGCCACACTCGGAGAGCAAGCGCAGGGGCGGCCTATAAGCGCGGGGCGCGAAGGTGGCCGTCGCGGGAGCCAGTTTGAAGCCGGTACTGGGGAAAACCCGCCGTACGGAATTTTAGAGGGGGTGGAGAAAACGAGGGCATGGTCTGGTGGCCGTTTGCCACGAAGCTCGAAAGGGTGGAGACGACGGAAGCCGCTGACCTAAACTGCTCGCGCCTCCACTCTACTCGACGTCAATCTGTGGCTGAACGTCTTCTCGCTGCTCAAGACCCCGGCACGCGCCCGATGGCCAGCGAACGGCAAATGCAGGCTCGCTTATTTCGCCAGCGGCGTTACTATTCGCGCTAATCTATGATGATCCAGGTGGCGGTTCTGTGCGACGCGGCGACGGATTATAACGGCAAACTCAATCTGCTGGGCACCTTCGACACCATTTATGCCGCGCAAATGCCCATGCAACATCCCCAATGTTCCATCGCCATTCGCATCGCGTTTGACCGCAACGAGGAAGGGCGGCATACTCTAAATCTGAGTTTCGTCGATGAAGACGGACAGCCGATCATGAAAAGCATGCAAATTCCGGTGACGGTGGAGTTCCCCTCCGACGCCACCTTTATTTCGCGCAACCTGGTGGTCAACATTCTGCAATTGACCTTTTCCAGGGCGGGGCTTTACTCGGTCGATTTGTCGCTGGACGACCGGCCGCTTTCGAGCATTCCGCTGGCCGTGAAACAATTGGCGCAGAAGCCGCAATGAGGGTGGAAGCAACGGCGCGCCGCCGCGAGTGATGTTTTCCGATTTTCCAGAACAGGCCGGGGTCGCCCAGGCGCTGCAACGCAGCCTGGAACGGGACCGTTTGGCGCACGCCTATTTATTCATCGGCAGTTCGCTGGGGGAATTGGAGGACATGGCGCGAACGCTGGCCAAAACCGTCAATTGCCTCTCGCCCTCGCGCCGCGCGGCCAATGGAATGCCGGTCGAGGCCTGCGACCATTGCGACAGTTGCCACCGCATTGAGCATTATAACCATCCCGATGTCTCCTGGCTTCGGCCGGAATCCAAGTCCCGGGTCATTACGATGGATGTGATCCGCGAGCTGATGCAGACGGTGAATTTGAAACCGACGGTGGCGGCCTTCAAAGTAGGCGTCATCGTGGCGGCCGACCGTCTGAACGTGCAGGCGGCCAATGCCTTTCTCAAAACGCTGGAGGAGCCTCCGCCCAAGTCGCTCTTGATCCTGTTGACGACTGAACCCCAGCGGCTGCTCGAGACCATCCTCTCCCGGTGTCTGCGGCTTACCTTCGCGGACTCGGGCAAGAAATTTGAGGCCAGTCACACGGCATGGCTGGGTGCGTTCACCAACATGGCGGCTTCGGGCGCGGGCGGTTTGATGGCGCGCTACCGGCTGCTGGGGCTGATCATGAAGAAACTGGCCGAGCAGCGCGAGGAAATCGAAAAAGCTCTCAGCGCCCGCTCCCCGCTGGAACGATACGATGACCTGGAGCCGAAGATGCGGGAGAAACTGGAGGACGAATTGGCCGCCGCGGTGGAGGCCGAGTACCGGCGGCAGCGGACGGATTTGATCGGGGTCTTGCACTGGTGGTTGCGCGACGTCTGGCTGGAGAATCTGGCGGCGGGCGCGGACCTGCTTTCGTTTCCCAGCCTGGCGGCGGCAGCGCAGGCCGTGGCCAAGCGGATTTCCCCAACCGAGGCGCGGTCCAATCTGGAGGAAATGGACCGCTTGCAGCGCCAGCTTCATACCAACGTGCAAGAGGCGCTGGCCTTGGAGGTGGGTTTGCTGAAGCTGCGGTTGTGACGGACAGTTGGTTACAAAATGTAACCAACTGAATTGCCCGCCGCCGACGGCAAAAGCTACCTTACCGTCGCCAATTCAATTAGCAGGGGCGCAGGACTAAATCGTTACCTTTTTGATTTTCGCCTTATTTTTTGCTTGGAGATGTCTAGTCGCTAGACAATAATTGGCTCATGAGCAAATTTATCGAGCAGCGTCAGGTGATTCTCCAGAGAATGGCCCAGATCGACCAAATGGAGTACGGCTCCCTTAAAGCCGAGTTCCGACCGGGGGCCGATCCCAGCCACTCTCTGGGCCCCTACTACAAGTATCAGGTGTGGCAGGACGGCAAGAACCACTCCCAACGGGTGGCCGGCCCTCGCGCCGAGCGGCTGCGCCAGGCGGTGGAAAGCCGCCAGCGGTTTGAGCAACTGGCCCGGCAATGCATTGAGTTGACAGTGCAGCACACCCGCGCCACGGGGCCCGCCACCGATGCAAAAAAAAACTCCAAACGTCGATCCGCCAGGAAACTGCCTCGGAAGTCGAGGCCTTCATCGCCCTAGCCAAAGCGCGCCTGGCGACCGAAGGAAGCCTGGCCCCGCAGTGGCTGGAGTTGGGGCTGCGCGAAGCTCTGCGGCAAGACGGACGGCGCGCCTTGGAAGAGTTGTTCAACGATGCCAATTGGCGGTTGGAGCGCGACCAGGCAGAGCCTGGGGAAAAGTGTTATGCGGCCCGGCCTACGACGGTGGACACCTTGTTTGGCCCGCTGTGTGTGCGGCGCAACTATTACACCGATGGCCAAGGCGGCGGCCGTGCTCCACTGGACGAGGCGCTTGGGATTGTGGAAGGTTGCACGCCCGCTTTAGCGCGGCTCATGTGCCGGGCCGGGGCGGTCGAGCATTACGAGGCCGCCGCCGCCAGCCTCAATGAGTACAGCGGCTTGACGGTCAATGGCCGGCGGATCCAGCGCATGGTCAACCGACTGGGGCCGCAGATGGCCCAATGGCCCCGGCCCAATTCTCCACTGTGCCTGCCGCCACCCGGCCAAGCGTTCTACGTCGAAGGGGACGGCACGGGCATTCCCGTGCGGCCAGAGGAAACGCAGGGGCGCAAAGGCAAGCAAGAGGATCAATCCGCCAAAACGCGAGAGGTGAAGCTGGGCTGTGTCTTCACCCAGACCAAGGAAGATGAAGAGGGTAAACCGGTGCGAGACCCCGAGAGCACTTCTTATGTCGCCACACTGGAACCGGCTGCGGAGTTTGGCAGCTTGCTGCGCGCCGAAGCGTTCCGGCGGGGACTGGCGCTGGCCAAGCTGGTTGTTTTTCTAGGCGACGGGGCCGCCTGGGTGTGGGAATTGGCGCGGGTCAACTTTCCCATGGCCGTCTTCATCCTGGACTTCTTTCACGCTGCCGAGCACTTGGAGTTGCTGGCCGAAGCGCTCTTCGGGGAAAAAACCGACACCTCCAAAACTCAGTGGGAGCTATGGGCCAAGGCTCTTAAAGAACAACCCGACGGGTTGGAGATCGTCCTGCGGGAGGCACGCCAGGCACTGCCTCGCCGGGGCCTGCGGCGAGAGGCTGCCCTCAAGCAGATCGCTTACTTCGAAAGCAACACCAACAGGATGCGTTATGCCGAGTATCTGGCGCGAGGCCTGTTCATTGGCTCTGGCGTCATCGAAGCTGGCTGCAAAACCGTCATCGGTCTGAGACTGAAGCAGTCGGGCATGTTCTGGGGAGTCAGGGGTGCGAAAAACGTCCTAGACATTCGCGCACTGCTGGAAAACCGCCAACTTGCGCTGTTCTGGGAGCAATATCGCAAACCCCTGCCCATAGCTGCCTGAGAACAGCCAAGCATGGTAACGATTCTGTCCTGCACCCAATTAGCAGTCGTCGTGCAGAGGCCGCTTGCAAGCGGTGCCGGTTCGTCTTAGATTCAGCCATGAATGCCGGAGCTTTCGAGGTTTTTTGGGATTATTATTCGGATGTATGCGGAGCCATTCGCACCACATCATCACCCGCATCTCCACGCCTACTATCAGGAAGCGGTGGCAGTTTACGGTTTGGATCCCGTCGAATTGATTTCGGGGTCGCTTCCACTCCGACAGCAGCGTCTTGTGGAAGCGTGGGCCGAAATGCATCGAGAAGAACTAATGGAAGACTGGCGATTGCTGCAGCAAGGACGCCGGCCACAGCCCATTTCGCCGCTGCAGTAACATCGTTATGAAGCACGCTGTTTTCAAAGTGAAGTCGTTTGCCATAGTGGGGCCTTATACTTTGAATGTTGGCTTTGACGACGGCACTTTCAGGGAAATTGATTTCAGCCCCATCTTCAAGGGCGAGCTTTATGGGCCGTTGCGCGACTTGCACCTGTTTGAACAGGTCATGCTGGATGCCGAGGTTCACACGCTGGTGTGGCCTAACGGCGCCGATTTCGATCCAGCGACCCTGCACAATTGGCCTTCGCAGACTGGCGAGGTGGAAAGCGCCTGGGAGCACTGGCGGCGGCAGAATGAAACCGTTTCGAAAGCGACTTAATCCAGCGAAATTGCAGCCGCCGGGTTTTTCCTTTCTTTGGCCGCGCGCAGGAGCATGGCCGCAAGACCAGCCGCCATGCCCGCATACAATCCGATATGAATCCACCAGACTTGGCGGAATCGGCTGATTGCTTCGGAGTCAAGCATGGTGTGCAATTGCGCGGAGAAACGGGCGGGATCAAATTTGGCGAACGCCAGCGGAAAGGCGATGCCGCAGAGAACCGCGGCCGTGACAGGCAGCCAAAGCATTCGCAGCAGGCGGGAACATTTCACTGGCGGATAGGCTGATTTTCTCCGGCTGGCATACAGGCACACGGCCCCTCCAATGACTCCGGCGGAGAACCCAACCCGCAGTCCGAGCAGGCCCGCTTGCAATCGCAAATCCGGGCCGGCCTCCAGACCTTTGCCCAAAATGAAATACTCCGGCGAAATCGAGGAAGT
This sequence comes from uncultured Verrucomicrobiae bacterium, assembly GCA_963759415.1. Taxonomy (GTDB): domain Bacteria; phylum Verrucomicrobiota; class Verrucomicrobiia; order Limisphaerales; family Palsa-1400; genus Palsa-1400. The sequence goes on along the minus strand of CAVWZG010000002.1, from coordinate 1,774,013 downwards.
AATCAAATCATTGGCAAAACCGACCACGGCTCCAACCGCGCCGGTGATGATGATAAAACCATATTCGCGAAACTTCTGCGCCCGGGCGCCGTTCCGAAACAAATCCACCAAGGACACCACCAGCATCAGTCCCAGCAGCAAAGCGATTCGATACGAAAATGGAAAATGATGGGACATAAGAGTCGTTTTGGCTTGTTCATCAATCGGGCGGCCCTCATTTAACTCACCACTGCTAAACCGTATTTTTTGAACCGTTCATCCGCCGTGACAACGGCAAGGTCATTCATTTTGGCAGTGGCGATGATAAATCGGTCGCATGGGTCGTCGTGGATCGGCGGTAGTTGGGCGGCGGCGATGCAGACGTTTAATTCCAGCGGGAGCACAGCCAAGCCATGATGCTCGACAATGTTGTCAAACCACTCTTGCGGCGGAATGGGCAGCTTGAGCTTGCCGTTGGCCACTTTGATGGCGATTTCAAAACCGCTGATGGCTGAGACATAAACCGCCGGCGCCTCGTTTATTTGTTTGAGCGCGGAGCGGCTCAGTTTTTTATCGCCGCTGGCGAGCCAGAGCAGGGCGCAAGTGTCCAGAATCATCGCGCCGCCTCCGGCCATTCGTCCGCGGAAAGCGGTTCGAGCGGATCATACTCGATCCTAATTCTGCTCAATGAAGGGTGCGCCTTGATCCGGTTTGTGCGGCGATGTGGCACAAGGTCGGCCACCGGCACCCCATTGCGGCAGATGACAATGGATTCGCTGTCCTTTTCCAGCTTGGCCAGCAGGCTGGAAAAGTTGGTTTTCGCCTCGTGAACGTTCACCGTTTTCATGGCAAACAGGTTAGTCCAGTTAGTCCACTAGGTCAACGGTGGAATCGGCGTGGCCGGGGGCGATAAGTGTGCTCCAAGCGTTCCTTTCCGGCCAAATCTTTGGAACTTTCCATTGGAGAACGGCGGGAAGAGCGGATAGTGTCACGAGGTTTATGCCAAAGAAACAAACAACCGCGCCCGAAGCTGCGGCCGCCAATTCGCCAGTCTTCGCCGTGATGGCCGGGTTGTTTCTTTTTATCAGCATCATCAAATTTGGCAGCCCGATCATTTTGGACCGCTATATTGAAACTCCCCACGACATGGCATCAGCGGTCTCTGCATCGTGGCCGCCGCATTGGGGCGCATGGCTGTTTCTGCCGCTGGCGCTGGCGGGGCTGTGGGCTGTCCGATGGAACCGGCTTAAACTCCATTGGGCCTTGATGCTGCCGTCGGTCTGGCTGGGATGGGAGTTTGTTGCCGCCACACAAACCGTAAGCCCGGCGCTGACGAAAATAACACTGACGCACTTTGCCGTGTGCGCCGGCCTCTTTTACCTGGGATATTTCGCCAGGAAAGGGATGTCCGACCCCTGGCCACTTTGGGCGGGAATGGGGTTGGCCTTGTGCTGGGTCATGCGGGTCGGGTTGGAACAGCACTTCGGGGGGTTTGAAGCTACCCGAAAAATGCTGACCGAATCGCCCCAACTCTTGGGCGCGGACCCGAAATGGCTCACGGACCCTGAGTTTCAGAAGAGGATTGCCAGCAATCGCATTTTTGGCACCTTCGGCGGCTATCCCAATTCGCTGGCGGGCGCGATTGTGCTCATGTTGCCGCTGACCCTGGTCTTTATGTGGCGTCTGACCCCCAAGGTTCGAGCCTGGATCCGGGTTCTATTCGTTTTGATTTTGGGGGGATGCGGCATGGGTTGTCTTTATTGGTCCGGTTCCAAAGCTGGCTGGTTGGTGGCTCTGGTGGTGGGCCTCGCCGCATTGGGCCATTCGGCGTTGCCGTTGCGATGGCGGCGCTGGCTGATTCACGGGGTGCTCATCGTTGGGGTGGCCGGGTTCGCTTGGAAATACACCGGCTTTTTCCAGAAGGAACGAAATAGCGTTGGGGCGCGTTTCGGTTATTGGCGCGCCGCTCTGGTCGTGATTCATCAGCACCCATGGTTGGGTACGGGACCGGGAACATTTCAGATTCCTTACGCGCAAATCAAACGTCCTGCCGACGAAATGGCCCGCTTGTGCCATAACGATTATTTGGAACAGGCGTCGGATTCGGGGGTTTTCGGACTGATAACTTACGCCGGAATGGTTGCCACGCTATTATGCGTCCTGTATCGTTATAGTATAACCGCAAAGTCGCTGGATTGGCTCAATTTCTCGCTCTGGCTAGGCATTGCCGGAGTGTTTGCGCATAGCATGGTGGATTTCCATCTCTATGTTCCAGGTTTGGCTTGGCCGCTGTTTTTTCTGTGCGGATGGCTTTTGCAGCGCGAACAATAACGATAACGTAAGCGCAACACTGAGTATTTTATGCTCAATGCGCAGGTTCTGGTCGATTTCAGTGATTTTGCCCGAAAAAATTAGCACTTGACGTTCTTTTCTGAACCTGTAAGTGTGGGCGCATCATTTAGATTAAATGATTGAACCTGGGTCAATTCGACTATCGTTTTTTTGATCAATGAGCATCTGCAATAACTATAACAGAAGAATTTTTGTCCCCTCGACGGAGGTAATGTGGATCTAAAAGACATAAAAGCCATCATTGACTTGATGCGAAAAAATGGCCTGTCGGAATTCGAGATGGAACGGCAGGATTTCAAAATCAAACTCAAGCGCGGTATTGCCGGGCCTGTGAATGCGGTCGAGGATTCATCCCCGGCGGGTGCTCCGGGGCCGTTGCCGCTGGCCGGGGCCACCGGCTTGCCTGCGGCGCCTGGCGGCACTGCGGGTGCGTTGCCAACCGCGCCGTCCCTGTCTGAGATCAAATCGCCCATGATCGGCACTTTTTACCGTGCTCCGTCGCCGGATGCGGCCGATTACGTGGAAATCGGGACTGAGGTTAATCCAGATACGGTCGTTTGCCTGATCGAAGCCATGAAAGTCATGAACGAGATCAAGGCGGAGATCAAAGGCGTCGTTACTCATATTTTGGTCGAAAACGCCAAACCTGTCGAATTTGGCCAGCCTTTATTCCGTATTCGGCCAACCTGAGGGTTTGGGATTCAAGGACCATGTTCGAGAAAATCCTGATTGCCAATCGTGGCGAAATTGCCGTGCGCATCATCCGCGCCTGCAAGGAGTTGAACATTCGCACCGTCGCCGTCTATTCGGAGGTCGATGCCAATTCCATGCATGTCCAGTTGGCCGACGAGGCCATCTGCATTGGCAAGGCCGCCAGCAGCGAAAGCTACATGCGGATCGACCGCGTCATCAGCGCCGCCGAAATCGCTGATGTCGATGCCATTCATCCGGGCTATGGCTTTTTGTCGGAGAACGCCCATTTCGCCGACGTGTGCGAGAGCTGCAATATCCGTTTCATCGGCCCAAGCTCGCGCGCCATGAATGCCTTGGAGGACAAAGCCTCCAGCCGGGTGCTGGCTCGCAAGGCCGGCGTGCCGACTCCCCCCGGCTCCGAAGGCCCGGTCGAGAACGAGCAGGAGGCCTTGGCCGTGGCCAAGCGCATTGGCTACCCCGTCATGATCAAGGCCATCGCCGGAGGCGGCGGACGCGGAATGCGCGCGGCCCACAATGACGTCTCGCTGGTCAAAGGCTATCACACCGCCCGCAGCGAGGCGGAGAAGTCCTTCGGCAATTCGAGTGTCTATATCGAGAAATTCATCGAAAACTGCCATCACATCGAATTTCAAATTTTCGGCGACAACCGCGGCACCATCATCCATTTGGGCGAACGCGATTGTTCCGTGCAACGGCGCAATCAGAAGCTCATCGAGGAGACGCCTTCCCCGCTCATCGAGGGCAAGTTCAAAGATTTGCGCAAGAAGATGGGCAAGGCCGCCATCCGCATCGCCGAGGCCGCCCATTACACCAATGCCGGCACCGTCGAATTCCTGGTCGATGACCAGGGGCATTTCTATTTTCTGGAAGTCAACAAGCGCATTCAGGTCGAACACCCCATCACCGAGGAAATCACCGGCCTCGACTTGGTTAAATTGCAAATTGCCGTGGCCATGGGCGAGCCGTTGCGTTTGTCGCAAAGCGACATTCATCTGCGCGGCCACGCCATCGAATGCCGCATCAACGCCGAGGACCCGTTCGACGATTTCCGCCCCTCCCCCGGCCGGATCGAGATGTATTATGCGCCCGGCGGCCGCGGCACGCGCGTGGACAGCCATGTTTATGCCGGCTACACCATCCCGTCCAACTACGACTCCATGATCGGCAAGCTCATCACCTTGGGCAAAGACCGCAAGGAGGCGATGGATAAAATGAGCCGGTCGCTGTCGGAATACATGATTACCGGCGTCAAGACCACCATCGCCTTCGAGCAGGCGATCCTGCAGGATCCGAATTTTCGGCGCGGGGTTTATTCGACCCTTTTTCTGGAGGAACTGCTCGGCGGGGCGCGGCGGGAATTGATCGAATAGCCGTCAGGCCTGGGTTCCATGAAACCGCTCGCGCAGTGCCGCCTTTACAGCTTCATCGACACCGCCTATCTGCGCGGACGCGACGCCGCCGAAGTGGCGCGCCAGCTTTGTCTGGGCGGCTCGGACCTGATCCAACTGCGCGCCAAAAATTCCGCTCCTGACGACATCCGCCGCATGGCCGCTGCCATTCTGCCGATTTTGCGCGAAGCCGGCGTGGGACTGGTTATCAACGATCATCATGACCTCGCGCGGGAGTTGGGCGCGGAGTTGTGCCACCTGGGACAGGAGGATTTTTTCGGCGCCGGTTTCACCCGTGTCGCCGAATTGACCTCCGCGCCTTCGGCGCCCTCGATAGGTTTGAGCACCCACGCCCCGGAGCAGGCTATGAGGGCGTTGGCGGCGGGGCCGGCCTATATCGCCATCGGCCCCGTTTACGCGACCGGCACCAAACCAGGGGCCAAGCCCGTCACGTTGGAATACGTCCGCTGGGCTGCGAGCCACATCACGATTCCGTGGTTTGCCATAGGCGGCATCAACCTGGCCAACATGGACCAAGTCATCGCCGCCGGCGCAAAAAGGATCTGCGCCGTCTCCGCGATCCTCAACGCCCCCGACATCGCCGGGACATGCCGGGAAATCAAAAAACGGTTGAGCGCTTAGGCTCAATCCGTTAACAGCGTCCAACTTTCCTTGGCGTCGGCGGAGGCTGGCGATGTCGAGGACAGGCTTGTCGGGGTTCGGGTTTGTTCCTTTTTTTCTTCGGGTTGGGCGGCAGCCTTTTTGCGGTCGAAGAAGCGGATTCGTTCCTCAACCATTCCCCTCAACACATCGGAGCCGACCTGCATTTGGTGCGCGGTGACGACCGCTTCGTCAATTCTGGCCAGCAGCAGCTTGTGGCGAACCTCTTTGGATAGCGGGCTGACGTTCTCTTTGAGAAAGCAGCCTTTCCCGGCGATGCTGTCGATGATGCCCAGGCTTTCCAGCTCGGCGTAGGCCTTGGCGACGGTATTGCGATTGACGCGCAGTGCCTGTGCCATGGCGCGGATGGCGGGCAGCGTTTCTCCCGGACGCAAGGCCCCGGAAGCAGCGGCATAGCGGACCTGATCGACCAGTTGGAGATAAACCGGTTTGCCGGATTTGAAATCGACCTGATACATCATTGCTAACTGTCCTATGACAGTATGACATAAGCAAAAATTGTCAAGCGTTAATTTGGGCTTGTCGCGCGGGCGGTTAAAGGCAATGATGGGCGCGAAAGCAGTTTCGGAACGTTAATCAACGAAAAGGAAACTTATGCGGCAACGTCCAATGTCCACTTTGATCTTCGGGATTCTCAGCATCGGTTTTGGTCTGTTAAAATTGTCCGGGCCACTGATGCTGATAGCCATGTCGCACATGAAGCTGCCGGCCAATTCCGGCATGGAGGCGCTGAAATCCGATCCGGCCTACGCCGCATTGATGAACTTTAACGCGTGGGCGGGCGTGGTTCTCGGCCTGGCGCTGCTGACTTTTGGCATCGGATTGCTGCTGTTGAAGAACTGGGCGCGCATGGGGTTGATCGTCTATGCCATGATCGACATCATTCTTGTGCTGTTCGTGAGCGTTCTCACCTGGCCGTTCACCAAACGGATGATGGAGCAAGTGTCGGGGCCGGCGGCGGCTTTCATGGAAAGGTTCGGCATCGTTTTTGTGGTGTTCGGAATATTGTTCAGCTTGGCCTTCCCTGTGCTGCTGCTGATCTTTATGACGCGGCCCAACGTGATCGAGGCCTGCCAGCCGGAACAGCCGGCAGCTCCGGTCGCGTCCCCGGAGCCGTTATAAAATAAACTTAACCGAGCGCCGCATTCATGGTGTGGGCGTCTTCTCTTGCGCTTTGCGAAGGGCTTTTGTTGCGCCCCGGGCGGCGATTTTAGTCGGAAGGGCGCGCGCCGGAGGAATTTGCCTTGGGTTTATCGACATTTGAAGTTATGCTGTATCTGGTTAAGCGCCAGCATATTGAGACAATTCCATGGGCGGATTTGGCGGGCCGGTTTTTGGAGCGAAAAAATAAGTGAAATATTGTGTGTTATGGGATTGACAAAAATCCCTGGAACTGTAGTCTTGGCTTTGCAAATGCATATAGAATCATGATTTTATGAAAAGATTGCAAACATTGGCGGCTTGTTTAGTGGTGCTGATGCTGGTCGGCGTCGTCTCGCTCAAATCGGAGCAGCCTGGCAAGATTCAAGGCAAGGCCATTGTCCGATCCGTTAACGGGACCGCAACTTATACTGTTGCAGGATCCTCGAATCCGCTAAAGGTGAACATGGAGTTGGATCCGGGCACTCTAATTACCACCGGCCCGAATTCTTACGTCTTTCTAAGCGTCAATGGCGTTTCGTCCGCGTTGCGCGTGCAAGAGAATACCACCGTGGCCATTCCCACCATGAGCCGCATCGGCTCCGATCGGGAAGGCGACACTGAGACGATGCTCGATCTGCGAGTTGGCTCCCTCTTGGGCCAAGTCAAAAAGGTCTCGGCCAATTCCACCTACGAGATCAAGACCCCGCACGGCGTGGCCGGAATTCGCGGCACGGATTGGGGAATCGTGGTAGTTCAATTGCCCGACGGCCGCTACATGTCAACCTTTACCAGCGTGGCAGGCCAGGTCATTGTGTCGGCGCCCGTTGACGGCAGCATTCAAACTGAAACGTTGACCGACGGCCAGTCTTGGACGCCGGGTGACGGCCCGGTCCGTCCAACGCCCCTTCAATACCTCAATAATTGTCTGAACGAAATCAGCGAGCTGGTCAACGGAATCTTTCCTCCTTCATTCCACGGGCCTGGCCCATTTCACCCGATATTCCCGGTGTTCCCCGTTGGCCCGCCCGGACAGCAGCCCAGTTCACCTCACGGACCAATTCCGCACCCGATTCATCCAGGTCATCCTTTTTAAGTCGGCACTGTTTCAGCTTTCAAAACCCGGAGTAACTTGTGTTGCTCCGGGTTTTTTGTTTAGCTGAGGGCCGTGCGCCTGAGTTTTCTCAAATCGCCGACGCTCTTGATCGCAGCGCCAGTCATTCTGGGCGTATGCTTGCTGGAAATCGCGCATCTCCCCGCCCTGCATCGCCTGGAATTGATGACCTTTGATGGGCGCGCGCGGCTGGCCCACCGTTTCCGCCACGCGGCCGCGAACGAGACTACCCGTCTTGGCCTGGTGGAAATCAGCGACAACACCATCTATGAGGTGAAAAACGGGCGGTTGGGCTTCGACTACGGGCTGTATTGGCCGCGCGACGTGTATGCGACAGGTTTGAAGGAACTCACGCTGGAAGGGGCCAAAGCGGTGGCCTTTGACGTTCTTTTCGCCGACATGCGCAACGATCATCCGCTGGTGACCCTGCCCGATGGTTCCTTTGCCGCACCGGACGATGTTTTTGCCGCGCAACTCCAGACTTCGGGCAACGTCATCCTGGCGGCCGACTCCGATGTGATGCCGCATGCAAAGTTTCGCACTAACGCCTGGAAGGTGGCCAACATTTCCGTGGAGCGCGATTCAGATGGCGTCCTGCGACGGGACCGCGCCTGCCAGGACTACCGGGTCTGGGACCCCGTCATCTTGCAGGCGGCGGCGCAGTTGGCCTGGAATCTTGCCAAAACGATCGACGACCGGACGCACCACACCATCACATTCATCAGCCAGCTTAACGGGGAAGCGACTCGATTTCCCACCGACGATGATGGCCGAATCGCCGCCACCAACCTCCTGAACACGGTGCCGCCTGGATACCCCGACAAAATCGTCCCGTGGCATTACTTCCGGGCTTGGAGCATGGGCATCCTCCTGGCGGCATCGGAGTTGAAACTCGACTTGGACCAGCCCGAATTTGAACCGGGCCGGATCGTCCTGCGTGGCCCCAATGGCCTGACACGCTCCATTCCGGTGGACGACCAGGGTTACTTCTATGTCGATTGGTCCCTGACGCAAAACGATGCCCGGGTGCAGCGCGGAGCGTTCGAGTGGCTGTTGGCGGCGCAGATGGAGCGCAAGCACGGGGCGCGGGTGGCCGACTTCTGGAAAGACAAACTGGTCGTCATCGGCTCGACCGCGACCGGCAACGATTTGGCGGATGCCGGAGCCACGCCGCTGGAGAACCGCACCTTTCTTGTCAATAAACATTTAAACGTCGCCCAGTCCGTCCTGAGCGGGCGCTTCGTGCGGGCGACCCCGCTGGCGGTGAACCTGCTGCTGATCGTCCTCGTGGGCGGCCTCTCGGCCTGGATCACCTGGGTGGTGGAACGGGTCTATAATGGCACCCTGCTGATGCTAGCCTTGACGGCTTTCTACCTGGCTCTTTGCGCGGCGCTTTATTTGGAATGGCGCTTATGGGTGCCGATTGTTTTGCCGATGTTCTGCGCCGGGTTTATCACCCACACCTCGGCGCTGGTGCAGCGGGTGCGTTTCGAGCAATCACAAAAGAAAATGCTCAAACAGCTCTTTTCGCGCGTGCTTTCGCCGGACGTGGTCAACGAAGTGGTGAAGGAGGAAAGGATCCGGGTCGGTGGCCAGCGCCGCGAGATCACCATCTATTTCGCCGACGTGCGGGGATTCACCGAGTTGACCGACCTCACCCAGGAGCAAGCCGCCGAATACGTCCAGAAGCACCACCTCACGGGGGCCGCAGCCGAAGCCTATTTCGACGCCCAAGCCAAAGAAACCCTGGACACGGTCAGCACTTACCTGAGCCTTACCGCCGACATCGTCAAAAGCCACAAGGGGCTGCTGGACAAGTATATTGGCGATTGTGTCATGGCCTTCTGGGGCGCTCCGCTGCCCAATCCGCATCACGCCTTGGATGCGGTGCAGGCGGCCATCGAAGCCCAACGCGCCATTTCCAAACTGAATTGGGAGCGCCAGAAAGAAAATAGGCGGCGCCAGGAGCAAAACGCCGAGCGCGCGAGCAAACGCCTGCCGTTGCTGTCCCCGTTGCCGGTGCTCTCGATGGGCACCGGAATCAATACCGGCGTGGCCATTGTTGGTTTCATGGGTTCGGAAACCCATCTGCTCAACTACACGGCCTTCGGGCGCGAGGTCAATCTGGCCAGCCGACTGGAGGGCGTTTCCGGGCATGGCCGCATCCTGATTGGCGAGGCGACCTTTGCCGCCCTGCTGCGGGACGATCCCAAGCTAGCCGCCTTATGCCTGGAATGGGCGCCGCGCACGGTCAAAGGATTCCGCACCGCCGTCCGCATTTACGAAGTGCTGTGGCAGCCTTCGAGCAACGTGCCGCAGCCGCCCGGGGAGAACACCGATATGCGCGCAACCAAACCAGCCGCAGTCTGAAGTCAAACATCCGATTTTGGCGCGCTCGCGCCCCCTGCTGTATATTGGAGCGATGGGTGACAATGTCCCGGAACGCGCCTCCGCTTTGGCGGTGGAGTTGCTGAAAGCGGCCCTGGCAGCACAGTCCGCGCGGGAACGCGCCGACTCGGCCCGAGTGGGGCGGATGCTCAACGATTCCCGGGGCCGGGCTTTCACCCTGCAAATGGTGGACCAGGTTTTTCGCAGCCGGCTGGCGCGGCGTCAGGCGAAGCGTTTTCGCGCGCTGCTGAATAAATTTGGCGCGCCCGCCTATCTGACGCCAGGACAACGGCGTCTGCTGCGTTTGGGCGCGGCGGTTTCGCGCTTCGCTCCGTCCCTGGCCATGCTGGCCGTGGCCGCGCGATTGCGCCGTGACACCGCGCGCGTCATTCTGCCGGCCGAACCGGCGTCCCTGCAAAGCTATCTGGCCGCCCGCCGGGCCACTGGCACGGGGGTAATCATCAACCAATTGGGCGAGGCCGTTTTGGGCGAACGCGAGGCGGGCGGACGTTTGGAAGCCATGCTCGGCTTGCTCAATGATCCGCGCGTGGGGGCCATATCCGTCAAACTTTCCTCCATTGCAAGTCAAATAAACCTGTTGGATTGGGAGGGAACGCTGGCCTCCGTTTCGGATCGTCTGCGCCGTCTTTATCGCGCCGCGCTGCCGGGCCGCAAATTCGTCAACCTGGACATGGAGGAATATCGCGACCTGCACCTGACGCTGGAGGCCTTTGAACGCGTCCTGGGCGAGCCGGCATTCCGCCCATTGCGCGCGGGCATCGTGTTGCAAGCCTACCTGCCGGACAGTTGGACGGCATTGCACGACTTGACAGCTTGGGCCTTGCACCGCGTCGCGGCCGGCGGCGCTCCCATCAAAGTGCGGCTGGTCAAAGGCGCCAACATGGCCATGGAATCCGTCGAGGCCGAATGGCACGGCTGGCCGCGCGCGCCCTACCTGAGCAAGGCGGAGACGGACGCGAATTTCTGCCGGATGCTCGATTTCGCCTGCCACGGGCGGCGCGCCCACGCGGTGAACCTGGCGGTGGGGAGCCACAACCTGTTTGACATCGCGCTGGGCCTGACGCTGCGCCAGGACCGGCGGCTTGGCGCGCTGGTTTCCTTTGAAATGCTCGAAGGCATGGCTCCCCATCAAGCCCGGGCCGTGCAGCAGGCGGCGGGAGAGCTGGTGCTGTATGCGCCAGTGGTCCATCGCGCCAACTTCAACAGCGCGCTCACTTACCTGCTTCGCCGCCTGGACGAAAACACCACGCCGGAAAATTTCCTGCGCGATGTATTCGACTTGACGCCACAAAGCGAGTCCTGGCAACGCCAGCGCGCCCGTTTCGCCGCCAGTTGGGACCTTCGCGGCGCCGTTGCCTCCGAGCCGCGCCGGGCCGGCGCGCTGCCCCGCCCAGCCGATCATTTTACAAACATCCCTGACTCGGATTGGTCTCAACAGTCCCATCGCTTTGCCCTGGCCGAGGCCCTTCTCCGCTGGCATCCGTCTTCTTCCGCTACGCCGGCGCCGCAGGAATTGAATGCCGCCCTGGAGCCGCTGTGCGCGGCCCAACCATCGTGGGAAGCCGCCGGGATCAAGCATCGCGCCGAGTTGCTGCGGCGATGCGCCGAGGTCATGGAACTGGGGCGTTTCGACACCATTGCCTGCATGGCGCATGACGGCAAGAAGGCCGCCGCGGAAGCGGACACGGAAGTTTCCGAGGCAATTGATTTTGCCCGCTATTACGCGGAATTCCGCCCCCAGCCGCAATTGCGCATGTCGGCGCTGGGAGTGGTGGCAGTCACGCCACCATGGAATTTTCCCTATGCGATCCCTTGCAACGGCGTCCTGGCCGCGCTCGTGGCGGGCAATGCCGTCGTGCTCAAACCGGCGCCGGAAACGGCGGCCACTGCCTGGCGTTTGGCGCAGCAACTATGGCGGGCCGGCATTCCGCGCGAGGTCCTCTGTTTTCTTCCGTGCGACGAGGCGGCGGCGGGCCGCGCTCTGATCACCGACCCAAGGATTGCTGCGGTAGCGCTGACGGGCGCTTGCCAGACGGCCCGCCTTTTTTTGGAATGGCGGCCTTCATTGCGGCTCTTCGCGGAAACCAGCGGCAAGAACAGCATCATCATCACCGCTCAGGCCGACCGCGACCTGGCCGTCAAGGACCTCGTTAAATCCGCCTTCAGCCATGCGGGACAGAAATGCAGCGCCGCCAGCCTGGCCATCCTTGAGGCGGAGGTTTACGACGACCCCGGCTTTCGCGCGCAGTTGCTCGACGCCACCGCCGGTTTGCCCGTTGGGGCCGCAACGGACCCGGCCAGCGTGGTGACACCCCTGATCCGTCCTCCCGGCGAAGATTTGCGGCGCGCGCTGACCGCCCTGGATGATGGCGAGGAATGGTTGCTGCGTCCGCGCCAGCTTGGCGCCAATCCGTGCCTGTGGTCGCCTGGAATAAAACTGGGCGTCCAACGCGGCTCCTGGTTCCATCGCACGGAATGCTTCGGCCCGGTGCTGGGCCTGGTTCGCGCGACGAGCCTGGAGGAGGCCATGGCGATTCAAAACGAAAGCGATTTCGGTTTGACAGCAGGCTTGCACTCGCTCGACGAGGAGGAAATCGCCCGCTGGCGCGAGAGCGTCGCGGCCGGAAACGCCTACATCAATCGCGCCATTACCGGGGCTATCGTGCAGCGGCAGCCTTTTGGCGGCTGGAAGCGTTCCGGCTTCGGCCCAGGCGCCAAGGCGGGCGGGCCGAATTACGTGGCGCAGTTTGCCCGTTTTGAGGAAACCAGCGCGGCGGCCGATACCTACGAGCATTGGTGGCGGGAGCACTTTTCCCGCCCTCATGATCCATCGGCTCTGGGTTGTGAAAGCAATGTCTTCCGTTACGTCCCTTGCCGGGGTGTCGTGCTGCGATTAGAAGATGGCGACACGCGGAGTCTGTCCCTGGCGCGCAAGGCGGCGCAGACCTGCGGCGTCCGCTTGCAGGTGAGTCTAGGGGGGCAGGAGTCCGAAGAAGCGCTGGCTGCGCGTCTGCCGATCCTTGCGGCGGAAGCCGAGTTTTTGCGCACCGTCAATCCGCCTTCGGACGCCTTGCTCCGCTCCGCTTACGCGGCGGGGCTGAATTGGATTGACGCGCCTCTCTTGTCCGACGGCCGCCATGAACTGACGCACTGGCTGCGCGAGCAATGCATCTCCGAAACCCGCCATCGTTACGGTTTGGTTGATGAATTGTGATCGTTAGGCGGTGGAATTAGCGCATCCCGGATCGGCTCGACCCATTTCTGGGTCTTGATGTCAAAGACCGCGAAATTGTCCTCGAACTGCCAGTAGCCCCAACTCCAGCCCCGCTTTTCAATTTCCCTCGCAACAGCCGCCGTCCAGCAAACCCGCGAACTCATGGCCCCCTTCTCGTAGGAGCCAAATTCCCCGACGTAAATCGGGCGGTGCTTTTCTCTGGCCCAGTCGGCGACCTTGGAAAAATCCTGCTCCACGGCTTTCCTTTCGCTCTCGGTCCCTGTCCAGGTCACGCCGATCTTGTCTTTTTGCTCCGTCCACGGAGTCCCTTGGTGCGTGAACTCAAAGGGATTGTAGTAATGCACCGTGGCAATGATATTCCGGTCCTCCGCCGGCAATCGGAGGTGATTCAACTCGCCCACGCCATTCCACTTGGCAGGACCGACGATGATCGTCCGGTTGGGGTTGGACTTGCGGATGACAGCCAGGGCGGCGCGCCAGTATTCGTTCCACGAGTCATCGGTGAACTTGGGCGCCGGCTCATTGAGAATCTCGAACAGCACCGTGTCGGGCCTGTCCTTGCAGTGTTCCGCGATGGCCGTCCAGCTGCCAAGAAACTCTTTCCGCATGGCTTGGGGGTCGGGAGAAATCGCCAAGTCATCATGATAATCCAGAATGACCAGCAACCCGTTGGCCAGCGCGCCATCCACGGCCCAATCCATCGTCTTGATAAATTCGTCCCTTAATTTGCCGCTGGCGTCCGGTTTGCCGTCGCGCAACGGATGCAGATTGACGCGGACATGATTGAAACCCGCCTCCCGGATCAGCTTGAAATTGACATCCTTGAATTGTCCCCGCGCCCGGTCCCGCCACAAGGCATCCCAGCCCAGGATATTCACGCCGTGTCCCAGACGGGCATTTTGCTGAAACTCATCCAGCGCCACCAGCCGGCATGCGCCCGCAAACAAGATGGCTCCAACAAGCACTGTAGTGATAATTTTCTTCATTATATTCCTTATGCTAATCGGGGAAACAGGCAAGGGACAACTTGCCGGCGGTAGCGGCGGTAGATTTTAAAATCGGCATCCGTGGTCACCACCACGGGGTCGGGCAGCGTTTCGCTCATGCGCACAAGGCAGGCATCGGCCAGACTCATAGGCACGTCGGCGTATTTCGGCGCGCAGATCGAGCACCGCCAACATCTCGTCCGCCAGATTCAGGCCAAGCCGTAGATGTCTCTGGCGCAACAACTTGTCCAAGGCGCGCGCGTGGAGTTCGTGCAAGAGAAAGAGCGTCTCCGACACCACGGCCTCGCAGGTGAACCACGGCTCTGGCTGCCGGCATAAAACTTCCGCAGCCCAGCGATGGTGCTCTTCCCGCGGGTCCAGCAACGCGGCCAAGGCGCCGCTGTCAACGATGCAATTTCTTGGCACGGATGATGTCCGCTAGTTTTTGCTTTTGGGGCGAGCGAAATCGCCGTGGCTGGGCGGGAACCTCCACCGCCCAACTTTCCTCCAGGATATTGCGCCTGCCGCCTTCCTGAAGCGGTGGAAGTCCCGGCTGATCCAAACTCTCCCTCACAATGTCCGATTTCGAGACTCCGCGAACAAGGGCCGCCTGTTCAATCCGCCGGGCCAGAACATCGGGCAATCGAATGGTCAGACTTTTCATGGGCCTATCGTAAGACAAATCCGGCAGCCGCGCAAGACGATTGATTTTCAATTTCCTATTTTGCTTAACTTTAGCCTTTCGACTTGTTTACAATTCTGAAATGAGATTACCAATCGGATTGTTGATTGCCCTCAACGTGGCCTCGGGGTCGTTGCCAGCCGCGATCACGCCCGTGCCGGACAAGGTTGTCTGCGCGGTGGCGGATCGGCAGGCTTTTGCCGAACCGGACCAACTGCATTTAACCGGCTGGCTCGGCGCCCGCATTGATGCCAACGAATCCAACCGCCTGGCCAAGCTTGACGTGAACCCCCTGCTGGCGGGCTTCCGCAAGCGCCCGTCAGCCCAGACGTACGACGGTGAACACGTGGGCAAGTGGCTGCACGCAGCGACTTTGGCCTGGGTCTATTCGGGCGACCCGGCGTTGCGCCAGACCCTGGACTACACCGCATCGGAATTGATCAAATGCCAGAAGGAAGACGGCTATCTCGGCACCTACCTGGATAAGGACCGCTGGACGGAATGGGACGTGTGGTCGCACAAGTACAATCTCATCGGTTTGATTACCTACATGCGCTACACCGGCAATATGGAGCCTCTGTCCGCCTGCCGGCGCATGGGCGATCTTTTGTGCAACACCTTTGGCGATGAGCCGGGCAAACGCGACATTATCAAGGCTGGCGCGCACGTTGGCCTGGCCCCCACCAGCGTGCTTGAACCCATGGTCTTGCTCTACCGTTTGACCGGAGAAAAACGCTATCTCGACTTCTGCAAGTACATCATGCGCGCCTGGGAACAACCCAATGGCCCAAAAATCATCTCGACACTGCTCACGCTCAAGCGGGTTGATAAGGTCGGCAACGGCAAGGCTTATGAGATGCTTTCCTGCCTGAACGGCGCCCTCGAGTATTACCGCACCGTGGGCGACCCCAAAATTCTCGAGGCCTGCCTGAACGCCTGGAAGGACATCGTGGAACATCGGCTTTATATCACCGGCGCGGCAAGTTATGAGGAGCGTTTCCACGGGGACTTCGATTTGCCCAACGTCGCCAAAGTCGGCGAAACCTGTGTCACCGTAACCTGGCTGCAGTTCAATGCCCAGTTGCTAAGGTTGACGGGGAAAGCGCGATTCGCGGAGCAGTTGGAGCACGTGGTCTTGAACCAATTATTCGGCGCACAGACATGCGACGGTTCGGGTTGGGGCTACTACGTGCAGATGGAAGGCAAGAAGCCCTTCACCAGCCGGATGTTGAACGGCAATTGCTGCCTATCCAGCGGCCCGCGGGGTGTCGCGCTCATTCCCACCTTTGCCGTGAGCACGGACGCCTCCGGCGTGGTGGTGAACCTGTATGATAGCGGAACCGCGAAACTGAGGCTTCATGACCGCACTCCCGTGACACTGGTCACGCAAACACGCTATCCCGCGGATGAGCAAGTTCGCATCGCGGTGGGTCTTACCGGGAAGAAAAAATTCACCGTCAAATTGCGCATGCCTGCCTGGTGCCATTCGCCTGCGGTCCGAGTCAAGGGCCAGCCCGTGCCGCTGACTCCCGGGCCGGACGGCTATCTGGCGCTCCAGCGTTCCTGGAAGGATGGTGACGAGATCGAACTGCGCTTCAAACTCGAGCCGCGGGTCGTTGTCGGGGACCATATCAACAAAGGAAAGATCGCGGTGTTGTATGGTCCGCTGGTGCTGGCGGCGGAGGCGGATCTCTTGGGCGACCAACTCCCGAATTTGGGAGCCTTCGCTTTGCCGAGCGCCGACCTGGCCGCGCTCGCCGTCACGCCGGAACCAGCGCCGGACAGGCTCAAAACCTGGCCTGGGGCGCAGGTTTTCCGCATTAACGGCAGCGCTGGGCAGCCTTCCATTACTCGACTGATACCGTTTGCCGATGTCGGCAACAGCGGCAGCGAATACAAGGTTTGGATACCTATTACTCCACCGGTTTCTTCTCCGTGACCCGCCACAGCGCGTATCGAAGCGCTGGACGGTCCGCCGTGAGTTTATTGCCGTACCTGGATATAACTTGAACCTTTGGCCTGGCAGATGGGGCAGCTTGCCGGAGGAGTCCCGAACTCGATGTGGCCGCAAACTGGACACAGATAGATTTGCGCCTCAGCCAAATCCTTTCCATTCCGCACAGCTTCCAAAGCGAGTTGGTAAAGCTGGGCATGGACTGCCTCGGCCTTGACGGCGTAGTCGAACATCCGCCTGGCTTTGTGGCCCTCCGCTTTAGCCTGCTCGATCATGGGTGGATACATCTTCGTGAATTCGTAGGTCTCGCCTTCGATTGCCGCGGCAAGGTTTTCGGCGGTGGAGCCGATTCCGTCCGAAGCCGCGAGGTGTCCCTCCGCGTGAATTCGCTCTGCTTCGGCGGCGGTGCGGAACAGGGCCGCGATATTTCGGAAGCCCTCCTTTTCGGCCTTTTTTGAAAAGGCTAAATACTTTTGACTGGCCTGGCTCTCCCCGGCGAAAGCTTCTTTTAGATTATCGGTTGTATGCTTCATGTTGTTTTTAAACGGACGCTCATTATCCGAGGCCGGATGATATAGGGCTTGATGCCGACGGAAAAGCTTTTATGGCTGATGCCCAAGCAGAAAAAGCGTGCAAGCGGGCCTGCGTCAGACCATCATCAAGTCATGGTGGAAACGGTGAACACGCGCGACCCCTTGTCCGTGGAAGGTGAAGTGCAGGCGGCTTGCGCTGAGATGTTCCCGCACGGAGACCGCAAGTTCGTGACGGACATCTTCGGCTGGGCGGTGTCCTGGTTTTCCGGCCATTACCCCGATTATCAGGCGGTGGACGCGCATTATCATGACCTGGAACACACCTTGCAGGGCATTCTGTGCATGGCGCGATTGCTGCGCGGCCGGCATCGCCAGCAAGCCGAGCCGCGCTTGACACAACGGAAGGTGGAATTGGGCCTGCTGGCCATACTGGCGCACGACACGGGCTATCTGAAAAAACGGGGCGATACTGAAGGCACCGGCGCCAAATACACCCTGACCCATGTCAATCGCAGCATCGAATTCGCCGGCGAATTCATGCTGGGCAAGGATTTCCCCATCGAAGAAATTTTGGCGGTGCAAAACATGATCCACTGCACCGGCGTCAACGTCATGCTGGCGAGCGTGCAATTTCAGAGTCCATCGGAACGCATCGCCGGCTTCGCGCTCGGCACGTCCGATCTGCTGGGGCAAATGGCGGCCGCCGATTACGTGGATAAGTTGCCGGTCCTTTATTCCGAGTTGGCCGAAGCCGCCCGCCACAGCCCGGAGGGCAAAATGAGCGCGGGCGGCATCTTCAGCAGCGCGGAGGACCTGATGCAGAAGACGCCCCTGTTCTGGGAGAATTACGTGCGCAACAAGCTCGATCGCGAATTCCAGGGCCTCTATCGCTTTCTCAACGACCCCTATCCCGACGGCCCCAATGGCTACCTCGACCGCATCGAGTCCAACATCGCGCGGCTGCGGCGTGATTTGGCCGCGCGGGCTGAAGTGAAGTTTTGACATGCCGCGCGAATATGTCTTACAGCCCTTCCGCCCGCCACTCCATCTGCGGATTGATTACGCGAAGGAGTTGAACGAGCAGCAGCATGCCGCCGTGACCGCTCCGCCCGGCCCGGCCTTGATCATCGCCGGCGCCGGCTCCGGCAAGACTCGCACCCTGACTTACCGCGTCGCCTACCTTCTGGAGCAAGGCATCCCGCCGGAATCCATTCTGCTGCTGACCTTCACCAACAAGGCGGCCAAGGAAATGATGGAGCGTGTCACACACTTGCTGGGCGGGGAAGTGACGGGACTGTGGGGCGGCACTTTTCATTCCATCGGCGCCCGCATTTTGCGCCGCCACGCCCGTCTCCTGGGTTACGAGGCGGACTTTTCCATTCTGGACCGCGAGGACTCCAAGGATTTGCTGCGGGCCTGCCTGGACGACATGAAAGTGAATCTCAAAACCGAGCATTTTCCCAAACCCGACGTACTGGGCGACATCATTTCCCTCGCGACCAACAGGGATCTGCCGGTGGAGGTCGTGCTCAAGGAGCAATTCGACTATTTCCTCTCCGTGGCCCCGCAAATCGCCAAGGCGCAGGCAGGCTATCAGGCTCGGAAAAAGGCCGCCAACGCGATGGACTTCGACGATTTGCTGGCGCTCTGGCTCCGGTTGTTGCGGGAACACCCCGAAGTGCGCCAGGAGCAACAGCGCCGCTTCCAGTTCCTCCTGGTCGATGAATACCAGGACACCAACAAAATCCAGGGGGCGCTGCTCGATTTGCTGGCCGCCACGCACGGCAACATCATGGTCGTGGGGGATGATTCGCAAAGCATTTATTCCTGGCGCGGCGCGCATTTCCAGAACATCGTCAAGTTTCCCGAACGCCATCCCAAGGCCGCCGTCTATCGCATCGAAACCAATTATCGCAGCACGCCGGAAATCCTCCGTCTGGCCAATGCCGCCATTGCCGCCAATATCCAGCAGTTTCCCAAGCAACTGGCCGCCTCGCGCCCTTCCGGGGCCAAGCCGGCCCTGGTGGCGTGCGGCGACGGCGCCGTGCAGGCCGCCTTCGTGGCCCAGCGCATCCTGGAATTGCGCGAGGAAGGCCGTCCGTTGGACAAGATAGCCGTGCTCTACCGGTCGCATTTTCACGCACTGGAACTTCAAATGGAGCTGACCAAGCGGCAAATTCCCTTCAGCATCACCAGCGGCATCCGCTTCTTCGAACAGGCGCATGTCAAAGACATCGCCGCCTATTTGAAATTCATCGCCAACCCGCGCGACGAAACGGCGTTCAAGCGCATCGTCCGCCTCTTGCCCGGCGTAGGCGCCAAGAGCGCCGACAAAATCTGGAACGCCTTCCTGGCCGAATACTCCGCCGCCGCTGCCGTCCCCGGCCTGGCCAAAGTCTTAGGCAAGATCACGCCGTCGGTTCCGAAAAAGACAGAGAAGGAGTGGAAACAGTTTGCCGAAACCATCAGCCAATTGGAAGACCCCAAGGCCAGGCAGAGCGCCGCCGTCATGATCCGGCTGGTCATGGAAGCCGGCTACGATGAATACATGCAGGAAGAATTCCCCAACTACCGCGCGCGCCAGGAGGACATCGAGCAACTGGCCAGCTTCGCCCTGCAATTTGAAAGCGTGGAGGAATTCCTGACGCAACTGGCCTTGCAAACCACCGTCGAAGCCGAGGCCTCCGACCCGGCCCGGCACGAAGACGCGGAAGTCAGGCTTTCGACCATTCACCAAGCCAAGGGGCTGGAATTCGACGTGGTCTTCATCATCATGCTGTGCGACGGCTCGTTTCCGGCGGCGCGAGCCATCGAGAACCCGGAAGGGGAAGAGGAAGAGCGGCGGTTGTTTTACGTGGCCATCACCCGGGCGCGGGATGAGTTATACTTGACTTATCCGATGATTCGCGTGACTCGAGGCTCGTGGACGCAACAAGACCAGCAGCCCTCGCGTTTTTTGAACGAACTGCCGGAGGAGTTGCTGGAGCGATGGCAAATCCGCCCGCCGGCGATGTATTAAGAAGTTTGGCGGAATTGACGGGGACCTTGATAGGTTTATGAGACTGAGCGGCGGGGCAGGGAAACTTCGTCGGCAAAATACTTCTTGTTTTCGGCGAGCAAGGAGTCAAACATGAACACAGTTCTTTAAATAGCCGGAGCAAGTCGCCTTGCTGCGGCGTTGAGCCTTCGCATTTACGAATTTGCGTTGCGAGGACTCGAATCCATTCCGAAAAACGACCAATTTAAATCTGCTCTCACGAGAACACCTCGACGCGCGCCAATCGCGCGTCCTGGTGCGCTTTCGTGAGAAGGCCGCTTGGTCGTGGCCTGGAATGGGAGTGCGCTGGGCGCGCCTCTCGCTTTCAAAGTGGGCAAATGGGTTCGAGTCCGAGCAAAAAAGCTCGGAAGAAAACTATTCAACAAGAACTCAAGACCATGAAAGGCTCTCAAATGACACGTCAGATTATAGCGGTTTCTCTGGGCTGTCTTTTGGCCCACGTTGTTCAAGCGCAACAACTTGACTTCAATATTCCGACCGTCAAAATCACACAAAACCCATCCGGGGATAAGCAGTATGCAATAGAATGCATGCAGGTTTCGTGTTCATCCTGCCGGCTGGCATTACCCGGCTGGTGAAATCACCTGTTACGACCACACTGTTCTTCCTTGGGCATCCGGGGATAAGCAGTATGCAATAGAATGCATGCAGACAGAGGCGATGATGCAGTCTTTCACTTGCTATCCCATTGATTTTCCGAACGGGGTCTGGACTGAAGTTGGAAACCCGCCGGCAACGTCTTTGTATCAAGAATCTGTTTGGGGATGGAGGGCGGTGAATAATTCTCTCGCAAACACTAATTACGATATCTATCTGAACGGACAGTGGAACACTCAAAACCCGCAACTTCCAATCAATAACTTCTTCATCAATGGTCACGGTGCGACCAACGGAGCTGGCGAAGCGGTTGGCGTCCAGGGCGGAGGCGACAACGATCAAATCAGCATCGCCAGCTTAGCGAACGCTGGGTTCAGCAAGACAAACAAATCGAGCGGCCTTGCGCTGGCTGTCTTTGCGTCCTGCCGGATCGGCAACGGCCCAATGATGCAGTTCGTTCTGCGCAATGGTGGAAAGAGCGGCCAAATACCCATAACGGTTTGGAAGTCAAACAACATCGCCCCATGCTTCGGCCTCGGATGGACGATTGACAAATCCCAAACTGACGATATTTACGATTATGTTGCTTGGTTCGCCGTGTATGCGGCAGCATTGAAACCGGACAACACGTTCCAAAACACCTTCGACGGCGCGATGGGCTTGGCAAGACAACAGACCTATGGCAACGGGTATATGGGCGCGGTATGGAGCGGGTGCCAAGGTATCAACCTAGGTCAAACCATCCCTTGAAGCTTATGAACAAGCGAGCATTCGTCTTTGTCTCACTGGCGGCGATACTGGTTGTGGCCTTCGTGGTGTTTCGCCCGTCACACAGGGCGAACGCTCCTTCCCCTACAGCAGCCAATCCTCCAACAAAATCTCTGACCGTTCGGCGCGATTCAGCCGGCCTTGCTCAGACCAATTTGGCCAAACTGCTAACCATCGTCAGCAACCCAGAAAAAACCGGACGTGGAGCGATCGCCAGCTACGAAGCGCGCGAGATCATCGCAGACCGCTTGCGCACAAACGAGGCGTTTCGCCTTTGGGCAACCAACCAGGTGTGGCGGGCCGTCGCCCGCATTATGCAGAATCCCAAGCTTCACATTTACGGCACGAGCAACCTGACGACGAACAACATTGCCGTTACAGTGGACACGCAGCCGGTGGGGGGGCTTTTGGCGGTGGCATGCTATTACCCCGACACAAACGGCAGCAACCTGCTTACCTTCAATGTGGAAGGCGGCACCAACCCTGTCATCGAGATGATTCAAGATAATAATCATTTAATTGACTTGCTTCCCCCTCAACATTGGGGGCTGTCGGATTGGAGCGGAGCAACCCGTCCTCTCGACCCAGCCTTTATTCAGGAAATCGCACAGGCAGCCTACACCGAGATGAGCGGCAATCCATTGCCTGCAAATCTCGTCTTTCACTGCGACACAGGTCCTATAACAGATCGAACCGTGCATGACCCAAACGTCATCGTCACCGGCAGCCACAGCATGACTGTGGCGACAACGGCAAATCAACGTTATCCGTTTGCGAGTTTCGGCTACAAAGATCCGATTTGGGACGGCGACACATTCAGTGGCCAGATAATCCAAACACAGTCAGGTCAGGCGGAGATCGTGGAATTGTTTTATCCTCCATGGATTCAACAGTCTATCATGGAGTTGGCGTCAGTCTTTCTTAGCGGGGAATCGCCGGATTGGCCAGGAGAAGTCCTTTCCGAGGTCGGAACCACGCCGCCGGATCAAGTTCTAAAAAAGCTCTGGCAGATGCCAAACCATTGACGAACCTCAACAATCAGCACCCCTAGTACTTGTCAAGCTTGACATTGTATTTTTCGTTTTTTTGCTTATGCTGTGGCCCCTTGGCTGTTTTGGAGCCTTGTCTTCCATTCAACCATTTGAGTTTTGTACTGGACTCTTTTATCCCTATGCGGTGGTGTATGTCAGGTTGGCAGGAACGCATCGGGAATACGATCGAGTAAACGCGGAGAAGATTTAATGAAAACAAAAGTGATTAAAACGGAGTCTGATTATGCGGCAGCGTTGGCGCGGGTTGAAAAACTTATGGACGCCAGGCCCGGCACTTCCCAAGGAGACGAGTTGGAAATTATTTCATTATTGATTCATGATTATGAGGAACGGGTTTTCCCAATCGACACGCCGGACCCAGTGGCGGCAATTCGTTTCCGAATGGCGCAACAGGGCCTGACCAACAAGGATTTGGTGCCTTTCCTGGGCAGTCGAAGCCGTGTTTCTGAGGTTCTCTCAGGGCGGAGATGTCTCAGCCTCAAAATGATCCGTGCCTTGGTTTCGGGCTTGCGTATCCCGGCTGAGGTTCTGCTGGGTGAAATGCAACGTGCCTGAATATGAACTATACTCCTGCTGGCAACCGCTATGATCGTCCCGGGTTTTACCGCAAGTGCGGACGCTGGGGGTTGAACCTCCCGGCGGTTTCACTCGGTTTGTGGCACAATTTCGGGGGCGTCGATGCCCTTGAAACCGGACGCGCCATGGTGCGTCGCGCCTTTGATCTGGGAATCACCCATTTTGACCTGGCCAACAATTATGGGCCGCCTCCCGGTTCGGCGGAGGAGAATTTTGGGCGCATTTTGAAACAGGATTTGCAGAGGTATCGCGACGAATTGATCATTTCCACCAAGGCCGGCTACCTGATGTGGCCCGGCCCTTATGGAGAATGGGGTTCGCGCAAGTATCTGCTGGCCAGCCTTGACCAAAGCCTCCGGCGGATGGGGCTGGACTACGTGGATATTTTCTATTCGCACCGGCCCGATCCGAATACGCCGCTGGAAGAAACGATGGGCGCGGTAGCCCACGCCGTCCGTTCGGGCAAGGCGCTCTACGCCGGCCTGTCCAATTACTCGGCTGACGACACCGCGCGGGCCGCAGCCATGCTGCGGGAGATGGGCGCGCCGTGCCTGATCCACCAACCGCGCTATAGCATGTTTGACAGGTGGGTGGAAGGCGGATTGCTGGAGACGCTGGAGGAGGCGGGCGCCGGCTGCATTGCCTTTAGCCCGCTGGCGCAGGGTCTGCTTACCGAAAAGTATTTGCACGGCATTCCCCAAGGCTCGCGCGCCTCCAAGCCGCATGGATTTTTGCGTCCGGCCCATGTCACGCCGGAGAAGGTGGCGCAAGTCACGCGCCTGAACGCGCTGGCTTCCGCGCGCGGCCAAACGCTGGCGCAACTGGCCTTGGCGTGGGTTTTGCGGCATCCGCAAATGACCTCGGTGTTGGCGGGCGCCAGCAGCGTCGCGCAGATCGAGGAAAACATCCAGGCGCTGGACCATCCGTCTTTCAGCGATGGCGAATTGAAAGCCATCGAAGCGATTCTCGCGTACACCGGTTAAATATTCTGCGCGAAGGAGCGAAGCTGGCGGTATTCCTGGAGTATCGTTTGCAGGGCCGTGGCCGTGGCTTCGACTTGCAGGTGTAACGGCGCTTGTTGCGGCGTCTCAAACGTCAGCTCAAATGGAGGCCGTTCCAACCCCGGCAACGACCGCAGCACGCCTTCATAAGATCGGTGGATCATTCCATCCCTGGCCGGAAAACCGTCGATGACGGGATGCCGGTTACGCGGCAGAAAGGTCCCCGCCGCGCACAACGCCGGCTCCAGCAGGTTCTCGGACAGAACCGAGCCGTTGACGTAGCCGTAAACGCCGTTGCTGGTATTGTCGGAATGCAGCATCACCAAGCCGTCGAAAGCGTGCAGGTATATCTCCGATTCCAGAAAGCGCACCTCAGGCTCGCCGGACTGTTTCCAAAACTCGCGGTTGAGGTCTTTGCCGGTGCGCGCATGGCGGGTGCCGTCCTCGAAACCGGTCGGGTTGCAGACCGGGTAGAGAAAGAGCGCGTAACCGCGCGCAATCTCCGGGTCACGCTCCAACATCGCCACCAGCCGATTTAAGGCCAGGGTGCCTTCCGGTTCGTCACCATGAATAGCCGCGAAAATCCCCAATCGTAGAACATCGCCGCCGCCTCGTTCTCCCAAATAGAGATAACGCGGAATTGGCGGCCTGGGGGCGCTTTTTTTGGCGGCGGACGTTGGCAACAAGTGCACGGAGCGCCCGGCCAAGTCCTCCAGTGGGGAGAGAATTTGCTCCAGCTTCCGGCGACCGTAAACGGAATCATTGCTCGATGTGGGTGATTTCTCCGCAATGATTGTCGATATTTTGTTCATCTTGTTTCAAATAGTGTGAGCACAATAACAGTAATCTCTATTATGTCAATAGTGAAAGTTATGTTTATGTATAAATCAGAAACACAATGAGTAACAACTCATTGTGTTTCTTTGGAAACTGTTGTTGGAGTTTAGGCTTTGGCGCCCGTATCTTTCGGGCCCATTTCCTTCTCGCGCTCTTCCATGGCGGCTTTGCGGGAGAGACGGACGCGGCCTTTTTCATCGACACCCAGGCATTTGACCCAGATTTCATCGCCCATCTTGACGATGTCCTCGGTCTGTTTGACGCGGAAATTGGCCAGTTCGCTAATGTGAACCAAGCCGTCCCGACCGGGCAGAAATTCGACAAAGGCGCCGAATTCCTTGATGGTCACGACTTTGCCACGATAGATTTTGCCGATCTCGGCTTCAGCGGACATACCTTCGATGGCTTCCTGAGCAATCTTCATGCCTTCGGCGGAAACGGAATAAATGTTGACCGTTCCATCGTCGTCAATGTTGATTTCGCAGCCGGATTCCTCGACCAAGCGTTTGATGTTCTTGCCGCCTGGTCCGATGAGGGCGCCGATCTTCTCGGGATTGATCTTCACCTGGACAATGCGCGGGGCGTATTTGCTCAGTTCCTTGCGGGGCTCGGCCAGGGTGGCGGCCATGCTTTGCAGGATGGACAGCCGGGCGACGCGGGCTTTTTCCAGGGCCTCGCTCATGATGTTGTGCGGCAACCCGCGCAGTTTGAGGTCCAATTGAAAGCCGGTGATTCCCTTTTCCGTGCCGGCGATCTTGCAATCCATATCGCAGAAAGCGTCTTCCCATCCGATGATGTCGGTCATCAGCTTGTAGGCGCTGATTTTGTCCTTGTCGTCGTGCTCGGTGCAGATGCCGATGCTGATGCCCGCGACTGATCGTTTCAGAGGCACGCCGGCATCCAGCAAGGCGAGGGTGCCGCCGCAAACCGTGGCCATGGAGGAGGAGCCGTTGGACTCCATGATCTCGCTCGTGACGCGCACGGAGTAGGGATATGTCTCCAGGGGCAGCATCGGCTCAATGGAACGTTCGGCCAGCGCTCCGTGGCCGATTTCGCGCCGGCCCGGGCCGGAGATGCGGCCGGTTTCACCCACCGAGTAGTTGGGGAAATTGTAGTGGAGGATGAATTTCTTTTGCGTGTCGCCGCCCGTGTAGGAATCAAATTCCTGGGCGTCCTCGGTTGTTCCCAGCGTGACCAGGGTCACGGCCTGGGTTTCGCCGCGGCTGAACACAGCCGAACCATGCGCGCGCGGGAGCAAGCCGACTTCGGAGACGATGGGGCGGATGTCATCGAAACCCCGTCCGTCCAGGCGCTTGTTTTCCTTCATGATCAATCCACGCACTGTTTCCTTCTGGATATGATAAAAGGCTTCCTTGAGGACGTTGTCGGTCACTTTTTCCACGCCGAACTTTTCCACCAATTTAGCCCCAATTTCATCCGTAAGGGCTTTGACTTCCGCCTCCCGTTCGAGCTTCTTGTGGGTCAGCAGGGCGGGAACCATGCGTTCGCCGGCCAGTTGATTGGCTTCGGCCAGGATGTCTGTCGGAACGACGGTGACGGTGATGTCGCGCTTCTTCTTGCCGGCGCGGGCGGCCAATTCCTTTTGCGCCTGGATCAGCGGCTGGCAGCATTCGTGGCCAAATTTCAGCGCCGCCATAAAGTCCGACTCGGAAATTTCCTTGGCCGAGCCTTCGAACATCACCACGTCCGATGAGTCGCCGACATAGATGAGATCCAAGTCGCTGTCATTCATCTGGCTGTGGGTTGGATTGGCGACGAATTGGCCGTTGACGCGGCCGATGCGCAAGGCGCCCAACGGGCCGTCCCAGGGAATGTCGCTCACGGCCAGCGAGGCCGAAGCGCCGATCATGGTCAGGATGTCGGAATCGTTTTCGCCGTCAGCGCTGAGGAGCACACTCTGCACCTGCACTTCATTGAACCAGCCTTTGGGGAAAAGTGGGCGAATGGGGCGGTCGGTCAAACGACTGGTGAGGATTTCCTTTTCCGTGGGGCGTCCTTCGCGTTTGAAATAGCCGCCGGGGAACTTGCCCGCGGCGGCCGCCTTTTCGCGGTAATCCACCGTCAATGGGAAGAATTCCTGTCCGGGTTTGGCCTTGCTGGCCGCGACGGCGGCGACGAGGACAATGGTTTCACCGAGTTGGACCGTGACCGCGCCGTCCGCTTGCTTGGCCAATTTGCCGGTTTCAATGATAATCTGATTGCCCCCAACGAGGGCGATGACTTTATCTGCCATAACTGTTCTCTTAACCCGCTGACTTGAAGGAACTTCAATCAAAACCGAGCCTTCGGCCGGCTCTGCATTTCAGGTCTTGATTGAAATCACCCCAAGTCAGCGGAACTTTGTTTCCGCGAAGGTTCATCCTGCGCATCGGCCAGTTCGCGTTTCCAAGCCAATGGAATTGATCGGGGCCACATCCGAGCGCGGAGGTGGAAAATACCCAGAAGAGGAAAAGTGTTCAGTGGCGCAGTTTGAGCCTCTTGGTGACCGTTTGATAACGCGCCAAGTCCGTGTGATGGAGATAATCCAGCAAGCGACGGCGTTGGCCGACCATGACCAAGAGGCCGCGCCGGGAGCTATGGTCCTTGATATTCTTTTGCAAATGTTCGGTCAAATGATTGATGCGCTCGGTCAAAAGAGCGACTTGCACGTCAGCGGACCCTGTGTCGCGCTCGTGCAGTCTGAACCCTGCTATCGTCTTTCCTTTTTCCATATTCTATTCGATCAATTTCTTTTAAAGGATGAGCTTAAAAGCAAACCCCCTGCCTGTAAAGCCCCTTTTCATCGATTTTTTCATCGATTTTTGCCGGCTAAATAACGGCCTTTGGGGCAGCGCGGCCATGCCGACGTGGTCTTCCTCGATTGCCAGCCCGGCGAAATTCTTGAATTCCGTGCTGAACCGGCGAAAACAAAAATCGCGGCGCGAAGTTGATTTCCTCAGGCTTTCATGCGGGCCATGGCCTGCAACGTCGGAAACCGTCCTTGAGCAATCAATTCTTCGCGTTCAGCCACGCGCTCCTGATCATTGAACCTCAGAATGCGCGTGGTCGCCTCGCCAATGGCAGTAATGGGCTCGATCACTGCTCCCGCAAACCTGAAATGTTCGGACCAGGAATCGAGACGTGGATTAAAAAAACGGGTAAAACAGCGACCGGCCAGCATCGTGCCGACATCCGAGCCTTTCTGCCGATTGCAGAAAATGCAGGCCAGCGCCAAATTTTCCAACTCGGCGGCGCCTCCATGTTTGGCGCTGATGATATGGTCAATCTGAAGGGTAAAAAGGCAATCATCCTCGTGCGTAAGGCAATACTCGCATAAACGATCCGCCCGGGACCTCGCCAGAAGCCGCATTTCCTCGCTAATAAGACTGCTCATGTGGCAACCGCTGACGAGCCCGTGCTTTTGCCAGCCTCATGATGTGCTCTAATTCCAGATAGTGATCGAGTTCGGATTTTTCGTCGGAGCTCAATTCTCCACTCTTTTCGCGTTGCACCAACAATTCCGCGCGCTGATTCACGGTGTCGGATAAACGGAACGAAGCCACGGCTCCGGGACTGGGACCCGAGGCAATAAAGTTGATCACTTCGTCATAGCAGGTCATAACCCTTGAAAATACCAGATCAGCGTCTCGGTTTCCAATGCAAAAGTAAACCTGCTGCGCCCCCGGGCAAAAACCGGGTGGGTTTTTCCGCTTGGAAGTCGGAGGCGTGGCGGTTAGGTTGGGGGCGTGGCGGAAAAGCGCAAAACGAAAAAAATGGCCGTGATGCTCGGCCTGGGCTTGGATTCCGATGGCCATAAACGCCTGACCACCGGCCCGAATTTCGCCCTCCTGGGCGGTTCCCAGGACACCCACGACGCCATGACCGAAAAGGCGATCAAGATCAATGAGAAGCTCGCCGCCAAAGGCAAGAAGCTGGAGGACGTCAGCCGCGAGGAATTTGATGAGATCGCCCATGCCGTCGGCCTGCAACGGCGCCCACCGAAAGAGCAGGACGACAAGGAAAAGGACGAATGAAAGGGCGGGGCCGTCTCGTATTATTTGACCATTGAATCCTCGCGGCACATTAAGTTCCCAGGCCCAGGCGACCATTCCCACTCACGTGGCCATCATCATGGACGGGAACGGACGCTGGGCCAAGCAACGGCGCCTGCCGCGGGTTGAGGGGCACCGGAATGGCGTCGAGTCGGTGCGCTCCGTCGTGCGCGCCGCAGGGGAAGCTGGCGTCAAATACCTCACGCTGTACGCTTTTTCCGTCGAGAATTGGAACCGCCCCAAGGACGAGGTGGATACCTTGATGAAGTACCTGGCCCGGTTTCTCAAGGGGGAGATTGGGGAATTGACCCGGAACAATGTCCGCCTGGACGCCATCGGCCAGATTTACCGGCTGCCTGAATTCGTCCAAGCGCAATTGGAAAAGACCAAAGCGGCGCTGGCCAAGAACAACGGGCTGACCTTGATCCTGGCCCTGAGTTACGGCGGGCGCACCGAGATCGTCGAGGCCGCGCGCAGCATGGCGCAGAAGGCCAAGGATGGGCGGTTGGAGCCGGCCGAAATCAATGAACAATTGGTCTCGCAGCATCTCTACACCTGCCATTATCCCGACCCGGACCTTTTGATCCGCACCAGCGGCGAGATGCGCATCAGCAATTTTCTCTTGTGGCAGATTTCCTACGCGGAACTGGTCGTTACGCCGACGCTCTGGCCCGATTTCCGCAAGCCGCAGTTTTTCGAGGCGTTGGAAGAATACACGCGGCGCCACCGGCGATTTGGACTTGTCTAAGGCGTCTATGTCCGAACCCAGCACTTCCAAGCCGGCGCCGCTGTCCAAGGGCGCCATTTTCTTCCGGCGCCTGAGCAGTTTCGTGGTTTTGTGGACGGTGGTCCTGGGCGCGCTGTTTTCCGGGCACAAGGCGCTCTCCGATTACGTTTTTTTGCTGATCCTCGTCCTTTTGGCGGTTTCGGGATTGCTGGAGTTTTACGGCATGGTGCAAAAACTCAACCATGCCTGCTACGCCAAATGGGGCGTGGCCGGCGGCGTGTTGATGCTTCTGTTCACGTTTGTCTGCATCTCCGGCCAATTCGGACGCCCGGTCACCCCCTCGCGCATGAACGATCGGGAAACGATATTCATCATTCTCTTTGTCCTGGGCTTGTGCGTGCGCCAATTCGCGTCCCGCCGCGTCTCCACCGGCATCATTGCCATCTCCACGACTTTGTTTGGCATGATGTACGTGCCCTGGTTGTTGAACTTCATTCAGAAGATCAATTTCTTCGGACAGGCGGGGGTGGAAGGCGCTTACTATGTGCTCTATTTCGTCGTCGTCACCAAATTCAGCGATTGCGGGGCTTACCTGACCGGATCGCTAATCGGGCGGCACAAGATGATTCCGCGCATCAGCCCGGGAAAAACCTGGGAAGGTTTTGCCGGCGCCATCCTCGTCTCCACCGCCGCCAGCGTCATTTTTGCGCGCCTGGCCGGTTCGCATCTGGCGGGCATGACGCTCACGCACTCGATCATGCTGGGAATCATCCTGAGCATGGCGGCCGTGGTGGGGGATTTGATTGAGTCCCTCTTCAAGCGGGAGGCCGGCTTGAAGGATTCCGGCCATTTATTCCCGGGCATCGGCGGCATTTTGGATTTATTAGACAGCCTCCTCTTTAACGCCCCGATCATGTATCTTTATCTGCGCCACGTGTTGACCTGAGATGTTCCCGGCATCTTGACGACGGCTCAGGGATGCACTACGTATATTTAGAGTGAAATCTACATTTTCTGTTACTGAGGCGCAAGCCAATTTGCCGGGCATTATCCGGGCCTCGTCCATTGTCGGCATCTCCAAACACAATAAAGTGGCCGGATTCTACATCCCGCGCGAACGCTTTGAAGCGCTGCTGGAAACGATGGAGATTTTGGCCAATCCTGGAGCGATGAAAGCCCTCAAGCTGGCCAAAGCCGGCAAACTCAAATACCGCCGATTGGCGGAAGTGGAACCGGAACTTGATTTGTGACCGCAGTCCTGCTTTCGCATCAAGTGGAGTGCTTTGTGAAATCACTTGCCCCCGAACCCCGCCGCCGGATGCGCGATGCCTTGAGGGGCCTTGAACATGGCAAGGGCGACATCCGCGCATTGGAACAGGAACTGACCGGGTTCTGCCGCTTGCGCGTCGGGCGCTACCGGGTGGTCTTCCATTACGTTCCGGGAAAGGATGGCCCGAAATGTTTTTGCGACTACGCCGAATCGCGCAACATCATCTACGAACATCTCGCTGCCCTCCTGTCCGAGGAAGGAACCGGTTAGTCATCCGCCGCCGCCGCCGGACGGATTCTCAATGGGCGCGCCAATCAGGTTGCCGTATTCAGTCCAGCTTCCATCGTAATTTTTTACGTCCGCGATGCCGAGCAGGTATTTGAGCACGAACCAGGTGTGGCTGGAGCGCTCGCCAATGCGGCAATAGGCAATGCTGGCCTTTTTGGGATCGACCCCTTTTTCCTGCACGTAGATGGCATGCAGTTCGCCGGCGGATTTGAACGTGCCGTCCGGGTTGACGGCGGTGCTCCACGGGATGCTCGTGGCGTTTGGGATGTGGCCGGCCCGTTGCGCCGTTTCCGGCAGATTGGGCGGAGCGATGATTTTGCCGGTGAATTCATCCACGCTGCGGACATCGACCAGATTGCGGTCGCGGCGGGAGGAAGCTTGCAACACTTCCGGCAGCAAGGCGCGCAACTCGGGGTGAACCTGGCCCACGACATATTTGACTGGCTTCACCCCCGGCGTCTCCTTGGTCAGGGGGGCGTCCGGCTCATTGAGCCATTTGACGCGGCCGCCGTTGAGGAGATGGACCTTCACGTGCCCGTAAAGTTTGAAGAGCCAGAAGCCGTAGGCGGCAAACCAATTGTTATTGTCGCCGTAGAGCACGACTGTGTCAGCGTTGCCGATGCCCGCGCCGCCAACCAGCTTTTCAAAAGCTTCGCGGCCCAGAATGTCGCGGCTGATTTGATTCTGCAATTGCGCGCGCCAGTTGAAGGCCACCGCTCCGGGAATATGCCCGGATTCGTAGGAGGCGGTGTCCACGTCCACTTCGACGAATTTGATGTTCGGCTGGCCGAGATGGGACTTGGCCCACGTCATATCGACCAACACTTCGGGATGACTGTAATCGCTCATATTCATTGTCCTTTTGTTTTAGGGAGTTGGAAAAAAACCAAAACCCTGGGTTTCCAATTCGGGATGATGCTTGCGCATGTTGGAGAGGTATTTGAATATGTTGTCGGGGAAAATCATGACGCCCAGGCCGCTTTTCGCTTTGAGAGCGACGTCGCGCGCGCCCTCGAAAATCAAACCGGAGCTAGGCCCCGCCAGCAGCCCTTCCCTGCGGCTCAATTCCAGCGCCCGGCTGTAGGCCAGCTTGTAGTCTATCTCCAAAATGTCATCCACCACCGACGAGTCGAACAGTTTGGAAATGTGCAATTGCGAAATGTTGCGCAGTCCCGGAACATCGTGTCCCTCACTCGGCGCGACCGCGATCACTTTGATGGCCGGGTTTTTGCCCTTGAGGAATCGCCCCACCCCGGTGACCGTTCCGCAAGTGCCCAGGGCGGCGAAGAAGTGGGTGATTTGGCCCTTGGTTTGCCGCCAGATTTCCGGCCCGGTGGTGGTCAAATGCGCCTGCACGTTGGCCTCGTTTTCGTATTGATTGGGCATGACGTACTCGTTGGGCGAGGCTTTGGCGTGGCTCTTGGCGCGGTTAATCGAGCCATCGCCCAAGCCGGGCGCGGGGCAGACGTCGTCGTTGAGAACTTCTAGATCGGCCCCGGCGATTTTCAGAAGCGTTTTTTTCTCGCCCGGAATTCCGCCGGGCACGATGGCGCGCAGTTTGTAGCCGCGCGCACTGGCCATGCTGGCCAGGGATAGGCCGGTGTTGCCGGAGGTAGGCTCGACCAGGTTGCGGCCCTTGCCCACCTTGCCCTCCTCTTCGAGACGCCTCAACATGAACCAAGCCGCGCGATCCTTGACCGACCCGAACGGATTGTACCACTCCAACTTCGCGTAAAGCTTGAAGTCCGGCGCCGGATTGAGTTTGCGAATACGCACCAGCGGCGTCGGATTCTCCTCCGAGGGCAGCAATTCAAAGATATCCTCATAAACGCGATCAAGGCGACGCATACAACAGTATATGCCTATCACATCGCTAGGGATAATCAAGTAACATTCAAGCGCTTGACCGAAAAACAAAGCATGGGCGCGACGCTTTGGCGTGTCCGCTGACCTGTTTCTGATGTAATCGGCTGCTAAACCTTAAAGCTCGCCCGGCGCATGTCGCCATCCTTGGCGAAGGCCAGGTGCAGGCCAAAGGCCGCACTGAGCGTTTGCGGGGAGTGGCCGTTGCCGGCCAGGGCGACATAATCACGCAGGATTCCGCGATAATCGGGATGAGCGCAGTTCTCGATCAAGGCGTGCGCGCGTTGGGCCGGACTCTTGCCGCGCAAATCGGCGATGCCCTGTTCGGTAATCACGATTTGGACGGAATGTTCGCTGCTGTCCGTATGGCTGACCATCGGCACGATGGTGCTGATCTTGCCGCCTTTGGCGGTGGAGGGACAGGTGAAGATGGAAAGGAAGGCGTTGCGCGCGAAATCGCCCGACCCGCCGATGCCGCTGACCATTTGCCGCCCGAGCACGTGGGTGCTGTTGACGTCGCCAGAGACATCGACCTCGATGGCGGTGTTGATGGAAATGATGCCCAGGCGGCGGATCAACTCCGGACTGTTGGAGATTTCCTGGGGACGCAACAGGAATTTGGGCCGGAAAAACTCAAGGTCCTGATAGATTTCGCGCAAAACCGGGCTGCTCACGGTCAGGGAGCAACCGCTGGCAAACCGGATTTTGCCTGTCTTCATCAGGGCCACGACCGCGTCCTGAATGACCTCGGTGTACATGTCAAAAACCGGAATGTCGCGGCAGTCACCCATGGACTTGAGGACGGCGTTGGCGGTGTCGCCGACACCGGATTGAATAGGCAGAAAGGTCTTGGGAATAAGACCTTTTTTGAGCTGGCCGGCCAGGAATTGGGCCACGTTGTCGCCGATGCGCGCCGTCAATTCGGAAATCTGGCCGAAGGAGCCACATTCGTCCGGCACGTTGGTCTCCACCACGGCGGCGATTTTGGCCGGATCCACTTTGATGGTGGCCGTGCCGATGCGCTCGTTGGGACGGCAGAGGGGCAGCGGCTTGCGATACGGCGGGTCTTCCGGCTCGTAGATGTCGTGGAACCCGTGCAGAGCGACCGGGTGGAAGTGATTCAGTTCGATAAGAATTTTGTCCGCCACGCGGCAATACGTCGGGGCGGCCCCCACCGAGGAAGTCAGGGTAATCTCGCCGGCAGGGGTGACGGCGGAGGCTTCAATGACGGCGCAATGAACAGGTCCAAGAAAGCCGTAACGAACCGCCTGCGGCATCATGGACAGATGCAGGTCAAAGAAATTGGTGCGGCCTTCGTTGATGCTCTTGCGCAAGTCCGGATTGTTTTGATAAGGCGTGCGGAACAGTATCGCGTCGGCCCGGGCCAGGGACCCGTCCAGGGAATTGCCGGTCGAGGCGCCCGTCATGACGCCGATGCGGAAAGGCTGGCCCTGGTCGTGAAAGGCGGTGGCCCGCGCGGCGATGGCCTTGGGAATTTCCTTGGGGGCGCCGGCGGGGGTAAAGCCGCTGAAGGCCACCGTTTCGCCGTTTTGAACGTATGCGGCCGCTTCCGCCGCTGTCATGCTGGGGAATGAACTATTCATAAATTTCGTTTAAATGTCGAACCTGTTCGGGGTTGTAAGATGTCAATGCTCCCAAGTGATCCGCCAAAAGGAGTCTTCCCTCGCCATCCACGCCGGCAAACCGGCCGCGGCGAAGATCGCCGTCCAAATCAAGTTCAACGTGGCGCTCTTTGCTCCAAAGAGCATTCACGCGCGCCAGCAAGGGCGGCCATGCGCCGGCGTTCCGCGCCTCCACGAGCAAACGAATGCGTCCGAGCAAGAGGGCGATCAAATCTTCCATTGAAACCGGGGCGGGCAGAGTATCGGCCAGGCGCGCGGTCTGGTTTTGCAGGCTGGGATCGTAAGATGCGGGTTGATTGCCGACGTTGAGTCCAATCCCAATGACCGCCAGGCCGGGCTTGAACTGATCGATGAGCACTCCGGCCAATTTGCGATCCACCACCAGCACATCGTTGGGCCAGCGCAAACGCAAATTCGCGACCCCCAATCCGCGCACCACATCACACACCGCCAAGCCGGCCAGCAAGGGAAGAATCCAACCGTTGGGCGCCGTCACGGGCACGACGGCGGAAAGCCACAATCCGCCTTGATCAGAAACCCATTTGCGCTGGAATCGTCCGCGCCCCGCGGTTTGGGTGTCGGCTCGCACGGCGCTCCAGGCGGGAAGTTCGGCCGCCACCAGATTGGTTGAAGCGACAGAATCAAATTCCCACACCGTCCAATCTGCGACGGAGGAAATCCGTCTTTGGCCTTGCAACTGGACCGGGCTGTGAGCAACGGCGTTCATGCGGCAAAGACCATTTATTCGATTCGGACCAACGCCTGTCCTTCGCTCACCGCGTCGCCGACGGCAACTTTTATTTCAGCCAATTTCCCAGCCTTGGGAGCAAAGACAAACGTGTTCATCTTCATGGCTTCGATGGTCAGCAGGTGGTCGTTCTCCTTAATCTGCTGGCCGGGTTGGGCGATGATGGCGATAACCCTGCCAGCCAGCGGGCTTGGAACTTCCCCTGAACCAGGGGTGGCCGGCGATGCGGTTGCCAGGGGCGCGGCGCGGACCGGCTGTGGCGCCGGGGGGAGAGGCAACGGTTGTGCGACGGGCGGCGGCGGTTGTGAAACGAGTGCGGCAGCCGACTCCTCGGGTATTTCGACGGTCACGTCAAAAGATTTTCCATCCACGGTCACGCGCAGTTTTTTGATCATAGTTTTATGAAAGAAATTACCGGACTTTGTGAGAGATCAACAATTGAGAGCGGCCCTCAATGGCCCAGACATTCGAATGGGGCAAGGAAATTTCCACCGGGACAACGGAGATGAGCCTGTGCGGACGGTCCAGCATGACCGAAATGGCAGCGGCCACGATGGCGACCATTTCCGGCGCGACCAACTCGGCGGCGACGGACGCCGGATTGAGCTGGCGTTCATCAGCATGGGTCTGACGCGCGGTTTCGATCAACGCGGCGGCGCCGCGCAGGGCCTTCTGAACCTCGAAGGCGCGCTCGGGTTGTCGCAGCAGCGGCAGAACGCGATGAATCAAGGCCAGCGCCTTGCCCAAGCTGGATTCGCTGGCGGTCAGGCCGTCCGAGGTTTCGGCCGGCAAAGATGACTGCGGATTGGACATAGATTCAGTGGGATTATTTCACATCAAAGCGGAATCGTCCCGTGCTTTTTGGGTGGCCGGGTTTCGCGTTTGCTCAGGGCGCTGCGCAAAGCCAGCGAAACCACCGCCCGCGTCTCAGAAGGCGCGATGACATCGGTGATCATGGCGGTGCGGGCCGCTTCGTAGGGCGAACAGAACTTGGCGCGGTACTCGGCCGCCAGTTCCGCCTCCTTGGCTTTGGGGTTCTTGGCGGCGGCGATTTCACGGCGATATAGAATCTTGACCGCCCCTTCGGCGCCCATGACGGCAATCTCGGCCGTCGGCCACGCATAGACGTAATCCGCTCCCATGTCGGTGCTGCACATGGCCAGGTAAGCGCCCCCGTAGGCCTTGCGCAGGATCACGGTGATCTTGGGGACGGTGGCGGAAGCGTAGGCAAAGAGCATTTTGGCCCCGTGCCGGATAATGCCGCCGCGTTCCTGCTGGACGCCGGGCATGAAACCGGGAATATCCACCAGCGTCACCAGCGGAATATTGAAGACGTTGCAAAAACGAATGAACCGCGCCGCCTTGTCCGATGAATCAATATCCAGCGTGCCTGCCTTGACCGCCGGATTGTTGGCTACGATGCCGACCACGATTCCCTGGATGCGCGCGAAGCCGATGACAATATTCTTGGCGAATTCCGCGGAGACCTCGAGAAAATCGTCTTTGTCCACCAGCCGTTTAATGACCGCAAAAATGTCGAGGGCAAGTTTGCCGTCCGCCGGCACCAACTGATCCATGGCTGCGTCGGGATTCAAATCCAGGTTTGCCGAGGGGCGGTGGGGCGGATCCAAAACATTATTCGAGGGCAAAAAGGTCAGGATGCGGCGCGCGATACGAATGGCGTCGGCATCATTCTCGGCCAGGAAATGAACGTTGCCGCTGACACCGGCATTGGTGGCCGGGCTGCCAATCTCGTCCATGGTGCATTTCTGGCCGGTGACCGCTTGAATCACTTCGGGCCCGCAAATAAACATGTTGGCGCTGCCCTTGACCATGATGAGGAAGTCCATCAAGGCGGGTGAGTAGGCGGCGCCACCGGCGCAAGGACCGGCGATGATGGCAATCTGCGGGACCACGCCGGACACCAAGACGTTGCGGAAAAAGACCTGGCCATACGCGGCCAGCGATCCGACGCCCTCTTGAATGCGGGCGCCGCCCGAATCATTGAAACCGACGATCGGACATCCGGTCTTCAAGGCAAACTCCATGATGTGGCAAATCTTCTCCGAATGAATGCGGCCCAGCGCCCCGCCGCCCGTGGTAAAGTCCTGGCTGAAAGCCGCCACCACCCGGCCATCGACAATGCCGGTGCCGGTAACCACGCCATCGCCAGGCAGGGACTTTCCTTCCATGCCAAAATGGTGGCAATCATGATCGGCGTGCAACCCCCATTCCTGGAAGGTGCCGGCCTGATAAAACTCACGCAGCCGGTCGCGGGCCGTCATCACGCCCTTCTTTCGGCGGGCCTCCAGTTTGTCGGCCCCGCCGCCGGCGCGGGCCGTGCCGCGTCGCTTTTCCAGTTCGTCCAGTAATGCCTTCGAGATAGCCATAAAAACAGTGCTTAGTGGTTAGTGGTTAGTGGCCAGTTGGTTAGTGGCCAGTTTTGATCGGAGGGAGAAGAGCATCTTTGAGATTTCTACTATCAAATCTTT
This sequence comes from uncultured Verrucomicrobiae bacterium, assembly GCA_963759415.1. Classification (GTDB taxonomy): domain Bacteria; phylum Verrucomicrobiota; class Verrucomicrobiia; order Limisphaerales; family Palsa-1400; genus Palsa-1400. The sequence goes on along the minus strand of CAVWZG010000002.1, from coordinate 1,735,874 downwards.
GTAGCTGTTGATTTTCATTTATTTTCATTCTGCACTAGCCACTGGTCACTGGCCACTAATCACTGGCCCCGCCGCGCGGCATGCAAAACTCGGTCAGTACGCCAAAGGTTGATTTGGGGTGGAGGAAGGCGACGAGTTTGCCGCCCACGCCTTCGATGGGTTTTTCGTGAATGAGTTTGACGCCGGCGCCTGCGGCTTGCTTGAGTTGCGTCTCCAAGTCGTCGCTGCCAAAGGCAATGTGATGAATGCCGCCGGAGGGATTTTTCTCCAGGAATTTGGCAATGGGACTCGCGGGGTCGGTTGGCTCCAGCAGTTCCAGATGCACCTCGCCCACGGCAAAGAAGGCGGTGCGCACCTTTTGCGAGGGCACTTCCTCGCGATGTTGGCATTTAAGCCCCAGCGCTTTTTCGTAATACGGCACAGCTTCGTCCAGGGAGCGGACGGCAATTCCCAAGTGGTCAATTTTTTTGATCATGATGCGGACTTTCGTTAATTTCAGATTGGGTCCCGGCTTCGGCGGCAAGCAGTCTTTGCGCCGCGGCAGCCACTGTCAGTTCCCCTTGCGAGACGGCCTCCCGCACAGCGGGCAATTGCGCTTGCACGCCGGAGTTCTGATAAAAGCGTTTGCGCAAGGCATCCTGCACCCATTCGGCGAGCCAATCCAGCAATTGCTGTCGGCGGCGGGCAGCAATGATGCCTTTGGGTTCCAGTTGCTGGTAAAACAGTTCAATCCGCTCCCAGACTCGGGAGATGCCTTCGCCGGTTCTGGCCGAGCAAAGCCCAACCTCGGTCTGCCATGCGCTGGTGGGTGGCTGGGTGTAGTGCAGGGCGCTTTCCTGTTCCATGCGGGCCAGTTCGGCGCGCAGTCGATTCTCTCCATCGGCCTTGTTGATCAGGATCATGTCGGCCAGTTCCAGGATGCCTTTCTTGATCCCTTGCAATTCGTCGCCCGCGCCCGGCAACATGAGCACCAAATAAAAATCCACCATGGAGCGCAACGCGATCTCGCCTTGCCCAACTCCCACGCTTTCGACGATGACGACGTCGAAGCCGGCGGCTTCGCACAGCAACATCGTTTCGCGAGTCCGGCGCGCCACCCCGCCAAGCTGCCCGCCCGCTGGAGATGGGCGAATGAAAGCGCGCGGTTCCTGGGAAAGGCGCTCCATGCGCGTCTTGTCGCCGAGGATGCTGCCGCCGGAGAGGCTGCTCGATGGGTCAATCGTCAGCACGGCAAGATTATGGCCTTGCTGGGTTAAGTGGCAGCCGAAAGCTTCGATGAAAGTGCTTTTGCCCACGCCCGGAATCCCCGTGATGCCAATGCGTTTGGCCAAGCCTGTGCGCGCCAGCACTTTTTGCAGGATTTCCTGTGCCAGCGTTTCGTGCCGCGCCGCCTGGCTTTCAATGATGGTGATGGCGCGGGCCAGCAGGCTGCGGTTGCCGGCCAGGATGCCGGCGGCATAGTCATCCGCGGTGAGGGCAGGCGGCCGAAGCGGCGGCTTTTCCTCACTGCTTGCGCTATTCTGTTCCATCGCGCTCATTTTGCTGAAGGCATTGCCCAGCAGCGCCAACCATAGCTCTGCCAGGGCCGGCCATTTCGCCCGCGGCATTTATGCCTCCATCCGTTTGTTCAATTGAACCAACACTTCTCTCACGGCGTCAGGAATGAAAGTGCCCGGCCCGAATACCGCCGCGGCGCCGTTGCTCTTCAAAAACTCGTGGTCCTGCGCCGGAATAACCCCGCCCACCACCACCAGGATGTCCTGGCGCCCTATCTTCTTCAATTCCTGGATGAGCTGCACCAGCAGTGTCTTGTGCCCGCCAGCCAGCGAACTGATGCCGATGACATGCACATCGTTGTCGGCCGCCATCCGCGCGACCTCATCCGGTTGCTGGAACAAGGGGCCGATGTCAACGTCAAAGCCGAGGTCGGCGCAAGCGCTGGCCACCACTTTGGCCCCGCGGTCATGCCCGTCCTGCCCCATCTTGGCAATAAGAATGCGCGGACGGCGGCCATGCGCGGCGGCGAATTCGTCAGCAGGGCGGCGCACCTGATCCAGTTGGGAAGCTGTTTCGTACTCCGCCCGGTAGATGCCCGAAACGGAACGAACGGTGGCCTTGTGCCGATGGAAAACCTTTTCCAGGGCGAAGGAAATCTCGCCCAGGGTGGCGCGAACCCGCGCCGCTTGAATGGCAAAAGCCAACAGATTCCCGGCGCCGGTTTCGGCGCATTGGGTCAAAGCCTCCAGGGCAGCCTGCACCTTTTTGTTGTCGCGCTCCGCCTTGAGTTTTTGCAGGCGGCGGATCTGCGAATCCCGCACCCGCGTGTTGTCCACCTCGAGAGTGTCCAGTTTCTCCGCCTTTTCCAGGCGGAATAGATTGATGCCAATGATGGACTCCTGGCCGGAATCGATGCGAGCCTGGCGCCGGGCGGCGGCCTCCTCGATCCGCAGTTTGGGCAGCCCGGTTTCAATCGCCTTGGCCATGCCGCCCATGCTTTCGACTTCCTGGATGTGCGCCCAGGCGCGTTCCATCAAGGACTGCGTCAACGATTCGACGAAGTAGGAGCCGGCCCACGGATCGATCACCTTGCAGAGGCCCGTCTCCTCCTGCAACAGCAACTGCGTGTTGCGGGCGATGCGCGCGGAGAAATCCGTCGGCAACGCAATCGCCTCGTCCAGCGCATTGGTGTGCAGGGATTGCGTGTGGCCGCATGCCGCCGCCATCGCTTCCACGCACGTCCGCACCACGTTGTTGAATGGATCCTGTTCCGTCAGCGACCAGCCCGAGGTTTGCGAATGGGTCCGCAAGGCCATGGACTTGGGGTTTTTCGGATTGAATTGTTTGATCAGCTTGGCCCACAAGGCCCGCGCCGCCCGCATCTTGGCCACTTCCATGAAGAAGTTCTTGCCTTGGGCCCAGAAAAAGAGAGGCGCGGCGCGAATGAGTCAATATCAATTCCCGCCTTGAGGCCCGTGCGCACGTACTCCAATCCGTCGGCCAGCGTGTAGGCCATTTCCAGATCGGCCGGCGCGCCCGCTTCCTGCATGTGATAGCCCGAGATGGAAATCGAGTTGAACTTGGGCATGTTCTTGGAGGCGAACGAAAATATATCAGCGATGATCCGCATCGAGGCCGCCGGCGGATAGATGTAGGTGTTCCGCACCATGTACTCCTTGAGAATGTCATTTTGGATCGTCCCCGAAAGCTGTTCCGGTTTGACCCCTTGTTCCTCCGCCGCGACGATGTAAAAGGCCAGCACGGGCAGAACCGCGCCGTTCATGGTCATCGAAACTGAGATGCGGTCCAGGGGAATTTCGTGGAAGAGAATTTTCACGTCCTCAATGGAATTGATCGCCACGCCGGCCTTGCCGACATCGGCAAAAGCGCGGGGATGATCCGAATCGTATCCGCGATGGGTGGGCAGATCAAAAGCCACCGACAATCCCTGTTGTCCGGCGGTAATATTGCGCCGGTAGAACGCATTGCTCTCCTCGGCGGTGGAGAATCCGGCGTATTGCCGCACCGTCCAGGGCCGCACCACATACATGGAGCCGTAAGGCCCGCGCCGAAACGGCGGCCCGCCGGGCATGCTCTCCAGGCCCTCGCACCGGGCGGCGTCCGCCGGGCCGTAGAGCGGCTTGAGATCAATTTGTTCGAGCGTCTTGCGGGCCCACTCCTCGGGGTTGCGGCCGGTTTGCACCGTCAATTCCCTGCTCCAGTCCTCGTAAGTGGCAGGCGTGGCGTTAGGCTCGAAAGGAATCGTGGTAAAATCAGGTTTCGTCTTCATGGTTCAACTCCCAGCAAATGGTTGATTCTGCCCAGCACTTCAACCGCATCGGCGCGGGCATGAATGAACTCGTCGATGCCGGACTTCTTATGCGCCTCCACTTGCTCCTTAGGATAGCCGGCTAAAATGATGATCGCCCGCGTCGTTTGCGCCCGGATCTCGGCGGCCAACAACGGCACCAGCGCGGGGTAACGCTCGTCGGTCGAACATATCACCGCCACCGGCGCCTGGGAATTGGCGAAGGCCAGCGCCGCGTCGGCCGGCGTGGTGAAGGCTCCTGATGAAATGACCTCGTAACCGCCCGCGGCAAAGAAACCGCGCGCAAAATCGGCCCGCGCCTTGTGTTCCTTGAAGTCTCCCATGTTGCAGAGAAACACCCGCGGCGGGCGGCCTTTGCCAAGCGCGTGGCGCTCGGCGGCCGCGCGCAGTTTTTCAAATGCCAGCGCGGGACGTGTCAATAGCACCGGTTGCACCGGCGGGCATGGACGATCGTGGATGCGCAATGCGCGCACGATCTCCCCCAGCGTGGCCCCGGCCAGGGCCGCATCGGCCGCCGCCTCGAAAAGCTCGATGTCCTTGAGGCCGATGATGTTGGACAGTTTGGCCAGCACGCCTTCATTCTCGGCGTCTTCCAGCGAGGTTCGGTAAGAGGAAATTTGCCGCACCCGCCGTTGGTGAAAAGCCTCCGGCTGAGTTGCGACGGCAACCTGCGGCGCCTGCTCCTTGGGATTGGCGTATTGATTGACTCCAATGATGGAAGTGCCCCGCTGCCGAACCGCCTTGATCTTCTCGGCCGCCGTCGCCGCCACGGCCTCCTGCGGAAATCCGGCCGCCAACGCCGCCGCCATGCCGCCGCGTTTCTCCACCTCCTGGAACAAACTCCAGGCGCGCCGGGCCAAATCCGCGGTCAGGCTTTCCACGTACCACGAACCGCCCGCCGGATCGATGACATGGGCCAGTTCGCATTCCTTTTGCAGCACCAATTGGGTGTTGCGCGCCAACCGCTGGCTGAAGTCGTCCGGCGTCCGGAATACTTCATCGAAGGCCCCGACCTGCATGCTGTCGCAGCCGCCGACCGCCCCGGCGAAGGCCTCCACCGTCGCGCGCAGAATATTGTTGTGCGGGTCAGCGACGGTTTTGTTCCAGTGCGACGTGCGCACGTGCAAACAGGGGCGTTGCGCCTTCTCATCGCCGCCAAATGCCTCCACCGCGCGCGACCATAACAGCCGCAAGGCCCGCAACTTGGCGATCTCCATGAAAAAGTGCTCTCCGATGGTCACGGCAAAGCGAACGCGCGGCCCGACGACGTTGGTGTCCAATTCGCGGTCGTTCATTTCCCGAAGATATTCGACCCCCGTGGCCAGGGTGAAGGCCAGCTCTTGCACGGCGTTGGCCCCGGCTTCGTGCCAGGCGCGGCTATGCACGCAAATGGTCTGCAAGTTTGGCGCATGCGCCACCGCCCAGCGGGTGAAGGACGCCATTTCCCGATACGCCCCGGCCAGCGATTGCGGCAGGCTCCCTTCGTGCGAAAGCACTCCCAAGGGGTCCATTTCCACGCAGCCATGCAAGCCAGTGGCCGATTGTTTCCGTTTCCGCAACAGCGCCGCCAGCAACACGGCAAAGGGCATCGCCGATGCTCCCGAGCGCACGAACAGCGAAACGGTTTCCAGATCTATGCCTTCCAGCGCCTTGCCCAAGTCTTCGACCGTGGCCACGGACAATCCGCCGCAGCCGACGTCCTCCGGCTGCGCCCAATCCGGGTCGAGGCCGTGGCGGGTCGCCTTGTCCAGAACGATGTTCAGGGCGTTCAGCCCCCGGCTCAATGAATTCCGCGCGGCCTGGTTGAACTCAGCCGCGCTCGCGCAATGGATGCCCTGCGAGATGTCCCAGGGATGTTGCAGATACCCCGCCGCCGAGGAACCGCGCACAAAAGGAGCGCGGCCCGGAACGGAACCCACGTGCGGCAGTTTGGCGGTGTCTTCACTGCGGTAGATTGGCTTGAGCGTGATGCCCTCGTAAGTGGCGGTGAACATCCGCTTGTCAAACGGCGCGCCCTTCAATTCGGTTTCGACGATCTTTCGCCAATCCTCATATTGGACGGACGGGAATTCTTCCAGCAAGCGGCCCGGTTGGACCGGCTTTATCGGTTTATTCATGGTAAATGGGTCAGGCAGCCAGAGTTTCGACAAAAACCTCGTGGCGCTTGCCTCCAAGCGTCACGTACAATGTCCTCGCGCCCTGCCCGATTCCAGGCTGCGCCGAGGCGGCTGTCGAGCGCGCGCGGACGGGGCTTTCCGCCGCTGGCAGCGGGGGTTTTGTCTCCGCGACCTTGGGCTTGAACAAAGCTTCCACCTGCTGCGGGAACATGGCCAGGAGGACGGCGATTTCGTCGTTGTCCGGCAGGCCCCTGGCCACGCATTGCTGGCGGTGACCCGCCATGCCCGGCTGGAGCAAATCGGCCGGCCGCTCCGTCGTCGCTTTTTTGCCGGACAGCTTCTCGATTTGGGCCAGGACGCCCGCGTCAATCGGCCCCGGAGTTTTCCCATAGCGGCCCAGCGCAATATCCTGGGCCGGCTGGCAAATCATCTTCCAGCGCCCGAACTTGACATTCATCATGGCCTGGGTGCCGACGATTTGCGAAGTGGGAGTCACCAGCGGTATCCAGCCCAAGGCTTCCCGCACCACCGGAATCTCGCGCACCACCTCATCGAAACGCTCGCTCATGCCCTGGTCCTTCAATTGAGTGCGAAAATTGGACAACATGCCGCCCGGGACCTGGTAAATCAAAATGTCGCTGTCCACCCGCTCATTGGCCGGGCTGGTGAATTTGGCTAATTCCTTGTAAACGCCTTCGAAGTAATTTCGCAATTCCGCCAGCTTCTTGGTATCAAATTGCGGACAGCGGGGGTGCCCTTCCAGCAAGGCCAGCATCCGCTGCGTGTCCGGCTGCGAAGTGCCATTGGCAAACGGTGTGATCGAAACCTCCACGCAATCCACGCCGGCTTCAATGGCCGCCAGGTAGCTGGCCGCGCCCAGGCCCGCCGTGTCGTGGGTGTGCAACGTGATGGGTATGCCAATTTTGCCCTTGAGTTCCTTAACCATGCGATAGGCGATTTGTGGCTGGATGATGCCCGACATGTCCTTGATGCCCAGGGAGTCCGCCCCCATCTTCTCCAACTCCACGCCGAGGCTGACAAAATTCTCGACCGTATGCACCGGGCTGATGGTGTAGCAAAGCTCCGCGCGGGCGTGCCGCCGGCATTGTCGAACCGCTTTGATGGCGGTGCGCAAGTTGCGGACGTCATTCAAGGCGTCGAAAATACGGATGATATCCATGCCATTGTCGCACATGGAGCGGACAAAGGCTTCCACCACGTCATCGGGGAAGCTGGTGTATTGGACGATGTTCTGGCCGCGCAACAGCATGATTTGCGGCGTCTTGGGCGCCGCTTTTTTCAAAGTGCGCAAACGGTCGAACGGGTTCTCGTTCAGGAAGCGGAGACACGAATCAATCGTCGCGCCGCCCCAGGTTTCCAGGCCGTTAAACCCCATCTCATCCAGAATGGGGGCGGCGGGAAGCATCTGCCGCGTGCTCATGCGGGTGGCCGCCATCGATTGATGTCCATCCCGCAAGACCGTGTTATTGAAAAGTACCGGTTTCATAGTGTTTTAGTCACCAGGGGTAATCCGCAGTCATGGGTTTGCTGCGCCCAACAACATGCCGCCGAAGGATAGCACCGACCAACCATATTTTGCGATTCTTATCGCACGATTTGTTGGCGGATGAACATAACCCCCAGAATTGAACCATAGGTCAACCCGCCGCCCTTGTCCACCCGCAAAAAGACGCGCGCGGAACATCCCTCGGCGAAACCGGAAAAACCCACATCTAAAGTTGACTTTAGATTTCGCGTCTGAATATAAAGTGGCAGATGTTTGATCGTTGGTATGCCTGGATTTTGCGCGAGAAGCTGGCGCGACCCTACGTCCACCTGGTCTTTGGGGCGCGGCAGACGGGGAAGTCCACGCTCCTCAGGAGGTTGTTGCCGCCAGAGACGATGGTGGTTGATCTGTCTGATCCCAGGGAGCGGACGCGGCATCTGGCCAACCCGGGAGCGTTCGCGGATGAATGCCGGAGCCTGCCTGCGAATAAGAAGGGGCAATTCGTTTTCGTGGATGAGGCGCAGGCGGCGCCCTCGATTTTTGATGCGGTCCAACATCTTTATGACAGCAATAAGTCGCGCTGGCGGTTTGTGCTGTGCGGCAGTTCGGCGCGGAAACTTTCGACGCATGGGAGCGAACCTGCTGCCGGGGCGAAGCTTTTACCATCGGTTGTTTCCCTTGACGCTGGTGGAGCATCCGGCCGATCACCCGCCGCTTGCCTACGCGGTGTCGCCGTTGCCGTTTGCCTGGCACAAAGACCAGAAGCAGGAAAGACCGTTCCCGGCTTCCGACTTGTTAACGCGGCTGGCTTTTGGCGAACTGCCGGGCGTGGTGGCTGCCCCGCGATCCGATCGCGCTGATCTGCTGAGGGCATTTGCGTTTGTGCATCTGGAGGAAGAAATCCGCCGCGAGGCGCTGGTTAAGGACTGGGGGGCGTTTGTGCGCTTCATGCAATTGGCGGCCGCGGAGTCGGGGCAGATCGTCAACTTTGCGGGCATCTCGCAGGAGAGCGGCGTCTCCCAGCCCACCGTCAAAAGCCATTACCAGTTGCTGGAGGACATGTTCGTGGGCTTCCGCATCGAGGCGTTCTCTCGGAGTTCGCGAAAAGCCCTGCTCTCGACCCCGAAGTTCCTTTTCTTCGACCTGGGCGTGCGCCATGCGGCGGCAGGACTGACGCCAGCGCCTGACTTGGTGAAGGTGAATCCCGGCGGTTTTTTCGAGCAGTGGGTCGGCATCGAAATATGGAAGCGGCTCCAATACCTCGGCGAGGGCAAGTTGTTTCATCAGCGCACCAAAGATGGCGCGGAGGTGGACTTTATCATTGACCGGGGAGGCACGCTCACTCCCATCGAGGTTAAGTGGACCGAAAACCCGACTATTCAGGATGCGCGGCATTTACTGACCTTCCTTGGCGATCACCCGAGGCAGGCGAAACAAGGCTACATCGTCTGCCGCTGTTCACGCCCGGCGCAACTCCACGACAAGATCACGGCCCTGCCGTGGTTCTGCCTGTAAGCATCCTTGACGCCGAGCGTAGCCGGGAGATTAGTATTATTAAGAATTGTTACAGTGCGATGGCGGTACATAAGTCAAAATCATAGTTTCAGTCGTGCGGGCTTTTAAGGGGGCAAAATATTGCGTAAGGGCTTCACTGTGAACGAGTTGTGGCTAACGTGCAGCATTTGACATTCTTATGGCGCGGTGGTAGTTTAGCCGAGTGCAACCTTTAGCCATAGCGCGGTCCTTTTATCGAACCGTTTCGGCCACGCAGCCGAATGGCGGCCATTAGTTTAAACCCCAGAATGTAACATGATTGATTCCACCATGACACCGCCGGCCGGCGGCGGCACACGAAAGGTGTCGAAAGTATCCGAAGCCGTCATACGGTTCGCCGGCAACTCGCAGGATGGCATCCAGGCCATCGGCGGTTTCCTGGCCCGGCTGGCCGGGCGCAGCGAACAGGAGGTCATGACTTTCATGACCATCCCTTCCACCATTTCCGGGGGGCCGTCCATCTTCCAGGTGCGCATCGGCTCGGGCGAGGTCCTGAGCGCGGGCGACGAGGCCGACGTGCTGATGGCCTTTTACCAGCATTCTTACGAGGACCATATCTCCTCGCTGCGCAAGGGCGGCATCGTTCTCTACGATTCGGATCACGTGCAACCCAAACCGGAGTGGGAACAGGATTATCGCCACGTGGCGGTGCCGATCTCCAGCCGGACTATCGAGGCCATCGGCGGCACGGCCAAGGACAAGGGCAAGAATATATTCGCGCTGGGTCTGGTGGCCAAGATGTTCGATCTGAACGTGCCCAAGCTGGAACGGCTGGTGGCGGAGCGGTTTGCGGGCAAGGACGAAAGCGTGGTCAAGACGGCCCTCAGCGCCTTTCACAGCGGCTACGGCTATTCGCTGGGCAACGTCCTGGAGACTTTCCAATTCGTTGAGGGCAAGAAGAAGAGCGGCCAGCAAGTGGTCATGACGGGTAATGAAGCCTTGGCTTACGGTTTGATCGCGGCGGGAGTTCGTTTCGGCGCGGCCTATCCCATTACGCCATGGTCGGAAGTCATGGAACTGCTCCGGCGCGAGTTGCCCAAATATGGGGGCGCCTTCATTCAGTGCGAGGATGAAATCGCCGCGGTCTGCATGGCTTTGGGAGCGGGTTGGGCGGGACGAGTGGCGGTGACCGGCTCGAGCGGTCCAGGCATTTCCTTGAAGACCGAGGCCATCGGCTGGGGCGTCATGGCCGAAATCCCGGTGGTGATTTGCGACGTGCAGCGCGGCGGCCCTTCCACGGGCATGCCGACCAACGTCGAGCAATCCGACCTGAACCTGGCCTGTTTCGGGGGGCACGGCGACTCGCCGCGAGTGGTGCTGGCGCCCGCGAGCGTGGAAGATTGTTTCTACACGGCGATTGAGGCGGTAAACATCGCCCGCAAATACAATGTGCCGGTCTTTGTATTAAGCGATCAATCCATTGCCACGCGCATCCAGGCATTTGAGGAACCCAATTTGCAGAAACTTTGCCAGGACCTGACGCCGGATTTTTCGCCCGTGGCCGATTACACGCCTTACCCGCTGGATGGGCGGGTGGAGCCGCGCCCGGCGCCGGGCACGCCGATTTTGAGCGGACGATACCCGCTGGCCACCGGATTGGAACATGACGAGATGGGCCACCCGACGGGTTCGCCCAAGCTGCACTTGGAAATGACGGCGCGCCGCCGGCGCAAATTGCAGAAGCTGGCGGAGGCATTGCCGGCGCCGCAAGTCTATGGTCCGCCGGAAGGCGACATCCTGCTGGTCGGCTGGGGTTCAACCCAAGGCCCCATGCGCGAAGCCGTGGATCGCGCCCGCGCCGCCGGGGACAGTGTCTCCTCGCTTAACCTGCGGCATATCAGCCCCTTGCCGCCGGGGTTGGAAAACATTTTCGCCGGGTTCAACCACATCATCGTGGTGGAAATGAACGACGAGGGCCTCTATGGCTACGGCCAGTTGGCGGGCATTCTGCGCGCCCGCTTCTGCCTGCCGAAAATCGGCGGGTTGAACAAGACCGACGGATTGACCTGGCGCGTGCGCGAAATTCTGGAACGCGCCAAGAACCACGTCGCGGCCGGACTGCGCAAACTATAACCTTAAAATTTCTCAAAAAGAATTCATACCATGAGTCAAACGAGTGTTGAAATTACCGCACCCGCCAATCCGGCCCCCGTCCCGGCGGCCCCGATGCCAGCCGCCGCCGAACGCAAACCGCTGACGAAAAAGGAACTGGCCGCCGACCACCCGACCTGGTGCCCGGGCTGCGGCGATTTTTCCGTCCTGGCCCTCTATTTCAAATTGCTGGAAAAGCGCAAGTTGTGGCACGAAAAGATCGCCACCATCGCCGGCATCGGTTGTTCGAGCCGTTTCCCGTATTTTGTCCAGGCCAACGGAGCGCATTTCATTCACGGTCGCGCGCTGCCTTTCGCGAGCGGCGTCTCGCTCACGCGCCCCGACCTGCACGTTTTCGTTTTCGGCGGCGATGGTGACGCTTTTTCCATCGGGGGAAACCACCTCAGCCACACCGCGCGCCGGAACGTCAAGATGACTTACGTCATCATGGACAACTGGGTTTACGGATTGACCAAGAAGCAGACCTCGCCGACCTCGCCCATTGGGTTCAAAAGCAAGACGGACGTTTGGGGCGCGGTGGATCAGCCGATCAATCCCATGAAACAATTGATCGCCACCGGGGCGACGTTCGTGGCACGGGCGACGCATACGAACCCGAATCATTTGCTGCAAATGATGGAGGCGGCCATGGATCACGACGGCTTTAGCGTCATCGAATGCTTGAGCGAGTGCGTGGAGTTTTACGAAGGAGCATTTGACGCTTCCAACCCGCGCAAGGGGGGCAAGTTTGAGCTGGTTCCGGCGAGCCACGACGTGACCGACGAGGTCGCAGCTTACAAGCTGGCCGACGCGCCGTTTCCCGGTTATTTCGGCATTTTCTACACCTCCAACCGGCCGACCAAGAACAAGCTGGAGGCGGACATCAGCACGGGCCTGCGCGCGAAAGTGGCGGGAAAGAAGGATTGGGAAATTCTCCAGTCCACTTTCAACCGGATGAAATAGGCTGGCCACGGCAAAGCCGGAGGAGTTCTGAGCCTTGCCTGAACTCGGCGAATCCGCTATCTTGATGTCATGGATTTGAAACAAATCGAGGATGAGGCCCTGGCCTTGCCGGAATCGTTGCGCGCCGGCTTGGTGTGTCGTTTGCTTCAAACTCTCCCTCCATCCGAGATTGAGGTGTCGGACGAAGACGTCCTGCAAAGGGACCGGGACATGGAAAGCGGAACCGTGGAACCCCTTTCGCAGGAGGAATTCGTTCGCCGCGTTGAAGCGGCTCGCGGACGATGAGGGTGGTTTATCACCCGGCCGTGCAAAAGGATGTCAACGGAGTTAATCAATCCTTTTCAGGAGGCAGCGTCTTGACATAACCGGCCCAGAGGTTGGTGTTGACGTAAAGTTCCAGAAAGACGCGGGGCCGCAATTCAAAGTAGCCAGCCATGAGGTGTGTCTTGCCGGGGGCTTCGTCGAAGGCGGCGTGCAGGGCCGCGGCGACAATCATGATCGGGGCCGGCGGCTGATCGGGGATTTTATCCCAATAACCGACCTTCTGGAAGCGGCGCAAATACCACGGCAGCGGCCAGTAACTGACCGGCGAAATCACCTCCACCGTGGTGCCATAACCTTGCGGGGCGGCGCGCACAAGGCCTTCGACGGTGGCGACCAACCGCAGCGCGTCGGGCAGTGTCTGACTATAGACGTAAGGGCTTTTAGGGCTGTCACAATACGGCACGCCGTTTGCGTCCACACCAAAATTGCCGCGCCATGATTGCCAGGCCAGGTGGGCGACGCCCGCCGCCAGCACAACAGCGAGGGCCGTTCTCAGCCAGGCCGACCGGCACGCCCGCCACAGCAGCACGGCGCCCACGCCCGCGAGCAGAATCATCCCGTGATAAAAGCCCAGCAGACACCACGGCGTCTTGTAAGGGAGCAGCGTGTAGATGAGCGTCAACCAAAAAGTGTAACATGCGATCAGCCGCAGGAGCGGACGCCGCCCGCGCCACGCGCCGAAGCATCCGACCATCGCCAGCGCCACGACGAATCCTTCGCTCCAGAACGGCCCGCCGCGAACATGGAAGAAAAGCAGTTGCTCAAAATAAAAGGTCCACGGATGCACGTGCGGCGTCTCGCCTCCGGCGCGCCGGAACCACGTCAAGTAAGTGCGCAGCGCAGCCAGCGGCCCGGCGGGATTGTTGGCAAAAGAGGAGTAAAGAAGAGCCGCGGTCACGAGCGCCGCCATCAGCGCCACCACCAGGTGCGGACATTTCCATCGCGGCTGGAAGCGCGGCGCGCCAGCATCGCGCCATCGCCCCCAAGCGGCGCAAGTTCCGATGGCCAGAGCCATCGCCGCCAGCGCAAAGACAAAGGTCTCTTTGGTGGCCCACATCAATCCGAGGCCGAAGCCGCCCGCCACGGCCCAGGCGGGGCGGCCTGAGTTGGCGTAGCGCCAGAAGCAGATAAACGTCCACGCGGTGAAAAAGACCAGCAACATCTCGTGGATGTAATAGCGGCTGTAAAAAACCATGGCCGGTGAAAGGGCCGTGAAAGCGGCCGCCCAGAGCGTTTCCGCGCGGCCGATATCCGGGGCCAGCAGCAGCAACAGGAGGATCAATCCCAAACCAAACGCCACCGTCACGCTGCGATAAGTCGCCTCGGTGAAGTTGTTGTAATCTCCTCCGCCTTGGAGCCAGGCGGCGGGAAGGGTGAAGTAGGGCAGGGTGGGGCCGTGGAACTCGTTCGGATCGTATTTGTAATCTTTACCAACGTAAAGGTCGCGGAACTTTAAGGCACCGACGCTTTCGTCGTTATGCATGGGCCGGAGCGTCAGGCGCGGCGCCCGCAAGCCCAATCCAACGAGGAGCAGCAGCGCCAACCCCGCCGCCAGCCACCGGTTCATTTGCCGGGCAGGCCGTAGGCTTCGACCTCGATGTAGCTGTTGAGGGCGCTGTCGGTGCTGCCTTTGCTGTAGCAGCGAATGTATCGGGCTTTGATGCCTTTGGCGTCGATCACTTTGCCGGCGCCGGTAAGGGAATTCTCGAAATACTCCCGGTCGGTCCCGACTCCCAGACCGGCGGTGTTTTTCTGGTCATTATTAAATATCGTCTCCACCCCGGTCTTAAATTCCGGGTCATCGGACAATTGCACGATCACGTTGCGATAAACCAAAGGAATGCTGAAATCGTGCCAGAGGGCGATGGCGTAGAGTTTGTATTCGGCTTGCAGATCGATTTGCACCCAACGCAGACCGCGGCGAAAGGTCACGACGTTTTCTTCGAAGGACTCTTTCCTTCCATCGGTAATTTGCTTGAGTTCGCCGCTGATGAGATTGGTGTCGCTGGCGGTGACGGGCTTGCCCAGGGCGACGTTGACCACGCCTTTGGGAGCCATAAAGGGCGGGAGCGGAGCGGAAGTCAAGGGCAGGGCGGTGGTGTTGGTGGGCAGGGCCTGCGGCGTTCCTTTCATGGCGGGCGGCGGCAGCTTCAGGGGCAGCGGCGCCAAGTCATCGGCGACACAGGGTTGCAGGGTGGCGGCCAGAAAGGCCGCGAGGATCAATATGTTTCTCATAAAAGAGTCATGTCAGGCTGATAACAAACGGCTTGCGCGGCCCGCGGGCCAGCAAATAATTCGCCTTTCTGGCCTCCTTGAACTGCTGGTTGGCCGGGTTCATGTTCAGCACCATGCCCAGGGTGGCGGGAGTCTTGTCCAAATCGATGTTATTGGCGGCGAGATGTTCGGCCATGCGATTGAAGGTCGGCAGGGCGTCCGGGTCGCCTGTAATCCGTTCGCGCATGGCATCGGGGGAAGAGTGGCTGCCCAGGCGGTAAGAGATGTTGGCCGTGTGGCAAAGCGCGGAGGAAAGATGGCCTTCGCGAATCGGGGCGTTCAGCGCCTTTTCGTTCCGGCTGCGCACCGCCTTGATGAAGTTTTCATAGTGGCTGGAGTACCCTTTGCAGCGCTTGATTTCCTTGCCCTGTTTGTCGAAGACGATGGCTTGGCTGTAATCGGGCACCTGCACGTGTCCGCCTTCGCATTCGATGACAACGCCGATCTTGGCGCCTTTGTAGGCGTCCATGTCCTTGGAGCCGGCCTTTTCCGGCAAGCCGCGCACCTCCATGATTAACGGCGCCGCCGGGTAATCGTGAAAGGCAATGAGGGTATTGGGAGTCTCGGCGTCATCTTCGTAACCGAACCGCCCGCCGATGGACAGGACGCGAGGCGATAAAATTTGTTCGCCCAGGAACCAGCGCGCCACGTCCATTTCGTGTATGCCCTGGTTGCCCAAATCGCCCGCGCCATAATTCCAAAACCAATGCCAGTCGTAATGAAAATTGCGCCGGCGGGGCGGCGTCATTGGCGCCGGCCCGCACCACAAATCGTAATTCACACTAGAGGGCACCGGCTGCGGGCCTTCCGTTTTGCCGATGCTGCCGCGAGGTTTGTAGCATAGTCCTCGGGACACGCGGATTTTTCCCAGATTGCCCTGTTGCACCCACTCCACCGCCTCCTTGATTCCCTGGCTGGAGCGGGATTGGGTCCCGGCCTGGACGATTTTCTTGTAGCGATGGGCGGCCTCGATCATCTTCTCGCCTTCCCAAACATCGTAGGACACCGGTTTTTCGACATAAACGTCTTTGCCGGCTTGCATGCCCCAGATGGCAGCCAAGGCGTGCCAATGATTGGGGGTGGCGATTGAGATCGCGTCCACGTTCTTGCTTTGCAGCAGTTTGCGGATGTCCTGATAACTCTCCACCGTTTTGCCGGTTGAACCCAGGCGGCTGACTTCGGCGTCGAGCACCTTCTGATCCGCGTCGCATAGCGCCGTCAAACGGACTCCCGCCATGCTGGTCCAAGCCTTGATATGGTCCTTGCCGCGACCGTGGAAACCGACCACGGCCAGGCGAATATCCTCATTGGCGCCAGGCACCGCGGCCCAAGACCGGGCGGAAAACCCCAACACCCCCGCACCGAGAGCGGATTGTTTAAGAAAGGAACGACGCGTGAGCTTCTTCATATTCAGATGTTATAGATGACGAATGGAAGGATGAATTATTCGGACAATCTCATTTCTCAATCGGCGGGCAGCTTTTCCGCGGCATAGGCCTGGTAACGTTCGGCCACCCGGGCTTGTTTCTCGTCCCCGCGATGAAAGTAGATGCGATAGCGGAAGGTTACGCTTTGGCCGGCCGCAATAGACAGGTCTCCGGCGCCCTTGGGCTTGTTCTCGAAATCGTGCAGGCCAAAGGGGTTGGCCGCGAAAAGGCCGTAGTCCCGGACATGCCAGGTCGTGGGATGGCGGGGATTGCCGGGATGATCGAAAATGGCAACGCCCAGCGTTTCCGAGCCTGTCGAACTGCCAGTCACCGGGCCGTAATAATCACACCAATCGGCCCGTTTTCCCCACGCCTGGCCATCCCGAACTCCGGTGGACATGACAATGTGCCCCTGGCCCGGCCCTTTTGCATGAGTCAGACGCATGGATTCCGCCACCCGCGTGGCCATGCTGCCCTCCTTGGTGTCGCCAAAGACGACCGGTTTGTCAGGCGGCGCCTGCAAGGTGATGTCGAAGTCCAACATCCGTTCCTGGCCGGGAAGGCTATAAATACGGATGGTGCGGACATCCGTGCAAACGACGGCGCCGTCATGGTTGAGCCACTTATCCTTGGACTGGATGATGCCGCAATCCTTTCCCGACTGAACTTTGAGAAATTGGTCATGCGCGATCTTGCAAAAGTTCTTTTCCTCCGACCAAAAGTCCAGGCCGTTAACGTCGCCGTGGCCGAACCAAAGTCCCCGGTGGTGCCGATGGTCGCGCTGTTCATCCTTGGTATCTTCCATCGGCCACTTGCGGGTCATGGGCAATTCATCCGGTCCCAGCACGGGGTAGAAATAAGGGCGCGGGACGTCCGCGTAATGATAAACCGTGAAAAGCCGGCCATCGACTTCCACGCGGAGTTGGCCGTCCTGTTGCGATATTTGCACGCCAGCAGGGGAGTTGGCGCCCGCCGGAGCGCCGTTCGATTGCTGGCCAAGAGCGAAGGACAGAACCAACCATCCGAAGATGGAGACGCGGCCAAGCGATGAGCGGACTTTCATATAATTGTAAAGATCCAGTCTGCGAAGGAAGGGGGCATCATGGCCAGTAAAATGTTTTTCGTCTCGGCAAGAGCGGACGAAAGCCAGCCTTGGTGTGGTACCGACGGAGGGGGTCGAACCCACACGGCCTTTCGGCCACTAGATTTTGAGTCTAGTGCGTCTGCCAATTCCGCCACGTCGGCCTCACTAGATGTTACTCTAACAAGAAGGCTTGAGGGTGTGCAAGAAGGATTAAGATCAAGATCAAGAGAGCACAACCCAAAAAAACGAAATGCACCCCAGGCGCGTTCAAGCGGCAAATGTTGCCGCTTGTCCCCCAAAAGCCGGTCGGGCGAGACTTTTACCGCGTTTCACGCGGCCGTCGAGCCGTGACTTCAAGGAATTCGAGGCGACCATCGCAAAACACCACGTTGGCTTCGCCTCGGTGGCGCGCAGATTACTGTGTAAGTGCCTGTGCGGACCGTACACGAACCAGTTGACCGGTGCGACTGGCCTTGACCGGCAAAATGTGCCGCTTTTTTGGACTTGCCGCAAAAATGCGCAGAAGCCCTGGCAATGTCTGGCGGCGGAAGCCTCTTTTTCTCCCCCTCTGCCAAATGTCAAAGAACACACGCGCGTGAGCGCCACACAATGGCACAATACCACTAATAGATGGGAATGCAACGCGAATTATGCGTAAGTCGCCTGGCACAGCTTTCCCGGCCTCCCGGTTCGACGCAAATCCACGTCGAACTGGTTGGTCACCATCAAACCGCTTAGGATTCCGCTCATGTAGCGCGAACCGGCCCATTGCTTTGCTTGACCATTCAATAGTACGGTTTGACCCCACGACAAGACCCATTGAGGACCACGATCCCGGCAGAACCGCTCGCCAGGTTCGTTTGAAGCAGATATGCGGCGGTTCGTCGTTAAGTCTTAAACTTTGCTTTGAGTCGCTCGATTGCGAACGGCAACTGATCCTCGGGAGCAAAGCTCTTTGCGAAGCTCTCGAGGCCGTCATAGTTAAAAGTCAATTGATCCTCACGAAATACCTGGCGATATCGCTGCGCCGGGAAAACAGTCCTTTGATCAGCTGCTAAGGAATCTTTGGGAGGTTCGGCAAACGAGTCAAGAATAACGTTCACAGGCGTTTTAGATCGGATCGCCCGACGCAACAGCGTGCGAAAATGGTAATCAGCATCCGGCAGTGAATAACCAATAAAAACCACATGATCCGCCTCTCTTAATTCTACGAAGGCATTATGCCAGGTGGTTTGGATGTGCGGTAAGTCGAAAACCTTGGTGAACGTCGGAGTGATGATGAATGGCTCGAGGATGGATGGAGAAGGCTTCTCGCGTTCGTCCAGGTGACATTTGATGAAGGGACTAATGCGACGTTTAACGTAAACCTCGTGGGCCGGTTTACGCATTCCAAGTCCGGTGTAAACCAGATTTGAGCACGGGCACCGAAGCCATGTCGATGAGCCATGCATTTTCAGCAACTTGATGTTGAATATTCCGCAGGCCTTTTGTTGGGTGGAAGCGGTATGTGCTGCTTTCGGAAGTGGAGTTGTGTAAATGCAATAGTCAACATCAACCAAAGCCTTTCCCTTACGCAATGCACCCACTTCGTTAATAACCCAGTAAATCGAGTCCTCGAGCAAACTATCCCAGTTCAGCGAGATTATGCTGAAAGGATCGCCGGAAATCTTCGCTGCGATTCGTTGCTCAATTAAAGCCGCCGCAATGGCCCGGTGGCGCATGTTCGATCCCTTGAGATGCTGCTCGGATGTTTGGTGCAGGGTAAACAAGATGGCCCTTATCCAAGCAGACCGGATCTCGCGAAGTTGATTCTCAGGAAATTTAACCAAATGTGCCCTCTCCAAAATTGTCTGATCAAGCAAGGTGAAAACATCTTCAAATTGTACGTGCTCCCGCGATGGGAACGAGGCATCTGTAAAATGTCTTATTGTTTCACGATCACGACGAATATCATCCGATGGTGTTTCGGGAGAGGAGAGGATATCGCCAGACAGACGTAAAATGTCTTCGCCCGCCTCGTCCAGAACGCTTCGCAGTAACTCACCTTGGAGTGGAAATCCGGCAGGTTTAGAGAAGCCAGCGCCAAGGATGTAAACCGTTTTTCCCATGTCGCATCCTATTGCAAAACTTCCGACCAAAGTTTTGCATGAGCTGCAAATTCTGAACCCACATGCGTTCTAAGGTCGTCATCGGCCTTTTTAAGTTGCTGTTTCAAATCTGCGAGAACTAAGTTGCCCCGGTATTCGCGGGCCTTGCACCACATGTAATGTCGCGTGCAGTGGTCGGCGGCTTCGGCTGTTGGAAACTCCATGGCGACGCGTCGGCCTTGTCGGATAATCGACTTCGAAACAGATGCGATATATGCCGAAAAATCTTGCTGAGGAGTTTCTCTAATGACTTCCTTACATTCTCGGCAGTTGCAAATAATCTCATGATAACGTTGGACGTCCCGAAAACCTTCAAGGGCACGAATTTCAGTATAGGCGACGCGACCGGGAAGGCGGTGATGCAGATGATTCGAGTAAAATCGCGCCACGGGAACGCCACCCGCGACAGGGTTAACAAACCTGGACTCTCCGTATTCAAGCCCGTGGCAGACACCCTTGAGCTTGTCGTTTAATCGTCCCACTCGCGCTGCCGCCACCGAGAAAAACCCGCCGTAAAGATTGATGACCGGGGTATTGTGTTGTGACAACTTGACGATAAATTCCACGAATTGCTTCAATTGCGCGCTTGAAGCCGCTTGCTCTGAGAAACCGTCAATCCAGAGCAGCACGACGTCGGGTTTACCAGCCAGGAAGGTTTTCGCAATTTGATCTCTTAAAGTATTGTCAGAAAGCAGTTCTTTTGAAACTACCACCTGTGCGGCCATTGGAATGTTGGGCGCCTCGGTATCGACTATGCGGCGCGATGCATCAATGCACCGGCGATTCAATTCAAGCCAGTCCTCTTGTAATGGGCCTCCAATGAAAAAATATGGAGCAATCAGCATGGCCGGTGGTGCTTTGCAATTATTCGCCCCTGTTTCTTCAGCCAAAAATTGGAGGTAATCGGCATCTTGACCTTCTTCGATTTGACGGGTGATTTCATCTCTTTGGAAAAATAAAACTCGCTTGCAAAACCCAGCAAGCAATTCCTGGTCGGCCAAATCATCGGGAAGAATAGAACGAGGCTCCTCTGAGTCAATCATGGAAGCGAGCGGCAAGCCATACTTTTCTACGAGGCGCTTCCATGAACGCTTCAACAAGCCGGCAGATTTCTCGGAATCGGATAGAAGAGAGTCAATCTCATGCTGAAATGCGTGCGTTTGTGGATCAATCAGAAACGGTTTCTTCAATTGCTGCGAGAGGAATTGAGACATGGCTGAAGGCATGTGCGCTACCATATTAGCATTCACGACGAGTTGGTCGTAAGTCTCGGCGAACTCGTCCAGCAAATACTTTTGATCACCAGCAATTCCGTAACGAACCCAATGTAATCCGGCGATTCCCTTGTTAAGCGGTGGCATATCGTTGGTTGGGTGGGATTTTCAATCTTCCGAACAATTGTGCATGGATAACAGGCCATGTTAGCGTCGAGCGCAGGGCGGGTTGGACAATTTGAAAAGGCCAATCCAAGCCATCGCAAAATCGAAACAAACCCACTCCCATAACTTTTGCGGCTACGCGAAGCGCCTCGGTCGGTTCCCAATTCGGAATGCACAAATAGGCAAAATCGCTTCCAATTTGGTGATCCCGGGCTTGCCGCAAGCCTCTGCGCCAGTCTTTCAACTTAAACTCAATTGTAATCAAAAGCCCATTTTCGAGATAGACCAAATCGGCGCTACGCCCCATAATCGGTGCTTCCCAAAGGGAGGGAACGCCTTGTTTGCGTAGACGCTTGTAGGCGTCGAGCACGTAGGCTTGCTCTGTTCTCTTCTTGCTGCGATGAGCGATCATTTAAGAACCTCATGCTTAATCTTCGATTTCCCAGTCATGTCTTCATAGCGGGTATAAACGTAACGAAGAAGTGATCGAAGAGATGACGCGCAGCAGCGTTTCTTGAAATCGCCCAAAACCTTCAACTGATCCTGAGTCACACCCTTTTCTTTAATGAGTTTTTGTTCGACGAATTTCTTGCCACGCTCCGTTAAGCGAAATTGGCGGCCAATGTATCGCGTGTCCAAATCTTCGTCTTCGTTTTTGGTGGCTGACCAATATTCAAATTCTTTCGTCTCTTCTTCTATAATCGTTGGTTCTTCAGCAAGGACGAGCTCGACAAAATTGAGGTTCACTAGAAATTCGAGATCGCTATAAACGCTGGCCGAATATGGGCCGTAATCGTACGCTTCAAAATCCGGGAATGCTTTCTCGTCGATGACTTGATCCAAGTTGAACCGGCGCGATAATTCCTTCTTGAAAAGAAAAATCATCTTCATTAGCCGCGTTTGGCCTTCAATGGGGTCGCAAAGCACTCCCGATGTCCCCGGCGTGTACAGGAGCAGCATGATAAGGTCTTTGGAATTTGTGATCTTAGCCATGTTGGAATATAAATAATGTTCTAAAATGTTCAATTCGCGAACGCAACAGTATTTTGCCATGCAATCTAATTCAGCGGTACGCCGCGCCGGATATAGGTCGGCACGTCCAAATCTTCGCCGTGGCGGATGGTTGGCTCGCTTTTCTCGAAACGGCCTTTGAAAACGATTTCCAGGGGCAATTCCCGTTGCAGGCGCGAGCGCCTTTTGCGCGAACGACCGCCGCCTTGCCCGCGCAGGATCTGCTCCTTCTTCTCTTCCGATAATGAGGGCGGCGGCGCGACAAAACGCGAGGCGGGCCGTTCCGTGGCCAACGGGTCGAGAAATTGCACGGACTCGAGATTGTCCGGCGCCACGGCGCTGCGTTGCGCGAGTTCTTCTTCCTGGCCACGGCAGGCCGCGATCAGCGTGACGGAAAGGCGGCCGGCGAACGCTTCGTCAATGGCCGCGCCGAAGATGATGTGCGCGTGTTCGCATTGGCGGTTGAGCGGCTCCATTAATTTGTCGATCTCACTCATCATCAGGTCGGGGCCGCCGACGATGCTGACCAGCAAGGCGTCGGATTCGTCAAGCACCTCGCCGCCGTCCAGCAAGGGATGAGCCTTGAGTTTTTCGATGACGTGCTCGGCGCGTTTTTCGCCCGAAGCCTCGGCGGTGGCGAAGAAACTGGCGGCGTGGCGTCCGCGGGTGACGGCGCAAAGGTCGGCGAAATCGACGTTGATCAAACCGGTCTGAGTGAGCATCCGCCAGATGCCGCGCAAGCCCTCGGCCAGCAGGCTGTTGCTGATTTTGAATCCCTCCAGGACGCTGGTTTTCTCGTCCAGCAATTTGAAGAGCTTTTGATTGGGCAGACAGATCACCGCGTCGGCGTGTTCTTTAAGATGTTGCAACCCGGCCTGCGCCTGGAATTGCCGGCGTTCGCCCTCGAAGTCAAAGGGCAGCGTGACCAGGGCCAGCACGAGCGCGCCGTTTTCCCGCGCCACGCGCGCCACCACCGGCGCCGCGCCGGTGCCGGTGCCCCCGCCCAGGCCGGCCAGGATAAAAATGATGTCGGCCCCGGCGCAGAAAGCGCGGATTTTCTCCGCGTCTTCCTCGGCCGCCGCGCGCCCCAACTCGGGGTCGCCGCCGGCGCCCAGGCCGTGGGTGCGGTTGGCGCCGAGAACAAATTTCGCCGGGGCGGCGCAGGCGTCGAGCGATTGGGAATCGGTGTTGACGGCCAGAAATTCGACGCCGGCAAAACCGGCCTGGGAGGCGAAACCAGCGGCGTTGCAGCCGGCGCCGCCGAGGCCAAAGACTTTGAGGACGATTTGTTTCTTGATGGCTGGGGCTTCGGTTTTTTCAACGAGAGTGTTCATGGGTCAGCTTCTAAAAAGTTCGGCGAACGTTTTTTTGATCCCGTCCGCCAGGCCGGCGGAGGGTCGGCGCTTCTGCTGCAAGGACCCGAATTTGACCAGGCCGATGGCGGTGGCGAATTCCGGTTGGTCCAGGGCGGATTTGAGGCCGCTGATGGATTGGGTCTTGCCCAGAAACGCGGGCATTTGGAAAACGCGTTCCGCCAGCGTCTGGATGCCAGGAATGCGCGCCCCGCCGCCGGAGATGAAGACCCCGGCCCGCAGCCGATCCAGCAATCCCAGGCCGGAAAGCTCCGCTTCGATCAACTGGAATGTTTCCTCCAGGCGCAGGGACATGATGCGGCGAAGATGTTCGAGGTTGATGATTTTGGGGGGCAGGCCCAATTCCCCGTCGGAGGAAAGGGTCTGGCCTCTGACGGAGTCATCGACGAAAGCCCCGCCGCGTTCGATCTTCAATTGCTCGGCCCGTTTGAGCGGAACTTTCAAGCCGTAAGCCAGGTCGTTGGAAATGTGGTCGCCGCCCACGGCCAGCACCCCGGTGTGTTTGATAATGCCCTGGGAATAAACGACGTAATCAGCCGCGCCGGCGCCGAGGTCGATGACCAGGGAGCCGAGTTCCTTTTGCTCGTTGGAGAGCAGCGCCAGGGCGGAGGCCAAACCAGTATAGACAATTTCATCGACTTCCAACTGCAGGCCGCGCACGACGGCGATGGAATTTTTGAGGCGATCGACATGGCCGTGAACGACGTGAACGTCCACCTCGACCTTGGCGCCGTACATGCCGACGGGATTCTGGATGCCGTGCTGGGAATCGACCTGGAAAAGCTGGCGGATGGCGTGAACGACGGTGTGATCGACGGGCAGATTGATGGCCTTGGCGTTCTTGATGACATCCTGCACGTCCTCGGCGGTGATCTCGCGGTCGGCCGAGACGACGGGATGAACGCCATGATTGTTGAAACCGCGGACGTGGTTGCCGGTGACGCCCAGATAGACGCTGCGGATTTCCACGTTGGCCATTTGTTCGGCTTCGACGATGGCGTTGCGCACGTCCTCGCTGGCGAGCGAGGCGTCGGCGATTTCGCCTTTGCGCACGCCGCGGGAGCGGGCCTGGCCGAGGCCGATGATGTTCAAGGCGTTGGCGGCGGTGATGTCGCCGACCACGACGCATATTTTGGAGGTGCCAATTTCGAGACCGACAATGATGGATGGGGCGTCAAACATGTTTCCTTTTTGGGCGCGAGGTTTTGAGGGCGCGCGGGGGGACAGGCGGAACGGAGTTGGCCGCGACCCAATGGACGGGCAGGTTGTTGGAAATGGAGAGGTCGAGCGTCGCGATGGCTTTGCCCCATTTCTGGTATTGATCGTAAATAAGACGCCAGCGGCGCAATTGCGTGTCAAAATTGCCGAGGGAGAAAATAATCTCCGCCTTTTGGCTGGTGGTCACTTTGAGAATTTCCGGCTCCGCGACATTGATATGGTCCAGCTCGACCATGCCGGTCATGGGCGAATGATCAAACTCGCGCACCAGCGCCAGGGCGGCCAGGATTTGCGGGGAGGTGATTCTTTTGCCCGCTTCCGGCTCGGCGGCCGGGACGCCTTCCAGGATGGGCAGCCGTTCATTGGCGGGCGGGGGTGCGCTCCGCCAGCGCGGGTCCAGCGGCCGCATGGCGTAACCGTCTTCGTCGAAATCATAAACCGCCTGATCCACTATTCCGCCCGGGCCGATGCGGGTGACAATGGTTTGCGCCACCGGCTCCCGTTCGCTGACGATGAGTTTCAGGGTGTGCGGCAGCATGCGCTCGACCGCCACGAATTGGATCGGCGGCTGCAATTCCAGATCGCGTTTGACGCGCATCAAGTCCAGCGCCATCAAGTTCTCCCCGTTCTTGACCCTGGCCCAGGCGCGAATGACTTCGGGCAGCAACACCCCGTCGGTTTGGACGTCGATTTGCTGGATGGCGAAGGCGTCGTTCTGGTAAATGAGGCCGTCCATGACCCACTTGCCGCCGCGCCAGAGCACCAGGACGATCACAGCCAAAGAGAAAAGAGAGACCAGGCCCATCCCGGCCATGCGCATGCGGGCGGCGCGGGTCTGGCTTGTGCGCAACTTCACATCCAGCCACTGGTCGCGTTCCGGCGCGCGGCGATTTCTGGGTTTTCGTTTGAGCCAGTGAAACATGCTAAGTCCTTTTGCCGCGCTTGAGCGCCAGATCCAACATGAACTGGCAGAGCTGCACATAGCTCAAGCCCGCGGCAGCGGCGGCGTCAGGCAGGATGCTCAGTTCAGTCATGCCCGGCAGCGTGTTGACCTCCAGCACGACGGGGTTTCCATTGGGCTGCACCATGACGTCCACGCGCGCATAATCGCGGCCGCCGACGGCGTGGAAGGCGCCCAGGGCGGCGTCTTGAACGCGGGCCGTGAGGGCCGGATCAAAAGGAGCCGGGCAAAAGTGCTCGGCGGCGCCCGGGGTGTATTTGTTGTGGTAATCGAACACGCCTTGTTTGACACGGATTTCGACCACCGGCAGCGGTTTGTCGTCCAGGATGCCGACGGTGGCTTCGCGGCCGATGATTTTCTCTTCCATCAGCACTTGCGTGTCAAAGCGAAAAGCTTCGGCCAGCGAGGCTTCCCATTGGCCGGCGTGTTCGACCATTTGCAAACCGACGCTGGAGCCTTGGCGGACGGGCTTGAGCACCACGGGCGGCCGCCAGCCAGCGGGCCAGGGAGCCTTGGGCGAATCGAACACGGCGAAGCGCGCGGTGGGGACGCCGGTGGCGAGACAGCGTTTCTTGGTCAACACCTTGTCGAACGCCACCCGGCTGGCTTCGGGGCCGCAGCCGGTATAAGGCACGCCCAGTTTCTCCAACTGCTCCTGCACCGTTCCATCCTCGCCGTAAGTGCCGTGCAGCGCCAGGAAGACAACCTCGGTGCCGGGCGGCAATTTCCAGGACGGTTCCTTGGGGTCGAGTTCGTGGACGGTGTGGCCCAGGGAACGGAGCGCCTTGGCCACCGCCGCGCCGGAACGCAGCGAAACTTCCCGTTCCGAAGAGGGGCCGCCCAGCATGACAGTCACGTTTAGCTTTCGATTGCTCACTGGCCGATCACCTCCACTTCTTCGCGCAATTCCACGCCCCGCTCGGCCTTGGCGCGCTCTTTGATAAAAGCGATCAATGCCAGCACATCCGCCGCCGTGGCGGTTCCTTCGTTGATGATAAAATTTCCATGCACGGTGGAAACGGCCGCGCCGCCGCGCCGCGTGCCTTTGAGGCCCAGTTCGTCAATCAATTTTCCGGCGGAAACGCCGGGGGAAGGGTTCTTGAAAATGCAGCCGGCGCTCGGCTCCTTGGGCTGGGATTGCCAGCGCGTTTGGTTGAAGGCGTGGCTCCGTTTGGCGATCGCCTCTTTGGAATCCGGCCGGCCTCGAAGGGTGGCGGCCAGGACGATGTTGGTCTTGAAAAGCGGGCAGGAACGATATTCGACGGGCACCTGCTTGATGCCGCGTTCGCACGCCTGGCCGGACTCGTCCATGAAGCGCACTTGGGTGGCGACCTCAAAGAGCGCGCTGCCCATGGCCCCGGCATTCATGCGCAACGCGCCGCCGACGCTCCCTGGAATGCCTTCCAGAAATTCCAAGCCGCCCAGGCTTGATTCGCGGGCCTTGGCGGCCACGGCCTTGAGCTTGGCCCCCGCGCCGCAACGCAGTTCGCAGCCGGTGACCGCAATGGCGGAGAAAAAGGGATGCGCCAGGCAGATGACCACACCGCGAAGGCCGCCGTCGCGGATCAACAAATTGGAGCCGCGGCCCAGGAGCATCCAGGAGACATGTTCCTGCTGGCAGCATTGAAGCACCCGGGCCAAGTCGTCTTCCGAGGAAGGTTCCACGTACACATCGGCGCAGCCTCCCACGCGCAAGGTGGTTCGTTTGTCCAGCGGTTCGTTCTGGCGCACCACGGCCTGCGGCAGGAGCGATCTTAGCTTCTCGAAAATGGGGCTGGGTTTGGTCATGGCGTCAACAGTTGAAGACGGGCCGTGGCTTCGGCGCCATTCCAGTGCAGGATCATCTCCGCCACCCGCGCCGCGGCGCCGGGCGCGTGCCATGCGTCCAGGGCCAGCCGCATGGCCGAACCGGTGGAGGTCTTGCCGATCAGTTCCAAAATTTCATTCGCCAGGATGTCCGGCGTGGCCGTCTGTTGTTCCAGCGCGCGGGCCGCGCCGCTTTGCGCGAAGGCGCGCGCGTTGAAATGCTGATGGTTGTCGGCTGCCGCCGGATACGGAATCAAAACCGACGGCAACCGTAGCGCCGCCAGTTCCGCCAGAGAAGAAGCGCCAGCCCGGCTCACCGCCGCGTCCGCCGCGGCAAGGGCCACCGCCATATCGTCAAAGAAAGCGCGCACCCATGCCGGCACGTGTTGGGCCTGGTAGCCGGCGCGAACTTTTTCCAGGTCGCGCGCCCCGGTCAGATGCATAAATTGCAAATCGGGCGCCGCCTGGCGCAAGAGAGGGACCGCAGCCAGAGTCAAATCGTTGACTTTGGAGGCGCCCTGGCTGCCGCCCATGATCAGCACGACCGGGGCGGCCGGGTTCAAACCCAGCGCCGTCCGCGCCTGTGCCGGAGCCAGCGGGTGGAGGAAGGCCGGGCGCACGGGCATGCCGCACACTTCCACCCGTTTGGTGCGCAATAATGGCGCCGCCGCCGGGAAATAAACGAAGGCGCCGTCCACCCACCGCGCCAGCCAGCGATTGGCCCGGCCGGGGATGCTGTTGGCCTCGTGCAGAAAAGTCCTGGCCCCGCATCGTCGGCCCGCCAGCACCGGCGGAGCGCTGACAAAACCGCCCATAGCCAGAACAATGTCAGGACGCTGGCGCGCGAAAAGCCGCCGGGCCAGCCGGTAGGATTTCCAGAAACCGGCCAGAAAGCTGATCCATCCGCCCCGGTTCAAACCCACGGCCGGGAGGGTCACAACATCCATGCCGGAAACCGAAGCGATGGCCCGTTGATCGACATCTTTGGGCGAGACCATCAGCGTCACCCGGCAGCCGTGCCGCCGCAATTCCTCCGCCACGGCCAGACCGGGGAAAAGATGCCCACCCGTTCCCCCGCAGGCGATAACGGCGGACGCGGCCGGCTGGGATGGGGTTTGGATTTCAGGCATGAGATGGTTCCAAGCCAGCTTCGAACGGATTGGAGGTCCTGTGCGGCAATGCTTCCGTGGCAAAGCGGGAAATGCTCACCAGCAACCCGACGGCAAGGAGCATCAGGACGAGGTTGGAGCCGCCGTAGCTGATGAAGGGCAGCGGCATACCCTTGTTGGGCAGCACGCCGGTGACGACGCCGATGTTGATGAAGGCCTGAAAACCGATCATAAACGTGAGGCCGGCGCCCAACAGCAAGCCAAAGGTGTCGCTGGATCGGCGGGCGATAAAAGCGCCGCAGATGACCACGGCCACAAAGAGCAACAGGACGGTCATCGTCGCCACCAGCCCGAGTTCCTCGCCGATGATGGAAAAGATAAAATCCGTGTGGTGTTCGGGCAGGAAACCCAGTTTTTGCCGACCATTGCCCAGGCCCAAACCAGTCCAGCCTCCCGACCCCATGGCAATCATGCCCTGCCAAACCTGGTAACCCACGCCCGCTTTGTTCTCTTCGGGATGGAGCCAGGCCATGATGCGGCGCAGCCGCATCGGATCATGCAACAACGAATAGGCCAGCCCGCCGGCCAAAAGCGTTGCCGGCGCAATCAGTCTCGTCAAACGCACACCCGCCACGATCAGCATCACCCCGCAAACCGCGGACAGCAAAATGGTCCCGCCGCGGTCCGGTTCGATAAAAATCAACAGCAGCACCACCGCCATGACCGCTCCCGGAATCAGCAGGCCTTTCTTGAAGCCGGCCATCTGCCGTTGAAAACGGTCGCCGTAGGCGGCCAGAAAAAGGACCAGCGCCAGCTTGGCCAGTTCAGAGGGTTGAAAATGGGGCAAACCCGCGCGCCCAATCCAGCGATGGGCGCCCTTGCTGGCGATGCCTAGAAAGGGAGTGAACACCAGCATGAGCAGGAGCACCGAGAATCCCAGAATCCAGGGCGAGACGTTCTTGAGCCTGCGGTAGTCCATGCTGGCGGCGGCCAGGCCGCAGATCAGCCCGAAGCCGCACCAGGTGAGTTGAGATAAGAGCAAATGGGCGCCGACCGCCGATTTGTTCAGCTCCATGTTCATGCTGGAGCTGTAAAGCATGACCATTCCCAGGCCAATCAATACAGCCACACAAAATATCAAGATGGAGGCGGCCCATTTCATCTCGGCGTGGACAGGAAGAGACGCCAGGCGAGAGGGTTCCGCCTGGCGTCAAGAATGGCGCCGCGTTTAATTCGACGCGACGGGCGAAGGCATGACGGGCATGGTGGCGGAAACCCGCATCTGGGCGGCCGGCTGCGTCGGAGCAACCGAAGCCGTAGCCGGGGCCGCTTCCGCGGTCTTGGCGGCGGGCAGCTTCAATTTTTGGCCGGCGCGAATGGAGGTGGTCTTGAGATCATTCAAGGCCATGATCTTCTTGACGGTGGTGCCGTGCGTCTTGGCGATCCGCACCAGCATGTCGCCTGATTTGACCACATAGACGGCGCCCTCGGCCGAAACGGCGTCAGGCGTCGCGCCCGGAGCGGAGACTGCGGCCACCGCCGCCGTGCCGCCGGGAATCTGCACCTTCTGGCCGATCTTGAGTTTCTTGGCATTGACACCGGGATTGGCGTCCATGAGGGACTTGAGCGAAAGCCCGTTCTTGTGGGCGATGGCGGCCAAAGTGTCGCCCTTGGCGATGACATACTCCTTGCCCTCAGAGGGCGCGGGAGCAGGAGCGAGGTCGCTGGGTTTGGCTTGCGGCGCCAAGCTGGTCATGGGCGCGGTCTGCGGCGCGGCAACGGTGACGGAGTTGCTGATGTTCGGATTCAGCGTGGCCGGCACGTCCGCAGTCGGGATGGTGTTGGAAGCGGCGGCTACCGAGGTGTCGTTGGTGGGCACGGCCGAGCTGGTTTGATCCTTGCTCGAGGTGTCCTTGCAACCTTGCAAGAGCATGCCGCCGATGACCACGACATGGACCATCACGATCATCAGGACTTTGAAACAGAGACTGGATTTGCCCCGGGGAGGCGTGACGCCTTGCGGGACGAGTGGACTGGGGTTATTCATATTGACGCAGTGCTTTCTATAATAATTTGAGGTTTATTTTTGTTTCTTTTTTTGCGCCGGGGTTTTCCCTCAAAAAACCTCGGAGCAAAGTGTCATCGCGCGGGATGGATTGGAAAATATTCATTTTTCGATGCAATAATCTCTAATCATCTCATTCTTAAATCGTATCAAGATCTCCATCTTGTGGTTCAGCAGCCTTCATGCCACAAGGGATAGGGCCGCACGCGCCTCCAACCAGCCAAGCTAAAAAACCACCCTTTTGAAGGGGTTGTCGAAATTGACTAACGCGCGAACAAGCTGGTAAAAGTAAAGCACTCCGCCGCTCTCCGCACGGTGCCAGGGCCGCGTCCAGTGTTATTGTTAGCAAATGAAGCCTCTTCATGCAAGTGGGAAAGTGGTTTTCCGAGCAAAAATAACTTGAATTTTTGGGGTGGCGCGTCTTCATCGGATTTTCAGAGTGCTCAGGGCCAGGACAGCGCACAGAACGCACAGGATATAGAAGCGGGTGACGATCTGGGATTCATACCAGCCCAGTTTTTCAAAATGATGATGGAGCGGGGCCATGAGGAAGACGCGCCGGCCCTGGCCGTAGCGGAATTTGGTGTATTTAAACCAGCCTCTCTGGAGGAGGACCGACACGGCCTCGGCCACGAAAACTCCACCCGCCAGCGCCAGCACCAACGGCTGGTGGATGAGCACGGCGATCATGCCCAGCACTCCGCCCAGCGCCAGCGAGCCTGTGTCCCCCATGAAAACCTGCGCCGGATGGCAGTTGAACCACAGAAAACCCAGGCTGGCCCCCATCATGGCCGCGCAGAACACGGTTAATTCCCCCGCCCCGCTGACATGGGGGATTTGCAGGTAGGCCGCCGCCTTGGCGTTGCCCGACAAATACGTCAAGACGAGAAACACGAACGTGACGATGGCCGTGCAGCCGATGGCCAGGCCGTCCAGCCCATCGGTCAGGTTGACCGCGTTGGAGCTGCCCACGATGGCAAAGGAGGTCAGGAGGATGCCCAGCACCACCCCGGCGGCGCCGTGGGCCACCGGGTATTTGTAAAAGGGCACCATGACCTGGCTGATCAGCGCGCTGGTGGCCGGCAGACGCCAGAGGTAGAAGGCGATAAAAATGGCCAGCGCGCCCTGCACCCAGAGCTTGATGAACTCCCGCACGCCCTTGCTGTCCTGCCGGGTGATCTTGGCGAAGTCATCCAGGAAACCCAGGCCGCACAGCACCACCACCGTCAGGAGAGTCAATTGAATGAGCGTGTTCCACTGCGCCCACAGCAGCGTCGTCACGTCCAGCACCAGCACGATCATCAGCCCGCCCATCGTCGGGGTGCCCCGTTTGCTTAGGAGCCGCGCCTGGAGCTGGCCGGTTTCTTCGGCGCGATCGGCATAGTTCTGGCCGAATTTCAATTCCTTGAGCCAGCCGATCATGCGCGGCCCCAGCCACCAACTGAGCAGCAGCGCCGTCACGGCCGCCCCCGCGCTGCGGAAGGTGATGTAGCTGAAAAGCCGCAGGAAGGAAAACAGGCCTTGCCACGGCGTGTCTTTCACCTGCGTTAGCAGCATTTGGCTGAGGTAATAAAGCATGTTAGTCGTCCGGTTGGCCGCGGGAGGCCCGCAAGGCTTCGGTGATCCGTTCCAGCCGCATCGAGCGCGAGGCTTTGACCAGCACCACGTCGCCGGGCCGGGCAAAGTCCTTCACCGCCTGCGCCGCCTGCTCCACTTCGTCGATCTCGACGATGCTCTTAAAGCCTCTGGCCCGCGCGGCGGCGGCGATCTCACACGCCCGCCGCCCGATGGCGAACAACTGGTCCAGGCGCGAGGTGGCCGCCCGGCGGCCGACTTCAAAGTGGGCGGCATGGGAGCAATCACCCAGTTCGGCCATATCGCCCAGCACCGCCACGCGGCGGCCCGCGCACGGCATCTCGCGCAAGGTTTGCAACGCCGCCAGCATCGAGTCCGCGTTGGCGTTGTAGCTATCGTCCAAGAGGAGGATGCCGCCGGGTTTGGACATTTGCAGGCGCATTTTGGCCGGGGCGCAGGCCAGCAAGCCGCGTTGGATCTCCGCCGCGCTCAAGCCCAATTCCGCTCCCACCGCGAAGGCCAGCAGCGCGTTGCTGACCTGGTGGCGGCCTAAAAGTTTGGTGCGGTATTCCCCCGGCAATCCCGGGTATCGGCAATCGACCGTAAAAGCCGTTCCCTCTTCGTCCACGCGCACGTCCCGAGCCACGCAATCATGTCCGCGGTCCTGGCCCACCAGGACGACTCGGGCGCGGGTGCGGCGGGCGATGATTTCGCTCCATGGATTGTCGCCATTGAGGAATAAAACGCCGTCCAGCGGAAGGCATTCGGCCATGGCGCCTTCCTCCCGCGCCACGCCGACCAGGTCGTGGAAAAACTCGAGGTGCTCGCGGCCGATGTTGGTCACCACGCTCATGCGGGGGGCCATCATCTCGAGCAAGGGCTTCAATTCACCCGGATGATTGGTGCCCGCTTCGAGCACGGCCGCTTGATGAGAGCGTTCCAGCCGCAGGAGCGTCAGCGGCACCCCCACGTCGTTGTTGAAACTGGCCTCGTTGGAAAGCGTCGCTATTTTCTGGCGCAGGACCGAGGCGATCAATTCCTTGGTTGTCGTTTTGCCGTTGGAGCCGCCCACGGCCACCACGGGCAATTCGAATTCCCGCCGGCAAGCCGCGCCCAGACGCCCCAAGGCGCGCCGCGCGTGATCGACCAGGATGACTGGGCAAGCCTGGAAACCCGGCGGCAATTTCCCTCGTTCCGCCACCACCGCCGCAGCCCCGCGCCGCGCCGCTTCGGGGAGAAAAGTGTGGCCGTCGAAATGCTCGCCCGACAAGGCGACGAACAGATCTCCCGCCCCGGCCTGGCGCGAATCCGTGCAGACGCGGGCCACCGGCGTTGCGGGCAAGCCGCCAAGCAACTCGCCTTCCATCGCGCGGACAATAAATTCCAGAGTCTGTGGCTCCATACTTTTGCTCAGTGCGCTCCGCCTGCGGCCACGGTCAGGCTTTGCGGCTCCGCTGGCTCCGGCGCAATGTCGGGTTTGAGGTTCAAATAGCTTGCCGCCCGCTCGGCAATGGCGTGAAAAACAGGCCCGGCGATCTCACCGCCATAATGTCCATCCTTAGGTTCGTCCATGACCACCGAAATGCATAATTCCGGGTTGTCAGCGGGGAAAAAGCCGATGAAAGAGGCGAAGAATTTTTGCACGTACTTGCCGTTTTCCACCTTCTGGGCGGTGCCGGTTTTGCCTGCGACCGTGTAATGATCCAAATGGGCCGCGACGGCGGTGCCTTCGGTGGTCGGAACGGTTTTCAAGGCCTGGATCATTTGGCGGATCGTTTCCGGTTTGGCGACGCGGCGGACAGGCTGAGGCTCGTATTGGGCGGCTACCTGGCCGTTCGGGCCCACCAGGCGGCTGACCAGCATGGGACGCATCAGAATGCCGTTGTTGGCCAGGGCGGACATGGCCATGACCATCTGCAACGGAGTCACGGCGATGCCCTGGCCCATGGGGATTTGGGCGATGGATACCTTGCTCCATTTGTTGACGGGATGGACAATGCCCGGCACCTCCCCTGGCAGAGGGATGCCCGAGCGCTCGCCGAAGCCAAAGTTATGCATATATTGCCAGAGGGTTTGGTCGCCCATGCGGATGCCCAGCTTGGCGGCCCCGATGTTGGAGGACTTGGTGATGATGTTCTCGACCGACAACATGCCATACGGGCGGTGGTCGTGCAGCAACCGGCCGGCGTAGAAAAACCGGCCCATGCCGCAGTCAAATGTCTCGTTCAGCGAGGCCAGCCCCTCGTTCAACACCGCCGTGACGGCCACGATTTTGAACGTCGATCCCGGCTCCGCCACGTCGCAAATAACCCGGTTGCGCAAGTCGCACATCGCAAACGAGCCGGGAGTATTGGGATCGAAGTTGGGCAGGGTCGCCATGGCCAGAATCTCGCCCGTGCGCGGGCGCACCATGATGCAGGAGATGCTGATGGGCGAATGGTGTTCCAGGCCCACCGCCAGCTCGCTTTCCACGATGTTCTGCAAACCCGCGTCCAGCGTCAGCACCACGTTGAGGCCGTCGCGCGGGGCCACGTCCTGGTCGCGGTAACGCACCTGTTCCTGCTGGCGTTTGTTCAGTTCAGTTTTCCGCCAGCCCGGCACGCCGGAGAGCTTGTTGTTGAAGGAGCACTCGATGCCGCTCAAACCGCTCGTCTCGTCCTCGCTGGCCACGTAACCCAACACGTGCGCCGCCAGCCGCTGGCCGGGATAGACCCGGATTTGATCCTCCTCGGCAAAAATGGCCTTGGTGCGCAGGTTGTAGTAAATAAGCCGTTCGCGCGAGGGGCGTTTCGATTCATCGATGCCTAAGTTGAGGTCGGCCATGGTTTGCCGGATTTTATCCCATGTCTCCATCGACACCTTGCGCTTGAGCACGACGTATTTGGAAGTATTGGTCTTGCCGTTCTCCTCCCGCGCGCGCGGGGTCAAACGCTCGGCCAGGAAGGATTCATTCGTTTGGAGCAACGGGGCCAGCGCGCGGGCCACCGCCGGGCGGAACTGCCCCAGCAAGGTCGGGTCGGCGCAGATGGTTTTGGCCGGCTGGCTCATGGCCAGCGGCGTGCCGCGAGTGTCCAGAATTTGGCCGCGCATGGGCTGCCGTTGGATGGTGCGGACGGTGTTTTGGTCGGCCAGCGTCTGGAATTCGTCGTGCCGGGCAACTTGCAAATCGACCAGGCGGTAACCCAGGGCGCCCAGAGCGCCTCCGAGCAATACCGCCATCACGGACAATTTGGTATATTGCGTTGCCACAATCTTTGTAAAAGTATCAGCCGTCCGCCCGCGCCGTTCGGTTCCTCCACACGAACAACGCGAGCGGCGGCCAAATCAGTTTTTTCCCGCCGCCAGGGCCACCTTGAGCGGCCGCCGTTCAGGCGTCGCCGGCTGGGCGGCGGCTTGCTCGCAGTCAGGCCAATCCACCAGGCGGATGACTTGCGAGAGCGCCGGCGGCCCCAATCCCAGGTTCAATTTCTTGACTTTCGCGTCCAATGCCACCGGTGAGCACAGCGTGGCCAATTGGTCGCGGCGCATCTTGTTTTGCCGCTGCAACTCCGCCAGGCGCACTTCGCGTTCCTTGATCTGGCGCCCGAGGATGTCGATCTGGCTTTTGTACCAGACATAGCCCAGCCCCAGGCCGGCAAAGAGCGCGCACAAAGCCACCGCCCACAAGATCGGCCCCACGTTGAGGCCGGAACTATTTCTTCTATTTCGAGCCATTAAATCCTCAATTTCTCCAACACCCGGCATTGCGCGCTGCGGCTGCGCGGATTGTCCGCGATTTCGGCCTCGCCGGGCCTGAGCGCCTTGCGCCACACCCACCGCAACAGCGGCGGGCGCGGGCGCCGCAACTCCGGCACATCCACCTCGCCCGGCGATTCGTAATCCCGCGACAGCCGGCGGCCGAATTCCTTCACCACTCGGTCCTCCACCGAGTGGAAAGAAATCACGGCCAGCCTGCCGCCGGGTTTTAAAATCTTCACCGCCGCTTCCAATCCGCGTTGCAGCGAGCCTATTTCATCGTTCACCGCCATCCGCAACGCCTGAAAAATCTTTGTGGCGGGATGCGTCTTGCGTCCTGCCCGCGGCGAAATCTTCTCGATCAAGGCCGCCAACTGCCGCGTGCGTTCCAGCGGGTGCTCCTGCCGCTCGCTCACGATCGCCCGCGCCATCCGCCGCGACTGTTCCTCGTTGCCGTAGCGCCAAAAAATCCCGGCCAATTCCTCCGCGTCCGCCTCGTTCAATAGCTTTACTGCCGTCAACTCCTGGCGCTGGTCCATGCGCATGTCCAGCGGCCCGTCTTCCTGGAAGCTGAACCCGCGCTCCGGCAGGTCCAATTGCGGCGAACTGACTCCCAAATCCAACAGCAGTCCGTCACAACTCTCCGCTTCCACCCAGTCAGCCAGTTGCGCAAAATTGCCCTGGCGGATCTCAAAGCGGCCCGCGAATTCGGATAATCGGGCCGTGGCCGCTGCCACCGCCCTCCCATCCCTGTCGCAACCCACCAGGCGTCCCGTCGGCCCGCTGGCCTTCAAGAGCGCCGCGGCGTGTCCACCGCCACCGATGGTGCCGTCGGCCAGCAGGTTTGCCGGGCTTGGGCGGAGTGCTTCCAGCACCTCCGCCTCCATCACTGGTTTGTGAGAGAAGCCTGACACTGTTCATGGGGTGGCCGTCATTTTTTCGTGCTCAACGTTTTCAGGTTGAGCCGGTTCATTCTTCTCAGGTTGATCCGTTTTTTTCTCGACCATCACCACCTCCAGGTCATCTTCGCTCAAATCGTTCCGTATCACCTTTACCTTGTCCAATCCCAGCTCGGTTTGGACGGTCGCACCCTGGAACGGCGACGCCTTGCGCCACGGAATCCTTGCCATCCACCTCCCGCCGATGCTCGCCAGTCGGCCCCACAACCCGGCTTTCGGAGGCGATTTCTTCGCCGGCGTTGGCACTGGCCTCACAGCCACGCTGGCCGGGGCGGGCGGCGCCGGCTCTTCCTTTTTCTTTTTTCCTTCTTCCTTGCGATTCTCTGGCGCGGAAAAATTTGGCAATGTGCTCTTGTCCAGCAACTTGTAGGTGGCGTGGGGTTCTGCCAATCCTCGGATGGTGTGACCTTTGGTCAACAGGCTCAACGGGTTCATATCATTCTCCTATCAATTCCAAAGCTTGCTTCCAGTTGGTGCTATCCAGGGCTTTGGCTTCGGCATAGCGGCTTGGATTCCAGATCTCAAAGCGGTCCAGGCAGCCGACCAGCACCGCCTGGTTTGAAATGTCCGCTTCCGCCGCCATCTCCTCGGGTATGGTCAGGCGTCCTGCGGTATCCAGTTTCATGCTGGTGGAAAAACTTCCAATCATGCGTTTCAAAGTGGTTTTTTGCGCCACGTCAGGCGTGGCATCAATTTCCGCGCGCACCTTCGCCCAAGCCACCGGCGGAAATACTCGCAAACAGGTGCCCGCCCGGTGTTTGGGCCAAACCGTCAACGTAAACTCGATCGGTTCGTTGGGACGCCAACGAAACGGCACCGGCAGCCTCCGCTTGTCGTCCAGGCTGTGCCGGTAAACCAAGCTGAAGGTCAATTCGCTGGCTGTTTCGTTGGGCATACGCTTACTCGCGTCCTTTCACATTCTACATAACCACCCATCTTTTCCTACTATTCAACAATTTTTCCCACATTCTCCCCCAAAAGTCAACGGGAAAGTTATTCACATGTTGTTCACAGGCTCCTCATTGGAGTGCTGTTCCGAGAATCCGTCAAGAAATCATTTGCCAACGCTCGAAACCTTGCTAGTATGGCGTGCGAAAACTGGAGGCAAAAAACTGGAGGTAATTATGATTTCGACCTTAACCAACCACGTTCGAGCCATATCCGTCTTGAAACACCAACCCCGACTTTGCCTTGGATGGCTCGTTGCATTCGCAATTTGCCTTGGTTTGGCCTCGCAGGCGCGAGCGGATCAATTCGACACCATGCGGACATTTTGGACCAATTATCTGGTTGCGCAGGGCGGAACTCCCCAGAGCACTGTGTACACTGGCAGTGCCAGCGGCCTGGCCAGCACGGCCAACAGCGATTTGAGTTCCATGGCCACCAACACCACCACCCCCTCTCTGTGGAGCAGTTATCCCCTCGGCCCGACCGCCAACTCCACCTATCTGACCTCCACTTTTCAGAGGTTGGAACTGATGGCGGAGGCCTGGGCGAATCCCGCCTGCTCGACCCACGGCAACGCCGCCCTGGGTGCGGCCGTTGTCGGCGGCTTGGATTGGATGGTGGCCAATGTCTATAAAGTGGGCACGCAAGAGCCTTCGTCCGCCAACTGGTGGGATTGGGAGATGGGCGGGGCCGGTGGCTTGGCCAACGCCGTCGCGCTGATGTATCCCTTGCTCACCGCCACGGAAATCACCAACTACTGCGCCGCTTTGGACTGGTACGAACCCGGCGGCGGCGGCAGCAGATACGGATGGCAGAACGACACTGCGGTCGCGGACTTCGGGATTATCATGGTGGCCCGGGGGTTTGTGGGCAAGGACGGCAAGGTGCTAACCGCTGTCCAACAGGAATTAAGCAATTACAATACTTTTGCCTACACCACGGCGCAGGACGGCGTTTACGTGGACGGCTCCTACGTCATGCACACCTGCTTTGCCTACACCGGCGGCTACGGGGTGGAATTACTGGCCGATACCTCCGAGTTCATCAACGTGCTCTCGAATTCGACGTGGCAGCTTCCGTACGCCTACCAGACCAATGTTTTTGGCTGGGTCTCCAATGCCTGGGAGCCGGTCATTTACGGCGGGTCCATCATGGACATGACGCGCGGGCGCTACCTTTCGCGCAGCGGCGAGACGGAGAATGGCGACGGCAGCGCCGCCCTTAAAGCCATCCAGGCCATCGCCGCCTTCGCTCCGCCGGCCACGGCGCTGTCGTTCAGCAATTTTGCCGCCTCGCCGCTCCTGCCCCCGGGCCAGTTTCAATTCGCGTGCATGGATCGGGTGGTGGCCCTGCGCAGCGGCTTCGGTCTTGGCGTCAGCATGTCCTCCACCCGCATCGCCAACTACGAGTCCATCAACGGCGAGAACACGGCCGGATGGTTTACCGGCGACGGCATGACCTACCTTTACCTTGGCACGGGACAGGACTCGCAGTTTGTCAACAACTTTTGGCCCACCGTGGACATGCACCATCTGCCCGGCACCACCGTGGAGCTGACCAACTTTGCCGCTGCCCAGGGCGAGGCCGGCCGGACCTCGCAGAATTGGGCCGGCGGGGCGCAGGTGTTGAAAAAATACGGCGCCGCCGGCATGTCCCTGGCCAACCCGTTGACGCCCTCCCTGACGGCCAAGAAATCGTGGTTTATGTTTGACAATGAAGTGGTGTGCCTGGGCGCGGGCGTCACCTGCGGCGACACCAATGAGATTGACACCACGGTCGAGGACCGCCGGTTGGTCAATTCCCCGACCAACAAGCTTACAGTCAACGGCACGGCCTACTCGCCGGTCATGGGTTGGAGCAACAGTTTCAGCGGCGTCTCGTGGTGCGCCCTGGACGGGGTGGCCGGCTATTACTTTCCCGGCGGGGCGACGAACCTCAAGGCCCAATTCGTGGCCAACACCGGCAGTTGGGCCAACATCGGCGGCAGCGGCGGCAGCTACACCGATGACTACTTGAAACTGTGGTTCAACCACGGCGGCAAACCCAGCAACGCCACTTACTCTTATGTGCTCCTGCCCAACATGAACGCCGCCAGCGTCTCCAACTACGCGCTCAACCCCGACATCGTGGTGCTCACCAACACCTCCACCCTGCAAGCCGCGCAAAAGCCGTTGCTGGGCGTGGTGGCGGCCAATTTCTGGACCGCCGGGACCCGCTCCGTTGACTTGATCACTGTCAATAAGCCTTCCTCCGTCATCACGAGCGAGAACGCCCTCGGCCTGGCGGTGGGCGTTTCCGATCCCACCCAGACCAACACCGGTTCGATCACCCTGACGCTCAACCGCGCGGCCTCAGCCCTGGTCTCCGCCGATTCCGGAGTGACGGTTTCGCAGCTTTCTCCGCAAATCATCTTGAGCGTCAACGTCAAAAACTCCCTGGGCAAGACCTTCCAGGCTGCGTTCAGTTATCCGTCTCCGAGTCTGACTTGGGACGCCAGCACCGGGACCCCCGGTGCGCAGGACGGGGCCGGCTCGTGGCAATTGACCAGCACCAACTGGTGGATCGGCAACGCCGACGTGGCTTGGAGCAATGCCACGCCCTACGGCGCCATCTTCGGCACGGGCGGGACGCCCGGGACTGTGACTATTTCGTTTGCCCCTGTCGTCACCGCGTTGACGTTTGCCCCGGTGGCCTCCGGCAGTTACACCCTGGCCGGCAGCGGGTCGGGGTCGTTGACCATCAGCAACGGCATCAATGCCAACGCCACGGCCGCGCTGACCGTGCCGGTGAATCTGGCGTCCAACCAGATTTGGACCGTGGCCTCGGGCCAAACTTTGAGCGTCGGCGGGACCGTTTCGGCTTCGCCGCCGGTCAGCCTGTCGCTGGCAGGACCCGGCGCGGTCCTTGTCAATGGTAGCGGAACCATCGGCAGTGGCCCGGTGGCGGTGCTTCCCGGGGCAACCTTGGCTGGCACGGGGACTATTAACGGTGCGCTGGAGATTGCGGGCACAGTGTCTCCCGGAACAGGAGCAAGTGTGGGAACATTGAGCACCGGTGGCCAGACGTGGGACAGTGGCGGCAGTTATTTGTTCTCCCTGAATAGCGCCACCAGCAGTTCCGGCTGGAACTTGCTGAACGTGGGCGGCGCTATTTATATCCAGTCCTCCAGCGGCAGTCCGTTTACGATCAAACTGGTTTCGCTGACCAGCGGCAACACACCCGGCCCGGTGCCCGGATTCGCCAGCAACAGCAACAGCACTTGGACTGTCGCCACCTCCAGTGGGGGCATTCAGAATTTGAGTCCGGGCAGCGTGGTGGTGGATACAACCGCGTTCAGCAACACCTTCACCGGCGCGTTCAGCGTGACGACGGATGTCACTGGCAACTCGCTGCTGGTCCAATACACGCCTCCGCTGGTGCTGCCGCCTGCGCCGGTATTCAACACCTGGGGGATGGCGGGCGGACAGATTGCTTTTACCTTCAGCGGCACCAACGGGCAGACGTTTCAATTGCTGGCCAGCCCGGACCTTGCGCTTCCGTTGAGCAACTGGACGGTGCTGACCAACGGCACGTTTGGGGCCACGCCGGTCAATTTCACCGACGCCGCCACCAACGCGCAGGAATACTATCAACTGGAGTCGCCGTAGCGGACAGAAAAAACTTTCAGAAAACCCTTGCAAAAGATCGCGAATTAGTCAATAAGTTGCATGTCGCTTTTGGAAAGTTTACTGTCAAGCTTAACAAATGGAGGTGGTTGTGCATCAAAATCTTATTGCCGATGTCCCTGATATGAGCGTGTTGACGCGCCGAATTCGTCTTTGCCGTTGCTGGCTGGCTGGATTGGCGATTTGCCTTGGTTTGGCGCCGCTGGCGCGCGCTGATCAATTCGATAGCATGCGGAACTATTGGATTGGATATATAGCCAATGAAGGGGGCAGTGAGCAAAGCCGCGTCTTCACCGGCAGCTACAGCAGCCTGGCCAGCACTGCCAACGGCTACTTGACGAGCATGGCCACCAACCCAGCCACCCGCACGACCTATTTGTGGAGCAATTTACCCCTTGGCACCTCCGACTACAATCTCTACGTCTCGTTTAATAATTTGGAAGTCATGTCCATGGCCTTCATGCAGCCGGCCTGCTCGAACTACCAGAGCACCAATCTCAGCTCGAACATCATCAGCGGTCTGGATTGGCTGGTCGCCAACTATTTTACGTCCAACAGCGTGGAGTACGGCAACTGGTGGAATTGGGAGATGGGCGCGGGCTACGCCTTCGCCAACACCATCACGCTGATGTACTCCAATCTGACCCCCGCCCAGGTGAGCACCTACTGCACCACCTTGGAGGCCCACGAACCTCACCCGCCAGGCGTCGTCAATGAGAACATGTGGGGTTTTGGAAGCCCCTGCGCCGACCTCGACTTCGCCATCGTCATGTATCCCTTGGGCGTTCTAAGCAAAGACAGCAACTACATGACCTTTATCCAAACCAACCTGAACACCAAATATGCCGTTTGGGATTACCACACGAACGCGACGTGGACCTACTCTGGGAATGACGACGGCCTTTACACGGACGGCTCTTGCGTGATCCACACCTGCTTTTCCTATAGCGGCGGCTACGGCGTGGAGTACTTGAGCGACACCTCCATGATCATCAATTTGCTTTCCAATTCGACGTGGCAGTTGTCCTCCACTTACCAGTCCAATGTTTATGCCTGGGTCTCCAATATCTGGGAGCCGATCATTTACGGCGGGCCGATCATGGACATGACCCACGGGCGTTATCTTTCGCGCAGCGGAGCGTCGGTAGGTGACGGCAACGCCGCCATCTACTCCATCAACGAAATTGCCGCCATCGCTCCCACCGCCATTGGGCAATCCTTCAGCAATTTCACCAAAAACCCCCTGCTGCCGCCCGGCCAGTTTCAATTCCCGTGCATGGACCGGGTGGTGGCCCTGCGCAAAGGCTTCGGCATTGGCCTCAGCCTGTCCTCCGCGCGCATCGCCAATTACGAGTCCATTAACGGGGAAAATCTCCAAAGCTGGTTCACCGGTGACGGCATGACCTACCTTTACCTGGGCACGATTGACACTGAGTTTACCGCCAATTACTGGCCGACGGTGGACAAGTATCATCTGCCGGGCACGACGGTGGAACAAACCCCGCGCGTCAATGCCGAGGGCGAAGCGGGCCGAAGCCCTGAACATTGGGCCGGGGGCGCGGAGGTGCTGAAGGCCTACGGCACCGGCGGCATGTCCCTGGCCAACGCCATCACGCCCGCGCTGGTGGCCCGGAAATCGTGGTTCATGTTTGACAATGAGGTCGTATGCCTGGGCGCGGGCATCCATTGCAGCGACAACGTGAGGATCGACACCACGGTGGAAGAACGCCGCTTGGGCAGCACCAAGACCAACGTGTTCTGGGTAAACGGCACGTCCAACTACCAGACAGGCTCGTGGAATTCCAACCTGAGCACCGTTTCCTGGTGCGACCTGCCCGGCTACTGCGGTTATTATTTTCCTGGCGGAGCTTCGAACATGCAGGCGGCCTTCTTGACCAACACTGGCACCTGGGCGACCATCGGCGGCAGCGGCAGCGGCACCCTCACGGAATATTACCTGAGACTCATTTACAATCACGGCACCAACCCGCCCAACGCCACCTACTCTTACGTGCTCCTGCCCAATATGAACGCCACTAGCGTCTCCAATTATGCGCTCAATCCCGACATCGTCGTTCTGACCAATACCTCCACCCTGCAAGCTGCCTCCAAGCCGTTTTTGGGCGTGGTGGGCGCCAATTTTTGGACCGTCGGAACCAATTCGGTTGACTTGATCACCGTCGATAAGCCTTCCTCCGTCATCACCAGCGAGAACGCCCTCGGCCTGGCGGTGGGCGTTTCCGATCCCACCCAGACCAACACCGGCTTGATCACCGTGACGCTCAACCGCGCGGCCTCGGCCCTGGTTTCCGCCGATTCCGGCGTAATCGTGAAGCAACTTTCCCCCAAGATCATCTTGACTGTAAGTCCTTACGGCACGATGGGCAGAACGTTCCACGCCAACTTCACCTATCCAACGCCCAGCCTGACTTGGGACGCCACCACCGGGACCCCCGGCGCCCAGGACGGGGCCGGCTCGTGGCAATCGGCCAGCACCAACTGGTGGATCGGCAATGCCAACGTGGCCTGGAGCAACGCCACGCCCTACGGCGCCATCTTCGGCGCGGGCGGAACGCCCGGGACTGTGTCGATTTCGTTCGCCCCCGTCATCACCGCGCTGGCGTTTTCTCCGGTGGCCGCCGGCAGTTACACCCTGTCCGGCAGCGGGTCGGGGTCGTTGACCATCAATAACGGCATCACCGCCAGCGCCTCGGCCACCCTGACCGTGCCGGTTAATCTGGTCTCCAACCAGACCTGGACCGCAGCCTCGGGCCAGACCTTGAATGTCAACGGGACCGTTTCCGCGTCGCCGCCTGTCAGCCTGTCGCTGGCTGGACCCGGCACGGTTCGGGTCAACGGCGGTGGAACCCTCGGCAGCGGCCCGGTGACGGTGCTTTCCGGGGCAACCTTGGCCGGCACGGGAATTGTCAGCGGGACGGTGGCGATAACGGGCGCGGTCTCGCCCGGAACAGGCACAGGGGTGGGAACATTGATTACGGGCGGCCAGACATGGAACAGCGGCGGCAGTTATGTGTTCGCCCTCAACAACGCTGCCAGCAGTTCCGGCTGGGACTTGCTGAACGTGGGCGGCGCCATCAATATCCAGTCCGCCAGCGGCAGTCCGTTTACGATCAAACTGGTTTCGCTGACCAGCGGCAACACACCCGGCCCGGTGCCCGGATTCGCCAGCAACAGCAACAGCACTTGGACCGTCGCCACCTCCAGCGGGGGCATTCAGAATTTTAGTCCGGGCAGCGTGGTGGTGGATACAACCGCGTTCAGCAACACCTTCACCGGCGCGTTCAGCGTGACGGCGGATGTCACTGGCAACTCGCTATTGGTCCAATACACGCCGCCGCTGGTGCTGCCGCCTCCGCCGGTATTCAACACCTGGGGAATGACGGGCGGACAGATTGCCTTAACTTTCAGCGGCACCAATGGGCAGACGTTTCAATTGCTGGCCAGCCCGGACCTTGCGCTTCCGTTGAGCAACTGGACGGTGCTGACCAACGGCACGTTTGGGACCACGCCGGTCAATTTCACCGACAACGCCACCAACGCGCAGGAATACTACCAACTGATTTCGCCGTAAGCCGATCTCAACCGCCCCGGCCGGAATCACCGGCCTGCCGGAGTGATCTTCATATTCAGCGCGCGAGCAAGGTTGTTGCGGGCCGCGGCGAATTCCGGTTTCAGGCGGACCGCTTCCTGGAATTGGCGGATCGCCTCCTCGATCTGGCCTTTTCCGGCCAGGGCGCTGCCGAGATTGTTGTAAGCCTCGGCGAAATCCTGCTTGAGGCGGATGGCTTCCTGGAATTGGCCAATGGCCTCGTCGATCTGA
Source organism: uncultured Verrucomicrobiae bacterium (assembly GCA_963759415.1). Classification (GTDB taxonomy): domain Bacteria; phylum Verrucomicrobiota; class Verrucomicrobiia; order Limisphaerales; family Palsa-1400; genus Palsa-1400. The sequence goes on along the minus strand of CAVWZG010000002.1, from coordinate 1,690,915 downwards.
CCTTTCCCGCCCAGGGCGGCGCCCAGATTATTGTGGGCTGTGGGGGAATTGGGTCTGAGGCGGATGGCTTCGTGGTAATGTCGGATCGCCTCATCGAATTGGCCTTTCCTGCTCAAGGCCAGGCCAAGATTGTTGTGCGCCTGGGCGAAGTCCGGCTTCAGATGGATGGCTTTCTCATATTCTTGGATCGCCTCGTCGATTTTCCCTTTCCCACCCAGGGCCAGGCCGAGGTTGTAGTGGGCCGCCGCGTAATCCTGTTTCAGGTGGATGGCTTCCCGGTATTGAGTGATGGCTTCGTCGATTTGGCCTTTCCATGCCAGGACCATGCCGAGGTTGTGGCGGGCCTCGGCGTAATAGGGCGCCAGTTCAACGGCGGCCAGGAATTGAGGGAGCGCGTCGTTTGTTCTTTGAATGTCAAGATAATAACTGCCCAGGTTGTTGTGGGCAAAGCTGTTGTCCGGCGCCACGTCAATCATTCGTTTGTTGAACGTTTCGCTGTCCTTCCAGTAAGACTCCTGCCGCACCGTCACTGCCGCGCAAGCCGCCAGCGCGGCCGCCGCGGCCACGGGGACGAACCTGGGGATGCGCCATGCGCCAGCCCACTCCCAACCGCCCCACGCCACTATGACGAAAAGCCCAATCAACGGAACGTAAGTGAATCGGTCGGCCATGGCTTGCATCCCCGTCTGCATCAGGCCGATGACCGGCACAAGCGTTCCGAGAAACCAAAGCCACCCCATCGCCAGATACGGACGGCGGCGCCCTTGCGCCAGAATCAGGGCGGAAATGGCCAACAGCAACAAAGCCGCCAGCGTCACCACCCACCACGGCCATGGGCTTGATCTGACGAGGTAAAGACCGGCCAGATGGCGCGGCCAAAACATCTTTTCGATGTAGCTCACATAAGAAACCAGCGCGTTGCCCAGCCGCGAAGTGAGCGGGAAGTATTGCCAACTGAGCATTCCTCCAGCTTGTTTTTGAACGCGGATTGTCACCACGCAGACCGCGACGCTCATCGCGAAAAACGGTATCTTCTCCACCACCAACCGCCAAGTGGGCGCGCCCGTCTTCAGCCGTCCCAGCGGCCAGTAATCCAGCAGCAGCAACGTACACGGGAGAGTGACCAGCATCGGCTTGGACATCAGCCCCAGCGCGAAAAACAACAGACTGAGTCCATAGAAAACTGTCCACTGTCCACTAGCCGCTCTCCACTGTTTTTCCGCGTAGCGGACGTAGGCCCAAATCGTCAAAAACCAGAACAGCGTGCTCAGCACGTCTTTGCGCTCCGAGACCCAGGCCACTGATTCGACGCGCAAGGGATGCAAGGCAAAGAGCGCGGCCACGGCGGCGCTGCGCCACATCGCGCCCGTCATGCGTTGGAACAGCGCAAACAGCAGCACGGTGTTGGCTGCGTGCAACAGCAAATTGACCAGGTGCGGCCACCACGGTTTGACCCCGGCCAACTGGCAGTCCAGCATCAGCGAGAGCATCGTGAGCGGATGCCAGTCTCCCGTCACCACGCTGCTCCAGGCCCATTTAAAACTCTCGGCGGTCAGGCCCGCCTGCACGTGCGGATTATCCGTGATGAAATCCGGATCGTCCAAATTGACGAATTGGAATCCCGTCACGGGGCAAAAAACCGCCAGCGTCACCAGCGCCAGCGCGACGGCCACCCAAAGCGAGCCGCGCGCGGCCGGCGGGTTTGTTCTCCGGGCCTTCATTTCGGCTTGTTTTCCAGCGCGCTCAAGGCGTCTTGCGCCTCGCCGTAATTTGGGTTGATGCGCAGGGCCTGGCGGTAATGCTCCGCCGCCTCATCCCGCTTGCCCTGGCGCGACAAGGTAAAGGCAAGATTGAATTCAGTTTTGCTGTCGGCCGGGTTGAGTCTCAAAGCAGTCAAATAGAACGCAACGGCCTCGGGCAATTTGTTTTGCTCCGCCAGGGCGTTGCCCAGCCAGCCATTGGCGTCGCCGTTGTTGGGTTGCAGGCGCAGGAGTTGCCGGAAGGCCCGCTCGGCCTCTGGCATTCTGCGCTGCGTGGCGCACAGCAATCCCAACTGCGTCCAGGTGTCCACCCTGTCGGAATCCAGGTGCGCGGCCTCCTCGAATTCCGCCAGGGCCTCGCGCGCGTGGCCTTGCCCCTGCCAGGCCAGGCCCAGATTGAAGTGCGCACGGTCCGACCCGGGGTTGAATTGCAGGGCTTGCTGATAGAAGGGCACCGCCTCGGCCAGCGCGTTGGTATCATGGCGGGCGGTGGCCGTGTCCTCCAGCGCGTTGGCGAGGTTAAAGCAATAGAGATAAGCAGGATGGAGGCGAACCGCAGTCCGGAAATGCTCGATGGCTTCGTCGTAACGTTCCTGGCGCATGAAAATGCCGCCCAGGTTGTTGTGGGCTTCCGCGTAATTGGGATTCTCCTCGGCGGCGACCGTGAAATGGGCGAGCGCTTCGTCCATCCGGTTCGTCTTGAGGTAGAACATGGCCAGGTTGTTGTGAGCCACGTAGTTGTCAGGCGTCCTCTCCAGTATTCGTTTGTTGAACGTTTCGCTGTCTTTCCAGTAAAGCTCCTGCCGCACCGTCAAAACCGCGCACGCCGCCAGCGCGGCCGCCGCGACCGCCGGGGCGAACCTGCCCAGGCGCCACGCGCCGGCCAACTCCCAACCGCCCCAGGCCAACATGACGAACAGCCCGATCAGCGGGACGTAAGTATAACGGTCGGCCATGGCTTGCATTCCCACGTGGACCAGGCCGATGACCGGCACGAGGGTGCCGAGATACCAAAACCAACCTGCTGTCAGATAAGGTCGGCGGCGGCATTGCGCCAGCATCAGCCCGCAAACGGCCAGCAGCAACAAAGCCGCCAGTGCCACTTCCCACCATGACCATGGGTCGTATTTGATCAGGTAAAGCCCGGCCAGGTGACGCGGCCAGAACATCATTTCGATGTAGCGCATATAAGAAGCCAGCGCGTTGCCCACCCGCGCCATGGGCGGGAAGTCCTGCAAACTCATCATCGCCCCGCCATGTTTCTGAATGCGAAACGTGACCACGCACAGCGCGGCGCTCATCGCCAAAAACGGTATCTTCTCCGCCATCAGCCGCCAGAGGGATGTGCCCGTTTTCATCCGCTCCAGCGGCCAATAATCCAGCAGCAGGAGCGTACACGGCACAGTCACCAGCATCGGTTTGGACATCAGCCCCAGCGCGAAAAACAACAAGCTCAGTCCGTAGAAAACTGTCCACTGTCCACTGTCCACTCTCCACTTTTCCACGCAGCGGAGGTAGGCCCAAATCGTCAAGAACCAGAACAGCGTGCTCAACACGTCCTTGCGCTCCGAAACCCAGGCGACCGATTCGACGTGCAAGGGATGCAAGGCAAAGAGCGCCGCCACAACCGCGCTGCGCCAAAAAGCGCCGGTCATTCGTTTGAGCAGGCCAAAAAGCAGCACGACATTGGCCGCATGCAAAAGAGCGTTGACCAGGTGCGGCCACCACGGTTGGACCCCGAACAATTGGCAGTCCAGCATGTGGGTCAACATCGTGACCGGATGCCAATTGCCCGCGACTACGCTGCTCCAGGCCCATTTGAAACCCTCGGCGGTCAGGCCGGCTTGCACGTGCGGATTTTCGGTGACGAAAGCGTGGTCGTCCAAATTGACGAATTGAAAACCCGTCACGGGGGAATAGACTGCCAGCGTCACCGCTGCCAGCGCGACGGCTATCCAAAGCGAGGCGGTTCTGGCGGGCGCGGGCGGCGATTTCCGGGCGCACTTTTCAACTGGCATCAACCAGATGTTGGAACAAAGGGGGGCACAGGCAATCTAAATCTTTACGATTCCTACGGCGGGCGCGCGGCGCTTTGCGACTCAGCGTAGTCAGGATTGAGACGCAAAGCGCGACGGTGATGATCCGCCGCCTCCTCTCGCTTGCCCTGCAACGACAGGGTTACGGCGAGGTTAAATTCGGTCTTGCCATCAGTGGGGTCGAGCCTCAAGGCCCTCAAGTAGAACGGCACGGCCTCCTCCAGCTTATTTTGTTCCGCCAGCGCGCTTCCGAGCCAGGCCTGAGCGTTGGCGTTGTTGGGTTGCAAGAGGATGAGTTCCCGAAAGGCTCGCTCCGCCTCCGGCATCCTGTGTTGCGAGGCGCAAAGGAAGCCCAGCGCCTGCCATGCCCGGCCCAAATTGTGGCACGCCTCGCTTGCGACGGGATTGAGCCGGAGGGCTTGCTGGTAGGTTCGGATCGCCTCGGCGTATGCCTTGGTGTCGCGGCGGTCTCCGGCGGTCTCCGCCAGGGCGGCGGCAAGGTTAAAGTAACACAGGTAATCAGGCCGGAGGCGGACTGCCGTCCGGAAATGCTCGATCGCTTCGTCGTTGCGCTTTTGCTTGAGGAGAATGCTGGCCAGGTTGTTGTGGGCTTCGGCGAAATCGGGCCTCTCCCGGATCGCGGCCATCAAATTGGAGACCGCCTCCTCAGTTCTGTTCTCCGTGAGGTAAGCGCAGCCCAAATTAAAGCGAGCCTCGGGGTAATCGGGGTTTTCCCGGACTGCGGCCGTGAAATGGGCGCGCGCTTCGTTGGTGCGGCCCGCTTGGCGGTAAAGCATGCCCAGGCTGTCGTGGGCCACGTAGTTATCCGGCGCCACGTCAATCATTCGTTGGAAGAGGCTTTCGCTGTTCTGCCAGTAAAACTCCTGCCGCACGGTCAAAGCCGCGCACGCCGCCAGCGCGGCCGCCGTGACCGCGGGGGCGATTCTGGCCAGTCGCCACGCGCCCGCCAACTCCCAACCGCCCCACACCAGTATCACGAACAGCCCGATGAGCGGGACGTAAGTGAATCGGTCGGCCATGGCTTGTCTTCCCGCTTGCAACAGGCCAATGACCGGCACCAGGGTTCCGAGATACCAAAGCCACCCCACCGCCAGATATGGCCGGCGGCGCCCCTGCGCCAAAACCAGCCCGGTAACGGCCAACAGCAACAAAGCCGCCAGTATCACCTCCCACCACGGCCATGGGCTTGATCTGACGAGGTAAAGCCCGGCCAGGTGACTTGGCCAGAACATCTTTTCGATGTAGCTGACATAAGACACCAGCGCGTTGCCCAGCCGCGCGCCGAGCGGCAAGTCCTGCAAACTCAGTAACTCTCCGCTGTGTCTCTGCACGCGAATGGTCACCAGGCACACTGCGGCGCTCATCGCCATAAACGGCATCTTCTCCGCCAGCAACCTCCCCGCCGACGCCCCCGCCTTCATCCGCCCCAGCGGCCAGTAATCCAACAGCAGCAGCGCGCAGGGAACAGTGACCAACATCGGCTTGGACATCAGCCCCAGCGCAAAAAACAACAGGCTAAGTCCGTAGAAGACTGTCCACTGTCCACTAGCCACTCTCCACTGTTTTTCCGCGTAGCGGAGATAGGCCCAAATCGTCAAGAACCAGAACAGCGTGCTCAACACGTCTTTGCGCTCCGACACCCAGGCCACCGATTCGACGCGCAAGGGATGCAAGGCAAAGAGCGCGGCCAGGGCCGCGCTGCGCCACATCGCGCCCGTCATGCGTTGGAACAGCGCAAAGAGCAGCACGGCGTTGGCCGCGTGCAAAAGGGCGTTGACCAGGTGCGGCCACCACGGTTTGACTCCGGCCAACTGGCAGTCCAGCATGAGCGAGAGCATCGTGATGGGATGCCAGTCGCCCGTGACTTCGCTGCGCCAGACCCATTTGAAACCCTCAGCCGTCAGGCCGGCTTGCACCTGCGCATTTTGCGTGACAAAAGCGGGGTCGTCGAAGGTGACAAATTGGAAACCGGCCACGGGGCAGAATACCGCCAGTGTTGCCAACACCAGCGCCACGGCCACCCAAAGCGATGCGGGCATGGCCGAAGCGACCGGCGGTTTCCGGGCGCTAACTTCAACGGGCATTTCCCATTCATGCCACAAACCGGCGGGCGAGTCAATATTATTTTATTACCGATTCCGGTTTTTGGGGCGCATTGGGCGGGTTTTGCAGTTGGCGCAAGGCGGTTTGCGCCTCGGTGTAATTGGGGTTGATGCGCAGAGACTGGCGGTAATGCTCCACCGCCTCGTCCCGCTTGCCCTGGCGCAACAAGGCGTGGGCCAGGTTGCATTCGGATTCCCAATCGCCTGGATTGAGTCTCGCGGCAGTCACGTAGAACGGAATGGCCTCGCCTGGCTTGTTTTGCAGCATCAGCGCGTTACCCAGCCATCTGTGAGCGTCGGCGTTGTTGGTTTGCAAGCCGATTAATTCCCGGAAGGCCCGCTCCGCCTCCGGCATTTTCTTTTGCGAGGCGCACAGCAACCCCAGCTTCTGCCAGGCCACGCCCAGATTGTGGCGCGCATCGCTTGATCCGGGAGCGACTTGCAGGGCTTGCTGGAAAATCCGCGCCGCCTCGGCGGATTCGTCGGTGTCATGGCGGACGCCGGCCTCCTCCGTCAGGGCATTTCCAAGATTAAAATAGAATTTGCATTCCGGGCGCAGGCTGGCTGCGGCCCGGAAATGCTGGATGGCTTCGCCGTAACGCTTTTGGTCCAGGAAGAGGCTGCCCAGGTTGTTGTGGGCTTCGGCGTAATCGGGCTTCTCCCGGATCGCGGCCAGCAAATTGGAGATCGCTTCCTCTGGTCTGTTTATCCTGATGTAAAGGCTGCCCAGGTTGTAGCGCGCGCCGGCGTACTTGGGGTTGGCCTGGACTGCGGCTATTAAATGGGCGAGCGCTTCGTTTGTCCGGCTCGTTTCATCGTAATAAATGCCCAGGTTGTTGTGGGCAATATAGTTGTCCGGCTTCTCCTCCAGCACTCGTTTGTAGAATGTTTCGGTGTTCTTCCAGTAAAACTCCTGCCGCACCGTCAAAACCGCGCACGCCGACAGCGCCACCGCCATCGCCGCGGGCGCGAACCTGCCCAGCCGCCACGCCCCGGCCAATTCCCAACCGCCCCACGCCAACATGACGAACAGCCCGATCAGCGGGACGTAGGTGTAGCGGTCGGCCATGGCTTGGTTCCCCACCTGCACCAGGCCAATGACCGGCACGAGGGTTCCGAGATACCAAAACCAGCCCACCGCCAGCCAGGGCCGGCGGCGCCCTTGCGCCACAACCAGGCCGCTAACGGCCAGCAGCAACAAAGCCGCCAAAGCCGCCAGCGCCACCTCCCGCCACGGCCATGCGCCCAATCTGACCAGGTACAGCCCAGCCAGGTGGCGCGGCCAGAACATCATCTCGATGTAGCCCACATAAGACAGCAGCGCGTTGCCCAGCCGCTTGCCAATCGGAAGAACCTGCGCCTGCGGCACCGCTCCAATTTTTTCCTGCAGGCGAAACGTCACCACGCACAGCGCGGCGCTCATCGCCAAAAACGGTATCTTCTCCGCCACCAGCCGCCAAACGGATGTGCCCGCCTTCAACCGCCCCAACGGCCAGTAATCCAGCAGCAGCAGCGTACATGGCACCGTGACCAGCATCGGTTTGGACATCAGCCCCAGCGCAAAAAACAACAGGCTAAGTCCGTAGAAGACTGTCCACTGTCCACTAGCCACTCTCCACTGTTTTTCCGCGTAGCGAACATAAGCCCAAGTCGTCAAGAACCAGAACAGCGTGCTCAACACGTCCTTTCGTTCCGAGACCCAGGCCACCGATTCGACGTGCAAGGGATGCAACGCAAAAAGGGCCGCCACGGCCGCGCTGCGCCAAAACGCGCCGGTCATGCGTTTAAACAGGCCAAAAAGCAGCACGGCATTGGCCGCGTGCAACAGAACGTTGACCAGGTGCGGCCACCACGGCTGGACCCCGAACAATTGGCAGTCCAGCATGTGGGTCAGCATCGTGATCGGGTGCCAGTTGCCCGCCACTTCGTTGCGCCAGGCCCATTTGAGACCCTCGGCCGTCAGGCCGGCTTGCACCTGCGGATTGTCCGTGACGAATGCGGGATCATCGAACTGAAGGAATTGGAACCTCGCCACGGGGCAAAAAACCGCCAGTGTCACCAGCGCCAGCGCCAGGGCCATCCACGGAAAGGCGGGCCGGGCTGGGGGGGGCGGTGCTTTCCGGGCGCTCTTTTTAACTGACATCACCCCTATTTTGGGGAAAAGGAGGGGCGAGGCAACGCAATTCTCACCCGATTTTCACCAAAGGGTGTGAGACAAAATTCTTCACGTCGCCGGTAGGGCGGCGCTGCTGCGCCGCCCAAGAGTTCAGGGCAGAGCAGCAGCTCTGCCCTACCGGGAAGGTGAAGAATTTTGTCTCACACCTTTCACCAAATGGGCCGGCCACTCGATAGGGCATATTTATGCCCTATACACTTTTTCAGATTTCGAGTACAAAGTCCGTGAATGATTAATGTACAGAAGGGCAGTGTGCGCACCTTTGGGGTCATTGTTGTCGCGTGTATCAATGATGAAACGCGTTCAACCAGACCCATGTAACAAAATTGCAAACGCTTATCCTTAACCACCACAAACTAGTTATGACAAGAAATACTAATCAACCGCATAATCGAACTACCTTGCGAGCCGCGCTGCTAAGCGCAGCGGCCGCCTTATTGTTCGCTTCCGCTGCTCCCGTGTCGGCACAGACCTACACTTGGGTTGGCGCCAGCACCGTCAGCAGCAACTGGAGCGACCCGGCCAACTGGACCGTCAGCCCAACCAGCGTGACCTCAACCGTTCCGCCGACCGGAGCCGCCACCGGCATCTGGCTGTATTTTCCCGGCCGGACCACTTTTGGCACCACTGTCGCCACCAATGATCTGACTGGCGTGTCGGGGATCGACGGGGTCGCCTTCAACACCACCAATGGCGTTTACTACGGCAATCCTGTTACGTTGGACCCGACTCCCCCCAGTCGCGGCGGGAATGTCAGCGTTTCCGTCACCTTCTCCAACCTTTATAGTGGAGCAGGAAGCAACAATTGGGCCATGGACACCGCGTTCAATTCAACCATCAATTGCTCGGTGCCTGCCGCCAATATTAACAGTGTGATCGCGTTTAGCGGTCTGCTCTCCGGCACCGGCGACCTCTGGGTGCCGGGCAGCAGCGCCGGCCAGATTACCTTATTCCTTCTCAACCCCAACAATACCTTCAGTGGGGCGCAAGGGACTGCCACCAGCGGCGCCAACGACCAAGGCTACGGTCCCATCTCCCTGGATTCCGGCGCCATGTCGTTCACTTCCATGGCCATGAGCAACCAGCCCAGCGCCCTCGGGCAGCCCAACGGCACCGGCGCGGCTTTCCAAGGCATGATGAAATTTGGCGGCTGGAGCGGTTCGGGATCCCCTGGAACGTGGAACTTTATTGGCAACACCGATTGCATCACTGATCTGCCGTGGGAAATTGAGCCATTTCAAGGCGGGTCCTCGACCAGAGCCTTTGTGCTGAACAACAACAGCGTCACCAACAGTTTGACTTGGACCGGCCCCTTTCGCGTCGGCTTGTTTAGTGGCTCGACTGGGCCTGGAACCGTGTATGCCTTTACCCAGGGCGGCGCCTCGACCGGCACCAACACTATCGTGCAAAGTATCACAACTTCAGGATATCAGATGACAGCGGGCCTCGCCGCTGGAATTTTGTTCGGGTGGAACATGAATGGGCCTGGAACCTTCGTTCATTCCGGCTTGACCAATGGTCTCAACGGCGCCTTGGCGATCGCAAACTCCGCCCACGTGGTCCTCCAAAGCAATCTATTGCTGGCCTCGCCGTCCATCGCTGTGGGCAACGGCAGCACTCTTGATGTAAGCTGGAATGACACCAATGCCTTGGCCGCCAATTATGGTCCTTACACCATCGGCATGACCAACAACATGACCCTGACGGCCGGCCACACCGGCGCCAACGCCGCCGGCACCCCCGCGGCTGACATCATCGGCAGCCTTGCCCTGGCCCCCATCACGGCTAATGGCACCACCAATAGTGGCCAGACGAATCAAGCCACGTTGTATCCCGGCGGCAGCGGCGTCATCGGCACGTTGACCATCAGTCCCGCCCCCAGCACCACCATCAGCTTCGTGCCCGGCGGCGCGAATCTTCTCTTCGATCTCGGCACCAACTGGTCCACCGCTGGCGGTGGTTCCAACGACCTGATCGTCGTCAATGGCAACGTGGACTTCAGCAAGGGAACACCCAGCATCCAGATTAAGGGCGCCGCCTTTACCACCGGTGAGCCTTACACCCTGATGACTTGGACGGGCAACCTCACGGGCAACGTCACGACCGCAAACGTGGTTGTGCCCGCCGGCTACACCGTGGTCAACGTCACCACCACCGGCAAAATGCTCGCCGTTCAATTAGGCTCCAGCGGCCCGCCCCCCAATCTTAGCTGGACGGGCAGCATCAATGCCAACTGGGATACAGGCAGCACCAAGAACTGGGTGACCAACGGCACTGCCAACCCCAACTATTTCTTCGGTGGCGATCCCGTCACTTTCCCTGACGTTGCGAGCCTTTACGGCATCAACATCGGGGGAGACGTCAGCCCCGCGGCGATTGTGGTCTCGAACAACGAGCCGAATGACTATACGTTGTCAGGCGCGGGACAGATTACCGGCTTAGGGGGCGTCCTCAAGGAAGGAACGGGGAGCGTGACCATATCCACGGCCAATAATACCTTTGGCGGCGGCTTTGTGATCAGTGCCGGCACCGTGATAGCTGACAACGTCGCAGCTCTTGGCTCCTCAACCTTGACGTTGGGCGATACCAACACCGGCACCAACAGTGTCAGCGTGCTCGGCACCCATGGGAGCATGCCCCTCACGATGACCGTCACCACCAATTGCACCAATGGCGTCGTCATTGGAAACACTGGAACTGGCGCGGTCACCATGTTTGGCGGGATTAACATGAGCAACACCAGCGGCATCACCCTGACCAACGCCGGCACGAGTTTGACCCTGGGCAACATCACAGGCAATGGGAACGTGTTGCTGGTCGGCACTGGTGGTTTATGCGAATGGACCGCACCGATGTCGTTTAACGGGACGATCACTGTTCAAACCGTTGACACCTCCACCGCCGGCATGGCGCTCAAAGTTGACGTCGCTACGGTTACTGCCGAAGATCTTAATCTGGGCACCAACAGCATCTTGGAGATTCAAAAGAGTCTTAACTTCAGCGTTAACGCCCTCAATGGCGCCGGACCGGCCCTTGGCAATCCGTCCCTCATCGAGCAGCTCGCGGGCTACTCCCTGCCCATTTGGGGAACTCTGACCATCGGCGTCGGCGATCATAGCGGCGAATTCGACGGCAACATAGTGAACTTCTCCACCGACGGCAGCGTTGTCAACATCGTCAAGGCTGGCGCGGGCACCGAGATCTTCACCGGCGACAACAGCGCCCTGGACGGCACCAACGAGATATCCGGGGGCATCCTCGAAGCGGACAGCACTGGCAACTCCAGCCTGCCCATGGGGCCAATCACGGTGGACGCCGGCGGCACGCTGGACGGCAACGGCAACATTCAGACCGACCAGAACTACAACATCATCGTCAACGGCACTTTGATGGCTGGCGTTCCGACCAATACCACGGGCAGCTCGCTCAAAGTCGCGAACGCGACTGGCAACGGCTACCTGGCGCTTAACGGCACCATGGCCGTGAGCGTCTATAGCGGCGCCGGCGCGGGTGACAACTCGTTCAACTTCGGCGCGGCCAGCTATCTGAACGTGAATCTGCCCACCTCCTTGGGCGCCGCTTCCAAGCTGGTCATCGGCAATCCGAACAACCTGACCGGGTTTAAGATCGGTGACAAGTGGACCGTTGCCTTTTGGAACGGCAACACCCCGACGAACACGTTCTCCAGCGTGACCATGCAGGGTCTGCCAGGCAACCTGGCGGTGGATGCCAGTGGGATGTACAACAACGGTCTCGGGGTCATCGAGATTGTGGCGGGAAATCCCAATCCGATCTTGCCGGCGACCATCACCAGCGTGAGCAAGTCGGGAGCCAACATGATATTCAATGGCACCAACGTGGCTGGAGCCGGCACCGGATTCCATTACGTGGTGCTGTCGAGCACGGTCCTGAACAAGCCGCTGACGAGTTGGACGCCCGTGGCGACCAATGCCTTCAACGCTAACGGATCGTTCTCCTTCACCAACGCCATCGGCGCTGGGGCCACTTATTTCACCACCAAAGTGGTGCAGTAACGGCTAATCGGGCCTGCTTTGCAGGCCTTGAACGTAAGTTTCGCATTGGCCGGATGATTTCGATGGTTCGCATCGATTCATCCGGCCACTTTTTTTTCCGGTCGCCAAGGTTGTGAGAAAAGATCCTTCACGTCGCGGTAGGGCGGCGCTGCTGCGCCGCCCAAGAGTTCAGGGCAGAGCAGCAGCTCTGCCCTACCGGGAAGGTGAAGAATTTTCTCTTACACCCGGCCGCCAAGGCCACGGCAGAAGTTGATTGCCAGGACCTGAAGTTCAGCTAAGATGGCGCGCAAAAAGTGGAGATGTTTATGTTCCAGAGCCTTATTGACCATGTCCGCGCCATGTCCGTTTTTACCCGCCCTTTCCGCTTTGGCATCAGCAGCTTGGTTTGGTTTGGAATTTGCCTTCTCTTGGCCCCGCAGGCGCGCGCCGATCAATTCGACACCTTGCGCGCCTATTGGCAGAGCTACCTGATCGATAACGGGGGCATTCCCATCGGCATCGTGAACCGAGGCGATCTGACCAATCTTGCCAACAGGGCCAGCCGCGACTGGAATTCCATGAACACCAACGCCGCCCGCGCGTCTCTATGGAGTCGCTCTCTCAACAGCTCGAACTCCCCCGGTTTGACCTCCACTTTTTTAGAGTTGGAAACGATGGCGCTGGCCTGGGCCACGCCGGGTTGCGCGCTCCATGGCAACACCAACCTGGCCGCGGCCATTGACGGCGGCCTGGATTGGATGGTGGCCAACGTTTATACCCCGACCGCCGAGGAGACCGGCAACTGGTGGGATTGGGAAATGGGCGCGCCCCATGCCTTCAACAGCGCCATCACGCTCATGTATTCCACTCTCACTGCCGCGGAAATCAGCAACTACCTTTCCTCCATCGACGGGCACATTCCCGGCGGCCCCCGCTGTCAGTACGGCTGGCAGGAAAGCGCCGGGATCTCGGACTTCGCGATCATCATGTTTGTCCGGGGGATTCTGGGCAAGGACACCAGCCGGATGGTCAACGCCCAAACCAATTTGGTCAGGGTTTTTCCCTACGTCACCACCGGCAATGGATTTTTCACCGACGGCTCTTTCCTTCTGCACACCAACAAAGCCTACAACGGCGCCTACGGCGTCATCATGATCTCCGATATCGCCCAGATCATCGACTTGCTGGCAGGCACGCCCTGGCAGATGTCGCCCGCCAATCAGGCCACCGTTCATGAGTGGGTTTCCAACGCCTACGAACCGTTCCTTTACAACGGGGCCATGATGGACATGGTGCGCGGGCGGACCATTTCGCGCGCCGGTGAAACGGAAATTACCAGCGGCCGCCGCACCCTCGAGGCCATTCGTCAAATCGCCAAATACGCTCCGCCCGCGACAGCGGCCGCGTTCAGCAATTTTGCCAGCGCGCCCCGCCTGGCCTCGGGCCAGTTTCAATTTGCCGGCATGGATCGCGTGCTGGCCCTGCGCCAGGACTTCGGCGTCGGTGTCAGCATGTGCTCCACCCGCATTGCCAACTACGAGTCCATCCATAGGGAGAATCTGCACGGCTGGTTCACTGGCGAAGGCATGACCTACCTTTACCTCGGAGAGGTGGACACGCAATTTACCGGCGACTACTGGCCCACGGTGGACCCCTACCACCTGCCGGGCACCACCGTGGAGATGACCCCGCGCCTGGGGGTGGAAAACAGGGGCCGGACGACTTCGCAGAATTGGGTGGGCGGCGCGCAGGTCTCCAAGACCTACGGCACGGCCGGCATGTCCCTGGCGGACCCGGTCTCGCCCTCACTGACCGCCAAAAAATCGTGGTTCATGTTTGACAACGAAGTCGTTTGCCTGGGCGCGGGCATCACCTGCGGCGACGCGGCGGAGATCGACACCACGGTCGAGGATCGCCGGCTGGGGACCTCTCCCACCAACAACTTCACCGTCAACGGCACGGTCATCCCGCCGGTGATGGGCTGGAGCAACTCTTTGAGCAACGTTTCCTGGTGCGCCTTGGACGGGGTGGGCGGCTACTACTTTCCCGGCGGCGCGGCCACTCTGCAAGCGGCCTTCGTGGCCAGCCACGGCGCCTGGTCGGATATCAGCGGCGGCAGGCGCAACACCGGCTCCTTCACCGATGACTACCTGAAATTGTGGTACAACCACGGCACAAATCCAGCCAACGCCACCTACGCTTATGTGCTTCTGCCCAACATGACCGCCGACAGCGTGGCCGCTTACGCCGGCCATCCCGGCGTCGTTGTGCTCGCCAACACCCTCACTGTGCAAGCCGCCAAAAAACCGTCCCTCGGCGTGGTCGCGGCTAATTTTTGGACAGGCGGGACTAATTCCGTTGATTTGATCACCGCCACTGCGCCTTCGTCCATCATCACCTGCAAGAACGCCCGCGGCTTCGCGGTCGGCATTTCCGATCCCACCCAGACCAACACCGGTTCGATGACCGTGACGCTCAAGCAGGCGGCGTCAGCGCTGGTCTCCGCCGATCCTGGCGTGACGGTGCAGCAGCTCTCGCCCGCCATCGTTTTGAGCGTCAATCTCAACCGCTCCCTGGGCAAGTCGTTCCAGGCCTCGTTCAACTTAATTCCATAGCGTGTTGTGGCGGGCGCCATGATCGGCTATAATGAGGGCGTGAAATCCAGTGTTCTCGCCCGGAGGTTGCGCAATCTATTTTTCGTGACGATTCTTTTTTCGTTAGGGCTTGCGCGCGGCGAGGACAAACGCATCCACCTGCGCAACGAACTCATTCTCACGCCGCCGGCGCAGAATTCCCTCCCCTCCAACCGCGCTGCCTCCACCAACGGCAGCCGCCTTTTCCTGATTCAATTTGAGGATCACCCGCTGGCGGTGCAACGGGCGGAGTTGCAATCCATGGGCGTCGAGTTGCTCAAATACGTCCCGGATGATGCGTTTATCGCCAGGATGACCAATGCCTCGCCAGAGCAGGTGCGGGCCTTGAATTTTGTGCGCTGGGTCGGACCGTATAGTGTCAAACATAAGATTCATCCCCGGCTCGATGCGGCGCTGCAGCGGACCAACGCGCCGTTGGCGGTGAATTTGCTGCTCTCCCCGCGCGCCACCGCGGCTGAAGTCAACGAAGCGCGCGCCATCCTCAAGTCGGTCACTTACCAAAGCCGTCTGCGACAGGGGGTGATTCTGCGAGGCGTTCTGGACCCTGCCACGCTCAACAGACTGGCCGGCTTGGACGCCGTGCTTTGGGTCGAACCCGCGCCCCGCCGCCGGTTGGTCGATGAAGCAGGGTCCAAGCTTGTGGGCGGCGACGATGGCCAGGTCGCCACTCCGACCGTCACGCAGCAACTTGGCTTTGGCGGGCAAGGCGTCACGGTCTGCGTGGCCGACACCGGCTTGGACAGCGGCGATACCAACAACATGCACCCCGATGTCCGCGGCCGCGTCACGGGTTTCAAGTTTTACGCGCCCTTGACGGACGGCTCGGACGGCTATGGGCACGGCACCCACTGCGCGGGCATTGTCGCGGGCAACGCGGCCACCGGCGAGACCGATCCGGATTCCGGGGCTTGGTATGGATTGGGCGTGGCCAATCAAGCCAGCCTTTTCATCGAGCGCATCTTCGACGACGACGCCAACGAAGTCACCCCCGCCCCCAGCGACGAAAATCTCACCCAGGACGCCGTCCGCAACGGCGCGCAAATTGGCGCCAACAGTTGGGGCAATGATGTCCAGGGCGAATACGACACCGATGCCTTCCAATTCGATGAGTTGGTGCGTGACGCCGATTCCGTCACGCCCGGAGACCAACCCTATATCCTGGAATTTTCCGCCGGCAACGCCGGCCCTGGTTCGCAAACCCTGGATAGTCCCGCCACCGCCAAAAACGTCATCGCCACCGGCGCCTCGGAAAACACGCCCAACCTCTACGCCGAACTTTATGGCCTCTACTCCGACGGGCCGGACACGGTCGCCGATTTCTCCAGTTGCGGCCCTTGCGAGGACGGCCGCATCAAGCCGGACCTGGTCGCGCCGGGGACTTGGATTGCTTCCATGGCTTCCTCCGCGGCGCCCGGCGAAGCGGCCGTCGCCTGGACGGTGATTGACAATTTTTACGTATATATGGGCGGCACCAGCATGTCCGGCCCGGCGGCGGCCGGGGCCGCGGCAGCTTTCGTGCAGTTTTACAAGAGCACGCACGCCAATGCCGTGCCATCGCCGGCCCTTGTCAAAGCCGCCTTGATCAACTCCGCCTCGGAGTTGGACCCCTCGAACGGCGGGCCTGGGCCTGTTCCCAATTTTCAGGAAGGCTGGGGCCGTGTCACCTTGACCAATCTCATCGAGTCGCAGCGAAATTTTCAATGGGTGGATCAAACGGCCCTGCTCACCACCGGCGAAATTTACCAGCAGCACACTTTTGTTGGCGTTTCCAACCAAGCGCTCAAAATCACCCTGGCCTACACGGATGTGGCCGGTTTTCCAGGCGCCATTCCCGCCTTGGTCAACCAATTGAATCTCGAAGTCGTCGGCCCGGATGGGTCCCTTTACCGCGGCAATCAATTGGACGATGGGGAATCCGTTCCCAACGCCACCTCGGTGGACACCCTCAATAATGTGCAGGCCGTTCATCTGGCCCAACCGATGCCGGGCGATTACCTCATCCGGGTGCGCGCGGTCAACGTGGTCGAAGATGCCCGCACGGATACTTCCGCCGTTGACCAGGACTTCGCGCTCGTCGTCTCCGGTCCGCTCCTGTCCCCCAAGCAAGGCGAGGTGCTCCTGGATCGCGCCAATTACACCGCTCCGGGCGCGATCAAGCTGGCGGTGCTCGATGCCGGGCGCGCCGCCAGCAACGCCGTGACAGTGCGTTTGACCAGTGCGACGGAACCTTTGGGCGAACAAATCACCCTCCACGCCGCTGGCGGTTACGGCGCCTTCACCAATACCGTCGCCACCCTGGCGGGCAATCCCGTCGCGGACGGCAAGCTGGAAATCCACAATGGCGATGCCATTACGGCGGCGTACGTCGATTCCTCCGCTGTCACTCAAACGGCGTCCGCCCTGGCCGTCCTCAACCCGCCGGTCATCTCCAGTGTCAATACAAGTGTGGATTTGGGTGTCATCACCATTGCCTGGCAGACCAGCGAGGCGGCCGATTCAGTCCTCTATTACGGCACCAATCGTTCGGCCTTGAACCTGGTGGCGTCCAACTCCGCGCTCGCCACCAGCCATGCCATCAGCCTGGGCGATCTGCCCGCCGGCGCCACCTTCTACTTCGTCGTGGTGGCCACGGACGACGCCGGCAACACCTCCACCAACAACAACTCCGGCGCGTCTTACAGTTTCGTCGCCGTTGCCACCCCGCCGGTGCTGCTGGTCGATGCTTATGACGAAGCGGGCGAGAGCACCAACGGTTCGCCCGTCATCGCCGCCGGCGCTTACACCAATGCCCTGGCGGCCACCGGCTACGGCTTTGCCTATTGGAACGTGCTGGCGCGCGGCTCCCCCGCCCTGGCCAATCTCCAGCCTTACCGCGTCGTTATCTGGCGGACAACCGACGACATCATCAATTACGACGGCACCAACAACACTCTGACCCCCGCCCAACAGTCCATGATCCAGACTTATTTGAACAACGGCGGCTCGTTCTTCATGGCCTCCATGGGCATCCTCAGCCAGCTCGGCGACGTGCCTTTTCGCGCCAATGTCCTGCAAGTCGGCGGCTTCGTGCAGAATCCTGACTCTCCCGCCCCGTGCGATTGCGACGAGTATTTTGGCGTCCCCTCCTTCATCGGCGTGCCGGCCGATCCCATTACTTCTGGCATGAACGTCACGTTGGATTATTCCTCCTACCCGAGCTTCGACTTGGGCGATGGCGATGTGATCGGGCCGGACTTCGGGGATACTTTCACACCCACGACCAACTCCACCGCCATCGCCTTTGAGTCTGCTTCAGGCAAATGCTGCGGCGCGCGTTTCCCGCCGACCGGCGTCAGCAGCCCCGGCCGCGTGGTCTTTCTTTCCTTTCCCCTCGACACCGTGCCCGAGACCGGCCCCACGCCCGATAACGAAACCGCGCTCTTGCTCAACGTCCTTAATTTCCTCGACCCCGGCGGCAACGGCATCGGCACCTTGGCGCTGGATCAGGGCGAATACTCGATTCCGGCGCTGGTGACGGTTCAGATTGGCGATGTCGCCATTGCCGGCGCCGGCCAAACCCAGGCGACTTTTTCCACCACTTCCTTCACCAATCGCGTTACGGTCACGGCCAAGGAAACAGCTCATGCGGGGCTGTTCAGCGGCTTCATCACCCTGGTGGCCACCAACACCACCCTTCCCGGCCAATTGCGCGTTCGCAGCGGCGACACCGTGACCGCCAGTTATTTCGATGCCTCGATCAAGAGCAACGTGCTAGCCACCGCCATCGTTGATACCAATGCCCCCGTCATCACCGCTGTTGCCGCCGCTACCAACGTGGGCGGCGCGGTCGTGACGTGGAATACTTCCGAAGCGGCCGATTCGCTGGTGCAGTACGGGCAGGGCCTCATCCTCGACCACACGGCCTATGCCGCCGCCTTGGTCACCAGCCACTCCGTCGCCTTGAGCCAATTGCTGGCCAATCATGTTTATTACTTCCAGGTCGTCAGCCGCGACAGCGCCGGCAATGCCGCGACCGACGACAATCATGGCGCTCTCTACAGTTTCATCACCCCCAAAACCCTCCAGCCGCCGTGGTTCGACAACTTCGAGACCGGCGCTCCCGGCTGGACCGTCGTCCCCGACACCACTTCCGGTTTAGGATCCAAACTCAATTGGACGCTGGGCACACCGCACAACGGACTGCAAAACAGCGCCCGTTCCGGTGTCAATGCCTGGGGCAGCGACCTCAATGGCGCGCAAATCCCGTTCTCGGCCTCCAGTTACCTTTACAGCCCGGTCATCGATCTGACCGGGTTCAGCCAGGCCACTCTGACCTTTTGGCATTGCTTTGATTTCTCGGAGGTTGTTTTCGACCCCTACTATTATGAGCAGGGGCAACTCCTCATCAGCACCGATCCCAGCACGCCTCCGGGCAATCTTCCTTGGATCGTTGACTATAGCGGAGATGCTTCGGGCGATTGGAGAATGGAGACGGTGGTATTGACGAATTATGCCGGCCGGCCGATTCAAATCGTTTGGGACTATCTGGGCTTTGAAGGCGCAACGACCTACGGCTGGCTGGTGGACGACGTCGGCGTTACCGGGGTGCCCGCCGAAGGGGGTGGCTCCGTTGTCGTTTCCATGAACATCGCCTCCGGCAACTTCACGCTTATCGGGCCGACAGGTTCGACCCAAAACGGCTCGAGCCTCATTACCACTATCAACGACGCCGTTCCGGGCCAGTATAGCGTTCAATTCGGCGACGTTGCCTTTTACTCCACTCCACCGCCGCTGACCAACACCCTGCTGGCTTCCAACATCCTGAACTTTACCGGGACCTACACCTTTCCTGATGTCAACAGCAACGGGATGTCGGACCTTTACGAACAATACTATTTCGGCAGCGTCTCGAGCAATCGCACCCGCTTCACCGACACGGATGGCGATGGCATGTCGGATTACGCGGAATTCATCGCCGGCACCAATCCGACCAACGCCTCCTCCAATCTCCGCATCATCCGGGCCTTTGCCACCAACAACGTCATGACCCTGCAATGGTCCGCTGTCCCTGGCCGGATTTACCAGGTGCAATCCTCGACTAATTTACGAGACTGGCCGCCCGTTTCCCTTTGGCTCCAGGCTTCCAATAGTCCGATGACCTATTCCTGGACCAACGCCAGCGACAAGGAGCGCTCCTTCCGCGTGGAAGTCCGACCTTAGGCGCGCCGCCCTATTGCACGTTAATGGCGAATTTCTGTGTCGCCGGGGTGGACCGCACGTTGGTCGTGGAAAGCACCTTTTCGCCGCCCCATATCCACACCTTTTGATCCAGCGTCCGCACTTCCCGGGTGTCGGTGGCGGTGACCGCGACTTCCACCTTGCCGGGCGCGTCCGGCGTGCCGGAAAGCAGGCCCGTCGCCGCGTCAATCTTGAGCCAACTCGGACCCTGTTCGAGTGTGAATACCGGCTTCTCGATATCAAAGAAGCCGTTGACCCCATGGCTTCCCTGCATCCGCAAAGTTAGATCGCCGAGCGAGCGGGTGGTTTGCGCTTGATAGCGGTACTCCGCGCCGACTTTGGCTGTCTGCACGGGCTGGCTGTAGATCACCGGCCGGGGGCTGGTCGCGAAATCGGACGGCCCGCTGCGTTTGCCTTGTTCATCCACCGCCACCACCCGGTAGTAAGTCTTGTTGGCTCCGGGCAAGGCGATGCCGCGCCCCAGCACCGCCATTTCGGTGGCCGTGGTTTCGCCGATGAAGTTGGCCGGGAACCAGGGGTTCCAATCCGCCAACTCTTTCGTGACACCCACCAAGCTCTTGTATTTCTTGTCCGCGATGGTGAAACCCTTCTCGTCGCTGCCGTAAACCCGGTACTTGGCCGGCCGCCGCCCAACCGAATTGGCTTGCCAGCGCAAAGTCCCCGCGTCCTTGCCTTGATCGTAGTCCACGGTCACGTTCAAGGGATAGGCCGGACCGCGCGCAGTGAAACTCCAGGTCTTGCTCCAAGGTCCCCATACCCCTTGCGCATTCATCGCCCGCACGTGCCAATAATACTGCCGATCTGGCGTCAATAACCCGGCTTGCGGCAAAGTGTATTGCGCTTTGTTGGAGTCAGCCGTTCGGGAAATGAGCTTGTAGAAATCCATCGACAGCGGCCACCGCATATCCGCGCGGCTGGACAACTCGAAATGGTAATCGCCGGCCGGTTCGCCCGGCGCCGCCCATTGGAAGGCGATGTCCGTGCCGCTGGCTTCCCCGCCGTCCGGCGGATAGATTGCGGATGCCGGCGCCAACGGGGGCTTTGAGGTGGACCGCTCCACCCATTGGTGCGTGATTTTCACTTGGCGTTCCCCGGTGGATTGATCGGAATAGGTGAAGGCATTCTCGCCCACGACCATCTCTGGCAGCGAAAACGGAGACGTTTGCAAGTCGTTGGCGATGGCCAGGTGGCGCAGCCGCGCCGGCCCTGCCAGTTGGCACTTGATCTTGTAATGATAGACCGCCGGCCCGGTGAACGGGAAAAACTCGTCCAGGTTGTCCTTCACCGTCCGCCATGTCTTGTCATCCACGCAAACGGAAAACTCCGCATTCGCGCCTTCCGCCTCGATCCGCCCTCCCACAAACACGTAAGGGCTGCGTATCGTCCACACCACGGTGCCTTTCTGTCCTTCCGCCGCTTTCAAACCATCGGGGCCGGACGTAATATTCTCCGCGATGTCTGCGCCCTTGCGCCAGGTCTCGCTCGAAAAGTCCGGCCGATAATCCCACAGACCATTATAGACCAACCCCGGATAATTAAGCGACATGCCCTTTAACCCATGGTATTTGAACGGCTCCACCTGGCCCCAGCGCCACGTCAGGGCTTCGCCGGGCCGCAGCACCATGTTCATCGTGATCCCCTGATCATGGCCGCGTTCGCCCGCCACCGGCGCGTCGCAGAAATACCACGAGCTCATTTCCGTTCCCACCTGCATGCTGTCTGGCAGCAGGATTCCTTGGGAGTGAGTGCGCCGGATAAGGTCATGGTCCCGCACGATGTCCAGTTCGCCGGCCACCGTTTCGTTGTCCCGCATCAGATAAATGGAATGCTGGTCGCCATCCAGGAAATGCCAGCCGTTGTCGTAAAAAACCTGGGAAATGCAATGACTCATCGCCCGCGCCGGCGCCGCCTTCATCCCGGCTGCCCGCCAGAGCGTGGCCAGGCTGATGGAATCATTGCCGCAAGTGTTGTAGCCATAGACATTGAAAACCTTCACCGGATCGCCCACTTCCCCATTGTCCCCCAAGGTGTGGTGTCGATACTGGATTTCCTGGAACCACAGCGCCTTGGCCTTCTCCGCGTCCGTCATCCCCGGCGTGACTGCCGCGGCCACAATCTCCGCCGTGGTGCGGAAGTTATTGCGCCCATTGGAAAGCCACGGATTGACCACGTCGGAATGGCCCACATTTTCCATCCGCACCGAGCGATTGGACTCCCATTTCTGGATCATCGCTCCTTCCCGCGTCATGCCGCACCCCATCGGCGACCGGCAACTCCGCCCATCCATCGTGCCGCCCTGCATGACCTTATATGGGTGCTGGCCGGACGTGATGACCTCGGTATAACTCTTCTTCACATCGGTCGGGTCAACATTCGTTGCCCAAGGTTTCAAAGCATCATCCGCGCCCATCGCCAGCGAGACGGATACGGTCAGGAGCGTTAGCACAGGCAAAGCCCATTTTGAAGGCAGGCAGGAAATTGTTTGAAGTTGCATAGTGGATAAATAATGCCAAAGCACCTGCGTCGGGTCAAGGGGAAAAGCCAGTCCGCCATGCCTCTTTTGCCAGCCGCCAAGGACTAAAACGACGGAAAGGACACGCGGAGATAGGAATGGGTTCGGTTGGATTATTGCGGTGGCCTTAGCCGGGAGCGCACGGCCAGCCGGGCGCGGGTCATGCGCTCGCGCAGGCCGCCTTCATCAAGAAAGTCCTGCTCCATTCGTTTTAGCTGCCTGTCCAACAGGTAGTTGGTGAGCTTGATCAAACCCACGATGACATTGGCGCAGATCGCAGGGTCGGGGTGCTCAATGCCTTTCTTGAAGGTCTCGTAATTCGCGCCGCGGGTGCGATTGAGTTGGCGCAGGCGACGGGTGTAAGGGTGATCGGTCGTCCATTCCTCCACGCGGCGGCTGCGCATGAAGTCGCGATAGTCTTCCAGCAGTTCTTCCTGGCTGGCGCGAGCGACATTGGTGAGTTTGATCTCGGTTTCCTTGGACGTGCCGCTGGCCTGACTGCCTTCGATAATGTTCTGTTTGCCGGAGCGGGCGGCCTGGACCATTTGATCGTGCGTACGGGATCGCTTGCCAATGAAGCGGTCGCAAAAATAGAGCGTGGCGTCATAAACCACGAGCGCCTTTTGATAGGAGAGAAGTTCCTGGTAGCCGCCGTGCGGCGGGATGAAACCTGTCGAAAGCGGCATGGGATGAGAACGTCCTTGTGTCTTTTTTGTCCTTTCAGTCCTTCGCTCAGGCGTCATAACCGATGGCTTTGAAATTTCAGCATACAGCCGCGCCCTTCGCTCATCACAGGGTTTGCATACGCGCATTTTAGCGGTCTTTATTTACTTGGCAACGCTTCGTTTTACACTGGCTTTTTGCCGGAAGATGTAATTTTGTCCATGCCATGCGCACGTCCGATTTTGATTACTTGCTGCCGCCCGAATTGATCGCCCAGGCCCCGGCGGCCCAACGCGACCAATCGCGCTTGCTGGTCCTCGACCGATCCAACGGATTTCTCACGCACCGGCGTTTTCTCGATTTGCCGGAGTATTTTTTTTCCGGCGATCTACTGGTGCTGAATGATTCGCGGGTCATTCCGGCCAGGTTGCGTGCGCGCAATGCCCGCACCAACGGGCATTTCGAGGCGCTGCTGCTGGAGGAAAATGCCCCCAACGATTGGTGGGTCATGATGCGTCCGGCCAAACGCGCCAGCCTTGGCACGACCATTCAGATTCTCGACAAGGACAAAATTCCGTCCGCCTTCCAAGCCACCGTGCGGGACACCAACGCCGAGGGCCATCGCCGCCTCCAATTCTCCGGGCCAACAAATATATTGACAGAACTGGAGGCCCTGGGAGAGACGCCCTTGCCGCCTTACATTGAACGCTCCGGCGAGCAGCCGGCGGACCGCGAACGCTACCAGACCGTCTATGCGCGGGCGGCCGGCTCGGTCGCCGCGCCCACGGCTGGCCTGCACTTCACCCGTGAGTTGCTGGAGCGCATCCGCGCGCGCGGCGCGCGGGTTTGTTTTGTCACCCTGCACGTCGGGTTGGGCACCTTCGCGCCCGTCAAGGCCGACCGGCTGGAAGACCATCTCATGCACGAGGAGCGGTTCACGTTCAGCGCGGAAACGGCGGAGGCGATCCGCGAGGCGAAAAGCTCCGGCCATCGCGTTATCGCGGCGGGCACGACCAGTTTGCGGGTTCTGGAAAGCGCCACGGAAGCGGGAGAAGGCCGGACCCGCATCTTCATCCATCCGCCGTATAATTTCAAAACAGTGGATGCCCTGGTGACCAATTTCCACCTGCCCCGTTCCACGCTCCTGATGCTGGCGGCCGCCTTCGCCGCCCCCGGGCAGACGCGCGGGCGCGACATGATTCTGCGGGCCTACGAGGAAGCGGTGGCCCAGCGCTACCGTTTTTTCAGCTACGGCGACGCGATGCTGCTGCTATGAGGACTTGGATTTTGAATGGGACATTGCTTCCACCCAATTTAATCAATCGGACGAGTATTTTCACAACTCGTGACATTGCCCTCCGCATCATGATATTCTCGCGTCCTGTAGTTGAATGTTCACGTATGACTGTTGGCCGGGTAAGAATGACGAGAATGTGGCAACATCCAGTCAAAGGGCTGCATGTTGTTGGAATCCAGCGCATGATGGGCGCGGAATTGACTGTCGTTTCCTGTGACGAAGGAGGCCTAACATGGGCAAGCTGAGGGTCTTCGTTAGTTCCGTACAGAAGGAGTTGGAAAATGAACGAATCGTCATCGCCTCGCTGATTACGACCGATCCGTGGCTTCTCCAACAATGTGAACCCGTTTTGTTCGAGAAAGAACCAGCGCCAGCCCACAAATTGAGCCAGCCTTATCTGAAATGCCTGGAGAGTTGCCAAATTTACCTGCTCCTCATCCACAAGGAGTACGGCAAGCCCGATGGCTTGTTGTCGGCAACTCACCACGAATACCGACACGCAGAAAAACTGGACCTGCCCACGCTCATCTTCATCAAGGGTGAAAACCCTGTTGATGACGAGCGAGCGCCCGAAACCAAAGCCTTCTTCGCCGAAATTCGGGAGGACAAACACACCTACAAACGATTCATTGACCGGCTGGACCTGCGCAAGGAGGTTCGCCGTGCCCTGCTCCAATTGCTCAAGGACGATTTTCAAGTCGAGCCTTCCCACGAGGAAGCCGCTGGGGGTAAGGAACTGATCGAAGCCGCGTCCGCTTTTGAATCCACCCCACTAAATGATGTCCACTTAAAATCGCTGGATGAACAATTGGTCGGAGCTTTTGCGGCAAGAGTGTTGCCAGGTCCCGGCTTAGGCGACTTAGATGAACCAGTCCTTCAGGCGTTGCATACCCGTGGATCCCTCGATGGACTGGTCTGCCAGACATTGCACACGCGAGGCTTGCTTTGGCGCAAGGGCGAAAAGGGTGACCACTTTGCCACTGCGGCCGGCTTCCTGCTCTTTGGCATCCGTCCGGGCGACCGTTACCCTCAATGCGAAATCCTCGTTGATGCTTACGCGGACACGAAGATATCCGGCAAACCGCGCGGGCAAGCCAACATCAATGCCTCCCTGCTCAAGGCCATTAACCAAATTCTCGAATTTGTGGACAAACACACATTCCACCCAGCCCGTGTCGTCGGCATCAATAATATCGCGCTGGATGAATACCCGCAGCGGGCGCTCCGCGAAGCCCTCGTCAACGCCGTCGCACACCGCAACTATGAGGACGCCAGCCGCAAAATCGGCGTTCAAATCTTTTCCGACCGTGTGGTTGTGGCCAGTCCCGGTTATCCCCCATCACCTCTCACGCTGGCAAAACTCCGTCGCGGCAACTATCGTCCGTGCTCCCGCAATTCCGTGATTGCCCAAGCCCTTGCGACTATGAATCTCATGGAACAGCGCGGCAGCGGCTTCGCCCGAATGCGCGACGCCATGCTGAATCACGGCTTGGACGCTCCTGTTTACGCGCAACAGGACGGCTATTTTATCGTCACATTCCACGGCCCGGACGGACATTACGAACGATTAAAAACGCCCGAAGCCACAACCGGCTTTATCGTTCCTGCAATTGAGGCACAGTTAAGCGACCGCCAGCGCAAAATGGTGTCCATCATGGTCCGGGGAGGATTACTGACAAGCAAAACTTGCCAACGTAAATTCAAAGTGTCCGCACCGGTCATTTTCGAGGACTTCCAGGCACTGCTTCGACTCGGCATCGCAGAGCGGATTGGGGCGGGTCGCGCTACTCGATACATCCTCCGCTCCCGTCAGGAATCATTAGGTAATCATTAGGCGAAATTCCGAAATCATTAGGCACTCGTGCCTAATCATGATAGACGACCGCACAAAAGCAGACATCATGTTGAATACCGCGACGTTGACCGACTATTGCCGGTTGCGGATACCGATTTGCTTGGGCACAGTGCCGGTACTGGCCTGATAAGCGACTACGAGGGTGGGTTTGCTTCTGCCTGGCGCGCCATAAGCCACAGAACATCCGACAACCGGTTTAAAAAGACAATCATCTCGCCGTTTGGAAGCTGGCCCGCTTCCTGCAAGGCGCAGACGCGCCGCTCGGCCCGGCGGCAGGCCGTGCGCGCGACATCCAGGGTGGCAGCCGCCAGGTTCGCGCCGGGAGTGGCCCAGCCTCGGAAGGAAATGTTTTGCGCTTCGATCTCGCGCACGATGCCGTCCAGTTTGGCCGTTAACTCGCCCGTCACCACGGCGTAGCCATCCTTGGCGTAACGGGGTAAGTCTTCAACTTGCGTGGCCAATTCGCCCATCAAAATGACGAGGTCCTTTTGCATCGCTTCCAGGCGCGCCTGGTGGGCGCGGTTGGGCGCGGAGGCGCGGGCCAGGCCAAGCGCGGCGTTGAGTTCATCGACCGCCCCGTAGGCCTCCACGCGCGGGTGGCATTTGGAGACGCGGCGATTATACATCAGACCGGTGGAGCCGGCGTCGCCGGTTTTTGTGGCAATGCTCATGCTGATTGACTTTGCGCCAAAGTCCCGTATTGTCGCCCAAAAGTGGCATGAACTTCAAACTGATTTTTAAAACTTTGTTCACCATCGCCGTGTTGGCGCTGTTGGTCGTCATGGGAATGCACAACCGGGAAAACGTCAGGCTCTCGATGCCGGGAATCTTGCCGCACGATTTGTTGCAACCCGCCGCGCTGATGTACTTCGCCTTCTTCGGAGTGGGCTTGTTCGTCGGCGCCGTGCTGATGTCCGGCGGCGGCAAGAAGGGCGGCTCGGGCAAATCGAAGGTGCAGACCTGAGCGCGGCCGGGGCTTACGGTTGGGCGACGGCCCGTTTATAGGCGAGGATGCCATCGACAATCGCCTGCGCCATGCGTTTGCGAAAGGCGGCATCGTAAATGTTCCGCGCGTCTGCCGGACAAGTCAGGAAGCCGCCCTCGATCAGAATCGCCGGCATTCGCGCCATGCGCAGCACCTCCCAGTGCGCGCGTTTCAGGCCGAGGTCCTCCAAGGGCAGGCTGCGGGTGATGCTTCGTTGCACGTGGTAAGCCAGCAGCACGTTGCGGCCGTCCTGGCCGTTGCCCGTTTCGGCTGGATGGCTGGCTCTTCCCCCGCCCTCGTCGCTGGAATTCATGCCCGGCGGGGCCAGGCAAAACACCTCCACGCCATGCACGCCCGTATCCGCCGCGTTGTAATGCAGGCTGACAAACAGGTCCGCGCCGTGGCGCGAGGCCAGTTGCGGTCGGTCGGGTAATTCCACCATTTGATCGGTCGTCCGGGTCATCACGACCTTGAACCCTTGCTCTTTCAACAGGCTCTCCGTTTCCCGCGCCAGCAGGAGGGTGTATTTCTTTTCGTAATTGCGCCCCTGGGCGTGGCCGGAGTCTTTGCCGCCGTGGCCCGGATCCAGGCACACCGTCAGCACCGGCCCATCGGTCTTGCGGGGTGACATCAGCGGCTCGATGGTCGAACGCAAATCGCTCAACGAAATCAGCGGCCCGCCGTTGCGATTGACCACCGGCAGGCAAAGCCACACTGACACCCCCGAGATTTCGGCCCGGCGGGAATCGATGGCGAAATTGAGCTGCGTGGAAGGGCCGGACACATCGACCGCGCCGTCCTTCTTGTTCCATTTCATGACGCAGCCGCACGACTCCGCCCATTCTGTCAAGCGAACGTATTCGCTGCCGGAGATCGTCAACCTTTCCAGGTTGAGCAGCGCCGCGTGCGCGGAAGCTGTCAACCAAGTCATCAAAATAAGAGCGGTGACAATCCTCATGTTATGCCCCTGATTACCACGGGCGGGCGCGCCAATTCAAGCTCGGATTTTCCGCCCCACCCTCTTAATCTTAATCTCAATCCTAATCCTAATCCTAATCCTAATCCTAATCCTAATCCTAATCCTAATCCTAATCCTAATCCTAATCCTAATCCTAATCCTCGGCGATTCCGAATAAGGCCTTTTCATTTCTGGAACAAGGCCGGGTAGTGGAGATGGCGGCATGACCGGGTGTGCGAGGGCGCAAGAGAGGATGCCGTGCAGGGGGTGCCGGACTTCTTTAATTAAATTGTCAACGGGATCGGGCTGGATGTTTTCTGGGCTGGCCGGCTAGGTGAAGCCGAAGCGGATTTGCCCCAAGGGCGGCAAGTCCGGTGGCAGGCGGGCGGCCCGCATCCCTTCCCACAGGGCCTGGGCCAAGCCCTGTTCGGTGGCCCTCCTCGCCCACTCATAGAGTCGTTGCAAACAACCCCGGCAGGTCAAGGTCCAGAGGATTTGGGCGACCTGCATCATGGTGTAGTAGTTTTTGGAGGCCGTGGCATGGGCGCAGAAAACGTGTTCCAACCCGATCCCGTTGTTTTTTTGGGCGTTGAACGTGTCTTCGATCAGATGCCTTTCCCGCCCGCCGGACATGACCACCGTGGCCGCGCGCTGGGGCGTGAGATTTGAAAAATTGGTGCAGTAGGCGTAAAGGGTGGCCGCCTCGGTGGTGATTTCGCCCACCAGAATGACGTTGGTTTGATGGGAGCCGAGCATGACGTTTTCGACCCAGCGAAAATCCCGCAACCCTTCCCGGCCGTCTTGTCCGAGCCGCTGGCGCAGATGGTTGGAACGGTGCCAAGGCAGCAGGTTGAGAGTTTCCTCCCAAGTGGTGGGTTGGCGGCCTTCCTTGAGGGTCAGCACGTGCTTCCAGCCGAACAGCAAGCAAGTGGCCACGACGCTCTGACAGCAGTAGAGGGCGTCGGCCACCAGGCAAATGGGCAGTTTGGGGAACTCCCTTTTGAGCCGCCGACTCAGGCGCTGGAAGCACTGGAGTTCGCAGTCCTCCTTTTGACTCTCCGGGTTGGCCACGTCCATCTCCTCGTGCATAAGGGGAAAGAGGGTGCCCTCAGGCCCGACGGCCGAGACTTGCAGGACGTAGCGAAAACGAGCGCCGCCGGGGCCAGACTTGCCGCCGTGCGCAAAACCTTGCCGGCATTTCTCCTTGACGCTGCCATCGGCGATGAGGACATGCCAGCAGTCAAAAAGCCGGGCGCCGTCCAAGAGACGGCGCCGGAGCAACTCCCGGAACATGAGCACCGGGAGGCGCGCCACCTGCTCCGGGTCCACGCGGTCGGCGTGATGGGCGGCGTTATCCGAGCAGGTGACGGCCGGCTGGCCCCCAAAGCGCGGGTCCTCGGGAGGCTGGCCGCACAAGGCCCCCATGTTCGAGGGTGCTTGTCCGCAGTGGCGCTGCTGGTCGAAGCCGTGGCGCGAGCCCTTGCGGCAGAGGGAGGTGGCCATGGTCTGCCACCAGATGTGGGCGGCGCTGTAGAGACACATCTCTTGGACGCGCGGATCGGGCAGGTCGTTAAGCCAGTCGTTGAGACGGGGAAAAACGGCCCTGCGCACACGGACCAAGGCTTGCGCGGTCAGCGGCGCGTCAATGCCCGGGAGCGCTTTGCGGCCCGCTGGTTTGCGACGTGGCCGCGAATCAGGCCCAAGGAGTGGCGGGTGACTTGGCGGACGAGTTTTTTGAGTTGTTTGTAGGTTCGAGTCCATGAAGTGACCTCGCCGACCAAGTCCAGTGGCACGTAGACGGTGCGGGTGCGCCCCTTCTGCTTGAAGGTCAGGTGCCAGCCCGGCTTGGCGCAGCCGGGGCGCCGGAACTGGCAGAGGGCGCCTTCCAGGAAGGGTCCGATGTGGGCGAGTTGACGCAGGGCGGCATCGCGGGCGGTGGAGTGCCGGTTCAAGATCGCGGGCTTCGATTTCATGTTAATAAGGTAATATACTTATTAAATATGGCAACAAAAAAACGCTGTCCGAAGAAAAAAAGTGGAGGAAAGAACGGGAAAACCGGCCTTAATCTCAGTATCTCAAGGCAAACCCGGCAAAAACTTCCCCCGATCAACCCGAAGAATGGGTAATTCGGAACCGCCGCCTAATCCTAATCCTAATTCTAATTCGCCTTCAAGTTGAGACTAACTATCCAGGGCCACGCGCAAATGCTTCGCACGCGTTCTCGATCCGAGGCCAGCCGCGGGAGGCCCGTTTCCAAAGTCCTTACCACTCCGGCCATGTCTGAAAAGACCCGGTTGGGAAATTCCTTCTCGCGAATCTCCTCCCAGATATGTTCTTGGGGATTGAGTTCCGGCGAATAGCCCGGCAAGCGGTGCAGGCGGATATTCTCCGGCACGACCAACGCCTTGGCCACATGGGAACTGGCTCCATCCACGATCATGACCATGAAGTCTTGGGGGTGGGCAGTGCTGACCCGATCCAGGAATTGGCCCATCCGCTCAGTATTCATGACCGGGCAGATCATCCAATCCAATCCGCCTTCCAAAGGGCTGACCGCCCCATAGACATATTGAAACTGTCTTTCATAGCCGTTGTCCACCACCGGCCGTTGCGGCGCGGGCGACCAGCAGCGCCGAATTCGCACCATGCGGCCAAACCGAGCCTCGTCTTGAAACATCAACCGGACGTGACGCCCTTTGACCACGTCAGGGCGGAGGAGGGCCTCCAGCACTTCCGGGAGTTTTTTTTCCACTCCTCCTGAACCGCAGGGTCGCTCTTGGGATGGCGTGTGTCCGGGGCCACCTTGCGCCAGCCATGCCGGGCCAGGAGGCGGTAAACCACCGATGGTTTGACCGGTTGGCCAAGCTGTTGCGCCAGGGCCGCCCGAATCGGGGAAACGACGACCAGGTTGCCGGCGGCGGCGCTTTCGAGCCAAGGATTTAAGAACGCGCGTTCTTTCTCCGGGGTGAGAAGGGACTGGCGGCGTCCGCCCCAGTTGCGCGAAGGGTGCGGCCCCGCCGGCTTGCTCCGGCGGAAGGTGCTTTGAAGTCGCGCCACCGTCGCGCGGCCCACACCCAAGACGGCGGCTGTTTGTTCGAGGGTGGCGCCGAACAATGCCGGCAGAAGAACCGCCTGACATTGTCGCAGGGACTCGACTGAGGTTGAGGTTGCGGCGGTCCGTTGCGCCCGCTTTACGACGATTGAATCAATCTGACGTGGTCTTGCCATGCCAAGACTCTACCACTATTCGTCTCATCTTGAAAGCGAATTAGAATAATCCTAATCCTAATCCTAATCGATTCGCATTTCTTACCGCTCCAAAGATTAAGATTAAGAGCAGGATTAGGATTAAGTTGGGACAACGGAGGTCCAGATACTGGTCCCGAATTTGACTCTGAATTTTTCCAGCATGGCCTCCGCCTTGTCGCGCGCCGGCGCAAGCGCGAAGGTGGCCGAACCGCTGCCGGACATCAGAGTGGCCTGGGCGCCGTTTTCGCGGAAAAATTCCTGGAATAATTCCAGCAGCGGATATTTGCGCAAGGCGGGGGCTTCGAGAGAATTGTAAAACTCCGGCGCCGCCTTCTCGACGCTGTCTTGCAGAAGCGCGATGAGCCGGCGGGCGCGTCCAGGCGTCCCGTGAACGGCAGTGGGAAAGTGGGCCAGTTGTTGGTAGGCCCACGGCGTGGAAATGCCAAAGCCGGGCTGAACCAGCACAAAACAAACGCCGCGCAGGGCGGGAAAAGCCTCCAGGGGCTGGATGATTTCGCCGCGCCCGGTGGCCAGCGCGGGGCCGGTCTGCAAAAAAAAGGGGATGTCCGATCCCAGCGAAGCCGCCAATTCCTCCAACTTGGCCGCTGGCAAGGGATGGCCGAAGAGTTCATTCAAGGCCAGCAACGTCACGGCCGCGTTGCCGCTCCCACCGCCCAGTCCGGCGGCGACAGGAATGTTCTTTTGCAGATGCATGCGGACGCCGTCACTGCGGCCGAGGCCGGCGGTTTTGGCAAAAAGAGCGGCGGCCTGAACAACGAGATTCTTTGAATTGACTGGCAGGCGGGGGTCGCTGCAATCCAAGCGGATGTCGGCGCCCGCGCGGTCGAAGGTCAGCCGGTCGCAGAGCGGCACCGGATGCATGACCGTTTCCAATTCGTGGCAGCCATCAGCCCGCTTTCCCAGGATGTTGAGCAGAAGGTTGACCTTGCAGCCTGAGGCTTTCTCCAGCATGGCACAAAGTGTCCGCCCGGATCAGCGGACGCCGCCCCGGCGCGGGTCAATTGTCGAAAACGTGGAAACGGCTGCCTGGAATAATCGGCGCGATGTCTCCGCCGGCAAAGCCCAGACTGGTGTCGGGACTCAGGATGGGGTCGGCCAGCCAATTGGGTTTATAACTGTCGGGATAAACCGGATCCGCCGGGTGCAAAATCGCGCCGTAATTTCCCGGGGCGTGGTTGGGAATGGGAAAAGTCACCACTTCATAGAGGCCGACACCCGTCCGCAGCATGGTTCTGTCGATGCCGTGGATAATGCCAGTGGTATAGGATTGGTCCGCCGATCCCATGACGGCGGTTTGTTCAAAAGAGCGGCGAATCTCGCCGCCGCGGAACAATTCGGTCATATTATTCATCCCGCGGCCCAATTTTTGTTCTGGCCCGGCGCAACCAGCAACAAGGCAGGAAAGGACGACAACTGGCAATAGTACGGAAATTTTCTTTAGCATATTCACACTCTTTCGAGCACTTTAGCGCGCACAGCGGCATTATGTCCAGAACTTTTTTTGATTGTGAATCATTCTCCCATTTGCGAGATCTTCGTCACCAAGACCCGCGCCGGATCGCTTTCGGCTTGAACGTGCCCAGCCAACGGATTATGCTTATCGCGGACATGGAAATTACGCTCGACAAAGACGTGGAGGACTTCCTTCAAGCTCAAGTGCGCGAAGGCGTCTGCACGGATGCGAGTAACCTCGTTAACGACGTTCTTCGATCCGTCCGCGACCAAAAGCGCAGCCATTTTTCCGTGACGCCCGAATTGGAGGCATGGCTGCTGGAAGCCGCTGACAAGCCTGCCACGCCGCTGACAGCCGCTGACTTTGCCGGGATCCGCGAACGAGTGAGCGGCCGGGTCCTTCCTTCCGCCAAATGAAAGTCCGCAAGACGGACGTGTTTCTCGGCGACATTGAACGGCAATACGAGTGGTATGTTTTAGAGGCAGGTTGGGTAGTGGCTGATCGCTATCTCAATGCCGTGGAAGCCGTCTGCCGATTGCTATCCCAGCAGCCCAATCTCGGTCCGCTGGGGGGATTTGCGAACCCAAAATTGCGGGCCTGGCGTTTCTTTCTGGTTCTTCGTCCGTTCAGAAGACACATTCTGTTTTACGAAGTTCTCGCCGAAGAGTTGGTGTTGCGGCGGGCCATGCACGGGCATCGAGACTTGCCCCGCCGGTTGCTGCAACCGCGTTCGGAACACTGAACGCCGTTTCTTTTTGATAGGAATCGAATTGCCCTTGCGCTGACCTTCCGCCCCCCCCGACATCCGGCCATGCTGGCCCGGATTCTGTCCGCTGCCTTGTCCGCCGTAGCCGGCACGGCGAAGGGGGGATCGGTATTCACGACTTTCTTTTTGTCGTTGCGAAACCGGCGGAAACGTGGGAAGCATATCCGGCATGAGGAGGAGTATCTGTTTTCTCGGAATGCTGTCGCTGGCATTTTTGCAGCCGGCTTCCGCCACCACCCAATTGATCGCCAACGGCGCGTTTGCAGGGACCAGTTCTGCACCCTGGAAAATGGAGGGATTGGGGATAAGTATCCCTCCCGGAGGAGGGTATCTGTCGATGGGAAACGCCAGCGGCAAGATTCAGGAAACCTATCAAACCATCGCCTTTCCCGCGAACCTCATCGGGGCCACTTTGAGTCTGCAATACCAGACCCTCAGCACTGATCCCAATGGCGACGACTCGTTGACGATTTATCTCACGGACACCAATTTCAACGTGTTGATAGACTTTGGCACCGTGTCCAGTTCAAACCCAACTTCCGGTTACGTTGAGCTGACAGATACTTTTATCACCTACGCGGGACAGAACATTCTCTCCTCCTACGCCGGACAAAAGGTGAATCTGCTGTTCTATGTCACGACCGACGCGACTGACGGCAGCCTCACCTCCTTTGACATCACCGACGTGAGCTTGGTGGCGGCAACGACAGCGGATATTCCCTTCAACGACAATTTTGCGAACGCGCTCTCCATTCCGCTGCCGGGCATCACCAACAGCGTGAATACGACCTATGCCTCGAGGGAACCCGGGGAGCTTTACATTGGCGGTAACTCTGGCGGCCACTCTCTCTGGTGGACCTGGACCGCGCCAGCCATCGGCACGGTCACCATTTCCACCGCGGGCAGCGCCTTTAACACGCTTCTGGGGGTTTATACCGGAACTTCACTTGCTGATCTGACGCCCGTTGCCAGCAGCGATGGCTTTTACCTCAGCAGCGGATTGGCCAATGTCAAATTCGGCGTTTCCGCAGGGACACAATATAAGATCGCCCTGGACGGCTACAATGGGTGGTCTGGAAGCGCCTTGTTCGCCTTTAGTTTTCTCAGGGATACCACCCCTCCCATGGTGGCCATCAAGTCGCCCAAGTCCGGGACGGATGTGACCAGCCCGATCGTTCTTGTGGGAGGCACGGCCAGCGATAATGTTTCCGTGGCCGGCGTCTATTATCAATTGAGGAACGCCAACGGCACCAACGCCTGGCAGTTGGCCGTCGGCGTCAACAGTTGGTCGGTCCTCCTGACCAACCTGGTGCTTGGGGCCAATACAGTGCGAGTGGAGGCCTACGATACCAGCAGTAATGTTTCCGCACTGGCATCGTGCGTTCTCAATTACGTCATCCCCGAGCCTTTGCACTTGACGGTCATTGGAAGTGGCACGGTTGGCGCGATGAACGGACAATTGTTCAATCTGGGCTACCCTTACAACCTCACCGCCAAAGCGGCCCCCGGTTTTGTTTTCCAAGGCTGGACGGGTGACATTTCCACCAGCTCCAAGACGCTGAACTTCACCATGACCTCGAATCTCAGCCTGACCGCGAGTTTCATCCCCAATCCATTCATTCCGGCGGCGGGTTCGTATCAAGGATTGTTCTTTGACACCAATGAAGCGGCCTTGGCCAGCTCGGGTTTCTTCAGCGCGTTGGTCAGCAGTAACGGCGGTTTTACGGCCAAGTTTCAACAAGGGAACAAAAGCTATTCCTTTGCCGGCCAGTTTTCCCTTACCGGCTTCTGGTCCACCAACGCCCTGAAAGTCTGGAACAACACGGCGATTACCCTGCAATTGGATTTGCAGGGGGGAGACATGTTGCAAGGCACTTTGATCAATCAGGCCTGGACGGCGGAACTGGCAGCCAACCGCGCCGTTTTTGCCGGCGCCAACCACGCGCCCCAGGCGGGCAAATATACCCTCATCCTGCCGGGAACCAATTCCCCGACGCTGCCGGGCGGCAACGGTTTCGGCGCCCTGACCGTGGGCATCCACGGCGGTGTCACGTTCGGCGGCACCCTGGGCGACGGCACCCAAGTCATGCAATCGGCCACTGAGTCCGGCCAGGGGCAGTGGCCGTTTTACCTGTCAATCGCCGGCGGCAAAGGCATGATTCTGGGCTGGCTGGCCTTTACCAACGAACCGGACCGGGACATTGACGGCACGTTGAGTTGGTTCAAACCTTCCCAACCGGCGGCGGCGGCCTACCGCGCGGGTTTTACAAATCAATTGCAAGCGGTCGGCTCGGCGTATTTGCACGCCGCGGGGGAGCAGGTGTTAAACCTGACCAACGGATATGCGCTCCTGGAGAACGGCGGTTTGTCGCCAGCCATCAGCAACTTGTTTACGTTGAAAGCCAAAAACATGGTGGCAGGCAGCAACAAGCTGCACTTGACTCTGACGGCGGCCAACGGCCTGTTCCAAGGTTCCGCCACCAACGCGCAGGGCAAACCCATTTCCTTCAGTGGCGCCGTCTTGCAAAAGCAAACCAACGGCTTCGGTCAATTTTTAAACGCCGCTCAAACCGGCAGCGTTTACCTCGCGCCGCCAAGCCCCTGAGCCATTTGCCGGGTCAGCCCTTGCAATCAAGAGCACGCTCCTCCTCACGCATCCGGAGAACCGGTTTTTGCGGAGCCGCGCTACGGGCAGACAGCGCGGTAAAACCGGCCCGCGGCGCTGGTCATGGGCCAGTCCGCAAACTGGACCACCCCAAAAGAATCCGCCGTTTGGTTGGTCAACACCTGCCAATTCGGGGGCGACAAGCTCGCAGAGTATTCGAGGTGATAGGTGTCGCCAGGAATCCCGTCGAAGATCAACTGGAGCGACCCATCGCTCATTCTGCCCACGGCGAAATGCAGCGGCAGTGGATTGTCCGCTTTGATTTGCACCGTGGCCGTTCCCATGTCCGTCCCGCAGTGTCCATCGCTCACGGTGTAGGTGAAGCTATCCATGCTGGTTCCGCCAACGGGCGGCGCATAATAAATCCACGGGCCGTTCAGGTTTACGGTGCCGCCGGCGGCGCTGTTGGAACTGACGGCGATCACGGTCAAACCATCATACATCGCCACGACGTCATTGGCCGTTAAATCAGCAGCGTTCATCCGGACTCCGCCCTCCGCGAATCGCAGGACGACATCCGGATTGGCCACGGGCGCGGAAGCCAAAGCCAGCACTGCGGTCGTGCTGTTTGTCGCGCCCAAGGCGTTGCTGACGACCACAGTGTAGCTGCCAAAATTGGAGGCTTGGACGCTGGCAATGGCCAGACTGGAATTTGTCTCTGCGGCCAAAGCCAGGTCGTCTTTCCACCATTGATAACTCAGCGGCTGAAGGCCGCAGGCAGAGACGTTCAACGTGGCATTGCAATTTGACTCGACCGACTGGCTGGCCGGCTGCACTCGGATTACCGGTGGCCATCCCACGGCCAGCACGGCGTTGGAACTGGTGGTGACGCCGATCAGATTGCTCACGGTCACTGTGTAGCTGCCGTCATTGGTGAAATGCACGTTGGTCAGGCTCAGGGAGGCGTTGGTGGCGCTCGCGATGTTGGTTCCGTCGAAGCGCCACTGGTAGTTCATCGGCGCAGTGCCCGAAGCCGAAACCGAAAAGGCAGCACTTTGACCGGGCTTGACCGTCTGATTGGTGGGTTGACCGCTGATGGCAGGGGCTTGCGGCCACGCGCCACTCATCGAGACCATCCGGCGCGCCAGGACAGCGTCCACCCAACGGTTCCAGCCCCCGGTCACCGAGTAGGTGTAATAGACGTAGAATTGCTCCCCGGTGGTGCGGGCATTTCCATCAAAACCAAGGACGGTGGGGTAGAACTCTTCGGCCGAGGTGTTCGCGATCACCGTTGATCCGCTCCAATTCAGCCCGTCGGTTGATGTGGTCAGGTAGAGGTTATAGCTGCTAACGTAGATGAGGATGTATGTCTGGAGAAATGAGTTGTAGGCCACGGAGCCCCACCAACCCGACGGGGCCGGATTAACCGACCCCCCCAATTTGCTCGAAGCTCCGCCCAGCCCGCTCTGGCTCCAACTGCCGTTGTAATATTTGTAGAAGGGCGTGACGGCGCCGAGATTGGCGGCCGTCTCGATATCTGACAATTGCGCGCGGGCGACCGCCAGCGCCACAGCCGTGCCGTTGGAAGCATTATCGTGAAAGTACACGTACATATAACCGTTGTTGAGGGCGAATGATCCCCCGCCGATATCGTAAGACCCGGTCGAGCCGAACGGTAAGCCCAATCGGATAATCTCCCCAAGATCGCTCCACGTCTGGCCTTGGTTAATTGACCTCGCCATCCCCAAACTGCTCCAGAAATTACTCGATACTCCATTGAGCCAGCGCTCTGTGTGATAAATCATTAACCAGGCCGTGCTGTTAGTGGACTGGTAGATGTAGCCACCGGCGATGTAATTATAATTTGTCTTTTGGTTCTGGATAACGATGGAACTCGTGACCTGTGTGGCAATTGGATTGGTCAAAGTCCCAACCGTCCGCGCAGAATTGCCGCCGTTGGCCGCCATGAAAATGAAGGAGTTGCCGGATTGCACGATTCCCATGCCGCCATCCGGCCAATAGTTGAGTCCTCTGGCCTGCCGTTGCTGAGTCGTGACCAGGGTTTCCATGTTGCTGGCCGTGATCGCCGCGCGCGCGTCCCATGCCGAAAGCAATGCGAAACTAAGCGCGACCAGCAATTTGAGGTTGAGTGGTTTTAGGGAACCTCCGAAAACTTTTTTCCGGAATTGGGTTGTTGGGGTTGGTTCAACTGTCGGTGTGGCTGGTTTCATGGCGGCTTGTGTTATCCTTGAACATCATTATTTGCAAAGGCATCACGCCCGGCGCTGTCCATAATGCGACGATCTCAAAGCGCTGCGGTTTCATTAGGGGGAACAATGTTGCTGTCAGCAGCCAAAGTCAAGCCTTCAACCCGAGCAGGCTAAGGGCAGACGCCTCTAAATCGGAACCGACGAAATTTCGCCGGAAAGCGGCCTTTCTTCGCTACGCAAGTTGACCGGAGCAACACTTTCGGTCAATTTCTGAACGCCGCTCAAACTGGAAGCGTTTACCTCGCGCCGCCAAGCCCCTGAGCCATTTGCCGATCAGCCTTTCCCGCCGAAACTCAGGTAATCGTCCAAATCCAGGATGTCCGCCCAGGTGCGGATGTCGTCGCGGGTCTTGGTCAGCTTGCCGACGGCTTCGACGAAGTAACCGAGGGTTTCGGCGTCGCTGGTCGGGCCGCGTCGTTCCAGGAAGGAGGACCACTGCTCGATTTCCCACTCCGAATGCTTGCTCCTGGCGTTGGCGCTGATCCACTCCAGGATGGCCCAGTCGCCCTTGCCGGCGGCCACTTCCGCTTTGAGCGCCTCGGCATCCACCCCCAGGAAACCGAGGATACGCTGATCCAAGGGGCAATTGTAGTTGTATTCGCCATTCTTGCCGGCGATGGTGGCGCGGCATTTGTCCAACATGCGGGGCAGTCCGGCGTAACCGCCGAGGCGGCAGCGGGGGCTTCTCGGAGGTCGTTGAGTCAGATCAGGGGCGTTGATTTCAGCTTTGCTCATAACGTTCACGGTTCATGTTGACGTTGCTAAACGAAGGTCTCGTCTCGTGGCAACATAAAGGCGAATTCTACTTTTGCAACCCGGCTTGTGGATGAGGCTTCACCATAGGCCTCCAGTAACGGAATCGGATCACCACGAAATCCTCGGTCTTGTCCAAATGAAAGCCGGACTTTTGAATTTCTCTTGCGATCTCAGGCATGTGCAGCGCTCCCCATGGCACGATGATGTGCTCCGATTGCGTTAGCCCGAGTTGGAGCTGTTGCAAGAGGTGCCGGTTGCGCTTCTTGAGCAGATCGTCGAAAAGTTGCTCCTGAAGACGGGCGGGCTGCGGGTATAGCATCAGCTTCAGGACTGTCTCGGGCGTCACGCCCTTTGCATGAATGAGCATGACCAGGTTGAGCAGATCAATCGTGTTCGTCGCGAATTCTTCGACATCCACGTCAGCCTGCACCATGACGCCCTGGGTTGGGTTAAAATCCTCATGTTGCTCCCCCAGGCCGAGCGCGGTCGCCATCCGTTTGTAGGTGACTTTATTCGTAATCAGATTCTTGTTGTCCGTCACCCCCTCCATCAGAATGATCGAGTTGCTCGAAAATGCTTGCGCCACTTTCTCGTAGAAAGCCGAATCGGCCACGTGCGCCATCGGAAATAACTGGATCGTCTTGCCGTCATTGCGAATGTACGTTCTGACTTGGACCGTCAAACCACCCGGGCGCAGCGCCATGAAGCCTTCGCTGAAATGACCCATTGCCAACGCCGCGCAAACCACAACATAAGCCATGACCGCGGGCAGCAGTACGAAAACGTTCGCCAGCA
This sequence comes from uncultured Verrucomicrobiae bacterium, assembly GCA_963759415.1. Classification (GTDB taxonomy): domain Bacteria; phylum Verrucomicrobiota; class Verrucomicrobiia; order Limisphaerales; family Palsa-1400; genus Palsa-1400. The sequence goes on along the minus strand of CAVWZG010000002.1, from coordinate 1,650,730 downwards.
AGAACACCGCCAGGTTCCGCCAGCTAAAGCGCCTGGCTTCAAGCTGTTCCTCCGCCACCAGCGGCCAGCGGAACTTATAGCCACCCCGGACGCGATACAGGACGATGAGACCGACGATGACCTGACAAAGCGAAAGGCCCCACACCGCTTGCTGCATTCGAGTGTAAGCATAAATCGAAAATGGAGCCAGCAGCAGTTCAGCCACAATAACGAAAAGCGGAATGGGGAGAAACAGGCGCTTGGGGATCAAAGGCGTCAATCCCATCAGGCCGTACATCACGATCACCATCAGGAAGCCAAAAAAGCCCAGAAGCCCGCTCACCGCCGATAGAGGATGACTGTCAAAAAGAATAATCAGAGAGCTATCGGCCAGGGAAACAACTCCATCGGCTAGAAACAGTCCGAGGCACAGGCTCAAAAGGATTGCAACCAGTCTGCGAAGCGACATGGACTGGTGGTTTGCCTTCGCCGGTAATGATGGAGGAGACTCAGCGATCGGTGACGGAGCGCCGATGATCGGCGGCGCCGTTGCCGGCAGCGGCGGAGGCACACTGCCAGCTTGGGGATTGTCTTTGAACGGCGGTATCTTTGGATCTGTTTGCACGACAGTTCTCCTTCGATGGCGCCGTCAAGAATGGCGGGGGCGCCAACCCCCCGCATCTCGGTGGACTTGGATTATAACGTCGTCTTTCCCTCGGCCTTGAGCTTCGCCCATCTGGCCCGGGCAGCCGCTGCCAGCTTCGCTCTCACCGCTGGACTGCTGCGCCGGTCCTTCTTCGTGGCGACTTTAAGTGTGGCCGTCGCGCCTTTGAGCTTGGCCCATCTGGCCTTGGTGCCGGCGATAATGGCCGCTCTTCCGGCAGCACTCAAACGCCTCTTGCCCTTCTTCGCCGGCGTGGATTGCGAATCCGCATGTCCTTTGAGCTTGGCCCATCTGGCTCGTTGCGCAGCCGCCATTTTTGCCCGGACCTCAGCCGATCTGCGGCCTTTTCTGGGCGCTTCCACGGCCACTGAAACCGCAGAACCATTGTCGCCGTCGGCAATGGATTCGATTTGGCCTTGCAGCGCCTCGATCTGTTCTTTGATCGACAGGATACGCTGAAGTTGACTTGTCGTTAACTCAGTAAGATTAATCATAGGCGATTCTTTTATGCCGGAATACATTGCACGTCAACAACGAATATGACAGACAAATGAGTCATGACTTTCCTATGCTTTCAAGAAAAGGGCCTTTTGCCAGGCTTTGGCAATGAGGAGCCGTAGGATTTTAGCATCTTCCCAGCTATTAGAAAGTTGTGCAAAGTTATAACCACTACGGGTAGGTCCCATTTCCGGCACAATGAATATTTCACGTCCAGCCTGCTTTCCTTTGAGCCAGAGAGTCAGGGTTTTATCGAGGAAAGGAAGCCACTGTTGCAATTCGGTCGAGAGCTTCCCTTGCCCATCGGTCACTGGCGCCTGGCAATGGTGTCCATTAAAGGGCCGGAAATGAAACTGCTGGGCATGTTGGATCAATTTCGCATCCACCAGCAGGCGTTCCCAAAACGGCGGGGCGAGGTGTTTCACCACGGCAATGTGTGAAAAATCCCATGTCATCGGCAGTAGCCGCCCGGTCGCCTTCCTGTAACCGGCGGCGATGGCATAGGCCTTTTCCGGCGTCTCGGTGCAAGTATCGCGGTGGACTTCCACGGCGCATTTAGCCCCAAGCTCCTCGCTTTCATCCATCAGCTTCAAGGTGAGTTTAATGGATTGCTCGACGGGCGTGTCATGGTCGGCAAGTTGCACGTTGATATGCTTCGCGCCGGCATCCACGTTTTGCCGGATGAGTCTGCCGAACTCAGAGCTTTTGCTCGTGGCAAAATAGCCCACGACGATCAGCCCGTGCTTTTCCGCCAGCCTGGCGTGTTCTTGCGTGGGAAGAGTGGTGAAGCCGTCGAAACCCGCTTCTTTAATGTCAATAATCTGCCGTTCGAGCGGCCACGGTTTCCGCGCGGTGGGGTAATCCCACAATGACCACAGATTGGCAATATGACGGAGGACGGGCAAAGTTGTCATTTTCCTTCCTTCACTGCCGCAGTTGCGGCGGGGTGGGCATGTACATTTTCAGGCTGAATCCATCCGAGGTGAAACTCCCCGCATAGACCGAGAAGTAAAAGTACTTTGACACCGCCTCAAAGGGCGGCAGCAGCGAGAAATCGGCCCACTGCCGCAGCGATTCCACCTCGGCTCCCCCGGCGGCCTCGGGCACCGGCACGCCGAGAACGTCCTGCAAGGTGAGGTGCTGTTTGCGAATGACATCGAAAACCGGGCGCATGGTTTGATTCTCGTTTTCAAATCCGAACAATCCGGTGGCCGTCCCGCCCGCCCTTTGCGCCGCGTCGGTTAATCCTGGCATTTCTCTCAGCGCCTTGCTCTTGTCTTCGCCGCTGCGCAGGTATTCCTCCAGCATCGCCGCGTCGCTGGTAATGGCGAGGTAGCCCCCGCTGGCGGAAAAGTTAATGCCGGCACTGCCCGCGCCCGTGGCCGCGGCGGGGGCGGCGGTGTAGATTTTTCGTCCGAGAAACTCGCGCTCTTTGATGGGGGCGCCTTGGAACGGAATGGCCAGCAGCACCTTGAGCGCCGATGCCAGCTTGTCCGGGTTGGGCGAGCCAAGCAGATAGAGCGTCGGAGGCGATTTCAAATCCGCCAAATTGTTGGCCTTGGGCGCCTTTTCGTAGCTGATGATGTCATCGCCGAGGTTATTGAGCAGCTCGGATTTGAGATCGTAATGTTCATCCTTCTCCTTGCCTGCCAGCGCAAACACCGTGTCCAACTGTCCCATGATTTGGGGAGAAACCAGATCATTCAACATGCCTTCCAGCGTCCTCCAACTTCGAGCCATGTTCACCCGCCAGCGCCAGAATTTGACCGCGTCGGCCGGGACAAAGGACGGCGGCCCGGCATCCTTAGGCTCGGTGGCCAGGATTTTCAGCAGCGCGGGGCGTTTCTCCTCCGGCACGGCCAGGAATAATTGCGCCGTTTTGCCCTCGCGGAAGCTCTGGTAGGAGAGCGAAGCCGAGGTCAGGTTCATCAAGCCGGTGGCGGAAAAAATCGTCCTTGCGCGCGCGGCCCCGGCGGCCGCGTCCTCATCTTGCCCGGCGGATGGTTTGGACAAAAGCTCCAACAGCGCTTTGGTGTTCAACCACACGTAAAAGGGTGACTGGCGCAGACGCGCCCCATGCTCGGCTTGAAAGGCCGGCTCTTCCTCCAGCGGAGGCGCCAATCCGCCAGCCTGGCGGGCCAGGACTTTGTCGAGCGCTTCGGTGGAATCAGAGACCAATAGCAGGGTATCCAACTGCCCCACCGTGATTTCCTTGTTCCTGGGCCTGACCGCGCCCTCCTCAGACGGCCTGAAGCCCGGGAAAATCTTCTGCCAGGAAAGGTCCTCGTGGGAAACGATAAGCGTGGTAAAATCCGCCTGCCGGATTTTCTGCGCTTTCATCGGTTTGCCGGCCTCGGCCCATTTCTTGATAACCTGCGCCAGATTGGTTTTCAACTGCCCGGCATGGTCCTTGGTGTCCATGATCAGGATGCCCGCCAATGGGCTGTCCGACTTGTTCCTGGGCGTTACCGGCGCCAGGGCGTAAGTGACCTGGCCTTGCGCCAGTCCGGCGAAATCGGAAAACTTGATCCCCCAACTCTTCTCCAATGGCCTGATCACCCCGGTGGTGAATTTCTCCGTGAACTTGTCCGCGAACGGCTTGAGGTTCGGATCGCGCCATAACCCGGCATAAGGCGCGTTGCTCCAAAGCTGCCTCGCCTTGGCCCAATCCGGCGCGGTCACGACCAGCACCGTGTCTTTGGGCAGCAGTTTTTCCGGCTTTGGCACCGCGGCGCCGGCCCCCAGGCACAAAACAACCGCCGCGAGTGGCAGGAGACATCGTGTGGAGATGAACATGTATTTAGAACCCGCCCTCAGACCTCAATCCCTCGCTGTCTTGTTCGTCCGGCTGGGCGGTTGCAAGTAGCGATAGGGGTTGCTGGGGTTGTCGTTGTCGTAAGCAAAAGCGTCGCGATGATTCAAAAGGTACTTCACCGATTCCACCGGGATGGCGAAGCCCAGGCCCTCGCCGAAGGTGATCTTCATATTGGTCACCCCCACCACTTCCCCGCGCAGGTTAAAGAGCGGGCCGCCGCTGTTGCCAGGGTTGATCTGCGCCGTGGTTTGCAAATAAAGCTCCCCCGCCAATTCCCGCGTCTTGGTGCTCAGGATGCCTTCCGTCACCGTCCGTTCCAGCCCCAGCGGGCTGCCGATGGCGAAAACATGGTCGCCCACCGAAAGTTTGTCCGCCTCGCCCAGCGGCACGCTGACAAAACGCGGCTTGTCCTTGTCCTCGATATGGAGCAAGGCCAGGTCGCCGAATTTATTCAACGCGATGATGCGCACCTGCTTGTAAGTCTTGCGCTGCATCTGCCCGTCTTTGGAGTCATACACCTCCACCGAGATTTGCGTTTCCCCCTCCACCACGTGAAAATTGGTGATCAAAAAGCCATCCGGATTGATGAAAAAGCCCGAGCCAAGCCCCGCCGGCGTCCTCACCTGCACCACCGCCGACCCGATGGCATTGACCAGGTCCCGGACGTTTTGTTCCAGCGCCGAAGCCGTCCCAGATCTGTAAAAATCCTGTTCCACGCCCGCTTCGCCCCCCGCCTGCGCCGCCGGGATGGGTGCCGCTGCCGCCATGGGCGCCGGCGCCACAATCGCCTTGGCCGCCACCTCATTATCCCGCAAAAGTTTCTGCACCTGGCTGCGCGGGATCACGAGCACCGTATAGCCGACATCGATAACGATCAGGTCCCGTTTCTCCTCCAGGATCCTGCCGGTGACCGACGCCTTGCCTTTGAGTTCCACCGTCGCGGCCGTCGCCGCCGCGCACCCCATGAGCAAAAGCATGCAAACGCACTGTTTCAGCATGGGGACAGAATACCCGCAATTCCCCCCTCTGACAAGGCTGCGCCCCGTATTTATTTGGAAGCCTTTCGTTCACTCTACCCGGCAGGGCGCCCGTCCTCCGCAGTAGCTCTGCTACGGAGGGTGGAACACTCCGTGGAGCCGTGATCATCCCGCCGACCTCAAACGGGAAACGGTTGCGGGGAGGATTAAGAGCATGGTGGCGGCGACCGCGCGAGAAAATATTTATTTTTTTAAGCGCGATTAAGCGCGATTAACCGCGATTAAGGCTCCGGGTGCGCCGTCTCTTGGGCCGGATGAGAAGTCTGCAAACTGTCAAAGAGCAAGGCCCTTGCCGGCCACGGCGGTTACAATACCACGAAACTGAGGGACTGCCAACTTTTTTTAGCCGCGAAGGAACGCAAGGAGTCCAGCGCACCGAGCCGCAACCAAAAAAGGCATCCGCAGCGGCACAGAGTTGGAGCCACGGATGAACACGGATGAACACAGATTTAAGAATCCCTCGTCTGTGTCAATCCCTGGCCTCAGTAGGCCTTGCGAAGGAGGGTGTGTTCATCTGCGGCTAAACGTCTTCAAGTTTTCCATCCGTGAAATCGGTGGTAATAAATCTTCTCGAAAATGAATGATTCCGAGAGATTGCATTGCAAAGGGTTTGGCCACGGATTGACACAGATGAACACAGATACGGTTTTCCCTGCCGGGTAAAGGCAGCAGCGCCCACCTTTGGGCGCGCGCAACCTGGCTTTCTTCCCCTTCCTGCTTGGTCTTTTGGCGGCTGGCCGCGTTGCTCGCTCGCGCCTTGCCAGCCGCCAAAATCCCTGCGCCATAGTTGTAAACCATAGTTCTTGACGGCTCCTAAACAGCCATCTCGCCGCCAGAGGCTTCAACGTCATGGATCGGGGGGAATTTTCAACCCGGCGGCGGGTGGGTCATTGCCGTCTGCAACGTGCCGCGTTCGTCCAGTGCCAGCCAGGCAATGACCCACCCGCCGCCGGGTTTTGATCTCGCCCCCCCAAGGGCATTGTGGTATCGATCATCGGGATCATTGGCTATTTGGGTATGGGTTTTGATCTCGCCCCCCCAAGGGCATTGTGGTATCCCAAATTTGCATCCTCTCGCCGAGCATCATCAGTTTTGATCTCGCCCCCCCAAGGGCATTGTGGTATCGCGATGCCCCCAGTCCAAACGTCCGGCCACCTGTTTTGATCTCGCCCCCCCAAGGGCATTGTGGTATCTAGGATGCTCGTGCAATGAGTAAATATGACGAGTTTTGATCTCGCCCCCCCAAGGGCATTGTGGTATCGAGCATCCAGGCACCATTGCTTTTGGCCGTGAGTTTTGATCTCGCCCCCCCAAGGGCATTGTGGTATCATCAACTGCGGCGCGTAGAGCCAGGCGTGGACGTTTTGATCTCGCCCCCCCAAGGGCATTGTGGTATCGGCTGGCCGCGTAGGGTGTCGTTGGGTGCTTGGTTTTGATCTCGCCCCCCCAAGGGCATTGTGGTATCCTGGGCGCACGAGCAGCGCGTGACGCTGCACGGTTTTGATCTCGCCCCCCCAAGGGCATTGTGGTATCGTGCTGTGTATGCTTGATCAGCCTGGCAGCCTGTTTTGATCTCGCCCCCCCAAGGGCATTGTGGTATCTGAATACCTCCAGCGATAGCGTTTGAACCAGTGTTTTGATCTCGCCCCCCCAAGGGCATTGTGGTATCCGGCGGGATGCGCAATGCAACTTTGGAAACTAGTTTTGATCTCGCCCCCCCAAGGGCATTGTGGTATCAATTCATAGCATGGTTAGCCATCGTTTCCGCAGTTTTGATCTCGCCCCCCCAAGGGCATTGTGGTATCTAACCCATGCCAACCTCTAACCACAATCCCTAGTTTTGATCTCGCCCCCCCAAGGGCATTGTGGTATCTGAAGCTGAAGTCATATTCAGCCTAGCAACTGGTTTTGATCTCGCCCCCCCAAGGGCATTGTGGTATCAGGAAAGCCTGATTGATAAGACATACACAGCGGTTTTGATCTCGCCCCCCCAAGGGCATTGTGGTATCAATTTTGCAATCTACCTCGAACAGCCTGTTGGTTTTGATCTCGCCCCCCCAAGGGCATTGTGGTATCGAAGATACTAAATGGAATGCATGGGCTGATAGGTTTTGATCTCGCCCCCCCAAGGGCATTGTGGTATCGAATTCCTGCGCGTATCGCACATGCCATTCGTGTTTTGATCTCGCCCCCCCAAGGGCATTGTGGTATCCACCCCGTCCACCCGCACGAAGCCCTTGCCCAGTTTTGATCTCGCCCCCCCAAGGGCATTGTGGTATCTGCTCTGTTTCCGTAAAACAGAGCTAGACATGTTTTGATCTCGCCCCCCCAAGGGCATTGTGGTATCACAGTCTAGGTCACTTACCATATACCCAACGGGTTTTGATCTCGCCCCCCCAAGGGCATTGTGGTATCAATGCGGTCGGCGTGGGCGTTGACGCGGGCTTGTTTTGATCTCGCCCCCCCAAGGGCATTGTGGTATCCCGCTTCCCTGGTTTCCCATATCGAAGTCATTGTTTTGATCTCGCCCCCCCAAGGGCATTGTGGTATCCTGGTGGCTTACGGGGAGGCGCGGACTTACGCGTTTTGATCTCGCCCCCCCAAGGGCATTGTGGTATCGACTCCTGGGCAGTCTATTCCTTTTCCTTCTTGTTTTGATCTCGCCCCCCCAAGGGCATTGTGGTATCCTAACATTGGCTTCTTGGCAACTTTGCTTCCTGTTTTGATCTCGCCCCCCCAAGGGCATTGTGGTATCCGCCTCCTCCTTCATTATCGCCATCATAGTATGTTTTGATCTCGCCCCCCCAAGGGCATTGTGGTATCGATCATCGGGATCATTGGCTATTTGGGTATGGGTTTTGATCTCGCCCCCCCAAGGGCATTGTGGTATCTTCAAGTAGTCCCAGGTGTAGGGCTGAATACGTTTTGATCTCGCCCCCCCAAGGGCATTGTGGTATCTGAATCATCTTAATGATTGTTGTCTTAAACTTGTTTTGATCTCGCCCCCCCAAGGGCATTGTGGTATCCCCTCGCGGAAACTAACAAATGAGGAAGTGAGGTTTTGATCTCGCCCCCCCAAGGGCATTGTGGTATCCCAGCGCCGCCGCCGGAATCCGCGTGGTCCGGGTTTTGATCTCGCCCCCCCAAGGGCATTGTGGTATCCGTTGCGCCCGTTCTCGAAGGTGCGCCGGCGTGTTTTGATCTCGCCCCCCCAAGGGCATTGTGGTATCCAAGCCGGAAGTGCTGGAGCGGAGCGTGACGCGTTTTGATCTCGCCCCCCCAAGGGCATTGTGGTATCGCCATAAACGTAAAACGGCCGCGTCCGCTTGAGTTTTGATCTCGCCCCCCCAAGGGCATTGTGGTATCATGCGCAAGGGGAACCTGCAATTGCTGTGCGGTTTTGATCTCGCCCCCCCAAGGGCATTGTGGTATCTGCTTTTGATCTTGCCGCCGGAAACGAAATTCGTTTTGATCTCGCCCCCCCAAGGGCATTGTGGTATCCGTGGTGCCGAACCTGCTTATACAGAGCGGGTTCGGACTACCACACCTTTACGAATTCCTTTAATTCGGCCACTCGGTGGGTGGTTTCCAGGCACTCGGTGATAACGACTTGCGCGTCCCAAGTGGATTCCTCCATCGGGAAAAGGCGGATGTCGCCAGGAATGCCTTTGGCCACGCGTTGCATGTACCGGATGACGCGTTCGCACTCGTGTGGTTCGCCGTTGAAGAGATAGATGCTGTACTGGACGCGCGTGCCGCCGACTCGCTCAAACTCCTTGCGCAAGAAGGTTTGATGCCGCTGTTCCGGCGTGTCATACGCAAGCATCACGAGCATGGAGGACGAAAGGTTGGAACGCTTCTTTGCCGTCGAGCGAGCGCACGAACGATTCCACCATCAGCCGGATGATGGAGCGCAGCTTAAATTTATTCTCACGATACGAAAATGGCGCTTCCAGCATTTCCGCAAAGTGACCGGCGAGCCGCTTGGGTTCCTGCAGATCATCCAAGTGACGAATCACAGCCAATTCGACCGAGCAACGGAGCGGCTCAATCAAGTCGCAGACGAGGCTGGGGCGGCTGCGCCGCAGTTTGTGGATGATGCCGATGGTGGGATCAAGGCCGGAGGCAAGGCATTGCCATTCGATGGCGTGATAAAGAAAACCGTAACCGTAGTTCAACGCCGCGTTAATGGGATGCATTGGCTTGCGGCGTTCACGTTCAAAAAGGTCGTTGGCCATGGCCGCGAAGTAGCGCGGCCAGAAGAAGCGGGCGTAACTGGCTTCGAGGCGCAGGATACGATTGAACGAGTTTTCTCTAAGCTGCGGTTTATCGGCCAGTCGCGGGTCAAAAGCATGGAGCATCTGGTGTTGATTGCACACCTTTGTCCAAAGCAGTCCGCTGGCCAGTTGCGTGGCCCGCTGAGGGGAGAGGCGGCAAATTTTCCAAAGCGCCGTCGGATTTACATAACGCGCTTTTGGGGTGAGCGACATGGTCCGCCACTTTTTTTGCTGTTTGTCCCAGCGGGCCATGACCACGGGGCATTGCGTGGCGAGCAACTCCAAAGCCGTCTGCGACCATTGGCAGGCAGCGGAAAGGCACTGCACGCTGCCCAAAGATTCAACGGCCAGCTTGCGGTGGCCGGAAATCAATTTGCCATCTGTGACGTGAAGGTCCTGTTCTTCACTTATCAGGATGAGGTGGTTGATCATGGCATGGCGTACGCTGAAGCAAAAATGCGATCAGTCCATCATCGCCCGGCTGTTTCAAACCAGCTTTTGTCAGCCATTCTTGATCGGACGTAAGTTGTTTCCCATCCTTCCTTTCTTGATCTGTCAGTGGCTTGGTTTGCTTTCGTTCTGCAATTAGCAGCGTCACTTGCCCGTTTGTCTTCAACGCGCCGACGCGAAACCAAAGCTCCCGGTAGGGAGCTTGTTCTGGCTGGCAAATCTCGGCGCTTTGCGTAAGTGGAACAAGAAGTAGATCGCCTATTTCGAAGCGGCTCACATCTACACCGTGAATATTCGTTAACCGTTTGGCGTGCGGCGGCAACCCCGTAAAAATCTTCCGCAAGGAAATCACTGACGGTATCGGTTTTGCCGGCGTGACACCGGTCTTTCCCAAGGTCAATTCGCTTTCGCCAGCATTGGCTTTGGAGATTTCTTTTTCATAAAGCTTGACGGCTTTCTCATGTTCCTTCCGCAGCCTTTTGACCTCAGCATTGTTTTTCAAACCAAGCTCCACGATTTCCGCGTCCGTTAAAGCACGTTCCCAAGACAACCGCTCACCTGAGGACGGCATGACCCGCAAACTGAGGTGTTTCAAGCCACGCGGATGCGGAATGAGACGGCGATGATATTCCAGCTCCGGCTCGCCAGCTCTGTCTCTGATCGTTTGGCCGTTTTTGTCGTGCTTCTCCGTTGTCCAGATTTCCGCGCGGATGAAGGTTTCGGTCGCAAGCTTGAATCCAATGGTTTCACCCTTGTGATTCCGGTGCGGGATAACGGCCATTGGCGTCATAGTGGCGGCAGGGCCGCTGATACCCCGGATAATTGTGCCGTCCTTGCAAGTGAGCGGGCCGGGATTGCCGCGATTTATTAGGACACCCGCTAATTGTTGATCCGTCACCACTTCTTTCGGCACTCGTGCCTTGGCAAGCAGTGCGCGTAGAGATTTGTCTGTAACCCTCTTCTTCTCGCCCCTGAGCCGGTCCGTCCACCAATCCTCAAAAACTGGCGCGGGAATTTGATATTCAGACGGCAAAACCAAAGCTTCAACTGCCGATAGCGCTTCCTCGCGCGTGAAGAATTGCGCCTGTCGCTTCTCTTGCCATTCGTTGAAACGGCTTGTGGGCAATTGCCGTTCATCAATGCCGGCATCGCGAAGTAATTCCAGCAGTTTGGGTTTGTCCGCTAACTTTTCAATCGGGTCACGCGCCCACATGAGACCATCCTTGTCCGGCGGACTGTAAACCGTCTGTTGGTAGCGCGATTGTTTGTTATGTGCTGGCTGAACTTTTTCCACCAAGCATTTTCCGGCGGTTTCTGTTTCGAATTGTTTCAAGTCCGGCCCAAGTCCCGGCAACGCGAGCATTTTTATATTACCCCGATTCATTTCGCTCCAAAAAATCCCGTGACAACGGACATGGTTCAAACCTTTGCCCGGCGGAATATGGGAAAGAATCGCAGCGTCCCACATATGATGCCGCAAATTGTCCCGGTTCTTTTTTGGCCAGAAATCTTCGGGCAGCTTATCGCTCCAGGCCTCGCGGCATACGCTGGTTTGGTAACCCGTGGGCGTACCAATGAATTGACGAATTTTCGCATCGTCGTCGGCAATGTCCATCCAGCGCGCAACTTCAAAACGGAGTTGCCGGGCAAGTTGTGCCACGCGCGTCATGTTTCCCCAATCCGGCGGTGTGTCGTCCGAGCGTAGAAAAAATTCTCGTTTCTGTCCGTTCCATTGCATCTTGAGCACCCGATCCCGAATCTCCCGCCATTGCGGGGAATTGTTTTTGCCGCCGAAGGCCTCATATGGGGTTTGCTCCTGCTTTATTTCGCCATTGGTTTTCCGATGCGTGAGCACAAGGTTGACCATTTCGCTGATGCCGCCGCGCGTCCGTGGAAAGATGTGATCAATTTCCAAATCGTGAGCCAGAGGGTTTTCACCAAGTGGTTCGCCGGTATAGGGACAAATCCCGCGCTGCTGATCATAAAGGAGCAGACGCTTGTTTGTTTCTTCCCAGCTCAAATTGCCGCGCTTAAAATCTTTGAATTGCTCGCGGAGTTTGTCTTTGAATTTGCGACGGGCGGCTTGCGCTTCCTGAATTTCTTTTGCCTGCTCCCGGTTGCGCGGAATATCCCCTACAGTTTCGACGACGGCATAATCCGGCGCAGTTTTGTCCGGGGGCAGGATTCCGTCTTTGATCAACCGTGCGAAAACCTGCCGGAGCTTGCCGGGGACAGCCGGCATGTCGCCTGGCTTGGCATTCTTCTTCCACCGGCCAAGCAGAAACTCAACTTGCTTGTAAATGCCAAATCCTGCCGCCGCCGTCTGCCGGATCTCGTAGAAACTCATTTTCTTTCCAGCCCGCTCAAATCGCTTCTCTTTGAGACGTGCTGCGATTTGATTAGCATCGAACCCATCTTTCGTGGCGTAATCAAACAGCGACTCCGCGCTACGACCACAAAATGAAGCGCGCCCGCCGAGTTCTGACATTTTCGGCCAGAGCAAATCCGTAAGCTGGACGAAAAACTCACCATTATGCGATTGCGTGTCGCTTGCCAATTCTGTCTCGCCGCTCGAATCGTATTTGGCGGCAAATTGCTTCTTGAATTCCCGCATCGCTATTCTTGAACGCTGGATTATCCCGTTTGATTCCAGCCCTCGAATATCCGCTTCCAACAAATCGTCCAACAACCAACCGAACAACTCCGGGCCGGTCAGAATACGCGTGCCGTCCTTGCGAACGAACGTGCGGGTAGAGAGGAATTCTAAAAGTTTAAATCGTCGAATATGCCGGTTCTTGCTGGGATCGCATTTCGGGGTGGGACCGTTGAATAAAATGCCCGCGAGTGGACACCGATTAACTTTACGAAGCGCAAGAGCGCCGGGTTCTTTCCGGTGGTCATTTATGATTCTGTGGAGTTGATTCAACGCGTCTTTCACACGTTCCACTCCACCGACAAATTGCGGATGCTTCTGGACAATTGCGTCTAAATGCGCCGAAACCATCTCACGCGGGAAATTGTGACGCCGGGCGGGGAACCGGAGATTGTTTTTGGGTTGGGAAAAGTGTTCAGCAAGGACGGCGTCGATGCCCTTCGTATTGTATTTCTCCACAGCTTGCCTTAAAGCCGTGTCAAAGCTTTGCCGTTCTTTGTCCGTCCATCCGCAATCGGTAAGACTATAGCGGAGTTTGTCGGCGTGTTCCTGCTGGCAGAATGCCGACTTTGCCCATTCAATCGCATCCTTTGCTTTTGCTTCGTCGCCCCACGGGTATTCGCCGCCATCTTCTGGCGCATGCCAGTCATAGCCACGATGTCGGATGATATGCCGCAAGCAGGCTGAAAAAGCCCGGGCATCGCGCAATCCATCAACATCCTTTCGCGTGGCAATCCACCGGAAACGAAACGGGCCGTCATCGCATCCCTTGTCAGTAATTTCAACCCACGGCAAAACAAAGTCAGCGCAAAATTGTTTCAGCATCACTTCGCGCCGTCGTTCGGCTTGGCGGCAGCGGCGTCCTGCCCTTAAGCCACGCCTGCCTTCCAGCGGCGCAGCATCGGGTGTCTCAAAAAGAAACGACCGGGCATATATCGGTTGTTCCCAACCTTTGCGAATCCAAACACCGATCCCTTCGAGTCCAATATCAATGCCCAAAACAACCGCGCTGGTGTAGAATGGATCGTTCTTCCAATCGTAAGGCGGCTCTGTCGGCGATATTCTCAGCGCGTATTCCACAGTTGACATAATTTATGAATTCGTTATTATTTATCACGAGATCAAAACCTGCGGGTCAGCGGTTCGCAAGAATCGGTCGGCTAGAGAGCGTAAGTCGCAAGACGAGCCTGACGTAAACCGCAACTCTTGCACGGGGGCTTTCGCAGCCCCCTTTTTATTTTCGGCAAATTCCGCCGGGATGAGCGGTGATGCTTTGTGCAACGACTTCGTCTCTTGGCGGACGCATTCGCCAATCGAGCCTTTCCCTGAATCAAGAGACCACACCACAGGTTCCTCAGTCATGATGTTGGTGGTTATATAACAAAGACGCGCTTCGAATGCAAACTTATTTGACAATTCCTTTTGCACTCGATAAGTGACGTGGTGCGGGCCGTTCCCTCAATCTGTGTCAATCTGTGTAAATCCGTGGCGGGTCCCCTGGTCTTTGTTTCCTGCGGTTTGGTTTGCGTGGCGGGGGGCGGTCGGGTATGCTGGGCCATCATGGATGCTGTCGATCATCAGGGTCTGGCCCCGCCCTCGGCGGGGCCGCAGCCGTCTTTTTGGGCGGAATTCCAGGATTATTGCGGGCGGGTGCCGGATAAATGGCTCTTCCTCACCTTGTTGGCCGCCTGGTTCGCGTTGTTTCATTTTATCGGCATCAGTGCGTTCAATTTCGCAACCAAGGAGCCGTCGATCTTCCAGTGGCTTTACAATGCCTGGAACCAGGACGACATGGATTGCAGCCAGGGGAATTTGATCCCGTGGGTGGTGGCCATTTTGTTTTGGGTCAAGCGCCGGGAACTGGCGGCTTCGATCACGGGGGTTTGGTGGCCGGGCTTGGCGGTGGTGGGATTGGCGTTGTTGATTCATATCCTGGGCTTTTTGGTGCAGCAGCCGCGGCTTTCGGTGATCGCGTTGTGCCTGGGTATGTACGGGTTAATCGGCCTGGTCTGGGGATGGCGAACGATGTGGAAGAGTTTCTTTCCGATGTTTTTGTTCGCCTTTTGCATGCCGCTGGGAAGCTTCGCCCAGGGGGCGACGCTGTCCTTGCGGATGCTGGCGGCGACGTGGACGCACGCGATCTGCCATGGGTTGCTCGGGATTAACGTCGTGCAACAGGGCACGGCCCTGTACGAACCCAAGGGGCAATTCAACTATGACGTGGCGGTGGCCTGCAGCGGCATCCGCAGTTTTGTGGCCTTGCTGGCGATAACGACCATTTTTGCCATGCTGACCATGAGGTCGCTCTGGCGGCGGGGGTTGATGATCCTGACCACGATTCCGCTGGTGCTTTTTTGCAATGTCTTGCGCTTGGTGGTGGTGATCCTGGCCTCGCAGGCCTTCGGCAACGCGGCCGGGATCTGGGTGCATGGGTGGTTTTGGCTGGTGACATATCTGGTGGCCGTTGGATCGCTCATGGGGGTGGCGCATTGGCTGGGAGAGAAACCTGACGCAACCAACGCATGAACAAGAGCAAATGCCTCATTCTGGCCGTGGCGTTGGGGATGATGGCGGCAACCGCGGGATATTTGGTCACGGTTCACAAGCGCCTCCATTTGGGCGCGCCGGGGGTGAAGGTGGGGCCGGCGATAATATATGATGATCTGGGTCACCCGGAGGCGCGGCGGAGCGTGGTTTTGCCGGAGGAAGTTTTAGGGATCAAGGGGTCCAATGGGCCGGTGTCGCAAGGGGAATTGGACAGCTTACCCAAGGACACGAGTTTCGGACGAATGATTTACCGTGGCAAGGATGGCTTTGGCGTGGTGGCGAGCGTGGTTTTGATGGGCAGTGACCGTTCGAGCATCCATCAGCCGCAATTTTGCCTGGAGGCGCAGGCTTGGCGTATTCAGCAAACTGAACCGATTCGCTTGAGGATGGACCGTCCGTATCCTTACCAGTTGCCGGCGCTCAAGTTGAGAGCCGTGCGGATGATAGTCGATGAGTACAAGCAACCGGTGGCGATGCGAGGGATTTATGTCTATTGGTTCGTCTCGGGCGACAAGATTACTTCGGATCAGGGAACGCGCATGTGGTCGCTGGCCAAGACGATGTTGGAGAAGGGGGAATTGGAGCGATGGGCCTACATATCCTATTTTACGACTTGCCTTCCGGGGCGGGAAGATGCCACTTATGAGCAGCTTGAACGATTCATCCGAGCTTCGGCCCCGCAATTTCAAACCGTCGCGGGCCAGCCATCGGCGGGGCGCTTGCCCGTCGCCGCGCGTTAAGAACCATGACCTGATCTGCTGAAAGATGTCCCAGCGCCTGCTGACAAGCGATTGATTTGAATCAATATGTTGCTTCGAGACCGCCAATTCCGCGTCCAAGTCAACCAGTTCATAGACGGCGGCGTTTTCGCCGTGGCTCTCTTTCTGGCTTGGGCGATCCGGTTTTACTGGCCGCTGCTTTGGCCCGGCAAGGTTGACCCGATTGGGGAGTTCACGGAGTATTTCAAGCTGTTTTTGGTGGTCATTCCGATGACCCCGCTGGTGCTGGAATGGCAGGGCTTTTACGAGCGGCAGGTTTTTACTCCAGTGCAAGAGGTGGTCTGGCCGTTGCTCAAAGCCTGCGCCATCTGCGCGGTGGGTCTGATCATCATCAACTTCATGTTAAAACCCAACCAGGAGGCCTCGCGCGGGGTGCTGGTGCTTTTTGGATTTTGCAGCTTTGGGTTGTTATTATTGAAGGAGGAACTGGTGCATGCGGCCTACCGCACCAAACTGGGCCAGGCCCAATTCAAGAGACGCATCATCGTGGCGGGCGCGCTCAAAGACATCCGCCAGTTGCGCGAGGACATCGGGAAGAAAACCGAGGATTTGGAGATTCTGGGGGAATTCGATCTGAATACCAGCCCGGTGGAGGAATTGGTGGCCTTGTTGCACGAGCACTCGGTCAACGCGGTGGTGATCGCGGCCCGGCACACTTTTTTCGACCGCGTGCAGAAGACCATCCGGGCCTGTGAATTGGAGGGGATCGAGACCTGGCTCCTGGCCGATTTTTTCGAGACGCAGATTTCGGCGGCGAGCCTGGACCATTTTTACGGTCATCGCGTGCTGGTCTTTCGTTGCGGAATGGAAAGCTCATGGCCGCAGCTCATGAAGCAGATCATGGATTTTGTGGGAGCGTTCACGCTCCTGGTGGTCTCGGCGCCCGTCACCCTGGCGGCGGCCGCGGCCATCAAGGTCACCTCGCCCGGACCGGTGCTCTTCCGCCAGGCGCGCGCGGGCCTGAACGGGAAACCATTTATCATGTACAAGTTTCGCTCGATGGTGACCAACGCGGAGCAATTGAAGCAGGAGTTGGAACAATTGAATGAAATGTCCGGGCCGGTGTTCAAAGTGACAGGGGATCCGCGCGTGACCAAGGTGGGGCGGGTGCTGCGCAAATTCAGCATCGACGAGTTTCCGCAACTGCTCAACGTCCTGCGCTTCGAGATGAGTTTGGTCGGGCCGCGCCCGCTGCCAGTGGACGAGGTGAAACGGTTTGATGACGTCGCGCAGCGCCGGCGCTTGAGCGTCAGGCCGGGGCTGACCTGCACCTGGCAGGTGTCGGGGCGCAATGACGTCAAGGACTTCAAGGATTGGGTCAGGTTGGACTTGGAGTATATCGACCATTGGTCATTGTGGCTGGACATCACCATTCTGTGGCGTACCATCTGGGTCGTGCTTCTGGGCAAGGGAGCGCGCTGAACCATTTGCAATTATGGCCAAAAAGAAAACGATCAAAAAAACGCAACCCCGCTCGGTGGTGACCGGCGGGGCCGGTTTCCTGGGATCGCACTTGGTGGATTACCTCCTGGAGCGGGGACACCATGTCGTGGCGATGGATAATTTGGTCACCGGCAGCGTGGAGAACATCGAGCATCTGGCCGGGCGGCCGGATTTCCGGTTCATCAAGCAGGACGTGACGGAATTTCTGTTTTTGGACGAGCCGGTGGATTACGTCTGGCATTTCGCCTCGCCGGCCAGCCCGGTGGATTATTTGGAGCTGCCGATTCAGACTTTGAAGGTCGGTTCGCTGGGGACGCACAAGGCGCTGGGGCTGGCCAAACAGAAACAGGCCCGATTCCTGCTTGCCTCGACCTCAGAGATTTACGGAGACCCTTTGGTGCATCCGCAACGGGAGGATTACTGGGGGAATGTGAACACGATTGGGCCGCGGGGCTGCTATGATGAGTCCAAGCGGTTTGCCGAGGCGATGGTGATGGCCTACCATCGGCAACACGGCATGGACACCAAGATCGTGCGCATCTTCAACACCTACGGGCCGCGCATGAGGCTGCGCGACGGGCGGGTGGTGCCGGCGTTTATCGGACAGGCCCTGACGGGCAAGCCGCTGACGGTTTTCGGCAAGGGTGATCAGACGCGCAGTTTTTGTTATTGCTCGGACTTGATCGAGGGCATCCATCGGCTGATGATGAGCCAGGGTAATGAGCCGGTGAACATCGGCAACCCGATCGAGTTGACGATGCTGGAATTTGCGCGGGAGATCATCCGCGCCACTGGTTCGCGCAGCAAGATCGTGTTCCGTCCGCTGCCGCAGGATGATCCGCGACAGCGCAAGCCGGACATCGGCCGGGCCAGGGCTCTTTTGGGATGGGAGCCGCGGGTGCCGCTGGCTGAAGGAATAGTCAAAACTATTGAATATTTTCGGGGCCGGGTCTGAGGAAGCGGAGTCAGGGTTGCGGCAAATTCACGCGTTATGCGTGAGAATGCTGCGGAAATTGGGCGGCATGGCGCCGCCGCAAAATGACCATTGCCAGCGAGGTCATAATTTGGCAGTATGCTGGCACGTTGATGGCTAAGGAGAAGATTATTCATCAAAACGGTTGACCGATTGATGGATTTGAAGTAACAAGCACGCACTTTTTAAAAATGATTAAAGCTTGGAAGCAAAGCAAGCGATTGAATCGCGGGCCGCGCAAACTCACTCAATGCTAAACTCGAAATCATTCCTGGCAGTTGATTTTGGGGCGGGAAGCTTGAAGCTGGCGGAGTTTGAGCAGAACGATGCCGGTGGCTTGCGTCTCAAGCAATACGGGATCAAAGCATTGGGGATCGAAGGTTCTCAGGAAGCCGCGCGCGAAGCCGTCATTCTCAAGGGGTTGATCGAATTGCTCGGTGAAAAAAATTATGCCGCGCGGCAGCTCAACGCCTGCGCGCCGGGCTTCCATGTCTTTTCCAAATTCGTCAAGCTGCCGCCCGTCGATACCTCCAAGGTGACTCAGATCATCCGCTACGAAGCGCAGCAAAACGTGCCTTTTCCGCTGGACGAAGTGGTGTGGGACTATCAAATCCTGGGCACCTCCGCCACCAGCGAACTGGAAGTGCTGCTGGTGGCGGTGAAGTCGGAAATCGTCGAGGGATTATTCCGGGTCGCCGAGGGTGCGGGTTTGCACATGAAGTTGGTGGATGCTTCGCCGGCGGCTCTGTGCAACGCCTTCCGCTACAATTACGGGGATTTGGAGGGCTGCACCATGCTGCTGGACATCGGAGCCAAGACCAGCAACCTGCTCTTCTTCGAAAAGGGCAAGGTCTATTCGCGCAGCATCAACATCGGCGCCAACTCCATTACGCAGGATTTCGCCAACGAGGCGAAGCTTAAATTTGCCGAGGCGGAGGGTATCAAGATGGAGAAGGGATCGGTCAGCCTGGGGGGCGCCTATGAAGAGCCTGAAGACCCGCAAGCGGCGGCCATCGCCAAAATCGCGCGGCAGGTGATGACGCGGCTGCATATCCAGGTTAATCAGACCATCCAGTTCTTTCGCGGCCAGCAAGGCGGCTCGGCCCCGCAACGGCTCTTTCTTTCCGGCGGTGCCTCCATCATGCCTTACACGGCGCAGTTTTTCGCGGAAAAACTCAATGTCCAGGTGGAATACTTCAATCCCTTCCGCAACATCGAAATCGATCCCTCCCTTGATTTGGAGCAGTTGTCCAAATATGCCCATTCCTTCGGGGAAGTCGTTGGGCTGGGGTTGAGGGACTTGGCGCATTGCCCGGTGGAATTGAATTTGATGCCCAGAAGTTCGCTGCAACGCCAGGAATTTGGGCACAAGAAACCTTACCTTATCGCATCGGTCTTCAGCTTGGCGCTGGTGATCTTCGCCATTGACAGGGCGGAGGTCCGCATCGGCAACGTCTGGCGGGACAAGGACGCCAAGATACAGCCGCAACTGGCCACCCTAACGCAGCAGAACCAGCGCCTTTCCACGGTGCTGTCAGAGGGGTTGCAGTTGAAGAAGCAGGCCGACGATATGAAGCTTTTGGCCGAAAACCGGTTTTATTGGTCCGGGGTTTTGATGGATTTGCGCCGCGTGATGATGCAGGCGGAAGCGGCGGAAAAGGCAAATTTGAGGTCACCCGAAAACGGCGGCACCAACACCGACGAGGGCATTTGGGTGGAGGAATTTACGCCGATCATGCCCGGCGGCTATTCGGCTAGCGTGCAGACTTTTGAAAGCGGCGGCGGCGGCGGCGGCTACGGGGCGGGACCATCGTCGGGGGGGATAAACATACTGCGTCATCGTCCTGGCTTTCCCGGGGGCATGCCGGGACCGCTGACGGGTGCGCCAACGGGAGTGCAGTCGGGTGCGGCGCCAGGTGCGGCGCCGGTGGCGCCTCCGGCAGGCAATGAAGTCAGCGAAGTGAAACTTCTCCTCCGGGGCATCAATCGAGGCGCGGCGGCTAATTCCGACCTGGCCTACTCGTTGCGCGAGTTCTTAACCAACAGCCCGAGCTTCACCAGCCCGGTGAAGATGGAGGCGCTAAGATCCGATCAGGATACCAACACGTTTTCGTTCGAGGTCACGGTGAACCTCCGTCACTATTTCAAACTCTAAGCATGGCCTGGATTAAACGAAATCTTTTCTTTGTCATTACCATGGTCGCCGGATTGGGCGTGACCGGGTATTGCGGCTACTTGCTTTACTCCGCCATGTCCGATAACGATGCGGCCAACAGCCAATATGCCTCCGACGCCAACAGCCTGAAAGATCTGCAACACAAAACGCCCGTTGCCTCCAAGGAGAACATCAGCGCGGCCGGCTCGGACGTGGAACGAGTGCGGACTTTGTTGGAGGGGTATCGGAAGTCCTTCGCCGCCTTTCCCACCCCGCCCGCGCTGGGCGAGCGCGAGTTCAAGGATTTCCTGCAAAAGGACATCAACCAGTTTGGAACCCAGGCGACCAACGCCGGGGTGGGGCTGCCGCCCGGCTTTGCCTTCGCCTTCTCACAGCAAATCGACAAACTGAATTATCCCACCGAATGCATCGCTCCGTGGATGGTGGAATTGGAGGAAATCCAGGCCATCCTGAATATTCTTTACAACGCCAAGATCAACTATTTGGAATCGATCAAGCGTCCCTCAGCCGGCCTTAACGACTTGGGCAGCGGAGATATCGGTCAGTTCGCCACTGTGAATAATCAGATGGGCGTGGTCACGCCCTACGTCGTCAGCTTCCGCGCCTTCAGCACCGAAATTGCCAACGTTCTGGCCGGCGTCGCCGCCTCCAGCAACTGTTTCATCGTCAAAACCATTTTTGTGACGCCATCCAGGGCGCCGCTGCCTCAAGTCACGGAGTTGGAAGCCGCCCCGGCGGCGATGGCAGTTCAGAGCTACCGGCCCATGTCGCGGCCCGTGCCCCAGCCCTCATTTACCCAGCCATCATCGGGGTTTCATGGCGGTCGCGGCGGCGCTTACGGGGGGGGAATGAGATCAGCGCCGCCGATGCGAATGCAGCCCGCGCCGTCGGCGGCAGCGCCGGTCGCCGCCGTTGCCCCAACCGCCCCGGTGACTGTCCTGAGGGAAACTCCTTTGTTCGTGACCCTTTATATTGATTTGGTAAAACCCAAAGCGTCGGAAGCGCCTGCTGCCGCCGCCAAACCGAAAATGGCGGCGCGATGATGGAATTTCTCAAGAAACATTACGAGAAGATAGTGCTGTGCGTGGTCTTGCTCGGCTTGGCGGGAGCCGTGGTTTGGATGAGATCCGCCCTGGAGAAGGTCAAGGAACCATCGGATGACGAAGGCAGTGGACCGTCGCCCAAGACCGTGCTGCTGACGCCCTTGGACCTGACCCCTGAACAGCGCGCCCTGGCCCAAATTACCAATCCGCCGACGGTGGTCTTGTCCGGCGAGCACAATCTGTTCAACCCGGTTACCTGGAAGCGCAAGGCCAATGGCGACCTGATCAAAATCGTCAAGACGGGGCCGGATGCTCTCGTCGCCACCAACGTTATTCCACTTTACACCATCATCGCTTATGATCGTCCGACCGACAGCCCCGTTTACGTCATGAACTGGCAGCAGCACGTCGATCTGCGGCAGCCGGGCCACGGCAAGTCCGAATACGCGCGGAAGGACGCCAAGATGCCCTCAGGCCTTTATATTGTGCGCGGCATCAAAGGCGCCGATAACGACCCGTCGGAAATAAATTTGGAAATAACCCAGACCGGTCGAACCGACGTGTGGGTCTCCACCAACACCCCGTATAAACACATTGACAGCTACCTGGTTGATCTGAAATATGATCCCGATCCGTCCCTGCCTTTGCTCAAGAGGCGGGTCAACGACGAGTTTAATCTGGATGGTGAACCGTATAAAGTAGTTGAAATCACCAATGATCTCGTTAGAGTGCAGAATAAACACACTACCAAAGTGACCGAGATCAAAGTGATCCAGAGCAAATAGACGCAGTCTCGAAAAATGAGACTAAATATAACAGGATACGACGCCATGACATCCGCAGCCAAAATCAGCCTTCGATTAGCCTTTCTTCTGGCCCTATCGTTGCACGCCCAACCAACACCCGTGGAGAACCCGGTGGAAATCGCCAACGACGAGGCCGTGCGCCGCCAGGAGGCCACCATTCGCCTGCACCTGAAATTGGAACAGGCGCGCGACGCCCTGAAGAGAAATCAATTGGCGGACGCCGCCAAGTTCTACCAGGAGGCCGTCGTGCTCATTCCCAACGTCCAGGTCGGCAGCCCCGCCGTGGACGCCGAAAAGCGCGAAACTGTGATGGGCTTGGACGCGGTCAGGGAAAAGCTCGCCCGCCAGGCCCTGACGGCCGGCAACGTAAGCGAGGCCAACACCCAGGTCGATGCGGCCTTGAGAATCGATCCCAACAACGATGGCCTGCTTCGCCTCAAAGCCGAAATCAAACAGCGTGAAGTTGAGCAGATAGGCCGCGCGCCCAGCCCGGAGGTCCTGAACCGAATCCCGGCCATGGAAAAGCAGAAGCTCGACATTGCCACTCGGGTGCAAAACGGCAAATTCCTTTACGAAATGGGCAAATATGACGAGGCGGAAGCGACCCTCACTCAAGTCGTCAAGGACGACCCGTCCAACCGCAGCGCTCCCTATTACTTGAGCTTAATCAAAGAAGCCCGCTACATGGACCATGCGCGCTTGCGCGAGCAAGGCGTCAAGAGCGCCATCGGCAACGTCGAAGCCAAATGGATACAATCCAACAAACGCGAGAGCCTGCCCGTCCCCAATCCGATGTGGGACACAAACCTGGTTTATACCAGCAAGGGACGGCAACGGATTCTCTCCATCCTCGAAACCATCAAGTTCAATCAAAAGGGCTATGATTTGCCATTGAAGGATGTCTTGACAGACTTGAGAAACGAATGCCAAAAGCGCGACCCGGACGGCATCGGCATCAACTTCATGATCAACCCGAATAAGGAAACCCCCAGCGGTCTGTCTTCCCCCACCGATACCAGCGGCGCAGCCGCCATTGGCGCGGTGCCGGCCACCGGCGCAGCGCAGCAGCAGGACATCGGCAGCGATGCGACAATCCATCTTACCCCGCCCCTGGCCAATATTCGCCTGGTCGATCTTTTGGATGCCATCACCAAAGTTTCCGATCAACCTATCCGCTACACGGTCGAGGACTACGCCGTGGTCTTTTCGCCCAAGCCCCTCGAGACGATCCAACTTTTCACCAAGACCTTCCGTGTGAATCCCAATACATTCGTGCAAGGCCTGCAAAATGTCTCCGCCGTCTCGCTTAACTTGGGCACTCAAACCACCGGCGGCGGCGGTGGCGGCGGCGGCGGCGGTGGTGGTGGTGGCGGCGGCGGTGGCGGCGGCGGTGGCGGCCAAAGCATGGGCGCACAGGGCGTCATTCCTGAAGTTAACATCGCTACCGTGACCCAGAACAGCGGTAACGGAGGTGGTGGCGGCACCACTTCGGCAGGCGGCAATCAGTCCGGACTAAGGTATGTTACCCGCACCAATTCGACGCTTGAGGAGCACGAGATGGTAAGGGCTTACTTTCTAGCCGCCGGCGTTGACCTGGCCCCGCCTAAGACCATCTTTTTCAATGACCGCTTGGGCGAGTTGCTGGTGCGGGCCAGTTTGTCGGACTTGGAAATCATCCAGCGCGCCATCGAATTGCTCAATCAGACGCCGCCTCAGGTGGAGATCGAAGCGAAATTTGCCGATCTGACCCAGGAGGACGCGCGGGGCATTGGATTCAACTGGTACCTCGGGAACACGCTCATGAACAATGGCGCCATTGGCTTGCAAGGAGGCACCGCGCCGTCTTACCAAGGTCCAGCCACCACGGCCAACCCGAGCGGCATTTTCCCGGGTCCGGGCACGGGTGTCGCTGGCTCTACCGCCAACCCTCCTGTGGCAGGGCCTGCCACCATTGCCTCCTCGTCCTCGGATGGCAACCTCACTCCCAGTACTCTCTTACGACAGGCGTATAACACGACAGGCGGTTCCCTGCCCACTGTCGGCACCGTCACAGGTATTCTGACCGATCCTCAGTTCCGCGTTGCCATCAACGCCATCGAACAGCGGACTGGGTCCGACCTTTTGGCCGCGCCCAAGGTCATGACAGAAAGCGGACGACAGGCGCATCTGGCGGCCCAGGATCTGGTGACGATTGTCACCTCGGCCAACCTCTCCCAGACTGGCGCCTCCAGCGGCGGATTGACTGGGGCCAGTTCCTCGGCCATCGGCAGTCAGACCTCGGTACACCACCACTTCCATGGCCTTGGGGCCGAGTCTGGACGTGATCCCGACGGTTTCCGCCGACGGCTATTCCATCGAGATGGCGCTGATTCCGACCTACGTTGAATTCATCGGATATGACAACCCGGGCCAATTCATCCCACAAGCCCAATCGGCCGCCGGCGGCACCCTTGGCGTGCCGATCACGGCGCAATTGCCGTTGCCCCACTTCCGCGTTCGGTCCGTGGCGACCACTTGCGACGTATGGGACGGACAGACCGTGGTGCTCGGAGGATTGATTTCGGAAACCATCACCAAGGTCCACGACAAGGTCCCCATGCTGGGCGATCTGCCTTTCTTCGGCAAGTTGTTTCAGAGCCAAGGCTCCGACAGCACCAAGGAGAACTTGTTGATCTTTGTCACCCCCACCATGCTCGATCCGGCGGGGAACCGAGTGCATAATGAGGAAGACCTGCCCTACGCCAAGACGGGAGTACCGGCGCAACCGGCAGCCCGCCTGGCGCCATAGTTTGAACAGGGCCTCCCAACATGCAAAGCTCTCCATCATCCGAACCTCCGGCGCGAAGCCGGTTGCTCTTGGTGGACGGCCATGCATTCGCCTATCGGGCCTTCTTTGCCATTCGCTCGCTCTCCTCTCCGAACGGCGCCGCTTGCAATGCCAT
This sequence comes from uncultured Verrucomicrobiae bacterium, assembly GCA_963759415.1. Taxonomy (GTDB): domain Bacteria; phylum Verrucomicrobiota; class Verrucomicrobiia; order Limisphaerales; family Palsa-1400; genus Palsa-1400. The sequence goes on along the minus strand of CAVWZG010000002.1, from coordinate 1,625,648 downwards.
TTACGGCTTTATTCGCATGCTCGGCCGAATGCAGCCCAAAGTCCGGCCTTCCCACCTGGCGGTGGTTTGGGACGGCGGGTTGGCTGCGGAAAGGCTGGCCCTTCACCCGGCTTATAAGGCGCAGCGCCCCGAAATGCCGCGCGATTTGACCCCGCAACTCGATCAAATTGTTGCTTACCTGCGCGCCGCCAATATCGTCTCGCTCTTGCAGGATTCTTGCGAAGCGGACGATTGCATTGCCACGCTCACTCGCCAAGCCGTCGCGGACGGTTTGGAAGTGGTCATCGCCAGTTCGGACAAGGACTTCATGCAACTGGTGTCCCCCCAGGTTCGCTTGCTCCAACCCCATGACAAGACCGAAAACCTTTTTGGAGTGGAGGAAGTCAGAGCCAAAACAGGCGTGGAACCCACGCAAATTGTGGATTGGTTGAGCTTAACCGGTGACGCGGTGGATAACATCCCCGGGGTGCCCGGTATTGGCGCGAAAACTGCTACTGATTTGTTGCGCCAATTTAGTTCAGTGGAGGACTTGTACCGCAAGTTGGAGGAGGTTCGTTCGGATCGCCTAAGGGCCAGTTTGCAATCATCGGAGGAGGTGGTTCGCCGCAACCAAAAATTGGTGCAATTGAAATGTGATGTGCAATGTGAAGTCTCGTTGGAAAAACTGGCCCGCAAGCCTGCTGACGACGCCGCCTTGCGCCAGCTTTACGCCCGCTGGGGCTTTAAATCGCTCTTGCGCGAACTGGATCAACAACACCTCCCGGACAGGGACTTTTTTCCCGAAACCGCAGGCGCCTGTTGAGCCGCCGGCGCATCTCCCAAAAGCCAAAAAACCAAATGCAAACAACACAAAATAAACAAAGATTTCATGGACAAAGGGAGGCCATTATGATAAGAAACTCGAATCATATATCCGTAATGTTCCGCATTTCAAAAAGTCTCGGTTGGGGGTTCTTCATCGCTGGCGCCATGGCGGCCTTCGCCCAGGCGAATCCCGTTATGCCCCAAGGTGTTGAGTACTCTCTCTTAGGCAACGCCCGCGGCGACCAGGTCTGGCCCAGCCTCTCCCTCTCGCCCACCGCCGGCGTCATTGTCTGGCAGAACAACATGGTGTCCAAGCACGGCTCCGACGTTTGCGGCGCGATGTTGAATGCCGACTTCACCTCCAACTGCACTTTCCGCATCAACAATCCCCTTCTGGGCAACCACCTCCGTCCCAAAGTTCAACTCCTGGCCAACAACAATCTCGTTACGGTCTGGCAGAGCGCCGTCACCGGCACGCCCGACATCTACGCCCGTTTGTCCAGAGGCAAGACCAAGAGCGTCTTCGGCACCAATTTTTACAGCTTCGACCTGCGCGCGAATACCTACCTCAAGGACCAGCAGGGCGATCCTGACGTGGCGGCCTTGCACGACGGCAGCGCGATCATCACCTGGTCCAGCTACGGCCAGGATGGAAGCATGTGGGGGGTGTATGCCCGCAAGTTGTCCGCCAAGGGTGTCTTTGCCACGGCCAAGGAATTTAGGGTCAATCAGTACACCGCCTACAATCAGCGCAAACCCGCCGTCGCCACCCTGGCCAACGGTGATTACGTCATCTGCTGGGTTTCCGAACAGGAGCGGTTTTACAACAGCGTCGATGTCTATGCCCGCATCTTCACCCCCGCCGGCGTGGCTGTCACCGACGAGATACCCATCAACTCTGGCGTCAATCCCTGCGACACGCCTGATGTCGCGCCGCTCAACGACGGAGGATTCACGGTCGTTTGGGCGCAAAAGGACTTGGCCGTGCCGACCAATAGCTGGGATATTTGGGGACGCGCCTTTGCCGCCTCCGGCTCGCCCGAGGGGGCGGATTTTCGGATCAATACCTTCTTGTACGGCGATCAGTACCGGCCCAAGATCGCGGCCGGTCCCTCCGGCAGCCTGGTGGTCTGGACGAGCATGGCGCAGGACGGTTCGCGCGAGGGGGTGTTTGGCCGCTTTTTGCAGGGCGGAACGGCGGCCGCCGGCAGCGAGATGCAAATCAACACCGTCACCGTTAACCAGCAGCTTCATCCGGCGGTGGCATGGAATGGCGTCAACTCTTTTCTGGTGGTCTGGTCCTGTTATGCGGGCGCGTCTGGATTTGATCTGCATGGCCAGCCCTTTTCTTTGAACACAACACCCTAAGTCCTTATGTTGCGAAAACTAACACAAAGCGTTTGTCTGCTTCTGGCCTTGACTGCGGCGCGGAACGTCGGCGCGTTTACTCAATGGGGTCCGCTGGAACCGTGGCAAACGGGGGACTTGGATTATAGCAGTCCTGCCGGCACGGTTCGCTACTATTATTGGTTTATCAAGGGCGGTGATTCGATTGTGGAACTCGGCGGGCCAAAAAACTTCGGGGAAGGCTCCCGGTTGACCACCCCCATTCTTACTTATGCCTTTGATGCCACCTTTTTGCGATACTTTGGCCCCCAGGGGGAGGCAGCGGTGGATTCGGCCATGGCCGTTCTCAACGCCCTGCCCAGTTCTTCCACTGCCAACTTGAGTAGCTTTTCAACCGAAAGCGCCCAGCAAATCAACTATACCGCCCAGGCCCTGGCTCTATTGGACATGAAATCGGCGGTCTTATATATGATGGCCGAACACATGGGCTTGCTGGGAGAAACGCATGTCTATGATCTGCGCTTGCGTGTCGCTTATAACTCGACCCCCTGTGACTTCGATTATTGGGTGATCAATTACAATTACGATCCGGTCACCTACAATCCAACCCCCTACGTCAATGGCCGCCTCTACACTTATCAAATTTGGGATGGCTGTGGCATCGGGGTTAATGTCGGCGCCACCGATGTGAGTCCCGCGGACACGACCGCGCAGCCTTGGACGGCCGTCGCCACGGTGGAAAATCTTGTGTCGGGGGCCTATTACGTAAACCTGACCCGAGATGACATGGGCGGTTTGAAATACCTTTACTCGAAAGGCAATTATTTCTTTCAGGCCGTGGACGCCGCGTCGTTTGTGTCGGGCGCCACCACCACTACTACCACTACTACCACCATCACCAGTCCGTGGCAGCCCGTTTCGACCAACGTCACCACCACTGTCACCAACATCCCTACCGTGGGCAGCAATTTTGCCGGCGGTGTTCTGGGGGGGGTGGAGAAGATCACCTTTCTGAAGGTCAAATATGATTCTGCTCTCGGCCCCACCATCGCCCCGATCACCTACAACTACACCATTCCCTTTGTCACCAATTTCACGCTCCAACAACTCCATCTGACGCGCACGATCACGGCGCCGGACATTATTTTTACGGCGGCTGATCTGGCTCCCCCCGTCCCCGTTTTCCCGCCGCTGGACACCCCGTTCACAAGGTCAGGGACTTTCATCCCAAGCCCCTTCGCCTCTCCCGGCGGCGGCACCGTGCCCGGCACCATCACTCCGAACATGCTTATCGTCCTGAACAACGTTGGACCGATTTATTTAAACGAGAGTCCCGCGTTCCTAACAGAGACAAATAACGTCGGCCATGAGTTCAATTGGGCATCGTTCGACGGTTCCACCAACGCTCCCATCGTTTATCCCTTGGGTTCCAGCCTGGCGCTGCTGCAACAAGAGGCTGTGCAGGCGACGGGAGCGGCGGGGTTGACGGGGGTGGTGGGAGGCGCGAATCTTTCCCCTACCAGCCCTTGGATTCCAGTCTTGAACACAGGCACCAACACCACCAGCACCAACGGCGTCGTCACGGGTGCCGTTCCCGCCAGAGTCCGATAGGTCGATCCAGCGTCTATGAAAAAATATATTTCACCGGGTACTTCTCGGATTGGGTCTGTGCCAGGCCGCCTTGGGCGGGCCTAGCGCCATTTATCAAAACACAGGCGTGATTATTCCCCCGACTGTCGCGCCGGTGGTGGACGCTCGTATTTTCTTGAACACGGGCATTTTCGAGGCCGCGACCGTCATCGGGACGGAGGATTTGAATCCGTTGCCGTATATGACGACGGATACGTTATTTTTCACTAATACGAGCAGCGGGATTATGGTGGGGTTTCCCGGTTTTCAATTCGACACCGGCACTTCCACCTCGCGGCACAGCGCCAGTTCCTTCTTCAATGCCGGCATCGTGGAAGGGCTTGACTTGCCAGGCGTTGTGGTTCTTGATTCCCCGGTCGGAGCGGGCACCCCCACCACCGCTGTTCCGAATCCTGCTGAAAGCCGGCCAGTTTCTTCACGCCTTGTCGTGCAGGCGTCCAACATCGTCAACACGGGAGACATGGCCGTGGGCGATTGCGGGCTGTTGCGTCTTATGGGAGTCAACGTGACCAATGCCTACGCCACTTTGACAGCGGGGGAGGTCAATTCGAGCACACTGACCGACCAGAATACGACTGGCCTCCAGGGACAGCAAACCGTGGTTGCCGGCCCAAACAAACTGTACTATTTCCTGGGGTCGCCCGGGGTCTATGACATTTTTTGGGGCGTGACCAATGCGCTAAACCTTCGGCTAGCCTCGTTTAACCCCATCAACCCTCCCTTGCCCACCATTACGCCGCGCGCGAACAGTGTCGTGCCCAGCTTTCCGCCCAATGCCCAAACCGCGCTGTGGAACATCTCCGTTTACTCCAACATCGTCGATAATACCAACATTTATCTCAATTTCGTTTTTCTTAATGCTAATTTTGCCGACACCAATATCTCGGCCTCCGTGGGCTTCGCCAAGGCCGCTTTCCCGCAGGATTCCGTGACCGATACAACGGACGACCGCAATGCCTATGAAGCCATTGTGCAGTTTTCCGAGCCTGTTCATGACATCATTACGGGCGCGACGGTGTCCAATAGCATCTATTTGTTGGACAACGGCGCAGATTTGCCGTCCATGGCCCTGGCCGATGATGTCAGTGTTTTTGAGGGCTACAGCCGGCCCAACGCCTTTGAAGTGACCACGGTCACGCCAAGCGATTGGCTCGCGGCGTCTCCGAGCAACTTTGTTTACAGCCCGTTGCTGTTTTTTGACGATCAAGAATTTCAGAACGACCAGGTGACTTACATTGACGCCGTTTACGGCGCCCAAGTCGGCCGCAATCCGATCAACCTTTCGGGCTCCTTCACGACTCTCGTCAACCTCCCTGATCCGACCAATGACTATGCGCGCATAGAGATTGACGCGCAAAATCTGGACATCACCCATGCGCGCCTGCGCGCCGAAGGCATGGTCGTTCTTAACGTCACCAATAATCTTATTGGCGGTGGCAATGCGACGGTGGATTGGGGCGAGATGAACGCGAAGATCGGCGCCGCCAATGGCTCGCTGCTTCTTTCCAACGTCTTTCCATCCACCTTTCAGCGCCTCCGGGGCGACATCTACGCCTGGTCGGGCACCTGGCAGAACGCCCAAACCAACCTCGGATCTTTCCAGAACAGCAACAACGTCGCCCCGGCCACCAACACCATCCATTACCACGTGCTGGTGGTGGACCAGAACCTGAGCGGCTCGTTTCCCTCCACCGTGCGGAGTCTCTCTTTGACGGGCAGGAATTCGATTGTCCTGCAGGATAATGTGAATGTCATTGACAAAGCCGTGCTCAACACCACCAATCTGGCCATCAACTCCACCGTCACTTTGTCCCAAAACGCGCAGGATTTCCTGCCCGCCAACGTTCCCTCTCTCAGGAACCTCTTGATCGGCCCCAACGGCGCTTTGGAACCGGCCAACATTTTGGACGTGGGCCTCAACATGGGCCTGGGTCAAACCGCCCCGGCGGGACGGGCCTACCCCGTCAACTCCATCACCAATTTCGGCCTGATGATGGCCTCTGCCGATCTCCTGCAGTCGCTCCATTTTGAGAATGACGGCAGCATCTTTTCCATCGAAGGTTCCATCGTCATTGACGCCGACACCTTGGGCATGGGTCTTGCGCAGACCAACGCGTTCAACGATCTGGAGGCCTTTGGCAACGTCAGCCTCTCTGCCAGCTCTATTGAAGCCAGAAACTCCATTATTTCCGCCGGTTTTGCCGGTCGGGGGGCGCTTAACCTTTATGCCACCAAGCAGTTGACGGATCATGTTTCCGGCATCCCGACCACCAACACCAACAGTGTTCTCATCAACAACTGGTCCGTGACGGCCGGCTTTTCGTTGCCGGTCAAACCCGCCAGCGGGGACCTTTTTGGAACGGAAATCCGCACCATGACCACCAATTTCGATCAAGCGACGCACGTCTGGGCCGGAGCGGACAGAGGCCCCACCCTGGCTGGCTTCATCAACAACGAGGTCATTGGCCGCCTGGTGATGGATCGGCAATCGTCCAATTCGGTTCTGCATTTCAGCGCCGCCGGGGCCCAGAACGCCATGTATGTGGACTACCTGGAATTTGACGATGACTCGACTAACTACCACGCCACGGACCGCCTGGTCATTGATCCGAACTTTACCATCTACTTCGCCGACAGCAATCTCGATCCCGAAAAGCTGGCGGCTACTTATCCAAATCGTCTGGTTTGGGTGCGGAGCTTTGTCGGCCCGAACAGCACCCAGGTGGTGCCGTATGTCAACAGCAGCGTCGTCTGCCTGATGAATGCCGCCGTGGCCAACAGCCCTGTTATTACTTTCTGGGGCAACGTGGCCAACTACAATCTCCTGCTTACGACCCCTTACCTGTTGAACAATCCCAACAACCTGACCCAATTCCTGCCCTGCCCGGGAATTTATAATTACCCATGCAACTGCGAGCAGGGCACGAATGCGTATTCACTCTTGTTCTCATCGGGCGAAGGCACGACGAATCTGGTCATGGATCTCCTCACCATCTCGGCCAACGGCAATGGCTCCGTCTCTCCCGTCCTCACCCAAAGTCAGTTGGCCCTGGGCCAAAGTTATGTTTTGACCGCCAAGCCTGCCACGGGCTGGGTCTTCGATGGTTGGGCAACCTTCGGCTTGAACGGCGCGATCAACTCCAACACGCCCACGCTCTCGTTCACTTTTGTCACCAATACGGTCATCACGGCCAACTTCATTCCCACTCCCTTCCCTGCCTTGAAGGGCGTCTATAGCGGATTGTTCTTCAACACCAACGCGGTCGATCCCGGCAGTTCGGGCGCCTTTTCTCTGACCCTGGCCTCCAGTGGGACCTTCTCGGGGCAACTGCTCATGGGGCCGGCCACTTATCGTTTCGTCTCCCAGTTTTTCGGTGACGGCAACGCGCAGTTTCAAACCAGCAGCGGCGGGCAGACCCTGACCGTTAATCTGCAATTGGATATTACCGGCCAAACGCGCCAGATTCTTGGCGACGTCGCCGGAAACACGTGGGATGCCGCCTTGGTGGCCAATATTGCGCCGATTTGGACGGCCAAAAATCCGTCACCGCTGGCCGGCAGCTACACCATGGCTTTGCCTTGGGCAACGGGAACCGTGGTCACGCCCGGTGGCGACAGTTACGGCGCAGGGGCCGTCAGCAAACTCGGGGTCTTGACGATGGCGGGCGCGCTTTCCGACGGCGCCACTTTCAGCGCCTCGGCCCCGGTCTCCCAGGATGGCCAGTGGCCCTTCTACTTCTATACCGCCGCCAGGAAAGATACCGTCTTAGGCTGGGTGGCGGTTACCAATGGTCTGACAGGAACGAATATCAGTTGGAGCAAACTGGCGGGCACTGGCTCGCTTTATCCGGACGGCTTCACCAATCTCCTCCAATTGACCGGGTCTGCCTGGCACGCGCCCGCGAAAAATTCTCCCGCGCTGACCTTGTTCAATCCCTTCGTGACCCTGAGCGGCGGCGATTTGTCGGCGACAGTCACCGATTTCGTCACGCTCCCGAATCACCTGACCTACGCGGCGACCAACCTGACCTTGAGCGTCAGCGCCGCGAACGGCACTTTCGGCGGATCATTTATCAACCCTGACACGAGGCGGAAACAGACGATTTTAGGTGTGGTATTGCAGAACGAAGACGACGCGCGCGGCTTTTTCCTCGGCACCGACCAAAGTGGCGCGGTGCTGTTGCAAGGCCAGTAATGAACCGCACCTCGGGTGCGAGAGGAGAGAATTAGAATTTATGTTTACAGTTCAAAAGACCAGCACACGGCGGGCGGCCAGAACTTTGGCGATGATTTGGGCCATGTCGGCTTTCTATGGCGGGAGCGCCTTGGAGAGCCAGGCGCAGCCCGCTCCTGCCAACGACAATATAGCCAACGCCCAAGTCATCCAGGGCGTCAGCGGCGCCGTGCAGGGCACCAACCTGCAGGCCACCGTCGAGGCCGGGGAAACGATCCAGGTCGCGGGCGTGCTGCCCCAATCGACCATCTGGTACGTGTGGACGGCGCCGACCTCGTTGAGGATCGATTTCAACACGCGCAACAGCACCGACCCCTACGGCTTGCCCCTGGGCACAACCTTGGGCGTTTACACACAGAAGGCCGCCGGCCCACTCACCGTGGCCAACTTGACCTTGGTTGCGGGCAACGAGAATGATCCCAGCGGCGGGTTGACCAGCCGGGTGGATTTCAACGCCGCCTTTGGCACGACTTATCTCATACAAGTGGGTAGCACCACCAACGAGGGCGACGGCTATGCCCAAGGCTACCCGGACTTGAATTGGGGGCCGAGTTTGGTTGCGGGCGGGTTCGGTTTTTCGACCACAACTTATCTCATGAGCAGCATGGAAAATTGGCTGCCCGACAACGACAACCAGAGCATTTCCCCCAGCATTTATGGCTTCAACGAAGGCACGCCCAATTTCAATCAAGGCGACGCCAACGCCCGCATCACCGTGACCCGCACCCCTCCCGCCATGGGGCGGTGCGAAGTGACACTGACCGCCAACGGGGGATTTTACACCAACACATATCTTACTAATTACTATATCACGAATGTCTATATTACCAATTATACCACCAACGGCACCATCCTCTTTACCAACATCCTCATAACCAACATCGCCTCGATCAATGAGTTTGCCGACTTCCAGAGCGGGGGCATCATTAGCTTGCCGGTGGATGGCGACGTGCAAACGACGGAAACCAATGCCAACGGAGTCATCGGCTACGCCTTCACCAACCTCTTCCCGGGCACGTTCGGTCTGCCCAGCTTCTTCACCAATTTTACCTGCAACGCCGGCACCTCCTTCCTGTCCGTCTCCAACACCGACGGAAGCACCACTCTTTACACCACGAATGTCTTTTGCAACACAGGGTCGAAGACGACGGCGCTGGTTTCGGCGCTGGCGCCCGGGTCCTTTACGCCTTTCACCAATACGTTGATCTTTGATGACTATCAAATGAGCCAGGACGTTTATGTGCAAATATTCCCCATCCTCAACCCCACCTACCCCGGCGGAAGGCCCAACAGCGTAAAGCTGGTGGATTTTCCCACTGCCGGCCCGGAAGACGCGATTTCCGCTTACTTCTATCAAGGGTTGAACACCTTCGTTCAATTGTCGTTGTCCAACCCGACTCTGGATCCGCGGGAGAATCCGGACATTGTCCCACCTTCTATCTCCCAACCCAATGCCTTCATCAACATCGAGAATTTTTACGGCAACCCAAACGTCCTCTTCAGTAATAATACTTTTGCCACGCCCATCGCTATGTTGAACTTTGAGAGATATACCTATCGCTGCAATAAGGATTGCGGTACGGCGGTGGTGTGGGTGCAGCGCAGTGATCGCAATGTAACGGCGCAGAATAATTCCACTCATATTCTCCATTACACTCTTGATTCCAAAATCATTAACGTGTCGTGGATTGATGACAATAAATTTGCCACCGTCGCCGGTTCGGATTACGCCGTCCCCTCCAACGCCGTCAATCAAGTGGCCTATGATTTCCTGGCTCCTTTGACCGCTGGAACCGTTTATCGCAATAACAAAGCTGTGCCGGCTACCACGACTTGGGGAACCACCTCCGGCACCCTGACATTTCCGGCACTGCCGGATGGGACTGCGCTCAACGCCCAGGGCATTTATATCCCGATCATAGAAAACGGCGCGGTGGAGTTTGACGAGGACATTGAACTGCAGTTGTATCTCACGGATAGCGACGCGAAGTCGGACGCGATACAGCCTCCAGGCTATCCCGCCATGCTGGGAGCCATCACCACCGCGCGTTTGACTATCAACTTCGACAATGTCCTCACCAATCAAGTGCAGCCAGGCGGCGCGCTGGATCGGAACTACAATCCCAATAACGATCTTATTGCTTCCTTCCCTCCGGGTAATTTAGAGCCTGGGGCCAATTCCCCCGTCAACGCGGTGGCGATCGACGCCGGCGGCAACGCGGTCATCGGCGGCGACTTCACCGCCTACAATACAACGCCGATCAATTACCTCGCCCGCATACTGCCCAGCGGCTGGATGGACCTTAACTTCGCCGCCGCTTTAGGCCGTGGTCCGCAGCCCAGGAATGGTTTTGTCAACGCCACCGTTATTGACTCCAGCCAGCGGATTATCATCGGGGGCAATTTCCTGGCTTTCAACGCCACGCCCGCTTTTCATGTCGCCCGCTTGCTGCCCAGCGGAGCGCTGGACACCAGCTTTGCCACGGGGCTGGGATTCAACGGCAATGTCTATGCCTTGGCCGTGGATGCCAACGGCAACATCGTGGTGGGCGGCGATTTTACCTCGTACAACACCACCAATTGCAACCACATTGCCCGCTTGCTGCCGAACGGGACGCTGGATACTTCCTTCCTGCCCAGTTCCGGCACGGGTGTCAATTTTGGCGCCGATCAGTATGTGCGCGCGGTGGCGGTGGACTACCTTGGCAACGTCATTCTGGGGGGCAATTTTACCACGGTCAACGGCACCAACTGGAACCACATTGCCCGGTTGCTGCCCAACGGCAATCTGGATACTTCGTTTAATCCGGGCTTCGGCGCGGATGGAGAAGTCCTGGCCCTGGCCGTGCAGCCGGATAATTCCATCATCTTGGGCGGGGCCTTCCAAAATTTCAACTTGATCAGCCGCAGTTCCATCGCCCGATTGACTCCCGGCGGAGTCCTCGATACCGGTTTTGCGCCTGGGTCCGGCTTTGATGACAGCGTCGATTCGTTGCTCTTGCAACCCGACGGCAACATCCTCGTCGGCGGTCAGTTTACCAAATATAATGGTAACCGCCGGGTGGGGCTGGCGCGTGTGTTCGGCGGCCAGGGTCTCCACGCCGGCCAGGGAGGCTGGCTGGATACCAGTTTCATGGACACGGCTTACAATCAATTCGCCGGCGTGATCAACCACTATTACAACACCAATGCTTATGACCGGTCTCAATTCCCCTCGCCGCTCAATAGTAGAAACCAGGTTCTGGCGATGGGCTTGCAGCCGGACAACAATGTCGTGATCGGCGGAAGTTTTACGCGCGTTGGCGGCGGATTTTCCCGCACCGATTCTCGTGTCCGCTTGAATCTGGCTCGGGTCATTGGCCCGGCCACTCCCGGTCCGGAGCAAGGCGGCCTTGGCAACTGCCCGGGCAATCTTGGTATGACCCAAAACCCGTACTCGGCCGATGACACGGGACTGGAGCTTTTTGTCACCTTAATGCGTACCAACGGCAGTCTTGGTCCCGTGGAAACCTCTTTGGCACCCAGTTACCTGCCACCCAGTTCCAGCTCGGCCACCCCCGCCGATTTTGGACTGCTCAGCACGGGCCTTGGATATGGCATCTCCTTGTATGATGACGTCTGGAGTCTGCCGGGAGAAGTCGCGTTCTCGGCCTACGGTTGGCGCGTGAGCGACGGCGAATATGGCCTCAACGCCAATCCTCAACCCACCTTTGACCAAAACGCCTGGCTCTTTCTCGGCATTAACAATGACCCCCCTGCCGCGCCCATCCTCTACGCCAACCTGAACCTGCTTAACCTGAACGCCAACAATCTCATGAGTTTGGGCGGGGTGTCGATACCCTTGGGTCCCGCCCTTGGGCAATACACGGCCGGTCTGGATATCGTCAATGCTAATTATTCCAGCGGCACCATTGGCTTCAGCGCGACCAATTACAACGTGCTGGAAAGTGGCGGAACGGTCACGGTCACCCTCCTGCGCACCAACGGCTCTTACGGCTCCCCCAGCGTCACGGTCAACGCCGTCAATGGAACCGCCAAGGACGGCCCGGATTACTTCTGGACGACTGAGACGAAGAACTTTGCCAGCGGCCAGACCATGCTCACGTTTACCATTCCCATTGTTGATCACAACACCCAGCAGACCAACAAATTCTTCAAGCTCTACCTTTCTTCCCCGACGGCTGGGGCCACTCTGGACACCACCGTCCCGCCGCTGGTGCCCTCCAATTCCATCGTGACGATCATCGACGACCATTTCACCCCAGGCTACTTGTCGTTGAGTTCCCCGGCTTACAGCGTGTTGAAGCCGGGCGTGGCGACGATCTCGGTCATCCGCACCGGCGCCGCTTTGGGCCAGTTGAGCGTGCAATGCGGCACCAGCAACGGCAGCGCCATCAACAACGTCAATTACGTCGGCGTGACCAATACGCTGACTTGGGCCAGCCAGGATATTTCGCCCAAGACGATGACCGTGCAAACGCTGGAGGACAACACGGTGGAGGGTCCCAAGACGGTCAATGTGTTCCTGTTCAATCCGCAAGCCGCCGGCAATTCACAAGCGACCAACGCCCAGGTGCTGGCTTCGCCCAGCAACGCGGTCTTGACCATCCAAGACACCGATTCCTACGGCAATCTTAATTTCCTGATGCCTAATTTCACGGTCTTCCAGAATTCGGGCCAGGCGCTGGTCACGGTCACCCGCACCGGCGGCACCATTGGCACCGAGACCGTGCAATTCATGGCCTATGCCCTGACCAATGTGCAATTGCCCTTCCTGGCGGCCGCGCCAGGTGTCAACTACGGCGCCACCAATGGCTTGCTGACCTTCGGGCCGGGAGTCAGCAGCCAGAGTTTCACGGTGCCCGTCTTCTCCACGCCGAGCGAAAGCAAACTTGCCGATCGCCTCGTGGGTTTGCAGCTTTTCAATGGCAACCCCACCAACATCGCCGCGCAATTTCCCAAGATCGCTGTCTTGACCATTTTGGATCCCCAATTGCATATCAACTCGGCCGGCTCGGTCGATGCCACCACTCAAAACGGCGCCGGCTTCGACAATCCCGTCAATTCCCTCGCCCTGCAACCGGATGCCAGCATCCTGGCGGCGGGCGAGTTTGCACACTTCAATGGCTACCCGTTTGCCAATGTGGGCCGTTTGTTGCCCTCCGGCAATTACGACACGGGCTTCCTGTTCAATCTCAGCGGCCCCAACGGCACGGTCTGGCAGGTGCTCAGTCAAACGCCCGCCGCCGGTCAAATCGATGGCAACGTCATGATCGTGGGTGACTTCAGCCAGGTGAACCTGGTCAACAGCCCCCGCATCGCCCGTTTGAATCTCAACGGCGCGCTGGACACTTCCTTCAATCCCGGCGCCGGAGCGGACGGCTCGGTCTATGCCATTGCCCAGATGCTCCTGCCGGCCTCCGCCAGCGATCCGACCACTGTCCCTTACTTCGTCATCGGCGGCGCCTTCGCCAACTACAACGGCAATGCCGCCAGCGGCGTGGCCCGCGTCACCCTCTCGGGCTCTATGACCCGAACTTTAACCTTGGCCTCGGCGTGACCGGCAGCGATGCCACCGTCCACGCCTTGGCCATTACCGCGGCCAATCAAATCCTGGTCGGTGGCGACTTCACCGCCTACAACAACCAGCCTCACCATCACTTGGTGCGCTTGAACGTGGACGGAACGCTCGATACCAATTTTACCGCCTTCGATGGAGTTTCGTCCGACATTAACGGCTCCATCCGCGCCCTTGCGGTGCAACCGGACGGGCGCATCGTCATTGGCGGCTTATTTACCGCGGTTAACGGCAGCAATTTCAATTATATCGCCCGTTTGAACAGCGACGGCACCACGGACACTAACTTCAATGTCGGCCTTGGTTGCAATAACAGTGTTTTGGCCCTGGCCCTGGACGACCAGCTTCGCATCATGGTAGGCGGCGCGTTTTCGCAGGCCAGCGGCGTCACGCGCAACGGCATCACGCGCCTCAATCCCGACGGCACGGTGGACCCGAGCATCAACTTTGGCTTCGGGGCCAACGGCTACGTGGACACGATCCTCCTCCAAACCAACGATGAGATTGACGTGGGCGGCGGATTCTCCACCTTTGACAACATTCCGGAGAATAATTTCGTGCGCCTTTACGGCGGGGCTAACGCCGGCAACGGTTCGGTGCAATTCATCCAGCAGGTTTACGGCGTTTTGCAAAACGGAACCAATGCCACCATCGGCTTCCAGCGCTTGGGCGGCACTTTCGGATCGCCCTCGGTCAGCGCGGTCTTTTCCACCTCCAACGGCACGGCCCTCAGTGGCCGAGACTACGTTGGCGTGACCAACACCGTCAGTTTCCCCATGGGCGAAACCTTCGAGACGGTCCAGGTTCCAATTCTCTACAATTTAACCATCGGTCCTGACCTGTCGGTCAATCTCCTCTTGACCAACCCTGCCGTTAACACTGAGGCCATCGGGCCGCAGGTGAGCGCGACCTTGATCATCACCAACATCAATGCCGGGGTGGAGTTTTCAGCCCAGGGCTACAACCAATCGGCCACCGCCGGTGTCGAGGCCATCCCCGTCGTGCGCGTGGGCAATACCAATTCCACCGTCGCCATCACCGTCTATACTGGAAGCAACGGGACGGCGGCGCCTTTTGTCGATTACGTCCCGACCACCAATACCCTGACCTTCTATCCGGGGGTCGTCACCAACTACTGGTTGATAACGCTCCTCAATTCGCCGACGACCTTCCAGTCCACCTCCGTGGACTTGGAAATGGCAGGCGTCAGCAACGCCATTATCGCCTCGCCCAACAGCGCCACCCTCAACATTAACAGCGCCCAGGGCGGTCCGGGATTCCTGTTTTTCTCGCAAACCAATTACACCATCAGCGAGGGCGCCGGCAACGCCGTCATCACCGTCCTGCGCACCAACGGCAACTCGAACCAAGTGACGGTGCTGCTGACGACTTCCGGCGGCACGGCCCTGCCCGGCATTAATTATTCCAACGCTACCACCACGCTGACCTTCCCCGTCGGCGTCAACCTTGCCACCGACAACATTCCCATCATTCAGCTCACCACCGCCAGTCCCAATACAACCGTCAACCTTGCTCTGTCCAACCCCGCCGGCAGCCCTCCCCCGGTTCTGAGCAGCCCCTCGCAAGCGGTGCTGACCATTGTCAATGATGTTCCGTCCTTCAGTTTCAGCAGCGCGGGTTACTCCGTCAGCGAGGGCGGAGGCACGGCCACTCTGATCATCGTGCGCAGCGGCCCGGCCACGGCCACCGCCTCGGTTAATTTTTCCACCTTTTCGCCGGCCAACGCCTCCGATACCAACGGCTACGCCATACCAGGCCTCGATTATGTTTCCACTTCCGGCACCTTGACTTTTGCGCCGGGCGTGATGGTGCAAACGATCCCGGTGACCATCCTGCAAGGGCCTAACGTTTATCAGAATGTATCCTTCCAAGTCCTGTTGCAGTCCCCCACCAACGCCCAGATCGGCCCGCCGGCCACTGCCACGGTCCAGATCAACGGCGATGTGGCCGGCTTCGCCTTTGCCACCAATGCCTACTCCGTGGGCGAGAACGGCAGCAACATCGTCATCACCGTCACCAACATCAATTCCGGCGCCGCGGGAAGTTTCGTCCATTATGCCACCAGCGACCAGACCGCCCTCAACGGCGTGGACTACCTCGCCGCCAGCGGAACGTTGTCCTTCCTGTCCGGCCAGCCGACCGCCAGCTTTAGCGTCCAGATACTCAATCCGAACTTGGTCGAGAGCAACAAGACGTTCAATATAACGCTCTCCGGCCCTTCGCCCAGCGCCCACGTGGTATCCCCGTCCAGCACGGTGGTCACCATCACCAACGTCTATACGGGCGTGACTTTTGGCAGCCCCAATTTCTCCGTCAGCGAATGCGCGGCTTCGGCGGCCATCCCCGTGCAGCTCACCGGGTTGACCAACAGCGTCGTCAGCGTTATTTACAGCACAACGGATGGCTCGGGCACGGCCGGAGTGAATTATTTTCCCACCAACGACGTTTTGAAATTTCAGCCGGGCCAAACACTGGCCTACTTTTACGTCACCCCCATCAACAATCACGTCATCGGCCCGGATCACACGGTGCAACTGAACTTGACCCTGACCAATGATACCAACGTGCGGTTGCTCGCTCCCAGCACTGCCTTGCTGACCATTCAGGAATGCAATGGCGCCTTTATCGTCAAGTCCGGCACCGCTTTTGTCACCGGCAGCATCCTGCCCTCCACCGGCGTGATCTATTCCAACGACGCGGTGACCATTTTGCTGGGATTGCGCGACATCGCCGGCGGCAATACCAGCAACCTGGTCGCGACCTTGCGACAGACCAACGGCATTACCGGTGTCTCCTCCCCGTCCCAAACCTACGGCGTCTTGATTGAGAATGGTCCGACGGTGTCCGAACCTTTCAGCTTCACGGCTGTCGGCAGCAACGGCCAGAATATCACCGCCACCCTGGACTTGCAGGACGGTGCGCGCAATCTGGGCACGGTGGCCTTTGGCTTTACCATTGGTGGAAGCACCATTTCCATTGCCAATGCCGCCACCATCTATCTTCCCGAGAATGCCATCGCGCCGACCAAGGCAACGAATTCCGTTCTTCCCGGCTTCGGCTATCCTTCCTTGATCAACGTCTCCGGCATCCCCGGCTTTATCACCAAGGCCACAGCCACCCTCTCCAACTTTGGGCATAGTTACCCTGAGGACGTGGATGTGGTGTTGCAGGCGCCCAACGGCTCTAATTCCATCCTCATGTCCCATTGTGGCAACAGCTTCTCCGTCACCAACTTGACCCTCACCTTCGACCAAACGGCCTCAGTTTCCATGCCGCTGAACTCCAAGTTGTCCGCGGGAATTTACTTGCCCACGACCAATTCCTTGATGATGTCCCAGTTGCCGTCCGTTCCCACCAACGAAGTGGTGCCCGTGACGCCGCCGCAATCTCCCTACGCCGCCAATCTCTCCACCTTCCTCAACGCCAGTCCCAACGGCAATTGGTCGCTCTGGGCGATGTGCGACAGAACGGGGGACGGCGGTGTTATCAGCAACGGATGGGTTCTCACAATCAGCACCGGCGTGCCCGTGGAGAACGATTCTGACTTGGAAGTGACGGTCAATCCCGTGCCTGGCCAAGCCACCGTCAGCAATCTGCTGACTTACTACCTCACGGTGACCAACTTTGGGCCGTCGGTCGCGACCAACGTGGTCATTACCGACTACCTGCCCACCGGAGTAGTTTACCTGAGCAATAGTTGCGCTTGTGGCTCCTTGGCCAACGGCGCCCTGACCGTGAGCTTGCCTTCGCTGGCCGTTGGAACGGGGACGGCCTTCAACATTTATGTGCTGCCGATGAGTTTGGGCGCCATCACTAACGCCGTGACCGCCGTGGCCCTGGAACCGAACCCGAACTTCAACAACATGGTTACCAACATCAACACGGTCAGCGTGCCGAGCGCTGACGTGGGTGTTGGCCTGGCCGGCAGCCCCAATCCGGTCCTGGTCACCGGTGACGTGACCTTCAGCATCGAAGTCACCAATGGCGGGCCTTCCGCGGCCATGGATGTCGTCACTACCGTTGTCCTGCCGCCTGGCTTTGTGCCGCTCGCCAACGGCATTTCCGCCTCGACCGGGACCACCACCAACGTCAACGGGACTATTACTTGGAACATAGGCGCCCTGCCGTTTAGTTTGACTGGCTCAGGGCCTACCTTGACCGTGGCCACGCAAGCGACGACGCCTGGCATTGGCTTAAGTTCTGCCTCCGCCAGTGCATCGACCTATGATCCGCTCAAGGGCAACAACTTTGCGTCGGTCAAGATAGAAGTGGATCAACCCTTGTTGACCGTCTTGGGTCCTGCGCCGACCTATCAGTTGGCTTGGCCCGCGACCGCGCTGAACTTTTCCCTCCAGGGGGCCAGCAACTTGCCGCCGCAAGGCATCTGGAAAAATATCCCCACGTCCAACGGGCAATACCTTTTCACCCTGCCCGGAACCAACGGCTACCATTACTTCCGCTTAACTTCCCATCTGCCTTGATGTAAGAGCAACTGAACATGAAACAACCTAATCACTGGCTGCGTCCGTCGGCGGGAGCCGTAGTATGCGCGGTTTTAATTTTTGCCTTCTCCCCGGCGGCCCGCGCCGCTGACCATCACCTGTTGAGCAGCCACGTGCCGGCCGCCGTTGCCTCGGGCCGCTTGCAGCCTGCGGGCAGTCTCGCGGACACCAACCGCTTGCATCTGGCCATCGGTCTGCCACTGCGCAATGCGGCGGATCTGGATAAATTACTCGGGCAACTCTACGACCCAAACAGCCCGAACTACCATCAATACCTTTCCGTGGAGCAGTTCACGGAGAAATTCGGCCCCTCTCTGGCTGATTACCAGGCCGTGCGCGATTTTGCCAAAGCCAGCGGATTGGTGGAAAAACAGACTTATCTCAACCGCATGGTGCTCGACGTCGATGCCTCCGTGGCCGACATTCGCAGAATTTTCCACGTCAACATCCGCACCTACAATCATCCGCGCGAGAACCGCCAGTTCTACGCTCCCGACACGGAGCCGGCGATCGATTCGGCTGTTCCGTTGTTGCATATAAGCGGGTTGGACAACTACGTGCTGCCACACTCATTTCTCCATAAAAAGCCTGTGCAGGAAGGGAGTGTTAAGCCGTTGGGGGGTGCCACGAACAACGTTGCCTTGTCTGGATCGGGAATCAACGGCACTTTTTTCGGCTACGATTTTCGGCGTGCCTACGTGCCGGGTGTCACTCTGACGGGGGCGGGGCAAAACTGTGCGCTCCTCGAGTACGACGGTTACTTCTCCAGCGACATTACCTTCTATGAAGAGCAAGCCGGCCTGCCGATCGTGCAATTGGTCAACGTGCCGATTGACGGTGGGATTGTTGGCCCCCCAGGCGGGGGCGTGGACGAGGTCTCCCTGGATATAGAGATGGTCGTGGCCATGGCCCCGTCTATTTCCACGCTTTTCGTTTACGAGAGTCCAGGCGGGCCGGTTGACGACATGCTGGCGCGCATGGCGACGGATAATTCGTCCAAACAAATCAGTTCCTCCTGGGGCTTCCAAACCGATGCCACGTCGGAGCAACTCTTCCGGCAGTTTGCCGCCCAGGGTCAATCTTTTTACCAGGCCTCGGGAGACAGTGATGCCTATCTCGGCCCCATTGCCACGCCTGAGGACGATCCTTATATTACCTTGGTTGGCGGAACGGAATTGCTGATGAATGGATCGGGAGTATCCTACGCTTCGGAATCGGTCTGGAATTCTGGATACATGCCACCCGGCGGGGCTCCTCAGTTTAGCAACTATTGGGGAAGCGGCGGAGGCATCAGCACGACTTGGCCCCTCCCGCTTTGGCAACAGAATATCAACATGACGGCCAATCTGGGCTCGACCAACTTTCGGAACACGCCCGATGTAGCCATGACGGCGGACAACATTTGGGTGGTTTCCGCCCAGGGATTTGACAATGGCGCTTTCATGGGGACCAGTTGCGCCGCTCCGCTATGGAATGGATTCACCGCACTTGTCAATCAGCAGGCGACGATTTACAGTTTGCCTTCCGTTGGCTTTATCAACCCGGCCGTCTATGCCATCGGCAAAAGCTCGCGCTATGGCTCTTGTTTCCATGACACGACTTCCGGCGACAACTTTTGGCCCGGAAGCCCAACCAACTTCGCCGCCGTGCTGGGTTACGACCTCTGCACCGGTTGGGGGACGCCGAGCGGAATCAATCTCATCAACGCCCTGGCCCCGCCGTTGAACGTGCCTGTTTTGTTCGTGGCCACAAACTCCATCACCGGCGGCAATGGCAACGGGGTCATTGACTTTGACGAGTGCAATAATGTGACCTTTGTTATCACCAATGAAGGCCAGGCCATAGCCACCGGCATCCAAGGCTTCCTCTACTCCACCACCACGGGCGCCATCGTCGCTCAGTCCACGGCCAGCTTTCCCAATTTGCTCCCAGGCACGGCCGGCGCCTCGCTGACTCCCTTTACCCTCAGCACGGAACCTTCTTTCGTCTGCGGCACGCCCATTGATTTGCTCCTGGTTTTGAAATGTGATCAAGCGGTGCGAACAAACTCCATTCAGCTCCCCTCCGGCACCGTCGGGCCTCCAGTTACATTTGGTAATCCGACTAATTTCATGGTTCCACCGCAAAGCCCGACAGGGATTTATTCACCGGTGACGGTTTCCGGTTTGGAGTCGGCGGCCAAAATCACTGTCTCGGTCTATGCGCAGGTGGCTAATGATATGGGGCTGACCTTGGAGTTGATCAGTCCCAACGGGTCCACCAATCTTCTTACCAGCTATCCAAACGGCGGCTTGGGCGCCAATTATGGCTTGGGTTGCTCCCCCTCCAGCGAGACCACTTTTGATGATAACGCTTCCACTTCCATTGCCGCCGGGACGGCGCCCTTTCTCGGGAGCTTCCAGCCAACGCAGCCCCTTTTAAGTCTCCTTCCGGCCTCCGGGGCCAATCTCAATGGTGTCTGGCTCTTGCACGCCGTGGAGCAGTTCCCCGGCGATCTGACGACGCTGGAGTGCTGGAGTTTGAACGTCACGCCCTACGTCTGCCAGGATGGCGGCGGACAATGCCCCGGCTCGGATCTTTCATTGACCATGTCGGCCGGTCCCAACCCCGTCTTGGTCAACAGCAACGAGGTCTTTACTCTGACCGTTTCCAATGCCGGCCCTAGTCCAGCCGATGGCGTGGCTATCTCGCAGTCGCTTCCCCCGGGATTCGTTTTTGTCACCACCAGCAATTATCCGGTTCAGGTGGTCGGCAGCTCTGGCAATCTGACCCTTACTGTCGGCACTTTGCCCGTTTACGGGACGGCGGTGATTTCGGTGGTGACCTTGCCTCTCGTTGCGGGTCTGGCCACCAGCGTGGCCACTGTGACCTCGACTACCTCCGATCCGAATCCGAATAACAACACCGCTTCCGCCTCGACTCTGGTCACTCTGCCGACGGCCGATTTGGCTGTCAGCATGACCGCTTCGCCGACCTCGCTCTTGCAAGGTGGACAGGTGACTTTTACCACGGTCGTCACCAATAATGGGCCTTTTGCCGCGCTTGGCGTCGTCTTGACCAACACTCTGCCGGCCAACGTGAATTTTATTTCCTCCACCGCCAGCCAAGGCACCATGTCCCCCGGCGGCGTGCTGGCCAATCTGGGCGCCTTGGCCGTCGGCGCCACCGCCGTCGTCACGCTCACGGTCAGTCCCACTACCACTGGCAACATCATTGACACCGCCCAGGTCGGACTCAGCCCCTTGGAAACGGATCCCGTGTCGTTCAACAACACGGCCAGCTTTGCGGTCATGGTCGGCCCCTCGGCGGACTTGGCAGTGTCCGCGGTTGTCACCCCTGCCACGGTGGTTTCGGGCAGCAATTACACCTACGTCGCCAACGTGGTCAACAACGGGCCGAGCGGCGCCAGCCAGGTCGTTTTCAGCCAGACCATTCCCGGCGGGACCGGTTTCAATTCCTCCAAGTTTGTCTCCAGCAACCCGACCAATGGGGTCACCAACCTCAACGGCATCATCACTTGGAACATCGGCAACCTGGCCAGCGGCGCCAGCGCGATTATCACCAACGTCCTCAAATCGCCCACCATTCAGGCGGGCGGAAGACCCGTTCTGCTTTCCTCCACTTTCACCGTTTCCGGCCAGCCAGGCGACGCGATCACCAATAATAACGTCGTCGTTGTCACCAATTTGGTGGAGACTCCGACTATCACGATTGTCCCGGCCGGCGCCACCCTGGTCTCGCAAGGTGGGTCCTCGCCCAACGGCGCGGTCAATCCAGGCGAAACGGTCGGGGTCCAGCTTTACTTGCAGAACAATGGCAACGTTCCCACCACCAACTTGATTGCCACCCTGCAGGCCACCGGCGGCGTCACCCTGCCGAGCGGCTATCAGGCTTATGGCGCGGTGCAGCCTGGAGCGGCGCCGATTGCCGGGGCGTATAACTTCACCGCTGCCGGCACCAACGGCGGCACCGTCGTGGCAACCTTGTCCTTGCAGGATGGTTCAGCCAGCCTGGGAACGGTTTCCTTTGTCTTTTACATGCCCTTGGTGCAGACCTTCTCGAACACCAAGCCCATCTATATTCCGGCCACCAATTTTGTCCCGCAACCGGACCAGGGACCGGCCAGTCCCTATCCTTCCACCATTCAGGTCTCCAACGTCACGGGCTACGTTTCCAAAGTGACGGTGACTGTTTCCAACATGAGCCACACCTATCCGCACGACATCGGCATCCTGCTGGTCGGGCCGGCCACCAACACGGTCTTGATGGACGCAGCGGCCCAGTATTTTGAAGACATGACCAGCACAACTCTCACGTTCGATTCCACTGCCGCGGCCGCGCTGCCAAGCCAGGGGTTCTTGACTTCCGGCGCCTACCGGCCGGCGGATTACAATCCCGCTGATGTCTTTACCAACGCCGCCCCTCCTCCTTACAACACCAATCTGGCCAATTTCAACGGCCTTTCTGTCAATGGCGCCTGGTCGCTCTATGCCCATGACTCCGCCTCGGGTGACGCCGGCGGCATCAGCAATGGCTGGGCCGTCACCTTCACCACCATTACGCCCGTCAATCCGACCAACGGCCTGGCTGCCAGCATCGTCGCCTCTACCAATCAGGTTATCCTGGGCAACTCGATCACCTATTGGCTCGCTGTCACTAACAATGGCGCCTCCACCGTCACTGCTTATCTGACTAACGTTCTGCCTGCCGGTTTCTCCTTTGTCTCCGCCACAGGCTCCCCGAGCAATTACACGCAAAACGGACAAACCATTCTCTACAGCCTGGGCAATCTGAATCCGGGGGCTGGATTGGTGATCACAAACGTGCTCTCGGCGGTCGCCAGCGGCCCGCAAACCAACACCATTACCGCCGGGCTGACCTTCGCCGCTTTCAATATCGGCAACAACTCAGCCACCGCTCTCGCCACCGTCATCGAGCCTTTTGCCGACTTGGCGGCTGGCATCTCCGTCACCCCCAATCCAGGCGTTGTCAATAGCAGCCTAACCTACACTTTGTCGGTCACCAACCTCGGCCCCAGCAACGCCGTGGCTGTCGCCGGCGCCTTCCCGCTGGCGGGCCTGCAGTTGGTTTCCGTGGCCCCCTCGCAAGGCAGTTACGTGACCAGCAATGGCGCCGTGCAATGCGCTTTGGGAACCATCCTTACCGGAAATATTGCCACCGTGATGATCACGGCCGCGCCGTTAAGCGTCGGCACGCTGACCAACGTTTGGAGCGTCAGCGCCGGTTCCGAGGACCTCAACTCGGCCAATGACTCCGCCACCGCCTTGGTCTCGGTGACCTTCCCGGTGCCAGTCATCGTCGCCGGTGGCGCGACCTTGCAGGTCCAAGGCCTTGTTCCGCCCAACGGCGCGATCAACTCCAATGAAACGGTGACGGTCGCTTTCAAGCTTAATAATATTGGCACGGCCTCGACCACTCCCGGCTTTTCCGCCACGTTGCAAGCCACCGGCGGCATCACCCCCGGCACCACCACCCAGGTCTATGGCGCGATTCCGGCCGGCGGTTCCGCCACGGAATCCTACTCCTTCCTGGCCAAGGGCGCTCCCGGCTCCACTGTCACCGCCACGCTGGTCTTGTTGGACGGAACCAACTCCTTGGGCAGCGTCTCCTTTCCGTTCCTGCTTCCGGTCACGGCCAGTTATGCCAACTCCGCCGCTATCGTTATCCCGGAGGTCGGACCAGCCACGCCGTATCCATCGGAAGTTTTGGTCTCCGGCCTGACCGGGCTGGTGAGCAAAGTCACCGTCACGCTCAATGGCTTCACCCATACTTTCCCGCGAGACGTCAACGTCTTGCTGGCCAGTCCCTCCGCCCAGGAACTGATCGTGATGGGGCACGCGGGCGGACCCTATAGCGCGACCAACCTGACCCTGACCTTCGACAACGCGGCTGCCAAGTCTCTGCCTGCTGGCCAACTGGTTTCCGGCACTTATTTGCCGACGGACTACGCGCCGGTGGATCTTTTCCCGGCCCTTCCCGCGGCCTCCGGGGCGAATGTCCTTGCTCTTTTCAACGGCATGAATCCAAACGGTTATTGGTCGCTTTACGTTTATGACGACACACCCGGCAACAGCGGGGTGATCCTCGGCGGCTGGAGTCTTGGAGTGACGGCGGTGCATACGGTCAATCCGGCCGCGCTCCTGGCTGCCGGCATGATTCACGCGCCAGACCCCGTGTTCGGCGGCAATTATCTCACCTATCAGATCTCAGTTACCAACCTCGGGCCTGACACCGCTGAGAGCGTGGTCATCACCGACACACTGCCTGCCACGGTCACGTTCTCTGCCGCCACCCTTTCGCAAGGCAGCGTCGCCACCGTGGGCAACACCGTCATTTGCAGCCTCGGTTCGTTGAGCAATGGCGCCACCGCCACCGCCACCATTCGCGTCATCGTCGGAACGCCTGGCACGATCGTCAACACCGCCACCGTCAGCACCACCAGCGCCGATCTTTACCTGGCCGACAGCGCCACCGCCAACACCACCACCGTGGCCGCGCCGATTTCCGCCTTCCTCGCCGCTAACAACCTTCCTGGAGGGGTGCAGTTGACATTGCTCGGGGAACCCGGCCAGAATTACGTCATCCAGACTTCCTCCAATCTGGTCGATTGGAATTCAATTCTGACCAATACCGCCTCGCTCGGCAGCGGTACCTTTATCTATACCGATACCCGCACCAACGCCCCTTCGCGCTTCTACCGCGGCATCCAGCTTCCACAGTGACGCTTTTCGGCATTACCGGCGGCATCGGCATGGGAAAATCGACTGCCGGCCAATTGCTTCGGCAGCGCGGCGTGGAAGTGGCGGATACGGACGAGATAGCGCACAGCTTGACCGAACCTGGCCAGCCCGCCCTGCAGGAAATCGCCCAACGATTCGGCTCTCAGGTCTTGTCCTCGGACGGCCAGTTGAATCGCGCTGAATTGGCAAAGGTGGTTTTTGCCGATGACGGCGCCCGCGCCGACTTGGAAGCCATCCTTCATCCGCGCATTCGCGCCGCCTGGCAAGCCGAGGCGGAAGCGTGGCGCGCCGCAGGCCGTGGGTGTGGGGCGATCATCATTCCCCTGCTCTTTGAGACCGGGACCGAACGGCAGTTTGACGCGATTATCTGCGTCGCTTGTTCCGAAACTTCGCAGTGGCGGCGCCTCCGTCAGCGCGGTTGGACCGACGAACAAATCCACCAGCGTTTGGCGGCCCAATTGCCCGTGGGTAAAAAAATTGCCCGGTCGGATTTCGTCGTGTGGAGCGATACGACTTTGGAAGCCCACGCCGCCCAACTAGAGCGGGTGGTGCAGGCTCGGCTCATCTCACTTCCTAAATCCTGATCCGCCCCCGTAAGGCCGGCGCTGTCGCGCCGCCCAGGAATCACTTCATCAGCAGCATCTGGCGCGCCCGTTTGATGGAGCGGTTCAATTGCCTCTGGTAATGCGCCGGCAGCCCCGTGTACTTGCGCGGCAGGATGCGGCCTTGATCGGTCACAAACTGCTTCAGCAAAGTGACGTTCTTGTAGTCCAGCGCCTCGAAGGTAAAATCAATCTTGGGCTTGGGCCGCGGTGTGCGGACTTCCATGGTCGTCCCCTTGCCGCGTCCGCCGCGGCCCGCCGGTTTTTCCGGATGTGTCTTGCGTGGCATAACTTTTATTTGATCTCACGGTGAACCGTTCGGCGGCGCAACGCCGGGTTGTACTTGCGAATCTCCAGCTTCTCCGTCTTGAGCTTCTTGTTCCGTGTCGTGGTGTAGCGGGAGGGCGATTTGCCCTCCTTGCGCGCTTCGGTGCATTCGATGGTGATGATTTCGCGGGCCATGTTATTCTTTCTCTTTGGCGGGCTTTTCTTCCGTCTCTTCCTCTTCGTCCTGATCCACCCCGCCGGTGGTATCGACGCTGCCCAACTGGCCCAAACGCCGCTGGCGCAGCACGCCCTCTTTTTCCAACTGGCTTTGCGCTTCGACGGTGAAACGCGTCCAGGGGATCGCGTCCAGCCGCGGGGCCGGAATCGGTTTTTCCGTCAATTCGCAGATTCCATAGGTGCCCTTTTCAATGCGTTTTAGGGCCTCTTCGATTTCGTAAATGGCGTCCTGATCGGAGGAAAGCAGGCTCAAGGCGAAATCGCGGTCGAAATTATCCGTGCCGGAGTCGGCCATGTGAAGGCTGTAATTGGACAATTCTTCGGCGGATTCCTTGGCCAGCCCGCTCATTTGATGAACCAGGCGTTCCCGCAACTCCATCAGATGGCGGTAATACTTGGCCCACTGCGCCTTGATCTTGGGCTTGCCGCTGGTGTTGGCAACCATTGCGGCGCCGTGTCCTAAGATCGACGCGGACGTCGCCGGCCTGGCCTTTGCGGGCCGGCTTGGCGATGCAGTATTCTTTTTCATTGTCTGGTCGCTTTCACTCACAAAATTCATTAATAGATGCCATCCCCTTCAGATGGCCATGCCTCAAAATCCCCGGCTTTTCGGGGGTGGGTGACTGTACCAAAGAAATGAAAATCCGCAACTTATACTTTCGCTTATTTTCAACCCTTCTCAATCGAGGCGTAGGCGTTGTGGTGGTGGATGCTTTCGAAATTCTCCGCCTCCACCTTGTACCAGGTCACGTCCCGGTGGGCGTTGAGCTTGACCGCCACGTTGCGCACCAGGTCCTCCACAAAAACCGGGTTCTCGTAGGCCCGCTCCGTCACCGCCTTTTCGTCCCGCCGTTTCAACAACGAATACAATTCCGAACTCGCCGAGCTTTCCACCAGCGCGATTACATCCTCGATCCAGATCGCCTTGCGCGAGCGCAGTTGCACCGTCACCAGCCCACGCTGGTTGTGCGCGCCGTGCCGGCTGATGGCCTTGGAGCACGGGCACAGCGTCGTCACCCCAGTCTTGACCGTCAAAACAAAATCGATCTTCTTCCCCCGCGCCGTCGCGTCAAACCGCGCCGTGTAATCCATCACGCTCTCCAAACCCGAGACCGGCGCCTTCTTCACCAAAAAAAACGGAAACTCCATCTCCAGATGCGACACCGCCGATTTCAGCTTGGCCTGCATGGCGTATAGAATGTCCGTGATGTTCTCCACGTGGACGACATGCCCGTGCGAATTGAGCACCTCAATGAACCGGCTCATGTGCGTGCCTTTGAATTCATGGGGCAGATCGACGAACAGGCCAATTGTGGCAATGGTGTTTTGCAGCATCCGCTCCTTGTCGCGGATTTGAATGGGGTAGCGCAAGCCGCGCACCCCCACTTTGTCGATCCGCAATTTGCGGTGGTCGGGTTCGCTCTGTTTGTCGTGCATCACCTCTGGTTTCAAACGCCCCAAGCATACCTGCTTCCTGGCAAAATGGGAATTGATTATTCGGCCCGGCCCGGCCCAATATCCCGGCGGAATTTAATGATCAAACCTTCTTTGCTAGTCCTGGCCGCCGGCATGGGCAGCCGTTACGGCGGCCTGAAACAGATGGACCGCGTCGGCCCCGCCGGTGAAACCATCATCGATTACTCGGTCTTCGACGCCCTGCGCGCAGGCTTCGCCAAGCTCGTCTTTGTCATCCGCCGCGATCTGGAACAACCCTTCCGCGAAATCGTCGGCCAGCGTTTCGAGAAAAGCCTGCCGGTGCATTACGTTTTCCAGGAACTGGGCGATCTGCCGCCCGGATTCTCCGTGCCCCCCAACCGCACCAAGCCCTGGGGCACCGCCCAGGCTCTCATGGCGGGCCAAAGCGTCCTCAAAGAGCCCTTCGCCGTCATTAACGCCGACGATTTCTACGGCGCGCAGTCCTTCCGTCTCCTAGCCGAGCATCTGTCAGCCGGTGGCGAAGACTACGCCATGGCCGGTTTCGTTTTGCGCCACACCCTCTCCGAATTCGGCAGCGTCGCCCGCGGCGTGTGTGAGACCACCCCCGACGCCTATTTGAAATCCGTCGTCGAGCTAACCCACATCGAACGCGACGGCGCAGGCGTAAAAAACACCGACCCCGCCGGCCAAGTCACGAGGTTAACAGGCGATGAGACGGTTTCGATGAACTGCTGGGGTTTCACGCCGACGATTTTCCCGGTCCTGCGCGCGCAATTCGCGGAGTTCTTGCAAAAGAGCGGCCAGGACGCAAAAGCCGAGTACTGACATTCCCAGCGTAGTCAACGCGATGCTGGAATCCGGCCAGGCGCGGGTGAAAGTGTTGCGCACCGACAGTCATTGGTTTGGCGTCACCTACCGTCAAGACCATCCCCGCGTGGCCGAGAGCATCCGCCACCTCATCGCCCGCGGCGATTACCCAGCGCGCCTACGCGAGTGAAAACGCAACCGTGGTAGGGCCGGCGCTGCCGCGCCGCCCACTTATTGCCTTTGAGGAATCGAATGGCCAAATTCTTCATTGGACAATGGCGCGTATTCTGATATTTCAAGAGCCATGAAATTTGAACCCTCGCTTTTGAAAACCTTGTTGGTCTTGCCTTTTATCGGCCTTGCCCTGGCCAGCCGGGCAGAAGAAGAACCTCGCGTTGTCAACGCTGGACCGCCTCCGGCGGACGCCATTGTGCTCTTTGACGGCACTGATTTGTCGCAATGGCAGGGCAACAAGGGACGCCCAGCGGTCTGGGACATCAAAGACGGCGTGGCAACGGTCAACGGCACCGGCAGCATCTCCACGAAAAGGCCTTTTGGGGATTGCCAACTCCATGTCGAGTGGGCGACACCCGCGGTTGTAAAGGGCGACGGCCAAAATCGCGGCAACAGCGGCGTCATCTTCCAAGGACGTTACGAACTCCAGGTCCTGGACTCCTACCAGAACAAGACCTACTTCGATGGCCAGGCCGGGGCCGTGTATAATCAATATCCTCCCTTGGTCAACGTCTCCCGCAAACCCGGCGAATGGCAAACCTACGACGTCATCTTCCACGCGCCCCGCTTCGATGAGAATGGCAAGTTATTGAAGGCGGGCACCATGACTGTGCTGCAAAACGGAGTCCTGGTGCAGGACAACGTCGAGATCAAAGGTCCGACTGCTCCAAAACCAACCAAATACGAAGCTCATCCGCTCAAGCTGCCGCTGGTCTTGCAGGATCACAAAACCTCCGTCCGGTTCCGCAATATCTGGATTCGGGAGCTATAAGGCTCAAAAGAGTTTATGCGGGCCTCATGCGGAAGGTGCCGTGGTCGTATTTGCAACTATACAGGCATGTGAACTCCTTTTCCCCGGCTTCGCCTTGGTAATGGTATAGGCCGCCAGCCAGCGGCCCGATATCCGCGTCGCCCTCCAGCTTCAGTTTGCCTTCGCTCCACTTTCCGCGCAACGGCACCGTGTAGCACACGCGCAACATCGAGGCATAGACCGCGTGAAACGTCGCTTCATAATCGCCAGCCTCGCTCCGGGCCAGCACGCAACGCAACGCGCCCCGATGGCCGTTGGCTTCGCTCATCCACTCGCCTTCCCAGCGCCCTTGCAGGCCGTTGGCCGCCGTCGGCGGGGGCATAATCTGGTTCCATCGGCGTTTGAATTCGGAGGCATTGTTAACCAGCGCCGCCAGCATGTGTGAAATCTCGCGCACCATTCCCATGTTCAAATATGCCCGAAAATGCGCCTCGGTTCAAGGGAGCGCCGCTTCCCGTCTTCCTCTTCCTCCTAATCCTACTCATAATCTTAATCCTGCCCCCGCCCTCAGGAAGGGGAGGAGGGGATTAAGATTAGGATTAAGATTAAGAGCAAACATCAGAAATCTTCAGCGAAAATCTGGCGGGGATGGGTTTGCAGGTGCGCGGCGATCTCGGCTAAAAAGGCGGCGCCGTATTCCGCCAATTTTTTCTCCCCCACCCCGCTGATGCGCGAAAAATCGTCGTCACTGGCCGGGTAAAAGCGCGCCATCTGGCGCAACGCCACGTCGGAAAAGACGATGTAGGCTGGCACCAAGCGCTCGTCTGCCAGCGTCTTGCGCAACTGCCGCAGCCGCTCGAATAGTTCCTCGTCGCAGCCGATGGCTCCGGCGCGCGGCGTTCTATCCGGCGCGGCCGCCGGGGCCGCCATGGGCTTGGTCAATACTATCTTCTTGCGCTCGCGCAAGGCCTCAAGCCCCTCCCCGGTCAGCTCCAGGGTGCTGTATTTTCCCGGCGCTTGCCGCAGATAGCCGATGCGCACCAATTCGCGCCCAATGGCCTGCCAGGCCCCCCGGCTGTGCTCGCGGCCAATGCCGTAGGTGGAAAGTTGCTCATGCCCCCAGCTTCGGATTTTGTCCGTGTCGGCGCCGGTCAGCACTTCCACGACGTGGTTCAGCCCCATGCCAAACTGGCTTCGCTGCCGAATGCGAAAAACGCACGACAACAGCTTTTGCGCCGCCAGGGTGCCGTCGAAAGTCGCGCGCGGGGCGAGGCAATTGTCGCAGCCGCCGCAATTGTCCGAAGGGTAAGTTTCCCCGAAATAGCGCAGCAGTTCAGCCCGGCGGCATCCGCCCGACTCGGCGTATTGGACGATTTGGCGCAGTTGTGCGCGGGCCAGCAATTGTTCGCCCGGCGATTTTTCCTCGATGAAACCTTGTTGTTTGACAACGTCCCCGGCGCTGAACAACAACAGGCATTCGCCGGGCAGACCGTCCCGCCCGGCGCGTCCCGTTTCCTGGTAATAGCCTTCGATGTTTTTGGGCAGATCGTAATGAATGACGAAACGGACGTTGGGTTTGTTGATGCCCATGCCGAAGGCGATGGTCGCGCAAATCACCCGCACTTCATCGCGCAGGAAAAGGTCCTGGTTCTCGTTGCGCTCCCCGGCCGTCAACCCGGCGTGATACGGCTTGGCCGGAATTCCGTGTTGGGCCAGTTGCAGGGCCAGGCGCTCGGCGCCTTTGCGGCTCTGGCAATAAACAATGCCGCTGTCGCGCTGATGCGCGCGCAGGAACGCCAGCACCTGGGCTGCGGGCTTGGCTTTGGCCACCACGCGATAGCTGAGATTTGGCCGGTTGAAGCTGGCCACAAAGCAACTTGGCTCGCGCAACTGCAGCAACTTGACGATGTCGGCCCGCACGCGCTCGGTGGCAGTGGCCGTCAGGGCCATCATCGGCGCTTTCGGCAAGAGCGGGCGCAACTCGGCCAATTGACGATATTCCGGCCGGAAATCGTGGCCCCACTCACTAATGCAGTGCGCCTCATCGACGGCGATCAGGTTGACGTTCCACTGTTGCAAATCGCTCAGAAAGCCCGACAGCATCAGGCGCTCCGGCGCGACGTAGAGCAGGCGATATTCGTTTTGATGCAAACCGCGCAGTCGTTGCCGGGAGGCGGCGGACTGGAGGGTCGAATTGAGGAAAGTGGCCGCCACGCCGGCCGCTTGGAGGGCATCGACCTGGTCTTTCATCAGCGCGATCAAGGGCGAAACCACCACCGTCAGCCCCGGGCGAAGCAAGGCCGGCAATTGAAAACAGAGCGATTTGCCCCCGCCCGTGGGCAGCAAGGCGAAGACATCCTTGCCGGCGAGCGTGTCGCCAATAATTTCGCGTTGCAAGGGGCGAAACGAAGTGAAGCCGAAGGTGCGTTTAAGCAACTCCAGCCAGGACTTTTCGGCGGCATCCATCGCCGCGCAGTAAACGCCAGCCGCGCCCCCAAAGCGAGCTTTTCCGTTCCCCTCCTCATCTTAATCTTAATCCTAATCCTGCTCTTAATCCTCAGAGATTAAGATTAAGAGTAAGAGTAGGATTGAGATTAAGAAACAGCCCTACGGCACTTCCGCCCCAGTGGCGGGGTGGCCGTTGGATTTGCCCAGGTAACGGTTGACGGCGTTCAAATAGGCGCGCGCGCTGGCTTCAATGACATCGGTGCTGGCGCCTTTGCCCGTGACCAGTTTGCCGCCGCCAAAATCAACCTTCAGCGTTACCTCGCCCAAGGCGTCCTTGCCCTGCGAGACCGCGCGCAAGGAGTAATCCAGCAACTTGCCGTGCGTGCTGGTCAGCCGGTCGATGGCCTTCAAGGCCGCATCAACCGGGCCATCGCCGATGCCGGCGTCCTGCACGAACAGGGGTTTCTTGGCGGCGAGCTGTTGCAACCGCACGGTGGCGGTGGGCACGGCGCGGTTGCCGCTGGAAACGTGAATGTAATCCAGCGACCACGTTTCGGTCACCTCGGTGATCTGGCCCTCCACCAGCGCGGAGAGGTCGTCGTCATAGACAAATTTCTTCTTGTCTCCAATCTCCTTGAAGCGGGCGAAGATGGCCGCGACGTCCGCCTCGTCCATTTTGAAGCCCAACTGCTTCAAGCGCATGGCCACCGCGGCCCGTCCGCTGTGCTTGGTCAAGGGCAATTCGGTCCCGCCCCAGCCGACGGTCAGCGGGTCCATGATTTCGTAGGTTTCGCGCTTTTTCAAGATGCCGTCCTGGTGGATGCCGGCGGAATGGGCGAAGGCGTTTTCGCCCACGATGGCTTTGCTGCGCTGCACCATCAGCCCGCTCATGCGCGCCACCAGGCGCGAGGATTTGACGATTTCGCGCGTGTTCAAGCCGCATTCCAACCCGCTGTAAAAATCCCCGCGCGTCTTCATGGCCATGACGAATCTCCTCCAGGGCCGCGTTGCCGGCCCGCTCGCCGATGCCGTTGACGGTGCATTCGACTTGCCGCGCGCCGTGCTTGAGCGCGGCCAGCGAATTGGCCACCGCCAAACCCAAATCGTTGTGGCAATGCACGCTGATGACGGACTTGCCGGTCTGGAATTCGGGCACCGCATCGTAAAGGCGCTGGATCAACGCCCCGTATTGGTCCGGCACGGCCCAGCCCACCGTGTCCGGGATGTTGACCGTCGTGGCGCCCGCCGCCACCACCGCGCGGCAGACCTGCACCAAAAAGTCGGGTTCCGTGCGCGACCCGTCCTCGGGTGAGAATTCGACATCCTCGACCATCCCTTTGGCGCGTCTGCACCCCTTCCACCGCCAGGCGGATAATTTCATCCCGCGCCTTGTTCAATTTGAACTCGCGGTGAATCTTGGACGTGGCCAAAAAGACATGGATGCGCCCGCGCTTGCCCGCCGGTTTGAGGGCCTCGCCGGCGGCGTCAATGTCGCCAGGGACGCAGCGAGCCAGGCCGCAGATGACCGGGCCTTTGATCTCGCGCGAGATGGCGCGGACGGCGGCGAAATCGCCATCGCTGATGACGGGAAAGCCGGCCTCGATGACATCGACGCGCAGGCGGGCCAATTGGCGGGCGACCTCGAGCTTTTCGCGCAAGTTCATGGAAGCGCCGGGGCATTGCTCGCCGTCGCGCAACGTTGTGTCAAAAAAGATGATCCGATTGTTTTTCATAATATGTCCTGTAAAGACCAAAAACCCCACCGCCGTTTCCGGCGATGGGGTTTGAAAATTCTGTTGAGCGAAAATTAAACCTCGACCGCCGCGCGGCGTAGAAGCAGCGCGCCCAGCAACAGTCCCAGGTTCAAATTTTCCATCACGCGAGCATTCATACCCCGGAACCGCTTGCGGGTCAAATGTTTTTTAGCGTTTTTATGATGCCGCGTTACCGCCGTCCGCTGGTTGCCGAGATCGACAAATTGCAAAAGTGTCATAATTTTAAAGGGTGACGCTTTGGTCTTGAACGCGCCGAGCAGCGGCGGATCCTGTCAGCCCGAGCGATGATCGAAGGCACGCTTGTTCAGCTATTTAATCATCCCTGATTGTGCTGAAGCCTGATTCTGTTTGCCTTTTTTTTGGGCATTTGTCAGAATTGTGTGGCATTTTAATGGGGGCCTGTGTATACAGCCTCCAGAATTGTAATGCAGCCTTTCTCGTCACATTGTTTGGAATGATATGTTTAATTCCGAAGCAGAAATGACGGGGCCGGTGAAGCGGTGGATGGAATCGCTGAGCCTCATTGTCAAGGCGGAATTCATTTCCCCTTGGGGGCTTTGCGATTTGGTCGGATTGAGCTTCAGGAAACGAAACGTGGCGCGGCGTCTTAGGCTAGGACAAAGGCAACCTGTCACGTCAATGACTCGTGCCGCATTGCTGCTGCAAATTCCGGATGTTGATGCAGACGAGTTCATGACGATGCGCCAGATAATCGAAGCGTGTGCCCCAACGTTGCCCGAAGAGGTCGTGGTTGAAGAAGCACAAAAGTTGATGGAAGACAAATTCGTCATTCGAAAAGGAAATCGACTCCAAAAGGTGAACGGATGGATGCCATTACAGAAAAGGCTGATTGCAATTGAGCTTAAGCTGAAGCGCGTCGGTGAGGCAATGTTGCAAGCGCAGAATAATCTGGGTTTTGCGGATGAATCTTACGTGGGTTTACCAAAGGACTTGGCAGCCCGAATGGCAGGATCAGCCCGACGTGAAGACTTTTGTAAGCGGGGTGTTGGCCTGCTTGCAGTCACGCCGATATCATGCGAGATGCTAATCCGCTCGCGCCGTGTATCTGCTGGGAATGCGGTTTTTCAATTCTGCTGCGTTGAAAAGTTCTGGAGAACCGTTCCTAAAGGCAATTGAGCATTAAGGGTTCGACCACGGACTCTGGCCTCCGAGCGGTTCCTTCGTCCTTGAATTCAGGGAGAGATCTGCCGAGCGCGAAGGCACCTGACAGATCTTGGAATAGAGCCAAGGGGCGACCAGCGCGCGGCGTCGCGTCAAGCAAGGCAAACCACGCTTTGTAAAATTTGGCGACTTGTTCTCGAGCTTGGTCTGAGCTACTAAGCAAACTAAGCTGTCTACGCATTTGCTCTAATTCCGCCCAAGAGGGATGTGTTTGGCCGATGGTAATCACTGCTGAGGCCAGCCAGTGTTCTAGGCGAGCAATCTTAACGCGCCGCCGCAGAGCCGGAATGGCCAAATGGGTGGCTGGTAATTTGGCGTGACCTCCAGGCAGAAAATATTGATAAGCATTGCCCACTCCAATCGCTGGATAATCGACGAGACCTCTGGCCCAAAGCAAAAGATTCACCCCCCAATAAGGACCGGCAATTTTGATTTTGGACGGGATTTCATCGT
The DNA here is from genome assembly GCA_963759415.1 of uncultured Verrucomicrobiae bacterium. Taxonomy (GTDB): domain Bacteria; phylum Verrucomicrobiota; class Verrucomicrobiia; order Limisphaerales; family Palsa-1400; genus Palsa-1400. The sequence goes on along the minus strand of CAVWZG010000002.1, from coordinate 1,590,558 downwards.
TAAGTTCTTGATGCAACGCCACGATGGCTGGAACACGCGTATTTCGAAGTGTTTTCGAGCCGCTTTCGTCGTCCAAAGATTTGTCCACGGCCCAAAAACCATCAGCTTGAGCTTCGTGATAACACCGGCCTGCTTGTTTCACCTGGGGATTTCTTTGCGTTTTCCCATTCACCTGCACTTGATTGGTGAATATAAGGGGGAGGATGAAACGACCAGAAAAGTTGTGTGAGATCTTCCATTCACCAGTTGACTTGGCCAGCAGCCTGTTGATACGGTTCCGCGAACTGTCGCTCGTCCTGGGAAGTTGCGGCACGGTAATCCAAGCAGGTCTGTGTTTAACACAAAGTTCCATTACCGCCGACACGAACTGGCTCACCACAGCGGGGGTTGGATTCGTCTGAAAATCCGGGTTCCCAACTGCCTCAAACCCGGGAATGTTCTTCATGAATTCAAACCACGAATTCGGTCGGCCTTCTGTTGATCGCCGCGACGTCAGATCATCGAGACCTTCAATGCTCGGGTCGAGCCAGAGTTTGACAGACCTCGGGAGTTGTCGCGCGAGTGAATCTGCTCGATCCAACTGAACCCGCGCGTAATCCGAATCCGAATAGTGTCTGTTCACTAGGTTGCATGCATCCTGACTTGTAATGAAAGGAATATGATCTGCCATAATCTTTAGAGTTTAGCCGTTCGCCTCAGATGGCTGCACACATGCTCCGCCTCTGGGAAGATGAACATTTCGCCGATCCCAACCCGCTCCAGTTCATACAACAGTGATTCCTTGCGCTCGCGCAGGATCGGAACATAAAGGAGCGAGGTGGCTTGCGTTTTATCCAATTCGAATCTTCGCGATCCATGAAGAGTAAAACAGCCTTGCTGCATCGCAATGCGCTCAGTATTCCAAGTGGGGTTTAGAGCGATGGTGCGTTTTCCTCGTGGATTGATTCGAGGTCCCAAGTCGAAAAAAGGTTCGATTATGGGGGAATCTCGTTCGTACACCAGAATGCGAGGTAGTTTAGGATTCACACGCTGATTCAGCTCGGTGGGATTCAGAATCACCACCAGTCCGTCTCGGTCTGGATTACTGCAACAGGCGAAGAAGAGAGCAACTGCGGCATTCTGAGTCCAATCGAGCAATCGCGTGGGAAGCCCGTAGTGCTGCGCAACCTGCATCCAGCCCAGATGGTCGTAGGATTCCGGTGGGCGCTGTAACTTCATGCCGAGAAAGCGCTTCATTTCCGCGACGAGACCCAGCGCTCGCTCGCGTTCCTCTGTCAAATCGTATCGCAATGCAGAAGGTGCCAATCTGTAGGCAAAATCTGAATGGCCTCTGAACCAGAAAATCTTTCCTGGCTCGAGTAATGAGTGAAACACTGCGAAGAAGTCGCTCAGATTTGCAATCTCGGTATCGAAATATCTGGGACAGTCGATGGGGCATTTGCGATACCTCCGAGCGATTACCGTTCGACGGCTTTTTGTCGGCGTCGGCATATGTGAGTTAGAAAATATTTAATTGCGCATCGTAACGCTCAGAGCAGGCAATGCAACCCCATACTTTCGCCCGATTGGCGGGAAAAGCGCCTCGGCGCAAAAAAAGGTGTTTAGTAATTCCTATTTCGGTCCCATCAAACGATGGTATAGTGCCATTGTGTGGCGCTCACGCGTCTGTGTTCTTTGACATTTTGCGGACCTCAAAACCGCCAAGGCGGAAAGGCGGGAAGGCCGGTCGCGGACGGGTTAGGCGTTACCCTTCATCCTTTAGCCACCTGGCAAGTCCAAAAGAGGCAAATTTTGCCGGTCAAACCAGTCGCACCCGGTCAAACCAGTCGCACCCAGTCGCGCATCCTCCTTCATCCTTTCTTGTCCATGATAGTTTCACATAGTTTCACTTTTTTCAAAAGGCGCTCTCGAGTGGGAAACGCAGGTATCGACAATGAAATGGCGCCACGTTAGATTTACCCCAATGCGCGAACAATCAGTTCAATTCCTGGAACAGCTTGTCAACACTCCCAGCCCGTCCGGCCATGAAGCCCGCGGCCAGCGCGTCTGGCTCGATTACGTCGCCCCCTTCGCCGACGAAACCTTCAGCGACGCCTACGGCAACACCGTGGCCGTCCTGAACAAAGGCGGCTCCCCGCGCCTCATGCTGGCCGCGCACGCCGACGAAATCTCGATGGTCGTCAATTTCATCAACAAGCAGGGCTTCATTTATGTCCGCAAAATGGGCGGCATCGATCCCGCTATTACCAAGGCCCAACGCGTCGTCATTCACAGCAAGAACGGCCCCGTCAAAGGCGTCGTCGGCAACGTCGCCCCCCATCTGGCCAAGAGCGACCCCGACCGAAAATTGCCGAAAATGGAGGATTTGTTCGTCGATATCGGGGTCCAGACCCGCAAGGAAGCCGAACGCCTGATTCGCGTGGGCGATCCCATCACCTTGAGCGATTCCTTCGATCTCTTACGCGGCGACCTGGCCGTCGCCCGTGCCTTTGACAATCGCGTCGGCACCTTTGCCGTGGCCGAGGCCCTGCGGCAATTGAGCGGGGAAAGAAAGCAGCTCAACCCGGAAATCCTGGCCGTGTCCAACATCATGGAAGAAGTGGGTTTGTTTGGCGCCCGTCAAATCGCCTACTCGCTCAAGCCGGATGTCGCCTTGGTGGTTGATGTCACGCATGCGACCGATTATCCCACCGTCAACCAGCAGCAGCATGGCGACATCAAGGTGGGCAAAGGCCCTACCCTGACCCACGGCGGTTGCAACCATCCCCAGGTGGTTGAACGCCTGGAAGCCGTGGCCAAGGCGCAAAAGATCAAGCTCCAGCACGAAGCTTCCTCCAACACCAGCGGCACCGACACCGACGTGATTTTCTGGACGCGCGGCGGCATCCCCAGCGCGCTCATCAGCCTGCCCAACCGTTACATGCACTCGCCCGTGGAGATCGTCAGTTTGAAAGACCTCGCGCTCATCCCGCGCTTGATGGCCGCCTTCGCTCATTCGCTCAAGAAGGGCGAGGAGTTCAAGGTGAAAATCTAGCCCGGCTCTTGCGCCCAACCGGCTCGTTTGCCAGACGCGCTTTTCGCTCATGAAAATGAAAAATGCAAAATCCGCCGGCTCCAACAGCGCCGGCCTTCGCCGCTACTCCAGCATTGTTTTGGACGGCGCGCATCGGGCCCCCAGCCGCGCCATGCTTTACGCCGTCGGCTTCAAAAAGGACGATTTCAAAAAGCCCGTCATCGGCATCGCTTCCACCTGGAGCATGGTCACGCCCTGCAACGCGCACATCGACCAATTGGCCCGCGAGGCCGAGGCGGGCGCCAATCGCGCCGGCGGCAAGGCCATCATTTTCAACACCATCACGGTCTCCGACGGCATCTCCATGGGCTCGGAAGGCATGAAGTATTCGCTGGTTTCCCGCGAAGTCATTGCCGATTCCATCGAAACGGTCGTCGGCTGCGAGGGAATGGACGGCTTCGTGGCCATCGGCGGGTGCGACAAAAATATGCCTGGCGCCCTGATCGCCATGGCGCGGCTCAACCGGCCCGCCGTCTTCGTTTACGGCGGAACGATCCTGCCCGGATGCATCACCGGCGACACGCGCAAACTGGACGTTGTCTCCGTCTTCGAGGCTGTGGGCGCGCACGCCAACAAGAAAATTAACGACGCCCAATTGCAACAAATCGAAGCCTGCGCCATTCCCGGACCCGGCTCCTGCGGCGGCATGTACACCGCCAACACCATGGCCAGCGCCATCGAGGCTTTGGGCATGAGCCTGCCCAATAGTTCGGCCCAAAACGCCATCTCCAAGGCCAAGAAGGATGATTGCCAGCGCGCCGGAGCCGCCGTGGTCCATTTGCTCAAACGCGGCCTGCGGCCTCTCGACATCATGACGCGCAAGGCTTTTGAAAACGCCATCACCGTCGTCATCGCCCTAGGCGGCTCGACCAACTCCGTCTTGCACCTCCTGGCCATCGCCCACGCGGCCGCAGTGAAACTGACCTTGGACGACTTCACCAAAATAGGCCGCCGCGTGCCCGTGCTGGCCGATTTGAAACCCAGCGGACGCCATCTCATGTCCGAATTGGTGGCCATTGGCGGGATTCAGCCGATGATGAAGACCTTGCTCGACGCGGGCCTGTTGCACGGCGATTGCCTGACCGTCACCGGCAAAACGCTGGCCGAAAACCTCGCCGCCGTCCGACCCTATCCAGCCGCGCAGGAGATCATCCGTCCGCTGGATAATCCGATCAAAAAAGACAGCCATCTGGTCATTCTTTACGGCAACCTCGCCTCGGAAGGGGCCGTGGCCAAAATCACCGGCAAGGAAGGCTTGCGCTTCGAGGGCCGCGCGCGGGTCTTCAATTCCGAGGAGCAGGCGCTGGAAAAAATTCTTGACGGAACCATCAAGGCGGGCGACGTCGTGGTCATCCGTTTTGAAGGCCCCAAAGGCGGGCCGGGCATGCGCGAAATGCTCGCCCCCACCAGCGCCATCGCCGGCAAAGGCCTGGGCAAGGACGTGGCCCTGATCACCGACGGGCGTTTTTCCGGCGGCACGCACGGCTTTGTCGTCGGCCACATTACCCCCGAGGCCTATGTCGGCGGCCTGCTGGCGCTGGTCAAGAACGGCGATAAAATTGTGATTGACGCTGAAAAGCGCGCCATAACGCTGGCCGTCTCCATTGCGGAACTGAAAGCGCGGCGCCAAGCCCTGAAGCCGGCCAAACCACGCTATACCCGGGGCGTCCTGGCCAAGTACGCCAGCGCCGTCACTTCCGCCTCGCTCGGGGCCGTGACGGATTTGAACATCGTGCCCTGAAAGCGATTTTGAATTATCGGCCGGATAGGTAGGCTTCCATCTGGTCGATGGTCGCGCTTTGGGCGGAGATGATCCAATTGACCATGTCGCCGATGGAGACAAACCCGACCATTCGGTCACCCTCCATGACGGGCAGGTGGCGGATGTGCTTCTCGGTCATGATGCGCATGGCATCCTCCACCGTGTCCTGCGGAGTGATGGTGGCGACGTTGGTAGTCAATATGTCCCGCACTTTCGTGACGTGCGAGGTTTTGCCTTCCAGCGCCACCTTGCGCGTGTAATCCCGCTCGGAGAAGATGCCCACCAATTTATCGCCTTCGACAACCGGCAGGGCGCCGACATTTTTCCGGGCCAGGAGTTGGATCGCCTCGAACACAGTTGCGTCGGGCGAAATGGTCCACACGGCTGCTCCTTTATGGTGCAGAATCGTGCCGATGGTTCCACTTGTTGTAGTCATGACTGCGCTCAATATAATCCCTGAGCCGCGCGAGTCCAACGGAATTTTCCCGACACGGAATTTTCCCGACCTAGGACGGAATGGCGCAGAGACGCAAGGGCAATGAGACGGCAAAGAGACGGGCCAACGAGGGCAACCCACCAGAACATGCAAACTGCCGGGGCATGAGGAATGCCGCAAAAACGCACACAAGGCGCAGGGCGGCAGCCGCAACCAAAGCAAAGGAGGACAAGGCAAGGGAATCTTCGGCAGAGGAATAACTGGCAGAGGAATGGGAAAAAGAATTTGAATTCATATTCCTCTGCCACTCATTCCTCAATAAGAAGCGTTACCACAGCGAAAAAGGCGTCGCAGCAAGCTGAAATCGCCGCGAAAAAGGCCACTGAAAAAATTCTGCGGCAAGGGACGCTTGCCAATTTTTCATCTGCAATAGAGGTAATGGAGCAAATAATCCGGATGCATAGGAAAAAGGAGTGGGAGAACGCTCTTGAGTATCATTCCCGATTACGGAGATTACTTGTTGAATTGAAGGGGGCTTCGGTTGGAATCACCGACGAGCAACAGGTAGTCATTCAGAGTGCCGTTGAGCAATTCAAAACCATCGAATTGCAGATTGAAAAGGCCGTTTTTGCCAAACGTGAGCCTAACGGAACCAAATTTACCAGCATAGTTATAAGCCAAATTGGCAAGGTGCAGGAAATCGCTGCATCTGTCAAAAACTCTTAGGATCCATATATGACAGAAGTAAAATTAATTCAATTGATGCAAAAAATCTTCCTAAAGACAAAAGCAGGTAATTTGAACTGGGAAAAGACGGCCAACGATGAGGAGTTCCAGACTATACTGTCGCATTGGGTTATTCGTGTTCAGAGACAGTTCCACGATGGCGTTGAAGATTATTGGATTGCGATTTTGGATAAAGACGGCACCACACTGGAATCCATAAGCGATAGCGAGCTTCGACATAAATTCGTTGACGTGGAATCAGATTTGGCAAATGATGTTTTCCCGCTGATGGAAGAACTTTTCCGAACCGCTAAGAGACGAGCTTTAGGCGTTGATGGGGCACTTGATTCTATTTTAGAGGAGTTAAAGTGAATCAGGTGCGATTTCGGGCAGGAGTGAACTATCACTTCACCAAACGTCACAACCGCCGACGGCGGACCACCCATAACTCGTCTTTCAACGAACCAGATGTCATTTTCGAATAGCGGGTCTGCGGTACACACGCTTCTTGATTGAGGCTGGTTGCCGTGACCGGGGAGCATTGAGATGCGAAACTTGGTAACCGAATGGAATAAACCGGATCGTGTCTAGATTGCCTTGCAAGGGTGGTCGGGAGGCGCCAGCGTGTCGGTTGGAATCCAGTCAATAGCCGGTGCAGGAACCTCAAGCGCAATAGGCTCGGCCAGAGGCCAGTTCCATGTCTCCGGCTTCTTCGTGCATTGCACCTTGGTATCGGGAGCGCCGATGTGAAGCCGGATTGCCCCACCACGAGTGGTCGCTGCCCTCGCGGATGAGAACGCATCCGTGAGCGGCAAGATGGCGGATCAGTTCCCGCCGTTTCACAGAACGATGGCTTCTTCCTGGTAACCTTCCTGCGCGGCGGCGAGGGCATCCTCGCGATTAAGCTCCAATGCCTCCTTTAATGCGGAGCGCAAGTTTTTCAGAAGCTCGGCGCGAGTTTTGCCCTGGGAATTGACGCCGGGAATCTCCTGCACCCAGCCAATCCACCAATCATTGTCCTGTTTGACAACTGCTGTAAAATGGCTCTTCATGTTTTTAGAACAAGTTTGCTGTACCAACAATGCATCACAAGGGAATGCAAATCAACGCGGAAGCGCCGCGACCTTGCGCCGTGCCGCCGCTCGGCGATAATGAGGTGTGCTCAATTCAACCGACACGAAGATGGAAAGGGAGGTCATCGCCATTCAGGGCGCGCGCGAGCATAATCTAAAGAACATCTCGCTGGACATCCCGCGCAATCAGTTCGTCGTGGTCACCGGCGTCAGTGGTTCGGGCAAGAGCACGCTGGCGTTTGATTTGCTCTTCGCGGAAGGCCAGCGGCGCTTCCTCGATTCCATGAACCTCTACGCCCGCCAATTCATCCAGCAATTGCCGCGCCCGGAGGTCGATTTGATCACCGGCATTCCCCCGGCCGTGAGCATCGAGCAGCGCCACTCGCGCGGAGGCGGCAAAAGCACCGTCGCCACCGTGACGGAGATTTATCATTTTCTGCGCCTGCTCTTTGCGCGCGTGGGCACCCAGTTTTGCCCGCGTTGCGATCTGCCCGTCCAGGCCCAAACGCGCGATCAAGCCGGGCGGCGCCTGGTCGCGGAAACCAAACGCCGCGGCGACCTGCTCCTGCTCGCTCCGGTGGTCAAGAACCGCAAAGGCTTTCACACCGAGGTTGCGCAATGGGCCGCCCAACACGGCTATGCCGAAGTGCGCGCCGATGGGAAGATGTTCGACACCTCCAAGAGGATGCGCCTGGACCGCTTTCGCGAGCACGACGTGGAGATTGTCGTGGGCGTCCTGGAAAAGGGCGGTCGCCGGGCGCGCCCGGAGCAAATGCCCGCGCGTGAAATGATCGACGAAGCGTTGCGCCTGGGCCGCGGCACTCTTTACGCGCTGGGCAACGACCGCCGCGTCTCCGTCCATTCCACCGAGCGTTCCTGCCCGCAATGCGGGGATTCCTTCGGCCCGCTGGATCCGAAGATGTTCAGCTACAATTCCCCGCGCGGCTGGTGCCCGCGCTGCCGCGGTTTTGGCGAGTTGTTCTACCTGCCCGATGTCGAACGCGGCGCGCGCGCCGAGGACATCGAGGAATCCTGGTTCGATTGGCAGGAGGGCAAACGCGAACTCTGCCCCGATTGCCAGGGCGCGCGCTTGAACCCCATCGCCCGCGCCGTCCGCCTGCAAGCCTTAGGCTCCAGCCAAGGCCGGACGATGGTGGAGGTTTGCGATGACTCGGTCGAGGCCGCGCTGGCTTACGCCAACCGGCTGCGATTGCGCGGGCGCGAGGCGCAAATCGCGCGCGACATCCTTCCGGAGATCCGCACGCGCTTGAAGTTCCTGCGCGAGGTGGGCCTGGGCTATCTGCAATTGGGCCGCGGCGCCACCACGCTTTCGGGCGGCGAGGCGCAACGCATTCGCCTGGCCGCCCAACTCGGCTCCAACCTCAGTGGCGTGCTCTACATCCTGGACGAGCCGACCATCGGCCTGCACGCGCGTGATAATCAACAATTGCTGGCTGCGCTGGAAGCCTTGAAGGCCCGCGGCAACTCGCTGCTGGTGGTCGAGCACGACGAACAAACCATGCGCCGCGCCGATTACATCATCGATCTCGGCCCGGGCGCGGGTGTTCATGGTGGGGAAGTCGTCGCCACCGGCACGCTCCAGGAATTGATGGCGCATGAAAACTCCATCACCGCCCGTTGTCTGCGCGAACACAAGACCTACCCGGCGCGCGGCCAGCGGCGGCCCGTCGCTCCCGCAAAGGAAGGCACGGCCCTGGTTCTCTCCGGCGCCCGGCGTCACACGCTGAAGAATCTGACCGTGGCTTTTCCGCTCCAACGCTTTATTTGTTTAACAGGCGTCAGCGGCTCGGGCAAAAGCACCTTGCTGCGCGAATCCTTGTTGCCGGCGGTGCGGGCCAAACTGGCGCGCAAGCCGGACAAGGCGGCGGCCAGCGAGGACACCGGAACCGTCACCGGCGCCGAATCCCTGCGCGCCGTCTATGAGGTTGATCAATCACCCATCGGGCGCACGTTGCGCTCGGTGCCGGCCACTTATGTGGGGTTTTTCGACGAAATCCGGCAATTATTCGCCCAAACACCCGAGGCGCGCCTGCGCGGCTACACCGCCAGCCGGTTCTCCTTCAACAGCGCCCAGGGCCGCTGTCCCGAATGCCTCGGCGCCGGCATCATCAAGCTGGAAATGAGTTTCATGCCGCCCGCCTTCACGGGTTGCCAGACTTGCCAGGGTGCCCGCTTCAACTTGGAGACGCTGGACATCCAGTTTCATGGCCTCAACATCGCCCAGGTGTTGGATTTGAGCGTGGCGCAGGCGCTGGAAATCTTTGCTCCCTTCCCCCGACTGGCGCGCGCCTTGGCCGCCTTGCGCGATACCGGGCTGGAATATCTCAAGCTGGGCCAGACCAGCCCGACCTTGAGCGGCGGGGAGGCGCAACGATTGAAATTGGTGACGCATTTATTGACAGGCTTTCGCGGCGCGGATGATTTATGGGCGCGTTCCTGTCTCTTCCTGTTGGAGGAGCCGACCATCGGTTTGCATGCGTCTGATGTCAAACGGTTGGTCGATGTTTTGCAGCGCTTGGTCGATGCCGGCCACACCGTCGTGGTCATCGAGCACAACCTGGAATTGATCGCCGAAGCCGATTGGGTGATTGATCTCGGTCCAGAAGGAGGCGCGCAAGGGGGCCGCGTAGTAGCCCAGGGCACCCCGGAAACCCTGGCCAAAATCAAATCATCCCACACTGGACGATTCCTGCGAAAGCTGCTCCAATAACAGCCGCAGTCACAGGGCATCCTTGAATTCATCGGACGAGACGCCAGCCATTTTGAGGGCGCTCCGCAGAGTGCCAAGGGCAACCTCCCGGTGCATCGGGATAACGCAGCCGCGTTCACCTTGCGGCGTTACTTTCTTGAGGACGGCATGGCTGCCGCGCTGGCGATCCACAAAAAATCCGAGTCGTTGCAAAGCTTTAACCGCCTCCACGCCGGACACGATGGGCAATTTAGCCATGTGTCAATTCGAACGTGCGGATCGCGGCTGGCTTTTTCAAGGTTTGCGGGAATGATTCGAGGTAAAGGTCGGTGGCCTCTTGTAAATTGGCGAGAGCCTCTTCCTCAGTGTGGCCTTGGCTGGCCGTGCCGATTTCTGGACACTCCGCCACAAGCCAGTCGGTATCCGCGTCGGGATATATGATGGCCGTCAATTTCATAAAAACACTTTAGTAGCTTGTGCGGCAAAAGGCAATCCCGAGCACCCGTTCAACGGCCAAAAAACAAGTCATCCCACACTGGACGATTCCTGCGAAAGCTGCTCCAATAGAGGGCGTTGCGCGCATCATGAGTCTGCCTTACGAAGAGATTGTGCATGGCGAAACGCTCATGCGTTCGCCGCCGGGGCCGCGCCACGAAATAATCTGCGCCCGACTGCACGCGCGCATGGCCGAGGGTTTGGCCGGCAACGTCGTGGCCCGCCTGCTGGCTCCGCGTTCCATCGTGCAACTTTCCCCCGGCACCATGATCCGTCCGGATCTGTCGCTGGTCACGGCCGCGACTGGCAAACTATGGCTGGCCGTCGAGATCATTAACTCCGAGGACCACCACCCCGACACCGTGCTCAAAAAAGCGATTTACGAGGACTTCAATTTGGCCCGCTTATGGATGGTCGATCCGCGCTACGACAACGTGGAGTTGTATCATGGCACCACTTACGGCCTGGCCTTGCGCGGCATCCTGGCCGGAAAAGAGCGCATGGCCGAGGCGCTGCTGCCGGGCTTCGACATGGCCGTGGCCGAACTATTCGAGGGATAAGTGGATTAAGAAAAGTTTGCCTTGGACGGCATTTGTCCAAGTGGCCGGTTTAAGATCGGCGTCATGAAATTAAAAACTCATGACGAAACTCACGCGCGCGGCCACCAAGTGATCGCGCGGTTCGGAAACGCGGCCCTGATCAAACAGGCCAACGGCACGTGGCAATTAAAAGGCGGCTCCGAAGAGGACTGGCTCTCCGCGCGCGAATGGATCAGCCTCTTCCTGCACGAGGCCGTCCTGCAACGCGGCTAGAGTTCCCCGGCGTCCTGCAAACGCTTGATTTCGGCGGTGTAGCCCTGGCGGAAGGTGGGATAGCGCAAGGCGCAACCCAACTCCATGCGCAGCTTGCGATTGCTCACTTTTTTGTTGGTGACGGCGCGCTTGCTCGAGGCGGCCTCGTCCTCCTGCGTGAACGCCGGCATGTTCTTGCCCAGCGTCTCGGACAGCCAGCGGAAAAAATGGATTTGCGGCACAGGCTCGTCATCGCATGCGTTGTAAATCTCCCCGGGCCGGCCGCTCTTCAACGCGGTCAGGATGCAGGCGGCCAGGTCGTCCCGATGAATCATGTTGACCAACCGTTCGCCGTGCCCGGGGATGCGGGCCTCGTCCTTGAGATACTGCAAAAACAGATGGCCCCGGCCCGGCCCGTAAATGCCGGCGGCGCGCAAGATGATGCCAGGGAAGTTTTTGGCGCGGACGGTTTCCAGCAGTAATTGTTCGGCCACCACCAGCACCCGGGCCAGTTCGCTTTGGGGTTCGGTGGGGCTGCTTTCCCTGACCAGCGATCCATCGTTCTGCCCATAGACGCTGGTGCTGCTGGTATAGACAAATTTCTTCGGCGGCGCCGCCTCCAGCCATTGCAAGATGTTGCGCATGCCTTCAACATAAACCTGGCGGTATTCCTCTACCCTGCCTTTATTGGAAGCAACCGTATTGACAACCCAATCAAACGGCTGCGGAAGTTTATCCAGGTCAGCCCGGCGGGTGATGTCGGCCACCAGCGGCCGGACGCCGCGTTCCTGCAAAGCCGCGCCCGTGCCACCCGACCGGGTGACTCCAAAGACCTCGTGCCCCAGCCGCGCCAATTCCGCCCCGAGGGGAAGTCCAACGTAGCCGCAACCAAGGATTAAGACACGCATGGCGACGATTAATTTAAAAGCTTAACCTGGCTCATGTCGGCTATGAGGCGCAGAAACGCTCCCATCGTATAGCTGTCCTCACCCATGCCGGCCAACTTGTGCGCCTCCCACCCGCCACCGCCGGCGGGATGCTCGCTGCCCATGAGCTGGCCGTCGGCGTTGATCCAAGTGACGAGATTCTCAAAGCCGCGCCGCACCGCGCTCGCGTTCGACTCCGGGATCCATCCGGCGCCAATGCCACCCACCAGCCCGCACAGGATCATGGTGGTGCCGCTGGTTTCGAGATGTGCCCACGGTTCCTCCGGCACGATGCGCCACAGTCCAGATTCATGCTGATACTTCAACAAGCCTTCCACCAATGAACGGTAGATCAAGAGGGCCTGGTCGAAGCCTTCGGTTTCGCGGGGAACCAGACCGAGGCTGTCCGCCAGCGACATGATAATCCAGCCGTTGCCACGCGCCCAGAAACTGCGGGTGCGTTCGCCGGTCTTCAAGTTCACGTCATGGTAGAATAGCCCCTTCTGTTCGTCGCGCAAATGCCGGGCGTGCAGCAGGCACTGTCGCACGGCTTGTTCCGCGTAACGTTTGACCCCCGTGGCCGCGTAAGCGTGCGCCAGGACACTGGCGGTGTAGTAGAGCGTATCCACCCAAATGCCCAGGCCGGCTGCGTGACAAATGGCGCCGTCGGGCGCGCGCACCGATTTGTCCACGATGTGGTCCGCGATGACCCTGATGGCGTCCAAGTAGGCCGGATTGGCTTTGCGCAGGCACAGTGGCGTCAGCGCCAAAGGCGCGCCCCAATCACCGCAATAGTCGCTCAGATAAATGCCGCCCGACGGCGTGCCGGCGTCGAGCATGCCGACGTAAGAATCACGCTTTTGTCCGATGGGCGCCGCGAGGTGATGGTCCGCCCAGGCCATCGCCCATTGTCGCAGCGCCTGGTCCTGGAGTTTGGCGCCGCAACGCGCCGCGCCTTGGGCTACCAGCACATCCGCCCAGCGGGTGTTGGCGCGGGCTGGATCGAAAGACAAAACGCGCCGACGAAAGGCCATCAAACGTTGGTCCGACTGCCACACAGCGGGAAGCGGGTTCGCGGCAGGCTCGGAGGGGTCGGCGACGGCTGCGGCTGAGGCCATCGAATGGGTCGCGCTCGAGGCGACTGTCGATCGAAGACCCATCAGGGTGCTGGCAGAGGCGCTCGCGAGAATGAACCTGCGACGGGAAAGCCATGAAGCAGGTGCGGCATAATTCGTCATGCTGGGAAAATACTTGGATTAAAGTTCCAAATCAAGCGGCGGGCTGCACAAAGGCTTGCCACTGTACGCAAAGTCGCTAATCTTCGGGCTTGAAACCGAACTTGTCGAGGCGGCGCAATAGTTGTGCATGCGAGCAAACCAAAAGGGATTAAGCCATAGCATGATCCCACCCAGTCAAAAAATCAGCAGCCATAGAGTTATGAAAACCAACATTAAATTATTAGCCATCACCCTGGCCGCCGCGCTGTTACCGCCGCTCGCGCCAGCACAAAATCTGTTTGTGTCGGACGACGGCACGAATGAAGGCGAAGCCACCATCGTGGAAATCTCGCCAGCCGGGGTGAAAACCGACTTTGCCACCGGCTTGTATGCTCCTGCCGGTCTGGCCTTCGATTGTAAAAGCAATCTGTTTGTGGCCGATGCCACCGTCATTTTCAAATTCGCGCCGGACGGATCGAAAAGCACCTTCGCCTCCGGTTTATATTGGCCCAGCGGCCTGGCTTTCGACAACGCGGGTAATTTATTTGTGGCGGATGCTTACGGGTGGGTCTCTGAATTCAGTCCGGACGGCACAGCCGTGACTAATTTTCTCGGCGCGTCAGACGGCCAGGGCGTGGCCTTTGATCGGGCGGGCAATTTGTATGTTGCGGATTACGCCATGGGCACCATAAATGGATTTGCGAGAAACGGCGCAGCCCAGATCCCTTTCGGCTCATTTTATCGTCCCCTTGGTCTTGCCTTTGATGGAGCGGGCGCCTTGTTTGTGACGGATCCCTGGTATTGGGGCGAAATTTGTAAAATTGCGCCGGGCAAGACTGAAACCGAAAGTGTCGTTGTCTCGCTCTCTGGGGAGCTTCCCATGGGGCTGGCCTTTGACAGCGCGGGCAATCTGTTTGTGGCGTGCAATCAGAGCGGCAACATCTACAAATTCACCACCAATGGAGTGCAAACCAACTTTGCCACCGTCACGCACCCGATGTATCTCGCCTTTCAGCCCGCGCCGGCCATCGGCCATGTGTGCGCGTCCGGCGGCGCCCTGCGATTCAGCGGCATGGGCGGCAGGATGAATTCCACGGGCGTTGTCCTCGCCTCCACCGATCTTACCGTGCCGTTGAGCAACTGGGCGCCGGTAGCGACCAATCAATTTGACGCGACCGGCTGCTTTAATTTCACCAACGCCATGAGCGGTGGTCCGGGCGGGCGCTTCTTTATTTTGCAATCGCCATGAAGCTCTCCCCGGTCGCGAGTGGCAATGCCCTCATTGAGCCGCCTGGCGTGGCGCATGGGTCGAAAGCGAGTTTGAAACGGACCCAAAAATGCGTATGCTGACCTCGCATGGCGATCAACGCGATAATGGACCAGCAGCCGGCGGCGGAACAACCCCGTCTGGCCCCGCTCTGTCCTGAATTACTCGCCCCGGCGGGAGACTGGGAGTGCGCCCGGGCGGCGGTCGAGAATGGCGCCGATGCCATCTACTTTGGCCTGGATCGCTTCAATGCCCGCATGAGGGCGGATAATTTCACCGTGGCCGATCTGCCGCGGTTGCTGGATTTTCTCCACCGCCGGGGCGTCAAGGGATACGTCACCTTTAACACCCTGGTCTTCGCGGATGAAATGGAGGAGGCGGAACAATATTTGCGCACCTTGATCAGCGCCGGCGTCGATGCCGCGCTGGTGCAGGACATCGGCGTCTGCCGGCTTATCCGTCAGCTTTCCCCGGACTTCCCCATCCATGCCTCCACGCAAATGACCGTCACCAGCGCGGCGGGGGTGGAGTTCGCGCGCGACCTGGGTTGCTGCCGGGTGGTGTTGGCGCGGGAATGTTCGATCAAGGACATTGCGCGGATTACTTCCGCGGTGGCGTTGCCCTTGGAGGTGTTTGTGCATGGCGCGTTGTGCGTGGCTTATTCCGGCCAATGCCTGACCAGCGAGGCGCTGGGCGGCCGTTCGGCCAATCGTGGCGAATGCGCCCAGGCCTGCCGCATGCCCTACGAATTGATCAGCGACGGGCAGTTGGTTCCGCTGGGCGACCGCCGCTATCTCCTCAGCCCGCGGGATTTGGCCGGGTTGGAGGTGCTGCCCGATTTGGTGCGGGCCGGCGTCGCTTCGCTCAAAATTGAAGGCCGCCTCAAGACGCCCGAATACGTGGCCAATATCACTCAGGTTTATCGAAAAGCCCTGGACAGCCGTTTTGCGCCGCCGGACGCGGAGACACGCTACAAACTGGAGATGGCTTTTTCGCGCGGCCTCCATACCGGTTGGTTGGGCGGCGTCAATAATCAAAAACTGGTTCACGCCCGGTTCGGCAAGAAGCGCGGTGTTTTCCTGGGTGAGGTGGAAGACATTCGCGCCGGGAGTGTTTTTCTCCGTTTGCAAGCCCCGCTCAAACCCGGTGACGGCATCGTCTTCGACGCCGGGCAACCGGAGCAGGAAGAGGAAGGGGGGCGGGTGACCAATCTCTCGCCCGCGACGTCGCGTCAGGCCGGGACGGACATCCGTCTTTTCGGGCAGGTTAATTTCAGCCGCATTCATCCCGGCGACAAAGTTTGGAAGACAAGCGATCCGGGGTTGGACCGCGGCTTGCGCCAAAGCTTTTCCGGCCTGGCGCCTCATTTTCAGCGGCCAATCGATCTTGAAGTCCAGGGTCAGGCGGGCGCGCCGTTGAGCGTCATCGCGCGCGACGAAGCGGGCCACCTGGTGGAAGCCAGGTCGGCCATGCCGCTGGCCGTGGCGCAAAACCAGCCGTTGACCGGGGAGCGCTTGCGGGAACAATTGGGCCGGCTGGGCGGGACGGCCTTTTGCCTGGGTCGCTTGTGCAACAAGCTGGAAGGAAGCGTCATCCTGCCCAAGAGCGAATTGAACCGTCTGCGCCGCAGCTTGGTGAGTCAACTCGAAGAATGGCGGGCGCATCCCAATCCTTGGACCTTGCGACCGGAGCGGCCCAAGACCGTGTTCGCGCCCGGGACACCCGGCGGCCAGCCGCGTTTGGCGGTCTTGGTGCGCGCCATGGCGCAATTGGAAGCAGCGCTGGCCTTCGAGTTGCCGTTGATTTATTGCGAATTCGAGGACCCCAAAAAATACCGCGAGGCCGTCGCCCGGTTCCGCGCCGCGCAACGGCCCGGCGGGCCTCCCTCTGAAATTTTCGTGGCCCCGCCGCGCATTTTCAAGACCGGCGAAGAGTGGATTCAGAAGCAGGTCCGCTCCTGCGAAGCCGATGGCTGGCTGGTGCGAAATTACGATGACATCCGGTATTTTGCCGGTGGCCGGCGGGTGGGGGATTTTTCGTTGAACGTGGCCAACGGGTTAACCGCGGATTATTTCAAGAACCAGGCTGGCCTCGAGCGGCTGACGGCTTCCTACGACTTGAACATTCTCCAACTGGAGGCGCTGCTGCGATCGGCCCCGCCGGAATGGTTCGAGATTACGCTGCATCAGCACATGCCCATGTTTCACATGGAACACTGCGTCTTTTGCGCCTTCCTGTCCAACGGCACGGATTATACGAATTGCGGCCGGCCCTGTGACAAACATGCGGTGCGGATGCGCGACCGCGTCGGGCAGGAACATCCGCTGAAAGCGGACGCCGGGTGCCGCAACACCTTGTTTAATGCCCGGGCGCAAAGCGGAGCCGAATACGCGGGCCGCCTCATGGCGTTGGGCGCGCGTCATTTCCGGATCGAGTTTGTGCATGAGGACGGCGAGGAAACAGGCCGCACCATCGCCAGATACCAGGCCCTGCTTAGAGGGGAAATCACCGGCGCGCAACTTTGGCGCGAACTTAAGCTGCACCATCAGCTCGGCGTCACCCGCGGCCCGATGGAATCCTGAACCGTGGCGGTCAGCGCCCTTCCACTTGCAGGAACTTGGTTCGTTTCTTAAGAATGCGCAGGACGGCAAAGATGACAAAGCCCGCGACGAAGAAAGCAAGCCAGCCATAATCCAAACGCAATCGCCTTTCCGCGAATGAGTCGCCGATCAGGTCGAACGCGAAGAAAACCGCGATGATGAGAATGAAGGCGTTGTATTCCCGTTGCAGCACCGTGCGCCAGCAGAAGCTGACTGGGGAGGGCTTCCATCCGCGCAATCTGGGAATAAAGGCGGGCGTCGCCGCCGCCCAGCTTTCAAAAGCATTGCCGAATCGATCCCGCAAAAACGCCTCCTCGGCCAGCATGATGCGCTCGTAGTAAAGCGCAAACAGGCAACTGGTCAACAGCACCAGCCACCAGAGGTGCGGCCAACAGGCCATCCCCAGCAGGATCAGGTAATTGCCCAGGTAGAGAGGATGGCGCACGACAGAATAAACGCCGGTGGTGGTCAGGGTGTCGGCCACTTGCTCGCGCGTATTGCGCCCGGAAGTGCCCAGGGGCGCCCGGCCCACCGCGATGACGCGCACCGCCAGGCCCGAAAAAGAAATGGCCAGACAAATCAACTGCCAGGCCTCGTTCAGTTCGTGGCTCGCGCCGAGGTACTTGAACGAGGGCAGGCACGCCAAAAATACGGGAATCGTCACCAGAGGGAGATAACTCCGGTGCCGAAAAAGCCACGATCCGTTTTTTTCCAATTGGGTGCGAAGCGACATGGAAACGTTCAAGGCGCGTAAACTACTCAAGGCCACATGCAATGTCGATGCATTAAATTGACGAAGAACCGCTCAACAATGCCGTCAAGCAGCGTGGGACACTGTCTGGCGGCTCAGAGGAATGGCGAGGGTGATGGCCAGGCCTTGGGCATCCTGGTATGTCTCGACGCTGCCGTCCAGGCAGAACAACCGTTCGTGAATCGACAGGGCATCCAGAGCTGCGGAAGCCAGCGGCGCCAGCGCCGGATTCTTCTCGTGGGCGCGCACCTGCAAACGAAGCAGATCAGGCGTTTGCTCCACGGCGATGGTCGCTTCCGTGATGCCGTTGGGGGCAAAGGCTTCGCTGATGACGTCGCGGCAAATGGCGAAAAGCTCGTTGGCGGCGGAAGGGGCCAGGACCACGGGTTGCTCTGGGAGAATCAACTTGCAGTGGACCTTGCCGGTGCAAGATTGGACGTACCACTGGAGCGCCGCCACGAGGCCCAATTCATCGAGCATCCGGGGTTGAAATTCGTTGAGGATATTGCGCAGATTCCGGCCCAGGTCCAGCACCATGGCGGACCATTTGTTGCAATTTTGCGCCCAATTGGCCGTCGCTTTTGGGTCCGCCAGCGCCAGGGACAGTTGCAAGGAGAGCAGGGTTAGTTGCTGGCTGACGTCGTCGTGAATCCGGCGGGCCAGACGTTTATGTTGCTGTTGTTGCAGCAACTGTTGCCGCGCCAGAAGCGCCCGAAACTGAATAAGCGACGTTTGAATCATTGCGTGTCTCCAAGCCGGAAGCAGCAATCGGAGTGCCAAACCATGCCGCCAGCGGCCAAAGGAACGTGCAGGGACGGCCTTGCGCTCCCGCTCAAGGAGATAATCGTTTGTCCTGTTTCTGGCGAGGAATGTCGCGGCACGGGACAGGGAGAACCATCACACGGCTTTGACAACTGCCGCCTTTCTAATCAGCCGGGCGCCGTTGGTTTTGAGATAGGCCTGGACCGCCGCGATTCCGCCCAAACTGATCGGCACCCGTTTTTGACTCTGGAAAAGCCGGTAGTGAGTGAGCGTCTTGCCCACTTCCATGATCTCAATGTGCCTGTCATCCATCTTCCAAAGCTGGCCTTTGGCCAAAGGAACGGGAGCCAACTTCTTCGTCTTGACCCGTTTCGTTGTGGTCGAGCGTTTTACCATTGTAAGGTTCATTTCCATAACACTTTTCGCCGAACATCGGAATTCTTTGATACCTCCGGGATTCCCCTTATTCTGTATCCGTGACTGTCATTAAAACAAATCCTTCCCAAAACACAATCAAAAACTCGTCCCGATCGCAGCGGGCTAAAACGGGTCCCCGGGCCGTCTGGGCATCGGGAGGTTCACGGGCCGATTCGGAGCCAGCACGCGGGACGGGTTGATCTGGTCTGGGTTGGAAGACGTTCTGGCCGGCAAACGCCGGGAAGGGGCAGGTTCCCAAGCCCGGAGATACCCCTGGCTTGCTGTGTCAGCCTCATCGCTGGTTTGACGATTCCGGCTATCGTCCATGGGGTTGTAGCCCCCATTGCCGGCCGGCAGCGCCATATCGCGCGCGGGATCTGCCGGCGGCGCCGGACTGTTCATCCGTTGCCCGTAGGCGCCGCCCGCGGACATTCTAAACTCCTCCATGAACGGAACAAACCGCCCGCCGTTGAGTTGGTAGATTGCCGACGATGAATCGCGATCCGACGCCTTGTTCCACAACGAACCTTCATGGTCGCTGGAAGACCCGCGTCCAGACACGTCACCCTCCCGGGAATGGTCACGGTCAAATCTGGTCTGGGTCTCGAGCCTCGATCCATTCTGGCCGGCCTCAAACCCGACATCGTTCCTTCGTTGGAGCAAGCTGCCGGGATTGCGTGCATCGGCGCCGCGTAAGATCTCTGAAATGCTGCCATTGGTCAAAGGGTTTGATTCCGGCCGGGAGTTGAGCCAATCGTCGGCATTGCGCTGGTCTGGATCGTCGTTTCGGAGCGAGTTTGCCGCCCAGGAATTTCGCTCCCGGCTCTTTGGTCGGCCAACGATGTACTGTTGCGGCGCAGGCATATTGGCCCCATCCATCAACCGGGCGGCAGCGCCAGGGGAAAAGGTCATTTCTTGCGACTGCTTGATTTCAACGTCCGGTTGCGGGACAGCCAAAGGAATGGCTGGAGCGGAAAATTCGATGCGATCGCCCGCGCGGGCCGCAGGCGCCAACAGGGCGCAGCCAACGCTGCCAATCAACAGAGCCAAAGCCCCAACCGAGCTAAAACAACGAAATTCCATGCCGTCAAGCTCATCCTTTATATGCCAAAAACACCCAAAGGTCAAGTTTTAGCGCCGTTTTCTTGAGAACGACGCAGGAGAATAGATTTCAGCCTTGTGTTCTGCCTCGTTCTGGCGACCATTACAGCCATGCCGATTTTGATTCTGTTTTTCTGCTCTGGCGCAACAGCCTTGGCCTATGAGGTCATCTGGTCCAAGTATCTGGCGCTGCTCTTCGGCAGCACCATCCAGGCGCAAACGGTAGTGCTGGCAGTCTTCATGGGGGGATTGGCCCTGGGCAACAAATTGTTCAGCCGAAAGGCCGATTTCGCCAGGCACCCTCTGGCAATCTACGGCGGCATCGAAATCGCAATTGGAGTCTATGCACTTCTCTTCTCCTTCCTTTACCAGACGTCCGATCGCATCTTCGCCTTGGCGGGGGCGGGTCTTTTGGATCACCCTGCCTGGTTGCTCGTGCTCAAAGGCGTTCTGAGCGTGGCCCTACTCCTTGGCCCGACGATTTTAATGGGTGGCACCTTGCCGGTCCTGGCCGCATGGCTGCAAAAAAATCGGCCGGACGCCGGTCGCCACTCAGCGCGGTTTTATTCGATAAACAGCCTTGGCGCGGTGGCGGGCGCGGGATTGACTGGCTTCTGGCTTGTGCCATGGCAGGGGTTGAGAGGAACCATGATTTACAGCGCGTTGGTCAATGTGGTCATCGGGTGCATCGCCATAGCTATTGACAAGACCCGGCCCGCGCCGCCGCCCGCCGCCGTCCCAATCGCGAAGCTTCCGCCGCCTCCGCCTGGCCAGCCCGCGACTGCCTCCGCCATCCTCCATTGGGGCTGCCTGATGGTCGCTCTCACGGGCGCGGTTTCAATGGGGTTGGAAGTATTGGCTTCTCGCTCGTTGTGCCTTATTTTTGGGGCGTCGTTGCAAGTCTTCGCTTTGGTCCTGATGGCATTTATCCTGGGGATAGGGTTCGGCAGCGGCCTGGTGGCCTCGCCTCGGTTCAAGCATTTACGGGGCGCAGGCCCGACCACCTTTCTCCTGCTGGGCGCGGCCGTGTTTATCGGGTTGGTGGTTTTTAAGTTCGAGAATCTTGCCACCATTTTTCTCATCGCGCGTAATGGCTTGAGCTATACCCCGGTCGGTTACTGTTATAATCAAGTCCTGGACGGAGTTATTGCCATTGGTGTCCTCGGCCTTCCGGCGGCCGCGCTAGGCTCGGTCCTGCCGCTGTGGATTCGCACCGTGTCGGAAACGTCTCATTTGCTGGGCGATCGCGTGGGGCGGCTGCTCACCTGGAATACGCTGGGCGCGGTGGGAGGTTCATTATTGACAGGTTTCGTGATCATGCCGGCGGTTGGTTTGCGCGGCGCCTTCATCGCCCTGGGCGCAGTCCTGGTAGTGGCGGCCATTTTCATCGCCATCGCCATGCGCCGGCCCGTGAGCGCGGTCATCGGGGCGGCGGCCGGCGCGTTCTTGACGGTGGCGGCGTTGCACGGTGACGAAGGCTGGCGTTACATCATCAGCGCTGGAGTCTTTCGCGAAAATGTTCCCGAGCTTTGGGCCACGCACGTCCTCAACCGTCGGCACGATGTGGATCTCGAATTCTACGAGGACGCCGCCGACGCCACGGTTTCGGTCGAACGTGTCAAAGGCACTGACGAGCACAGTTTGCGCATTGACGGCAAAGTCGATGCTTCGTCGAAGGGGGGACGCGGCCACGCAACTTCTGCTGGCTTACCTGCCGCTGATGGCCAGGCCGGAAAGCAAGGATGTCTTCTGCTTCGGCATGGGCAGCGGGACCACCGCCGGAGCGGCATTGGAGTTTCCAATCGACCATTTGACCGTGGCGGAGAATTGCGAACCGGTGCTCCGGGCGGCCAAGATCTTCGAACCTTGGAATCACGGTGTCCTGACCAACGCCCGGGCGCGCATTTATCGCGAGGACGCCCGCACGGTGCTCAAACTTGGGTCGCAGCAATACGATGTCATCATCTCGGAGCCGTCCAACCCGTGGATGGTTGGAGTGGCCAGTGTCTTTACCCGGGAATTCTATCAATTGGCCGCCAATCGCCTGAAGCCGGGAGGCCTGATTGCCCAATGGTTTCACACCTATGAGATGGATGATGAGACGGTCAACGTCGTGCTCCGCACCTTCGGCACCGTGTTCCCGCAGATGGAGGTTTGGGACGTGGATGATGGGGACATCGTGCTGCTCGGATCGGATCGGGCATGGCAGTCCAACCCCAAAGTTTACGCCAACGCCTTTTCCTTGGAGGGGCCGCGCAAGTACCTGCCCACTATCGGCCTTGAGACGCCGCAGGCGATACTGGCGCGGCGTCTTGCCTCCCAACAGACGGCCTTTGCCATACCGCCTCCGGGTCCCATTCAAAGGGATGACACTCCGATCCTTGAATACGCGGCGCCGCGGGCCTTTTACCTGCACATGCACAACCGGGGGGTCTTCCAACTTCAGAGATTCGATGAACGAACCTGGCAGACGGAACTGGCCTCGGATGAGGCCAACGAGGAATTGGGAGAACTAAATCAACCCGACCTGAAATTGATTTTCCTCAGCGGCTATGGTTCGGCAAATGATGACCTGATGCGCTTTTTGTCGGACCGTTTTGCGCAATTCTCGGGCGGCGCCGCGGCCAAGCCGATCGTCAGCGCGAATCGCGCCATGCTTTGCAGCTTGCAAGGCAAGACGAAGCGGTACGGCGTCTATACGCCTCCAAGCAATTCGACCAACGAGTTGACGCAACAGCTTGTAAAATCGGAATATGACTTGCGAAGTGGCGACACCGCCAGGCAGGCGGCGGCGGTGGAAACCATCGGCAACGTTTTGAATGTGTTGGCCGGCCACCGCGCGGAGAATTTCGATTGGTCGCCAGACTACTACGCCGACTTGGCAATCAAGTTCAGTTTGCGGTTTGGCCATCGCGCCCAGGCCAAGTCCATCCTCCTCAGCGCACTGCAACTGCAGCCGAACTCGCAACAACTTGCTTACCTGTATCGAATCCTTGGCCGGGAAAGCAACAACTCCATCAAGGATACTCAGCTTGTCATGCCATGAAAAAAATTGAAGCCATCATCAAACCGTTTAAACTCGAAGAAGTAAAAGACGCCTTGAATCAAATTGGGATTGAAGGCATGACGGTGAGCGAAGTCAAAGGCTTCGGCCGCCAAAAAGGCCACACTGAAATCTATCGCGGCAGCGAGTACAAAGTCGATTTTCTGCCGAAAATCAAGATCGAGATCGTTCTTCCGGATGCGCGCGTGGAAAGCGTCGTGGGGACCATTGTCAACGCGGCCAAGACCGGCAAGATTGGAGATGGCAAGGTTTTTGTCTCCAATGTGGAGGAGAACATTCGCATTCGCACCGGCGAAAAAGGCGAGGAAGCCGTTTAAGCAAGAGTCAACATCATAACCACGTTTTGATTCCTTAGGGAGAAATTGTTATGTCCCACGATCCCTCCAATTTTCTGGCCGCGCTCAAGAAACGTTATCCCGCTGAAACCGAGTTCCATCAGGCGGTAACGGAGGTTGTCAAGTCGGTTTGGCCCTTCGTGGAGAAGAATCCGATCTACCAGAAGGCAAAAATCCTCGAGCGCATGGCCGAACCGGAACGGACGATCATGTTCCGCGTCACCTGGACCGACCGCCAGGGGGAGGTTCAGGTCAACCGCGGCTACCGCGTGCAAATGAACAGCGCCATCGGGCCTTACAAAGGCGGTCTGCGATTCCATCCCTCGGTCACGCTGGGCACCCTCAAGTTCCTGGCCTTCGAGCAGGTGTTCAAGAACGCGCTCACCACCCTGCCGATGGGCGGCGGCAAGGGCGGCTCCGATTTCGATCCTAAAGGCAAGAGCGACGAGGAAGTGATGCGGTTTTGCCAGGCCTTCATGAACGAGCTTTATCGTCACATCGGACCGGACACCGACGTGCCGGCGGGGGACATCGGCGTGGGCGGGCGGGAAATTGGCTTTCTCTTCGGCCAGTATAAGAAGCTGCGCAACGAATTCACCGGCGTGCTGACCGGCAAAGGCATCAATTGGAGCGGCAGCCGTATCCGCGAGGAAGCCACCGGCTACGGCCTGGTCTATTTCGTCGAAGAAATGCTGCGCACGCGGGGCAATTCCATCAGCGGCAAAGTCGTGGCCATCTCCGGTTCCGGCAACGTGGCGCAGTTCGCCGCCGAGAAGGCCTTTCTGATGGGGGCCAAAGTCGTCACCTTCTCGGACTCCAACGGCTTCGTCCACGACCCGCATGGCGTCGATGCTGAACGGCTGGCGTTCGTCAAGGAACTCAAAAACGTCCGGCGCGGGCGCATTCAGGAATACGCCAAACAGTTTAATTGCGAGTATTTCCAAGGCCAGCGGCCCTGGGCCGTGCCGTGCCAGATTGCGCTGCCGTGCGCCACGCAGAACGAAGTCAGCGGCAGCGACGCCCAGGGCCTTGTCGGCAACGGCTGCATCTGCGTGTGTGAAGGCGCCAACATGCCCTCGACCCCCGAAGCGGTGGAGGTCTTCCTCGGCAGGAAGATTCTCTTTGGTCCCGGCAAGGCGGCCAACGCCGGCGGAGTGTCGGTGAGCGGGTTGGAGATGACCCAAAACAGCATGCGCTTGCAGTGGACCAACGACGAGGTGGACAAGCGTCTGCACGAAATCATGAAAGCCATCCACAACCAGTGCGTCCGCTACGGCGAGATGGACGGCTACACCAACTACGTCGTCGGCGCCAACA
Source organism: uncultured Verrucomicrobiae bacterium (assembly GCA_963759415.1). Classification (GTDB taxonomy): domain Bacteria; phylum Verrucomicrobiota; class Verrucomicrobiia; order Limisphaerales; family Palsa-1400; genus Palsa-1400. The sequence goes on along the minus strand of CAVWZG010000002.1, from coordinate 1,565,735 downwards.
CCGCCAGCTTCCGCAAAGTGGCCGAAGCCATGCTGAACCAGGGTTTGGTGTAACGAAATATCCCAATCAAGCGGCGACCGGCGCTTTCGCGGTCCGGCCGACTTTGTAGCCGTGGAGGCCGTAAAAGGCGACGTAGGCGAAGGCCAGCATTGGCACGATGTACGACCATTGAATTCCAATGCGATCGGCAATCCAGCCTTGCATGGGCGGCAGGATGGCCCCGCCTAGAACGGCCATGATCAGCAACGATGACGCCTGGCTCTTTTGCGGGCCAAGCCCTTCAATGGCCAGGGAGAAGATGTTGGACCACATGACGGAACCAAACAGGCCCACTCCCAGGATGCTCCATTTGGCCGTTTCCCCGGTGGTACACATGCTGGTGAGCAGCAAACCGATGATGACCGCGCTGAAAAGCGCCAGCATTCGGTGCGCGCTGGCGGCGCCAAGGAAGAACGCGATTAACAAGAAGCCGAGCACGACACCGAAGTGAGTGACATTGCTCCAACTGCAAACGGCGTTGACGTTGGCGACGGCCGAGGCGTCGAAAAAGACATTGAACACCGGCACGCCGCCAAGGAAAGTCGCGATCCTGGGCAGGGAGGCGATGACCACGAAGGCAATCACCGGCACGAGAATGACCAGAGAATGTTTGATCGTGGCGCGAATAGCGCTCAGGGCGAACCCGCCCATGAACCGCCCGATCATGAATCCGCCCCAGTAATAGGCCAGGAATTTGCTGGCCGTCTCGTGGCTCAACCCGCCGAATTTGGGCTGGCCCAGGTAGTTGATCATGGTGCTGCCCACCGAGACTTCTCCGCCGACATACATGAAAATCGCCGACATGCCCAAAACCGTGTGCGGATGTCTCAACGCGCCCAAGCCGCGTTCGATTGTCCCGGTGTTGGTGAAAGGGGGCAGGTGCGCGAATCTAAAGAACACCGCCAGAAGCACAAACACTCCGGCCAAACACAGGTAGGGGATTTTTACCGAGTCCGACCCGTGCGCGCCTTTGCTGGTGAAAAAAGTGAAGATGAGCCAGCCGCCGATGATGGGGCTGATGGTCGTCCCGAGGGAATTGAACCCTTGCGCGAGGTTCAGCCGGCTGGAGGCGGTTTTCTCCGGCCCCAGAATCGTCACGTACGGATTTGAGGCAATTTGCAGCATGGACAATCCCAGGGCCAGGATGAACAACGCCATCAGAAAAAACGGATACGACGTCGCCACCGCCGCCGGGTAAAACATGACGCAGCCGAAGGCCGCGATGAGCAACCCGATAATAACTCCATTCTTGTAGCCGATGCGGTTGATCGGGTCGCCGGACGTTGCCGAGATGGAGTAATAAATCAGCGAGCCGGTGAAATAGCCGAGGAAGAAAGCGAGCTGCACCAACATGGCCTGGAAGTAATTCAGCGTGAACGCTTCCTTGAAACGGGGAATGAGCACGTCATTCCATATCTCCATGAAGCCCCACATGAAGAACAGGATGTTCATGATCGCGAACGGCCCGCGATAGGTTTGATTTGCCGCCGGCGCCGCGACTGCCGCGCCAGTGGTGGCAGTCAAAGGGTCGGTCCCAGGAAATGGGTTTTCGTTCATTTTGTTCGCCTTTTTCGTGATCGCCCACCAGCATCGCGCGCGCAATCGAATTAGGCAATGCAACAATATCAATTTGATTCCCTTTAGCTTAAACACTAAAGTCGAATCGAAAGGCGATTAGGCTAACATGCGCTTGGAAAGCGACATATTCAAAATTGAAACATTCATGGCCGCCTTGGGGAAGCGGGTGCGAGGGAAAGGATGCATTTTTCTCACGGGCGGCGCGACGGCGGTTCTTCATGGCTGGCGGACCATGACTATTGACATTGATATCAAGCCCGATCCGGAACCCGCCGGTCTTTTTGAAGCCATTGCCACGTTGAAGGATGAATTGGACGTGAACGTGGAATTGGCCTGTCCCGATCAATTTATTCCTGCTCTTCCGGGCTGGCGTGAACGCAGTTTGTTCATTGCCACGCACGGGTTGGTTGAGTTCTTTCACTACGATCCTTACGGCCAGGCTTTGGCTAAATTGCAACGAGGACACGAACGGGATTTGCACGACATTCAGTCGTTCTTGCGGGTCGGTTTGATTCAGAAAGAGCGGCTGCGCGAATGGTTTGAGTTGATTGAACCGCAACTCATCCGTTATCCGGCGCTTGACCCCGCGGCTTTTCGTGCTGCTGTCACGGAATTCTGTCATGAAGACCGATGACCTGATGAGCGGTCTGCCCGGTGAAAAACTGGTGCGTCAGGGCCTGGCTGATCTCCAAGCCGGCCTAAGCACCATTCCCGCCTGTCTGGTTCGCATCGCGCGACCCCGGTTGACGCGCGCGGGGCTGATGCCTCAAGGCGCTTCCGGCCCGTCTTCCGAACCCGAACTGCAATTATATGAGTTGCTCAAGCTGGAAGGCGGAGACGCCTATTCGCGCTACAATGCCTTGCTGCGCGAATTGGCAAGCTTTGAAAACGCGCTGGACCGCCGCATTGCGCTGGCCGCGAGTCAGACCTTCCAAGGGGCGCGATAGTCGCGGGTCAGCCATTTCGGATCGCCGGTGCCGCCGGTGAATTTGAAGCGGGCTGGATTCCACTTGAGATGCGCGTGGTGGTAATAGCTTAGATTCATCAGATGGCAGCAGATGGCGGAGCGCGCCCCGACCTGCTCGCTCGTGATGGGTTTCTGGCGGCTCTTGACGCAGGCCAGGAAGTCGGAGATGTGTTGTTTGCTGACGTAGAGTTTGACCGGGGCATCGGCCAGGCAGAGAGTTTCCGCCTTGTGGACTTCAGCGGCACAGGTGGTTTCCACCTCGGGAGCCGAGTCGTCATTTTTCGGATGTTTGCCGGAGAAATCGGCGATGGTCTTGCCGCCAACGATGAGCACGAACTTGCCACGGTTAACCTTCACCTCCCCATTCGTGCCAAAGAAATGCACCCCGAATCCGTCCTTGTGTTCCACGGTGACGCCGTTGGCATAGACCAGTTTGGCGCCGCGCACGGCCTCCGGGTCGCCAGGCGGAATGATTTCCACCGGGCCGCTGTTGTCCATGCCCAGGCCCCACTGCGCGATGTCGAGGTGATGCGCGCCCCAATCGCCCACCCCGCCGCTGCCGTATTCGCGGTAATTTCGCCACAAGGGGAAATCCTTATACACGCCGCGCGGGCTAAGTATGGAATTGTAGGCGCGGAACGGCCCCGGGCCGCACCAGAGATTCCAATCCAGCCCCGGCTCCGCCGCTTCCTCCGGCAAGTCGCACGGCTGGGCGGGACCGCCAAACTTGCATTCGACCTTCTGAATTTTGCCGATGACGCCATTGCGCACCAGTTCGCAGGCCACGCGGAATTCCTTCATGGAGCGTTGCATCGAGCCGGTCTGCAAAACGCGTCTTTTCGCATGCACGGTGTGAAGAACCTCCACGGCTTCGTGGATGTTGTGCGTCAGCGGCTTTTCGCAATAGACGTCCTTGCCGGAGCGCAAGGCGGCGAGGGTCAGCACCGCGTGCCAGTGGTCGGGTGTGGCGATGCAGACGGCGTCGATGTCCTTGCGCTCGATGATGGTGCGGAAATCGTTGCAGGCGGCGCAGTCGCTGTTGCCATAGAAAGTATCCACCGTCTGTTTGGCGTCATTGCGGCGGGTAGTGTCCACGTCGCAAACCGCCAGCACGCGTGTCTCCTGGCGCAGGAAATTGCCCAGCAGAAAGCGCGCTTGCGTGCCCATGCCAATGAACCCGATGGCAAGGCGCTCGCTCGGAGCGGTCTTGGCCCCCCAAACGAGGGATGGAAGAATGAAGGGGGCTGCCGCGGTTAATGTTGATGCCGTCTTGAGGAAGTCCCGGCGACTGATGTGTTGGGTCGTTTTCATAAACCAGCAATTCTTCTATTCCAGTATGGCGTTAAAAACGAACGCATGGGGAGTGTTTTTGTCTTGAATCTTAAGCCAGGGCGCAAGGTTTGCCGAGGCAGCCGGGGTAAGCTCCATGGAGCCGTCAGCCTGCGCGTGCAGCCTGACACTTTGAATGTCGCCGCTGTCGGTGTTGAATAAAACAGAGGGTCCGTGGCGCAGCACCACATCCTGCAGCGTGAGGGGCAGTTTGCCGGGAACCGCCAGGCGCTGGCCCTGCCGGTTCTCAAAGTAGAGCCGCGCATGATAGGTAATCTCCAGTTTGTCTTTGGGAGAAATCGGGGCCGTGCAGAGGTAGCCATTTGTTTTGATGACAGGCATCGTCCTGCCTGTTGACTCGATGACGACCTCCCCGGCCCATTCGGGGATTCGCACCAACACGGACACGCGCCCGGCGCCCGCCACGGCGACTTCGCAACGCGCGGGAATACCATCTTCACTGACACGAACCTTCGAGGTTACTGTCCACGCGCGTCTTCCGACTTGCACGGGTGCTTTGAAGTCCGCCGGGAAATTATAGTAAATTCCCGTGGCGCCGCCGACTGCCAGATAACTCTTGAGTTCGTGCAACGCAAGTGGTCCATGAAAACAGCAACACCACACGGCTTCCCGGGAATATTTGCCGAAGGCATAAGCGCCTTTGGCATCGGTGCTGACGTGGCGATGGCCGAAGCCGCCGTCCGGCCACTGGTTGGCTGGGAATTCGTTCCAAAGCGACCGCTCCGCCATGTCGAGATATTGCGTGCCGCCGGTGTTCCGCCACAGCATCAAATTGAGGCGCAACCAATCCGCCTCCGCGCAGCCTTCGTCAAGGCTGGAGTTGTAGGACACGTTGAACTTCTCCAAAACACCGCCTGCCGGGTTGACATAACCTCCCGTGACCGCCTTGCTCCAGCGGTCAGTGACGCGCGCCAGGTATTTCATGTCACCGGTTGCTTCATAAAGCATGAGCAGGGCTTCGTGGACGCAGATGCTGCCGTGGCTGTGTTCGACCGGCAGCGTGTCGAAGGCCGCGTGAAAATCCGCCATGCGTTCGGCGGCCTTGAGATATTTCTTATCGCCGGTCAAGTGATGGAGTTTGGCCAACCCCTCAATCCCCGTATAGACGCAGGTGACATAAGCGCCGGCGTATCCGCCCGACTTTTGCCGATATTCTTCCACGCGTTTCGGATCACAAAAACGGCCAACGGCAATGTCGGCGTAAAAATCGCCCAACTTGCGGGCGCAATGCAGGATGCGCCGATCTCCGAAACGTTCATAGGCGGCGATGAGACCCAGCAACATGCGTCCGTTGCCCCAGAGTGTCGGCATCATCTTCGCCTTTTCCACCGGCGCGTCAAAATCAATGGGCCTGGCCCAGTCCACGTCCGTGCCAAAGTGGCCGTCCGCCTTTTGCAACGCGGGAATTTCCTCCATCACCTCGCGCAACGCCGCCGGCTGCGGATGGGCGCGCGTGGAAGTCAACGAGGCCACCTCCAGGAAGCGGCCGGAGACATCACCGCTGAAATTGGTGAAGGGCCGATGCATGCCGAAATTCAAATCGGCCAGCAGATACGTCACGGTGTAGGGATCCAGGCCGATGCGTTTTTCGCCCCGCGCCAGCGCCTCACCCCACGCGCCCCCCATCTCCACGTTTTCCGATGCAGTCAGAGCGGGCCGCGTCCAGACCGATTGAGCGCGCGCGGTATCAGCCAAGCCCGCGAATATCAAGCAGGCGGCCAACCAATGGCGCGCCTCGCGTGATCCGCATAATGCCGATGAGTTCATGGCTTCTTATACGCATTTCCCGCATGCCTTGCAAAACATTCCGATGGGCGCTGCAAACTGGGAGACCGGCACGGGCACGGGCATTGACTAACTGTGTCAATCGACTCATCCCGCCTCCTCGATTGCGGGCGTTCTTGTCAGCATGGCATGGCCACACTGGTTGTCTTTGAGAAAAGCAGTTTCCTCAACCGAGGCAAAGTCGCTAAACGAATCGGTGATTTTCGTCGCAGATATGCGATGCGAGCCATTGTAAACATCACGAATTTATACCGGAACTCTCGCCAGACTTCAATGCCAGCGCCTAATTGAAATACCCGTTGCTTGCCAACGCGCCTCAGAATCTTCTCGAAAAAGTCATGCTCCGCTTGCGCGGTTTGGCCTTGCGATGGGAAGGCCTGGACGAAGACAGTTGGGTGGAGGACGCAGTCTGCGGACGTTTTTCGCACCCTGGAAAAATGGCCGTGGTTCAAGAGTGACAGATGCGCTTTTCACCACGCGCTACCGACGCGCCTAATTTCCCCCATCTTTACCTTTTCGCGCTCAATCAAATCGGGGCGCTTTCAGGTGGTTTGATGTTCAACTTGCGTTTTTTCTGGCGGCGGATGATACTCTTTATATGAGCAGCCGAGAAACGGTCATCGAATTTGTCAGCAAGCTGCCGGAAGAGATGTCGCTGGTGGAAATCGCCCGTGAAATTGAATTACTGGCTGGCATCCAGACTGCCCGCGAACAAGCGCGCGGCAAGGAGGGAATTCCGGCACAAGACGCCCGCAAGCTCGTGGATAAATGGGCTTCAAAGTAATTCTCACGCCGCAGTCGATAAGCGATTTGGAAGAAATCGTCACCTTCATCGCCAGGGATAATCCTGAACGCGCCCGCACTTTTGGCAATGAATTGATCGACCGCGCGCTGTTTGTGGCCCCTTTTCCCGAACTTGGCCGCGTTGTGCCGGAGATTGGCGAGCCTGCCGTCCGCGAAGTCATTCACGGCTCATATCGGATCATTTATGAGATTTTCTCCGATGCGGAGGCTGTTTGTGTGCTGCGTTTCTGGCACGGCGCGAGAGGCGAACCAGAAATTAAGCCCAGGGATTAAGTCGTCTATGTGCGAAACAGAACGCTCTCGCGGTTGAATAAGGCCACGGCGGCGGCGACGGCCAGGGCGGCGTAAAATGTCATGGCGCCAAAGACCACCATGACGTGGCCCCAATGGCACGTGCCCGAGAGCAGTTCCTTGCACAGCAGGCTCATGTTGAGCACGGGCACCAGCGCCATGCCGTAATTGAAATCAACGCCCGGCACCGCCGCCATCGCCGCGGGCAGGATGGCCAGAAGGAGCAGGGGTTGCAAATAGGTGTTGGCCTCTTTGGAACTGCGCGCGAACAATCCCACGGCCACGGCCATCGAAGATATGAAGACCGCCAGCGGAAGCATCACCACGCAAACCCCGGCCAGGGCCAGCGGGTCCAGCGTCACCGGCAGTTTCCCCAAATTGGCCGATCTGAGGAACAGCAAACCCAGGCTGTTGGAGGAAATCGAGAGCGCGGCGGTGGCCAGTGATACTGTCAAAACTACCAATATCTTGCCCAACACCAGGCCCGTCCGCGGCGCCGGGCTGGAGAGCAGCGTTTCCAGCGTGCCGCGCTCTTTTTCGCCGGCGGTGAGATCGACGGACGGGTAAATGGCCCCGGCCAGGCACATCACGATCACCAGGTAGGGCAGAATCATGCCCAGCAGCACGCCGGTGACCTGCTTCGGCGAGGCGACATTGGTGCGCAGGACGTCAAAGGGCGTGATCAAGGTTTCCGGCAACATGTGTTTCAGCAGGCGGTGGCGCACCGTTTCCTCGCGGCGATGCTGGAAGAAATCGTTCAACTGCTGGGCGGTCAGCATGGATTTAGGCTCGCCTTCGTAAGTGTAGATGCGGATGGCGGTCTTGCGTTCCCCCTCCACTGCCGCGTCGAAGTCCGCGGGAATTTCCACCGCCACTCGAATCTTCTTGGTCGAGATGAGGTTGGTGTAATCGGCGCTGGCGGGGACGAGGTCGAATTTCTTCAGCCCGCGCAGGGCGGCCACGGTTTCCGGTGAAGTTTCACCGCTCAGAAGCATGACTTTGGGCGCTCCCTCCATGGTCGTGGTGTTCTTAGGTCCCTCCTTCATAGCCGCGCTGCCGATTTTGAGCGCGCACAGAATGATGACGGGCACGATCAGCACCGGCACCACGACTATCGATATTATGGTTCGCCAGTCGCGCAGCAAGTCGCGCAATTCCTTGCGGAAAACAATGGCGATCGGGCGCAGGTTCAAGTGTGTTCCTCCACGACTTTGATGAAAATATCCTCCAGGCGCTCCAGCCCGGTCCGTTCCCGCAATTGCGCCAAAGCACCGTCGGCCAGGATGCGTCCGCCGTGAATGATGGCGATGGAGTCGCACAACTTCTCGGCCTCGCTCATGGTGTGGGTGGAAAAAAGAACGGTCTTGCCGCGCTGCCCGCATTCGCGAATGAAGCCGAGCACCGTCCGCGCCGTCAGCACGTCCAGGCCCAGAGTCGGTTCGTCAAAGATCATCACCGGCGGATCGTGGACCAGGGTGCGGGCGATGGAGGTTTTTTGTTTCATGCCAGTGGAAAGTTTGTCACAGCGGCGGTCGCGGAATTCGTTCATGCCCAGGGCCAGGAAAAGAGCGTCGATGCGCGGGTGCAGGACGGCGTCTTCCACACCGTGCAAACGTCCGAAATACTCCACCAACTCGAAGGCCGTCAGCCGGCCATAGAGCGCGGTGGCGGCGGAAAGAAAGCCGATGCTGGCGCGCACTTTTTCCGGCTCGGCCACGATGTCAAATCCATGGACGATGGCGGTGCCGGAAGTGGGGCGGAGGATGGATGCGAGCAGGCGCAGGCAGGTGGTCTTGCCCGCGCCGTTGACGCCGAGCAAGCCGAACACGCGCCCCGGCTGGCAGCGGAAATCGACGCCATTGACGGCCCGGATAGGCCCGCGCTTACGGTCGTGAAATATTTTGGTCAATGCCCTGGCTTCGATCATGATTTCAATTTGCTCTCCGCGGTCATTCCAACTTCGGCGCGTCGAATGTCTGGCTGTTTTGATGATGGATCGCTTTGGTCACTTTTCCCTTTTCATCTTTTACAAAAGTCACCTGCGCATCCACCACCTTCCAAAAGAACTCCGTTTCGGATTTGGGGAAAATCTCGAATTTGGGCTGGCTGGTTAATTGCGCGAAGAGCCGGTTGCCTTCGCGCGTCACCGTCATGATCGCCTGGCCCTGGCCGTAGTCGTATTTGCCCAGCACGCTGTCGTAAACTGCGGGATCGACTTTCGCCTCCACCAAATCCTTCAACCGCGGGGCGTCGATGGTGTGGCCGTTCTGGTGATGAAGCGCTTTGACAACCTTGCCGCTCTTGTCTTTGACGAACGTGACCTGGGCCTCGACTACTTTCCAAAAGAAATTCGTCTCCGAGGCGGCGAAGATTTCGATTTTCGGCTGGCCGCTGAGTTGCGCGAAAAGATGATCACCTTCCCTGGTCACGGTCAGAATCGGCCCTCCATAATCGTAACGGCCCACCACCGCATCGAAAGCTTTCGGCGAAACGTCCATGTTCGCCACCGGGCCGGGCGCGAGCCTATCGGCCAGGTATATTTCCACCAGCTTGTGCGCCAGCGCGCCCGGCTCGACCTTTGGCATCCCCGGCGCGGAATTGGCCAAAATGGCAACAGTGAACTTTTCCGTTGGCAGGCGCGACAGGAAGCTGCTGAACCCGTTTAATCCCCCGCCATGCGAAATCTCCCGCAGCCCTCGCAGCTTCGAGACACCCCAGCCGTAACCGTATCCATCGCCCGGATCGTCGTTCTGGTTTTCCTTGGTCTTGACTGGTGTAAAGGCCGCCTTGAGACTCGCCTCGTCCAGCACCTTGCCGCTGAACAATCCCTCATTCCAGCGATACAAATCTTCCACCGTGGAATAGAGCGCGCCCGCGCCGCCCGCCCAGGACATGTCCCAATTCACCGCCCGCTCGAACTTGCCATCCTTATAACCATAGCCAAGTGCCTCGTGCGCCAGGGCGAGGCCGGAACGATAAACGCCGGTGTTGGTCATCCCCAGCGGTTGGAAGAAGGTCTTACGCATAAAAGACTCGTAAGTTTCCCCGGAAACTTTTTCCACGATGTATCCCAGCAGCACGTAGCCGGAATTGTCATAAATCCATTTCGTTCCCGGATCAAAATCGTAGGGGTCATTCTTGAAGGAATTGATGAGGTCGCCGATGGTGGTCGTGTTGGTCACCAACCGCATGAAGTCCGGTTTGCTGGTGAAACTGTGAATGCCGGAGGTGTGCGTGAGCAAATGATGCAAGGTCACTTCGTCCCCGCGCGGAAAATCAGGAATATATTTCGACAATTTGTCCGGCACGCTGAGTTTTCCCTGCTCCTGCAGCTTCAAAATCGCCGCCGCCGTGAACTGCTTGGTGATCGAGCCGATGCGGAATTTGGTTTCCGTGGTCACGGCCGCATGATGCTCCATGTCCGCGAGTCCGTAGCCTTTCTCGAAGAGGATCTTCCCATTCTGCGCCACCAGCACCGCCGCCCCGGCAGCATCGGCCTTGATCAAGCCATCAAAAAGCGCATCGGCCTGTTTTTCAGGTGACGGCAGTTCGGCCATCACGGGTGGCGCCGCCATCACCAATCCGAAGGCAATCCGTCTCAATGATCGAAAGAATTGGAGGCTCATATCGCGAGAGCTTGACACATCCTAAACGGCTTGCAAGATCGGAATCAAAAGCCAGATTCAAGGGCCGGTGTCGTCGGGTAGGTCGGATGGCAGGTCGGCCACGGGAATGCTCCAGACGCCCGGTCTGCCGCACCTGTTGATGAACAACTGGTCGCCAAAGAACTGAAGCCAACCGGGGCCCGGAGAAAACTCCTTGTCCAAGTTTGCGAATTTGAGCGGCACAAATTTTGGCTCGAAAAGCCCGCGGCGCAGGCAAACCAGTTTGGTGTCATAGCCGTCCCTCCCCGCCCAGCCCGAATGACCGACCAGGAAGAAAAGATTGGATTGGTAGGCCGTCCCGGGAAAAAAAGTCAGAGGTTCTTCCGGAGCACACACCCAAATGGGATCAGTGGGTTGAGGCAATGGGCCGGAGACGCGCAGGTGCGAGGGTGGATTGCCATTATGGGAATTGGTGCGTGGCCGGGTTCGGATAGAACCTTTGGGCCGCCATTGGTTATCGAAACAGTATTCCGTGGCGGCCCCCGCTTCGCCCAGCAGCCAAACGCCGCTGACCGACCGGAAGAACATTCCCTCTCCCGCCGGGTCCGCCGCGCCGTGGGTAGCGAACTCCTTGCGCCAATCCGTTCCATTCCAGTTGAAGACTCCTCCGTAATCCAAGGCCAGGCGCAGTGATTGATTGGGGCCTGCGAACAAGGTGGGGTGCCTGAACTCATCGACCGTGTCCAGCAGCGACTGCGCGGGCCGCCGCCGCGTGCTGGCCAAAAGATGCGAATCCCGGCCACCTCCTGTTATTTCGGTGATGCTGTCGCCGTTGACAGTGAAGAGTCGTCCGTTGACGGCGAACAACCGGGCGTCCTGGATGCTGGGCAGACTCAAGGTTGTCCACTGGCGGGTGTTGAAGTCGTATTGATCGAATCCACCGTTGACGCTCAAATAAAGTTGGCCGCCCGAAAGGGCAAAGGGCGCGCCGGGCGGTCCCAAAATTTCTGCCATCGTGGGTATCGTGTGAGTCATCGTGACATTTGGGAGGTATTCCGGAGGGCGGGCGGCGTCGGGATGCTGCGGATATTTCACGATGACCCAAGTGTCGTGTTGAGGATCAAAAACGGCGACGGCATTTTGTAATCCCAACAGCAGCCGCCCTTCGTTCCAACTGTGATCGGATGTGCTTGCGAAATAGTTTTCGCCCCGAGAATTTCCAGGGACAGCATGAAAGTCTTTTACCAGCAGGATATGATCCGGCTTTTGCGGCACGTTGGAATCAGGGACCGGCGGCTTGCGGGGGAATATCTGCACTTGAGCAACGAGCGCCGGCGCTTTGAGGATTTCGCGCACCGGTTTGGCGAGGGTAAAATCAACCCAGTGCGCATAACTGGCGGCGTGAGACTTTTCGCTTTTGCCGCCGCCAGAGGCTCGGGCGATGATATTGGATTCATAGGCCTCGATGAGGGGAAGAAGCTGGGCCGCTTGTGCTTTGGAATAGTCCTCTTCTTTACCGTAGTAATCACTCGTGCTGAAAAGGCTGGTGAACGTGTGAAAATCGAACGGACCCAAGGCGGCCAGAAGTGCCCTTTGTTTTTCAAACATTTCAGCGGTGGCGAATTCTTTGAGCCTCTCGGAATTGCGCGTCGTGTATGCCTGGCGCAAGGCTACCAGACGCGGCGCATAATTGTATTTGTCTTCCGACGACACTTGCCCTGTTGCCGTATTGGTATTGGCGTCTCGGTAATACTCCCATATCATGTCCCATCTGTAATTCTGCGGCACAAGAAAGCCGCCGCAAAATCCCCATCGAGTGCCGAACCGGTCTAAATGCCAGTTCAGATAAAGCAGTTATTCATTGGCGGCTACGATCGAATCAAAGTTGCTGACGACGTAATCGAAAAATGCCACGCCGGCATCCAGCTTCCTTTGTCCCGAGCTTGTTGTGCCCTCCAATGACTCGGCGTCCGCGAAAACGAGGGCCTTGGCTTCCATGGCGAGAAACGCATTGGTGGAAGCGTTCAATTCCCGCACAAAGGCCTCCCAGAGGGCCGGTTGGAGCGCCGCGCTGGCATGGTTCCACGAAACCAATCGCGGACGGTCAGGCGGCCGGAACCACAGGTCCTGGTGAATGCATGGAAAACGGGGGCCGGTCATTAGCTCCCGGTAAAGAGCCAGCGTGTCCTCTGGTCGTTCCTGCCAGAAACAGCCCCACTGCAGCTCGCACCGGAAGATATTCAAGGTTTCTCCAAAGTCGTGATAAACTTCGTCCGTGGTCGGAACCCGGTTGCCAAAACAATAGGTCTTGCGCTCGGACGGCAGGCTGGCCAGCCAGTTGGCCACGGACCTGGCGGAAGCGCGCAGCCCGGCAGCCGCGTCCGCGAGGGCCTCTTGCCTTTCGGACGCCAGCCGGAAACGTTGCAGATGATGCGAAGCGGAGGTCAGCGCTTCCAGCCCTAGTTTGACCCACGATGAATCCGACTTCGACTCGTTTGTATTGAGCGAATGACTGAACTGCAAATAAAGCTCCAGCGCCCGTTGCGCGTCGTCGGCCTCCTGGGCGGTGGGCGGCTTTTCTCGGGCCGACGTGTCGAAGGCCGCTTGGTTGAAAGAGTCTGCGAAACTCTTGGGCCTTTCTATCGGCAACATGTAGCTGCGAATCCGCGCCTCGGCGGATACCATGTCGTGCCGACCCAGCGCCCAGGCGGATTCGGCGGCGGCTTGGGCCTGCGGGTAGAGTTTCCACTTCAATGCCCATTGCGCCTCGGTCAGGTATTGGGCCGCTTCGTCGTCGGGTTTCCAATCGACCGGGGAGGAATTCAATTGAAGGGCCTCTATGATCTTTGCGCCCAGTTGATCGGCCACTTGCGGCAGATTGGTCCGGCTCCCGCTGGCCTCGAGCAGCACGGGGGCGCCGCCTTTGGGCGGGGTCAGGCGCGCGCTCAAGGTAATGGTGGCGGCGGAGTAGCCGCTGGCGTCCAAAGTGCCGTCCAGCAAGTAACTGCCGTTCCAAAAGGCGGAATCGTCCCGTTGAAAGTCCTTTTCCTCGGAGAGCGAACCCAGGCGCTGCCGCTCGAGCACGAACAAGCGCGGCTCGCGGCTGAGACGTTCGATGGTCAAGAGCTTGATCCCGCGCTCCTCTTCCATCCCGGCGGCGGACTGCGCGGAGGAGCGAAGGTTCAGGACGGAAAGTGGAATGGCCTCCTTATTCTGGACCTGGAGTTTGGGCAGCAGGGGCGCCACCTGTTTGGCAAACAACGGCGCCCACCCCGCCAACGGAATTTCCGCGCGCGCCCCCGCTTTCGGGGAGACCCAGGAGAAACTCTGCGCCATGAGCACGACACCCGGCTTGACGGCCATCAGCCGCGCCGACAATCGGGTTTCCTCCCCGCTCCGAACCACGTCCAGTTCCAGCAGTCCATCTGCTCCAAGTATCTGCCCCAGTTTGACGAAGTCGCCGCTTTGCGCGGAGCGGGCTTGTTCCTGGTAAATCTTGGCGATTTCGGCCCGTTCCAGCAACTGCACGTCGGCGCGCCGGGAAAGCTCGGCCGTGAGCAGGTCGCCTGCCTCAGCGGCTTCCGGGTGGGCCAGCACGATGGCGACGCGGGCGGGGGCGGAATGCGCCGCCAGCGGCCACGCGGCCAATAGACCCAAACAGAAAATCGCGATGGGGCGCATCATGACGGAGACATGTTCAGATTGCGTTCTTATGCCACATGGATCATGCGACTGATATTTAACATGTAGGACAACCGGGAGCACCAAATCCTTTGAGAAATTTATTCTTTCCCCCGCGCCTGCTGGCACTGTAAGCTCAGTTCATGACTCCCAACTGGAGCAAATAACTTATGAATCAAGATGCCAGCAAATCCCCGGACGGCGTGGCCACGCGCCGTGAATTTATCAAGAAATCGACCCTCGCCGCCGCCGTCGGCGTGGCCAGCGTCAATATCTTCAAGACGCCCGTTTATGGGCAAACCCAGGCCCCGGCGCCGCCCAGCGTGGTAGGCGCCAATAACCGCTTGCGCGTCGGTTACATCGGCACGGGCGCTCAAGGCCAGTTTCACATTTCAAACCAAAAGGAACACGCCGCCGAAAACAACATCCAACAGGTTGCGGTGTGTGATCTTTCCAAGACGCGCGCGCGGGAGGGTAAAGACCTCATCGGCGCTGATTGCAAAGTCTTCGAGAATTACGAGGAATTGCTGGCCATGAAGGATCTCGACGCCGTCACCATTGCCACGGTGAATCATGGGCACTGCAAACCGGCGCTGGCCGCCTTGGACGCCGACAAACATATCTACCTGGAAAAGCCGATGACCCGTTACTTGCCGGAGGCTTTCGAGGTCTATGACAAAGTGAAGGCCAAGAACAAAATCGTGCAGATCGGCTCCCAAGGCTGTTCCGCCATGGCCTGGCACAAGTCGGCGGAGTTGATCAAAGCCGGCCAGATCGGCAACGTCGTCTGGGCGCAAGGTTACTATTGCCGCAACAGCGTAAACGGCGAATGGAATCCTCCCATTCCCGAATGGGCCAAAGACCCCAAAGACGTGAACTGGGACAAATGGCAGGGGTCAGTGCATGACAAGACTCCTCTCAACGCCGAGGCCTTTATCCGCTGGCGCAAGTATTATCCGTATTGCTCCGGTTTGCTGGAAGACCTGGCGCCCCATCGCCTCCTGCCTTTGATGCTGGCCACCGGAAATCCGGAGTTTCCCTCGCGCGTGGTTTCTCTGACCAGCAAAAACGTCCATGCTGATCTTAATCCTCCCCCGCAACCGGAGCGCCAGGTTCCCGAACACGTGGAAATCCTGGCGGAATTCCCCAGCGGCATGACCATGGTCATTGTGGTCAGCAGCGTCAACGCCCGCAGCCCTGGATTCACAATCTACGGGCACAAAGCCTCGCTGGAAATCGGCAGCAGCGGCGAGCGCATCCAACTCATCCCGGAAAAGCCTTTCTCCGATGAGATCGATCTGGCGAACTTTGACGGGCTGACGCCCATTGAGAGCGTGCCGGAACACGAAAAGAATTGGTTTGACTCCATTCGGGCCAACAAGCAGCCCAATGCGAACATTGATCTGGCCATTCGCGCCCAGGTGGTCATTTCCCTGGCGGAAATGTCCGATCGCCTGAACATGATGTGCCTTTGGGACGAAAAAACACGCAAGGTCAAGACGCAGGACGGCAAGGAAATGGCGCCCATCACTTATGGCGCCATTGAGCCGTCTTAAGAGTCTTGACGGTGGAGCGCGGGCACGATGAAAGCCACGTTAAATTGGCTCAAGCAGTACGTTCAGTTCGATTGGTCGCCGGAAGAACTGGCGGCGCGCCTGACCATGCTCGGGTTGGAAGTCGAGGGCGTGCAAAAGCTGGGCGGGGAGTTTGACGGCATCGTCGTGGCGCAGGTGATTACGCGCGACAAGCATCCCAACGCCGACAAGCTCAGCGTCTGCCGTGTCAACGACGGGCGCGGCGAACGGATGATCGTCTGCGGCGCGCAAAACTTTCAGGCGGGCGATAAAGTGCCGTTGATCCTGCCGGGAAGCACCCTGCCCGCCAAACCGGGCGGACAACCGGTCACCATAAAAGCCGGCAAAATCCGCGGCGTCGAATCACATGGCATGCTCTGTTCGCCCGATGAATTGGGCTTGCCGGAAAAAATCGAGGGCCTGCTGGTGTTGCGCCCGGACGCAGTGGTCGGCCAGCCGTTCGCGGAATACCTGGGGCGGCAGGACTCGGACGTGGTGTATGACTTGGAGATCACGCCCAATCGGCCGGATTGGAACAGCGTCATCGGCATCGCGCGGGAAATCAGCGCCTTGACCGGCCAGCCGCTGCGCCTGCCGGAAATCAAGATCGCCCCCGCGCAACAGGCCGGCCAAGCCACGGACACCATGCTGGCCGTCCGCATCCAGGAGCCGGAGCTTTGCTGCCGCTACACGGCCCGCATCGTGCGCGGCGTCAAAGTCGGCCCCAGCCCGGATTGGCTGCGTTCGATGTTGGAAAAAGCCGGCCTGCGCTCCATCAACAACGTGGTCGATGTCACCAACTACGTCATGCTGGAGACCGGCCAGCCTCTGCACGCCTTCGATTATCATTTGCTGGGCGGCCAGCCGGCGCTCCCGGCGATTGTCGTCCGCCGCGCGGCCGAGGGCGAGAAGTTCATCACCCTCGATGGCAAGGAGCGGGCGCTGACCGATAAGATGCTGTTGATCGCCGACGAAACCAAGGCGGTGGCGCTGGCGGGCATCATGGGCGGACAAAACAGCGAAATTCACGCCGACACCGCCGATGTCCTGATCGAGAGCGCGTGTTTCCAACCGCAAAACATCCGCGCCACCTCGAAGAAACTGGAATTGCGCACCGATTCCTCCTACCGCTTTGAGCGCGGGGCCGACCCGGGGATTTGCGATTGGGCCAGCCGCCGCGCCGCGCAATTGATCCTCGAAACCGCCGGCGGCCTGTTGCTGGACCCGGCCATCGACGCCTATCCCGCGCCGCAGCGGCCGAAGGAGATCAGCCTGCGTTGCGAGAAGACCAACGAACTGCTCGGCGTGGACATCGCGCCCGAGGCGCAAATCCAATTTCTCCAGCGGCTGGGGCTGGAATCGATCAATCCCGCCGCGCCAACCTTTCTCATTCCCACTTTTCGCGTTGATCTCAAGCGCGAGGCGGACTTGATCGAAGAGATCGGACGGCTTTACGGCGTGGACAAAATACCGGCCACGCCCCCGCGCGGCGCCATCGGCGCCAACGCGTTTGACACGGTCTATGACCAGATCGCCGAAGCGCGCCGCCTGCTGGCGGGTTTGGGCCTTTTTGAAGCGCAAGGGCAGACGCTGATTTCAGCCGCCGCCGCCGCGAGCCTCTCGGCGGACGCCGGACAGGTGGCGGCGCTGCAACATCCGTTGAGCGGCGACATGAACGTGTTGCGGCCGAGCCTGTTGCCGGGGCTGCTGGAAAGCCTGCGCCACAACATCAGCCGCAAGAACGGGGACGTGGCGCTTTTCGAGATCGGCCGCGTCTTCCTCCAGAGGGAGGGAAAAATCACGGAAGAGCGGCGGCTGGGCCTGGCGCTGACGGGCCGGCGCAATCCGCTCTTCTGGAGCGGGGCGGAACGGGATGTCAAGTATGATATTTATGACTTGAAAGGCGCCTTGGAGGAATTTTTCGAGCAGTTCGGATTGCGCGGGGTGAGCTGGACGCGCCGGGAGCCGCCCGGTCCGTTCTTCCTGGAAAGCGCCGGCGCCCAACTGGGCAAGCTGGGGCTGGGAGAGATGGGCCAGCTTGCGCCGGCGTTGCAAAAGCGTTGCGACCTGCGCGATGGGGTCTTTCTGGCGGAGTTGAATTTGGACGTGATCCTCGCGCGGCGCGTCCCGTCCCGGTCGTTCAAGCCTTTGCCGGCCCAGCCGGCCATCCGCCGCGACGTGGCCATGCTGTTGCCGGAGGCGGTTTTGTTCGACGCCGTGCAAAACATGGTCAAGCAAGCCAAACCGGCGAACCTGGAAAAGATGGAATTGTTCGATGTCTTTCGCGGGAGCAACGTGCCCGCCGGCCAGAAGAGCCTCGCCTGCGCCTTCACCTATCGCCACGCCGAGCGGACGCTGACCGACGCCGAAGTCAACGCCGCCCACGAAAAGGTCGTCGCGCAATTAAAAGACAAATTGCAGGCCACCATCAGAGACGCTTGAGCGACGCCTGATTTTGGGATGCATTTTGCCCTGTTCGTAGTATTATAATGGACAGGAATGAAAACTCTGGAACAAGTCGAAGCGGATATTCGAATGCTTCCGTTGGAAAAGCAGGAAGAACTGTACGACTGGCTGGTAAACCTGCTTGAAGACCAACTGGAGCTGGCTGACGAATTCAAGGCCAGGATCGAACGCGGCGAGCAGGACCTTCGCGAAGAACGCTCGCGGGTACGCAAGACTCGAAGCGAGTGATTTACCGATTCGACCTGGCGAAAAGCCAGATTTAGGTGGTCGCAATGGACCGGCGCGGGGAAATCTTCCGCAACCAACTTCCTCATGGGAATCTTCCGTCTGGAAATAACAACCAGAAAGGATTAAAGATTAGGGTTAGGATAGAGAAGCAGCACACAAAAAAGTTTGAATAATGACGACGGATTACAAGAGCACCCTGAACCTGCCGCGCACCGGCTTCCCCATGAAAGCCGGTCTGGTGGAGCGCGAACCGCAACGCCTGCACCAATGGGAAAGCCAGAAGCTCTACCAGCAAATCCAGGCCGCCCGCGCCGGCGCCCCGAAATTCGTCCTCCATGACGGGCCGCCCTTCGCCAATGGCGACGTCCACATCGGCACCGCCCTGAACAAAATCCTCAAGGACCTTATCGTCCGCTATCATAGTCTGCGCGGGCAGGACGCGCCTTACGTGCCGGGCTGGGATTGCCACGGCCTGCCTATCGAGTTCAAGGTGACGCAGGACATGCGCAAAGCCGGCCAGACCGCGGCCGGGCCGGTGGACATCCGCCAGGCGTGCGAGGTTTACGCGCGCAAATTCATCGACATTCAGCGCGGCCAGTTCAAGCGCCTGGGCGTTTTGGGCGACTGGGCGAATCCATACTTAACCCTGGACAGGCAGTATGAAGCGGACGAACTGCGGTTGGTGGCCGACCTCATTGAGAAGGGCTTCGTCTATCGCGGCAAAAAGCCCGTCTATTGGAGCATCCCGGCCCGCACGGCGCTGGCGGAGGCGGAGGTCGAATATCATGATCACATCAGCCGCAGCGTCTATGTGAAATTTCCGCTCGAGGGCCAGCCGGGGACGTTCGTGCTCATTTGGACCACCACCCCCTGGACCCTGCCGGCCAATTTGGCTGTCGCATATAATACCACCTTCACTTACTCGCTGGTGCGGGTGGGCGGCGAGCAATACTGGCTGCTTGCTTCCCTGCTGCCGGCGGTGGCGGAGAAGTGCGGTTGGAAGGATGTTCAGACGGTGCGCACGGCGATCGGCCGCGAACTGGCTTCGCTCCGCTATCGGCATCCCTTTTGCCAGCGAACGGGTCCGCTGCTGGCGGGCGACGCTTTTGTCGAAAGTTCCACCGGCACGGGCTTTGTCCATAGCGCGCCCGGCCACGGATTGGAGGACTACGGTTTGGGCCGGCAGAACGGGCTGCCGATTTATTCGCCGGTCGATGACGACGGCTGCCTTTGTTGGACGAACGACTTGCCGGAAGCGGAGCAGATGCCGCGGGAGATGATCGGCAAATCCATTTTGGAAAAGCACGGCCAAAGCGAGGCCAACAACGCGGTGCTGCATGAATTGCGGACGCGGCAAGCCCTGCTGCACGAAGAGAATTACCATCACAGCTACCCTTTTTGCTGGCGCAGCAAAACGCCGATTATCTTTCGCGCCATGGACCAATGGTTCATCGACCTGGCCTGCCCCATCCACGGCCAGCCGTTCCGCCAGGCGGCCCTGCGGGAAATCGACCGCGTGCAATGGGTGCCGGAATGGGGTGTCAACCGCATCAAAGGCGCGGTCGAAACGCGCCCGGATTGGTGCATTTCACGCCAGCGGTCCTGGGGGGTGCCGTTGCCCGCTTTTTATGACAAGGAGGGGCACGCCATTCTGGACGCCCAGATCGCGCGCAACGTGGCCGGACTGGTGGAGAAGCACGGCTCCAATGTATGGTTCGAGAAATCGGCCGCTGAACTCTGGTCGCTGGTCAAACCGAGTCCCTGGGCCGGCCCGGAGGCGGCGGCCAAATCCAACGACACCCTGGATGTCTGGATCGATTCCGGTTCTTCTTCGCGCGCGGTTTTGATGCGGCGCAAGGAATTGGGGCACGTTGGCTCCCCGAATCCCTGGGTGGCGGACGTTTACATCGAAGGGAGCGACCAGCACCGCGGCTGGTTCCAATCCTCGCTGCTGCTGTCGCTGGCCGGCAATGGCGCGGCCCCCTACCGCACGGTCCTGACCCACGGTTTCATGGTTGATGCGGACCGGGAAAAAATCTCCAAGAGCAAGCAGGGCCAGGATGCTTATGCCAAGCCGCAAACGGCCGAAAGCTATGTCAAGAAGTACGGCGCGGACGTGGTGCGCCTGTGGGTCGCCTCGCAGGATTATCGAGACGACATCGTGGTCAGCGAGGAACGCCTCAACACCGTGGGCGAAACGTATCGCCACCTGCGCAACACCCTGCGTTACCAGCTTTCCAATTTGTACGATTTCCAGCCCGCGCGTCATGCCGTGGCAGAGGAGCGGATGACGGGGCTGGATCGCTGGGTTCTGGCCGCCTTCTCCAAACTGGAGCAGGAGTGCGCCGCGGCCTACGACCGCCACGAATTCCATGTCGTCTATCAGAAGGTCAGCCAGTTTGCGGCGGTCGAGCTTTCGGCCATTTACCATGACGCGGTCAAAGATCGTCTTTACACCGATGCGGCGGATTCCCCGCGGCGGCGCTCGACGCAGACGGCGCTCCACCGCCTGGTGCGCGGGCTGTGCGCGATGCTCTCGCCCATGCTGGTTTTCACGGCCGACGAGGCGTGGGAGTTTATCCCCGAGAACGGGAGCGCTTCCGTGCATTTGTCCAACTGGACGCCTCGGCCGTTCGCATTATCGGAAAGAGAGCAGCAGACCTGGCGGCGGCTCTTTGAAATCCGGCCGGTGGCGCTGGCCTGTCTGGAAAAGGAGCGCCAGGCCAAAAGCATCGGCAAAGCCCTCGACGCCAAGGTCATTCTCACAGGTCCCGCTCAAGTCGTGGGAGATTTGGCCGATGAAGAGAAGGAGTCCTTGCGTGAACTCTTGAATGTGTCCCAGTTGATCTTTAACAGACAGCCGGAAGGCGCCGCATTGACCGTTGAGGCCGTGAAGGCGGACGGCCAAAAGTGCGAGCGTTGCTGGCATTGGGAAACGGATGTGGGCGCGCAGGTGGAACACCCGCTGCTGTGCGGCCGTTGCGTGGCGGCGGTGCGCCAGGCTGTCAAATAAGGCATGAAATCGACCCGCTTATCCACGCCGGTCGGGGCTTTGCTCCTGGCGGCCCTCTACGTGGTCAGCGGAGTGTTGGGTTACAGGTCCTCGTTCATGCGCGGGGAAGTGGCCCTGGTCTGGCCCCCGGCCGGGATCGCGCTGGCGGCCATCCTGCTTTTTGGCTACCGCATGTGGTGGGGGGTCGCCCTCGGGGCCTGGATGTTCACCTTGATGAACGGCACCCCGTTCGGATTTTTCACCGTGGCCACGGCGGTGGGCAACACGGTGGGGGCCATCGTCTGCGCCTACCTGCTGGAACGATTCGTGCGTTTCCAGAACTCCATGGAAAGGCTTAACCACGCCGCCGGATTCGTCTTGTTTGCCTGTTTGTTGGGCACCACTGTCAATGCCATCTTTAACGTCGTTGGGCTTGGCTACAGCGGCCGGCTGCCGTGGGACCAACTTTTCAGCAACGCCATGATCTGGTGGGTGCCCAATGCCATGGGCGCGCTGGTGGTGACACCGATCATCCTGGCCTGGTCCTCGCCTATTTCCCTGCGCCTGTCCTCGCGTTGGCCGCTGGAGGCCGCCTGTTGCGCCATCGGCTTGGTCGTCGGCACGCAGATGTCGTTCAACTCCTGGTTTGTCTATGGGGTGGAGAATTATCCGCTGGCGTTTCTGCCCTACCCCTTCCTGGTGTGGGCGGCGCTGCGCTTTGGCCAGCGCGGCGGCACCACCGGCACTTTGGTGGTGGCCAGCCTTTCCATCTATCAACTCTTGCAGCACCGCGGGCCGTTTTGGCTGGGCAACGACAAAAACAGCCTCATGCTCATCGGCTGTTATATCGGCGTCGTGGCCGTGGGGAACTTGCTCCTGGCCAGCGCCGCGGTCGAACGCGAAGTGGCAGTGCGCGACACCATCGAGAGCGAGAAACGTTACCGCGGCGTGGTGGAGGACCAGACCGACCTGATCTGCCGTTTCCGCACCGACGGCACCTTGATTTTTGTCAACCAGGCCTATTGCCGCTTTCAGGGCAAGACGCGGGAGCAGCTTCTTGGCTCCAATTTCTTCCCCAGCCTCTCCGAGCAGGACCGGGAAATCCCCCTGCACCATTTCGCCCAGTTGACCCAGGCCGAGCCGATGCAGGCCTTCGACAGCAAACTGCTGCTGGGCAACGGAAAACTATTCTGGCAGCAATGCACCGTGCGCGCCCTCTTTGACGAATGCGGCCGCATCGCCGAGTTCCAGGCCGTCATGCAAGACATCACCCGGCGCAAGGAATCCGAGGAAGCCCTGCGCCTGGGCGAAGAGCGTTTCCGCGCAATTCTTGACAGCATGGTGGACGGCGTCATTGTTTTGGACAAGAACGGCGCCGTCACGCTCTTCAATCCGGCGGCGGAAAGAATTTTTCTGCGGCAAGCCGCCCATACCCTCCACAAATCGGTGCAAAACTTGTTCGCCTCCGAGGACTGGCCCAAGTACAGCGATTACCTGGCGAGCCATCTGGGACAAAACCCGCCCAAGGTCATCGAGGTCAACGCCCTGCGCGCCGACGGCAGCCCGCTGCCGATCGATCTGGCGGTGAGCGAGATCAACCAGGGGGGCGTGATGATGCTGATCGTCATCGTGCGGGACATTGCGGAGCGCAAGCGGCTGGAAGATCAATACCGTCAATCACAAAAAATGGAGGCCGTCGGGCGCCTGGCCGGCGGCATCGCGCACGATTTCAACAACCTCATGCAAGCCATCCTCGGCTACAGCAGTTTGCTGGAACGCCGCCTGGCGCCAAACGACCCCAATCTGGTCACGGTCGAACATATTCAAAAATCGCTGGCTCATGCCAACTCGTTGACACGACAGCTTCTGGCCTTCAGCCGCAAGCAGGTGCTCAAGCCCAAATTGCTCTCCTTGAACAACGTGGTGAAGGAAATGACGCTCTTGCTGCCGCGCGTCCTGGGTGAAACCATCCAGTTGAAGCTCAAACTGGCCGAGCCGCCGCCCTGCATCCGCGCCGATCCGGGCCAGTTGGAGCAACTGATTCTCAATCTGGCCATCAACGCCCGCGATGCCATGCCGCAGGGGGGCATCCTGAGCATGGAAACCAGCCATGTCACCTTTGCCGAACCCAGGACTTTCTCCTCCGGCTACCTGCCGCCTGGTCCCTACGCGTTGTTGAGCATCTCCGACACCGGGTCCGGCATGACGCCGGAAGTGCAGGCCCATTTGTTCGAGCCGTTCTTCACCACCAAGGAGAGCGGCAAAGGCACCGGCCTGGGCCTTTCCAACGTCTATGGTGTTGTCAAACAAAGCGGAGGCGAAATCACCGTCACCACGGCGGTGGGCCGGGGCACCACTTTCCATGTTTATCTGCCTTGCGTGCAGGGCCGGCCGGGCGAGGAAGAAGCGCCTCATCCGCCGCCCGCCGCCGCCGGCGGCAGCGGCCATGAAACCGTGCTCCTGGTCGAGGACGAGGAATTGGTGCGCATGATGCTGGTGGAGGTCTTGAAAGCCGGAGGCTACACCGTGCTGGACGCCCGCCACGGGGCCGACGCCCTGGCCCTGGCCGAGCAATACGTGGCGCCGATTGATTTGCTGGTGACGGACGTGACGATGCCGGGCTTTAGCGGGGTCGAGCTGGCCCGGCGTCTCGGGGAGGCCCGGTCCGCCATGCGCGCGCTCTTCATTTCCGGTTACACCGACCAGGAAGCCGCGCAATGGGGCAAGCTTAGTCAACCGGTGCAGTTCCTGCAAAAGCCCTTTCATCCGGACGCCTTTCTGGCCAAGGTCCGCGACATCCTGGACCATCGAAAAACATGACGCGGCCGCAAGCGGCAGAATTCGTTTTGCAATGGGTGCGCCGCCGGCAAGGCTCGCCCGCCGATCTCTTGCGCGCGCTGGAAGAGGAGGCCGGCTGGCCCGGCCGGCTGATGCTGCCGGCCATCCTCGACGAATTGCGCGCCCGGCGCGGCTTGCCGGAGGGGGAGCGACAATTTCTTGTTTACACGCTGGGCGCCGGCGCGGTGGCCGAGGCCCTGGCCGGAGGCGGCGATCCGGCCCAGCAACACCAATCCTCCATCGACGATCTTTTCGCCCGGAGCCGGCGCTTTCGGCGGTCGAAGAAATTCACCGCCGCAGTCGAATTTGTGGCCCGGTTCCGCGAGTATTCGCCCTTCAACAACATGCTGGTTCACGCGCAGAACCCGCTGACGACCTACTTCGCCACCGCCGGCCATTGGCGCAAGGCCTTCGGCCGCTCCATCAAGGAGGACGCCCGCGGCATGCTCATCCTGGCCCCCCGCGGCCCGGTGCTGATGGTCTATGACATCGCGGACACGGAAGGGCCGCCGCTGCCGGAGAAGCTGCGCGTCTTCGGGCAAACCAGCGGCCGTTTTAATCCGGCCTTGCTGGAGCGCACCGTTAAGAATTGCGAGCGCGACCAGATCCAGGTGCGGCGTCTGCCGATGGGCGAGTTGCACGGCGGATTCACCACCAACCGCGGTCGGGAGCCGGGCTGTAAAATGCGTGTCGGCCTGCGCGCGGAATTGGAGGACGCCGCCGCCTACGCGGCGCTGTGCCACGAATTGGCCCACGTTTACCTCGGCCACGTCGGGGCTGACCGCGACGGATGGTGGCCCTTCCGCGTGAACCTGACCGAAGCGGTGGCGGAAATCGAGGCCGAGTCCACCGCCTACATCGTATGCGCGCGCGCCGGCCTGCGCACCCATGCGGCGGAGTATCTGTCCAGTTTCGTGGAAGACAGCGAGGACCTCGACGCCATTAGTCTTGACTTGATCAGCCGCGTGGCCGGCCGGCTGGAGGAAATGGGCCGCCGCCTGTTGCCGCCGCGCGCCGTAATTTCATCTTAATCTTAATACAGAATGCTTTCCCATTGCCCGCTCGCTGGAGAGTCGTTAGGATGCGCGCGTCATGATTTCACCCGAAACGCAAAAATTCACCCGCGCGGACGGACGGGCCTGCGACCAGATTCGCCCCCTGCGCTTCCATAATGGCATTGCGCCCCACGCGGCCGGCTCGACCTTGATCGAGTGGGGCAATACCCGCGTCATTTGCGGCGTGACCATCGAGGACACCGTCCCCCGCTGGATGAAGGAGCAAAACGTGGTCGGCGGCTGGATCACGGCCGAGTATTCCATGCTCCCGTATTCCACTTTGACCCGCAAGCCGCGCGACATCTCCAAGGGCAAGATCGACGGGCGCTCACAGGAAATCCAGCGCTTGATCGGGCGGGCCATGCGCGCCGCGCTGGACCTGGAAAAAATCGGCTCGCGCACCGTCTGGCTGGACTGCGACGTGTTGCAGGCCGACGGCGGGACGCGCACGGCGGCCATCACGGGCAGCTACGTGGCGTTGTCGCTGGCGATAAAATCGCTTCAGCGCGAAGGCAAACTGGCGCCAGGTCTGCTGCTCAAGCCGGTCGCGGCGGTCAGCGTCGGAATCGTGCAATCCGAGGCTTTGCTGGACCTCTCGTATGTCGAGGACGTGGCGGCGGCGGTGGACATGAACCTGGTGATGAACGGGCAGGGCGAATTCATCGAGTTGCAAGGCACGGGGGAGGAAGCCTCCTACACCGAGCAGCAATTGGCCGCCATGCTGGCCCTGGGCAAAAGCGGCATCAGCCAGTTGCTCCACTGTCAACAAGCCGCGCTTGAGGAAACACGGACGGTTTAGATTGCGAAACGAGCTTCCGCCATCCGGGCTTGACGTAATTTTGATTCACGTCATAATTAAAAAATGAGTGTTGACGATTATCTGTGCTTAAGCCGCCGCGCGATGACCGGATCCAAAACCGCCTCGGAATATTCGCCAGCGGCCTTGTTGTTGCCGGTCGCGATCAACCGCAACCTCGCCATTAGCCGGACCCAGCAATGACTCCAGAAACGGACCGCAAGAAAATCGCCGCCCAGCTTTGCCGGTTCGCGCGGACCAATTTCGTGGCGGAGGAACAGGAATTTGACGAGAACAGCCCTCTCTCCCAGGCCGGCATTGACTCCTTTGCGTTGGTGGAACTGCTGCTTTTTTGCGACCGGGTCCTCGGCGTGCGGGTGCCGGATTCGCACCTGACCAAGACGAATCTCAATTCGATGGCCTCCCTGGCCGGGTGCATTGCCGAGTTGGCGCGCAACGGCTCGTCATCGCCTTGAATCCGGCTGACCCGCCATTTATGACTAACCTGCCTCGCCAGATTCGATTGGCGGCCGGCGATTACTTCATGCACGGCCAGGATTACCGCATGCGCCGGGCTGGTCTGCCGGGCAACGTGTGCCGCGTGGTCGTCCGGTTGGAAAAAGGGGTGGATGTGGAACGCTTGCGCCAGCAGGTGGCGGCGTCGCCGATTCTGGACGGATTGGCCCGGGCGCAAGTCGGTCGCCGCTGGCTGCCGCTGGCTCCAAAGTGGCGCATTGCGGCACAGAGCAAAACCATTTTTCATGAGCACAAGGCAGAGACCGCCGGAGACGGGACGGGAGGGTTGCCGGCGGCGGTGCTGGGGCGGGAGTTGCACCCGGCTCGAGGCCCGGCGCTGGCGCTCGATCTTGTGCATTGCGCTGATGGAACCAAAAACCTGGTGCTTTCCTGGAACCACGCGCTGATGGACGCGCGCGGCGCGGAGATGATTTGGCGCCACCTCAGCGCGGAGAGCGCAGCGAAAGGGGCGCCTGCCATCAAGGATTTATTCAACCCCGCCCAAACGAAGGGTTGGAGCCTCTCGGGCTGCTGGCAAAACATGAAGCTGGCGCATGGGTCGATCGAATGGCTGCGCGAGTCAGGAAGAGAGCCGCTTTTCTCGCTCATGCGGGCGGATCGGCGAAGCGGCGATTGCCTTGGCCGCCAGCGCATGATTTCCTTCAGCGAATCGGAGACCGCGCGCATCGAGGAGCACTGCCAGTTCCTCAACGCCGGCTTTCGCCGGAGCCATTTTTATCTCGCGTGCTCGCTCTTGTCGCTGCACGCAATCGCCACGGCGCGGGGCAACAAGGAGGCGGCATACCTCATTCCCGTTCCGCATGATATGCGCAAGCGCGGCGGCAACGGCCCGATCTTTTCCAACCATCTGTCGATTTTGTTTTACCGCATCGAGCCGCGCTTCGCCGGCAGCCTTGGCGGGATCATGGGGGAATTGAACCGGCAGATGACCGACCAGATCCGCGCGCGCTTCCCGGAGTGCTGCATGGCGGCGCTGGAGCTGTTCAAGCCGATACCGCTGTGGTACTACGGGCGGCATCTGGGCCAGCCGACGCGGGGCAAGTTCGCCAGCCTTTGTTTTTCGGATTCGGGCGAGACCTGCGCCGGGATCAAAGAGTTCATGGGCGGGCGAATTCGGAACGTCACGCATCTGGTGCCGACTTGGAGGCCACCGGGGCTGACGGTATTATTCTGGAGTTTCAGCGGCCGGCTCCACGTCTTGTTGGCGTGGGTGGAGGATTGCCTGGATGCGGCCGAAGTGGACAACCTGGAGCAAGGGCTGCGCTCCGCCTTATTGGAGGAAAAGCTGTCATGAAAGTTCTATTGGTCGCGACAAATCGCGAACGCTCGCCCTACCCCGTGGCGCCGCTGGGGGTGCTGTGCGTCGCCGCTGCCGCCCGTGCCTCCGGGCATCAGGTGGATTTCCTGGATATGGGCCTGGAATCGGCGCCGCACCAAGCCTTGAAAAATGCGTTAAGCGAGAAAAGCTACGGGGCGGTGGCGTTCGGCGTCCGCAATCTCGACAACTGTTGGGCCTTTGCGCCGCGGTGGTATTTTGACGACGTGCAATCACTGGCGCAAACCGTGCGAAACTTCTTCAAGGGGCCATTGATTATAGGAGGCACCGGTTTTTCGGTCGCGCCGCACGGGTGGATGCAGCGGTTGCAGGCTGATTGCGGCGTCATCGGCGAGGGCGAGCGGGCCTTTCCAGAGGTGCTGGCGCGGCTTGAGGCCGGGAAATCGCTGGAGGGAATCGCCGGGGTGATCACGGCGCCTAAACACGGCAGACCGGTGGACGAACTCTCCGCGCCCACCGTCGAGCTGTTGAGCGAATTGCCGATGCCAGCCCACGATTTGTGCCGTTACTCGAAGTATCTGAGCCGGGGCGGGTTTGTGGGCGTGCAAACCAAACGCGGTTGCCCGCTTGGGTGCGTGTATTGCATCTACCCCAAATTGGAGGGCAAACGTTACCGGCTGCGCCCGCCCGAGGCTGTCGTCGAGGAGATCGCAAAGATCGTGACCGGGTCGAAACTGCGGCATGTATTTTTTGTTGATAGCGTCTTCAACGATCCCAAGCAGCACGCCTTGGCGATTTGCGCGGCGCTGGCCCGCCGGCGGCTGCCAATCCAATGGTCGGCCTTCTGCCATCCGCTCGGTTTCGACGCGGAAATGGCCCGGGCGATGGCGGAAGCCGGATGCACCGGGGTCGAGTTCGGGCTGGATGTCGCGACGCCCAAGATGCTGGAGGCGCTGGGGAAACCGTTTACCCAGCAGGAAATCAAGATTGCGCTGAAGGCGGCGCGCGACGCCGGGTTGCCCTTTGTGTCCTACATGCTCTTCGGCGGACCGGGCGAGACGTGGGCCGATGTTCAGGATTCGCAGTCGTTTCTCAACGAGTGCGCGCCCTCCCACGCCGTCTTCGCGTCCTTCGGCATCCGCATTTATGAGGGCACGCCTTTGGCCATGACAGCGGAGAAGGAAGGCGTGCTGACGAAAGGCCAGGACTTGTTCAATCCCGCCTATTATCTATCGCCAGCCATGGCGGAGCGCACGGTGGAGAACCTGGACCGCATTTCCCGCCAGCGCGCGGAGTGGACCTCGCCGGCCGACTGGCGCCGGCCCATGATGCTCTGGGCCCAGAAGGTGATGGTGTGGTGCAGAGTGCGGCCGCAATGGAAATACATCCAGGGCTACGGCCAGCACATGAGGAAGTGGCTGAAATGACGAGCGCGCAAAAACCAGAGAACGTTTTCAACGCCCTTGCACAATCCGCCCGCCAATGGTCCGGTCGCACCGCCATCATTGATGCCGCTGGTTCGCTGGATTACCAGGCTCTCTGGCGCGAAGTCGAGGCCCTGCGGATCCAGCTAGACCGGCTGGGCGTGCGCAAAGGACAAGGCGTAGGCGTGCGGGCGCACAACGGACGGGCGTTTGTCATCGGCGCGCTGGCGGCCCTGGGTTGCGGCGCGGTAATCATGCCCATTCATCACCAGATGAAGCCCGGGGAATGGTCGGACATGCTGGCGCGCGTTTCGTTAAGTGTGATTCTGGACGACGGGACCGGGCCGGTTCAGGGCGGCAAAACCACCCGTTTGGAGAATCCGGGCGGAAATGGTTTGCGTTTCACACGACTTGACAGCCCGCCATTGCCGATGGCGCCGGGCATCGAAGACGCGGCCTTTGTCCGTTTCACTTCGGGGACGACCGGCTCGGCCAAAGGGGTGGTTTTGACGCATCGCGGCGTGCTGGAGCGGACCCGCGCCGCCAATTCCGGCCTGGGACTGACCTGCGAAGACAAAATCATTTGGGTCCTGCCCATGGCTTATCATTTTTATGTGTCCATCATCCTTTACCTTGAGGCGGGGGCCGCGGTGGTGGTCAGTCCGGATTATTTGGCGGAAACCATTCTGGACACGGCGGCGCGTCACGAAGCCACGTTTCTTTACGTGACACCGATGCACGTGCGCATGCTGGCCGGCGATAGAACGGGACGCGCCTTGCCGCCCTCGCTGCAACGCGTGATGTCCGTTTCGAGCAAACTGCCTCCGCAGTCGGCGCGGGAATTTTTTGCCAGGCACGGGGCGCCGGTGTCACAGGGTTACGGCATCATCGAGGTGGGGTTGCCGATCATGAATATCGCGGAGGCCGCCGAACATCCCGAAGCCATAGGCCGGCCGGTTGCCGGTTTTGAAGCCAAGATGGTGGACGAGGCCATGAAGTCGGTCGCCGAAGGCGAGACGGGCCAGCTTGCTTTGCGCGGCCCGGGAATGTTCTCCGGCTACTTGAACCCGCCGCGGTTGCGCGAGGAAATCCTGCGCGACGGCTGGTTCCTGACCGGCGACCTGGCCCACCGCGACAGCGGCGGACGGGTGGTGCTGGACGGCCGGACTTCCTCCGTGATTCACGTGGCCGGCCACAAGGTTTTTCCCGAAGAAGTGGCCGCCGTGCTGGATCAGCATCCGGCGGTGCTGCGCTCGCGGATTTACGGAAGCCCGCATCCGCAAATGGGCGAGGTGGTTCACGCGGAAGTGCAATTGCGCAACGGCAGTTCTCCCGCCGCAAGCGAGGATATCCTGGTGTTCTGCCGCCGCCGACTATCGAGCCAGAAGGTGCCGGCTGCGCTTCAATTCGTCACGGAAATCAGCATGACGTCCAGCGGCAAAGTCCGTCATGGCGGCATGGGCCGCTGAGGTCAAGCCGCGACGCCTTGTTTGGCGCGGTTTTCGAGAAAAACCTGGCGCCACTGCGCGCGCGCGATCTTCATGCCCTGGCCGTTTATTCCGAGCGAATTCACAAAACACCACTCGCGCGGCACCTGCCAGCTTGGAAGCTTGTCAAGCAGGAATTGTTTCAATTCATCCTTGGTGCCGCGCCGGTCAGCCGTCACGCAGGCCACGATCAGGTCAATGCGATCCGCGTTTCCGCTCGGCACGCCGAAGACCAGGCACTCGGCGACGGCTTCATGTTCCCGCAGCGCCTGCTCGATGATGGCTGGAGACACTTTCCGCCCGGCCACGTTAATTTGGTCGTTGGTGCGTCCGCGCAAATAAATCTCCCCGTTCTTGAGTTCGGCCAGGTCGCAGGTGCGAAAAATTCCCCGGCCCAGCGCCTCTTCTTGCTCCGGCCAAAAGGATTCTCCCACGGCGCGGCTGCGCACTTGCAGAGAACCGTCATCGCCGATCTGCGCGTTCACGTTCTTCATCAGGCGGCCCACGGAGGATTCATCCGTGCGCGGGGTCGCCGTGTCATCGTAGGAGATGCCGCCGCATTCGGTGCAACCGTAGAAGTTATGAATCTTCAGGCCGTGTTGCTCGAAGATGTCGCGCTCCAAGGCAAGGGGCAACGGCGCGCCCGCCGAGATGGCCAGACGCACATTGCGCAGGATGGCGCCGGCCTTGTGCCAGGCATGCCACAGCGCGGGCACGCCCGCCACGGTGAGATTCCCCTGGGTTTGCGCCGCGCACCGCAACGCCACCGGCAGCGGCGACGCCACCAGAAACAACGGGATGCCGTGCAGCAACAGCGGCAACACCAGGTTGGAGAATCCGTAAGAGTAAGCCGGCGAAATGACACCGAGGTTGGGCCAGTCCGGCCGCAGCCCCATCGTGCTCACGATGTTCTCCGCGTCCGCCACCAATTGTTCCTCCGTGAAAGCCACGGCGCGGGGCACGCCCGCGCTGGCGGGTGTGATTTTGAGGTGGCAGCAGGGCGGCGGGGGGGGCGAAAGAGCCAGCGGCTGATGATGCGCTTCGAGCGGACACACCACGGCCTGCCGCCGCCACGCCCGCAGAACGGTAATGACAAATCCGGGGGAATTGCCCAGGGGGAACATCATCGCTGGGCGCCCGGCGTGGGGGCCTCGGTTTCCTGATCCAATTGCAGGAACGTCCAGCACCGGCCGGACGCCAAATCGCGCAAGGCTATTTCATTGCGTTTTTCTTGGACAACTTTCTGCCAGCGTTCGTAAAGCATGCGATTCTTTGCGCAGACTATTAAGCCACTTTTGACGCCCGTGGCAAGCTCGTTTTTGACACGACCGGGCGGCGGCGGAGCGCCACCATTTCCACCAGCGCAAAGAATCCGTTACCGGATGAATATGGCTGCCGCGACTATGGCAGATGACCTGCACGGGGGTAAACGCAACCGGAAGTTTCGCGGCGAGAAAAGCCATTAACATTTCGGATTCAATCTCGAAATGTTCCGTCTGCAACGCCATCGCCGCCCACGTGGGCAGGTGAATAAGCCGGAAACCCGATTGGGTGTCGGGAAGCGGCCGGCCCGCGCGTTGAGAAACTTTCCAGCTCATCCATTCGTTGACCTGGCGGCGCAGCCACGGCATGGCGCCCGCATCATGCATGCGGTTGCCGATGACCAGCAAGGCCCCGGTTTGTTCGGCGCACCGCCACAGCGCCGGCAGGTCTTCCGGCGCGTGCTGGCCGTCGCCATCCAGCGTGACCGCCCACTCGAAGCCTTGCCGCAAGGTCTGCCCCAATCCGGTTTTCAGCGCCGCTCCTTTGCCATGATTGCGTTCGTGCCGGGCCACGAGTGCGCCCGCCTCCTTGGCCAGCGCGGCCGTGTCATCCTCCGAACCGTCATCCACCACCAGCACGCAAGGGAGATGCCGCCGCACGGCATGGATCAGATTCGCGATACTGGCCCCCTCGTTGAAACAAGGGATCACGGCTGCGCAAGATATCGGCCCAAGCATGGACATAGCATGAGACTATTTTCGCCGCGAATCGAGACAAAATTGGCCGGGCGAAACGACTGCCGATTGTCATTCACCACCTGCGGCGACGGACACTTCGGCGCGGAGCAGGTCGTGCAGCGTGATCAGTCCGAGAATCTTGCCCTTCGGTTCGTCGAGCAAAATCACCATGAGTGCGGTGGACTCAATCAGCAGCGATTGAAGCTCGCGAATGGTCTGGCCGGGCAGGCAGGTGACGGCAATTTCCAATCTGGGTGGACGCTTTTCCGCAAGCGCGGTCTCGGCCTCTTTCTGGTAAGGATCCCGGCCAGCGCGCCGCTGTGCGGCGCCGGGAAGCGCTGATAAGAATGCGATCTTAGTGATTTTGTCAGTTCGGTGGGAGTGAGATCGCTGACCAGCACAGGCCGAAAATTGGCAATGGCCGAGACCGGCAAGTGCTGCCAGCTCTGCATGTTGCGCGGCGGTTTGACATGTTCAATCTGATGACCATCCTGCTCGATGAGCGAATCATAGAAGCTGAGGCGGTTCGTTCGTCAACTGATGGTTTCGCTGACCAGCGCCCCAATCATCAGCGCAGGCACGAGGAGAACTCATGCGTCATCTCGAACACTATAAGAACTCCAAATCCGTAACAAGCTCCCGGCCAGGTTGGACGCCACTCCGCCAGCGAGTTGCACGCTCGGTCCTTCCCGGCCCAGACTGCATCCGCCGCCAACGTTGAGCACGCCAGCGACGAACTTGACCCACACGACGCGCCACGGCACAACACCAAGTTCTTTCCAAAACGCCAGCTTGAGCTGCGGAATGCCGCTTCCCGATGCCTCCCGGCAGAAGGTGTCAGGCGGTATCCGCCGGCGACCATGGCAAGGGGCGCTGACTGGTGCCGGGCGCGGCCGACTCCGCTACGCTTCGTTCAACCACTTCTGTGCCCCGGTTGCATCAGCGTGATCGAAGTATCGGATTGTTGCCGTGGTGAACGGCTTGCAGAACGTCGCCATGCCGTGCTGCCACTTCTTGTCCCCGACCATCGCGAGCCGTTCAATATCGGCGAAGTGTTTAATGTCGAACTTGATGTCTTCCCACAGCGCGCCAGTGTCCCAGCCGTGGAAATCGGTCATATCGAACAGCACCCGCAACTTCCCCTGCTGTCGGACGAGCCGCTCGAACTCTGGCACAAAGTGCTCGTAATCCGTCTTCACCACCTTTCCACTGACGTGAACGACGAGAATCTTCCCGCCCTTTTCTTCATTAATTTGAATTGGCATTTTGGACTCCTTTCATTTGATTCAGATTGCAAGAAGGCTGCGCAGCAGCCGGCCGCTCTTTGCGTTTGTTCTTTTCTCCGGGCCGCACCCGGAAATTCTTTGAATTGATCTTCATTTTTATTCGTTCTGTAATGCCCGCTGTACGGTTCACGTCGGTTCATTTATGGACTTCAACTTTCCGAATCTCGCGCTCCGCCTGCCCCCAGTCCTGAGCGGCTAGCCCGTCCTGGCGGCCTCTCTGCTCGTACAATTCATAGGCACGCCTGGCGACCTGAGGGAACAAATCGGACGGGGCTTTGGCTTTGACGGGATCAAAAATCCGATAGGCGAGCAGTTTCACGCGGTCATTCACCAGGAACCAAGCCAGCGCGTAGCCCCAAACGAACAGGGCCCAGCCCCAACCGAGGGGCGTCATAAACACCCCATAAACCGCGATCAACGTCGCCACGATCTGGGTGCCAAGCACCGCCGCCCACAGAACCCGCGCGGGGCGGATGGACCAGAACGGGCCGCGTGTGCGCGTCAGAAAAATTGTCAGATGCCCCGCGACGGACAGCTTTAAATACATCAGCGTCTGGATATGCGCGCGGTCGAGTTTGAAGACGCGCTCGCCAAGATAAAACAAGCCGAAGGCGGAGACGACCCCAATGACGCCAAGCACTGTGGAAATCCCCAACACCAGGCGCATGTTCCAGGCCTCTGGTTTATCTTTGTAATGAACATTGTCGTATGCAATGGAGAGGATCGCGCCGTCGTTGAGCAATGCCAGCATCACGATCATCACCGCCGTCAACGGATAAAAGTTAAAGATCAGGATCGCCAGTGTCATGAAGAAAAGCACGCGCAGCGTCTCGGCAATGCGGTAGATCGCGTAGCTGTTCATCCGCTGGAAAATGCGACGGCTCTCCTTGATTGCGTCGATAATCACGGACAAACCGGGCGTCATCAGCACGATGGCCGCCGCCGCGCGCGCCGCGTCCGTTGCGCCCGAAACGGCGATGCCGCAATCGGCCTTCTTCAGCGCTGGGGCGTCATTGACCCCGTCGCCGGTCATGCCAACGATATGGCCGCGCTTTTGCAGGACATCCACAATGTGGTACTTGTGTTCCGGGAATACCTGGGCGAAACCGTCGGCCTTCTCGATGGACTCAGCAACGTCGGTGGTCTCTTGCTTTTTCGCGTCACCCAAACTGGCGGCATCAAGGATATTCGTGCCCATGTCCAATTTTTTGGCCGTTTCCTTGGCGATGGCCAGGGCATCGCCCGTCACCATCTTGACCTTTACACCCATCGCCAGCGCGATCGCAATGGTCGCCTTGGCGTCTTCGCGTGGCGGATCGAACAGAGGCAACACGCCTAAAAACTGCCACGGACCGTCTCCGTCGGACCGTGCCACGCCCAACGACCGAAAGCCGCGAGCGGCGAATTCGTTGACAGCTTTCTCGACGGCGGACTTCACCTGACCGGCATTGGCTGACAAGGCCAATATCACCTGCGGCGCGCCTTTGGTCGCTTTGAACGTCTTTCCGTCCTTTGCTTTGACGTTGGCCTCGGTGCGTTTATGCACCGGGTCGAACGGCTGGAAATGAACCACCTCATAAGCCTTCAAGGCCTCCTTGTCTTTCAGTCCGCCCAACACGGCCAGATCAATGGTGTCGTTATTGTCCGCGCGCGACGCCAGCGCGCCATTGAGGATCACTTGGTCGGCGGGGACATTGTTCACGCTGAACGGATCGCCCAGTGTCAGTTTGTTCCGCGTCAGGGTGCCGGTTTTGTCCGCACATAGCACGTCCACACCCGCCAATTCTTCGATGGCCACAAGCTTGCTCACAATTGCCTGTTTCTTGGCCAGCAAGCGCGCGCCCACTGCCATGGTCACCGACAACACCGTTGGCATCGCCACAGGAATCGCGGCCACCGTCAGCACCAGGGCGAACTGCAACGTGGTGAGGATTGGGTCGCCGCGGACGATGGCGAAGGTGATGATCACCGCCACCAACGCCACGGCGAGAATGATCAGGTAATTGCCGATCTTTAGCACCGCCTTTTGAAAGTGGCTTGCGGTGTGCGCTTCCTGCACCAGTTGCGCTGTCCTGCCGAAGTAGGTTTTCTCGCCCGTGGCATAGACCATTGCGCCAATTTCACCGCGGCGAATGATCGAACCGGAAAACACCGCCTCGCCGGATTTACGCTCGGCGGGCAGCGACTCTCCCGTCAATGCGGATTGATCCACTTCCACTGGGTCGCCATCCAGCAGGCGCGCATCCGCCGGCACAATGTCGCCCAGACGCATGCGAACGACGTCCCCCGGCACCAACTCGCGCGCCGGCGGATTGATCCACTTCCCATCGCGTTTCACCCGGGCCTTGATCGCCAGCTTTGCTTTCAGGGCGGCGATGGCGTCGCTCGCCTGGCGTTCTTCCCAGAATCCGACCAAGGCGTTGGCCAGAAGCAAAAGCAGGATAATGAAGAAATCCGGCCAATGCCCGACCACGCCCGACAGAATCACCGCCCCTTCGATCATCCACGGAATGGGACCCCAAAAATAGCTGAGGAACTTTAGAAACGAGTTGGTTTTCTTTTCCTCGATCTCGTTCGGCCCATATTGACCCAGCCGTTTCTGCGCCTCGGCTTGAGTGAGGCCAGCCCGTGACGACCCCAACTTTGCCTGCAATTCCGGCATGGAAAGGGATTTCAGATCGTCTTTTGCATCCTGGGTGGGCGTCTTTGTTTTCATGGTTCAATGCCAATGCTCCTGCTGCATTTCAATTATCGCGTCAATTCACTCAAGAAAATGTATCTCTAGGACGCGGAAAATCAAATGGGGTGAACACCCCACAAAACTCAGACGCGCAAAATCCCATAGTGGAAGGGCGAGAGGCTGAGAACGCACGGCAAAATGGACCTGAAAACTAACTGAATGAGGCGGGGCGAAACGATATGAATACTTGACGTTTTTGTGGTGATGGGCCATGCTTTAAGCAAAGGTTCATCAGAACGATTAACCGCAACAAAATGTCATACAGAACCATGAAAAAAACGTCTATCATCAGCCTTTTCGTTTCCGCCATGTTCATTGGTCTCTGCGGCTGCGCTTCAGACCAAAACCAGAAGCCACAGGAACAGCCGAAGCCAAAGCCGGCCGAACCGGCCAAGGACGAACGGCCCAAGGAAGATCATTTGAAAGTCGGCATGACCAAGGATGAAGTGCGTCAGGCCATTGGCGATCCCAAGAACGTCGCCGCCAGCAGCGACGGTTCGGAGATTTGGACCTACAGCGACACCGAGAAAGCGTTTATTCCCTTTTATACCTTGAGCGGAGGCAAATTTCACCACGTGATCGTCATTTTTGACACGAACGGCAAAGCAAAGAGCTGGTCCACCGGCACGTCGGGCGCATACTGAAAACGCCAATCCGCCCCACTCGAACTTGCCGCCGTGCCCGCGCCCAAGAAAGTCATTATCATCGGCGCCGG
Organism: uncultured Verrucomicrobiae bacterium; assembly: GCA_963759415.1. Taxonomy (GTDB): domain Bacteria; phylum Verrucomicrobiota; class Verrucomicrobiia; order Limisphaerales; family Palsa-1400; genus Palsa-1400. The sequence goes on along the minus strand of CAVWZG010000002.1, from coordinate 1,528,221 downwards.
CATCGCCGGGCTGGCTTGCGGCTGCTATCTGCAAATGAACGGCATCCAGACCGAGATTCTGGAAGCGGGGCTGCTGCCGGGCGGATTATGCACCGGTTGGCGCCGCGGACCGTATGTTTTCGACGGCTGCCTGCGCTGGCTCGTCGGCACTCAACCGCCTTCGGCTTTTCACCAAATCTGGAAGGAACTGGGGGCCATCGCCGGGCGGAAGGTTCTTGTCCACGATGAGATTCTGCGAGTTGAAGACCTTCATGGCAAAACTCTCACCGTGCCCGCGGACCTGGATAGGCTCGCCGCCGAATTCAAACGCATTGCGCCCGAAGACAGCAGGTTGATTGAGCAGTTGGTGCGGGACGCGCGCCGCTTCTCGACGCTCGAACCGTTGTTGGATAAACCCCTGGAATTGATGACGCATTACGAAAAAATGCGGACTGGTTTTCGCTATCTCCCGATGCTGCCGGTCGTTTTCAGATGGAAGAATCTTCCGATCACCACTTATCTTTCGCGCTACAAAAACAACTTTCTCCGCCATGTGTTGCAAACCATCGCCGGCGACGAACAGATGTCAGCCTTGGTGCTGGTGATGGTGCTGGCGATCCGGACGCGGCGCGACATTGGCTTTGTGGCGGGCGGTTCGTGGGATTTTGCGATGGCTATCGCCGACCGCTACGCCCGGCTTGGCGGCACATTGCGCTACGCGGCCAGAGTGACCCGCGTGGAAGTTGAGAACCATCGCGCCACCGGCGTGAAATGTTCCGACGGGACAGCCGTTGCCGCCTCAGCCGTCGTTTCCTGCGCTGATGGTTACACGACGATATTCAAAATGCTGGAAGGCCGTTTCGCGGACAAAAAAATCCGCGGCCTCTACGAGAATTGCAAAACGTTTCCGGCCCTCATCCAAGTCTCGCTTGGCATCAACAAGATTTTCCCCGATGCGCCGCACGTGCTTGATTTGCCCGTGCTCCAACCGCTGCGCGTGGACGGCCAAAAGCGGCTCGACCGCCTGCAGGTTGAAACATTTGGTTCCGACTCGGCGCTCTGCCCGGAAGGCGCCAGCGTCATGACCGTCCGATTTCCGGCCAAGTGCGAATTCTGGACCGGCCTCAAGAGCAACGATCCGCAGCGTTACCAGGCGGAAAAGCAAAGCGTAATGCAAGAAGTCATCGCCACTCTTGACAAAAGATTTCCGGGCCTGGCGAAGCACGTCGAGTATTCCGACATCGCGACTCCCGCCACTTTTGTGCGTCACACCGGCAACTGGCAGGGCAGTTACGAAGGCTGGCTGCCGACCCCGCGCATCCTGGGCGTTCGTATTCCCAGCACGCTGCCGGGACTGAAGGATTTCTACATGGCCGGGCACTGGGTGACAGCGGGGGGCGGACTGCCGATGGTTGCGCTTTCAGGACGCTATGCGGCGCAAATGATCTGCGCCCAAAACGGAAAAGCTTTTGCGGCCTCCGAGCCGTGAAATTCTCCTTTTCAAAACGGCGCTGGCCGTCCCCAGGCGTCGGAGTGAAAGGTGAATTCAAAGAGCGGGACTTTCTTTCCCGGACCCTGAAGCCATCCCGCGATCCGGTATTCGGCTCGCGGTTCCAAAAGAAGATCGGACGGGCATTTATAGACTCTTTCGGAAGTGCAGTTGCCGGGCAAGGATAGCGGAAGATTGAAAGTCAAACGCCGACCCTCAACCTCCATCGGCGTGTGATTGCCGCGCAGGGCTTGCGCGCTTGAAAAATACGGATATTTCTTAATCGTCACCTCGACAGGATCCGCGTTATCCGAAGGAGAAAATCGCGGCGACCAAATCCGCAGAAAAACATCCTCATTTGATAATTCCTGGTAATCCCGATCAAACGGTGTGCGCGCGATTCGCGTCAGGGCCTGCTCTTTCTTGGATACCCATTCGGCGCCACTTTGCTCAACCCGATATTGGCGCAAACCCGCAAAATTATCAAAGAGCCTGGCCACGCGGCTGCTCGAAGTGTCCTGCGTGCGAACGAAAGTGCTCAACAGAATTCCGTCCGAGTTAATGTCATCCAACCCGCCATGTGTGCTTCCGCAGGTTACGAGGCGGCTGCCTTTTTCGACCAGCCAGCCGGCGTTCACGTAATGATTGTCCAGGCTGATAAGAATGGTCGCGGGATTGAGGGTGATGCGCGTGAGGCCGCAAACAATTCGCTCCAACGCCAGCGGATAGTGATGGGCTAAGGTTTCTTCCATCCACGCATCGGCGCTGGCAAAGCCGCCGGCGTCGAGCAGTCTTTTCCGCTCCAGCGACTCGATCACCGGACGATATTGGAGAGGGTCTCCCTCTTGAGAGCAATACCGGAAAGAATTCCTGGCGGGATCACATTCCACGATGGCGCGGTCGCCTTTCGCATTCATGACCAGGAACCGGTTGGTCTGGCCCGGCGCCGCAGCGGCTAAAACATCCACCCCTTTGAGGTGTGTAAGCCGTTGCATGAGCGCTTCCGTGTCGGCGGGCGAATTGTGAATTTCCACCCAGGATTCGATTCCAACCGTGGGCAGGACCACATCCTTCGGATTCACAATGGATTCCGAAATCCGGTAGCCGGATTCCTTTAGAAAGTCCCGCACGCCAACCCGTTCGGCTCGCCCGGCGTGATTGTGCCCGTGATCCGACAGAATCGCGATTTGAAGATCATGGCCCTCCTGCGCCCGGCAGCGAGCGCGCAAATTTCGGAGTTGCTTGTCAAGCCTGCAGAGGGCGGAAAGAATATTCCGATCCATGTGCTGGGCGTCGTCGGACGAACGGATGTAAGCGTAGTAATTGCTGTTCCCGCTGCCGGTCTGCAAAAAGTGGTTCATCATTTCATGCATCTCGTATTCAAAGGTGTGCATGGGACAGAGATAACCCATCCCGCGGATAAAACTGTTTTCCTCCTCCCAGTGCATCTGTCGTTCGTGTTCCATCGAGGTGGAGAGACCATTCTCCACGATTTGCACGCCCGCCGCCGCGCTGAAATAAGTGCGCTGATAACCATTCAATGGGCGGTCGCCAAAAATGTCCGTCCAGGCTACGTCGCTGATGGAAGGAAACGTCGAAACCATGCGGCTGACCGGGAAGTATCCCTCCTCGGACGTGAACGCCCGAAGCCGGATGCGTCTTCCCCAAAAATTGGTGCAGACGACGCCTTCCTGCAAAGCCTTCATGTCGCGGTAGGCAATGCCATCCAGGGCCAGAACCAATCGCGCGGGAAGGGCGCCGCTCCTCGCAGGGAACGCCCAAACCGCCAGGAAAAACAGAAACGTTGCCCGGATAACACATGAACCCAACTTCATAAAGATGGTTCTTAACTGATTCACCCGGATATGTCGAAAAACAATTGTGAAGTTCTTGTGAAGTTTCTTAAAAAACTTGACTTGCCCTAGTTAATGAGTGAATATCCCCATCAGGGATTTGTGTCCAGGGCCTTGTTGGAATGCAGCTTGCTACCGTGACGTTCCAAGGAGTGAAGCACGAGAGTTCTGCCTTCGTTGATTGAATGATTAAAATAACTAAATATGAAAATGAAACAAAGCGCGGCAAAGGCCGCTCTGAAACCCACCGAAAATAAATTCACCTCCGGCGTCCTGAAAACGGGTCCCGGCGCGGCTGTCACCATCCAGAAACCGATCGAAACCAAAGCCACCCTGAGCGCCACGAAAGCTTCCAGCGCGGAAGCCACCATCGAAGTTAAAGTTGATGTGGGTTTCGGTAACGCCCTATACCTGCGCGGGCAGGGATCCGGCCTGAATTGGGAACGCGGCGTGCCGCTGTCATGTGTGGACGGTGGCACCTGGCGCTGGTCGCAAACCGTGGCCTCGCCGATCACTTTCAAAGTGCTTCTGAACGATCAGGTTTGGTCTGCCGGCAAGGATCTCGTTGTCGCTCCGGGGCAAAAAGTGGAAGTATCGCCCACGTTTGCATAGAGTGATTTTCGCGTGGCGGCCTCGCGCTCGCGCTGGGCGCCGCCACGCCTTTATGCAATAACGTTGGCCCGCAGCAACACTTTGCGATGGGCGCTGGTGAAGGGCAGTTTTTTCATGTCCGCCGGCGTTTTCCACGCGGTGTCGGCTTCGGCGGCGGCAGGCCCGCCGGGAAGTTTGGCGCGAAAAGCTTCCAGCACAATCCGGTAGCGCGTGATGGAGTGCTGGACGCGGGCAAAGGGAGTGTCGGCGTCGATTCTAAACGGAGCGACCAACGGCGCAAGGTTCTTCGCGTTGAGCGGCACCTCCACGTTGGGAAATTCCCACAGTCCCGCGTTGACCACTTGGGACGGACGCCGCCGCACCAACAAGCGCGGGCCATCGCTCACGACCAGTGCAATGAAACGCCGCCGCGTCACGGCCGCCCGCGGGGCCGGCGTCGGAAATTCCTCCACCCGTTGCCGGCGGCAGGCAAAGCACTCCCGGCGCAATGGACAGGCCGGGCAGTTGGGCCGGCGCGGGAGGCAAATCAACGCCCCCAATTCCATCAAACCCTGGTTCAGCCGCGCCGGTGCGCCGCCGGCCCTCACCAATGCTTCCGCCGTGCGCCATAGTTTAGTTTTGACATCCTTGGAACGCGGATCGCCCGCCAGGCCCAGGAGCCTCGTCACGACCCGGATCACATTGCCGTCGAGAATGGGCGCCGGCTGGTTGAAGGCGATGCTGCAAATCGCGCCCGCCGTGTATCGGCCCACGCCGGGCAAAGCCAGGACTTCGTCAAACGTTTGCGGGAACCGCCCCGAATGCTCTTTCATGATGAGGCGGGCCGCCTCCTGGGCCATGCGCGCCCGCCGGTAATAGCCCAGCCCCTCCCACAATTTGAGCGCGCGCTCCGGCCGCGCCCGGGCGAAGTGGCCGAGCGTTGGCAGCGCCCGCATCCAGCGCTCGTAATAGGGGATCACCGTTTTGACCTGCGTCTGTTGCAGCATGATTTCGGAAATCCACACGGCGTAGGGGTCGCGGGTCCGGCGCCAGGGCAGGTCGCGCGCGTGCTGGTCAAACCAGCGGATGCATTGGAGGGCGAGGTGTTCCATGGCGCGGCCACTCATAGACCAAAAGCATCTGTCGCGCAAAAACATTTATTTCCGGCGCGGTTGGGTTTATGGATAACGCCGTGCAACAACCGTTGACCATTTACACTTGCAAATTGTCCGAGGACCAGGCGGCGGCGCTGGAGAAGCACTTGCGCGAGAATGATTACAAATTCCGCTCCGTGCCTTACGCCCGTTTCGCCGCGGAAAAGGAGAAAACCAACGTGGTCTTTTATGAAAGCGGCAAACTGGTCGTGCAAGGCAAGGGCACGCAGGATTTTGTCGAGTTTGTCCTCGAACCGCTTATTCTCCAGGAGGTCAAGCTGGGCTACGAAACGGTCTTGAACCCGGAATTGCTGGCCCCGCGCATCGGGGTGGACGAGAGCGGCAAGGGCGATTTCTTCGGCCCGCTGTGCGTGGCGGCGGTGTACCTGAACGAGAAAATGATCCCGGCCTGGAAACACGCCGGCATCCGCGATTCCAAGAAGATTGGCAGCGACCGCCGTATCGCCGAGCTGGCGCAGTTGATTCGCGACACGCCCGGCTGCGTTTTCAGCGTCGTGCCCATCGGCAACGCGGCCTATAACCGGCTGCATCTCAAATTAAGAAGCGTCAACACGCTCCTGGCTTGGGGCCACGCGCGAGCCATCGAGAACATGATGGGCGTCGCCTATCGCATGGACCCTCCGCCGGTGCGGGCCATCAGCGATCAATTCGCGCATGACAAAGGGGTCATCGCCAAGGCCCTGATGTCGCTGGGCCGGAGCATCGAATTGGTGCAACGGCACAAGGCGGAGGAAGACATGGTGGTGGCCGCCGCCTCCATTCTGGCGCGCAATGAATTCGTCACCCGCCTGCGTGAGATGAGCCGCAAGTATGGCATGGAATTTCCCAAAGGCGGCGGGGCGGATGTCGATGTGGCGGCGAAGGAATTTATAGCCCGGCACGGCGCGGCGTCGCTGAACGAGGTGGCCAAGACGCATTTCCGCACGGCTGCGCGCGCGCAGGGCCTGCCGGAACCACCGAAGAAGGCCTGGAAGCGCCGGCCGTCGTCCTCATCGTAAAACTGGATTAGGAAGCAGATTAAGATTAAGAATTAGATCATGAAGAATTTCGACTTTCTTGTGTTGGGCAGCGGCATCGCGGGGCTTTCTTTCGCCTTGAAAGTCGCGCCCGGCTCGCGCGTGGCCATTGTCACCAAGAAATCCCGCGCGGAGTCCAATACCAATTACGCCCAGGGCGGCATCGCGTCGGTGACCAGCCCGGAGGATTCGTTCGCCATTCACGTGCGGGACAGTCTTCAGGCCGGGGCGGGGCTGTGCCACGAGGCGGTGGTGCGCACGATTATTGAGGAAGGTCCGGCGCGCATCGCCGAGTTGATGGAATTGGGCATGAAGTTCACCGAACGGGAGGTCAACGGTCTGCGCGAACTGGACCTGGGCCGCGAAGGAGGCCATTCCAAGCGGCGCATCCTCCATGCCAAGGACATCACCGGACGGGAGATCGAAAGCGCGTTGCTGGCCGCGATCGCGGAGCATCCGAACATCGAGATTTTTGAGAACCACATCGCCATCGATCTCATCACCACGCAGAAATTGCCGGGCCTGGAGGACGCGCCCAATCGCTGCGTGGGCGCCTACGTCCTGGACAAGAACCGGAACAGCGTGGAAACCTTCGCCGCCCGGGCTGTTCTGCTGGCCACCGGCGGCTGCGGCAAAGTCTATCTCTACACGACCAATCCCGACATCGCGACCGGGGACGGCGTGGCGATGGCCTATCGCGCCGGGGCGGGCATCGCCAACATGGAGTTCATCCAGTTTCATCCGACCTGCCTCTATCACCGCAAGGCCAAGTCCTTTCTGATCAGCGAAGCGGTGCGCGGGGAGGGCGGGGTCTTGAAGGACTTGGCAGGGACGGCCTTCATGGACAAATATCATGCGCTCAAATCGCTGGCGCCCCGGGACATCGTGGCGCGGGCGATCGACAACGAGATGAAGAAAAGCGGGGCGGACCACGTATTGCTTGACATCACTCATAAGCCGGCCGGGTTTACGCGCGAACGTTTCCCCAACATTTACGCAACCTGCATGGAATACGGCATCGACATCACCCGGGAGCCGATTCCGGTGGTGCCGGCGGCGCATTATCAATGCGGCGGGGTGGTGACGACGGTGGACGGGCAGACGGAGATTCCGGGCCTCTACGCGGTGGGTGAGGTGGCCTGCACCGGTTTGCACGGGGCCAACCGGCTGGCCAGCAACTCGCTGCTGGAGGCGTTGGTGTGCGCCCATCGGGCCGCGCAACGGGCGCGGGAGAAAACCGATCCGCCGCACGAACGGCCCCTGCCCCCGTGGCAATCGGGCCAGGCGCAGAACGTGGATGAACTGGTGGTGATCCACCACAACTGGGATGAAATCCGGCGCATGATGTGGGATTACGTCGGGATCGTGCGCACCAACAAACGCCTGCAACGGGCGCGCAGCCGCATCGCCAATTTGCAGGAGGAAATCCAGGAGTATTATTGGGATTTTATCGTGACAAGCGATTTGCTGGAGTTGCGCAACATCGCGACCGTGGCGGAATTGATCATTGCCTCCGCCCTGCAACGGCCCGAAAGCCGCGGGCTGCATTACAACCTGGATTATCCCACGCCAGACCCGGCTTGGGCGCAGCGGGACACGGTCTTGCGAAAGCAATTATGACCGCCCGCGGCGACAGCCGGCAAACCGTTCACCGGCGGTTGGCGCTGGCGGGAGGATGCTGCCTGCTGGCCGTGGCCGCTTCGGGGCAAACGTTCTCCAATCTGTATAGCTTTTCGGGCGTGCGAGGAAATGCGGACGGCGGGTACCCCTCCAGCCTGCTGCTCTCGAGCAACGGCCAGTTCTATGGCACCTGTGTCAACGACGGCATGAACGGATGGGGCGACGTTTATCAAATGGCGTCAACCGGCACGCCGGCTCCGGCCTACTCATTCACGTATAGCTCGACGACCTACGATGGCGCGACTCCCTACGCCGGGCTGACGCAGGGAACCAATGGGTTGCTCTACGGCATGGCAAAAGTCGGTGGCACGAACGGGAGCGGCACGATTTTCGCGGTAAAGACGAACGGGACATCGTTCACCAGCCTGTACTCGTTCGCCAGATTGAGGACGAATCCTAAAACCACGTTCAACACCAACGCCGACGGCGCGACGCCTGGTTACGCCTTGGCGCTGAACACCAACAATGGCAATTTCTACGGTACCGCTCAACAGGGGGGGACCAATAGTTACGGAACGGTGTTTGAAGTCACCCACCAGGGAAAAGTCACTGTTTTCTATTCCTTCTCCAACAGTGTCGATGGAGCTACCCCGCAGGCGCCGTTGATGCTCCATACCAATGGCAGTCTTTACGGAACAGCTCTTGGCGGCGGTTCCAACGGTTACGGCACTATTTTCCAGGTCACGTCGGCGGGCCGCGTCACCCCCATTTACTCGTTTACCAACGGCAGCGACGGCGCGGCGCCGGAAGGGGCTTTGGTCAACGGCAAGGACGGCTATCTTTACGGAACATGCTCCGCCGGCGGGACCAACGGGAGCGGAACGATCTTTAAAATCACCACCAATGGCGTGTTGACGCCGCTCTACTCCTTCACTCCTGGCATAACCTATCAAAACGACCCGGACCTGCCACAGGATCAATACAACGCCGACGGCATCTACCCGAAAAGCCTGCTGCTCGGCAGCGATGGGAATTTCTACGGGGTTGCCTATTATGGCGGCCTCAACGGAGCCGGCTCCGTGTTTCAATTCACCCGGTCCGGCGAGCTGAACGTTTTGTATTCGTTCAACAACGGGAGTTATGGGCCTAACAGCGACGGAGCCAATCCCATCAGTTTGATCCAGTACACGGACGGCAATCTTTATGGCACGGCTTATCAGGGAGGTTCGAATGGCGTTGGCACATTCTTTTCCATCGGCTTGACTCCATCGATAACAACGCAGCCGGCCAGCCAGGCCACTGCCCTGCGCGGCAACGCCAGTTTCAGCCTCACTTGCGTCAGCGCGCAGAGCTGCCAATGGCAGTTCGACGGCGCGAACCTGCCAAACGCGACCAATTACACGCTGTTCATCACCAACGCGCAAATCACCAACGCCGGCTTTTATCAGGCCATCGTGACGAACCTCAACGGCGCCACGACCAGTTGCGTGGTGAGCCTGAGCATCACCGATGTCCCGGTTAGATTCCTCACCAGCGGCGGCGCCATGTGGTACGGCGGCGGCCAGTTTTCCGTCGAGGTGAGCAATCTGACCGGCCAGGGGGCCATGGTCATCGAGGCCTCCACTAATCTCATGCAATGGGCGCCAATCTGCACCAACCCGTCCGGCTTTGGCACTGCGCCGTTCACGGACGCGGCGGCGGGGAATTTTCCCTTCCGGTATTATCGCGCGACCACGCCTGGACCGTGAATAGTACCCGAAACAGAGCGAGAACGTCTGGTGCTTCTCGTCGCCAAATCTCCCATTCCAACTCGGGGCCGGATTGGGAAAAAGCAACATCAAGACTGGTATCGGGCTGTCGAGATTGGAGTCGGCATAGTCCGCAATGATCCCAAGTCCAGACTCCTGCTCGTGACGGGGTTCTCAACCCCTGACGAAGGAACGGAAATGGACTGCTATCTGAGCACCCTCAAAGAGTTTGGGATTGAAGCCGGCGACATCATAAGGATTCGAGAAGCGACAGAGACGGTCGGCCAGCTTGCCGGGGCGAAGAGCTATGCCAATCAAAACCACAACGAACTCACCATCGTATGCACGTTTTTGCATGCGGCACGAGTGAAGTATCTTTGCTGGCGGAGCGGCCTCAAAGGCGACATCAAAGTGGCGGTGCTGGGATGGCCCCGGCCGCAGGAGGCCTTGACGGATTTGATACTCACGTTTGTATTTCCGTTGCTTGACCTTATCGGTCAACGCGAGTGGTTTCTGCGCAAGGTGGGTGCGCGACGCTCTTCGGGAAAACTTTAGCCGCCGGAACACTGTGCTTGAAGATCACGGCCCATACATGACGACGTTAGAAACTTGAGACCACGTGAGCGGACGGTTGAGGCTGATGACATCGTGGTAAGCCAGTATGGAGGTATCTTTCTTCCAACTGGCGGCGCCAAGGCCGTTGTTGGTGTAGATTTCCCAACTGGTGTGCCCGTCGGCAATTGCGGTGAAACGGCGTCCGCGTTCATAGCCATTATAATTCGTGACGAAACCGACGAGAGAACTGGTCGCCGGGTCTGCCACCGCCAAAATACACTGCCCATTCGTATTTTCCTCCATCAGCAGGCGATAGAGCTTGTTGGGAAGTTCGTAAATTTTGCTCACGCCGTTTAATTTGCTATAAGTGGTCGGAAAACACGTCTCTCCGGTGTGATAGTTGTTTTGGTTGCCATGCAGAAGCGGTCCGTTGCAGCCAAGGTTGCGATTCAGGCAGTACATGCCGAGGTCCGGGCTATCCTTGGTGGTCGCTATGTTTACTTCATCGATGCAGGCAGACCACGTATTGCTGGAGAGAGGCATCGAATCGTAAAAAAGAAACACGATGTTCGTCACCACCAAGCCGGCGTTAAAATGGAAGGTGAACTGCTCGTGGTCGTTGGTCCAGCAGTAAGCCAGGGCGTTGGTGGTGTTGAAGTCGGAATAGACGACCCCATTAGAGAAGACCACCGGGCAGCCGTTGGTCATGCCCGGCAAATTGGTGAAGATGATTCCCTGCAAATTGGTTGAGGGCAGATCGCGGTTTGTGACCGTGAAGTAGCCGATGGTGTTGGCTCCTCCTACCAGGGAATTCTTGAGAGTGGCAACGCTGGCGACCTGACCCTGATGGCTTCCGTTGGTCCAATCATAAACCGCGTCACAGGGAAAGCACTGGAACACGGGCTGGCTGGAGGAGCTTGTCCCGAGCGCATTGGACACCGTCAAGGTGACCGTCTGCCGCCACATATTCGTAAAGGTGTGGCTCGGGTTTTGCAAGGTGGAGGCGCCGCCATCGCCAAAAGACCAGGACCAGGCCACCGGGGTATTCGCCGAGGTGTCGGTGAAAGCCACGGTGAAAGGCGCAACTCCAAGATTCGTGCTCATGCTGAAGGATGAGACAGGAGGCAAGGTGGCGGCTACCGCGCTGAGGGCCGCCATGCCGCTGGCAATGCAAGCGAGCGCCAGCCAATGTTTTCCAATCGTTTTCATTTGAATTTTAAGGACCATACATGACGACATTTGAGACTTGGGACCAAGTCAGTTGCCGGTTGATGCTGATGACACTGTGATAAGCCAGAATAGACGTGAGGTTTGTCCAGCTAGCTTGGCCAAGACCGTTGTTGGTGAAGGTTTCCCAACTCGTATGCCCGTCGGCAAAAGCGGTAATCAAATGACCTTTTTCGTAACCATTGAAATTTGTGACAAACCCCACCATGGAGCTGGTCACCGGGTCTGCCACCGCCAAAATGCAATCCCCATTCGTATTTTCCGCCATCAGGATGCGATATAGCTTGTTGGGAAGCTGGTAAAGGTTGGTGGTGTTGCCCAAATGGCTATAGGTCGTGGGAACGCACGTCTCTCCGGTGTGACAATCGTTTTGGGTGCCATGCAAAAGCGGCCCCCTTATTCCAAGGTCGCGATTCAGGCAGTAAAGGCCGAGGTCCGGGTAAGTCCTGGTCGTGGCGATGTTGAGTTCGTCGATGCAATATTGATACACATTGCTGGCCAGCGGCATGGAATCGTAAAAAAGCAAGACGATGTTCGTCACCACCAGGTTGGAATTGAAATGAAAGTCATACTGCTCGTGATCGTTCGTCCAGCAGTAAGCCAGGGCGTTGGTGGTATTTAAGTTGGAGTAAACGACCCCGCTGGGGAACACCACCGGGCAGCCATTGGTCATGCCCGGCAAATTGGTGAAGATGATCCCCTGCAAATTGGGCGAGGGAAGATCGAAGTTGGTGATGGTAAAGAACCCGATGTTGGCCGCCCCTCCGACCAGGGAATTGCTCAGAGTGGCCAGGGTGGCGGGTTGGCCCTGGATGCCGTTGGTCCAATCATAAACCGCGTCGCATGGAAAGCATTGAAAGACGGCGTGGCTGGAGGAACTTGTCCCGAGCGCATTGGAAACAGTCAAGGTAACCGTTTGCCGCCACATATTCGTAAAAGTGTGGCTTGGGTGTTGCAAGGTGGAGCCGCCGCCATCGCCAAAAGACCACGACCAGGCCACCGGGGCGTTCAGCGAGGTGTCGGCAAAAGCCACCGTGAAGGGCGCAACTCCAAGGTTCGTGCTCATGCTGAAGGATGAGACAGGAGGCAAATTGGCGGCTGCCGCGCCGAGGGTCGCCATGCCGCTGGCAATGCAAGCGAGCGCCAGCCAATGTTCTCTAATCGTTTTCATTTGAATTCTAAGGACCATACATGACGACATTTGAGACTTGAGACCAGGTCAGCGGCCGGTTGATGCTGATGACACTGTGATAAGCCAGAATGGAGGTGAGGCTTTTAAAACTGGCTTCGCCAAGACCGTTGTTGGTGAAGGTCTCATAACTCGTATGCCCATCGGCATAAGCGGTAATCAAATGACCCTTTTCGTAGCCATTGAAATTCGTGACAAAACCCACCATGGAACTGGTCGCCGGATCTCCCACCGCCAAAATACAATCCCCGTTCGTGTTTTCCGCCATCAGGATGCGATATAGTTTGTTGGGAAGCTGGTAAAGGTTGGTGGTGCCGTCCAAATGGCCAAGAGTGGTGGGAACGCACGTCTCGGAAGTGTGAAAATCGTTTTGGGGGCCGCGCAAGAGCGGTCCGTTGCATCCCAGCTCACGATTCATGCAATAGAGGCCGAGGTCCGGGTAAGTCCTGGTCGTGGCGATGTTAAGCTCGTCGATGCCATATTCATACACATTGCTGGCCAGCGGCATGGAATCGTAAAAAAGCAACACGACGTTCGTCACCACCAGATTGGAATTGAAATGGAAGTCATACTGCTCGTGACCGTTCGTCCAGCAATAAGCCAGGGCGTTGGTGGTGTTGAAGTCAGAGTACACGACCCCGCTGGGAAACACCACCGGGCAGCCGTTGGTCACGCCCGGCAAATTGGTGAAGATAATCCCCTGCAAATTGGGCGATGGAAGATCGAAGTTGGTGATGGTGAAGAATCCGATCTTGGCCGCCCCTCCCACCAGGGAATTGCTCAGAGTGGCCAGGGTGGCGGGTTGGCCCTGAATGCCGTTGGTCCAATCATAAACCGCGTCGCATGGAAAGCATTGGAAGACAGGCTGGCTGGATATGGTTGCCCCGTTCGCATTGGAAACAGTCAGCGCGACCATCTGCCGCCACATATTCGTAAAGGTATGGCTTGGATTTTGCAGCGTGGACGTGCCGCCATCGCCAAAAGTCCAGAACCATGCAGCGGGATTCTGCCTCGAGGTGTCGGTGAAGGCCACGGTGAAGGGCGCAACTCCGAGGTTTGTGCTCATGCTGAAGGATGAGATGGGAGGCAGGACGGTGTTGTTGTCCATCGCGGCGCTGCCGCCAAGGGCCGTCATGGCGGATGCAATACAAGCGAGCGTCAGCCCATGGCCTCCAATTATCTTCATGTTTTAAAGTATTGACAATGATCAGCTCGTCTTCTTGACGCTTTTGACCCAATCTTGATGGCGCAAGTACCATTGCACCGTCTCGCGCAAGCCGGTTTCGAAAGTGTGGGCGGGAGTCCAGCCCAGTTCCTTTTGTATCTTGCTGGCGTCAATGGCATAACGGCGGTCGTGGCCGGGCCGGTCTTTGACAAAAGTGATCAGTCGCCGCGAGGATCCGCCCAACTCCGGCGCCAACTCGTCCATGATATCGCAAATCAATTCCACAATGCGGATGTTCGGCCACTCGTTATGTCCCCCGATATTGTAGCTTTCCCCGTCCCGGCCCTGGGTCAGCGCCTGCCACAGGGCCTGGACATGGTCACCCACATAGAGCCAGTCGCGCACGTTCATGCCGTCGCCATAAACGGGGATGGCCCGCCGCTCACATACGCTCTCGATGATCACGGGGATGAGCTTCTCTGGAAATTGGCGGGGGCCGTAGTTATTGGAGCAATTGGTGGTCACCACCGGCAGCCCGTAGGTGTGGTGATAGGAGCGCGCCAGAAAATCGCTCGCCGCCTTGCTGGCCGAGTAGGGGGAGTTGGGCGCGTAGGGCGTCGTCTCGGTAAAATAACCCGTCGCTCCCAGGCTGCCATACACTTCGTCCGTTGAGACATGATGGAACCGTTTGCCGGCCCAGTCGCCTTTCCACGCCGCCCGCACCGCCTCCAACAAGTTAAACGTGCCCACGATGTTGGTATGGATGAAATCCCCCGGTCCGGTAATGGATCTGTCCACGTGCGATTCCGCGGCCAGGTGTAGAACATGGGTGATGCCATGTCCGGCTACGACGTCCATGACGGCGGTCTTGTCCCGCAAGTCAGCCTTTTCAAATCGGTACTTCGGATGGCGCTCCAAGCCGGCCAGGTTTTCCATGCGGCCGGCATAGGTCAGGCAATCGAGATTGACCAGGAGGCGGATTTCGCTTTTGTCGATAATATGATCTATCAGGTTGGACCCGATAAAACCGGCGCCGCCCGTGACCAGCAAATTCACGGCAGGGGCCTCCACGTATGCAGCGCCTCCTCCAGCGCCTCCTCCACCGGGCGCATGGGAACGCCGGCGGCCAGCAGCTTGGCGGCGTCGAGGATGCAGTTGGAGCGCGGCGTTTGGGCGGCCGTGCGATAGAACTCCTCGTCATCCGCCCAATAGGCAAAGGCGCGCTTCGGCTGGAGTGTTTTTTGGATCATCTCGACCACTTGGCGGGAGGTGACAAAGCCCGGATTGGTCACGTTGTAAAGGCCAAAGGGCGCCCGCCGCCGCCACAACTCCAGGCACGCCGCCACGAAATCCGCCCGGTGTGAAAGCGAGTTCACGTTGTCATAAACCTTGGGATAATTCTGCAGCTTGCTGAGATAATTGCGCGGATCGTCGAGTTGATCGAACGGGATGCGCAAACGCCAAATATAACTCTGGCCCACGTCGCGGATAGCTTCCTCGCCCAGCGCCTTGGTGCCGCTGTAAAAACTGCACGGCGGCCGGCGAAAGGTGAAATTCGGCTCGTCCTGCTCGGTGAACCCGTGAAACGCGGCGCGATTCTCCCGCAGCAACGATTGCAAGCGGGGTTGGGTCAAATCACGCTCCACCACAGCCCGGCCCTCCGCCTCCACTTTCGCGCCGGTAAAGATGCAACCCGAGGAAACGTGTCCCCAGGGCAGGCCCAACGTGGCGCAGACGTGGGCCACGGTCGCGGCAAACAAAACGTTGCCTTGCAAGGTGTCGGCCCGATTTTTCTCGCAGGCATCCACATTGGGCTTGCCCGTGTAGCCGGCCGCGTTGATCAGAAATTCCGGCTTGGTCCGGCGCAAAAATTCCAGCAACACGCCGAACCGCGTGTAATCGACTTGCGAGCGCGTCGGCGCGACGAAGTCCAGGCCCTGCTGCCTCAGCTCCGCGGCGAACTGCCGCCCGATGTATCCTGTGCCGCCTAAAAGAACGATCATATCAACGCGCCTCCTCCGCCAGAACGCGATGAAGGTAATCGCGGTATTCGCAGTTGGGCATCCGCGCGGCCAGTTTTTCCAACTGTTCCCGATTCAGAAATCCGCACCGAAAGGCCGCCTCCTCCGGGCAGCCAATTTTGACGCCCTGCCGCTTTTCAATGGTTTGCACGTAAGCCGAGGCCTCATGCAGGCTGCTGCTGGTCCCGGCGTCCAGCCAGGCAAAGCCCCGCCCCAACTGATGCACCCGCAATTGCCCGCGCTGCAAGTAAGCGACGTTCAAATCGGTGATTTCCAATTCTCCGCGCGCCGACGGGCGCAGGTTTCGCGTCATCTCCACCACTTTATTGTCATATAAATAAAGTCCCGGCACGGCGTAATTGCTGCGCGGCTTTTGCGGCTTTTCCTCGATGGCCAGGGCGCGCCCGGCCTCGTCGAATTCCACCACGCCGTAGCGTTCGGGATCATGCACGCGGTAGCCGAAGATGGCGGCGCCCTGCTGAAACTCCGCGAAAGCCCGCTTGAATCCGTCCGGCCCATAGAAAATATTATCCCCCAGAATTAACGCCACCGGGTCGGAGCCGATGAACGATTCGGCGATCAAAAAAGCCTGGGCGATGCCGCCGGGCCGCGGCTGTTCACGGTATTCGATGGACAAACCCCAGGCGGCGCCGTCTCCCAAAAGTTGACGGAAACGCGGCAGATCATTCGCGGTCGAGATCAGGCACAATTCCCGCACCCCGTTCTCGATCAGCGTGGTCAGCGGATAATAGACCATCGGCTTGTCATAGACCGGCTGCAATTGCTTGCTGGCGACCAGGGTCAACGGATATAAGCGCGAACCGGCGCCGCCTGCGAGTATGATGCCTTTGGCCATAAACAGAATAAATCACCTGGCCCGGACGGCTTTTTTGACGGGACGCGCCGCGCCGTTTCGCCGGGCGGAGAAATCCCCCACGTACCACTCCAGGGCTTCATCCAGTCCTTGGGCCAGGTTGTGGCTGGGCCGGTAGCCCAGCAGACGGCGCGCGGCGCCGATGTCCGCCCGCGAATGCAGTATGTCTCCGGGCCGGAAATCGGCGTGCCGCGGCTTGGATCCGCGCAAATGCCCGTGCGAGGGCGCCAGACCGTCGCGCAGCAGGCCGAACAATTCCAGCAAGGTCGTTTGCGCGCCCACGGCGATGTTGAAAGGTTGATTGACCGCTTGGCGATTGCCCGTCGTCGCCGCCAGCAGATTGGCCTGCACGACGTTGGCGACGTAGCAAAAATCGCGGCTGGTCGATCCGTCGCCGTTGATGCAAACCCCTTCATTTTCAATCATGGCGGCGATCCATTTTGGAATCACCGCCGCGTAAGCGCCGTTGGGGTCCTGGCGCGGGCCGAAGACATTGAAGTAGCGCAATCCAATGGACTCAAATCCGTAGCACTTGGCGAAGACATCGGCGTAGAGTTCATTGACCCGTTTGGAAACCGCGTAAGGCGACAGGCACCGGCCAATTCTCTTTTCCCTTTGCGGCAAGGCCTGCTCGTCGCCATAGACCGAACTGCTGGAAGCGAATACAAATCGTTTGACTCCATTGGTGCGCGCCGCCCACAGCAGATGAACAAAGCCATTGACGTTGCTGTCATGGGTCGCAATGGGGTCCTCCAGAGAGCGCGGGACTGATCCCAGGGCGGCTTGGTGCAATACGTAGTCCACCCCGCGCGTGACCCGCCGGCAGAGCGGCGCGTCGCGAATGTCGCCTTTGATCCAGCGGAAATTCTTCCATAACGCCGGTCCCACGGCAGCGCGCACCTGGGCCAGATTTTGCATGCGCCCCGTGGATAGGTTGTCCAATCCGGTCACCGTTTGTCCCAGGCGCAGAAGCGCTTCCAGGAGGTTGGAACCGATGAAACCGGCTGCGCCCGTCACCAGCCAGGTGGCGGGGGCGGCGGATAAACGCTTTTGTAATTTATCGAATGCAGTCATTTTAAGCCTTGCGCACCTGGCCCGTGCGGGTGGGAATGCCGGCCATGGCGTTGCGCGTATCCACGATGCAATCGGCCCATTGGGCCAGCGCCGCATAATCCACGCTCTGATGTTTGGTGGCGATGAGCACCAGATCAAAACTCCGGATGGTATTTGCCGCCCATGCCACGGATTTGACTCCAGCCCACTGCGGATGCTCGCGGGTCATTCTGATGACCGGCACATACGGATCATAGTATGACACTTCGGCCCCGCGCTCTTTGAGCAAGGTCATCAGCACATAACTGGGCGATTCCCGGTCGTCATCCACATCGGCCTTGTAAGCCAGACCCAGCACCAGCACGCGCGCGCCGTTGAGCGCCTTGCGCCGGTCGTTGAGCGCCGTCACCGTTTGCTGCACGACGTACTCCGGCATGGCGGAGTTGATTTCGCCGGCCAGTTCAATGAAGCGCGTGTTTTGCACGTACTCGCGGGCTTTCCAAGTCAAATAAAAAGGATCAATCGGAATGCAATGGCCGCCCAACCCGGGGCCGGGATAAAAGGGCATGAAGCCGAAGGGCTTGGTCTTGGCCGCGTTGATCACTTCCCAGATATCAATGCCCATGGCCGTATAGACCACCTTCAGCTCGTTGACCAGGGCGATGTTGACGCTGCGGAAAATATTCTCCGTCAGCTTGGTCGCTTCCGCCACCCGGCACGAGGAAACCGGGATCAGCGTCTTGATCGCCCTCCCATAAACGGCCTTGGCCCGCTCCAGGCAGGCCGGGGTCAGGCCGCCGATGACCTTGGGGATTGCCGCCACCACGCTCTTGGGATTGCCCGGATCTTCCCGTTCCGGGGAAAAGGCCAGGTGAAAATCCACGCCCGCCTTCTTGCCGGATCCTCCCTCCAACACCCGGCGCAGATCTTCGTCGGTCGTGCCGGGATACGTCGTCGATTCCAGCACTACCAGCAGGCCCTGGTGAATATGCGGCGCGATGCTCTTGCCGGTTTCCAGAATGTAGGAAATATCCGGCTCCCGGTTCTTGTTCAAAGGCGTCGGCACGCAGATGATCACCGCCTCGGCCTCCTTGACCCGGCCGAAATCCGTGGAAGCGCAGAACGTTCCCGCCTTGACCGCCTCGGCGATGGCGGAGGATTCAATGTGTTTGATGTAGCTGCGCCCGGCCATGAGCGACTTTACTTTGGCTTCATCGACGTCCAGCCCGATCACCTCCGTCTGCGAGCGCGCAAACTGCAGCGACAGCGGCAGTCCGACATAGCCAAGGCCCACAATGGCAATCTTCATAGCTTCAAAAATTTTGCATCGCCGATCGTCTTAAAATTCTGAATCTCCGCGACCGCGTATCATGGGTCGCAATGGCCCCATAAGGCAAGCGAACTTTAGCGGTGTTGCTTTGCGGCCTCGTCAGCTATGTCCTCCATGCGGGCGGGCAGCAGCACGATGGCGAACTGCTCACAAGCCGCGCGCATCCGCCCGTCGGTCGCACACATCTTGCCGCACCGATGCATCTCGCAGGTCGCCACGTGCAGCGCATCCAGTGTGCGCAACGGAATGCGCGGATGACACGCGATCTGAATTCCGCTCGCGCGTTCGAGCACGGCGCGATGGAGAGGCAAAAGCCGGAGGACCGCTTCTTCCACCATTGAGTCAAATTTTTCCGTGGCCGCCACTCGCTCACGCGCCGAAATGTGTCCCCCGCGCTCTTTGGACAGCAGCGCGGAACGCACTTCCGTCAGCGCCAACTCCGATGTCTCCAAGTGCTCTCCAGCCAGCGAGCGATTGAACCATTGGCTATCGGCTTCGCGCACGAGCAATTTCACCACGATGGCAGAATCCAGATACATCACCAGCCGCGCGAGTCGCGATCCTCCTGAATGACCTCCTCGGCGGACGGTCCGCCATGAACGGGCTGCCGTGAAAGAAAATCACCCATGCCTTGGAACGTCCTTCGCCCTTCGCCTTCAGTAACGCCGATCAATTTGGCTTTGGGCCTGCCGTCGCTGGTTATCGTGATTTCACGTCCGCTCGCCGCCAAATCCAGCAGCGCGGACAAATGTGTCTTGGCCGCCCGCACGTTGATGATTTCTCCGATGTCTGGCGCAACGACAGCTTCCTTGAGCGCCATTGGCTTCGATTTAGCCAGCGTGTATCTGGTCGCCTTTGTCTTCATGCCGTCATTGTAGTCGCGAGAGACTACACGGTCAAGTTCTTTCAGCCGTTTTTCAGCGCGCGGACGACTTTGTCCTGTTCCTCCGGCGGCAGAAACGGATGCATGGGAAGGCTCAGGACTTCGCGCGAGGCTTTTTCCGACTCCGGGAAATCGCCGCAGTGGTAGCCGAGCTTGGAAAACACCGGCTGCTCATGCAGGCATTTGGGATAATAGATCCCCGTGGGAATCCCCCGCGCTTTGAGCCGCTCCGCCACTTGGTCGCGTTGCGGCACGCGGATGGTGTACTGGGCATACACGTGCGTATTGCCCGGCGCCACCGCCGGCACCGTGCAAAAATCCCGCAACGCGGCCGAATAACGCGCCCCAATCCTTCCGCGTTCCTGCACTTCCCACTCGAAATGCGGCAGCTTGGCCAGCAACACCGCCGCCTGAATAGTGTCGAACCGCCCGTTGGTGCCCAGCAAGGGGTGATGATGGCGTTTGACGCCGCCATGCGTGCGGATGGCCCGCATTTTCTCCGCCAGTTGGTCGTCGTTGGAGAAAAGCGCCCCGCCCTCCCCGAAGCATCCCAGCGGCTTGGCCGGAAAAAAGCTGGTGCTGCCGATGGTCGTCACCCCCGCGCTCTTGCGCCCGCGCTGTTCGGCCCCAAAGCTTTGGGCGGCATCTTCGATGACCGGCAACCCGTGTTCCGCCACCAGGGCGTTAATCCGGTCGTAATCCGGCATCTGCCCGAACAAGCTGACCGGCAAAATGGCTTTGGTGCGCGCGTTGATGGCCGCCGGCAAAAGATCCACGTCCATGTTGTAAGTATCCGGCTCGATATCCACAAACACCGGCCGCGCACCCACCAAAGCCACGGCCTCGGCCGTGCTGATCCAGGTAAACGGGACCGTGACCACTTCATCGCCCGGCCCGACGCCCAAGGCGCGCAAGGCGATCTCCAGGGTGTGCGTGCCGCTTGAACCGGTGATGCAATGTTTGACCCCGACGTATTTTGCCAGCGCCTGTTCCACCTCGAAGACTTCCGGTCCCAGGACATATTGCCCATGCGCCAGCACGGTGCGCATCCGATCGTCAATTTCCGTTTTGTAGCGCCGGTACTGTTCTTTGCAATCGATGAATTCCATCTTGTGCCCCACAGAGTCGAGTTTTAACCCCCCGCCGTCAAGGCCGTACCGGGCAGGCCGTACCGGGCGGCCTTGGCTCATCTAAATGTTCTCAAACCGCCAGGGGCAGTGCCGCGGCGGGGTCCGGTTTGCCGCTGAGCAATTCATGCAGGGTGGTCAGCAGCTTGTCCGTTCCGTAGGGCTTGGGTAGAAAGCAGGCCACGCCCAAAGTCTTCAATTCCTGCGCGCGGGAATTGCCGCCCAAGTCGCTCCCCAAGCCGCTGGAAGCGATGATTTTCAGTCCCGGCGCCACCACCCGCGCCGCCCGGATCAACGCCACCCCGTCCATTTCCGGCATGACTATGTCGGTGACAAGTGCGTCGATTCCGTGCTCGGGGCGTCCGATCATGTCCAGGGCTTCCTGGCCGTTGGCCGCCGTAAACACGCGGTAATTGTGCTGCTCCAGCAACTGGCGTGTGCCTGCGATGATAACAGGTTCGTCATCCACCAGCAGAATGGCTTCGCCGGCGCCATGGGGCGAAGGCAGGTTGATCTTGGAGGCGTCCTCGCGCGCGGCCTGGAGCGAGGCCGGCAAATAGACTTTGAAAGTCGTTCCACAGTTCGGTTCGCTCTCCACAACGACCACGCCGCTGTGGCTCTGGACAATGCCCAACGCCGTGGACAATCCCAGGCCGGTGCCTTTGCCGACTTCCTTGGTCGTGAAAAAAGGATCGAAAATCCGTTCGCGATCGGCGGCGTTGATCCCGCAACCAGTGTCGGACACCTCGAAAACCACGTATGGGCCTGGTGGGGCCGGGGTGGGCAGGGCGGGCATCGGTTCGGTCAGGATCGCCGGTCTGACCCGCAGAATCAGTTCGCCGCCCTTGGCCATGGCATCGCGGGCGTTGACGCACAAATTGAGCAGAACCTGGTGGATTTGGGTGCGGTCGCCCATGAGCGGCCAGCCATCGGGCTGGAGATCCACTGTCAAAGTGATATTTTTGGGGAACGTTTGGCGAATGATCTCCGCGATTTCCCCCACCACGTCCGTCGGCTTGACCGCGACCCGTTCGCCATTGATGCCCCGTCCGAAGGTCAGCACCTGCTGAATGATTTCCGCGCCCCGCTTGACGCTCACTTCGATGCGCTCGATGGCCTTCTCGCGCTCCTCGGGCGCAATGTCCCAGCGCAAGTAACCGGCGGACATGAGAATAGGCGCGAGGATGTTGTTCAGATCGTGCGCCATGCCGGTCGCCAGCGTGCCGATGCCTTCTATGCGTTGGGCGCGCAAAAATTGCGTCTCGAGTTTCTTCTTTTCGGTGATGTCTGTGTCAATGATAAGTATGGAGCGCGGTTCGCCGCCCTCGTCGCGCAGAAGGGTCCAGCGGCTGGAAACCGTCACTTCCTGCCCGCTTTGGGTATGTTTGTGCAGTTCGCCCGTCCATTCCCCGTGGGCCAGCAATTCCTTTTCGGCTGCCGCCAGGGCCGGTTTGTCCTGCTTGGGGAAAAGGGCGGCCTTTTGATTGCCCATGGCGCGCGCGGCGCTCCAACCGTAGAGGCGCTCGGCCCCCTTGTTCCAAAAACGGATTTTGCCGGAGAAGTCCTGCACCAGAATGGCGTCACTGGCCAGGTCCAGCAGCGCGGCTTGTTCCCGCACCCGGTCCTCGGCCATTTGGCGTTCGGTGATGTCTTCGGCCAGGGCCAGTTTGGCTTCGCGGCCGGAGAAAGTGACGACCCGGGAGACGATCCGGGCGAAAATGGCGGTGCCATCCTTCTTGAGATGTTTGGCAACCACCCCGGAGGCCGGCAAGCGCGCCTTGTCGCCTGTAAGCAGTTCTACAATCCGTGGCACGTTCACGGGATCATGGAGGTCCCGCACGGTCATGGCGGCAAATTCAGAGGCGGAATAGCCGTATTTGTCCACCGCCGCCTGGTTTACGGCCAGGAAGCCCAGTGTCTGCAGGTCAATCACCCACATGGGCAGCGGGTTTTGGTGAAAAAGCAGATGATACCGCGCTTCGCTTTCGGTCAGGGCTTCGGCGGTGCGGATGCGCCGCTCCACCTCCAGCTTGAGTGTTTCGTTGGTCCGGCACAGCACCTGAGTACGGTCGGTGACCAGCATCTCCAACTGCGCCATCTTCAATTTGGATTGTTGCAGCAGGCGCCACTTTTCGGTCAGCGCCGCCGCCAATTGCAGCACTTCGACCGTGTCGAACGGTTTCTTCAACAGAACCAGACGGTCCCGGTATTTGAGCCGGGTCATCATGCTGCTCCAGGAATAATCGGAATACGCCGTGCAGATGACCACCTGCAAGTCCGGGGCCGCCTCCCACAATCTGCAAATCGTCTCCACCCCGTCCCAGCCCGGCGGCATGCGCACATCGACGAACGCCATCCAATAAGGCCGGCCTTCCTTCAGCGATTGTTCCAGCAAGGCCAATCCTTCCTGGCCCTGGTAGGCGGAATCCATCTCGAAAACGGGCGGCTTGGAGCTTCCTTCCTGCGGGCCAAAGAGCGCCGTTTCCAAATTCTCCAACGGCCCGTTGGCCGCCGGGCAAAGAATCTTGCGAAAGTCATCGTGAATTGCCCGGTTATCATCGATTACCAAAATGCGCGGGCTGGATGCGGGGGCGGCATTCATGAGGCTTTCTTCGGCGGGTTGGGCGGCAGTTCCAGCGTGAAGGCGGCGCCCTGGCCCGGCCCGGCGCTCTGGCAGGTCAGGCTCCCGCCCATTTGCCGCGCGGCCAGGGCGCCGCTGTGCAAAGCGAAGCCGTGGCCGTTCTTGCGCGTCGTGAAGCCATGCTCGAAAATGCGCTGCAGGTTTTCCGGGGCGATGCCCACGCCATTGTCCACCACTGAAATTTTTACCGTGCCGTTGTCACCAGATACGGCCCGCAGGATCATCCGTTTATCAGTGTCACCGCGGTCGTCCAAGGCGTATTTGGCGTTGCGGATGAGGTTAACCAGGATTTGCAGCACTTTGTGTTTATCCACCAAAATCGCCGGGATCGGCGTGTATTCGCGAATAACCTGGACGTGATGGCGTTCGACCGCGCCGGCGTTCAGGCGCAGGGCGTCTTCGATCAAATCGGTGGGGTTCAAGGTCTCCTGCAAGCCCGCCACTCTGGCGTAAGCCTGCTGCATGGCCACGATTTCATTGATATGATCGATGTTGGAGCGCAGGGAGGCCAGTTCGCCCAACATCTCCTGCTGCTCGGCCTCCAGGCACTCCGCCAGCGTGGCAAAATAAGCGGGCAGCTTGGCGCCTCGCGGGTCTTTGGTTAAAAAGACGCTCAGATCCCCCGCGTGCTCCCGCAGCATGTCGGCCGCCCGCATCAGGTTGGCGGTCTTGGAATTCTTCACCTTGTCCGCCACCACCGAGGCGGAAACGTTGACGCTGTTGAGGACATTGCCGACGTTGTGCAGCACGGTCGTGGCCACCTCCGCCATGCCGGCCAGGCGCGAGGTCTCGATCAATTGTTTGTGGGTGCTTTCCAGTTTTACTTCGGCTTCCTTAATGAACGTCACGTCCTTCGAGACCCCAAATGTCCCGATGATCCTGCCATCCGGCCCGCGCCACGGCATCTTGGTCGTCAGGCACCAACGGATATTGCCGCCGGGCAGGACGGTCTTTTCCAGTTTGCCGTCCATCGGCGCGCCGGTGCGAATGATCTCCTGCTCATCCTCGAAGGCCGGCCGGGCGCGATCCTCGCTATAGATGTCGAAATCGCTCTTGCCCTTCAGATACTGGGCGTATTCCGTTGCGCCGGCCAGATGAGCGGGCGGGCACTCCTTATCCTTGTCTTTGGCCGTCATCTGATAACGGCCGCGAGCCAGGGCCAGCGCGAATTCCACTTTGGACCGGCTCAAACGCACGAAGCGGGATTGGAGGTCCTTGAAGTAGATGGTGTCGGGCGTATTGTCCAGCAGCGCGGACAACAAGTCCCGTTCGTAGGCCAATTGGCTTTCCGTCCGCTTAAGATCTGTAATATCCTTGGAAATGCCAAATGTGCCGATGATTTCGCCGGCTTTGTTGCGCAGCGGCATTTTGGAGGTCAGCGCCCATCTTTCGGTCCCATCCTTCAGAATTTCCCTCTCGACCTTGCCGTGGAAGGCCAGGCCCGTGCGGATGATTTCCTGTTCGTCCTCATAGGCAGGCCGGGCGTGGCTGTCGTCAAAACAATCGAAATCGGTTTTCCCGACGATGTCCGTGACACCCCATCGTTCGCACACCGCCTTGCTGCACCGCACGAAACGCGACTGGCGGTCCTTGAAATAGATTTGATCGCTGGAGTACTCCAGCAGCGCGTCGAGAAAATCGCAATCATCTTCCCGCGATGATTTCCCGTCTTTGGCGCTGGCGGCCTTTGCCTCGCTCTCTCGGGCGGCGGCCAATGGCACCACGCGGCGCAACTGCCGCCGCAGCACCTGCGTCCAAGCCAGCAGGAAAAGAATGAGGCCGCTCATCGCCCCGAAGCCCACCGCGCCGGAATAGGCGCCGGCGAGGTTTTGCGCTTGCAATGGCGCTGCAAGGAGGGCAGACAGAACCACCATCCACTTCGCTGACATATAAGGCGTGTTCATACATGTGGCGAGCTTGGCGACGGGCATGAGCCGTTCTCATTTTTGAATTCCATCAAGACCGGCTCGCTTGCACTCAATAGCAAGTCATGTACCACTGCCAAAATTGCGAGCCTCTTTGATCCCATCGACATTGGATCGCTAATGCGTTATCGGCAGAAGCCGCAAGAACTTTAGCAGCCGCCACGTTATTTTGCGGTGACGCTGGCCGTGGCGGGGGCCTGGAATTGCCAGAGGCGGGTGCCGCCGCTGGTGACGAAGTCGCTCGGACAAGCAAGGATGCTGGTGCGGGATTCGAGTTCCTTAAGGCGGGAATTGACTTTGACCAGCGCGGCGGTGTCGGCGTCGGTGGTGGATTTTTGGGCGTGGGCGGCGTTTTTTTGGGCCTGGGCGGCGGCTCTTCGGGCGCGGGAGTTGCCCATATTGGGGGCGGGTTGGGGAGCGGCGCTTTGGTGGTCTTGCTTGATTTGCGCTTCAAGCCTGGCGGCATCAACCTTGGCTTGAGTAAGCTCGCGGAAGGAAGCGAGAACTTCGGCCGGAAGTTTGCGGATGCTGGCCTCGCTCACTTTGCCTTCGGCTTCGATTTGGAGGTGGAAGTCGGAAATGATTTTGATAATGCGAATTTTTTGGGCCGGACCCAGGGTTCCTTGGGCCAGGGCCAGGGCAGCGGATTCCTCGTCGGCGCTTTCTTTCAGGGCCGCTTTTTTGGCGGCCTCCGCGTCAAGATAATCGTGCGCTGCCTGCGGATCGTAATGGTAGCGGTTTAGCAGTTCCGGCGGAAGGTTGGTAATGGGGATTCGTTCACCGCCGCCATCCCAGAGGATGGTGGCGCTGGCGGGAGTGACGCTGTCGATGGTGGCGTTGGTATAAGCGCGATTCCTGCAATTCAGGAGCGGAAAGAAATTGCTTTGCGCGCCCGCGCGCGGCGCGAACATCAACACGGCTGCGAGCATCGCGGCGGTCTTGACGTTGTATTTCATGCGCGATTTTACCGCTACGGAGGCGGTTTTGTCAATGGCGGCGATGCCGCCAGCCAGCCGGGGGGGGTGTGATTAAGAGCGGGTGAGATTCCTCATTCATTCAAATCCGGCTCTAGCGCTCCGAAGGGCGGCGGATATGCTCGTTACCGCATTCAAGTTTATCGCGCGAGCCATGTTTCAGGAATCCCCTGACACCATAATACTCATTTTCCTGACTATCCGGCTGACGAGTAGTGATCTATTCTGCTTACGACGACTGGAATGAGCGGAACAAGACTTTTGCAGCAGGTGTTCAGGTAGCGGCATGTTTCTTCAGCGGGGTTCCCCACCCCCACCTCCTTGACGTACGCTGCCTGGACATTCTGCTTTGAGTGATGCGAACGGATTGGCTGGCGTGCGGACTATTGGCCCCGGGAAGCCGAGAAATGGCTCCGGTTTCCGCATGAACCAACGAGACCCACGCCCAGAGGCGCGGTTGGTGTCCAAGAATCGGCTAGGAGGAAGGCTTGCTAAAACCGCGAATCAGCCCAAAATCCCCCACAGCTTATGGCGCGGACTCATCGATCGCTCTGGGAGATACTTGTGCCTGTCACGGTAAAAGGCCTGACGGTGCCAAAACAGCACCATCAACTCTGGGATGCCGAGGTTCGCAAAGTTAGCCAAGGACTCACCTTGCTCAGCCCTGCTCGTGGCCAGTGGGTAACTCCGCTAGGCAACCTCCAGGTGGAACGAATGATCCCGGTTAGGCTAATCTGTACCAAGCGGGAGATTGGGCGAATCGCAACCTTAACCGCTCGTCATTACAATCAAGAGGCTGTGATGTACTACGAGATCAGTCGGCGCGTGTGCATCCGGCATAATCGAGCCTCGGTCGAGAATTGAGACGGGTGGTGGGAAAGCGGTTGTACAACCTCGGACGAACTTTCAAGCTGTCGAATCCGGCACCCGCTGGCTTGGGCTGTCCCGGGGTTGAAGGCTTGACATTGGCTGCTGACGGCAACATTTTTCCTAGAATGAAACCGGACCCTTTTTTTGAGATCGCCGCATTATTGACGGAGCCGGGCGTGGTAAATGCCGCCCGATGGGGATGCAAGATGCTCTTGGCGAACCACTTCCGTAGGCAGGAGCATCGTTTTCGACGGCATTCATTTGGCCGATGTGATGCACGAACAACTTGTTGTAAATTGATTGTCACACGACATGCCCACACCGCGAACATTCCCGATTTCGGTCCGTATGGTTGTCGGCAGCATTGGTGGTTTATTGCTTGGGTTGCTCTTGATGACGTTCGAACATACGGTGCCGAAGTTTTTGGATGTTATCGGCGCTCCCGCGTTCTGGCTTTTTGAGTTGTGGCATTCTATGGGATTCCCGCCGCAAGGCGAGGCGGCGCTTGCTGGCCCATTTTTCGCGTTCTTTATTCAATGGATTATTTTGGGGTTGATTGTCGGCGTGCTATCAGGTTGCCGACGAGCGAGCACACCACCACGTTGAGTTTTATGTCGCCTAACAAATCGCTTTCGGCAACGCAGGATGGACGGTCCAGTTCCGCTATCGCGATTCACGCCACAAGTCGGCGGTGGTTCAGCTTTCTTCGTTAGACCTCGCGCGTTATGGCCGCTCTTTTACTTCTCGTGCTCTTGGCAATCGTCGCAGTCGATATTTGGGCTGCCATTGCCGTTATGTTCAAGTCTGGCGTTGGCGGGTGGATCGGCGCTTCATATTGGATTGTCGCACTTCTCGCTCTTGTTGGGGCCATCGGGATGACTGGGTTTTTCTCGTATTACTCCAATCCGAACACACATGTTTTTGGTTGGCCGATTCCGTGTGTCGTTTTTCAGCGGGATACACCGACATCACCATGGCTGGATTACGTTGGCCCTACGATTGTGCTGGCATATCCCATGAATTTCATCCTCTACATGTTTGTTCCGTCTGTTGTATTTATTTTGGTGTTACGGAGACGACGGTATGGGACACGAAACGAAGTTCAACGAGTCGCCGGAGACAACCGGCGTTGACGCCGGGATTTGTGCTGTCCCGGGTCAGGTCGCCGATCGGCGGTGGCTCAGCTTTATACGTTAGACGACGCCACACGTTTATGAACACATCGGAAGCCCACAAGATACTCGACGAGCAGTTGGCTCGATTCGGCAACTACACCGAACTAATTCCGCTTGTCGAGTCAGGGCACGTTGAGAATTGCGAGATTCGCGGCGTTACCGGCACGAAGTATCAATTCGAGGTGCAGTTCTTTTGGGATGACAAGAGCAAACGCACTGTTCGAGTCTTGGGTTCTATTGATGACGGCGGCATTCGAGCGGTTGTTCCACTGACACAGAGCTTATTGATTTGTCCGCCAGCATATTAGCCATTGGGGCGCAAGTATTCCTTTTGACATGGGTTCCCCATCTCTGCGCTCTCCGCGCCTCTGCGAGAGGAATAGGCCCCTGTTAGCCCGAATTTGGATGCGTTTGCCCCGAGGCCGCTTTGAACGCCTTCACGCACTCATGCACGGATGGGAAAAAACTCGCCTC
Source organism: uncultured Verrucomicrobiae bacterium (assembly GCA_963759415.1). Taxonomy (GTDB): domain Bacteria; phylum Verrucomicrobiota; class Verrucomicrobiia; order Limisphaerales; family Palsa-1400; genus Palsa-1400. The sequence goes on along the minus strand of CAVWZG010000002.1, from coordinate 1,499,267 downwards.
GCCGATCTCTCCCTCCAGGCCCGTGGCTTCGAGCAGCGCGCGCAAGGGCCGGTTGGCGTGGGCGATCTTCAATGCGATGCCTTTCGTTTTCAATTCCCGGTGCAATGAGTGCAGCGTTTCCACCGCCGTTACGTCAATGTCGGTGATGGCCTGGGCATCCAGCACCAGCCACCGGACAGGCGCGCCCGGAGCGGCGACGAGGCTGCGGACGCGCTCGGAAAAATAGCCGCAATTGGAGAACATTAGCGGCGCGTAAAAACGATAAGCCAGCAGCCCCGGCAACGTCTGCCCCGCCGTCTCCCCCAGATCGTGGTAACCGTGTCCCGGCACCTCGCTCAACACGGCGTCCGGCGGACGCGAAATCCGGGTGATCAACGTCAGCAGCGAGAGCATTACCCCCAGCAGGATGCCCCCCACCACTCCCGCCGCCAGCACGCCCAGAGTCGTCAAAGCCGCGATGGCCGCCGCCCCTGGATAATGACGGTAAATCCTCTTCATGGATTGGAATTCCACCAGGTTCCATCCCCCGTAAATCAGGATCGCGGCCAGGGCCACCGCCGGCAACCGCGCCAGCAACGGCGTCAAGAACAAAAGAAAAACCGCCACGCACGCCGCCATCACCAGGCTGGCCATTTGCGTCCTGCCGCCGGCCTGCTCATTGACCGCGGTGCGGGACTGGCTGCCGGTCACCGCAAAACCGTGGAAAAATCCGTTGCACACATTGGCCGCCCCCAAGGCTGTCAATTCCTGGTTGGCCGCGATCTCGTAGCCCTGTTTGCCGGCAAACGCCCGCGCCAGCAGAATGCCCTCGGTGTAAGCGAGAAAGGCGATGCCCATGGCCGCCGGCAGCAGGTTGTGAATCTCAGTCCACTCCGCGCGCGGCAACGCCCACCCCGGCAGGCCGCCGGGAACACGGCCCACCACCGCCACCCCGTGCTCCTCCAGATGAAACGCCACCGATATGGCCGTGGCCGCCACGCAGGCCGTGATCGTGGCCGGAACTTTCGGGGCCAATCGGCGCAGGCCCGCAATTAACGCCAGCAGACCCAGTCCAAAAAACAGAGTCGGCAGATGCGTTTTGTTCCGTTCCTGCATGGCTTCCATCAGGCGCGGAAAAAAGTCGTTGCTGGTCAGCGACAGCTTCAGCAGGCTGCTCAACTGCGAACCGACCAGGATCAAGGCCGCGCCTGTCATATAGCCAACCAGCACCGGTTTGGAGAGAAACTCCGCCGCCTTGCCGAGGTTGACCCGGCTGGCCAGCAGCAGCAACAGCCCGCTGACCAACGACAACGTGGCCGCCAGCGCCGCCGCGTGTTTGGGGTCGCCTCCGGCCAGCGGCCCGATGGCGTTGGCCATCAAAAGACAGATCGCAATATCCGGCCCGACAATGACTTGCCGGGAAGGGGTCAGGAACGGATAGACCAACAGGGGAATTAGCGCCGCGTAGAGGCCGCTTTCCGGCGGCAACCCCGTCAGACGGGCGTAGGCGATGACCGATGGAATCATGATCAGGCAACCGCTGACCCCCGCCGTCACGTCACCCAACAGCCACCGCCGCCGGTAGCCGCGAAAAAGCGAAAGTCCCGTGGACGGATTTTGCCGCGCGTCATCGTTCATGCCTTAATTGTGTCACACTGCCGGAAAAAGCAAAAACCCGCCACAGATTTTTCCCTTAAACTTAATTTCATTTGCCGAGGCGCTTATTCCGACAATCGCGCGAAAGCATGGTGTCCCTTCTGACTACACGAACCCCCTTTAAGAGCAAGAGGAGCCGGGAATCTCAATCCCTCGTGTCTTAATGCGAAAGCCCTGTTCCGCCGGCGCCATGACCATCGCGCGCATATCAGGCCGCAAGCGGCTGATGGTCTCGTGGCCTTCCAATCCCATGACCAGCAGCGCGGTTGAAAGCGCGTCGGTCTCCGTGGCTGACGGAAGCACCACCACCGATTGGACGGCATTATTGACCGGCCAGCCCGTGCGCGGATCGATGACATGGCCGAATTTTCTCCCGCCCACCTCGAAGGACCTTCCCCACACCGCTGAGACCGACAACGCGTTATCCCGAAGAACAACCGCGATCTCGCGCGGCGGCTGGTCCGGGGCCGGGGCGATGGCGATCTTCCACCCTTCTTCGCCGGTTGGGGCGCCGATGCCGCAGACGGTGCTGGTGCCCCCGTGCAGCAACGCGCTCGTCACGCCGGCTTCGCGCAAGATTTCGGCGGCGCAATCAATGGCGTAGCCTTTGCCAATCGCCCCCAGATCGATCATCATCCCGTCCTGGTCGAAGCGGACGGAATAATTCTCTTCGTCAAGAACAACATGCGCCATGCCCGCGCGGCTCCGCGCTTCTTCGATCTCGGCCGGTTCGGGCACGCGCCCCGCGCCGTGCATGAAGCCCCAGCAACGAACCAGGGGCGCGACCGTGATGTCAAACGCCCCGCCGCTTTCTGCTTGCAGTTGGCGGGCTTGCCGCAGCAAAGCGAAGACCGATGGGCTGACCCGCACCGGCTCGCGCGCGGCCAAAGCATTGACGCGGGCGATTTCGCTCGCAGGCCGGTAGAGGCTCAATTGCGCCTCCAGCCGCTCGACTTCCTGTAGCGCCTGCTCCCCCGCGGCGCGCAACCTGGGCGCGTTTTCCCCATGCAACACCAGTTCAAACCGTGTCGCCATGGCGTTCAATGCCAGCCTCACCGGTGTCATAGAAATGGAATTCCCAGCTCTAACAGGAACGAGCGGATTTGTACCCTTTCCGGATGATTCATTCTCAGCAGGCCAACGCTCGCCCGGCCAACCGGCGTTTTTCCAACGATGCGGGGGCCATCGCAATGAAAGTGTTCCCTCCACCTATCGAGGCGTGGGTGGAAGAGCCGCACGATCTTGCGCCCGCCGGGCTGCAACCCTGCCAAGTTGGGTCCCTTGGCAAGATTGCAATCGGGACACGCCAAAGCGAGATTGTCAAACGCTGCCGTGCCGCCATGTTGTCGGGGAGTGATGTGCTCGATATGGAAACACAGTTGAGAGAATTCTTGCGGGAGGTGGCAATATTCACAGCGGTCGCCGGCCCGTTGGCGAACCAACTCACGCAGTGCCAAGTCCATCAGGCCGCCTTTGGCCGCCGCAAAGACGCACGGGCTTCGGCTTTGAGAAGAGTCAGGAGGGAATTGGCGCGCACCAGCGACTCCAACTCGGCGCGTTGCACGGGTGTAAGCGCGCCTTCGGAATTCTTGCCGGCCAGTTGGTCGTAACGGGCTTGCACTTGCGCGTCCGCCTTCAGGCGCAGCAATGCATCCGCCAGTTCCGCCGTCAACTCCCGTCGCAATGGCCGCAGTAAACGCTGCAAACTAACCAGATCATTCCGATTCGCCATGTCCAAACCTTAGCCTTGGCTTTCTGAAAAGACAAGCGTGTCTTAGGCCACAAAGCGCGGTTCGTACACGGGTCCCAAACCGTGCTTGCGCAATAATTCGATGAAGCGCGCGATGCCGCGCCGTTCGTCCGCGCCCAGATGATAGTGGATGTTCCGGCTCAGGTAGTCCTTGCGAAAATCGTGATCGAAATCCGTCCGGCTGGAAATGATGTCCTCCAGCGTGGCCAGGCCGAAATTCCCGGCCTCGCGCAAGCGGCGGCGCAAGACCTCGTTGGGCACGCGCCGCAAGGCCCACACCGCATAGACAAACGGCAATCCCGTCAAGTCGAACCATGCCGCCCCCAAATCCCACAACTTGCGCGGAGCCGAGGAACGGGCGAACTCCAGGGCCTGGTCTCCAATCAGGAGAACATTGTCCAGCGACGGCGCGGCCTGGTGATCAGGCAGCGGGCGCAGCTCCGGTTTGAGGCCGTTCTCGGCCAGCAGGACTTTGAGCAAATTCAAACTCGCCAGCGAAGCGGTGTCGCAATAAATCTCCCGCATCTCCGCCAGCGGCTGCCGGTGCGCCAGAAAGACGCTCTGGACCGCACCCCGCGAGGCGATGGCAATGCCGTCCAGAATATCGTAGCGGTCATTGAGCAACACTTCCGTCAGGCTCACCAGCGCGGCGTCCAATTTATCCCGCCGCAACAGCCGCGCCAGTTCCGACGGCGGCGCGAACAGGATTTGTTCCTCCAGCCCGCGGGTCAGCGGCACCGCGTTGAGGTAAGGGACGGAGCCGACTTTGAAGCCTGCCAAAGAATTCTCCAATTCCCGGGCAACGTCCCCGGCAGGCGGGCCGTCCCAAACTTTGACCGGCCGGTAAAAAGTGTCGCGCTGCACGGGAATGCGTCCGGTTTCGCGGATGGCTTTGACCATTTCCACCTCGGTTTGAAGCTGCGGCGTTTTCGCGCCTGCCATGTGAAAAATGTGCTCCTCCAAGATCGTGCCGTGAACGTCATCCGCCCCGTAGTTCAACGCCACTTGCGCCAGCTTCATGCCCAGACCGACCCAGTAGGCCGTGATGTGGTCGAAGTTATCCAGATAGATGCGGCTCACCGCAATGGTGCGCAAGGAATCGAATCCTGTCGGCGTGACATGCACCGGAATGTCGTTGTTCTCCGGGTGGTAAGGCAGCGGCACGAAGCCGGTGAAACCGCGCGTCTCGTCCTGCAAATTTCGCAATTGGCGCAAATGATCGACGCGGTCCGCCAGCGATTCCACGTGGCCGTAGAGCATGGTGCAGGTGCTCAGTCCGCCCATCTTGTGCCAGGTGCGGTGAACGTCCAGGTATTCCTCCGCCGATTCCTTGCCCCGGGCGATGCGCGAGCGGATTTCCGGCCGGAAAATTTCCGCGCCGCCGCCCGTCAACGAATCCAGTCCGGCCTGGCGCAATTCATGCAGCGTTTCGGGCGCCGATTTCCGGGCCAGCCACGCCAGGTGCAAAATTTCAATGGCCGTGAAGCATTTCAATTGCAAGCGCCCGTCCACCGCTTTGAGCGCCCGCAACATGTCGGTGTAATAACTGAAAGGCAACGAGGGATGCAGCCCGCCGACAATGTGCAGTTCGGTCACGCCTGCGGCCAACGCCTCGCGCGCCTTTTGCGCGATCTCCTCGATGGTCAATTGCATGCCGTCGGCATCGCGTTTTTTTCGCGCAAAAGCGCAGAATTGGCAGCTCAGAATGCAATAATTGGAGTAATTAATATAGCGATTGACGATGTAGCTGGCGCGCGCGCCGTTCTTGCGGCGGCAGACAAGGTCGGCGATGGCGCCGAGGGCATTGAGGTCCTTGGTTTCAAAAAGCCGCAGGGCCTCCTCTTCGGAAAATCGCTCCCCCGCCGCGGCCTTTTCACGGAGGCCGCGCCATTCATCCTGTTGCAAAAAGAAATTCACCTTTTAAATCGCATCCATGGAAACACAATTTCGGTCAGAGTCACAACCAGAAACACCATGCTGATGACGGCGTTGAGGCGGAAGAATGCCTGTTGCAGCCAGTTCAAGCCGCGCCGGCGCGCCAGCCCGTGTTCCAGCAACAAACATCCCAAAATGAACACCAGGCCCGCATCGTAAGCCAATCGCAATCCCGCCAGGAACCCGAAGATTGCCAGCAGCAGCCACATCAACAAATGGCACAGGAACGAGACGGAGAGCGCGTTGGCCACGCCCCATCGCACCACCAGCGAGTGCAGGCCCTGCCGCCGGTCAAACTCATAATCCTGCACCGCGTAGATAATGTCGAAGCCCACCAGCCAAAACACCACCGCCGTTCCCAGCAGCAGCGGCAGCATCGCGCTATATTGCAAGACCCTCACCCCGTGTCCCGGCGGCCAGAAGTCAAAACTTCCCTTGACCGCCAGCCACGCGCCCACCGGCGCCAGCGCCAGCGCCAGCCCCAGAAAAACGTGCGTAAAATCCGTGAACCGTTTCGTCAACGAATAAAAACAAACCATCAGCAGCGCCACCGGCGAAAGGTAAAAGCAGACTGGATTAAGGAAATAGGCCGCGGTAACCAGCCCCGCCCCGCTCCCCAGGCACAAGGCCCACGCGCCTCCAAGCGAAATCTCCCCGCGCGGCAAATGGCGTCCGGCCGTGCGCGGATTGGCGCGGTCAAACTCGCGGTCCGCGATGCGATTGAACGACATCGCGGACGTCCGTGCGCACGTCATGGCCGCCAGAATGAGCAGGAAGACCCGCGTCCCCGGCCACCCGCGCTGATCGCGCGCCGCCACCGCCATCGAAGCCAGCGCGAACGGCAATGCGAAAACAGTATGGGAGAACTTGACGAACCCGCCCCATCGGCGGAGCGCGGATCCAAGCCTCGAACTCAAAGACATCGCCTTTCTTTACCGTCGCCAGCCTGCCGCGTCGAGCAGCAAAGCCTGGTTAGCCTGCATGGCAGTACCAATAGAATGTCCCAGGTGGGACATTTCATTGGTACGCAGAGCACGCGCCTTGATGCGGATATGGATAGACTCGGCCGGGATGTTTGCTCGACGTTATCCTGCGTGGGAGCGGTGCCTGCGGACTGGCTCAATGGTTTTTTCGCGGGCGCGCGCCGCCAGGATGATCGGGCATCCTTCATAACCAAACGCCCGCCGCATTTCTTGCGTGAGATACTTTCTGTACTGGTCGGAAAACAAATCGGTCCGGTTCACAAACAGCAGGAACGTTGGCGGGGCCTGGCGGACTTGCGTGGCGTAGAAAAACTTCAGCCGATGCCCGGAGGCGCTGACAGGTTGCCGCCGCTCTATGGCTTGATGCAACGTGCGATTCAATATCGCCGTCGGCACCTTCTGCCGCAGTTGCGAGGCGACATACCGGATCGATTCCAGCAAACGGTCCAAATGCAAGCCGGTTGTGGCCGAGGTGAAAATGACGGGCGCATAATCCAAAAAGAACAGCCGCTCGCGCACCCACTCGCCGAACTCGGCCAGCGAGGCCAGCGGTTTGTCCTGGCCTTCGCGCCGTGTTTCCCGGCTGGCGGCGCGCAGTTCCCGGCGGCCGGCCTCCAGCCCCGGCACGGCCAGGTCCCACTTATTGATCACCAGAATGCACGCCCTTCGCTCCTCGATGATCTTGTCCGCCACTTTTTTATCCTGCACCACGATGCCGGCCTCGGCGTCCAGCACGAAAATCACGATGTCGCAACGGGCGATCGACTCCTCCGTCCGTTTAACACTAAAGAACTCGACCGAATTGTCCACGCGCCGCGGCCGCCGCACGCCGGCGGTGTCGATGAGAATGTATTTCTGGCGCGCGCCTTCGGTTTCGACTTCAAAGGGCACGTCAACCGAGTCCCGCGTGGTGCCGGCAATGGGAGTGACAATGACCCGCTCCGAGTGGGTTAGCGCGTTGATCAGGGAAGATTTGCCGACGTTGGGCCGGCCCACCACCGCCAGCTTGAGGGCCGGTTCGGCGGCAGCGGCGGCTTCGCTTTCGGCGGGGGCCGGGGGAAGGGCAGCCAGTGCGGCGTCCATCAAGGCATCGATTCCCCGCTGGTGGATGGCGCTGACGGGGAAGATTTTGGCAAAGCCCAGTTCGGAAAATTCGGCCGCCCCGTCATCGTCCCGGCCGTTGTCCGCCTTGTTGACCGCCACCAGCGCCTCCTTGCCGGCGCGCCGCAAGCGGGCCGCGACCTCCATGTCCAGAGGCACAACGCCTTCATGGACGTTGACGACCAGGATGATGACGCTCGCGGCCTCGATGGCCAATTCCACCTGCTCCAAGGCGGCGCGGGTGATGACGTCGCGCGCCTTTTCCCCCCGCGCCAGGCCCAGGCCGCCCGTATCGGCCAGCGTGAAAGGGCGTCCCTGCCATTCGACTTCGGAGGTGACGCGATCGCGCGTGACACCCGGTTCGTCATGAACGATGGCGATACGGCGCCCGGCGATGCGGTTGAAAAGGGCGGACTTGCCCACGTTGGGCCGGCCGACAATGGCGATTAAATCTGACATGTCCGGCCATCATACCCCGGAATACGTCCGGCGACCATGTTTCTTAATTTTGAGGATTGTGCTTGAGCCAGCGGCAAATGAAACTACTCTTAACGCATGTCTAAGGTAAAACATATTGTCCTTTTGAAGTTCAAAGACGGAACAAACGAAGAACAAATCACAAAATTCTTCGACGATGTTCTGGATTTATCGGAGACGGTGCCAGGCATCGATGATTACGTTTCGGGCACCAACTGCAGCACGGAAGGCAACAATCAGGGTATGACTCACGGTTTCATCATGACCTTTTCGGACGCTGCCGCCCGTGACGCCTACATTATCCATCCCGAACACGAGCGGTTCAAGACGATGGCGTTCACCATGGTCGAGAACGTGTTGGTGTTTGATTTTGAGGTTTAAAGTCCAACGAGGCGCTGCCCCCGCGGGGGCGGGCGTCTTCGCCGTTCATCATGAAACGCACGCATCACTGTAATGAGTTGCGCCCGGCCCATATTGGCCAGAGCGCCGTCCTCTCCGGCTGGGTCCATTCCCGGCGCGACCTGGGGGGGCTGATTTTTATCGACGTGCGCGACCGCGAAGGCCGCACGCAAACGGTCTTTGACCCCTCGGATTTGCCCAAGGAACTCTTTGACCGCGCCGCCTCGCTGCGCAGCGAATGCGTCGTCAGCGTCTCGGGCAAAGTCCGCGCCCGTCCGTCCGGCACCACCAATCCGAAAATCCCCACCGGCGAGGTCGAGATCGCGGCTACGGCGCTGGAGGTGCTCAACATGGCCGATGTCCTCCCCTTTCCCGTCGATGACCCGGAAGTGGCCCGGAACGTCAATGAGGAACTGCGCCTGCAATACCGCTATCTGGATTTGCGCCGCCCGGAGATGGTTCACAACCTCCGCCTGCGCAGCAAAGTCGCCACTGCCACGCGCCTCTATTTCGACGAACAGGGCTTTTTGGAGGTGGAAACGCCCACTTTGTTCAAATCGACGCCCGAGGGCGCGCGCGAATTCCTGGTGCCCAGCCGGCTGCATCCGGGGAAGTTTTACGCCTTGCCGCAATCGCCCCAGCAGTTCAAACAGATCCTCATGGTCGGCGGCATCGAAAAGTATTTTCAACTTGCTCGCTGCTACCGGGATGAAGATTTGCGCGCCGACCGCCAGCCGGAATTTACCCAGATCGACCTGGAAATGTCCTTTATCGAGCGCGAGGACATTTACGCGCTGATCGAGGGCCTGCTGAAACGGATTTGGAAAACGGCCCTCAACGTCGAAATTCCGGCGCCCTTCCGACGCCTCACCTTTCAGGAGGCGCTCAACCGTTACGGCATCGACAAGCCGGACACCCGCTACGGCTTGGAACTGGTCGATTTTACCGAGGAGTTTCGCGCCAGCAAATTCAAGGTCTTCGGCGGCGCGGTTGCCGCCGGCGGCGTGGTCAAAGCAATCAATGCCAAAGGCATGGCCGACGCCACCCAGGGGCAGATCGAGACCATGACCGAATACGCCAAGAGCTTCGGCGCCAGGGGACTGGCCTACATCAAAGTGGAAAAGGGCGAATGGAAATCACCCATCGTCAAGTTTTTCAACGACGCCGAAAAAGCCGCATTGGCCGCCAAACTCAAAATCGAGGAAGGCGACTTGATTCTCTTTGCCGCCGACCAATGGCTCGCCGCCTGCGAAATTCTGGGAAAAATCCGCGTCTATTGCGCGGACGTTTTGAAATCCAGCGGCAAACTGGGCATCGACCCCAACCGCTTTGATTTCCTGTGGGTGGTGGATTTTCCGTTGCTGGCGTTCGACAAGGAACAGAACCGTTGGTATTCCAGCCATCATCCTTTCACCGCGCCGGTGGCCGAAGACATTCCGTTTCTGACCACCGACCCCAAGAAAGTGCGCGGCCAGCATTACGACATCGTGGTCAACGGAGTCGAGTTGGGCGGCGGCTCGATCCGCATTCACCAGCCGGAAGTGCAAAAGCTGGTCTTCGAGCAAGTCCTGCAAATCCCGCCCGAGATGGTCAAGGCGCGTTTCGGCTACATGCTGGAGGCCTTCCGCTATGGCGCCCCGCCGCACGGGGGCGTTGCCTTGGGCTTTGACCGTTTGATAGCGATTTTGTGCGGCACGCCCAGCATCCGCGACGTCATCGCCTTCCCGAAGACAGCCAAAGGCGCCGACTTGATGACCGATTCTCCCGCAGGCGTTGAAGCCCGGCAACTACGCGACCTCTATTTGGAAATCAAAGTGGCCAAGAAGGAGTAGCGGCGGACCAGATTCACCCGTTGAGATAAGCCTGTCGTCACTTGTCCGCTGGGTTGATGAACTTGAACACGCAGCCGGCCGCCGCGCCGCCCGCGAAATCCGCCAGCAGATGAATCCACAGATCGGATAGCCGCACCAGTTGCATGAAGCCCGAGGTCCCGATGAATTCTGTTTAATACTTATTCATGATTTCGTGGTTATCATGGTTAATTCTACGCGTCATTAGAATAAAAAACTTCGTTTGGCACCGCTGGCTTTCTGCCTTACAGTGTATTCCAGAAGTGGGAATTCGGTTTGACTTGTAAATTTTGAACGTTGTACTTTGTACTTTGAACGGATTAACATGGAAGCGGTAAAGACCAGAGATTTGCGCAAAAATGCATCCACGCCCGACGCAGCCCCGCCAGCGGCGGCGGCTCCAACGGCGCCGCGAGACTGGCTTCAGTCCCTGCAAGACGTGGTCGAGGTCATGCTCAAAACGCAAGGACGCGAGAAGGCCAGTTCGCTCCTGGCCAGCCTGGCCGAACGTCTCCGGGCCGATGGGCTGGATGTCCCGCTGCCAGTGAGCACCCCCTATATCAATACCATCCCGGAGGAACAACAGCCGCCGTATCCGGGCAATCGCGAGTTGGAGCGCCGCATCAAAAGCCTGGCGCGCTGGAACGCCATGGCCATGGTTGTCAACGCCAACCACGGTGACGCCGGCGTTGGGGGCCATATTTCCAGTTACGCCTCCATGGCCACGCTCTATGAGGTCGCCTACAACCATTTCTTCCGCGGCGGCGACGGCGGGCGCCTGGCGGATTTGGTTTATTTTCAGGGCCACACCACGCCGGGCAATTACGCGCGCGCCTTCCTGGAATATCGACTTGACGAAGGGCATCTGCACAATTTCCGCAACGAATTGGCCGACGGCGGCGGTCTTTCCTCCTATCCTCATCCGTATTTGATGCCGGATTTTTGGCAGTTCCCCACCGTCTCCATGGGGCTGGGGCCGCTGATGTCCATTTATCAAGCGCGTTTCATGCGCTACTTGCGCGCCCGCGGCTTCCTCAAATCCACCGAGGAACCCCGCGTTTGGGCCTACGTCGGCGACGGCGAAACGGACGAACCGGAGACGATGGGCTCGATCACACTGGCGGCGCGCGAGAACCTGGACAACCTCATCTGGGTCGTCAACTGTAATTTGCAGCGGCTCGACGGCCCGGTGCGCGGCAACGGCAAGATCATCCAGGAATTGGAAGCCATTTTTCGCGGCGCGGGCTGGAACGTCATCAAGGTCATTTGGGGCTCCGCCTGGGACGAGTTGCTGGCGTCCGACTCTTCCGGCCTGCTCATCCAACGCATGGGCGAGGCCGTCGATGGCGATTATCAGGAATACACCGTCCAGACCGGCAGTTACATCCGCAACCATTTCTTCGGCAAGCACCCCGAGCTGCGCCGCTTGGTCGATCATCTGACAGATGAGCAATTGACCCGCTTGACGCGCGGCGGCCATGATCCGCGCAAGGTCTATGCCGCCTATAAAGCCGCCGCCGAACACCGCGGCGGCCCCACCGTCATCCTGGCCAAGACCATCAAAGGTTACGGCCTGGGCGAAGCCGGCGAGGGTCGCAACATTTCGCATCAACAGAAAAAGATGAACGAAAAGGAGCTGCGCGAATTCCGCGCCCGCTTTGACGTTCCCATCCGCGAGGAAGACGTGGTGGACACCCCTTTTTACCGCCCGCCCAAGGACTCGCCCGAGACCAAATACCTGCTGCGACGCCGCAAGGAGCTGGGTGGGTTTGTGCCCAAGCGCGTGGTCGCGGCCGAACCATTGCGCACCCCGCGACTGGAGACCTTCGCGGAATTCCTCAAAGGCTCCGGCTCGGCCCAGGCTTCCACTACCAAGAGTTTTGTCCGCCTTTTGTCCACGTTGCTGCGCGACCGGACCATCGGGCGGCAAGTCGTTCCCATCATCCCGGACGAAGCCCGCACCTTTGGCATCGACGGCTTGTTTACCGAAGTCGGCATCTATTCCAGCAAAGGCCAGTTGTACCAACCGGTGGACAAGAAAGGCATGAGTTACTACCGCGAAGCCAAGGACGGCCAGATTTTGGAGGAGGGCATCACGGAGGCGGGGTCCATGGCATCCTTTGTGGCCGCAGGCACCGCTTACGCCAATTACGGCGTCAACATGATTCCCTTTTACATCTACTATTCGATGTTCGGGCCGCAGCGGGTCGGCGACGAATTCTGGCTGGCCGGCGACAGCAGGGCCAAGGGTTTTCTTTTGGGTGCGACTTCCGGCCGGACCACTTTAAACGGAGAAGGCTTGCAACACCAGGACGGCCACAGCCCGCTGATGGCCAGCGCGGTGCCGAGCCTTTATGTCTATGATCCCGCCTTCGCCTTCGAAATAGCCGCCATCATCTGCGACGGCATGAGGCGGATGTTTGAAGAAGGGGAGGAGATTTTCTACTACCTTTGCCTCTACAACGAGGATTATCCCATGCCCTCGATGCCCGCCGGAGCGGAGGAGGGGATCATCCAGGGACTCTACAAATTCAAGGCCGGACCGGAGGGGCCTGCGCATAAAGCCCACATTTTCGGCAGCGGCAGCATCATCCAGTCCGCCTTGCGCGCGCGCGAAATCCTGGCCGAGCGTTACGATGTTTCCGCCGATGTCTGGAGCGCCACCAGCTACAAGAATCTGCGCAATGAGGCCCTGCTGGCCGAACGGTGGAACCGCCTCCATCCGACCCAGCCGCCCAGGAAACCGCGCGTTCAGAGCATTCTGGAAAAGGAAACCGGCCCCTTCATCGCCGTTTCCGATTACATGAAAATGGTGCCCGATCAAATCGCCAAATGGGTCCCCGGCGGTTTGACCACTTTAGGCTCAGACGGTTTTGGCCGCAGCGACACCCGCCCGCGCTTGCGCCGGTTTTTTGAAATCGACGCCGAGTGCGTGGTCGTCGCCACTCTTTACGCCCTGGCACAGAAAGGGGAGATCGAGGCCAAAGTCGCGGCTCGGGCCATTAAAGACTTGCGCATCGATCCCGAAAAAGGCTTTCCTCAAATCGTGGCGTTTTAATCGAATTCTATGGAACTGAAATTACCTCCCTTGGGTGAAGGGGTTGACTCGGGCAGCGTGGTCGGCGTCCTGGTGCGCGAAGGCGATCAAATCGCCAAAGGCCAGGGCATCATCGAACTGGAAACCGGCAAGGCGGTCGCTCCGGTGCCTGCGCAGGCCGCCGGCAAAGTCATCAAAATCCTGGTCTCCGTCGGCGACAAAATTTCCGTGGGGCAGTCGATTCTTTCTTTGGAAAGTGATGCGGCCGCGCCCGCCGCGCAACCGGCCCGTCCGGCCACTCCCGCCGTGCAGCCATCCCGCCCGGCCGGACAAGCCGCGGCGCCACCAATCGAATCTCCGGCTGAGGTCTGGGTGGATGACGAACCAGCGGACGACACGCCTGTGCCCGCCGCGTCGCCCACCATTCGCCGCCTGGCCCGCGAGTTGGGCATAGATTTGCGCCGCATTCACGGCAGCGAAGATGGCGGCCGGCTCGTCATGGACGACGTGCGCGCCTACATCCAGCGCCTGCAACGCCTGGCCGCGCAGATCCGCGCCGCCGGGCCATCCGCCCCGTCCAAGCCGCCGCCTCCGCGCATCGACTTTACCAGATGGGGCACGGTCACAAAGCGTCCCATGACTTCCTTGCGCAAGGCCATCGCCACGCACTTGAGCGAAAGTTGGCACGCCGCTCCGCGCGTCACCCAATTCGAAGAAGCCGACATCACCGTCCTGAATGAAGTGCGCAAACGACATGCCGAAGCTTTTGAGAAGAAGGGCGCGCGGTTGACCCTTACTTCTTTCGCGTTGAAGATCGTGGCCGAGGCCCTGCGCCACCACCCTGTTTTGAACGCCAGCCTGGATGAGGCGGCCGACGACGTCATATATAAGGAGTATTACCACATTGGCATGGCGGTGGACACTGAGCAAGGTTTGATCGTCCCCGTGCTGCGCAACGTGGACAAAAAGGACATTTTGACTTTGTCCAAAGAGATGAACGACATCGCCGCCAGAACCCGCGACCGCAAAATCTCGCTGGAAGAAATGCAAGGCGGCACTTTTACCATCACCAACCAGGGCGGCATTGGCGGAGGCCATTTCACCCCCGTGATCAACGGGCCGGAATCGGCCATTCTGGGCCTTGGCCGCGGCTCCTTGAAAGCCGTCGTGCGCGACGGCAAGATCGAGCCTCGGCTCATGCTGCCGATGGCCCTGTCCTACGATCACCGCATCATCGATGGCGGCGCCGCCGTCCGCTTCATACTCGATGTGGTCAAGGGGTTTGAAAACTTCGACGAGAAGCAGCTCGTCTTATTGGAAAGTTGATTTTTACCGTGGATCCAATTCATTCTGAAATTGTTGTGCTGGGCGCCGGACCAGGTGGTTATGCCGCCGCGTTTTACGCCGCCGATTTGGGCAAAAAGGTCCTGCTGGTGGAGCAGGAGAAAAAGCTCGGCGGCGTCTGTCTCAATTGCGGCTGCATCCCCTCCAAAGCTCTTCTGCACGCCTCCAAAATGATTCTCGAGGCGCGCGAGTCCGCCCACCGCGGCATCACCTTTGCCCCGCCCCAAATCGAAGTGGACAAACTGCGCGCCTGGAAAAATTCCATCGTGGACAAGCTTTCCGGCGGTGTCAGTTTCCTGGCCAAAAAGCGCGGCGTGCAAGTCCTCACCGGCCGCGGCTATTTTGAAGGTTCGCAATCCCTCCGGGTGGAAACGGCCGAGGGCCAGCAATTCGTCACCTTTGACAAGGCCATCATTGCCGTCGGCTCCAAGCCCGCCCTGCCCAAGGTCTTCGACCTCGGCAACCCGCGCATTATGACTTCCACCGAGGCCCTGGAAGTCGAGGAAATTCCCGAAGATTTCCTCGTCGTCGGCGGCGGCTACATCGGCATGGAATTAGGCAGCGTCTATGCCAACCTCGGCAGCAAGGTGGTCTTGGTGGAAGCCTTGCCCGCCATTCTTTCCGGCGCGGACCCGGACTTGATCCGTCCCGTCCTGCAATATGCGCGCAAGAATTTCCGCGAACTTCGCTTCAACACCAAAGTCACGCAAATGTCCACCAAGGCCCGGAAAATTCGCGTCGTCACCGAGGGGCCGGACAAAGTCGAAAAGGAGGAGCTTTTTGACCGCGTGCTCATTTCCGTCGGACGGGTGCCGCGCTTTGACGATCTGGGCCTGGAGAACACTAAAATCGAGCAGGACGAACGCGGCTTCATCAAGGTCAACGATAAACAGGAAACAGCCGATCCCTACCTCCTGGCCATCGGCGACATTGCCGGGGGCGTGTTGCTGGCGCACAAAGCCAGCAAGGAAGCCCGCATCGCCATCGAAACGATCGTCGGCGAGCCAAGCACCTCCGCCGGCGTCATCATCCCCGCCGTCGTCTTTACCGATCCCGAATTGGCCTGGTGCGGCGTGACTGAAGCCGAAGCCCGCGCCAAAGGCATGGAGATCGACGTGGCCAAGTTCCCCTGGGGCGCCTCGGGCCGCGCGCTGACTTTCGACCGCACCGACGGTTTGACCAAACTTATTGTCGATCTTGGCAGCGAGCGCGTGGTGGGTGTTGGCATGGTGGGCCATGGCGCAGGCGAGTTGATTGCCGAAGGCGTCGTGGCCATCGAGATGGGCGCCACCGTGCGCGACCTGGCCGAATCAGTCCATCCGCATCCGACCCTTTCGGAGACTATTATGGAGGCGGCGGAAGTTTTCTACGGCGTTTCCACCCACACCTTCTCGCCTAAAAAGCGTGAGGACTCGGCTGGCTCATAGAGCAGTCCTGGCAGCATCAGTTTTTCCCTGATGCTTCATTTCAGATAAACCCTGATTGCAGCCGTCTTCGCGTCGTGTATGTTGACATCGTTGTTTGGGGGGATAAATAGCCCGTCTGGTGTTTGGTTGCGCCAGGCGGGTTTTTCTTTTTGCCACGACTTGCGATGGCGCTTGCCCGTCAACTCGCGTTGCGGTAGGTTTCGCGTATTATGGATGAGCATCCGCCTTCTTCTGAGTCCGCCGTCCCACCGCCGGTGACTCCGCCGCCTATCATTCCGACGCCGCCACATGCGCCCCCGCCCTTGTCCATGCCTCCGCGCCTGCGCGGCAACCCGATTTGGAAAATCCTCACGCTTGTGTTCGTGGCTCTTTTCGTGTTGAGCCTTTTGACCAATCTGGCGGGCGTCTCCCGCAGTGTCCTTCCTCGCAGCCGCGCCACGGTCGATCGCACCCGGAATCTCGAGGAGGTCACGCTCGCTTCCACCAATTCGGATAATAAGATCGCCATCATCGAGGTCAATGGCGTGATCTCCGGCGAGGAGATCGACCGCTGGGGGGCCGACATGGTGCAGAACATCAAAGATCAATTGAAAATGGCCGAACGTGACTCCGATGTGAAAGCCGTCATCCTCAAAATCAACTCTCCTGGCGGCGAGGTTCTGGCTTCCGATGAAATCAACAAGGCCATCACCAGGTTCCAGGATCGCTCCCACCGGCCCGTCATCGCCTCCATGGGCACCCTGGCCGCCTCGGGCGGTTATTATATTTCGGTCCCCTGCCGTTGGATTGTGGCCAATGAGTTGACTATCACCGGCAGCATCGGCGTCATCATGCACGGCTACAACTACCGCCAGTTGATGGACAAAATCGGCATTCACCCGCTGGTCTTCAAGAGTGGCCGCTTCAAGGACATGTTGAGCGGAGATCGGGAGGACAAAAACCTCTCCCCGGAGGACCAGCGCACGCGCGATCAGGAGGATCAAATGGTGCAGGGCCTCATTGACGAAACCTTCAACAAGTTCAAGGACGTCGTCAAGACCGGGCGCCAGTGCGCCGCCCAGGAAAACGACGGCGATGGCAAAACCCTCGTCGAGGACTGGCAGGACTACGCCGACGGCCGCGTGCTCTCGGGCAAGCAAGCCCTTAGCTTCGGCTTTGTGGATGAGTTGGGCGATTTCGACGCCGCTCTTAATCGGGCCTTGAGTCTGGCCCACATTCCCAGCGCCAATGTGGTGCAATACCGCATGCCCATGGATTTGGGATCGGTCCTCTGGCATCTTCTTGGCAAAACCGAGGCCCCCGCCCTCAAAGTCGATTTGGGCGTTGATCTCCCAAAATTGGAAGCCGGCCGCCTCTATTTCATCGCCCCCATGACCGTATTGCATTAATGGCGGAACTAATTGACTCTACGCTCCTCCTCGCTTAATACTGTTTCCAACAACCATGAGCGATCCCGACAACCTCCTCATTGTGGCCGACAGTGAGCGCGACGCCAACATGCTCTATGCCGTTGGCGTCTTCGTGCCCGATCCGTTCATTTACTTCCGCATCGACGGCGACTGCCACGTCGTGGTCAACGATCTGGAGGTCAACCGCGTGCGCAAACGGGCGCGCCATTGCCGGGTCTTCTCCTACAATCAATTCCTGGACAAACTGCGCCGCAAGGTCAAGCAGCCGGGCCTGGCCACGGTCATCAGTTTTCTCCTGCGCGAACGTCATTTGCGGAAGATTTTCGTGCCGGCCAATTTTCCCCACGGTTTGGCGCGCGAATTGCGCAATTACCGCATCAAAGTGCGCGTAAAAAAAGAAGGCGTTTTTCCCCAGCGCGAATTCAAGTGCGCCGACGAAATAAAAAAGATCAGCGCCGCCTTGATGATGGCCGAGGTCGGCTTGGCCGAAGGAATTCAGGCCCTCAAGACCTCCAAAATCGGGCGCGGCGGCAAGTTGCTCTACCACGGCGCTCCCTTGACTTCCGAAAAACTCCGCGGTGTCATCGACACCGCCATTCTCCAGGCCGGCGGATGGACTGGCCACACGATCGTGGCCGGCGGGCGCCAGGCTTGCGATCCGCACGAACCGGGGCATGGGCCGTTGCGCGCGAACGAGCCTGTCATCCTCGACGTTTTTCCCCGTTCCCAAAAAACCGGCTATTTTGGCGACATCACCCGCACCATCGTCAAGGGCCGCGCCAGCGATTCCATCCGCCGCATTTATGACATTGTCGCCCGCGCCCAGGACCTCGCCTTCGCCCGGTTGGTGCCCGGCGCCAAGGCCGTCGAAGTCCACGCCGCCGTGCAGACTTTTTTCGACACGCAAGGCTACAAGACGGTGAGGAAGAACGGTGGGATGCAGGGTTTTTTCCACGGCACCGGCCACGGCGTTGGCATGGAAATTCACGAAGCCCCGCGTCTGAGCGTCACCTCGCGCGACGTCTTGGCGGCCGGCCAGGTTCTGACCGTGGAGCCGGGCCTGTACTATCCTGATCTGGGGGGCGTGCGATTGGAAGACGTAGCCACCGTCACCCCACAAGGCGCGCGCAACCTGACCAAATTCGAGAAAGTCCTGGAGGTTTAGGAGCTGTTTCAATGCTCCCGCCGGTTGCGCCAGCAAGCATGTCTTTTCTTGGAAACCGCGCCTGTTAAATGTATCCTCTACCCATCGTGCCAGTGCGCGTTCATTTTTATTCCTACTTTAAAGATCTGGCTGGCTCGGCCGAGGTCACGGAAATCGTCGCGCCCGGTTCCCGGCTGGATGACCTTTTGCAAAGGCTCTTCCTCCGCTTTCCAAAACTGGCCGCCATGCAAAGATCGGCCCTGGTCGCCGTCGGCGTTGATTATCAGACCGGCGATTATATCCTGGTCGAAGGCGATGAAGTCTCCTTGTTCCCTCCCGTGCAAGGCGGATAGAAGGTGCGAATTATGCGGCGCGTTGTGACCATTTCTGACCAGGAAATCAACGAGCACCTCTTGTTGCAAGGCCGCGTCATGACCGCCGGGATGGGGGCGGCGGTTTATTTCCTGGGCGTTGTTCGAGACATTGAGGAAGGACGTCCGATCTTAGCCCTTGATTATGAGGCATTTGAGGAGATGGCCAAACATCAGTTCCACTTGGTGTTCGATCAGGCCGAAACGCGATGGCCTTTGGACTCGGTTCGTCTTGTTCACCGCACTGGCCGGGTGCCGGCCGGCGAAGCGTCGCTGTGGATCGAAGTGGTGGCGCCGCACCGGGAGGAGGCTTTTGCCGCCTGCCAGTTCATTGTCGCGGAGATGAAACGGGTCGTCCCCATCTGGAAGAAGCCGTTCCCGCTTGCTTGAGGGATGAACAGACGCGTTAATAGGTTGTCTTGCTTATGGTGAGTTTTTCGACCCGGACAGCTTCCGGCTACTGTGTGCGCCGTGTTTTCCACGGCGGGCTGGCGCTTGCCTGTTTGCTTTTGCTGCTGGCCTTGCCGGCCGGAGCCGCGCCTCAATTCCAGGCCTCCTTGGACCGGGACACCATCAGGCTCGGCGAAACGGCTACCCTTTCGATGACTTTTTCCGAAGCGGCCCCGGATGCCCAACCCAACACGCCCCCCATCGCCGGCATCAGATTCGGCTCCGCGGGATACTCCCAGCAGACGGAATTCAATGGCACTCAAATGACCAGCAGCTTCGTTTACACGCTGGAACTCCAACCCACCAGGGCCGGTGATTTCACCATTCCCGCCCTGGTCGCGTCCGTCAAAGGAACCCGCCTGACCAGCCAACCTTTGAGGCTCAGGGTCGTCCAGCAAAACCAGCCCCAGCCCAACCAGCCGAACGCCGAGCCGGAGACGGCCTTTGTCCGCATCGTTCCCGCGACCACCAACGTCTATTTGGGACAGGTGATACCCGTGGATGTGCAGTGCTATTGTCTGGACAACGTCGGCAACATTCAACTGCCCCAACTCAGCGGCGACAAATTTATAGTCGGCAACATGCCGAACAATCCGGGACGCTCGCACGTCCGGCTGGGGAACGTCATGTACAATTTGTTCGACTTTCGCGTGCCCGCCACCGCGACGCGGACAGGCGTCCAGCCACTCGGCCCGGCCACTTGGGGCCTGACGGTCTTTTCGGGGCAGCAAACGTTTTTCGGATGGACCGGCGGCCAGCGTCCCCTCACCGTCACCAGCGACGCCCCTGAAATCCATGTCCTGCCCATCCCCACCCGCGGCGCGCCGCCTGGTTTCAACGGCGCCATCGGCGATTTTACCCTGGCCCAGTTCGAGGCGGGACCGACTTCTGTCGGCGTGGGCGACCCGATCACGCTCAAAATCCGCATCGCCGGCAGCGGTTCCTTCGACACCCTGACCCTGCCCGCCAATGAGCAAGGCTGGCGCGAGTTCAAGACCTATCCGCCCACCAGTAAATTTGAAACCTCCGACCCGCTGCAAATCCAAGGTTCCAAATATTTCGAGCAAATCATCACCCCGCTCAACGCCGAGATCAAAGAGTTGCCGGCCTTTGCCATCAGTTACTTCAATCCGGCGACCGGCGCTTTCCAGACCTTGGCCCACGCTGCCATCCCGCTGTCCATCCATTCCACGGCGGCCACGCCGCAGCCCACGGTCATCGCTTCCGGCGCGCCGCCGCCGGACTCGCAGCAACAGAACCAGGAGATTGTCCACATCAAACCGCTGATGGGAACGGTGCGAACACCCGCGCCGCCGCTGGTGCTGCAACCCATGTTCCTGGCCTTGCAGGCGCTGCCGCCGCTGATGTGGATAGCCGCGCTGATCTGGCGCCGCCAAAAGGACAAGCTGGCCAACAACCCCCGCCTGCGCCGCCGCCGCGATGTCGCCCGCCTGACGCAGGAAGGTCTGGCGGAATTGCCGGCCCACGCCGCCGCCAACGACACCGAGAAATTCCACTCAACTGTCCTGCGCCTGCTGCAGGAGCAATTGGGCGAACGCCTCGACCTGCCCGCTCCCGCCATCACCGAAACCGTGGTGGACGAGGTGAAGGGCTTGAACGCCGACGACCGGACGCTGTTGCGGGAATTATTCCATGCTTGCGATCAATATCGTTACACGCCGGAACACACTTCCCAGGCCCTCGCCTCGCTGATTCCGAAAGTCAAGACCGTCCTGGCCGCCTTGCAGAAAATCCCCGACAACGGCCTGGCGGCGGGCAATAGACTGTTGCAAAGCATCGGGGTGGTTCTGTTGCTCCTCGCCGGCGCGGTCGGAGCGCGGGCCGAATCGGACTCCTTCCTTCAGGCCAACAAACTTTACGAGGTGGGTAAATACGGCCAGGCCGCAGCCATTTATGAAAATCTGCTCCGGGCCGGACAGGTCTCACCCGCGATTTATTTCAACGCCGGCAACGCCTGCTTCAAAGCCGGCCAGGTCGGACGCGCCATTTACAACTATCGCCGCGCCGAGCAACTGGCTCCGCGCGACCCGGACATCCGCGCCAACCTGGGCATCGCGCGCGCCCAGGCCGGGAGCAGCAGCGCGGCCCTGCCCGGCAGCCGGTGGACGCGCTGGGCCGGCCGGGTCACGCTCAACGAATGGGCCTGCGCGGCGTCAATCGCGGCGGCCTTGTTCTTCATCATCTTGACCGCGCGTCAGATCTCGCCCGTCTTTGGCAAATCCTCCGGTGGTCTGGCCGGGCTGTTGGCGGCGGCTTCCGTTTGGTTGTTAATCTGCCTCGGATTGTCCATCGACCAGCAATTGCTGCAAACCACCTCCATCGTGATCGTGCCCGAGGCGGTTGTGCGCTGGGGGCCGGACGATAAATCGAAAAGCGCCTTCACGGCGCATGACGGAGCGGAAATGATGGTGCTGGGACGCATTGACGACTGGCTCAAGGTCAGCGACGCCGGCCGGCACATCGGCTGGCTGCAACAAAAAGACGTGGCGCAATTTCCGTGAGGGTGTGAGCGTTGCGCGCGCCTGCTCATTGCAGAACACCGAAGCTGCGGCGCATGATTTGATTCCTCTTGGGATTGGAGGCTGATACCTTTTTGAGCAACCGATCCGTTGACTTGAGGACGGCCAGATCAGAAAGCGAACTATGGCGCAGCCTTTATTGCCGATGTTTCCGTCCGACGTGACGGAGATAAACGAACTGGTGTCCTTCGCCAAAAGGGATGGGACGGTTTACTACTTCAACGGGCCGATGCCGGTTTTTTCGCACCCGGAGACCGACCGGGCCTCCTTTCGGATGTTCACCAGCCAACTGGTGGTCAATGACAACTGCACCCAGGCGCAAATCGTGCGGGCCTTTGGGATCAGCGCCATCAGCATGAAGCGGTATGTCAAGCAGTACCGGCAGAGCGGAGTGGCGGGGTTTTTCAAGGGGCGGGCGGCGCGCCAGCCGCGGGTGCTGACGGCGGCGGTGCTGCAGAAGGCCCAGGAGTTGATCCAGCAGGGGCAGGGGCGCAGCCGGGTGGCGCAGGAACTGGGGCTCAAAAGCGACACGTTGCGCAAAGCCATCAAGGCGGGCCGCATCGTCGAGGCCGTTAAAAAAAAGTGAACCGGTCGCGGACCGGAGCCGGCGGAGTGTCGTGGACAGCCGGGCCGACATGGGGATGGGCTGTGTGCGGGTGGAGGAACGGGTGCTGGCCGCCTTTGGCGGGCTGGTGCAAGCGCCGACGCGATTTGAAGCGGGACGGGATGTCAGTGGCGGGGGAGTGTTGTGGGCGTTGCCGGCGTTGCTGGCCAACGGGTTATTACACCGGCAGGCGGAATGTTTTGCCTTGCCGAAGGGTTTTTACGGCGTGGTGCATGTGCTCTTGCTGACGGGTTTTCTGGCGCTGGCGCGGGTGAAGTCGCTGGAACGATTGCGCTTTGAGGCGCCGGGGGAATGGGGACATTTGCTGGGATTGGATCGGATTCCCGAAGTGCATACGTTGCGGGCCAAGCTGGGGCGGATGGCCCAGGGTCCGCAGGTGGAAAGCTGGAGTGCCAGCCTGAGTCAACAATGGATGGAGCAGGCCCCGGAGTTGGCGGGGCGGCTCTACCTGGACGGGCACGTGCGGGTGTATCACGGCCAGCAAACGCCCCTGCCCAAGCGCTACGTGGCCCGGGAGAAGTTGTGTTTGCGGGGAACCACCGACTATTGGATCAACGACCGGGAGGGGCGTCCGTTTTTCGTGGTCAACACGGCGGCCAATCCCGGGCTGATTGCCGTGCTGCGCCATATGCAAGTGTCAGTTCTCACTATTTAAACTAGTGCAAGTTTTAAACTGGTTGACATGGGCGGGCCTTCTGTTAGGGTCGGCGGATGCCACGCCAAGTGCGCCGTGAATTTGCCGGAGCGATCTATCACCTGATGAACCGGGGGGATCGGCGGGAGGACATCTTTCGCGATGAGCAGGACCGCCGGATTTTCCTGGCCACCCTGACTGAAGCCTGCGGCAAGACCGAGTGGCAGATTCATGCCTACTGCCTGATGCGCAATCATTTTCACCTGGTCGTGGAAACGCCCCAGGCCAACCTGGTGGCGGGGATGAAGTGGTTGCTGGGGGTTTACACCAAACGCTTCAACATCCGGCATCAGGAGTGCGGACACCTTTTCGCCGGGCGTTACAAGGCCTTGCACGTCGAGGGCAGCGGCGACGGCTATCTGCGGACGGTGTGCGACTACGTCCACCTCAATCCGGCGCGGGCCGGGTTGCTCAAGGGGGGCAAGCCCCTGGAGGCGTTCCCTTGGAGCAGCTACGGAGATTACCTCAAGCCGGCCCGCTGGCGGCCCGTTTGGCTGCGGGTGGAGCGGTTGCTGGGGGAAAAGGGAATCCGCAAGGACAGCGCGGCCGGGCGCCGTGAATTCGCGCTCCAGAGCGAAGCCAGGCGGCGGGCGGACCTGGCCCGGGAATTCAAGCCGGTCGAGCGGGGTTGGTGTCTGGGCAGCGAGGAGTTTCGGCAGGAACTGTTGGCTTGGGCGGACGGGCGGCTGCGGGCCACCCACTACGGGGCGGAAAGGCGGGAGGCGCAGGAGGCCAAAGCGCTTCGCTTGTTGCGGGAAGAAATGGGCCGCGTGGGCTGGGACGAGGCGTCCTTGCGCCAGGCGGGCAAAGGGGATGAACGCAAAGTGCGCTTGGCGGCGCGGCTGAGAAAAGACACCACGATGAGCTTGAAATGGATCGCCCAACGTCTGCGGATGGGCAGTTGGACCTATGTTTCGAACTTGCTTGGAGCCATAAGAAAACAGGAGAGTTTAAAAAGTGAGAACTGACACTTGTATTGACACTTGTATTCTTAGGAATACTATTACGGAGGTTACTTTCCCAATGACCTATTGGGGCATATTAACTGGATCTGATACTTTCATCAAACCAAGTGGAAATAGTGGCACTCAGCAAACTAGTTGGCCCTGACACTAGCGGTAAACTAAGTAGAAATAATGGCCTTTAGCAAATCAAAAGTAATTAAAAAGCCCTACCCTTGCAAAGTGTTCAAGCTGAGTGTAGCTCTGTGCGTTCTTCAGCTTGTATTGGGGCTTGTTTTGGTGAACCTTCTTGGTGATTCGTCGGTTAGCCCAAGTATGTTGGATGTTTTACCCATTTCTCCATCCGCTAAAAATGCACCTGAGGTATTGCTTGCAAGGAGAGACCTTACGACCGCTGATCAGAACTTTCATGCCTTTGCTTGGGTAACTTCTCTCGGGATAATTATAAATCTAGGATTGTCTATCGTATTATGGACGGGAAGCATTATGGAAAACAGACAAGTAGACGCTCACACGCCCATCGGGCAAAGGCCAAAGGATCAATCCTAGAATTATGACATGTTTGCAATATGTGAACCTTGTTAGTCAGCGGACGGGGTAAGGCGCACGGGTGAGAACACCGCCAATTACACGAGTGAACTTGACACGCCAACCATAGCACGCGTGATGCCAAGGAATTTAACGCTGGCGCAGCTTCTCGGTTACGAACGCTTCTCAAGCGAAGGAAAGATCGCCTACATCAGACTGAACATCCAAACGCCCTGCCTACCTCGTGGCGCTGTCCCGGTTAACTCGGGAAGGACTTGGAGGTTTTTTCACTCTGTTCCTTCCGGACCGAACTTCGGTCATGGATGCGACTGCCCAGCTATGTCGCCTATTTTGTGCCATGCGCCGCTTTCGGCGTCAATATGTAAGGCGTAACTCGATGTCGATGCGGGCTACGCGGCTTCAAGTTGGCGCATGAGCGCACCAGCTTCTTTGACCGGGTCCGCCTCACAGGCCCGGCATAACCAAAAGAACTCGATCATGTCCAGACGGCGTTCTCCCAATTCCAGACGGCCAATAAAACTGCGCTCGCGTTGGAGTTTTTCTGCGAGTTGTCGTTGCGTGAGTCCGGCGTTGGTGCGCAGCGCCACAATCATTTTTCGGACGCATTCGCTTTGACGGGAATAAATCGTCTTGTTCATGCCCGCATATTGCGGGCGACATTTGCTTGCTTCCAAAATGCGGGCAGGCAGAATGATGCCCGTTGAACATGATGGAACGACAGGAAGAAACAACGCTGGCAAGAGTGCGATTGCACTGGGCAATCTTCGTCCCGTTGGCGCTCATTGCATTGTTGCCGATACTCGCATCCTTGCCCGTCATATTCCTGGTTCACCGATTACTGAGCACCCTGGAGCAATCAGGAATGCGGTTCAATCAACCTCCGGGCAATCCAAGCCTTGGATTGATCTGGTTGCTGCCTCTGGTGCCGTACTTGGTGGTTGTCCTGGGGCTGCTATTGGGAACGTGGCTTTCGTATTCAAAATCTGAGGTGACCTTGACGAATCGGCGGCTCTTGTTCCGCACTGGATTCCTGTCGAGGCGTTCCGGCGAGTTGCCGTTGGAAAACGTGGAATCCATTTACATTCACGAACCGCTGATGGGGCGCGTGTTTGGATACGGGACAGTGATGGTAAGCACGGTTGGCGGAGCAAATTTTCCGATGTGGTTTATCGGTTCTCCGCAAGGCTTCCACGCCACGCTGCAAACAGCCGTTTTGAGCGCCAAAAACTCTATCGGGCGTATGCCAAAGCCGCCAAGAGCAACCTTGGCGTCGCAGGATGACGAGTCAAGGTATATGCCAAAATGATAAAATTATTTCACAGGCGGCCGCAAGAATTGCACTGCCTGGGCGGCGCGATTTGCGCCGCCGTTCCCATCAATCAATCACCCGCGAGCGATGCCACTTAGGCGGCGATGCGGTGAGTTTCAGGATGCATCAGGCCGAGGGTTTCCAGCCAACTGGCGGCGTCGTGGAAGGCCTCGAAACGCACGATCCTGCCGTTGCGCAACGTCCATACGTGAGCGGTCGCGGCGTCCAATTCCTTGCCCGTCGTCTTGCCCCGGCCATGGAAGGAGCCGATGGCGACAATGTGGTCGCCGACAGGGTAGAACTTTTTGATCTTGATGCGGAATTGGTCAATCTTGCCAGCGGTTGGCTCCATGACTTCCTTCCATACCGCGTCGGCGCCGCGATGCATGCCGCTAAACCAAAGCCCGGCCACGTTGGGTTCGAGCCATTCCACGGTCGGGTCGAGGGCGTTGCGGATGAGGCTGAAATCGCCGCGCGAGGCGGCGTCGTAGAAGCTCTTGAGGAGCTTGATGTTGTCATCTTGCAAACTTTTCATAAACATAGGCGTTTCCTTTTTTAGTTTGTTCCATTGTTTATCCCATGTTTTTTACCTTGTGGCCGTTTCGGGCGATGGGGCCGGCTGCACCGGGGCGATGCGGTCCAGGACGTTGATCCCGTTGACTTGCTCGTAGGTGAGCCGGTATTTTTGACCTATCGTTACATCCTGAAGGCGGCCGTTTTTCTGGTCAGGAAGCAGAATCTGGCATTGATCAGCCAATTGGAACTTCTGCTGGCCCGAGCTGTCTTTGACTTCCACCATGCGGGCCGAGGAGTCGATGACGTCAATCGTCCCGATGCAGGAGGTAGTCCTTTCCCTGATGCGATAGGCGGCTGGGGAACCGCCTGGATTTTCATAGCTAACCGTGATCCGGTCGCCCGGTTGAAGGTTGGCAATGGCTCCACTACGGCCGTTGCTCAGGAACACCTTGGAGGTGTCCGTGACGCGGAAGGTCTTGGGAGCGTGGAATGGTTCAGCGAGAGGGGACTCCGTCATGGTCACGGTTCCGGCTTTGGGGTCCACGGCACTGATAGTGCCGTCGTAAAACAAAGCCTTTTCCGCGAGCATGTCGGCTACCAGGACGCCATCCACGTTCTGATAACGAATCTGCACCTTGATGCCTGGGCGCAAGTCACTTAGCGCGGCTCCCTTTTTATCCACTGCCACGATAGTGCACTTATCGCCGACATTGAAGGTCCGACTACCCAGCCAAGTCCTGACTTGGACGGTGTGGTCCTGGGTGTTCACGGCACTGAGAGTGCCTGTCTGAGTCTGTTCGTACTGTTTTCCAGCCATGGGCGGGTCAGCCTGCACGATTAACGGCAGGGTTGCGACCAAGGCCAGCAAACCATATTTTGATATAGTCTTCATAAGCATTTCTCCAAAGATTTGAAAAGGGGCAAAAAGCAGTGTTCAAACTTTTTGCCTGGAGGCGCTGGGGTGATGGCATGGTTTTAGCTGTGACCCTGATCCTCGCCTCATGTGCCAAAACCGCGGCGGAAGAGCGGTCGGCGGGGGCGCCGACCGCGACACGCGAGGGCGCGTGCGCTCCCCGGGCCATGAAACCTGCCTGCTTAGGCGAGGATTTGGGTGTGATCTAAAACATTGCCAACTGGGCCGTAAACGCCAATCTTGTCGGGTGTGAGACAAGATACTTCACGTCGCCGGTAGTGCCGGCCAAGAGTTCAGGGCAGAGCAGCAGCTCTGCCCTACCGGGAAGGTAAAGAATCTTGTCACGGTTGATTGTTATGAGTTCCTATCTAAAGTCGGTTGGTCTTATCCTGGCGGGCTTATGTTTTTGCGGCCGGTTTTCCGGCGTGGCAGGGGCGGAGCAGCCGCCGCTGTCCGTGCATCTTTTCGATGCGTCCGGGCGCCCGCTCGGAAACCGGGAGGAAATCGTTCAGATCGTGGCCAGCGGCCAAGTCGTGGACGCGGAGACGCGGAAGCCATTGCCGGCGTTTTACCTGACCACGGGCAGCCAGGACCGGGAACGCACGGGCTTCGATTGGGCGGAAAGCAGCCGCCGCCTTTTCACCAACGGCGCCTTCAGCGTGCAGTTGGACAAAGGAAACCTGGCCCCGGCGGTATTGATTGAGGCGGATGGTTATTTGCCGCAATGCTCAGGCCCCATTCGCGGGCAGGGAACTAATATGACCTTCCTGCTCAAAAAGGGCGGCGGCCCGGCAGGCGTAATCTTGACACCAGATGGCAGCCCCGCCGCCGGACGAACCGTCTGGTTGTCGCGATTGAAGGACTTGATTGTGTTGGGAGGGGCGAGGATGACGGCCACCAACATTTCCCCGGAAATGCGCTCCACGGTCACGGACGCGGCGGGGCGGTTCTCTTTCGCGCCGGACATCGAGGCTTTTGGGGTGGTGGTGGTGGATGAGGCGGGTTTTGCCGAGGTGAGGGCGGAGGAATTGGCCTCGTCGCCCCAAGTCCGGTTGCAGCCGTGGGCGCGGGTGGAAGGCACGTTGAAGATTGGAACCCAGCCGGGAAGCAATGAAACGATCCGTCTGGCAGCGGCCTTCACTCCTTACGACTATTATCCGCGGCGCATGCCTCCTTGCGCCATCTCAGCCGAGACGACGACAGACGGGGCGGGGCGGTTTATTTTTCCGCGCGTGCCGCCGGTGGATATCAAGCTGTTCCATGCGCCGAAGATGGGCAGAGGCAAGGCTGGGTTGATTCCGATCACGCAAATCACCAATCTCACTTTGCGAGCAGGAGAAACGCGCGCCGTGAACCTCGGGGGACAAGGCCGAGCCGTTACGGGGCGCGTCGTTTTGAAGAATTATAAACAGACTGTCAACTGGCCGGAGGAAGTGTGCTGGATTGATTCGCAGGCCCCGGAGCCGGCTGATTGTCCGAGTTTTGAGCCCATCACCCAGGAATACCATAGGGCGATGCATGCCGCCATGACTGAGGCGGACAAGGACGCTGCGCAAGCTCGTTACCTGGCCGGGCACGACCTCGTGGCGCGTCAATTGCGCGCCTATTATGCCAGCCCGGCTGGGCGCAAGTATTGGTTCTCCAAACGGCGCTTTGTTTTGCGCTTCGCGCCGGACGGTTCCTTTCGCATCGACGATGTGCCGGGCGGAACTTATGGATTGATGCTGGATCTGCGCGAACCGGCCAGCGACAGGGACCGGCAGCGCTCGCCTGTGATTGCCACGCACCAGCAGGAAATTGAGGTGCCGGATTCCCCGGGCGGACGCAGCGACACGCCTTTCGATGTGGGCGTGATCAACTTAATCGCGCCGTTGAAGGCGGGCGACACGGCGCCGGATTTCGCGGTTCCGGCCACGGACGGGAAAACGTTGAAGCTCTCGGATTTCCGGGGCAAACTTGTGCTGCTTGATTTTTGGGCTGCATCGAGCGCGGCATCTCTGGCGGAAATGCCGGAGCTGAAAGAAACTTACGCGGCTTTCAAGAACGACCCGCGCCTGGCCGTGATAGGGCTGAATCTGGACTCGGACATCGCCTCGACGCTCGCCTTTGCGACCAAGAACCAAATGGGCTGGATGCAGGGTTGTCTGGGCCAAAGGTCCGCCAGCGAGGTCCCGGATCGTTTCGGAGTGCAAGACCTCCCGCTCATCATGCTGATTGACCCGAACGGGAGAGTGCTTGTCAACGGCTTGCGTGGAAGAACCATCAAATCCACGCTGGACGCGGCGCTGGCCAACCCGTGAGCCGTGGCGCTTTTTTTTGGCTGTGGCTGGAGTGGCTCTGCGCCGGGCTGACGGCCCTGGGCGCGCCTTTGAGCGCGGCTGACGAAGGTTACGATGCCGCCAAGGCGCGCTACCAAACCAATGTCAACAACGACGACGCGGCCTTGCAATTCGCCCGCGCATGCTTTGACCGGGCCGACCTGTCCCCGCGGGAATCCGTCCGCGCCGCGGCGGCCCGGGAGGGAATCCAAGTCTGCCGGCGGTGGTTGCAGCGGTCGCCCGGCCAGGCGGGCGCGCATTATTATCTGGGGATGAACCTGGCGCAATGGGCGCGGACCAAGAATTTGGGGGCCTTGTCGTTGCTGCGGGAAATGGAGAAGGAGTGGCTGGCGACGCTGGCATTGGACCCGCATTTCGATTTCGCGGGAGCGGATCGCAACCTGGGCTTGCTCTATCGCGACGCGCCGGGTTTTCCGTTGGGCATCGGCAGCCGCGCCAAGGCCGGGCAACACATGCAACAGGCCGTCGCATTGGATCCCGAATACCCGGAAAACCATCTTAACCTGATCGAAACGCACCTCAAACGGCAACCGGCGGCAGTGGCGGATGAATACGCGAAACTGCGCGCGCTGCTGCCGTCAGCGCGCAAGCAATTTTCCGGCCCGCGCTGGCAAAGCGCCTGGGAGGATTGGGACGCGCGCCTGGAAAAGATCCGGTCCCGCCTGGCCGCAGCGCCGTAGAGCTATAAATCATTTCATTTGTGAGAAGGAGTGAGACGCATTGGAATGCTCACGCAGGGCAAATCCATGCGCACAACCGACTGTTTGTCATTCGTAAAGTGGTAAATCGCCATGCAAACGGTAAACGTATAGTCTCCCTCCTTCTCGATGCGGTACATATCCTGCATGTAGAATCCCCATGGAACCGCGAGAGAATTCGGAGCAAGAAAAAGCCGGCCCTCTAATAAGCCTCCGACTCCTCGACCTCCTCGAGGGTCCGGATCTGCCGGGTAGCGCGGCCAATCTTTAATGAGTATTTGTTGGGGCAGTTCGCCGACGAGATTCTTCCCTTTTAAAGGAACAAGCAGCATCCCTTGCGAATCTCGCAACTCGACTTTGGCCAACTTTTTCTTCGGTGGCACAAAATAGTCCGACATCCCGTTCGTTTTTGAGGTCTTAATAGCAATTGATACATTCTGAACAATCCGATTTCCGAGGCTCATCGTTTCCCAAGCCACGCCTGCGCACCACTGATTCGTCATATCGCCCCAAACCTCTCCATCTGTTAGAGATACGCTGCTTTTTGGCTGGTCAGCACCTGTGGCTAAAATGCAGCCAAACATTAAAGCCGCTACGCAATACGTTACATTCAATACTTTATTGAAATGCATCATTTCATTTGTGGGAAGGAGTGAGGTGCATATGAACAGTCACGCTTGGCAAATCCATGCGCACAAGCGACTTTTTGTCATACGTGAAGTGGTAAAGAGCCACCCGAACAGCAAATGTATAATCTCCCTCCTTCTCGATGCGATATATATCCTGCACGACGAATTCCCAATGAACCGCGAGCACATGTGGATCGAGCACAAGGCGCCCCTGAAGTGCGCCCCCGGCATGTCGCGGTCTTTCCGGCTCACGAGGCCAATCTTTAGCAGTTAATTGTTGCGGCAGATCACCGTCGAGCTTTTTCCCTTTTAATGGGACAAGCAACACCCCAGTCTCATCTCTCAACTCGACTTTCGCCAGCTTATCGTCAGGTCGCACCAAGTAGTCCAATGTGGCGTTCGTTTTTGAACTTTTAATGGCAATTTTTACCACTTGATAAGCCGTTCTTCCTTCGTCAACCGGGAACCAATCCACTCCTGCACATAACTGATTCGTGGCCGTTCCCCATCCCTCGCCCCGAGTGGTGGATAAGATATCTTCCGACGTGTCCGCCTCGGTGGATGAAACACACGCAAGCATCAAAGCTGCGGCGCAAAACGTGATGTTTGAAGCGTTAGTGAATATATGTGCCATAAACAATGTGGCTAATACGTGCTTGTTGGTGATGCAAATCCCTCATTAGTGAACTGTAGTCCAATACGGCCACTCATCGCTGGTGTTAAGGCTCGGCGGCGTAACTGTACTGCCCGCGTTCAATGCCCATCCATTAGTTCCGCGCGTTGCGTTTGCGTCCACGCTCCAAGTCACTTCTCCCAAAGTAACATAGATATTGGCGTTTGGGTTTCCAGCGTTTGGTCTAAAGCGGGCATAGTCTTTGACTTGCAATACCAGCCCACCACTTACGCTGCCGCAAGAGTCCCATGGGGTGTCGCTTAACGAAATAACATTTTTTGACCACTGCATGGCGTCAGTAGCAATCGGTGGAGTCTTAGAAAGACCACCTGTATAGGGGTAATACTCGGCAGTATCCAACACGTTTGAACCGTAGGCTTCGGGGTAAGACTGATCATCGTATATCTGGGTGAAGCAGGCCGTCCCCGCATTTGTCGAGACCACGTTTACGGTGAATTCGATGTAGCCGTTAGGGCTTGTGTCACCAACGCGCAATATCTCTCCGGTAAAAAGACCCCCATCATACAAGCTTAGATATGGTGGATTCGGAGGACTCGGCATTAGCCAGTTTGTCAAACTTGGCCGATATATGCTGAATTGTCCGTTGACGGCGGTGCTGAGGAGTCTGCCGGAGATGATGAAGTCAGCCCCGACGCTGGCCGAGCCGCTGGGACCGTTGTAATACCAACATTGGGCGGTGTTGCTCGGTCCGTGGAGGAGGCTGGAGTTGTAGATGTAGGTTCCGCCCGAGTTGTTGCTGAGTGCGTTGACGGACTTTCCCCCCAGGGACCAATTGCAAAAAACATTGGTCATGGGCAAACCGGGACAGTTCAGGCTAAAGGTGATCTGCTGCCCGACGCAGAAGGTCGGCTTGGTTTGCGATAAATCATAGCCGTTGGCCGTGAGCGTGACGGGTATTTGCGTCACGTTTGGATTAGAGATATACCACTGCCTTCCCGGCGTTTGCGGAGTAGCAGCAACTGTTGCTCCACTGGGGAGCGCGGCGTAAAGGTTGCCGCTGCTGTCCAAATTGCCGAGGCTGCCCATGGAGATGCTTTGCGGCAGTATCGGGTTTGTGCTCAACTTGTCCTGCGCCGAGCAGGTGAAGTGATAAAGGCTATTGACGGGTGCGCCCTTTCCGCCAGTATCGCACTGCATGGTCAGTTCCACGTTGCGAATCAACGTGTCGTATTGCCCTCCCGATTCGCTCACGTAATTAGTCTGGAGGTCAACATCGCAATACTCCGCATTAAAAAATGCCCGAATTCCCATCCACCGCGATTCAGGTGGAACGCCAGGATTGGACCAAGTTGCGTAATCCCAGATCCACTCGCCCCAGTAGCCGGGCAGCAGATTCCACGTCTCCAAGTAAACGTACAGTCCCTTGGAAACTGTCGCTGTCTTGGAAAAACATGCTTCCGGTTCCACCTACGAGGTCGGACCAACTTTCGCTAAAGCAGTTGGTGGACTCAAGACTGCTGCCATTCCCATAAACGTTCATAATGATGGTGTAATTCAAGGCGTAATGACTGCCATATAGGCGACATGGCCTATCCTGGGTGGTTTCCAGGTCCATGCCGGTGGCAGAGGTGGGGTTGCCCATGTTGGCGTAGGCCGGGGTCCCTCCTCCCGCACCGCTGCCGCTGCCGCCGTTGTCGGAATTGGCAATGGCTCGCACCTGGAAGACGGCGGTGCCGCCCGCGGTAGTCGGCACGGTGGCGTCCCATGTCCCATCGCCATTGTTGGTGCCTTCCACGCCATTGACCCACACGCTCATGGTGGGATCGGAGATCGTGCCGCTGACTTCTTCGGTGGCTTGCCAAAGTTGACTGCTGTTAACGGGCGTCATAGTCAGATCTAGAGAACTTCCCATCACGGTAATGTTTGTTGTGGATACGTTACTTGCCACGTCCATTGCGGTCAAGGTCAACTGGTTGGAACCGGCGGCCAGCGGCAGATTTTCAATCCAAAAATTCCCGTTCCTTTCGACGATGGCGCTAACCGTGTTCGTGTGCCCATTGGTGTCCGTAATCGTGGCTTGCACGGTGGTGGTGAAGTCGTCCACCGCGCCGCGCTGCGTGAAGCTGCTGCCGCTAATTTGCGTTCCGTTCCAGGGCCAATAGAGTTGAAGGATCGGCGGATTGGTCCGACCGGCATAACTTAACGTAAAGGTGAAATTGGTCGTCGTCACGTTTCCGGCCAAGTCTGCGGCGTGGAATGTGAGCACGTTGGTGCCTTGTGTCAGCGGAACGTCAAAGGCTTGGAATGGGTTGGTGGTAAATTCCCAACTGTTTGTTGAGTAGGTCGGGTTGAGCACAAAGGCTGGTTGGTTGGTGAACAGGCCGACTGAGTTTTTCAAGTCGTAGGTGAGGCTGGCCAGTACTTCGGGGCAAAAGCCCTGCACCTCGATCATCGGCTGCATAACGTTTGCGGACACCGGGTTGGTGATGACCAGCAACGGCGGGGTCGTGTCCAGTTTGACTCGCGTCCGGGCCCAAGTTTGTTGGCCGGCGGACGGCAGACCGCGCAGGCCAAACCAAATCTGGTGCCAACCCTCGTTGGTGCCGATTGGCGCGATAGGGGATGGGTTGTAGGGAATCCAGTTGGCATCGGCCAGATTGGTGTCATCGACCAGCGTGGCCATGTAAAAGGGCGTGCCAGCCGTGACGGTGGTTTGCAGCGGCACGTTCCCGGATTTGACGTATTGATTGGTGACCGACAAACTGAAAGTGATGACGTTGGGATCATATCCATTCTGGTAATCCGAGAGGAGCGTGTTGCCGGCGCTGTCCAGATTCGTATCGGACAATCCCAGCGTTCCGAAATAATACCAAAACCACCAGTCGGGCGTTTGATTGCCATTGGAGGTGATGCCCGTCCAGTCCCGCGCCCAGAGGAACAAGTCGCCCCGCTCCGATTGGGGCACCGTAAAGGGCGTTGTTGGCTGGTTGGTTCCCGGAAAAACCTCTGTTTCGATGTTCCACGGCGCATTCAGATCGGTCGTGCTGAACACCTCATAGACGTAATTGGTCGCGTTGTGAAGGTTCAGATAGGCCGTGCCGTTGCTCACGCCGGTCATCTCCAACCAGAGACCGTTGGTCGGTTGGGTGAAGTTGAAAACAGGCGGGGAATTGGTGTTCCCGCCGCCATCGCCGCCTATGTCCGGCGGCCCTGCGTTGTCGGCATGGAAACCGTGGTGGAAACCGCCGCCGCCGCCCGGTATGGCGCCGCCCCAATCCAGAATGGCGGCCGAAACTCTCGCGTAATCCCGCCCCACCTCATCCGCCGTCTGAGGATAGTTGTACGACACAAGTTCCTGGAACTGGCCCCGCGCCTGCCCATTGCCGTTGGTGCCCAAGCTGCCGACGAAGAACCCATAATCCACGCACTCGTGGTAGGTCGGACGATAAACAACAGGCCCGCCATTGGTGGCCAATTGGCCGTTGAGATAGAGGCAGGTATTCGTGTCAGACCAACTCACCCCAATCTGCCACCAATCGCCTGCATCCATGTCGATGGGATACCTGAAAACAACCTGCCGGGAACCGTTGGACGTTGTCAAGAACAGAATATTGGAACCAGACGGATCAACGGCCAGAAGCCAATTGCCGACGGAAGCGTTGGTCGTGTAAGCGCCAATGTTGATCAAGGCCGCCCAATTTCCGGGTCCGTCTCCACCGTCCGCCACGCTGGTGTAATTGGGTTGGTACCAGAAGGACAGGGAGCCGTTGGAGGAATCCACATTGATATTGGTCCAATTGTCAGGCTGTTGATAGACCTCGATATTCAAAAAGGCCTGGCTGTTCGTGTCCACGCTCAGGCAAGTGCCATCCTCGCCCCAACTTGGAACGACATTCAGCCCCGTGAAGGAGCGTGCCGGGTCGCCATAATCAGAATCCCAAGGCGGCGCGCTCAGGGACCAGGAGTTGAGCGGAAACTGGCTTCCCGGCGGTATCGGCGGCGGGCCGCCCTGGCCGAAGCCTGACTCCGATGAGAGAAGCAAGAATGAAAAGAGCACCGCGGGAATCGCGGCGTGGCCATTGAGGCGTCGGGGGATGTTCATGGTTATACCTTTAGATTAACAACCTCTTCTTACACGGCTGCCGTAAATTAGAAAGAATTGTTTTTGAGGCCAAGGAATTTTTTACCGAAAAGTCCATCACTCAAAAACGAGGATTTGAGCCGCAGCTTGACGATTGGAGCGAGGCGGACTTTACTTTGGCCATGCGAATTGAGATTGGATTGGTCTGCGCGACGGTTTTGCTGGCTGGATGCCTCCACCACAAGCCGGCAGCCCCGGACCAGGATAAGAAAAAAACCGCGGCAACCCGCGTCACGCCGTCTTTTGCATCGGTCGGACGGGTGGAAATGGTCAATACCGAGGCCCGTTTTGTCGTTCTGAGTTTCCCGCCGGACCACGTTCCGCAGCCGGGGCAACGCTGGCGCATCAATCATCGCGGGCTTAAGATTGGCGAGGTGAAAATCAGCGGGCCGCAACGCGAGATGGACACGGTGGCGGACATCATCGAGGGCGAGGCCAACGTGGGAGACGAAGCGACGCCGAAGTAGGCGTGATTTTAAACTTGAAGCGCCGAGGCGGATTCTTTAAGCATTACCGCACGATGATGTTTGATTTGTCTGAAGACGTGGCCGTCGTCATTGGTGGCGCCGGAGTGTTGGGTGGAAAAGTAGCCGAGGGCCTGGCCCAGGCTGGCGCGAAAGTCGCCATCCTTGACCGTCATGCCGGTCGAGGCGAAACGTGCGTGCAGCAGATTCGCGAGAACAAGCCCAAAGGCGAAGTGCGATTTTTCCTCGCCGACGCCATGTCCCGCGACAGCCTCCACCAGGCCAGCGGGCAAGTTGAGGCCGCCTTCGGGCCGCCGACCGTGCTGTTCAACGCCGCCGGTGGCAACGATCCGAAAGTGACCGTGACCGATCAAACTCCGTACGAGCAAATCCCGCTGGAAGCTTGGCGGGCGCATTTTGACCTGAACGTGGTGGGCGGCATCATGCTGCCGTGCCAGGTATTCGGCCCCGGCATGGTGGCGCGCGGGCGCGGGAGCATCATCAATATCGCCAGCGTGTCGGCGCACGTGCCGCTCTCGCGGGTGGTGGCCTACTCCGCCTCCAAAGCGGCCGTGTTGAACATCACCCGGTTCCTGGCGCGCGAATGGGCGCCGCGCAACGTGCGTGTCAACTCGATTACTCCCGGTTTCTTCCCCGCCGAACAAAACCGCAGCCTGCTCTTCAACGAGGATGGCTCGCCCACCGCCCGCACCAAGAGCATCCTGACACACACGCCGATGGGGCGTTTTGGCAAGGCGGAGGAATTGATCGGGGCCGTGATCTTTTTGGCCAGCTCCGACGCCAGCAGTTTCGTCACCGGCTCGGATCTGCGCGTCGATGGCGGCTTTTTGGCGCAGACGATTTAACCGCTTTCATTTGCCTTGGAAACCGGGCAGGATGGGCGGCATGAAAAGCCGCACATGGGAGGCTCTGGTGCTTTGTTGCGCCCTCACTCTGAGCGTCAAGGCGCAGCCTCCGGTCATTACTTCCCAACCCCACAGCATCACCATCAACAATGCTTCGACCGCGACCTTCTCCGTCGCGGCCTCGAACGCCGCCACCTACCAGTGGTATTTCCAAGCCACCAACAATCTGCCCGGGGAGACCAACGCGACCTTGACCTACGACGACGTGAACACCAACCAAGCCGGCTTCTACTCGGTGTTGGTCACTTCAGCCGACGGCGCCAGCAGCAACAGCCAGCCGGCGCAACTGACGATCTTGCAGGGAACGATAGTGCAGATCGCCTTTTCCGGCTTTCCTGACGGCGGCACCAGCAATGTCGTGGTTCAGCTTTTCGATCACGACAAACCGGCGACGGTGGAGAATTATCTCCATTACATCACGCCAGCGGTGATTCCGGGGGTCTCCACGAATGTGGCCTGCAATAACATGATTTGGGAGCGGTGCATTCCGGGAATGCTGCTGCAAGGGGGAGACTATAACGCCACCAACCGCACCCTCGGAACTCCTTTTCCGCGGCCTGCGTCCATTGCGGCCAATTTTACGCAGAATACAAATTACGCGCCGCGGTTTGCATCGCAGGTCGATAACGAATTTGGCGCGGGCCCGTTGATTCACAATAAATTTGGCGCCCTGGCCATGACCAAACTGCCCGGCAAGCCGGATTCGGCGGCGAACGGGTTCTTTTTCAATCTGGCGGATAATTCGACCAACCTGGACAAGCAGAACGGCGGTTTCACCGTTTTTGGCCGGGTCATTTCCGGCAGCAACGTTTTGCAATACTTTAACACCTTGAGCAAACCGGACCGGGGCATTTTCGATGACACGACGGCGAGCAACTACGCGACCCTGACCGACTTGCCGGTTAATTTTCATGGGTGGGGCGTCCCGGCGAATTCAAATTTGTTTTTTGCCGATTTCACGGTCAGCAACGCTCCCAGCCCGGACACCACTGCGCCAACGGTGATGCTGGACTATCCGGTCAACGGCCAAACAGTGACCAACGCCGAGGTCGTATTGCGAGGAACGGCGAGTGACGACGTGGGCGTGGCGAGCGTATTCTACAGCCTTGGAGGGAACGGCTTCTATGCGGCCGGCACGACGAATTGGGCCGCGGATCTCGGAGCCATTCCGCCCGGCACCTTGAGCTATACCATCCATGCCCAGGATGGGGCGGGCAATTATTCCACGGCCTTGAGCGGCTCAAACGTAGTGCCCTGGTTTTTCTTCCCGCCCACCGTGACGGGCAACGGGAGCCTGTCCACTAATTTGACCACGAATAATACGACGGTGGGAGCCAGCTACACTCTGACCGCCAAGCCGGGCAAAGGGGCGAAATTTGTTAACTGGGTCATCGGCAGCGCCACGTCTCTTACTCCGACAAAAATCTTTACCTTGCAAAACGGGATGCACATTACGGCCAATTTCACCTCGAACAACATGCCGGCCGGCGGGGTGGCCTTCACGTATCCCGCGTCCAACGCGCAACTGACCAATGCCACCTTCAGCATCAAGGGAACGGTGGAGGAAGAAGTGGGATCGGCCCAGATTCTGTGCGCGGTTTTTTCCGCCGGCAAGAGCAACCAGATCTCGTCGAACATGACGGTCAACGCCACCTATCATAAAGGCAGCAACACATGGTCCACACCCTCGCTATCGCTGAATGCCGGCGATTACTTCGTGCAGGCTTTCGCGACGGGCACGAACGGTCTGACGAGGGTCATCTCCCAGAAATTCACGGTGCTGGCCCAATTGACGGTGGTGAAATACGGCCCTGGCAGCGTTTCCATTCCCAACGGCGCCTATAAGAAAGTAGGAACGCAATACACGATCACGGCTACGCCCGCCGCCGGACAGTCCTTCTTGTCGTGGAACGCCGGTTACGGCAGTTATCCGGTGCCGGCTTTTTCATTTTACATGAGCGAGGGATTGACCTACACGGCAATATTTGTCTCAAATTCGCCTTCCAGCAAATTCACGTTTACTTCTCCACCGGCCAACGCTCAAGTGAAGAGCACCAATGCCATTCTGGCAGGCAAATTTGCCTCGTCGGTCAGTACGCCGGAAGTCGTGTGCCAGATTTTCAAGAACAACGCGCCCATGACAGGCTTCATGCCGGCCATGGTGACCGGGGGAACAAATTGGACGCTGACGTTGAGCAATTTGAGCATGGGCGACTATAAGGCGGTGGCCATACTTACCGACGCCTCGGGGCACACGACGATGGCTGAGGACAAGTTCTCGGTGAATCTTTATCCGCTGATCGCCGGCGCCTACCACGGCCTCTTTTTCGACACCAATTTGTTTGCTGAAACGAACGTGGGGGCTTTGTCGTTGACACTAACGGGCAACGGGGCGGCGAATGGCAATCTGACGTTCCCTGGCCATAATTACACATTTTCCGTCCGCCTGGGAGCCACTGGCAGCGGCTACCTGCTGGGGCAGGGTTTTAATGGAACGCTCTACATGACAATGAATTTTGATTTCACCCATTTTTCCGGCGTGATGACCGGGGTCGTTTCGCAAGCGAGCGAAGTATGTCCTTTGACGGCTTATCGCGCCGTGACCCAGCTTTCCACCAATACGGTGCCCTCGACCGGCAAGTATGCTCTGGAATTGGAGCCGGTGACGCCTACGAACGGAAACCCCGCGGGCGACAGCTTCGCCGTTGTCACGGTGACGGCGGATGGAAACCTGGCCGTGGCCGGCACACTGGCAGACACCACGCCATTTTCACTATCAACCGGCGTCTATACCAATGGCGTCTGGCCGATGTACGCCAGTTTTCACAAGGGCCACGAGTTTTTGATCGGTTGGGAGACAAATTTGCCGTCGGGAAGCTGCACCGGAGCGCTCGTCTGGATCAAAGACCGGACTAACGGGGTATATTATCCCGGCGGCGTGAATGAGGAACTCAACACCGTTGGCGCAAATTTCGTGCCGCCGACGCCCGGCACTCATTACCAGATTGTTTTTGGCGGTGGCGCGCTCGCAGACCTGGTGACCAATGAGTTTACGTTTAAAGCCGCAGGCACTTCAAACGCGATTGTCGCCATCGGCACGAATAGCGAACTGACAGGCTCGCTCTCGTCCAAGGGTGTTCTCAAGGGAAGCATCAACCATAAGACCGTTCAGTTCAGCGGCGCGTTTATCAGTCCGGCACAGGGCGGCAGCGGCTTCACATTCGGTACCGGCGCCGATACCGGCGCGTTCCAAATCAGCCTTGCGCCTTAATGACCGCCATCGTCCTAGCTACGCGCAACGCCCATAAGGTTGCGGAAATCCGGCAGATATTGGCCGGAAATGTCCGTCTCCTTTCGCAAATCGATTTCCCGGGCGCGCCGGTCGTGACCGAAGATGAGAGC
This sequence comes from uncultured Verrucomicrobiae bacterium, assembly GCA_963759415.1. Lineage (GTDB taxonomy): Bacteria > Verrucomicrobiota > Verrucomicrobiia > Limisphaerales > Palsa-1400 > Palsa-1400. The sequence goes on along the minus strand of CAVWZG010000002.1, from coordinate 1,458,614 downwards.
ACATTCGCCGGGAACGCCGCCAAAAAAGCGGAAGGACTCGCCGCCTGGCTGGCGGCAACTGCGCGCAGGGCCCGGATGGACGAACCCTTTTATGTTTTAGCCGATGATTCCGGATTGGAAGTGGATGCGCTCGGAGGCGCCCCGGGCGTTCACTCCGCGCGCTTCGCCGCCGAGGAGGCGGCGGGAATAGCCAACACGCCGGATGCCGCCAACAACCTCAAACTGCTTCGTTTGCTCGAAGAGGTTCCCCACGAACAGCGCGGGGCGAGGTTTCGGTGTGTGTTGGCGCTGGCTGCGCGGGACAAGGCCACGCTCTTTTTTGAAGGCGCCTGCGAAGGCCGCATTGCCTTCTCGGCCAGCGGGGCCGGGGGCTTTGGCTACGACCCGCTCTTCGTCCCGGAAGGCAGCGCGCAATCGTTCGCCGAGCTGGGGGAAGAAGTCAAAAATACACTAAGCCATCGCGCGCGCGCCCTGGCGCAGTTGCGCCGGTTTCTGAAGGGCGCGGGACAAGAGCATCCTTAAACCGAGCTTCGCAGATTTGGCGATTTTGAAATTGGAATGGCTCTGCGATAAACCAAGAACAGACCGTCGCCATTGTGCTTCATGGACACCAGGCGCAAGCGCGCGGCTTGCGAGAGATGTTGGACGCCCGCGCCGTCGGCAAGGGTCGGAGCGTCGCGGCCGCCGAAGATGAACGGACATAACGTCAAATGAAGCTCGTCCACCAAACCCGCCTCGAAGAGGGCGGCGTTGAGTTCGCCGCCGCCTTCGCAGAGCAGGCGCTTTACCTTCCACTTCGCGCGCAGCCAGCACAGGGCGGCGGGGAAATCAATTTTGCTTTGGCCGCAGATTTTTACTTCGTCGGCCAATGTTTGCAGACGGCGCAGCTTGCGCTTTGAGGCGCGTTGGCTTGTTAAAATGATGATGGGCGAGAAGCGGTGGCGGAAAATCTCCGCCTCGGGATTGATCGTGCCGGCGCCGCTGACGATGACGCGCAGGTTGTATTCCGCCAGGCCGTGCTTGAGGCGCTGACGGCGATATTTGATCGAGCCGGGTCCCATGTTGACACGGTCCAGATCAACCGTGCGCGCACCGGCCATGACGGCGTCGGCGGTGGCGCGCAATTCCAGGAGATGCTCGCGGTCGCGCGGGCCGCCAAAGGCCACGAATTTCCGATTGACGGGGGCGATTTTGCCGTCGGCGGTGATGGCCGCGTTGAGAAAAACGTAGGGCAGTCCGCGCCGGTTCATCGCGCGACCGGGTCCACGCCGCCGGCCCAGGGGGGCGGGTTTTTCAAATGGAAGAGCATTTCGCCGGCCTGGGGGACGAGCAAAACACCCTCGTCCTCACGGTTGGCGAAGTCTTCCTTGCGAATGCTTTTGGGATCGCGGTAGCCGAGATTGATTTTCCGGCAAACTTCTTCGGGAATGGCGGTGGCCAAAGTGACGCGGGCGCGCGGTGTTTCGACGCCGTTCTCGTACTTGCCAATCCCATAAACGTGCGTGCTGTGCGCAAGCACGCCCCATTGGTAGTGTTTGAAACGGTCCCACTGTTTGAGAAAGTAATCGCGGCAATGGTAGCCTACTTCCAGCAGAGTCTGGCCGTGGCTCACGCAAATCTCGCTGATGTGCGGCGCGTAAATGATCAATTCGCCGCCGTCGGCCAGCACCGGTTCGAGCTTGTACATGCACTTGCCGCCGGTCCAAAGCTCGTCGTACATGGCGGGCGCGCAGGAGAGGATGGTTTTGAAGGGATGCTCCTTGTAAGTGATGTGCAAGCGGCGCGAAAGCTCGCTGGCGGCGTCCCAGGCCGCCTCGGGCGTGCCGGCGTAGATCGCAGCCATGCCGCCGTGGCCTTCGGTGACCATGCAGAAGCAGAGCTTGGGGCGCGGGACCATCGCGCCCGCGCGGTCCACCACGCGCCGCACCGGCGTCCACTTGTTGCCGATGATCATGGGATTGGTCACCACCGCGCCGAGCCAATGGAAGAAATTCAAGACGCGCGGCCCGCTCACGCCCGGGAAAAGGTATTTGTTGCCGCCGGAAAAACCGACCACTTCGTGCGGAAACACCGGCCCAACGATGATGATTTGGTCATACTCAAATACCAGGCGGTTGACTTCCACGGGGACATCCATCGCAAACAACCCGCCCGTCAACTGGCTGATTTCCGCGGCGGAGAGGCTGCCAATTTCGCGCAAGGCGGCCGGTTGGTCCCAGGCATGATTATGAAAGGCGACCTGGCGATATTTGCCCGCGCGTTCCGCCTGCGAGATTTCCAGACGCTGGCAAATCGCCGCTTCACTCATCGGCTGATGCGTGCCCAGCGCGATCAAGACGTCCAGCTTGTCGGTGACGCCGCCGAGTTGGGCATGGAGGGCCTTGAAAACCAACCCGACAGGGGCGGTGCGCGTGCCATCCGGCACGATGACCAGGACGCGCTTATGGCGATAGGCTTCCGGCGGGCAGGCGGCGGCGACGACATCGGTCACCTGGGCCGTGGCGACCTGGCCGTTGGCCGGCTCGCATTTCGCCAGCAAGGCATTTGAACTATTGGTATTCATGGCATTAAAAAAGTTTCCTCACGGCTTGCGGAACCGTCGGGCAATGGCGACGTATTCCGCCGCCAGACGGGTCAATTCCCCCCAATTTTGCTCGCGGATGATTTTGGCCGAAACCAGGTTCGAGCCGATGCCCAACGCGACACATCCGGCTTTCAAGAATTCCGGCGCGCTTTGCAGGGTCACGCCGCTGGTGGGGATGATTTTCAAATGCGGCAACGGACCGCGAATGGCTTTGACGAAGGCGGGGCCATCGGCCGGGAAAATTTTCACAAAGTCCGCTCCCGCCTCGTAGGCCAATTGCGCTTCCGTGGGGGTGAACGCGCCCAGTATGACGGCGCATCCGGCGGCCTTGGCCACCGGCACAATTTCCGGCCGCATGATGGGGGTGGCCACAAATCCTGCCCCGGCTGCGATGGCGGCGCGGCACATTTCCGGAGTCGTGATGGAACCCGCCCCCGTGATGGCCCGGGGCGCGAAGCGGCGGACGGCCTCTTTGATGCAGTTCAGGGCGTCGGGAACGGTCAAGGTGATTTCCAGGGCGGTGATGCCCCCGGCTGTCAGCGCCTCGCAAACGGCCATGATATGCTCCGGGCTGTCCGCCCGGATGACCGGGATGATGCCCGGATCAAGCAAGCATGCAAGGGTGCGCGAATATTCAGTCACCAGCCTAGAATAGTTTTGCCACGCCCCGCGGCAAGCCTAATATTGCCTCGCAAAATAAGCATGGATCGCCTCGTGCCCAACCCGCGTCTCTGCCGCGCTGTCATCGCCCTGCTGGCGCTGCTGGCGTGGGGCGCAACCATCAGCTACGATTTTGCCTGGGATGACCACTATTTCATCATCGAAAATGAAGCCATCCGCTCGCTCAAGAACATCCCCGCCATGTTTTATTCCACGACGGCGGAGTCCTCCAGTTCCCAGCATTTCCCCAATTTCCGTCCGGTGCGCAACGTGGCTTATGCCGTGCTCGTTAAATTAGGCGGCAAAGGCACACCCCAGCCGTGGATTTTTCACCTGGCCAATGTCCTGGGCCACACCCTGGCGGCGCTGCTGGTTTTTTCGGTGGCCTCCCGGCTTTTTCTCCCGGCCGGAGAAGAGCCGTCCCGGTGGGCTGCCTTGCTGACCGGCGCGGCTTTCGCCGTCCACCCTGCGGCGTCGGAAGTCGTTTGTTGGGCCAAGTCGCTGGACGACATCCTGAGCGCCATATTCGTGCTGGCGGCGGCGCGGGAATTACTGCTTTGGCACGGTGAGAAAAAGCGATTCGCCGCCGCGCTGGCTTTTTTTGGGGTGGCGATCTATGCCAAGGAATCCGCCGTGCCGTTCGCGGGGCTGGTCTTTTTTCTTTTCCGCGCCTGGCACAAGCTGCCTTGGAGGCGTTGCTGGAAGCTGACCGCGCCATTTCTGCTGCTGGCGGGAATCTATGTGGCCCACCGCCAGTGGGTGCTGGGCAACACGGCGCAATGCGCGCCCATCTCCGGATCTTACGGCCAGACGCTGCTGGACACCGTTCCCGCCGTCGCCATTTATTTCCGCCTGCTGTGGGGCATTCCTCCATTTTCGATTGACTACGCGGAGATGCGGGGACATCTGGCCTTTCTTTCCTTCCCCGTGATGACCGGGCTGATGCTGCTGCTTTTGTGGGCCGCTGCCGCTTGGACGACGTGGCGCGAAGAACGGTTTCGCCTCGCCGCGCTGGGTCTGCTGTGGCTGGGCTTGTTTCTGCTGCCCGTCTCCAACCTGGTGCCGATGATGCAATATCTGGCCGAGCGGTTCCTTTACCTGCCTTTAATCGGTTGGTTGCTGGCGTTGGGCGCGATTTTGGCGCGGGTGCTGCGGCGTCCTGCCAGCTTCGGTTTGGCGGCGGCGGTGTTGGCTGTTTGGATTCCTGTCAGTGTGGCCAGGGAAGGCATCTGGCACGACGAAGTCACTCTTTTTGTGCGCAGCAGCCTCGACCATCCGGGAAACAAGCGGCTGCGCGGCAACGCCATCGCCTCCATCTTCCGCCTCCCGCAACTGCACTCCGCTTTCGGCTTGGACGAGACAGGAGGCCATTTGACAGCCGCCACGTTCATTCCGCGCGTCCAGGGAGAAGATATGTTGCCGGCGTTGATCAAAGCGCACCAACTTCTGCCGGACGAGCGCCGCATCACCTCCGCGCTGGCGATCAGCTATGGCATCGCGGGGCAGGTTTCAAACGCCATTCCGCTCCTTGAATTGGCCGCGCGCCAGGACTCCAACGACGTGCAATGCTGGATTGATTTGGGATCGGCTTACGCGCATGAACACCGGACGGTCAATGCCCGCCAAGCCTGGGAAACCGCCCTGCACCTGGACCCCTCCAACCGATTGGTTCGGGAACGACTTCGCGCGCTCGATGCGAAGTAAGGGGCCGTCAAGAAATAGCGTGGTTCAGAACAAATTCACCACCCGGTGCATCATGGCGTGGTTGCAATCCATCCAGCACCGCAACGCATAATATAATGGGTGTCCTGTCAACAGCGGCACGGCCGCCAGCAAGACCAGCGCGTTGCCCAGAAAAATAACCGCCGCCGAGAAAACGTACCCCTGGCTGGTGATGTCCGTCTGCCGGGTCTTGAGAATCTCCCACGTCAGCGTGACATGAAAAGCGTAGGCCGCCCCGAGCAGCAAATGGAACACGGGCAAATACCCCCGCCGCCAGTGCCACAGCAAATCGCCGGCGACAAAAGCCAGCACCACCAGCACGGCGTAGATGGGGAAAAAATACGGCGCCAGCGTGATCAGAAAATTATTCCGCGTGGTGATGACGTGTCCGCCCGAAGAGGCCGCCTTGAACCGTTTTACTTTGCCGCCAAAAATCCAGGTCCAAACCGCGTGCGTCGATTCATGGCCCAGGACGTAAATCCACATCGGTTTGGGCAGCAGGAGAAAAACGACAACCCAGCAGGCCGCCCCGGCGAGAAACGGCGGCCAGAACCGCTCGCCCGCGCTGGCGTGGGCCAGCACCAGCCAAAGCGCCTGGGCCGTGGCCAGACACACCGGCAGCAGCAGAATCCCGACGAACATTTTCAGCCACTTTGGGGTCATGGGTTAACAGATGATTCTGCTGAAAAACCCCCCTGTTTTGGAAAATCCACATAAAACCGTGAAATGCAGTCAATCAGAGGAATCTCCAGGATCGATTGTAGGCGATCTTTTCGGTGTGGCCGGAGTGTTTTGGTGGTGTTTTCAACTGTCATTTTTGATCATTTGAGGTTTTTCAGCAGAATCAACAGATTGTTGCTGACCTTAAAAACGCCGAAAAGCCGATGGCATCTTCGGTCTGGTAGTGGCGGTTAATCCTCTTCCGGTGGTTTTATGGATGCTCCTACCGTTTTCTTTAAGTGGCTAACCACCAAACCTCCAAGCGCTCCACTAAAAAGAAATTTGTCTATTGATTGAATCCTTGCCTCTTCCAGCCAGCAACATTTCTCAGGAAGCATAAAATGGAGCATTCGGATTACGAAAAGGGCAAGGAATACAAACCCAGCGATACGGACAAACCAAATAAAAACACTGTGAACGATCTGCTTTGCTTCCTCTGCCCTTTTTTCGTCACCACCAAACGTTTCCCGCCTTTCTCTTAACGCGATATCATCCGGCAGGTGTTCGCCGGAAGCCTTAATATCCGAACCAACTTTATCTAATTCAGTGTCCACTACCTGTTTGCGCCTGTAGTTTTCTTTTGTAAAAGTCCTTAATTAAATCATCGGGAATAATTGCTCCCTTTCGTTCTTTGCCGCCCTGCACGTTCCAAGTTGTATCCCACGGGGTGCCGGGTTGATGAGTTAACGCCGAAAGCTGAAGCGCACTAACGGGAGAATATTTTTCCCAAACCTTTCCAAGTAATGAAAAAGAAGAATCGGCCGGTTGGAGAGCCATCGGCTGCCCGATTTTTTCCATAAAATCGGACGAAATTTTTGCGTTTCCGAAGCATTTGAAACCGTGATAAAGGGATTCGATCACCGGACCGTATTGCCATGCTTGGATTGGCTCAAAAATAAGGGGATTGTCTAAAATGGCCAGATTCCAGCCATGAGCGATATAGACGAGTTTTATCAGCTTCATCGGCGTTAAATCGACACGGGCTTGCACTGCTCTTTCAAGAAAGAACCTCGAAACCGAAAATGGCGAATACGCCCCCATTTGCGAACTGTATTACAAAACACGCTCTTTGCAATGTGAAAATTGTCTCTTTTCGACCAATCACCAAAATTTTCCATTGCGACCTTCCAGTACTGGCGTAACGTTACATCATGCTTAAACGCTCAAGCAATGACACGAATGCGACGGCCTTCGAGGTCGTTCAGCAGACCGTCAGACAAGCACCGCCTGCAGAACCGCCTAAACCAGAGAAAAACCCCGCCGCCGTTGCGCTTGGTCGTCTTGGTGGTTTAAAGGGAGGGAAAGCGCGGGCGAAAGAACTTTCATCGTCGGTCAGAAAAAAAATCGCCCGAATTGCCGCAGAAGGCCAGGTGGATACATCGGAGTAATCAATTTTACATTTGCAAGCCGTTTACAGTAAGTAACTTACGAAATATACATACTTTTTCACATGCCCACATAGATTCAGAATAATAGGACTTGACTTTTCAAGTCTGCGGGCGGATTCTATGTAGCGTGAACTCAAGTAATACGGTAGCGCCTGAGGGTGCAGACAAAAAAGAGGCAGCCCAGGCTCCTAAAGAAATAACATTGCCTCCGACATCGGGAACGGCAGCGGCCCCAACCACCGCCGTGCCTCCGACTGATGGCCGCAAAGATTCAACCTCGGAGCTTCCGATGATTGATCTAGCGGATGCATTATCATTCGTAACCACTATCCATGAAAAAGCTGTTGAAACGGCTAATTTGAACGACGTGGCGAAAGCCTGCAATTTTACAAGCTCCACTACCACGCCATTTTACCGCCGAATGTTGGCAGCGCGGCTTTTTAAACTCCTTACGCCGCAAAAAGCCGAACTAACCCAGACAGCATTGGACTATATTCGACCAGATGCAGACGACGCCAAGCAGAAGGCACTTCTGACCGCCATCATGGCTATTCCGGCTTACGAAGAGGCAATCCAGAAATTTAACGGCAAGAGGGTTAATACTGACATTGTAGCGAACGGCTTTTTCAATAAATTCAAAATCACTGCCGCTTGTGCTGCTACTTGCGCTCGCGTATTTCAGGCATCACTAAAGACAGCGGAATTGATCTCGACAGACGGGATCGTGACCGCTGGCAAACAGGCACTTTCTGAAACCAAGTCCTCGGCAGAGGGAGAGAAAAACCCGGACACCGAAACGCTGACCTCAACCCTAGTGCTCGATCCAAAAACCAAGCGAAAAATTGAGATCAAGGCACCGTTTACAATAACCGTGAAAGAATTAGCCAGAATTCGATCTTGGTTGGAATTTCAATTGATTGTAAGCGATTCCGAAGAATAATTTCGCGCCGGAAATCTCTCCGGTGCCACGTCAAATACAATGAAACCTAGAATTGGACTAAGCCTCCCCGCTCTGATTGCTGACGGGCGAGGCGAAGATAAAAAGTCCTGAGAGGGAGAACTTATTCATGGAACGCCCTCTCAGGGCGAGGCGATCTCGCAAGGCTCCGCGTTGCGCAAGCCGCGCGGGGCTTTTCCAGCCGTAAATGTGAACTCACGGTCTGGAGCTTGGGGCGAAGGCCCGCAGCTTTTGTAATACGCAAATAAAGCTGCCTCAAATCTTCGCCCGGGTCAAGGAAGAAGTTCCGCAAAAAAAGGAAAACTGAATGAAAAAGTTCATTCGGCAGCGTCTGGGCTATGTCCTGATTTTCCGCCCTTGGATTCACCATCCAGTGACGAAACGGGTCATATATCCAAAGCGAGGCAAGGTATTCCCCATCTGGGTAAAAACTGATGGAGAACAACTTGACCTCAGCCTAAACTAAGACAGTTAGCCACGCGGGGCACTAACTCCGCGTGGCTCCACTTTGGCACGCCGGCAGAATTGGCGTTTCCGCCCCGCGAGGCGAGGAATTTTTCACAGGATAGGACGCTGCGTTGCCTCATTGAAGAAATGGGCCGCGACGCAGCGCGGCCCTACCAACGAGAAAAGTGACATTCGACGATCGCAAGTGAATGCGCGAGCGAATCAAGGCGCAACCTGCGCCCGGTAGAATGCGGCCGGCTGGTTCGACGAAGGAAATGAGTAAGTGAGCGGATTGCCTGTGGCAGCATTGGTCGCTATCGGCCACCAGTTCACCAGATTGCTCGATGCTTGGATGACTACCGAGCCTTCCGTGGGCGGATCGTTCAGCAATAATTGGATCGAGCCGTTGGCGAAGTTGGTCAGGCTCAGAACGCCGTTGGGTTGAAGGTAGGAGGCGCTGTCGTAGGATTGGTAGGTGGCACCGCCGTTCCACCACCAATTGGCAATTTGAATAAAGGTGAAATCACCGTAGGAGAGGACGTGCGAATCGCCAACGTCCACGGCCAGGAAGCTGTCGGAGTTGTTCACGTCTCCGAAGTAATAAGCAAAATTGCCGTTGGTATCCACGCTGTTGCCGTCGGTCGGATCGGCCTCCAGCCACTCCACGCCGGGCAGGTGAAATTCCACGCGCACGTGCCAGTCGCTGTCGCCCTGGCGAAAGCCGGAGATGCGGCGCGCAGGAATGCCGACGTAGCGCAGGGACGCCGTCAACAAAGCGGAAAACCCGCCGCAATCGGCCACGCCATCTTGCAGCACACCCACCGCATCCCCATCAAAGGGAGGCGAGAGATAGGAAAGCCGCTTCATCACCGCTTGATGCAAGGCGCGGGCGGTGTCGTAAGGCGTGAGCGTGGTTTGATAATTCGTGGGCAAGGATGCCTGCACGAAAGCGATGACAAGGGGATTGGTTGATTCCGCGATTGGGTCCGGGGCCAGCCATTGTGTCCAGTTGGTGGAGAGGGCGGACATGTCGGCCCAGGTGTTGGTGCGCAGAAGGCCGGGGTTGACACAGGAGCGGCTTAATTGAACGGTGAATGTCTCGGTCCCCTGAAAAGTGGCGGCGGGCGCATTGGACCAGGCGTTTTGGTAAAGTGGCGCTCCGTAGGGAGGCGTCAGGATGGTTTGGCTGTTGGAAGGGCCGGTGGCCGTGATCACGTTTTGCGCGCCATGGGAAGTGGGCGCGCCCGAGACCACGTAGAGGTTCGGTATGGCGCCGCTGCCTGGCTCAAAGCCCAACATGAAGTTCTCCGAACCATGCAGCACACGCGGAGCGTAGAATTGCGCCGGCGCCGAAGGCGGAATGGGGGTGAACGTTCCGCTGGCGGTATTGTTGGCCAAGTTTGTATCGCCGCTGACGCCATCCGGATCGAGTGTGACCGACCAAGGTATCGGATCGTCCAGGCTTAACGGGTATAAAAAGTAGAACCAATAGCCGTCGCCGGGATCCAGGAAAATGTCATCGAAATAGTTGGTGACACTGGCCAGGACCCATTGGATGCGAAACGGCGCAGACGGCGCGCCCACAACATTAAGGGTAACTCTGAGGCCGTAGTTGGCATCTTCCACCGCCGGTGTTCCAGGGGTGCCGTCGGCGAGACAAGGCCCGGCGGCCACGATCTGCAAATCGCATTGGCCCTCCGCCAACCGCGCCAGGCCGACGACGAAAAGGATCGCGGTGAACAAAATGAGTCTTCGGATTTTCTTCTTGCACTCGTTCACAACGCTACCCATCCAAAAGCGCGCCTTGTTGATCGCCGGCGCGCTTCTTCCACGTCATAAGGAAAGCACAAGTGCGTTATCAGTTCAAGTGGAAATCCAACCAGGCAAACGCATCCACGGTTGGGCGAATAAGGGCCTGCGCCTGCATCTCCCACCGGGTTTTCTGGCGCGGCTCCCAACTCCCGCAGCCAGTCCGCCAATGGAAAAGTGCAAAAAGTGAGGAGACGAATGGCAGTTACACTACGTCAACCGCATACCCTCTTCCGAGGCATCCGGCAACACAATCACCGACGATAAAAAGTGTAACTAGTGAGAGCCGACACCGGCATGTTCCCTGTTCGCCCGGACTGACCCCGCTACCGGAATAAGTCGAAAATCAAGCAGTTGCGCCGCGTGGATATGGATTTGTTGTGGATACCGTGCTACTGGCGAGAACGTTCTCTATCCACGCAATGACCTCCGCCAGCCCGTTGTGAAGAGGCATGAAAGAAAATGAAAATCTCGAACCCACAGCAGTCGTCGAGTCGAGCTTGGATACTTCTCGAAGATTTGCTAGAACCCTGTCCTCGGAGCGTTGCGGAAGGACGGAACTGTAACTGATGGACAGAAAAACGACGCCATTTTTCTTAATAAACTCGATCACTAATGTCTGGTCGTAATTGATCAAGCTTGCTCGCTTTGTTCGCGCTGAAACAACGTCCCCCGCTTCTTCAAGAAATTTCTCAAAATTGTACCGAAAAAAAATGTTTCAACGGCAAACGAGTACTCGAGCAGCTTTACCGAAACCATCACGTCAATGCCTTTTTCTTGAAACTTCCGCACGTTCAATGCAACTGTCGCTGTTTCGTTTTGAATTGCGACTCCCGTCAACGTGATTTGTTCGTCACTGTTCATTTCTGCCCTTGGAATGGTGGGCCGGACGGTGGCGGTGGTTGCCCGCCCGAACCGCGTCCCGGGTGGATAACGCGACAGGTTTGTCCGCTGGTGAACTTATTGCAGCAATTGCAGCAAGCAACGCTCAAGTTCATTGTATAGGTGATGGTTCCGGTTTGGATGACAGTGAAAAACTTGGTCGTAAGCGTATACCAAGTTCCACCCGAAGGGCATATTGCTGGAGTGGCTGGCCCTGAGGCTGTAATTGTTGGAGTGCCGTCAACGTTCCAACCTGGATAAAGGTTGCCTCCCGTTATCGCCGATCCGGGATCGCTCGGACCGTAACAGCCTGGCCAAGTTGGATGGCGGTTTGCACAATAGAGGCTGTCGCATACTGCATTACAGACCTTATAGGTCACGACGACGGCACCAGCTGTGACCGCCACACTCAAAACGACGGCTTCTACTGGCGTCGCTGCAATTGCGATGGCTGTTACCTCCGCGACTTCTTCCGCAGTTGCACCCTCCGCAAGCGCCTCTGAAACAGTGCCAATTGTGCATGACCCTCCGGCTAATAAACCGTAAATATCATAGCCGTCAACCGCGTCGTTCTTGGTAAAGGAGTAGAGATTTGGACCTGCACTTCGAGACACATGAGGCATTCGCAACGCCCGCCCGAAGCCAAGTTCTCCAATCGGGTCCCTGCTCAACCAACGGCCCGTGGACGGGTTGTAATAGCGGTAGCCGTAATACAAAAAGTCCGTCTCATCGTCCTGATACTTGGTCGAAAATCTGAATGGGTTGACCTTCGCCATTGGCCCGGTGGCTCTGATGACTTCACCGAAGGGCCCGTAGTCGTAGTTGGCAACGGTGGCGCGGTTGGCGGCGTTGACCAGGGCGCTGACGTTGCCGTTGCCGTCAAAGGCAACAAAGCAGTTCATCGCGGGGGTTCCGTAATACGAAACCTCCAGTAAACCGCCCACTCCGCCCGCCCCTTGCAGGCTCCCGCTCAGGTCTGAACCCCACAGGAACGATTCAAGAAGGCTGGGGGTGGAATTAAGCGCCGCGATGCAGTTCCATCCGTCATAAGCGTAATTGGTTGCGGAGCCGGAAATAATCCAGCTTGTGCCATTCCATGTCCAAACCGATTTCTGAATTCTGCGTCCCTGGTAATCGTAAGCAAAGTTAAGTTGCAATTGCGATCCGGCAGGGGCGCCCGTCAAGCTGGTCATCGAAAGCAGCCGGTTTTCCCCGTCCCAGGCGTAGGTCCACCGGCCGTCGGTGAGCAGATTGCCATCCGCGTCATAGGCGTAAAGCTCCGGCGTCTTGGGCACGTAGGCGTTGCCAGTCACGCTGGTTTGGCCGGGCGAGGCGGTGGTCACGCTTTGCCAGATGGCCGTCGAGGTGTTGCCCACGCTCAACTGCTCCCGGAAATACTCCTCCTTCCGATACGCGGTCAGGGTGTTGACCGTCACCCCGCTGGTCGCCAAAGCATCCCCCATGACATCCACGTCCCCGGGCACGCCACGGCTGGTGATCTGGTTGAGCAGGTTGTTGGTGTAGCCGGCTGCCCGCAAATTGGCCCCGTTCTGGTCTCCGCCCGCCTGGGTCTGCGTCCGGTTCCCAATGGTGTCGAAGGCGTAGCCAAATTGCTGTCCGGCCACCGGCGTCTGGTCGCTCCAATACTTCATGCCGGAAGTCACCTGGCCGAGCGCATCATACCCATACCGCCAATAGCTGCCGTCCCCGAGTCGGTCCAGCGTCCGCTGGTTGGCGGCGTTGTATTGGTAGTTGAAGGCACTGGACGGCGATGAGGAAATTGAACTCAACCGGTTCAAATAATCATATTGTTTGCTCGTCGTCATTTCGGTCGTGCCGCTTCGGGTGAAGGTAATTTGCCGCACCGAGGGGGAATTGACAAGCGCGAATACGCCGGGGCGGGCGGACGCACTTAGAATTCCGGGCGTTGCAGATGCGGGGCGCGAGGCGCGACCCGCTGCACGCGGGGGCGCGTGCGCTCCCCGGATATTGGGGCCGTTGATCGCGCGCCGCTGGCTGGGCGTCGAAGGGATGGGCGGCGCGAGACGCACCGCCCGGCGACCGGGACGGTCGCGCTCCCCCTGAAAAGGAGATGCGGTCAAGTGGATTGTGGTGTTGTTGAATTGCGATGGGTTACGGCAGTTGAGATTGCTCAGGGCGCCTTGAGCAGGCTGTAAATCAATTGGTTCAAGTCCGCGTCGGCGCCGCCCGGGGACGTTACCTTGCCGTGAGACAGCGCCGCCACGCCCAGCGGCGCCAGGTCCGCCTCGGTCTTCACCTGGCGCAGGATCTGGTTCTTGATGCCAAAGTCGATTTCCTCCCCGCGGCCGGAGGCTAGATTGGAGAGATGAAACTTGCCCAGGGAGATGTTCAACACATCGATGCCGGTGAATTTCAATTTGCCCGTCGAGTTCGCGCGCGGGGCGGACCCCTTGTTCTTCTGTTGCAAGGCGTTGAAGTTGTTCCGGCCTTGCTTGTCCATGGCCAAGGATAAGTCCGCCAAGTTCAACCGCAGCAGCGTGAGATGGAGTTGCCGGGCACATAGGGCGGATGGATCGTACTCGATGTGCAACTCGGGCATATCCATGCAAACCGAACCTCCAAAAGCCGGCGTGTTGTAAAGTTTGAAACCCTCGATGGTCACCGTGGGGGAAAGCAAACCGACGTGGACCGCGCTGATCCTGGCCTCCATGCCGGTTTGCAAGCGCAACCGGCTGACCAGGATTTCCCGCGTAATCGTGTCCAGCAGGAGCAGGACTGTGACCGCCCCGGCCACCGCCAAGAAGAGCAGGCCAAGAACGATGCGGACCGCCCAACGGAAAAGAGGCCTCATGGATGGCTTAGTAAAAAATGTCCTCCGGCCTGACCTCCAGGCATTCGTCCTGATCTTCCCACACAATGGCCGGATAATGTTCCAGGAATTTGGGCAGCAACTGGCTCCCCGCGACGCCCAGTAATTTCTCCGCCGCTTCCGCCGCTTCGTCGTAAGCCTGGTCGTAATCGGGCACGCTCTGGCGTTGCCGGTCCTCCCAATGCGCCACGGCATGCACCGGCGCGTAATCCTCGGCCCAGCGTTGCACGGCCGGTTGCAAATCCAGCGGCAATTCCTCGAAGGAGATGAGCGTTTCGGAGCAATGTTCGCAGATCAAGCCCCGTTGCAGGATGTCCCGGCTAAACAAGGGCAGCACCGGCGCCCCGCAGCAGGGCGCTTCGGCAAAGCTCGCGGGCACGGTCGCCAGGCGCTTGTGCCAGATTTGCCGATCATGGCCGATTTCCGCCGCCAGCCGGTAGGCCCCGATCAATGGATGCGAAAATCGCCACACCCTCCACTCCAATTGGCCCAAGGTCTGCGCCAACCAGCGCGCCAGCGTCAGGTCGTCAAATTTCTCGAACACCAGACTGTATTCCTTCCAAAGAGGATCGGGCATTGCTTCCGCCATGCCGTAACAGTAGATTGAAAGTCTCAGGTGGAAAGACAATATTGCCGGATTAAGAATTAAGAGCACTCTACAAAATGCGCCCAAATCCGTTGCTCACTCCCTTAAGCCAATTGCCCGGCGTCGGCCCGGAACGCGCCGGCCAGTTGCAACGTCTGGAACTGGGCAACGTCGGGGATCTCCTGCTGCACCGTCCGAGGCGCTACGAAGACCGCCGCCATTTCCAGCCCATCGCCGCCTTGCAGCTCGGCCAGCCCGCGCTGCTCTGCGGGAGAATTGTCGCCACCGGCCTGCGCCGGCTGCGGGGCGGCCGCTCGCTCTTTGAACTGATCCTCGACGACGGCTCCGCCCGATTGCATTGCCGCTGGTGGAACCTGGCGTTCATGGAAAAATACTTCAAAACCGGCGAGGAAGTCGTCGTCTTCGGCAAGCCCGTCTCACTTCGCCCCCGCACCCTCGACCATCCTGAAACGGAAATCATCGAGCGGATGGAAACGTCCGTGCATCTGAACCGGATCGCGCCCATTTATCCGCTGACCGAAGGTTTATCGCAACGCTGGCTCCGCTCCCTGGTCTGGCGCGTGCTCGAAGAGTTCGAATCCGCCATCGCCGAGCCGCGCCCCGCCTTGGAATTGGCGGGGCACCCGCTCGAGGCGCCAGGCGCCGCCGTGCCCGCGCCCTCACGCGCCCAAGCGGTGCGCCTGCTCCATTTCCCGGAGGAACCGGCCGACGCGGAGATCGCCCGCCAGCGCCTGGCTTTGGACGAATTCGTCGAGTTGCAAATTGCCATCCAAACCCGCCGGCGGAATCTGGAGAAGAACGCCCGCGCCCTCCCGTGCTCGGGCGACAATCGCCTCATCAAGCCGTTCCTGGCCGCGCTCGGTTTCGACTTGACTCACGCCCAGACCAACGTCCTGCGCGCCATCCGTCACGACATGGCCGGCCCGCCCCCGATGCGCCGCCTGCTCCAGGGCGACGTCGGCTGCGGCAAAACCGTGGTGGCCGCCTGCGCCGCCTTAATGGCCCTGGAAAGCGGCACCAGCGCCGCGCTCATGGCGCCGACGGAAATACTGGCCGAACAACACGGCCAAAACTTCCGGCGCTGGTTTGAACCGCTGGGCATCGCCGTGACCGTGCGCGCGGGCGGGCGCGAACAGCTTTCGCTGGCTCCCTTGGGCGCGAGCACGCCGCGCTTTTACATCGGCACGCACGCGTTGCTGGAGGAATCGTTCACGCCGGAAAAGCTCGGACTTGTTATTATTGACGAGCAGCACAAATTCGGCGTCGCCCAGCGCGAGCAGCTTGTGCGCAAGGGCGCCTACCCGCACCTGCTCGTCATGACCGCCACTCCCATTCCCCGCACCCTGGGGCTTACCCTGTACGGCGACCTGGATATTTCCGTCATCGACCAGGGCTTGCCCGGACGCGGACGGATCAAGACCTTCGTGCGCGACGCGGCCAGCCTGCCCAAGGTCTGGCCCTTCCTGGCCAGCCAAGTGGCCAAAGGCCGCCAGGCCTACGTCGTTTATTCACGGCTGGAAGAGGAGGATTCGGCCGCCGGCGTCAAAGCTGTGACCAAGGAATTTCGCAACCTGGAAAAAATCTTCGCTCCGGCGCGCGTCGGCCTTTTGCATGGCCGCCTGCCCAGCCGCGACAAGGAACAGATCATGTCCGATTTCGCCGCCAACCGGGTGCAAGTGCTGCTGGCCACCTCGGTGGTGGAAGTGGGCCTGGACGTGCCCAACGCCACCGTCATGGTGGTGGAAAACGCGGAACAATTCGGCCTGGCGCAACTCCATCAACTGCGCGGCCGGGTGGGCCGGGGCGCCGGCGATTCCTTTTGCATTCTCATTGCCGCCGGCAAAACGGACGAAGCCCGCCGCCGCTTAGAGATCATGGAAGAGACCTGCGACGGCTTCCTTATCGCCGAGGCCGACCTGCAATTGCGCGGACCCGGCGAGCTGCTTGGCCGCCAGCAAAGCGGCGCGCCGCCGTTGCGTTTTGGCGATTTGACGAAGGACGGTCCGTTGGTGGAACGCGCGCGCAAACTGGTCCGCGGAGAATAGCACTTCTTTCAGAACGACCTGTTGACCGGCTCTCGTTGGCAGTGTAATTTCCCGACATCAGCAAAGCCGAGATTATTAGAGTGACCCTGTTGTGCGGCGCGGCGCTGGTTTCCTTGAGCGCCCTCCCGCGTGTTCAAGCGCAGTCCAATAGTTTCAAAACGCTGTATAACTTTACAGCCGCTTCGGATTCATTTCCCTATACCAACAGCGACGGCGCCCAACCGGATCGCGCTTTGCTTTTGTCGGGCAATACCATGTATGGAACGACCGGGTCTGGCGGCAGCGGTGGCACGGGCACGGTCTTCAGGGTCAACACCAACGGCTCAGGCTTCACCAATCTGCACTGCTTCACGGCCGTCGCGTTTGGCGATTATATCAACAGTGACGGGGCCTATCCGAATGCCGGATTGCTTTTAACCAACAACGCGGTGTACGGGACGGCGGCGGATGGCGGCAGCGCGGGCTGGGGCACGGTGTTCAGGGTCAACACCGATGGCTCAGGCTTTACCAACCTGCATACTTTCACTAACGGCAGCGATGGCGCTTCGCCGGAGGGCGGATTGATCTTATCCGGCAACAGCCTGTTTGGCACGGCTGGCACCGTCTTTAGGGTCAACATCGACGGCTCGGATTTCACGAATCTGCATACTTTCACCAGCGGCAGCGACGGCGCTGCACCGGAGGGCGGTTTAGTTTTGTCCGGCAACACCCTGTTTGGGACTGCGTCCACGGGCGGCGCCGCGGGCAACGGCACGGTGTTTAGGGTCAACATCGATGGCTCCGATTTTACGAATCTGCATAGTTTCACGGCGCTCTCTAATGATACCAACAACGACGGCGCCGATCTGCATGCCGGCTTGGTTTTATCGGGCAACACTCTATACGGGACAACTTATCAAGGCGGCAGCGCGGGCGGTGGCACGGTCTTCAGGCTCAACACGGACGGTTCGGGTTTTACCAACTTGCATAGTTTCACCGCCATTTCCACGCCTGATTACACCAACGGCGACGGCGCTAATCCGTTTGCTGGTGTGGTTCTGTCGGGCGCCACTCTCTACGGAACGGCGGCGGATGGCGGCGGCGCGGGGTGGGGCACGGTCTTCAGCGTCAACACCGATGGCTCGGCTTTTAGGACTCTTTATAGTTTCACGGCGATCAGCACTGATTCCACCACTCCGTTTGGAGGAATCAACAGCGGCGGAGGCGACCCGGCCGGAGTGATTTTATCGGGCAACACGCTGTATGGGTTGGCGGAGTCTGGCGGCAGCGGGGGCAGCGGCACGGTGTTCGCCTTGACTTTGGGTTTGTCTGCTCCGGGCTTGGCCATCGCCCAGGCGGGACATCAAGTCGTCATCACCTGGCCCGTTTCGGCGACAAATTACGCGTTGCAGACCGCGACCGACCTTTCCTCCGCAAGCTGGATCAACATCACCAGCGGGATCGCCGTCATTGGGACCAATTATATCCTGACCAACGCCGCAAGCCGCCAAGCCGCTTATTTCCGCCTCCAGCAATAGCGAGGAAATGCGGAACCCGTTTTTGGCGGTTTAGCGCAGCCTTTGCGCAGGCCAGCGCAACCTTTGCGCGTCGGTATGGTTGATTGAGCGCGCAAAGCAGCCTCTGGCCGGGGAAAAGACGTGTCGGCCCGGTTGGCACGCCAGTTGCATACGTGTGCGGTGGTTATTAAACGAAGATGCTTATGAACACGACATTGCAGGACGCGCAGCCCATGAATACGACCATCATGAATTATCCGGGCTTTCAAACCTTGCCCAAAGGAATCAAACAAATGCTGCTGGTTTCCGAGGAACACTTTTTCGATCAACCCGTCTCTCATTACAAGGAGCAAGAGCGCGCGGCGCAAGAATTGAGAACCAGCCGGGGTTTCAAGGTATTTTTGACAAACTTGTGGCCGGGGCAAAGGATGGAAGAGGCGGGCTGCACTATTGGTTAAAGCGAGGGCGGTTGGGTGGTTGCCCGCGTGCAGAGTCTGCGGCTTGGCACACGGGCTTTCTCCAGGTTACACTTCCCGCATGAAAACGATTGCCTTGCTCCAGCGAGCAAACCATTGCGCGCTCATCGCCTCCGCCGCCGCCATGCTGACGGCGGGCACTTTGAGAGCGCAAAATACGACCAACGCGGTTGATGGCGTTCTCATTGAGCGCAACGTGGAGTATCTCGGGCCGGGGCGGGTCGAAAAGGCGGATCTTTATTTGCCAGCGACGGCGCCAGCCGGGACGTTGCGTCCGGCGGTAGTCATCATCCACGGCGGCGGCTGGAGCGGGAGCCAGCGCGACGCATCGCGTGAAGTTAACATCGGCACCAATCTCGCTCTCCACGGCTGCGTTGCCATGAGCATTGATTATGTGCTGGCGACAGAGACCCGCGCCACCTGGCCGCAAAACCTCTACGATTGCAAAACGGCCGTGCGCTGGCTAAGGAAGAACGCCGGGCGCTTGCAGGTTGATCCCAATCGCCTCGGTGTCATTGGCGGTTCGGCGGGTGGACACCTTGCCGCCATGGTCGCGCTGACCAGGCCGGGGGACGGACTCGACCCCAAAGAACCTTATGGCGCGTATTCCTGTCAGGTCAGTTGCGGGGTGGTTCTCTACGGCCCAGCCGACCTGACGACGCATCACGACATCCCCATGCTCGGAAAAACTTTGGCCGAAGCTCCAGAGTTGTATCGCGCGGCCTCGCCTGTCACCTACGCGCGCAGCAATTCGCCTCCGATGCTTGTGATGCATGGCAGCGCGGACACATTGGTAAGCCCAAAACAATCGGAACTGTTGGCCGGCGTATTGCAGAAAGCGGGTGTTGCGCACCAACTGGTCATCATTCCAGGCGCGCCGCACTCGTTTGATCTACAGCCGAAGCAGCGCGACTTGCGCCCGATCGTCTTCGGTTTTTTCGACAAGTATCTCAAATAGTCCCGGACGAAGCGGACAACGAGGACGACGATACCGCGTCCGGGCCGGCTTGGCGCCGGCCCGGACAAAACCGAGATGCGGGGAATTAGATCCCCTTGGAGAGCATATATTTGACCAGGTCGGCAACGCGGCAGCTATAGCCCCATTCGTTGTCGTACCAACTGATCAATTTGAAAAACCGCTTGTTCAACTCGATGCCCGAGCCTTTGTCGTAAATCGAGGAAGAGGTCGAGTGAATGAAATCGGAGCTGACGACTTCGTCTTCCGTGTATTCCAGGATGCCCTTCAAATACGTCTCGCTCGCTTTTTTCATGGCGGCGGAGATTTCGGCGTAGCTGGTGTCCCTGGCCGTGCGCACGGTCAGATCGACGCAGGAGGAGGTCGGCACCGGGACGCGGAAGGCCATGCCGGTCAGCTTGCCTTTGACTTCGGGGCAAACCAGGGCGACAGCCTTGGCGGCGCCAGTGGTGGAAGGGATGGTGTTGATGGCGGCGCTGCGTCCACCTTTCCAATCCTTCTTGCTGGGGCCATCGACGGTTTTCTGGGTGGCGGTGTAGGCGTGAATGGTGGTCATCAAGCCTTCTTCGATGCCGAAGCCCTCCTTGAGGAGGACATGGACCAGCGGGGCCAGGCAATTGGTGGTGCAGGAGGCGTTGGAAATGATGCTGTGTTTGGCAGAATCATATTTCTCGTGGTTGACGCCCATGACCAGGGTGACGTCCTCGTTTTTCGCGGGGGCGGAGATGATGACTTTTTTCGCGCCGGCAGCCAGATGGCCCTTGGCTTTGAGGCCGTCGGTGAACAGGCCGGTCGATTCGATGACCAGTTGGACGCCCAGTTGTTTCCAGGGCAGGAGCGAGGGATCCTTGGCGCTGACCACGAGGATGTCGTGGCCATTGACGACCAGAACGTCATCCTCGAGCTTGTCGGGAGCGGATTTGCGGGAGGAAACCTGGCCGCGAAAGCGTCCCTGAGTGGAATCGTATTTGAGGAGATAAGCCAGATTATCCGCGGGAACAATGTCGCCGACGGCCACGACTTCGACGTCGCGACCGATCATGCCTTGCTCGGCAATGGCGCGGAAAACCAGGCGGCCGATGCGGCCGAAACCGTTGATTGCAATTTTGACTGCCATAATATTCAATTTCTTTCTAAACTTCCCGGTAGTACTTACCGAAATTATGCCTCAGAATCTAGCTGGACGGGGCGGCGGGTCAACGAAAATCAAAAGGTTTGGATTACGATTAAGATTACGATTAAGATCGGAAAAAGATGAATTCGCGAGAACGAGTGCTGAACCTGATTGCCGGCAAACCGGTGGACCGGACACCCGCCATGCCCATCACCATGATGTGGGCCGCCGATTTGATTGGCGCGAAATACCACGATTACGCGACGCGCGCCGAAATCCAGGCTGCCGGGCAATGCGCCGCCGCCAGCCAGTTTGGCTTTGACCACGTGTCGGTCGTTTCCGACCCCTGTTGCGAAGCCGCCGATCTCGGGGCGGATATTTTTACTCCGCCGGACGGCCCGCCTGCGATCATCGAGCAGAACGTCTTGCTGGCCGACCCGGCCACGTTGGGCACATTGCGTGTTCCCGACCCGCACCGCGCCGGCAGTCGCATGGCCAATCGTATCGAGGCCGTAAGGCTTTTGGCCAAACGGCTTGGAGGCACGCACTTGATCGAAGGCTGGGTGGAAGGGCCGTGCGCCGAAAGCGCCGACTTGCGGGGCATCAACACCATCATGATGGATTACTACGACGATCCGGACTTCGCGCACGCGCTGGCGGAATTCACGGTGAAGGGCGCCTTGAAATTTGCCACCGCGCAGATCGAGGCCGGGGCGGACATCATCGGCGTGGGCGACGCCGCCGCGTCGCTTATCAACCGCGAACTTTACGATGAGTTTGTGCTGCCGCACGAGAAGCTGCTGGTGGACGGCATTCACGCGGCGGGCGGCCGGGTGCGGCTGCACATTTGCGGGCGCACGCAACACCTGGCCAGCGGCATGGCCAGTCTGGGCTGCGAACTCATGGATCTGGACAGCATGGTGGACCTGCGCGCGGCCCGCGCCGTGATGGGCGAACGGCAGGTTTTTTCGGGCAACGTGCATCCGGTCAACGTGGTCAAGAACGGCACAGTGGAGGTTATGCGGCAGGCGCTGGCCAAGTGCCGCGCCGAGGCCGGGTCAGCCTGGATCGCGGCCGCGGGCTGCGAAGTGCCCCGGCAATCACCGGCGGACAACGTGCGCTGTTTCGCCCAAGCCGTTTGAGTTGTAAAACCGGTGGCCTTGCGAATCTCCGAATTCGCGATAAGTTGGCACGATGCCTGATTCGGTTCAACAATCTGCCGCGCCACTTTAATGTCAAACGCCACCGCCATCCGGCTCAGTGACTACAGTTTGGTCGGAAAGGACACGGCCCTAGCCATCGAAAAGGGGCTAGCCGAGGCCAGTTGGTACACTTCCCCCGTGCCCAAGGACAAGATGCGGGAACTGTTGCAACGCCGGGACTGGCCCGCCGTGCGCGACACCATTCTGTGGTTTGCCCTGATCATCGGTTCGGGTTGGGCCGGCTACAGACTCTGGCAGGCTGGAAGTAGCTGGGCGGTGCTGGCGTTCATGATCTATGGCGCCCTTTACGCCTCCACTTCCGACTCCCGCTGGCATGAGTGCAGCCACGGCACGGCCTTCAAAACCGATTGGCTGAACGAGGTGCTGTACGAGATTGCCTCCTTCATGGTCATGCGCGAATCGGCCGTCTGGCGCTGGAGCCACACCCGACATCATAGTGACACGATCATCGTGGGACGCGATCCGGAAATAAACGTGATGCGGCCGCCTAATCCCTGGATGCTGGCGGGGAAGTTTTTCAACCTGTGGGCCTTGCCCAAGTATTTCGGGCGCTCTCTGTTGCACTGCGTGGGATGCCTCACGGTGGAGGAAAAGACCTTCATACCGGAATCCGAGTATGGGAAGATATTTATCCGCGCCCGCATCAGCCTGCTTATTTACGCGGGCGTCCTTGGCCTGGCCATCCACCAGCGCAGCGTGCTGCCGCTGATGTTTGTCGGGCTGCCCAATATCTACGGCGCATGGCTGATGAGCATCTACGCTTTTCCGCAACATGCCGGCCTGGCGGAAAACGTGCTCGATCACCGGCTTAATTGCCGCACGGTGTACATGAATCTGATCAATCGTTATCTGTATTGGAACATGAACTACCACGTGGAGCACCACATGTTCCCTCTCGTGCCGTATCACCAATTGCCCAAACTGCATGAGCAGGTGAAAGCTGACATGCCCACGCCTTACGCCAGTAACCTGGTAGCGTGGCGCGAAGTCATCCAGTCCATCCTGCGGCAGATCAAAGACCCGGGTTATCACGTCAAACGCAAGCTGCCCACGCCGACCATCCCTTCCGAAGCTCCGGCCACGGCGCATATCTTCACCGCCAAGGGCCAGCCGGTCAACGGCTGGGTCGAGGTCTGTGTGAACCACTTTTTGAAAACGGAAGACGTCATCCGATTCGATCACGAGCAAAAGACCTACGCCATTTACCGCACTGCCGGCGGCGAGCTTCACGCCACCGACGGCATCTGCACGCACGGCAACACCCATCTCGCCGAGGGCATGGTCATAGGCGAGCTGATCGAGTGTCCCAAGCACAACGGACGATTCGACATCACTGACGGTTCCGCCAAACGGATGCCCGCCTGCGTGGCGCTCAAGACCTACAAGGCGCGCGAGCATGACGGCAAAATTTTTCTCGACCTCCGTTCCGCGGGCGGTTGCGGACTGGCACAACGCCCCGTCACCTATAAATTCCGCGTGGTCAGCAACGACTGCGTCGCCACCTTCATCAAGGAATTGGTGCTGGAACCTGAACCCGGCGCGCCGCGGCCGGACTATCAACCGGGGCAATTTATGCAACTGGACATCCCCGCTTATGGCGACATTGCCTTCAGCGAAATCGCGGTCAAGCCGCCATTTGCCGAGGTTTGGAAAGCCCAGCACGTCTTTAATTTTCGCGCCGAGAACTATGCGCCCGTGCGCCGCAATTATTCGTTGGCCACCAATCCGGCCGTGGACAAGCAGCTCCGGTTCAACGTCCGCATCGCCACCCCGCCGCGGGGCCAGGATTGTCTGGCGGGCGCCGGCTCCAGTTACGTCCATCGGCTCAAGCCCGGCGACAAAGTCACCGCCATCGGTCCGTTTGGCGATTTCCGCATCAAGCCGACCAGCCGGGAAATGGTCTATCTGGGCGGTGGGGCGGGCATGGCGCCGCTACGGTCCCACCTCTCGCATTTATTTGAAACGCAGAAGACCGCGCGCCGGGTGAGCTTCTGGTATGGCGCCCGTTCGTTGCAGGAAGTGTTCAACCGGGAATACTTCGAAGACATGGCGCGGAAACATGCCAACTTCACGTTCCACCTTGCGCTTTCCGAACCGCAGGCGACGGACAATTGGCAATCCCACACCGGATTCATCCATGAGGTGTTGCGGGAGCAGTATCTGGCTGCTCACCGCGATCCGTCCGCTATCGAGTATTATCTGTGCGGCCCGCCGGTTATGATCGAAGCCGCGCGGAAAATGCTGGAGGAACTTCGCGTGCCCGAGGAGCAGATCGCTTACGACGAATTCTGATTTGATTCGACTCCGGCAACAAAAGCTGATCTAATCGTCTCATGGCTTTAGCCTCTGCTCCGTCCAGCGCCGTGCCTGCCGCCGTGCGCACTAATCTGGCCTACCTGTTGCCGATCTGCCTGGTCGCCACGCTGGGGGGACTGCTCTTTGGCTACGATACTGGCGTCATTTCCGGGGCCATCGAGCCGCTGACGGCGCGCTTTCATCTCGGCGACTTCATGAAAGGCTGGGCCTCAGGTTGTGTGCTCATGGGGTGCGCGGCGGGGGTGCTGCTGGTCGGTCCGATCTCGGACCGTTTTGGACGCCGGCTGGCCATGTTTCTGGCGGCGGCCATGTTTTTCGCTTCCGCCATCGGCGCCGCCCTGTCCAATGACATCTGGATTTTTATTCTTTTCCGCATCGTGGGTGGGATAGGCATTGGCATCGCCTCCATCTCAACTCCCATGTATATCGCGGAGATTACGCCGGCCCACATTCGTGGCCGCATGGTGGCCGTGAATCAAATCGCCATTGTCGGCGGCATCGCCCTGACTTCCTTCATCAACTACTTTATTGCCCAAAGCGGCGACCAGGCGTGGCTCATTGCCAGCGGTTGGCGCTGGATGTTCGGCACGGGCTTTGTGCCGGCGGTGCTCTTTGGCCTGCTGCTGATTCCGATTCCCGAAAGCCCCCGCTGGCTGATCGAGCGAAGGCGCGAAGAAAGGGCCAGGCGGATTCTGGAAAAAGTCGGCGGGCCGGAGTTCGCCGGAGCGGAATTTGACAGCATCAAGACCTCGCTCTCACAGGAGAAAGGCACATGGGGGGAACTGTTCTCGGCCCGGTTGCGGCTGCCACTGGCGATCGGCGTCCTGCTGGCCATCCTCCAGCAGGTCACCGGCATCAACGTCTTCATGTATTTCGGGGCGACCATCTTCAAGACGATGAGCGCCTCCACGGGTGTGGATGCGGGGCTGCTCCAGCAAATGATCATCAATGGCGCGGGAGTTTTCTTCACGCTCATCGCCATCGCCACGGTGGACCATTGGGGCCGCAAACCGCTGATGTTTATCGGCGCCGCCGGCATGGGCGTCAGCCTCATCGCAATGGGGGTGATGGCCCAAATGTGGACCGGCCCAATGGTCTCCAGCGGCTGGATGCTCTTTTTTATCCTGCTCTACATCGGCTGTTTCGGGCTGTCGCTCGGACCGGTGACGTGGGTCATCCTGGCGGAAATTTTCCCCACCGCGGTGCGTGGTCGCGCCCTGGGATTGGCCACCTTTTTTCTTTGGACGGCGGATTACGCCGTGACGCAGACCTTTCCCATGATGGATGCCAAAGGCTCCTGGTTCGTGACGCATTTCCATCACGCCTTTCCGTTCTATGCCTACGCGGTTTTTTGTGTCATTTTGCTATTAGCGGTCTGGCGTTTGGTTCCCGAGACCAAGGGCCGCTCACTGGAAGAGATCGAGCGGAGTTGGTCCCGCAAGCACTTTAATTGATGACTGAGCGAGAAACAAAAATCTCCGACCGCCAGCCGCCCCGGCTGGCGCTGCTGGCTTGCCGCGTGTTTGAGCAGGAAATCGCGCTCCTCGGGGCCGGCGCGGCGCACATCGTGGAGACGCGCTACTTCGAGGTCGGCCTGCATGATCGGCCGGACCAGCTTCGCGCCACTTTGCAGGAAGGCCTGGACCAGATGGCCGCGCGGACGGACATCGAGGCGGTAGTGCTGGCCTACGGCTTGTGCGGACTCGGCACGGCGGGACTGCGCCCGCTCCACCACCCGTTGGTCATTCCCCGCGCCCATGACTGCATCACGGTGTTCATGGGGAGCAAGGAAGCTTATGCCGAACATCAGCGGCGCTGTCCCACCTGTTACTACTATACGCCGGGCTGGAATCTGGCGCGGCGGGTGCCCGGGCCTGACCGCCTGGAGACGCTCAAAGCCGAACTGCTGAAGAAGTTTGACCCGGAGGACGTGGAATTTCTGGTTGAATCCGAGCGCGAGATGTGGGCCTTGCACGACACGGTCACTTATCTTGATCTCGGCACGGACAAAGCGCAGGCCGAGGCGGATTACGCCCGGAAATGCGCGGATTGGCTGGGCTGGAAGTTCGAGCATCCGCGCGGCGATCCCACGCTTTTGCGGGACTTGCTTTGGGGCAGGTGGGACGAAAAACGCTTTCAAATTATCGAGCCTGGAATGCAACTGGGCCACTCGCCGGACGAATCCATTTTGCGCGCCGAACCGGCGGCCAGCAAACCATCTTCCGCATGAGCCGCGCGGCAAACCTTCAGGTCGAGATGGCCTCCGGGGAGCGCCGGGAGATTGCCGACACACGGGGTGACCATTCGCTGGCCGATGTTCTCGCCGCGCATGGGCTGCCGCTGAACACCCGCTGCGGCCAGCGTGGACTTTGCCGCGGCTGCGAAGTCGAGTTGCGCGAGGGAGCGTTGACCATCGAGGGCAAAATCGTGACTGCGCCCGCCACCGTCCAGTCTTGTCGCGCTCACATCCATGGCCCGGCGGCGATCCAGATTCCAGACCGCTCCCGCATCGAGCATCGGCCCCAGGTTGGCGAGACGTTTGAGATCGCCATCCCTTACGCGCATCAGCCTTTGTTTTCACCAGTCGCGGGCGGGCGCGACACGGCGTTTGCCGTGGACGCAGGCACAACCACGGTGGTGGTGTTGCTGGTGGATATGATCACGGGCGAGGTGTTGTCACGGGCCGGCGCGTTCAACGAACAAATTCGTTTTGGTGACAATGTCGTCACACGCATTGAAGCCGCGCGCAAACCGGAAAACCTCGCCGCGATGCAGCGCGCCATTGCCGTGGAAACGATCCGGCCGCTGTTGCTGCGGGCGTGCGAGCGGGCGGGCCGGACGCTGGATCGCCTGGCCGGCGGCGCGGTCGCCGGCAACACCACGATGCTGCACCTACTGGCGGGCGAAGATCCGACGCCGCTGGGCATCGCGCCGTTCACCCCTCGCTTCCTCGAAGGCAGACGGGTTCTGGCGCGCGACATTCACCTGGCTGCCGACGGCCTCGCGCCGGAGACGCCGATTCAATTGCTGCCTGGCATCGCGGCCTACATCGGCGCGGATATTACCGCCGGGGTATTTGCCACCGGCATGGCTTTTGACCCCTCGCCGAGTCTGCTGGTGGACATCGGGACCAACGGCGAAATCGTCTTGCAGAGCGGCGGCAAGTTGACCGCTTGCGCCACTGCCGCCGGCCCGGCCTTTGAAGGCTGCGGATTGCGTTGCGGCACGCGCGCGCGCGAAGGCGCGGTCAGCGACCTGCGATTGACGCTCCATCCCTTTGCGCTCGAAGTCGGGACCATCGGCAACGTCCCGCCCACCCGGGCCAACGGGTTGTGCGGCTCGGCGTATGTGGATTTTCTGGCCACGGCGCGCAGCAGCGGGTTGCTGGGCGTGACGGGCAGATTCGAAACAGCCGCGTGGGAAA
This sequence comes from uncultured Verrucomicrobiae bacterium, assembly GCA_963759415.1. Taxonomy (GTDB): domain Bacteria; phylum Verrucomicrobiota; class Verrucomicrobiia; order Limisphaerales; family Palsa-1400; genus Palsa-1400. The sequence goes on along the minus strand of CAVWZG010000002.1, from coordinate 1,430,916 downwards.
GCGTGCCTGAGCAGAATCGTCTCCAGAACGGCGGCAAACGGGCCTTGCGCCTGGCAGGATCGAACGGCGCGGGTGGATTGCGCGTCAGCGAAGTGGATGTGGCGCTGTTGTTGCAGGCCAAGGCGGCCATTGGCGCGGGCATCGAAATCCTGCTGGCAACGGCCGGTGTCCGCGCATCGGACTTGTCGCGCGTTTATCTCGCCGGCGGGTTCGGGATGCATCTCAACGTCGCCCATGCCATCGCCATCGGACTCCTGCCCGGCTTCCGCCGGGAGCAAGTGCGGGTGGTTGGCAACACCGCGTTGGCGGGCGCCTTGCTGGCCTTGGTGGACCGCGGCACGCTGGACGAAATGGAAAACTTGCGCGCGCAGGTCGAGGTCGTCGAACTCAACCTCGCGGAGAGCTTCGAGGATCGTTATATCGAGCATCTCATGCTGCCATGAACGATTTTCCCGCCATCCCGCTGCTGGAGCACCGGCCCTATGACCGGATTCGCGAGCTGTATCTGCTGCAAGAGCCGGCGCTCCTGGCGGCCATCCGGCGCGGCGACCGGGGCGAGGCGCGGCGGATCATCAACCACGTTTTGGTGCATATTTACAGCGCCGGGGAAGAACGAAGCGATTTGCTCAAGGGCCTGCTGCTGGAACTGGTCGTGATGATCTCCCGCGCCGCAGTCGAGGCAGGCGCGAGGCAATCCGAAGTGCTGGGGCTGAACTTCCGCTTCCTCACGGAGCTGGCGGGGATCAAGGACGACGAAGATCTGGCCGCGTGGCTGCGCAAGACGCTGGAGAACGTGATGTCAACCATCGAACGGCAGGAGGACTTCACCCCGCCGCTGCTGATCGGCAAAGCTCTGGACTTTATGCGCCAGAATCTGCACCGCGCCATCTCGCGCGACGAAGTGGCGCGGCAGGCTGGTATTTCCCCGAGCCATTTCTCCCGTCTGCTCAAAGCGCGCACGGGCCGGTCCTTCACCGAGTTGCTGCGCCAATGCCGGGTGGACCTGGCGTGCGATTTTCTGCGGCGCACGGACAAGCCCCTGGTGGAGATTGCCGATGACTGCGGCTTTTGCGACCAGGCCTATTTCACACGGGTCTTTCAAGATGTCAAAGGCGCAACCCCGGGACAATTCCGTGCGGCCCATGAACCGGAGCACCGGGTTGCAAGACCCCATCACCGCAAACTAGCGGCTTCCTCCTTGTAGCGATATTGGGCCGAGGATCTGGAACAATGTTTGCATCCAGTCAGATGCGCTCGTTATGATGCGACTGATGATTGACGCCCAGGAACTTGCGCAGCGTTTCAACGAAGATGAAGCGGTGGGGCGCTGCTACGAAAGCAAGCGGACGTCTCGGCAATGGCCCGGCTCGCGTCCGCCGTTGTCGGAAGAATTTTTAGATTATCTTGACTGGCTGGCGGCGGAGCGGGAATGCCGCATGGTGCGCGCCGTCGGATTTTTTCACCCATGAAGATCACGAAGCTAAATAAACCAATCAGTTCACTGATTTTCAACCTGCGCGGCCAAAAGGTGATTCTGGATGCGGACTTGGCTGAACTTTACGGCGTGCCGACGAAAGTTTTCAATCAAGCGGTTAAGCGTAACACGGATCGTTTTCCGGAGGATTTTATGTTTCAACTCACCGCCCAGGAGTGGAGCAACTTGAGGTCGCGAATCGTGACTCCGAGTTTGGAAGTGCCTCAAGCAGAAGGAGTTCTGCCGAACTGGTCACAATTTGTGACCAGTTCCAAACGGCACGCCAACGCGGCGATTCTCAGACGTCTGGCGGAGATTGACAAGACGTTGCTGAAACATGATTCGGAATTGCGCACGATCTGGACGAAGCTGCAACCGTTGCTCACGCCACCTGATCCGCCGCCGCGGCGCATCAAGGGATTCAACCCTGACGACGAATGATTGATCCCCCGCTCAGCGTGGCCACGTCCAAAGCTACAAACGACCCCTGGTTTGATTGGCTGACCGAGCGGCGACATGGCGGCAACCCGATCCTCGAACAATCGGTTCGCCTCACCGTGGATCGCTATCGCGACCGCGTGCTGGATGGCGCCGGGCTGGCCGAAGGCATGACGCTGGTGGATGTCGGAACGGGCGACGGCTTAATTGCCTTCGGCGCGATGGCGCGTGTTGGAGCTTCGCTGAAAGTGATTCTTACCGATGTCTCGACCGCGTTGTTGCGGCGGGCGGAGGAAATCGCCCGTCAACGCGGCGTCCAAGAGCAATGCGTGTTCATTCAAGGATCTGCCGAACAACTTGACGGCGTGGCAGACGCCTCGGCCGACGCGCTGACCACCCGGGCCGTGCTCGCTTACGTGGCGGACAAGGCGGCGGCGGCGCGGGAATTTTATCGCGTGCTCAGACCCGGAGGGCGCATTTCCCTGGCTGAACCGATTTACCGCGATGAGTCGCTGCAATTGGCCGTCCTGGCGCAATTCCTGGAAAGCCGGTTGCCCGACGCGGCAACGCTGGACGCCCGGTTATATCTGCGCTGGAAGGAAGCGCAGCTTCCCTCCACCCCGGCGGACATTGCAAGCAATCCACTTACTAATTTTACGGAGCGCGATTTAATGACCATGTTTGAAACGGCAGGCTTCGGGGAAGCTCATCTCGAGTTGCACATTGACGCGCGCAAAGCTGCGGCCGCTCCCTGGGATGCCTTTCTTGACAGCGCTCACCACCCAAAGGCGCCGACGCTGCGCGAAATCCTGGCCGCCCGTTTCACGGAGGCGGAGCGGCGCCATTTTGAAGCCGGGCTTCGCCCCGTGGTGGAATCCGGCCAGGTTGTCCATCGCGATGCCATCGCCTACCTTACGGCTGTCAAACCAAAGTAAGCCTACGCCGTGGCGTTGAGCTTGCCTGAGGTGGATTCGACGACTGGTTGCGGCACGGGCTGCGCGACCTGGGGGCTGCTGGCGGTTTGGGCCTGTTGACGAGCCAGCTTTTGAATGGCTTGGTGGTCGCCTTTGGCGGCTTCAGCCTTGGTTTGAGATGCTGTCTCCGAGGCTTCCGCAGTTACGCTGGCAATCAGGGCCGCCGCTACTTTGGATGTGTTTGATACGTTCATATTTAGTTTTTGTGTGCGCGCTCATTTTTTGACACACACTTCCATCGCTGTTATCGGCGCCTGCGAGGAGAACTTGAGCGCGGAGCCAGGCGGAACTTTAATAGCCTTGTGAATGACGAAATAATCACCGAACTTCCCAACATGACTGCCCGCCAGCGCTTACAGCGTTTGTTGAACCGGCAAGACCCGGGCCGCATCGTCTATGCGCCCAACTACTGGCAATGGTTCGCGCACCAGCAAAACCACGGTTTGCTGCCGCCCGAAATCGCGCACTGCCGCTCGCAACTCGACCTGATCCGCCATCTGGGACTGGATGTCTTCAGCCGGAACATCTACTGCGACCAGCGGCAGGGTTGGTTTGGCGGTTTGGCGGAGGAAATTTGGGACGGCGTTGAGGCGAGCGAGGAAATCCGCCTCGAAGGACGCGACCGCGTCATCACCAGAACCTATCACACCCGGCGCGGCGCGCTGACCGAGCGGTTGCGCTACGTCTGGTCCGGTTCGACGCTGGTGCAGGAAACGTTCGCGCTGGATGAGGGGCCGGATGCTCTGGGCGCCCTGGAAGAATTGCTGCGGGCGCGCCGCTGGCGCTTTCGGCCGGAGCGCTACGCGCAGGAACAGGCCCGCATCGGTGAAGACGGCCTGGCGGTAGCGGGCGAGTTGTTCAGCCCGCTCAAGGCGCTCTACCTCCTGGCCGGGGCGGTCAACGCGGCCTATCTCATCGCCGACGAGGAGGCTCGGGTGCGGGAATTATTGGCGCTGCACGAATCGGCGCAACTCGACCTTGCGCGCCAGATCGCCGCCGCCGGCGTGCCGGCGATGATGGCCATGGACAATCTGGACACGGCCTTTCACACGCCTGCTTACGTGGAAAAGTTCTCGGCGTCGTTCTATGAAAAAGCCAGTGCCGTGGCCCACGAACACGGCAGCGCGTTTTTCATCCACGCCTGCGGACGGCAGCGGGCCAACCTGCGGTTCATTGATTCGCTTGGGGTGGACGGCTTGGAGGGAGTGGCCTTTCCGCCCCTGGGCGACGTGGAGTTGGATGAGACGTTGCGGTTGACTGGAGGACGATTCCTGATCACGGGTGGCATCAGCGCCATCCAGACCCGCGCATTGCGCACGCGCGAGGAGGTTTTCGCCTACGTGCGCGGTCTGTTGGAGCCTCTGCGGCCCTATGCTCACCGTTTCATTTTGTCGGCAAGCTGCAACACCGCCATTGACGCCCCGTGGGCGACACTGAAACACTTCCGGGACGCATGGCAGGAATTTGGCAGTTGAAGGCAAACCATGAACACGCAACCAGAGAATCGAATGAGATGGAACCATGATAAGAAATTTATCGAAAACTTTTCTTGCCAGGCGCGGCTGCTTATGAAAAGTTTCCCCTGGTTGTTAACGTTTAGCCAACTTTCTAACACAAATTATGACGCACGTAAAATTGCACATTCCAGGGCCGGTTGAAGTTAGCGATAAAACGTTCCGGGCGTTTTGTTCGCCCATGATCGGCCATCGCGGCCAAGGGTTCAAAGACCTTTACGCCCAAATCCAACCGCAATTGCAGCAGTTGCTTTATACAAAGCAATTGGTCTATCTGAGCACCTCTTCCGCCTGGGGCGTGATGGAAGGCGCCTTGCGCAACCTGGTCCAGAAACGGGTCCTCAATTGCATGTGCGGCGCCTTCTCCGACAAATGGTTCGACGTCTCCAAACGCTGCGGCAAGCAGGCCGAAGCCCTGCAAGTTCCCTGGGGATCGCCCATCCGTCCGGAACAGGTTGAAGCCAAACTGGCCACCGGCCAGTTCGACGCTATTACTCTCATCCACAACGAAACTTCCACCGGCGTCATGAGCCCGATTTACGAAATCGCCGCGCTCAAGAAAAAATTCCCGGACGTGATGTTTATCGTGGATGCCGTCAGTTCCATGAGCGCGATCAAGCTCGAATTTGACGCGCTGGGGATCGACGTTCTGCTGGCCGGGACACAAAAGGCCTTCGCCATGCCGCCGGGGTTGACGGTGTTCGCCTGCTCGCCTGCGGCGCTGGCCAAGGCGGCCACGGCGCCGGACCGCGGATATTATTTCGACTTTGTGGAATTCCAGAAGAACGCAGAGCAAAGCATGACGCCCAGCACGCCCAGCATCGGGCACGTGTTCGCGCTGGCGTCCAAGCTGGAAGACTTCTTTGCCGAGGGCCTGGAAGCACGGTTCGCCCGGCACAAGAAGCTGGCCGGGATGACGCGGCAATGGGCGGCCGGAAATGGCTTCACGCTGTTTCCCGAGCCTGGCTTTGAATCCGTCACGCTCACTTGTATCAGCAACGGCGCGAGGCCGGGCGGTCGGACGGTAGATGTGGCCAAACTGCAAAAACTGGTCAAGGAGAAGGGATTCTTGATCGACGGCGGTTACGGAAAAATCAAAGGCACGACCTTCCGCATCTCCAACATGGGCGATGAGACGGAGGAGACCATGAAGCAGCTCTACGCCGCGCTGGACGGGGCGATAAAGAAGCTGTGAGCTAGGGCGAAACCGCCAGCCTTTCTTCGTTGGACTCGGCGCGGGTCAGCAGGCCCTGCTCCTTGTAAACCTTGAGCATGAAATGGGTGGCGGTGGAGATGACGCCGTGGATGGTGGCCAGCTTTTCCGAGACGAACGTGGCCACCTGGCGCAGGTTCGCGCCTTCCACTATCACCAGCAGGTCGTAGCCGCCGGACATGAGGTAACACGAGCGCACCTCGGCGTACTTGGCGATGCGCTCGGCCAGGCGGTCAAAGCCGCCGCCCCGCTCCGGCGTGATCTTGACTTCGATCACCGCGCGCACGATGTCGTCGCCGATTTTGTCCTCGTTCAACACGGCGCGATAAGCGAGGATGACCTGATCCTCTTCGTAGGCCTTGATCCTGGCCACGATTTCGGTTTCAGGCAGATTGAGCATGCTGGCCAACTGCGCCGGCTTGAGGGCCGCGTTTTCCTGTAGAAGCTTCAATAACGGATCCATGCCCACATTGTTACCACCGTTGGGCCGTGACAAAAGAAAAATTGTCCGATTGGCAGCGGCGGCGGCAGCTTTATAGTGATGACCGCAGTGTCGCCTGATTGTGAATTGGCAAGCGCCTCGTCCGTTGTTTACCGGCATTCTGCCGCCGGTCGAGAACAGCCAGTAACGGTTTGACGCGGACTTTTGCCGCTGGTCGTGCATAATGGCTGCGTTGAACACGGAGAATTACCAACTCGTTCGCTTGAAAAACGGAACGTGCAGCGTCCGCTCGCTGGCGGAAGAGGAGACGTTCCATCCCGTCGTCGGCCCCGCGGCCGAGGCGGAGGCGCTGTACGTCAAACAACTCCGTCTTCGACGGCGCGTGCAGTCGCAGGCCGGGGAGTTTGTGGTGTGGGACGTGGGCCTGGGCGCCGCCGCCAACGCCATGGCCGTCCTGCGAGCGACCTCGGACTTGCCGTGCGCGTTGCGCGTCATCAGCTTCGACCGCACCGTGGAACCGCTGGAGTTTGCCCTTCGGCACGCGGCGGAACTGGGCTATTTTGCAGGCTATGAAAAGGCGGCGCGGGAACTCCTGGACACCGGGCGCGCGCTGGGCGGGAGATGGGAATTGCGGTTGGGAGATTTCCCCGAATGGTTGCGAAGTCGTACGCACCCCGCGCCGGCGCCGCATGGTATTCTATTTGACGCCTTTTCACCCGCCAAGAATCCCGCCATGTGGACGGCCTCGCTCTTCTCGGATTTGCACCGCTGCCTCGATCCGAAACGCCCGTGCGCGATGCCGACTTATTCGCGCAGCACGATGTTGCGGGTGACGTTGTTGCTGGCGGGATTTTTTGTCGGCGCGGGCCACGCCACCGGGGAAAAGGAGGAGACCACCATCGCGGCCAACACGCTGGAACTGCTGGACGAGCCTTTGTCACGAACCTGGTTGGAACGGGCGCATCGGTCCCGAAGCGCCGAGCCATTGGCCACGCCGGTGTATCGCCAGGCCCACCTTGCGCGCGAGAGCTGGGAGAAACTTTTGCGGCATCCGCAGTTTCAGTAACAGCTTACATCGCCGCTACTTGCTCTTCGCGACCTTAAGCCGTATTTTTCAATCATGACCGACAAACAAGCGGTGATGGACGCGCTTCAGAGGCTACCGGAGAATGCCTCTCTGGATGAGATTACCGAGGAGTTGCGTCTCATGGCGGCTGTCCGGAGTGGCCGGGCGGATGTCGCTGCGAGGCGCACCAAGACGCATCAAGAGGTCAAAGAACTGCTGGTGTCCTGGGCTGCGGCATGGAATTCAAATTAATCTTCACGTTTGGCACGGCGCTCGCGACGAGCCGAACTTATGAGTGCGAGTCGCTCGCCGGCGGCAGAGGGTCCGCACTGGGTTCCAGGCGGGCGATTTCGGCCATGATTTGGTCGGCCACTTGCTGGTAAATCTCCTTGACTCGCTGCTTGGAACAGGTGGCGGCTTCGGCCCGCAGTGCTTCGAACAAGAGCGGTTTGCCATACTTGACTGTCACGGGCAGCGGACGGGGCAGGCGCCGGTGGGGGCCAAAGGCGTCGTGCGTCCCAAAAACGCGCACCGGCACCACCGGGGCGCGGGATTTGATCACTGTCAAACCAATGCCAGAGCGGGCCGGATTCAAGTTTCCGTGGCGGCTGCGGGTGCCTTCAGGAAACAAAATGATGGCGCCGCCTTGTTCCAGGCGGTTGAGGATTTTTTTCAGGCCGCGGCCGGTGCCGCCGTCGCGGTCCACCGGCACCACTTCCCAGGAGCGCAGGATGGCGGCCAGGATGGGCACGTGGAAAATGTTGTCGCGGGCCAGATAACTGATCTGCCGTCGAAGCCCCGCGCCGACCAGGGGCGGATCAATGAAACTGGCGTGGTTGGGGGCCAGGATGACCGGGCCGGTCAACGGCACCCGTTCGGGGTTGAAGACGCGCCAGCGAAAATAGCAGGAGAAGACGATGCGGAAGAACCACCACCCGCACCCGTAGCAGAACGTCATACTGGCCTCAGGTCAGAGTAACCTGCCGGTTGCGGCCTTCCCAGCGCTGGGCAGACTTCCAGAAGAATGTGAATTCGACCACCGTGCCAGCCGGCAGTTGGCCGGCGGCAAAATCCGCGAACCACAAATTGAACGTCTCATTATGCGTCATTTCCATGGAATTCTTGGTCGCCCAAGCGTCCGATGTCCAGACAATTGTCGCTTCGGCGGCGAAAATGAGGCGCAAAGTCTTGTGCCGCGGCCAGCGCCGCACGGGATGGTTGAGGGTCCAGATTTCGTGGCGGCTGGCGGCCGGTTTAGCCACGTAACGCTCATAGGCCGGCTGAATCCGATCGAAGCAAATTCCGTCGTGCCGGCTGCGGACCAGGGAGACGTACTCGGCGTGAGACCAGCATAACGGCATGGCCGCGCCTGTGGGCTGGCCGCGTTTCATTTTGCCGTCCGGCAAGTCGTCGTCGTCCCAAAGTTGCTCGGCGATCATTTGTCCTGCATTGGCAAATTTTTCCATGGCCCGGATATAGGGCAGCGGGTCGCGACCCGCCGCCAGTTCGTAGTGTCCGCGTTCGCCGGTCAGGATGGGCCAGGAGCGGCCCACACCTTCGCCATCAAAAGCGCTGCCGTCGGCCTTCTGCCCGTAGCCGTCGTGGTTGTAGCGCCGCCAGCAAGGCCCTTGCGGCAAATCCCGGCGCAACACCCGGTCGATGACTTCGACGGAGGAGACGACAATGGGATCGTCGGCCGCGCGGATGCCGAAGCGGACGAGTTGCAAGAAATCACCGCCGACGATACGGCGGGCTGGATGAATCCCTCCGCCATTGGCGATTTGCAGCATGGCGGTATTCGGATCGACGTGCGGGTCCGGCGCCTTGGGGTCCACGGGGTTGATGCGAATGTAGTGGGTGGAAATACCCTGGACCAAATCCCCGCGCGTCGTGACCGTCCATTCCTCAAGATGGGCGGCGAGCCAGTCGGCGTAAGTCAAGAGGAAATTCTTGTCGGCTTCGCTTTCGGCGAAAGCCGTGGCGCAGACCAGGCCGGCGATGACGGCGGCGAGGGTTGAAGGCGAATAGCCGGAATTTTCCTCCCATCGTTCCTGGGCCGTGACCGGGGCGCGCAGGATCAGGAAAGCGGCGGCGTGCCTGATGACAGCGCAGACGTCGCAATGGCCGAGGCCGACGCCAGCCTGGCGGATGCGCCAGGCCAGAAGGATGGGGGCGGCGATTTCGTCCAGTTGCAAGCCAGGCCAATACATGCGTCCGTTGATCCAACTATTCTGCGGAAAACTGCCATCGGGCCGTTGAATGACCGCCAGCCAGAGCAAGGCCCGTTGCGGGGTTCCGGTTTGGCCGGTGGCCAGCAGGGCGGTGGCGCTTTGCACCAGATCGCGCGTCCAGACCAAATGGTAGCCGCCCAGTTCGTTGTCGCCCTTGGTTTCACCCCAGGGGATGCTCATGGAGGCCACGATGGCGCCTTCGAAGACTTTGTCTTCATGCGCCAACAGGATGCAGCGGCTCAAACGGTAGGTGTGGCCGCCGTCGCCGGTGTGCTTGTCGAAATCATGGCAAGGATCCACCACCGTCCGCTTCCACTGGCGCACGTAGCTGTCGCGATGTTGTTGGAACGGGTCGGCCAGGGATTGCAGCAATTTGGCGGCGGTGCTCTCGTAACTCTGTCCCAGCGCAACGGCGACGACGAATTCGCAGCCGCGCCGCGGATCGATCTCGCCGGTCAAGGCGATGTTGCCGTTTTCCGCCGCGCGAAAATCCCAGTCCATTTTAAAATTGCGCAGATCCTGCCATCCGTCACTGGCCCCGACGTAACCGACCGAACGCCTGGCAAAATGGGTGGTGCAGCCCATGATCAAATGAAAACCGCCGCGCCAGGCGTGCAGCAGCGTGCTGGCGCCGATTTCGGTGCAACGACCGGAATTGCCGGAACCACCGCGCTCAATGTGCGGGGCCAGCAAGGCGTAAAGCCGCAGCTTTTCGCGCAAAGACTCGTCAAGAATCTCCAGGCGCGTGTGAATCAACAGGACGGAGCGGTGGGGGTCGGTGCAAATTTCCTTGATCAGCCGGTAACGGCCCTGGCGCTCGGTATTGGTGAGGCGGTAGAACAGGCAGGCCTGCTCCGGGTATTCGATCTGGCGCTCCAGGTCGGATCTTTCCTCGTGGCAGAAGGTTTCGCCGTCGCTGATGAGGAATTGGAAGTCGCGCGTGTTGGGCTGGTCCACGGAGGGGTAATAAATCTCGTTGACGATGCCGTGGCTCAGGGTGAACCAAAGCCGGCAACTGGTATGATAGGCGGTGCCGAAGCCCTCCTTGGCGCTGGAGGTCCAGCGCGGCTCGATGCCGGGCGCGCCGAAGGCGATGGATTGGTCGCGGGGAGTCATGCGGGTTTCTTTCGCGCCGCGGCCAGCAAGCCTGGGAGATCGTGTCCGAGCAGGCCGCCGATGCGTTCGAGGGAGACGTCCGCCGGCGGGCAGGCGGCGGTGATTTTGGGGTCCAGGGCGTAATGCCCCTGCCGGACAAAGACGGTGGTCACGCGGCCTTGCCAGGATTTTTTGATGGCCGCGAGCAGGCGCAGTTTGTCATCGACGACGACGTAATGCCGGGAAGGGTAACGGCGCGCCACGTCCGCCAATTCGTGTTCCTTATGGACATAGACCAGCACGTGGCCTTGCACCGCCTCGCCGAGGCCGGAACATTCCACTTTGCGCGGCTGAAACACGACGTCGCCGTCGGTCAGCAAGGCGGTCCGGCCCCAGGTTTTGGCCCGTTGGAGCACATCGAGGGACTCGGGGTAAAGACGGTTGGCAAAAGGATAGTTGATCAAGAAACGGGAGACGGTCAAAAGCCGCAGGTCGTGAGGATATTCGGTGCGGTAGCGTTGCAAGGCGCCCAGATAATCGGCGTAGCCCAAATCGGCGCGCAGGTCCTGGAAGATGGCCCAATAGCGCCTGGCGCCGCTGGAGCCGACCTCGCGTTGCAGATGGTTCTGCAAATCGCGCGTCACCTGGTCGTTGTTCAGGAGCGTGTTGTCAACGTCAAATAGAACAACGACTTTATCCGTCCGAACCGGAGCCTTCATTCGATTTTTCTCCAGGAGCGTCCATCGCGCGCCAGCAAGTCGTCGGCCTCCCTGGGTCCCCAGGAGCCGGATTCATAATTGGGAAAGCTGCGCGGCGGCAGCGCCTTCCACACGTCCAGGATCGGGGTGATGACGCTCCAGCCCGCCTCGACCATGTCGGCCCGCTGGAAAAGAGTGGCGTCGCCCAACATGCAATCGTAGATCAAACGTTCATAGCCGGTGCTGGGGGTGCGGCCGAAATAATCGACGTAATTAAATTTCATCTCGACACCGCCCATGTGCATGATGGGGCCGGGAATCTTGGCGCTGAAGCGCAGGGAGAGACCTTCCTCGGGCTGGATATAGAGCACCAGCCGATTGCTTTCGAGGTTCTCCACCGGCGTGTCGCGGAACAACTGAAAGGGCGCCCGTTTGAACTGGATGGCGATTTCGGTGGTCCGTTTGGCCAGCCGCTTGCCCGTGCGCAAATAGAACGGCACGTCCGCCCACCGCCAATTGTCGATCCGCAGCTTCAGGCCGGCGAAGGTTTCGGTGTTGGAATCGGGCGCGACCTTGACCTCCGCGCGGTAGGCTGCGGCGTGTTCGTCCCCGACGTGGCCCGGGCCGTATTGGCCGCGCACGGCCATGGTCAGCACTTCTTCAGGCGAAGGAGCTTGCACCGCGTGCAGGGCCTTGGCTTGCTCGTCGCGCACGGCGTCGGCGTGGAAAGAGATGGGCGGCTCCATGGCGGTCAGGGAAACCAATTGGAAAAGATGATTGGGCACCATGTCGCGCAAGGCCCCGGCCGACTCGTAATAACCGCCGCGCCGCTCGACGCCGACGGTTTCAGCGGCGGTGATTTGGACGTGATCAATATAGCGCCGGTTCCAGATCGGCTCGAAGATGCCGTTGCCAAAGCGGAAGATGATGATGTTCTGCACCGTCTCCTTGCCCAGGTAATGATCAATGCGATAAATCTGCCCTTCTTCCAGGATTTGCTTGATCTCGCAGTTGAGGGCGCGGGCGGAATCCAGATCGCGTCCGAAGGGTTTCTCGATAATCACGCGCCGCCCAGTGGCCGTTGGCTTCCTGTGCCAGACCGGCCGCGCCGAGCTGCCGCACCACTTCTCCAAAAAAACGTGGCGCGACCGCCAGGTAATAGAAATGATTCCCCTGCGCCTGGTGGGTTTTTTCCACCACGGCAATTTGCTCCTTGAGGACTTTGTAGCCGTTGGGGTCCTGGAAATCGCCGCGGATATAGTAGATGCGCTGGAGGAACCAGCTCCACAACTCCGGCGTGACCGGGCAACTGGCGAATTGCTTTATATCCTCGGTCAGTTGATTGCGAAAGGTCTCGGTGGTGAGGTCATTGCTGGCGTAGCCGATAATGGCAAATTGCTCCGGCAGCAACTTGGCCGAGGCCAGGTTGAGCAAGGCCGGAATGAGTTTTCTCTTGGTCAGATCTCCGCTCGCGCCAAAGATGACCATCACGCACGGGTCCGCCTTGCGGGCGGGTGGCTCCGTGGTTCCGTTAGCCAGACCTTTATTGTCCATGACAATGACAACAACGCCCAGGACGGCGCATCTGTCAATTGCCGTAGATGGAAATGATTTTGCCCAGGAACTGCAGGGCCTGCTCCTTTTTTCGCTGAAAGGAGTTGCGGCCCATGATCGAGCCGAAACCGCCGCCCTGGCGGATGGCCGTCACTTCCTGAAAGACCGTCTCGTCGCTGCTGGCCGGGCCGCCGGAGAAAATCACGATCCGCCGCCCATTGAAAGTGCATTGCACGACGTGCCGCACTCGCTCGGCCAGCGTGCTGATGGGCACTTTCTCCTTTTCATAAACCTTGCGCGCCGCCTCTTGTTCGAGATGATCGGTGGGCAGTTTGACTTTGATGATGTGCGCGCCCAATTCCGCCGCGATGTGCGCGGCATAACCGCACACGTCCATGGCCGTCTCGCCCTGCTTGCTCAAGGAGGAGCCGCGCGGATAGGACCAGACGACCACGGCCAGGCCGTGTTGCTTGGCCAACTCGGCCACGGCGCGCAATTGCTGGTACATCCTCACCCGCTCGGAGGAGCCGGGGTAGATCGTGAACCCAATGGCCGCGCAACCAAGCCGCAGGGCGTCCTGCACGCCGCCGGTCAGGGCCGGCAGCGGGTCCTTTTCGTCCAGCAAAACATCATGATTATTGATCTTGAGGATGAGCGGAATTTCGCCGGCGAAATCGCGGGCGGCGGCCTCAATAAAGCCCAGCGGCGCGGCGTAGGCGTTGCAACCGGCCTCCAGGGCGAGTTGGAAGTGGTAACGGGGATCGTAGGCCGGAGGGTTGATGGCGAAGCTGCGGGCCGGACCGTGTTCGAAGCCCTGGTCCACGGGCAGGATGACCAGGCGGCCGGTGCCGCCGAGTTTGCCGTGGTTCAGGAGCCGGGCCAGATTGGTTAAAGTTCCGGGGTTATCGCTGCCGTACCAGCTTAGAATTTCTTTGACTCTAGGTGTATTCATATATGCCGCTTTCAATTTTCAGTAGTTCCAAAACTACCGATGAATATACGTCAACTGCACGCGCCCGCAACTGATTCATGCCGCCGCTACGCTCTGGACAAAGCATTGGCGCTTACAAACAGATTGCGGGCACGAAAGCTGGCGGGACTTTCCAACAAGAGCACTGCCCTCAACGACGCCAACGACGACGCAAACCAGGGACGATGCAGTTTGCGCTCCTCGTCGGCTGTCCATAAAGGTACGGGCAGTTTAAATGCGCGGGCCAATTCTTCCGCTGTGGCAGCGAGATAGGCGTCCTGCACACGACCCGGTTCCTTGAGCAGAGGCGACAAGAGGGGGGGAGGCGTGGACAGCGCCGCAGCAGCGGGCGCAGAATAGAAATCATCAAGAAAATTCGCCAGGCAGCGGTCGAATGAATCTCCGCTGGCGGCCAGCTTGGCGACCTCGTTCAGAGTTTTCGGTCTCATATTTTGCCTTCCTCGAAGAGGCCTTGGACCAAGTACTGCGTTTTGATCTGAATCTGGTTGGCCGGATAATACTGTGCCACCAAATCCAAAACCGCATTGGCTGAGTTCAAACGCAAGTGGCGTATTAAAAAAATGATGTCCAGCACGTCGGATTGTTCCCCGGAAGGGCCTCCCAAACGCGCGGCCATGCACTTCATGGCCAGCAGATATTCGGGCACGGGCATGGTCAATCGAAGATGGGAAAACTGAGGCAGATTTCCAGCCCATGTTTCATGATGGGCCGAGACATATCCTTTGACGCCATCGTTGAGCCAGTCCAGCGGCAGATGCTGACGTTCGCCAATTTCGGCGCGCAAGCTCACGGACAAGCTGCACCGGCTGAAAAATGGCGTCCACGTCACGGGTTGATAATCGAGAGGCAAAGGCCAGCACCATGACGGTGCCGCCGAAGAGGCAGATCTCTCCAGTCACGTTCTGCCAGCCAAGTTGATCGGACAGTTCGCGCAATGCCGCCAGGATCGCTTCCTGCGTTAGGGCGGAGCCGGGGTGCTGTTCTTGCGCACTCATGATCGGGCAGGATACAGGAACACGGCGCCAAGCGCCAGCGTGCCCAGCGCGCAGAGAAACAGGCCCATGCGCAGACTCTCCGGGCGGTAAGAAAAGGCCACGGTGGAATTCCCCGTCGGCAGGGAGACGGCGCGGAAATTATAATCCGCGCGGTGGATCGGCGCCGGTTCTCCGTTCACGGTGGCGGACCAGCCTGGGAAATAAGTGTCCAGCAACAGGAGATAGCCGGGGCGCGGGAGGGACGCAGTGATGCGGATGTCATCCGCCTCATAGGAGACGATGCGCACGGACCCGCCTGCATCGGCTCCGCCTGTCACGTCGCCCGCGGCCTTGTTCGCCGGCGTGGGTTGATCTTCCAGGAGCATGACCTGGCGCGGATCAAATCCAGCGGCGGAGACACGGCCGAGAACGGCGGCGCGATCCGGTTCCACTTGGTAATCATAGACCAGGAGAGCGCGATCCTGGCACGGCTTGAAGCGGTAGATGGAAATCTCCTTGGAATAAACCAATTCAAACTGGCGCGGGTTGAGCGGGAGAGCCGTGGCTGACAAAAATATTTTACATTCAGCAGCGGAAAAGTCTTGGGAATCGTCTTGGCGTCCCGGTAGAAAAAGAAATCGCCGGCTTGCCCGGTGATAAGCTCCTCATAACTTCGCACGGTCATGTAATCGCAACCTCGCGCGTCACTCAGCCCGAAGACTTCCGCGCTGTCGGGGGCCAGCATCGTCCCTTGGCCGAATACTCGGAAGAGCGAGCGGTCGTTTTGCAGCCATTCCACGGCCGGAGTCCGCGGGTAGTAGCGGTCGCGGGTGATGGCAGGATTATAGCCGCTGCCGAAACAGAGCAGATCGCACGCGGTCCAACTCAGGCCAACCAGCACCGGTATCCAGGCGATTCGATGCGCGGGCCACAAGGCCAAAAACACCGTGACGACGGTTCCACCGGCCAGAATGAAAAACTGGCGCCGGAGAAAGGCCCAGTGAGAAGAATCCAAGGCGGCGATTTTGGGGCCTGTGACCAAGCAAAAGCAAAGGAGCGCCGCACCCGCCACGGCGCAAAATCCGACGGTGACGATCAGCGTTTGGCGGCGCGTTCCCGCCCGATTCAAGTGATCCCAGCCCAATCCGGCCAGCACCGCCAGGCTGAAGCCCACGATGAGAAGCAGGCGCGTCTGGTTCACGTTGCGGAGAACGGGCAAGGCCCGCATGAGGGCCGGAAAAGGGGGCACGCCGAATATGACAAGCATTGAGCCAAGGGCGAGGGAGAGGTAGAATTTGGTGAATGGGCATCGGCGGAGGACAATCGCGCAGGCCGCCAGGAAGAGCGGCACGATTCCCACGTAGCCGGTTCTCTCATTGAAATTGTCCGCTTCGCGCCATCCCAGGAGATTGGGCAAGTCTTCAAATCCGACGGCAGGATTGCCCAGGGCATTGGGCAGCAGAAAATGGATGAGCAAGGCGGGGCTGAGGTGGGATGACCATCGGCCCAACGAGGCTGAGGCTTGGGCACTCGAACTTTGGCGGTAGTACTCCAAATAGGGGAGAATCTGGGGCGCGGCCAGGAGCAATCCGACGGCGATGGCGCCGGCCAGCAACCCCGCTCGTTGGAACGCCTGGTGATGCTCCCTGAGGCGGAAAAGGAAATAGATCGCAAGGACAATCGTGACGTGGATCGCCGTGGGCGGGTGGCCTCCCAGGATCATGAAAGCAAAGGCGACCGCAAAACCGGCCCAGGCACGAAGCGCGGGCGCCGCGAGGGCATGGTCGCGTCCATGCCGGAAAGATTTCTCCACGAAGTAGAGCAGCAGCGGCAGCCAGATGGCGCTGTTGACCTGGGGATGTCCAAGCCAGACAATCATAAAACCGGACAGGCTAAAGACCAATCCCGCGAGCAAAGCGCCCGCGCGCGACACGCCCAGGAGGCGGAGATAAATCATGGTGAACCAACCGGCCAGGCACAGCTTGATAAAAGCGCTGGGACCGCTGGCAGAAAAGGGATCCAGCGGCGACAACAAGAGGCGAATGGGAAAGAGCAGCGCCCCTTGAATGGAACCGAGGTTAGGAACGCCACAGCACAGGCTGGGATTCCACAGGGGAAAACCTTTTTGCTGATGAACAAACTCCTGCGTGGGAAGAAACGTGCGGTATTGGTCGGCCAGCACGATATTCGACGGACGCGTGGTCTGATTCCACGGCGGCCCGTTAAGTATGGCGTCCGCCGGAACCAGCCCTTTGCCGAAGAATAACGACTCGTGCAAAAGAATGAGCAACACCCCCGCCAGCGCGACATACCAGAACACGTGGCGTGTTCCAGCCCGGGTCACCTGCGCGTCGGTTGTTGCCATCGATTTGTAATAAAGGCCGAAAAGGTTCTCGGAACAACGCATTTGTGGCGCCTTCGCTCCTGAGAGGGAAGTTCAACCTATAAGGGGAATGGGAAGAGGAGTTTGCCTTATTATTCGGACTTGGTTATATTCCGGCCATGAAAGCGACAGAAACCACCAATGGCATCTCGCGCTTGAGCGAGGAGCAGCGGCAGCGGGCGCTCCAGCTTACGGCGCAGATTGAAGCATTGGAGGCCGAGCTTCAGGCGATCTTGCGAAAGCCTGAGAGCCAGCAAGCCGTTGTGGACTTGCGATCTCGAAACATTGACGAAACGCAGGCCGCAGATCTCTCCGCCCGACTAAAGACCTTCGCCGAGGACTGGGAACGTCCTGAGACCGCCATCTATGATCAAGACCCTGCGCGGTGACGTTGTTTTGGTGCTGTTTCCCAACTCCGACCTCAAGACGGCCAAACGCCGGCCCGCGCTAGTGCTCCAGCGCGACAACCTCAAGAACGACCTGCCGCAAACCGTTGTCGCGATGATTTCCAGCAATCTCGCCCGCCGCGGGCATCCAAGCCGCGTCTTCGTGGCTTTAACTTCGGCGGAAGGCAAGGCGAGTGGATTGCGGCTCGATTCAGTCATTATGACCGACAACATTGCCACGGTATTCGAGACCGAGATTGATTCGGTGTTGGGGCGGTAATTGCCGTATCCGTCAGCCGGGCCACTGCGCGAAGCGAGTTTCCATCAACAATGCAGTGGAGAATTCGCGCCCGCTTTTTAGTGTTCAATTTATTCACGCGTCTTATGTGGTTGCGCTGGCACGTTTTGCACATGACGAATATATAAATATATCATATTTTTATATTGCAACGCTTTTTGAGATGGTTTATGTTCATTCAACAATGAGCGATAAAATTCAATCACCTGGAGAAGTAATAAAGGCCGAACTTGAAAAACGCGGTTGGACCCAAACCGACCTTGCGCATATTATGGGATCATTTCAGCCAGAAGTCAATGCCCTCATCCAGTTAAAACGCTCAATCACCCCGGATACGGCCATAGGGCTTGCAGCGGCATTCGGAAATGAACCGGAGTATTGGCTCAATCTCGATGCACGTTTTCGGCTTTCACTGTTGGAACCGAAACCGGATGTTGAGAAACGATCAAGAATTTTCGGGATCGCGCCGGTAAAGGACATGGAGAAACGAGGGTGGATTCGACCCTCCAATTCGGCATCCGATTTAGAAAAAGAACTCTGCAAATTTTTCAACATCGCTTCCATTGACGAAGATCCGAAATTGAATGTGAACGCCCGCCAACCATTCAAAACGGAATCCCTTGATTCTTCGCAAATCGCATGGTGCGTTCGTGCAGGAAAAATGGCTTCCGTAGTGGACTCGGAATCCTTCAAATATGACGTTTTCAAAGACGCGCTTCCCGAAATCCGACAGCTCGCGGATTATCCAGAAAAGGCTAGGCATCTACCAAAACTCCTCTCGCAAATCGGCGTCCGCCTTGTTGTTATTGAGCCATTGCCCCATTCTAAAATAGACGGTGCGGCTTTTTGGCTGGCCGATGATGCGCCGGTGGTTTGTTTGTCAATGAGATATGACAGAATTGATTGTCTTTGGTTTACTATAATTCACGAACTTATGCACGTCCTACATAAAGATGCGCAATCGGTAGATTTGGATTTAGTTGGAGAATCGGCCTCAAGAGATTTGGAGGAAATCGAGGCACGGGCTAATCGTGAGGCGGCAGCATTCCTAATTTCTCCTGAAAAACTCAGATCGTTTATAATCCGGGTAAAGCCCTTTTACTCAAAAGTGCGTATTATTCAGTTTGCCCATCGCATGAAAATTCATCCCGGAATTGTCTCTGGACAACTTCAATTTCATGGAGAAGTTGGCTGGTATGCGAATAGAGAAATGTTATCAAAAGTCCGTGAAATTGTAACCTCAACAACCCTCACTGATGGGTGGGGAAAAACAGTCCCGACATTATAGAAAGGAAAAATGCCACACATAAAGAAACCAACATACATATCAGCCTTACAGGACATCGTAAGAAAATATCGCGAGGCGGGCCAACCTTGGCCTGCAAATAAAAGAACTATTGCGGGATGGGCTTATAGCGAAGGGCTATGGCATCCATCACGCAGATCAGTCATCGACGAACTGGCGAAGGACATTGGGCGAGCAATGGGTGTCGAATATATGACTGACCCTCAAGGCAGGCGTATACGCAGCAAACATGCGCGAAGGGTGGAGATCGAAATTAATGGAGAAATGGTGCAACAAACGCTCTGGGATGATATTACGACGGCCACGCCGGAACATATGCAGATGAGCTTTCAGCAGCGCCGATTAATGATGCTTCACGACAACCACCAACACAAAACTGACGTGGAATCATATAATCAGAACTGGAATACCGGTGAAGCTCTTGAGTTTAGCTACGATTATACAGAGGATTTGCAGGAAATGGATCAACCAACCGAATACCCGGAATCGGAAGACGAAGACGCCTGAATTGTATTTTTCTTCCATCGCTGCATGGCGGCGTTCTTGGCGATTTCCGTTCGCTTGAACTTTGACAAATTGGCTGCTCGCCTTGCCGCCCTTGCTCGCCCAAAGCTGTCCTACGGCAACCGCAGCTGGGTTTTTCTGCCTGGACGGGCTGTGGCTGTGGCGGTTCCTGATTCGTTGTTTTTGCGAGCATGTGGGCCGCGATGGAGTTTAGTCTTTCGGCTTCATCCAGCTTTTTCCTGCTTAGGCGCGTAGGCATGGAACAACCTTGACGCTGTTGACGTAAAAATCATGCGGAAAATTGAGGGATGGACTTCAAATTGATACACTACCAACATGAAGGCCGGATCCATAGAAGCCTCTTCACGGATTTGTTGCCCCCGAACAGGATGAAAATTTGTGTCGCCTTCACGACCGCGCGGCGGTAAGCAGTCGGGGTGAACGGCCAGGCCGCCAGCGTTTCGCTCCGCCGCAATTTTCCGTTGCTGCTGGCCAGCCAGTTTTTGAGCGCCTTCGCCGATAACTTTATCCTGGTCGTAATTTTGGGGCCTCTGTTGACGCAGCTTGCAAACGGCAGCATCACCGCCATGGAGCAAAGCCTGGCCAATGTCTATTACACCAGCTTGCTGCTGGTGCCATACGTGCTGCTGGCGCCGTTGACGGGTTATTTGAACGACCGCTTCTCCAAAAACCGCTGGCTGTTGGGCGCCAATCTGATCAAGCTCATAGGCGCCGCGGCCGCGGCGATGAGCATCGTGTCCGGCAAGGCGTGGCCGGCGGCGGGGTATTTCATCATCGGCATCGGCGCGTCGGTCTATTCGCCGGCGAAGTACGGAATCCTGCCGGAGATTCTGCCCAAGGAGCGCCTGGTCAAGGCCAATGGCATGGTGGAACTGCTGACGCTGGTGGCCATCTTGACGGGCAACATCGGCGGCTCGGTGGCTTACGATAAAATCCCGCTGCGGGTCTGTTATTGGATCACCATCGCGGTCTATGGGCTTTCCTCGGCGTTGATCCTGCCAATGTCGCGAACGCCGTCCTATCGGGGAGTGAAATTGAAGAACAGCCTGGGGCATTTTTTCCGCAATCTTTCCGAACTGGTTTCGCAGAAGCGGCTGGCGCGGGTGCTGATGGGCACGGCGCTTTTTTGGGTGTGCGGCGCGGTGCTCAAAATGAACTTCCAACCGTGGGGCCAACAGGTGCTGCGCTTGAAGACGATGACGCAAATCAGCCTGCTCGGTTTGTGGCTGGCGCTGGGGGTAATGGCCGGGAGCGTGCTGGCGGGGCAGCTCTATCGGGTGGGCGATTTGCACGCCACGCGCCGCTACGGTTGGCTGTTGGCGGGCGGAATCGGGGTGCTGGGCTGCATCGGCTGGTCGCTGGACGAAGGGGTGAATCACCCCATGACGCTGGCAATCGTGGTGTTGGTGGTGACGGGCTTGATGGCGGGTTTGTTCTTGATTCCGCTCAACGCCGCGTTGCAGGCGGAGTCGCACAAGGACACGCTGGGCAAGACGATTGCCACGCAGAATTGCTTTGAGAACATGGCCATGCTCTGCGGCAGCCTGATCGCGTATATCGACGTCAAGAAAGGCGTCAATCCTTCGGGACTTTTGCTTGTATTGGCGGCCTTTGTCGCCATCGTGACTGTATGGCTTAAAATCCCGGAGAAAACCCCTGATGATACCATCAACGTCAATACCAATTAAACCGCTGCCCCTGCGGCGCGGCCTTTTGTTCGCACTGGTGGCGGTGGTCTCGTTTCATCTGGCCTATCAGTTCACGGCGTGCAACTGGTGCATCGTCATTTTTCTTTATTGCCTGTTCCGTCTGGCCGGGCTGGCCACCGGCCGACAGGCGTTTTGGTGCGGCGCGGCCGTCGGGTTGGCGGCGTATGCGCCTCATCTGGCGTTCTTCTGGACGTTGTTCGGCCCCGCGGCCATCTCGCTTTGGTGTGTTCTCTCGTTTTGGCTGGGTCTGTTTCTATTGCTGGGAAGAGCCTGTTTGATTCGATTTGGCCCCGTCCGGTGGGCCGTGGCGGCGCCGTTTTTGTGGACCGGATTGGAGTACTTCCGCAGCGAGCTTTATTATCTGCGCTTTTCGTGGTTGAACGCCGGTTATGCTTTTTCCAGTTCCGCCAGCCTGCCCTTCCTGGCGGCATTCGGCGTGTATGGAATCGGTTTTCTGCTCATGGCATGGGCGGCTTATGTGGGCGTGGTCGCGCGTTTGTCCAAAGTCGGGCGGCTCGCCGGTGGAGTGGTTCTGGCGGTCGTTTCCACCCTTCCACTTTGGCTGCCGGCCTCCGCCAGTCCTTCCGGCAAATCTATAAATGTGGCGGGTGTCCAATTGGAAGGCTCGCCGGCGGTCCAGGTGAAATCCGCGCTGAATGCGACGCTGAGAAAATATCCGCAAACTGATCTTTTCGTGCTCAGCGAATATGCGTTTTTTAGCCCCTTGCCTCAGCAAATTCTGGATTGGTGCAAGGAGCACGGCAAATGGCTGGCAGTCGGCGGCGAAGATCCGGTTTCGCCAACCCAATATTACAATTCGGTGTTCGTGGTGGGGCCGGATGGCACCGTCGCCTTTCAACAGGCCAAATGCGTGCCGGTGCAGTTCATGAAGGACGGCTTGCCCGCGCGCGAACAACGTCTCTGGGACTCGCCGTGGGGCAAACTGGGCTTTGCGATTTGTTACGATGCCAGCTATACGCGCGTGACGGACGAACTGATTCGACGGGGCGCGCAAGCGCTGATCTTTCCCACCATGGACAGCGCCGACTGGGGCAGGGCGCAGCACGAATTGCATGGGCGGATTGCGCCGATGCGCGCGGCGGAGTACGCGGTTCCTGTCTTCCGGTTGTGCAGTTCCGGCATTTCGCAGTTCGCGGGGCGCGACGGACGGGTCATCTCCTCCGCTCCGTTTCCGGGACAGGCCGCGATGCTGTGCGCCCAAATGGAATTGCCGGCGCGAGGGCGAATGCCGCTGGACCGTCCGCTGGCGGAACTGGCGGTGGTGGTGACGGCGGCGCTGATCCTATTTCTGATTATTGACAGGATATTGTCACCCCGGCGCGGGCCATGAAAACGATTCTTCTATTTTTTCTGCGCCTGCTCTTCCGCTTCCGCGCCGAGAACATGGCGGTGCTGGAAACGCCCGGGCCGGTCATGCTTTTGCCCAATCACGTGTCGTGGTTCGATTGGCTGTTTGTCGCCGCCTGCATCGACACCCGCTGGCGCATTGTGACTTCGAAGGAAGGGGCTCGAGTCAGTTGGGTGCATCGGAAGCTGATGATCAACCGCTACACGTTCCCCGTGGAAACCGATTCGCCCTACGCCATCAAACGCATCGCCGAATACCTTCAAGGCGGAGGCAAGCTGGTGATTTTTCCCGAGGGCCGCCTTTCCCGCACCGGCTCCTTGATGAAGTTGTACGACGGCACCGGCTTTCTGCTGCTGAAAACCAACGCCAAGGTCATCACTTGCTATTTGCGCGGGGCGGCGCGGCTGCCGTTTTCGCCCAACCCAAACGGCAAGCAATGCTTTCCGGCGGTTTCCGCCCATTTTGGGGACGTTTTGACACCGCCCAAATTCGAGGGGATCAGCGCGCTGCGCGCCCGGCAGAAACTGAACCGCTGGCTCTACGACGCGATGGTGCGACAGGAGTTTGAAGTCGAGATGGCCGCGTGCCCCGCCAACGTTTCAGCCGCCATTGTCGAAACGGCGCGGCGTTGCCCTTCGGCGGTGGCGGTGCAGGATGTAACGCGGAGGAAACTGAGCTACCGGCGCTTGCTGGCGGCCAGCGCGGCCCTGGCGGCGCGGTGGCAGGGGGTGCTGCCGGCGGGCGGCGGGCGGCGCGTGGGAGTGCTGCTGCCCAATTCCAACGCCGTGCCAGTGACGCTGTTAAGCTTGTGGGCGGCGGACAAGGAACCGGCCATTTTCAATTTTTCCGCCGGCGTGCCGACGATGCTGGCCTGCGCCCAACTGGCGGAAGTCAAACACATCATCACCTCCCGGCTTTTTTTGGAGCGGGCGAAGTTGAACCTGCAACCGATGCAGGAGGCAGGCCTGGAGTTCATTTATCTGGAGGACGTGCGCGCCGGTATTACGCGCGGGGAGCAATGGCGCGCGCTGGGACAAACCATGTTCAATCCGGAGTCCATCGTTGGACCGCAGCAGCGGGGCACGCCGGCGGTGGTGCTTTTCACCAGCGGGTCGGAGGGGCCGCCCAAGGGAGTCGAACTGACGCACGGCAATCTGCTGGCCAACATGCGCCAGATGATGACGGTGACTGATTTTGTGGACGGCGACCGCGTCTTCAACGCCCTGCCGCTTTTCCACAGTTTCGGTTTGATGGGATTGCTGCTGCCGCTGACGCGCGGGATGTATGTTTTTCTGTATCCGTCGCCGCTGCATTACCGGGTCATTCCGTCGCTGCTCTACGATCTGGATTGCACGATTTTCTTCGGCACCAACACGTTTCTCAACGGCTACGCGCGCAAGGCGCAGGCGTATGATTTCCGCAGCCTGCGGATGTTGATAGGCGGGGCGGAAAAGCTGCAGGAAGCCACGGCCAATGCCTGGGCCAGGCAATTTGGCGCACGGGTGCTGGAAGGGTACGGGGCGACCGAATGCAGCCCCATCATCACTGTCAATACTTTGCTCAATCCGCGCTATGGATCGGCGGGGAGGTTTGTGCCGGGAATGGAATACAAGTTCGAGCCTGTGGAAGGCGTGGCTGAAGGGGGGCGTCTGTGGGTGCGCGGCCCCAACGTCATGCGAGGCTATTTGAACGCGGAGCCGAACGCCAAATTCCAGGCGCAAGCAGGATGGTACGACACCGGCGACGTGGCCCGGCTGGACGAGGACGGCTTTCTCTACATCCTGGGCCGGCTCAAGCGCTTTGCCAAAGTCAGCGGCGAAATGGTCAGCCTGACGGCCGTGGAAGAGGCGTTGGCGGGGGCTTTTCCGCACTACGGCTTGCGCTTTCAAGCGGCCGTTCTCGCCCGGCCGGATGCGGACCGCGGGGAAGTCCTGATCGCCGTCTCCAACGAGTCAAAATTGAAATTGGAGGAAATCCGCGCCGCGATCAAGGCCCGTGGGTTGAGCAACCTTTGCGTGCCCTGGGAAGTCAAGTATGTGCGGGACATTCCCAAATTGGGCACCGGCAAGATCGACCATCGCGAGCTGCAAAAAATGATTCCGTTGGAATAACCATCATCCATTGGACATTTCAAAACGGTCGCGGGTGCGGCAATACCCGTTTGGCGAGGCCATGCGGCCGATGAGATAGAGCTTGTCGGTCCGAACCCGCCTTTTTTGCGCATCGAACAAATCCTCGCGCAGGTGAACGCGTTTCACCAAGCCGATCACGACGCGATTGCCGCCGATCTGCAACGTGCCCCATTCCGTGCATTCCAGGCTGGCTGGCGCTTCAAGAATGCGGGGCGGTTTGACCACGGAGGAGGCTGCCGGATGCAGGCCGGAGTGAAGGAGTTCGTCTTCGCCGTAGGGCAGCGAGTCGGCGCATTTGTTCATGGCTTCCGCGATGGCTTCATCGACCATGTTGACCACGAACTCGCGAGTGAGGCGGATGTTCCGGGCCGTGTCCTTGGGCGTGCCATCGCTGCGGTCGCCCGGGGCGAAAGCCAGGATGGGAGGGGACGCCCCGAGGACGTTGAAGAAGCTGAACGGAGCGGCGTTGACGTGGCCGTCAGGGTTGATGGTGGTCACGAGGGCGATGGGGCGCGGCATCACCAGGCTCGCCAGAATCGGATAAGCGCGGTCGGCAAATTGGCCTTCCAAATCAAGTTCCATGAAACGCAGCATGCCACTCTCGCGGGAGCGGAGTCAACATGCGCAAGTTTCATGGAATTGGCTAGTACCAATGAAATGGTACAGGTGGGACATTTTATTGGTACAAAAGTTGGCAGCACTGCGGATGGGTGGCGCGGGCAGACGCCGGTTCAGGAATCCTGAGGTTTGTCTTTTTCGTCGTCGGGGTTGAGGGGGGCGAATTGGAGCGGTTTGCGGAACCAGGAGGTGCGCCAGGCGCCGTAAAGCAGGCCGGTGGCCAGCCAGAGAAAACCGGCTATCTTGGCCTTGGGACCGAGACTTAACCAGAGGTAGAGACATACGCCAAAGCCGAGCAGGGGGAGTATGAAGCCGGCTACCGTGCGCCGCTGGCCACGGAGAAAATAATGGATAAAGGCCGAGGCGTTGACACCCATGAAAGCGATGAGGGCGCCGAAATTCAACATCTCGCATCCGAGGGCGAAGGCGCTCATGTATCCCATGACGTAGTTCAGGGTGAGGGCGCCGATGAGCATGAGAACGCCCAGGAGAATGATGTTGTTGCTGGGAATCCTGGTGCGGGGGTTGACGGCGGAAAAGAATTTGCGGGGGATGGCGTTGTCGCGGCCCATGCTGTATAATAGACGGCCAGCGCCAAGGTGGGCGCCGGCGCCGGATCCGATCTGCGCCACCAGAAGCGCAAGGTTGACGGCGGTTAACAGCCATAGCCCGCCTCCGGCAGCGATCGCGCCGTGGACGGCAACCTTGGAAGTGAGATCGATGCCCTGGAGGGTATGCCCGGCGCCAGCCTTGCCGGCAACGTAGGAAATGGCCGTGTCGGTGTCGGGGAAAACCGTGCCCGGCCAGACCAACTGGGCGGCATAGACCTGGATGGAGGCCAGCACCCCTGTGACCACGCAGACCAGCACGGTGGCGAGGAGGATGTTGCGGCGCGGATTTTTCGCTTCTTCGGACAAGGTGGAGATGCCGTCGAAACCGATGTAGGTCAGCACGGCCAGCGCCGCGCCGCTGGAAACACTGCGGACGGAAAAAGTTTGCGGATCGTAGAAGGGCCGCGTCCAAGCCGCCAGGCCATGGGGCGGTTGCAACCACAGATAACGAAAGGCCGCGCCGAGGAAGAGCACGATCACCACGCCGAGCCCGGTGGCAATGATGGTATTAGTGCGCGAACTGGCCTCGATGCCGCGGAGGTTCATGACGGTGAACAGCACGGCAAAAAAAACGATATAGGCGTTGGTGGGAATTTCCGGCAGGATGAGCTTGGCCGATTCGGCGATCCAGAGCACGGAGATGATCGGATTGAGCACGTAATCGAAAATGATGCTCCAACCGACGAAATAGCCCATGGCGGGATGAATCTCACGGCTGACGTAGGCGTAGGCCGAGCCGGCGCTGGGATAGACGTTGGCCATGCGCCCGTAACTGATGGCCGTGAAGAGCATCCCCACCATGCCGATGAGGATGGCGGTGACGACGTGTCCCTTGCCTTCCAGCGCCGCCGCGCCGAACAACGGCATGGCGGCCGTGGGCTGGATGAGGACAAGGCCGTAAATGATGAGCGCGAACAGCCCCAACGTGCGTTTGAGGCTGGGCGGATTGACGCCAGCGGGAGCCGAGTCGTTTGCCATTACGTATGCCTTCGAGTTAAACTTTGGAGCAAAGGCATGGCTCAGGCTGGCGCCCCCGCATCCGCGGTGGCGCCAAGTCAATGCCTGTCAGCGGCGGATTTCTCAATTCACTTGCCACAAGCCGCGCGGAACTGTTTGGCGGCCGCAGTGATTTGCTCGTCGGTCGAATTGATGTCGATGCCAAAGGCCGCGCCCAAGCCGCCATCCACCACCCCCACGCTGAGATTCATGGCGCGGCTGAGTATGTCGTCGGTGCGTGGATAAGCGCCTTTGCCATGAGGCTGCCCGTGCTCTTTCAAATAGTGGTTGACGTGCTCCATGTTGGCATAAACATGCCAGCCGCTCTTATCGACAGTTTTGCTGCCCAGAGCGGAAGAGACTTTGGCGGCGTGGCCTGGGTCGTCAAACAAAACGGTGAGCAAGGTCGCGCACTCGCCTTTAGGATCGTTGAGCTTGCGGAATTGCACGCCCGGGATGTTGGAGATCTGCTCTTTGAATTTGCGTTTCTTCTCGCGCAGCGTCCCGGTGATGCGGTCGATCTTGCGCAATTGCGCCAGCGCCAAGGCGCCGGTGACTTCATTCATACGAAAGTCCAAGCCCAGAATGGAGCGAGCGCCGACTTCCACCCCGGCGCGCAACGGGGAGTGCCCCTGGTCGTGAACGCCAAAGGCCATTTTGTAGTAAGCTTCGTTGCGCGTTGTCAACAATCCGCCGTCGCCAGAGGTAATGGTTTTGAACACATTGAGGGAGAAACCGCCCATGTCCCCGATGCTGCCGACTTTGCGGCCTTTGTAGGAGGCCCCTGCCGCCTGGCAGGCATCCTCAACCACCTTGAGTTTGTGTTTGGCGGCGATGGCCATGATGGCGTCCATGTCGCACGGGTTGCCCAGCATGTGGACCGGCATGATGGCCTTTGTCTTGGGCGTAATCCGCTTCTCGATGGCGGTCGGATCAAGATTCAAGCTCTCGTCAATCTCGCACAGGACCGGCACCATTCCCATGAAGGCCGCCGCGCTGTAGGTGGCCACAAAAGTGTAAGCAGGGACGATCACCTCGTCGCCGGGTTTCAACCCGACGGCCACCAGGGAGCACATCAGGGTGCTGGTGCCGGAACTTGTCGCCAGGGCGTACGGGACGCCAACGTAGCGGGCAAACTCGTCTTCCAGGGTGAAGACCTTGCGTTTGAATTTGGGGTCTTTGAGATCGCCATAGCGCATGAGATGGCCGCCGGCCAGCACGTCCAGCACTTCTGCTTTTTCTTCTTCGCCTATCCAATATGAACCAGGTCCTGACATAATCGTTTCCTCCGTTACGGCTGTGGCATGCGCCGTTTTTGTTTCATTTGCACATCGGAACACAGGCCCGTCACAATACAGGTCTTTCCGATTTATTGGCCGCCACCATGAAGGATTGGAGGGCGGTGGGCAAGATAAAAAAGTGGGGTGGCCAACGGGACTCGAACCCGCAACAACAAGCTCCACAAGCTTGGACTCTACCATTGAGCTATAGCCACCAACCAGCCCGCAGCATAATTTCTGCCGCAGCCCGCGTCAAGCCCGGTCACGGCCAGGCTGGCCGTTATTCTTTGACCAGCAGTTTGCGAATTTTGAGGAGTTCGCGGCGACGCTCTTCGTCCGGCTCCAAGGTGCCCATCTTCAAATTCTTGAGCTCCCGCACGATGGTTTCGGAGATGATCAGGCGCGCGTTGGGTTTGTCGTCGCTGGGTATGACGTGCCACGGCGCGTGCTCGGTGCTGGTGGCCGCGAGGCATTCTTCGTAGGCCCGCATATAATCTTTCCAAAGCTTGCGCTCGCGGATGTCGGCCTGGCTGAATTTCCAATTCTTTTCCGGCTCGTCGATGCGCCGGAGGAAGCGCCGTTTTTGCTCTTCCTTGGAAATGTGGAGGAAGAATTTGACCACGCGGGTGCCGTTGTGGTGCAAATGTTTTTCGAAATTGACAATGGATTGGAAGCGGTGCTTCCAGATGTTTTTGTCCTCCAGCGCGTCCTCCGGCAGCAACTGGGCGCGGAGGATTTCAGGGTGAACGCGGGCGACCAAAACCTCTTCGTAATAGGAGCGGTTGAAGATGCCGATGTGGCCCCGCTCCGGCAGGCGGCAGGTGGTGCGCCAGAGAAAATCATGTTCCAGCTCCTCGCTGCTGGGTTGCTTGAAACTGAAGACCTGGCAGCCCTGGGGGTTGACGCCCGACATGACGTGTTTGATGGCGCTGTCCTTGCCGGCGGCGTCCATGGCCTGGAAGATCAGAAGCACGGCGTAGCGATGCTGGGCGTAGAGCTGGTCCTGCAGGGCGCTCATTTTATGGACGTGGTCCTGCAAACACTTCTGATAATCCTCAGCGGAGTGGTAGAAGGATTTGACGCGCGCCGGCCAATGCTTGAGGTTGACGTTTTTTTCGGCGGGGACGGAAAACTTGTCGATATCAATTTTCATTTAATCAGCCTTTGGGTTTAGGAGTTCTCGCTGCCAATCCATCAACTCGCCGTTGTGCCCATCCCAATCGGCCGCCAGCGCGAGCAAGGTGGCGCGGCTGGCGATGACGGTGGGGTCCAGTGCCAATTCCACGGCCTTGCTGTTGCGCCGGCTTTCCAAGGCGAGGAAGCGCTGCCGTTCAGGCTCGGTTTGCCGCCGCGATTGGGAGCGAAGCGGATGCGGATGCTCTTGCATGTCCAGGTGCAATCCCTTTTGGATCGCTTCGTGCAATCCGTCCTTGCGCCGGGAGGAGAAATGGCGCGGCAACAGGCCGTCCATCGGTCCGTGAGTCACGGCGGCATGGGCCACGTTGAGGAGGGTTTCGTGGCTCAAGACAAAGAAAGGCGGGCGATTGGCGGCCACGGCTTCCTGCTCGCGCCAATGCCAGACTTCGCGCAGGACAGCCAGGCTGTGGCGCGTGAGCTTGTTGCTGCCCTTGAGGCGCCAGACCAGGTCCGGTTCGGGCCGGGTGGGAATGGCGCACTCGGCAATGAGGCGGTCGCAGGATTGTTCCAGCCAGGCGAGGCGCCCCTTTTGGCGCAACCGCTCGGCCAGCAAGTCCGAGAGCGGTTTGAGATAATGAGTGTCGTTGCGCGCATAAGCCTCCATGCGCGGGGTAAGGGGACGCCTGGCCCAATCGGCCTTTTGCGAGCCTTTTTCCAGGGTAATGCCCAGATGGTTTTTGAGCAGGCTGCCAAGCCCGAATTCGCGTTCCCCCAACAGCCGGCTGGCCAGCATGGTGTCGAAGATGCGATTGGGGACAAAAGCATGGATCTTGCGCAACAGGCGCAGGTCGTAATCGGCTCCGTGCAAGATCAGGCGGTGTTTTTTCAATTCCACCCAGAGAGGTTTCAAATCGATGCGCGTGAGGGGATCGATCAGCCTGTCGCCGGCGGCGGTGCTGATTTGGAGGAGGCAAAGTTTTTCCGGGTAAGCGTGCAGGCTGTCGGCCTCGGTATCCAAGGCCACCCAATCGGCAGCGCGGAGCACCGGCAGGAACCCGGACAGAATGCCATCTGAATCAATCACATGTTTACATTAGAGCATTGGCCGCCGGGGAAAAGCCTAAAATGAGGCAGCAAATTTTCTCATCTCCCCTTTGTGAGCCGATCCGACCCTGGTCTTCAAGAGCATGACAATACCCTGCGGTTCAAACCGCACGCGCTCATTATCCGCTGAATCAAGATTTTGTGACAGCGTTTTCTCTTGAACCGGCGCGTGTATGCGAGATTATCGAAACCATCAATATATGTCGATGCTGAAGGAAATTTCACTGACCGGATACGCTCGATTCGCGAATGCCGCAACTTGAGACTGGAGAAGCTCAATGTGCTCATTGGCGCCAACGGTTCCGGAAAAACCAATCTGATCTCCTTTTTTCAACTTTTGAGCGCCGCCATGCAAGGAGAATTTCAGGTTTTTGTGGCACAACGCGGAGCGGCACATTCTTTTCTCCATTTCGGAGCAAAAATAACGCAGGACATAAAAGCGAATCTCCAGTTTCAAACTGAAAACGAAACATGCGTTTATGGGTGCCAGCTAAGCTATGCTGCGTCTGACATGCGATCCCTTTATCCGTTTGGGGAGAACACAGCCGCGGTCTTGCGTTTTTTCAGGGACGACCACCCCCGCACTTACGCCCGTGTTCTTGAAACCATCCGTATGATCGCGCCGTTTTTCGACACTTTTATTCTTGATGCTTTGCCGAATTCTCCGGACCACGTCATGTTATACTGGCGCGCCCGAGGCTCCGACTATGAATTTGGCCCACATCAACTCTCCGGCGGTACTTTGCGTTTCATCGCTCTAGCGACTCTGTTACTGCAACCGGCGGAATTTTTGCCCGGCATAGTCATCATTGATGAACCTGAATTGGGCCTTCATCCCTATGCCATCAAAATTCTCGGCTCGCTGATTCAGGATGCGGCTAATTTTACACAGATTATCGTTGCTACTCAATCCGCCGCCTTGGTCGATCAAGTGGATGCGGACGACGTGATCGTTGCTGACATGGTGGATGGCGCCTCGCAGTTTAAGCGACAGAGTCGCGAGAAACTTAAGGAGTGGCTGCACGCATACACTCTCAGTGAACTTTGGGAAAAGAACGTCCTCGGAGGGCGGCCATGAGTTGGATTCGGCTTTACCTCACGGTAGAAGGTGAGACAGAACTCAAGTTTGCCAATGAAACCTTGACCCCACACCTGGCGAAGTTTGAAGTGGAAGTTCGACCGCGGATGGTATTGACGAATCGTAAACTCGGCAAGCGGGGCGGCGCGCTGAATTTTCAGCGATTCAAGCAAGATACGACGCACCTCATGAAGGACGACGCCAACAGAGAAGCACGCTTCTCGACCATGATGACAGCGACGATGCCATTGTCCATTTGCAGGAGGAGATTGCGAGTTTTTCGTGCCCCGAAGACATCGACGAAGGGGAACAAACGGCACCCAGCAAGAGACTGATTAAGCATGTGCCGCGATACGAAAAACTGAAAGTCTGGGTTGCTGCTCCTGCCGCCGGTGCCATTGGCCTCCACATTCTCCGCGAGAAATGTCCCCACTTCGGCCAATGGCTCACCCGCATGGAGAATCTCAAGCAGGCATTTTGACCGCCTGCTGTCGAAGCCTAAGTGAATCATTATTTGCCATGAAGATTGGCCGCGGCTTGCTGGACCTTATCCCCTTTGAGCAGGCCATAGACGGCGTGATCCACGAAGTGGTCGTAGAGCCATTCGGCGTCGCGCGAGATGCCTTCTAATTTGAATCCCAATCGCTCGGCCACGGCGCGGCTGCGGCGATTTTCGGCGGCGCAACGAATGGTCAGGCGGTGCAGATCCAGCGTCCCGAAAGCGTAATCCACCACCACACGGCAACTGGCGGACATGAGGCCCTGGCCTTGATAGGATTCGCCCAGCCAATACTCCAGGTACGCGGCCTCGTTGGGCCAATCTATGGGGTAGCAGTCAACGATTCCGCAGAGCTTGCCTTTCTCCCAGATGCCCGTCTGAAACCCCTGGTTGAGGGCGAATCGCTTCAGGCCGACGGCGACGTAATTGGCGACCCCGGCCAGGTTGCAGCGTTGCTCCACCCAATTCATCCAGGCCCGCAAATGCGCCTGGTTGGATTCGATCAATGCCAGAAGCTCCCGCGCGTGCCGGTGTTCGAGCAGGCCCAACTCGGTTTGTTCTCCTATGCTTAGGCGAAACATATCGTTGACTCAACCGCCCAGGGTGGCCGGGTCGTTGACGTCGCCTTTGTTGAAATCAACGTAGGCTTCGGTCAGGTCGGCGGCGTAGATCAGGGCGCTGGCGCGGCCCAGGTTCAGGTTGATGTGCAGATCGAAGGCGCTGGCGGTGGTCAACTGGCACAGCGCCTTGAAGGCGGCTGACGTCGGACGCCCCTTGCGCAGGGAAAAGAGAATCTTCCGGCTGCCAGGCAGGCTGTAGCCGACATCGACTTTGCTTTCCACCACCCGCGCCGGGGAATAGCCCAGCGCGCAGAGGATGCGGCCCCAATTGGGATCGCCGCCGCACCAGCTTGTCTTGACAAGTGCGCTGTTGGCCACCGCGCGGGCGGCGGCATCGGCCTCGGCGAACGTCCTGGCGCCATGGACGCGAACGGTGACAAACCGGGAAACGCCTTCGCCATCAAGCACAATCTTCCGGGCCAGCTCCAGGGTGACGTGATCCAGCGCGGCTTGAAAGATCGGCAGATCGGGCGAGCGCGCAGTTAGCGGGCGATGGCCGGCGCGCCCATTGGCCAGCAGGAGCACGGTGTCGTTGGTGCTCATGTCGCCATCGACGGTGATGCGGTTGAAGCTCTTGGCGACCGCTTCGTTCAGGGCGGCTTGCAACGTCTTTGACTCGATGGCGGCGTCGGTGGTCAAGAAGCAGAGCATGGTGGCATGGAGCGGACGCAAGGCCGGGGCGGCGCCGGACTGGCTCAGGCCGGGCTGGATCATGCCGGCGCCCTTGCAGATTCCGCCAAGCCGGACCGTCTTGCCGCCGAGTTCAAATTCGACCGCCACTTCCTTGGGGCGGGTGTCGCTGGTCATAATGGCCTCCGCGGCATGATTGCCGCCGGCCAGCGAAGCCTCCGCCAGCGCGGCGGCTTGTTCGATGCCCTTCTTGATGTTGTCCATCGGCATCGGGACGCCGATCCGGCCCGTCGAGGCGACCAGGACCTGCGCGGCGGGGATGTTCAAGGCGGCGGCGGTGAGCCGGGCCATGGCCTGGGCGTCGAGGCGGCCTTGGTTTCCAGTGCAGGCATTGGCGTTGCCAGAATTGGCGACCACCGCGCGAGCCAGGCCGCGCTGGACGCGTTCGCGACAAAGCCGCACGGGCGCGGCGCAGACCTGGTTGGTGGTAAAAGTGCCGGCGACAGCGGCCGGCGATTGCGACACCAGCAGGGCCAGATCGCGTTTCCGGCCCTTGTCGGAGCCTTTGCCTGTGCCGAGGCGCTTGATGTCGCAGAACACGCCAGCGGCGATGAACCCTGCCGGGGCCGTTACGGAACCGGCAATACTATGGAAAAGAGACTTTTTCACCAGAAGACAGGACAAAAGCGGAAATTGGCCGCAGTGTCAATGTGGATGATGCCAGAACGGAGATTTACGGTGTTTAAACCAGGGTAAAAGTTTATACAAATTCGTGCTCTTTGGTGTCTATGGATTGAGATGACCAGCCAAACGGTTTTAAAATAGGCCATTGCGTGAACGCGTCGGAGTGCAATGGTCCCTGGTGCCAGCCGCTTTACGAAGCCAAAGCGGCCGGGCTGATCCTTTATGGACGCGCCTTGGGGTTAAGCCACGGAGAGGCCGAAGACGTGGTGCAGGAAACGTTTCTGGCGCTTTTGCAATTGCCGCACAAGCCCGATGATCCTGAACATTACTGCCTGCGCGCCTTCCGCAACCGCGCCCTCAACCATCACCGCGGGCTGTGGCGCCGTCTGGCCCGGGAATGGGAGTCGCTCCGATGGTTCGAGCGGGGCGCGGACCAGGACAAGGCCGAAGCGGAGGCCATGCGCCGCTTGGCCCAGTTGCCCCCGGCCCAACGCGAGGTCATCGTTTTGAAGATATGGCACGGCCTGACCTTCGCCGCGATTGCCACGCTTCTGGACATATCTCCCAACACCGCCGCCGGTCGTTACCGTTACGGCATCAACAAGTTGAAAGTCTGCATGAAAGGAGCCGCTTATGGACGAGATGAACCCATTGGAGACCCAATTACAATCCTGGACGCCCCGTCGCCCCTCGCCTAAGATCGCCCGCCGCCTGTTTGGCCCGGCGGAATCGCCGTCTTTGCGCCCACTGCGCCGCGCCGAGGCTTGGAACTGGCTCTCCCCCGTGGCCGCCTGCGCTTTGACCATGCTGGTGGCCGTTCACACCTCCAGCCACGCGCCCGGACGTCTGCCGCAGGATTCCAATGCCACCATCCTGGCCTCGCTCGTGCTCGATGCCGCCGCCTCCTCCAATTTTGCCGCATTTTCGCTCACGCAATTGGATGAAAACCTGCGATGGAACGTCTGGCAGCACGCGACTCATCACGTCGGCGTGTTCCCCCGCGCCGAAACCCCGCTGCGGCGGGAATTTTGGAGTGTGATCCCGACCTCCACAAACCGGTAGCCAAGGCGGCGTTAAACGATGCGATGCCGCCAAGAGCCAGGCTCGCGTCGGCAATGCACACGTGCCAAAGCCTCGTCACCCGGAATTGTCTTCACATCTCCGCTACGAACCTCGTCGCGGCGGCGGCGGGCTTCGGCAGCCCAGAGTTGCCGCATGTGAACGTCCTCTGCAGGGTCAAGACTCTCCACCAGGCGGTCGGCCAGCAAAGCGCGCGCTTCGCTCGGCAAAGCCAGCGCCTCTTCCGCAATTTGTTCAACTTTCATGTTCGGGACTTGCGCGCGATTCTTAGTTGTATTTACTGTCACAGCATACTTTGAAGTGTGCGATGAAACAAGAGTTAAGCGGGCCTTTTTTGACTTCTGCCGCTCTTTCCCCTAGTATCGCGACGATGAAGTTTCGATACCCATTTTCAATTTCTCGGGCAGCGCGGGCGCCCTTTGTCGCGGCCAAGCGGAGTAGCGACGGATCGTCCGCCATGTCCGGTGTGGCGCCGGGCAAACACTTCAGAATTTCCGCATGAAAATCATCTCGCACCGTGATAAGGATTTTGCGCCCCAGCTCCGGCGCATGCTCGCGCCCTCGAGCCTGTTCGATCCCGCCATTGAAGAGCAGACCCGCGCCATCGTCCAGGCAGTGCGGATCGATGGGGACAAGGCGTTGGTGGAATTGACAGAACGATTCAATGGCCCGCGCCTGACCCCGGACCATTTCGCCGTTACCCAGGCGGAATTCATGGCCGCTGCCTTGCAAGCCGACGCCTCATTGCGGGCCGCCATCGCGGACACGGCCAGGAACGTGACGACCTTTGCCCAACGATCGCGGCGCAAAGATTGGTCGATGCGCAACCGGCACGGGGCGCGAGTGGGCGAGAAATTTGACCCGTTCCTGCGCGTCGGCATCTACATCCCGGGCGGGGCCGCGCCGCTGGTTTCCACCGCGCTCATGACCATACCCCTGGCCCGCGCGGCCGGCTGCCGCGACATTGTCGTTTGCACGCCTTGCGACCGCCAAGGCCGGGTCAACCCGGCCCTGCTGCACGCCGCGCGCGGAGCCGGCGCGACGGAGATTTACCGCATCGGCGGAGCGCAGGCCATTGCGGCCATGGCCCTGGGCACCGGGGCCATTGGCAAAGTCAACAAAATTTTTGGGCCTGGCAACGCCTATGTTGTCGCCGCCAAACGGCTCCTGTTCGGCTACGCGGCCATGGATTTGCTGCCCGGACCGAGTGAGTTGCTGGTGCTGGCTGACCAGACGGCCAATGCCGCCTGCATCGCGGCCGACCTGTTGGCGCAGGCCGAACACGGTTCGGGCCACGAGCGTGTCTGGCTGCTGACGACATCCGACAAAATCCTGCGCGCGGTGCAGAAGGAAATTGACCGGCAGCTTCCCCAACGGGCGCGACGCGAGTTGATGAAGCGCGTGCTGGCGGACAACACCTGGCTGGTGCGGGTGCCGGACCTTGACATGGGGATCGATCTAGCCAATCAGCTCGCACCCGAACACCTTGAACTGATGTGCCGCGATGCCGGGCGCATCACGGCCCGGTTGGTCACTGCGGGCGCGATCTTCGTGGGCCATGATTCCCCGACCGTGCTGGGCGATTACGTGGCCGGGCCGAGCCACGTCCTTCCCGCCGGCGGCACGGGCGCTTCCTTCGCGGGATTGACGGTCGATCAATTCCAGCGCCGCACCAGTGTTGTCGAGTATAACAAGCCCGCGCTCAAGAGAGCATTGGGCGCGGTGCGGAAATTCGCGGAAATGGAAGGTCTCGACGCCCACGGATGGTCGGCCGAACTTCGTCTTCGCGCCAAGGCGGGCAAAGGTTGACTTCAGGCCAGCAACTCGCGGGCGCGCGTCAGGATTTCGTTTTCGATGCGTCCTTTGAGCGGATAAGCCGCCCACGGCAGTTGGAGTTCGATCAGCACCTGGGCCGGTTGCACATCCAGTTTCCCGCTGACGGAAAAGCCCTTCGCCTTGAAGCTGAACGCGTGGGCGAAGCCGTTCCAGGATTCGTCCATATTGCTGACCTCGCCCCCGAAGCGGCTGCGGGACTCGGCGATCAACCCGGCGATGCGCCTCTTTGCTTCTTCCTGCTCCAACTGATGCGGGACCGATAAATCAATTTTCGGCATGGGAGATATTATAGCAGTTCATACGGCGATCGCCAATCATTCTGCCGGTCATGGGCCTTAATTTGAAACTCCTCATTCTCCTTTTCTCAAAGCCCGCCAAATCGTAAAACCGACAAGCATGACAACAAGGATGTAAATCACAGCCAAAATCAATTTCCCCTCTGGGGTAGGTCTCTTTATCGCAAATTCAATTGCGTAGGCGGCGATCATATCTTTCCTTTCATCGAATCAGCCACTATGGATGCCCGAACTGATTGGACGCAATCGGAAACTCGCCTTAAAGAATTGCAAATTAAGGCACTACCATTCTGCCTTGCCGCTTGCTTTTCCCCCAGATTAGCAGGAAAGTTGCGCCATGAGTGGCACGCTTCTGCGCAACAAGAATCAGATCACGTTGCCTGTGAACGTGGTCAAGGCGGCTGGATTGGCAACCAGTGACCGTATTGCCTGGCGTTTTGAGCAGGGCGAGATTCGCGGTCGCAAGCTCGTCCGAGCGGCGGTGCGCGCGCGCGCCGGCAAGGTTGTCCAGGATCGGCGGACGGGACTGGTTTACTTCGACAGTGACGTGTCGCCCGAAGAGGCCGAAGACGCGGCGCTGTCCGCCAACCTTGATCGGCAGTGAGCGAATACTTCGACACGCCGGTTTTGGTTTTTGCATGCGCCAACAAGGGCGAGCTTGGCGATCGGGCGAGGAAACTGATTGCTGAGTGTGCCGAACCTCTCTCAACTCCGCACGCCCTTGCTGAATGTTTCAACGCCCTCACTTATCGGCTCGGCTTTCCGCCCCGTCAGGTCCGCACTACAATCACCAAAAATACGGAGCGGTTCAATTTCGTGACGATGGAATTTGGCGATTATGACCAAGCAATCAATCTCGTGGTAGAAAACGGTTTCACTGGGGACAAAATCTTTGACGCGTTGCACGTTGTCGCGGCGATCAAAGGCAAGGCGTCGAAAATCCACACGTCCAACAAACGCGACTTCGGACCGATGACCACAATCCCGATTCAACGGATCGGTCCTTAAGAACCCTCATCTTCACTTATCCCCCGCCTCCCATACCAGGCGCAGCCCTTCCAAGGTCAACAGCGGTTCCACGGCGGTGATCTCCGGCAGCTTGGAAGAGATAAGGTGGGCGTAGCCACCTGTCGCCACCACCGGCAGCCGGCGGCAGTTCAAGGCGCGCTTCAATTCGCCAATCAATTCCCGGATCAGCCCGCGATACCCTTTGACCGCGCCGATCAACATGGCTTGCTCGGTGTTCTTGCCCACCGCGCCCGGAGCCTCCCGAATCCGAATGCGCGGCAGCAGGGCCGTCTTTTCGTGCAGATAATCCGTCATGACGTTGAGGCCGGGGGCGATGATGCCGCCGATGTAGTTGCCCGCCCCATCGACCACGTCGAAGGTGACCGCCGTGCCGAAATCCACCACCACCGAGGGTGCGCCGAAATGATGTTTGACAGCTACCGCGTTGGCCAGGCGGTCCGGGCCGATGGTCTTCGGTTTTGGGTAATCGATGCCCACGCCCCTAACCGTGCGCGCGGTCAACTCCACGCAAGCCAGGCCGAACTCGCGGCGAAGGAAATCGATCGCCACCGGCGTGGCCGCCGGCACGACGCTGCAAAGAATGGCCCCGGTCAGCGGCGCTTGTTTTAAAAACCGGGCGGCGGCAGGTTGGGTCGCGCCGGTGCGCCACTGCTGAGTCGGCACATCGGCATGACGCAGCACGCGCCGCGCGTTGGCCAGGCCGAGGTGCGTGTGCGTGTTGCCAATATCCAGCAAGGCAATCATCCGCGCATCCTCTCTTAATTTGTCAAAAAAGTAAATGATCCGGCAGAAATTGTGATATGATGCCGGCGTGATCGTGAAAAGCGGCTTTCCAAGAGACGTTCTGGAAGGGTGCGCGGACCCCCAGCGGGCCACCGCGGCCCTGGAGCAATTGCGCGGCTCCGACGCCGCCGCAGCCGTGCGGAAACTCTCCGCCGAGCAGGCCCGCATCCTGGCCGCCCTGTTGAGCGGTTCGCAAGCTGCCCTGGAATTGCTGCTGGCCCATCCCGATTGGCTGGGGCCTTTATTGGAACCTGGCTTTCTGACGCATCCGCGCCACGAAGGGGGGCTGCGCCGCGAAGTCGAGCCTTGGCTCAAAGAGCAAGACTACGAGACCGCTTTCAGCAGCCTGCGAAAGTTCAAACAGCGGGAGATGTTGCGCATCGCCGCGCGCGATCTGGCCCGCTTGAGCCACGTCGTCGAAATCACCCGCGAAATTTCCGACGTGGCCGATGTCTGCCTGCAAGGCGTTTATCGCCTGTGCGCCGCGCGCCTGCGCGCCCGGCTGGGCCAGCCATGGCATTTGGACGCGGACGAAAAATGGCGGGAAACGGAATTTTGCGTCATCGGGTTGGGCAAACTTGGCGGGCAGGAATTGAATTACAGCTCCGACGTGGACGTCATCTTCGTTTATAGCGAGGAGGGGAACGTTTTCCAGGCGCCGCCGGGTCCGGGCGAACAGACGGGCCGTGGACTGTCCAATCATCAGTTTTTTGTGCGCCTGGCCGAGGCCATGATTGCCGAGATCGGCAAGCTGACGCCGGACGGCGCGCTCTTCCGCATCGATTTGCGGCTGCGACCGGAAGGCAAGGCAGGGCCGCTGGCGCGCTCGCTGGCCGGCTACGAAAATTATTACGCGCAATGGGGCCAGACGTGGGAGAGGATGATGCTGATCAAGGCCCGGCCCGTGGCCGGGGCCGCGGGCGTGGGGGCCGAGTTTTTGGAAGCGGCGCAGAGCTTTCGCTATCCCCGCTCCCTGAACCCGCGCACGTTGCGCGAAGTGGCTGCTGTCAAAAAGAGGATTGAAACCGAGGTGGTCAAAGAAGGAGAACTGGAGCGCAACGTCAAACTGGGCCGCGGCGGCATTCGCGAGATCGAATTCATCGTGCAAACTCTGCAGATTCTGCGCGCCGGCCGCCTGCCCTTTTTGCAGGGGGCGGCGACCATGACGGTCTTGCAAAGGCTGGTGCGCTATTCGCTCCTGCCCGCCGGTGACGCCGTCGAGCTGCAGGCGGCTTACATTTTTCTGCGCGACCTCGAGCATCGCTTGCAGATGGAGGCTGGCCGCCAAACCCACGTCATTCCGACCGAGCGCCGCGCCCGCCAACGACTGGCGCGTTTGATGGGCTTCGAGACGCTGGCGGAGTTCGAGGCGGCGCGGCGCAAGCACACCGGCAACGTGCGCCGGGTTTACCTCCAGATACTGCCCGGCGACGATGCGCCCGTTTCCTCCCTGCCGCCCGAAGACATGGAGGCCGCCGCGGCACAGTGGTTGAAATTGCTGGCCGATCACGGCTTCCGCGACCCCGACCGCGCCCTGCGCATGCTCCGGCTTTTTCTGCACGGACCCGATTACACCCACATCTCTCCGCGCACGGTGGAACTGGCGCGGGAATTGTGGCCCCGCTTCCTGGCCCTCTGCCCGCAAAGCCCGCCCGCGCCCAAAGCGGACCGGATTCTCTCGGACCCGGACCGGGTGCTGGTGCGCCTGGGCAGCTTTATCGACGCCTACGGCGCGCGGGCGACCCTCTACGATTTGTGGACGCAGAACCCGCCGTTGTTCGAGTTGTTGCTGCTGCTTTTTGACCGCTCGGAATTCCTGGCCGAGCAAGCCATCCGCACGCCCGACCTCGTCGATGAGTTGGAATCCAGCGGCCGGCTCAACCGCGCCAAAAGCGCCGAGGAAACCCTGGCCGATTTGCGCCACGGCGCGGGCGACAACGACCAGCGTCTGTGGCTGCGCCGCTACCATCAGGCCGAATTGATGCGAATCGGCTTGCGCGACATATTGGGCCTGGCCGACTTCGAGCAGAACGTCCTGGAAATGTCGTGCCTGGCCGACGCCTGCCTGCAATACGGTTTGGAAGTTTTGATGCGCGCGCATAAACTTAAAGACGCGCCTTTTTGCGTGGTCGGTCTGGGCAAGCTCGGCGGGCGCGAGATCAGTTACGGATCGGACCTGGACATAATTTTTGTGACCGACGCGCGCGCCGCGGATCTGCCGCGCCTGCAACCGCTGGCGGCCGAGTTGATGGAATTGCTCTCGGCCCGGACCGAGTGGGGCGCGGTCTTTGAAACTGACGCGCGCTTGCGGCCGGACGGCGAAAAGGGATTGCTCGTCAACACGCTCAAAACGTGCGAGGAGTATTATCGCCGGCGGGCGGCCTTGTGGGAAATCCAGGCCCTGACGCGCGTCCGGCCCGTGGCCGGAAACCTGGAGACTGGCGCGCGCTTTCAACGGCTCGCGGCCGCGTTGACCAATTTCGCTTCCCCGCCCGAGGTGGCGGCCTGGACGCCCGGCTGGCTGGCTGAAATCGACCGGATGCGCGAGCGCGTCGAAAAGGAACGCACGCCGACGGGCAAGGACTTATTGGCCATCAAGACGGGCGTGGGCGGGCTGATGGACGCCGAGTTTTTGGCCCAGGCAGTGTGCCTGGCCCGCGGCTGGCAGGAGGCCAACACGATGAAGGCCTTGCGCCGCGGCGCCGTGGCCGGAGCGTGGCCGGACGCCGACGCCCGCGCGCTGCTAAAGAGCTACGGTCAGTTGCGGCGCATTGAAGGCATCCTCCGGCGCTGGAGTTTCGAGGGCGAAATCCTGTTGCCGGACGACGAGCCGGCGCAACATCGGGTGGCGGTGCGTTGCGGTTTTGCGAGGGCCGGCGATTTCATGTGTTCACTCAA
Organism: uncultured Verrucomicrobiae bacterium; assembly: GCA_963759415.1. Lineage (GTDB taxonomy): Bacteria > Verrucomicrobiota > Verrucomicrobiia > Limisphaerales > Palsa-1400 > Palsa-1400. Next base: position 1,388,965 of record CAVWZG010000002.1, on the reverse strand, counting down.
GGAAACAAGGGCCGCGCTGCGGGCGGTTTATTTGCGTCACTTCCGCCGCGAAGGTAGAGTAATTATTAAAGCGAAGGAATAACGCGATGCCAATATACGAATATGAACTATGCGAAGGCGATTGCGCCGCGTGCGGCGGCAAATTCACCTTGCGCCGACCGTTCAGCGCGCCGCCTTTGAAAGTCTGCCCGGCCTGCCGCCGGCCCGTGCGCAAAATCATCTCCACCTTCAATTCGCCCATCAAGCTCAAGCCGCTTTCAATCTCCGACGCCAAAAAAGCCGGCTTCACCGTCCTCAAGCGCGTGAACAAGGGCGAATACGAGAAGCAATAGCCCGTCAAACAGGCAATGCGGGAGCCATCCATCCCCACGGCAGAGCCATATCGTTGGCGTCGAGCGGACGCGCCTTGCCGGCATGCAATACCACGCCGCGCACGAGCGTTGCCTTCTGCTTCAGCGAATCCCGCAAGGCACGAATCCCCGACATGTCGCTTGATGTCACCTGGCTGCTCATCTTGATTTCCAGCGCCACCAACTTGTGGTCCTGCTCCAGAATGAAATCCACTTCGTGCCCCGCGCGGTCTCGCCAATAGTGCAATTTCCGGCGCTGCGGTTCCAAGGCGCGCCAAGTTTGCAAGGTCTGAAACAAAGTCTGCTCCAACCAAAATCCGGCATCGGTGCGGTGTGCGAGGCCGGCTGAGGATTTGATCCCCGCCAGCGAGGCCGCCAGACCGCAGTCGGCCCAAAGCAGCTTCGGAGCCTTGACCAACGCCGCCGACGGATTTGTCGCCAATGGCCTGATGCGAGTTATCAAACAACCAGTTTCGAGCAAGTTAAGATGGCGGTGGGTCGTTGCATGATTCAGCGCGGCATCGCGCGCCAAGTCCGCTTGATTGAGCAGTTTGCCCGTTCTTTGGGCCGCAAGAGCCATGACACGCTGGAAATCAGGCAGGCTGGAAACGGCGCTTAACTGCCTTAAATCGCGTTCCAAATAGGTTTGGACGTAAGCCGCAAACCACAGACTGCGGTCGGCTTCCGAGGCAATCTGTAATGCCGGTGGAAACCCGCCGCGCAGCAGCCATGCCCGCCAATCGCCTGGCTCGTCAGGCCATTGCCGCCAATCAAAAGTCGAAGAAAACAGATCATCCAGCGGCGCCAGGGCGCCCTTGCGCTCCAGCCACTCGGCAGGACAGAATGGCGGCAATTCCAAATAGATGGCGCGTCCGGCCAAAGTGTCCGACACCTTTTCCATCAGAAGCAGGTTGGCGGAGCCGGTTAAAACGAAATCGCCTGCGTGGCGGCGTTCGTCCACGGCGCGTTTGACCGCCAGCAAAAGCTGTGGCGCGCGTTGGACCTCATCAAGGATGACCGGCCGCCTGGCCAGCAACGAGTCTGGATTGCGCACGGCCTGATCCAGCACTCCTATTTCGTCCAAGGTAAAATACGCGCGGGACGGTTGGATGGTTTGGCTCAGGGTAGTCTTGCCTGTCTGTCGCGCGCCCGTTAGCACGGTGACCGGAAGCACCCGAAGCGCCTGATGCAAATTCTGCAAAAACCAACGCGGTTTAATAGTGTTCACATCATGCAATAAATCATTTCACGGCATGATATGCAATAATTTTCGTTTTGGATTTTTCGGCAGCAGGAGTTATATGCAGGCATGATTACTTCCCGAAGAGAGTTCCTCAAAACCATGTCGGTGGCGAGTTTGGGCGCGGTGGCGGCCACGGCGGCGCCGGGCGCGGAGGTGTCCCCGTTGCCGGAAGCCTCGGCCTCCAAACTGCCTCCCTGGCGCGGATTCAACCTTTTAAACAAATTCAGCGGACAGAATCATCCCTTCGCGGAGCGGGATTTCGAGTGGATGGCGGAACTTGGCTTCAATTTCGTCCGGCTGCCCATGGATTATCGCGTATGGATCAAGGACGGCGATTGGACCAAATTTCGTGAATCGACCCTCAAGGAGATTGATCAGGCGGTGGAATTGGGCACCCGACACGGCATCCATGTCTGCCTGAATTTCCACCGCGCCCCCGGCTACACGGTGGCCAAACCGCCGGAGGAAAGATCGCTCTGGTCGGACGACGAGGCGTTGAGGGTGTGCGGATTGCACTGGGCTGCCTTCGCCGAGCGTTACAAGGGCATCTCCAACCGCCAGCTCAGTTTCGACTTATTCAACGAACCGCCCAAACTCGAGCCGCAAACCTACCGGCGCGTGGTGGCCAGCGTTTGCGACGCCATCCGCCAGCACGACCCGTCCCGGCTGATCATTTGCGACGGACGCGCCTGGGGCAACACCGCCCCGACGGAACTCGCCGGGCTGGGAGTGGCGGCCGCCACGCGCGGTTATGCGCCCACCCAGATTTCCCATTTCCGCGCCCATTGGATGGAAGGCTCAGACCAATGGCCCACACCCAGCTGGCCTCTCGAAATAGGCGGCATGCACTGGGACAAGGAGGCGCTGCAAACCCGCCAAATCGCCCCGTGGAAACAACTGGAAATGCAAGGCGTCGGCGTGGTGGTGGGGGAATTTGGCGCTTACAACAAGACCCCGCACGCCGTCGTCCTCTCCTGGATGCGCGACTACGTGGATTTGTGGACGGCGGCCGGCTGGGGCTGGGCGCTATGGAATTTCACCGGGTCATTTGGCATTATTGACAGCGAACGGGCGGATGTTGAATATGAAAACTGGCACGGGCACAAGCTGGATCGGCAGATGCTGACGCTGGTGCAGGGGCGGAAGAAGGGCTGAATGCCGGGGGGATCCCGGACTTATTAAAATGGACAATGACATGGGAAATCCATTTTAATTTGAGAAAATAGACGATGCACTCACTTGAGACATTGAGCCTCCAAGGCTTCCGCTCCATTAAAGAGTTGGACAACTTGACATTTAGTCCCATCACCGTGCTCGTTGGAGCGAATGGCTCGGGCAAATCGAATCTCATCGGCTTTTTCCGAATGATGAACGACATGATGCAGGGAGGATTGCAATTATTCCTGCAAAACGGCGGCGGCGCCTCGAACTTCCTCCACTTCGGTCCTGCACGAACGCGGTCCCTAAAGGCGACGCTGACTTTCCGCAGTGATTCGGGGGTGAATACATATCAGTGCGAATTGGCGTTTGCGGCGGTCGATCGCTTGATGTTCGTCCTTGAAGAAGTCAAGCATCAGCGCAATGGAGACTCTGCGCCGCAGATTATTCCGATTGAGAACGACGAACCGGTGGAAAGTGCGTTGAGCCGCTATTTTGGCCCGGATGTCCAGACACACTGGCTAATCAAGTGGCTTCAGAAGAAGATACGAGTTTTTCACTTTCACGATACGAGCATGACGTCGCGGATGCGAAATAATTGCGACAAAGACGACGCGGCTTATCTGCGTGCAGACGGCGGCAATCTGGCGGCTGTTCTTCTGCGGTTGCGCGATGAGTTTCCCGCGAACTATCGGCGCGTCGCAGCCGGAGTGAACACGGTTTTTCCAGAACTGAGAGACTTCCAATTGGATCCCACCGGCCACAATGGCAAGAACCTGTTGTTACGCTGGCAACCGACGAGTAACCCGAGTGAAATATTTCGGCCCGGCACACCTTTCGGATGGCACGTTGCGTATGATTGCGCTCGTGACTCTTTTCAATCTGCCTGAGTCGATGGCAACGTGGATGATCATCCTTGATGAACCTGAACTGGGCTTGCATCCGGCGGCGGAAGCGTATCTCGCTTCGCTTATCCGCAGTGCTTCGACGCAGACACAGGTGCTATTGAGCACGCAGTCGGCGACGCTCGTCGATCACTTCAAGCCGAATGAAGTCGTGGTGACTGAAATACACGATGGCGCCTCGACGTTCCATCGTCTTGAAGAGGAAAAACTCAACCATTGGTTGAAGCGATACACCCTTGGCGAAGCCTGGCGAAAGAATGTCTTTGGGGGCCGCCCGGAATGAGGCTCTTCATCTACGTTGAGGGACAGGAGGAGGAGATGTTTGTGAATCGCATGCTGCGTGGCCACTTGGGTCAGTTCGGTGTCGTGGTTCAAAAACCTATACTGGCTGCGACAAGTTTTCGCATCGGTGGAGAAAATGACCCGGACATCACCGTTGGCGGCGTGACGAACTACGATTCGATACGCGAAGACATAGTTAACCAATTTGCCACTGGCGACATTAGCACCGCCGACGTGCTTACCACGCTTATCGATCTCTACGCGTTGCCTGCACTTTTTCCCGGTCATCAGACTGCGATGACAAGCGGCCTGACCAACGGCAAAAAGGCCGAACACATCGAACAGTCATGGAAAGTGGACATCGGTCACCCGAATTTTTTTCCTTATATCCAAGTGCATGAGTTTGAGGCGCTCATTCTCACGCGCCCGTCGGCGCTCCGGGAGTTTTATCCTGAGCACTCCATCGGCATTGAGCAACTTGCAAAGGAATGTGCATCGTTTCACACGCCAGAAGATATCAATGGGCAAAAAACGACTTCACCTTCGCACCGAATACTTTCGCATGTCCCGACATATCGGAAGATCGACGGCTTCCGCCATCTTCAGGATATTGGAGTGCCTGAGCTAAAGGCGCACTGTCCGCGATTTAACGTCTGGGTCGAGCAGTGTGAGAATTTTTTCCGTTAAATCTATCGTTTCGTTTTTCCCCGCCGCCGGCCGACCGTTCAAGGCGGCGCCAGGCGGTAGAACCTCTGTGGCTGCGCGATGCTGTCGGTGTAGGTGTTCAGGGAATTGCTGATGAATACGCTACCGGAGGGAAACATCCAGGCGTCGTTCAAATTGCCGTTGATTTGCATCCGGAAGTTGACAGGGGACATCGGCCATGTCACCAGCACCCCCGGCGGATTGGTGCGGAGCGCGATGTTCAAGGTGCGCTGGGAATCGTTCACGAAATAGCTCCCGGCCGAGGCATTGTTGCCGGAGGGCATCTGGTTGCCCTCGGCAAAGGCGAGCACGGCGCTGTTGGTCAGCGCGGCAGCGTTCGCGCTTGTGCCCACGATCTGCAAACTGACGCTGGTGTTGTTGGTCAGCATCCCTATGGTCCAAATCACCGCGCCGTTGGTGTGAACCCAGGTCCCGGCGCTGGCGGCGGTGGAAACATAAGTGAAACCGCCCGGCAAGGTGTCGGTCACGACGGTGGAAGTGGTGATGGACGGCCCCTCGTTGGTCACCTCCAGCGTGTAAGTAATGTTGGTTCCGGGCCTGACCACAATCGGGTTGGCCGTCTTAGTCAACAACACCACGCTCGGCTGCGTGGCGGTGAAACTATTCGTGCTGAGGTCACTGCCGTAGGGAGTAACGACGGTCAGTTGGCCGCTGCGGGCGAAGACGGGCACGATGGCCTGCGCCTGATTGGTGGTGGCGCTGAACACCCCGGCGGACACTCCGTTGAACAGCACGTTGGTCACATTGAAAAGACTGGTGCCGCTGATCGTCACCACCGTTCCGGCCGGGCCGATGTTGGGACTGAAGCTATAAATCTTGGGCAATATGTCGAAGGCATTGGTGCTGATGAACAACCCGCCCGGGGTGGTGATTTCGATCCGTCCGGTGGTCGCGTTGGAGGGAATGGTGGCGACAATTTGCGAGGCGGAACTGGTGAAATTGTAATTAAGGCCGTTGACTTGCAGGGCGGAGGCGTTGGTCAAATTGCGGCCCGCAATCGTGAAGCTAGAGTTGACAATGCTGCCGTTGGTGCTCAATGAAGTGATCCACGGCTGCATGTAAAAGAGCGACGAACTGGTTCCCGTGCCGCTCGCATTGGCCACGGTAATGACTCCCGAGGCGGCATTGGCCGGAACGGTGGCGGTCATTTCGGTCGTGGCGGTGGGGGTTTGAAAGCTGGCGGTGACGCCGTTGAATTTGACTCCGGTCACGCCGGAGAAATTGGCCCCGTTCAGAGTCACGCTGGTTCCGCGCACGCCGTTGGTGGGGGTGAAACTCGTGATCACCGGGGCCGCGCCCGTGACCGTGAAATTGCTGCTGGTGGTATAGCTGCCGGCACTGGACGACACTTTGATGGCGTAGCCTCCGATGGAGATGGACGGGACGGTGGCCGAAATCTGCGTGTCGCTGGTAACATGGGCCGTAGCGGCGGTGGCGCCAAAACTAACGGAGGAGACGCCGGTAAATTTAATCCCGTTAATCGTGACGGTTGAGCCCATCGGCCCCAGCGCAGGGTTGAAATCGGTGACAAACGGCCCCGCGCTGTTGGTGAAGTTGGTGGACGTGGTAAAACTGGCAGTGCCCGCCGTCACTTTGATCGGCCCCGTGCCCGAATTGGCAGTGAGGTTGACCTGCAACTGGGTGCCGCTTTTGCCGGTGATGGATTCGCTGACACCGTTGAAAGTCGCACTGGTGACCGACGACAAATTTAATCCATCGATTGTCACAACACTATTAAGAGCGCCCAGAGTGGGCGAAAAATCGGTGATGATAGGGCCGGTGCCGGTGAAAAAATTGCTGGTCGTGGTGAATGAGCCGTTTGGGGTGGTCACGGTAATGGTCCCGGTGACCGCGCCGGAGGGGACTGTCGCATTAATTGCCGTGGTGGAAACAACGGTGGAACTGGCCGCGACCGAGCCAAACTTGACCGTGACCGGCTTGAAGAAATTGCCGCCAACAATGTTCACCGACGCGCCGATGGTCCCGGCCGCGGGCGCGAATGAGTTGATGGTGGGGAGCGCGCTGGCCATAAAACTGTTAGCACTGACATTTGTGCCCGCGCTGGTAATCACCGTGATAGGGCCGTCCCCGGCCCCGGCCGGCACGGTGGCCGCGATCTCGTTCTGGGCCACGTTGGTGGCGAGGATATTTGTACTGGCCCCGGGGAAGATCACGACGGTGCCGTTGGTCACGAAATTTGTTCCCATGATGTAAACCATCGTCGGATTCGCGCCGCTTTGCGGGGAGAAGCTGGTGATCACCGGCGCCACCAGAAAATTATTGGTGGTGAAAACTCCGCTGCCGCCCGCGAACACCTCCAATGGCCCGCTAGTCGCCCCGAGAGGCACCACCGCCAGCAACTGGCTGTCGGAAACGTTGGTGAAATCGCCCAGGGTGGGAGAGGTCTTGTTGAATGCAACATTCGTCACGCTGCTCAGACCCGAGCCGTTAATGGTGACGACGTTGCCCGGCTGGCCGAAGGCCGGCGAAAAGCCGGTGATCGTCAAAGCCCCCCACGCCGCCGCGGGCAAAAAGAGCAGCAGCACCCCAGCCGCAAATGGCCAGGACGCCAGAAACCTCCTTCCCTTCGCCGCAATACCAAACCGTTTGCACATCTTAGAGATCGCCGATTAAGTCTCGAACGCGAACACCAAGAGCTTTGGCGATTTGTTGCAGCGTTTCAAGTGTAATCTTCTTTTCCGCGCGCTCGATTTCGCCGATGTAATTGCGGCTCAGATTGGCTTTTTCAGCCAACTTTTCCTGGCTCATGCGAACCCGTCTCCGCCGGGTGTGAATCGCCTCGCCGACAAATTGATAAATCTTCAACGCTGCCACCCAAATAGTGAACCAAGAAGACCAAATGGACTTCTACCATCCAAAAGATATTAAATACTGGCTATTGGTTGTTATTTGTTTATGAAACGGTTTATAAAAGCGATTGCTGGCAACTCGCACTATACTACATAAGTAGTTGATGTGAAACAGCTTACACAAACATATCTACGGATAGTTGACTTTTATTCTTCCCGCTTGACAAATCGGCGTATCCGAGCCAACAATAAGCTATGCTTAAAATGAAGACTGGCATGATTAGTTAATCACAAAGGTTGCCCATGAGATTCTCCCAGCGCACGTTTGCATGTTCACTCGTTGTTCTGTCTGCTGTCGCCGCCTTTTGCCAGAGCGGCCCGCCGCCGATACCGCCAGGAAGCGAGTTCCCGCTGAATTCCTGGTCCCTGAGCGCGGTGCCTTGGGATTCTGATTTTGGAGACCCGTCCCGCGCCTTCACGGGCCTGAATGTCGTTCCAAGTTGGGGCGAGGGTGGCACTTGCCTGAGCGTGGACACGAACAGCCAGGCCTTTTTGAATATCGAGGTCTATCAACAGCCTGACAATTGGACCAATATTAGCGTGGATTCCTCCAACGGCTCCCTGTCGTTCTGGTACCAACCCAATTACACCAGCGTGGCGGACGGCGAAAGCGGGCCGGGGAAGTGGGCTGCGCTGATCAACATTGGCGCTTACACGACAAACGCTTTTGTCGGGGATTGGCTTCTGGCCATTGATCCGCCAGCCTCCAACATCCTGTTTTTGACGGCGTCTGGCGGTTCACGGCAGGTTGTTTTCAAATACCCCATCGACATGGATGCGGGCGACTGGTGGCAAATCGGCGTAAGCTGGTCATCCACCAATACCTGCCTGTATCTCAATGGGCTATTGGCCACCAATGGCGGGCCTGTTGCTTATCGTCCGACCTACAACGAGTGCCTGGAGCACGGGGTTTTTGTCGGCAGTTTGGGAACTAACGGCGACAACCAGGCGAGGGGCCAGTTCCAGAACCTTCTGTCTTACGACTATCCTCTTTCGCCGGATGAAGTGGCGCGGGATTACGCAAGGGGTTCCGCTGCCATTCTGGATTGGGGCGGGACCATTCCGGGCGGGGGCGGATTCCATGCCAACGACTCAGGACCGCCGGAAGTGGGCGGTGGCGATGGCGGCGGGAACACCAATTCCCCGCCCTTTTTCAACTTCACCCAACCGACCAACGGTCTCTGGCTGGAGATGACCGGCGTGAGCAACGGCACGGCCTATCTGAACCTTCACAACGCGACCAATTACGTCTATGAGGTGTTCAGCACGACCGATCTGAATGCGCCGTGGAACATCGAGACGGAGGTTTTTCCGGGAACCAACCAGCCAACGACGCCTTTCACGGTGGCGCAGGCTGAGCGGGGTGACTTGTTCCTGTGGGCGCGGGACTGGACGGGCATCACCTCCAATGACAATCAAACACCCGATTGGTGGTTTTGGTATTTCGGCACGGTGGGGTTGTCTGATGCCAGCCTGGACAGCGGTGGCCACACGCTCCTTTCGGATTTCCAGCAGGGGAAGGATCCCAACGTCATCGCCTTCAACCTGTCGGTCACCAATAAATACGTCAACACCTCGAACGTGCCGATGCAAATCACGGTCTCGGCGGGCACGCCCTATTACATGGCGGCGCTGGTCGATGACACCAACCTGGCCAATGCCAATTGGATACCCTACACGCCAAGCCCGGTCGTCCCCATCGGCACCAACGAGGGCTGGCACCAAGTATGGTTTGGCCTGCGCGGGTTGCCGCCGATGGGCCAGCAAACCTGGGCCTGGTCTCGTGTCAAGCTGGTCACGACCCCGCCGCTGCTGGTTATCACCAACCCATCCACCACTACTGTCATGCAACCGATAATCGAGGTGCAAGGCTTTTGCCCCCAGCCTCTGGCCAGCCTGACTTTCGACCTGAGCAACGCCGCGGGTTCGGTCTCCAACCAGCAAGCCATCCTGCTCGGCAAGTACTACGACACGAACACCCTGGGCTTCACGACGAACACCTTCCAAGCCTTCGATATTCCACTAACCAACGGGGCCAACCTGCTGACCTTCCACGCCACCGACCCGGCTGGCAACGTGACCGTCGCCAATTTCACCTACACTTTGGATTACGCGGGCAAGACCAATGCGCCGTCCATCCAGGTCTATTGGCCGCAGAATGGCGACCATGTCAGCGGCACCGGGTTCACGCTGCGCGGCGCGCTGGATGATTTCACGGCCAGCCTGACGGCCCAGATTGTCGATACCAGCGGCAACACTAACGTCATCCAAGGACTGGTCGAGCGCAACGGATTGTTCTGGGTGGAAAACGCGCCGTTGCTGGACGGGACAAACTATATTACCCTTGCGGCGATGGACGCCGTCAGCAATATCACGACCACGAATCTGACGATCCACTGCGTCAATCCGGGGTTGACGATTGACGATTTTTCCGGCGAGCTTGGAGGCGCCCCGCGCAACGTAATTTCCATTGTCACCGGATCAGTCGAGGCGAGCGGTTGCACGGTTTGGGTGAACGGGGTTCAGGCAACCCAGGACGGCCAGGGAAATTGGGAGGCGGACGCGGTGCCGGTGGGGCCGGGCGGAACGGCGGTCGTCGAGGCGCGGGCCATCCCCAACACGGACAACAACGGCAACGGCAGCGGCAGCGCGCCGATGACAGATGGCACGCCGCGCAATCCAACCGCAATGGACAGCACGGCCGCGCAGACGCAAATCGACCAGCCGCCTTATTGGTATGTGGACTGCTACAGTGAATCAGGGAATTCCACGGTGAACAGCACCTGGACGTGCGGCCCTTGTCCGGAATTGCAGACGCTGACGTCGATATGGAACACCAGCGCCGGCTGGCTTAGCGGAGGAAGCGCGTACGATTACGAAGCCAACACGATGGGCGATTGCAACGGCACAGAAACGATTTGGTACAGCGACACGTATAACTGGTCGTGTGACACCTGCGCCGGAACCGACGCCTACGCTGACTGCGGTGGATATGCCGCCACCAACGCCGCCAACCCCACCAGCGGCTCGTGGCTTTCAGACTTTGCCGCGTATGGCTCCGGAGGGATGGCTACCTTTTCCTGGTCCGAGCAGCAACGCGGGAAATTCGCACAGGGTGATTGCCCCACCAACACCTTTTTTACTGCCAGTTCCCAAAATATATGCTCGACGGTGAAACTGATGACGGGCGGAAAGGGAAAATCCCGCGTTCAGAGCATGTTCGGCATCTTCGTATCCGCGACGGAAGACGTTCCATGCGAAGGGACCTCTGCCTTAGACCTTACCGATTTCCACTGGGAGACAAAGCCCATTCCGCCGACCAGCATCAACGACCAAGGCCAGGCTGCGGACACCAACGGCGCTATTTACGCGCTGCTGCCGGACAACACCACCGCGGACATCACGCCGCAAGCGTCGCCGGCGTGCTACACCTACTGGGTCACGGCGGCCAAATATCCCGCCACGTTCACAGTCTATGTCGATATGCCAGGCCCGCCCCCAAGCCATGTCACACACACTAGTCTCTCCGATTGGGGCCATGCCTGGTGGAGTTTAAGCTGCAACGCGCCTTCAGACGCTTTCACCAAGTATGCGACGCCGAACCAGACACATTTCCTGGGGGAACAAGTTGGTTATGCTGACCAAGGAAAACCGCATGGCGACGGCGTGCTTCGCGACCCCGAAACAGATCACAACATTTCAGTTCAAAAGACGTACAACATCGGTTTCACGGGATTAATAAGCGGGTTGCAGTTTACTCAGAATCTACACGACAATCCTGGCAAGTACGACGTCCTCTTCAATAATTGCGTTGAAAATGCTGTCGAAGCTGGGGCCGCTGCCGGAGCCAGCCTGCCCGGTGATACGAAGCCGGAGACCTTTGGATGGGACATCTATAAGAGCCAATAGTCTATCGTATGAATTCTATGATATTATTGTTACGGCCCACAATCTGCCTATGCGTGTTGACATTTGCCCAAAGCATCCGCGCAGGAAATCCTATTTTTGACTATTTGGACGAAAATAGCCAGAGTAATATTGTGTTTTCCGTGTGTGAGAACAAACATCCCGTCCCATGTCCACTGCAGTATACAAACCGCCTTTGGAACACGAATCTGTTTTCACTCGAAGAACAAAAGATGCTGAAAGCCATTCCACTTAAGTATAAAAATGTCACGACTAATGTGGCTCCAGCAGGAGGCGTGATGACTCGATTGGATAAGGTCACGTTTGCGGCAGTCTATTCGGAAGGGAATCCAAGTGATATCGAAGGAATTGCGACACACTTTGCTTACACCAACTCGAACGCGCAAGAGGATGTTGTGTTCTTCAGCAAGAGTGACAAAATGGTTAAATATCAGTCCACACCGGGGAATGGATATTATGTCCACCTGCTCGACGGAGATATTGCCGTGTATCAGGAATTGAGGGATGGCGTATTGAATGGTTTGTTTGTGATGATGGATAATGATCGTGTTGAATTTTGGTTGCGTTTCACGAACGGAAAAGCAACAGGCAATTTCTATATGTGGGCTCCATTAAACGCCTTGTCCCAAACCGATGGCGACGGCCTATCCGTCCAAGCTAAATTCAAGAAGCCTTATGATTTTCTGAAATATGAACAAATAAGGTTTGATTTGCTGTGGTTCGACAAGCCAAAAAGCACCACAAATTTATGGCGGAAGAGCGCGGTCAAACCCTGAAGTCACGAATTCCCTCCTCCTTATGGCTACGTCGTCGCAGCATAACTGTCGCATATAAAACTGCGCAAAACGGATACTTCCTCTTCTCCTGCTACGGTATGCGCTTTGGCGAATTCACGCCAGTCGATTTTCAGGCCCGCCGCCCGCAAAATATCCATCTGCGGACGAACCCGGACGATGGGAATGAGCGGATCCAACATGCCGTGCGTGATCAAAAAGCGCTGCTGCAAGGCCTGGGGGGACAATGCGCGGACAAGCCGCTCGGGTTGATGCGCGTAGCCGCTGACCCCCACGATGCCGGCCAGCCGATGCGGATACCGCGCGCCCGCCTCGATGGCCATCAGGCAGCCTTGGGAAAAGCCGAAAACAATTGTTTTTTCGGACGGGAAGCCCTGGTCGCGCGCCTGGTCCAGCACCTCAAAGAGCAGCTTTCGGCTGCGCTCGATTCCCGGGCCGGGATCGCCGTCCAAATCGTACCAGGAAAATCCCGTGTAATAGCGGTCCGGGGCGTTGACCAGCAGGTAGCTCAACCAGGGCAACTGCATCGCCGGCGGCAGCCAGCGGTAACCTTCCATGCTGTCGCCCAGGCCATGCAGTGCCACCAGCAGGCGGGGTTCGCTTTTCTTTTCCGCGTGAATGAGTTCGGTTTCCAACATAAATTATTTGATCCTGGAGGCGAAGGGGCTGGACGCCAATTTGAAGCGCGGGTACTTGGCATTCGGTTTGGCCGCGGATTGCTCAAATTCCGGCCGTGCCGCCGCCGCTTGCAACAATTCGCTTTGGCTGCGCCGCAAGGCCGCGCCGCGGGGGACGCGGGGACGCGCGTAGGCGCCGCTGGCTCGTAAAAAACGGGCCTTGACGTTGTCGCACAGCAGGGCTTCCAAAATCTGGCTGCGGATGCGCTCGCGCAACTTGCCGTCCTCGATGGGAAAAAGCACCTCGATGCGCCGGTGCAAATGGACGGGCGTCCAATCGGCGCTGCCCACCCAAACTTCCGGCTGGCAGGCGTTTTCAAAATAGAAAATGCGGCTGTGCTCCAGGAAGCGGTCCACGATGCTGCGCACGGTGATGTTCCGGCTCAGGCCCGCGACTTGCGGGCGCAGACAGCAGATGCCGCGCACGATCAAATCAACCTGCACTCCGGCCTGCCCCGCCCGGCAAAGGGCTTCGATGATCTGCGGGTCTTCCAGCGCGTTCATTTTGGCGATGATGCGCGCGGGCAATTCCTGGCGGGCGTGGAGCGTTTCCCGCTCGATCAAGGCCAGCAACTTGCCGTGCAGCTCGAAGGGCGCGACCACCAGCTTTTCGGTTCCGGGAAACTGGCACACGCCGGTCAGCAGGTTGAACAGATTAGTCGCGTCCTCCCCGAAAGCCGGGCGGCAGGTCAGCAATCCAAGGTCCTCATAGAATCGGGCGGTGGCCGTATTATAGTTGCCGGTGCTCAAATGGAGGTAGCGCCGGATGGCGTCATCATCCTTGCGCACTACCAGGCACATTTTGGCGTGGACCTTGCAGTTGACCAAACCATAGACGACCTGCACGCCCGCGTCCTCCAGGCGGCCGGCCCAAAGAATATTGCCCCTGTCATCGGAGCGGCCCTTCAATTCCACCACGGTCGTAACCTGCTTGCCGTTGCGGACCGCGTCCATCAACGCGCTCACAACCTGCAAATCACCCCCAGTGCGGTAGAGCGTCAGTTTGATCGCCAGCACCTTCGGGTCCACTGACGCCTGTCGCAGAAAATCCACCACGCTGCTGAAATTCTCGTAAGGGTGATGCAACAGCACGTCGGCCCGGCGAATGGCGGCAAACATATCCGGTTCCTCCCGCAACGCCGCCGCCACTGGCGCGACAAACGGCGCATCCCGCAGTTCCGGCGAATGGTTCCCTTCCGCCACCGCCATCAGCCCGCCTGGATGCAGCGGGCCATCCATGATATACAAATCGTCCTGCTCCAGCCCGAAATTTTCCAGCAACAGCGTGCGAATTTCCACCGGACAACCCTGCTCGAGTTCCAACCGGACGGCGTCGCCGTGGCGGCGGGCGCGCAGTTCGACTTCGACCGTTTTGAGCAAGGCGGCGGCGGCCTCTTCGTCGGCGTAAAGCTCGCCATTGCGGGTGACGCGGAAATGCCAGTGGCCGAGGATGCGCGCGCCGGGAAATAATTCCGCCAGATAATGCCCGATCAATTCTCCCAAGAAGACGTAATGCTGCTGGCGGGAGTCGGCGCGGGGCAGTTTGAGCAGGCGCGGCAACACGCGCGGCACTTGCACCACCGCCAGGCGCCGCCGCTGCTGGCCGGCCTGGGTGATTTCCAACTGCACGATGATATTGAGCGATTTGTTGAGGAGCTTGGGAAAAGGATGCGCCGGGTCCAAACCCAGCGGGGTAAGCACCGGTCGCGCCTGCGTGCGATAAAATTGGTCCAGCCACGCCAGATCGGCCTTGGCCAGGTCCTTGAAACCTGGAAAGCAAATTCCGTTTTGCGCCAGTGCCGGGCGCAATTCCTGGCGCCAGCAGGCATATTGCTGCGCAACCAGGGAGCGGACTTTGAGATGGATGGCCTGATAAGTCTCGGAGGCCGTGAGACCGTCCGGGCTTCGCTCGACCGCCGCGCTTTCGATTTGCTCCTTGAGACCGGCGACTCTGGTTTCAAAGAATTTATCCAGGTTATCGCTGAAGAAACAGAAGAACTTCAGACGCTCCAGCAGCGGCGTGGAGGAGTCGAGCGCCTCCTGGAGCACGCGTTGATTAAACTCCAGCCAGCTCAACTCGCGGTTGAGAAGGTTTTCGGGGCCAATTTTTTTGAGCTGGTTTGCCACGCGTTTATCCTTGGCAAGAATGGTGGTTAAAGGTGGCCACCGCCATAAAAAAAGAGCCGGACCCCTCCGGCTCTTAAGGTGACGGGCCAAACGCGTTCACCATGACGCGCACAAAAAACGTAATGAGCCAACACCACCCACGCTCGAAACTCATTACTGCAACTGACCCTTTGCCAACACTCATCGAGCTAAACCCTTCTCTGTCTGCTTAGTTTGACCGTCCGCCCGCCATTTCGTTCAAGTCGGTATAAATGAGCGTTTGCCGCCGCGAGCGCAGGACGCGCGCGAAAGGGGTCTTCCCTCCCGGCATCAGCGATTCCCTTAGGGCCTCCGCCTTCCCGGCTCCGGCCACCAGCGCCCAAACGTTTCTTGCCGCCGCCAGGACCGGGTAAGTCATCGTGAGGCGGTTGGGCGGCGGTTTGGAGGAATTGGAGACATGGACGTAAGGCTCCCGGCTCGCCAGCACCTCGGGAGGCGCGTTGGGCATGAGCGACGCCGTGTGGCCGTCTTCGCCCAAGCCTAGAAAAATAATGTCCAGGACCGGCACGCCCGAGCTGCCGCCGGGAACCAGGCGCCGGATGTCGTTGCTGGCCTCCGCCACCGCCACGGCAGGCGGGCCTTCGCCCTTGAGCCGGTGAATTCTTTCCGGGGCAATGCCCAAAGGCCGGAACAAGCTCTCCTGCGCCAGCCCAAAGTTGCTCTCCGGGTGCGTGGGTGGGACACAACGTTCGTCGGCCCAAAAAAAGTCAACCTTAGCCAACGGCGCTGTGGATGCCTTCGCCATTTCGGCGATGGCGGCGAAAAATGTCTTCGTTATGCGGCCACCCGAGAGCGCGACTGCCTGAGGTTCGGAAGAGCTTTGCAGGAGCGCCAACCAATCCCGGGCCGCGGCTGTGGCAAGCGCCTGTTCGTCTGCAAACCATCTAAGTTCGAAACCCGACGGCATTACATCCCCAGCTTTTGTAATTCCTGCTGCAAGCCGATTTGAAACTCCTGCACGTCGTCCTGGGAGGGCTTATAACCCTTTTCTTTCGGAACGACGCTGAGACGGCCGGCTTGATCCAGGATCCAATCCGCCATTTTGCCGTCGCTGAACTTGACCTTGCCGCTGACCAAGGCGCCTGGCCGCGCCAATTGGTCCACCGTCACGCTGACTTTGCCGGGGGCCTCGGGAGGAGGGGGGAGAATGTCTTCCGGTTTTGCCGCAGGTTTGGCCGGAGGCGGCGGATCCTTTGGCTTGAGTTTCAAGTCATCCACCAGCAAACGCACCTCCAAGTAGGTCAAACGCAGGCCCAAATCGCTTTCCAGCCGCTTCTGAATATCGGCCAACTTCAGGCCCTCGTTGATCCAGGCGGCCACCTTCTGTTGTTGTGTCTCATCCAAATTCATATCGATTACCATAGCATGGCGCGACCCGGACGGCTCCCGTCAATGGCAAAATGGGAATACCGGCACTCAGTACTTGGGAACATGGTGGTCGATTTCATCCGACCACGCGTCGATGCCGCCTTTGACGCTTTTCAAATACTTGAATCCCTGTTCGCGCAAGAATTGCAGCGCCCGCATCGAACGCACACCGCTCTTGCAATGAATATAAATCTCCTGGTTGGGTTCCAACTCCGTGAACTGCCGCGGCAACGTGCTCAACGGAAAAAGCGCCACTCCCTGGACATGCGCGATTTGATGCTCGTCAGGCTCCCGCACATCGATCACCCGAATCCCCAACCGCGGATCATCCAGCGCCTTCTTCATGTCCTGCACCGTGACTTCGTCCGGATTGGCCGCCGCCACGGCCGGTGGCGGAAGAATGCCGCAGAACATTTCGTAATCGATCAATGTGGTGATGGCCGGATTCTCCCCGCAGAGCGGGCATTTCGGATCGCGCCGCAGGCGGACTTCGCGAAACTTCATCTCCAGCGCGTTGAAGAGCAGCAGCCGGCCAATGAGCGAACTGCCTTTGCCCAGCGCCAATTTCAAAATCTCCGTCGCCTGGATCGTGCCGATAATGCCCGGCAACACCCCCAGCACCCCGCCCTCCGCGCAACTGGGCACCATCCCCGGCGGCGGCGGCTCGGGATACAGGCAGCGGTAGCATGGCCCGTTGAGATGCGGCGCAAACACGCTCGCCTGCCCCTCGAAACGGAAAATCGACCCATAGACATTGGGTTTCCTAAGCAGCACGCACGCATCATTAGTCAAGTAGCGCGTTGGAAAATTATCCGTCCCATCCACGACGATGTCGTATTGCGCCAGGATATTCAGGGCGTTTTCGCTGGTGATGCGGGTTTGGTGCAGAACCACCTCCACGTTCGGATTGATGCGATTGATGGTGGCCTTGGCCGATTCGGTCTTGGGCCGGCCGACGTCCGGTGTGCCGTGGATAATTTGGCGTTGGAGATTGGAGAAATCGACCGAGTCAAAATCGACCAACCCAATTTTCCCGATGCCGGCCGCCGCCAGGTACATCGCGATCGGCGAGCCAAGACCGCCGGCGCCGATGCAGACCACGCTGCTGGAGCAGATTTTCTTCTGCCCGGCCAGGCCGACCTCCGGCAAAATCAGATGCCGCGAATAACGGCGAATCTCATCATTATCCAACTGCATAAAGGAATATCATCCCAGACATTACGGGACGCCGCACATAAAGCAAGAGGCTAAAGGCTGAAGGCTGAAGGCTAAAGTTGCCAGTGAGTGGAAGGCGGGCGGGGAACCGCACCAGATGCATTCTGAAAATGGATCGACTTTACAATAATGTGGGTTTCTCTGACCCCAAAGAGGTTGCCGGACGGTGAAGGGGCAACTTGAGCGAGAAGGTGGCGCCGGCGCCAACTCCGCCACTCTGCACCTGAATGTCGCCTCCAATTTCCCGCACGATACGGGCACTGCTGGGCAATCCGAATCCGTGGCCGTCTTTCTTGGTGGTGAATCCGTGGTCAAAGAGGCGGACCAGGTTTTCAGGTGGGATGCCGAGGCCATTATCCGTTACCGATAGACAGACAAATTCGCCGTCATGGGTTGCCCGCAAGCCCACTTTCCTATCAGGCCGGCCGGAAGCTTGGCAGGCGTCTTTGGCGTTGCGAAGAAGGTTCACGAGAATCTGCAAAACTTTGTGCCTCTCCACCGTGACGTCGGGCAAGCAGGCATCGTAGTCGCGAACCAATTGGACGCCGTGGCGCGCCAAGCTGGAGGAAACGATTCGCAACGAGTCCTCCATCAGGTCAACCGGCTTGACTTTCTCGCTCGTGCCGCCCTGCTTCGCGGAGCATTGCTGCATCGAAACAATGTCTTTGATGTGCTGCACGTTCTTTTCCAAGTGCCGTAATTCTCCAAGGACCGCCTCGCGCTCCACGGCAAGTTGTTGGGCCAATTGTTCGAGAAACCGGGGCAGGAGTTTTCCCTTGGGATGCTCCGTGATGAAGGCGCCGAGGTCGCCGGCATGTTCCCGCAGCAAGGCCGTCGCCTTGGCCAGATTTTGGGAGTTGGACCTCTGCAATTGATCCGCAATGACGCCGGCGGAAACGTTGACGCTGTTGATGACGTTTTTAACGTTGTGCAGCACGCCGCTGGAGAATTCCGCAATGCCGGCTTCGCGCGAGGCCCTGATCAAATCCTCATGGACCCGCTCCAATTGGACTTCCGCGTGTTTCCTTTCACTGATGTCCTGCACCATCCCAATGCGTCCACTAATCTCGCCAGTTTCAGACCGCAGAAAAGCCGTCTGCGAGTGGACCCAGCGGGTTGTGCCGTCGGGGCCAACGAACCGGAACTCGTGGTCAATGTCGCGGCCTTTGCATTCGCACTCTTTAAGCGAGGCGATCACGCCGGGCAAATCGTTTGGATGGACTCTGTGAAGCCAGGCGTCGGAAACAGTGCCGTCTTCGGTTGATACCCCGGTCAGTTTCCGGCAACGGAGATTCTCGTAGAGCAACGTTCCAGCGGCGTCGGTCAAGAAGATTCCCATCGGCGCGGAGTCGCTCAACGTGCGGAACCGCCGCTCACTGGCCTGCAGCTCTTCATGGGCGGCGTCAAGTTCAAGCGTGGTGGCATTCGAGATGGAGGGCGGTGAGGCGACCTTGACAATCTCGAGATAGACCAGGGTCTGGTTGAGCAGTTGAAAGGCAATTTCGCCGAAGGTGACCGGTCCGACCAGCGCGCCGGTGCGATGGCCTTCGAGTTTGGAGTAGAGGTAGTTCAGGATGCAATTGCAGGAGAACAGCACGTTTTCCGGCGATGCCTCCTTAAGGATGGCTTCAAATTCCGAAACGTAATCTTTGACCGGGAAGGCCAGCTTGTATTCGATGCCGGAAACGACCGGCGCATAGAATTCAACGCGCCCGTTCTGAGGGTCCAAATTCTTGAGACTCACGTTGACCATGGCGCCACAGTAATTGGCCACCAAGGGCAGGCGTGCGTCGGCCTTGATCCACTGCAAGTATTCCGCAAGGTTGCGCTCCTGGCCGTTGATGACCGCAGTGGTGGCAGAAAAGCCGCTGGCTGGAAAGCAGATCGTGTCGCCGTTTCCCTGCTGGAACAAATTGATGGTCTTGATTTGAGCCAGTCGGTCGGCGGGCAGCTTGATTCGCATCACGGCCGCAGCGTTGCCAAGAGGTTGCGGGCCGCCGCAAAAGACCTTTGGCACGGCCTGGCCCAGCAATGCCAGGTCCATACCGGCGATCCAGCCCACCAACGGTTGCAAGGCAAAATTGGCATAAAGCGGCCCATGCAACGCAAACTCAGTGTGTGCCGGACTATCCGCGGGCAGGATGACAAAACTGACGGTGTGCTCATCCGCGTCCCGATAGAGGCCCGGCAGTTCCGATTCGGTATATTTTTGCGTGGAGGCTCGAAATTCGCCGGGGATTTGGGTAACAAAGATTTTGTCCTTGCACATACACCCTCCGTCTTTAGCCATGAAATACGGGGTAGTCCCGCCGATCCAGTTGCCGGGTGGCAGCGCGGCCAGCAATTTCTCGTCTCCAGCCAGGATCAGACTCTGGCCAGCCGTGATTCTCGTCGCGGTTTCCCGTGGATCCAGCAACTGGTTGGTCAGGGCTTCCTCCCGATTGGCTATTTTGTTGAAATCCCTTTCTGCCATGGGCAGACGGCTGAATTTGCCGTAAAACGCTTTCAGTTCCCGGATGCAGTCCTGGGTGCAGATTTCCTTCGTCTGCAACCGCTTCCGTAAAGTGACGAGAAAAAGTTGGAGAGCCAGAAATTCAAACTGAACATCGCGGCTGCCTTCGATGACCGAAGTCCACGCACTCTCGCTGATTAGTTCTACGTTCACAAATTAAAGCCCAGGCATATCGTTGCGCAACTCCAGGCCTGTTTGATTCTTATCGGCATACGTTGTCGAAACTTGAGGCGAAAACGAGTTGATGCCAATGCCGTTCCGGCCTGGTGTACCTTCAGTCTTGCTTTCGGACGGGCGGGTGAGCCAATAATTCAGGCGCGTTCATGACGTTTGATCCTAAAACAACGGCGGCGCTCTTAAGAAAAGAAACCGGACTCCGCCCCGCGCTGGGCATGGTGCTGGGCAGCGGCTTTCAGCAGGCCCTTGCCCATCTGGAGGTCGTGCTCGAAATCGGCTACGGCCAGTTGCCCGGATTTCCCACCGTCGGCGTCACCGGGCATGCCGGCAAGCTCGTGCTGGGCATGTTCGATAAAGTGCCGGTGCTGGTGCTCAAGGGGCGCGCGCATTACTACGAAGGGGTGGCCATGGAACGGCTCACCTTCCCGGTGCGCGTGCTGGCGGAATTCGGCATTCGTTCATTGCTGTTGACTAACGCGGCTGGAGCCATCAACAAGGCCTATCGTTCCGGCGACTTCATGGCGCTGGAGGACCACATCAATTTCATGGGCAGCCCGTTGCGCGGGATGGCGCTGCCGGGCTTGCCCCGCTTTGTCGATCTGACGCGTGTTTACGACCGGCGCTTGCTCGACGTGGCCAGGAAGGCGGCCAAGAGAAGCAAGTTGCGGCTGCACACCGGCGTTTACGTAGCCGTCTCCGGCCCCAATTACGAAACGCCCTCAGAAATCCGCGCTTTTCGCCGGTTGGGCGCCGATGCCATCGGCATGAGCACGGTGCCCGAGGCGATCGTGGCGCGGCAATGCGGCGTGGCCGTGGCGGGCATTTCCTGCATCACCAACAAGGCCGGCGGCGACGAGAAGACCGGCG
Organism: uncultured Verrucomicrobiae bacterium; assembly: GCA_963759415.1. Classification (GTDB taxonomy): domain Bacteria; phylum Verrucomicrobiota; class Verrucomicrobiia; order Limisphaerales; family Palsa-1400; genus Palsa-1400. Next base: position 1,367,728 of record CAVWZG010000002.1, on the reverse strand, counting down.
TGCTGGTGCATCAAGAAGTGCTGGCGATGGGCGAAAGCAAGAAAGAGGAAATGGCCCGCTTCCTCAAGGCCTTCGCCGTGCTCGGCGCGCACCTCCGGGCATAGGAAGTTCACCGGACCCGCGACAGCAGCACCAAGCCGGTGCCACCGCAAATGATATTGGGCAGCCAGGCCGCCAAAACCGGAGGCAGATAACCGCCCACCCCAAGCCCAACGGAAATGCGCTGCAAGATAAAATAGCCAAAACAAATAAAAATGCTGCTCGCCACGCCCACAAAAACATTGTGCCGCCCGGCCCGCGTGCCAAACGGCAAGGCGATTAAAACCACCGCCAGGCAAGTGAACGGCGCCGCCATCCGCGCTTGCAGTTGAGTTGATAGCATCGCTTTCTTGTCCGGCTCGATCCGGGGATGGACGCGCTGATATTCCCGGATTTCGCGAATGGAAAGCTGCGGTCCCTTGGCGGCATCGACGGCGCGAAGGGTGTTGAACTTGATCTCGCTTTGGATCCAGGCCGGCGTCTCGGGCAACGTTAGAGACAACACCGCGTTGCTGCAGGAGGAAGTCGCCGCCAATTCGCCCCGCTTCTGCTCCCAGGTCACCGCGTTGTATAAGAGCCAATGGCCGTCGCGGTAGAGGGCGCGTTGGGCATCCAGAGTGCGGATCGAGCCGTCTTGCTGGCTGGTGGTCAGCTTGAGGCCGTGCAGGATTTCGGAAGTTTGGCGGTTGAACCGGCCCATGTGCCAGTCGCGATGCGTGGATTCGTTGTAAAAATCCAGTTTGGTCGCTTCGTCGAATTGGCCCGGGTCGGACTGGCGGCGCTGCATGATGAGTTTGGCCCGCTGGCCGGCGGAAGGCAGCCAGCATTCGCCGATGAAAAAGACAGCCACGCCAAACACCGCGCCGACGGCGAAGTATGGCACAGCCAAACGCCACAAACTGACCCCCGCCGCGCGCATGGCCGTCAGCTCATGGTAACGGTTGTGCTGGGTGGTCGCATAGAGCAAGGCCAGCAGCAACGACACCGGAAGCACCTGCTCGACCAGCAAATCGGGCAGCGTGACGACGTAATACTCCACGATGTCCCAAAACAAGAGGTGGGCGTCGAGAAAGCGGTTGATCTGGAAGATCAGATCAAACGAGACATAAAAGACAAGAAACCCGCCCAGACAATACGCCAGCGGCACGAGCAACTCGCGCAGTAAGTAACGGTCCAACAAACGCACGGGAAAGTTTGCCCCGGACGCGGGCGGTTTGACGAGATTAATTGGCGGGCACAGAGGAACGGAGGAAGCGCGCCAGGTCCTCCTTCAAGGCGATGCGCGAGGGCGTATCCACATACATCATGTGTCCGGCTTCGTAATAGCCCATGCTGACGTTGCTGCGAAGGTCCGGCGGCAGGCCGATATGATCGAAGGTATAACGCGTGGCCAGATACGGGGTGGCCAGGTCATAATGGCCGTTGGCCACGAAGACTTTCAAATATGGATTATGCGTCATCGCCTCGCGCAAGTTTTCCGCGATGTCCAGATATTGGTTGCGCGCCTGGTTGAAATCCCAAGGCTGCACTTTGCCGGTCAATACCTCGTATGGCAGGTCGCTCTCGAATTTCAGCTCGCGCCGGACGTAATCGTTGAAGGTGGCTGCGAAGGGGCCAAGGGCGGACGTATAGCTGGGATCGTACTCCGGCGATTGCCCCACCGCGTCGTGGTCCTCCCCGATGACGCGGCTGTCGTAACGCCCCACTGTCAGGCGCTCCTTGCGCAGCAATTCCTTGGAAAATTCCCCGGCCGCCACGCGCAAATTGGCGCGATCAATGAAATCTTCGCTTAACCCGGTCAGACGCGCCAGTTCCTTGACAACGGAGGCGCGCTGGGCCGCGGGCAAATCGGCCCCTTGCGTCAGGGCCAGGGTGTAGGGGCCAAGGGCGAATTTTTCCGCTTCGCCCAGGGCTTTCTTTTTGTCGGCTTGCAAGTCCGCCGACAGTTTCTTGTGGAACCAGGCGGTGGCCGTTTCGGTCGGCAGGTAGAAAATATACGGCAGATCGTTGCCCGCGTTGAAGCTGATGGTGGAAAAGTCCAGCACGGAGGAAACCAGGGCGATGCCGTTGAGGTACATCCCGTAGCGGTGTTCCAAATAGCCCGCCAGGCCCGCTGCGCGCGTCGTGCCATAACTTTCGCCAATCAAGAATTTCGGCGACAACCACCGATCGTAGCGCGTGGTGTAGAGGCGGATGAAATCACCCACCGAGCGCAGGTCCTGATCGACGCCGTGATATTTGGCAGGGTCTTCGCCCGGCAAAGCGCGGGTGAATCCGGTGCTGACGGGATCTATGAAGACCAAATCGGATTGATCCAGCAACGACTGCTCATTATTGACCAGCCGGAACGGGGGCGGCGGCAACCCGCCGTCTTCCTTCAGATAAACCCGCCTCGGCCCGAGCAAACCCAGATGCAGCCAGACGGAGGAGGAGCCGGGGCCGCCGTTGAAGGAGAACGCCAGGGGCCGCTCATTCCGATTCGTGTGCTCCAGGCTGGTATAGGCAATGAAGAAGAAGGAAACGTGCGGCTTGCCTTCCTCGTCCTTGATGAGCAGCGTCCCCGCCGTCGCTTTGTACTTTACTTCGACGCCGTGGATCGAAAGGGTGTTGGTCGTTTCCGAAAGCTCGTCCTTAGGCTCCTTTTCCTTGGCGGCGGCGGTTTTCTTTTCGGCCGGCGCGGCGTTGGTGGAAGCGGCCGGCTTGTCGTCGGCCCTCAGCAGGGCCGTCGCGGCCATCATCACGGCAAGGATGTATCGATATTTCATCTTAATTCTCTTTCCTGCTCCAGCTTGCGGTCCAGCGCGACGACTTCATCGTAACGAACCGATGCGCCGCCGAAAATATCCAGCGCCGATCCGATTGTCAGGTTAATTTTACCGCCTCCCGCGCGGGCCACCTCGGCCAGATCCTGCAACGCGTTGGCCCCGCCGGCATACGTCGCCGGCCGCGGCGACCAGCGGCCGAGCCGCTCGACCAGGTCCAAATCGATGCCGCCGCACAGGCCCTCGACATCCGCCGCATGCACCAGGAACTCGTCGCACCATTCGCCCAGCGGTTCCAAAGTATCCGGCGCGATTTTCAGCGCGGTGAATTTCTGCCAGCGGTCGATCACGACAAAATAGTCCGCCCCTTTTTTTCGGCAACTAAGATCCAGCACGAGGCGGTTTTTGCCAATGGCCGCCGCCAAAATCTTGAGCCGCGTCCAATCCAATTCTCCACCGGAGAAAATCCACGAGGTGACGATGACGTGGGAGGCGCCGGCTTCCAGCCAGCCGGCGGCGTTGTTCTGATGGATGCCCCCGCCGATCTGCAAACCGCCGGGATAAGCCGCCAGCGCCTCGCGCGCCGCCGCCTCGTTGCCGGGGCCGAGCATGATGACGTGGCCGCCGCGCAGGCCGTCGCGCCGGTAAAGTTCGGCGAACCAGCGGCTGGGGCGTTCCGAGACATAGTTCGTGCGCAAATCCGCCGGCCGGCCGGTCAGGCTCCCGCCAACAATTTGCTTGACTTTGCCTTCATGGAGATCGATGCAGGGGCGGAACATGGGGTCAGCCTTGGCCGAGTTTGCGCGATTTCTCCGCCGCCGCCCGGACGGCGTTGATCAAGGCCGCGCGCACCTTCCCCTTTTCCAATTCGTGCAGGCCCTCGATGGTGGTGCCGCCGGGACTGGTCACCATGTCCTTGAGCGCGCCGGGATGCTGCCCCGTTTCCAACACCATTTTGGCCGCGCCCAACAACGTCTGCGCTGCCAGCTTGGTGGCCACTTCCCGCGGCAATCCCGCCGCCACCCCGCCGTCGCTCATCGCCTCGATCATCAAATAGACATAAGCCGGCCCGCTGCCGCTCAAGCCGGTGACGGCGTCCAGCAGCGATTCCTTCAAGGCAAAGGCCAGGCCGACGGCGGAAAAAATCCTTTGCGCCAAAGCCGCGTCGGCCTCGGTGGCCGCTTTCCCCAACGCGTAAGCCGTGGCCGAACAGCCCACCAGCGCGGGCGTGTTGGGCATGACGCGAATGACGCGGACGCCCTGGCCCAGCCCCGCCTCCAGCCTGGCGATGGGCACGCCCGCCGCGATGGAAATGAGCAAATGGCCGGGCGTCATGGCCGGACGGATTTCGTCGAGCAATTCGCCCACCTGACCCGGCTTGACCGCCAGGATGAGCACGCGGGCGAAGGCCACGATTTCGACATTGGAGGAGGTCGTCCTGGCCCCCGTTTGTTCGGCGAACGCGGAGCGGGCCGCCGGCAGGGGGTCGCTGGCGCAAATATGCGCCGCCTTGACCAAGCCGGCGGAGACGACGCCTTTGGCCAGCGCCGCCGCCATTTTACCACCGCCCAGAAATCCGATAGTCAGGTTCTCAGCCATGCCAGCTTTCTAACAGGTTGTCGGCGGCGGCGGAAGTATATTATTGGCACTAAACGCACCTAATTACCTGTAAACCGTTGGAATTCAATGGCCTGCCTTGACCCACGCCCCTATCGCGCCGATAGCCGCATCGTCGCAACGTTCCTGGTTTGACTGGGTGCGACTGAGTGCGACTGGGTGCGACTGAGTGCGACTGGGTGCGACTGAGTGCGACTGGGTGCGACTGAGTGCGACTGGGTGCGACTGAGTGCGACTGGGTGCGACTGAGTGCGACTGGGTGCGACTGAGTGCGACTGAGTGCGACTGAGTGCGACTGAGTGCGACTGAGTGCGACTGAGTGCGACCCGCCTTCGCAAGGCCTACGGCGGGCAGGCTGGGTTTGACCGGCAAAATTCGCCTCTTTTGAGCTTGCCGGGTGGCTAAAGGATGAAGGGAAACGCGTAACCCGTCCGCGACCGGCCTTCCCGCTTTTGCGCCTTGGCGGGTTTGAGGTCCGCGCGATGTCAAAGAACACGGGCGCGTGAGCGCCACACAATCGCATCATACCACCGTTGAATGGGAATGCAACATACATTATTATACGTCTTTTGCGCCGGGGCGCTTTTTCCGCCAATCGGGCGAAAGAATGGGGCCCCCTGGCCTTCACTGAGATGGATTGGCCACAAAAGGGCACAAAGGGCACAAAAAAGCCCTGTTTTTCGCGGTTCCGGCCAGCCTGTTTCTTGTGGTTCAGATTGGATCGTTTCGGCGATGACCTGGCAGGAATTTACGCCACTCCTCATGCGTCCAAACTTCATGCGCTCATCATCAATCGGAAATAGAATGGGTGATCCCGAGACCCCTTAAGACCAGCCTGAAATGGTCAAAACTACGGTTTGACCCGAATGGTCAGCAAACTCTAAGACAAGCCATTAGTATGGTTTGACCCCGCAACGTGACCCCGCAACGACCCTCAGCACTGCTGAGGCGATGAAGTGGGCCGCAGGTGGGTGTGAGACAAAATTCTTCATGCCGCCGGCAGGGCGGCGCGGCAGCTCTGCCCTACCAAGGAAGGTGAAGAGTTTTGTCCCATACCTCCCGAAGGTGTATTTCACTTTTTGAGGTGGTGTTGGTTGCGATTAGAAGTTGGTGAGATGAAAGAAGGCTTCAACCCTTTCCGGGTAGGGGTAGATAATGGGCCTGACCTGGGGTAGTCCCTCTGGGAATCGGGCAACCCCAGGCTGAATGATTTTCTCCCGTTGGGAGAATGAATGGCGAACACCGGGGTAGAGGCAGCTAAATTTTGGAGGGTTTCGGATGCGGGGCGCGAGGCGCGACCCGCGGCACGCGAGGGCGCGCGCGCTACCCCGAAACGGTAACATCGGGCCTGATTGCGATGTCACACGATTGTTTCATTCTCGTCAAATGTTCGTAACACGTCGCGTGGTAGTCTGGCCACGATGCGTTACGCACTATTAGTAAAGCGGTTTTCATCGCACGTCAGGCGCCTGTCCGGTTTGGCGGGAAGTCAAACCAGGGGCGGCGGACGGTTTGTGCTTTTGTCCCGGCCAAGCGGCTGGCTTGCTCCAAAATTATCCACTTAATCATGATTCCATTTCACGTCACCCCAGTTCTGGCCGCCAACGCGATGGAATTCGCGATCAAGATGGCGACGCCCGAGGGCAAAATCACCATGTCGGCGCTGCTGGTGCTCTCGCTCTTCAGTTGGACGATCATCATCACCAAGGCCCGCCAACTGACCATCGCGCGAAAATGGGCCAAGAAGTTCTTCGCCGCCTACGAAGCCACGCGCGATCCGCTGGACATCAAGCGCAAGGAGGAAATCTTCGAGGGCGCTCCGGCCTACAATCTCTACATCCGCGGCGCCGACGAATTGGATTACCATTTGAAAAACTATCCGGTCCAGGTCAAAGCCCGCGCGGACCGCGCCTCCGATGCCAAGCTTGGCCACGGCGACACGGAAGCTTTTGCCCGTTCGAACACCCGCATCAGTACCTGCTTCCTTCGAGGCGGTCAAGGTGGTCATGGAGGAGAGGGCGTCGGCGGAAGCGATGGCGTTGGAGAAAGGGATGATCGTGTTATCGACGGCGGTGGCGGGCGGGCCGTTCATCGGTTTGCTGGGGACGGTTTGGGGGGTGATGGAAACCTTTGCGGGCATTGCCAACGCCGGCTCGGCCAGTTTGACGGCGATGGCGCCGGGCGTGGCGGGAGCTTTGATCTGCACGGTCATCGGCCTGCTGGTGGCGATACCGGCGATGTTCAGCTACAACTTCATGGTCACCACCATCCGCGCCATTACGCAGGAGTTGGATGGCTTTGCCAGCCGCTACGCCAACCAGATCGAACATCGCTACGTGGACAACCGCCCGCTTTCGGATGAGATCAGGGAAGCCAATGAAATGCTGGCCGCGCACATTGTCAGCGCCTTGAAAGCGAACGGGGCGCCGGTGGAAACGCTCAAGCTTGCCGGCCGCGTTTGACCGGACAGAACGTCATGAAAAAGTGCTCGCATACAGCGCATCATTCCCTGACGGAGTTGAACATCACTCCGCTGCTGGATCTGGCGTTCGTGTTGCTGGTCATTTTCATCATTACCACCACCCCCATCGTCAACGATTTGGATCTCAAACTCCCCAACGCCTCCAAACACCAGAAGGACCCGCCACGCAAGGCGAACTACATCACGGTCCAGGCCGACGGAAAGGTCTGGATCAACAAGGCGGCGGTGGATGTCGCCGGGTTGCGGGAAAAACTGGTCGGATTGCGCATGGACGATCTCGACCTGAGCGTGATTATTCGTGGCGACGGCAAGACCAAGTACAGTCAAATTCGTGCCGTGCTTGATGCGTGTCAGCAAGCCAATGTCGCCAAGGTGGAACTGGCCACCGAGGCGGCCGATAAAAAATAAACCGGAGGATTACCGATATGATTCCGCAAACACAAAAAAGAAAAGTCCGCAATTCGACCAAGGTGAATCTGCTTTTCTCGTTCGTTTTTCACAGCATTATCGTGCTGACGCTGACTTATTTCGCGGCGCGCGAGGGATTGCTGGGCAAAACGGTCAGGAGAATCGCCGTCGAAATGGTCAAGGAGAAGCCGCCGGAAAAACCCAAAGAGCCGGAAAAACCCAAGGCAGATCTGCCCAAAGTGGAAGCGCCCAAGCTCGCCGAAGCTCCAAAGATGCAAGAGCAAAGAGCCGCGCCGCAAGCTCCGCCGCCTTCGGCGGCGTTTGCCCCGCCAGTCGCCGCCCCTCCCTCGGTGGACGTGCCTTTGTTGGTATTCGATGGCGGCGCAATGGTGGAATCCACTTCCGACCCGGTGCAAATCTACAAAGGCTTGGTTGAGTACTCGTTGCGCTCCCATTGGGACCGCCCGGAAGATTTTGACGACCATGCCTTTGTGGCGGAAGTGGAGGTATCGGTTAGTGCCTCCGGCAAGATTGAAAACCCGGTTTGGAAGAAAGGCTCCGGCAACAAGCGTTGGGACGATTCCGTGCGCCATGCCCTGGCCAACGCCAAGAGCATGGATCGTCCGCCACCCGCCCATTTCCCCGCGCATGTCGTGGTTCGTTTCGATGTCGTGGAGTCGGAACCCATCGCCGTCCAATAAGCCATGAAGAAAACATCCCGGCGCGGGCACAGCACCATGAACGAGTTGAACATCACTCCGTTGCTCGACTTGGTGTTTGTGTTGCTGGTTATCTTCATCATTACCACTCCGCAGATGGTTAATAGTCTGGAGATGGCCTTGCCTTCAGGCAAACCGCCGCCGGCTGATCCCGCCGCCCCCAAGCCCAAGATCAACCGCATCGTCATCGACGATAAAGGACAGGTGTTTCTCAATGAGTCAGCCGTTCCCGACGGCCAACTCATGGAGAGATTGCGCAGTCTCAAGGCGTCGGACCCTGACCCCAAGATAGTGGTCAAAGGCGCCGACGACGTGGCTTACCAGAACGTGATCAAGGTGCTGGACGCGCTGCAGCAATTGGAGATCACCAAGATCGGCCTGGCGACCCAGGCCCCCTGAAACGCGATGTCAATATGAGGGGGATAGTTCGTTCCAGGAATGTAACAAATCCGTCACCGGAGCGTCACAGCCTTGGGAGAAACTTATCGAATATGAAGGCGCGAACCTTTTTTGAGACACATTTGGTGGTCAACGAAATGAAGTTGGCAAAGGGCGGAGAATGGCAGCCTCATTGCCGCGGTTGGTGCGTGGCGCACGTTGGGTGCGGGATCAGCTATTGGCAGGAGCAGAGCGGCACACGGGAGATCCCGGCGGGCGCCACCCTGGTGTTTTCCTCGCAAACGCGCGGTGTTTTGCGCGCCAGCCAGTTGAGCGAGGTGGCGATCACCTATTTTGGCGTGGAAACCGGGAAGTTGCTTGGGCTGCTCAGTGTGCGCGAGCAGCACTTTCTCAAGCAGGCCGCCGACCAGAAGAGTCTGGCCGCGCGCGTATTTTCCCCCGGCAGCCCGATCTCAGAGCGGTGCAAGAGCATCAGCACCAACTCCGGCGCCGCCACTTCTTCGATGCGGTTGCGCCTGCTGCAACTTTTCATGGACTTGTTCGAGCGGGAAATCGAGCAGGACACCACCGCGCCCGCGCCTTGGATGGATGGGCGGGAACGGTTTCGGCAGATCATGAATCAAATGCCGGCATCCGAAATCGTGGAGTTGTCGGTCTCGGATCTGGCTCCGATGATGTCTTGCAGCCCGCGGCACTTCAACCGTTTGTTCCGGCAGGAGTTGGGCGCTTCGTTTCGGGAGAAGCAGATTGAGTTGCGCCTGGCCAAAGCGTGCGAATTGCTGGCCAACTCCAACGCCAAAGTGGTCGAGGTGGCCCTGGAAAGCGGATACCAATCCAGCAGCCTGTTCAGTGAGTTGTTCAAAAGGCATATCGGGGTCAGTCCGGGACAGTGGCGGCGGCAGCTCACTTCGCGTCCGGCCACGCGCCATCATCACTAAATGTCCGCCATGTATCTGCCAGACTTGATGCCAGCAAGGCCGCGTTTCTGCTTATGCAAACGCGTCTCGGCGCTTTGTGCCCTCGCCGCCAGCTTTTGTCTGACGGCGATCGCGGCCGAAACAAATGCGCCTGCCCCCAACAGCCCGGCGGCAAACAAACCACCTCATTTTCTGGTGGATAAGTATCAGGTTGAAGGCAACACGCTGCTGTCGGAGAAAGTCATTGACAGCGCCCTCACCAACCATACAGGGACTAATGTCACCTTCCAGGACGTCGCCGTCGCCGTGAAGGAGTTGCAGTTGGAATACCACAACCGCGGCTACGACACTGTCAGCGTCACCATTCCGCAACAGCGGCTGACCAATGGCGTTTTCAGGATCCGTGTCTTTGAAGGGCGCCTGGCTGAGATCGTGGTGACCGGCAATCGTTATTATAGTTCCAACAACGTCATGCGGGCCTTGCCCGGGCTGAAGACGAACATGTTTCTGAACAGCAAATTGCTCCAGCCGCAGTTGGATTTGGCCAACGCCAATCAGGATCGGCAGATTTATCCAGAAATCCATCCCGGCCCGGACTCCAACACCACCACGCTGATGCTGCGGGTCAAGGATCGATTGCCCATGCATGCCAAGGTCGAGGCCAACAATCAGAGCACCCCCGGGACGCCGGATTTGCGGCTGGCCACCTCCGCCGCCTATGACGATCTGTGGCAATTGGACCATGCGATGGGCCTGCAATACACCTTTTCCGAGGAAGAATACAAAAAAGGAAACTGGAACTTCTACGACCGCCCGCTGGTGGCCAACTACAGCGGCTTTTACCGCCTGCCTTTGGGCGCACCCGACTCGATCGCGGAGGAAACAGCCCGCAACGCGACCAAGTTTGGCTATAACGAAGCGACGCGGAAATTCGTTCTGCCGCCCGCCTCGGGCGCGCCGGAATTGAACGTCTATGCCAGCGGTTCGACCATCGACACCGGTGTGCTGACCGGCGCGCCCAAGTCACTCTTTGCCGGCACCAACGGCAGCAGTATCGCCCAGGAAGTCGTCAAGCAGGATTTGACCTACAACAACGCCTTGGGATTTCGAATCACCCAGCCTACGCCCGACTGGGCCGGTTTTCGCTCCCACTTCCAAGTGGGGATGGACTTCAAGGATTACAAGACGGTGAGCTTCGAGACCAATAATTTCATTTTCACCGAGAACTTGACTTCAACCTCCGGCAGCAATTTTACGCGCGTCAACACGGTTCCTTCTCCCGTCCCGACCACCAGCCAAGTGCTGGCCTATTTCCCGCTGACGCTGCACTGGGATGCCAGCCGCGATGACCGCTCGGGAACCACGGGACTCGGTTTTAATTACAGCCCCAATTTTTGGTTCTCCGGCACGCGGGAGGAGTTGGACAACATCGCCGGATCCACTCACGCCAGCGGCTTCTGGCATATTATCACGGCCAACCTCAGCCGCAGTCAGGCGCTGCCGGGCGATTGGAGGCTGGATTTGCGGGCCGATGGGCAGTGGGCCAGCGAACCGTTGATCAGCAACGAGCAGTTTGGCGGCGGCGGTATTGCCGGCGTCCGCGGCTACCACGAAGGCGAGGTCTTCGGCGACTCCGGCTGGCGTGTGACTTCGGAACTCAAATTGCCGCCCTACCGGATTGGCTTCGCCGGCCAGGGCACAAGCACACCTCTGCTGGTGCGCAGTTCGATTTTTATGGATTACGCCAACCTGTATCTCCTGGATGCCCAGGGTCGCACTCCGGTTACTCCCTTGGCGGGGATGGGTTTCGCCGGCGGGGCTTCGCTTGGGTCCCATTTCAGCGGGATGCTCTCCTTCGCCTGGCCTTTGTTTAACACTCCGACGACGGAAGCCTTCCATGTGTTTATCGCATTTTCGCTGGTCGCCCAGTTTTGATATACTATGAGCAAACCATTACACTTGACGTTGAAGTCTGGCGGCGCCCTGCTCCTGGCGATTTCGGCTGTCCTGTCGCCTTGGCCTGCGGCGGCGAATCCTTCTCATCCGGTCGTCACGCAAGGATCCGCCACCTTTTCCAGCCAAGGCTCGAAATTAACGATTCAGACCGGCGGCAATTCGGTCATCAATTGGTCGAGCTTCAACATCGGCGCGGGCCAGTCCACGGTTTTTGTCCAGCCCTCCGCCACCTCGGTGGTGTGGAACCATATCACCGATCCCAATCCCACGCAGATTCTCGGGCACCTCGACGCCAACGGCCTTGTGGTGCTGCAGAATCAATCCGGCTTCTTCATCGGCGGCAACGCGGTGATCAACGCCGCCGGGTTGGTCATGACCACCACGCCGGCTGTTCCGCTGGATGTGTTCGGAGGCGGCGCATGGGTGTTCACCGCCCCGCCGCCGACCGCCAGCATCATCAATTATGGGGAAATCAACGGCGGCCCTGCCGGCTCGGTCTTCCTCATCAGCCACGATATTGAAAACCACGGCAGTATTACCGCGCCGGGCGGGAGCATCGGCCTCTGCGCCGGGGAGCAAGTTCTCATGTCCACGCGCGCGGATGGGCGCGGCTTCAGCGCCGAGGTCACCCTGCCGCAAGGCTCGGTGGATAATTCCGGCAAGTTGATTGCCGACGCCGGCACAATCGCCCTCAACGCCCAGGTCGTCAATCAAGGAGGGCTGATCCAGGCCAATTCCGTCCGCGAGCAAAACGGATTCATTGAAGTCGTGGCCAGCGACAGTGTGACTTTCGGGGCCGTTTCCACCATTTCGGCCAAGGGCGATACTCAAGGCGCAAGCGCGGGTGGAAAGGTCACGATCAAATCCGGCGATGCGTTCAGCGACGCGGCGACATCCGTCATCGATGTTTCCGGTGGCGCGCAGGGAGGCGCGGGCGGCCAGCTTGAAATTTCCGCCACCCAGCTCAACGCCATCCAGTCCCAGATCAACGGCCACGCCGAGGCCGGTTGGACGGGCGGCAAGCTGATCATCGACCCCATGAATATCACCCTCAGCACCACGGGTTCGTCCGCCAGTTCGGGCACGGTCAACGATAATTTACCTGGCACCGGAACCTTGACTTTGAACCCCAATTCTCTGAACTCCTTTTCCCAGATTCTGCTGCAAGCTTCGGGGAATATCACACTTTCCTCGTCTTGGACTGTGCCGGACATCTCGAGCGCGGCCACCCTGACGCTGCAAGCGGCCAACAACATCACCCTCAACAACAACCTTGAGGTGGGAAAGAATTGGAGTGTCAATCTGATTGCAGGCGCCAATTTCAATCCGAACGCCCCTCTTGATTCCCCCGCCTGTGTCACGCCGGGCATCGGCACCGTCACTCTATCCGGGACCGCTGTTTTACAAGCCGAAAATGGCAACATCAATGTCATGGCGGGAAATAGCGTTTTGATTGGAACTCAGAATGGAAACACCTTCTCGCCAGGATCCGGCGCCATTCGCACCCTCGGCGTTTCCTCGGCCAACAACGTCCTCCTCCTAAACGGGGGCAGCATCAACGTCGATGCCGTCACCGGCAACGTCAATACCGGCAATAATACCACCGGCTACAACTTCAACCCCAATCTGGCGCATAGCGAGCTTCCTGGCTTCGTCAGTAGTTCCTTGGGCGGCATCAGCACGGGAGCGGGCGGAAACGTTACCATCACAGCCGGCGGCAATATCACCAGCTTGCTGCCGACTGGAGCCACCGACGCCGGGTCGGGCGCGTTCGGGCCGGAACCCGGGGTGGTGACCATCACGGCGGGCGGCAGCGTCTATGGCCATTATGTTGCGGCCGACAGCCAGGTGAACGGGGTGGCAGTGCCCAGCACGATCACGGCGGAAAACGGCAATGCAGGCTTCACCACCGCCACCGCCCCTCTTTTGGCTTTGAGCCTGGCCACCGGCAGTTGGGTCGTCAACGCTCCCAATGGCAGCATCAACCTCCAGGAGGTCCGCAACCCCAATGGCGCCCTCAATGACGCGGGGACCGGAGCAACGGCGCTGCAGAACAACGTCTTCAACTACTCCCGCGAGGCCTCGGTCACATTGGATGCCGGCAACGCCGTGAATTTGTTGGGATCTGCCCTCCCGCGCAATAGCGGCGACCTTGTCCCGTGCATTTATCCTCCCTCTCTGACCATCAACACTGGAGCGGGCGGTGTGACCTTGGGCAACGACGTGACCCTTTTCCCCTCCCCTGATGGCGAGCTAACCATCAACACCACCGTCCCTGCGGGGACTGCTGCCAACGCGCCGGGAACGCCTCCTCCGGGTAGTTTCGAGGGCAACAACCATGCGCTGGCCATGTCCGATAGCGGCTCCACCCGGTGGGTCGGGCAGGGGGAAGCGACCGCTTCGGATTTTGCCAACGAACACGCGGCCATGCCGGTGCAACTGAACAATAGCCAGCCCGTGGTCTTGAACATCGCCGGCGATCTTGACAACGTGTCCATCATCAGTCCCAAGGCAACCCAAGCCACCGTGGGTGGGAGCATGAACAACCTCAGCTTCACTGGTCAGAATCTCCACCGCGGCGACACGACTTTCTTCCACGTCGCGGGAGGAATTTCTTACCAGAACACGTATGCTTTCGTTTCCTTGAGCACCGGCCTGCCCTTGCCCGCGCCTCTCTATCCGGGGGCCGTGCCGGATTACCTGCAACTCCTTGAAAACGCGGTCGTGCCTGGCTCCGGGCCTAGTTCGCCCAATGCGGGCGCGCTTTCCCCAGCCTGAATCTTTTCTATCTGCCGGGCACCCAACAACTGGGTTACAATCAAATTATGGATGCTGGCACGGAATCTTTGCTTTTGGGCACGCTTCAGGAAAAAACCTACACCCTTGGCGTAGCCAATGTTAATGCCCAGGGCAACTACATCACCACGCCAGTCACCTTCGCCCCTCCCTCCAGCCCTCTTTATACAGCCATCCAGAAACTTTACACCGCCAGCCAAAATTCCATCAACCTGTCCAGCGCTCCCCAAGGCATCATGCTGGGCGGCCCGGGCGCGTTGGACATCACGGCGCAGTCCATGAACCTGGGCGTTGCGACCGAAGGCGTCAGCGCCGTGGGTCCCTTCAAAAACCACAACCTGACCAAGATCGCCTCACAAGGCGCGTCCATTAACATAGACTTGACAGGTGATCTGGATATGTTCGCCTCCCAGATCAGTTCCTGGTACGGCGGGGCCATGGACATCAATGTCGGCGGGGCGGTCAATGCCGGCTTGGCCAATTTGCCTTTTCAGGACCCCAATGCGCCTCACGGAATATGGTCTTCGGCCAAAAGCGACATCAGCGTCATCGCTCAGGGAAATATCAATATCGATGGTTCCCGCATCGCCGCCTTCGACGGCGGCAATATTTTTGTTGAATCCCTGGCGGGCAACGTCAACGCCGGAACCGGCAACCTCACCCAAATCCAGGTCAACGAAGTCGTCGTCGTCAATCCTTTCACTGGCGACGTTCAGACGCCGCAACAGCCCATTGCCGGCAGCGGCATTCTGGCCGCGACTCTCCCCGATGCCCCGCCGAGCCTGGCCGTGGGCAACATCACGGTGCTCACGCCGAAGGGAAACATTGAAGCCGCTGTCGGCGGCATCACCCAGCAGCCTCAAAATGGGAACAATTCCATCCTGCCGACCGTGTCCCTGAGCGCCGGTTCCACGGATCCCAACACCGGCAAAGTCACATACGTGGGAAATATAGAAGCCGGCGACACGGGCATCATTGCCATCAACACCGATGCCCGGGCCACCGGAAAGGTTACCGGGTTGTTCATCTCCAGCGGCAATTCCACCATTCGCGGCGAGTCTATCAACGTCACCGATATGGCCGGAGGGACGGCCTCGCTCAACGCCAATGGTGGCGCTATCACCGGGACTGTCATCGCGGGCGGCTCCATCAACGTGGCTGGCGGCGCCTTCGCGGGCGTCGCGCTTTCGCAGAACGTCAGCGGCGGCGGCGCGCAATCGGCCCTGGCCTCGGCCGCCACCTCCAGCGCCGGCAGCCAGAACTCCGCCGCCGGGGAAGCCAGCTCACAGAAAGCTGAAACGTCAGAGCAGCCCACGGACACGAACACCGACGACGAGAAAAAACGCCCCCATCCGATGCTGGCCAAATATACGGGCCGCGTCACCGTCCTGCTGCCGCCCCGGCCCTAAAAGAGCATTTTCAGAAAAACTGCAGCCATGTGGTTGGAGAAAGTAAGGAAGCGGTCTCTTGGGGGTTTGGCTTCGTTACGGCTCAGTTAGAGGGTTTGCCAAACCTGCGCCTTCGCCAAAGCCTCGCCAAAACCCAAAATCCTCGCTCGTGGCGACAGGGGAGAGTTTGGCAGGTTAAAAGTTGAAGGTTGAAAGTTGGGTGCAGACCGCCGCGACATTACTAACTGTCAGTGCGAAATATTATAATATCAAGACCCATAAAATGAACCATGTTATGGGTTGACCCCTTTTTCGGGGCTTTCGGGGAAGGGGTTAGCCATGTTAGTGGTTAGCGGCCATTGGTGGGTGGTTAGTGGGAAGTGGGGTGAAGTCGAGGGGAACTTGCTCACCGTACTCGGTGAGCGGGCGCCAGCGGAGGTCGCGGCCATTGGCTTGCCAGGCGCGGCCACTGGCGCGGTCGCACCGGTAGAGGACCGCGCCGTCCAGGCCGGTGCGGAATTCATACTGCGGTTCTAGGAGGGCATGTCGAGCGTTCCACCTGACACCCAGAAATACCAGACTGCCGACGTAGATAAGGAGGCTGAGGACCAGGAGGATCTTTTTCATGGGTAGGGTTTAGGCTTGTTGACGGGGGTTGGCAAGAGTGATTTTCGGAAGGTTCTGGCTAAACCGCTGACGTTGATTTGCCAATAATAGTTAGCAGGAGAAGTGTCGAAAGTGTCAATAAAGCCCGTATCTGCATCCGTTTCCCAATGATATAAAAGTAGGGACCATGAATCCGAAGAATTTCCCGGCAAAGCTTGACGCATATTAAACACAAGCCAATCCCATTCGTATCGTTCAGAATACACGTTGGCTTGGGCAGGAGAAAGCGTTATGCCCCCTAATTTTATCGTCGGATTCCAACCGTGAATACAAATAATGAGGTTTCGAGTGCCATCCCCAATTTGCTGGCCTGTCAGTTCGTCGGTAAGCGGCGGTATCGTAATTGCGCTCGCAATCGGATTTAGCGAAAAAAACATTGCCATCGCGGTGATTGCTTGAAAAATTCTCTGCCTCATCGGTTGCCTTTCTTGGGTCTGTACCAAAATCTATGGGTGATTTTGGGTTGATTCCGGGTTTTTGCAAGCTTTTTTTGACAGATTTTTGAAAAGGCCGTGGGGTCAGTCCTGAATGGCGCTTAGATAAGGAGAGTGGTTTCTAAGATGCTGATTTACAACGTCTTACATCGCACCCGTTCCGGTGTCTTCGGAAACGCCGAAAAACCGCTCTCGTGGCGTCGTTCGGCGGTCCGTGGTTGCACTGGCTTCTTGTCATTTCTGGACACTCACGCATCACGTTGATTTGCAATGATTTACGCCTTATCTAAGCGCCATTCGGGTCAGTCCTAGAATTATGACGGTTTTCATTGTTCATACCATCTCTCGTGTCTGATTGCATCAGCATTTTGTTTGATTGTCTCGAGCTTCCGGCCCGGTCTTTGAGCCGTCCGGCTCACCGCCGGCTTTCGCCTCTAAATGCCCCATCGCCAACCGCTGGCTCGGGTGGTCGTCGTTGTTGGCGGCGGCTGGCGCGTGAGCGCGGCTTTGTTTTTATCCCACTTGGGGCAGACTTGTCAAGGGGTGTTTTGTCCTCCCAATTCCTTGGGTTGCGATTGAAAGCGGGTGAAATTAAGAAGGATTCAACCCGTTTCCGGGTAGGGCAGAGAACGGGCCTGACCTGGGGTAGTCCCTCTGTGAATCGGGCCAACCCCAGGCTGAATGATTTTCTCCCGTTGGGAGAATGAATGATGAATCTCACCCACTTTTAATCACACCCGTTCCGTTATATGATTTCCACCGGACACTTGGGGATCGAGGCTAGAAAGGCCTGGCCGTATTGCTTGGTCAGGACCCGGTTGTCCAGGATGGCCACGATGCCGGTATCGGTTTTGGAGCGGATTAACCGGCCGAGGCCCTGGCGGAATTTCAAGATGGCCTCGGGCAGGGAGAATTCCTTGAAGGAATTGCCGCCGCGCGCCTCGATGGCTTCGATGCGCGCTTCGATCAGCGGGTGGTCCGGCACGGCGAATGGGAGGCGGGTGATGATGACGTTGGAAAGCGATTCCCCGGGCACATCGACCCCCTGCCAAAAGCTCTCGGCGCCGAAGAGGACGGAATCGACGTCGAGCTTGAATTTTTCCAGCATGAGCGAACGCGGGGTGCCGGTGCCCTGGACGAAGCATTCGACGCCCAATTGCTGGAAAAACGGCTCCATCTGCCGGCCCACCTCGAGCATGAGCTTGAAGTTGGTGAAAAGGACGAAGGCCTTGCCATGCGTCAAGCGGACGAAATGTTCGATCCAGTGGACGAGGCTGGATTGGTAGGCGGGGTCGCGCGGGTCGGGCATTTTGGCGGCGACGAAGATTTTCATTTGCCGCTCGTAGTCGAAGGGTGAACCGGCCTGGACCAGAGTGGCGTCCTCGCCCCCGACCTGACTGGCGAAGTAGTGCAGCGGCGGGGCTTTGACGGCGGCTTTTGGAGACTTGGGCTGCTCCGGGGCCACGGCCACGGCCAAAGTCGCGCTGGTCATGACGACGGAAGTTTCCGTTTCGAACAAGCGTTCGCGCAGGTAATCGGCGACGTGGATGGGGGCGGCATGGAGGGCGAGGTTGCGCTGCAATTTTCCGCTCCTCTCCACCCAATAGACGTGCTCCGGCGCGCCCTGGCTCAAAAAGACGGCGATTTCGGCGCGCAATTCCTCCAGGCGCCGGTTGCACTCGGTCAATTCCTGCGCGGTGTCTTTGTCGTTGACGGTCTTGATCAGCTCGCTGACTTCCTCGCGCACGTGCTGGATGGACAGCGTCAGGTTGTCCGAGACCAAGTCACAGTGGCGGACGCGCACTTCGGACCACCTTTTGGCCGCCCGCCCAGGCTCGCGGGCGGCGGCAATCTTATCGCAAGCCTCCTCGACGGCGTCGAAGAATTCATCCGCCTCCCCCAAGGCGTCTTCGACCAATTTTTCCTTGCCGCGGCGCAGCACGGCCAGGAGACCCTTTTTCGTTTTGGGGTGCCAGAGGCGCTGCAATCCGTAGCGGACTTGGGCGTGGGTGACGCCGATGCCAATGTGGCTGGAAGCGACGCGTTCGACCGTGTGGGCTTCGTCGAAGATGACAAAGTCGTTTTTCAAGAGGACGCCGCCTTTGGGTTCCTCCTCCTGGGCGCCCATGAGGGTGAAGAAGAGGGTGTGATTGAGCACCAGGACGTCGGCCGCCAGCATCTGGCCGCGGGCGCGCTGATAAAAGCAAGGCTGGCCGCCGTTCTTGACAAAGTCCGAGCTGTGCCCGCATTGCCTGGGGCTGCACAAGCCGCGTTCCGAGCAAACCTGCTGCCAGACGTTGGGGGCCGGTTCGATCTCAAAATCGGAGAGGCTGCCGTCTTCGGTCTTGTGCGACCATTCCTCAATGCGCTGCAACTCCTGGATGTCCGTGGAGGTGAAAAGCTGTTCGCCTTGCTGGCGCACCTTGCTCAGGCGCCGGGTGCAGAGATAGTTGTGGCGGCCTTTGAGCATGGTGAAATGGAATTTCACCGGCAGGATATGGGCCAGCATGGGCAGGTCTTTTAGAATGAGCTGCTCCTGCAAATTGATGGTGTGGGTCGAGATGATGGCCTTCTTGCGCCGCGCCATGGCGTAGAGAATGGAGGGAATCAAGTAGGCCAGGCTCTTGCCCACGCCGGTGCCGGCCTCGACAATGAGATTCTCGCCCGCCTCCAGCGCGCTGGCCACGGCCACGGCCATTTGCTGCTGCTGCGGGCGGTATTCGAAGCTGCGCGATTTGGAGAGCAGGCCGGACGGGGAGAAAATCTCCTCGATTTGCGAAACCAGACCGGGCGGGGACCCGGCGGTTTGAGGCTCAACCAGGCTGATCATGGAAGCGCCTCCGGGTCAGTTGCCGCGCAGGCGGATGGGAGCGATCTCCTGCGCCGCTTTGTTCTTGACGATCATCCGCTCGGGCAAGATGCCGCGCCAGGTCACGTTGGGATAGACGACGGAGGCGCGGCCGATGATGCTGCCCGGACTGAGGACGGCGTTGCAGCCGATTTCGCAATGGTCGCCCAGCAAGGCGCCGAATTTGCGCAGGCCGCTGTCGAAGGGCTGGCCGTCAATCTCGACGTTGATGTTGCCGGGGAAGACTTTGAAATTGGAGATTTTGACGCCGGCCCCCAAATGCGCATGGAAGCCGAGGATGGAGTCGCCGATGTAATTGAAATGGGGCGCCTGGGCTTGGTTGAAGAGGATGGAGTTTTTGATTTCGGTGGAGTTGCCCACCACGCAATCGTCGCCGACGATGACGTTTTGGCGAAGGTAGGCATTGTGGCGGATCTGGCAGTTTTTGCCGATGAGGGCCGGGCCGAGAATCATGACGCCATCCTCGAGCACGGTGCCTTCGCCGATGGAAACGCGTTCGCCGATGTAGGCGGTGCCTTGGCAACGGTTGCGCAAATCCGGATGCCCGCTGGCGGCCAGGTAAGGGGCGATTTTGGCCAGGGCCTCCCAGGCGTATTTGCAGCCGTCGAAAACCGCCGCGTGGGCGGTTTGGGCCAGATCAAATAATTCACTAGGCTCGAACATGCAAGGGCAGGCTACCTTTCAGGGTTCAAAGTTCAATCCCGAAATTCTTCAGGGAGAGATTAAGATTAGGATCAAGATTAAGATTAAGGCAGATCGACGATGCGGGCGGGAATGTTTCCACCGGAGGTGTGCGCTTCCAACTCAGTGCCCGTCTGGCTGGCTTCGCGCCGGACGTAACCCAGCGCGATGACCGTCTGCAATGCGGGAGACCACGTGGCGCTGGTGACGTGGCCCACTTCCTTTTCGCCGAGAAAGAGTTTTGTCCCGCTGGCCGGCGCTTCCTGGCCGCCGCCGCCAAGCTTGAGCGCGCGCAAGGACTTGGCCACCTTGCCGTAAGTGCGGATGCGCGCGATGACTTCCTGGCCGATGTAACATCCCTTGGAGTAACTGATGGCGCGCGCGTCCAGGGCTTCGGGCGCGAGAGTCGTCTCGTCCATGTCCGCGCCGAAACGGGGCAGGCCGGCCTCGATGCGCGAGGTTTCCAGGGCCTGCCAACCGCACAGCCGGGCGCCCGCGGCCAGCAAGCCGGCGGCGGCGTCTTTCATGCCGGCGACCGGCAGGAAGATATCCAGGCCCTGGCTTCGCACTCTGCGCGATGACGTCACGGGGAAAGGATGAAGGATGAGGGATGAAGGATGAACTGGGAGGGTGCAACGGGGCAAAAGGCGACCGACCACTTCCGCCGCGCGCGGGCCTTGGGCGCTCAACAGACCGTAGGACGGGGCGGCGTCAACTACTTGCACGTCTTCGGCGATGATGAATTTTTCCAGGCGTTGAACGATCGAAGGCGAAAGGCCCGGCTCGAAATCGAGGAGCATTTCATTTTCCAGGCGGTAGATATGGAGGTCGCTGTGCAATTTGCCCTTGGCGGAAACCAAGGCGGCGTAACAGCCCTGGCCGATTTGCAAGTCTTTCACGTTGTTGGTGACCTGGCCGTTGAGGAAGCGTTGGGCGTCGGCGCCGAGCACGCACAGGCGTCCGCGAAAACTCAGATCCAGGAGGCCGGCGCCCTCGCGCAAGGCGGCGTATTCGGCCAGCCAATCGCCATAGTGGGCGGCCACTTCCTGCCCGTTGACTTCGGCAAAGACCGCGCCGGCGGCGCGATGAAATTCATGCAAGGGAAGCGGAGTCATAAACAGTCTCATGCAACTAAGCGCATTTACCGTGGAAATCAAGGAGTGGGAAGGCCGATTGGCCGTCTTTTCCGAAAAAAACGCAACTTGCTACTAGCTTCGACAACGGTGGCCATGACCCCTTGGCCTTGATCATACTCTGCTGACAGTCATGGCCGCTTTAGCACAATGCCGGACAAGCGCCACTTTTTGAGAAAGTCGTCGTGGCTCATTCTGTCCAGGCCGTTCAGTGGATCGCCCACGATCACCTCCGCGTCCGTGACTTCAAGCACCGTGACAAAATGGTCCACCAGAAAACCGAATTTAACGACGGCAAGGGTCAGCCCGGCTTGCCTTAATTCTGATATGTTCTTGAAGGCTCGGTACTCGGCCATTAAGCCTTCCTTTCGATATTCCTTTTGCAACGCATCAGCCAGAATGTCCGGCTCAGTTCCCGTAGTGGAACTTGTGTAAGAAAGAAGGGCGATTTTTCCTTCGTCGCCAGGCAAACCAAGTTTGCGCAACCCGGTCACGGCTGAGGCAGGCCCGCAGGTATAACCGGTGGTTTGCCGACAAACTCCGTCTGCGTCGGCTCGCGTTTGGAGATGCACCAGTTCCCGGCGGTCTGCCAAAGGCGCAAGGAAGGGCCAAACCGACCTCACGAAAACTAAAACCGTCATCAGCAGGCCGACAAGGAAACGCTCCCTTTTTCGTGGCAATCGCGAAAGCGGCGTGGTCAAAACCATTGTCATCACGAAACCGAGGAGCGCGTATTTTCTCAGGCCAATCATCATCCACGAAGCCGGCGGAAAGAAGGCCAAAGCCGGATAAAGAAGAGCAACGCGGTATATCAAAATCAGCGTGAGCGGAATAAAATAGCCAAGCATCCAATATGGTTTCGACAGGCGCGAGAACATAAGGCCCAACAACGCACCCGTGGCGGCGAACAATGCCGCAGCCAATGCTTCAAGCAAGAGATTCACTTTGCATTAGCTTTCGTGGTCGAGTTGACGAACCAGCGACCTGGCGGGCCAAAGGGTCCTATAATTGTGACACTGTTCAGTGATTGTAAAATTAAACCACCCATCGATTCTTGTCGAACCCCGAATTGGCAATATCGGTGCGCAGCGCGCCGACCCGGCTTTTTCCAGCATACTCGAATGACATTGCTTCTGGCTCGGCGTTCGGGCTAAATCCTGGGCCAAGAATGAAATCGATGACGGGGTATGGACGGGGCGAGTGCTCTCATGGCGGATTTAAAGTGACGGTGGAGGTCAGCTCGGTCAACCGCAAGCAGACCGAAATTGCCGTCAATTTACCACGCGAATGGGAGGTGCTGGAGGCGCAGTTGCGCGATGAAATCAACCGCCGCGTGGCGCGCGGACGTTTGACGGTGCGCGTCTCGGTCCACGCCGGGGCGGGCGGCAAGACGCTCATTAACACCACCCTGGCCAAACATTACGCCAAGGAACTGCGCGCGCTGGCCAAGTCGCTGCAACTGGCGGATGACATTACGATGGATTTGCTGGCGCGCGCGCCGGGGGTGATGCAACCGGCGGAGGAAATCACGCCGGCGGAGGAATTGTGGCCGGCCATTAGCAAGGCGCTGAAGACGGCGCTGGAGGTGCTGCTCAAAATGCGGGAACGGGAAGGGGCGTGGCTGGCCAAAGATTTGGTCACGCGCGCGGGCCGGCTGCGCGGTGGAGTGCGCCGGGTGCAGCGCCTGGCGCCGCGCTCGACGGAAAAGTATCGGGAGCAGTTGCTGGCCCGGATCAAGGCGGCGGGATTGGAGGCGCCGGCGCTGGAGGATGAACGCCTGATCAAGGAGGTCTTCTATTTCGCCGACCGCTCGGACATTTCGGAGGAATTGACGCGGCTGGAAAGCCATTTCCAGCAGTTCGACGATTGCGTCAAGTCGAAGGAGCCGGTGGGCCGGACGCTGGATTTTCTGGCGCAGGAAATGAACCGGGAGGTCAACACGCTGGGAGCCAAAGCCAACGACGGGGACATTTCGCGCGAGGTGGTGAAGTTGAAGGCGGAGTTGGAGAAATTCCGCGAACAGGTGCAAAACGTCGAATGAACCCGGCGCCGCCACCATTGCGAGCCTTGGCGACGAGGCCGTTGCTGATCGTTATTTCAGCCCCCTCCGGCGGGGGCAAGACCACGCTGTGCCAGCAGTTGCTGGCCGGGCACCCGGAAATGACGCGGGCGATCACCTGCACCACGCGTCCGCCGCGCTCGGGGGAAATCGACGGGCGGGATTACTATTTCATGGGCGAAGAGGAGTTTTCGCGGCGGGTCGAGGCCGGGTCGTTTCTGGAACACGCGCGGGTGTTTGATCAGAGCTACGGCACGCCCAAGCCGGAGGTGCTGGATAAATTGCGCCAGGGGCGGGACGTGCTGCTGAATATCGACGTGCAGGGGGCGGCCACGGTCTGCGCCCGCGCGGCGGCGGACGCGGATTTGCAGCACGCGCTGGTGACGGTGTTCCTGACGCCGGCGACTTTGCGGGAATTGGAGGAGAGGTTGCGCCGGCGCGCGACAGATTGCGCGGCGCAACTGGAGAAACGCCTGGGGGTGGCGCGGCATGAGATCGGGCAATGGACGAAGTTCCAGTATCTGATCCTTAGCACGACGATAGCGGAGGATTTGCGCCGCATGGAGGCAATCATCGAGGCGGAACGGATGCGCGTGGGACGGGCGAAGTTTAGCGTCGGGGACTGAGACTGTCGCCAGGGCATTATCTCTAGAAAATTTGGGCGGCGCGGCAGCGGCCGCCCTTCCGGAAGATTAGGATTAGGATTAAGATTAAGACACGCTGATGCGCACGGGGATGTTGCGGGAGGCGAGATACTTTTTGACGTCGCTGACGGTGTATTCGCCAAAGTGAAAGATGCTCGCGGCCAGAACGGCGTCGGCTTTGCCCTCCAGCAATACGGCGGCCATGTGTTCCAGTTTGCCCGCGCCGCCGCTGGCC
Source organism: uncultured Verrucomicrobiae bacterium (assembly GCA_963759415.1). GTDB lineage: Bacteria > Verrucomicrobiota > Verrucomicrobiia > Limisphaerales > Palsa-1400 > Palsa-1400. The sequence continues at coordinate 1,343,524 of CAVWZG010000002.1, read as the reverse complement.
ACGACCGGAACGCCCACGGCTTCGCTGATTCGCCGCGTGATCTCCAAATCAAAACCGGCCTTGGTGCCGTCGGCGTCGATGCTGTTTAAGACGATCTCGCCCGCGCCCAAGCCGACGGCTTCGGTGGCCCAGGCGACGGCTTCCCGGCCAGTGGACTTGCGGCCGCCGTGCGAGAAAACTTCCCAGCGGTCGGTCGCGACTTTCCTGGCGTCGATGGAGACGACAATACATTGACTGCCGAATTTTTCCGCGCCCTGGCGGATAAGGTCGGGAAGGGCCAGGGCGGAGGAGTTGATGCTGGTTTTGTCGGCGCCGGCGCGGAGCATGGCGTGCATGTCCTGGACGGAGCGGATGCCGCCGCCGACGGTCAGGGGCATGAAACATTGGTCGGCGGCGCGCTCGATGACGCCGATCATGGTGGCGCGGCCGTGAGCGGTGGCGGTGATGTCGAAAAAGACCATTTCGTCGGCGCCCTGCTCGTTGTAGCGGATGGCTAATTGGACGGGGTCGCCGACGTTGCGCAGTTCGCCGGCTTCGGCGCGGCCGAATTGGACACCGCGCGTGACCTGGCCGTCATGCACGTCCAGACAAGGGATGACGCGTTTAGCGAGCATATCAATACCGCGAAAGGGTAGCGGCCTTCAAACTTTTCCTCAACGCTCAATATTGATGCGATTCGCCAAGGGTCACGGTGACAGCCGCACGCCGTAGAAACGGTTGCTGGCCGGCGCATTGGTGTCCGTGTATAGGAACGGCGTGGTGGGGGAGAGATTGGTCGCCAAGTCGATCCAATTCGTCAGACGGCCAGTGGTGATGATGATGTAATCCGGTCCGATGGCGCCGCTGACGGACAGTTTGAATTGGCCGCTGGCGTAACTGACCGGCGTCAAGATGACGGGCGCGAGCGGATTAACGGTGACGGTGAAGGACTTGCTGTCGCTGACAGAGGGCGCGCTGTTGTCGGTCACCTTCACTTGCACGGCGTTGGTGCTGTTGGCGAAGGCCACTCCCGGACGCCAGTTGAAATGGCCGTTGGCGCTGCCCACGGTCGCGCCGGTGGGCGGGGCAACGAGGCTGAAGGTGAGCACGCGGGTGGGATCGTTATCGGTGGCGGAGGCGGTGAAAGTAATCGTCTGCCCGGCATTGACCGTGAAATTGCCGAGGGCGGCAAGGGTCGGGGCATACACGATGACGGTGAAGCTGTTGGTGGCAGTCAAGTGTGGATTGACCAGATCGTAGGGATTGGAATTGGTGACCACGGTGGTGATGGTATTGGTGCTTGGACTCTGATTCGGGGCGGGGGTCCAGGTGATGATGCCACTGGCGCTGATGACCATGTTGCTGGGCGGGTTGACCAGTTTGTAGCCGGAGTTGGTGGAGTGGATGTTGAAATTGGTGGCGGTGTTGATGACGGTGAGCAAGGCCGACTCATTGACCGTCTGTGTCAGAATGGTTGGCAAGGACGGCGCAACGTTCACTTCCCGGACAATGACGGTGAAGGTGTTGGTGCCGGTCAAGGGCGGCGTGCCGTTGTCGGTGACAATCGCGGTGATGGTGTTGGTGGAGGGGCTTTGCAACTGGGACGGCGTCCAAGTGATAGCGCCCGTCGTTGGATTGTTGCTCATGCCGCTGGGTGGAGAGACCAGGCCGAAGGTCAGCGACTGGCCGGCGTCGGGATCCGTCGCGCTGGCAGTGGTGGTGAAGAGGTTGAGTTCGTTGACCGTTCCGCCGGTGATGGGCAGGAGAGTGGGCCGGACGTTCAACACTGTCAAGGTAAATGTCGTGCTGTCGTAATTGGTCTGCCAGGCGTCCGGGGAGGGCAGGCTGGTATTGGCGAAAGCGCCGGTTTCCGAGCCGTAAGTCAGGACAGGGAACGAGCTGCCCGTGGCGGGCACATAACCGTTGTTCAGATTGGCGCTCATGGCGCCGGTCAGGACGGCAGCGCCGGAGAGAGCGATTTGACCGAAATCGGTCAGGCTGTTAAGGGCGAAATTGAGCGTGCCACCGGTGAGATCATAAATGCCGTCCAAACTAATCACCCCGGTCTGCGCATCCAACAATCCTGAGTTATAGAAGGGCGGATCAATCTGGCAGGTGTCGCTGCCGCTGGATTTGCGGACGATGCCCCGATTTACGACGGAGGGCACGCCAACGCCGCTGTTGTCGTTGTAAAAACTGATGATCGAGCCATCGCGGAGGTCAATCAATCCGCCCGGCGCATTAACGAGCAAACCAGTGCCGCCGCCTTCGCCGCCGAATTCAATGCAGCGGATGCCGCCGTTGGTCAGGACGATGGTTCCGGCATTGGTCAACACGCCTGACAAATCGACGGCACCAGAAGCCACGCCGGCATCCACGTAGAGCAAGGCATTCGCCGCGACCGTCAACATGGCGTTGGCGCCAATCCGGCCGCTGGCATTCCAAGTGAGTTGACTGGCGATGACACCGGTGGCGCCCGCCAAAACCGCACTGCCCGTCAGGACGGCATTGGATGTGTTCAAGCTGCCGTTCAATATGAAGGAGCCAGCGGTAAAGAGATTTGTGCCCGCGCCGGTAAGAGAGCTATCGACTTCATAATCATTGCCGAATACCAGCGTGGAGCCGGCTCTAGCCAGAAACGTGCCGTGGCCGCTGCCGCCGCCGTTCACACTAACGGTTCCCGACTGCACGTCCAGGGCGCCTGAATTGAAGAACGGCGGGTTGATCGGGGTAGTGTCGCTGGCGCTCGATTTGTGGACGGTTCCATTATTGATCACGGTCGGCACGCCAATGCCGCTGTTGTCGTTGTAATAGTCAATGATGGAGCCTGCCTGGAGGTCAATCAAGCCACCCGGGGCATTGACCAGCAAACCATACCCGCCACCGTAACCGCTGAAATCAATGCAGCGGATGCCGCCGTTGGTCAGGACAATGACTCCGGCATTGGTCAATATGCCCTGGAAATCAACAGTAGTGCCGGTGGAGCCTGGATTCACGAGCATCAAGCCATTGGCCGCCACGTTGCCGACGCTGTTGGGGTTGATCCGCCCGCTGATCCAGACAAACTGACCGGTGACGCTGCCATCGAAGGTCAAAAGCCCGCCATCCAGCAAATTGGTCCCCGCTCCCGCGATGGTGCCGTCCACCTCGTAGTCGGCGGGATAGGCCAAAGTTGCCCCAGGCTCGGCCTGATAAATGCCGCTGCCGCTGCCGCCACCATTCAAGTTGACGATGCCCGACTGCACGTCCAGCGTGCCTGAATTGAAGAACGGCGCGTCAATCTGGGTGGTGTCGCTTCCGCTGGACTTGAGGATGGTACCCTGATTTGCGACGGACGGCAGGCCGATGCCGCTGTTGTCGTTGTAATAGGCGATGATCGAGCCAGTCCGGAGGTCAATCAAACCGCCCGGGGCATTGACCAGCAAACCATAGCCGCCGTTGTAACCGCTGAAAGCAATGCAGCGGATGCCGCCGTTGGTCAGGACGATGGTTCCGGCGTTGGTCAAAACGCCCGAGAAATCGAGGGCGCCTTCGCTGAAGCCGGCATCCACGAAGATCAAGCCATTGCTGGCCACCGTCAACACGGTGTTGGTGTCTATGCGGCCGCCGGTCCAATTTATCGTGCCATTGACAGCCAGCGGTCCCGCGCCGCCCAGCAGGCCGCCCTGCAACTGTAGAACGCCATTGGTCTTGACAAAGCTGGCGTTGGTCAGCGTCAGGCTGTTGGCTCCCATCGCCAGCGTCTGCTGTCCACTGCTTCCGCCCAACGTCAGCGCGGCGATGACGGGACTGACATCGAGCGTCACAAGGTAGGCGCCGGCGTTGGTGATGAGGGCGTTATCGGAGTCGCCGGGGACTAGGTTGGGGTTCCAACCGGAGGCGTCGTTCCAATTGCCGCCGGCGGTGTTGGTCCAAACGATAGTGGTGGAGTAGGCGGCGTCATTGCCAGCCAGCAAGATCAGGGCGGCGCCGAGGCATAGTATTGGCTTTTTCATAGACTCGTTTTTTTATTGTTCAGCTACAGAACGAACGGCGGAACTTCCACCACGAATACGATTATGTCAAGGCACAATAATACAATCGATTAGCCGGGTGCGTGAGAAAAGATTGTTCACGTCGCCGGCAGGGCGCTGCCGCGCCGTCCAAGAGTTCAGGGCAGAACAGCAGCTCTGCCATCTACCGGGAAGGTGAAGAATTCCGGCTCACGACCAGCAGCCGAATCGGGGGAAAGAACAGCGATCGGCCATTTCCAAGCTATTTTTTCGCGGGTTCCTGCGCTTCGGCGGCGGAGGTGGCGCCGTTGCGTTTGGCCATGATGGCGGCGACGATTTTCTGCGCCAGCTCAGGCTTCTCGACCAGCGCCAGCCGCGCCGCCTCTTTGCCCTGTCCAACCAACTCGCCCTCGAATTGCAACCACGCGCCTTTTTTGTCGATGACTCCGTGGGTGACGCCGGTGTCGAGGATGCTGCCTTCCTTGTTGATGCCCTGGTTGTAGAGGATTTCGAATTCGGCCTCGGCGAAGGGCGGGGCCACTTTATTTTTGACGATCTTGACTTTGACGGCGTTGCCGATGGCGTTGCCGGCGGCGTCTTTCAAGGTGTCGCGGCGGCGGATGTCGATGCGGATGCTGGCGTAAAACTTGAGGGCCTTGCCGCCGGGGGTCGTTTCCGGGTTGCCGAACATGACGCCGACTTTTTCGCGGAGTTGATTGGTGAAAATGCAGGTGGTCTTGGACTTGGCGATGATGGCGGTGAGCTTGCGCAGGGCCTGACTCATCAAGCGCGCTTGCATGCCCATGGTGGCCATGCCCATTTCCCCTTCCAATTCCGCCTTGGGCACCAGCGCGGCGACCGAATCCACGACGACGACGTCCAGGGCGTTGGAGCGGACGAGGGTTTCGCAGATGCTCAAGGCTTCCTCGCCGCTGTCGGGCTGGGAAACCAGGAGGTCATCGAGATTGACGCCGAGCCTCTTGGCGTAGCCCGGGTCCAGCGCGTGTTCGGCATCAATAAAGGCGGCCAAGCCGCCGGCTTTTTGGGCGTTGGCGACGACGTGCAACATCAGAGTGGTCTTGCCGGAAGATTCCGGGCCGAAAATCTCGACGACGCGGCCGCGGGGAACGCCGCCGACACCCAAGGCGAGGTCCACCGAGAGCGCCCCGGTGGGAATGACTTCGATGCCGACTCTGGCCCGGGCGTCGCCCAGGCGCATGATGCTGCCTTCACCGTAAGCTTTGGTGATGGAGGAAATGGCGGCGTCGAGGTCACGCTGGCGGGTGGGGGGGATTTTGGATTCTGGTGGTTTTTCAGCTTTGGCGGCCATAGGTCAAATAAGTTGAGAGTTAAAATATCAAAGTTGCTAAATTTTGCACCGGGGCGGGCGCCTTAGTCAATGCCCGCGCCGCCCTGGTCGCTCTCGCCGTAGGCCAGGCCGCGATGACGACAGACTCCGCGTTTGCTGGCGGCGATGAAATCCAGCAGGTGTTTGGCGGAGGCGGAAACGGATTGCTTTCGGCCCTCGGCCAGGGACTCCGAAAGATTGCGGCCGGAGAGAAAGAGCATTTGGTAGAGTTGCTTTAATTCCAGGCGGTCAGCGGGGCTGAGGCCGGCGCGGCGCAGGCCAATGGTGTTCAAACCGCAGATGCTGTTGCCGCCGCGCGCGACCATGAAGGGCGGCAGGTCCTGGCTGACGGCCGAACCGCCTTGCATGATGGCGAGGGCGCCGATGCGCACGAATTGATGCACCAGGCAATTGCCGGAAATGAAGACCCCGTCCTCCACTTCCACGTGGCCCGCCAGCAAGGCGCCGTTGGCCACGATGACGTGGTCGCCCAGGCGGGCGTTGTGGCCGACGTGGGAATTGACCATGAGGAAATTGTGCGAGCCGATGACGGTGTCTTCGCCCTTTTTGGCGGAACGATGCACGGTGACGCCTTCGCGGAAGAGATTGTGGGCGCCGATGCGGAGGCCGGTCGGCTCATCTTTATACTTGACATCTTGCGGGGGGCCGCCGATGACGCAGTTGGCGTGGAAGACATTGTCCGGCCCGGCGACGGTGTGGCCGGTCAGATAGACGTGGGGGCCGACCCGGCAGCCCGGTCCGAGGGAAACCTGGCCGTCAATGACGGAGAACGGGCCGACTTCGACCGAGGAATCCAATTGGGCGCCCGGACTGATGATGGCGGAGGGATGGATCATGTTCCATTGAGCCAAGGCGGGGCGCGACCCGCCCGGCGGCGCTGCCGACACCCGTGGCGCGGCTTAACTGGCGGGAGCGGCGGCGGGTTTGACCGCGTTCAACCGCACAGCCAGGCGCGACTTGTTGCGACTGGCGTTGGCGCGATGGATGACGCCTGCTTTGGCGGCCTTGTCCAGCGCGGAAGAGAGCTGCGGCAGAGCTTTGGCGGCGTCCTCTTTTTTGCCCGCGCCCAGAAGGCTGGCGTAATTGGTGGCCAAAGTGTGCAGGCGGGATTTGACACTCTGATTTTGCAAACGTTTGCGCGCGTTATTTCGCATCCGGCGCCCGGCTGATTTAGTATTCGGCATAATCTATTAACTCAATTTCATCTAAGGAAGGGATACGGTAGCGGAAACGGCCATATTGTCAACGGCGAGATTCAGGGCAGACGAATCTGAACTTGGACAGGAGGGAACCTGTTCCTCCCGCAGAGGCGCAGAGGGCGCAGAGATGGAAATGGGAATCTGTGGTGCAAGCTGTTTATCTTCAATGGCATACAGCTTTTTCTAAATCGGTTGAAAAAGTGGATTCGCAGGGATAAATATAAAAAAAGAGTTTGTTATTTCTCTGCGCTCTCTGCGCCTCTGCGGGAGCCTATCTGTTGCCCAATTTGTGATCCGTGATCCGTCCATTCGCATCGAAGGCTGCGTGAGGGATGGCGGAGCACAATTTTCCTCATGGTCAAAGGCTCCAGCCCTTGCGGTATTCGGTGCGGACGTACTGGTTGGCTTCGGGTGAATTGGTGACCTTCATGTTCGGACCGTCCCAGTCAATGGGCGTGTCAACACGTTTGGCGATGTTGCCCAAGAGGCAGATTTCGGTGAGCAAGGCTGCGGATTCGAAGTTGGAAACGGCTTTGCGGCCCTCTTTGCAGGCACGCACCCATTCCTTTTCGTGGGCCTGGCCTTGAACCCGGGGAATGGTCTTGGGCGGACGTTTGTAGTCGTGGTTCAGGCTGGCCGGCAGCAACTGCGGGAGGTTGCCGGTAACGCCAGCCATGATCTTGCCCTTGGCGCCGTGGAAGAGAAGGCCGCCTTCTTTTGGCATCTCCGACTCCGGATCCAATTCGTCAGGCCAGGGGATGCGCAACCCTTCCAACCAGGTCAGCTCCACGGGCGGGAGATTTTCCCGCGCGGGAAATTCATAAGTGACAATCGCCGAGAGAGGATGGACCTCGTCCGTGCGACCGCAGCAGCTTGCCTTGAGGCGCGAGGGATAACCCAACTTGAGCGCCCAGACGGCGGCATCGAGCGTGTGCAGCGCCGCGATCACCCATCATGCCGCAGCCGAAATCCCACCATGACCGCCACACGCAGGGATGATAAGCGGGGTGATAGGGGCGTTCGCGGGCCGGTCCCAACCACAAATCCCAGTTCAATCCCGGAGGCACGGCCGGGGTGTCGGTTGGACGCTGGCCCCATTTGGAACTCCACCACGCGTGGCCCCAGGGGTAGTAAGAGAGATCACACCAGGCATCGACCTTTCGCACCTCACCGATGGCGCCGTCCCAAATCCATTCACAGATTGAGCGGATGCCCTCGCCGGAATGGCCTTGATTGCCCATCTGGGTTGTGACCCGCGAACCTTTGGCGGCTTCAGCCAGCTTGCGAGCTTCGAAGACATCGTGGGTCAGGGGTTTCTGGCAGTAAACGTGCTTGCCGGCGTTCATGGCGGCCATGGAGGTCACAGCGTGAGTGTGGTCGGGGGTGGCGATGACCACGGCGTCAATGTCTTTTTGCTTTTCCAGCATTTCGCGGTAATCGGTCCAGATTCGGGCCTTGGGATACTTTTGGAATGTTTTGGCAGCGTTGTCGTGGTCCACATCGCACAGGGCGACGATGTTTTGGCCGGCGAGGTTTTCCAGGTTGCCCGTGCCCATGCGGCCCACGCCGATGCAGGCGATGTTGAGTTTTTCGCTGGGCGGCGCGCCGTCCGCGGCCCACACGCGGCTGGGCAGAAGGGTGAAGGCGCCGGCCGCGAAAGCGCTGGTGGTCAGAAAGCCGCGCCGGGAAACCGCAGAGGATGCGGCGGCATTTGATTGTATTTTCCGTATTTTCATCAATGCAAACTCCTGTGGTTAGATTTGAGTTTAGACATGCCCCCTGCTGGCCAGCCCTGATGATCCCTGTTAGACCACATAGTCAACTCCTCTCTTTCGGCGTTCAAGGTAACTGCTAATACCGATGATGAGTGCTGGCCAAAACCAACCAAAGACCAACGCAGCCATCGCAATCGTGCCATCTGGAAATGTCTCAACCGGCAAATGGAAACCGAGCCGCCTGAAAAGTGCCGGCATCAAGAAGCACCAAAACACTGACAAAAGGAAAAATGCTGCCCAACCATAAACCACCGCTCGAATGCGCCAGCGTGGTCGCTTGCTCGCGTGCCAAACCAAAACCAGCAGCGCGATGAAGCTGACGAACTCAACAATCTGAAGCGTGATAGAAAGCATAGCGCGTAATGCCGCCTAACGTAGAAAGCTGAACCACCGCCGACTCGCGACGTGAACCGCGATAGCGGAACTGCAAGCGCCAACGGCGGTTGGCTCCGGCGACTCGTTAGGCCACCGGTCGTCTAGTCTGTGTAAATAAGTCTGCAAGTGTGATGTCCTCTCTCCACAAACCAAGAATATCAACTCGGTATCGCTTCTGCAAATCCTTGACCAAACTCTCCAACTCCATGCCATCTGCCAAAGCACGACCCGGAGGATAAAGCGTGCGATAAACATCCATGACGCGATCTTCGGGCCTGAAACACAGGCGCCATCTCTGCTTGAAACCAAACGCATCAATAAATATGTCGAGAAACTCACGAATCTCCGACTTCGATGCGGCGGGGAAACATCGCCGCCAACGAAAGCCAGCGCAACCACGCTCAACGAACCGCCGCATAAACCTGCGCGTGTTCATGTCCGCCAAAACGAAAATCACCGCTGCAAAGAAAACTATGGCGATAATCTGTAACATAGCGCGAGGTGGCCTAACATTGTTATTCTGCCGCACCGTGCGGCTCGATTTTTTCCATGAATGTAGGTTTATTTTGATCTTTCCTTTTGTCCACAACTATTTAGCTCTGCCGGCATGCAAAACTCGTAGCTTGAAAAAACCGCAACCTGGCGACCAACTGTTTCCCAACCTCATGGCCCGGTTGCGGGAGCAGGCGTGGGAGGTGATGCGCTTTCATCATTATTCCCTGCGCACCGAGGAGGCGTATTGGCAGTGGATCAAACGGTTCATATTCTTTCACGGCAAACGGCATCCTCGCGATCCGGGGACGGCGGAGGTCAGCACGTTTTTGAGTCATTTGACGACAGCCAATGATGCCGCCAAGGCCAACAAGTGGAAGTCAGGGCTCGACGAAGTCTCGCTCTACCGATTTCTTGAATTCCGCGCGGAGAACCCTTCCGCCCATTCCGCCCTGCCAAGAGAGCGAACTTTAGTAATGCGCGATTCAAAGTGCCGATCAGCCAATGGCAGGGTGGGCGTTGCCGCGCCTCCCATGAGATTCATTGGTGAGGGAAAGTGAAATTTGGGCGAGCGGCAGCTCCGCCCTACCTTGCACGAGCGGAAGTGGGCCCGAGGCCCACCGTCGCCGAGGCTATGGCGGGCAGGAAGTCCCGCCTGCGTTTTTTTGGTGGGTGAGGCGGGTGGTCATGGCGTAGATGATCAAGATTAGCAGCAGGACGCCAATGCCGCAGAAGATGTGGCCGACTGGACGTCACCAAAGTCGGGCGGGCGATGGTTTGGCGCTTCCGCCGGCGTCAAACCGCGATTATTTCCACCCGTGGAGAAAATCCAAGTTTGCGGAGGAGTTCTTCGCAATCTTCCCAGGCAAGCCCGAAGGCGCGGACGTCAGCCACGCCCAAACGGGCGATAACATGTGAAAGCGTGGAAGCATCACCCTCGGCCAGTTCGCCCTCCATCACCGCGCGCTCCGCCCAATCGACCAACTGCGCCAGAGTAATGTCGTGGTGAAGATAAGCGGCTAATTTGTCCGCGACAGTTTGCCTTGTGATCGTCATGCCTGCATCCTACGCTTTCTGGTGGCCTTTATCCACCGGGAATTTCTCATGGATTTCGACCAGATTGCCTTGATCGTCGTAAATCTCCTGCCAGAAACGAATCGTTGTTTCACGGGCATCAACTTCCTTTAAATAACGCGCCTGCCAGCCAAGCCGGCCTGTCACCTCCAGACGATAACGCCGCCCGCCTTCGGGCAATTCCTCCCACCGGCCGAACTTCTTTTCATTTTGATGACGGGTGCTCATGCTTTGGATGCGCCTTCCCGCGCCTCAGTGGGTCAGGCGGGTGGCCATGGCGTAGATGATCAGTATTAGCAGCAGGACGCCGAGGCCGAAGAAGATGTAGCCGAAGGAGCGGGCGATGCCTTTCCAACGCTCCCATTCGTCAACCACACGGGTTTGATCGATTTGGCCCTGGGCGAAGAGACGGTTATACCAGCGCTTGCGCTCGTGCAACATTTCCGATTTGGAGATGCGGCCGGAAAAGATGACGGTGTCCATGGGGAATTTTTCGAGACGAAAATGGGTGTTGAAGAAATGGATGGTGAAAATAAAGCCGGCGGCCAGCAGGGCTTCGTCGGAGTGGACGATGAGGGCGATGTTGATGATCCACCCGGGCAGGAAGCGGGAGAAGAAGACGGGGAACCACATGACCAGGCCCGATAACCCGATGGCGAAGACGCCCCAAAAGACGGCGAAGTAGTCGAACTTTTCCCAGTAGGTCCAGCGATCAAACTCGGGTTTGGGGCCTTTGCCGAAAAACCACTTTTGGTGGGCCACAAAATCGCGCCAGTCCTGCAAGGTTGGAATCATGGAGTCGGGGCCGAAAAAGACGGCCACGGCGCGCTGGAGGGTGAAGCGGCCGGTGGACGGGTCGAGGAGGGCGGCGCGTTTTTTCCAGCCGTTGGCCAGCAGGCGGCCAAGGTGCAAAGCAAAGTAGAGAAAGGTGATCAAGGCTCCGAAATGATGGAGGCTGCGGGCGACCTCGGCTCCGCCGAGGGCATGGAAAATCACCTTGGCCCAAGGGGTGTAAGAAAATTTGAGGGGCATGCCGGTGACGACGAGAAGCAGGAAGCTGGTGACGACGAGGAAGTGCAGGAACCGTTCGTAGGGAGCAAAGCGCGTGAACCATTCGCCGCCCTGCTGGGTTTTGATTTTGGTTTCACGAAAGGTCTTGGAATCGTGCGCCCACAAGTAACCGGAGCGAATCAGCCACAATCCGGTGTGCGCCCCGAAAAGCCCAAAGACGCCAATGAGCAGCCCAGTCATGGCGACGAAGACCACGTGCAGCGCGGGAAAATGTTGGCCGTCTTCCGGGTCGGCGTGAGGCATGTATTCGGTGAAGCGGGCATTGGCGCCGGGATGACATTTCTGGCAGGTGCCGACGATGTTGGCCTTGGAAAGGCGGGAGGCGGGATTGGAGGGCGGCAGGACATCGTGGTGGCCGTGGCAATCGTAACAGGCGGCCACTTCCGGCGCGACGTTGGGCCGGCCCAGGACCATGGCCTTGCCGTGATAGGTGTCGCGGTAATGCGCCAGGCGGTCCTGGTGACAGCGGCCGCAACGCTCGTCGCTGGCGACTTTGAAATTGTTGCCGTCCGGCTCTTCGATTTGATGAGCGGAATGGCAATCGGTGCAGACCGGGCCTCTGGGGTCGCCTTTGGCCAGAAGCTGGCCGTGGATGCTGGCGTTGTAGGTTTTTTCGATGCCCAAGTGACATTTGCCGCAGGTCGCGGCGACATTGGCGTGGTTAATGGGCGCGCTGCGATCGACGCTGCGCTTGATGTCATGAACTCCGTGGCAGTCGTTGCAGGAAGGGGCGACGATGAGTCCCATTTTGAGCAAGGCCTGGCCATGAATGCTCTCGGTGTATTGGTCCGCCACTTGCGGATATTTCATGCGGTACTCGGCGGTGATGCCGGAGTTGCTGTGGCACTTGGCGCAGGTGCGGGGCAGGTTGAGTTTGAAGACGGGGGAGTCGGCGCTTTTGACCGGCTGGATGCCGTGCGAGCCGTGGCAATCGACGCATGAGGCGGCTCCCGAGGCGCCCATGGCTTTGCTCATGCCGTGAATGCTCTCGGCGTAGAGTTTGGCTTCCGACTCGTGGCAGGAGGCGCATTGGGCCGGCGGCAGGCCGCTGGGATGAACCATCTCTTTGACGGTATTATGACAATCGGTGCATTGGAGTTTGGCGTGGACGGAAGTTTGAAAGACGTTGGTGGGGAAAAGCGACATGGGCGTCAGCTTTCCTTGCACGGAGCGGGAGGTCGTCGGGTCGGTGTGGCAGTCAAGACAATCTTGATTGGAGACGGGGGCGGCCGCGAGCGCGCCGGCCAGCGCGAGCCAGCAAGCAAGGGTGAAAGTGTAAAGAAAGGGCTTCTTACAAGCCGCCGTTATGGCAGTCAGTGCATTGGTACGCGGGATCATATTCGTCTATCGGATGCGAGAACTTCAGACCTTGCGGGCTGAGTTGGTTGATCTGTTCACCGCTGCCTTGTGCCAGAATCAAATGACACGCGTTGCAGTCGTTGGCTTTGATCGTTCTTTTCCCGACGGTTGCGACATGTTTGCCGTCGTGGCAGCGGAAGCAGCCCGGCCAATCCTTGTGGCCGATGTTGTCCGGGTAGGCGCGCCAATCGGCCTTCATGTCGGGGAAAAAATTATTGGTGTAAATGCGCTGCACGGCGCCGATGGCCTGGCCGATGCGCGGGTCCTGCGGATAGTTGTTGGCCAGGGTGGTGGCGATGCCTTGCAGGGCGCTGGCCTCATCCTTGTAAGGGCGGCACAAGACGCCCTCGGCATTGGTCTTGATGTAAGGCAGGCCGGGGCTGATCTGACCCAGGGACATGGCCAGGTTGACGGCGCTTTCCGGGGCCTGGAGCTTGTGGGCGGGGCGATTGTGACAATCCATGCAGTCCATCGTTCGCTTGGGCATCTGGCTGACGTCGTTGGTGAAGGCGGCCGAGCGGAACTCGGTCACCACGCCTTGCTGATCGGTCATGCGCACCCAGGGGATTTTTTGGCGCGCCTCATCGGTGGCGATGTATTCGATTTTGTTGGCCACGTTCATGTGCCAATGGATGCCGCCGACCGGGCCGTGGGTAGGATCGCCGCCGCCGACTTTGAGCAACAAGCGAACGGAATAGAGGGTGTTGCTTTGGTCCGGCAGGTAGTAGGCGATGGTGCGGTCGAGGTTGCCGACAAATTCCTGGGGCCAATGGCATTGCTCGCACGTTTCCTGGGCGGGGCGCAAATTCTTGACAGGCGTGGGAATGGGAGTGGGGTATTTGTGGGCCAGGGTCGCGTAAACCTGGTAGGTGCCGGATAATTTGGAGCGCACGTACCATTCGGCGCCCTTGCCGATGTGGCATTCCGCGCAAGCCACGCGCGCGTGCGGCGAATGGCGATAGCTGACCAACTCCGGCTTCATTACCCCGTGGCAGGTTTCTCCGCAAAACTCGACCGATTCGGTAAAGTGATAAGTGTGGTAACTGCCCATTGCCGTCAGAAGGAGAAAACCGGCGCTGGCCGGGATGAAAAAGGCCAGCATACGCCGATCATGAGCGCGGGAGAGATCGACATTGATGTATAAGGAGGGGGCGGAGCCGCTGGCTTTGGCCAGCCGCCGGCGCCAGCGCCAGGCGCCAAAGAGAAAGATGACCAGACCCGCCGCCGTAAACATGGGCGCCACGAGGAAGGTCAAAATACCGACGTAGGGATTGGACGAATAGACAACGGCATCGAGAAAGAATAAGAGCAGAAACGCAAAAACGCTCGAGGCCATGAGCACCAACCCCGCCAGGGAAACCCAGTTGCGAAACAGAGATGGCGGACGACCCGGTCCAACAGGCGCGGATGATTTCATAAGTCGGTTGCTGGAGTGTTGGAGCAACCCTGCTCCAACACTTCATGACAGCCATTGGCGTCGCTATTTCTTGAAGGTGCGCATGTAAGCGACTAATCCCTTGATTTGGTCGTCGGTCAAGCCTTCGGCAGGCTTCATCAGGGTTGAATCGCCCTGTTTGAGTCCTTCCTTGATGGCTTTGACGGCCGCGTCATCCTTCAACGCGTCCTGAACTTTGGCGTCGGTGTAGTCCTTGGCGCCCAGTTTCTTGCCCATTTTGGTTTGGCCCTTGCCGTCTTCGCCGTGGCACTTGGCGCATTGGCCGGCGTAAAGCGCCTTGGCGTCCTCGGCCCGCGCGGCGCCGGCCGCCAAGACGGAGATGACTGCTGCAACAATAATGCTCTTTTTCATGTTTCCTTTAGGCGTTCGTGCTTTCACACCTTGTGTCCCGGAGGCGAACGCCAGTCCGCCGGGAAATCATTTTCGCCCGCCCGGATCAGATCTGCGCCTCCGGCGAATCTTGAGAGCGCACGGCGCCCGGGACGACGTTCTCGATGGTCGGGAGGTCCCGGGCCAAAAAATACTTGACCAACACGGTCAAAATAGTAAAAGGAAGGGCGATCAGCACGATGGAGAGAAACCAGCCTTCCGAGCCTGTAAACTCCATCTTGTAGCTCATGAAGCCACGCAGGCTTTTGGAAAAGAGCTGGCCGCCAATGACCACGTTCCAGCGCATCGCCAGCACGCCCACCAGCAGCAAGACGGCGCTGGAGAAATAAATCCGGCGGCGATTCAAATCGGCGACTTTCTTGCGGAACAATTGCATGGAGCCAAGCAATAAAAACGGGACGAGCGTGCCGATGCAGGCCTGGCCGATGAGCAGCGTGTAAAAGAGCTTGCTCGTCGCGACGTACCTCAACACGTCAATCCCCTCCTCAGCCGAATACAGACGGTGCAGCCAATCCAGCCCTTCAATGGTGGCGTCGATGACCACGGCGTAGAAGAGAAAGCGGGTCATCAAATCCAGGCACCGCATGTCCACTTTGACGCGGCGCGCCCAGCACAGGAACATGTAGGCGAAGACGCACAAGGCCATGCCCGAGACGACGGCGGAGAGGATGAAAATGATGGGCATGAGCACGTTGCCCCACCACGGATTGGCTTTGATGGAGCCGAAAATGAACCCGACGTAACCGTGCAGGAGAAAGGCCGAGGGAATGCCCACGACGGAGATGATCCGGCCCATGCGGGCATCCAGACGCAAGGCCGGCTCGGAAATATCGGTGACTCCCAGAGTGAAGGCGCGGTAGATGAGGCCGCGCAGGCCGGACTCGGTCCTGGACCACTCGACGAAGTCGCGGCGGTAGTCAAACCAAAGTTCGAGCAGCAGCACGGCCATGAGGTACCAGGCATAGACAAAACCGAACATGGCCATGGGCGAACTGAAGTGGGGCGTCATCATGATTTCGAAGCACCGCTCCGGATGGCCGAGGTGGCAGAGCAAGGGCAAGGTGGCGCAGAGCATGAAAGCGAGCGCCGTCAAGAGAGCCAGCCGATAAATGGGTTCCAAGGCCTTAACCTTGAAGACCCGCACCAGCGACGCCATGATGAAAGCCCCCGCGACCAAGCCGGTGACGTAGGGATAGACGACGATGAGCACGCTCCAGAGCGGGTGAATGGTCCGTTCGTTGGGGTAAACGTAGCCCTGAAATTGCGGCAGCGCGTCCACGACGTTGGTAAGAATAGTGGCGTCCATTATCGAACCTCCTCATCCAGGCCCGCATAGGCCACGCGCGGGCCGGTGCCCAAATACTTCTTTAACTCCTCGACTTTGTTGCTGCCGATGAATCGTTGCAGCGGATCGTCAGGCACGGGGTGTTTGAGATCGCCGAATATCCGCGCCCCGGAGGGGCAAATCTCCACGCAGGCGGGCTTGAGTCCGCGCGTAATCCGGTGGTAGCAGAGCGTGCATTTGTCGGCGGTGTGGGTTATGGGATTGAAGAAGCGGCATCCGTAGGGGCAGGCTTGGATGCAAAAACCGCAGCCGATGCAATAACTCTTATCCACCAGCACCGCGCCGTCCGGGGCTTCAAACGTGGCCCCGACCGGGCAGACCTGCGTGCAGGGCGAGTGCTCGCAAAGGTTACAGAGTTTGGGGACAAAAAACGATTTGAGAATGTCTTCCTTGGGCACCAGTTCCTCCGGGAAGCCCTCTTTCCCACCATCGGGTGAATCGACCAGCGTTTCGCCGCGAGTTTCGCCGGAACCCGGCTTGGGCTTGGTGATGACGTAACGCTCGATCCAGGTGCGCCAGTGGCCTTCAGGCACGGCGTTCTCCTTGCTGCAAGCTTCGACACATAAACCGCAGCCGATGCACCGGTCCACGTCCAGGGCCATGAGCCATTTATGTTGGTGGGGGTCGTATCCGGCCGGGGCGTGGGCGGAGGCCAGGCCGTTCTGGACGGCCGCTTTGCAGGTGCGGGCGGCGGGCATGACCAGCAAGCCGCCGACCATTCCCGCCAGGCCCTTGAGGGCGCCGCGGCGTGTTACATTATCACTCATGGGACCTCGTTGGGTTGATGGGGAACATGGCACTCGGTGCAGACATTTCCCGTGTAATGATTGTGGACGTTGATTTGGTGGAGCCATGGCGGACGCGAGGGGCTGGCCTGATGGCAGCGCACGCACAAAGCGACGTTGAGTTTGGGGAGTTTTTCCGCCGGATTCTCAACGTGGGTGCGGCCGGGGCCATGGCAAGTTTCGCAGGAAAGGCCTTTGTGTTCGCCTTTGGCCAGCTTCTGCGCGTGGTCGGAATGGCATTCCACGCAGGCCTTTTTTCCAGCCCAAAGGGGCTGCCGCGCCGCGATGTCCTGGAGCGCATCGGCCCGGTAATGGCCGTATTGGCCAAAGGAAGGGGGCGTCATGAAGTAACGCGCGGTAAAATAAGCGCACACGATCCCAATGGTGAGCAGCACCAGGCGGATGATTTGCGGCGGCATTTTGAGAAAGCGTGGCATCGTATCCGTTCTAAAAGCGGCGCGAATTTCTCGCGGCTCTTGTTCTTTGTTTCATGTTCACAACTAAATCATGGCTGCTCCAGCACAGTTTTGGCTTCGCGGGAATTGTCATTTGCGAAACATTTTTTGTGGAGCGCATCGGCCATTTCGCAAAGGCCCTGGTAATATTGTTCCCGTGAAAGGCCCAGCGCCGCGGCGCCAAAAATCTCGGCGTCCCCGGATGAGGCGAACTCTCCGTAGTTGACAACAACCAGATGGTAGAACACCCAGTGGGCCGCGCGTTCCAAGTCCGACTGCAAGAGCGGATGGAGGCACACGACGAATCCGTCTTCCGGCTGGCCGCCATTGGGCCTGGCATAGGCGCACTCCCCCTGCTGGAGCGGGGCGGAGTCAAAGGCGACCTGGCAGGGATAGCGGACGGCGGCCCGGTCTTCGAGGACGCGGAGCAGTTGGTCCCAACCTATGCCGGGTCCGTACTTGGCAAATATCTCGGCGCCCCTGGCGGCCACGTGGGCGCTCAAGGATTGCCTGGCATCTTCGGCTGTAAGTGTTGTTGGCACTGGAGGAGTTGTTAGCCGGGCAGCGAGGCCGGAGCGTTTTCGTTTTCTTTCGACAAGCGGCCCTGGAGGATGGGCACGGACATGCGGAGGAAAATCGTGTAGCAGAGCAGGCCGAAGGACCAGATGCCAAAGCAAACCAGGGTCTCGTTGAGGGAAGGCCGGTATTCCATCATTTCGCCAAGAGGCGTGGGAATGAAGCCAGGGATGACCAAGCCCATGCCTTTTTCGATCCAGATGCCAACGATGGCCAGGACGCAGGTCAGGTTGAGCCATTTGAGTCTGCGGCTCACGGGCAACAGGAGCAAGACCATGGCCACCAGGTTGAAGGCGATGGCGGTCCATATCCAAGGCACCAGCGCGTGATGGTTCTTGAGGCCGACGAAAAGATATTTGGACGAGACGACGTGCAGGTTGCCCGAATAGAATTCCTTGAAGACTTCGTTGACGAGCAGGAAGACGTTGATGAGCATGGAAACCTGCACGATGCCGCGCAGGGTCATGAGGGCGCGGTCGGTGATGAGGAGCCGCTCGGACATGCGGGAGCGAACGATTTTGTTGACTTGAGGAGATTTCATCAACAGCCGCAAGGCCTCGGCGGAGAGGCTCAGAACCAGGCTTGGTTCTTCGGCCAGGGCCGTGGCGGTGCGCGGAGCGGCGTTGAGCGCGGAGACTTCCCCCACCTGTTCTCCCGGCCCGGCCGTGCGCGTGACGCGAAAACGCCCCGCCTCTTCCCTGACCACCACCACGGAGCCGCGCAAGATAAAAAAGGCCCTGTCCACGGTTTCTCCCTGGCGCAAAAGAACATCGCCGGGGTGAACTTCCAGGACCTCCGCCATCGGCAGAACGCGCTGCCGGGTCTCGCGCGGGACCGAGTCCATTTCCAGAAGATCGCGCGACAGCAGGGCGAAGTCGTCCAGAGTGGCGGCGCGACGTTTGGAGAGGGTTGAAGGCGGGCGGCCCGCGACGGGCGTGGCCTCGGCGGCGGAAGGGGAAGAGGTCACGCGGCGCACGACCTGCATGGCCAGGATGATCAGGGCCGGTCCGGCGGTAAAGGCGGAGGCCAGGAAACGAGGTCCCACGATGGAAGAATTCCAAAACGGACGCCCGCCCAGGCCCACATAGAGAAAGGCGGTGACGGTGTGGATGGAAACAGCCCAGACGATGGCGATGAAAACGAACGGAATGTAGAACCACTTGCCCGGCTTGGTCTTGCGATAGCGGCAGTAAAGCAAATAGCCGCAAATGTGGACGTTGAGCAGGAGGTAGCCGTTGAGCACAATAACGTCCCAACTGAGCATGGATTTGGGAAAATTGAATTGCCCAATGCCGGGGATCAAATGCCAAAAACGGTCCGGCCGCCCCAGGTCCACGGTGACAAAGGCCAGACACATGAGGATGGCCGCCACCGCCAGGAGTTCTCCGAAGATCACCAAATCATGCAGATCCTCGTTTTTATAGATATAAACGGGAATAACCATCATGACCGCCGCCGCCGCCACGCCCACGAGAAAGGTGAAGTTGGCGATGTAAACGCCCCACGAAACCTCGTCGCTCATGCCTGTGACAATGAGGCCCTGGGCCAATTGGCGGCAATAGGCGTGGAGGCCCAGCAGGCAGATCACGCTCAAAAGTCCCATCCAGGCGTAGTAACGCCAGTCGCCCACCAAGGCGATGCCGGCGCAACGGCGGAGAAAAAGCACATAGTTCCGAATGGCGCGCATCATACGTCGAAGTAGTAAAAGAACCGCGGCGAAGTGCCCATTTCCTCCTTGAGTTGAATGAACACCCGTTTGCTTCTGAGGATGTAGGAGACCTCGCTGTTGGGATCGAGAATGTTGCCGAACTTGCGGGCGCCGGCGGGGCACACTTCCACGCACGCGGGGTAACGGCCCACGCGCGTGCGCTGGATGCAAAAGTGGCATTTCTCCATGACGCCCTGGCGCCGCGGACGATTGCCCAGATAAGCCATGTCAGGATTGAGGCGTTCCTTGGGAATGGACGGTTCGGTGAAGTTGAACCGCCGCGCCCAGTAAGGGCAGGCCGCTTCGCAATAGCGGCAGCCAATGCACCAATCATAATCAATAACGGTGATGCCGTCGGCTTCCTGCCACGTCGCATGAACCGGGCACACTTTGACGCAGGGGGGATTCTTGCATTGCTGGCATTGCACGGGCATGTAGAAATAGCCCTTTTCCGGCACGGACTCCGGCGCATAGAAGTGCTCGGCTTTGTCGATGTCCAGCGAGCCGTCGGGCAGCCGGAGCACGCGAATGTATTGAATCTCGGGATCGCGCGACTCGTTGTTCTCGGCCACGCAGGCGTGGACGCACTTGCGGCAGCCGATGCAGCGGGTCAAATTGAGGCAATAAACGAATTCGACGCCGTCCATGGGTTTCAGATCCCGGACGTGCGGACGCAAACCATACTGGTGCTGCACTTCGTCCTCGATCCGCTGCAAGACCTTGGCCATGTCCTGCGGCGTCATCTCCTTGTAGTATTTTTGCAGGAAGCGCTGCATGGTGGGAAAATCGTTCACGTGCAGCAGCGGCTTCAGACTGGCGGCCAGCGCGGCCAGGCCGGTCGTCAGCACGGCGGAGGTGCGCAGGAAGCTGCGGCGTCCCATCGCATGGGCCGGCGGCGCTGGATGGCCGGGTGGAGAAGAAGGTGTATTGTCCATATTATTCCTGGCCAGTTTGCGGACCGGCTGGGGCGCCAATGTCGCGTAACGGATGCGGGGCGGGCGCGGGCTTGCGCGCCGGAAAGGGAGGTGAGTGGGGGTTGTGGCAATTCACGCAGGCTTTTCGTTGAAACGCGCCCTTGGCGCGATCCCAGTAACCGCTGATCCTGCCGTGCGCGCCAGCCTCCCAATCGCGATAGGTCGGGCCGTGGCAACTGCCGCACAATTGGGGGCTGTCGGCAAAGCTCAATTGCCGTCCGTCCCTGGACTGGAGCAGGACGAGATTGGTTTCGTTGTGGCAGTTGAAACAATTATTGTTGCGGCCATGCTTGCCGTGCCCCATCACGATGTCGGAGTGCTCGGTGGCGACGATGATATTCTGGTTGGTGTCCAGGCGCAATGGCGGCGGCTTGTTCTTATCATGACAGACGTAGCAATCAAAATCCGACAGGTCCGCCCCGGCCCGCACCAGGTCCGCGTAGGACCGCCGGGTGGTGGAAGTATCCAGGAAATTTGTGTCCACCAGGGCGATGGACGGCCGGCTCGGGCGCGACGCACCCTTCTCCGAGACAAAGGCAAGGGCCAGCGCCGAGAAGGCCGCGCATAGAACGGCCAGGGTGATTCCGGTCTTCGCTTTAGTTGTCATGACGTGGTTCGGACCCCGCCTGACTTCCAGCGGCTCCGGCCCGGACGGCGCGGACGGAACCGGAGGTTACCCTCCAGTTCCCGTCCGAACGCGTTGCGATTATTTCTTGAAGGCGCGGACCTTCGCGACGAGCGCCTTGATATCGTCGTCACTCAGGCCTTCGGCGGGTTTCATTTTTGTTTTGTCGCCTTCCTTGATGCCTTCCTTGATGGCTTTGGTGGCATCGGCATCGGTGAAGGTGGCCTGGTACTTGGCATCGGTCATGTCTTTGAGGCCGAGTTTCTTGCCCATCGGCGTCTGACCGTTGCCATCGGCGCCGTGGCACTTCTGGCACTGCTTTTCCCAATTGGCCGTGGCATCGGCGGCCGAGAGGGCCGCGGTGGTGCCCGCGAGGACCAAGGTGGCGAGGAGTAATTTTGGCATTTTCATAGGATGAATTATTACGTTTTTGTTTTCGATTAAGGTTACTGCACGTTGTTCAGGGTGAATTCGTCTAAAACCGGTAACGCAGGGTGGCGAAGACGAGGTTCGCTCCAAAATCCTGGTTTCCGCCGAAGGCCGCGTCGTGGTAGCGGAAATAACCATACTTGACGGAAAGACGGAGGTTCTTGCTCAGGCGCCGGGTCAAGGTCGCGGTCACGGCCTGCTCCCGGCTGTCGGCGCCGTAGGGGACGCCCAGAGGCGAATTGTTGACATAATCTCCGGAGTCGTAATAGAGGTAGCTGAGATTGAGGTCAGTCTTGTTATCCAGGGCCAGGAGCGAGGAGAAGTTGAGCACCCAATAGTTGTTTTGCGAGTCGAGGAGGCCCTGGACGACATCGGAGGCCGGCGCGCGGGTGTCGCTCAAGACGTAATTAAAGCCGGTCTGGAGGGAAAGGCGGCTCCACGGGATCCAACTCACGTCCTCCCCGACGACATGGCTCTTCATGGTCGAGGATTCGACATTGGCGAGGCCGTACTGCGAATCAGGCTCGGTGTGAATGGTGGAAAGCTGGTATTCGTAGCGGCTGATGGCGGTGACGTTGCGCCAGGGCCGAAGAGTCAAGCGCACGTTGCCGTCATAAGTCTGAAAATCCTGCATGGCCAGAAAGCCCGGATAGAGCAACATGGTGCTGACGGCCGGAGTGTCCTGGCTGTTATCGTAGTGGTATTGGTTGAATTTGTAATAACCGCCCACATCCAGCGTCACGCCGCGAGTGGGGTACCAGCGGGCGCCCGCGCTGTATTTCTGGAAGAAACGGCGGTCAGTCGTCATCTCCTGTATGGGGAGAACCCCGATTCCGCCCAGCGGAACGAGGCCGCCGTCCTGGTTCAAATTCCCGTCAATCTCGGTCCATTCGCCGCGCCCGTAGAAAGCCCAATTGGTCACGCCGTTGTAGTTGAGGTCCAGCCGCTCGCGCACATCCGTCAGGCCCTCGCGGCTGTCGGAGGAGAAGGGCATGGGCGCGTCCGCCCCAAGGGTTTCCGAGCCGATGCTGGCGGCGGTCCAATCCTCCCGATCAAAGCGGAGGGAGGGGACGACGCTGCAATGCGGCGCCGGCTTGTAGAACAGATTTAGGTCAAACACATACTCGTCCAGCTCGGAAGAGCCGGTCAGCCCGTAGTAACCGAAAGAGTTGGCGGCATTGGGGGTGTAGCCGACACCGAAGTCATTGCCATAAACGCGGCTGCCGGAGAAATCGTTGCCCACGTGGGAATAGGCGAAGCCGCTGGAGAACATGATATTCGTCTTGAGCCAGGTTTCGGAAAAGGTGTGAACGTCGAACAGGCTGTAGATCGTGCCCTGGTTGTCGGTGAGATGCTGCTGGACCGACTCGCCCGGGAATTTGATGACTTGGAGCGCGTCGTCCAGCTTGCCAGTCTCATAGTGCAAACCGCCGCCGACGTCCGTGGACTTGATGTGATCGGTGACGTCAAGTTGAAAACTGTCGTTGTGTTCGTGGATGACGTCGAGCGCGGGGCTGAGTCCCTTTGCCGGAGCGCTGCCCACGGGGGCGTTGGCCAGCGGATGCACGAACCCCCAGTCGGTGGAGTTTTCGTCGCCGTCGCGGGAGGAATGGTTGTATTTGAAAGTGACCTTAGGCCCTTTTTCCGGCGTCCATCCGGCTTCCACCGAAAACTGCTGGCGATCCAGCGCCAGGGTGCTGTTGGGGGCCTGAAAGTATTGGCCCGTGGGCGGGAAGAAGCCGCCGCCGCCGTCGGACCAGGTCGTCGATTCCCCGTAGGAAAGGCGCAAGAAGCCGACGTTCTCGCGCTGGATGCCCAGAGTCAGCTTGTAGTCGTGATTGTCCACAATGCCGCGCCCGTCCACGGTCATGGTGGTGTTGGAAGCGATGGGCAACTGATAATGGAAATCGCTGATGCCGCCGAAGACGCCGGAGGGTATTTGATGCTGCTGCTGGAATTGCGCTTTGTCGCCGCTGACAAAGGCGTTGCCGAGCGAGAAATCAACCCAGTTATTGAAGGTGTTGGTACCGCCCTCGAACATTTGCTCCGGTGTCAGCGGCGGCGGGGCGTTGGTGCCAGCCACGGCCAGACCCGCGGCGGCGGCCAGACCGAGGAGCACTGCCCAAAACCACTGGAGCGGGGCTTTTTGGATCGCGCGCGGTGATTTCATGGGTGGAGTATTGTTGTGGTCAAAAGCGCAATGATTGGCTGACGCGCGAGCCATGCACCGCCTCGTGGCATCCGGCCGTCCAGCAGGTGCCTTGTTGCACGCGAAGGGTGTGATCGGCACCGCCGATCAGGAGCTGGCCCCCGCTCTGCTGTTGAAAGTGGCACTTCAAACAAAGATTGGCGTCGCGCACTGTCAATAATTTGGCGTTGATGGAGCCGTGGGGGGCGTGGCAGATGGTGCAACCTTCGCGCACGGCCTCGTGCTCGAAGACATAAGGCCCGCGCTGGGCTTCATGGCACCGCAGGCAGCTTTCATTTGCGGAGAGGATCGAGGTCCCCCCGCCAACGTAAATGGAGCCTTTGTGCGGGGAATGGCAGTCGGTGCAGGTAAGGCTGTCCCTCCGGCACCGGATGGTGGACGGGCAGAGAAAACTGGCCGCGGACGTCGCCGTGGCATTGATAGCACATGGTCTCGGTGGAGCGCGCCGGCTCGGCGGCCAGGCGCGCCCCGTAGCTGCCGGTGCGCGAGCGGCCGGCGGTAAAGGTGTAGGGCGGCAAGGTTTCCCCGCCGGAATCGGAGTGAACGCTGCAAGGCCCGTGACAGGATTCGCAACCCGCATTGAGGGCGTTGGTCCCGGGGGCCATCAGCCGGGCGTGGTCGGCGGTGGCAAACTCCTTGTAAAGCTGCTCGTGGCACTGTTCGCATTCCTTGGAGCCGATGTATTTGGCCCCGGGAACATCGGGCAGCACCACGACCGAACGGGTAACCGTGCCGCATGAGATGACGCCCAACACCAGGACCAGCGCGACCGCCATCAACGCGGCCACAGGGGCGTGCCTTTGGGCCTGCCGCAGGAGGATGGTGAGGTTTTTCTTTGTCATAAACTTGTTATGCTACGGATCCAATTCCTCCGCAATCAAGTCTTCCGCCTCGCTAATCAACTCAGAGACATACTCAGGATTGTGAACGCCAAAACTGCCGTCGTTCTGCACCACGTAAAGATTGAAGCGGGCCTTGCGGATGTTTTCCGGAATCAGTTTCTGCTCGGTGGCATTCGGCCCCGGGCCGCCTGAAGAGAGACCGCCTGGGGAGGTGTATTCCCAAGCCAGGTTGCCATACTTGGCATACAACGCCTGGGCGGCCTGGTTGGTGGTGTTGGCCGCCCAAAAGTCCAGATCGGTTACCACCTGTTGAACCTCGTTTGAAACCGCGCCCGTGACAAAAGTCACCAAAAAATCGACCGTTTCGAGGGAGACATGGCAGTTGAGGCAGAGGTCGTACTTATACACCTCGAAACTATGCCCCGTATTGGCCGGCCGGACGTCGCTGACAAAGTTCGTTCTCTGCATGTGGCATCCAACACATTGGTTGGTGATGCGCAGGGCATGCGAACCCGGCTGGTAAGCCGGCAGGGTGGGAAACCCGATTCCGACGGTGCCCAGGAGCATGTTGTATTGGAGGGAGTGATGCGGCTCACTGTCGTTGTTCTTCCAGGATTCCCCCCTGTCATTATGACATTGGCCGCACACGTTGATGCCGGTTTTGTAATAAGTGGCAAAGGCGCCGTTGGTGGGCATGAAATAGTTGTTGGTCGAGGCCACCGGATAACGCAGTTGCGCCGGATAGGCGTTGGTCTGATGGGGAGAGTGGCAGGTAATGCACTCGATGCCCATTTCGGCGTCGCCCGCCGGGAGCGGCTGGCCCTCGATCAAAGCCAGGCGCACCGTCCCCGAGTGACAGCGTCCGCAGTGGTCAATCCGGGCCGGCTGGTTCAATTTGGAAATGACCTCGCTATGGGCGCTGCTTTGCCACTCTTCAAAGGTCGGGTGGCGCTCGTCGCGATGGCAACCGCCGCAGACGGTGGCGGCGACTTCAACGCGAGGCACCAGGGTGGGATCATCGGGATTGGCGGCGTGATAGGCGGCCGGGCCGTGGCAATTCTCGCATTGGACGCCGGCCAACTGCGGAGTCTTGGCCAGGCTGATGAATCCCGTGGGCACGCCAAAGCCAACGGTGTGGCAGCGCAGACACAAGGCGTTGGTCTGGCCCCCATCGGCGTGAAACCGGGCCTTGCTGAAGGCCTGCGCGTGGAGGGTGTGCGTCACGGTGTTGAGGACGGGCGAATGACATTCCACGCACACCCGCTCGCCCGCATAAGCGGGGGCCGGGCCGATAACCCTAAAAACGGCGTTGGAAAGAGTTTTGCTGACCGTGGCGTGGCGGACCAGGTTGTTGTCCAAACCCAAAGCCTGGTAACGGGAAGACTGCAAGCTTGGTTTCTCAAAGAGCTGATAGTAGCCGGCCGGACCGTCCCAGGTGACGCTCACGCCGTTGGAGAGCACGGCCACGCCTGTGACCGTCGGCAAGCCGGGCATGCCGCCCTCATTGGTGGTAGCCAAATGTTGAACGTTCTGCGCGCTGGCGGCCAACGAAGCCGCCAACAACAATGCAGCCACACCTTTATTCAGCATCGTTCTTATATTACTTGAAGTAATCGAACTTTGGCCCGGTGTCAAGACCATGAGACCCTCTAAGCCCTGTGTCAATGGGCCGCTCCCTTGAGTAGTTGCAGCGCCGCCACTTGCGCTTTGGACTGCAACGCGATTTCCCTGAGCGACTCGGCCTGATCGTCGCGGATTTGCCGGAGGTCCTTCAACGCGGCCTCCTGTCCGGCCTGGGACAGGGCGCTTTGCGCCTCGAGAAATCGTTGCTCTGCTTGTTTCAACCTGGCGTCCAATTCCCGCTTGGTTTTCGCAAAGGGAGCCAGCGCCGCGGCGCGCAGCAATTGCGAGCCTTCCTTGACCGAGACGGTTTCCAGGTTCGGAAAGGCGCGTCTGACGGCGGCGAGCGAAGCGACATCGGGCTTGGCAGTGGGTTGTAAATTAGGAGCCGGCGCGTCGAGGCCCGCGATGAGGCGGCTGAGGTCCGATTGCAGCGCGGCCTCCCACTCGGGGGCCAGCAAAGGAATGGATTGCTTCTGGTTGCCACGGACCACCGCCAGGCCGAGGAAACAGGCGTTCCCTTTGTCTAAATTGAATGGCTTGATGCCGTCGGCCGCCGCGGCATTGGCGTCGGAATCAGACATCGAATTGACACGCGTGATTTTGATTTTGCCCCCGGCCCCCTGCTCGTATTGCGAAAGCAGTTGGTCCACGCGCCCGGAGAAATCCCGCCCGCTGTCGCCGACGCTGACGGGATCCAGCAATGAATAGAACCGGATTTCAACCGGTGAGCCCAGGCTCCCCAGAACCGCCACGGTGGCGTCCGAAAGGGCGGGCGGCCCGACACTTTCCGTCGCCGCCGGAGGGCGCAAGAACCACCAGGCGCTCAGAGCCGCTCCAGCCGCGAAAAAAGCCAGCCCCAGAGCCAAACCGCGAAGGACCGCGCCCTTGCGCCGTTTCTCTGTCGTCCCCGCATGGTCCGTCGTCGTTTGGCTCATAAGTCTTCTTTCTCTCTCTGTGTAATTGGGCGGCTGGCCCCGCGGCCAGCCGCCATGTTGTCTTGAGTCCGCTTGATTAGGGTGTGCTTACCACGCGGAAGAACTGTTGCACCGTGCCTTGTGTCGGCGTCAGGTAGCTCATGGAGGCGGTGACTGGTCGCCACAATCGGGTTTCCAATATTCTGCCATCCGCCGCTCAGGGAACTGACGGCCTGGATTTGATAGCTCTTGCCAGCCACCGTGTTCCAGGTGATCTGCGCCGCCGTATAGATCTCGATGCTGTTGGCTGCTGCTGTTGCCGCCTAGGGTGTTGCCATCGGCATACACAACCCCGTTGGGGACGGCCAGGCCCGCCACCAGCGGATTAAGGCCCATGGCAGTATTTCAGCCAGTTCGGAATGCCGTCGCCAGCCGGGTCCGCGTTGGGAGCGCCATTGGGGTTGGTGATGGAACCGAAGTATTGGATTACCCAGGAATCAGGCAAGCCGCCGGGGACGGAGGTGCCGGTCAGATTGGCGATGGAGGCCTTGAGCAGGCCGGTGGCAAAGGGGGCATTGTGGACACCCAGGCTGCCGTCGTTGGCAACAAACTGCCAGTTGTAGGCGGCATTCAACTGCGCCGTCGTCCAGTTGGTCGTGGGAGAAAGACTGCTCTTGACCAGGCCGTCCAAGACTCCAGCCTTGGTGGGCAACAACGTGGACAATTGGTTGAGCATGCTCTGAACCTCGGTTTGCACGCCCTGAATGACGCCGTCGCCATTGTAGTCTTCCACCGGGAAGTCGAAGGAAGCGATCTGGCCGTGGCATTGGGCGCAGACGCTCACTTTGCTGATCTTGTTGGTGACGCCGTTGGTGACGACATTGTAACTCATCTCGAAGGTGTGGCCGCCGGCCAGGAGAAAACCGGGATCGGTGGAAGCCAGGGTCTGCATGTGGCAACCGACGCAAGTGTTGCTCACGGTGAAGCGGTGGGCGGAACTGGGGAGAACCAGTCCATAGGTGATCGCGTTGATGCCCTCGAGCATGTCGCCTTGAGGACCATCGTGCGGGCCAAAGCTCGATCCCCCGGCCCAAGTGAAGAGGCCTTTGGGATAATTGGCCACGTTGGTGACCGCCGAGCCATCGCGGCTATGATGGCAATTCATGCACAGGTTGCCCTCCCCGCCGTTGGTGATGACCGTGCCGTTTCCGAATTTGACCGAAGCCATACTCCGAATCAGGTGACTGTCGTTGGAAGGGACGGTCTGGCCGTGAGGCTCATGGCAAGTCTGGCAGCCGATGGGAGTATAAGCCGTGTTCGTTGGCGCAAAGACCGTGTTAGTGGAGGCGGCATCCGTCATCGCGGTAATGAAACCGTTGGCGGTGTGGCACTGCACGCATTGATCGTGGCCGGCGCCGGTTGGAATGGTCGCGGCGGTGCTTAATCCGCCCGCATGAGCAGAGACGTACCACTGAGTCCCTTGGGGATGGCCGGGCGCGTCGTCATGGCATTGGTTGCACACGCCTGAACTGTAGGAAACATCGAGCAGGGGCCAGCCGGGAGTGTTGGTTTGGCCGAAGGCATAGGCGTGGTCAGAGCCTGGGCCGTGGCAATTTTCGCACTGAATGTTGGCCAGGTTTTGCAAATTCGCGGGCATGGCGGCAAAGTTGGTGCTCGCCAGCACGCTGGGGAAGGTCCAGTTGTCCTTTTGGGCGACACTGTAAAACCCATTGTCCGCCAACGAGCTGGCGTTGGTGTCGTAGCCGACGGTATGGCACTTGATGCAGGTGGAATTGTAGTGGGACGACAAAATCCCATCTATGCCCCGGGTGAACATGGTCGCGTGCAGCGTGTTGGCCCAAAAGGGATAGATGTCAGGCGCGGGACTGCCGCTGTGGCAGGCCTCGCACACGCTGACGCCCATGTATTTTTCCGCGTTAAGGTTCACGCTCACGTTGGTCGTGCCCATGGTCGTGGCAATCGTGGCCGTAACCGTGTACTGGCCCGTCAGGTCCGGGCGCAGCACCGCGCGTCCCGACGCCACCGGAGCCACTTGATAGACAAAGCGGTCAGACGGCAGGAAGACGGGCAAATTCGTGGGAAATGTATTGGAAGTCACCACGGCTGCGGACCCGATTGGCGCCGTCGTGTTGGTCCAGGTAATGTTGGTGATGGTGGAGGAGTAGGCCGCGTTGAGCGTCACATCAACCTCCAGATAGACCGGCGTGCCGATGCCAAGCGTATATAATCCGCCCGAATACTCGGTGCTGGCTGGCAAGCCATAGGTCGCGACATCCCCGGCAGTCAGTGGCCGCGGCACCAGCCGCGCGTTGAGGAGGTAGGCGGAAGGAGTTCCTGCGCCCGACGCCAAGGTGGCGGCGATACTGACGAGCGCCACTGTCCAAAGACAGGTTTGCGCCATTTTGGTTCGATTCTTTATGTTCATACTTGCTGTTTGTTAAGGCTTTCCAAGGTGTATTGTAATGAGTGTTTGTGGGTGTTTTGACTCACGGTAGCGCCGTGTCGCGTCGATCATGACAGCCAGTTCCAATCCCGAAAGCCTTTGGTGTCCGCCTGCCAAAATTTGTAAATTATTTCGCATAATCAACCATGGAGTTCTGGAAGACCCAGCCCGCTTGAGGTTCAGTCCGAGCCGTCTCCGGCTTTCTGCAGGGGCCGTTGAGTTTGGCCGTCAAGGCGGCGGTGTGTTGCTCGATGATTTCGCGGCAGCGGACGACTTCCTGCTCCCGCAGGCGCACGTTTTCGCGCACCAACTTGTTCCAGGTCATCCATGTTGTAGAGAAAAACATTTTCCACTTCCTGCACCTCGCCCGCGATGTCCCGCGGCACGGCGATATCGATGAGGAACAACGGGCGGTTGGGCCGCTGGCGCATGACCGCTTCGACATCCGCGCGGTCGAGAATGGTTTCCGGGCAGCCGGTGGAACTGACGACGATATCGGCCTCGCGCATGACCGCCAGGCCGTCGTCCATGTAATTAACCGCGCGCCCGCCGAAATCCTGGGCCAGTTCCTGGGCGTGGGCCAGGGTGCGGTTGGCCACGATGATGGAACGGACGCCTTTTTTGACCAGGTGCCGGATGCAGGCTTCGCCCATTTTGCCCGCGCCGATGATCATAACGGTTTTGTCGTGAAAATCGCCGGCGAAAATTTTCTCCGCCAATTGCACGGCGACGCTGCCGACCGAGGTCGCGCCCGCGCCCGATTTGGGTATCGGTGCGGATGGCTTTGACGACTTGAAAGGCGCGCTGGAAGGCGGCATTGAGCACCCGCCCGGTCAGGTTCGCGGCCCGCGCCGCCTCGTAGGCGGTCTTGATTTGGCCGGTGATTTCCGTTTCGCCCAGCACCATCGAATCCAGCCCGCTGGCCACCGCGAAAAGATGGCGGGCGGCGGCCTCCTCAGTATGGAAATAGACATAAGGGGAAACATCCACCTTGGCGCGCGCCAGCAAACCCAGCAGATCGCCCAAGCCCTCTGCGTCGTCGGCCACGCCGTACAACTCCACCCGGTTGCAGGTGGAAAGCAGGGTCAATTCCGACAGCCCTCCCTGTTCCTTCAAGCGCGTGGCAGTCTCAATGAGACGCAAGGGATTGACGGCCAGTTGCTCGCGTAGAGCGACCGGCGCGGTCTTAAAACTGATGCCCGTGACGAACATCATGCGAGCCTCCTTCCGGCGGCCGCCAACTGCTGCAAATCGGGCGTCGTGATCACGGGTGATCCACCGTTGCCGGTGCGTGTTGCGCTTTTCATGTTGCCCTCAGCATTGATCACATTAGGAAAGGTAACTACACATGGATTGCGAATTGTTGAACATTTATTGTTGAGTTCGGTTACGTCGGGCAGGGACGGTGCCTTCACCCTAGCCAAAATATGCTCCTATAATCACAAGAAATGTGGAGTGGCTGCGAAGACCTCATTGTAGGCTGCTTGGAGAAGATGAAGCAACAATGAAAACATTTGCGAAAACAACTCCGCGGCCGCACCGCGCCGGGCCGGACGGCCACCTCCAGGGTGCGAAGCCTCTCCCCTTCCCGTTGAGCCGCGTCGAGGCGGGCACGTCGGTGCGCATCAAGCAGCTTTCCGCCCCGCCGCGCGTGACCCAGCGCCTGCGGGAAATCGGATTTGGCGAGGAACAAGTGGTCCGGCTGCTCATCCGCCAAACCAACTTGATTTGCCTGGTATGTAATTCCCGCCTGGCTCTGAGTTCGCACCTGGCCCAGATGATTCTCGTCGAGCCTCTGCCTCCTGGCAACGGCCACCACATCCCATTATCAAACTCCACCTCCTCTTGCTTATGAAAACTGCAAAATCCGCCGCCACCCCCTTCGCCACCCTGGACGGCAACGAGGCCGCCGCCTCCGTGGCTTACCGCCTCACCGAAACGGTCGCCATCTATCCGATCACGCCCTCGTCGCCCATGGCCGAATGGTGTGATCAATGGTCGGCCGCGGGGCGACCCAATTTGTTCGGCACCGTGCCGCGCCTGGTCGAAATGCAATCTGAAGCCGGCGCCGCCGGCGCGATGCATGGAATGCTCCAAGCCGGTTCCCTCAGCACCACTTTCACCGCTTCGCAAGGACTGCTGTTGATGATTCCCAACATGTATAAAATCGCCGGCGAATTGCTTCCTTTCTGCATGCACGTGACCGCCCGCACCATCGCCGCGCACGCGCTTTCGATCTTTGGCGATCATTCCGACGTCATGGCCTGCCGTCAAACCGGCTTCGCTCTGCTCTCCTCGGCTTCCGTGCAGGAAGCCCAGGACCTGGCCTGCATCGCCCATGCCGCGACCCTCGCCGCGCGCGTGCCCTTCCTCCACTTCTTCGATGGTTTCCGCACGTCGCACGAGGTGGCCAAAATCCACGCCCTGACCGACGAGCAGGTGCGCGCAATGATCGATCCCTGCGCGCCTTTCATTGAGGCTTTCCGCAACCACGGCCTTTCTCCAGACCGGCCCTGTATTCGGGGCACGGCGCAGAATCCCGATGTCTATTTCCAGGCGCGGGAGGCGTGCAATCCTTATTACAACCGCGCTCCGGCCATCGTGCAGGAGCACATGGACCGGTTTGCCGCCATTACCGGGCGCGCCTATCATCTGTTCGATTACGCCGGCCATCCCCAGGCCGAGCGGGTGGTGGTGATCATGGGTTCCGGCGGCGAAACCGCGCAGCAAACGGCCGAATGGCTCAATGAGCAAGGGCAGAAGGTCGGCGTCTTGCGCGTGCGCCTCTACCGGCCCTTTTCCATCGAAGCTTTCATGGCCGCGCTTCCTTCGACCACGCGCCACATCGCCGTGCTCGACCGCACCAAGGAACCCGGCGCCGTCGGCGAACCGCTCTATGTCGATGTCGTCACGGCCCTGCGCGAAGCTTATGACCAGGGGTTGTCCTCGTCCGACGTGGAAGCCAAGGTCATAGGAGGGCGTTATGGCCTTTCTTCCAAGGAATTCACCCCGGCCATGGTCAAGGCGATTTTCGACGAACTCAATCGTCCCGCGCCAAAACGTCATTTTACCGTCGGCATTGCTGACGATGTCACCCATGCGTCGCTATCCTACGACGCGGACTTTGACATCGAAACCAAGGAGGTGGTGCGGGCGGTCTTTTTCGGACTGGGCGCCGACGGCACGGTCGGAGCCAATAAGAACACGATCAAAATCATCGGCGAAGACACCGATCTTCACGCGCAGGGTTATTTCGTCTATGATTCCAAAAAATCCGGCGCCATGACGATCTCCCACCTGCGCTTTGGGCCTAGCCCCATTCGCGCGCCCTGGCTGATCACGCAGGCCAACTTCGTCGCCTGCCACCAATGGCCGTTCCTGGATCGCTATAACGTGCTGGATTACGCCAGTCCGGGCGCAACGCTCCTGCTCAACTCCCCCTACGGTCCCGCGGATGTCTGGAATCATCTCTCCATCGAGACGCAACAGGCCATCATCGCCAAGAAGCTCAAATGCCACGTCATCGACGCTTACGCCGTGGCCCGGGCCACCGGCATGGGCGGGCGCATCAACACCATCATGCAGACGTGCTTCTTCGCCATTTCCAACGTGCTGCCGCGCGAGGAGGCCATTGCGCAAATTAAAAAAGCCATCGGCAAGACCTACGCCAAGAAGGGGCAGGCGGTCGTTGACAAAAATTTCGCGGCGGTGGATCAAACCCTGGCCGCGTTGCACGAAGTCAACATCCCCGAAACCGTTTCGGCCGTGCGGCATCAGCCGCCGATCGTGGCGGCGGACGCGCCGGATTTTGTCCAGCGGGTCACGGCGGTGATGCTGGCCAACAAAGGCGATTTGCTTCCCGTCAGCGCGTTCCCGGTCGATGGCACCTGGCCCTCCGGCACCACGCGTTGGGAAAAACGGGCCATTGCGCTGGAAATTCCCGGAATGGGATTCCTCCATCTGCATTCAATGCAACAAATGCGTCCTGGTCTGCCCGCACGCCGCCATCAGGGCCAAGTTTTATCCGGCTGAGAGCCTGGCCGGCGCGCCGGAACAATTCAAAGCCACCGCCTTTCGCTCGCAGGAATGGAAGGACTCCAAATACACCCTGCAAGTGGCGCCGGAGGATTGCACCGGTTGCACCCTCTGCGTGGCTGTCTGCCCGGTGAAATCAAAAGCCGACCCCAAACGCAAGGCCCTCAACATGGAGCCGATGCCGCCATTGCGGGAGCGCGAGAAGGCCAATTTCGAATTCTTCCTCAATCTGCCCCTGCCCGACCCGACCCGGTTGCCGATGGATGTCAAAGAGCACACAGTTCCGGGAGCCGCTGCTGGAATTCTCCGGCGCCTGCTCCGGTTGCGGCGAAACGCCCTACGTCAAGCTGCTCACGCAAATGGCCGGAGACCGGCTGATCGTGGCCAACGCCACCGGCTGCTCCTCCATTTTCGGCGGCAATTTGCCGACCACTCCCTACGCGGTCAATCGCGAGGGGCGCGGCCCGGCCTGGTCCAATTCGCTCTTCGAGGACAACGCCGAATATGGTTTCGGCCAGCGGACCGCCTTGGACAAACAAACGGAATTCGCGCGGGAGCTGGCGGCCAAGCTCGCGCCGCAACTGGGCGGCGCATTCGTGGACGAATTGCTGCGAGCCAAACAGGAGACGGACGCGCACATCCGCCAGCAACGCGCCCGCGTGCAGGAATTGCGCCGGCGCCTGGCTTCATTGCCCGGCGCGGACGCCTCAACCCTCCACACCATGGCGGATGCGCTGGTGAGAAAATCCGTTTGGATCGTCGGCGGCGACGGATGGGCTTATGACATCGGTTTTGGCGGTCTGGACCACGTGCTGGCCATGAACGCCAAGGTCAACATCCTCGTTCTGGACACCGAAGTCTATTCCAACACCGGCGGACAGCAGTCCAAATCGACCCCCCGGGGCGCGTCGGCCAGATTTGCCGTCGCCGGCAAACGTGCGGGCAAGAAAGACCTTGGCCTCATCGCCATGGCTTACGGCACCGCTTACGTGGCCCAAATCGCCTTTGGCTCCAAGGATTCGCAAACCGTCAAAGTTTTTGAGGAAGCCGAGTCCTACCCCGGCACTTCGCTCATCATCGCTTACAGCCCGTGCATCGAGCATGGTTATGGTCTCGGCCTTGGGCTGGACCAGCAAAAACTGGCCGTGGACACCGGCTATTGGCCTCTTTACCGCTTTGACCCGCGCCGCCTCGAGGCGGGGGAGCCGGGATTGAAACTGGATTCCGCCGGACCCAAGATTCCCTTGGAAAAACTATGGGCCTCGGAACGGCGTTTCCAACTCCTCAACGGCAAGGACCCGGCGCACGGCCGGATGGTTCTCGAAACCGCGCAAGCCGAGGTCTTAAGAAAATTTGCCCTCTATGAGAAGATGGCCAGCGCCTCCGTGGCGCCCGCCCAGCACCCGTTGCCTGTCGGCGCCTGATAGCGTCCGCCATGTTCCGGGCGGCAAATCGTGGGGTTCAAAATCCCCGATTCGCACCCGGAGCAGACGCAAAGCCGGAAATCCCACCGCCGCCGTCATGCGGCGCACCTGGCGGTTTTTCCCTTCCACCAGTTCCAGGGCGATCCAGCTATCGGGCACCGTCTTGCGGAATCGGATCGGCGGCTGCCGCGCCGGCACGTCCGGTCGCGGTTCCAACAGTCTGGCCCGGCAGGGCAATGTTTTCCGCCCTTGAATGACCACGCCGCCGGATAATTTCCGCAAGTCCTCCGCCCCGGGAACTCCCTCCACCTGCACCCAATAGACCCGGGGATGGCCGCGCCGGGGGCGCAGCAACAAGGCGTTCAAGGCCGATTCATCACTGAGCAACAGCAACCCTTCCGAATCGGCGTCCAGCCGGCCGATGGGATAAACGCCCGGCGGAAAACCGAATTCCGCCAGCGTCCGATTGGCCGAGCCATCGCCCGAGAACTGCGACAGCACGCCATAAGGTTTGTTGAAAGCGATGAGCACGCCGGAAAGCCTTAACACGTCTTGGGGAGGGTTCCAAAAATATTTTTCACTTGGACAGCCTTTGTCCAACCACCCTGGCTAAAATGCGCGCAAATAGAGAAAGGATCCATGATGAATGCAAATCGAATAGAGCAAATGGAACTTGGTCTGAGCGCGAAAACGCGGCGTCTGGCGCGGCAAGCCCGGCTTCAGCGCCGCCAGCGCGCCCAGTGGTGGTTCGCGCAAATGCGCCGCGCCGTCGGAGCCGCCATGGAGTGGAGTCCCGAATCCCAGGGACCCCCGGCGCAAGTCTATCTGGAGCTAACGCCCAAGCGGACTTGAGCGCGGGCCTGCCGTTCCCAGCGGCGCAGACTTCCCACCGGAGCCGACTTGGAAATCGGCGATACGGCAGGTTTGGAAACCTGCGCTACGGTGGCGTATGCAGGGCGCAGAGCTGTAAGCGCGGCGGGGATGAACATGTTGACTTTGTTGAGATGCGGTCATTGGCAAGGTTCTTGAATTCATGAGTTCCCGCGCTTGCATCGAACCCATTCTCGAAGCCATTCCCGCGGCACGGCAGGAAGACGCGCGGCATTATGGCGTGCATCCCTATTTCACGCGGCGTCCGGCCAACGTGGTGCGCGCTTACATTGAACGGTATTCCGAGGAAAACGACGTGGTGCTCGATCCGTTCGGCGGCACCGGCGTGACGGCCATTGAAGCCTTTTTGTTGGGCCGTTCCGCGATTCAAAATGACCTGAATCCGTTCGCCAATTTCATCGCGCGCAACATCGCGGATACAACCCTGCCTTCCACCGTGTCACTTCGCCAGGCTTTCGAGCGCGTGGAGCAAATTTGCGCCAGGGACATTCACGAAATCGAGCAAGACGCGGCGGTGGCCAAACAATGGCTGAAAAAACTTCCCCTGCCGGAAAACATCCGCCTGCCGCGCAATTCGGACGCGGAATTTTTTTACGATATGTTCACCCCGCGCCAGTTGGCCGGGGTCGCCTTGATCAAACAAGCCATTGAGCGCGAAACCGGCGTCATCCGGGATTTGCTGCTTTTAGCCTGGTCAGCTTCCATGGCTAAACTGAACAAGACCTTTCTTTCCGCCAAAGGACGCGCGGAGAGCCGCGGCGGCTCGAGCATTTTCAGCATCTATCGCTACAAGCTGGCGGCGCGCTCGGTTGAACTTCCGATCTGGAAAACTTTTCATGGCCGCTTCCTGAACGTGCTGGCCGCAAAAATAGAAGTGTTGCGCTTGCGCGATTATCGGGCAAAACCATCCGGCGGCTCGCTCGCCCTTGACAGCAACAAGCAGTTCCGCGTCCTGGCGCGCGACGCAACGACGCTGGACAAAGTTATCAAGCCCGGCAGCGTGGATTACATCTTTACCGATCCGCCCTACGGCGCGTTCATCAGCTATCTCGACCTTTCCATTTTGTGGAATCACTGGCTTGGTTTTCCCATCGCGGAGGAAACGCGCGAACAGGAAACGATTGTCGGCGGCGAGCGCGGCCACACCGAGGAGCATTACAAGCAAAGCCTGGCCCGCGGCATCAAAACCTCCTTCCGCCTCTTGAAGCCCGGCCGTTGGTTTTCCATTGTCTTTCAACACTGGGACACAAGTTACTTTTCCACCATTCTTGAAACAGCCGATGACTGCGGCGGGGAACTCAAGGCCGCCATCACCCAAACCGGCGATGTCATCTGGTCCATGCACAAAAAAAAGAACTCCGCCAGCGTGCTGGCGGGGGAAATGATTCTCACGTTTTACAAGCCGGCCAAAGTACCCAAGACGAAGCCGGCCAAGAGCGCCACGGCGGCGGATTCAGCAGTCATTCTCTCGGAGGTATTCGACGCTTGCCTGGGCGATGACACAACCAGTTTTACCAGCGAGGCTTTGTTCAACCGCTTGGTCATCGAATTGTGGCATCGCCGCGCGTTAAGTTGTCTAAATCTGGATCGCGCGGAGTTTGCCAAACAACTGGAACGGCGCGGATGGAATTACAATTCCCGAAATCATTCGTGGTCGAGATCCGGTTATCCTAAAAAGGTTTTTACGACGATGATGCTGTTCGACCGCGAGGACGACTCCGAGGTCAGGCCGGCGCCAAGGCGCGGGCGTGAGTGATCTCGCGGTTGCCGACCGGCCGGATTTGGGCCGCCTCCACCGTCACCACCGCCGCCGTCTTTCCATCCAGCGTGGTGAATTCGACTTCGTAGGCCAGGCCATCCCGATAGACATGCACTACCGTACCGACGTCTCCAGCCTCCAGTGCCTCGGAAGGAATGGCCGTCTTCAACACCGCTCGTTCGTGTTCTTTCAGCATAAGCGTCTTTCATTCTTCGCGCGGATAGGCCGTCACCAAACGCGGCCTGTCCAGCCCCGAGTCAATAATCCAAACCATCCGCACCCACGGCGTTTTCCCACAGGGAGTTTCGATTTGGCCCTGCACAATATACTTCGTTCCGTGAGGAGATGCCATAGTCTTCGAAACTGGGTGATTTTCGGCCGACTTGCGGATTGCCGTCGCCAGAACTTGCCAGTCGTTTCGGTTGAAACCAAGGTCCAGGAAGAACCTGGCCTTCCCACCGTTGTCCGGATGTGCCGCATTGAGCAGGTAGTCCACGATCTTCTCGCGCTCCACCGTCGTTCTGTCTGCGCAGGGCATTTTCATCAAAATATCTGGCTTTGCGTAAGAATTTAAATGCGGTTTGTCGAGCGAAATAATCTCATGTATTTCAATTTAGACCACTTCGCATCTTTGCTGACCATCACAACCCCGCTTCCCTTTTGGTTGCGGATTGGCTTCGCTCCGGTTTATGTTTTTTTGTCGCGTCTCGCCGGGGTCTAATTCTGGCGCGGCGCAAGTATCGGGAATTCTTAAGTGCCAGTGCCATGAAATCAAAATCTAAACATGTCCTCGACCTGCTCCGCGCCTGGGAATCGCCCAACATGCTCTGGATCGAGCCGGACGGCTCCTGGCCCATTGTCTGGCAACGCGCCAAAGGGACGAGCGTCTGGGACGCCGACGGCAAGGAATACCTCGATTTGACGGCGGCCTTTGGCGTGGCAGCGGCGGGACATGCCAACCCGCGGGTCGTCCTCGCCGGGGCACGGCAGATGCGGCTGTTGCCGCACGCGATGGGGGACGTCCATCCGCACGCCCCCAAGGCCGAACTGGCCCGCGAGTTGAGCCGGCTTACTTTTGAACGCTGGAGCGGCGGGCGCCTGTCCGGCAAAACCATCTTCAACAATTCCGGTTTCGAGGCCGTCGAAGCCGCGTTGAAAACCGCCATGCTGGCGACGGGCCGGCGGGGCATCGTCGCCTTCACGGGCGGCTATCACGGGCTGGGTTACGGCGCGCTCAACGCCACCCACCGCCCGTTCTTTCGTGCGCCTTTTCAATCCCAATTGGGGCGGTTCGGCCGTTTCGCGCCGTTTCCAAAATACGACGCGGATTTGCCGCCGTTGCGGGCGCGGCTCCAGAAGTTGCTGGCCGGCCGACGATGCGGCGCGGTGGTGGTCGAACCGATCCAGGCCCGCGGCGGCATCAACGTGCCGCCGCCGGATTTTCTGCCCCTCTTGCGCGCCCTGTGCGATCAACACGGCGCCCTGCTCGTCCTGGACGAGATCTACACCGGTTTCGGTCGAACCGGAAAATGGTTTGCCTGCGAGGAGAGCGGGGTGACGCCGGATTTGATCTGCCTGGGCAAGGCGCTCACCGGCGGATTTCCGCTCTCCGCTTGCGTCGGGCGCGCGGATATTATGGACGCGGCCTGGCCCGCTTCCACCGGCGAGGCCATTCACACCAGCACGTTCCAGGGCAATCCCGTCGGCTGCGCCATGGCCCTGACGCAGATCGAGGAGATTCGATCCCGCAGATTGCCGGAGCGCGCCGCCAAATCGGGCCGGTTTTTGCTCAACTACCTGCGCGCGGAGATTTTCCGGCCTGGCCTTCGCGTTGAGGTCCGGGGGCGCGGCTTGATGGCTGGCTTGGAGATACAAAATTGCCCCGGCCTCGCCATGCAGACCATCAAAGACATGCTGCGCCGGGGATACATCCTGCTGCCGGAAGGCGCGCTCGGCAACG
This sequence comes from uncultured Verrucomicrobiae bacterium, assembly GCA_963759415.1. Taxonomy (GTDB): domain Bacteria; phylum Verrucomicrobiota; class Verrucomicrobiia; order Limisphaerales; family Palsa-1400; genus Palsa-1400. Next base: position 1,303,975 of record CAVWZG010000002.1, on the reverse strand, counting down.
TCATCAGCTTCACTCCGCCGCTGACCATCAGCCGCCGGGAATTGGCGGCGGCGGTCTTCGCGTTGAAAGAATCGCTTTCGTGAAGCTATCCGAAATCAAGTCCGTGCTGGCCGAACGCAACCTGACTTTGACCAAATCGCTCGGCCAAAACTTTCTGCACGACCAGAACCAGGTTCGGCGGATTGTCGCCTCGGCGGAAATAGGGCGCGGGGACAAAATCCTGGAAATCGGCCCCGGCCTCGGCCCTCTGACCGAACTGCTGGTCGAACAAGCGGGCGAAGTCCTGGCCATCGAGAAGGACCTACGCCTGGTTGATTATCTGTCGCAAAAATTTTCCCGGGTGGCCAACCTAAAACTGCTTCATGCCGACGCGCTGAAATACCTGAAAGAGAATCGCCGGTGGGGTGCTTGGAAGATGGCGGCCAATCTGCCTTATTCGGTGGCGTCGTCGCTGTTGGTTGAATTGGCCGCGGCGGAGGAGCCGCCGGAGCGCATCGCGGCGACGTTGCAACTGGAAGTGGCGCAACGGATCGACGCCGCCCCCGGCAGCGAGCAATACGGCGTGCTGGGATTGCTGTTGCGTTTGCGCTACGAATTCGGCGGCTGGTTCAAGATTCCCGCCGCCTGTTTTTTCCCCGCGCCGGAGGTCGATTCGGCCTGCGTCGTATTATCGCGCCGGGTCGAACCGCTGCTGCCCGCGGCCCTGCACGGGACGTTCACGCGCATCGTCAAGCGCGGCTTTTCGCAACGGCGCAAAATGATGCTCAAGCTCCTGAAACAGGATTGGCCGGAGGCCGCGTTGCGGTCCGGTTTCGAACAAGCCGGCCTGGCCCCGCAAACACGCGCCGAACAAGTCAGCCTGGAACAATTCGTCCGGCTGACGAAAGCTGTCTCCGCATGAGCGAAGAAATTTTCGACATCGTCAACGAACGCGATGAAGTCATCGGACGGATGCCGCGCCCGCAGGTGCATCGCGAAGGGCACAAGCACCGCGCCGTTCACGTCCTGGTCTTCAACGCGCGCGGGGAAATCTTTCTGCAAAAGCGCTCCATGACCAAAGACACCTTTCCCGGCGCATGGGATTCCTCGGCCTCCGGCCATCTCGAGAGCGGGGAGGATTATGACGCCGCCGCGCTGCGCGAATTGGGCGAGGAATTGGGGTGGACGGGCGAGACGCCGCCGGCGCGCTTGTTCAAAATCGCCGCCTGCGCCGCGACCGGGCAGGAATTCGTCTGGGTTTACCGGCTGGAATCAGAGGGGCCGTTTGTGTTGCAGCCGGAAGAAATCGAGCGCGGCCAGTGGTTCGCGCCCGCCCGCGTCACCGAGTTGACGAACCGCCATCCGGGCGATTTCGCCAGCGGTTTTGTGCTGATTTGGAGGAAGTGGACCACTTCGGTTTAGGAACAGGGTAAAAATCAAAAGGGCCGGGTTTTGGCCCGGCCTTCTGACTGAGAACACACTTTAAAATCGTTTCGGTCGCCAGGGCAGTGCTGCATCACGACACACACACGGAAACCGCACTTCGCCCTGTTCAACGATGACCAGCATACCCCATCCCCGTAAACGGGAAAGTCACCAGTACCTGGTGACATGTTGAAATGGGGTTATATTCCTCGCAAACAAAGCGAAGATCGACAAGGCAAGGGATACATTGGCAGTGGAATGATGGGCAGAGGAATGGGGAAAGGAAATCCAGCTTTTAGCCCTTTAATTGGAGAACAGCCTAAAAAATCAAAAGGGCCGGGGTTGGCCCGGCCTTCTGACTGAGAACACACACTTTAAAAACTTTTCGTCACCCAAGGCGTTGCTGACACACATGACACACACGGAAACCGCACATCGCCCTGTTCAACGGTGAACAGCATACCTCATCCCCGTAAACGGGAAAGTCACCAGTACCTGGTGACATGGCGACGATTCATTTTTCCATCAACGAAATCCTGTTGCCGTGGCCGATTCGGATGGATATTTTAGCGGCGCGCAATAAAACTTAAAAATGAGCACAAAGATCGGACGCAACGATCCCTGCCATTGCGGCAGCGGCAAAAAGTATAAGCGGTGCCACCTGCCCTTGGACCAGAAGCGCGAGCCGGTGGTGGATAAGCCGTTGGAGGCGGACGCCGAGATCCCTCCTCCGGCGCCCCTCGCGAGATTTTCCGCGAAAAACACCGCCAGCCTGCTGCGCGAATTTGCGAGCAAAACATCCAAGAAGGAGCGCGCCGGATTGGATGACATCCTGGCGCAAGTCTTGGAGTATGCCGAGTACATGGAAAAGGAGGAGGAGATCGAAGCCGCCGCCAGGGCGATGGAGCCTTACCGCGAGGAGTTTGACAGATTTCAGGCCGACGAGAAGGCTTCCATCAATCACGCGCGGACCCTTTTCGGGGAGGAACGATTCGCGCCGTTGTGGTTCACGGCGGAGGACATCCGTAGCGCCTTCAAGAGCATTGGCGGCGTTCCCAATTTCTCCGTGCCGGACGAGGCTTCGAAATCGATGCTCGCGGCCATTCTCTCCGTGGCAACCAAGGAAAGGAGGACGCGATGGGCCATGAGCCTGGCAAAGAATATACCGGACTACGTGAAAGCCGGACGATTCATGGATGCGTGGCTCATTCAACTCTGCGGCCATGCCACATCGGAATACGTCGAGCAAAGCAACCCGTTCCTGTACGAAATGTTTGCCCACGGTTACGAGGCCTGGACCTGCGAGGCGCAGGCGCGCGGCCTGGAATTCATGCGCGACAATGGGCTGGACCCGGCCCGTGTGCAAAGCATGAGCTTGGATGAGATCGAGGCCTTCGTCCAGGAGCAGGAGGCCGACCCCGCCAAACAGCGGCGGATCGAAGCTTTTATGAAAGCCCATCCAGACTACCGCGACATGGCCATTGCCAATACACGGCGGTTGGAGCACGAATTTGGGGCGCTGCTGCAACGCCAGGACGCCCGTTCGCTATTCCTGTCCAAGGAGGAGATAGGGCCTTGGCTGCCGGAGTTGATGGATGCCTGGGTGGAGGCGGTTGAGGGTGTCCAAATGGACGCCAACAATCCTGCCAACGAACAAACCGCGAAGCTTGCCGACAATGTCATCTTTCCAATGTTAAGCGAAATGGCCCAAGCTATTTTCACGCCAGAACGGATCCAGCAGTTGGCCGTTCAATTTGGGAAATACCAAAGGGACTTATTCGCCGCCGGCGACAAAGCCGCCGCCGCGTGCGTCATGCCCGCCCTGGCTTCCTGGAAAGAGGAAACCGAGCCTGGCCGGAATTACTTCCTCGTTGCTCTGTGTTTTGCCTCCATGGGCGTCCTGATTGAACAGATGGCAAAACAAGACCCGGCTCAAACTGATCTTTGACCGAAAAGCTTCCGAATCGTCTCCTGCATCAGCTCCGCTTGCGCTCTTGGCTGGGCGTGCTTGGTGATCGGGCGTCCCACCACGATGTAGTCGGCCCCGTGCAGGAATGCCTCCTCCACCGTGACGGTCCGTTTTTGGTCGTCTTTCAGGGCGAGGTTCGAGAAGGCCCGGATGCCGGGGGTGACGACGAGAAACTGGCTGCCCAGCGTTTCCCGCAATTTGGCGGCTTCCAAGCCGGAGGAAATGACGCCGTCGCAACCCAAGGCCAGGGCGCGTTTGGCGCGGGACAAAACCAGGGCCTCAATATCGCAGGCGAAGCCGAGGTCGCGCAGGTCATTCTTATCCAAGCTCGTCAACACCGTCACCGCCAGCACCTTGGTGTTCTCCTTGATTTCCACCACCGCTTTGAGGATGTCGTCGTTGCCATGCGCGGTGACGAACGTGACGTCGAGACGTTTGACCTGGGCCACCGCCTTTTTGACGGTTTCCGGCACGTCGAAAAACTTGATGTCGGCGAAGACCTGCTTGTGGCGTTCGCGCAGCCACGGAACGAGGTCGAAGAAATCGCCCGACATGAGCATCTCCAGCCCGACTTTGTAAAAGGAGACCGACTCGCCCAATTCGGTGACGAGCTTTTTGGCGAGGTCGCCGTTGGCGACATCCAGCGCGACAATGAGTCTTTCCGTGGCCGGAATAGGTTTGGCAGAAAGCAATGTTTCCATCGCTTCAAGCTAGATGAGCGCGAAAAATTGGTCTAGCGCAATCGGCGGCGAAAAACCGACTCATCACCAAGGGTGTGCGACAAATTTCTTCGGAATCTGGAAGCGGATCTCATTAACACCCCGCTTCAGCGGGGTGCTGGCGCGCGTGAGACACAAAAAACCGTTTTAACGGTTTCTCGCCTTGCCTTCCGCTGCGCCGCTGCCTAAACGTTTCTTATGTCTCTCCATTCCTACTCTCGTGTTTGGCTGCATCTTGTCTGGGCAACCCTGGAACGGCGTTCGCTCCTGACCAAGGTCGCCGCGGCAAAGCTCTCCGTCCAGCTCACGCGTTACGCTGGCGAGAAAGGAATCTACGTGAAGATCAATTATTGCTGGTGGAACGTTACGGGTTGAAGTGGCGCGATGAGAAAACCGTTGAAACGGTTTCTGTGGTCCCCCCAGTGCCCACACCCCGCTGAAGCGGGGTGTTAATGAAAAGAGAGGTCACCCAGTTTCTATGTGCCCATATATTTCTTATTGTCCGGCGACTGGGGCGGAATCAGCAGTCGGAAGAATTCTGTCGCACACCCGATCACCAAATGACCGGCACACCGTATTCGGCAAAAGCGCGGTCATGAGTCACAATGGTCAATCCTTCCGCAAGAGCTTGCGCTATCATATTCTGCAACCTTGTCGTTACAAATCCCTTCAATCCTTGCTTCGCAAAGCATCGCCGCGTCGCCACCACAGCATCAACTCCAGGCCGGTGCGGTTGGGGTAGGAGCGTGGGACCCATTCCGACTCAAGTTCAAGGTGCGGGCCGAAGCGATCCATTAACTCCTGGCGCGTCGTGGCAAAGGGCGGACCGCCGGTGTTGGGAATCAAATAATTGACTGCCAGGTAGCTGCCGCCGGACCCGAGCCGGTGAAGGACGGCCCTGACGTAGTCCTCCCGCCGCCCCGGGTCAATGGCGCAAAAAAGCGTGTGCTCGAAAATCCAGTCATAAGGCCCCATCGCGTCGCCCGCCAGAAAATCGCCCTGGATGAATTGGGCGGACAATCCCGCGGCGGCGGTTTTTTCCCGCGCCAGGCGGATGGCGCTGGGCGCGATGTCGCAGCCCGTCACCTGGAAGCCGGCGGCGGCCCAGGCGCGGACGTCGTGGCCCGTGCCGCAACCGGGCACCAGCACCGTGCCTCGCGGCAGGCGCGGATGGCCGGCCAGGAAATCCACCAAGCCGGGGGAGGGCGCGCCTTTTTCCCAAGGCATGTCATTCGTCTGATAGCGAGATTCCCAATCGGTTTCCATGTCAGCCTGCCAGTTGGCCGTCGGCCAGTTCCACCACGCGCCGGGCGCGGGCGGCGATGTGGGCGTCGTGTGTGGCCATGATGAAGGTGGCCTGCCGCTCCGCGCGCAGGGCATCGAGCAAGTGGATGATTTCCGCGCCGGTGTGCGAATCGAGGTTCCCGGTCGGTTCGTCGGCCAGGATTAATTCCGGTTCGTTCACCAGGGCACGGGCGATGGCCACGCGCTGCTGCTCGCCGCCGGACAGTTCATAAGGCCGGTGTTCCAGGCGCAAGGCCAACCCGACCCGTTCCAACAAGGCCGTGGCGCGCCGGACCGCCTCGGCCGGGGCAGTCCGCGCCATGCGGGCGGGCAGGGCGACATTTTCCAAGGCGCTCAATTCGGGCAGCAGGTGGTAGGCCTGGAAAATGAAGCCGACCCGGCGATTGCGCCACCGCGCCAAAGCTGCCGAGGACAGGGCCTGCAAATCCGTTCCGTCAAACCTAATTTCACCCGCGTTGGGCAAATCCAGCCCGCCCAGCAAATGCAGCAGGGTGCTCTTGCCCGCGCCTGACGCCCCGCGCAAAGCGAGGAACTCGCCGCGGGCGACTTCAAGATCGATGCCACGCAGGACCTCCAGGGTGCGCTTGCCGACGGGGTAGCTTTTGTGCAAACCGCGCGCGCTCAACAAGGGTACGGCAGAGAGGGTTTCACTCATGGCGCAAGGCCTCCACCGGTTGCAGGCGGCTGGCTTTCCAGGCCGGGAACAATCCCGCCAGCACGCAAGTCACAAAAGCCGTCCCGCAAATGAAGGCAACATCCTCGGCCTGGATGGAAGCGGGCAAATCATAGACATGATAGATGGAAGCGGGCAGCAACTCCAAATGCGTGACGTGGCGCATGAGGGCGAGAAACTCGTTGCGGTAATGCAGGGCGAGCATGGCCGAACCCAAGCCCAATCCGACGCCCAGCACGCCCACCACCAGGCTCTGGCTCAGGAAGAGCCACAAAATCTGCCGCTGGCTGGCGCCCAGCGCCTTGAGGATGCCAATCTCGCGCGTTTTCTGGACGACAAAAGTAATCTGGCAGTTGACGATGCCGAAGGCGGCCACAATCATGATGAAAAAAAGCACGTAGAACATGGTGTTCTTTTCCACCGCCAGGGCGCTGAAAATAGCCGAGTTCTCCTGCCGCCACGTATAAACGCCCAAGTCGCCCGGGAGCACTTTTTCCAGGCCGTCTTTGACTTTTTCCGCCAGGAATGGATCGCGCAGTTTGACTTGCAGGGCCTGGGCGGAGTTCTCCGGCATGTCAAGCAGTTTGCGCGTGTCCGCCAGCGAAGCAATGATGACCGAACTGTTGTAATCCGGAAACCCAACGTCAAAAATACCCCGCACGGTAAAGTCCTCCCCGAGCACGACTTCGGCGTTGGTTTTGCCGATGCCGGCCTCCATTTTTTCCACGCTGCTGCCGGAATAGAGCGCCACCCGGCTGCCAAGGTCCAGGCCCAGACTGCTGGCGAATTCGCGGCCGACGAGCAATCCGTTGTCAGCCAGGTCGAAGGACCCGGCCACGATGCTGCGCGGCAAAACGCTCACGTGGCCGACGCTCTCCGGGTCCACCCCCATCAAGGCCGGCGGAAAGCTTCTGGATCTGCCGCTTTCAGGCTCGGTCTTGAGCAGGACGACGGTGCGAATGAAGGGAGAAACGCCGATCACATCGGGATTGGCCGCGACGGTGCGCATGACGGTTTCGCAGTTGGTCAACGATTGGTCCTGTTCGACCGGATACACCTTCAAATCCGCATTAAAGCCCAGGATGGTCTCGCGCCACTGCTGGTCAAAGCCGCTCATCACGGCGATAACGATAATGAGCACTGCCACGCCCAGCAGCACGCCGATGATGGAAATGACCGTGATCACCGAAACAAAAGTTCGGCGCGGGCGCAAATAACGGAGCGCTAAAAAAGCCTCAAACGGCAACTTCGACATGCGATTGGAGCCTACCGGGAGCCATGCCTAATGTCAACGAGACGGGGCGGCGAGACGGGGCGGCGGCTGGCTGGCAAGCACGGCAGTTGTTGAATGAAAGACCATCGTCCGGTATATCTAACGCATGACGAGCATTTTTAGGCGCGGAAGCAATTCCACATCGTAGGCAAATCTCGTGCTTGAATCCCGCCACCCGCCTCATGCCTTCCAATGTTCCTCACGCCTCCGGGGTTGCCTGTGGGGATTGCTTCTGGTCATCGCCACCGTGGTCGCTTACCAGCCGGCTTGGAATGGCAAACCCATTTGGGACGACGCCGCGCACCTGACCTATCCCCATCTTCGTACGTGGGCCGGGCTTCTCCGCCTCTGGATCGAACCTGGCGTGATGCAGCAATATTACCCGGTGACTTTTAGCGCGTTCTGGGTGGAAAGCAAACTCTGGGGTGATTCGACCTTGGGTTATCATCTGGTCAATATCCTGCTTCATGCCACGTCGGCGTTGTTATTGCTGAAAATACTGCGAACACTGCGCATTCCGGCGGCCGGGTTGGCTGCGGCCATCTTCGCCTTGCACCCGGTGCAGGTCGAATCGGTGGCGTGGATTTCGGAACTCAAGAACACGCTCTCGACGGTCTGTTATTTCGGGTCGGCACTGGCTTTCTTGCGATTTGATCGCACCAGGAACAAGGCGGCGTACGCTGGCGCTTCGGTGCTTTTCGCGCTGGGCTTGCTGGCAAAAACCGTCATTGCCACCTTGCCTGCCGCGTTGCTGGTCGTTTTCTGGTGGCAACGCGGAAAATTATCCTGGAAACAAGACGTGCAGCCGTTGCTTCCCTTCTTCGCCGCCGCCATCGCGGCGGGGCTTTTCACCTCGTGGATGGAGCGGCAGTACGTCGGGGCTCAAGGTTCGGGCTACGATTTTTCCATGACCGAGCGAATTCTCATCGCCGGGCGCGCCTTATGGTTTTACCTGGGCAAACTCTTCTGGCCGGCGGATTTGATTTTTTCCTACCCCCGCTGGAAGATCAGCCATGTCATAGCGTGGCAATACCTGTTCCCGGCGGCGGCAGCCGCGCTGCTCGGTGTGCTGTGGGCTGTGCGGCATTGGGCGCGCGGGCCTCTGGCGGCGCTGCTGTTCTTCATCGGAACGCTCTTCCCGGCGCTGGGCTTTTTGAATGTGTTTCCCTTCCGCTATTCGTTCGTGGCCGACCATTTTCAGTATCTTGCCTGCGCCGGCCCCATCGTCGCGGCCAGCGTTGGAATCCACCTCTTCTTCCGCCGGGGCCAAGAGCGCCGCCTGGTTTGGGAAAGGTCCTTTTGCGCCGTGTTGCTCGGCGTTCTATGCCTGTTGACGTGGCGGCAAAGCCGGATGTATGCCGACATTGAAACACTCTGGCAGACAACCATTGAGCGGAATCCTGACTGCTGGCTGGCCCAAAACGACCTGGGCGTTGTTCTGTATGAAAAAGGCCAGGTGGTTCAGGCCATCCTTAGGTTCCGTGCCGCGCTGGCGGTCCAGCCTGACTATGCTGAAGCCCAGAACAATCTGGGCGCAGCTCTTGCCAAAATAGGACAAGGCAATGAAGCCATCATGCGATTCCGCAAGGCGCTGTCCATCCGGCCTGGCTTTGCCGAAGCCCATCGTAATCTTGGTGATGCCCTTCTTCACGATGGGCAGGTGGACGAGGCTGTCTTTCACTTCCGGGAGGCCGTGGCCATCCGGCCCGATCTGGCCCGGCTGCACGAGAATCTTGCCCACGCTCTTCTGCAAAATGGACAGGCGGACCAGGCTATCATTGAGTTCCAAGAGACGCTCAAACTTCAGCCTGAGGATGACCGGAATCATTTCAACCTCGGCATAGCACTGCGCCAAAAAGGACAAATGGACCGAGCCATCATCGAGTTCCAAAAGGCGGTGGCCATCCGGCCCGGTTTTGCGGAAGCCCAAAATGATCTTGGCTTCTGCCTCCTCCAAAGAGGGCGCGCGGAAGAAGCGGTCGCGCACTTGGGAAAGGCGCTGGAAACTCATCCTGACTTTGCCCAGGCTCATTATAATCTGGGCACTGCCCTCCTGCAAAAAGGCCGGGTGGACGAAGCCATCCTTCAATTCCAAAAACTGTTGCTCATCCAGCCCGAGTCGGTGGAAGCCCGCCGCAGCCTTGCCGCCATTGCCTGGCGGCTGGCAACCTCGCCCAACCCCTCCCTGCGCGATGGAGCCAAAGCCGTTGCCTTGGCCCGGCAAACAGACCAGCTTGCCCGCGGCAGCAATCCGATGATGGCGGCCATCATGGCGGCTGCTTACGCTGAAGCGGGGCAGTTCGATCAAGCCGTCGCGGCCGCCCGGCGCGCCTTGCAATTGGCTTCCCGCCAGGACAGCGCCGCCATGTCAGCGGCCATTCAAACGCAACTCAATTGCTACCAGGCCGGCGCCCCCTTCCGCGACACGGATCAATTTCCTTGACAGTATGTTTAGGGTTGGCCTCGCAAAAGAATGGGGAATTGCCCCACAAGCAATCCCAAGGAGCAGCATTATGTTAAGAGTGCTTGAACCAAGAAACCACAAGATGCGCGGTCGCCATGGCCGGCTTTTTGGCGGTGGCGCCGTGGCCCGGCCACGCGGCCACGGGGACAATTCAAGACGTGCAACACGTGGTGACGTTGATGATGGAAAACCGCTCCTTGGATCATTATTGCGGCTGCATGGCCGGGGTGCGGGGTTACAATGACCGCAACGCCCTGTTGTTGAGCAGCGGCCAGTCTGATTTTTACCAACCCAACGGCAGCAGCTATGTGTTGCCATTCCCGCTCACCAACCCATGCGTCAATGACGTGGCCCATGACGAGAGCTCCGGCCTGGCCAATTGGAATGGCGGCAAGTGGGATCAATGGGTTCCGGCCAAAGGCGAGGAAACCATGTCCTACTGCCCGCCCGGCTATATTCCCCTGCACGCCGCGCTGGTTAGTAACTACACCATTTGCGACAACTACTTTTGTTCCTTGATTGGCCCCACCTATCCCAACCGCCTCTTCCTTTTCACCGGGACGATTGATCCCACTGGCGCCAACGGCGGCCCGGCGGTGGAAAATGTCGTTCCGCCCGGCGGCTTCACCTGGACCACGTATCCCGAGCGTTTGCAGGCGGCGGGTGTCAGTTGGAAAGTGTATCGTCCCAACGGTGACTGGTTCGGCGATGTCCTGCCTTGGTTCGCCCAATACATGAATGCCACGCCGGGAAATCCCCTTTATGACCGGGGCGTGGCCGAGGTGCCGGACGCGGTGGCAGCGCTGCGGGCGGACGTCAGCAACGGCACCCTTCCCCAAGTTTCATGGGTCATCCCCACCATTAATCAGTCCGGCCATCCACCTTTCTCACCGGCGGATGGAGAGGTGTTCATCCAAAGCGTCCTCAACGCCCTGGCGGCCAACCCGGCCATTTTCAATTCCACGGTTTTCATCGTGACCTACGACGAAAACGGCGGTTTTTTTGATCATCTGCCTTCTCCCATAGCTCCGCCCGGAACGGCCAATGAATTTATCGCCGGCCAACCCCTTGGCTTAGGCCCGCGCGTGCCGGCCTTGATCGTCTCCCCATGGAGCCGGGGTGGGAGGGTCTGTTCGCAGGTTTTCGACCACACTTCCGTTATCCGCTTCCTGGAAACATGGACAGGGGTGCAGGAACCCAACATCAGCGCCTGGCGCCGTCAAGTATGCGGGGACCTGACCTCGGCCTTTGACTTTGCCCATCCCAATACCAATAATTATCCGGGGCTGCCCAACGTGGCGCCCTATGTAACTACTGCTTATGCGCCCGTTGCGCCCACGAACCAATCCCTGCCCGTGCAGCAAACCAATGCCCTCTTGTCGCTGCCCCTGCCTTACCAGCCAGAAATCACGGCCCAGACCGACTGCGCCGCCGGGTGGGTCCGCCTCACCATGACCAATGCGGGTTCGGCCTCCGTTCATTTCGCCGTGTACGCCAGCCCCCTGCAAACCGCCGGGCCGCAACAGTGTGACGTCGGCCCCGGCCAATACCTGGCCTTCGCCGCGGCTCCTGGCCCCAACGGCCAGTACGACTTGACTTGTTACGGCCCCAACGGCTTCCAGCGCCGTTTCGCCGGCAGCCTGGCCAGCGATTGCAACCAGATCGAAGCCGCATCGATTATTGACACCAACGCCGGCAGCATTGCCGTGGAGTTGCAAAACACCACTGGCTCGACGGTGGAGTTCATTTTGACAGATGGATACGGGCTGGGCGGGCCGTGGACGAACAATGTTCCCCCCGGCCTCATCGCAACCAATGTCTTCGCGGCCGTGGCTGGCAACAATGGCTGGTACGATCTGACGGTCACAACCGCCAGCGACGCCCGCTTCGCGCGCCATTATACCGGGCATATCGAGACCGGCGCGATCATGGCCACGGAGCCGGTCTTGCCGCCGGTGGTTGTCTCCAACACGCCCGTCGTGCCACCGCCGCCGGCTGGGCCGATTAGCTTGACCAACGCGCCCAGTGTCATGGCTCTGCTGGCCGCGATCCCTGCCGCCCCCGACACGAATACACTGCCTTTCTATGCCACTTGTTTCAGCGCCAACATGGTTCTGATCTATCCCGCGTGGGCGTCCAACCTCGCGGTCCAGGCCAGCCTCTCACTCACACCGGCTTCATGGTCGCCCTTGAACGTGACGTTAACGAACATGGGCAACTACGCCGTCGCGGTGACGCCGTTCTCCGCCCAAGCCATGTTCTTCCGTTTGGGAAAATAAATGGGCGGCGTTTGACAGCAGCAGGCGTTCCCTTCATAGCTCTTGCCTTTACAGGGGTTTGTGCTATTATTGATAGAGTAGCCGGGCGTTTTCGAATCCATACCCAAGGGCGGCTTAATGACCACGTCGAACACAGTGATGGTTGGTGCTTACGATTGCCGAATTGTTGCTCTGTCCATTTTGATCGCAATTACGGCTTCATTGGCCGCACTTACCCTCGCCGGAAGTATAACCGCCGCTCGCGGCAGGGCGCGGCAAGGCTGGTTGATCGGCGGCGCCACGGCGCTGGGCATCGGCACGTGGTCCATGCACTACGTCGGGATGCTGGCCTTCCGCATGCCGATTCAAACGTGGTATGACTGGCCCACGGCGTTGCTATCCCTCCTGCCAAGTTTTTTCGTTTCTGCGGTGGCCCTGTTTATCGTGAGCCGGCCCAAAATGGGACCTCGTCGAGCTTGGACTGGCAGCTTCTTGATGGGCGGAGGCATGGCGGCTTCGCATTACACAGCCATGTCATCCATGCGGTTGGGAGCCACGGGCCGCTATTCTCCGTTGCTCGTGACTCTTGCGGTGTTGCTCGCGATTGCCTTTTCCCGGCTGTCATTATGGCTCATGTTTCTGTTGCGGGCCGAAGTGATCGGCCGCCGCTGGCGCAGGATGGCAAGCGCGCTGGTCATGGGAGCAGCCATTTCGGTCATGCATTACACTGGCATGGCCTCTGTCAGCTTTACTCCTTCCGGCGAAGTTCCCGATCTATCCCACGCAATGAGCATTTCCTTCCCCGGCACTGTCGGCCTAAGCGCCGCTAGTCTGATGATCCTTTTGCTGGCCCTGCTGACCCCGCTCGGGGATCGGCTGGAGCAGCAGAAAACTCTTCTCGATGAGTTATTCGAACACGCGCCGGAGGCTATCGCCTTGTTGAGCCTGGACGATCGGGTCATCCGCATAAACCGGGAATTTACCCGGCTTTTTGGCTACACGCCGTCAGAGACCATCGGCCACCGACTCAGCGAGTTGATCTGGCCCGATGCATCGCGGGAGGAGGTTCAGAGATACGCGGATTTGATGGCCCGCGGACAACGGCTGGATGGGGAAGTCGTGCGCCAGCGAAAGAATGGCGACCGTCTGGAAGTTTCAATGAGCCGCGTGCCCGTTGCCTTGCCCGGCGGCAAGATTGTGGCCTACGCGATCAACCGTGACATTGGCAAGCGCAAGCAGGTGGAAAGGGAGTTGCGTTGTTCGCATGAGCTACTGCGGGCGCTGACTGGCCGGCTGGAGACCCTGCGTGAGGCAGAACGCATCAAAATCTCGCGCGAAATTCACGACGAACTGGGGCAGAAGCTCACCGGCCTGAAAATGGATTTGCTCTGGATGGAGCGTAATCTTGGCGAATGCCAAAGCCTCCCAGCCGCCAACGCCATCCTGGATCGGGTCGTTGCAGCGACCGAGTTGGTGGATGGCATTATTGGCACGGTGCAGGAAATCGCGGCCGAACTGCGGCCCGGCGTGCTGGACAAGCTGGGCTTGGGCACGGCGCTGCAATACGAGGCCCGTCGTTTTCAGGACCACGCCGGCATCCCATGCGAGGTGCGCGTTCCTGAAGCGGAATTGGCGCTTCCAGCCGAACTCTCCACGGCGTTTTTCCGCACCTTCCAGGAATCGCTGACAAACGTGGCCCGCCATGCACATGCCACCAAGGTGGAAGCGGAGCTAAAGGAGGAGCCTGGTTTCGCTGTTCTGACTCTGCGGGACAATGGAAAGGGTATTACGCCAACCGCCCTCGCCAATCCCAAATCGCTCGGCCTCCTGGGCATGAAAGAACGCGTGGCGATTCTTGGCGGCGAGGTCGTCTTTCAAAGTCATCCCGGACAAGGAACCACCGTGACGGTTCGCATTCCAACCGAATTGCCTCGCGCGACGGGAGAATTCGTATGATTCGCATGCTCATCGTGGATGACCACGAGACCGTGCGGCGCGGCCTCAAGCAAATGTTCACTGATGCGTTTCCCGATCTCATCTTCGATGAGGCGGCAAATTCGCAGTCCGCGTTGGAACTGTTAGTGAAACAGGAGTGGGACTTGGTGTTGTTGGATATCAACATCCCGGGCCGCGGCGGACTGGAAGTGTTGGCGGAATCGAAACGGCTTCACCCGCTGACGCCGATCCTCGTGGTGAGCGCCTATCCTGAAGAAGAATTCGCCCTCCGTTCGCTTAAACTGGGCGCGTGCGGTTATCTGAATAAGAGCCTTGGCGCGGGCGAAATGCTGGCAGCCGCGAAAAAGGTCCTGGCTGGCGGGAAGTATGTCACGGCTTCGCTGGCGGAAAAGCTGGCCTCCTCACTCGGCGGCGACTTCCAGCAAACCCCGCATGAAAGCCTCTCCAGCCGCGAGCTCCAGGTCTTGCGCATGGTTGCCAGCGGCCGAACCATCAAGGAAATCGCCTCCGACATTGCCGTTAGCGAAAAGACCGTGGGCACTTATCGCGCGCGCATTTCCAAGAAGATGGGTCTAAGCTCCAACGTCGAACTGACCCGCTACGCGCTGCAACATCGCCTCGTAGATTAGCAGGGTTGCCTTGTAGGGAAAACTCCCGACAAGCCCTGACGTTCTTTCCCCACGCATAATCGAGTATCTGGCCGTCTGGCGCAAAGACCCGCGCGGCATCACGCTTATGGGAGAATCCTGATCAAGCTCATGGCGATGCTTAACATATTGTTTGTCGAAGATTCGCAATACGATACGGATTTGATTCTGGCGGAATTGCAACGCGCGGGTTTCGTTCCGAAATGGAAACGCGTCGAAACGGAACAGGATTATCTGGCCGAAATACAAAAGCTGCCGGACATCATTCTCTCCGACTATTCGATGCCGCAATTCAACGGGCTAAAGGCGGCGAAGCTTTTGCAAGAAAGCGGTTTGAACGTCCCGTTTATTCTGATTTCTGGAACAGTGGGGGAAGAGTTTGCCGTGGAAGTCATGAAACAAGGTGCGACCGATTATCTGCTCAAAGACCGGATTGTGCGCCTGGGGAATGCCGTTCACCGCGCTCTGGAACAAAGGCAGCTTCGCGAGCAGCGCCAGCGGGCTGAAGCAGCGTTGCGCGAAAGCGAAGAGAAATTCCGCCAATTGGCCGAAAACATCAACGAGGTCTTCTGGATGACCAATCCCGCCAAGCATGAGATGCTCTACGTCAGTCCGGCCTACGAAAAAATCTGGGGGCGGTCGTGCGACGGCCTTTATCAATCACCGCGAAGCTGGCTCGAGGCGATTCATCCCGAAGACCGGCCATGCGTTCTCGAAGCCGCGGCGGCCGAACAGGAACGCGGCGATTACGACGAAACCTATCGCATCGTCCGGCCCGATGGCACGATGCGCTGGATTCGTGACCGGGCCTTTCCGGTGCGCAACGCGGCCGGGGAAATCTACCGCATCGTCGGCACGGCGGAGGACATCACCGAGCGCAAGGCAGCCGAGCAGCATTATCGCCAGGCTCAGAAAATGGAAGGCCTCGGCCTGCTGGCGGGCGGCGTGGCCCACGATTTCAACAATATTCTCATGATCATCCAAGGTAATTTGGAACTGGTGCTAACGACGGAGAGGAACCTTTGCCGGAAGACCAAGGAATATCTCACGGATATCGCCCATGCAGCCGAGCGCGCAGCCACCCTGACTCGCCAGTTGCTCACCTTCAGCCGCAACGACGCCATGCAAATGCAGCTCTTGGATTTGAACAATCTGACTGTCAGCTTTGCCAAAATGCTCCAGCGGCTTATCGGCAAGCATATCCGGATGCAACTCAACATGGCTCCAACGCCGCCGGCAATAAAAGCTGATCCTGGCATGATTGAACAAGTGTTGATGAATCTGGCCGTCAACGCCCGCGATGCCATGCCCAACGGCGGTCAACTCGTCATCGGCACCGAGGTGGTGATGATTGACCAGTCTCAGGCCAGATTGGATCCTCGGAAGCGCCCTGGCCAATTCGCCTGTTTAAGCGTGCGCGACACCGGCGCCGGAATTGCCCCGGAAAACTTGCCCCGCATTTTCGACCCCTTCTTCACCACCAAGGGCGTTGGCGAAGGCACCGGCCTGGGACTGGCCACGGTTTTTGGAGTCACCGAACAACATGGGGGCTGGGTCGAGGTCGCAAGCGAAGTTGGAGTCGGCACCACCTTTCGCGTGTTCTTGCCGCTTTGTGCCGCGGGAGGGACGGCTGAAAAAAGCGTGGTGAGACCCTCCGGCAAAGTGGGATGACGAATCTGGCTCCCTCGCGGCCTTTTCATGATTTCATTTATTCGCATTGTTTAGTGACATTTGCGGCAAACGCTCGAAGTCCAGCACGGCTGCATCGAGAATCTGGGCCAGCGCCTGATTCCAACCTTCGACAAGCGCGGCCGGCGTCCGCGCTTTCATTGGAATGTCGCGCGAATATTCCCGTTGCAATATGACCTTTCCTGGAACGCCGTTGGCGGCGTCGAAAAATACGAAGCGGATGGCCAGGACCGCCGCCGGGTTTCCCGATTGGCGAAAGTCGCCGTAAAGTTGGCCGACATGGATTTCAACCAAGGTGTCCGGTTTGAGCGCGCTGCCGGCTTCCGCCACGTCCCGAAATGCTCCGGCCTTGCGCCACCAACCAGCGATGGGAGAGATAAGCCCCTCCGCCGGAGGCGCCATGAATTCCGCGTAAGGATCGCGGTCGTAGGAAAAATCGCCGGTGCGGTAAACGAACGTCCGGCCCTCGAACGGCGTGGCGACTTGCAGAGTTCGGATGCCGAGCACGCGGCCGTCTGGAGCGTCCCTGCCCGCCGAAGGCGGAGGCGGGGCGAAGATGAAGGATTGCTGGTCCAAATGCGGCCGCGCCAGGCATCCAGTCAACAAACAAACGGCGGCAAAAAGAATGGTCTTCATGGCTCGTTATTTGTTGGCGGGCTGGACCTCCTTGAGCCGCGGCGGCGGCTGCCCGAAAATGAATCCTGAAGGATATTGCTGCAACTCGTTGAGCACGTCGTTCATGTTTTGGATGGCTTGGCGCGCCTGGGCCAGCGTTTGATTCAAGGAATCGAAATCAACGCTCGTCAAGCCGGGTTCCAGTTTGCCGACGGTGTCCTGCAATTGCCCGACCAGCGCGTCCGCATCCCGCGTCAGTTTCTCCAATTGTAATTTGTTCACCGTGCCATCGGTGTCATCGATGAGCTTGGCCAGCTTCCTGTTGCTGTTCCGAATCTCCCGCAGGACCGCGGTGGCGTTGGCGCCGAGGCTTTCCAGGTCCAGCCCTTCGACGCGGTCCAGCACGCGCCCGGCGGATTTGAGGTCCGTCTCAGCCATCTGATTGAGCGTGCTGAGATCGAGATGTTCCAAGTGATGAAAGACCTTTTGCAGCGAAACCAGCAAATCCCCCAGCAAGCCGGGAGCGGACGGGATAAAACTGTGCCTGGGCGTCCAGGGAACCTTCATGGGAGGGTATTCGTCCGGGTCCAGGTATTCCAGCGACACAATACTGGTCCCCGTCACGCCCTGCGATTTGACGCGGACGCGCAGACCGCGATCCACCGCCGTCTGGAGCTGCTCATGCCACTCGTTTCCCTGCGGCGTGACGAACGCATCGTCCTTCATCTCGAAGACCACCACCACGCAGCCCGGCTGGTGGTCGTGGTATTCGTTCCACGAAAAGCCAATGTTGGTGACTTTGCCCACGTGGACGCCCCGGAATTCAACGGACGAACCGACCGACAGTCCACTGACATCATCGGGCACATAGGTTTCGAACAAACTTCTCTTCTGGAACGCGCTCCAGGTGCTGAAAGCCAGAACGCCCGTCGCGAGCAAGCCAAGGCCCACCAGCGTAAAAAGGCCAAGTTTGAAATTGTTCGTTTTCGCGCTCATGGAGGTCTAGGTGGGTTGAAGCGAATGGATGGGGTCGGCTTCGCGGTTGAAGAAGCGATGCACCCAGGGATCGGCGGCGTTATCGCGAAGTTCGGCGGGCTTGCCTTGCGCGATAATTCCCCTCGCCTGACAGTCAACCATAATGACACGGTCCGCGACCGCATAAATGCTCGCCAACTCATGGGAGACAATGACAAACGTGATGCCGAATTGGCGGGCCAGGCCGGAGACCAGGAGATCGATCCCGGCGGAGGTGATGGGGTCCAATCCGGCCGAGGGTTCGTCCAGGAACAGAATCCCCGGATCCATCACCATGGCCCGGGCGATGGCGGCCCGCTTCTGCATGCCGCCGCTCAATTCGGACGGCATTTTGTTGGCCGCGCCGCCGAGTCCCACCAGCTTTAATTTGGCCAGGCAGACCAATTCCTTCAATGGCTCCGGCAATTCCGTGAATTCGTCCAGCGCCAGCCGCACGTTTTCGAGCACGGTCATCGAGCCGAAAAGCGCGCCGCTTTGGTACATGACCCCAAATGCGCGCAGGAGCCGCAGCCTTGCCTCGCCCTCGGCCGTAACGAGGTTGGCCCCTTCAATCCACACTTCGCCCGCTTGCGGCGGATAAAGCCCGATCATGGTCTTCATCAGCGTGCTCTTGCCGCAACCCGATTCGCCCAGAATAACGAAAACTTCGCCGCGCCGGACCTGGAAATTGATCTTCTCGAGGATGACTCTTTCCCCGTAACCGATGCTCAGGTCCTTGACTGAAATCACGATGTCGTCCGCTTCGTTCATTTTTTTAAGAAGAAAGTAATGGTGGAAAAGCACGCGTCGGCCACGATGATGAGCAGCAGACTGGTCACCACGGCCCGGGTGGTGGACAAGCCCACGGCGCTGGGACCCTGCTGCGTTTGCAGCCCGCGCCAGCAGCCCACGCCCGCGACAATGATGCCGAAAACCACGCTTTTCTCGATACCGACCGCAAGATCGCTCAATTGAACGCTCAAGGTCATTTGGTGAAGGATGAGCCTTAAGGAAAATCCCAGCCCGAGCATGACCAACACTCCGCCAAACACACCCATAAGAATCGAGTAGCAGGTCAGCAGCGGCGCCACCAGAACTCCGGCCAAAATGCGCGGCACCACGAGAAATTGGATGGAGTTAAGTCCCAAAGTCTCCAGCGCGTTAAGTTCCTCGTTTACCTTCATGGTGCCGATCTCGGCCGCGAAAGCGGAAGCGGACCGGCCCGCGAGCAGGATGGCCGTCATCAGCGGGCCCATTTCCCGCACCATGATCACGGTGATGGTGTTGGCCACGTATATCTGCGCGCCAAATTGGGCCAGCCTCTGCGCCGACTCGAAGGCAATGATGAATCCGAGCAGCATGCTGACCAGCGAGATGATGGGCACGGCGTTTGCGCCCGCGAGTTCAAACACGCGGCGCGCCTCCGGCCATCGCATGCGTTTTGTATTGACAATCAAGAGCGGCACGTTCGCGGCGATGCTTCCCAGAAAACCCACCTGCTCGCGCACATCGCCTATCAACTGCCCGGCCGCCTGGCCGGCTTCCTCGATGAGAGGATGGCTCTTCTTTGGTTCACCCGGGTGAAACGCGGCGTAGTCCTGGGCGGTGAAGCCTTCGAAGATTTTCTGAAAGCCTTCGGCCAAGCCAGCCACGGAGATGGCCGCTCCCGGCGTCATGCCGCCCATGTTCAAATATCGGAGGAGGGCGAATCCGGCGCCGCCGCAGAAATCCACCCCGCTCACATCCACTTCCAGGATCTTGATTGGCGCGCCGCGCAAACGCTCTTCCAGCTTGCTCCAGCAATCCACCACCGTCCGCGCGCTCAGGCGTCCCCTCAATACTACGCGGGCCAGACCGTCGGGGCCGAACTGCACGTCCGTTTCACATTCCGTCTGTCGGACCTGTGGCAGGGTTTGCATGGGTTTCTTTGCGTTTGACAGGGAGCCTGACTTTGAAACGGGTTTCGCCGGGCTTGGATTCGAATTCGATTTCACCCCCGTGCCGGTCGGCCACGATGCGGTTGCTAATCACCAGCCCAAGACCGGTGCCGGAGCCGACGGATTTGGTGGTGAAAAAAGGCTCGAACAAGTGCGCCTGCGCTTCCGCCGGGATGCCGGATCCATTGTCCACGATTTCAACGACGATTTGATCGTCCTCGCGGAAAGTTCCAACGCAGATCCTGCCCGTGCCATGCACCGCGTCAATGGCGTTATCAATGAGATTGGTCCAGACCTGGTTCAGTTCGCCGCCGTACGCCATGATGCGCGGGATGGAGCGATCAAAGGCCCGGATGACCGTCGCGCTTTTCAACTTGTGGCCCAGCATCGTCAGGGTGCTTTCAATGCCTTCGTGAATATCAATTTCCTGCAAGGCGGTTTGCCCCATGTGCGTGTAGGACTTCATCGCTTTGACCAATTCCGAGACGCGGCCCGTGCTGCCCTCCACCTCCTGGAGCAAGAGCTTGAGATTAAGCCGGGCCTCAAGCCATCGCAGCCCCGCGGCGCGGCTTGGCCCCGGCAAATCGCCGATGAAAGATTCCAGCCAGGACGGCTCCAACCCCGCCGCCACAAAGGTGGCCGAGAGCTTCCTTCCTTCGGGAATTTGCCGCTTCTCGAACCAGGCGTCCAACGACTCTTCGGCATCGCTGCGGGCGATGGAATCCAGCGCCCGCGCCGCTGCCAGCCGTTCCATCGCCTTCGCTTCCATCGTCAACAGGTGGTCCCACGCGGGGCGGTCCAGTTCGTGAACAAGCTGGCAGAGGAAGGACTGCACATTGTCGGTCGCCTGCCGCAGATAAGAAGCCGCGCGCAGGGCGGCGGAGGCCGGGTTGTTCAACTCATGGGCCAGGCCCGCCGCCATCGTTCCCAGCGAAATCAATTTTTCGCGCTGTTGGGCAAAACCTTTGACGTTGCGAAAGCGCCCCGCCGCCACGCGGAATATTTGCTGCGCCACGGAAGGGCACTCGCTCAACATCTTCCAAAAGCCGGCCTTGTCCAACCGGAACAACCGCGTGGGCTTCGACACCCGCGCGGTTGCCGTCAAAGGCGCGTCCAGCAGGATCGCCATCTCCCCCATGAAAAACCCCGGCTTGCTCACGGCCATGAGCACGTCCTGGCGGTCATAGGAGCGCCACACCCGCACCTCGCCCTCCAGCGTCAAGTAAAAGTATTCGGATATCTCCCCTTCGCTGGACAAAACCGAGCCGGCCGGAAGCTCGATGACCTCGCCCGCCGTGATGCAAGCCAGTTGCTCGTCCGGCAGCCCGGCGAACAAGGGCATTTGCCTGACTAATTGAATGTCCTCCGCGTCCATAATGTTTTCTACAGTGCGGCGAAGTATTCGTGAATCAGTTTTACCGCCATCGCGCCTTCGCCGACGCCCGAGGTCACTCCCTTGGCCGACCGATGGCGCACGTCGCCGGCCACAAAAATGCCGGGGACACTCGTTTCAAGATAGAACGGGTCGCGATCGGCGGTCCATCCCTTGGGGCGGCGGGGGTCCCGTTGAATAAGATGCTGCCCGGAAATAACGTAGCCCAGTTCATCGCGCTCGACCAATCCGGCGAGCCACTCGGTGCGGGGAATGGCCCCGGCGTAGATCAGCAAGGCGCTGGCGGGCAGCGTTTCCTGGGCACACGTCTTGCTGTCAAGAACCGTGATGGTTTCGCAGCGGTCCGAGCCTCCCACCGCCACGACGCTGGAGTTCAATCGCACGCTGATGTTTTTCGTGGCTTTGATTTGGTTCTCCAGGTACTGCGACATGGTGCTGGACAAGGATTGAGACCGCACCAGCATCGTAATCTGGCGGGCGAATTTGGAAAAATACATGGCCGCCTGGCCCGCCGAATTCGCGCCCCCGACGATGAAAATGTCGCCGTCCCGATACGAAAAAGCCTCGGACATCGCCGCGTAATAATAGACACCCGCGCCGCTTAGTTTATCCAACCCCGGCACCTCCAGCTTCCTGAAGGCGATGCCCGTGGCGATCAACATCGCCCGGCAGCCAACTTCCGCCCCGTCTTCAAGTGTGAGCATCCGCGCCGGCCCTTCCACGCGCACCTTTTTGACTTCCTGCGGCGCGAGAATCTCCACCCCAAAACGCCGCGCCTGCGCCACCGCGCGCCGGGCCAGATCCGAACCGCTCAGGCCCACGGGAAAACCGAGATAGTTTTCAATGCGGGAACTACGCCCAGCCTGCCCGCCGGGCGCCTCGCGTTCAATGAGCAGCGTGCGCAAGCCATCCGCCGCGCCATAAACAGCCGCCGCCAGCCCCGCCGGTCCCGCCCCAACGACGGCCAAATCATAAAAGGGAAATTCCGCTCTGGTTTTCAATCCCAACTTGCGGGCCACCTCGCCCATGGGAGGGTCGGCCAGAAAAGAGCCGTCAGGAAACACGATCATCGGCAACGACGAAACGCCGGCTCCGGTGGTGTCGAGAAGCTGCTTGGCGGAGGGGTCGGTTTCGATGTTGAGCCATTGGTGGGGGACAAAATTGCGCCCCAGAATATCGCGGATTTCATTGGCATGGGGAGACCACCGATGCCCGATGACGCGCACGCCTTCAAACACCGGGTGATAGGACGCCTGCCAATCGTCCAGCAAATCATCGACCACGCCGTAGAGCCGCTCCTCCGGCGGGTCCCACGGTTTCATCAGGTAATGGTCGATCTGGACGCTGTTGATGGCGCGAATGGCCGCGTCGGTGTCCGCGTAAGCCGTAAGCAAGGCGCGCTTGGCCGCGGGGTAAAATTCAATCGCCTTTTCCAGGAATTCCACGCCCGACATCTGCGGCATCCGCTGGTCCACCAAAAACAGGGCCACCGGCTCGTTGCGAAGCTTCAATTGTTTGACACCTTCCAGGGCGGAACTGCCGGAATCCGCCGAGATGACCCTGTAGCGGTCGCCGTATTGGCGACGCAGGTCGCGTTCGACGGCTCGCAAAACGTCCGGGTCGTCATCCACTGTCCAGATCACAGGTTTAGCCATAACGTTTTACGGTGGTTATCTGGTTCTCTGCCGGCGCGTGGCCCGATATTCCAACAACCCGCGGTTCCGTCGGGTAGCGGCGCTCCACCCAGGCATCGAACCCACCCTGCAAGGGGCGCACGCGCATGATGCCTTTGCGGCGCAGGAGCAGCGCCACCCGCGCGCTCGTCACCTCGTTCGGACAGGAACAGTAAAGCACAATATCGCGGTCGCGGGGTATCTCCAGATGGCGGCCTTCCACCTGGTCCAGGGTCATGTGCAGCGCGCCCCGGATCAAGGCCGGGTTGATGTCATGTCAAAACTTAATAGAAATGTCCCTCTTATAACTTAGACGGAAATGTCCCCTTTTTGTTGGGTGCAGTTGTTTCTTTGTTTCCCCGCTTGGGGCCGGGGGATGGAGGGAGGCCGGAGCGTAGCGGAGGCCGACCGGAATCCCCCGGCCCCAAGCGCCCCCCCCTTCCGGCGCGCAGTAGTGGCCGCCGCCACGGATGGTTCGCCGCTGGAGATCGCTGCACTCGCCTGACCTTGACGGAATCGCTCCCCACCTTGCGCTGGGGTCGCTCTGGCAATTCTGTCCATTTGAGTTTCTTGCCCCGGTAGGCCAGTTGCACCCGCCCGTCCCGCAATGTCCGTATCACCACTTTCCGCCCCGCCAAACTCATGGCTTCGTGCTGCCGATCCACTTGATACCATTTGCCTTCACACGCCGCGGTCCAGTCCCTCTGCACCACCCGCTCCTCTTCCCAACTCAATATCTCGTCCAGGTTTCGTGGCGCCTCCCGATGCACATCCCTCGGGCTGGCTGGCACTCGCTCAAATCTTCGGTCGAACTCCTTGAGGAATTTCTCCTCTAGAAACCGGTTGGCGCTTTCCAAATCGTTGATGCGCGCCAACCGCAACGCCTTGACCAGCCGGTCCTGCAACACCCCGTTCATCCGTTCCACCCGCCCTTTGGCTTGCGGACTGTTGGCCAGAATCAGTTCCACCCCGATCTGGCTCATCGCCCGGCCAAACTGCGTTTGCCGCTCTTTGCCCGCCAATTGCTCCGCCACGCTCGGCTCCCCCTCGCAGCGGTAGATGCTGTCCCGGTCCACGTACACGCTGCCAGGCACCCCGTTCTGACGCACCCAGCCCTCCAATACGTCATAGCTGGCCCGCGTCGTTTCCCCCTCGGAAAACCGCGCCCGCATTCGGTTCGTCGCGTCGTCCACCATGACCATCAGAACGCACTTGTCTCGCCGCCCCTCAAACCAATCGTGATGGGAGCCATCCAGTTGCACCATCGCTCCAAAGCACGGTTTGCGCTCCCGCCATTGCCGGTGCTGCTGGCGTCGCCGCCGCACCGTCCCTTTGCCCGCCGCCAGCATCCAGCGCCGCACTGTGTCGTGATCCACTACCACCCCTTCCTTGGCCATCTCCTCCGCCAGAAGTGTCGGCCCAAAGTCCGCGTAGCGTTCCTCGGCCCAGCGCGCCATGACCTGCGCGCGCAGACCCGGCGCCTTGCATCGCAAACCAGGCTTGCCCCGCAACCGATGCACCAGGCCGGCGTCCCCCTCGTCCTGATAGCGCCGCCAGATGCGCTTGGCCTGCCGATGGCTCACCCCAAGCAACTCGGCGGCCTGGACCTGGTTTAGCTCTTTGGCCTTTACTCCTGCCATGATAGTGATCCGATTCCGTTCTTTCCGACTCATCGTTAATGTCTCCATTCAGGCCCATGCTGCTACAGCAGCACCGGCCAAAAGGGACATTTCTATTAAGTCCAAAAGGGGACATTTCCATAAAGTCGCGACAGGCCGGGTTGATGTCAAAGTCCGCGTTTGGCCGCAAATCCACGATCATCGGGTTCTCGCCCGCCTCCACTTGCCGGTGCAGTTCGTCCACCGTGATTCTGGCCACCCGCAAATCGCGCAGCAAACGGCGGCGCTGGATGTATTTGTAACCGACATACACGACAGCCAATCCTGCCAGCAGCGCCAGCGCCCCGCTGCCAAGGCTGGCCAGCGCGGACAGGACCTGTTCCAACTGACGGCTGAACAGTGCTCCCAGCAGCAAAAAGCATCCGACATAGAGCAACGAAGCCAGTCCATCGAAGAAAGTAAACCGGAGGGCGTCTACGCGTGAGATGCCCGCCATCGGTGGCGCCAGGTTGCCCAGGCCGGGAATGAATTTCGAGGCCACGACGCCTCTCATGCCGTAGCGCGTGAACACGTCCTGCGTCCGGCGGACACATGAGTCCGGCGTCAGTGAGATGCGGCAAAGCAGATTAAGCAGGCGGTTTCCGTAATGACGCCCCAGATAGAACCAAATCAAATCGGCCGCCAACGATCCAAAGGCGGAGGCGCCCAGCGCCACCAGCCAATTCATCTTGCCGACGGCCACCAAGGCGCCCGCCACCAGCAACCAGGGCACGGCCGGCAGCGGCACGCCCATCTGTTCGACGAATACGGCCGCGATCAACACGGCCGCGCCATGCCGAACCAGAAATGAAAAAGTCTCATTCATCGTGGTTGGGTTGGGGTTGCGAAAACACTTCGCAAGGATAATAATAAACGCGATTGCTCACGATTTCCAGTGCTAATAAGCGTTAGCGGCGATTCCGAATAAGGCCTTTTCATTTCTGGAACAAGGCCGGGTAGTGGAGATGGCGGCATGACCGGGTGTGCGAGGGCGCAAGAGAGGATGCCGTGCAGGGGGTGCCGGACTTCTTTAATTAAATTGTCAACGGGATCGGGCTGGATGTTTTCTGGGCTGGCCGGCTAGGTGAAGCCGAAGCGGATTTGCCCCAAGGGCGGCAAGTCCGGTGGCAGGCGGGCGGCCCGCATCCCTTCCCACAGGGCCTGGGCCAAGCCCTGTTCGGTGGCCCTCCTCGCCCACTCATAGAGTCGTTGCAAACAACCCCGGCAGGTCAAGGTCCAGAGGATTTGGGCGACCTGCATCATGGTGTAGTAGTTTTTGGAGGCCGTGGCATGGGCGCAGAAAACGTGTTCCAACCCGATCCCGTTGTTTTTTTGGGCGTTGAACGTGTCTTCGATCAGATGCCTTTCCCGCCCGCCGGACATGACCACCGTGGCCGCGCGCTGGGGCGTGAGATTTGAAAAATTGGTGCAGTAGGCGTAAAGGGTGGCCGCCTCGGTGGTGATTTCGCCCACCAGAATGACGTTGGTTTGATGGGAGCCGAGCATGACGTTTTCGACCCAGCGAAAATCCCGCAACCCTTCCCGGCCGTCTTGTCCGAGCCGCTGGCGCAGATGGTTGGAACGGTGCCAAGGCAGCAGGTTGAGAGTTTCCTCCCAAGTGGTGGGTTGGCGGCCTTCCTTGAGGGTCAGCACGTGCTTCCAGCCGAACAGCAAGCACAGAACACCGCATCTGCCGGATTTTAGTTTGATACCAATTTGAAAACCATTTTTAGTTTAGTGCCGGGAAAGATGGTTTCTGTGTCATTGAGTTCTTCGGCCATTTTGGTGGCCAACTGATCCGAGCAAGCATTGCTGAGGTGATGCAGGTTGACGGTTAAAGTTCCGGCGGCTTCATCGGGGCAGAGATCGGCCGCGGTCACAAAAATCTCGCGCAACAAGGCCCGCGCATCATCGGTCCGAGCCATGTGCTGGCGCAACGACATGGCCAAGGCGGTTTCCGCCCGATACGCCACCATTTTGATCGTGTCCACCAAGTGTTTTTTGGCCCGCGAAAATTGCTGGAACCGCTCGGCGGGCGGCAACTCTCCCAGCGTCAGATGCGAGGGCAGTCCTTTGCGCTTTAGCTTGAGCGTCGCCACTTCTTTTTCCAGGGCTTGGATGGTTTGCCGCAATTGGGTTTGGCGGCTCTGATACGCTTCAGCCACCTTGATGTCCAACGGCCCGGCCAACTCTCCGGCCCCATTTTCGGCCCGGCGGCGGCTTAACTGCGCCGCCTGGCTTTTAATCTGGGAACCCAAGGCGCGCGCCGCCGGATTGACCACCCGCGTGGTCTCGGAAACCGGTTCGAGCTGATAGGTCACAAGGCTCTCCAAACCAAAGTGTTCGATCATATACTTGAACCAGTTTTCCTGCGCCCAACGCGAGAACATCTGGCGGGCGATTTGCACCAGGCCACTCTGGAAATCGGTGCTGATGACCGCCGTCTGATGACCGTCAGAACCCCAGAGGCGGATTTCCCGCACCCAGAGTTTCTGGCCCAGCCAAACCCCGCGCTCGGCCAGCTTCATGGACTGTTTTTCTCCCTGCGGCAAAACGACCTCGTATTCCACGAACTCCGCCTCCGGCCAATCCGCCAGCGCCCCCTTGCGATAGGTCTGCGCGGCGATCCGCTGCCCCCACAACTCCGCGAACAACTCCGGACTGTAGCCCTCCCGATCAAAAATCATCACGAACCGATACCGATACGGATCGGCGGCCAACTCCTGCTCTTTGGGTTGATGGGGCACTTCCTTTTTGAGCCGGGGAATAATCTCCTGGCGCAGCACGGCAATCAGCCCGGGATTGGCCGCCGTGTTGACCACGAAAAACGGACGCCCCTCCCGGTCGTTGATCCAATAGTCGGTGGTTCCCCGCAAACACAACTTCTCCCGGGCCACGTAGCGCTTGGGCAGGGGCGTTTGCTGGCCGTGATACACCCGCACGTGCCCGTCCAGGTAGAGCCGCCCCGCCAACTCCGGGGCCTGCTCCATCCATTGTTGACTCAGGCTGGCACTCCAGCTTTCCACCTGCGGACCCTGGGCCATCCGCCCCAGCTTGGCCCGCAACGTATGCACTTCGGGAATCCGATCCAATCCCAGCAAATGTCCCCATTCCCCCGGCGCCTCAAAGCGCAATCGTTCCAGCGACTTCACCCGCGCCAGCGCCAGAAAACCCGTCAGCAAGAGCACATGCACCACGCCGTAAAAACCCTTCGGCAAGGCAAAACATTCCGCCTGCCGGTGTAATAACCCGTTGGCCAGCAACGCCGGCAACGCCCACAACACTCCCCCGCCACTGACATCCCGTCCCGCTTCAAATCGCGTCGGCGCTTGCACCAGCCCGCCAAAGGCGGCCAGCACCCGTTCCTCCACCCGCACACAGCCCATCCCCATGTCGGCCCGGCTGTCCACGACACTCCGCCGGCTCCGGTCCGCGACCGGTTCACTTTTTTTTAACGGCCTCGACGATGCGGCCCGCCTTGATGGCTTTGCGCAACGTGTCGCTTTTGAGCCCCAGTTCCTGCGCCACCCGGCTGCGCCCCTGCCCCTGCTGGATCAACTCCTGGGCCTTCTGCAGCACCGCCGCCGTCAGCACCCGCGGCTGGCGCGCCGCCCGCCCCTTGAAAAACCCCGCCACTCCGCTCTGCCGGTACTGCTTGACATACCGCTTCATGCTGATGGCGCTGATCCCAAAGGCCCGCACGATTTGCGCCTGGGTGCAGTTGTCATTGACCACCAGTTGGCTGGTGAACATCCGAAAGGAGGCCCGGTCGGTCTCCGGGTGCGAAAAAACCGGCATCGGCCCGTTGAAGTAGTAAACCGTCCCATCCCTTTTGGCGAAGGACACCAGTTCGTTTATCTCCGTCACGTCGGACGGAAACATCGGCAATAAAGGCTGCGCCATAGTTCGCTTTCTGATCTGGCCGTCCTCAAGTCAACGGATCGGTTGCTCAAAAAGGTATCAGCCTCCAATCCCAAGAGGAATCAAATCATGCGCCGCAGCTTCGGTGTTCTGAAGCAAGTGGCCACGACGCTCTGACAGCAGTAGAGGGCGTCGGCCACCAGGCAAATGGGCAGTTTGGGGAACTCCCTTTTGAGCCGCCGACTCAGGCGCTGGAAGCACTGGAGTTCGCAGTCCTCCTTTTGACTCTCCGGGTTGGCCACGTCCATCTCCTCGTGCATAAGGGGAAAGAGGGTGCCCTCAGGCCCGACGGCCGAGACTTGCAGGACGTAGCGAAAACGAGCGCCGCCGGGGCCAGACTTGCCGCCGTGCGCAAAACCTTGCCGGCATTTCTCCTTGACGCTGCCATCGGCGATGAGGACATGCCAGCAGTCAAAAAGCCGGGCGCCGTCCAAGAGACGGCGCCGGAGCAACTCCCGGAACATGAGCACCGGGAGGCGCGCCACCTGCTCCGGGTCCACGCGGTCGGCGTGATGGGCGGCGTTATCCGAGCAGGTGACGGCCGGCTGGCCCCCAAAGCGCGGGTCCTCGGGAGGCTGGCCGCACAAGGCCCCCATGTTCGAGGGTGCTTGTCCGCAGTGGCGCTGCTGGTCGAAGCCGTGGCGCGAGCCCTTGCGGCAGAGGGAGGTGGCCATGGTCTGCCACCAGATGTGGGCGGCGCTGTAGAGACACATCTCTTGGACGCGCGGATCGGGCAGGTCGTTAAGCCAGTCGTTGAGACGGGGAAAAACGGCCCTGCGCACACGGACCAAGGCTTGCGCGGTCAGCGGCGCGTCAATGCCCGGGAGCGCTTTGCGGCCCGCTGGTTTGCGACGTGGCCGCGAATCAGGCCCAAGGAGTGGCGGGTGACTTGGCGGACGAGTTTTTTGAGTTGTTTGTAGGTTCGAGTCCATGAAGTGACCTCGCCGACCAAGTCCAGTGGCACGTAAACGGTGCGGGTGCGCCCCTTCTGCTTGAAGGTCAGGTGCCAGCCCGGCTTGGCGCAGCCGGGGCGCCGGAACTGGCAGAGGGCGCCTTCCAGGAAGGGTCCGATGTGGGCGAGTTGACGCAGGGCGGCATCGCGGGCGGTGGAGTGCCGGTTCAAGATCGCGGGCTTCGATTTCATGTTAATAAGGTAATATACTTATTAAATATGGCAACAAAAAAACGCTGTCCGAAGAAAAAAAGTGGAGGAAAGAACGGGAAAACCGGCCTTAATCTCAGTATCTCAAGGCAAACCCGGCAAAAACTTCCCCCGATCAACCCGAAGAATGGGTAATTCGGAACCGCCGAAGCGTTAGGTGCGATGGTAAGTGTCACGCCGTTTATCATTCCCGCGCTCAATTCAGACGGGACCACCAACATCACTTCGGGCACCGGCGACTCGTTGCGATTTTGGTTGAAGCCATACTGGAGCAGCGGCGCGAGCAACGGCATACCCGCCACGCTCTTGGAATTGGACGCCGTGAGCGGCCTTGGCGCCGCTTCTGCCTGGTCGCTCCAAGTCAGCGCGGACGGCAACACGGTGACGCCCTTCAGCCAAACCGGCGCCGGCATGCAAGCGGTTCTTCAAGCCACCATCGCGTGGCAGGCGGGCACGCCGCACAACGTTGTTTTGGATTATGGGCCGCAAGGAACCGCGCTTTACCTCGATGGCGCGATGGCCGCGCAAGGCGCGGGCCTGGCCTCAGTTCCGCCGTCGGTCAGGTCCCGTCTCTCTGGTGGCCACGTTAACTCGTTGTGGAGTGTTTGGGAGGTGCCACGTCTGGCACATGATTGGCAAGTTTCATTGAGCGAATTAGTCGATTTATGGAGTTTTTGTACTGGCTAGATGGAGGCGTATGAGGCAGATTTTGGCTTATGTGAACAGTTTATCGCCGGGCCAACCTGAACAATGGTCCCAGGTTGAAGTAGGTTCTGCTCGGTTTTAACTTGTTTGAGTGGAAGCGGCTGGCAACGTGACGGACCGTCTTTGGATGAAACCAATTGGCAATTCCCGGTGAACACTGGCGACGCAATACGCACGAACGCTGCTTCTATGTCGAGGAGATCGCGGCGCACTTGGCGGTGCGGGCAAGAAGACTTTTGCGATCTGGCAATAATTGAGGACTGATGAAAGCAAAAATCGGAGCTTTATCCATCAAGCACTTCCGGTCGTTCCGGCAGCTCCAACTTGAAGGCTTGGGAAGGGTCAACTTGATAACTGGCCGGAATAACACCGGCAAGTCGTCTGTTCTCGAAGCGTTGCGCATTCTCGCGTCGGATGCTTCGCCGCCCGTTCTCGCGAGCATCCTCCGCTACCGCGAGGAAGACATCGGGGAGGCCGATGAGCCGGGAAGGTCCGTTGACACCGAAAGTCTTTCCCAACTGGGAAGCCTCTTCACGGGTTTCCCACAGATTTCAGAGATCAAGGAGCCAATTGTCCTAGCGGCCAACGGCGGGAGGCGGACCATGCGGCTGGCCATCTCGATGGGCTTTTTCACCGAACAACGGGAGCCAGATGGGACGCGACGGCTTGTTCCGCAACAGCAAACGCCTTCGCTACCCGAGACCGAGCTGATGCCGGCGCTGATCTTAGAATCCGGGACCGCTCGGCGGATTATGCCTCTTGATTATCTCAGGCGATTCGCACGGGGACGGATATTCCGAGGCGACTCGCCCGAGGAACCCCGCACGCCTTGTGTATTCGTCAGTCCTTATGGCGGTGAACGAACGGCCAACCTGGGGGCGTTATGGGACAAAATCGCGCTTTCGGACCGTGAAAAGGACGTGGTCGAGGCACTCAAGATTATCGCTCCCGAAATCACGGCGGTTTCAATGGTTGGCGGCGAAGGCCCACGCCAGATCAGAACGGCGATTGTTCGGTCGGGCGGATTCAAACGTCCGGTGCCACTGCGCTCCTATGGAGACGGGCTGAACCGGCTCTTCGGGATCGTTTTGTCGCTCGTGAATGCA
Source organism: uncultured Verrucomicrobiae bacterium (assembly GCA_963759415.1). Classification (GTDB taxonomy): domain Bacteria; phylum Verrucomicrobiota; class Verrucomicrobiia; order Limisphaerales; family Palsa-1400; genus Palsa-1400. Next base: position 1,272,434 of record CAVWZG010000002.1, on the reverse strand, counting down.
AAGGATGGCTTTCTCCTTATCGACGAGTTTGAGAACGGAATGCACCACACGGTGCAGTGGGACGTTTGGCGCGGCATCTTGCGCCTGTCAAAACTACTCAACGTGCAAGTCTTCGCCACCTCGCATAGTTGGGACTCAATTGAGGCATTTCAGAAAGCAGTAAACGAAACTCCGGAAGAAGGGGTGCTGATTCGTCTTTCCCGCAAAGGCGAAGACATTATCCCAACTCTGTTCCACGAGCGTGAACTTAGTGTGGCAACGCGCGACCGAATCGAGGTGCGGTGATATGGCTACCAAGAGGATACTCCTGGTAGAGGGAATTGACGACGAGCATGTTTTGAAGCACCTGTGCGGAACGCGTGGCGTTCAGAAGTTGGATGAGATCAAACCGCAGGGTAGCGTTAATCAACTGCTGGAAAACTTTCCGGTCCGCCTTAAAGAGAGCGATGTTGAAGTGCTCGGCGTGGTGATTGACGCTGACACCGATTTGACGGCCCGCTGGCAATCGCTCCGGGATCGTTTGGAAAAAGCCGGATACCAAAACGTCCCCGCAAATCCTTCTGCGGATGGCACAGTCCTCACTCCGCCAGCGAATACATTGTTACCGCGATTTGGCGTCTGGCTCATGCCGGACAACCAGAGCAGGGGCATTCTGGAGGATTTTCTCAGTTTCCTGGTTCCGACGGGAAGTCAGCTTTTCGAACACGTCAAGTCGAGCGTGGCTGCCATACCTCTAAACGATCGTCGGTTTAGCCAACTGGCCGAATCGAAGGCCATCATTCATACTTGGTTGGCTTGGCAGGAGGAGCCGGGTAAGCCGCTGGGCACCGCCATCACAGCCAAGTTTCTTGATCCCAAGGTGGCTCAGGTTGATGTCCTGGTAACTTGGTTGAAACGACTCTATTTTCCGTGAGCTAATCTCACCGAAGCGAGGATTCGTTCTTGGCGAAAATGTCGAGGTTGCTGGCGTTGGGAAAGAGGACCAGCGATATTTCTGCATGGGCTGGTGACACGGAGCCGCTAACATTCTCGGCTCTGCAGGCTTCTTCCGGACTGAACAACTGGGAAATCGACGATATTTCCTTCTCGCCATGCGCCGTACCGGAACCCAGTCCGGTTGTCTTAACGGGGGTTGGAGGACTCCTGCTTGCACTGTGCCGCCGCTTTCAACTGCCGCCCAACGGGCGCCGTTTGCCGGTGACGAAGCCCGGCCCCTACTATCCTGCAACGTCCTTCCAGCCGCCGCCCAGGGCCTTGTAGAGGGTGACGATGGCGAGTTGTTGATCTCGTTGCGTGCGCGCCAGGTTGAGTTCGGCCGGGAAAAGTTGCTGTTGCGCCTCGAGAACTTCGTAGTAGCTCGCCTTGCCGGCGTTGTAGCGCTCGGTCGAAAGCCGCACCGCGTGCTCCAGCGAGTCCACTTCCCGGGCCTGATACTGACGGATTTCTTGAAGCCTTCCCAGAGAGACCAAGGCATCGGACACCTCGCGCAAAGCCGTCAGCGCGGTTTGCCGGTAACGAAGCCCGGCCTCATCCCGCGCGGCCCTGGCCTGGCGGTATTGCCCAACCAACCGGCCTCCTTCAAAAATGGGAGCGGCTGCCTCGGCGCCCACGCCCCACGCATTGGCGCCGCCCAGAGTGAACGCGGACAATTCGGGACTGATTCTTCCAAGGAGCGCTGTCAGACCTATTTTCGGAAAAAACTCCGCCACGGATTCGCCGATTTGCGCGTTGGCGGAACGCAACAATTGCTCCGTCTCCCGCACGTCCGGCCGGCGTTCCAACAAGGTGGAAGGCAAACCGGCCGGAACTTCCGGCGGGAGCATGTCCGCGAATGGAAGGCGGGAGCGCTCAATCGACCCCGGATTGCGTCCCAGCAAAATGCAGAGTTGATTTTCCATGAGCGAAATCTGCTCCCGGATGGCCGGCACGGAGGAGGCCGCGTCGGCCAGCGCCGCCTCGGCGCGGGACGATTCCAAGTCCGAGGCCGTGCCGCCTTCAGCGCGCCGCGCGAAAATTCTCAGACTTTCGCCAAAGGAATTGGTCGTGCGGTTGGCAATTTCCAACTCCTGGTCAAACTCCTTCAATCGCAGGTAATCCTCCGCCACCTCGCTCAAGAGGCTCAAGCGGACGCCGCGCCGCGCTTCCTCCGAGGCCAGGAATTGCGCGCGCGCCGACTCGTTCAGCCGCCGGACGCGGCCCCACAAATCCACTTCCCAAAACGTGTTCAAGGTGGTGATGGCGGAACTCGCGACGACGGCGTTATTGGGAAAGGCCGAGCCAAACAAATCATTCCGCCCGCGGCTGACTGCGCCGTTGAAATCCAGGCTGGGAACGAACTGCGACCTGGCCTGCATGGCCAGGGCGCGGGCCTGCTCCACGCGCGTCACGGCGATGCGCAAATCAAAATTATTCGTCAAGGCCTCGCGGATCAAGGCCTGCAATACATTGTCTTGATAGAGCTGCCACCAGGCCAGATCGGCGACGGAACTGTTGTTGGGCAGGTTGTCGTCGCGAAAGGCCCTGGGTGAATCGACCGCTGGACGCTTGTAGTTGGGGCCGACGGCGCAACCCAGCAAGACGCCGCCCAGCAACGCCATGAGGAAGCAGGCGCGTCCGTTCCTTCTTAGCGGCTCGCAACTCATGAGGTGGCTTCGCCAGGAGTCGCGCCGGGTTGCGAATGAAATACGGTTTCCGGCTTCGCCTGCCGGCGATGACTGGCAATTTTTTCGACCACGTAAAACGTGACCGGAATCAGGCACACTGCGACGCAGGTCGCGGCCAACATGCCGCCAACGACCACGGTGCCAAGAACGCGCCGTGAAACGGCTCCCGCGCCGGTGGCGAACCACAAAGGAGTTGATCCGAGAATGAAGGCAAAGGAAGTCATCAGGATCGGCCGCAGACGAAGACGGGCGCCTGTCAAAGTGGCTTCGAGCAGCGGTTTGCCTTTTTCGTATTCCAGCCGGGCGAACTCAACGATCAGAATGGCGTTCTTGGCCGCCAGCCCAATCAGCATGACCAACCCGATCTGCGCATAAACATTGTTGACCATCTGCCGGGACATCAGGGCGGCGAAAGCGCCGAACACCGCGATGGGCGTTCCCAGCAGCACGCTGAAAGGAAGCGACCAACTCTCATAGAGCGCGGCCAGGATCAGAAAGACAAAGAGGAAAGAGAGAGCGAAAATCGCCGAGGGCGATACGCCCTGAGCCGCCTTTTGCTCCTGAAACGACATGCCAATGTAGTCGTAGCCCATCTCCGACGGCATGGTCTGGGCGAAGACCTCCTCCAAGGCCTTGGTGGCCTGGTCGGAACTGTAACCGGGCGCCGCCGTGCCGTTGAGCTGCGCCGAACGAAAGAGATTGTAGCGCATCGTGAATTCCGGCCCGGAAATGGATTTGGCGGAGGTCAGCCCGGACATGGGAATGGATTCGCCCGCGTGGTTGCGCACGTAAAACAAGCCGAGGTTTTCGGCGCGAGTCCGGTAATCGCCTTCGGCCTCAACATAGACCTGCCACTGCCGGCCGAAGCGGTTGAAATAGTTGACAAAATACCCGCCCATGAATGTTTGCAGGGTTTTGTAAACCTCCGCCAGGTCCACGCCCTGCTTGAGCACCCGGTCGCGATCGACATCCACGTAAAGTTGGGGCACGGCGGGCAGGAACGTGGTGTTGATGCTGGCAATTTCAGGACGCTTGCGCACCGCTTCCATGTACTTGGCGACATTGGCGGCGAGAAACGGAATATCTTTTCCGGCCCGGTCCTCGAGAACCATGGTAAAGCCGCCAGCCGTCCCGACGCCGGCGATGGCGGGCGGCGGGAAGGCGAAGGCCATTGCCGCGGGCACCCGGGAAAGTTTCCTGCCCAGGCTTGCCTTGATGGCTGGATAACTCTCCTCCGGTTTGGTGCGCTTGCCCCAGTCCTTGAGGCTGACCCATAAAGTGGCGCTGTAGGTGTTGCGCGTAAAACTCAGCAGATTGAAGCCGGCCACCGTCGTGCAGCTCTCGACTCCCGGCGTGGCCATGATCAAGTCTTCAACTTGTTTGCAGACCGCCACGGTGCGGTCCATCGAAGCGGCGAAGGGGAGTTGGATGCTGACGTAGAGGAACCCCTGGTCCTCTTCCGGCAGGAAGCCGGTCGGGAGCGTTTTGCCAAACCAAACCACGGCCAGCGCCACGAGGCCAAGGAACATCAGGCTGAAGGCGGATTTGCGAATCAGGGCCCGGCATAGGCCGACATATCCGTCCGTCAGTCTGGCGTAGCCGCGATTGAACCAGTTGAAAAACCAGCCCAGCGGGCCTTTCGCTCCCTGCCTTGGCCGCAGCAGCAACGCGGACAGGGCCGGACTGAGTGTCAGCGCGTTGAAGGCCGAAAGGAGCACGGAAATGGCAATGGTCACGGCGAATTGCTGATAGAGCCGGCCCGTAATGCCGGGAATGAAGACAGTAGGCAGAAATACCGCCGAGAGGATAAGCGCGATCGCAGTCACCGGCCCTGAAACTTCCTCCATTGCTTTCAAAGTGGCCTCTTTGGGCGGCATCCCCTCCTCAATGTGGTGTTCCACCGCTTCGACGACCACGATGGCATCATCCACCACCAGACCGATGGCCAGGACCAGACCGAAAAGCGAAAGCGTATTGATGGAGAAACCCAGCAACGGGAACACCGCGAATGTCCCAACCAGGGACACCGGCACCGCAAACAAAGGGATCAAGGCCGCCCGCCAGCCTTGGAGGAAGATAAAAACCACCAGCATGACCAGCCCCAGCGCCTCCCAAAAAGTCTTGCCGATTTCGCGAATGCCTTCGGTTACCGACTTGGTGGTGTCAATCGGGATTTGGTAGTCAACGTCAGACGGGAAGCGGGTCTTCAATTCTTGCCATGAGCTTCTTAACGCCTTTTTCGGCTTCGATGGCATTGGAGTTGGGCAGTTGAAACAAAGCCAAAATGGCCGAGGGTTTGCCGCCGTAACGACCCACGACGTCATAATCCGCCGCGCTCAATTCTATGCGCGCCACGTCCCTTAACCGGACGATCGCGCCATCCGGGGTGGCGCGGAGCACGATGTTGCCAAATTCGTCCTCCGTCTTAAGCCGTCCCTGTGCGAGCACGGTGTAAGTGAATTCCTGTCCGGGCGGAGTGGGACGCCCGCCAATTTTGCCGGCTGGATTGACGGCGTTCTGACTGTTGACGGCGTTGATGATTTCCGGGACAGTGATATTGAGTTTGGCCAGTTGGTCTGGTTTCACCCAAATCCTCATGGCGTACTGGCCGGCGCCGAAAACCGTCACTTGCGAAACACCCGCCACCCGGCTTAGAGGATCGCTCAAATTGATATAGGCATAGTTGGCCAGAAACTCGGCGCCGCGCGAGCCTTTGGGCGAATTGAGCGAGAGGATCATGAAAGGGGCGGAGAGGGATTTTTGCACCGTGACGCCGAAATTGCGCACATCGGCGGGCAACTGGGGTTCCGCCTGGGCGTAGCGCAACTGGGTCAGAACGTGGTCGATGTTCGGGTCCGTGGCGAGGTCGAAATTGACAAACAAGCGCATCAAACCATTGTTCGCGTTGACCGAGTACATGTAGTTCATGTTGTCCACGCCGCTCATTTGCTGCTCGATGGGCGTGGCGACGGATTGCTCGATGGTCTGCGCGTCGGCGCCGACGTAGTTCGCTTGAATAAAGATTTCCGGCGGCACCACCTTGGGGAATTGCGCAATGGGCAGCGAGAGCATCGTGACCAGCCCGACGATGACCATGATGATGGAAATCACCATGGCGACGATGGGGCGGTTGATAAAGAATTTGGACATACTTTAGTGGATGTGCGACCCTTGGGCCAAGGGCATGGATCCCGGCTCAAAATTAGTCACGTTTACAGTCACCCCGTCACGAATTTTCTGAAGGCCCTCGACCACGACGCGCTGGCCCGGCGCCAGGCCCTCATCGATTATCCAGAAGCTGCCGCTTCGTTCGCCCACGCGCACGGGCTGGAGGTGGACCTTGTTGTCCGCGTCCACGAGGCCGACCTGATAGGCGCCTTGTAATTCCGAGACCGCGCGTTGCGGCACCAGCAAAGCGCCGCGCTTGGTATCGAATTTCACCCGCAGGCGTATGAATTGACCGGGACGCAACGAATAACCAGGGTTTGGAAAAACCGCTTCCAATCTGAGCGCGCCAGTGGTGGTGCCAATCTGCCGGTCCGCCGCGACAATTTTGCCTTGGTGGGGATAAACCGAACCGTCGGCCAGGAGTAAATGAATTTCCAATTGCTTGAGCCGTTCCATCCGGTCCACTTCGTCCGAGAATCGTTTTGCAAACGCGATGTAAGCCTGTTCGGGGACGATGTAGTAGGCCTTGATGGGGTCAATCGTGGACACGGTCGTCATCTCACCCGTGGCAGGTCCAACCAGGTCGCCAATCTGGCCTTTCGCTATGCTCGCGATGCCGTCGATGGGAGATATGATCCTGGTGAAGTCCAGATTCAACTGGGCCTGCTCCACTTGTGCTTTGGCGGACAAAACCGCCGCCCGGGCTTCCAAATTGGCCTGGACGGCGTCGTCGTATTCCTCCTGGCTGATGGCTCTGTCCTTGACCAGCGGGCCATAGCGTTTGACGTCCAGTTCGGTCTTGCCCAGCCTCGCGTCGGCTTGGGCAAGCTGGCCTTTGGCTTGGTCCAGCAATGCCTGGAAGGGGCGCGGGTCAATCTCAAACAACAGATCGCCTTTTTTGATGAGGTCGCCTTCCCGGTAATCCTGGACGGTAAGATAACCGGTGACTTGCGCGCGAATGGTGGCGTTGACCAACCCGTCCAGCGTGCCGACCCATTCATGATAAATCGGCACATCGGCTTGCCTTACGGTGACCGCCTCCACCGTCGGAGGCGGCGGCGTTGGGGGCGGCTTCTGCTTGCACCCGGCGAAGCAGAGAAATGCGGCGGCGGCCAGGAGCATCTCCCATTCAATTTGTTTTAATGAGTTTTCCGTGTTGTTCAATGGTCGTCTTTCTGCTTGATCAATGCCTTTCGTCGCTGGAGGCGGCCCGGCGCCTGCGTCCGCTGAGAAGGTAGATGTCAGCGCGGAGTTGGGGCAGAGGATCGCCCGATGAATCGATGCCATCAACCCTCGGGATGGGGTCGAAAATGATTTTTCGCCGGTCCGGCGCCTGGTCATCGACGCGCGTCGTCAGGGTGATCGTGCCGAACGGGATCTCCGTGCGATTGTTGGGCCAGCTCACACTGGAATCGGCGACGTCATCGCCTGGCTCCGCCAATTGCACGAACAGACCGAGCTTCACCGGTGCCTTGGCCAGCCGTGGGCCGATTTCGTCGAACAGGAAGTCCGGGGACTTCGCCGCCGCGGCTTCGTCGGACAGATACTCGGTCCCTGCTTCGGGTCGGATTCGAAACCGCCCGTGACGGCTCGCGCCGCGGGCATTGATGAATTTGAACGACGTGACCGCGAAGAAGGCTTCCCGCGCGAAACTTGTCGGGATCGGCTTGGGCGTTTCGACAAACCGCTTCGCACTCGGGTGGGTGGCGAGGAACGATCCGAGCGCCTCGGGCCGTCCCCCATGAAAGCGGTAACCGCGCGCACCAGCTCCAGGAATTCCTCCCCGGTGCGAACCGGGAAGCCGTCGGTGGAGTGCGCGACGATGTCGGTATGCTCGTGCTCGGCCAGATGGAAGCGAGCGGCCATGCCCCTGGGACTGGACCGCTTCGGATCGTTGTCGGGGATGGTCGGCAGGCCCGTTGAGTTCGAGAAGCGCACGGTCACGGCGGTGGAGGGCCGGCTCGCGTGCGGGGCGCGCGTGAGCTTGGCCGCCTCGGCCGATGGCGTGAACACACCCGAGCACATCAGCCCTTTGGCATGGGCGGGCCGAAAGCCAGGGTGCAGCCCGAACTGCTCGTCCAAAGCATCAAGCAGTTCCTGGGCCAGGGTCGGGTTCGCGACTGTAGCGGTCTGAGTTGCCATATTTTCTTTCCTTTCAATGAAGTGTTATTTCCGCGCTGCTTGCGCAACTGACGCATGGACGGGAAACGCCCCGCCGATCCTTAACTAAAACAATACGTGTTCGGGGAAACCGAGTTAGCGAAACCCGCCGGCAACGTAGAGCGACTCGCCGGTAATCCACCCGGCGTCCGGCGAGGCCAGAAAGACCACCACGGGAGCGATGTCCTCCGGTTGGCCGACGCGCCCCAGCGGGGTCGCCGCGGCGTAGGTCTTGAATTCATCAATCAATCCCGCTGCACGGGTGCCCTCGGTTTCGATGGGACCTGGATTGACCGAGTTGACCCGGATTTTGCGCGGCCCGAGTTCCTTGGCAAAGGTGCGGGTCAGGCCGTCCACCGCGGATTTGGTCGCGTTGTAAACCGGCAAACCGGCCGGCGAGAGCGCGCTCACGACCGAGCTTATGTTGACAATGCTGCCGCCAGCCGGCCCGATGTGCTTGACGGCTTCCTGCGTGGCGAGGATGAGGCCCAGCACATTGAGATTAAAATGGCGGTGAAAGTTTTCTTCCGTGATCTGGCCGAGCGGCGCGCCTTCGTAGATGCCGGCGTTGTTGACCAGGATGTCGAGCGCGCCGAAGGCTTTCTTCGTCTCGGCGAAAAGGCGCTCGAGGTCCGCTTGTTTGGCGACGTTCCCCTGCGCCGCGACGGCCTTGCCGCCATCGGCTGCAATCGCCGCCACGACCCGATCCGCCCCTTCCCGGCTCGATGCATAATTGACAACCACGGCGGCGCCTTCCGCCGCGAGACGTTTGGCGATGGCCGCGCCGATGCCCTTGGAAGCCCCGGTGACGACGGCCACTTTGCCTGAAAGTTTATTGGATCGCATTAACATATCTTTTCCTGGGTTAAAGTGTATGTTTTGGGGCATCCCATTGGCCTTGCGCGAGGTGGTTTGAGGGATGCAGCGCTTCTTGGGATTTTTTGCGTTCGGTGGCCCTTTGCCCGGTGATTTGCTCCACGCGCCTCCGCCATTCGTCCCGCTCCCGCTGACACCGCGCCACTTCAAGTCGAAGCGATTCGACTGTCCTGGCGGCGTTTGGCGATTCTTCCAGGTTGGCCTTCATGGCAAATCGTGAACTGCGTCCCAGCAAACCAACGACACGATTCAAGTTCCATGCAAAACGCCGTTTTGCAAGCGGAATTCCGTGGACCAAAACCGGAACCGGTTTACCCTGCCGTCACCTTCGCCATGGCCTTGACCGCGAACTGAATATCCTCGGCGGAAACCATCAGGCTCGTCACGGCCCGAATCGTCCAACGGTCGGCGGCCATGACCAGCACCCCGCGCGATCGGAGTTGCTCCACCACCACCTCCGCCGGCACCCCTGCCAGGCGAAAACGCACCATGTTCGTTTCCACTTCACTTGGCGCCACCTCAAATCCCTTGCAGCGGCAGATCCCCTCGGCCAGCGCTTTGGCGTTGGCATGATCCTCCGCCAGGCGGGCGCGGTGATGGCGCAGGGCGAAAAGCGCCCCGGCGGCGATGATTCCGGCTTGCCGCATGCCGCCGCCGAACATCTTGCGGAAACGCTTGGCGCGCGCCAGCAAGGCCTTTGAACCAGCCAGGGCCGAGCCAACCGGCGCCCCCAGCCCCTTGGAAAAACACACGCTCACCGTGTCGAACGGCGCCGCCCATTGCCTCTCGGTGATGCCCGTCGCCGCCGCCGCGTTCCAAAGCCGCGCCCCGTCCAGGTGCAATTGAAGTCCATGCCGCCGCGCCACGCCCGCCACCTCTTCGATCCGTTCCAGCGGCCAGATTTTGCCGCCGCCGCGATTGTGCGTGTTCTCGATGCAGACCAGCCGGGTGCGCGGAAAATGCGAATCCGCCGGGCGCACCGCCGATTCGACGTCGGCGCCGTTGAACACCCCGCGTTCGCCCTGCAAACAGCGGCACATGACCCCGCTCAACGCCGCCGGACCGCCGCCTTCGTAATAATAAAGATGCGCGTTCGCCTCCACCAGGATTTCATCCCCCGGCTCGGTGTGGGCGCGGATGGCAAGTTGATTGGCCATGGTCCCGGAAGCCGTAAACAGCGCCGCCTCTTTTCCGAGCAACGCCGCCGTTTCCGACTCCAATTCCCGCACCGTCGGGTCCTCGCCAAAAACGTCGTCGCCCACCTCGGCGGCGGCCATGGCCTCCCGCATCGCGGGTGTCGGTTTGGTAATCGTGTCACTGCGCAGATCAATGCTCTTAGTCATCATTCGCACCAGACGCTATCCGCCCGCCTGAGGAGAAAGTCAAGATCGCGCCGGACCTCTTCACTTCTGCGGCGACTGAGAATTCTGCGGTTTTTTCTTCCAAAGGCTGCCGGGATTGTCCTTGAGAATAAAACCCTCGCCGTGTCCGCCCAAATCAACAATAAGCTGCTTGAGCGATGCGCGGAGCATCACATTGTTGGCGACCACGGAATGGGACAACCCCTTGAGCACCATGGAATAGTCGGGGCCGAGGATGCTATGGCCTTTATCGTCGTCGCTTATCTCGAATGTGTTGCCAACGCACGTCAGGCCTTCGGCGTTTTCAAAACGCAGATGCGTGTTTTGATAGGGATCGGCAAATGGTTTGACATCCGGCGCGCCGCTGCGATGGAAGTAATTGCCGGTAATCGTCATGGCCTTACCCGGGCTGTGCCCCTCGCCCGGCAGCACGGCGAGGCCGGGACCACTGTTGCGGTCGAAATAATTGCCGGTGATGTTGTAGCCGTGGCCCGCCTTGAAAATCATGCCGTATGGATTCCATTCAATGCGGTTGGCCGTAAAAGTGCAGGCCGCATTCTCTTCGTAAGCGCAGATGCCCGCCACCCCGTTGCCCGAAAACCAGTTGTCTATCACAAAGCCGTCCCATCCCCGGAACCGAAACCCGCACCCCTTATTGTAAGCGATCATGCAATGCCGGATGCTGAAGACCCAAATGCGCGACAGATGCAGGCCGTCGCCGCTGAAGTGGCTGATGCGGCAGTTCTCAAAAAAAATCGTCGCATCCCTTTCGCCGTAATCGGGCTTGTCCACCATGATGCCGTGGATGTCCTTGCCCAGATCCGCGCCGTCCAGGCACAAACCATGGATCCTGAAACCATAAGCCGCTGTCACGTCCAGCAGACAGCGGGCCGACGAGTCGCCCAGGCGCAGAACAGAACCATAATTCCTGCCATATTCCCAGGTGGGATTGCCACGGAGGCCCACGTGCGGGGGCATCTTGAGCGTGGAACAGACAAAGACGCCCTCCGGGATGAACACCGTCCCATTTGTCTTCGCCGCCTTGTCCAGCGCCTTTTGGATGGCGGCGGTGGAGTCGGTTTTGCCATCGCCCACCGCATGGAAATCGCGCACGTCCAGGCCATGAGGCAGCGCGGCGGCAAGCATTCCCGTCGCCCCGGTTCTGAGAAAATCTCGTCTTGATACAGTTTCGCTCATATTTCTTCCGATTTGTTGACCTTCAGCATGAAGAGGCCCGAGGCTTTGAGGCAACAGAAATCCATCGGAATTTGAATTTGCCTGACCCCTGCTATTTTGACCCTTTCTATTTCTGGCCGTTGGGGCCGGTCCAGCAAAGCGTTTTGGCGCTGGTGGGTTTGATGACGCCGCCGAACTGGTGGATGGCGGCGTAGAGGGCGGCGTTGGAAAGGGTGGCGCTGTTGTCGGTGACTTCCAGGTGAAAGCTTTTGCTCAGGGTTCGCGCTTGGGTTTCCAGGGCGTGGGGCGGAAGCTGGCGCCGACGCTGTTGAAGGTGCCTTCAGTGATGGATTTGAAGGCGTTGCCCATGGCCAGGAAAACGGCGCGGGGGCTGCGGGCCGTGGCCGCCATGCGGCTCAGGGCCGGGGAAACGCCGTCATGTGTCAAGCGCAGGAACATGTTTTTTTAGCCGCGAGAAGGCGCAAGAGGCGCAAAATAAATTGTATTTAACACAGCGGCAAAGGCTCAGTTTTTGTGCTCTTTGGCGCTTTTTCGTGGCAATAAATATTCAGGAGTTGACATGGCAATCGGATCGACGCCGGCAATTAAATCCTTGTCCATCTGAGTCAGAGGCTCGCCGTCCAGGCGATACGGCGGGGAGCCGTCTTGCGGAATGACAACCATTCCACGGTCGTCATTGAATCTGAATTTGCGATCCTCGGTCATAATGCTTCCGCCTCAATATAGGTTATAGCGCCGCGCTTTTCCACACCAAGAAGGCTCGCTGTCGCCCTGTGATGAACAATTTGCGGGGTCTTTGCGGGGTCACACCATACTATTGATTTGCGGGGTCACCCTTTTTCGCCGTCCGGTCTTTAAGCCTTAAATCCTCTGCTTCTTTAATCAATTGAGACAAGGATACGCCCAAAGCGTGCGCTAAAGAATCGGCCAGATTCAAACTTGGATTCCGAATAAAAGTCTCAATCCTGCCAATCATTTTAACGTCAACATCGGCAAGCTCCGAAAGTCGTTCTTGGCTGAATTTTTTGGCGCGTCTCTGGTTGCGGAGAACCACCCCAAAGGCTTTGCTCAAATCTCTTTTGACCATGCGGGCATTTTGCCTTCGCCAAGAGCGGACAGGACAGGGACTATAGGCGGAGTCTTTGTGCTTGCACTCCTTTGACAACACCCCATTATTATGCACGAATGCTCAAAACGGGCATCTTCCCTTTTCGGGGGAGAACAAAAAACGAATCAGATTGGACGGATATTATGAAAACTTTATTACCGTTGACAGCGTTAATGGCAGGTCTTTCCCTTTCAGCCTTTGAAGCAAACGGGCTACCCTCCTTTTTGACAAACGGTTTGGTCGCCTACTACCCGTTCAATGGAAATGCGAATGACGCGAGCGGGAATTGGAATAATGGGATAAATTATGGAGCCACATTGACCACTGACAGATTTGGAAATCCATCTTCTGCTTATTCTTTCAACGGAAGCAGTAGCTGCATATCAATTGCTTCAAATCCATCGTTAGAGGTGACTACTAATTTGACAATTTCTTTCTGGATGAATCGAACGTCCGCCGGGGGTATGCTGCTCTGCAAAGGTAACGCAGAAGGTGCGTATTCACTTGGCCTTACGGCACTCGGAGCAGCGGGTTTCAATCGCCAGAACAGTGATAATATGGTTCTGTCGTCAATCACCCCTTCAAATGTTTGGGTTCAAGTGGTTTGCACTTTGAATTCAACAAACGCCAGTATCTACCTCAATGGTGAATTAAATCAGGTTGGCACAGGAGTAACTTTAGGAACAGGAAGCGGCCCATTGACAATAGGCGCAATTACCAGTGGGTTGCCGTCATACTACGGCGGTTCACTTGATGACCTTCGTATTTACAACCGTGCCTTATCAGTAGGCGAAGTGGCGCAACTGTATTCAATCGAATCTGGATTTTTGAGCATCCAAAGGGCCGTTTATGTCAATACGGCCAATCTCTCTGTCGGTTCCAATTATGTGCTTCAACTTTCATCGGACTTGGTGAACTGGACAAACTCTGGCGGGGTTTTCACCGCGACCAACAATTACTGGCAATCCACGAATTATTGGCGGGTTGGCAACTGGAATGAATTGTTTTTCCGATTGATGCCACAGTAATATAGTGAGGTCTTCTAAATGGGCCGTTAATCGCTCCACCTTTGATTGTGCGGGGTTTTTGGGCGCAAACCAAGCAAACGTAGCGGGGCAAGAAATCGGGGGGCGCACAGTAATTAAAAAAGAATCAAATAACAGATACGTCACATTTGACGTGTCTGGTATGTTTCTAGTTCTCATAATGGTAATGGGGATTTCTCAAAAGGAATTATTCAGGAAACTATCAGTTTAGTAGAATGTGGGCGCAAGCCCAATGAGATTTAGAGCCAAGACTGATACGTCTAATTAAATTAACCATTGTGCCAAAACCAGTACTTTACGTAGTAAAGTACTATAGTTGCTGCCAAGTCCTTTGGATAGGCTACATTTTGCTAGACACACCGTAAGAGGCACGGTAGGATGCGCCCGTTATGAAAATCGATGGACGCACACTGGATCACAAGACCTTGGAAGATCTGCGCATCACCGCCGTGCGGCGGGTGGTGGAAGATCACGAGGCTCCCTCGGCGGTGATGGAGTCCATGGGGCTGTGCCGGACCAGTGTCTATCGCTGGCTGCGGCGCCACCAGCAGGAGGGATGGGGAGCTTTGGCCCAAAAGGTCGCCCCAGGCCCGGAGCCCAAGCTCAACGAGCGGCAGCGCCAGCAGGTCAAGCGGTGGATCGTGGGGCGGGATCCCCGGCAATATGGTTTGGACTACGGCTTGTGGACGCGGCGGATTGTGCAATGCCTCATCGAGACGAAGTTTGGCCTGCCCTTGGGCTTGACGGCGGTCGGGCGCTTGCTGGCGGGTTTGGACATCACTCCGCAGAAGCCGTTGCGGCGCGCCTATGAGCGGGATCCGGCACGGATTCAAAAGTGGTTGGACCAGGACTATCCGCAACTGCGCCGCCGGGCCAAGGGCTACGGGTCCCACATCTACTTCCTGGATGAGGCGGGCTTTCACTCCGACCCGGTCTTGGGCCGGACCTACGGTTTGAAGGGCCATACGCCGGTGGTGGCGACTTCCGGACAACGCCAAAGCATCAACGCCATGAGCGCGGTCAGCGCCAGCGGGGGATTCTGGTATAACGTCTATACGGGCAAGCTCAACGCGGCGCGATTTGTGGAATTTTTGCAAGACTTCATGAAAGGCCGGCGGGAGCGGGTCATGTTGGTCGTCAACGGGCATCCCTCCCACAAGGCCAAGAAGGTGCAAGCCTATGTCCAGTCGTTGGGCGGCCGCTTGGAATTATATTTCCTACCACCCTACGCCCCCGATTTGAATCCCGACGAGTTTGTTTGGAGCTATGCCAAGACCAACGGGGTGAGCAAGAAACCCTTGCGCGAAAACGAATCTTTGAAGAAGCGAGTAGAGTCAGACATGAAAGCCATCCAGCAAGACAAATGCCTGGTCAGGTCCTTTTTTTGTGCCCAGAGTGTAGCCTATGCTAAGGACTGACCAGTAGGTGAGTTTTTTCATCACACCGCACTTGTCAATGAGTATGATTCATGGGGCCAGTATTGAAACGTCAATTTGCTGGTATCCCCCCGTTTAATCGTTGGACACGAAAGGGGGATTTGGGGGCCGCGCCAGCCAATAAAGCAGCATTTCGGGCGGAGATAACTTGGGTCCAGCCCCCCGCCGTATCTGTGCCGGGCGCGATAAATTTCGCGTATTTTTCATGCCCAAAGCCTACCACCGGGAGTTGGACAAATACTGTCCAACTGGAGAACTTTTTTAAGGAAATTGCATGAGAATTGTTGCCGCTGGTGATGACGTAACACCAGAACGGCTTCTGTAGGGGGCGCTTTCCGTGCGCCGGTCGGCCTGATCGCGGCTTCATGGTGAACTATTCGAGATTTTGGAATAGTTGCCGCCTCGGACAATTCACCCTCGGGCGCAATTTAGTCCTGGCTGGCCTTCGTGAGGTGATCCTCCGGCCAACCAAACGGTAACTGGTGTTCCTGCCTCCGCCCGCCTCCTGGATGAGAATACCCTGGTCGAGCAAAATCCGTATGTCTCTCAATGCCGTGTCGCCGGAACACTTGGCGAGTTTGGCATATTTTGACGTGGAGAGTTTTCCCTCAAAACCGTCCAGCATCCGGTTGATCACCGTCCGCTGTCTTTCATTGACCGGCGACTGGTTGTTGATACGTTCCCAGATTTTTGCCTTTCGCAGCACGCTGGCCAGGCCTTCCTCCGCCCCCGCAACGGCACGTCCCAAACAACCCAGGAACCATTCCAGCCACGAGGTAATATCCACCCCACCCTTTTGGCTTTGCTCAAGTTGCAAATAATACTGCTTTTTCTCGGCCTCGATCTGCGCCGACATGCTGTAAAACCGTTCCACGACGCCTTCGGCCCGTGCCAGCGCCATGTCGGCAATGGCCCGGCTTATGCGTCCGTTGCCGTCTTCGAACGGATGGATGGTCACGAACCAGAAATGGGCGATGCCGGCCTTGACCACCGGATCAATTCCGTTTGCCGCCTCAAACCAGTCGAGAAAGGCGTTTACCTCGTGCTTGAGCCGATCCGCAGAAGGCGCTTCAAAATGAACCTGCTCGCGGCCAATCGGACCGGATACAACCTGCATTGGGCCGATGTCAGCCGGACGCCATGCGCCGATCGTGATTCGCCGCATACCGCTTCGTCCCGTTGGGAACAATGAGGCGTGCCAGCCAAACAGCCGTTCAGCCGTCAGGGGCTTGGCGTATTTTTGGGTGGCATCCAGCATCATCTCAACCACGCCCTCAACGTCGCGGCTGGCCTTCACACTCCCGCCAAAATCAAGACCCAGCCGCCGTGCGATGGAAGAGCGGACCTGCTCGGCATCCAGATGCGCCCCTTCGATGGCACTCGACTTGATGACATCGGAAGTCAGCGTTGTCAGGCTGGCTTCCGCGCGAAGACGAAAGCCAATCCCTTCCATCCGTCCAAGCAGACGGCCTTGCCGATGCCGGACATCCGCCAACAGGGGCAGCAGCTTGGCGTTATCCCACTTTAAATTCGGCCAACCTGGCTTTTCGTGGATGTAGCTCATGGTTTTATTCTCCGCTTAACATGCGGTGATTGCAACCACTATTCACCGCAAGCAATGCGGCGAATCATGCCCTTATTCGCCGCACAATCACCTTGTGGATAGTGGCTTCGTATTCCAACCCATATTGGATATTATATATAATATCTAATACATGGCAGGGTTGCCCCGAAGCCTCGTCAAGATTTCACGTTGGTCTGGCTGGACGCGTCAGAAAGTCATTTTCAGTTTTGTTCAGTCACTGAACAAAACCTGTCAGCGGGCAGTGAAAACTGGCAGGGATGGTCACTTGGGCAAGTTTGCGTCTAAATGAAAGCGTGCCTGGGCCGACATTTTCGATCAACGCCGACATCACCGGATAGATGCTCAAATGGGTGATGGCGCGTTGGCTCATGGTTTCGTTTTGGCGGCAAATCGAACGCGAAGTTCCTCGGCCTGTTGTGCGAACTTCTTCGGGTTGGAAGTTTTCAGCCGGGCGAGATTCTGAATTTTCCACTGAATGGCCGGTAATTGCGAGAGATGCAGGCATTTCATCAGCCGCCAGTCGGGTTCGCCGGACACCAGCCCGATTAAAAACTCCTTCTGGTTCGCCGTGATTTTCGATGACAAGTCCCGTCGTAATTTAGCGCGAGCCTTCTGCAATTCAGCCAGCGTGGCGGGGTTTCGTGTCATGCCCTGAAATTCGTTTTCAAAGGCGGTGGTCATGTCCTGATCCCGTGAGAACAGAACTTCGTGAACCGGGCGATTATGCCCGGCGAGATAACACACAAAACATTCGACGATCTGCGGGGTGAGTCCGCCCGCCGCAAAGAGGCAGCCAACATCGAAGAGATCGCGCGGGTGCTGGCGATCCATCGCGGCGACAAGTTTGCTGCCATAAAGTTCGGCGGTGGCGAGAATCGGCACGGACAAATCCGTGGTGAAAAGCTCCCGCGCCTCGGAATTGAGTTGCCGAATTTCCGTTGGTAGGACCGTGCCGCGAAAAACATGATTCACCTCAACCTTCATCTGGATGCTCCCCCGGCGGACGAAAAGCTTGATTTCCTCGCCCTCCTTGAGTCCAAGGATTTTGGCCTCGATCCCGGCTTTGGCGAGATGTTTGCGTGCAGCCTCCAGCCCGCGTGAAATGGCTTTCAGGGCTTCGGCGCGGGGCGTCAGGTAATCGGCATATACCACGTCAATGTCCACGGACAAGCGGGGCATGTTTTGAATGAACAGGTTAATTGCCGTGCCGCCTTTCATGGCGAATTGCGGCGTCGTAAAGATGGCGGGGGCGCTTTCCAGCAGAAGCCGGACGGTTTCAACGTATGCTTTGTCCATCATGGTTTTAAAATGAGCACCTTTCCATTCTTAAGGCGGAAGACCCATCGGCTTCGGCCATGCATGTTTTCGATTGCCTTCCTCGCAACGGCCGCCCAAGGCAGATCAAGCTCCTCGGCCCACTGTGCGCAAAGCAACACCACCTTGACCCGGTGACAGTTTTTGAGCAGCGTCGTGAGCGTTTCTGGACGAAGCGCCCTTGCACCCTCCATGATATTGCGTGCCTCTTCGATTCCCTGGCGACCTCCGACTTCGCTCAACATTTCCAGCAAGGCCCTTTCCGGCACGGAGACAGGAACGCCTCCTGGCGTTTCGGGAAGTGGCTGCAAGCCGAAATTCCTGGGCAATCCGGAGGAGAACAGATTCCTCACGGTGTATCGCGAAGAAAAGCGTTTACTGAACCATGCCGGCAAATTAGCACGCCTTCCCCATAACGAAAGCGATTCGCGGGCCGGAAGATTGTGGCGGATGCCGCGCCATGCCAGCGCGGTTTTGCCGCCGACATGAAAGCCGGGCACCCGGCCTGCGAGGAATTTCAAAGAGTCTTCCTGCCGGAGCGTGTCGTCGGGAAACATGAACACTCCCCTTCCCAGGCGTTCCAACCAGCCCGACTTAACATAATGATACACCAGCGCGCGATATACGCCCAATTTGGCCAGCGCCTGGCTGTCAAAAGGAGATCCTCTCGGGAAGGCCCGTTGAAGCCCTTTGATTAGATTTTTACGCGTAGGTAAAGTCATACTTTATCTATTCGTCATTTTTTAAACAAAAGGCAAGCCGATTCCGAGTGGAATAATTGGTCAAGCGCCGCCATAAATTAGGGCGTCACAAATACTGCCCGGTTTGTGTGCCGGAATCAAGGTCGTCTGGGGTGTTGAGAAACCCTCCATGTTTCAAGTTCTTGGTGGCCAAACGGCGCATGATGTCGCCAATCCATGCCGGGGCTAAAGTTGCGTCCGCCAACAACCGCTTGCGGTCGGTGGGTGACAATCTGGAAGCGAGCCGCGCAAAGCTGATCTCATCAACATGAGCCTTGCCGAAATAGCGCAGAGCGTGGATCACCAGACCGCTAATGGTTCCTGCCGTCGCCATAAGGCGGGGGGATGTTCGTTTAAGGCGAATATCGAGTTTTCCAAGGAGGACACGCTTGCTGCGTCCATCGGTCAAAAAGACCACTTTTGCCGGAACCTGATCTGATAATCCCAGCATATTGGCGGCACACGCACCGGTGACTTGGAACCGTGTTCCTGTTTTGCCCGTCAGAGCCTTGGCTACGTTGTTAATGTCGGGTGAGGTCAACCCAATAACCGGGTGTTGGTGAGGGATATAATACAATCCGCGAGCCGCCCGGTGGATGGTCTTTGCCGCTGCCATGCGTGACAGCGCCTTGTCCACGGCAGCCCGCAAGCCGAGATCAAGGAAGTCGGAAGCCGAGAAAACCCAGTCTGGGTCACGCTTCTTGATTCGCGCGAGCATCGCTTGATCGACTGGATTTGACACCTTCATTTGAAATTTATTGTCAGAAATATGTATATCATTATCTGACATAAGACCAGCCTCTTTTTGAGGTTTTGAATCGAATCTGCAAATTGTGCCGCCCGGTAGAGGCTGCAAGATCAAGACTTGGTTCTGCCTTTGTATCCCGTTTTGTATCCCCCCGCGCCTGAAAAGGGGGCCAAAACAGGCCAAACGGGTCTTTTTCAGAAATCTGTCCGAGAACGTAAGTCCCTCGTATTCCATCTGTTACTGCTTGAGTATAAAGGACTTAGGGATAACCTGAATCTAGCGCGTCTGCCAATTCCGCCACGCGGGCAACGTTGATTACCAACAACTTACAACAGAACTCTTCACTCTGGCATCCGCTTCCACGAGTGCCGCATCTGCTGCAATACGCCAGCAATGGAGTCTATTATGGCAGGATCAAACTGAACGGCAAGCTGATTCGTGAAAGCCTCGAAACAACCGTCTGGACCACGGACAGCCTCAAATTGGCGGATCGTGTTGGAGAGCTGCTTCGGCCAGGGCTGCCACATTTTCGGGCGGCACGTTTGGAAGGATGGCTTCGTGGCTCGGGCTGACAATGAGGTTGGGACCGAGCACCTTCTTAACCCGGCGCACGTCCGCGCGGATTTGCCCGGGTGTCCCCTTTGTCATCAATACCTGCATGTCAATCCCGCCCAGGAACGCCAGCTTGCCCTGGAAGTCCTTGGCCAGGCGCTCGGCCTCCATGTCGCGCGCCAGCGCCTGGAGGGGATGCAGGCATTGCACGCCGGCATCGATCATTCGCGGGATTAACTCGTGAACCGATCCGCACGAATGCACCGCGACTTGATACCCGTGCCGATGCCCTTGCTCGGCGAAGCGCCGCAACCAAGGGAATATGAACGTGTCCATGTCCCGCAAGCTGCACATTAACCCTCTCTGGCAGCCAAGATCGTTGCCGAGAAAAAAGCCGTCCATCAGCCCGCCCGCCGCCGCGAAGAACCGTTCGTTGGCCTCGTAGTAGAATTCGCACACCCGGTTCGTCGCCGCCAGCACAACCTCGGGGTCCGTGCGCATTTTCACGAAGTAGTCCTCCATGCCAAATAAATCGCAGAGGTTGTGATAAAAGCAGGTCCAAAAACCGCTGAGCCGGTAAAAATCCCCCGCCGCCCGCAAATCCCGCAGGCAAGGCTCGAAATCCAGGTAGTCCGGGTTCGGCCAGGGGAACCGCTCGATTTCCGCCACGGTGGCGCAATCGGCCAGGGGTCCGACGTTGCCATGTTTGAGCCGGTCCAAACCGGTGTCAAACAGCTCGCGGCCTTCCGGATCACGATAAATGTTCGGATACAACTGTGGACAAATCCAGCGCACATCATCCCTCAGTTTGAGGCGCAACTGCTCCTCCGTTTGGGTGCCGAAGTAGCGATGCAGGATGGGCCACGTGTCGGCATGCGGGTTGCCCAGCCAGAAGCCGCAACGTTCCACAGGCTGCCGGGCAATCAGGCGTTTGATAAGTTCGCGCGAGTTCATACGTATCATTTTTTTTGGCTTTGTTGGTTCTCTCGCGGGTTGTGCATTTAGGCGTGGTCTCGGGCATAACTGACCAAGGCCCGCAAGTTTTCAAGCGGCGTCAGCGGTGAGACTTCGCAGCCGGAGCCGACGATGAAATGGCGTCCGCACACGGCGTGGCATTGGCTCGCGGCTTCATAGACGTCTTTCGGCGTCCCCCTCAGGAGCGTTGTCACCGTGGAGACGTTCCCGCTGATCACACGGTTGCCGAGAATCGGTTTGGCCTTGGCGAGGTCCACCGGAAAGTCCAGCTCGTAAATGTCCACTGCCAGTTCCTTCATCTTGTCCAGAATGAATCCAGCCTGGCCGCAGATGTGCTGGCGCGTCAGAATATCCGGGTGACGCCGCTTGATCTCCGCGAAAACCCGTTGCTGCCGGGGAAAAAGAAAACGCGCGTAATAACGCGGCCCCATCATGCTGGCGGCGGCATCGCTCATGCCAATGGTATCCGCGCCAGCCTGGATCTGTGCCTCCGCGTAAACAATGGCGACTTCCGCTGCAAACTCCAGCAAATCATCCACAAAGGCAGGATCGTCCTCAAAATCCAACATAATGCGGCTGAGACCGCGAAGTTCAGCCCCAAGCGCGAGAGGGCCTTCAACCCAACCGACGATTGATTTTTCGCCCCTGGCTTCGCGCCGCATGATCTCAATGGCTTTGATGCGGTCGTGCATCCGACCGCCACCGAAGGGATCCGGCACACGGAACTGACGCAAGCGGGAGGGATCGCTTAACGCTGCCTTCTGCTCGTTGATGACGGGGCCTTGATCGACCAGCCACACGATACTGTCCTCACCGGCGATATCCACGACTTCGCGAGCCGGATCGGAACAGGTGAGCAGGCAATCGATGTCAAAGTCCTCGGCGATCTTGAGTTGGGCGTCCGCCATAAGGCGTCCGTTTTGGGTATAGTCCAGGAAGGAAACCCCCAAGTACTTGGCCGCCAGCATCATGATCATTGGCTGGGCCGCCAGGTGGTCCACAGGTTTGCTGGCCACGACGTTGCGAACACGTTCAAGTGAGTGCATTGGGGGAGAGGTTTACGGTTGGAATGGAGAACCCGGACGGCAATTGCAGGCCAGTTGTTGCACGCAACAATTCAGGACCAGGCCGTCAAGCAACCGGATGTTCTTCATTTGGGTCTGTGCCACAATCCGCGGGTGATTTTGTGTTAATTCCGGGCTTTTGCAAGGGTTTTTTGACAGTTTGAGGAAGTCCGGTTTGTTGAGCGGGCGATGGAAAAGCCCGGGTCACACATTCGATGACCCCAGCCGCCAAAGTGCGCTGATCGGCATGGCAGCGAGGTTGTCGGCAAAGGGCAGCAATTCGGAACCAGAGTAAAGAACGATGCCGCGAACCCACCGCTTCCCGGCGTCGCCAGCCAGTGCTCTCAAGCCTTTGAAGTCCTCCATCGTGACGGTTGTCCCGGCCTTGACCTCGATTCCAACCAACCGGCCCCCGGCTTCAAGGACCAGATCGACTTCTTGCTGCCCGTGCGTCCGCCAATGAAAAATCTGGGGATGTTCTTTGCTCCAATTGACCTGCTTGCGCAATTCCATGCCGACAAAGTTCTCAAGAAGCGCGCCCCACGGGGCCAGGTCTAGAAGGAGGCGTTCATCGTTCAGGTGGAGCAAATGCGACGCCAGCCCGGTGTCAGACAAGAATGCCTTGGGCATCTTGACGTAACGCTTCCCCACATTGACGGACCAGGCCGGAAGCTCAAGGAATAGGAACAGCGTTTCCAAAAGGCTCAGGTAACGCTTCAACGTCGTCTGGACGATCCCGGAACTGCGCGAAATGTCCGCCGTGTTCAAAAGACTGCCGGCTCGCGCGGCCAAAATCGCGAGCAGCCGGGGCATGGCCGTCAGGTCTTCGATGCGCGACAGGTCCCGGACATCGCGCTGCAAAATGGTGGTTAGGTAGGAGCCAAACCAGGCATTTCGTCGTTCGGCGTTGGAGCGGGCAAGGACTTCGGGGAAACCGCCGTTAAGCGCCCGGCGTCGGATTTCTTTTCGTTCATCCCATTTTTCGAGAGGCTTTAAGCCGGGCAATTTGGCACTGAAAACCGCATCGACGAAACCTTCACGCACTCCTTCAATTTCGCCTTGGGAGAACGGCCAAAGCGTGATGACTTCCATTCTGCCGGCGAGAGAATCGGCGACTCGTGGCAGGAAAAGCACGTTGGCTGAACCACTGAGCAAGAATCGCCCAGGGTCACGGTTGCGGTCCACTGAAGCCTTGATGGCCAAAAACAGTTCAGGCACGCGCTGGATTTCATCCAACGTCAATGGTTCAGGATAGGCATTCAGGAACCCGGCGGGATCGGCTTTGGCCGCAGCGAGATTGTTGGCGTCGTCGAAAGTGATGAAACGTCGTTTGGCCTTCTGAAACGCAGGCGCCTGGATGAGCGTGCTTTTGCCCGTCTGCCTGGCTCCGACAAGAAGAACGACGGGGCTGTCGGCCAGCCCCGCGAGCATCAAGGGTTCAACATGTCTTTGAATCATGGAGGGAATATAACACAATCAGTGGATGAAAATCAACCATTCAATGGACGAATTTCATGTGGATGATTTTACATCATTAGAGAAAACCGTTGCAGCCGGGACGAACCTCGAATCGCGGATGGCTATGGCGGAATTTAACTGAACAACAAGAATTCGTGCAAAAATTCCGTGCGCAAGAATTCTGTTTTCAAAGATTGAATTCCCGTGTAACCTAGGCCCTAAAACAACTCCGAAAGAAGTGTGAGAACTTGTTTTTAAAAACTAAAACCTTCGGCAAAACCTATGCCAAAAACCTCGCATCCCTTTTCGCAATCTTTCACCGTCTTCCTGGCGCTGACGTGGCTGGATTGACGGCTCCTTATTAATTAGCACGGGATTCCGGTCGAGTTTTCAAGAACGAAATCCACGGCGCGCTCCAGCGCGGTTTTCATGGGTCCTTCGGGCGCCACAAAGCTGGCCTTGCTGATCGCAGCCGGCCGCCGGTCGCGTATCACGTCATGCCCCGGGCTGATGAATGAGCGTGATCGAGAATGGAAGTTTAATACCAAAAGATTGCATTAATAAAAACACGTTGGAAATCCGCTTTGGGTTAAGTGGCCTGGTGATCGAGCCGATATGAGGTTAGATCGGCGTCTGGCGGAATTCGCCAGGGCTGTGACGTTACTTTATGGAATCAAATGTGGCGATGCGCCAGTTAGACGCGGAAAAGGATGCTATTTTTCGCACGATTCAGGCTGGCATTCTCATCGTGGATGCCGACGAGCACGCCATCGTGGACGCCAACGCCATGGCTTTGAAACTCATTGGCCGTCCCAAGGAGGATGTCGTGGGACATTGCTGTCACACTTTCGTTTGCCCGGCTCAAAGGGGAAAATGCCCGATCACCGATCTGCACACGACGGTGGACAGCTCTGAACGGGTGCTGCTCAATGCCTCCGGTATTAATGTCCCCATTTTAAAGAGCGTCGTGCCGGTGGTGTTGAACGGCCGATCGTGCCTGCTGGAATGCTTTCTCGATTTGACCGAACGCAAACGGACAGAAGAGGAGTTGAAAAAGTCGCAGGGAGACTTGCTCCGCGCCTCACGGCTCGCCGGCATGGCGGAGGTGGCCAGCAGCGTGCTGCACAACGTTGGCAATGTGCTCAACAGCGTGAACGTGTCGGTGACGCTCCTTTCCGATGGGATCCGAAAATCCAGGCTTGACGCTTTGTCGCGCGCCGCCGCAGTGATGCGCGAGCACGACGACGACTTGGGCGCGTTCATGACTCGCGACCCCAAAGGCCAGTTGATGATGCACTACCTGGAGCAATTGGCTGGCCACCTGCTTCAAGAACAAAGCACGCTTCTGGCGGAGCTTGAAGCCCTCAGGAAGAACGTCGATCATATCAAGGAAATCATTTCCATGCAGCAGGGCTATGCGCAAGTCTCCGGACTCCGGGAGGCCGTGAAATTGGCCGAGCTTGTCGAAGACGCGGTGCGCATGAGCACCGCCGCCATTGGACTCCAGCAAATTCAAATCATCCGTGAGTTTGTGCCGGCTTCATTGCCTGAGATTACCGTGGAGAAACACAAGGTGCTGCAAATCCTGATCAACCTGATCCACAACGCCAGGCACGCTTGTGACAACACCGGTCGCAAGGACAAGCGTTTGACGGTGCGGGTGGCCAGCAACCATGAGCGAGTCGAAATATCGGTGATGGACAATGGAATCGGCATTCCGCCGGAAAATCTGACTCGCATCTTCAACCACGGATTCACCACTCGGCGCAAAGGACATGGCTTTGGCCTGCACAGCGGAGCCTTGGCCGCGCAGGAGATGGGCGGCACCTTGAGCGCGCACAGTGACGGCCTCGGGCAGGGCGCCACTTTTACGCTGCGACTACCGCTAACAACCAATCTGGTATTGACATCGCCCAACCCTGCCGGATGAACTGCCGGTTCGCCGCCGCGTTCCCCCAAGATCCGCCCATGTTGACCGGGTGCCGGATTTATTCGCCGAGGCAACCCTAGCTCCGGAAAGGGTAGCCGGATGGGGAACTGCGGGCGATGCCCACTAATCTGAACTGGACTCCGTGTTTCTGAGATGCCTTAATCGAATGAGAACCGTGTTGTTGGCGACAAATCCGAAACAGGCAGTGGAGAACTGCATTCCGCTGGCCGGGGCGCATCGTGCGAAGTTTTTTTGGCGCCCGGGGGCAAAGTTTCGAGGACCGGGGCGGTTGGATATTGAGGCAAGAATATGAAATCAAAACAGTTGGCAAACGTGTTAATCAAGGTTCTGGGACTTTCAGTTTTCGTTCACAGTATCCCCGGCATTATCACAGGATTATACAATGCGCTGAGAGTCACAGGAATTCGTGGTTCGCCGGGCGATTATTGGTTTTATCCCGTGTCGGCTGTGGTTTTGGCAATTCTCGGGGTTTGCCTCATCGTCAAGAGCCGGGCAGTTGCGGAGTTTTTATTCAATGGCGAAAATGAATAAATAACTAATTATGTCGATTTCGCCTTTTCTAAAGCGCGACTTTCTTTTGCCTGATAATCCGCCACGACAAAGCTGTTTGATAAATGACACTGGCACACTGGCGAGTCGAGCCCACATGCTCTATTCCCGAGGTCGCGCGGAGAGCATCTTCATTTTGGACCGGCCAAATTGAGCCTTGCCAACCGGCTGCGAATGGCGCCCGGTTGACGTTGTAACTCCCGGGCCAGTTCCCCGACCGAGAAGACCCTGGTGGCGGAACGGGAGCATTCAGTCAAGCG
This sequence comes from uncultured Verrucomicrobiae bacterium, assembly GCA_963759415.1. Lineage (GTDB taxonomy): Bacteria > Verrucomicrobiota > Verrucomicrobiia > Limisphaerales > Palsa-1400 > Palsa-1400. Next base: position 1,246,223 of record CAVWZG010000002.1, on the reverse strand, counting down.
AGCGTCCTCTTCTTCAGTCCAAGGCTGATACGCTTTGGGATGGGTCATTTTGATTTCTGCCATCCGTTCTTCGTAGCTTTTCGTCGTCCCGGCGAACTCCGCCAGTTCAAGCGCATCGGCGGCGGCATGGAAAATGTCATGATATGTCCAAGCTATGTCTTGCACGAGGATCTGTTCGTAGGTGTGGCCTTTGGCGATGGCTTCGAGAATGGCTCGCGTTTTATCACTCAGTTTGTTTGGTTCCATGGTGATATCCAATTAGACGACTTCAATTTCAACCGTGGTCAAATCGTTGAAATCATTTCTATCCAATGTGAGCAATTTTCTTGCGCCGGATTTTTCAGCCGCCACCGCGTGCAGATAATCGTGGATGCGTCCGCCACGAACCCCCTTTTTCCGCGCCTCTTTCAACGCCTTCAAAACGTCGGTGGCCGTCAGGTCTTGAAAGTCGAGGTCCGAGGCGAGATTGGCGACGGTTTTCGCCGCTTCATCTGCACCCAAGCGGAACGCCAAATTGCCGCCCGTGAGAGTGGAAAATACTTCCGACAGAGTGTGTGTGCGGGTCAAGCCACGCTCACGATGCAAACGGACACGCAGTGCCGGGCTGTTGCAGGCTTCGACGACCGCCGAACTATCCCAGTAATCTTTCATCGGGCATCGCGGTTGGCGCGGATGGCTGCGCGGATGGAGTTCCGGCTGACTTTAACCGGCAGCATCAGGAAACCTTCCCGCGTGCGAATGGGTTTCACCAGGGGAACCTGCTTTTCCACCAATTGCACGACGCGCACGCTTCCGTCCGGCTGGCGGGAGGCGTCAAAGGCCGTGCGCGGGGGGAACAATTCAGCGGAACAGATGCGCCCGTTCTTGTCGGCAACCAATTTCATAATGGGATTATCCCATAAGTCGGAGCCGCTTCAAGAACAAACGCCAGCCGCGTCCGTGAGCACGTACGATTCCAGGCTGGTTAACCGCAGAGCAGCCAACGCCGCACGAAATGATCCGCGAAACGGGAAATCAGTGGCGCCCCCGTTCTCGCCATGGCGCCAAAGACTCGTCCAACAGGCGAAGTACGACTTATGCCTGCCGGGTATAGGTGATTTCCATCGATTTCCTGCCGTCGTGGGCCATTTCCAAAACGTGCTTGTCCGCGTTGAGCACGCGAAACACTTGCCTTATGGAAATGTCCTTTTGACCGGTTCCCGGGCAGTCTGCCTTGCCTTCAAGCGTGATGACCTTGTAGCCGTTCTCTCCTTTGCCCTCGCTCGTCATCATGGCTGTATTGATGTCATCCACCCAAACGCTCCTGAATTTCTGCTTCGTGTTGTCGAAGCCCAACAGGCAACGCCCGGTAAATGGCTTGCCCATCATTTCGCCGTGGAACTCCTCTTCCAGGAATCGGCCCCCTAAAATCAAACGCGCTTTCGATGTGGCCTGGCTCACGCTGGCCGGGGCGTCCGGTTCCATCCAGCACTTCACTTCGGCCTTCCAATCTCCCGCAAAGGCGTCCAGAGCCTTGTGCGCCGCCCCAGGCGCGCCGGCAGCTTGCACTCTTCTCATGATCTCCTCTTTGTCGAAGTTTGGCGTCGAAGAACCAAATTCCCCGCCTTGCGGGCGGGTGGCGCCTCTGTCAACTTCTCGCTCGTAAACGTCGGTCTTCATTACGTTGATCCTTTCTCAAGAAATGTACTGTTATTGGCGAGTGCGAATCGCTTCGCACGTTCTAACCCGAACAGCATTACCAGCCAGATATATGCCACTCGATTGTCCCTCAATCATCGCTCTTTCGCGCGGCGATTCAGTGCAAAATGCATGAAATTTCACAGTGTGCATGGCAAAGTGCAAAGCTATGACGGAGAGCATGGTCCATCACGGCATCGAAGCCTTCTCCGTCGAGGTGGAAGTCTAGGTAGAGGACGCTGCTTTCATGATTAGCGCTTCACCGCCGCGCCTGTGATCTTAAAGGCAAAGGCGTAATGGCAAGGCGCGGCCTCGGGGGCCAATTTCGGCGTCGTGATCGTGAGGGTGTTGCCGCTGACCGAGGTCTTCAGGGCGCCAGGAACTCCAAGCATGGAGACCGTCGCGCCCTTGCCAACAAGAATTCCTCGAAGAACAAGCCGTTTCCCAGGCCATCCGGCCGTGATGGCATAGAGCGCGTCGGGTTTCTTCGTAAAGAAAACCTGCTTGGCCGCCATGCCATTCTTGCCAGTTTGGCCCACTTGGTCGAGCAGATTGTACTTTACCTTATATTCGCCGTATTCCTGCTTGGGCTGCGTGCCTGGCGTCCATTGGCAGGAGCGCCCGGCAAAGCGGGTTCCGTAAATCGCCTCGCCATTGACCTTGAGCCAGTCACCGATCTCCAGAAGCCGCTGCTCCATCAAGGGCGGGATGGTGCCATCGGCGGCGGGACCGATGTCCAGCAGCAGGTTGCCGCCCCGGCTCACAAGGTCAACCAACACGAGAATGAACTCGCGCGCAGATTTGTAATCATCGATTCGCTCGGCGCGGTTGAGACCATAGGAATAGGCCATGCCGCGGCTTTCTTCCCACGGGTGCGAGTCGTCCTGAAGCCCGGCGGCATATTCCGTTGTCCAATAGCCGCCGTGCTTGTGACGGGTATCCCTGCCCCAGCGGTCATTGACCACCACATCGTCCTTGCAGGAGGATTCATTGAAGAGCCAGGCCAGGAGGGACTCGCTCTGCCACTCTTTGGAGCTCATCTCCCATTCGCCATCGCTGAAGATAATCGCCGGCTTATATCGGGTGACGACATCCTTGAACTGGGGAGTCATATGATCGGCAACATAGCTCGCCTTATTGGTAAGCCAGAGCGGGTTGAACCACTCGTAGAGCGAGTAATAGAAACCGAACTTGAGGTCACGGGCGCGAACCGCTTCGGACAACTCTCCAAGCAAGTCGCGCTTGGGACCGATTTCAACGGCATTCCAAGGGCGGCCCCAGGCGCGGCTGGCCTCGGCGCTGGGCCACAGGGCGAATCCTTCGTGGTGTTTTGAGGTGGGAACGACATACTTGATGCCGGCTCGCACGAAGAGATCGGCCCATTGTTTTGCATCGAAAAGCTCGGCCGTAAAGCGCGGTGCAAAGTCCTTATAATCGAAGTTTTCGCCGTAGTTTTTCTGATGAAACCGCCACCAAACGTTTGTCGGCTTGTGATCGGACATGTTCTTCCAATACCATTCGGCATACTGGCCATGCGCTCCCCAGGCGGGGACGGAATAGACACCCCAGTGAATAAAAACCCCAAACTTGGCATCGCGGAACCATGCGGGCGTTGGCCGCTGGTTCAGGGAGGCCCAATTCGCCTCATACTGCTTTTTTTCCACCGCAAAAGACCAAGAGGACGAGGCGGCCAGAGCAGCCAGTACGAATGCGCCGGCCAGAATTCGCTGAACGTTTAATCTCATAATGGTGGTCGTGTGTTCAAGAACAACGAACCTGCCTTGGGCCAGGACTGAAAGCCAGACGAATCCGCACACCACGGCCGGGTGCCGTGTCTGGTGGGCGGACTGGCGCTGACTGGACATCTGCTGCCGGTCAAAAGGACCACCGCGGCGAGATTGACCTGCTTGTGGCTCGCCTCATGTCCGCGCCCAGCCGACTGGAAATCATTCGATCAGCCGATTGACGGGAGCGGCGTTCTTCGTGTATGATTCCTGCGCCTGCATCATGCCTGTTGTATTCCCATCTAAAGATGGTATAGTGCGGCGGGGGTGGCGCTCGCGCCCCTGTGTTCTTTGACATTTTGCGGTCGGGTTAGGGAAGCCGAAATGGGAAGCACGGCGGAAGCCTGCCTGGCGTACGGACGATGTGCGCTTCCGGCGAGCCTTCGCTTGTTCAGATCTGACTTGCGCCCTCAAGCCGGCAAGTAAGACAGCATTGCCCATTCAAGCCTTCAAGAAGATAACAATTAGGCCGCACGTCCAAAGCGACAAATTTTGCCGGTCAAACCCAGCCTGCCCGCCGTGGGCCTTGCGAAGGCGGGTCGCACTTGGTCAAGGTAGCCAACGGACGCGTTTCAGCGCAAAAGACAGCGAATCGCCCATCCAATGACCTGCCAACGTCGCCAAAACTCAACGGAAATGCGACGGATACGAGTTCAAGCGAGAATTACGCAAGTCGTTGATTTCCAGGATAGTTTCGCTTAGTTGCGACGTTTTCAGGTTTAAAGGGCTTTACAGCGGCGGAGGCGGATTGCAGAGTATGGCCGTGTCCGGGCAACTTATCGAGAATGGGCGGGTGAGCGTGCTTCCGAGCGCGCCGGATTTCGTTGCTTTCACCTTGCCGGATCTGGAGGCCGCCATCCGGCGGTCGCAAGAATTCCTTTTGCGCGAACAAAAGCCGGAGGGCTATTGGATCGGCGAACTGATCGTTGATTGCACGCTGGTGGCCGACGTGGTGGCGTTTCATCACTGGAACAGGTCGGTGGATGAGAAATGGCAGCGCAAGGCGGCCAACCAGCTATTGGACCTGCAATTGCCGACCGGCGGCTGGAGCATTTATCCGGGCGGTCCGGCGGAAGTGAACGCCACGGTGAAAGCGTACCTGGCGCTCAAACTGGCGGGCATTTCACCGACGGATGCGCGCATGTTGCGCGCCCGGCAAACGGCTTTGAGCCTGGGCGGCGTCCCGCGGTTGAACACCTTTTCCAAACTTTATCTGGCCTTGCTGGGCCTCTTCCCCTGGGAATACCTGCCGACCATTCCGTGCGAAGTGATCCTGATCGGCAAATGGTTCTACGTGAATTTCAACGAAATGAGTTCCTGGAGCCGCTCCATGCTGGTGCCCTTGTCCATCATCAACCATTTCAAGCCGACGCGCAAAGTGGGGCCTAAGGCGACCTTGAATGAGCTTTATCCGCTCGGTTTTCATGAGCGCGACCTTTTGCTGCCGCGCGACCCGGAGCTTTTCACCTGGCGCAATTTCTTCCTTTGGGTCGATTCGGTGAATAAATTTGCCGAGCATTTTGCCCGCTACCATATTCATCCTTTCCGCAAGCAGGCCTTGAAGAAGGCGGAGCAATGGATGGTGGCCCGTTTCGACGGCAGCGACGGCTTGGCGGCGATTTTTCCGGGCGTCGTCAACTCCATGATCGCTCTCAAATCCTTGGGCTACGCGGATGATCACCCCCTGATCCGCAAGTGCGAAAGGGAACTCGAAAAGCTCACGCACGAGTCCGACCATGATGTCCGCATTGAGCCTTGCAAGTCCCCGGTGTGGGACACGGCCATCATCGCCATCGCGTTGCACGAGTCGGGGTTGTCCAGCGATCACCCGGCGCTGGTCAGGGCGTGCGATTGGCTCATCGACCGCGAAGTCCGGTTCCGCGGGGACTGGCGCTATAAGAATCCGGCCGAGGTCGCAGCCAGCGGCTGGGTCTTCGAATTCAACAACAAATGGAACCCGGACGTGGATGACACGGCCATGGTCCTGCTGGCCTTGCGCAAGATCCCGACGGCCACTCCAGCCCGGCGCGACGAGGCTTTCCAGCGCGGTTTGAATTGGATGCTTACCTTCCAATGCAAAGACGGCGGCTGGGCCTCATTCGACAAAGATTGCACCAAGAGCATCCTGGAGAAGGTCCCCTTCGCCGATCACAACGCCATGTTGGATCCCGAATGCGCCGACATCACCGCGCGCATCCTGGAATTGCTGGGCTACGAAAATTTCAGCGTGGAAAACCCGCAGGTGGATAAGGCGCTGGAATTTATCCGCGAGCACCAGGAGGAGGACGGATCATGGTATGGCCGCTGGGGTGTCAATTATATTTACGGCACCTGGCAGGTCCTGCGCGGGCTGCGCGCCCTGGGGGTGAACATGCAGCAGGCTTGGATTCTCAAGGCGCGGGACTGGCTGGAAAGCGTCCAGCACGAGGATGGCGGTTGGGGCGAGCTTTGCAACACCTATGAGGATCCGGTCTTCAAGGGCCAAGGCCCCAGCACTGCCTCGCAATCCGCCTGGGCCGTCATGGGCCTGTGCGCCTTTGACGACCCTGCCCGCGCCAGCGTGCAAAACGGCATCGAGTACCTGATCCGCAGCCAGAACGCGGACGGCACCTGGTCCGAGGCGGAAGCCACCGGCACCGGATTTCCGCGGGTCTTTTATTTGAAGTACGACATGTATCGCAATAGCTGGCCGCTGCTGGCCCTCGCAACCTATCGCAACCTGCTGCCGGGCGCCGCCCGCCAGGGCGGAGTATCCCCGTGAGTTGGTTCTACCGCCACGTCCTTCGCCCGGTCCTGTTCGCGCAGGAAGCCGAGAAGATTCACGACCGCACCATGCGCCTGCTCGGCGGCGTGAGCCGCAGCCAGATTCTGCTTGACATGACGGCGGCCATTTGCGGCGCGCCGGATTTGCCGGTCGAAGTATTCGGGCTGCGCTTCCCCAATCCGGTCGGCCTGGCGGCGGGCATGGACAAATGGGCGCAAGCGGTGCCGGCCTGGCGCGCGCTGGGATTCGGTTTCAGCGAGTTGGGAGGCGTGACCTTGCGCGCGCAACCGGGCAATCCGGTTCCGCGCCTCTTCCGCGCCATCGCCGACGAAGCGGTAGTCAATAGCATGGGTTTTAACAATCCGGGCGCGGCGGCTTTTGCCGAAGCCCTGGCGCGATGGAAGGAGGACGCCTGCTGGCCCGATCATCCGGTGGGCGTCAACCTTGGCAAATCGAAATCCGCCCCGCTGGAAATCGCTCCCGAGGACTACGCCAGCGCCTTTCGCCTTCTTCGCGCGCAGGTGGATTTTTGCGTGGTCAACGTCAGTTCTCCCAATACTCCCAACTTGCGCCAATTGCAGGACAAGAGCGCCCTGGATGAAATCCTGGCCGCCTTGCAGCAGAACAACACGGGCGCGGTGGCTGTTCCCATCCTGGTGAAGGTGGCGCCGGACCTGACCTTTCAGGCCCTGGACGAAATCCTGGAATTAGCCGGGCCGCGCCATCTGGCCGGAATTGTGGCCACCAACACGACGATCAATCGTCCGGAGAGCACCGACGCTCGGTCGCGGGAGGTTTACGCCCACACCGGCGGTTTGAGCGGGCGTCCCTTGCGGCAGCGCAGCACGGAGGTCATCCGGCATCTTTACCACCAGAGCCGGGGGGCCTTGCCGATCATCGGCGTGGGAGGGATATTTGACGCCGCCGACGCCTGGGAAAAAATCACCGCCGGCGCGTCGTTGGTGCAAATTTACACGAGCATGATTTATCGCGGCCCGACCGTGGTAAAGGAAATCGTGGCCGGTTTGCGGGAGCGCGTGAGCCAAAACGGCTTCCAACGATTGGAGCAGGCGGTCGGGACCGGGATGAAAAATATCAAGTGAGACAGCTTCCTGGCAGGGAACATTATGGGTTGACGGATAAGTTAGTATGCACTAACTTGTAGGCCAGTGAAGAAAGCACGGCTTTTAGCGGAGGAACGGAAGGCAGCCATCGTCCAGGCGGCGCTGCCGCTTTTTGCGCGCAAGGGCTACGCGGAAACCACCACCAAGGAATTGGCCCGCGCGGCCGGGGTTTCGGAACCGCTGCTCTACAGGCATTTTCCCAGCAAAGAGGCTCTTTACCTGGAGATTCAAAATCTCTGCTGCCAGGGCAATGATCCTTACACGCGCAAGTTCCTCCACTTGCTGACCGGGTTGGAACCCTCCACCTCCACCCTTGTTCACCTGGTCTATTACCTGGTCCGCGTGCAGTTGTTCGGCAAGCCTTTCGGCCCCATCGAATGGGACACGCGCCAGCGGTTGATGCTCAAGAGTCTCCTCGAAGATGGCGCGTTCGCGCGGTTGATGTATCAAAACCGCTTCGATGCCTTTTGCAATCGCATCGAGGCCTGCCTGGAGGCGGCCGTGGCGGCGGGGGACGCCGACAAGACTCCGCTCTCGCCTGGGAACAACGCCCGTTTCGCCCACCATTTGGGGGCGTGGCTGGCCCTGGTCCATTTGCCGTCCAAACCGGCGATGAATTATAAAGTGTCGCGCGAAGAATTGGTGCATCAGGCGGCGTGGTTCATACTTTCAGGGATGGGATTGAAGCGCAAGGCCATCGCCACTTACTACAATCCCAAGGTGCTTGATCTGTATTTCGAAATCGTAGGATGGCGCATGTTAGCAACTATTAACTTATTTAGTATGATGAAGAAATTGACGCTGCTGGGGGCGTGCGCGGCGATTCTCGGGGCCGCCGGCTGCAAACGCGAGGCGCCAACCCCGCCGCAACCGCTCAAGGTGATGATCGTGACCGTTTCGCCCCGTGACGTGCCGGTTTATCAGCAGTGGATCGGGACCTTGGACGGCTATCCCAATGCCCAGATTCGCGCCCAAGTCAGCGGCTACCTGCTCAAACAGAATTATCTCGAAGGCAGCCGGGTCAAACAGGGGGATTTGTTGTTTGAGATTGACGCGCGGCCTTTCCAGGCGGCGCTGGACCAGGCCCTGGGCAAACTGGCGCAGGACCAGGCCATGATGGGCAAGACGGAGTTGGATGTCAGCCGCTTCACGCCTTTGGCCAAGGAGAAGGCGGTCAGCCAGCAGGAATTGGACGACGCGGTGCAATCCAATCTTATGGCCAAGGCGGCGCTGGCGGCGGACAAGGCGGCGGTGGAAAGTGCCACGCTGAACCTGGAGTTCTGCAAAATCACCTCGCCCATCGACGGCATCGCCGGAACCGCCCAGGCGCAAATTGGAGACTTGGTGGGGCCGGGCGCCTCGGTGCTGACGACGGTATCAACCATTGATCCCATACGGGCTTATTTCAGCATCAGCGAGCAATCTTATCTGGCCTTTTGCCGCCAATTCACCAATGCGGCGGAAAGGGCCGCGTATCGGGCGGAAATGGAATTGCAACTGATTCTTTCTGACGGCTCGATTTATCCACTGCCGGGCAAATGGTTTTTCACCAGCCGGCAGGTCGATATCAATACTGGCACGCTCCAGATAGCCGGCCTGTTCCCGAATCCCGATAACATGCTGCGTCCCGGGCAATACGCGCTGGTGCGGGCAAAGATCGAAACGCGCCATGGAGCCATGCTTTTGCCGCAACGCGCTGTGACGGAGTTGCAGGGCGCCTACCAGGTAGCCACGGTTGACGCGCGCAATACCGCTCATATCAAAACGGTTAAAATGGGCGAGCAGGTGGGCAATGATTGGATTATTGAGAGCGGGCTTGCGCCCAACGACCGGGTCATTGCCGAAGGCGTGCAGAAGATCAAAGAGGGCACGGTGGTGGACCCGCAGTTGTTCGCGCCCGCCCAGGCGGAGCAACCCCCGGCGGTCCGGTCCGTCGCAGGCAAGCAGGGTTGAGCGGGGGCCGTTATGTACCGCTTTTTCATCAACCGGCCCATCGTGGCGATGGTCATCGCCATACTGATGGTATTGGTGGGAGCGGTCTCGATGTTGACGCTGCCTATTTCGCAGTTCCCGAGCGTGGTCCCGCCGGAAATCCGCATTCAAACCACCTTCGTCGGGGCGGACGCCGAAACCGTGCAGCAATCGGTCTCCACGCCCATCGAAGAGCAAATGAGCGGGGTGGACAACATGAACTACATGTACTCCATCAACGCCAACAACGGCGTCATGCGCATGGTGGTCAATTTCGATGTCAAGACGGACCCCAACGTGGACCAAATGCTGGCGCAACTGCGCGAGGCTCAGGCAGGCCCGCAATTGCCGGCCCTGGTGCAGAACTACGGCGTGACGATTCTCAAGTCGCCCACCACGCCGATGATGCTGCTGGCGCTTTACTCGCCCAACGGCAGCTACAACGCCACCTTCCTGGCCAATTACGCCTACATCAACCTTGTGGATCAGGTCACCCGGGTCAAAGGCATCTCCAACATCGGTGTTTTTGGCGCGGGCCAGTACGCCATGCGATTTTGGATCAAACCCGATCAATTAGCCAAACTGAACCTGACCGTCAGCGAGGTCATCAGCGCCATCAGCGCTCAGAACACGGTCAATCCTGCCGGCCAAATCGGCGGGCCGCCTTCGTTGCCGAATCAGGAATTCACTTACACCGCCATGGTGCAAGGACGATTGGTGACGGAGCAGGAATTTGGCCGCATTGTCGTGCGCGAGAATCCGGATGGCTCGGTGGTGCGCTTGTCGGACGTCGCGCGCATTGAATTGGGGGCCCAGCTTTACAGCATCGCCGGCCGTCTCAACGGCCGTCCCGCGGCGGTCATGGCCATCTACCAGTTGCCCGGCTCCAACGCCCTCGACGCCGCCCGGGACGTCAAGGCCCTGATGGAGCAGCTCAAGAAGCAATTTCCGCAAGACCTCGATTACGCCGTGTCGCTCGACACCACTTTGGCGGTCAGCCGCGGCGTGCAGGAAATGGTGACCACGCTGTGGGAGGCTTTGCTGCTGGTGGTGCTTGTCGTATATGTTTTCCTGCAAGGCTGGAGGGCGACTTTGATTCCAATGCTGGCCGTGCCGGTATCACTGATTGGCACCTTTACACTCTTCCCGATCTTTGGCTTTTCCATCAACACCCTCTCCCTCTTTGGGTTGGTGCTGGCCATCGGCCTGGTCGTGGATGACGCCATCGTCGTGGTGGAAGCCGTGGAGCGGCACATCGAGGAAGGGATGGCGCCCAAGGACGCGGCTTTCAAAGCGATGGAGGAAGTGGCCGGCCCGGTGGTGGCGATCGCTTTGATTTTGTCGGCCGTCTTTGTGCCGACGGTTTTCATACCCGGCATCACGGGCCGGCTTTACCAGCAATTCGCGCTGACCATTGCCATTTCGGTGATCTTCTCGGCCTTCAATGCCCTTTCCCTCAGCCCGGCTCTGGCCGCCCTGCTGCTCAAGCCCAGAGGCCAGTTGCGCCGCAGCCCCTTGAGTGGGTTCTTTGCCTGGTTCAACGGCCTCTTCGGGCGCACCAGAGACCGCTATGTCCATTGGAGCGATCTGCTGATTCGGCGCAGCGCGCTCAGTCTGGCGCTCCTGGCGGGGGTGACGGTGGTAGCCGTTTTGATCGGGCGCAAGTTGCCGTCCTCGTTCTTGCCGGAGGAGGACCAGGGCTACATGTATATCAATGTCCAGCTTCCCAATGCCGCGTCCCTGCCGCGCACCGACGCCTTCTGCCGCAAGGTCGAGGCCATCCTCAGCCAGACACCCGGCGTCAAGTATTATTCGACGGTGCTCGGATTCAGCCTGGTCAGCCAGGCGCAAACGACCTACAACGCCCTGTTCTTCGTCACTCTCAAGCCGTGGGATGAACGCACCAGCAAAAGCGAGCAAGCCAAGGCCATTCGTGAGCGCCTCAACCAGCAACTGGCCGCGCTGCCCGAAGCTAAAGCCATGGCCCTGCCGCCCCCGGCCATCCCGGGTGTCGGCGCCGTCGGCGGCTTCACCTTTATTCTCGAGGACCGGCTGGGCCGCGAGCCGGGCTTCTTGACCACCAACCTCGACGCCTTCATGGCCGCGGCGGCCAAGCGGCCGGAACTGACCAACTTGAGCACCACCTATCTGCCCAGCGTGCCGGAGGTTTTCATCAACGTGGACCGTGATAAAGTCCTCAAGCAAGGGGTCGATATCGGCGAAGTCTATAAGACGCTGCAAACGTTCATGGGCGGCTACTTTGTCAATTATTTCAACCGCTTTGGCCGGCAGTGGCAGGTCTATGTCGAGGCCGAAGACAAGTATCGTTCGAGCCTGGAGAACCTCGGCTTGTTCTACGTGCGCAACCGCCAGGGCCAGAGTGTTCCCTTGTCGGCGCTGGCCAAGGTGGAGCACCGCGTCGGCCCCGAATTCGTCCTGCACTATAACGAATACCGCTCGGCTCAGATCAACGGCAACGCCGCCCCCGGGCGCAGTTCCGATCAGGCGACCAAGGCCCTGGAAGAGGTTTTCAACCAGACCATGCCCTCGGGCATGGGCTTCGACTACTACGGCATGTCCTTTCAGGAACAGCAGGCGGCCCGCGGGGTGCCGCGCATCGCCATCTTCGGCTTGTCGTTGATCTTCGTCTTTCTGATCCTGGCCGCCCTCTATGAAAGTTGGTCTTTGCCGGTCAGCGTGCTCATCAGCACGCCCGTGGCCGTGCTGGGCGCCTTTCTGGCCTTGTGGTCCCGCCGCTTCGAGAACAACGTCTATGTCCAGATTGGATTGATCATGCTGATCGGTCTTTCGGCTAAAAACGCGATCTTGATTGTGGAATTTGCCAAGCGGGAATTTGAACGCGGCAAATCCCTGACGGAAGCCGCGCTATCCGGCGCGCGCATTCGTCTTCGACCTATTTTGATGACTTCCTTTGCCTTCATTTTTGGATGCATTCCGCTTTGGGTGGCTGGCGGGGCGGGCGGCATTTCGCGCCAGACTTTGGGAACGGTGGTCATTGGCGGCATGCTCGGTTCGACCTTGTTGGGCATATTTATCATCCCGGTGAACTTCTACGTCACGGAACGTCTTTCGCACCGCAAGAAAAAACCATGAAGCCGCTTCCGGCACTTTGTCTCCTGTGCGTCCTCTTGTTTGTTGGCTGCGCCGTCGGGCCTGACTACAAGGCCCCCGAGGCCGGCGCCCCGGCCGCTTTCCGCGGTCAGGCAGGCTCGCAAACCAATTCCCTGGGCGATTTGCCCTGGTGGCAGTTATTCCAGGACCCCACCTTGCAGGCGCTCGTCCAAACCGCCCTAACCAACAATTATGATCTGCGCGTGGCCGCCGCGAGAGTCGAGCAGTCCCGCGCGTTGCTGGCCCAAAGCCGGTCGCAGTTTTATCCGCAAGTCACCTATCAAGGGGCGTCCGGGGCCGGACGAAACGTCGTGGGTGGCGCCCCGAGCGGCCCCGCAGGTCCTGCCGGAAAAGGCAACGACCTGGCCGGGAGCGTTTCCTGGGAAATCGATTTTTGGGGGCGCATCCGCCGCCTCAACGAGTCCGCCCGCGCCGATTATTTCGCGACCGAGGAAGCGCGGCGCAATGTGACGATCAGCTTGATTGCGGGCATCGCGCAATCTTACTTCCAATTGCTGGCCCTGGACGAACAAATGGCCATCGCGCGGGAAACCACCAATTCCTTCGCGCAAAGCCTCAGGCTTTTCGGCGACCGCTTGCGCGGCGGCGTTTCCTCCAAATTGGAAACGTCCGCCGCCGAGGCGGCGCTGGCCTCCGCGGCGGCGACCATTCCAGAACTGCGGCGCCAGATCGCCTTGCAAGAGAATCAAATCCGCGTGCTGCTCGGTTTTAACCCCGGTCCCGTCGCGCGCCGTCCGGGAGCCCTCCAGACCGAAGCGCTGCCGGACATTCCGGCGGGACTGCCTTCGGCGCTGTTGGAGCGGCGGCCGGATATTCGCCAGGCCGGGCAATTGATGCGCTCGGCCAACGCGCGCATTGGCGTCGCCCAGGCGAACTTCTACCCGCGCGTCAGCTTGACTGGCCTCTTTGGCGAAGTCAGCCCGGAACTGACCGCCTTGAGCGGGGGCACCGCCGCAGCCTGGGCCGCCGCCGGCAACCTGACTGGCCCGATTTTCGAGGGCGGCCTTCTCAAGGGCCAATTGCGCCAGGCGCGGGCGGCTTGGGACGAGTCGCGATTTCAATATCAGGCGACCGTTCTGAACGCGTTCCAGGAAGTATCTGACGCGTTAGTCTCGCGCCAGGAATTGGCGGGCGAGCGTCTTGAACAAAGCCGCGCGGTGGCGGCTTACCAGGAAGCGGTGCAGGTGGCCAATCAACGTTACCTGGGCGGCCGGGCCAACTATTACGAATTATTGCAGGAACAGCAGCAGCTTTTTCCCGCCCAGAACGCCCTGACGCAAACGCAGCTCAACCAGCTCCTCGCCACCGTGCAGCTTTACAAGGCCCTGGGCGGCGGTTGGAACGTGGCCGCGCACCCGTAACGGAATCAGGTCTTCTCTTAAAACTTTGGGATAATTCTTGTCAATTCACTGCCGCCGGGTAATAAAGCATCTGTTACACGAAAGGCACATGCATGAATATCCCCCGGTGCCGGAACCGCCCTGCGGCGATTCTTGCGCTTTTCTCTTCGTTGTTCCTTCTCTCATCAGGCGCGGGTCGTTGCCAGGACGGGCCGCCGCCAATACCGCCAGGGAGCCTGTTTCCACTTAACTCCTGGTCGTTGAGCGCGCCGCCTTGGGATTCTGACTATGGAGACCCGGCGCGCTCCTTCACGGGGCTGAATGTCGCCTCGGGTTGGAGCGACGCTGGCACTTGCCTGAGCTTGGACACGAACAGCCAGGCCTTTTTGAATATCGAGGTCTATCAACAGCCTGATAATTGGACCAATATCAATGTGGCTTCCTCCAACGGCTCCCTGTCGTTCTGGTATCAGCCCAATTACACCAGCGTGGCGGACGGCGGAAACGGACCCGGAAATTGGGCGGCGTTGTTCAACATTGGCGCTTACACGACCAACGCGTCTGTCGGCGATTGGCTTCTGGCCATTGATCCGCCAGCCTCCAACATTCTGTTTTTGACGACGTCCAACGGTTCCCGGCAGGTTGTTTTCAGGTATCCCATCGACATGGATGCGGGCGACTGGTGGCAGATTGGGGTGAGTTGGTCGGAGACGAATACCTGCCTGTATCTCAACGGCCAAATGGCCACCAACTGCGGACCTGTTGGTTGTCGTCCGACCTACAGCGAGTGCCTGGAGTATGGGTTCTTCGTTGGCAGCTTGGGGACCAACGGCGACGGCCAGGCAAGAGGCCAGTTCCAGGACCTTTTTTCTTACGACTATCCTCAGACGGCGGATGAGTCGGCACAGGATTACGCGAGAGTTTCGGCCGCCATTCTGGGTTGGGGCGGCACCACACCGGGCGGGGGAGGTTTCCATGCCAACGACTCAGGCCCGCCCCCCATCGACACCAACGGCGGCAGCGGCGGCTTTTCCGGTCCGGAGATTTCCATTCCCTCCTATAGTTTCACGAGCAACTATTCCGCCTATGGCAATTTCTGGTTGGTGGCGAGCAACAGCCCGGGCGGGGTTTTGTTGGGCATCTATTCCACCTTGTCCAACCTGACTTACCAGATCTGCACGAATTCCGATCTGAGCACCAGCAATTGGGGCCTATGGCAAACTGTCACGGCCACAAACAACATCACTTTGACCCCGCCTCTGGAACCCGGTTCCAACGCCCTGTTCTTCAAGGGCACGCTGGTCTGGTCCACCACGACTCTTGGATTGCCGGATTGGTGGGCGATGCAATATTTTGGAACATTGGACATTGACCCTTCCGCCGCTTATGGCAGCGGCCTGGAGGTCAGCATCACGCGGCCCGCCAATAATTCCACCATTCCGTAAGAGTTTGGCCAATCAAGTTGCTAATCGAAGAAAAATCCTATGAGTTTGCACTCAGTCGTCTTGAAAACTTGCTTCCTGGCATTGGCCGCATGCGCGGCGTCTGCCAGCGGTTCCGTGCTGGCGCCGCACCATTATCCTGACACCAACGATACCCCGTGCCCGACAAATACGACCTGTTGCCCGGACGACAGCGACCCCACTCCTGAGGCCAAGGGATGCGGTAGCTGCGGCGGCGGGATTGGGATGGCGGCTTGGCGGGTCTCGGAGCCGTATATCAACCTTTGGCTGACGGACGAACCGCTGGGCTACAAACCAGGATTGGGAAAGCGCGTTTCCTTCCGACTAAACTACAAGCAACGGGAGACCCGGGCGGGAACCAATTCCGCCGTGTTCAGTTGCGGACAGAAGTGGAATTGTTCCTGGATTAGTTATGTGATCGCTCCCGCGGCCAAACCGCCGCCGGCGCCTTCCATGAGGATGGTCCTGCCGTACGGCGGAGAGCGGGGTTACACCGCTGACGGCGCGACCCCGGAGTATTACAGCCGCAGCGTGATGAGCGTGACCACGGACGCAGGCGGCGCGCTCACCGGATGCACCGTGGTTTACCCGAGTGGGGCGAGCGAAGCCTACAATCGCGTCTTCACGGACGCGACGGGAGACGTGCTCTGCTTCCGCACCGCGCAGACCGATCCGGCCGGCCACGGCACTCAATTCATCTACACCAATTCAAGTGGCAACATTTTCCTGCTCTACGTTATTGACACTGACGGGCGCACCAACACCTTAGGCTATGCCAACGCCTCGTTCCCCAGCCAGATCACCGGGGTGACCGATCCGTTTGGGCGGAACACTACCCTCAAGTACAGCAGCGCCGGATTGCTCACGAATATAACCGACGTCCTGGGTCTTTCCAGCGCCTTTGCTTATGACGCCAACCAGTGGGTGTCGTCCCTGACAACGCCCTACGGCGCAACCACGTTCAGCTTCACGGACAATAACTTGGCCACTAACGATGCCATTGACCGCTCGGTGCTGGTGGTGGACGCCATGGGCGGGACAAATCTTTTTGTCTCTCGCTACCAGGCCAGTTTTCTCAATGCCACGAGCTACGCCGTGCCGCATGAACCGGCTGGCGCGCCAGCCATTTCCTCTGCAAACATGAGCTATTTGAACACCTGGCATTGGGGCCCGATCCAGTACCAGCAGTTATCCACCAGCAACAAGTACGCATTCACGGCGGCGGACTATCTCAAGGGCCGGCAGCGCAATTGGCTGGCCGCCTCTGGCGCCTCCGGCCTGAACTTCAGCGACGCTCTTAACATGGAACAGGCCATCAGCCCGGACGGCAGCACCCCGGGCCAGCAAACCTGGAGCGCCTACGATGGTGAAGGCGCTTCCGTGCAAGGCACCAACGTCCTTCCGGCAGTGTCGGCCTGGAGCCTGCCCGACGGCAACGGTTACTATCAATGGACTCAGCGCAATGTCTGGGGGAACCCCCTCTGCGTGCAGGAGACCTGGTCGCAAACCTTTGGCGGCGCGTCGCTGACCCGCAGCAACCAGTATTTCTACGCGGCCAACGGGATGGATCTGCTGTCGCAAACCGGACCTTTGGGCGAGACCGTAGCCGCCTACAGCTACGACACACGGCACAATATCCTGACGGCCAGCAACGCCGTCGGAGACCTGACGGCTTACACTTTCGATGGCCAGTCGCGCTTGACCAGCGTGACCACGCCCACGGGCCTGACGGAGACCAACATCTATTTTTCTTCCGGCCCTTATACGAATTGGATTCAGCAGCAGATTGACATTCAAATTAACCGCACGAATTCCTACCTTTATGCCAATGACCTGGTCGCAAGTCATACCAACGAGCTTGGCCTCGCGGTCAGCTATACGTGGGATGATCTTCAACGGCTGACCAGCACGGTCTTTCCTGACGGCACTTATGTTTCCAACATATACGTTAACCTCGACCGGACGCAAAACATCGACCGGCTCGGCGACCCGACCCAATACGGCTATGACGCGATGCGGCGCCTGGTCGCCGTCACCAACGCTCTGGGCAATGTGACACGCTATAATTACTGCATTTGCGGCGCGCTGGAGTCGATTCAGGACGCGCTGGGACAAATCACGTCCTTTTCTTATGACATCGCCGGACGCCGGATCAACGTCCTCTATCCCGACCTGGCCTCATTGACAAATAATTACAATGCCTTGAGTCAGATTACCAATATCACGGATGGCCTTGGCCTAAGCATGACGAACTGGTACACGGATCAAGGTCTTCTTTACGCTTCCAGCAATGCCGCCGGACAAGTGTTTTTGAAGTCGTTCGACATGGAGGATCGGATGACAAACAGCGTGGATGGCAACGGGGTGGCCACGGCCATGACTTACGACAATCTGAAACGGACGTTATCGCGCAGCTACCCGGACGGCGGAGTCGAGTCGTTTGTATATTCGGCGTTCGGGCTAACCGCCTACACAAATCAGTTGACCAATATCTCCTATTACGCTTACGACGCCGCCCGCCGGAAGATCGCGGAGACCAATGCCCTGACGCAAGTCTCTCAATACGGCTACGACCCGTCCGGCGGGCTTGTCAGCCTGATCGACGCGAAGGGGAATGTGACGCAATGGAGTTATGACGCCTACGGGCGAGTGACCAACAAGGTGGATGCCAGGGGCGCCACGATTTTGAGCTATCAGTACGACGCCGGCAACCGGCTGACCAACCGTTGGAGCCTCGCCAAGGGCAACACCGCTTACGCCTACGACAACGCCGGCAATTTGACGAACATCAACTACCCTGCCAGCCATCCGCTGTCGTTTTCCTATGACGCCATGAACCGCATGATCAGCATGTCCGATGCTATCGGCACGACGGCCTACGGTTACACGCCGGCCGGGCAATTGGCCTCAGAAACCGGCCCGTGGCCCAGCGACGCCGTCGCTTACACTTACGCCGACCGGCGGCGGACGGGGCTGGATTTGCAGCAGGCCAGCGGCTCAGATTGGATGCAGAGTTACGCTTATGACATGGCCGGCCGTATGATTGGCTTAAGCTCGCCCGCCGGGGCCTTTAACTACGCCTACAATCCCGGTCTGGCGGGGATAACCTCCGCCTCGTCCTTGCTGGCGAAAATCGCGCTGCCAAATGGCGCCTTCATCACCAACACCTACGACCATAACGCGCGCATGTTGGGGACATGGCTCTACAACAGCAGCGCCAACGTCCTGGATTCGAGCGTGTACACCTATAACGCCGGCAACCAGCGAACGGCCGTGGAGCGCGGCGGGGAGAACACCGCCGCTTATTCCTATGATGCCATTGGAGAGGTGGTCGCCGATCAGTCCTACGAAGTCAGTGGAGGAACAGCGCGACTGAATGAGCAGCTTCGCTACGGTTTCGACCCAGCCGGCAACCTGAACTATCGGACAAATAACACGCTGATCGAAAACTTCCAGGTCGATCCGGTGAACGAGTTGACCGTCAACTCCAACACCGGCGCCTTGACCGTCACGGGCACGACGACCCCCCGCGCCACCGGTGTGACCGTCAACGGCGCCAGCGCCGCGCTTTACGCCGACGCGACGTTTGCCGCGACAAACCTGCCTCTGACGACGACCTACACCGCCATCGCTTCCGATGGTTCCAGCCATAGCGCCAGCAACAGTGTGACCGTGAGCATCGCCACCAACGCGGCGTTCCAATACGACGGCAACGGCAACCTAACCAACGACGGCTTGCGCAGTTTCGCTTACGATGACGAAAACCAATTGATACAAGTCTGGGTCACCAATCAATGGTTCTCGCAATTCACCTACGACGCCAGGATGCGCCGCAGAATCCGTCAGGAGTTTGCCTGGCAAGGCGGCGCCTGGGTGCAGACCAACGCGGTTTATTACATCTACGACGGCAACCTCGTCATCCAGGAGCGCGACGCCAACAATGCGCCTTCTGTCACCTATACGCGCGGCGAGGATTTGGACGGCCGCCTGGACGCCGCCGGAGGGATAGGCGGCCTGCTGGCCTGGACGGCCCTGGCCAGCGCCGCCGTGCCGCTCGGCCAAAACTATTATCACTGCGACGCCAACGGCAACATCACGATGCTGATCAACACCAACCAACAAATAGTCGCCAAGTACCTTTACGACGCCTTCGGCAATCTCCTCTCCAAGTCCGGCCTCTTTGCCGATGTGAATCTTTACCGCTTTTCGAGCAAGGAGGTCCATCCCAACTCCGGTTTGGTTTATTACCTCTTCCGTTATTATGACCCGAATTTGCAAAGGTGGGCCAATAGGGATCCCATCATGGAAATGGGCGGAATTAACTTATACGGCTTCGTGGGAAATAGCGCCCCGAATGGATCTGACATCCTTGGCCTTGTCGATTGCAAAGCGCTGGAAAAGGAAATCGATGAACTTGAGGCCAGGCTGGGAAATGGCGCCTACCGAAATCGTCAGGCCTTGGAACGGCGCATTGACCAATTGGAAAACATTTATAGCCGTCTTTGCTGGACTCCGCCGCCACCCGATCCGCCTCCAGGGACCCCAGACCCTTGTACGATAAAGGTTCCCACGCAACCTCCGCCCAACAGCAATAATAATCAGCAGCATCCGCCGATAGGACCGACAGTCCCGCCCATTGTTTTAATCCCAATTATTGAGGAGTGCGCGGAAGCCCTTGTATGCCTTTTGGCTTTATGACAGTCCGCTCAGGGGGACGGCAATCGCAACGTCGCGTCCAGAGATTCGATGTCCGCCAGCTCTTTCACGGCGCCGCCGCCGCTGAGCTTCTGCAACTTCTCGCCGCTGGGGCGCACCATCCGCTGGTAGCTGCCCACGGCGGCGTCAAAGGCGGCGTTGGCTTTCTCCAAGCCCGCGCGGATTCTCTCGAAGTGCTCGGTGAAGGTGGCCACGCGGTTGAATAATTCCTGGGCCGCATCGGAAATCTCGCGCGCGTTTTCCGTCTGCGCGTGCTGCTGCCAACACACGCTGACCACGCGCAACAACGCGATCAACGATATCGGCGTGGCGACCAAGATCTGGCGCTGTTCGGCCCATAAAATCAGGTCCCGGTCCGCCTCCAGCGCCGCGCTGAAAAGCGATTCGGCGGGCATGAACAGCACGACGTAATCCAGCGCGCCGGGGAATTGGGCGGGATAATCCTTCCTGGCCAGGTCTTTGATCGTTTCCTTGAGTTTGCCGGCGTGGACGCTCAGGGCTTGGGCGCGCGCGACCGGATCAGCCGCATCCAGCGCCTGGAGGAAATCCAGATCGGGCACTTTTGCGTCAATGATAATGACGCGGTTGCCGGGCAGATGCACCAGCAGATCGGGTTTCTTGTCGTCGGATTGGGTTTGCTCGCTGAAATCGCAGTGGGGACTCATGCCGGCGGCTTCGACCACCCGGCGCAAAGTTTCCTCGCCCCAGTCGGCCGCGAGCCTGATTGGAACTGAGGACTTTGCGGAGTTGGAAGGTTTCGGTCGAAAGGGCCTGGCTGTTTTGGGCCAAACCTTCCATTTGCTTCTTGACCTCGCCCAGAACCTGGGCCTGGGCGGATTCGCTTTGCTGCAAACGCCGTTGGTAGCTTTCCAATTGCTCCTTCAATGGCTGCACTAAAGTGGAGAGGTCACCCTTGGCCGATTCTTGGAAACTGCCCAGGGTTTCCTTGGCCAGTTGCAGGAATTGCGGCGCACTCTGTTGCAAGGCGTCGGCGCTGAGGGCTTTGAAGGTTTCGCGCATTCCGAGCAAGGCTTTTTCCTGGGCTTCCTTGGCCGCGTTCAAATTAGCCTGCGCGGCGGCCAGCTCGGCGGTGACCTTGGTGTGCTGCTCGCGGCTGGCGGCCAATGCCTGCTCGCGCGACTGCACTTGCTGGCGCAATTCCTCCTCCAGACGTCCGTCCGGCGGGCGTCGCCTTAACACGCACAGCAGGCAACCCACGAACACGCCCAGCGCAAAAGCAATGGCGATTTCAAAGGCCAGTGGCACAACGATCAGTAGTGGGCGATCACTTCAATTTCCACCTGGGCGCCCTTGGGCAACGCTGCCACTTGCACCGTGCTGCGGGCGGGAAAATCCGAGGTGAAATAGCGCCCATAAACCTCGTTCATGCCCGCGAAGTTGGCCAGATCGGTCATGAAAACGGTGGCTTTGACAACGTTGGCGGTGGACAAACCCTGATCTTTCAAGATGAGTTTGATGTTCTCGATCACCCGCTCCGTTTGCGCTTTGATGTCCCCGGACAGGAGTTGTCCGGTTTCCGGGACGATGGGAATCTGCCCCGCGCAAAAGAGCAGATCGCCCACGCGCACGGCGTGATTGTAAGGTCCGACGGCAGGCGCCGCGCCCGCCGGTTTGATGATAGTTTTGGTCATACGTGGGTCGAGTTTAGAGATTGAGGTTTGAGGTTTAAAGTTTTTTCCGCATTATCCGCGTATAAATGAGCAAATCGACCGCACTCTTTCGCACCGCCACCACCGCCCTGCCCGTCGGCCCCGCGCCGCGCGTGGTGGGAACGCTCTCATCGCTCGCGCCAAAACGCAAACTGGCCGGCGACATCGTGGAAGTGCGCCTGGACAAGATCGTGCGACGGCCAGCCGATTGGCTGAAACGTTGCGCCGCCCTTCAATCCGGCGGCAAACCCGTTCTCCTGACGGTCCGGCTCAGCGCCGAAGGCGGAGATTGGGACACAGACGATGAAAAGCGCCTGGAGATTTACAAACAAGGCTTGTTCGAACTGGCCGCCGTCGATGTGGAATTGAGCAGCGTCATAAGCCGCGCGGTCGCGCGCGAGGCGGCCCGGCTTAATAAAGCCAGCATCATTTCCTTCCATGATTTCGAGAAGACGCCGCCCTTGCAGGAACTTTGCGTGATCGTTAAGAAAGCGCACGCCATCGGTTCCATCGCCAAAGTTTCCACCATGATCCAGCAAGCGAGCGACGTGGACGTGCTGCGCTCGTTGCTCCGGCGGCGATGGGAGAAGCCGTTATGCGTCATCGGCATGGGGCAGGCGTGGTCGAAGAGCCGGATCGAATTCGCCACGCTCGGCTCGTGCCTGACCTATGGTTACATTGATAAACCGGCGGCACCCGGGCAGATGTCGGCGGCCACATTGGTGCGCCGGCTGCGCCGGGCTTTGCCATAGGGGTGAACAGACCCAATGGTAGGGCGAGACTCTGTCGAGCCGTGACTTCTTTCGCGCGGAAATCGAGTTGGGGCTCGACAGAGTCTCGCCCTGCCGGAAACGCCGATTGGGTTACTCAAGGGAAACGGCGCGGCCGCCGTGCAGGGCGGAATTGTGGCAGGCATCCATGATCTGCTGTGTTTTCAAAGCCCACAACGGCCAGTCACCATTGAGTTTTCCGGAGGCAACCTGGTTGGCAAAGTGGCGGAACATTTGCGAGTTCTGGGCCGGGGCGCCGCTGTCGGTGTGTTGGCCGGGGCAGTCGCAACACTTGACCTTCTCCACGGTCCCGTTGACCTCGAAGGATGGTTCGTGGACGCTGACCGGCTGAACAAAATCGGCCACGCGCAGCCAGCCATTCGCGCCGCCGACATGCGCCCAATTCTGGTGCTGGGCGCGGAAGGAACAGTAAAAACCAAACGATGAGCCGTCGGCGAAAATCAGTTCGCTGGAAAAATCGGCCGGCACGGCGGAGGGGCTGAGAGGATGGCCGTGCGTGGCAAGGATTCTGCCGGTGACTTCGCGGGGCAGGCGCCAATTCATGGCCCAGAGCGCAAAGCGCAGGCAATACCAACCCAGATCGCCCAGGCAACCAGCCGGTTCGAGCGCGGAGTGGACGCGAACGTTGGAGTCAAGAAAAGTTTTATCGGCCCTAAAACTGAAGACGGACATGATGCGCCGGATCGGGCCGATGGTTTGGCCGTCGTCGAGAAGCTCGCGCAGGCGGCGCAGGCGGGGGTTGTGCATGAACATGACGCCGTCCAGGAATTGCACGCGGTTATTCTGGCAGGCCTCGGTCATGTCGCGGACATCAGCCAGGCTGAGGCCGCACGGCTTTTCGCACAGAACGTGCTTGCCCGCAGCGGCGGCGCGCAAGACCCACTCCTTGCGCAATCCGGTGGGCAACGGGATGTAAACGGCGTCCACCTCGCTGGAGGCGATCAACGCCTCATAGCTGCCGAGGGCGGCGGGGGTTGTATCAGCGGGCGACTGGCGCTGACAGTCATCAATGAATTGGTGGCTGCGCGCGGCGTCGCGGCTGGCGACGGCGGTGACGACTGAGTTCCCGCTATCACGAATGCCGCGCCAGTTTTTCCGGGCAATGCGGGCCGTGCCCAGGATGCCCCAACGAAGTTTATTCATCACGTTTGACGGCCTGAAACGTGGCGGAGCGGCACAAGGAGGTCAAGCGACGATTTTCCCCTTTTAACCGAGGCCGCTACCTCTTACACTCCCGCTCGATATTCTGAACTCCAAACTAATATGAGTGTCCTGATTGTTGGTTCGACGGCCCTTGATTCGATCAAAACGCCGACGGCGCAACATGCGCGCCTGTTGGGCGGTTCGGCCAGCCATGCGGCCATCGCGGCCAGTTTTTTCGCGCCCGTGCAGATGGTCGGCGTGGTGGGAGAGGATTTTCCCAAGGCTTATCTGCAACTCTACCGCAAACACCAGATTGACCTGGAAGGATTGCAAATCGCGCCGGGCAAAACGTTCCATTGGTCCGGCGAATACGAAGTCAATATGAACAATCGCCGGACGCTGGCGACGGAATTGGGCGTGTTTGAAACGTTCACGCCGCGCCTGCCCGCCTCCTACCAAAACAGCCCGTTCGTCCTGCTGGCCAACATTGCCCCGGGTTTGCAGCATCACGTTTTGGACCAGATGCGCCGGCCCAAGCTGGTCGTGGCTGACACCATGGATTTGTGGCTGAACATAGCGCTGCCGGATTTGCTCAAATTGCTGCGCCGGGTGGACGGCTTCGTCCTGAACGAAAGCGAGGCGCGGCAATTGACGCAGGAAGACAATCTGCTGCGCGCCGCCAAAAAAATTCACCGGCTGGGGCCGAAATTCGTCATCGTTAAGAAAGGCGAGCACGGCGCGATTCTTTCGACCGGCCGCGGCCTTTTCTTGTCGCCGGCCTTCCCGCTGGAGAAGGTGGTCGATCCCACCGGGGCGGGGGACTCATTTGTCGGGGGGATGATGGGCTACCTGGCCAGCGCCAAAGGGCCGATCGAGAGCAATTTGCGCCAGGCGATGATTTACGGAAGCATCGTGGCCTCCTACTGCTGCGAAGGTTTCGGAGTCAAGGCCACCACCCGCGCCAGCCGCGCCGGCATTGAGAAACGCCGCCAGATGTTGGAGAAATTAACCAGCTTTTAGGCGAACGCTGATGTTTGCGGAATGCTCACGGCCCCTTGCTTGGGCCGGCGTTGGTCGGCGCGATGGCCCTGGCCGTAAAACTGGAAAACCCAAAATCAGGATTGGTGCCGATCCCTTGGGCGCCCTTCCCGCACTCGAGGTATTCTCCAATTCCAGGATTACCCGTCTTAAAGGTGCTATCCGTGACACGGGTTTTCTCGACCCCATTGACATATACCGTGATGACATCGCCAATAATGGACGCCTTGAGAATGTCCCCATCCTTCAAGCCGTAGTTGGTGCCACGATTGTGAATCAGATAGACGAACTTCCCCAGCGGCCCATCCCATCGCACGACCTCCAGATAAGACCCCTTGCCGACCATACACCTGGCGAAGCATTCGTAACCTGTTGTGTTATGCGGTGAACTGGTCCAGCGCAGAAGAATCTCGACTTCCTGATTGCAGGAGGAAGTGGGCTTTGCGATATGCACTTGACCCCAGGCTTCCTGGTCCGGCGGGAAACCAGAGAGATGAGCGTAGGAATCGTTGTATTTGTAAATCCCGCTGTTGGTCCCGGTTTCGGTGCCGGAGGCTACGCCGTTGGCTTTCCTGATTTGAGTCCAATCAAGGCCGTTATTGGTCCAGCGTCCGCCTTCGGAGAGCGGGTATTCGGCCCCCTCAAAACGGGTCGAATAAGTCTGGCAGAATCCGGTCGTGGGCAGGCTGGCTGAAGCCAGCAGCATCATCAAAAGAAAACGTTTCACAATAAGGTCTCCCAAAAGTGCTTCATCAACCGGGGGCAACCCCTGCCAATAATCAATCAATGAAGCACTTATGCTTTGACTCTCACAAACCATTGCCACGCCGTCAAGCTGGAATCGGAGACGCTGCGCCGGACAAACGCCCCACAAAACGCTTGACCATCGGCTCGTTTTCAGGCATTTTCGTAGCCACTGGAGGTTCTTATGCGTATTAGGCCGCGAACTTGGTTGGTGTTGAGCTTGCTGCTCTTTGGCGCGGCTTATTGGGTTTGGACTTTCGCCGAGAAGATCAGCGCGGCTCGCCACGCGCCGCAGGTTCAGCCCGTGGCGGCCCAGCCGGCCCAGCCTCTGGCCAAAACCGCCCCGGCCCCGAAAGCGGCTCCTGCCAAGTCCTACCGGGTCAGCAATACGCGGCTGACGGAGAAGCAGTTGCTGCGCAGCAATCATGCGATTATTTTGCGCAATGCGCTCATTGATACGGACCGCCCGCTGAAATTGGACATCCCGGCCCATCTGCGGGCCAGGGGCGCGCCGGGCAGTTATATCGTGCAGTCGGAGCAGGCGCTGGATCAGCGGTTTTATGACCGGCTGAAAAAGGAGGGGGCGGAGTTCGTGTCTTATATTCCCAATAACGCGGCCTTGGTGCGGGCCACGCCGGAGCAGGCCCGGGCCATGGCCGGCGACGCGCTGTTCCAGGCGGTGCTGCCGTATGAACCTTATTACAAGCTGGCCCCGCCCCTGCTGGCCGCGGCGGTGGCGCAGGAGCAGCCGCAGTCCGAGGCCTTGAACGTGACGGCTTTTCCGGGACAGCGCGCGGCGGCGCTGGCGGCTTTGCAGGCCCTGGGGGCGCGGCTGATGGGCGAGGAGAACGGCCCCTTTGGCACGACGTTGACGGTGATGGCGCCGCCGGAGCAACTGGTGGCGGTGGCGCAGATGCCCCTGGCCAAGGAGATCGAGCCCTACGCGCCGCGGCGGGCGCTCAATGACTTGACACGCGTGACGATGGGCCTGGCGGCGGATTCGGCGCCGGGGACTTCCAATTACCTGAACCTGACCGGGGCCAACGTGACGGTCAACCTGAACGACACCGGGGTTGATGCCACGCATCCGGATTTTCAAGGGGCCGCCGGTCCGGGCAGCCTGCGCCTGCAAGGGGCGGCCAATGCGCTGGCCGACTACAGCGGGCACGGCACGCACGTGGCCGGCATCATCATGGGCAACGGCAGCCAGTCGGGCACGGTCACCAACATCGTGCCGGGGGAGACCAGCACCAACGTGAGTTTCCGGGGCCAGGCCACCAACGCGGCCTTGTTCGTGCAATCGCTGGGTTTGATCGTCGGGGCCACCATGGCCGACGCCTTTCAAACCGGCGGCTCGCTGGTCTCGGACGCCGCCTTGCAGGCCGGGGCTTCGACCAACCTGGGGCCGACCAATCTGATTTCCAACAACAGTTGGGGTTACCAGGGGGTGACCGGCTACGACATGCACGCGGCCAGTTTCGACCAGGCCACGCGCGACGCCCAGCCGGGTTTGCCGGGGGAGCAACCGCTGCTCTTTGTCTTCGCCGCCGGGGGCGGGGGCAACGGCGGCGTCTATGGCGAGAATGGCTTGGAAGGATCGATTATCTCCCCGGCCACGGCCAAGAACGTGCTTGCCGTCGGGGCCTTGGACGCGGCGCGGTTCATCACCAACGAGGTTACGTTTGACGGCCAGTCCACCAACGCCATCTTTTTCAACTGGACGGACAACAACGATTTGGTCTCCTGGTTTTCGGGCTGCGGCAACGTGGGCGCGGGGACCGAGGGGATGTTCGGACGGTTCAAGCCGGACGTGGTGGCGCCGGGGATGTTCACCATTTCCTGCCGCGCGACCAATTACGTCGATCCCAGCAACGCGGTTTATATCACCACCTATCCTTTTCCCAATCAGTTGCTCCTGGCCGGGCAGACCAATCTGATCCCCCTGTCCATTCCGGCGGACACGGAGGAGCTGGCCATCGTCATCACCCCCAACCCGCAATCGCCGGCGCCCTTTCCCAATCTGACCATTGTGGGGGACAGTTTCAACCCGCCGGCGACGGTCTTGAGCGCCGGCAATGTCGTGGTGTTGACAAACCAATTGACAACGGGGCAATGGTATTTCGGCGTCACCAGCCCGGCGGGCCAGGTCCAGCCGGTGGCCTTCGACCTGACGTTTTACCTGGTCGAGACCAACGACCTGGGCGTGGCCGCGACCAATGCCAGCGGCTACTTCGCGGTCATGAGCAACCTTAACAGCGCGCTCAAGCCCTACTACGTGTATCAATACGGCACCAGCATGTCGGCCGGGGCGGTTTCAGGGATGCTGGCCTTGCTGCAGGAGTTTCTGCAAACGAAGATGGGGGTGGCCCAGCCCAGCCCGGCCCTGCTCAAGGGGCTGTTGCTCAACGGCTCGCGCAGCGTGGAGCAGCAGTATGACTTCAACACCCAGGCCCGGGCCGCCAACGAGCAAGGCTGGGGCCTGCCCAACCTGAGCAACAGCCTGCCCGGTTCGTTGAGCAGCGGCCGGCCCTCGCTGCTCTTGGTGGATCAATCGCCCGCCAACGCCCTGGCCACCGGGCAGTCGCAGTCCTGGCTCATTGACACCGCCGACACCAACGCGGCCCAATATGCCCTGCGGGTGACGCTGACGTGGACGGACCCGCCGGGCGACCCGGCGGCGGGCCTGGCGTTGGTCAACAATCTGGCTGTGCTGGTGACGGACAAATCAGGCACCAATCTCTGGCTGGGCAACGACTTTTTGGGCGGGGACATTTTCAGCGAGGTCAACACCGGCGACCTGCCGGACGCGATCAACAACGTGCAGAACGTCTATATCAACGGCGGCGCCACCCCCTTTCAATTTCCGCTGACCGTGACGGTGCTGGGCCTGCGGGTCAACGTCAACGCCGCCAGCACGGTCAGCAACCTGATCGCGCAGGATTACGCGCTGGTTGTTTCCAGCGACGACACGGGGTTGTCCAACGCCCTGACCATCGCCACCAACGCGCCCACTTTTGCGCCGCCTCCGAACTTGACAGTCCTGGCGGGGCCGAACCAGACCAACGCCAGCGGGGCGCCATTATTGACAGCGCCGCTGCTGGCCTTCGCCCAGGGCAACCACGCGCTGGTGACCATCGCCAGCAACGGGGCGCCGCTTTGGCACCAGCGGGCGGGGGCCAACGAGCCGAACCTCTACGCCAACGGGCCGTTGTACAATGGTCTGCCCGCCGACACCAACGGGAACCTCTTCCAATGGCATTTCTTTGTCTTCACCAACGACCAGTGGAGCGCGACCAACTTTGCCAGCAACGTGGCCTTCACCACCTTCATGCCCCCCGATTTGGCCACGCAGATCTCCCCGCGCACCAACGGGGCGGACCTGGACATGTATGTCTCGACCGATGCCAGCCTGACCAACCTCAATGCCAGCGCCGTGGCCAACTCGGTCCTGGGCGGCCTGGCCTCCTTGAGCCGGGGCGGGACGGAAACGGTCATTCTGACCAACTCGCCGGCCAACGCGGTCTATTACATTGGGATCAAGTCCGAAGACCAGCAGGCGGCCGACTTCGGCTTCTACGGCGTGGCCCAGCAGCGGCCCTTCAGTTCGCAGAACCCGGACGGCAGCGTGACCGCCCAGGGCACCGGCCTGCCGGTGGTCATCAACGACAGCGACGCCGGGCCGCCGGCCCTGGTCTTCGCCTTTCTCTACCCCACCAGTCCCATGCAATTGCGCAACGCCACGGTTTCGATGGGCCTGGAGCACGGCAACCCCAGCGACCTTTACGGCACGCTGCAACACGACCAAACCCAGGTCGTGCTCAACAACTACTCCGGGCCGCCGGGCGGCTTCACCAACAGCTACAACGATTTGCACGACAACACCGGCGGGGTCGATTCCGACGGCCCGGGCACGTTAAAGAGCTACATCAGCGGCTCGGGCATGGGGATGTGGATGCTGACCGAACAGGACAACGCCCTGTTGCAGGCCGGCCAGGTCGATTCCTTCAGCGTGACCGGGTTTCCGCAGCCCCTGCAACTGAACTTCCAGGTCACCATCGGGGCCAACCAATGGTATGACGATTACGTGGCGGTGCCCACCGACGCGACCAACATGACCATCTCCGTCTCCTACGTTTCGGGCGGCGGCCCGGTGGGCATCTACGTCACCAACGTCAATGACGTCGGCTTCAACAGCTATGGAGTGGCGCCGATCAATCCGGCCGGCGGTTCACTCAATTATGGCATGACCAACCTTCCGCCCCTGGCCGGCGGCACCTGGTATTACGGCATCTACAACCAGGACCCCGTGAACGCGGTCACGCTCAACGTGCAGATCACCTTCGGGTTAAGTTTGGTGCCCAACCTGGTGCAAACCTACACCAACGCGACCTGGACGCCGCTAACGACCGACGGCACGACCAACAGCTCGCAAATCTGCATCAGCAACGGGCAGCAGATCCTGGACGTGAGCGTGGGCCTGCGCCTGGCCGACACCAACCTGGACGACCTGGAGATACAATTGACCAGCCCGCAGGGCGGGAGCATCATCCTGTTCGAGAACCGGGGCGGCCTGCTGGCCACCAACCTGGGCCTGACCCTGACCAACGGCGCCGCCAGCAACTACGTCTATACCATCTTCACCGAAGACACCAACCTGGCCCAGGCGCCGGTCAAATTCGCCCCCCCGCCCTACGCCAGCCCCACCATCACGCCGCAAATCATTCTTTACAGCACCGGCTTCGAAGACACCAACGGCACCTTTACGAGCGGGCAGGTCGTGGATAAATGGCAGGTAACCACCAACGAAGTAAGCGTGATGACCGATCCCACCGTGGCGCGCGCCGGCAGCAATTACCTGGCCCTGGCCAACGGCCGGCTCACGCAGACCTTCACGACAGTGCCCGGCGCCGCCTACGAACTACGCTACTACGCCCGCAGCCCTGGATTGACCGATTGGTGGCCCGCCGACGACACCACGGTCGATATTGTTGGAGCCAACACTGGCGTCGCCACGGGCATGACCTATGATGTTGGCGAAGCAGCCCGTGCCTTCACCTTCAACGGCACCAACAGCGAAGTCACTTTCGGGACCAATGCGGGAAATTTTGGCACCAATGACTTCTCGATTGATTTTTGGATCAAAACGGCAGAGACGAACGAAAGCGCCGTGCTCGAAAAACGGACTGTTTGCGACGAGAGCAAGAATTTCTTTAGTATTCGGTTGAATGTGCCGGCGACCGGTACATGGACGAATACGGGTTTTCTCAACACGGCTCGCTACTATCATACGGCTACGTTGCTGACCAACGGAATGGTGCTGGATGCAGGCGGCTATGGTGACAACTACATCAGTAGCTCGGAACTGTACTATCCGGCAAGCGGGAAATGGACTAATACCCTTGGTTCGCTGAATACGGCTCGCACTCTTTTTCCGGCTGCATTGCTGACCAATGGGCTGGTGCTGGTCGCGGGGGGGCAAAGCAGCTCACCACTCACTATTTCCACGGCGGAACTGTACGATCCATCCAGCCAGATGTGGAATTACACCGGCTCAATGAAGACCCCGCGAGAGTATTTCCCGATGACGCTGTTGGCCAATGGGCTGGTGCTGGCATCCGGGGGCGCGAACAACAACATATCGGCGGAACTGTCCAGTGCGGAGGTGTACAATCCAGCAACCGGGACATGGTCCAATACCGGTTCACTGCACGTTGCTCGCCACGATCACACGTCCACGTTGCTACCGAATGGTCTGGTTCTGGTCGTCGGCGGTTATAACGGCAGCAGCGTGGTTAACAGCGCAGAGTTGTACGATCCGGCGACCGGGACTTGGAGCAATACCGGTTCGCTGAATGTTGCTCGCGAATGGCATACGGCCACGTTGCTGCCCAATGGCTTGGTGCTGGTCGCCGGTGGCGATAATATCAACAACTCGCTTACCAACGCAGAGCTGTACTATCCTGCAACCGGGACATGGAGCAACACCGGTTCGATGCATGTTCCCCGCGCTACTCACACGGCCACCTTACTGCCCGGTGGTCTGGTGTTAGCCGCCGGAGGTGATGATGTGCCGCCGGGAAACCAGCTCAATACCGCCGGCGCACTTGTCGAGGCAGAACTGTACAATCAGGCAAGCGGGTCTTGGATCACCACCGCTCCGATGCAGGTGGCGCGCTACGGTCACGTTGCGACATGGCTGCCCGAAGGGAAAGTGCTGGTTGCAGGAGGCCAAGGTACGGGCGGCAGGCTTGCCAGCGCGGAGCTGTACACCGTCACGGCCTCCGGCGGGATCGTCTATGAACAGAGTTCGGACACCAGCACCAATTACCTGCAGGTCTCAGGCACCTATATTGCCGACGATCTTTATCATCATGTGGCTGTGACGCGACAGGGCCAACTGGTTTCGCTTTACATTGACGGGGTATTGAATGCGACCAACACGCTCAACAGCGGCATCGCGAACATTTCCAATAGTGTTGCGCTCGTCGCCGGAATATCGGTTTGTGACACCATGGACGGCACACTGCCCTTTGCCGGGGATCTGGATGAGCAGGATTTGTGGGACCGCGCATTGTCGCCGGCGGAAATCCAGGCCATCTACGAGGCGGGCAGTTCCGGCAAATACAGCACCAATTCGCTTTATCCCAACTTCCGGGCCGCCTTTGACGGGGTTGCCACCAACACGGTCGTCATCCCCAATTTCGCCCTGACCAATTGGCAGGCATACACCAACAGCTTTGTTGCCAGCAACACCCAGACCACCATCGAACTGGCCGGCAACACGTTGGGCGTGCTGCTCGACGACGTCGAAGTGGTGCAACTGGCCTACACCAATTATAACAACTATTATCTGCCAGAGGAGCCGATGACGCCCCTCATCGGGCAAAACCCGCAAGGCTGCTGGACCTTGAGCATTTGGGACACGCGCATGGATTCGGCGCTCCCGACCAATGGCGCGCTGCTAGGCTGGACATTACAATTGACAACATCATCGACCAACGTCAATCTCATCGTCCTGACCGATCAGACCAACAACACCTACAGCGCAAGCAACCTGACCGCCAACAGCATCCTCTGGTTCGGCGTTGATGTGCCGGCGACGGCCAATTACGCCACCAATATCCTGACCGGCGACGGCCCCATGAACTTGTTCTTCAACCAGAATGCCCTGGCCACTGGCGGATTGCCGGGCGACGTGGCTTTGATCACTCTCCCCGTCGGCGGAGGAACCAGCAACAGCACCTTGGCCACCCAAGGCGCGCCACCGGCGCTCGTGCCCGGGCAGCGCTATTTCCTGGGCCTGCAAAACACGGGGACGAGCAACGAGTCTTTCACCTTGCAAGTGAACTTCGACGTCAGTTCCAACGGCAACATCTACGCCCTCAGCGACGGCGTATCCGTGCCCAACATCATTGCCAATGTGCCGGAGTACTACTCCTTCACCGTCCCGACCAATGCCATCATGGCAACATTCCAGCTTCTAAATCCAAGCACCGGCCAAGTGAACCTCTACGCCCGCGAAGGCTTGCCCGTGCCCGGGCCGTTCAGCTTCGACTACGAGAGTTTGAACGCCGGCACGAGCGACCAGTTCATTGTCATCACCACCAATTCTCTGCCTGTCCCCCTGCCGACGGCCGGGTTAAACGGCGTTTTGCCGGTGTCGCCAACAACGTGGTATTTGTCGGTCTATAACCCTGCCATAATCGGCCTTCCCGTCCGCTACACGATCCTGGCGACGTACGTGACCAACGGTCCCAACAACAGCGTCGGCGCCATGGACATCATTCAACTGACCAATGGAATCACCTATACCAATTCGCCGGGGGCGCCGCCAGGGTTCCCCACCAACCTGCTTTATTCATTCCCCGTCGCCAACTCGACGGCACAGGCCATACAGTTCACTGTGACCAACATCACCGGCGCCGGCAACCTGCAACTGCTGGTCGGCGACGGCGTGTTCCCGACGCCGGAGAACTTTTACATAGGCAGTTTCGGGGCCGGGACGATGAATCAATCCGTGACCATCGTGACCAATGCTTCCTTGGCGTCGTTGAACAACATCTGGTACGCGGCCGTGCCCAACACCTCGACCAACACCGTTGAGTATTCGATCACCGCAACCATTGTCACCAATGGCTCGGGGACAAGCTTGCCTCTCTTTCTGGGAGCGAGCGTCTCCTCTCCCGCAAAAGGAATCACCCTGTATTGGAATGCCGTTGCCGGAACGACCTATCAGGTTCAAGTTTCAGCCAATTTGATCAACTGGAGCGCCGTCACCAACCTCACGGCCCAATCCACCACCGCGTCCTATACCGACGCCGTGCCCGTAAGCTCACAAGAAACGCGCTACTTCCGCCTCGTGACACCCTAAGGCATTGACTTGTGCATGATCCGTCGGAAGCGAGGATTGACAACGGCCGGGGCTGAGGCTCATTCTTCCCGCAATGTTGGCTCCAGACGTCATCGGCGATTTGCAGCGGCTGGTCGGTTCGGCGAATGTTCTGACAGCGAAGGAGGACTTGATCCCGTACTCCTTCGATGGCACGGCAGCGTTGCGGCAAATGCCCGGCTGCGTGGTGTTGGTTTCCAAGACTCAGGAAGTTTCCGAAGTGCTTCGCTTGGCCAACGCCAGGAAGATTCCCATCGTTACCCGCGGCTCTGGCACGGGTTTAAGCGGCGGCAGTTTGCCCAGCCTGGATTGCATCGTGCTCTGCACCGTGAAAATGGGCCGCATCCTGGAATTGGATCGAGCCAATTTGACGATTCTGGCCGAACCCGGCGTGACCACCTTGCAAATCGCGGACGCCGCAGCCGAGGCCGGGCTTTTTTATCCGCCCGATCCGGGTTCGATGAAAATCTCCACCATCGGCGGAAACGTGGCGGAGAATTCCGGCGGACTGCGCGGCCTGAAGTACGGCATCACCCGCAATTACGTCATGGGCCTGGAGGTCGTCTTGCCGGATGGAGAAGTGATGTGGACGGGCAACAAGTGCGTCAAAGACGTCGCGGGCTATTCGCTCAAGGACCTTTTCATCGGCTCGGAAGGCACGCTGGGAGTGATCACCAAAGTCTTGCTGAAATTGATCCCCAAGCCGGCGGCCAAGAAAACAATGGTGGCCACCTTTTCGCAAATGGACCGCGCGGCCGAGGCGGTCTCGGCCATTATCGCCGCGCAGATTATTCCCTGCACGCTGGAATTTCTGGACCGCACGACCATTCATTGCGTGGAAGATTACGCCAAGATCGGACTGCCGCTGGATTGCGAGGCGCTGCTGTTGATGGAAACCGACGGCCATCCCGCCGCTGTGGCCGACGAGGCCGCGCGCATGGAGCAAATCTGCCGCGAAAAAGGCTGCCTCGAACTGCGCGTGGCCCGCGACGAAGCCGAAGGCAACAAACTGGCCAGCGCCCGCCGCAATGCGTTTTCCGCGCTGGCGCGTTTGGCCCCCACGACCATCCTGGAGGATGCCACTGTGCCCCGTAGCGAACTGGCAGCCATGATCCGATTTGTTGAAGCGGTCGCCAGGAAATACCAATTGCGCATCGGCACCTTTGGCCACATGGGCGACGGCAATCTTCACCCGACCTTCCTTACCGATGAGCGGAAGAAGGAGGAAATGCAGCGCGTGGAAGAGGCTTTCAAAGAGATTTTTGACGAGGCCATCCGGTTGGGCGGCACGATTACCGGCGAACACGGCGTCGGGCTGGCGAAAAAGGCGTTCCTGCCGAAATTTTTGGGCGGCGCCCAAATGCGCGTGACCCGCGAATTGCGGCGCGTTCTGGACCCCAACGGCATTTTGAATCCTGGCAAAATGTTTGACTTATGAAAAACTTCCCTGCGCGCGGCAGGCGTCAATTTATCAAACGGGCGGGCATCCTGGCAGCCTGGGCGACATTGCGGCCAGCCGTCTTTGCGGCGGACGCCCCCGTCACTTTGGAGCCGGCCCTGGCCAAAGATTGGCTGGCTCTCTGGCAGAAGAACATCCTGGCCGATTCCAAAAACCGCTATTGCGACCGCGAGATGGGCGAGGAGTTGGGCTGGCTGGTCAGTCCGTTTCTCAACGGGTTTTACCACGGCTACCGCGCCACGGGCGATGTCGCATGGCTGGAGAGGCTGGCCGATTGGACCCATGCCTGAACGGCGCGCGGCATCAAAGAACCCGACGGCTTCCAGGGCTGGCCCAAAAGCGGCACGGGCGGCGCGGTCGAGGAGAATCTTTATACCGACAGCCTGCTGGGCGAAGCCATGGCGTTGCGTCCGGCTATTTTGGCCGCGCGGGACATTTTGCGCGATCCGGCGTTGAAGGTGAGATTTGGTGATGCGGCGCAAACCTGGGTGAAGCTGGCAGAAAGCACGTTCGAGAAATGGCTCGCGCGCGATTGCTGGAGGGAGGTCAAAGAGGGCGGCGTCTGGGTGGTGCCGGGCTTTGGCATCGACCGGCAGACGGGCCAATGGACTGAGGGTTACGCGCGCCGTGCCACCGATGGTTTTTCCAATCCCGACAATAAGCAAAATTTGATCGCCCTCTGGCTGCTGGCCTTGCACGACGCCACCGGGAAACCGGTTTATCGCGCGCACGCCGAAAAATGGTGGAGCGTCATGAAGCAGCGGATGAAGACGCGCGAGGACGGCAAATACTTCGTTTGGAATTATTGGGAACCCGCCGGTCCGTGGGATTTAAAGGCGGACGGTTCGCCGCGGCACTGGGTCGGCGTGCATCCCAACGGCGGTTATTACCAAATCGACGTCGAGTCCATGGTGGCGGCGTTCGAGCACGGGTTGGTTTTCACGCGGGCGGATATTGACAAGTTGATCGCGACCAACCGCGATTTCATGTGGAACCATCAAGTCGAAGCGGCTAAGTTTCAGCGGATGGATGGCGGCCAGCCCGACTCCCGCTGGAAGGACGCGCCGGGCTGTCTATGGACGGCGCTTGTTCCTTACGACGAAACGCTCCGCAAGGTCTTTGTGGCCAACCACCAGCCTGCCTCCTGGGGCGGAATGGCCGCTACGCCCTGGTTTCTGGCCATCGGGCGCGTCAGTTGATCCTATCGGCGATTTCCCATCGGAACATCCGCTTCTTCATCCATCGCACCGCCAGTAAATCATAAAAAGAGGCGAAGAGCCGGTTCCAGACTCCGTAATGGGTCTGGCCGGCGAAACGCGGATGGTGCGAGATGCGAATTTCCGTCACCGTGAAGCCCTCCATCTTGATCAAAGTCGGCAGGAAGCGGTGCATGCCCTTGAAGAACTTCAAGCCGGCCACGCACTCCCGCTTGAAGGCGCGATAGGAGCAGCCCGCGTCCTCGATTTCCTCGCCGGACATTTTGTTGCGCACCCCGTTGGCGATGCGCGAGGAGGCGACGCGCACCCAATTGTCGCCTTGCTGGCGGGCCGCCACGCGGGAGCCGCAGACGCAGTCAAACTTCTCCAGCGCCTGCAAAAAGGCCGGCACATCGCGCGGGTCATTTTGCAGATCGCAATCAAGGGTGATGATGTAACGTCCGCGCGCGGCTTTGATACCGGCCCAGAGCGCGGCGGACTGGCCGCTGTTGCGCGCCAGTTTCAGCCCGCGGATGAGCGGGTCGCGGGCCGCGCAATCCTTCAGCGTGGCCCAGGAGGCGTCAGTGCTGCCGTCGTCGGTGACGATGATTTCGTAAGTTAACTTGAGCGGGTCCAGCGCCTCATGCACCGCCTGGAAGAGCGGGCGCAGGTTGCCCTCCTCGTTGTAACAAGGAAGCACAATGCTGAGCGCCGGATTATTAATGGCCATGTCGATAAGTCAAGTAAATCGGAGCTTGCGAAATGTCACGAAACGGCCCTTGAAGAATGTTTTGGAGGAGTCCTTTGGGGGAAGTCCGGATCCGTTGTGGTAACTTCGGCGTGAAGGCGTTTTGCAATAGCCTGGATGAGGCAATCACCAAGTTTTCGCCCTCGCCCGTCTTGTTTGACCCATTGTGCCAGCCTTTCGGCTTCGCTCCAATCTTGGGAAGGAATTTTTCGCTCATCAAGAACCTCGAATTGTTCCAGGCAGGCGCAATAAAGTTTACGTTCATGGCTGTCTCGGACTCCACACAAAAATTCAATTCGAATCGGCGAGAGAATCCAGTTCGTGTTCTCGATATTGATGAGCTGTCGCGCGTGCGCCTTCACCGCATCCACCGACTTTGATTTCGTCATTTTGTTGTAGTGACTAATCAATACCTGAGTATCGAGAATCCGCGTAGGCATCAGCGTGCGAGTGCCGCTTCGCGGCTTGGAAGTTTTGTGATTATCGCCTGCCAATTCCTGGCAAGTTTCGATAACTCGCTTTCGATCTCGCGACCTCCAACCCGGCGCATGGTTGAACAGAGAATCTCGATTTTTACACCGGCCGGCCCAGGAACAACATGTTTTGCCGGCCAACCTACATCGATCCCTGCGCCCAGTTTTTTGGCCAGCGCGGACAAGCCGTCTTCGATCTTCGGGGCGTTGTTCAAAAGCCAATCTCTCACCTTCTCTGGATCCAAAGGCCAAGTTTTTCGTGAGCAACGCACATCGATCCACCATGATAATTTGGAATCTTCCGGAGGAGACCCGGGATCAAAGCGTTCAAGAATTCGCTCATCGTCCACCTCCACTCCAGTCCGAACGCCCCCATCGCTCCTCTTCTGGTGATAAAACGTCAGCTTCTTCATTGTTGTTGCGACAACCATAAGCCAACCTCCCACGCATGCCAATTCAAATCGGATCCGTTGACAACTGGTCAACCTTGGCGGCGAAGATGAAATCGCTTTCCGTCAGGCCGTCGATCTTGTGGGTCCAGAGCGTCAGTTTCACTTTTCCCCAGGCCAGGTAAATGTCGGGATGATGGTTTTGCGTCTCGGCCAGTTCGCCGACGCGATTGGTGAACTGGAGCGCCGTGAGGAAGTTCGGGAATTTGAACTCCCGCTCCAGATGGTGTTCGTTGACAACGCGCCAGGCGGCATGCAATTGTTGCGCCAGGCTGGAGAGATCGTTGCCGGCCAGGGGCGGGATGCCGCCTTTGCAAGCCACACACTGTTTTTGCGCCAATTCGGCCATGCGCTTAATATAGCTCCTTAGCCAAAGCCAAGCAAACGTCCGCCCTGGTAGGTGATAAAGGCGAGAAGCCACGCCAACGCACCCATGTAGAGCCACTGAAAGAGCGGCCATTTCCAGGAGTTGGTTTCGCGCCGCACCACGGCCACGGTGCTGACGCACTGCATGGCCAGGACATAGAAGACCATCAACGTCACGCAGGTCAGCGTGGAATAGATTTGACGGCCGTCGGGCCTTCGCTGCTGGCGCAGGACTTGGGCCAGGTCTCGCGTATGCGTGTCCTCGCCGGTCCCGGCGGCGACGTTGTAAACAATGGACATGGTGCTGACAAACACTTCGCGCGCGGCAAAGGAGGAGACAAGGCCGATGCCCATTTTCCAATCGAATCCGAGTGGAGCGATGATGGGTTGGAGCAGACGCCCGGCTTGTCCGGCAAAACTCCCGCGCAACCGCTCCCCGGCTTGGGCGGCGGTGAGTTCTCCGGCGGGCGCCGGGGCGTGGCGCGGGTAGCTGGCCAAAAACCAAAGCAGGATGTTGATGCCCAATATTACCGTGCCGGCGCGGCGCAAAAAGAGCTTCGAGCGGTCCCAGGTGTGCCGCAGGACGGTGCGCAAAAGGGGCCGTTTGTAAGGCGGCAATTCCATCACCAGCATGGGCGTTTCGCCTCTGAGCAATGTCTTCTTGAAGAGCCACGCCATGCCCAGCGCGACGACGATGCCCAGCAGATACATGCCCAACATGGTCGCGCTCTCGGCGGCGATCCGCCCGGGCAGGCAGGCCGCGATCAACAACGTATAGACCGGCAGGCGCGCCGAACAACTCATCAACGGCGCGACCAAAATCGTCACCAACCGGTCGGCGCGCGTCTCGATGGTGCGGGTGGCCATGATGCCGGGGATGGCGCAGGCGAAGGAACTGAGCATGGGAATGAAGCTCTTGCCGTGCAATCCCACTTTGCTCATCAAGCGGTCCATGAGGAAGGCCGCGCGCGCCATGTAGCCGGTGTCCTCCAGCAGGCCGATGAACAAGAAGAGAAGGCAAATCTGCGGCAGAAAAACCACCACCGCCCCCACCCCTTGAATGACCCCTTTGACCAGCAGCGCCTGCAAATCGCCCGGCGGAATCAGACGCCCGACGAAATCTCCGGCGACGCGGATCAGCCCCTGCAAAAGATTCATGGGCAACTGCGCGAAACTGAAGATGGTCACAAACATTAGCGCCATGATGCCGACGAAAATCGCCATGCCCCACAATTTATGTGTGACAACGCGGTCAAGCCGGTCGCTGAAGGTCTCCTCCGGCGCGCCTTCCGCCGTGGCGACCCGTTGGTGGATGGCGCCAATGCGCGCGTAACGGGCTTCAATGGCCGCGCCGCGCCAGTCGATCCCCGCCGCTTCCAGCCGTTGCCGCGCGGTGGAGGCCGCCTGGCGGAGGTCCGCCGGGTATCGCGGCGGGGCGCCGGCCAGGAATTTTTCGTCGCACAACACCAGGAGCGCCTCGGCTTGAAGCGCCGCCGGCGGGCGGGCGTCGTGGCGGGCCAGCATGGCCGCCAGGGCTCCAACCTCGGTCTCATAGGCGATGGGCAAATCGCAAAACAGATCCCGCGCGGAATGGCTGGTTGCCGCGCGGACGGCCTCGATGATTCTTCGTTGCAGTTCCGGGATGCCTTGGCCGGTGCTGGCCACCAACGGCACCACCGGCGTCTCCAATTCCGCGGCCAACTGGCCGGCATCGATTTGTTGTCCGATGTTCTCGGCCACATCGACCATGTTCAAAGCGATGATGGTGGAATAGCCCAGTTCGATCACCTGGGTGGCGAAATACAGATTGCGTTCGAGGTTGGAGGCATCCAGCACCACCACGACCACCGAGGGGGCGGGCACTTCGGGCAGGCGATGGAACAGAATGTCGCGGGCAATTTGTTCGTCCAGCGATTGCGGGCTAAGGCTGTAAGTTCCGGGCAGGTCCAGCACCGTGAGCGGAAGATCGGGGGGGCTGGCTTGGAAACGGCCTTCCTTGCGCTCGACGGTGACGCCGGCGTAATTGCCGACGCGGGCGCGCAGTCCTGTCAAGGCATTGAAAACGGTGGTCTTGCCGGAATTCGGATTGCCGGTCAGGACGACGAAGGAGGAAACGGGGCGCGGCCCGGGGGCGCTCAGGGCGTGGGGCGAAGCGGGGCGGGCTAATTGAGACTCAGTCGCAATTGCGGCAGCGTTTTCCGGTTCCGTGGGCGGTGATGGCATGGGTTCGGGTGGGGCGGCGTCAACCGGCGGACTGCACCCAGATTTGCTCGGCGTCGTGGCGGCGCAGGGTCAGGTTGTAGCCGCGCACTTTGATTTCCACCGGGTCGCCCATCGGGGCGAAGCGCACCAATTGAACCGGGGTGCCGACGAGCAGGCCCATTTCGAGCAAACGGCCGCGTTGATCGGGGCGCAGTTTTATTTCGCTGACGGTGCCGTTGGCGCCGATCTTCAAATCGGTCAGGGGCTGGGAAGTCATAAACTCACGCGACTTTCTGGCGGGAGAGCGGCTCGACCAGGATTTGTTCGGCCAGGCGGGCGCTGATGCCCAGGCGGGCGTTGCAGACCTGGCAAATGATGCTGCTTTGGCGGCTGAGGAGCTTGATTTTTTGTTCCTCGCAAAAGCCCATCTCGCGCAGGCGATGGGTGACTTCCGGCGGCGCGGACAACCGCTTGATGCGCACGGCCACGCCCGCGTTGACATGGGTTAAGGGACACAAAAAAGGCTGGGGACAATGACCGTCCCCCTCGCCCAACCGCGGCTGCGGTTGCAATTCCGTCTTCTTCACGTTTTGAGACTAGGGTAATTGAGAACCGGTTGCAAGAACGATCTGGGCCGTTTTTTGGCCAGGGGATAGTTTGCATCTTTGCTAATCCCGTTTTTAATATTTCAGGGTGGTAAAAAGAGGTGAAAATATTGGAAACTATCATGGAAATCAGGCACTTACGTAGATTCGGCCCTGCCTTCGCCTGATTGAGCGAGCATGTGTCTGACCGGCAAAATTTGCCGCTTTTGGACATGTTGCATGATTGTTTATTTTTTCGCCTGAATCGGCCGGCTCGCTTACAACCGAGCGCCAGCGCCCCCCTTGCCTCCGCCAACTTTCAAAGAACAGGCGCCTAAGCGCCGCACTATTGTGCAATACCACGGATTGACGGGAATGCAACAAGAAAATGCAAAGTATTTTCACGCGGACGCGTTGTTTTCGACAAAGCCAGGCTGACCCGCGATTATATTCATCTCTCGCCGCGGGCGGGGAATATGGCCAGGCGTTTGCCGCGCTGAAAAGCCGGTCCCAGTTGTTTCAATGATGGACTTTTCGGAAGCAACTCTTTGACATCGACTCCCAGCACTTTTGAGAGAAATATCAGTTCGCAGTCGGGCACGCGGCGCAACTGCGCTTCGAGTTTTCCAAGGGAACTGACGCTGATGTCCCACCCTTGAAGCTGCAATTTTTGCGCGAGCAACGTCTGTGTCCAATCCTTCTTGTTGCGGAACTTGCGCACTTGCGGGCCAACCACATTCAATCCGAGTTTCATCGTCCGGGGTTGACCCTAGCGGAGGCGGCTTCGACCTTTATTCCCACATGCGAATGAAATGCAGTAAACTTTTACAAAGAAAGTTCTTGTCAATTCACGCCGGCCGTGTAAAAAGAACATGTTAATTGAAAGGCACAACCATGAACATCCCAGGCGCCTTATCGGCCAGGCCGCGATTCTCGCGGTTCTCTCTTCGTTTTCCATTTTCTCCACGGACACTTGT
Source organism: uncultured Verrucomicrobiae bacterium (assembly GCA_963759415.1). GTDB lineage: Bacteria > Verrucomicrobiota > Verrucomicrobiia > Limisphaerales > Palsa-1400 > Palsa-1400. The sequence goes on along the minus strand of CAVWZG010000002.1, from coordinate 1,204,002 downwards.
TCCGGCCAAGGCGGGCCGCCGTCGATACCGCCAGGGAGCCAGTTTCCGCCGAATTCATGGTCATTGAGCGCACTGCCTTGGGATTCCGATTTCGGGGACCCCGCCCGCGCCTACACCGGCCTGAATGTCGTTCCGGGTTGGAGCAACGACGGCACTTGCCTGAGCGTGGATACGAATTGCGCCTATCTCAATCTTGAGGTCTATCAACAGCCCGACAGTTGGACCAATATTAGCGTGGATTCCTCCAACGGCTCTCTGTCCTTTTGGTATCAAGCCAACTACACGAGCGTGGCGGACGGTGGAGACGGACCCGGAAATTGGGCGGCGTTGATCAACATTGGCGCTTACACGACCAACGCCACCGTCGGGGATTGGCTTCTGGCCATTGATCCGCCAGCCTCCAATATCCTGTTTTTGACGGCGTCTGGCGGTTCCCGGCAGGTTGTTTTCAAATACCCCATCGACATGGATGCGGGCGACTGGTGGCAGATTGGGGTGAGTTGGTCTGACACGAATACCTGCCTGTATCTCAACGGGCAATTGGCCACCAATGGCGGGCCTGTTGTTTATCGTCCGACCTACGGCGAGTGCCTGGAGTATGGTTTTTTTGTCGGCAGCTTGGGGACCAACGGCAATGGGCAGGCGAGAGGCCAGTTCCAGAACCTTTTGTCTTACGACTATCCTCTTTCGCCGGATGAAGTGGCGCGGGATTACGCAGGGATTTCCGCCGCCATTCTAGATTGGGGCGCGACCATTCGGGGCGGGGGCGGCTTTCATGCCAACGACTCAGGACCGCCGGAAGTGGGCGGTGGCGATGGCGGCGGGAGCACCAATTCCCCGCCCGCTTTCAACTTCACCCAACCGACCAACGGTCTCTGGCTGGAGATGACCGGCGTGAGCAACGGCACGGCCTATCTCAACCTTCACAACGCGACCAATTATGTCTATGAGGTGTTCAGCACGACCGATCTGAGTGCGCCGTGGAACATCGAGACGGAGGTTTTTCCGGGAACCAACCAGCCAACAACGCCGTTTACGGTGCCCCAATCGGAGCGGGGCGACTTGTTCCTCTGGGCGCGGGACTGGACGGGCATCACCTCCAATGGCAATCAAACGCCCGATTGGTGGTTTTGGTATTATTTCGGAACGCTGGGATTGTCAGATACAAATATGGACAGCGCCGGCAACACGCTCATTTCGGATTACCAGAACGGAATGGATCCCAACGTCATTGCCTTCAATCTGGCGGTCACCAATCAATACGTCAAATCCGGGAACGTGCCGCTGCAAATCACGGGCACGACCGGCACGCCTTTTTACATGGCCACGCTGGTCGATGACACCAACCTGGCCGATGCCAACTGGATTCCCTACAACCCATCCCCTCTCGCACTCATCGGCACTAATGAGGGCTGGCATCAGATTTGGTTTGGTCTGCGCGGGTTGCCGCCCGACGGCAAGCAAACCTGGGCCTGGACTCGAGTCAAACTGCTGACGCCGCCGGTTCTGGTCATCACCAACCCGGCCTCTTCGACTGTCATGCAGCCGATGATCGAGGTGCAGGGTTTTAGCCCACAACCTCTGGCCAGCCTGACTTTCGACCTGAGCAACGCGGCGGGCTTGTGGACCAACCGGCAAGCCTTCGTGCTCGCGCAGTGCTACGACACCAACACCATGAGTTTGACGACTAACACGTTCCAAGCCTTCGATGTTCCACTGAGCAACGGCGCCAACCTGCTGACCTTCCATGCCACCGACCCGGCTGGCAATGTGTCCACGACCAATTTCGCCTATGCGTTAAACTATGCCGGACGCACCAATCCGCCAGTGGTGCAACTGTACTGGCCGTTGAACGGAACGCAAATCCCCGGCAGCAGCTTCACGCAGCGCGGCTCGGTGGACGATTTTACCACCACCCTGCAAGCCACGATCACGGATGCCAGCGGGCATTCGAACAGCGTCAGCGCCATCGTCGAAAGGAACGGGAATTTCTGGATCGAAAACCTGCCGCTGGCCGCCGGTTCCAACCAGGTGACGTTGACGGCGATCGACGTTGCCAGTAACGTAACCACAACGAACATCAGCGTGATCGGAAGCTCCCTGGTGCTGACCATGAATGCCGTTAACAACAGCCAACTGTGGCAATCCACCGAACAAGTAAGCGGAACCATCTCCGATCCCACCATGAGCGTATGGGTCAATGGCGTGGAAGGTGCCAACCATGGCGATGGGACATGGGATGCCACCGTGCCGACCACGGCGGGCGGCACCGCCGTCTTCCAGACGCGAGCCATCGCCAACACCGACAATGGCGGCAGCGGGACCGGTGCGGGCGGGGGAACACCAACTTTCGTTAAGATGTGCAACCCCGCCTCTGACACCGCCGTGGACGTGGAAATGTCCCAGGACAGGCCCGCTCGGCTCTATGGCAGTCGATACAGCATGAATGTCAATGAAACCAGCACCCAGTTTCAGATAGAGTGGCCCGGTAGTAATGACCACATTACCAACATTGACAACTGGGCCGGCAATATTTTCTGGAGCGACGGGGCTGCCGGAAGCAGCAGCGATGTCACCACGAAGGGCGAGAATGGTGACATCGGCACCTTCGAAGATGACTGGAGCATACCGGCCTCAGACTGGGGGGAGAACGTTTGCGGCACGGAGAATTGGGGGCCTTACACTTGGCCCCTCTGCATGGGCGTTGATTTCCCGGAGGAATACTGCGACGTTGACCTTCCCACCAACTACGACGGCGCGGTTTACTACGGCGTGGAATTCTGGTGGTGGAAATCAACCTATCTTCGGCAGGCGCAACTCAACATGCAGTTTGACGCCGGGGGCAAGGGTGTGCCCGGCGGTCAGAATCTTTTTCTCGTTACCGCTTCGGCGACGGATATGTTAAGCACCAACCCGATCCTTCCGCAAAGCATCTCCATTGGCAGCCTCGGCAACTTGGACAGCAACGGGAATCTTTGGGTAACGCTTCCAAGTGGCGATCCTGATGTAACACCAAAGGTGGCCGGAAAACAGTATTATACCTTCACGCTGAATGGAACCCTATATAGTCCCAATGCGCAGTGCGTGGCAAGCACCCCGACTAACACGGCAAGAACTACTATTGGTGTCGGTGAAAAAGTAACAGTGGGGTTTAGTCCTTGGCTGCCCGTGAACGCGACTTGGAGCGTCTCTGCCGGCAGTATCAGCCCTGCAAGAGGCACGATGGCAACATTCACGGCACCCAGCACCGCTGCGGCGAACGTTACGGTAAGAGCTACAATAGGAAATACGACGATCAGCTTCCCGCCTTTTACCGTGGTCGCACCAAGCGGCGTGGATCACGCTGATATAGTCTCGACCAACTCCTACCCTGCAGGCCAGGCCGCCGCCGGGATGCAATTATACGTTACGTTCGCCCCAACGAACGTCTGTTTCTCCAATGTCTCGGTAATGGAGGTTCAAGTGCCCGCCACCAATATTTATGGCTGGTTCACGAATTCGACCCTACAGCACCTCGTTGACACGAATGCCAACAAGTGGGTTCCTTTAAATAGCGACAATCAGCTAATCGACACCGTCGGCGGCGGCCCTTATACCAATTGGTCTTCGGGAGGCTATACCTTGATAACTCCGAATGTGTGGCAAGTTTCGGGCAGTGCAGCAACGAATGCGATGGTTTCCGTATCCACGATACGTGTTATTGATCCTTCAGGCACGGTGACTGTTCAAAAATGCGGAAGGCAAATCCAACGGACAACAAACAATGTCATCACAACGAATTAGATGTGTATGAACATATATCGACAAATCTTCGTGACAGTACTCTGCTGGACCTTGTTTCCTTGCCTCCATGCTTCTCCCTTACCCGGCCAAATCGTTGGATGGGGCGACAACGAAGCCGGTCAAGCGTCAGGAATGGCGCATTTGGGTTGGTCGAATGGGATTGCCACCATAAATGATCACATCTTGACCAATGTTGTGGCCATTGACGCGGGTACAGGTCATCAGTGCCTTGCCCTTAAGAGCGACGGCACCGTGTTGGCCTGGGGTGGCTTTGAGTTGCCCAACTGGCCCCCGCCGGCCGGTTTGCGAGACGTAAAGTCCATTGCTTCGGGCTTCGATTGCAGTCTGGCTCTCAAGAGCAATGGGGTCGTCGTTGGTTGGGGTGATGTTCGTGTGCCGGATGATTTGACCAATGTAGCTGCTGTTACTCGCAGTAGAATTTATCTCAAGACCGACGGCACGGTGGCAAGCTGGGGGTTAAGTCCGGCGCGAGGCGGGTACGCAAGACTTGTCATTAATAAGGACGGCTCAAAAACGGCTTGCCGCCCCGACTCACCTATTCCAAAGGATTTAAGCAACGTGGTTGCCATAGCGTCAGGGATTGGAGGGCTGGATCGCTATCTTGCCTTGAAGAAGGACGGCACGGTCGTCACCTGGGGAGAGGAAACCGACTCGCCGCCTCCGGGACTGAACAACGTCATGGCTATTGCCGTAGGCACGAGGCAAAGCCTGGCACTAAAAACGGACGGTACAGTCGTGCAATGGGGCGCGGGCCAATACGACCAAACTACTGGCACGTCAAGGAACTCCTCCAGCAACTCCCCCAGTATTTTGAACAACTTGGTAAGAATTAAAGGTCAGATACTCAGCAACGTTGTAGCCATCGCGGCAGGCGGAATTGATTCTACTCCTGCAAGCGCTTATAGCCTGGCGCTAAAAAGTGACGGCACAGTCGTGGCTTGGGGAGAAGGCTGCTTTCAGGAAACCAATGTGCCCAAAGGACTGAGCAATGTTGTCGCCATATCAGCGGGACCAATTAATTGCTTGGCGCTTCAAAAGTTGACGTTGCCGTCGGGCAAATGAATTATGGTCTGTCTTATCTTCCGGGCGTCCGTCCGTCCGGGCGACAAATGACGTTTCATATTCCCACTAACTTTTATGAAAGCTTACATAAGAATGCTGCTGCAACGCCGTTTGGGTATTTTAAACTCACAAAAGAATCCAGAACAGGAAGAAAGGGAACGTTTAAACCGAGGAATAAAGGAATTAGGAAAAAAATTCCTATGAAGAGACATCAACAAATCTCTTTGGCAATATTGTGCTGGACCTTGGTTTCATGTTTCAATGCTTCTCTCTTGGCAGGCGAAATCGTTGGATGCGCTCGTCGGGGTCACTCGTCGGGGTCAAACCGTACTATTGGCTTGTTTATGTGTGACCCGGATGCATGCAACTTTGTTTAAAATATGGCGTGGGATGTATGACGATTGGCTACGCCCGACGCTGGATGTTGGCGCCGAGGGTGCGCAGGCGCTCGTCGATGCGCTCGAAGCCGCGGTCGATTTGGGCGATGTTCTGAATGACGGATTCGCCTTCGGCGCATAGGGCGGCGATTAACATGGTCATGCCGGCGCGGATGTCGGGGCTGGTCATGGCGGCGGCGCGCAACTTGGCGGGGCCGAGGACGACGGCGCGGTGCGGGTCGCAGAGGATGATGCTCGCGCCCATCGAAATAAGGTTGTCCACGAAAAAGAGGCGCGACTCATACATTTTTTCGTGAATGAGGATGGTGCCGCGGCATTGGGTGGCGGTGATCAGCGCGATGGAGGTCAGGTCGGCCGGGAATCCGGGCCACGGGGCGTCATCGATCTTGGCCACGGCGCCGCCGAGGTCGTGGGTGATTTTCAGGGCCTGGCCGGCTGGCACCAGCAGATCGTTGCCCTGCGCCTTCACATCGACGCCCAGCCGGCTATAAATCTGGAGGATCATGCGCAGGTCTTCGTGGCGAACGTCCTTGATCAACAACCTGCCGCCGGTGACGGCGGCGACGGATATGAAGCTGCCGATTTCGAGGTAATCCGGCCCGATGCGGTGCCGGCCGCCGCGCAAGCCGGCGACGCCTTGAATGTAAAGGACGTTGGAGCCGATGCCGTCGATTTTGGCGCCCATTTGCACGAGCAGGCGGCAGAGGCCCTGGACGTGGGGTTCGCAGGCGGCGTTGCGGAGGGTGGTTTGACCGTCGGCCAGGACGGCGGCGCAAACGGCGTTCTCGGTGGCGGTGACGGAGGCTTCATCGAGGAGGACGTCCGCGCCGGTCAAGCGCCTGGCCTTCAACTCAAAGCCGTCGTCGTGGGAAGTCACCTTGGCGCCGAGGGCTTGCAGGGCCAGGATATGCGTGTCAAGGCGGCGTCGGCCAATGCGGTCGCCGCCGGGCTTTGGGAGGAAGACGCGCCCCGTGCGGGCCAGCACCGGGCCGGCCAGGGTGACGGAGCCGCGCAGCCGGGCGCAGAGGGCGGGGGGCAGGTCGGATTTTGGATCCTGGGCGGCCTGGACGGTGGCGGAGTTGCCGGAGTTTTTCACCTTGACGCCCAGGGCGCGCAGGATTTCCTGCATGACCAGGACATCGGCGATGGCGGGAAGGTTTTCCAGGACGACGGGCTGGTCCGTCAGACAAGCGGCGGCGAAGGCCGGCAGGGCTTCGTTTTTGTTTCCCTGGGGAACGATCTCGCCGGAAACCGGGGTTCCACCGATGACGTGAAATCTGTCGTTGATTGAGGTCATGACATGCTTATGAATGGCGTCATTTTTCAGTCCTTTAGCAATGCGCCGAATTTGCCCAGGACTTCCGCAAGAATGTTCTCCTCCAACCGGTCAATGTAGCTTGCTTTGCGAGCCTTCCAATCCACGTTGCGGATCTGATCGGCCAAAATCACGCCCGCCACAGCCAGGCCTTCGGGCAATTCAACTTCGAATGGGTAGCCCTTTTTCCGGCTGGTGATCGGGCAAGCCAGGAGCAAACCAACCTTGCGATTGTATTGGTCTCTGGAAATCACCAAAGCCGGCCGCCGGCCCGCCTGCTCGTGCCCGGCTTGGGGCGCAAAATCCAACCAAACCAGGTCGCCGCGCCGCGGGGCGTAGCCTGGCTTTACCACACCTCACCGCCCTTCGCGTCGCCCCAATCAGCTTCCGAATGTCGGTTGCCCGCGCGCACTTTGGCCAGCAGTGAGCGCAACGTGTGGCGCTGGCCCCTGGGGCGCGAGATGATCAGGCGCCCGGACTGCAATTTGAGGTCCACCTCTGTGCCATCATCTATCCGCGTTTCCCTGGCGAAGGTGCGCGGGATGCGAATGGCCAGGCTGTTGCCCCAGTTTTGGACTTTGGTCCTCATGCTTCATGTATCTACTAAGAAGATACACGATGTCAAGGCCCGTTCCAAATCCTTGCTCTAGCTATGGCTGACTTTTCTTGACGACGCCGATGGTGAGGAGAATATTGGCGAAACGTTCCTGCTCGCCGGTGGCAATGACCAGCGCCGTCTGCGGATGGTTGACGGCGGAATAAAACTCCGCCCGCGGCAGCGCCACAGTCGGCACACCGGGGGGCAGCAGTTTGGAAAGCTCCTGCTGGATGGGGGCCGGTTCGCTGTTTTGCGTCGCCATGAAGGCGGCTTGCTCGATGGGGACCGTGTCCCGCAATACTGACAAGACATCGGCGACCCGCACCTGGCCTGGACACAGGTTTAGAAATACCCTGGCCGCGGCGGCTGAAGCGTGGGTCGAAACAGGATAGTTCCCGTCGGCAATCAGGACGCGTGAGCCGTGGCCGGAACGTGCCAGCGCAAAGAGGATTTCCGGATGCAGTAAACGACTGAATAACATGGCGCCATTTCTAGCACGGACTTTTGAACGGCGTCGAGCGCGAAACGGCGGGGCGAAACTGGATCCATGACTGTGTCCCATGAAATCGAGTCACGGCTCGACGGAGTCTCGCCCTACCGTCAATGCCGGGATTAGGGTTTAGTTAGATTGACAACGAGGTGGGTGCGGCGGCGGAGTTGCGCGGCTTGCCTCGGCCAGCGCCGGCTCCAGCCACGCCAGGCCTCCTCGCTGACCTGGAGCACCGGGACGGCCATAGTGTGATTGACAAGATGGGTGAGGGTTTCCAGCTCCTGGCGGCCAAAAGACGAGGCGTCCGCCACCACTACCACCGAGGCAAGCGAAGGGGCGACCGGCCCGGCGGGGGCGGGAGCCAGGAGAACGACGATGCGTTGCGGATCGCCGGCCGGTTTGAGGCGGCATTCGTGGACGGCGCGAAAAACGGCCGCCAGGGAGAGGGACTGTTGGGAACGTAGTTTATTCATTGTTTGGGTATTTTGAGTTTTGAACCGTTATGGCATGGGCCTGGTGCTGTTCCAGGCATTCGAGCATGAGGGAAATTTTTTCCGCGTAACGGGAGCGGGGACAGGCCGCCAGCAAGGCGCGCAGGATGCGCCGCCGCCCCTCCAGGGAGTCGGGCAACGTGGCCACGGCGTGCAGTGCCAAAATATCCGTCGCCGGTTCACATTTTCGGTTGCATTTGCCCGTTTTCGGCGTCATCTTGTTATCAGATAACATAGTGATGGGGTCAAGTCAACGGAAAATTGTTATCTGATAACAATTTATTTACTATGGACGCGGATAAAGCTGAATTTAGGCGGCTCCTTGAGCTTATGGGATGGTCGCAAACGGAAGCGGCGCGGCGGCTGCACAAAACGCCCAGCGCTATCAACCACCTGGTCAATCCCGATCACCCGAACAACCCGACCGAAACGATGATGCAACTGCTCAAGCTCATCATGGCCAGCGAGCGCCCCGACCTCATCAACGCGCACACTTGCGAGTTAAAGGAAGCCGCGCCGGGAACCAAGGCGGAGGCCTTGCGGCTTAATCCGAAAGAACGGGATTTGATCGAGAGACTGAGACAACTGCCCGGCGCGGAGAAGCGGAAAGTTTATGCGGTAATAAATGCCCTGCTGCGTGCCCCCGCCCGCAAAGGAGCAAAAAACAGGAAGCAACCGTGAATTGGAAGGAACCCCGGACCTCCCTCTCGCTGTGGCTGCTGACGGCCCTGACCCTGGCCTGCCTGGCGCCCTTTTTGGGAAAGGCCTTCCACATGGACGATCCGCTTTTCATTTGGACTGCCCGCCATCTTCAGTCTCATCCGGTCGATTTCTATGGGTTTAATGTTGACTGGAGCTACGCCACGGCCCCCATGTCGGTCAAAATGCAAAACCCGCCGCTGGCGGCGTATTACCTGGCGGCGGTCGGGGCGTCCCTGGGCTGGAGCGAGCGCGCGCTGCATTTTGGATTTCTTTTGCCGGCGGTGGCCTTGGTCCTGGGAACGTATTGCATGGCCCGGCGCTTTTGCGCCCATCCCTTGGCGGCCGCGCTGGGGACGCTGGCCACGCCCGTTTTCCTGCTCTCCAGCTCCAGCCTGATGTGCGACACGATGATGGCCGCGTTGTGGGTGTGGGCCGTTTATTTTTGGATGGAAGGGCTGGACAAGGAGAATTCCCGGTTGCTGCTGCTGGCGGCCACGTGCATGGCGGCGTGCAGTTTGACAAAATACTTTGGCCTGTGCCTGATTCCGCTCCTGGCCGCTTATGCCGTGTTGCAACGGCGTTGCGCCGGGCGCTGGCTCATTTATTTTATCCTGCCCATCCTGATCCTGGCCGCCTACCAATGGATGACCAGCCGGCTTTATGGACGAGGACTGCTCTGGAATGCGATGGGTTGGGCCGCGAAAGGGCGCGCCCCAATTGGATTTTTTTCCAGGATACTTGAGACGCTGGCTTTCGGCGGCGGCTGTCTTTTGCTGGCCTTGCCGGTTCTGCCCTGGCTGTGGGGCCGCAAAGGAGTGATGGCGGGCGCGGCGGGGGCGGCGGCGGTCGGAGGGCTGATGGCGGCGATGAAGAAGGTGGGGCTTTTTTCCGTCGTCCACGGCGGGCAGGTGGAATGGCTGTTCCTGCTGCAGATGGCGTTATTCGTGGTGGGCGGGGCGGTTGTCCTGGCGCTGGCGGTGGCGGACGCGCGGAGAAACCGGACGCCTGAATCGATCCTGTTGTTGCTTTGGGTCGCGGGTGTTCTTGTCTTTGTATGCGCCATAAACTGGACGGTATCCGGCCGCAACATGCTGCCCTTGGCGCCGGCGGCGGCCCTGCTCATCGTTCGCCGCCTGGAGTTTCGACAGGCGGGCGGACTGCGGGGATTCTGCTGGCCGTTGGGAATTTCGCTCGCGATTGCGTTGGCGGTGGGGTGGGCGGATTGGGAATTGGCCGGCGTGGCGCGCGCGACCGCCGGTTCGTTGAATAGCAAACTGGCCCCGCGTTTCGATGGCGTCGTCTTTGAAGGCCACTGGGGATTTCAATATTACATGGAGCAACTGGGGGCCAAACCGCTGGAGCGCACCCCCCTGGTTCTGCGGCCAAACGAGGCCATCGTCATCCCGCTCGGCAATTCCAGCATCTTCATGCTGCCTGGCCCTCCGGTCGAATTCATCGGGAAAGTTGAGGTCACGCCCGCGAAGTGGCTTTGCATCCAGAACCTTGCGGCGGGCGCGGGCTATTATTCGGACGGCTGGGGACCGGCGCCTTTCGTCTTCGGCCCGGCGCCGCCCGAGACTTATTTGATGTATCGCGTTAAGTAAGCTGCGAACTTGACCGGAGGCGCGGGATTAGTGCAGGATGACGATCCCAACCGCGGGCATCCGCGGGGAACAATACGGAACAACCCAAAATGCCGTTTAATCTTGATTTGTCGCCAGGGGTGTTGCTCGTTCTCGCTTTGGCGGGATACGTCCTGGGGGCCGTTGGCGCGCTCCTGTTTTGGAAGCACCAGCGGCAGGCGAGGTGCTGGGCGTTCGGTTGCGCCTTGGCGGGAGCCGCTTGCGGGTTGCTGGCATGCATCTCGGCCCTGGCGGGAGGCGCGGACGGCTCCGTCTGGAAAGTGGAGCTTCCCATGCTCATTGCCTATGTTCCCATGACTTTGCGGTTGGACGCGCTGGGGGCTTTTTTTGGGACGGTGGTTTCATTGCTGGGGGTGTCGATTTCGCTTTATTCATTGGGTTACGCGAAGGGATTTGAAGGGAGAAAGAACGTGGCGGTGCTGGGGGCGCTCTACAACGTGATGCTGCTGGGCATCACCTTGGTTTTCGTGGCCGGGAACGCGTTTCTGTTTTTGATGTCCTGGGAAGTGATGGCGCTGTCGGCTTTCCTGTTGGTGTGCTTTGAGCATGAAAAGGAGGAATCACGCGAGGCGGGGGTGTTGTTTTTCGTCATGTCGCATATCGGCACAGGCTGTTTGATCCTGGGGTTCCTGCTGCTCTTCCAGGCTGCGGGCGGTTCTTACGGCTTTGAAAGCTTCCACGCCATCGGCGAAACCATGTCGCCTGGAAAACGAGATGCGGCCTTTCTGCTCTTCCTGTTTGGTTTCGGGGTCAAGGCGGGCATCGTGCCGCTGCATATTTGGCTGCCGGCGGCACACCCGATCGCGCCCAGCAATATCTCCGCCCTCATGTCCGGCGTGCTCATCAAGACGGGCATCTACGGCATGACGCGGGTGTTCTTCGACTTTCTGGGGACGCCGCCCAATTGGTGGGGCGTCACCGTCCTGACCATCGGCACCGTCTCAGCCGTGTTGGGCGTGCTCTACGCCTTGATGGAACACGACCTTAAACGTCTGCTGGCCTATCACAGCATCGAGAACATCGGAATTATCCTCATGGGTTTGGGCGCGTCGCTGATGTTCCTGCATTCGGGCCACCCCGTCCTGGCCACGCTGGCTTTGATAGCGGGGCTTTACCACACGATTAACCACGCGGTGTTCAAGGGGCTGCTCTTCCTGGGGGCGGGGGCGGTGTTGCACGCCACGCACACGCGGAACATGGAGGAAATGGGCGGCCTGGCCAAGCGGATGCGCTGGACGGCGCTGTTTTTCCTGGTCGGCGCGGCGGCCATATCGGCGCTGCCGCCTCTCAACGGATTTGTCAGCGAATGGCTCACCTATCAATCGCTCTTGCAGGGTTTTGGCACGACCGAAAGCTTGATTCGGTTGATGTTTCCGATCAGCGGCGCGCTGCTGGCGCTGACCGGGGCGCTGGCGGCGGCTTGTTTTGTCAAAGCCTTTGGCATCACCTTCCTGGCGCAACCGCGCAGCGACCACGCGCGGGAGGCGCACGAAGCTTCTTTCACGATGCTGCTGGGACAGGGCATACTTGTGACCGCGTGCGTGGTGCTCGGTTTGTTCCCGGCGCTGTTGCTGAAATTGCTGGATCCGATCACGCAACAATTGACCGGACAGCAATTGAGCGCGCAACTCATCATGGGCGGCGGACTGGTGCTTTCGACGGGCGCGCCCGCGGCGGGCACCATTTCGATGATGGGCATCACCCTGGCGGGACTCGGTCTGCTGGTGGTGCCCTTGCTGTTGTGGCTGGCGTTTGGGCGGCGGGCCAAGACGCGGGTTGGGCCGACGTGGGATTGCGGGTTGCAAGGTCTGACGCCGCAGATGGAGTACACGGCGACGGGGTTCACGAAGCCGATTCGGATGATATTCAAAGCGCTGTTTCGTCCGCGCAGCGCGGTGCAGCGCGAATACGACTTCTCGCCCTATTTTACCACGACCATCCGATTTGAGAGCCACGTGGAGGAAGTTTTCCAAACGCGCATCTATCGCCCGCTCAACCGCCTGGTGCTGCGGCTTTCGCGCCGGTTGCGCGCGCTGCAAGCCGGGAGCATTCAGGCTTACCTCATTTACATCTTCATCACGTTGGTGCTGCTGCTCCTGTTCGCGTTATGAACCTGAACCTTACGGCCATTGGACTGCAAACGGCGCTGCTGCTCCTGCTGGGGCCGCTGATCACCGGCCTGATCAGGAACTGGAAAGCCAAGCTGCAAAACCGGCGCGGCCCGCGCCCCTGGCAGGCTTACCTGGACCTGGTCAAATTTCTGCGCAAAGACATGGTGATTTCCGAACACGCCTCGTGGGTGTTCAGCATGGCGCCGTTCGTCGTCTTCCTCTCCGCGCTGCTGGCGGGATTGATGACACCGATGCTGATCACGCAAGCGCCGTTGAGCTTGTTCGGCGGGGTGCTGGCGGTGGTCGGTCTGCTGGCCCTGGGACGGTTTTTCCTGGCGCTGGGGGGATTGGACCCCGGCAGCGCCTTTGGCGGCATGGGCAGCAGCCGCGAAATGACGATCGCGGCCATCGCCGAGCCGGCGATGATGCTGGCCATCTTCACCGTCGCCATCGGCGCCGGCTCGACCGATCTGAGCCACATGGTGCAGGCGGCGCAGGAGCCGGCGTGGAAACTGTTCAATCCGACTCACGCGATGGCCTTCGTCGCGCTGTTTATTGTGTTGTTGGCGGAAACGGGCCGCATCCCGGTGGACAACCCTTCCACGCACCTGGAGTTGACCATGATTCACGAGGCGATGCTGCTCGAATACTCGGGCCGATACCTGGCACTGATGGAATGGGGCGCGTCGATCAAACAATTGGTGCTGATGACGCTGCTGGCGAATGTCTTTTTTCCGGCTGGCATCGCCACCGTGGCCACGCCCGCGGCGCTGGGGTTAAGCGCGCTGGCTTTCGCGGCCAAATTGCTGGCGCTGGCGGCGGCGGTGGTGCTGGTGGAAACAACCAACGCCAAGATGCGGTTGTTCCGCGTGCCCGATCTGTTGAGCGCCGCCTTCGTGCTGGCGACCCTGGCGCTGATGTCCACCTTCCTTTTTAGATAACCATGAACTCTCCCACTTCCACCGAACTCGGCTCGCAACTCATCACCTGTTGCGCCGCCGGCATGCTGGTCTTTCAACTGTTGCTGGTGGTGCAGCGGATGTTGCTGACAAGCATCCGGATCTTCGCGTTGCAATCGCTTCTGCTGGCGGTCATTGCCGGCATCATCGCCTACGTCCACAACGCCACCCATGTCTATATCGTGGCGGCGCTGACGATCATTGGCAAAGTGCTCTTTCTGCCGTGGCTGCTGGACCGGCAGGTGCGCCGGATCGGGATCACCCAGGAAATCGAACCGTTGTTTAGCCCGCCCATGTCCATGCTGCTCTGTGGAGGGCTGACGCTGCTCGGGTACATCGTCGCGCGCCCGTTCACGGCCCTGGAACGGCTGGGCAATAACACGCTGGGCATGGCCATGACGCTGGTGCTGACCGGCTTCTTCCTCATGTTCAACCGCCGCAAAGCCATCACGCAAGTGCTGGCGCTCCTGACAGTGGAAAACGGCGTCATGCTGGCGGCCGTGGCGCTGACGACGTACGGAATGCCGCTGGTGGTCGAACTGGGCATTTTCTTCGACGTGATGGTCGCGGTCATGGTGCTGGGCATCCTGGTCTATCGCATCCGCGAAAGCTTCGCTTCCATGGACACCAGCAAGCTCAACCAATTGAAGGGATGACATGCCGGTTCTAGCCCTCCTGATTTTCGTGCCGGCGGCGGCGGGACTAGCCTGCCTGCTGGTGCGGCCGCCGCGCGTGATGGCGGCGCTGGGGGGCTGGCTTGCCTGGGCACGCTGGCGCTGGGCATGGCGCTGCTGGGCCAGGTGCTCGAACGGGGCGTCGTGACGGAATGGAACGAGTTTCTCTGCGCGGACGCCTTGAGCGCGTGGATGGTGCTGCTGATCTCCGCCGTCTCGCTGGGCACGATGCTCTACGCCGGGCGATATTTCCGGCGCGACCTGGAGGCCAAGTCCATCACCCCGGGGCGCGTGCGCGAGTTTTTTGTATTGACACCGCTGTTCATCGCGGGAATGTTTTTGGTCGTGCTGGCCAACAATCTGGGGGTGATGTGGTTTGCCGTCGAATCAACCGCGTTGTCTTCGGTGCTGCTGGTGGCGCTTTACAACCGGCGGACTTCGCTTGAAGCCGCCTGGAAATACATCGTCCTGGGCAGCCTCGGCCTGGCGCTGGCGCTCTTCGGCACGGTGTTTGTCTATGCGGCGGCGGTGGGCGCGCATGCCACCGAAAAGCTGCCCAGCTTTAATTGGTCGCACCTGATCACGGTGGCTCCCCAGTTCGACCACGGCCTGATCAAGTTGGCCTTCGTGTTTGCGCTCATCGGCTACGGCACCAAGGCCGGCCTGGCGCCCATGCACACCTGGCTGCCGGACGCGCACAGCGAGGCGCCCTCGCCCACCAGCGCGATGCTTTCCGGCGTTTCGCTCAAAATCGCGCTTTACGCCTTGCTGCGGTTTCACATTTTGACCACGGCCTGCCTGGGCACCGGGTTCAGCCGCCACCTGCTCCTGGGCTTTGGGCTGTTCTCCATGTTTCTGGCTCCGCCGTTTATTCTGGTGCAGAAGAATCTCAAACGAATGCTCGCCTATTCGAGTCTTGAACATGTCGGCCTCATCTGCACGGCCATTGCCATCAATACGCCCGTTACTATTTTCGGCGCGTTGCTCCACATGGGTTATCACGCGCTGACCAAACCGGTGTTGTTCTTCGCGGCGGGCAACATCCATCAAACTTTTCATTCGCTGGAATTCCGCATCATCGGCCACGGGGTGGCGAAAGTGCTGCCGGTCACGGGAATGTTGATGGGATTTGCCGCCGTGGCCGCCGTGGGAATGCCCCCCTTTGGCATGTTCCTGAGCGAACTGATCATCCTCAGCGGGTGTTTGGCCGCGCGGCAAACGACCGTTTGCGTTTTGATTTTGGTGGCGCTGCTGGCTTCCTTCTGCGGCATCCTGCAACAACTCGCCCGCATCCTGCCGGGCGACCGCCAACATCCACCCGCAAGCGACGCGCGCGCGACAGACGGCGTGCCCGCCATGACATTGCTCTTGGGTGGATTGCTCTTGTTCAGCGTTTGGTTGCCGGGGCCGTTGCGGGGCATTATGCACCGGGCGGCGGATATTATCGGAGGCAGACCATGACGCTCATTCTACTTCTAGTCATCCCGCTCTGCGCCGGTCTGCTCTGCCTGACCACCTCTTCGCGCCGGTCATGGGAGCAACTGAATCTGTGGAGCTTCATCCTGCTCGTGCCACTGGCCTTCAAGATCGGCTCTGACGTTCTGGCGCGCGGCCCGGTTTCAACACTCGATGGTTTTTTGCGCGCCGACGCCTTGAGCGCGCTGGTCATTGGCCTCACCGTGTTCGTCGCGTTGGCGTGCGGCATTTATTCCATCGGCTACTTCCGGGCGGATGTGCGCGCGGGCCGCATCAACAACGCGCAATTGCGCCGCTACTACGTTCTGACCCCGTTATTCGTCGGCGTCATGCTGCTGGTCCCTTTGGCCGACAACCTTGGCGTGATGTGGGTGGCCATGGAAACCACGACGCTGGCCTCCGTGCTGCTGGTCACGTTTTACAACCAAAAGACCTCATTCGAGGCGGGCTGGAAATACATCATCATTGGCAGCATCGGCATTTCGCTCGCGCTCTTTGGCACCATCTTTACCTATTACTCCGCCGTGCGCGTGCTTGGGGCGGAGCCGCAGCACGGCATGAACTGGAGCGTGCTGGCGGGCATCGCGGAACAGTTCGACCCCAAGGCCATGCGCCTGGCGTTCATTCTCGTGCTGCTGGGCTACGGCACCAAGGCGGGCTTGGCGCCAATGCATACCTGGAAGCCCGACGCCTACGCCGAAGCGCCCGTGCCCACGGCCACGCTGCTCGGCGCGGCCTTCGTCAATTGCGCCGTCTATGGCATCGCGCGCTTCAACGTGCTGGCCGAAAAATGCCTCGGCCACGAGTATTCCGGCCACTTGCTGGCGGGCTTTGGCGTGGCCTCCATTCTCGTGGCTTCGCCCTTCATCCTGACGCAGCGAAACTTCCGGCGCATCATGGCGTATTCGAGCATTGACCACGCCGGGATCATGGTCGCCGCGCTGGGCTTTGGCGGCCGCCTCGGGGCGCTGGGGGCGGCGCTGCACATGCTCTTTCACGCGGTAACCAAGCCGCTGATGTTTTTTTGCGCGGGCAACGTGCAGCAGCATTTCGCCACGCCCTATTTCGGGCGCGTGCGCGCCGTCATTCGCACGCTGCCGTGGACGGGCGGCTTGTTCCTGCTGGCCACGCTGGCCGTGACGGGCACGCCGCCTTTCAGCATTTTTCAAAGCGAGTTCACGACCCTGAGCGCCGCCCTGGCCGCCGACCGGGGCTGGTCCGCTTTCTTGTTCATCGCGGGCGTGGTGACGATTTTCGCCGGGTTCCTGGTCCACATGGTCAAGATGAATCTGGGCACGCCCCGTTACGACAGCCCGCCGCCCGCGGCCGAGTGCCCGTGGAAAATCAGCGCCATGGCGCTGGTGGCCGGCGCGATTGTCGCGCTTGGATTCTGGCTGCCGGCGCCGCTTTACCAATTGATCCAACAAACCGCGCTCATTCTCGGAGGAACATCATGAACGTGTTGCCAGCCCTGCAGCCCATACTGGAGGAATTAACGGAACGGTTCGGCGAGCGCCTGGGCGCGGCGCACGTTGAACGCCCGGACGAAATTTATTTCCACGCCGGGATGGAGCTGGCGCCCGGCTTCTGCGGCCATCTCTACAAGCGCTGGAACGCGCGCCTGGTCAGCTTTTTCGCCGACGATGCGCGGACGGACGCGGGCGTGTATCACCTCTACTACATTTACGCGCTGGATGCGGAGCACGGCTTCATCACCCTGCGCGTGCCGGTGTCGCCGGACCAGCCTGAGTTCACCTCGCTGACCAACGCCATCCACGCCGTCAACTGGCAGGAGCGCGAGGTGCAGGACCTGTTCGGCTTGCGCCTGATCGGCCATCCCAACGGGCGGCGTTGCGCGCTGCACGACAATTGGCCGAATGTGCATCCGTTGCGCAAGGACTTCGATCTCCACACCCAACTGGCGCCTTTCCAAGGCCCGGCGCACGACTTCCGCACCGTCGAAGGCGAAGGCGTCTTCCAGATTCCCGTCGGGCCGGTTCACGCGGGGATCATCGAGCCGGGGCATTTTCGTTTCAGCGTGGCGGGGGAACCGGTGCTTTACCTGCAATTGCGCCTGTTCTACACGCACAAAGGCACGGAAAAACTTTTCGAGAACATGCCCATTGCGCACGGCGTCCGGCTGGCGGAGAGCATCTCCGGCGATTCCAGTTTCGCGCACGCCACCGCTTTCTGCCACGCCGTGGAACGCGCCGCCGGAATGGCCGTTCCGCCGCGCGCCCGCGCCTTGCGCACGGTCTGCCTGGAATTGGAGCGCCTTTACAACCATTGCGCCGACATCGGCATGATCGCCAACGACGTGGCGTTCGTTGTCGCCAACTCGCACGCCATGCGCTTAAAGGAGGAAGTGCTGCGGCTCAACGAAAAATTGACCGGCAACCGCCTGCTGCGCGGCATGGCTTGCGTGGGCGGCGTGCGTTACAATTGGGACAACGCCCGGCTCCAGGCCGTCACCGATACCCTGGCCGGGCTGGAGCCAGCCTTTGAAGTCATGGTGCAATTGATCGAAAACTCCTCCTCCACGCGCGACCGTCTGGAGGGGACCGGCGTATTGAAACCGGTAGTGGCGCGCAAATTAGGCATCGTCGGCCTGGCGGGACGCGCCTCGGGCATGGACGGCGACTTGCGGCGCGATTATCCGCACGCGGCCTACGACACGGTGGCCTTCCGCGTGCCCGTTTACCAGGCCGGCGACGTCCAACACCGGATGCGCGTGCGCATCGACGAGGTGAGGGAGTCGCTGGGCATCATCCGGCAAGTCATCGCGGCCCTGCCCGCCGGAGCATGGCGCGCGTCCGCGGTCGAACCGCCCGCCGGACAGGTCGCGCTGGGGTGGGTGGAGGGATGGCGCGGGGGAATTTTCCACTGGATTCGCACCGCGCCCGGGAACCGGCTGGCGCGCTGCAAAGTCAAGGACCCGTCGCTGCAAAACTGGCCGGCCTTGAGCGAGGCGATCTTGGGCAACATCGTGCCCGACTTCCCCGTTATCAACAAAAGCTTTAACCTGTCGTATTCGGGCACCGACCGTTGATTTATGTTTGACATTTTGCGCCAAAGTTTGCGAATAGGCGTGGTCACCACCCCATTCCCGGAATCGCCCCCCGCCGTGGCGCCGCAGGCGCGCTGCAACCTGGAGATCGATTTCGCGGCCTGGCGCGACGCCCGGCCCGCCGCCGCCGTCTGCCCGACCGAGGCCATCACCTGCGCCGACCGCGCCGGAGTCCGCGCGGTGGAGGTGGACCTGGGCAAGTGCGTCTTTTGCGGCCTGTGCGCGGAGGTCGAGCCGGCCATTCGCTTGACCAACCTTTGCACGCTGGCCGCGACCACGCGGGAGAAACTCAAATTGACCGCGCAATACCGGTTGACCGGCGGCGCGCAAGGGGAGTTGATTTCCGCGCCCAAGGCGGCCGAGACCGCGGACATGGGCGCGCAACTCAAGGAGAGCATCACCCGGATTTTTGGCCGCTCGCTCCACGTCCGCGAGGTTGATGCCGGCTCGTGCAACGGCTGCGAGGTGGAAATCAACGCCTTGAACAGCCCGATCTACGACGCCGAACGCTTCGGCATCCATTTTGTCGCCTCGCCCCGGCACGCCGACATGCTATTGGTGACAGGCCCCGTGACGCGCAACATGGAATTGGCGTTGCGCAAGACTTACGCCGCCATGCCGGAGCCGCGCCTGGTGGTGGCGGTGGGAGCGTGCGGATGCAGCGCCGGCATTTTCGGCCGCAATTACGCGACCGTCGGCGGCGTGGACAGCGTTGTGCCGGTGGATGTCTATATTCCCGGCTGCCCGCCCAACCCGCACGCGCTCTTGCACGGCATTTTGCTGGCGGTGGGGAGATTGCCGCGTTCCTAATCCTAATCTTAATCTTAATCCTCCCATCACCATCGTGAAGGCAGTCAGAGATTAGGATTAGGATTAAGATTAGGAGCCGAAAACTTTAGTTGCTCGACAGGTCCTTGCATAGTCATGCCCATACTGGCACATTATTCAAGTGCAAACGAAGATCGAAAGGATCGGCGAGGGTTTCAGCTTACTCCTGCCGACGGAGTTGGTGGAAGAATGCGGCTTTGGAGGCGAAGCCACCATTACGGTTCAGAACGGCACACTGATTGTCAGCCCGGCGGAGCAGAAGGCTCGCCAAGGCTGGGCGGAGGCATTGCGGGCCATCCCGCAAGAGGAATTGGACCGGGATTTTGACCAGTTGCAAACCTTCCGAGACGCACCCGACGAGTGGGACGCAACACCATTTACCTGGTCGGTTGGCGGCGCTGATGAAAAGATTTGAAGTCTGGCTAACCCGTTTGGATCCGACTGAGGGTTCAGAGATGCGTAAAACGCGCCCGGCGGTCATCGTTTCGCCCGACGAGATGAACGACCGTTTGCATACAGTGCTTGTCGCACCCCTGACGAGCGGGGGATTTGCAGCGCCGTTCCGTGTATCATGCCAATTCGCTGGAGTTGATGGGCAAATTGCGTTAGATCATCTCCGCAGTCTAGCGAAGAGCAGGTGCCTGCGGCGTTTGGCGCGCCTGGACGCCAAAGTCTGCGCCGAACTCTTGCAGCAATTGCAGGAGATGTTCAGGTTTTAACGTCAAAGTGTCGCTTTCTAAACTGGTTGACAATGGCGCGGTTTCTGGCAGGCTATGCCTATGTTTCGCCAAAACCGCCGTGAATTTGGCAAAGGGAAGAGAACGCATGACCCCGTCAAAGGACGAATCAACGGTCATTTCTGTCCCGTGTCGTGTTGATTCAAAGCAAACCATGGAAAACGCTTATGGCATTTTGCTACCATTGCGGGGAAAAAATCGAATTCATTAACAATGGGTTTGGCCCGATTCCAATTCATCCCTCCGGTTCATGCAGCGGTCGCGCAAGCGGTTATGGCGGAGGCGGCGGTGGTTACTCGACATTTCGTTCGACAAGTGATGGTGAATTGTTCGAGTTCCCGTTCATTACGTATCCGAGCTACATCAACCCAAACGCACGGTGTCCGGTCTGTGACGCAAGCGTCTTTTTTTATCAGTCACCGTATGGAGGAAAGGTGTTCTTTGATGAGCTTGGTCCACCGTGGCCGAAGCATCCATGCACTGACAATCCCATCGTACGACATCACTTTTTATCTTCCGAAGGTCGTGTGCGTAATCTTGCAGAGATAGTCCTTCTTCCACCAACTACGCTGGAGGCGCCCAGTACCGATTCGTTGCGGCGTCGCACCGCTACGTGGACGGAGACCGGTTGGATGCCTTTTGTGGTCACAAATATTATTCCCCGGCTGATCGGGATTGAAGCGGAAGGCAAACTGTTCGTGTCAGATGGGAATGAGTCGATCTTATTCCGTATTTCGCAAAGCTCCGCCGACGAAAGTTTATACCGAAAACGTGGAAATCTTCAAATCGGGTGTTCGTTGGTTCAGAATACCAGTCCGATTCTTTCCGTTCTCAATGAATGCCCCATTTTGCTCAAAAGCAACCCCGATTTACAACATCTCATCCTGAGTTCGTTTATTCTGGATCGTCGTGGAGAATTGGAGGAGATCACGCTTTCCGTGCTTGGCGCTGAGTGCAATGAATAACCATGAGCATGTGGCAGCTTTCGTGAAATCGCTTACGAACGAGATGTTGTCCTTTTGCGGTCCAATTTTCATCACGCCGGGAGTTAACTCGTATCCCGATCAGATGATCAATAATGGAACATATTCACTCCTCGACACCGGTCAAAAACGGCTCTTGGTCACAAGTCACCATGTCTGGAAGGCGTATTCGGAGTATCGCGGGGAAAACCCTGATGCTGCTCTTGCCCTCAACCTCGGCGATGGTAACGCAAATATTGCTTTTGCGTTCCCTGAGCGTCAGCTTATTAGCGCTGACGCTGACCTTGATTTGGCAGTATTTGACTTTGAGCCGAGCCAAATCCTCGACAACAAAGTTGGAATCAGTCATCAGAAAGATTGGTTTCCCATTCGAAACTGGCCAATTCATTCTAATTCGCTTTCAAGATGAGACGAATAGTGGTAGAGTCTTGGCATGGCAAGACCACGTCAGATTGATTCAATCGTCGTAAAGCGGGCGCAACGGACCGCCGCAACCTCAACCTCAGTCGAGTCCCTGCGACAATGTCAGGCGGTTCTTCTGCCGGCATTGTTCGGCGCCACCCTCGAACAAACAGCCGCCGTCTTGGGTGTGGGCCGCGCGACGGTGGCGCGACTTCAAAGCACCTTCCGCCGGAGCAAGCCGGCGGGGCCGCACCCTTCGCGCAACTGGGGCGGACGCCGCCAGTCCCTTCTCACCCCGGAGAAAGAACGCGCGTTCTTAAATCCTTGGCTCGAAAGCGCCGCCGCCGGCAACCTGGTCGTCGTTTCCCCGATTCGGGCGGCCCTGGCGCAACAGCTTGGCCAACCGGTCAAACCATCGGTGGTTTACCGCCTCCTGGCCCGGCATGGCTGGCGCAAGGTGGCCCCGGACACACGCCATCCCAAGAGCGACCCTGCGGTTCAGGAGGAGTGGAAAAAAAACTCCCGGAAGTGCTGGAGGCCCTCCTCCGCCCTGACGTGGTCAAAGGGCGTCACGTCCGGTTGATGTTTCAAGACGAGGCTCGGTTTGGCCGCATGGTGCGAATTCGGCGCTGCTGGTCGCCCGCGCCGCAACGGCCGGTGGTGGACAACGGCTATGAAAGACAGTTTCAATATGTCTATGGGGCGGTCAGCCCTTTGGAAGGCGGATTGGATTGGATGATCTGCCCGGTCATGAATACTGAGCGGATGGGCCAATTCCTGGATCGGGTCAGCACTGCCCACCCCCAAGACTTCATGGTCATGATCGTGGATGGAGCCAGTTCCCATGTGGCCAAGGCGTTGGTCGTGCCGGAGAATATCCGCCTGCACCGCTTGCCGGGCTATTCGCCGGAACTCAATCCCCAAGAACATATCTGGGAGGAGATTCGCGAGAAGGAATTTCCCAACCGGGTCTTTTCAGACATGGCCGGAGTGGTAAGGACTTTGGAAACGGGCCTCCCGCGGCTGGCCTCGGATCGAGAACGCGTGCGAAGCATTTGCGCGTGGCCCTGGATAGTTAGTCTCAACTTGAAGGCGAATTAGAATCAGTCGGCTAGAAACGGAGATATTGTCAGCCTGATGGGTTTTTCTGGGAAGGAAATCAGAAAGGAGGGGCGACACTGTACTTTTGTGGCTCGCGTCTTACCGTTCCGAATCTCCGGCGTTGGTGAAAAGGAAATCTGGATTTTCAACGAGGCTGCGAATCGTGAGGTCTTCGATTTGGTCAGGCTACGGCTCGGCGGACTGAGCGGAAGCCCTGCATACACTCTCGATAAGCATGGGGCGAATCTCGTGGGGTTTGTAAAGTCAGGTTACAAATCGGACGCGCCAAACGAGGCTAACACTGATTCCATCTTTGCTGGCGCCTTGATTCTCACCCCTGCGTCATTCCTGCAGCCGGATGGGTCCTTGAGTCGGCTTTGACCTCTGATGATTGGACATTTACTGCCGACACCTTGCCAATCCACATCTGCTTGGGAAACTGCGGGAATTCATGGCCGAACACGGCTTGGTATTGCCGGAGATTTGCACGCCTACTGAACTTGCATGATAATGAATCCATGAAGTCCAATCCGATTCTTGAGGAAGTTTGGCGGATCAAAGACCAATTAGCCGCTGACGCGGGCTACGATATTGACCGGTTTTTTGAGCACCTGCGCAAGTGGGAGGCCGAACACCCGCAGCCTGGCCCAGTGATCAATAGCGTCGAAGAATTGCAGCAATTGATGGCTGAGAAGGCACGCCGGCACTCTGAAGTATCGAACATGGTCCTCAACGACGAACCCTTCAAAGTGGTCAAAAAGATCAAACCGTAGGTTTGGCCTTTTTTGCGGCCTCTTCACGGGCAGATCCTTCACGCAGACGCATCAGGAACGCGGAAGCTCCGATTAAGCCAAGCGCAATCGCGCCCGGTTCAGGAACTTCATCCACGGTGAAATTCGGAATGCACGGCAGTTGAGTTGGCGGGTCCACGGCACCATGCAGAATTTGATCCGGACCGCCAGTGGTCGTATTGACAATTGCGGAACGACCGGCAGGAACACCCAAGGCCAGAGCCTGAGCGTAACTGGTGATAAACCCACCGTCATTATACCAGGCAGCAAGTTGGACCGAAGCTTGAGAACCGGCGCCCGTGGTACCGCTAATCGTGCCGTACATTTGTGTCCTCCAAGTTCCTGGCAGATAATCCCCATTTCCTCCTCCTGTCGAATTTGCAAAGGTCGAACTGGCTGGAATACTGGCGCCAGGGCCGGAAAGGGTATTGTTCAAAGGCACCATGGAACTCTGCGGATCGTTATATCCTGGCGCTCCATAAAGCTGGACTGTCCAGTCGTTGCCGTTCCCGGTCTCAGCCGCGTAGTTTTGGAGAGTTGGCGGCGGGCCTGTGTTTGATCCTCCAAGCAGCACGGGTGATCCTGCGATAAGCATGGCTGCCCCCGCCGCCGGTTTATAGCTAACGTAGATGTAGTTATTTAGCTGAAGGTAATTACCCAAGGACACGGTTCCTTGAGCTTGCACCACATAAGCCCCCGCCAAAAGGGCAAGCATTCCGGTTAGGATTTTTTTCATGTTGTTGGTGGAATGTAAGTTGTTATTCGCTACAATGGGTTTGTCGTGCGAATGATCTTGAGGAGTTTTCCGGTCTTTGCAAGCTCTTTTTGCACGCTGTTTTGACGTCCCGCGACCACGAACCAAGAGAGAAACGAAAATTAAGAGAGCACTTCCAGGAGGCGATGGAGTTCGGCGTCGGTGTTGTAGAAGTGGGGGGAGAGGCGAATGTAGCGGCGGCCCTGGCGGTCTTCGCGCAAGGAGGTTTGGATCCGGGCCTCGGCCAGCTTGCGGTGCCAGGCGGGCATGTCGGCGCCGGGTTTGTCAAAACTAATGATGGCGCTGGCGTTGGCGGCGGGGGCGTCGGATTGGAGCGCGTTCCATCCTGCTGCCCGCAAGCCGGAGAGCAGGAGCGCCCTTTTGCGCAACAGTTCGGCGGCGATGTTTTCCACGCCGACTTCCAATATAAGCTCCATCGCCGCCGCCAGGCCGGTCAGGCCCGCCAGATTGGGCGAGCCGGCCTCGTAACGGCGCGCGTCAGTCACATAAACCAATTGCTCCTGCGCGACAAAGCCCGGGCAACGCACGTTGTGCCAGCCTTGCACGATGGGCCGCAGCCGCGACTGCACCGGCTGGCTGACATACAATATCCCGGCCCCGCACGGACCGAGCAGCCATTTGTGGGCGTCGGCGGCGAGAAAATCAACGTGTTCGACGCCGGTCGGAAAGGCGCCCAGAGTCTGAATGCCATCGACGCAGAAGAGAATGTTGCGCTGGCGCAGGTGGCGGCCAATGGCATCGAGTTCGGGACGCCAGCCGGCCACAAAATGGTTGGAGGCCAGCGCGACCAGGCGGGTTTGTTCATCGATCTGTCCGGTGACGTCGATGGTTCGGATGCGGCCATAGTCGCGGATATTGAGCAGGCGGACTTGGACGCCTTTTTCGGCCAGCGCCATCCAAGGATAGACGTTGGACGGATAGTCCTCGAAGTAGATCAGAACGTTGTCGCCCTTGCGCCACGGCAAGCCGGCGGCGACATAGCTCAAGGCCAGGGAAGTGGGGCCGACGAAGGCGATTTCCTCCGCTTTGGCGTGGAGCAACCGGGCGGCCAGTTCCCGGGCGCGCCGGATTTGAGCCTCGGTGGTGGTTTCCTCCTGGTCGCCCAGGGCGGCGCTGGCCGCGTGTTCGCGCATGGCCTCGGAGACGCGGCGGGGCAGAGGACAGACGGCGGCATGGGCGAGAAAGTTCTTCTGGCCCGCGACGGGAAATTCGTGCCGGCGCAATTCTTCGTTGGCGAGGATTTCGGCGATGGTCATATCACATCTTGATGTCGTCGAGCATTTTGAAGTAACCCATATAAAATCCGACGACGCGGTAGCCGACATACAGGGCGACGGCAAAATAAATAATCTGCGGTCCCCATTTGGCCGCCAGGCGCATGCGGCGAATGCCTTCCTCCTGGTAAAGGTTATGGAGGCGGAGCAATGTCTCGTCCAGTTTTCCGCTTATTTCGCCCGTGTGGTAGAGGTTGTTGAAAACCGTCGGAAACCAGTCGGACTCGGAAATAAGCTCGGAAGGCGTGGAGCCTTTGTCAATGCGCGGCCGCCAGGTTTGCACCAGGCGCCGCAAGGCGGGTGAGCCGCTGGCCGTGCCGGCCAATTCCCACGCTCCGATGATAGGCACGCCCGCGTTGAGCAGCGCCTCCAGGGCCACCGCCAGCCGCGCCAGAGCCAAGTCGCGCCGCGCTTTGCCCAGGACGGGGATGGGATCGAAGACACGTTCCAGAAGGGCGCGCCAATTTTCGCCATGCCGCCCCTGGCAGGCAAGAATCAGGCAGAAAACCGCGGCGTACAAAGGGACCAGCACGGCCAGAATCGTAAAAATAAAGACCGCCCAATTTCCCGTGCTGAAGAACTTTATGAACGGAAACACCACCACGGCCATGTGAAACACGAACACGGGATAGAGCAGGTCCGAAATCGCCTGCTTCACCATCCTGGCCCGTTCCTCATAATGGAGCGCCAGCAGTTTGAAGGAGGCGTCGAGGCGTCCGCTTTGCTCGCCGGCTTCGATCAAGGCGAGGTCGAAGGAGGGCATCCATTGGCCCGTGCGCCGCAAGGCATCGGTCACCGTGAGACCCTCGCCCAGGGAATCCAGCCAGTCGGAGATTTTTTGGCGCAGGGCGCGGTCGGGGGGATTGCGTTTGAGCTGTTCCAGCCCTTGCTGGATGGTCAGGCCGGCGCTAATGAGAATGGCAAGCTGATGGTACAGTTCGGCCCGGCGCTCCAACTGGCGTGGGGTAATAATCAGCGGCACATGCTCAGAGCAGCCGGTCGATATTCGATTTCAAGTCCCGCTTGGAGCACATGCCGACGATCTGCGCGGCGACTTCACCGGATTTGAAAAACAGCAGGGTGGGGATGGCCCGCACGCCGTATTCAGTGGCCAGAGCCTGATCGTCATCGATATTGACCTTGCCGATGCGAAGGCGACCGTCGTATTCGGCCACCAATTCGTCCAGAAGAGGCCCCATCATTTTGCAGGGGCCGCACCACTCCGCCCAGAAATCGACCACCACGGGGCCTGGCACGCTCAGGACCTGTTCGGCAAAGTTGGCCTGGGTGAGCTTGACTATGTTTTGGTCGCTCATATTAGCCTGCGGTGTCTTTGAGGATGAAGACCAAATAAATCACGGTTCCCAAGGCGGCCAAAGTGGCAACCGCCGCGGCAATGGCCAGCGCTTTGTCCAGCATCGTCAATCCCGAGGCCGAGGGCGCAGCCATGGGGCGCGGCGCGGAAGGGGCGGGAGCGGCCGATGGTTTGGCCGTGGTGGCGGGGCGCGAGACGGCGGGGGCGCCTGGGGCCGCTGGCGGAGTCGCGGCTTTGGAGAATGCCGGGGCGGCGGCAACGGGCGCGGCGGCGGCGGAAGTGGCGCCATGCGGCGCGCCTGGAGCCAAGGTCGGCAACTTGATCGTTGGCGCGGACGTCGGCTTGGGCGGCAAATTGATGCGAACGGTTTCTTTCTTCGGCTGGATTTTGGCGGATTCAGTCTTTTTGGGCGGCAGTGCGCCACCGGGCGATGGAATATTGTCGGGCATAAGTTCTCTTTTTCTTGCCTAAACCTAGAGTTCCCTCGCGCCAGTGTCAAACCCGAATTACAGCTTCCTTTTCTTTTATGGCGCTAACCCAGGAAGTAGCGCCAGAGTGACTGGTCGGTGCCTTCGAAATAGACCGAGTCGGCGGTGGCCGCGGGAGTGGAGGCGGTGGTGTTGCCGCCAAGGTTGACTTGCCCCGAGCCGTCGGTCTTCATGCGCCAGAGCTTGTTGTCTGTGCCTTGGAAGCAGACCCAGCCGCCCTGCACGGTGGGCGACGAAGCCGTCGTGTTGTTGCCGGGCTGCGATTGCTGCGTCCCGTCGTTGAAAACCTTCCACAGCTTGTTGTCGGTGCCCTGAAACCATACCCAGCCGTCGGAGGTGACAAAGGGCGTGGATTTGGTGGTGTTGCCCCCAATCTGGCTTTGCGCCGTGCCGTCATTCTTCACCTTCCAAAGCTTGTCGTCGGTGCCTTGGAAGTACACCCAGCCGTCGGAGGTGACAAAGGGCGTGGACTTGGTGGTGTTGCCTCCAATCTGGTTTTGCGCCGAGCCGTCAGTCTTCATGCGCCAGAGCTTGTTGTCGGTACCGCGAAAGTAAACCCAATCTCCAACCACCGTCGGCGCGGAGGACGTGGTATTGTGGCGGGGTTGCGACTGCTGCGTCCCGTCATTGAAGACTTTCCACAGCTTGTCGTCGGTGCCTTGAAACCATACCCAGCCGTCGGAGGTGACAAAGGGCGTGGACTTGGTGGTGTTGCCCCCAATCTGGCTTTGGGCCGTGCCGTCAATCTTCACCTTCCAGAGCTTGTTGTCCGTGCCGCGGAAATACACCCAGCCGTCGGAGGTCGCGAAGGGCGTGGACTTGGTAGTGTTCATGCCGACCTTGTATTGACCGGGCATCGGGCTAGGGGCCGACGCGCGGCAAAAATTGGCGCCTTTCGACTGGATGTCGTCGGCTCGACTATAAATCGTTTGGACATTCCATGTATTTGCTCCGACTGTAATTGTCGTCGTATTCCCATTACAAACGTCGCCGATCTCGTCGCTCGTATCTCCGTACCAGCCGTCGGGAAATTCGGGATCGGAAACCATTTCTGCAAACTCGTGACTCGTGACTTGGGTGCGGCGTTGTTCCTGTGTTTCGGTGAGATTCAATGAACAACCGCATGCCTGGTTCAGCAGGAAGCGCCAGAGAACCTGGTCGGTGCCTTCGAAATAAACCGAGTCGGCGGTGGCTGCGGGAGTGGAGGCGGTGGTGTTGCCGCCAAGGTTGATCTGGCCCGAGCCGTCGGTCTTCATGCGCCAGAGCTTGTTGTCCGTGCCTTGGAAGCAGACCCAGCCGCCCTGCACCGTGGGAGACGAAGCCGTCGTATTGTTGCCGGGTTGCGATTGCTGCGTCCCGTCGTTGAAGACCTTCCACAGCTTGTTGTCGGTGCCCTGAAACCATACCCAGCCGTCGGAAGTCACAAAGGGCGTGGACTTGGTGGTGTTGCCCCCAATCTGGCTTTGCGCCGTGCCGTCATTCTTCACCTTCCAAAGCTTGTCGTCGGTGCCTTGGAAGTACACCCAGCCGTCGGAGGTGACAAAGGGCGTGGACTTGGTGGTGTTGCCTCCAATCTGGTTTTGCGCCGAGCCGTCGGTCTTCATGCGCCAGAGCTTGTTGTCGGTGCCGCGAAAGTAAACCCAATCTCCAACCACCGTCGGCGCGGAGGAAGTGGTATTGTGGCGGGGCTGCGACTGCTGCGTCCCGTCGTTGAAGACTTTCCACAGCTTGTCGTCGGTGCCTTGAAACCACACCCAGCCGTCGGAGGTGACGAAGGGCGTGGACTTGGTGGTGTTGCCCCCAATCTGGCTTTGGGCCGTGCCGTCATTTTCCACCTTCCACAGCTTGTTGTCCGTGCCGCGGAAATACACCCAGCCGTCGGAGGTGACGAAGGGCGTGGACTTGGTGGTGTTGCCGGCTATTTGGTTCTGGCACGGGCAAGTGTTGATGACGCATGTATCATCGACCGCCGGAATGACAGCATAGTAACAATTGTTGCCCTTGGCGGTTGTGAAATAATTGTGATAACCAAACGCGTTGTCTCCGACAGGCTCGCACATAACCGCAGTATTGGAGTCTTTAACCGCGATGGTCTCGTCCAGGAAAATAACGATCACTTCGCTGGTGTTTCGCGGGGGTGGCTCGGGAATCCTGCCGCTATTGATCTCGCCCTGGAGAGTCGAGTGAATATCGTTGTCGGAAATCGTTCCCGACACTTTGGGAACGAACGAGTCCCCTATATAGACGGCGCTGTTCTTGCCAGTTCCGCCACCATACTGGCTGAGAATGTTCATCCAGTCGCTGGCGATCATGTCCTTGAGGAATTGGATGAGTCTTTGCGCCTGCGCCTGGTGGCTTCGATCCGACCAATCCGCGCCCCAGAAAGTCGCGTAGATGTTCGGATATGAGATTGTCGGGCCGCCGTTGTAAACAATATCACCGTGAGCCGGTCCGCCAGAACCGCTGATGGGAGCGCCTCGGCGCCCGTTGACTCCGCCAATTTTTCTAGCCATAGAATCTCCTTATTTGTTCGATAGGCCACTTCACATGTCATCAAACCAAATTACTGATGCTGACAAGAATTTGATTTTCACACGCCCGCATGTTCTCATGCGCGGCACCAGTAGGTGAATGATACCAAACTGGAGCCGTGGTGTCAAGCGGCAAATTTTACCGGCTCTCGCAACTTTCGGACACGGGATAAACCACTGGCGAATTTCCCTTTTTGGGAAAGCTCTCTTAATCCACTCCGATTACAAACCGCGTGAAAGAGATCAAGATTGAGCTTGGGAGATGGAAACCGCCGGTCAAAGACTTGACACTCGGCTTGGGTGAGGCTTGAAGTTGTTCATCACGCGGGGCGATTGCTTGCTCGAAACTGACTTGCCATTCGAGCTTCCATTGGCCGCGGGAGACGGCGGCGGCAAGAGGACGGATTCGGCCTCCATTTGGGCGGCGGCCTTGGCTCCGGCCAGGAGTTGTGTCATCTGGTACAATGCCTCCTTCAAGGCGTCGGCCTGGGCATTGAGTTCCTGCGCGGCGGCGGCGCTTTCCTCGGCGTAAGCGGCGTTGGATTGCGTCACTTTGTCCGCTTCGCCGGCGGCGGCGCTGACCTGTCCGAGGCCATCGCTCTGCTCGCTGGAGGCGCTGGCGATGTTGGCGACCAGATCATCCACCTTGCGGACTTTGTCAATAATTTGCTCGAAGCTCTTGAACACCCGCAGGCTGATCTGGACGCCGCGTTCGCTTTTGACGATGGAATCCTCAATCTTCTCGGCGGTTTCGCGCGCAGCCTGAGCGCTGCGCTGGGCCAGGTTGCGTACTTCCTCGGCGACGACGGCAAAACCCAGGCCGGCCTTGCCGGCGCGGGCCGCTTCGACGGCGGCGTTGAGGGCCAGAATGTTGGTCTGGAAGGCAATTTCGTCAATGGACTTGATGATCTTGGCGATGTTGTGGCTGGCGTCCTTGATGGCGCCCATGGCCTGGCTCATGTCTTGAATCTCGGTGGTGCCGGACTCGGCGGCCTGGCGGGCGTGTCTGGCCAATTCCTTGGCTTCGCGGGCGTTGTCCGCGTTGCGCTTGGTCATGGCGGTAAGCTCTTCAAGGGAGGCGCTGGTTTCTTCCATGGAGGCGGCTTGCCGGCTGGCGCCGTCGGCCAGTGTGTGGCTGGCGCCGTTAATTTGACCAGAGGAGGCGCGGACCTGGTCCGAGGCCACGGTGAGGTGTTGCTGCACGACTGCCAGAGGGGCGGTTATTTGGTATCGCACCACCAGGACGGCGAGGAGGATAAAAACGGCGGCGATGATGACGGTTGTCACCCAGCCGTTGAAGATTTGCGAAGAATTTGTCCTCGCCAGCGAGGCGGCAGAGGCCAGTTTGGTCTGGGTGAGGGAATCCGTGGAGAATCGGCACAAGAGCGTGCCGCCGTCGCCGCCTTCCTTCCATTTGGCATGGCAGCGGACACAATCGGCAGTGACGACGATCGGCTCGTAGATTTCAAAAGCGTCGCCGGTGCGGCGCTCGAAGCGTCCGCGTTTGGATTGCAGAGCAGAGCGCACCTCCGGGAGCAGGGGATTATTCAAGAAAGCGGAATCTGAGGAATGCGTCACCACTCCTTGAGGACTGAAGAGGGAAAATTCCAACAGCCCTTTGAGGCTGCGCTGGGTCTCCAGAATCTTGATGAACTTCTCCATCTCGCCCCGTTCCAGCGAACCTTTGACCGCGTTTTGCGTAGTCAAAAAAACGTTTTCCGCGTTCTTCCATTCACCTTTTTCGATGAGGTCCGCGTTTTCAGCCGCCAGCCGCTGCAGCAGCTTGGTGTTGCCGTGGAGTTGGATGGCCAGGGAAACCGCAAAGGTCACAACGATGGCGCCAACGAACCAGAGGATAAGTTTGAAAGCGAGTTTCATGTTTTTCATCCCTGTTTTGAGGCGGCGCGTTTTTTGGTGATGAAGGGCTGGCTGGCTTGGGCGGCAAATTGCTCGCTGCCGCAGCCAATGCAAGGAGCGCCGGCGCGGATGCAGGAATTGACGCCGCCGTTCCACTGGCGCAGGTTGCAGTCGGTGCGGGTGACCGGACCGAGGCAGCCGAGTTTGAAGAGGCAGCCTTCCTGGCCAAAGGTGGTGGCGAATTTCTCCCGCTCGTAGTCCGCAAAACGCGGGCATTGGTCATGCATGAGGCGCGAGAAGAAAGCTTTGGGGCGCCCCAACGCATCGAGCGGCGGGAGGCCCAGCTTGAGCAAATGGGTCAAAGCGCCCAGCAACCAATCCGGATGGCACGGACAACCGGGTATCAAAACGGCGGGCGTGCTCACGCCCTGATTCTTGAGGTGTTGCGCCGCGCTGATGGAACCGGTGGGATTGTTTTCCGCTCCGGGTATCCCGCCAAAGGCCGCGCAGGAACCGACCGCCAGGACCGCCTTGGCCGCTTTGGCCGCGCGGACGAGTTGCACGCCAAACGGTTCGCCCCCAAACACGCAGGCTCCCGGCATCGCGGCAGGCACCGCGCCTTCCACGACCAAAATATAACCTCCGCGGGCGATGATTTTATTGACTGTATCCACCGCCTGCTGGCCGGTGGCGGCGGACAAAGTCTGGTGAAACGAGAGGTTGATGTAGCGGGTCAGCAGTTGGGCGGGGCCGATGGCGTCGGCGTTGAGCAGGGAAATGGAACAGCCGGAGCAGCTTTGCCCTTGGAGCCACAAGACCGGCGCCTGGCCGGCGGCCAGCTCCTCAGCGGCGTCGGCCAGTTGGGGAATCGCGCCGGCGCCCAAGCCCATGACGGCGCACCACTTGGCGCTCAGTTCCAGAAAGCAACGGCGGCTGAAGGAATTCATGTATTTCTCCGGGTTTTAATGCACGGCACAGGCCAGGCAGGGATCGAACGAGCGGATGACGCGCGCGACTTCAATGGGGTTGGCCGCGTCGGCGACCGGCAGTCCGACCAACGCCTGCTCCATCGGCCCCGGGAGGCCGTGGTCGTCACGCGGCGAGCAGTTCCAGGTCGTCGGCACCACGCACTGGTAATTGCGGATTTTCGACGCGTGGATGTCAATCCAATGGCCCAGCGCCCCGCGCGCCGCTTCCGTCAGGCCGTGGCCGCGCCCGGACTCGGGCATGGAAAAATCGTTGAAGGACGCGTCCTCGGGCGTCATTTGCCCGAGCCAATGCGCGCATTGATCGGCAATAAACTTGCACTCCAAGGCGCGCGCGGCGTGGCGGCCCATGACCGAGTTCAGATCGCCCGGAGCGCGTCCCAGGTTCTTAAGCAGCGCGTCCACGGACTGCGTGATGGCGGCATTCTGGCCGTCCTGCAAGGCGACCAGCACGCGGGCCAGCGCGCCCACTTCCATGACCCGGCCGTTGTAGCGCGGCGCCTTGAGCCATGAATAGGCGCCGGATTTGTCCGGTTCCGCCACGGTTTCACCCTCGTAAGGACGCCGGCCCGAAGCGGAGGCATAGCGCGAACGGGCCACGTCTTCGGTGATGGCTTCCACGTTGACCGGCTGCAGTTTTCCATCCAGCAAAACCCCGGCGGGAAAAAGTTGGCGGCCGCTGCCAGCGGAGGTGGGAAAGACACCGAAGGCCATAAAATTACCGCAGCCCCTGCCGACTGAAAAGTAGTCGGGAAACGCCTTGGCGACAGCGAGGACATCCGGCACATAGGCCTGGTTAATGAACCGGCGCAAGGTCTCAAGCCCGGCGCTGAATTCGCTGATTTTCAGGGCGGTGACTTTTTCCGTGATGCCGCCCGGGACCAGGGTGGCGGCGTGCGGGAGTTTGCCGGCAAAGATTGCGCCCATGCGATGCGCCAAGGCCCGCATCTCCAGCGCTTCGAGATAGTGCCGAAGGGCGGTGAAATTGGCCTCGGCGTCCTGCAGGTATTGGGCGGCGTAACGAGGGAGAAAGGGCGCGGCGGGAATGACGGTGCGCGAGGCCAGTTGCGACTTCACCCAGCCCTGCAACGCTACCAGGGCGGGATCGCTGCCCGTGTAATCGGCCACCTTAGCCACATCCACAAAATCCAGCGCGGAAAGCAGGTAGAAGTGGGTGATGTGCGACATCATGAAGTTGGCCGCCTGGATGAGGTTGCGCGCCAGCAGTCCGTTGGGCGGCGGGGTCACCTGGCACACCATTTCCTGCGCCAGGACCGACGCCAGGCCGTGGTCCACCGGGCAGACCCCGCAGATGCGCTGCGTGATGTGCTGGGCATCCAGCGGATCGCGCCCGCGCAGGATGGTTTCGAAGCCGCGAAACATTTCGCCGGCGACAAACGCGTTCACCACTTTGCCATCCTCGACTTCCACCTTGACGGCCAGGTGGCCTTCGAGTCGCGTGACGGGATTCAAATCGATCGTCTTGCTCATGAAAAGAGTTCCTAATAGCTATCGGAAGCCTGAAATACAACTTGAGGTCCTTAATTTTCTCGAATGCCCTATAGCGACCATTTATACCCAAGATTCACGATGAGATTATGCGTGAGGTTTGTTTTCGACACGGCCATGCGCTTGAAGATGGATCTGAAGGAGTAAAATCTTCGGCGGAACCTCGTGTAGCCGGCGAACAGCTCCTCCGGCGGCATTTGTTTGGGGGTGAAGGCCACGCGGGTCTTGCCATTGAAACACGTCCAGTCTTCGCTCGTCAGGCGGCCTTCGCGTTTCATCTGGTCATAAAGCCGGGTGCCCGGCAGCGGCGTGAGCACGCTCACTGTGACCCCGTCAATGCCGAGATCTTCGCAAGCCTCAAGCGTGTTGGAGAACACCTCCCTGGTGTCGGTATCGAAGCCGAACACAATCCCCGCCTGGACGCAAATGCCGTGCCGATGGATCAACTCGATGGTGGGCCGGTATTGGGCCACGTCGTTGAAACCTTTGTTGACGCTGGCCAATCCCGCTTTCGAGAATGATTCCAACCCGATGAACAGGTAAACGCAGCCCGACTCCCGCGCCAGCCGGAGCAGTGTCTCATCGGCGCAACGGTCGATGGAAACCTGCGCCGCCCAGCGCCGGCGCAGACTCCGGAGCGCTTTCATAAGCTCGACCGCGTAGTCCACGTCGCCGAAGAAATTGTCATCCCAGAAAACAAAGTAGCGATTTCTCATGCTGCGAATGTCGGCCATCACTTCGGGTATCGGGCGGGTGCGAAAGGCGTCGTGGTAGATTTGTTTGAGATTGCAGTAGGAGCACCGATAGGGGCATCCGCGGGTGGCGAAGACCGCGCCCTTGGTGAAGGAGCGGCCCTGGATCAAGTCGCGCCGCGGGATGGGCAGGCCGCGCAATGAAGGCATCTGAGCGGAGTCATAACGCGGCCGGGCGCAGCCCTGGTGGAATTCGCGCAGGAATTGCGGCCAGGTATCCTCAGCTTCGCCCACCACCAGGTAATCGCAATGCCGCGCCGCCTCCTCGGGCCGCAGGGTCGCGTGCGGGCCGCCCATCACCACCTTGGCCCCGCGCGCCCTGAATCGCGCCGCGATCCGATAACAGTGCGCAGCGTTGGGCGTATTGACGGTGAGGGCCACCAGATCCACCGGCGATTCATAAACAATGCGCTGGTTGTATTCATCCAGCAGCGTGATCCGGTATTGCGCCTCATCAATGAATCCGGCCAGGTAGGGCATCGTGATTTGGGTGAAATTGTTAAACTGCCTCCGGCGAAAGCGATGAATTTCCTCGTTCTCGGGCGTGATGAGCAGGATCGCCCTGGGCCCATTTTTTGCGTTCATCGTTTGGAGCGCTCGCAACCTTGGTTGTAACCGCTGCCATGACAATGTGGCCTGTGCGCCTGGTTCCCGTCGAGGCAATTGCGAAAGGCGTGTCCTGGAGGCTTTTGCACAATTGTCACCCTTTGGTCACAGAAACGCCTAATTTTCCGCCGATACTCTGCGGGTATGCAGGTAAATCTCCTGGAAGCAGAAAACCCCGCAAGCGAAGTCAAGACGCTTGGTGTCGAACAAACCGACCTTATCAGTCTGGTTCGGCACCAGGAGCGCAGCGAGCAGAGCGACTCGCTGGAGCAGGTCTATCGAGAATTTCAGACTCATCCCCATGATTTCTGCGCCGTGATGGATCAAAGCCGGGTGGCGGGGCTGTGTTCGCGCGGCTGCGTGGGTTTTCTCATGGGCCATCGCTATGGCTTTTCCATCTACAGCAAGGACCTGGTGGGAGAGCATATGGTCGAACAACCGTTGATGCTGCGCCGAGGCACGCCGGTGCGCCAGGCGCTCGAAACGGCGCTGGGCCGCCAAGGGAAGGCCTTCAACGAAGACGTGATTCTGCTGGGGGCTGAAGACCAATACCTGGGCATTATCCCTGTGCAGACTCTGGTGCAGCTTCAGTCGGCGCTGGTGCAGGAGCGCTTTCGCATTCAGGAAACCATGCACCGCCGTCTGCTGGCCGTCTCGCGCCAGGCGGGCATGGCCGAGGTGGCCACCGGCGTCTTGCACAACGTCGGCAACGCCCTGAATAGCGTCAACGTCTCCGCCACCATGGCCATTGAGATCACGCGCAAATCCAAAATCGCGAGCCTGGACAAACTGGCGCTCATGCTGCAAGAGCACCGCGGTCAGTTGGGCGACTATTTATCGAACGATCCCAAAGGCAGGCTGGTGCCGGATTTTCTGATGGAACTTGCCAGCCGCTTGCGCGCCGAACAGGCCGGCCAGCTCCGTGAATTGGACGCGCTGGTCAAACATATTGGCCACATCAAGAACATCGTTGCCATGCAGCAGCGTTACGCCAAGGTCTCCGGCATTCTTGAACTCCTGCAAGTGCAAGAGTTGGTCGAGGACGCGTTGCAAATGAACGCCGACGCCCTGGCGCGGCACGGGGTGGCGCTGGAGCGCCGCTTCGAACCGGCGCCGCAGGTGGTGGCGGACAGGCATAAAGTATTGCAAATTCTGGTCAACCTTATCCGCAATGCCAAGTACGCGGTGGACCACGGCCCCGGCCCGGACAAGCGGGTGGTGGTGTCCATTAACGCTTCGGCCAAAAAGCAGGTTCACGTTCAGGTGCAGGACAATGGCGTCGGCATCGCCCCCGAAAACCTGAACCGCATCTTCGCCCACGGCTTCACCACCAAGAAGGATGGGCACGGTTTTGGCCTCCACACCTCCGCCCTCGCGGCCAAAGACATGGGCGGAACCTTGCAGGTCCGCAGCGACGGTCTGGGCCGCGGCGCGGTCTTTACCCTTGAATTGCCGGTTGCGCCCCCTGGCAGTGTCACATGAACCCATCTCATTCCTTTATCAACCGCCGCGTCCTGGCT
The DNA here is from genome assembly GCA_963759415.1 of uncultured Verrucomicrobiae bacterium. Taxonomy (GTDB): domain Bacteria; phylum Verrucomicrobiota; class Verrucomicrobiia; order Limisphaerales; family Palsa-1400; genus Palsa-1400. The sequence goes on along the minus strand of CAVWZG010000002.1, from coordinate 1,166,757 downwards.
GTCGATGACAACCCAACCATCCATGAGGATTTTCGCAAAATCCTTTCCAAGACAACCCTGCCTGACAGCCGGCTGGAAAATCTGGAATCCGCCCTTTTCGAGGCCGCCAACGAGCCTGATGTCCATGAGGGATTCGAAATCGATTCGGCCTTTCAGGGCGAGGAAGGTCTGGCCAAAGTGCAGCACGCCTTGGAACATGGCCGTCCCTACGCGGTGGCCTTTGTCGATATGCGCATGCCTCCCGGCTGGGACGGCGTGGAGACGATAGCGCGTCTGTGGGTGGCCGACCCCGATCTGCAAATCGTCATCTGCACGGCCTATTCGGATTATTCGTGGGAGGAAATCATGCGCCAACTGGGCAATCGCAACAATCTGGCGGTGCTCAAAAAGCCCTTCGACAACATCGAGGTGATCCAGTTATGCGAGACCCTGGCCAGGAAATGGTCGTTGACACGGCGGTTGCGCGATTCCGAACGCATTTCGCCGGAAGAAAAAAAGGCGGCCCACTGAATTGAAGATCTACTAACGGGCGATCATCCGCCATAGCCATTGCTCCGCTTCCTCGTGGGTTTTGAAACGATGCACCTCACGCGGCACCCGCGCGCCGCCCAGGGCCTTGCGCCACGCGTTGGAATCGGCCTTGTTGCTGGTCGCGGTCGAAAGAGCATCGGGCGTCCTGGTGCGCCGGCCGACGAAGCAAGGCGTCGAAAGTCAAAGACTCAGCCACGAAACGCGCCCGCGGCGGATTTCATTGGTATTCATAAAACGCTCTGTGTCTTTGATACAATTTTTGCAATTCGAGGTTTTGTTCCGCCACCTCGGTTTGCCCGTGGGCCAGGGCCACTTCGCGCGCCTTTTCCGCCCAGGCCACGGCTTCGGCAAAGCGCCCTGCTTCCGCGCAGGCGTTGGCCAGTGTGCCAATCTTGATCGCCTCGTTCGTATGCGTCAGCGCGCAGGCGCGCGAGGCCAGTTGGACGGCTTCGGCGCCGTCGCGCAGCCGGGGGTCAGGGCTGGCGGCAAGGAGCCAAGCCAGATTGTTCAAGGCGTTGGCGAAATCGGGATGGAGTTGCAAGGCAGCGCGATATTGGGCCATGGCTCCGGGGATTTTGCGTTGGGCCGCCAGGGCCAAGGCCCATTGGTAATGGCTTGCGGGATCCTCCGGGTCCAGGCGCGCCCCTCGGGCGAACTGCTCTTCCGCCGCGTCATACTTGTGCTGGCAGGCCAGGGCGTGACCCAGAAACAGATGCAGCCCAGCATCAGTGGGATCGAGTTTCAGGCCCTCCTCCAGCTCGGCCTCGGCTTCCAGATAGAGGTTCTTCTCGAACAAGAGTTTGGCCAAATCGCATCGAGCGCCGGAACAGTCAGGGCGAATTTTGAGGCCGTCGCGCAAAGCAGTCATGGCTTCTTCCTTCCTGCCCTGGCGCTCAAGAACGCCACTGAGAGCGGAGTAGCCCAGCACGTAAGTTGGAGTGATTTCAATGGCCCGTTGACATTCGATTCGCGCCGGTTCCAGTTGCCCGAGGTCGCGGAGATAACAACCGTAGCAGCTATGGGCGATGTAATTGTTGGTGTCGATGGCGAGCGCATGTTGGAAAAGTGTTCCGCTATTCCGCCAGTATCCGAGTTGGGCCTTGGTCTGCATGACACAGGCCGCCAAAACGAGTGCCGCTCCCGGCATTAGAAGCGCGCGCTGCCGGCGCCACCGGTGGGTCAGACCGTGGGCCGCCCAGCAGGCGATCATGAAGATGCCAATGGACGGAAGATAAGCGAAACGGTCCGCCATCGATTGACCTCCCACCTGGACAAGGCCGATGACTGGAAACAGGGTCCCCAGGAACCAAAGCCATCCCACCAAGCAGTAGGGCCGACTCTTCCAAAAGGCCAGGGCCAGGGCGGAGACCCCGGCGAGAAGCACCAGCGCCAGCGAAACTTCCAGGGCCGGCAATTTGAATCCCAGCGGATAAATCACGCTCAAGTTGGCCGGCCAAAACAGTTTCTCAACGTAGCGCAGATAAGAAACCAAGGCATTCAAGACCCGCGTCGCAAGAGGCACGAATTCCAGCGTTGCCACCGCGCCGCCCCTGTTTTGCGCCAATATTGTCAGGACGGCGGAACCCGCGCCCAGAAGAAAAAGAGGCAGCTTTTCCAGGATGAGCCGTGAAACGGGCCTGGGCGCGTCCGGCGCGAACCGCCCCAACGGCCACCAATCCAGCAAGAGCAGGACACACGGCAAGGTGATGATCATCGGCTTGGCCATCAGCCCCAACGCGAAAAACAGAAGGGTCAGCCCGTAATAAGATTTGAACTTTGAACTTCGAACTTTCAAATTCTCCGCGTAGCCGGCGTAGGCCCAAAGCGCGAGCATCCAGAAGAACGCGCTCAACACGTCCTTCCGCTCGGCGATCCAGGCCACCGATTCCACGTGCAGCGGATGCCAGGCGAACAGCGCCGCCACCATCGCGCTGCGCCAGAATGCTCCGGTCAGCCGTTTGAGCGCCAGAAAGAGCAGGGCCGAATTAGCGGCGTGCAGGAGGACGTTGACGACGTGAGGAGGACCGGGCCGCAAATCGAATAATTGACAGTCCAGCATGTGCGACATCCAGGTCAGCGGGTGCCAATTACTCGCGTAGCCGGCTTGAAAGCACCAGCGCAAACCCGGCCAACTGAAGCCGATGTTCAGGTGGTCATTGTTGAGGACATACTGGCCGTCGTCGAAATTGATGAAGTCGAACGCCGCCACCGGCCCATAAAGCAGCGCTGTGCCCAGCATCAGGACCGCCGCCACCCATGCCGTTCGCTGATGTTCTTTCGCCATCAATGGGAATTCGGATTCGGCTTACTTCTCCGCTTGCAACGTTTTCGTGGCATCGGGAATTTGCACGGTGGGCAGGCCCTGGAGCAAGCCCAGTGAAGCCAGGAATTCGTCGGCTTGTTTGAGGGTGATTTCCCGCCAGGGTGGCTGAATCAAAAATCCATGTTTGACACCCAGCGCCGTGTAGAACTCCACCCGGTTGCCCAGCTTGCGGGACTTCTCCGTAAAACGGCGGCCTTGCTCGAGGGACCGGTCGGCAGTGCCGAAAAAGAGAATGGCGGGCGGCGCGCTCGCCGTTAAAAACGCCGCGGGTGACATCTTCATGGCCATGGCCGTTAGTTCCGCGTTGGTCTGCGCGGCGGTGCCGGGCACAGTGAACAACCCCATCTTCCTGCCCATCGCGATATCCTCTGCGTTAGTCGCCACGATGGGGATGCCGCTAAAGTCCACCGGCGGATCGAACAGCACCAACGCGCACGGTTTGCAGGAAACGCTTAGGTCGTCCGAAGCGGAGTCCGGTCCGGGCAGGAAGGCAGTGCAGGCGGCCAGATGTCCTCCGGCCGATTCCCCAGCGGCGATGATGCGATCCGGATCGATCCCCTGTTCAGCGGCGTGCTGGCGCAACCAGCGCACGGCGCTGCGCGCATCCTCGATGCATTCGAGCGGGGTGGTTTTGTCGCGGTCGCCGATGCGGTAATCGGCGCGGACAGCGACCAATCCGCGGTTGGCCATATAGGCCGCTTGCATTTTGAACTGGCCGGGCGAACCATGCGTCCACCCGCCCCCAAAGAAAAAGACAATGGCCGGCCGTTTGTCCGATGCTTTCCAGCCGGGGGGATAATCCACCAGCAACTTCAGATCAATCTGCGGCGTCTTCTTATAGATGAAGGCCTTGGATTGGTCAGGGGCGCTGCTCTCGGCTGCATTCAGGCAAGCAGCAAGCAAGAGCGCAAAGAAAGGAGCGGAAAAAGACGCTTTCATGCAGGGACAGTAACTTCCCGGCCGGCCTTGCGTCAATCTTTGCTGAAATCCAATTGTCTTTCAGCGGAATGTGTGATGAAATCCAATCCAATTGAAGAGAACCGTGCAAATATCGTTGTCGGAGTGGCGAGATCGTCCCGGTCGCAAGCCGTTGGTATTGAGGGGTGCCCGGCAAGTGGGAAAGACGTATCTGGTAGAGCATTGGGGGGCGGAGCATTTCGAGTCAGTGGTGACGGTGGATTTGGAGCGGGAGCGGGATTTGCACAGTCTGTTTTCCCAGCAAGATCCGAGGCGGGTGCTGGCGGAACTGGCTGTATTGCGGGGCCGGAACGTGACGCCTGGCAAGACGTTGTTGTTCCTGGATGAGATTCAGGCATGTCCGCCTGCGCTGGCTTTGCTGCGCTATTTCCATGAGCTGATGCCGGAGCTGCACGTGATCGCGGCGGGGTCGCTTTTGGATTTTGCGCTGCGCGAGTTCAAGTATTCCATGCCAGTGGGGCGGATCGAATTTCTGCACCTCCAACCGATGTCCTTCGAGGAATTCGTGGCCGCGACCGAGGGCGACTCGCTCACGGATTACCTCAAGACGTGGAGCCTCGCGCAACCGCCATCCGAGGCGCTGGCGAAAAGATTTTTGGAGGCGGTGCGGCGCTACTTTTTTGTGGGCGGTATGCCGGAGGCGGTGGGGGCTTACGCCGCGCGGAAGGATTTGCTGGAGGTTCAACGCATCCAGACGGCGCTGGTGGAGACGATGCAGTCCGATTTCGCGAAACATGGACCACGGCGGTTACACGAATTGATGCGCAAGACGTACCGCCACATCGCGGAGAAGGTGGGGCGGAAGATCAAGTTCGTGAACATCAGCCGGGAGGAACGATCGGCAGACGTGCGGCGGGCGCTGGAATTGCTGACGTTCAGCCGGGTGGTGCATCCGGTGGTGCATACGTCGGCCAACGGCCTGCCGTTGGGCGCGGAGCGGGACGAGCGGCATTTCAAGGCGCTGTTTTTGGACATCGGGCTGGTGAATCGTTTGTGCGGGCTGGAATTGGTGGGCGCGGAGGCATTGATCACGGTGAACGAAGGCGCGCTGGCGGAGCAGTTCATCGGGCAACAATTGCTCTGCGCCGCTCCTGCATTTGCGGAGCCGCAGTTGTTTTACTGGGCGCGCGAGGCGCGCAACGCGAACGCCGAAGTGGACTTCGTTATCAGCCAGAACCAGGAGATTCTGCCGGTGGAAGTCAAGGCGGGCAAAACCGGGACGCTGCGCTCGATATTTCAATTCCTGCGGGAGAAGGGCCGCCGGCGGGCGGTGCGGTTTCACACCGGGTTCCCGGCGCTGGAGGAAATCAAGCTGCCAGGCGAAGAAGGAACGACGGTGCAATTGCTCTCTTTGCCTCTCTTTGCGGCAGGGCAATTGGACCGGTTATTGAAGGAGTCATTTGGCGAGCCGGCGGCAGGCAGTCCGGAGAAGGCGTAAACATGGAAGTTTAAGAAGCGAGATTTACACTTCGATAACGATATGCCGCCCGGCCGCCTTTGCCGGAGCGCTTCTTCACGACGGCAAGAGCGAAGGCAGGCGCCGGCGCCGCATCCAAAATACGCGATGGCGTTGGACCCGTATAGGATCAGTTGGCCGTGCGTCCTGAAACGCCTTTGGCGCCCTTGGCGATGACCTTGTCAGATTGCTTCGGACGCAAGGCGCGGGAGGCCGCCCCGGCGCGCCACATTTCGGAGTCGTGGATTTGACCCAGTTCCTTTGCCAACTGCGCCTGATAATTGGGCGCGCCGCAGGCGGAAAGCACACGGGCGCATTCCTTGCCAGTCTTAACGCGATGGTAGAGATCTTTGAAGACCGGCAACGTGGCCTTCTTGAACTTGGGCTTCCAGTCGAGGGCGCCGCGCTGCGCGGTGGCCGAGCAGTTGGAATACATCCAGTCCATGCCGTTTTCATCCACGAGCCGGATGAGGCTCTGGGTCAATTCCTCCACGGTTTCGTTGAACGCTTCGCTCGGGGTGTGGCCCTGGGACCGGAGCACGTCGTATTGCGCCTCCATGATGCCAGCCAGGGCGCCCATCAACACGCCGCGTTCGCCGGTCAGGTCGCTGAACACTTCATGCTGGAAGGTGGTCGGGAACAGGTAGCCGGAACCGATGCCGAAGCCGAGGGCCAGGCAACGCTCCTCGGCGCGGCCAGTGGCATCCTGCTCGACGGCAAAGCTGGAATTGATGCCCGCGCCGCTGAGAAAATTGCGGCGCACGTTCAGGCCGGAACCCTTCGGCGCGACCATGATGACGTCCACGTCCTTGGGCGGGATGACGCCGGTCTGTTTCTTGTAGGCGATGGAGAAACCGTGCGAGAAATAGAGCGCGTCGCCGGGTTTGAGATTTTTCTTCACCACCGGCCAGATGGTGCGTTGGGCGGCGTCCGAAACAAGCATCTGGATGATGGTGCCTTTTTGCACCGCTTCCTCGATGTCGAAGAGCGTTTTGCCGGGGATCCAGCCGTCAGCGACAGCGCGATCCCAGTCGCGCTTGAAAGCCTTGGCCTGGCCGACGATGACCCTGAAGCCGTTGTCGCGCAAGTTCAGTCCCTGCGCCGGGCCTTGCACGCCGTAGCCGATGATGGCGATGGTTTCGTTCTTGAGCGCCTTGCGGGCGCGGGCCATCGAAAATTCGCCGCGCGTGATGACCTTTTCCTTCGTTCCGCCAAAATCAATCATTGCCATAATTCAATCTTTCTTGTTTGTGTGTTGTTTCCAACTCCCAACTCATTCAAATAAGTTCGTAATTCTAAACATCAGCATTGATCCGTCAATGCCAAAGAGCAGCAGGGATATGCAGACTAAGCCAAATTACTTGCGGGCCAGCGCGATCTTGCCCGTGCGGGTCAGATCCAGCACGCCAAAGCCGGTCATCAGGCCCAGAAACTTATCGATTTTGCTTTCGTTGCCGGTGATTTCGATGGTCAGGCTTTTGGGCTGCACATCGACGATTTTGGCGCGGAAAATGTCGGTCATCTGCATGATTTCCGCCCGCGTCCTGGCGTTGACCGTCACGCGCACCAGCACCAATTCGCGGTCGATGAATTCTGCTTCCCGGAAGTCATGCACCTCCAGCACGTTGACCAGCTTGTTGAGTTGCTTGACGATTTGGTCCACCGTGGCGTCATCGCCGCGCGTGACGATGGTCATGCGCGAGGTGTTGGCTTGCTGGGTCGGAGCCACGTTCAGGGTGTCGATATTATAGCCGCGGCCGCTAAAGAGGCCGGCCACGCGCGTCAGCACGCCGAACTTATTTTCCACCAGGACAGATATGGTATGTCGCATAAAACTGAAACCCCGCCGCCGGGTCAGACGATCGCCCGCAAAGTAGCCACGCCCCCCGCCCCGGTCAACACGCAAATCGCTTTAGATTAAGAACCGTAAAACCAAAAACAGTCATATAAAGAGCTTGCGCAAAATTCCCTGGCCCAAGGCTGGAGTGGCAGAGGTGGTGGCTTGGAGTCCATGATGGGCCTAATTGCGGTTGCCCTGTCTGAGGCGATTCTCCCGCATGCTCAAATGGGCCACTTCTCCCGAATTCCGCCAGCGCGACGTCGGGATTGTGCTCATCACCGAAACGCCGTCCAAACTACAAAGCGATTTGCTGCAAAACCCCCACGTGGCGCAAATCAAAATCGATCTGCCCGACCGCGACGAACGAATGCGCTACTTGCAGTCCAAAACCTGTCAGCGCCTCATGAAGACGGACCCGGCGGACCCCTCCAAGCCACGGGCCGGCCTCGACCTGACGGCAGAGGAATTGGCCATCCGCACCTCGGGCCTGAACATCGTCCGGCTGCAAAATGTGATCGCCGAGGCCGTCAAAAACGGACAGAACGTGACCCAGGACCATGTCAGCCGCTGCAAGAAAATGCTGATCGAGGAATTTTGCCAGGGGTTGGTCAAGTTCAAAGATCCGCGGCCCGAGCTTTCGCTGGAGGCCGTGGCCACGCACAAAGCGGCCAAGCAGAAACTGCGCGACGTGGCCTGGCTTTTCAAAAACGGCAAGCTGGACGTAATCGAAAAAGGCATCCTGCTTCCGGGCCGGGTGGGAGTGGGAAAGTCCTTCCTGGTGGATTGCTTTGCCAGCGAATGCGGGCTGCCTGTCATGGAAATGGGGGACTTCCGCTCCAAATGGGTGGGCGACACCGAACGGCAGCAAACCCGCATTTTGATGACCATCAAGGCCCTCGGTCCGGTCATCGTGGTTGTGGACGAGGCGGACGCGGTCTTTGGCTCCAGAGCCAGTGGCGGAGACGATAGCGGGGTTTCCAGCCGTGTCTTTGCCGCTTTCGCCGCCCACATCGGCGATTCCAGCACCCGGGGGCGGGAACTCTGGATTGCCATGACTTCCCGGCCCGACCTGCTCACCATCGACCTCAAGCGCCAGGGGCGCTTGGGCTTGTGCATTCCCCTGTTCCCGGCGCAGGGCGCGCAGGATGTCCTGGAATTGTTCCAAACGGTCACCAAGGGCAAAAAAATAGCGCTGACTGCTGAAATCAGCCGGTTCATTGAACAGAGCATGGGCGCCAAGCCCCTGACCGGCAGTGACGTGGACTCCGTCATCACCCGGGCCAGGGAAATCGCCGTTCTCCAGCAACGGGACCTGGACATTCAAGTCCGGGACATGGAAGAGGCCATCGGAAGTTTTATTGACTCATTGGACCCCGCCCTCATCCAGTTGCAGGAACTGGCCGCCGTCCTGGCCTGTTCGGACGCCCGCTACCTTCCCGAAAAGTATAAAACCGCCGACCGGACAGCCATGACTTTGGAATTCAACCGGCTGCGCAGCCAGCTCAAGGACTAGAAATCGATGAAACGATTCACGCCGATCATGGCGATGGTGGCGATGGCCTGGGTCGTGTTCGTGCTCAACAATTTGATCCTGGGCGGGGCGCTCACGCATCACGGCATCATTCCCCGGCGCCTCAGCGGCCTGCCGGGCATTATTTGGTCCCCGTTTCTGCATGTCTCCTTTGCCCATCTGGCCGCGAACACCCTGCCTCTCCTGATACTGGGAGGGATCATCTGCGCCCGGAGCAAGGCTGAATTCATCGGCGTCACCACGGGTGGCATCTTGATGGGCGGCGGCCTGACTTGGTTGTTGGCGAGAAACGCCGATCATGTCGGCGCCAGCGGATTGATCTTCTGTTATTTTGCCTTCCTCACCTCGCGAGCATGGTTCGACCGCTCGATGGTCACTTTCTGTTTGGCGGTGATCTGCATGGTGGGTTATGGAGGAATTCTGTTGGGCCTGCTGCCGGTATTCCCCGGCGTATCCTGGGAAGCTCACCTTGCCGGTTTGCTCGCCGGCATCGCCAGTGCCTGGATAATCACCAACAAAGCCCGCGATAAGGCAACCACCGGCCTTCCAGCTTTGAAAAAGGCTGGTTGAGCATCTGTTATCGCTCTTGGTGCTCGGCCCATTCGCGGTATCGTGCGCGCTGCTGCGGAGTCATTCTCCCCCGTCCAGACTGATTCGGCTGATAATCCTCTCCCGAGGCCCGCATCGGACTGTGCCAGACTCCGGGTGATGATTTAAAGGCAGCCGGAATTACCGCCACAATTTTGCAGGCCTCGAAACATCCCGCGCCCAGTACAGCGACAAATGACAGCACAAGTCCCCAAACCATGAGCGTATTTGCCAAAGATTGTCGTCGCCGTTGCATATAATGCCGCCAGTAAACCAAAATTCCTCGCGCCCCGCAATCACGAAGCGCAGCGCCTCTCGCGAACAAGGTCGCAAAACGATCATCGCTCATCTATGCTCCCGACATGCTTGGGACATTGAATCCGCTGCATATACTTTATCCCGCGGTCATTGAGCACGCGGCGGCTTTGATCGGCAAAACCGCGTGGGATGTCTCGCGGAGCGCGGCGCTCTTGCGCGATGCGCACGCGAAAGCTCACGAAATTTACCAGCACTCGCCGATCGTTTGCGGGATCGATGTCTATCATGTCGAGGTCGAAGCCTGGGGTGCGGAAGTGCGCCCCAAGTCGGCAAACCCCACGCCCGCATTGGCTGGCCCGCTGCTCGAGAACCCTGGGCAGATTCCAGCGCTGCGCGCACTTGATCCGAAAACGGACGGCCGCCTTCCGATGCTGTGCGAGGCGGCATTGGCGCTGGCCACGAAATTTCCCGGGACCGAAGTGCACGTGCCGCTCGCGGGACCGATCTCACTGGCTGTCGGTTTGCTCGGGTTTGAGACGTTTCTTATGGAACTGGCGGATGCCACGGAGGAAATCCGCGCCGCCATCACCTTCCTCGCCCGCCACCAGGCGGCGCTTTGCACGAAGCTCATCGCGCTTGGTTTTCGTCCGGCGATTTATGATTCCGGCGGCGCGCCGCCGCTGGTCTCGCCGGATACGTTCCGGGAAATTGTCGCGCCTGCATTGGGCGTGGTTCTCCAGGCCGGCCGGGCGGCGGGCAGGCCGCTCACCTGCATCGTTGGTGGCGATGTCGCGCTGGTCGCTGAGGCGCTGCTGGCAGCCGGTCCAGGACAGGTCATTTGCCCCGCGGAGACGAATCAGGCGTCTTTCATGCACGTGGCCGCGGGCTTTCCGGAAATCATCGTGCGGGTCAACATGCCAGCAAGCGTCCTCGCCTCGGGCAAGAGCGCGGCGATTGAACGTGCCATGGACGAATACCTGCCCCTGGCGCTTGGCCATCCACGGGGCCTGCTCGGCACCGGGGTCGTGCCCTTTGACTGTGACCCGTCGCTGGTCGTTGCCGCCCAGCGCTATGCGGCCCGGGTTTCAAACCACGCGCACCAGAAAATCACCTTGCAATAAGATTGCCGCAAGGACGCAAATACGATATTCCTTGGCCCTCGAGCCTGAGACTAAGATGAAATTCATTGACGAGAAGTTCTTACTGCATAACCGCGCGGCGCAACGGCTTTACCGGCAATTCGCCGAGCCACAGCCCATCTTCGATTACCATTGCCACCTGTCCCCCAAGGACATCGCCGATAACCGGCAGTTCCGCAACCTCTTCGAGATTTGGCTCGAAGGCGACCATTACAAATGGCGCGCCATGCGCGCCAACGGCGTCGCGGAAAAATTCTGCACGGGCGGGGCCGAGCCGTTTGAGAAGTTTCTCGCCTGGGCCTCCACGGTGCCGCACACCTTGCGCAACCCGCTCTATCATTGGACCCATTTGGAACTCAAGCGCTGCTTCGGCATGGACGTGTTGTTGGACGAGCACACCGCCGCGCGGGTTTGGAAAAAGGCCAACGAACAATTGGCCCAGCCCGCAATGACCGCCCGCGGCATCCTGAAGAAATTCAACGTCAGCGCCCTCTGCACCACCGACGATCCGACCGACGACCTGGCGCATCACAAAAAAATCGCGGCCGACGGCGTGGCCACGCGCGTTCTTCCCGCCTTTCGTCCGGACAAGGCGCTGGCCGTCAGCCAGCCCGCCGCCTTCAACGCCTGGGTCAGCCGCCTGGAGCAGGCCTCCGACATGGACATCGCCAACCTGGAGGATTTCGTGTCCGCATTGCGCCAGCGCCACGGCTATTTTCATGCGCACGGTTGCCGCCTGTCCGACCACGGACTGAGCCAATGCCCGGCCAGCCCGTGCCCGGACAAGACGGCGGCGGCGATTTTCGCCAGGGCGCGCCGCGGCCAGGCCGCTTCGCCCGAAGAGCAGGCGCAATTCAGCACCTTCCTGATGCTGCATTTTGGGCGATGGGACGCGGAAAAAGGGTGGGTCAAGCAACTGCATCTGGGCACCCTGCGCAATAACAACACCCGCCTCCTGGAGCGGATCGGCCCCGACACCGGATTTGACAGCATCGGAGACTTTCCGCAAGCGCAGAGCCTGGCGCGTTATCTTGATTTGCTGGAGCGCGAGGGGAGCCTGCCCAAAATCATCGTCTATAACAATAATCCTATTGACAACTACGCCTTTGCCACCATCATCGGCAGTTTTCAAGACGGCTCGATTCCGGGCAAAATGCAATTCGGTTCCGGGTGGTGGTTCCTGGACCAGAAGGAAGGCATCCAGTGGCAGCTTAACGCCCTCTCCAACCTCGGTTTGCTTTCGCGCTTTGTCGGCATGGTGACCGATTCGCGCTCCTTCATGTCCTATCCCCGCCACGAGTACTTCCGCCGCGTGCTTTGCAATCTCCTCGGGCAGGAAGTGGAGCGGGGCGAATTGCCCAACGATGAAGCCCTGCTCGGCACGATGATCAGCAACATTTGCCACCGCAACGCCCGCCAATACCTGGCCCTGCCCGAACAGCCCGCGACGCCGCCCGCGCGAACTCCCCGGCGGGCCAAGGGCGCGGGCATTATTGGTTGATTGGGAGGGAACGACTGGTGCAGGGTGGGGGCATGACGCAAAAGCTTTGCCTGCCATTATTCCTTGCCCTCTGCCTGGTGGTTTCCGCCTCCGCGGCAGGGCCGATCACGACTCCATTGCGAGCGCTTTCCAGCAATCCCAATTACTTCACCGACGGCACCGGCAAAGCGGTCTATTTGACTGGTTCCCACACCTGGAACTCCCTTCAGGATTGGGGCACGGATGATTCTCCCCAACCTTTCGACTTCACGGCGTTTGTGAACATGCTGGCAGCGCACCACCATAACATGACGCTGTTGTGGACGGAGGAATTGCCGACGTTCCGTAATCTTCCCAGCACGGCTGGCTCACCGCCGGATTTCAGCGTCACTCCCTTTCCCTGGCAGCGGACAGGTCCCGGCAACGCCTCGGACGGCAAGTTGAAGTTTGATCTCACAAAATTCAACCCGGTTTACTTTGACCGGCTGCGCAGCCGTGTCCGGCAATTGGATGAGGCCGGTATTTACGCCGGTGTCGATTTTTTCTGCGGCGGTCTTCTCCACTCCTTTCGCTTTGCCGGTGACGGCTATCCATTTTCCGCGTCCAACAACGTGAATGGAATCGACGGCGGCAATGGGGTCGAATCCGAGACCATGTCCGCGCCTGATGCCATCACCGCGATTCAGGACACTTATGTCAGGAAAATGATCGACACACTCAACGATCTGCCGAATGTCCTCTGGCTCGTCTCCGTCGAAGCTCCCAGGGATTCAAAGTGGTGGAACAGCCACCTCATCGCCACCGCCCGCGACTATGAAGCCGGAAAACCGCTGCAACACCCGATCGGCTATGCAGTGTTGCAGGATTGCAATGCCGCCAGTGACGCCGTCATCCTGAACAGCGCCGCCGACTGGATCGCTCCCGGCGCGAGAATCGCTCCGACCCGTGGTTGCGGCAGCGGTCATCCGGCCTGCAAAGTGATCATCAACGATTCAGACCACAGTTACTACGGCATCTGGAAAGATACTGCGCAGGCCAACCGAAACTTCTTCTGGATCAACTTTACGCAGGGTGATCAAACGTTGTTTATGGATCCTTACGTCGTTTATTATCCGCGCCAAAACCGCAATCTCTGTCCGTCGCCTGTTCACGGAATTAGTTCGGTGCCGGATAAGCGTTGGGACCAGGTGCGCGACACGATGGGCTACATCCGTGATTACGCTGATCGCATGAATCTGGCCGCCACGGCCCCCCTGGGCAGTTTGTCCTCCACCGGCCACGTGCTGGCCAACACCAACGGGGCCAACGCTGAATATCTGGTCTATGCGCCGAGTGGCGGCAGCTTCAGCGTGGATCTTTCGGGCCACGGCGGCCCATTTACGGTGGAGTGGATGAACCCGGCCACCGGCGCCAAAATCGCGGGCGGCAAGGCCGGCGGCGGCGCCACGACTACTTTCAACCCGCCTTTCAGCGGGGATGCCGTCCTGTATCTCAGAGCGCATTGAATATTATTGTTTGACTGTCGGCCGCAGGATGGCGCAAGGTGCAGCCATGACGCGAAAGCTTTGCCTGCAACTATTCTTTGCCCTCTCCCTGGCGGTTTCCGCCTTCGCGGCAGGGCCAATCACCACTCCCCTGCGAGCGCTTTTCAGCAATCCCAATTACTTCACCGATGGTGGCGGCAGAGCGGTCTATTTGACCGGGTCACACACCTGGAACGACCTCCAGGATTGGGGCACGGAGGATGCTCCCCAGCCATTCGATTTTACCGCGTTTGTGAAGATGCTGGCCGCGCATCACCACAATTTCACCCTGTTATGGACGGAGGAACTGCCGACCTTCCATAACCGCCCCACCACGATCGGCCCGCCGCCGGACGTCAGCGTCACTCCCTTCCCCTGGCAGCGGACAGGCCCGGGCCTGGCGTCGGACGGGAAGCTGAAGTTTGATCTGACGAAATTCAACCCGGTTTACTTTGACCGGCTGCGCAGCCGTGTCCGGCAATTGAATGGGGCCGGAATCTATGCGGGCGTCTATTTTTTCTCCGGCAGATACCTCATCGGCTATCGCTTTTCCGGTGACGGCTATCCTTTTACGGCCTCCAACAACGTCAACGGAATTGACGGCGGCGACGGAGTCGAATCCGAGACCATGACCGCGCCTGATGCCGTCACCGCGATGCAGGACGCTTATGTCAAGAAAATGATCGACACGCTCAACGATCTGCCGAACGTTCTCTGGATCGTCTCGCAGGAAGCCGCCAAGGATTCACAGTGGTGGAACAGCCACGTCATCGCCACCGCCCGCGCCTATGAAGCCGGAAAACCATTCCAACACCCCATCGGCTATGGCACGCCGGACGTGCATTTTCCCGGCGGCGACTCCGCCATTCTTAACAGCGACGCCGACTGGATTGCTCCCAAAACGAGAATTTCGCCGATCCGCAGTTGCGGCAACGGTCATCCGGCCTGCAAAGTGAACATCAACGATTCCGACCACAGTTACTACGGCATCTGGAACGATTCTCCGCGGGCCAATCGGAATTTTTTCTGGCTCAATTTCACCCAGGGCAATCAAACGCTGTTCATGGATCCCTACGTCCTGTATTATCCGCGCGAGAACCGCAATCTCTGCCCGTCGCCCGTTCACGGGATCAGTTCCGCGCCGGATAAGCGTTGGGACCAGGTGCGCGACACCATGGGCTACATCCGGGGTTATGCCAACCGCATGAATCTGGCCGCCATGACTCCCCAAGGAAATTTATCCTCCACCGGCCATGCCCTGGCCAACACTAACGGGGCCAAGATCGAATTCCTGGTCTATGCGCCGAGTGGCGGCAGCTTCAGCGTGGATCTTTCGGGCCACGGCGGCCCACTTACGGTGGAATGGATGAACCCGGCCAGCGGCGCCAAAATCGCGGGCGGCAAGGCCAGCGGCGGCGCCAGCAGAATATTCAACCCGCCTTTCAGCGGGGATGCCGTCCTGTATCTCAGGGGACATTGAATTTTGTTGGTTGACTGGCGTCCTCGAGATGGTGCAAGGTGGGGGCATGACACGCAACTTTTGCCTTGGTTTGTGGTTCGCCATGATGCCTTTTTGCGGAGTGGCCGCCCCCTCCGCCAGCGGGCCAATCACCGCTCCCTTGAGAGCGCTTCCAAGCAATCCCAATTACTTCACCGACGGCACGGGCAAAGCCATTTATCTGACTGGGTCTCAGACTTGGAACACCCTCCAGGATTGGGGAACGGATCATTCCCCGCAGCCTTTGGATTTTACCGCGTTTGTGAAAATGCTGGCCGCTCATCACCACAATTTCACCCTGTTGTGGATGGAGGAACTGCCGACCTTCCGCCACCTTCCCAGCACCGCCAGCGCGCCGCCGGATATCAGCGTGACCCCGTTTCCCTGGTTGCGCACGGGTCCCGGCATCGCCACGGATGGAAAGCCGAAGTTCGATCTCACAAAATTCGATCCGGCCTACTTTGAGCGTCTGCGCAGCCGTGTCCGGCAATTGGACTCGGCCGGCATTTACGCCGGCGTCTATTTTTTCACCGCCGAATTTCTCCACGCCTTTCGCTTCGCCGGCGACGGATGCCCCTTCACCGGATCCAACAACGTCAATGGAATTGACGATGGCGGAGGAGTCGGAGCCGTGGCGATGACTGAGCCTAACGCCATGACCGCGATTCACGACGCTTATGTCAAAAAAGTGATCGATACCCTCAACGATCAGCCGAATGTTCTCTGGATCGTCTCCGAAGAAGCTCCCGATGAATCAGCCTGGTGGAACAGCCACCTCATCGCCACCGCCCGCGCCTATGAAGCCGGCAAGCCCTTCCAACACCCCATCGGCTATGCAGTGTTGAAGAAAATTGACGCCGCCAGCGACGCCATTCTCATGAACAGTGATGCCGACTGGATTGCTCCCGCCGCGAAAATCTCCCCGACCCGCAGTTGCGGCAGCGGTCATCCGGCTTGCAAGGTGAACATCAACGATTCGGACCACAGTTACTGGGGCATGTGGAACGAATCTCCGCAAGCCAACCGGAATTTCTTCTGGCTCAACTTCACCCAGGGCGATCAAACGCTGTTCATGGATCCTTACGTCCTTTATTACCCGCGGCAAAATCGCAATCTCTGTCCGTCGCCCGTTCACGGAATCAGTTCCGTGCCGGATAAGCGTTGGGACCAGGTGCGCGACACCATGGGCTACATCCGTGATTACGCCGAGCGCATGAATCTGGCCGCCATGACTCCCCAGGGAAATTTATCCTCCACCGGCCATGCCCTGGCCAACACTAACGGGGCCGAGGCCGAATTTCTGGTCTATGCTCCGCATGGAGGCGGCTTCAGCGTGGATCTTTCGGGCCACGGCGGCCCATTTGCGGTGGAATGGATGAACCCGTCCACCGGCGCCAAAATCGCGGGCGGCAAGGCCAGCGGCGGCGCCACGACTACTTTCAACCCGCCTTTCAGCGGGGATGCCGTCTTATATCTAAGGGCGCAATTCAAACACGATTGAAGCGGCGTCCAGGACGGGGCCTCAATCCCCCGGCTTGATCGTCCACATTCCCTTCAAAATCCCGTTGGCGGCGGCCTTGATGGTGATTGGGCCGAGTGGGCCAAGTGTTTGCTGCCAGCTCAAGCCCGATACGTGGTTGTCGTGGAAGAGATAGTCGAACTTGTTGACGTGAGTTTTGTACACCATGCCACCATAGTTATGCGGGTCGCTCGAATTGAGCTGGTAAAGTGCTCCCGCATCCGCCCCGCCGCCTGAATTCGTCGGGCCGATGCAAACGGACATCCAGGAATTTCCCGCCACGTTATCGCCGTCAGGATGTTCGCACAGCAGAATCGTCCCGGAGGAATCCAGAATGACCCTGGTCGGATAACCGGGCGCGCTCCAGTCCACGTTGTTCACATCCGTGAGCCAGTAAACGCCAATGCCGTCCGTGATGGGCGGCAGCGCCGGATAATTGGGCGGTGAGCACGGCACGCCTATATAATTGGGGCCGGCCGCGTCCATGGGATAACTCCTTCGCATCCAGAAGCTTGGGTGTTGGGCGATCCAATCCTGATCGGCGCCCGTATCGGCCGGGCAGCGCAGGACTTTAGGCGCGGTCGCCGCCAACATGCCGCCTCCGGCCGCCTGGTCCCAGGTATTGTCGCCTCCGATATAGCGGTAGATGAAATGGTCCCAACTCATCGGTCCGCCAGTTTGCTGGTATTCATATCCGGCTGGCGGGTAGGTTTGCTTGTTGTCATCGGCAAAGATATTGAAGCCCAAGCCCATTTGCCTCTCCCCGTTCATGCATTGCGTTTTCATGGCCGCGCCCTTGGCTCTGGTCAGCGCCGGCAGCAACATGCCGGCCAAAATGGCGATGATCGCAATCACCACCAACAGCTCGATCAAGGTGAACGCCAAGGACAGCCTCTCCCCTGCGGCGATGACGCGTTCTGGCGGCTGGGTCTTCATTGCGGAAAGTATAGCTTGAGGCGCGATGGGCGTCCACCAAAAGCCGCCGAATTATCATTGACCGCGTAAAAAATTCTGTCAAACTCGCCGACGTTGCCGGCCGCTGTGGGTTTCTCCTGGCCTGTGCCAGTTTTTGAACGCGACCCACGCGACTTTTTCCAAAGTATATATGGCGATTTTGAAACCGAGCCAGTCCGCCAAGACGAACATTGGCAATCATGGGTTCGCTCAATATGCGTTCGCGCTCCTGGCCGTCGCGGCGGGCTTTCTCGTCCGCGCGGGACTGACCTTGGTCGCGGGCGGCAGTTTGCCCACATACATCACATTCTACCCAGCCGTCATGCTGGCGGCCCTGCTCGGCGGACTTGGGCCTGGTCTCATCGCCACCGCTGCGGCGGCGCTGGGGGTGACTTATTTTATTCTGCCATCGGCCGGGACTTTCGCCCTGGCGAGCGTCGCCGATGCCGTTGGCCTGGCTTTTTTCACGGGCATGGGTGTGTTCATGAGCGTGGTGGCCGAGCTTTACCGCCGCGCCCGGCAGCGGGCAGCCTCGCATGACACGGAGATTTTTTTGCGCGAGCACGGGGAATCGCCGGCCCGCTGGTTCAAGCAGGGTTGGCTGATCAATGCCGCCATGGTGCTGTCTCTGGCCATTCTGGTCGCGACGAGATGGCTGCCCGCGGCGTACCTGCGGGGCGAGGCGGACGCCGATAAATGGGTGGCGCATTCCCGCCTGGTGATTCAGCATCTGGACCGGTTGCTCTCGGCTTTGAAGGATGAGGAGACCGGCCAGCGCGGCTACCTGCTCACCGGGGAGACGCCATACCTGGAGCCGTACCAGGCCGCGCTAGGCCTGGTGCGGAGCAACATGGCCGGCCTGAAAGAACTCACCTTGGACAACCCCGCCCAGCAGCAGCGCCTGGCCGCCATCGAAGCCCTCGTTCTGGACAAGGAGGGCAAACTCAAGCGAACCATCGATTTGCGTGGCTCCCAAGGGTTGCCGTCCGCCCTTGAGGTCATGCGGACGGGCGAGGGCAAGGCTCTCATGGACCAAATCCGCCAGCAAGTGGCCGAGGCCCAGGGTAACGAGGAGCGGTTGCTGGCAGAGGGAGCCGCGGCCAAGAGCGCCCGCGCCGACAAAGCCATTCAGTCCCTGCTGGCGGGCGGCGTTCTGGTCTTCCTGCTGCTAGCCACGATCTTTTTCTTCCTCAAGCAGGAAAACACTCGGCGCGCCAAGGCCGAAGCCGAGGTGCGCCACCATCGCAACCACTTGCAGGAGATGGTGGACGCGCGCACGCGGGAACTCGGCCTGTCCAACGACCGTCTCAAGTCAGAAATCCATGAGCACGAGCAGGCCAAGGAGGCTCTCCGCCAGGGGCGCGAGTGGCTCCGCGTGACTCTGACCAGCATTGGCGACGCCGTGCTGGCGACCGATACCTCCGGCCGGATCACCTTCCTCAATCCAATCGCCGCATCGCTGACCGGCTGGGCCGAGAAGGAAGCGCTGGGCAAGCCGGCGCAAAGCATCCTCCACCTTATCAACGAGCAAACCCGCGCCTCGGCCGAGGACATCGTCGCCCGCGTGCTGCGCGAGGGGCAGACCATCGCCCTGGCCAATCACACCGCCTTGATCGCGCGGGACGGCCGGGAGGTCCCCATCGAGGATAGCGCGGCGCCCATTAGGGACGCCGCCGGCAATCTTGCCGGCGCGGTGCTGGTCTTCCATGATGTCACCCAGAGACGCCGCGCCCAGGAGGCCTTGCGCGAGAGCGAGCAGCGCCTGAGCACCCTCGGCGACAATCTCCCCGGCGGCGCGATCTATCAGCACCTGCAACAGTCCGACGGGCGGGTGCGTTACGTGTACATGAGCGCGGGCATCCAGAAGCTCGTCGGCATGACGGCGGAGAAGGTCATGGCCGACGCGGAGGCCTTTCGGCAACTCATCATCGAGGAGGACCGCCCGCGTTGCGCGGCGGCGGAGGAAAAGTCGGCCCGGGAAATGTCGCCCTTTGACTGTGAATTTCGGGAGCGGACGGTGGCGGGGGACATCAAGTGGGTCCATTGCCTCTCCACGCCGCGGCGGCTGGAAAACGGCGTGATCCTTTGGGATGGAGTTGTGACCGACATCACCGAGCGCAAGCGGGCGGAGACGGCGCTGCGCGCCAGCAACGAAGAGCTAAACCGCTTCAACAAGGTGGCGGTAGGCCGCGAATTGCGCATGATCGAACTCAAAAAGCAGGTCAACGAGCTTTGCGCCAAACTTGGGCAGGCGCCGTGCTACCCCCTCGATTTCGACAAATGAAGAAGAGCATCTTCATCGCCCTTGCGGTGGCGCTGGCTGGCGCGCGCGTTTTTCTCTTTTTCGTGCCTTACAAGCCGGCGGCGGCCGTCGGCGCCGTTGTCCTATTTGGTATCGTGCTTGCCACCCTGGTGACGAAGGCGCGGCTCATCGTCAAAGAGAAGGAACAGCGCAAACTGGAGGAAAAGGTGCAGTCATCGGCGCAGGAAATCAACGAGTGCAAGTGGATGGAGGAGGTGTTGCGCGAGAGCCGGGAACGGCTCGACCTGGCCTTGATCTCGGCGCGCATGGCCGCTTTTGACTGGGATATCGTCAACAATAACCGCACCTGGAGTGATGGCGTTCACAGCCTGCTGGGGACCAAAGCCGAGACTTTCAGCGGAACAGCCGAGGAGTTTTTTCAGATCATGCCCCCGGAAGACCGGAGCACCGTGCAAGCGGACATCGACAAAGCCATCAGTACAAAAAGTCCCTACGAGACGGAATACCGCGCGATCTGGCCGGATGGCAGCGTTCACCACATTACCGCCAGAGGGAAAGTCAGTTATGACCACTCGAACCGGGCCGTTCGTATGACAGGCGTTTGCTGGGACATCACGGAGCGCAAGCGGGCGGAAGAGCAAATTGCCCTGCTCGACCAGGAGCTGCAGCGGAAACTGCGCGAGCTGGAAACGGCCAACGCCGGTCTCAAGGATTCCCGCCAGACGGCGATGAGCCTGGCTGACGACACCGTCAAGGCCCGGCAGGCGGCCGAGCGCGCCAGCGCCGAACTTCAAAGCATAAATGAATCCCTCCGCGGTTCCCGCCTGGCCGCGCTCAACATGATGGAAGACTCCGCCAGGTCGGCGCAGCAGGCTGACGCCGCCAGACTCGAGGAGCGCAGCGCCTCGGAACAGCGCCGGCTGGCCCTGGAAGCCGCCGACCTTGGGGCCTGGAATTACCGCCTGGATACCGGCGAAGTTTTCTGGGACCAACGCTGCCGCGACACGTGGGGCGTTGCTGAAGGCCACCAAATTGACTATTCGGAGTGCCTGAACCGGATTCATCCCGAGGACCGGCCAGGGGTGGACGAGGCCGTCAAACAGGCCGTGGCCGGCGCTTTCGACGGGGCCTACCACCGCGAATTTCGCGTCCTTTGGCCTGACGGTTCCGAACACTGGATATCCTCCCACGGGCGGGTCTATTTCGAGGGCGAGGGCCGGCAACGCCGCGCCATCCGTTTTGTCGGCGTCAATCGGGAGATCACCGAGATCAAGCGGGCCGAGGAGGAGGCTGGAAAGTCGGAAACGCGCTATCGCGCTTTGTTCGACTCCATGCTCGAGGGATTCTGCGTCATCGAAGTGATTTTTGACGCGCAGGGCAAGCCGGTTGATTATCGATTCCTTGAAATCAACCCCGCCTTTGAAGCGCAAACCGGGTTGCATAATGGCAAGGGCAAGCTGATGCGCGACCTGGCTCCCGAGCATGAAGCCCATTGGTTTGAATTTTACGGCAAAGTTGCCTTGACCGGCCAATCGGCGCGGTTTGTCAATGAAGCAAAAGCGTTGGGGCGGTGGTTTGACGTTTCGGCCTATCGGGTCGGCGGAACGGAAAGTCGCAGGGTCGCCATCCTGTTCAACGATATCACCGAGAGCAGGGCCGCGGCGGAGGCGCTGCGAGAGAGCGAACGGAAATTCCGCTTGCTGGCCGACTCGATCCCCAACCTCGCCTGGTGGGCCAATGGTGACGGGTTCATCACCTGGTACAACCAGCGGTGGTATGAATATACCGGCACAACCCCTCAGCAAATGGAAGGCTGGGGCTGGCAGAGCGTGCATCACCCGCAAACTTTGCCCGCCGTGCTGGAGCGCTGGAAGGGCTGCATTGCCGCCGGTCAACCGTTCGAAATGACCTTCCCTTTGCTCGGCGCCGACGGCCTCTTCCGCTCCTTCCTGACCCGCGCCATGCCGCTCAAGGATGCCCAGGGCCGCGTCCAGCAGTGGTTTGGAACCAATACC
Source organism: uncultured Verrucomicrobiae bacterium (assembly GCA_963759415.1). Classification (GTDB taxonomy): domain Bacteria; phylum Verrucomicrobiota; class Verrucomicrobiia; order Limisphaerales; family Palsa-1400; genus Palsa-1400. Next base: position 1,144,861 of record CAVWZG010000002.1, on the reverse strand, counting down.
GACGTGTCGGATAAGCAAAGAAATGAAGAGGCTCACGCCCGCCTGGCAGCCATTGTCGAGTCCTCCGATGACGCCATCCTTTCCAAAGACATAAGCGGAACCATCACCAGTTGGAACGCGGGGGCCGAGCGGCTGTTCGGGTATCGGCCCGAGGAGGCCGTTGGACGTTCGATCAAGTTGCTCCTGCCGCCGCAACGCCAGGACGAAGAAGACTTGATCATGGTGCGCCTGCAAGCCGGCGAACGCGTCGAACACTTCGAGACGGTGCGGGTGGCCAAAGATGGTCGCAGCCTGCCCGTGTCGGTGACCATTTCGCCGCTCAAAGACGGCGCAGGCCGGATCATCGGCGCCTCCAAGATTGTCCGCGACATCACCGAGCGCAAACAAAAGGAAGAGGAACTGCAAAAACTCAACCGCACCTTGAAGGCGCTCCGGGAGAGCAGCCAGGCGATGACGCGCGCCAACTCGGAGAACACGTATCTCGAAGAGGTGTGCAAGGATGTTATCGCGCACTGCGGCCATGCCATGGTCTGGATAGGGTTTGCCGAAGCGGACCAGGGACGGACCGTCCGTCCGGTCGCCTACGCCGGGTTTGCCAAAGGCTATCTTGAGACACTCCAGATAACCTGGGCCGATAACGAACGGGGCCGCGGCCCCACCGGCACGGCCATTCGCACCGGCCAACCGGGCCTCTGCCGGGACGTGCTGGGCGACCCGGCCTTGAAGCCCTGGCGCGAGGAGGCCATCAAGCGCGGCTATGCCTCTTCCATGGCCGTGCCGCTGCTCTCCGAGGGCAAAGCTTTTGGCGCCATCACGATTTACTCGCGCCAGGCCGATGCCTTCTCCCAAGACGAGATCCGGCTGCTGTCGCAACTGGCCGACGATGTTTCCAACTGCATCCGCAGTCTGCGGGCCATCGCCCAGCGCCAGCAGGCCGAGGCCCAGCTACGGCTGCTCTCCACCGCCCTGGAGTCGGCTGACAACGGCGTCGCGGTCACGGACCGGCAAGGGCAAATCCTCTGGGTCAACCCGGCCTTCACCAAGTTGACCGGCTACAGCCGCGACGAAGCGGTGGGGAAGAACCCGCGCGTCCTAAAGTCCGGCCAGCATCCCGCCGAGTTCTACCAGCAAATGTGGGCCACCATCGTCAAGGGCGAACCCTGGCATGGCGAACTGGTCAACCGCCACAAAGACGGCTCGCTTTATCCCGAAGAGATGACCATCACGCCGGTGCGGGCGGACGGCGCGAACATCACGCACTTCGTGGCCATCAAACAGGACATCCGCGAGCGCAAGAGCACCCAGGCCGCTCTCCTGCAAACGACCGATGAAGTCAAGCGCTCCAATCGCGATCTGGAGCAGTTCGCCTACATTGCTTCGCACGATTTGCAGGAGCCGTTGCGGGCGGTGGGCGGTTACGTCAAATTGCTGCAACGCCGCTTCCCGGAAAACATCGACCCCAAGGCCGTCGAATACATCAACGGCGCGGCCGAGGGCGCGGCTCGCATGGAGCGGCTCATCAACGATTTGCTGGCCTTTTCGCGCGTGGGCACGCACGGCGAAGCCTTCTCGCCCGCCGACCTCAACGAGGTCCTGAACGAGGCGCTCTACAACCTCCAAATCAGCATTAAGACCGCCCAGGCCAAAGTCACCCGCGATGTCTTGCCCACCCTGGCGGTGGATGCCACCCAGATGATGCAGATCTTCCAAAACCTTATCGGCAACGCCATCAAGTTCCGTGGTGAACGCCCGCCGGAAATCCACGTGGGCGTCCAAAAGCAGCCGGGCAAATGGGTCTTTTCCGTGCGGGACAATGGGATTGGCATCGAGCCGGAGTACTTCGAGCGCATCTTCCAGATTTTCCAACGTCTGCACACGCGCGGCCATTATCCGGGCACCGGCATCGGCCTGGCCATCTGCAAGAAGATGGTCGAGCGCCACAATGGCTCCATCTGGGTCGAGTCCCAGCCGGGACAAGGCACGACTTTTTTCTTTTCACTGCCGCAAACCTCCGCTAACATGAAACAGAGCTATGACAACCCTGCAACCACGCCCCGTTGAAATCCTCCTGGTGGAAGACAGCCCCAGCGACGCCCAGTTGACGACCGAGGCCCTGAAAGAGGCCAAAGTCCACAATCACCTCAGCCACGTCGAGGATGGCGTGGAAGCCCTCGAATTCCTGCGGCGGCAGGGCAAATGGACGAAAGCGCCCCGGCCTGATCTCATCATGCTGGACCTCAATCTCCCGCGCAAGGACGGCCGCCAGGTCCTGGCTGAGATCAAGGACGATGAGAACCTGAAGACGATTCCGGTGGTGGTCCTGACCACTTCCCGCGCCGAGCAGGACGTGCTCCGGTCCTACCAGCTTCACGCCAACTGTTACATTACCAAGCCGGTGGATTTCGAGCAGTTTTTGCAGGTCGTCCGCTCCATCGAATCTTTCTGGCTGATGCTGGTCACACTGCCGCACGAGGCCAAGCCCGGCGCGGCCGGCAGGAAAGGCTAAGGCGCCGCCAACCATGCAGAGTCAAATAAAACTTCTATTGGTCGAGGACAGCCCCTCCGACGCCGCGCTGGTCGAGGAAGCGCTGATGCAGAGCGGCTTGGCCCGATTTGTCTTCACGCACGTCGAGACTTTGGGCGAAGGATTGAAGCAGTTGCGGCAGCCCAACTTCGACGTGCTGCTGCTGGACCTGACGCTGCCCGACAGCATGGGGCCGGAGACCTTTCTGCGCGCACGGGTGGAAGCTCCCTCGTTGCCGATCGTGGTCATGACCAGCATTGATGATGAGGCCATTGGCCTGGAAGCGGTGCGCCACGGCATCCAGGACTATCTCATCAAAGGGCAATTGGATGGACGGCAGACCGGCCGCGCCATCCGTTACGCCATCGAGCGCAAGCGCAGCGAAGAGGCGATCAAAGCGGCCGAAGAGGCGTTGCAACAGGAGAAGGACCAGCTTGAAGTCAAAGTGCGGGAGCGCACGGCCAGTCTTTCGGTGGTCAACCAGGCGCTGGAATCTGAAATCCTCCAGCGCCAGCGCGCCGAGCAGGCCCACCAATTGGTGCAGCGGCGCTTGTCCGAGGCGCAGGAAACCGAGCGCGGACGCATCTCGCGCGAATTGCATGACCGCCTCGGACAGGACCTCACCGCCCTCAAGCTGGGCTTGCAGAACATGCGCCGCCACGGTCCCTTTCCCCTGACCATTGGCGAAAATCTGGGCAAGCTGGAGAAGCTGGCCGAGGGTCTCATGCGCGACACCCACCGGCTGGCCTGGGAGCTTCGCCCTTCGGTGTTGGATGATCTGGGCCTGGACCTGGCGCTGCAGCGCTTGATTGAAGAATGGACCCACACCGCGGGGGTGCCGGTGGAGTTGCACATAGGCGAGGATCTCAGGACCAACCGGCTGCCGCAGGAATTTGAAACCACCCTCTATCGCATTGCCCAAGAAGCGTTGACCAACGTGGCCCGCCACGCCCGGGCCAAGCACGTCAGCGTGCTGCTGGAACGCCGGGGCGGCAATGTCTCCCTCATCGTCGAGGACGATGGCCGGGGGTTCGACGCCGAAGAAGTGATGGGAGCGCCCGCGAGCAAGGGCAGGTTGGGTTTGCTGGGGATGCAGGAGCGCGTCAGGCTGGCCGGCGGCGCCTTGACCATCGAGTCGGCTCCCAGCGCGGGCGCGACGGTCTTCGCCCGCTTGCCACTGGAGGCCGTCGCGGAGGACCGATGAAGAAACTGAGAATTTTGCTGGCCGACGATCATAAGATGCTGCGCGAGGGACTCCGCTTCATGCTCGACCAACAGCGCGGCATGGAAGTCGTCGGCGAAGCCGCCACCGGCAAAGAGGCGGTGGAGAAGGCCGACGAACTCAAGCCGGACGTCGTGGTGATGGACCTCTCGATGCCCAAACTCAACGGCTTGCAGGCGACGGAATTGCTGCGGACCCGATTCCCGGGCATCAAAGTGGTGGTGCTGACCGGCCATGAAGACGAGGGTTACATGGCCCAGATGGTCAAAGCCGGCGCCTCCGGCTATGTCCTGAAGCGATCGGCGGGCGACCAGTTGGTACAGGCCATTAACTTGGCCGTCCAGGGCCAGGCCTATTTCGACCCGTCGCTGGCCGGCAAAGCGCTGGCACGGCTGGCCGGGAGGCCGGTCGCCACGCGGGAGGCCGGCAATGGGCATTTGAGCGAACGCGAGAAGGAAGTCCTGGGCCTGCTGGCCTGGGGCTACAGCAACAAGGAATCCGCCGACAAACTCAAGGTCAGCGTCAAGACCGTCGAGACTTACCGGCTCCGCATCGCGGAGAAGCTCGGGCTGCGCAGCCGCACCCAGCTTGTCAAATATGCTTTGCGCCAGGGCTGGCTCAAGGAGGAGGAAACTCCCGGCCCGCTGGCGAAGTAGTGTCAAGCGGCCATCCCGGCCGCCTTGGTGTCATCCAATTCCCTGACACCACAATTCCGTTTTCCCCGACTATTCAGCATTGCGGTTTTCCGTTTATTCTCACGTCCATGAGAGAATCCACGGGAACGCAACAGACCGAAAATTTCGAGGTTCGAGAGATGGAATTTCTGTGTGCCACCACGGGTATCGGTTCGTGGGAAATGGGACGGGTCCCGCTTCTGTGGGAGCGGGACACGTTTCCAACCCCGGCGGGCGGCGCAGCGCGCAAGGCGAGGCAGGCCGGGGCTGAGGCCGTGCCGGGGTTGGTTTTGGCCCTTCCGATTCGCTGGCGCTCCGATACTTCCTGGCCGCTTCGATTTAGTCATTAACAACATGGAGGATTGAATATGACAGCACTCATTGAGCAAAGCGTGACATTCACCCAGGTTGAAATCGCCGAGGTGCCGTGGCGGGTCTGGGAAGAGGGAGGCTATCAAAACGGCCATGCCCTGGAATACGTGCGCAGGGCCGAGCAGCATGAGATCGCCCAGGTGGCCTGGCAAATCTGGGAGAGTGAAGGCCGTCAGGAGGGCCGGGCCTTGGAATACATGATCAGGGCCGAGCAGCAGCTTCTGGCCGCCGCGCCGGCAAAAACAAACGGCGCCCATGGTTCCTCCGCCAAAATTAAGACCGGACACCGCCGGAATCATTGCCGGGAGGCGGCCCTGGCCTGCGTGTGATTTAAGGTCCGCCGCCATCAAGGGATGACGGGGCGGTGGCGGCGGGCCGGACGTAAAACAACTTGTTGGCGGGTTCAATCCCGGAACCAACATATTAACCATGAATCAATAAAATTATGCAAAAAGATCTGACTGGCAGAATCGCCTTGGTAACCGGAGCCGCGCGGGGCATTGGCCGCGCCACCGCCCTGGCTTTGGCCGCGCAGGGCGCGGACGTGGTGGTGAACTACCAAAATTCCGACGGCCCCGCCGATGAAGTGTGTCAACTTGCCGCCGCCAAAGGCGTGCGCGCCCGCGCCTACAAGGCCAACGTCTCCATCGAAGATGAAGTCTCGCGCATGGTGCAGGAGATCAGGGCCGAGATGGGGCCGATTACCATCCTCGTCAACAATGCCGGCATCACCCGCGACCGCACTTTCTTGAAGATGACGCGGGCGATGTGGGACGAAGTCCTGGGCGTCAACCTCAACGGCCCCTTCAACACCACCAAGGCCGTGCTCCCGGGCATGGTCGAGGCCGGTTGGGGCCGCATCATCAATCTGGCCTCAGTGGTCGGCTTGACCGGCAATTTTGGCCAGGCCAATTACTCGACCACCAAAGGCGGTTTGATTGCCTTCACCATGACCATGGCCCGGGAAGTCGCCCGCAAAGGCATCACCGCCAATGCCGTCGCCCCCGGTTTCATCATCACCGACATGACCAAGGACGTGCCGGCCGTGGCGCTGGACTCCGTCAAAGCCATGACGCCGATGGGCCGTCTCGGCACGCCGGAAGAAGTGGCCGACGCGGTGGCCTTCCTCGCCAGCACGCGCGCCGGCTTCATCACCGGTCAAGTCCTTTCCGTCAACGGCGGCATGTATATGTAGGATTGACAAACTGACTCACGTCATCGCGGACGCTAGACCGCCGGGCGGTATCCCGCGTCGGTCCACAGCGATCCCGTGACGGCGGAATTTGAAACCATGAAACAAATCGCGTCGGCAATTTCCTCCGGTCGGATCAACCGTTTCAGGACGGTGTGGGGGATGATGCGCTCGCGAATGAGGTCGTCGCTCATGGCCCGCACCATGGGCGTGTCGGTGTAGCCCGGATGAAGAATGACACTGCGCACCCCGTGAAAGATTGCCTCCATCATCAGTGTCGCCGCCGCGCCTGCCAACCCGGCCTTGGCGGCGGCATAGCCGATCTGCCCCCTGTTCCCCAGCGAGGAAACCGAGCCGATAAATACGACGTTGCCCTGGATTCCTTCTTCCGGCGCCCAGCACCCAGCCCCAGCGTCCGGCGGTTGCGCGCGATGGCCGCCACCATTTCCAAAGCCCAATATATCGGAGCGACCAGATTGATCTCCATCAGCGTCCGGAATTTCTCCTCGGGATAGATCAGCACTTCCCCGGTTTGCTTGTCCGTCTTGACCGCCAGTTCGTCCAGCGTGATGCCCGCCGCCGGCACGCAGATGCTGACCAACCCCTGCCGGGCCAGCGTTTCGGCATAGACGTGCCGCCGAAAGGCGCCGTCCGTGACCTCGCCACAGAAAGGGACGGCCACGCTCGGGCCATGCAGTTCGTTGATTTCCCGGCAAAGGTCCGTCACTCCTTTGGAACGGTCCACCAAGGCCAGGGCTTTGACGCGACGACGGGCCAACTCCAGCGCCGTGGCGCGGCCAATGCCGCCGGAGGCGCCGGTGATCAACGCTACTTTGCCTTCAATATTTTCGGTATTCATAATGTAACGCGGTTGAAGTTGAACTATTTTACTACCGTTGTTCGAGGAGTCAAGGGCTTTATTGTGCGTTCGCACAAACACCTTTTCCTTTGCCGAAGGCCACAAGATGTGCGAGAATATGCCATCAACCGCCTTGTTGGCGGAATTGGTTTTGCCAACGCACAATTGTTTTGCCATGAGCGCCGACACGAATATCACCCCCCAGTTGATCGAAATCCGCAAGTACCCGAATCGGCGCTACTACGACTCCAGCCACAGCCGGCATCTGACCCTGGAGCAAATCCACGCTTTGATACGGGATGGCTGCAACGTGCGGGTGGTGGACTCGCAAACCTCGGCCGATATCACCGGCAAAGTCCTGGCCCAGATCATCCTGGAGCTGGACGCGCCGAAGCTGGAGATTTTTCCCACCGGCCTGCTGGCGGAAATGATCCGCGTCAACGACGGCTTGGCGGAGGGATTTTTCGGGAAATTTCTCAGCCACGCCTTCCAGGGGTTCATGGAATACCAAAAACATCTCGGCGCCCAGATTCAGCCGGGCGCCGCCTGGCCCGCCTTTCTCTCGCCCCTGGCCGCCTGGAGCAAGGCCCTGGGTTTTCCCCTTTCCCAACCCGCCCAAACTGCGCCGCCCGCGCCCCCGGCCGCCAAGCCGCGCCGCCCGCGCCGCGCAAAAGCCCGCTCCAAAAAATAATTGTGCGTTTGCACAATTTTTCCTTTGACATTTTACGGAGGCATGCGATAATGCCGTTGTGTAGAACTGATTTCACCTCTGTAAAAGGCCTTACGCGAAGCCTGAAAACTTAATGGTGAAAAAAATGACCAGTGCCTAGTGCAAATGCAATATAACAAAAACAAACCCAAGGAAAGGACAGACATTATGGCAGAAAAATTCAAAGCCGATGAAAGCGAAATGTTCGAAACAGGCGCTCAAAAACTACGATCAAGCCTTCCAAGCCGGCTTGAAGGCGCAGGAAGAGGCCTTCAAGACGCTGCTGGAATGCGCCGGCAAACTGCAAGCCCCCAAGGACTGGCAGAAACGCTGGAGCGCCACCATCATTGACAGCCTGCCGCAGTTGCAGAAGCGGATCGAGGAATCGCTGCAAATGGTGGAAGAAAGCAGCCGCACCAGCCTGGACTTCCTCAAGCAAGCCTTTGAGGCGGCCAAGATCGACACCGGCGCGGGCGCGCAAGCCAAAGTGCAGGACCTCTGGGAAGCTTCCTTGCAGACCTTGCGCACCAATTCGCAAGCCGTCACCCGCTTGAACGCCAGGGCGGTGGAATCCTGGATGCAGTACCTGCAGGGATGGGTCGAAACCCCCACCTCCACTCCCGCCTCCAAAGCCAAATCTGCTTAAAGAGCCAACCCCCAGCCTCGAGGACAAACTCATGATAAAACATGTTTATCTAACCGGAGCAGTGCGCAGCGCCATTGGCGGATTTGGCGGCGTTTTCGAATCCGTCCCGGCGCCGGCTCTGGGAAGTCTGGTCGCCAAAGCCGCGCTGCAGCGAGCCGGCATCCCTGCCACGGAGGTGAATGAAGTCATCTTCGGCAACGTGATCGGCGCCGGCTTGGGACAAAATGTAGCCCGTCAGGTTTGCCTCGGGGCTGGTTTGAGCGACAGCGTCGGCGCCACGACTGTCAATAAGGTTTGCGGATCCGGCCTCAAGGCCGTGATGCTCGCCGCCCAGGCCATCCAGTGCGGCGACAGCGCCGTGGTGCTGGCCGGCGGCACGGAAAACATGTCGCGCGCGCCCTATCTTCTGGACAAGGCGCGCAGCGGCTACCGTCTGGGCAACGGCGAATTGATCGATGCCGCCATCAAAGACGGCTTGTGGGACGTCTATAACAACATGCACATGGGCGCGTGCGGCGACCTGTGCGCCAAGACCTACCATTTCACCCGCGAGCAAATCGATGATTATGCCGTGGCCAGCTTCAAACGCGCGCAAGCGGCCTCCGCCTGCGGCCACTTCAGCAAGGAAATTGTCCCTGTCGAGGTCAAGGCGGGCAAGGAAACCATCGTGGTGCAGGAGGACGAATCGCCCAAGCGTTTCAACGAAGAGAAACTGCGCAAGCTCCGGCCCGCCTTCGGCCCGGAAGGATTGGTCACCGCCGCCAACGCTTCCAGCATTAATGACGGCGCGGCCGCCATCGTCGTGCTTTCGGAGGAAAAGCTCAAGAGCCTGGGAGTGCAGGCGCAGGCCCGTGTTTTAGGCTACGCCACCGGCGCGGGCGATCCCAAGTGGTTCACCACCGCCCCCGTCCTGGCCATCAAGAGCCTGATGAAGTCCCTTTCCCTCAACGTCGAACAGGTGGACTTGTTCGAAATCAACGAGGCCTTTGCCGTGGTGCCCATGGCGGCCATGAAGGACCTCGAACTGCCGCACGAGAAAGTCAACGTCAACGGCGGCGCCGTGGCCTTGGGCCACCCCATCGGCTGCAGCGGCACGCGCACCTTGGTGACGCTCATTCACGCTCTGCAACAGCGCCACCGCCGCATCGGCATCTGCGCCTTGTGCATTGGCGGCGGCGAAGCGGTCGCCATGGCCATAGAATTGTGCTGAAAAGGATACCTTATGAACGAAACCTCGACTCCAAGACAGGACCAAAATGGCGATCTCGCCAATATATGGTCCGACTCCTTCTGCCGCCTCATGCAGACGGCGATGACCCATGGCCCGGAGCCGCCGCCGCCGGAAATGTTGCGGCAAATTCGCAGCGGATTCATGCAGGCCTTGTCCAAATCGTGGGAGCAATACTTGCGCTCGCCGCAGTTCCTGGAAGGCATGAAACATACCATGGATCAGGCCGTGGCCTTTCAGAAATTCAGCGCCGACTTTCTGACCAAGACCCGCCATGCCACCGAAGGGGTGGCGCACGAGGACGTGGAAAGTCTGCGCGTGGTGCTGGTGCAGATGGAATGCCGGCTCTCCCGCCAGATGGACGCCCTGTCCGCGCAAACCAACCAATTGGTCAAGGATTTGCAGAGCGTCAAAAATGCCTCCGCCCAGCCGCCGTCCGTCAAGGAACCTGCGGTCCGGCGCAAGGGCAAAAATGCGATAAAGGAGTAACGCGATGACTACAACTGAGCAGCAGATAAACCCGTGGGTGCAATGGCAGGAGGCGTGGATGGCCGAGCAGTACCGCAACCTGCGGCGGCTATCACGGTTGCCGTTTCTGATGGAGAAAGCCGAACGCGTCAAGAAAGGCGCCACGCCCTCCAACGTGGTCTATCAGGAAGGCCGCGTGAAACTGCTTCATTATCCCACGGCCTCGCCCGCGCGCCACCGCACGCCGCTGCTCTTTGTTTTCGCCTTGGTCAACCGCCCCTATATCCTCGACCTCAAGCCGGGCCGCAGCGTGGTCAGCCACTTTGTCGATGCCGGCTTCGACACCTATTTGATCGATTGGGGCGCGCCGCGGCGGGGGGAACAAAGCCTGACCCTGGAAGACTGCGTGCATGGGTCGCTGGGCAAGGTGATGGACTTTCTGCGCGATCGCTGTGCTTCGCCCAAAGTCAGCTTGTTGGGTTACTGCATGGGCGGGACCCTCAGCGCCATGTTCACGGCCTTGTATCCCGAGAAAATCAAGAACCTGATTCTCCTGGCGGCGGGCATTGATTTCGCCACCAAGGAAGGCCTGCTGAACCTCTGGACGGATCCCAAGTACTTTGACGTGGATCGATTCATTGACGCCTTTGGCAATTGCCCGGCAGAATTCCTGCAATCCTCCTTCCTGATGCTCAAACCAGTGGCAAACCTGATGGAGAAACCGATCAATTTCCTCGAGAATCTGGACAACGATGAATTCGTGGAGGATTTTTTCGCCATGGAAACCTGGTTAAGCGACAACATCGCCGTGCCGGGTGAAATCTTCCGTGATTTCGTCAAGTATTTGTATCAGCAAAATCTCCTGGTCAAGGGCCGCATGCCGGTGGGCACCAGTTTGGTTGACCTGCGGCGCATCACCTGTCCGGTCATGAACATCATGGCCAAGAATGACGACTTGGTGCCCTGCTGCCAGAGCGCGCCGTTCAACGACCTGGTCAGTTCGACCGATCGCAGCGCCATCACGCTGCCGGCGGGCCACATCGGGCTGGCGGTCGGCGGCAAGGCCCAGCGCGAAGTCTGGCCGCAGACGGTGAAATGGCTGGCCTCGCGCTCGTGAGGGGATGACAAATTCTCAATCGTGTTGATCGCTTGATTGAGAATTGGCCATTGGGAATTTGACCTTTATGTGTTTACAGGCTTTTCCATTTCCAATAACGTTGTGAAATGAACAAGCAGTTGAACATTCCTGGGGCCAAACCCTGCCTTAGCCGCCGAAGGTTCCTGGCTTCGTCGGCGGCAGCCGGCGCGTTCATGGTCCTGCCCCGGCATGTCGTTGGAGCGCCAGGCCAAGCCTCGCCGAACGGCAAACTCAACATTGCCGGCATCGGCATTGGCGGGCAAGGCGGCTTGGATTTGGATGAAGTCAGCAGCGAAAACATCGTCGCGCTCTGCGACGTGGATTGGGACTACGCGGCCAAGACTTTTGCCAAGTACCCCAAGGCCAAACGCTATAAGGATTTCAGGGAGATGCTCGACAAGGAGAAGAGCATCGACGCGGTGGTGGTGGGCACGCCGGATCATTTGCACGCCATTGTCTCGATCACCGCCATGAAGGCGGGAAAGCATGTCTATTGCGAGAAGCCGCTTACTCGTACCGTCCATGAAGCCCGCATGGTGGCCAAGGTGGCGCGGGAAGCCAAGGTCGCCACGCAGATGGGAAACCAAGGCATGGCCTTCGAAGGCAATCGCCTGATTAACGAATGGATTTTGGACGGCGCGATCGGCCCGGTGCGCGAAGTGCAGGTCTGGTCAGACCGCCCCACCCATGCGGGCAAATTGCCCTTATGGTGGCCCCAAGGCATCGAACGGCCAAAGGACACTCCGCCGGCGCCGCCAACGCTTGACTGGGACTTGTGGCTGGGACCGGCGCCGTGGCGGCCTTATAATCCAGCTTACGCGCCGTTCCGCTGGCGGGGCTGGTGGGACTTTGGCTCCGGGGGTCTTGGCGATATGGGCATCCACAATCTGGCCCCCGTTTTCTCGGCCTTGAAACTTGGAGCGCCCGAAACGATCCAAGGAAGTTCGACTCCGCTTTTTCCCGAGACCATTCCTTTGGCATCGCTCCTTCATTACCAATTCCCGGCGCGAGGGGATATGCCGCCGGTCAAACTACACTGGTTCGACGGCGGACTGCTGCCGGAACGCCCTGATGAAATGGGGGAGAATGGGGAGCTGAATCCACAAGACGGCATCATATTTATCGGGGATAAAGGCAAGATGCTGGTGACCGGCTGGGGCGGTCAACATCCCCGTCTGCTGCCGGACAGCCGGGACCAGGAATACAAGCGGCCAGCCAAGACTTTGCCGCGCTCCGCTGGCCACCGCAAGGAATGGATCGAAGCCTGCAAAACCGGCTCCCCCACCCGATCAAGTTTCGATTTCGCGGGTCCTCTGACCGAAGCGGTGCTGCTGGGCAGCGTCTGCATCCGCAACGGCGGCAACAAACTGGTCTGGGACGCTGAGAATATGAAAATCACCAACGATTCGGAGGCCAACCAGTATCTGGATTACGAACACAGAGAGGGATGGCGGTTGTGAGGCGAAAGTTGAGAGATTAGATGAAGGTCAAGGTATGCGGCAGTTATGAGTCGATGAGCAGGGCGGCGGCGGGCTGCATGGCGCGGGATCTGGAGCGGAACCCGCGACTGCTGGTCTGCCTGGCCACTGGGGCCACCCCTGTTCGCACCTACGAATTGCTGGGGTCCCGGGCGCGGCAACAACCTGGCCTTTTCCAGAAATTACGGGCGCTGAAGCTGGACGAGTGGGATGGGTTGCCCATGAACGCGCCCGGCACCTGCGAGACTTATTTGCGGCACTACGTGCTCGGGCCTTGGAGGGTCTCCCAAGGCCGTTACACGGGGTTTGTGACCGACCAGAGGCAGCCGCAACTGGAATGCAAACGCATCCACAACTGGCTCGCCAGAAACGGCCCCATTGACCTTTGCATCCTCGGATTGGGACGCAACGGCCATCTCGGCCTTAATGAGCCAGGGCCGGCTCTTTTTCCCTTCGCGCACCGCGCCCGGCTGATGGAGCAGACGAAGACTCATTCCATGTTATCCGATGCCGCCGTCAAGCCCGGTTACGGACTGACCCTGGGCATGGCGGAGATTCTCCAAGCAAGGAAGATTCTGCTGCTGGTCAGCGGAGCGTCCAAGAGGAAAGCGCTCCAACGCCTTTTGCGCGGAGAAGTCTCGACGGAATTTCCGGCGTCGCTGCTTAACCTGCATCCTGAAACACTGGTTCTCTGCGACCGCGAAGCGTCCACGCCGGAGCCAGTGGAATGAAAGTCGTGGAAAAAGCCGTGGGGATCGATATCGGCGGAACGAAAATCGCCGTTGCGGCAGTGGCTCAGGACGGCTCCATCCGAAAGCGCATCACAATGGCCACGGAGGCGGAAGCCGGTTTTCCGCGCGCACTCGAACGCATCACGCAAGCCATTGAAGCCGTGATCGTCTCCGCGAAATGGCGCATCAAAGACATCCGTGGGATCGGCATCGGCTGCGCGGGGCCGGTGGATTCATTGCAGGGCATTGTTCACAATCCTTACACGCTTCCGGGCTGGGACGGTTGTGATCTGGTGACACCCTTGCGACAGCGTTTCGACACGGCGGTTTTTTTGGAAAACGATGCCGACACGGCCTTGCTCGGCGAGTGCCTGGCCGGGGCCGGTCGGGGCCGGGACCCGGTTGCGATGCTGACCTTTGGCACCGGCATTGGTGGCGCACTCCTGAGCAACGGGCGAATTTTGCGCGGCGCCAGCAGCGAGCATCCCGAATTGGGCCATATCCTGGTGGCTGACAGTGATTCCAAGTGCTACTGCGGATCACGAGGCTGTTTGGAATCGCTGGCATCCGGATCTGCTATCGCGGTGGCTGGGCGCGACTTGGGTCTGGCGGACGCGCCAGCCGTCTTTGCCGCCGCCGAGGCTGGCAACGAGAAAGCGCAAGCCGTCATCGAAAGAGCGACTTACGCCGCGGGAACGGCAGCCTGGAATCTGTTTCACACATTTCTCCCGCAACGGCTCATCCTTGGCGGCGGCATCATGGAACGCCATTTTACCCTGTTTGCGGCCGCCATTGAGCAACGCTTGCGCACGGCGACCCAGTTCAACTCTCAGCGCGTGGATGTCGCACAGGCCACGCTCGGCAACGACGCCGGGATCGTTGGGGCCGCCAGTCTTGTCTTTTCGCAACGCCAAGCCGCCGCGCCGGCGTTGCGACCCGCTCCTAAACCCCTAACCGCAAATTAAATATGGAAAAAACCGTTGGCGTTGGAATCATCGGATCACAATTCATAGCTGCCATTCACGCTGAATCCTTGAAGCAGTGCGTCCACGCGAAGCTTCTGGCCGCAGCCTCGCCCAACCAGCAGCATGTTCGGAAATTCGCCGCCAACTTCGGTATTCCGCACACCTTCACCGATTACCGCCGGCTGCTGGAGCAGCCTGGAATTGACCTGGTGGTGGTGGGAGTGCCCAACCACCTTCACTGCCAAATTGCGCTGGACGCCGCAGCCGCAGGCAAACACGTCGTTATTGAGAAACCTCTATGCCTGAATCTGGCGGAGGCAGACCGCATGATTTCAGCCTGCAAAAAGGCCAAGGTGAAGCTCATGTATGGCGAAGAACTTTGCTTCGCGCCAAAATACGTTCGACTGAAACAACTCCTGGATGGCGGCGCGCTGGGGCAGCCCACGCTTCTGAAGCAGTCGGAAAAGCATGACGGGCCGCACGCGGCGCATTTCTGGGACGTTGACCGCTCAGGCGGCGGGGTCATGATGGACATGGGCTGCCACGCGATTCAGTTCTTCCGCTGGATGCTGGGCCGGTCCAAAATCAAATCCGTTTATGCTCAGATGAGCACCCAGGTCCATGCCGCCAAAACGCGCGGTGACGACAACGCCATCCTGATTATTGAGTTCGAGAACGGGGTGATCGGGATGGCCGAGGAAAGCTGGACCAAGCTGGGCGGCATGGACGACCGCGCGGAGGCGCATGGCTCGAAAGGCGTGGCTTACGCCGACTTGCTGCACGGCAACGCCATCGAGACCTATAGCGCTGAAGGCTATGGTTACGCGGTGGAAAAAGCCGGATCCACCAAAGGCTGGAGCTTCACGATTTACGAGGAAGCGTGGAACTATGGTTTTCCCCAGGAGATGGCGCATTTCGTCGATTGTGTCCGGCTGGATCAGCAGCCATTGGTCACGGGAGAGGATGGCCGGGCCGTTCTCGAGGTCCTTTTCGCCGCCTACGAGTCGGCCGGCGCCGGAAGAAAAGTGAAGCTTCCTTTCCCGAGCCGCGCGGCGAAACCGTATGACTTATGGGGCAGGAAATAACCTGCGGCTCGCCACCTACCTTTGCAGTTGGCGCAAGGCATCACGCGGGACGGATTGAGGTGGAAGGGTCGAAAGCACGCAAGTCGTTGATCTCCAAGGTGGTTGCGGTTGTTATTATATTTGTTTTTGAAATGATTTGACAGAATTGCCTTCAGATTGTAACATTACAGTCAAAGTTGAGCCAACACCTCATGATTCGTTGTTGTGTGGTGTGGAAGGGGCTGCCGGTGAATTCGTTTTTGGGGTGATTGTATGGCAGTTTCGGTTGCAATCCAAAGCGACGTGGGCGTGATCGGCTTGGATGGAATGGGCCGCAATGTGGCGCTGCATCTTGCCGATCTTCATTTTAACGTGGCGGCATACGATTGGAGGCCGCACCGGACGCTGACGCTGGAGGAACAGACCACGGGGCCGGGCCTGCGCGTGACGCGTGATGTCTCCGAACTTTTCGGCTGCCTGCGGCGGCCGCGGACGATTCTCATTTTCAGCAGCGCGGATGCTCCCATGAACTTCGTTTTGGACCAGTTGCTGCCACGATTGGAGCCGGAAGACCTGCTGGTGGATGCCGGGGATTCTTATTTCAAGGACACTGCCCTGCGTGGCCGCCTGCTGGGGCAGGCCTTCGTGCATTTCATGGCGGTGGGTCTGGCCGGTGGCGAAAAAGGGGCGCGCCACGGGGCCATTGTGATGTCGGGGGGAGGGCGGGCGGCGAGCCAGCGGATGGGGCCATTGCTGGAAGCGATGGCCGCCACGGTTCACGGCGAGCCGTGCGTAAGTTCTTTTGAAACCGCCGCCGCCGCCCACTTTGTCAAAATGGTCCATGCCGGAGTGGAATATGCCATCATGGAATTGCTTTCTGAAACGCTGGACTTGTTGCAACGCACGTTGCTGCTGACCGACGAGGAATTGCAGGATGATTCGGGGGCGTGGCACATGGGCATTCTCAACGGCTACCTGATGGAGATTTCCGGACGGGTTTTTGAACCGGTGGACAAACAAACGCCACGGCTGTTGTTGCGGGAAAAATTAGGGGCCGCCAAAACCGACCCCTTGGGAAGATGGGTGACGCAGAGCGCGCGGGAATTGCAAGTGCCTATCCCCACCATCGAGGCGGCCGCGGGGGCGCAAGGCGTCGCGGTCACGGAGCGGCGGCGGGCGTTGCTGGCCGCGCCTTTCCGTCAGCCGGTGGGGCGCTTTGGAAACGATTCCATGAGCGTGCTGGATGAACTGCACGGCGCGCTGCACGCGGCGATGATCATCGCCTACGCGCAAGGCATGGCGTTGTTGACCGCCGCCTCCCAACAGCATGGCTTTCAATTCAACCTGCACGAGATTTCGCGCGCGTGGAGAGGTTGCACCCACTTGCGCACCAGCTTGCTCGATAACATCACGGCCGCTTTGCAAGCGACGCCGGACCTGGCTGATTTGCTGTCCGATGACGATTTGTCCCAAAGCGTCATGGACAGCCAGGAGAGCCTGCGGCACGCGGTCTGGCGCGCCCAGCAACTTGACACCGTCGCGCCCGGATTGCTGGCTTCGCTGGATTATCTGGATTCCGACCGGGCGGCGTGGCTGCCGGTGAATTTGATCGAGGGGCCGCGCTGCCAGCCAGCCAGGGCGGCGCAGTTGGCAGCGGCGGGTTAAAGAATTCCTAACCGGAGAATTGATCCATGTCCCGCCGCTGCTTTTTGGTGGGCCGGCCTGAACCTTTGGGCCGAAAAACAAACGGACGGAAGCTCGGCTGGCGCGGCTTCTCAAACTCCGAGGGCGCGGTTTGGTCCTCGGCGTATTCACGGGCTTTGGGCGCGCCAACCCGGTGCTCCAGCAGTTGCAACACTTTGAATTGGCGCGTCAGGTCGTCTTTGAGCACGACCATGACGTCGCCTACGTGGACTTCGCGAGACGGCTTGACGGGTTGACCGCCGATGGTCACGTGGCCGTGGCGGCAGGCCTCGGAGGCCAGGCTGCGCGTTTTGAAAACGCGCACCGCCCAAAGCCATTTGTCCAGCCGCACGGAGAGTGACTCAGCCATGACGCGGCAGCATGCCACAATCGGCGCGGCAAATCCCGAATTTTCGACGGACTTTTTGTGACGGACTTTTTGTGATTGCGCCGGGGGCGGTTTTCCTTTAGCAATGGCGCGAATTAATTTTATGGCATCAGCATTTTCTAATATTTCGACCATCCAGTACGAAGGCCCCAAATCCAAGAACCCGCTTGCCTTCAAACATTACAACGCGCAGGAAGTGATCGACGGCCGGACCATGCGCGAGCATCTCCGGTTCTCGGTTGTTTATTGGCACACCATGCGCGGTCGCGGCGGAGATATGTTCGGGGCGCCCACCATCAATCGCCCCTGGGATGACAACAGCGAATCGATCGACAATGCCTGCCGCCGGGCGCGGGTGGCCTTCGAGTTTTTTGAAAAGTTGGGCGCGCCCTTCTACGCCTTTCACGACCGCGACGTTGCCCCCGAAGGCTCCTCGCTGGCGGAAACCAACAAGAACCTCGACGCCGTCGTTAAGGTGCTCAAAGAGGAGCAACAACGCACCGGCGTCCGGCTGCTTTGGGGAACGGCCTGTTTGTTCGCCCATCCCCGTTTTGCCCACGGCGCGGCGACCAGTTGCAACGCCGATGTCTTCGCCTACGCCGCCGCGCAGGTGAAAAAGGCGCTGGAAGTGACGCATGAATTGGGCGGGGCCGGGTATGTCTTTTGGGGCGGTCGGGAGGGCTACTCCACGTTGCTCAATACCAACCTGAAACGCGAATTGGAGCACTTGGCGGCCTTCCTCCACATGGCGGTCGATTACAAAAAGAAAATCGGCTTCAAAGGGCAGTTCTATATCGAGCCAAAGCCCAAGGAGCCGACCAAACATCAATACGATTCGGACGCGGCCGCCTGCCTGAATTTCTTGCGGGAATACAATTTGCTGGGCGATCTGAAACTCAACCTGGAAACCAACCACGCCACTCTGGCGGGCCACACCATGCAGCATGAGTTGGAAGTGGCCGCGGCCGCAGGCGCGCTTGGCTCCGTCGATGCCAACACGGGGGACTTGATGCTAGGCTGGGACACGGACCAATTTCCGACCGACATCTACACGACTACGCAGTGCATGCTCTCCATTTTGAACGCGGGGGGCCTGACCACCGGCGGCTTGAATTTCGACGCCAAAGTGCGGCGGGAGAGTTTCGAGGCCATCGATCTGTTTTACGCGCACATTGGCGGGATGGACGCATTCGCGCGCGGACTTAAGATCGCGGCCGCCATCCGCAAAGACGGGCGTTTGGCGGAGTTTGTGCGGCAGCGTTACAATTCATGGGACAGCGGCATCGGCAAGGCCATTGAAACGGGCCAGAGCGGTTTCGAAGCGTTGGAGAATTACATGCTCAAGAAGGGCGAGCCGGACGCCAACGGCAGCGGACGCCAGGAATTCCTGGAGAACCTGATCAACGAGTTTGTTTAGATTCGAATCCCGTCGATTATTTCTCTGAATATTTGGGCGGCGCGGCAGCGCCGCCCTACCAGCATCTGGGTGGCATCCTTACTTATTTGTTTTCGCGGGAGCGGGGGCCGGGGATTCCGCTTTGACCGGAGGCGCGGCGGCGTTGGACAAGTGCAGGAATCCGCCGGAGGGCGGCGCGGTGGCCGGGGCGGCCGCCGGCGGAGCGGACTGGGTTGCAGGCACGGCGGCGCTCTGGGTCAGTTTTTCCGTCAGGGAGGCGGCGCTGCTCTTGGGTTGTTTGGAGGCTATGATGGCCATCAGAATGGCCAGCCCAAAAAAGATGCCGGCGACGTACTTGGTGATGTTGGTCAGCATGTTGCCCGAACCGGCCCCAAAAAGAGCGTCGGTGGCCGCGCCGCCGAATGCCATGCCGGCCCCCGCTTCCTTCTTGGGCAACTGCAAGAGCACCAAAAAGATCAGCACCACGCAGTCCAGAAACATCAGGACTGTCAAGAATATGTATAGTATGTTCATGTCGTCTCGTTAAATCGAGTTTTTGATTATATCAGAAAAACTGCGCGCGTCCAGCGATGCTCCGCCGACCAGGGCGCCGTCCACGTCCGGCTGCTCCATTAATTCGCGGGCGTTGGAGGGTTTGACGCTGCCGCCGTATTGAATGCGCACGCGCCGGGCCACAGGCTCGCCGAACAGGCCGGCCAGCAATTTGCGGATGAAGGCGTGCGTTTCCTGCGCCTGGGCGCTGGTGGCGTTGCGGCCGGTGCCGATGGCCCAGACCGGTTCGTAGGCGATGACGGTTTCGTCCATTTGGGCGGGGGACAATCCGGCCAGGCTGCCACGGACTTGCGTTTCCAACACTTTTTCCATCAGGCCGCCTTCGCGTTGGGCCAGGGTTTCCCCGACGCAGACAATGGGGCGAAGAGCGGCGGCGTGGGCGGCGCGGGCTTTCTGGGAAATCAATTCGTCGCTTTCCTTCTGGTACTGGCGGCGTTCGGAATGGCCGAGGATGACGTAGCGGACGGAGAATTCCTTGAGCATGCCAGCGGCGATCTCGCCGGTGTAGGCGCCGTCGTTGTGCTCGCTCATGTTTTGCGCGCCCAAGCGGATGGCGCTTTCCAGCACCTCTTTGGAAACATCGGCCAGGGCGGTGAAGGGCGGGCAAACCACCACGTCGATTTCCCTGATATTGGCTAATTCAACTTTAAGGGCCTTGACCAAGGCGAGGGCCTCGGCCGCGGTTTTGTTCATCTTCCAGTTGCCGGCGATAATGAGTTTTCGTTCTTTGTTCATGAGGATATGTCGGATAGCGCTGCCACTCCGGGCAAAACGCGGCCTTCTAAAAATTCCAGGCTGGCTCCGCCGCCCGTGCTCATAAAGGTGACCTTGTCGCCAAGGCCGGCTTTGTTGAGCGCTTTGACGCTGTCGCCGCCGCCGATGATGCTCTTGGCGCCGTGCTTGGCGGTCGCTTCCGCGACGGCGCGGGCGACGGCGTTGGTGCCTTCGGCAAATCGCTTGTCTTCAAACATGCCCATCGGGCCGTTCCAAATAATCGTCTTGGCCTGCAGGATGACGTCGCAGAAACGCCGGGCCGTCTCGGGTCCAATGTCCAACCCTTCCGTTTCGGCGGGAATATCCGGGCCTTGGCAAGTCTGCGGGTTTTGAATGTCGAGGACCGGCTTGCCTTTTTTGTTGAGTTTGCCGGTGTCAACGGGCGTGCCGATGATATTGTCCGAGGGCAGCAGGAATTGGACGTTTCGCTTTTTGGCCTTTTCGATGGCGGCGCGGGCCACGTCTTGCTTGTCCGGTTCGGAAAGGGATTTGCCGACCTTGAAGCCCTGCGCGAGTTTGAAAGTGTAGGCCATCGCGCCGCCGATCAAAATGGTGTCCGCTTTGTCGAGCAGGCGGTCGATGACTTTGATTTTGTCGGAAACTTTGGCGCCGCCGAGAATGACGACGAACGGGCGCGCGGGATGTTCCAGTTCGCGGCCGAGGTATTGCAGTTCCCGCTCCATGAGCAGGCCGGCCGCGCATTTGCCGCCGCGCCGGGCGATGACGCGGGCCACGCCTTCGGTCGAGGCGTGAGCGCGATGGGCGGCGCCAAAGGCGTCGTTAACGTAGAGGTCGGCCAGGCGGGCCAATTTTTCGGCGAAAGCCGGGTCATTGGCTTCTTCCTGGTCGTAATAGCGGACGTTTTCCAGCAGCAACACATCGCCGGGTTTGAGGGCAGCGACGGCTTTTTCAGCGGTTTCGCCGATGCAATCGCCGGCAAAGGCGACCGGGCGGCCGAGCATTTCGGAAAGTTTCGCGGCCACGGGGCGGAGGGACATGGACGGCTCGGGTTTGCCCTTGGGGCGGCCAAGATGGGCGGCCAGGATGGTTTTGGCGCCCTTTTCCACCAGGAGGCGCAAGGTGGGGAGGGTTTCCTTGATGCGGGTGGCATCGTTGATGACCATTTTGCCGTCCTTTTCCTCCATCGGGACGTTGAAATCGACGCGCACCAGGACGCGCTGGTTGGTGACGTTCAGTTCGTTGACGCTCAATTTACTCATACGGAGGCCAAGGCTAATCAAGAACCCGGCCAAATATCAACTGCGAAACAGGCATTTTTTGAAGGGAGGAAGGTGGAAGGAGGAAAAGGCGCGCAAATGAGCGTTGGCGACTCACAGCCTCAAACCTTCCGGCAAGAACGGAATCGCTCCATACCGTCCGGCTAGGTATCCTTTCGCTAACGCCTCATCCTTTCGTGGTTGATAATCAGTCAACGGGTAAAGATGCGTCGCGCCGATCGGGGACTTCTCTGTGAACCACACCTGATCTCGACGCATAATCGTGCTGTCTAGGAGGACCGGGTTGTGGGTCGTGAAAACAACTTGCGCGCCTTTGGGGTTGTTCTTGCTGCAGAATAGCAGTTTCAAAAGCTCCTTCACTAAAACCGGATGCAAGCTCGTTTCGATTTCGTCAATGAATGCGGTGTAGCCATTTTCGAGAATGTCAGTCCACGGACCGATCAGCGCAAAAAACCAACGAGTTCCAGCAGATTCCTCCTTTTCGAAGTCAAGAGCGATCGGTTCAATTCCCTCAGACTTATGGCTCAGATTGATCTCCACGCTCTTAAACTTCTTGAACTGCATCAGTCCATCGTCTTTTTCTAACATAGCGAGTATGGGAGGAGGAACTTGTTGTCTCAATTCCTCAATTGTTAGTTCTTTTACATCCACCTTTGCGTCAGCCACTCCGATATCAGCGCTTCGGAGCAAGTTCATTATATGGTCGTGGTGCGTCCGCTTTCTGATCAATTCGGCAGTAAAGCCGGGGTGTAATCGGCTTTCTGCACCCAAGCGGATAAAGCGCACGCCGCTTTTGAACCAATTGAAAACCGGCGTTAGTTGTGTGTGGTTGAATTGCGGCCCAACCGAAAGGAACAGCGAATTCTCTCGCGTCTTGTCTTGAAGGCTCTTATCTTGCTTAAATGCCGTCGAGGGCTTTGCCCAATCATAACGTCGGGTGGTCGAATTGAATGTGCGGTGGTACCAACTTTGCGGCACGCCCTTCGGATAAGCGACCAAATATTCCTCGACCACTCGTTTCGGCGTCGCGGCAAATCCAAATACGAAGCGCACACTATCGGCCACAAACGTTATCTCAAACTCGGACGGCTTTGTGGCCGATGCCTTGTCCAGCTTGAACGGTTCCGCCCCGGTCTCATCTCCCGGCTGAATCTTTGTGGCAGAATGCTCGATGAAATCGGACACATACCTGACGGCCGCCAGAACGTTTGATTTTCCAGAGGCGTTCGCACCGTAAATCGCTGCGCCTTTGAGGAATTTAACACCTGTCAGTCCCGGTAATTCGCGATCAATCACGCAGCTAGGCAAATCCTTGTCCGTGTTCGCGGCTACGAGGCTGAACTTCTGCTCCTCACGGATCGACCGGAAGTTCGTGACCTTAAACTCGATTAACATAGAAACAGCTTACGAGTATAACACTAAAAGTAAAGCGATTATTGCAGATTATCCGCAATAAACGACGCGTATTTATGTTTTGAATTATATTTTCATTTCCGGGAAGAGAATTCGCTGGAGGCATTGGCCGGTGTAGCTTTCCGGGGTGCGCGCGATCTTTTCCGGCGGGCCTTCGGCCACGATGCGTCCGCCGCCTTCGCCGCCTTCCGGCCCCAAATCAATGACCCAATCCGCCGTCTTGATCACGTCCAGATTGTGCTCGATGATGAGCAGCGTGTTGCCGGCGTTGCGCAGTTTGAACAAAACGTCCAGCAGCTTGGCCACGTCGTGGAAATGCAGGCCGGTGGTCGGCTCGTCCAAAATGTAGAGCGTGTGGCCGGTGGCTTTGCGGCCCAGTTCGCCCGCCAGCTTGACCCTTTGGGCCTCCCCGCCGCTAAGGGTGGTGCCGGATTGCCCCAGGCGCACGTAGCCCAATCCAACCTCCGCCAGGGTCAGGCACGGTTCGTAAATCTTGGGCACGGCGCGGAAAAAAGTGACCGCCTCATCCACCGTCATGTCCAGCACGTCGGCGATGTTCATTCCTTTGTAATGAATTTCCAGCGTCTCGCGGTTGTAACGGCGGCCGTCGCAGGCTTCGCATGTCACATAAACTGGCGGCAGGAAGTGCATTTCAATCTTGATCAAGCCGTCGCCCTGGCATTTCTCACAGCGGCCGCCCTTGACGTTGAAGCTGAAACGCCCGGCTTCGTAGCCGCGGATTTTCGCGGCCGGCAAGCGGGCGAACAAATCCCGGATTTGGTTGAACATGCCGGTGTAAGTGGCGGGGTTGCTGCGCGGGGTCCGCCCAATGGGGGTCTGGTCAATGACGATGACTTTGTCCAGCGTTTCAAATCCGCGGAGGAGCCGGTGTTTTCCGGGTTGCTCCTTGGAACCGTAAAATTTGCGGAATAAGGCCCGCCGCAAAATGTCATCGACCAGCGTGCTTTTGCCCGAACCGCTGACGCCGGTGACCGCCGTGAACGCGCCCAGGGGGATGCGGGCGTCGATGTTTTTCAAATTATTTTCCGTCGCGCCCAGGACTTGCAGCCAGCCGCGGTCGGCGGAGGCTTTGAGACGGGTTTTGGGGACGGGGATTTTGAGATCGCCTTTGAGATATTGGCCGGTTAGCGAGCGGGGATTGGCCTCCAGGTCGGCCACGGTTCCGGCGGCCACCAGTTCGCCGCCGCGCACGCCGGCGCCGGGGCCGAGATCCAACACGTAATCGGCGCGGCGGATGGTGTCTTCGTCATGCTCGACCACCAGCACGGAATTGCCCAGGTCGCGCAATCCTTCCAGGGTGGCGAGCAAACGGTCGTTGTCGCGCTGGTGCAGGCCGATGCTCGGCTCGTCCAGAATATAAAGGACACCCACCAGGCCGGCGCCGATCTGCGTGGCCAAACGGATGCGCTGGGCTTCGCCGCCGCTCAAGGTGCCGCTTTCGCGGTCCAGCGTCAGATAAGCAAGGCCCACGTTTTTCAGAAAGCCCAGGCGCGCGCGTATCTCCTTGATCAGCTCGGCCGCGATTTTCCGCTGGAAATCTGTCAAGACTAAGTGTTCAAAGAAGGCGCCGGCCTGCTCCACGGAGAGCGCGCAAACGTCCATGATGGAATGGCCGGGGATGACGCGGCCGGGCACCGGGCCGCCCAAGGTCACGGCCAGAATCTCCGGTTTAAGGCGCCGCCCGGCGCAGGCGTCGCACGGTTGGGGATTCATGAAGGCGGTCAGCCGGTTCTTGGTGAACTCGCTCTCGCTTTCGAGGTAGAGGCGTTGCAGGTTCGGGATGATTCCTTCAAAGGTTCTTTGAACGTGGCTGATTTTGCCGGCGCGCAAAAAGGTGAAAGGAATCTCCTCCGTCCCGGCGCCGTGGAGCAATTTGCGCCGGAAGTCCTCCGGCAGGTCTTTCCACGGCGTTTCCAGGCTTTGGCCGGCGTGCTGGGCCATGCCGCGCAGGAGCGTCTTGTAATGGACCAGCAGGCGCTTGGCCCCGCGCCGCCAAGGCAGCACCGCCCCCTTTTCCAGCGATCGTTCCGGATCGGGCACGATCAAATGCTCGTCGAAAACCAGCTTCTGCCCCAAGCCGTGGCAAACAGGACAGGCTCCCAGGGGCGAATTGAAGGAAAAATGTTTCGGCGTCGGGGGATCGTAACTCTGCCCGGTGGCGGGGCTGAAATTGCGGTTCGAATACACCGTCTCCTCCCAAAGATTGTTCCCCGCCGGCGTGTCGCCGGATTGGCGCAAAAGCGCCAGCCGGCCGTCGCCCCATTTGAGCGCCGTTTCGACGGAGTCGCTCAAACGAATCCGCACCTTGTCGTCAATCACCAGGCGATCCACCACCGCCTCGATGGTGTGGCGCTGTTTGGGATCGAGTTTGATCCGGACGTTGTTGCCCAGCTCCACGGCCTCGCCATCGACGCGGGCGCGGACGAAACCCTCGCGCGCCAGGCGCTCGATAACATCGCGGAATTCCCCCTTCTGTTTGACAATGACGGGTGCCAGCAGGACGACGCGCGTTTTGGGCGGCAGGGCCAGGATTTTATCAACGATGTCGCTGGTGGTCTGGCGGCTGATGGGCTGGCCGCTGACGGGGCAATGGGGCTGGCCGACGTTGGCAAAGAGCAGGCGCAGGTAATCGTAAATTTCGGTCGTGGTGGCGATAATGGAGCGCGGATTCGCGCCCGAAACGCGCTGTTCAATGGCGATGGCGGGAGAAAGGCCCTCGATAAAATCGACATCCGGTTTTTCCATCTGGTCCAAAAACTGGCGGGCGTAGGCTGAGAGGGACTCGACGTATTTGCGCTGGCCCTCGGCGTAGATGGTGTCGAAAGCCAGGGACGACTTGCCCGAGCCGCTCAACCCGGTGATGACGACCAATTTGTCACGCGGAATGGTGAGGCTGAGGTTTTTCAGATTGTGCTGGCGCGCGCCGCCAATTCTGATGAATTCCTTGGCCATAAGTATCAATTATGCAACGAGTGCATCCCGTCAGCATACGCCGAAGCCGGGCAAATGCAAAGCCCGCGGGATTGCCGGGATCTGGCGGAATCGAAGCGGGGAACAAATACTTCTATAACCTACGGCATGATCCACCAACCGGGCGCAGGATAGGCGACGCTTGGCGCGCTGGAGAGCTTTATTCGAGAATCGAGCGGCGCGGCGGAAGCGGCCTGTACCGGCGAATCGGGGGCGTCGTTTGCCGTCAAACCCATCACGACAAAAGCGTTGAAATTGCTCGTTATATTGGCGCAGGGGCGGGGGTTATTATAATAGAGAAATGGAGCCAGCGTTTGATTTGTCATGGGCAGGCTTATCATTCCCCCGGCATACACGTTGGAGAGAAGCGGCCCGGCAAAATAGTTCAACGCGCTGCGGACAACGTAGTGGTCGCCCGGCGAGAGAATGGAGGACACGTCAACAGGGACGTTGTTCGATCCTGAAAAATTCCAGATAATGACATGGCCCCGTTTCGGTTCATAGGCATTCGGGCGAACCACCACCATATCCGGCGGGCCATGCCCAACCAGAGGATAGCCGGTGGAGTCAAAAAAACTGTGGGCGTCGAACCCCGTCGCACGGGTCCATCCCGGCCCAAGAAATGTGTTGGTATAAAGGCTGCAATAGTAATTGCCGCCGCCGGAAAATTGCGTTTTGTAGTACTTGTTGTAATCCCACTTGATGTCGCCCAAAATGCCGGTCAGCCCGCCGGCATCAACAGCGTAACCTTGCGGGCTGAACAGGATGTTGTTGCTGAAAGTGAGTTGTTTGAATGGCTGCCTGAGCTTAAAAGCCGTCGCGCCGCACAGGTAGTTGTCCGTGACAATGGCATTTTTGTTGAGCTTCTTATATCCCAGCTCAATGCCGCCGCTGCCATCAAAAGAGCAGCAGTCATTGCTGATCAATTGACAATCAATAACCGGCTCGGTGCCTCCCAGAAGGATGTCGTACTTGCCATTTTCCCAAAGGGCGTTGTTGAGAAAGCGCATGGAGTAGAAATTGGCCGCGCTGCCGTAGGCCTGAATGCCAAAACCGGAGGACCTTCCAATCAGGTTGTCCTGGACAATTTTTGGCGGAAAGGAAAGTTCATTTTGCAGATACATGCCATGTTCCAAGCCCGAGTCCTTGCCGCAATTCCACAAAATATTGCCATAAACCAGGGCCGGCCCGTGCGGACCAATCCCGATGCAGCAATCGTGAATGAGGCAGTTGATGACCGCATCCCCAATGCCATTCATTCCAATGCTGCCATAAGGCGCGGGATGATTCGTCTTTTGAGAATCGATGAATTCCAAGCCCCAAAGCCACAGGTAATCGCCGAATCCATCTCTGGTGTCCAGGCTCCCGTCAACAATTGCCTCCTCGTGATTGAAATTGCGGAAGATGATCGGAGCTTTTCGTCCGCCATCGACAGTGGCGGCAAATGCGCCGGAATATGTCCCCCCTCGCACCCAGACGGTGTCGCCTGAACGCAGGCGCCCGCTCTTCAAGGCTTTTTGCAA
The DNA here is from genome assembly GCA_963759415.1 of uncultured Verrucomicrobiae bacterium. GTDB lineage: Bacteria > Verrucomicrobiota > Verrucomicrobiia > Limisphaerales > Palsa-1400 > Palsa-1400. Next base: position 1,117,612 of record CAVWZG010000002.1, on the reverse strand, counting down.
CTTCCACGGGCGACTCCAGGAGCCATTACCCGAGGATTTGGCGTCAGCGGCGACATAGTACTCCGCCGCCCAAAGATGACTTGCGCAGAACAGTCCGCTAACGAGTAAAACAGCGTGTTTTATGCCATTCATTCAGGGCCAGCCATCAGGCCAAGGCCGGAAGAACGTAGTGCCAAACCGATTTCGCGTCAAATAACCACACCTGGGATCGGGAAATGGCTAGGATGCGGTGGCTTCCTCCACGATTTTGATTTCGGCCTCGGTCAGGCCATAAAGATCATAGACCAGGCGGTCGATTTGCGTGTTGGTGGCGGAAATCTGGCGCTCCAGGGCGGTCTGCTCCTGCGGGGTTTTGGCGGCGGAGCGGCGTTCACGCAAGGTGAGCATCTGTTGCACAAGATGAACAATTTGGTCGTGGCGGGATTTGTCGGCGGAGAAGCAGAAGTCGATGTTGCGGATAGGCAATTGGCCAAAGTACTGTTTGGTGCAAGTAATCCAGCCTCCTCGGAAAATGTTGCTGAGGGTGCTAAGCCGCCAAAACAGGAGCTTTGAATTGAGCAGGCCGAGGAGATAGTCCGGTTTTAGAGGGCATTCTTTTGAGATGGTGATCGTAAAACCGCCGCTGGCCATCGGGCAAAGGCTTCCGCGTTTGGTTTGCGGGATCGACGCGAACAAGCCGCCGTTGGCAAGGAGTGGAACCGCGATTTGCGCCCGGTCGTGCAGTTCCAAATTACGTGGCGCACTGTAGCCGAACCACTCTTTGTACTGCTTGCGGCGTCTGAGGGCTGGTTGATTGTCGCGAAGATACGCGAACGCGAGCGGGAATTTGGTTCTGATCTCCTGCTCGCTATACAAGTGGTAAGCTCCGTCCTCGCCAGCGTAGTATGGAAAGATCACTCTCCATTCTCCGCTCGGCGCGAATCGATAGCGGCCAAAATCGCTGGCGAAGAGCGGTTCGCGCACCACTCCCTTCTCGATTCTCAGAGTGCCGGTCTTAAATACAAAGACATTGTCATCACCGGTGCTGCTGCCGCGGCCCATGTCGGCGGGGAGATCGAGGAGACGCGTTGTGTCCTTCTCCAGCTTGGCCAGGAGCGACGCGGTTTCGCGGCTCTCAAAAGTCCAGGAGTTGGATTCAAGCGTATTGCTGTCACGGTTGGAGAAGATGGCGTTTTGCAGCGCCGTCCGGTCTGCCGTGCTCTTCGAGTATTCAAAAGACTCGGAGGCCCTCTTTTGGAGGAATAGAAGACAAGTGTAGGTAGTGGCGGCGAAGACCTGATTGGCCCCGAAGTCAACAATACGCATGACAGCCCGCCGGCTGGCAAGCAGGCCCCGGAGTCCTTTTCCGTAATCAGTCCTGAAGAACTTATTCGGGGCGATGACACCGAGAAGTCCGCCTTGGTTCAACAGGTTGAGGCTGCGTTCTATGAAGCTGACGTAAAGGTCACAATTCCCGGTCGCGGAGCGATAGTGCGTCGTCAGGTATTGGATTTGATCGGCAGGGAAACCCTGGATTCGGACGTAGGGCGGATTGCCGATGACGGCGTCAAAGCCGCCCTCCCACTCAGGCTCAAGAGAGACGGGAACTGTCGGAGTCTTTGGGGCTCTTATTTTCTTGTAGGCGTAGGGGCCATGCAGGGGCGCGCCGGGCATCATGAAGTCCAGCGGCGGGACAGGCGATTCATGCAGCTCGTCTGATGAAATCCTGCGCCGGAAGATTTGTGGAAATTCGGCCTGCCAGTCGAACACGTTGAGGCGATAGCGATCTTCTTCGTCGAGCAAAGTCATTTGCGCTTGCTGGTAGAAGTCAGGGCCGATGAGGGAGTTGCCGCATTTGATGTTTTCGCCCAGGTCCGGCAGGGCGCGTTGGTGGAAGATGCGCAAGAGCGGCTGCAGGCTTTGCTGGGTTTCCCCTTCCAGGACTTTGAGCAGCAGCGAGAGTTTGGTCGTCTCGACAGCCTGGCTGTCGATGTCCACGCCAAAAATGTTGTCCAAAAGAATGCGTTTGCGCTCGGCCATGGTCAGTTTCCATTTGTCCGCGCCGACTTGGACGAGGGCCGGATTTGGGCCTTTGGCCCACTTGGCGGGTTCGTGCTGGGCGTAAAAGTCACGGTGCCAATTAAGGAGGAACTCGTAGGCTCCTATCAGAAAGGAGCCGGATCCGCAGGCCGGATCGAGGATTTTGAGCTTGGCGGCCTGTTTTGGGGATTTGCCTTCGAGCAGGTGGCCGATGGTGGTTTGGACGATGTAGTCAACAATGTATGTCGGGGTGTAGTAAACACCTCCCGCCTTCTTGACCTCCGGTTTCTCCTCCACGACGGCGCGGTGGCCTTCGGTGAGACGGATGACCTTGCCGAGGAACTGCTCGTACACCTGGCCGAGGATGTCCGCCCGGAGCGCCGAGAAAACGTAAGGTGACTCGGGGTAATAAAGACCCTTGATCATCTCGCGCAGCAGCTTGTCATCCACGTCCAGAGCCAGCGTCATTTCGTCCGGGGCTTCATGGCGGTCTTTTTCGGGTTTGAAGTGGAACAAGCCGGAGTTGTAGCGCATGTCCGCCTCCTCGAAAACCTGGCCAAGCCGGGGATAGATGCGGTCGCCGTTGATGAGGGCGCGGAGGCGTCCATAGTCTTCGAGGCCGCGGCCTTCGCAGATGCGGAGGAAAATGATGCGGTCGATAATGCGTTGGACAGCGAAGTTGAGTTCGCGCTGGGAGAGTCCTGGGTTGCGGAGGGCGAGGTTTCGGGCAAGCTCGGCGCGCCAGGTTTCGATGGTTTTGAGGAACTCGTCATCCACGTCGGCGGTTCCGCCCTTGGCCTTGTTCGATTCGGCGAATGTGTCGAAGGAACCCTTCAGAACCGCGTCGCGCGAGAAAACGCCCGCGATTTCATCCCAGCGCCGGGCGTAGTCGGTGTATGGAATGTAAAGAACGCGGCCAATGGCGGCGCTGTGTTGATGGTCCGGCTTGATCCGGCAGTCGTACACCGCCAATTCTTCAAAATCGCTGAGAACACTGAGCGAGAGCTTGACCGTCCAGGCGTAGCGGCGCAGTTGGAAGGCGGGACTGGCGTCGTTTTTGATATCAACCGAAGGCCGTTTGGCTTCGAGGAAGAATTTGCGCGCGCCGCCGACGCGGAAGCAGTAGTCGGGCGCCTTGGTGCCCTCACCGACTTTGATGGCGTCTTCGTGGACGACGTCCTTGTAGGCTTCCGCGTAGCCCTGTTCGTTGTCGATGTCCCAGCCGAGGGCTTTGAAGAACGGATCAAGGAATTCGCGGCGGAGCTGCGTTTCGTTGTAATGGGGCGAGCGGTAGGCTTCGCGGTTGCGGTCGAACCGCTGGATCAATTCCAGGACTTGCGGTGGTGGTTGAGCCATCTGCGGAGCAGTGTGTCCACGAACGCCGCAAGATTCAAGATTAAGATTGGGAGGGAAGGCGGATAGACGGGCTACGGAGGTAACGGATTACCGGTGGAATCGATTACTTCCGGCGTCACCATTATAACGAGGCTTCGCGGCAGTGTGGACGTGTTTGTGTAATCAGGCAGCCAGGCGCCGGCGGGAAGTTGCTGTTTCCAGACCGTCGTTAGGCCGCGCGGCATACCATTGCGCCCGAAAGCGCCCGTTGACGCGAGTAGCTGGGGTTGATGCGGATCGCCGATTAACTCGTTTAATCGGACTATGCACTGAAAATTAAACGTCGAGTCGTTCGTCGAAAAAGAGGCGATGACGTCCAAAGTCGGCCCTACACTGGCATTTGTATCATTCAATTGAACAGAATTCGGCAAACGCCGCCTCCGGCCGGTTTTTGACGTAATCCTGCAGCAGCAGATGGTCGCTCGAATCATTCACTTTACCAAAGAGTAACCGCCGGCGCGAAAACCGGACAGGAAATCTCAGGCAAAGGCATCGCGGTCACATGGCGATTGCGGTTGGCGGGCAGCAGGCGCAGCACGTCATTTTGAAAGCCAGTTGATTTTAATTTCCTTTTCCAGCGGCTTGAATTCGAGGTCGCCGGTGATCAGTTCGGTTTTAAGGTCTTTGGCCAGTGCAGCGGCGAAGGCGTCGGCAAGGCTGATCTTGTGGCGGGCCTTGAAATCGGCGGCCACGTCCGCCAACCGCCGGTCGGCGGGGTGGAATTCGATAGGGAGACTGGGCAGGATGTCAGCGGCCTGTTTCCAGGCATCTGCGCCGTACTTTTTGAGAAGGATGTATTTCACCTCGGCGTAGTTCACCTCGGTCATCTGCAGCGGATGGTCGGCGCTGGCGGCCTTGCGCAGCAAATCCTTGACTTGGACGGCGGCGTCCGCGCCTCGGAAGAAAGCCAGCAGGGCGAATGAATCCAGAACGGCGGCGGCCATGTTAATGGTCCTCCAGTTCCCGCTCCTGGCGCTTGTGCTCCGCCCATTCCTCCGCCAACGGCTTGCCGCCCGGCTTGCGCTTGAATAGGCCACAGCCGCGCTCAATCGCCCAGCTGGTGACGGGCTTGAGCAGGATGCCGTCGGGCGTGGCCTCCACCACGGCCCTGGTGCCATCCTCAATGTGAAATTGTCGGCGCAGCCACGCGGGAATGACGACCTGGCCCTTGGTGGTGAACCAAACAGCGTTGGTGTGCGATGTCGCTTTCATGGCATATAATCTGACATAGACATAAAAGTCCGTCAATGTAATAAAGTAGGAACCATTGCGAAAGTCCGTCGCACCGGTTTTACCGGGGGAGAGTGTCCTGGGAGCGATTCAATCGCACGACGAGCAGGCCGAACATCTCGCGCGCGGAGGTGATGTTCATCCACCAGCAAAGGGCGAAGTAGATGACGGTGGCGGCGGTCATGGGCAGGAAAACTTCGCCCAGGCGCGGGAGCAGGGTGGCGTGGCCGAAATGAGCCTGGCAAAGAAGCCGCCCACGCCATGACACCAGGGCGGCGGCCAGGCCGGCGGCGGCCAGCAACGGCAATTGATCCACCAATTCTTTCATTTCCAGCGCGCGCAGTTTCTTGCGCAAGGCGAAGACCAGCAGGAAAAGATTGCAGGCCGCGCTGACCGTGTTGGCCAATCCCAGCGCGCCCGACCCCAAATGAAAGGCAAAGAGCATCGTGGCCGCCAAAAGCAGATTGATCGCCAGGCAAAACACGCTGACTTTCATCGGCGTTATCAGGTCCCCCACGGCGTAAAAAGCGCGCGCGAAAATGTTTACCAACGAAAATGACACCAGCCCCGGCACAAGGCACACCAGCGCGAAACTGACTTGCTCCGTCGAGTAAGCGTCAAATCTTCCGCGCTCAAAGAGCAATCGGATGATCGGCGCGGCCAGGGTGAAAAGCAGCACCGAGGCCAGGAGGTTAATGAAGATGATGTGGCCGGCCGCCTGCCGCAGCGTGGTCCGGAACTGGGCAAAGTTCTTTTCCAGCGCCAGCCCCGTCAAGGTCGGCAGCAAAAAGGTCGCCAGCGAGAGGCCAAAGACGCCTTGCGGCAATTCCATCAGCCGCACCGCGTAGGCGAATTGGCCGACGATGAGTTTGTTTTCGCCGAAAGCCAATCCTTGCGTGAGCATGACGTTGATCTGGAACGCCGCCACACCGATGGCGCTGGGAATCATCTTGGTCACCACTTCGCGCACGGTGGGATCACGCCAGGGCGAAACCCACTGGTAACGGAAGCCTTCGCGGCGCAGCGTGGGAAGCTGGAACAGGGCCTGCGCCACTCCCGCCGCCAGCACGCCAATGGCCAGGGCGAAAATCCGTGTGTCAAGTGTTTTTCCCATCAGCGGCGCAAGGAACCAGACCGAAGCGATCATGACCACGTTCAAGATGGCCGCGCCCAGAGCCGGAATGAAGAAATGGCCGCGCGCGTTGAGCATGCCGATGAAAACCGCGCCCACGCAGGCCAGCGCCATGTAAGGAAACATCAGCGCCATCAATTGCAGCATCAGCCGCGTATCCGGTTGCCACCATCCCAGGGCCAGCAACACTCCGATCACGACCATGGCCGCCAGCACAATCGCGCTGGACACGGCGATCAAACCGGAAAGCACCGCGTTGGCCGCCCGCCACATGGATTCCTGGCCTTCGTTTTTTTCCTTGGCTTTGAAGATGGGGATGAAGGCGGCGGTCAAGGCGCCTTCGCCCAAAAGGCGGCGAAAGAGATTGGGCACCGTGAACGCATAAACGAACGCGCTGTAAACGGTGGTCGTGCCCATGAACGCGGCATAAACCTGTTCGCGCACCAGCCCCAGCACGCGGCTGGTCAAGGTGGCCGCGCCGATCCCTCCCGACGATTTCAACATCTTGGACATGATCCCCTCGATCCGCCTAATCGCCCAAACCGGCCAGCTCGCTCTGGACTAATCGCAGCAGTGGCTGGACGGTTTCCCGGCTGAAATCGAAACGGCAACCCGCCGCTTCAAACAGCGCCGGCAACGGACGCGATCCGCCCAGAGCCAAGCCGCGATGATAGGCTTCCAAGGCGCGCGCCGGGTCTTTCTTGGAATTACTCCACACCTGCAAGGCGCCGAGTTGGGCAATCCCGTATTCCACGTAATAGAACGGATGCAGAAAAATGTGCAGTTGGCGGTGCCAAAGGTTGGCGCGCGCTTTTTCGTGCCCGCTCCAATCCACCTCGCCGCCGAAACGATCCATCAATTCCAGCCAGGCCCGCTGCCGTTCGGCCCGGGCGTGGCCGGGATGGGAATAAATCCAATGCTGAAACGCGTCCACCGTCGCGATCCAGGGGAAAAGCTCCACGATGCCCTTGAGATGCTGGCGCCGCGCGCGCCGCGCCTCGGCGGGCGGGTAGAATTTTTCCAGGTATTGGTTGCCGAGCAATTCCATGCTCATCGAGGCGACCTCGCAAAATTCAATTGGCGCGCCGCGGTAGGCGTGCAGATTTTCCTCGCGCGCGGCCAGGGCGTGGAAGGCGTGGCCGGCCTCGTGCAGGATCGTTTCCACGTCGCGCTGCATGCCGACGGCATTCATGAAGATGAAGGGCAGACGGGCTTCGGCCAGGGTGGATTGGTAGCCGCCGGGAGCTTTGCCTTTGCGGTTTTCCAAATCAAGCAAACGGTTTTCGCGCATAAGGCGAAAATTCCGCGCCAGCCCGCTGTCCAATTGCCCGAAAATTTCCTGCGCGCGGGCCAGCAGGGTTTCCACTTTGTCGAAGGGCCGCAAGGGCGGCTGGTTGGAGGGATCGACCGAGAGGTCCCAGGGCCGCAACGATTCCAGGCCCAGCTTTTCGCGCCGGCGCGTCTGCAATTGGCGCAGCACGGGCATGACTTCCGTTTCCGTGGCGTGGTGAAATTGGCGGCAATCTTCCGGTGAATAATCGAAGCGCCCCAGGGCCTTGAAGGCGTATTGCAGATAATTGGGGAAACCGGCGTTGGCGGCGATTTGTTCGCGCAACTTGAGCAGCGACTCAAAAAGGTCCTCGATGCGCTCCGCTTCCTGCAAACGGCGATGGGCGGTCAACTCCCACGCCTCCTGCCGCAAAGGGCGCTCCGTTTCCTCAAGGAAACGGCCCATTTGCACCAGGGTTCGTTCCTGGCCGCGGAACGTGACCGTCAATGAGCCGGTCAGTTTTTGGTATTGTTGGGCCAGCCTGGCCTCCTCGGTTTCCAGCGGCACGTTTTCCGGGCGGAACAGATCGGCGTGAGTTTGCGTGCTTCGGTTGAAGACAAAATATCTATCCCGCGCCAGCCCCGTCCGCGCCGGATGCTCCAGGAAAAGCCGCTCCAGCTTGAACTGCCGGGGTTTGAGGCGAGGCTCGATCTCCTGGATGAAATGCAGGTAGGCCTTTTCCGTCTCTGGGTTGTCGGTGTGGCAGGTCATGGCGATGTAGCGCCGGGAGGACTCCTCATCCAGCGCGGCCGACAACTCGCCGCCGTCCAGGAGCCAGCGTTCCAATTCAGCCGGCGCGCGAGCCGCGGCGGCGGCGGCTTCCAGTCTGTCAAATAACGGTTCGACCTGGTTCCAATCCCCCAGGTCGATATTCCGCGGCACAAACGCGCGCGGCCGATACGGCGGCGGCGGCTCAAACGGCAACCAATTCATGACAGCGAACATAAACGCAACCGGGGCCGTTGGCGACTTGGGATTTGCAAAAAACTTGAGTTTGTCTCCGACAATGGGCATAGTCTGTATTATGAGTTCTGTTGCCGAGATCGAACAGGCCATTGCCAAACTTTCGGAACGGGAGTTTGTTGAAATAGAGCGATGGATCGCTGTCGAGCGAAATCGCAAGTGGGATCAGGAGATCGCTTCGGATTCCGCGTCAGGCGCGCTTGACTCCCTGATAGGGGAGGTCGAAGAGGACGTGGCCAAGGGAAGAACACGCCCGACGGATGAAATCTGCGACAACTCCTAGATTTCGCCAGGCGTTCGCTGTTTTGCCAGTGGAGACACAACGTCGTGCGCGCAGAGTTTATCATCTCTGGCGACAGAATCCCCGGCATCCATCAGTTCATTTCAAAAAGTCGGCAAGGTCTGGAGTGCGCGTGTCGATGACAATTTCCGCGTGCTGGCTCACGTCATTGGGGATACCGCCTACTGGTTTTGGATTGGATCGCACGCTGAGTATGAGAGGTTGATTTTCCAGTACCGTAAAGGTTGAAAAACGGCCTGTCAGTAAGCCGCTTCCGAGTCTCGCCCCACCGTGTTGGTTTCGTAAGCCGTGCATTCTACAGCGCCGAAAACGCGGCGTCCAGAACCTCCAGCAGAAACACTGCCTCCGCGTCTTTTAAACACATCGGCGGCGCCAGGCGGATGGTGTGGCTCCATAAGCCGCCTTTGCCCACGAGCAGGCCCAGGTCGCGGCAGGTTTCCACCACTTGCGCGCATTCGGCCTTGGCCGGTTCTTTGCTGGCGCGGTCTTTGACAAGTTCCAGTCCGAGCAATAGACCCTTGCCGCGCACGTCGCCAATGATGTTGTGCTTGGCCTTCAGTTTTTCCAGACCCGCCAGAATGAGGGCGCCTACGCGGAGGGAGTTGGCTTGGAGGTTCTCGCGTTCGATCACTTCCAGGACGGCTTTGCCTTGGGCGCAGGCCACGGGGTTCCCGCCGAAGGTGTTGAAATGGACGCGCTGCGTGAGGGAGTCGGCGATCTGCGGCGTCGTCACCACCGCCGCGAGCGCGCAGCCGTTGCCGATGCCCTTGGCCATCGTAACGATGTCGGGAATGACGCCCTGCGTTTCGAAGCCCCAGAAATGCGCGCCGGTGCGGCCAAAGCCCGTCTGCACTTCGTCGGCGATGCAGACGCCGCCGGCGGCGCGGACGTGCGCGTAAGCGTGTTGGAGATAGCCGTCGGGAAAAACCACGCAGCCGCCCACGCCCTGGATCGTCTCGGAGATGAACCCGGCCACGCGCCCGGAGGTGGCGTAGTCAATCAAACCTTTAACATCGGCGGCATAATTTTTACCGGCCGCGGGATCGGTCCGCCCCCATTGGCCCCGATAGGGGTCCGGCGCGAGGGCGTGATGGACGCCGAAGTTGTGCGGGACGTTGAATTTCCAGGTGCTGTGGGCGGTCAGCCCCATCGCGGACATGTTGCCGCCATGATAACCATTGCGCAGGGCGATGACGTCGAAATTGCCGGTGTAGGCGCGGGCCATCAGCAGCGCCAGGTCGGTGGCTTCCGAGCCGGAGTTGACAAAGTAGCAGACCTTCAAATCACCCGGCAATTTGGAGGCCAGCTTCTGCGCGTATTCGGCGATATTGGGATGGAGATAAATGGTGGTGGAGTGCTGCAACGTTTCGTTCTGGAGCCGCGCGGCCTCGACCACGTGCGGATGACAATGGCCGACGCTGACGGTGACGATGCCGCCCAAACCATCCAGGTAACGGCGGCCCTTTTCGTCGAAGAGGTAAGGTCCTTTGCCTTCCACCAGCATCATCGGCTTTTTGTAATAGAGGAACAGGCCGGGATTAAGGAATTGGCGGCGCAACGTCAATACCTCGTCGGCGCACGGGCCGGTATAGGGCTTGGGTTGATAATCGAACGGAGGCAGGACGGGAGTTTCCATACGTGCAGGTTTGATTAATAGTTCACCACGCTTAATTTCGGCACCCGTCCGAAGGCGGTGTCGCGTGTAACCAACCTCAATCCCCACACTCGTGCCGTGGCCGCGATCCAGTTGTCGTTCTCGCCCAATCGTTGACCGGGGATTTCGCGGGCAATGCGGCTGGCTTCCCAAGCTACTTGCTGCGGCAGGAAGAGAAGTTTCACCCCACGCAACGCCAAAGCCAACTCATGCACCGAGGCAAAACCTTCCGCCAGTTCGCCCCATGTGATGACCGAAACTCGGAAACGAACTGGCCGGTGCCTGGCGATAAAGCGCGAGGCGGGGCCAGGTTGTCGGCGGCGTCGCTCGCCCAGCAGATCTATCCAAAAGGTGGTGTCAGTGAGCATGGTTGGCTTTGCGTTTGCGCTCGCGTACTCGCTCCAAAGCTTCCCAATCGACTTGCAATCGGCCGTCCACTTGGTCCAGGTGCTTTTCCAAAGCGCCAAACGTCCGAATGGGGCGGGGGACAAAACGCATGATGACAGAGGAAAGGCTTTCCTTGGGATGCTTGCGGTTGGCCGCCAGCACTTTGTAGGCCTCCTCGCTTAATGTCGCCGGTTTACTCATATACTGGTAGTATATTCCAACCAGCCTCCAAGTCAATCAGAGGGATCACGAGTCGTCAGTTGTTCATAGGCGGCGCGGATTCGCTCCTGGCCGTGCGTGGCTTCCAATCGTTTGATAATAAAATGCCCGCGCGCCATGTCCTGAAAATGGGAGATGAACATGACGTTGATGATTCCGCCGCCGGCAGCGCCCAGGATCGGCAGGGCTTTGGCCGCGGCTTCCTCCGAAACAATGACGCCGAAACGCGCGGCGATCTGGGTGATGAGCCGCGCTATGGCCGGCGCGGTTTCGCGGACCGCGCCCTTCCGCGCCAGATACAAGGCGGCCTCCGACATGGCCTGGCTCATGGCCGAGCGCGTGGCCCAATAGGCGCTGTGGGCCGACTCCGGGTTGTCCTCCTTGCCGCCCAGCGCGAAGACCTCCAGGCAGGCCAGCTTGATTTCGACGCGTGACAAATCATGTCCTTCGCTGCGCGCCACGTCGGCGATGGAGCGGAGCATGATGGCGGTGGAGATGGGCAATTCGACCGGCAACGCGGCCAGGCCAAAGGCGCCGCCGATGCCGCCGGAAGTTCCGGCCAAAAGTTTGTGAAAGAACTCACGCGAGCCGCGGCGTTGGCGTTGTCCGAGCGTGGCCACGGCCACTCCCAATGCCTTGAGCAAGGCGGCGCGCGCGGCATGGCCGATAAGTTTGTTCCAGTTCCCGGGCAGCAAGGCGAAGCCCTTCTCCAGCGGCGAGCCAACGTAATTGGCCAACCGCATGGACAGACCCCGGCGTTCCAGGAGCGATTTGGCCCGCGCCAGGTCCCGCGTTTCGGTTATTGACAGCGGGCTTATGACCGGCGGGTTGTTCATTTTCCTTCCGCCGCCGACGTGTCACGGTATTTGTAGGTGGTGGCGATGACGCTGAACAAGAGCGCCACCACAAACGTCAGCCCGGCGTAAAGCAGGAAACGATTCGTGCTCACGGACGCGGCGTGATTGCCCGCGCCCGATTCGGAAAACAGTTTCGTGATCCCCACCACGAACAAATCTCCGACGGTCACCGTTAGCAGCCAAAAGCTCATGATCGTGCTTTTAAGTTCGGCCGAAGCTTCGCGAAAGGCAAATTCGAGGCCGGTGGTCGAGATCAGCACCTCGGCGGCGGTCAGAACGATATAGGGAACGGTCTGCCATAAGATGTTCAATTGCGCGCCCGCTTCGATTTGCCTCTGCAGCGCGGCGACGATAAGATACGAAACCGCCGCGAGAAACATACCGTAGGACATGCGCCTCAGGGGCGAGGCATATTTTCCGATGCGCGGATAGATTCCCAGGGTGAACAAGGGCACAAGAACCATGACGATGAGCGCATTCATCGATTGCATCTGCTCGGCGCCGACATCAAGGCCGAGGATCGTCACGCGCAACATTTTTTCGCCCTGCAAAACCCACGTTGAATTCGTTTGATCAAAAAGCGACCAAAAGACGGGAATGAGAGCGAAAACGAACAGAATCGGGCTGACGGACCGCGCGGCGGAAATTTCTTTTGCGCTGAAACGTTTTTGCGCCGCCTGCCAGAACTTGTCGCCGGGATCAAACTTTCCCAACAGACTTGTCACAAAAACGGACGCATACCACAGCGCCGTGCAGATGACCGCCGCCCAGCCGATGGCGCGCGTGACCGGATTCATCTCGGTGAACGCCACCATCGTCAGGGCGACGACAATGAAAAGCGGCGCGCCCAGCGTGGTCAAAATATTCAGCAAAGGACCGAAACCGGAATTGGCGCGGTTGGCGTAGGCGTTGAAAAAAACCGGGATGAAACCGCCCGATCTGGTTTCGCGCGCGGGCGGCACGCGGACGAATTTCTTTGTCCCAAGCCAGAAGATGTAAGTCGCAATGCCCATTAATATGCCCGGCACCGCAAAGGCCACGCTGTAGCCGTGATGGTTTTTGACCCATGGAATGACAAGGAACGAAAAAAACGAGCCGAAGTTGATCGCCCAATAAAAGGCGCCATAAGCCTTCTGCATCAGATGCGCTTGCTCCGGTTTGAACTGGTCGCCCATGAAGGCCGCGACGCAGGGTTTGATTCCGCCGGAGCCGAAGGCGATCAAGGCCAGGCCGGTGTAAAGGCAGATCAGTTTGCCGTGAACCCCGCCCGCGAAATCGCTGCACGCCAGCACGCCGTGTCCAGCGCAGTAAAAGAGCGAGACCCACAGGATCGTGTAATAGCGGCCGATGAGTTTGTCCGACAGCCACGCGCCCAGCAACGGCATGAAATAATTGGCGGAAACAAACGCATGAATAACGGTCGTGGAGGAGTCGGCATCCTGTCCCAGACCGCCCTTCAGCACCGCGCCGGTGATGTAGCCGGCGAGGATGCTCCGCATCCCGTAATAGCTGAAGCGTTCGCACGCTTCGTTGCCGATGATGTACTTGATTTGGGAGGGAAAGCGCGCGCCTTGAGGCGCGCGTTGGCTGGGTGGCGTCAGACCGTCCGTCATCGTGCAACCAATAGCATATAAGCGCCGGGATGCGATGGAAAAGTTAGGGCGCGACCGGCTTTAGTAAAGCCAGCGCAGGACAAAGCAGAACAGGCCGCAGCTTAAAAATCCCAGCAGCAGCACGAGGACTCCCATCCGGCGCTTCTGCTTCACTTCGCACCACATATAGAAACTGCTCAGGACCATGAAAATCAGGCCGGCCGCCACGGCATCCATCGCCAATGCCCACACCGAGGTGAGAATCCAGTCGCGCCTATTCAGCGGGTCATCGATGCGGACGCCGGTGAAGGTGTGCAGAATATGCGCCACTCCCCAGACGTTCAGGTCGATTCGCTGGATGACAGCCTTGTTCCGTGCAAGATCGGTTTTGATTTCGACGCTATGGCCAGGTCGGCTGACGCGGAAATCGAACCGGCTGGCGTCTTTTCTTGTCGTGGTCCACTGGATCTCACCTCGAATCCCGAGTTGACGCATGATGTCGCGGGCTTGGGCCAGGTCGCCTCCCGGAGGCGGGACCGCGATCTCGCGCTCGTCAGTCGATTGCCGCCGGCTGTTCCAGAACTGGGCAAATTGCCATTGCGGGTGGTTGATCAGCAGGCCTGTGAACGTAAACAGCCAGACAAAGAACAGCAGAAACAACCCGGCGTAGTTGTGCAGCTTGCGATTCCACAACTTCAAGAAGTCGATTACCGCCGTCGGTTCAGTGGACGAGCGCATAAATAAGGGTGAAGAAGGAGACGGCGCCCGCCGTCAGCAAACAAATGCCGATTTTCCGTTCGGCGCGCAAGGCATACCACAGGTAAACGCCGCTAACCGTGATGAACAGAATAAGATACACTGTGGCATCCGCGCACCAGCTCCAAATCCGCATGTAGAACCAGTTCATGCGGATGTCCGCCAGGTGCGGTCCGGGTGATTTATGCAGCTCGACCAAAGCGTCTGCCAAGCCTGTGACTCGCTCCTGAATGGATGCCTCGCGTTTGGCCACATCGATGGTGACGGTGGTGAGGCGGCCGGGCACGGTGACCGGCAGAATCAGGCGATTTTGTTTTGTGAGGTGCTGAATCCATCCCACTTCACCTTCGACGTGCGCCCAAAGGAGCGCCGGTTTGAGCGCATCAATGAGTGCTCGTCCCGAAAGCCGCTCCAAGTCTGCCGGCAACGGCAGATCTGTTACGACTCTCGCCGCGGCGCGGTTGGACGCCGCCTGGGGCAACCAGGCATGCACCAGGAAAAAAACGCTAATGGCAAATACGAGAACGAAAGGGCTGATGAAGAGTCCGAGATACAAATGAAGATCTCGCGCCGTCCGATAGAGACCTCCATTCATTCAGCCCCCGCTCGAAGGGCTTCGTGATGCTGCTGTGGCTGAAGCGCGACGCCGGGGCGGCTGGAGGCCATCGCCGCCGCGATTATCCGTCCGGCCATTTGCTGGCCAAGCTTGTCGATGTTGATCACCTGATGATAAATTAATGGGTCGTCGATATTCGCGCGGAAGTATTTTTTCAAATAGCGCCGGCGTCCGCGATCTTCAAGGCGAATTAGGGCCAGGGCCGCTTTCTTGCTGACGTGGCGGCTTTTTTGAATGTATTCGGCGCGCTTCTGCAACGAACCAATCAACCTGACGTGGAAGACGTCATTGAGTTTGCCGGTGACAACGGTGGCGCCGCGTCCAATGAGAATAACGTTGCCCAACTCGGCCAACCGCAAGATCGTATCCGCTGTCTTATCGACCAGCGACAACGAGGGTGGATGCAGGCCGCACAAATCTTCCAGCACGTCCTCTATCTCTGAGACCCGGTCCTCTGGCATGAATTTGGCCAGGCGGGCGGGCAAATGGTGGTCCTCGAGCACCCTTTCCACCAGATTGCGATCAAACACGGTCCAAGGGGGGGAATCTTTCTTTCCCAGAGCGCGAAGGCATTCCGCCAATTCCTCCGCCACCTCGTGGCCTCCGCAACCGGTCTGTCGGGAAAGGGTGACCGCGCGCCACGGGTTGGCCGTGCGGGAATTGGCCTTCGCGTCAGCCGGGCGCAACTGACACTGGATGAATGTCAGGCATCGATCCAACCTGGGTTCCGCATTCATAAGATTTGGGAACCGCCTTGGTTCCTAAGTTAATCTAAGGTCACGCCCAACTTAATTCAATCGGATCCGCGCGGATTTGATTCCGCCTAATCGCTTCCATTAATCCGGTTCTGCCCGGCTGTTCAGCCCTGATAATTGCTAAACATGGCGGCCAGCAGAATCAGTTCCGGATGGGCCGCGGACAACTTGGGCAGCACCACCTGGATGCGCGAACGATAGTTGGACAGCTTGTCCCGCAACGGCTTGAAATCGGTGGCCTTTTCCCAGCGAATCTTGTTGAAGTCGAGGACCAGCTTGCTCTTGCTGCGCGCCAGTGACTGGCTGAGGTGCTGGGCCAACCCTTCGGCATCGTTCTTGGACAAAACCCCTTCCAGGCGCAAACACACTTGCTCTTTGGCGTGTTGGAACTCGACCTGGACGGCGAAATTCTTGGAGTTGAATTTGCGATGAAGTTCCTTTTCCCACGCTTCCAACGCCGCCCAGCGCTGTTTGCTGGGGAAGCGGAAGGTGGTGCGCTCCAGTTTGGGATGCTGGAAAAGGTCCAGCTTCAAGGTCAGTTTGGTCCATCCCGCGGCGGCCAGGGCCAGCACGGATTTGGATCGCTGCAGGAGGGTGGGAGCACCCAACTCGGTGGAAATGTCCCGCGCCAATTGGCCCACCCAGCGGCGTATGTTGGCGTTAGGCCCGAACAACTGGCCCACCAGGAAGGACGGATAGGCGAAACGCAGTTCGTTCGCGTAGTAATCAGCCTTGGCGCGCAGCAGCGGATTGGGGGAATTCTTCAGCTTGCGGTAGCCCAGGAGCCGCGATTCCAACACGCGGTAAATGCTGGGGCCGAGCCGTTGGAAATCCTCTTCAAAGCACCATTCCTGGATGGCCTCGATCTCTTCCGGCGACAACGTCGGATGTTTGATCATGGTGTGGAAGCCGTCCGCGCGCCGGTAGAACAAATCTTTGTCGTTGGTGTAACGGTCCTGCAGCATGTTGTCCTTGATGACGCGCTCGTAAAAGGGCGTCCCGGGCACGGGGCCGTAAATAAGAAATTGCGCCAGCGAGGGTTTGAGCTGCATGAGGCCATCCAACTCCTTGGCCACGACTTCGCGGTCCTGGTAGTCAAACCCGACGATCATCGAGGTCAGGACGGTGATGCCGTGCTCGCGGAATTCGGTGAGGATTTCCGGAACCGGGCGGCCCTGCTGTTTGGCGTAATTGGAGCGTGTGCCTTCGTAGCCGATCCAAAAGCCGTCGATGCCCATTTCGAGAATTTCTTCGACCTTGTATTGGCTGATGGCCTTGATGCTGGAGAAAGCGAAAATGGAAAGGGTTTTTCCGCCCTTGATGACGCAATCGCGGAATTCCATGGCCCGCTTTTTGTTAAGCAGGAAGTCTTCGTCCAGAATCAGGAAGACCAGGTTGGGGTCCACTTCCAGGTAGCGCTCGACCAGGTTGTAAATATCCTGGCCGGTGGGCAGCAACTTGATGTGTTTGCGCGAAAAGAAATGCGAAGTGCAGCAGAAATCGCAGCCGTTGGGACAGCCCAGGCCGGCGAAGATTTTGCCGGTGCTGGAGGTCTTCCAACTGAAGACCTTGAGCGAGCTAATCAGCAGCGGCTGCTTGTAGGGCATGGGGATTTCCGGCTCGCCCAGCAACCGGCGGAAGAAGGTCACCCCCTCCTCGCGGCAGAAGAAGTCGCCGTAGGGCTTGAGCACATCGTCCTTCAAGACTGTGCCGTAACCGCCGAGAACGATCTTGCTCTGCGGCGCATACTGGCGAACCAGGGCCACCGCCTCCTTCATTTTGTGCATGACGGCCATGATGAAGGAAATGCCCACGTAATCGTAACCCTTCTTGAGTTCGCGGATGAGTTCCGCTTTGGTGGGGTATTGCAGCACCACGGTCGGGGCGTCGAGGTTTTCGGCGATATAGTCGAGGCCAAATTGACTGTTGAACGTGCGGGGGCTAAAGATGCCCTGGGCGCGGGTTACCTGCCGGTAGAGCAATTCGTAACCGACCGACGGGGCGTCCCCGTATTTTGGCCCAATGGGACGGCAGATACTCGTAAGCAAAACCTTCATATTACTGGCCGGCAGTCCGGCGATTTACTTTGACGCATCCAATCAGATTAACGCCGCAGCCGCCCGTCACGAGACAAAAGTGGCACAAAAGCTTACCATAAATTGCGGCATGGAGAACAAGAAAGGGCCAGACAGCCATGACATCAACCAACAAAAAAAACTTGCCCTAGCCGGGGATTGGCGGAATGTATTGACAAAACGGAAAACAGGAACACCTTTTTCTCATGTCACGCATTTTTAATAACATTGTCGAAACGGTCGGCGGCACGCCGCTGGTCCGCCTCAACCGCGTCACCGCCGGCTTGGAGGCCACCATCCTGCTGAAATGTGAATTTTTCAATCCCCTGGGCAGCGTCAAGGACCGCATCGGCATGGCCATGATCGAGGATGCGGAGCGCAAGGGCGTGCTCAAGAAAGAAACCGTCATTATCGAGCCGACCAGCGGCAATACCGGCATCGCGCTCGCCTTCGTCGCCGCCGCCAAGGGCTATAAGTTGATTTTGACGATGCCCGATACCATGTCCGTGGAGCGGCGCACGTTGCTGGCCATGCTCGGGGCCAAGTTGGTGCTCACCCCCGGCAACGAAGGCATGAAGGGGGCCATTTCAAGGGCCGAACAACTGGCGCGCGAAACGCCCAACGCCTGGATTCCCCAGCAGTTCGAGAATCCCGCCAACCCGGAAATCCATCGCAAAACGACGGCGGAAGAGATTTGGAACGATACCGACGGCAAAGTCGATATTTTCGTCGCGGCCGTTGGCACCGGCGGCACCATCACTGGATGCGTCGAGGCCATCAAGGCGCGCAAGGAGTCCTTTCAAGCCATCGCGGTGGAACCCAAGGATTCGCCCGTCATTTCGCAACACCTGGCCGGTGTGCCCATGAAACCCGGTCCGCATAAGATTCAAGGCACCGGCGCCGGCTTCATTCCCAGGAACCTGCATCTCAAGGATAGCAAGGGGCGCCCGCAAATCGTGGAGTGCATCCAGGTCAGCAACGACGACTCCTTCGCCATGGGCCGGCGGTTGGCCAAAGAGGAGGGGTTGCTGGTGGGGATCTCCACCGGGGCCAACGTGGTGGCGGCCATCCAGGTGGCCAAACGCCCCGAGAACAAAGGCAAGATGATCGTGACCGTGGCGTGTTCGACAGGCGAACGCTACTTGAGCACCCCCTTGGCGGCGGAGGCCAAGGCCGAAGTCGGAGGCTGAAAAAAGTAGTTGCAATCCTCGTCATTTGGCCTAAGTTTGGGCTTGTTGAAGGTCTGACCGAGTGTGCATCAGTGGTTTCTGATACGGGTGCAACGGTCCTCCAAAAATTCTAAGTTCTGAAGATAGCGATTTTTCGGGGCAGTTCAGACCATGGCCTTAAACGAACCGATTGCATTACAAATCATTATATGAGTACAGCGCCCAGCGCCACCACGCCTGACCACGGGTCGGGTTTTCTTGAAATCTCTGAAAAAGGGTTTGGTTTCCTTCGCACCCGCGAAAACAACTATCATCCCAAACCCAGCGATATCTTTGTCACCCCGGACACCATCAAGCGAAACTTTTTGCGCGAAGGGTGCCTGGTCGCGGGCGAGACCCAGCCTCCCCACCGAGGCAACAGCCCCCAACTCAAGACGGTCGAGAAGATCAACGACCTGCCCTTTGAAGCCTACACCAAGTCCGTCCGCTTCGAGAACCTGACCACCATCGACCCCATCGAAAAGATCAATCTCGAAACCTCGCCCGATCTGCTGGAAACCCGTATTATTGACTTGGTCACCCCCATTGGCAAGGGCACGCGCGGCTTGATCGTCGCCCCGCCCCGCACCGGCAAGACCACCATCCTCAAGCTGATCGCCAACGCCCTCACTGCCAATCACCCCGAGGTTTACACCATGGTCCTGCTCATTGACGAGCGGCCCGAGGAAGTGACCGATTTCCAACGCTCTGTCAAATCCGAGGTCGTCGCCTCCTCCAACGACCAGGACCTCGAAACCCACGTCCGCCTCTCCCG
The DNA here is from genome assembly GCA_963759415.1 of uncultured Verrucomicrobiae bacterium. Taxonomy (GTDB): domain Bacteria; phylum Verrucomicrobiota; class Verrucomicrobiia; order Limisphaerales; family Palsa-1400; genus Palsa-1400. Next base: position 1,098,348 of record CAVWZG010000002.1, on the reverse strand, counting down.
CTTCATGATCGAACGCTGCCGCCGCATGGTGGAAAGCGGAAAAGACGTATTTGTTTTGCTCGACTCCATCACCCGCGTGGCCCGCGCCTATAACAGCGTGCATGGCGGCAGCGGCCGCACCATGACCGGCGGCGTCGATGCCCGCGCGCTGGAAATCCCGCGCAAGATGTTCGCCTCCGCCCGCAAGATCGAGGAAGGCGGCTCGCTGACCATCATCGCCACCGCCCTGGTCGATACTGGTTCGCGCATGGACGAATTGATTTTCCAGGAGTTTAAGGGCACCGGCAACATGGAATTGATTTTGGATCGCAAACTCTCCGACCGGCGGCTCTTTCCCGCCTTGGACATCCCCAAGAGCGGCACGCGCAAGGAGGAGAAGCTCTTCCCGGCCAAGAACATCGAGTCCATCCGCAAACTGCGCCGCATGATGGTGGATCTCAACCCCGTCGAGGCCATGGAAACGCTGCAAGCCGCGTTGAAGAAGCACAAAACCAACGACGAATTGCTCTCCAAGATCACTTAAAATGAGAGGGACGCGGCGCTGCGGCGTCCCCGGCATTACTGAAAACCTGCCTCGGGCGTGAAGGCCAAACCGGAAAAGATGCTTCATTCCCGTCCGCCGCTGGAGCGGATGCTGCGGATTCACCAGGCCCTGCAATCCGGCCGCCATCCCAACGCCACCAGCCTCGCCGGCGAGTTGGAAGTCAGCTCCAAATCCATTCATCGCGATTTGGAATTTATGCGTGACAGGCTGGAATTGCCCCTGGCTTACGACCCCGCCCACAAAGGCTACCATTACACCCAGGAAGTCGGCAATTTCCCCACCCTGCAAATCACCGAGGGCGAATTATTCGCGCTTTTGGTGGCCGAGAAGGCGCTGCAACAGTATCGCGGCACAGCCTTCGAGCGCCCGCTGCTCAGCGCCTTCAAAAAAATGGCCGCCTCGTTGCCCGACACCGTTTCACTCAACATCACCGAGTGGGAGCAGACGATTTCCTTTCGCACGCGGGCCGAGCCGATTCTGAACCTGGAGATATTCGACGCCTTATCCAAAGCCGCCGCGCACCGCGCCCAGTTGCAGTTGACCTATCGCAAGCCCGGCCAGCGCGGCGCCGAATTGCGCGTGGTCGATCCGTATCACCTGGCCAACATCAACGGCGAATGGTTCCTCTTCGCCTGGTGCCATCTGCGCAAGGACATTCGGACCTTCGTTCCCGCGCGCATCCAGGCCGTGGAGGCGACCGGGCAAACCTTCGCCCGTCCGCAAAAATTCTCCCTGGAAAAGCGCCTGCGCGACAGTTTCGGCGTGCAATCCGGCCAGGGCAATTTTGAGGTGGTGCTGCATTTCAACGAGCTGGTTGCCGACTACATTCGGGAAAAGAAGTGGCATGAGTCGCAGGTCCTGCGCGAATTGCCCGACGGCGGCCTGGAGCTGCGCATGAAGCTCTCCAGCCTTTCCGAAGTGGAGCGCTGGGTCTTAGGCTGGGCCGGCAACGCCCGCGTCCTCCAACCGCCGGAATTGGCGCAGAACGTCGCCCAAGCGGCGCGGAAAATATTGCAAAATTCATCTCCGCCGACTCCCAGCGCCTCGTATTGACATCTGTAAGCAATTTCCTTGTGGCAGTCCGCAATGCACTGAATTATGTTTCCAGCATGTCACAGACGCTTGAAGAACGCGTGGACGAGTTGGAAAGGAAAGTCGCTGAGTTAAGCGCGCAAGCCCTTGATTTGCGGCCAAGCCAGAAGGACTGGCGCCGCACCGTTGGCTCCATGACTGACGACGCAATGGCGCGAGAAGCGGAGCAGCTTGGCCGCGAGTATCGGCAACAACAGACCCACCAAAAAGAGATTGCTGGTTCTTGATACAGACCATGTCTCGGCGCTGGGTTTTTCCTCGGCGATCAGCCTGGAATTGCTGGAGCGCATTCATGCGTCGCGCCAGAGTGCCACCACCACGATCGTGACGGTCGAGGAGCAACTGCGTGGCTGGCTGGCGGAAATCCACCGCCCGACCGACCCTCATCGACACATCGTTGCCTGCGAGCGCCTGCAACGTCAGATTGAATTTTTTGCGGCGTGGACGGTCCTTCCGTGAAATACTGCCGCCGCTGACTTGTTCGCGGGCTTTCGCCGCGAAGGTTTGCGCATCGGTTCGATGGATTTGAAAATCGCCTGCATCGTTCTGGCACACGACGCCACTCTCCTGACTCGAAACATGACGGACTTCGCCCAAGTGCCGGGATTGCAATTCGAGAACTGGCTGGATTGAAGCCACAGGAGCTTTTCGTAAACAAAAGCGTCCTCCATAGTTTCACCCCTGTAAGGACCTTCCCCAAAAACCTGGCAACACACCTCCGCGCCGCCGGCAGAGCATAAATTCAATCGTTGCATTGAACGATTCCCTCATTTGATTCGTCGAATCAATGGAGGTAATTATGAGTGGTGTCTCGAAATCGTTATTCGTGACCTCCCTGGCAACGTCGGCTGTTGGAATTTTTGTGACCGCAACCCCCATGCCGCTTGCGCCGGTTTGGACCGTGGCCCTGCCGGCTGGCGCCATTTCGTTCGGCTTGTTTCTGATCAGTTACGTCTTCCACGACCAGACGTTCAACTCGACTCAAGAGGAAACCGTTGCGTAGCTTCTTTCCTCGTTACCCGCGATAAATGCAGCGCGCCGTGCAGGTTTCGGCCACGACGATTTCCGTCAGCAGCGGCAGACGCGGTTTGAGTTGGCTCCAAATCCAAAGGGCGATGTTTTCGCTGGTCGGGTTTTCCAGGCCGGGAACTTCGTTCAAATAGAAATGATCCAGCTTTTCCCAGATTGGCCGGAAGGTCTCGGCCACGTCGGCGTAATCCATGACCCAGCCCAAGGCAGGGTCGCACGGGCCTTCGACGGCCACTTCGACTTTGAAACTGTGCCCGTGCAGCCGGCGGCATTTGTGCGACTCCGGCAGACGCGGCAAAAAGTGGGCCGCCTCAAATTGAAATGTCTTCCGCAATTCCATGCTGATTTACTTTCACGGTTTTTCCCAATCGATCCAAGTCACCAATTCCCCCAGCGGCGGCCGGCCATCGTGACGCCAGCCCAAAGGCGGATGCTGCATCCGGCCCAGCGGGCAGATTCTTTTGGCGCCCCACCGGGCCAGGCGGCGCGCCAGTTCGGGCATTTGCGCCGGAACGCAGGCCAGGCCCACCGTGGAAATTTGCTCGCGCACCGAATCGGCCCCTTGCAAGGCCACGGTCAACTCCGGGACCACTTTGACATAGATAAACCTGTTCTGACAGGATAATTGAAAGCGCGGATCGTATTCCAATATCACCGTCCAGGCGGTCGATTCGCGGCTGGCCCACATTTTGGTTTCCGGCGAATGCGCGGCGCGCACTTCGTAAAAGGCGCGCCGGGTCGCGATGGCCGCCGCGTCGGCGGTGTTCAACGCGCCGCGCGGATGCGTTTTCTCCAGCGCTTCCAGTTTTCCGGCCAGCAAATTGGCAAAATTTTCGCCCGTCCCGCCCCCCTGGTCCTCGACGTAGAGAACGTGTGGCGAGAGGCAGCCGCGCTGGTTCCACGCCGTCACGTCCGCCGCCGCCCGCTCCACCACCGCGTGCGCATGACGTTGCAAGGCCTCGTGCGTGATGTATCCGAAGCTCACCTTCGCGCCGTAACCGACGAACCGCGCCGCCGGCGGCAGGCTTTGGCGGATGGCTGCCAGCGTTTCGTCGCTGCCCGTGGCCACGATGCAATCGGCCTGCGCGAAGAGCGCCGAATCCAGGTTCCCGGTGCCGCCTTTCCAAGAGGCGACTTCCAGGCAGGCCCCCAGTTTGTGGTCCGCCTCGTAAAGCGAATGGGCGAACATCCGCGGAACCAGCGTCTGGCCGGAAGCGCATTTGACAAATTGCGCCGACCGCACCAGCAAACCCAGCGCCATTTCCATGAGCACGGGCGCGGGGATGTTTCCGGGGGCGATCTGCGCCAGCAACCGAGGCCCCAGCGCCATGCTCGAGCGCGCGGAATGACCTTCGTCCTCGTTCACGAAAAAATCGTCCAGGCGGTGCGCGTGGCCCAATTCCTGACGCAGCAAGGACTCCAGATTCTCCGCCGTCAATTGTTGGAAGAATTGATCCAGCCCCGCCGCCAGCACCTCCGCCGAAAAGCCCGTCGCGACCGGACTGGATTCGAGCACCGCCTGGCGAAAGGGATAATCCTCCGCTTGCCAATCGCGCCCCAATTGGTCCAGCACCTTGAGCATGCTTTCGGTCGTCCGCCCTTCCAGGAACTGCTGCGCATTGCGCTTGAGGGTCTGGCAGGCCTCCGTGATCAGCCCCGCCGTCATTTCGGCCTCGGGAGGCAGGTCCGCCAGAAAATAGCTGGGTAGATTCGTTATCACAATGTCAGGCTCCCGGCAGAAGCGAGCAACCGCGCGGTTCGGCCGACGGCGCACGTCCGAGCAACTCGAAACCGTCGCCGCGCCGGGCCGCCAAATCCTCCGTTTGCACCGCCATCACCGACCCGATATTCGCCAGATCGAACACGCGAAGCAATCCCGTTTCGCCTTCGCCTGCCTCCGCCCCGGTCTCGGGCGAAAGGACGCGGACGCGCGCCCAGGGCGGAAAATGAAACACGCCCGCCGCGTCGTCGTAAGCCTGCGAACTCAATTCGCTCATCCCATATTCGGCCAGGACATGGCTGGGTGGAATGCCCAGGAATTTGGAAATCATAAGGCGCAATTGGGTTTTGCTCAGAGTGCGCGAGCGCCCCTTGTAGCCGCCCGTTTCCATCACCCGCGAACCTTTGGGCAAGGCGAACCGTTTGCCCGCCGCCTGCAAATGATCGAGCAGCCCGACGAAGGAAAAAGCCGTTCCCAGCAGTGCCAGGGGCGTGTTCTCACCCACCGCTTCGCGCACCGCCGCCAGCGTTGTCTCCAAGTCCAGGCTCCACGCGCCGTCTGCCTCGACCCGCCCCGTGAACGTGGACTCAGGCGTGCCAAAATGGAGGCGCACCGCCGCCAGCATGTGGACGAGCGAGGAATGCGGGGCTATTTCCGGTGTCAAGAGCAACATTTTCATCGGCGCCGGCTGTGTCGCGAAAAAATGGCGCTCAAACCAGGGCAGCAGCGAGGCTTCATAGAGCGAGAGCGATTCGGCGTTATGGAAATGGCGGCTGGGAACCTGCCCCGTGGTGCCGCTGGAATGGAAAACGCGGGTGCGTTCCCCGGCGGGGATGCTGGAAACCTCATATTCCTTGAACGCCCGCGTCGGCACCGCGGGAATCTGCCGCCAATCCAAAACCGACTCCGGCCCCGCGCCACGCCGTTCGCACAACGCGCCGTAAATGGGCACCCTCTTGCGTTGGAACGCGAACAACGCCAGTGCCAGACGATTAAACTCCCCCTCATCCGCCGCCGGCTTCCCCGGCGCGAGGCATCCGCTCATAAACGAGCGCAACTGTGAGCATAAAAGCACCATGTCCAACTCTCTTTGGCCGGCCAAAACACCTTTCCTTCCTGGTAGGGCAGAGCTGCCGCTCTGCCCTGAACTCTTCCCTGAAGAAGCAAGGATTCTTCTCCCCGTTGTCTTCCACCATACGCCGCCACGCCCAGCCCCGTAAATTGGAATCGTTTGGCGGGTTTGACTGGTGCGACCCGCCTTCGCAAGGCCTACGGCGGGCAGGCTGGCTTTGACCGGAACAATTTGCCGCTTTTGGACTTGCCACAAAAAGGCGCAGAAGCCCTGGCAACGCCTGGCGGCGGACGCCTCTTATTCTCCCCCCTCTGCCAAATGTCAAAGAAAACAGCGCGTGAGCACCACGCGTTGCATTATACCATCGTTAGATGGGACTGCAACATACATTATTTCATATTTCACGGCGAGCGCTTTTTCCGCGAAACGGGCGAAACTGCAGGTTGACCCTTCTGATGAGAGGCTGAAATGGACGAAGCCACGGTGCGACCCCCTTGCCTTTTCTCGCTCGTCAACTTATTTCCTTGCCCGCCCGGACTGACCCCTACTGCTGCTCGGACTGACCCCTACTGCTGCTGATGACCCCTACTGCTGCTGAGAGCAACGAATGGATGAAGGTGTCTGCGGCATCTATCCAACGTAAGGCCGATCGGGGATGCCAAAGGAAACGCACCATGTTATGGGTTGCCCTTTAATTTATAATTTTAATTCCAAGGGAAGCCCTGGACTCTGGCGCGGCGGCGGAGGGCAAAGGTCACTTTTCTGGGCCCGCCCCTTTTACTTTTCCCTGTTCGCCCGGACTGACCCCGCTGACTGACGCTGATGATTTCTGATTTCTGATTTCTGACCCCGCTGATTTTCGTTTTCGCAAACGCAAAGTATGGGTGACCCCGCAAACGCAAACTTATGGCTTGCAAATCCGGGCGGTCGGAAGATAAGTAACAAAACGGCAAAAAACAAATCATTTGCGCCATGAACAACAAATCAAATGGGAAATCCCGGGTAAAATCCCGACACATTGACGTTCGTGGGTATGGCATCGCCCTCGCCATCCAAGCCCTATTAAACGGGAAATCCAAGCTTGATAGAAACCAGAACTAATAAGTAACACGATAAAAGAAGAAAGAAGAAGGACTATATGGCGAAAATACCGAGAGAAGTGCAAGAGTTCCTGAAAGGCAAAATGGCCTGGGTCGCAACAGCCGCGCCCAACGGCATGCCCAACACGACACCCAAAGGCTCCATTCGAGTGATTGATGACGAGCATGTTGTTTTTGCCGATCTGTTTTCACGGAAGACTCGAGAAAACCTCCGGGCCAATCCCAAAGTCGCGGTCACGGTCGCGGACATGACCACCTACAAGGGCTACCAGATCAAAGGTTCGGCAGAAATACTGGAGTCCGGACTGCTTTTCGAACGAATGGCAGAGGAGGTAAAGAAGGCTCCGATGAAGTTGCCCCCACTCCAGTACGTTGTCCAAATCACGGTGGAAGCCGTTTACGACCAGTCCGTGGGGCCAGAAGCAGGAAAGCAAATCGTGTAATCGAATATCGCCGTGGGGTCGTAAAGGCCGTGGGGTCGGTCCTGGAATTATGACAGTTTTCATTTTGCATGCCCCTCATGTGTCTGATTGCATCAGCATTTCTTTTAATTTCCTTTGCTTCCGGCCCGGTCTTGGAAGCATCCGACTCGCCGCCTGGCTGAACCGGCTGTAGTGCCCTATAGCCAACCTCTGGCTTGGGTGGTCGTCGTTGCTTGCCGCGGCTGGCGCGCCAGTGTTTTTATCCCACTTGGGGCAGACTTGTCAAGTTGTGTTTTTTGATGGCGTGCGATTTAAAGTTCCGGTGAGTTTACGACGGAGCTGCGGCTATGACCAAATCCTTTGTTCCTTCAATCGTGGATCTCCAGCACCCTGCCCACAAGGGCCAAGGTTCCGCCAGAGAAACCAGTCTTTTCGAATGGAAAGGGCAATAAGTGGGCGGCGCGGCAGCGCCTGCCCTACCATTGGCTTTGGAGCGTGGTATTTGAATACCGCTCCGGCTCGACGGAGTCTCGCCCTACCGTGCAAGGATATAAAAATTTGCTTTTCTGCGACAACGGGCAACATTTCAACTTATGAATAAAATTGGATTTGTCGGCGTGGGGCGCATGGGCGCGAATATGGCGCGGCGCTTGAAGGAACAAGGTTTCACGATTGCCGCCGTCTTTGATGTCCAGCTTGAGGCGGCTAAGACGCTGGCCCAGGAAGTGGGCGGCGAAGCGGTGGCGGAGTTGCAGCAGGTGACCCAATTGTCGGACGTGATCATCACGGTGGTGACGGATGACAAGGCGATGAAGGATATTTACAACGGGGGGCTGCTCAAAGGGAGCCGGGGCAAGTTGTTTATCAATTGCGCCACGGTTTCGCCGGCGGTCCATGCGTGGGTGGAGCAAAAGGCGCGGAAGAAGGGGGCGGAGACGCTGGAGGCTTGCATGGCTTCGAGCATCACGCAGGCGCGGGAAGGGACGCTTTACCTGATTTGCGGGGGTAGCGAGGGGGCGTTCGAGCGGGCTAAACCGATTTTGGAAAAATTGTCCGGCTCGATGCGCTACATCGGACCGGCGGGCAAGGCGGCAGAGGTGAAGGCGCTGGTGAACATGGTCATGAACATCAACACGGCGGGGCTGGCCGAGGGCCTGGGCCTGGGCGCGGCGCTGGGACTGGACGTGGGGCTGTTGCGGGAAGTGTTTTCGCAGACGGGGGCCGCTTCGCGGGTGTTGCAAACGGACGGCGAGGACATGCAAAACCGGGAGCACAGTTGCTTTTTTTCGGCGGCGCACGCGGCCAAGGATTCGGGGATCGCCCTGGGCCTGGCCCGGGCGCAAGGGCTGAAGCTGCCGCTGGCGGCCGCGACGAAGAAGCAGTTCGACGTCATGGTAAAGGAGGGATTAGGCGGGTTGGATAAATCCGGCATTGCCGAACTGACTTTCAAAGGCAGGCACGCCGGTAAAGCAACTTGACGGCCCCTTATTTGGCGGGATGACCGGTCAGCAGCCCGTGCAAAATAATGGCCGCGCCGATCAAGGGCAGCGGGATGAAGGCTATGCGAATACGCACGCCACCGAAATACTGCGTCATGGTGGCGCCCATGTGCGCGCCGATGGCCGCGCCGGTGTGCATGATCAAGGCGATGAGGATGTCCACGTTTCCCTTGAGAGCATGGGTTATGGTGCCGTAACCAGCCGAAATGATGATCTCGAAAAGATCCGTGCCGATGGCGACATGGGTGGGAACGCCTAGCAAATAAACCATGGCGGGCATGCGGATGTAGCCCGCGCCGCCACCTAAAAATCCGCTGAACAGGCCGCCGATCAGCGCCACCAGGAGGATTGACCAGATGGAAATCTGCTTTAGCCCCGAAACCGGGAGGCTGATGTAGGGAGGCAGGGCAGACTTCTGGATTACTTTGGCGATAAACCGAAAAGCTGAGATATCGCGCCTGGTTGAAGTTGTTGTGGCAGTCGCTTTTTCCGTTTTGTTTTGGGCGCGTTGCATTTGCACGGTCTTCCAGCATTCCCAGCTCATGAAGCTGGAGATGCCGAGCAGCAGGAGAATGAAGCTGGTCCCCACCACGGCGTCGATATGGGCGGTTTTTTTCAAGTATTGAATGAATTGCGCGCCAATTTCCACGCCGGTAATCGTTCCGACGACCATGAAGCCGGCCAATTTGAGGTCGATGTTCCCGATGGCGCCGTGCTTGCGGGCGCCGACGATGGATTTGCCGACGATGTGGGCCAGATCAGTGCCGACCACGAAGTTCATGGGAAGGCCGAAGCCGAAGAGGGCCGGTCCGGCCAGGAAGCTGCCGCCCACGCCAAAGAAGCCGCCAAATAACCCCACCACGAAGCCGGTCGCCACGAGCCAGAGCGGGTTGATGTGAGTATGTGAAATCGGGAAATCCATTTTATTTCTCCTTTTTCCCCTTGATCCACTCCAGCAGCGCGCGGGTGCAGAATTCCAAAATAAGGCCCTGGCCGATGATCAGCAGCAAGGCCACCGCGGCGTAAAGTCTTCGCTCGGCCTGGAATAACTGGCAAAGCCACTGGCCAAGGAATTGCAGCACAAAAAAGACGTAGGCCGCCGCCGGAACCGCGTAGAGGGGCAAGGCGACGGCAAACTCCTTGAGGACAATTTTTATGTTTGGCTTCATCGCTTGGCGCGGGCGCAGAATCGGGCGCCGCCACCCATCCTGAAGCAAGCATCATTTGCCTAACATTTTGGCCAGAATATAAATGAGAATCGCGCCGCCCAGACCCCCTCCAGCCAGCAGATAAACCAGGGAATAACCGGCTGCGGCAAACATCGGTGCGACCGCGAGCATGGGTATGAGAATCATATTAGGGTGTTCATCTTTCCGAAGCTGCGCGCCATAAGCCTTCCTCCTCCACCGGCTTCCAATCGGTGTCGGGGTTGTATTCCTTCATCCGCCTGGCAAGGCGGGATGTCTTTTCGCCCAGATTCCGCTCAAAAACGTTGCCATCCTGATTGACAATGAAAGTCATAATGCCCGAGCGGTCCCAATGCGCCGGGTAGGCCACCAGGGCGAATCCAACCGAGGGAACGGCGGCATGGCCTTGCCGCGTCAGAATACGGAAATAGTAGCCGTGATAGGGCTGCGGAGCATTTCCGAGGATATTGGCCAACACGCTCTGGGATTCCGCGAGCGACGGCGCGGCGGCGCCGGCGCCATGGCGCTGCTGTTGGGCCTTGAAGTAAGCGCGGCCAACGCCGATGGCGTGAAGTTCGTCCTTGCCGATGTGGCGGCAAATGATTTCCTCCTTGCCGGCGGCGGTGTCAAAATGCCATTGGCCGTCCGCCTTGACCAGTGGAATGGGCATCGGCCATTCATTGGTACCGACCTCCAGGATAATTTTATTTTCCCCCTCCGGCACGGGCTTGCAGACTTGCGCGATCTCGACGGCGAACTTACGCGCATTTTTCTCGTCCTGCGTTTGGTCGCCGGTTTGAAGGTGATCGAACTCCGGTCCGAAAATGTCACGCAAGGCGGATTTATCGTGGGCTTCGGTAGCGGCTCGCAAAGCTTGAATGGCGTCCTCGGGGGAGGCAAAGGAGCGTTGGGGCGGCTCAATTTGCTCCGCCGCTGAGAGAGGCGCGGGCAAAAAACTCCACCAGGCGGCGAGAAGCGCGCCAGCGTAAATGAATCGAGGTAGAAGTTTCATGGTTGGTCACCTTCTTCCGCGGCCTCCGCCGTGGGAATGGGCAATCCCCCGACTATGGAAACCGCGATGACTGAAGGCATGAACATTGTGCCCCCTGTCGTAGAAGTCGCCGTAAATGCCGATATCAGGTCCGGTCACCACCACCCCGCTATCGTAGCCATCCTCCACGTAGCCCACGCAGCCCGTCAAGGCCGTCAATAGCGTGATGGCCAGCGCAATTTTGCGGCGGTTATAATTCATGGCTTGTGTTCCTCTTCAACGGTGAAGCCGATTTTCAACGTCACTTGCCAATGCGCCACTTTGTTGCCGGTGATTTCGCCGCGAATCTGGCTCACTTCGAACCAGCGCAGATTTTTCAAGGTGGCTCCCGCCCGCGAAATGGCTTGATTGATCGCATCTTCCACGCTGGCGGTGGAGGTGCCGACCAGTTCCACTAATTTATAGATATGGTCCGGCATGGAATTTAACCTCTTCGTTGAAGACGGTTTCTTGCGCCGCGACGGGCTTGACGCGAAATGGCGGTGGGAGAGGCCGCGCTATGTCCTTCGCGGCGCAAGGCCCCAACCACGGCACGAGAACGCCTGGCGGAGGGGCGCCCCTGGCCACGCGCCCCTTTTTCGTAATCGCTTTCCGCATGGCGCCGGACAGCTTCCGAAGCGCGGCCCTTTTTGGGCGGAGCCAATCTCACGCCGGCGCGTCTGGCCTTGGAAAGCCCGATGGCGATGGCTTGCTTGGTGGAGCGGGCGCCATGTTTGCCGACGCGAATATGATGGAATTCTTCGCGCACAAATTCCCCCGCCTGGGTGGAGGGAGCCTTCCCTTCGCTTTCATCCTGACGAGCACGTTCCAAAGTTTTCGGTTCAGGCATAAAATTTTCCTTTTCCTGCCGTTCTACATTAGCCAGTTCCATGCCAAACCTAAGAAGGGCTAATCCGAACGGCGGAGACCACAAGTCATTGCGATTTGCCACGTTCGCTTGCAAAGCGCGGAAGAAGTATCTTTTATTCTTATCTTCATTATTAGTATGCATTTTGCAATGGGGAGCGACGCCGCGAACGGCAATTTGCAAGGACCGCGAAACGGGGGGACTGCCCGCTGTGAAGGTTAACGATTGCATATCAACCACTTACATTGTTGTTAATGGCAGGTATTAATCCTGCTAAGAGGAGAAAGGGCAAAACTATGCGAATTGAGCAAACAAAACATCACCACCCCACTGAACCCATCCACGTGCGGGGAACATCCCGGGGCGAGGAAATGGTGCTGCATCGCGGCAAAGAACCTGGCCGCGGGCGCGCGCCAAGTTGTCGTTCGGCGCGTGATTCGACAGGCATCAATGCCAGGGACAGGGACCCCATCGATCCCAGGATGCCTCACATGCCGCCGGCGTAATTTTGGGGAGGCTTGCGATGAGCCACGATGCCACAGAAACGGAAAACACCGTTGCGTTATTGCGCCGCATGGCACGGCCACGGGTCGAGGAAGAACGATGCGAATTGTGCGGCGTATCGATCTCAGCGAGTCATCGCCATCTACTGGAGACGGGGAAGCGAAAGATTGTATGCGCCTGCGACCCGTGCGGGATGCGCTTTCAGGCCGTGCTGGGCGGCCGATTCAAGTTGATTCCGCGGGAGGCGCGGTCCTTGCCGGATTTCCGCATGACGGAGCAGCAGTGGGAGGATTTCGCGCTGCCCATCAATCTCGCTTTTTTCCACCGCGACACGGTGGCCGGGAAGGTAATCGCCATGTACCCCAGCCCGGCGGGTGCCACTGAATCGCTGTTGCCTTCGAAGAACTGGCAGCAATTGGAGGCCGACAATCCGGCGTTGGCCGAAATGGAGGCGGATGTCGAAGCGCTGCTGGTGAACCGAGTCAGTGGGAAGCGGGAATATTTCATCACGCCAGTGGATGTCTGCTATGAGTTGGTGGGACTGATCCGCAAGCATTGGCGCGGATTATCCGGCGGCGAAACGGCGTGGCAGGAGATTGGGAAGTTTTTTGCGGCGTTGCGCGAGAAGGCGGCGGAGGTGGTCCATGCCTGACCTTGACTTTCAAGTGACCGGAGTGGAAGCCGCCAACCGCGGTTTGGCCCCCTTGTTGCATTTCCAACTGGGCATTAGCTGCAAGCCCGAAACGCAAGCCATTCATGGCGTCATGCTGCATGCGCAAATCCAACTGCAATGTCCGCAACGGGCCTACAACGAGGGCGAAAAGGAGAAGTTGGTGGAGTTATTCGGGAAGCCGGAACGATGGGGCCAGACTTTGCGCAACCGGCTGTTGGGCATCAGCAGCACGACGGTGCGCGGATTCACCGGGAGCGCGGAAACGGTGTTGCCGGTGCCCTGCACGTTTGATTTGAACGTGGCGGCCACGAAGTATTTCCACGCCCTGGAAGACGGCGAGGTGCCGCTGTTGTTCTTGTTCAGCGGCTCCGTGTTTTATGAGGGGAACGGCGGACGGTTGCAGGTGGAGCAAATTTCATGGAACAAAGAGTGCGCCTATCGAATGCCCTTGCAGGTGTGGCAGAACATGATGGAGGAGCATTTTCCCAATTCCGCCTGGCTTTATCTGCAACGCGGCCTGTTTGACCGGCTGTGCGCTTACAAACGCGACCAGGGTTTTGTGGATTGGGACGAGACCATCGCCCGGTTATTGGAAGCCGAGGAGAAAACGGAGGTTGCCGTATGACAACGCCGATGCTGGACCAGATCGTGAACGCCGTCCTTTACGAAGGCTACATCCTCTATCCCTACAGAGCCTCCTCAAAAAAGAACCAGCGCGAGCGCTTCACCTTTGGCCGTGTCTATCCCAAGGATTACAGCGAATCTCAACAAGGCGCCGAACCTTGCCTAATGCAGACGCAATGCCTGCTGCAATCCCAAGGCGGAACGCCCACGCTGGAAGCGACGGTCCGTTTCCTGCACCTCATGTGGCGCGAGGCGGGCTATGTTTCGGCCGAGGGGGACTTTCGCGTCGTGCCGGAATTGTCGGTCGCGGGCCAAGTTTATCAAACGTGGCAGGAGGCAACCGAACGGGAAGTCACCATTTCTTTGGGCGCCCTCGAACCTTCGGATTCGCAGCGGGTCCATGCTCCGTTTACTTTTCCCGCCGTTTGCATGTCGGAACCATTCGACGGCGAATCAGGTGTCGCCGGGGCCGCCATGCGGCGGCGGCAGGACGCCGTGCAGGGGACGGTGGAGGTTGAAGCGGAATCGTTAGACGCGAATATTTTCAAAATCACGGCCCGGGTCGTAAACCGCACACCTCTCGGCGCAGGGCCGGGCGGCGAGCAAGATGACATTCTCATGCACACTTTCACTTCCACGCATACGGTGCTGCGGGCCACCGGCGGCGAGTTTATTTCCATGATGGACCCGCCGCCTCACTTCCGCGAACTCGCGGCCCACTGCAAAAATATCGGAACCTGGCCGGTTTTGGTGGGGGACGAGGGCCAGAACGAGCGCCATACCATGCTCTCGTCACCCATCATCTTGTATGATTATCCGAAGATCGCGCCGGAAAGCGCCGGCAGCTTTTTCGACGGCACCGAGATCGATGAGATGCTGACTTTGCGGGTCCTGACCATGACGGACCATGAAAAGCTGGAGATGGGGCGGGTCGATGCATTCGCGCGCCGGATCCTGGAACGCACTGAAACGACCGGAGCCGGGGATTTTTTGAAACTGCACGGAACGATGCGCGAATCGAGCGAAAGCCTGGAATATTTTAATCCCACCACGCCGCTGAAGCACGTGTTCACCGCCGGGCGGGATTTGCGGGCCGGCGACAGCGTCAGGATCCGACCCAAAAACCGCGCGGACGCGATCGACATGATGCTGGCTGGAAAGACGGCGGTTATCGAGGCCATTGAACAGGACGCGGAAGGGCGCGTGCATTTAGGGTTGGTGGTGGATGAGGACCCGGGCAAAGACCTGGGATGGGCGCGCCAGCCGGGCCATCGTTTTTTTTACAGTCTCGAAGAAGTCGAACCACTCGAGGAGGCGGCAGTATGAAGAATATTTTGATTGCCGGCCTGGGGAATATTTTCCAGGGCGACGACGCCTTCGGCTGCGAGGTCATTCGACAACTGAAACCGGACGCATTTCCGGAGGGCGTTAAAGTGATGGATTTTGGCATCCGCAGTTACGACCTGGCTTACGCGCTGACGAATGGCTACGAGGCGGTCATTCTCGTGGACGCGATTTCCCGAGGCCGGGCGCCAGGATCGCTTTATTTGATCGAGCCGGAGACGAACCTCCCCGGTGGTTTCGAGCCTGGCGCGGTGGATGCGCACACGATGAATCCCGTTTCAGTCATTCAGATGGCGCAAACATTAGGAGGAGTGAGAGGAAAATTATACTTGATCGGTTGCGAACCGGCGATTTTGGAAAACGATGAGATGATCCTGAGCGGGGAGGTGCAAGAGGCCATCCCGCGCGCCATCACCATGATCGAGTCGCTGGCGCAAGAACTTTTGCATGAGAAAGGAAAGCCAGATGCCGGCCTGAAGGCGGCCTGAAAGGAAATTATGAACACCGCACTTATCATCGTCGGAGTTGTCCTGGCGATCGCGATTATCGGGGCTCTGATCATGCTCCCGGAACTGCGACGCTATTTTAGAATCCGTAAAATGTGAAGAAAAGGAGCCATGTATGAAAATATCAGAAGTGCCCGTTATCGCTGATCATCCGCCCGCTGTAAAAGAAATTCACGTGCTGTGGATGACCACCGGGCTGGGATGCGACGGCGATTCGGTTTCCGTGACCGCCGCCTCGCTGCCGAGCATTGAGGACGTGGTCATGGGCGCCATTCCCGGTTTGCCCAAAGTGCATTTGCACAATCCGGTTCTCGCCTATGAAGTGGGCGACGACTTCATGATGTGGTGGCACATGGCCGCGGAAGGGCGGCTGGAGCCTTTTGTCCTGGTGCTGGAAGGCTCGGTGCCGAACGAAAAAATCAAAACGGAAGGCTATTGGGCGGCGATGGGAACCGATCCCAGTACCGGGCAGCCGATCACGACCAATGAGTGGATCGACCGGCTCGCGCCCAAGGCCACGGCCGTCCTTTGCGCCGGCACCTGCGCGACCTACGGCGGCATTCACGCCATGGAAGGCAATCCCACCGGGGCGATGGGTCTGGCCGATTATCTCGGTTGGAATTGGAGGTCCAAGGCCGGCCTGCCCATTGTCAACGTTCCCGGTTGTCCCGTCCAGCCGGACAACATGATGGAGACCTTGCTTTATCTGCTGTATCAGGTGGCCGGCCTGGCCCCGGTCATCCCGCTGGACGATCAATTGAGGCCGACGTGGCTTTTTGGAAAAACGGTGCATGAAGGTTGCGACCGCGGGGGCTATTACGAGCAAGGCGATTTTGCGCGCGAATACGGTTCCCCCAAATGCCTGGTGAAAATCGGCTGTTGGGGGCCGGTGGTCAATTGCAACGTCAGCAAACGCGGTTGGATGGACGGCGTGGGCGGATGCCCCAACGTGGGCGGCATCTGCATCGGTTGCACGATGCCCGGATTCCCCGACAAATTCATGCCGTTCATGGACGAGCCTCCCGGGGCCAAGGTTTCCTCTTTTGTCAGCGGTATTTCCGGAGGACTGGTTCGCGTGCTGCGCGGCTTTACCAATCACACCGTCAATCTCGAACCAAGATGGCGTCACGCGCGCTCGGAAATCACCACGGGTTACGAGCCTAGTTACCATGGCAATGGCAATGGACATGAAACTAATCAATAACAAGACTGCAATGAAACGGAGGAATATATGCCAACACTAGTTGAATCAGCTCCCACACGCGCCGCTCAAGCACCCACCGGGAACATCGTGGACATGTCGTGGGATCCCATCACCCGCATCGTCGGGAGCCTGGGAATCTACACCAAGATCGATTTTGACAGGAAGAGAGTGATCAGATGTTACAGCACCTCGTCGATCTTTCGGGGCTATAGCATCTTCATGAAGAACAAGGACCCGCGGGACACGCACTTTATCACCAGCCGCATCTGCGGCATTTGCGGCGACAACCATGCCACCTGCTCGGTCTATGCGCAAAACATGGCCTACGCCGTCAAGCCGCCGCCGCTGGCGGAGTGGATCGTCAATCTGGGCGAAGCGGCCGAGTACATGTTCGACCACAACATTTTCCAGGACAACCTCGTGGGGGTGGATTTCTGCGAAATGATGGTCAAGGAAACAAATCCCGGCGTTTGGGAAAAGGCGCAAAGGACCGAAGCGCCTCATGCCAGGGAACACGGCTATCGCACGATCGCCGACATCATGAAATCGCTCAATCCTTTCGAGGGGGAATTCTATCGCGAGACGCTGCAAGTGAGCCGGATGACGCGTGAAATGTTCTGCCTCATGGAAGGCCGCCACGTGCATCCTTCGACTCTCTATCCGGGAGGCGTGGGCACCGTGCCCTCGATTCAAGTCTTCACCGACTATCTGGTGCGGCTGATGAAATACGTCGAATTCATGAAGAGAGTTGTGCCGCTGCACGACGATCTGTTCGATTTCTTTTATCAAGCCCTGCCCGGCTACGAAAAAGTCGGGCAGCGCCGGGTGCTGCTGGGTTGCTGGGGTTCGTTTCAGGATCCCAACTTTTGCGACTACGATTACAAGACCATGGATAAATGGGGCAAGAAGATGTTTGTCACTCCGGGCGTGGTGGTGGACGGCCAATTAGTCACGACCAACCTGGTGGACATTAATCTGGGCATCCGCATTCTCCTGGGTTCTTCTTACTACGATGATTGGGCTGAGACCGGGGAGGTCTTCGTGAAGAACGATCCGATGGGCAACCCGGTGGACAAGCGCCACCCGTGGAATCAAACCACGATTCCCAAGCCGCAAAAGCGCAATTTTGGCGGCAAATACACCTGGGTCATGTCGCCGCGCTGGTACGACAAGCGCACGGATGATTATTTGGCGCTCGATACCGGGGGCGGTCCCATCGCGCGGCTCTGGGCCACGGCCCTGGCCGGTTTGGTTGATATTGGCTATGTCAAAGCGACGGGCAACAGCGTGAAAATTCGCCTGCCCAAGACCGCGCTTAAGCCCGAAGTTGAATTCGAATGGAAGATTCCCAAATGGAGCAACGCCATCGAACGTGACCGCGCGCGCACCTATTTTCAGGCTTACGCCGCGGCCGTCGGACTCTATTGCGTGGAGAAAGCGCTGGAGGAAGTTCATGCCGGCCGGACGGACACCTTCACGCCCTTCCAAGTGCCGGACGAAGCCATCGGTTGCGGTTTTCATGAAGCGGTGCGCGGCGTGCTCTCGCACCATCTGGTCATTCGGAACAAAAAGGTCGCCAATTATCATCCGTATCCGCCGACGCCTTGGAACGCCAATCCGCGGGATGTGTACGGCACCCCCGGGCCTTACGAAGACGCGGTGCAGAACACGCCGATTTTCGAGGAGAACGGACCCGACAAGTTCAAAGGCATCGACATTATGCGCGCGGTGCGGAGTTTCGATCCGTGCCTGCCCTGTGGCGTCCACATGTATCTCGGCGGCGGCAAGGTTCTCAAAGAAATGCATACGCCGACGGCTTTGCCTGGGTCTGGCCAAGAAATAGACGGGAGACAATGTCTTATGACGTCGATAATTCCTGTCATACAAGCCTCACCCGAGGAAATCTACGATATCGAGCTTGAACACAGTTTGCTGGAGGCCAACAGCAAACTTGCCCAAAGCAATCGTGACCTTCTTGACGGACACGGCATCACCGCCATCGACTTCATGGGCGCGATCGGTTCCGGCAAAACCTCGCTCATCACCCGCCTGGTTGAAAAAATCAAACCGCACATTGGCGTCGCCGTTCTCAATGGCGATGCCACGGTGAGCACGGATTTCGATAACGTCGCCGAGCAGGGCGTGCCCGTGGTGCAGATTGCGACCGTCAATGGCTGCCATCTGGATGCGAACGTGGTGGGCAAGGCGCTGGCCAAAATTGATCTTGGCAACGTCGGCCTGGTTTTCATTGAGAACATCGGCAATCTGATTTGTCCGGCGGAGTTTCCACTTGGATCCAAAGCCAGGGTGGTGGTGGTGAGCGTGACCGAGGGGCCGTACATGGTGAAGAAGCACCCGCACATGTTTCTTGGCGCGGAGATCGTGGTTATCAACAAGGCGGACCTGGCCGGAACCATGGGCGTCAGCATCGCGGAACTTACGCGCGACGTTCACATCCTCAAACCCGACGTCAGAGTCTTTCCCACCAGTTGCAAGACTGGCGCCGGGGTCGAGGAAGTCGCGACCGCGTTGCTGGCGATATAGGGGAGGGCGCCATGCATGAATTCTCCATAGCCACCCAGATTTTGGAAAGCGTGCTGGAATTTGTCCAGGCGCGCGAACCGGCCGAGGTTCTGAAAGTCCGGCTGGAGATTGGGGAATTGACGTGCGTGGAGGATGAGCAATTGCGCTTCTGCTATGACTCCATCAAAACAGAAACCGCGTTGAGGAATTCAACGCTCGAAATTTCTTCCGTGCCGGCGGTGGTGAAATGCGCCTGGTGCAAATACGAGGGCGCCGCCAAACGATGGGACGGCGGGATAGCCACTTTGGAGTGTCCGAACTGCGGCAAGGCCGCCCAAGCCATTCAAGGCCACGATTGCGCGATCAAAAGTATCCAACTGGCGGAAACTCACCATGAATGCGACCCTGCCAACGCCATCTCCTCCGCCATTTAACGGGGCTGCCCGGTTGCCGCATTCGAATGGCGATGTCAACCATCAAGGCAAACGCATCCAAAAAATAATCGGGCAAATCGAATCCTTGCCCGACTTGGAAGCGCGCGAATTGTTGCACGATTGCCTGCAATCCATCCTCGCGCTGCACGGCGATGGCTTGGCGCGCATTTTGCAACTTGTCAAGAATGCCGGAGCGGCGGGCCAGGAAGTCACCGGCGCGCTGCTGCGCGACAAACTTGTGCGCGGCCTGCTGCTCATCCACGGGTTGCACCCGGTGCCTTTGGAAACGCGGTTGCGCGAGGCGCTGGAGAAGATCCGGCCTTATATGAAGAGTCATGGTGGCAACGTGGAGTTGGTCCAATTGGAAAATGACAAGGCCAGATTGCGCCTGGAAGGCACCTGCAAGAGCTGTCCTTCATCCGCAGTGACCTTGGAACTGGCGGTGCGGCAGAGTGTCGAAGAAGCCTGCCCCGACCTGCTGGGCTTTGAAGTGGACGGGGGCGTGGTGCCTTCCGCCAGCCCGGACCATGTGCCGGCGGAAGCGCCGAGGTGGACCGTGCTGGACAATTTTGGCGAACTGGAAGATGGCGCCATGCGTCCGCTCAGGGTTGCCACGGTGCCGGTGCTTTTCCTCAAAGCCGGCGGAAATCTTTACGCTTATCGCAATCATTGCCCGGCGTGTGAGTCCCGGCTCGACGCGGGTGTTCTGACATCAAAGATACTCTCTTGCCGCCTCGGCCATTGCTTCGATGTGCAGCGCGCCGGCCAATGTCCCGACAATCCGGAAATCCACCTTGAACCATTTCCGCTGCTGGCGGCAAGCGGGACGGTCAAAATATCCGTGAGGTAACTATGTTCACACTCATTCCCATCATTTGTCTTGGCTTCTTTCTCGGCATGCGACACGCCACGGACGCCGATCATGTCATTGCCGTCAGCACCATCGTCAGTCGGGAACGGGCCATCCGAAGTGCGATCTTTATTGGAGCATTATGGGGTCTGGGCCATACGCTGACTTTGATGTTACTGGGGGGCGCGATTATCGTGTTCGGGCTGGTGATTCCGCCCCGGCTGGGCATGAGCATGGAATTCTCCGTGGGTCTTATGCTGGTGTTGCTGGGAGCGTGGAACCTCAAGGCCTTTGACCGTTGGATGGTTCGCGAAGCAGCGCACAAGGACGACCGCGCCGAACCGGCTCGCGGCTGGTTTGACCTGCATTTTGGGAAAGTGCCTTTCTATCAAAGAGTGCGGCCATTCGTGGTCGGAGTCGTGCATGGCCTGGCCGGGTCCGCGGCCCTGGCATTGCTGGTGTTGCCGATGATTCACGATCCCTATTGGGCCATCGTCTATTTGTCTGTATTCGGGATCGGCACGATTGCCGGGATGATGCTGATCACGGCGGCCATCGCGTGGCCCTTTTCCTACTCGGTGGCGCGGTCTGCCGCCTTGCACCGCCGCCTTGGGCTGGCGTCAGGGTTTGTCAGCCTGAGTTTCGGCTTGTTCATGATTTACCAAATCGGCGTGGTGCAAGGTTTATTGACAAAATGAACTCGGAACGTCTCAAAGCAGTGGTTCGCGGCGCGGTGCAAGGCGTTGGTTTCCGGCCCTTTATTTATGGGCTGGCCAGGCGTCTCGGGCTGCGCGGCTGGGTCTCCAACACGGCGCAAGGCGTGCTCATCGAGGTTGAAGGGCCGCGCGTTCAGCTCCATGAATTCTTGCTGCGGTTGGAAAACGAGAGGCCGGCGCGGGCGATCATTCAAGGCCTGGAATTCTCCTTTCTGGAAGAGGCGGGCTACGAAGATTTCGAGATTCGGGAAAGCGATGACAGCGGCGAGAAGAGCGCCTTTGTTCTGCCCGACATTGCGACGTGCGCCGACTGCCTGCGCGAATTGTTTGAGCCGGGCAACCGCCGGTATCTCTATCCCTTCACCAACTGCACCAACTGCGGCCCTCGTTACAGCATCATCGAGTCGCTGCCTTACGACCGCCCCAATACTTCGATGAAGCAGTTTGAGATGTGCGCCGAGTGTCAACATGAATACAACGACCCGGCCAATCGCCGTTTCCATGCCCAGCCCAACGCCTGCCCAACATGCGGGCCACGGTTGCAGTTGTGGGATCGAGCGGGAAAGGTGCTGGCGGAACGCCACGAAGCCCTGTTGCAGGCAGCGGCGGCTATTCGCGCGGGACAAATTGTGGCCTTGAAAGCCATAGGCGGTTTCCAATTGATTGCGGACGCGGGCAAGGAGGCGACCCTGCGCCGTTTGCGGGATGGCAAGTGCCGCGAGGAAAAGCCCTTTGCGCTGATGTACCCCGGCCTCGAGAGCTTGCGCGCGCACTGCCGCGTGGGCGATCTTGAAGCGCGCCTGCTGGCCTCGCCCGAAGCCCCGATCGTCCTGCTGCAACGGAGCGCAGGCAGCGCCAGCCTCGCCCGTTCGGTCGCGCCGGGCAATCCGAATTTGGGAGCCATGCTGCCCGGTTCGCCGCTGCATCATCTTTTGCTGCGCGAACTGGGCTTCCCGGTCGTCGCCACCAGCGGCAATCTGAGCAACGAACCCATTTGCATTGACCCGCTGGAGGCATTGCGGCGGCTGGGGGGCATCGCCGATCTGTTCCTTGTTCACGACCGGCCCATCGTGCGGCAGGTTGATGACTCGGTGGTGCGCGTCGTTCTGGAGCGGGAGATGATGCTGCGCCGCGCCCGGGGTTACGCTCCGTTGCCGGTCCATCTCAATCGGGAATTGCCTCCCGTTCTGGCCGTCGGTCCGCATCTCAAAAACACCGTCGCGTTGAGCATCGGAAAGGAAATTTTTGTCAGCCAGCATATCGGTGATCTGGAAACCGCCGAAGCCTGGGCGGCCTTTCGCCGGGTGACGGCCGATTTGCAACAGCTATATGAATTCGCGCCGGAAACGGTCGCCTGCGATTTGCATCCCGAGTACCTGTCCACCAAGCACGCCAAAACGATGGCCGTGCCGCTGGCGCCGGTGCAGCACCATTACGCGCACGTCCTGTCCTGCATGGCGGAGAACGAACTGGAAGGACCGGTGCTCGGAGTTTCCTGGGACGGCACCGGCTTGGGGTTGGACGGAACCATTTGGGGCGGTGAGTTTTTGGTGGTGGACGGGTGGCCGGAAAGCCGCGGAGCCTCATTGCCATTTATCCGTTTCGCGCACCTGCGCCATTTCCGTCTGCCAGGCGGGGATGCGGCCGTCAAACAACCGCGGCGCGCGGCGTTGGGACTGCTTTGGGAAATCTTCGGTGAAAGGCTTTTTGAACACGAAGAGACAAGATTTGTGCGCCAGCACTCTTCCGACCTGGAATTAAAGATGATCCGGCAAATGCTGGCCAACGGGGTGAATGCGCCGCTGACCTCAAGCGCCGGCCGGTTGTTCGATGCCGTGGCTTCGATTCTTGGGCTGCGCCAGCGTTCCCACTTTGAAGGGCAGGCGGCGATGGAACTGGAATTCGCCATTCGGCCCGGAGTGGAAGCAGACTACGGAATCAAGTTGCTCGAGAAAGGCGCGCTGATGGTGGATTGGCAGCCCATGATGCTGCAAATGCTGGAGGAATTGCGGCGCGGCGAATCGGTCCCGCGCATGGCGGCCAAGTTTCATAACACCCTGGCCGAGATGATTGTGGCCGTGGCGCGGCGGGCCGAAAGGGAACACGTCGTTTTGACCGGAGGGTGTTTCCAGAACAAATACCTCATCGAACGGAGCGCGCGCCGGCTTCGACAGGAAGGGTTTCGGCCCTTCTGGCATCAACGCATTCCACCCAATGACGGCGGGGTGGCGCTGGGCCAGGTCGTGGGCGCAGCTCGAGCGAGAGCCCTCGAGCGCGAAAAGAACGAGATCGGAGAACCATTATGTGTCTAGCCATTCCAGGAAAAGTTCTTGAAATCCAAACCGACGCCGAAGGGGTGCGCATGGCGCGAGCCAATTTCGGCGGCATTGTCAAACAAGTTTGTCTTGAATACACGCCCGAGGTGATCAGCGGCGACTATGTGCTTGTCCACGTGGGCTTCGCGCTGAGCAAGGTGGACGAAAACGAAGCGGCGCGCACCTACCGCCTGCTGGATGAAATGAAACAACTGGGCGAACTGGACGTGCCCGAAGTTCAACCCGCCCCCGCCGCCAAGGAAAGCCCGCCATGAAATACATCGACGAATATCGCAGTGAAACGCTGGCCAAAAAGGTCGTGGAAGAAATCTTCCGCGCCGTGACCCGGCCATGGGTATTGATGGAGGTCTGCGGCGGACAGACGCACTCCATCGTCAAATACGGCATCGACCGCATGTTGCCCGCGGGCGTGGAACTGGTGCATGGGCCGGGCTGCCCGGTGTGCGTGACTTCACTGGAAATGATTGACAAAGCGCACGCCATCGCGCGCCGGCAGGATGTGATTTTCTGCTCTTTTGGCGACATGTTGCGCGTGCCCGGATCGGAGTCGGATTTGTTGATCTTAAAATCGCGCGGAGCGGACATTCGCATTGTGTATTCGCCGATGGATTGCCTGAAAATTGCCCGTGCCAATCCGGGCCGGAAAGTGGTCTTCTTCGCCATCGGTTTTGAAACCACCGCGCCAGCCAATGCCATGGCCGTCTGGCAGGCCCGGCAGCAGGGCATCAGGAATTTTTCCATCCTCGTCTCGCACGTGCTGGTGCCGCCGTCCATGGCCTCGATCCTGCAATCCCCGCTCAACCGGGTGCAGGGCTTTCTCGGGCCGGGACATGTTTGCACGGTGATGGGTTATCGCGAATACGAACCGATTGCGGCGCGATTTCGCGTCCCGATCGTCATCACGGGCTTCGAGCCGCTGGACCTGCTGCAAGGGACCTTGATGACCGTGCGGCAATTGGAGGAGGGAAGGGCCGAAGTCGAAAACCAGTATCCGCGCGTCGTCAAGCGCGAGGGCAATCGCATGGCGCAGGATCTAATCAACAAGGTTTTTGAAGTCTGCGACCGCAAATGGCGCGGAGTGGGCATGATTCCCAAGAGCGGCTACAAATTGCGCTGGGAATTCCACGAGCACGACGCGGAGCGGTTGTTCGAGGTCAAAGACATTGACACGCAGGAGCCGGCCGCTTGCATCAGCGGTTTGGTGTTGAGGGGCGTGAAAAAACCGCACGACTGCCCGGCCTTCGGCAAGCTATGCACGCCGGATCACCCTTTGGGCGCGACCATGGTTTCCGCCGAGGGGGCCTGCGCCGCTTATTACGCTTACGGCCGGCACTTGTCGCTGGACAACAAGCCGGAACCTGTCGCCAAAGCAGCCGCGTGAACCTCGAAATTAAGCACTATGACAACCACCGTCACTGAAAGTTTTCGCCAGAAGATTCTCCGCAAGTGCGGCGAGAGCGTGGAGATGAAGGAAACATTCTTCACCAAATACGCCGACCAGATCGAAGCCATGTCCAGGGACATGGCCGAACGCTTCAAACAAGGGCGCAAACTGCTGGTCATGGGCAACGGCGGCAGCCTTTGCGACGCCCTCCATTTCTGTGTCGAGTTTACCCATCCCATCATCGAAAAGCGGGCGGCCTTTCCCGTCATTCCGCTGATGACCGACATCGCCACCATGAGCGCCATCGGCAATGATCAGGATTATTCCCACGTGTTCGTGGATCAGCTTCGACTCCTGGGGCAGGCCGGCGACATGGCCCTGGCCGTGAGCACCAGCGGCAAGTCGGCCAACTTAATTTACGCCGTCGAAGCCGCGCGCGAACGCGGCCTGCTCACCATCGCGTGGCTGGGCAAGGATGGCGGACGCCTGTGCGAAATGACCGACTACAGCTTCATCGTGCCGTCCTATAGCATTCATCGCATCCAGGAAGTCCACGCGACGCTGGTGCATATCGCGTGGGATTTGATCCACATCGCATTGGGGGAGGAAGATGTTATCTGAAATTGCCATCGGCCGAAACGGCGCCAGCGAGGTGACAGCGGAAGCTTTTGCCGCCTCGTGCCCGCTTCCCATCTCCGACCACCAGGAAATCGTGCTGGCCCACGGCAGCGGCGGCAAATTGACGCATCAACTGATCCAGAAAATCGTGCTGCCCCAGTTTCAGAACGAGTTGCTCGAACCTCTGCACGATGGCGCGGTGTTCTCGATCAACGGCGCTCAACTTGCCTTCAGCACCGATTCCTTCGTCATCAACCCGATCTTCTTTCCGGGCGGGGACATCGGCAAATTGGCCATTCACGGCACGGTCAACGACCTGGCCATGTGCGGCGCCAGGCCACTCTACCTTTCGGCCGGGTTCATTCTCGAGGAAGGGCTGCCCATGCAGGATTTCTGGCGCGTGGTGCAATCGATGAAACACGCCGCCGCCGAGGCGGGTGTCTTGCTGGTCACCGGCGATACGAAAGTCGTGGACCGCGGCA
Organism: uncultured Verrucomicrobiae bacterium; assembly: GCA_963759415.1. GTDB lineage: Bacteria > Verrucomicrobiota > Verrucomicrobiia > Limisphaerales > Palsa-1400 > Palsa-1400. Next base: position 1,072,587 of record CAVWZG010000002.1, on the reverse strand, counting down.
AAGGGGACAAAATATTCATCAACACCTCCGGCATCGGGGTGGTGGAACCGGGCGTGCGCATTCATCCCTGCCGCGCGCAAATCGGTGACAAAATCATCATCAATGGCGCGATGGCCGTGCATGGCATCGCCATCATGTCCGTGCGGGAGGGCCTGAACTTTGAAACGGAAATCAGGAGTGATTGCGCGTCGTTGAACGGATTGGCAGCGGCCCTGCTCAAGGCGTGGCCGGATGTTCACGTCATGCGCGATCCAACGCGCGGCGGAATCGCCAGCGCGTTATCGGAAATCGCGGAACAGGCGAAAATTGGCGTCCACTTGGACGAGGCCGCCATTCCGATCAGCGAAGAAGTCAAAGGGGCTTGTGAGATTCTGGGCTTTGACCCGCTTTACGTCGCCAACGAAGGGAAAATGCTGGCGATTGTGCCAGCGGAGGGCGCCAACCTGGTTTTGGAGGCGATGCAAAGCCATCCGCTGGGCCGGGACGCCGCGATCATTGGAGAAATGGTCGCCCAACATCCCGGCTTTGTGACGATGAGAACCAGAGTGGGCGGTAATCGTGTCGTCGATATGTTGTCCGGTGAACAATTGCCGAGAATCTGTTGAAAACATTTTTATGAAAAAATACAACACGCTGAAATGGGTATTAGTTGTTTCCGGTGCCTGCGTGGCGGCTGCCGGCTGCTACGTGGAGGCCAGCGGGCCGGGCGGCGAAGTCGCCGTGGGTGCGCCCGGCGAAGTGTATGTCAATGCCCCGCCGCCGGCTCCACTGGTGGATGTCGAGACTCCCTTCCCGGGGCCTGGGTTTATTTGGATCGGCGGAGATTGGGCGTGGGAAGGCGGTCGCTGGCAGTGGCACCGTGGCCGCTGGGACCGGCCGCCGCGTCGCGGGGCGCATTGGGAGGGCGGGCATTACGAATATCGCGGCGGACGCCATGTTTATAGGCGTGGCGGCTGGCGCTAGACCTTCTTGGAACCGCTAAAGAGGCTGCCCACGCCGATGAGCGTCCCCAGGACTCCGCCCACCACGAGCCAAAGAGTCTTGTCCGTCGAAGTTCCGGTCACCACCCGCGAAACACTGGAAGCGGCGGAATGATAAGAATCGTAACCCATGGCGAGAAGGACAATTCCGACCACGAGAAATGCGATGCCGATGATTTGTTTCATATCACCGATGGTTTAGCTATTAGCGTGCCAATGGCATACCCATCATTGCCTCCGAGTTCACACCCATTATCTCGCCTGCTTCATTGCAAAATGCGTCGTCGGCGCTTCATTTCTTTGCAAATTGCATCTCGCAACGCAGCCATCCACCTTCCGCATTTCCATAACCTTCTGAGAATCAATGGTTCATGAAACCTAATTAACTTGGCACGAAATCAGCTTATTTGAAGGTAGGGCAAGCGGTTCAGACTTGAACGATTGAAAGAAACAAAAAGGGCAACCTGGAAACAATCAGTTGAACGATCTGCACAGCTTTGCCCTTTTTCTTTAGTTCATCCATGCCAAACACGATCGCGGGTCTGAGTCGCCTTGAGCACGTCATTCGCGAAGGCGGCGTCGGCGGCAATCTGAAAGTCAAACATGCCAACGGCGATGAAATCCGCGCCGTTATGAAAGGCATGATGGAAACCCGCCTTGATTCATGCTGCCATTGTGCCGCGAGGTGCGCCCTGAGTCAAAGCAAAAAGCCGGGTTCAATACGAGTAACTGCCAATGATCTTATCCACTGTCGGACTGCGGTAAAGAATGTCCACTTCAGCATCATTCAACATGCGGTTGTAAATGCGCACGTCCGTGACGACGCATTGGGCGTTGTTCCCGGTGAGATTTTTGGTCGAAAACCGGACAGTGTCGAAGCCCACGTACCAATTTGTGTACGGTGTGCCTCCCGTGCTTTCCGCCTGCAAACCTGTCTCGGGCATGCTGATTTCCTGGATGCCGTCGCACCAGGAGGGCGGAGCGGGCAACACGTCATTATCGGCAAAAACAACATGATGCCATCCACTATTTGCCAGAAGCAATGATCCACACTCGTTGTAATTCCGGCCCACTCCCGCGGAGCCACGCACCGTGCCGTACGCGCTGTCTGAAAACACGGTTGCGTCACCACTGGCGGTGCTGGATGAGATGTTAATGAATCTGCCTTCATCACTGGGATTGTTGAAATAAAACCAGATCGAAATCGTAACAGCATGAGGGTGGGTAAAAAAAGCGGGCATTCCCGACAACACGCCTTGGGAATAGCTCTGCACTCCATCATATCCCACCGCCCGGGACACAACCGAATTAAGTCCGCTGGTCCAAACTGGAGCCGGGCTGCCATAATTGGTAATCGTAAAGCCGTTCCCGCTTGAGTCGGCAAGCGTGGGACTATTGGGGGCGTCATTGAACTTGTACCAGGCCACAAGCCCGCTCGTCACATTGGTGACGCCATTGGTCTGTTCCCACACCCAAAGATTGCTGGCCTCCGTCGCGGTTATGGCATGATTGGTGGAAATTAATAGATATTTTATGTAGCCATTGAAGGCATCCCCATTGGCGTCGTTTCCAATTGCCTGCCAGACCACGTTGCTTGCCGGCGTTCCCAAATTTCCCGAAGCCGGAGATCCATTCAAAAAAATGGAACCTGTCGAAGATGAATAGACCACATCCTGCCAGACCGGGACGTTTGTCACTGCGAGAGCCTGAACGGTTCCAAACCATTGCTGATCGATGTGATTCACCGCCCCCCACCTCCCAACCAGACAATTTGTCGTGCCTTTTACAGTCGTGCTGAAATTCAATCCGTTGGCGCTCAAACTGCCTGAACTGCCCATATTGCCGATGACCTGTGAGGTGGCCGGCACCTGGACCGGAGCCATGACCATCCACACCGAAAAATTAGTCCCGAGATTCAACGGAATTCCATTGGTGAAGCCGGCTTGGTAAAACCACAACCCAAAGGCCGTGTTTGTCGGTGAATTGGGAATCGTTCCCCCGGAAATCCAGCTCCTGAAGACATCCCCGCTGGGCATTTCATTTGTCCATGCTTTTGTGGCTCCCATGGGAACATCGCGGTAATTGTAGAAAGCAGCCGTGTTGGCCACCATGCCGATGGGACCTGCGGCCGCCGCATTCGTCGGAGGCCAATTCGCTAAAATCCTCAAGTCGGAAGGGGGGAGAGGAGGGCCGACCTGGGCCGGGAGTAATGTGCCAAACCATGCCGCCGCTGCGAATCCCAAGAGAGTAGCTGAAACTGTCTTCATTTTAATTCAATCCAAACCGAGTTTCCGCTGATAGCGTAAATCGCTGCCCAAAAACTCATCATCCAAACCATTTCCTTCCACTCCGCCCTCGTCTGATCAGGGCATTTTCACGGCACGCATTTTGCGCCAGTTTGTAAGCAGGAACGATACCACTTTGCCTGCTGGCGGGCGAATAATCCAAAAAACGTCAATTACGGCGGGGCCAGAAAAACCGGGATGCGGGATTTATGCCGGGCCGCTTCATTCACCACGTCCAATGTAGTTCAAGGAGTTGGCAAAGGCAAAGGCGCGCCATGTCGAGCACGGCGCAATCAGCTTTTGATATTTGCACCATGCCGCTTTTCGCCTTAAAATAACCCATTATGAAATATATAATAACGTTATCTTCATTGATCTTGATGGGCTTTGTAATGGTTTCGCGTCTTGAAGCTTATCAACTTGATGCTCTCTCCCCGCCCGCCGATTTGCATATTGTTCTTTCACCAACACCCAATGGAGGCTATCCAACGAACATTGTTCCGAACGTGTTAGCCTTCTGGAATTATCGAGAACGCTCCGATAGGCAGCACATCGTCCTGGACTGATGAAGTATCGTCCATTGTCCTGGCTCCTTGGGCGGCAAAAGCTAATCGGCCTACCAACACCGGAATGGGATGGTATTTTTATAATGCCGGATTTACTACTACCGGAGTTTTATCAAATGGAACCACATTTTCCACGTGGATGGTTTTCTGTGATGTTTTGAATCAAGGCACCGTTAGATTAGCCGGCACTTTAGACGGTTCATCAGACAGTATTTCGCTTTCAGGTGGCAGCGTGAACCAACAATTAGCTTTCATTTGGAATGGCAATAGTTCTAAACTCACTAATTCGCTCGGAGTGGTTGGTCCTTCTTCTTCTTATGTTTATAATCAACCACTTTGGACTGATTTGGTTTATGCCAATGGCAGTGTGTTCTTAAACGGTTCATTAACTACCGCAAATGCAGGCCACCCAACGACCAACATGGCATGGCAGGCCATGGGCAATGATAATAACAATAATGCAATGACTGGTTATATTAAATACTTTCTTATTTCTACAAACCATGTTATCACGGCTTCCGAGGCGAGTAATCTTTGGGTGTGGGAACAAACTAATGGTGTTACTAATGTCAATGGAGGATTAGTCGCCTGGTATAAATGCGCGGATCCCGTGAATAGTCCCACGCTTTCAGATGCGAGTGGAAACGGATGCACGTTGACCACCAGTGGCAGTCCCACTTGGCTTGGAGGCCTTAACTCCGTGGTATCAAATGGCATTTACTTTAATGGCACGTCCCAAATAGCGCGCGGAACAACCCCTTCTGTAAGTCCGTTTTTAACTACTCATCAATGTACTTTGACCATGTGGGTTAGCTACAATCAGGCCGCTGCCACGGCAGGTTCATTTATGAAGCTTTCGTCATCAAGCGGTGGATACATGGGATCCTATAGAGACGTTGAACCGGGAATTCGTTGCGTATGCGGAGGTAATGGCACCTATACTGAAGCGGGAGAATTGTATCTCGCAACCAATATTAATAATTCCATTGCTCCCACTACTAACTGGCATTTTGTGGCTTTTCAGGGCGATGGAACGAATATCAGTGTATGGGTTGATGGATTTAGACAATTGCCATTACCAATAGCTCAAACCGGAGCAAATCAACTTTATGGCAATGGCGGGGGATCCGTGGAGACGGGTTGGTGGAACGGCAGTACGTTTAATATTACCATTTGTGGGCCAAACGCCAGCCCTTATCAAAATGGAACCGTAACAGATATGCGTATTTATAACCGGTTTCTGAACGACGCTGAAATTGATATTCTGTATCGCAGTCCGACGGCAGATGCAATTATTGGGAAATATTTATATTGAATGAGATAAACTCATTCACAGGCGGTAATGGGGACAAGGCGGCGGTGCTGGGTTTGAGCGCAAGCAAAACAGGGCCAAAAACCCCATAAACCATTTATTATCAGGCCAATATGTATTTTTTGGCCGGACAAAATAATGGTGCCCGCGACAGGACTTGAACCTGTACGATGTTACTCACTAGAACCTGAATCTAGCGCGTCTGCCAATTCCGCCACGCGGGCAACCCTGATTACCAACGACTTACAACAGAACTCTTCACTCTGGCATCCGCTTCCACGAGTGCCGCATCTGCTGCAATGCGCCAGCAATGGAGATTATTATGGCAGGATCAAACTGAACGGCAAGCTGATTCGTGAAAGCCTCGAAACAACCGTCTGGACCACGGACAGCCTCAAATTGGCGGATCGTGTTGGAGAGCTGCTTCGGCCAGGGCTGCCACATTTTCGGGCGGCACGTTTGGAAGGATGGCTTCGTGGCTCGGGCTGACAATGAATTTGCGGGGTCAAACCATACTATTGGATTGTTTTGTTAAAAGTCGTGGATCAATCCATGCTTTTGCACGGTTTGCGGAGAAAGCGCCTCGGTGCAAAAGACGTGAATAATGTATGTTGCATTCCCATCTAACGGTGGTATAGTGGGGTTGTGTCGCGCTCACGCGCCTGTGTTCTTTGACATTTTGCAGGGGGAAGAATAAGAAGCTTCCGCCCGCCAGGCATTGCCAGGGCTTCTGCGTTGCAATGGCTCAAAAACATTCTTTCTTGAGAAGATTTTTGGCGGAGGAATGAGTGGCAGAGGAATATGACTGCAAATTCTTCTTCCCATTCCTCTGCCCGTTATTCCTCTGCCAGTGGTTCCCATGCCTTGTCCTGCTTCGCTTTGATTGCGGCCGCCGCGCTGTGCCTTTTGCCTTTTTGCGGCAAGCCCAAAAGCGGCAAAATTTGCCAGTCGCACCCAGCCAACCAGTCAAGCCCCAGCCTGCCCGCCGTAGGCCCTGCGAAGGCGGGTCGCACCAGTCAAACCCAGTCGCACCAGTCAAACTTATGTAGTTCGCAGGCAAAGCGCGACCCAGAAGCTGCAAGTGCCTGATTTCCAGCCTTATTTCCAATAATTTTACCAAAAAATGAATCGAAAAAGCTCATCAAAACCTCCTGTCCCGATGAATTTCGGAGTTGAACTTTGAACTCTGAAAGATAGCCTGCCCGTCGCATGTTCGAGCCTAGCGAATTGTTTGATCTGGCCCAAACCGCCCACGCCTGGGTCCACCTGCTTTCCCTTCAACATGCCTTTTATCGATGAATGACCGCCCCCCATCCGGGAATTGGGCCGAGCCGAAACGCTTTGCGCTGCTTCTGGCGGCGATGATTTTTATCCCCTTTTGGAACGTTCTGCTGGGATTTGACACCTTCGCGGTGAGGGATTGGGGGCTGTTCTCCTTCCCGGTGGCGGCCTTTCATAAAGAGTGTTTTTGGCGGGGTGAATGGCCGGTGTGGAATCCCTATAGCTGCTGCGGACTGCCTTTCCTGGCGCAATTGATTACGCTCGCGTTGTATCCGTTCTCGCTCATCTATTTGCTGCTGCCGCTGACGTGGTCGTTGCCGGCGTTTTGCCTCTTGCATGTCTTCCTGGGCGGCATGGGCATGTATTTCCTGGCGCGGCGCTGGACCGGCTCGCCGGCGGGCGCGGCGCTGGCGGGGGTGGTGTTCGCCTTCAACGGGCTGTCGCTCAATTTTCTCATGTGGCCAAGTCATATCGCCACTTTCTCATGGATTCCCTGGGTGGTCCTGCTGGCCGAGGATGGTTGGCGCGTGGGAGGAACCAAGATGATCGCGGCGGCGCTGGCGGCGGGGATGCAGATTCTGGCAGGCGGACCGGAGACGATTGCCTTCACCTGGCTGATTTTGCTGGCGCTGGCGGCGGCGGAATGCGCCCGGCAACCGCGCGCCTTCTGGACCACGGCCCGGCGGCTGGCGGTGGTGGCCTCGCTGGCTTTGGGCTTGGCGGCGGCACAGTTGCTGCCGGCCATCGATCTGGCGCGCCATTCGCATCGGGACATTCATTACGCGCATTCGGATTGGGCCATGCCGTTATTGGGTTGGGCCAATTTCCTGGTGCCCATGTTTCAGACCCGGCCCATGCAACAAATGGTGGCGCAACCGGGCCAGTATTGGACCTCGTCGTATTATGCGGGCATCGGCGTTGTATTTTTGGCCGTGCCGGCGTTGTGGCGGGGCCGGCGGGAATGGCGGGTTCAGTTGTTGGGGACGTGCTTGCTGGCCAGCCTGGTGCTGGCGCTGGGGTACAACGGCCTTGTCTTCCGCTGGCTGCAACAGATCATTCCCGTGCTGGGGATGTTTCAGTTCCCGGTCAAGTTTGTCATCCTGACCCTGACCGTCGCGCCGCTGCTGGCGGCCAAAGCGCTGGCGCAATTTGAAAAGCAAACGCCTGGCTGCTGGCGATCATGGCGTTTGCCGTTCGTCTGGGGCGCGGCCATGCTGGCGTGCATCGGCGTCATTCTGTGGGCGGCCCAGCGCTGGCCGTCGCCGGGCAACTCATGGCCGGACACGGCGGCCAACGGCCTTTGGCGGGCATTATTCCTGGTCTTGACTGCGCTGGCGCTTTGGCTGTTCGTGCGGCGTCCCTTGTCGCGCTCCTGGAGCATCGTGCTGCTGCTGGCGGTTTGTTGGGCCGATGTCCTCACGCATGAGCCTTGGCAAAATCCGACGGTGGACCCCTCGCTCTTTCGACCGGGCCTGGCGGCGATGAAGCTGCAGCTAAACCCCCGGCCCAACATCGCCGATTCGCGCCTGATGATGTCTCCCTATTCGGCCCGGCAGCTTTACTACAAGCCGACCCAAAGCGTGGCCACCAATTTCCTGCTCGACCGGGTCGTTTTTCTGGCCAACTGCAACCTGCTGGATGGTCTGCCAAAAGTGGATGGTTTCTTCCCTCTCAACCTCCGGGAAAGCGACAAAGTGCTCGGATTGCTGGATGCCCGCACTGGCCAGAAATTGGACACCTTGGAGGATTTACTGTCCGTTTCGCAGACAATCGCGCGGGGCGAGGTCTTTGAGTGGGTGCCGCGAACCAACTACATTCCGATCGTGGCCCTGGGCCAGGCGCCCGTTTTTGCGGACGCCCCGGCCACTTTCGACGCCATCCAGCAAGGCGCGGCGGATTTTCGGCGGGTTGTTTATCTGCCGGTCGAGGCAAAATCGACCGTTACCGCGATGCGCGAGCCTCGTGCCCGCATTGTGGGCAAGGACTTCGCCCCGGCCCGCCAGAGCATCGAGGTGGACACGCCCGCCGCCACGATGCTGGTTCTCGGCCAGGCCTATTACCACAATTGGCAGGCCAGCGTGGACGGCGCGCCTGTTCCATTGTGGCGGGCCAATTATGCCTTTCAAGCCCTCCAGGTGCCGGCTGGAAAACACCATATCCTGTTGATCTACAAGGACAAAGCGCTTCGGCTGGGAGGAGCTATCTCGCTTGTATCATTATTGACGTGCGCCGGCGGCTGGTTTATCTGGCGAAAAAAGACGACCGGCGGAGAAGGTGAACTATACGTAAGTTATTGATGTTCAGTTACTTATGATTATTTTGATCTGCCGGAAGCTTTTAAAGCGCCTGAAATTGCATTGTTTATTGCCCTGCAATGAGTTGTGGCGTGCCCTCTGCTATAAAGCGAGTCTTCACGGCTTTGCAAAAGGCAATTCGTGAACAAGTCGTATTATTAATTAACCGCCTTTTGCATGGTTCGCGGCCGTTTAGACAGAAAGGCAGCACAATGCAGACAACAAAACATGGGAGGGGGGGATTTACGCTGGTCGAGATCATGATAGTCGTAGCGATTATTGGGTTGTTGGCCGCCATGACCATCCCCATCTTTATCCACGCTCGAAACACATCCCAGATGGATTTGTGTATCGACAACCTTCGTCAGTTGGACGGCTCCAAACAGCAGTGGTCCTTGGAGAACGGAGCGGTGGCCACCACCGTCCCGCAAGGGACCGATATCCAACCCTACTTGGGCAGGGGGAGTGGGAATTTGCCCTTTTGCCCGGTGGACTCGAATGCGACCTTTGCCACAAGCTACCTGTTGCAAGATTGTCAAACATCGCCCACCTGCCAAATCATGACCAACCACGTGTTGCCCTGACATGATGGGCGGCCAGGGTTAGGGTCCGTTAAGGCGCGCGAAGCGCTTGACGCCACGTTGCCAACAGCAGCGCGGCCAGCGCCAGCATCGCGCCCGTGTTGATCGGGCCGCTCTGCAATCGCGCGGGCGGCGCGCAGCCAAGGCCGCAACCGAATATCGCCCCGGCGATGAATCCGCCCACGTGCGCGACCACGTCCGAGCCGGGACTGAACCCGATCAGGGTGAGGATCAGCACGCCGGCTGCAACGGCGCGATAGAAGAATTGCCGCCCAAGACGGTATTTGCGCCAAAACGAAAACGATTGCACCGTCACCAAACCCAGCGCGCCCATCACCATGCCCGACGCGCCCAAACTTTGGTGTGGCTCATAATAGAAAAGCAGATCAGCCGCGTTTCCCACCGCTCCCGCCACCAGCGCCGCCAGCAACCCCACCCCCGCTCCGTAACGCGCCATGGCCAGGCCCAGGAGGACGAAGCCAGTCGTGGCGTTGGCCATGAGATGAGGCACATTCTCGTGCAGGCTGATGGCCGTCCATAGCCGCCACCATTGCCCCTCCCGCAGTCTGTCGCTGTCCAGGATCCCGGCGCTTTTGGCTGCGGGGTAACCCACCGCGCTCCAGTAATAAACAGCCACTATTGCCGCGACCCATCCCAAGCTGCCCCAATGGAAAATCAGTCCCGTTTGTGGCAAAGGCTGTCTCCATTGCCAGCCCCGATTCTCCAGCCGGTATTGTTTCAGCGCCGCTTGCGCCCGCTCGAAATCCTCCGGCTCCACCAGCAACGCCCAGCCTTGGTCCGACTTATCAACCACCGCCTCCATTCCCTGGCTCGCCAGCACCAGTCCCCACTCCATCGCCTGTCGCCGGGAGCGGACGTGGATGCTTAAGAGCGCGCCTTCCATGCTCAGCCTCCCGCAATCTTGGAAACGACACAGGACGCCGCCACCAAACCAAAGGTCCCGGTGACAAAGCTGGCCGTGCCGTAGCCGTTATCGCACGTCACGCGTCCGGCGCAACCTTCGGCGGGTGGCGCCGCCCGCTCGCTGGAAAAAACGCAAGGCACCCCGAACGGCGTCTTGGGATCGCGCGCGAAACCATGCTCGGCCCGCAGCTTCTTGCGCACTTGTTGCAGCAGGGCGTCATTCGACGATTGCGCCAAGTCCGCCACCCGCACCGCCGCCGGCTGTCGCCGCCCGCCCGCGCCGCCGACCGAGACGATGGGAATTTCCAGTTGACGGCAGCGCGCGATGAGCAGGCATTTGTTCGCCACCTGATCGATGGCGTCGAGCACGAAGTCAAAATGAGTTGCCAGAATCTGCTCCGCCGTCGTTTCGCAGAAGAACTCCGCCACGGTCCGCACCTGGCAGGCCGGATGGATGGCGTGAATGCGTTCCGCCATCACCTCCACCTTGGGCCGCCCAATGGCGCCATCCAAGGCGTGCAACTGGCGATTGACATTACTCACGCAAACATCATCCAGATCGACCAGCGTCAGATGCCCGACGCCGCTGCGCGCCAGCGCCTCCGCCGCCCAGGAACCGACCCCGCCGATGCCGACGACGCAGACACTGGCTTGGAGCAGTCGTTGCAATCCGCCCGCCCCATAAAGGCGCGCCAACCCCCCGAAACGCAGGTCATCGTCATTCACGAGCCTTTGATCACTCCCTCTTGGGCTTGCCCCATTGCTTGTCGGCGAAATCCAAGAAATACCCCCAGTCCAGCTTCGTCATCGAATGTTTGCCGGGACGAATGACATAGCCCAGGTTGCTATCAACCAGTTGATTCGCCTCGGGCATCGTTTGCGCGGACAAGCCGTCGGCCCCGACCAAACGATAGACCTTGTCGGCGGCCTTGAGCATCTCGAATGCCCCCACCGGGTTGGCCCAAGTGTCCTCGACCGCCTGTCCGAAAAGCACCGGGCGTGGCGCGCACAAGGCGACCAGGCAATGCTGGTCAAAAGGCAGGCGATCCGGTTGAGTATTGAATTTTTTGAATTCGCCGCAGAACCAGTGCGGAAAGACCTTGTTGATCCTTAGCACCGACTCGCCCACGGTGCCGCGGCTTGGGGCGGTGCCGCCGGTGCCCGCCTGCAACGGCACAACCAGTGCCACCCTCTCGTCGAACGCCCCCGCCAGCATGGCCGCTTTGCCGAGCCGCGAATGGCCCACCAGCGCGATATGCGTTTTGTCAATATCTCTGTCCGTCACCAGGTAATCTACTGCCCGCTGCAAACCCCACGCCCAAGCTGCGATCGTTCCCCAATCGTCGGACGCGCCGAGCCGGTTGGAGATGGTTTCGCGCCGCGCCGTCCACGGCATTGGTGGTATCCGGTTCGACGTCGCCATGGAAATAAGTAGCCACGGCGTAGCCGCGTTTGATGGTTGACTCCAATGCCCAAGCCTGAATCTGTTTGCCGCGGCCGGCCTCGACGGCATGGTGGTTGATGACGTTTGTCCCGCCCGCCGGCATCCAGGAAGTGGTCAAGGGCACGTTCGTGTCGGTGACCAGCGAATGATTGCCGGTGAAGTTCAGGCCTAGGAACACGGGGGCCGGTCCGGCGCGGTGGTTTGGAATCACCATCATCAGGTGGATTTCCGGCGTTGCGGCCGCGCCCAGTTTCAGCGTGACCAGCTTCAAAGTGGCTTGGCCCTCGAAGAAATGGGCATCGGTGTAAGTCACCACGCCCTGCACCTGGCCCGGAGGCGGGAACCAGCCGTACATGTAATGTTGAAAAAGAGCCTTCAGCTCCGGACGCCGCTCCTGGAACCACTGCTCCCGCGTCTCCACTTTTCGCCCGTCCAACATCTTCAAAGGATCGGGCAGACCGGGATTGGAAGGCAACTCGGAGAAATCGGGAAAGCTTGGCGCCGCCCGCAAGCACATTGTCAAAAAGCAGGCCGAGGACGCAATAAGCAAGAGACGATTCATGCCGCGAGCATAAAGCGGCCATCCGAAAAGTCAAACCGTCGTGGCGCCACAAAACTGCTTGCCTACGCGCATTTATGCGGCATAGTAACCGCCCGGTGAATTAACCTGAGATTCGTGATGGGTTGGTAGCTCAGTTGGTAGAGCAGTGCCCTTTTAAGGCATTGGTCGCGGGTTCGAGTCCCGCTCAACCCACCATTTTTTGACGGCATCGAAATCTTTGGGATTAGTTCCGGGGCATAACCCCTTCAACCATTGTCTTTCAACGACATGCGTCCAACCAACCTTTCACGCAACATTTGTCTGAGGGGTGAGCCGCCCCGGCGGCGTATTCAATGTAACGATGATGAAACAGACGGGCCTCAGTTCCTGTAACGAAGCTTCGGCGCACCGCCGGACTGCTTCCTGGGCGGCGCTCTCACTGGCGCTGTTGTTTTCCGCGGGTTGCGCGGGTGTCCCGGCCACATCGGAGCGCCAGGCCCGCGCCGATTTGAAAGCGGTCAGGCAGGCTTATTGGCCCGTCGTGGCGCTCCCATCCTTGGATGCCAACGACGGCATGAGCAACTACTTGCGCTTCGCCATTCTGACTCAACCCCAGGTTCGGGCGGCCTTCTTTGATTGGGCGGCATCGGTCGAACGCATCACCGTCGAGCGATCCATGCCAGATCCCAAACTGACGTTTCAAGCGTACATTACCGATGTCCTCACCTCCCTCATGCCGGGGTTGATGCAGGAGTTTCCCGGCCCCGGCAAACTCAAGGCGGCCGCCAATGTGGCCAACGCCGAGAGCAGGACGAAGTATTTTGCCTTCGAAACGGCCGCGCTCCAGACTGCCTTCGCCGTCAAACAAGCGTATTACCAGCTATGGTTTCTGGAGGAAAAAATCCGCATCAACCGCCAGACGCTCAAGCTGCTGGCCGACCTTGAAAGCAGCGCCCTCGCGCAAAATGAAGTCGGCAAGGTCACGTTGCAGGATGTCTATCGCGCGCAAATCGAGCAGGACAGGCTCACCACGGAGATCGACAACCTGGAAGATTCGCGCCGCCCGCTGCAAGCGCAATTCAAAGGCGCCCTGGGTCTCACCCGCGAACAACCGGATCCCGCGACGCCGGCCCGATTTGAAAGCACTCCGCTCGATTTGAACGGCGACGATCTGCTTGACACTGCCTTTGCGCGCAATCCCCGTCTCAAAGCGATGGAAGCGGAGGTGCGCCTGGCCGAAGCCTCCATCGCGCTCGCCCGCAAATCCAAGACCCCCGATTTCTCCGCCGGTTTGCAGGCCGAGGTCTATAGTCCCCCGTTTTATTGGCCGCAGGCCAGCGTGAGCCTGCCGATCTGGCGCGACAAAATCGCGGCGCAAATCGCCGCCGCCCAGGCCGGCCGGCGCGCCGCCCAGGCCCGGCTTACCTCTGAACAAATTCTCGTGACAGTGGATTTTGCCATGCAGACTTACGAGTACCGGCAAGTCACGCGCGATCTGGCCCTCTTGCAGGAAAAGCTGATTCCAAAAGGCCGCAAGTCCCTGGCCATTGCCCGCTCCGGCTATTTGGCCGGGCAGACTGATTTCTTCAACTTGATTGATGCCGAGCGGACGCTGTTGAATTTTCAATTGGAGCAGGTGGAAGCGCGCACGCGCCGGGAGATCATTTTGGCCGGCTTGTCGCTATCCATCGCCGGGATTGCGCCCGAAGGCGCGCCCACGCTGCCGCCGTCCGCGAGTCCACCACACCCATTTTGATATGACCAAGACCATCCCGATCTTACTTCTCCTCGCCGCGTTGGGCGCTGGCGTCTTCATTGCCGGATGCTCCCCCGGCCGCGACCACGACGGCGCGGCCGCCGCGCAGGAAACGAAAACCCTTTACACCTGTGGCATGCACCCGCAGGTCATTCAAGACCACCCCGGCAACTGCCCGATCTGCGGCATGAAATTGACTCCGATTCGCAAAGAGCCAGGCGCCTCGGCGACTGCGGGCACCGAGTCGCAGGCTATCGCCATCGACCCCGTGACAATTCAGACCATGGGCATCCGCACCGCCACCGTCACGCGCGGGCCGTTGCGCCGGACCGTCCGCACCGTTGGCGTGATTGACTACGACGAAACCACGCTGGGCGACGTGACCACCAAGTTCAAGGGTTGGATCGAAAAACTGTACGTCAACGCCACCGGACAATTGGTCATGCGCGGCGATCCGTTGTTTGAGATTTATTCGCCCGAGCTTTACAACGCGCAAGTGGAATACTTGCTGGCCACCAGTTCACCCGCCAACGCCGCATCCGAGGCCGACGACATTCGCGGCAGCGCGCGCACCAAGCTCAGGTTCTTCGATATTTCGGATGCGCAGATTGCGCAACTGGAGAAAACGCGGCAGCCGCAAAAAACCCTGCGCATCCTCGCGCCTCAGGACGGGTTCGTCATCGAAAAAAATGTCGTCGAAGGCCAGATGGTGGAGGCCGGCATGAAGATTGACCGCTTGGCGGACCTGGGCCTGGTCTGGGTGCAGGCGGACATTTATGAACAGGATTTGGCCTACATCAAGCTGGGCCAGGAAGCGACCGTCACGCTCTCGTACCTGCCGGACCGCGAATTTCGCGGGCGCGTCACATACATATATCCAAACGTGGATGAAAAAACCCGCACCGCCCGCGTGCGCATGGAATTCCACAATCCGGGCTATTTCCTCAAACCCGGCATGTTCGCCACCGTCAAAGTGGTCTCCGAACTGGAGCCTTCGGTGTTGCTGATTCCCGACATGGCCATTCTGCGCAGCGGCGAAAAAACCACCGTCTTCGTGGCCTTGAAGGGCGGAAAATTTGACCCGCGCACCGTCACCCTCGGGCCGCAGGCGGAGAACGACCAGTATCAAGTTATCGGTGGCGTGAGCGAGGGCGAGCGCATTGTCACCTCGGGGCAATTCATGCTCGATTCGGAAAGCCAGCTTCGGGAGGCAATACAAAAAATGACCGAGCCGCGTAAAGCGTCGGAGAACGCCGCAGTGCCTGCCACGCCCAAAGCGACCAATGCTCCGTCCTCCGTGACCGCCGCGGCCGTGAAATACATCTGCCCCATGCCCGAGCATATCTCCATCGAATACGACCATTCGGGCCAATGTCCCATTTGCGGCATGACGCTGGTCCCCGTATCGCAAGAGATGCTCAAGAAACTCCAACCCGGCGGCAAAATTCTCTACTACACCTGCCCGATGCCCGAGCACAGCGACGTTCACGAGAGCAAACCGGGCAAGTGCCCCAAGTGCGGCATGACCCTCATCCCCGTGATGGAATCTCCAGCCACCCAACCCTAAAGCTTGTTGTACTCCTCATGCGTGCCGATCCAAATCCAAACAAACGTGTTGGGACCACGAAAATAACCCACCGCCCGATAATGCGCACCCACCCGCACCGACCAATTCCGGTTCTTGAAAGGCTTGAAATGCAGCGACGGATGCATGGGATTGGCGAGCCAGATCTGGAAATTCCTGTAAGCCAAGAGCTGCGCCTCTTCAGGCAGTTCCGCGTACCGCACCCAAAACGACCGGACGGCTTTGGAGGTCATTGTTTGCCTGGCTTCGGAAATTCGCGCAGATCTCCCGCTTTTGCTTCCGCTTCCGCTCCAAGCATCAGCTTGTGCAATTTTCCGCCGGGTTCAGCGTCCGCCCGCATTTGCTGGTCCCATTCATCATCGGGCAATGGGTTCAACAAAGCAATCAGTTCGCAACGCTCCTGGAACGAGAGCTTTTCGATGGCTGCTTTGATTTCCTCGACTGTCGTCACAGCAAAGACAGTAACATCCCGGTTGCCGCGGGTCAACGCGATCACTTAACGCCCATGCTCAAAGCCACCATCGATTTTTCGCTCAAGAACAAATTCGTCGTTCTTCTCGGCGCCATCGCGCTCGTGCTCGGCGGTCTCTTTGCCGTGCGCAATATTCCGCTCGACGCCATCCCCGATCTCTCGGACGTGCAGGTCATCATCTACACCGAATGGCCCGGCCAGGCCCCGCAAATCGTCCAGGATCAGGTCACCTATCCCATCACGACCAAAATGCTTTCCGTGCCCAACGCCACCGTCGTGCGCGGCTATTCCTTCTATGGCTTCTCCTTCGTCTATGTGATTTTCAAGGACGGCACCGACCCCTATTGGGCGCGCAGCCGCGTCCTTGAATATCTCAACGGCATGGGCGGGCAACTGCCCCAGGGCGTTGCCCCCGCGCTCGGCCCCGACGCCACCGGCGTGGGCTGGGCCTTCATGTATTCGCTCAATTCCACCAACCGTGACCTCGCCCAATTGCGCTCCCTTCAAGACTGGTATCTGCGCTACCAACTGGCCTCGGTCGAGGGCGTTGCGGAAGTCGCCTCCGTCGGCGGCTACGTCAAGCAATATCAAGTCACCGTGGACCCCGCCAAGCTGCGCGCCTTCAAGCTGTCCATTTCGGAAGTGGCCATGGCCGTCAAGCGCAGCAACGGCGAAGTTGGCGGACGTTCCATGGAATTGTCGGAAAAGGAATTCATCCTGCGCGTCAAAGGTTACGTGCAAAGCCTGGACGACCTGCGCCAGGTGGCGGTGGGCGTGGGGGACAGGGGGGTTCCAATCCTTCTCAGCCAGGTCGCCAACGTCGAACTCGGCCCCGATATGCGGCGCGGCATCGCCGAGTTGGACGGCGCGGGCGAAACCGTCGGTGGCGTCGTCGTCGTCCGTTACGGCGCCAACGCCCGCCAGGTGATCCTTGATGTCAAGAAGAAGCTCGACGCCGCCATGAAGGGCCTGCCTCCGGACGTCAAAGTCACCATCGCCTACGACCGCAGCGCGCTCATCAATCGCGCCGTCCAAACGCTCGAAGAAAAACTCATCGAGGAAAGCATCGTGGTGGCGCTGGTCTGCATCGCCTTCCTGCTGCACCTGCGCAGTTCGCTGGTGGCCATTATCATTCTGCCCATCGCGGTCTTGATGGCCTTTCTCGTCATGTTCCTGCAGGGCCTCAGTTCCAACATCATGTCCCTGGGCGGCATCGCCATTGCCATCGGCGCGATGGTTGATGCCGTCATCATCATGATCGAAAACGCGCACAAGCATATTGAGCGCGAGCAGGGCCGCAAACCGCATTGGGAGATCATCCGCGACGCGGCGGTCGAGGTTGGGCCGACGCTCTTTTATTCGCTGCTGGTCATCACGGTGTCGTTTCTGCCTGTGTTTACGTTACAGGCGCAGGAAGGCCGGATGTTTAAACCGCTGGCCTTTACCAAGACCTATTCCATGGCCGCGGCCGCGTTGCTCTCCATCACTCTGGCGCCGGTTTTGATGGGCTTCTTTATCCGCGGCAAAATCCCGCCCGAGGAGAAGAACCCCATCAACCGCCTCCTCATCTGGCTCTATCATCCGGCGATTGATTTCGTCATCCAATGGCGCCGGGCCGTCGTCACGACCGCCGCCTTGCTCATCGTTTGGGTCTTCTTCCCCTGGAACGCTCTGATCGCGCGCCTGCTGCCCGACGGACAACTCAAGGAACGGGCCTTCCAAGCCGGGAAGTTTTTCCCGTATCAGAACCTCGGCTCGGAATTCATGCCCCCGCTTTACGAAGGCGATTTGCTCTACATGCCCACCACCTTCCCCGGCATTTCGCCCACCAAGGCGCGCGAAGTCCTGCAAACCACCGACCGTCTCATTCACCAGTTTTCCGAGGTGCAACATGTCTTCGGCAAAATTGGCCGCGCCGAGACGGCCACCGACCCTGCTCCCTTCGACATGATCGAAACCACCATCATGCTCAAACCGGAAGAACAATGGCCCGCCGCCGACATCAAGGACGAGGCCGGCCACGTCATCGCTCACCGCCGCCGCACTCCCGATGAACTGGTGGACGCCATGAACGCCGCGGTTCAAATCCCCGGCCTGAACAACGCCTGGACCATGCCGATCAAAACGCGCATCGACATGCTGGCCACCGGCATCAAAACCCCGGTGGGCATCAAAATCGCCGGCCCGGATCTGGCGGAACTGGAGCGCGTCGCCTCAGAAGTCGAGGCGGTGGTCAAAGGCGTCCCCGGCACCTTGAGCGCCTTTGCCGAACGCACCATGGGCGGAAACTATATTCAGTTCACCATCGACCGCGAGGCCATTGCCCGTTACGGCCTGCGCGTGGCGGACGTGCAGGACGTCCTCGAAGTGGCGCTCGGCGGCATGCCGTTGACAACCACCGTCGAAGGCTTGGAGCGTTACGCGATTAATCTTCGCTACAGCCGCGATTTTCGCGAAAATCTCGGCGCTCTGCGCGACATCATCGTGCCCACCCCCGCCGGCGCGCAGGTGCCGCTGGGCCAGTTGGCGAAAATCGAAACTGTCCGCGCCCCGATGGGCATTAAAAGCGAGGCCGCCGTGCCCAACGCCTGGATTTATGTGGACGTCAAAGGCGTGGACATCGGCGCCTACGTGCAATCGGCCATGCGCGCCGTCAACGAGTCTGTGGCCAGGGGCCAAATCAATCTTCCCAGCGGCTACAACATTGTCTGGAGCGGCCAATACGAATACATGCAACGTGCCCAAGCGCGCTTGCTGGTGGTCGTGCCGCTGACCCTTCTGATCATCATCTTGATCATTTACCTCAACACCCGCTCCGCCATCAAAACCGCCATCGTCATGCTGGCCGTGCCGTTCTCGCTCGTGGGCGCCGTGGGCGTGTTGGCGCTGCTTCACTACAACCTAAGCGTGGCCGTGTGGGTTGGCATCATCGCCCTGGCCGGCTTGGACGCCGAGACCGGCGTCGTCATGCTCCTCTACCTCGACCTCGCCTATGAACAGTGGATCAAAGAAGGCCGGATGCGCAGCGTGACGGACCTTCGGGACGCCATTTACCAGGGCGCTGTCAAACGTGTCCGTCCCAAGGCCATGACCGCCAGCGTCATCATCGCCGGTCTGGCGCCCATTCTCTGGAGCCACGGCGCCGGCGCGGACGTCATGAAGCGCATCGCCACCCCGATGATTGGCGGCGTGGTCACCTCGACCATCATGGAACTTTTGGTCTATCCCGCCATTTTCTACGCCTGGCGCGCCCGCCGCCTCAAATCGAATCCTGCTCTCAATCAATGAGAATCGTTGTTGTGCTAAATATTTAGCATTTCGCGCTTGACGCCGCCGCATGCCATGCTAAAGTTTTAGCATTATATGACGGAAAACGACGCTCAACTGACCCGCCGCGAACGCCAGATCATGGATGTTCTCCACGCCCGCGGACACGCCACCGCCGCCGAAGTCCTGGCCGCGCTGCCCGACGCTCCCGGTTATTCCGCCGTGCGCGCGCTGCTGCGCATTCTGGAGGAGAAGGGCCACACCCGGCACCGCCGCGAGGGTTTGCGTTACGTTTATCTGCCCAAACAGGCCCGCGCCAAGGCCAGCCGTTCGGCACTGCGCCGCGTCTTGCGCACTTTCTTCGGAGGCTCGGCGCCCCGCGCTGTCGCCGCGCTCCTGGAGGCTTCGGACACCCAACTTTCCCCGTCGGAACTTGACCAGTTGCAAACCATCATCAACCAGGCCAGAAAAGAAGGCCGTTAATCCCATGAACACCATTCAATCCATGGCTGTTATACTGTCATCACCCCGCGCCGCCAACCCTCTCCTGGGCGTGGCGGGCAAAAGCTTCCTCATTCTTGGCGCCGCGTTGCTGCTCGCGCTCCTGTTCCGCCGCGCCGCCGCCGCCACCCGTCATTTTCTCTGGCTGGGCGTTTTGGCCAGCCTCCTGCTCCTGCCTGTGGTGGCCCTTGTTGCGCCTCATTGGAATAGTCCCAAATGGGCCGGCGCAATCCTGCACCGGTGGACGCCCGATGGCGCTGGCAATTCCGTGCCCGCTCTGGTCGTAGGGCCTCTCGCGGCTCCCGGCGAGAGTCAAGCGAGACCAGCAGTTCAGCAATCCGGCGTCCATTCTCCCGCGCCGCTTTTGCCCGGCGCGCCGTCGTTCTCATGGCACTCCATTCTCGGGCCGGCCTGGGCCGCTGGCGTTGCCATCACCACCCTCGTTTTTGTGTGGAGGCGCTGGCAATTGCGGCGCATCGAGCAGACGGCCCGCCCGGTGACTCATCCGCAAGTCCTTTCCTTGTTTGACTCAATTCTCGCTGAACTTCGCCTTCAGCGGCATGTGCGCCTGTTGCAAACGTCCCAACCGCTCATGCCGATGACCTGGGGTTTCTGGCGTCCGGCAGCCCTTTTGCCGCCGGACGCGGCCCACTGGGATCGTGAGCGCCTGCGGCTGGTTCTCCGCCATGAACTGGCCCATGTCCGGCGCGGGGATTGCCTGACACAATCGCTGGCCGCGCTAGTCTGCGCGCTCTATTGGTTCAATCCCTTGGTCTGGCTTGCCGCCGCGCGGATGCGTGTCGAACGCGAGCGCGCTTGCGACGATCTCGCGGTTGCATCCGGTGGAATGCGCCCCTCCGATTACGCCGGCCAGTTGCTCGGCATCGCCCGGCAATTCTCCGCCGCGCCGTCCGCCGCGCTGCCGGTGGCCAAGCGCTCGGGCCTGGAACGCAGGCTCCGCGCCTTGCTCGATGGCGCCAGGGATCATGGCCAGTTGACCCGGCGCTCGGCTCTCACCGTGACATGCGCCCTCGCCGTAAGCCTCGTGTGCCTGGCCGGTTGGCGGGTGGCGGCTTCCGACGCGGCGGACAGCTCGGCAATGCTGCGTCAACAATTGATCGCCCGGATCAAGACATTTTCCGCGTTGAAAGAGAAACAATCCGAACGCCTCGCCGCGGCGACCGGCGGCCAAATCTCCCCGGATTTCAAGGCGTTCTTCGACGCGGCCATCCGTGGCGACGGCCAATACGTCACCAATCGCTTCGCATTCTTCCAGCAGACCAATTCCTCCGCAATCTACCTGCGGCACGTTACCAGCTACTGGGAACCCGTGCGGGAGATTTGCCTGGCCTGCGGTCCTTTCGGAATGATGGCTGGCGAGCCGAAATACGAGCTGGAATTTGGCGACGGCATCATCCAGTCCATTCCCGCCGGCAGCATTTACTTCGGCGGCACCGATGCCGGACGCGGGTTGGTGACGGCGCTCTGCAAATCCCAACCGGATGCCGACCCATTTTTCACCTTGACGCAAAACGCCCTCGCCGACAACAGCTATCTCGATTATCTGCGCGGGATGTATGGCGGAAGGATATACGTACCGAGCGGAACAGACGCGGAGAACGTCTTTAGCAAATACCTTCAAGACGTCCAACGGCGCTTTCAGCACGACATGGAATTTCCCAAAGAACGGAGCCAGATGGATCCTGATGAACACTACACCAATATTCAAGGCAGGGTGCAAGTAGGCGGCACAGTCGCCGTCATGAAAATCAACGGCCTCCTGGCCAAAATAATATTTGACCGAAATCCTGACCGCCAATTCTACATCGAGCAGAGCTTTGCGCTCGATTGGATGCATCCCTACCTGGAGCCGCACGGTTTGATCATGAAGATCAACCGGGACCCGTTGCCGACACTGCCGCAGGAGACGATGGACAAAGATCACGCCTTCTGGAGCGACTTTTCCCGGCGCGCCATCGGCAACTGGATCACATACGACACGACTGTCAAAGAGGTGTGCGATTGGGCCGAGGCGGTCTATGTGCGCCACGATCTGAGCCACTTCACCGGCGACCCGCGATTCATCCGGGACATCGACACCCAGAAGGTGTTTGGCAAGTCGCGAAGTTCCATCGCCGAGAGCATTTACCATTGGCGCTCGCGGCCGGAGAATTCCCGCAGCGCAACGGAAAGGCCGCGCCTCGACAGAGAGGCCGAGTTCGCGTTCAAGCAGGCCTTTGCCTATTGTCCGTCCAGCCCTGACACGCTTTTTAACTTCGTGAATTTCCTGGTATCCTCGTCACCGTCCCGCATCGATGACGCCATCTCCATCCTGCAAACCTGCCATGATCTGGACCCCGGCAACGAGCAAGTCACGCAATGGATTGACCACCTGAAGCAGCGGCAGAGGCTGCCTTGACGACAGGCGCTTTGACAGTGCCTTCCCGCCGGCCCTCGGTAATCCCTTGAAATCCGAATGTCATCGTGGCAATGTGCTTCCAAGAATGAGTTTGGCTGAACTGAAAGACAATGTGCTGGCGCTGCCGGATACCGAGCGTCACGATTTGGTACTCTGGCTGAACCGTTTGGAACAGAATTACGGAGACGTGCCGGGCGAAGCTCTGGCCGAACTGGCCGCGGAAATCTGGGACGAAGACGATCGCCATGCCCCTCCCACTCATCCAGCGCGGTGAAATCTGGGTCGTTGACCTGGGTTATTTGGGAAAGATCCGGCCTGTCCTCGTCGTCGGGGTTCCTTTCCTCGAACACGAGCGCACATTGTGGATTGTTGTTCCTCACACCACCTCGTTGATTGGAACTCGGTTTGAAGTGACAGTGAATCACTCCATGTTAGAAACCAAAGGAGCATTCGATGTCCAACAAACAACCGCCGTGCAAGCGATCAAATTTGTCCGTCGCCTTGGCTGTCTAAATCCAGAACAGATGCGTAAGGTGGAAACAGTCCTTGCTCAAGTACTCGGTTTGAAACTTGGTATTGAGCCTGATTAATTCTGATGGAATATAGGGAGCGGATGAATATTAAATTTGGCACGGATGGATGGCGGGCGGTGATCGCCGACGATTTCACGTTTCATAACCTGGACCGCGCCTCCCAGGCCACGGCGGACACCTGGAGCGCGCAGCCTGCCCCGGGCACCAACAAAACCGTCGTCGTCGGTTATGACCGCCGTTTTCTCTCCGATCAATTCGCGCGCCGCGCCGCCGAAGTCTTCGCCGCCAACGGCTTTGAGGCCGTCCTTTCCACCTGCGCGGTGCCCACGCCATCGGTCTCCTATGCTGTAAAACAAATGAATGCCGTGGGCGGCGTTATGATCACCGCCAGCCATAATCCGGCCATTTTCAACGGCTACAAACTCAAGGCCCACTACGGCGGCTCCGCCGAATCTTCGCTCTGCCAGGAAGTTGAGAAACGGCTCGATCAAAGTCAGACCCCCGCGCTCAATGGCGGGCCGGGAAAAATCACGCTGGCGGACCTGCGCCCTCCCCATTTCCAGGCGATCAAGAAGCTGGTCGATTTCAAACTGATCGCCCGGTCCAAATTGCGCTTCGCCCACGAAGCCCTCTTCGGCGTCGGCGCGGGCTGTTTCGACGAATTGCTGCGCGGCACCACCTGCCGGGTGACGACCCTCAACGGCGCGCACGATCCCAATTTCGGCGGCATCAATCCCGAACCCATCGCCGCCAATTATGCCCACAGCTCCGCCTGGCTCCGCCGCCATCCCCACGACCTCTGCCTGGTCACCGACGGCGACGCCGACCGCGTCGGCGGCATGGACGGCCGCGGCCATCCGCTGACGACGCACCAGATTATTTGCCTGCTGCTGCATCATTTCATTGTCAACCGCAAGGGCACCGGGCGCGTGGTCAAGGCCCTCACCACCACCTCGATGGTCGATAAAATGTGCGCCCATTACGGCTTCGAGCTGGTGGAAACCGGCGTGGGCTTCAAATACATCTGCGCCGAGATGCTCAAGGGCAACGTGTTGCTCGGCTTCGAGGAAAGCGGCGGCATCGGTTTTCCCGATCTCATGCCCGAGCGCGACGGCATCGCCGCCGGCATGATGCTGCTGGAACTGCTGGCGACGGAACGTGCGCCGGTCAACCAATTGTTGCGGCGTTTGGAAAAGCAATTCGGCCCGCATCATTACGCGCGGCTGGACACTCATTTCCCGTTGGAGAAACGGGCGGCCTTGATGGAATATTGCAAGAGGCATCCGCCGCAAAAGCTGGCCGGCTCGCCCCTGGCCGAAATCAAATCCTACGACGGCGTGAAATTCGTGGCCGAGGACGGCGCCTGGCTGATGTTGCGCGGCTCCGGCACCGAGCCAGTGCTTCGCATTTACGCCGAGGCGAAATCGGATGCCGCGGCGCGCAAACTGATCCGCGACGGCGTGGCCATGACGAAGCGGGTCAAGGCGTCAGCGTAACCGTGTCGGCGTTGGTCGCTGTCAGGAAAAAACCGCCGCCCAGATCACTGTTCTGCAAGACCATGCGCACATAAAGACAAACAACCAAACCTGATCGCCAACATCACACTGATTGACGGTTACTTAAACCAGCACCGCATTGGTAAAGAATCCCCAAGTGAATACCTCGCCACAGCCTAAAACGCTCCTAATTATGATAATTGAAGCGTGTCCGCGCTTGATTCAAATGGATTCGGGGGGCATTATACTTGCATATTTATGAGCACCGCTGAAATGCTTTTTGAAAAGGCAAAGCATCTGCCGGAAAGCCTCCAGACGGAAGCCTTGCATTACGTTGATTTTCTTTTAACGCGCCGCGCCGCCGAAAAAGAGGACAAGGAGTGGGGCGCATTTTCCGCAGCGCAGCTTGCGCGGGCATATTCGCCGGAGGACGCCGTCTATGATGACGAGTAATCTGGCATGAGCTTTTCTCCGGGAGACATTCTGCTTGTGCCAATCGTTTTCAGCGACGGCAGCGGCCACAAAAAACGTCCGGTGGTTGTCGTTTACGACAGCGGTGATGCGGATTTGCTCGTGGTGCCCGTGACGAGCCAAATGGCGCGCTCGCTGCGCGATGTGCCGGTGGTCAATTGGCAGCGGGCGGGGCTTCGATTGCCATCCATCGTCCGACTTGAAAAACTGGCCACGGTGGACAAATCGACGGTGCTCAAGAAAATGGGGCACATCGCGCCGGATGATTGGGAAAAAACAAAGGCCGTCTTGAAGCAGCTTTTCGCGGATATTCTGGCTTAAAAATTAACACGGCATCTCCTCCTGCGGTGCGCGGATCTGATTAGCCAACTCGGTTTCTTTAGGTTCACCGTTCTACTGCAGCGGAATGGCGATCGGTGGAATGGTTGCCGCCTGCAACGTCAGCGTGAATTTGAACGCCCGTGCTACTTCACCGTCGCCATAGGTGACATCTGAATATGGTATTGTGCCATCATTGGCGCCAACGATATCAGCTGTACTATTATTTGCCGGCCACCATGCGGTCAGCCCGGGGCTGCTCGCCCAGCAGCGCAATTCGTAGGCCACGCCCGGCACGGTCGCAAACGTTCGCGTCAGCCGCCCCGTGCTCAGCGCCAGGTAATTGCTGCCCGTGGACGGGAAGGCAGGCTCCGTCATCACGCTCACCTCATTGCTGGTCACCAGCCAGCCGGCCACCCTCGCCCCCGCGCGATAGGTGCCCCTGGCGGCGTTCTCAAAGCCGGCATTTTGAAGTAATTGCCCTCCCAAGGCTGAAATTCCGCTCCAGAGCAGCAAGCTCGCCCAAGCCGCCAAAGGCCGTAGCGCGAGGCTCTTCACTGTGGGTTGTTGTTGATCGCATTTTTGGTTGAATCCCATCTTCTCCGATTTCATAAACAAATAATTTTTGGCCGTTAATGGCTGTGCCAAACCTATTTCAGGACCGAGTTTAAAGCTTTCGCCGGACGGGTCAAGCGAAAGTTGCGCCTTCAACGCGGGCGAAGGACGATGTTGGACGAACAACAACTTTTGCACCGTCACGCCGTCGAGAGGTCCGAAGCCGCGTTTGCCGAGTTGGTAACGCGCTATGTCAATCTGGTCTGATCCGTTTTTTCCTCATTCCCTTGACAGTTATTCCCCTGACCATGTCTTTTTCTCCACCGGCAACGCTTGTTAGGCCGGCGCGGCTTCGATGGCTTTGACCAGCCCCTCGGTGGTGTGCTCTTTGGCCTCAATATCCGGCTTAAGCCCCAGCGCCACGATGGCTTTGCTGGTTTCAGGGCCGATGGAGGCCAGCTTGATCTTGGGATGGCGCGCCAGCAACGGCTTCAATTCAATGCGGGCATTGAAATTTTCCACCGTCGAAGCGCTCGTGAACGTGATCCAATCCGCGCCCGTTTCCAACAAGCGCGCCGCCGCGCCGTTGCGGTCCTCCGTTTCCGGCTCCGTCTTGTAACAGGCAATGTCATCGACAATGGCGCCCTCCTCCTCCTCCAATTGTTTAGGCAATTCGCGGTTGGCCACTTCCGCGCGCAAGAGCAGGATTTTAAGGTTCTCCAGGCTGCCCTGCTCGGCCATGGCTGCGGCCACTTTGGCGGCCACAAATTCCTTGGGCACCGCGTTCACCTTGAGGTGCAAGGCCCGCAATCTGTCCGCCGTGGCCGGACCGACCGCCGCGATGCGCACGCCGCCGATGTCCCGCAGATCGTCGAACGCTTTGAAAAACAATTCAAAAAAGGCCGTCACCCCGTTCGCGCTGGTGAAGACCAGCCAGTCGTAGGAATTAAGTTCCAACAACGCCTCGGCAATCTCCTTCTTGCCGGTGGGCGGGAGGATGCGGATGGTGGGAATCTCCAGCACGTCCGCCCCGCGATCCAACAGCAGGCGCGACAACTGCCCGGCCTGTGCGCGCGCGCGTGTGACCACGATGTGCCGCCCAAACAGCGGACGCTTCTCAAACCAATTGAGTTTGCCACGCAACTTCACCACCTCGCCGATCACCGTCAGGCCCGGCGGCTTGAACCCAGCCTTCTCCGCCACCTCCGCGATGGTCTTCAACGTGCCCACCACCGTTTGCTGCCGTCCCGTGGTGGCCCAGCGGATCATGGCCACCGGCGTCGCCGCCGGCATCCCGTGCTGGATGAGGGCTTCTGAAATGGATTTGACACGAGTGACTCCCATCAGCACGACCTTGGTGCCGGGGGCCTTGGCCACTTCGGACCAATCCACCTCCCGCCCTGTCTTGTCCGGGTCCTCGTGGCCGGTGACGACGGTAAAGCTGGAGCAATAATCGCGGTGCGTCAGCGGGATGCCGGCATAATTTGGCCCGGCGATGCCGGCCGTGACGCCAGGCACCACTTCAAAAGCCACCCCCGCCGCGGCCAACTGTTCCGCCTCCTCCCCGCCGCGGCCAAAAACGTAGGGATCGCCGCCTTTGAGACGGACCACGCATTGCCCGGCGCGGGCCTTGTCCACCAGCAACTGATTGAGCTTCTCCTGGGGGATGGCGTGGTCGCTGGAGCGCTTGCCCGCGTAGATCAATTCCGCCTCCGCCGGCGCCAGGCGCAGCAGCTCCTTGTTGACCAGCGCGTCATAAACAACCACGCCCGCGCGGGCCAGCAACTCCGCCCCGCGCACTGTCAATAATCCCGCGTCGCCGGGTCCCGCCCCGACCAGATACACCATGCCTTTGCATTTCATTACCCCCATGTTAGAGGCCAAACTTCATTGGCGCAATGGGTGCCTGTCACATTTTGCAAGTGGCATTATTGAGCTCTTAATCCTAATCTTAATCGTGATCTCTTGTCGTTGGAACATTACGAGCGGCAAAAAATGGAATACAAAATAAACGCGCTGGCCCGGCTGATTCAGGAGGAAATCCGCCTGCGCGGACCGATCTCCTTCGCCCGTTTCATGGAGATGGCCCTCTACGCCCCCGGCCTGGGCTACTACGAACGCCGGCGGGAAATCGGGCGCGGCGGCGATTTCTTCACCAGTGTCAGCGTCGGCCCCCTCTTCGGCCAGTTGCTCGCCTTCCAATTTGCCCAATGGATGGACGCCGACTGCCCCGCCGACCGCGTCCAGTTCATCGAGGCAGGGCCGCACCAAGGGATGCTGGCCGCCGACATTCTGGGCTGGACCAGCCGCCACCGGCCCGATCTGTTCGCGCGCCTGGAGTATTGCCTCCTGGATGCGTCTCCCGCGCGGCGGGCCTGGCAGGAGGAAACATTGCGCGCCTGGCTGCCCAAAGTGAGATGGATGCCAAATATGGATTCGTGGAACGAGCGCCAGGTCACGGGGATCATCTTCTCCAACGAATTTCTGGACGCTTTGCCGGTCCATCGTCTGATCTGGAGCGCCGCCCGGCGCCAATGGCAGGAAAGCCGCGTTACCGTCGAGGGCGGGGCCTTCGCGTGGGAGCGACACAGCCCGGGAGCGGAATTGATGGGGCTGATGCCCCAAGTTCCGGTCGAATTGGCCGGTGTCCTGCCCGAGGGATTCACGGTTGAAATTTGTCCAGCCGCGGCCGCATGGTGGCGCACGGCGGCCTTCCGTTTGCGGCGGGGAAAATTGCTGACGATGGACTACGGCTTGACGGACGGGGAATGGTTTCAGCCCGGGCGCGCGCAAGGGACGTTGCGGGCCTTCACCCGGCACCACGCCAGCGCCGATCTCCTGCATCAGCCGGGCGAACAGGACCTGACCGCGCACGTGAATTTTTCCGCCCTGCTGGAAGCCGGACGCGCCGCCGGCCTGCGCGCCGGGAGCCTGGCGCCGCAAGCAAAATTCTTGACAGAGATCTTTGCCCGCGCGCGCAGGAATCCGGATTCCTTTGGAGCGTGGAACGAAAAGAGCACCCGCCAATTCCAGACCCTGACGCATCCGGAACACCTCGGACACAAGTTCCAAGTCCTCCTCCAGACAACTTAGGAGGCATTAATAATCGCCGAGCAAACTGGGCATGGAGGAGCTGCCCAGCAGCAGCCCGGGCTGGTCGTTGTCCTGGTTCAATTTGAAGCGCGGAAACGCTTTCAGAGAAAGAGTGACGCCAATGGTGTAATCCAGCGGCTGCCCGGCGACGCCCTGATCCACCCGCACCGTGAACGCCGCCGTCCAGCTTCGCAAGTCGCGGTAGATGGAGTAAATCTGCTCCTGCATGGCTCCGTTCTGGGCTTCAAACCGTTCGGCGATGTGCGCGCCCCAATTCTCATTCACCCGATAGTAAAGACTGAAATCGACCAGGTTGTTGCCCGGAATAGACTCGCCCGAAAAAGTCTGAAATTCAGGGTCGTTGTTCATCAGGAAGTAATAGCCTAACGACACGCTCAGGGCCGAGGTGGGTTGGAAGAAAACGCGCTCGATAGACTCACGCCACCGGCTATCGGCCAAGTCATAACGCGTGGAAGAATTGAAGGTGATCCAGGAGCGCGGACGAAAATCCAAGTCGGAATACAAATCGACGAAACCGTGGTTGGTGCCGGGGTTCAGGTTCCAATCCGTATAGACCGCCCAGTTGACCAGGTCCTCGATCCCATCCCGCCGTTTGGTTTGCAATTTGTTGCGCAGCATCAGGCGCAGCACGTTCTCGTTGTGGATCGAGTCGATGGAGTTGTAGTCCGGAAACTCGATCGGCAGCAGCCGCAAAGCCGGCAGTTGATAATCGAACTGCGGCACGTGCGACGAAGTTGTGGGAACGTAAGCGTAATCGATTTCCGGCTGGATGATGTGGCGCAATCCATGCACGTCCAACAGGTCGCTTTCCTTGTCTTGATAGACGCGCGAGGCCTTGAAGGAAACATCCATGCCGGTGTTGAAGACGCCCCGGGCCTGCTGGTTGGTGTGAATTTGCGTGCCCGCGACGTCAGTGTAATAGGTCGCCCGCCCGCCGACCAGCGGCGTGACGGTGAGCCAGCCGAAAAACGTTTCCGGCATGCTGAATTGATGGAAGGTGTCCGCCCGCCCCGCGGAGTAATTGTTGGTTCCGAAATTGGTCTCGGAAAAGGCGCGCTCATAATAGCCGGCCGAGCTTTCACTCTCGTAATAAATGGGCGTGGCGCCAACTTGCTGCCGCAACCCGGTCAGCTTCAGGTCCGGCAGGCGCTCGACCGTTTCAAAAAAATTGACCAGCCGTGGCTGGACCATCCCGTCCAGGACCCAATTGTGCCCCAGCGCGCTGACTTCGCCGAAGGACGCCGGCTCGACGTTTTTGTTGTACTCCCCCAGAAAGAAATCGCGAATGATGAGCGGATCGCTCTGATAGTTCGCCACTATCTTGGCGCTCACATTGTTGGACGAATACACCTCGTAGAAAAACTGGCCCCGTTGCCGGTTTTCACCCAGGTGCGGCGCGGCAATGCCGCCCGCCAGCGGATCCTGGTCGCGGCGCGTAATAGTAGCCAAAGGCCGCCTCGCCCCAATTAGTCCCCAGGTGCAGCGCGAAGTCCGGCCCCCCCGCCAATCCGCGCCTCTCCCGTTCATCCACGTGAATGGTCCCATCCAGGAATCCTTTCCCGAATCCGTTGCTGCCGTACCAGTTGTAGGCGCTCAACAAATACGGCCCGAAAAGGCTGCGATAGCCGGGCTGGAACTCAAAATTGTTCGGATGCTGCTTCAGGCTCCTTTTGTAATAAGGATAATAAAAAACCGGCGTCTTTCCAATATACACGGTCGCCTGATGGGCCTCGATGTAGTCCCCGGGGGCGATCGTGATGGTGCGGGCGTGCAGTGTGAAAATCGGCTTCTGATAATCATCGGTCGCTATCACCGCGTTGGTTGCGGTCTGGACTTTGTTGCTGATTCCCCCCAGGCGCTCGCCGGAGATCGAGTAAGGCGCTTGCATGGTCTTGAACCAACCCGCCCGCACCCCGCCGGTTTTGAGATTGTAAATGAAATTGGTTCCGCGCCAGATGTGGCCGTGGTCCAGAATCGTCACATCCCCCTCGGCCACGATCACGTCCGTCGCTTCATCTTCCGCCGCCTGGTCAAAAGTCACCACCGCCGTCTGATTGCTGGCCACGCCGCCATTGTAGAAGTAATTGGTGCCGCCCTTGCTTTCAAACCAGCTTTGGCTGTTGACCCCATGCACGCTCGCCTCCTGCCCGCCTTGCTGAGCTTGACAGACGCACGCGCCTGCCGCCAGCAGCGGGATCAGTTTTAGCAGCCAAGGTTGTTTCTTCAAGGGCCTCCAGCTAAACAGAACCCGCGCGCCCTGCCAAGTGGAATTCTGCCTCACGAAAAACCTGGCCAGGCAGGGCGGCGGTGCTCCGCCATCCAAATTGCGTCAAAGGCGCGCCTACTTGGAGCGCAAATTAATATCCGTGAAGCCAAGTTGGTAGAGGAGGATCGTCAACTGCCACCGTCCCCGTTCGGCGGCGTCGTTCAAAATTCCGTTTTGCGAGGCCGCCAGGCGCAGTTGGTCCACCGCCTGCCGCCGCGCGTATTGTTCCAGATCTTTGTCAAATATCCGCAGGATGCCCGTCGAATGGTCCACGATTTGGGTCTGCCGGTCGTCCAGGTAGGCATCGGTGATGCGCGGACGCGGCAACGCCAGGCTGATCTTTTTGCCGGTGATCTGGACGTCCCCCGGGCCGATCTGGCTCAGATCGATGCCCGCCTTGACCACCCCGTGCGCCACCAAGAGGACGCGGCTTTCCCCGTACCATCTGACGTCGTCAAACTCCACCACCTTTTCCAGCGAGTACTTGACCGTCACGAACTGGGAGAGGGTTTGGACTTTCTTGATCAAGGCCGCTCCATTGTAACCCCCGCCGGCACGGGCCTCATACCAGCGATACGAGAGCAGCCCGAAAAACAGGCCTGCCGCGAAAATCACGATTAGGGCCGCCATCGTGCCTGCGACTTTTTTCAACATGCCCTGACTTTAGGCCGCCGTTCGTGCAAAGTTCAATCTCCGTTTGAAAAACGCCTGGCAGCCGTTCAATTAATCTTTGCCCCGCTCGTTTGCTTTCATTACGCTGGCGGCATGAGTTTTTCGGCCTTTGGACAATTCCCGACGTGCCGCCCGCGTCGTCTGCGGCAATCGCTCGCGCTACGGCGCCTCGTGCGGGAAACCTCCCTCAACGCCGGCCAGTTGGTGCTTCCCCTTTTTGCGCGCCCAGGCCGCAAAGTCCGCCTCCCCGTGGCTTCCATGCCCGGGGTCTTTCAATTGTCGCCGGACGAAATCCTGCGCGAGGCCGGGCAGGCGCAGAAATGGGGCGTTCCGGCGGTGTTGTTGTTTGGCATTCCGGAGACCAAGGACGAAAAGGCCTCCGGAGCTTATGCCCGCAACGGCATTGTCCAACAAACAGTGCGCCTGCTCAAAAAACATTTCCCGGACTTCCTGGTGCTGACGGATGTTTGCCTTTGCGAATACATGAGCCACGGCCATTGCGGCATCGTGGAAAAGGCCAAAGGCGGCCGCGTGGCCAATGACCCCACCCTGGCTTTGCTCGCCCGCACCGCCCTGAGTCATGCCGAAGCCGGCGCCGACATCGTCGCGCCCAGCGACATGATGGACGGCCGCGTGGCCGCCATCCGCCAGGCGCTGGACCAGCACGGCCTGGCCGATACCCCTATTCTTTCCTACGCGGCCAAGTTTGCTTCCGCGTATTACGGGCCGTTCCGCGACGCCGCGGAATCCGCGCCCCGATTCGGCGACCGCCGCGCTTATCAAATGGATGGCGCCAATGCCCGGGAAGCCTTGCGCGAAGTAGCCATGGATTTGCAGGAAGGCGCCGACATGGTCATGGTCAAACCGGCCCTGGCCTATCTGGACATCCTGCATCGCGTCAAGACGGAGTTTGGCTGTCCCACGGCGGCCTACTCGGTGAGCGGCGAGTTTTCCATGATCAAAGCCGCCGCCGCCAAAGGCTGGGTGGATGAACGCGCGGTGACGCTGGAAACCATGCTCTCGATACGGCGCGCCGGGGCGGATTTCATCATGACCTATTCTGCCACGGAGGTGGCGCGCTGGCTTAAGGAAGGCTGATCCCTGCGACCGCGCACTGGCCTACCTGGTCAGGAGCATGAGGACCAGGACCACGACCACAATGCCCAAAACGATGACCGAGCCGATGAATACTTTGTTGGCCGTGTTGCTCTTCTTGGCAAACGCGCTCTTATCGTACACTACCGCCTTGGTGGGCGGTTCCTGCCCAAGTTTGACTCCCTGGGGAATGGTCGTGGTGTGATCGGGCGTTTTCTTGGCCGGGGCCTTTTGCGCGCCGGCGTCTTCCAGGCGGATTTCCACCTGCCCTAAACGCAGAATCTGCCCGGCCTTGAGCACCGCTTCGCCTGTGACTTGGCGGCCATTGATAAAGGTGCCGTTGGTCGAGTTAAGATCGTTGATGACAACCTCGCCTCCCCGCACAAATACCTCACAGTGATGGCTGGAAATCGAACCCTCCGGGATCGGAAAGGAATTGTCCTCGACGCGTCCGATGGTCGTCTTGTTTGCCGTCAATTCGCATGTCTTGCCGGTAAACCCTTCACTCAAAATTACAAGTTTTGCCATACTTTGGGCGTGTTCGGATTATGGCCGCCCCCGGCCATAAGTCAACCTATTTCCCCGGACTTTTCCTTGCGACACAATTCGCGCCTTGGTCCGTCTCATTTTTTTCCTCATGATTTTTCTATCATTCGACGGAATTCCGCAAACAGCGGCGTCGAGTCGTGCGGCCCCGGCGAAGCCTCCGGATGATACTGCACGCAAAAAATCGGCTTGCTCTTGTGGCGCAGGCCTTCGACCGTCCGGTCGTTCAAATTGATGCGGTCCACCGCCAGATCCCCGGGCAGCGTGGCCGGATCCACCGCGTAGCCGTGGTTTTGCGAGGTGATTTCCACCTTGCCCGACGCCAAATCCTTGACCGGCTGATTGGCCCCGCGATGGCCGAACTTGAGCTTGAACGTCTTGCCCCCGAAGGCCTGGCCCAGAATCTGCAACCCCAGGCAAATCCCAAAAATCGGCGTTCCACTCATGGCCAGTTCGCGCACCGCCTGCACGGCGTAACCCAGCGCCGCCGGGTCCCCAGGTCCGTTGGAGAGAAAGATGCCCGCCGGTTTGTAAGCCAGCGCCTCTTCGGCCGTCGTCGTCGCCGGCACCACCTGCGTCTTGAATCCGTGCTGCCGCAGCCGCCGTAAAATATTGTGCTTCATCCCGTAATCAAAAGCCACAATGGGAATATCCGCCGGCGGCAAGGCTTCGTTTGAGGGCGCGTTGGCGGAACCGCGCGCCAGGGTGAAATTTCTGCTGCGCCCGTCGCTGTCATCCCACAAAAAAGGCTTGGCCCGCGTCACGCTCTTAACGTAGTCCACCCCCGCCAGACCCGGCCAATCCCTGGCCCGCGCCGCCGCGTCCTCCGGCGCAATGTCCATCGTCGAAATAAACCCGTTCAGCGCCCCCCGCACGCGCAATTTCTTGGTCAGCGCCCGCGTATCGATCCCTTCAATGCCCGGCAAACCGTTCCTCTCCAGATACTCCGCCAGCGAGGATTCCGCCCGCCAACTGCTGACCACCGGCGACAACTCCCGCACCACGAAACCCGCCACGTGCGGCTGCCCGGACTCCACGTCGAACTGATTCACCCCGTAATTGCCGATCAGCGGGTAAGTCATGGTCACGATTTGGCCTTTATAGGACGGGTCGGTGAGAATTTCCTGGTAACCGGTCATGGAGGTATTGAAACAAACCTCGCCGCAGGCTTGAGCTTTGGCGCCAAAGCCCCGGCCAACGAACACAGAACCGTCTTCCAGAGCGAGAATTGCTTTCATCGAGACCTCATTGGTCTGCGTCCAAGCTAGAGCCATTCGTAACCCGGTCAAGCCTTATTCATTTCGTTTTGGAAACCGTTATCATGAGCGACTTCTCTAGGAGCGCGGTCGCCGGGCCGGCCATAGCCTCGCGACGGCGGCTCTCGACCGCTGCCGTCGGCGTCCCGCCGACGGAATCCCTCGTCCGCATTTGCGCCACCCCCCCCTCTTGACGGATACTCAAGATGTGATCGGCAAACCTCCATCGCCACGCGGACGGGGCGCGGCCGGCAACCCGCCCAACCGTTTTGAGCGCATCACGCTGGAACGGGACATCGATTGGAATCCAGCCCCCGATGACCAAGTACCTAATGGCGTTTGCGTTTAGTAACCGCAAGAAGTCTTGGATCTCGCGTGGCAACGGGATCATAAGCGTGAGCAGTTTGGCGGAGCAGTTCCACCCCTTCAAGGCGTTTCTCGACGGATTGGCGCCGCCAAAAGCGCAATTCACTCCCTTGCTCGTGCAGGTCAGCAACCGAGATCTTCCCCCGGTTGACCCGCAATGTCTTTGGCAGCGGCGATAGCATGAGGCAAAAGTAGCAGAAGCGGGAAGAATGTGATAGCCCGATTTTCGCCCACGAGTCCCTCTCGCTGGTCGTGCGAGGGCTCGTTGGCTCATTTCCAGAGCCACAGGCTCCGCCCCTCGGCCTCGTCGCGCAAATGAGGCGAAATTCAGCACTTTTTCAATGTGCAGGGCGAGTACGCTGTGGCCGGGCGTGCTGTTATGCCCCCAACACCCATGAGTAACCGTCGCCCCGCTGTTCGAACAATGGCTGGAGACCCATTTCCCGGAAAGAAAGGAAAAGGTCCTGGGGCGCATTCGCGCCATGCGCGGCGGGAAACTGAATGACCCGCGATTCGGCTCGCGCATGCGTGGGGATGGGATTCTTGCCGAGCAGGTTTCGCAACTGTTCGATGTCGCACGGCGGAAGGTGGGTTTTTGGGGTGACGAGCCGGTGCTTTCCACTGCTGATTTTCGGAGGCCGGAAAAGGCGCAGTTGCAATTCGATATTTGACCGCCACTAAATCGAGCCTTTTCGCACCGCGCAACGCCGTCAACTCGGAACTTGCCAACCAGCTTAAAATGCCAGAGAATTCTTGGATATGCATATCGTATCCGTCATTAATTATAAAGGCGGTGTTGGCAAGACCAGCCTGACAGTCAACCTGGCGGCAGAGTTGGCCTTTCGTGGGAAGAAGATTCTTCTCGTGGACCTTGATGCACAGGCAAGTTTGACGTTTTCGTTGATTTCGCCCGACGAATGGAAGAAAGACTACGCTCCAACCAAGACGATAAAAAGTTGGTTCGACTCATTTGAGCAGGGCAAGCCGATTCTCTTGAAGAGCATCGTGCAGCATCCATTACGGATAAATAACCAACTCGGTCAAGCGGGCGGCAAGATCGACGCGATCTTTTCACACCTGGGCCTCATCAACGTGGACCTGGAGCTGGCGACAAACCTGGGGGGAGCGACGCTCGCCCAGGCAAAGAAGAACTTCACGACAATTCATCGACGATTGGCGGATGGACTGCTAGAGTTTTCAGACGAGGAGTATGATCTTGTTCTGATTGACTGCCCGCCAAACTTCAACATCGTCACAAAGACGGCGATCATCGCGAGCGGCAATTTATTGGTCCCGGCCAGGCCCGATTACCTATCGACGCTGGGAATCGAATACCTGATTCACAGTGTAAAAGCGCTGGTAAAGGACTATAATGACTTTGCTGAACTAGGGCATGGCGAGAAAGTTGATCCGATAGAGCCCAAGCTGCTTGGTGTCGTTTTCACAATGATCCAAGAATATGGGGGTGGCCCAATGGCGGCACAAAGGGCGTTCATGGGGCAGCATCAAACAGCAGGGCTTACGGTTTTTGAAGCTTACATCAAGCGCAATGACACGCTATTCGCCGATGCCCCCCAATACGGGGTGCCTGTGGTTCTTAATCGTTATGCCTCAGGCAGCCATCAAAGCGTGGTTGATGGTCTCGAAGAAGTGGCGACGGAATTTGGACGGAGTATGAAATGGTGGAAGTGATCTCAGGACCATGACAAACAAACGAAGTGAACTTGCAAGTATCCTGCGACGGCTTGCCGACTACATTGATCGTCATCCAGACGAAGAGCTAGCTCCCATATTTGGACAGGCTGAGATGCTGATGCACGCGGCGGATTATCAGAAGAGGCTTCACGGTCAGGCACCGAGAAACCTTGGCCTGCAGGAAGTGAAAGAAATTGCAACCAAGCTCCAAACGCTGCCCACGCGTGAGGCTGGCGAAGGTTTATTGAAAGATGAAGCCCAGAACAGGCGGTCACTGGAGGCTCTGGCGAGGTTTTTGCAGCTTCCGGTTCAACGGGATGACACTGTTGAGCGGCTCCGCGCCAAGATTGTTGAAAACACGATTGGGTCCCGTCTTCGTTCGGAGGCGATCCAAGGATGATTATTAGTCCGTAACCATTTCATTGACATAGTTGAATACGGTATAGAACGCGCCAGAGGGCCGTTTGGCTTCACTGCCGGCGAAGTTAAAAACGCATATTCATACCGACTCCGTCAGCATTTCCAACTGGAATGGTTGTGGGGAGGCAGCCAGTTCCGTTACCAAGGCGGCCGACTTCTTCCGGTACTGTTCGAAGCAGGCGAGTTTAAAGTCATTCATTCGCCGCAAAAGTTCTTCTTTCACTGCAATTCGATTTACGGGGGGGTGTCCCGAATCGAGACTCAACGTTGAAATATTTATCTCCAGTTCCGTGCGACCTTCCTTTTTCGGAATGAAGTCTGGGAACTCAACTACGATGGAACATACGCCCCTAGCGGTCGGGTTTTCAAACCTGTATTTGGCTTCCATTCCGTAAAAGAGGAACAACCTGTGCTGCACCTTGTATTCCTCATTCATGAAGACGGTTTCCTGCAATGCGATGCCGTTGATATTTAGTCCATTAACGTGGCCTTCCATCCACTTCACCTCGCGCGGCAATTTGACTTTGCCGTCGGGGCACACGCCGCAGTCAGTGACTTCCAAAAATTCCAATCCGATCGACTCAACCTCACGCGTCATGCTTCGGAAAAAAGCCACTCGCTGCTCATTGTCGAAACTGGAAAACCGAATCGTCTCGATTACCGAATCGCGTTCCACACATCCAAA
Source organism: uncultured Verrucomicrobiae bacterium (assembly GCA_963759415.1). Lineage (GTDB taxonomy): Bacteria > Verrucomicrobiota > Verrucomicrobiia > Limisphaerales > Palsa-1400 > Palsa-1400. Next base: position 1,034,891 of record CAVWZG010000002.1, on the reverse strand, counting down.
CTCTTTGAAGTGCTGAGTCAGTTTTTTTACAAATCGTCGATTCAGGTCTTTCGTTTCTTCGGCCGTATTGGTAAGCACAAAATTGATTCCGCACCCGCTTTTCGCCTTTTCGATGCGTAGCTTTCCCCTAAAGGTGTTCCTGGTGGCTGCCCAACTTTTCGATAAATCCTCCCGTTCGATTTCAAATTCGCAGCAAATGTTGTTTACATCGTTGCCAACAGGAGCAAACGAAGGAGTGCCAAGCACCTTATAGTTAACTCCCTCTCCAAAAACCAAAGCGGCAAAATCAAGAGTTGGTGGAATTGCTTCCAGCAAGGATTTCTCCGATTTCCAAGCCAGGGTTTGTGTGCTTGCCTTTGGATTGTCCTCGCGGTTCTCCTGTCTTTCCCTGAGTTGGTCAAATTCTTCCGGACCTAGAAGACAACACGTAAGAACTGGAATTGTATCACGTTTCTCGTTTTGACGCAGAAACACACCGCGCGCCCGCAAAGTGTGCTTCAAGTCCGCTGGCGAGATGTATGGTTGCTCCATTAACCCTCGGAGCGTCTCACCGTAGGGCAAAATCAGATCGATATTTTGGGGAGTAGTCTGCATATTCAGCTCTCAGTTCCGAAAGTCGCCATCGTACGAATGCACCTCCACGCCATTCGCAAAAGCGGCGTTCGAAAAACAGCCCTTCGCGAGTTGAACCATGTTCCCATGAGTTAACCTATCGTAGTCTGGAAACGCCAGCACCACGCGACTACACCAATTCAGCGAAATCGAGTTCGACAAGCCCATGAGCCGCTTCAAGCCGCCTTCGGAAAAGGATTCCGACGTGCATAACAACAGGGTGTGTTGGGTGGATGATTTGTCAGTGATTCGAAACGCAAGGACGGTTGAATTGATATACTCGACTGGAAGGTAGTAACCATGTGTCTCCTTCGTAGTCGGGTTTATATTCTTTCCGGTGTTCGGATAAAAGAAGAAAGCCATCTCGGATCCGTTTGCCAATGTCTTAGCGTGATGCACCGAATTGAAAACAAATTGGGCACGCTTGTTATCCACCACAAAAATTCCATCATAGCTGAGTGTGTCCGGGAGAATGACGCGTTCGAGCTGTTTGATGACATCGCCGGTTCCAGCCCGATCGTTGTTCATCCACAGCAGCACGCCGAGGTCTTGAGTGCGCGAAACGCCTCGAACCGTAGCCAGAAGCGCGCTTCTGGCTTCGGAATTCTTGAAGCATTCAAGAGTTTGGGCAAGATCGGTGAAATGATCCTTGAAAATCCGGATTGGGTTCTTCGGGTAAGCCTCCGCAGAATATTTTACTGAAACCAGCAGGTTCTGACCAACCCCATCGACTAAGGGCGATTGCCGTGCAAGAAGATAATCGACGCCATGAGTTCCCCGACCGCCCCCGGCCTTTTCATGCTCTTCGGGCCTTAAGCACGTTATAGGGACGCCATGTTGGGCAGCACCCCAGCCGATCATATTCAGAAACAGCCCGGCTACTTCCTCGCCAACTTCACCCACTTTTTTGGACCACTCGCCCATATTTTCTAATGTGCATCCACACAGAATAAACCATCTCTTACGATTTTACTGGATGTGGCCGCCCAACTCAAGCCGCGAAAAACAGCCGCAAAAAACGGTGAAAGCGTTTTGCTGTCCCGCACCTACCCAATTTGAGTTGGGCTTAGGCGCCAAGATTCGAGCTGAAAGCTGAAGGGTCAGCTGAAGGGTCAAACCGAGGGTCAGCTGAAGGGTCGAACGGTGCTTTTGTCCGATTGATGATGAGCGCGTCGGGTTTAAACGGGTGGGGGATTACCTGCATTTTCCCGCCGGGCCATCGCCGTCTGCTGGGGCAAGCATCGCACCGGCAAACTCACGCCGCAGAAAAGGTGATTTTAAGACCGATCCCGGTCAGCACCGCGTCCAGACTCGGCCAGCGCGGGTTGCCCTCGTGAGAAACTGTTTCTTTCCCCTATTCCTCTGCCAAAGATTCCTCTGCCCCATGTCTTTTTCCCCCATTCCCTTGACCAACATTCCTCTGACGCCTTTCCCTCCTTCATCCTTTCAAATGCCGCGTGCCGATTCCCGGCTGGGTCTGGCATCATCCAATCTGCCCGGCAAAATAATGGATTGACCGGAACGGTAAGAAACCATGCTGAAATATTTATAGTTGCAGTCCCATCAAACAGTGCTATTGTGCCCGGTTGCGACGCTTGTTCCAACGGGAATTGGAACCACGCGCCTGATCTTTGATAATTCGCGGACCGCGCGCGGCGGGAGACGACGGAAAAGCTTTTGGCCGCAAAAGAGCGCGAAAGAGCACAAAGAAAAGGAGCTTGAGCCTCCAACTTTTGTGTTCTTTGAGTTCCTTTGTGGCAAGAGAGTTCTTGGTGCTTCTGCGCCGCGCCCATGAAAACCAAACAAGACCAAACACGCCGATAAAACAATAAAAACATGGGACGCGTTCAAAAGCGGCAAATTTTGCCCGTCAAAGCGAGTCGCACCGGTCAAAGCGGGTCGCACCGGTCAAAGCGGGTCGCACCAGTCAAAGCGAGTCGCACCAGTCAAAGCGAGTCGCACCAGTCAAAGCCAGCCTGTCCGCCGTAGGCCTTGCGAAGGCGGATCGGGTCAGCACCGCTTCCAGACTCGACCAGCGTGAGTTGCCCTTATGAGAAATTGTTTCTTTCCCCTATTCCTCTGCCAAAGATTCCTCTGCCCCTGCCTTCTTCCCCCGATTCCCTTGACCAACATTCCTCTGACGTGGGCCTTCAGCTTTCCGCCGTGGAAGACCGGACTTTCCATCGTCCGGCAAAGCTTTTCTCATGGCAAAGCTTTTCTCATTGTCACGGAGGGCGAGAAGACAGAGCCTAATTACTTTTTATCGCTCCGAAACCGCCTGCAACTTGCAGCGGCCGACGTGCAGATTCTACATCCAGAGGGCACAGACCCTTTGACCCTCACGCGCGATGCAGTTCGCATTCGAGACGCGCGAATCGAGCAGGCGAGAAGGGGGGCTGTCATCGCATACGATGAAGTGTGGGTCGTTTTTGATCTCGAGAAAACACACGACCAACGCCGAAAACTTGCCGTTGAAGCGATGAAGTTGAAGGAGGCGGAAGGCATAAGATTCGCCTCGTCCGACCCGTGTTTTGAATTCTGGTTGTTGCTTCATGTGGATTATACAACGACGTCGTTTGAGGACTGTGACCAAGTGATTAAAAGGTTGAAGCGCCATTGGAAAAATTATTCCAAGGGACAATCACCGACTGCCGAGTTCCTTGGAAAAATCCCCGTTGCTGTTACGCGTGCAGAACATTGCCGGAATTATCACAATAATTCAGGTGGCGACGGGAATCCTTCCACGAAAGTGGATGTTCTGGTTCGACATCTCAACTCAGCAACCCGCAGCCACCTTCAATTCAAGTTGGGCGCGCAATCTGGGTGAATTTGGCATCGACTGGCGCGGACCGGATCGTTTAGGATTCGGCCATGCCGTCATTTGACATTGTTTCGGAAGTAAATCAGATGGAGATCGAGAACGCGGTCAATCAGGCCAAAAAGGAACTGGCCAACCGCTTCGATTTTAAAGGGAGTAACGCGGAGATTGTTCTCGAGAAAAACGAAATCAAACTCTCCGCCCCCGACCAGTTCAAAATTACTGCGCTGCATGAAATGGTCGTCAGCAAGCTGGCCAAGCGGCAGATCAGTTTGAAAAGCGTCGAGTCGCTGCCGGCCGATATTTCTCCGCTGGGCCACGCGCGGCAGGTCGTCAAAATCAAACAGGGCATCGAGCAGGCCGCCGCCAAGCAAATCGCCACTTTTGTGCGCGAGACCAAACTGAAAATCACCACCCAAATCCAGGGCGATGCCATCCGCGTGACCGGCAAGAACCGGGACGATTTGCAGGCGGTCATCGCCGCCGTCCGCGGGCATGAGTTCCCGGTGGCATTGAGTTTCATCAATTTTCGTGATTAAAAACAACAAACTCGCTCCCAATGAAGACGACCAACATCCTCTCTGTGCGAAGCGTGCTTTTTCCTCTGCTGGCGGCCTGCCTTTGCGCTGCCGGCGCGACCACGGGACCGCTGACCTTTTACGTGGCGCCCAATGGCAACGATGCCTGGTCCGGCAGCCAGCCTTCCGCTCACAAGAACAAGACTGACGGCCCGCTGGCAACGCTGGGAACGGCGCTGGAGAAATCCCGCGCGGCCCACGCCGCGAAGCCGGGGGAGGAGATCCGCGTCGTGCTGCGCGGCGGCACTTATACCCTGGACCAACCGCTGGTGTTGACGCCGGAAGATTCCGGGCTGGTGCTGGCAGCTTATCCCCGCGAGACGCCGGTCATTACCGGCGAAAGCCGCCTCGCGGGCTGGCGCCGTTCATCCGCCAACCCCGATTTGTGGGAGGCGCAGGCGCCCGGCGACTGGCGCTTTCACGAGCTTTTTATCAACGGCGTCCGCAAGGGCCGGTCGCGCGCGCCGGAGACCGGTTTTTATCACACCGTGTCCGGCCCCACGAGCGATTCCCGGAACCAGTTTTCCTTTAAGCCGGGAGACGTGAAGGAGTCATGGGCGCGCGATGGCGGGGTGGAACTGGTCCTGTTCCAGGCCTGGGCGCAATCCCGCAACTTGATTTCCGCCGTCGATCCTGCGTCCAACGTCGTCACGCTCGTCGGCAACGCGTATCTCAATCCATTTGAGAAAGACACCCGCTATTACATCGAGAACGCGCCTGACGCGTTGCGACCGGGCCAATGGTGCCTGAATATGAAGTCGGGCATGGTAACCTACTGGCCGGAAAAGGGAGACGACATGTCCTCGGCGCGCATCACCGCGCCCCGGCTCTACGATTTGGTCCACGTGGAGGGAGACGCGCAGAGGACGGCGCATGATATTGTATTTGACGGCCTTCTCTTCGCCGGGACGGATTGGCCGTTCACCAACGGGACGGAAAGGGACATTCAGGCCGCGGTGCAATCCGGCGGCGCACTGCAAGCGCGCTTCGCCACGCACTGCCAGGTCGTTCGATGCCGGTTCACACGCCTGGGCGGTTACGCCGTCGATTTCGGGCACGGCTGTCAGAGCAACAAGGTGGCCGGGTGCGAAATGTGGGATTTGGGCGGGGGCGGCGTGCGGTTGGGTGAGACCAGCACCAATGCGGCGCTGGCGGCGCCCAACTTCGGCAACGAAATCACCGACAATCACATCCACCACATCGGCCTCGTCCACGCGCCGGCGGTGGGAGTGCTGGCCTTGTTGTGCGCCAACACCCTGATCGCGCATAACGAGATCGACCACACTTTTTACACCACCATTTCCATCGGCTGGACCTGGGGTTACAAGTTCACGCCCTGCCACGACAACATTGTCGAGTACAATCATTTGCACGACATCGGCCAGGGCATGTTGAGCGACATGGGGGGCGTCTATTCACTGGGGCTGGAGCCGGGAACGATCATTCGCTGCAACTTGATCCATGACGTCAACGTGTTCAATTACGGCGGCTGGGGTCTTTACACCGACGAAGGCAGTTCCGGCATGGTGCTGGAGAGCAACATTGTCTATCACTGCCAACTAGCCGGCTTTCACCAGCACTACGGGGAAACCAATCTAATCTACAACAACATCTTCGCCTTGAACAAGGAGCATCAAGTGATGCGCACGCGGTCGGAAAAACATTGCGCATTTACCTTCACGAACAACATCGTCTATTTCGATTCCGGCAATCTGTTGGGCGGATGGTGGAAAGGCGATGGATTTGACTTCAATCACAACATCTATTTCGACACCCGTGTCGGTCCGGCCTATCCTCCGATGGACGGCAAGATCACATTCCACGACTGGCTCCTGCGCGGCCACGACCTGGACACCGTGTTTGTCGATCCCTTATTCGTCGCCCCGCAACGCGGCGACTTCCGGCTAAAGCGCGGATCGCCAGCCATCGCGTTTGGCTTTCATCCGTTTGTTCTGCCCGGCGTCGGCCCGCGCAAAAATTACGCCGGGCGCTTGTAAGCGCAGGGTTTCATTGGAGTCCACAGATGTGACCAGTACGGGTTTGATCAAAAGTGGGTGAGATTCATCGTTCATTCTCCCAACGGGAGAAAATCATTCAGCCTGGGGTTGGCCCGATTCCCAGAGGGCTACCCCAGGTCAGTCCCGTTCTCTGCCCCTACCCGGAACGGGTTGAATCCTTCTTCATCTCACCCACTTCTAATCGCCCCCGACCAGTATGGTGTTTCCCATTACGCGTTGACATCAGATTTTGGATGGAGCATTTTCATACCATAAATGCGCTTTGAGTTTGATGCAGCCAAGAGCAAAGCCAATCTGGCCAAGCACGGAATAGATTTTGAAATGGCGCAGGATCTATGGCGAGACGCCGAGGGCCTGGTGGTGCCGTCCCGGTTTTCGAAAGAGCCGAGGAAGTTGCTCATTGCGCAGCGTAATGGCAAATTATGGACGGCGATTTTCACGGAACGAGGCGACGCGGCCCGAATTATCAGTGTCCGGCGCGCGCGGGACAACGAGCGCAACGCATATTATGAGCAATAAGACGACAGCGGAAAACTTGGAGAGGAAGTTCGACCAGGGCGAAGACGTCATGGACTATTTTGACCTTGCCAAAGCAAGTCGTCCTCTCCTTCAGAAAGAGCGAATCAATCTCGACATCCCGCACTGGATGATTCTCAAAATAGACCGCGTCGCCCGGCGCAAAGGCATGCCGCGGCAAGCTCAGATCAAAGAATGGCTCTCGCAAAAACTCAAAGAGGAGGAACCGTCGGCCGTTTAGCCATGTATTATTCATCGATCCCACATTCGTCGCGCCGGGGACCTCGGCTAAAGCGCCGATCGTCGGCGATCGCATTTAGTTTTCATTCGTTTGTCTTGCCCGGCGTCAACCCGCACAAGAAATACGTTGGGCGCTGGTAAACGCATTTGATCGTCCTTGACAGAAATTCGGAAGTTTTATTGTATAAAGACATGACATCAGCCGATCTTAAAATGAGCAGCCCCAGCTTATGGAAAATTACGTGTGTGGAGAACGAAATTCCTGGACTCTGGAGGATGTGGTTCAAGCACCAGTGTGTCACCGTCGGATACCCTCCCGCGTATGGATTGCGGATGGAGGGTGGCAAGCGGTGGCGTGGTTGGATTGCAACGAGAAACGCGCTAAATAGGATTAAGGCTGATGACCTGATAGTGGCCGCGCTTCCAGGGCGTCGGGTTGGTAGAATCGGTAAGGTACTAAGCCCGCACGACGGTCTCTGGGACCCACTGGTTACCGAAGACCCCAGATACAAGAACGGGGAAGAACAGGGGCGAAGGATACTCGTTCGCTGGGAACTTGAACGTGACGCACCTGACGACCCGGACGTGGTCGTACAGCTCCCCGAAGGCGTTGCCATGGGGCTAGGAGCCTTGACCCGCTTCAACCAGCGCCCAATTGAGTGGTTTCGAGAGGTCATTGCGAACCCCGCCAATTGGGTGGGGCTGGTTGGCCGATTCGATTACGAACGGGCATTATCCGAGTACATCGCTTTTTATCCTCACAGACTCAAACCCGGATTGGTTCCACATCCGAAGCAGAAAACTCGCGAAAGGCCGTTTAAAGATCGCAAACGGACGGATGTAATTTTGCGCGACGGAGAACTCAAGCCTGTGATTGTCGAATGCAAACGAGAATCCCCGGGCGTAGGGGATGTTCAACAACTCCGGGGTTACATAAATCGCTGGAGGCGTGAGACAGGGGAGCAAGCAAGCGGGATATTGGTGCATGGCGGAGCTAGAATGGTTGACAAAAAGGTCTGGAAGGAAGCTAAGAAGTTTCCCCCGGTGGAGATATTCCAATACGATCTCAAAGTCGAATTTGTGCCGTCTGCTAAGGGCTAACGAACAGGCTCCAAATACAAATCAATGGCTTCCCGGATATTCTTCAGTGCCTCTTCACGAGTCTTGCCTTGCGACCAACAGCTTTTCAAGGCCGGGCAATGCGCGACATAGTAGCCATCCTCGCCTGGCTCAATGACAACTTTCAGGTTCACCAGAGAAATGTCGTCCTTTAGCTCCTTGTTTTCAAGCAGAGACTCGCGGGTTTCTTGCGGCCAGGGCGCGGAGGCTGAAGCCGCGCCCGTTCTCGAAAGGTTCGATGAGGGCTTCGACTTCCAACACCGGGTAGCGCACCGTCGCCAGGCCGTAGGTCTTGTAGGTCTTGGCAAAGAGTTCCGTTTCTATCATTCCGCTCCAATCGGCCAGGGTCAGGAATTTCATCGGCTCGCCGGTGATTTGATGGTGGACGCGCTGCTCCACAACCAGGCCGCAAAGGCAAACGGTGTGGCCGACGAATTCTCCGAGACGGCTGACCGGACAATACGTGTCCCAGGCGATGTGTTCGAAAAGTTCGAGGGGATGGCCGCTGACGGCAAAACCGAATAGTTCCGTTTCCGCCTGAAGCCGCTCCTTGCGCGATGGCTCGGCCACGGGGAGTTCCGGCAATTTGGCCGGGTCGGACGGGGGAATCAGCCAGCCCTGTTTTGGCTCGGAGGATGAGCCAAAGGCGCGCAACAAATATTGCGCCTGCCAAAACTGGCGCGTGCGTTTCTCCCCCAAATCGTCAAACGCCCCGGCCCGGATCATGGCTTCCAATTCCTCGCCGCAAGGGGTGACGCGGTGGAAAAAATCCGCCAGGGAGGTGAAGGGGCCTTGTGCGCGCACCTGGATTATTTTGTCCGCAGTCCGGTCCGTCAGACCCTTCATGCGGGTCACCGGCACGCGGATGTCATTCCCGCGCGGCACGAAGGCGGGGCCAGGCTCGTTGACGGAGGGCGGCAGGAGTTTTAATCCGAGCCGATAACATTCCAGGACATAAACCAAAGGATCGTAAAAGCCTTTGCCGTTGGTCAGCACCGCCGCCATGAATTCTGCGGGAAAATAGCGCTTCAGCCAGGCCGATTGGTAGGCTTCCACGCCGTAGGCGGCGCTGTGCGCTTTGCAAAAGGCGTAGCCGGCAAAGCCCGAAACCAACTCCCAGACTTCGGTGATTTTTTCCGGCGCATGGCCGCGAGCCAGGGAGGAGGAAAAGAATTCGCCCCGGATTTCTTCGATGATGGGCCGCTTTTGTTTGTTGAGCGCCCGGCGGAGAACGTCCGCCCGGCCCGGCGGCAGGCCGGCAAAGGCCTCGCAAATTTGCAGGATATGCTCTTCATAGACGACCAGGCCGTAAGTGCTCCGCAGACACGTTTCCAACGAGGGATGCGGATACTCGATTGGCTCCAGGCGCTGATAACGGCGCGTGAAGGCAAGTTTCTTGCCTTCGTTGGCGGCTCCCGGACGGATCACGCTGACGATGGCGATCAGGCCGTCAATTTCCCGCACGTTGCACCTGCGGCTCAGGCCGTTCATAGCCGGACTTTCAATGTGGTGGACGGCGCGCGCGTTGCCGTTGGCAATCATCTCCCACACCTTTGGGTCGCCCCAAGGCTCGATGGCATCGGGATTTCCAAGTAGGAGCTTGCCGCTTGTTTTTTCGCGCGCCACGCAACGCTCCAAATCTACTTCCACGCCGCGTCCGTCCAGCATGGATTTGACATCCCGCATCGCGGCCAGTCCGCCCTGGGCCAGGATGTCCATTTTAACAAGGCCGACGGCCTCGACCGAATCCATGTCAAAGTGGGTTGTGGGGCGGCCCTTGTCGGCGATGAAAGTGGGCGTTAATTCATGCATCGGCTGCCGCGAAAGGACGAGGCCGCACGGGTGCATTTTGGGATAACGCGGCACGCCGTCGAGGAAGGCGGCCGTTTCGAGCGCGGTTTTGTAAGGCTCGTCCTCCAAAGGGAGGTCGCGGTTTTCCGGACTGGCTCGGAGCATTTCAATGAGGCGCGCGCCGCCGCTGGGCGCGGGTTCATCCGGCACCCATCCGCCGCCAAAGCTCCAGGGAAAATGCTCTGTCAACTTGCGCGCTTCCCGCTCCGCCACCCCCAGCACCTTGGCCACTTCCGCAAAGGCGCTCCGGGCCTGGAAGGTGGAGAACCCGCCCACCACGGCGCAATGGTTGCGCCCGTATCTTTCAAAAATGAGGTCCACGACTTTATCTTTGACGTCGTGCGCGAAATCAATGTCGATATCGGGCAGTTTATGCAGGGCCATGCGCTCTTTGTTAAGAAAACGCCGGAAATAAAGGTCAAAGCGAATCGGGCACACGCCGCTGATCCCAAGGCAATAGCAGACCAGGCTGTCGGCGGCGCTCCCGCGCGTGATCCACTGGATGCCGCGCGCCCGGCACTCCTGGAGAAAATCCCAGGTGATGAGGAAATACTCCTCGTAACCGACCTCGGCAATGATGCCCAACTCCTCCATCACTTGCGGACGAAATGATTCCGAGCGCGCGCCGTATCGCTCCCGCAAACCCCGCAGCACCTGCCGGCGCAAGAACTCCCTGGCGCTGGAACCGTCGGGCGGCGCAAAGGCGGGGAATTGAGGCTTGCCGAACGGAAGCTCGAAGTCGCACCGCTCGGCGATTTCGAGCGTGTGACGAAGCCAGTCGGGATGTTCCCGGCAGTCTTCCGCCATTTCACCGGGTGCGCGAAAATGAAGGTGGCCGCCGCTGCGCTTTTCGACATGGCGCTCCGGCAACAGTGTTCGCGTGCGGATGCTTTGCACGATGTCGTATCTCTGTCGTTCCGCAGAGGTGGCGTAATGAACCGAAGGACACGCGACCGCGGGGAAACCATCCGCGCTGCCGTGCGTCGTGGCCATGGCGTAAAAGGAGCGTGGAAAGAGCGCCGCCAATTGTAAATTCGGACTGACCGCGATCAAACCTTCGGTGAATCCCTCCAACTCATCCAGGCCAAAGGGCAGACGCTGTTGCGTGGCGACGGCCGCTTCATCGGCCTCATGGGCCGTTCGCTCCGCGTGCGCGGAAAGGAGGCGGCAGAGGTTATGATATCCCCGGGTCGATTCGACATACAAAAGAAGCGGCTGCTTCGCCACGCGCAACTCGACTCCCAGGATGGCTTTGATGCCGGCTTCTTTGGCGGCGAGCGCGAACTCGACGGCGCCGTGCAGATTGCCGGTATCGGTGAGGGCCACGGCGGGCAAGTTGTGCCGTTGGGCCAGCTTTACCAACGCTTCCGGCGAAAGCGTCGAGTCAAGAAACGAATAGTAGCTGTGCGCCCGCAGCGGCACGTAAGCGGAAGGCTCCCGGCAAATGCGGCTCGGCAGGAGCCTCGCCCTGCTGGGCACAAGCCTGGCCATCGCATCCGCGGGAGGAGCGCGGAGGCGAAAATCATGCCCGCGCAAGATGATGGCCTGGCCGTAGGTTTTTCTGAGCGCGTCAATTTGAGCGGCCAGGCGCGCGTTGGCGTCGTGGCGTTTGGAGGAAGGCAACAGGGGCAACTCCGTTAAAAATGGGCCGTGGTAGAGGTTGGAAAGCTTGAGCGAGACAAGCCGCAGGCTCACCCGGCGCTTCCAAGCTTTCCGCAGCAGCGTATGGAGGAGGCTGTACGCGTCGGTCTCAAGATCAGTCGGCTCCCGCAGGCTTTCGCCGGCTTGATCCTCGGCCATGTCGTTGTAACGGACCTTGACCGTCAGCGTGCGGATGCTCCGGCCCTCCTCGCGGACGGTGGCAAAAAGACGATCCGCCATCCGCCGCAAGACCGCCTCGACGTATTCCTCGTCCGTAAGATCGGACGCGAAAGTTTCCTGGCAACCGAACGATTTTTGCGGCTCTTGCGCCGGCGCCAGGGGCCGCTCGTCAATGCCGTTGGCAAACTGGCGAATGGCCGCCGCCTGGCTGCCGAGCAAAAGCTCCAGCATGGAAAGCGGCGTCACCGCCACGTGCCGGATTTCCGCCAAGCCGGCCGCGTTGAGGCGAAGGCTTGTTTTTGGGCCGATGCCAGGGAGCCATTGGTTGGGCAAAGGACGCAGGAACGCGGCTTCATGACCCGGCGGCACTTCATTGAACGCGGCCGGTTTGGTTAGCTTGGAAGCGACGGCACTGACGAGCTTGCTGGTGCCGATGCCCTCACTGACCGTTATTTTCAATCGCTGGCCGATGGCCTTCCGAATCGTGAGCGCGATTTCCGCCGCCGGTTTCCCCGTGCCGGAGAGGTCAAAATATCCCTCGTCAATCGAGGTTTGCTCGACATCCGGCGTGAAGTCGTAGCAATAGCCAAACATCCAGGTGGAGAATTGTTCGTAACGCTCGAAATCGCCGGGCAGGACAATGAGCTTGGGACAAAGCTTGCGCGCCCTGGCCGTGGGCATGGGCGTGTACACGCCGAACCGCCTGGCTTCATACGAAGCCGAAGCGATGATGCCGCGCTTTTCGCCGCCCACCGCGATAGGTTTGCCGCGCAGTTTGGCATCCGCCGCCTGCTCGACGGCCGCGAAAAAGGCATCGGCATCCAGGTGAACGATGGAGCGTGGCGGCATGGTTCATTCCCGCGCCTTTCGGATGAGCGCCCGAAACACGCCTTGAATCATCAGTTCTTCGGAAGGGATGAGGTCCGGGTATTTGGGGTTTTCCGCCTTGAGAAAGGGCTTGTTGTTTTTTAGCACGAACGTTTTCAGCGTGCTCTTGCGGTCCATGAGCGCCGCCACCACCTGGCCGTGGCGCGGTTCCGGCCCATGCTCCAGGATGACGATGTCGCCGTTGCAAATATGAAGGCCAATCATGGAATCGCCCACCACGCGCAGCGCAAAAGTGTTGCGGGTGGGGTGGAATCCGATCGTCTGGATGTCCACCGAGACGCAACCCTCGGCTTCCTGCTCCCGGTCCTGCCCGAAGCCGGCGGGAATGGAGCCGAAAAGCGGAATATCCACCACCGCCACGCGGCGCGGGCTTTGGAAGGCCGCAGCGAGCCGAAGGGAGCGCGCTTTTCCGGGTTCAGCGACCAGCGCTCCCTTGCGCAAAAGCGCCCGCACGTGGCAACCCGCGGCAAACGAGCTGGCAAAGCCGAAATGCGAGGCAATCTCCCTATGGCTCGGGGAAGGTCTTTCCGCGGCCAATTCCGAGGCGATGTAATCCCGCACCGCCGCCTGTTGTTTGCTCAACTCCGCCATACTGCTCATTTGAGCAGTAAAAGCCTTCCATGTCAACCCCTGATTTATTCCCCCTTTACGGCTTCAAGCATCGCGTTGATGGTTTGGAGGGCGTTTCCCTCCAGGCGATTGTTGACGAAAATAAAGGTTTTCCGGCGCGCGGTTTTTTTTCCTTCCGCAATGAGCACGGCGCCCGCTTGCCGGGCTTCTTCGTTCACTTCCTTTGTTTGGTCGTAGGGTTGGAAGGTCTTCACGGCGTCTTCGTATTTGCGGCCGGGTTTGAGGAGAAAACGCGCGACGGCAAGCTCCGGGGTCGTTCGGCTGTCGGGGAGCGCCATCTGCTCGCTCACGGGAGGCATTTCGGTCCACGAATTATAAACGTGCGTGATGTGGTGGCGGGCGAGGCAATCGAAATATCCCTGCTGCAGCCAGTGTTTGTTTCGCATCTCAATGGCGTAGGGCCAGCCTGGCGGAAGCTTGGCCAGGAAGGAGTCCAGGGCCGAAACGAAGTCGCGGCCGTGCTCGTAATCAGCGGGGTAAAACCGTGAGAACTCAAAGATGAGAACGCCAATGCGGGGGCGAATCGATTCGCAGGGCTGGAGGAAGGCGCGCGCGAAGACCTCCGCGTTCAGGAAATGTTCGTTCGGCTGGCCCGCGCGCTGGCCGAAGCGCGGCAGGTTGGGAAATGTCTTGACCGTGATTTCGTCGGTGATCTTGAACCCGAACCGGAAGCCGGCCGGCGTCTGCGCAGCCAGGCCCTCAAGGTAGGGGATGCTGGGAAAGGTGTAATAGGCCGCGTCCACGCACACGGTTGGGAAAACTTCCGCGTATTCGCCCAGGCAGTTTTTTTCAAAGCGCGACTTGGCAAATTTGCCCCGCCAAAGATAACGGGATTCGTCGTAAAGCATCCCGCGCCAGCCAGGATATTTCCAGGAGGAGGCGCCAACGAAAACGCCGTTGGCTGCCAAGCTGGCGGCGCTTTGCTTGATCCGTTCCCGCTCAAAAGCCATATCCAGTGGACAATAGCCTCGGAACCCGGTCTTTGCCAACTTCCTAGAATTTTAGGGTCAGGTCCAACTGCATCAGTTGATAGCGTTTGACTGGATTGACTTGCGGAATATCCTGGTTGCTGCCGCCGGTGCCCAGGTCTTTGTCGATGCGCGAGGCGTAACCATAACGAATGGTGCCGATCAGGGCGCTGGTGAAGCCATAGCTGAAGGCCGAGTAGAGTCCTTCCAGGTTGCCGCGGCCTTCGAAGAAGTCGGAATCAAGCATATTTGGATCAAGGGCGTATTGCTCCACGTGCTGCCAGTAGGTGCGAAACTCCCAGGCGCCCCTTCGGAGCGACGAGCCATAAACCAGCCCCAAGTCGTCGCCGTTGCCGACGGCCAAGCCGACTTGATAGGCTTTGTTCTGATTTTTTTTCAAGGGGATATTCAGAGGGTTGGAATAGACAGGGCTGGCTGCGGCAGCCACCGCCGCTGCGGCACGATCGGCGCCATCGAGGTTTTGCGCAAAATCGCCAAAGAGTTTGAACTTATGGTGCAGCAGATTGAAATTCACTTCAAAGGGGAATTCCAGAATGAGCAGGTTGTTGATGCCGGTCTGGTTATAGGCAAAGCCGTCAGAGGATCCGCTATTATAGCCACTGGCTCCGGGAATAAGGGTGGAGCCTTCGCCGACAAAAGTATCCGAGAATGCGGGAGTGCCCGTGCCGATGCCGCCCGAGGAGTTGTTGGTTCCGTGGCCAAGGTAATTATAAAGCGTGCCGGCGGCTTTGAACGACACGTCCTTGGTCAGTTGGTATTTCACGCCGCCTTGCCAGGCCATCATAAAGGGCGGATTGCCATCGTGCCCGAGGTCGGTGCCCGAAAAGAGACCAAGGGTCGAACGGCTGGGATTGTCGTCCTGATAGAGGAATTGGCCGAAGTTGGCGAAGAATTCGGCCGGACCGATGTCGTATTTGAAACGCTCCGCGGCCCCTTCGGGGTTAAGATCGCTGTCCCAAACCAAGGGCGTGGTGAAGAGGGGATTGGGCATTTTGCCCACGGTCACGTCAATGGCGCTGGTCGGGCGCCAGCCGAGGTAAATCTGGCCGATGTCGATTCCCGCCGTGCTCTTGCCAAAGGGGCCTTGATACGGAACGCCGCTGGAGGAGGTGCCGAATGTGACCCAGGGCGAGCGCGGATTGGCCGCGGTTTCCACGCGCAATCCGTAATAAAAGTCGCTGGCCAAATCGCCCCGCAGGCCCAGGCGCAAGGCGTAACGAAAGCGATCCAAATCCACTTTGCCGCGCGAGAGGGTGGCGACGTCGCGGCTTTCATAACGCATGCGAGCGTCGCCAAAAAGTTCCATGCTCTTGATGCCGGTGCCAATTTTCCACTTGGTGAAGGAGGCGCTGTTGCTGGATTGGAGGGCATCCGTTTCGCTTCTTAACTTTTGCGCCTCATCCAGGGTGACGAATCCCTTTTTGACAAGGAGGTCCACCAGCGGGTCATTGCCTGGAGCATTGGTCTGAGCGTCAGCGGCGGCGACAAGGCAACCGAAGGCAAGCAAGCCGATGGCTTGACGGAGTGAAGCCCATGCGCGAAGGCGGCGTGGATGCCCGACGGACCGTGTTGCGAGCGTTCGTTTCTGGTTTAACATGGCGGGATATTGCGGGCTGTGTGTGACAAATCCAAGACAAAATTGTTACAACTCTGTGAACTCGGAAAGCGTTTTAAACGGGGCGAGCCTTGCTTCAGCAAGGCTCGCCCGTGAATGTTGGTTTTTAGGTCAGGCGGCCTCAGTGTACGGTGACGCTGTAAACGGCGCCCGTGCCGCTGATGGGTTGGGTGAAGGAATCGATGTTTCCATCGCCAACGATGGCCGAACCGACCGTCGGCCAGGTGGCAATAGGCGCTGCCAAGCCATCCGCAGAGACGGAATGGAGCGTGTAGGTTCCGCCCAGAGTTGACTGGAACTTGACGAGGACGTTGCCCAAGCCATCCGGCAATACGCTCAGAGTCGGCGCCGGGTAGGTCACTACCAACGACGGAGCATGGAAGGTCATGGAACCATCTGTGCCCAGTTCGAAGTAACCGAGGTAGGTGCCGGAGCCGGAGCCGGGTTGGAGTTCATAGAGGTCGGAACGCGAGGGCGAACCGGCGCTGTCGAAGTCCTGGGGGGTGGTGTTTTCCACGTCTCCCTGGAATGTGCCCAGGTAGTTTCCGAGCGCGCCCAGAGAACCGCTGGCGGTATCGCCGCTGCCCGCCGGAATGACCAAGGCCGTCGTGGTATTGGTGACCGAGTCGGGAGCCGCTGCGTTGGCCCATGTTTGCGCATTGGCCAGAACGGCCACGACGTGCGAGTCCGTGCCGCCCTGTGTGGAAGAACTCTCGGAAGTCCACGGCTGGGCCTTCGTGCTCGGGTTGCCGCGCGGGTCTGATAACCACAGCGTGCGGGGCGGTTTGCTTGAATCACCCGAATCGCCCGCGTTGGGCACACAACCGCCGACGGACCAACTGAGGCCGTCCACGTTGAAGTAATTCAGCAGTTGGGAGGACGGGTCATAGGCGGTGATGGGAATGCTGCTTCCGGCAGCGGCGCCGTAGTAGATCGAGGCCTGGCCAATATCGACTTCGAGGACGTCAGGAGCGCCTGCTTCGCGGAAGGTGAGGATCAAATCGCGACTTTGATCAGTGAACTTGGTGGAGCTTGCCTCAATGTTCTGCACCAGCGCGCAGGAACCGGCAAGGGACAGCAGAACGCCCGCCATCGAATGGAGTTTTAATTTCATATTATTAATCGGCTTGAAGAATCATCTTTCTAATCCCGATTCCATCAGGGAACCGGGCCGTCAGATAGCGCCGGGCAATTTACTTGGCAGTCACGGGGCCGCCTTCTTGTTGCCGGACGACGTTCATGGTGGAGAGAAGCTCTCCAACCTGGGCGGCGGTGTTGGTCTTGATCTGCATAGCCAGGGAGTCAGCCACCGCTTGGCCGTTGGCGCTGGTCGTTCCATACGTTGGGAGGTAGTCCAATTGTTCATAGGCCCAGAAGCTGTACTGCCCGGTTTGAACGGCAGTGTCGCTGTAGGGAGTGCCATTGTAGGTCAGTTCAAGCGCGCCCCGGCCTCGGCCGTGACGGCGTCGGAAAGGCCCAGATAGGTCACGTAGATGAAAGGAGAGGTGGCTCTCATGGCCCAAGCCAAATCGCCGCCGCTGCCGTAACCGCCGTCGCCGAGAACAAAATCGATGTTGTCCACGATTTCTTCAGGCCAAGCTGTTTGACCGAGGATGGCGGCGGGATTGGCTTTGTTGACCACGCCCGAGGCGTTGGTCGGCTCCCATTGCAGGACGATTTGGGGGGTCAGCGAGGAAACATAGGTTTGAATGCCGGTTTCGAGGAAGGCGGTCTTGCGGGTGCCGGAGTCTGGATCGCGGCCAATGGCATAGACAGTTTTCGAGGCATCGGCGGCACTGCCGGAGAACAAGGAGAGCGGAAGGCTGCCATTATTCCACAGGGCTTGAGCCAGAAGCGGCGTCATGTTGGTCAAACTGGCCGGCGCGTTGAGGTTTTTCAGGAATTTGAAGGTCACCACTCCGACGGTTTGGGCTTGCAGCGCGGGAGTCGGGTACTGCGTGGTGGCCTGAAGGCCGTCCGACATGGCGACTTCGGGAATGACCGGCGGGTCATAGTTGGCGGGGGCGTTTTGGGTGCCGCCTGCGCTTTGCGGGGTGGTGTTGGTCAGGAAGGTGCCCACGGTGGAAGGCACGGCTTGGGAGACAGTCTCGATGCCGGCCAGCGAACCGGACCACGACGTCTTGATGATGACCGGGATGTTATTGGTAAACGCGGTACCCGTGAAGATGGCCTGGTTGGCGCCGGTGAAGGCGGTGCCGGCGTAGCCGTAGGTGAATCCGGGCTTGAGGATGTTGGTAATGGCTTCATGAACCGCCGTGCGGAAGGCGGTGGAACCGGTGATGTGGATGACGGTCTGCGCTTGGGCAACGCCGGCGGTCGTAAGGGCGAGCAAGCTCGCCAACAGGATTTTTGGGGCTTTCATGTGATTATGTTCGATTTCGTTTTGTTTATTTTACTCACAATTTTTGCGAGGGCATCAATATAGCAGGGCATCGCTGGTTCCCGCCTCCTGTTTCAGGACACGCTTATGCTCCCTTGAGCCATGAGCCGGAATGCTCACAACATACTGATAATCAACAGATTAAGAACCTCACCGAGCACCTTATGGCTGCCATCCGGGGCCTTGTTGCAAAGACGTAACTTGGCGATTTATGAGCGCTGGCCGCCGGGCTGGACTTTTTAGGGCCGGGGCGCCGCCGGACGAAGAACGAAGGGGTCAACCCATAACATGGTTCATTTTATAGATTGACAGATCCAAGCATCAGTTCTCACTTTTTAAACTTCCAGGAAAAAGCGCCTCGGCGAAAAGGATGTGAATAATTTATGTTGCAGTCCCATCCAACAGTGGTATAGTGCATCGGCGTGGCGCTTACGCGCCTTGTTCTTTGACATGTTGCGGACCGCAAAACCGCCAAGGGGAAAAAGCGGGGAGTCAGGCATCTTGCCACAAAGAAAGGCAAAGAGCCCAGCGCACAAGAGCCCAGCGCACCGAGCCGGAACCAAAAAAGGCTTCCGCGGCGGCACAGAGTTGGAGCCACAGATTAACACAGATGAACACAGATTAACACAGATGAACACAGATTTAAGAATCCCTCATCTGTGTTCATCGGTGTTGATCTGTGGCTAAACGTCTTCATGTTTTCCATCCGTGAAATCCGTGAAATCCGTGGTAATAAATCTTCTCGAAAATGGATGATTCCGAGAGATTGCGTTGCGCCCCGGCCCATCCACTCTTTCCTTCCCTCTTTTGCGTTCCTTGCGTTCTTTTGTGGCCATTCACTCTACGTAAGTCGTTGATTTCCAGGATAGTTTCTGAAAATTTCTGAAATAAAGACTCACGCGGCAAGTCCAAAAGCGGCAAATTGTGCCGGTCAAACCCAGTCGCACCGGGTCAAGGTTGTCAGCGGTGGTTCTGCGGAAAAGACCGCGAATCGCCCATCCAAGTGCTCCAACAACAAATTCTCACGAAAGCGGAATAAGGGAAGATAATAGCTTGCAAATTCCCGGCTTTCGGCCATGCTCGGTGCCATGCCAGAGATAGCTAATCTAATCCGGCGCGGCACCGCCACGATCACGCCCTGTATCCTTAAAGGCGTTCATAGCAAGCTGCCGTTTCTCAAATTGAAGTTCACCGAACTGGACGATCCGGCCTTCCCCCACCTGACCGACCAATTGGAATTCCTGGCCAACGTGGTGGAAGACTTCGCCGAAGGCGTGGAGGAAAATTTGCCCTACGCGGCCGTCGCCGCCTCCGTCTTCGCCTTGCTCTGTGCGCATCGGGAACTGGGCTTTATGCCGGTCACCAGCCTGGACGCCGGCCTTTCCGGCGATTCCGCCGTGGTGCGCTCCGTGCTGATCGAACACGAAAAAGTCTTCGCCGCTTACGCCGAGCGTCACAAATTGAAATGGGACGCCGTCACCCTCCAGCCGTAATCACGCTGCCTTACTTCGTCTGCGCCTCGGCCTTGCGTTTTTTGGCCTCCTCGATGACTCGTTGCTCCAACTCGCGCGGTATCTCCGAATAATGATCCAAGCGCTCGCTGTGCAGGCTCCGGCCCCCGGTCAGGGAACGTAGGACGCTCGAATACTTGTATAGCTCGCGCGCCGGAACTTCGGCGCGGATGACTTGAAATGGGCCTTCGGACTCGATGCCCAGAATCCGCCCGCGCCGGCTGGAAATGTCGCCCATCACTTTGCCCAGGCAATCTTCCGGGATGCGGACTTCGATGTGGTGGATCGGTTCCAGCAGGCAGGGCCGGGCCTTCATGAAGGATTCCTTAAAGGCGAAATAACCCGCGATCTGAAAGGCAATGTCCTTCGAATCCACCGGGTGCATCTTGCCGTCGTAAAAATCTATTTTGACATCGACCACCTTGTAGCCGGCCAAAATGCCTTCGGTGCAGGCGTTATCCACCCCTTGCTTGACGGAGGGCACATAGACGCGGTCCACGTTCTGGCCGGAAAGCGACTCGGTGAATTCCACCCCGGAATCGCGCGCCAGCGGCTCGATGCGCATCCACACCTCGGCGAATTGACCCGCGCCGCCGGTTTGCTTCTTGTGCCGGTATTTGGAATCCGCCGGCGATTTGATGGTTTCCCGGTAGGGCACCTTAGGCTCGCCCAACTCGACGTGCGCGTTGAAACGGCGGCGCAGCCGGTCCACGATAATTTCCAGGTGCAGCTCGCCCTGCGCGGAAATGATCGTCTGGTGCAATTCCGAATCGACGCGATACACAAAAGTCGGGTCCTCCTCGTGCAGAGCGGCCATGCCCGCCGCCACTTTGTCTTCCTCGCCCTTGGTCGTGACTTGGAGCGAGGCGTGGATGGTGGGCTGCGGGTACTGCACCTTCGTCAACTTGACCGGCCGCGAGGCCGAGCAAAGGGTGTTGCCCGTGTGCGTGTCCTTCAACTTCACCACCGCGCCGATGTCCCCGGCGACCAACTCGTCCGTCGTGACGCGGTCGCGTCCGTTGAGAAGATAAATCTGCCCGATGCGCTCGGTGCATTGCCGGTCGCTGTTGTAAAGCTCCTTGCCGGGCTTGATCGCGCCGGAATAAACCCGAAAGAACGACAATTCGCCAAAATGCGGCTCCGCTGCCGTCTTGAATATGTGCGCCACCGCTTCGGGATCGGCCAGGCGCACCTCGGTCACCCCGCCCGAGGCATCAATGGCGGCGTAACGTTTGCGATCCACCGGCGAGGAGCCATACTTGCTGATGAAATCCATCACCCGCGCCACCCCGACATTGTTTTCGGCCGACGCGCAGAACAGCGGGATAAAATGCTGGCTCTGCACGGCGGTATGGATGCCGGATCGGAACTCCTCCTCGGAAAGGCCGCCCTGATCAAAGTACTTCGTCAACAACGTGTCGTCCGATTCCGCGATGTGCTCGATCAGCTCGGTATGTAATTGCTTGCACTGGGCCTCCCAATCGCCCGTGGCCGGCGTCTCGGTGAACTTGCCATGTCCGGCCGCCAGATCGTAGGTCACGATTTCATTGCGCAGGACATCCAGCACCTGGTTGAAGCCGGGGCCGGGGTTGATGGGCAGGTTCATGGGGAACACTCCCGGGCCGAAATGGCTCCGCGCCGCCGCCAGCACGTCGTCAAAACGCGAATTCAGTTTGTCCATGGCGTTGACCACCAGAATCTTCGGTATGCCGAACTCCGTGGCGTAATTCCACACCCGTTCGGTCCCCACGCCCACGCCGTGCTGCGCATGCACCACCACCAGGGCGAAGTCGGCCACCCGCAACGCGCTCAGGGCCTCGCTGATGAAATCCAGATAGCCCGGCGTGTCGAGAATGTTGAACTTCTTGCCCATCCACTCCGCGCGCAGCAACGAGGTTTGCACGGAGATCAGGCGTTGTTTTTCACTCGGGTGGTAATCGGACACGGTCGAGCCGTCGGGGATCCGGCCCATGCGGCCGATCACCCCCGCGCAAGCCAGCATGGCTTCGCTTAACATGGTTTTACCGCTGGAAGCGTGACCGACGATGGCAAAATTCCTAATATCTTGGGGCGTGTATTTTTGCATGGTTCTGATTATTGCGTGTCCCCGCCCGTCTTGCCAAGTGCTTTCATTTGGAAAAATGAAGAAAAATTGAATCGAATTGCCCGGCCGGGGTGGAGCGGCTATGGTTCGGGGGTGGATCAACACTTGGATACCCTTGGCATCATTGCCGGCAATCGCTCCCTGCCGCTGGCCTTTGCCGAACAGGCCCGGGCCTCCGGCGTCAAACGCCTCGTGGCGGTCGCCTTCGAAAATGAAACCGATCCCGCCCTGGCCCAAATGGTCGATGACATCGTCTGGATCAAAGTGGGGCAGCTCTCCAAAATGATCGCCGCCTTCAAGAAGCGCGGCGTGACCCGTTGCGTCATGCTCGGGCAGATTGCGCCGAGAAATTTGTTTGATGTAAGGCCGGACCTGCGCGCGCTGGCCCTGCTGATGAAACTCAAGGAACGCAACGCTCATTCCATCTTCGCCGCCATTGCCGATGAGTTGCAGAAGGAAGGCATCGAGCTTATCGAGCCGGTCCCCTGGCTGCGGCCGCTCATGCCGGGGGCCGGCTTCGTGCTTGGGCCAGCCTTGACGAACACCCAAACAGAGGATGCCGCCTTGGGTTTTCGCATCGCCAAGGAGATTTCGAGGTTGGAAATCGGCCAGACGGTCGTGGTCAAGGAAGGCACTGTGCTGGCGGTCGAGGGTTTCGAGGGGACCGACGCCTGTCTGCGCCGGGGCGGGGAGCTGGCAGGGGGCAAAGGCGCCGTCGCGGTCAAGGTGGCCAAAGCAAAGCACGACTTGCGCTTTGACATTCCGTGCGTGGGCGCGCGAACGATTGAGACCTGCCATGAGGCGAGGATTTCGGCGCTGGTATTTGAAGCGCAGAAGACCTTGCTCTTGGAAAAGCCGGAAGCCGAGGCGCTGGCCCGCCAACATAAAATCACGCTCGCGGCTTGGGTGTGATTGAGAGTCGGTGAGACTCATCATTCATTCTCCCGACGGGAGAAAATCAAGTTCCTTGCCTGCGCCCGGTCAATGCTGTTTTCGCGCCATTGAGGCTGCTGATGAGTTCCACTCGCGCGCTGTCGTTGTCAAAGTGGCAATTGACGATGTGGTGGTGCGGCGTCTCGTAGTAGCGCCAGACCATTTCAAACGTGTTCGCGTCTTTCCAGGCGCCGCTCGCGGCGATTTTTAGGGGTCGCAGATCGCCGACCGTAATCTTGGGCGGCGTGCCGGGCATGTCGGTGACGCCTTCCAACCAGTTCTGCGTGCCGCAATGGATCGAGTGGTCTCCCGCCTCGTCCCTCAAGTGGAACATTGCCCCATCATGCCGGAAATCAATCGAGAGGCTGTGGGCGCCGAGCGGGTTCTTCTCGAGCTGAAAACTCTGGCCGGAAATACGCGCCACCGTGGCGGGCGCGGCGATCCCCGTGGGCGGGGGCAGGGAGAGCGATCGCAGCCTTTGCTTCAATTGCGCGTCGGCCAGGCGATTGGAACTGAGGGCGGTTGGATTCATGGCGGGTAGAAGATGGTCCCAGACCAGATTCAACTCAGTTTGCATGTCGCTGGTTTCACAGGTAATCGCGACCACGGCGTCCTCCTCCGGCATCACGATGCAATACTGCCCAAAAGCGCCGTCGCCGCGAAAGGCGTGGTGGCGGCAGCGCCAGAATTGGTAGCAATAGCCCTGCATCCAATCGCTGGTCTCTCTGACGCGGGCCAGGTCAGCGCCGGGGGCGGCGGGTTGCTGGATTTTGAAACTGGTGGCTTCGTCAATCCAGACGGCGGGCAGGATGCGCCGGCCTTTCCAAAAGCCCTTTTGCAAGTACAACTCGCCGAATTTGGCCAAAGCTTCCGTGGGTACGCTCAGCCCCCAACCGCCGGTATTGATGCCCAGCGGACAGGTTTCCCAAGTCATGCCGGTGATCTCCAGCGGCTCAAAGAGGCGCGGCCGGAGATAATCGATGACTCGTTGTCCAGTCAGTTTTTGCACGATGGCCGAGAGCATGTAACTGGCCCCGCTGTTGTAGAGAAAAACAGAGCCGGGAGGATTGGCGATGGGGAGCGAAAGGAACGACTTCGCCCAGTTTTGTTCCTTGGTGATGGCGCCGGTGGAATCCTGGGCGTGGCCCACGGACATCGTCAATAAATGTTTCACTTTGAGGCTGGCGAGATTGGGGCTGATGGCCCCCGGAAGGGCGTCAGGAAAAAAGGAGGTGACCGGGTCATCGACCTTCAACTTTCCTTCGCCAACGGCAAAACCGACGGCGGTGGAAGTGAAGCTTTTGCTCAAGGAATAGAGCATGTGATTCGCGCGCGGCCGATAAGGCGCCCACCAGCCTTCGGCCACCACGTGGCCATGCCGGACGAACATGAAGCTGTGAAATTCATGCTTGGATTTGGCGATCCCTTCCAGAAAAGCGAGGATACCCGCCGAGGAAACGCCCTGCGCTTCCGGCCGGCTGCGCGGAAGGTTGTCGGAGGCCCCCGCTTGCGCCGAAAGGCTCCACGGAAAAGTGGCCGCGAGACTCAGCCCGGCCGTGCCCAATCCCAGTTGCTTGAGAAATGCCCGGCGTTGCAATCCTGCGGCGAAGGCGTTTTGCGCCGACGGAATCTGTTCGGTGATGTGCATGAAGGCATCATTCCATTCACCCTCGCGCCGCGTCAAGTTCGCCCCAAATCGCCCAAGCAGGCAGGTTTCATGGCCCGGGGAGCACACGCGCCCTCGCGTGTCGCGGTCGGCGCCCCCGCCGACCGCTCTTTGATACTTATAGACTGCTATGGAGCGCCCAAACTCGTGTCTTTGGGGAGCGCGGTCGTCCCGACCGCCGCGTTCGGCGTCCCGCCGAACGCTCTTCCGCTGCGGTTTTGGCGCATGAGGCGAGGATCCGGGTTCGCCAGCGCGCGTGCCTCGCGTGCCGCCGGTCGCGCCTTGCGCCCCGCCTCAGAAATCCTCCAAAATTTGGCTGCGTCTGCCCTGACCGACAGGCTTGCGCTTGCGGCGGGAATGGTGTTCAATGCATGGGGTCATGAGCGATACACATCCATTTACCACCACCGCGTTTGATATACCCGGCTTTCGTGTGGTGAAGAATTTTGGCGTCGTGCGCGGCATTATTGTCCGCTCACGCTCCATCGTTGGCAATCTGGGCGCCAGCATCCAAAGCCTATTCGGCGGCAACATCACCATTTACACCGAGCTTTGCGAGCGCGCGCGCGATGACGCTTTTCGCGATTTGATCACGCACGCCAACCAACTCGGCGCCAACGCCGTCATCGGCGTCCGCTACGATGCCACGGAAATCGCCCCCGGTATCAGCGAAGTCTTGTGTTACGGCACGGCCGTCCAAGTCGAACCCACTCATTAAGCCGGCGCTGGAATTTACAAAAAATTATGTCTGGACACAGCAAATGGGCCAAGGTGAAGCATTTCAAAGGTGCGGTGGACGCCAAACGCGCCAAAATCTTCGCCAAGTTGAGCAAGGAAATCGCCATCGCCGTCCAACTGGCCGGAAACGATGCCACCATGAATCCGCGCTTGCGCATGGTCCTGCTCAAGTGCCGCGCCGCCAACATGCCCCGTGACAACATTGAACGCGCCATCAAGCGCGGCGCCGGCGGCGACAATTCCATCAAATACGAGGACCTCACCTACGAAGTCTATGGGCCGCACGGCGTGGCCATGCTCGTCGAATTGAGCACCGACAATCGCAACCGCACGGCCTCCGAAATCCGCAGCTTGCTGACCAAGAACGGCGGCACCATCGCCACCGCCGGTTCGGTCAGCCGCTTATTTCAACGCAAGGGGCAGATCATCGTGGCGCGGGACGCGGCGGCGGAGGACTTGTTGATGGAAGCGGCCCTGGAGGCCGGGGCGGAAGATTTCAAAACCGACGACGCCGGCTACGAAGTGGTGACGGAACCGGCCCTGTTCGAGGTCGTGCATAAGGCGATTGAAGGCAAGGGCATCAAACCGGCGGCGGCGGAAGTCACCTGGCTCCCGGTCATCACCGTGCCGTTGCAGGGC
Organism: uncultured Verrucomicrobiae bacterium; assembly: GCA_963759415.1. Classification (GTDB taxonomy): domain Bacteria; phylum Verrucomicrobiota; class Verrucomicrobiia; order Limisphaerales; family Palsa-1400; genus Palsa-1400. Next base: position 1,009,204 of record CAVWZG010000002.1, on the reverse strand, counting down.
GCCAAAGCGGCCGAGGACACCAACAAGTTAATTGACATCCTGGAGGAACACGACGATGTCAAAGAAGTTCATTCCAACGCGGAGTTCCCCGATTGAGCGCGCGCCTATCGTTGAATGGGAATGCAACATCAATTTTTGGGCGTGTAATCACCCGGCGTGGTTGCAGCGAAGACCGCGTTAAAAATGGCCCTCGAAAACCAGTTTTATGGCCGTTTGGGCACAAAGCGGCGGCACAGTGCAACCAGGAGTCCGCCAATCCCGGTCATGATTAATGGGCTTGGCTCCGGCACTGCTTGCGTACAAAAAGCGATGTCGTCGAGGCCCAGCCAACTTGCTCCACCTGTCGCATTGTAGTCAGCAGTAAACTCCAGTGACCCAGTCTGTCCAACAAAGGGTGAGATATTTACGCCGTAAAGGGTGTAGTTGGCGCCTGTTCCAAGCACGAAGGGAGACAAATTGACACCATTGAATGAAATCGAAAACTCGGTTGCAAGTGGTTGCCAAGCCTCGAATTCCAAGGATTGGAAGCCTTGCGGAACGGTGCCTGTCTGCGCAATCGAAACGCCTTCGACGTCGCCGGTGGTCGGATCAACGCCTGATTGGAGCAGGACACTGTAATTTCCATCAATGACGCCTGCATTAAACAGGCCGGGCGGCCAACCTGCAGCGGGATAATTTGGGCCGAGGATAGCAACTATGGCCTGCCCATGACCATAAACGTTCTGGATTACTTGCGTTTGTTGGCTGGTTCCAAGATAAGCGCTCCAACCTGGAAGAGCGCAAGAAACTGGAACATAAACAGGAGGGGAACCGTTTACAGTCACTGGAGACAGAGTGGCCGATTCAAAATTAAGATTTTGAAAAGGTACCTGTGCCTGAATTGAAAGAGCAGCGAGGGTCGCCTGTGCTAACATTGCCATCAGTCTTATCGTTTTCATATAGTCTATTTTGTTACAAACGGATCACCGACAACAGCGCATTCCTGATAACCTCCTTGGTTGGAGTAAAGGGCGTACCAAGCGTTAAAGACGAAAGGCTTTCCGACCGCCCATGTGCCATAATAAGTGTAGGTGTTTTCTACGCCCGTTTCCGGTTCAGCTACGTGCGTCACGGCCCCAAGCGGCGTATTCGAGTAATTCGCCCCGCCGAACGAATTGCTTGCCCACCATGTCAGAAAGCTCGACTGACCAGTATTTCGCGCTCCATTGTATGAATCCACCGAGGCCATGATATACCATCCACTGGTTCCAAAAAACCTGACGAGGCCATTGGTAGCAAAACCCTGCCCTAAATTGCCGTCCCAACCAGACGAATAATAGCCTTCCACATTCGTCCCAAGGTAAGTGTTCGTCGGCCAAGTGCTGCCGAAGACGGAAGCCGATGGATCAGCGTTGAGAACCCCTTGTTGCGCCTCCAATCCGGGATTCCCTGACTGTCCTGATCAAAATACCAATTAGTGTTCCCATAGCCGGCCTGCGTTGCGCTAATAAAAAGGGCCCCAGATGGATTGTTTCTGGCCATGTTCGCAATCTTGTTAATGTAGGCGATGCAATCGTTCGTGCCGCCCACACCGTTCATGTTGATGCTCGTCACGAACGGAGTCCAAGATGGAAAGTAGTTGTCGGTTTGAAGCCAAGGGTTAAAACCGATGTTCATGTCGTATTGTACGCTCGTGTGCGCCGATGCGGTCACGAGAAGTGACGGCAAGTCTTGAAATAGGACCACGTATTGCGGTCGTTTGGTCGGATTGGCCAAAAGCCAGTTCATGATCGGCGCGGCAAAGGTGTTGGTGTAATCGCCCAAGCCAATGGACTCGCTGGTCGCGCAACCGATTCCAAGTACGTTGGCCTTATTGATCATAGGGCGATTGGATAGATAGGACCGACAAACATTGGAGCTGTCTGACGAATTTGCATTGTAAACCAGCAGCAAATCTTTTGAGACATCAATGGGGTATTGAACCCACGGCGTGAAGATGGCGGCCATGCTGTGGTCGCCACCAGCGGCAATCTGTTTGATGACGATGGGGGAATGGGTGGTGGTCTGGGGAATGGGTGGCAAGCCGTTGGTCGTATGGACGTAGCCCGTAATGACGGTAGTCGGCGGTTCGGAAGCGACGGTAGTCTGGCCGTTGCTGTTGTCTCCCCATTCAATCAAGGAGCCGTCATTCTTCAATGCCATGCTGTGGAAGCCGCCTGCGGCCACGGCCATGACGTTGCTCAAACCGGCAGGGACAATGGACTGGCCAAAATCAAGGCCGTCGGAAGGAGTATTCGACGTGCCAGCGCCCCAAGCCACGACCGTGCCATCGCCCACCAGCGCCAGGGAATGATAGCGGCCGGCGGCAACAGCCACGACGTTCGACAAGCCTGCCGGCACGCTCGTCTCCCCGTTCGTACCGTAGCCCCAAGCCACGACTGTACCGTTTGATTGCAATGCCAGAGTGTGCATCGGGCCAGCCGCAATGGCAATGACGTTTGACAGATTCAGGGGCACGTTGGTTATGGCGGAGCTCAGGGTGGGGTTGTTCGCGCTCCAGGCTGTCACCGTGCCATTATTCAACAGGGCGACATCAAATTGCCAGCCGCAAGCAATAGCTTTGACGCCGGTGAGATTCGTAGGGACCGCATTGCCGAACGCTCCGTTCAGGCCCCAATTGGTGACGGTTCCATTGGTCATTAACGCCAGGGCCTGCCCAAGACCCGCCGCGACGGACACGACATTCGATGTCGGCGGCAGGGTGACGAAATTGGTGTTGGTCACAGAGCAAAGATTGGTCCCATCCGAATACTCGCCCCATTGCACCACCGTTCCAGTCCCGGTGAGGGCGATGGATTGGTATTCCCCCGCTGCAATGCCGGTCACGTTGGTCAATGTGGCTGAACGATCACATTCTCCATGAGTATCATCTCCCCATGCCTCGACCATGCCAGGCAACGCCAGATGCACATTCCAACTCGCGCTGGTATTCCCCGCCGCGTTGGTGATGGCCACGGTGTAGGCGCCTTCAATGCTGGGAGCCTGGCTGCCCATCTGGTAACTGGGCGAGGAGGCTACAGAAACGTTTGTGCCGTTGAATCGCCACGCGTAGGTAACCGGATATTCCGATTGCCCGGCATTGGTCAACGCAATGCTCAGGGTCGCCGCGGCGTAGTTAATCCAAGTCGTGCCAGGCGCCGGGATTATTGGGCCGATTTGTGGAGCAAGCACCAGAGTGAACGCAGCCACCGAACTGGTGACGACGCCGTAAGTGGAGGAAACCACAACATCGTAGGGTCCTTCATTGCTTAATTGCGCGTTGGTAATCGTGAACGTTGCGTTGGTCGCGCCGTTGACATTTGTGCCACTGAATTGCCACTCGTATTGCAGTCCGCTGGTCGTCGCCGCTACGACCGAAAAACTGGCCGTTCCATTTGCCACACAGTAGGTGCTGGTCGGCTGTTGAGTAATAACGGGATCCAACTGCCCGGAGCGAATGGCCAGAACGTGGCTGAAGCCGCAAGAAATGGCCTTGGTCGCGGTCATGCCTTGGGGAACGTTGGCGGTGCCCCATGGAACAACTGTGCCGTTGGCCTGCAAGGCGAGACTTTGCGAACCACCGGCGGCGATGGACACCACGTTCGAGAGTCCTGTTGGAACGGTTGTGTCATCCTGAAAACCATCTCCCCATCCCACCACGGTACCATTGGCCAGCAACGCCAGACAGTGCTGCGGACCTGCGGCGATGGCGACAACGTTGGATAATCCGGCGGGCACGTTGGTCTGTCCAAAAATGCCGCTGCCCCAAGCGGCAACGGTGCCATTTGATAACAGTGAAGCATTGTAGGCCCAACCGCAGCCTATGGCCTGAACGCCTGTGATATTGGTGGGAACATAATTCGCGTTCGCGTTGGTCATGCCCCAAGTGACAACGGTGCCGTTGTTCAGCAAGGCGATGTCGTGATCGAGGCCTGCCGCCACGGCTACGACGTTGGAAAGCGGCGGCAGAGTGCAAACGTTGGTGTTGGTGACGGAACAATAATAGAAACCGTCCCAGTAGGAGCCCCAGTTCGTCACCGCGCCGCTGGCCAGCAAGGCCACGGCGTGGAATTGGCCGGCCGCGATGGCGGTGACATTGCTCAGACCGGCGGGCGGGTTGGTCTGACCGTAAGTGTTGTCGCCCCAGCCGAGCACGGTTCCATTGTTGAGCAGCGCCAGTGTGAACTTCCCGCCGCCCGCCACCGCCATGGCGTTGGTCAAACCGGCGGGCGCATCGGTCTGGCCGGAACCATCCGAGCCGACGGCCACAAACATCGTCGTCGCGGGCGGCGTCACGACGTAAAACGCCGCGTTGGCAGGCTGGTTGGAATAGACATAGGTGTTGCATGTTTCCACCTGGCCTATCCAAGTCCACCCTGATGGAATGGGGGAAGCCGGCAGGTTGGTCGCGCAGTAGAGATCGTAAAAAACTCCGTTGGTTCCGCCTTGGACGTCAACCGAGACCGTGACGTTGGAATTGGCATCGAAGAAGACAACCATGTTGGTGATGAACACCGGGCCGCCGGTGACGCAGCCGCCGCTGTCATCCATCGGGTCAAAGACGTTTGCGGGGCTGCGAATGCTGTTCTGTTGTAGGTTCCACGAGGATTGCTCCTCGGTCGAAACCGGCCCCAAAGCTGCCACGGGGGCGACCATGCCGTAATACATGCTGACGCCGGTGTCCGTCAGCCAACTGCCGTAAGAGTAAAACTCCTCGAAATCGGCCCCGGCTGTGCTGGCCCCGGAGAGGGCGCTGCCCAAAACCAGTTGGCCCACCGACGGCGGAACTGAGGCCAGGCCCGCGCCTTGCGCGGCCAGCGCGCCATCGAGGTAAAGCGCGGTTCCTTGCGGCCCATAGTCCAAAACAACGTTGTGCGGCGTGCCCGCCTGCCAAGCGATGGTGGCTTGAAGAACCGTTTGCATGCCGGCGCCGGTTTGGCTGAACAGCGTCAGCGTGTTACCGTCCGCGCTGACTTGGAGCGACCAGGCAGAAGCGGTGCCAAGCCCGCTCACCGCGTCCAATTCCAAGAGCGTGGCGGGTGTGCCATTGCTCGCGCCGCTGCTCCAGTATGGCTTCACCCAGAATCGCAACGCGCCGCCGGTATCCGAGGTGATGTTGGTGGATCCATCTAAATTGAGCGCGGGAATGATAAACGGCGTAACGCTTTCCCCGTTTCGTTGCAGCGCGTAACCGGACCAGCTTTCCTCCAGCACACCCAAGCCAAAAATAATAAGTTCGCTGTTGGTCTGGCCGGCGAAATAGTCCTCATCGAACGATTCGTAATACAGCGGAGCAGGTGATTCCGGGAACGGCGGAAACGGGCTTCGTGGCATGGCGCAAACACTGTGCATCAAGGATAAAGCCGCCAAAATGGGCGCATAAGCTAAAGTGTCACAAAGTTTGCGCCGAGGATTACCGCTCAAGGTCTTTTTCATCGTTGTTCGGGGTCTCGCGTATTCGTGCGCAGAGAGCCGTTTTTCTGACACTACCGGCCTTGTTCGCGGCGCACAAGAGTAAAATAAACCAAATTTATCATATACTATATGGCGATTTCGCACGGTTGTTGTTTGGGTACGCTGGATTGCACGCTGTTCCGCAACACCGAAGAATTCTTGGCGAAACTATTCGCGCCCGCCGGATAAAGGCCAATCTCTCCCAAGAGGCGCTGGCTGAAAAAGCCGATCTCTCTCCCGTGTACATCAGCCGGGTGGAATGCGGAAAAGAAAACATCTCCGTTGACGCGGCCATGCGGATCGCCAAGGCGGTGGGCCTGCGGTTGCGCGAGCTTTTTCGAGGCCTTTGAGCCGCGCCGGGGTTGGATTCGCCGCCGAAACCTGGCCACCTTGCGCCGCCTTGCCCTGGATCTGCTCAAAACAGAGGAAACCAAGAAAATCGGCCTCAAAGGTAACCGGCTCAACGCAAGCTGAAAACCATGCCTATTTGCTCCGCATACCCGGGATTTGGATGTGTCTGTCCGGCGAGAAAAACCGGCAGGCTTGCGCTTGCGGCGGGAATGGTGTTGAATAAACAGGGACATGAGCGATACGTATCCATTTACCATCACCGCGTTTGATATGCGCGGTTTTCGCGCTTAGTCTCCCGCCGCCAACGCAAGATTGGCGCTGGAACGCCGTATCGGCCATGAATTGGAATCTTGAACTCTAAACCCAGCCAGCAATGGAGGTCCGCGTGACCTCGGTGTCCGACTCGTTTTTCGCGCGCGTCTTGCGCGCGGTCGCGCGGTTGGTGTGCAACCATCCCAAGTGGTTCATCCTCCCGCAGTTGGCCCTTTTCGCGGTCTGCGTCTTCTATACCGCCTTCTTTTTGCAATTCGACATGAACCAGGACAACCTGGTCGGGGCCGACAAAAAGTACCACCAGGTCTATATGAAGTTCCGGGAGGAGTTCCCGGGCCAGGACGAATTGGCGGTGGTGGTGGAAAGCGAGGACATGGAGCGCAACCGCCAGTTTGTCGAGCGGTTGGCGGCCCGGTTGGAGCCGGAAACCAACCTTTTCACCGATATATTTTACAAAGGCGACCTGCCTTCCCTCGGCCCCAAGGCCCTGTTGTTCGTGCCGGAATCCGATTTGCTGAAAATGCGCGAGAAGCTGGGCCAATACCGGCCTTTCATCGAGCAATTCACTCGCGCCACCAATCTGGATTCCTTTTTCGGCCTGATCAATAAGCAGATCCGTACCGCCAAAAACGAGGAGAACGCCTCCAACAACGCCCTCATCGGCGCCGTGCCCGCCATGCAGCGCATCATCGACGAGGCGGCCGACAGTTTGAGCCGCCGGGGTACGCCCGTCTCGCCGGGAGTCACCGCCTTATTCGGGGCGGGAGAGGAAGCCCAGCAGCGGATGTATATCACCTTCGCCAACGGCCGCATTTACCTCGTCACCGCCCGCCCCCGCAACGCCGATGTCATCGAGCAAGGGGTCAAACGGATGCGCCAGTTGATCCACGAAACGGAGCTTGAAGTCCCCGGTTTGAACGTCGGCCTGACCGGCGAGCCAGTGCTGGACTATGACCAGATGTTGCAGTCGAAACGGGACGCCACGGTCGCGACGCTGGTGGCGTTGGCAATCTGTTCCCTGATTTTCATTTACGCCTACCGGGAAACCGGCCGCCCGCTCAAAGCCATGGTCTGCCTGGTCGTGGGCATGGGCTACAGCATGGGATTCTCCACCCTGGCCGTCGGGCATCTGAACATCCTGACCATCACCTTCGCGCCCATCCTGCTTGGGCTGGCCATTGATTTTGGCATTCATTTCATCACCCGCTACGAGGAGGAAATCCGCAACCGGCGCACCTCCGTGGCGGCGTTGGAAAAGGCGCTGGTGTTTACAGGCCAGGGCATCGTCACCGGCGCGCTGACCACTTCGGCCGCGTTTCTGGCCATGTGGATGACCAATTTCAAAGGCATCCAGGAAATGGGCGTCATCTGCGGCGGCGGCCTTGCGCTCTGCCTGATCCCTATGATGACGATGCTGCCGGCCCTGTTGTTGCGCGGTCGCCAAAACGAAATGGATCACTCCGTGGGCCTGCCGGCGGAAGGCCGGGCGCGCATCGAAAGCATTTGGCTCGAACACCCCGGCCTGGTGGTGGGCGGGACGCTGGCCCTGTGCGCCCTCGCGGCCACCCAATTCCACAAAGTGGATTTCGATTACAATTTGCTCAACATGCAGAGCAAAGGTTTGCCCATGGTGGTCTATGAAAAGAAGCTCTTGTTCGCGACTGCCTCGACCTTCTCCTCGGACGACCTTACTAATTTGCCTTCCCTGGCCAGGAAACTAACCGCCAGGCAAGACCCGGTCTGCGCTTTCATCAGCGATCAGTTGGATCTTTCGGCCGCCACCTTGCTGCCCAACGCTCAAAACACCAATTCGGACCTCGACCAATTGCAGTCCGTGCTGGCGAAAAATCTCAACCGCATCATCGCCGGTCCGCTGATTTACACTCCCGACCGTTTTCGGTCGGTCCGATTGCGGCCCAAAACGGCGGAATTGCTCAAGACCAACCCCCAAGGCCAAAACCTCATTCGGCTTAACCAAATGCTCCTGCAAGACGCCTGCCCGGATGAAATCATAGAGCGCCCCGGTCAATCGCTCCTTTTCGCCGCCATCGTCGCCGATACTCTGGAACAAGCGGCCCAATTCGAGCGCGCGGTCATTAATCTGCCAACCGTCGCCAGCGTCGATGGCAGCGATAAAGGGGACGCGATCTTCGACCTGCTGACCAGGGACCAAACGTCGGAAATGAAATTGGTGCGCCAGGTCAAAGATGAGGTTTCCGGCTTGAAGTTTGCCAGAGTGGACACCAATGAAGTGAATCTGGACGAATTAAGCCTCACGCTCTACGGCACCATGGGTTACCTGAATCTGGCGGCGGACGAGGCCTCCCGGGAACGGCCTCAACTGGGCGCCGAACTGCGCGCGCTGGCGCAGTCCATCCGTGATCTCAGAGTCAAGATGTTGATCCAGGATCCGGCCATTGCTGTCCGGCTCAAAGATTACCAACAGGCGCTTTTCGAGGACGTTCGCCAGACCTTTGCCGCCATCCAGACGCAGGATACCCGCAGCCGGTTAGGCCCGCAGGACCTGCCGCCCGCCTTGCGCGGGCGTTTTGTCGGGCGCACGGGCAAATACATGGTGGAGGTTTTCCCCAAGGACGACGTCTGGCAGCACGAGAACCAGAAGAAGTTCATCGCCCAGTTGCGCGCCGCTTTGGACGGCCAGGCGGACAGGGTGACGGGGACGCCGGTGCAGCTTTATGAATACACGACGTTGCTCAAAGAGAGCTACCAACAAGCGGCCTTGTACTCGCTGGTGGTCATTGCCTTCATGGTCTATCTTCATTTCCGCTCGCTCGTGTGCGTGGTGCTCTCACTCTTGCCGGTGGCCATTGGCTCCGCCTGGACTCTTGGCTTGATGGGGCTGGCCGGGGTGCAGTTTAACCCGGCCAACATCATGACCTTGCCCCTCGTCATCGGCATCGGTGTCACCAACGGCATTCATATTCTCAACCGAGTGGCGGAGGAACACAAAGCGAGTATCTTGGGTAAGAGTACCGGAAAAGCGGTCTTGGTGTCCGGTTTGACGGCGCTCACGGGTTTCGGCTGCTTGATGCTTGGCAAGCATCAGGGGCTTCAGAGCTTGGGGGCGGTGATGTCCGCTGGCATTGCCGCCTGCATGATCGCGGGACTTACTTTTTTGCCCGCGTTAATTAGCATTCTAGGACGTTATGGCTGGAGCGTTACAAATGATAAAAGTAAACTTGGTGACGGCAATGCAACGCCGCCACCAAGCAAGGAGGAACCAAGGCACAAACCTCGAGTTCTTGCAAGGAACTTATCAAAGGAATGAAAAAAGTCAATGGCATTTGTGTGAATTCAAGCCTTTTTTTGCCTATTATGCCGCTAATTAACCAACGTTATCGTTAATGGTAAAACTTGCTCCTTATTACTGGCTTCTCGCCTGTCTGGCCACTGTTTCCGGCCACGCCGGAACGCACGACGAATGCCTGGCCGGTCCGGCTTATGCCAAATTCCGCTTGACGCTCGCCTCCGGTTGGCGTCAGGAAGCGGTCGGACCGTTTTTTTATCAACAATCCGCCGATGGGCAAACGCAGTGGGCCTTGCCGCCCTTTTTTTGCCGCACCCTCACGCCGGATGTGAATTGGAGCGAGTGGGAGGTTATCTATCCCGTCCTCAACTACCGCCGATTCGGCGCGGAATACCGGCTCACGCTGGGTGAAGTCATCAGCTTTTCCGGCGGCAATACGGAAGACGAAACCAACGTTCGCCGCTCCACGATTTTCCCAATTTATTTCCGGCAGCGCTCGCCCAACACCAATCTCAACTACACCGCGGTGGTCCCGTTCTACGGACATTTGGTCAACCGGTTGTTTCGTGACGACATCAAATTTGTCATGTTCCCGCTTTACTCGGAAACCCGGAAGCAGGACGTGGTGACAGACAATTATCTTTACCCAATCTTCGACCGGCGGCGCGGCGATGGTCTGACGGGCTGGCAAGTCTGGCCCCTGGCCGGGGAGGAACGCAAAACCACGACCTTCCGCACCAATTCGATGAGCGATGTCGAAACTATCGGCGGCTATGACAAGTTTTTCGCCCTTTGGCCCTTTTATTTAAAGAACCGCACGGGCCTGGGCACGACCAATCCCGACGCCCGGATGTCACTGCTGCCCTTCTACAGCCAATCCCGCTCGCCATCGCGTGAGGAAACCTCCTACGGTTTCCCGTTGGGTTTCAACGCCATCCATGACCGCGAGCAGGGCTATGTGGAGCACGATTTTCTTTGGCCGCTCTTTGTCCAGGCCCATGGCTCCAGAACCGTGACGCGCTATTTTCCTTTTTACAGCCGCGCCCGGCACAACGGTTTGGAGAGCGTTTTCTACGGCTTCCTGCTCTATAAGTACAACCGCTTGGAAGCGCCTCCCCTGGATCGCCACCGCACCCGCGTCTTCTACATACTCTATTCTGACACCGTGGAGCGGAACACCGAATCGCACGAATTTAAACGGCGCGTCGATTTTTGGCCGTTTTATGCCTACAACCGCGATTTGGAGGGAAATGAGCGGACGCAGTTTTTTGCATTTCTAGAGCCTGTCTTCCCCAATAACCGGACCATCCCCCGCGAGTATTCCCCGCTCTGGGTAGTGTGGCGGGCGGAGAAGAACGCCCGTACCGGGGTGGCCAGCCAGTCATTGCTGTGGAATCTTTACCGGCACGAAAGCGCGGGGCTGGCAAAAAAAACCTCGCTCTTGTTCGGGGTTTTTCAGTATGAATCCACGGCGGACGGGGGCCACTGGCGTCTTTGCCACCTTAACGGGACGGGAAAGCGGCGCGGACCACCACCGCCAAATCGCAATGTTTCATAATATAGGCGAAATTTTAATTCTGTTTTGGCAAACCTTGCTGGCCTTGCCGCATTTGTGGCAGCAGCGCCAAAAAGTTTTTGACCAGCTCTCCTACATCGGGCTGGCCAGCCTCTCCATGGTTTGCATCCTCTCCCTCTTCATTGGCGGCGTCGTGGCCTTGCAAACCGGCCCCGTCCTGGTTGATCGCGGCATCGGTTCGGTCATGGGCGGCATGATCGGCCTGGCCATGTGCAAGGAATTTGCCCCCGTGATGATGGCCATTCTTGTCGCCGGCCGCATCGGCTCCGCCATGTCGGCCGAGATCGGTTCGATGCAGGTTTATGAGGAAATCGACGCCCTCCGCACCATGAACATCGATCCGGTGCGCTACCTGGTCCTCCCGCGCATGGTCGCCATTGCCATTGGGGTGCCGGTGCTGGTGCTCTTTTCCATCCCCGTTGGCTGGCTCGGCGGGGCGCTGGTTTGCGATTTCAACCAGAAGATCGCCATGAGTTTTGACAGCTTCTTTGAAAATCTGCGCCAGGTGGTGGAAATTGGCGATGTGTTCAATGGCCTTTTCAAATCCTTTGTTTTTGCCTTGGTCATCGGCATCATCTCCTGCCACCAGGGCTTGATCACGCGCGGCGGCCCGCGCGGCATCGGCCGCAGCGTGACCAAAGCGGTGGTCAATTCCATCGTCATGATTTTGATCCTGGATTATTTCCTCACGCGCTTTTTGCTTTACATCCAAAAATGACCGCACCCGCACATCCTCAAGGCGTCCCTGTCGAAGTCCGCGACTTGCGCAAAAGCTTTGGCGCTCTCAAGGTCCTCAACGGCGTCTCCTTTAAGGTCGAGCCGGGCGAACGATTCGTCATCATGGGTCCCAGCGGCAGCGGCAAGAGCGTGCTCCTCAAACACATCATCGGCCTCTTGCAGCCCGATGCGGGCGAAATCCTCCTCGACGGCCAATCCATCGCCCAGTCCTCGGTGCGGGACAAATACCGCCTGGCCATGGTCTTCCAGTCCGGCGCCTTGCTGACCTCCCTGACCGTGGGCGAGAACGTCGGCCTCTACCTGGCGGAACACCAGATCAAATCGCCGGCGGAGATCGACGCCATGGTCGCCCGCGCCTTGGAAAACGTCGGCTTGAAGGGCTTGCAAGACCGCGCTCCATCCGAGCTTTCCGGCGGCATGCAGAAACGCGTGGCCATCGCCCGGGCCTTGGTCGTGGAACCCCAAATGGTGCTCTTTGATGAACCGACTTCCGAATTGGACCCCCTCATGGCGGTGACCATCGGCGAGGAAATATTGAAATTGAACCAGCGCACTGGCGCCACTTCCATCATCGTCACCCATGACCGCGATCTGGCCTTCGGCACGGCCCATCGCATGGCCATGATCAATGAGGGACGGATCATCTTCGTCGGCGCGCCGCAAGAAGTGCGCGACAGCACCGATCCCGTCATCCAGGAATTTATTCGTGCTGAACTTGTTACCCCTATGCTCCGTTGACGCTATGAAAGAATCCGTTGAAAGTAAATTAGGCCTGTTCTTCGCCTTGGCGGTTGTTTTGGCGCTGATTATTTTGGAATACCTCGGCAGCTTTGGCTTCCTCCAACGCGGCTACCACCTCCACGCCCTCTTCAAAAACGTGCAGGACCTCAAAATCGGCGACAACGTCAAAATGGCCGGCGTCCACGTCGGGCGCGTCGAAAACATTGTCTTGACAAATGCCGACGTCGATATCACCATGAATCTCCGCCGCGACGTCGATGTCAGGACCGACAGCAAAGCCAGCATCAGCTTCACCGGGCTGATGGCGCAGAACTACGTGGCCATTAATTTCGGCACACCCGCCGCGCCCAAGGCCGAGGAGGGCGCCTATTTGCAGGCCGTCGAGCAGCCTGACCTGGGCCAACTCTTCGCCAAGATGGACAAGGTCGCCACCGGCGTCGAGAACCTGACCCGCAGTTTCAGCGGAGAGAAGCTCGATAATTTCATCGGGCCGTTCACCGATTTTCTCAAGGACAACCGCACCAACCTCACGGCCACCATCGGCAACATCAAAATGGTCTCCGAACGCATCGTGCAAGGGCAGGGCACCGTCGGCAAATTGATCAACGAGGACACCTTGTACGTTTCGGCCCAGGGCGTCATCAGCAACCTCCAGAGCGTCGGCAGCGACGTCAAAGGCGTCACCGCCGATGCTCATACCGTGCTGACCAACGCCAACCAGATCATCACCGACGCCAGGGGCGGGCGTGGCACCGTGGGCAAGCTCTTGACGGATGACACCCTCTATCGCGAGTCCACCGGTTCGATGACCAATTTGCATTCCATTTTGAACAAGATCGACCACGGGCAAGGCACCGTGGGCCAATTAATCAACGACGACACCTTTCTCAAAGGCGCCAAGCTTTCCCTGCAAAAGCTCGACAAAGCCACCGAAAGCCTCGAAGACACCGGCCCCCTCAGCATCCTAGGCACCATGGTCAGCAGCCTCTTTTGACGCAGGAGAAGCGCCAAAATTCTCTTGCCACAAAAGCGCACAAAGAGCGCAAAGGACAACTAGCCAAAGATATTTGAAATTTCTCCCGGTAGGGCGGCGCTGTGCGCCGCCCAAATATCCAAGAGATAATTCGACGGAATTTTGAAATTAAGAATCTAAAAGCTCAAACCCCTTTTTCTTTGTGTTCTTTCTTTGTGTTCTTTGGTGCTCTTTCGTGGCAAAAAGCATTTTGGTCATCCCATGACACGAAGTCCGCAAGCTCCAGCGTAAACAGCCAAACGGACAGCATGAGCAGCCTAATGGGTGGCCCCGGGCAAACGCATCCAAATGCCTGTAAACCATTGGAATTCAACGGCCTGCCTTGGTAGGGTCGGCGCTGCCGCGCCGCCCACTTATTCCCTTTTGCAGATTCCTCATTCATTCTCCCAACGGGAGAAAATCACTCAGCCTGGGGTTGGCAGGATTCCCAGAGGGCTACCCCAGGTCAGTCCCGTTCTCTGCCCCTACCCGGAACGGGTTGAATTCTTCTTCACCACACCCACTTTTAATCGCGCCGTTTGGGCCTGCGCGAGAAAAGAACACCCCTTGACAACCTTGCCTAAACGGTGATAAAAGCAAAGCCGCGCTGGCGCGTTAGCTGCGCGCAAACGACGATCAGCCTGAGCCAGCGGTTGGAGACGCGGTAATTACAGCCGGGCCCCGGCGGTGATCCGAACGGCGCGCAGACCGGGTCGGAAGCTGGAGACATTGAAACAAACTACTGCAATCGGAGTCGTGACAAACAACCGGACTGAATTATGCCATTCACACTTGAAGAACTACTCCCAAAAGACCAGCGGCTGCGAACTGTGTTTCTCCACGACTCGGTGCAGCAGGCCATCAACCTGATGCACCAGCACAGATACAACCAGTTGCCGATTGTGGATAAGGATGAAAAGACCTCACTGGACCAGGTAGTGACGTTCGACTCCGTACTTCAGGCCGTGCGTTCATTCGACAGCAAAGCGGAATCGCTGCACGTCAGGGATGTTGCCCGCTCGGTTCGAACTTATCCTGCAGATGCAGATTTACTCGCCACGCTGGATGACATTCAACGGGAGAATTTCGCCCTCATCGTGGACGAGAACAACGTCCTGACGGGCATTGTCACTACTGCAGATACCACAGTCTTTTTCCGGGAGTATGCTCAGGACTTAATGCAAATTGAGGGCATTGAGTCGCGTATGAAAGAGGCCATCACGGCACTTTATGCCGGCAATGATGCAGGCTTGGAGTTGGCGATTGCGGCGGTAACTGACCGGGCAGCGGACATCCGCAAACGGATTCCGGCAGCAATCCGAGGCTACCTCGAAAAAGCTGGCTTGAATGTGCCGGCCACGGGTGATGTTGAGGCTGTTGCCGAGGCGGAGAAGCGGCTTGCCCTGCCCAAGCCGGGCAAGCCGTTTGAACGATTATCATTTGATGAATTTACCGAAGTTCTGCTTGGTCATCCAACTGCGCCGAAGCTAACGCAATCCAGTGGCGCAAACGGATTGAGAGGCTTGCTGCAACAGGTTCGGGACGCACGCAACAAGCTCGCGCATTTTCGGGGCGAATTGTCAGCGGAAGAGCGTCGCACGATTCAGTTCGCTTCCGAGTGGCTGGAGCGCAACCTCCCAGTGCCGAACGTTGTGCCGCCGGCCCCAACGGCGACCACCGTCGCGCCCACAACAGGCTCTCCTGCGCCGCAGGAGGATGAGGACGAAGCACCAAAGGGAAGTTACGCGTCGCTGGCCGCGTATTTGAAGGAACAAGTTGCTTTGGTGACTTCGCTGCCCATGACCTTTCAAGAAATCGAACGTATCCTCGGAAAGGGACTCCCCAGTTCAGCCTTTGAGTATCGCGCTTGGTGGGCCAATGATCCGGCAAAACCGCAGTCGGCAGCCTGGTTTGATGAGGGATGGCGAGCGGTTGCCATCAACATGAATGAACGCCGGCTCACGTTCGTTCGCACAAACGACCGTGTAAACGCCTATATCGAGTTTTTCAATGGCCTAAACAAACGTCTTAAGGTTGCGCGAGGATTCCCGTTAAGCCATGTTACGCCGAAAGGAGCAAATTGGCAGGCTCTGGCATTTCTCAACTGGACTGGGCGGACGCAGGCGGCCAGCCTGTTCGCCACCTTCACCCGTAACAGGGAACTACGAATTGAACTTTATCTCGATTGCGGGAACAAGGAACAAAACAAACAGCGTTTTGATGAATTAAGTGCTCGAAAGAATGAGATTGAAGCCATAGTCGGCGAACCTCTCCAATGGGAACGACGAGATGACAATCGTGCATGCCGCATCGCAATTTACACGAGGGCTTTGATACAAATGGATTCACATAACGCAAAACTCCTTGATTGGGCGACACAAAAGACAGTCGCCTTTCACAAAGCGTTTGGTCCAGATTTTCCATCACTTTTTCCAAGTGCTTGATATACAACGCAATATTCACTCCCAATTTTCCTTGCCCTAGCCATGAAATGCATCGAGTATTATAAATATGTCTAGGTGGAAAACCAATTTTGAAAGCCAACAAGTTGATCAGCAGGTTCAGAACACCCTCACGCAGCTAGAAGCAATTAAAATCGAAGGGCTGTCGCCGCAGGATTTGACCGAGTATTCGCGTCTTTTGAAAATTCTTAAGATTCTCGGCGCACGGTTCTCCAAACTAGATCCCGAATTGTTCAGTCTAAATACATGGGGCAATTTTGCGAATTGGTTGATCGACTCCCGAAATCAAATTCAAGCATTCGGACAAAATAGGAATATAGGTCACCTGCAACATGCGAATAATGCCGTCGATCAGATAGTCAACGTTCTGCGGCCGCTTGACACGGGCGCAACGGCAGAAGAATTCAACTCAATTGCAGACGCGAATGCTATTTTTCAGCAAAAGATTGTCGAAGAATTGCAGCGCGTGAAGGCGCGAGCGGACGAAATTAAGGCCCAGCTAAATTCTCTATCGGATGCAATTACACAGGGCAAAGCGCACCTTGATGAAAATAACCAAGTAATTCAGCAGCAGAAGACACGCCTTGATCAGTCAATTGCTGAATTTCAAAAACAATTTTCAGAAGCACAAGAAAAACGAACAAAAGATTTTGCCGATTCCATCAAAAAGAATTCCGACGGGTTTGCGACGCAAGAAAAGCACTTTGAAGCGGAATTCAAAGAAACCTCTGTTCAACGAACAAAAGAATACGAAACGTTCTTTGAATCTGCCCGAAAACAAGGCAACGCGCACCTGGATTTCCTTCAAAAACGGGAAGTCGAAGTAAATAAAATCTTTGGCGCTATTGGGACAACCGCATTTGCCGGCAATTTCAAAATCACTGCGGACAACGAGGCTGACTCGGCAAATTTATGGCGTTGGATCGCTTTGGGTCTGATGGCTGCAATGATCGTTGTCGGTGGTTATGCATTTTACTACAGCATAGGCCACGAAACGGATTGGCGAGTCTTCGCATTTCGGCTTGGAACAGTTATCGTTTTGGCGGTGCCGGCGATTTACGCGGCAAACGAATCTTCCAAGCATCGGGAACGTGAGCGACAAAATCGCAAGACGCATTTGGAACTGGCCTCGCTTGACGCCTATTTAGTGCTTCTACCCGAAGCTGAGAGAAACAAGATCAAAGGGAATTTGACTGATAAGTTTTTCGGCGTCCCGACATTGAAAGAACAAACAGAAGAAGTGTCGCAAAAGGATTTATTTGGAGTGATTACCACGGTGCTCAATAATCTCACGAAAGGGAAATAATGTGATTCAGCACAAACGACGTTGTTGATCATGGTGGGGAAACTGGAGGCGGTCGGAGGGGCCACCCAGTGCCGGTGTCTGACGGTGTCTGCCGGCGTGCCGGTGCCGTGTGCCGGCGGTGAACGTGAACGGGTCAGTCCTCGGAAGGTGCCGGTGTCGGTGCCGGTGTCGTGCCGGTGTCGGTCCTCACTTTTTACACTGGTTCAGACCGGCGTGTTATTCGGCATCGTTGCAGGGGCTAAATATGTTTTTGCACGATTGATGCGAAAAAGGCTTTGGCGCAAAAGGCATGTTGAGTGATTCGTGTTGCAGTCCCATCTAAAGATGGTATAGTGCGGTTGTGCGGCGCACACGCGTCTGTGTTCTTTGACATTTTGCAAGAGACTGAAGGCTGAAATGGGCCGGCGGTTCGGTTGAACCTGCATTCCGGCCTGCCCAACGAATATCAAAAACCATGCGCGTGTCCTGTCCAATGCGGCGAAAATACAAGTTGCGCCTAAGAAAAAAATCACGCGGAATGTCCAAAAGCGGCAAATTGTGCCGGTCAAGCCGGTCAAACCAGGTCAAGCCGGTCAAACCAGGTCAAGCCAGTCAAACCAGGTCAAGCCAGTCAGACCAGGTCAAACCAGTCAAACCGGGTCAAGCCAGTCAAACCGGGTCAAGCCAGTCAAACCGTAGTTCCGCCCGAGTGGCGGAAAAAGCGGTTCGGCGCAATACATTGGCTACAGTGGTTCAGCCATTTCAGGATGGAATCTGGGCCGTTCAAGAGCCAACCGCGGTCCCGGAAGCGGGGGCAGGCTCGAAGCGCTTTAAGCGTTGCGTCAATAAATTTAAAAACAGCCCGACGTCGGTCACGACGCCGGCGGATTCAACGGAGCCGCGATCGCTCAGTTTGGTGACCACGGCCGGGTTGATGTCCACACAGACCAGGCGAACGCCGGCGGGTGTCATGTTGCCAACGCCGATGGAATGCAGCATGGTCGAGAGCATCAGGATCAAGTCGGCGCCTTGGAGCAGGCGGGCGTAATCTTCCTGGGCCTTGAGCAAGTCCATTTGCGTGTCGGGCAATGGGCCGTCGTCGCGAATGGAACCAGCCAGGGAAAAGGGCACGCCGCGACGGACGCATTCGTAGAAAACTCCGCTGGTCAGCGCGCCCATTTCCACCGCGCGCGCGATGCTGCCGCAACGGCGGATGGTGTTGATGGCCTTCAAGTGATGGCGATGTCCGCCTTCCACGGATTTGCCCTGTTTGAGGTCAACGCCGAGCGAGGTGCCCAACAAGGCTTGCTCGATGTCATGGGCGCCGATGGCGTTGCCTCCGAGCAGGGCCTGGACGTATCCGGCCCGCACCAGCCAGGCCAGATATTCGCCGGCCCCGGTGTGAATGACGACCGGGCCAGGCACGACGACGATTCGCCCGCCTTGTTCGCGCAGCCGGTGCATCTCCCAGGAAATCTGGTCCACCACCAGTTCCACGCGCCGTTCGCTGGAGACGCCGGCGACCATGAAGGAGAATTCTTCGCCAGCCGGCCCCCGGCCGCGATCGTCGCGCGACTCGGTTTTTCGAACGGTGCGCACGCCAGCGCTGCCGACGACGACTAATTCACCCATCTGCAAGTTGCGAAAGAGCGCGCAACGGGCAGTTTCCAGCTTGGGGTCCACGGTAATGACCGCGTCCATGCGCTGGCCAGCGACCCGGCGCCATTGTCCGTTGAGGCGGACTTCGGTCGGATAAATATTCGTGGCCATAAAATCGTCCGGCGCCACCCCGGCTATGGTCACCGGTTTCAGCTCGGCATTGGTCTGCTCGGTCGGCGCGGCGACCGCTCCCAGTTCGATGACCGCGGCCATGACCTTGTTCAAAACCTCTTCCGACGGCGCGGATATTTTGATCTCGGAGTTGGAGGTGCTCTGACGCTGTTTGCCGAGGTTAAAACGCAAGATTTGAAAACTGCCGCCATTCTGAATCGTCGCGTCCAGAGCGCGATCGAGCAAACCTGAGTCAAGCAGATGGCCTTCCAGCCTGACTTCGCGGCTGCGCACGGTGCTGGCGGCGCTGGCGCGAGCGGGAGCGGGATCACTCAGGCGCAAGGTCAAACAACGCGCCGATCCGCCGGCCTTCATGAATTCGCCCAGCGGCGTTTCGACGATGGCAAAGCCGGCGCCCTCCAACCGGCCGCGCAACTCCGCGCTGATCTGGTTGAGGATGATGCGCCGGTCAAAATTAATGGCGTTGCAGGCGAAATGCGCGGCGTCGGTTTCGCTGACGGGCAGGCGGTTTTCCTCCGGCACCTTTTGTTCGATGAGGCGATTGGAGTAGGCGTCAAAGGCCGCCGGATAATACAAGACCCGTCCTCCTTCCAGCGGGCAGAAACAAGTGTCCAAATGGTAGAAGCGGGGATCGATGAGCCGCAAGGAATGGACTTCGATATTCAGCCATTCCGCCACCAGCGGGTGCGCGGCCAATTCACTGCGAAATCCGTAGCCGGCCCACACGCAGCCGCGGTCGTGATCGAACAGCGCGTCGCCTGCGCCCTCGAAAGGAACATCCGGCGGCAATTCCAGGACTTCAAAACGTTGTTTCTTGAACCATTTTTTGAAATGCGGTTCTTCGCCTTGGCGTTCCCGGGCCAGAAAGCGGCTCAGAACACATTTGCGCCCGACGACCACGCCGGCATTGGCGGTGAACACCATGTCCGGCAAGCCTGCTTGCGGCGGGATTCGTTCCAAGTCGGCCTCCGCTTCCAGCAGCCGCCGCAACGCTTCCCACTGCGTGGCGGCCAGCGGACGCGAGGCTTTATGCACGTTGCCCTCCATCCACGGGTTGATCACGTAATCGATCTCGTAATAGTCGGGCGAACAGATGAGGAAGCACGGCTTTGCCAGCATATTGCGAATTTACCCCGCGAAAGGATTGGGCGCAAGTTGGGCGCCAGGAGGATTAAGATTAGGATTATGAGGGGCGGGAAAATGGATTCGCCGCTTGCGGTGGGATTGGACATTTTTATAATGCGGGCATGCTGGATATCAGATTGATTCGGGAAAAGAGCGATTTTGTCCGCCAACGACTGGCCTCGCGCCACGGCGGGGATGAGAAGAAAATTGACGAGGTGCTGGCGCTGGATGAACGCCGGCGCAAGACCCTCGCCGAGGTGGAACAACTCAAGGCCACGCGCAAGCGCGTCTCGAAGGAAATAGGGGCGTTGATGGGGCAGAAAAAATTGGCGGAGGCGGAGGCAAAAAAAATGGAGACGCGCGACATGGGGGACAGGATCGCCGAACTGGACAAGGAATGCGCCCAGACGGAGGCGCAACGGGACGCGCTGATGCTCCAGTTGCCCAATCTGCCGCATGAGAAAGTAAAAATCGGCCAGTCCGCGGCCGATAACGCGGAGGTGCGCGCGTGGGGCGATAAAACGCGATTTGAATTCAAGGCCAAAACACACGTCGAGTTGTGCGAAAGCCTCAAGCTGGTGGATTTCGCGCGCGGGGCGAAGCTGTCCGGGAGCGGGTTTCTTCTTTACACTGGTTGGGGGGCGCGGTTGGAGCGGGCGCTGATTCAATTTTTACTGGATTTGCACGTGCTGGAGCACGGTTACACGGAGATTTCGCCGCCGTTCCTGGTCGGGCGCGATTGCATGGTGGGCGTGGGGCAATTCCCCAAGTTTGCCGACCAATACTACGGGGTGCAGGAAGGGACGGACGCGGCGACTTTGGGCAAGCTGTTTCTGATTCCGACGGCGGAGACGCCGGTGGCCAACATCCATCGGGAGGAGATTTTGGCGGAGAGCCAATTGCCGATTTATTACTGCGCCTACACGCCGTGCTTTCGGGGCGAGGCCGGAGCGGCGGGAGTGGGCACGCGGGGGATGATCCGGGTGCATCAATTTGACAAGGTGGAGTTGATCAAGATCACGCGCCCGGAAAACAGCTATGATGAATTGGAACAACTGACGGCCCACGCGGAGCGAGTCCTGCAATTGCTCGGCTTGCATTATCGGGTGGTCCAGCTTTGCACCGGCGACATGGGATTTGCCAGCGCGATGACTTACGACATCGAGGTGTGGGCGCCGGGCCAGGGGCAGTACTTGGAGGTGTCGAGCTGCTCGAACTGCGAGGATTTCCAGGCGCGCCGGATGAATATGCGCTACAAGACGGACGAGGGGGAGAACAGATTTCCGCACATCCTCAACGGCAGCGGGACGGCGCTGGCGCGGCTCTTCGTGGCCCTGGTGGAGACGTATCAGCAGGCGGACGGCAGCGTGAGCATTCCGGCGGCGCTGCGGCCGTGGTTGAAAACCGACCGGATCGCGGCCGCGCCGTAATGAAAATCCTGATCGCGAGCAGCGAGGTCCTGCCCTACTCCAAAACAGGGGGGCTGGCGGACATGGTGGGGGCGCTGGGCAAATTCCTGGCGCGGGCCGGGCACACGGTGGGGATGGTGACGCCGCTCTACGGCGGCGTGCGGGAGAAGCTGCCAGGATTGCAATCGCTGGATTGGAAGCTGGAACTGCCGCTCGGACCGGAGAAGGTGGAGGCGAAGGTACTGACGCTGGAGCAGGCGCCCGGCTTGACGATTTACTTTATCGAACAAAAGCGGTTTTTCGACCGGGCCGATCTTTATTCGGAGCGGGGCGCCGATTACCCGGACAACGCGGAGCGATTTGTCTTTTTTTCCAAATGCGTGGCGCACCTGGCGCGCTACCTGCCGTGGCAGCCGGAGTTGGTGCACGTGCATGACTGGCAGGCGGCGCTGGCGGCGCTCTTCGTGCGGGACCAAAAATTGCGCGAGGGCTGGGACTCCGCGCCGCCCGTGTGTTTGACTATTCATAACCTGGCCTACCAGGGAAACTTTGCCGCGGCGAAGTACGCGCTGGCCAATCTGCCAGGGGCCTATTTTCAAGCGGAGGGCGTGGAGTTCCACGGTTTCATGAATTGCCTCAAGGCCGGCCTTTCCTACGCGGACCAGATCACCACCGTCAGCCCGCGTTACGCGCGGGAAATCACCACCGAGGCGCTGGGCTGCGGCATGGATGGGGTGTTGCGCCGCCGCCAAGGCGTGTTGCAGGGCATCCTCAACGGGGTCGATTACGACGAATGGAAGACGGAGGGTAACCCGTATCTGAAGTATTCCTACAGCATGGCGGAGATGGGCGGCAAACAAGCCAACAAGGCGCTCTTGCAGCGGGAATTGGGTTTGCCGGAGGCGCCGGATACGCCGCTGTTCGGGACGGTCACGCGGTTGGCGGAGCAAAAGGGGGTCGATCTTCAGTTGGGGGCGTTGCAGGAGATGCTGGCCGGGGACATGCAATTCGTGTTGCTGGGCAGCGGGCAGCGCGATTACGAACGGGGCTGCCTCCGGCTGGCGGAACTTTATCCGGCCAAATGCGCGGTGCGGATCGGGTTCGACACCGGATTGTCGCACCGGCTGGAGGCGGGGTGCGATTTCTACCTGATGCCGTCGCGATTTGAGCCATGCGGATTGAATCAAATGTACAGCCTGCGTTACGGCACGACGCCCATCGTGCGGGTGACCGGCGGGCTGGACGACTCGGTGAAAGACATAGCGGAGGATGCGACGGCGGCGGACGGGATCAAGTTCGCCGAGTATTCGGTGCGGGCGCTGGCCAAGGCGATTCGCAAGGCCCTGGCGCTCTACGCGGACAAGCCGCTGCTGGCGCATTACCGGCGCAACGGCATGGCGCGTGATTTCTCCTGGGAGCGAACCGCCACCGCTTACGAGGCGCTTTACCGCCGGGTGCGCGACGGTTCTTTGGCGGCCAAGCCCAAACCTTGA
Source organism: uncultured Verrucomicrobiae bacterium (assembly GCA_963759415.1). GTDB lineage: Bacteria > Verrucomicrobiota > Verrucomicrobiia > Limisphaerales > Palsa-1400 > Palsa-1400. The sequence continues at coordinate 986,208 of CAVWZG010000002.1, read as the reverse complement.
TTTTGATATTACCTGCGTCTGCGGTTTCTCCTGCGGTCAGCGTGTCGGGGCATTTCCCGACGTAATATTGCTCATTACCCTGACTAGCGCGAAATCCCTGGCGCCTTAGTTTGTTCCGCAGCGATGGAAGAGCCTTGGACATGGCTTTTACGTTCAAATCGAATGCGCGACGCGGATAACAATGAGTAAGGCAAAAATCGTATGATAAAAGTTGATCAAATCTTGCAAATGAAAGCCCATTCCAGGAGAAGGGCTTTGACCTTCGGCGATTTCGTGTCGGCTGTTTACGACACTTGGGGCAAACGCAGGGCCAAAGGAGTTATTAAGTTCGCCGTCGCGGTGCGCATGATTGAGTTTCGCGACACGGAAGGTTTGTGATTTCTTGGAGCCTTCAACCTGGACACCCCGGCATAAACAAAAAAGCGTTTTGAATATTTGCAAAACCAACGAACCGCACTTAGGCTGGGCTGGTCATGACAATTACTGAGGTTTTACGGACCGAACATGCAGTGTTTAATCTTATGCTCAAAGACATCGAGGCTGTTCTGCCCGGTGTCGCGACCTTGGGCGAACTCCGCATACTCGTCTGCGTCATGGCGGGATTTTTGCGACAACACGGGCACAAGGAAGAAGAATTCCTTTACCCGACCCTGAACCAAATGCAAGCCCACCGCGGGCAAATGAAAACGATGACCCAGGAACATGGCGAATTGGACCAGCAAATCCGGCTGGTGGCCGAAAGCGGGAATTTGAGCAAAGCGCGGCAGCAGCTTGGCCAGCTTATTCAGGCCGTGCGCCAACATTTCGAGAACGAGGAACGCCATCTTTTCCCCTTGGCTGAGGAAGCGTTGTCGGACAAAACTCTGGCTGCGCTGGCCGACGCGGCCAGATAAGCGCGGCTAGCTTCCCTGCGGAATCAATCCCATGCGCAACGCGAAACGCACGAGGCCTGGAATATCGTGAATGTTCAGGCCGTCCATCAACTTCATGCGATGGTATTCGACGGTTTTGGGGCTGACCTTGAGGAGGTCGGCGATGCCTTTGGTGTTCTGACCCTCGGCGATGAGCTGGAGGATTTCGCGCTGGCGGGCAGTCAACTGTTCGAGAGGGTTCTTCCCGTCGGCGATGCCTTGCAAGAGAGGCTTCCGGGCGAGTTGGGCGGAGATTTCCCGGCTGAGATAAATCTCGCCCCGCACGACGTTTTGCAAGGCCGCTTCCAGTTCTGTGGCGGCGGCTTTCTTGAGCAGGAAGCCGGTCGCGCCGACCTTGAGCGCGCGCCAGTAATAAGCCTCGATGTCGTGCATGGAAAGCATGATGACGCGCACCTCGGGAAAATCCTGGATCACGCGCGCGGCGGCTTCCAAGCCATTGAGGCCGGGCATGGCGATATCGAGCAAGACCACATCGGGCCGGAGCTTGGCGACGAGGTCGAGGACCTCGCGACCGTTGCCGGTCTCGCCCAACACGGTGACCCCGGGCAGCTTTTCCAGCAAGGCGCGGATGCCCGCTCGCACCAAGGTGTGATCATCGGCCAGCACGACACGAATAGATCTAAGGGCATTGTTCATCAGTTTTAAGATGGGATGGGAGAGGTTTGCCATTTCAACGGGAACCAAGCCTGCACCTCGGTGCCTTGTCCCGGCGTGGACTTGAAATCCAGCCCGCCGCCCGCCAGCGCGGCCCGCTCTTCCATGCTCAACAAACCCAGACTGGCGCCGCACACGGCTTGCTCCCGCACTGAAGCTACATCGAACCCCACGCCATCATCGCGCACGTTCAGGTTGAGGCGGCCGTTGCTGGCGCGCAGGTCCACGGCCACGGTGTGGGCCTGGGCGTGGCGCCCTATGTTGACGAATGCTTCCTGCGCGACACGGAAACATTCGGTTTCAATGACCGGGTCCAGGCGTTGCTCAATCCAATCGAAGTGAAGTTCGAGTTTTAAATCCATCAGGGCCGCTTGCCGGATGGTGTACCAACGCAAAGCCGATTCCAATCCCAGATGGTCCAGGATCGATGGGCGCAAATTCAGCGAGATGTCCCGCAGTTGTTGCAGCACGCCCTCGAGCACGTGGAGGTTCTCAACCAGGCGCGGTTTCAGGCCGTTGACGGTGGGCAACTCGGACATGGCTTGCAGGTTTAATTGCAAGACCGTGAGGGCCTGGCCAATTTCGTCATGAAGTTCGTGCGCGATGTTCCTGCGCTCGGTCTCCTGCACGTCCACCAGGCGGCGGGAAAGGGCCTGGAGCTTGCGGCTGTAGTCCTTGAGTTCGGTGATGTCGGTCCGAATGGCCACGTATTGACGGGGTTTGCCCTCCTTGTTGAGAAAGGGCACGATGGTGGCGTTGACCCAATAGAACGAGCCGTCCTTGGCCTTGTTCTTGATTTCGCCGTGCCAAACGCGGCCTTGCTCGATGGTCCTCCAAAGGCCGCGCATGAAATCCTTGGAGTGATAGCCCGAATTGAGGATGCGGTGATCCTGGCCCAACAGTTCTTCGCGCGAATACTTGGAGATGGCGCAGAACTTGTCGTTGACGTGGGTAATTTTTCCCTGCGGGTCGGTGAAGGCCACGATGGCGTGCTCATCGAGCGCGGATTTCAAGTCGGCTATTTCCTGGCAGGCGGCTTGGAGCCGATCATCACTGCGGGTGCGCTCGGCGAAATTGCGGACCTTGGTTTGGAAAGCCACTTCGCGCTCTTCCAAGGCGTCAGCCATCTGGTCGAAGGTGTGGGCCAATTGGCCCAATTCGCCGCCCGAGTGCGCCATCCCCGGAAAGGCGCTCAATTCGCCGGCGGCCGTCCGGGAGCAGTAATGCAGCAGAGTCCGAATCGGCCGCACAACCAGCAGGTAGCCGCCAACCCAGCCGAGCGCGCAGGCCAGGCCGGCGGCAATAATCAGCCATGCCAGGTTGCCGACCTCCCCGCCGTTGGCCGCGACAAGGAGAAAGCCCACGACCGGGGCGCACGACAGCAACACCAACACGAGGAGCCGCCATCGCAAATCGGAACCAAGCATGCCGATTATTTTTCGCATACCACGTTATGGATTGGCTTGCGCCGTCGCGGCGGTCGTTTGCGCCGCCTCGGCGGGCGCGATGCGATTGGCCACGTTGACGCCATTCACTTCGTCGTAATTGATGGTCAGGCGTTGGCCCAGGCGCAGGTTCACCAGTGGCGCGTCCGTTCTGCCATCCATTACAATGGAGCAGTTATTGCCCAGATTGAACCGCTTGACGCCGAACATGTCTTCGACTGCAACCGTGCGACGCCGGAGGTCAATGGCGACGACAGAACCCGTGACGCTGACACTGGTCTGGGCGATTTGCCGCACGACAGCCATGCCGGCAGGGGCTTCATAAACCACGGTCACGTGGTCGCCGGGCCGGACGTTGGCCAGGGAGCCGGTGGCGTGGTCATGCAGGAGAATCTTGCAGTCCGCCGCCAGCACGAACGACTTGTCGCGGTCCCAAGTGTGGATGACCACTTGCCGTGTCTCCGGGTCCACGAGTTTGACGAGGCCGCTAAAGCGCATGGGCTGTTGCGCCACACGGTCAGCCGCCAGCACACCGTGGACGTTTTGGTAGCCGACGCGCACCTTCTGGCCGGGCCGCAGGTCCTGGAGGGTGCCGGAGTTATTATCCCAGCGCGTGATGACGCAGTTGTTTCCCAGCTCGAATGTCTTGTGTTGCAGCATGCCCGTAACCGTGAGGGCATGCTCCTCGCTATTGACGTAATCGACTTTGCCTTTGAACTCTTTTTCCTTGGCGGGGGAGGCGGCGTTCTGATCCGCCGCGGCCGTGCCGGTCAAGGCGGCCAAAGTCGCCGCGGAAAAAAGCCCCGCGGACCATTTCAGAATCGTACTTATTTTCATAGATCTCCTCCTGTTCATTCTCTGGATTGAATTTCTGCCGGGGCCAGTTATCCAGAACCAGACTGGCTCCGAATTATTGCCAGCACAAAACGTTCCAGCAAGGTGCAGCCCAACAGTTCAGGCAGAGCGGCAGCTCTGCCCTCTACCGGGAAGGTGAAGATCTTTGGGGCGTGAAGTTCACAGAATCGAACTGAGCGGAATGCAACGATCAGGCTCGTTGCCCTCAAAACGCAGGATCAATTCCACATCTTTAAGGCCGCGGCCCAGGCACGTATTGATGGCGTTCAAAAGATTGGGGAAGTGCAGCGCCCCTTCCGCCCGCTTGACCCAACGACCAGCGGGACTGAGAAACTTGTTGCGGGAGACACGTCGTACCAGGAACATGATAGGTGATGGATTGTTCGTCTGCATTGGCGAGAAGATACACGTTTTGTGGCATGATGACAATCGGGCGAAACCCTATTCAAGCTGTCGGACGGAAGATGAAAAAGGGCGGTGAAATCGAACGTGGTCGTTTCAGCAACTGTCTCCGCCAGTGTCCGTAGGAGCTTTTGCCTTCCTGGCTTCTTCCTGCTCTTCATTGGAGGAACGCGGGTCATGCGGCGAAATGGTAAAATTTCTCCTTTGATCGGACGTGAGCGGAATCCTTGGGGCTGCTCAAAAGTTCCTCGAGCAGGTGAAGCAATCGTTGCGCGTCCAAAGGTTTCTCCATTAAGGCGGTGGCGCCGGCGGCCAAAGCGAAATAGAGTTGGCCCTCCTGCCCGGTGATGACGATGATCGGAAGGCTAGGATGATGGCGGACAATATGTTTGCAAATCTCCCACCCGTCGTGGTTGGGCAACCCGATGTCCAGCAAAACAAGGTCAAAGGCATGGGCCTTGAGCCGCACCAGGGCCTCCATTCCACCGGCGGCCTGGACCACTTCGTAGCCCGCGGCCCGGAGCACCTTGTTGACCGAGGCGCGGACTGAGGCGTCATCATCGACCACCAGTATTATTTTCTTCATTAGCTTTTTCAATAGCGTTTGCCGTGCCAGCGAAAATGAGCGATAGTTTTATGGGAAAAGCAAGGGCTTTGCCCAAGGCCGATGAAAGACGCGCCTATTGATGGAATAAAACATGCCACACATGGATTGGCCGGTGTCACCGGCAGAAATCCGGCTGTTCGTCTGCGAGTGGCCGGGTTGTGTTTGACCGCGCTCCTGGGGTCGCTCCTGGTGCTATGGGCCAGTCGCACGACATGGGGAAGGATGCGGAGCTTGGAGGGGGAGTTTAGCGGGCTGAAGGCGGCCAACTTTTATTTCGGGGTGGAAGTCCGGGCTGACGTTCAACGGTTGAATGAAACGCTGCTCCGCTTCCGTCTGCGCGGGGACACGAACGACGCCGAGGCCTTCCGCAGCCAGGCGCAGGATTTCAAGGAATGGCTGGGGAAGAACGGCCCCAATCTGGCCACGCCGCCGGAGCGCGAATTCTATCGCCAGGCGCGGATGGCGTACGACGATTACCTGGCGGAGAGCCTGCCTCTCCTGCAAGGCAGCCGGGGATGGTTGAAATCGACCCGGGCGCGGGAGTTTCAGAGCAGCTATGAGAAGGTGCAAGTGCAGTCGCGGCGTCTGCTGGATCTGTGCGACCGGTTTATTGTCAACCAAAGAAGCTCTTTCGGCGGTCTGCTCGCCAGATCGCAAGCCACGCTGGCCCAGTTCCAGCAACTGCTGCAAATTTCCCTGGCGCTGGTGCTGGCGCTGGCGGCGGCGCTGGTGGTGCTGGTTTACCGGGGCATGATCGCGCCCTTGCGGCATCAACTCACCGAGACGCAGGCCGAAGTGGCGCGCCAGGAGAAACTAGCTTCCCTGGGAGTTCTGGCGGCGGGCGTCGCGCACGAGATCCGCAATCCGCTCACGGCCATCAAATTCCGCCTTTTCAGCCTCAAGAACACCCTGCCGCCGGACATGGCCGAAAACGAAGACGCCACCGTTATCGGCAGTGAAATCACCCGCCTGGAGAGGATCGTGCGGGATTTCCTCCAGTTTGCCCGTCCATCCGAGCCGGAAATGGTGGAGGTGCCGGTGCGGCGGATGTTGCGGGAAGTGGCGGAGTTGCTGCGGCCGCAGTTGGAAAAGGACTTGATTGCGCTCGAACTGGAAGATTCCGAAGACGCCTGGGTGCGGGCCGATACTCAACAAATCAGGCAGGTGTTGATCAACCTGATTCGCAATTCGGCCGACAGCATCGAGCGCAACGGGGTGATCGTGTTGCGCCTGCGGCGTCGCGGGGTGTCGGCAGTGGTGGTGGAAGTGGCCGACAATGGCAAGGGCATTCCGGCCGAAGTCAGGAAACGATTGTTCGACCCTTTTTTCACCACCAAGGAAGGCGGCACGGGGCTGGGACTGCCCATCGCGGCCCGCATTGTCGAGAGGCACGGCGGAGAACTGCGTTACCAAACTGAATTGAAGCGCGGCACAACTTTTAGCATCGTTCTGCCGCGCATTCTAAAAAATGAAACCCAAAATACTCCTGATCGAGGATGATTCCAGCACCGCGGCGTCGCTGCAAAAAGTGCTCTGCGCCGAAGGCTACGACGTCGCGGTCTGCGCGCGAGGGGACGAGGGGCTGGAACAGGCACAGGGGCAATTCCACGACGTGGTGGTGACCGATCTGCGCTTGCCGGGTCTGGGGGGATGGAGTTGGTGGCGCGTCTGCACGCCGCCAAACCGAAACAGGCCATCATTGTGATGACGGCCCACGGCACGACCGAAACGGCCATCGAGGCCACTAAACTGGGCGCGTGCGATTATTTGCTTAAACCTTTTGAGGCCGACGAGTTGCTGGACATGATTGCGGCCTCCGTGGCCAGCAGCCGCCTCATGTCCGAGCCGGTGGAGATGGGCGAAGGGCCGGCGGATGGCCACGCCCTGGTCGGCAAGAGCCGGGCGATGCAGGCGATCTACAAGGAAATCGGACGGGTCGCGGCAACGCCGGCCACGGTCTTGATCCGCGGCGGGACCGGCACGGGCAAGGAACTGATCGCGCGGGCCATTTACCAGCACAGCCATCGGGCGGACAAGCCTTTCATCGCGGTCAACTGCGCGGCGATTCCGGATTCGTTGCTGGAAAGCGAGTTGTTCGGCCACGAACGCGGCGCCTTCACCGGCGCGCAAGCGCGGCGGATCGGGAGATTCGAACAGGCCAGCGGCGGCACCCTTTTTCTGGATGAAATCGGCGATCTGAACACCAACACGCAAGGCAAGTTGCTGCGCGTGCTGCAGGAGCGCTGCATTCAGCGCCTGGGCAGCGAAGCCAACATCGCGGTGGACGTGCGGGTGCTCGCGGCCACCCATCGCGACCTGGACACGGCGATCAAGGAGCGGGAGTTTCGGGAGGATTTGTTTTACCGCCTGAGCGTCGTCACCATCACCCTGCCGCCGCTCAATCAGCGGACGGAGGACATTCCGGAACTGGCCAAATACTTTATCCAGCGTTACGCCAGGGAACTGGGGATCGAGGCGCCGGCCGTGCAACCCGAGGCGCTGGCCTTTCTGCAAACACTGCCCTGGCCGGGAAACGTGCGGGAATTGGAGAATGCGGTGCGTCAGTCTCTGCTCCTGGCGCGGCCCTTTGCCATCGGCCTGGAGCACGTGCAGCAAGTCACGGCCAAGAGCCGCCGGCCAGCCGACGGCGAGAGACAATCCCACGGAGCCTACGTGACCGAATTGCTGGCGCGCGCGCAAAACGGCGAAATCGACAACGCCTACTCGCACATGATCGCCGACCTTGAACCGGAGCTGTACAAACAGGCGATTCAACTGGCGCAAGGCAATCAGGCCAAAGCCGCCCGCTGGCTGGGCGTGACCCGGCTGAAAATGCGCGAGAAGCTGACGCAACTTGGATTGCATCCCGCGCGGGAGGATCAAGACCAATAGGCAGGGCCGGAATGGGTGTTTTTGTTCCAACGGATGGTGCTGATTGTGCCAACCGACGGACTCCCAGCCATGAAGGCGTAGCGGCCTGGCGCTTTTCCCTGAAGGGGCCGCCTAGTGGTTTTGCCGCAGCCCCTTTTAAGGGACTCCCCGATTGAATGTCCGGGGCAAGGGAAGGAAGGTTTGATATGCGTCTGGTCATTGCGTCGAATCGGTTGCCGTTCACGGTGTCGTTGGAGAAAGACGAACCACGATTCGTCCCCAGCGCGGGTGGACTGACGACCGGTTTGTGGAGTTATTTGAATCGAGCAGGCGCGGACGGCGACGGGCGGGTGGATTTTATGTGGGTGGGATGGCCCGGGGCCAACCTGGCGGTGGAGCAACAGGCAGCCGTGCGGAAGTTCGGCCAGGAGCATTACAACGCCTGTCCGGTTTTTTTGCCGGAAGAAAGCATGGAGCGCTTTTACCACGGATTTTGCAATCGCACGCTCTGGCCGCTCTTCCATTACTTCACGACTCTGGCCCAGTTTGAGGAGGAGCATTGGGAAGAATACCAGCGTGTCAACCGCGCCTTCGCCAGCACGCTGGCGGAAGTGCTGCAGCCCGAGGATGTGTTGTGGATTCACGACTATCATCTTCTGCTCTTGCCCCGCCTGATGCGGGAGATGTTTCCGCAATTGCCCATTGGATTTTTTCTGCATATTCCGTTTCCTTCGTACGAGGTGTTCCGCTTGCTGCCGCGGCCCTGGCGGGTGGAAATCATCGAGGGTTTGCTGGGGTCCAGCCTGATTGGATTTCATACCCATGAGTACGCGCGCGATTTCCTGACGTCGGTGCTGCTGACGGCGGGATACGAGCACCATTTGGGAGATCTGACCCTGGGGGACCGGGTGGTGAAGGTGGACACCTTTCCCATGGGCATTGACTTCGCGCATTTCGCCCAAGCCGCGTCCTCGGCCGAAACGGCCGGCCGGGTGGGGGAATTGCGCGCCAAGTTCCAGGGGCAGAAGGTCATCTTTTCCGTGGACCGGCTCGACTACACCAAGGGCATCCTGAACCGATTGCTCGGATACGATCTATTTCTCAAGCGCCATCCCGAGTGGCATGGCAAGGTGGTTTTCATCGCCTCCGTGGCGCCCTCTCGCATTGGCGTCCACGACTACAAAATCATGAAGCAGGAAGTCGAGGAAGCCGTCGGGCGGATCGTGGGGGCGTATGGCAACGTAAATTGGACCCCTTTGATCTACCAGTTCCGTCTTCTTTCCTTCGAGGAGTTGGTGCCGCTCTACTGTCTGTGCGACGTCGCCTTGGTCACTCCGTTGCGCGATGGCATGAATCTGGTGGCCAAGGAATTCATCGCTTCCCGCCCGGATCAGAAGGGCGTTTTGATTTTGAGCGAAATGGCCGGGGCGTCCAAGGAGATGGGCGAGGCCCTGCTCATCAATCCCTTTCATCTGGGTGACTTCGCGCGGGCCTTGGAACAGGCCCTGGCCATGCCGGTCGAAGAGCAGGCGCGGCGAAATCAGTTTCTCCAGGAACGCCTGCGCCGCTACGACGTAAATCGCTGGGCGGAGGACTTTGTGCAGTCGCTGCTGGCGACGCAGAAGACCGAGGCCGCGCGGGAGGCCCGGCTGCTGGCGGGAAAGATAGCCGCCGCGTTGGTCAATCGTTATCGCTCGGCGGCCAGACGGGTTTTGTTCCTGGATTACGACGGGACGCTGGTGCCTTTCGCGTCGGCCCCGCGGCTAGCCCGGCCGGACCCCGAGTTAGTGGATCTGCTCTTGCGCCTGGGAGCGGATGCGCGCAACGACGTGGTGATTATCAGCGGCCGGACCCGGCGCGACCTGGAGGAATGGTTTCAAAAGCTGCCGGTGGCGTTGGTGGCCGAGCACGGGATATGGTTGCGCGGCAAGGGCGGTGAATGGCGCATGTTCAAAAACCTCACTGCCGAATGGAAGGACCGTGTGCGGCCCATTCTCCAGCTCTACGTGGATCGATTGCCCGGGGCCTTGTTGGAGGAGAAGGATTTTTCGCTGGCCTGGCATTATCGCCGCGCCGACCCGGAGCAGGCCCGGGTGCGGGCGCAGGAATTGCTGGACACCCTGGCCGATTACACGCGCAACATTGACGTGCAAGTGTTGGAGGGGCGGAAAGTCATTGAAGTTCGGCCCAGCGGGATCAACAAAGGCACTGCCGCCCAGGAATGGCTAAAGGATCGCGCGCCGGACTTCGTTTTGGGCATCGGCGATGATTGGACCGATGAAGATTTGTTCCGGGCGCTGCCGCCGGAAGCCTGCTCCGTGCGCGTGGGCGTGGCCAATACCGCCGCGCGCTATTACTTGACCAGCCATACGGCTGTGCGCCGCTTGCTTGACGCTTTGAGCGAAGCCGGCGCGCCCGAAACACAGCGCGAGCCTGTTGTGGCCGGATCCAATACCGGCTAGCCTGTCTGGCGGGAGGCCCTTCCCGCATCCAGCATCTCGCGCACTTTGCAAACAAGGGTGGCCGGCATGTAGGGTTTGGGCAGGAACTCGACCCCTATGTCAAACGCTCCCCAGCGAGTGACGGCGTCATCCGTATAACCCGAGGTGAAAAGTATTTTGAGATCGGGATAGCTTCTCTTTAGCCACTCCGCCATGGCTCTGCCGCCCATCAGCGGCATGATGACATCGGTGATGACCAGGCCAATGGGCGGCCCTTTGAATTCACGCGCCACCTGCAGTCCTTCCTGCCCGTTGCTGGCCCGGAGCACGCGGTAGCCGTGGGCCTCCAGCACATCACACGCCAGATTCCGCACGGATGGCTCATCTTCCACCACCAACAGGGTTTCCGTCCCGCGCGGCAACTGCGCGGCCTGACTTAGCTCGTTGGAGACAGCCAGCGGCTGCTCGACTCGTGGAAAATAGATTTTAAAACAGGTGCCTTTGCCAACCTCGCTGGCCACGGCAATGTGTCCGCCGGATTGCTGGACGATGGTCTGGCAGGTCGCCAGCCCCAAACCGGTCCCTTTGCCGTGGGGCTTGGTGGTGAAAAATACTTCAAAGAGGCGCGCCTGCACTTTCTCGGTCATGCCGGTTCCCGTGTCACTGACACTGAGCATCACGTAGTCGCCAGCCCTGGCGCCATTGTGCGCGCGGGCGTGGTTTTCATCGAGCGTGACGTTGTCAGTGGCGATGGTGAGCTTGCCTCCGTTGGGCATGGCATCACGGGCGTTGACGATCAGATTCATCAACACTTGTCCCAGGTGGCCGGAGTCAGCCTGTACTCGCCCGATTTGTTCTCCGGGCAGAAAGACCATCTCAATGTTCTCGCCAATGAGGCGCCGCAACATTTTGTCCAGGCCCCGCACCACCTCGTTGAGGTCCAGGACTCCGAGCTGCGGCGTCTCTTTGCGGCTGAAGATGAGCAGTTGGCGCGTCAATCCCGACGCGCGCTCGGCCGCCAACCAAATCATCTCCAGAACACTCTTTAAAGGATGGTCGGGACTTGAACTTTCCATCAATAATTCACAGTGACCCAGAATGACCGTGAGGATGTTATTAAAGTCATGGGCCACGCCGGCGGCGAGCTGACCGAGCACTTCCATTTTATGCGATTCCCGCAACGCTTCTTCCATTTGTAGATTTCTCGCCCGCTCTTCGACCTCGCGCATGGCACGGCGCACCGCCGGCGCGAGGCGGCCGAGGCGGTCCTTGAGGACATAGTCGGTGGCGCCACTCTTGAGTGACTCAATGGCGCGCTCTTCACCCAAAGTCCCGGAGACAAAGATGAAAGGTGTGACCGGCGTTTTGACATGCGCAATCTCCAGCGCGGATAAGCCGTCAAATCCTGGCAGGCTGAAATCCGAGAGGATCAAGTCAATACCGCCGCGTTCGAGCGCTGCCACAAAATCAGCGCGGCTTTGTGCGCGGGTGGTCGCGCACCCGATGCCGCCGGCTTTCAGGGTGGATTGAATCTGCGCGGCATCGAGGGGGTCGTCCTCCAGGAGCAGGATGTGAAGCGGGGATTTCATTTGCAACCTTCCACACCGTGCGATTCGTCCTCGGTCAACAAGGAGCCTTTGACTATATCGGCGTCCATAGATGCTTTCGTCTTGCGTTGGGAATCGAAAATGAACTTCGAAGGCTCATCCGCGCTCCGTTTTTAATCATCTTAGCATCTAATTCACCAAAGTCAACCGAAGGCGTGACTCATAGCGCCACTTCATTTCAGGTAAAATACACAACGTCCCTAGGGGTTTTCCGCAGTCACTTAAATCAGACTCTTTCGCATTCTGTTCCGCGCCACTCAATCACCGCGTCATCCTTGTGTGGTTTTAGTGAAACCAAATGTTTGTTGAGCGGCCTCGGGTTTCGTGGCGTTCGGTTGATCGAGCACTGCCCGCAATTTGCGCGCCAGCGCGGACGGCGTGAACGGCTTTTGCAGCAGCGCCACGCCTTTGTCCAGCACGCCTTGATGGACGATGGCATTCTCGGTGTAGGCGGAGGAGAATAGAATCCGGGTGCGCGGATGTGACGCCAGGACGCGGTTAGCCAATTCCTTGCCGTTCATGTGCGGCATGACGACATCGGTAAACAATAAATCAACAGGCTCGGTGTCCCGCTGTTGTATCAGTCTCAAAGCTTCAATGCCATCGGCAGCCGCCAGGACCGTGTATCCCAGGCGCCTGAGCAACATCGCCGCCATTTCGCGCAAGGCGGGATCGTCCTCGACCAGCAGAATGGATTCGGTGCCGCGCGGCAATTCAGACGCGTTCAGGGGTGAGACGGGAACGGGCGCCGGCTGATCAACCTGCGGCAGATATATTTTGAAGGAAGTGCCGCGGCCCAGTTCGCTGTAAACGTTGATATGACCGCCGCTTTGCTTGACGATGCCGTAACACGTGGACAACCCCAATCCTGTCCCCTGGCCAACGTCTTTGGTGGAAAAGAAAGGCTCAAAGACGCGCTCCTTGACTTTCTGGCTCATGCCGGCGCCCGTGTCTGTAATGGCGAGCATCACGTACTCCCCCGGTTTCAATTCCGGGTAGCGGCCCACGGTCTCTTGGTCAATGGAGACGTTGGCAGTTTCCAGCGTGAATTTGCCGCCGTTGGGCATGGCGTCACGCGCATTCATAGCCATGTTCATGATGACCTGTTCGATCTGTCCGGCGTCCGCCTTGACCGCGTGCAGGCCGGGAGCGGGCAGGATCTGCGTATCCACGGAACTGCCCATGACATGACGAAACATGCCTGCCATGCCGGCGATGACGCTGTTTAGGTCGAGTGTTTCCGGCTGTAGAAATTGCTTGCGGCCATAGGCCAGCAGTTGCCGTGTCAGCACGGCGGCACGACCGGCGGCCTGGCTGATTTCGTCCGCGCTTTTGGCCAGCGAACTTCCTGCGGGCAGATCGCCGAGCAACAATTCACTATGGCCGATGATGGCCGTCAGAATGCTGTTGAACTCGTGCGCGATACCGCCCGCCAGTTTGCCGACGGTTTCCATTTTCTGAGCTTGAAATAACTGGACTTCGAGCCGCTTGCGTTCTGTGATGTCCACGTAAGTGCCGACTACGCCACTGACCCCCCCCTTGGAATCGCGCAGAGGTATCTTGCTCGAAAGAAGCGTTATCGTGTTCCCTTCGGGGGTTGTCTGGGGTTCTTCGATGAGCAGCTTGGAGCAGCCGCTCTCGATGACTTGGTGGTCATCCTTGCGATACAATTCCGCCTGCTCACGCCATCCCATCTGGTGATCGTCTTTCCCGATGATGTCCTTGGGGTCGGCAAACCCGGCATCGCGCGCGAATGCCGCATTGCAGCCCAAGTAAACGAGATTCTTGTCCTTCCAGAATATCCTCACGGGCATTGCGTTGATAATCCCTTCTGTGAGCTGCTGAGAGGCCCGCAGCGCCTCTTCCGTGCGCTTACGTTCGGTGATGTCCTCAATCACGGCCAGGGTCCGGGTGGGCTGGCCGGCGGCGTCCCGGAGGACCGTCATGTTCACGTTCACCCAGGCCAGCGTGCCATCCTTGCGGATGTAGCGTTTCTCCATGCGGTAATCAGGCGCCTCGCCCCGCACGACCCGCTCGAATGCCTCCCGGTCGGACCGCAGGTCTTCCGAATGGGTGATGTCTGCGACACACATCCGCAGTAATTCGTCCGCGGAATAACCGGTGATGTCGCAGAACTTCTTGTTCACGCGCAGCCAGCGTCCGGTGCGAGGGTCGGCTTGGACGATGCCCACCGAGGCCACGTCGAACATGGCACGAAGTTGTTCCTCGCTCTGACGCAGCGCTTCCTCCGTCCGCTTGCGCCCACTGACGTCCTGTTTGATGGCGATGTAACGGGCGATCACACCGTTGGCGTTCCGCAACGGGGTGATCGTCATCTCCTCGAAGTAGAGGCTGCCGTCCTTGCGGCGGTTGGTCAGTTCCCCCCTCCAAACCTGACCGGAGGAAATCGTCTGCCACAGGTTTCGGTAGAACGATTCATTGTGGTTTCCACTTTGAAGGAGGCGCGGATTCTTTCCGAGGACTTCCTGCGCGGTGTAACCGGTAAGCGTCGTGAAAGCGGGGTTGACCGATTGGATGTTGCCCGACTGGTCGGTGATGACCATGGCATTGGCCGCTGCTTCCATGGCGGCGCTCTGCAACCGCAGGCTCTGTTCCGTGAGCTTGCGCTCGGTGATGTCGCCCCCATAGCAATACACCGTGTTGTTGGACTTGACGGGGAAAAAGGACCACGACATCACGCGCGGGCCAATGTGTGTTTCCACGCGAAGTTTCGGTGTGTTGGCGGCCAGACATTCGCGGACCATCGCGGCGGTGTCGGGCGGCAGCATCTGCGCAGGGGTTTTTCGCCCCAGTTCGCGGGCCATCGCTCCGGCGGCATCGTTGAAGTAACTGATTTCGCCGGTCGCGGACAGTTCCAGCACCGGATTGGGATTGAAACGCGGGAAGTCTCCCTGGTGCGGTTCTGGATCCGTGTCGGGTTTTTTGTGGCGGCGCAATGATTTGAGCCGCTTTTTTTCGTCAGGTGGCAGTGGGGCTTTCACCGGGGGTGCCTTTCTCCGCCTCATGGGGTGCCGCAATTCCGTGATCCAGCATTTCGCGCACTTTGCAAACAAGTGTGGCGGGCGTGTAAGGTTTGGGCAGGAACTCAACGCCTGTATCCAGCATTCCCCAGCGTGTGACGGCGTCATCCGTGTAACCCGAGGTGAAGAGGACTTTTAGATCGGGATACGTTGCTTTGAGCCACTCAGCCATGGCTTTGCCGCCCATCAGCGGCATGACGACATCGGTGACCACCAAACGAATCGGTGATCCTTTATGCTCACGCGCCACCTGCAAGGCGTGCCGGCCGTTGCAGGCCCGGAGCACCTCATAGCCCTGGGCTTCCAATACATGGTGGGCCAGGTGCCTGACGGATGGATCATCTTCCACCACCAACAGAGTTTCCGTCCCTCGCGGCAACGGCCCGGTCCGGTTCGGTCTGGCGCTCACATCCAGCGGCGCTTGGACTCGCGGAAAATAAATCTTAAAACTCGTGCCTTTGCCAACTTCACTGTCAAAGCCGATGTAACCGCCGGACTGATGGACGATGGTCTGGCAGGTCGCCAGGCCCAGACCAGTGCCTTTGCCTTTTGGCTTCGTGGTGAAAAATGCTTCGAAAAGGTGCGCTTTGGTTTCCGCGGTCATCCCGGTCCCCGTGTCACTGACACTGAGCATAACGTAGTCGCCGGCCTTGGCGCCCGGATGGGCGCGGGCGTGGTTTTCGTCGAGCGTGACATTCCTGGTGGCGATGGCAAGCCTGCCGCCGTTGGGCATGGCATCGCGGGCATTGACGACCAGATTCATCAGCACCTGCCCGATGTAGCCGGAATCGGCCTTGACGCGTCCGATTTGAATTCCGGGAACAATCGTCATCTCGATGTTCTCGTCAATGAGCCGTCGCAGCATGCTGTCCACGCCTGTCATCACAGCATTAAGGTCCAGGACAGCCAGTTGCACGGTCTGTCGGCGGCTGAAGATCAGCAGTTGACGAGTCAACCCGACCGCGCGCTCGGCGGCCAACCGGATCATTTCCAGATCACCCTTGAGCGCCTCGTCCGCGTCTTCTTTCTGCAACGTTAATTCACTGTAACCAATGATGACGGCGAGGATGTTATTAAAATCATGGGCCACGCCGCCCGCGAGCTGGCCGAGGACTTCCATTTTTTGCGCGTCGATAAACTGCGCCTGCAAGAGCCGGTGCTCGGTGATATCCTCGACCATCCCGATGGCGAAGTCGGCATGGCCCGCCGCGCCGCGCGCCGCGCTGATGGAGACCCGCGCCCAAACCACCTGGCCGTCCTTGCGAAGGTAGCGCTTCTCTATTTGGTAACTTTCGCGCGCGCCCTGAAGCAATTGCTGGTAAAGCTCCAGATCCTTGGCGCAATCGTCCGGGTGCGTGAAATCGCGGAAGGGCATCCGGCGCAACTCCTCGTCCGTGTAGCCGAGCATTTTCTGCAAGGCCGCGTTGGTCAGGACTGGACGGCCATCTATTCCGACCAGCGCGATCCCCAGAGGCGATTCACTGAAGACTATCCGCAGCCGTTGCTCGGACTCCCGCAACGCCTGTTCCGTCCGTCGATTTCCCACCCGCTCTTCGGCTTGCTGCATGGCCCGGCGCACCGCCGGAACGAGCCGGGTCAGACGTCCCTTGAGGACATAATCCGTTGCGCCGCTCTTGAGCGAATCAATGGCCCGTTCCTCTCCCAGCGTTCCGGACACCATGATGACAGGAATATCCGGCCACTTGTTGCGCGCCACTTTGACGGCGGACAAGCCATCAAACGCAGGCAGGGTGAAATCCGAAAGGATCAAGTCCATGCCGCCGCGTTCGAGCGCCGCCACAAAAGCCTCGCGGTTTTGCACGCGGGTGATCGCACAGAGGATGCCATCGGCTTCCAGGCTGGCTTGAACCAGGGCGGCATCGCCGGGATCATCCTCCAAGTGCAGGATGCGGAGCGGGGATATCATTTTCGACCTTTTCCACCCCCCGCATCGACTTCGGCCAAGGGGATGTTTTTGTTGCTTGTTATTTCAGTGTCCATGCATGTCTCCGACTTGTTTTGGGATTGAAAAGTAAAATGTCGCGCCGCCGTCCACCACGCCTTCCGCCCAGGTCCGCCCGCCATGGCGATTAATGATGCGCCGGACATTGGCCAAACCGATGCCCGTGCCATCAAAATCAGCCTGGCTGTGCAGGCGTTGGAACATGCCGAATAGCTTCCCGGCATAGTTGGGATCGAAACCGGCGCCGTTGTCGCGGATGAAGATCACTGTTTCGCCGTCGCCGCTGGGAGCACAACCAATCTCGATTTTCGCCTGGGCGCGAGCGCCAGTGAACTTGACGGCATTGGAGATCAGGTTGACCAGCGCCAGGCGCAGCAGGGAACAGTCAGCCCAGACCGTTGGCAAGGGGTGGATGTCCCAGACAATGTTTCGGTCCTTCGTCTGCGCCTGAAAAACGGCCAAGGTCTCGCGCACCAACTCGTCGAGAGGGACGTCCGTCTTTTGCAATTCCGCGAGTCCGACGCGCGCCAACGCCAGCAGGTCGCCAATCAAACGCTCCATCCGTGCCGCCGCCTGGGAAATATTTGTCAAATAATGCAGGTTTTTTTCTGAAAGCGACGGCCCGGCCTCTTTTTGCAACAAATCAGCGAAGCCCATGACATGGCGCAGCGGCGCGCGCAGATCGTGGGAGACGGAACAACTGAACGCTTGCAACTCTTCGTTGGCGGCTTGCAATTGCCCGGTGCGTTCGGCGACGCGCTGTTCGAGTTCTGCATTGAGAGCGAGGACCTGTTTCTCCAACCGTTTGCGATCCGTGATGTCACGGATGTTGCATTGAATCACCCTTTTTTCACCGGCTTGATAAACGTTGCTGACGAACTCCACGGCAATCTGGCGGCCATCCCGCGTTTCCAGCGGCAGGCCTTCGGAAAGGACATAGCCTTGCTGTTGCAATTGCTCGAACTTGGCCTTGTTGGAAACGATGTCCTTGAACGGACCAAGTTCCCAGATGGGTGTGCCGACCAGTTCGCCGTGGGAAAAGCCCAGCATCTCGATTAAGAAAGGGTTTACATCGCTGATCCGCCCCGTGTCGGCTTCCAGGATCAGGATGCCGTCCTTCGCCGCTTCGAATAACCGCCGATACGCAAGTTCAGAGGCGCGTATCGCCTGCTCACTCCGCGTCTCCGCCTGTTCCGTCCGTATCTCCGCTTGCTCCGTCCGCGTCTTGGCCTCGTCCGTCCGCGTTTCCGCCTGCTCCGTGCGTGCCTCCGCCTGCTCCGTTCTCGTCTTGGCCTGCTCCGTCCGCGCCTCTGCCCGCTCTGTCCGCGCCTCCGCCAGGTCAACCCGGGTGTCGTGGCCGGGTTCGTACGCGACGTGATGCTTTTTTATCTCGCCTGCGTCACAAGCCACGGTGTTACTTGAATCCTTGCAGGAAGTTGGTTGACGCTCTGGTTTCAATGAGTCGTTGGATTCCATGAAGCGTAGAATAGCCCAAAAGGCCTAGCCGCGATATGGGGTGTTTACCCCATGTCCACTAAATCAGACCTTACGCATCCCTCGCGGATTTTCCCGGTCAATGTGCGGCTGGCTTGGTGAACCAAAGCCTCTTCTTCCTGGACAAGGGCGGAGTGTTTTTTTGACGATGCTCCACTGGACGCAGCTTTCCATGATGCCTGAGCCACGGCCTGGCGCGTCAGCTTTCCTGCGGAATCAGTCCCACGCGCAAAGCGAATCGGACCAATCCCGGAACATCATGCACATTCAGGCAGCCCATCAATTTCATGCGATGGTATTCGATGGTTTTGGGGCTGAGCTTGAGCAGCGCGGCGATTTGCTTGGTGTTCTGGCCTTCGGCGATGAGCTGGAGGATGTCGCGCTGCCGGCTTGTCAACTGGTCGAGCGGGCTTTTCCGGTCAGCGATCGCCTGCTGAGGAATTGTTTTGAGAAACCGGGTGGAGATTTCCGGGTTGAGGTGAACTTCTTTGTTGACGATGCGCCGCAAAATCGTCTCGGCCTGCTCCGTCCGCGCCTCGGCCTGTTCCGTGCGGGTCTCCGCTTGTTCGGTTCGGATTTCCGCTTGTTCCGTCCTCGTCCTGGCTGCTTCTGTCCGGGTCTCCGCTTTTTCCGTGCGCATCTCCGCTTCCTCAACCCGCGTCTTGGCTTGCTCGGTCCGTGCCTCCGCCCTCTCCGTTCGCTCCTCCGCCTGCTCAAGCCGCGTGTCGTGGCCGGGCACGCACGCGACGTGATCCTTCTTTATTTTGCCTGCGTCACAAGACACGGTCTTACTTGAATCCTTGCACGAAGTTGGTTGGCGCTTTGGTTTCAATGAGTCGATGGGTTCCATTAAGGATAGCATGACCCAAAAGGCCTGGCGGGCGCTATGGGGTGTTTACCCCATAGTGATGAGACGAAGTTGATTATGTATTTTCGGCAACGCAGAGCGATCTCTGTCGCGTCAAGGGGAACCAGGCCTGCACCTCGGTGCCTTGTCCCGGGGCGGACTTGAATTCCAGCCCGCCGCCCGCCAGCCCCGCGCGCTCTTCCATGCTCAACAAGCCACGGCTGGCGCCGCCAGCGGCTTGCTCCCGCACTGAAGCCACATCAAAGCCAACCCCGTCATCGCGGACGCTCAGGTGTAGGCGGTCATTCTTAACGTGCAGATTTACGGCCACAGTGCTGGCTTGGGCGTGGCGCGTGACATTCGTCAACGCCTCCTGCGCCACGCGGAAACATTCGGTTTCAATCACCGGGTCCAGGCGTTGCTCCAGCCAATCGAAGTGAAGCTCAACTTTCAACTCGACCATTGCCGCCTGCCGAATGGTGTACCAGCGCAAAGCCGGTTCCAATCCCAGATGGTCCAGTATGGATGGGCGCAGATCCAACGAAATGTTCTGCACTTGTTCCAGGGCGAATTCCACCATTCTTAAGCTCTGCTTCATGCGCGGTGTCAGGCCGTTGACGTTGGGCGAGAGCAACATCCCTTGCAAGTTCAACTGCGCGAGCGTGAGCGTCTGGCCGACTTCGTCGCGGAGTTTGCGCGAGACGTTCCGGCGTTCGGTCTCCTGCGCCTCCACCAGCCGGCGGGAAAACATCTGTAGTTTGCGGCTCTGTTGTTGACGTTTATCCTCGGCCTCCTTGCGCGCGGTAATGTCGCGAACATTGCACTGCATGACCATGCTGCCGCTGGCTCGATACACGTTGCTGACAAACTCCACGTTGACAGATTTGCCAGTGCTGGTTTCCAGCGGCAGGTTTTCGTAGCGGACATACCCTTGTTGTTGCAATTGCTCGAACCCCGCCTGCGATGCTTTGGTGTCTTTGAAAAGGCCAATCTCCCAGAGTTTGTGTCCCAGGAATTGCTCGCGCGTGTAGCCCAGCAGTTCGATCAGGAACGGGTTGACATCATCAATTTGCCCGGTGTCCGCGTTGAGAATGAGAATTCCATCCCGGGCGGTTTCAAACAGCCGGCGGTAGCGCACTTCGGAAGCATTCAACGCGTCATCCAATGGCTCATCTTTGTCGGTTTCGTAATATTCCAAGGCTTGGGCCATCTGGTCGAAAACGCGGGCCGGCTGGGGCGCTTCGTCGCTTTGGTGGGAGACGCGCAGGGCGTTTCTTACCGTGTCCAGTAACTCAGCAACGGCAAAGGGTTTGATGAGCGTAGCCGTAATTCGAAGCGATGGATCCTGGGCCAGTCCGCCTGCAGGCATTGTTCCGGTGGCCATGATGACCGGCAGAGCCATGCCGGCGCCGCGCAGCTTTGCGACCAGTTCCAGGCCGGTCACTTTTGGCATGTGATTGTCCGTGATCATAAGATCGTAGCTGTTGGCCTGAAGCGCCTCCCAACCGACGGCGCCATCTGAGGCGGCCTCAACGTCGTAGCCGGCGCCAACCAGCAGGGTGGTGACCATCAGACGCATGGCGACCTCGTCATCCACCACTAGGATGCGGCGGGCCGGTTTCTTTTGTCGTGGCAGGGGTGCCTGAACCGACTCACCGGCTCGCGCGCTTTTCTCATCATTCATGGTGCTATAATAGGGTGGAGGGCATGGTGCGCGCTATGGGGTGTTTACCTCATGCGACATGGCAAGAGCGAGAGGTAGGGCGGCGTTGCGTCGCCGCCCTGAATAAATGGGCCGCGACGCAGCGCGGCCCTACCTGAGAGAACCATAATGTTGGAAGTGCGCCTGATGCCAGGAAGCTATATTTGCACGCGCCCTAAACGATGGTCAACTGAACACTGCTCTCGATGATGCCCGCGCTGATGGCGTAGCGGGTAAGTCCGGCGGTGTCATGGATGTCCAGTTTTTCCATCAGATGCTCGCGATGCTTCTCGACGGTCTTGATGCCGATGCCCAGCTCGGCTGCGGTTTCCTTGTTGGCCTTGCCTTCGGCGATCAACTGCAGCACTTCCATCTCGCGCGACGTCAGTTGGGTCAGTTTCTTGGTGATTGATCCCGCGCGGTCCAGCGATTCCGGATGGAGCCGGCCCTCACGCCTGGATATGGAGGGACTGAAGAAAGTCTTTCCCTTGTGGACTTCCCGGATGGCCCGGCATACGTCGTGGGCGGAGGTTTGCTTGAGCAGAAATCCCACCGCTCCGGACTCGGTCGCGCTCTTGACGTAGGCGTCATCGCTGTGCGCGGAGAGCATAAGCACTTTGGTGGCCGGCGCCGCTTTGAGAACCTGGCGGGTGGCCTCCAAACCATTGAGCAGAGGCATGGCGATATCCATCAACACCACGGCGGGATGAAGTTTCTTGACCAGGGCTAACGCCTGGCGGCCATTTTGCGCTTCGCCAACTACTTCAAGATCGTCTTCAAGTTCGAGCATCTTGCGGAAACCCTCGCGCACGATGGTATGGTCTTCGGCCAGCAGAACGGTTATTTTTTTCATGGGTGTTTGGCGGCGGCGTTGGTCTTGGCTACTCTTACCACGACCGCCGCCGTTCCTTTGTCGGCAAAGTGATAGGCCGGCTCGAAGATCATTTTCCTGTCTCCGGCCGTGAACCACAGCTTGAGCGTTCCGCGAGTCGTGTCAACCGGCGTGGCCGTGGCCTCAATGCGCCGGCTCCGGCCGCTTTTGCCACTGGTGGTGGAGGTCCCGATGATCGACGCGACCTTTCCCCGGGCCAGATCCGCCAGGGACTGGTCCGAAACGACGATGGAGAGCCTGCCTTTTTGGCTTTTGAAGAAGTAGGGAGAGACCTTGATCTTGTAATCGCCCGAGTAAACGCCATCCGCCCACTGGAGCGCGCCGATGGTCAGAGTGGCTTTGCCCGCGGCCACCGGCATGGAACTGGGCTCGATCATCAGAATACGATTGGCGGCGGCGCCATGGGTCGAACTTGGCGCCGCGTCAACGTGGCCGCAACCAAGCAGCAGCAGCGCCAGCAGTTGAAGTTGGTGTTTCATGCTGTTGCTTCTGTGCGCGCGGCAACATTCAGGCTCTTGCGGCCAGCCCTGCCGTCACGGAACGGAATTTGCGCGGTGATGGTGGTGCCTCTGCCGGGCGAGGATTCGACGCCAAAACTGCCGCCAACCATTTCCAACCGTTCCCTCATGCCGAGCAACCCCAGTCGTTTGCTTCCATTTCCGCGCGACACTCGTTCCACTTGAAAGGACTTGCCATCATCCGTTACCGTCATGCAAACGCCGTCCGGCAATTTCTGGATGCTCACTTCCACGCGGCTGGCTCGGGCATGGCGGGAGACATTGGTCAGCGCTTCCTGGGCGACACGATAGAGCACCGTTCGTTTGGTCGTGTCCAATTTCTCCACCTCCGCAAAGGCCGTCAAATGAGCGCGCACGCCGGTCTCCGTGGTAAAGTTTATCATGAATGAATGCAGGGCGGAAATCAGCCCCAGATCGTCCAATACCGCCGGGCGCAATTCACGGGCGAACTGATGCACAATGTCCACCGATTTTTCCACCAGCCGTTGCGTCAGGGCGATGTTGTGGTCCAGGCCCTTGGTGTTGACGGCGGCCTCCTTCTTGAGGGTCGCCAGGCGGATGTTGATGCCCGTCAAAGTCTGGGCAATGACGTCATGGAGGTCGCGGCTGATTTTTTTTCGCTCATCCTCCTGCGCCAACAAAACCTGGCGGGACAACTGCCGCAATTGCTCCTGCAGGCGATCTGATTGTTCCAACAACCGGCTGTAATGATGCTGGCTTTTCTTGAGCGCCTCCTCCGCCGCCTTGCGCTGGGCGATTTCCTGTTGCAACTCCAGGTTCGAGGCCGCCAGCTCCACGGTGCGCTGGCTGAGCATCTCGACAATTCTATTCAAGTGGACAGCGGCTTCCCGCGCGCCGCGCCCGATTATCTCAATCGGGACAATGGCCTCGGCAAAGAATGTCCCCGCCTGCTCGATGAGCGTGGCGCGTTTGCCAGCCGGGAGGCCGGGCAACACCTGGGTCAGCAGGATTTGCTCGTGGAACTTGGCCATGTCCAACGTCTGCGTGCCGGCCGCCAGGGCCAACTGGCCCAAGCCGCGCGCTGTCTGCAAGCGCGTTCCCTGGCTGTGTTTCAGATAAGCCAGCAACGCCGCCTGATAACGTTTTGCAAATTTGAGTTTCATGCGTGGTTGAATCCATGGGCCATCCGCCGCACGGATCGGGCCGACTTTACCACCAATCGTTGCGTATTGGCGATTTCATTCTTGAGGCCCTGAGTGTTGACTCTCGCCTCTTGTTTCAAAGAAAGCAGCCGCACATTGATCCCCAACAGAGTCTGGGCGATTTCATTCTGGAGCTCGAGACTGATTTTCTTGCGTTGGTTCTCTTGCGAGTCCAGAACCTGGTGAGTCAGTTGCCGCAATCCTTTTTCCAGTAGCAGGGACTTCTTCAGCAGCCTGGCGTAGTTCCCGCCGCTTTTCTCGAGGGTCGCTTCCACGCTCTTGCGCCGGATGACGCCGCGCCGCAACTGACGGTTGGTGGCAGCCAGATCCAGCGTGCGCCGGTTCAGCGTTCCATTCAGCCGACGCAAATCCATTTTGCTTTGCCGCGCGGCGCGATGCGTCGCCACGATGGGGGTGAGGACCTCGGCAAAAAACATATTCGCCCGCTTGGTCAGCTTGTGTTTTTTATTGGATAATTCCAGGATGGTGAGCGCTCGCTCGTGCATCCGGGCCAGTGCCAGCGTTTCCAGACCGAGGGCCACGGCCCGGCCTCCCAGTCCCAGCGCCGGCTGCAAGCTCGCGCGCGGCCCTTGCTTGAGGTGCTCTCGCAACGCCGTCACATATCTTTGTGACAACCTGATTAATTTTTGTTTCATGCTGCCATGCCGAATCCAGCAGCGCTCTCCTGGATGCCGGATCTCCCACCGGCGCGCTGCCATTCCGCAGTCAGCATCGCGCCATTGCTTCCATTTGTATATGGGGTGAATACCCCATAGCACCCGCGCGTCCCCCGCGCGTAATCTCATCGCATGAAAAACAACAATTTAGCCCAAGATAAGAAGTCAACCTCTACGCCACCGCCGACACCCGTTGCTCCCTCAACGCAGACCGCGATGGCTGTCAGCCCGTCGCAAGTCGAGCTTGCCGGAAAAGTATCCTCCATCTGTCAGCATCGTGGCGCGTCATCGGTTTCTTCCATGAAGCTGATCACGGAACGAGCCAGCGCCGGCACCAAAGTGCTCCATGAAATCCCCGCCCAAATCTACGAGGGCTACATCCATTGGGGATTAAACGAGTGAACTGAAGAAAACGCACGGTAGGGTTACACCTAATGGCAGAGGCGCGGCCCAGGCGCCAAAGTGTGTCTCGGCATAACACCGAACAAGCGACAATTGAAATGATAAACAAAATGAAAATGAATATGAAAATTACAAACCTGCTCGCCCTCTTTGGAGCCACGAGCGCCATGTTAGTCACCAGCACCTCACTGCGCGCATCCGAGACGGACAGCCGCATTGAGGCGTCCGCCGCGAAGTCCTACAACTTCAGAACCTGCCTTAAGGACGATTCCATCAAGACGGAGTCCAAAAACGGCGCGGTCACGTTGACCGGAACGGTCGCCGAGCCGTCGCATAAATCCCTGGCGCAGGACACGGTGGAAAGTCTGCCGGGGGTCAAGAGCGTGGACAATCAACTGCAAGTCAGCGGCCAACAACCCGCCGAGCATTCGGATGCCTGGATCTGCACCAAGGTGAAAAGCACGCTGTTATTCCACCGCCACGTCAGCGCCAGCGGCACCACCGTGTATGTCAAAGACGGCATCGTCACTTTGCAAGGTGAAGCCAGCAGTCTGGCGCAAAAGGACCTCACCACCGAATACGTCAAGGACCTTGACAATGTCAAAGGGGTCAAGAACGACATGACGATTGCCAAGACTCCGCCGGCGCCCGACTCCACCGTGGGTGATAAAATTGATGACGCGTCCATCACCGCCCAGGTTAAATCTTCCTTGCTGACTCATCGCTCGACCGGCGCGCTCAGGACCAAAATCGACACGGCGGAAGGCGTCGTGACGGTAAGCGGCGTAGCCCGGAATGCCGCCGAGAAAACCCTGGTCACCAAGTTGATCACCGACATCAACGGCGTGACCAGCGTGATCAACAACATGACCATCGCGCCCGTGGCCGTGGCCCAATAATTGAAGTGGGGAGTCACCGCTGACCGGCGCGGATGCGCGCCGGATGGCGGTGGTTTCAAAACAAACAGAAAGGAAATTATATGTTATACACATTTGCGGTGGTTTTATTGATTCTATGGCTGCTGGGCCTGGTGACCAGTTACACGATGGGCGGGTTTATTCACATCCTGCTGGTCGTGGCCGTGGTCATGGTGCTCGTCAACCTCATTACAGGCCGCAGGGGAGTGCTTTAAGAGATGCCAGCCGAAGCCGAAGAACTATAAATTCGATATGAACACAAAATCCATAGTTGCCGTCATGCTGGTCACTCTGGGCATCGTGGTGCTCGCTTACGCGGGCATCACTTTCACCACGCCGGGCAAGCCGGTCGAGTTTCTCGGCCTGCACATCGAGACCACCCATAGCCACTTCATCCCGCCGGTCGCCGGTGCGCTCGCCTTGGTTGGCGGGATCGTGTTGCTGGTGGTCAAACCCAGGGAGGTTCGATGAACGGTGATCAAACCAGTGAGCCTGCAAAACGCCTTCGGCGTTTGAAATCGACTGAAGTAGTGCGGATTGGCGATTTCGTCGCGCTCGAGCCGCGAGGCTTTGAAGCTTGGGAAGGGCCGGGCGGGTTTCGAGCCGACGCGTTTGTGAAAGCGATTTACCGGCGGGACGGAAGCCGCTCGACCCCATCCCAAAAACCAAAATAATCGGCCCATGAACACGCTGGCGCTGATTTGCATGACCATTATCCACCTGGTCAAGCAGGTCTTGTTGTTTCCTCAAACTCTCGCGCTTGCGCACAAGCAAAGGCGGCGGCGGACCGAGATCAGCGAAGATGAAGTCGAGCGGCTCGACCGTCTGCGCAACCCGTCCAAGTATCTGGGGAAATAATCACTTCACTATCGCCGCCGGTTAGGGTAATTTTGGACTCGTGCTGAAACATAAGGCTAACGGGGCATGGGGCGTCACGACCAAATGGGAGTATTAAGCTCCAATCAGATCAAATTGGTGCTCGGCGACGGCCTGCGTCCTGCGCCGCGTTCTTTTCTCCGAATGCGCCGGGTGCAGGCCACGCGTCATTATCCACAATATTTAAATCGAAAAAAATTATGAGTAATTCAAATCAACGTCTGAGCACGCTGGCGCTTCACGCCGGACAAGTTCCTGATCCGACGACCGGTTCGCGCGCGGTGCCGATATACCAGACGACTTCTTACGTTTTCAAAAACACCGAGCATGCGGCCAATTTGTTTGCCCTGAAGGAATTCGGCAATATCTACACCCGCATCATTAACCCCACCACCGATGTCTTCGAACAACGCATCGCCGCCCTGGAAGGGGGCACCGGCGCGCTGGGGATGGCATCCGGCGCCGCCGCCATCACCTTCGCGCTGCTCGCCATCACGCAGTTGGGCGACGAGATCGTTTCTGGAGACAACCTCTACGGGGGCACTTACGCGCTGTTTCACTACACGCTGCCAAAGCTGGGCCGAACGGTGAAGTTCGTCAACTCACGCGATCCGGAGGCGTTCCGCAAAGCCATCACTCCGAAAACCAAGGCGCTGTATGCCGAAACCATCGGCAATCCGAAGCTCAACGTGCCGGATTTTGAGGCGCTGGCCAAGATCGCTCATGAAAACGGCATCCCATTGATCATTGACAACACCGTCGGCGTCGGGTTGGTCCGGCCGTTTGATTTTGGGGCGGACATCATTGTCACGTCGGCCACCAAATACGTCGGCGGCCATGGCACGAGCATCGGCGGCGTCATCGTGGATTCCGGCAAATTCAAGTGGAACAACGGCAAGTTTCCGGAGTTCACTGAACCGGACCCCAGCTACCATGGCTTGGTTTATTGGGACGCCTTGAGCAACGTGCCCGGCATGGGCAACGTGGCCTTCATCCTCAAGGTGCGCGTGACGTTGTTGCGCGACGTCGGCGCGGCGCTCAGCCCGTTCAACTCGTTCCTGTTTTTGCAGGGGCTGGAAACCTTGCCTTTGCGGCAAAAACAACATTCGGCCAATGCCTTGGAAATCGCGCACTGGCTCAAAACTCATCCGATTGTCAAATGGGTGGCCTATCCCGGTTTGCCCGAGGATCCGAGCTACAAAATCGCCTCAAAGTATCTCAAGCATGGTTTCGGCGGATTGGTCGGCTTTGGCATCAAGGGCGGCTTGGAAGCGGGCAAAAAGTTCATCAACTCGGTCAAACTGCTCTCGCACCTGGCCAACATCGGCGATGCCAAATCGCTGGTGATTCATCCGGCCTCCACGACGCACTCCCAATTGTCACCCGCCGAGTTGGAGGAAACCGGCGCCACGCAGGATTACGTGCGCCTCTCCATCGGCCTTGAGGACGTGGAAGACATCAAGGCGGATATCGATCAGGCGTTGCGCGCCGCGAAATAAACGGACAGGAGAATAGCCAGGTGACGCACCCGCCCCACAGCAACGTTGAGGGTGATCTTCAAGATCAGTCCACCACGGGCTATCAATCGCCGCTGGGCGTGACGCGCACCCACGTGGTCACGCTGCGAGGAGTGCCAACCCAATCCGGGTTCAAGTTCGACCAGGTGGAGGTGTCGTATCAAACGTTGGGAACGCTTTCGGCCCAGCGCGACAACGCCATTCTGGTCTGCCACGCGTTGTCAGGCACGGCGCACGTGGCCGGCCTCCACCCGGACACGGGGCGTCCGGGCTGGTGGGATTTCCATGTCGGCCCCGGCAAAGCGATTGACACCGACAAATTCTTCGTCATCTGTTCCAATGTGCTCGGCGGGTGCGACGGCACGACCGGCCCGATGTCGCGTCGTCCCGACACTGGCAAGCCTTACGGCATGGGCTTTCCGGCGATCACGGTGCAGGACATGGTGGAAGTGCAAGCCAGGCTGGTCGAACATTTGGGCATCTCGCGCCTGCTGGCGGTGATTGGCGGTTCGATGGGCGGCATGCAGGCGCTGGCCTGGGCCGTCCATTTCCCGGAGCGGATGCGCGTGTGCGTGCCGATTGCGACCTGCACCTCGCACAACGCCATGCAAATTGCCTTCAACGAAATCGGCCGCCGCGCCATTATCACGGATCCGAATTGGAGTGACGGAAACTATGCCCCCGAGCGCCGCCCCAGGCACGGACTGGCCGTGGCCCGCATGGTGGGCCACGTCACCTATCTGAGCGAGTACTCGATGCGGCAGAAATTCGGCCGCACTTTGCAACCGCAGGTCAATCCCGCCGCGGACGAGGCTGCGCCCTTTGCCATCGAAAGCTATCTCCACCATCAGGGCGAAAGCTTCGTCAGCCGCTTTGATCCCAATTCCTATCTTTGCCTGACCAAGGCGCTGGACCAGTTCGATTTGTTTGGCGGCCAGCCGCCGGAGGAGGTGCTGCGCCGGGTCAAGGCGCGATTTCTGGTCGTCTCCTTCGCCTCCGACTGGCTCTATCCGCCGGCGCAGTCGCGGGAATTGGTGCGCTGGCTCAAGCGCTGCCGCGTGGCCGCCACCTACATCAACCTTGAAACCCTTTACGGGCACGATTCGTTTTTGATCGAGAATCCGGAGTTCGCCCAGGTGGTGCGGCATTACCTGGAGCATGAACACCGCACTGGCGGAATGAAGGAGGCGGGCGCTGCGGCATAGCGCGGTGATGCATCCGGGAATTTACCAAAGCGTTCTGGATTGGATACCCGAAGGCGCCCGCGTGCTGGATCTGGGAACGGGCGACGGCGCCTTTCTGGAACGGCTCGTGCGGGCCAAGCGCGTCATGGCCGAGGGCGTGGAACGAAATCCCGAACTGGCCGGACGCTGCATTCAGCGCGGGCTGGTGGTGCATCAAGGGAACATCGCGGAGGGGTTGGACCAGTATGGCGATCAGTCGTTCGACTACGTGCTGTTGCTGGGCACCTTTCAGGAATTGATCTCGCCCGTGGAAATCGTGCGGGAAGCCTTTCGCGTCGGACGCCAGGTCATCATCGCCTACAGCAACTTTGCCCATTACCGCGTGCGATTGCAGATTCTGTGTCGCGGACGCACGCCGGTCACCAAATCCCTCCCTGAGCCGTGGTACCGCACGACCAACCTGCATTTCCTCTCCATCCTCGACTTTGGCCAATTCTGCCGCCAGATGGACGCGCGGCCCATCCGCGAGGCTTACTTCAACGCGCGCGGCGCGGTCGTGCTGCTGCCCAACCTCTTTGCCGAAGAAGCGGTGACGCTATTGGAGACCACCCGGCAACAGGGGCAGGGATGATCCGCTGTTTTTTTTCGCAATCATGTGCGACTGAGCGCGACTGGGTGCGACCCGGTGCGACCCGCCTTCGCAAGGCCTACGGCGGGCAGGCTGGGGTTTGACCGGCACAATTTGCCGCTTTTGGACTTGCCGCGTGAGTCTTTATTTCAGAAACTTTCAGAAACTATCCTGGAAATCAACGACTTACGTAAATTGAATAGCCACCAAAGAACGCAAGGAACGCAAAAGAGGGAACGAAAGAGTGGATGAGCCGGGGCGGAACGCAGGCTGCACCCGAGGCTGCCGCCAGTTTCCTTGCGTGTTTTTGTGTTCTTTGCGTTCCTTTGTGGCAATGATGCCGAGCTTCCCGCTTTTTCGCCTTGGCGGTTTTGAGGTCCGCAATATGTCAAAGAACAAGGCGCCTGAGCGCGACAACAACCCACTATACCATCGTTGGATGGGAATGCAACACAAATGATTCAACATCCTTTTCGCCGAGGCGTTTTTTCCTAGAATTGTTGAATATATGAAGCTGATCCTAACGGCTGTTAGTGGTCGTCAACTTATTTCCTTGTGCGCCCGGACTGACCCCGTTATGACCCCGTTACCCCGTTACGCGGAGGAAACGGCGTTCATCCGGCCATAGGCGTCGTAACCGTAGTCGGGTTCGAGGGCTGAGAAAAGTGTCATAATTCTAGGACTGACCCTTCGGCCTTTTCCAGCGCGGCAGCCGCAACCAAAAAGGCTTCCGCAGCGGCACAGAGTTGGAGCCACAGATTAACACAGATGAACACAGATTTAAGAATCCCTCATCTGTGTCAATCCCTGGCCTCAGCTTGCGAAGGAGGGTGTGTTAATCTGTGGCTAAACGTCTTCATGTTTTCCCTCCGTGAAATCCGTGGTAATAAATCTTCTCGAAAACGAATGATTCCGAGAGATTGCATTGCGGCAGCAACCAAAGCAAAGGGGGGCAAGGCAAGGGAATTTTTGGCAGAGGAATAACTGCCAGAGGAATGGGAAAAAGAACTTGAATTCATATTCCTCTGCCACTCATTCCTCTGCCCAAATCTTCTCAAGAATGAATGAATCTGCGCCATTGCAGTGTAAAAGCCCCGGCAACGCCTGGCGGCGGAAGACTCTTACCCCCCCCCCGCAAAATGTCAAAGAACACAGGCGCGTGAGCGCGACACAATGGCACAATACCATTGTTGGATGGGACTGCAATAGGAATTATTCAATGTCCTTTGCGCCGAGGCGCTGTTCCCTAGAAGTTAAAAAAGTGAGAATTGATACTTGGATCTGTCAATCTATAAAATGAACAATGTTATGGGTTGACCCCTTCGTTCGGCGGGTTTGGAAACCCGCGAGACAGCAGGCTTGGGGGTGCGATTACAAGTGGGTGAGGTGAAGAATGATTCAACCCGTTCCGGGTAGGGGCAGATAACGGGACTGACCTGGGGTAGCCCTCTGGGAATCGGGCCAACCCCAGGCTGAATGATTTTTCTCCCGTTGGGAGAATGAATGACGAATCTCACCCACTGTTAATCACACCCCAGACTTCGAAGTCTGCGCCACGGGGCTTGACGGGGGTTCGTGGGCGGCGTATGGTTATTTCGCTTTATGGCGAAATATAGAAACGTATGCGCGACTTCATGAACATCACCAAGGCGCTGGCGGACGAGAACCGCATCCGCGCGCTGCTGGCGTTGCGCCAGGGCGAATTGTGCGTCTGCCAGATCACCGAGATGTTCGGGCTTGCCCCGTCCACCATCTCGAAGCATCTGTCCATCCTCTTCCAGGCCGGGCTGGTGGAATCGCGCAAGGACGGGCGCTGGATTTACTACAAATTGCCGGGGGCCGGCGCCCCGGCGGTGGTGCGCGGAGCGATGGAGTGGGTGCGGAAATCCCTGGCCGGCAACGCGCCGCGCCGTCGCGGACAAACAAACCCTCAAACGCATCTTAAAACAGGATCCTGCCGAATTATGCAAACGACAATGCCAAAAGTGAAACCGACCATCCTCATTCTCTGCACTGGCAATTCCTGCCGCAGCCACCTGGCGGAAGGCATTCTTGGCGCGGCGCTGGGCGACTCCTTTAACGTGCAAAGCGCCGGATCCAAGCCGGCGGGCTTTGTTCATCCGCTCGCCGTGCAGGTCATGAAAGAGATCGGGATTGATATTTCCGGCCACCGCTCCAAGCACCTGGACGAATTCATGAATATGCCGGTGGAAACGGTGATTACGGTGTGCGGAAATGCGGACAAGGCATGCCCGATGTTTCCAGGGCAGTTGAACCGGTATCATTGGGGTTTTGACGACCCCGCGCATGCCACGGGAACGGACGATGAAAAACTCGCGGTGTTCCGGCGGGTGCGGGATGAAATCAAGATGGTTTTTGGGGCCTACGCCGCAGGCCGGCGTGATCAGGAGAAACACATGACCGCTCAACAATTATGAAAGAAAAAACGCAAAATCTCCAAATATTCGATCCCGCGATGTGCTGCTCGACCGGCACGTGCGGGCCGGATGTTGACCCGAAGCTGGTGCAATTCGCCGCTGATCTTGACTGGCTCAAGACGCAAGGCGTGGATGTCCAGCGTCACAACCTGTCGCAGAACCCGGCAGCCTTTGTCGAAAACGACGTGGTGAAAGCCACTCTGACCGGGAAAGGCGAAGCCGCCCTGCCGTTGCTGCTGGTCAACGGCAAGGTCACGGCGACGGGGCGTTATCCCGAACGGGTCGAACTGGCTGGCTGGTTCAAACTGAAGGCCACGGCGGAGGCCGCGCCCGCGAAATCGAGTTGCTGTTGTGGCGGTTCGTGTTGAAAAAATGAGCATGGCCCTTTTTTTGGAATCACCAACCCGCTTCCTGTTTTTTACTGGCAAGGGCGGCGTGGGCAAGACCTCGCTGGCGTGCGCCTCGGCCATTGCGCTGGCGGATGGCGGGCGGCGCGTGCTGTTGGTCAGCACCGATCCGGCTTCCAATCTGGATGAAGTGCTGGGGGTGCGCCTGACCTCCAAGCCCACGAACATTGCGAGCTGTGCCGCGGCTTGCCGCGTTGAACATTGACCCGGCCGCGGCGGCGGCAGCCTACCGCGAAAAACTGGTTGGGCCGTATCGGGGCAAATTGCCGGAGGCCATTTTGCGCAGCATGGAAGAGCAACTTTCCGGCGCTTGCACGATGGAAATTGCCGCCTTCGACGAATTTTCAAAGCTGCTGGGCGAACCCGCCGCCACCGCTGATTTTGATCACGTCATATTTGACACTGCGCCGACCGGACACACGCTTGCGGCTGCTCTCTCTGCCTGGCGCGTGGACGGGTTTCCTGGCCAGCAGCACGACGGGCAATTCCTGTCTCGGCCCGCTGGCAGGCCTGGAGAAGCAGCGAGGCATTTACGAGCGCGCCGTGGCGGCGTTGGGAGACGGCCAACGCACGACGCTCGTTCTGGTAAGCCGGGCGCAAAGGGCGGCGCTGGCCGAAGCCGAGCGCACCAGCCAGGAAATGGCGGCGATTGGCGTGCATCACCAGCACCTCATTCTCAACGGGCTGTTTCAGTGCGCCGATTCCGACCCGACCGCGCTGGCGTTGCAGCGGCGCGAAGCGGATGCGCTGGCGGCTGCCGCGCCCTTTATGAAGCGGATGCCTTTGTCCAAAGTTC
This sequence comes from uncultured Verrucomicrobiae bacterium, assembly GCA_963759415.1. Taxonomy (GTDB): domain Bacteria; phylum Verrucomicrobiota; class Verrucomicrobiia; order Limisphaerales; family Palsa-1400; genus Palsa-1400. The sequence goes on along the minus strand of CAVWZG010000002.1, from coordinate 952,932 downwards.
CGTTGCGCTCGCAAAATCTCGTGGGCATCGCGGCTTTGCGCGCGCTGGCCACGGCGGATTATTTCCAAGCAGGCAGCCGGCCCGGACAGGCGGCAGTGGCCTTGCCTGCCACGCCATCACTGGCCGAATTGGTGAACCAACTCGCTCAAGCAGGACGTGGCGTCATCATGACGATGGGCAAAGGCGGCGTTGGCAAAACCACCATCGCCGCTGCCATCGCGACGGAACTGGCGCGGCGCGGCTTCAAGGTCCATCTCAGCACCACCGACCCGGCGGCACACATCGCGGCCGCGGCGGGGCAGATCACAGGGATGCAAGTCAGCAGGATTGATCCGCAGGCGGAAACCCGCGCCTACGTTGAACAGGTCATGGCGACTGCCGGAAGGAATCTCGATGCCAGCGCCCGCGCGCTTTTGGAAGAAGACTTGCGTTCACCCTGCACGGAGGAAATCGCCGTGTTCCGCGCCTTCGCGCGAACCGTGGCCCAGGGGCGGGATGCATTCATCGTGCTTGACACCGCCCCCACCGGCCACACTTTGCTCCTGCTCGATGCCACGGAATCCTATCACCGCGAAATCGCGCGCAAAGCCAGCAATCTGCCGGAAGAAGTGCGACAGTTGTTGCCCAGGCTGCGTGATGGGGATTTCACTCGCGTGCTGGTCATCACCCTGGCCGAAGCCACACCAGTTCACGAGGCCGCCGCGCTGCAATCCGACCTGCGCCGCGCCCAAATAGAACCGTTCGCGTGGGTCATCAACCAAAGTTTTGCTGAAAGTGGTTCGCGGGATCCGCTGCTGGCGGCGCGCGGGCGCGGCGAAGTTCCATTCATCCGCGAAGTCGTCGAGGAATCTTTCCAAGCGCACAGTCATCGTGCCTTGGGTGATGGCAGAACCCACCGGCCCTGAACGACTGCAACAGTTTTTTCAAGCCGCCGGATGACCAAGGGTTTATACGTCGCCCAAACTTGCGCGCACGCGCTGGACCAGGGTGGCAGGCTCGTAGGGTTTGGCCAGAAAATCGTGGCCTTCGGGCCAGACCAGGTCTTTGCCGGTCATTTCGGGACGATAGCCGCTGGTGTAGAGGACTCGCAACGAGGGGTCTTTGGCCAGCAGATCCTCGGCCAGTTGGCGGCCGTTGAGGCCACCGGGCATGACCATGTCGGTGAGCAAGAGTTGGATTTTTTCGGTGCCTTCGGCCCAACGGCCCAGAGCTTCCTGACCTGAGCCGGCGGAAACGACTTTGTAGCCGTAGGTTTTCAACACGCTTACGACGTAGTCGCGAACGTCCTCGTCGTCTTCCACCACCAGGATGGTTTCGTGGCCACGCTTAAGGGGTTGCTGGGTGGGAGGGGCGGGGGCGGCTTCCGGCGTGGCAGCGCAGGTGGGAATGAAGACGTGGAAGGTGGTGCCCTGGCCGGGTTGGCTCTGAACTTCCACCCAACCGCCGTGCTGTTGGGCGATGCCATACACGGCAGCGAGGCCCAAGCCAGTGCCTTTGCCGACGGGTTTAGTGGTGAAGAACGGCTCAAAAATCCGGGACAGAAGCTCGGGCGGAATACCGCAGCCGGTGTCGGCCACGCTCACGCGCATATATTGGCCGGGCCGGGCTGGCTGATCGTGGCGGACTTGGGAGGGGGTGAGTTCCTGCGCCTCGGCGCTGATGGTTAACTGGCCGCCGTTGGGCATAGCGTCGCGGGCATTGACGGCCAGGTTCATCAGCATTTGATCCAACATCCCCGCATCGGCGTTGATATAGTGGGCGCCGGATGGATGCTGGACTTTGACGAGGATGTTTTCGCCAAGGGCGCGCGGCAACATCTCGGCCAGCGCGGAGAGGGATTCGTGAATGGTGATGCGGCGCATCTGGATGACTTGCTTGCGGCTGAAGGCCAGCAATTGCCGGATGAGCTTGCTGGCCCGATCCGCCGCCGCCAAGACTGTCTGGAGGGAAGGCCGATCCTTGGACTCGGGCGGTTTGCCGTCGAGGACAAGGCTGACATGGCCTTGCACGACGGTGAGGATGTTGTTGAAATCGTGCGCGACGCCGGCGGCCAATTGGCCCACGGCTTCCATTTTCTGGGCTTGGCGCAGTTGATTCTCGAGGGCGAGTTGCTCGGTAATGTCCTGCGCAATAATAAGCAGGAAGGGTTCTCCATCCAACTCGAACAATTCCACGGATAACAGCACTTCCCGCAGTTGCTTGGATTTGGTGCGCAGGCGGCAGGGCATGTTGCGGACGGACATCTGCTCCTGGAGGGTGCGCAGCATGGCGGTGCCTTCGCTGGGATCGCCCCAAATGTTGAGTTCGTGAGTGGTGTGGCCAACAAGTTCGTCGAGGCTGTAGCCGATCAAACGCTCGAAGCCCTGGTTGGCGTCCACGTATTTTTCCTGTTGCAGGGACTGGATGGCGAGAGGAATGGGGCTGGCTTTGAAGGCTTTGCAAAAGCGTTCTTCGGAAAGGCGCAGGGCGTTTTCCAGGAGCATGCGTTCGGCGATCTCGAGCTTGAGTTTGTCATTGGCGGACTGGAGTTCGGTGGTGCGCTGGCTGACCAGGTAGTCGAGGTTCTTGAGACGGCCCCTGACTTCGTTGCCCAGATGCCATTTTTCGGTCAAGGCATGGGCCAGTTGCAGGACTTCGATATTATCGAATGGCTTTTTGAGAATGACCAGGCTGTCGGATTTGCCGATGCGCCGAATCATCTCTTCCCAGGAATAATCGGAGTAGGCGGTGCAAATAACGACCTGAATTTGTGGATGGGTTTGCCAGATGCGGTTGATGGTTTCCACGCCGTCCCAGCCGGGGGGCATCCGCACGTCCACGAAGGCCAGCGCGAAGGGGCGTCCGGCATCCTCGGCCTCCTGCACCTTGCGCAAGCCATCCTGGCCTTGGAAGGCGGATTCGATTTCAAATGCTGTTTTGTCGGAGGCGACAGGCTTTTCGTCAAAGAGCAAGGTTTTGGTTTCATCCAGGTCATCGTTGTTGTCCTCGCGGCTGTCGAGAATTTTGCGAATGTCCTCATGGATCGAGGGATTATCGTCGATGATGAGGATCCTGTTTTTGTTGGTCTCTGTTGCTTCGTTCATGATTGAGGGTTCCGGTTGGTTAGGGGCAATTCGAGGGTAAAGGTGGCGCCTTGGCCCGGGCCTTCGCTGCGGGCAATCAATTGGCCGCCCATTTCCTTGGCGGCGTTGGCGCCGCTGTGCAGGCCAAAACCGTGGCCGCGCTTGCGGGTGGTGAAGCCGTGCGAGAAAATGCGGGTCAGATTCTCCGGGGGAATGCCGACGCCGTTGTCGGAGACGGTGACTTTGACGCAGTTGCCGCCATTCATGCTGATGCCGACGGTCAGCCTTTTCTCGCCCGCGGGCGCATCATCCAGGGCATGTTTTGCGTTGTGAACCAGGTTGACGAAGATTTGCAGGACTTTATGTTTGTCCAAGGTCAACTGCGGAACTTCGTTGTATTGACGAATGACGGTGATGCGGTGTCGCGTGAGGCCGGCCATGTTCAACTGCAGCGCATCTTCCAGGAGCGAGGAAACGGACACTTGTTCCAGAATGCCGGAAACCCCCGCGTAGTTTTGCTGCATGGCCACGATGTCCTTGATGTGCTCCACGTTGCGCGCAAGCTGGTTGCATTCCTCCTGTTGCGCGGCCTGCTCTTTCTCCAGGCGTTCGGAGAGTTGGATAATAAACCCGGGCACGAGTTTGCCTTTGAGATCGGACGTGAGGAAGGCGCCGATATCGGCCTGATGTTGGCGGAGCAGTTCGCGGAGCTTGCTCAAGGTGGGAATTTCCGAGCGGCGGAGCTTATCGCGCAGGAGGGTGGTGGAGACGTTGACGCTGTTGAGGACGTTGCCGACATTGTGGAGCACGCCGGTGGCGACCTCGGCCATGCCGGCCTCGCGGGAGGCAATAATAAGCTCATGCTGCGCTTCGGCCAGTTCGTTGCGGGCCTTCTCCTTGGCCGCCACTTGCTCCTCGAGTTCGCGGGTGCGTTCGCTGACGCGTTGCTCGAGGGTTTGCTTGGCTTCGAGCAAAGCATCCTGGACGCGCTGCCTGGCGATGGCCGCGCCCAACATGTCCGCCAAGGCCCGCAGGCAATCGACTTCGGCGTCGGTCCAAGTCCGTTCCCGCAGGCAATCATTAAATCCCAATTGTCCCCACCAGACGCCTTGAATGCGGATTGGAACCAGGATGATCGACTTGATCCTTAGTGGAACCATTAGCTCCTGCGCGGCAGGCCCCAAGTCACTGATAACGCCGGAAAAGACGTGCCCTTGTTTGAGGCAATCCGACCACGCCTCCAAGCCGGCGCCGTAACATGGTAAATTTAATCGTTTCGGCGCATCGAGCAGCCACGTCGCAGTAGGCGCCACGTACACGAAACGGTGGCTGGTCACCAGGCTCCCGTCCGGCCCGGCATGATTTTCAAAGATGCACGCACGGCTGACCTCAGCCGCCTGGCCGATCCGGTTCAGGACCTCCTGGGCTACCGTCCGCCAGTCTGCGGCGGCAAGAAATTGCTGGGAGGCGAACTGAACGCTGCCCAGGATTTTGTCGCGCTGCAGCAGGCTGCTGGCCATGGCATTGAAGGAGTTGGCCAGGAGTTCGACTTCATCGCCCGTTTGAATGAGGGCGCGGGCGGAGAGATCCCCGCGCGCGATGCGGTGGACGGCTGATTGGAGGGTGAGGATCGGTTTGACCAGGAAGCGCGCGTAAAGGCCGGAGGCGAGCAGGCTCAAAAGAACGCAGACGAGGGCCAGCAGGCCGGTGCGGCGATAAACAGTGGCGACGCTGCGGTCGTAAGTTTCCAGGGAAAGCCCGACATGAATCCAGCCCCACTGAATGCCGGAGTAGTCAAAGGGCTGGGAGTAGTGAAATACGCGGCGATTGAACTCGGGCACGACGCCAATGGCGCTGCTGGAGACACGGGCCTTGGGACGCCACAGCTCGGGAAGCTGGGTGTAGCGCCAGCCGGACCGTTCGTGAATCCAGGACTCGCCGTTGTTTTTCGTGATGACCAGATAGTCAATGGATTGGTCGCCCTTGAGGATTTGCAGGCAGTGTTCGACCAGCGTGCCGTAGTCCTCCGCCACCACGGCCCCGGTGGCCACGTCGCGAATGGAGACGGCGACGCCGTTGGCCTTGGAATCCAGGTTTTCGACGAAGATTCGCTTCTGCTCAGGGATGATCACGGTGACGAAGATGGACACGGTGACAAGGGTGATGGACCACGCCAGGAGGGCAATCCTGCGCGTAATGCCGATGCGTCTGGTTCTGGTGTGGATCATCGTTGGCTCCTGGCTTGGTTGCCGGGCAAGGCGGCAATGTCGTGTTGGAGATGGCGGGCGGTATTCAGATATTCATCTTTGAAGGGCGTCATCTGATCCAACTTGAAAAGCTCGAGGATTTGCCGGCCATTAGGCTCGAGATGAAGCTCGGCGATGGCCTTAATTAGATCCTGGCGGGCGTGCTCGGAAGGCCAGCCAGGTCTGCTGATGCAGGTGATGTTTTCCAGGTACGGCACAGAGGAAGCCATAATCACGAGGTTGCTGCCCACCTGTGGATTCAGTTCGGACATAATTTGGAAGGCCGCGTTGTCCACCAGGCAGGCTGGTTTGGCGCCGAAGAAAACGGGTAGGACGGCATTGGCAGGTTTGTTCACCGCCTCCAGCTTGCTAAAGAAGACTTCTTTGATCTCGAAGTGTTCGGCCAGCAGCAGGGAGTCGAGCCACGCGCGCGACAGATTGCCTCCCTTGCCTTCCAGCACCGTGATAGCTTTGCCCCGGAGATCCGCCAACTTCGCCAGCCCGCTGCCCCGATGGGTGAGCAACAAGTAATTCTTGAAGATCGAACCTTGCTCCAAGTGAACAAAGACAGGTTCCATCACCTGGTGGACGTCCATGCCCAGATAATCCCAAGAATCCAGAATGGCCAGATTGATGCGGCCCTGCTTGATTTCCGCTTCGCAGGCCGCGGCGCTCTCGAAGAGCTGCGCGTCGGTGTCCAGTTGGTAACCACGCTTGCGCGCCACCGTTTGGGCGAAGACGCGAAAGGCAGCGGTCGCGTCGCTGGCATTAACATTGCGAAAACTGGAGCGTGTGAACCCGACGTGCATGGTCATGGGTTGCAGGGCGGGCTGCTGGGCGGAAAGCCGGCGCGGGGCGGCGACCAGGCACAAGACGGCCAAAGCCAGGGTAATTTGTGGCAAGGGCATCATGATTTCGGTTTTCCTTCCGAAGCCGCCACCGCCTCGGACCGGGCTGGAGAGGGTTTTTCCTGGGCGTGCCGGAGCAGGATGTCCCGGGCCGCGTCCAATTGTTCGGGCTTGAACCGCGTCAATTTGTCGATCTTGAAAAGGAGCAGCAGTTGTTGCCCCGTCGGTTCGGTGTGCAAATCGGCCAGCCCTTCAAGCAAATCATCCCGAAACACATTGAAGTTCTTATGCACGCAAACCACGACATCGGGCAAGATGGGAGAGTTGGTGAGAATTTGAAGCGGGCTGCCCAATTGGGGGTTCATCTCCTTCACCGGTTCGCCAGCCGTGGCCGCAAGCACCATGGCCAGCGACATGATCAAGGCGCAAAACATCGAGGCGCGATGCGTTCTTTGAATATGGAGCGGCGAAGGCATGTGGGCTAGGGTTCTCCGACTTTGGCCTTGGCCGAGGCGACGTGGATTGCCGCCTCCGAGAGGCGCGCATGAGCCGAGAGCAACTCCAGGGCGGAGTCCAAAGCGGAGGCAGAACGGACTACGAGGCTATCACATTGGAAAAGCGTGAAGGCCTGCTGACCGGCGATAGTTGCATGCACATCTTCTATTTCCGCAATGATTTGGGCTTTGGCCGGATCGGAGTAATCAGCTCGAAATAAGAACGCAACCGGCACCACGCGAGGCGAAGACGCCAGGATTATCAATTGCTGGCCCACCTGGGGGTTGAGTTCGATCATGGTTTGGAATCCCCGGCGATCCACCACGCAGGCGTCGGTCTGACGGAAGAAGACCGGCAGAATCACCTGCGCGAGTTTTGCCGGCTGGGTGACCCGGCTGCAAAACTGATGGGTTTGACCCAAGCCGGACTTGAGCAGGAGGGTTTCGAACCAGACGGGAGCGAGGCTGTCTCTTACATTTTGGCGAAAGGCGAGGCTGCGCCCCCGGAGGTCGTCGATGCGCCCGAAGCCGCTGTCGGCGCGGACGAGAAGCAGATATTCTTCGGTCACCAGCCCGGCACTGACGCCGAGGATGGCGTTAGTGGCCATGCGCGCGCGGCCCAGAGTCCAGTATTCTTCGGCGGTCATGGTGACGGCATCGATGAGGTGATTTCGCACCGCGGCGGCAATCGCATCGCTGCCGTTGAGCACCTGCGGATCGGTGGGAATGGGAATGCCATGTTCCTTGAGGATGGTTTGGGTCCAGGTCTTCATGGCGGCCTTGGCATCATTCTCATTGACGCCGACGAACACGCTGGCGGAAAAGCCCAAACGCAGCACGGCGTTGGTGTTGGCGTGGATGAGAGGTTCTGCCGCCAAGAGGAGCAGAAACGCAAAGACGGGCCACCACAATTGAGATTCGGTTGGGAATCGCTCCTTCACATCATTTTATGGGCTGGTTCCGTTGAGTTTTCTCAGCACTTCCGTGCCGACCAGCAGGGTTAATTGCGATTGCAAGGCCAGGTGGTCGTAGCGGGTCTTGTAATGTTGGGCGGACATGAGGGCCTCCACCAATTGGGCGCGAATAACCTTCTCCGTCTCGACGAGATCGTTCTGATAAGCGCGGGTGTTCAAATCCCGGTTTTCCTGGGCGGCGGTCATGGCGTCAAGCGTGGCCTGGTAAGATTTCTGGACGGCGCGCAAGCCGAGGAAAATGTCCTTAATCTGGAGGCCGATGCCTTCCTTAAGAAGAAACCGCTCTTCCCGAATCTTATCCAAGCGGGCGCGGGTTTCGGCGACTTTGTTTTTCGTCAGAAAGCCATTGAAGATCGGGATCTCAAAGCCCACACCCACGGTCCAGCCTTGCTTATTTTGGTCTGTGGCAACGCCGGCATCGTAGCCGTTCCACCAATTGTGCAAATCGCCGGTTACGGCCAGCTTGGGGAAATATGCACTTTTCTCTGTCCGAACGGCGCCTTCGGCCGCGCGGATGCCGGCCTCGAGTTTGGACCAATCAGGACTGAATTGGTAGGCCGTGCTCACGAGGCTGTCCAGGTTCTCGGCGTAAGGAATGTAGGGCAGCTCTTTGTCGGCGGGTCTGATGGATGTGCTCCAGGACAACCCCATGGTGTTGGCCAGGGCGGCTTGGGCCATTTCTTCGTTTTTTTCCAATTGGGCGACCATGGCCCTAAGTGTTTCCACCATTACTTTGTTGTCCAGAAAGTCGGTCTTTTTGACTTTCCCAGATCCTTCCTTGTACATGGTTTCAGTCAGGCTCAGGGTCGCTTCCATGCGGGCCAGGGTGTCCTTGCCGACCTGGTGAAGCTGCCGCGCCAGAACCGATCCGTAATAGAGGCGTTTGACGCTGTCAGTGGTCTCCAGGTCGGTGCGGCGCGCCTCGGCTTTCATCATGTCCACCAGGCCCTCGGATTGTTGGCGATGACCTTTGCGCATCCCGCCGTCGTAAAGCAGCCACGTCAGGTTGAGCGAGGCCGCGAAGGAGTCCGGGTCCATCAATTTGACGTCCTGCGCCGGGACGTTGATGGTCTGGGCGGGTGTGGCGACCGGGAGATTCACTGCGGCCGGCCCTAGGACGCCGGCGGGCACCGTGACCACGGCCGTGCCGCTGGGAACGGGGATGGAGGAGGCCGGGAATAAGAAATCCGGCGATTGGTCCATGTGCTCGTAACAAGTCTTGCCGCTTAATTGCGGCCAATACCCAGCCAGAGCCTGGCGGTGCTGGGCCTCAGCCATGGCCACGGCGAATTTCGAGGCCCGCCGCCGATGGCTGCTCTGCATGGCGGTGTTCAAACACTCATCGAGCGTCATTTCCTGCGGCGCCGCCCCGGCGGCGGCGGCTTGATCTGCGACTTGACCTTGCGCCGCCAGCAGACAGGTGGCCAGAACCGCGATAGTAGTTGCTCCCGTGTGGGGAAGATTGCCCAAAAACCAGGAATGTTGCTTGATGGCCATGTCTGCATGGGTTATCGGCAGCGGAGCCGGTGACTTGAGGCGCCTTTTGGACCTCAATTCCTAAATAAGTGAAAAAAATAAAAAAAAGCCGTTGACTCTTTGGCTGAAGCCATTTACTTTCAGCATCGAAGTTATCGGGCAGGATTGCAGGAGCCATAAACCCCGAGGCCCATTCGTCTAAAGACGAAGAAGGGCATGGGGAGTGGTTTTTTGTCGTTTTGCACGGTCAGGATGCCAGTAAATTGGCTTTTGCCCATGTAGCTCAGTTGGCAGAGCACATCCTTGGTAAGGATGAGGTCATCAGTTCAATCCTGATCATGGGCTCCATAACTTAAGATATTGCAACGGATCTAATAATACAATATAGACAGGACAATATGGCAAAAGAAGCTTTTCAACGAACGAAACCACATGTCAATGTTGGCACCATCGGCCACGTTGACCACGGCAAATCCACCCTCACGGCGGCCATCGTCGAAGTCCAAGCCAAACGCGGCATGGCCAAGGCGATCAGTTATGCCGACATTACCAAGGGCGGCACAGTTCGCGATGCCACCAAGACGGTGACCATTGCCGTCTCGCACGTGGAATACGAATCCCCTCTGCGCCATTATGCGCACGTCGATTGTCCTGGCCACGCCGATTATGTGAAGAACATGATCACCGGCGCGGCGCAAATGGACGGCGCCATTCTGGTCGTGAGCGCGGCGGACGGCCCCATGCCGCAGACGCGCGAGCATATTCTATTGGCGCGGCAGGTTGGCGTCCCGGCCATCGTGGTTTACCTGAACAAGGTTGATTTGGTGGATGATCCTGAGTTGCTGGAGTTGGTCGAAATGGAAATCCGCGACCTGCTCAACAAGTATCAATTTCCCGGCGACAAGACGCCGGTGGTGCGCGGCAGCGCCACCGCCGCCCTGGCGGGCACGCCCGAGGGCCTCAAATCCATTGACGAGCTTCTGGCCGCGGTGGACAGCTTCATTCCGCTGCCTCCTCGCGAGATCGACAAGCCGTTCCTGATGTGCATCGAAGACGTGTTCAACATTGAAGGCCGCGGAACGGTCGTCACGGGCCGTGTCGAGCGCGGTGAGCTGAACAAAATGTCCGATGTCGAGATCGTCGGCTTGAAGGACACCCGCAAGACGGTGGCCACCGATATTGAAATGTTCCGCAAGCTGCTCGATAAGGCCAGCGCGGGGGACAACGTCGGCGTTCTGTTGCGCGGCACCAAGAAAGAAGATGTCGAGCGCGGGATGGTATTGGCCAAGCCCGGCTCCATCACCCCTCACACCAACTTCAAGGCCGAGGTCTATGTGCTTTCCAAAGATGAAGGTGGCCGGCACACGCCGTTCTTCACCAATTACCGTCCGCAATTCTACTTCCGCACCACCGACGTCACGGGCACCGTGAAGCTGGCCCAGGGCGTGGAAATGGTCATGCCGGGCGACAACGTCTCGGTGGACATCGAACTGATCGCGCCGGTGGCGATGGAAAAAGGGCAGAGGTTCGCCATTCGTGAAGGCGGTCGAACGATTGGGGCCGGCCGCGTGTCTGACATCGTGACCTGATTTTTAGCGGCAGGAACGCGCAGTCGGTCCTGCCAAATAGGAAAAGAGGGACTGCTCGAGGGCGAAGGGCGGTAGCTCAATTGGTAGAGTAGCGGTCTCCAAAACCGTCGGTTGGGGGTTCGAGTCCCTCCCGCCCTGCCACTCGAGGGGAAGAAGATCGGAGAGGGAACAGACCGGAGGGGTGGCAGAGTGGTCGATTGCGACGGTCTTGAAAACCGTTGTGCGGGAAACCGTACCGGGGGTTCGAATCCCTCCCCCTCCGCCAAAGGAAAGAGATTTAATGATTGCTTATTTGCCGATGATAATTGGGATCGTGATCGCGTCGGTCGTGTTCACGATGTTGTGGCGCAAAGGCGCCTTCCTCCGCTTGTCCGCTTATTGGAACGAGACGATGGAGGAGCTGAAGAAATGTACCTGGCCGACTTGGGACGAGCTGACCGGTTCCACCGTGGTGGTGATTGTGTCAGTGGCGTTGCTGGGCGGTTTCACCGTGGGAGTGGATTTGGTGGTGGCCTCCATCATGCGGCTCATCGTTTAAGGAGAAGCTGATGCCAAAAAGCCAGTGGTTCGTCATTCATACTTTGTCCGGGCAGGAGCAAAAGGTCAAAGACAACATCGAGAAGCGCGTCAAAGCCGAGGAGATGGCGGAATATATCAAGGAAGTCCTGGTCCCGGTGGAGAAGGTGGTCGATGTGCGCGGCGGCAAGAAGACGGTGACCAGTCGCAAGCTGCATCCGGGCTACGTTTATATCGACATGGTGCTGCTGGACGAGAGCAACCGGATTTTGGAGAAGCCGTGGTATTTTATCCAGGACACACCGGGCAAAATTGGCATTGTGGGCGGAGAACGGCCACTGCCGGTGACGCCGGACGAGATTGCGGTCATCAAGGCGCAAATCTCCGAAAGCGAGGATACGGAGAAGCCGAAGGTGCATTTTGACGTTGGAGAAACCGTCAAGATCAACGACGGCCCGTTCTTGAATTTCAGCGGGGTCATTGAGGAAATCGAGCCGGACCGCGGCAAACTCAAGGTCACCGTCAATATTTTCGGGCGCAATACTCCCGTTGAACTGGAGTATTGGCAGGTGGAGAAAGCTTAATCGCGCATTTTGAATTTTTATGGCCAAGAAGATAATCGGACAAATTAAGTTGCAGATCCCGGCCGGACAGGCCAACCCCGCCCCGCCGGTCGGCCCCGCGTTGGGCCAGCAAGGCGTGAACATCATGGCCTTCTGCAAGGAGTTTAACGCCACCACCAAAGATCAGGCCGGCATGATCATCCCGGTGGTCATCACCGTTTTTGCCGACAAGTCCTTCAAGTTCATCACCAAATCGCCTCCGGCCGCGGTGCTGCTCAAGAAGGCCGCTGGCATCGCCTCCGGCTCCAAGGTCCCGAACAAGGAGAAGGTCGGCAAGGTCACGCGCAAACAGATTCTGGAAATTGTCAAATTAAAGGTCAAGGATTTGAACGCCGTCTCGGAAGAGGCGGGGTTCCGGATTATTGCGGGCACCGCCCGCAGTATGGGGATCGACGTCATCGAATAATCAATCGCGGGAGAGTCTCCGCTTTGGCGGAGGTTCGGTTGTACCGCTCACAACACATGCCAAGCAAAAGATATAAAAAAGGGCTGGAACAAGTGGCAGGGCACAAGCTCTACCCGTTGAAAGCAGCCGTGGAAGTTCTCAGCAAGTTTCCCAAGGCCAAGTTCAACGAGAGCGTTGACATTGCCTTCAAACTGGGGGTGGACCCCAAGCAATCCGACCAAATGGTGCGCGGCACCGTTCCCTTGCCACACGGCAGCGGCAAAACCGTGCGCGTCCTGGTCTTCGCCAAGCCGGGTGCGGCTGCCGAGGCCGCCCGCGCCGCCGGGGCTGAGTTCGTCGGGTTCGAAGATTTGATCAAGAAATGCACCGAGGGCTGGACCGATTTTGATGTCGCGATTGCCACGCCCGACGCCATGTCCGAGGTGCGCAAATTAGGCAAGGCGCTCGGCCCGCGCGGGCTGATGCCCAACCCGAAAACCGGCACCGTGACCGAAGACACCGCCAAGGCTATCAAAGAAGTCAAAGCCGGACGCGTTGAGTTCAAAGTCGATAAGGGCGGAAACGTCCACGTGCCCGTCGGCAAAGTCTCCTTTGCCGCCAACCAACTGGTGGAGAACGCGCGGGCGGTGATCGAGGCCGTGGCCAAGGCCAGGCCCAACAGCGCCAAGGGTGTGTTTATTCATACCTGCACCATTTCCGCCACCATGAGTCCGCCCGTGCGGGTGGATGTCCGCGAATTCCTGTCCGTCGCGTAATCCCAAAGGAAATTTTTATGCGCGTAGAAAAGCAATATATCAGTCACGAATACGTGGCACGACTCAATGCCTCGCCCTTTTTCATCGTCATCGATTACCGGGGCTTGAAAGTCGGTCCGATTACCGAGCTTCGCAAACGCCTGACCAAGGCGGGGGCCGAAATGCACGTCGTCAAGAACTCCCTTTTCCGTTTGGCGGCGAAGGAAGCCGGCTTGCCGGATTTGGGGACATCCCTATCCGGCCAATTGGCCGTCGTGACCGGCCAGCGGGACGTTTCCACCGCCGCCAAGGTCGTCAAGACCTTCAGCGCGGAATTCGAAAAACCGAAAATCCGGTTTGGCTATTTGAACAACCAGCGCCTGGAAGGCGCTGAGGTCATGGTCCTGGCCGATTTGCCGTCCATCGAGGTATTGCGCGCCAATTTGCTCGGAGTCCTCATGGCCCCGGCCACCAAGCTGGCCACCATTATCAACACTCCCGCCACGCAACTGGTGCGCGTTTTGCAGGCGCGCCTGGAAAAGCAGCCGGCAGATCAGCAGCCAGCATAAACAATTTCATGTCCGTTCGCGGAGATGAAGCACACAACATAAACAAAGTAAATCGTCGGCTCGCAGGCTTGCGAGCGCAACCCGTCCGCGGCCGCGGATGGCAACGAGACTGAAAGGAAATATGGCCGACTTAGCATCATTAGTAGAACAACTGGGCAAGTTAACGGTTATTGAAGCCGCCGACTTGGTCAAACAACTTGAAACCGCATGGGGAGTTACCGCCGCCGCGCCTGCCGCTGCCGCCGCCCCTGCCGCCGCCGGAGCCGCCGCCCCGGCCGCCGAAGCCAAAACGAGCTTCGACGTGATTCTTGTTTCCGCCCCCGCGGACAAGAAGATAGCCGCCATCAAGGCGGTCCGCGAAGTGAAAGCCGGACTGGGCTTGGCTGATGCCAAAGCTCTGGTCGAAGGCGCGCCCCGGGCCGTGTTGGAAGGCGCGAACAAGGCCGACGCCGACGCCGCCAAGAAAAAATTGGAGGACGCCGGGGCCAAAGTTGAAATTAAGTAAAGATCGTGTAAGTTATGAGTGGCGGAATGTTGTCCGCCACTCATTTTTAACTGTTAAAGAGCGATTTCTAAAACGACAATCATCGTTTCAAAAAAGGATGGTGGAAGCGGCACGTTTTCGACTGCCAGAGAACGGGTCTGCTGCTGTTTCTACCTAACAAGAAACTGGCTCGCGCCAGAAATTTGACCAAAGGTTACAATGCCATCGAAAACTACTGAACGCGTTCACTTCGGAAAGATCAAGGAAGTCATCGCCCCGCCTAATCTGATCGAATTGCAGACCAATTCCTACCGGGATTTCCTGCAAGTTGACGCGCCGCCTTCCAAGCGCAAAAACTCGGGGCTGCAAGCCGTTTTCACCGAGGTCTTCCCTATTGAAAGTTACGATGGCAAGTGTGTTCTGGGGTATGACAGTTACGAAATTGGCGAACCCAAGCATGACTGGCTTGAGTGCCTGCGTGAAGGCATCACTTTTGGCGCGCCCCTGCACGTCACCTTTCGTCTGAAAGAGGAAAAGGCGACCAAGGAAGAAAAGGTCTTCATGGGCGAACTGCCTTTGATGACCCCCCAGGGCACCTTTGTCATCAATGGCGCCGAGCGCGTCATTGTCAGCCAACTGCACCGTTCGCCCGGCCTGGCCTTCGAGAAGAGCATCCACCCCAACGGCAAGGAGTTGTTCTCCTTCCGCATCATTCCCGACCGCGGTTCCTGGTACGAGGCCCAATTTGACACCAGCGACATGCTCTACGTCTATCTGGACCGCAAAAAGCGCCGCCGCAAATTTCTCACCACCACTTTTTTCCGCGCCTTGGGCTACGGCTCGGACGCCGACATTCTCAAGCTCTTCTACGATATCGAGGAACTGAGCGTCAAGGATGCCGAGAAGTTGGAAGACATTCAGAATAAAGTGCTGATCGAGGATGCCACCGATGCCGACAAAGGCATCGTCGTGGCGCGCGCGTTTGAGCCGCTTTCCAAGGCTGTCGTGAAGCAAATCTCGGAACTTGGCATCAACAAGATCCGGGTGGTCGATACCACCATTGACGACGGCATCGTCATCAAGTGCCTGAAGAAAGATCCCACCAAGAACGAGGAAGAGGCGCTCAAGGACATTTACCGCCGCCTGCGCCCCGGCGATCCGCCCACCGCCGCCAATGCGCGGGCGCTGATCAAACGGCTATTTTTCGACTCCAAGCGTTATGACCTGGGCCGCGTCGGCCGCTACAAGATTAACCAGAAGCTGGGCATCAAAGGCGGTGACTCGCGCATTCTGACCAAGGAAGATCTCGTGGCCGCCACCCGCTACCTCCTGCGCCTCAAAAAAGGCGAGGGCAGCTTGGACGACATCGATCACTTGGGCAGCCGCCGCATCCGCACGGTCGGCGAATTGCTGGCCAACCAGTGCCGCGTCGGTCTGGCCCGCACCGAGCGCCTGGTCAAAGAGCGCATGACGCTCTTCGATCAAAGCCTGGAAAGCATGTCTCCGCAGAAGCTAATCAACCCCAAGGCCCTGTCCGCCGTCATCCGCGATTTCTTCGGACGCAGCCAGCTCTCGCAGTTCATGGACCAGATCAATCCTCTGGCCGAATTGACGCACAAGCGCCGGCTTTCCGCCCTCGGGCCTGGAGGTCTTTCCCGCGACCGCGCCGGCTTCGAAGTGCGCGACGTTCATCCGTCGCATTATGGCCGCATCTGCCCGGTGGAAACGCCCGAAGGCCCCAACATCGGTTTGATCGCCTCACTGGCCACCTTCGCCCAAGTTAATGATTTCGGCTTTTTGGAAACTCCTTACCGCAAGGTGGAGAAAGGCCGCGTCACCACGCACCTTGATTACCTTACCGCTGATCGCGAGGAAGCCTACATCATCGCCCAGGCCAATGCGCCCATCGATGACAAAGGCAACTTCCTGGTCGATCACGTCCCCTGCCGCTGCAAAGGCGATTTCATTGACGTCGAGCCGGCGCGGGTGGATTACATGGATGTTTCGCCCAAGCAATTGGTTTCCGTGGCGGCGAGCTTGATACCCTTTTTGGAGCACGACGACGCCAACCGGGCGTTGATGGGTTCGAACATGCAACGCCAGGCCGTGCCGCTGTTGGTCACCGAAGCGCCCCTGGTCGCCACCGGCTTGGAAGAGCGCGTCGCGCGCGATTCCCGTGCCGTGCTGGTTGCCGAAGAGGCCGGCAAAGTGGCCTCGGTCAACGGCAACATGGTGTTGGTCACGACCGACGGCAAAATACCGGAGTCGAAGAAGAAACTGAAGACGGACGCGGCGGCTGGTTTGTGGGTTTACCCCATCCGCAAGTTCATGCGTTCCAACGCCGCCACCTGTATCAATCAAAAAATCGTCGTGGCCAAAGGCGAAACCATCAAGAAGGGCCAGGTCATCGCCGACGGACCTTGCACTCAAGGTGGCGAGCTGGCTCTGGGCCGCAACATCCTCTGCGCCTTCATGCCGTGGAACGGATACAACTTCGAGGACGCCATCCTCATCAGCGAACGCATCGTCAAGGACGATGTCTTCACTTCCATTCACATTGACGAATTCGAGGTCGGCGCCCGCGACACCAAGCTTGGCCCGGAGGAAATCACCCGCGACATTCCCAATCTGGGCGATGAAGCGTTGAAAAATCTCGGTTCCGACGGCGTCATCCGCGTCGGCGCGGAAATCAAGCCGGGCGATATTCTGGTCGGCAAGATCACTCCCAAAAGCGAAACGGAACTCGCTCCGGAAGAGCGCCTGCTGCGCGCCATCTTCGGCGAAAAAGCCGCCGACGTCAAAGACACCTCGCTCAAGGTGCCCTCCGGCACCTACGGCATCGTCATGGACGTCAAAGTCTCCTCCAAAAAAGAGCGCGAGATCGAGACCAAGGTCGTGCCCGAAGTCCGGCGTCACGCCAAGGAAGTGCAGGAAGAGCACAAGACCAAGAGCGACGAGTTGCGCGAGCAATTGACCGAGGCGTTGAGCAACATCCTGCTGGGCGAAAAAATCCCGCTGGACGTCGTCAACTCCGAAACGGGGGAAATCATCATCCCGGCCAACCGCAAGATTACCAAGACCCTGTTGCGCAAACTGGCCCAGGTCTATGACCGCATTGAGATCGACCCCTCGCCCATTCGCAACAAGATCAACGAAATCATCGGCAGCTTCAAAAAGAAGTTCGACGATTTACAGATGCAGCATGACGAGGAACTTGAACGCGCCGAAGCCGGCGAAGAAGTCGATAGCGGCGTCATCAAATCGGTCAAAGTCTATATTGCCTCCAAGCGCAAGCTCTCGGTCGGCGACAAAATGGCTGGACGCCACGGCAACAAGGGCGTGGTGGCCAAGATCGTGCCCGAAGAAGACATGCCCTTCCTGGCTGACGGCACGCCGGTCGATATTGTGTTGAACCCGCTGGGCGTGCCTTCGCGCATGAACGTCGGGCAGGTGCTGGAAACCCACCTTGGGTGGGCGGCGCGCTTGCTGGGCCTGAAATTTGCCACGCCCGTTTTCGACGGCATCAAGGAGAAAAATATCCGCAGCTACCTCAAAGAGGCCAAATTGCCCGAACACGGCAAGACCCTTCTCATTGACGGCCGCACTGGCGAAGCTTTCGACCAGGAAATCGTCGTCGGCTACATCTACATGATGAAGCTGGGCCATTTGGTGGCGGACAAGATCCACGCCCGGGCCGTCGGGCCGTACTCGCTGGTGACACAGCAACCCCTGGGCGGCAAGGCCCAATACGGCGGGCAGCGATTCGGCGAAATGGAAGTGTGGGCCATGGAAGCCTACGGCGCCGCTTACAGCTTGCAGGAATTACTCACCGTCAAATCCGATGACGTTCAGGGCCGCACCCGCATTTACGAGAGCATTGTCAAAGGCGACAATTGCCTTGAAGCCGGAGTGCCGGAATCGTTCAACGTTCTGGTCAAGGAAATGCAGTCCCTGGCCATGGACGTCAAAGTCGGCTACTCCAATCCGGTGGAGCAGGCCGCTGCCGCCCAAGCCAGCGCTTTGAGCAGCCTTAAATAACGCGAGCAACCTTTTACCACCCTAACGGCATAAGCACGATGAATACTAAAGAAACGGCCCGCGAGTTGCTCGGCCTCGATAAAGTCAATCAAGTCGAACACGTCGCCATCTCCGTGGCCTCGCCGGAAGCAATCCGCGCCTGGTCCAAAGGCGAAGTCAAGAACCCCGAGACCATCAACTACCGCACTTTCAAGCCGGAAAAAGGCGGCCTCTTTTGCGAACGCATTTTCGGCCCGGTCAAAGATTGGGAATGCTCCTGCGGCAAGTATAAACGCATCAAGCATCGCGGCGTCGTCTGCGATCGTTGCGGCGTCGAGGTCACCCTGGCCCGCGTCCGCCGCGAGCGCATGGGCCACATTGAACTGGCCGTGCCCGTCTCCCATATTTGGTTCTTCAAGTGCATGCCTTCCCGCCTGGGCCTGGTCCTGGACATGACGGCGCGCAACCTCGAACGGGTCATTTACTACGAGGATTACATGGTGATTGATCCGGGTTCGACCCCGCTCAAATTGCACCAGCTCCTCAGTGAGCACGAGTATCGCGAAGCCCGTGAAACCTACGGCCCCGATGCCTTCGTCGCCAAAATGGGCGCCGAAGCCGTGCGCGAAGGCCTGGGCAACGTCGATCTCCAGAAACAAATCGATCATCTCTCCGTCGCCATGGGCGAAACCAAGAGCAAACAGATCCGCAAGAAGATCGCCAAGCGCATCAAGCTCCTCTCGGCTTTCCAATTTTCCAAGGCCCGCCCGGAATGGATGATCCTGACCGTTCTGCCGGTCATCCCGCCTGACCTGCGCCCGCTGGTGCCTCTGGAAGGCGGCCGCTTTGCCACCTCGGACCTCAACGATCTTTACCGCCGGGTCATCAACCGCAACAATCGGTTGAAAAACTTGCTCCAGCTCAAGACCCCTGAAGTGATCATCCGCAACGAAAAGCGCATGTTGCAGGAGGCGGTCGATGCCTTATTTGACAACGGCCGCCATGGCCGCGCCGTCACCGGCGCCGGCAACCGCGCCTTGAAATCCCTGAGCGACATGCTCAAAGGCAAGAGCGGTCGTTTCCGCCAGAACCTGCTGGGCAAACGCGTCGATTATTCCGGCCGCTCGGTCATCGTCATCGGGCCTGAATTGAAGCTCCATCAGTGCGGATTGCCCAAGAAAATGGCCCTCGTGCTGTTTGAACCCTTCATCATTCGGCGCTTGAAGGAACTGGGCTATGTCCACACCGTTCGCTCGGCCAAGAAAATGATCGAGCGGCAGTCGCCCGAGGTCTGGGACATCCTGGAAGAAGTGACCAAGGGCCATCCGGTCCTGCTCAACCGCGCCCCCACCTTGCACCGCTTGTCCATCCAGGCCTTCGAGCCTATCCTGATCGAGGGTGAAGCCATCCGTATTCATCCCCTGGTTTGCACCGCTTACAACGCTGACTTCGACGGCGACCAAATGGCCGTGCATATCCCGCTTTCTGTCGAGGCGCAATTGGAGGCCCGCTTGTTGATGATGGCTCCCAATAACATCTTCAGCCCCTCCAGCGGGCGTCCTATCATGACCCCGACCCAGGACATCACGCTGGGTTGCTTTTACCTCACGGCGGAGCCGCGCGCGAAGAGAGAGGCCAAACTGCCCATGCTCTTCGGCTCCAAGTCGGAGGTTATTTTCGCCTACAGCGACGGAGGGTTGACTCTCCATGATCGCGTTCGCATGGCCAATCCGGACCGGGGCGTCAAAACCCTCTTCGGCGACGCCGAACACAACATCATCGACACCACCGTCGGCCGCGTCATCTTCAGCGAGATTTGGCCGGAGGAAATGGGCTTCCTGAACAGGGTCGCCGGCAAATCGATGTTGGGCGACCTGATCTGGACCTGCTACAAGCAATGCGGGCACGAAAAGACAGTCATCATGCTCGACAAGCTCAAGGAACTGGGCTTCCGTTCCGCCACCCGTTCCGGCTGCTCCATCGGCATCGATGACATGATCATCCCCAAGGAGAAAGAGCAGGAAATTCACAACGCCCAAAAGCAAATCGCCGAAGTGGAGAAACAATACCGCAAAGGCGTCATCACCCCGGGCGAACGCTACAACAAAGTCATCGACATCTGGACCCATTGCACGGACCAGATCGCCAACGTGATGTTGCGCACCCTGGAAACCAACCATGGCAAACTGGAATACAATCCCGTCTCGCTCATGGTCGATTCCGGCGCCCGCGGCAACCGCCAGCAGGTCCGCCAGTTGGCCGGCGTCCGCGGCTTGATGGCCAAGCCCAGCGGCGACATCATCGAGAAACCCATCTTGTCCAATTTCCGCGAGGGCCTCACCGTCCTGGAGTACTTCATCTCCACCCACGGCGCCCGCAAAGGATTGGCCGATACCGCCCTCAAGACCGCTGACTCCGGCTACATGACCCGCAAACTGGTCGATGTCGCCCAGGATGTCATCATCCGCATGGAAGATTGCGGCACCAGCAACGGCATCGTTGTTCAAGCCATTTATGAGGGCGAGGACGAGGTCGTCAAACTGAGCGAACGCATCATCGGCCGCCTCTCTTGCGACGACATCGTCGATCCGGCGGACATGAAGAAGGTTTTGATCCACGCCAACGAATTGATTGACGAGGCCAAGGGCCGCGAGGTGGAAAAAGCCGGCGTGGAACGTGTCCGCATCCGCTCGGTGCTCACCTGCGAAAGCAAGCAGGGCATCTGTGGCTGTTGCTACGGCCGCAATTTGGCCACCGGCGGCCATGATCAAGCGCGGTGAGGCCGTCGGCATCATCGCCGCCCAGTCCATCGGCGAACCCGGCACGCAATTGACCATGCGCACCTTCCACATCGGCGGCACCGCATCCCAAGTCTTCAAGCAGCCCCACATCAAGGCCAAGTTCGACGGCTTGGTGCATTACAACGAGCTTCGCCTGGTCGAACTGGAGGACGGCAACAACATCGTCTTGAACAAGAACGGCTCCATTTCCATCATGTCCCCTGAAACCGGACGCGAACTGGAAGTTCACACTCTGGTCGTCGGCTCCGTCATCTCCATCAAGAACGGCGGGAAAGTCAAGAAGGGCGATCCTTTCGTCCAATGGGATCCCTACAACGTGCCCATCCTTTCCGAAAAGGGCGGCAAGGTGAAGTTTGTCGATATTATCGAAGGCGTCACCATGAAGCAGGAACTCGATCAAGCCACCGCCCAGGAGGCCATGGTCGTCATCGAGCACAAGGAAGACCTCCATCCGCAAATCGTCATTCTGAATGACAAGGGCGAACCGGCCGCCAATTATCCCATTCCTTCCGGCGCCCACATCGTCGTGAGTGAAGGCGAGAAAATCGTCCCCGGCACCCTCATGGCCAAGACCCCGCGCAAGTCCTCCAAGACCAAGGACATCACCGGCGGTCTCCCGCGCGTGGCCGAATTGTTCGAGGCCCGCCGTCCCAAGGACGCCTCCGAGATTTCCAAGATCGAGGGCATCGTTGATTTCGGCCCCAGCGTCCGCGGCAAGCGCACCATCCTCATCAAGGACCCGCAAACCAGCGTCGAAGAAGAGCATCTCATCCCCATCGGCAAGCACGTCATCGTCTTCAAGGGCGACTTTGTCAAGAAAGGCCAGCAATTGACCGAAGGCCCGGTTGATCCGCACGAAATCCTCGACATTTGCGGCCCGCAGGAATTGCAGGAGCACCTGGTCAACGAAGTGCAGGAGGTCTATCGCCTGCAGGGCGTGACCATCAACGACAAGCACATCGAGATCATCGTCCGCCAGATGTTGCGCAAAGTCCGCGTCAACGAGCCTGGCGACACCCAGTTCCTCTGGGGTGAGCAGATCGACAAGATCGAATTCGAGAAAGAGAACTCGCACGTCGAAAAAATGGGCGGCAAACCCGCCGAGGCCCAACCCGTCCTGCTTGGCATCACCAAAGCCTCGCTGGAAACTGAAAGCTTCCTCAGCGCCGCATCCTTCCAGGACACCACCCGTGTTCTGACCGAAGCCGCCACGATGGGCAAGGTCGATTATTTGCGCGGTTTCAAGGAAAACGTGATCATGGGTCACATCATTCCCGCCGGCACGGGTTACACGACCCATCGCCGCGTCGAACTCAGGCCCTTGGTTGAACCTGTCGCGGTCGAAGAACCGGAGCCTGTCCCGGCTCTGATTCTGGATGAACCTCTGGTTGGATAAGCGGATGAAAACAGCCCGAATACTGGACGAAGAGGACGACAGCTTCGGGCTGGAATATGACAACAACCTGGGGCAGAAGAACACGATGCGCCTGGATGCCGCCACCTACGAAATGGCCATGCGGGAGGCTAAATCCTTCCTCGGCATCAACCCGGAGAACCTCGACGGGGATGGAACTTCGTGGGAAATTGAATAAATTTCAACATTTCGGTTTGTGCGTAAGTTGTTGTAGTGCAGGCTATTGCGACAAAAATATTACGCCCCGCGAAAATAGTTGCAAATAAGTTTTGACATTATCGCAGCAAAGGTTACTCTGATGCCCTGTTCGATAGCTTGTCAATTTCAAGATATGGTGAATCCTCAGGTGAACTTGGTTCAGTGATGATTTTAAACCCGATGATCGGGATCAGTCTGGAAAGCGGTGAGTCAGGACAGTTAAGTATCACATGAGTAGTAATAAATTGTTTGTTGGAAATCTTTCCTTCAACACCACGGAAAATGACCTCCAGGACGCGTTTGCCGCACACGGCACCGTCACCGAAGCTAACCTGATGATGGACCGGTCCACCGGTCGTCCTCGCGGTTTTGGTTTCGTCACAATGAGCACCCCCGAAGAGGCCCAGAAGGCCGTCGAGGCTATGAACGGCAAGTCCATTGATGGACGCGCTTTAACCGTCAATATCGCCCGCCCGCGCGAAGAACGCCCCCCAGGTGGTGGCGGCGAACGCCGGCAATACGGCGGTGGCGGTGGTGGCGGCGGCGGACGCAATCGCTACTAATTCCGTTTGAACAGCTCGAGGCCCGGATTCGCCGGGCCTCGGCTTTTTTTCACCAATCATGATGCGACGGTCCGAAGTTGTCAGTTTAACGGCATGAACAACCCTCCACTCAGGAGGCCGCTTTGAGCCGCCCGTTTCCCTCCCGCTCCTATCAGTCCCGCGAACCGTTGCATCGTCGCAACGGCAAGATTCGTGCCCGCGAAGTCCGGGTCATAGGCGACCAGAAAGAACAACTGGGCGTCATGTCTCTTACCATTGCCCTGCAATTGGCCCGCGACAAAGCCCTGGACCTCATAGAAATAGCTCCCAACGCCACGCCGCCCGTCTGCCGCATCGTGGACTACGGCAAATTTCTTTACGAGGAGTCCAAGCGGAACAAGGATTCTCACCAATCCGCCAACCGCATGAAGGAGTTGCAGATTTCTCCCACCATTGACCCTCACGATTTGGAGGTCAAACGCGACCATGCCATCCAGTTTCTATGCGATGACATGAAAGTCCGGCTCAAGCTGCGCTTCCGCGGCCGGCAAAAGGCGCACAAGGAAATCGGTTTTCAAGTCATGAACCGATTCGTCACCGACGTCGCCGCTTACGGCGTGGCCGATTCACCGCCCAAGATGGTGGGTGACCGCGACCTCAACGTCCTGATCAGCCCGCTGCCCCGCAACAAACGCGCCAAGAACCCGCGCGCCGGCTTGGCCCAGGAACCGCCACCGGAGCCTCCGCCTCCGGTGCCATCACCGGCTTAGGCGGCCTTTCATGTGCAGGAAAATGCGCATGACAAGCAACCACTTAACGCGACGGGCGTTCCTCGGACATTGCGCGGCAGCCTCAGCGGCAGCAATTCTTTCCCCGACGCCAAGTTGTTTTGCGGCTGAGAAAACTCCGCCCGGCCAGACAGTGGCGGACTGGCAGGCCATGCGGCACGACCCCGTCTGGAAGATGTTCTCCGGCAAACCAGACCTCGATGCCATTCTTGGCTTGTTTCCGCGCACCACCGGCCAGCCTGCCTTCGACCCTGGCCTGATCGCTGAAAACGTCCAGCATCTCCAAACAATACCCGCGGTCAACACCGGCCATCCTTTCCTGGATTTATCAGTCAAAGTGGGACTTGCCCACATCGAGGCCACGTTTCAGGGCGATCATCCCAAGTACGGCACGGGGAATTACGCGAACTCCGTCCATGATGGGTTTCCGCCCACGATCATTGCCGCCGTGGACGCCTTGTCGGTCTGGGGCATGAATCGTCGCGCGGCCCAGTTGTTCCGCTATTGGCTGATGCATTTCGTTCGCGAAGACGGAACCATCCACTACTACGGACCCTCCATCAGCGAATACGGCCAGCTTCTTCACCTGGCCGCCCTTTTGCATGAACGCGCCGGCCCGGAAGGCTGGTGGCAGGACGGCTTCAAGCCGCTGGACCGCATCGCCGAACACCTGCTGGAACTTCGGGCCGAGGCAGTCAAGAGCGATGGGTTGATTACCGGCGTGCCCGAGGCCGATACCAGAGGCAGGCCCGGCAAGTTCTTTCATAACAACGCGTGGGCGGCCAAGGGCCTGCGCCAGTGGTCCGCTCTGTGCAAACACCGCAAAGCATCCCCCACCACGCCGGCCTCCATTGCGCGCAAAGCCGCCGCGGATATGGACAAGGACACCCATCGTGCCCTGCGTCAGACCTGGCCGGCCGATTCGTCGGACTGGTGGCTGCCCCCGCAAGTCGAGCCGTTGCCACGGCCCGCATCCCTCACCGGAACCAACGACGCCTCCTACACCAACTACCGTTATTGGCCCGAACTGCTCTCCAGCGGCCTTCTGCCGCGTCACTTGGCTAACCGTATCGTCGAAGCTCGTCTCTCAGCCGGCGGACAATTCTGCGGCATGACGCGATTCAGCCACGGTCTGGACGATTGGCCCCTGGCCGATTATCTGCATGGCCTATGGTCGTTGGGACGAAAAAACGACTTCCTCCTAAGCTTGTACGGCCACATCTCTTATCATCAGGCCGAGCAGCACTTGACCGCCTACGAATCGGTCACATTCCCGCCCGGCAGGAAGAACAGCGACTATTGCCTGCCCAGTCAACTCGTCGCCGCCCGAGCCGGTCGCTTGCTGGTGAAGTAAATTGATCTGACTGCTGGGGGAACAGGAGTCAGAACGGCGAAGGCGAGGAAGATTCAACCAAGCCGCATTGTTATTGCGCTTGATTCGGCTAGAAATTTCAATTAAACAGTGTGCGTCACATGACAAAAGACAATCGTCTCGTGGTAATCGATGGCGCCGCGCAAAAGAATCGTTGGGATGCGCTGGTGGAGGCCTGTCCGACGCGCATGAGCGAATGGGGTTTGAAGATATTGCGCGCTGGGTTGGATGCTCACCTCGGGACTATCGTCGTCGAGCCGCATTACGTTTGCAAGGATCACCGAAATCTCCACAGCAATTTCTACTCGAAAAAATTCCAGGAGCGCTCCGCCAGTTGCACACGGGTGCATTTCTTCACCAAGCCGGGAATCACACGAAGCAATCTGTTGTTCAACCTGCCGGACTTGGAGGAGTATTACATTGGATAATCAATCGTGCGGCCAGTGAACGAACGTTGTCTGGGCCGGACGGTTATTGATCCATATCTGGTTGGCCGCCATAAAAGGGACGGGTTCTTTGTCCTGCGGACCAAATTCAAGACGCACATCAAGGGCGGAGAAATTTTCGACGCAAGGTTATCCCTATATGTCGCAGGACGGTGAAGCGACGGTCTGCGCGCACTCCGCCTTGTGGGGTTTATGTCGGTACTTGTCGGAACGCTATCCAGTTTATCCAGAGGTGTATCCCTACGACCTGATCAAAATGACGACTGACACGCATGGGCGCGCCGTGCCGTACCGGGGGATGACCTACAGCGACTATTCGCGGATTTTGGTGAATGTCCGTTGCCATCCCGAAATCATTCCGGTGAAATTGGCCAACGATGATCCCGATCTGCAGGCGGATAAATTTCTAACCATGTGCGCCTATGTCGAGTCTGGTTTACCCGTGCTGGCAAGTTTTGCCGGCCACGTGGCCTCAATCGTTGGGCACACGATAGACAGGACGAAAACGCCCCGGATTGACGGTTCTGGCATTGTTGACTGTTCGACCTTTCTTAAACAGTTTGTAGTCGTGGATGATAATTATTTCCCGTATCAACTGCTTGGGCATCGTGGTGATCCGGAAAATTATTCGCCGCGTTACCACATGGAAGACATCAGGGTTGCGGTGTGCCCGCTCCCGGAGAAAGTTTATTTGCCAGCCGGAAAAGCTCGGAAATTGTTCGCATCTTTGCTGCAGATATTGCTTAAGAAACCGGAGGTCGCGCCGATGTTAAGAAATGGCACGCAGGAGCCTTTGGTGACGAGGATGCTCATCACGACCAGTTCGGCCTTCAAACGTCGAAAACTGGAGAAGGCCGTTGTCGGTGGCCAATTGGTTGATCCGTTCGCGGTAAAGATCGCAGAACTGCATCTGCCGCATTTTGTTTGGCTGATGGAGGTTGCGCCAATCTCGTGTTATCAGAGCGGACAATGCACCGGCGAAATAGTGCTGGATGCGACCGCCAACTCAATGGAAGAGTCATTGTTGTATGCCCGTACTGGAGATGTTTTGCTGTTGAACAATCAACGGCTGACTGTTAACAATAGACCTCAGGTTTTGAAAGCGTTTACACAATACACACATAACCTCGGAGAACTGTAAAATGTCGGCCATGAACACGCCACCCGTATTGATTGAGGCAGACGCCGTGGTTTTCGCGGCGGAAACGAGCACCATTCTGGAGGAGGCAGTTCGCGAATTTGAGCAGTCGCGACTTGTGTTGGTGGAGAAGGAATCGGAAAGCGAGGAAGATGCTTGGAGCATTTTAGCCCACCAAGTCGTAGGCCACGAGAATCTTTGAACAGTGTGGGGGTCTCCCGGCGTTGTGCCGCACTACGGCTGCGTGAAAATGTGAGCGGCCTCAGTGGCAGGCGTTGCGCGCCAGGACGTAGTCGGTGACGATTTGGCCTTTGATGAGGTGCTCCTGGATGATGCGCTCCAAAACAGCCGGGGTGCAGCTATGATACCATGTGCCGCCGGGATATACCACCGCGATGGGACCGCTGACGCAGACGCGCAGACAGTTGGCTTTGGTGCGATAGACCAGAGGATTCGGGCCGGTTAGATTTAATTCTTTTAGACGGCGCTTTAAATATTCCCAGGACTCAAGGCCGGCTTCCTTGGAACAACACTTTGGCTCGGATTGGTCGGAGCAGAGGAATATGTGACGAGCATATCGGGTCAGGCCGAGAGTCGCGGCGACAGCTTGCAAGGATTCATTCATCTCAGCAGTCCTGATCGCTTTTTTCCGCGAGCGGTTGCTGTTTGAGCTGGCGCAGGCGCTGCATCTCGGCCAGCAATTGGCCGGAGTCGGCTTCCGGCGAATCGGGGGCGGAGAGCTTCCGGTTCAACTCCGCCAGACGGCGTTCAATGTCTTTGTCACGAAGAATTTTGACGATGCCGTCGCGGGCCGGCAAGCCCCGCACGAGGGCGGCGGCGTCGGGGATGGGGCGGTTGTCAGCCAGGATTTCCGTGACCAGGCTTTGCCAGCGGGCGTTTTCAGGTTGCGAAAGCCACGCCGCCGCGCCGGGCCAATCCTGGCCTGCCTGCAACCGCTGGGAAAGAATCTCGCGCGCGTCGAGGCTGGGCAGCCACGCGGTATCCAAATGCGCCGCCACCCATTCGAGGTGATCGTTGTTTTCCAGCAGCACGCGCAGCAACCACCATTCGTGTTGCGTGGGTCGCGGGGCGGGGTCGCTGGATTCGATGGAATCACTGGACTCGGTGGACTCCGCGGGTGCGGCGCCTTTTTTGAATTCATGGCGCATCGCGTCGGCGGATACGGCCAGGCGCAAGGCGGTTTTTTGGGCGTAGGTGTCCCGCAGAACTTCGTTGCCGGTTTTGTGCAGAGCCTCGGACATGGCCTGGACGATGGCGCGACGGCCCCGGTCGGCCGCGGGATCGTGCAGGGCGCAAAGGCGGTCCAGGTAGTAATCGAAAAAGCCGCGCGCGTTTTCGATCAGTTGGGCGAAGGCGGGGCCGCCGAATTCCTTGATGAAACTGTCAGGGTCGTGCGGCGGGGGCACGGCGGCCACCCGGATGGCCAGGCCCGAGGCGAGCAGGATGTCCAACGAACGGACGGCGGCGTTTTGGCCGGCGTTGTCCGAATCAAAGCAGAGCACCACTTCGTCCACGTAACGCTTGAGGATGCGCGTGTGATCGGAGGTCAAGGCCGTGCCCTGGGGAGCGACGACATTCTGGACGCCGGCCATGAAACAGGCAATCAGGTCAAGCTGGCCTTCGCAGATGACGGCGCGATGAGTATCCAGCAGGGCGCGTTTGGATTTGTCCAAACCGAACATGACTTTGCCCTTGGTGAAAATGGGGGTTTCGGGCGAGTTGACGTATTTGGCCGTCTTCTCGTCCCCGGTCAGAATGCGGCCGCTGAAACCGACCACGCGGCCTTGCTCGTCGCAGATGGGGAAGATGAGCCGTCCCCGGAAGCGGTCGTAAAAGTGATCAGTGCCTTCCTTACGCAGGATCAAACCGGCCTGTTCGACGAGCGGCAAATCAAAATGTTTGCTTTTGGCCCAATTGACGGTGTCATCCCAAGCTTCCGGCGCGCAGCCCAGGCGGAAAAGTTGCACCGCCTCGGCCGAGACGCCGCGCCGGGCCAGGTAATCGCGCGCCAGTTGTCCGGGTTCGCCGGCCGCCAGGGCCGCCTGCCAGCGCTGGGTGATCTGCTCGTGAATCTGGAGGAGTTGGTCCTTGAGGTGCCGCGTATCCGCGCCGCCGGGTTGACGTTCCGTCTCGAGCGGAATGCGCGCCCGCTCGGCCAGGCGGCGCACGGCGTCGGGAAAATCAATGTTCTCGTATTCCTTGACGAAGGCGAAGACATCGCCGCCCTTGTGGCAGCCAAAGCAATGGAAGATTTGCTTTTGTGGATTGACGTTGAAGCTGGGCGACTTTTCGCGGTGGAAAGGGCACAGGGCGACGAAATTGGCGCCCGCCCGTTTCAGCGGGATATAGCCGCCAATGACATCCACGATATCGCTGGCCGCCCGGATTTGTTCGAGCGTGGCGGGAGTGAAAAAGCCGCCCATAACACGAGAGAGTCTTACTTGCTCCCGGGTCTTCTGAGAATGTCGTCGATCATGCTGTTGCTCTTCTGGGCGATCGTTTCCATTCTCGTCGAAGGGGGGACATTGCAAGTGGCGATCAACGCGGGCTTCAGGTGGGATTGAACCCAGTTTCCTGAAAAGGACTTAAGAAGGACGTCGTGCTGGATTTGGCCATAAGTTGGAAAACGGACGTCGGAAAAACTGTCGCTCTGGAATTTTTCCATTTTGGCCAATTCGGCGGCAGTGGCAACGCGCGCATTCATCAGGGCCATGGCCACCAGAAGAATACAGGCAAAACGGACCGTTCCGGCCATCATGCCGAGGTAAAACTCGGCGCCACCAAACAAGTCCTTTTCCGCCAGCTTTTCCGCGAACAACTGTTTAAGCCAAAGATAGATAAGGTGGACCCCAAAGACGATGAGCATGTAAGCGGCAAGATTGGACCAAAGGAGGCCGAGTTGGGAATTCTGCTGAATCAGGGGGCTGAGGCGCCAGTAAAACAAGCCCCCCAAGGAGGCTATGCCAAGCCACTGCAAGAGCGGCAGCAATTCCTGGGACATACCTCTCGCGCGACCGCGAAAAAGTCCAATTATGAGCCAGACGATGGCCAAAATGTCGAAATAATTGTATCTCGCATTGGCCAGGGCTGGCGGCAACACAGCCAGATGCATCATGGATGACAAAGTAGCAGGTTTCTTGCCATTGACGATTGTTTTCAAGCGTTCACATCACTTTCACGGGGAAACTTGCCTCCGCCTGGCCGCGAGGGCCAGAAAAATTGAGCGTCGCGGTCCATTCGCCGCCCAGGCCCGGATCAAGAGAGGCGCGGTATTGCCCCGGGGTGGAGGTGCGCAGGACTTTGCCGATGCTGTGCATGACCGCGTCGGGCATCTTGAGAACCATCTGAAAGGAAACCTCGCCGACATCGGCCAACGTGCCTTGGGCGTCGCGGAATTCGATGAACAGGTCGTCACCCGCGGCGCGCAAGGCGGTGCCTTGCGTGAAAAGACGCGCGTCCAGTCCGGCTATCTTGACGGAGGTGAAGGGGGCGGCGGAAATTTTGCGCGCGGGTGGCGCCTGGTGCCTGGCGCGCTTGTAAGCCAGATGGCCGCAGAGGCCCACCATGACCAGCACGGGCAGGGCATAAAACAGTGGCAGCAATACGCGGGCAATTGGGCTGCGTTTAGGCATGGGCCTATCCTCCGGCAATAGCGCGTGATTTGCCATTGTTTTTCTGCGGTTTCTGGTTGAACTTCAGACGGCAAACCGTAGCATGGCGGTTTATTTTTCGATCCATTGCCGCAATACCCGAGATGCGTCAGCACACGAAGACTTATTTTGACCGCGCGACACACGGTTGCCATTTTCAGGCGATCGTGGTGGCGGGCTTTTGTCTGTGTCCTCCAGCACCGGCCGGTAATGGTGACATGGTCGGGTTTGGGCGTGGCGCCTTTTTGGGTTTCGTGATCGAACCGCGTGAATATCAAATAGCCGGCATCTACGTGCTGTGCGCCATCCTGCTGGGTTTGATGGCGGTGGCGGCCGTGCGGTGGGCCCATCGCTGGCGCCAGCGGGCTTTGCGGCAACGGGACGAAGAGATCTTTCAACTCATCGATGAATGGACCAAGAGCCTGCAGCAGGAAGTGGCCGAACGCAAGCAGGCCCAGCGGGCCTTGCAGGAGAGTCAACAACTGATCATGCGCCAGGAACGCCTGGCGGCGGTCGGCCAACTGACGGCCGGTCTGGCCCATGAATTCAACAACATCATGACCATCGTCCAAGGGCATGCCTCCCTCTTGTTGGAACGGCCCAACCTCGACGACGACTCCGTCAAGTCATTGGCGCACATCACCGAGGGCGTGGAACGGATGGCCAAGCTCGTGCGGCAAATGCTGGCCTTCAGCCGCAAACAAGTGATGCAACAAGAGGCGTTGGACGTGAGGGAGACGCTGGGACACACCGCGGATATGCTGGGCGGGTTGCTGGGCGAAAAGGCGGCCTTGCGATTTGAGATCGCCCCGCGTCTGCCGCCGATCATGGCCGACCCGGAGATGTTCCAACAAATCATTGTCAACCTGGTGGTCAATGCGCGCGACGCCATGAACGGCGGCGGCCAATTAACCATCCGCGCGGCTGAAGCTGGGTTCGCCCCGGCGGACATTGCCGCCAAGTCCGAGCGCAAAGCCGGCCGGTTCGTCCGCCTAAGCGTGACGGATACCGGCTCGGGCATGGACAACGCGACCATTGATCACCTGTTTGAGCCATTTTTTACCACCAAGGGTGTCGGCAAAGGCACCGGCCTGGGTTTGGCCACGGTCTATGGCATAGTCAAGCAGCACCAAGGCTGGATCGAAGTCGAAAGCAAGGTCGGCCAGGGGACCACCTTCGACATTTATTTTCCGGTGACCAGCCAGGCGCCGGAGAAACCGGCGGAGGAGGCCGCGCCATCGGCGGTGCGGGGCGGAAAGGAAACGGTCCTGGTGGTGGAGGACGAATTGGTGCTGCGGGAATTGGTGCGGGAAATCCTGACCGCGCACGGCTATCGGGTTCTGGAAGCAGCCGACGGACTGGAGGCCTTGAAGGTGTGGCGGGAGAGGCGGGAGAAAGTGGATTTATTATTGACAGATATTGCGATGCCGCACGGCGTCTCCGGGCGCGACGTGGCGGAAAAGCTGCGCAAGGACGACCCGCGGTTGCCGGTCATTTTCAGCAGCGGTTACAGCCAGGAAATGATCGAGAGCAGCGAGGACGCCGACCGGGGGGCGACCTATCTGGCCAAACCTTACAATCCAAGCCAACTGGCCCAAGCCGTGCGCACCGCGTTGGATGCGGCAAGGAAACGCGCAAACGGAGGCGCCGCCCCGGCTTCCTGATTTTGGGAACAACGATGAAACCAGACGAAGAAACGCAAAGATTGGCCAGCTTCCCGATGACCAATCCGAACCCGGTCATGGAATTCGCCGCCGATGGCACGATGACCTTTTGCAACGAAGCGGGCCGGCGGCTGGCGGCCTCGCTCGGAGCTTCCTCTCCGGCCTCCATTGTGCCCGCGGACCTCAAAGCCATCATCGCCGATTGCCTTGCCAGCGGGGAAAGCAGAATAAATCTGCAATCCACCCTGCGGGACCGCTCCGTGTCGTGGTCGTTCATTCCCACGCCTGACAGGAAGTATGTGCATTGCTATGGCAACGACATTACGGAGCGGCTGAACCTGGAGGCGCAATTGCGTCATTCGGTCAAAATGGAGGCGGTGGGGCAACTGGCGGCCGGGGTGGCGCACGATTTCAACAACATCCTGACCATCATCCAAGGTCATGCCCAATTGCTGACGCAGACGCCCGATTTGGCGCCCCGGAATGAAAACTCGGTCCGTCAGATCGCCAGCGCGACTGAGCGCGCCAGCCAGTTGATCAATCAGTTGCTCATGTTCAGCCGCAAGCAGGTCATGCAGCCGCGGCATCTGAGTCTGAACGACGTCATCCGGAACATCATCCCCATGCTGCGCGGCTTGGTCGGCGAACAGATCGTCCTGGAATTTCATCCCGCCGCGGACCTTGCGGCCGTGTGCGTCGATGCCGGCATGATGGAGCAGGTGTTGGTCAACCTGGTTCTCAATGCGCGCGACGCCATGCCGCGCGGCGGGCGCCTGGTGTTGAGCACTTCCCAGCAAGTGTTGGAACCGGTTTCCTTGATTTTGAATCCGGAGGCGCGGCCGGGTCATTTTGTTTGTTTGACTGTGGCGGACACCGGCTGCGGCATGGCCGCGGCCACCTTGAGCCACATGTTTGAGCCTTTTTTCACGACCAAGGAGCCGGACAAGGGCACCGGTCTCGGTCTGGCCAGCGTCTATGGCATTGTCAAACAGCATCAAGGTTGGGTGGTGGCGGAAAGCCAGGTCGGGCATGGATCGACGTTTACCATTTTTCTGCCCGGCAGCGTCGAGCCAGTCCAGGCCGCCCCGGCGGCCCAAAAGCGGAACCCGGCCCAGAGCCAGTCCGACATGCCCCTGGGCAGCGAAACCATCCTGGTGGTCGAGGACGAACCGGACCTGCGCGACTTGGTGGTCAGCATCCTGGAGTTGTGCGGTTATCGCATTTTTCAGGCCGGCACCGGCGTCGAGGCCCTTAAAGTCTGGGCCGCGCATCCGCGCGAGATTGATTTATTATTGACGGATATGGTGATGCCCGGGGGGATTTCCGGCCGGCAATTGGCCGAGCAGTTGCAGGCGCAGGACCCTGGCTTGAAAGTCATTTACACCAGCGGCTACACCCCGGGCACGGTGGGCAAGGAGATTGCGCTGCTGGAGGGATTCAATTTCCTGGCCAAGCCGTATCCGCCCGGCGAGTTGGCCGGCGTGGTGCGCCGTTGTCTGGATCGCAAGGCCGACGCGAAGCAGTCATGAGCCATGACAAAGTCCGGCCAGGGCCGCGGCAGGATAGGTCCAGATTTCCGCCAGCGTCGGGTGATAGTGCGGCATCAGGGCCAATTCATGCACGGTCATGCGGCTGTGCATGGCGGCCACGATCTCGTGGATGAGTTCGCCGCCCAGCGGGCCGACACACGCGCCGCCGAGAATCTGGCCCGAAAGCGGATCAGCGAGCAATTTCACAAAACCGTCCTTTGCCTCCATGATGAGTGACTTGCCGTGGTCGCTAAACGCATGACTGGCGGCTTTGTAGGCAATGCCTTGCGCGCGCGCCGCCTTTTCGCTCAAACCCACCATGGCCGCTTGCGGCTCGGTGAACACCACGCTCGCTCGCAGCCGGTCGTCGATGCTCCGTTTGGCCGTTGGATGGACGATGTTGTGCGCTGCGATCTCGCCCTGCTCGACCGCGAGGTGAACGACCTGATGCCTCGCCGTGCAATCGCCCGCCGCGTAAATATGCGGCGCGCTGGTTTGCATCTCGGCGTTGGTGAGGATGTGGCCGAGGTCCGTCTCGACGCCGGCGTTATGCAGGTCCAGCCCCGCCGTGGCCGGAACGCGGCCCAAGGCAAAGAGAATGTCCTCCGCCACGACGCGGCGCGTTTGCCCGCTGTGCCGGAAAGTCACGGATTTGCGCCGGCCCTGGCAGGAGGCTTTCAGCAATGTGACGCCCTTCCAAATGCGGATGCCTTCGCGTTGCAACACTTCTTCCAGCACGGCGGCGGCGTCGGCGTCGAACTCGCGCAACAACTGTTGGCCGCGCTGCAGCACCGTCACTTTGACGTCGAACCGGCCAAGGAACTGCGCCAATTCCACCGCCACCGGGCCTGCGCCCAAAACGATCAGCGACCGCGGCAGCTTGCGCAGCGACAGCGCGTCATCGCTGGTCAGAAAACCGATTTCCGCCAATCCCGGCAGCATCGCCGGCGCAATCACCGAACCTGTGCTCACGATAAAGTGCTTCGCTTTCAGGATTGCGGGGGCCTCTCCCCGGGCCTCCCGCAGTGCGACAGTGTGCGGATCGATAAAATGGGCGCTGGCCCGAAAGAACTGGAATGGCCCGCCGGTCAAGCATTGGCGGCGATCCTCGGCGAATGCGGCGATCATGGCGTTCTTGCGGGCCATGACCGCTTTGAAATCGAAGCCCGCTTTTGGAACCCTGAGTCCCCAAGTCTTTGCGGAACGCGCCAGGTGGAGCATCTCGGCCGCGTAAAGGAGTGCCTTGCTCGGCATGCAGCCGCGCAGGATGCACAATCCGCCCAACTCCCGGCCGCCTTCGATGACCACCGTTTTCAACCCCGCCTCCGCGGCCGTGCGCGCCGCCGCGTACCCCGCGCTGCCCCCGCCCAGGACGGCGAGGTCGAAGCTCGGCGAATTTCGGTTCATAGGGCTTTTTGCCATCGGCGAGACAATATGCCTTCCGTTTCACGGGTGCAAACTGGTTTATTGGGCATGGTTGGCAATACCGAAGGCGAAACATGCCCCAGCCAAAGCCGGGCGAACCGAGGATGGGTCAGATTTTGTCCCGCAGGACAGCTCGGCCAACCAACTAAGCATCTTCCAAAACGCATTTGATCCGAACGACGATTATGTGTATGTATCAATGGAGCAGCCTCGTTTTCCAATGCGCGGGGCTTCGTGGGAACCTTAACCAGAGTTCTTGGACCAGGAATTGAAACAAGATATTCCAAAATGGAGGACAGTTCTGCAGTGGCTTGTGCCACTGCCGCCTCATTTGTGCGCCGTGCCTCGTATCCTCTTTGGCGCTGTTGGAAACATTGTTCTGGCAATTTTCATCGCGCCGAATACGGGCCGAGTTTCGGACATCACCGCTTATCCGCATTTGACCCTCAATCCACCTTGGGTTTGCGCTGTGTTTGTCACGCCACTGGCTGTGTTGTTCAGCCAATTGCCATTATTTCTATCAACGCGACCCTCTCATCGCTGGGCCGCGTTCGCGTTATCGCTCTTTCCGGCGTGTTTCGCTGTCATTGAATGGCTCGGAATTTTCGGAAAAGCATCTTCTTGAACGACAACGATAGGCTTTTGACTTAATTCGGCGGCGGATTGGGCAGGGGGACGGCGCGATACCAGCGGACGGTGGAGTTGGCGGCGTCAGGGTCGGCGAAGTTGATCGAGCCAACCACGACCTGGTTGGTGCAGACCGGGGTCCAAGTGATGCCGTCGGTGGTGTAATCGACGCGGAACCACGCGCCGTCAGGCCCTTTGGCATTCATCAGGAAGGAATGGTCGCCCAGCACTGCGCCGGTCGAGACTGGAGGCGGGAAATCACTGTCAATAAGCAAGGCCTCGGCGCGGCGCGGTAAACCGGGCAGGTAATCGGGCGGATTGTTGGTCGAAGGGTCCAAGCTCAATATCACCGTGCGAATGACATTGTTGGATGCGTCGTCCAAGGGAACGATCAGGATCATGGCTTCGGTTTGCCCGGCTGGAATGGTGGCCACGCCGGGCAGGGCCACGTAGTCAACACCATTGCTGGCGGTGCCGCCAATGGAGTAAGTGACCGTCAGATCGTCGTTGGTCGCGCCCATGCGGCGGAGGGCAAAGGCGGCGTCCTTGGGGCCGCAGTTGGTGAACCAGCTCCGGATGGCGCTGGGCGCCACCCAATTGCTCCAGGTGGGCGGCGTGCTGGCCAGGCCAAGCCACGGCCAGCAATTAGTGCCGGCAATGGCGATGGGGTCGGTGGCGACAATGCTCACGATGGCCGTCTTATTGGTCGGCGGCGGCGGCAGCGGCAGGACGGCAATATTCACCGCGGCCGAGGTGGTCAAGAGGCCCGCGTTGTCGGTTGCGACCGCGGTTAGGGCGTAGGAACCCGCCGGCGCGTTGCTCCAGATCAACTCGAATATGTTCGTCAGAAAAATAGGCGGGCCAACTGGTCCGGGTGTGAGTGGCTGCGCTACCGGCTGAGGCGTTGGAATAGGCAGGCCGAAACCGAGGCTGTTGGACCCGGCAAAGAACTGGACGCTCGAGACGTAGCCGTCGGGATCAAACGCGTAAGCCAGCAGGGCAATATTGACTGGCGCGCGGAAAACCGCGTTGTTGGGGGGACTGGTGATCCGCACCACGGGAGGAAGGTCCGCGCCGACGGTGATCGTCACCGGGGCGGAGACAGTCGATTGCCCATTGGTGTCCACGGCGAGGGCGGTGAGAACATGGGTTCCGACAGGGGCGTCGGTCCAGTTCAGAAGATAAGCGTGACTGCCCGGAGGCAGGCCGGGCGAACCAGGCGGGTCCACTATCACGAAGTTACTGACCACACCCAGGCTCTTGGCGCCATCGAAGAATTGCACATACGCGACCGCGCCGCCGTTCTCGCTGGCCCCGGCGATCAATTGAATATTGGCCGGGGCGCTGAAAACGGCGCCGTTGGTCGGAGAGGCGATGTTCACGGAAGGGACGGGGCCGGATTGCACCGTGATGGTTACGGGCGGGGAAATGGTTTCATCGCCGTTGCTGCGGACGGCCTCGGCCCTCAGCAGCCATGTTCCGGGCAGCGCGTTGGTCCAGGTGAAGATGAAGAGTTCGTTGAGCGAGCCGGGCATGCCTAGAGGGGCAGGGTTGGTGACGGTTCCCAGAAGAAGAATCGGAGGCAGCAAGCCGCCGGGAGGCGAGGCCGTGAATACGACCTCGGCCACGTCGTTCGAGGTATCAAAGGTCCGAGCGACAATCTGCACGCTGGCCGGGGTCTTGAACGCCGAGCCGTTGGTCGGAGAGGTGATGGTGACCGTGAAATTTGTGTAGGATGTTTGCGTGTAAGCGGAAAAGGCCCCGGTCAAGAGCGAAGAAACACCGGCCAAAAGGCTCATCCGAAGTCCTGCGAGTGATAATGATTTCATGTCTGTAACTCCTTCAGCCACGTTGTTTGATTTGTAAAGGCAATCTAGCCATAAACGCCAGGCAATGTCAAGCTGCGATTTATCCCATGCCTGCGTAGCCGAAGGCCTGGAGGTAGGGTGCAAGACGGGGCAGGTGCGGCTCCAAGGCGGCGGCGTAGTTGCGCCAGCGGCCGACGGCGCGGGCATACACGGGTTGGGCGACTTCGCTGTAAGTCGGAGAGTAAACAATACTGCGGCGGGCCGCTTCATGACAAGCCGCTTGATCGGCGTGCCAGGTCAAACCCAGGAACTCCGTCACCCGCCGGCCTTCGGCTTCCAGATGGCCGACAACGTCCTCGTAACGGGTTTCCAACCATTCGAATCCGCCGCAGGCGCGCAGGCGCAGCCAGGTGTCCATCAAGTCGGCGTAATGTTTGACAGAACGGTCGAGGCTGAGAAAGTTCGCGTTCAACGGGGTCAGGGCGAGATTTTGGAAGAAACAACTGATGATGACGTCGCGCGGGTCGCGCAGCGCTATGAGAACTTTTGATTCCGGGAAAACGCGCAACCACAGGTGCAGCGAGCCGGTCGGGGTCGGATTCTTGTCCAGCAAGACGGTGGCGGCGGGATCGCCGGTTACTTCGCGGAAGAGGCTCTTGAGGTAGCGGCGGCGGAATGCGTCGCGCCGGTCGGCGGGCAGCGTGTGCAGCGTTTGGGCGGTCAGCGGCGCGGCGGGCGGGGGTGGGGCCAGTGGGTCGCCGATTTCCGAGACGAAGGCTTCCGATTCATCGAAGGCGCGGATGGCGGGATGGGCCCCAGGATTTGTTCGATGAGCGTGGTGCCGCTGCGGGGATGGCCGCCCAGGAGCGCCAATTTGTACGGCAGCGGTTGCGCCGGGGCCTCCTCGCGCCAGCGGTGGATCATTTGGGGCGTCAACTGCGCGAGCAAGGCGCGCCGCCGGTGGCCGGTCTTGTCGTAGGATTGTTCCAGCGCCGAAACATTATTGACTAGCCGCGACACGGCTTTGGCTTTGAGCAACCATTGCATGGCCTCGGCGTATTGGCCAAGTTCGTCCAGCACGACCCCCAGGAGATGGAAGCAGGAAATTTGGACATTGGGGTCGGGCAGATTGCCGCCGGCCAAAACCCGCAGGAGCTTTTCGGCCTCGGTCTGGCGGGCGGCGCGATGCAGGAGAAAGGCGCGGTAATAAAGCGCGGCTGGTTCCCGGGGAAGGCGGGCCAGGCAGGCCTCGACCTGGGCCGAAGCTTCGTCCAGGCGCCGTTCGCGTTCGAGCCAGGCGGCCCAACTGAGTCGGGCGTGAGTGGAGGAAGGGTCCGCTTGCACGGCGCGCTGGAAACAGGCGCGGGCCTTGTCGGTCTGCCGCAGACGATGATATTGCTGGCCGATCATGATCAGGACATCCGGGTTGGCGGAAGCCAGGGACTCCGCGCGCTCGAAGGCCTGGCAGGCCAGCGGGAAATCCAGATCGGCGGCGGCGGCGGCGCCCAACTCGAACCAAAGATGGTGGATGGCGGGGAAGCGTTGGGCCAAATCGCGATAGACGGGGAGAACGGCGGCGGCGCGGCCCGCCAGCAATTGTTGCCGGGCTTTTTGCCAGCGCTGCAAATCGCGCGGAGACTTTTCCAATTTGGCCAGGTCTGTCTGCGGAGTTAGCGGTTGCATTTAGTTCTTAATCTTAATCTTAATCTTAATCCTAATCCCTCTGCAAAAAGAAGATTAAGATTAGGATTAGGATTAAGATTAGGAGGGGGAGGGAAGCAAACCGCCAAGCAAAAGTTTTCCTTTTTGTTACTTTAGCTTGGCGGCGGGAACCGATAAAATTGAAATTATTGTGCAGAAGTTGTTTAGAGAATTTTTCAGGTTGATTTCGCCGGTGGCGCCGCCGTGCGAGCCTGACGTCATCGAAATTTTTTCGCATCGGATGCCCATCCTTTACCGCCGGCACGCCCGCGCGCGCAATTACGTGATGCGCCTGCATGCCGACAAGACGGTCATGGTGACGATCCCCCGGCTGGGGACCAGGAAGTTCGCGCGCGAATTTGTGGCCAGCCGGAAAAGCTGGCTGGAAAAACAGTGGCGCGTCCTTGAGGAGCGGAGCGCGCCACCGCAGGTGTTGCGGCCCGGCATGGAGATATTGCTACGGGGCCAGCCGGTGCTGCTGGAAGTGCGGCCCAACGGAGAGAATTGGGAATTGCAATTCGGCCCGGAGCGGGCGCCCTGGCCAATCCCGCCGACAATCTTCGCCCGGCGCTGGAGAACCATTTGCGCAACGCGGCCCGGGTGCAACTGGCGGAGCGGGTGCAGGAACTGGCGCGACAATATCCCTCGAACGTTCAACGCCTTGTCATTCGCAATCAAAGGAGCCGCTGGGGTTCCTGTTCGCGCAAGGGTACCATCTCGCTGAATTGGCGTTTGATCCAATTGCCCGACCAGGTGCGGGATTACATCATCATCCATGAATTGATGCATCTGCGCGAATTGAATCACTCGCCCCGTTTCTGGCGCGAAGTGGCCAAGGCCTGCCCGGATTACCGCGCCGCCGAGGAATGGCTGAAGAAAAATTCAGGACAAGTCGGCTTTTGATCCCCGTGCGGCCGCCTTCTTACTTCACTCCCTCCAGCAAAGCGTCCAGTTGCGGCTGGGAATGTTCGCTCGAAATGACGAAACGAAAATAGCCGCCTTCCGGCCCGCCCGGGTAACGAATCAAGGACGGGAATATTCCGTGCGCCAGTAAACGCCGGCGCATTTTCGCGGCCTCCGCCTTGCCGCGCGGAACGATGGCCACGACCGGCGCGGGCGTGCGCGGCACGGACATGCCTCGCGCGCGCAAGGCCGTTTTCACGTAATTCACGTTGTGGCTCAAGCGGCCGCGCAAGCCTGGATCGCTTCGCAGCAATTTCATCGCCCGCAGAGCGGCGTTGGCCAGCGGCAGCGGCAAGGGCGTGCTGCCGGCAAACATCGCGCTCGCGGAAACAATTCTGTCCCGCAATGCTGTTTGACACAAAATTGCGCCGCCGTAACAGCCGAAAGCCTTGCTCAACGTGACCGTCTGGATAATGCGGCGGCGCGAAACCCCGGCGTATTCCGCCGTCCCCTGGCCGGTCGCGCCGAGCAGGCCCGCGGCGTGCGCGTCATCCACCAGCAGCATTCCGTTGGGCGGCAGGATTTTTAAATACCCGGGCAGCGGGGCCAGTTCGCCATCCTGCGCGAACAAGCCGTCGGTCAGCACCAACGGCCTGGTTTTGCCGCGCAGGCGGCGCAATTGGCGCGCCAGGTCCGGCGCATGGCGGTGTTTGAATTCCAGCACCGGCCCTGAAAAAAAGCGGGTGGCATCGCGCAGGCTGACGTGCGCCCGGTTGTCAAGCAAAAGATGCGAGAAATCGTCGCGCAGAGCCTGCACGACCATCAGGTTGGCGGCGTAGCCGCTGCCGGCCAGCAAGGCCGGGGCGCCAAAAAACGCGGCCAGGGCCTTTTCCAAACGCGCGTAGAGCGGGTGATTGCCGGTGGTCATGCGCGAAGCCGCCACGTTCAAGCCATAGCGGTCCATTCCCTCCCGCGCCGCTTGCAGCACCACCGGATGGCTGGAGAGGCGGAAATAATCGCAGCCGGCGAAGTAAGAGAGGCGGCGATGTTTCCACATCACGTAAGTTCGGTCCACTTGCTGCAACGGTTCGTTCATGCCTGCATTTACGTTTCCGGCAGGGAGAAGTAGAAGGTGGCGCCTTGGCCCGGCTCGGATTGGACCCAGATGTTTCCGTTGTGGCGCTCGACCATTTTCTTGCAGATGGCCAGGCCGATGCCGGTGCCGGCATAATGCTTGCGCGTGTGCAATCTCTGGAAAATCTGGAAGATGCGCTCGAAATACTTAGGCTCGATGCCGATGCCGTTGTCCCGCACCGAGAAGACCCAGCGGCCCGGTTCCTTGTGCGCGCCGATGTGAACCTCCAAGGGACGCTCCTCGGCGCGAAACTTGAGCGCGTTGCTGAGGAGGTTTTGGAAGATCTGCATGATCTGCGTGGCGTCGATCGCCAGCCTGGGCATGGGATCGTGCGTGACTTTGGCGCGCGCGCTTTTGATCCTGATTTGCAGCGTGCGCAAAGCCTCATTGAGGATGTCGCCCAGTTCGGTTGGCTTGAAGGGCTGGCCGCGTTCCCCGACGCGGGCAAAAGAGAGCAGATCGCGGATGAGCAACTGCATGCGCTCGGCGCCCTCGATCGCGCCGTCGATAAATTCCTGCGACTTGGGGTCCACGTTTTGCGGGAAGCGGCCTTTGAGCAGTTTGACATATCCGTCCACGGCGTGGAGCGGCTCCTGCAGGTCGTGCGAGGCGATGTAGGCGAACTGTTCCAGCTCGTGATTGGAGCGCCGGAGTTCCTCGGCGGCCAACTGCATGGCGGTCTGGGTTCGCTTCCGCTCGATGGCCGTCGCCACCAGGTCGGACACTGCTTTCATGAAAGACAATTCGTCTTCGGTGAAGGCGGTGCGCGTGCGGGTGCCGAAGGCCAGGGTCCCGAGAAGGACCCCGGCAGCGAGCAAAGGATGAGAGGCGCCGGCCGTCATGCCATTTCGCCTGACTGCTTCAGTTCGCTGGTCGGATGATCCCTGGATGTTGGTGGCGACCACGCGGGCACGGTCGCGGGCGGCGCAACCGCACAGGCCGGCGCCGTAGTCCTGCCATTCCATCCCCGCGATTTCCGACGGCGGAAAGCCGGAACACGAATTGAGGCGCAGGCGCTGCTGCGTTTCGTCCACCAGGTAATTGAGAAAGACCTGGCAATCGAGAAATTCGAGCGCTTTGGCGCAGACATCGTCCACCGCGCGCTGAGGTTCATTGCTGCCAAGCAATTGGCTGGCCGTTTCGGCCAGCACGGCCGTGCGCCGCTCGGCCCGCCGGCGCGCGGAGCCGGCGCGCAGGCTGCGGATGCAATTGGAGACATCGTCGGCCAATTGGGCCAGCAGCCGCACCTCATCGTCGGAGAAGGCATCCACTTGCCGCGAGATAACGGTGATATTGCCAAAGGCCTTTCCCTCCGAGAGCAGCGGTACGACCAGGGAAGAGAAATAGCCGCGCTTGAGCGCCTCCGCGCGCCAAGGCTCCATGCCGGGATGGGTCAACTTATTGGAGCATAAATAGGGCTTGCCGGTGCGAATGGCGGTGCCGGTGGGGCCGCGGCCTCGTTCGGTATCGGCCCAGGTTATCTTGAGCGAGTCGAGATAGCCTTCGTCAAAGCCGGCGTGGGCGACGGGCCGGACCGAGCGGGCCTCGTCCTGTTCGGCAAAGCCGATCCACACCAGGGCATAGCCGCAGTTGCCGAGGACGCGCTTGCAGACCTCGTCGAGATACTCGTTTTCAGAAGTCGCCCTCGTCAGGGCCTGGCTGCTCTCCTGCAAGGCTTTCAAGGTGCGGTTAAGTTTCTGCAATTGCTCGTTGGCGATGCTTAAATCGAAGGTCCGCTCCCGGACCCGGCCTTCGAGTTCTTGATTGACATCGAGCAAGGCCAGTTCGTTGCGCTTGCGCTCCGTGATGTCAGTTACCAGGACTGAAAAACCCTCCGTTTCATCCATTCTAAAAGACCGGACCGAGACTTCGACGGGCAAGCTTGAACCATCGCCGGCGAGGAGGGCAAATTCGCCTTTTCCACCGCCCGATTGCGCCTGCGTCATCAAGCTTTGCAAGGCGGCGTGGTCCTGAGGTGAAAAACACTGCTGCCAGGAGGAGGCGACGAGACTTTCAATGGGCCGCTGGGCCATGCCGGCAAATCGGTTGTTGCAGTAGAGAACGGTTCCCTCGCTGTTGATGGTCAGCGCCCCTTCATTCATTGCCTCGAGCAAGAGACGGTAGGGAGTTTCGGCCCCTCTGAGAGTAAAGACTTGATCGCCCTCCGGCCTCTTAACGACCAGGGCATCAACCTCCCCTTCGTAAATGGCGCGCAGAGTTTCCTCCGCCTCCGCCAGGCGGACTCTGAGCGTCTCAAGCTCAAGGTTCTCTGGATTGTGTGCCTGTTTCATCTCCCTATCTTTCATGCGCGGGCCGCAGGTCCAACCCGAGCAAGATGCGTTCTTCGTCGGCCATGGACCCAATCATGCGCCGCAAAGGCAGCGGCAGGCATTTGATGAGAGTCGGGGCGGCGATGATTTGTTCGCCTTTGGCCAGGACCGGTTGCTGGTAAATATCCACCACCTCCAGCACGTAGCGGCCTTTCAGGTGAGCTTCGCACAGGCGTTTGATGTTGGTGATGGCCTGGACGGACTTCGGGGTCGTGCCGGTGACGTAAAGCCGCAGGAGGTACTTCTCGCGGGCTGACTTCTTCCCGGCCTCTTCGAAGGCTCGCGCCTGATCCTGGAAACGTTTTTTCATACAGCTTCCGCCAGCATGGGGCGCAAGTCCAACCCGACCAGCACGCGCTCGGTATTGGATAGATCGCCGATGATCTTTCTGACTGGAGCGGGCAATTTCCGCACCAAGGTGGGAATGGCCAGGATTTGGTCGCCTTTGGCCAATTGGGGGTCTTTTAAGAGATCTACCACCTCGATGGTGTATTTGCCCGCCAAATGTGTTTCGCAAATGCGCTTGAGGTTGTTGAAGGCGGTGATGGATTTGGGCGTTTGGCCTGCCACATAAAGCCGGAGCCGCCAAGTCTGGCTGGCGTTCCCGGAAGTGCCGTTCATTGGGTTGGGCTTCTTCATGCCGCGGCACTCCCTTCCGCGTCGGCCTGGCGCAGGGTGGCCATATCGTGCTGGCCGCGGAGCGCGGTCTTCTCCCGCAGGGCCTCTTCCGCCAGTTCCTTTTTCAAATCACCTCGTTTGGCTTCCAGTTCCGCGCGCAGGCTTTCAATCTGGGCTTCGGTGGCGCGGCATTCCCGCTCCATCTGGCGGCGCTGCTGTGCCAACTGTTCCTGGCGCACGACGGCCTCGGCCTTTTCCCTGGCTTCCTGGTTCGCCCGCGCCGAGCCGGTCAGGACCGTGCCGGAGCCGACATACACATCCACCAGGTTGATGCCGTTGTCCGACATGACAAACTCGCGCACTTGGTTGGAATGGGCCATGCCGCGGGACTTGAGGACGTAAAGGGCGCGGTTGCGTTCGCCGCCGCTTTCCAGATTGCGCACCAGCAGCCAGGTG
The DNA here is from genome assembly GCA_963759415.1 of uncultured Verrucomicrobiae bacterium. GTDB lineage: Bacteria > Verrucomicrobiota > Verrucomicrobiia > Limisphaerales > Palsa-1400 > Palsa-1400. The sequence continues at coordinate 908,328 of CAVWZG010000002.1, read as the reverse complement.
TCCATCAGTGAGGAGATACCAACCTCGCTCTGCTCGGCCAAACTTCCACCTGAAGTCAGGCTGGTGAAGACGGCGGTGACTTGCTGGGTTTTCAGCCAATCAATCAGGCGGGTCAGCATGGATCTCAATTCCATCTCGCTGGCGGTGGTCAACAAATTGGTGATGGGGTCGATGACGACCATGCGCGGTTTAAATTCCCGCACCAGATCGTGGATGACCATGAGATGCATCTCCAGCCCGTGAACGGTGGGGCGGGAGGCATGGAATCGCAGGAGGCCCTTTTGCACCCACGGCTCCAGATTCAGGCCGATGGAGCGCATATTGCGGATGATTTGCCCCTCCGACTCCTCGAAAGCGAAATAGAGCGCCTTTTCCCCGCGCCCGGCCGCGGCCGCCACAAAGTTGGCCCCCACGCTGGTTTTGCCCGTGCCGGCCGCACCCGACAGCAGCACGCTGCTGCCGCGATAAAACCCCTTGCCCCCGAGCATGACATCCAGTCGCGGGATGCCGCTGGGGACCCGTTGGGTGGAGGCCGCGTGCTCCAGGCGCAAGGAGGAGATGGGCAGGACCGAAACGCCTTTCTGCCCAATCAGAAAAGGATACTCGTTGGTGCCGTGGAGCGACCCGCGATATTTCACCACCCGCAGCCGCCGCGTGGTGGTCTGCTCGTTCACCCGATGGTCCAGCAGGATGACGCAATCGGCCACGTATTCCTCCAAACCATGCCGGGTCAGGCTCTCGCGCCCGCGCTCGGCAGTGATAATCGTCGTGACGCCCTTGTCCTTGAGCCAGCGAAAGAGCCGGCGCAGTTCGGCGCGGAGGATCATTTCATTGGGCAATCCGGCAAAAAGGGCCTCCAGCGAGTCCAGCACGACCCGTTTGGCCCCGATGGAGTCAATGGCATGGTTGAGCCGGATAAACAGCCCCTCCAGGTCGTATTCGCCGGTCTCCTCGATCTCGCTCCGCTCAATATGCACGTGATCCAGAAGAATCTTTTTCCGGGCCGCCAGCTTCTTCAAATCAAAACCGAGCGAGGCGACATTCTTGGCCAATTCGGCCTCCGTCTCCTCGAACGCCATGAACACGCCAGGCTCGTCATACTGCATGGCGCCACGGACCACGAACTCCATGGCCAGGAGGGTTTTGCCGCAACCGGCGGAACCGCAGACCAGGGTGGGGCGGCCTTTGGGCAGACCCCCGCCGGTGATTTCATCCAGACCCGCGATGCCGCTGGGGATTTTTTCCAACGCCTCCAGGGGGGCTTGCGCTTGTGATTTCTGGTTGTTTCTCATGATGCCATTATCCCTTGAACGGCCTGCGTCGTATTGAGCGATCCCACATCGTTCAAACGCCCGGTCAACTAAACTACAGTCCGGGCTTTTCCGACCCGTTTGGGGGACCCCGTTTGGGGGACCCCGTTTGGGGGACCCCGTTTGGGGGACCCCGTTTGGGGGACCCCGTTTGGGGGACCCCGTTTGGGGGACCCCGTTTGGGGGACCCCGTTTGGGGGACCCGCTAACTAGCCGACGGCGCGATATTGAGCACGAATCGCGAATCATGCAAGTCTTTTCTTTGACAAATAATCATTCGGGGCGTTCAAGGCTTTTTTTAAGCCAGGCCGTCTTTGGGCCAGGGCAAACGCATCTAACTGCGGGCTAAGGCGGTGGTAATAAATAAAGGTAGCAACCTGCCTTGTTCTCTTGCCGCCCAGCTTCGTTGTTCACTCGTTGCAGATCGCTGCGGATATGCGCCTCGCTCGCGTCTCGCCAGAGGTCAAAAATCCGGCGCGCCTTAATCTCATCTTGAAAGCTCATTGGAATAAGCCACAGATTAACACACCCTCCTTCGCAAGGCTTACGGAGGGCAGGGATTGACACAGATAGGACTTGCGGGGACTGCGGTTTGACTGGGCTTGACTGGTTTGACCGGGTGCGACTGGTTTGACTGGGTGCGACTGGTTTGACTGGGTGCGACTGGGTGCGACTCGCCTTCGCAAGGCCTGCGGCGGGCTGGCTGGGCTTGACCGGCAAAATGTGCCGCTTTTGGACTTGCCGCGTGATTTCTTCCCGCTTTTCCGCCGCCGCGGTCTAAAGGTCCGCAAAATGTCAAAGAGCAGGCGCGTGAGCGCCACGCCGCCGTACTATACCATCGTTAGATGGGAATGCAACATGACTTGTTCATCACGGGATGACATCGAGCCTCCTTCAATCCCGAAGGAATTGAATCATTCAGCCCAGGGTTGGCCCGATTCCGAGAGGGCATACCCTGGGTGCTTCCGTTGAACCACAACCCTGAAAGGGTTGAACATCAGTTGCTCGGGGGCCAGGTTCAACCCTTTCAGGGTTGTGGTTTCTCTATGTTCCACCCAGGGTAGCGCGAGGCGCGCAACCCTGGGCTGGATGCTTCAATCCCGTTGGGATTGGTTAAGCCAGAGGTCATCGTCCCACTGCTTCCGGCAAGCATGGCAACTGCTATACGACGTTGGGATTGGCCAAGCCAGAGGTCATCGTCCCACCATCAATCGGTATGCCACTGAAAACAGCGAGGAACCAACCGTTTAAAGGCGTTTGCACTGTGACTTTGGGCTTTTGCAGGCGAATTGCTTGTGGATTATGTTACTATGTGCTGAAAGCGCCGGAATCGATCCAATCGCCGCGCGGCGTCAAACGTTACGCCGGGCGGGTCATATACATATATGCTTTCGACGTGGCCTACGAAATGATGCGTCTGCCGGTGCCGCAGTTGCTGGGCCAGCCCGTGGCCCAGTTTTCCGTCGATGCCAGCCGCCGCAATCCGCGGCATCTCTTCTTTTACCGGCCGCAGATGGTGCGTTTGCCGCCCATGGAACGGATCGGCCCCAACGGCCCGGTGCGGATCGAGCGGAGCCTCAAGCTGCTGCCGGTGGGCGCGTTGAGCATCACCGTCTCGGTGCCTTTTGAAGTGGCCTCCATCCGGGACCTGGTGGTCTATCACGATTTGGAATTTTCCAACGGCCAATTGAATCAGGAGGTGCGGCAGTTCGCCGAAGAGGCGCGGGCGGAGCTGGCGCAATACTGCATCCGCCCGGTGGCCCGCCTGGCGGAGGAGGAGGCCTACACCGTCTTTTGCATCGACGCCCCCCTGGTGGCGGAGGACGGAAAGCCCCTGAGCGCCGAGGATTGGTTCCATCAACACCGGCGGGAAGTGGCCGCCTTGCTGACGCAGGAGGCGGATGTCAACCAGCTTTCGCGCCAGGAATCGGACGAATCAACCGGGCGCTGCCTGAGCTACTACGAGAACGACCTGGCGGTGCTGGATTGGGACGCGGCCTTGATCGTGCAGGAACCGGGGCAATTGGACGAAATCCTCTACGTGCTGGAGCTGGCGAATTTGCAACTGGCGGAGCTGGAGGCCTACGACCGGATATTGGACACGGCCCTGGAACGCTCCTATCGCGACCTGGTGCAGCAGCCCCGGCGCAGCCGCGAGGTGATGAGGGAATTGCGCGAAATCCGCGTCGATCTGGCCCGCTTCAGCGACGAACTGTCCAACATCACCAAGTTTTTTGGCGATTGGCACGTGGCGCGCCTCTACGAGAACATCGCGGCCCGCTTTCACCTTGGGGATTGGCACCGGACCATCGACCAGAAGCTGCAAACGCTCGACGACCTTTACCAACTGTTAAGCCAGGACCGCACCAACCAGTGGATGCTGACGTTGGAAGTGACCATTGTGCTGTTGTTCGTGGTCGATTTGATCCTCTTGGTGATGGGACTCAAAAGGTAGTCTTGCCGCGCCACGGTACGGGAGCAATCCTGAAAGGATTGCCATCTCTCAGCCCAGGGTTGCGAGGCGCGAGCTACCCTGGGAAGGAATCTGCACCGTTACCTCGGCGGAATTCTGGCCAATCTCCAATGCCAGCCCATTATCGTGGGTGGTGTCGAAGACCATGTTCATCTTCTGTGCGCCTTGGCGCGTACCAGCCAGGCGGCGGGGATGGTCAAGGAGGTCAAGCGCGGCTCCTCGCTGTGGATCAAAACCAGAGGCCCCCGTCTGAATGATTTTGCGTGGCAGAACGGTTACGGGATTTTTTCCATTGGTTTCTCGCAAATTGAGACGGTGCGGAACTATGTCGCAGGTCAGGAGGAGCACCATCTCAAGGTTTCATTTCAAGATGAGTTTCGTGAACTCCTGCGGCGATATGAGCTTAAATTTGACGAACAATATTTGTGGGATTGATTCAACCCTTGCAGGGTTGATGAAACATTATGGTTCATTTACCCAGGGTAGCTCGTGCCTCGCAACCCTGGGCTGAGAGATGGCAATCCTTTCAGGATTGCTCCCGGCCACGGCGGGTGGCGTTGCGGGCTGATCCGATTTAAGCTCGTGCCTCGCAACCCCGGGGCTGAGAGATGGCGATCCTTTCAGGATTGCTCCCGGCCATCCCGGCTTACATCTTCCCGTGGCGCAACATGGCAATCAAGAGCCAGAAGCCCATCAACCCCGCCAGCACATAGCCGATCACGCCGATGACCGAGACGTCGTTGCCCCACAAGGGCGGAACCCGGGCGTGGACAATCACCGAGGAGGAGATGATCAAGGAGGCCAGCACCAGGGCGAAGGCCAGGCGGTTGACGATGCGTTCGAGGGTGTTGATCAAGGATTCCAATCCCTGGTGATGCACCTGAAAGCGCACGCGGCCTTCCTTGACTTGGGCCAGCAGCCGCCGGATTTCCATGGGCAAATCCCGCGCCAATTCGGCCGCCTCTCCTCCCATCTCCAGCCAGTTCCGCAGGAGCCGCCGCGGACCCAGTTGCCGCAGCAACACCTGCCGCATGAAGGGCCGCGCTTGCGCGATAATGTCGTGGCCGGGGTCCAGCCGGCAGACCAGGTCCTCCATCAGCGCCAGGGCTTTGAGCATGACCGAGAGGTCGGGCGGAAGGGTCAGGCTGTAGCGCGTCGTCAGGGAGAAAAGATGATTGACTAACTGGCCGAAAACCATATCGCCCGCCGGCCGGTAAAAATGCCGGTGCATGAATTCCCCCACGTCGGCCTCGAATCCGGCCCGCGGGGGGTCCAATTCGGCGTGGGCCAGTTGGAGCAGGGCGTCGCCGGCGGCCGTTTCGTCGCGCTGGGCGATGCCGACGATAAATTTGGCGAAGGTCCGGCGCGTGGCCCGGTCCAGAAATCCCATTAACCCGAAATCCAAAAAGCAGATCACGTTGCCGGGCAAAATGTGGATGTTCCCCGGATGCGGGTCGGCGTGAAAGAAACCGTGGACAAAAATCTGTTTCATCACCAGGTCGGTGATGCGCGTGGCGATCTCGCGGCGGTCCAACCCGGCGGCATCCAGCGCCTGGAAATTGGACGCTTTAACCGTTTCAATGTATTCCATGACGAGCACGCGCCGGGTCACGCCGCCGGGCGCTATTCTGGGGACGTAGATGGTGGGTTCACCGGCGAATTGATGGGCGAAGCGTTCCAGATGCGCGGCTTCGGCGCCCAGGTCCAACTCCTGTTCCATGCTCCTGGCGAATTCGGCCACCACCGCGGTCGGTTGATGCACACGCCAGCCCTCGACGTGGTTCTCCAGGAGCGAGGCCAGGTAGGCCATCAGCTCCAGGTCCACGCGCACGATCTTTTCGATGCCCGGCCGCTGCACCTTGATGACGCATTTCTCGCCGTTCAGGCGGACGGCGCGATGAACTTGGGCCATGGAGGCCGAGCCGATGGGCGTTTCCTCCATGGTGAGGAAAAGCTCAGTCAGCGGCTGCTTGAGTTCGGCCACCAGGATGGCCTGCACTTGGACAAACGGGATGGGCGGCACGCGGTCGTGCAAGCTGGCCAGTTCCAAGGTGTATTCGCGCGGCAGCAAATGGGTGCGGGTCGAGAGAAGCTGGCCCAATTTGACAAAGGTGGGGCCGAGTTCCTCCAAGGCATGACGCAGGCGTTCCGGGGCGGTCAGCTCTGACATCTGCTCCTGCGTCCGGCGTTGCGAGCGGAGAGGAAGGTGCCACGGGCTGGGCAGCGGCAGCCGCCGCGCCAGCGGTTCGTAGCCATACTTGAGAAAGACACCGACGATGACGCGCAGGCGGTGGACGTGCCCAACCGCCCGGCCAATTTGTTTAAAGCGGCCAAACAGCATGTCGTTATATGATACACAGTAGCACCACGGAGGCGCGCTTCAACTGCCCTTCCTAATCTTACTCTCATTCAAAGAGGGAATATTGTTTGCCGAGGGTTGGCCAATATGTTAGAGCGTCCTGTATGCAAACACGTTCCATTCTTCACTGCGTTGCCACTGCGCTGACTGCTCTGCTGTTTTTCACTGTTCCCGCGCGGGCGGATTCGCTTGAAGCGGGGTTTCAGAACCCGCCGGACTCCGCCAAACCGCATACGTGGTGGCATTGGATGAATGGCAATGTGACGAAGGAAGGGATCACCCTCGATCTTGAAGCCATGAAGCGCGTGGGGATCGGCGGGGCGCAAATTTTCAACGTCGATTGCGGCATTCCCGACGGACCGGTGAAGATGATGAGCGCGGAATGGCGGGAGTTGATGCTGCATGCGGTGCGCGAGGCGGACCGCCTTGGCCTCGAACTCTGTGTTCATAATGGCGCCGGATGGTCCAGCAGCGGCGGCCCGTGGAACACCCCCGAGCACGCCATGCAACGCGTCACCACCCGCGAGTGGAACGTCAAAGGCCCAAGCCATTTCTCCGAAGTCCTGGCCAAGCCGCCGATGAAATTGGATTATTATCGGGACATTGCCCTTTTGGCGTTTCGCACTCCAGAGGGCGCAAATCCGAAAACCATCCTTCGTTCGCCAAGGGCCACGGAGGAACACGCTCAAGCGGCGGTTGCTTCGAGCCTTCCGCTCGTCATTGACAACATTGAGGCCAAGAACGGGGCCAACGGCAAGATAGTCGCCTTTTCCCAGCCAGAATCCGCAAAGACCGCCGGGCGGGTCGTGCGGCAGTCCGACATTGTTGATTTGACATCGCAACTTGAATCGAACGGCCACCTTGACTGGCAGGTTCCCGCGGGACATTGGACGATTCTGCGCCTCGGTTACACCCCCACCGGGCAGAAGAACCATCCCGCGCCCAACGAAGGCCGGGGCCTGGAATGCGACAAGTTCAGCAAGGAAGCGCTGGACTCGCATTGGGCCGGGTTCGTCCAAAAGCTGCTCGACGACGCCGGTCCGAAGGCCGGGGCCGGGAAGGCGCTGAATCAGATTCTGATTGACAGTTATGAAGTCGGCGGCCAGAACTGGACGTCGGCATTTCGGACGGAATTTATCAAACGCCGCGGTTACGATCCGTTGCTGTATCTTCCGGCTCTCACGGGCCGGGTAGTGGATAGCCCGGAAATCTCGGAACGATTTTTATGGGACATGCGGCGCACGATCGCCGATTTGTTCGCCGACAATTACTACGGGCATTTTCAGGAACTTTGTCATCAACATGGCTTGACCGCCGATTTCGAGCCTTACACCGGACCGTTCGACTCGCTCCAATGTGGGGCGAAGGCGGACATCCCGATGGGTGAGTTTTGGGTCGGCACCGAGCCGGAGCCATCCGTGAAGCTGGCCTCGTCCATCGGCCACATATACGGTCAGAGAATTATCGGGGCGGAATCCTTTACTGGCAGGCCCGCCGCCGCGCATGGGCGCTGGCTGGATGATCCGTACAGCCTGAAAACGCTGGGGGATCTGGTGTTCTGTCAAGGCATCAACCGTTTCATCTTCCACCGCTACGCCATGCAACCTTGGGCCGACCGCTGGCCGGGGATGACGATGGGGCAATGGGGCACTCATTTTGATCGCACCAGCACGTGGTGGGAACAGGGCCGCGCCTGGCTGCAATACGTCGCCCGTTCTCAATTTCTCCTTCAGCAAGGGCGTTTCGTGGCTGACGCCGCTTATTATGGCGGCGAGAGCGCCCCAGTCGAACTGCGTGCTGGCAAACCCGCGCTGCCATCGGGTTATGCATGGGATGCCGTCGATGCCGAAGTTTTGCTGCACCACGCCACGGTCAAAGACGGCTGTTTGAGGCTGGAAAGCGGCATCCAATATCGGGGGTTAATCCTGCCGCCGTCAGATCGCGAGATGCGGCCGGCGGTGCTGCGTCAAGTGCGCCAATTTGTGGCGGATGGCCTGGCCGTTGTCGGCGCTCCGCCCCGGATTTCTCCGAGCCTGGAGGATTATCCCAAGTGCGATGTCGAAGTAAAACAGTTGGCCTCGGAGCTTTGGGGAAACTGCGATGGCCAGCGCATCACGGAACATGCCTTCAAGAGCGGGAAAGTATTTTGGGGCCGGCCCATGGAGAGCGTGTTCTCCGAGCTTGGAGTCAGGCCGGATTTTGAATACCCGCCGCGCGGTGGAGTGCGCCTCGCGTTTATTCATCGCCGCGATGGGGAGTCTGACATCTATTTCGTCTCCAATCAACGGAAGCAGTCCGAAACAATCGATTGCATCTTTCGAGTAACCGGCAAGACGCCGGAGCTGTGGAATCCTGAAACCGGCGGCATTATGCCGGCTCCCCTTTGGCGCGAGCAGGGCGGACGAACCGTCGTGACCCTTTCGCTGGATCCGGCGGGTTCGATGTTTGTGGTCTTCCGTGGAACATCTCAAAGCGATCATCTTGTCGCCGTCAAAGCCGGCCCGCGGTCCACGTCAAAATCGCCGGAACTGCGAATCATCAAGGCCGTTTATGGTTCCTTCGCGAAGGGACAAATTGACGTGACACCCTGGATCAAGTCCAAAGTCGAGGATGGCGCGAGCAAGGTGATGGTGGACAGAGACCTGGCGGTGGAGGATCCCGCCCCAGGAGCTGCCAAGCAATTACGCGTCGAATTCATCGACAAGGGCGCGCATCGAACCGCCGTTGCGGCAGAAGGCACGGCCTTCAACTTCACGCCAGGCATCGAGGTGGTCAAGGCCGTCTATGGCGTCTTCGCGGCTGAGAGGCGTCCAAACCGCGTGGATGTGACCGGGAAACTGGCCGGCAAGGTTCACCATGGCCATTTGAGCATCACTGCCGGCGACACTCTCGCCGGCGGCGATCCGGCCAAACACGCCTCGAAGGAATTGCGTGTCGATTACTCATTGGACAGCGAAGTGAAGCACGCGGTAGTTCAGGAAAATGAAACGCTCGCCCTCCCGGACGACGCCTGGTCGGGCCATGCGGCGCGGACCTTTGATTTGGTCTCGGCCCCTGATGGTCGGACACGGCTGCTTTCCTGGGCGCCGGAGAAAATCGATTTTACATGGGCCTCCGGCCGCAAGGGTTCCCTGGACTGCTCCTCCGCAACGGCGCCTCTTGCCATTTCCGGCCCCTGGCAGCTCAGTTTTCCGCCGGGCTGGAATGCTCCCGCCAGCATCGCCTTGGACCGTCTTGAATCCTGGACTGAGAGCGGCGATGCGGGCGTGAAATATTTTTCCGGCACCGCAACCTATTTCAAGGAGATGGATATCCCATCCGCGTTTCAAGGTCCCGGCCGCGAAATTTGGCTCGACCTGGGCGCGGTCCGGAATTTCGCCGAGGTATCCGTCAACGGCCAATCCTTGGGCATCCTGTGGAAACCGCCATTTAGAGTCAATATAACTGCCGTTGCGAAGCCCGGAACCAACAAGGTTGAAATCAAGGTCACCAATCTCTGGCCCAACCGGCTTATCGGCGACGAACAACTTGCGGCGGATTGCGAATGGAAAGAAGGCCAATTGAAGGCATGGCCAAAGTGGTTGCTGGCCGGAAAATCAAGCCCCAATGGCCGCGTCACCTTTACGACCTGGCATCACTGGAAAAAAGGCGATGCGCTGTTGGAATCCGGACTGTTGGGACCGGTCACCTTGCGCGCGGCGGAGGTGGTCGAATTGAAGTGAGAATGGCGTCAGAGCATCAAAGATGATTTGGCGGCGCGCGTCTCACTCCATCGCGGCCAGCAGTTCATCCAGGTCCACGGTGGCGAAGCTGGTGGACGAGTCGCTCATCGCGTAGGGGATGATAAGTTCGCGCCCGTGCAGCAGCGCGCCGCAGGTGTAAACGACGTTCGGAACATAACCTTCGCGTTCGGTTTCGTTCGGGGAAAGCAATGGCTCCCGCAGACGCCCGATGACACGCGAGGGGTCGGCCAGATCGAGAAGGAACGCGCCCAGGCAATACTTCCGCATCGCGCCCACCCCGTGGCTTAACACCAGCCAGCCCGCCTCCGTTTCAATGGGCGAGCCGCAATTGCCGATCTTGATGAATTGCCACGGCTGCGCCGGCGCCAGCAACAATTGCGGTGTCTGCCAGAAATGGACGTTGTCCGAGAACATCAGCAGAATATTCTCGTCGTCCTGGCGCGAGAGCATCACGTACTTGCCGTTGATTTGGCGCGGGAAGAGCGCCATGCCCTTGTTCTGCACGGCGGGGCCGTTCAGCGTGTTGAATTTGAAATGGATGAAGTCCGGCGTCTCCAGCAATTGCGGCAGGATGATCTTGCCGTCGTAGGCGGTGTAGGTCGCGTAGTAGGTGAAACTGCCGTCCGCCTGCTGGAAGCGGACGAAGCGGGCGTCTTCGATGCCGTTGCTCTGGCTGGGCGCGGACGGGAAAAGGACGCGTTGCGAAACGCGGCTCTCGGGCGCGAAGTTCACTTCGTAATTTGATTCCGCCAGCAACAGGATGCCGCGCGCGGCGCGCGCCGCCGTGGCGTCGGAGGTGTCGGCAGTGAGTCCCGAGGCCACCAGGACCTGGCGCAGCTCTTTGAGCGTGAAATTTTCGGGCAACTGGTCCAGCACGCGGCGGCAGAATTCGTTTTGCACGCCCGCCTCTTGCAATTTGTTGGCGAACAACGCCTTGTCGTAAGCGGCATTGGGCACCCGCTCCGGCTCCGTCGCAAACGGCACGGGCGGGGTGAGCGTGATGCGATTCTGCGCGCTGACGATGCCCGTGCGGAAAGTGATGGAGGAAATGTGTCCCTCCCCCGTGGCCCGCAGGCTCAGAATGAAACGCAACGCGCCCCGCGGCAGTCCCGACTGGTCGGGGTGCGGCACAATGGACGGATTGAACAGCGCCGCCGATTCGGGCGAATACTCATGGGTGAAGTAGGCGCCGATGAGCATCTGCTGCTGTGGCGATAGCTGGGCCGTGAGTTTGAAATCGATTTTCACCTGTTCAAATCGCTTGCGGAAAATCGTTTCCACCTGCTCGTGCCGGTCCCCGAATTCGCCCAGCACCTGGCCCTCCAACCTGGCCGCTTGCTCGTCCGAGAGCGTCATGACCCGCTTGATGATTCGCGCCGCGATGTCGTCGGTGGTGGGACGAAACGGGCGCATCAGCACCCGTGAACGATCCGGGGTGATCGTCGGCCCGATGCGTTTGGCGTGGAGAGTGGGTGGTAAGCGTGGGGTCATGAATTTATTTTTCCGTCCGGTATGGACAAGGGCTTTTACTCTACGGTGGGTTCGTTGAAACTGGTGAGGATATTTTGCAGCGCCCATTCTTCAGCCAGCGCCAGCAAAAAAGCCAGCGTGGATTCCGCCCCCTGATTCTGGCTCAACCGATCCACGTGCAGGCCGTCGCGGCAACCGCCGGTGCCCGCGTCATAAAGCGCCAGGCCCAGATCATTTCGACCCAGGAACCACTCGAACGCCCGGCGCGCTTCCGCCACCCAAAACATGTCGTTCGTGGCGCGATACGCTTCGATGCAGGCCGAGACCGTGGCTTGCGCCTCGATGGGCTGTTGGTCGAATTGCGCGCGTTCCTGGCCGCGCCGGTAAAATCCGTTGGAGCCGATGGGCCGGAATGCGCCGGTTGGCGAGGTCTGCACCTGCACCAGCCAGCGCAAAGCTTTGAGTCCGGTCTCCAGCATCGGCGCGGCGTTCATGCAGCGTCCGCTCAGAATGAGCGCGTGCGGCAACTTGGCATTGGCGTAGGAGACGACATCTTCAAACCAATGCCAGTCGTCGGTGGCGGCATCGGCATATCTTTGCATGAGTCGCGCGGCCAGCGCATCGCGAATCTGGCTCGCGCGCCGGTCACCGTTGAAACGGCTCAGATACTCGTCAATGCCGACCAGCGTATAGGCCCACGCGCGCGGCGAGGAGAATTCAGCGGCCACCGGCAGCGCCTGCTCGAAGAGCTGCGTCGCCAGCATTTGAAAATTGCCCTGGCCCGACTGCGCCACGCACAACCCCAGCGCCCAAAGAGCGTGGCCCTGGCAGTCCTCCGAGCCGACATCCTCCAGCCAGCGCCGGTCAAAACTCATGAAGTTGCGGAAGCGTCCGCGCTGGCGGTCAAAGGCGTGGTTGAGAAAGGCCGCGTAGGTGGCGGCGCGCGCGTTCAGTGGCGCCGAAACATGCCCCAATTTATGCAGCATCAAGGCCAAGGCCAAAGCCCGGGCATTGTCGTCCGTGCAATAGCCTTCAGAGAAATTGGGCACCGTGAAGCTGGCGTGCTGAAAAATGCCCGTCGAATCGCTCATCCGAAACAGATGATCCAGCTTCAACTCCGGCAACAGGCCGGGCTGTTCATCCAGCGTCTTGATGGGTGACGATTTCCGGCCCACGAAGCTATGGTCCTGCCGCGCCTGCTCGAACGACTTCGCGTAGAGTCGCGCCACGCGGCTCCAGACCATTTCCCGCCCCAGTTTGTAGGCGTTCTGGCGCATCGAGTGGCGCAACGGTTTGTCGCGCAGCAATTCCACCACCGCGCCGGCAATGGCCTTGGCGTCGCGGAAGGGCACAAGCTTGCCCCGGTCCGCCGACAACAATTCCGCCGCATGCCAATAAGGGGTGGACACCACGGCGTTGCCCGATCCAAACGCGTAAGCCAGCGTGCCCGAGGTGGTTTGCGCTTCGGTCAGATACGGCGTGAGGTAAATGTCGGCCGCGCCGATAAACCTCATCAATTCCTCCAGCTCGACGAAACGATTGAAGAAGACGACGTGCTTCTGCACACCCAGGTCTTTGGCCAGCCGCTCCAGGCTGAGACGGTAATTTTCGCCCTCCTCGCGCAGCAAATTGGGATGGGTCTGCCCAAGCACGATGTAAACCATCTTGGGAAACTGCCGGGTGATTTCCGGCAACGCGCGCAACGCATACTCGATGCCTTTGTTGGGCGAGAGCAATCCGAAGGTCAGCAATACCTGCTTGCCCGCCACGCCGAATTCATCCTTGAAATTATTCGACTCCGCGAATGGCATGTCCGGGATGCCGTGCGGAATGTGATCCACCTTCGCCGCCGGCGCTTGATAAATATCGCGCAAAAATTCCCGCCCCCGTTCGCTCATTACCACCAGCCGGGTGGAAAGCCGGACCAACTCCCGCATCACCCGGCGCTGCTCCGCGTTAGGCTCGCGCAGAATGGTGTGCAGCGTGGTGACGATGGGCATTTGCAGTTCGCGCAGCAACGCCAGCACGTGACTCCCCGCCGGCCCTCCGAAAATGCCGAACTCATGCTCCAAACAAACCACATCCACTTCGGTGATGTTCAGGAAATCGGCCGCGCGCAAATACGACGGCAAGTCCTGCTCCATAATCTCGAACCGCACCTCTGCCGGATACTCGTATCCTTCCGCAATATCATTAACCGGCACCACGGGGCATTGCATCCCCGGATACTCCGCCGCGACCGCCCCGCGCAAGTCCGCCGTGAACGTGGCGATGCCGCATTTCCTGGGCAAATAATCGCCGAGAAATGCGACCTTGCGGATGGCGGAAGCCGGTTGCATAAATCGTTAACCGATGACAAAGGCAAAACAGACCGATACTGACCTTGTGAAGCATAATCCGCCCGGCGGTTTTCGCCAAGGGACATTATTCCTTCTTCGCCAGCACGCGTTCGATGCGACGGTCGGGAACGAGCCACATCAAGGCGACGAACATATACAAGCCATTGGCAATCCACGAACTGACGAACGCCAGTGGAATGGCGATGAGATAGCACAGCGGCGATAGTTTTCCTTTCCAATCCTTCCCTATCGCGTTCGCCAGCAGGGAATCGCGCCCCTGTTGGGCAATGATGGCACGCTGTAAAATATAATAGGCCATGGCGGCCATCAGCAGCACCAAGCCATAGACGGCGGTCGGGGTCGGCGCCAGGTGGTTTTCATCCACCCAAGCGGTGGTGAACGGAAAAAGCGAGAGCCAGAACAGCAGGTGCAGGTTCGCCCACAAAATGCCCCCGCTAACGTGCCGGGTGGAATGGAACATGTGGTGGTGGTTGTTCCAATAGATGCCGACGTAAACGAAACTCAGCACGTAGCTCAAGAACACCGGCAGCACGGGCTTAAGGCTGGCGAGGCTGGTCGTGTCAGGCGCCTTCAACTCCAGCACCATGATGGTGATGATAATGGCCAGCACGCCGTCGCTGAAGGCTTCAAGCCGGTTCTTTTCCACCCTTTAATCTAACGCGACAGCCACCCGTGTCCACCCGGGGTCACCAGATGGGATTGATTAAACCCTTGCAGGGTTGATGAATTCTGTGTTTGTTCCCCCAGGGTAGCTCGTGCCTCGCAACCCTGGGCTGAGTGATTTTTATCCCGTTGGGATAAATGGGGAACACTCATTCCTTCTTCGCCAGCACGCGTTTGATGCGATGGTCGGCAATGAGCCGTATTATGGCGACGAACTTAAGGAAGGCGGAATCCCAATGGGATTCCATCATTCAGCCCCGGGTTGGCCGCGTAGCGGACCAGCCCCTTATTGCGGCAAGGTGGGGATGAGTTCCGGGGCGACCGGTTCAGGGGTGGGGCTGGATTCACTTGTGGCGGCAGGCTCTTTTGTCTCCGTCTTCTTTTCCACCATCAATTGCGCGCGGTCGCGGATGAGCGGGTCCACCAGCCAATTGTTGACCAAATACGTCCAATGCGCCAGGGACTGCTCTTTCTTGAGCCTGTCCTGTGACTGTTTGGTTTGATCATTAAATTCCTTGTCCAACTTTGCCTTTTCGTCCGCCTTTTCGTCCTTGCCGGGCGTGCGCGCGGCAGGAATGTCGGCGGTGACGGCGAAGTTGAGGTTGTAAGAGTTCTCGGGCGTCTTGTGGCCGATCTTGAGCGTGTAAGTGAAATGATCGAAGGTTGCAATGGTGACGGTCAGGGGACTGTCCATGCCCGCGGCGTTGGAGGCAACATCCACGAAGCTCGGATAACTCAACGTGCTGGAGAGCGAGGAAACTTTATTGGTATCGAGCACCTCGCCGGGTTTGAGGTCCGCCAGCACCCAGGGGGCGGATTCGCTCTCGCGCGACACGGTCCAGGAGTTGGTCGCGTTGGTGGAGACGAAGGCAATGGAGCGCGGCTTTTCGATCTTGAAAAAGTCCTTGTCCAGCCAGTCGGACGCCTTGGGATCGACACTGGTCAAGGCGTCGGAAATCGTCAAGACTGTTTTTGGGTCGCTCTCCAGCATGACATAGCGGCCGTCGGGGAAAGCCTCCCCGCCGTAGGGCATGCGAGCGGGCCGCTCGGATTCGCGCAGGTGTTTTTTGCCCAGCAGCAAAGAGTGCAGCGGCTTGCCCTTGGCGTCCTGGAGTTCCAGCAGGACAGCCGAAGCTGCGCCCTGGCCCGGAGCGGCCAATTGCATGCGCGCTAATTGCGACGCGCCAATCGGATCGGATTGCACGACTTTCAAATCGCCCATCTTGAGCAACAATTCCCGGATCTGCGTGACATTGGCGGGATAGCCGCCGCGCTGCCGCACTTGCCAGCCATCGTCTTTGCGCTCCAGCGTCAAGTCGTTGTCCCCCTTGATGTGGATGGCGGCGACGTCGTTGACCTGGTAATTCTTGAAGAGTTTCTGCCCAATCTGCGCTTCGGATTCGGTCCACGATTGCTGGTGGCGCTGGAGCAGGACCAGACCCGCCCCGCCGATAATAGCCAGGGCTGCCAAAAGGAGGATCAATTGTTTGCGATTCATTTTGCGGCTGTGCGTTTGCGTTTGTAGAGAGCCAGGACGATGCCGGTGACGGCGACCAGGACCGGCATGGCGCCGATGTTAATGACTTTGGTCCAAAATTCGAGCGAGTCGGTGTCTTTCTTCAATTGCTTCTGCGTCGTTCTCAGGTCTTTGCTCGCCTCGGCCACCGTTTTCCGATAATTTGCCAGTTCCTTTTGCTGTTCGGGCGAGAGGATGAACTTCTGGTCGGCGCCGGCCTTGGCGGCTTGCATTTCGCTGATCTTGCGTTCGGTCTCCGATTTCCTGGCCTCAAGCTCCTTGACCTTGTCCTCCCATTGCCGTCCGGCTTTGGCTTCCATCTCTTTTAAACGGGTGAACGGACGGTTCAAACTGGCCCGGCTGCGCAGGCTGATCAAATCGCTGTCCCCGCCCAGTTGTTCGACGAAACTCTGCACCAGGTTAAGGTTGCCGTTCATCGGGCGCACCAGCCGGTAGCCCATGAAATTCTGCACCGACACCGAGACTTGGTCGCTCAACATGTCGCTGTCGCCGACCAAAATAACCACGCCATCGGCTTTGGATTCCTTCAATTGCGGTTCCTTGGACTGGTCCTTGCCCTCCGCTTTGTCGTCCTTGGCCGGTTTGGGCGGGCCGTCGGGAAAGGCGGTCTTGAATTTGCCGGTCAGACGCACCGCCATCGCGTAATTGACACCCGCCGCCTTGAAGTCTTTGAGAATTTGCTCCGCCCCGATGCTGGCGGTGACGCCCTCGACCAGTTGCGACTCGGGCGAGGCATGCACCAGCACGGTTTCCTTCAAACCCTCGGCCGGTTTGCCGGTAAAGGCGCCGGCAAAGGGCAGGACGAGGTTGTCGATCTGGCTGGTGACGATGTCATCGGCGTTAATGCCGCTCTTGTTGACCATCAGCACGGTGGGCATGGCCATGCCGCTCTGCGGGTTGTGGCCGGCGAAGGTCATGTCCGCCAAGACCTTGTTCATGTCCATTTCCAAGCCCCAGGCTTTGAGCAAAATAGGCAGGGATGATTGGCCCGAACTTTCCCCAAGCACCTGCGCCATTTGGTCGTGCTTTTGATCGAAGTAGGCGTGCGGGTCCAGGAAGGCCAGCAGTTTGCCCCCGCGCAGGACGAATTGGTCGATGGCATATTGCGTCGCCTCGCTGATTTCGCGCGGATGGGCCACCATCAGGACGCCGATGTCGTCGTCAATCTTGGTGGCCGTCATCGGAATCTCGCGCACGGTAAAGTCCTTTTTCAGTTCGCTCACGAAAGTCCACGGCTCGGTCGCGGCTTGCCCCATGCGCTGCATCATCGGATTCGGCTCCGCGCCGAAGACCGGCAGCGCGCTCATCAAGCCGATGACGGCGGGAGTGGGATTGACGACCCGGGCGATGGAGCGGGAAATGTCGTATTCCAGCAACTTCTCCCGTTCCGGCGGCAGCCAGGGCAGGGCCACTTTCTGGTCCAACATGCTCACGACCAGGCCCAGATAGACCTTCTCGCCGCCAAAGGGCGCCGTCGCTTGCCCTTCCACCCCATCCAGGCGCGCCGAGTCCTCGGCGTCCGAATCGGGCTGGGGATCGAATTTCTGCACCACGATCTTGCCCTTGCCGTTCTGCTGGTATTCCGCCAGCAAATCCTCGATATGTTGCGCGTAGGTGCGCAAGCCGGGTGGCATGGCGTTGCCGCCTTGGGTGCAATAAAATCGGAGGGTCACGCGCGAATCCAGCTTGCCCAGGATTCTTTTCGTGCCCGGCGAGAGCGTGAAGGCCTTTTCCGCCGTCAGGTCCACGCGGTCCTTGCAGGCGCTGGTGACCACGTAAAAGGCCAGCAGGACCACCAGCATGATCGCGACACCTGCTGTCGAGTATAGGAATGTTTCGATATTTTTCTGCTTCATGACTTGCTCTCTCAAAAAGGGGTTAACCGGCGCGGTGACTGCGAAGGATCACGCCGGTGGTGAACAGGGAAAACCCGATCACGGACAGGAAGAAAATCACGTCCCGCGAATCCAGCACCCCTTTGGTGAAATACTCAAAATGCGTGATGACGCTGAAGGCCGCCACCGTGTTGACCAGCCACGGCCAATCCGTGCGCGTCAGCAGGTTGGTCACCGGCGGGAATCCGCACAGCACCAGAAACAGGCAGCCCACGACCGACAAAATAAAGCTGACCACCTGGTTGCGGGTCATGGCCGACGTCATGCAACTGATGGCCAGATACGCCCCCGCCATGAGAAAACTGCCGACGTAGCCCGCGAAGATGACGCCGTTGTCGGGCGAGCCAAGGTAATTGATGGTGATGACCACCGGGAAAGTCAGCAACAAGGCCAGGAACAAAAATATCCACGAGGCCAGGAATTTTCCGACGATGGCCTGCCAGGCGGTGATGGGCAGCGTGAGCAGCAGTTCCAGCGTGCCCACCCTCCGCTCCTCGGCCCACAGGCGCATGCCCACCGCCGGCACCAGGAACAAATAAAGCCACGGGTGCCACATGAAAAACGAACCTTCCAGCGAGGCCTGCCCGCGCTCGAAAAATCCCCCTGCCATGAAAGTGAAAAATCCCATCAACAAAAGAAAAATGACGATAAACACATAAGCGACCGGCGAGGAAAAATACCCGGCCAGCTCCCGTTTGATGATGGCTTTGATGTTGCTGATGGAATTCATTTTTTGGCTGCGTTATCGGTTTCAGGCAAAGTAATACTGCGGAAGACTTCGTCCAACCGGCCTTCCTCGGTGTGCAATTCCTCCACTTGCCAGGCGGCGGCCGCCGCCAGGACCTGGCGGGCCAGTTCGCCGTTGCGGTTCTCGCCCCTGGCATAGATGCGCGCCCAGACCTTTCCCTTCTCCTCCCGCACAATGGCCGCGCGCCGCGCGTTGGGCACCGCTCCCAGCCTCTCCACCAATTGCGCCCCGGCCACGCCCCGCACCACTAGCAGCACGGCCCCGGCCACGTCGGATTTCTGCTTCAATTCCTGTGGCGTGCCGTTGGCCACAATCTGGCCGCGGTCAATGATAATGGCCCGCGAACACACCGCCTCGACTTCCTCCAGGATGTGCGTCGAAAAAATGATCGCTTTGCTTTCCCCCATCCGGCGGATCAAGCTCCGCACTTCGTGCTTTTGGTTGGGGTCCAGACCATCGGTCGGTTCATCCAGCACCAGCACCTCGGGGTCGTGCAGGATGCTTTGCGCGAAACAGGTCCGGTGCCGGTAGCCTTTGGAGAGGGTATCCACGCTTTGATAGAGGACCGATTCCAGAAAGCACATCTCGACCACGCGGCGAACGGCCTTCTTCCTGGCCTCCCCGTGCAATCCGCGCAGTTCCGCCACGAATCCCAGGAAGCCCTCCACCGTCATGTCCGTGTAAGCCGGGGCATTTTCCGGCAGGTAGCCGATGAGCCGTTTGGCCGGGATGGGATCGATGGCCATGTCAAACCCTCCGACGGCCACGCGCCCCTCGGAAGCGGGGATGAAGCCGGTGATCATGCGCATGGTGGTGGATTTTCCGGCGCCGTTAGGCCCGAGAAATCCCAGCACTTCGCCGCGTTCCACCGTGAAGGAAACGCGATTGACGGCCACTTTGGGGCCGAAGGCCTTGCTTAAGTTCTCAACTTTTATCATTTGTAAAACTCCGCTCCGCTGCCGGGGTCGGCGGCGGTTTGCATAATTCTGACTAATACAACGCCAGTTTGTTCAAAATTCCATTTCTACTGAAGTTCCTTGAGCATGCGCAACGCCTCCGCCACGATCTTCTCGCCCGCGCCCGCCGTGAAGCGGCTGCTCTCGACTTCATAACCCCCTGCCGGAAAGCTCTCCTGCGTGGGAAAATAACCGGCCGCCCCGTTGCAATGGGTCAGGACAAACGTGGTCTGGAAGGGAGAGCCGGCCTTGATCCTCTTGCCAAAATCGTTGAAGATTTCGCCCCCCAGGCCGACAAAGGCAACGCCGCCCAGCCGAGCCACCGTGATGTTGAACTTGGAACTCTCGGCTTCCGCATCGGAATCCTGGACTCGCAGCTTGCGGGGCAGTTCGATGGTTTTGAAGGCGGTCTTGATTGGGCAATTCGTGATGCTGGGGGAGATTTTATCACACACCCGCGCCACTTCTTCACCCAGGAGGGTGGCCAGCAAGACCGGCTCCGGCACCCAGCCGCGGTCGGTCTTAAATTCGGGCTGCACCCGCACCCACGGATCAATGTCCCCCGAAGCTCCGGCAAACTCCGGCGACACCGCGCCCTGGCCCAGATACTGTTCCATGAACTGCGCAGCCATGCCGTGAATGTCTCCGCTCACCAGCATGTTCCTCTGTCCCAGCGAAGTGCTGTGCGAAGGATAATCCCAAAGCGCGGCGGTCACTTCCCCGCCTTGCGCGCGCACCACCTTCAACACCTGCACCTCCCGGTCGGTCATGACCATCGGGTTTCGTCCCAGCACGATCTTGGTCCGGCCGTTGCTCTGCGGCACTGGTTCCCGGCGGTTGACGCCCACGGGCGAAGCGCCGGAGCCGGCGCCAATTTCCACCGGGGCCAAATGTGCCAGGGCCGTGCGCGCCACCGTGGCCAGTTTTGTCTCCAAGTCCTTCGTGTATTCGACATTGGCGGCCGGGCCGTGATTCGTGGTCAGCATCAGCGTCGGCGCGCTATGGGTATGGATGGCGCAAAGAAAAAGTTCGGAAGGTTTGAGGCCCGACCCTTCGAGAATCGCCGCCCGCAATGGATCGGCCGTGTCGTTGTAAAAGCCGCAATTGTCCAGCGAGACCAACACCACCCGTGCGCCGTCTTGCTCAAAGGCCAAGGCCCTGGCCGATATGGGATCGTGGACCCCTTGCGAGAGGTTGGTCCGCATGGCGTAGCCGGCCATCAACACCGGTTGCGCCGGGGTGACATCAATCCGGGCCGCGCCCGCGCGCAATCCTTCCGCCCCGGCCGTTGCCGGCAGAAGCAAAAGCCCCGCCATCAGGGCCGGGCAGAGCAGGAAAGACGATGCCATCCAAGACCGCGTTCGTGTGGCGTTTTTCATAATGACAAACCTTCTAACAAACCCCGCCCTCGGTGTCAATCCAGAGGTTCACTTGGTACTGCCTTAATTTGAAATTCTTTCATTTTTCCGGGCTGGTTGGGAAGGCAGTTTCCGGCCGTTTTAGCCGCTTGACGCCAATCTCACGGTTGCACAATTAGCGGAATCAACGAAATTAGAAGGTGAAAACGGGAACCGTGAATGGTTCGATAAATGGATGGCACTTCCTTTTGGGCTGGATGCTGTTGGGCGTGCCGACGGCAGTTCCCGCTCAGGGCGAATTCTTTTCCGCCCCCTACTATTACGACACCAATGCCGGCGATTCCGTTACCATCACCGCCTACGCCGGGCTTGGCGGGGTGGTGGCGATTCCCGCCAAGATCAACGGCCTGACGGTTGCCGGCATCGGGACCAACGCCTTCGTTGGCGCGGCTCTGACCAACGTCACGATTCCTGACTGCGTCATCAGCATCGGGTCGGATGCCTTTGATGGCTGCTCCAATCTTGCCGGCCTCACCATTTCCAACGGGGTTGCCGACATCGGGGACTACGCCTTCGGTGGCTGCTCCAGCCTGACCAACGTCATCATTCCCGGCAGCGTCACCAATATCGGAACCAGCGCGTTTCTGGACTGCTACGGTCTGGCCGCCCTGACCATTTCCAACGGCGTCGCCAGCATCGGCGATTACGCGTTCAATTTCTGCTACAACCTGGCGGGCATCGCGATACCCGGCAGCGTCACCAATCTCGGCCAGGATGCCTTCTCTTATTGCGGCAGCCTGACCAATGCCGCGCTGACCAACGGCCTCGTCAGCATCGGCGCCTACGCCTTCGACGAATGCAGCAGCCTGGCCAGCGTCGCCATTCCCGGCAGCGTCACCAACGTGGGGCAGGGGGCGTTCGATGGCTGCTCCAGCCTGGTCAGCGTGGCCATTCCGGGCAGCGTCATCAACATCGCGCAGAGTGCGTTCCTTGGCTGCTACAGCCTGGCGCGCGTCACCATTCTAAACGGCGTCACGGGCATTGAGCCTTATGCCTTCTGGAATTGCTTCAACCTGGCCAACGTGACGATTCCCGCCAGCGTGACCAACCTCGGCGGCGCGGCGTTTTTTGACTGCACGAGCCTGGCCAGCGTTTTCTTCCAAGGCAATGCTCCGGTCGCGGTTTCATCCGTGTTCAGTTCCTTCACCGCCAACGACCCCGTGACCGTCTATTACTTGCCGGACACAATAGGCTGGTACGATTTTTCCACCAATACCGGCGTTCCGGCCGTGCTGTGGAATCCGCTCATTCAAACCGGCGACGGCAGTTTCGGCGTTTCCAACGGCCATTTTGGATTCAACATCACCGGCACTTCCAATATACCCATTGTGGTCGAAGCCTGCACGAATTTGGCCAGCCCCGTATGGACTCCGCTCCAGAGCCTCAGCCTCAGCAATGGTTTGTTCTTTTTCAGCGAACCCATGCCAGCCGGCAACATCCGCCGTTTCTACCGCATCAGCTCGCCCTGAGGCCACAGTCCCGCTGATTGAACAACCGGAAACGGCCTGCCGTCTAAATCAGAGTGGCTTTTCGTACGTTATAGTTTATAGTCTGTAGTCTATACTGGTGCGTGAATAGAGACACAAATAGCTGGATGTGGGTGGGCTTGTGCATCGCCTTCGCGGGTTTGATGCTGCTGTGCGGCTGGCTGGTGCCCGTGCATCTGCGCGCCGTCGATGCCTCCGTCCTGCAACGCGCGGGCGAAGGCGGCCCTTCTCTCGTCGATCGCGGCGTGGCCCTGGAACGCGCTCATAAGACGGACGCCGCGCGTTTGATCTTGCAAGCCGCGCAGGATGAAAAGGTTCGCTGGACAGGCGAGCTGGCCTCATCCCTGGCCACTCGAACCGAAAGCGAGCCTCTCTTTCCCGGCGGGCCGACGGCCACAAATTCCACGCCGGTGACGGTGTTGCTTATCCGCCTGGAGAATCGGGAGCGGGCGCTGACGCATTTGGAGGCCACGGGTTCTCCCGCGGTGCGCGAATTACTTCGCGTCCGCGATGTGACCAACACGGTCCTCTTTTCGCCGTCGTCTTCTGCTTCCGGGCAGGCATTTGACACCGCTGTCTCCGTCTGCGGCCTTTTGCTGGCTGACAACCTTCTGGCCCCCGGCTTGCGCGATGCGGTGGTGGAGGGCGCCGCCTCCGCCGTTTCTGGCGCGAACTCCCAGCCGCTGGAGGAGATTCTGCTGGACATCATGTCGCTGGGGCAACGGCTGAGTTGGGGGCAGCTTGCGCTTTTCGTCAACGGCATCGATAATCCCCGAACATTGGCCCTGCTGGCCAGCCAGGCGCGCAACGCCGGCCCGCAATTGCCCGCCCTTTTCGCGGTTGTGCTCCTTTCCCAAAAGCCCGGCCCGGTCGCCGCCTACATCCACGATTTCAACCAAACCGGCCTGCACGATCTGGCCGGCAGTCTGCGTTATGGCCGGGACGGCGTCGATGAACTGCTGCGACGACATCAGCGCCTGTATGTTTCGCCTCGGCGCCAGCGGTGGACGGCTTCGGGGCCGCTGGCGCTGTTTTTCCGGCCCGCCTCAGATTATGCCTTGCGCGCGCCGTGGTTTGCGTTGATTGTGAAGTGGTTCTTTTACATTTCGGGCGGTTTTCTGCTGGCTGCGGCGGGTCATTTTGCGCGTCCGCCGCCGGCGGAAATCGAGGCCCCGTTGCGGGTGGGCGGATTTCACCTGGCCCGCGAAATTTTATTTGGCCTGGGTTTTTTGCTCGTGGTCCTGCTTCTGAGCGAGCCGTTTCTCGCCCAGGAAAGCCAGAAGGCACAGTTTACCTTCGGGCTGCGCCTGCCCTCGGTCGGCGCCGCGGCCACGAGCCTCGTCCCCATCGTCAAATCAAATCTTATGAATCCAAAAAGCTTAATTACGCTGCTGTTGTTCTTTGTCTTGCAGGCCCTCATTTACTGCGCCTGCCTGGTCAAGCTGGCCGAAATCCGGCGTCAAAGGGTGCCGGCCCGCGTCCAGCTAAAATTGCTCGAAAATGAGGACCATCTCTTTGATGCCGGCCTTTACCTCGGCTTCGCCGGAACCATAGTCTGTTTCATCCTGGTTTCCCTCAATATCATCCAAGGGAGCCTGATGGCCGCCTATTCCTCGACCGCTTTCGGCGTCGTCTTCGTCTCCATTTTTAAAATCTTCAATCTGCGCCCGGTGCGCCGCCAGTTGCTCATGGAAGCGGAGATGCAATCCACCGCGCCCGCACCGACTGCGTCCGCCACGCGCCCATTGGCTGCCTCCGCATGAACCGCAGCATTCTCATCGTTATTTGCGATTTCCTCCTGGTCAGCCTGCTGGCTTTCTCCACCATCGATATTAACAAGGTCAGCCAGGCCGGCGCGCCGCAACTGGTGCAAACCCCCGCCAAGCCCGATCAGGTCACCGGCCACCAGGAGGACTTGGGCAACGTCATGCGCCTGGCCCTTGTCGAAGAACGCCGGAACCGTGACCAGTTGCTGGGCGAATTGAGCCGCACCCGCTCGATCGTCACTGAGCAGAGCCAGCAAATTCAAAGCACCCGCAGTCAACTCCAAAACAAGGAGCAACTGGCCGCGCAATTGTCTCAGGCCCAAACCAATTTGCAGCGCCAATTCACCGCCGCCCAATCCAACATCGCCAATTTGAACGAGCAACTCCACGCCACCACCGTCGAAACGATCATCACCAAGGAACAACGCGCGGCCATGGAAGCCGAGGCCCGCAAGCAGGCGGAAAAGGCCGCCGCCTTGCAACAGCAACTGGCCAAATTACAGAAGAACAACGAGTCCATGCAATCCGACCGCCAGGCCCTGGCCAATCAATTGCAGATGAGCGAAGCCTCCAACCGTTCCGCCCTGGCCCAGATGTCCCAACTTCAAGAGGAAGTCGAGGCCCAGCGCCGCGAGAATGTCCGCCTGGCCGATGGCGTCAAGGTCCTGGCCGCCAAGTCCTCCGATCTGGCGCGCGAAATCCACGATACCCGCCCCCTGACTCCCAACATGATTTTCGAGGACATTTCCACCAACCGCGTCCTGGCCAGTTTTACCGGCGTGCGGTCCGGCATCTTCGGCATCGATTCCTCCAAAGACAAGCAAGCCGACCTCATCCTGGTCACCGACGGCACCAACATCTTCGCCCTTTGCCACGTCCAGGACACGCCTCTGACGCTGTGGAATCCCGGCACCCAATGGCAGGAATTGCGCGGCACCTTGCGGCACGGCTCCTCGACCTGTCCCATCCGCTCGCTTTCCTTTGACCTTATGGATCCGCGCATCGTCTTGATGCCCGTCCCGGCGGCCGAGGCGCACTCCCTGGGCTGCAAGGTTTATCACTTTTCCAGGGACCCCTACGTTTTTCAGGACGCCGTCGTCGTCGGCACCCGCGAAAATTACTACGGAGAATGCAAGTTCCAGATCGACCTGACTGCGCCGCAGTATTTGAAAATGGACCACAATTCCCTCAAGGGGTTGTTCGGCAAATTCAATCCGTCCAGCGGTGACCTCGTCTTGAGCAAATCGGGTGAGTTACTGGGCGTAATGGCCAACAACAATTACTGCGCCATCATCCATCATTTCCAAGCGGCGGCCACCTTCCGTTTTGGCCCCGACAGCCGCCACCAGGCGACCGCCCAGACCCTTTCCAACCTCTACACCGTCGTCGCCGACCTGCCTTTCAAATTGCAGTGAGGAGAAGGGGCCGGTCCCAATTCAAGCATTTGCGCCACAGTGGAATTGACTGGCTTGGGTGATTTAGGCAATTTGCCCGGGACATGAGCTATGATTCAGTTTTTGGCGATGATGCCGCTTTTCTCCAAAGGCACACCGGCATCATCGTGTTAAGCAACAAGAGCGGGCACGGGAAGATCGCCGTCGCGCCAGCCTGGCAGGGCCGGGTGATGACCAGCACCGCGGGCGGAGAAGGCGGCTTGAGCTTCGGCTGGATCAATCGCAACCTCATCTCCTCCGGCAAAGCGCAGCCGCACATCAACGTCGTGGGCGGCGAAGACCGTTTCTGGCTCGGGCCGGAAGGGGGGCAGTTCTCGCTCTTCTTTGCCAGGGGCGCCAAGTTTGAACTCGCCAACTGGTTCACTCCTCCACCCGTGGACACGATGCCTTATCGGGTTGTCAGCCGGTCGGCCCACCGCGCGAGATTTGCCGCCCGGTTCACGCTCGCGAATTATTCCGGCGCGTGTTTCGATGTAGAGGTAGATCGCGTGGTGCGGGTTCTGGAACCCGCGGTGGCGTGGAAAGAACTGGGACTCAAACCGGCCAAAGGCGCCAAACTTGTCGCCTTCCAAAGCGAAAACAAGATCATCAACGCCGGCCGCCACGCCTGGAAAAAGGCCTCCGGCCTGCTTTCCATTTGGATTCTGGGCCAGTTCCATCCCTCCCCCGCCACGACTGTCGTTGTTCCGATCCATTCCGGGCCGGCATCCGAACCCGGCGCAAAGGCGGTTTCGGTTTACTTTGGCGACATTTCCTCGGACCGGCTCGCGGTGAAGGACGATGTGATCTATTTCAAAGCTGACGGCATGTTCCGCGCCAAAATAGGCATCAACCCCCGGCGCGCCAAAAAGGTGCTCGGCAGTTACGACTCAGCCAACAAGGTGCTGACGATTGTGCAGTTTAGCCAGCCTGCCGGCGTGACCGATTACGTCAATTCGCTTTTGCCGATCCAGGACGAACCCTACGGCGGCGACGTGGCCAACAGTTACAACGACGGCCCTCCCGTGCCCGGCGCCAAACCGCTCGGCCCGTTCTACGAACTTGAGTCCTCCTCCCCGGCGGCGGCGCTGGCACCCGGCGCGGGCATGTCGCACGTCCATCGAACGATTCATCTGACAGGTTCGGCCGAGGCTTTGGATAAAGTGGCAAGAAGTGTTTTTGCCGTTTCTCTCGCCGACATCAAGGGCGCGTTTGCTCCGCAGCGTCCTATTCCCAATAAAACTTCACGCACTTGAGCTGCTGCCCGACGGGGCCGGCCCGGCTGATGATGCCATGAAAAGTCCGTTTGTAGCCGTTGATTTCCGCCTCCACGTGGACGTCAAAAACAAAGCTATGCACGTCGAGGTAATTACCCACGCCCTGCGCGGCGATGCCTTGTTGAGGCCCGCCGCCGACGTTGGCGCCGTTAATCTCGCCGACGTTCATAAACGGCATGTCGTCGTCGGTGCCGTCCACCCCGTCCGGCCCGGCGCGTTGCTGGACGATGTGTTGCGCGGCGTTTTCGTCGATGCCGGGGACCAATTGCAGCGCCAGCACCGAGGCGGTGTTGACGTTGAGCTTGGCGCCCATGGGTGAAAATAATTCCTGCAAGCCGTGCTCGTAAACCGGCTCGTCCTTGTTGCGAAAACCGCCGCCGTGGGCGCTGGCAGGCTGGTCAAACGCTCCTCCTCCATGCTGTTGATAAGCGGAAACAGGGTGGTTGGTCGAAAATGAACCCCAATAAATTTCGGGCGAAATACCCTTGACGAGCAGCAGTTCCGACAAGTCATCGATCGGGCCGCCCTTGCAGTAATAGGGCGGGTCCAGGTGCAGGTAATAGTCGTCCTTGGCCCCGCTGAAGCTGGCCGCGCCGTTCTGGTTGCACCAATCCAGAATTGAATCCTCAATCGTCGAGGCCAGCCCCGCGTCGGTCACTCCCACTATGAAAAGCGCCCTTTGCAGCACGTCCCTTTGCGGCCCGCGCGGATAGTTGATGTCCCATTTCCGCTCCATGTCCACGATGGTGACGGAAATATGGCCGTGTCCCAATGGGAAGTCTTTGAGGGAGACGGGCGAGACGTTGTTGCTGCATGGCGAGCTGCCGCCGGCCCAGAATTGATTCAAGGAATCGATGGCTTGCTGCTCCGGGCATTTGTTGGCCAGGGCGAAGCGGGCCAGTTCGATGCCGCTGCGCCCCATCCATTCCAGTTCCTCATCGTAGTCCGCGTTACGGGCCAGGCGCACCTCCGTGTTCATGGAGATGACGAACGAGGCCACCAATGCGGTCAAGGCGATGATGGTGATCATGACCAGGATCAAGGCGAACCCGGCGCGCGGAGTGGATTGTTTGAGGTGAGTTTTCAATGCGGCACGGACGGCATGGCGACCGTTCGACAGATCAGGGTGTAGGGCACGTCCGGGTTGTCGGACGAGTGTCCGCTGCCCAAGGTCACACGGATCATGGGCGGAAAATTGTTGGTCGGGTCCCAGCCCACCTCCCATTCGCCGTTTTCCTTCGACCAGAACTCCAGCATGAACACGTTTACGTCCCGGGTCAGCACGTTCGTATAGGGTGTGTTCCGGTCATCCAGGGCCGCCAGCAAGGGCCATTGCGTCATGATCAGGTTTTGCTTCCCGTTCTCGTCCGATTCCACGTCAAAGGTGATGCGCCGCATCACATTGTCGCCGAACAGCCCCGAACCGGGGAAGTCTCCCGGCAGGCGCGCCGCCAGACTCAAGAAGGCGAACTTCTCGCTGGTGTCGGCCACAAACCCATAATACTGAATGTTCTTGGTGGAGATTTCGGCGCACGTCAACGCCTCCACCACCGCTTTCATCCCCACCCGCGAACGCAGCGCCGCCACCGCGGCGTCCTGGGCGACCCGGGTGCCGTTGATGATGCACCTCCAACAACCGAGGATGCTGATCATGATGAAGCTGAACACCGTGATCGAAATGACAATTTCCATCAGCGTAAAGGCCCTGTCCTCGCGCCCCTTCCCGGTAGCGCAGAGCGGCCGCTCTGCCCTGATCTCCTCCAAGTTGGATGGGTGGGTTCTCATGCTTCAACGCGGCCGTTGCAAGCCCATGTGCTTGGCCGTCTCCGGTTTGTAGAACAGGCCCTCCAACATCGAACTTTCATGCCCGTGCGGATCGGCTACCACAATTCTTACCTGGAACAAGCCGTTGGTAATCTCCTCCGCGTCGGAAACCCAGCGATAACCCTCGTAGCCTGCAATATCGCTGAAATCCCCGGAGTCGCTGCCTTCCTCGATGAGATTGGTCACGTAGTATTGACCTGCCACCATGCCGGCGGTTGGGCCGCTGCCGCGCAATATGGTGGCCGCGTGGATGCCGGAACTCATCACCCCCAGGATGGCAAACATGGCCATGAAGAAAATCGTCACCGCCACCATGACTTCTATCAGAGTGAAGGCGCGCGCTGATTCCGGCGGTTGGTGGCTAGGGGTTGTTTTCATCGCAAATTCTTCACGTTGGGCAACGCCGTCACGATGTCCAGGTCGATTTCCCGCAATTGTCCGCCGGATCCGTGCAGCAGCACCGTGAATTCGTCGCTCGTGCTGTTGGGATTGAACCGCACTCGCGCCTCCTCATCCCCTTTGACCTCGACGAAATTGATCCCTATCGTTTCGATGCCCACGTCCTGGGGAATTTCCACCGAGGCAAAGGCCCCCGGCACGCTGAAGGTGCGATCCTGCGGGCGGAGGACCAGGTAGGTCGTCTGATTGTTCATGATGGCCGCCCGGCGCGCTTCCTGGCAGGCTTGCACCAGGTCGCGTTCCGCCTTGCCCAGGCCCTCCCTTTTCAACGACCGCACGAACGACGGCAGCCCCATCGTCATCGTCAATCCGAGAATCGCCACCACCATCATGATCTCGATCAGCGTGAACCCCGCCGCCCCATGCCGGTTCCTCTTCATCGCGCGGAAATGTTGGACGTCATGGCAAACAGGGCCGACAAAATACTGACCAGCAAAAAACCGACGCCCATGGCCATGACGCATATAATCACTGGCTCGATCATGTTGGTCATCACGCGCAAGGCGATTTGCAATTCGCTCTCGTACGTGTCCGCCAGATTGGCCAGCGCCCCGGGCACGTCCCCGGTATCCTCGCCAATCTTGATTAAATCGACCATCAACTGCGGGAAAACCTTGCTGCTCGCCAGCGGTTGCGCCAGCGTTTTTCCATCCGTCACCGCCTGCCGCGCGTGCGCGATGGCCTCGCAAATGATGCTGTTGGAAATGATCTGTTCGGTGATTTCCAGCGCCGTCAACACCGGCACCCCGTTGTGCAGCAGCGTGGACAGCGTGCGCGAAAACTGCCCGAAGATGTGCAGCCGCATCACCTTGCCGAAGATCGGCGCGCTGATCCTCCATCGGTCGATGGTCCGTCTGCCATTGGGGGTGGCGCGGAACCGGTTGAAGAGGATGACGATGGCGATAATCACCGCCAGGATCACCCATCCCCAATGCTTGATAAAATCGTTCAGCCCGATGAGCATCCGTGTCATCAGCGGCAACTGGATGTTCATCCCCTGGAACAGTTTCATGAAGCTGGGCAGCATCACTGTCATGAAGAAAATGCTGATGGCGATGCCCACGCAGCACACGAACGCCGGATAAATCATGGCCGATTTAAACTTCGCCTGCACCTCCGAGAACCGCTCGAAATGGTCCCCCATGCGCCGCAGCACCTCCACCAGCGCCCCGCTCTGTTCCCCGGCTTTGACCATGTTGATGTAGAGGCTGGAAAAAATCACCGGCTGTTTGGCCATCGCCTCCGACAGCCCCTTGCCCTCGGTCACGTCCTGCTTGAGCTGGCGGCTGATCGACGCGGGAATCCCCTTCGTCTCCAGGTGCGTCATGCTGTTGAGCGCCACCGTCAAGGGCATGCCCGATTTGAGCAAATTGGCCAATTGATTGGTAAAGGTGGCCAACTCCTGCAATTTGGGTTTGCGCTGCCGCACGAAGTAGGGGCGGATGCTCGGCGGCAGGAATTCCGTCCACGAACCCGCGGTGGCCGAGGGCTTATTGTCCAGGCCGGCGGCCGCCGCGGCTGCGCCTTTGGGCGATTCCACCGCCAGGGGAAACAACCCCAGCCGTTCGATCTGCATCAAGGCCGCGCTGCGATCAGCGACCTCCAGCACGCCGGTGACCGTTTGGCCATCGCGGCGTCGCGCTTTGTATTGGAACTGGGCCATAATCCGGATTGCTTCACCACCAATTGTCTCCAGTATTAACCCGCTCCCCCAGAAAAGTTGCAAGCGCAATCCAGCCCCGCCTCTTAATCCTACTCCTAATCTAAGGATGAAACCGGTCCAATATCGCCGAGGCCGAATTGAGCAACGCCGTCTCGGCCTCAAGCGCTTTGGCCACGCGGACGATTTCCTTCTCCGCTTCGCCGTAGCGCCCCATCTCGATGCCTTCCCGCACTCCCGGCATCGTCTTCGCGCCATACCCTGAATAAACACCCGGCGCATACAGCAAATGCTGGAACCACGGCCGGCGTGGCAGACCGGCAGGGTCCGTCAGACAGCGTTCCGCTCGCAATAGAACCCGGTTCAATTCCTCCGCCACCACGCTCTGCGAGGCATCGTTCAATCCCGGCTGCGCTTTGGCCACCGCCTTCTGATAACGCTTCGCGGCTGCCGCCAATGCTTTGACCGCGTTTTCCAGCGGCGCAAAATTCAATTCCGGCGGAACCGCTTCCGCTTCCGGTGGTCGCTTTGGATGTCGCGGATCGGACATGGCCACAAAAACGCCTTCCTCCAACTCCCGATTCTGCTCTTCGATCTCCACCTGTTTGGTCTTCAGCAAGCCCTGCAAGTCGGTGGTGTACTTTTCCACCGCGTCGGCAAGGCCGCTAAACTCGTACGGAATGACTCCTGCCTCCGCCAGGCGCAAGATGGTGGTGCCTGCCGTCTGCGCCAAGGCCCGGCCATAAGCAAAATTCGTGTCGCCAAAATGGGTGACCCAGTAATAGTCGTCGTAGATGGAGTGGTAAACGCCGGCATCTTTGGTCTCTCCTTCGAAGGTCAAATCCAGGCACGGGATGCCCAGAAAATCAATAAAACCCGTGTAATCGCTGCCCGACCCCAGCGCCGTCACGGGTAGATCGGAACGCGCCCGCAGTTCGCGCCGCTCCGCCGCGTTGGCGGCCTCGGCAATTTTGCAGGCCCGGGCGCGCTTCCAAACGCTCATTTTCACTTCCGGGTCATCAATTTCACGGGCCACGCCGTTGACCAAATGTTCCAGAATATGCGACCCATTCATCCTCAAACAACCGCGCTGGTTGTCATCTGAATTAACGTAGGCCACGGTGTGCTGGCGCAGTTCCTCGGCGTGTGTTTCCACCCATTCGGTGGATCCCAGCAGCATCGGCTCCTCTCCGTCCCAGGAGCAGTAGATGATGGTCCGGCGCGGCTTCCAACCTTGCTGCGACAAATGCCCCAGGGCGCGCGCCTCCTCCAGCAGGCACACCTGCCCCGAAAGCGGGTCGCTGGCGCCGTTGACCCAGCCGTCCTGGTGATTGCCGCGAATCACCCATTCATTGCTCGCGGCGCCACCCGGGATTCGGGAAATCACATCGTAAATGGGTTTGATATCCCAGTTGAATTCAAGCTTTAGGTGGACCTTCGCCGGACCAGGCCCCAGGTGGTAAGTGATCGGTAACGCGCCGCCCCACGCCTCGGGCGCCACCGGTCCCTTGAGTTGGGCCAGCAGCGGCTGGGCTTCGCCGTAGGATATGGGCAGCACCGGTATTTTGGTAATGCTCGTGGCCTCTTTGAGCGAGAGCCGTTTGGCGCCTTTGACCGCCCCGTAACCGGGCGTCAGCGGGTCCCCGGGGCTGGTGGACGGAAAATCCATCACGCTGCCGCGTTGCACCCCGCTGCTGTTCCGCATCGGCCCGTCGGGAAAAACGTCATCCACCGCATAGCCGTCGTCCTTGGGATCGGAGTAAAGGATACAGCCAATGGCCCCATGTTCAGCCGCCACCTTGGGTTTAATGCCCCGCCACGATTTCCCGTATTTCGCCATGACCAGCGCCCCCTTGACCGAGACGCCCAAACGGTCCAACTCCTTGTAATCCTCCGGCAACCCGTAATTGACATAAACCAGAAGTCCCGTCGCATCGCCATCGGTGGAGTAGGCGTTGTAAGTCGGCAATTGTTCCGCGACCTGTCCCGAAGTCGGATCCACCGCCAGGGCCTTCTCCTGCAGCAGCGCCGTAAAACGGACAGGCTCGGTCATTTCCAGCACGCGCGTCTTCGGGGTGGGAAAAAGCACCTCAAACGATTCGATGGACGAATCCCATCCCCAACTCTTCATCTGCGCGCGAATCCACTCCGCGTTCTCCTTGTCGCGGGCGGAGCCGACATGGTGGGGCCGCGCGCTCAGGCGCTGCATATACTGGCGCATATTTTCCGGCTGTGGCAGAACGCGAAAAGCCGCCTCAAGTTTGCGCTCCGCCTCCGAACCATCGCGGGAAAAGCCATAAATCACTTCCGCGTCAGCCGCCCATCCCCGCCCCGCCCCGTCAAACGCCATGAGAAGGCCAATCAAGGTGAAAACAGAATGCCGAAGCCGTGCAATGGATGTGTTCATTTATTGTGTCTTGCCAATGGGCATACAAATCCAGAGCACCAGATACAACAACAATCCAAAGCCAAAAGCCAGGAAAGTGAAGACAAAAAACGCCCTCCACATCCACGAAGGTATGGGAGTTGCCGCCCCCAACCCCCCGCAAACGCCCCCAATCCATTTATCGTCAATCGACTTCCTCGCATTCCTAAAATTTTGCCAGGCGCTCATATTTTTCTCCATTGCGAGAACATTTCCTACCACGGATTTCACGGATTGCACGGATGGGAAACGCGTCATTTCTTATCCGTGCAATCCAGGCAATCCGTGGTTTCATTCCATTTCCAACGAACCAAGCGTGTGCGGTGAATTTCCGGGATCATGGCAAGATGTCTCCGGGGTAACTGCACGTAGGTGGCTTGCCAACCGGACCGATCGTGTATGTCCCGCCATGGTGGCAAACCGGTAATTCCCCATTGCTTCCGCGTCCAATATAGGGGCGAATATCTTCCCACGTTGGGGTATCGCTGGCCTTCTTGCGTTGCTCCAAGGCCCATTGCTGCTTGGCGGAATCAATCAACCGGAGGTTGTTGATGCAACCGATTTCGGCTGGCGTGGTCCGCGCGCGGATGAACGCGGGAAGCATGGCGGCCGCAACGACCACCATCAGCATCACGACTCCAATTGCAATTATTGACTTCTTGGACATGCGCATCATCAACGGAACCTTCGTCTAATATACAACAACTGGATCGCACATGGAAGCGAGAAAGCCAAGACCTGCAAGTCTCCCCGGTAGGGCGAAACTCCGTTGAGCCTTGACTTTATCCCTTTAAATCGAGTCAAGGCTCAACGGAGTTTCGCCCTACCGGGGGCTAATCGCTCCCCTGCTGAGCACCGTTAGCCAACATACATCATTTCTTATCCGTGAAATCAGTGAAATCCGTGGTTGAATTTCTCTGTTTCCACCCTCACCTCCGCAAACGATTCCAGCCCATCGGCGCGGCCCCCCACAAGGCTCCCAGCACCAGCCCCACCGTGTGGGTGGTGTTGGCCACATTCCCGATGATCCCGAACAGGCACAGAAAGTACCAGGCCAACATCATCCAAACGGTCGTCGGCGCGAGTGCCAGGCCCGACGCGGGATCGTACCGCCCGCGCAGCCATATATATCCGAACAAGCCGTAAAGAACCCCCGACATCCCGCCAAAATACGGCCCTGAGATCAAATACTGCCCAAGATTGGAGGCGACGCCCAACACCAACACCATCAACCCCAATTTGAGCATCCCTTGGCGCACTTCAATCATCGCCCCCAGATCGCGCAGCCAAATCATATTGAAGATTAGGTGCAACGGCCCGAAATGAATGAAGATCGGCGTGATCAACCGCCACACCTGCCCCGCCCGCACTTCCGCCAGAAGTTCCATGCCGCCATTGCTGATGGCCAGCCAGCGCAGGTCGTGAAAATTGGGGTTCAAACCCACCACCAGCGTCACCGCCACGCAGGTGCAAATGAGCGAAAGCGTCAATGGCGCCAAGCCCGACCGCGCCCAGATTCTGTCCCGGTCATGGATGCGTTTGGCGGCCTTCGCTTCGTCACGCCGCCGCTGGCGCTCCATCGTCTCCGCCTTTTGCGAAGCGAGTTCGTATTTCCTGTCCGCGGGATTCTGCTCGTAGGCTGCCAGCGCCTGTTGCCCCTCCTCAATTTGATCTTCGGAATGGATCCAAACCGCCCAGCCTTCGGCGTCCGGTTGAACGAGATTGCGGATGTTCACGGAAACCAAGTACCCGGCAAAGGTCTTGGCGGAAGCTTCGGTTTTTAAATGACCAATCAGCCGCATAATGCGTTGCCGGAGAAAGTGGCCCAAGCGGCGCCGGAATACAGTAAAATTTTTTGTAAACTCCGCTGGCAAACCGGCCAATATTGGTTACTTTATCTGCTTGGGGGAGCAGACCCTTGGTGAAGAGGCGGGGCGCGCTCATTTTGTACTTTAACGACATTGGCATAATTTAATGAGACTTCGATTTTTGTTTGCGGCCTGCCTCGGGGCAGGGACTTTGGTTCTTTTTCCTTCTCTTCCCAGTGCTCTCGGCGCCCCGGCGCCGGAACCGAGAACAGCCGCCGAAATGGCGGCCGCGGAAGACCCCACCAACGCCATCGTCGCCCGCATTGCCGCCGCCAAGCTGCAGGAATGGAATTATTCCCAACATCCCTTTGACCAGGAGATGTCCTCCAGGTTCCTGGATCGCTACCTCGACACCTTGGATTACACCCACATGTTTTTCCTCCAGTCCGACATCAACGAATTTCAAAAATTCCGGACCAACCTCAATCTGCTCACTTTGCAGGACAAGGACCTCACGCCTTGCTGGGTCATCTTTTCCCGCTTTATGGAACGCGTCCATCAGCGCGTGGATCTGGCCAGCAATTTGCTCGAGACCGCCAAGTTCGATTTCGGCGCTCATGAACGCTTCACCCTCAACCGCCACGCGCTGCCGTATCCCACGAATCTCGACCAAGCCAGGGAGTTTTGGCGGCAGGAATTGCGCGGCCAATACCTGGATCAACTCCTCACTTCCCCGGATGTCCAATTCACCGGGCCGGTCAGCGTGGATGCCAAAGGCCAGGCCGTGGTGACGCTGACGCGGGACAAGATGCATCCGTTGAGCTTCGATTATTTGCCCGCCAAATATCTGTCCAAGGACGGCCACTCCATCGGCGGGCTGGAAATTGCCGCCAGCCAATCCAATGCCACCTTGCGCCTGGATCTCCCTTCGCGTGAGAATCTCAGGAAAATGACCAACCATTTCTTCTCCGCCAAAGGCGAAGAGTTGGGCGATGTCACCTTTCGACGGGAAAAGACGGAAACCAACGACGCGGCTTCATCCCCGCCGCCAGCCGCCACCACCAACCTCGAGGCCGTCATTCGCCTGAACCAGAAAAACCTGGCGGAGATTCACAAGACGCTGACCAAGCATTACGGCCAGATGATGAGGAATTACAAAATGCTGGTCACGGACCGGGCCTTCGAGCTTTACGTCAATTCACTCGCCCATGCCTTTGATCCCCATTCCGATTTCATGGGCCACATGACGGCCGAGAATTTTGCCATTCAGATGAAACTCTCCCTGACCGGCATCGGCGCTCTCCTGGGGCAGAGCGACGAATATTGCAAAATCCTCGAGCTGAAGGAAGGTCCGGCCAAGAAAAGCGGCAAAATGCATGACAACGACCGCATTGTGGCCGTCGCTCAAACTAATGCCGAACCGGTCGAGGTCGAAGGCATGCCGCTGGACAAGATCGTCGAAATGATCCGCGGCCCCAAAGGCACGCAAGTGAAGTTGACCATCAATCCCTTCGATGCTCCCGATTCCTCGGTGCGCAAAGAAGTTTCGCTCATTCGCGATGAAATCAAATTGGAAGACCAGGACGCCAAGGCCCGTCTTTACGAAAACCCCAACGCCACCGGCCCCTCTTCCCGCCTGGGCGTGATCAACGTCCAATCTTTTTACGCCGATAACGATAGCCTGAACATCGCCGACAGCAGCGGCGCCGCCGGCCATGCCAAGAGCATGACTGCCGACGTGGCGCGCTTGATCAGGCGGTTGAAGCAGGAGAAGGTCGGCGGCATCATCGTTGACTTGCGCCACAACGGCGGGGGATACCTCGAGGAAGCCATCAAGCTGACCGGTCTTTTTGTCCGCGGCGGCCCGGTGGTCCAGACCAAGGACCCGACCGGCGAAGTGGTGACCGAATCCTGCCGCGGCAGCTCGGTTCTTTATGACGGCCCGCTGGTTCTATTGACAAGCCGCTTGAGCGCCTCCGCCTCCGAAATCCTGGCTGGCGCCCTGCAAGACTACAATCGCGCCCTCATCGTGGGCGATCACTCCACCTTCGGCAAAGGCACGGTGCAAACCATGCAACGATTGCAGCCCTTCCTCGATCGCTACCTCCGCCAACAGCATTTGAGTTACGATCCAAATTACGATCCGGGTTCGATCAAGATCACCATTAAAAAGTTCTACCGCGCCGGCGGCGTCTCGACCCAGTTCAAGGGCGTGCTTTCCGACATCGAACTGCCTTCCATTTTGAATTGCGCCACCAACGACGTCGGCGAAAGCGCTCTTCCCAACGCCCTCCCTTGCGATGAGGTTACCAGCGCCAATCCCGAGAACCTCAATCGCGTCAAACCCTACCTGGCCCAACTCCAGGAACGCTCCAGCCAGCGCCTGACCGCCAGCAAAGACTTCGCCTACATTGGGCAAGACATCGCCGAGTATCTCAAGCAGCAGGCTGACAAGAGCTTCTCCTTGAACCTGGCCGAGCGCCAGGCCGAGCAGAAGACCAACCTCGCCCGTTTCGAGGCTATTAAGAAAGAGCGCCAGTCCCGCCCGAAATCGGATGAAAAAGTCTTCGAGCTTACCTTGCAAAATGTCGATCTGGCCCAACTGCAGCCGCCCCTCGTCAAGACGAACTCTGCCGTCGCGGCCGAACCCGTCTTGAATAACGACCCTGACTCGGACGAGGACGTTGCCGCGCCGGAGGCCGCCGTGGATCCGACGTTGGAGGAAGCCAAGCACATCCTGGCTGACTACATCGCGTTGGTGAACAAAGAGCCGGTCATCTCCCAAGCGCGCTAATACTCTCTTTTCTTAATCTTAATCATAATCTTAATCCTGCCCCGCCCTCAGAAGGAGCAAGAGGGGATTAAGATTAAGATTATGATTACGAGGAAGAAGCAGCGCCAAACAATCCCGCTTTAACCTCATGCCCCGCGAGGAATTCCGCCGCCGTCATGCTGCGGCCGCCTTCCAACTGTAATTGCTCGATGCGCAAGGCATCCGCCCCGCACGCCACCACCAGCCCCGTTTTGTCCGCCTGCAATACCTCGCCGGGCGCGCCCTGGCGACGCTCAATCTGTGCCCGCCAGATTTTCAATAAACGCGGCCGGTCCGATGCCGTCCAATTCATCCACGCGCCAGGCCACGGTGTCAAAGCCAGCATTCGATTCCGCATCTCCTGCGCCGATAGCGACCAATCCAGACGCCCGTCCGCCTTGGTGATTTTTCTGGCGTAGGTTGCCGCCGCGTTGTCCTGCGGTTGTGGCGTGATGGCGCCCGCGACGTAGGCAGGCAGCGTGGCCGCCAGCAACTCGGCTCCCATCACCGCCAGCCGGTCATGCAGCATGGCGGCCGTTTCGTCAGGATCAATGGGCGTGGCGCGCTGGCTCAACACATCGCCCGTATCCAGGCCGGGCGCAATCTTCATGATGGAAACGCCGGTTTCCCGCTCGTGATTGAGCATGGCCCATTGGATCGGGGCCGCGCCGCGATACTTCGGCAACAGGGAACTGTGCACGTTGACGCACCCGAACTTTGGCCCATCCAAAATGCTCTGTGGCAGAATCTGGCCATAGGCCGCCACCACGATTACCTCCGCTCCCAACGCCCCCAATTCGGTCGCAAAGGCCGCGTCGCGGGCGCTCTCGGGCTGCCAGACCCGCAGTCCGGCCTCCTGCGCCACTATCTTGACAGACGGCGGCTGCGCCTTCAAGTTGCGCCCCTTGGGGCGGTCCGGCTGCGTCACCACCGCCAGCACCGTGCAGGCGTTGGAGCCTAGCAACGCCTTCAAGCTGGCGCAGGCGAATTCCGCGGTCCCCATGAATACGGTTCGCAATGGCATCAGGTGGCGGGTCGGGAAAGCGCATCCAGAATCTCGCGCAGAACCTGGATCGGCGTTTGGGCCGCGTCGATCCTCCGCACCAGCTTCGGCCCATAGAAATCCAGCACGGGCCGGGTTTCGTGCTCGTAAGTTTCCATGCGCTCGCGGATGACCTGGATATTGGCGTCATCGAGCCGGTTTTCACTCCTGGCCCGCCGTTGCAGGCGCGCCACCAGCTTTTTCCTGTCCGCGCAGTCAAGATAAAGAACATGCCGCACGTGCAACAGGCCCTTGAGCATCCGGGCCTGCTCGAGATTGCGCGGCAAGCCGTCCAGCAGCAGCGTGTCGGTCCGGGGTTGGAAGCGCCCATCGCGCCCGGCCTCCCGCATGGAACGCTGCCACAGGCGGATGACCGGTTCATCGGGCACCAATTGCCCGCGGCTGGAGTAATCCAGAAAAATTTTCCCCAGCTTCGTGTCCGGCGTCAGGTTGCGGAACACCTCGCCGCTGGAAAAATGGTAAAAATTGGGGATGCTGCCCAGAATTTTCCCCTGGGTGCCCTTGCCCGAGCCAGGCGCGCCGAACAACAGGATGGTGCGCAATTTCATCGGTTTCATGGCAGAATGCGCCCCCGGCGGATTAGAGGCTGTCCTTGTGCCGCACCTGCACCTCCGATATTTCCATGAAAGGAATCATCTCATCCGCGCTGGCGTTATTATTGACTACTTGCAGGTAAAGTTCGGCCGGGGTGATGCGGCTGATTCTGCGGCCGATAAATTCCCCCCGGCTGGCCTTGATCACCAGCACCAGGTCCTTTTCCGCCTCGCTCGGGATGACGCGGAAAAACCCCGCCAGCTTCGTTTCAAAAAAACGCCGGTTGAACGAAAACTCGCCCCGTTGAAACACAATCGGTTCCGGAAAGTCCGGCGCGGGCGCGTTTGCGGTCGGGGGAGCCGAGGGCGTGTAAGCCGCCGCCAGGGCTGCCGGCGCGGGCGCGTTTGCGCTCGTGGCCGCCGCTTCCGCGGCCTGCTCCTCCACGCCGGTGATTTCCGGTGGCGGCGGCCGGGTCGGCATCAGCCCATGGACAATCGTGCTCAACACCCCAAAGAACGGAATCGCCGCCAACCCGCAGACCATGGCCGGCGGGTGGCGCCGAAAAATGCACACTTCATAAGCGGCGAATAAATTGGCGCCATACAGCACCAGCAGCATCATCCAGCCAACCGGGCTGCCGAAGAGGCCGGAAATCCCCGAGCCGTGCGCGGGGCGCGCCGGTGGTTGGATCGGCTTGATGACGATTTCCTTTCGCTTGGCCACCTCCTGCGGCAGGTTCTCCACCATCGGTTCCAACAGCGCCCGTTCGCTGTCCTTCTTCGCCTCCGCCATCAATTCCTTCAACGCCTCCGGCGTAAACTTGTCCCACCCGATCCGCGGCGAATAATCCCCATTGTCCAGTTGGAAAACCACGCCCTTATCCACGATGGATTCCGGTGAGCCGACAATCTTGGCGCCATCGGTCAGCGGAAACGTTCCGGCCATCGCCACCGAAGCGGCCACAGCCAGCCCACCAAACAGGGTCAAGATAATCCTTCGCATCTTTGCCTGTTGCATATCAAAGCCTCCGGCGCAATGAAAGCATTTTCACGGCCTGATTCCACCCAGCCACTGCGCCAGCTCCTCGATGGTCCAGTTGGCCTGCGCCTCTGCCAGGTGGTCCGCCGCGGCGCCGTGCTGCCAGACCGCGTAACGCACGGCCCGCAACGGGTCTTGGCGCCAGTCCGGTTGCGCCAGCAGTCCCGCCAGGTATCCCCCCAGCAAATCCCCGCTCCCGCCTTGCGCCAGAAACGGGTTGCCCGAACTGTTGACAAAAATCTCCCCGTCCGCCCGGCCCACCAGCGTTTGATGTCCCTTGAGCACGACCCAGCAGTTGCAGAATCGTTTTGACAGCGCGCGCAGGGCCGCGACCCGCCCGGCCTGCACTTCCTTGGCGTTGCTGCCCAGCAGGCGGCCCGCTTCGCCGGGATGCGGCGTAATCACCCGCACCGCTCCGGCCGGCGTCGGCCCTGGCTCCAGCCAATCCAGCGCGCTGGCATCGACCACCATGGCCAGCGGCGACTTGTGCCAGAGGGAACGCACCTCTTTCCTCAACGTCTCCGGCACTTCTTCCGCCGCCAGGCCGGGGCCAATCAAAATGGAACTGCACGTCCCGGGCAGCGGCTTTCCCGCGCTCCACGGATGAACCATCGCCGCTTGCAGTTGGGCGGCGACCGCCGTGCAGACCGCCGCCTGCGGAAACACAGTGACCAGGCCCGGTTGGGCGCGCAGCGCGCCGCGCGCCGCCAGCACCGCCGCTCCGTGATAGCCCAGGCTTCCGGCCACAATCGCCGCGTGCCCGTAATCGCCCTTGTGGCCGTCGGACGCCCGGCGCGGCGGCAGCCCGGCGAACTCTCCCGCCACTGTCCAGTTCAATTCCATCGCGTGCGGGCAGGCCGCCAACCCGATCTCCGGCGCCACTTCCAGCCGCCCGGTGAAGGCGGGCGCTTCCAGCAAGCCCGTTTTCGGCGCGCCCAAAGTCAACGTCAGCGCCGCCTTGATCGCCGTTCCTTCCGTTTCGCCGGTGTTCGCGTTCAAGCCGGAGGGCACATCGACCGCCAGGATGGGGATGCCGCTGCCGTTGATTGCATCAATGAGCTTGCGCCAATCCTCATTGAGCGCGCGATCCAATCCGATGCCAAAGAGCGCATCGACAATCCACCGTGCGCGGCGCCAGCCGGGCCTTTCGAGCCAAAGCGAAAACTCAGCCAGCCCCTGCCGCGGGTCCTCGACGTTCAGGAGGGTTACTTGGCGGTCCACCAGATAGGGTTGCGCGGCGCGCGCGTCATCGCCGTTATGGCCTTTGCCGGCCATGATCCAGACAATGTCACCGCGCCGGGTCAATTGGAGAATGCGCTCGCCCAGCACCCGGCCAACCTGCTGGATGACCTCGCGTTCGGTCTTGCCCGCGGCCCAGGTAGCCTTCTCCCATTGCCGCATCTG
Source organism: uncultured Verrucomicrobiae bacterium (assembly GCA_963759415.1). GTDB lineage: Bacteria > Verrucomicrobiota > Verrucomicrobiia > Limisphaerales > Palsa-1400 > Palsa-1400. The sequence goes on along the minus strand of CAVWZG010000002.1, from coordinate 866,406 downwards.
CTCGACCGATATGACCGGTATTTTTGACAATCAACGCCAATCTACCTCGGAGCGCGCCCCGGCGCAACTGGATTGCCCACGGACAAGGCGCGCGGGTGTGAGACAAAATTCTTCACCTTCCCGGTAGGGCAGAGCTGCTGCTCTGCCCTGAACTCTTGGGCGGCAGGGTCCGCTTGATGTCGCGGAAATTGCCTTCCTCGCAGCATTGGACGAATTCCTCCGTCACGGACTTGAGTTCCTCCCAGCGCGCGCGAATCGATTTGGATTCCGCCGGCGTGATCTTGCTGTCGGAGGCCGCCGCCGCCATGACCGACAACAGATCCGCGAACTCCTGCACCACGCTGTTCATGGCGGGCACCAAATGCAGCGGATGCGGGTGTCCGCCGCGGGGATTTCTGACGTAGAAGCCTCCGGCCTTGTGACAAATCCATTGCACCACGCTGTGGTCCCCGGTGCATCGCACCAGGACGGCGACGCGATCCAGCGGATTAGCCGCGCCGCTGCTGCTGGTGGGCGGTTCGGCCCATTTGTAGATCATGGAAAGCGAAAGCCCCATTTCAGCCGCAGCCTCTTTGGGACTGACTTTTTGAAACACTTCGCGCAAAAGCTCATGGGATTCCATGTCCAGGAGAATAAGGGAAGGCAACACCATCGGCAAGATGGATTCCCTTTGGTTTTCCCTCTTAATCCTAATCCTAATCTTAATCTCTTCCGATTAGGATCAGGATTAAGATTAAGATTAAGATTATAGGAACGGCAAAACACCAGCCCGGCGGGTTTGACAGGTGGGCGCGGGCTTCGTACGTTAATCGTTTATGTTCGAGTTGTCCGCGCCTTATCAGCCGGCCGGCGATCAGCCTCAGGCGATCACACGGCTCACGGAGGGGGTGTTGGCCGGGGCCAAACACCAAACGCTCGTCGGCGTGACCGGATCGGGGAAGACTTTTACGGTCGCCAATGTCATCCAGAACGCGAATAAACCGACGCTGGTCATCTCCCATAACAAGACGCTGGCCGCCCAGCTCTACGCGGAGTTCAAGAGCTTCTTTCCCGGCAACGCGGTCGAGTATTTCGTCAGCTACTTCGATTATTACCAGCCGGAAGCCTACATCCCGCGCACCGATACCTTCATCGAAAAGGATTCCAGCATCAATGAGGAGATCGAGCGGATGCGCCTCTCGACCATGAGTTCGCTTTTGACTCGGCGGGACGTGATCGTCGTGGCCAGCGTGTCGTGCATTTACGGCATCGGTAGCAAGGAAAATTACGAGGCGCTGGTGCAACAGGTCTTCACGGGCCAGGCGGTCACGCGCGACCAACTGCTGGGGCGGCTGGTGGATTTGCAATACTCGCGCAACGACGTGGCCTTCGAGCGCGGGCAATTCCGCGTGCGCGGGGACGTGGTCGAGTTGCGGCCCTCCTGGAGCGAGGACGGCCTGCGCATCGAGTTTTTCGGCGACGAGATTGAACGGCTCTCGCGCTTCGAGCCGCTGACGGGGGAAAAAACCGAGAGTCCGGCGTCGATTGTGATCTTCCCGGCCAAACAATTCGTCACCCCGGAGCCGATGATCAAGCGGGCCATCCTGGCCATTCGCGAGGAGTTGGGCGACCGCATCGCGTGGTTCGAGCAGCGGGGCAAATTGCTGGAGGCGCAACGCATCAAAATGCGCACGGAATACGACCTGGAAATGATGGAGGAAATGGGCTTTTGCTCGGGCATCGAGAATTATTCGCGGCACCTGGCGGGGCGTCCGGCGGGTTCGCGGCCAGGCACGTTGCTGGATTTTTTCCCCAAGGATTATCTGCTGGTGATTGACGAATCGCACGCCTCGGTGCCGCAGATCGGCGGGATGCACGCGGGGGACCGTTCGCGCAAAACGGTGCTGGTCGAGCACGGCTTCCGGCTTCCCAGCGCGCTGGACAACCGGCCGCTGGATTTCCAGGAATTTCAATCGCTGCAAAATCAAACGATTTACCTCAGCGCCACGCCGCAGGAGCAGGAGTTGAACTGGTCGCAAGGCCGGGTGGTGGAGCAGATCGTGCGCCCGACCGGTTTGGTGGATCCCAAGGTCACGCTCAAGCCGTTGAAGGGCCAGATTGACGACTTGCTGGAGGAAGTTCGCAAGCGCACGGCCAGCAAGGAACGAACGCTGGTCACCACCCTGACCAAGAAATCGGCGGAGGAATTGACCGATTACCTGCGGGACTTGGGGGTCAACGTGCGCTACCTGCACAGCGAAATCGACGCCATCGAACGGGTGGAAGTGCTGCGGGCCTTGCGCAAGGGGGATTTCGACGTGCTGGTGGGCATCAACCTGCTGCGGGAAGGGTTGGACCTACCGGAAGTTTCGCTGGTGGCGATCCTGGACGCGGACAAGGAAGGCTATCTGCGCAGCGCGACCAGCCTGATCCAGACGGCGGGCCGGGCGGCGCGGCATCTGCACGGGGAAGTGATCCTTTACGCCGAGGTTAGGACGCGCAGCATCGAGAAATTTTTGGCCGTGACGGAATATCGGCGCGGGCGGCAACTGGCCTACAACCAGGAGCACCACATCACCCCGCGCAGCGTCAGCCGGGCGGTGGAGGACAGCCTGGCCGTTTACCAGAACACGCGCCAGCGGGCGGAGATGGTCTTGCGCGAGACCGGCGGCAATTTCGACGTGACCGAGACCTTGCGCAGCCTGCAAGAGGAGATGCTGGAAGCCTCCGACAACCTGGAATTCGAGAAGGCGGCCTTGTTGCGCGACCAGATCCGGGAATTGAAAAGCAATTTTGGCGCGGACGGAGACAAGACCCCCACGCCGACACGGGAAGTCCATTACAAAAAACCGTCCCGCGGAAGAAAGCAGCGGGCCGGAGCCAGCTAGGCGCGTGGTATCTTGGTAGGGTGAGACTCTGTCGAACCCTGATATAACAGACAACGTGAAAGGAATTAGAATATGGAAATCAAAAAAAGCGGCTCACAGCCTTCCAACAAAGGACCGGCCGATTGGTTTACCGGCACAGTGCGCATTGATCCCCTGTTCCAGGCAAACGCTCCCGCGCGGGTGGCATGCGCGAGTGTCACGTTTGAACCCGGCGCTCGCACCGCGTGGCATACCCATCCCCTCGGTCAGACCTTGATTGTCACCGCCGGTTGCGGCTGGGCGCAGCGCGAGGGCGGCCCGGTCGAGGATATCCATCCCGGCGATGTGATCTGGTTCCCGCCGGGCGAGAAGCATTGGCATGGCGCCTCCCCGGCCACGGCCATGACGCATATTGCCATACAGGAACAGCTCGACGGCAAGTTCGTCAACTGGATGGAAAAAGTCACCGACGAACAATACCACAAGTGATCTTACGCCTTTGAATTGGGAGAACGCCAGCCCCATCGTAAAACCTAGCCAAAGATACTAGAAATTTCCCGGTAGGGCGGCGCTGCGCGCCGCCCAAATATTTTCAACTCCTGCGCCAGTGCGTGCGAGAGATATAAAGATTCCACCGTCATTTCGTCGCGGCCCAGCAGGGTGGCCTGCGAGGAACGCCCGGCTTCGATCTCCACCAGCGTCAAATGCAGCTTGGCCGGCAGCGGCTTGCCGTAGCTGCGATTGCCCAGCCGCCCATCGTAGCTGACCAGATAGCGCACGTTTTTCAAGTTCAGTACCGCGAGTTGTGCCACGAAATCATCGTACGCAATCCCGGCGAAATATCGCGAATCGCGCTCCCCGCAGACGCCTTGATATGGCGGGTCCATATAGACCACGTCATCCTCGCGCACATTCGCCAGCACATTTTCGTAGCTCAACGAGGTAACGATCGTTTTGCCGCGCAGCAAGGCCGAAACGGCGTTGAGGTTGGCCTGCATGGTTTCTGGCTGCGTGCCTAGGCGGCGCTTGTCGGGGCTTTGATTGAACAAGCCTTCCCCGTTGTAGCGCACCGCACCCTTCACGCAGCGGGCCAGGAGATACAACAGCAACCGCGCATCCTGCGTCCGGTTGAACGACTCACGCACCTGATAGTAATGCTCCAGCGCATCCGCATGGTCGGCCCGCCAGAGTTCGTGGTAAAATTTTCCCAGTTCTTTCGGTTCGTTGACGATCAAAGACAATAGCTTGGCCAACGGCGCATTATAATCATTCAGCCAGAATTCCTTGGCCCGGCCGCGCGCTGCCGTGGCGATGGACAATGCGGCGGAACCGCAGAACGGCTCCACCAGCCGCGTGGTGCTCACGGGCAGATATGTCAAAATAAGCGCTGCCAGCGCACGCTTGCTGCCCTGGTATTGGAATGGCTGGGGAACGGTCATGGAGCAAAGCCAACCTCCAGTTCCGGCAAGGTGTACGCATCGATAGCCGGTGCGCTTGAAAGCACGTTCACCCGCCCATTCTCGATAAGTTGCCCGGACACGGCAACAATCTGCAAGCCGCCTCCACCCCAGTAAAGCCCTTTAAATCTGTCCCGCCCCTCGCGGCTGGCTTTGGGCGCGATGGAAATCCTCCAGGGAAAGCGGCGGGACATAGACGCCCTTATACTCGCGCCGCCACCAATCGCCAGTGGCGCGGCGGGTGGCGCGGTCGGTGAAATGATACTCGTACAAGAGCGCGCGCACATATTTGGGCGGTTCCTTGGGGAAGGGGTTTGGCCCCAGCAAGGCCAGCACCGGCGGCGAATTCTCCAAGAGACAATACTCGAAACGCAAGAACCACGGGTTGTCGCGCGGCCTTTCCAAAGCGGCAAACCACATCTGCCAGTCCAGGCGCGGCTGATAGGGGGCGACAAACCCCGGCGCGCGCCGCAAGTCCCCCGGCTTGTACTTGAATTCGTAGCTCTTCCAGTTCCGTCCGTCGTCGCTGCCTTGGACGATGATCTCCGGCCGCTTTGGCGTCATCACGGCGAACAATCCGTAACCGTTAAAGGTGCGAAAGGGTTGTTCCCAGCCATAGAGCCATAAAACCGGCGCGGGCCACGTTTGGCTGACACCCGCCGTCATCAGAAACGGAATCGTGGTCAGCGGCACGATGACCAGGGTCAGACACAAGGTCACCGGCCAGGGCCAGCGCGCCGCCCGGCGCGCGGCCGGTTGGGGCTTCTCCTCCGCGGTTCCTTTCCTGAAAAACGACAGCGCCTTGTCATCCAGCAGCGGCACGCACAACAGAATGGCCAGCAAATTGAAGAAGGTGTAATTTCCAGTCAAGAGAATCAGCACTTGAAACGCCGCGAAAATCCCCGCCGCCGCCAGCCGCAGCCGCCGCCCGGAAAAAATAAAGGCCGGCGCCACCAGTTCGATAAGGAACATGACCACCGTGCAGAACGTCTGCACGGCGGCGGGCAATTGATGCGCGTACCACCCGATCCACGTCGGCAGCGGCTGCGTTTCATAATGCACCTGCAAGGCGGCGCAGTTCCACCACGAGACATCCGCGCTCATGAGCTTGACACAGCCGGATTCGAACATAAGCCGGAACAGCAGCCAGCGCAGAAGCCACAACACCAACGCCGGCGGCCGGGCCTGGCGCGACGCCCGTTCCCACAATTGCAGAGGCGCGAAGAAGATTGCCAGAAACCCCGTTTCCAGCAGCAGCGCGTCCCATTGGAAATTCAGGAACGGCCCCGGAATCGCGCACAGCGAAAGGTAAAGCGCCCACAAGAGGAACAACATCACCGCCGGAGCGAACCCCGCCAGCAACGCCAGCGCGCACGCCACCCCCATGCCGCATTGCCAATGCAACGCGTGGTCGCTTGCGCCCAACCACGCCAGCGTCGGCACCAGATGAAATCGCTCCAGGCCAAGATGGGCTTGCGCCGCCTCCACTTTGAGCGCCGCCATCACGCTTTGCGCCGGCATAATCCCGTCCCTGCCGATCAGCCCGTCCATTTGCATCCAATACGAACCAAAAGCGATCAGGTAAACCAGCGCCAGCCCGCGCAGAAAGACAAAGCGCACGCGCGTATAAGCGGGCGGTTCAACGCCCGGTCCGGCATAGATGCGGTCCAACTTCGAGAGCGCCGTCCGGTGCAGCGCCACCTCTTCATACAGCAATTCGCTCATGTCCGCGAACGTCGGCATCTTGCGGTAAAATCGAAGCAACCAACGCTGGCGCCCGCCTTCGGCCAGGGAACCGAAAACCGCTTCCGCCCCGCGGCAGACGGAGCCATCCGGCAGGATCAAGTGAACGGCCTCTTCGAAGTCTTGACGCGGAATCTCGGGAAACCGGCCGGTCACGGTCTCGTCCTGGAATGGCAGAAAATCGACCGCGTCGCCGACGGCATGTTTCCAGCGGGCGATCCAGCGGCGGCAGAACTGGCAATCACCGTCAAAGACCAACAGCGGTTTGAGCGGCGGCAATAGAACTCGAGGCTCCTGTGGCACGCGGCAGTGTGGCCCTTGAGAGGCGGAAAGTCGAGGGACTTTTTCGGCGGCGCCCCTTTCGGCCCTTTCGGTTTCCCCTCTTAATCCTAATCTCTGTCGCCTCGGCCCGAAATGGAGAGATTAGGATTAAGATTAAGATTAAGATTAGGAAAACCAATGGAGACAAAAGGGACATGGGGTCAAAAGGGACATGGGGTCAGTCCTATAATTATGACAGTTCCGGATTAACAGAGATCGATGGGTTCTTCGCTTTTTTCAGTGGAATACCGGTTGATGTTGGGACGATTAACTCTGGCTTTGCCAATCCCGCTGGGATTGAAGTCCGAGTCCAGCACGAATGTCACAAGGAAGCCGAAGATTCCTGTCCTGCGCCCTAACCCAATCAACGGCCGCCCGGAGCGACTTTCGTCCTCATGGCCCGGTCCAGGTTGTTTCGGGCTTCGGTGAAATCCGGTTTGAGGCGGATGGCTTCCTGGTAGTGCGCAATCGCCTGGTCGATTTGGCCTTTCATGGCCAGGGCGGCGCCCAGCTTGTTGTGCGCCTCGGCGAAATCCGGTTTGAAGCGGATGGCCTCCTGGAATTGAATGAGAGCCTCGTCGATCTGGCCTCTTCCGCCCAAAACCAACCCCAGGTTGTAGCGGGCTTGGGCGAAATTCGGTTGCAGGCGGACGGCTTCCTGGTACCGGCTGACCGCCTCGTCGATTTGGCCATTTCTGGCAAGGACTGCGCCGAGGTTGTTGAAGGCATCGGCGAAATTAGGGTTTAGGCGGATGGCTTCGCGGAACTGGCTGATCGCCTCGTCGGTTCGGCCTTGCTTCTCAAGGGAGGAGCCGAGGTTGTTGTGAGCGTCGGCGAAATCCGGTTTGAAATGGATGGCTTCCTGGTAATGGCTTATGGCCTCGTCGAGCTGGCCTTTCTTGCCCAGAATGGCGCCAAGGTTGTTGTGGGCCTCGGCGTAACCCGGCGCCAGGCGGATGGCTTTGCGCAGGTGATCGATGGCCTCGTCGATTTGGCCGTGCCTGCCCAGGGCGGAGCCGAGGTTGTTTTGGGGTTCGGCATAATCCGGTTTCAGCCGGATGGCTTCCTGGAGGTGGTTGATGGCCTCGCCGAGTTGGCCTTTGCCATCCAGAACGGCGCCGAGGTTGTTCCAAGCCAGCCAGCAGTCTGGATTATGGCGGATGGTTGTTTGCCAGAGGGTTTGGGCGTCGGCGTACAACGCGCATTGCTTCCATGTCAACGTTCCCAACGCCAACAACAGCGCTGCGCACATCAGCGGTTTGACGATGGGCCTTCTTTCCCGAATAAACCCGGCCGCGGCGCTCAATCCAACCGCGGCCAACGTCAGCGGGCCGAGACTGGCTAGATACTGGAAATGATCCGCCACGAACGAAAAGCGGAAGGGATAGACGTTGAAAAAACCCAAGGCCGGGAAGAGCGTGCCAACAAAGAAAAGCAGCGCCGCCAGCGGCCCGCGCCACCCGCGCCACAACAACACTCCCACCAAGGCCAGCGCCGCCGCTGGAAAAAGGTATTGCCACCACACAGTGTGGTTGACATGCCAGCGGGGATAAATAAAAATCAAATCCGCCGGCCAGCCAAGTTTGCCCAGGTAAAACCAGATGTCCCGCCCGGCAATCAGACACCGTTCGATTATGGAGAATTGAAAATCCGCGCCTTGCGCGCCGATGAATTTCCGTTCCATCCATGCGGTCAACCATCCGGCTCCAATTCCTGCCGCGAAAAACGGACTCAGCGGCGCCACGTCCCGTTTCCACGATAATTTCCCGCGTTGCCACCAAAACACCACCAGCAACGCCGCTGGAAGGGTGGCGACAACGGTTTTCGACATCAACCCCAGCAGAAACAATCCCAAGGCCGCGACATAATTCCTTCCTCTTCGGTTTCGATCAAATCCCAGATACACCAGAGCCGCGCTGAGATAAAACACGCCGGACAAGGTATTCTTCAATTCCGACACCCACGCCACCGATTCCACCTCGACCGGATGCAGGGCGAAAAGGCCTGCCGCCAGCCAGGCGCCCGGAATTTCAAGTCGCTGCAAAATTTTTGCCACCAGCAACGCCGAAAACGCATGGAGCAAAATGTTGACCCAATGATAAGGCGCCGCCGCCTCGCCCCAAATCCTGTGTTCGACCCAGAATACGCTGTGAACCAATGGATAGTATTGCAGGGTGGCGCCAAATTCCGTCCAAATCCGGCCCAGACCATGGGGGGAAGATAATTCCGGCCTGGTTACATGGTGGTCGTCGTCCCATATAAACCCGGCGTGCCAGGCCGGTTGGTAAGCCAGAATGGTCGCGGCCACCAGCAACACGGCCAGGAGCGACACTGGCAAACGCGGCCCAGCCATGACAGAGGCGGCGGCCTTCGTCATGGCAGGTTTGGACTCGGCTGCCGGTCTGCGCATCGGATTGCACTCCAATTTGCCAGCCGCCCGGCAACCTTGGCAAGCCCATTGGCTGAACGGCAGGAATACCGTTGCCTGGCCTGATCTTTTCTCCAACGCAGAGGTGATGCGATTAGAGATGAGCGTCTGCCTTCCCGCCCGCTTCTTCTTGAACCGTGCTCCATCCAGTCCGTTGGCCGTGATATGCGGAAAAAGACGCGTATATTGCCCGCACTTTTTGCGTGACCCCGTCGTCTAGCGGTTAGGACACCGCCCTATCACGGCGGTAGCAAGGGCTCGATTCCCCTCAGGATCGCCATTCAACCGAAAACAGCGAGCCGTCCTTCGATCCCGGAGGGATTGGATCATTCAGCCCAGGGTTGGCCCAATTCCGAGAGGGCCTACCCTGGGTAATGCCATTGAACCACAACCCTGAAAGGGTTGAACATCAGTTGCTTGGGGGCCAGGTTCAACCCTTTCAGGGTTGTGATTTCTCTGTGTTCCCACCCAGGGTAGCGCGAGGCGCGCAACCCTGGGCTGGATGCTTCAATCCCGTTGGGATTGGCAAAGCCAGAGGAAATCGTCCCAACATCAACCGGTATTCCACCGAAAACAGCGAGGAACCGACGTTGAATAATTCCTGTGTTAAATAATTCCTGTTGCAGTCCCATCTAACAGTGGTATAGTGCGATTGTGCGGCGCCCACCGCGCCTGCTCTTTGACATTTGCAGACCTCAAAACCGCCAAGGCGAAAAAGCGGGCAGGCCGGCCGGCGGGTGCCGTTCCTCGCGTCCTCCAGGCAGCGCGTCCAAAAACGGCAATTTGTGCCACTCGCACCCAGCCTGCCCGCCGTAGGCCTTGCGAAGGCGGGTCAAACCCAGTCAAACCGCAGTCCCGGCCAGTCCAACCCGCCCACCGTAGCCTCAGCGAAGGCGGGTGTCGCTTGAGCCTGGTCAAAGCCAGTCGCACTGGATCAAACCACTCGTCCTAAGTTTAAACTTCAATCTTTGGCCTTCTGGTTTATCTTCATTTCGGATGCCGACATTGTTAGAGAAGATCGAGGCCAGCGCCGCCGCGCGGCTGGTGCTGCCCGCCAAGGCCCTGCCACGCCAGGAATTGCCGCGCTACAAGCGATTCCTCAAGATCGAAACGCACCGTCTCAAAATGCTCCACCGCGCAGGGGCGGACGGACGGGAGATTTGCCGCGCCCGCTCGGCCATCATCGACCTGGTGCTGCGCCATATTTTGCAGGGCGTCAAAGCAGCCTCGCCGCGGTTGGCCGGGGAGTCCGCGCCGGTGCTGACACTGGTGGCCATCGGCGGTTATGGGCGGGCCGAATTGAACCCGCACAGCGACATCGACTTCATGTTCCTGCACGAAAGCGACATGGTTTCGGACGGCAAAGCGCGTCCCGCGCTGGCCGAACTGGTGGACGGCATGCTCTATACGTTGTGGGACCTGGGCTTGAAAGTCGGCCACTCCGTGCGCTCGGTTGACGACTGCGTCAAAGTGGCCAACACCGATATGCAGTCCAAAACCTCGTTGATTGAGGCGCGCCGCATCACGGGCGACGAGAGTTTGTTCGACCAGTTCAAGCGCACCGTTCTGGCCAAATGCGTGCTGGACCACGAAAACGAATACATCCAGATGCGGGTGGAGGACCAGGCGGCGCGGCGGGCCAAGTACGGCAATTCCGCCTTCATGCAGGAACCCAACATCAAAAACGGCTGCGGCGGACTGCGCGATTATCAGAACCTGCTGTGGATGTCCTACTTCAAATACCGCACCCGCACCCTGGCCGACTTGGAAGCGCGGGAGATGATCAGCGCCTCCGAACGCAAGCAACTGGACCAGGCCTACGGCTTCATGCTCCGCGTCCGCAACGAGATGCATTACTATCTGGACCGCCCCTCCGATGTCATGGGCCGCAGTTTGCAACCGTCCATTGCCGCCAACCTGGGCTGGCACGACCGCTCGCCGGGCAGGCGCCTGGAGGCCTTCATGCATGAGTTCTACGGCCACACTCGCAACATCGATTTCATCACTCGCGCCCTCGAGCAGCGGCTGGCTTTGTTGCCGCCGGCCAAGCACCTGCTCTCCTTTGCCCGGGACATTTTTCGCTCGCGCTCAAAAAAGGACACCGAGACCGTGGTGGACGGCTTGAAATTCTCCGGGGACGAGATTCGAGCCGTGTCGCCGGGCATCTTCCGCGAAAGCCCCAAACGGCTGATGCGCGTCTTTTTGCACGCCCAGCAAAAAGGCCTCAAGCTGCATCCGGCCACCGCGCAGCTCATCCGCAACCAGCTTTACCTTGTCAATAACTCGTTCCGTTGCGATCCGCACGTCCGCGCCACCTTTCTGGAAATCCTCGACCAGCGGGGCAGCGTCGCGCCCGTCTTGCGCGCCATGCACGAAGTCGGGCTGCTGGGGAAGTTCCTGCCGGAATTTGGACGCCTGACCTGCCTGGTGCAACTGGAGTTCTATCATCAATACACCGCCGACGAGCACACGCTCAAGTGCATCGAAAAGCTGGACCAGGTCTGGTCCGCCAAGACCGCGCCTTTCAGCGCCTACGCCGAGATCTCGCGCGAGGTGGAGCATGCCTATCTTCTCTACCTGGCCTTGCTGCTGCACGACTCCGGCAAGGCCTTTCGCAGCGGGCACCATGAGGAAATCGGTGGCAACGTGGCCTTGAGCGTCTCCAACCGCCTGGGCTTGGACGGGGCCAAGGCGCACGCCTTGCGCATCCTCATCGAGAACCACCTGGCCATGGCCCAAATTTCGCAACGCCGCGACTTGGACGATCCGGCCGTGATCCGGAACTTCTCCCGCCTCATTCAAAGCACGGAAAATCTGGTCATGCTCACCTTGCATACCTTTGCCGATTCCATGGGCACGAGCGACCAATTGTGGAACGGTTTCAAGGACGCCGTGCTCTGGCAGCTCTATCGCAAGGCCCGCCAGGTCCTGGGCGGCGGCACGGAATTCCTCCTCGCCGAGGCGCGCCAGCGGGAATTGCTGGTCGAGGAAGTCAAACGCATGGCGCCGCCCACCTTCGACCCGGTCGAAATCCAGGCCCATTTCAACAATCTGCCGCCGCGCTACTGCCAGATCAGCGATGTCAAAGACATCCTTGAAGACGTGACGCAGGTCCACCGCTTCATCCAGTTGCAGTTGTCCGAGACGGAAGAAAACGCCCTGGTGCCGATCATTACCTGGCAGAACGAGCGGGACCGCGGTTACACCACCATCAAGCTTTGCACCTGGGACCGCGAGCGGTTTTTCACCCACGTCACCGGCTGTTTGACGGCGGCCGGCTTCAACATTCTGGGCGCCGAAATCCTGACCCGTTTCGACGGTATTGTCCTTGACAGCTTCTTCGTCGCCGACGCGCGCACCGGCCAATTGGCCAAGCGCGAGGAACGGGATAAATTCGAGCATCTGGTGCAAAAGGTTCTGACCGGCGCGCCGCTGGATTTGCCCGCCCTCATCGCCAAGGTCCGCCCGGCCACGGCCACTTACAAATCGCTGGAAGGGGAACGGATTCCGACGCTGGTGGTCCTGGACAACGCCACCTCGGACTCGCGCACAATTCTGGATTTGCAGGCGGAGGACCGCGTGGGTTTGCTCTACGACGTGTCGCGGGCGCTGGCGGATTTAAACGTCAACGTCCATCTGGCCAAAATCTTGACGGAAAAGGGCGCCGCCAACGACACCTTCTACATTACCGAGCGCAACGGGGCCAAGGTGCTCGGCCCGGACCGTCAAAAGGCGATCCAACATCGGCTCCGCCAAGCCGTGCAGCGCGCGCCTTGAAGCCTCATTGGCGTTGCGCCAGCAAGAGGAAGATTCCCGCCGCCGCCGCCAGAGCCGCCAGGACCGCCAGGGTGATTTTTACCCAGCTCTTGGGATACTTGCCCGCGATGGCCCCGGTATAGCCGTTGATGACTACCTGGAAATGCCGCGCGCCGTAGTTGTAGCTCAAGAGCCAGATCGGCGTCAGGATGTGCTTGAAAGTCTGCCCGGAATAATCGCTCTCTACTTGCAGGTTTCGGTGCGTGTCGCCGGGCACCTTGGCGGCGCACAGCCCTTCCATTTCCGCCTCCATTTCCTGGCGGGCTTCCTGCGCCGCCGCGACCAGGTCGATTTGATACCGCTCCACCACCCAGCCTGACAAATAACCGGCGTTGTAAGCCACCAAATCGGTGGTCGTCGGAAACGGCTCGATCTTGCGCAGCATCGCCTCCTGCACCCCGCGCGAGGCCGGCACCAATTCGTCGTCGAAAAAGTGATCCAGCGAACCGCTGCTGAATTGCCAGCGGATCTTCTGCACCTGGCGCGTTTGGACGTTGCCGTTGGAATCGCGGTAGGACTCCGTTTCGTAATAGTAATAGCCGCTTTCGGCCGTCCAATCGGCGTGGACCTGGGCGTCAAACGTCCAGTACGGGATGTAGAGGCCCTTGACCGTATCGGTCAGGGCGGCCCGTTTAAGTTTATTGGGCGCGAACCAGCGGTTGCCGTACCAGGCGCGGATCAAATCGCGCACCTGGCTCTCGCCCAATTTCATCGGCAGCAAGCTTTCGGGGCGAAAGGCCTCCTTGATTTCCTCGTACGGCGCCAACTCGGTCGAACCGCAAAAATCGCACCGTTGCCCGACCCGTTCGGGATCAAATACGGAAATGGCCTGGCAACTCTGGCATTTGACGGAGATTTTCTTGGCCTGCCAGCCGCGCTGCTCATCCGGGATGCCGCGCAAGGCCGCGACCAAATCATGTTCGACAATAACCGTGGCTCCGCTGGGAGAAAGCTCGGCTTGGGCAGGGGAAACGGTGCCGCAGAACGGGCAGACGAGGGCCTTCTTGACGGGGTTCCACTGCGCCTCGCCGCCGCAGGAAGGGCAGGAGAATTTCTTTTGGGCTATGGCATCAGGCATAATCTAGGGAATTGGGGACAGAAAACATGGGCAGAGGAATGATGGGCAGGGGAATCGGCAAAAATCAATTTCTTGAAATTATTCCTCTGCCATTTTCCTTCCGCTGTTCCGCGGCAATCTCCTCAACTCTTCAAAAACTCATCCAACGCTGACTTGGTCACGCGCCAGGTGGAACCGATCTTTTTGCCTTTGAGATCGCCCTTTTCCAAGGTCGCCAGCACGTCGGCTTCGCTCACGCCGAGCATCTGGGCCACCTCGCTCGGGCCGAGCAATTGACCTGCCGCGCCGCCGCCGCCAACGACCGGCGGGGCCGCCTGTGGGGTGGATTGCGGGGTGTTCATCGCCGCCACCATTTGCTGGCCCATGGCCAAACCGGCGCCCAAGCCCGCCGCCGTGCCCGCCATGCTGCCGGCCGCGCCGCCGCCCTTGGTCATGGATTCGGCCATTTGGAATTTCACGTAGTCGTTGAGATTGCCCACCGCCGCCATGCTGCTCCGTTTGTCGATGGCTGCTTCGACTTCCGGCGGCAGCGAAACGTTTTCCACGATGAAACTCGAAATCTCAATCCCGTATTTGCCCGTGACTTGCGGGTTGATCAGCGGCAGCAGCGCCGCGCCCAATTCCTGGTAGCGCGAGGCCACGTCCAACACCGGCACTTTGGCCGAGGCCAATGCGTCGGTGAACACGCTCACAATCCGCGAGCGCATCGTGTCGGAAAACTCCTCCAGGCGAAAGTGGTCATCCGTGCCGGCCACTTCTTTGAGGAACAACTGCACGTCGGTAATGTGGAAATCGAAGATGCCGTAGGCCCGGGCGCGGACGATGCCAAAATCGGCGTCGCGCATCATGATGGGGTTGGCCGTGCCCCACTTATTGCCGGTGAACAGGCGCGTGTTGACGAAGTAGATGTCGGCCTTGAAGGGCGAATGCAGGCCGTATTTCCAGCCTTTGAGCGTGGAAAGGATGGGGATGTTGTCGGTGGTCAGAGTATGTTTGCCTGGCCCGAAGGCGTCGCCAAATTGGCCGAGATAAAGAAACTGCGCCACCTGGGATTCGTTGACGATAAGTTGCGCGCCGTTCTTGATTTCCTTGTCCCCATCCGGGTAGCGATAGGTAAGCGTGTCGCGCGAATCATCCTGCCACTCGATGATTTCCAGGAACTGCGTTTTCAAATAGTTCATCAAACCCATAATGTGCCTTTCTTTTTTACAGGAGCATCACGCCGCTGGCGGACTTTGGGAAGTATAATTTCAGCCCGATTGTGTAATCGCGCGGATGCGGGAAGCGACATGCGGGAAGCGGCCCTTGACATCGTCCGTTCGCCTAGTCAGCCTGCCCGGCGTGCTGCTTAATAAGGTTAAATGGGCGTTGTGGGCTGCGGTGCTGGCGCCGGGTGCGGCCTGGGGTTGCGCTTGCGGTTGCGGTGTTTTTGATGTCGGAACCCGTTCGATGTTTCCGCAGCAGCCCGGCGCCATGTTTTTTGCCGAGTACGATTTCCAGGACCAAACCCGCAACTGGAGCGGAGATTCCCGCGCCCCCGCCGCCAATAATAGCGACAAGGAAATCCGCACCTCGTGGGTGACCGCCTCTGTCCAATACATGTTCAACCGCGATTGGGGGCTGCAACTGGATGTTCCCTACGCAAACCGTTATTTCCGCACCACCAGCGCCGCCTCGGGCAACCCGACTGTTTCGTTGAACTACGGCGACCTGGGCGACGTTCGGCTTCAGGGCATCTACACCGGATTTTCCCCGGATATGTCCGCCGGCATCACTTACGGCCTGAAACTGCCCACGGGCGATTACACCTACAATAATTCCTATGGCGACGTGGATCGGGACACTGAAATTGGCACAGGCAGCACCGACCTTCTCCTAGGCGGTTTCTTCCGTCACAATCTGACCAGCGTTCCCGGCTTGGGCTGGTTCGCGCAGGCGGCCTTTGATCTGCCGATGCTCGCGCGCGATGGTTATCTTCCGGGCTTGGAATTGGATACCGCCGCCGGTTTCTACTATCAGAAGTGGTCGGTGGGCAAGGTCAGCATTGTCCCCGTGGCGCAAGTTATCTTTTCCGAGCGCACCAGTGACAGCGGCGCCAACGCGGCCTACGACGACAGCGGCCAGCCGCAATCCGGCTACCAGCGCGTCCTGCTTTCGCCGGGCATCGAATTCGACGTGCATCCGTGGACGATCTATGCGGACGTGGAATTGCCGGTTTACGAGCACACCAAGGGCAATCAATTAGTCGCGCCCGTACTATTCAAAGTCATCGTCAGCTATATGTTTTAGGAAAGTTCTTTGCCAAAATTGCCGTCATGATGGAAGATCATGGCGTGAGCAATTTGACGGCAGCCCAAGCCAAAACGCGGCATGAAGAACTGGCAGCGCAAATCCGCCGCCACGACCACCTTTACTACACCCAGGCGCGTCCAGAGATAACCGATCAGGAATACGACCTGCTATACCGCCAGTTGGCCGATTTGGAAAAGGATTTTCCCGAGCTGGCCACGGAGGAGTCACCGACCCAACGTGTCGGCGGCGCACCCATCAAGGCCTTCGAGCCAGTGACGCATTTGCAGCCGATGTTCAGCTTGGACAACACTTATTCCCAAGCCGAGGTGCGGAGTTTTCTTGCGCGCGTGCAGAAGCTCCTGCCCAACCAAGACCTTTCATGGACGGTGGAGCCAAAGATCGACGGTCTGGCGGTCAATTTGCGTTACGCAAGCGGCGCCCTCACCGTGGGCGCGACCCGCGGCGATGGCTCGGTGGGCGACAACATCACCTCCAATCTCAAGACGATTCGATCACTGCCGATGCGGCTCTCCCATCCCGAGGTCCCGCGTGTGCTGGAAGTGCGGGGCGAAGTCTATATGACTCGCGCCGGTTTCCAGAAGCTCAACGCCGAACGCGCGGCGGCCGGCGAGGAGGCTTTCGCCAATCCCCGCAACGCTGCCGCCGGCTCCCTCAAGCAATTGGACCCGCGCATCGTAGCCAAACGCCCGCTGGATTCCCTTTTCTACGGCGTTGGCGAAATCGAAGGCGCCGCCGGGCCGGAAGGACAGCACCAGATGCTGCTGTGGCTCAAGCATCTGGGCTTCAAGACGCCGGAGAAAACCTGGCTCTGCCATTCCGAAACGGAAATCTTCGCCGCCATCGACGAGTTGGATAAGATCCGCCACGGCTTCCCTTATGAAACCGATGGCGCCGTCATCAAGCTGGACGATTTTGCCCAACGCGAAGAAATCGGTTTCACCAGCAAGGCGCCGCGCTGGGCCATCGCTTACAAATACGCCGCGGAACAGGCTAAGACATTGCTCAATGGCATTACCATTCAGGTCGGCCGCACAGGGGTTTTGACGCCGGTGGCCGAGTTGGAACCGGTCTTCCTGGCCGGCAGCACCATCAGCCGCGCCACTCTCCACAACGAGGACGAAATCAAGCGCAAAGACATTCGCATCGGCGACACCGTGATCATCGAGAAAGCGGGCGAAGTCATTCCGGCGGTGGTGGGGGTGGTCCTGGACAAACGTCCGGCCGAGGCCCAGCCGTTCGATTTTTTGTCACATATCAACGGAAAGTGTCCCGTCTGTGGCGGCGAAGTGCGGCGCGATCCCCAATTCGTCGCCTGGCGTTGCGAAAACATCCGCTGCCCCGCCCAGGCCACGCGCCGGCTCGAATTCTTCACCGCCCGCGGAGCGTTGGACATCGAGAGCGTCGGGGGCATCGTGGCGGACAAACTGGTCGAGAGCGGCTTGGCGCCGGAGGCGCTGGATTTATTCAATTTGATAGTCGAGCCGCTGGCCGAATTGAACCTCGGCTCCGCCGAGGCCCCGCGCGTTTTTGGGAGCAAGAACGCCGCCAAGGCCGTCAACGCCATCGCCCGCGCCCGCACCGCCCCGCTGGCGCGCTGGCTCTTTGGTTTGGCCATCCCGGAAGTCGGCAAAACGACCGCCGGCCAACTGGCCGCCTTCCACGATTCCATGCCGGAACTGGCGCAATCCCCGTTGTTGAAAGATGTCCTGGCCTATCACGACAAGAGCGACCCGGCGCGGCGCGAGGAGGCCGCGCGGCGGTTGCTGGAGGCGGGCTTTGCCTCGAGAAGCCGGCGCAAGAACGAAAAGGAAAGCGGCATCGTGACCGAAGTCGGCCCGGTGGTGGCAAAGAGCGTCCTGGATTATTTCAGTTCGGAGGAAGGCCAAAAGGTTTTGCGGCGGATGAAGGAACTGGGGATCCATCCGCAGGGCCGGAAGGGCGGCGCACCCCGCTCCGGTCAGCCGTTGTCCGGCAAAACATTCGTTTTGACTGGCACGCTTCCTTCGATGACTCGCGAACAGGCGGGAGCGCGTATCGAGGAACTGGGCGGCAAAGTCACCGGCAGCGTCAGCCGCAACACCGACTACGTCCTGGCCGGAGCGGAAGCCGGCTCGAAGTTGGACAAGGCGGAGGAGCTTGGCGTGAAAGTCATCAACGAGGCGGAGTTTCTAAAAATGTGCGGTCCGGCGGAGTAGCTCGCAGTCGGCGCAAGGCGTTTTGCGCCTCGCTTGAACCGGGATTGAATCGCAGAGCTTGCTGGTAGGTTCGCGCCGCCTCGGCCAAGCCGCCGGCCTCATGGTGAGCGCCGGCCTGCTCCTCCAGCGCCTTGGCCAGGTTCATGCAACAGAGAAAATCGGGATGAAGCTGGACTGCCGTCCGTAAATGCCGGATCGCCTCGTCGTAACGCTTTTCGTGCAGCAAGATGCTGCCCAGGTTGTTCTGGGCTTCGACATAATCGGGCTTTTCCTGGACGGCGGACATGAAATTGGAGATCGCTTGGTCCATTCTGTTCCTCTTGAAGTAAACCCACCCAAGGTTGTAGTGCGCTTCGGCGTAATTGGTTTTTTTCTCGAGGGCGATCGTGAATTGGGAGAACGCTTCGTCCAATTTGTTCTCCTGGAAATACACGCAGCCCAGGCCGATGTGGGGATCGGGCAAACGGGGGTTCTCTGTGCTTGCGGCCATGAAATTGGAAAACGCTTCCTCGAGTCGGTTCGCTTTGAAGTAAAGAGTGCCCAGGTTGTTGTGCGCAACATAGTTGTTCGAGGTCACGTCAATCATTCGTTTGCAGAATGTTTCGCTGTCTTTCCAGTAAAACTCCTGACGCACCGTCAATGCCGCGCACGCCGCCAGCGCGGCCGCCGTGGCCACGGGGGCAAACCCGGCCAGGCGCCACGCGCCGGCCAACTCCCAACCGCCCCAAACCACTATGACGAACAGGCCAATCAGCGGCACGTAAGTGAATCGGTCGGCCAGGGCTTGGTTGCCGATTTGCACCAGGCCGATGACCGGCACCAGGGTTCCAAGATACCAAAACCAGCCCATCGCCAGATAGGGGCGGCGGCGTTGCCACAGCACCAGCGCCGAAACGGCCAACAACAACAAAGCCGCCAGGGTCACCCCCCACCACGGCCACGGCTCCGATCTGATCGGGTAAAGCCCCGCCAAGTGGCGCGGCCAGAACATCATTTCGATATAGCGCACGTAAGAAACAAGCGCGTTGCCCAGCCGCGAAGTGAGCGGGAAGTTCTGCAAACTGAGCATTCCTCCGGCTTGCTTTTGAAAGCGCAGTGTCACCATGCACAGCGCGGCGCTCATGGCGAAAAACGGAATTTTCTCCATTGCCAACCGCCAGAGGGACGCGCCCGCCTTCAACCGGGCAAGCGGCCAGTAATCCAGCAGCAGCAGCGCGCAGGGCACAGTCACCAGCATCGGTTTGGACATCAGCCCCAGCGCGAAAAACAACAAGCTGAGACCGTAGTAAACTAGCCACTGTCCACTAGCCACTCTCCACTTCTCTACGAAGCGGACATAAGCCCAGGCCGTCAAAAACCAGAACAGCGTGCTCAAGACGTCTTTGCGTTCGCATACCCAGGCGACTGATTCCACGCGCAATGGATGCAAGGCAAAAAGCGCGGCCACGACGGCGCTGCGCCACATCGCGCCAGTCATGCGGTTGAACAGCGCAAAGAGCAGCACGGTGTTGGCCGCGTGCAACAGCAGGTTGACCAGGTGCGGCCACCACGGTTTGAGCCCGACCAACTGGCAGTCCAGCATGAGCGAGAGCATGGTGAGCGGATGCCAGTCGCCCGTCACTTCGTTGCGCCAGGCCCACTTGAAACCATCGGCGGTCAGCCCGGCTTGGACGTGCGGGTTGGCGGTGATGAATTCGGGGTCATCCAAATTGACGAATTGGAAGCCCGTTACGGGGCAGAAAACCGCCAGCGTCACCAGCGCCAGCGCAACGGCCATCCATAGCGAGGCGTGTCTGGCCGCCGGGGGCGGAGTTTTCCGGACGTTCATTGCAACTGGCATCACCCTCATGTTGGGGAAAAGGACACGCCAGGCAAAGCAATTCTCACCCAATTTCACCGATGGCGTTTTCGGGCTTGCGACCTTGATGCTAGCCTTAATACTTAGCGCTTCACGGCCTCACGTAGGGCATATTCATGCCCTATACTAGTTTGCACATTTTGTGTTAAATGAAGCGAATGATCGGCGTCCACAAAATCACCGCGTGGTCTTGTGATGTTGTTGCCCAATGTCGGCGACCAACAACTTCAAGCAAGCTCCCGTGACGAGAGTGCAAACGCTTATCCGAACCTCACAAAAAAAAGTTATGATAAAAAAACGCAATTATCCGAATCATCGACCCACCCTGCGAGCCGCGCTGCTAAGCGCAGCGGCCGCCTTATTGTTCGCTTCCGCTGCTCCCGTGTCGGCACAGACCTACACTTGGGTTGGCGCCAGCACCGTCAGCAGCAACTGGAGCGACCCGGCCAACTGGACCGTCAGCCCAACCAGCGTGACCTCAACCGTTCCGCCGACCGGAGCCGCCACCGGCATCTGGCTGTATTTTCCCGGCCGGACCACTTTTGGCACCACTGTCGCCACCAATGATCTGACTGGCGTGTCGGGGATCGACGGGGTCGCCTTCAACACCACCAATGGCGTTTACTACGGCAATCCTGTTACGTTGGACCCGACTCCCCCCAGTCGCGGCGGGAATGTCAGCGTTTCCGTCACCTTCTCCAACCTTTATAGTGGAGCAGGAAGCAACAATTGGGCCATGGACACCGCGTTCAATTCAACCATCAATTGCTCGGTGCCTGCCGCCAATATTAACAGTGTGATCGCGTTTAGCGGTCTGCTCTCCGGCACCGGCGACCTCTGGGTGCCGGGCAGCAGCGCCGGCCAGATTACCTTATTCCTTCTCAACCCCAACAATACCTTCAGTGGGGCGCAAGGGACTGCCACCAGCGGCGCCAACGACCAAGGCTACGGTCCCATCTCCCTGGATTCCGGCGCCATGTCGTTCACTTCCATGGCCATGAGCAACCAGCCCAGCGCCCTCGGGCAGCCCAACGGCACCGGCGCGGCTTTCCAAGGCATGATGAAATTTGGCGGCTGGAGCGGTTCGGGATCCCCTGGAACGTGGAACTTTATTGGCAACACCGATTGCATCACTGATCTGCCGTGGGAAATTGAGCCATTTCAAGGCGGGTCCTCGACCAGAGCCTTTGTGCTGAACAACAACAGCGTCACCAACAGTTTGACTTGGACAGGCCCCTTCCGCGTCGGCTTGTATAGTGGCTCAACCGGGCCTGGAACCGTGTATGCCTTTACCCAGGGCGGCGCCTCGACCGGCACCAACACTATCGTGCAAAGTATCACAACTTCAGGATATCAGATGACAGCGGGCCTCGCCGCTGGAATTTTGTTCGGGTGGAACATGAATGGGCCTGGAACCTTCGTTCATTCCGGCTTGACCAATGGTCTCAACGGCGCCTTGGCGATCGCAAACTCCGCCCACGTGGTCCTCCAAAGCAATCTATTGCTGGCCTCGCCGTCCATCGCTGTGGGCAACGGCAGCACTCTTGATGTAAGCTGGAATGACACCAATGCCCTGGCCGCCAATTATGGTCCTTACACCATCGGCATGACCAACAACATGACCCTGACGGCCGGCCACACCGGCGCCAGCGCCGCCGGCACCCCTGCGGCTGACATCATCGGCAGCCTTGCCCTGGCCCCCATCACGGCTAATGGCACCACCAATAGTGGCCAGACGAATCAAGCCACGTTGTATCCCGGCGGCAGCGGCGTCATCGGCACGTTGACCATCAGTCCCGCCCCCAGCACCACCATCAGCTTCGTGCCCGGCGGCGCGAATCTTCTCTTCGATCTCGGCACCAACTGGTCCACCGCTGGCGGTGGTTCCAACGACCTGATCGTCGTCAATGGCAACGTGGACTTCAGCAAGGGAACACCCAGCATCCAGATTAAGGGCGCCGCCTTTACCACTGGTGAGCCTTACACTCTGATGACGTGGACTGGCAGCCTCACGGGCAACGTCACGACCGCAAACGTGGTTGTGCCCGCCGGTTATACCGTGGCCAACGTGACCACTACCGGCAGTGCGCTCAAAGTGCAATTGGCCTCCAGCGGCCCGCCCCCCAATCTTGTTTGGACGGGAAGCGTCAACGCCAACTGGGATACGGGTGCCAGCAAGAACTGGGATTTGACCAACAGTTCCACCCCGCTGTATTTCTTCGGTGGCGATCCCGTCACTTTCCCTGACGTTGCGAGCCTTTACGGCGTCAACATCGGGGGAGACGTCAGCCCCGCGGCGATTGTGGTGTCGAACAACGAGCCGAATGACTATACGTTGTCAGGCGCGGGACAGATCACCGGCTTAGGGGGCGTCCTCAAGGAAGGAACGGGGAGCGTGACCGTATCCACGGCCAATAATACCTTTGGCGGCGGCTTCGTGATCAGTGCCGGCACCGTGATAGCTGACAACGTCGCAGCTCTTGGCTCCTCAACCTTGACGTTGGGCGATACCAACACCGGGGCCAACAGTGTCAGCGTGCTCGCCACCCATGGGAGCATGCCCCTCACGATAACTGTCACCACCAATTGCACCAATGGCGTCGTCATTGGAAACAATGGCACTGGCAGTGTCACCATGTTTGGCGGAATTAACCTGAGCAACACCAGCGGCATCACCCTGACCAACAGCGGCACGAGTTTGACCCTCGGCAACATCACGGGAAACGGGAACGTGTTGCTGGTCGGCACTGGTGGTTTATGCGAATGGCCCTTTGCGATGGCGTTTAACGGGACCATTACCGTTCAAACCGTTGACACCTCCACCGCCGGCATGGCGCTCAAAGTTGACATCGCTACTGTTACTGCCGAAGATCTTAATCTGGGCACCAACAGCATCTTGGAGATTCAAAGGAGTGTTAACTTCAGCGTTAACGCCCTCAATGGCGCCGGACCGTCCCTTGGCAATCCGTCCCTCATTGAGCAACTCGCGGGCTACGCCCTGCCCATTTGGGGAACTCTGACCATCGGCGTCGGCGATCATAGCGGCGAATTCGACGGCAACATAGTGAACTTCTCCACCGACGGCAGCGTTGTCAACATCGTCAAGGCTGGCGCGGGCACCGAGATCTTCACCGGCGACAACAGCGCCCTGGACGGCACCAACGAGATATCCGGGGGCATCCTCGAAGCGGACAGCACTGGCAACTCCAGCCTGCCCATGGGGCCAATCACGGTGGACGCCGGCGGCACGCTGGACGGCAACGGCAACATTCAGACCGACCAGAACTACAACATCATCGTCAACGGCACTTTGATGGCTGGCGTTCCGACCAATACCACGGGCAGCTCGCTCAAAGTCGCGAACGCGACTGGCAACGGCTACCTGGCGCTTAACGGCACCATGGCCGTGAGCGTCTATAGCGGCGCCGGCGCGGGTGACAACTCGTTCAACTTCGGCGCGGCCAGCTATCTGAACGTGAATCTGCCCACCTCCTTGGGCGCCGCTTCCAAGCTGGTCATCGGCAATCCGAACAACCTGACCGGGTTTAAGATCGGTGACAAGTGGACCGTTGCCTTTTGGAACGGCAATACCCCGACGAACACGTTCTCCAGCGTGACCATGCAGGGTCTGCCAGGCAATCTGGCGGTGGATGCCAGCGGCATGTATAACAACGGTCTCGGGGTCATCGAGATTGTGGCGGGAAATCCCAATCCGATCTTGCCGGCGACCATCACCAGCGTGAGCAAGTCGGGAGCCAACATGATATTCAATGGCACCAACGTGGCTGGAGCCGGCACCGGATTCCATTACGTGGTGCTGTCGAGCACGGTCCTGAACAAGCCGCTGACGAGTTGGACGCCCGTGGCGACCAATGCCTTCAACGCTAACGGATCGTTCTCCTTCACCAACGCCATCGGCGCTGGGGCCACTTATTTCACCACCAAAGTGGTGCCGTAACGGCGTCCCGCCGATAGGACAAACGTCTCATTGGCCGGATGAATTCGATGGTTCACATCGGTTCATCCGGCCACTTTTTTTCTCCACCCAAGACGCGCTCTTATTCTTTATCCAGCCTACTGCCTAAGGACTCGCGAAGTCCTAAGCCAACTTTAGAAGCTCCTCGGCGATTTGGACGGCGTTCAGGGCGGCGCCTTTGAGCAGTTGGTCGCCAGCCACCCAGAAACACAATCCGTTCTCGAGCGCGCAATCCAGACGCAGGCGGCCGACTTGACAATTATATTTGTCGCTGGCGTAAAGGGGCAGCGGATATTCCTGCTTGGCGGGGTTGTCCACCACGTCCAGGCCCGGGGCGCGGGCCAGCACGGCGCGGGCGGCTTCCACTGTGACCGGCTTCTCAAATTCCGCGCTCACGGCCACCGAGTGCGCCCGGTAAACCGGCACGCGCACGCAGGTCACACTGGCGCGGAATCCAGGATGATGCATGATTTTGCGGCCTTCGTTTTCCATCTTGGCCTCTTCTTTGGTGTAGCCGTTGGGCAGGAAAACATCCACTTGCGGCAGAACGTTGAAGGCGATCTGGTGCGGATACACTTCCCGTGTCACCGGCTCGCCGGCCACCACCTGCCGGACCTGGCGCTTCAATTCCTCGATGGCCATGGCCCCGGTGCCGGAAACGGCCTGGTAAGTGGAGGCGAAAATTCTCTTCACGCCGAAGGCCTGGTGCAATGGATAGAGCGCCATGAGCGTAATGGCCGTCGTGCAGTTCGGGTTGGCGATGATGCCTTTGTGCAGCGCGATGTCCGCGGCGTTGATTTCCGGCACCACCAGCGGCACGGTCTTGTCCATGCGAAAGGCGCTGGAATTGTCCACGACTACGCAGCCGGCCAGAACGGCCTTGGGCGCGAATTCGGTGGAGATGCCGCCGCCCGCGCTAAACAGGGCGATGTCGATGCCCTTGAACGAGGCGGCGGTCAATTCCTGCACGCCCACCGGCTGGCCGCGGAAGGTCAATTGCTTGCCGGCGGACCTGGCCGAGGCGAGCAACGTCAATTGGCCGACGGGGAATTTGCGCTTCTCCAGCGTCTTAATCATTTCGATGCCGACGGCGCCGGTGGCGCCGACAATGGCGATATGGGGTTTGGCTTTCATATAAAATTGTTTATCAAGGATTCCTGGAGTTCAACGCGGGCGCGCTGCCGGAGGCGTGTTTGGCGGCGTGCGCCCGGACGGGTTTTTCCGGGGCGGCTTCGCGGAGGCGCGCGATCACCTGCGGCACGTGCGCCAGCAGATAATCGACTTCTTCTTCCGTGTTGTAATATCCCAGACTGAACCGCACGCAGCCTTTTGCTCGCGCGGGCTTGATGCCCATGGCGGTCAGGACATGAGAGGGATTGAGCGAGCCGGTGGTGCAGGCGGAGCCGCTGGAGGCGCATATTCCCAGGTGATCCAACTGCATCAGAATCCCCTCGGCCTCCACGAAATCGAAGGCGATATTGCTGGTGTTGGCCAGGCGCGGTTCCTTGGCGCCGTTGCGAAGCGTATTCGGGACCATGCGCAAAATGGTCGTTTCCAAGCGGTCGCGCATGGCGCGCACGCGCGAGTTTTCGTCCTTCATCCGTTCCAGGGCCAATTCCGCCGCGCGCCCAAAACCAACGATGGAGGCGACATTTTCGGTGCCGCCGCGTTTGCCGCGCTCCTGGTGGCCGCCGAGGACATAAGGCTGGAATTTGACGCGCCGCTTCACATAAAGGAGGCCGATGCCCTTGGGCGCATGGAGCTTGTGGGCCGAAAGGGTCAAAAAGTCCGACCCAATCTCGTTGGCGTCAATTTTCAATTTGCCCGGAGCCTGCGTCGCGTCGGTGTGAAAAAGGACGTTGCGGCTGCGGCAGATGGCGGCTATTTCTTCGACAGGAAAAAGCACGCCTGTCTCATTATTGGCCCACATGACCGAAACTATGGCGGTGTCGGGCCGGATTGACTTGTCCAGCAGGTGCAGATCCAACGTGCCATCCCCATCGACGGGCAGGAAAGTCACCTCCAGGCCCTGCTGCTGCAACCATTCGCAATGTCTGATAATGGCGGAGTGTTCGACGCCGGTGGTCAGAACGTGGCGTTTGCCCGGCTGTGTGGCCAGGGCGCTTTGCAGGGCCGCATTATTACTTTCCGTGCCGCAACTGGTGAAAATGACCTCCTTGGGTTCGGCTCCAATGAGGGCGGCCACCTTTTCGCGCGCCTCCTCGACGTGCCTGGCGACTTGATGGCCGAACCTGTAGGCGCTGGAAGGATTGCCCCAGAAATCGCGCAGGAACGGAATCATGGCCTCGACCACCTCCGGCGCGACGCGCGTGGTGGCGTTGTTATCGAAATAGTAAATTTTCCGTTCGGTCATGGCCAAAATAACGATTGGCATTGTAATGGCAGGCCACGGAATCGCAAGCGGCGAACGGCCCCGGCGGGCAACGGCAAATTGATGATAACGGCATCAAACCTGCTAAGTTGTAAGTTGAAATCGAGCTGGAAAAGGTTAGATTCAGTAGTCAGAATTGTAACTGATTCGTCCTACATGAGCCATGCTCGGCGAAACCATGTTGCCGCGCCGCTTACGGACATAATCATGCGCCAAGTCGCAATAATGAGAAAATTGCCCCAGTGGGCGGGGAAAGCCGGTGTTCGAGAGTGGTTCGCCACGTGGACGATCCTGCTTTTCATGACGCCCGCCGTGATGGGGCAAAGACAGTTTCTGCACGGCCATGTCCCGGCAGCGGCAGCGCAATTGTCGCCTGTGGGCAAACTGGAGGAGTCCAGGCAGTTGACGGTGCTGATCGGCCTGCCATTGCGCAACCAGGAAACGCTGACCAATCTGTTGGAGGATCTCTACGATCCGGCCAGCCCGTCCTACCACCAATTCCTGACGCCCGAGCAGTTCACCGAACAATTCGGACCGACGGCGGAGGATTACCAGGGCATTGTGGCTTTCGCCAAGTCCAACGGCCTGGCCGTGCTGCATACCCACGCCAATCGCACGATGTTGGAGGTGAGCGGGCCAGTGGCGGAAATCGAGAAGGCGTTTCACGTGCAATTGCGGCTTTATAAGCACCCGGGAGAGTCTCGGAACTTTTACGCGCCGGACAGCGAGCCATCGGTGGATGCGGCGGTGCCGGTGCTGGCCATCACCGGGCTGGATAATTATATCATTCCGCATCCGCAGAGCTTGCAGGCGGCAAAAATGAACGCAGCCCAGCCGATGGCCGGGACGGCTCCAGGCGGTAATTATTGGGGGAATGATTTTCGCACGGCTTACGTGCCCGGCACGACCTTGACCGGCAGCGGACAGAAGGTTGGATTGTTTGAGCTGGACGACTTTTACACCTCGGATATTACGACCTACGAAAGCGAGGCGAGCCTGCCGAATGTGCCGGTGAGCCGCTTGACGGTGGACGGCGCCACCACCGGGAATCCCGGCGCCGACAATGTGGAGGTCGCGCTGGACATTGAGGTGGCGGTCTCGATGGCGCCGGGATTGTCGGGGGTGATTGTTTACGAGGGGCCGAATCAGAACAATATCACGGCGCCGAACTCGGTCTTGAATTGCATGGCCACCAACAACGCGGCCAAACAACTGAGTTGTTCATGGGGCTTCAGCATCAATTCCACCACGGTGCAGACCTTCCAGCAATTCGGCGCGCAAGGACAATCGTTTTTTCTGGCCTCCGGGGACAGTGGAGCTTTTACCGGGGCGGCGGCTCCCCCGGCGGATGACCCGTATGTGACGGGTGGTCGGAGGGACGACTTTGACCACCGGCGCCAACGGTTCGTGGCAGTCGGAAAAAGTGTGGAATTGGTTCACCACCAGCCAGGGCGCCGCCGCCAGCACCGGCGGCATCAGCACAACCTACCTTATACCGTCATGGCAGTCCAACGTGAGCATGTCGCTGAATCAAGGCTCCAAAACGATGCGCAATATCCCCGACGTGGCTCTGACGGGGGACAACGTGTGGGTGCTGTATAACGGTGGGTTGAGCGGGGAGTTCGGCGGGACAAGCTGCGCGGCGCCGTTGTGGGCGGCCTTCACCGCGCTGATCAACCAGCAGGGCGCGATGAATCAACACCCACCCGTGGGCTTTTTGAATCCAGCCCTGTACGCGTTGGGCTTGGGAAGCAGTTACGCGGCCACGTTTCACGACATCACCGTCGGCAATAATACGAACGCGACCGTCACCAGCAAATATTTTGCGGCTGCTGGCTATGATCTTTGCACGGGATGGGGCACACCCAATGGAACCAATATGATCAACGCCCTCGCGCCGCCGGTCACCGCTCCGGTCCTGGTTAGCACGGCCGCGTTGGCGGGGGAAAGCTGCGCACCCACCAACGGCGTCATCGATCCGGGTGAAACGGTGACCTTGAATCTCTCCTTCACTAACCTTTCGCCCGTTAGCACGACCAATCTGGTGGCAACCTTGCAGGCCAGCAGCGCGGTGCTCTTGCCGGTTGGCCCGCAAACCTACGGCGCTTTGGTGGGAGGAGGAGCCGCCGCCACCCAACCGTTTACCTTCACGGCCAGCGGAGTCTGCGGACAGACGATTTCCGTCGTCTGGCAGCTTCAGGACGGAGCCTCGAATTTGGGCTTGGTCACCTTTAATTTCACGCTCGGCACGCTGAATTCCGCCACCACCCTGGCGCAGAATTTCGATGGCGTGACCGCGCCCGCGCTGCCGGCGGGATGGAGCACCAGCGTGATCGGGTCGCAGGTCAATTGGGTCACGACAAACACGTCCCACGACACCGCGCCTAATCTGGCCTTCGCCACGGATACGGCCACTGCCGGAGCGGCTTACCTCTACTCGCCAGTCATCCCCATCGTCTCCAGCAGCGCCCAATTGACCTTCCGGCAGAGTTATTATTTGGAATACTCGACGTTCAACCACTCGACGACCTACTACGACGGAGGGGTGTTGGAGATCGCCATTGGCTCCGGGAATTTTACCGACATTATCTCGGCCGGCGGAAGTTTCGTGACCGGCGGCTACAATGGGACCCTCTATTCTCGCGCGGGGAATCCGCTGGGGGGAAGAAACTCGTGGACCGGGAATTCGGGCGGCTGGATAACGACCACGGTCACTCTTCCAGCCTCCGCCGCCGGCCAGAATGTGCAGTTGCGCTGGGGATGTGGCACCGATATGGGCAACTACGGGCCGGTCACGGGCTGGAATGTCGATACGATTTCGCTCAAAGACGCCTACTACTCGTGCTGCGGAGACAGTGCGAGCTTGTCGGTGACGCAGTCCGCCGCTCCTTCGCCATTCGTGGTGGTGCAGAATGGTACTTACATCATCACTGTCTCGAATATCGGCCCAGACCTGGCTGCGGGTGTGGTGATAACCGACACGCTGCCGTCGCAGGTGACTTTTGTCTCCGCGTCCCCGGGCTGCGTCTATAGCAACGGCGTGATTGTGTGCCCGATCGGCGTCATTGCCAGCGGCGGATTCGGCAGCGTCAGTGTCACGGTGCAGGCGCAGCAAGTCGGCGTCATCACCAATACCGTCGTGGCCGCCACCATCACTCCCACTTCAGGTTCTGGCAACAACACGGCCATCAACGTCACGACCGTCGGCGCGCTGCCGGCGATTAGCGCGCCGCCCTCCAACGTCGTGGCTGTGGCCGGGGCCAGCGTTACTTTCCAGGTGGTCGCCACCGGCACCCCGCCGTTCAGCTACCAATGGTATTTCGATTCGACCAACGCCATATCGGACGCGAGCGCGACGCAATTAACGCTGACCAATGTGCAGCCCGGCCAGGCCGGCAGTTATGCCGTGGTGGTGAGCAACAGCGCCGGTTCGATCACCAGTGCGCCCGCGGTGTTGCGCGTGCTGCTGCCGCCGGCCATCGTCCCCGGCAGCGTCGCTCTCACTGCCGGCAGCGCCCTTGCCATTTCTGTCAACAGTGTGCCGGGATTGAACTATAGCCTGGAATATAAGAATAACCTGGACGATCCAACCTGGACGCTTTTGCCCGCTTCCATTGTCATCGGCACCGGAGATGTCATCACCTTGCAAGACACCAACCCGCCCCCGGCGCAACGATATTACCAGGTCATCGCGAATTAACCTGGCGGCCCGGCTTGAACGGCCACGCGCCGATGGCCCGGGACCAAAGTAGAAAGGCCGAGATCCCCACCGCCAGCGCCGCCAAGGCGCCCAATTGAATTTTGCCTTCCGTGGTCAGGAATACAAAACACCATCCCCCCAGTGCCAGCAAAGCCGGCAACGGGTAGAGCCATAAGCGGAAAGGACGCGGCATCTCCGGCTTGGCCCGGCGCAGCAAAACGACGGCGGCAATCTGGCCGATGAATTGCACCAGGATGCGCAAGGCCAGCAGGGCGTAAATCAGCGTGCCAAGACTGATGAAACTGAAGGCCACGGACAATGCCACGACCAGCGCCAGCGCCAGATGGGGAAAGTTCTTGGTGGGATGAAGCCGCCCGAAGGCCTGGAAAAAACAGCCGTCGCGGGCCGCGGCATACGGCACTCGCGAGTAACCCAACACCAGGGTGAAAATGGATCCAAAAGTCGTCCAGAGAATCAAGAGCGTGAAGGCCCAGGCGACGTTGTGGCCCCAGATTTTTTGCATGAACAGCGAACCGATGGGGACCGGGTCGCTGCCCGGAGCGGCGACAAAACTTTTCCATGGCATCACGCCGATAACGGAAAAATTCATGGCCAGAAAGATCACGGCCACGGCCGCCAGGCTATAGACAATGGAACGCGGGACGACCCTGCCCGGATGGCGCACTTCATCGCCGATATAACAGATCTCGTAGTAGCCGAGGTAATCATAGATGCCGATGCTCGTGGCCGCGCCCAGGCCGGAGAGAAAACCGAGGGAAAAATGGAAGGCGTGGGCCGGAAAGGCAAAGGCGATCTTGGGGTCGAAATGTGTCACGCCGGTGCCGATGACCGCCAGCGCGGTGAGCAGGGTTCCCAGGCAAAGGCAGACGGTGATGCTGGCCACCGAATCAATGCGCCGATAGAGCAGAAAAAAGAGCAGCAGCGTCAGCCCGGCGTTGATGCCTCTCATCATGCCCGGGGAGACATCGCCAAGCAGAAATCCCAAGTATTGCTTGACTCCGATAAAGCCGGTGCTGATCTCCATCGGCCCGCTGATAATGAGCTGCCAGACAAATAAAAACGCCATCAGGCGGCCCCAGGTTTCGCGCCCGAAGGCTTCGCGCAGCCAGACATAAGAACCACCCGAGGCGGGCATGGCCGCTCCCAATTCCGCCCAGATCAGCCCATCCGGCACCACCACCAGCAGACTGGCGATCCAACCGAGCATGCATTGCGGCCCGCCGCCGTTGATGGTGGCCAGCATCGTCGGCAGGGTGATCAACGGCCCGGTGCCGATCATATTGGTGATGTTCAATGAGGTCGCTTGCAGCAGGCCAAAGCGCCGCTTCAGCCGGGGTGCGGTTGGCTGGCTCATTAAATCTCTTGTTTCCACCGGCCTTTGGTGTATCAGAAAAAGGAATTATGGCTCGCACAAAAACATTCTTCAAAGTTGTTCGCCTCGAACTCCCAACGCCGCAAATCAATCGGCGGCATTTCCTCTACACTTCGGCCTTGGCCGCCGGCGCTTTGGCCGCCGGTCTGCCGGCCTGCACGACACGCCCGCGCTACAAGTCTCCCAATGAAAAGCTCGACATCGCCGGCGTCGGCGTGAACGGACGGGCGGCGGCGGATTTGAAAGGCGTTTCCAGCGAAAACATTGTCGCCTTGTGCGACGTGGACGGCCATAGCCTGGCCAATGCGCTCAAGCAATATCCGGGCGCGCGTCCTTACACGGACTATCGTGTCATGCTGGAAAAGGAGAAGAACATTGATGCCGTGACAGTGGCCACGCCCGATCATCACCACGCTCCGGCGGCGATCCGCGCCATACGGGCGGGCAAACACGTCTATGTCGAAAAGCCGCTCACGCACACCGTGTGGGAAGCGCGCCAACTCGCGTTGGCCGCGCGCCAGCACGGCGTGGCCACCCAAATGGGCAACCAGGGCCACTCCGGCGAAGGCATCCGCGAACTCTGCGAAATGATTTGGGCCGGTTCCATCGGGCAGGTGCGCGAAGTCCATTGCTGGACCGACCGCGCCAAAGGTTGGTGGCCGCAAGGGCTTCTGCGCCCTCCCGGCTCCGACCCGATCCCGTCTTACCTGGACTGGGACAAGTGGCTCGGAGCAGCGCCGGTGCGGCCCTACCTGCACGAATGGCCCGGAAATTATAAGGGTCACCTGGGCAAGAGCGTTTATCATCCGAGCAACTGGCGCGGTTGGTGGGATTTTGGCTGCGGCGCTTTGGGCGACATGGCCTGCCACATCGTGGATTGCCCGCAAATGGCTTTGAAACTCGGCCCGCCGGACACGGTGGAAATGATTTCCTCCTCCGAGCGCGTGCCGGAGATGCCGCCGGCGGAGTGCATCCTGCGCTACCAGTTTCCCGCGCGCGGCGATATGCCGCCTTGCTCCCTGACCTGGTATGATTCCGGGCAGAAACCACCCCGGCCCGCCGAAATGGAAGCCGAGAAAATGGATGACAACGGCATGTTATTTATTGGCGACAAGGGCAAGATCATCGCCAACGCTTACGGCTCGAAACCCCAACTGTTGCCGGAGTCAAGCATGGCCGATTACAAACGGCCGGCCAGGACCATTCCGCGCGTGCCGGAAAACAGCCCGCATAAGGACTGGATCCGGGCCTGCAAAGGCGGACCCCCGGCTTGCTCCAACTTCGAGATTTCCGGCCCGCTCACCGAATGGGTCCTGCTGGGCAACCTGGCCATTCGCCTGGGCAAGAAGCTCCAGTGGGATTCCGCGCATTTGCGCGTCACCAACGTGCCGGAAGCCGGGGAATTGATCCGAGGCGCCTATCGCCAAGGCTGGGAAGTGTAACCGGCCGGACATTTACAAGGGGCGGCGGCCGTTCTACAGTTGAGCGATGGAAGCTTTGGCAAAGGCCATCGAGCTTTTCGATGCTGAGAACGCGCGCGATCCAAACCTGGAGAGCGCAGGCGGCGCCCGGCATCCGCGCGAATGGCTCTACGCGCGGCGGTTGACGGAGTGGGTGTTGAAACTCGCGCCGGAAGCGCCGGAGTGCCTGCGTCTGGCGGCGCGCTGCCAGCATATTTGCCGCTGGATGATGCCGCGCCAAAGCTATCCGATGACGCGGGCGGGATACTTGCGCTGGCGCGGCGATCTCAAACGATTCCACGCGCGGAAGTCGGCCGGGATTCTGCGCCAGGCGGGCTATGGGGAAGAAATGATCGAAAAAGTGCGGGACTTGAATTTAAAGAAAAATTTCCCAGCGGATGCGAACAGCCGGATACTGGAAGACGCGCTGTGCCTGGTGTTCCTGGAATTTCAATTCGCGGACCTGGCGCGCAAGACCGCGGCGGACAAGATCGTCAACGCCGTGCAAAAGACCTGGCAGAAGATGACGCCGACCGCGCGGGACCGGGCCTTGGCGCTGCCGCTGGGCCTGGAAGAAAAGCGGTTGATCCAACAGGCCCTGGAAGCCGTCAAGTAGAAGGAGCTTTCATGGGATTTTTCTTGCGGAAGAACTTGAAGTTGTGTCAACTCTTTGCGACGACGCCAACGCACTGCCTGCAGATTCTGATCGAGCCAAAATAAAGCCGCCTAACTTGCAAATGATTGTTTTTGAAGATGAGCACCTGCTGGTGGTCAACAAGCCGGCCGGCTGGAACACCCATTCACCGGCCCCTTTCGCCGGCGAGGGCCTCTACGAGTGGCTCAAAAACCGCCACCCGCGCTGGAGCGCCCTGTCCATCATCCACCGCCTGGATAAGGAAACGTCTGGGTTGATGGTCTTTGGGAAAACTCCTGACGCCAACCGTTCCCTGACCAGTCAATTCGACCAGCGGCGGGTGGAAAAGAAATATGTCCTGTTGACAGATCGCCAGCCCTCCTTCGCGGAATGCCGCGCGCGCTCGGCGTTGGTTCGCGCCGGCGCCAGGTACGTCAGCCGTCCGCCTCATGCTGGCGCGCCGCTGGCGGAGACGGTGTTTTCGGTCCAGGACGCCGTCATTGAGGCTGTTCCGCTGACAGGCAGGACGCATCAGATCCGTGTCCACGCCGCCGAGCACGGTTTTCCCATTCTCGGAGACACTCTTTACGGCGGCACTCCCGCGCCTCGCCTTTGCCTGCACGCGGCGGAGTTGCGCTTCGAGCATCCTGTCACCGGCCAGGCCCTGGCATTTTCCATACCACCGGATTTTGCGCAAGATTCCCGGCTCGCTCTGCGCGCGGCCATTATCGATCCCGCGCTCACGGACACCTTTCGCCTGATTCACGGGGCGGCCGATGGCTGGCCGGGGTTTTATCTCGACCGCTTGGGCGATGTTTTATTGGCGCAAACCGCCGGCGCGCTGACCGCTCCGCAGCGCCAGCACCTTGAGCGGATCGAAGCGCGCGCCGTCTATCATCAACTTCTGCAACGCCAGGGGCGCCCTCCCCCGCAATGGCTGTGGGGCGCGCCCGCTGCGAAAGAGATTCTGGCGCGCGAAAACGGATTGCGCTTCGAACTGCGCCTCGACGAAGGTGGTTCGACCGGGCTTTTTTTGGATCAACGCGACAACCGCCGGCGTCTGCAGGAACGCTACGTCGCGCCCGGATTTGAGCTGCCGGCGGCGCCGGAAGTCCTCAACGCCTTTGCCTACACCTGCGGTTTCTCTGTTTGCGCGGCGGCTGGCGGCGGGCGTGTCACGAGCCTGGACCTGTCAAGAAACTACCTGGATTGGGGCCGGCGCAACTTTGTTCTGAACGGGCTGGAGCCAGCCGGGCACGAATTCCTTTTCGGCGACGCCTTCGCCTGGTTTCGGCGCCTGGCCAGGAAGAAGCGGCTTTTTGATGTCATCATTCTCGATCCGCCGACCTTCTCGCGCTCGCGGGAAAGCGGCGTGTTTCAAGCGGAGAAGGATTACGGGGCGCTGGCCGCCGACGCGCTGCCGCTGCTCAAACCGGGCGGCGCTCTCCTGGCCTCGACCAACGCGGCGGCCTTCGCGCCGGAAGATTTTCTGGAGGCCGTCACAGGTACTATTCGGCGCGCAGGCAGAAGCGTGTCACGCCAACACTATGCGCCGCAACCCCCAGATTTCCCCATCGAGCGCGCCGAGCCGGCCTATTTGAAGACCGTTTGGCTGCGGGTGGACGGAGAGTGAGGTATTGTGGAGTTATGAAACTCCTGGAGCGGATCACGGTGGAGCCTGGCAAATGCGGCGGACAGCCCTGCATCCGCGGCAAACGGATGCGTGTCACGGATGTTCTCGACCTCTTGAGTCATGGCGCGAGTCACGAGGAGATTTTGGCGGATTATTCTTTTCTTGAACCTGAAGACATCCTGGCGGCCATCGCTTACGCTTCGCGGCTAACGGACCACATTGTATTGACAAGTGCGTGAAGTAATCTGTTCGCCGCCGCGATTCCGCAGGGGGGATGTGGAACAGTCACGGCTCGACAGAGTCTCGCCCTACCGGCCCGTGCGGGTGGACTGAGACGGCGTTTTCTGCTCTTACTCCTAATCTTACTCCTAATCTTAATCTCCTTTGGAAGAGAATTAAGATTAGGAGTAAGATTAGGAGTAAGAAAAATTGGTCAGCCATTCTTCCCGCAGCAGTGCTTGTATTTCTTCTTGCTGCCGCAGGGGCACGGGTCGTTCCGGCCGACTTTCGGGCCGGTCCGAATCGGCTTGGCTTTGGCCATCGCGTTGGTGGCTTCCATGACCATGTCGCTGGCTTTCTTGCTGTCGGCGGCGGCGGTGGAAGCCGCGCCGCCAAAGGATTCAGCCGCCTGGTGAGTCGTGGTCGGAGGCAGATTGCGCATGAACCCTTCAAAGGCCCTCATGCTCGAGGCGCTGCGGAAGATGTTGTGGCAAATCTCCGTCTTGATGTTGGTCATCAATTCATCGAACACCTTGAACGCTTCCGCCTTGTATTCGATCAGCGGATCGCGCTGGCCGTAGGCCCGCAACCCAATGCTGTCCCGCAAGGAATCCATCCCGTAGAGGTGCTCCTGCCAAAGCGTGTCCACCGCTTTGAGGATGATGTAGCGCTCCACCGTCTTGAGCGCATCGGGCTGCTCGAAGCTGATCTTCAACTCGTAGGCCTCCCGCACCGCTTTGCAAACAAATTGGCAGACGGCAAATTGCGCCGCGCTCAATCCCTCGAAGGCCGAGCCTGCCGCCGGCTGTTCCTGGCCCGACTGGGCAGCCTTGATGATTTCCGCCTCCGGGATGCGCAACGGGAAATTCAGCGTCACCCAGTCGGCCAGCGGCCGGGCGTTCCAATCGGCCGGGTCGCCGCTTTCCGGCGTCAATTCCCGCACCTTCTCCGTGGCCACCTCCTCCATGATATCCATCAAGCGGTCCCGCACGTCGGGCGCGTTGATGACTTCGTCGCGAAAGCCGTAGATGACCTCGCGTTGTTTGTTCATCACGTCGTCGTACTCCAGCGTCCGTTTGCGGCGCTGGAAGTTGTGCTGCTCGACGCGCTTCTGGGCCTGCTCGATGGATTTGTTGAGCATGAAATGCTCCAGTTCCTGCCCCTCCTCCAATCCCACTTTCTCCATCACTTTGACAATCCGGTCCGAGCCGAAGAGCCGCATCAAATCGTCTTCCAGGGAAATGAAAAAATGCGACGAACCCGGATCGCCCTGGCGCGCGCAACGTCCGCGCAACTGGCGGTCGATGCGCCGCGATTCGTGCCGCTCGGTGCCGATGACGTGCAGGCCGCCGACTCCGGCCACGCCCTCGCCCAATTTGATGTCCGTGCCGCGTCCAGCCATGTTGGTGGCGATGGTGACGGACCCCCGCTGGCCCGCGCGCGACACGATCTCGGCCTCCTGCTGGTGATACTTGGCGTTAAGGACGGAATGGATGATGCCCACCTTTTTGAGCAGGCGCGACACCTGCTCGCTGGTTTCCACCGAGACGGTGCCGACCAGGATGGGCCGGCCCTGGTTGTGGATGGTGGTGATCTCCTTGATGACGGCGTTGAATTTCTCGCGCTTGGTCTTATAGACCGAGTCGTTGGCGTCCTTGCGCGCGACCGGCCGGTTGGTCGGGATGACCAGCACGCCCAGCTTGTAAATGTCCAAAAACTCGCCTGCCTCCGTTTCCGCGGTGCCCGTCATGCCGGCCAGTTTCTTGTAGAGACGAAAATAATTCTGAATCGTGATCGTGGCCAGCGTTTGCGTTTCCCGCTCAATCTCCACCCCTTCCTTGGCCTCCACCGCCTGGTGCAACCCGTCGCTCCAGCGCCGCCCGTACATGGGCCGGCCCGTGTGTTCATCAACAATGACCACCTTGCCGTTTTCAATGACGTAATGAACGTCCAACTGGTAAAGGCTGTAGGCCTTGAGCAACTGCGAAATGGTGTGGATTTGCAGCGCCTTGGTCTCGAATTCCGTTTGCACCGCCGCTTTCAAGTCCAGCCGTTTGCGCGGGTCCAGTTCCGCCCCGGAATCGATCTCGTGAAACTTAACCGTCAAATCCGGCAGCAGGAAAGCGTCCGGCTCCTCGGGGCGCATGAAATTGCGGCCCTTCTCCGTCAGGTCCGCCTCGTGCGTCTTTTCGTCCATGGCGAAGAACAATTCCTCCTTCTCCGCGTAAAGCGCCTTCTTGCTTTGGTCGGCGTGCATTTCCAATTCCGCCTTGTTCATCAGCCGGATGTTCTCCGGGTCTTCCAGAAGCTTCATCAACCCGGTCGAGCGCGGGCTGCCGCTTTTGACGCGGAACAGGAGGATGCCGATCTCATGCTCCACCGCCGAGGGATCGGACGGATTGGAGCCGTCGGCGGGATGAAGCTTCTTGATCAGCTCCTCCGCCTCGGATATGAACCGGGCGCTCAATTTGTCCTGCGTCCGCACCAGCGCCTCCACCTGCGGCTTGAAACGGTCGTATTGGTTATCCACCGCGATCACCGACGGCCCGCTGATGATCAAGGGCGTGCGCGCCTCGTCAATCAGGATGGAATCGACTTCATCGACAATGGCAAAATAATGCCCGCGCTGGACCTGTTCCTCCCTGCGCGTGGCCATGCCGTTGTCCCGCAAATAATCGAACCCGAACTCGGCGTTGGTGCCGTAGGTGATATCGCAATCGTATTGCGCGCGGCGTTCCGCGGGCGATTGATCATGCAGAATGCAGCCTACCGTTAAACCAAGAAATCTATAAACCGCCCCCATCCATTCGCTGTCGCGCGCCGCCAGGTAATCGTTGACCGTGACCAGATGCACGCCCCGTCCGCTTAACGCGTTGAGATAAACGGGCATGGTCGCCACCAGCGTTTTGCCTTCGCCGGTGGCCATTTCCGTGATCTTGCCCAGATGCAGGGCCGTGCCGCCGATCAATTGCACGTCAAAGGGCACCATGTCCCATTTCCAAACGTGGTCGCGCACGGTGATTTCCCGGCCCAGCAGGCGGCGGCAGGCGTTTTTGACCACCGCGTAAGCCTCGGGCAGCATATCGTTGAGGCGCAGGGCCAATTCCTTGTCGTCCTCGATTTTGGACAACTCGGCCTTCCACGCCTCCGTTTTTTGCTGCAACGCTTCATCCGGCAACGATTGCAGGCCGGCCTCGATTTCATTTATCTTCGCCACTCGAGGCCGCATCTTTTTCACCTGCCGTTCGTTGTTCGAGCCGGCGATCTTCCTGATGAGAAAATTTATCATACAAATCCGACGCTGGAAGCTACGGGAAATAGGCGAAGCCGTCAAAAGGATAAGTGGCCCCCGCCGCGAAACGTAAGAGATTTACCTCAACACCATCACTCTCACCGGGCGCGATTATCCCGATGCCATCGGATTTCGCTCCGGCACAGGCGTCGTCTTCAGCAACACCATCACCGGCAATGGCGCGGCTATTCCGTCCACAACACCGCCACAGGCAAAAGCAGCGTCATCCTCTCCAACACCAAAGACACCCTCATCGCCTTCACCGACGCACCTACGGCGGCCCAAATCTGATGTGGCACACAACACTTTGATTGGTTTGTGCCATTGCGGGATTGAATTTCCAGGCCAGGGGGGATACATAGCCACCCCATGGCATTGCGTTTGTTCAATACCCTATCTCGAACAGTGCAGGAATTCGTTCCGCTGGACCCGGCCGGCCAACACGTCGGCCTCTATTGCTGCGGGCCGACCGTGCATGATTTCGCCCACATCGGCAATTTCCGCACTTTCGTCTTCGCCGACCTCGTCCGCCGCTTCCTCCAATTCAAGGGCTTCACCGTCCGCCACGTCATGAACATCACCGACGTCGAGGACAAAATCATCAAGCGCGTGGCGGAGGCGAAGATCACCTTGCGGCAGCACACCGCCCAATACGAGAAGGCCTTTTTCGAGGATTTCGCGGCCCTGGG
Source organism: uncultured Verrucomicrobiae bacterium (assembly GCA_963759415.1). Classification (GTDB taxonomy): domain Bacteria; phylum Verrucomicrobiota; class Verrucomicrobiia; order Limisphaerales; family Palsa-1400; genus Palsa-1400. The sequence goes on along the minus strand of CAVWZG010000002.1, from coordinate 826,963 downwards.
CTGCTTGCGCCCGCACGAAACTCCCCGTGCCACCGAACACATCGCGGACATCATCGGCCTGATCGAAAAGCTGGTCGCCCGCGGCCTGGCCTATCGCACGGCGGACGGCTCGGTTTATTTCAGCATCGAGAAATACCGGGCCGGCGGGGCGCGCTACGGGCAGTTGCTCAATCTGAATTTCGAGCAAATGCGCCCGGGCGAACGCGTGGCCAGCGACGAATACGCCAAGGAAGCCGTGGCCGATTTCGCCTTGTGGAAGGCGCGCGCGGCCGCCGACGGCGAGGTCTTTTGGCCCAGCCCCTGGGGTGAAGGCCGCCCCGGCTGGCACATCGAATGCAGCGCCATGAGCATGAAGATGCTCGGCGCCAGCTTCGACCTCCACCTCGGGGGCGAGGACCTGGTTTTTCCGCACCACGAAGACGAGATCGCCCAAAGCGAGGGTGCGGGCGCGCAGGAGCCGGGCCGGCCATTTGTCAAGTACTGGATGCACGGCGCCCACCTGCTCGTCGAGGGCAAAAAAATGAGCAAAAGCCTCGGCAACTTCTTCACCCTGCGCGACCTCCTGCGCCAGGGCTTCACCGGGCGGGAGATGCGATGCGCCCTCCTGCAAGCCCATTACCGGGAATCCTTCAATTTCACCCTCGAAGGCCTGCGCGGGGCGCGCACCGCTCTGGCGCGCCTGGACGAATGCCTGGTCAAATTGCGCGCCGCCGCCGCCGGCCTGACCGTCCCCGCCGAGGACGGCTTGACGGCGCAATTCTCCGCCGCGCTGGACGAGGACTTCAACATCTCCGCCGCCTGGGGCGCGATCTTCGAGTGGGTGCGCGAAAATAACCGGCTTGTTGGCTCCGGCCAGTTGGCTCCGGCCCGTGCGGCGGCCGCGCTGGCCGACTGGAAAAAAATCGATTCCGTCCTGGCCCTCGGACGGGTGGACGAATCGGAGATTTCAGCCGGGCTGCAAACGTTGTTGGACGAGCGCCAGGCCGCCCGCAAAGCCAGGGATTTCAAACGCGCCGACGCTATTCGCGACGAACTGAAAAGCAAAGGCTGGGTAATCGAAGACACCCCCAAGGGAGCGCGCTTGAAGAAACTATGAGCGGACTTTTCATCACCTTCGAAGGCACCGAGGGCAGCGGAAAATCAACCCAGATCGACATCCTGGACCGGCGCCTGCGCGAGCAGGGCTACGACGTGCGGAAGTTCCGCGAGCCGGGCGGCACACCCATCGGCGAGGAAATCCGCCACACCCTCAAACACAGCCCGGCCAACCACGCCATGACCCCCGAAACGGAGCTGCTCCTGATGAACGCCAGCCGGGCGCAATTGGTGCGCGAAGCCATCCGTCCGGCCCTGGCCGCCGGCGCCATTGTCCTGTGCGACCGTTTTTATGATTCCACCGTAGTCTATCAAGGTTATGGACGCGGCCTGGACCAAGGCGTCATCCGAAACATGATTGACTGCGCCGTGGGAGCCACCCGCCCCGATTTAACGGTATTATTGATGGTACCCGTCCAGGTCAGCGAATCCCGGCGCCAAGCCAGGCTGCTGCCCGGTCTGGAGCCTGTGCGCGACCGCATGGAGGAAGCCGGCAGGCACTTTTTCGAGCGCGTGGAATCCGGCTACAAAAAACTGGCCGCCGAGGAACCTATCCGAGTGCGCCCCATGGACGCCACCATCCCGCTGGAGGAAGTCACCCGGGAAATCTGGCGCGCCGTAGAACCGCTGCTCCGCAAGCTAACCGTCGCATCTCAATCTCCACTGACTTTCAAAACACCAACTTCCGAGGATTGATAAAAAGTGTCAATAGTGAGGACCACTCGAATGACGGTGCGACTGGGTTTGACCGGTGCAGGGCAGGCGCATCTAAATATTTCTTCGCTGTTTCGGCAAGTCTTCCGGGAGCGCGACCGTCTCGGTCGCTGGGCGCTGCGTCTCGCGCCGCCCTTCCCCCATTTCTTCAAGAAACATCTCGCAGCAGGCACGTCCGCTCGTCCCATGCGGGCGGACATAGGCGGCGAAGATGTGTTTGGCGGGACGCCAAACACCGCGCGCGAGACGCACGCGCTCCCCGGAAGTTGCCTCGTTGAGCCAAATCCACTGAAAACAGCTATGAACCGATCTTAATTAGATGCGTCTGTCCTGTTGACCAGTGCGACTGGGCTTGACCGGTGCGACTGGGCTTGACCGGTGCGACTGGGCTGGGCTTAAGCCACAGATTAACACACCTTCCTTCGCCAAGCCTGCGGCGGGCAGGGATTGACACACCCGCCTTCGCTGAGGCTACGGCGGGCAGGGATTGGACAGACCGGGACTGCAGTTTGACTGGATGCGACCCGGTGCGACTGGGCTTGACCGGCAAAATTTGCCGATTTTGGACGTGCAGCATATTTCCTTTTTTTAAGTCATATCGCCGGGGAACCAAGCCAAAGGCTGAAGGAGGAAGCGTAAGCCATCCTCGACCGGCCTTCCCGTTTTTTCGCCTTGGCGGTTTCGAGGTCCGCAAAATGTCAAAGAACAAGGCGCGTGAGCGCCCACACCGAAGCACTATACCATTGTTAGATGGGAATGCAACATGCATTATTAAACATGTGTTTTTGCGCCGAGGCGCTTATTCCGCCAATCGTGCAGAGCATGGGTGACCCGAATGGCGCTTACAAATTGTAGATGCGACCCCGATGGCTTTTCACATGAACAAGCCGATAGTACGGTTTGACCCCGACGAGACGATGAATGAGGAATCTGGAAAAGGGAATAAGTGGGCGGCGCGGCAGCGCCGACCCTACCAATTGCTGACCGATACTCTTGATCGCAGCCTTGTTTCGCCAACCGATCGAGTTGGGGTTCGACGCCCGCCGTCGCCGAGGCTATGGCGGGCAGAGAGCCTCGCCCTGCCAAAGTCGCGGTTCTTGTTCGCTTTCAACGTTTATCCGGCCACACTGTCCAACTAAAGTGAAGATGTCTTTTCGCAATTTGAGCCGGCGGCGGTTTTTCTTTCTCTCGGCGTTTGCAACGCCGGCGCTGGCGTGGGCCGATATGAAATGCGTCGAGCCGGAGTGGGTCAAGGTGCAGTCCATCCGCCTGGCCAAAGCGAAGCCGTCCCATCGCATCATTCATATCACGGACATTCATCATAAAGGAGACCGGCCTTATTTGGAATCGGTCGTGCGCAAAATCAACGCCCTCTCGCCCGACGCGGTTTGTTTTACGGGCGATCTGATCGAGCAGAAAGAGTACGTGGCGGAGGCGCTGCAAATATTGGAGGGAATCAAATCCCCGCTCTACGGCGTGCCGGGCAATCACGAATACTGGAGCCACGCGAATTTTGGCGATTTTGAGAAGTCCTTCGCCCGCACCGGCGGAGCCTGGTTGATGAATTCCCAAGTGATGACGGCGGATCGGAAGATCCATATTGCCGGGGCAACTTGTTTGCGGGGAGCGCCGACCATGCTCGCGCCGCGGGAGGGGACGAAGAACATCCTGCTGCTGCATTATCCGCTGTTGGCGGAACGGGTCACGAACAAGTTCGATCTCATGCTGGCGGGGCATTCGCATGGCGGCCAGGTGCGGATTCCGTTTTACGGGGCGTTGATTCTGCCGTATTGGGTGGGCCGGTACGAGGTGGGGCTGTTTCAATTGCCGGCGGGGCCGCTATACGTCAATCCCGGCCTGGGTTGGCTGGGCACGCCGATTCGTTTCAATTGCCGCCCGGAGATCACCGTGTTTGAAATCTAAGGGGCCGGTTGCTTTGGGGCGGTTGACTTTTGCCGGGGTGGGTGGATGTTCCAAGCGGGTGATGTTGTGAGCGTATAAAAGAAACTTCACACCATGACCCCGCAATGGCAGATTATTTCATGCGCGTTCGGCTGCGCAGGACATGGAAACGAAAACGATCAATTTACTGCTCATCGAGGACAACCCCTATGATGTGGATCTGCTGCGCATGTTGCTGCAAAAGGCCAGCGGGGTCCGCTTTCAACTGGATGTGGCCAAAAACCTGGAAGAAGGCCTGGCGCGCCTCGCCAAGGGGGGGATGGATCTCGTTTTGCTGGATTTGACGCTGCCCGAAAGTTCGGGACTTGATACTTTCAACGCCGTCAAAGCCCAGTCGCGCGATGTGCCGGTCATTGTCCTCAGCGGTCTGGACGACGAAACGCTGGCCCTTAACGCCGTCCACGCCGGCGCGCAGGATTACCTTGTCAAGGGGCGGGTGGACACCCAGTTGATCACGCGGGCGGTGGTTTATGCCATTGAGCGGACGCAGGCGCGCCAGGCGTTGCTCAAGGCGCAGGAGCGTTACAAAGCCATCTTCGAGAATTCAGTGGCGGGCATATTCCAGACTTCGCCGGAGGGCACTTATCTGGACGTCAATCCGGCTTTGACGCGCATCTATGGCTACAGCAACCGCGAAGAGATGATGGCCAAGATCAGCGACATTGCGCGGTTGCTCTACGTGGATCCGAACCGCCGCGGGGAATTCATCAAGTTGATGAACGAGCGGGGCGAAGTGCGGGATTTCGAGGCGCAAATCTACCGCAAGGACGGTTCCATCATTTGGATTTCCGAAAACGCCCGCGCCGTCAAAGACGCGCAAGGCCATATCCTTTTATACGAGGGCATGGTGGAGGACATCACGGCCCGCAAAGAAGCGGAAGAAAAGCTGCGCTTCTCTGAAATGCGCTTCCGCTCCATCTGGCAAAAATCCTTTGAGGGCATGCGATTAACCGATGAACAGGGGATCATGCTGGCCGTCAATCCGGCCTTTTGCCAGATCGTCGGCCTGCCGACCGAGGATTTGGTCGGTCGCCCCTACACCGCCATTTATGGTCCGTCGGAAAACGTGGCCGAAATGATGACCAGGTACAAGCAGCGCTTCGAGGAGAAGAAGATTGAAACGTTGTTGGAACGGCACGTTGCCTTCCGCTCCGGGAAGATTTGCGATGTCGAGCTTTCCAACTCCTTCATGGAGATCGAGGATGGCCGCTGGCTGCTGTTGAGCCTGGTGCGGGATGTGACGGTGCGCAAGCAGGCCGAGGAGCGGGAGCGCAAGGCCAACGCCGAATTGGCCCGCAGCCAGGCCGAATTGCGCAAGAAGAACGACATCCTGGAAGACGATCTGAAAATGGCGCGGGACATCCAGCAGGCTATTTTGCCGCAGCAATACCCGGTCTTCCCGCCGGGGGCGTCCGAGAGTTCGAGCGTGCTCCACTTCTGCCATCGCTATCATCCGAGCGGCCAGGTGGGCGGCGATTTTTTCAACGTCCTGGCGCTCTCTGAAGGGCAGGCCGGCCTGTTTATTTGCGACGTGATGGGGCACGGCGTGCGCTCGGCCCTGGTCACGGCCATGGTGCGCGGGTTGGTGGAGGAGTTGCGGCCCATCGCGCTGGACCCCGGGCAATTGTTGACACGGATCAATTCCGATTTGCGGGCCATTTTGCAGCAGACCGGCACGCCGCTGTTCACCACCGCCTTTTATCTGGTGGCCGACCTGGCGCGGCGCCAGATTTATTTCGCCAACGCCGGCCATCCCAAGCCTTTCCTGGTGCATCGCCTCAGCGGGACGGTGGAAATCCTCAAGTACGCCGACGGCAAGGCGCGCCCTGCGCTGGGCCTGTTCGCGGACTCCACTTACCCGATGATGTCATGTCCCTTGTCGGCGGGCGATCTGGTGATGCTGTTTACCGACGGCCTGTATGAGGTGGAAGGGGCCGGAGGCCAGCAATTCAGCCAGGATCTGCTGCTGGAGGCGGTGCGCAAGCACGCCAAGCTGCATGGCACGGAACTATTCACGGCGGTGTTGAATGAAATCCAGCAATTTTCCGCCAGCCACGAATTCTCGGACGACGTCTGCCTGGTGGGAATGGAAGTGTCCGAACGCTTTTGAGACTGCCTGGCATGGCAGAGTTGCCGCTCGGGCGTGAAATCTTGCATCTGGCGCAGGAGTATTTTGACTTTCATACCCACAAGACGCACAATCAATCGTATTCGTGAGCAACGAGACAGACATTCTAATCAAGCGCGCCGCTGCCGAACTCAAGTCTGCGGGCGCACGGGAAGTTTACGTCTTTGGCTCGGCCGCCAAAGGGACCGGTGATGCCGCATCCGATCTCGACTTGGCGGTTTCCGGACTGCCCCCGTCGGTTTTCTATCGCATGGGCGCGCGCGTCAGTGACTTGATCGGCCGCTCGGTGGATTTGATTGATTTGGACATCAGCACCCCTTTCACCCGCTACCTCCGCACGGAAAATGAACTCGTTCGAGTGGGATAAATTTCGCAAGCAACAGGCCGCGGAACGCGAACAATTGCAGCGTCTTTTGTCTGGAGTCCAGCAGCTCCTCAGCAAATGCCGTGACACGGCTCCGACGGAGATCGAACTGTCCGCGCTCGCGGCCACGCTGCATTCATTCTACACTGGCGCGGAAAACATTTTCAAGCGCGTGGCTATGGAGCTGGATGGCGAGCCGATGCGAGGTGAGGCCTGGCATCGGGAACTTTTGAGGCGTATGAAAACGCCGACGTCACGCCGCCCGGCGCTGCTGTCCGAAGAACTTCACGACACATTGAACGAATACCTGCGTTTCCGCCACGTGTTCCGCAACGCTTATTCCTTTGATTTGGATTGGCAGAAAATGTCTCCGTTGGTGCTGCGTTTAGCAGAAACATTTCAAGAACTGGGAAACGCCCTGGATGATTTTCTGAAATAGGACGTTTTTCCGGTCTGGGTCACGCCAGATAGGGAATGGTCAACGGGCCTTGCGGCAGCACCGCCACGCGCGCCTGCGGGCCTGCGGCCTGCAAACGTTGCGCGACGGCGGCGGCAATGTCATGGCACGGATTCAAATAAGCGCGTCGCACCAACTCGTCCGGCAAAGAGCTGTACAGTAGAACTTCCGCCTCGCGTTGAATGAGCGCCTGGATTTGAGACTGCCATTGTTCGGGCCGCGCAAAACCGGGCGTGGCCAGCCTCGCCAGTATCTCCTCTGGACCGCGGGCGCTAAAGAGAAGTTCTTCCATCGGACTGCCGGGCGGGAAGCCTTCGCGGCATTCGCAGGCCAGGATCAGCAGTCCGCCTTTGACCAGGATGCGCGCGCCGGCGCTCATGCCTTTGACGCCCTGGTAGAGGTTCAAATCCAACGGGTAACCGCTGTTGGTGGTGACCACGATGTCAAACGGGGCTTTGACCTTCTGCATCGCCGATTGGCGCACAAATTCGCATCCGGCACGGTGGGCCTGGATCAAGTCGCCGGCAAAAACGCCCGTGATCTCGCGCTGCTCATTCAAGGTCACGTTAAGGAGAAAGCTTGGCCCGACGCGCAAGGCGACGTCGCGCAATTCCTCCCATAACGGGTTGCCGACGGTGACGCCAAAGGTGGCCCTGGCATCGCCAATGTTTTTATAGCCGTGATTGCTCATGACGCTGCGCAGCCCGCCGCAGCCGGGGATGATCCCTTTGATGCCGCCGCTGAAACCGGCGAAGAAATGCGGTTCGATGAAGCCGGTAATGATGCGGACATCGGCCTCGGCCAGGTGGCGATTGAGCAGGGCCGGGGCGCCGTCGCGCATCGTGCCAAACTGCACCAAGCCAGCGGGGTTCTCGGCTTCGTGATTGAGGACGCGGTAGCGACGCGTGACTTCCGGCGTGAGCAGTGCGTCCAATTCCGCCGGCGTGTTGGGGCGGTGGGTGCCCAGTTGGTTGAGCAGCGTGATCTGTTCGCGCGGCACGCCGGACAAATAATCCAGCAGCCAGGGGATCAGGCGATGATTGGGGGTGGCGCGTGTCAGGTCGGTAAAGCCGATGCACACGCGGTCGCCGGGCTTGATCCATTGGCGCAAGGGTCGGGCGGAGATGGGTTGGTCGAGGGCGGCGATGACGGCGGCGCGTTCATCGGGCAAGCCAGCGTGGTGGGCAGGCTCGATGACCGTGGTGCGGCCATCGGGCAAATCGACCGCCAGACGGCTTTGGCCGTAAGCTAAATTGATCTTCATGCTTATTCTTTCAAGAGCCGAAAGGCGAACCTGCGACTCATCTCTGTGCTCTCTTTAGAGCTGCCTGGCGGTCCAATATCGCCAGGAAAGCATAATAATTGTCCGAAAGAAAGCCTTCGTAACCCCAGCAGACTCCATCCCAAGTTTTCCAATCCTTGCTCATGCCGTTGTCAGCGCGACCTTGAAAGTCCCCTTTCGCAAAGGCCCCGAGCATTGGGAACAGTATTTTATCTGCTTCCTCAACACGCCCCAGATCGTAAAGCGCGGCGAGTGTGAAGTAAGCAAAACAGGCGGTGGCGCCGCCGTTTTCGTATTTTTGGAATCCGTCGGAATTATCCTCCCTGGCTCCTCCGCCATAGCGCGGGTCAAGAACCACGTAATCCTTGCTGGCAACGGGAATAAGGTTGCCAGGCAGGCCCAAATCAAAGCGGGTGTAACCGACTTCTTTCATCTTGGCCAGCAGGTGGTCCATGATTGTGTTGGCTTCCTTCGTTGGAACCAGGCCGTAATGAATGGCAATGCCGTTGACCCACGGAAAATAGTAGTCGTGGAGATGGCCGTCGGCACTGCGCCAGCCAGCGAGCACGCCGGTGTCCGCGTCATAAAAAGTTTTGAAGTAGGCCCCGCGCAATTTGTCCGCGGCGGCGTGGAAGCGGGCTTGGTCATCGGGCTGGCTGGATCGTAGGGCCAATTCTTCCATGTCGCGCAGAGCACGATAGGCCAGGGCGTTGGCGTAGGCGTCTTGATGACCGAAACCGATTGTGTCCCACCAATTGGCGGGCCGGTACTTCAACTTGGCGGGCCAGGAACCGGAGTCGCCACTCAACTTATATTCAACAAGGCCGTCGCCGGCATGATCGGTGGCGAGCATTGAATCCGCCCAGGACTTAAAATGAGCATAGTTTGTTGCCAGCCATGCGCTGCCCTGGCTGCCTTCAACGCAATCATGCGCGGCGATGACAAGCGACGGAAGGGTGTCCGAGGCAAATTCGGGGAAGTCGCCATACCCCGGCATACCATAGGCATTAGCCCCGTTGATGATTCTGTCCAGGCTTTGGCGGACCATGTCCAACGCGCTCAGACCGTTTGCCAGCGGCGGAGTATGCCGGGCGATGTCGCCGTATTCGTAGTAACAAAAAGCACAGGTGTCACTGTCGGCGTGATTGGCCAGCATCTTCAGGCGGGGACTAATTTGAAAAATATTCAGCCAATCGCGGCGCAACACGTCGAATCGGGATCCGCCTGCATCCCGGCAACCTCGGGGTAAATCGAGACCACCTCGCAGCGATATTCCAGCGCGGGTATCTCGCGTGTCGCGCCCGTAAAAGTGATTTCGACATGGCCGTGTGAAGCCTCATAGCCAAGCGAGGTGGCATTCGCGGACGAAATCCGCCAGGTGCCTTGATCCGGCAGGTGGAGGATGGCGGGGAGTTGAATGAACCCATCCTTGCGCAAAAGGCCAAGGAGCGTGGCGTGGTTCTTTTTCTGGTCAACCACCAGCTTGAACCCCGGGCACGGCGTTCCTTCGGAATAACGGGAAGCAAGCGTCATCCCCTTCTCCACCAGACCAATCTCCCAAACCGCCGTGGCCTTTTTGCCCGCCGCCCTGGGAACGTAGGAAAACCGGTGATTTGCGCCGCTCCGCAATTCGTACGGCCCATTCGCCGGCCCTGTCGTAAGAACCGTGTTCATCGAGACTTTTCCGCGCCCGAGCGAATCCACCGAGAACCAGGTGAACGCGGGAGAAGTTTGATCGAAAGCAACGGCATAGGAATCGGATTTGAAATCCGCGCCGCCTTCCGCAGCCGCGCTGGCTGCGCCAACGCAAAGGACTGCCAGCAGGAACGAGAATTCTCTTCCGAAACTACTGAGCAGCTTTGCATTCATCACAATTAATCTTAATTTCTATCGTAACCGACGACAGGCGCTCTTGACGATCCATTTCGACTTTTCCAGCGCGGCTTGGGCGGCGATGGCATCCGCCCCGGTGACGGCTTGCACGATGCGCACCGCCCGTCCGCGCAATTTCCGATTCGAGGCGTTTAAATCCACCATCAAATTGCTCACCACTTTGCCCATGCGCACCATCGCCAGCGTCGTCAACGTGTTGAGGACGATCTTGGTGGCCGTGCCCGCTTTCAATCGGGTCGATCCTGTCAATATTTCCGGGCCGACCGCAGGCGCCATGACCACGTCGGGCCGCATTGCCTTGGAGATTTCCAATTTTGGGTTGAAACAGAGCAGAATGGTGCGCGCGCCCCGCTCCTTGGCCGCGTTCAATGCGCCCCAGACGAAGGGCGTCCGCCCGCCGGCCGCGATGCCGACGACGACGTCGCGCGATCGGACGCCGCGATAGGCGATGGCTGCCGCGCCGGCCTGGCCGTCGTCCTCCGCGCCTTCGACGGAGCACCATAGCGCCGACCGGCCGCCGGCGATAATGCCCTGCACCTGCTCCGGCGGCACGCGAAAAGTGGGCGGGCATTCCGAGGCATCCAACGCTCCCAGCCTGCCGCTGGTGCCGGCGCCGACATAGAAGAGCCTTCCGCCTCGGCGAAACGCCGCCACGACGATTTCGACGCTGCGCTGGAGGTTCCGGCGCTCTTTGCGCAGCGCCTTGCCGATTCTTGACTCTTCGTCGAGCATCAGCGCCACCGCCCGCCGGACGGAAAGACGGTCCAGTTTGAGCGAACGCGGATTGCGCTCTTCGGTGGGCGAGAGGCCGCGCGAATTGGGCGTCTCGACGGTGTTCAAGCCGGCGTCCTGCGCCACGGCCGTTTTTTCATGCCCGTCGCCGAATTTTTCCCGGGCCAGTTCCAGCGCGCCCCAAACGCTTTCCCGCTGCAAAGGAGCCACCGCCGCCTTCGGCCAAAGCTGGCGGACGCGCGCGCGCACGCGGCCGGCAAACCCAGGCTGTTGCAACAGCACGCCCCCCGCCAGGACGAACCGAACCGGCGTCCCTTTGCCGGCCAATTTGCGCGCGCAAGCAACTCCGTCCTCCGCCAGCGATTCCGCCGCCTCTTTCAAAATGTCGGCTGCGATTTTATCGCCTTTGGCGGCGGCGGCGAACACTTGGACCGCCAGGGCGGAGATGTCCTGTTTTGCGGCGCCATTGGCAAAGTCAATCAAATCTTCCGGCGCGTTCAAAAGCAAAGCTTGCAACAAGTTTTCCCCCAGCCTGGTCCATCGCCCATCCCGGTCCAGGTGCTGCACCGCCGCTTGCAGCCCGCGGAGGCCGATTTGATAGCCGCTGCCATTGTCGCCGATCACGTGGCCCCAACCGCCGACGCGGGCCGTCTGGTTGTCCGGCGCGCGCCCGAAACAGCAGGAGCCGGTGCCGCAGAGAATAAGAACTTGCGCGGCTGGCGGCGCCTGGCCGCCCGGGTTGGCCGCCGCCAGCGCGGTTTCCAAATCGTTGGTCGCGTAGCAGGGGACATTGGGCCAGACCTTGGCGGCGGCGGCGCGGATGCGCTGACGGTCGGCCTCGGTGCGGGCGCCAGCCATGCCGATGGCCAAACCGGCCAGGGGCGTTTGGACCTGTTGGCACAAGCCGTTGATGGTGGAGAAATGTTGCGTTAGAGCGGCGTCGTCCAGGAGTCGGAGGTTGGCCGGGCCAAATTCGGCGCGCAGACAAGGTTGCCTGCCGCCCGGGTCCAGGAGGGCCGTCGTGCGGGTTCCGCCGCTCTCGATTCCCAGAAAAGAGATCGTGTGATTAAAATGGCCGGTCTGCAATGTGGCGCCTATCTATCAGGCTGGGAGACATTTTGCCATGCTTTTTTCGCGGTTTGCGCGTATAATGCTCCTGGCTTATGACACCAACGGAACACCAGATTCTTGACACGTTGCTGAAATTGGAACAGGCGGCTGCGCCAATGGCCTCCCCGCAGCCCCAGCCCGATTTGCGGCCCCTTTTCGCCCGGCTGGACAGTCTGGCCTCGCAATTGCCCGCCGATGCGCCGCCCGATCTCCGGCATTATCTCCAGCGAAAAAGCTACCAAAAAGCCCGTGCCTTCCTCCAGCAACGATAATCCCCCGGCGCCGGCCGAAAGATTTCACATTATTAGGTGGCGGTTTCCGGCTCCTAATCTTAATCTTACTCCTAATCTTAATCTCTTGGATTATCGGCTGCGCGAAGAAGATTAGGATTAGGATCAGGATTAAGATTACGAGGGGAACCCAAAACAGTCAAATGCACACCTCCGCCGACACCATCGCCGCTATCGCCACGCCGTTGGGCCAGGGAGGGGTGGCCATGATCCGCCTTTCCGGGCCTCAATCCCTGAGCATCGCCGACGCCAGTTTCCGTCCCGCCGGCCAATACTCAAAACCTTCCGCCGCGCCGACCCATACGCTTCATTACGGCCACATCCTGCGGCAGGGCCGCGTGGTTGATGAAGTGCTCTTGAGCGTGATGCGCGCGCCCCGCACCTTCACGCGGGAAGACGTGGTGGAAATCACCTGCCACGGCGGCTTGCTCCCGGCCAAGTTGGTTTTAGACACCGTCCTGGAAAATGGCGCGCGCCTGGCCGCGCCCGGGGAATTCACCCGGCGCGCCTTCCTCAACGGACGCATCGATCTGGCGCAAGCCGAGGCCGTGGCGGATTTGATCCATGCCCGCACCGAATTGGCCGCTGCGGCGGCGCAGGAGCAATTGGCCGGCAAACTTTCCCAGCGCATCCAGCTTTTGCGCGACGACCTGATGAAAACTTTGGCGCATATCGAGGCGCACATCGATTTTCCCGACGAAGACATCACCCCGGACACGCGCGAGCAATTGTGGCAACGCATGCAGACGGCCCTGACGCTCATGGATGAGTTGCTGCGCACTGCCAACGAAGGGCGGTTGCTGCGCCGCGGCATTCGGGCCGCGATCATGGGCCGTCCCAACGTCGGCAAATCCAGCCTGCTCAATCAACTCCTGGGCCAGGAGCGGGCCATTGTCTCGCCCACGCCGGGCACCACGCGCGACACCATCGAGGAAACCGCCAACGTGCGCGGAATCTCGGTGGTGTTCATCGACACCGCCGGCTTGCGCCAGGCGGCTGACGATATTGAGGCCGAGGGCGTGCGGCGCAGCCGGAGCACGCTGGCGGCGGCGGAGTTAATCCTGCACGTTCTGGATGGCTCGGAACCGGCTGGGGAATATGACCAACAATTATTGACAGAGTATGCGGGCCGGCCACGGCTGCTCGTGCGCAACAAGGCCGATTTGCCCCGCCGCCTCCAACTGCCCGCCGGCCTGGCCGCGCTCGATGTGTGTTGTTTGACAGGAGCCGGCGTGGAATCGTTGAAAGACGCGATCAAAGCGCAGGTTTGGGCCGGCGGGATTTCAGCCGAAATGTTGCAAGTCACGATCAACTCCCGCCACGAGGACGCCCTGCGTCGTGCGCGAGAGGCATCCGACCGCGCCCTAGCCGCCTTGCGCGCGCATCTGGGTCTGGAACTGGTCACGTTGGACCTCCGTCAGGCCGCCAACGCCGTCGGCGAAATCGTCGGCAAAACGACCACCGAAGATTTGCTGGATTCAATTTTCAGCCAATTTTGCATCGGCAAGTAGATGGCCCCCATTTATTTAGCCGTGGGGTTGTTTAGCGAATTCGTCCTCTTCGGCCAGAGCTTGAAGCCGAGCATCTGCCATTCACTTGTTGGTGGCTGCACGTCCAACATTTCATAATAGTTTGTTGGCAGCTCGTGATGAGGTCTGTTAGGGGTGACGTTGAAATATGTAACAGGTTTCTTTATTATGCCAGAAACATTCATTTCAAGACTCCCCCCGGTCGCTTCAATTTCCTTAACCTTCCATGCTATGTTAAATATTGGCAACGGATAAACCGTGCCGTCCTTCTCCTCGAACTTATACTGGTTTACAGCTGGAGGTTCAATCACCCCAAGTCGTTTCTCATCCAGACCAAGCCGGTGAAGGTACTCACGGGCGATCACCTCGGCTTCTTTGGCGTTAATCTTGCTCTTGATTTTCGTCAGCTTTGACGATGCCTCGTCATTGTAGCGAAATGATTGCGGCCAGTAATTTGTATCTGCGAATGCCTCAAGGGCGTTCCTCTGAAACGACCAGACGAATCGTCTGTCCCTAGTAAATATTTCTCCGTTCACCCCGTCACTGTGTGCGACCAAAACAAAAAAGACATGCTGGACAGATAGCGGTTGTGGAATGTCCAATTCCCATAAGTTCTGAAATCTCGTGGCCTCTGATAGCATTAGATTGAAACCATATTCTTCAAACGCAAGTGTATTGGTTGCAATTCTGCCGATAACAGGCATCTTCCGTTGCTGTTCCGTAAGGGGAGCACGGCAAGCTGCGATTTCGGAGGCAACAACGCGCATCCTGTTAGTTGAGGGAACCTCAGCGGCAAATGCCTGAACGGATAGGCAATTCAGACATATAAGATACATAATGGCATTCATATACTATCTATCAATCATCAAATCCTGTGCTCCATATAACTCTATTCCAGTGGACGTCCTGTAAAAATCGCCTGCTACGCTGGCGGCGGCTGCTTGCTTTGCGCCAGTAAGGTCATGTATTAGTACCTCCTCCCGGCGCTGATCCCCAAGACGTCCAAAACGTGGATATATAGGTTGCATGTGAGATAAATGCCGAAGCATTGTGCCATATCGCAAATGTCTTGTTCCTATTCCAGCCCATGAAAGCACGAGGGCGAATGCCGCGTTTCACGGTAAAATCACTTATCCGCATATTTGCTTGCTTAGGTATCCCGAAAGCCTGTGGCGAATCGCCCTCCGCAGTCTGGCACCCATCGAGGAAGACAAAGCGATACGGATGATAGTTAAACCGGGTATACACATTTACGGGATTATTACATAACATCCATGCAACATCGCTCGTCTTTGCCTCGCTATTCCATCCAAGGGCGGTCGGGCTGCCGTGTCCTAGGTAGTAAAAATCACGGTCCCAGTAGGTGTTGAGATCATTGGTCATATTTAGCCATTGGACCATGCTGGTTAGTGCATTTAGACCGTTTCCATTATTGCACCAACTAACGTTATGGAAACTATTCTCGATCGGAGAAATAGCTTGCATCAGGTCTCTTTGTTCGGACCAGCCTATATCCTCTGGATTGAAAAAGTCTTCGTAAGCCATGCACCCATAGGTATAGGAATTCCATGGCTGTTCAATAGGAACCTTGTTGGTAAGCGACCACGGCGGGCCGCTCGACTGAGGGTAATCGGGGGTGGCACCCGCCGGCCAAACGGTATAAACAATATTGAAATAGGGGAATGACGGTGGATTGCCGTTTCCATCAGTAATGTCGAAACTAAAGCCTCCCGTTCCGGGGTTGCCGGGATATGATAGAAAACCGTTTGCATCTATCGGGCCGTCATAATAGCCATAGGGGTTCCACTGATCATCATAGAAGTCGATTTCATACGCGCCATTCGGGCAAACTGTTTGGGCTCCAACATATAATCCGTACCCGGCCATCTGATACGGATCTGGAAACCAAATAGTGTTAGATACGGTGACGGTGATAGCTTCGTCATCCATGACCACGGTGCCATCATTAAGGTACACTCCCAGTTGAATTGTATATGTGCCATTCGTCACTTGAGTTGTGTCCCAGCAACCGGAAGTGCCGTTGAACAATGTTCCCGGAAGCCCCGCTTCATTGTCGGCGCCGGCCAGGAATAGTTGCATAAGAAAGTTGGTATTTGCGGGGCTGTTGTACTCAAAGGTTATCGGAATAGTCCCGCTTAAAACCATTCCGTTGGTTATGTTATAGAGCTGAATGCCATCCTTAACGAGTTCGTAAAATCCGCAATTCGGGTCCGACGCGGTGTTTGTTGAGGTGTCATCTGGAGATAAATCGTCGGGCGACGCGATGTCCCCAGACTGAGTCATGGCATGCATGCCTCCAGACAATTGGGTCATGCCCGAAAACGAAGGCGGCATCGGCGGCATGGCTGGAGGAGTGTCACCCCCATCAGCCACGTCGATGGCAAAGGTGCCTTCCATTGCATCGGTGGACATTCCCAGGGACGGCGGGCCTCCAAGGTCGGTATTTGTGTTTACAGAAAAAGTGGCAGTCGCGGACACTTGATTGGAATGGACAAAAGTTGTCATGTTTGTCCCGATCGCGGCGGGAAACCCATCTGTGAGGGTCTGCCATGAGGATGAAGCATCCAAGGTGGTTCTAAATCGAACAAGGAAGGTCTGTCCCTCGATGGATTGCCAGGAGAGCACAATATTGCCGCTATTGGGCGTTATGGTTAATCTCTGAGCCGCATTGACAGTGATTTGGAGGACTGTTCCTGCCACGATGGACAAGATCCAGAGCAAATACGTCTTCATATTAGTATTAGTGAATAATGGTCATTTTTGCGGTCAGCGGGTTCACGGCTGTGTCGGGGGGGCTTGCAGCGAGGACTTCCGCCTGCCGCAACCTCTCATGCCGATGATGAGCATGGGCTGCCTGATGTTCCATCAGGCGAATCTTTGACAATTTGCCCGGAAATTGCAAGATGTTTTTGAAAAGATTTTGAAACGATGGTTCGTAAGGCTTCCACTTGAAGAAATCCGCTGCTGATAAAAGCGGTTTGGGGTCAAACCGTACTATTGGCTTGTTCATATTCTTTTCTTCATTGGTATAAGGCTGCATTAGTCAGCACTGGATCCTCGGAAGTTGGTATAACGCCTTGGCAAAGGACAAGGCCGAGCGTAGCCGGAGGGGCCACCATACCTTGCCCGATTGGCGGAAGAAGCGCCTCGGCGCCAAAGACCTTGCATAATGTATGTTGCAGTCCCATCAACAAGTGGTATAGTGCGACGGCGCGGCGCGCACGCGTCTGGGTTCTTTGAAAGTTTGCAGTCAGGCGGACTCGGTGGCGGACTTGTCCGCCATAGCCCGGCGAAGGTGGAAGCCTGTGCGTCCGTGCTCGTCCTTTTTGTCCTATTCGTCTCAATTTTTGCCGGTCAGGCCCAGCCTGCCCGCCGTAGGCCTTGCAAAGGCGGGTCGCACCGGGTCAAAGCCAGTCAAACCAGCGGCGGTTCCAAAAGCGGCTGCACGACTTCAGGACGGAATCGGGGCCGATCACGAGTTCCTAATCTTAACGCTCCCAAGAAAAGTGTTCCTTTCCCCGTTCTTTCCCTGCATCTTCTTTCAATCATATGCTTATTGTTCACGTCCACGTCCACGTCAAGCCGGAGTGTGTCGAGGCTTTCAAGCAGGCCACGGTGGCCAATGCCCTGGAAAGCAGACGGGAACCCGGCATCGCGCGCTTCGAGTGCCTCCAGCAACTTGATGCTCCCACCCGCTTCGTCCTCATCGAAGCCTACCGCGACGCCAACGCCCCGGCCCGACATAAGGAAACACGCCACTACCAAGTTTGGCGCGACGCCGTCGCCCCCATGATGGCCGATCCGCGCGCCAGCGTGCAGTTCGCCCCCGTTCCGGCGGACGATGACATCAGGTGACCTATGCGCTTTGAATTCGCCACCGCCGGCCGGGTAATTTTCGGCGCCGGCACGTCGCGCCAGGCGGGCTGGTTGGCGCGCGGCGCCGGCAGCCGCGCCCTCGTCGTCATCGGACGCGACACGGCCCGCGCGCAATTCCTCCTGGATTCTCTGCAGGAAAACGACGTGGGCGCCATTCTTTTTTCAGTCGCGGGAGAGCCGAGTATTGACACCGTCCGGCAAGGCCGCGGTCTGGCGTTGCAGGAGCATTGCGCGTCGGTCGTCAGCCTGGGCGGCGGGAGCGTGCTGGACGCCGGCAAAGCCATCGCCGCCATGCTCACCAATCCAGGCGACGTGCTCGATTATCTTGAAGTGATCGGTGGCGGCATGGTTCCAGGGATACCTTCCGCGCCTTTCTTTGCCATACCCACCACTGCGGGGACCGGCTCGGAAGCCACCCGCAACGCCGTGCTCGCTTCCCCGGAACATCGGCAGAAAGTCAGCCTGCGCGGTCCCTCGATGCTGCCCACCGTGGCGATCATCGATCCGGAACTGACTTGGGCCGTCCCGCCCGCCATCACGGCCAGCACCGGCCTGGACGCCTTGACCCAGCTCATCGAGCCTTACGTCTGTTCCCGTCCCAATCCAATGACCGACGCGCTGTGCGTGGAAGGTATGCGGCGGGTGGCCCGTTCGTTGCGCATCGTCTTTGAAGATGGCCTGCAGGCGGCGGCGCGTGAGGACATGGCGTTGGCGAGTCTGTTTGGAGGGATGGCGCTGGCCAACGCCGGCTTGGGGGCCGTGCATGGTTTTGCCGGCGCCATCGGCGGGATGTTCAACGCGCCCCACGGAGCGATTTGCGCGGCCCTCCTCCCGCACGTCATGGAGGCGAACCTGCGCGCGTTGCGCCTGCGCGAACCGCGCCACAACACCCTGGGCCGCTACGTGCAGATCGGCCGATTGCTCACGGGCAAGCCCACGGCCAGCGCCGACGACGCCGTCGAATGGGTGCGTCAATTGGCGGAGGATTTATGCATCCAACCCCTGGGCAGTTATGGATTGCTCCCAGCGGACCTGGCGGAAGTCATCGAGAAGGGGTCCAAGGCCAGCAGCATGAAAGCCAACCCGGTCGTCCTCACAACGGAAGAGCAGTGGGAGATCCTCCGTAACGCCTTATAGCCCGCAAAACGAAATACCGCCATGCGTTCCATCATGCCACCGGGTTACGAACACGCCGCCAGGCGAAAGCGCCTTGTAAACGAATTGCTCCAGGCCAGGGCTGGCGAATTGGCCGGCGCGGACAGAAAGCAACGCGCCCGCGTCGAAAAGGAGATTCGCGCCGAAGTGGATCGGCGGTTGGGTAAAGACAGGCCGGACGGATTACATTGGCATGACGTTTTGTGGTAGGACCGACGCGCCCCCTCCAAAAAGCAATCGCCGGCGGCAAGGGCCACCGGCGAAGTTGAAGCGAAAAAATCAGGCACCCGGCCCGATGTTTGATTGCTAATTGGCCTTCTTGGTTGATTCCGACGGCTTGGAGCCTGACTTGGCAGCCGTTGCAGGCGCCGCGCCACGGCCTGCACTCGGAGCGGCGCCAGGCGCGGCGTGAGCGGCAGCCGGGCCAGCGCCAGGCGAAGCATGCACCGCAGCCGGGCCGGCGGCCACTGGGCGGGCATGAACGCTAGCCACTTCCCGGTGTTCTTCGACACGGCGGGCGATATTATGGTTTTCTTCCGCATGGCGCATTTCCATGGCCCTGTGCTCCACCACCTCATGGTGCGTAATCTCTCTTATATGATCGCGCCCCAAACCTTCGGCTCGCAAGTGTCCGCCCTCCATGCGATAGCCCGCGTGAAAGCGGCTGTGATCGAAGAACTCGCGCGCGCGCACGTGGTCGAACGCGAACCGGCGATAGTCCCCTCCCCAGAAATGATCGTGGCCCACGAAGCAAAACGCGTCGAAACCCAACCCGAAATCAACACCCTCCACCACCACCGCGCCGTGCCAAAAAAGTCCCACTCCAACGTGGAAATCCACTCCCCACGGCAGAGGCGCCCAACCCATCCCGGCCTCGCCTTCGCGCCAGGCCACCCACGAGGGCGCCCAATCATAGGCCGGCACCCAGGCCCATCGTCCGCCCGTGTAACCGTTGTTGATCCAACGCCCATAGTGGAAGGCAATGTCGCCCCACGGATACTCGGACTGCCAAAACCAGCCGGCGTCGGTGTATTCCCAGTGTCCCGCGTCCATGTAGGGCCGCCATTCGGGGTTGCTGGCTTCGGCCGGGACCCAGGAAGCGCCGATGCCCGGCACCTCAACCCATTGGCCGTACGGCGTCAAATGCGCCTGGAAATAATCCAATGTCGGCGTTTCCGGCGGCGCCACCGCGGCCAGTGGCGGCGGCATTACGCCCATGGGAGTCAATTGCACCGATTGCCAACTGGCGAAAGTCGGCCCATTGCGGCGCGAGGCCAATACCACGTGAAACGGCCCGGTGCCCACCGGCATCACGTTCAGCCCGCCCAACGCCGCCCCGGACGGATCTTGCAACGAAACCGACGCCATGCCATCGGCCCCGACGGTCATGGTAATAGTGTAAGGAACGCCCGGGATCGGCTCGGGGTAAATTTTGCTGCCCAGGGACGAGATTGGCTGGGCGCTGCCGGCCCAATTGACCCAAACCCCGTGCTCCGGTGAAGGCCCGCCGCCCATCGGAACCCGCACGCCGCCAAAAGGCGTTCTGATGCCGACTGCGCCACGCGGACCGCCACCCATGCCGCCCAGATGTCCAGCCACGCTCAACCATTGCCGCAAATCCGGGCTGACCAGATACACGTCAAACGGAATTCCTTCCGCCGCCAGACCCGACACCGTCGCGGTCAAGGTAAACGGCGCCATGAATGCGCCCGCCGATTGGAGGCCGGTAAATTGTCCCGGACCGTTGACCCCCGAAAACTGCATCCCCGCCGGACTGAAGCCCAGCATGGGCGGCATGGAGGCCGAACCGTTCCACTGCGCCAGGCTTTGCACCAGCGGCGTCTGCATCAACCACGCCGACGGATTCAGGCCGGCATCGTGAGTAAAAACATCGAGCAATCCTGGCGGCGGCGCAAACGCAGGCGCCGGGGCTGGAGCCGGAGCGCGGCTGGGGGCGGGCACGAAAGCCGGCGGCGGTGCGGTCATTGGAACCGCCACGGCTGCGGGGGCAGGCGTGGGCGCGGGCGCAGGCGTGGGCGCCGGGACGTTGCTTTTGGTCTGCAACAAGGCGCTCATGACCGGCTGCGAAACGCCCTGGCTGTTGAGATAAATCATATCGTCCCCGCTCAAAGTATAAACTTTGCCGGAGTTCTTGATGAAATTCAGGATCACGTCGTCACTCATTTTCGCCTGGGACAATTTGACCACTTCCAGCAAATCCGGGGACAAATTGGCAGGAGTTGTTTGCGCGCGGCAGGCCGGGCTTGCCGCCAGCATGGCCCCAGCAACGACAACGGCCAGACAGGCCCCGAAGACACGATGTTTGCAGACCACGATCCATTCACTTTTCATATTATGCGTTATTCTTACTTGTTCTGACTTGGGCGGGCATCTTCCCGCTTACGTTCCAATACGTTCCCGCGGGGTAAATCTTGCAGTGGACCGATGTTGAAAGCCGGGCCATCCATGACCCCCTCTGGCGCAAGGACTTGCGGTTGATGTCCGCCTTGGCAGCCAAAAGGTCCCTCCCTTTTGGGCCTACGATGCCCAAATCCCCGCCCAACGCAAGAGCAAAACAAGCGGGACAAAATCATGCGAACGCCTTGGAAAATGCAGTCCATCCCTTGTCCCGGAGGGACTGCCCGAGAATAGCCCAACGTTTCAACGTGTGGGACGCAAATTCGGCGTTACATAAGTCCTGAAGGGCCGGCCGAATGGGTGCCATGAGGGCGAGGCAAGCCGTGGGGAGGGTATTCGAATACAATGCTTCAGCGGCGTGGAAGAAAAAACACGGCTTGACAAGGCCGCCCCAAGGCGGATAGAAGCAAAGTCGCGCTCGCGTGGTAGCCGCGCGGACTTATGACAAATTTCGTTGAACTCATCACAAACCTTAGCACGAACATGGTGATTCTGAAAGCCATGTTGATACCGACCAATACGCCGGCCTTTCAGCAATATGCGCTTCAGGCGACTGAGAGCAACGCGCAGATCATCGCCCAAAGTTTAGCTTTAGACCAGCGATTTATGTCCACAAACAGGGTTGCTTGCGATTTCCATTCTGATGTGGACGGAATAAACGGCTGGATCGTATTTGAAGACCGGTACAAGTTTGAATACGCTCACGGGGCGTTTCATATGTTTTGTGACAAGGGCTACTCGGAGGAATCGGTTCCCGGGGAAAACAAAGCTGTTGTAGCGCGCTGGCTTCGCATGACTAACGTCTTCGCAGGTCCTACGGGAATTGCCCGCGCCCGCACCGTCGCAAGTGATGCCATGTCTCGCATTAGTGCGCCCGATTGGCGGCTACAGCCTAAGGGACCTCCTTTATTCAATCTCGCGAACGGCGCCCCGCCGTCATTCCAGGAAATTTATCGCGTGGATGGCATACTGACCCCGGTGCCCCTGTATGTGTTCCAATGGCTCGACCGCTCAGGAGCACTTGCAAGCATCGAGGTGTCAGGGATTACGTCCAACGTGACCCTGCTGTCTCTCCCGCCATACATTCTCTTGAACCGGCCTGCGAACTATTATCAATTGCTTGGCATTCCCGCCACCTCCGTTTTTGTTACGCCTTGGATCAAACCCGGAGTCTATAGCTTGCTCAAGCCCGCCACAAATTTCCCTCCACAATAATGGAAATTGATCCCCGACTTGGGATGGGCCTCCCGCTGGCACGCGCCGAAAAAAAACGGCGCCGAGAATCTTTAAACTTTCCCGATCCACTTCCGGTCCTCCCACACCGCCCGCAGGGATACCAGATTGCGGCGGTCGAGGATGTTCTTCGCCGCCGCCACGAGCTTGCCCCGGCGCAGGTTGTGATAGGCGTCGCTGGCGCTAATGGCCACGAATTGCAGCACGCTCGGGTCGCGGTAACAGTCAATCATGCACTTGGTGCAGCCGTCCCGGATCAGCTTCGTTTCGTCGAAGTCATAGATCGAACACATCGGCTTGTCCCAGGCGTGGCAACGATAAAGGTTGAGGTTCCAATCCAGATAGAAATACTTGTGCCCGCCCAGGCAGCCGAAACGTTCCGGCTGCTGGCGCAGGTGGCGCTGCATCTCATCGAGCGACTCGCGCGGGTTGACCACCGCATAGCCGCTCTCCGTCTTCATCCGCTTGATTTGCTCAAAGACGCCGATCAGTTCCTCCGTCTTGTAACTAACCAGCGAGGAATCGCTGAAACTCAGGTAGCTGGAGGCCAGGCTGGTCAACGGATAGCTGAAGGTGCAACTGGCAAAGCCCAGCGACCGCAGGAAATCCGGCAGCTTCCCGTAATCGTCAATCAGCCGGCTGGCGGTCACGCTGGCGGTCGTTTGCACCCCCAGTTCGGCGAAGACCTCGTTCGCCCGCTTGATCTTCCGGCACACCTCCGGCAGGCCCCGGTTCTTCTCGTGCCGCGCCGCGTCGTGCGAATCAATCGACATGATGACGCTGCTCAACCCGTCCCCGGCCAGGGCGCGCATGTTCTGTTCCGTCCAGAGCGAGCCGTTGGTGCAAATCATCGGATGCAGGCCCCGTTCGGCCGCGTAGCGCGTCATCGGGCGCAGGTGCTTATGCGCCATTGGTTCGCCGCCGACAAAGAGCAGGTAGCCGATGTGATTCTTGACGCAAATATCGATCACGTCCCGCGCCTCTGGCAGCGTCACGCTACGGCGCTGGCGCGGATCGAACCGGTCCACGGCAAAGCCGCAGAAATCGCACTTTGCGTTGCAGATATTGGTAATGGCAAACTGCAAAAAACCCGGGCCGCCATGCGTGAGAATTTCCCCGGCCATCCGCCCGAAACTCTTCTTCGGTTTGGCGACCGGCGGCAAAAGCGCGGGGTCGCCGGCGGCTGGCAAACTGTCAGCGGCGGCTTGCTCCGGTAAGGTGGCTTGGGCATCCATCACTGGATGGGAAGGTGCCTCGCGGAGCGGCCAAAGTCGAGTCCATCCCGCTCGTCATCTTACAGGCCAGCCGTACATCACCCCTGTTGTCATTTCATTGATGGCGTCCGAAGCCGTTCGCGGCGTAGGCAGCGGTCCCCAGACAGGGTCCGCGACGTAAGGTCGCACCAACACTGGGGCAGGCGCCGCTGCCGGGGCAAATACTTCCACCGGGGGAAGTTCTACTGGCGGCGCAGGCTCCGCCGCCCAGACAGGCGTGATCGCCGAGGGCCACTCATTGCGGTCGAATCCTTTGGCTTTAGCCAAGTTGACCTTGCTGACGTTGAGGATGAGGTGCGTCCCATCTTCGCTGGGCCGGAAGGCGGCCAATGGCACTGCCAGGTACTTGGACTTTGCGAATATCCCGTGATTGACGCTCAGGACGCAGTAAGACACGCGTTCATTGTCAAAACTAACCACCGCATCGGTGATTTTGCCGAGTGGTTGACCCTCCCGATTTTCCACTTTGGAGCCGATCAACTGCGTGCATTTGCTGACCACCTGGCGTTGATTCGAAGGTGGCTGCATTTCGGGTTGGTCGGTGGAAGCCACCTGCGCCATCGCCGACGTCGAACCGGCCGACACCACGCCTACCGCAGCGGCGACTAACAACGAATTGAAACTTCTGGATTTTGTCATAATCAGCCTTTCACTTGCCTTTTTTTGCTTACGTGTATTGCTTTTTGCCACTGTCTAATCTCGACTCGGCGGGGCCACTCTCGCAATGGGGTAGTCACCCTGTTTTCGGCATGAGGCAATTGCCCATGTCCAATGCGACAGGACGCCGTCCGCCGTCCATCCCGGAGGAATTCATTTTTGCCTTTCCAAAAAATGCCTATCGCTTATTCTGAAGCCCATGAACACAGTTGTGGAAATCCATGACTTGCGTGTCGAATATCCCGGCCGCGAACTGGGGCAGCGCAGCAAGCTGGCCGTGGACGGCTTGAATCTCCAGGTGCGTGAGGGTGAAGTGTTTGGTTTTCTGGGGCCGAATGGCGCCGGCAAAACCACCACCATGAATGTCCTCCTGGGCTTCGTCAGCGCCAACAGCGGCTCGGCCTCCATCTTTGGCGTCGATGTCCGCGAGCCGATCGCCCGGCAGCGCATCGGTTACCTGCCCGAGTTGACCTATTACTACAAATTTCTGAACGCGGAAGAACTGCTGCGCTTTTATGCCCGCATCTTCCGCATCCCGCGCTCGGAGCGGGACCGGCGCATCGACGCGGTCCTCAAACTGGTGGATCTGGACGGCTCGCGCCGCCGGCTTATCAAGACCTACTCCAAAGGCATGCAACAGCGCGTCGGCCTGGCCCAGGCCTTGATCAACGATCCCGACCTGCTCATCCTGGACGAGCCGACCAGCGGCCTGGACCCTCTTGGCCGCATGAAAGTCCGCGAAATCATCCAGCGCTTGAAAGAACAGGGCAAAACCGTCTTTTTTGCCTCCCATGAACTGGGCGAAGTGGAAACCGTCTGTGATCGCGTCGCCATTCTGCACGAGGGCAAATTGAAGGTGGAAGCCCGCGTGGACGATTTGCTCCAACAATATCAATGCAATCTTGAACATGTCTTCCTCAAAATCGTCGGTTACCAGCCGCAATCCTGATGTCAACAATGTCTTCGCCATCGCCGGCGTTGTGGTCAAGGAAATGTACCGGCGCAAGGATTTCTATGTCCTCTTCGTCCTGGTGGCGGTGATCACCCTGATGCTCGGCTCGGTCAGCTTTTTCAATGACGACCGCATTGCCCGCTATCTCAAGGATGCCTGTTTGCTCTTGATCTGGCTCTCCTCCCTGGTCATCGCCATCACCACCGCCGCCCGCCAGATCCCGGCCGAACGGGAAAGCCGCACTATTTATCCGCTCCTGGCCAAGCCGGTCGGGCGCGGGGAATTCATGGCCGGCAAATTCGTCGGTTGCTGGATTGCCTGCGGGCTGATGTTGCTGGTTTTCTATTTCTTTTTCGGGCTTATTTCCGCCTCGCGAGAACATATCTTTCCCTTGCTGCCTTACTTTCAGGCCATCTGGCTCCATTGGATGTGCCTGGGCATTGTCATCGCGCTGGCGCTTTTCGGCTCGGTGGTCTTCACCGCCCCTTCTTCCAATGCCACCATCTGCTTCATCGTGGTGCTCGGCATTCTTTTCGCCGGCGGACACCTCAACGGCGTGGCCATTCAGATGCACGGTTTCAGGGGCGCGCTGGTCTATGGCATTTATTTCGCCATCCCGCATCTCGAATGGTACGACGTGCGCGATTTGATTATTCACAACTGGGGCCTTATCGATTGGCTGGCCTGGATGGGGGCCACCATCTATGCCGTGCTCTATATCGGGCTTTCCCTGGGCTGTGCCTGGGTGATCTTTGAGCGCCGGAAGCTCACCTTATGATCCGCCTGACCTTGGTCTTTCTGCTCGTTTGCTGCGTGACTCTGGCGACCATGCTGGACCCCCAATTCCAAAGGCGGCACGCCAGCGAAGATTCTTCCGCCGGTGTCCTTGTAGCCTTGATGGGCGACAGCCGCCGCCTCTTTGCCCACGAGTTCTTTGCCCGGGCCGACGCTTATTTTCACCGCGGGTTTTATCCCACCATGTGGGACGCCAAGAACCCGGGGGCCGAATCGGACTTTAAGGAAGAATCCAAGCCCCAGCCGGCGGGCGCCGAGGACCACGACGTCTCTTTTCTCGGAAAACCCAAGGATTGGGTTGACCGCTTCGGCAGGCACTTTTATCCCACAACTCACACCCACTTGACGGGTGGCAATGAGCGCGAGATGCTCCCCTGGCTTAAACTTTCGGCCGATTTGGATCCCCACGAAATCGACACTTTCCTAACCGCCTCCTATTGGCTGCGCACCACGCTGCACAAGCCCGATGAGGCCGAAATGTTCCTGCGCCAGGGGCTGCGCGCCAACCCCGACAGCTACGACATTCTGCTCGAATTGGGCCGCGTCTATTTTTACAACCGGAACAATACCCGCGTGGGCCGTAATATTTTCCTCCTGGCCCGCGAGCAATGGCGCCAGCAGGATGCCGCCGGGCACAAACCGGAACCCCATGCTTACGAGGAAATTCTCGGCGAAATCGTCCGCACGGACCGCGCCCAGGGCGACCTCAAACAGCAGTTGGCCGACATGGAGAATTTGCTCAAGGTGGCCCAAGGCAAGCAGATGCTCCAGCACCAGATCGACGAGTTGAAGGCCACAATGGGGAAGTAGCTGATGAACGATCCAGTTTCCGCTGGCCAGCGGGCGCGGCGCCGGTAGATTGAACCCATGTCTTTTTCGTTCGTTTTTCTAGGGTCAGGCACCTCGCAAGGCGTGCCGATCATTGGCAAGGATTATCCGCCCAAGTTTCTGGCCAACCCCAAGAACCACCGCCTGCGGCCTTCCATTTATGTGGCCACGGACCAGGTTAAATTGGTGGTGGATACGACGCCGGAATTCCGTTTGCAAATCCTGCGGGAAAATATCCGCTGGCTGGACGCGGTGCTGATCACCCACGCCCACGCCGACCACATCATGGGCCTGGATGATTGCCGGCGGTTTTGCGATTTGCGCGGCGGGACAGCGTTGCCGGTCTATGCCAGCGAGGCGACCATGGGCAACCTGCGCCGCGTATTCAACTACGCCTTCAATGCCACGACCATTCCCAAGGGCTATTTCAAGCCCGAACCGCACGTGATCGAGGGTCCTTTTGCGCTGGGCGATTTGGAAATCACACCGGTGGATTTGCCGCACGGTTCCGTCACCACGACCGGCTTTTTGTTCCAGCAAGACGGCAAAAAACGGCTGGCTTACCTGAGCGATTGCAAGGAGGTGCCGCCAGCGGTGATCGAGCAGGTGCGCGGCGTGGAGGTCGCCGTTCTGGACGCCCTGCGCCGGACGCCGCACCCGACGCATCAATGCCTGGATGAAGCGTTGACAGCGGCGCGCCGGATTGGAGCGGGGCGAACCTGCTTCACGCATCTGACCCATGACTTCGATCACGACGAAGCCCAGGCCGAATTGCCGCCGCAGGTGGAATTTGCTTTCGATGGTTTGCGGGTCGATGTAGCCTAAACAAAGCCATGTTCTTCAAAACTTTAGTGGGCGGGACGATTGGCGTGATGGCGTTTGTGGCCGCCCTGCGCGGCGCGGAGCCGGGGCAATCCGTCGTCGTGATCTACAATGCGCGTCTGCCGGAATCCAAAGACGTGGCGGAGCATTACGCGGCCCGCCGGAATGTCCCGGCCAATCACGTCATCGGCCTGAACCTCGCCACCGGCGAAACGATGTCGCGCGCACAGTATCGCCAGGAGTTGCAAGAGCCGCTGTTGAAGTTTCTCGAACAGAACGAGCTATTCGTCTATCCCTCCGCCACGGCCGGCAGCGGCGGCAAAAACGTTTTGCCCATCGTGGCCAAAGTCCGCTACGCCGTTCTTTGCTACGGCGTGCCTTTGCGCATCGCGGAAGACTTCTTGTTGGCTGATCCCGGCGCGGACAAGGTTGCCGAACCGTTGCGGCGTAATGGCGCGGCGGTGGATTCGGAACTAGCCACCTTGCCCATCCTGAACCCGAGCGAGCCATTGGCCGGACCGCAGGCCAACCCGCTCTTTGGCAGTTTGAGGGAGTCCGGGCTGGATCCGACGAACGGACTGCTGCTGGTGGCGCGTTTGGACGGACCAAGCGCGGCCGTGGCGCGGGCGCTGGTGGACAAGGCGCTGGAGGCGGAAACCAACGGGCTTTGGGGCCGGGCCTATTTTGACTTACGCGGCCTGACCAACGGCGAATACAAGAAAGGCGATGACTGGATCAAGGCGGCTGCGGAAACGACCCGCCATTTTGCATTCGAAACGGTGGTGGATGACAGGCCGGAAACGTTCTCCGCCGCGTTTCCGATGAGCCAGATCGCCCTTTACGCCGGCTGGTATGACGGGAACGCATCCGGGCCTTTTGCGCGGCCCAAGGTCGAGTTTATGCCGGGCGCCTTCGCCTATCATTTGCATTCGACCAGCGCCCAAACGCTTCGCAGCACCACCGAACATTGGTGCGGCCCCTTGCTGGCCGCCGGCGCCACGGCCACGATGGGAAGCATTGACGAGCCTTACCTGGAAGGCACCCCCAACATCGGGGTGTTTTTCGCGGGCTTGCTGCCGGGAAGTTTCACCTTTGGCGAGGCGGCTTATGTCTGCCAAAGATGTTTGTCGTGGCAGACGACGGTCATTGGCGACCCGCTCTACCGGCCCTTTGGCAAAACGCCGCGCGAACAACACGACGCGTTGGAGCGGCGCCACAGCAAGTGGATGGATTGGTTCGACCTGCGTTTCGCGGACGAGTCGCTGATCGTCGGCCTCCCCCTCGGCCAGGTCGTGCAATACCTCTTGAGCCCTGGCGTACCGCAGGACAGCCCCGTATTGGCGGAGAAGCTGGCGGACCTCTACGAAATGGAAGGTCAACATGAGTCATCCATTGAAGCCCTCCGCCGCGCCCTGACCCTAAGCCCCACGCCGCAACAGAGCGTTCGGCTGACACTGACGCTGGGTGAGAGGCTGACCGCCGCCGGCCAGGAAGCGAAGGCGCTTGCCCTCTACGAAGATTTCTTGAAAAAACGCCCGGACTATCCGGACGCCCTTGGTCTCTACCGCAAGATGGAAGTGTTGGCGACCGCGCTGCATCAAACCGCCAAAGCCCAAAAATACGCCCGTCAAATCACCAAGCTTGTTCCTCCCAAGTGAGCGCCAAACGGCTTTCGAAACGTGAAGTGTTAGATTGAAAATCCAAGCGCACCGTTTAAATTGATTTCATGATCGACGAAGGGATATTGGCGCAGATGAACGGCGAGTATGTCGTGCCGCCCGACGCCGGGCCGGCTTGGCGCGAGGCCACGAGCGCCGGTATCGATATGTCGTTGATTGAGCGTACGCTGGAGCAAAGCCACGCTGAGCGTCTGGCGACGCATCAACAGGTTCTGGACTTCGTCTTGGAGGTCCAACAAGAGCGGAAACACGATGCCTCAAGATGACCGGGCGCTACTGGCGCGGCTGAACCAGCATCAAGTGGATTTCGTCATCGTGGGCGGTGTGGCTTGCGTTCTGCACGGCGCCTCTTACGTGACCTTTGATCTCGACATTTGCATTCGTCTGGCTGCGGAAAATCTTTACCGCATCCAGGCGGCGCTGGAGGATTTGCATCCTTTCCATCGCCTGTCCGGGAAGAAGCTCCCTCTGGAACTGACGGACGAACTTTGCACCCGCTTGAAGAACATGTATCTACAAACTGATTTGGGCACATTGGACTGTCTGGGGGAAATCGCCGGAATCGGAGATTACGACAAAGTCGCCGGAAGTTCGATCGTCATGCCGTTCCCGTTTGGAAACTGCCGGGCGCTGTCGTTGGATGCGTTGATTGCATCAAAAGAAGCCGCTGGCAGAGACAAGGACCTAAGCGCGCTCCGCTTCCTGCGCGCGATCAAAGACAGGCCAAAACCCGGAGGAAGCACACCATCGGAGCAAACTTAAAACCTATGGCCATTCTCGTTCAACCTGACACAAGGGTTCTGGTCCAAGGCATCACCGGCAGCTTTGGCGCCAGACATACGCAGCTTTCGCTGGATTACGGCACGCAGATCGTCGCGGGCGTCACGCCCGGCAAGGGCGGGCAGGTCTTCGAGCATGCCGGCAAACATGTTCCCATATTCGATACCGTCGGCGAGGCCGTCCGCCAAACCGGCGCGACGGTCTCCGCCATCTTCGTCCCGCCGCCGTTCGCCAGCGACGCCATCCTGGAGGGGGCTGACGCCGGGCTGGATCTCATCGTGTGCATTACCGAAGGCATTCCGGTCAACGACATGGTCAAGGTGAAAGACGCCATGCGCGGCGGCAAAGCCCGGCTCATCGGGCCGAATTGCCCGGGGGTGGTGACGCCGGGCGAGGGCCGGGACTCCGGAGGCGGGTGCCGCATCGGCATCGCGCCGGGGTACATTCACAAAAAGGGCCACATCGGCGTCGTCTCCCGCAGCGGCACGCTGACCTACGAAGCGGTCTGGCAGTTGACCTGCCAGGGTCTCGGACAATCGACGTGCGTGGGCATCGGCGGCGATCCGGTTAACGGCACCTCGCACCTGGAGGTCATCAAGATGTTCAACGACGATCCCGAAACGCACGGCATCATCATGATTGGCGAGATCGGCGGCTCGGCGGAGGAGGAGGCGGCGGCGTGGATCCAGCAGCATTGCCGAAAACCGGTGGCAGGATTCATCGCTGGGGCGACCGCGCCGCCGGGACGGCGGATGGGCCATGCCGGGGCGATCGTCAGCGGCGGCAAGGGGACGGCCGCAGCCAAGATCGAAGCCTTCCGCCAGGCCGGCATCAGCGTCGCGGCCACGCCTTCGGAGATGGCGGCGACACTGTTGAAAATGATGTAGCGGTCATTTTCCAGGCGCATCCAGGCGCGCTTGGGCGGCGGCTCTTTTCTTTTCCAGAATGGGGCCTAAGGCCGGCACGGCATGCAGGACGCGGTCATAGACCTCGACGGCCTCGTTCCAATGTTGCTGCTCCTCGTATATTTTGGCGGCGTATTCTCCCGCGCGCTCCACCCAGTAGGCGTCGAAATGGCCCGGATCGTATTTATATATGACGCTGCAATAATGCTGCAAAGCCTGCCGCGGATTGTGTTCCTTTTCGGCGACCACGCCCAAGCCGACTTCCGCCTGGCAGGAGGCGGCGGCGCTCACGCTGGAAGACGGGAATTTGACAATGGTTTCATACATCTGGCGGGCCATGGCGTAGGTGTTGACGCCCGGATTCTGATCCGCCCAGGCCATGTAATAATCACCCAACCGGCCCAGGGCCTCGACCGCGATCGCGTTGGTGGGCGCGCCATTGGTCAATTTGTTGACGGCGGCAATGGCCTGATTTAGGGAGTCCTGGTTTGTCAGGCTGGCCTGAAATTGCTGAAAAAAAGTGTCGCCCAGCGCCAGATAGCCGCGGGCCACCAGAGCTGGCGGCGCATTGGTGAGATTGACCAGGCTCACGAAATAATCGCTCGCGTCTTTGATTTCCTGATTCGCCAGGGCCGACTTGCCCGCCCACAAGCGGGCTTGATAAGCCAGCTCGCCCGCGGCGGGATAATGTTGAAACAATTCCTGGTAGTTCTTTTCGGCCTGGATGTAGTCCTTCTGATTGTAATAGTAGTCCGCGACCCAATTGAGCGCCCACGGCGCCAGCGCGTTGCTGGGGAAGCGGGCGACAAAATTGGTAAAACTGGCCAGCGCGTTGTTCGTCCGGCCCGCCTTGCCGCAAGCCAGCGCCAGATGAAACTCGACCTCCGGCAGGAGGGAATCGCCGGCGTGGTTGGTCTCCCAATGTTGGTAGTGGGCGATGGCTGTGTTCCAATTGCCCTCGTGATCGTAGGTCCGGGCGATGGCGTATTCGACTTGGGGCCGCAACGGCGAATCAGGCGATCTTTCCCGCAGGCCGGCGAAGACCTCGCGCGCCTTGGCGTAATCATACTTGCGATTCAAATCCTCGCCCAGCAAAAGCGAGCCGCGGTCGGCGTAGCCGCTGCCGGGATACCAGCGCAGGATTTTCTCCACCGCCGCAGCCGCTCCTTCATCGTCGCCGCGATAGATGTCCGCCTCGGCGATTTGATACAGCGCCAGGTCAAAAAGCGCGTTGGTGACTTCGGGTATTTTGTCGTAGCGCGTCAGGACCAGGCCGTAATTGGCGGCGGCGCCGGAGTAATCCTTGAGGAAAAACTGCGCATCGGCCAATTTGAACCTTGCCACGGCCTGGTCTTGCGAAAACGGCAAGCGGGCGGCGGCTTCCTGGAAATCCACTTTGGCGGCCGGAATGTTGCCTGCCAGCCAATCGCACCAGCCGCGATCCAGCCGCGCCCTGGCCAGCAGCGGGCTGTCGGTGAAATCGCTGATCACCGTGCTGAGATTGGTCAGCGCGCCGGCCAGCAAATTGGTGGTCGTTAACGCAGGGGCGTTTGATTCCGCCGCCGCGTTGGCGGGGCCGGCGAAGGCCTTGAGGTACAATTCCGCCAGGCTGACCCGGGCCAAATCCTGCGGCGCCTGCGGGCGCTGGGCGAGGAGGGTTTCCAGCGCTTGAATTGCCTGCGGCAACGGGTTCAAGGCCACGGTCAAAGGGATGGTCCGGGCCAGTGCCTGCCGCTGAACTTCCGGCAGTTGCGTATCGGCCAGGTTTTGGGAATAGACCTCAAGCGCGTCGGCGGCCCGGTCCAATTTTTCCAGAATCTCCCCTTGCAGAAAAACGCTCGCGGCTTGGTGCCGCCGGTCGGCCGCTATTTTGAGCAAATCGGCGCTGGCGGTCAGGGCCGCCTCGGCTTGGCCGCTGGCCAATTGCAGCCGGCACAACAAGGTACCTGGCGGCGCCAGCGCAAATCCTCGGACCATCCGGAGGGGTCCAGATTGCGAACCAGTTTTTCGCTCTCCTCCAGGCGCTGTTCGTGCAAGAGCGCTTCGCCCAACAGTAGCCAGCCCCGCGCGACAAACTCACTTTTCGCCTCTGTCACGGCCGCGAGTTGAAAGGGGCCGTTGGTTTGTTGCAGCCGGCGGATGACGCCCAGCCAATCCCCCGTCCGGGAAAATGCCTCGGCTTCATCGTAGGACGCTTCCAGGCGCCGGGGAGAGAGTGGGAAATTCTGCGCCACCGTGGCAAACCCTTCCGCCGCGAGCGTGAAGTCCCCCGCGGCCGCATGCGCCTTGGCAATCCAGAAGTCATATTCCGCCAGCAAACCACCCGCTCCGGGGGAGGTTTTTTGCAGCAGGTCGATGGCGCCGCGGAAATTGGACTGTTCCAAGCGCGCTCGCGCCAGGTACAGAACGGCGTCCGCCCGGTGGGTGGAGTTGGTGTACTTGGCCAGAAAATCGATGAAATTGGTTTCCGCCAGCAGGTAATGTTCACCCGCGAACAAATTCAGTGCGTAGCCGAAGGCCTGCGTGTCGGGCGTGTTCGATGGAAGCGGCGCGCCCAGCGCCGAGTGACCTGGCCCACCGGCGCAGAGCAGCATGACCGCCAGCAAAAGGCCCGGCCTCGCCGTCTTTCTCATCCGCCCCATTAACTCACGCGCGCGCATTGCTGGATTCTCCGACAAAACCAGGCCTGAGGCGATGCAAAAAATCAAAATAGGCGCCGAAAGAAATGGACTGAAAATCACGGGGGCGTGATGCAATAGAGGTTGCGCGGGGTGCGGAGGAAGACTTCCTTGTCCACCAATGCCATCGAGGCGTCGGTGTGACGGGTGTCGTCATCGAGTTTGTTGACGGCAAGGACCTCCAGCTTCGGTCCCTTTCGCAATACGACGCACGTTCCCTCGCGGCTCAGAATATAGACGCGGTCGCGGGCCGAAACGGGCGAGGCATAGACGCTGTGAATCGCCGCCAGCCGCTCACGCTCGAAGTTCGCCAGGCCGCTTTGGGCGTTGAAGCACGAGACGATGGCGTCGTTGCCCTGCAACACGTAAAGCAGATTATCTGTCAATAATGGCGAAGGCACATAGGGGGTCCCTTTGCTGTGGCTCCAAACGATGGCGTCGCTGCCGGTCAGATCGCCGGTGCGTCCGAGGCGGATGGCCTGCAAGGCGCTGCCTTGAAAGCCGCTGGTCAGATAGACCATGCCGCCGGCAGCCACCGGGCAGGGGATGGCGTTGGCAGTCTGGCCGGAACAGGACCAAATCTCCTTGCCCGTGGCCAGATCGTAGGCGCGCACTTTTTTGGAGGCGTTGACCACGACCTGCTTTTGGCCGTTGTGTTCCAGGATGAGCGGCGTGGACCAGCCGGTAACTTCGTCGCGCGGATTGCGCCAGAGTTCCTTGCCCGTCTGCTTGTCCAGGGCTGAGATAAAGCTGCCGTTTTCGGAGTCCCAATTGACGACCACCATCTCGCCGCTCAGAGCGGGGGAAGCGCCTTCGCCGAAGCCCAATTTGGTTTTCATTTTGCCGAAATCCTTTTCCCATTTCAGATTGCCGTCAAAGTCGTAGCAATACAGCCCGCGCGATCCAAAAAAGGCCAGGAGCAGCTTGCCATCGGTGACCGGGGAGGCGGAGGCGAAAGTGTTGTTGGCTTGGCGGCCTTCGTGGGGCGCCTCTTCGCGCGCGGTCTTTTGCCAGAGCACTTTGCCCGGGCCGCGATCCAGGCAGATGACCACCCATTGATAAATCTCGTTGGGAGCGTCGGCCACGACGGGGACGGCGGGTTTCCTGCCCGTGGCGATGGCCGAAAGAATGAAGATGCGGTTGTCCCAAATGATCGGCGTTGAGTTGCCTTCGCCAGGGATGGGTGTCTTCCATTTAACGTTGTTGGTTTCGCTCCAAGTCAGGGGCGGATCGGCCAGCGGGGCGGCGCCGGTGGCCAGCGGCCCGCGCCATTGTGGCCAGAAACGATCGGCGGCGGAATCGGCGGCCAGGGCGGTTTGGCCGGCCAAGCTCAGGGCCAGCGGCACGTTGGCAAAAAGCTGAAGGAGAGGTGAAATTTTCACGGCAAAAAAGATTGAGATTAAGAGCGAAACGAATTGTCGATGCCTTTTATTTTGTGGCTGCGACAGGCTCAAGGCCGGCGGCCCAGGCGCAACCGCGCCGGTAAAGTTCCTGCACGGCGGGCGTGCTGAGGGCCGTGGTGTCGTGGCCCAGAACGCAATTAAACGTCCGGCCCTTGCCGTCGTTGGAAACGAAAGCCATGGGATAATACTGGCCGTCAACCTTGGACTTGGCCTGGGCCAGCACCTGGATCGGGTGCTCCCCAATGAGACAAGTGTAAAGCTCGTCCTGGGTGTCGAAGTCCTCCATCCCGCGCGTGATCGGATGCTCCGGTTTCATGATTTCCACGCGGAAAGGTCCGTATTTATCATGTTGCCGTTTGCCGGGTCCGGGGTTGGAGCCAAACCAAACCCGCCCCGCCAGATTGGCGAACTCGGGCCATTCGTCGTGCCAGGCCCCGCAGGCAAAATGCATCAAAGCCAATCCTTTGCCGTTCTCGACGAAGCGGCGGATATTTTCCCGCGCCTTTTCTCCCGGCCCATTGGTTTGCCAGTTTTGGAAGCAGAGCAGGATCAAGTCGTAGCGATCAATGGCCGGGGAATCGAGAAAGGCGGGGTCTTGGACGACAAACACCTCCAGCCGGGTGTCTTTCTCCAAAGCCTCTTTAAGAACCGGCGTGGTCTGCTTCCAGTGATGGGAGGGATGCTCAATGCCGGTCACTAGCAGGATGCGAGCCTTGTGGGTGGGCGGGGCGGCTGGAGTCTGGGCGAACCCTTGGAAAAGACCTGCCATCAGCAGAAGACCCGCAAGTATGTTCTTCATGTGCGTTCCTTATAACAAAACGGTTTTGCCGGGGAAAGGCACGGGGTAAGATCCGCTGGCGTCCGGTTTGGTGGGTGCCTCCATGTCATCGCGGCACTCCTCCGGCATCGGCGGAAAATAGAAGTCGGACTTATTGATTTGCTCCCAGGTGATTTCCTTGCCCGTGTAGCAGGAAATCTGGCCCATGACGGTGATCAAAGTGCTGCGCGCCATATACGCGCCGCAATTGATCGGTTCCCCGGCGCGGATGGCGGCGAAGAGTTTGTTGTGCTCCACCTGGTAAGGATTGCTCGTGCCTGGCCAGCGCCAATTCTTCTCACCCCAAATCCGGCAGCTTTTGAGCGAAGCCCTTCCCTTGGCTCCATAGATCAGGCTCGAATCTTCATTGTAGCAGCCGGTGGTGGTCCGGCAGAGCGCGTACACTTTGACCACTCGATCGCTGTTGTCGAAGTTGAATTCGTACACGACCGAATGATGATCAAAGACATCGCCATAAATGGGCGCTGTCATCGTCGAGCGGCCGCCCATGCCGTGGCACTTGGCGGGCGCCGCGTTGCCCAGGATCCAACTGGCGCGGTCCATGTTATGGATCAACGACTGCGTCACATCGTCTCCCGAAAGCCAGCGGAAGTGATATTGGGTGCTGCATTGCCATTTCAGTTCGGGCAGGCCGGGGTTGCGTTCCGTCAACTGGTAGGGCGCGCGGAGAAAATTCTCCTCGATGCTCACGACGTCGCCGATGGCCCCGTCCTGAATCCGTTGCACCGTCTCCTGGATACCGGGATGAAACCGGCTCTGCAAGCCGGACACGATGCAGAGCTTCTTTTCCTTGGCCAAGTCGCACGCCTGCTGCATGAGCTTGGCGCCGCGAGGGTCAATTCCGTGCGGTTTTTCGACAAACACGTGCTTGCCCGCGCGCAACGCGCTGATGGCGTGCAAGGGATGGAACTTGGCCGCGTTGGCAATCAGCACCACGTCGGATGCTTCAATGACGTGCTTATAGCCGTCGAAACCGGTGAAACAATGGTCGTCATCCACCGCCACCTGATCAGCCCTTTGCGTTTTGGCCATTTCCGCTGTGATCGCCGCCCGCTTGAGTTCGATGCGGTCACGAAAAATATCACACATTGCCACCAGCCGCGCCCCTTTGTCGGCGGTCAGCGCCTGCACGGCGGCTCCTCCGTTGCGCGCGCCGCATCCGATCATGCCGACTTTGATCGTATCGGTCCCGGCAGCGTAAGCGGTGCGGCCCAAATCAAGCCCGACCGCGGCGACGGAGGCGGCGGCGGCGGAAGATTTGAGGAAGTTCCGGCGAGTGATGGGTCCTGATTCTGGATAGGTGTTCTTCATAGGCATGAGGTTTAATAAATTAAAAGTTTAGAGGCGTTGAATTCCCAGGTCGGTCAGAGTTTGACGCAACCAAGCCAGGGACTGACTAATCATCGGGCCGGCCTGGCCTTCGCACTCGATGCTGAGCACGCCCTGGTAGCGCTGGTCACGGAGGATCGTCAGACATTCGCGAATATTCGCGGCATTGACGCCGCCGCCAAGGGCGCACTGGCTGACGGCGATGCCGGTCTGGCCGCCGCGCACGGCTTGGGCGAGAGATTCCGAAACATCCTTGACGTGGACGTGGCTGATTTTGGGCAGGAAGCGGCGGAGAAAGGCGACGGGATCGCGCCCGGCGATGAAGGTGTTGCCGGTATCCATGTTCAGGCGCAGGAACGGGCTGTCAACAAAGGCGAGAATCTCCGCCATGGCGTCGGGGTTGGTGGTGAAATAGCCGTGCGGCTCGACGTTGACGATAATCTGATGCGCTTCCGCCACCTGCATGATTTGCCGGTAGCTCCGCTTCATCACGGCCATGGACTCGCTATCGCTCATCCCTTCCGGCTTATGCAAGCCGTCGGTCGTATCCACGCACGGGCAGCCGATCTGCGCGGCCCAGGCGATGGCTTTCATCACGTAAGGCACGCCGCGCAACGGGCCGTCTTCCCCGGAAAGCGGAAAAGCGGCATCGACCTGCGAAAACTGAACGCCGTAACTTTCCATCTTGCGGCGCAGGAGGATCGGGTCTTCGTAGAGGGCGACGTGGGGTTGATAGCCAAGACCGTGGATCCAGCTCACCCCATCAATCAAACCGCATTCGATGTAGTGGAGGTCGTTCTCCCTGGCCCAGGCGAGGCATTTTTCGAAGGACCAGTAGGCGGAGTTAAACGCGTCGGTGTGGAATCCGAGTTTCATGGCGGCGTTTCCGTTGGTATTCATTGGAGTTAAAAGTGCGCGTTCGGCGGAAAATTGTAAAGAAACCTTGCGGCCTTCATGAAGCGAATTTTTCCCGCTGGAAAAATTTCCGCACTTCTTCCGCCGGGGCGCGGGTGATCAATTCCATTGGCGATTGGTCGTACCAATCGCGGGGCAGATGGCCGGCATACGGCTCCTGCAAAAAACGCTGGCACAACAGCGCAATGACACCGCGGTCGGTTTCGCTGCGAATCAAACGGCCCGCGGCCTGGATGACGCGCGTCATGCCCGGCTGCAAATAGGCGTATTCAAAACCGGCCTGTTCCGTTTCGTCGAAATAGCGGCGCAAGAGTTCCCGCTCAAAAGAAACCTGCGGCAGGGCCGGGGACACGATGTAAACCGCGCTGAGAAGTTCCCCCGGATAATCCACCCCCTCGGCGTACATGCCGCCCAGGACCGCGAAGAGCAACACGCCTGCGGGCGGCGCGGAAGCCAGGGACTGGAAGATGCCCTCGCGCTCCCGTTCCCCCAGATTGGGACGTTGCACGAGCACGCGGGCGCGGATCGGCGGCATCTTCCCGGCCACTTGCTCCAGGAATTGGTAGCTCGGAAACAAGACCAAGCCGTTGCCGTCCTGGGCGTCGGACATTTGCGCCACCAATTTGGCAATCGTGCCGTAGCTTTGCGCGCGCGCGGCGAAGGTGGTCCGCACTTGCGGCAGGATCATCACTTTGCGGTTCTCGCGCGGAAAGGGCGGCGGCAGGGACAGGGCGGCGGTGCGCTCCTTTTCCAGGCCCAGCAGACGGCGCGTGACTTCGACCGGCGAGAGCGTGGCGGAAAATAAAATGGCCGAGGCCGACGCCTTGAAAACGGGCGCGATGGCCCGGGCCGGGTCCAAACACACCAGCGCCAGCCGCGCGCCCGCCGGACGCTTTTCCACCACGCAGGCAAAGCCCGGCCCAAACAAATTCAGGATCGCCATGAAGCGTTGCCAGTCGAAGTGCAAATCGACCACCGGGTCTTCCGCCAGGGCCAGTTTGACCTCCCTTTTCCAGCCCAGGTAACGGACAAACTCCGGCTCCCACTGTTTCCATAACTCGCGCAACTCCCCGGCCGGCGGTTCCACCTCGCCGATGGACGCGGATTCCTCCAGCGCGCCGGCGGATTTTTGCAGCAGCGCGGCGGCTTCCTCCATGATGCGCGAGAGCGCCTGGAATAATTCGCCCGGTTGCAGCAGGAGCCGTTCGGCCACGTCTCGAAATCCCTCTTGCAGCAATTCGGGTGAAAATATTTTGCGGGCGCGGTCGGGCAGGTTGTGCGCCTCGTCAATCAAAAGGATGGCCGAGGCCAGCCCTTCGCGATCCAAATGGCTCAACGCGGCGCCGGGATCGAAGACATAGTTGTAATCCGCCGCGATGGCGTCGGCGCGCCGGGCCAGTTCCAACTGCACCTCGAACGGGCAGACTTTCTCCTGTTTGGCGGCGGCGAAAACGGCCTCGGGATCAAAATGCGAATGGCTTTCACGCAGGCGGTCCAGAAGCCCCGATTTTTCCATTTTCCCGGCGTAATCCCTGGCGTAAGGGCAAAAATCTTCGTGACAAAGAACGCGGTCGTTGGCGCACATCTTTTCCTTGGCGCGGATTTGCGCCGTGCGAAAAGCGCCGCCGGGGTTCATCGCGCGCAACATGGAAACGGCCATCCGCTGTTGCAGGGTCTTGGAGGTCAGGAACACCACCTGCTGGCCCTCCGCCAAGCCGCGCAGGAGCGCCGGGTAAAGGCTGGCCGCCGTCTTGCCCGAACCGGTGGCGG
This sequence comes from uncultured Verrucomicrobiae bacterium, assembly GCA_963759415.1. GTDB lineage: Bacteria > Verrucomicrobiota > Verrucomicrobiia > Limisphaerales > Palsa-1400 > Palsa-1400. The sequence goes on along the minus strand of CAVWZG010000002.1, from coordinate 787,079 downwards.
CTTCGAGCATCAAGTGTCCCCCGGATTTGAGGGACTGGCCGACGGCGTCGATGATTTCTTGCTGGCCCGGCCGGAGTTGGGCGTGGGGAAACGGCATGGCCGCGGCGGCGGCGGCTTTTTGCGCCCGGATTTTCGCTTCCGCCCGCCATACGGCCAGAAGTTCGGAGAGCCGCGAGCGCAGTTCGCGCTCCATGACGTTTTCGTCATAGGGCACCGCCACCGCAAACTCCTCGCCGGTGGCCAGGTCCACGTAAATCAGCGAGCCAGTGACGGGCGAATTGCCCATGCGCCGCCACAAGTGGCAATAAATTTGCAGTTGACGCTGGTGGCTGTCCAGGACCGAGGCGGAGCCTGGCAAATAGGACGATTTGAATTCTTCCACCAGCCAACTTCCATCGTCGTTTTGGACGCAGCCGTCGAGGCGTCCAGTGATCAGCGCCGTCCAATCTTCCACCGTCCAGCGATCCTGGAGATGGACCTCGCAGCGGTAGCCGGGCTTGGCCTGGCTCCGCTCGTTCAGGACGCGCGCGTGCAACTCGGCCCCCAAGCCGAGGCGATGCCAGCCCTCGCCGCGTTCAAAGCCGATGCGCTGGAATCCTTCGCTCTCTGCCATTTCACGGACCGAGACTTCAAGGACCCTGGATGTTGGATCAAATTTCAATTGGATGAGTGAAAAACGAATGAGCTTTATTCATCCCATGAGGCGAATCGCAAATCCGGTTTGCCCTTTTTCCAGAATTGTACGCCGCTGGTTTGGATGCGGGCCACGATTCCCAACCTCTTGGCAGTCGTATTAAAGGCCGGATGCCTCAAAAACCGCCGGATGAATTCCGCCGCTGTCGTGTCGCCGACATCAAGATAGACCACCGCGTAATGGGAATGGCAGAGCGACGCTCGGAAGAAATCTCTATCATAGGACGTTCATTCGCCGGCCAAAGCCCCGGCTGGCTCTTTCATCAACCGTCCGTGCTCGTCGAGAAATGAACTCCGGGCCAGGCGAATCGTCTCTGCGATGGCGTCGTCACTGACGCGGCCGGGCCACGCCTGCCGGATGTACTCCCAAGACTCGCCCCGTTCCAGCATGGCCAATACCTGCCAGACCATGACTCGAGTGCCTTTGTAAGCAGGCTTGCCGTGACAAATAGCGGGGTCCGCCACAATGAAATCTCCCAAGTCAATCCGCTGCTCTTTTGCGTTTGCCTTCATGCATTCTTGCTTCAAAAACACCATGCGCCAAAAAGAGTGCAATGGCAAGCCGCCTTCCGCACTGACGCTCCCTAAACTCTTGCGAAACGCGATTATGGCGGACCCCCCCCCAATAACCTTACGGAAAGAGAACGCGGATGGATGGAGACGATGGAACGTGGCCGGCGGGCCAGTTGGTGGTTTGGCCGGACACGGGCTGCCAATCGGTGCGAAACGCGAGAGTGCTCACCATTTGAACGCTGCCGTCGCCCAGCAGAATGTTCCCGGCGCCATCCGATTTGCCGTGCGAATGCATCTTCAAGGACCAGCAGACCGGGCCAGTTTCCGAGTTGGTTTGAATGGCGACGTCATTTCCCTGGCCGCTTTCGGGGGAGAAACCATAATCGCGGTCAGGCGTGGTTCCAACGCCCAGATTGCGATCGCCGGCCAGCAGCGACCGAGGTTGGGTGCCGTTGGCGCTCACGCCCACGAAGTAGGAAAGATTTGAATTGCCGAAATTCGTGAAGGAGGAGGCAGACTTGCGCTCGTCCTCAGGGCATAGGACAACCATTGGAGACTGCCCCATTTCGTTTGCCATGATCGCGTAGTTGGTCCAGCACAAAAAACCTTGATCGGCATTTGTCAGTAATTCCATCCATCCGCAGCGTGACGCCGATTGCGATGCGGGAAAGTGATCGCCGTTATCGTTTGCCCAAATACGGTAGCCAGTGCCGATTTCTTTGAGGTTACTTACGCAAGAAATTTTCGCGGATTTCACTTTAGCCCAAGCAAGGAAAGGCAATAGCACCGACGCCAGAGCCACCATGACCGCGACTGTTAGAAGCAACACGATCAACTCGATGCGAGTGAATGCTGCCTGCAATTTGTGAATCGGCGTCAGTCTCACAAACGCTGTTTCCCCGGCGGGAATTCGCACGGAACAGTCTGCCGGCCATGTCTGCGATAAACCGAAAAATCGCGCCTGTCCACCGTCCAAACTTTACTTTGCCCCTCCAACTCGGTCATCCGCACCAAGCAGGCATCGGCGAGATCCATCCGGCGGTCTCGATATTTCTGCAACAAATCGAGCACAGGCTCGATCTGGGCCGCGAGGTCAAAATCCAGGATCAAGTCTCCTCGCAGAATCAATTGCAAACCCGGGATCGGCGTGCCCAGCAGAAAAGCCAATTCGACCATCACGGCGTCACAAGTATGGAATGGCGCGTGTTCCCGAAATTGCGCGGCCGCCCACAAATGCGCCCGGTCGTCCGCGTCAATGGCGGCTTTGAGCAAACCGGTGTCAGCGATTCTTCTCATGCAAACGCTGGCGCGCCACGCGCCGGATAGTGGCATTGTTCCCCGTCTCGAGACCCGTCCGCATTGAACCGATAAGGTCTTCCGAAGCAAAAACACGGTGGCGGCGCGGCGCCTTGTCTTCGATTAAATCGCGCCGCACCAAAGACAAGATGTATTTGGTCCGATCCTGGCCAAGCTTGGCCGCGCGAGCGTCCATGGCCGCAATCTCCGAAGGCCGCGCACGCAGTGAAAAAGGTCTTGTCATACGGATCAGTACTACATCAGAAGCCCACTCCCCGCAAGATTCGTCGAGAAATACGCACGTCCCGGGTTTACGGAAAAAGGACGCGGATGGATGGAGACGATGGAACGTGGCCGGCGGGCCAGTTGGTGGTTTGGCCGGACACGGGCTGCCAATCGGTGCGAAACGCGAGAGTGCTTACCATTTGAACGCTGCCGTCCCCCAGCAGAATGTTCCCGGCGCCATCCGATTTGCCGTGCGAATGCATCTTCAAGGACCAGCAGACCGGACCAGTTTCCGAGTTGGTTTGAATGGCGACGTCATTTCCCTGGCCGCTTTCGGGGGAGAAACCATAATCGCGGTCAGGCGTGGTTCCAACGCCCAGATTGCGATCGCCGGCCAGCAGCGACCGAGGTTGGGTGCCGTTGGCGCTCACGCCCACGAAGTAGGAAAGATTGGTGTTGGAAAAGTGGTTGCTGAAAGAAGTGGCAGGCTTCCGTTCATCCGGCGGGCAAAGGATAACCTTCGGGGACTGCCCCAGCTCATTGGCCATGATCGCGTAATTGGTCCAGCATAAGGCACCTTGGTTGGCATTGGTCAGAAACTCCCTCCATCCGCCATTGGCTGCCGATTCCGACGCGGGGAAGCGGCCCTTATGATCGTTAGCCCAAACGCGATAAGCGGCGCCGATTTCTTTGAGGTTATTGACGCAGGATATGCGCACGGTCCTGTGAACGGCCCCACTCCCTGAATGGTAAACCAGCATCCATAGCCCCAGGAAAACCACCACAATCACCAGGATCACCTCGATGAGGGTGAATGCCTCCAATTTATGATTCGACGTCGGTCTCATAATTCAGCCAAGCCCAAGGGCGTATTCATTGGCTGTTAATTAAAACCGTATGACCATTTTCTGTAATAGGCAACTCCCAAAAGCCTCGGCGGAGAATTTCAGGGTTCGACGGAGTCTCACCCTGCCGTGAGAGGATGGGAGGATGGCTAAAAGGTGAAGGCGGCCCTTGCCAATTTTCCCCGAGGCGGCTATATTTCATTTGATTCCGGCCGGGTGGAGGATCGCTTCCGGCTCTCATAGGCCGGGGGAGGAAAGTCCGAACACCGTAGGGCGCGATGCCGCGTAACTTGGACGGGCGCCAGGCGTCAAGTCGAAGATACACGCGGGCAGGAGACGCAAGCCTCTTGACGGATAGTGCCACAGAAAATAAACCGCCCCGCCCGCAAGGGCAGGGTAAGGGTGAAAAGGCGAGGTAAAAGCTCACCGCGTGCCGGGTAACCGGCATGGCACGGAAAACCCCATCGGGTGCAAGGCCAAATAGGAAACCCCGGAGCGGCCCGCTCCACGTTCCGCCAAACGGAACCGGTTTCGGGTATAGGCTGCTGAGACAAATGGTTCTCTCCCCCGATCTTTCGGGGCAGACAGAATTCGGCTTACAGCCCGGTCGGAGTCATTTCTTGCGCGGCAATTTCCGGAGGAACCAGCCGGCGGCCAACGAGGCCACTTTGTCCAAAGTCCCCGGCTCCTCGAAGAGGTGGGTCGCGCCCGGAACGATTTCCAATTTGCTTTCGCAGCGCAATTCCCGTTGCGCCTGCCGGTTCATGGCCAGCACGTCCACGTCCTTTTCCCCCACGATCAGCAGGGTGGGCGCTTGCACGGCGGACAGCGCGGCGTCGGCCATGTCCGGGCGCCCGCCGCGAGACACCACCGCCCCCACCGCCGCCGGGCGTTCGGCAGCCGCGACCAGCGCCGCCCCCGCCCCCGTGCTCGCCCCAAACAAGCCCATCGGCAATCCTTCCACCTCCACGCGGTTTCCCATCCAATCCACCGCGCACACCAGCCGATCGGCCAGAAGCTCGATGTCAAATCGCAGGCGCATCGTGTGGTCATCGATGGCCTCCTCTTCCACGGAAAGCAGGTCAAAGAGAAACGTTCCCAGGCCCGCCTGGCGAAAAGCCGCGGCCACGGCCTGATTGCGCACACTATGACGGCTGCTGCCGCTGCCGTGCGCAAAGAGGACCACGCCTACCGCCTTCGCGGGAACGGTTAGATTGCCTTCCAACATAATATCTCCGGCCGGCAACTGGACTGCTTCTTCGGCTGTTTCTTTCACTGTTTTCATAAGGACTCGGTTTACTTTACCGCGCGGGCCGTGGGACAACGTGCCCGAATTTCGCGCCTTGCTCCAATAGGTCACGGACTTCCTCATCGCTGGTCTGGCTGAAATCTTCGTACCACTGTCCGACTCCCTCAAAATCCGAGGGCGTCTGCACGCAAACAATTTCGTCCGCCTGCTGTTTGAAATTCTGGTACGTTTCGCGCGAGGCGACCGGCGCGGCCACCACCACCCGGGCTGGGTGCCGTTCCCGCACGGCCATGACGGCGGCATGCATGGTTGCCCCGGTGGCCAGACCATCATCGACCAGTATGACCACCCGTTCGCGCAATTCCACCGGTTGCCCCAGGCGGAAGGCTTGTTCCCGCTGTTCCAACTCGATCCGTTCGCGGACGATGGCCTCGTCAATGACATCCCGAGCAATGCCGAGGGAAAAAATAACGTTGTCGTTGAGAAAGCAGATATTGCCGCTGGCGATGGCGCCCATGGCCAGTTCCTCGTGGCCGGGGACTCCCAGTTTCCGCACCAGAAAAACATCCAACGGAGCATGGAGCCGCCGCGCCACTTCGAAGGCGACGGGCACTCCTCCGCGCGGCAGGCCGAGCACGACCACCTCGGGGCGATTGGCGAAGCCGGCCAGCTTTTCGGCCAGCATCCGGCCCGCGTTGGCGCGATCTTGAAAACGAAAACTCACTCCGAAAACCCTAATCCCGAAACGCCCGGACGCAAGGGGGGATCAAGGAATTATGAAGCGTTGTCACCTTGCCGTCCATTCCGGGTACTTATACGATGACATGACAACAATGGAACTTTCCTACGCCGGCGCCAATGATGCCTATTTGGTGGCGGAGACTCTGGGCGGAAACCTGGATGCGTTCGGCCAGATCGTCGCGCGCTATCAATCCTTGCTTTGCGCCCTGGCCTACAGCGCCACCGGCAGCCTGACCCAGAGCGAGGACCTCGCGCAGGAGACATTCGTGACCGCGTGGAGACACCTGCCGGAGCTTGGCGACCCGGCGAAATTGCGGGCCTGGCTTTGCGGCATCACGCGCAATCTCATTGGCAAAGCACTCCGGCGGGACGAGCGCGAGCCGGCTCACGCGGCCGAGTCGTTGGAGGAGGCCCATGAGCATGCGTCGCCGGAACCGCTTCCGCCCGAGCACGCCATCACCAGGGAGGAACAAGCCATCCTCTGGCGTTCGTTGGAGCGCATTCCTGAAACCTATCGCGAGCCGCTCGTCTTGTTTTATCGCCAGCACCAATCCATTGAGCGTGTGGCGGAAGCGCTCGAGTTAACGCCGGACGCCGTCAAGCAACGGCTTTCGCGCGGGCGCAAATTGCTGCAAGAGCAAGTGCTGGCCTTTGTGGAAGGGGCTTTGGTGCAAACAAGTCCGGGCCAAACGTTCACCCTCGGCGTGCTGGCGGCCTTGCCGGTCATGACCACCTCGGCCAAGGCGGCAGCCCTCGGAGCGACAGCGGCCAAGGGCGGCCTCCTGGCGAAATCGGCTGGTGTGGCCGGACTGTGCAATGCGATCCTTGGGCCTCTTTTCATGTTCTTCTGCCTCTACTTCGGCTACAAGATGGACCGCGACGGCGCTCGATCACCACAGCGGCGCGAGTTGATAATCAGATACTATCGCATCCTTGTCGCGTTCGTCGTGGTTTTCTTCGTGGCTGTTTTGTCGCTCACGCTGTGTGGCTGGCTGTGCAAGCCTCACCCGCCGTTGTTTGCCTGGCTGATGATCGGGCTTGGGCTGATGTACCTCATCTTTGTCGCGGCGCTCATTGTTTGGATGCGGCGGAGTCTTCGAAATATCGGCCAACAGGAGAAAACCGAAGGCCATCCAGCGCCGGCTGTTGTGCCCGTGTTCGAGTATCGCAGTAAGCATAGTCTGCTTGGCCTGCCGTTGGTTCACATCCGGCTTCGCGCCGGTCTGGAACGAGGGCCGGTCAAAGCGTGGATTGCCGGAGGCGACGCGGCCATAGGCCTGGTCTTCGCATTTGGCGGGCTGGCAATTGCACCCATCAGCTTCGGCGGTTTCGCTGTCGGTCTCTTGACGCTGGGCGGCTTTGCTTTTGGATTGGTGGCTTTCGGAGGGTTCAGCTTGGGTCCGTACGCGCTTGGAGGGATGGCCGTCGGCTTGCAGGCATTTGGCGGCTGCGCCATGGCTTGGTTGGCCGCTTACGGCGGTGTGGCCGTCGCCCATGGATTGGCCACCGGCGGCATAGCCCTGGCACCCCACGCCAACGATGCCGCCGCCCAGGCCTTCTTCAAAAACAGCGCCTTTTTCCGAACGGCGCAGGCAGCCTTGCCTTACTTTGGCTGGCTGAACTTGATCTACCTCATCCCGTTAGTCTTCTGGTTCTGGAACAAAAAGAAATCATGCGCGAAAAGTACTTGAGCCATAGCCATATAAGTGGTACATACGATGTGTGACATCAAATACCATCACGATTCGTCTGCGGCGACCCAAGGCGGAAATTGAAGCCAAGGCCAGGCCGAACGTCAATGCATGGGTTAATCATCTCATTGAGCAGGCATTGGAACCGCGCGAGGCCAATTGGAACGAGCACTTTGCGCGGCCCTCCACGGGCCGCAAATTCCGTTATAGCGACAAGCTCATACGCCGCGAGCGGTGAACTTCGCGGATACAAACTGGCTGGCTTCTGTTTATATCGAGCCGGCTGCGGACGATGTTGAAGCGATAAAAAGGCGCGCCATCGTCAGCCGCTTCATGCGCCGGCATCCAGGGCAACTGATGATCTCGCACCTCGTGCTGCTGGAAGCCCGGAATATTTTCACACGCATCACGGGCGAACCCGATCCACCCGAGTGGAGGATGATCGAAGCCGATTTTGACGGGCGCCTCTACGTGGATGCGATGAACTGGGACCTTTTGCGCAGGGAGTGCAACGCGCTTTTCTCCAAATACGCATGGAAATCTCAGATGGGAACTTTCGACACCGCCATTGTCGCTTCGGCAAAGTTGGCCGGGGCGAGCCGCTTTTTGTCCTTCGACCTGGCGGCGCGGACGTTGGCGGCTGCGGAAGGTCTTGAAGTTTTCCCGGAACTCGATGCCGCGGGCAAGTCGAGGGTCCTCCGATTGAGAAGCTGATCAGGCGTCACGCAAAATACCCCAATTCCCGCAAGGAAACGTAGTCCTTGCCGTTCTCCGCGGCGCGGCGGCCGAGGATGACGTGATCCAGGACCTCGATCTTCAAAAGCTGGCCGGCGCGGATGAGGTCGCGCGTGACGCGGATGTCCGCTTCCGAGGGCGTGGGATCGCCGCTGGGATGATTGTGAACGAGCACGAGGGCGGAGGCGTTGGCCGAGATCGCCTTCTTGAATACTTCGCGCGGATGCACCAAGATCGTATCCACCAACCCTTGCGAGATGATTTCCACGCGAATCAGCTTGCGGCGGACGTTGAGCAGGACGGCTTGGAAATGCTCCACTTCGTAGCCCCGATTTTGCTCGCGCAGGTAATCGGCGATAGTCGCGGGGGTGTCCAGCAGCGGCTCCTCGCCTTGCAACTCAGCCGCCATGCGACGCGCCAGGGTGAAGGCGCTTTTCAAGGCAATGGCTTTGTCGCGGCCAATGCCTTTGACTTCCTGCAATTCATCCAGGGAAGCGCGCTCCAGGGCGGTAAGATTTTTGAACCGTTGCAGCAGTTCTTCGCCGATTTGAATGGCGGACACGCCTTGCAAGCCGGTGCGCAGCAGAATGGCGATCAGTTCGGCGTTCTTCAACGCGTCCGCTCCCAATTCCACCAGGCGCTCGCGCGGACGTTCGCTCGCCGGAAGGTCTTTGATTTTGACGCCGTGGGTCATGCCGGCGCTCATGGTGACGGGGAAAAGGCGCGCCAGTCAAGAATGAACATTAGTCAGGCGGAGCCGTTGCTGAATTCCCGCACAATGTAAGGGGCGAACTCGTCGTGAAAATGCGGCGGGATGCGCGCCCGGAACCGCGCCTGCTCACCCGCGTAATCCCGTTCCGTCACCTGCCCCACTTCGTGCAGGCGCGCGATGACCGCCGATTGGGCGTGCGGCACGCGCAATTCCACGAAATCGCGGATGGGGCGCAATTGCGTGCTCAACTCCTCGATCAATTGGGAAATTCCCGCGCCCGTCTGGGCCGAAATGGCGACGGCCGCCGGGTATTGCTGGAGATACTTTTCCAGCGATCCGTTGCCTGCGCACTTGTCGATCTTGTTGAAAACCATAACGGTGGGTTTTCCGTCCGCCCCGATCTCCGACAGCACGTGGTTGACCGCCGCGATTTGTTCCGCCGCCTGCGCATGGCTCACGTCCACGACGTGCAGGAGCAATTCCGCCTGCACCACTTCCTCCAGCGTCGCCTTAAAGGCCTCCACCAGCCCGTGCGGCAGCTTGCGGATAAACCCGACGGTGTCCGTCAAATATACGTTTTGGTTGGTCGGCAGCCGCAGCCGGCGCGTGGCCGGGTCCAGCGTGGCGAACAGCTTGTCCTCCGCCAGCGCCGTCGAGCCGGTCAGCGCGTTGAGCAAGGTGGATTTGCCCGCGTTGGTGTAGCCGACAATGGAGGCGAGCGGCCAAAACTGGCGCTGCCGGCCGCTGCGTTGCGTGGCCCGATGACGGCGCACGGCCTGGAGATCATCCGTGATTTTTTCGATCCGCTCCTGCACGCGGCGGCGGTCGGTTTCCAGTTGCGATTCGCCTTCGCCGCCGCGCATGCCGATGCCGCCGGATTGGCGCGAGAGGTGGCCCCAAAACCGGGTCAGGCGCGGCAGCAGATGCTGCAGTTGCGCCAGTTCCACCTGCAATTTTCCTTCGCGCGAACGGGCGCGCAGGGCGAAAATATCCAGGATCAACGCCGTCCGATCCAGCACCTTGCAGCCGAAGACCTTTTCCAGGTTGCGGCTTTGCGCGGGAGATAATTCATCGTCGAAAACGACCGTATCGACATCGTTCTTGCGGCAAAACTCGGCGAACTCCGCCGCTTTGCCGGTGCCGATGAAAGTGGCCGCCACGGGCGCTTCGAGTCTTTGCGTGCCCTCGCCCATCACCGCGCCGCCGGCGGTCGCGGCCAACTCGGTCAATTCATCAAGGGAATCGCGCGTTTGCCAGCTTGAGGCAGATTTGAGTTCCAAACCGATGAGGAAGACCCTTTCGGTCCGTTTGGTCGTCGAGATGAGAGCTTTCAATTAATCACTTCTTCATTCACTTAGGACAGCGCAAGATAGCATCATTTCCGCCAAAAGCCAGCACCTCTGCCCAGCGGGAAAAAGGCGCGGTCACTCTTGTTCCTCCTGCCAGCGGGGGGACAGGTTGTGCGCGATGCCAAGGTGGTCAAGCACGCGGGCTACCACGGTGTCGATCACTTGCTCGACGGTTGCGGGACGGTGATAGAAGGAAGGATTGGCCGGCAAAATGGTGGCCCCCGCCAGCAGGAGCAACTCAAAATTCCGCACGTGCACCAGGTTGAGCGGGGTCTCGCGCGGGACCAGGATCAACTTCCTTTTTTCCTTGAGCGCCACGTCGGCGGCGCGCAGCAACACGTCCTCACTCAGGCCGTGGGCAATGCGGCCCAGCGTGCCCATGGTGCAGGGAATGACCACCATGGCATCCATGGGATTGGAACCGCTGGCAAAAGGGGCGTTCATGCTGCGCAAGCCGTGCGCGCGGGCGCCTTCCGGCAAGCGCAGGCCGCCGGGCAATTCCTGCGCCAGGACGGATTGGGCATAGTTGCTCTGGACGACGTGAATCTCGTGCTGGCGCGAGTCCAGGTGGTCCAGGAGGCGTTGCGCGTAGAGCGCGCCGCTGGCCCCGGTAATGGCAACGAGAATTTTCACCGCCGTATTTTATCCATTGAGACCTCGCAAATAAGCCAGGATTAACTGCGGCAACTCGGCGCTGTAACCACCCTCCAAAACGCTGAAGGAGGGAACCTGCATGTCGCGGATCGATTCTCCCAGCCATTGAAAATCTTCCTCCTCCAATGTTTCCTGCGCCAATGGGTCGGCCCGGAAGGCATCGAAGCCCGCCGAGACCGCAATCATGTCCGGCCGAAAATTCTTCAGTTCGGCCAAGGCCCTGGAAAGGATGGCGCGGTAGTCCTGGCGCGGGGTGACGGGGGCGACGGGAAAGTTGAAGCAGTTGCCGCCCCGGTTGGCCAGGCCCGTGCCGGGAAAAGCCGGGTGCTGGTGAACGGAAATGACGGCCATCCCGGTTTTATCGAGAAGAATTTCCTCCGTGCCGTTGCCATGATGGACGTCAAAATCCAAAACCGCCACCCGCCGGCATCCAGCCGCCTGCGCCTCCAAGGCGGCGATGGCGACGGAGTTGAGATAACAGAAGCCCATGGCGCGCTCCGGCGTGGCGTGGTGGCCCGGCGGACGCATTAGGCTCAAGGCGAATTGGCCCGCCTGGGCAGCAGCCAGGGCCTGCAACGCCCCTCCGACAGCGCGCCGCGCGTGAGCGGCAATATCAGGGTAGGCCGGCGTGTCGTTGTCGAAGTCGAAGGACAAATCCAATCGCTCCAAAAAATCCCGCGTATGGGCGCGAAGCAGGGCGGCCTCGCTCACCGGCAGCGGCTCGCGCCAGGACAAGGCCAATTGGTCCTGGTCCTTTAGAAACTCCACCGTCCTGCTGATGCGCTCGGGGCGCTCAGGATGGCCGGGCGCTGAATAGGCGGTGCAGCGCGGGTGCGTGATGATGCTCAGGGCCAAAGGTCAGATTCGTTTCTCGTCCGCATCCATGTAGTCCACGAAGGTCTGCAAGTCGTCGCGCTGCGCCAAACCGGCCTCTTCCTTGCGCATTTTCAGGCGCGCTTTGGCGGCCTCATCGTCGCGGCCGCGATTGAGGACGAAGTCATTGAAGGCCTTCTTTTCGGCGTCGCTTTTCTTGACGTTCTTGGCCACCCAATCGGCCACCTGGCCGTCGGTGATGGAGTTCCTGACGACCTGGACAAAGGCGTCGGCGGCGACGCCGGCGGCCTTGAGCCAGGCGGCGTCGAAGCCTTTGGTGGAGAAGTTCTCCTGGTAGTCGGCGTGCAATTGGCCGGCCAGGTGCAGCCTGATTTTATCCACGAAGCGGGGCAAATAGACCCAGCCGCACATGGTTTCGCGCGGGCTTCGCGGGTATATAATTTGTTCCATAACGGCTAAAGATAACCCCTCCGCTTCGGCAGCGCGAGGGGTCAATAGCCCGCCTGTAGCGTCACTTGCCGGCGCCGTGGGCACGGACAAATTCCACGCACTGCTTGATATCGGGCACGTTTTTGCCCCAGTTGTACTCGTATTCGATGGCGATGTTGCCCTTGAAGTTCTGGGCCTTCAATTCATCCAGGATTTCCTTGATTTTGCCCACGCCAGTGCCGTAAGGGACGCAGTGGCCCGCGGGACCCACGACGTTCTTGTCTTTGAGATGCAGGCTGATGATGCGGCCTTTGAGCAGGCGGACGGATTCCAAGGGGTCCAAACCGGAAGTGATCCAATGGCCGGTGTCGGCGCAGGCGCCAATGCGGCTGTCACGGTCCTTGACCACGGAGAGCACATATTTGGGGTCCCACACCTTGTAGCTGGGATCATTGGTCCTGCGGGCATGATCGTGGATGCCGACGCGGATGTCGAATTCCTTGACCAGCTTTTCAACAGTGTCAAGCTGATCGACGGATTCGATGGTGATGGCGTAAAGATCGAGTTTTTTGGCAAATTCGAAAATCTTGCGCCACTCCGCCTCGGTGCGGCCATTGATGACGCCGAAATTGACAGCGAGCACGCCGGATTTGGCCAGCTTGGCTTTAAGGGCGGCAATGTCCTCATCCAGCATGTTGGGGAGCACTTTCGCGGCCGGATTGTCGGGGGAAAGATGCTGTCCGAGGGCCTCTATCTCGATGGTTTTGCAGCCCGCGGCAACTGTATTGTCGATGGACTCGAAGGTGGTGACCTCCTTGAAGGAGTAAGACTGAGGGCCCAAGGCGAAGCCGCCTGTGTCGTATTGCGATGGAATACTATCCATGGCAGAGAGGTGGACAATAGTGAAGGCGCACATGGCGCCGGCCAAAGTGAAATGACGTATGCACATAGTGTGCCGCATGGTGAAGCGGGCGGCGGCATTAGGCAAGCGATTTTGTCACGAAGGCAAAAAAATTGGTGCGGACGCCTATTCCGGGCCATTGACGGCCGAGTGGACTGGCATATCGGGTTTACCGTGGGCGTCCAGCCAAGCGGCAACGCCGGGTGAATTGGTTATTTGGCCGCGCAAAATGGCCAGGATCAGATCATGCGTGAGCACGGTATTGAACGGCCGGGAGTAGGAGTAAGCCCCGCCATCGCCGGGGGGCCGGACCAGAAACGGCACGCGGAAATCCCGTTTGCCGTCGTATTCCTTTGATCGACGCCAGGAATGATCGGAGCTTTGGATAATCCACGTACTTTTGATTTGGCCCGAACTTTCGAGCGCCTGCCGCAATGCGCCCAAATGCTTGTCGGCCAAGGCAAGATTATTGAGATAACCCGTGACGTCGTTCATGCCAAGGCAGGTGAACTGGTCCTTTTTTGGCAGATAGACCCAGGGGGCATGCGGAGGCGGCAGATGCAGCAAAATTAACCCGTAGCGCGGGTCGGCCACCAAGGAAAGAGAGTCGTGGAGGCTTTCCTGGCAGATGTTGACGAACATCTGGCAGTTGCGAAACGGCCCGCCGAGAGCGGCAATCTGTTGGAAGATCGATCCGCCGAAGGTTAGCGAGCGGGCCGGTTCAAATAACGGCAACGGATACCAAGAGCAGTAAGTGAGCGAGCTGCCGAGTAGGTGCGAATAGGGTTGATACCAGCCAACCAGGGCCGAATTGACGCCGAACTGGCGCGCCTCGAAAAAGACCGGCGGCGTGGCCGTCCATGGCGCGCTGGCGCCCGTGTCCGCGAAGGTCAGGGTCAGATCGCATTGGTCCGGGGCGACTGCGGCAAGACGCCGGCCTGTGATCAGGGCCGGCATGGAGATAAGGGTGGCGTCGCCCGGCGCATAGGCCGTATTCGCTGACAACGACTCGGCGCACAAACGATCGAATTCGGGCAGGGTGACGGACGGCGGCCGTTGCTCGAAAGCCAGGCGGTAATCCATCTCGTCGAAAATAATCCAGACCACGCGTGGCTGGCCTTCGCGCGCGGGCAGCATGGAGGCAGGGGGCTGGGAAACGGCGCATTGGTTGAGATGGAGGATGCCCAAGCAGAGGAGCATCTCTTTGCCCAGGAACAGGAGGGCCACCGGCGAAGTTACGGCCACGCTCACAGCCGCTATCCGGGCAACGAGGCGATGCTTCCATAACGCAAGCGGGACGAGGATTGACAGGGCGGTCAACTCAGGGATTCCTTTCAGAATGGCAATCACCCTGGCGACGGTAAGCCCGAGGAAGCTACCGCGCACAAAATCCAGCGGGAAGATCATGAGCGACAGGAACATGATCTCCAGGGCCAGAGGGATCCAGGAGGATTTTCGGCAATGCCGCCAGAGGCGGATGCCCGCCCAGACGATCACGGCAAGGGCCGCGATGTTGAACATCAAGGCCAGCAGTTCAACAGACGTGACGGGCAGTTTGTTAAAATAACGGTTGCGATCGAAGAGCAAGCCGAACGAGGGCCGCACAAAACACCAATTGGCCGCCGCCACCGCGACCAGGGCGTCCTTGATCTTTTGCTTGCGCGCGCGGGAAAACGCCAGAGCACGGGAGTTGTCCGGGACTGACGCGCTCGGGGAAGAGGTACTCAAGCGGCCTCCCTTCGCTTCAGGCAATACATCGTCCTCTTCGTTCCGGGCAAGGCCAGCGATTTGACGATCTGGAAATGGGCGGCGCAGGCTTCGCTGAAGGTGCGCTCGTTCAGACCGGCGTGCAATGATTCGCGGCCGCGGGTGAGGCGGCGGAACATCGCATCTTCCGGCCCGACATATTCGATGACCAGCAGAGAGGTGGTCAATTCGGATGCCATCGTCAGAATGTCCTCCAGAGGTATGCGCTCGGTGACCAACAGATGATGAACCAGGGCCAACATCAGGACGCCGTCGAAGGCGCCGGAGGCCCGGTCAAGAAAGGAAGCGCACTCGCGGTTGCGCCAGCCCAAGCCCGGACTGGGGCGGGCCAGATCCACCACCAGGGGGAGAATGTCCAGTTGTTGAGCTTGCGCCCGGCGCCAGATTTCGTCCACGCAGACCGGGTCCAGATCAACCGCCACCACCGTTGCGCCCCCTCGCGCCGACAAGGCGCTGAAGTGCCCCGTGTTGGCCCCGGCATCCAGAACGCGCGCAGGCTTGAATTGCTCCAGCGCTTCCTTGACAAACCCTTCCTTGGCGGCGAAGGCCGGATCCTCGTAGCTGTGCGTGGCCATGTAATCCGACCAGACCGAGTTTTCTTGCGCCGGCGGCTTTAATCGCACCAAGGCGCGATGAAGCCGGCTGAAGACGGATTCAACGATGTAGCGGGCTTTGGAGGCGTCGGCCAAAGTCTGCCGTTGGTAAACTCTCTCATCGCCGCCGGCCTTGCGTCCAAGCCACACGGGCAAGGATACCAGCGGCAGAATGGCTGGGTGCAAGCGTTCCAAGGGGCGGCACAGACGATAGACCTCCTCCGGTTCCAAGCCGTCGCGGCGCGACATGAAGGCATCCGCCAGGCGCAAACCCCAGCGGCGGTTGGCCAGCAGCGGCAACAGAAAGGTGCGGATAAACTGGGCGTAGGGCGTCCAGACCGGGTCGCCGGCGTCACGGCGCTCGAAGGACAGCATGTCAATAAAAACCGGCTCAGGGCCGCGAAACAATATGTTGCGCGGCGTGGCGTCTTTGAGTCCGTAACCCTCGGCCAGCGCGGCGCGTCCCAGTTCGAGCGTCAGCCGCCCTGCCTCCCACAGCATTTCCGGCGGCCACTCATAGGGGAAACTGAGAAAGGGGATGCGCTCGTGCTCGTAAACCGCGCCGCCGGGCCGCCCCCGGAACATGGATTGTAATATGGAAGATTCGCAACGCGCGGCGGCCTCGGCCTGATTGAGCCGGCGGGTGGAGACGAAGCGCTTTTTCTCCATGCCCTCCTGGGCCAGGCGCGTCTTGAGAAAACCGTCAAATTCGCCAATCTTCTCCGCCCCGACCACGCGCAGGACGCATTTTTCCAAAACACAACAGCATCCTGCCGGGTCGCGAAATGATAAGATCGGCTGGAGGTTAGAAGCGATCACTCCGAAGATTGGCCCCAGCCATTGGAGCCTGCTCCATGGACTTCGGTCTGCGGCGCAGAACCCTTGCGCACTGGCCACCAAGCCATTTCCGCGTCGTCTTAAAATAAAACATCACGCCAACACAAGTGCCGACAATCGACTGCCAAATCAACGCGCCGGTGCCGGGGTCAACATAACCTAAAATGTGCATACAATTGGTTCCATTCGTCAGTCACTTGACTAATTACTCAATTCCCGCCTACCGTAAGGGAAACCACTACGCAGCGCAAGCAAAATGTTACAAAAAGATTACGGGAGAAAAAGAGGGCGTCTTTAGGCCGGTTTCTTCAAGGCTTTGAGCTTATCCGCCTCGGGTTTGGCGGCGTAGTATTTGTCCAGCGGATAGCAACCGCTGATCATCCCGTTGCGCGGGGCCGAGGTGCAGTCGCTGAACGTGCGGCAAATGGATCTGGCGCTCAATTTGCCTGTCTGCAAGGTTTCGGAGGGCAAGGTCGGATAGCTCAGGATCATGCGGCCCAGTCCGATGACGTCGGCCCAGCCCTCGCGGACCACGGCTTGAGCGACCAGGGGCAGGAATTCCTGCAAATAGCTGTAGCCCGTGCCCACAATGATCATGCCGGCGCCCGCCGCCGCTTTTATTTGATGGGTGACATCGATCTGCCGGGCGACATCGATCAAGGGATCGTGCGGCGGCAGATAGCCGTCGGAGGGAGGATAGACGGCCGGGCGTTGAATGTGGGGGCAATAGTAGGGCGAACCGGCGGTGACATTCAAGAATCTTGACGCCAAGCTCGGCGCAGAGGCGCGCGAATTGCAGGGGTTCGGCCAGATCGTGTTCCAGCGGATTTTGCTGATTGACGCCGAAGGCGTAGCAATAAGGCACGGGAAAATCATCCGGCACGCCCGGCCCCGGCTTGCCAGGCTGGGAGCGCGCAGGATCGGGTTTGAAAGGCACGGTGTCGAAGGCGCTCAGGCGCACGCCAAGATCGATCTTGTTGCCGTCAGCGCGGATGCCTTCGACGATCTCGCGCAGGATGCGGGTGCGATTGGCGAAGGAGCCTCCGTAAGGGCCGGGCCGGGTGAAAGCGCCCAGAAATTCGTGCAGCAAATAGCCGTGGCAATGTTTGATATCGACAAAATCCGCCCCCACCTCCCAGGCGATTCTGGCCGCCCGCACATAATCGCCGATTAAGTCCTTGATCTCCGCGTCGGTGAAAACCGGGGCCCCGTTGATGGCTTGAAATTTTTTGTCCAGCACCGGATGGCGGAAGGCCACGCGCGATTCCAGACGCTCCTGGTTGGGCCGGCAAAAACGGCCGGAGTGGGTCAATTGGAAGCCGATGACCAAATCATCGGCGTTGCCGTGGCATTCCTGGTGCGCGGCCACGAGAGTTTCGCGCAATTGGGCCAATTCCCTTTTATTGTCCTCGCAAATGATAAGTTGATGCGGGTTGGCGCGGCCATCCGGGCGCACCGCCATGGCTTCGCCGCCGCAAATCAATTTGGCCCCGCTGATGCCAAAGCGCGTCCAGCGCCGCAACACATCGACGGTGACGCCGCCGGTGCGGCTGCCGTCCCAGCCTTCCATGGGGTGGATGGCATAACGGTTGCCGACGCGTTTGCCGTTGATCAAGATGTCCTCGACGGGTCGGTTCAAGGGCGAGGAGAGGCCGGTTTCAATGGCGTCATCACAAGGCAGGCTCACGCCCAGCTTGGCAAGATGCTCGCGAAAACTCGCGGCTGTCTTGAGAGTCGGCACACGGACTAAATCCGATTTGGGTTCCGGCATACGGTCCAAAGGCTACGCCTATTCGCACAACTGCGCGAGTGGAAAACCACTTCGATAAAGCCTGACGCCGTGCTCCTGCATTTCCCGGCACTCGTCGTAAAAGGAATAGCCGCGAAAAGGCGCAAAAGGCACAGAGCGGCAACCGCAACCAAAGCATAGGAGGACAAGGCAAGGGAATCTTCGGCAGAGGAATGGGAAAAAGAACTTGAATTCATATTCCTCTGCCACTCATTCCTCTGCCAAAAATCTTCTCAAGTTGAATGACTTTGCGCCATTGCGGTGCATAAACATCCTGCGAATTTCTCTCCATGTAATCGCTGCTTGAGTTCCGCGGGACTGGCCGTTTCCAAAAACAACTCGATCGTCTCGGCGATGTTGCTGCGGGCCTCCTCAACGGTCTTGCCCTGGCTCACGACGTCCAGTTCGGGACGCAGAGCCACGAAATACTTTTCCGAACGCTGGATGACAGCGGTCAGAGACAATGTTGATTTGCGTTTCATGCGGGAATTTAAGGCAACCTATTTCGATTCGGTAGGACACGGCAGATGCCGCTGCCTCAAGCCTTGAATTTACAAACTCCACCGAGGAGGGCACAGGCATCTGGATTCCAACGTTGTCCGTTTTCATTCGATAAAGCCTACAGCTAGCCCGGGTCTTCGCCAAGAATTCATTGCCGCCACTTCTACTCCCCCCCTGAATCCTGCTCGACCTTGGGCTAGACTATTGTTAGGCTTTACCCGCTTTTCAGCATGAAACACACAGAAGCACTTAAAGCGGCCGCCAGAAAAGCTGGCGCCGACCTCGTTGGCGTTGCTGATCTGGGGCCTTTCAAGGGAGAAGGATTTGCGCCATCGCCAAACATCCTTGAACGATTCACGTACGCGGTGTCGATTGCGATCCATCTGGACGACGCAATCGTTGACGGCATCGATGGCGCTCCAACACTCGATTACGCGCGGCATTACCGGGCGGTGAACGCGGCCCTGGACGCCGTCACGGCCCAACTTGAGCAATGGACCCATGAACAAGGCTTCTCAGCCTTGGCCATTCCAGCCTCGCAAATTGTGGATGAAACCAACCTGTTAGGCAGCATTTCCCATAAAGCCGTGGCGCGCATGGCTGGCATTGGCTGGCAAGGCAAAAGCCTCCTGATCGTAAGCCCGCAATACGGTCCCCGCATCAGGCTCTCGACCTTGCTGACGGACATGCCCTTGAGCGCTGACGGGCCTTTGAAAAACAGGTGCGGCAGGTGCGGCAAATGCACAAAAGCTTGTCCCGCCTCCGCAATTAAGAACGTCCGCATCAAGGATCGCTATGAAAGCCGCGAGGAGGCCCTTTGCTTCAGCCGCTGCGTCAAACAGGCATTCGAATTCAAGTCCCGCCCCGGCATTGGCTCGCCTATCTGCGGGGTATGCGTCAGAGTTTGCCCATTCGGCAAATTTCGTAGCTGCCATAGACTGAACCCTGGGAAAAGGGAGTAGCCGCGAAAAGGCGCAAAAGTAGCGTTGCTATACTGGTGGAAGCTGGCCGCGTGAAAGTTTTGCCCGGTAGTTGGGCCAGAGATTCCCGATTCTGGCTCGCAGATTGCGGGGAAACATGTCCTCCATCTTAACCCCCAGGATTCTGGCGAGCACGAAAAGCTCCAAGTCTGGAACTCTACGCCGCTGGTTCTCCAGACTGGTGACCGATTCCCGGCTGGTGTCCCACCCGAAGAGTTGCAATTTGAGGGCAAGATGCCCCTGCGACCATCGCTTGCGCAAACGCCACTTGCGCACTTGCGGGCCGATCACGTTCAGGTGTGCGATACTGTCTTCGATGCGGCCACTTTATCAGCAGCGGATTTCTTCAAGTGGAAGCCTTACGAACCATCGTTTCAAAATCTTTTCAAAAACATCTTGCAATTTCCGGGCAAATTGTCAAAGATTCGCCTGATGGAACATCAGGCAGCCCATGCTCATCATCGGCATGAGAGGTTGCGGCAGGCAGAAGTCCTCGCCGCAAGCCCCTCCGACACAGCCGTGAACCCGCTGACCGCAAAAATGACCATTATTCACTAATACTAATATGAAGACGTATTTGCTCTGGATCTTGTCCATCGTGGCAGGAACAGTCCTCCAAATCACTGTCAATGCGGCTCAGAGATTAACCATAACGCCCAATAGCGGCAATATTGTGCTCTCCTGGCAATCCATCGAGGGACAGACCTTCCTTGTTCGATTTAGAACCACCTTGGATGCTTCATCCTCATGGCAGACCCTCACAGATGGGTTTCCCGCCGCGATCGGGACAAACATGACAACTTTTGTCCATTCCAATCAAGTGTCCGCGACTGCCACTTTTTCTGTAAACACAAATACCGACCTTGGAGGCCCGCCGTCCCTGGGAATGTCCACCGATGCAATGGAAGGCACCTTTGCCAGCGATGTGGCTGATGGGGGTGACACTCCTCCAGCCATGCCGCCGATGCCGCCTTCGTTTTCGGGCATGACCCAATTGTCTGGAGGCATGCATGCCATGACTCAGTCTGGGGACATCGCGTCGCCCGACGATTTATCTCCAGATGACACCTCAACAAACACCGCGTCGGACCCGAATTGCGGATTTTACGAACTCGTTAAGGATGGCATTCAGCTCTATAACATAACCAACGGAATGGTTTTAAGCGGGACTATTCCGATAACCTTTGAGTACAACAGCCCCGCAAATACCAACTTTCTTATGCAACTATTCCTGGCCGGCGCCGACAATGAAGCGGGGCTTCCGGGAACATTGTTCAACGGCACTTCCGGTTGCTGGGACACAACTCAAGTGACGAATGGCACATATACAATTCAACTGGGAGTGTACCTTAATGATGGCACCGTGGTCATGGATGACGAAGCTATCACCGTCACCGTATCTAACACTATTTGGTTTCCAGATCCGTATCAGATGGCCGGGTACGGATTATATGTTGGAGCCCAAACAGTTTGCCCGAATGGCGCGTATGAAATCGACTTCTATGATGATCAGTGGAACCCCTATGGCTATTATGACGGCCCGATAGATGCAAACGGTTTTCTATCATATCCCGGCAACCCCGGAACGGGAGGCTTTAGTTTCGACATTACTGATGGAAACGGCAATCCACCGTCATTCCCCTATTTCAATATTGTTTATACCGTTTGGCCGGCGGGTGCCACCCCCGATTACCCTCAGTCGAGCGGCCCGCCGTGGTCGCTTACCAACAAGGTTCCTATTGAACAGCCATGGAATGGATACACTTATGCATGCATGGCCTATGAAGACTTTTTCAACCCAGATGCTTTAGGCTGGTCCTTTCAGAGAGATTTGATGCAAGCCATATGTCCCATCGAGAGTGGTTTTCATTACGTTGGGGCGTGCAATAATGGAAAGGGTTTAAATGAACTGATCAGCCTGCCTCAATGGATAACAATGACCAATGACCTTAACGCTCTTGGAGATCGTGATTTTTACTATTTAGGACACGGCAGTCCAACCGCCCTTGGACTTACTAGTGAGGTAAAAGCATGCGATATTGCATGGATGCTATGCAACAGCCCCGTTGACGTCTATACCCAATATAACTTTCATCCCTATCGCTTCGTTTTCCTTGATGGTTGCAGGACCGCGGAGGGAAGTTGGCCACAGGCCTTCGGCATACCTAGGCAAGCACATATGAAGATAACTGATTTTACCGTGAAGCGGGGCATTCGTCCTCGCGCTTTCATGGGCTGGAACAACTCGAAATGGATTACCTTCATGAATAATTCTTCCGCGTTCATGGCACATACGGTATATACTTCCTCCTTTTGGTCCTCTTGGGCATCGGCACCTGCGGGAGCGCCAATAAATGACATAACGGATGCAATAAAAGCTGCGGCTGACAGCGTGGGCACCGATGCTTACAGAACTTCGACTGGAATGGAGTTGTATGGTGCGGGAGATTTGATGATTGACAAATAGTATATGATCAGCCCTACCTGTCTTATATGCTTGAACGTCCTATTCGTTCAGGCATTGGCCGCCCAGATTCCATCGACTAACAGAATGCTTGTTGTTGCTTCTGACATAGCTGCGGCGCGCACGCCTCAAACAGATTCACAGAAGAAGATTGCTTCAATTGGAAGAAGTGCGACCAACACGCCTGCATTTGAAGAATATGGCTTCCATTTAATGCTGACGGATGCGGAGCAGTTTCGGAAACTATGGACTTTGGATATTCCAACATCGCTTTCTGTTCAGAATGTATTCTTTGATTTGAAGGCAACTTCAAGAGGGATTGACGGTGGTATCGGCACAAGGGACGGACGATTCGTTTGGGGGTACATGCACAACGATTTCATGCATTTCGTCGATACAAACTACTGGCCGCAATCTTTCCGCTACAAGGATGACGCATCGGCAAAGTTGGCGAAAATCAAGAGCAAGATTAATGAGAAAGAAGCCGAGGCGATCGCTCGGGAATACCTCCACCGACTTGGTCTTAATGAGAAACAACTTGAGTTGATTGAGCCTCCATCAGTAAATCAATACAAATTCGAGGAGACGGATGGGACGGTTTATCCATTGCCCATTTTCAACATAGCGTGGAAGATTAAGGAAATTGAAGCGCCGGGCGGAAGCCTTGAGATGGATGTTTCGGGAATCATAAACAAGCCTGTTACCTATTTCAATGTCACTCGCAAGAGACCTCGCCACGCGTTGCCAACAAACTATTATGAAATGTTGGACGTGCAGCCACCAACAAATGAATGGCAGATGCTCGGCTTCAAGCTCTGGCCGAAGAGGACGAATTCACTAAACAACCCGACGGCTAAATAAATGGGGGCCATCAACTTGCCGATGCAAAACTGGCTGAAAATTGAATCCAGCAAATCTTCGGTGGTCGTTTTGCCGACGATTTCGCCGACGGCGTTGGCGGCCTGACGGAGGTCCAACGCGACCAGTAAAGTAAAGGCGTCAGGCCGGGCGCACGAGGAAATGAGTTGATGTGCGAGTGAATTTCAGGAAAGCTGGTCGAAGTAAGGGCTCGACAAATACGAATTGAATATGCGGGGGGCACTTATCAGCTCGTGGCGAGGGGGGAACCACGGTTCGCCGGTTTATGACGACGATCAACCAAAATGTCAGTCCGCCCGGACTGACCCCCGACCGGAGACCCCCGACCGGACTGGCGGCAGCGCCGGCCCTACCATTGGCTTTGGAGCGAAGGGGGCAATGGGGCCACCCATTAGGGCGTTTTATCGGCCTTGAATTGCTGCTGACGCATTATGCGCATCGCTCGATTTTCGCCGTGTGTCGGCAATGTTGACTGCATTGTTGTAAGTAACTGCTATTCTGAGGACAGCAACTAAATTACATCTATGGAGCCGGCGTTAACTGGAAACTGCCGGTCGCATTGGTGCCGAGGAAGAAGCCGGCGGCGTTGCTTTGCCGTTGCAGGACCACCCCTTTGATCGCCGCCTTCAAATGCGTCTCCGGATCAATAAAGCTCCCGCTGATCACGCCAGTGCCCGGCATGACTGAGAGCGTCAGGTTCGAGATGTCTCCGCTGTTGGTCACGAACACGAATTTGCCGGTGTCGTAAAGAGCAAGCGGGCGGCTCAAATTCGCGCCCAGGCCGCCCCCGCTCAACGTCAAGAGGAGATTGGTCGGTTCCAACACCGGCTGGCTGGAAGTTCCCGGCGCGAAGGAGGAACCGGCAATGGAAAGCGTGTTGGTGATACCGTCCGGGTAGAGTTTCCCGGAGGCTCCGACGCGGAACCAATTCGCCTCCCCCGTGAACGCGCCGTTGGCAAGGGTGATCCAACCCGAGAGCGAGCCGAGTTTGCCATAGAGCGGAACGTAGAGCGGCCACAGCCCGTCCTTGGAGATGCTCACCGCCGAGCGCACGGGCACGCTCGTATTGTCCGCCAGCGCGCCGCTCCATGAAACCATGCCGTTGGTGTTGATGCTAACCGTGCCGTAACCATCTCCGCCGGGACTCGCGCTGCCGTCGCCGGAATTCTGGAACGCCATGTTGAACTTCCCGCCCGTAAGGAACGGATTGGTCCCGCCAAAGGTGGCGCGGTCGGCGCGCAAGCCCGCGCTCCAGGAGGCGTTGGAAACGCCGCCGGTGATTTGTTCGGAGCCGCCGGCCAGGTCAAGATTCATATTGACAATCGACGAGGCCACGGTCACCCGCGCCTGGCCGGCCACGGAAAATCCGCCGGAAAAACCGTTCGAGCGGCCCGCGTTCAGAATACTCCCGCTGAAACCGCCCAGGGTACCGAGCCTCAGTTGCAAGAAGCCGGAGCTTTCAAATCGCGCCGGCGACTCCAAGAAAAGGCCGTAATAATTCCCGGTCAAATTGACGAACGGGTTGGGAACCAGGCTCAACACCGCCACCGTGCTGGTGACCGAACCGTAAGAATTGCCCGCGATCATCCGGTAGCTGGCCGCGCTGCCGGCCACCAAGCCGGCCAGAGTCAGTTTAGGCCCGGCCGCGCCGGCGATCCTGACGCCGTTCTTCTCCCACGCATAGCGCAGAGGGGCCGCGCCGTAAGCGCCGGCGGAAATTGTCAACGTCTCCTTGAGGAATCCCGTCAAGGCGGGCGGCGGCTGCGCGGTGATGACCGGAGTCAAGATAACTGTGATGGCCACCGGCCCGCTGGCCGGGCTGGTGACGCCGTTGAAGATTTCCGAGGCGGTCAATTGATGGGCGCCATTGGTCAATTTGATCGGGAGGTGGAACAGGTCCGAACTATTCACGGTGGCCGTGCCGAGAAGGTTCGTGCCGTCATAGATGGAGACCTTCGCGCCGGGAACACCCGTGCCGGCAACCGTTAAAGAGCCGGTGTTGGTGTCAAATTGGTTGGTCGAAAAGAGGAGGACCGGCGCAGCCAGGGATCCGCAACAGGACCAGTTGGTTTGAGTGACGCGGATGCTGTCAATCCACCAGCCGCCCAGGCCCTCTAAAATCTCGTTGGTGCAATCGGTTCCGCAAGCCCAGCGCAGTTGGATGGTCTTCCCCTGCGCGCTGGCGGGCAGATTGACGATGCTGGTCACGAAACCGTCCGAGTTGCCGCTCCAGACGGAGTGGCCGACAAGCGGATTGTCCCGGCAGTATGATGAAAAGTCCGACTGTGTTGTTTCCACGTAGCCGCCCATGGCAAAACTCCCGCCGGCGGCGGTGATGCCTGCAAAGGCCGTGGCGCCGGGGAGTTTTATCTGCAAGATTCCGCCGTCATACTGGTCTTCGAGATTGAAGCTCTGGCGAAAGCTCAGTTGGCTCGGGCCGCTGGGCAGAGTGATGCGCGGGGAAGTCAGATACACTTCGTCGGCAAAGCCCGAGTCCGGACAATAGACGGAGTTGGGCGTGCTATCGCTGATGCCACTCTGGGTGGTCCAAAAGGTTTGTCCGCCACTTGTGTCACTGGTGGTCCAGCCGGCGGGCAAATTCGGCGGGCTGACGCTGTCGAAACTCTCGGCGAAATTGGTCACGGTGACCAGTTGGCCGAGTTGGAAGTAATAGTGAATGGCGCCCAAATTCGCCGCCCCGTCCTGCAACCGCAAGGTCGCGGTGATCACCCCTCCGCAAGCGCCCTCCGCCTCAAACGAATAGGCGGCCGTGCCGGAGGCGCCGGGCGCGAGCGCGCCGTAAGTTTGCGGGCCGGAGGGAACGGTAATGCCGTTGCCGGCCTGCAAGGTGGCAACGAGATTGGTCGTGCTGGCGGAGCCGGCGTTTTGGATGGTGAAATTCACCGTGACGGTTTCCCCGGGATCGATCACGCCATTGGCGGGCAGGCAGGATTCCTGCGCCAGGACCGCGCCTCCCGGGGCCAGGGCGGGGGCCGCGCCGGCATTATATACGACAAGAGCAAAGTCCTGGTTGACCAGGCCCGCGCCGCCGGGGACGCCGACCGAATTGATGCTGGCGGCGGTAACGGTGACGGTGACAGGGCCTGAGACTCCGGCGGGCAGAAAGACGCTTTCGACATTGTTGCGCGAGTCCGCCGAACCGCCGGTGACGGAGAAGGCGCCGTTGAAAACGTTGCCCTTGTAGTTGTGGCCGCCGACCGCCACCGTCAAGTCGAGATTGTTGTTGTAGGCCGCGCCGGTGGTGCTGCCGGGGGCGTCGGTCCAGGCGACGGTGACACGAAACGGCTGGCTGGAATCGGCGATCGCGCTGGTGAAGACGCGGGTCTGGCCGCTGGCGGTGAACATGTCCCCGGCTGCTTGATCGCGCAGGAGCCGGGGCGTGTCGTCGAAGGCCATTCCCAAATACATCTCGCCCATTCCCTGGCTTGGCGACCAGAGAGTGTCATTGGCATAAGCGCCGGTCATGTAGCGGGCGGAATTCATCAACCACGCCTTGGTCATGGCCGGACTGGGCGGCGTCCACCCCTGGTTGATGAAATACTGGCGCACTAACGCGCAGCCGCCCGAAACACAGGGCGTGGAATGGCTCGTGCCGGAGGAGGCGGTGTAAAACTGCTGCCCGGTGTCGGGGAAGAAACGGCTGCCGTCCGAACCGCCGGAGACGCCGATATTATTGGTGTCCATGTCCCGGAAACAGAGAAGGGCCGAACCATCCGGCCCGGGGTTTGCAGCCTGGGGCGCGCCACCGCTGACGTGAGTTCCGGGCGCGACCAGATCGGGCTTCTGGCGTCCGTCGGCGCAAGGGCCGCGGCCGGAGAAATCGAGCATGGCGTTGGCATTGTCGGCTTGGCTGTCTGGCGTGCCGCTAAAACTGTCGGCGCCGTCATCCGCCCCTCCGAACAACTGGACATTTTCGGCCGCGCCGACGGCAATAATGTTCTTGCCCGTGGCTGGAGGGCTGACGCTGCCCGCTTGAGGGCCGTCATTGCCCGCGGCAAAAACAATGACCATCTCCTGGTTTCCCGGAGCGGGGAAGGCCGAACCTGCCGGCTGGGCGTCGCGCACCAACGCGTCGTATTCCTGGCTATCCAGATTGTAAAAGCTGTCACTGCTCCCATCGCCCCAACTGTTATTGCAGATGCGCGCTCCGTCCTGATAAGCCTGTGACATCAGGTCGTTGTAGGACGGCTCGGTCCAGTTGGTCGGATCAAAAACCACCGACGAACCCAGGCAGCGCAAACGGGCAGACGCCCAGCCCATAGTGAAAACCCGAACTGTCCTCAAACGGGAAGTTGCTCAGGTCATCGTAGCCGCCCACGATATGCGCGTTGAGGTTGCCATGTCCGTCGCAGCCCGCGAGCGTGCTGCCGGGATTGGCCGTCCCTTCCAGGCGATTGTAAACCACGCGGCTTGGATTGGCGGTGCTCCCGCCCACGTAAAAGCCAAAATGATGAGGATGAGTCGTGCCATCATCAAGACCGCTGTCCGACATATCCACGACGAAGGAAGTGCTAGTCTGGGTGAACCCGCGGCTTCGCAGCCAGGCCAGATACCCTGGTCCGCTGGGAGCATCGCCGGAAAGGTTTCCCGCCACAATCTGGTCCTGCCGTTCGCACACCTTGCGGGGCGTGGCGTAGGGTTGAATCGAAACCACATCGGGCCGCGCGGCGATTTGGGCCAGGTTGCCGGGGGCAACGCGCACCACCACGTCCACGAAGTCCAGGACGGGCCGCTGGCGCGTCATCGGGGCCAGTTTGAGTTGATCGATTAATTTCAGCGTGGCGGCATTGGCGGCGGCATCCGAGGTCAATTGGATGGCGAATTGATCGGTTTTGGCCGTCCCGGGTTTGGCGGAGGGATGGATCTTATACTCGTCCGCGTAAGCGCCTTCCCACTGCACGTGAGGAGCCGCCGCCGCCATGGCTTGCACCCGGGCGATGCTGGCCGCGTCGCCATAGACCAGGTAAGTGTTTTGCGGAATGTAACTGACAATTTGCGCCCCCGCATCGAGCAAAGACTGCCGCCAGGTTGG
This sequence comes from uncultured Verrucomicrobiae bacterium, assembly GCA_963759415.1. Classification (GTDB taxonomy): domain Bacteria; phylum Verrucomicrobiota; class Verrucomicrobiia; order Limisphaerales; family Palsa-1400; genus Palsa-1400. The sequence goes on along the minus strand of CAVWZG010000002.1, from coordinate 759,349 downwards.
CTGGACCGGTCCGGCGAATTGAACCAGGTGCAGGCGTCTGCCGGCGAAGCCGCCCACGGTCTTTCGCAACGCTTTGACTTCCGACTTGGTGGTATCCATGCGGCTGGCGTTGAGGAGAATCACATTGTAATCATCGCGCAACTCGGCCTCGTCCGCCGGGAGGTTGGTCATGGAATCCGGTGCGTCATAAAGCTGATAGCCGCCGTAATCCGCGATCAAGCGGCCGCCCGCCGTGGCCAACTCCTGGCTCAGGGCGTGATCGTTCACCTGGATCTTGTGGCGTCCGGCGGCGGCGGCGGACGGGGCATTCTGGGCTGATACAATCAGTGCCGGCCCAAAAAACATGAGCATGGCGGCTTGAACAAAAGTCATTGTTTTCACTTCCTTGTTAAGAGCGTCGCGGCGCCGAAGTTTCCCTTTGGCAAAGCCACTCTGCAAGCTGCCACAAGCCCGCTCCTTTGCCAGAGAAAAAGAGGACGGATTCACGTCCCAACGCGAAGCCTGCACCGGTACTCGACTTTGCCGGCCATTGGTGCGAAATTAGAGCGTGTCTTTGAAGAAGCTTGAGCAGTTGCAGGGCCTGTTGCGGTCTTATGGGTCGTGTTTGGTGGCGTATTCGGGCGGAGTGGACTCCGTCTTTCTGGCGTTTGTGGCGCGGCAGGTTTTGGGGGAAAAATGCCTGGCCGCACTGGCTGACTCGCCCAGCTTGCCCCGGCGCGAATTGGACGAGGCGATGGCCATTGCCAGCCGTTTCTCCATCCCGTTGCAAATCGTTCGCACGGCCGAATTTGAGAATCCCGCCTACGTCGCCAATCCGAACAATCGCTGTTATTTTTGCAAGCACGAGCTGTTCACGCATTTGGCCCCGCTGGCGCGCAGCGGGCATTTTGCCGTCATCGCTTATGGCGAAAATGCCAGCGACATCGGCGATCATCGTCCGGGCGCGCAGGCCGCCGGGGAGTTTCAGGTTCGCGCGCCGCTCAAGGAAGCCGGGTTGAACAAGAGTGACATCCGCGCCTTGTCCGCGCACTTTGGACTGCCCACCGCCGAGAAGCCGCAAATGGCCTGTCTAAGCTCGCGCGTGCCTTACGGCGAAGCGGTCACGCCGGGAAAATTGCGCATGATTGAGGAGGCGGAATACGTGCTGCGCGACCTGGGATTTTATGACGTGCGCGTGCGCCACCATGAATTGACGGCGGGGGGCCGCGCCACCGCGCTGGCGCGCATCGAAGTCGGCCCTGGGGAGATGCCGAAACTTCTGGTGGACGGCACGTTTGCGCGGGTGGCGGAGGCGTTGCGAAAGCTCGGCTACGCCCATGTCACGCTTGATTTGCAGGGCTACCGGCGAGGGAGCGTGAATGAAGTTGGTTGATGAGACTGGAATTTCTCACATACGATCTAAAGCTCAAGCACACCTGGACCATCGCCAGCGGCCTCGGCCCCGGCGGAAGCATGGATGTGGCCCCGGTTGTCTTGGTGCGACTCAAGGACACGTTCACTGCCGGTCTGGGCGAAGCTCCCACTGCCCAGCGTTATGCCCAAAGCGCGGCTTCGATCCAGAACTTCCTGCGGTTGGTGGAGCCAGAGCAACTTACCTTCGAAGACATCCCGGCCAGCATGGCCTACCTGGAAACACTCGGACCTGGCCATGCTTCCGCCAAGTGCGCCCTCAACGTCGCGTTGGTGGATGGCGCGGCCCGCAAGGCCGGCCTGCCGGTCTATGATCTCCTGGGCCTGGGCTTCGCCGAAAACAAACATCTGACTTCCTACAGCATCGGCATCGACACCCCGCAAATGGTGCGCTGCAAAGTCGCCGAAGCATCGCTCTACCCGATCCTCAAACTCAAAATCGGCGCACCCGGCGACCGGGAGAACCTGGCCGCCCTGCGCCAGATTGATCCCAAAAGAACCGTGCGTGTCGATGCCAACGAAGCATGGACGAGCAAGGAGGAGGCCTTGCGCAATCTCGAATGGCTGGCCCGGGACCCGCACATTGAATTTGTGGAGCAACCCATGCCGGCAGGGACGCCGGAGCGGGATTTGGCCTGGCTAAAGAGCCGTTCGCCGTTGCCGTTGTTTGGCGACGAATCCTGCCAGAACGCCCGCGACGTGAGCGATTGCGCCGGGTGCTTCCACGGCGTCAACGTCAAGCTGATCAAGACCGGCGGCATCACCGGCGCATACGACACACTCCGCGCAGCGCGCGCCGCGGGGTTGAAAACGATGATTGGATGCATGATTGAAACGAGCGCCCTGATCAGCGCCGCCGCGCACCTGGCCGAATTGGCCGATTACCTGGACCTTGACGGCAATCTGCTGGTGGCCAACGATCCGTTCGCCGGCGTCACCGCAAACGGAGGCTCACTCTCCTTTGCCGCCGCGCCAGAAGCAACGGGCCTGCGTGTCAAATCGAGAAACGCCGATCCTTTTCGCGCGGGCGGCTGATTCAGCCGAGGGTCGGATTTTCCAGGCGCGCGATCCGTTCTTCCAACGGCGGATGCGAGGCGAAAAGGGCCAGCAAGCCGCCCGTCCGTCCGGAAATCTTCAAGGCTTGAAAGGCGGGCTTTTGCGGCCCGGCCATGTCCGCCCCGGCTTCGTGAACGGCCTGGAGCGCTTTGAGGGCCGAAATCATGTGGTCGCGGCCGGCATAGCGCGCGCCGCCGGCATCGGCCCGGAATTCCCGCCAGCGCGAGAAGGCGCACACCACGATCATGCCCAGCATCATGAAAACGGACTGAAACAGGTTCATCAACATCCACTGCATGAAAGGGCTGCCGCCGCGGTCGTCGTCGCGGCTGGATCCCCGCGTGAGCGCGATAGCCAGCACCCAGGCCAGGAACATGGCGAAGGCGTTGACCACGCCCTGAACCAGAGTCATCGTCACCATGTCGCCGTTGGCGATGTGCGCGGTCTCGTGGCCCAGCACGCCTTCGACATCGAATTGCCTCATGCGTCCGAGCAAACCGGAGGAAACGGCCACCAGCGCCCGCGAACGGCTTGGCCCGGTGGCGAAGGCGTTGATCTCGGGCGAATCATAAAGACCCACCTCGGGCATGGTGGAAAGTCCGGCCGAGCGGGCCAGATGGTGAACGGTCTGCACCAGGGCTTGCAATTCAGGGTCGGAAGTGTTGGGATCGATGACCCGGACGCCCATCATCATCTTGGCCATCCAGCGGGAGAGGGCCAAAGAAACAAAGGCGCCGCCCATGCCCCAGACAAAGCAGAACAGGAAAAGGTTTTGGTACCCGCCCATGCGCGGCGCCAATCCGCGAAAGAGGAGGCTGACGATGACGCCGATGGTGATCATCACCAGCATGTTGACCACCAGCAGCAGGGTGACACGCTTTGCCATTTGCAAAAATTTCATAGTTTTAAACTGGCGCCCGTCGGTTGGACTCCAATAGTCCCCGAACGTTCACGCGAACATAATGTGGGAGGTTTTTGAGAAAAAGCAACCACTTGACGCGCCGTGCTGGGGGGCACCCAGGCAAAAAAGTGGGCGGCGCGCAACGCCGCCCTACCATTGATTGACTAACACTTCTGGTCGCAAAGGCTTATTGAAAGATCGTTTCTTCGCTTTCGAGGAAGCCTTGGAGATGGCGCAGGCGGGTGGGATGCCGCATCTTGCGCAACGCTTTGGCTTCGATCTGCCGGATGCGCTCGCGGGTGACGTTGTACTGGCGGCCGATTTCTTCCAAAGTCCGCTCGTAGCCATCCACCAGGCCGAATCGCATTTCGACAATTTTGCGTTCGCGTTCCGTGAGCGTCGCCAACACGTCGCTCAAGGTGTCCTTGAGCAGGCTGTAGCTGGTGACGTCGGAAGGATTGGCGGCCTTTTTGTCCTCGATGAAATCACCCACGCTGGCATCGTCGCCGTCGCCGACAGGAGCTTGGAGCGAGACGGATTGCTGGGCCATTTTGAGGATGGACCGGACGCGCTCGACGGGGAGATTCAATTCATCGGCAATTTCCTCCGGCTCGGCTTCGCGGCCCAATTCCTGCATGAGGCGCTTCTGCACGCGCATGAGGCGATTTATGACCTCGATCATGTGGACGGGGATGCGGACGGTGCGGGCCTGGTCGGCCACGGCGCGGGTGATGGCCTGACGAATCCACCAGATGGCGTAGGTGGAGAACTTGTAGCCGCGCTGGTATTCGAATTTTTCGACGCCTTTCATCAGGCCCATGTTGCCTTCCTGGATGAGGTCCAGAAAGGAGAGGCCGCGATTGGTGTGCTTTTTGGCGATGGAAATGACCAAACGCAAATTGGCGGCCGCCATTTCGCACTTGGCCTCATCGGCGCGGGCCGCGGCCTTTTTCATGAAGGCGTGGGCGGCGAGAAAGTCGGCGCGGGGCATGCGGACAAATTTTTCCAGCGCGGCCAGCTTGTGCTGCTCGGCCGTCAACTGCGCCGTGACGGAGGCGCACTTGCGGCGGCGCTGCAATTCCTCGATCGTGCGCAAGGTGGATTTGAACTGGTCGGCGACGTTGTCGGACACGACCATGATTTCCTCGGCGACCTTGGGCTTGTAGTAGAACTTGGGAAAGTTGGCCTGGAGGATTTTGTCCAGCTTGCCAAAATTACCCTGCACGTGCGCGGCGGACGGTTTGCCGGCGGCCTGGCGCAGTTGCTCATAAGCCTTGTCGAGCTTTTGGTCCCACTCGCGCACCCGCTTGATCAAGCGCCGCAAAACGCTTAAATGGGAGGCGCGGCTTTCCACTTTCTTATCGACAATGACGCGGTCGAAGCGCTCGCGCGGGGGATCGCACAAAAGCTTCTCCGCCAGGGCGACGTGCTCTTTGCCGGTGAAGCCAAAGCCGAAAAGGATGCGGCGGGCTTCGGTTTCGCCTTCCTCAATGCGCTTGCAGATCTGCACCTCCTGTTCGCGGGTGAGCAAGGGAACTTTTCCCATTTGGCGCAGGTACATCTGCACCGGGTCGTCCAGAATATCCAGCCGGCTTTCCTCTTCCTCCTCTGGTTCGACGTGATGCTGCTGTTGCTGCTGTTGCTGCTGCTTGGCCCGCTCCAGATCCGGCGCTTCCACGATCTCGACTTCAAAGCCGCGGAGCTTGGAATAAATGTTGTCCAGCAATTCCGGGGTGACAAAATCGTCCGGCAAAGCATCGTTAATGTCGTCGTAGGTCAGGTAGCCCTGGTCTTGAGCCAGACGGAGCAGTTCCTTGACCTTCTCGGCGATAACCGGGGAATCCACAGTGACCGGCTGGTGCGCCAATGCCAAGGCTGGAGCAGCGGGTTGAGGCGGTTGCAAAGCCCCACTGGCGGCGGACGACCCGTTCTTGCGGGTGACACCCTTGCCGTCGGTTTGGAGGGTAAAACGCGCTTCCTTGGCGCTACCCTTTTCTTCCGGCGTGGGTTTGGTGGGGCCAGTCCTTCGCATGTTACCCCGGTAAAATCTCTTTCGCAGCATATCTTTGTCGGACACCTTTCCCTGTTTAAGGTTCATTTATACCCGCTGATCTGACGGCGCCGTTTGTTTCGACACTCGGGCTTTTCCTACCTGTTTGCGCTCCCTTGAGTTAACTCAAAAATTGAAAACCGCGCCAATACAGAATACATAAACGCAAGCTGATGTCAAAGGAAGACCGGCAAATTTTGCGTAATTTTTATCGAATAAAACGTAAGTCGCTCATAATAAACCACTTGCGACTCAATTGTGGTGTGCCAATAAAACCCCTCAACGTGTGCCATAATGGCCCACTAAATCAACCCAGCCAAGGCTTGGCCGGTGTGGCTTTGCAATACTCCGATCACTTCTTCCGGGGTGCCTTGGGCCACGACTCGCCCTCCATCTTCGCCCGCCTCAGGTCCCAAGTCAATGAGCCAATCGGCTGACCGGATGACATCGAGGTTATGCTCAATGACGAGCACCGTATGTCCCTTATCCACAAGGCGTTGCAACAATTTTAGCAGGACGCGGACGTCCTCGAAGTGAAGTCCGGTGGTCGGCTCGTCGAAGACGAACAAAGCCGGTTTTGCCCCAGGTGCGGCGGCGTCTTCACGAGCTTGGGCGAGATGATTGACCAGTTTCAGACGCTGGCTTTCCCCGCCGGAGAGGGTGTTGATGGGTTGGCCGACCCGCACATAGCCCAATCCGGCTTCCTGTAGTAATCGCAGGCTTTCGACTGCTCGGGCGGCGGGGCGCAAGGCGGGAAATCCGCGCAAAAAATCAATGGCTTCATCGACGGACGCATCCAAAACATCGGCGATGCTCCAATTCCGCGGCGCGCCGGATTTCGCCGGGCCAGCCACGGTGATTTCCAGGATGTGGGGACGATAACGGCGTCCGTTGCAATCGGGACAGCGGACGAAGACATCGCTCAAAAACTGCATCTCGATTTTTTCAAAACCGGCCCCGCGGCAACGTTCGCACTGGCCCTGGATGGAATTGAAGCTGAAAGCGCTGGCGCTCAATCCGCGTTGCCGCGCCGCCTCGTCCAGGGCGAAGAAGGCGCGGATATCCTCGAAGGCTCCGATATAAACCGCCGGATTGGACCGAGGCGTGCGGCCCAGGGGCGATTGGTCCACTGCCACGACCAAGCCCAGATTCTCCCATCCCTCGAGCACCGTCCGCACGGGGTTGGCAACCTCCGCTCCCGCCTCCTCCACGGGGTCTTGTTCATCGTCCGCCAGACTGCCAGGATCCTGCAATTTTGCCCGCAAAGCCGGGGCCAGAAGTTCCGTCACCAAGGTGCTCTTGCCCGAACCACTGACGCCGGTGACGCAAACCAGCCGTGCCAACGGAAACTCCACCGTGAGATCCTTTAAATTATGAAGGCTGGCATGGCGCAACGTCAATTTGCCCTGCCGACCATGAGCCACTGGGCGCCGCGGAGGAGGATCGATTTGCGCGCGTCCAGCCAGGCAGGCGCCCGTCAAGGAATCCGGCGCCAGCAAGATGTTGGAGTAAGGCCCCTGAAAGACAACTTCGCCTCCCGATTCGCCGTGCCCCGGCCCTAGTTCGATGATGTGGTCGGCGGCGCGCATCACGCTGGCTTCGTGCTCGACGACCACGACCGTGTTGCCGGCGTCGCGCAAGCGCCGCAGCAAGCGCACCAGCCGGGCGGTGTCGCGCGCGTGCAGGCCGACGCTTGGCTCATCCAGGACAAATAATGTGTTTACAAGACGCGAGCCAAGGCACGCGGTCAAGTTGACCCGTTCGGTTTCTCCGCCTGAGAGCGAGCGGGTGGGGCGGTCCAAGCTCAGATAGCCCAAGCCGGCCGCCTCCAAATACGCGAGGCGGGCGTGGACTTCTTCCAACGCCAGCCGAGCCGGGTCCGAAACCTTGGCCTGCTGCCATTGGCTTTGCAGCGACTCCATGAAAGCAATGGCCCGCCGCACGGTCAGACTATAAAAATCGGCCAGCGTCAATCCGCCGGCGCGGTAGAGCAAGGTTTCGGGCTGGAAGCGGGCGCCGTGGCAGGCGGGGCACAGTTGATAAACGCGATAACGGGCCAATTGGACGCGCACGTGCATTTTGTAGGCCCTGGATTCCAGCCAGCGGAAGTAGCCTTTGACGCCGTACCAGGCTCGCGGCCATTGGTGCTCCGGATCCCGTCCGTAACCTTCGTCACCTTCCATCACCCATTGGCGCCACTTTTGGGGTAGATCGCCAAACGGGACGTTCGTCGGCGCGCCGCGGCGGCGGGCAAACTTCATGAGATCATCCTGACACTCCGCGCCGGCGGGCGTTTGCCAAGGTTTGACCGCCCCTTGGGCCAGGGTGCGGGTCCAGTCGGGCACGGCGGCGGCGTAGTTCAGGGCGATGATGCGGCCAAAACCCCGGCAAGCCGGGCAGGCGCCAATGGGGTGATTAAAACTAAAGAGCGCGGGCGTGGCTGGCTGGTAGGCAAGATCGCACCGGGCGCAGTGCAACCCGCTGGAAAAGAGCATCGGCGGGCCGGGGGTCATGCGCGCGCCCGGCGGGATGAGTCGCACGGCTAATTTCCCTTTTCCGAAATGATACCCCTGCTCGCAAGCCTGCACAAAACGCGCCCGGTTGCCCGGAGTCATCTTGACGCGGTCCTGAATGACGGTCAGGAGCTTTGGGCGGACTCCCTTGAGCCGTGCGGACGCATCCTCAATCGGAACCACGGCGTCTTGCAGCAAAAGGCGGCGATAGCCTTGCCGGGAAATCATGGTCAGGGACTCCTCCAAAGAGAACTTTTCGCTCAGGGCCAGGTCAAAAGTAACCAGGCTTTCGGCCTCTCCGGCCTGGCTGCGCATGGCCAGCCAGATAGCCGTGGGCACGTCCTTTTGCACCGGCTGGCCACACTGGCGGCAATGGAGCTGGGAAATCCTGGCCCAGAAGGCCTTGGTGTAATCCGTGATCTCGGTCATGGTGCCAACCGTCGAACGGGTGGATTTCACGGTATTGCGCTGCTCAATGGCGATGGCCGGAGGGATGCCTTCGATGCTTTCGGCCTGAGGTTTGTCCATCCGATCCAGGAATTGGCGGGCGTAAGGGGAGAAAGTTTCGATATACCGGCGCTGACCTTCGGCAAAAAGGGTGTCGAAAGCCAGCGAGCTTTTGCCCGAACCGCTCAAACCAGCGATGACCACCAATTGGCGCAGAGGAACATCGAGATCGACGTTCTTGAGATTGTTCTGCCGCACCCCCCGCAGGCGGATGCAAGCGCGTGATTGGGCGCACATCGGCCAAAGTTAACGCGGTCAATCCTGATGTCAAACCCCGCTCTGGCTGAAGGTTTGCCCACAAAAATGAAAATATTTGTTGCATGAATTGTCAAGACCATGCATACTTTGGGTTACAGACAAGCGACAACGACGGACAGATATGCCGATAGCCCTCAATAATTGGCAGAAGGGGCGAGCTAAATCCTCAGGGATTACCTTGGTGGAGTTGCTGGTGGTTATTACCATGACCTCCCTCCTCTCGGCCCTGATGCTGCCCGCTTTATCCACGGCCAAGGAAAAGTCCCGGCGAGCCGTTTGTCAGGGCAATATCCGCCAACTCCTAATAGTGCTGGAGAATTACGCCACCGACGACGAGCAGTTTCTACCCAGTTGCGCGGACAACAGAGGCTCCTATCATTCGATCATGCTCTCAGATTCGGTGTATTCGAACTTGGTTGATCTTGCCGGAGGGAATTCGAATATTTTTTATTGTCCCAATGTAGTTTTTGGCCTCGGGCCAAATGCCGTGGCGCAACACAGCAAGAATGGTTGCGTGATTGGATACAGCTACCTGGCGATCAACAGCGGCGCATCCACCAAAGGCCCGGATTACACGGTCCTGCCGGTGAAATGGCCGGGATCCCCCACCAACGAGTTGCTGGCGGACGCGAATTATTGGACGCCGGGCGGCGTCAATACTGGTTATTTCCCACCGCAGATGAAATGCGCGCCCCACACCGCCATGGGTGCGGCCATGGCGCGAAACTCCTCCTTCACGATTGGATTGCCCGGCAACAGCAGCGCCAGCATCGGGGCGTTGGGCGGCAACATCGGGTTCGCCGATGGGCACGTCGATTGGATCCTCCTTAAGCACCTGCAAACCAACGCCGCCTCCTCCATATCTGACGCTTACGGCGTTTGGTAAGAGGGCCGTCAAGTCTCCCAACCTGGCCTTGGGCCACACTCTGCACACCCGCAAAAGCTGATCAAGCGAAGCATTTTGTCCGCGTGCGAGCAGGAGGACGCTGACTTTGCCCGGTCAGCGCCCCCTTCTCGAATACTCGCGCTGGCGGTTTATTGGAGCGTGAAGGTGTTCAATCCCTTTTTGCCAGGGTTGGCGCCGGTAGCCGGGTTTTTATAGTAGCTGTAAAAGCTCCGACCGGCAGTGCCTGAAGTGAAGGTCACCTCCAAGTAAGCGAGCGCCCCAGCATCTTCAGCATCGGTGTAATTGCTGAATTCAATGATGGCCATGGTGGGGCTGTATTGCTTCAAGGAGTATGTGCCGGCGGCTGTCACGCTGCCAACATGGCTTTCAGTGAAAGTTCCATCGCTGGCAAAGGCCAGCGTGGCCGGTTGGGAGCCACTGGCGAACTTAATCGTTTTGCCGGCCAGCGTCGCGGGCACGAGATTGCTCACTTGTTTCATCGCCGTCATCGTGATCGTGCCGGAATCGTTTTCGCTCGACCATTTCGCGGTGGCGCTGGCGGCGCCGAAGGTGACTCTAACGGTGGTGTGATTGGTGGTGCCGAGCCAGCTCAACATCCCGATGTCCACGTTCGTCAACACCGCGGTGTTGGTGCCGGTCTTGACATAGGTATCAATGCCCGCGCAGTAATCATCCGCGTTGAGATCGGCGCCTGTGCCCGCCTGAGCCCATGTGCCGTCGCCAAAGGAGAGGACCAAATTGGGCCGGCCGAGGCGCGTACACGTCATCATATAGCCTGCCAACGACTCTGGCGCGAAATCGCCAAAGGTCGTCCGGGAGGCGGTCGTCAGGTTGGCGGTAAAGACGAAGGGCGCGCCGTTGCTCCAAAATCCCCCTCCTGCGGCGCCCGTGATGACACCCGTCTGCGTCTCGGTGTAAAGTCCAGTCGTCGTGGGCGTGGTGTCGGTGTCCGTTTTGGTGGAGAGACCTTGCAGGTAAAACGAAATATTATTGCCTCCCGCGATGGCGGTGTCGTCGAATGTAAACCTGATCAGCTCCATGGTCTTTACGGTGGGGCAGGCCAAATTCGCGGCGCCGTTCAACTGCGTGCCTGAGATGACCTCCATGCCATCGCCGGCGTTGGTGGCGCTGAGGATTTCCGAAACATCCGCCAGGACGTTGTTGTTCTTGTCCAGCACCACCCAGGCGCCGTTGGTCGAGGCCAATTGCGCCTTGGCGGGGAAGGCGGGGCTGGCCAATTGGCCCTCGGCGTATTTGTCGCTCGCCAGGAAATTCAGGATGGCCTGGGTGTTGTAGGTGTTGGTGACCGGTTTGGCATAGGTGGTCGTGGTGCCGTTGTCATGCACGGTGTTTTGGGTGTAGGTCGTCATCGTGAAGGAAGTGATGATTTTCAGACCTTCGGCGCGCAGGGAATGGGCGGAACATGCCGCCACGATGGCGAGGCCGGTGATGAGTGTTTGGGGTTTCATATTTTTCCAGTAGTGGGATGTATTATTGTTTGGTCAGGACCTGAGGCTTTTTCAGCCATGTTCAGCGATTTGAGAACCAAAAGTGCAAATTTAGCCAACCAAATTTTGTCAATTAATTAGCTAATATTGCGCTGCGCTGCTTTCCGCCATTTTTTTGCATTGATCTGGGCGGTGGCGGCGTGGAGAATGCGCGCGTGATTACGAGCGAAACCGCAGCGCCGCCGATGCCGAAGCCTCCCCTGGCCGCGGCCACGCAACGATTGATGTCCCTGGACGTGCTGCGGGGATTTGACATGTTTTGGATCATCGGCGCGGATGCGCTGGTGCGCGCGCTGCAACGAATGGCCGCCGCGGGCGAACACAGCGGAATCGCTTCCTCGATCATCGGATTCCTGGACTACGAACTGGAGCATGCGCAATGGGCAGGGTTCCATTTTTACGATCTGATTTTTCCGCTGTTCGTGTTTATGGCGGGGATATCGATTGTTTTTTCCCTGGGCAAGACGATCCGCCAGGAAGGCCGGGCGGCGGCGATGAAACGGGTCATTCGGCGATCGGTTCTGCTTTTTGTGGTGGGGCTGTTTTATTCCGGCGGCTTCACCCATCGGTGGCCGGACATACGTTTGCTGGGGGTCCTCAACCGCATCGCGCTCTGTTACTTTTTCGCAGGGCTGATTTTCTGTTTCTGCAACGTTCGCTCCATGATCGCCATCGCCGTGGGATTGCTGCTGGGGTACTGGGCGCTGCTGACCTTTGTGCCGATTCGGAATATCCAGTTGGAGCAGAAGGCGCTGGAAGAATTGGCCCAGAAGAGGGGCGTGCCCGCGAACCCCAAGGCGCTTTTTGACGGCACCACCGAGCGGGTCACGGGCCATTACGAACCGGGCTTGAACCTGGCCAACCATATTGATTTCCAGTACCTGCCGGGACGCGTCTGGGACGTTTACTACGACCCGGAAGGCCTTCTGAGCACCATGCCGGCGATTGTGACTTGTTTGCTGGGAGTCTGGGCGGGGTTGTTATTGCTGAACCCTTCGTTCAACGACCCGCAGAAGGTGATTATTCTGCTCTCGGGCGGACTGGTGCTGGCCGCGCTGGGCTGGGCGTGGAGTGCGCAATTTCCTGTGGTTAAGAAGCTTTGGACCTCTTCCTTCGTCCTGGTGGCGGGGGGGTACAGCGCGTTTCTGCTGGGGTCATTTTACTGGATCGTGGACGTGGCCAAATGGCGGTGGTGGTGCCAGCCTTTCGTCTGGATGGGCATGAATTCAATCACGATCTACATAGGCAAGAATATCCTGGGGGGATTCGACGGCATCAGCCAGCGCCTGGCCGGCGGGGACATCCATCAGTATTTCAACGCGCATCTGCACGGCAGCGGCGACATGGTGCTGGCCATCATCGGATTGATGATCGCCTTTTGGATTACCCATTTTCTCTATCGCCGGAAAATTTTCTTGCGGCTCTGAAGGAGCTAATCCACCGCCGCCAAGTCCATTTCGGGCGTGTAGTAAAGGATCCGGCCGCAATTGGGGCAGGAGACCAGTTCCTTGGCCGCCTGGCAAGTAACCAGGAGTTGCACGGGGAAGCGCATGTGGCAGCCGCCGCAGACGCCGTGCTCGATACCCACCACTACATTGTCGCCCTTGTTGAGCAGGAGACGTTCGTAGCGGTGCAAGGCCCGATCATCAACGCCGGACGTCAATTCATTGCGGTTGCTCTCCAGCGCCGTCAATTCATGGCGCAGGCTTAGTTCGCGGGCGGCCAATTCGCGCAAGCGTCCTTCCGCCAGGGTGCGCGTGGAATCGGCCTCGCGGGTGGCCACGCCGGCTTCCTTTTGCAATGTCTCCGCCTGCTCCATTAGCTCCAACTGCTGGTCTTCCAGGTGGCTGATGGTCTGCTTGCAGGTGTCGATTTCGTGGGCCAGGGCGCGATATTCCTCGTTCTTCTTGGTTTGAAATTGTTGCAGCGCGTAGCGCTCGATTTGCCGCTTGGCCGAATCCACTTCCAACTCCAGCTTCTTGCGGTCTGATTCGACCTGCCTAGCCTTGGTCTTGACGGTCTCCAATCCGATCTGGGTGGCAGCGGCCTGGCCCTGGAAGGCCTCGCGTTCAGGTTGCACGTGCGCCAATTGCTCGCGGATGTGCATTATCCGGCGATCCCTGTCTTGCAAAATCAGCAATTTTTCGATTATATGTCGCATTGGGCCATTTCCGTTCCGTCGTCGTTTGTAAACGGTAAAGGCCCCGGCGCGGCAAGTCAATGCGGATACTCTGGCCGCGCGCATTTTGAACATTTTATGACATACGAACTTAAGTCCAAAGCGGTCTGCTGGCTCGCGGCCGCCGCCGTCCTGGTCTCCGGCCCGCGCACCGGGGCCAAGGACTCCGCCGCGCTCAACCTGGCCCGCCAGCTCAATGAAGCGTTCGTGGAAGTGGCAGACGAAGTTTCGCCCGCCGTCGTGGTCATCGACATTCGCCAAAAAACCAACGGCAAGGAGTCCGAGGACGGCGGCTCTTTTTGGGACCTTTTGCCACCGGATCTGCGGCGCCACTTTCAGCACCACGGCGACGCGCATCAGCACTACCTTGAGGGCGAAGGATCGGGTGTCATTATTTCGTCTGACGGTTACATCCTGACCAACAATCACGTAGTCGAAAACGCGGACCAAATTGTCGTTCGCTTGAAAGACGGTCGCGCCTTCGCGGGCGAGGTCAAGGGGATCGATGCCGAATCGGACCTGGCGGTGATCAAAATCAAAGCCAGCGGGTTGAGGCCGGCCAAGCTGGGCGACTCGGACGCCGCGCGCGTGGGCGAATTTGTGCTGGCCATCGGCGCCCCTTTTGAACTCAACGACACTGTGACCGTGGGCCACGTCAGCGCCAAGGGGCGGTCGTTCGAGCAGGATCCAAACCAGGACTTCATCCAGACCGATGCCCGAATCCTGCCCGGCAACAGCGGCGGCCCGCTGGTCAATCTTTACGGGGAAGTCATCGGCATCAACACCATGATCGAAGGGCTGGACACCGGCGTCGGCTTCGCGGTGCCCATTAACCTGGCCAAGCAGGTCAAAGACCATTTGATCAGCGAAGGAAAATTCAACCGTTCCTGGCTTGGCATCGGCATTCGCGAGCTCAAAGACGACCACGATTACCTGGACCTGGACAAGACATTGACGCCCGATGCGCGGGAAGGGGTGGTGGTGGATTCCATCCTGCCAGGCGGGCCGGCTTCGAAATCCGGTTTGCAGCCGGGGGACGTGGTTACGGCGGTGGACGGCAAAACCGTCAAGACCACGCGCCAACTGCGGGATGAAGTCGCCGGCAAGAAGCCCGGGCGCGCGACGGTGTTGGAGGTGGTGCGGGGCAAGGAACATTTGACCATTAGAGTCACGCCCGGCGTCATGCCGGCTGCGGATGAATTGTCCGCCAAACCGCATCGTTCACGCGGCGCGGTCGAGGCCGCAGGACTGGGGCTGACGGTGCAAGGCCTGAGCAAGGAATTGGCGGAGCAATACGGGGTTGATGTCATTTCCGGCGTCATCGTCACCGCCGTCGAGCAGGACTCGGTCGCCGACCTGCACGGCATCAAGCCCGGGGACGTGATCACGGAAATCAACCGCCGGCACGTATCCACCCCGCGGCAATTCCGCGAGACGGTGAAAGCGGCGGATCTCAAACGCGGCCTCATGGTCAATCTTGTCCGCGACGGGGCCGGGATGTTCCTCGTTCTCAAGGACAGCGGGGAAAACTGAAAAATGACCAAACCCGACATTCGTTCGCAAACGCAGGAGCAACTCCGCCAGCAGTTCCAAGCATGGCAGGAGCCGGCTTATCGCGTGGCCCAATTGTTGCAATGGCTTTACACGCAACGCGCCGCCCATTGGGACGAAATGACCAATCTCCCCAAAGCCCTCCGCCAACGCCTGACAGAGGCCTATGCCCTTGGCTGGCCGGCATTGGCGTTGCGGCAGGGCGCGAGCGACACCACCCAAAAATTTCTTTGGCGCCTGGCCGACGGCTCCTTGATTGAAAGCGTCCTCATCCCGGCCAGTCCCAGCCTTTATGGCGACGCAAGCGACCGGCACACCTTGTGCGTTTCCACGCAAGTCGGCTGCGCTTACGGCTGTAAATTTTGCGCCAGCGGCCTGGAGGGCTGGAGACGCAACCTGGGCGTCGAGGAAATCGTCAACCAAGTCGTGGCCGCCGAGCGGACCGAGAGCGGCGGCGGACGGCGGATCAGCAATCTGGTCATCATGGGCATGGGCGAACCGCTGGCCAACTACGACAACCTGCTGGCGGCATTGCGCATTCTCAACGCGCCTTGGGGTGGCAAGATAGGTGCGCGCAAGATCACCGTTTCCACCAGCGGATTGGCTCCGCAAATCCGCCGTCTGGCCGACGAACCGCAGCAATTCCGCCTGGCCGTCTCGCTGCACGGCGCGACCGATGAAACGCGCTCCCGCATCATGCCCATCAACAAAAAATATCCGTTGAAGGAGCTGGCCGCCGCTTGCGCGTATTACCAGGAGAAAAAGGCGCGGATGATCACGCTGGAATACATTCTCATCGCCGGCGTCAACGACGCTCTCGACCAGGCGCCGCCGCTGGCGAAGCTGGCCCTTGACCTGCGCGCCAAGGTCAATTTGATTCCCTACAATAAAGTCGAGGGTTTGCCGTGGGTGCGGCCCGAGGAACCGGCGCAGGAAGCCTTTCTCGCCGCCCTGGAGCGTCACAAGGTCCCCGCCACCTTGCGCCGTGAAAAAGGCGGTGAAATCGACGCCGCCTGCGGCCAACTCCGCCTCAAAACCGAGCGCGAACTGAAGGCCAAAGAGAGCATGCCGCTTTGAGCAAAAAGGCATGGCCGCGAAAAGACGCAAAAAGCGCAGCGCGGACGCCGCAACCAAAGCAAGGGAGGACAAGGGAATCTTTGGCAGAGGAATAACTGGCAGAGGAATGGGAAGAAGAATTTGAATCCATATTCCTCTGCCACTCATTCCTCTTGCCCAAATCTTCTCAAGAATGAATGAAGTTGCGCTATTGCAGTGCAAAGTCTTGAACGCCAATTGAATGGACCTCTGCTAAGGTCACACGGCTTGTGCGAGCGGTCGCACGTGCAAGAGGCTTTTCGCGGTCAGAGGCTCGATTTGTGACTCCCGTACGGTTACGACGTCAACGGTTTCGCCCACCGCGTTAAACACTTCCAAGGTGTAGCCTGGTTCCTGGTCCGGACGGCCTGGATGGTGTTCGACAATGGTGGCCACGTCTCCGCGTCGGAGCCGATGTTTGGGGAGACTGGCTTTCAAGGATACTCTGCTGAACATCTTGTATTTCATGTTTTGTCCGGGTAAAGCGTCACAAACTTAGCGTTGCCGCTGTTCGATCATCCAGATGGACACCACGCGCAAGGTGCGTCCGTTCGGCCCTGTCAATTTGCCGCAAATCTCATATTTCGTTCCATATTCGCCACTCTCCACCAATCTGGCGTCCAGCGGCAACAGTTGCTTTCGCAAGTCAGCCACCAGCCGGTTGGCCGTTTCTGGCAGATACCCGGCTCTGGCCAGAAAAGCGGATTTGTCGTCCTCGGGACGACATACTAAAAGGTAATCGCTAACCTTTCTGCGCGCAATCAAAGTATCAGCCGGCAATTTCATCAATTCTCAAAACGTTCGGCATGCTCAGTTCAAATGCCTTCATAATTTTCCAAGGTTAGTTGTCACCCATTCAGCCGTCCCTTCGAAACTTATGCAACGTCGATTTTGCGCCCTCAAGGCTGAAGCGTTGGGCTATTCTCGAATTATCCCTCCAAGACAAAGGAAAACCTAAACTTTCCAAAACGTGCCATTGGTGGCCATCCAAAAAGAGACAGGGATCCCGCGCAATTAGGCTCCTCCGGGCACTTTGAGGCGGCGCGGGGGTTTGCCGGTTTGCCGGCTTAGTAAGTGCGCCCACGTTTGCGCTTCCTGAGAGCCGGAGTCGAACGGGTTCACCATGTGCAGTGAACTGCCGCCTTCGGCGCCGATGATTTCCCAATCGATGTAATAGGAACAGTTCTCGTCCTTGAGAAAACGCATGGCTTGGGCGCGCATGGCGGCGCGCGTGTTGGAGGGCGCCTGGCCGGCCGCTTGCGTGATTTCCTTGTGCGGTATCTCCCAACCAGCCGGATTTCGCGCCAAAGCCAAACCAAGACTGCGCGCCGGATCGATCTGATGATACTCCAGGTCCTGCGATTTGAGCCAGGGATGGCTCCAGGGAATGTTTTCCTGCTGGCAGAATTGCCGCAATAGCCAGCGCTTGGTGACCCAATCGACCTGGCCCACCAACTCTTCCGGGTCCGATGCCAGCGCGTGGAGTGTGTCGGCCCAAATTTTCAGCAGCAGGTCCGTTTCGTCATCCCGCCCGCCCAGTTCGGCCTTGGCCGCTCGCTGGTATTCGAATAACAGGTCAACGGCCTCGACGTTGCGGCCGTCGGCCAATTGCACCTGCCAGGGGCCGTCGGGTTGATGGGACAGGCTGCGAAAGGCGGCGACGGCGTCGGACAGCACGATTTTGGGCAGGGCATTGGCTTCCAGCAAATCGAGCACCAGGGAGGTGGTGCCGACTTTCAGGAGCAGGCTGGCGGGCAGCACGTTGGTGTCGCCGTGCAGCAGGTGCAGGCGGCGGTATTTGCGGGCGTCGGCCAGCGGTTCGTCGCGGGTGTTGATGATGGCGCGGTTGAACTGCACCCATTCGAAGAGGTCGTTGTTGATGTAATCGGCCCGCTGGCTCATCTGGAAGACGCTTTCAGGACCGGGGCGGGTCGATTCGCCGCGCGCCTCCGCCGCCAGGGTCGCGCCGACGCGGCCCGCGCTGACGTAGAGCATGCGCAAGGTCAGAAACGCCAGCAGGGAATGGACGTTGGCCTCGGTCAACGGCGCGGCGCGGCGGACCAGGTAATTTTCATGGCAGCCAAAAGTCGCGCCGGAATAATGGTCGATGTTGTTGCGGATGAAATGGACTTCCCGATCCATGCGCAGGGCGCGCAAGGCTTGCAGCAGAATGGCGTCGCCAGCCTGGTCGTAGCGCAGGACATCCAGCAGGCTCAGGCATTCGGGAGTGCAATATTCCAGGTGGCCCATGTCGATGTAGCAACGGCCGCCGTTGAAGAGAAAGCCGCCGTTGCCGGCTGGTTCGTCCCAGTCGCGCTGATGGACGTCAATCAGGCCGAAGCGCTGGTCCTTGAAAATCCAATCGCGCACGCGGGTGATGGCGACGGGGGTGCCAGGGAAGTCGCTGGCCAAACATCCGTACTCGGTTTCCAGGCCAACGATGCGGTTCATAGGTGCATGAGTCCTTTCCGCCCTTTTGTTCTCTACAACCCCAATTCCGCCGCCGTCCGCGCCTCATAGCGGGCCGGGCGCGGAGCCTGGCGGGCCAGCCAGCCGATTTCGATTTCCTTGCCTTGGACGGCTTGTCGCCAGCCGGCCTGGCGCGCCGCCTCATCGGGCAGCGCTTCGGTGAACGATTTGTTCTCAGACAGCCGCCACCAGGCCTGCAAGAGCAGATCGGCCACTTCCGTCCGGTCGGTTTTGGACTTGATTGCTTCGCTCAGCCATTTCTGCGCGGCAGCCTCAGCCTCGGGATCGTTGGCGGCGATGACGGCGCCGCCGAATTGGGTTTGAAATGAGCCGTCAAAATGCAGTCGGAAAAACAAATCGCGCCCCGGTTCCGTCCCCAGTTCGGCCAGCAACAGCTCGACCAGGAAAGGGGCGCTGAAAATTTGCTCGAAATTGGTCTTCAACTGCGGCCCCAGCCCGAATCCAACCAGGCGCCGCAAGCTCACGTCTTCCGGCGCGCGGGTGAAAGCCTCCACGTGCGCGGCGTCAATGGCCGCCTGGCGAATCTTCTCGATGTCCGCCGGATGGCCCAGGCCGGCCAGCGCGTGCCGGTCAAACAACTCGAAGACCTTCGACTGCCCGCCGCCCACGCCCAGCAGCAGGATGCCGTCGGGCAGGCTGGCGGCCAGAACGGGCGAGCCGCCCTTGAGTTGCTCGCGCACGTATTCGCGGCGGTTGGCCACCGCTTCCAGCCAGCGATATGGCTCCTCAGTCATGCAAAAACTCCTTTTGCCGGGCATCCGTGATCGTTTCCACGCCCGAGGCCTTGAGCAATTTGATGGTGGCGTAAGTTTCCGTGGCAGGATTGATCCCGCCGGTGGCGGAATCGAATTCCGAAGCGGTGGCCAGCAAACGCGAGGCGAAGCGGACCGCGTCCCGCAATCCCATGCGCGAGGGCTTGGGCTGGCCGTAGTGTTCCTGGAAACTGAGGATGCTGCGAATCGTCCCCGAGCCGGAACCGGAGGCGGCGTGGCCGACGGCCTGAAACTGCGCTCCCAGCGGATCGTAAAAATAAATGCGCGGCTCCGGCGGCGTGACCGACTGATCCACCCCCGCGAAGAGCGGCACGACAATGCCGATGCCCTGCATGGTCATGGGCAGATTCTCGCGCAAGCAGCCGGGCCAGAGCCCGCACCCGGGCGGGCAAGCTCAAGGGCTGAAGCTGGCTGCGCCGATAATATTCAAAGGAGGTTTGCAGCACGCGCGCCATTTCAAACGCCGTCGCCGGCACGCCCGCGATGGCCAGCACGGAGGTCGGATCGATCTCGATGATTTTTTCCACGCGGTCGGTGACGATGACGTTGCCCGCCGTGGCGCGGCGGTCGCCCGCCATCAGCACGCCCTCGGCGTAATGGAAGGCGAAGACAGTGGTCGCCTGGGTTTGAACCGGCGCGCCAGCCGCCGCCGGCGCCGCTGGTTCGAGGCGATGCTCCGCCAGGAGCGATAAGAAATCGCCTGCGATCGGATGTGAATGGCTCATTGGCCGGTGCGTTGGCGGTAACGCCGGGCCTGGTCGGGATCGACCTTGCGCATGCGTTTGAGCAATTCCTCCGTATTGGGCTTATCGACTTTGGGGGCGCTAGGCCCCTCACCACCACCGCCGCCACTTGGGGCGATGGGTCTGCTTTTTTGAGCTTGGTCAGGCATAAGACAACATTTCAATATACTCCCTTTCACCCGTTCCACACGTTGCAACTTCGCACAAGAATTCAGGAAAACAAGTTTTGGGACGCACGGAGCGCATCCGTTCGTTTCAAGGGATTTTAGAATTGCCTTGCTTGGAGTACAGGGGCAAAAAAGACGCGTTCAGGCATTCAATCACACTATGAAGAAATGCGATCATTGTGGGTTCGAGAATGATGACGATGAGGCTTGCTGTTCTGAATGCGGTGGAACCGGGTTCTCGTCCGCCATCGCGCCTGCCAAAACGGAAAGCAAACCAACACAAATAGAAACGGACGACGAACAGTCTCCCGCTGAACCGACGCAACCCGAATATGAGTTCAGCCCACTTACGCCGGCGGACCGCCAGAAGGATTTGGTGACGCTGGTCACCTGTCGCTCATTGGTGGCGGCGGATTTTGTCGTAAGCAGGCTTGCCGCGGCTGGAATTGAGGCTTTTATACCTGACAAGAGCGTGATGCAGTGGACCGGGTGGAACTTCAACACATACGGATATGTTCGCGTGCAGATCGCTCCCAAAGATTATGAAGCGGCCAAAGACTTGATCGCTGGGTGATCCCTTCTCAGGGAGAAGGAATTGCCGGCACTGCGCTAATTCTCAATACGATTAAATGCAGGCGCAAACCAAGTTACGGTCGCCCCAGACGTTGTCGATGCGGCCGACGGGGGGCCAGTATTTGTGGTCGCGCGTCCAGGGGGCGGGGAAGGCGGCGCGCTCGCGCGTGTAGGGATGGTTCCACTTGTCCTGCACCACCGCGGCGGCGGTGTGCGGCGCGTTTTTGAGCAGGTTGTTTTGCGGGTCCGCTTTGCCGGATTCAATCTCCTGGATCTCGCCGTGGATGGCGATCAGCGCGTCGCACAAACGATCCAACTCCTCCTTGGATTCGCTTTCGGTCGGCTCGATCATCATCGTGCCGGCCACGGGGAAGGAGATGGTCGGGGCGTGGAATCCGTAATCCATCAGCCGCTTGGCCGCGTCCTCGACGGTCACGCTCTTGAATTGGCGCAAATCGACAATGCATTCGTGCGCGACGAAACCGCTCCGGCCTTTGTAAAGAACGGGGAAATACGGGTCGAGGCGGCGCGCGATGTAATTGGCGTTGAGAATGGCCATGCGCGTGGCTTCGGTCAAACCGTCGCCGCCCATGAGCGCGATGTACATCCACGGGATGACAAGAATGTTGGCGCTGCCCCAAGGCGCGGCCGCCACGGCGCCGATGGGATCTTCGCCGCCGAGATTGACCACGGGATGGCCGGGCAGAAATTCCGCCAGGTGCTCCGCCACGCAAATCGGCCCCATGCCGGGACCGCCGCCGCCGTGCGGAATGCAAAAGGTCTTGTGCAAATTGATGTGGCAAACGTCGGCCCCGATGTTGCCGGGACGGCATAGGCCGACCTGCGCGTTCATGTTCGCGCCGTCCATATAGACCTGCCCGCCGTGTTCGTGGACGATCTGGCACAAGTCGCGGATGCCTTCCTCGAAAACGCCGTGCGTGGAGGGATACGTGACCATGAGCGCGGCCAGGTCGTCCTTGTGCGCTTCCGCCTTGGCGCGCAAATCCGTCAAATCTATATTGCCCGGAAGCATCGCAAGCCACGGGGACGATGCGCAAGCCGGCCATGGCGGCGCTGGCAGGGTTGGTGCCGTGGGCGGAGGCGGGGATCAGGCAGACGCGCCGTTGCGGCTGGCCGCGGGTTTCGTGATATTTTTGGATGACCAGCAGGCCGGCGTATTCGCCCTGCGCGCCGGCGTTGGGTTGCAGCGAACAGCCGGCCAGGCCGGTGATTTCCACCAGCCATTGCTCCAATTGGCGGAACAGGGCCTGGTAGCCGCGCGTTTGCGCCGAGCGGCGCGAAGGGATGGAGACGGGCGAATTCCGGCCACGAAATGGGCAGCATCTCGGCCGTGCCGTTGAGCTTCATGGTGCAGGAACCGAGCGGGATCATGGACGTTGTCAACGACAAATCCCGGGCTTCCAGCCGGCGCAGATACCGGAGCATTTCCGTTTCCGAATGATGCGCGTTGAAGACGGGCTGCTTCAGGAACGGACTGGTCCGCGCCAGCGGCTCCGGATAGTCGGCCTTGGCCATGGCCAGCGAGACAGCCGAGGTGTCCGGGGATTGAGAACTGACGACTGATTTGAAGACCGCCAAAATATCCTGCACGTCCTTTTCCCCGGTCGCTTCGTCCAGGGAGATGCCGATGGTCTGGTCATCGAAAAGGCGGAAGTTCATGCGGCGAGCCTCGGCCGCTTTGAGGATTTCCCCGCGTTTGGCCCCGACGTTGATTTTCAGCGTGTCGAAAATCGGGGCGGGCTGCGCTTGCGCCGGGTCAAAGCCCAAATGTTTAAGACCGCCGGCCAGGGCCGCCGTCAACAACTGCACGCGGCGCGCGATTCTTTTCAAGCCGCCGGGGCCGTGATAGACGGCGTACATGGAGGCGATGTTCGCCAGCAGCGCCTGCGCCGTGCAGATGTTGCTGGTGGCCTTCTCTCGGCGGATGTGTTGTTCGCGCGTTTGCAGGGCCAGGCGCAAGGCGGGACGCCCGGCGGAGTCCTTGGAAACGCCGACCAGCCGGCCTGGCATGATCCGTTTGCAAGCTTCGGTCGTGGCGAAAAACGCGGCGTGCGGGCCGCCGTAACCGAGAGGCACGCCAAATCGTTGCGCGCTGCCCACGGCCACGTCCGCGCCGAATTCCCCCGGCGGCCGCAAGAGCGTCAGCGCCAGCAAATCCGCCGCCACCACCAGCAGCGCTCCCGCCGCGTGGACTTTTTGGGCGAATCCTTCGTAATCGTAAATCGCGCCGTCGGTGGCCGGATACTGCACCAGTGCGCCGAAGACCGTTTCGCCGAGTGCAAAAGTCAGATGATCCCCCACCACCACTTCGATCCCCAAAGGCCGGGCGCGGGTTTGCACGACTTCGATGGTTTGCGGATGGCAGGTTTGCGAGACAAAAAAGACGCGGCGCTCGGGGCGCACATTGTGGCACAGGTGCATCGCTTCGGCGGCGGCGGTGGCTTCGTCGAGCAAGGAAGCGTTGGCGATGGGCAGGCCGGTCAAATCGCAGGTCATGGTCTGGAAATTGAGCAGGGCCTCCAGGCGGCCCTGGGAAATCTCCGCCTGATAAGGGGTGTATTGGGTGTACCAGCCCGGATTTTCCAACAGATTGCGCTGGATGACCGGGGGGGTGACGCAATCGGAATAGCCCATGCCGATAAAGGAACGAAAAACCTGATTTTTCCCCGCCAAGGCGCGCAAGGCGTTCAGGGCGTCATGTTCTCCCAGGCTGGCCGGGAGTTGGAGCGGTTGCGGCAGGCGTATGCCGGCCGGGACGACGGCGTCGATCAATCCGTCGAGGCTGGCGAAGCCCAATTGGTGCAGCATTTGCGCCGTCTCACCGGCGCTGGGGCCGATGTGGCGTTGCACGAACTTATCCGCCAGATCCAGCGAAGGATAGAGGACGTTAGTTGTCGAAAGTGCCGAGAGTTCAGACATGGGGCGAGGGTAAAAGTTCTTAGGCGCAATGCAAGCCGGTTTTTGGGTTTAACAGGCTCGGATTTGTGTCCGGTGAGGCTGGCGGCGGGGAAAATGTCACGAGATTGTCACACGATTTCACTTTTGCCTCAGGCCGCGAAGGTTCAATCATACAGGAGTGCGAAACCAGACGGCCAAATGATGCAAGCCATGACCAACGAGAGCGAATCTTCCGCCAGGCAACACGGGGCGGAGGCCATGCCCGTGGCGGCGGTTTCCCGGGGCGCCGCGCCTGAAACGCGCGTCACCTTTGACGTGCAGCATCTCCATGTCTGGTTCGGCACTCACGAAGTGCTGACGGATATTTGCCTGCAAATCCCGCCCAAGGCCGTCACCTCCATCATCGGGCCGAGCGGATGCGGCAAATCCACTTTCCTGCGCACGTTGAACCGCATGCACGACCTGGTGCCCGGCGCGCGCGTGGAGGGCCGGGTGGCTTTGTTCGAGCAGGATCTTTATGCTCCTGAATTGGATGCCACCCTGGTGCGGCGGCGGGTCGGCATGGTCTTCCAGAAATCGAATCCCTTTCCCACCATGTCCGTGGCCGAGAACGTCACGGCGGGGCTGCGCCTCAACGGCGTGCGCAACAAGGCCGTGCTGCGGGAACGCCTCGAGCAAACGTTGCGCATGGCCGCCCTGTGGGACGAAGTCAAAGACCGCCTGAACGCCAGCGCCTTGAGCCTTTCGGGCGGGCAGCAACAGCGATTATGCATCGCGCGCGCCCTGGCCATTGAACCGGAGGTGCTGTTGCTGGATGAACCGGCCTCGGCCCTGGACCCGCTGGCCACGGCCAAGATCGAGGCCCTGATCCTGGAGTTGCGGAAGCAGTTCACCATTGTTATTGTCACCCACAACATGCAGCAGGCCTCGCGCATCTCGGATTTCGCCGCCTTTTTCTATCTCGGCAAGCTGGTGGAGTTCGACCACACCAAAAAGATTTTCACCAACCCCTCCCAACAGCAGACCGAGGATTACGTCACCGGCCGTTTTGGATAGGATATGAACCTGTTCTTCCTGCGTCATGCCAAGGCAGAGGCCCGCGGCCCGAAATGGCGGCCCGACAGCCGGCGTCCGCTGACGCGGGAAGGGGAGAATAATATGTTTGACGTGGCGCGGGGCTTGGTCGCGTTGGACGTCTCGTTCGACGTCATCCTGACCAGCCCTTACGCCCGCGCTTTGAGCACGGCGGAGATTCTGGCCGAGGTCTATGATTCGCAGAAGCTCTTCGAGACCGCCCGTCTGACGCCAGAAGCGGAGGCCAGGGAGATCATCGAGGAGATCAACGAGAATTTCTCCGCCGCCGGGAAGATCGTCCTGGTCGGCCACGAGCCATGCATGAGCCGGCTGATTTCGATTTTGCTCACCGGCGATGACGGGATGGCGCTGGAGTTAAAAAAGGCCGGATTCTGCAAACTGACCATCCAGAAGCTGGTATTTGGGAAATGCGCCTGTCTCAATTGGCTGCTAACGCCCCGGCATCTGGCCCGTCTGGGCAAGCATTCTTAGGGGTGTCTTCCCATTCTTAATCTTAATCCTAATCCTAATCGATCACGGAAGAGATTAGGATTAGGATTAAGATTAAGGAGGGAAAGTCTAACATGTGAAATCCACCTTTTAGCCCTTCCGCTTCAGCTCGCGAGCCGCCGCAAATAATCGAAGGGAAAAATGCCCGTGCCGTGGCCATCGGCCCAAACGGGCTGCACGCCGTAGCCGCCCACGGGATCAAGGCGCGTCAGTTCAAAGGAGCGCGGTGACAGGGGCTCTTCCGGCCCCTTGTGCAATTGGCCCATGACGTCCCGTTCGCCCATGCAACCGGCGCACGGGCAAGCGCGGCGCAGTTTTTCCAGCGCGATAAAATTCTCCGTCCCATCCTCCCATTTGATGGCCAACTCCGAGCCGATTTGTTGCAGGTCCACTGGACGCATGACCGCATGTTGAACCGCTCCTGCGCGGAAAGAAATGACTATTCTTGCGCCAGTCTTCCCACCGCCGCCTCACCAAACGATTCCTTCACCAACCGGTCCAACTGCCCCACGGTCATTTGCGAGACAGGGAATGCAAATAACCCTCCGCTTTGCTCCGAGTTTATCTACATCACTTTTGTTGTTAGGCGCGTTGGTAAATGCACCGGAGGCTAAAAGAATAGAAAAGATGACCAGCAAAAAGCCGGAAATAAATGCAAGCAATCGCAAAAATGGTCTAATCTCACCAACGCTTCGGCCCGGTTTGAGGATGATGCGCTGAAGCTTAGGTGACATGAGCGTGCCAATAGTTAATGCAAACGCAAAAAGCAGTGGAGCCAAGATGAACGGCCCTGGATGTGCAGTGTGACCGGAGCCGAGAAAGATAAGCGCGTTCCAGACTACGACGGCAATGACGATAGCTGACCAGCGCATTGCTATGCCGTGACGTTCAGGAGATGCGGAGATCGAAGCGAGGGGCAGGAAACCAGAACCCCGAATGCCTTCAAGCACGGCATTCGGGCTACCCAAACACCAGAAGATGACGCGCTTCGGGCAATCAGCGTTACAGTGGTGAATGCGGATGCCCCAACCAAGCACGGGAATTATGACATACCTTTCAACTGCTGAAACCTGATCCGGCGCAAAGCTGTAAGTGCCCAATAGGCGAATGGAGATAGTGAGCTTGTCAGGCGTCGCCGAAAGCTGTGCGAGCGGCCATGTGGCGTTAGTCCAGCCGAGGCTCGCTCCCCCAGTAGCTGTAAAAGTATGTGGCATTGCAAACACGCCTAACGCCCGCGATGAGTTGCGCCGGGCCAGGGGCGCCCAAGTGCAAACAGAAGCGGACGCCCGGCGTCCCCTCCAGCGAGATGGTTCGGCTGCGTGGAGCCAATGGCGGCTTTGGTCTTCGCTGACGTGAACGCTGGCAGCACCAAAAGCCCGACGTGTAGCAGTCCCACCGCGCCACACAACCAAGCCAGCACTCGATGGCGGCGGTGGATGTAAAGGCCCCATCCGAGACAAAAGATGGTGGAGATCAGCCACAGGCTGCCAAGCAGAGTGCATGCGACGGGCTCGTGCTGGTAAAGTATCCACAGCCCGAAAAAGACCGTCGGTGAGAGAATGAAGAGCCAGGAAGCTGCCTTCATAACGGGAACTTGGCCGAACGTCCAGAGATCAAACACGCGGGTCTGATAACGCAGTCCGCGATAGCGGAACTGGAGACGCCATCCCGCTTTGCCTGCAGCGACTTGTTGAACAAAATCATAATCCTCTCCAGCGCCAAACAAACTGTGTGGAAAAATATGTAAGAATGCAAATTGGAACGTAGCCAAAACGAATCAACGCCAAATCCAATCTTGTCGGTGTCTGAGGTCGTCGCACACCAATGATGACAGCACCGATCCAAAAGGCTAGGAGCGATCCCAAACAAACATGAAACAAATCACCACCATCAAGGACGAATGCACTCAAGAGCAAAACAACTGTCTGCTGCACTAGCGCGAAGGTCTTTGCGCTCTGATATGCGTGTGCAATGGAGGTTTTCATGTGCGCGAGCGCAGCCGCCGGGTTATTTGCTTTGGTCGTCATGTGCATCGTCCTCGTCCCCGCCGTATGCAAATCGCATCAGGTGGGGTGCTCCTCGAACAAGATACAAGCCGACCAACCCCATGAGAATGCCTATTCCAGCGTAATAAAGAGGAGTGCCTCCACGCCCCAACTCGGGAGAAATGGCAGCGGCGATTGCCGCGTAAAAATAGAACAGACTGAACAATACGAGAAACAGTCCCACAACGCGAACCACGAGGCCAAAGTAATCTTTTGTTTTCATAACGTAAAAAGCTGAACCACCGCCGACCCGCCACGTGAACCGCGACAGCGGAACGGCCAGGGCCAGCGGCGGTTGGCTCCGGCGACTTGTTAGGGAGCATGGTCTTTGGTAAATCCTTATGAACAACTCCCAGCGGGAATCGGCCTGTCATCTATGAAAACGTCGCAACCGATAACAAACCAGCCGCCGAGTGAAACTCTGATCGGCTCGCCCGCTCCTTCTCCGCTCCTAATTCGGCCTGAAAGCTGACTGCGGAACGCGAAGCCTCTACGCGCGTCCTGCAGCTCACCATCAACGATGAGCTGCTCGCCAGAAAACCATCCGTTCTGCACACGAATCTCGTGTCCTTTGTGTTTGATGTTCCATGCTTTCATAGTGCCAATGGTGTAATGCTGCCTAACGAAAAAAGCTGAACCACCGCCGACCTGCCACGTGAACCGCGACAGCGGAACGGATAGCGCCACCGGCGGTTGGCTCCGGGCGACTTGTTAGGCGTATCGTCTCTCATGCAATCTCCATAACTTCTCGTGCTGCTGCTCGGTCATAGCCATCTGGCACAACGAAATAACGCCGATGACAGTCAGGACAATCTACCTGTGTATTCTCTGCCGCGCCTTTGACGGAACCGGAACGTCCAAGCAACGGAAGATCTCTATCGCAAATGCAAGTCCATGCCGCGTTGTTACCAACTACCGCTGCGTGCTTTTGCTCGCCGCTGGCAAGCCTCAAAGGAATTTGACGCTGTTCTTGTGACATAATCGCTAGATACGCCTTTCAATTAAACATACAACAGGTTGTTCGAACATTACAATGGCCAAAAGAAGACGGACAAAGCGGCGCGGCAAATTACGGAAGTTGTTCAACGCAAACATCTTACGCTCACGACATGGCCAGCAGTTCGTCAAGATTCCTCCCCTGGGTCGCCATGTGCCTCACAAAAACCGCTCTGGCAAGTCTGCGCTTCGTTGTCCATAAGCCAAAATTTGACAGGATGGACAGGATGGACAGGATGGACAGGATGGAAAAACACAAGGGCATGAGAATTTAGACCTCACCGTCTGGTGATTGCCCGTGGATCGGCAATTCATCCTGTCCATCCTGTGCATCCTGTGTCAGCCATTGCCTGTCCCGGCTATTCCCCCGATATGCTGACTGCGAAAACCGAGAGTTTCCTCATGATAGGGACATTCTTGCCCCTTCTTTGCATTGGCTGGCAATTATTTCCGGTTTTGGGGCGAGGGGGCGCGGGTTTGCCCGGGAATGGCCTTTTTTGCCGGATGGCACGTCTGCTGCTAAACAGGTGGAGAACTTGTAATGATCGACGCTCTGTTTACTGATTCGTATTACGTGGCGGCAAAGAAGATGTTGGATGTAACCCTTCTGCGCCACCAGGCCATCGCCAGCAACCTGGCGAACGTGGAGACGCCTAATTACAAGCGCATGGACGTTTCCGCCTCGTTTGAAAACCAGTTGCGCCAGGCCGTGGCCGGCCAGAATCCCGACGAAATCGCCAACCTGCAACCGTCGTTGGCGGTCGATAAAACCTCCATTTCCGGGCGATCCGATGGGAACACGGTGCAATTGGAGACGGAGATGCTCAAGCTGAACGAAAACACGGTCGAGAACACGCTGGAAACGCAGTTGGTCAACAACTCCCTAAGCCGGATGCGCATGGCCATCACCGGCAAAAGCTGATTCGCTTTATGATCAATCTCCTTAGTGGCATCGACAGCACCTCCTCGGCCCTGGACGCGGAGCGGGTGCGGATGGACGTCATCGCGCAGAACATCGCCAACGCCAACGTCACCCGCGACGTGGACGGCAAGCCCTATCAGCGCCAGGAGGTGATCTTCGAGTCGGTGCTGCGCGCCAAACAGAATTCCGATTCTCCCGATGCCGGCTCGCAAACGGTGCAGATCGCCCGCGTGCAAAAAGATCCACGCCCGCCCCGCTTAATCTATAACCCGTCGCATCCGGACGCCAACGCGCAGGGGATGGTGGCGACGCCCAACATCAATATTCACGAGGAAATGGTCGATATGATCGCCTCTTCGCGCTCGTATGAGGCGAACCTGGCGGTGGTTAAGAACGCCCGCGCCATGGCCATCCAGGCGCTCTCCATCGCCAAACACTCCTGACGCCACTTTTTAAATGGACGTACTTTCCGCATTGAAGCTGGTGACGCCCCCCTCGGCGGGAGGTCTCTCGGCCAATCTTCCGCAGGAGGTGGCGTCGTCGGTGGCAAAGTCCATTCCGCAAGCGGAGTTGCAGCAGCTCGGTTCGGTCAGTTCCGACATGCCGCTGCCAACGTCCGCCCCCGTGTCCTTCGGCAGCGGAGCCAATTTCGAGAACATGCTGGGTGGATTCGTCAACGATGTGGCCCAAAAGCAGGCCGCGGCCAGCGGGACTATCAACGGCTTGTTGAGCGGGCAGAACGTCTCGATGCACCAGGCGATGATTTCGATGGAGGAAGCCAATGTTTCCTTCCAAATGATGGTGGAAGTGCGCAACCGGCTGATGGACTCCTATCAGGAATTGATGCGCATGCAACTTTGATGAAGCGATATGAATAAAAACCTCACTCAATTGGGCCAGCAGTTGCTGGGCATCTGGAAACAACTCGGGCTTAACCAGCGTATCAGCATTGTCATGGCCACGGCCGTGGTCTTCATCGGCCTGGGGGCGATGGTCTTCTGGTCCAGCCGCCCCGATTTCGCCCTGCTTTACGGCAAACTGGATGACGGCGAGGCGGCCAAGATCATCGCGGCGCTGGACGAATCCAAAGTCCCCTACCAAGTGCGCGGCGGCTCGATTTACATCCCTTCCGACAAGGTTTACCAAGTCCGCATGCAGATGGCCGGCAAGGGCATTCCGCGAGGGGAAGGAGTCGGTTTCGAGATTTTTGACAAG
Organism: uncultured Verrucomicrobiae bacterium; assembly: GCA_963759415.1. Taxonomy (GTDB): domain Bacteria; phylum Verrucomicrobiota; class Verrucomicrobiia; order Limisphaerales; family Palsa-1400; genus Palsa-1400. The sequence goes on along the minus strand of CAVWZG010000002.1, from coordinate 728,987 downwards.
GCCAATTTCGGCATCTCTGATTTTGTGCAGCGGGCCAATTACACCCGCGCCGTGCAGGGCGAACTGGCCCGCACCATCAGCCAGCTTGACCAGGTGGAGTCCGCGCGGGTGATGATCGTCATGCCGGAAAACCGGCTGCTGATCGATAACGCGCGCAAGCCCACCGCGTCGGTCTTCGTGCGCGTGCGCGGCAACGCCCAATTGCCCGCCGCCGCCGTCAACTCCATCCGCTTCCTGGTGGCGGACAGCGTGGAAGGACTGCAAGTCAACAATGTTTCGGTGGTCGATAACCTGGGCAACGTGCTTTCGGAAAACGAAGAGAGCGACTCGGTGGCCGGCTTGTCCAATAACCAGCTCACGGCCCGCCGCAATTTCGAGCAGTACCTGACCAAAAAAGCGCAGGGCATGCTCGAACAGGTGCTGGGCGCCGGCCAGGCGGTGGTGCGCGTTTCGGCCGAATTAAACTGGGACACCACCACGCGGACGGAGGAGAAATTTGATCCGGACGGCCAGGTCGTCCGCACCAGCATGATCACCGACGACAACACCGAGACGTCCACTGCCAGCGCCGCCGCCGGCGGCCCGCCCGGAGCGTCGGCCAATGCGGCCGAGACCAATGTGGCGGCGGCCACGCCCGTCAACAAGAGCCACACGACCAAGAAGGTGACCAACAACCAGTACGAGATCAACAAGATGACCAGCAACGTGGTCCAGGCCGCCGGGGGCATTAAGCGCCTCTCGGCCGCGGTCTTCATCAACCAGCACTTTGAAGGCAAGGGCGCCGCCCGAAAAGCCGTGCCGCGCACACCGGAGGAACTGAAAAAAATCCGCGATCTCGTGCAGAGCGCGCTCGGGTTGGACGAGACCGGGAGCGCCGCGAACCGCAAGGATGAAATCACGCTGGAGGAGATGCCTTTCAACGACCAACCGGGGACGGAATTGACGCAGCAACTGGACCAACAGGAAAAGCGCCAATTCTGGTTTGACACGGCCCAGAAGGCCATTTACCCGGCGCTGGCGGCCGGCATTTTGTTCCTGTTTTGGCGCCTGTGGCAAAAGACAGCCAAGGATGAAATACCCATTGTCCTGCCCTCAAGCAACGGCAACGGCAATGGCAATGGCAACGGCCATCGCAAATCCCAGCAAGGAGTGGTGACGGTGGAAGTGCTCAACCAATTGATCCGCGAGAATCCAGCCAACATGACGCAGGCCGTGCATAGCTGGCTGGCGCGCGGCAAACCCCAAGATTGACCCCGACCATGGAAGCCGACATTGCCGCCCTTCAAATTTCCAAGATGAGCCGCTACCAAAAATTGGCGGGGCTGCTGGTCATTCTTGGCGCCGACAGCGCGGCGCAGATTCTCAAGACCCTGGACGAGCATGACGTGGAACGAATCTCCACTGAAATGTCCAAGCTGACGCTCGTGACCCAGGAAATGCGCCAGGAGATTCTGCGCGAATTCAGCGAGATGGCGGTGCAGGCCAGTTCGGCGGCCTTGGGCGGGGCCGCTTACACCAAGGCGGTGCTGGAAAAATCCGTCGGTCTTTTTCGCGCATCCGACATCATCGGCCGGGTCGCGCCGGCGCCCATTCCGGTCGCCTCCATGCGGCAGATCGTGGAGATGGACCTGCGCCAGCTTTTCAATTTGCTCAAAGAGGAACAGCCCCAGATGGTGGCGCTGGTGGCCAGCTATCTTTCGCCGGAAAAAACGTCGCAGTTGCTGACCCTGTTTTCCGACGCGGCGCGCGACCAGATCATCGAACGCCTGGCCACGCTGGGCCCGACCCCGGTGGAGGTGGTGGAAACCATCGTGCAGGCGTTGAGCCTGAGAATGAACGTCAAATCCACCCGCGCCTTGAATCAAACCGGGGGCCTCAAAACGGCAGCCGACGTCCTTAACGCCATGGAGCGCAATTTCAGCGATCCGCTTTTGAACGAATTGGACCGGCGCAATCCCGAATTGTGCGTGGCCATCCGGCAGAAAATGTTCACTTTCGAGGACCTCGCCACGCTGGACAACACCTCGCTGCAGAAGGTCATGCGCGATGTCGATATGCGGGACCTGGCGGTAGCCCTCAAGGGCGCCAGCGCCAAATTGAAGGATGCGTTGCTGGGCTGCATCTCCAAGCGCGCCGCCGAAACCGTCAAGGAGGAAATGTCCTTCCTTGGTTCCGTCAAGAAAAAGGACATCGAAGGCGCGCAACTGCGGGTGGTGGACAGCGTGCGCCGGTTGGAGAGCGAGGGAGAAATTGAAATTCACAGCGCCTCTGGCGCCGCGCGCGATGAAGTCCTGGTCTGAAACACTTGCCATGCCCAAACCGTTGCGCCACGTCCGCCTGATGGGGGAAGGCGGGGCGGAGGCGCGGCTGGCGGCGGAGGAGGATTTGCGCGCCAGTTACGAGCGGGGGCGGCGCGATGCCGAGCAAGCCCTGAGCCAGCAATTGTTCCAGCAGCGGACGGAGGTCCACGAGTTGATGGGCGGGGTGCTCGACTCCCTGCGCCAGGCCGTGCCACAAATTATGCACGACACCGAAAACGCCATGATCGCCCTCTCGCTTTCAGTGGCCCAGAAACTGGTGGCCGGCATGCCCATTTCGGCCGCCATGATGGAGGCGGTGGTGCGCGATGCCCTGGCCCAGGTTGAAGGCACCGCCCAATTCACCGTGCGCCTGCATCCGGCCGATTTGGAATTGCTGCAAAAAGCCGAGTCCCCTCTCCTGGCCGCCGGCGACGGCGCCAAGGAATTCCGTTTTCTTTCCTCGTCCGAAATCAGCCGCGGCGGCTGTTTGGTGGAAACGCACTTCGGAACCGTCGATGCGCGGCGAGAGACAAAATTTGACCTGCTGCGAAGGACCTTGACCGAATGAGAACGCAAACCCATGCCTGCGGTTCCAACCGCCTGGAGGGCCTGCTGCGCCGGGTGGAGCAGACCGAAGTCATCCGCAATCACGGGCGGGTGGTGCAGTTGATCGGCCTGGTGATCGAATCCGAAGGCCCGCTGGCGGCAGTCGGTGAAATTTGCCGCATTGAATCGGCGGGACACGAAGGCTCGACCCTGGCCGAGGTGGTGGGTTTTCGCAATCATCATGTCCTGCTCATGCCGCTGGGCGAATTGCACGGCATTCATCCCGGCAGCGAAGTCATCGCGCTCGGTTCGGCCCTGCGGGTGCCGGTAGGCGATGAACTCATGGGCCGGGTCATCGACGGCCTGGGACAACCGCTGGACGACGGAGGCCCGATCCATGCCGCGGATTACGTGAGCCTGACTTTGCAGCCCCCGCATCCGCTTAAGCGCCAGCGGATCAGCCATTGTTTTCAAACCGGCATCAAGGCCCTCGACACTTTCACCCCTTGCGGGCGCGGGCAGCGCCTGGGGATATTCGCCGGCAGCGGCGTGGGCAAATCAACGCTGCTGGGCATGATCGCCAGCCAGGCGGAATCGGACGTCAACGTGATCGCGCTCATTGGCGAACGAGGGCGCGAGGTGCGCGAGTTTTTGGAGAAAGACCTTGATGAGAAGGGCCGGAAGAAATCGGTGGTGGTGGTGGCGACCTCCAACCAGCCGGCCATTGCCCGTCTCAAGGGCGCCTTTGTGGCCATGGCGGTGGCCGAGTATTTCCGCGACCAGGGCCGCCAAGTGTTGTTGATGATGGATTCGGTGACCCGCTTTGCCATGGCCCAGCGCGAGATAGGTTTGGCCGTCGGCGAACCACCCGCCACGCGCGGCTACACGCCCTCAGTCTTTTCCCTGCTGCCGCAATTGCTGGAGCGGGCCGGGACGGGGGAAATCGGCTCCATCACCGGCCTCTTCACGGTGCTGGTGGAGGCCGACGACATGAATGACCCGATAGCCGACGCGGTGCGATCGATTCTGGACGGCCACGTGGTGCTGACACGCGAGTTGGCGACCCAGAACCATTATCCGGCCATTGACGTATTGGAGAGCGTGAGCCGGCTGTCGCGGGATTTGACCAACGGCGAGCAGCAGAAGCTGATCGCCCGCGCGCGCGAGACGCTGGCCAATTATCGCAAGAACCAGGATTTGATCAACATCGGCGCGTATCCGGCTGGAACCAACCCGGCCATCGATCTGAGCATTCACTTGCACGAGCCGATGAAAACGTTTCTGTGCCAGGACATCGAGCAGGGCTTCAACACCGGCGAAAGCTGGGCGGCGCTGGCGCAAACGATGTCCACGCCCATGCCGGCCAAAACGCCGCCGGCCAGACGCGTATGAAGACTTTTCGCTTCACTTTGCAAGCAGTGCGAACGCTCCGGCAGCGCCAGGAACAAGAGGCGTTGGAGCACTACGCCCTGGCCCTGCTGGCCCGGCGGCAAGCGCTGGGTTTGGTGGAAGCCATTGATCAACGCATCGGGCGCCACTTTGTGCAGATGCGGCAGTTGCTGGCCGGGGGCTGTCCCGCCGCGCAAGCCGCCCAGGCTCAAAATTTTCATCGTTCATTGGAAGATCAGCGCAAGGAGAGCCTGGCTGCGCTGGGTCAAGCCGAGCGCCGGGTCCAGGCCGCTTCCCAGGCCATGCTGGCCACCCGCCAAAAGCGGGAGATGGTCGATGTCTATCGTGAGAAACAACAGGCCGTTCATCAGAGGCTGGCCTTGCGCGAGGAACAGAAAACTCTGGATGAGTTTGCCCTCCGCCGGGTGACTGCGCTCAACTCAGCCCAAACCGTCGCCGATCATGACTAAACTGCTCGCACAGCGTTGGATTTCCGCGGCCCTTGGGGCCTTGGTTTACTGCCTGGCCACCATTCTATTCTGGCACAAGCCCGATCTGCCGCCGCCGCAGCACCTTCTAAGGCCGGATCGCATGCATGGGCCGTCCTGGAATTTCAACAATCCCGAAGCTGACCAATTGGTGACGGAACTGAAGCTGGAGAGAAAAGCGGTGCAGGAACGCGAGCAACAATTGGACGATCTGGCCATGCGCCTGAACACCGAACGCTCCGAATTGGGCCAGGTCATCCAATCAGTGCGCGAGTTGCAAACCAATTTCGACAAAGCGGTGTTGAACGTCAATGATCAGGAAACGGGCAATCTGAAGAAATTAGCCAAGGTCTATGCCGCCATGTCGCCCGACACGGCCGCCAGCGTCCTGGAGCAGTTGGATAACCAAGCCGTCGTCAAGGTCCTGATCTTTCTCAAGAGCGAGGAAACGGCGGCAATTTTGGAGGCAATAGCCAAGAAAGGCGAAGCCGCCGCCCGCCGCGCGGCCCAAATTTCCGAGCAGATTCGACTTTCCGCGCATTCCACCACCGCCAAATGACCGCCCATATTCCCGTCCCCAAACCCAACGGCGTCTCCATGCCGAGGGCTTCTTTCGGCGCGGCGCCGCTTTTGCCCAAGCCGTCTGTCAAAGAAGATTTTTTGGCCGCGATCCTGCAAGCCCTCATGTCCCCGCCCAACGAAGCGAACACTCCGTCCGGCCAAACGAAACCTTCCACCCCGAATGCCCCTGCGGCCGACCCTATGGCCGCAAGTCTATTGCTGGCCTTGCTGGCAGCGCCTTTCCCCGCGTTGCCCAAATTGCCCGCTTCCGTCCCTTTGGTCCCCATAGTCCCTTCCGTCCCTTTGCTCCCACCAGAGCCGCCCGCGGCCCCGATTGCCCCCGAAAACAAGCCCGCCAGGAATGACGCGGAGGAGGAGCCGGCGCCGTTGCCGATCCAGGTTTCGGGGCCAAAAACGCCGTCTGGCAAACCTCCGCCCATAAGTGGCACGTCCGTTGCTCCTGTTAGTCAACGAATGAACTTTGTCGCGGAAAGGAACGAAATTGCCGGAAAGGTGGAGCAAAAACTGCCGCCTATGGCCATTTTGACCATGAGCAGCGCGGATGCGGGCGGTCCTTCGCCGGATGGCGGGGCCAAACCCTCTCCCGCCATCTCCTGGCACGCCGCCCCGGCCGAAGATTTGGCCATCACCGATCTTTGCGCCAAGGCGGCCTGCCCGCCTGCGCCAATCGAGGCCGCCGTCGTGGATGTTCCGGCCCGCGCCCCGGTCGCCGCGCCGCTCCAGCGCCTCGAGCAGATGGTTTCGCGCGAGGTCATGACGGTCCGGCAAACGGGGGCGCAAACGCTGGGCGTTTCGCTGAGGCTGGACGCCGACACGCAGATTTTCTTGCAGTTGACAACACACAACGGCCTGGTGCAGGCGTCGGTGCGCTGCGAGCGGGGCCAATTTGCGCCGGAAGACGCGCAGTGGGCCCAATTGCGGCAGTCCCTGGCCGAGCAGAACGTGCAATTGCTGCCGATGACCGGCGGCTCGAACCTGAATTTTCAGCAGCCTTCCGAGGAGCCGTCGCGCCAGCTTGCCGCCGCGCGCGAGGACTGGACCGCGGCGGGCGGGGCGGGGCAGCCGCGCAAACAGAAAGAGCAAAACCGCTCGCGTAAAAACTGGCAGTCATGGGCTTAACCTAGAATCCAAAATTATGTCAGCAGCCATCAATTCCACTAGTCAGACCAATCCGTCGCAAAGCCTGAACCAGGCCGACTTTCTTAAGTTGCTGGTCACGCAGATGACGTCGCAGGATCCGTTGAACCCCCAGAGCGACACCGAATTCGCCGCGCAACTGGCGCAGTTCAGCTCCTTGCAGGAAACGCAGACCATGTCCTCGGATCTGCAAAACATCCAGGCCGCCGGGCTTATCGGCCAAACCGTCTCGGTGATGCCCTCAGTGGGCGGAAATCAAGTTGCCGGAGTGGTCGCCGGGGTGTCGATTTCCTCCGGCACGCCGGAAATTCTGGTCAACGGCCAGCTCTATAATTTGAACCAGATCACAGCCGTAGCGCCTACTACAACCCAGAACTAACAAAAGATAAAATATATGTTTACCGCACTCAGTTCAGCAGTCAGTGGCCTGGACGCGTTCCAGGAGCAGATGGATATCATCGGCAACAACATTTCCAACCTCAACACCACCGGTTTTAAGTCGGTCACCGCCAATCTGGTGGACTCCTTCAGCGAGACCCTGCAAGCGGCCACGGTGGCCACCAGCACGGACCCGGCCACCAATGCGATGCAAATTGGAACCGGTGTCAACACCGGCTCCATCACCAACAATTGGTCCCAAGGGGTAATCAACTCCACCGGCGTGACCAGCAATCTGGCCATCAACGGCAATGGGTTCTTCATGGTGCAAGATCCAACCGTGGGCGGCTCCCAATACGTCACCCAGGACGGCACTTTCAGCTTGAGCACCAATGGGTCATTGGTCACCTCCACCGGCATGTCGGTCATGGGCTACAACGGCGCGGGCAGCACCACGCTGGCTCCGATCGTGATTGACACGGCCGGGATGCCTGCCGCCTCCGTCGCGGCTAACGCCACCATGACCTCTTACACGATCAATGCCCAGGGCCTGATCACCGTCAATCTTTCCGACGGCAACTCATTCACCCGCGGCCAGGTGGTTTTGCAGAATTTCACCGATCCGCAGGCCTTGACCAGCGCGGGCAACAATCTTTATACCAATATGTCCAACGCCGGCCCGCTGGCCGCGCCGGCCACGCCCGGGTCCAACGGCTTGGGCAAAATTCAGTCCGGCGCGCTGGAATTGTCCAACGTCGATCTCTCGGCGCAGATGGCCAGTTTGATCACCGCCCAACGCGCTTTTGAAGCCAACTCGAAAATCATCACGACCAGCGACGAGTTGTTGCAGACCATGGTGAACATGAAACGATAATCCAACTTTTTTCTGGTTATGGCCGATAGAATTGTTGAAGGGCGCAATGGACGGCAGGAGGCGGCGCCAGCGGAAGCTGCTCCCGCCCCGGCGGCCAAGCCCGCGTCCTCATCCAATCCGTGGCTGCCGTTGATCATCACGGTGGCCGTCATGCCGGCGCTGGCTTTCGCCATGACCCGTTTTGTCCTGATTCCGCAGATGAAGCAGGCCTTGTCGCAACCCGCCGCGGTCTCGGCGGCGCCCTCCAGCACCAATGCCGAGTCCGTCCCCGGCATCATGGACGGCCAGCCCAAAGTGACCGTGCCGTTGAGCAAGATTCTGGTCAACGTGGCCGGGACCATGGGCACCCGTTACCTGATGACCAGCGTCACGCTGGTGGGCACGGACGAGAATATGAAGGGCAAAATCGATCTCAACAAAGACCAGTTGCTGGATCTGGCCAACGGCACGCTCTCCACCAAGACCATTTCCGATCTCGAAAAACCCGGCGCGCGCAACGTCATTCGCGCCGAGTTGTTGACCGTGTTCAATAACGCGCTGGGCGGCTCTTTCATTAAAGAGATTTACATTACCGAATTGGCCATTCAATGAGCGACGCCCCCAATCCGCCACCCGCTCCCGAGGCCCCTGTTCCCGCTCCCGCGGCGCCGGCCTTGCAGCCGCATGATTTCCGCCATTCCTCCCTTCTGTCGCCGCGCCAGATGCGCAAACTGCGGGCGCACGAGACGCAGTTTCTCAACGCCATGGAGGCGCGCGTGGCGCTGTTTTTGCGCTGCGAATTTCCGCTCACCCTGGCCGGCATCCAGATTGTTTCCTACCAGCAACTGACCGCCGGCTGGTCCGCGCCGACGCATTTGGTGCTCTTTAAGACCGAACCGTTGCGCGGCGTCTCCGTGCTGGAAATCCCCCTCCGCCTGGGCTTGGCGATTGTGGACCGCCTGATGGGCGGAGCGGGCCGCCTCGAACAGGCGGAGCGGGAGATGACCCAAATCGAGCAGGCGCTGCTGGACCAGATCGTGCAGATTGTCCTGGAGGAGTGGTGCAATAACTGGGCGGTGGTCAAACCTTTGAAGCCCTCGGTGCTGGGCTGCGAATCCAGCGGCCGCTTTTTGCAGACCGCTCCGCCTCAGACCAACATGCTGACCCTGGCTCTTGAGGCCAAGTTGGGCGCTTGCGCCGGGCAAATTAAACTGGCCTTTCCCTACGCCGCCCTGGAGCCGTGCCTGCGCCAGCTTTGCGGCGGATCCGAACCGGCGCCGGAAACCCCCGCGCCCACACCCGCAGCGGCCGTTAAATGGAACCGCGGCCTGGACGACGTCACCGTGCCGGTGACGGCCGAATGGCAGGGCCTGGAACTAACCGCCCGCGACCTGCTGCACTTGAAGCTGGGCGACGTGCTGCAAGTCAGCCCGCAACTGGCGCAGCAAGTTTGCCTGCGCCTGGGCGAGATGTCGAAATTCAACGGACGCCTCGGCACCGTGGCCGGCCATTGGGCCGTCGAGTTGACTCAGCCCGCAAAACCTTGATTTTATGGACGCAAAAGTTACATCTCCGCCCAATCTGGAAATGCTCCTGGACGTGCGGGTCAAATTGACCATCGAGCTTGGCTCCTGCCAGATGCCTCTGCGGGAGGTCCTGCAACTGGCCCCCGGCTCGGTTGTCAAATTGGACCAGGCCGCGCAGCATCCGGTCAACCTCTACGCCAATCAGAAGCAGATCGCCCGCGGCGAAGTCGTCGTGGTTAACGACTGCTACGGCGTCAAGATCACCGAATTATTCGGAGCCACTCCGTGACCAACAACCTCGCTGTATCCAGCGCCTTGCCTGACATGGGCGCGTCGCTGCTGCGCGTGGTGGGCGCGCTGGTGGTGGTGCTGGCGATCTTTCTGGCCGGGGTCTGGCTGTTCAAAAACTGGCAGCGCCTGGCCTTGCGCAAAGGCGCCACCCCCAAGCTCAACGTGCTGGAAGTCCGCTCCCTGGGACAGCGCCAGGCCATTTACGTCGTCGGCTACGAGCAGCAGCGCCTGCTCATCGCTTCCTCCGGCGCGGGCGTCACCTTGCTCAGTCATCTGCCGTCCGCCGAGGAAGCGCCGCCCAAAGAATCGCCGCAAATGAGTTTCGCCGAGGCTTTCCAACGGGTGCTGACCCGCAAACCATGAAAATGCCCGGCCCCAAACGTTCCTTTATTGGCCTCAGCCTTCTGACGGTGCTTCTGCTTCTGGCCGGGACGGCTGGCCTGCAAGCCCAAAACAACAGCGGCAACCTGAGCTTGAACATCGGCCTTAACGGGTTGAACCAGCCGGTGGATGTCGATGGCGCGATGAAAGTGCTGGCGGTGATGACGCTGCTGACGCTGGCGCCCTCGATTATACTGCTGATGACTTGCTTCACGCGCATCGTCATCGTGCTCTCGTTCGTGCGCTCGGCGCTCTCGCTGCAAGGCTCCCCCTCCAACCAAATCCTGATCGGGCTTTCCTTATTCTTGACTTTTTTCATCATGGCGCCGGTGTGGGAAAAGATCGACCACGAGGCGCTGGAGCCTTACCGGGCCAAAGAAATCACCAGCGAGGAAGCGCTGGATCGGGCCTCCGGGCCGATTCGCTCCTTTATGCTCAAACAGGCGCGGCCCAAGGACGTGGAACTGTTCGCCGTGCTGGCGCGCCTGGGGCCGACCTCGGTGGACAAGCTGCCGTTGAAGGTGGTCATTCCCGGTTTCATCATCAGCGAGTTGCGCACCGCCTTCCAGATGGGTTTCCTGCTCTTTCTGCCGTTCATTTTGATCGACCTTATCGTCGCCACCGTGCTCATGAGCATGGGGATGATGATGATGCCGCCCATGACCATTTCGCTGCCGTTGAAAATCCTGTTGTTCGTTTTGGTCGATGGCTGGCATCTAGTGGTCAGTTCCATCATCCAAAGTTTCGCCACCTGATATGAATGCCGCCTTAGCCACAGATTTGCTCAAGATGTTGATGACCACCGCCGTGGCCCTGGCCACGCCGATTTTGCTCACGGCCATGATCGTTGGGCTGGCGGTGAGCCTTTTCCAGTCGGTCACCTCCATCCAGGAACAAACGCTGACCTTTGTCCCCAAAGTCCTGGCCATTGTCGCCCTGCTGATTCTGCTCATGCCCTGGATGCTGCGCACCATGGTGGAATTCGCCGCCGGCATGATCGGCAAAATGCCCCAGATGGTCCAATGATCGCTCGCCATGATGAACCTTACCAACTGGCTGATGGTGTTTTTGCGCGCCAGTGCCATGTTGTCGGTTTTTCCCGTTTTTTCGGCTCGTAATTTTCCCGTGCAACTTCGCCTGGCCCTGGGCGCGCTATTGGCCGGCATGGTCGCCACCACCTTGCCCGCCGCCGCGGTCCAGGCCGCCGATTTCTGGGGATTGGCCGGCCAGATGGCGGTCGAGATCGGGCTGGGATTGATCATCGGTTTTACCTGCCGGATGATTTTTTTCGCCCTCGAAATCGCCGGCAGCGTCATGAGCGCGGAAATCGGCCTGGCCATGCCGCCGGGGATGAATCCTCTGACCGACACCCAATCGACGACGGTGTCCCTGATGCTCTATTACCTTGCGGCCATGCTTTGGTTGAGCCTGGACATGCATCACTGGATGCTCATTGGCTTTCAGAAGACTTACGCCATTCTGCCCATCGGCGCCGCCCATCTTTCACAAGCGGCCGTCAAGGACATGATCGCCCGCACCGGGGGCATCTTCGCCGTCGCCTTGCAAATGTCCGCGCCACTGCTGGCGGTCTCGTTCATTATTTCGCTTGTTTTTGCCGTGCTGGGACGGGCGGTGCCGCAGATGAATGTCTTCGCCGAGAGCTTCGCCGTGCGGCCGCTGATCGGCCTGAGCGTTTTTGGGCTGACGTTGGATTTAATGTCGGAACACATCATGAATTATCTGCGCCATTTGCCGGAGGACATGATGCGGGTGGCCCAAACTCTCCGTTAGCGGCGGACTTTCATTCCCATGAGCGAGCAAACCGGCGAAAAGACAGAGAAACCGACGGGCAAGCGCCTGGAGGAGGCGATCAACAAAGGCCAGATCGCCCGCAGCCCGGAGGTGCAAACGGTCTTTGTTCTGGGCGGCGCGCTGCTGGCTCTGGGTTTTTCAGGCCGGGAAAGTTGGCGCGCCATGTCCGAAAACTGCACATTGACGCTGGGCCATTTGCACGACACGCCTATCACTTTGGACGCCATGCAAGGCCTGGCCATCTCCTCCGTGCTCCTGCTCGGCCATTGCGTCTGGCCGGTCATGGCGGCCACTGTCACCGGCGGTTTGCTGGCTGGGGGGTTGCAAACCCATTTTCGCACCTCCACCGATGCTCTGGGCATCAACTGGGATCGATTAAATCCCGTGGAAGGCATAAAACGGCTCTTTTCCACGCGTTCGGCCGTGGCCACCGGCTTAGGCGCGGTCAAGCTCTCGGTCATCATCCTCCTCTGTTACAACGTCATCCAGAAGATCCTGTCCGACCCGATTTTCTCCTCCTCGGTCGATGTGGCAAGGATTGCCTCCTTCATGGCAGATTCTTCCTTCAAGATCGTTATTCAGGTAGGGGTCTCGCTGGTTGTTTTGGCGGCGGCTGATTACGGCTACAAATTATGGCAGAATAAGGAGGACCTCAAAATGACCAAGGAAGAGGTCAAGGAGGAATCCAAGAACGCGGAGGGCGACCCCGGCATCAAGGCGCGGATACGCCGGCGCCGCCTCTCCATGAGCAAACGCAAGATGCTGGCGCAAGTGCCTAAGGCTGACGTAGTTGTGACAAATCCAACCCACATCGCCATCGCCCTTCGCTATGACCGCAAGACGATGAAAGCTCCGCAAATCGTGGCCAAGGGCATCCGCCTCAATGCTCTCCAGATTCGGCAGATTGCCAAGGACCACCAGGTGCCTGTGATCGAAAACAAGGCCCTGGCGCGCCTGATGTTTAAATATGGCCGCGTGGGTGGCGAGATTCCTGCTCAGTTATATGCCGCCGTGGCCGAAATACTGGCCTGGGTCTATCGCGTCAATGCCTATCGGTATTATCGCGAGCAAAACTTGTAGGAAAACTTAAACGCAATGGCACAGTCTAAACCGGGCAAATCAAACTTGGCTCGCCTCTTCAAGAATGGCGATGTCCTCCTGATTGGCGGAGTGTTCGGCACGATCCTGCTGATGATCCTGCCCGTTCATCCGCTGCTGTTGGACTGCTTCCTGGCCACCAGCATCGCGCTCTCCCTGCTCATTTTGCTTTCCATCCTTTACGTCAAGGAACCGGCCGAATTCACCGGCTTCCCCACTTTGCTGCTCTTTGTCACCCTCTACCGGCTTTCGCTCAACATCGCTTCGACCCGGTTGATTCTGCTGGATGGTTATGCCGGCCATATCATCGAAACTTTCGGCAACTACGTCGTGCATGGCAATTACGTCGTCGGCCTGGTCATCTTCTTGATTCTCGTCCTCATCAATTTCATCGTCATCACCAAGGGCGCCGGGCGCATCGCCGAAGTGGCGGCCCGTTTCACCTTGGACGCCATGCCCGGCAAGCAAATGGCGATCGACGCCGAATTGAACGCCGGCATGATCAACGAAACGGAGGCCCGCACTCGCCGCCGCTCCGTCGAACAGGAAGCCGACTTTTACGGGGCCATGGACGGCGCCAGCAAATTCGTCCGCGGCGATGCCATTGCCGCCATCCTCATCACGCTTATCAACGTGCTGGGCGGTTTTGCCATCGGCATCATGCAAAAGGGGATGACGGTCAATGAGGCGCTGCAACGTTTCACTCTGTTGTCCATCGGCGACGGTTTGGTTTCGCAAATCCCCGCGCTGATCACTTCCGTCGCCGCCGGCATCCTGGTCACGCGCGCCGCGGCCAAGGAGGAATTGGGCAACGAGTTGACGAAGCAATTGCTTTCCTACCCCAAAGTGATGACCATTCTGACGATCATGCTCGGGGTGTTTGCGCTGGTGCCCGGCTTGCCCATGCTGCCCTTCCTGCTGCTGGCCTGCATGAGCGGCTTCCTGGCCTATAATCTCAAGGGAGAGCAGCAGGCCGTCAAGGCCGCCGCCGTCCAGGCGGAAACTTCCGGAGCCACCACGGGCAAAGGCCAGGCCGCCTCGCCGGACAAATTGGAAACGCTTCTGAACCTGGACACCCTCCAGATCGAACTCGGATACGGCCTGGTCACTCTGGCCGATGTTCGCAAAGGCGGCGATTTGCTCGAACGCGTTACCGGCGTGCGCAAAACCTTCGCCCAGGAAATGGGCGTCATCATCCCCCCCATTCGCCTGCGCGACAATTTGCAGTTGGATTCCAACCACTACCGATTCCTTTTGAAAGGCAATCCCATCGTGGAAGGCGAGTTGATGCCGGGCCATTGGCTGGCCATGAACGCCTCCAACAGCAAAGTCGTGCTCAAGGGCCTGCCCACCATCGAACCGGTCTTCAAGCTCCCGGCCACCTGGATCGCCGAACCCGAACGCAAGAACGCCGAAATCACCGGTTACACGGTCGTCGATGCCCCCTCCGTCCTCGTCACCCATCTTTCCGAAACCGTCAAGCGCCATTGCCACGAAATCCTCAGCCGCCAGGATGTGCAGAACCTCCTGGACAATCTCAAGACCACCCATCCGACGGTCGTGACCGAATTGATTCCCTCCCAGTTGAACGTCGGGCAAGTCCAGCGCATCCTGCAAAATCTTCTGGCCGAAGGCGTCTCCATTCGCAACCTGGCCGGCATCCTGGAAAAGGTCAGCGATTACACCAGCACGACCAAGAATCCCGACGAGCTTTCCGAGTGCGCCCGCCGCGCCCTTGGCTCACAAATCGTCAAACCCTATCAAAGCGAGAAAGGCGGCTTGCAGGCCATCACCCTGGACCCGCGCCTGGAACAGCAGATCGCCCAGGGCGTGCGCCAGACAACCACTGAAATCTCCCTCACCATGGAGCCGAAACTGGCCCGGCACGTCGTCGATACTTTATCGCAGCGCCTGCAACAACTCCTCAGCGCCGGCCAGCCGCCGGTGGTGTTATGCGCCCCGCAGATTCGCCTGGCCTTCCGCCGTTTCTTTGAAACGACCTTCGCCGAACTGACGGTCCTGTCCTACACGGAAGTGCCCGCGCGCGTCGAAATCCAGAGCAGCGGCATTATCCCGTGCCTGGAATAATATGAGCGGCCCGGCCATCCAACCCGTTCCCTTCGTCGCCGCTTCCCCGGAGGAAGCTGTCGCGCAAATCCGCGCCCGCCTTGGCCCCGACGCCGTCGTGCTCAATGTCCGTCCGATCAAGGCGCCCGGCTTGGCCCGCTTCTGGCAAAAGCCGATGATCGAGGTCATCGCCTACCGCCCGGAACCGCCGGCCCCGCCCGCCGCCGCGCCTGTCAATGAAGCTCTGGCCGGATTCCGCCAGGAACTGGAGGAGATCAAACAGCAAGTCGATTTAAACAACAGCGGCTGGCGTGTCGCCGCCCTCCTGCAAAAAACCGGCCTTCTTCCGCTGCACGCGCAACACGTCCTCGACGCTTTGAAATCCGCGCACGGCGAACTCCCTCCGTCCAGTCTGGCCGAGGAGATCAGCCTGGCCCGCGGGCAACTGGCCCGGACCTGGCGCACACCCTACGCCGTCGGCCCGCATTCCTCGCACGCGCTGATCGGCCCCGCCGGCTCGGGCAAAACAACCCTTTTGTGCAAATGGCTGACGCAAACCACGCTGGTCGAAGGCCGTTTGGCCCGCGTCTGGCGCCTGGACAGCGCCACCGCCAACACCGCCGAGTTCCTCAGCGTCCACGGCGAGGCTCTAAACGCGGAAGTGGAGCGTTGCTGGACCTCCAACGGTCGCGATCTATCCGAAGACATTGGCTTCATTGATTTGCCCGGAGTGGATTGGCGCAACCCGCTGGCCATCCGGGAATTGTCGGGGCACTTGACGCGCCTGGGTTCGCCCCACATCCATCTTGTCTTGAACGGCGCTTACGACATCAACGTCCTGCTTTCTCAAGTGCGCGCCTTCTCGGTTTTGCCGCTGGAAGATTTAATCATCAGCCATTTGGATGAAGAAGCCCACTGGGGCAAGCTCTGGAACCTGACCCTGGGCGCCGGCCTGCCGATACGTTATTTGAGCGCCGGCCAGAACATCCCCGGAGAATTCTGGGAAGCCACCCCCGAAAAAATCCTCGCCCGCCAATTCCCCCGCTCCTCAATCAAAATCGACGGTTGACAAAAACAGAACGGATGGGGATATTACTCGTAGGTACGGATTGCGGAAATTTTATCTACTCCCCGTCCGACACGCCGGAAACGGCCTCGGATGGGGTTATTTCTTTTGACATGCTAACGGAACCCCAAGTTAAACGCGCAATTGCCTTCGTTGACGGCCAGAATCTTTTCTACGCGGCAAAGAATGCTTTTGGTTACAATTACCCAAATTACGACGTTTCGGCGTTGGCGGCATCACTTTGCACGGCGCGGGGTTGGCGCATCGATCAGGTTCGCTTCTACTCAGGCATTCCGGATGCTGCCGACAACGCCTTCTGGAACCACTTTTGGACAGCCAAACTGGCGCAAATGGGGCGACAGAATGTTTGCGTCTTTTCCCGGCCTCTGCGCTATCGCAACCAAACTATCCGCCTGCCGAATCGGCAATCCCATACGTTTTTAGTGGGACAGGAAAAAGGGGTGGATGTGCGTCTTGCCTTGGACATCGTAAGTTTGGCGTACAAGGGAGCCTATGACATTGCTTTGGTGATGAGCCAGGATCAGGACCTGTCGGAAGTGGCTGACGAAATCCGAGAGATCGCACGGCAGCAAAATCGCTGGCTCAAAATGGCCTCGGCTTTTCCCGCCAGCCCGGCCAGCCAAAGTCGGCGGGGCATTAACGGCACGGATTGGATTAAGATTGACCGCATAACTTACGATGCCTGCCTGGACACCCGCGATTATCGGCCCAAAGACAAACGTTGACAGCGCGCTCATGCAAATTCGACCATTCCAGCCACAAGATGAGGAGGCCGTTGTTGCGCTGTGGCGGCGATGCGACTTGCTTCGGCCGTGGAACGACCCGCACAAAGATATTCAACGCAAGCTCAGGGTGAGGCCCGACTTATTTCTGGTGGGCGTGCTTGATGGCCGGATCGTCGCGTGTGTGGTAGCTGGTTATGAAGGCCATCGCGGATGGCTCAACTATTTGGCGGTGGCGCCAGAGCACCAGCGGCACGGGCTGGCGCGAGCCATCGTCGCGGAGGCGGAGCGTCTGCTTCGCGAGGCAGGCTGTCCGAAGATCAATTTGCAGATTCGGACTTCCAACCACGGTGTCATTGAGTTTTACCGGCGCCTCGGTTTTTCCGTGGATGACGTCCTGAGTATGGGAAAAAGATTAGAGCATGACTGTCCACACTCTAAACCTTATGGGTAGGGCGGCGCTGCGCCGCCGCCCTGAATAAATAGGCCGCGAACTGGGAAGAAAAAAGGGCCGCGACGCAACGCGGCCCTGCCTGGCAGAGAACAATAATTGGCTACCGAAGTCTTGCGACTAATCTCCCGCCTTTACCGTCCACATTCCATGCACGCTCCCTGCGACAGCTTGGGCGATGGTGTTATTCTTCAATGGGCCGAGTGTTTGCTGGTAGCTCAACGACTGGGCGTGATTGTCGTGAAAAAGATAGACGAACTTATTCCCGTGAGACTTATAAACCTTGGCTCCCTGGTTCTGCAAATCATCCAGATTGATTTGGGCTGAACCTCCGTAAGCTCCCCCCACATTGGTGGGTGTTGAGCAAGTGGACTGCCAAGCATTTCCCGCGGCGTTATCGGTGTCAGGATGTTCGCAGATCATGATTGATCCCGAGGGATCCTGGACAATCCTGGTCGGATAACCTGGCGCTTCTAAGTCTATGCCTTTGCCAGTGTCACGATTTTGGTCTGCCTCCTGCCAGTATATGCCGATTCCTTTTAAGACGGGGGGCAGCGGCGGGTAGCATGGCGGCATGCAATTCGGGTAGGCGGTGCAAGTGCCGCCGGTGCCTTGCGAAGAGGTGCCGCAATCAACCATCGAGTAACTCCTGCGCGAGAATTTGTTCATACCGGCGCCGCCTGGCACGCCGTTAGCTTGGGTGAGGGGAGTATCATCGGCAGGGCAGACGATGATCTTGGGAGCCGCGCCATGGCCTAAGCTCACAATAGGCTGCCATCCCGCAGTCAGTTGCCACAAGTCACAGGTGCCACCAATATAGCGATCAATCCAACTGTCCCAACTGTGAGGCCCACCATCCATGGGGCTTTGGGCTTCCAATGCGGCGGGCACGTAAGTTTGTTTGCGGTCATCGGCACTCATAGCGATGCCCAAGCCGAGCTGCTTCATGCCGTTCATGCATTGCGTTTTCATGGCCGCGCCTTTGGCTCTCGTCAGCGCCGGGAGCAGCATGGCGGCCAAAATGGCGATGATCGCGATGACTACCAGCAGTTCGATCAAGGTGAACGCCTGCAATCGCTTTTTCCCTCTGGCGCAGCCAGAATTCGTCAATTGGAATCTCGTATTCTTCATATTATTTATCAACTTCATTCAACTCCTTTACCAAGCACAGATAGTGACTTCCTCACCCATGTTTGAGGTTATTTTAGGCGGCATTCGGGATTTTGCAAACCATTTCTTGGATTAAGCAAACCATTTTTTGCATTCGTCCGCGGCTTTTTGGCCTAGCCCCCATCCTGCTCTGTTTGCCTGCGGATGAACCCCACCGCCTCCTCCTCCGGCCTTCCCTGCTGCTGGAAGGCGGCGGCGGTTCCGGCCGCCCAACCCGTGGCCAGCGCGGTGCCGATGACGCGGGCTGAACTCATGGCGCCAGCGGCGGCCGAGAAACAGCGGCCTGCCGCCAGCACATTGTCCAGGTCCGCCGAACGCAAACAACCAAGCGGAACCTCATAGTAGTCACCCTCGTTCAGAAAGGTTAATTCCGGCCGTGCAGCGCGGCCCCAGCGTTCCATCGGCCAGCAACCGCGGGCAACTCCCGCCGGGGATTTTCGGACGCCCAGCACGTCCTCATCTTCCAATCGGACGCGCCCCCGGAGCCTGCGGCCGCAGCGGATGCCGAGTTGAGGCGCGATGGAACCAAGGCGCGCCTTGCTGAACGACGGGACGCACTCGACGAGGAAACGCAGGAGTTCGGGAATAAGAGCGCGGGCCTCGCGTTCCCAAGCCGTGACTTGCTGCCAGAGGGGGCGAGCAAGGTCGTTGGGCGCCAGGTTTAGTTTGAGGGTGAGGCGGCCCTCGACGTTTGGGCCTGGAACCAAAGCGAGCCGTTCGCAGAGGGCAGGCAGACGACCCGTCTCGACAGCCCCGCGCAAGGCGCGGCGCACCTCAAGCAAGCCTCGTTCGGCCAGGTTCGGATCGGTATTTTCCAGAGTGAAAATCAAGGCGGGAGCCTGATCGGCAGCGCCGTTTTCCGCGTTGGCCCCGGCCAGGGCCGCAGCCGTCGCTTCGCCGCTACAGTCCACCACCATGCCTGGGCTGATCACCAGCGGCTCGTTCCAGGCCAGCGCGCGAACTCGCATAAGCCGCCTGCCTTCAGCCACCGCCTCCGAGACCGTGGCGTGCAGCACCACGGTGACATCGCCAGACTCGCTGACGACCTGGTCGGCGACTCGCGCAAAAGCCGCCACGGAAAAAGGCAACACCCAAAGCCCGGCCTCGAGCCGCAGCGGATGCAGGCCGGAAGCACCCTGCAGGCGGGCGGCGAATTCTCGCACAAAACCTCCGGCGACCATGATCGGCTGGGCCTTCCTGCTCTCGCGCAGATACAGACCGCAAACGGCGCCGACGTGCGAGGCAGTGGCAGCGCCTCCCAAAAAACCGTATTGTTCCAGCAGCACCACGCGCGCGCCGGAGCGTCCCGCCGCGGCGGCGGCCGCAAGGCCGGCCGGTCCTCCGCCAACGACCAGCACGTCGCAGGACATGGTGTGAACGCCCATTGGATGAGATGTTAATTGATTTGCCGCTCAGGTTGCGAGCAGAATGCCGGACAAAAATTGCATAGTGACACGAACAACGACAGCTTTGTTGGCCGCCCTCGTCCTGTTCTGCGGTTGCCAAACCGCCACCCGAACTCTATTCACGGCTTCCGGTCCCGGCTGGCACGTCCAACAAGGCCAGGCGCTCTGGCGGCCCAAGCGCGGCCTGCCGGAATTTGGCGGCGACCTTGTTTTGGCCAGCCACGCGGATGGAAGTTGCTTGATTCAGTTTGATAAAACGCCCATGTCCATACTCTCGGCTCAGACCACTTCCACGGCCTGGCTTATTTCGTTTCCGCAGCGTCAAATGCATTTCACCGGGCGCGGACCCGGGCCGGCCCGGTTTGCCTGGCTTTATCTGCCGGCGGCGCTGGCGGGGAAGCCGCTTCCGTCGTCTTTGCATTTTGAGCGCAAAGCGGACGGCGGCTGGCGGCTGGAAAACACCCGCACGGGGGAAACCGTGGAAGGTTTTCTTTCGCCGTGAGCTTATTCCTGAGACGTTGGTGGTGGGCCTTGCTCGCCCTGGCGGTCGGCCTCGGCCTGGTGCGGCTGCGTTTTGGCGCGGACATCCTCGACCTGTTGCCGCCGGACGAGCCGACGGTTCAAGGTCTGAAACTTTACCAGGAGCACTTCGCCAATGCCCGCGAGTTGATCGTCACTCTCCGCGCGCCGGAAACGGAGCAGGCGGAGCGGCTGGCAGGCAAACTGGCGGAGCGTCTGCGACAACAGACCAATTTGGTCGAAGAAGTGACCTGGCAGCCGCCCTGGATGGAAACGCCGGAACAATTGGGTGAATTGTTGGGCTGGCTGTGGATCAACCAAACGCCGGAATCTTTCGGCGCCCTGACCAACCGTCTGGCTCCTGACCAACTCACGCCCGTGCTGGACAGGACCAAAGAGTTGCTCGCCACGTCCGTCTCGCCGCTTGATCTGGCGCGCCGCTCGTTCGATCCCTTCGACTTGTTGACCATGCCGGCGCTGACCAATCTGAGCAGCCTGCCCATGGACAGGGGCAGCAGATGTTCGCCTCCTCGGACGGAAAATTCCGGCTCTTGTATGTGCAATCCGCCGTGGATTTGACCAGCTACCGATCTTGCGAAAGCTGGTTGAAGTCCATTCACGCCGTCATGGACGAAATGAAAACCGGGCCATCGAAGGAAGATTGGAAGGGCGTGGTGGTTCGTCTTACGGGCCGTCCGGTTTTCGTGGAGGAAATCGCCACCAGCATGCAGCACGACATGAGCCATTCGATCGTC
This sequence comes from uncultured Verrucomicrobiae bacterium, assembly GCA_963759415.1. Taxonomy (GTDB): domain Bacteria; phylum Verrucomicrobiota; class Verrucomicrobiia; order Limisphaerales; family Palsa-1400; genus Palsa-1400. The sequence continues at coordinate 708,029 of CAVWZG010000002.1, read as the reverse complement.
GGAACTTCGATGATCATCGCGTTGTTGTTCTGGCTCACGCACCGGCGATTGTGGCCGATGGCGTGGTTGCTGGCCTTGCTGGGAGTTATTCTAATTGCGACGCTGGCGCTGGGCGGGTTGGTGCTGGGGACGATCAGCGTGGTCAGCATGGGCTTTGCCGCCATCTTGTTAGGCTTGGCGGTGGATTATGCCGTCGTTCATTATCAGGAAGCGCTGGCGCATCCGGCCATGACCGTGCCGGAAATCCGGCGGGCAATTGCGCCAAGTATTCTATGGGCGGCCATCACCACGATGAGCGCCTTCCTGGTCTTGAACCTGGGAGGGCTGCCCGGCTTGGCCCAACTCGGCACCTTGGTGGCCATCGGCATCGGCGTGGCGGCCTTGGTCATGGTGATGATCTATCTGCCGCCGCTGTTCCCCGGCCGCCGGAAAGCGAATCCGGCGCAATCTCCATTCCGTTGGTGGAACTTTTTCATCGCCTCTCAGGAACCGCCCCTGGTTGGAATCGCGCCCTCGGAGCAACGTTCCCGCCGCGTCTCGTTGTGGTTGACATGTTTGATTCTGCTGGCCGCGGGGGCGGTGCTTTGCGTTAAACAACCGGGACTCGACCGCAGCGGAAACGCCCTCCAGCCGCATCTCGGCGAGGCGCAGGGGACGCTGGACGAAATGACGACCCAACTCGGATTGCCGGCGCAACCGATCTGGCTGATTATTTCCGGGCGAGACGAAGCTCAAGTTTATCAGCGTCTTTCGCAGGCGAAAGATTTGTTGGACGGCGCGGTGTCGAATCGCCTTATCGGGCGCTATTTATTGCCCGACGCCTTGTGGCCGCGCGCGGAGTATCAAGCCGCCAACCGGCAAGCGTCCGCCATTTTGGGCAAGAAAGGCCCGCTCCTGCACGACGCGGCGTTGGGCGCGGGCTTTAACACCAACGCCCTCGTGCTGACGGAGCAACTGGTGCGGGTCTGGGCCAGAGCCGGCGCCAGCACCAACGTGATTTGGCCGACCAATCACGTCAGCCAATGGCTGCTGAAACGATTCGTCGCGCGGACGCCGGAGGAATGTTTGGTGATGGGTCTGATTTATCCCGCCACCAACAAGGTGGAGGCGATGGGGCTGATGGACTTGTCCACGCAATTGTCCCACAAGGGCGCCTTTCTTTCCGGCTGGGAATTGCTTGGCAGCGCGACCTTGAAACGCGTGCAGGCAAAAATGGGGATAGTGGTGGCGCCGATGATCGTGCTGGTGCTGCTTTCGCTCTGGCTGGCTTTTCGCCGGACGACGGAGATTCTGCTCGGCTTGGCGGTGTTGGCTTTGAGCGGACTTTGCCTGCTGGCCACCATGTCGCTGGCAGGCTGGAGTTGGAACTTAATGAATCTGATGGCGCTGCCGCTGATGCTGGGGACGGGCGTTGATTACACCCTTTTCATCCAACTGGCTCTGCGCCGTCACGGCGGCGATCTTGTCGCCGTCCGGCGTTCCGTCGGGCGGGCGTTGATGTTGTGCGGCGCGACGGCTGTGGCCGGGTTCGGTTCGCTGGGCTGGTCCAGCAATCCGGGCATGGCCAGCCTGGGCAAAGTGTGCGCGGCGGGCATCGGCGCCAACATGCTGATTTCGGTCTTTCTCCTTCCCGCCTGGTGGCTGTGGGCCAGCCGCAACTCTAAAATTCAAAAGCAAAAATCGCCGGCCTTTTATCGCGCCGGCTTTTGGCGGCTTGGACTGGCAGTGGCGCGGATTTTGCCGGAAAGACTGGCCAAACAATGCCTCGTGATACCGGCCGAATTGTATCTGCTTTTTCAACGCCGCCGCTGCGAAGTGGTGGCGCAAAATCTTCTGCCCGTGTTAGGCGGAGACCGGGCCGCCGCCGCAAAAACCGCCCGGGCGATCCATCGTAAATTCGCCGCCAAAATGGTGGATTTGTGGCGCGTCGAGAGCGGCCAGCCGGTGCAAAACTGGCTGACCAATCCTGAAGAATTGCGCATCATCCACGACGCCCGGCAACGCGGACGCGGCGCGCTGTTGATCACCCTGCATCTGGGCAATTGGGAGCACGGCGGACTCTTGTTGACTCAATTGGGCATTCGTTTGACTATTCTCACGCAGGCCGAACCTGACGATGGCCTGACCGAATTGCGCAGCGCGTCGCGCGCGCGCTACGGAGTGGACACGTTGATCATCGGCCGGGACAGTTTTGCTTTCGTGGAGGTCATCAAAAAGCTTCAGGCTGGCGCCGATTTGGCGCTGTCGCTGGACCGCCCGCCGGATCGGGGCGGAGTCACGGTGGAATTTTTCGGACATCCATTCGAGGCCTCGCCGGCGGCGGCGGAACTGGCGCGGGCTTCGGGATGCGCGCTGATCGGGGTGACGATTGTGCGGCGGCCTGATGGGTATGCCGTGAAAGTGCTGCCGGAGTTCGTTTATGACCGCAAGGAATTGGGCAGCCGCGAGGCGCGGCGTCAATTGACCCAGCAAATCTTGCGTGCATTCGAGCCGGAAATTCGCAAGAATCTGGATCAATGGTACCAGTTCACCCCCATTTGGCCGAAAGGCCATTGACCGGCCTTTTCCGGGCTTGGCGGCGATGCGTTTGCATCTCGCTCTGCCTGACGGCGGCGGTTGCTTATGCCGCCGGTTCCGATGAACAATTTAACAAATGGTTCGCGGTGCAGACCAATCTTCAAAGTTGGTCCGCCGATTTTATCCAAACCCGTTCGCTCAAGGTGCTGGCCCAGCCGCTGGTATCCGCCGGCAAGGTCTGGGTCAAGCCGGGTGAATTCCGCTGGGAATTGGGCCAGCCCGCGCAAACGATCGTGGTGCGCCGGCCGGAGCAATTGCTCATCGTTTATCCGCGGCTCAAGCGCGCGGAAAAATATGCCCTCGAGGGCGTTCCCGCCGGCCCGATCAAGGACGCGCTGGCCATGCTGGACGCCAGTCTGCCACGCGACCGGGCCACGATGGAGCAACATTTCCGTTTGCTCTCCGCGACTGAGACAAATTCCACTCTGCAAATGCTGCTCCAGCCCCGGAGCGATGCCGCCCGCAAATTCATCACGGAAATTATGATCGGTTTTCACACCAACGATTTCCGCATTGCCGCCACCGAGATGAGGTTCGCCGACGGTTCGACCCTGCGGAATGATTTCACCAACGTGGTGCTGAACCTGCCGATGGATCCGGTGTTGTTTGGGACGAATCTCCCGCCGGACTGCAAGATGGTCGAACCCTTGAAGCCATGAGCACCAATCCCGATCTCCTGCAACTGGCCATCAAATCGCTGCCGCACGGTCCTGAATTTCGTTTCGTGGACCGGATGTTGAGCCTCACGCCGGGCCAGGAAGGCGTGGGCGAATACCACGTGCGCGGCGACGAGTTCTATCTGCGCGGTCATCTTCCGGGTGAACCCATTCTTCCCGGCGTTTTGCTGGTGGAAGCCGGCGCGCAAGTGGCCGGCATGGTGGCGCAGGAAGACCCGGCCAATCCATCCCTGCCCTATTTGAAATTGACCGCGCTGCGAAACGTCAAAATCCTCGGCTCGGCCCGGCCAGGGGAAACCCTCCGCGTCAAAGCGGTCATCAGCGGCCGCTTGGGGTCTCTGATTCAGGCGGAAGTATCTGCGTTCATCGCCGACACAAAAGTGTTATCGGCCGAACTCACCTTGAGCGGCACTAATCCTGTCGAAAAGAAATGACGACGCTGGCGGAATATCCCGTCCGCAGTTTTCGATTTGAACGCGACGCCTTTGCGTTCGCGCACGAGCTGGTGTGGGAATATCATTTCGACCCGGTGACTGGCGCGATGACCATTCATAAGGCCGATCCGCCGGCCGCTTATTATCATCGATGCTTCGTGCTGGCGCGCACGACGCGGCAATTTTTTGATCACGCCAGATTTGACCGGGCGTTGCCGGCGGTGGATGCGCCGACTTACCGGAAACTCATCCGCCAAGTCGTCTCCCGTAATCCGCGCCAGCCCTGCGCGGAGGCGGCCCGGATCGTGATTCCCGGTTTCGACGGATTGCGTTCGTTCAGCCAGGCGCACGAACGGCTGCTCAAAGAGGAATGTGGCGCCGCGTGGCAATCCTATTTTCTGCGCAGCCACTGGCGCATGGTTTTCCCGGTCTCGAAACGGCATCAGGCCGGCATCGCGCAAAAATTGGTGCGCTCGCTTCAGCGGCGCGGGGTGTCGCTCGTCCATTTGTTCCGCTTTCCCCGCATCACCATCAATCATGGCATCGTGCTGTATGGGTTCACCGAATCGGAGCAAAACATCGAATTTGAAGCCTACGATCCGAATATACCGGCCCACGCGGTCAAACTCATCTTTGACCGGAATCAGCGGGCCTTCACCTTCGCGCCAAACTGTTACTGGGGCGGCGGGGTTTTAAGCGTTATTGAGATTTTTTGCGGCGGCCTCTACTGAACGGGAGCGGCGCGGCTGCCAGAAACCGATGCTGAAAAACACCGTGCCGCAAAAATTGATGCCCATGATGAAACCGATATTGTAGGGGCGGCCCGAGTTGTTCGGCGCGTAAATCGGCAGATCATTTCCCAGCAGCAGACCCGGCAACGCGGTTGGCATCAAAATGCCGTGCCAAACACCGCGGTGAAAACCGGCCGGCTGCGCGGTCTTGTAATGCCGGGACGACTCCCAGCCTTGGGCCGCGCCAAGACTCACGCCGAGCACAGTCAAGACACAGATTTTAATGATCGCGGCCTTGGTCTTGGATTGCGGGGCGGGAGTGGACATGACGGGAATATCCTGGTCTAATTCCATGACAAATCATCCGGCGAATCCGCCAGCAACTGGCTCTTGACGTCCAATTGCTTCATGATTTTCCGCCACAGTTGCTCCGGCTCGGGATCGAAAACCAGCTCCAGCGTGGCCGGATGCACCAGCCAGTCATGACGCGACATCTCGCTTTCCAATTGGCCGGCTGTCCAACCTGCGTAACCGGCGAACAATTTGAGCTGCTGCGTGGAGGAAAAGGACTCGCCTAGATCCATCAATTCATCGATGGAATGGCCGAGGTTCAAGTTGGCCATGACGTTGGCGTCGGGCAGGTCCTGGTCGCTGTGGAGGTAGCTCAAGGCCTGCGGTTGGACGGGGCCGCCGATGAAAAGAGGCTGCTCCTTGAGCGTCTCGGACAAATTGGCCACCAGCGCCTGGCCCACTTTCTTCTCCGTTGCCCGGTTCAGGATCAGGCCAAATGCCCCTTGCTCATCATGCTGGCAGATCAGCACGACCGAGCGGTGGAAAAAAGAGCCGTGCAGCTTTCCGCCATCCAGGATCAATTGCCCCTGCAACAATTTGTTTGTTGACGGCATGGTCCACCATTCTATCGGGTTTCTTTGATCAATCCGTGCGCCGCTTTCACTATCCCGGCCGCGGTCAGGCCATTCTTCTGGTAAAGATCCTCCGCCACCCACGCCGATTGCCCGAATTCCCCGCCAATGCCCAGCGAGTGCATGCGATGGACGATGCCCGCCCGCGCCAGCGCGTGTGATATTTGCGCCCCCATCCCGCCAATGATCTGGTGGTCTTCGATGGTGACGATGCGGCCCCCGCATTTCTTTACCGCGCCGCCGATGGTCTCGACATCGATCTGATTGATGAACGGATTGGAGATCACGGTCGCGGCCACACCTTGCTCTTGCAACTGGCGGCCCGCCTCCATGGCCCGCCCGACTAACGGGCCGCAAGCGGCGATCACCACGTCATGGCCGTTGGCCAATACCTGCGCCTTGCCCCAATGATATTGGGGATTTTCCACCAGCCGGACGGGGTAGCTCTCGCGTCCGACAAAAAAGACGACCGATGCGCCGTCGTGGCCTTCGAGGCGGGCTTTGGCCAGGCGTTTGATGGCCTCGTACATCAGCGCTTCCGCTTCGTCCGCGCACGCGCAGGCGATGACAACGGTGTGCGGGATGGCCGAGGTCGCCGCCAGGTAGGTCGTGGCCTGGTGCGAGGCGCCGTCGGCGGCGTCCTGATAGCCGACATGGGAAAAAACGGCAATGACCGGCGCCTGGGAAAGGGCGGACATGGTCAGGGGCAGGTTGCCTTTGGTGACGCCGAATTGGCCGAAGGTATCGACAATGGGAATAAACCCGGCCTTGGAGAACCCCGCGCCGACGCTGATCATGTTCGCCTCCGCCACGCCCACCTCCACGAATCGGTCTGGAAAACTTTTCTGAAAAAGGCTCATCCCCGTCGAGCCTGCGAGATCGGCGGAAATGGAATAAACCGGCAGGCCCTCCTGCGCCGCGCGCACCGCGCCTTTGGCCAGGCCGCCCTGAATCTTGTCCTTCTTGACCGCCGAGGCGGCGGCGGGCGGAGCAGCCGCGGCTTTGGCTTTTTTGGCCGCTTCCTTCTCTTCCCAGCCGCGGCGCAAAGCCAGCGACCAGGCCGCCAGGTCCGTCGGAACTTCCGCCCCAAAATAAATCTCGTTGACAAAATCGACTATTTTTTCACCGTTGGAAAGCGGGAAGCCGTGGCCGCCGGAGGAACTTTCCATGGTCGCTTTGACGCCGTAACCCTTGATCGTCTTGACCCATAGGCAAACCGGCGCGCGGGGATTGGCGCGGGCCTGGTCCAGGCCTTTCTCGACCGCCTGGTAAACCGCCTGCATATCGTTGCCCTCCTGGACCTTGATGACGTTCCATCCCAGCACGCTCATGGCGGCAAAAGTCGGCGCCATGCTGAAAGAATCCTTGGTGATGCGGCCGGAGAGCTTCGTGTCGTTATCGGAAACGACCAGCACAAAGGGATTGAGCCGGTCCTTGGCGGCCAGCCCCGGAATGGCGGCGAAGGCTTCCTTGGCCTCGCCTTCCATTGAGGCTCCGTCCGAAATGGTGCAAATGGTGACGCGATCGTTCTTGCGCACCTTGTCGGCCATGGCCAGTCCTTGCGCTTGGGGCAGCGCCGAGCCGAGCGGCCCGTTGCTCAACAACACGCCCTGGGGATTGAGATGCGCTTCGCCGTGCCCGGTCAATTTGCTATGGATGCTCCGAAATGCCTTCAAATCATCGGCCTTCATGCCATCGAACCCATAATTGCAACGCAAGGCATAGACCCCGTTTTCGGTATGGCCGGCGTCGTTGACGAAATTAAAGGCCTCGTGCCATGGCCGCCCCTTGGTGGCGAACATGAAACCGTGGATCGCGGCCATGATTTCGGCGAAAGCCGCCGGCCCGCCCCAGTGGCAGGCTGCGCCGCCGTTAACCGCCTCGGTGTCCATCAGCGCCACCAGCGCGCGGGTCGCCCGCGGATCCCCCAGCACCACGTCCTCACCCCTGGCGTTCTTGACTTTGATAGAATACCTGGGTGGCCCGGCGGGTGTCGGCGCCAATTTGGACGGTACGTTCAGCGGCGCCAGCGGCGGCGCCTCGACGGCTTTGACAGCGGATTTATCTTCAGACATAACGATTTAGGCGGCGAACATTGGGATTAAAATGGGAAACTGGTGCGCGCGGCGGGAGTTGAACCCACAACCTTCGGCTTCGGAGGCCGTCACTCTATCCAGTTGAGCTACGCGCGCACACATATTATTTGATCATACCACGGATTGAAACTTGCTCCAACACCAACGCTTGACCTTTTGACTATGTCCTCTCCCTCGCCCTCTCGCAAGAAAATCCTTGTTCCACGGTCTGCGCTTTATCCAAGCTCCGGCGCGGCCAGGGCGAATTGTTCGAGCGGGTTGCCCGGGCTGCTGTTGTCGCCCAACGACATGCGCGTCAGGCTTCGCTGCACGGTAAAACCGTGACAGCCGGCCCAGCCAACGGCAGCCGTGTTGAGGTCCGGGATGTCCCAGAAGACGCGCCCGGATCGTGCCTGAGCGGTGAGGGCTTCGATGAGAGCGATGCCTGCCTGAGGCGAAGTGGCCGAGACGGGGCCTAAATAGAAAGCGCGGGAGCCTGGGCGCAACATGCCGCAACCGGCGGGTTGGCCGGGTTGGGTTTCATAGACCCATGCGCCATGGCTTTGACGCGCCAAGGCGAGCATGAGTTCGCGTCGTGAGGCTCCAAAGGCATGAGCGTCGTGCGTGTCGAACCGCAGCGCGTCGGCCTCTGTCCAGGCACGTATCCGGGCATCGGGGGTCTGGGGAGCCAGGGTGGAAAGATCGGCTTCCCATCGGCGCAGAGTCCATTCGTCTTTGAAACCAAGTTTTTCGTAAACGGCCCGGCCCTGGGGCGTGGCGTCCAGCTTGATGCAGCGGACCCCGCAAGCGCGGAGATGTTCGATGCACTTGAGCAGAAGGGCGCGCCCAATGCCGCGCTGCCGATACTCCGGATGGACCAAGACCATGCCAATCCACGCCAAATCCGATCCGTAAACCACCGTCGTGGCCGTGCCGGCCGGCGCGCCATCCCATTCGGCGAGGAAGCACCCCTGAGGTTGCATGGCCAGAAATCGCCGCCAGTCGGCCAAGGTTTGATTCCAGCCGGCCAAGGCCCGCAAGGAATCGGCGAAGGGCAGGTCAACAGGCTGCAACAGGCGAAGTTGAATCACAGGGAAATTGACTCGAGATGCTGCTCCACGAAACGGTCGTCGTGGAGGTGGGGGTAGGCGGCGTAAACCCGCTCGATCTCCCCAAGCTGGCCCGCGCTAAGACCGGCGATGGGTGGCAGGGTCCAGATGCCTTCCAGCAAGCCTTGACGTCGCAAGACCTCGTGAATGCCGGCAATGCAGCCGGCGAAGTTGTGGGCGGCGTCAAAAATGGCAGCGTTGGCGTCGGTGATTTCAACGGCGCGGCGCAATAGTTCCGGCGGGATGGCTGCGCCAGAGGAGACAAGGCGGTGGCATTCATCGAGCAGTGCCACCGCTTTGCTGGTCCACACCGCCCAGTGTCCGAGCAATCCGCCGACGATGCGGCGCTCGACCTGCCGGCCACCGACGTTGAAGCGAAAAGGCGTCAGCAGGTCGATGACGATATTGTCATCGTTGCCGGTATAGAGGGCGATGTCCTCGCGCCCGGATTCGATGATCGCCCGGATGACGTCAAGGGTGCGATAGCGGTTGAATGCGGCGATCTTGATGGCGGCCACATTCTCAATTTCGGCGAACTTTCTCCAAAACGAATAAGAGAGGACGCGCCCGCCGACGGCTTCCTGGAGGTAAAAACCTATGAGCGGCAGAACGGAGGCGATTTCGCGACAATGCGCCAGGAGGGCTTCCTCGCTGGCGGACTTGAGCAGTCCGAGGCTGGCCAAGCCGGCGTGGTATCCCAAACGCCGGGCCAGCAGCGCCTCGGAAACCGCCTGGGGTGTGTCGCCGCAAATGCCGGCGATTCTCACGAATGGTTCGGCGGAACGGACCGGGAGACGATCCAATTCCGCGGCGGCCAATTCCAGCACCGGGGCGAAGAGGCCGATTTTGGGATCGCGGATCTCGAACTGGGTGGTGTGGACCCCGACGGCCAGACCTCCAGCCCCCGCCGCCGCATAGTAACGGATCAAAGCGCGCTGGCGGCGCTCATCGAGCTTGCGCTGGCTGGTCAGGGCGAGCGGGCACGCCGGGATGACCAAGCCGCGCGCCAAGGCACGGGCGGCTTCAGGAATGAGCGAAGAGGCCATGAGATTTGGCAACTATTAATATTTACCATCGCGCACCTGGAAACCGGTTGGTTTGCCCAGGGTGGAACCGCCGCGTTGGACCCAATCGGCAATCCAGCGCAGCATGGGCGCCAAAGTCGTGGGGGGATCGCCCAGTTTGGCGCACAGGGGGCGCGAGTCACAAAGGAGAGCGTTGGGGTTTTCGGAGCCGGTAAATTGCGGAGGGCGGGCGAGCAGTTCGCCAAACTGCGCGGCCACCTTGCGCACCGAGAAGACTTCCGGCCGGCACAGATTCCAGATTGTGGGCGGGCAATCGGCCAGGGAGAGAGAGCGCAGAATCATGTCGTTGGCATCGCCTTGCCATATGCAGTTGAAATAACCGTTGGCCAGATCAACCGGCAGGCCGGCGTGAACCTTCTGGGCGATATCCAGCAGCACCCCGTAACGCAACTCGACGGCGTAACAGAGCCGCAGCATGGTGAGCGGAAAACGGTCGCGCAGGGAATAAAACTCCAGCACCCGCTCCCGGCCCACGGTCGAATTGGCGTATTCGCCCAAGGGTGTCAACGGATCGGTTTCCACCGAACCTTGAGTGGACACTCCGGTAAGGGAATAGACATTGGCCGTCGAGAGGGCGACCAGCCGGGCGCGGGCGTATCGCTCGGCGACACGGGCCGGCGCCAGCACGTTGATGGCCCAGGTCATGGCGGGGGATTTGCTCGTGCCAAACTTCTGTCCCGCGAGATAGATGACGTTTTCGGATTCGGGCAATTGCTGAATGGAATCCGGCGCCAGCAGGTCGCAACTGACGGTGGTCACGCCGCGCTGCTCCAACCACGCGCGGGCCGGGGCGGTGGAATGGAAGCGGCTGACGGCAATAATGTCGAGGGCGCATCCGGCCTCATCGGCGGCCCGCCTGGCCATGACAGCCAGGGTGGGGCCGAGCTTGCCGCCGGCGCCAACGATCACCAGCGGACTGCTGAAATTGCGAATGCTCTGCAACAATTGGGCGCTCGGACGACTCAAGAGTTGGTCCAACTCGTCCAGAGTCTTGATGGCATCGGGAAGCGACGCGCTTTGCTGATTTTCCGTTGTCGGCATGTCTTGGTCTTAACCGAAAACCGGACGGTTGGCAAGACGGCTTTGTCTTGCATTTTGGCCGGCTGATGATCATGTTCTGGCCCAGCGAGTGAATCATTGATATGAGCCACCCCAACAAAATTTTCGGCACTGATGGCGTGCGCGGCACGGCCAACGTGGAACCCGTCACGGCCGGCACAGCCCTCAAACTGGGCCAGGCCGCCGGTCACGTTTTCAAGAATCTTGAATCCCAGTCACGCGGACGGGGCAAACACAAGATCGTCATCGGCAAAGACACGCGCCTGTCGGGTTACATGCTCGAAAACGCCCTCTCTTCGGGCGTGCTTTCCATGGGCGTGGATGTGCTCTTTATCGGGCCGCTGCCCACGCCGGGAGTGGCTTACGTGACGCGCAGCTTGCGGGCCGACGCCGGCATCGTCATCACCGCCTCGCACAATCCCTACGACGACAACGGCATCAAGTTTTTCCACGCCGACGGCTACAAGCTGGACGACGAGATCGAGAGCCGCATCGAGAAGCTGGTTTTCAGCGGGGACATTGAGTCGATTCGCCCCAAGGCCCGGGAAATCGGCAAAGCGGTGCGCATCGACGACGCCCTCGGGCGCTACATCGAGTATGCCAAAAGCACCTTCCCGCGCGCTCTGACGCTGGACGGAATGCGCATCGTCGTTGATTGCGCCAACGGCGCCGCCTACAAATCCACGCCGTGCGTCTTGCGGGAACTGGGCGCTCAGGTCATCGTGTACGCCAATCAACCCGACGGCAGCAACATCAACAAGGATTGCGGGGCGATGCACCCGGAACATTTCTGCCGCCTGGTGCGCGAGCACCAAGCGCACCTGGGCCTGGCGCACGACGGGGACGCGGACCGCGTGCTCCTGTGCGACGAAACCGGCACGCTCATTGATGGCGACGACATCATGGCCATTCTCGGACTGGAAGGATTGGCCGCCGGCACTCTGGCCGGCAAGACTCTGGCCACGACCGTGATGGCCAACGCCGGGTTGGACGCGGCCATCACCGCCGCCGGCGGCAAGACCCTGCACACGGCGGTGGGCGATCAAAACGTGCTGGCCGCCATGCGCAAGCAAGACCTCAACCTGGGCGGCGAGCAAAGCGGGCACATCATCCTGCGGGATTTCAGCACCACTGGCGACGGTCTGATCGCCGCCCTGCAAATTTTACGTGTCATCAGAACGCGCAAGAAGCCGCTGTCGGAATTGGCGCGGTGCTGGACGCGCTTTCCGCAATTGTTGACCAACATCATGGTGCGGGAGAAGAAGCCGCTGGCGCAATTGGAGAGCGTTTCCGCGCTTGTGGCGGAGGCCGAGGCCAGTCTCAAGGCTCAAGGCGGACGGGTTTTACTGCGCTACTCCGGCACCGAGCCAAAAGTGCGCCTGCTGCTGGAAGGCCGCGACGCCGCCGCGCTGGAGCAATGGAGCCGCAAAATCTCCCAGAAGCTCAAAGAAGAATTGGGGTGAGAGGCGGCGCAAGTCATGCTGGCCAAGGCAGCATTTCTCCGGCGGTCGGCATCCGCCCCGCCGAACGCATGAGCCAGGTGTGCAGCGGGAACGGGCGACTGGAAGAATGTGCGTGCATGTTTCGTCCTTCTCCATCATCCTCCCTGTCCGGCTTTTTGAATTTGGACATGAAGTTGCGTGACCACCAATCACGGTCAGTCGATTGCGCTGCCGGGGCATCCCCGTGGGCTGTCTTTCCGGCGGCAGGCTATTTGTCTGCGGGCGAAATGGCAATCCAGGTCAAATCCATCGTTCCGAACACGTGACTATTACCCATCCCCATCATGCCAGGCCCACCCGAACGCGAACTTGAAGAAAAGCTTATCGAGAAGCTTCGGAGCTTAAAATACGAATACCGTGAGGACATTCGCGATCGCGCCACGCTGGAGAAAAATTTCCGCGAAAAATTCGAGGCACTCAACCGCGTCCGCCTGACGGAAGGCGAATTTCAGCGCCTTTTGGAGGAAATCATCACCCCGGATGTTTTTGCCGCCGCCAAGACCCTCCGCACCATCAATGATTTCACCCGCGACGACGGCACGCCGCTGAATTTCACCTTGGTCAATATCAAGGACTGGTGCAAAAACACGTTTGAAGTCGTCCACCAACTCCGCATCAACACCGACAACAGTCATCAGCGTTACGATGTGATTTTGCTCATCAATGGCGTGCCCGTCGCGCAGATTGAGTTGAAAGCCGTCGGCATCAGCCCGCGCCGGGCCTTGGAGCAGATTGTCGAATACAAGAACGACCCCGGCAACGGTTATACCAACACGCTGCTCTGCTTCATGCAGATCTTCATCGTCAGCAACCGCACCGACACCTGGTATTTCGCCAACAACAACAACCGCCATTTCAGTTTCAACGCCGACGAGCAGTTTATTCCGGTCTATCAGTTCGCCGCCGAGGACAACACCAAAATCACCCACCTTGACAGCTTTGCCGAAAAGTTCCTCGCCAAGTGCGACCTGGGCCGGATGATCAGCCGCTACATGGTGCTGGTCGCCAGCGAGCAAAAGCTCCTGATGATGCGGCCCTACCAGATTTATGCCGTCAAGGACATCGTGCAGTGCATTGATGAAAACAGCGGCAACGGTTATGTCTGGCACACCACCGGCAGCGGCAAGACGCTGACATCCTTCAAGGCTTCCACCCTGCTCAAGGACAACGACAAAATTGCCAAGTGCGTGTTCGTCGTGGATCGCAAAGACCTCGACCGGCAAACGCGCGAGGAGTTCAACAAATTTCAGGAAAAATGCGTCGAGGAAAATACCCACACCGGCGCTTTGGTGCGACGGCTCTTGTCCGATGATTACGCGGACAAGGTGATTGTGACCACCATCCAAAAGCTCGGCCTCGCGTTGGATGAAGACAGCAACCGCAACAAGGAGAATAAGAAAGCCGGCAAAGCCACCTACAAGGATCAGTTGGCCCCGCTACGCGACCAGCGCATGGTGTTTATCTTTGACGAATGCCATCGCTCGCAGTTTGGCGAGAATCATCAGACCATCAGGGAATTTTTCCCCAACTCCCAGCTTTTCGGTTTCACCGGCACGCCGATCTTTGAGCAAAACGCCACGCAGCCGCAGATCACCGGAGAAATTGCCAGCCTCAAGACCACCGCCGATTTATTTCAGAAGGAACTGCACGCCTACACCATCACGCACGCGATTGAAGACCGCAATGTCCTGCGCTTCCATGTTGATTATTACAAAGCCGACGATGAAAACGTTCTGCGGGATAAACCGCAATTAACCAAACCAGCCATCGTCGAGGCCATTTTGGACAAGCACGATGCCGCCACCGGCGGGCGCAAGTTCAACGCGCTGCTGGCCACCGCTTCCATCAATGAGGCGATTGAGTATTTTAATCTGTTCGCCAAAATTCAGGCCGCGCGGCAAAATGCCAAACCGGATTTTCAACCGTTGAATGTTGGTTGCGTCTTTTCCCCGCCCGCTCAACTCGCGGAAAATGCGGAAAACAAAAAGGACATCGAACAACTCACGGAAGACCTGCCGCAGGAAAAAGCCGACAACCAGCAGGAACCGGAGAAGAAAAAGGACGCGCTCAAGGCCATCATCGCCGATTACAACCAGCGTTTTGGCGCCAACCACACCATCGGCGAATTCGATCTCTACTATCAGGATGTCCAGTTGCGCATCAAGGACCAGAAATATCCCAATCACGATCTGCCCCGCAAAGGCCGGGAGAAGCTGGACGTCGTCATCGTGGTGGACATGCTGCTCACCGGGTTCGATTCCCAATACCTGAACACGCTCTATGTGGATAAAAACCTGAAATACCACGGGTTGATTCAGGCGTTTTCCCGCACCAATCGCATCCTCAATGCGACCAAGCCTTATGGCAACATTCTCGACTTCCGCTCGCAAAGGGCGGCGGTGGAAGAGGCCATCACCCTGTTCAGCGGCACCAAGATTGAGCAGGCCCGCGAAATCTGGCTGGTGGAAAAAGCCCCCGCCGTCATCAAAAAATTGGAAAGCTCCGTGCGGAAGCTGGATGCCTTCATGAAATCGCAAGGCTTGGCCTGCCAGCCGCAGGACGTGCCCAAGCTCAAGGGCGACGACGCGCGCAGCGCCTTCATCAACCAGTTCAAGGAAGTGCAGCGGCTTGCAACCCAGCTTGATCAATACACCGATCTCACCGAGGAAAACGCGGCCACCATCGAGCAGGTATTGCCCAAGGATCAGTTGAACGCCTTCCGGGGTGTTTATCTGGAAACCGCGCAACGCCTGAAGGAACAGCAGAAAAAGGGCGCTGGCCCGTCCGGCACGGACGTGCAGGAACTGGATTTTGAATTCGTGCTCTTTGCCTCCGCAGTCATTGATTATGACTACATCATGGCGCTGATTGCCCGCTATACCAGCCAGGTGCCGGGCCGCGAGGACGTCACGCACGACCAACTGGTCGGCATCATTTGCGGCGAGGCCAAGCTCATGGACGAGCGCGATGAAATCCGGGATTACATCAATACGCTCAAGGTGGGCGAAGGCCGGCACGTTAACGAAATCAAAGCCGGTTACGAAAGATTCAAGGCGGAGAAAAATGCCCAGGAACTCGCCGCCGTCGCCGGCAAACACGGGCTGAATTCGATGGCCCTCGAGGGCTTTGTGGACGGCATTTTGCAACGCATGATTTTTGACGGTGAACAATTGACAGACCTGATGGAACCACTCGGGCTGAACTGGAAAACGCGGCGCGTGAAGGAACTCGCGCTCATGGACGACCTCGTGCCCGTGCTCAACAAACGCGCCCAGGGACGCGACATTTCCGGCCTCTCCGCCTATGAGCAATAAAAGCCTGATTCTAACTATATATAGCGAATTCGTCACAATTAAACCCGTCGAATTCGACGGGTTTAGAACGAACTCCAAACAAATCCCGCAGTCATGAGTAAAGCCAAACGCTCCACCATCGAGGTTCAAGGAACACCTATCGGCATTCTCTCGCAGCCTGGTGGAGACTACATTTCTCTCACCGACATGGTGCGGAACTTCGATGGGGCGGGTGCCCTGATCGAACAATGGCTCAAGAACAAGGATACCGTGCTGTTCCTCGGCGTCTGGGAACGCATCAACAATCCGGGTTTTAATTCCCTCGAATTCGAGGGAATTAGAAATGAAGCCGGGCGGAACAGTTTTTTCCTTTCAGCCAAGAAGTGGATTGATCTGACCGGAGGCAAAGGGCTGATTGCGAGTGCGGGCCGCTACGGCGGCACCTATGCCCACAAGGACATCGCCTTCGAGTTTGGCTCCTGGCTCAGTCCAGAGTTCAAGCTCTACCTCATCAAGGAGTTCCAGCGCCTCAAGGACGAGGAAAACGACCGCCTCCAGCTCGGCTGGAACCTCCAGCGCACCCTGGCCAAGATCAACTACCGCATCCACACCGATGCCATCAAGGAAACCCTCATTCCACCGGCCATCACCAAGGCCCAGGCCAGTCTCGTCTATGCCAACGAGGCCGACCTGCTTAATGTGGCCCTCTTTGGCCAGACGGCCAAACAGTGGCGCGATGCCCACCCCGATGCCGAGGGCAACGTCCGCGATCACGCCCCGCTGGAGCAGCTCGTCGTCCTGACCAATCTCGAAAGCCTCAACTCCGTGCTCCTCCGGCAAGGACTGTCCCAGCCGGAACGCCTGCTCAAGCTCAATGAAATTGCCATCACCCAGATGCGCACCCTGCTGGCCGACAACAATATCAAACGGCTGAAGTGATGAAACCAGGTCGCAAACACGAATTGAAACCAAAGCTGCGATTTCCAGAATTTCGCAATGCGCCGCATTGGACAGAGAAACTGCTAGAAGACGCCCTTTCACCGATTGTGCGAGAAAGAAAAAAGCCCATTGAGGCTTATACGGGTTTGGGAATGAGAAGTCATGGCAAAGGCACGTTCTTAAAAAACCTTCAAAATCCAGAAAAGAACTCAATGGAGTATCTTTATGAGGTTCAGGGCGACGACCTGATTGTTAATATCACATTTGCATGGGAGGGAGCCATCGCTATCGCAAAACCAACCGATACAGGTGCTCTAGTTTCCCATCGTTTTCCAACTTATGAATTCAAGAGAGACTCGGCGATTCCAGATTTTTTCCGCTACATAATTCTCGACAAGCAGTTCGTTTATTATCTCGGCGTTATTTCGCCTGGCGGTGCAGGAAGAAACAGAGTTTTAAACAAAAGCGACTTCCTAAAACTCAGGGTTTTTCTTCCTGAGGTATCCGAACAAAAGAAAATCGCCGAGTGTCTGACTGCGCTGGACGAGGTGATGGCCGCGCACGGCCAAAAACTTGACGCGCTCAAGACCCATAAAACCGGGCTGATGCAGCAGCTTTTCCCCCGCGCCGGCGAAACCGTCCCCCGCCTCCGCTTCCCCGAATTCCAAGACACCGAGGAGTGGGAGGCGATGCGTCTTGGCGACGTGTGCGAAAAAATCATGGATGGGACACACTTTTCACCAAAAACCAAATCTGGGCCAAGACTCTATCTAACATCAAAGAACATACAGAACGGAAGAATTGACCTGTCTAACACATCTTATATTTCAGAGGAAGAGCATCGCCAAATATACAACCGATGCCCTGTAAAATTACATGATGTGCTTTTAACAAAAGACGGAGCGAATACTGGCAACTGCGCGCTTAATGATCTCAATTTTGAGTTTTCACTTTTATCAAGCGTGGCAGTTCTCCGAGGAATGCCATCAATGTTGGGACAACGATTTTTATACCAATCAATTCTTTCAGAAAAAAATCAAGAGCTTATTGCGGAATCAATGTCCGGCCAGGCTATAACTAGAATCACCCTGGAGAAGATTGGAAATTTCATAGTAACAGTTGCCAGTATTGAGGAACAAGAACGCATTGCCGATTGCCTTTCGGCCTTCGACGAAATAATTTTCACCCAAACCCAAAAGCTCGAAGCGCTCAAGACCCACAAAAAAGGCTTGATGCAGCAGCTTTTCCCATCCCCGGCGGAGGTTGAGTCATGAGCAACGACCCTCTATTTCGCCGGATAACTATCCGCAACAAGGAAACCGGGGAGCTTCGTGTCATCGAAGGCGGAGACATCGGTCATTGCTCTAGCCCGGTCGCGCCATTGCTGGATTCGATTAAAAAATCTGTCGCTTGGATCATTCCCGAACGACACGAAGAGTTGCGGGCGCTCATCGCCAGCGGAATCAGTATCGAACTCGATGGCGACAGTCAGGATTTTTACATCGCCGCTGACGTGGAAAAGCGTAAAGTCATCTTAGGTTTGGCCGCCCTTGAGCGTGTTTGGGCATACACATATTTCTACATCGCAGTTCACGAACTCATTGGCAAGTATCCTAAAGGCGAAGTCATAGACGTAGCCTCTATTCGAGAATTTCGCCCGGCTCGTGGGCTTGCAATCTGGGCACTCGACTGTGAGAAAAATAAAACTCAAAGTCCCTGGCCGAATGGTTTGCCGAGACCAGACGTTGACGATGGGTCTGATGACAGAATCAGCAAGACAAAACCGTATTTCTTGCACGCCGTCTGTTTCCTGATGCTCCATGAGCTTGGCCACATCCAGCACAAGCACCCAACAAGCAAGTTCGTTGACAATGACACCTCTTACAAATGGGAATTTGAGGCTGACGAGTGGGCGGCAGACTTCATGTTGAATAACTGGCAAAAGGCCGGGCGCGGCCAAAAAGACTTTATCGGTCGGTGCACTGGCGTAGCGCTCGGGCTAGCCATGCTTGCAGGCGTTGAACTCTACCATCACGAGGCGCAAGACGATCACCCCACCATCGCCGAGCGATTGTTGCGATTCTTCACCAAACATAATCCGGAATCCATTGGTCCTGCTTCAGCGGAGAGAGATTTCCCGCTTTATTTCGCGAGCATGATTCTTCACGGGCACTTCATGAATGCAAATATCCCGTTCGCCTTGACGAAGGTTTACGACGATATAACCGACTACTTGATCGCGGCACACCGAGCAATGAGCGAACACAAGGATCGCTAACTGAAGATTCAACCGGATGGCACAATGATTCTACCTAAACCATGACTGACCGAGACAAAACACAACTGGGCAAAACCCTCTGGGCCATTGCCGACGACCTGCGCGGCGCGATGAACGCGGACGATTTCCGGGATTACATGCTGTCGTTCCTGTTCCTGCGCTACCTCTCGGACAATTACGAAGCGTCAGCGCAAAAAAGAATTGGGCCGGGATTATCCCGACCTGCCGCAGGATGTCTTGGAAAAGACCAATGCCACGACGCCGCTGGCAAGTCTGGTATGAGGAAAATCCCGATGACGTGGCCGATTTTGAGAAGCAGATGCGCCGCAAGGTGCATTATGTCATCAAGCCGGATTACCTCTGGAGCAGCATCGCCAATCTGGCCCGCACGCAGAACGGGGAATTGCTGAAGACGTTGCAGGCCGCGTTCAAATACATTGAGAACGAAGTCTTTCCAACAGCACGTTTCAAGGGCTGTTTTCCGAGCTGAATCTGGCTTCCGACAAACTGGGCCGGGGCTATGCCGAGCGCAACGCCAAGCTGTGCATCATCCTTCAGAAAATTGCCGAAGGTCTGGTGCAATTTTCCACCGACGCCGACACGCTGGGCGATGCCTACGAATATCTGATCGGCCAGTTCGCCGCCGGTTCCGGCAAGAAGGCGGGCGAGTTTTACACGCCGCAGCAGATTTCCGATATTTTGTCCGCCATCGTCACGCTGGACAGCCAGGAGCCGAAAACGGGCAAGAAGGACAAACTGGCGAGCGTCCTGGATTTTGCCTGCGGTTCCGGTTCCCTGCTCCTCAACGTGCGCCATCGCATGGGGCCGCACGGCATCGGCAAAATTTACGGGCAGGAAAAAAACATCACCACCTACAACCTGGCGCGCATGAACATGCTGCTGCATGGCGTGAAGGATTCTGAATTTCAAATTTTCCTCGGCGATACGCTGACCAACGATTGGGATTTTCTGCGCGAGTCGAATCCCGCCAAGAAACCGAAGTTCGACGCGGTGGTGGCCAATCCGCCGTTCAGCTACCGCTGGGACCCGACCGAGGCGCTCGGCGAGGACATGCGTTTCAAGAACTACGGTCTTGCCCCGAAATCCGCCGCCGATTTTGCCTTTCTGCTGCACGGCTTTCATTATCTCAAGGACGAAGGCGTGATGGCGATCATCCTGCCCCACGGCGTATTGTTCCGGGGCGGCGTGGAAGAGCGCATCCGCAAGAAACTCCTGGACGATGGCCACATTGACACAGTAATCGGCCTGCCTGCAAATTTGTTTTATTCCACGGGTATTCCGGTGTGCATTCTGGTGCTCAAGAAATGCAAGAAGTCGGACGACGTGCTATTCATCAATGCCGCCGAGCATTTTGAGAAGGGCAAACGCCAGAACCAACTGACGGACGAGCACATTGAAAAAATTGTTGAGACTTACCAGTTCCGCAAGGAAGAGGAGCGTTATTCCAAGCGCATTCCGATGGAGCGGATCGTCGCCGAGGGCTATAACCTGAACATTTCGCGCTATATCAGCACCGCCGTAGCGGAAGCAGAGATCGATCTGGCAACGACTCATGCAAAGTTGGTAGAAATCGAAAAAGCTATCCAGAAATCAACGACTAAACACAATGAATTTCTAGAAGAGCTTGGCTTACCCCCGTTGCCAGCGCTCGATCCAAATTCATCGCGAGAGTAGGAGGGGAATCCCGGAACTCTACTGAATGGCCAATTCCTGTTTGATTTGGAATTTTTCCACGCGCTTGCGCAAGGTGGCGCGCGTGATGCCCAGCAACTTGGCCGCCCGCACCTGGTTGCCCTTGGTTTCCAACAGCGCCTGAATGATCAGTTCCCTCTCGACGGCGGGCAAAACCTTGAGGTTCGGATTCTCCTGCGCCCACTGGAACAACATGCGGCTCAGGGCCGCGATGTCTTCCGGTTTGGCATCCTGCGGCGCGGACGCGGGCGGAGGCGCGGCGGCCTTTTCGCCGCCGGGCGCGGGGACGCTGCCCAACAGCGGCGGCAAATCGGCGGCCAATATCACGTCGCCCTTGGCCATGAGGATGGCCCGCTGCATGACGTTCTCCAACTCGCGCACGTTGCCCGGCCAATGGAATCGTTCCAGAATCTCCCCCGCCGCGGCGGCGATGGATTTGGGCGGGCGCGCCTGGGCCTGGGCGAATTTCTTGAGGAAATAATTGACCAGCAGCGGAATGTCCTCCCGGCGCTCGCGCAAGGGTGGGATGTGAATCCGCACCACGTTGAGACGGTAAAACAAATCCTCGCGGAACTCGCGCGCGGCGACCGCTTGCTCCAAGGCTCGGTGGGTGGCGGCGATGACGCGCACGTCCACCTGGATGGTCTGGTTGCCGCCGACTTTCTCAAAGGAACCGGCTTGCAAAACGCGCAGAATCTTGGACTGCGTGGCCAGGGCCATGTCGCCGATTTCGTCCAGAAAAATGGTGCCGCCGTGGCATTGCTCGAATTTGCCGATGCGCTGGGCGGTGGCGCCGGTGAAGGCGCCCTTTTCGTGTCCGAATAATTCGCTCTCCAGCAGGTTCTCGGGGATGGCGGCGCAGTTGATGGCCAGGAAGGGCCGATCACTGCGCTTGCTGTGATGATAGATGGCGCGGGCCACCAGTTCCTTGCCCGTCCCGCTCTCGCCGGTGATCAAGGCCGTGGCGTTGCTGCCGGCCAATTGCCCGATGGTTTTGAAAACGTTCTGCATCGCCTCGCTTCGCCCGATGATGCCCACGTCATAATCCTCCGACTCCAGCAACGGCTGGTAGGAGACCACCTCTTTCATGTCGCGCGCCGCTTTCAGGGCGTTGAGGACGATTTGTTTCAGGCGCGGCACGTCGAACGGCTTGAGCAAATAATCGTAGGCCCCCAGTTTCATCGCCTCGATGGCGGTCTGGGTCGTGCCGTAGGCCGTCATCATGATGACCATCAGTTTGGCGTCGGCTTGCCGCAGGCGGCGCAATGTTTCCAGGCCGCTGAGGCCGCCCATGCGCACGTCCATGATGACCAGGTCGGGCTTGAGGCGGGGAATGAGTTTCAAACCTTCCTCCCCGCTGTTGGCCGTGGTCAACTCGATGTCGGGCTGGTCAAAGATGCGGCGAAACGAGTACTGCACGTCAGCCTCATCGTCGATCAACAGAAGCTTGTCGATATTCATCGCCCTTGCTTTATAACATCAGACGCCCCCGGACTCAATTTCTCCTTTGCGTCCCCGTCATTCCTGGTGACTTCGTTTAAATGCTCTTTCTCGCGCAGCCCCATGTAAATGAGTCCTCCCACCAGGCTCCAAAACAGACCCTGCGCCGAGGCGATGAGCGAAATGGAGAGGGCCGCCGTCTTGGGCACCGCGATCACCCCCAGCATGAGCACGAACAGGTTCTCCCGCAGCCCAAGTCCGTTGGGGGTAATCGGCAGGGCGGAAATGCAGAAAATCACCGGCACGATGACGCACAGCGCCAAGGGCGAAATATAGAGATCCAGCCCGCGGCCCAAAATGATGATCTGCACGACCCAGATGACATTGACAAATAAAGAAATGGCAACCGTCTTGAGCAGAAAGGTCTTATGTTTGCCGTATTGCCGGCACGAATCCAGCGAGCGTTCCAGCACGTCGCCTTTGGGCAACCGGCGCAAATACTCCCGCGCCCGCGGGAAACCCTTCGACACGCCTCCCCAAAAGGCCACCCCCAACACCATGCTCAAACCGGCGAGCATCGCCAGAATGAAGAGCGAAGGCACGCCAATTTCGCTCGGCGAGGCCCGCAACAGGGCAATGTTGGGAGTCATCATCAGGCCGGCGAACAAGAGCATGGCCCATAATCCCACCAACCGATCGACAAATACCGTCGTGACTGCCTCGGTCTTCTTGTGATGCGTTTCCCGCGCCGCGTAGTAGGCCTTGATCAAGTCGCCGCCGGTCGAGCCGAGCAGGAAGGAATTGAAAAACTGCGCCACGAACGAGATGCGCGTGGCCCGGCCCAACGGCAGATGCAGCCCTTGGGCTTCCAGCACAATGCGCCATCGCACCACTCCCGCCAACAAAGCGAAACCGACCAGCAGCAGAGAAGAGACCAGCGCCGCCAGATGGGTCAAACGCAAGGTGTGCCACAAATCCTGCGGACCTTTGGTCCAGGCCAGGGTCCATTGTTGCGACCGGTCCATCCGGGACCAATCCAGCCCGTGGTCTTGCGCGGCGATCCTGCCTTCGTTCAGGAAAATGGAATGGAATATCCACAGCAAGAGCAACAGGCAGAAACCGACCCGCCATCCCACGCTCCAGCACTTCTTGAGCTTGCTCATTCGGCACCCCAAATCTGCTTGATGAACGCCACCCCGCCGGCAGCTTCCTCGGCCGACAATCGCGGACTCAATTCAAACACCTTGATATGCTCCGGCTTGACCATGGGTTTCAACGCGGCGAAATCAATCGTCCCGCTGCCGGGCGCGGCGTGGTCCCTTCCCGGAAACTGGACATCATGCACGTGAAAGCCGAGCAGGCGCGGGGCCAGCGCTTCCAGATGCAGGCGATGGTTGATGAACCCCAGGTTCTCCTTGATCTGCGCGTGGCCGCAATCGTGCCAGTACCCCACCGTGGGCCGGTTAAATTCCAACAGCAACAGCTCCAGGTCGCTGTCCAGCGGGATTTCCTCCAACGCCTCCCGGTTTTCGACGCCCAGCTTGAGGCCGCGCTGCGCCGCCACACCCGAAAGCCGCTCCAGCATCTGACTGGCCTGCTCCACGAATGGCTGCTTTTTGTCCTCCCGTTTCTTCTTGACTTCTTCGCACAAAGCGGCGTATTTGGGGGTGTCCTTGAGGCCTTTTTGCACCATCTCCAGCAGGCGCTCGGTGTATTCCTTCATGTCGATGGAACCCAGATGCAACACCACCGCCAGCGCTTTGACACGGGCCGCCGTTTCAATGGTCTTGACCGAATGGCGCCAGGCGTTGTCCCATTCCCGCCCGTCGGAGGAGGAGAACTTGTAGAGATTGGGCGCGGCGTGGGTGACGCCGATGGGCAGCGGGCAGAAATTGTGGAGGGAGGAAATTTTAATTTCCCCGGCCTCGACCCCTTCGACAATCCCCGAAAGCAGGCTGATGCGGATGCCGTGGCTCAGTTCGGCGTATTCAAAGCCAAGGGCACGGATTTCACGCAGCATAGCGCGTCCATCCGTGTGCCGATGAGAATTCCAGCACGTCGAGAACGAATACATGGGCCAAAAACCGGGAACGGCCGGGGTTGGGGCCGCGCCCGGTGGTGAGAATTCAAGAGAGACTCACATGTCAGCGTAGCGGGCGCTTAACATGGCAGAAAAACGGGCTGCCTTCATTTTACGGCGTTTCCGTTCACTGGGCTTTTCAAAATGCCGATGGTTGCGCACTTCTTTCAAAGTGCCTTCGCGGTCGATTTTCTTCTTCAGGCGCCGCAGCGCTTTGTCCACCGGCTCGCCTTTTTTTAATCTAATTTCGGTCAAAAATTCTCACATCCTCTCTCAGTTCCGCCTGTCCGTCATGGATAGGCGATAAATGAGTCGTTAAGATGCAGCCACCCCGCCCAAGTGTCAACGTTCAAAATTCTATTCTAAAAGCAGGGCAGGTGCGCTCCCGCCACCCCGGGAAGCAACTTGGCATTAACCAATAATTGCGATACCCTCATAATAATATGGCAAGTGTGCCGCCAAATCGGAATTTAACGACATTTACGCGCGTGGTCATCCTCATCGCGCTTTACTTTCTGGGGGGATTGCTTGGCAAAGAAACCACGTTTCTCTCCGGCACCGTCGCCTTGGTATGGCCGCCGGCGGGCATCGCTCTGGCCGCCATTCTGCTCTTTGGCTACAAATTTTGGCCCGGCGTGGCTTTGGGCGCCGTCCTGTTTTCCTTCATCAATGGGACGCCCTTGGGTTTCTTCACCTTCGGAACAGCCGTCGGCAATACCATGGGGGCTGTTATCAGCGTTTTTCTGCTAAAAAAATTCGTTGCTTTCGAAAATTCGATGGAGCGGGCGCGTGACGTCATCGGCTACATTGGGCTGGCCTGTTTTTTGGGCACCACGGTCAATGCCGTCTTCTGCGTTGTCGGCCTCATCTACAGTGGCGCGGTGGCGTGGGATAAGTTGTTCTCCGAGACCATGGTGTGGTGGGTGCCCAATGCCCTGGCGGGGTTGGTCGTGGCTCCATTCATTATTACCTGGGCGACTCCCTCTTCGGAATCCCGCCCGAACACCAAGGTCATTGTCGAAGCCGCCCTATGCGGTGCGGGACTGGTCGCCGGCACCCTCATTTCTTTCAATTCCTGGTTTGTCTATGGGATTCAGAGTTATCCACTGGCCTACCTCCCGTTTCCCTTTCTCTTTTGGGGTGCGTTGCGCTTTGGCCAGCGTGGCGCCACCACGGGCACGCTGTTGGTGTCCGCGCTGGCCATCTATTCCCTGCTGCACAGGAGAGGGCCTTTCGTGGCCAATACGGAAAAAGAGAGCCTTATGCTCATTGGCAGTTACATAGGCACTCTGGCGGCGACCAATCTGCTTCTGGCTGCGGCCTCCGCCGCCCGCCGCAAAGCCGAACGCGCCAAGGCGCGCAGCGATGCGCAAGCCAAGACACTTATCGGCCTCATCCCCATTTGCGGCTGGTGCAAGAACGTTCGCACGGACAAAGATTACTGGCAAAGCGTCGAGCAATACGTCAGCTCGCACACCGAGGCGACCTTCACCACCGGCATCTGCCCGTCTTGTGCCAGAAAACTTGCAGGCTCGATAAAATCACCGCGCGAAACCTCGGAAAAACCGGCGTGAGACTTTTGCCGCCTACGTCCACAACTGCCGGTCGAGGGAGCGGTATTGGATGGCTTCGGAAATGTGATCGCTGGCGATGTTCTCCGCCCCCATCAAATCGGCAATGGTGCGCGCCACTTTGAGGATGCGGTCGTAGGCGCGGGCGCTCAGGTTCAAGTCGGCCATGGCGAATTTCAACAGTTCCTTCGTTGTCTCGTCCAGCGCGCAGCAACTCTTGAGTTCGCGTGGCCCCATGCGGGCGTTGCAGGTGATGGACGGCTTGTGCGCGAACCGTGCCTGCTGCCGCTGCCGCGCCGCGACCACCCTCTGCCGAATGGCGGCGGAAGTTTCCCCCGTCTGCTCGGCGCTGATGTCGCGGAATTTGACCTGCGGCACCTCGATGTGCAGATCGATGCGGTCGAGCAGCGGCCCGGAGATGCGGCCCAGATAATTCGCTATTTCGCGCGGCGAACTGCGCGATTCGCCCGGCATCTTGCCGTCGGGCGTGCGCGACGTTGCCTTTTTGCGACCGCGTCGCAAGCGTGTCCCGCAAGGACATCGCCCCTGTCTGGACTCGCAGTTTTCCGATCTCAAAGCAGCCTCAGAGTATCGGAGAACACCTGCGGAAGAAAAGATTTGATTTGGGCCTCCGCCAAGCGGAAGCCGCACGGCGGCTGGGGGTTAGCAACCGGACGCTGAGCCTTTGGGAGTGCGACCAGGTGTATCCGGCTTGGCAGTTCCAGCCCCGCATCGCCGCCTACTTGGGCTATGATCCCTTTACCAATCCGGCCCTTGGAAGCCCCAAAGGCAACGAAACCCAAGGCGTTGCCTTTTTAGTACTCCACAAGCCGCTTTCATTTGGTGAGCGGATCATAAAACGGCGGCTAGAACTCAGGAAAACCCGGAAGCAATGCGCTCAGAAATTGGGCGTGAGCGTCAAAACTCTGTGGGGGTGGGAAACCGGCCGATACAAGCCAACCGCCAGCCTCCTGGATCGGATTGCGAAGTTTCTCGGCGCCGGTCGGATGGTTCTAAACCAATAAGGCCACTTTTGGACCTCGCCGGCTGTATCTCAAGGGTAAAATCCAATTCCATTCCCTCCGGACTTCAACCGAGTACCCGTTCCATCAAACACGAGGCAATGCCTCGCGTATAAATTCCTCGCGCTCTGGATCTTCTGGCAGGAATCGCAGTGGGCAAGAAATGTAATGTGATTGCCAACAAATGGGGTGCATCGTAGCTTTCAGCCCCCCAGCATCGCCAAGTTGACTGTATGTTTTCGGAGCAGGAAAATTTAGATGTCAGGATATCTATATGAGAACCATCACCGAAGCAATGAAAGTAATCGTCAGTGTGGCATTCTTTGCTGCGCTTAATGGGTATGCACAAACCAATTACGTAATCGAAAGCCCGATTGCGGCGGCGGACCACACGATTAAAATCAGGTGGAACAGCGAAGCCGGGGCGATATTCCAGGTTGAGTCTGCCGATTCGCTGACCGACGTGGGGGCACAAGGCTTGCAGTGGATAATCCGCGACGCGGATTGCGACTCGAAGGGCACAAACGCTGAGTGGATGGACGTGGGTGGCCCGCAATGGCTTCCGCGCATTCTTCATCCCAGATTTCAGCCACAGCGCTTTTACCGGATAAAGAAAGTGGGGCAGGCGACGGCAACCTCCTCGACGGTTACGGTGCAGTTGTCCCAAGGCGGCAATCCGCTTCCGTCGGGCACAAACGTCATCAACGGGGACTTGGATGTCTCCGTTGATGTAAACCTCGCAGACACGAACCAGGTTATTTCGGCGGTAAAGCTAATTGTTGACGGCCAAATGGTTCTCACCGCCGACTACAGCTTCTCCGCGTCGATAAACACTTGCGAATGGCCAAATGGCCCCCATGAGATTTACGCAGTTGCCTCCACTGCGCTCGAAGGTGACATCGGCGACACAACGCCTTCAGACGACACCCAGGCCGGATCGGTAACAAACAACACCCAGGTTGCCATTGGCGTCGCCAGCTCGCAGTTCTGCGTGTTCTCAAACTACATCTCACAGTTCTTTGTGGCGATTCCGTTTTTCCAGTCTGGCCAGACGCAAGAAGTCGTGGCGACTTTTGCAGAGGACTCGTACTGGCGGGTGACGGTTGTGGACTACCAGGACAACCCAATTCGTGAGTTTGATGGGCAGGGATCGTCGGCCTATGCGGCCTGGGATGGCAATGATTCGTCTGGCAACCCGATGTCTTATGGCTATTACGACTATATCGTCGATGCGCGGCCTTCTCAGTACGGCCCTCTGTCCCTTCCATCACCTTTGCCGGTTCAGACGACGCTGTCCATCCCAGCATCCAATTCGGTTGTGGCTCCTCCACTGTCCGGCTATCAGGTTCGGGCAGCGCCCTACAAGCAGACGCCCGCCGCGATGCAGTTTAGCGGGAGCAACATCACTTCCGAGAACATCTACATCCCCAGCCTGAACCCGACAAACTCGCCAGCAGCCACAAATAATGATGGCGGTGGCGGAATACCTTCACCCGCAATGGCTCTCTCGCTGGCCGGTTATCCGACCTCCGCCGAGGAAGCAATGCTGCAGGGATTGACCTCGTATTATATTGCCCCGCCGCCGTGCCCGCCGGTAATCACGAACATCGACGGGGTCCTGCAAGCACTTCCTTGGGAGGATGTTTTTGGGGCGATTCCGCCGATCGAAGTCCAGATTCCAGAAAGCGAACAGCAAGCGTTCCTACAACGAGAGGCCGGTATCGCCACGCCAATGGACGGGCCGCAGCCGATGGGTAGCTGGCCTGACCAGACCTACGAGACTCGAACCCCAACCCGCACACCAGGCAACCTTTTCTTTGGCTTTGCCGGCTCGGTCGGCATTGGGTACCAGGGGCACCATCCGAAGAATCCCCCGGCGTTCGGAAGTGCGCCGGGCGGGGTGCTCGCCGCTACCCCGCCTTGGGGACCGCTCAAGACGGTTTCCTCGTTGGCCAACAACTTCTCCGTCAACATGGGCTACGCAGGTTGGCGTACCAGCTTCTTGCACGGGGACGACAACCTGAACTCCTTGGACCTGAACCCGATCATGGGCCCAGGAACCGGGACGGGCACATTCGCGACCCAGTGTGACTTCGGCCTGTTGACAGGCCACATGACCGCCTCGGCACTTAATGATCCAAACTTCTATGCCACTGTCCCGTATTATCCGGTATATAACTCCTCCCAGCCAGGAGCGTACCAGTGGATCGCAATGCCGGACATGGACTTGGGGGATAATGCTGGCAGCATCTTCTCTAAGCTGAAATGGATGGCCTTCTACGGCTGCCAGAGTTTCAAGGAGCGCGATTACGACGATCTCTGGACCAAATTCCTCCTCCCGATGCCCCCGAACCTGCGGCTCATCCTCGGTTCAGAAGACGGCGTGTTCATCATGCCAGGCTTCGGGTCTCGCTTTGCGGCGGACCTGAATGGTTGGACAGTGCCCGGGGGCAACCCGATGACGATCTGGAATGCTTGGTGCGATGCTGCGGCAGTCACTGACACCGCTATGTCGCACACTGGATGGTACAGACTGGGTTACCCCATCGGCACGCGCCGCATGACGTGCATCTACCGCGACGTTACACAGGGCGGTAGCTGGCAGACCATCAACGACTCCATCTGGGGGTGGTGGAGCGATATCAGCTACGATTGGTTTGATGTTTCGTTTTCCGTCCAACAAGTTTACTGAGGAGCATGTGAAACGCGCACTCGCACAAGCGCTTGCAACACTGCTCGTGGCCGGAGCTGCAGTTTCGGCTCTCGGACAAACAAACACGTTCGAAATGCCGATGCTTGGCGTGAGGCTTCCAGCCACCGGTTTCAAGCTGGTCAATCAGGTCCCGCGCTCTCGATCTGCGAAGCTTCCAAAAATGCTTCCTGTGTTCAGGTACGAGGCCAGTCCACGGGACTTCTCCACCAACGCGTTGCAGTCGCTTCTCGATCAATCAGTTTTTTCCGGCACGAACGTGGTAAGCCTGCTCCGTGGCCACGACGGCATCGGCACCCTGGATGGCACCATCCGGTTGGCTACCACCAACCACATGGATTACTTCTTCGTGGATCCGGTGGCCGGATCCATCAGCTACGCTACTCATGACTTGGGCGTGAACTTGCGAGTCGAAACCCCGGAGTACGATTCCATCCCAGACTTCGGCACCATGCTGGCCAAGGTACTGCACTATGCATCGTCCTTCGGTGTGAACACGAATGAGCTGGAACTCAAGGACGACGGCTCACTGTTCATGCGCAGGACGGACGACAAAACGGTCTCGCGCGGCGGGAAGGTTAAGTTCATTAGCCGGCGGTCGCTGATGATCGCCCGGAGCCTTGCCGGCTACCCGTTGCTCTCCAGCAACCATAAGGTCGAGC
Source organism: uncultured Verrucomicrobiae bacterium (assembly GCA_963759415.1). Lineage (GTDB taxonomy): Bacteria > Verrucomicrobiota > Verrucomicrobiia > Limisphaerales > Palsa-1400 > Palsa-1400. The sequence goes on along the minus strand of CAVWZG010000002.1, from coordinate 678,149 downwards.
TTGTCCTCGGTGTCAAGGGGCGGCTCTTGAAATTCGAACTGATATGGCCAAACCTTGAGACCTTGCGAACGAACCGAGTCCTTTCGATGGACCAGATGACGGCCAACATTAAGAAGGGCGTCGTGCTCGCCGACATGATGACTCAGTATCCCGCGGATGGCGTCTCCGAGGTCATCCTGAAGGATTATCGTGTGTTTTATTATCTGCCTGAGACTAGGAACTTTCACCTTTCGACCGGCCAGGACATCGTGCCCATCATCTCGTTCCATGCGGTATTCAAGTCCAAAAACGGGAAGTCCGAGGACGGCGGACTCTTCACACCGCTGGTCGAGTAATGACTTGGAAATCCAAGAAAGTCCGCAGAGTGGCACTGGCCGCATTCGTGCCAGCGATTCTGGTCTTCTGGTTCGTAACCGCGCCGGCCAGCATGGCGCTGCAACGAATTACCTCTGCTGGAAACGGTGGTCCCTTGGCGCACTTGGTTTGCGCACTGACGGACTGGTACGAATCCCCGATGGTCTATGTTGGGAAGGTTCCCGCTCTAAGACGGATGAGCGATTCCCTGGCCGACTGCTGGTGCGATTTGATGGGCGCACCGGAAACGACGCCGTAATCAGAGTCACCCGGAAAACGGCTCTTTCCCACATAATCGCATATATTCACACTTTATTTACGTCCACAACTGCCGGTCCAGCGACCGGTATTGGATGGCTTCGGAAATGTGATCGCTGGCGATGTTCTCCGCCCCCGTCAAATCGGCAATGGTGCGCGCCACTTTGAGGATGCGGTCATAGGCGCGCGCGCTCAGGTTTAAGTCGGCCATGGCGAATTTCAACAGTTCCTTCGTCGTCTCGTCCAGCGCGCAGCAACTCTTGAGTTCGCGTGGCCCCATGCGGGCGTTGCAGGTGATGGACGGCCTGCGCGCGAACCGTGCCTGCTGCCGCTGCCGCGCCGCGACCACCCTTTGCCGAATGGCGGCGGACGTTTCGCCCGTCTGCTCGGCGCTGATGTCGCGGAATTTGACCTGCGGCACCTCGATGTGCAGATCGATGCGGTCGAGCAGCGGCCCGGAGATGCGGCCCAGATAATTCGCTATTTCGCGCGGCGAACTGCGCGATTCGCCCGGCATCTTGCCGTCGGGCGTCGGATTCATCGCTGCCACCAGCATGAATTGCGAGGGGAAAGTCATCGTCCCGGCGGCGCGCGAGATCGTCACGCGCCCGTCCTCGATGGGCTGGCGCATCGTTTCCAGCACGCCGCGTTTGAACTCGGGCAATTCGTCCAGAAAAAGAACGCCGTGATGGGCCAGCGAAATCTCGCCCGGCGTCGGATTGACGCTGCCGCCCAGCAACCCGGCGTCGCTGGCCGTGTGATGGGGCGTGCGAAAAGGCCGCCGCGTGATCAGGGCCTGGCCCGGCTTGAGCAACCCGACGATGCTGTGAACCTTCGTCGTTTCCAGCGCCTCCTCCAAAGTCAGCGGCGGCAAAATGGTGGTCAGCCGTTTCGCCAGCATCGATTTACCCGTTCCCGGCGGACCAATCAACAAAACATTATGACCGCCCGCCGCCGCGATTTCCAGCGCGCGCTTGACGGATTCCTGGCCCTTGACTTCCGCCATGTCAATGTCCTCGTCGTAGGCTTGGTCGAAGATTTTCGTCAAATCGATTTGGGTGGGCGGAATTTTGATTTCTCCCGCGAGAAAAGCGGCCGCCTCGCGCAAATTCTCCACCGGGATGACCTGCAACCCTTCCACCACCGCCGCCTCCGCCGCATTTTCCATCGGCACGATCACGCCGACCCTTTTCTCCGCCCGCGCCCGCCAGGCGATGGAGAGCACCCCTTTCACCGGCCGCACCTGTCCAGTCAACGCCAGTTCGCCGACCAAAATGAAATCATCCAGCCGATCCGACATAAGTTGGTCATTGGCCGCCAACATGCCGATGGCGATGGGCAAATCAAAACTCGGCCCCTCCTTGCGGACATCCGCCGGCGCGAGGTTGATGGTGGTGCGCCCCATGGGAAACTTGAACCCGGAATTGGAAAGCGCCGTCGAGACGCGGTCGCGCGATTCCTTCACCGCCGCATCCGGCAGCCCAACGATGACCACAACGGTATCGCCCCAACCGGAATTGACCTCCACCTCGACGGGGAAGGCTTCGATGCCATTGACAGCAGCCGACAGAACACGCGCTAGCATGGGTGGATGTTGGGCGAACGCAGTAGCAAGGGCAATGCGGTTTTTTGCGCCCATGCCCGAAAAGTGGGAAGGATATCAGCGTGTTTTGTCACCCTGGCGGGCATCAAGACTAATTCCACGGCCGCATCGCGAATTTGGTCCGCTTCAAAAATGGAAACCAAATTCTTTTTTGATCGACTCCGGTAATGCCCGACGCGTAAGCGATACTCGTTCTTGCTGCCCTTGGCTTGGTCCGCGGATGGCTGCTCAACGCGGCTACCCACAATTACTCGATCGCCTTTTATCAACTTGGAGTATTGGCCGAGCTTAAAGGGATCAACCACAATCCGGCCCTCCAGCCCGATTTGCCTCTGCCCGATGTCGGCCCCGGCAGTGGGCGCTTCCGTATGTGTCGGCATCGTGGCTGTTCAGGAGTCTGCACGGGACGCCGCGGACTTGCTCGCAGCCAGTCTCGGTTCTGACACCAATGTCGCTCTGCTCGAGCGCAACGAGGCGGGCAAAACCTTTCGCGAACGCGCCTTTATCAACGGGCAACAGGGCGATGTTCTTAACATTGGCAGGGCACTTCATGCGGATGGCTTGGTGTTGTTGGAAGTGGTGAATTTTCCAAGCCAAACCAATCTCGCGATGAGATTGGTTGGGGTCAACAGCGGGGCGGTTGTTGATGCCATCTACCCGGAATCAATCAAGGGTCGTCACTTCCCGGGCGAACTGGTCGTCGGCGTGGAACCAGGCCACGAGGACAGAACTGTCGGCGTAGGTTATCAACGCCGCCTCTGCTCGCGCTCGGCCAGCACTGGGTTGCGGGTCTTGCCGGCGGCTTCCTTTTGGGCCGCCCAAACCTCCGACATGATTTCATCCCATTCCCTGGCTTGGTTGTCAGGCGTGGGTTGGATGGTGCCGATGATTTTGCCGTTGCGGGCAATGTCGAAAGTTTTGCCCTTTGCCACCTCGTCAAGGACGGCGCTGGTTTCGTTGTGCAACTGCCTGGCAATCAATAACGGCATGGCCAAATGTGACACATTGACCGTTACACGTCAATCAAGAGTAGGAATTAAGGCCCAAGCGGGCTGGCTGGGCGTAGGAGGAGCGGACGCGGCGCAAATTGAAGAGGGCCTGCTCCAAGAGGCGCTTTTTCTGGTTGGCGCGGTATTGGCGGGCAGCCAGGAAGTTGCCGTTTTGCGTTTCCAAGGCCAGGAGTTGGGTCACTTCCTCGCGGAAAGGATTGGTCGCGGCTTCTGCCGGACTCTCAGCCCGCCATTGTTCGACGGCCTGGCCCAGGGGCAGGCGCAGCTCGGCCTTGGCCGCTTGGACGGCGCGCAGGGCAGGCCAATCGCAGGAGCGGATGGCTTGGGATTCGGCCTTGGTCATCTCCAGCCACTGCTTGAGAATGGCGGCAATGTGCTGGCGTGGGTCCATAATCAGGCGGCGGCGGCTTCCATGGAAGGGCCGTTGGCACGGCTGGCTTCGCCGCCGTTGCTCAACATTTTGGCCCAACTGTCGCGCAGGACGCGCAGCCGGGAAATGACTTCCTGGATCGGGCCGATTTGCTTGGAGCGATTGGCTTCGGTGAGGCGGCGGTAGAAGTAGTTGTAGAGGCGGCGGAAATTGGCTGAGACCTCCCCTCCGGCGGCCATGTTCAGGGAGGCGTTCATCTGGTGGATGATGGCCTGGGAGCGGATGATGTTATTACTGATGGTCTGGTTGCGGAGAAGCGGGTCCTGGTGATCGAAGCCAAGCAGGGCCTTTTCCAGAAAGCTCAGGGCACCATCGTAAAGCATGAGCACCAATTGTCCGGGGGTGGCGGTTTGGGTGGCTACTTTGCGGTAGGAGTCCCAAGGCTTGTTGCGGGGTGTCATAGGCGAGGGAGGTTATTGATTCTCGGAGGTCAAAGCGGCGGCCAGATGCCGGGACACCGCCGAAAGCGTGTCGGAAGAGGGATAGTTGGGGTCGGCGATCAGGGCCTTGGCCCGTTCCACCATCTCAGCCCGGCTGGCGGGTGAATTTTGCAGAGCTTGTTCCAGGGACGACGAACTTGTCAATGAGACGCGATCCGAAAGCATTTTGGTTGCAGGCGCGGAACGTCGCGGGATGGAGGCTCCGTTTACGCCGGTTGTGCTCAGATTAGCATTAATTTCCATAGAATCTTGCAGCCGGTGAACTTTTCATCCCATCGACTGCCACTTAACACATCGGCGCCCAGTGAAGAAACTTTAGCTGGCATGGGCACTTATCTTTGCGGCAGCGTCTTCAGGAGGGCGTGCAGCGTGTATTGGCCGAAACGGCTGGGCGAACTCAGAATGGCGTTGGGGTCAGGCAAGGGCGATGGCGTCACGATGTGGGCGGATTCGTAGGCTCGCGCGGAGTTGGCCACGCCCTCGTCCCCGGCGTCGAAGACCTCGTCGGCCGCCCAGAAAATCTGATGCTGCCGATTGATCACCAGGGTCAACTTCCAGCCCATCGCCACCGGTTGATACGGCTGGTAACGGGTCAATTGATCGAAGAAAACGGCCTGGCATCCGGTTTCGTCGTGCAGACGGTCGAAGAAATCAGGGGGCAATTGGTCCTCGGCCCGCCAGGCGCGCTGGCCGGTCCAGTTGTGCAATTGTTCGGGGGTGACGAGAATGATTTCAAAGCGCTTGGCCTTTTCCAATTCGGCGTGCAGGAGCGGCTGCAACGAATCCACCCCGGCTTGAAAGGCCTCGGTCGGGTGCAGGCTGGTCATGGGCAGGATGGCCACGCGTTTGACTTCCGGGTCCATGACCGGGGCCTTAATGAAGATGTTGCCGGGTTTGTAGAAGTTTTGCGGGGGCAAACTGATGTGGTAAGGATAAGGATCGCAAGCGCAAAGAAGCCCGGCCACGGCCAAGCCCGGCCAAAGCCAGGCCAACGCGCGCCGACATCCTCTCCAAGGATCAAATAACTCTGTCATTTCGTTCTCTGAAGAGAATATCGGCACAATGGCCCGAAGGCTTTAGCCTGATGGGCGAAAAAAGGCGCCTATTCTCTTAGACCACGCAGATAGGCGAGGCTTTGGGGGATTTGTTGTTCGGAAACGGGGGATTCGTCTTCGATAAAGTACCATTTCACTCCCACCTGTTGAGCTGCGCGCAAAATGCCGGGTATATCGAGTATCCCGGTGCCGATCGTTACGTTGTTGGTGCCACTGGAACGCGCGGTCAGCAGGCCGGTCGGAGTGCCTTTGCGCATGTCCTTGAGATGCATCAGTTTCCAGCGGTCGGGATATTTCAGGAGCATCTTCGCCGGGTCCAGGCCGGGGTGGGCGATCCAGAAGATGTCCATTTCGTATTTCACGGTTTTCGGGTTGGTTTCGCGCATCAGAAGGTCAAACAGGGTGCCATCGCGGTAAGGCTGAAATTCATAACCGTGCGGGTGATAGAAGAATTGAACATGATATTTGGCCCCGGCTTCGCCGGCGCGGTTGAAAACACCGATGGCCAGACGGCAGGCCGCTTCATCGAAATCGTTTGTGCCGTGGGGAATCCAGGAGGTGCCGAAGTATTCCCACCCCATCTCGTGCGCCCGGCGCGCCATGCCTTCAGGATCCGTGCTCAATTCAGCGAAGGAAAACTGGCCGGCGACCTCCTTGAGGCCGTTCTTGGCCAGGAGTGCTTTGTATTGATCGGGCGTCATGCCGTAGGTGCCGCCACCTTCAACGCATTTGACGCCCCAGGAATGGATTTCGGCCAAAGTGCCTGGCACATCCTTGGCCATTTGCTCGCGGACGCTGTAAAGTTGAAGGTTGGCCTCCGTTTTGAGGAGGCGCGGGTGGGTGTGGGCGCACCCTAGCAGCGCGGCGCCCGCCAGAAGCGAGGCGCCGGCGAAGCAAACCTGACGTAGAGACGAATTAAGAAATTTTGGAGTGTTCATGGCGTTCATCATGCTCCATTCGCGCCGTGAAAGTCAACCCCAAAACCGCTCATCGCGCCTGACCTGAACTGGCGTTGGTGGTCCCAATGGCCCTGGCCGAAAAGCTGGAGAAGCCGAAATCAGGATTGGTGCCAAACCCCTCGCCGGCCTTGCCGCATTGAAGAAACTCGCCAATGCCCGGATTGCCCGTCTTAAAGGTGTTATCCATGGCGCGGGCTTTTTCGACCCCGTTAATATACACGGTGATAACGTTGCCGACGATGGAGGCCTTGAGAATGTCGCCATCCTTCAAGCCATAATTGGCGCCGTGGTTATCCGCCAGATAGGTGAATTTTCCAAGGGGACCTTCCCATCGGACAATTTGCACATAAGACCCGCCGCTGACGATGCATCGGCCGAAACATTCATAACACGTGGCGCTATGGGCCGAACTGGTCACGCGGAGAAGCACTTCGACTTCCTGATAGCAGCCGGGGGTGGTCTTGGCGACATGCACTTGGGCCTCGGCTTCCTGGTCGGGCGGGAAACCGGAGAGATGAGCGAAGGAATCATTGTATCTGGCGACCCCGGTATTGGTGCCGGTTTCAGTGCCGAAGGCCAGGCCGTTGGCCTTCCTGATCCTGGCCCAATCAAGACTGTTATTGGTCCAGCGTCCACCTTCGGAGAGTGGATATTCGGCCCCCTCAAAACGGGTCGTGTAAGTTTGGGAGAATCCTGTCGCAGGCAGCGCGGCCGAAGCCAGCAGCAGCATAAAAAAAAGGGCGTGGCGGATCATGTGCCTGCGATTCTGGAGAGTCGTCAGGTTCTTGCAAGACTTTCTTGTGCGTCTGCTTGATGTGTCGCCGCTTTCTACTGACCGGTGGTGAGGACGACGCGGAATCTGGCTTGGCCGCTGGCCATGCGCTCAAATGCTTCCTCCACCCGCTCCAGCGGATAGACTTCGTTCATGGAACGGACGCCTGAAAGGACGCTAAAAGCCAGGGTGTCTTGCGAATCGCTCGCGGTGCCGGAATACCAACCCTTGACGGCGCGCCGGCCGGTCAGCAACCAGAGGGGCGACACGGTCATGGATTGCGCGGCGCCAATCACGATCAAAGTTCCGTTCAAGGCGAGACCGCCTTGCGCCGCGCCCATGGCGTCGCCGTTGGTCACGGTGGCGAGAATCACTTTCGCGCCGCCTAGCCTTTGCAATTCGGCAGCCGGGTCTTGCGCCTGGCTGTCTATATAATGATGCGCGCCGAGTTTCCGCGCCAAAGGCTCCTTGTCCCGGCCGCGGGCGATGCCCACCGTCTTGAATCCCATCTTCACGGCATATTGCACTCCGAGATGGCCGAGTCCGCCAAGGCCCAGCACGGCGACGACATCACCGGGCCGCGCGTGGCTGTTCCGCAACGCATTGTAAGTCGTGATGCCCGCGCACATGAGCGGGGCGGCTTCCACCGGGGACAATTGCTCCGGCACCAGAGCCAGCGCGATCGAGGGAGCCACCATGTAATCGGCATAACCGCCGTCGAAGGAAATGCCCGTGATCTGCAATGCCACCGTGCAACCAAAGAAATCACCCGCGCGGCAGGCATCGCATGAGCCGCAATGGCCGCCGTGCCAGCCGACACCCACGCGCTGGCCGGGTTTCCACCGCGCCACACCGGCGCCCACGGCATCGACCAGGCCGACGACTTCGTGGCCGGGCACGCGCGGGTATAGCAGCCCAGGCCAGTGTCCTTCCTTGATCGCAGAATCACTATGGCAGATGCCGCAGGCCTGGACTTTGATCCGCACCTGGCCGGTTGCCGGCTGGGGGATTTCACGTTCGACAATTTCAAACGAACCGCCCGGGCGGGCGATCTGGGCAACGCGCATTTTGGGCATAAGCAATTTGGATTTTTCCGCTTAAAACGAACCGACGTAAACGTAGCATCGTTTCGCCTGTTGACAAGATTCGCGGTCGAGACGACCGCGCTGCCCAGACAGCCGTTCAAGGCGCGGGACGCCAGTCCGGGATCGCCTCCGGCGTCTTGAGCACCGGCCAGGAAGCGCGGAAGGAGTCCTGGTAAAGGCCGATTTCGTCGAGCGGAATTGGCCGGAAGCCATTGGTCGCGAACAGGGCGGCGCCGGGCTTGAGATGGTAGTCGCCGTGCGCGGCATCGACGAAGCCGGGGTCCTGTTGGTTGAAGACGGCGTTCCCGATCAGGTCCAGGCTGGCGTGGTTCCCGGTGGCTAGAGGCCCGCAATGGTAGAAGACATTGCGCCAAATGTGATTGATGCCGGGTTCGATGAGCATGGTGGCCAGTTCGGGATAGCGCTTGAGATACAGTTCGTTGATGTAGAAGCCCGCCGGCAACGGTCTTGCCGCCGCCCGCTTCCAGACGACGTTGCCGTGATGGTAGCCGCCGCTGATGCCTTGCTTGCAGTCGATGAACAGGTTGTTGTCCATGACGTTGTCGCGGCCGCCGTTAATCTGCACCGCGCCGAAACCAGCGTTGGCGCTGCGGATGAAAACGTTGCCGTAAACCAACATGCCGCTGATGGCGTCGTCGAAGCGGATGGCAGCCTGGCCGCAGATGGCGCGCTCCGTGCCAGTCTTTCCGCAATCGGTGAAGCGGTTGTAGCGGAACACCACGCCGCGGTAGGTTGGGTTCCCGAACAGCTCCATCGCGCCCTGGTCGTCGGACTCCCGCACGACGTTGTAAACCTCGTTAAACTCGATGACATGGTCGTTGCCCTCAATGCGCATGGCGCTGCTCGGACCGTCATACATCAGGTTGTGCGCGACCCGGTTGCCCACGCCTTCGAGTTGGATCGCCGGCGTGTAGGTTCGATCAATGCGGCCGAAATTGTAGATCCGGCAGTTTTCGACGAAGTGCCGGCCAGGCTTGAGGTTGGCGCGGTCACCGCCGATGACTTCGGTGGCTCGCCGCCCGATGGTGTGGATGTCGCAACCCAGCAGTCCGTCGGCCTCGCCATCTTGAATGGTGATGCCATTGCCGGCCATGCGGCTGACGGTGCAGCCGGCGATCAGGCAGCGACTGCAGTCCGTCAGCACCAGCCCGTTGTAGCGCGCCAGATCGAAGGCCAGGCCTTCCAGGCGCACGTCGGTGACTTTGTTCATGGTCACCATTGGCGTGGAGAGAAGGCCGATTTCCACGCTCGCATTGGCCAGATCGGCGGGCGGATAGAGATAAAGGACGCCGGCCGTGCGGTCCAAATACCACTCGCCGGGCTGGTCGATTTCTTCGAGCAGGTTGAAGGCGTAGTACTGGATGCCCTGGCCGTTGTCCATGCCCGGCTCCCGGTCGCACTGGTAGGCCTCGGCAGCGGTGATGGTGTGCGCAGCGGGATCAACCTTCGTCACCTTGACCGTGGCGTCGGCCCAAAGGTAGCGGAAGTAACCGAACAGCCAGGGGTCTTCGGCCTTCGTCCAGCGAGTAGCGCGGTCATCAACGTACTCGAAGACCGAGGGCTTGCCATCCGCCTTCGACCCGGGCTGCACCAATGTGCGGATGCCAACGAAACCCTTGTTAGGCCAGCGCGCCAAAGTCATGGGCTGGCCGTTGACGAATAGCTCCAGGGTTGGCGGCGAGGGCGGCTGATCATAGCCTCGGACCGCAAGCCGGCCATAGTCGGTGATGCCGAGGGCTTGCAGATCGCATCGGAGAACGTGGCCGCGTGCCTCCTCCGGAAGCCTTTTCAGGATGGCAGGATCGCTTGCCAATTGGAATCCGGAAAGCCGCGCGCCACCATAAAAGAGCGCCTTGCCCGGCTGGGCGGCCTGGTAAACCACCGGGTTTTCGGGCGTGCCTGAATCCTGCTGGGAAAGAACCAGCGGCCTGGTAACCTTATATTCGCCAGCCAGGACGACCACGGCAATGGCTCCAACGGTCCGCGCGGCCTTCATCGCCCGCACCAAGTCACGAGCGCGGGCAAGGGTGGCGACCGGCGCGGCTTCAGAGCCGTTGTTGGCGTCGCTGCCCTTCGGCGAGACGAAGACTTTGGCGGCAAAGACATTTGTGACCGTCTCCCGGCCTGCCGCGCCAGCACAGGATTCGAGTAAGAGGGCGGCGGAAAAGATCAGACAAAGATACAAGTCTAGGCGGGTGTGTCGCATAATGATGATTGATTTTGAGGAGTTCCAAGGTTCTCGCAAGGCTTTTTATGACCGGACGGAGGCCCGAGGCCCTTGACAACCGATGGCCGGCAAGTACTGTTTCATCAGCAAACGTTAGGCAACTTGAATCAAAAAAAAGTCGGAGAATGAATGCTATGAAAACTTGCCGGATATCCAGTTACGCTTCCATGGCGGCCCTGGCCGCTCTCTTGCCACTCGGCTTGACCTCCTCGCGCGCGGCTTCGAACCTGTCGAGCTTGAATGCTGACGGCGCCGTGTTGCAACAGGCGAATCCCCGCCCGATGGCGTGGGAAGAAGTTAAAAAGCACAAGCTGCGCCAGGCCTTTTGGCTCATGGAACAAGCCGATAAGGATTATAAGGGCCACCGCGCCGTGGCGATGAAGGAAGTCAGGAAAGCCGGCGAGCTTATTGGAATGGATTTGCACGGCGACGGCTACGGCGGCAAACCCCAGGCGAAGTCCGATGCACGGTTGCGCGAAGCCAAGGTTTTGTTGGAAGAGGTCGTTGAGGCAACTGGCGGCGCGGCGGAGCACGAGCATATCCGGACGGCCATCAAGGAATTGGATAAGGCCCTGACGGTCAGGTGAGCTTTGGAGCAGCGGCCTTGGCTTCGGCCTTTGGTTTGGCCGAGTCTTTCTTGACGCTATCGGTTGAGCCGGCGGAGGCGGAGGCTGCATCCTTTTTGGCGGCGGCTTTGTAGCCTTCGCTCCGGTAATCAGTGGTGTAGAATCCGCTGCCTTTGAAAATCAAGCCGCCGCCGGTGCTCAACATGCGTTTGACCTTGCCCTTGCCCCATGGTTTTCGGGGACACTGGTCTTTTGGACAAACGGTCAGCGTCTTGGCGGTGATGGGCTGGACCTTTTCAAACTGGTGCTCGCATTTCTCACAAACGTATTCGTATGTCGGCATAATACTGGATTAAGGTTACGGGCAAGATTAGGATTAGGAAAGCCCTATGTGTCAGCCGCCGATGCAACTCATGGTGCGGGCGGGCTGGATGAAATCCGACTCGCCGATGTGGTGGCGATCCTCCTTTTGCCAAACCACCCGGCGCAGGAAATCGCCTATCTCCTCATCCGTCGCACCCCCCCGCAGCAATCCTTTTAGATCGTGTTCGACCACGCTGAAGAGGCAGGTGCGGATTTTGCCGTCGGCTGTCAAACGAATGCGGTTGCAATGGCCGCAGAAGGGTTCGCTCACCGGGGCGATGATCCCGATCTCGGCCTGGCCCCCCGGCAAGGACCAGCGCCGGGCGGTTTCGGACTCGCTGTGCGCCGCCAGGGGTTCAAGAGGGTAACGGGCTTGCAAACGCTGGAGTATTTCCCGGCCAGGCACCACCAACTCCCGATGCCAGGCACGGCCGGAATCCAGCGGCATGAATTCAATGAAGCGAAAGGCCAGGCTCTTCTTGAGGGCAAAATCGGCCAGGCTCTCGATCTCGTGGTCGTTGATGCCGCGGATCATGACGGCATTGACTTTGATCGGATGCAGGCCCAGTTGCCGCGCCAGGTCGATGCTTTCCAAAACCGTGGCCAGCCCTTCGCGACCGGTGATTTTTTTGAAGTTGGCCGCGTCGAGCGAGTCCAGGCTGAAGCTGATGCGGCGCAGGCCGGCGTCGCGCAATGCGGCTGCTTTGCGGGGAAAGAAGAAGCCGTTGCTGGTCAGGGCCAGGTCGCGCAGGCCGGGAATGCGGGCGATCTTTGCCACTAACTTTTCGATTTGCTGGCGCAGGAGCGGTTCCCCGCCGGTCAAACGCACTTTTTGGATGCCCAAGGCGGCAGCCACGGTCACGATGCGTTCGATTTCTTCGAAGCTGAGGATTTGGGTCTGGTGCTGCCATTGGCGGGTGATGCGCGCGGCGGGATCCGGTGGCTGGCCGAAGCGGTTTTGATAGAAATTGGCGGCTTCCTCCGTTTCGGGCAGGCAATAGAGGCAGCGGAAGTTGCAGCGGTCGGTCACGCTCACGCGCAAATCCCGCAGCACGCGGCCGTGCGAATCAACTAATGGTTCGGACTTCAATCTTCAACTCCTGTTGGCTTTCGGGCTTCCAGCCCACAGAGCAATGTAAGCCCAAAACGACGCGCTTGAAACCTTATTTTGGCGGCGCGTTAGTCGGAGGAGAGGTCTGGATTTGCACGGCGCCGCTCTGCTTTAGTTCCACGTTTGCGCCGCTGGCGGCAGATGGAGGAATTGAAGACGCGGGATGGATCAGCCGTTCGCCCCCCTTCTGCTCGGAGGCGGTATAAATGCCCCGGCGCATCCAGTCCAGCCGGAGGGCCATGGCGGCTTCGGCCCTTAATTTGCGCAATTGCTCGCGCACGACTTGGATGCTGTTGAATTTCTTCTCCAAGTCCTCCTTTTGGGTCCGCATCAGCTTTAGTTCCTTCAGGAGCAAATCGCGGTCGCCTTCCGATTTGGCCAGCTTGTTTTCGGTGTCGGAGATCCGGGATTGAAGATTGGTGATGGCCAATTGCAGAGAGGCCGCTTCCTTATCCAAAGCCTGATTCTGACTTTCCAGGTCGGCAATCTTCTGGTCCCGTTGTGCCAGGGCCACGGCGTTGGAATCGGCTTGGGCTTTGGATTCAGCTTTGGCCTCGGCCACTTCCTTCTCCAGGTTAGCCTGAATGGTGTGCAGATTGGCGTCCGCCAAGGCCAGCTTGTTGGAGAGTTCGGCCTGCGTCGTCGCCAGGTTTGTTTCCAGGGTTTGGTTGACCGTTTGCAGTTCGTTCAGTTGTTTCTTGACGCTGGTGAAGTTGTTGGAGGCGACGACCAGACTCTGGGTCGCCTCTTTCTTTTGATCGGAGGCATCCTTATAGACAAAAATTAATGCGATGCCCAAGCCGGCCGCAACCAGCAACAAAATGAGAATTGGTGCTTTGTCTTTCATAAAGACAAACAGTGGCGCAAAACGAGCGTTTGGCAAGCCATTCTCGTGACAATCATTCCGGGTAATGTTTCAAATGAGTGAATCCAATCTTTTTTCGGCTCTAAAGTGAACTTGGGTGGAAAAAGGCAATGAATGGACGGCGCGGCGGCACCGACCCACCGCCTTGGCATTAGTTTTGCTTTGAATGCTCGCATGGATAACAACATCAATAAAGCGTCCGTATCTCTCCTGGCCATGGCCACGTTGGTCATCGCCGCCATCGCCGCCAAAATCCGCGCCACTGCCGAAGCGCAAGTGCCTGAAGGATATGAGGATGCGACTGGTTTCCATTTTGGCTCGCAGAAGTCCCAAAATTAAGCCCGACGGCTTTTCTGGATAATTGGGACGCCGCAAGCGTGTCCCATTCTGGACACCGAGTGTCCCGGTTTTGGACATTCTTTCCCCGTTTTTCAAGTTGAACTCACCGCAAGACAGTAGTTGTTGAAAATAAGTATGTATCTTCATATCAGGATATATTGATTTTAAAATTTGCATTGGTGCTTCGTTTAGTTTATTGTCCTCTCATAATGGACGATAAAGACGGTCAAACGGTGAATCGGACGGAAGCGCTGCTGCGGTTGCTGCGCGAGCGCATTGTCATTCTGGATGGCGCCATGGGCACCATGATCCAAACTTACCGGCTGGAAGAAGCGGACTATCGCGGGGAACGGTTCAAGGATTGGCGGCGCGACGTCAAGGGAAACAACGATTTGCTCGGTTTGACCCGCCCGCAGGTGATCCAGGAAATCCATCGCCAATACCTCCAGGCGGGGGCGGACATCATCGAAACCAACACCTTCAACTCCACCCGCATTTCGATGGCTGATTACGGGATGGAGTCGCTGGCTTACGAATTGAACGTGGCCGGGGCCAGGAACGCCCGCGCCGCTGCCGAGGCCGTCATGGCGGCCGAACCTGGGCGGGTTTGTTTTGTCGCGGGCGCGCTCGGCCCGACCAACAAAACAGCCTCAATTTCCGGCGATGTCAATAACCCCGCCGCCCGCGCCGTGACCTACGATCAACTGGCCGAGGCGTACTACGAGCAGGCGCGCGCTCTGGTGGAAGGGGGCGCGGACCTGCTGCTGGTCGAAACGGTTTTCGACTCGCTTAATTCCAAGGCTGCGCTCTTCGCGATCGCCAGGCTGTTCGACGAAGTGCCGCGGGTGCCGGTCATGCTTTCCTTCACCATCACCGACTTGAGCGGGCGCACGCTGTCCGGCCAAACCGTCGAGGCTTATTGGAACTCGGTTTCGCATTTTCCGCTCTTGAGCATCGGGCTTAATTGCGCCCTTGGGCCAAAGGAAATGAGGCCGTTCATCGAGGAGCTTTCCGGCTTGGCGCCCATTTATCTCAGCGCCTATCCTAATGCCGGGCTGCCCAATCCGATGCTCCCGACCGGATTCCCGGAAACGCCCGAAACGCTGGCGCCCCAATTGGCCGACTGGGCCGCCGCCGGCTGGCTGAACATCGTCGGCGGCTGTTGCGGCACGACTCCGGCCCACATCACCGCGCTGGCGCGGGCCGCCGGGAAATTCCCGCCGCGCGTGCCGCCCAAAACCGAGCCTTGGCTGCGTCTGAGCGGGTTGGAGGCGCTGACCATCCGGCCCGACACCAATTTCGTCAATATCGGCGAGCGCACCAACGTCACCGGTTCGCCCAAGTTCGCCAAGCTCATCCTGGCCGGCCAATTCGAGGAGGCCCTGGCCGTGGCCCGCCAGCAAGTCGCAGAACGGCGCCCAAATCATCGATGTCAACATGGACGAAGGGATGCTCGATGGCGTCCAAGCCATGACGCATTTCCTGAACCTGGTCGGCTCGGAGCCCGATATCGCGCGCGTTCCTGTTATGATTGACAGTTCGCACTGGCCGGTGATCGAAGCGGCTCTGAAGTGCGTGCAGGGCAAGGCGGTGGTCAATTCCATCAGCCTCAAGGAAGGCGAGGAGAAGTTCGTGCAACAGGCCGGGCTGATCCGCCGTTACGGCGCGGCCGTGGTGGTGATGGCCTTTGACGAACGCGGCCAGGCCGACACCTTGGAGCGCCGCCAGGACATCTGCGCGCGCTGCCTACAAGATCCTGACCGAACAGGTCGGTTTCCCGCCCGAGGACATCATTTTTGACCCGAACGTCCTGACCGTCGGCACCGGCATGGAGGAGCACAATAACTACGCGCTGGATTTCATCGAGGCCACGCGCTGGATCAAACACCATCTGCCGCGGGCCAAAGTCAGCGGCGGCATCAGCAACGTTTCCTTTTCCTTTCGCGGCAACAACGCCGTGCGCGAAGCGATGCACGCGGCCTTTCTCTATCACGCCATCCAGGCCGGCCTGGACATGGGCATCGTCAACGCCGGCATGCTCGGCATTTACGAGGAGATTCCCAAGGACCTGCTGGAACTGGTCGAGGATGTCCTGCTCAACCGCCGCCCCGACGCCACGGAACGCCTGGTCAAATTTGCCGAAACCGTCAAACAGAAAGACAAGACCGGCGAGGTCGAGGACGAATGGCGCAAAGGCACCGTCGAGCAACGTCTGCAACACGCCCTGGTCAAGGGCATTGTTGATTTCATCGAGATCGACACCGAGGAGGCGCGTCAAGAATATCGGCCGCCCGCTGGCCGTCATCGAAGGGCCGCTCATGGCGGGCATGAGCGTGGTGGGCGATCTGTTTGGCTCGGGCAAAATGTTCCTGCCGCAGGTGGTCAAGAGCGCGCGCGTGATGAAGAAAGCCGTCGCCTGGCTGCTCCCTTTCATGGAAGAGGAAAAGCGCGTAACCGGGCAAGGCCGCGCGCAGGGCAAAATCCTGCTGGCCACCGTCAAGGGCGACGTGCATGACATCGGCAAGAATATCGTGGGCGTCGTCCTGGGCTGCAATAATTACGAGATCATCGACCTTGGCGTGATGGCGCCGTGCGAGAAAATCCTCCAGACGGCCCGCGAACAGAAAGTCGATATGATCGGGCTGAGCGGCTTGATCACGCCTTCGCTGGACGAGATGGCGCACGTGGCGCGCGAGATGCAACGCGAAGGCTTCACGGTTCCGCTGCTCATCGGCGGCGCGACCACCAGCAAGGCGCACACCTCGGTGAAGATCGCCCCCCACTACTCCCAGCCCGTCGTCCATGTGCTGGACGCCTCGCGCGCCGTCGGAGTGGTCGGGCGCCTTGGCCAGCCCGGAATTGAAGCCCGGCTTCGAGCAGAAGAATCGTCAGGAGCAGGAGAAAATTCGCCAGCAGCATTCCGGGCAGCGCGCCAAGCTGCTCTCCCTGGAGGAAGCGCGGCGGCGCGGGCCGAAGTTGGAATTCAAAGCGGAGGAGATGGCCGTGCCGGAATTCACCGGCGCGCGAGCGCTGTCGGTGCCGCTGGAAGAGTTGGTGCCGTTTATCGATTGGTCGCCTTTCTTTCACACCTGGGAATTGCGCGGGCGCTACCCGGCGATTCTCCAGCACGAAAAGCACGGCCCGCAGGCCGTCGAATTGTTCGCGGACGGCCAAAAGCTGCTGCAACGGATTGCAGACGAGAAATTATTGGAGGCGCGCGGCGTCTATGGGTTTTTCCCGGCCCAATCCGCCGGCGACGACGTGGAGCTTTTTGAGGGCGGCTTGCGCCGGCAAGTGGCCGTGTTTCACTTTTTGCGCCAGCAAATCGAAAAGCCGGCTGGCCAGCCCAACCTCTGCCTGGCCGATTTCGTGGCCCCGGCCAACGACTACATCGGCGCTTTTGCCGTCACCGCCGGCCTGGGGACGGACGCGCTGGTGCGGCAATTCAAGGCGGAGCACGACGATTACAACGCGATCATGACCGAAGCCCTGGCCGACCGTCTGGCCGAGGCCTTCGCCGAATACCTGCACCAGCGCGTGCGCGTCGAGTGGGGTTACGGCGAGAATGAGAAACTCACCACCGAGCAGTTGATTGAAGAGCAATACCGCGGCATCCGTCCGGCGGCGGGTTATCCGGCTTGTCCCGATCACACGGAGAAGTGGACGTTGTGGAAACTGCTGGAGGCGGAGAAGGCCACCGGCATCAAATTGACCGAAAGCTGCGCCATGTGGCCGGCCAGCAGCGTCAGCGGGCTGTATTTTGCCAGTGCGCGCTCCAAGTATTTCGCCGTCGGCAAGCTGGGCCGCGACCAGATGCAAGACTACGCCCGGCGCAAAGGCCAGGAATTGCGCACGGTGGAAAAATGGCTCGGCCCGTACCTAAACTACGATCCCGTCTGAGATTAGCCGCAAAAAGGCGCAAAAAGCCCAGCGCAACGAGCCGCAACCAAAAAAGGCTTCCGCAGCGGCACAGAGTTGGAGCCACAGATTAACACAGATGAACACAGATTTAAGAATCCCTCATCTGTGTCAATCTGTGTTAATCTGTGGCTAAACGTCTTCATGTTTTCCATCCGTGAAATCCGTGGTAAGAAATCTCCCTGAGAATTTATGAACATGACCCAATCGCGCTGGCTGCCTTTTGTATTATTGACCTGCTCCAACGTTTTTATGACGTTCGCCTGGTACGGGCATTTGAAGTTCAAGGACCGCCCGCTCTGGCTGGTGATCGCGGCCAGTTGGGGCATCGCCTTTTTTGAGTATGTCCTGCAAGTCCCGGCCAACCGCTGGGGCAGCAACGTTTATTCCGCCGCCCAACTCAAAGTCGCCCAGGAAATCATCACCCTGACGGTCTTCAGTGTCTTCGCCGTCGTTTACCTTGGCACCGCGATCAAGTGGAACCACCTGGCCGCCTTCGCCTGCATTATTGCCGCCGCCTGTTTCATCTTTCTGCCGAAGAGTTAGGAACCCACTCAACATTTCTTGCCATGCGGTTGCGCAATAAATACAACGATATTTCTTTTGACTGATTAGATTACGGATGTAATCTATTCACGATAACAAATGTAATCGTGCAAGAGAACACATGAAAAAAATTCCGCGCATTTCCGAATCGGAGTGGGAAGTGATGAAGGTAGTGTGGGAGCAGGCCCCCTGTTCCGCCAGCCAGATCATCGCGGCCCTGAACCAGGGCGAAAAAAACGCCGCCTGGCATCCCAAAACGGTCAAAGCCTTTCTCAACCGGCTGGTGAGGAAGAAGGCCCTCGGTTTCAAATTGGACGGGCGCGCTTATCTCTACCATCCGCTGGTGCGGCAAAGCGAGTGCGCCGAGGCCGCGAGCGCTTCATTCCTCGATCGGGTGTTTGGAGGGTCCTTGCAGCCGATGCTGGCCCATTTTGTCGAGCGCAAGAGGCTTTCCAAGGAGGAAATCCGTGAGCTTAAAAAACTGTTGGAGAGCCAGGAATAGGAGATTTTATGCAACATTTCATCGAATTCAAATATTGGCCGCTGTTACTCAAGGCTTCCTGGCAGGCCGCCGTGATTATTTTGCTGGTGCTCATCGCGCAACGCGCTTTGGGCCGGCGCCTCAGTCCGCGCTGGCGTTGCGGACTCTGGCTGCTGGTGGCGCTTCGGCTGGCGTTGCCCTGGACCATACCCTCGTCAGTAAGCCTGTTCAACATACTGAATTTCTCCAAGGCTTCCGAGGCTGTCGTCAGCCGGCAGGCCATTTCTCAGGAATTTGATTTGCCGTTCGTTCAACCAACCGCCCCGCTTCCGGCAAAAGCTCCCGCGCAGCCGTCCGTGCCGCCAATCGCTGCCGCGCCAGGATTTAGGCTCAAACTTTCCTCGCTGTCTCTGGTGTGGGCGGCAGGCGCTTTGGCCTTGGGCTTCTATCTGCTGATCGCGCACTTCCGCCTCTGGCGGCGCGTCACACTGTGCCGTCCGCTGATTGATGACCGGGTCATGAATTTGCTGGAAGATTGCAAACAACGAATGGGCCTGCGCGTCCCGGTGACGGTGGTGGAGACGGCGGTGGTGGACGGCCCGTGCCTGTTCGGCGTTGTGCGGCCGCGGCTTCTCCTGCCGCCCGGGTTTACCCGCCGTTTTACCCAGGACGAACTGCGTTACGTGTTTCTGCATGAATTGGGCCATGTCAAGCGCTACGACATTCCTCTTGGCTGGCTGATGGCAGTGCTGCAAATCCTGCACTGGTTTAATCCGCTGGTCTGGCTGGCGTTTTCACGGATGCGCATGGATCGCGAACTGGCGTGCGACGCGCTGGCTCTTTCTCATGCCGAAGAGGGGGACCACAAACCCTACGGTCTGACCATTGTTAAATTGCTGGAAAATTTTGGGAATTCCCTCCAGGCGCCGAGCATGGCGGGAATCGTCGAAGACAAAAAACAAATGAAAGAAAGGATTAGTATGATCGCAAAATTCCACAAAACAGACCGTGGGCTGGCACTGACCGCTTTGCTTTTGGCTGGGCTGGCGCTGGTCACATTGACGGATGCGCAGACTGCCAAGAACACAATGCCATCCGAACCCAATGCCTCGAAGGGTGTGTGGGCGGTAAGATTTGAGCCGGTCGGTGATTTCGCACCCAAAACACCGGGAGAGTTTTTGGCGAGAATCCACGTGTATTCAGGCCAGCACGGCGAGATCGGCTACTTCAGGACCAAGAAGCAAGGTGACAAGCTCGTAGGCTCGTTTCTGGCCAATGATCCTGACCAGCTCAAGGCAGCTCTTGCCGCGTTGCCCGGCATCAAGGTCACTTTCGTTGAAAAGCTGACCCAGGAACAACTTACCGACTATGAGAAGTCACCGCAGGAATCCTTGATTGACTTCAACCATCTCGACGCCTCACAAGGTGTGTGGCGTAAGGTTCATCGGAACCGAACATTGCACCTTATTGACTTCAACCATCTCGACGCCTCACAAGGTGTGTGGGCAGTAAGATTTGAGCCGGTCGGTGATTTCGCACCCAAAACACCGGGAGATTTTTTGGCGAGAATTCACGTGTATTCAGGCCAGGACGGCGAGATCGGTTACTTCAGGACCAAGAAGCAAGGTGACAAGCTGGCAGGCTCGTTCCTGGCCTATGATCCGGATAAGCTCAAAGCGGCTCTTGCCGCGTTGCCGGGCATCAAGGTCACTTCCGTTGAAAAGCTGACACAGGAACAACTTACTGACTATGAGAAGTCCCCGCAGGAATCCTTGACCCCACAAGATCAAAAATTAGAGCGATAATCCTAAGAAAGAAAAAGATCATTATGATCACGAAATTCCACGGACTAAACCACGGATTCGCCGTGGCGGCCTGCCTGCTGGCGGGCCTCGGTATGGTGACACTGACGGACGCGCAACCCGACAAGTCAGATGGCCCTCCGCACATTGTAGCCACCTCCCCAAAAGCCGGGGTCACGGATGTGGATCCGGCACTCAGGGAGATCACGGTCACGTTTGACCGCGACATGGGCGGCAGCATGTCCTGGACCGGGGGCGGGCCGGACATGCCCAAATCACCGGCGGGCGCGAAGGCCCACTGGCGCAACAAGCGCACGTGCGTCCTGCCCGTGAAACTGCAACCTGGCCATGACTACCGTGTTGGCATCAATTCCCAAAGTTACCACGGTTTTTGCGGCGCCAACGGCATCCAGGCGGGCCAATCGGCTATTTCCTTCAGAACCAGCGGCACGGCGGTTGAAACAAAGGGGCCGGTGATTGTCAGCCTCAGCCCGGCCAATGGAGCAAGCGATGTCAGCCCGGCGGTGGCGGAATTGCGTGTCACCTTCAACGTCCCGATGGGCGGCGGAATGTCCTGGTGTGGCGGCGGTCCCAATTTTCCGGCAAATCCCGCGGGAAAGAAAGCTCATTGGACCGACGGGGGCAAAACTTGCGTGGTGCCGGTGTCGTTACAACCAGGCTGGGAGTATGAATTGGGCCTCAACAGCCCGTCGTTCAAGGGCTTTCAGAGCAAGGATGGCGTGCCGTTGGAACCGGTGCATTACAGTTTCAAAACGAGCGATAAGCCGTGAATATTCGGAAAGGACAACATGCGTTTGGCTTTGATAACGATTATGGTTTTCTCACTGACAGCTCACTCGAGACCGATCGAGGTGCCAACCTACCAACAGTTGCAAGACAGGGCCGATGTCGTTCTCATCCTGAAAGTTCGGGACATTAGTGAGACCGAGGCCAAGACGGACCAGTATGGGGGGGACCTGAATTTTTACCAAGGGTATAAGGCCAGATGCCAAGTCTTGAGCGTCCTCAAGGGGAAGCTTGAGCAGGCGGAGTTGTCTATTCCCTTTTTCCAGCATCCGAAGTTGATGCTTGGATTCGACGGCGCGATGCCGGCACCCTTCTCCCTGGACCCCAACGTAGTGTTTCTGGCCTACCTGAAGCACGCCAAAAAAGGGGAATGGACTGCTGTAACCGGAGAGTATGATGCCGGGCTTTCGATAAAAATGATATTCGACCGTGGGGAGGATTTTCGCTATGTGAAACTTCCTCCGCACGGCGCCAAACCAGCCGAACCCGGCGTAGCGCCGAATACGTCTTCGCCGCATCGGTGATCTATAGCCAGATTGGGAACCGCTTTACGGTAAAGTTTTGCGGATTCTCACTACTGCCTCCGCTTGGACGCCAAATCCGCGTCTTCGGTGGAAATCAACAAATCGATCATGCGTTCGTGGCGGTTGAGGAAGTCCTTTGTGACCTGGTAATGTTCGGTATCCGTGTAGGCTATTTCAGAAATGCCGCTTTCGGAAAACTGGTAAATCCGCGCATTGGGGTAAGCCAGCAGGATCGGTGAATGTGTGGCGATGATCAACTGGGATTGATGATGAACCAACCGGTGCAGCAGGGTCAACACGCTCAATTGGCGTTGCGGCGACAGCGCTGCTTCCGGTTCGTCGAGCAGATAGAGGCCGTCGCCCTGGAACCGGTGCTGCAGCAACGACAGAAACGCCTCGCCGTGCGATTGCCCGTGCAACGACCGCCCTCCATAAGCCCGCTCGACACCCAGTCGGTCAATCTCCGTGGCGACATTGTAAAAGCTCTCCGCGCGCAGAAAAAAGCCATCGCTCGGATGAAGCACGCCACGTTCGAGGGTGATGTAATCATGCAGTTCCGAGTGAGTTTCCTCGGTGGCGAAGTTGAAGTTCTTGCTGCCTCCTTCCGCGTTATAGCCGTAGCGGGTGGCGATGGCTTCCATCAGGGTGGATTTTCCTGAACCGTTTTCGCCGATGAAGAACGTGACGGCTGGACTAAACACAAGCCGGTCCAAATGCCGCACGGCTGGGATGCAAAATGGGTAACGGTCGAACTTGGCGATCTGGTCACGTTTCAGCCGCACAGCCTGGAGAAAGGTCTTGGGTATGATCGGCATCCTTCGCTTAGATTGCATCGCCTGTCTGACCTGGTCAATGCCGACGGGAGGACCGGGAGCGTTAAATTTCTCTTTTCCACAGGCCCGTCTTCGTGTTTAGTGGCGCGGCATGTTTTTGAAAACTGCTTTATTGTTCGCCGGTCAAGGGGCCCAGTGCCCCGGCATGGGCCGGGATTGGGCCGCCCAATTTCCGACGGCCCAGGCCCTTTTTGCCCGCAGCCGGGAAATCCTCGGCTTTGACCTGGCCAAGATTTGTTTCGACGGCCCGGAGGAAGAATTGACCCGGACGCAAAACGCGCAACCGGCCATTTTTCTGACCAGTTGGGTGGCGCTGCAATTGCTCAAAGAACGAAAGCCGGACTTTTCGTTCCACGCCACGGCGGGGCTGTCGCTGGGGGAGTTGACCGCGCTGACAGCCGCCGGGGTCTTCAGCTTTGAGGATGGATTGAAAATCGCCCGCCAACGGGGCCGCTTCATGCAGGAAGCCTGCGAATTGACGCGCGGCACGATGGCGGCGGTGCTTGGCTTGGACGCGGCCGTCTTGCGCGAGGTGTGCGCGGCGGCGGAGGTCGATATGGCCAATTTGAATTGCCCCGGACAGATCGTCATTTCCGGCGAAACGGAGAAAGTCGCCGCCGCCTGCGAATTGGCCAAGGCCAAAGGGGCCAAACGCGCCCTCCTGCTCCCAGTGGCCGGCGCCTACCATTCGCGCCTGATGGCGGGCGCGCAACCCAAAGTCCGGGCCATGCTCGATGCCGTCGCGCTGCAAGCGCCGCTCATGCCGGTGATTTCCAATGTTTCCGCCCTGCCGCATGGCGGGCCGGACGACATCCGCCAGGGGCTGACGGCGCAGGTCATTTCGCCCGTCCGCTGGGAGGACTCGATCCGCTATCTGCTGGGGCAGGGGTTCCGGCGGTTCATTGAATTGGGGCCGGGCACGGCTTTGAGCGGATTTGTGAAGCGGATCGATAAGACCGTCGCCGTGCTCAACGTGGCCGACGTTCCCAGCCTGGAATCGACGCTCCGGACCCTGTCCGCAGGCAATTGACGCTCAAACGCTTATGTCGCAACTAGCCAATCAAATCGCCGTCGTTACCGGCGCGGGCCGCGGGATCGGGCGGGCCATCGCGCTTAAACTTGCCGCTGCCGGCGCGGACATCGTGTGCGTTTCGCGGACGGCGGAGAACGCGGAGAAAGTCGCGGTGGAGGTTCGCGCTTTGGGGCGCAGGGCCTGGGCTTACGCGGTGGACGTGGCGGATGCGGCGGGGGTGGCAGCGGCGGCGGAAAAGATGCTGGCCGAAACGGGCAAAGTGGATATTCTGGTCAACAACGCCGGGGTGACGCGGGATGGATTGCTGATGCGCATGAGCGAGGCGGATTGGGAGACGGTGCTGAACACCAATTTGAAGGGGGCCTTTCTCTTCATCCAGGCCTTCAGCCGGACCTTCCTCAAACAGCGGTCGGGCCGGATCATTAATATTTCTTCCGTCATTGGCTTGATTGGCAATGCCGGGCAGTGCAATTATGCAGCCAGCAAGGCGGGACTGCTGGGTTTGACCAAGGCCGTGGCGAAGGAGTTTGCCTCCCGCGGAGTGACGGTGAACGCCTTGGCGCCGGGTTTTATCGAGACGGACATGACGGCGGGGTTGTCGGAAGAGCTGAAAGAAGAGTTGCTCAAGCGGATACCCTTGCGCACATTAGGGCGGCCCGAGGACGTGGCCGAAGGGGCGCTGTTCCTGGCCGGGCCGGGGGCGCGCTACATTACCGGGCAGGTACTGGCGGTTGACGGCGGCATGGTAATGTGAAATGGTAAAAAAAGCGATTCAGGGCTTGACGCTGTTGACAACGTCGGGCATACAACTAAGCAATTAATAATAATGGAGCGTATCGATGGCTGAAAAATCAATAGAACAAAGAGTTAAAGAAATCATTGTCGAACAACTCGGCGTCAACCCGGATCAAGTGACGCCGGAGGCCAAGTTTATCGAGGACCTCGGCGCCGATTCGCTGGATACGGTGGAGTTGGTCATGGCCTTGGAGGAGGAATTTGGCAACGAAATACCGGACGAGCAGGCTGAAAAGCTGCAAAGCGTCGGTGATGTCATCAAGTACATTGAAGACAGCCAGAAGAAGTAATTGCCAGCAAAGCTTACCAGGGCAGCGGGCGTGAGGTTCGCTGCCCTTCTTTTATGGCCAGCCATTGGACAGAACGCAGAGTCGTTGTGACGGGTATTGGAGTGGTCACCTCCTTGGGCACCGCCCCGGGCCTATTCTGGGAGAATATTCTCGCCGGCAAGTGTGGCGTACGCCCTATCACCCGTTTTGACGTCACGGCCTTTACCACCCGCATCGCCGCCGAAATTCCCGATTTCGATCCCTTGCCGGCCTTCCCATCACCCAAGGACATCCGGCGCACGGATCGTTACGGTCAATTGGCCGTTTTTGCCGCGCATCAAGCCTTGCTGGACAGCGGGTTGGATTTGAACAAGGTCAACCGTGACGAAGCGGGCGTCTTTGTCGGCTCGGGCATTGGCGGGTTGCAAACGATCACCGAACAGCACTCGGTGCTGTTGAGCAAAGGCCCGGCCCGGCTTTCCCCGTTCATGATCCCGATGCTCATTCTCAACATGGGATCGGGCCTGTTCTCGATGTATCACGACTTGCGCGGTCCCAACCTGGCCACCTGTTCGGCTTGCGCCACCGGCACCCACGCCTTGGGCGAGGCTTGGCGCACCATTAAGACGGGCGATGCCAAGGTAATGTTCGCCGGCGGCAGCGAAGCCACCATTGTGCCTCTGGGCCTGGGCGGCTTCTGCGCCATGCGCGCCCTGAGCACCCGCAACGATGATCCCCAACACGCCTCCCGCCCCTTTGACCGGGACCGCGACGGCTTCGTCATGGGCGAGGGCGGCGGCGTCCTTGTCCTGGAGGAACTGGAACACGCCAAGGCCCGCGGTGCGCGCATCTACGCCGAGATGACCGGCTACGGCAACGCGGCCGACGCTCACCATCTGACCTCGCCCTCCCCGGGCGGGGAAGGCGCGGCCCGCTGCATGCGCATGGCCTTGCGTTCCGCCGGCCTGAACCCGTCCGATATTTCCTACATCAACGCCCACGGCACTTCGACACCCCAGGGTGACCTGGCCGAAACGCAAGCCATCAAGACGGTTTTTGGTGAACACGCCAAAAAGCTGGCCGTCAGCTCGACCAAGGGGGCGACTGGCCATCTCCTGGGCGCGGCGGGCGGGGTCGAGATGGCCTTGTGCGTCAAAGCCATCGAATGCGGCATCGTTCCGCCCACCATTAATTTGGAGAATGCGGATCCGCAGTGCGACTTGGATTACGTGCCCAACACCGCCCGCAAGATGGAAGTCAACGCGATCTTGAACAATTCCTTCGGCTTCGGCGGGCATAATGCCTGCGTCGTCGCGACCAAATTCAAAAGCTGAACCAGCCGTTGCGGATGGCTCACGCTTTCTTGCGGTTGAACTCGACCTGGCCGCTCAAGACTGGGGTTTGGCCTGCGGCGCAATGATAGAAATTGCCCTTCATTCTTGAAGGGCGTCTCTTGCCATCAGGCCTCAAGATGGTCATTTCTTCATATCCATAGGCTTTTTCCGGGCGGTTCGGCACATCTTTCTGGTAGTGAACTTCGTAAGCATAGACGAGTTTGTTTTCGTTGACCAGGTTGATGGCCTTGGACTCCCAGTAGCCAAATTGCAGTCCTTCGGACGGCTCGATTTGAATCGAAAGGCAATCTTGCTTAAACTTGACTTCATGTTCGGCCGACGTAACCCCCACGGGCGCGTGACCGATATGAACGTGGGTGTAAGTGTTAATGCCAATCCAAAATCCGGAGATGTCCAGCTCCGGATGAAACCATTTCCACAGCTTCTTGCGCAGCAACCATTCGCTGCTGGCCAAAATGACGGCTACTCCGGCGCCTGACGACAGCCAGGAAGCAATGACTGCCGGCCAGTGGCCCTTGCCGTAAGCTGATTCCAAATAAGGCATGAGCAGCGTGCGGGTTAAAATCGCCGCGCTGAGAACCGATCCGGCGACTTTTAAGAGCGAGTGAATGTAGAATTTAATCAATTGCTGCATAGCGGATGCCTTTCGGTTTGGGCGCGAATTTAATCGCCCCGGACCTCCAAGTTCAGGACCTCTCCGGACTCGCAACGGAGGGACACTTTCATCGGACGACAACAAATTTCGCAATCAACTGTGAACTCTTGCGCCGCCTGGGAGGTGTCCACCGCCAGCTCGAAACTTTGGCCGCAAAATGGGCACTGAATGTTTTGCGATGTTTGCATTTGCAATAAACAACAAAATGAATTACTCTGCCAGAGTTAGTTTGGTCGGTTTCTAACACAATGTCAATTTGACGGCGCGAGGTGTGCCGTGTTTTATGTGGGTGACATATGAGCGATGTTGCGCATGACGTGACAGCATCGAATGGCAAACGGGATCTGCGGGTGCTCTTGGTCGAGGACTCGGAGTTCGACGCTGTGCTATTGGTGCGGCACCTTCGAACCAACGGTTACCAGCCGCAGTATCGGCGTGTGGCCAGCCAGCCGGAAATGGAGGATGCCCTGCGCCAGCAGGAGTGGGACGTGGTTCTGTGCGATTACGAGCTTCCCGATTTCGGCGTGCTGCCCGCTTTGGCCCTGTTGCAAAGCCGTGGCTTGAATCTGCCCTTCATCATCGTCTCCGGCGCCATCGGCGAGGAACTGGCGGTCGAGCTAATGAAGGCGGGCGCGAACGATTTCATCGTCAAAGGGCGGTTGACCCGGCTCATCCCCGCCATTGAACGTGAACGGCGCGAAGCCAAAGTCCGGCGGGAACGGGCGCTGGCCTTGGAAAAGATTTCCTTCCTGGCTGCCATCGTGGATTCGGCCGAGGAAGCGATCATCGGCCAGAATCTTAACGGCATTATCACCACTTGGAACGCCGGCGCGGAGCGGATGTACGGTTTTACGGCGGATGAGGCCGTTGGCCAGCCCGCATTGCTGATCGTCCCTCGTTCCCATCATCAGGAAGCCGCCGCGCTCTTGCAAAAACTATGGCGCGACCAATGCGCGGACCCGATCGAAACGTTGCGCACGCGCAAAGACGGCACGCCGGTCGAGGTATGCGTGATGATGTCCGCCATCCGGGACGGCGAGGGCCGGATTCTGGGCGCTTCCTCCATGGCCTATGACATCACGGAACGCAAGAAGTTGGAGGCGGAACAGGCCAATCTGATCGCGAACTTGAACGAGACGCTGTCGAAAGTCAAAACATTGAACGGCCTGTTGCCAATCTGCGCTTCCTGCAAGAAGATCCGCGACGACCATGGCTACTGGCAAAAGCTGGACATCTTCGTGCGAGAACACTGCCAGACGGAATTCTCCCATTCAATTTGTCCGGATTGCATTACGCTGCTCTATCCGGAGTACGCCAAAAAAATCGCCGATGGCCGAAGCAAGGCGGAGTCGGGCCCTGTTTGAGTCAACGCGCGCTGACGGCCAGGGCCGTTGATCATGGCAGTTCTGGTTTATTTTTCCCCCACCGCAATCACGCTGTAGAAGGCGGGCTTGGGCTGGCATTGGCGGTCGAAAAGCAAGGGATAATCTGTCCGTCCGGGGATCGGCCAATTGTTCAACCATGAATCGCGGTCGGTCGCGCACCAGAAGGTCACGCGCGTGATCTGGCGGCGGTGTTTGAGGAATTCGGTGAACAAGTCAGCGTAACGGTGGGTCAACGCCTGCTGCACCGATTCAGGCAAACCATTGGTGTAGGGATTAAGCTCCGGGCGCGTCCGAATATCTATCAGCCTTTGTGCTTCTTCCGAGCCTCGGGCACCCGGCAAGACAGTCACGTCCAGTTCGGTGATCATGATTTTGACCCCCAGCGCGGACAGTTCGTCGATGGTCTGGCCCAAAACTTTCGTGGGCGGCCAGTTCAATCTGTAATGGGCCTGGATGCCGACGGCGGTCAGCGGAATGCCGGCGGCTTGCAGTTTCTTGATGAGCCGGACGGCGCCGGCGCGCTTGGTAAGATACTCCATGTTGAATTCGTTGTAATACAATTGAAGGTCCGGGTCGGCTTCGTGCGCAAATTGATAGGCTTTGACGAGGTAATCCTCGCCGATGATCTGGAGCCAGCGGTTTGTGCGCAGCGAACCGTCCCAGTCCAGCGCCTCGTTGACGACGTCCCAGCCCTTGATCCTGCCCTTGTAGCGCCCGACGACGGTGGAAATGTGGTCGTGCATGCGCTGGATCAGAGCATCCCGACCCAGCGGCTTGCCGGCCTCATCCTCGAAGACCCAGCGCGGAGTGGCGTTGTGCCAGATGAGATTGTGGCCGACGATGAACATGTGGTTGCTGACGCCGAAGTTCACGTAAGCATCGGCCCGCGTGAAGTTGTAGCGATTGAGCGACGGGTGAACCGCGCCCCATTTCAAAACGTTTTCCGGCGAGATGGTGTTGAACTGTTCCTTGACCATGGCGGTCTCGGCGCTTTCCTTCACGGACGGGGTAAATTGGGCCGGGGCGATGGCGGCGCCGACGAGAAAATCGTCTTTGAAGACATCCTTCAGCACGGGATGTTCTGAAGCGGCGTTCTTGTGGGTGGCGCAGGACGCCAAAGCGGCCAGCAGGAAGGGAGCGAGGCAACGTTTGATCAGGATCATATTTGTGCGCGTGATTCTGTCCGTAATTCGGGAGTTGGCAAGCGATATCGTAGCGAGGGCAAACTCGTCTAAATGCGGTCTAAGGGGTCTATTCCTACCGCAGAAGCGCAGACAGCGCGGAGAAATAACACCGCGACAAGAAAGGATGAAGGATGAAAGGCGACTGGCTTGACTGGTGCGACTGGTGCGACTGAGTGCGACTGGTGCGACTGAGTGCGACTGGTGCGACTGAGTGCGACTGGTGCGACTGAGTGCGACTGAGTGCGACCCGCCTTCGCAAGGCCTACGGCGGGCAGGCTGGGTTTGACCGGCAAAATTTGCCGCTATTGGACGCGCGACATGATTTTTTTATTTCTTCTACCTCAATTTGGTTGAATTTACCTGAATCTCCCAGGCTGGAGGCCAAAGGCTAAAGACTGAATGCTAAAGGCTGGCCAAAGATATTTGAAATTTTAGCCACAGATGGACACAGATTAACACAGATGAGAAATCTGAGAGATAATCCGACGGGATTTCGACGGTAAGAATCTAAAGGAGCACGCGATAAACCGCGCCCGCAGGCCGGCCTTACCGCTGTTTCGCCTTGGCGGTTTTGAGGTCCGCAAAATGTCAAAGAGCAGGCGCGTGAGCGCCACACCGCAACACTATACCACCGTTAGATGGGACTGCAACAGGAATTATTCAAATCTTTTGCGCCGAGGCGCTTTCCGCCAATCGGACGAAAGTATGGTTTGACCCCGCCGCTTGACCCCGCCGCTGGTGATAGATCGCTCCGGCAAATTCACGGCGCACTTGGCGTGGCATCCGCCGACCCTAACAGAAGGCCCGCCCATGTCAACCAGTTTAAAACTTGCACGAGTTTAAAAAGTGAGAACTGACACTTGTATGACACTTGTATTCTTTACAGTTTTCTCTTGAGAACTATAAACCTTTGAAACCAAGGAATTCCAATATGACAGAGCAAATGGAATACGGTTAGAACAAAACCTGCTTGCATGCTCGAATTAAAGAAAAACGTTTGTTTCCCATAGTCAACAAGCATCACATAGATGATCCATGAGATCACAGGAACCCCTGAAGGACCTTTATTATTCAGGTTTCTACGAATTGCCAGAATCAAAGATGTGATATCCCAACCAACCGCCGCAATTAATAAAACAAATTCTATTATCAGCATGGAGTTTTTAAGGATTCCAAATTCGCTGACCGACAAAACCTTTAATCCACTGCCAACCGGTACAAGTACAAGTGTCAGTCCTTGATATTTGCACTATTTGCCTTTCCTTTTGGCAGTTGGGCGACGTAGCCCCAGCGGCCGATCGGCAGAGAAGGCCGTGTGGCCGGTCCTGGAATTATGACAGTTTTCATTTTTCGTTCTATCTCGCGTGTCTGGTTGCATCAGCATTTCTTTCAATTTGTCCAGCTTTCGGCCCGGTCTTCGAGGCATCCGACTCGCCGCCTGGCTGACCCGGCTGTAGTGGCCCATCTTCAACCGCCGGCTCAGGTGGTCGTTGTTGGCGGCGGCTGGCGCGCGAGCGCGGGTTTGTTTTTATCCCACATGGGGCAGACTTGTCAAGGGGTGTTTTTTGATGGCGTGCGATTGGGTGTGCGACAAAATTCTTCATGTCCCTCTTGCCCGATATTGGGGCCGCGACGCAGCGCGGCCCTACCGGGAGGAAGAATTTTGTCTCACACGCCGTGCGATTGAAAGTGGGTGAGATGAAGCAGGATTCAACTCGTTTCGGGTAGCGGCGGAGAACGGGGCTGGCCTGGGGTAGCCCCTCTGGGAATCGGGCAACCTCGGCTGAATGGTTTTCCGCCGTTGGGAGAGTGAATGAGGAAGCTGGAAGAGGGAATAAGTGGGCGGCGCGGCAGCGCCAGCCCTACCATTGGGTTTGGAGCGTGGTGTTTGAATATCACGCCTGGCTCGGCTGGAAGCCCTCTACCACGGTCGTGGAGATTTGTAAAAACCCTGCAATCAGGGTGTGGCGAAGGAGACGGAGACTGGCAGGGCAGGGCTGCGCATGGAGGAGCCGAATAACGACGGGTAGGCCGGGGCCGGGTTGCTCGAATTGACGTTGCCGGTCCAATTGGCTACGTGCAGCGGTTCGGAGGGATTGAACTGGCTGGCCAGGGCCTCGTCCGGCGTGACGGTCCGCCAGCCGCTGTTGGGCCGATTCTGGGCCGATTGCTGCGGATGCGTCCCGACGGAGTTAAATACGCTGAAGGTCAAGGCGCCAAAGGCGGCGACGGCAATACCATAGGCGAAGGCCGGCCGGAATGTGATTTCAGAGAGCAATCTTTCCCAGAACCCCATTTGGCCTTCCCCGCGCAGGATACGGGCGGTGATCTCGCCCGGCAACCGATTGAAATAACCGGGTGGGGGCAATTCATGCCGCTTGAGGGCCATTAATTGACGCAGTGCTTTGAAATCTTCGGGATCTGAATTCATACGGAGGATTCTGCTACTTTAAATAATCAGCCAAATAACCCTGCAATTGCTGCCGCGCGTAGAAAAGACGCGAACGGACCGTGCCGACGTTGCAATCCATGATCTTCCCGATCTCCTCGTGGGATAGGCCTTGAATATCGTGTAATGTGACAACCATTCTGTGGTGTTCTGACAGCTTCTGCATGGCGGCGTTCAATTTCTCCTGCAACTCGCTCAAATTAAGGTCCCGCCGTGGAGTTTTATCCGAAATCAGGGCTACCAAATCCGGGTCGTTCTCGGCGTTGAAATCGACGTCGTTGAGGCTCAAGAGGACGCGGCTCTTGCGCTGCTTGAGGAAGTTGATGGTTTTGTTGACCGCGATGCGATAAATCCAGGTGTAAAAGCTCGAATCACCCTTGAAGGATTTGAGGGCGCGGTAAGCCTTGATGAAAGTCTCCTGCGTGAGGTCGTTGGCGTCCTCGTGGTTGGAGGTCATGTGATAGACGGTGGCGTAAAGGCGTTCCTGGTAGCGGCGCACCAATTCATCGTAGGCGCGCATGTCCTCTTTTTGCGCGCGACGCACCAGCGTCAAATCCTCCGTCGGCTCGCTCTGGGGAGACTCTGGAGGCGGCGGGTCGGGCGGGCTAGCCGTCGGTTTTTGCAGGTCGGCTTTCATAAGCAAAAGTTTGCTTCTCACGCGGGAGAAGCTCCAATGCTAGTAAACAACCCCCAAAGCTTCCGTTTGTTCCGCCAGAAATTCGGTCAACCCAGCCAAACCGGAACGGCCATGGCCAAGCGGCAGGGTCAGCAAAGCCTGGCGCGCGGCGACCAGATACTCCTGAACGACGGAGCGCGATTCGGCGAAGGCTTCGTATTTGACCATCAATTCCACCACCCCGGCCAGGAAGGCCGGTTCCCAATGGGCCAGCCAGCGGCGCAAGCGGTCACGGTCCGCCGCGCTGGCACGGTCGCGGACGACGAGGATCGGCAACGTCATTTTGCCTTCAGCCAAGTCCGCTCCGAGAGTTTTGCCCGCCGTAACTTCCGAACCGAGGACATCCAGGCAATCGTCGTACAACTGGTAGGCCGTGCCCAAGGCCAAACCGTATTGGCGCAAGCTGTTGCGCCGCTCATCCGAGGTTTCGCTGACGAATCCGCCCAAATCGCAGGACAAGGCGAACAACTCGCCCGTCTTCATGGCCACCATCTTGAAATAATGCCCGCGCCCGATGTCAAAATCTCCGCGCGACCGGCTTTGCAGGATTTCGCCCGCGCAGACGGTGTTGGCCGCGCCGGCCGCCGCCCGGCAAATGTCCGAGGAGGGGAAACTGGCGGCGAGCTTGAGGGCATGCGCCCACAGGCAATCGCCCAGCAAGACGGAAACTTCGTTGCCCCAGTTGGCTGCCAGGGTCAATCGCCCGCGGCGCAACTGCGCTTCGTCGATGACATCGTCATGCACGAGGGTGGCCAAATGGATCATCTCGACGATGACCGCGACGGTCAGATGCGCTTCACGGATGGTTCCGACGGCCTCGCCGCTGAGGGAGACGAGCATGGGGCGAAGGAGTTTGCCTTGGGCGGAAAGGGCGTATTGCGCGAACTGGGCGATTTGCGGCTCAAATTCCTCCGTTTGCGCTGCCATGAGTTTGGCTACGCCTTGCAAAAACGGCTCCATGGCATCCGCGATCTGTTTCCACCCGGAAGCCTGAGGTGTTAATGGACCGGCGGGCACAGCAACCCGACTAGGTTCAGCAAGCAACATTAATTTCAATCTAAGAGTGGAGGCCGGGCGAAGCAAGTCAAACTTGGAATGTTTCTGGCTTGTTCCAGATTGGGGCACGGGTAAGGTGGGGCATGGACATCACACCGCCGCGGATAACCGAAGCCGCCGCCGTTCTGCCGCAAATCGAGGTTGCGGGTTTGACCAAGCTGTACGGCGATTTTACCGCGGTGAATGATTTGTCCTTTTCGGTGCGGGCGGGGGAAGTCATCGGCTTGGTCGGACCCAATGGGGCGGGTAAGACGACGACCCTGCGCTGCCTGGCCGGCATCATTCCGCCGACGCGCGGGGCCGTGCGCATCGGCGGGTTCGACATGTCGCGCCAGCCCATCGAGGCCAAACGGCGGTTGGCCTTCTTCGCCGATGAACCGAGGCTGTTCGATTATCTGACCGTCAACCAGCATCTGACGTTTATGGCGCGAATTTACGGCGTGAGCGATTACCAGCAAACCGGGCGGCGGTTGCTGGAGGAACTGGAGATCGCGGACAAAGCGGACAAGCTGCCGGGGGAGTTGTCGCGCGGCATGAAACAGAAGCTGGCCATCGCCTGCGGCCTGCTCCACGGGCCGCAGGTCATCTTCTTCGATGAGCCGCTGACGGGTTTGGACCCGATTGGCATCCGGCGGATGAAGGATTCAATTTTGCAACGGGCCAGGGATGGGGCGGCCATTCTGATCAGTTCGCATTTGCTGCATTTGCTGGAGGAAGTGTGCTCGCACGTGCTGATTCTCAAGGCCGGGCGCAAAGTCATCGACGGCAGTTTGGAGGAGGTGCGGCAACGGTTTTCCGAGCAGGCGGGCGGCGGGAACCTGGAGGAGGCCTTCTTTCGCGCCACGGGCGAACCCAAAGGAGAGGCATGATTGCCGGCGCGCTTTTTTATTACCAGTTTCATTCGTGGCGCAATCGGCTGCTGACGCGGCTGCAACGGCTGCGGCAGCCGAAGTATCTCGCCGGCGCGATCGTGGGCGGGCTTTACTTTTACTTCTATTTAATCCGGGGGTTCGCGCGGGCGCGGCACGGCGCGCCGCCGCCCGCGAGCCTGCCAGCGGAAATGAACGATTTGCCGCAGACGCTGGCGGCGCTGGCGTTCATGGTTATGCTCTTGCTGGCGTGGCTGCTGCCGCGCTCGCGGGCGGCGCTGGCGTTTACGGAAGCGGAGGTCGCCTTGCTCTTTCCTGCTCCCATCAGCCGGAAGACGTTGATCGATTTCAAAGTGCTCAAATCACAGACGTCGGTTTTGTTGAGCGCGCTGCTGATGACGCTGATCGGGCGCGGATGGAGCGGCGGCCATTTTGCCACGCGGATGCTGGGTTGGTGGGCGGCGTTTTCCATCTTGAACCTTCACGTGCTGGGCAGTTCCTTTGCCGTGACGATGTTGATGGACCGCGGGATTTCCACTTGGAAACGGCGGTTGCTGTTCCTCGGCGCGGCGGTGGCGGCCGCGGCGGGAATCTATATCTGGATGCGCCACAGCCTGCCACCCTTTCCCGACGTTACCGAGCGGAAAGGCATGGCGTGGTTGTTCCGTTATATCGGGCAGGTTTTTCAATCGGGACCGCTGCCGTATTTGCTGGCGCCGTTCCGATTGGTGGTGGCGCCGTATTTCGCGGCCAGCTACCGGCAATTTCTGGTCGCCCTGGCGCCGGTCCTGGGCATTATCTGGCTGCACTATTTGTGGGTGATTCGTTCCAACGTGGCTTTCGAGGAGGCCTCGGTGGAACTCTCGCGCAAACTTTCGGAACGCATCGCCGCCATGCGCGCGGGAAATTGGCAGGCGGCGTGCCAGCCGAAAAAGGCATCGCGTCCGCCGTTTGTCTTGCGTTCCGTAGGCCATCCAGCCGTGGCGGTCTTTTGGAAGAACCTCATCGGCTCCGGCCATTTCGTAACTGCCCGCGTCTGGCTGATGATGGTCTGGGTTGCTGTCTTCGGCGGCTTTTTTCTCCAATCTCAATTTTCGCGCGACCGAGACGGATTGGGTGTGGTTGTCCTCAGTCTCGCGGGGACGTTGTTGATCATGTCGCTTTTCTCCGGCCCGCAAATGTTGCGCAACGATCTGCGGCAGGACCTGCTGGCGGCCGACGTGCTCAAGATGTTTCCCATGCGCGGCTGGCAGATCGTGTTGGGCGAAGCGCTCGCGCCGGCCGTGATGCTGGCTGGCGCACAATGGCTGGTGCTCGCGTTCGCGGCCGTTTTCTGCCCGCGGCAATTCAATCAACACGCGGTTTCGCTGGCGCTGCGTTTAAGCGTGGCCCTGGCGGCAGCGGTGCTTTTGCCGTTCATTGATCTGGTCGCGCTGTTGATACCCAACGCCGCGGTCTTGTTTTTCCCCGCCTGGTTCCAACTGGGCAAGGACGCCCCGCGCGGCTTCGAGACGATGGGCCAGCAACTGATATTGATGTTCGGCCAACTGCTGGTCCTGTTGCTGGGGCTTGTGCCGGCGGCCGGAGCGTTCGCCCTTTTATTTTTCGGCGCAACGTATGTTCATTGGCCGCTGCTTGGCCTGGTGCTGGGCGCTTTCGCGGCCGCGATCATCCTGGCCATCGAAGCCTGCATCGGCATCAAACTGCTCGGCGGCGTGTTCGAGCGCTTTGATGTTTCGGGAGAGCTTGTGTGAGAGCATTTCTCAATTCCAAAATCTGGGATGCGTCATCCAGCAACATGGGCCAAAGTTTTCGGCCAAGACCAAACTTATATGTCAACCGCAATTGAGTATATCGCCGTTCCGTGGAATCCGGCAATAGCGACCAGGCGGTGAAGCGATGAAGGCTGACAGCACCACGCTGTGCCAATACAAGTTCCTTTTCTCGAAACTCGATGTGGTGTCGTCGCGGTTTCTCGAAAAGCAGCATTAGACGATGCGTCCCCGCAGTCAGAAATCCAACCGCAACCCCAACCACCCATTCCCAAGCAGAAACCTGCCCACCAGCTTCTACTCTGCGCCAGAGGATGAAGATCACCATGCTTGAGAGAATCACGCCACAAACCATAAACACGGGTTGGAAATCACCAACCTGTCGCTGGCACACCACGCGATTTAGGTGCTTGGGCTGTCAAATGTCGTGCCCATATGGATTAGTTCAATGCCATCTACTTGTGCGGCCAATTCCTTCAACAATGAAAACCGGCGGGCAATCGGATGCTCTCCCTCCGTTGCGCCGTTTCGGCGTCAAACTGCATCCAGTCCGCCACTGATCGTCCCCCTGTGTTCTCCAGCCGTTCTATTGCCCATTGGTTATACTCCGCGTTTGTGTCGCAGCCCAGCCAGCGCCGGCCAAGTTGTTCAGCGACGACCAGCGTTGTGCCCGAGCCGGAGAACGGATCCAGCACCACGTCTCCGGGATTGGACGACGCCAGCACCAGTTTGCGGAGCAGTTCCTCCGGCTTCTGCGTTGGATGGGGCGTCTTCTCTCCCATGCCGTTGCAGGTTGTTGGGATGTCCATCACGTCTTTGGGTTTCGCGCCCTTTGGGTTTGGGATCCAGTTTTCCCGCTCCTTGCCATTGCCGTTTCTTCCATATTGGCTTGTTTCAGCTTGGGGGTGACTCGGGTATTTCAGCGTGTGCGCGCCGTAGGGAATTCTTACGTCATCCATGTTAAACGTGAAATCTTTGCTTTTGCGAAAATGGACAATACTCTCATGCGACCGTCCCCAGTCGCCGCCGAGATTCGCCTTGTTCTTGTAGTGCCAAATGATCCAACGGCAACCCTTGAAAAACGGCATCGCCGCCACTTTCACGTCCGCCAGAATTTCAGAAAACCCGCAGACGTAGAGGGTTCCCGATTTTTTTAACACCCTCGAAGCTTCCTTTAGCCATTCCCATGACCATGCCACGTAGTGCTCGTGGCTTTCGAAATCGTCCCAATCAGCTTTTTTTATGTTGTAGGGAGGATCAGCGAAAACAAGGTCAACCGACCCGGTCGGCAATCCCTTGAGCCAGACAATGGAATCCCCAAGATACAACCGTCCATGCGGATGTTCGTAATGCAGTTGAAGCCCCCCGGCGAGATCCACTGGACTCGTGGTTCCGTTATGGCGCCCGACTTCCAACTCCATTTGGGGAGGCGGTCCTTTGAGTTTCACCGGCATAATTCAATTCAAAAGGAAAAACTCTCCCAGTTCAAGCTCATGTAATTCAGAGCTTTCTCAGCCGTTTGCGATTTTGGACAATTTACCGTCCTTGAGAATCCGGTAGCGGTCGCCGCGCCAGAGGACTTCGTTGCTGCAAAAGGCCGCGGCCCAGACCAACACGTCTAGCATGTCTTTTATTGGAGGCATCCAAAGGAAAGCCGGTTTAGGGGGGGATTGCATGAGCTTGGATTGCTGCTGCATGGCCGTGCCGATGCGAAACAACAGGCACGCGCCGCACGCGGCCCAGGCGGCGGGTTGGCGCGCGACGGCCAGCCATAGCATTGGCCATAGCGTCGAATTGTTGAGGATGCTCAGGAAGAAAGGCCACGGCTGGCAGACGCGGATCGTCCTCGCCCAGCGGGACTGATGCGCCCAAACCTGCCTCCAGTTCATCGGCGCCTCCCAGCACTCGGCCACCACCGTCGCGAAGTCGATTCGTTTTTTTTGACGCGCTACCTGGCGGCCCAATTGGTAGTCGTCGGCCAGGAAGTCCGAGAGCGCGGCGAACCCGCCGATGGCCTTGAGTTGCGCCGCCGGCAGCGTCATGACGGCGCCCAAGGCGAAATCGACCGGCTTGAGGCTGCGCGCTTGCAGGACTTGCGGCCAAAAATCGGCGTTGATGCCGACCGCTTCCCATTGCATGGCAGGGGTGGAGGGATTGGCCAGGCGATAAAAACAGTTGACAAGTCCAACGCCGGGATCCTGCAAATGCGGGGCGACGTTGGCGGCGAAATCGGGCGGGACCCGCACGTCGGCGTCGCTGATCATGACCAGGGGATGGCGAAGGTGCGGTTCCAATTGGCGCAAGGTGGATATTTTGGCGTTGGCGCCGAGTGTTTCGAGGCACGGGACCAGGCGGGCGTCTATCTCGGGGAATTCCGCCAGCAGTTCCCGCACCACGGCGCACGCCGGATCATCGGCGGAAGCGGCGCCGAGGAGAATCTGCACGGGGCCGGGATATTTTTGCAGGAACCAACTGCGCAGGCAGTTTTTGGTTTCCGCGTCGCAGCCTTTCAGGGGCTTGAGCACGGTCAGTCCGGGCAGGGAGGTTTGAATGACCATGCGGCGATGAAGCGGGAAGCGCAGGCTCACGATCCAACGCCAGAAAGTCAGGGCAAAACTAACCGCGGTCAATATGGCCAGGCTGTGGTGAAGCACGATCCTAAATCTCGTCCACGGAAATGACGCGCAGGATTTCCTCGAGCGTGGTCTTGCCGGTCAACGCCCGGCGCAAGCCGCGCTGCCACATGGTCAACATGCCGGAATCGATAGCCACCTGCTGCAAGGCGCGCGTGGGCACCTTATCCACCACCGCTTCGCGCAACGGCTGGTTGACGGTGAGCAGTTCGCTGACGGAATAACGGCCGGAAAAGCCGGTGTCGAGGCATTGCTCGCAGCCGCCCCCGCGGCGGAATTCGGCGGTGTCCCGTTCCACCAGCGGCACCAGTTTAAGGAAAGCCGGGTCCGGCTCGTACGGTTGCGCGCAGTAAGCGCAGTTCTTGCGGATGAGCCGCAGACCGAGCACGCCGGTCACGCTGGAGGCAAGCAAGAAGGGTTCAATGTTCATGTTCATCAAACGCGCGAACACGCCGGCGGTGCTGCCGCTGTGAATGGTGCTGATGACCAGGTGGCCGGTCAGGCCCGCTTGCACGGCGATGGCCGCGGTTTCCGGGTCGCGAATTTCCCCGACCATGATCACCTGCGGGTCCTGGCGCATCAAGGAACGCAGAGCGCGGGGATAGGTGAATTCCTGGGCCAGGTTGACCTGCGCCTGCGCCACCATCGGCAGGCTGTATTCGACCGGGTCTTCCACCGTGGCGATGCTCATGGTCGAGCCGGCGCGCTGCACCAAGGTGTAGAGGGCGGAGTAAATGGCGGTGGTTTTGCCCGAGCCGGTCGGACCTGTCAATAGTATCAACCCGCTCGGTTTGGTGATCAGTTTAACAAATTGTTGCAGCACGTCGTCATCGAACCCCAGCGCGGCCAGATCGAAGCTGCGATGGCTCGGGTCGAAGATGCGCACGACAATTTTTTCGCCTCGCACGGTGGGAAAGATGGAGATGCGTTGTTCGATGCCGCCCAGTTCGGGATCGGCCGGGGCGTGTCCTTCCTGGGGCAGGCCGGTTTGATAGGTCACCAGGTTGGCCAGGACCTTGAAACGGCCGGAAATCTTTTCCATCAATTCCAGCGGCAGATGCACCAGTTCGGTCAGCACGCCGTTGAGGCGGATGCGCACGGCCAGGGTGCTTTCCCAGGGTTCGATGTGAATATCGCTGGCGCGCGCCTTGACGGCGTCCATCAGGATATATTTGACCAAGGCGCCGATCTCGATGCCGGTTTCGGCGGTTTCGGATTGCAAATAGCGTAGCGTTTCACTCACGGCAACCCATCCATTACGTCATTTCTTCCGCCGTGTCACTCACAAAAGCAATAGGCAATTCAACGCTTGGGATCATCGGCGCGCTTGATCCGCCGGGTGGACCTCCAGGATCTTTACGTGCCGGTCCGCGTGATCCTCCCAATACTCATACACTTCTTTACCATGTCGCAGGCGTCAATGCCAGTTTCTTCTCCCGGCCTTTGAGTTTTTGAACTTAGGCGGTGGAAATAAATAAAGGCAGCAACCTGCCTTGTTCTTTTGCCGCCCAGCTTCGTTGCTCACTCGTTGCAGATCGCTGCGGATATGCGCCTCGTTCACGCCTCGCTGGGCGGCAAAAACCCGGCGGCATCTTGCTGCCTTTATTTATTTCCACCGCCTTAGGGGAGAAAACCTGAATAATTTGGCACGATAAGCCTCCCGGGAGGATGACCTGGACAACCCTGGCGCCGAGACAAAAATGGACCATCCGGCCAACCCCCTCAAAGGAGGCTGCCGGATGGTTCAAAGGGTTCAGGACGGGCCGTTTACTTGAGACCGGGCAAATAATGGCGCGTGAACATGCGGCCCCAGCGATGGGAAGGACGAAAGGCTTCGGCAAGCTGGAGGCAGGCTTGCAGGCCGCGGAAACGAGCGGGAACCTCCAGGAACGACTCGGTGGAGTAGCCAAAGACAT
The DNA here is from genome assembly GCA_963759415.1 of uncultured Verrucomicrobiae bacterium. Lineage (GTDB taxonomy): Bacteria > Verrucomicrobiota > Verrucomicrobiia > Limisphaerales > Palsa-1400 > Palsa-1400. The sequence continues at coordinate 637,733 of CAVWZG010000002.1, read as the reverse complement.
CCACCATCCACTGGCCCTGGCTGGCGTGCTGCTTGACCATCTCGATCTTCTTCTTAAAGGTGGAGGAGATGTCCACGTAAATTTCCGGGACAAAGTTGATGCCGCCGGGAGTGTCCATGTAATAAACCGCCGGGATTTTTGTCTCGGGCGGCAAGTGGGGGCTGGCCGTCTTGATGATCGGCACTTTCGCCATGTGGATGCAATCATCCACGATCCTGCCGGAAGTGGAATGGTCGGGATTGTAATCATTGGAGATGTGACAGAAGACCACATCGGGTTTGGCGATGCGAAAGGCCTCGATGAACTTTAGCCGGGTCTCGCGGTCGTCGAACAAAAACTCATCGTCATAGTCCAGCCAGATCAACTGAGCGCCGACCATGGCCGCTCCTTTTTTCGCTTCCTCGTGGCGAATGGCGCCGATTTCCTCCTTGGTGTGAGTGGAGGAACCGGCGTTGCCGTTGGTGGCCACGCAGAAGAACAACTTGTGCCCCTGGGCCGCGTAAAGCGCCGCCGTTCCGCCGCAGAAAATCTCGATGTCATCAGGATGCGCGCCGACGAAAAGTACGTTCATAATTATCTCACTTAGTTTTAATTTGTTTAATGTTGACTGAAATTCACCGAGCCAGCTTGTTCATCCCAGTGAATCTTTCGGCTTGCTGCCCTCGCAGGCCGCCCTAAATTGCTTGGCCGCCCGCGCAATTTGCGTGTCGGTCGAGTTGATGTTGATGCCAAAGGCCGCGCCCAAGCCGGCATCGACCACGCCCACACTAAGGTTGATGGCGCGACTGAGGAGGTCGTCGGTGCGCGGGTAGGCGCCCTTGCCGTGGGGCTGGCCGTTTTCCGCCAGGTACCGATCCACGTGCTCCATGTTGGCATAAACATGCCAGCCGCTCTGATCGACGGTCCTGGTGCCCAAGGTGCTCGCGACTTTGGCGGCGCGGCAGGGATCATCGAACAGCACGGTGAGCAAGGTCCCGCATTCGCCTTGTTCATCGTTAAGTTTCCGAAAACGGATTCCGGGGATGTTGGAGATCAAGGTTTTAAATTTGTTCTTCTTCTCGCGCAGGGTGGAGGTGATGCGGTCAATTTTGCGCAATTGGGCCAGGGCAAACGCTCCGGTCAGTTCGTTGACGCGGAAGTTCAGTCCCAGGACGGAGCGGTTCCCCACTTGCACCCCGGCCCGGAGCGGAGTGTGGCCCTGGTCGTGGACGCTGAAGGCGTGCTTATAATATTCTTCGTTGCTGGTGGCCACCAGTCCGCCATCTCCGGCGGTGATGGTTTTGAACACATTCAAGGAAAACCCGCCCATGTCGCCAATGCTGCCGACCTTGCGGCCTTTGTAGGAGGCCCCAGCCGCCTGGCAGGCGTCTTCGACTACGAGCAGCTTGTGCTTGCGCGCAATGGCCATGATGGCGTCCATGTCACTGGGATTGCCCAGCATGTGAACGGGCATGATGGCGCGGGTCTTCGGCGTGATGCGGCGCTCGATATCCGCCGGGTCCAGGTTTAGGCTGGAGTCAATCTCCGCCAGCACGGGAACCAGTCCGAGGAAAATCGCGGCGCTGTAGGTGGCCACGAATGTGTAAGCGGGCACGATCACTTCGTCTCCGGGCTTCAGTCCGACGCCCATCAGGCAGCACATCAGCGCGCCGGTGCCGGAACTGGTGGCCAAGGTGTAAGGGACGCCCACGTAACGGGCAAATTCCTGTTCCAGCGTATAGACTTTGCGGGTGAACTTCGGGTCTTCCAAATCACCGTAGCGGGAGACATGGGCGCTGGCGAGCACCTCCATCACTTCTTTGCGTTCTTCTTTACCGATCCAATATGAGCCGGGTCCTGGCATAATGAGTATTCCTTTATTTTGTTGCGGGCTGCAAAGGGAACTGCGTCGCGCCTCATTCGCAATATTTAGCATCCCCCCAACTCAGCCGCGCCAATTTTAAAACCGCGCAATCCGACGACCAACCGAAAAATTCTCGGAATCCATGTCTCAATCCCGCACTGGCTCAACCTTACCAAAAACGCCAATAAATCAGGATGGTGCCCATCAGATACACCACCCACCACAGCTTGATTTGCTGATACCACGGCCGGGGTTTGGCGTCGTCGTAGTTCTTGAGCATGTCGAGGTTCCAGATAAAGTCCTTGATCTTCGCCAAATCAGGCGGCTTGGTCACAAGGGTCACGATGGTCATGCCGATGGCGATGACGACCTGGGCTATGGCGCCGATGTAAAAGAAGTGCAAGGTGTCCATGCCCTGCAACCAGCCCTGGTTGTGCAGGAAGGCGAAACAACCCGTATGCATGCTCTCCAGCCAGACAGGACGGGTCACGTCGCCAAGCATGGAAAAATCTCCAAGCAGAAGGAAGAGCATGACCTGGATGAACGGCCCCACGGCGAGTCCAAAAATGCCGGCCGCGTAGTTAACTCTCTTCCAGAGAATACCCATCAGAATGGTGGCCATGAAAGGACACGCAATGAAGGTCAGCGCGACTTGGAAGAATTGAAAGATGCCTCCGAGCTTGGCAACCAAGGGCGCCAGGCAGGCGGCGATCAAAAGCGCGATGACCGCCGAGGTCTGGCCCACGGCGACCTGGCGATGCTGGCTGGCTTCTTTGTTGATGTACTTTGTGTAGATATCAGTCGTAAAAAGCGTGGCCACCGAATTGGTCAATCCGCTCATCGTGGCCATCACCGCCGCGAGAAGACCAGCCACAACGAGACCCCGGACTCCCCAGGCAGGCGCCATGTTTTGGAGCGCGAAAGTAAAGGCGAGGTCTTTGTCCGCCAACGCAGGCGCATTGTGCATTACCTGAATCCAGTGATACACGACTAGTCCCAGGAAGCAAGTGATCATCGGGCGCAGGAAGCCCATGAATCCAGCCATCACAATCCCCATCAAACCATCCCAGGTCGAACGCGCGGAAAGGATGCGCTGAATCAACGTCTGGTTGCCTACCTGGTAGAAGGTGAAGCTGCCGAAGACGGCAAAACACATGCCCAGCATCGGCGCTATGGGGTCGCTGGGGGGCCTATAGAGATGCATGCGTTCCGGCGAGGCCAATTCCATCGTGTGCCAGGCGCCGAAAACGCCCCCCGGCAACTTGCTCATGGCAAACCAAAAGATCACCAGGCCGCCCACCGTCAGCATAATACATTGAATGAAATCCGTCCACATGACGGAAACCAGCCCCCCTCGAATGCTGTATCCCCCAACGATGATGGCGAGCATGAAAACAACAAGATGCAATTGCCAGGGCTTGTTCCAACCCATTACCGACGAGAAGGCCAGACTGCCGCTGTAAAGGACGGTAACCAAATAAACGAAGGCGTAAAGAAACAGCAGAGTGCAACTGTAAATGGTTCCCACGGCGGGGCCGAATCTGTTGGTAAGGAAGCCCGGCACGGTGGTGACCTTGTTTTTGAGGTAGATGGGGATAAAGAGCAGCAGCGGCATGGTGTATGACGGCCACCCGAACCACTCCCAATTGCCTACGCCCAAGCCGTATTTATAAGAGGCGCCCACCGTGCCGATCATCTGCTCGCTGGAAATGCCGCTGGCCACGAAAGCGCTGCCGACCACAAACCACGGCATCGAGTGGCCGGCCAGGAAATAGCCCTGCGCGGTCTCCGAACGCTTCCGGCCAACCCAAGTCCCCACAAACATGACCAATGCGATCGATACAAAGATCACCGCCATATCGATCGAGCTAAGAAAGGTATTCATATTATTGGCGCAGTTGGCAGCTCTGCTTCCGGCGCTCGTGCGGCGCATCATGCCGTTTGCGCCGCCCTTTTGGCAACGGCTCAATCATGCCTGAATCTCTGAAGGCATGCCTGCTTCTCTTGGAAAAATCTGCCCATTGGCCCCCGGCGATTTCTCCGCGAGCGACAGTTGGAAGGCGCTGGGACGCACCCCCGTGGCGCGCTGGAAGGCGTTGCTGAAATGATAGGGATTATGAAAACCCAGCCGGTAAGCCACCTCTTTAATCGAGCAGAAATGATCGGCCAGGTAGCTCTTGGCCTTTTCCATGCGGCGATGGGCAATATACTGCCGCACGGTGATGCCGGTCTGGGCGTGGAAGAGCGTGGACAGATAATTGGCCGACACCCCCACCTTGTTCGCCAATTGTTTGACCGACGGATAGGGATTGTCGGCGCGCAGAATCAAGTTCTGCGCTTCCATCACCTTCTGGCTCGCCTTCGAGGGCTTCGTATGCAGGCTCTGGTCCAGAAGTTCGACGACCCAGGCCACGCACCGCAGCAGATGCATCCGCGCCTGGTTCCCCGGCGGCCACGGCTCGCTAAAAAGGGCAGCCGCGCTGGCCCGCAGATAGGGCGGAAGCGGAGGCAAACGGAATACCCCGAAAGACTTGTAGCCGTTGCCGGCCCGATACTCGGCGATATGGAGGTTGGGCACGGGCCGGTCCATTTCAAACCACACCATCCGATAATGGCTCCGGGTTAAATCGCAGCACTCCCCGTGCAGCGTGTTCGGTTTGACCACCAGCCAGTCCCCCCGCTCGGCCCGATAGGTTTGATCGCCCATGGCCACATCCAAATGACCTTCGGCCACGGTCGCAATCTCCGGCCAGTAGTGCCGGTGGCCCGCGGGAAATCTCCGTCTGGGGGAAATCCGGTCCGGCCTTGGCTGCCCATAAAAAATACGCCCCGGGCACAAGCCCGCGACGTTTTCGAGAACCTTTGTTCCCAGCAAATGATAGAGGATTTCCTGCCCCGCTTGAGTGCCGGGAGGAGCATTGCTCTGCAGGAGATTTATGTCGCTGCCAGACTTCACGACTGCGAGGGATATTCGAGGTTTTCCCTGGCCACCGCAAGGAAAAACGGGAAAAACGGGAGTATTGCAGGGGTTCAAATGGTGCGCCCGGCGGGAATCGAACCCACGACCCACTGCTTAGAAGGCAGTTGCTCTATCCAACTGAGCTACGAGCGCAACCGGACCATAATCTGCCCCCTTCCGGCCCGCGGACAAGCGAAATTGACATGGCTTGGACACGGATGTTTTCCAAAAGTCCCATCTCCACGAACGAACTGCCGCGCTTGCGAAGGGAACTGGCCGTCTCCCAAAATCACCCGTTGACGCGTCCGGCTGCGCTCTGCTAGTATCGCGCCATGCTTGGTGAGCCTGGAAACCCATTCTCCCTTAACCGCGCAGCGCTGAGTCTGCTCGCGGCGCGCAAGAGCCATTTCCCATCAGTAATTACAGTGAAACAAATAAACAACAAACACATGAAGAAGACACTTGGATTTTCCGCTTTACTGTTCATGCTTTTAGCATTGTTTTCCACCGAAAGCTTCTCAAAGGATGCGGTGTTTAAAGCGGGAATTGCGAAAGTTGACATCACCCCTAAAGAAAGTCTTTATATGGGTGGTTACGATTCCACTTGCCGGAAGGGGCGGTCCGAAGGAGCTTGGGGAAACATTTATGTAAGAGCGCTGGTTCTTGATGATAACGCGACTCGCATTGCCTTCATTGAAGCAGATTTGGTTGAATTATCCCAAAAAGATTACCTCACTATCAGAAAACAAGTGGCAACGAAAACGGGAATTCCCGTTGAAAATATCCTGTTGGGATGTGTTCATAATCATGCGGCTCCTACTTTAGACAAGCGGAACCGTCATTCGAGATGGTATAAGGCTTTCCCAGGTAACGTATTAAAGGCCGCGCAAGAGGCCATCGCTGATTTGGAGCCTGTAAAGATAGGCGGCGGTTTGGGGCAATCGACCGTTGCCATGAACCGCAGAAAGATAATGGAAGATACCACCTCTTACGTGACATTCGATGAAAACAATTCCAGCCAGTCTTATGGCAAATACAAGACGGATAATCCTGTAAAAATAAGGGAAATGGCCGGCGTATGCCGGTTGGGCGCCAATCCGGAGGGAGATATTGACAGAGAAGTTGGAATTATGCGGATTGACAAATTATCCGGGGAACCAAAGGCCGTTTTTGTGAATTATGCCTGTCATGGCACGTCATTGGGCGCGAGAAATAATAAAATCAGTCCGGAATGGAATGGATATATGCTGAAATACGTTGAAGACAAAATTCCGGGAGTTACAGGCATTTTTGCGCAGGGAGCCGCAGGCGACATAAATCCAAGATTTGTCGGCGGTCTAGATGGCTGTCAGGATAATGCCGAGAAAACGGCTCAACTGGGAGCGGAAATAGGCGCGGAGGTTGTGAATGTTTTTTCCACCATTAAGACTCATTCTGCTCAAAATGCGCAAATAACAATTACTAATGAGAATATCGTTTGTCCGCTGAAATACGACGAGGTCGTTAGAGATTTCAGGCACACCACTGTCGAGGTCCCGACCACGGTCGTCAAGATTGATGATTTGGAATGGGTGACTTTCCCGGGAGAATTATTTCATAATATTGGTCAGGTAATTAAGTCTGGCACTCACGCCAGGTATCCGTTTCTTGTCGGCTATTGCAATGGTTATCTTGGATACCTTCCCACGCAGCAGGCATACAGTGAAGGAGGATATGAGCCATGGTCTTCGCGTTTTGATCCGGTTACAGAAAAGATCTACGAAAAGGACGTTGCGGAAATGCTCAACCGTTTGCGTTAACGATTTGAAGGGAATTGGTTGATTTGCCGGGCTGGGAAGTACATCACCGCAATCTCCTTGGCCAGCTTGGTGGCGATGCCGCTTTCACCCGAGTTGGCCAGCACGATGACCGCCAGGCCCTCCTTGGGAAAGCGCTGGATGCTGGCGGAAAAACCGGAGGTCGTGCCGCTGTGCCCGATGTTCTGGCGGCCTTGCAACGGCTCCAGATACCAGCCCAAACCGTAAGCATGCGTGGCCCCGTTGTTGAGCCGCACCGGTGTCCACATCTCCGCTTCCGTGGCGGCGGTCAGCAGTTTCTGCCCGTCCAGCGCCGCGTTCCACTTGGCCAGGTCTCCCACCGTCGAAACCATCGCCCCCGCCGAGAAAACATCGGTCAGCTCGTGATCGCGGTTGATATAATGGCCGGCGCGATTGGTCTCATAACCGCTGGCGCGCCCCGCGATGATGTTCCGCGGATCGCGATTGGTCGTGCTGTTCATGCCCAGCGGACCGAAAATGCGTTCGCCCATGAAGGCCCAGTATCCCTGTCCGCTCACGTTCTCAATCACGTAGCCCAGCAAGTTGAACCCGGTGTTGCAGTAAGCCCAGGCCTCCCCCGGCTGAAAATCCAGCGGCTCGCGCCCCATCCGGCGGATGAATTGCGCCTGCGTCAGATGCCGGCTCGTTTCAAACCCATCCAGCACGGTGTAATTCTTGAGGCCCGACGTATGCGTCAGCAAGTGTCGCAGGGTGATATTTGTCCAGCTTGCCGGCGTCTCCTTCAAATAGCGCGACGCTTTGTCGTCCACCGACAACTTCCCCTCCTGTGCCAGCAACAGGATGCCCGCCGCCGTGAATTGCTTGGTCACCGACCCAATTTCAAAAACCGTCTCCGGCGTGACAGGCGCTTGCCATTCCAAATTGGCCATGCCATAGGCCGCGATCTTGGCCGGCTTGCCGTTCTGGACGATTTCCAGGGCCAGCCCCGGTATCGGATGCCGCCGCATCTCATTCTGCACCAAATCGTCCACGTCATCCGCCATCAAGCGCGAAGCCCCGCCAAGCGCCAAGACGGCCAGGCAAACCACGGATTTCACGGATAGCACGGATAAGAAGCGGCAGGTTTCCCATCCCTGCCCGCCGCGGAGGGCGTGAAATCCGTGGTTGCATTTCATCCCGCCGACCCTAAGCCAACCCTCCCGCCAAGTCCACAAACTCCTTACTTTGTGGTGGCGCTTCCAGGTTCCTGCTCCTAATCTTAATCATAATCTTAATCCTAATCCTAATCAAATGAATCGCGTTTTCGACCACGAAAAACTGGAAGTGTATCAAGAATCCTTGGCCTTCGTCTCGTGGCTTGAACCGATGATGCAGAAGCTCCCCAAAACGATTGCCGTGCGCGATCAATTGGATCGGGCCAGCACTTCGATCGTTTTGAACCTGGCCGAAGGCAATGGCAAATTCACCCGGCCTGACCGGTGCCGATTTTTTGACATCGCGCGCGGCTCCGCTTTGGAGTGCGCCGCGGCGCTGGATGTTTTGGCCTGCAAGGGCAGTTGTGAGTTGGCGGTAGTCACTATCGGAAAAGAGAGGCTGCTTGGTATTGTGTCGATGATCGTGGGTTTGATTAGAGCCAATTCTGATTACAGGCTGCATGAAGGAGATTAGGAGTAGGATTAGGATTAGGATTAAGATTATGAACCCCATGAAACCCTCCATCCCCCATTCCATGCAAGCGGTCGTCTATCGCGGACCCGATGACCTTCGCCTCGAAACCGTTCCTGTCCCCCAAATCCAGTCCGGCGAATTGCTCGTCAAAGTCGCCGCCTGCGGCGTCTGCCCCACCGACATCAAAAAAATCCACTACGGCACCGTGCCGCCCCCGCGCATTTTTGGCCACGAAACGGCTGGCGCTATCGTTAAAATCGGTGCGCGCACGCGCGGATTTCGCGTCGGCGACCGGGTTGCGCTGCACCATCATGTCCCTTGCCTCAAGTGCCATTACTGCCGCCACCGGGCCTTCGCCCAATGCGCCGGATACAAGCGCACCGGCATCACCGCTGGTTTCGAGCCTGCGGGCGGCGGCTATGCCGAATACGTCCGCGTCATGCCCTTCGTCCTGCCGGGCGTCGTGAAAATCCCCGCCCGCAACACCTTTGCCGAAGGCGCCATGCTCGAACCAGTCAACACGGTTTTAAAAGCCGTCAAACGCCTCTCCTTGCTCCGTGGCGATAGCGTTCTAGTGGCCGGGCAAGGCCCCATCGGCCTCATGTTCACCAAAATTCTGAGGCTGCTCGGCATGAAAGTCGCCGCCACCGACCTCCTGGAACCCCGCCTCAAACTCGCCGCCAAGTGGGCGCGCCACCCGCGCCTTCAACGCCAGCCAAAAGACCCTTATATCCGACATCCGCTCCGCCTTTCCCATATTAGATGCCGCCGTCATCGCCGTCCCATCCGACGCCGCCGTGCTGCAAGCGATGGAATTAGTGCGTGGTTCCGGGCAAATCCTCCTTTTCGCCAACACCAAAAAAGGAGCGCCGAGCCAGGTTGATTTCTCCCGTATCTGCCTGGAGGAGAAGGACTTAATAGGCAGCTACTCCTCCGATTTCACCTTGCAAGAAGAGGTTGCCCGCCTGGTCTTCTCCCGCCGCCTGGACGTCCGCCCCCTCATAACGCACACCTACCCCCTCGCCCAAACCCCCGCCGCCGTCGCCCTGGCCTCCCAACCCACAGCGGAGTCTTTGAAAATCATCGTTACCCCTTAGCCCCAAAAGAGAAGACGGCTCCCGCAGAGGCGCAGAGGGCGCAGAGAAAGACATTCTTTTTTGACTCTTATGCCTGCGACTTCCTCTTTTGTTCACCCACAAGAAAAGCTATATATAGTTGCAGATAAACAACTTACATTACATAATGCCACTTCAGTCTCTGCGCTCTCTGCGTCTCTGCGGGAGAAAGTGCATCTTGCTTATTTTCTCGTTAACCGTTACCAACGGCTGGACATGGATCCCAACGAAATCACCCGGCGAATCGTGGACGCTGCCTATGCCGTTCATGTCGCTCTTGGCCCCGGTCTCCTGGAAACGGTCTATGAGGTGGCGCTGTGCCATGAACTGCGCAAGCGCGGGTTGACCGTGCGGCGGCAAGTGCCCATCCCGATCGAGTATGACGGCTTGAAATTCGACGAGGGATTCCGCGCCGACGTAGTGGTGGAGGAATGCGTCATTGTGGAGTTGAAATCCACGGAATTGAATCATCCCGTTCATCCCAAGCAACTCCGCACGCACTTAGTTTTGGCCCGATTTCAACTCGGCTTGGTCCTCAATTTTGGCCTGGAACGGATGAAAGATGGGATCACCCGCGTCGTCAACGGCCTGCCTGAATAGGGGGGAGGCTGGTTCCCGCAGAGACGCAGAGAGCGCAGAGAAAGGATGCATCTCGTTGTTGTTCAATGGCTTGCAAATAAAGCGTCTTTTCAGTCTCTGCGCTCTCTGCGCCTCTGCGGGAGCCAATTAGTGCCTTGCAGCCGCAAAACGCGAAAATAAATGCAGAAAAGTGAAAAAAGATGTTGACGGTCACCCTCAAATCGGTCAAAGTCGCTCCGATGATGCAAGACAACTTTCTTAAAAAAGGAATGTAAAATAGAGGTTGACACACCCTCGACATTCTGAGAAAGTCGTTGCGCACACACGGAAACAAACAGTAAAAAAGTAAAAATTATGAGAACAAAAACAATGCTCCTATCGGCCCTCTTGGGCTCGCTCGGCACCGTCGCGGTGATGGCACAATCCAATGTGTACTCACTCAACGTCGTCGGCTACGTCAACGTCACCTGCTATCCCGGCTTTAACATCGTATCATGCCCGCTGCAGGCCTCCCCGGATAACACGCTGAACACCCTGTTGCCTCCTGCAGGTGGCCAGTTTAAAAAGTGGCAATGCTGGAGCTACAATCCTACCTTGAGCAACCCATATGTGGAAGACAGTGCCACGGTTTCTGTTTGGGGAGGTGGCGGACTCACGACCATTAATCCTGGGCAAGCCGTTTGGCTTTATAACCCGGGCGGCAGCACCTCGAACGTAACGTTTGTCGGCACCGTTCCTAATGGCCCGATTACCAATTCTCTTGTTGCCAACTCTTTCAATCTTGTGAGTTCGGCGATTCCTGCGTCCGGGGACGTTATCACAAATTCCCTTATGAAGTTTCAAAACGGAGTTAAGAAGGATCAAGTTTGGACCTATGATCCTACTTTGAGCAATCCATACACCGAGTATCAAGCTACTGGAACTAGCTTACAGAATAGCTGGCCTGCTGGTGATCCCCAACTGCCGGTTGTTGGAGGTGGATTCTGGTACCTTAACAGTCAGACCACAAACAATGTCTGGATACAAAGCTATTCGGTCACTAACCAATAACAATCAACAAGTCACAATCCACAATCCACAATCCACAATCAACAAGTCATTATAGTATATGAAGAAATCACTAGTAGGAATGTTGGCACTTCTCGCAGGGGCTTATGCAGTCCATGCCCAAGGAACTGTGCTCATCGGTAACTACGGTCCCGTAACCCCGTATATCTACGTTAGCTATAAGCCGGCGACAGGACCAACAGTGAACCTCGGCGGAGCGAACACAGGCGGGCAACTTGGTTTGACGGCGGCTGCCTACGGCAACGCAGCGACACTCGCAAACGGCAACGACTGGACTGTTCAGCTTTACGGAGCGCTCGGTTCGGGCCTTGCGTCAAGTTCTCTGTCCCCACTCGCGGGAGCAACTACGACCATGGCAAACGGAGTGACTGATCCTGTCGCAGGGACTTGGTTTTCAACCACTGTCGCGCAAATCGGTCCGTCTGGCACGCTCGCTGGAGCAGCGGCAACCGTCCAGCTTTATGCTTGGTACAATGACGGTGGAACGATCACCAGTTATGATATGGCAGTGGCTGATGGTGTTCCGGCGGGCTTTTCTGCTACCGAGAGTTTAACCACTGGTGGTCCGAATGTCACTGGTCCTCCCAGCACGGCTTCTGCCCTGACAAATCCGGGCGGGGTACTGAACTTCAGCGTGTCAGCAATTCCTGAACCCAGCACAATCGCGCTTGGTGTCATCGGAGCTTCCGCATTCTTAATGCGCCTGCGCCGCAAGAATTAATCTGATCTTCTGATCTACACGGAGCCGCTCGCAAGAGCGGCTCTTTTTTTGTCCCAAGACGTTCCTCTCGCAGAGACGCAGAGAGCGCAGAGATGGGAATGAAACCGGTGAAGGAAGAGTTATGTGCCTTCAACGATATTCAGCTTTTCATCAGGCGGGCGTATGAAGGGATTCGCAGGGACATGAGTCAGAATCAAAAATGTCTGTCTCTGCGCCCTCTGCGCCTCTGCGGGAGCCTGTCTTCTGCCCTGTCACTCGTACCCAAACGCCCGGCAATACGGCTCCAAGACCGGCATCACCGGTGCCAGGTGCTTCTCAAACACAGTCCACCGCGCCACCGATCTCTTGTACACCGGCTGGCTCGCATCGTGATAAGTCGGCGAATGGATCCGTTTCTTGCTGCTCTTTTCATGAAAACGCTCCTGCTCCTCGTGCCACGGCAAACCGAGAAACTCCGTCACCCGCCGCCCTTCCCTGGCCAAATCCGCCACCACGTCCTCATACCGCGTCTCGATGGCCGTCAGCCCTTCCCACTGCCGCACCGCCAGCCAGACATCCATCAAATTGGCGTAATGCTTCGCCGTGCGCTCCAAGGAGAGAAAATTCGCGTTGACCGGATTGAGGACAATATTCTGAAAATAGCAACTGATGATCACATCCCGCGGATCGCGCAAGGCCAAGATGACCCGCAACTCTGGAAACACCCTCAGCCAAATCCGCAGCTTGACCGTCGGCGACGGATTCTTGTCCAGAATCATCTGGCCTTCCTTGAAATTCCCCATCTCGGCGCAAATGGCCTCAATATAACGCCGCCGAATCACATTCAGCCGCGCCGGGGGCAACTGTGGGGAAGCATTATGCAGCCGTGCCGCAAACAAATCAAAAGCCAGCGATTCATCCACCGCCGCCACGTCCGGGTGCGCCCCGAGCACCTGTTCCAAAAGCGTTGTTCCACTGCGCGGATGGCCTCCGAGAAAAGCCAGACGTGGTATGGGTTCCCGCGTCCGTTCTGGAAATTCCCGCCACCATGTGCGCAGAATATTTTTTGGCAAACCCAGGGTATAGGTCTTGAACCTGTGCGCAGTCTCATCGTATTGCGCGAACATCTTATCGACATCTGCCATGGTGCGAAGCAACTGCTTGGCTTCCTTGAGCATGGCCATGGCTTCCTCGAACCGTTCCGTGCGGTTGAGAACCTCCGCCAACTCGTAGCGGCTGGCGTATTGAACGTATTGGTGCCTGGGGCCTGACGCGATCAAATCCCGCAACCCTCGTTCAGCGTCGGCCAGTTTATTCTCGCGCCGATCCAGCAGCGCCGAAAAGTAGCGCCCCTGATCATCATTCGGAGCCAGTTTCAAGCACGCCGCCACCGCCTCGCGCGCCTCGGCATACTGATGATTCCGTTCAAAAAGAATGGCCGAAGCTATATGCGGGTCAATGGAACGCGGGTCAATGGCGGAGGCCCGCTCGAAAGCCGCGCGCGCCTCATCGAACTTGCGCAGATTCTGGTACATGTGCCCCATCTGCAATTGCATCTCATAATTGGCGGGGTCGAGTTCCAGCGCGCGTTTCCATGCGCGGTCCGCGGCATCCATTTGCCGCGCGCTGCCAGCTGCGCAACCATATTCAAACCAGACTTGCGCCACGCGAGGATAGACCCGTATCAACTTCTCGAAAGCCGCCGCGGCCTCAAAGTAGTGGTCGTTGCGAACAAGCTCGCGAGCCTCATCCAGGCGTTTATCCGTTTGCATGATAAAATCAGTTTAACCATCCCACCTGCAAAAGAAAAGGCTTGATTCCGATCTTTGGCCGCGACACTTTTCCCAACAGAAGCAGGACTCAAATGAGCCGTTACCTGATAATCATAGAAAGCACGGCGACGGGCTACTCGGCCTATTCGCCCGACTTGCCAGGATGCATCGCCACGGGAGAAACCCGCCAGCAAGTCGAGACGGAAATGCATGACGCGATTGAATTCCATATTGACGGCCTGCGCCGGGCGGGTGAGTCAGTGCCGGAACCTCGTTCCCATGCCGCCTACTGCGAAGTTGCAGCCTAAGAACGTGTCTGAGAAATCACAATCAACCCGCGGAGCACGTGTGGACCGCAACAAAATCGGTAGGGCGAGACTCTGTCGAGCCGTGACTGGATTGGTGCGCAGGCAACCAGCATCCATCAGCATTCGGTCGCCGCTGCACAAGCGCGGGGTCCCCTGCGGAGAGTTAGTCAGGGTTCGACAGAGTCTCACCCTACCGGCTCTGATTCTATTTCTTACTTTATCCTTCGTCCTTCATACTTTCGGCGCATCCGTCCAATACCATTGCGCCGGCGGTTCGCAGTTGGCCGCCGACACCCATCTCACCACCCTTCATAAGGCCCTCGCTTTGCGCTCGACCACGAATTTTCAGAAATTCGCGCTGACCAGATTTTCCGGCCTGCTGACCAACAGCTTGAGGCTCGCCAACAAACCCGCCTCCGACTCGTTGCTCGCGCCTTTGTTGAGCGATGTCGTGGAAACGGAGTCCTTGGGCAGCGTCGGCGGCGCTTTGGCGGACGGGCCGGGTTTTATCCTGGCGCTTCACCTGCAGCCGCCACGAGCGCAAGTGTGGCAGGACAACCTCGCTAAAATCTTCGGCGGCAGCGGCGAAAAGTTCACCAGCCAGGAATTCAGCGGCCAACGATGGCATACTGGCGGGTCCAATTTCTTGTGGATCATCCCCGCCCGCGAATGGCTGCTGGTGGGTCGCGGCGACGAATTTTATCCTCTGCAAGTCGAGTATCTGAACCAGATCAAATCCCAGGGGCGGCCCGCTCCGGCGCTCAAGGGCAATTGGCTGGAGGCCGATCTCGATTCCACCCGCCTGGGCGGATGGTTCCGGCTTTTGCAACCGGCGCGCCTCAAGCTTACCGTCACCCCCAGCGAGTCCGATTTGCAAATCAACGCCCGGGTGCTTGAAAGCACGGCCATTCCCTGGAAATCCGATCCGTGGCAAATCCCCACCAATTTGATTCAAGGCCAGATCATCAGCTTTACGGTCGGACAAAATCTGGCCGCGTTTTTGAAGGTGAATCCGGCCTTCGCGCCATTTGCCGGCAATCCATTGACCAACCAATTCTATTTCTGGGCCTTGGACGGAATGCCGCTCCTCAACTACATGGCGTGGCCGGCGCCCCATGCCAGCAACGTCCTGGAACAAATCGCCGTCCAAGCTCCCGGCGCGTTGAACCCGGTGCTGAAGCGGTTCAACGGCACGGAACTGGTCTGGAACACAAACGCGCACAAGCTGTTTTTGCAGAACATGCGATTATTTGTGCCTGCCTTGGAGGCCGTCCAGACCAATGACGGCCAGTTCCTTTTTTTGGCAGGTTTTCCACGGGCCATCAAGAGCACGCCCGCGCCGGACGCATTGCTGTCGCAAGTCGAGGGCCGCACCGACCTGGTCTATTACGACTGGGAATTGACAGGCAGGCGATTAGCGGAGTGGGGGATGTTGGGCAAAATGATAGCCAATCGTGCCACCCCGCAACACAGCGACGCGGAGGATGCCGGGTTTGATGAAAGCGAATGGCTGGGTGGATTAGCGGCCATGACGAGCAACACCGTGACAGAAATCACGCGCGTGGCGCCAAACGAGTTGTTCCTCATGCGCAAAGCGCCAGTTGGTTTGACTGCGGTGGAGTTGATGTTGCTGGCCGATTGGCTCTCCGACGCCAATACCGGCCCCATCCACGCTCCGCCCTCCGCGGGCATCCCCGCGCCCTTCCCCGGCCACCCGTAAGAAAGAAAAAACAGGCTCCCGCAGAGGCGCAGAGGGCGCAGAGAAGGGAAGCAGGATTTAGCCACAGATTGACACAGATTGACACAGATTTAAGAATCCTTCATCTGTGTTGATCTGTGTCAATGTGGCTATTTCTCTGCGGCCTCTGCGCCTCTGCGGGAGAGAACCCTACTACTTTATTGAATACTGGCGGGGGTTGGGCATAATGCGGGCGATGCAACTTATTCGGGATATTCATGCGAAAAAAGCGGCCTTGCGCCGGCCGGTCATCTCATTCGAGTTCTTTCCGCCCAAAACGGACGAGGGCGACCGCAATCTTTTGGAGAAAACGATCCCGGCCCTCAAGGAAGCGCGCCCGGATTATTGCTCGGTCACTTACGGCGCCGGCGGCGGCACGCGCGACAAAACGCTCATGATCGTTGATCGCATCCAGCGGGAACACCAACTGCCCGTGATGTCGCATTTGACGTGCGTCAACGCCACGGCGGAGGAATTGCGCCAGGTGCTCTTGCAGGCGCGCGGCTTGGGCATCCACAACATTCTGGCGTTGCGCGGGGATCCGCAGGGCGTCAGCGCACCCTTCCCCAAAACCGAGGGCGGGTTTGAATATTGTTATGAATTGATCCGCCTGATCAAGGAGATGGGCGGCTTTTGCATCGGCACGGCCGGCTTCCCCGAAGGCCACGTGGCCTGCAAGGAGGGGCGCGAAGTGGATTGGGACCGGCTCAAAGCCAAGATCGATTGCGGCGCTGAATTCGTCTTGACTCAACTATTCTTTGACAATCGGGATTTTTTCCGCTTCCGCGAATATCTGGCCAAAAAAGGCGTCTCGGCGCCGATCTGCCCGGGCATCATACCGATACTGAGCGCGCACCAGATCAAGCGCTTCACGACGCTGTGCGGCGCGGACTTGCCGGCGCCGTTGCTGGCCAGCCTGGAAAAATTCGCGGACGACGATGAAGCGTGCGCGGACTTCGGCATCGACTACGCGACCCGGCAATGCGCGGAGTTGCTGCGCGAAGGCGTGCCCGGCCTGCACTTTTACACGCTCAACAAGGCGCGTTCCACGGTGCAGGTGGTGCGCAATTTGCGTCTGGCCTGACTCAGATCAGATGGCAAAACATGGCGTCGCGCAGTTTCGGCTCGAACCAAGTGCTTTTGGGAGGCATGACGCCGCCGGAGTCGGCGATGGCCATCAGGTCCTCGATGCCGGTCGGGAACATGGAAAACGCGCAGGCGAAATCCTTGCTATTGACAAGTTTTTCCAACTCCGCCGCGCCGCGAATGCCGCCGACAAAGAGAATGTCCTTGCTGGTGCGCGGATCGTCAATGCCGAAGATCGGCGCGAGGACGTGCTTCTGCAACAGCGATACATCCAGGCTGTCCAGCGCGGTTTTTCCGGCGGTCAACTCGGGGCGGAAACGCAAGCCATGCCATTGGCCCTCGAGGAACAAGCCCAACTCATGCTTGGCGGCGGGCTGGCTCGCCCCGCCGGTTGAGATTTGGAAAACAGCCTGCAGCTTTTTCAGCAATGGGCCGCCGCTTAGGCCGGGCAAGCTCTTGAGGACGCGATTGTAGGGCAGAATTTGCAGTTGATTGTGCGGAAAGATAACGCTGAGAAAATACGCGCTCCCGCCCGCGCCCTTGCGCGTTTGATACACGCGCCCCGCCGCCGCGCTGCGATGATGGCCGTCGGCTATGTACAAGGACGGCATGGCGGCAAAAGCGGCGCTGATAGCCGCCAACGCCGCCGGATCGCGCACCGTCCACGAGGTGTGACGAATGCCGTCGGGGGCGGTGAAATCGGTGTCGGGCGGCTGCGCGGTTTGGGCGGCGGCGATCTCATCCATCTGCGCGACAGCGCGATAAACCAGGAAGACGGGGCCGGTCTGGGCCTCGAGCGCCTCGATATGGCGCACGCGGTCGTCCTCCTTGTCAGGCCGGGTGAACTCGTGCTTCTTGATGATGCCGCGGAGGTAATCCTCGCAACTGGCGGCCGCCACCAAGCCGGTTTGTTGGTGGCGTCCCATGATTTGGCGATAGAAATAGAAGCAGGGCTTGACCTCCTGTTGCAAGGCGCCTTCAGTGCGCAGGCGGGAGAAACTCTCCCTGCCTTTGGCATAGACCCGGGCGTCGTAGGGATCGATGTTTTCGGGCAGATCGATTTCGGGCTTGCTGACGTGCAGGAAGCTCAGAGGGTTGCCGCGCGCCGCCTGGCGGGCTTCGGCGGAAGACATGACGTCGTAGGGCAGCTCGCAGATTTTACTGGCGAGCGAGGGCCGGGGACGCAAGGCCGCAAAAGGCTTGATTTGCACCATAAGGGTTGGACAATAATTGGCTCTCCGGGCAAAGGCAAGCGGCATGGAGCAGCCAATTACAAATTGAATCAGTTGGCGGCCAATGAAGTCCAACTGATGTTGCTGGTGTTGCGCCGCAGCCTGCCAGTCATTATGATGACTTCGCGAAATGTTCTGATATTTTGGTGAGAAAGGAAATACATGGCTGAAGAAGCGCCCCCCGTGGCAAGCTCCGCTGCTCTCCCGACCTCCGCCCCGGCCCAACCGGCCGGCGGGCGCCACGCCGTTTGGCTCGTGCTGGTTTTGGTCGTTATTGGCCTCGCCCTCGCGGTCTTGATTTACAAGCACCAGCAAAGGCCGCCGGTCAAGGCGCCGCCGCCCGTGACCGTTTCCACCACCAACGCCGCCCGCGGAGACATTGACGTGATCGTGCCGGGGTTAGGCACGGTGACGCCGGTTTACACGGCGTGGATTTCGCCGCGGGTGGACGGCCAGATCAAAAAGGTCAATTACACCGAAGGCCAGATGGTCACGACCAACGATCTGCTGGTGGAGATTGATCCGGCGCCCTATCAGGCGCAATTGGACCAGACGGAGGGGCAATTAGCGCGCGACCATGCGCAATTAGAGGGGGCGCGCATAGATCTGGACCGATTCCAGGCGGCTTACGTCAAGAAGGCCATTCCCAAGCAGCAGGTCGATGACCAATTGGCGCTGGTGCATCAGTTCCAAGGGGCGGTGAAATTGGACGAGGGCCAGATGGCCAACGCCAAGGTGCAATTGGCCTATTGCTTCATTCACGCTCCCTTTGCCGGCCGGGTGGGTCTTCGCCTGGCCGATCCGGGCAACGTCGTTCATGCCGCCAATACCAACGCCTTGGTGGTCATTACGCAACTTCAGCCCATCACCGCGATTTTCTCCGTGGATGAACGTTTTCTGCCAGCCATCCAACGCCAGCTCCAAGCCGGGCATCAAATGAAGGTCGAGGCCTGGAACCCGGACATGACGCAAAAGCTGGCCACGGGGAATTTTCTGACGATGGATAATATGATTGACGTTGCAACGCGCACGATTCGCATCAAGGCCCTCTTTGACAACAAGGACTTGATGCTGTTCCCGAACGAGTTTGTCAATCCCAAGCTGATTGTTGAGACGTTGCACGGAGTGACCCTGGTGCCGACTTCGGCCATCCAGCGCAACCCCAAGGGAGCATTTGTCTATGAGGTCACCAACCGGGAGGCGACGGTGACCAACCAGTCGGGGACGGCGCAGACAAACGTGACGGAGGTGGGCATGCGCGCCATCACCCCCGGCGTGGTTGAGGCTGAGACAACCGCCGTGCAGGGACTGGAACCCGGAACGACCATTGTTACGGATAATTTCAACAAATTGGGGGATGGCATGAGAGTGAATCTGCGGCAGGCAGGCGGCGCAGGGCAAAAAGGCGGCGCGCCCGCCAAAAAGAAACATGCTGAGAACACGGGCCAAGCGCCCGAAAGCGCCTCGTGAATCCGTCCCGGCCATTTATTCTTCGCCCGGTGGCCACGTCGTTGCTCATGGCGGCGATCATGCTGGCCGGGTTGGTGGCCTACCAGCAATTGCCGGTGTCCGCTCTGCCGGAAGTGGATTTTCCCACCATTCAAGTGGTGACGTTTTATCCCGGAGCCAGCCCGGACGTGATGGCATCGGGGGTGACCGCGCCGCTGGAACGGCAATTCGGGCAGGTGCCGGGGCTGAACCAGATGACCTCCATCAGTTCGGGGGGGAGTTCCGTCATCACGCTGCAATTCGCTTTGTATCTTAACATTGACGTGGCCGAACAGGAGGTGCAGGCAGCCATCAACGCCGCCCAAAACTATCTGCCCTCCGATTTGCCGACCCCGCCCATTTACAGCAAATCCAATCCGGCCGACGCCCCCATTCTGACCCTGGCGCTGAACTCCGATTCGATACCGCTTTCCAGAGTCGAGGATTTGGCCGACACGCGGCTGGCGCAGAAAATTTCCCAATTAAGCGGCGTCGGCCTGGTCACCATTGTCGGCGGCCAAAAACCCGCCGTGCGGGTGCAGGCCAATCCGACCGCGCTTTCTTCCCGGGGGATGAACCTGGAGGACTTGCGCGCGGCCTTGCAGCAAACGAGTATCAATCAGGCCAAGGGCAATTTCGACGGCCCGGACCTCTCTTATCAAATCGACGCCAACGATCAGCTCACCACCAGCGCCGATTACAACAAACTGGTCATCGCCTATCGCAATGGCGCGCCGATCATGCTGACCGACGTGGCCAAGGCGGTCGATGGCGCGGAGAACGTCAAGCAAGCCGCCTGGATGAACGACACTCCGTCGATCATCGTCAATATCCAGCGCCAGCCGGGCGCTAACATCATTCAGGTGGTGGATCGCATCAACGCGCGTTTGCCCCAGCTCAAATCTACTCTGCCGGCGGCGGTGAAACTTTCCATATTGACCGACCGCACGACGACGATTCGCGCCTCGGTGCGCGACGTGGAATTGGAGTTGATGCTGACCATAGCGCTGGTGGTGCTGGTCATCTTCTTGTTCCTGCGCACCGTCTCCGCCACCATTATTCCGAGCGTCGCCGTGCCGCTTTCCCTCATCGGCACCTTCGGCATCATGTACCTGCTGGGTTACAGCCTGAACAACCTGACGCTGATGGCGCTGACCATCTCGACTGGCTTTGTCGTCGATGACGCCATCGTCATGATCGAAAACATCGTCCGGTTTATCGAGCAGGGGGACAAGCCGCTGGAGGCGGCGTTGAAAGGGTCGGCCCAGATTGGTTTCACCATCATGTCGCTCACCGTGTCGCTGATCGCGGTGTTGATTCCATTGTTGTTTATGCGCGACATCGTGGGACGGCTTTTTCGGGAATTCGCCGTCACCTTGAGCGTGACCATCCTGGTGTCCGCGGTGGTGTCCCTGACCTTGACGCCCATGATGTGCTCGCGCCTGCTGCGGCGCTCCACGGACAAGAAACAGGGACGCGTCGCCCGGGCGTCCGAGCGCGCTTTCGACCGGGTCATTGCCTTCTATGGCCGGACGCTGCGCTGGGTGCTCGATTACCGGGGCGCGACTCTGGCCGTGGCCGTGCTGACCCTGATCATGACCATCGTGCTCTATATCATTGTGCCCAAGGGGTTTTTCCCCGTCCAGGATACCGGGGTTGTGCAAGCCATTTCCCAGGCCACGGAGAACATATCCTTTGCCGCCATGGCGGAAAAGCAGCGGGCCTTGGCCCAAACCATTCTCAAAGACCCGGCGGTGGTCAGCCTCTCCTCGTTCATCGGGGTGGATGGCATTAACACCACCCTCAACAGCGGCCGCATCCTCATCAATCTCAAGCCGGTGGAGGAGCGGGACCTCGACGCCTCGGAGGTGATCCGCCGCCTGCAACCGCAGTTGAACAATGTCAATGATATTTCTTTGTTCATGCAGCCGGTGCAGGATCTAAGCGTGGAAGACCGGGTCAGCCGGACGCAGTTTCAGTACACGCTGGAAGACCCCGATGCGCAGGAACTTCAACTCTGGACGGGCAGATTGATGGAAAAAATGCGCGCGCTGCCCGAGTTGCGCGACCTGGCCACGGACCAGCAAGATGATGGCAGAGCGGCGTCGCTGGTCATCGACCGGGTCACGGCGGCCCGCATGGGCATCAGCGCGCAACAGATCGATCAAACGCTTTATGACGCCTTCGGCCAGCGGCAGATTTCGACGCTCTTCACGCAGTTGAACCAGTATCACCTGGTGCTCGAAGCCACGCCCTCGTTTCAGAAAAACCCGGGCAAACTCGACGACATTTACGTGCAGTCGGCGTATGGCGGGGCGGTGCCGTTGAGCGCGTTCACGCGTCTTGAAACAAAGACCGAGCCGCTGGCCATCAATCACCAGGGCCAGTTTCCCTGCGTGACCGTTTCCTTCAACCTCGCCCCGGGCGCATCGCTGGGGGCGGCCACCGAGGCGATCACTCGGGCGCAGAAGGAACTGAATATGCCCGCGTCGGTGCAGACGGCTTTCCAGGGCACGGCCGCCTCCTTCCAGGCCTCCTTGTCCAACGAACCGCTCTTGATCCTTGCGGCGCTGATCACCGTGTATATTGTCCTGGGCGTCCTCTACGAAAGCTACATCCACCCCATCACCATTCTCTCGACGCTGCCCTCGGCCGGCGTGGGAGCCATCCTGGCGCTGATGATCTTCCATCAGGCGCTTGATGTCGTTTCGCTCATCGGCATCATCCTGCTGATCGGCATCGTGCAGAAGAACGGGATCATGATGGTCGATTTTGCCCTGCAAGGCGAACGCGAGGAGGGCAAGAGCACGGTCGAAGCCATGTACCAGGCCTGCCTGCTGCGCTTCCGCCCCATCCTGATGACGACCATGACGGCGCTGCTGGCCGGCTTGCCCCTGGCTCTGGGTTCCGGCACCGGCTCGGAGTTGCGCCGCCCGCTGGGCATCTCGATGGTCGGGGGATTAATCCTGAGCCAGATCCTGACTTTATACACGACTCCAGTCATTTATATTTACCTGGATCGCTTCGCCAATAAGCACAAGGAAGCCGGCCCGGCGACCGCGGCCCAAGCGCAGCCCGGCGCGCTTCCGGCCGAGTCATGAGCTTTTCCTCGACATTCATTCACAGGCCCGTGGCGACCGCGCTGCTGACGGCGGCGGTGGCCCTGGCGGGCGGCGTGGCGTTCCGATTGCTGCCCGTTTCGCCACTGCCAAGAGTGGATTTTCCAACCATCTCCGTCGGGGCGGGCCTGCCCGGAGCCAGCCCGGAAGTCATGGCGTCCGCCGTCGCCGCCCCGCTGGAAAAGCAGTTTGGCCATATCGCGGGCGTGGCGGAAATGACCTCCTCCAGTGTGCTGGGCAGCTCGGGCATCACCCTCCAATTTGACCTCAACCGCAACATTGACGGCGCGGCCCGCGATGTCCAGGCGGCCATCAACGCCGCCCGCAGTTATTTGCCCGCCAACCTGCCGAGCAATCCGGGCTGGCGCAAAGTCAATCCGGCCGATGCCCCGATCATGATCCTCACTCTGACCTCGGACACTTACACGAAGGGCCAGATGTACGACACCGCGTCGAGCGTCATGCAGCAACGGCTTTCGCAGATCGATGGCGTCGGCCAGGTGTTCGCCGGAGGAAGCTCGCTGCCGGCGGTGCGGGTGGAGGTCAACCCCGTGCAATTGGAGCATTGCGGGCTGAGCCTGTCCAACGTGCAGAACGTCCTCAACCACGCCAACTCCAATATCCCCAAAGGCCAGCTTTCCGACGACAAAACCACAATGGATATCATCGCCAACGACCAACTGATGAAAGCCGAGTATTACCGGCCCCTGGTTATTGGCTACCACAACGGCAGCGCCGTGTGCCTCCAGGACGTGGCCGACGTGAAAGATGCCGTGCAGGATGTCCGCGCGGCGGGATTCAGCGACGCCAAGCCTGCCGTCATGCTCATCATTTTCAAGCAGCCTCAAGCCAACATTATCGACACGGTGGATCGCATTCGCGAGGCCTTGCCCGCGCTGGAGGCGTCACTGCCCAAGGGCATGGATGTCACGATCACGCTGGATCGGACAACGACCATTCGCGCCTCGGTGCATGACGTCGAAATCACTCTCTTGATTTCAGTGGTCCTGGTCATCCTGGTGGTGTTCGCTTTTTTACGCGATGTCCGCACGACTCTCATTCCCAGCGTGGCGGTGCCGGTTTCCCTGATCGGGACCTTTGGCGTGATGTATCTGCTCGGCTACGGCGTGGATAACCTTTCCCTGATGGCGCTGACCATTTCGACCGGGTTCGTGGTGGACGACGCCATTGTTGTGATCGAAAACATCACGCGCTATCTGGAACAGGGCTTTTCGCCGGTGCAAGCGGCCTTGCGCGGAGCCGGCGAGATCGGCTTCACCGTGCTTTCGATCAGTATATCGCTGGTGACGGTCTTCGCGCCGATCCTGTTCATGGGCGGCCTGGTTGGCCGACTTTTCCGCGAGTTCGCCGTGACCTTGTCGGTGGCCATTATGGTGTCCATGGTCGTGTCGCTGACGACTACGCCGATGATGTGCGCGCGGCTGCTGAAGCGGGAACACGGCGAGAAACACGGAAAGGTTTACTTCGCATTCGGCGCGGCATTCGATTGGGTTCTGCACCACTACGAACGGAGCCTTCGCTGGGTCTTGCGCCACCAGCCAATTGTGCTGTGCATCCTGCTGGCCACCGTGGGCTTGAATGTTCTTTTGTTTAAAATTGTGCCCAAAGGGTTCTTCCCCCAACAGGACACCGGCATGTTGAGCGGCTTGGCGCAGGGGACGGAGAACATCTCGTTTCAATCGATGTCCTCGAAAATGTTGGAGTTCATCCGGCTTATCAAGCGCGACCCAGCCGTCGCGCACGCCATTGGTTTTACCGGCTCCGGCGGCGGCACCACAACCGATCAGGGCCGCTTCTTCATCACGCTCAAACCTCTGCGCCAGCGGACCAACACGGCCGACGAGGTCGTCGCCCGCCTCCGCCGCGAGTGTGCCCGTGTGCCCGGGGCCACCTGCATTTTCTCCGCCAACCAGGATTTGCGCATGAGCGCCCGCATGAGCAGCGGCCAATATCAGTATAGCATTCAGAGTGACACCCTCCAGGACCTCGTCAAATGGGGGCCGATCTTGTTGGAGGAAATGAAAAAAATTCCCGGCCTGACGGACGTCAATACCGACCAGCAAAACGAGGGCCTGAAATCCAAACTAATCTATGACCGCCCCACCGCCATGCGCATGGGCATCACCGCGGCAAGTTTGGACAACGCTCTCTACGGCGCCTTCGGGCAGTCGTTGGTTTCAACCATGTACACGCCCCTCAATCAGTATTACGTCGTCATGGAGGTTGCGCCCCAATGGTGGCAGTCGCCAGAGGGGCTGAATTCCATCTATCTCCAAACCACCAACGGCAGGCAAGTGCCGCTCACGGCCGTGACGAGCGTCCACACCGAGACCGCGCCCATCCAGGTCAACCACCAGGGCCAGTTTCCCTCCGTCACGGTTTCATTCAATCTGGCCCCCGGCTTCTCGCAGGGCGAGGCGGTCGATGGCATTAAGGAAATGGAGCAACGCTTGAACATGCCCGCCGCCGTCCACGGAAGTTTCTCCGGGACGTTGCAGGCCTTTCAGTCCTCTCTGGCCGGGGAGCCGTTTCTCCTCCTGACCGCGCTGCTGGCCGTCTATATTGTATTGGGGATACTTTATGAGAGCTACATTCATCCCATCACCATCCTCTCCACCCTGCCCTCGGCGGGAGTCGGAGCGTTCCTGTTCCTGATGCTCTTCAACATTGACTTGAGCATCATCGCTTTTATCGGCGTCATCCTGCTCATCGGCATCGTCAAGAAGAACGGGATACTCATGATTGATTTCGCCATCCAGGCCGAGCGCAATGATGGCAAAAGCCCGGAGGAGGCCATTTTCCAGGCTTCGATTTTGCGCTTCCGCCCGATCCTGATGACGACCATGTCCGCCGCCTGCGGCGCTCTGCCATTGGTTTTGGGCGGGGGCACCGGCTCGGAACTGCGCCGGCCCTTGGGCGTGGCCATCGTCGGCGGCCTGATGATCAGCCAGGTGCTGACCCTTTACACCACCCCGGTGGTGTATCTCTATTTCGACCGGATGAGCATCTGGTGGCGGCGGATGCGGGGTAAATCCACCCCGGAACGCGCCCCGCAACCGACTCCGGCCTGAGCGGATAAAGCGATATGTCAAAGGAAATATTGAGAGCGGTGTTTTGGAGTTTGCTGGCGGCGTTGACGCTGGCGGCGGGCTGCAATTTCGCGCCCAAATACGCCGTCCCCGTGGTGGCCACGCCCCCGGCTTACAAGGAAACCAACAACTGGAAAACCGCCGAACCGGCCGATGCCGTCCTCAAAGGCCGGTGGTGGGAAATGTTCGACGAACCCCAACTCAACACCCTTGAAGACCAGGTCGTCATTTCCAACCAAAACATCGCCGCCGCCTTGCAGAATTTCCTGGCCGCGCGCGCCGTGGCCAAGCAGGCCCGCTCCCAATTTTTTCCGACCGTCACCGCCGATCCTTCCTTCACCAAGTCCAAGGCTTCTTCCAATGGCGGCGGAGCCGGCGGCGCGTCCGGCGTGGGCGGCGGCACATTCTCCGCTTACGCCTTGCCCCTGGATGCGAGCTGGGAACCGGATTTTTGGGGCAGCATCCGCAACACCGTCGCGGCCAGCACCTACTCCGCCCAGGCCAGCGCCGCGCAACTGGAAAACCTGCGCCTGACCCTGCAAGCGGAATTGGCGGTGGATTTTTACCAACTCCGCGCCCAGGACGAATTGATCAACCTCTTCAGCAACACCATCAAGAATTACAAAGATTCGCTCGCCTTGACCAAAACGCTCTTTGAAACGGGCATCGACTCGGATTTGGACGTGGCCCAGGCCGACACCCTGCTCGAAACGACCCTGGCGCAAGCAACCGCTCTGGGCATCCAACGCGCCCAGTTCGAGCACGCCATCGCCCTGCTGGTTGGCCAGCCGGCTTCCACTTTTTCCCTCCAACCCGCGCCGCAAGCTTCCAAGCCGCCAGCCGTGCCGCTCGGTCTGCCGGCGCAGCTACTGGAACGCCGGCCGGACATCGCCGCCGCGGAGCGAGTCGTGGCCGAGGGCAATGCCAGCATCGGCGTGGCCCGGGCGGCCTATTTTCCCACGTTCAACTTGAGCGGCGGCGCCGGCTTCCAAAGCTCGACTCTGTCCAAATTGCTGGAGTCCTCCAGTTTCTACTGGGCGGCGGGCGTGGCGGCCTCGGAAGTTATATTTGACGCCGGCAAACGCAAGGCCGTCACCGAGCAAGCCTGGGCCAGCTACCGCGCCAACGCCGCCACTTACCGGCAAACCGTGCTGACGGCCTTCCAGCAAGTGGAAGACAACGTCGCCGCGCTGCGCATCCTCTCCGAGGAAACCGGGCAGCAGGATGTCGCCGTCCGCGCCTCGCAAAAGAACCTCGATCTGGCCATCGAACGCTATCGGCTGGGCATCAACAGTTATCTCAACGTCATCACGGCCGAAGTCTCCTTGTTGAGCAACCAGCAGACCGCCGTGAACATTCATCTGCAACAAATGACCGCCAGCGTGCAGTTGGTCATGGCCCTGGGCGGCGGTTGGAATGCCAGCGATCTTCCCTCCTCCAAGCGCGTGCTTCACGAATCCGCCAGCCATTGAATCCCGCCCGCTGGGTGCGCATTTCGCCGCTTCTTAATCTTAATCTTAATCCTAATCCTAATCCTAATCCTAATCCTAATCCTAATGGAGGAGATTAAGATTAAGATTAGGATTAGGATTAAGAGGGGAACCTAATTGCCTGCGCGGCCGCCCGCCCCGTGCCCGCCCCGTGCCTTTACAGCAGCGCGGGCTGGCGGTAACCTCGTATCAGCAGTAATATGTCACGCAAAGCATGAACTGGCTGCGACAACTGTCGATTAAATGGAAGCTGAACCTGGTGGTCGGGATCACCTGCCTGGCGGTCCTGGCGCCGATGTTTGTGGCGGTGGCCCTCTACCAGGTTTTCGGCTTCCGCCAGAGGCTGGCCCGTGAGACCACGATCCTGGCCACCATGCTGGCGCGCAATGTGGGAGCGGACCTGGCCTTGCACGATCAGGACGGCGCAAGCGAAGCGCTGCTGGCCGTGGGGACCGAGCCGTCCATCGCCGGCGCCTGTCTCTACAATGCGCAGGGCGTCCGGTTTGCCCAATACATGCGGCCCGGCGCCAAGATTGTTTTCCCTGCGCGGGCGCCGCCGGACGATGCCCATTTCGAGCCGGACTCCCTGGCGGTCTCGCGGCCCGTCATCCTCCAGGACAAACGCATCGGCACAATTTATCTCCAGGCCAGCTTGCAAGCCATCCGCGACCGCCTGCTCCTTTCGGCGGCGGTGGGATTCCCGCTGCTGGCGGCCTGCGTTCTGGCCGCCTTGGCGCTGGCGTCGCAATTGCAGCGCCCCATTTCCCAACCCATCCTGGCGCTGACCGAGACGGCCAAGCTTATCGCCCAGCACCATGATTACAGCGTGCGCGCGGCGCCGCAAGGGCAGCATGAAATCGGCCTTTTGACCGAGGCCTTTAACCTGATGCTTCAACAAATTCAGGAGCAAAGCGAGGCCACGAGGGAAAGCGAGGAGCGGTTCCGGCTGATGGTTTCGAGCGTGAAGGACTACGCGATTTTTGGCCTGGACGCCTCGGGCAAGGTCGCCACTTGGAACGCCGGGGCGAAGCGCATGCTGGGCTACGATGCCAAGGAGATCATTGGGCGCGATTGTTCCTCCTTCTACACCCGCGAGGACGCCGAGCGCGGCAAGCTGGAAGCGCTCCTGGCGTCCGTTGGAGCCGAAGACCGCTTTGAGGAGGAAGATTGGCGGGTGCGCAAGGACGGGTCCCGCTTCTGGGCCAGTGTCACCCTGAACGCCGTCCGGAACACGGCCGGCCGGCTCCTCGGCTTCGTCAAGGTCATGCGCGACGTGACCGAACGCAAGGAGGCGGAGGCGGCGCTCTCCCACGAACGGGACCGGCTCCATACGCAACTGGAGCGCTTGAAATTGCTGGATCAAATCACGCGCGCCGTGGGCAATCGGCAGGACTTGCACAGCATCTTCCGCGTCGTCATCCGCCGTCTGGAGGACCATCTGCCGGTCGATTTCGCCTGCGCCTGCGTGTACGACACAGCCGCCAACGCCCTCGTCGTGGCCAGCGTGGGTGTTTGCAGCGAAGGCTTGGCCAGGTCCATGTCGATGACGGAGAAGACCATGCTTGATATTGATCAGAACGGCCTCGCCCGCTACTTGCGCGGGCAATTAATCTATGATCCAGACGCCTCCCGTGCGCCGTTTCCTTTGCCGCAACGGCTGGCAGCGGGTGGGCTGCGGTCGGTGGTGTGCGCGCCTTTGCAGGTGGAGAGCCAGGTTTTTGGAGTGCTGGTGGCGGCCCGGCTGCAACCCAAGGGTTTTAGCAGCGCGGATTGCGAATTTCTCAAGCAGTTGAGCGAACACGTGGCCCTGGCCGCCCATCAGGCCCGGCTTTACGACGTCCTGCAACAGGCCTTCGACGATTTGCGCCAGACCCAGCAAACTGCCATGCAGCAAGAACGCCTGCGCGCCTTGGGCCAAATGGCCAGCGGCATCGCCCACGACATCAACAACGCCATCGCCCCCGTCTCCCTTTATACCGAATCGCTGCTGGAGACCGAGGAACTTAGCTCCCGCGCCCGGGGCTATCTGCAGACCATCCAGCGCTCCATTGAGGATGTCGCGCTGACCGTGGCGCGGATGAGGGAGTTTTACAGCCCGCGCGAACCGCAGTTGACCTTCGCCGCCGTCGAGATCAACGTTTTGGTGCAGCAGGTCATTGACCTCTCGCGCCCCCGCTGGAGCGACTTTCCGCAGAAGCGCGGGGCGGTCATTCAGTTGGCCACCGAACTGGCGCCCGACGCGCCCACTTTCCAAGGGGTGGAAAGCGAAATCCGCGAAGCTCTTGTCAACCTCATTTTCAACGCGGTCGATGCCATGCCCGACGGCGGCACGCTGACGCTGCGCACCAAAGTTGCGACCAACGAGTCCGCGCTGTCCTGCCTGGCGGTGGAAGTCTGCGATACCGGCCTGGGCATGGATGAGGAAACGCGCCGCCGTTGCCTGGAGCCGTTCTTCACCACCAAGGGCGAACGCGGCAGCGGCCTGGGTCTGGCCATGGTTTATGGCATTGTGCAGCGTCACAGCGGCGACATCGAGATCAACAGCGCACCGGGGCAGGGCACGGTCATGCGCCTGCTTTTCCCAATTGGCGCCAGCGCCGCGGAACCGGGAAAACCCGCCGCCGGATTCGCCCCGGCGCCCCGACAACGCATCCTTATCGTGGACGATGATCCGCTGTTGATCCGCTCCCTGCGCGACGCTTTGGAAACCGACGGCCACACGGTGGTCAGCGCTCACAGCGGACAGGAGGGCATCGATACCTTTCGCGCCGCCTGCGCGGAACCGGACTCTTTCACCGTGGTTTTCACCGACCTGGGCATGGCGACGGTGGATGGCTGGAAAGTGGCCGGAGCGGTCAAGGCGGTTTCTCCGTCCACGCCGGTCATTCTGCTGACAGGATGGGGTGAGCGGCTGCTGGCCGAAGGAGAATTGCTGCCGCACGTGGATCTGGTGTTAAGCAAGCCGCCCAAATTGCGCGATCTGCGCCAAGCCCTGAGCCGGTGCCTGTCTCCGGCCGCATCCAGGAATACACATGGCTAACGAACCTCCTTCAAAAATTCTGATCGTGGACGATGAAGCCGCGCACATGACGGCGCTGTGCGACACCCTGCGCAACCAAGGCTACCAGACGGCCGGCTTTTCCACGCCCGCCGCCGCGCTGGCCGAGGTCGAGCAGGGGCGTTTCGATTTATTATTGACTGATTTGATGATGCCCGGCATGGACGGCATCGCCCTGCTGGAGGCGGCGCGGCAGAAAGACCCGGAGCTGGCGGCCATCATCATGACCGGCCAGGGCACCATCGCCACGGCGGTGGAGGCGATGAAATCCGGCGCGATGGATTACATCCTCAAGCCCTTCAAATTGAGCGCGGTGTTGCCCGTGCTCGAGCGCGCACTCTCGGTGCGGCGGTTGCGGCGGCAAAATGCCGCGCTGGAACAGCGAGTGCGCGAGCGCACCGCCGAACTGGAAATGGCCAACAAGGAATTGGAGGCCTTTTCCTACTCCGTTTCGCATGACCTGCGCGCCCCGTTGCGCCACATCGACGGCTTTGCCAACATGCTGGTGCAAGATTTCGCCGGGGCCATGCCAGAGGAAGCCCAGCGCCTGCTCAATGTCGTGTGCAGCGAGGCGCGGCAGATGGGCCGGCTGATTGACGACTTGCTGCGTTTCTCGCGCCTGGGACGGCAAACATTGGCCAAACAAGAAGTCAAGATGACGGAATTGTTCCGTGAGGTGCTGGAGGAATTGAAAAGCGATCACGCGGGGCGCAACGTGGACATCCGCCTGGGCGAACTGCCCGATTGCCAGGGCGACCGTTCTTTGCTGCGGCAGGTGGCGGTGAACCTGCTTTCCAACGCCTTTAAGTTCACGCGCCTGCGTGAGAACGCCGTGGTGGAAATCAGCGGCAGCGCGCAGGCGCTCGAGCGGGTCTATTTTGTGCGCGACAACGGCACCGGCTTTGACATGCAGAACGCGCGCCGCCTTTTCGGTGTTTTCCAGCGCCTTCACACCGCCGAGATCTTTGAAGGCACCGGCGTCGGCCTGTCCATCGTCCAGCGCATCATCGTCCGCCACGGCGGCCGCACCTGGGCCGAAGCCGCCGTCGATCAGGGGGCGACCTTCTACTTTGCCTTGCCGGAGTGACCGTCCGCCCCGCCAAGCAATTCCTTGAAAGAGCGACGATCCACCAAATCGGGTAAAAGGGCGGTGTCCTCGTTTTGAATCCAAAGGCTTTGCGCATGGAACCAGGCGCCATTGTTCCGGTTGGGGCCGTCGCGCACGATCATGGGGATTTCTCCGGGCGCGCCGCGGGGACCGTCTGCCACCGCGCGGCTCCATCCCACCTCAAACCCCGGTTTCGCCTTGGGCACGAAAAGGTGGAGTGAAAATCGCCTGGCGTTGGAGCAGAGGACATCGGCGAAGCCATCCCCATCAATATCAACAAAACGCAAGCCGTTGTCGTGCCCCTCCGCGTCCACGATGCCGGTTCCCGGCGGCAAGGCGTAGGGCAACCTTTCCCAACGGCTCTGCCGGGGCGACCAGGAGAACACGGCGTTCTGGGACGCGTTGCCCACGATCAATTGACAAAGGCCATTCTTGTTGGAGACGCCGCGCAGACGCACGCCCCGGTCGCGATGGTTCCAACTGGTGTAAATGGGCTTGCCGTCCAGTTCCAATCCGTTGAGCAGCGAGGGTGTTGCGACCCACTGTTGGCCGTCAAAAGTCCACGCCCCGGCGGTGGTTTCGTTGCGCACGATCATGCTGGCATGGCCGTCCGGAGTGACCACGCCAAAACGCACCCCGGCTTCGTGGCAATGCCCGGAGTCATCCACGGAAACCAGTTTGGTCGGAAAGCTCGTTTCGGTCCACCGGCGCTGCCCGGGATTCCAAACCCTGGTCATTTGCACTTGTTCATTGCCGATGACCACGTCGAGGAAACCGTCGTTGTTCAGATCAACCAACCGGACGCCGTTATCCTCTCCGTCGGCCGCCCGCAACGGCTGGCCGTCCAGGAGATTTTGGTTCAGGCGCTCCTGCGCCTCGCGGAACGTGAGGAATTTCACCTTCGCTCCATACTTCGTGTCCGCGTAGTCAACCAAACCTGCCAATTGATCGTTGCGAATCCAGCCGTGCGGGTGAAAGGTCATGGTGAAAACGCCTTTCTTCAGCACCGTCGCGTCCAGCCCCGCCTTCCAATCCGCCACCGTTACGGGATTATTGGACCCCTGCACGTGAAAGGCCTCCCAATCGCTGGGCACGGTCGGGGGAAACTCCCAACAAAGCCGGCCAATGACGTAGGGATAAGGGTAATTCTCGATTGTGGTCTGGAAAGCGGGAAAAGGGAGGTACTTCAGGAACTTGTCCTTTCCGCCCGCGTCCGTCACCAACTTCGCCGGCAACGAACGGTCTTTTTTCGTCAGGACATCAAAGACGGAGGAATCAATGGTCAGGAATTGGCCCAGAATATTGGTGTGATTGAACAATTCGGCGAACAAGCGCGGGCTTGGGCTGTTGATCGAGTCGCAGCACGGCGTGCGGAACGCCACCGCCTGATTGCCGGGCACGCTCTCCACGTTGAGGACGCTCCCAAAAAAAGTATCCGCCGCCGCCGTGAAATTGCTCCGCGCCAGGATCGGGCATGGATGCGTCAACGTATGCGCCTCCAGCGAGAGGCCTTCCTTGAGAAATTGCTGATAATGCGGCTCGGCCGGATCCAATCTATTGCACATGATGCTCACTGGCGCGCGGCCGTCGATGCGCTGGAGCCGCTGCAAAATGGGGCGCAGGAACGTTTCATACGGCCCCGGGGCCTTCATGTCGTCCATTGCCAAAACGACCACCGCCTGCGCGTTGGAATCGCCAACCCACTGCGGCGTGGTCAGTTGGGGAAAGTGAAGATGCACATAGAAAGGGTCCGTCTCATCCAGATAGGTGAGCCGATTGGCATCGCCGGCGCCCACGCAATGGAAGGAAAAATTGGAAACCAACAAAGCCGCCACCACGGGCCAGCCCTGGTGCCGCAATCTTTTTAGGAATGACATAATGT
Organism: uncultured Verrucomicrobiae bacterium; assembly: GCA_963759415.1. GTDB lineage: Bacteria > Verrucomicrobiota > Verrucomicrobiia > Limisphaerales > Palsa-1400 > Palsa-1400. The sequence continues at coordinate 604,632 of CAVWZG010000002.1, read as the reverse complement.
TCAATTAGTTTTTGGTTTGGAGAGGCAACATGATCCTTGTTTTGGGCAAAGGCCTCACTTGAGGGGCATTCTGCGAATTAGCAGGCAGAGCCAGCGGGGCGCCGTCGTGAAATTGAAAGACATACCGTCCTGGCACGGCGCTGTTGAAATTGGAGTAAATTAGGCCGGTTGGATTCGCTAATCCCGTCGATGGATCAAAATCCAGAAACGACCCTGAAATTGCAGAGCCTTGCAGTTCAAACGATGCACCGTCGATGCTGGCAAAACCAGCCCTTGCCGGAGAACCGCCTATCCCGTCGATTCCGCCGCTGGCCTGTCCCGTTTCCCATTGCAATTGGCCATAATTAAATTCAAGGTCATAATCTCCGTTGGTTCGATCTGAGCGGTCCACGAACACCAGTTGGAACGTGTCTGTTTTGTCGTATTGAGCTCTGAAATAGCCGACGTGATCCCAAGTGACTCCGAAGGCTGGATGGCCATCAACCGTGTTAGTCCCATAGGAAGTAAGCCCGGATCCTGCGCCTCTGGTATCGACATCCGCCCAAAATGGAGCGATGATGCCAATGGAATCCTCCGTAGCTTTAGCAATGAGAGAATCAGGTGTAAAAGAGGATAAATAACGAACAAATGTCACGTTGCCGTTGTTATTTACGAAGATGTTCGTCTCAACTCTTCCAAAGTAGTTCACAGCAAAGCCGACTGACGCCAACAGATTCGTTAGTGCGCTTCCATCCGCATCATAACAATCATCATCATTGGGGGCCAACATTTGCTGCTCATAACCAGGTCTGATGGCGGTCGGCATTCCCAGGCGGAAAAAGCCCAAGTCGGGCGGAAGGTTGCTAATGAGCAGATTCGTCTGCCCCGGCGCGGTGCGCATGAGCCATTGCCAGGCCGTCGGCGGCGTCAGATTGGTTGTGTAACCCACGTCATATTCTTCGTTCGCCACCGCGTTCCAAGCCGGATGAATTACAAGTTCCGCGGTCTGGTTCGTCATCCAGTCAATTTCCAGCATTAAAGCGTCGCCCGTCAACATCGGCGAGCCAGTGGTCCCTCCACCCCCGCCATTTGCGTTGGCGCCGTCGGTGTTGGCGGACGCAGTGGCCGCCCAATTGGCGCTATAATCATCCGCGCTTAAAGGCAAGTCCGCCAGTGGCTTGGATGGGGACGTCGGAAACTGTCCTTGGGCGCGGGCAAGATGGAGCGGCACAACGATAAGCGCAGCCAATACGACGATATTGAGCGCTGGGGGTTGTTTGAGGCTTTGCATTTTGACCTTCTTCAAATCGCTTGTTTTCTCTTTACTATCGACAGTGACAGCCAGCCTTTAACGCTCCAAAAATTAAATGCGCGTTTATCAGTGCCCGCAACGCCATGACGGAACGGATTAAGCATGACGTTGGTGGCTAATAACGCAAGAATATTGTTTTGCATCGCCGGCAAATCCAGCCTGCCAACCCGAGCACGGAATCACAAAACAAACGCACCGGATTACAAGACCCCGGCAGCGTCATCTGGCAACTTAATCTGCGATATGAATGAAGAACATCCGCTCACACAGGCCATCATCGCCGGACGGCGCAAAGAAGTGGCCGAACTTGTCAATCAATGTCTTGCCGCCGGGGAGAAGGCGGGCGACATCGTCGAAAACCGCCTCGTGCCCGGCATGATGGCGGTGGGGGAGAAATTCAAGCGCAACGAAATCTTCGTCCCCGAAATGCTCATTGCCGCCCGCGCCATGAAAGAGGCGCTGAAGATTTTGGAGCCGTTGCTGGTGGCCGCCGGGCTGAAGCCCGAACACACCGCCGTCATCGGCACCGTGGAAGGCGACTTGCACGAGATTGGCAAGAACCTCGTGGCCATGATGTGGAAGGGCGCCAATATCGAAGTCATTGACTTGGGTGTCAACGTGCCGCCGCAAAAGTTCGTCGAAGCCGTCAGGGAACGCAAACCCAAGCTCCTCGGGTTGTCCGCGTTGTTGACGACGACCATGCCCGCCATGCGCGATACCGTCAAAGCCATCCGCGACGCCGGTTTGGCAGTCAAAGTGGTGGTCGGCGGCGCGCCCATCACGCTGGAGTTCGCCCGGGAAATCGGCGCCGACGGTTACGCCCCGGACGCCGGCAGCGCCGTGGACGCGGCGATGGCGCTGTTGCAAGGCAAAGCTTAAGGAAACGCGCGCCATGATGCATTTTAAGACTCCGGCCATCTCGGATCCGGCTGAACTGATCTTTGGCCTTGCCCCCAAACCCCTCACCACCCGCAGTGGCATGGTCATCGGCGGGGGCACAGTTTATCCGGAACTCAACTTTACGCTGCCGCCCATAAGCATTGACGCTGCCACCATGCCTGAAGTGCGGCGCAACTACGAACAGATCATCGAAGGCGCGCTGCGCCGCGCGGCGGAATTGGAAGCGCCCGGCGTAGTCATCGAGTTCGAGGCCCTGCCGCCGATGACCGAACATCCAGCGTGGGGTCTGGACATCGTGAAAATCCTGCTCGAAGGCATGAAGCGCGAGAAGGACCGCAGCGGTTTGAAGTCCGTGCTGCGCATGACGCCCAACGACAACCGCGACTTCGAACGCCCGCCGCTCATGCGCCGTGGCCGTTACTGGGACGCGATGCTGGAATTGTTCGACGGCTCGGCCGCGGCCGGAGCGGAGTTGTTGAGCATCGAGTCCGTCGGGGGCAAGGAACTGCACGACGAGGCGCTGGTCAACGGCGATTTGGCCGCCAGTCTTTTCTCGCTCTGCATCCTCGGCGAGCGCGACATGCGTTTTCTCTGGACCCACCTGCAAAAGATCGCCGTCAAGCATGGCGTCAAGTGCGCGGGTGACACCGCCTGCGGATTTGGCAACACGGCCATGGTGCTGGCGGAGCAAAAGATGATTCCCCGCCTGTTCGCCGCCGTGGTGCGGGCCGTCACGGCCGTCCGTTCACTGGTCGCCTACGAGTGCGGCGCGGTCGGCCCGGGCAAAGATTGCGCTTACGAGAATCCGATTCTCAAGGCCATCACCGGTTACCCGATGGCCATGGAAGGCAAAACCGCCGCCTGCGCCCATTTAAGCCCGATGGGCAATCTCGCCGCCGCCTGCTGCGACACCTGGTCCAACGAGTCGGTGCAAAACATCAGGTTGCTCGGCGGCATGGCGCCGACTTGTTACATGGAGCAACTGGCCTACGATTGCCGGTTGATGAACGTGGCCCGCTCGCACGGCAAGAAATCCGCCCGGCAGCTCCAAAGCTGGATGGTCGAGTCCGACGTGGGGACGGACCCGCAGGCCTTCATCATTTCTCCTGAATCTTCGGTCGAATTGGCCCGGGTTATCGTGGCCAGCGACTCGCACTATCACGCCGGCGCAGCCGTGGCGCGCAAGGCGGTGGAATTGCTGCGCGGCGCGCACGCCAAAGGAAAGTTGCGTATCGCGCCAAATGAGTTAGTATGGTTTGACACCATGCAAGACACACTGGATGAACTGCCGGAGAGCGAATCGGAATTCATCGGCCAGCAATTGGCGCTGGCAGACCGCGCGCGCTTCCTGCCGGAGGAATATGGATTGAAACCTTGAAGGAGCCGCCCAATGGAACGACGCCATCCCATGACCAGTCGAGCGCGGGTTCGGACCGTCCTGGCTCATCGTGAGGCGGACCGCGTGCCGATGGATTTCGGCACCACGGGCGTGACCGGGATGCACGCCACTTGCGTGGCGGCGCTGCGCCAGCACTACGGCTTGTCAGACGATCCTGTCACGGTTATTGAGCCTTATCAGATGCTTGGGCTGGTCGAGTCTGATTTACGCGACGCCTTGGGCATCGACACCGCCAGCGTGCTGCCGCCGAACAACATGTTTGGCTTTCGCAACGAGAACTGGAAGGAATGGCGCGCGCCTTGGGGCCAGGAGCTTCTCGTTCCCGGCGCTTTCATCACCACGCCCGCTCCCGATGGCGGTTTGCACATTTACGCGGGCGGCGACACCAGCGCCTTGCCCAGCGGCCACATGCCCGCCCGGGGATATTTCTTTGACAGCGTGGCCCGGCAGGAGCCGATTGATGAGGACAACTTGAAACTGGAGGACAACCTCGAAGAGTTCGCTCCATTCACCGAGAGCGACGTGGAGCATTTTCGCCAAGCCGCGCAAGCCGCCGCCGCCAGCGGCAAGGCGGTGGTGGCCACCATCGGCGGCACGGCCTTTGGCGACATCGCGCTGGTGCCGGCGCCATTTCTTAAGCACCCGCGCGGCGTTCGCGGCGTCGAGGAATGGTACGTATGCGTCATCGAGCAACCGGAGTTTGTCAGGAGCATTTTTGAAAAGCAGTGCCAGATCGCCCTGGCCAACCTGGCCAAAGTCGCCGCCGTGGCGCGTGATGACATTGACGTGGTTTTTCTGTGCGGCACGGATTTTGGGACGCAAATCTCGCAATTCTGCTCGGCGGAGACCTTTCGCGAGGTCTATCAGCCCTATTACCGGGCGGTCAATGATTGGATTCACCAACACACCTCCTGGAAGACCATGAAGCACTCCTGCGGGGCCGTGCGGCCGCTCATTCCAGAGTTGATTGCGGCGGGTTTTGACATTCTCAATCCCGTGCAATGTTCGGCCACCGGCATGGAAGCGGTGGGGTTGAAGAAGGATTTTGGCGATCAAGTCACATTCTGGGGCGGCGGCGTGGACACGCAAAAGACGCTGCCCTTTGGCACCCCCGCTCAGGTGCGGGAGGAGGTTCTGCGCCGGTGTGAAATCTTCTCGCGCGGCGGCGGATTCGTCTTCAACTCCATCCACAATTTGCAGGCCCGCACTCCCGCGGCCAACCTGGCGGCCATGTTCGAAGCCGTGCGCGAATTCAACTTATCCGCGTGCAAGAACACGATAGAAATCGTGTGATTCTGAAATTTGACAGGATGAACAGGATAAACAGGATGGAAAAATAGACAGGCAACAGAAACGACAATCCATCCTGTTCATCTTGTTAATCTTGTCTAGGGCTTCTCCTCTTCCTGTATATTGCGAATCCAAATATTTCGGAAGCGCACCGGGTTGTTGTGATCCTGCAACGCCAGCGGGGCCGTTTCCGGCAATTCCTTGTCGTATTTGCCCAGTTTCCGGTGGCCCGTCGGCCCCAGGATCGCCTGCTTGTAATGAATCAGGATGCCGTTTTGAATCACGGTGGCGATGGCCGGGCGGACTAACTCATGCTTTTCGTTCCAGCGCGCGCCCTCAAAGATAATGTCGAAGGTCTGCCATTGGCCAGGCTTCTTGCTGGCATTGACCATGGGCGGGGACTGGCCGTAGAGAGCGCCGCAATAGCCGTCGGCATAAATGAGATTCTGATCGGACTTGTAAATCTGCAATTCGTAAATTCCATGCAAGAAGACCCCGCTGTTGCCCGGGTCCTCCGCTTTCGCCGGCTCGGCAAATTCCAGGTGCAATTGGAAATCGCCAAATTTTTCCTTGGTGTGAATGTTGCCGCTATGAGGTGTGACCTCCAAATAGTCCTCGTGAATGGTCCACGCCGGCGGCCCGCCCTTGAGGCTCTCCCAATGGGATAAATCAGTGCCGTCGAACAGGACAATCGCGTCCTTGGGCGCCGGCGCGCCGTGGCTGAAAGCGGCGCCGGAGGTGACGACCGGCGGCTTGGGCCGGACGCCATCATGCACGCGCCACTTGCCGGACGGCAGCATGGGAGTGTCGGTGTAGCCCGGGTACGATTCGGCCAAGGTTTGAGACACCGTTCCGCACAATCCGGCGGCGGCGATGACGAGGGTAACGAATAGACTTTTACGCATATATTACAATTATATAAATTTCAAATTGATCTTGCGCCGGCATTGAAGCGGTCCACCACCGCGCGAATGGCCCGCGTGTGCTCCGGCGTGCTCCCGCAGCAGGAGCCGATGATGTTCGCGCCTGCTTCCAGCGCCTCGGGCAGCGCCCCAACCATCTGCTCGGGCGATTGCTTGTAAACGGCCTTTGAATTCTCCAGCACCGGCAGCCCCGCGTTCGGCTGCGCCATGGTAAAGAGGTCGGAGCAAGAGCGGTAAAGCCGCATAACTTTCGCCGCCGCTTCCATGTCCATTCCGGTGCCGCAATTGAGCGCCACCGCGTCGGCTCCTTGCTCCCGCGCGAAGGCCGCTGCATGTTCCGGCGAGACGCCCATCATCGTCTTGAAAAACAGCCCGTCTAGCGAACGGTCATAGGCCAGTGAAGCGATGATGAAGGGCGCGCCCGCCGCTTTCGCCGCCTCGATGCCCAGACCCAACTCCTCCAGCGAGGTCTGGGTTTCCAGGATGATTGCGTCCACGCCGCCTTCCACCAATGCTTGCGCCTGTTCTGTCAGCGCCGCGCGAACGTCGTCAGCCGTCAGATCGCCATAAGGTTCCAGCAACTCGCCCACCGGCCCAATGTCTCCCAGCACGTAGCCCTCCTTGCCGCCAAAGGCCTGCCTTGCGATCTTCGCCGCCGCGCGATTGATCTCCGCCAGGTCCTCTGCATGTTGGTGCCGCGTAAGGATAAACCGGTTGCCGCCAAAAGTATTGGTGATGACGCAATCCGCGCCCGCGGCCACATACTTGCTTTGGATGGCCAGAACTCGTTCCGGGTGCGTCAAATTCCATAATTCGCCGCAGCCGCCCTGTTCCAGTCCGGCCAGCATCAGTTGAGTGCCCATCGCGCCGTCGCAAACGAGCCGCCGCTGCTGGAGCGCCAGCTTGAATCTCGAATCATTCATGGTCGCCGCAAGTGTTGATGAAACCCGGCTGCCTGTCAATGGCGACTTGCATGGCGACTTGCATGGTGACTTGCCGGGCGACTTGCCGGGTCACCAGGGCAAACGCATCTGAATTCCCATCTGCCGATATTAAGGGATTCAAGAAGTCATTAATTGCCCTTGGCTGCCAAGGAGTTTCAGCGGGTCAGGGGCGGGAGGGTTTCGCGGTTTATGATAGCGGGATTGTCCAGGAATGCTTTGGTGTTTTCGTTGGTCGCGAGACTCCACTTGTAGTTCCAACTCATGAAGAAGCAGGTCTTGGGAAAGTTCTTCTTGATGCCGTCCAGAAAACGCGTGTAATCGTAGTCGCCGGGCGGGTTTTTCGAGCCGTAGGGGCCAAATTCGGTGAAGCCAAACGGCTTGGGCAACGCGGCCACTTCCTGGTAACCCTTGATGTGCGCTGGATCGATGAAATCCGTGTAGGCGTCCAGGCCGACCAGATCGACGTAGCGGTCGCCGGCGTAGTAACTGGCGGTCTTGTGGCCGTGATTGGGGCCATACACCCAGAGCAAATTATCCAGGCCCTTTTCTTTGGTGAAATAGTCAAACATCTGGCGCCACGCTTTGATGAATGTCTCCGGGTCCTTGTCGTCCCACCAAAACCAATCGCCGTTCATCTCGTGAAAGGGCCGCCACAACACGACGACGCCCGCGGCGCGCAGTTCCTGCAAGCCGGATGCCAGGGTATCCAGTTCCCGCATCCAGCGCGCGTGCGTTTCGCCATTGGCGGTCAGCAGCGTGGAAAGATCCATGTCCTTGTCGCGCAGCCCATAGTCGTTGGTTTTGGCCGGGTTATAAAGGTGGGCGCTGACGGTGACCAGGCCCCCCTGCTTCCAATACTCGATCGCGACCTGATTCGGTTTTGCGGTCTCGAGTTTTCTGCGGCCGAAATCCGCGTAATCGACACCGATGATGGCGGGCCAGTGGCCGGTTTTCTCGAAAACATTGGTCATCAAACGAAGATTAGCGCCTCTGCCAAAGTCGGTGAATTGGCCGGAAACGATACGCCGGTCGGGCGCGGCGGAAAGGCCCTGGAAATATTTGAGCACGGCCCGTGTGGCGGGGTTGGCGCGCGGGTTGGCGGGTTCCGTGTCAGGCGCGCCAAGCACGGCGGACGACCAGAGTGCGACAGCGAGAATCAGTGCTAATGGGTGAACCCTCGGCATGTTTGAACTTAATTTCACGCGCGAATTCTGGCATAGCTGGCAAAAGGCGCAAGTCCTACGCTGGGGCAAAAGCCGGGTCACTGGCTCGGGCACTTCCGTGCCTGGGTGGCTGACTGGGAATGGACCTAAGCTATTTCGCTTTCGCCTGGTCCAGCTTGGCGATCAACGCGGGCGCACCGTCTCTTTTATAGCCGATCTGTTTCCAGACCACGGTGCCATCGGGTTTTAGGAGCAACAAAGTCGGGAAACCGGTGACTTCATATTTCTTCCCCAAGGCTATATTGGCCGACTTCAGCTCGGCGGACTGCGATTTCTGCGCGGGAAAATCGACTTCCACCAACACCAGGTTATTGCTGGCGTATTGGGCAAAGTCCGGTTTGGAAAGAACCTCCGCATTGAGAATCTGGCAGGCAGGGCACCAGTCAGAACCGGTGAAATCGAGCAGAACCAGTTTTTTTTCCTTTTCGGCTCTGGCCATGGCTTGCGGCACGCTCGTCAACCAGGATGAATCGGCCGCCATTAAGGTTCCGGCCACGCAAAAAGCAAACAACACAGGCAAAATTCGTTTCATAAGATTTCCTTCCCTGCATACTTTGCCTCACGATGGCCCTGAGTGCAACGGACGATCTTGGTATGTTCTTCAGCCGCGCTCATCCCGCTCGGCCCACGCCACCAGCCCATTGACAATGGTCGCCGTGGCTTTGCCTTTGAGCGGCCAGCCGCCAAAGGGGCTGTTGCGCGACTTGCTGGCGGAAGTGTTGACGTCAAAAACCCACTGCCGCTCCATGTCCATGATCGTCAAGTCCCCGTCCGCGCCCGCGCGCAAACTGGCCTTGTTGGACAAGCGCAACAAACGCGCCGGCGCCACCGTGAATTTGGCGATGACGTCCGATAACGGCAATCTCCCCGAGTGATACAGCGCCATCAATGACAACGCCAATTCAGTCTCGAAACCGACGATGCCAAATGGGGCGTAATCGAACTCGACTTCCTTCTCGTAGTGGCAGTGCGGCGCGTGGTCGCTGCTGATGATCTCCACCGTTCCATCCACCAACCCCTCAATCAACGCCGCGCGGTCCGCCGCCGAGCGCACGGGCGGATTCATCTTGAAATTGGTGTCGTAGGAGGGCCAGCGCGGGCGTTCGGCGCCCTTGGGCAGAAGGTTTTTGCCGTCGGTTTCCCAGAATTTTTCGCTCCCCGCCAGCACCGTGTCCGTGAGCGTGAAATAATGCGGACACGCTTCCCCGGAGACCGGCACCCCGCGCTTCCTGGCCTCGCGCAGCAATTGGATGCTCCGCGCCGAGCTTAAATGCTGGCAATGCACTGGCGTGCCCGTCATCTCCGCCAGCAGAATGTTCCGTGACACGATCAACTCCTCCCCCGCCGCCGGCCAGCCCCGCAACCCCAGCACCGCGCTCCAGTAGCCCTCATGCACCACGCCGTCGGTCACGATGGAATAATCCTGGCAATGGTCCATCACCGGCAGATCAAACATGCGCGCGTAATCCAGCGCGTGGCGCATCAACTCGTTGTTTTGCACGCAATGGCCGTCGTCGGTAATGGCGATGACCCCGGCCGCTTTGAGCGAGCCGATGGGAGCCAACTCTTCGCCCGCGAGGTTGCGGGTGATGGCCCCGGCCACGAAGACATTAATCTTGCTCTCCCGCTGCGCCCGTTCGCGGATCAGCGCCACCGTCCCGGCGTTGTCGATGGCCGGCGAGGTATTGGGCATGCAGACCACCGAGGCGAAGCCGCCGCGCGCCGCCGCCGCCGTGCCGGTGGCGATGGTTTCCTTGGCCGATTGGCCCGGTTCGCGCAAGTGGGCATGGAGATCAATCAAGCCGGGGCAAACGACCATGCCCGCGGCATCAAAACGCGGCGTCCGCGCGGGCGCCTTGGCCGCGAGGCCGGCCCCCACGGCGCTGATTTTTCCATCCAGAATCAGGACATCGGCGACGGCATCAAACCGTTGGGCGGGGTCCACCACGCGTCCGCCCGTGACGAGCAAGGAGTTCATCTGGCTGCGAGAATACAAGCAGGAGGATTGACAAGGCAAGTCTGGGCGTTAAGATATTAGGCCAACAGGCAGCGGGTGTAGTTCAATGGTAGAACGGAAGCCTTCCAAGCTTCACACGAGGGTTCGATTCCCTTCACCCGCTCCAAGTATTACAAGGGGTTTCTCACATTCGCCGGTTTTTGCATCTGTTTTGCATCAGCCCGGCGCTGCCCGCCGCCTGAAATGCTCCAGGACTGGCTGGCGAAGTTGCAGACGTTGTCGGCGTCATTGCAGCCGTTGACCGCGCAGTTGGATTCTGTCGTTGCCCTTTACAATTCCTTGCCCAAATCCTGATTCACGAAATTCGCCAGCGGCGGATTCCTCAGCACCCCGTTCGTCCGCAACCGCCGCAGCACAAACTGCCACTGCCATCTTTATCGTAACTTGAACGCGCTTAAATTCATATATGGAAAACCCAACAGAAAAAATTCTCCGCATTGCCCGCACCTTTCCTTGCCTGGAAAAAAAGTTAGCTGGCTGGAACCCACCAGCGTTCGATCCGGATAAGTTCTTTCAAATGATGAGCGGCGCTTCCCACGGGGAATGGGTGTGCGCCATGTTTATCTTGAACGTGTGGGACCCAGGCGGTGCCAAACTTAAGGAGGAGTGGCATTTTGAGTTTTTCGATTTCGCCGGAATAGCGGATTCTGGAAACCGCCGCGCCCTACTGAACTGGTTAGCCAACCCGGAATGGCCTTAAAACCGGTCCATCGCAAGCCGCGCATCAGGGCCTCGCCGAAACTTTCCGCCCTCACAGCGCCCCCAAAATCAGTCCGACCTCTGGCCGGTCTGGGCAAGCCGGTGGCCTTACGCCTGCCCGCCGCCCGCCAGGCGACGACCCCCGTCTCACCCGGCCGCCAGAAGTCGGAACAACGCCGCCCCCCGCCGCGTCAAGGGTCCGCAGCCTTGCCGACACTCGCGGGATTCGACCACGCGGATAACGTCCTTGACATTCCTGCCGAGCGGAACCAGAAACACATCATGAAAACGCTGATACCTGCTCTTCTATTGACGGTTTTGTGTGGTTGCGGGGCGGGATACACCTTCGTGCCCTACATCGGCCAGCAGCAAAATTGGACAACCCAACCTGGGGCATACGCCAAAGTGGTTAACAAGGCCACCCTTTACGCGCCGGGTCAATTCCCCGACCGGCCTTATATCCTCATCGGTTCCGTCGCGACGGACAGCGAAGGCAACGTGGCCAAGGCTGTCCATGACCAACACGCGGATGCCGCTCTAATTTTCAGTGACCGCAAATCTCCAAACGGCGCAATCGCAATCGGCAACGACAAATTTGCATGGGCCATCCCGCTTACCAAGAGCGAGGTGCAAGCAGGTCTCATTAAGTACACGAACGCCACCCAACTCAAATCGGATGCTGATGCCTACTGCAATCGCGGCTATGCGAAACAGAGTCAAGGCGACTTGCAGGGCGCAATCGCGGACTACAGCAAAGCCATTGAACTCAAGCCAGATTTTGCGCTTGCCTACATCGCTCGTGGTAATGCCAAGCAGAGTCAAGGCGATTTTCAGGGAGCAATCGCAGATTCAACCAAAGCCATCGAACTCAAACCGGATTTACCGCTTGCCTACATCGCTCGTGGGTATGCCAAACAGAGTCAAGGCGACTTGCAGGGCGCAATCGCGGAGTCAACCAAAGCCATCGCACTCAAACCGGATTTAGCGGAAGCCTACATCAGTCTTGGTTTTTTTAAGGCGGCCAAAGGCGACTTGAACGGTGCAATCGCGGACTGCACAAAAGGAATTGCACTCAAACCCAATTTAGCGGAAGCCTACATTCAGCGCGGTTTTATCCGCTATGTCTCGCACGATTTCACGGATGCTTTGATTGATTTTCACAAGGCGCTTGAGTTGGGTTCCTCCGACGATTATGCCCGTTTATGGCTCTGGTTGATCCGCGCCCGGCTCGGCGAAACACAGGCAGCCACAACGGAGCTGCAAACTTATCTGGCTGGTCGCGCTAACGGCAAGCTGAACGACTGGCCTTCCAAGATTGGCCTTTACCTCGCCGGTCAAGTGCCTGAACCTGACCTTCTGGCCGCCGCCAAGAATGCGAACCAGAACAAGGAAGCTGGGCAGTTATGCGAGGCATATTTCTATGCCGGTTCGAAAAACCTCTTCGCTGGCGACAAGGAGGTGGCCAAGGAGTATTTCCACAAATCCATCGCCACAGATCAAAAGGGTTACACTGAATACATCAGCGCGGCGGCAGAGTTAAGGTCTTTGGGAACGCAGAAATAGTAAAGATTCACCATGCAGCATAACATCACTTGGTGCTATCTTTGTCAAAGCACGGGAAAGCTCACAAGCGACCACCTCCCGCCAAAAAATCTTTTTCCAAAGCCGATGCCAAAGAACTTAATCACCGTGCCATGTTGTGCATCGTGCAACGGAGGATTCAGCAAGTTGGACGAACAGTTTCGAGTGTTTGTCAGTATGCCTCTCAATGCTTCACCTGTCGGCAAGGAAATTAAGCGACAAAAGGTCTTTGGGAGATCATTCAAGAATTCTCCTAAATTGAAAAAGCAAATGGCGAAGGATGCGTTTAAAGGCACTCTCACTACTGCGTTTGGCCCAATCACCGTGCCGCTGATTGCTATGGATAAGGATGTGATTGATCGCTTCCTCACGCGATTGACCAAAGGCTTGTTAGCAACCTTTTATTCCGACATAAACTATTTCAATCTGCAATTTGCGGTAACACAATTTAACCAGTTTGGAGCGCATCACCCAACATTCAAAGACATCACGTCACGTCTAACGGCAGACCAACGTGGCGATGGAGTATTTCGGTTCTGGCACGGTGTTGCGAAAGAAGACCGAACTACTGGCATTTGGATTTACCAATTTTACGATGCTGCACTTTTCATGGTGAGGCACAGTAAAAACCTGTCAAGAGAACCCCATGTAACGCGCAATACTCAGTAGATCGAGAGTTTCGCAATACGCAAGAAGCGGAAACAACCACAGACTTTTACCAACTGGACATACGATTGGCGAACCGATGGCAAGTCAGCACCCGGTTTTAAGTCGAGTTCGCGGTAGAAATCATTGATTTGTTGGGTCATTGAGGTTTCCACAACGGCCAGAATGCGTCAAGTCTTTTTGCGACGTAAAGCGATCAACCGTTCTCGGAAGGCCACAGCCCAAGGAGGCAGTTGATGTAATTGCGGACTCTCGAGTAACCACCTTATCAGAAAATCACAAGTCAAATCCGTCTTTGCGCGGTGATTTCCGGCCTCAGCGAGCGAGAGAAGTAAATCAAATCCTTCTGCCTCATCCTTTGACAGTCCATTGCCAGTCAACAAGAGCTTACTGAGTTCGTAGCGAGCACCCTCATGCCCTTTTGCCAAGTCTCGGAGCAATCGCTCCCCTTCACTCGGCATAGTCGCGAATGCAGGCTTTTTGATCAAGAATAGCGCGAGTTCAAGGCTGCCATTGCTGTCCCTTTCCTCATGAGCTTTACGCAGCCAATAGAATGCCTTTTCTGGTTCGTCGGCCCACCGCAGAACCCGCCCGTAAACAGGCCAAGCCTTCTTGAATCCCGCTTCCGATGCCCGCAAGAGCCACTCGTCCAATTTTCCAGTGTGTGCTTCGTACTCGATGTAAAATTCCTGGTCCACGTCGAGTTCCAGGATGGCGTCCAGAATCGCCCCCGGAATAAGCGATTCGGGATCGAATGTCCTCCCAGTCCATGAAGCAAGAATCGACATCAAAATGCGCTTTGCCTTGATTTCCTTGAGTGCATCAATGGCGGCTCGGCTCGCATCACAGAAACGCCCCTCCTGCTTCAAACGCTGCTCCCCCAGTCCCCGTCGGAATATCGAGAAAAGGCCGTATCCCAACGGCACCAAAAGCATCTGGCGCTTTTGTTGGACCTTTTGCTGCTGCTCTGGAGTTAGCTCCCCGTGGCCGGTCGGCTTGAGTGTTTGACGCTGTTTGGTGATTGCTTCACCGAGAAGGGGGGATCGCCCAAGGTCCGCCAAAACATAAACGCAGGCTCCGGCCAACGCAGCTTCTGTTGGGTTATCCAGACTGCGCGAAAGCATGCAATACGCAGCGTCTGCTACCTTTTCGCACAAGCTCGGAACCTCAATGCGGGCGTCTCTTAGGAGAAGCCACCCGAGCAAAGGATTGCTATCAGATCCGCGCTCAATTAGCACAGCGGCGGTGCTTGCCAACCCAGCGAACAACCGGATGCACTCTTGCCAGTGCAACTCCGCGAAATGAGCGAGGGCAATCTCGGCCCCCAATCCGCTCTTCACCTGTTCGTCCGTCTCCAGTTTAACGGCAGCGAAGTAGTCACTGTAAAGCTCGTGTGCGAACTCCATCGCCTCACGGTCCGCTTCTTCGAGCAAGTGATTGTCGGTGACTTCCTGGAGGAAATCTGGAACGTCGAGATTTGGAGCGCCAATTCTCAATTTTGCGGTCCCCAGAGTCGAGAGTGCGGCACTTCTGAAAAACGTCGGTTGTCCGGCGTCTTTTATTTTAAAAGCCAAATGTGATAAAAGCTGCTCTTTCTTTGTCAAAAGCGTCTGTCCAGGAGATTGAGTTACCTCGCGGTTCAAAAACCCCCGGACAAATTTCCGGACTGTAGCTGCATGGTTCGAAAGCGCGTGGATTCCTTCTCGCTTGGCGATACCAACAACCATAGCGGCGTGGTGTGGGGTGAGTGCCCAGGAAGAGAGAAACGGACTTCGCCGAACCGCATCCAGCAACTCCGCAGCCTTCGCCTCATCGTTGAGCACGAAACGGAACAGCTTGCCGAGTTGCTCGTCGCCGAACCGCCGCAGCACGACGATTCGGGCTGTAAATTCGCCTCCGAAAATATTTGGGCGTCCGGCGATCACCATCCGCAGCCTGGAGAATCTTGCTATCAGGTCACGAAGCTCTATCTTGAAGTTTGTTTGAGATGTCGGATCGACCTCGTTTAAGCCGTCAACGAGAAGGAGGACTGAGTTCCACGGGATTGCCTGGTTGGGCAAAGCGATTTCCTGCCGAACTGCGCCTTCGACGCTTTGGCTCCGGTGGGGGAGCAGTCGCAGCGGGACGTAAACCGGGAGAAAGCAATCATTGCCTTTCTGCTGCAAAAGCTTGCCAGCCTCCTGCCACGCGAGGAACTGAAGCGTCATTGTCTTCCCTGCACCCGGCTCGGCCTCGATTACAGTAACACGACTCGCCTCCGGCAACATCGAGACGTCCGTCGTGTCACCGTCCGGTGGTGCATCGCACAACGGCGAGAGCGGGTCAAGAATTTGATACTCCTCGGCAGAGCGAGATTCGGTCGTGAGTTCGATAAATCTGGCCCCGATGTCGGCGAAGTGATTGCGAAGCGATTCGAGATAACAGGAGAATCTTGCAGTCAACAGGGCAATCCGAATCTTTTGCTTGAACTTGATAGCGGACCAAACCACGAACACGCAGAAGCTCTCGGCAACCTGGGCTTTCTCCCGCTGGTTCAATACGCGTGCTCGGTGGGCCTCAACATTTCGGAAGACATAGTTGCGTGCGACGTGCTCCACGAAATCCGGTTTACCAACCACGCCCGAAGGCGGGAACTGCTCCCAAGTGCATGACTCGAAAAGGCTCAAGTCTCTATTGTTTACAAAACCAAGTGCCTTGAGAACTTTGGCCGCTGAAAGACGGTCGCCACTGTTGGCTTGAAGCTGTGCGAATTTCGCAGGGTCTGTAACCCGCAGCAGGAATTTGCAAAAGGGTTCGTAACGGTCAGCCAACTTGACCAGGTCGGAATTCTGGAACCATCTGCCCATTCCGGCTAAAATTTCGCCACCAACCGCATCCAAATCCGTATCACCCACGCGATGCTCGAGCAGACAAAAAAGTATTTCGACCCCTTCTTGGACTTGATCATCCGACAATTTTGGTGAAACCGAATCCCGGAACGCTGGCCCTACCTCGCGCAAAACATCTCCCTTGAGGATTTGGAGTCCTTTCGCTTCGTTCAGCGTTGGGTCAGGTGCGGAAGCCATGCGGGCAATCGTGCGAAAGCACCTGCAAATCCGCAATAGAAATCGGGGGGCACGGTGGGCTATCATCCACCAGCGCACCGCCCAAATTGCCCAGTTGTACGCAAATGGGCGACCGCTCCACTCCGGGCCTTTCAGGCTGAGAGACAAGAAATCGCGGCCCCTGTGTGTCCCGTTTTCGCCCCATTTCCCCGCCCTGTCGCCAAGCCTTGCCGGCTTTGGCTTCCCCTTGCAAGACTACCCCGCCAAACCCGGCAAGACTTGGCTCCCCGGTTGAGGCTCCCTTGATGAATTTCCAAATCCGCCGCTCCACTCCGCTTTTTGTTCTGTCCGCTCCCCGGCCCTTTCCCCTACGCGGGCGGCCAGCCCAAACGCTCCGTTTCACTCACGGCTTTGGAAATTCACAAGCGAGCCGGGAATCCTCTTACGCGCGTCTGTCATGGTTCATGCCCGCCCCTGGCCCCGGCACGAGCGCAATCCACGGTCAGACACGTCCTGCCGGACATTCAAGGGAACTGCGGTGGATAATTCTCACTGCGGAAGTTCGATCCCGTTCTCCGTAAAATGTTGGTCTTGGGCGACGGCTTCGGTCAGCTGGAGCCGCCGCATCACCTCAAAGGAAAGGCAGTCGGGCAGACTCAATTTTCGGCGGCGCGATTGGCGGCAGCGTTGCGCGGCCTGCGCGCGCAGCCCTTCATCCACAAATTCAACCCGGCACAATGGCAGCATGACGTCCAGGAAATCGTCCACGGCGTCCCAGCCGAGCCGATGCTGCACCAAGGCCCAAGTTTCATGCACCACATAGTTCGTCGTCACCAACTGCCACTTTTCCCGCTCCGCGCGCTCAAATGCGGTCCGGGCCACCGTATGAAAAGGATCGTCCGCGTCCAAAACAGCGTAGAACCCCGATGTGTCAACAAAGACAGATTTCACAATGGGCCAACGGCTCAGTCGGCGGCGGCGGCGGCGAATCCGCGGTCGTGATCTTTGGCTTCCGGGTCGGGATTGGCCCGGTATTTGCCGGCTATGTCAGAAATCGTGCGGTGGCGCGAGGCTGGCGGAAAGGTGACGAGATGTTCCATGATAAAACGGGAAATCTCGCGCTGTTCTGTCGGCGGCAATGCTTGAATTTCTTCCAAAATAGCCTGGGCTTTCGTGCTCATCATTAAAACCATACCACCCACCATGAAAACGACAAGCCTCGCAATTTCGATGGGTATGACGGCTCGCGCTGGCCTTTACGCTCCGCGCCCTTTCCGGGGGGCGGAAAGGATTTCAGTTTTAACTCGCCAGTTTGCCGGATTGTGATAACTTCGCACCAACGCGCAAGGCCGGGAAATGACGTTGGCACTTGCATCAATTTGCATCAGCGCTTGGTCATCACCGTGCCTCTTGCTGCGCTCCAACAGATGGGCCCACAAGTCTCGTGGCAGGCCCTCTCGTTGAATGCGCGGCATGGCTAATCTCCGTAAAAACCGCGCGTGATCTCCGATTTCAGCCTGTCCACTTCTGCGGGATCGTCCGAAGCCACCATCCGTTGTGCCAACGCGGATAATTCCTTTCCCGGAAGCTGACGCTTGCGCTTGAGTTCGAGAGCAAATTCGAGGACCCGTGATTGCTCTTCACGCGGAAGATGCATGATTTCCTCAATGACTTTTGCCGCTGTCATAAGGCAACTTTACTTGGGACCGAGATTAAGCGCAAATCCGAAAAGTCGCGACTCCCGCCTCAAGGAGGAGATTCGGGAGATCTTCCCGAAGACTCGATTCCCTTCAGCCCGCTCCAATCCATGTAAACACTTCGGTCGGTCAAGGGACATTTGCTGGAAGTCACCACCAACATGCTGGCCAAGATGGGCAATGCCAGCGACCCCGAAGTCCAAAAGATGCTCAAAGATTACGCCAAAGCGGCGGCCAAGTATGACGCCGGCAAGGAGGAGAGCCAAAGAATGGCAAGAGCTTATGAAGCCAACCGCGATGCCGCCGGGGCATTGGGGACCAAATTGGGGCCGACGCTTCCGCTCTTCTCCGTTTCAATCGCCATGGCCTCGGTGTGTTTGTTGACAAAAAAGAAGCCGTTATGGCTGGTGGCCATTGTCGCCGCCGCCATCGCCACCGTCATGATGGTATCGGCGCGTTTGGATGAAGCTCCGCTCAAGGGTCCCCAGGCTGTGCCAGCGCCCCTCGCCCCGAAAACGTCCCAGCCCCACACCAACCAAATTTCCGCGTCGCGGTGCTTACCGCAATTCGACCTATTGAGCGTTCGAAGTCGTCAATCTGAGGCCTGAATTGCCGGGGGGCGTTAAAAATGGCATGAGATCTATGATACGCCGTTCCTCCATCATCGATAAACTCGTGTCCACATCCGCCAAGGTGAGGTGACCCAGAAAATCCAGCAAAAGCTGCACCCGTTGCTCTCCCGATGAGGCTCGAACCACCGTCTCCGAAAAATCCATGAACACCCCCTCGACGATCTTGGCGTCGGACGCCGGATTAGATCCCTGCCCAACAGCCGCCGGCTCTTCGGATTCAAAACAGTGCCTTAATTCCACGATCGCGCCATCCGGCATGGCCGGTGTTTTACGCCCAAAATGCACCAAACTGCTGATGCCGGCGATCTGTCTTATTTCGGCGGAATGGCGCTCCGGTATGCAACGAACAAAAATGTAGCCTGGGAACAGCGGTTCAACCAAGCGCACCACCCCGCGCCTCGTAGCCCTCTCCAGGCGAAGCCACGGCTGAAAGACCTCCAGCCCAAGCCTTTTGCCGAGATTTGTCGCGGCAGCATGCTCTCGCTTGGGCTTCGTTCGCGCGCAATACCATGCTGGCTGGGGGCGTGGCGTTTGGGGGTCTAATGGCTGCAACGGGCTGCGGGATTGCTCTTGCTTGTCAGCCTCCTCTGCCGGCATTCGGCGAAGACGACATCCGTTCCGTCTTGGCTTTGGCATAAATTTGACTAAACCACTCATATTCAAATCCTCAAGTGCAAAACACCCTTTTCCCTCCTCTCGCCCATTCCCGCGAATTCCCCACAAGCGCTCAATGACCATTTGCTGTACTACTATAGTATATCAAATGTATAATACGTTTGCCCTATTTCGTCAAGGTTTTTTTGCATTTTTTTGGTTCCGGCAAAAATTGCCGGTTGACAAGCTAACCCTTCTTATTATCATGCGGCTTTAATTCATGAAAACACGCGTCCCATTCCTGTCGTTTGACAGCGGTGGCTGCGGCGTGGCCGTTTGGAGGTTAAAAACTATGGAAAAGAAGGCCTTTTTGTGGTTGGTTCTGGCAGCCGGCGTGACGCTGGCTTCCGGTTTGTCGGCCCTCGCGCAGGCGGGAGGCCAAATGCCGGTTTACCTCGACCCGAAACGCACGGTGGAGGAGCGAGTTGATGACCTCATGGGCCGGATGACGCTCAAGGAAAAAGTCGGGCAGCTCAATTTGCCGTGTGTTTATGTGCATGGACTGGGCAACAGCGCCGCCGCGAAGTTGGAGGCTTGCAGGAAATTCGCCGCCGGAACGCTCACCCAGGAAATCGGACCGGGCTGCGGTTTTTTCACCCTGGCCAATGAGGCTCTTCATGAAGGCACGCGCCAGCAAGTCGAATTCTTCAACGAACTGCAGAAAATTGCGACCACGCAGACGCGCCTGAAGATACCGGTTATGCAGGATGAGGAAGGCACGCATGGCCTCATGCTTTCAGGCGGCACCGTTTTCCCGGAGGGCCTGGCGGTGGGCAGCTCCTTTGACATGGATTTGGTGAAGGCGATCTATGCCGCGGCCGCGGCGGAGGCACGGGCAATCGGCATCCACTTGCTCTCCACCTTGGTCATGGAAGTGGATCGGGATCCGCGCATGGGGCGAAACGAGGAAGCTTACACGGAAGACCCCTATCTTTATATGCGTATCGGCGAGGCTATCGTGCGGGGCACGCAGGGTTCGGACATCTCCGCCCCGGACAAGGTCATCGCGGTGCTGACGGATTTCCCCACCCAAAGCGAACCCGCCAGCGGGCTGGAGCGTGGAGCGATTGAGGTGTCGGACCGTTCTTTGCGCGAGAATTTTATGGCGCCCTGGATCGGGTCCATCACCAAAGCCGGAGGCTTGGGCGTGATGGCCGGTTACCCGGAAATCGAGGATGTGCCGTCGCACGGCTCAGTCAAATGGATGAACGATGTGTTGCGGCAGGAAATCGGTTTCAAAGGCATCGTCGTAAGCGAAGGCGACGGTTTCCAGACCTTGCTCGATGAGAACATCGTTCCCACCCAGAAGGAAGCGGGGCAGCTCTCCTTGAAGGCCGGAGTTGATTTGAATATCACCTACGAGCCTGCCTACATGGGGCCGTTGGTCGAGAGCGTGGAAGAAGGGCGAGTACCCATGGCGCTGGTGGACCGGGCGCTGCGCAGAGTTCTGGCGCTGAAGTTCCGCCTGGGCCTGTTCGAGAATCCGTATGTCGATGTGGACCACGCCCTCCAGGTTGTCCATTCGCAAGCCAATCAAGACCTGGCCCTGCGCGCGGGCCGCGAAGGGATCGTGTTGCTGAAAAATGACAAGAACCTCCTGCCGCTCAAGAAGAATTTGAAATCGGTGGCAGTGATCGGCCCCAACGCGGATGACGTGATGAACCAACTGGGCGACTATTCGCCCAAGAAGCTTTTGCAGCACGTCACGACCGTGATCGAGGGAATCAAGGCCGCCGTTTCGCCGCAAACCAAAGTCACCTGCGTGCGTGGATGCGATGTCACGGGCACGGATAAGAGCGGGTTTGCCGAGGCGGTCAAGGCGGCGAAAGGGTCGGAGGTGGCTATTGTGGTGGTCGGTGAGAGGCAGCATGACCGCTCCACCGACGGGGAAGCGCACGATGTGGCGAGTCTGGATCTTTCAGGAGTGCAGGAGGATTTGATCCAGGCGGTCTTCGAGACGGGAACCCCCACCGTTGTGGTGCTCATCAACGGACGCCCGCTATCCACGCGGTGGACCTCCGAACACGTGCCGGCCCTGCTGGAGGCCTGGGAACCCGGCGAGCGCGGCGGAGAAGCCGTGGCCGACGTCCTCTTTGGTCTTTACAATCCCACCGGCCGGCTGGCCATCAGCGTTCCCCGGCATTCCGGCCAATTGCCGATCTATTACAACTACAAGCCAGCCAAGGCTTACTGGATGCGGGATCATGGCTACGTTGACATGCCGGCCACGCCCCTCTACCCCTTTGGTTACGGTTTGAGCTACACCAAGTTCGAGTATGATCATTTGCGCGTCGAACCGGCGCAGATCCATCCCGGCGGCGAGGCGCGCGTGAGCCTGGAGGTGAAAAACATCGGCGATCTGGCCGGCGTGGAAACTGTCCAACTCTACCTGCACGAGAAATACGCCCCGGTTTCAACTCCTGTCAAACAACTGCGCGGATTCGAGCAAGTGGCCCTCAATCACGGCGAAAGCAAAACCGTGACCTTCAAATTAACCCCGGAAGATCTCCAGTTGCTCGACATCGACATGCAGTGGAAAGTGGTGCCGGGCGATTTCGAAATCATGGCCGGCAAATCGTCCGCGGACATAGTCCTTCAAGGAATATTGAAGGTGGCGCCTTAACACGGGCACTCATCCATGAACCCCGCTAACCAGCGGATCCTGGTGATCAACGGCGGCTCATCGAGCATCAAGTTCGCGCTCTATCAGGCCGGTGAAGCACTGCCACGGGGGCTGTATGGAAAGGTGGACCGCATTGGCCTGAGCGGGACGAATCTGACTTGTCATGAGCCGTCGGGAAATCAACCGGAGAGCCGCAGTGTCGCCGCCTCCGACCATATATCGGCGGTGAATTTTCTGATTGACTGGATCGAAGGCAGGAATGATTTCGCCTCGGTCCGGGGCGTGGGACACCGCGTGGTGCACGGCCTGCAACACACCGCGCCCGAGGTTGTGACCCGGGAATTGCTGGCTGAACTGCATCGCATAAGCCCGAACGACCCGGACCATCTGCCCCGCGAGATCGACCTGATGGAGACATTCCGCCGGCGTCATCCGAACCTGCCCCAGGTGGCCTGCTTTGACACGGCCTTTCACCGCACCATGCCGCGCGTGGCCAAACTGCTGCCGATTCCGCGGCGCTTCGACGCCAGGGGAATTCAGCGCTACGGTTTTCACGGTTTGTCCTATTCCTATTTGATGGAAGAACTGGCGCGCCTCGGCGACCCGGCGGCAACCAAAGGCCGCGTGATCCTGGCGCATCTCGGCAATGGCGCCAGCATGGCCGCCGTGCGCGACGGCAAGAGCATGGACACCAGCATGGGCTTCACGCCGACGGCGGGGCTGGTGATGAGCACCCGCTCCGGCGATTTGGATCCCGGCCTGGCCCCGTATTTGGCTCGGACCGAGCAGATGTCCAACAAGCAATTTTACGAAATGGTCAACCATAAGTCCGGCCTGCTCGGCCTTTCGGAGAGCAGCTCCGATATGCGGGACTTGCTCGCGCAGGAAGCCGGTGACGCGCGGGCGGCGGAAGCGGTGGCGCTGTTTTGCTATCAAGCCAAAAAGTGGATCGGCTCCTATGCCGCCGTGCTCGGTGGATTGGACACGCTCGTCTTCGCCGGCGGCATCGGCGAAAACGCGCCACCCATCCGCGCGCGCATCTGTGAGGGGTTGGGCTTCCTCGGCCTGGATACTTAACGAGGCCCGGAATGCGGAAAATGCCGCCGTGATTTCCATGGAAAACGCTCGCGTGGCGGTGCGCGTCATTCGCACAAACGAAGAATTAATGATAGCGCGCTCGGTATCCCGGCTTCTTGCGTTGGGCGCAATGAACAAATAAGTTGGAACCATGAATGCAAAAACACTTGCGCCGGAACTGCTGCAAAAGATGGATGCTTACTGGCGCGCCGCCAATTATTTGTCGGTCGGCCAGATTTATCTCTATGACAATCCGCTGCTGAGGCGGCCATTGGCGCTCGCGGACGTAAAACACATGCTGCTGGGACACTGGGGCACGACCCCAGGACAGAACTTCATCTACGCGCACTTGAATCGGGTCATCAAAAAATATGATCTCGACATGATTTACGTCTCCGGCCCCGGACACGGCGGCCCGGCCGTCGTGGGCAACACTTACCTTGAGGGCACTTACAGCGAGGTTTATCCTGACATCAGCCAGGATGAGGCCGGGCTGCGGAAACTCTTTCGTCAGTTTTCGTTTCCCGGAGGCATTCCCAGCCACGTCTCGCCGGAGTGCCCTGGCTCCATCCACGAAGGCGGCGAACTGGGCTATTCGCTCAGCCATTCCTTTGGCGCTGTTTTTGACAATCCCAGTCTCATCGTGGCCTGTGTCGTGGGCGATGGTGAGGCGGAAACGGGACCGCTGGCCACGGCCTGGCATTCCAACAAATTCCTCAATCCAGCCACCGACGGCGCGGTGCTGCCGATTCTGCATCTTAACGGCTACAAAATTTCCAACCCAACCCTTCTGGCCCGCATCCCGCGCGAGGAATTGGAACAGTTGCTCCGCGGCTACGGTTGGACACCCTGCTTCGTCGAGGGCTGCGAGCCTGCGCCGATGCACGAAGCGATGGCGGCCACGCTCGACCTCGCGGTGGAGCAGATCAAGAAGTTCCAGCAAGACGCCCGCCTTCATTGCCAGCTTGCGCGCCCGCGCTGGCCGATGATCGTCCTCAATTCACCCAAAGGCTGGACGGGGCCAAAGGTGGTTGATGGCTTGCAAGTTGAAGGCACCTTCCGTTCGCATCAGGTGCCGCTTTCCGACCCCGCCGCTCATCCCGAACACCTCAAGTTGTTGGAAGACTGGTTGAGAAGCTACCGGCCGGAGGAACTCTTCGATGAGCAGGGCCGGCTCAAAGCGGAATTGGCCGAGCTGGCGCCCAAGGGCGAGCGGCGCATGGGCGCCAATCCACGCGCCAACGGCGGCCTTTTGCTCCGCGACCTGAGGATGCCCGATTTTCGTGATTACGCGGCTGCCGTGCCTGCGCCGGGAGCCCGCGGCATCGGCGACATGCACGTGCTCGGACCCTTCCTGCGCGATGTCGCCAAGCTGAACAGCGAGCAGCGGAATTTCCGGGTCTTTGGCCCCGACGAAACCCTCTCCAACGGCTTGGAGAGCCTTTTTGAGGTGACCCATCGCCAATGGGATGCCGCCACCGTGCCGAACGACCAATTTCTCGCGCCCTCCGGGCGGGTGATGGAAATGCTCAGCGAGCACCAATGCGAGGGCTGGATCGAGGGCTATTTGCTGACTGGGCGGCATGGAGTCTTCAACTGCTACGAAGCCTTCATCCACATCGTGGATTCGATGTTCAACCAGCACGCCAAATGGCTCAAGGTCACTTCCCACCTGCCGTGGCGGTGCAAGATCGCCTCCTTGAACTACGTGCTCGCCTCGCATGTCTGGCGTCAGGACCACAACGGCTTCACCCATCAGGACCCAGGTTTCATCGATCACGTCGTCAACAAAAAGGCCGAAATCGTGCGCGTTTACCTGCCGCCTGATGCCAATTGCCTGCTTTCAGTAATGGACCATTGCCTGCGCAGCCGCCATTACGTCAATGTCGTGATTGCGGGCAAACACCCCGCCCCGCAATGGCTGGACATGGAGGCCGCCGTCAAACATTGCGCCGAGGGCATCGGCATCTGGCAGTGGGCCAGCAATGATCAGGATCGCGCCCCCGATGTCGTCATGGCCTGCTGTGGCGACGTGCCCACGCTGGAGACCCTCGCCGCCGTCTCCATCCTGCGCGAGCGTCTGCCCGACTTGAGAATCCGGGTGGTCAACGTCGTTGACTTGATGAAACTGCAACCGCAAACCGAGCACCCGCACGGGTTGAATGACACGGATTTCAACGAGCTTTTCACCAAGGACAAGCCGGTCATTTTCGCCTTCCACGCCTACCCGTGGTTAATCCACCGTCTGACCTACCGTCGCGCCAACCACGCCAACATCCACGTCCGCGGCTACAAGGAAGAGGGCACCATCACCACGCCCTTCGACATGACCGTGCTCAACGACCTCGACCGTTTCCACCTCGTGATGGACACCATCGACCGCCTGCCGCAGACCGGCGAAAAAGGCGTTTATTTGAAGCAGCAAATCAAAGACAAACTCATCGAGCACAAGCAGTATATCAACCAACACGGCCAGGACATGCCCGAAATCCGCAACTGGAAATGGTCCAGCTAAGGCGCCCCCAGTGGGGGCTGGACAGCGCGGGCTGGAACAGGCACCATGCAGGCGAACGAATGGAAATAGACCCGTCGCCGCTGCCGCCGGTTCACCGCGGCGTCACAACCCGCAATCTTAAGTGCGCCTGTTTTGTGTTGGAGGGGCTTAACAGCCTGTCCACCACCTTCTTTTTTTACTACCTGTATTTCTATGCCGAGGAACGGTTCAACTTCGGCGCCATGCAAAATCTCCTGCTGGCAGCGCTGCTGGGCGGTGTGTACATCTTCGGCGCGTTTTTTGGCGGCCGATTCGCGCAGAAATTTGGGTATTTCACCGCCATCCGGGCCGGCGTGGCGCTGATGATGGTGGCGTTCCTGGCCTGCAGCCAGACGCGGTCGTTGGGGCTGACCATTGCGCTCTCGGTGGCCGGATGCCTCGGCATGTGTTTAACGTGGCCGGCGATGGAAGCCCTGGTCAGCGAAGGCGAACCGCCCGCCCGGCTGCAAGGGGTGGTGGGTGTTTATAATTTCGTTTGGGCCGTGGTCGCGGGCTTTTCCTATTTTGTCGGAGGAGCGCTGCTGCAAAAGTGGGGGTTGCAAAGCGTATTTTACGTTCCGGCCGTTGTCTTGGCCTTGGAACTGGTTCTGGCCACGTGGCTGGAAGTCAAAGTCCGGCGCCAACCCGCCGCGCCGACGCCCGCCGCCCTGCCGCTGCTGCATCCGATGACGGAAAGTTACCGGTCGCCGATACCGCCGGCGACGTTTCTGAAACTGGGATGGGTGGCCAATCCCATGGCCTATCTGGCGATTAACACGATTATTTCCAGCGTGCCGACGCTGGCCCGGCGGTTGAACTTTTCGCCGATGCTGGCGGGATTCGTCTGCTCGATCTGGTTGTTCACGCGGGCGGGGGCCTTTGTCGCGCTGTGGTTGTGGCCGGGGTGGCATTACCGGTTTCGTTTCCTGGTCTCAGCCTACGTGGTGATGTTGGTTTCGTTCGGAACCATGCTGCTGGCGCACAGTCTTTGGGCGCTGGTTCTGTCCCAAGTTCTCCTCGGTCCGGCGCTGGGACTGATCTACTACTCCTCTTTGTTCTATTCCATGGATGTTGGGGAGACCAAAGGGGAGCATGGCGGCATCCACGAAGCCGTCATCGGCATTGGCAACTGTGTTGGGCCGGGGCTGGCGGCGGCAGCCTTGAATTTTTTCCCCCGGCGTCCGGGCAGCGGCGCGTGGGCGGTCTGCCTGCTGCTGACCTCGGGGCTGATGGCGTTGTACTGGTTGCGCTACCGGGCGCCGAAATCGCGCGCTTGAATTGTCCACGACAACTTTCCCTTTAAAAGCAATGTCGGCGGCGTTAGGCTTGCGGCATGGCTCGCAAAGAACCGCCGCAGTCTCAATCGCACGGCCTCAATGATGTCGTAGGCATCCTTCTGGGGGCCGCCGCGCTCTTGGTCATCGTGGCGCTGCTCTCCTATGACGCGCATGACATGGCCGCCAACAGGGTGCCGCCCAACAATCCTCCCCACAACCTTGGAGGCCCGCTGGGGGCCTGGACGGCGTCGTGGCTGTTTTGGGTTTTTGGCATCGGGGCCTTCATGATTCCGGTGCTGCTGTTGCTGTATGGACTGGGCTACATTTTCCGCTTCCTGTCCTACTTGCAGCGACGCTGGCTTTGGGGCGGGGTCTTGCTGCTTTGCTGCATGTGCCTGGCCAGCCTCTTCGAGGATAACTTTCGCTGGCTGGCACGTTTGCAGCGCCTGCTCAACGCCCCGAGCGTCGGCGGCTGCATCGGCTATTTCCTCAACGCTCACGTTTTGCATTACGTGGGCAAGGTGGGCGCTGCCATCGTCCTGGGCACGGTTTACGTGATCAGCCTCATTTACCTGACCAATTTCCAACTCGGCCAATGGTGCCGCCAATGGTGGGCCGTCCGCTTCGGCGGCCTGATCCCCGTCAAGTCTCCCGGTGAGAATGATCTCGAACGCCGCGCGCGTGACTTGGAAAAGCAGGCTCGCAAATTGCAGGAGCAACTGGATAAATCCACCAAGGGCACCGTGCCAAAAGTCCTCGAACCCACCGGCCTGGGCGCCGACATGCAACCCGTGCCGGAGCCGACCGTGCGCGATTTGAGTGTCCCGCAGGCCAAAGCCGGCGAACGCGCCAGAAAGCCCGCCGCCGAGCCGTCCAAGGAACCCGCGCCACCCGAGGAAGGCGTGGTCATTCCTGCCAAGGAAGTCGCCGCCGCCACCACGGCGGAAGTCTTGGGAAGACCAGCCGAACCGAAAGCGGAGGAGCATGCCGAAACCGCATCGCCGGAGGCCGTCGAGGTCCCGCACCGGCCCAGGCCCGCCCCGCGCAAACCCAAACAGATCGCCGTGGCCGCCGCGCCCAAAATTGGCAACTACACGCTGCCGTCGATGGATTTCCTGATCTACCCCGATGCCACGGCCAAGCCTAGCGAGTCCAAGGAGGAACTCATGGCCAACGCCCGGCTCATGCAGCAAACTCTGGCCCAATTCGACATCGAAGTGGCCTTGGGCGACATCACCAAGGGGCCGACCATCACGCGCTATGAACTGCATCCCGCGCCGGGTGTCAAGATGGAGAGGATCGCCGGCCTGAGCAACAACATCGCCGCTGCGCTGAAGGCTGAACGCATCAACATTTTGGCCCCCGTGCCTGGCAAAAGCTCCGTCGGCGTCGAGGTCCCCAACCTGATCAAGACGAAAGTCATCATGCGCGACGTTTTTGATTCCGATGAGTGGCGCGGAACCAAGGCCCGCATTCCGCTGGTGCTGGGCAAGGATGTCTATGGTTTGCCGGTGGTGGCTGACCTGGCCGAGATGCCGCACCTGTTGATCGCCGGCAGCACCGGTTCGGGCAAATCGGTCTGCATTAACGCCATCATCTGTTCGCTGCTCTACCGCTTTCCGCCGGACCAATTGCGCTTTGTCATGATCGATCCCAAGGTGGTCGAATTGCAGCAATACAATAATTTGCCGCATCTGGTCGTCCCGGTCGTGACCGACCCGAAAAAAGTCATCCTGGCGTTGCGGTGGGTGGTCAACGAAATGGAGAAACGCTACCAGATTTTCGCCAAGGTCGGCGTCCGCAACATCCGTTCCTTCAACGAGCGCCCCAAGAACAAGCCCATCCCCCCTTCCGAACCGGAACTGCCCTTGATGACCCGCAAGGAGAAGGTCGAGGCCAACTCCGACGGCTTTGCCGTGGAACTGGACGAGGAGATCGTCGTCCCGCGCGACGAGGAGATCGTCATCCCCGACCATCTGAGCTACATCGTGGTTATTATTGACGAATTGGCGGACTTGATGCTCGTGGCGCCCGCCGACGTGGAGATGGCCATCGCCCGCATCACGCAAATGGCGCGGGCGGCGGGCATTCATTGCATCGTCGCCACGCAACGGCCCAGCGTCGATGTCATCACCGGCGTGATCAAGGCCAACATTCCCGCCCGCATCGCCTTCCAGGTCGCGGCCAAGGTCGATTCCCGCACCATTCTTGACGGCATGGGGGCGGACAAGCTTCTGGGCAAAGGCGACATGCTCTATCTGCCGCCCGGCTCGGGCAAGTTGATCCGCGTGCAAGGGGCGCTGATCACCGACCCGGAGTTGCAGAAAATCGTCGATTTCATCGCCAAGCAGGGCAAGCCCAGTTACGAGGTGGAAATCCACCAGCAACTGCAAAAGCTTGGCACCGGAATGGAAACCGAAAACGGCGCCAGCGGCGAGGACGAGGAGCTTATCCAGCAGTGCATCGAGGTCATTCGCAGCGAGCAAAAAGCCAGCGTCTCTCTCATGCAGCGCCGCCTGCGCCTGGGCTACACCCGCGCCGCGCGGATCATGGATGAGTTGGAACTGCGCGGCATCGTCGGCCCCAGCAAAGGCGCCGAGCCAAGGGACATTCTAATTGACCTGGACGGCGGCGGCGCCGACGGCAACCCGCCTGAGAATACGGAACGGTAAAAATTTCACGGCTGCACGAGAGCGCCGCTCACGATGCAGCCAAGGCGAGCACCTTGGAACGGGCGCGATTGAATGATTCTTGAATTTCCGGCACGACCGGCACACGGGCGTTTGCAAAGGCCGTCTGCAACTGGTCCTGAGTCAAACGTTCCCGCTGAAGCAGAAATCGGATGTCCTGCTAGGTCGTCGTCATCCGCGCGCGCCATCTTGGTCAGGATAAGGTCAATAGTCGCTGGCCGGAAAACCGCGAGCTTCGGCAAACCCACCTCAAGCCGCAAGCGGCGGTCGAGCCAGTCCGGTTGCAGGATGACATCAACTTCGCGGAATAAGTGGGTTAAATAAAGACCGCCAGGCTCCAACTCGATGTTGGTGCGCTCCACAGCTTGCCAGAAATCTTGATGGGCATCGGGTGGCCGCAACCAGGCCAGCGGCAGAATGCCATCCACATCCTGCGTGTTGTGAAAACGAACCGGGGCTTCAGAAAAGCCCAATGCCAGCGCCGAACGCCCGAAAAGAGTTATCTCAGCAGGCAAAGTGAGATGCCGGTCGAGTGTTCTTAGAATGCGAAGCGGATTGCTCATCAGGCTGGTTCGCGCCGCTGAAGCCACTTGATATCCGGGCCGCCCGCAAAAGCCGTGACGCCGGTTTGGCTGACAAAGCGGGACCAGTGGGGCAGCGCATCAGGTGGGCAAGCCAGCCGTTGCGGCAAGTGGCGGAGCAAGTACGACCAAGGCTGCGCTTCCGGAGCGAAACGCGCCGCGACGGTGGCGACGTGGAGCAAGACCGGCTCAACCCTTTCCATCACAGCCAGCCTGGCAAGTCTCGGTGCGTCGGTGCGTGGCGAACTCAGCAATTGAGCGGCCGCGCGGATGAACACCGAATTGTACGGATGCTGGCCAAGACACAAAGCCACGGCGATTTCTTCATTACTTAGTTGGTCATTGTCGGGCGGCAAATCGTCTGAAAAATCGCGTTGGTAATGGCTGGCCCCTCGGCGGACCGCGCACTTGAGCAGCCATTCCCCGATACGGTCTTCCGCGCAACCGCTCATTTGGCAAACTTTGCGCAGCAAGGGCGACACATGAACGGCATCACCGAGCCTTTGGGCCAGCGTCGGGCTGCCGAGTTGCTCTGCCGTTTCCACTGTGGAACTTGGGTTCAAGCGCGGCGTTCCCGGATTGCGGCCACGATCTCCGCGATCACTTCCGCCTTGGGCTTCGCGCCGGCGTTGCCTTTGCCGTGGACGCGCACGGAGACGGCGCCAGCTTGCATGTCGCGCGGACCAATCACCAGCATGGTGTGGACCCGCGCCTTTTCCGCGTCCTGGACTTTGCCGTTGATTTTGTTGGTCGAAAAATCCGCTTCCGCCCGCACGAAATTCGCGCGCAGTTCGGCGACGATGGATTTCGCGTAAGTTACCAGCGGCTCCTCGTCGCCAATGGTCAGCACGCGCACCTGTTCCGGCGCCAGCCAGAGAGGGAAATTGCCCGCGTAATGCTCGATGAGAAATCCGATGAACCGCTCGTGCGTTCCCAGCGGCGCGCGATGGATGCACAAGGGCGTCTTCTCCGAATTGTCCTTGTCGCGGTATTTCAACCCAAACCTGGCCGGCACGGCGAAATCAACCTGGTTCGTGGCCAGGGTGAATTCGCGGCCGATGACGCTCCAAACCTGCACGTCAATCTTCGGCCCGTAGAAAGCCGCCTCGTTGGGCACTTCAACGTAGTTGATCTTCGATTCAATCAATACCCGGCGAACCATGTCCTCGGTCTTGAGCCACAATTCTGGTTCGTTGACATATTTCTTGTCCAATCCTTCTTTGCTGTGCGTGCTGAAACGCATGACGTATTTCTCGATGCCGAATATTTTGAAATACTTGAGATACATTTCGTTGACCGCGTTGAACTCGGCGGCGAACTGCTCCTCGGTGCAATAAATGTGCGCGTCGTTCATGTTCAGCGAGCGGACGCGCATGACGCCGAATAACTCCCCGCTTTGCTCATAACGGTAACAGGTGCCGTACTCAGCCAACCGCAAGGGAAGGTCGCGGTAACTGCGCGGTTCCGCCGCAAAAATGCGGTGGTGATGCGGGCAATTCATGGCTTTGAGATAATAAAGATCAGCTTTTAATTCTGTTTCGGCTTCTTGCTGCTCACGGAGAGCCTTTGCGGTTTCTACGTGGGTTTGTATGGTCCTTTCACCTATTTCTTTCTTTGAATAGCCTTCAGCTTCCAAATTGACGGCATTAAATTGGGTTGATCTGGCTAATCCTTCCTCAGCGATCTTCTTACTATGTTCCAGGCGCTGTTCTTTCTCCGCCTTCGCTTTTCCTTCAGGGAGTAGTTGCATTGGTGGAAACATGGACTCCGCGTAATACGGCAAATGGCCGGAGGTCTTATACATCTTCTCCCTCGCGATGTGCGGCGTTTTGACCCGCACATAACCAGCCGCAAATTCCGTCTCCTTCGCCAGCTTCTCCAATTCCTCCAGGATCGCCCCGCCTTTTGGCAGCCATAGCGGCAGGCCTGGGCCGACGTATTCGGCGTCCAAGGCGAACAACCCCATTTCCTGGCCGATTTTGCGGTGGTCGCGGCGCTTGGCTTCCTCCAGCATCGCGAAGTAGGCTTCCATTTCCGTCTTGTTCTTGAAGGCGGTGCCGTAGATGCGCTGGAGCTGCGGGTTGCGCTCGTCGCCTTTGTAATACGCGCTGGCAAGCTGCGTCAGCTTGAACGCGCCAATGTTGCCCGTGCGCATGACGTGCGGGCCGGCGCAAAGATCGATGAAATCGCCGTTTTTGAAATAGGTAATCGCCTCGCCTTCGGGAATCTTCTGGACGATGTCCAGTTTGAACTTGCTCGGCACGGGGCGTTCGCCGAGCGCGGCCAGGCGGCCTTTTTGGGCGTCGGCCAGCGCCTGCTCGCGCGAAACCACCACTTTCTCAAACACCTGGTTGGCCTTCACCACCCGTTTCATCTCCTCCTCGATGCGCGGGAAATCCTCCGGCGTGACGCGGTGCGACATTTCCACGTCGTAATAAAATCCATTTTCCACGGGCGGGCCGGCGGCAAATTGTGCGTCAGGCCAGAGTTTGGCCACGGCCGTGGCCAGGACGTGCGCGCACGAATGTCGAAGTCGCTCCTGGTCCGTCATCTTCTGCCGTTCTTCCGGCGATTTGCGTTCATTTTCCATAATTCAAATCTACATGACCTCCACTCTCATTCCATCATCAAAGTTTTCACACGCCCCTTCCATTCCACTGTCACCTGGTTGCTCTCAATCTTGGTCACGCGGATGCCGTTGAAATCGTCGCCCACGCCAACCGTCCTGCCGTTAATTAAGGCCCGCGGATTCGTTTTGCTAAAGAAAATTCCCATCAGCTTCAATTCCGCCGGCCAAGCCTCCTCGGCTGGTTTTGCCGGCGGAGCGGGCGCCGGGACAGGCGTCGCCGTGACCACCTGCGTTGGCGCGGCCGTGTCCGGCGTTGGCAACGCTTCGAGCACGAGCGGTTCCGGCGGCGGTTCGGGCACGGGCGCCATGTCGGCGACAGGCTCTGGGGCGGCGGCCAGGGGCGGCTCGCTTGCGCTCCACCATCGTGAGAAAAGCCATCCCGCAAATACTAGCGCCAATACGACGCCCGTCACCAACCAGGGCGAAAAAGAGCGTTTGGGCCACTCAGCCACCGGTTTCATGCCGCCTGGTATTTCAGCCTGATGCGCGCGTTCCCGGTCCGTTTTGCTGGCCTTTCTAAGGGCGTCGTTGATCAGGCTCATAAATCAACCTGCCCTTCCAATTCCCGCCGCGCCCGGCCGACCATGCGGAAGTCGATTTTATCCCGTTGCTCGACGTAGCCGGCCAGCAGGCATTTGTCGCAAATGGCGTTAATCAGGCGCGGGATGCCCTTGCTGTATTGGTAAATGCGCCACAGCGCGGGAGCGGTGAAATAAGGGACGCCGTTGGCCCCGGAAACCTGCAGGCGATGCTGCACGTATTTGCCGACTTCCCCGCGCTTAAGCGGATTCAAATGGTAGCGGATGGTGATGCGCTGGCGCAATTGGCGCAAGTTATGATCGTTGAGACGGTCGCGCAATTCGGGCTGCCCCATCAGCACGATCTGCAACAATTTGCGTTCGTCCGTCTCCAGATTGGAGAGCAGGCGCACCTGTTCGAGCAACTCCCGCGTCAAATCCTGCGCCTCGTCAATAATCAGGACGGTCTCCTTGCGCTGTTCCATTTGTTGCAGGAGGAAGTGGTTGATTTCGGCCACGGTTTCCAGCCGATCCAGGCCCTTGACCGGCAGACCAAACTCCATGGCGATGGCTTTGATGAGTTGGTCGGCGTCCAGGACCGGATTGATGATCAGGGCGGTGGAAAAAGACGGGCCGAGTTGTTCCAGCAAGGCGCGGCAGAGGGTGGTTTTGCCCGCGCCAACCTCGCCGGTCAACTGGACAAAGCCCTTGCGCTCGCGAATGCCATAAAGCAGATGATTAAAGGCCTCGCGATGCTTGGCGCTGAAAAACAGGAACCGCGGATTGGGCGTAATATTGAAAGGCGGTTCTTTCAGCCTGTAATACTCCAAGTACACGCCCATTGCGTAGCACAAACCGGGCCGCGTGGAAAGATAAATTGGCAGCGTCGCGAGCTGCGGCACTGCCCGGAACTGCCTAAGGCCCAAACATGACGGCGTTTGAGGCCTGATACCACGAGAGCGGCCGGTTGATGCTGATGATGCTGTGGGCGGCCAAAATGGAGGTGAGGTTGGTCCAACTGGCCTGGTCATAACCGTTGTTGGTCATGACTTCAAAACTGGTGTGCCCGTTGGCATAGGCGGTGATTAAGTGCCCCATTTCGTATAGATTAAAATTGGTGACAAAACCGCACAGGGTGCTGGTCGCCGGGTCGGCAATGGCCAGAATAGTCTGCGAATTCGTATTTTCCTCCATCAGGATGCGATAGAGCTTGTTGGGACGAGCGTAAATCTGGCTGCCGTTGAAATCCATATTGGTCATGGAGGGGAATGGGCATTGGCCATAAATGGTGGGAACACACGTCTCGGAGGTGTGACAATCGTTCATGCCGTCTGGCAGCGGGCTTAAGCCGAGGTCGCGGTTCAGGCAGAAGAGGCCCAAGTCCGGGTAAGTCCTGGTGGTGGAGATGTTGAGTTCGTCGATGCAGTATTCCCATACGTTGGTGCAGAGCGGCAAGGAATCGTAAAACATCAACACGATGTTCGTCACCGCCAGGTTGGCATTGAAATGGAAGTCATACTGCTCGTGCTGGTTCGTGTAGCAGTAGGCCAGGGCGTTGGTGGTCTGGAAGTTGGAATAGACGACCCCGCTGGGGAAGACCACCGGGCAGCCGTTGGTCATGCCTGGCAAATTGGTGAAGATGATCCCCTGCACATTGGCCGAGGGAAGGTCGAAGTTGGTCATGGTGAAGTACCCGATTTGACTCGACCCTCCGACCAGGGAATTGCTCAAAGTGGCGATGGTGGCCGGATGGCCCTGGATCCCATTGGTCCAGTCATAAACCGCGTCACACGGAAAGCACTGATATACGGCCTGCCTGGATGAGGCTGCCCCTCCCGCGTTGGACGCAGTCAAGGTAACCGTCTGCCGCCACATATTCGTAAAGGTGTAACTCGGGTTTTGCAGCGTCGATGTGCCGCCGTCGCCAAAGGTCCACAACCAGGAAGTGGGGTTCCGGGTCGAGGTGTCCGTGAATGTGACCGTGAACGGCGCCACGCCCATGTTCGTGCTCATGGCAAAGGATGGCACGGGAGCCAAGGGTATGACCGTGAAGCTGGCCGTCTCGCTAATCGGCCCGTTCATGGTGACCGACATGGAACTGCTGGCCCCAGAATAGGAGCCGCTCCCGCTCCCCGTCCAACTGCTGAAAGCGTATCCGCTATTCGCCGGGGCGCTAATCGGAATAACCGCCCCGCTGTTTTCCCAGCCGCTGGCCGGACTCGCCCCTCCCCCTGTTCCCGCGCTCATCGTTAGATAATACTGCGTCGTGAAGTTGGCGGTGTAAGTCGTGCCGATGGTCGGAGTGACCGAGTGCGACATCGCCCCGCCGTCACTCCAACTGCTCCACAGGTACTGGATGCCCACGCCGCCGCTCTGTGCGGAAGTCGTCGCAATCACGTGGCTGGAGCCCGAAATCCAACTGAAAGTTTCATTGGTCGTGTACTCTGTTCCGTCCACGGTGAAGGAAGAGTCTGCCGGATTGGCCTGCGCCGTCACGGAAATGTAGG
Source organism: uncultured Verrucomicrobiae bacterium (assembly GCA_963759415.1). GTDB lineage: Bacteria > Verrucomicrobiota > Verrucomicrobiia > Limisphaerales > Palsa-1400 > Palsa-1400. The sequence goes on along the minus strand of CAVWZG010000002.1, from coordinate 569,237 downwards.
AAATGTTCGTCGTGAAGCTGGCCGTTTCGGTAATCGGCCCGTTCATCGTAACCGACGCGGAACTGCTGCTTCCAGAGTAGGAGCCACTGCCGCTGCCTGTCCAACCGCTGAAATAGTATCCACCGTTTTCCGTGGTGCCAATCGCCACGACCGCGCCGCTATTGTTCCAGCCGCTGCCCGGACTGACGCCGCCGCCCGCGCTCGCGTTCATGGTCAAGTAATACTGCGTCGTGAAGGTGGCAGTGTAAATTGCGCCGGCAGTCGGACTGACTACGTGCGACATCGCTCCGCCGTCGCTCCAATTGCTCCAGAGGCGCTGGATGCCCGTGCCGCCGCTTTGCGGAGAAGTCGTCGCAATCACGTGGCTGGACCCGGGAGTCCAGCTGAACGTTTGAGCGGCCGTGAAACTTTTCCCGTCCACGGTGAAAGAACACCCCGGCTGGCTCGCCTGCACCGTCACGGCAATGTTGGGGACGAAGCTAAAATACGTGGCCGGCTGCGATGGGTTCACGACGTTGGTGAAGGAGAATGTGCCGTTGGCATTGAATGCATTGGTAGCGATCGGCGTCCAGTGCGACATGGCCAGCGTCAGGTCCGTCGAAGACAGAATAACGCAGTCCATGCCTGCCGGACAATTCGGGTTGACGCCATTGATGATCACGGTGCTGCCCGATTGGCTGGCGCTGGTAAAGGTCGGCCCCGCCGGCGCGCCCGCCGCCACCGTGCCAATGTCATCCACCCACAAGAGCGTGGTGCCCGGCAGCCCCCCGCCTTGCGCGGCTCCGGTTTGCATCTCCAGAAAAATGCCGGAAACATTGCTCAGACCCGGCGCGGTGTAATCGATGGGCACGACAAGGTTGGTCCAGCCGCTGGAAGCGTTGGCGTTCAGCGTCACCGCGCCGGACGGCCAGGTAACGCCGCTCCAGGCGCCGTTGACATCCGCCACAAATCCAACTTGCAGCACTCCGTAATTGCCCGCCGCGTTCTTGGGCGAACTGGGGTCCACGTGAACCGAGCATAAGAGGTCCTGGAAATTGAAACCGGACGTTGTCTCGCCATTGTCGAAATTAGATCTGTTGGCAAAGGTTCCAAACATCGTCTGGCTTAAATTGGCGCCGCTGGAATTGCCGTTCTTCCAGGGAATCGAAACCTTCAGCGAGCCGGAAGACGAACTGCCATTGGCGTCCGTCGCTGAATCCCAGCTCATGGAGGAGTTGGCGGAATTGACACCCTGCGCGTAAATCCACGAGATCGTGCTGCTGGCTGTATTTCCGCTGTAGGGGCTGACGTCAAAGGAGTTGGTGTAATTGGGCGTCGCCGTGCATTTGAGATTATCCAGCCAAAACAGCGAGGCGCCGTTGAACGTCCCGGAATACTCGTTCATTTGCATCCCGAGGCCGCGAAGACCCGTGGCGGTGAATCCGGCTACCGGCACGGAAAAGTGCGTCCACCCGTTGGTTGCGCTTAACGGAAGAGTGACGGTGCTGTTATTCGGATAAGTCATCCCATATTGCGTGAGAAAACCAAGTTCGAGGGGGCCGTAATTGCCCTTTGAACTGACCGCCGAACTTGGATCCACGTGAATGTCGCAACTGATGCTGGTGAAGCAGGCGCCGTTCATTTGCAGGGCGTTGTCGCTTTGCGAGGTATTGCCCCAAGTTCCGCCCCAGAGTTGTTGCCCGCCCCCGTTCAACCATGGAATGGAAAGCTTCAAGGAACCGGAATTGGCGCTGGAAGCGGCATCCATCGTGGAGTCCCAAACCATGGGCGCGCTGGTTACCACGTACCACATGTAATCCCAACTGGCCACCGAACTGGCGGTGTCGAAGGTATTGGTATAGGACTGGGTTAATTGCGCGGAACTTTCCCAGGCCGCTCCGCAGAGCGCGGCGGCAGCGACGAAAACGGAAAAATAACGGGTTGCTTTCATGGGTGTGGATTTTGCTGTTTCCTTGAAATAATACGGGCCGTAAGCCAACTTTTACTTGAAATCGAAAGACCCGTAAAGAGCATGAATGTGCCCTGGGTGCATTTCACTGGGTTCCCCTCCTAATCTTAATCCACTTCGTTCGGTTTGTGCCCTGTGAATTTGCAATTGCCTTTACCTTCGGCGAAGTTTTGGGCTAACTGCCGCTCATGTTGTCGAAATTATCGCTCTTGAGTCTGGTATCCGGTTGCGTTCTCGTCGCCTTTTGCGCCTTGGGGGATGACAAAAGCAAGTCGGCTGTCGATCCCAAATTGCTGCCGCCGCCTTCGACCCAACAAGGGGTCTCCTACACGACGGACATTCAACCCATATTCGCCAAGTCCTGCTATCCTTGCCACGGCCCCAAAACACCGAAGCCAAAGGCCAAGTTGCGCCTGGACACTCTGGAAGCGGTGATGAAGGGCAGCGAGGATGGCCCCGTGCTCGTCTCGGGAAACAGCGCCAAAAGCGGAATTGTGGCCAACATCTCCCATCAGGGCGATCCGGACGACTTCATGCCGCCGCCAAAAAACAAAGCCAATATCGGTCCGCTGACCAGGGAGCAAATCGGTTTGATTCGCGCCTGGATCGATCAAGGGGCGAAATAGGCTTGCGCCTCAATGCCGCCTAAGTACCAGCCGGTGATCGATTCTCCTCGTCTGGTGGTATTCCAGCGGCGGCAACTCAGTCAGGGTGGGCGATTCCGTTTCGTTCAAGATGTCCCGCGCCGCTTGTTGCAATTGACGCCAGCGCGGCCAATCCAGCACTGGCGCGTGCGCGATTTGCCGCAATGTGCTTCGCCATTCGATGATCACGCGGTCGATGTCCCCGGCCCCCAACACTTCGGTCACCCAGCCGTGTTTGGTTGACGGGTCTTTGTGAACCCCGGCCACCACTTGCTCCGCGCCTGAGCCGTACTTCGGCGGCACGCCGCTCTCCAGATAGCCCGGGATGGTTTGCGGCCCGTAAGTGTTCCGGCAAACCATCGCCAACCGCCCCGCCCATCGGCTGTCCTCCACGGAAAAACGATAATTGGCGTCCAGGTTGGCCAGATCGTAAATAAGCTCGTTAATTGGATACGATTCCTCTTCCAATGCCGCGGCCACCGCCAAGCCGTCGCCTTGGGAAAAAAAGCTGGCGACTTTTCCCCGGCGGGTCGGCGCGCCGGCGGCGTCAATTAACCCCAGCCGGCGCCAGAGCAAAGCCACGCCCGTGATGACTGGAAGCTCCTGGCAGACCGGCACCAGCGGACACACCGCGCAATCCGGCGGCATCACTTCGCGCTGAATCGGCTTCCAGAAGGCCACCCCGTAGGAATCGACCGGCACCCGCATGGCCACGTCGGCCAGACTCAGATGGGCGACAATGCGCTGCTCTTCCTGAAGGATGCGGACCACCGGCGTGTTTTGCGCCGCCAGTTTCTGTTCCAGCAACGGAATGATTTTCTGCTCCCACGTCGCGCGCGGCGCCTGCCGCCCGTTCCAATTGGTGAGGCGGCGGACCCATTTGTTCAACAGCACGCGGTCGTCGTTCAAAACATCGGCGATGGTGGCGGCGCGGCCATAGACCTTTCCCCGTTCGTCCTCCTGCAAGAGGCACAGCAGACCCGCGCCCGGTTTTTCCAATGCCGCCGGCTCGGCCAGCACGGAATGGCAGCGCAACGTTTCCGCGCTTTCCATCACCAGTACCTCGCGCGCGGGCCGTTCGGCGGCGGCGGGAAAATTCTCCCATTGCCCGCGGCTGTTAAGCATCTGGCGCACCCGTCGGCGCACGTGCCGGGCGCGTTCGGCGTCCGTCTTCAAACCGCACGGCGGGTTGGGATGCTGAATCGAGGACTCAATGCCCAGGGCGATGGGTTTGGTGGTGAAAAGCCGTTCCTGCACCCGCACCGCCTCGGCAAACGGGTCCAATCCCCGCGCCGCCGCTCCGTCCATCAGGCCCAGCAGCGCGTTCCAATCCACCAACCCCCCGCGCGACAAATGCCCCGGCCGCGCGTCCAGCGCCCGCAGTCCGTTGGCCGTGATTAGAATAAAGCCCGTTTCGTCCAGCCCGCGCCGCCCCGCCCGTCCGAACATTTGCAGAATCTCATCCGCCCGCAGCAAGTGCTCCTGGTTGTCGCGGCGATACGACTCCGCCGCCAGGGCCACGCTGCGCAGCGAAAAATTGATACCCGCCGCCAGTCCCATCGTCGCCACCACCACCCGCAATTGCCCCGCCTTGGCCAGCGGTTCAACCACCCCCGCGCGCGCCGCGTAACTCAAGCCGCTGTGATGGTAGGCGATGCGGCTCTTGAGCATTCGCGCCAAACTTTCCCCTGCCAGCGTCTTCTGTTCGGCGCTCAGGCTCAACGGATTGGGCGTGGGCAGCACCCGCGCCAATTCATTGGCCATCGATTCCGCCGCCTGACGCCGCGGGGCGAAAATGAGGATCGGCCCCAAATCCTCCGCCAGCGCCTTGGCCACCAAACGCGGCCAATACCCGCGAATATCCGACGGCACGTGATAATTCAGATCGTTGGCGTGGACTTCCTCCAGCGGCACCGGGCGCAGATCGTGCCGGATGAGCACCGCCTTGCGTCCGAGGCGTTGCAGCCATTGCACCACGTTTTGCGGATTGGCCACGCTGCCGCTGAGCAACAGCAATTGCGTTTTAGGCGGGGCCAGCGCCAGGGCCAGTTCGTAATTAAGACCGCGGTCCAGGTCGCCCAGCATTTGATACTCATCGACCACCAACAAAGCCGGCCCTTCCCCCTGGATAAGCCGGTGCTTCTGTGTTTCCAGCGTCGCCACCAACACCGGCGCGGAGAGGTTTTCCGACAAATCACCCGTGGCGATGCCCACGTCCCAGCCGTGCGCCCGCCATTCAGCCAATTTATCATTGGCCAGGGCGCGCGTGGGCACCGTGTAAATGGCCTGACCGCGATTGCGCCCCTGCTTGGACCAAAGCTCGAAGATCAGCGTTTTGCCCGCCCCGGTCGGCGCCTGCACCACCACGTCGCTGCCCTCGCGCAAAGCCGCGACGGCCTGTTGCTGCCAAAGGTCCGGGATGGCGACCCGCTGCAGCGAGGGGAGGTTATCCAACTGTTCGGCAATCGAAGACACAATATGCTAACGTAACGGAGAAAATCTGAAGATCAAAGTCTTGATTATGAAAGGCACTCGTGAACGCGCCTGAAAAAATCCGTCTGTTCGTCGGCATATTTCCGCCGGCGGAAGTCGCCCGGCGGCTGGCCGAGGCCGCCCGCGCCCTGTCCGGCGGCCTCTCTCCCAAAGCGGTGGCATGGACACGCCCGGATAAAATTCATTTGACGTTGAATTTCCTCGGCCAAGTCGAACGGGCCAGGCTGGAAGAGGTGCAGCGGACCGTGGAGACCGCATGTCAGCGCGGCGAACGCCACCTCCTGCAAGCGCGCGGCCTTGGGTGTTTTCCGAGCCCAGCCCGGCCGCGCATCATCTGGGCCGGCCTGGCCGGGACCGGCGCCGCCTTGGAAAGATTGAAGCGAGCATTGGATGAAGCTCTCGCCCCACTTGGCTTCATCCCGGAAGAGCGCCCCTTCCACCCGCATTTAACCATCGGCCGCGTCAAAAAATTGACAGTAAGCGGTCGCCGGCAACTGGCCGCCGCGCTCGCCCAATGTCGCCAGTCCGATTTCGGCCCCTGGTCCGTGGAGCGGGTGGATTTGATGCAAAGCGTTCTCGCCCCCGCCGGCTCGGAGTATTCTCGAATCCAATCCTTCACCTTGCCCCCACCGCCCGCCGCCTGAAAACGAGAGTGTCTGCTAAAAGTGGTCAGCAAACGGTAGGGTCGGCGCTGCCGCGCCGCCCACTTATTGCCTTTCCAGTTCGCTCCCAAGGAAAACACACGCCTTGACAACGCCACCCCACAAGGGATAAGAGCAAATCCATCGGGGAGCACCTCTTTGTGTCTGTGAGATCCGCGCATCACCATGTCGTTTCAGACGAATTGGGATCTTCATGCCACAAACTGAGATAGTCATCATACGGGTTTTGTGGGCCCATCAGCCAATAGAACGGCGCAGCCGGGCCATAGACCGCGTTAAGAACACGACGTGGAGCGAAATCCAGATGCGCCCGGCCGTCCAGCGCGTAGAACGGACCTAGCGCAATCAAATAAAGCATGTAGATCGCGAAGCAAAGGAGAAGCCAACGCCTGAATCGGAACGGTCCCGAATTGGTCCACGGCGCAATGGCGGAAATGTTCATACTCAAGAGTTCTCAAAAATCTGAAATGCGCCCCAAGACGTTGTAAAGAACCATGACTGGAAGCCAAAGAAGTAAAAAGGCTAACGGGGCCTGCCAGGGCTTGCCCCGCCAGAAGAGCGGGATGACCGTGACGAGCGCGGCGGCTGCAACGGCGATACTTATCAGCGCGAGATGAGCCTCCCGGTCATAGTTACTCCAGCGCGCTGCAGACGCCATGAGCGGCCACAACACCGCGTTCAGAACGAAGCCGATGCTGAACCTCAGCCAGCACTCTTTGGGGTGCGCTGCATGCATAAAGCTCTCTGGGGCACTGAACATCTCCTGGCAAGTGACGTCAACATTTTATTCTTGTTCAGCAAATTGCCCACTGGCTTTGCGCAGTGGTACGAACCATTGGTGAACCAGTTGGTCCGCCTCTAAACATTCTGCAATTAGGATTGGCGGCACGTTTGGAGGGTTCGTAAAGGAGCCGCAAGGTTCTCAGCGCGGCAGCCGCAACCAAAGCGAAGCAGGACAAGGCAAGGGAATCTTTGGCAGGAATGGGAAAAAGAATTTGAATTCATATTCCTCTGCCACTCATTCCCCAAATCTTCTCAGGAATGAACCGATTGGCGGAAAAAGCGACTCGGCGCAATGAGTATTGCATTCCCATCCAATGGTGGTATAGTGTCATTGTGTGGCGCTCACGCGCCTGTGTTCTTTGAAAGTTTGCATCCTGGCGGACTTGTCGCGCCGACCTGTCCGCCGCAGTCTGGCGAAGGCGAAAGCCTGCGTGTGTCCGTTTTCGTCTTTCCCGTCCGTGTGACCGGAGGGTCGTGCGTCCAAAAGCGGCAAATTTTGCCGGTCGCACCGGTCAAAGCTGGTCGCACCGGTCAAAGCTGGTCGCACCAGTCAAAGCCGCACTATTGCCAAAAATCGGGGTTGTCGGAGATGAAAGACTGTGATAGTCTTTTCCCATGACCTCCTTGGATGAGATTGAGACGGCGGCTAATGCTTTGCCCATCGCCGAGAAACAGCAGTTGATGCTGTTTCTGGCCGCCCGTCTCCTTGAGCAAGGGGAACCTCTGCCGGAATTTTCCGGTCTCGCCGGCGGCATGAGGACGGATTGGATGGCCGAAGACGAGGCCGCCATGCGCCGCTTTCACCCCATGCTGTGAAGAAGATTTGATTTTGCCGGCCCGGCGGCATAACCTTTTGCCATGAAGACCTGTTGCGGCTTGATGTTGGTTGCCGCCGCCTTGGTTTCGGGCGGGTGCGGCAAGGAACAAAATGCGCCTCCACCCGCTCCCACCCCTGCCTCCGCTCCGGCCGGCTACGTCGGCGCGCTGGTCCGCGGCCAGCAGGTTGCTGTCAAAACAATCGATGTCACTTCGCTCAATGAAGAAATCCAACTCTTCAATGTCCAGGAAGGCCGAAACCCCAAGGACCTGAATGAACTGGTGGCCCGGCATTATCTCGGCGCGCTGCCCAATCCGCCGAACGGCATGAAGCTGGTCTATGACGCGGCCCAGGGCAAAGTCAGCGTGGCGCCGCAATAACAAACCTCGACCCCCGTGCGCACGGCGGCCCACACCCTCCCAGACGGCGCTTTTTCGCTCATCGAATTGCTGGTCGTGGCAGCCTTGCTGATCATCCTGACCGTGTTGAGCGCCAGCCGATTTACGACTTCGGCGCGGCGGCGCGAGATGACCGCCTGCGCGGGCAATCAGCAAAAAATCTACCTGGCCCTGGGTTTTTATCGCAACGACAACGCCGCCTACCCGTGCCTGCCGGAGGCGCAATCTTCGTCCGAGCCGCTTAGTTTGCTCCTGCCAAAAGGCACGACCGAGACCGCCATTTTTATTTGTCCGGCCAGCGGGGACAAGCCGTTGCCCGAAAGCGAGCCGTTCGAAAAACGGCGCATCAGCTACGACTATTACATGGGCCGCCCGGCCAACAGCGATCCCCAGGACATCCTGCTTTCGGACTGGCAGGTGGACACATTGCCCAAGCACAAGGGGCGTCTGATTTTTTCGCCGGATGGCAAGCCGCCGGGAAACAACCATGAAGACGCGGGCGGAAATCTTTTGACCTGCGGAGGGGCGGTTTTGTATTCGGGGCCGAAAACGGATCGAGACGTGCTCTTTCCATCCACCGTCAGATTGTTAGGTCCTTATTATCCGAGCCATGAACATTAAAATCCAATGTCCCTGCGGCGTCAAATACTCCTTCGAGGTTGATCCGGCGGAGGGCCGAATGCCCTTTGCCGTCCAGTGCCCGGCCTGCAACGCCGACGGCACGGAAGCGGCCAATCAAGTTATCGCCGATGTGGCCGCGAAACCGAGGTTGCGCGTCCAAGTCGGCGCTCCTGCCTCCGGCGGGGTGCTGACGCCGGTCCGACCAGTTCCCAAGGCCATGACCGCGATGCAACAAATCGAGCTGGAACGGCGTCAGTACCGCACCATCGGCTGGATCGCATCCGCCGTGGCGCTGGTGATCCTGGCGCTGCTCGTGGGGTGGGGATGGTTTGCATGGGTTGGTTCCAAGCCGAAACTGGACTACTCGGTTAAAGTCCCCGGCTCCGAGGCAGGCTGGCACACCGAGTTCCTGGACACGGGCGTCATTCTGCTGGTCAGTCCCGATCGTGCCATCGCGCACGATCTCAAGGCGGGCAGGGATTTGTGGTCCGTTTCCCTTTCCGACAAGGAGTCTGGCGGGCGCGTGCCGCCGCAGACTTACGTGGACAAGGACAGCATTTGGATTTGTCTGGAGTCGCGCGTCGTGCGCATGAACCGCGGCACGGGCGAAATCAAGCAAACCATTCCCATTAGCGGGCGGTTGCAAAGTTTCACGCCATCGGCTGCCAGCCTGTTGGTGGTATCCGCCACGGACGAAACCACGCGCCTGGCCAGCCGGATTGATCTCGCCTCGGGGGAAGTTTCCACCGATGAGATCGTGGTGCCGCGGGCGCAAAAGCAGGCCATGCCGAACGATCTGCCGGCCAACGTGCAACCGACGGCCGGGGTGTTGCTGGCGCAGGCGCTGGACGAGCAAAAATTCGGCAAGCCGCTCGATGCCATGAGCAGCGAGTTCTTTTCCACGGGCGCGAATCTGGTCGAACTGCGGGTGAAATTGCTTCAGCCCAAGGTGACGTTCGTCCAGTCCATCAAGCCGCGCGGTCCGACTCATATCACCGGCAAGCTCACCACCTCCAGCAGCAGCGCCGACGTGGCGGAGGAGGTTTTCAACGACATCAAGCGGGATCAAACCGGCGGCGTCAAAGAGATCGACGAAAGCCGTTACCTGGCCACCCTGCGCCGCTGGATCGGCGCGGCGCCGGTGGAGTGGAAGAGCGAGGTGACCGGGGTGCCGATGTTCTTTTCGCTCAGAACGGTGGACCTGCTGGTCGCCGGCCAGATGCTCACTGTGTTTGACAAAGAGAACAAGAAACTGTTTGAAGCCAAACTGGCTTATGCCGTCAACAGCCGCTACCACCCGGAATTTTGGGACGGCCATTCGATCCCGGCGGTGGAAGGCAATGGCTTGCTCTACTTTTTCGACGAGGGTGTTTTGACCGCGTTCTCCCTGCCCTCGGGCGAAGTGCGCTGGCGTCTGCCCAGCGTCGGCATCAGTCAGGTACAGTTTGATGAGCGCGGCGTTCTTTACGTCGATTCCACCACCGCCAACCCGGAGGACATCCAGTACTCCGACCAGATCAAATTGGCCAAGGCCGCGCCGGTGCTGTTGAAGATTGATCCGTCGTCGGGGAAAATCCTGTGGCAGGTCGCCAACCACGGCCAGGGAAGTTTTCTCTCCGGCCCGTACCTCTACACCGCCAGCGCGCAACTCGGCGGCATCGCCTTGGCCAACGGCCTCTCAGAGGCCCTGAACACGCCCCGTCCCGACAGGGCGGTCTATTTTCGTATTTGCAGGCTCGACCCGGCCGATGGAAGGGTGCTGTGGGAGTTTTATCGCGAAGAAGCCGCGGCCGAAGTGTCCTTCCGGCAGAACCGATTCCTGGTCCGCTTCGGATCGGACGTGCAGGTTTGGAAGTTTCTTACTTTTTGACGGCGCGCCCGCTGAGAAACCGATGGTGGCGTTGGAAAACGGGCCGCAAGGCCAGGGACAGATCGTCCTGCATGGCTTGCAATTCGCGATAAACCGAAACCTCCGCCTTGGCCGGACGCGCTGCCTCGGGTTTGTTCAGCCGCACGAATTGGGCGGTGATATCGCTGATCTTGACGCGCTCGCCGCGCTGCAAGCGCCAGCACCAGAACGCCTGCAAGGCCGCCCCGTAAGCCGCACCCTCGCTCACCTTGACCGTGACGACTTCGGCGTCAAAGACATCGGCCATGATCTGGCGCCACAGATCGGATTTGGCGCCGCCGCCGGTGACGCGAATTTGCCTGGGCTTGACGCCAAGTTGTCGCAGCCGGCGCAATCCATAATTCATCCCCATTGTCACGCCCTCCAGGGCGGCGCGCGCGAAATGGGGGGCCGTAAAAGTCTTTTGCTTGGCGCCCATCCAGACGCCGGTGCCGTGGGGGACGTTGGGCGTGCGTTCGCCTTCCAGGTAAGGCAGGAGCAAAAGCCCATCCGAGCCGGGCGGCGCCTTGGCCGCTTGAGCGGCGAATTGCTCGTGGGTCAGGCCGAAATCCGCGCGCACCATTTCGGTGGCGACGGTCACGTTCATGGTGCAAAGCAGAGGGAGCCAGCGGTTGGTGGAATCGCAAAAAGCGGCAATCTCCCCCTGCGGATCAATGACCGGGCGTTCCGAGCAGGCGTAAATGGTGCCGCTGGTGCCGAAACTGGCCGTAACCACGCCGGCCACGGTGTTGCCCGTGCCGATGGCACCCATCATGTTGTCGCCTCCGCCCGCGCTGACCAGGACCTTTTCGCTCAACCCCAATTCCCGCGCCGTTGATTCCTGCAACAAGCCGGCGGGTTGATCGCTGCCGGCCAGAGGCGGCAAGGCGCGTTCCAGTTCTGGGTCGATGGCCTGGAGCACCGCGCGGGACCACTGGCGCTTTTTGACGTCGAGCAGCGCCGTGCCGCTGGCATCGCCAAATTCCATGACCTTGTTTCCCGTCAGCCAGAAATTCAAATAATCGTGCGGCAAAAGGACCGTTGCCAAACGCGCGAAGTTCTTAGGCTCCTTGCGCTTCAACCACAGGATTTTGGAGGCGGTGAAACCGGGCAGGATGGCGTTGCCGATTTCCTCAATAACGGCTTGGACGCCGCCCAGTTTGTTGGTGATTTGATCGCATTCCGAGGCTGTCGAGGTGTCGCACCAAAGTTTGGCGGGCCGGATGACCTGGCCGTCCTTGTCCAGCGGCACGAAGCCGTGCTGCTGTCCGCTGACGCCGATGGCGGCGACTTCCCGGGAAGAAGCTTTGGCCTCTTTGAGGGCCTCCTGGATGGCTTGGGTGGCGGCATCGCGCCAGGCGCGGGGATGTTGCTCCTTGGCCCCGGTTGGCAGGCCTGGAATCAGGCCGTAAGTCCGTGCTCCTTGACCAACGACGACGCCGTCGCGAGCGTTAACGACGAGCACCTTGGTGGATTGTGTGCCACTATCGACGCCTAAAATCAGGGTGCGCATTTTTGGAGGGGGGGTGGGCGCGTCAATCGGAATCACGCAACGCGAACCCGAGCAGAGCGGCCAGCGTGATAGCGACAGATGCGGCTTCAAGCCATTTGCTGACCAGGATAACGGCCCAAATCGAAAGCCAAATCCCAAAGACGGCAACGGCGAAAAGAATGATCTCGCCGCGACTACGTTCCATAGAATTGTTCATCCGCGCAGGAATTTACGATGGATCGGCCCGACAGGCAAGGCCAGAATCAGACTATACATCCAAGGGTGTATTGCATGGTACATCTTTTTCGCATGGATTTTTGTTGGACACGCATGGAAAATGAAGCTATTCTGCTGAAAATGAAAGAGGCGAAAGTCCAGGAGAAACGTAATCTACGGGGGACAATACTGTTGCATTGTGCATTGGCTTTGCTGCTGGGGGTCAGCACGAGCCTGTTCACTGGCTGCAAGCGACACTCGGCTGCTGCTAGCGCGTTTGCATCCAAGAGAGCGAAAGTCGGTCCTGAAGAGGCCGCCATCCTTCAACAATTGACTTTGGAACTGCGCCGAACCATGCGTCGGCAGAGCGTGACCACCTTTGAGGAATTTGCAGCGTTTCGGAGCGACTTGGTGATTCCACCGCCGCCAGCCGGAAAAAAATACGTCATCAACAAGGAAGATTGTTATGTTGATTTAGTGGATCAATAAGAGGGACATCCAAAATTAAGAAAAGCACAGTTATGAAGCTTAAGAAAACAAACATTCAGTTAACACAGTCTGGCAGCGCCAAAGGAAAGAGATTTCTGGGAGCGTTCACATTGATCGAACTGTTGGTGGTCATCGCGATCATCGCTATTTTGGCCGCCATGTTGTTGCCGGCCCTGACGAGGGCCAAAGCTTCGGCGATGAGAACGACATGCAGCAACAACTTGAAGCAGCTCGGTTTGGGCATCGCTCTTAGCGCGGACGACCGCCACCAGACTTTTCCCCCCGCCTCGTTGGAAAGCGGTGACTATGGCACTGGCGGTGGCGGTCCCCACAGTTGGGACAGTTTGATTGATCGTTATATTGGAGGCACGCTTAACACACAGCAACTGACCGCCGGCAATGAGCAACTGGTGGGCGCCCACGGCCAGGGCAGTGCTCCTAAAATTATCGCCTGCCCCGCCGATACCATGCCGTTGCCTACCGCCGGTACTTGGACCGGCGGTGACGGTCTGGACGGCAACGCTCGAAGGAGTTACTCCATGAATTCTGACAACGTTAATATCCCAGGTTATGATGTCGCCGTTCCGCCGCGGTACCCCGCATTGCCAACGCCGGTTGATGGTATCGGTATTCAGTGGTCTGAGGTTGCCACTGCTATAGACTTTGATGTGCCGGGTTATCCGACGAGGGTCGTCTTGGATGCCTCGGGAACGATATTACTCTGCGAACATCCTGATGGAGACAACGCGGCGGGAAATGGGTATATGTCCGCCATCTTAAACCCTACCAATACAGGCACCGGCGCTGGTTATGGATCTTCTTCCCAAATTGATGTGGGCGACCCTTGGAACCACGGACTCGAGACATATATTCTTCACGGCAATAAGTTTGAATACCTTTTTCACGACAACCATATCCAGACCTTGACTTGGCAGCGAACACTGGGACCACTGGTGGGACCAGGCGGACAAACCACCATCACCCGTTCCATTGCCGGCGTTATGAAGGGTATGTGGACGCTCAAGCCGGGGGATTAGCGGTCGTCTTGATATGCTGGCGCGTGTTCGGTGACCCGCTAGGTCAAAGTTTTTTGTTGAGAAAAACCGATTTCAGTTTGGGATTTTGTCGGTGGATCCCCCTGCGGCATTGAATGCCCTTATGAAACCATTGGACGCCTGCGTAAGCAGGCGTCCTTTTTTTACCCTTGACGCCGCCCGCAGCCTTTGGCTAACTGCATGGCCGAGGTTGAAACGGTGAATGTCACATTTCTGATTTTTCCATTTTGTTTCTGGCTGATGGCGGGCCTTGGCTGCGTTTCCGCCCGCGCGCAAGCTGTCACCGCTCGCAGTTTTACGGGGCAGTTCACTGCCCGCCAACTCCCGCGGCCGGAGAAACCGAGCCGGCCCTATCCATTGGCGTCCACGCCAGCAGCGGCGAAAAGCAACCGGGACGACGTGACGTTGGAGCCATCATTGCTGGTGGTGTCGTGCGAACGGCTCAAAGCATTGCTGCTGAGTGAACTTGGACTCGTGGACCGCTGGCAGGGACGGATTGATTTGACAATCAACGCCTCGTTGCCGGAAGAGAAGGAGCCGGAGCTGACGGCGACTCACCGCGCGCAGGGATGGACTTACAACCTGGAATTGCCCCGGAGCGTGCCGCAGGAAATCCTGCTGCGCTCGCTGGTGCAAAGCTTGTTGCTGGAGATAGCCAATCGCCAGGCCGGGGTGCAATCGGCTGAAATTCCACTCTGGCTGGTGGAGGGGATAAGCGCGGACTTGCAGGCCAATAACATGCCGACGTTCATTCTGCGGCCGGGCCAGCAAGTGTCCGCCAACATCATTTGGCAGAAGGGATCGGAAATGATGCCCTTGGAATTGCGCCAGCACGCGGCGCTGACCTTCCAGCAATTAAGCTGGCCCCAGGCCTCCGATTTGACCGAGGAAGGGCTGCCCCTATACCGCAGTTGCGCGCAACTTTTCCTGGAGGAATTGCTGCGGTTCGAGGACGGCCGGGCCAGCCTGCGTTCCATGATCGAGCACTTGCCGGAACATTGGAATTGGCAGACGGCGTTCCTGCAAGCCTTTCATTGCCATTTCGACCAGCTTCTGGACGTGGAGAAATGGTGGAGCGTGAGCTATGTCAATTGCATCAAGGGATACAAAGTGCAAACGTGGCTCTGCCGCGGATTGCAGGAAGAAACTCCAAAGCAGCCTGGATGTTCCAGTGGAAGTGCATTTTGACGCCGGGCGGATGCCGGTGGAGGCCAGAATCACGCTGCAGGAAGCCATCCGCCAATGGCCGCCCGCTGAGGCCGCCACGGCGGTGCAACGCGCCGTCGTCGGGTTGAAGTTTTTGGATTTGCGGGCCGCGCCGGAGTGGCGTCCGCTGGTGGAACTTTATCTCAAGACCCTCGTCGAATACCTCAGTGTCAGCCAGACGGGGGGGGGCGAACGGCAGAAGGGAAAGCACACGCCTGCGCTCCTGCACGGAGGCAAGGCGGAGACTATCCAACAATTGGACGCGCTGGACCTGCGGCGTGAAGAAAAATGGACCAGCGCCCTTTCCACCAACCCGCCTCAGATCAGCGCGGCTGAACAATCGGCAGCTAAGACCGCCGACGACCGCTAAGGATGCGCTGGGTTAGGCGGCGGAGCTGATGCGGGGCCGGGCGGAGGCATTGCTCCTCCTGGAGGCGGCAAGGCCCCTTGCGGCGGCGCGGGGAGAGCTTTCATGACCGCCTCCAATTCCTGCATGGCCTTGTCACACGCAGCAAGAGCGGACTCCTTGTGTCCGCCCAGGTCACCTTGCGAACGTTGCAACTCCATCTTTGCCATGCGCAAGTCATTAAACGCGCGATTGAAGATGAAGCCGTGTGGTTGACCGGGTCTCATCGGCCTTTGGCCAGGCGGCGGAGCGGGCGCCGGTTGAGCGGGCGCCGGTTGAGCGGGCGCCGGTTGTGCGCCATCATTTTGTGCCCGTGAATTGTGCGGGTGGAGAGCCAGAACCAATGCGATTCCGGCCGCGACAAGCATATTTCTTTTCATATTTAGTGTTCGGTTAGACCTGTCAGGAAGTTAATGGCACCTTTCATTCTGGTAAAGGGGGAAAATTCTCCAGGCTCTGCGTGGGCTCTTGATCTTAATCCTACTCTTAATCTTAATCATTAATCCGAATAAATCGCCTTTTCGACCATGAACACGCAGGAGATTAAGATTAAGGATTAAGATTAGGAGAGGAACCCAAAAAAGTGAAATGCGCCTTCCAGGCTCTTCGCCTTAAACTTTGATCTTTGAACTTTGGATATTGAACTTTAACGTCCTTGCTGATGCGCGCCGTTATCCAGCGAGTCAGTGCCTGCAGTGTCGCCATTGCCGGCGCGGTCAAGGCCGTCATTGGACCGGGCTTGCTCGTGCTGCTGGCGGTGGAGGAAAACGACGCGGCGACGGACATCGAGTGGCTCAGCGGCAAGATTGTCCGCCTGCGCATTTTCAATGACGAGCAGGGTCTGATGAACCGTTCGGTGCGGGAGGTGGGCGGCGGCATCCTGGTGGTGAGTCAATTCACTCTCTTCGCCAGCACCAGGAAAGGCAACCGCCCTTCCTTCAGCCGTTCCGCCCGGCCCGAAACCGCCATTCCACTCTACGAACAATTCTTGCGCCGATTGGCGGAGGACTTCGGCCAGCCCGTGGCCGCAGGCGAGTTTGCGGCCGACATGAAGGTTAGCCTCATCAACGATGGTCCTGTCACCATCATTATTGATTCCAAGAACACGGAATAGACAAAGATGCGGCCGGCAAACGTCCCGTTGAAAAGAAATGTCATAATTCCTGTTGTAGTCCCATCTAACAGTGGTATCATTTTGTCGTGTGGCGCTCACGCGCCTGTGTTCTTTGAAAGTTTGCAGCTAGGGGGACTTGTCGCGCCGACCTGTCCGCCGCAGCCTGGCGAAGGCGAGAGCCTGTGCGTCCGTGCATCCCGTCCGTGTGACCGGAGGGTCGCGCCTCCAAAAGCGGCAAATCTTGCCGGTCAAACCCAGCCTGCCCGCCGTAGGCCTTGCGAAGGCGGGTCGCACCAAACGGACCGACTGCGAGGGGACTGGGTGCTGGAGTATCCGGACTGACTCGTTACTTGACCGCTTCCAGGAGATCGGATTGGAATTGGCCGCTGATGTGCATGGCTTGGAGGGCGCGGGCGTTGGCGCGGGTCGGTTCCAAGGGGCCGGGTTTTTCCAAGTCCGGACAGCCCAGGCGCACCCAACTGCCGACGCGGATGTCGTTCAAGACTTGCAGGAGCCATTCCAATTGCTCGCCGGTGAGAACCAGTTGGCGCCCGGCCGGGGCATCCTTGAAAAAGCGTTGCGGAGTGAGGAATAAATTGTCCACTTTTCGCCGATGGGCGGCCTGTAGTTGAGCCATTGATTCCTCCAGCAGGCGCTGCTCGGACGAACCGGCGGACGCAGGGTCCCGGCTGAGTCGATGATGGCTGTTCTCCAGCGCCGGATAGAGGCGCAACATGGCCAGCAGCAGGCTTTCTTCGCGCGGGCTGATCGCGAAAGTCAGGCGAGGATCCGTGACGTCCTTTTTGGGGCCGGGCAGGAATTTCATTCTTCGCGTTCCATGGTGGCGTGCAGGCCGTAGCCTTGCAACTGATGGACGTAGTGCTCGGCTTTTTCAAAGGTCTCGCGCGCCAGCAGGCTTTTGCCGTTCTGATGCACCTGGAGCATGTGCCGCTCGGCCCGCGCCTTGGGCCAGCCAAAGACGGCCTGAAAAACATGCGTCACGTAATCCATCAAATTGACCGGGTCATTCCAGCAAATAACCAAATACCCGCGGTCAAGCCCGACCTTCGACTTCGGCTTTTGTTCTTTTTCCGTGTCCGGCACGGTGACAGGCGCGGATGTATCCGACATGGGGAGAGATTAGCGGTTCCGGGCTGCTCGCGCCAGCGCGGAAAAGCATGGCATCGGGAAAGGCCCGATTCCTTAATCAGGTTTGGCCGGATTTGCATTATGATGCAAGGATGCCATATTAGATTTCGTTAAACGAATTGGAGCAAACGTTATGAATGTCATGGATGCCACAACGTCCAAAACAAGCCGGTCGGAGAAGATTGCGTTTACCATTGCTGTCACGTTGGGTGCTCTCATGGCGTGGCTGATGGTGACTTAATCGGTCTTCAAGGCTAATGAACGAGGAGCGAAAGCAAGTCGCGAAAGGCTCTGCGGGCTAACCATCATTTGCGCGCTCCCAAGGCTGCGAGCAGCTTTTCGTGAATGCCGCCAAACCCGCCGTTACTGAATACGCAAATCACGTCCCCTCCGACAGCTTCCCGCTTGAGGTGCCCGACGATGGCGCCAACGTCTTGAAGGTAAACGGCTGATTTTCCGGCGGCCTGGAGGTCCTGCATCAACCGTTGCGGGTCGAGTCTTTCCTCCGGTTTGAGCAATTCCAAGCGGGCAATTTGCGAAACAAGCACGGCGTCGGCGTCGCGGAACGACTCGGCCAGTTCCTTTTGGAAGACATTGCGGCGGGTGGTGTTGCTGCGAGGCTCGAAGACCGCCCAGATGCGCTGATGCGCGTGGCGCAGGCGCAAGGCTCGCAACGTTTCGCGGATCGCGGTGGGATGATGGCCGAAATCGTCCACCAGCGTGACACCACCGACAATGCCGCGCACCTCCATGCGCCGCTTGACTCCGTTGAAGGTGTCAAAGGCGGATTGGATTTGTTTATTGGACAATCCGCAATGTTTGGCGCAGGCGACCACCGCCAAGGCGTTGCGCACGTTCATCTCGCCCGACAGATTGAGATGAAATTTGAAACTCGGAATCTCAAACTCGCTGGCGGTCGGGCCATAACGCGGGTTGAAGGCGCAAATGCTGTTGTCGGCACCCAACCCGAAACGTTTGACCGGGCAATGGGTGACGTGGAGCAGGGGCGCAAGGTTGGGATCATCGCCGTTGGCCAGCAACTGGCCGTTGCGGGGAATCATATTAATCAGGCGTTTGAAGGCCGTCTGGATCGCGCCCAGATTCTCAAAAATATCGGCATGATCAAATTCGAGATTGTTGATGATGACCACCTCCGGCAGGTAATGAATAAACTTGCTCCGCTTGTCGAAAAAGGCCGTGTCATACTCGTCGCCTTCGATGATAAACCACGGACTGTCGGTGAAGCGGGCGCCTTCGCCGAAATTGTTGGGAATGCCGCCGATGAGAAAACCGGGCCGCAGGCCATTGTGCTCGAACACCCAGGCCAGCAGCGAGGTGGTGGTGGTTTTGCCGTGCGTGCCGGCCACGACCAGCGAACGTTTGCCGCGAAGGAAGAACTCCTTGAGTAATTCCGGCAGGGAGCAATACCGCAGCTTATGGTCCAGCACGGCCTCGGCCTCGGGATTCCCGCGCGAAATGGCATTACCGATGACGACCAGGTCCGGTTTGCCCGCCAGGTTGGATTCCGCGTAACCGGGCATGACTTCCACTTGTTTGGCGGCAAGGAAGGTGGACATGGGGGGATAGACGTTATGGTCCGAGCCGGTGACGGCGAAGCCCTTATCGCGCATCGCCGCCGCGACCGCCGCCATGGCCGTGCCGCCGACGCCGACGAAATGAACGGATTTAATTTCAGCGAACATGCGCCCATGATGGCTCAATTCCTGTATTGGAAAAGAAACTTCTGAGGTGAGGACTTATTCAACCCGGAACACATTGAGATGGGAATGCGAATAATAATAAGGGTGGCTTGCAAAAGGGATTCGCGCCGATTATGGGTAAAAAGTGGTTCAGACCGGTTTCATAGCCCATCGCCAGGCCCCGGCCCGCCGGCGGCTCTCCTTGGTTTTATGGATACTGGGCGTGGTGTGGGCGTTGGGCGCAACGCCGCTGCCGGCTGGCAATTATTTTCAAGGGGTGTCGCCGGTCGGAGTGTGGTGGCCAGGCGGGATCGTGCCGTATCTTTTCGACACCAATTACACCGTTACTGCCACGGAGAGCAACGCCATCCTGGCCGGCCTGCGCGAATGGGAACTGGCGGCGAACGTAAAGTTCGTCCCCTACACCAACCAGACCAACCACGTCCTGCTGCAATTCACCAACGATGGTTCGGACAGCGGCTATTTTTTGCTCGAGTATCCGCCGCCGTCGGTGATGATGCTGCATGGCTTGTCCCGCAACCTGATGTGCCACGAGGGCGGCCATCTTTTTGGGTTGCAACACGAGCACCAGAGGACGGATCGCAATAGTTACATCATGGTGAATCCGGCCAATATCATCGGAGGGACCAATGGCGAAGGCGCCGCTGCCTTTGTCATTGACACTAACTCCATGCTTTTCGGCCTGTATGATCTTGAATCCGTCATGCACTACGGGCCTGACACCTTCACCAACGGTTTGGGCGACTCGCTCGATCCGCTGCCCCAGTACCAGGAGTATTACCACAAGATCGGCAACTTGGCGTTGAGCATCGGCGACCGCGCTGCGGTGGCCAATCTGTACGGGCCGCCCACCACGGCGCTGACCAACATCGTCAGCACCACCGCCGACGGCGGTTTCGGCAGCCTGCGGGCGGCGATCTACTACGCGAACGATCATCCGGGCACGACCATCAAATTCGACATTCCCATGAGCGATGGCGGTTACAGCAACGGGGTGTTCACGATTTATCTCATCGGCGAATTGCCTCCGTTGGTGAGCGCGGGGACCGTGATTGATGGCGCCACCGAAGCGGGTTACGACAGCCATCCCATCATTGCCTTGGATGGCTCGCGGGTGCCGCTGGAAGCCGGTCCAGTCAGCGGTTTGCACCTTTACGGCACCAATTGCACGGTGCAGGCGCTGGCGTTCGAGAATTTCAGCTATGCCGGTCTGCAATTGTTCTGTTCACAGTCTGTAAGCAATCGCGTCCAAGGATGTTATTTTGGAGTGGAACCGGACGGGACGACAGCCGGTCCGAATTTCTACGCCGGCGTCATTTTTGAATTTGGTCCGAATAATAATTTCATCGGCGGCGCCACCGCCAGCGCCCGCAACATCATCAGCGGCAATACGGGAGAGGGCATTCTGGTTTCCGACACCGGCACCACCGGCAACGTCGTTGAGGGCAATTATATTGGCGCCGACGCCAGTGGCACGGCGGCCGTTCCCAACCAGGACGGCATCCTTGTTTACCGCGGCGCGGCGGAAGTGACCGTTGGCGGCGCCAACGACGGAGCGCGAAATGTGATTTCGGGCAATAGCGGTGACGGGATTTATATCACCGACTCCAGCAACTGCGTGGTGCAGGGCAACTACCTTGGCACCGACTGGACCGGCAGCAGGGCGCTGCCTAACGTCAACGGGGGCGTGGATGTGGATTCAGACGCGCACGGGATAACGATTGGCGGCACCACCAGCACGGCCCGCAATATAGCTTCGGGAAACGTGTATTCGGGCATCATTCTCCAGGGATCCGGAGTGAGCAACAATCTGGTGCAAGGCAATTACGCCGGGACGGACTATAGCGGCAGCAACGCGGTGCCTAATGGCCAGATCGGCATAGGGGTGTGGGGCGGCGCCAGCGGAAACTTTGTTGGCGGAACCAACGCCGGAGCGGCGAATGTGGCTTCGGGCAACCTCATCGTTGGCATCCTTATTTCCGACATCGGCACCGGCAACAACGTGGTGCAGGGCAATTTCGCGGGCACCGATCCTTTAGGAAAAATCGCGGTGTCCAATGGATCCATCGGGGTGGCAGTGAACGGGGCAAACGGAAACCTCATCGGCGGCTTGGTTGCGAGCGCCCGGAACATCGTTTCGGGCAATGGCTTCGCCGGCATCGTCGTGAGCCAAGCAGGGGCGAGCAACAATCTGGTCCAAGGCAACTATGTTGGCACGGATGCGACTGGCAGCAAAGCTGTGCCTAATGGCCAGATTGGCCTGGGAGTGTGGGGCGGGGCCACCGGAAATATATTGGGGGGCGCCAACGCCGGGTCGGCCAATGTGGTATCCGGCAATGTCTTCTACGGCGTTTTTGTGTCCGATACCAACACCATCGGCAATTTGGTTGAGGGAAACCTTATCGGGGTGAGCAGCACTGGCAGCAACGCTTTGGGCAATGGCTATGCCAACGTCCAGTTGCAAAACGGCGCGAGTGGCAATTTCATCGGCGGCGTGGCTGCGGGAGAAGGGAACATCATCGCTTTCAGCGGCAGCGGCCCCGGGGTGGTTCTGTTTGACCTTGGCACGACCAATAACGCCATTCGCGGGAATTCCATTTTCGGCAATGCCGCGCTTGGGATAGACCTTTTGGGTGATGGCGTCACGCCCAACCATTTAGGATTTCTCGCCGGCCCGAATGACCTCCAGAATTTTCCCGTCATCACCAACGTCTTTGGTGAAGGCGGCAGCACGATCGTGAGCGGAACCTTGAACACGCTGGCCAACGGCCCGTTCTTCGTTGATGTCTATCGCAATCCCGGCCCGGACCCCAGCGGCCACGGCCAAGGCCAGTATTACGTGGGCAGCGTCAGCGTGAGCACCGACAACTCCGGCAACGCCGCCTTCGCGCTGACCAATAACACCGGCAATTTCTCAGGGCAGTATTTTGCCGCCACGGCCACTTCCGCCTTGGGGGACACCAGTGAATTTGGGAGCAACATGATCGCCAGCAACCTGCTCGCTGCGTCAGCGCAGTTCACCGGCCCGTTGCACTGGAGCACGAACGGCTTTGTTTTCACGCTCACCGTGGAGACCAATTTCAACTACCGCATCCAGGCCACGACGAATCTGGGCGGGAATCCGGTGCCGTGGGTTGACTTGACAAACTTCCTGGCCAACGATGCTTCGCTCCTGTTTACCGACAGCACGGCCTCTATTTATCGCGCGCGCTTTTACCGCGTAATCTCCCCGTAATTGCTGTTGGTCCTCTTATTGTTTTCGCAGTTTATCCCACGAAATCGAGTTGCGGCTCGACGGAGTCTCGCCCTACCGCTTGATTAGAACTGGCGCAGGAAGCGGATGTCGTTTTCGTAGAAGAGACGGATGTCGCTGATGTTGTAACGGATCATGGCGATGCGCTCGATGCCAAAACCAAAGGCCCAGCCACTCCACTCTTCCGGATTGTATTTGACCTGCTCCAGGACCAGCGGATGGACCATGCCGCAGCCGGCGATTTCCAGCCATTCCTTGCCCATTTTCCGGGTCAATGGGCTGGAAAAATCGATTTCAAAGCTTGGCTCGGTGTAGGAAAAATAATGGGGCCGAAAGCGGATTTTGGTGTCGTCCCCCAACAAGTCTTTGAAAACGAATTCAACCGTCCCTTTCAAGTCGCCCACCGTCACTTTTCGGTCCACGTAAAGGCCCTCGATTTGGTGAAAGGTGGGGTTGTGAGTGGCGTCGGGATTGTCCCGGCGATAGACGCGGCCGGGCACGATGATGCGCACGGGCGGACGCTGCTTTTCCATGACGCGGATTTGCACCGATGAGGTGTGGGTGCGCAGGAGCATCCGTTCGTTCGTTTGCAGATAAAACGTATCCTGGAGATCGCGCGCAGGATGGTCTGCCGGGGTGTTGAGGGCGTCGAAACAGTGGTATTCGTCCTCGACCTCAGGCCCGTCGGCGACGGCAAATCCGATCTTGCGGAAGCTGCGCACGATGTCATCCGTGACCAGGGTAAGGGGATGGAGTTTGCCCAACGGGCGGCGGCGCCCGGGCAAAGTGAAATCGGTGGCGTCCTTGGGCAAGGCGGCTTTGAGTTCCAGTTCGGAGCGGCGCTCGGAAATGGCGGCGTCCAACTCGACCTTGGCTTGGTTGATGAGCTTGCCGACAGAGGGACGCTCTTCCTTGGGCAAGGTTCCTAGTTGCCGCATCAAGGCGGTAATCTTACCGTGCGGGCCAATCCACGCTCCTTTGGCGAGGTCGAGGGCGGCCAAATCAGGCGCGGCTTTGAACTGGGCCAGCGCGGCTTGCTTGAGCGGTTCGATGTCCATGGCGCATTGGGACAGGCACGGACGGACGAGTTTGGCCGGTTTTAGCGCGGAGCGGAGGCCTTGGCCTTGAGCGCGTTTTGAGCCAATTGCACCAATTCGCCGAAGGCGGCGGTGTCCTGCGCGGCCAAATCGGCGAGAATCTTGCGATCCAGGGCGCATTTGGCGGCTTTGAGGCCCTCCATAAAGCGGCTATAAGTGATGCCGGCGGCGCGGGCGGCCGCGTTGATGCGAACCTGCCAGAGGCCGCGGAAAGTGCGTTTTTTGTTTTTGCGGTCGCGGTAGGCGTATTGCATGCCGTGATCCACGGCGTCGGATGCGTAACGGTACAACCTGGACCGGCGCAAGCGAAAGCCTTTGGCGGCCTTGATGACGCGTATGCGGCGTTTGCGGGAAGCGGGAGAGTTGGTAACTCGCATAGTAAAGAGGCGGGTTGGTTAGTGGCTGAAGGGTAAATTTTGCAAAACGCGATAGGCATCGGTCGGATCGACCTGCGTGGAGGCGCCCAAACTGCGGCGGCGCTTGGGGTTTTTGGTTTGCAGCAAGTGCCGTTTGCCGGCGCGCATGCGCATGACTTTGCCCCGAGCGGTTATTTTGAACCGCTTGGCCACCGATTTTTTTGTCTTAATACCTTTTGGACGACGCATAAATAGTCCTGTTTTTTCCAAACAGGACGCGCAATATAAAAGCAAGGGCCACCATACGCAAGTGGATTCTTTCAGCTTTGCACAAAGAACGGATCGTGAGTGAAAACTTCTCAGACGCCGCGCTGGTGCTGGCCGGCCACGGCTCGACCGTAAACGGCGATTCCGCGGCGCCGGTGTTGCAGCACGCGGATGAATTACGGCGGCGCGGGATCTTCGCGCAGGTGCGGGAAGCTTTCTGGAAGCAGGAGCCGTACGTCTGGCAGGTGCTGCGCGGCGTGTTCGCCCCGCGCGTGTTCATCGTTCCGCTGTTCATCAGCGAAGGCTATTTCACCGAGGAAGTGATCCCGCGCGAATTGGGCTTTTGCGGTCCTGGCGAGACGAAATTCGCGCGCGCGCAAGAGCGGGGCGGGCAGACGTTTTTCTATTGCGGCCCCGTCGGCACGCATTCCAGCATGACGGAGGTTTTGTTGGCGCGCGCCCGGGACATCGTTGAAAGATACCCTTTTCCGCGCGCGCCCAAGCCATGCGACACCGCCCTGTTCATCGCCGGCCATGGCACCGGCAGCAACGAGAACTCGCGCAAAGCCATCGAGCAACAGTCGGACTTGATCCGCGAGCGGAAGGTGTACGCGGAGGTTCACGCCGTGTTCATGGAAGAGGAGCCGCGCATCGGCGATTGCGCCCGCATGGCGCGAAGCAGGAATTTGGTGGTGGTGCCTTTCTTCATCAGCGACGGGCAGCACTCTTACGAGGACATTCCGGTTATGTTGGGCGTCCCGGAGCGAGTCGCGAGGGAGCGATTGGGACAAGGCCAGCCGGCCTGGCGCAATCCGAGCGAGAGGGAAGGCAAGAGAATCTGGTACACCGCCAGCATCGGCAGCGAGCCTGGTCTCTCGGACGTCATCCTGGAACGCGTGCGGGAAGCGGTCGCAGAGCACGTGACCGGCCTTGACTAGTGCGACCGGGTTGGACTGGGCTTAAGCCACAGATTAACACAGATTGACACAGATCGGACTGGCCGGGCCTGACCGAGTGCGGTTTGACTGGGTTTGACTGGGCTTGACCGGTGCGACCCGCCTTCGCAAGGCCTACGGCGGACAAGCTG
The DNA here is from genome assembly GCA_963759415.1 of uncultured Verrucomicrobiae bacterium. Classification (GTDB taxonomy): domain Bacteria; phylum Verrucomicrobiota; class Verrucomicrobiia; order Limisphaerales; family Palsa-1400; genus Palsa-1400. Next base: position 544,075 of record CAVWZG010000002.1, on the reverse strand, counting down.
GCCTTGACCGGCAGAAATTGCCGCCCTTGGATTTGCCATGTGAATATTCAAAACTTTCGGAAACTATCCTGGAAATCAACGACTTACGTGAGTTCCGAGTTCGGCTTGCCGCAAAAAGGCGGAAAGGCACAACGCAGCCAGCCGCAACCAAAGAGGAGCGACCACGGATTGCACTGATAGCACGGATAAGAAATGACGGGTTTCCCATCCCTGCCCGCCGCGGCGGGCGCGCCAGCCGAGAAAGCCGTGGCAAGAAATCTTCTCGCAAATGAATGATTCCGAGAGATTGCAGCGCAAAAGCCCTGGCCACGCCTGGCGGCGGCGGTCTCTTATTCTTCCCCCTGCAAAATGTCAAAGAGCACAGGCGCGTGGGCGCCACATCAATGCACTATACCACCGTTAGATGGGACTGCAACAGGAATGATACAATATCGCCGCTAAGGTGTTTTTCGCGTCAATCACGCAAAAGCATGGGCCACTTCGACACACTCACCCAAAACCGTTTTCCCCACTCAGGTCAGCGACAAAATGTCACAACTCTAGGACCCCCTGGCCTTTGCTTGTTGCCAACTTCCGAGGACCCCCGGCCTTCCAAAATGCTGATGCAATCAGAGAAGTGAGATGGCATACAAATGAAAACTGTCATAATTCTAGGACTGACCCCACGGCCCCGTTTTGACCCCACGGCCCCGTTTTTCGCCACAAAAGAGCACGAAAGAGCACAAAGAAAAGGAGTTTGAGCTTTCAGGCTTTTGTGTTCCTTGCGTTCTTTTGTGGCAAACAGCCGGAAGGTGAGACGGGGTTGAATGGGGGCTTGCTGATTTGCGGGGGATGACGCATGGTGGTCACAGGCAATGGGGTTTGCCGTTTCGCGGACGCGAAAGAACTGCCTGAAGAAAATTCAGCGCTGATAACTCCTGGCGGCGTCATGAACGCTGGCGGAGTAATTGTATGCTGAACGCATTGAACGTATTCATTGGCGGCGGGCTGGGCACCCTGGCCCGGTGGGGGCTTTCGGGCTTCGTGGCGCGGCACTGGGGCGAGACGTTTCCTCTTGGCACCTTGATCATCAACATCACGGGTTCGTTTGCCATCGGCTTTTTCGCCGGATTGACGGGTTCCGAAGGGCGCTGGATGACGTCGCCATCCTTTCGCCAGTTTTTCATGCTTGGCATTTGCGGCGGCTATACCACCTTTTCATCGTTCAGTTATCAAACGCTTACCCTGGCGGAAAACGGGCAGTGGTTTAAGGCCGGGGCGAATGTGGTGTTGTCGCTCGCGCTTTGCCTGGTGGCGGTGTGGTTGGGCAACGCGATGGGGCTGTTTTTAGGCTCAACGAAAGGCAATTGATATGCATCTGCCGCAGGACGCAATGTTGTTGCGGATTTTCATCGGAGAATCCGACCGCTGGCGCCACCAGCCGCTGTATGAAGCGCTGGTGCTGAAGGCGCGCGAAATGCACCTGGCTGGCGCCACGGTGCTGCGCGGGCCGATGGGCTTCGGCAAAGCCAGCCGCCTGCACACCTCGAAAATCCTGCGGCTCTCGATGGATTTGCCGCTGATCATAGAAATTATTGACAGCGAGGAGAAGGTCAACTCTTTTCTGCCCGTGCTGGACGAGATGATGGGCGGGGGGTTGGTGACGCTGGAAAAGGTGCGGGTGATAGATTACCGAGCCGGGCCGGAGGAGGAAACTTCACCGGAGATTTGAAAGAACGATTTCATGGGTTTGAGACAAAATTCTTCACGTCGCCGGTAGGGCAGGCGCTGCTGCGCCGCCCAAGAGTTCAGGGCAGAGCAGCAGCTCTGCCCTACCAGGAAGGCGAAAAATTGTGTCTCACAACCGATTTCATTTGCCCTCCACGCGCAAGGGCAGCCTGGCGCGGATGTCATCCGAGGCGGCGCCGACCAAAATCTCGTAGTCGCCCGGCTCAACCACGTATTGTTTCCTGGCGGTGTCCCAATAACGAAGCTCCTTGACCGGCACCGGGATGTCCAGGTGCGCGGTTTGTTTGACGGACACGGGCACGCGCTGGAATCCGCACAGCGCCTCCAACGGCTGCGGGACGGCCGACTTAACGTGGCGGAAATAGACCTGCACCACTTCGTCGCCGTCCCGGGCGCCGGTGTTGGCGAGGTCCAACTTTACATGGATGGTGTCATTCGTGTTGACTTGCGGTTTGTCCAGGCGGGCGGCGTCGTATTTGAACTGGGTGTAGCTCAAGCCGTGGCCGAAGGCGAACATGGGTTTGTCCTTGAAATAACGGTAGGTGCGGTTGGCCATGGAATAATCCAGGAAGGAGGGCAGGTTGGTGGTGGAGCGGTAAAAAGTGATTGGCAGCCTGCCCGCGGGGTTGACGGCCCCGAAGAGAATTTCGGCCACGGCGCGGCCGCCTTCCTGGCCCGGGTACCAAGCCTGCAGGATGGCTGAAAGATGGCCGGCTTCCCAGGGGAAGGCCATGGCGCTGCCGCTGCAATTGACAAAGACCAGGGGCTTGCCCGTGGCCTGGATCGCTTTGAGGAATTCCGTTTGCACGGGAGGCAATTCAATGCGGGTGCGGTCGCCGTGGTCAAACCCCTCGAAGGGCACGTTCATGAACTCGCGTTCCAATTCCGCGCAGATGCCGCCGACGTAAATAATGGCGTCCACCGATTGCGCGACCTCGACCGCCTTCTGCCGTGCGTTTTGGTAAGCCTCGAGGTTCGGATCTTGCACGCGCACTGCCAGCGGACAGGCGGGCATGGAGATACAATTGACATTGGTGCCAAGGAGGGTGGCGATGCCGGCGCTAAAAGTGACCGGGTGAGACGGCTCGCCTTCGTAATTGCCCAGCAGGGTGTTGGTGTAATTGGCGTTGAAACCCAGGATCGCGATTTTGTGAATTTTGGCGCGATCCAGCGGCAACAAGCCATCGTTTTTCAAGAGCACCACGGACTCGCGGGCCATGCGCAAGGCCAGGGCATCATTGGCCGGGGTGTCATAGGCCGTGACGGGGATATCGGAGTAAGGCACCAGAGCCGGCGGATCAAACATGCCGAGGCGGAAGCGAGCTTCGAGCAGGCGGCCCAAGGCCGCGTCCAGTTCGCTTTCCTTGAGCAGTTTGTCCCGGACGGCCTCGGCGACCTGGCCGAACTCGGTGCCGCAACAAAGATCGCAGCCGGTCCTGAGCGCGCTGGCGGCGGCGGCTTCAATGGTGGGGGAAAAGCCGTAGAAATAGAAGAAATCAGAGATGGCGCCGCAATCCGACAGGACATGGCCCTTGAAGCCCCATTGATGGCGCAGGAGATCGTTCAGGAGCATGGGGTTGGCGCAGCAAGGGGTGCCATAAAGCTCGTTGTAGGCGCCCATGACCGCCCCGACGTGCCCCTCCTTCACCGCGGCCTCGAACTGCGGCAGATAGGTTTCGTAAAGATCCCGTTCCGAGGGTTTGGCGTCGAAACTGTGGCGCACTGATTCCGGGCCGCTATGCACCGCGAAATGTTTGGCGCAGGCCATCGCTTTGACATAGTGCGGATCATCTCCCTGCAAACCCTGGATATAGGCCACGGCCAATTTGGCCGTTAGAAAAGGGTCTTCCCCGTACGTCTCCTGTCCCCGGCCCCAACGAGGGTCGCGAAAGATGTTGATGTTAGGCGACCAAAAGGAAAGGCCGGAGTAATTCGTGCTATCGCCTTGGTGGGTCTCGGTGTATTCGCGGTTCTTGGCGCGGGCCTCGGTGGCAATGGCATCGGCCACGGTGTGCAACAAGACGGGGTCAAAACTGGCGGCCATGCCGATGGCTTGAGGGAAGACGGTGGCGGTGCCGTTGCGGCCGACTCCGTGCAGGCATTCGTTCCAATAATCGTAAGCTGGCAAGCCGATGCGGGGAATGGAGGGAGCAACATTGCAAACTTGCCGCGCTTTTTCCTCGAGGGTCATGCGTCCAACCAGATCACGCACGCGCGATTCCAGGGGTTGGGCCGGGTCCTTCCAAAGAGGCAGCTTGTTGGTGACAGGTTCCTGCGCGGACGCGGGCGCGGCGCAGCATAAGATTGCCAGGAGAGGGATAACAAAATGGCGCAGGGCGGAAGTCATTATCGTTTGAACGTGTTCGGTTTGATTCATGCGCGCACTCATGGCGCCCAAACTAGCCACTTTTCCGTTCGACAGTCAATCCGGGAAGAGGCAGAGGGGAAAGAGACACGGGGCAGGGGAATAATTGGCAGGGGAATAGGGGGAAAGGCCTGATTATTCGGGGCGGCGACGCAGCGCCGGCCCACGTTTTTTTTTGAGTTCTAAGGGCGCTCGCCGGACTTGAATTGGACCCACGGTTCGGCCGGGCGGCTTTTGAGGTAACCCTCCAGCCAATCGAACTGGGGATGGGCGGCCAGGAAAGCCGGAGCGTCGAACGCGGTGCCGTCGGAGGATCCCCAGCGGGCGGCGAAACTCATTGCTTTGGCCAAGTGGGAGTCGGCCGCCTTGCCGTCGTAGGCGCCCATCGGCTTGTAGGGGGGAGCGGCGCCGGCGGGAGATCCTAACTCCGTTTCGAGTTCCAAGTGGCCCGACAAAGTGCGGCTGTCGGGGATGAGCTTGTGAAGACTGGGATCGTAGCAGTCGGCCAACATTTTCTCGGCGAGGGCCAAATCGATTTTGCCGGCGTTCTCCTTCATCAATTGCTTCCAGCGGACGCGACGGGCGACATTGGACTGACGGATATCTTCGTCGCTAGTCTCCGTTTCCAGACGGAGGATGTGGAGGTCCTCCGCGATGTTCGAGCCGATGAAAAAGCCGTCGTTGGTGCGCTCGAAAGCGGTATATTTGAGGCCCAGTTCCAAGCGGGCGATTTCGCTGGTGTTGACGTCGCCCACGAGCCAGGAATTGGCAACGCCGCCGTTGTTGTTTTTCTTCATGATGGCGCACCATTGATCGATATTGGCGGCGTCCTGGGTGGCGCGGCGCATGCGGACAAATTCCGGGATAAGCTTTTCCGAAAAATGGCGGAACGAACCGATGGTCGTTTCAGTGCCAACCAAGCCGGCGTCGGTGATGAAGAAATCGGTGCCGCTGTGGATCCAGCCCGGCTGCGTCTGCATGAGAATGCGATGGCCTTGAGCCGGCTTGATGTCGATGATCACGAAGGCATTGGCTTCGACGTATTGGTCCCAGGAGTTATGGGCGAGGACGATGCCGCCGTCGGTGGTCATGCGGCCCGTGGCGATAAAGGCGGAGCAGGATTCGCGGGGTTTTTCCACTTCGTTGACGTTGTCGGTCATTTTCTTCTTGGCCAGCGGCCACCAATACCACTCGACTTCCATGCGGGCGTTGTAGGTCACGATTTCGTCGAAAGTCATCGGAAAGCCGGCGGCATTCATCCCCTCGACGATGCCCAGCAACTCGGCGCGGTTCTCGGGGTCGATGCGAGGTTCCAGGAAGCCTTTGGTGTGAGCGATGAGCCAGGACCAGTCCATGCTGCTGTCGTGATGCCAATGGGCGCGAACAACGCGGAGGCATTCGGCGATTTCCCTGGCGAGGAGGTAGCCGTGCTGGAAACCGCGCTCGCGGGGTTGGCCCTCGATATGAAGATAAATCCAACCCGCCCGCTCGTGCCGCTCGGCGGCGCGAAGCCAGGCCTGCTGTTGATCAGAGAGGCCGGCCGCTTGAAGGCCGGTTTGAGCGATCAAAAGACAAACGAGACCGACGACGCACGCGCGCAAGTTCATAGATTTTATTATTGGGTTTCACCGGACTTGAATTGGACCCACGGTTCTGCCGGGCGGCTCTTGAGATATCCCTCCATCCATTGAAATTGGGGGTGGGCGGCCAGGAATGCGGGGGCGTCGAAGGATGTGCCGTCGGCGGAGCCCCAGCGGGCGGTGAAACTCATCGCTTTGGCCATGCGCGAATTGACGGCCTTGGCGTCGTAGGATCCCATGGGGGCGAAGGGGACGGCGCCGCCGATGGGGGCCGTCAATGCAGTTTCCAATTCGAAGTGGCCGGCGAGGGTGCGGCTGTTCGGGTTTTGCGTGTTGAAGCAAACGTCGTAGCAGTCGCCTTCCATTTTCCGGCCCATTTCCAAATCTATTTTGCCGGCGTTTTCCTTCATCAGTTGCTTCCAGCGGATACGGCGGGCGACAGAGGACTGGCGGATGTCATCGTCTTTGGTGTCTGTTTCCAGACGGAGGATGTGGGGGTCCTCGGCGATGTTGCAGCCGACGTAGAAGCCGTCATTGGTGCGTTCGAAGCCGACATATTTAATGCCGAGTTCAAGGCGGGCGATCTCGCCGGAGTTGACATCACCGATCAGCCAGGCGTTGGCATAGCCGCCGTTGTTGCCTTTTTTCATGATGGCGCACCATTGGCTGATGTTGGTGGCGTCCTGGGTGGCGCGGCGCATGCGGGAGAACTCGGGGACGCCCTTTTCCGAAAAATGCTTGCCTCCGCCGATGGTGGTTTCGGCGCCGACCAGACCGGCGCCGGTGATGAAGAAATCGGTGCCGCTGTGGATCCACCCGGCCTGCGTTTGCATGAGAATGCGCTGGCCGCGGTCAGGCATAATGTCGATGATGACGTTGCACAAGGCTTCGACGTATTGGTCCATGGTGTTATGTCCGAGCACGATGCCGCCGTCGCGGGTCATCCGGCCCGTGGCGATGAAAGCGGAGCAGGAATCCCGGGGCTTGTCCACAAAGTTGAAGTTGTCCGTCAATTTTTTTCTGGCCTGCGGCCACCAATATGAACCGAGTTCGAGGCGGGCGTTGTAGGTTACCATTTCGTCGTATGTCGTCGGGACGCCGGCGGCGTTCATGCCCTCGACGATGCCCTGCAACTCGGCGCGGTTCTCAGGGTCAATGGCCCGTTGCAAGAAGCCTTTGGTGTGGGCGATGAGCCAGGACCATTCCATGCTGGTGTCGTTTTGCCAATGCGCGCGGACCACGCGGAGGCCGTCCCCGATTTCGCCGGCCAGCAGGTAGCCGTGCTGAAAACCGCGCTCCCGCGGCCCGCCTTCGATATGGAGATAAATCCAACCGGCCCGCTCGTGCCGCTCGGCGGCGCGAAGCCAGGTCTGCTGTTGGTCGGAGAGGCTGGCGGCGTGAAGGCAGGTTTGGGATAAGGAAAAGCAGGCGAGAGCAAGAATATAAGCGCGCAGATTCATGGTGTGAGTATCGGGGGTGAGAAGGGCGGGTCAAGAGATTAAGATTAAGATTATGAAGGGAGGGGAAAGGTGCGATGGAGGTATTCCAGGCTGCGGGTGGCGATGGTTTCGGGACCTTCTTCGAATTTGAAAACTTCGACGGAGACCCAGCCGTTGTAGCCGACCTCGCCCAAGGCGGCGGCGATTGGCTTGAAATCGACTTCGCCGAAGCCGGGGCCTTTGAGATTCTTGTCGTTGGCGTGGAAATGGGCGAAGTGCGGCCAGGATTGGCGGATGATGAGAGGGATCGGCTCCGGCTCCGAACACATGGCCTTGACATCGAGAATGATCTTCATGGCCGCGCTGTCGAATTGGCGAGCGAAACGAATGGCTTCGGCGGCGGTGTTGATGAAGTTCGTTTCGGCGGCGGACAAGGGTTCGAAGCAAATGACCAGGCCGTGCGTTTCGGCCCGCCGCACGGCATCGGCCAGGGTCTGGGCGGCCAAATCCCAGGCTTGCCGGGCGGTCAAACCGGGCAGGACGTTGCGCTGCTGCGGGGAGCCGAGCACGAGGACGCGGCCGCCGAGGTCGGCGCAGCAATCCACGAGATCGCACAGATATTGGGCCGTGCGCTGGCGCACCGGCGCGTCAGGATGATTGAGGCAGAGGCCCTCGGTCCGGGCGAGCAGCCAATGCAGACCGCATAGGGCCACGCCCGCGCGTTCGGCTGCTTCGCGGAGCCGGCGGCGTTGGAGCGGGGAAAAATCGTTCACCGTTTTGGCCAGGGTGAAGGGGGCGATTTCAAGGCCGTCGTAACCGAGTTTGGCGCAGTAGTCCAGGACCGCCTCGTGCGTCCAGCCCTGGAAGATTTCGTTGCATATAGCGAAGCGCATGGAGGGTATTGAGACAGAAAACTGGGAAGTTCCAACTGAAATCGGGGGAGGGATTAAGATTAAGATTAAGAGGGGGGCGAGGCGGGGGGTGTCTTGACTCGGAGTGGAATAGGCGGCATTTTTTAATGGCGCCCAGTGCAGCGGGCGAAACGATTGAATTATGAGCCATACACATAATCTGTTTGACACTCTGAAGGATTTTGACCCCGGCCACGGAAAGAAAGGCGCGTTATATTCGCTGCCCGCGCTGGAGAAGGCGGGCGTGGGGGCGATTTCCAAATTGCCGGTTTGTATCCGCCTGGTTCTGGAATCGGTGCTGCGTAATTACGACGGGAAAAAAGTCACGGAAAGCAATGTCCGCGAACTCGCGCAGTGGCAGGCCAAGGCGGCGCGCACGCAGGAAATTCCGTTCATCGTGGCGCGGATCGTTTTGCAGGATTTCACCGGCGTGCCGCTGCTGGTCGATCTGGCGGCCATGCGCGCGGCGGTGGTGAAGCTGGGCAAGAACCCCAAAATCATCGAGCCGCTGGTGCCGGTCGATCTGGTGGTGGACCATTCCGTGCAGGTGGACTACGCCGGGACGGCCGAGGCGCTGGGGCGGAATCTGGACATGGAATTCCGGCGCAACCGCGAGCGTTATCAATTTCTCAAATGGGGCATGCAGGCTTTTGAGACTTTCAAAGTCGTGCCACCGGGCATCGGCATCGTGCATCAGGTCAATTTGGAATATCTGGCCAAGGGCGTATTGTGTCCGCAGCCGCCACTGTACTATCCCGACACGCTGGTCGGGACCGACTCGCACACGACGATGATCAACGGGTTGGGGATCGTGGGCTGGGGCGTGGGCGGGATTGAAGCGGAGGCGGGGATGCTGGGCCAGCCGGTTTATTTGCTGACGCCGGACGTGGTTGGGGTGGAGTTGACAGGAAAGTTGAAGGCGGGAGTGACGGCCACCGACCTGGCGCTGACGGTCACGCAGAAGTTGCGCCAGGCGAAGGTGGTGGGGAAATTCGTGGAATTCTACGGGGCGGGGGCGGCGGCTTTGGCGGTGGTGGACCGGGCGACCATTGCCAACATGGCCCCGGAATACGGCGCGACGATGGGCTTCTTTCCCATTGACGGGGAATGCGTCGAGTATCTTCGCCAAACCGGGCGGAGCGAGGAACATTGCCGGCTCTATGAGAATTATTATCGCGCGCAAGGTCTTTTTGGCATGCCCAGGAAGGGGGAGATAGCCTATTCGACGGACTTGGAATTGGATCTGGCGACCGTCGAGCCAAGCGTGGCCGGGCCGAAGCGGCCGCAGGATCGCATCGACCTGGGCAAGCTCAAAGAGGAATTCACGCGAGCCTTCGCCAAGCCGGTGACGGAGAGCGGCTTTGGCAAAGAGGCTGGAGAATTGGGACGCGCCTTTGCGATCGGCGTTAATGGGCGGACGGAAGCGGGCGGAGGCAGCCAGGAAGCGGTTTTGCGCGAGCGCGCCCTGGAGCAAAACACCAATCCGCACACCGAATTGGAGATGGCCAACAACCGTCCCACCCCGGACCGGATGGAAACGCCAGCCAGCGCGCCCAGTGGGGAGATTCACCACGGCGACGTGCTGATCGCGGCCATCACCAGTTGCACCAACACCAGCAACCCTTCGGTCATGCTGGCGGCGGGATTGCTGGCCAAAAAGGCGCTGGCGGCCGGACTCAAGCCGCACCCGCTGGTGAAATCGTCGCTGGCTCCCGGCTCGCGGGTGGTGACTGATTATTTGAACAAGACGGGGTTGCAAACTTACCTGGACCAACTGGGGTTCAATCTGGTGGGCTATGGTTGCACCACTTGCATCGGCAATTCCGGCCCGCTGGCCGCGCCGATTGAGGAAGCAGTGACCAGGAACGATGTTATCGCGGCGTCGGTGCTTTCGGGCAACCGCAATTTCGAGGCGCGGGTGCATCAAAACATCAAGGCCAACTTTCTGATGTCGCCTCCCCTGGTGGTGGCGTTCGCGCTGGCGGGCCGCGTGACCATAGATTTGACAAATGAGGCGATTGGCCGGGGAAACGGCGGGCGCGAGGTTTTCCTGAAAGACATCTGGCCGGCGCTGGAGGAAATCCGCGAGGCCATGCGGGCGGCGCTCAAACCGGAGGTTTTCCGCCGGTTGTATCGCGATTTCGCGGGGCAGAATCCGAAGTGGAACGAAATTCCGTCCAGCGCGGGGGAAGTTTATGATTGGGACTCTGAGAGCACCTACATACAAGAACCGCCGTTTTTCGAGAATTTCAGTCTGCAACCCGGCGGGATCGCGGGCATCACGGGCGCGCGGCCGCTGGGGATTTTTGGCGACAGCGTGACGACGGATCATATTTCGCCGGCGGGCAGCATCAAAAAGACTTCGCCGGCGGGACAATACCTGGTCGAACACGGGGTCGATTTTGTTGATTTCAACAGTTACGGCTCGCGTCGCGGCAATGACCGCGTCATGACGCGCGGGACGTTCGCGAACGTGCGGATCAAGAACCTGATGGTGGCCGGCAGCGAGGGGGGGGTGACGAGGTTCCAGCCTGGCGGCGAGCAAATGAGCATTTTCGACGCGGCGATGAAATACGCGCAAAGCGGGACGCCACTGATGGTTTTGGCGGGGCAGGAATACGGGACGGGCAGTTCGCGGGATTGGGCGGCCAAAGGCACGCGGCTGCTGGGGGTCAAGGCGGTGGTGGCGCAAAGTTTTGAGCGCATTCACCGATCCAACCTGGTCGGGATGGGAGTGCTGCCGTTGCAGTTCAAGGAGGGCGTTTCGGCGCAGACGCTGCGGCTGGACGGCACGGAAACGTTTGACGTGCTGGGCTTGGACACGCAGCTCAAGCCGCAGCAGGATGTGACGCTGGTCATCCATCGAGCTGATGGGCGGACGGAGAAGATCGCGGTGACCTGCCGCATCGATACGCCCATAGAGATTGACTATTATCAGCATGGGGGGATTTTGCCGTTTGTGTTGCGGCAACTGGCGGCGCAAGCGTGAGAGAAGGAGTATCTCAGCGCGGGCAGCCACGACCAGAGTTGAATTGCCACGAGAGTTCACAAAGAACACAAAGGAAGAAGCTGGGTTGGTTAACAGATTAGACCAGGCACCCGCGTTTACTCTTGCTCTCGCCCTCATCCTAACCTTCTCCCCCGGGGAGAAGGAACAACAAGCGCACGGTGTTGGTCTGGTGGATGCGTGTCTGGCAAATCCAGGCTCGGGAATATTTGAGAGGTGCGCTTACGTTTTTTTTGTCACCTCTTAGGTCTTTTCGGGTACTTATATGGTGTTATGATGATACACGAAGTGACGCGGACGGCGGAATTCAACGATGCGGAGTTGGTGGCCGAAAGCCTGGGGGGAAACCGGGATGCGTTCCGGCAGATTGTGGAACGGTATCAAACCTTGATTGCCTCGCTGGCGTATTGCGCGACCGGCAACATGAACCAAAGCGAAGACCTGGCCCAGGAGACTTTCGTGACTGCCTGGCAACAATTGGCGGAATTGGGTGAGCCGGCAAAGTTGCGACCCTGGCTGTGTGGCATCGCGCGTTGCCTGATCGGCAAGGAATTTCGGCGCCAGGGGCGGGAGCCGGTTCACGCGGCCGAATCGTTGGAGGCGGTTGATGAATGGGCCGCAACGGAACCGCTGCCGCCGGACCAGGTGATCAGCGCGGAGGAGAAGGCGATTCTCTGGCGCTCGCTCGAACGCGTTCCTGAAACCTATCGCGAGCCGCTGGTTTTGTTTTATCGCGAGCACCAATCCATCGAGGCCGTGGCGCGGGATTTGGGGTTAAGCGAGGACGCGGTCAAGCAACGGCTGTCACGGGGGAGGAAGCTGTTACAGGAGCAATTTCTGGCTTTTGTCGCAGGGGCGCTCCAACAGACAAATCCGGACAAGGGGTTCACGCTTGGTGTATTGGCGGCACTGCCACTGCTGGTTACGACCGCCAAGGGGGTGACGGCGGCGGCGACTGCGACCAAGGGCGGTTCGGTGGCCAAGGCGACAGCCGGAGGAGGGATTTTGAGCGCGTTCCTGACGGCTGGCGGAATGTTGCTTATTTCTCTATTCGGCGTGTTTGGGTTTGCCGGCCGCTCGCTCGGGCGCGAGATGGATCGCGACAACGTGATGTCTCATATGGGACGCAAACGAATCATTCGGTTTTGGCGCACGCTGGCGGCAGGTTTCCTGGTGTTTGTTCTGCCGGCCCTATTCGTTCCAAGTTCGATGCTCCATTCGCATTTCTGGTTGTTTGACTCGGTGACTTGGTCGCTTGCGGCTTTTTACTGGACGGTGGCCATGGCCTTGGTTATTTGGGCTTGGCAGCGGCGGCGAGACCCCCATCGGCCCGTTGCGGAAGCGATGGAAACAATCCAAACGGCCAAGAAGTCATATACTGTTTGGGTGACGTTGGGCATGATCGGACCGGCGCTTATCATTGCCATGTTCCTGTTTGCCCTCTTTTCGCCAAGTCACTTGTTGTCTGCCAAGTATGTTCCCGAAGCGGAGGCGCGGCGAATTGTTTCCGAACGCAAGGATGCACACTTTACGGTTCATCAACAACGGGACGGGTCAAAGTCGTTGGAAATCGTCCTGCCTGAGAATCGCAGGATCGCCCTTTGGACTCCTTTGCATGACTCGCTGCTGGCAGTGCTGACGGAGAAGGGAATTGCATATCTAACTTTGGTGGAAGACCGGGATTATCATAACGGCGGCTACCGGGGATGGCTGGTGCTGTTGTCAACCTTCATCGTCGTGGCGGGCACGGTCCTGCTCCTGCGCCAGCCGGGAATGCAAAATAAATGCCGGCAAGACCAACCGTAGGTTGACTTGTCCGCGACGGAGGCGATATGTTTTTCACATCAAAACGATTGCCCTTGTCTTGTTGTTTGCTCTGGCCACGTGCGGCCCGCTCCGGGGCGCGGAAGGGGTGACGGATCGCTTTGTCTGGGTGTTTGGGTGGAATTTGGAACAAGATGGGGATGTGCCGGAAGTTGTCCGCGTGCTGGATGCGGCGGGACAACATGGGTGCAATGGAGCGGTGCTATCCGCAGGGCTGGATTCGCTTTCTCAAAAATCCCCGGACTTCTTCCGGCGGTTGGAACTGGTGCGGCAGGCTTGCGAACGGAATCACCTGGAATTGATCCCGGCGTTCTTTTCCATTGGTTACGGCGGAGGGTTTCTGACGCATAATCCCAATCTGGCGGAGGGCCTGGCGGTTAAGGATGCTCCGTTCGTGGTCAGGAATGGGCAGGGACGATTGGAGGACAGCAATTCTGTTTCGCTGGTCAACGGGGGGTTCGAGGAATTTTCCGGGAACCGTTTCAAAGGGTTCAATTTTCACGATCAACCGGGGGAAGTCAGTTTTGTCGATACGGAGATCAAGCATGGGGGGCGGGCCTCGCTGAGAATGGAGAATTTTAGCGCCAATCCTTATGGGCATGGACGAATCATGCAGGAGGTCGAACTTCAGCCGTGCCGCTGTTATCGGCTGACGATGTGGGTCAAGACCGAAGGGTTACTGCCAGCGGGGGCGTTTCGGATCGAGGTTCTGGGGGACAAAGACCGGGACCTGGCGCCGCGGGAATTTCATCTGCCATCCACGACGGATTGGAGGAAGGTTTCCATGCTGTTTAATAGTCTTGACTACGGGAAGGCGCGGCTCTACGCAGGCGTCTGGGGTGGCAAGGCAGGGAAATTCTGGGTGGACGATTGGAGCCTGGAAGAAATCGGGGCGGTCAATGTCCTCCATCGCCCCGGGACGCCGGTGGAGGTGCGAAGCGAGGATGGCAGCACGACTTACCAGGAAGGGAGGGATTACGCGCCGCTGGGAGCGGGACAGATCCGCCCCTGGCGCGACACCGGAGATGCCGCGCCGCTACGGGTGCTGCCCGGGGGGCGCATTCACGAAGGCGACCGTTTGCAGGTCAGTTGGTATCACTCGATGTTGATTAACGATTCGCAGGTGACTGTGTGCATGGCCGAACCGGAGATTTACGATATTTTCGACCGCGAAACGCAACTGCTGGCGCAACGTTTGCATCCACGGCGCGTGATGCTGAACATGGATGAGGTGCGGATGGGGGGAACGTGCCGGGCCTGCGCGGGGCGCGACATGGGCGAATTGCTGGGGGAATGCGTGACGCGGCAGGCGGACATCCTGCGACGCCATTTGCCGCAGGTGAAAGTGTATGCGTGGGCGGACATGTTTGATCCGAACCACAACGCGCACGGACATTATTATTTGGTCAAGGGCGACTTCGCCGGTTCGTGGCGGCACGTGCCCAAGGACCTGGTGATGACGGTTTGGGGCGGGGCGCCACGGCCGGAATCGGTCCGTTTTTTTGCCGGGCAAGGCTTTCCGATGCTGCTGGCTTGTTACTACGACGCCGAGAATCTGGAGGAGGTCAAAGGCTGGCTCAAGCTGGCGCGGGCAACGCCGGAGGCACGGGGCCTGATGTACACACCCTGGGAGAAGAAATACTCCCTGCTGCCGGAATTCGGCGACCTGCTGGGAAAATAGCCGCGGTTCGATTGTCCCAACATTAGATGTAAAAACCCGCATTGTTGCAACTATGCGCAACATGTTGACGCGCAACGCGTTAAACGGATCGCGCGGGAGCTTACATTAGTACTGACACCAAAAAGGGGCCATTTTTTGGGCGTTTTGGCAGGAAAACGGGGGGTGGGCGCGAAAAAAATGACACTTTTGCAAGCGTATTTACACGTTTGCGTGGTTATCTGTTTCGCAAGCCATTGCCTTGCAACCACAAGCAACGGTGGAAATCTTTTAAAAAAATCATACCAAAAACACCACGGTAGGTTTTTTAGATATTTGGATTGGTGGTTAACTCATCACCGTAATGATGAGTATCAAGCTCAAAGTCAGACGCGGGAAGCGCGGCGGAAGCGCGGCCCGGATGATGATGGAGGCGGCGCCCGGCTGGATGGCCGGCGTGACAAGGCGCGCTTCGGTGAAGCTTGATCCGTCCTGCCCTCGCCTCGACTTATGAATCTCAGCGGCGCATCCCAATTCAACCAGGCTCGCATCGAGTGGGCCATCCGGCTCCGTTTCTCGCCCATGCCCAATCTGAACATGGATTGGGTGGCGTCCAACCTCAATGCCTTCCGCATCGGCGAGATGCGTGTAGTGGGCAAGATTTGGGAAGTCATGATGGAACGGGATGGAGAACTGGCGGTCAACGCGGACAAACGGGCGTCCGATTTGGCGGGCCTGGATTGGCGGGTGGTCTCGGACGGCAGCAGCGAGGGGGACCGCCACGCCGAGGCGCTGACTTACTTTTACCAGCACTTGCGAACGACTTGCGCGCTGGAGCAGGACGTGTCCGGCGGGGTGAGCGAGTTGCTTTACCAGATGGCCTCGGCCCATTCCCATTACTACAGCGCGCACGAGATGCTGTTGCGGAGCGACAACCCGGCGGCAGGGGAGGTGACGGCGGAATTCCGGCACACGCCGATCTGGTTTTTTGAAAGCCGCCGCGGCTACCTGGGGTATCTAAAACATATATTTGACGTTTATGGCCAGCCCTGCCTGCAGGGGGAATGGCTGACGGTGGTGGGCATGGGCTGGATGCGCTCACTCAGCCTGGCATACGTGCTGAAGAATCTTTCGCTGCGCGACTGGATGGTGTTTTGCCAGCGTTACGGCGGCGGTTTTTTGGAAGCTGTCACCGGCGCACAAAAGGGCGACGCGGCGTGGGAGGAAGCGACGGAGGCTTTGCGGCAAATGGCCAATGACGGGGCCTGCCTGCACAACGAGGGCATGCGGTTCAAATTTCTCGACGCGCCGGCCAAAGCCGCGCTGCCGTTCGAGCCGCTGTTGGAGCAGGTCAATCGGCTTTACGCCAAGTGCTATCGCGGCATCGACCTGGCCACGAACAGCAGGGTGGGCGGGCCGGGGGCCGGCCGCAACATCATCGGGGCCAGTCTGCAAAAGGAGGAGTCGGGCATATTCCTGGCGCGGGACGCGGCGTGGGCGACGGGGTATCTGAACGAGCGGGTGGACCGCCCGATCCTACGCTATATATTTGACCGAGAACCGCGCGCCTGGATGACGATATTGCCGCCGCTGGATGAGAACGCGGAACAGGATTTGAGGAGCGCGCGGACGCTGGCGCCGATGGGCCTGCGCATCAGCCTTAAAGAAGCTTACAAGCGGTTTCGCTGGTCGGCGCCGGTGGAGGGAGAGCCGTGCCTGCAAACTTTCCCACCAAGCAACCCCACCGGCCGGGAGGGTGGCGAATCACGATCCCACCAACACAAGCCAGCCCTCCCGGCTGTTTCGGCGACGGCTCCCATCGGGGCAGGGGCGGAGCGGCCTGGCAATCCGCAGACCGCCAGCGTGGAGATGCCCGATCCGCAGGTGGATGCGGCCGGTGTTTTCAACGCGGCGGCAACGAGGCCCGCGCCAAACCCCGAACCCTAAAAAGGAAACGTTGAACATGAACGAGGACATCATTCTGCTGGCCAACGAAGGCACATTGGACGAGGAAGGCTGGGCGTTGATCGCCCCCTTCGGCGAGCATCCCAAGACGCGATATGTCAAGAAGAACGGCACGGTTCAGTGTGAACGCTTCATCCAGGTGCTGGACCAGGAATCGGCCGACCAGCTTCTGAGCCGGGAGAATTCCCTGTTCCGGCGCATCCGCCGGGCAGTGGTGGGCATCCCCGTGTACAAGGGCCATCCCGACCTGGGTGACTACTCGCCCGAAACGGCCGGCGGCGGCGGGAAGAAGGAGATCATCGGCGCGATTGACAAGGTGCGCAAGACGGAGCGGGGGCTGGAGGCGCATTTCGTCTTGACGCCAGCCGGGGCGGAGGCGGTGGAGCGCCAGGGTTGCAAGTATCCCAGCGCGCTTTGGTACGTGCAACCGGTGGGGCGGCGCGGCGGGGCAGTGCTGGCGCGGCCTTTCAAGCTTTTGTCCGCGGGCCTGACGGCCCATCCGAATATTTCCGGCGTGGAATCGCTGGCCAACGCCAGACACGCCGGGCCAACCCAAGAACAGAACCCAACAAAAGAACCCGACATGAAATTGATCGCAGGCTGGCTGCTGGCCAACGGCGCAACACTCGCCAACGCCAACAACCCGGCCGAATCCGAGGTTCTCGCTGCCCTGCAAAAGCTCCACGCCTCCGCCGCCGGCGAGGCGGAGGCGCTGGGCAACGAGAATGGCGCCCTGAGCGGCGAGAACAGCGATTTGAAAACGCGGCTTTCAAATTTGCAATGCAGCAGCACCGCGCTGGAAAACGAGAACGGCGTCCTCAAAGCCCAAGCCACAGCCGAGCGCAAAGGACGCGCCGCCGCAGTGGTGGACCTGGCCATCGCCCGAGGCAAACTGGCGGTGTCGGAGCGTCCGGCCCGGGTGCAGGCGCTGGAGAACACGGCGGACTTTGACCGTGATTCGGCGGCGCTGCTGGACGCGGCCACCCGCTTCAAGACCGCCAGCAGCGCCGAGAGCGGAAAGGTTCTTTCCAACCACGGGGCCAGCGGCGACGCGCGGGAGGAATACTGCACGGCGGTGGAAAGGCACATGAAGGAAAGCGGCGAAACCGACCCGGTCAAAGCCCACCACGCGGTCATGCAACACAATCCCGGCCTGGCCGAGAAGCTCAAAGTCCGTTGAACCCACCAACATCAAATCCCATGCCCAAAGAAACTACGCAGCAAACGACGGCGACCGATCTGGCCGCGGAAAACGCAGCCCTCAAAGCCAAAGTTGCCGAATTCCAAGCAGTCAAAAAGCAGGCCGACGCCGACGAAATTGTCATCGCCGAGAAAATGGCCAAGGGATTGCGCCGCGAGCAAGCGGCGGCGGTCCTCAAACGCCAGCGGGAATTCGACGAACGACACAAAGAAAGCAGGAAGTAGGAAGGAAGAAGGAAGAATACCGAAACACCACAGCATTCCAAACAATATGAAAAAATTCAGAATCATTCTCAGCCTGATCGGAGCGGCCATGGTAGCCGTTTTTGATCGCTTCGCGCCGCGCCGACCGCGCGGCCTCGCCCTGGCCAACGAGCTGGGAGGCACCTTCGAGCACGGACGGGAAACGCTCCAGATCGATCCGGCCAACGCCCTGCCGGTGGCGAGCAAGCATTTGATCTACAAGCGTGGATCGAGTCAATACTACGCGTCCCTGGCCGACGGCGCCAGCCTGCCGTTGGGGGTCTCCCCCGACGCGCCTTACCAATTAGGCGATTTTCTGGACATCGAAAGGTTCGGGGCCCGCATCGGCACGCTGCTGGGTCTATCCGCCGGCACGGTCACGATTGACAATCTGGTCTATTCCGCCGCCAACGGGCTGGTGGGCGATCTGGTCACCGCGGGCCACGGAACCTTCTGGGTCATCGGACGGGCGACCAAGACGGTGGGCGGGGCGAGCCAGGAAATCACTTACATTCCCTGCTTTGCCTATCAGGTGACGCAGTGACCGAACTGAAACCACAAATCTCAAGCATGAAAATAGACATGAAAGATCCCATTGTTCTCTCCAACGCGGCGCGCCATGCCGCACTTGAATCGCTGGGCGTGGTGTTGGGCAACGATTTTGCGCCCAACGCCGTCGCCTCCAACAACGTCGGGGCGCACCACGGGCAGGTGTGCCTGGCCAACGACTCGCTGCTGCGGCAGTCGGAGTACATCGAGGAATTGACGACCTTCGCCATCAGTTACGACGGCATGGTGGGCAACCGGTTGCGGCAATTGCGCGACGTGCTGTCGCCGCCCCGGCCCAGCAACAGCCGCATCGTGCGACTGACCATCTATGACGAAAACGAGCCGTGGCAGACGGTCGATTACACCAAGGTGAAACGCAGCGCGCTGGCGGACTTCATGCGGGTGCGGCAACGGGTGGCGGCGAAGGTGGACCTGCAAGTGCCCAATCGCGGTTTGACCGTTCTACTTGACCGGGATCAGTTGAAGGACAAGCCGGAATGGCAGCAAGTCCACACCAAGTGGCTGCTGGACCTGATGATGCGGGCGACGGTGCTGGAAGCCGTCTCCCTGCTGCAAACAGCGGCGATTGTGTCAAACACGACGTGGGACGCGGGCAGCAATCCCGATCTGGAGATTAAGCAGGACATTATCAACCTGGCCAACACCACCGGATTCTATCCGTTGGTGGCGGTTTATGGCGACCAGGCGGCGCTCAAACGGCAGAACGCCTACGAAAATCAGCTCACGGCCGGCGCATTGGCGCGGCGCCGGGCAGTTCACGGAGGAGCAAGTGGCGACGGCAGTCGGAGTGGAGCGGTGCATCATTAACGCGGAGCGTTATCAGCAGGCCACCGGGACGGCCAAGCAGGAGATCATCGGCAGCAATGTGCTGCTGTTCACCAGCATCGAGGCTGATGGCCCGATGGATTCGAGCAACCTGGTGCGGCACGTGTCCAACGCGGCTTGCGGCGGCGGCGACTACGCGGTGTATGTCTCGGACGTGGGGGTCAAGCTCATCGCCTTGACGGTGGAGAACTACGAATACCTGCACGTGCAACACACGACGGGAATCCAACAAGTGGCGGTCAACTAAAAATAGTGGCCAGTGGTCAGCCTGCCCCTCCATAGCCCGGCGACGGTGGGTGACCAGTGGCCAGTCAAAACACGAAAACGAACATGATATGAAAAAATTCTTGCACCACGTCCGTTTGGCTGTCGTCCTGCCGGCATTGGCTTTTTTGGCCTTTAGCCTTCAGCCTTCAGCCTTTTCCCAAGCTACCACGCAGGTCACGCCGCGCGTTTACCCGGTCTTGAGCAGCCAACTGCTGACCAACGGGCAATCCTTGCCGGCCTCGGGCGCGATCCTGACCAACACGGCCACGCCGGCAGTGGCGGCGAGTAACGTGACGTTCATTCCGTTCAGCGGAGCGCACGCTATTGGCCTTAGCTGCTCGATTATCAATTCGAACAAGTTCACGCAGTCGTCCAACCTGGTCATCTACGTTTACCCCGCGTACGACACCAACGCCTCCAGCGGCGGATTGAGCGGGCGTTACGGGACCAACTTCAGCACGAATCCCTTGCTGACGTGGACGATTCCGTATGTCACGAACACACTCGTCTCCACGAGCATTCCGGCGGCGTCATGGGAGCCGGCCACGGCGCTTGGCTATACGATAACCAACGCCACTGGCAGCAACATCACGGTGACGCTAACACAATACGTCGCGCCATAGTTTGCCGCGCGTGAAATACGCGCCGGCGCGGTTCTGTTCCCCTGGCCGCGCCGGCGTCATGCCAAAACATGCCAACAAGATCAGGCGAGGCCCCGTCGAGCTGTGGCTGTCGATCCAATCAGGGTTCGACAGAGTCTCACCCTACCGAAATGAAATTATGCCTTGGAAGAGTTTAGCAACCACGGACATCACGGCGGAAATCCTGCCGGATGAAGTCACCGCCCTGAATACGATCCAGGGCAGCACGTCGATCCTGTCCGCCATATTGTCCACCGTGACGGCGGAAATTCAGGCACAAATCCTGGTGGGCGGAAACCAGATCGGGCCAAGCGGGAGCGTGCCGGACCAAATTCGCTCCGATGCGATCGCGCTGGTGCGCTGGAAATGGTTTTGCAGCCTGCCGAAGACGGATTTGCAGAGCGAATTCCGCCGGGCGCAGTACGACCAGGCGGTCCAGCGTCTGGAAAAAATCCGCGAGGGGAAGGAGAAGGTTGAAATTCCCACCCAAGCGCAAAGCGTGAGCGGCCCCAGTTTCCGGATGGAAGCCTTCCGCCACGGCCACCGCCTGGACACACATGCCTTTGACAAACTTGGAGAAACATGAATCTGGCCTCCCAAATAGAGTCGGTGCAACCGGACGTTTATTACAAGCTCCTGAGCGAGCCGTGGTTTAAAGACATCGCCATCTTCAAAATCCGCGACAAGCGATTGGACAGCGAAGTCAACCGCGCGCTGGCCGGGTTGGCCGGACGCAACGGCAAAGGCGGCGCCAGCATTGAAGTCCTTATGCCGGTGCTGAAGGGCGCGATGGCGGAAACGGCGGGTCCGGTTTGCACGCTGGAACAGAAATTCATCGTCAAGGTGCAACCGTCCGTCAACCAGGGCGCGCACGGGACGGGCTTGAGCGTGGAGCAAATCGCGGTGAATATCGCGCAGACGTTTCAGTTGTTCTATCTGGGCGGAGCGATGCAGGGTTTTTACGCGGGGCCGGAGTTTTACAAATACCAAGCCGTGCCGGAAGGAGTGCCGTTCCTTGCGGTGGCGGTGACGGTGCAAGCCACTTTTGCTTTGAGCGCCTTGACGCGGACACTGGTTCCCGCCGCGTCGGCCGCCGCCGAAACGGTGACGTTGACTGATCAGCAACCCGGCGGCGGCAGTGCGATTTATTATACCATCGACGGGAGTTTTCCAGGCGCAGGCAATGCAAACGCCGTTCTTTACACGGTCCCTTTCACCGTGCCCAGCGGCACAGTTGTCCGGACGGCCGCCTACAAAGCCGGCCTCATCGGCAGCATGATTGATAACGCAACCGTCACATGAACCAAATGACCCGGTGAGACTCCGCCGAACCCTAATCATCCAACCCAGTCAGGGTTCGACAGAGTCTCACCCCACCAAAACCCAATAAAAATATGTCCGTAACACGATCCACACTCACAGGCGGGCCGGCCTACGCAACTTTCAACGGCCACACAATCCAATTCGCCGAGGATTCGACCGTCGAAACGGCTTTGGTCACGGATGTGATCGAAACGTCTCTTTACGGAACGACGGACGAAATATATAAAGATATGATTGTCAAAGCCACGGGCCGGCCTCTTTTCTACGATACCGCGGCTCTATCAACACTGTTTCCGTACCTCAGCGCCGCGGTCGGCACGACTTATCCCGGCAGCGCCGATGTGACGTGCGCCTGGAACAGCAATAACGGGGACGTCGTCACCCTGACCAGCGCCCTGATCGGCAAGATGCCGGACTTGGAATTGGGGGTGGACGGGCCGGTGCTGGGGCGGATGGAAATATGGGGCGTCATCGGCAACGGCGACAGCGCCGGCAATGGCAACAGCTATTACACGCTGCAAAGCGGCCAGTCCTACGGCAATCCGGCCGTTCCCGGCACGGCGATGCTGGGCCGGCAGGAATTCACCGCTGCGTGGGGCAGCGTGAGCGGCTTCGCCAACTTCCAGGCGCAGGAGAAATGGACGCTGACGCACGAACTCAAATTGGAGCCGGTGACTATCCAAGGCCGCACGCGCGCCTTTAGGCTGGGCAGTTACCGCGTCATGGCCAAATGCAAACCGATTGGTCCGACGATGGCCCAGATCGACGCCGCCCTTTATGCCCAAGGCGCCGGCGCGGCGGGGGGATATCGCCTCTCGGCCAACGCCGCCAACCTCGTCATTAGCGGGAGCAGCAACATGATTGTCACCCTTGGCAACGCCGCGCTCAAAACCGCCGGTTACGTCTTCGGCGGCAAGCCGCTGCGCCTGGGCGAACTGGGCTGGGTCAGCACGCTGGGCATCGCCGGCGGCGGCGCGCCTGTGCAAGCGGCCTTAACCCTCGCCTGAAGTATGCGTAGCGAAACTGATTGCGAAGCGGCGCTGCCGCATAATAACGGCGCAAAAACCGAGCGCATTGATCTCGGTTTGGCGCTCCTCTCGGCGGCCGCTCCGCCGTGCGCCGGGTTTACGGCGGAGGACATTGCGGCCTGGTGCGGTTGCACGCCGTCGATGATCACGAGCATCGAGGCGCGCGCGCTGCGGCGCTTGCGCGAAAAAGTGCGCGTGCAGTTCAATTGTTCGCTTGCCGACATGGAGGACCGCCGCCGGTTCCTGGCCATGCATTTCGAATCGTGAAAATTACCATCACACCCACAGGCAGTTCGGCTGCCTTCGTGCTGGCGGATGACGCCGTCAGCGTTGTCCTGGGCGCGAATTTCACCGCCGGCACGGGCGGCCAGGTGCGGGAGGGATTTGTCAACAAACAGAGGCGCGCCGGGCAAAAATCCCCGCTGTTCCGGGCGGCCTACCTTCTGAACGCGCCGCGGTTCAATTTGGAGAATCGCCTGGCTTTCACGGTGCAACGCAGTTTCCAGACCGTGGAGGCCTGCGTCGCCTTTATCGCCTTTCATCCAGACAACGTGCCAGTGCAAGGCGAAATCGCCATTAGCAACCAAAGCGCCACCGGCATTGTCTCCCGTTATTTGCCCAACGCGGTGGTGGAATCGGTGGATTGCACCCAGCACGCGGGCCTGAGCTGCAATTTTCGATATAGCATCTGCGGTAACGGCGCGTGGCAGTCCGCACCATGAAAAACACAATCCATCCTGGCAGGGCGATGCTCCGCAGAGCTGTGACTCGATCTATCTAGTCAGGGTTCGACAGAGTCTCACCCTACCAAAAAATGATATGAACCTCAGTCCATTACCAATTCGGCTTTTCTGCGACCTCGTCGCGCCCGGCGCGTTGAACGACCTCAACCGCAACTCCCAGCCCCCGAGCTTCTATCGCGGCGATGACATCGAAATCGACATCGGCTTAGGCCAGGCCGGCGCGCTCCTTACGTCCCTTGCCAACGTCGCTTCCGTCACTTGCCAGGTCTTTCTCTCCGAGAACGACACCACCGCCCCGCAAATGGCTTGCACCGTCCTTGCAGCCTCCATGAATCTCACCCTCACCGGCCCGCAATGGACGGCCGCCAGCGCCGCCCCGCACGCCGCCTTCGTCTTCCCCAACGCCCAGACCGCCATCAGCCTGGGCGGCCAGGCCAGCGCCAACTTCTGGCTTCGCGTCACAGTGGCCACCACCGACAGCCCGGCCAAGATCATCACGGCCCTGGACGGCCCGATCACCGTGCGTGACGGCCCCATTTCCACCGCCAGCGTGCCGCCTTCGCCGGGCTTCCGCATGTTCACCGTGGCCGGGATCCCGGTCCCGCAACTCTACGACGCCACCGCCGCCGGCTGGCGCACGTTGGCTATCTACAACGACTCCGGCGTCCCCACTTTGCAGTTGTCCGACACCCTCTATTGAAAAGCAGAAAGCAGAAATATGAAACCTGAAATGAAAAATAAATTCCTCAACTCGCCGATCCGATCCATTCCCCTTTCCCTATTTCTACTTTCCATTTTCTGCTTTTGCCTTGGCGCCGGCATCTCCGCCTACAAAACCATGATGCTCGGCACTGACAACACCCTGCCCTCCAACGAAACCACCTTCTTCAGCGTCAACAGCAACCTCCTCAACGCCTCCGTCGCGGGCGGCGGTCCCATCGCCTCGTTGACGATTACCAATGCCGCCGAGGGCTTCACCCGCTACAACTCAGGGCATTTGCAAGGCTCTTACCAGGTCACGGCCGTCGCGGGCACGGACATCTGGGAAACGAACCAGGACACCACCGGCTGGTATGTGCTCAATCGGACGCGCGGCACCATTCCCTTTCATATTGACTACACCGACGACGTCGTCAACCTCAACGGCCCCATCGCCACCCCCAGCATCACCCTTGGCACCGGTTCCGGCGTGAACTTCTTCACCCCCAGCAACCACGTCCTCTCCCTGTCCGCGCTGGCCCCCTCCCCGCAAGTCACCATCCTCGAAAGCAACTGGCTTTCCCCTTCCAATCTGTGGTGCAAATTCGCCGTCGATCTGGAGAGCAGCGCCGCCTCCACCACCCCGTTCATCAGCAATGCGTGGCCCTTTGCCCTTGGGGCTGGCACAAACCAATTCGTCTATGTCAACTGGCAATTCTACGGGCAATCGCCCGATGGCACGGTGACCATTTACTCCACCACTATCGGCGCGTGCGGCTTCACCAACAATGGCGTCGGCGCCGGCCAGCAAGTCAGCGCCAGCGATCCCTCCACCACCGGCACTGGAAGCGTCACCAAAACCCGTTACTCCAGCCTCACCGGCTGGAAGATCAACATCACCCCGCCCAATTCCACCGCGACCCATTGGACCGCCTGGGGCGACATCCATGCCAGTTATTAAGCACGTGAGCCACAGATTAACACAGATGAACACAGATAGGAAAGCGGCGCAAAACCATGTTCTTTATCTGTGTCAATCTGTGTTCATCCGTGGCCTCCCTATTCCATGACCTTCACCACTTTAACTTACGGCGGAGTAGAGCGGCCGCTCGCGGACTGGAACATCTCCACCGCCCAGCGCGAAGTCTCCAACCAATGCCACGACCATTTCGCCTGCGACATGCTGCTCCCGGCCGACGTGGCCGATCCCATCCCTTATGGCAGTCAAATCACAATCCGCATTCTTAGGAGCGCGACCGTCCCGGTCGCTCCGGGCGGCGTCCCGCCGTCCGGCCTCACCAGTTTCACCGGCGGCAAAACC
The DNA here is from genome assembly GCA_963759415.1 of uncultured Verrucomicrobiae bacterium. Lineage (GTDB taxonomy): Bacteria > Verrucomicrobiota > Verrucomicrobiia > Limisphaerales > Palsa-1400 > Palsa-1400. The sequence continues at coordinate 518,739 of CAVWZG010000002.1, read as the reverse complement.
TTTTTCCTTGGCTATCGCGTGGAAACCTTCCGCACCGGTTCGCCCAACCTGGAAAAACTGGACTTCAAATTCGCCGGACCCTGGGAATTCTTCTTCGAGCGCCTTGTCTTCCGCCAGCTGGCCGCCCAATACAACGGCGTCGCCAACGTCGCCGACTGGCGCAGCCAGGTCATCCTCGGCCAGAGCCTGACCGCCTTGATCGGCGACCAGGACACCGTCCCCGGCACCGCCGCCACCAACCTCATGTCCATCCGCCAGGTCCTGGCCCAAATCATCGGCTACGTCATCGCCCAAACCACCACCGATTATGGCGCGCCCCAACTCCAATGTGACGCGCTCACGGCCGTGGATGGAACGAATTACGACCTTTACGCCACCCCCGGCACCAACCTCATCATCCCCGACTACATCGCCAGCGTCTATCAGGTTGCGGGCAAAAACGGCGCCACCGCCAACATGAAAACCGTCCTGCGCGCCCCGCTCGACAGCGTCAACGAAATCACTTGCGCCGAAGCCATGCGCAAAATGCTGCGCTGGATCGGCCCGATGGGCGACGCCGTCATCTGGTTCGATTACACCACCACGCCCCCGACCCTGCACGTCAGCACCCGCGACCAATTGCCCGCCGTCACACTCCCCCTCACCCCATGAAAAGCAGAAAGCAGAAAGCAGAAAGCAGAAAACTGACTGGATCCATTTCAGCTTTCTACTTTGTCTTATGAACGCTGGATTTAAGATTAAGAAGCGCGACGACCTCATCCCCTCGGCCATCGACCTCATGTTCCGCATCACCGGCACCTGGGGCGCGCTGCAATACACCCAGGTCATCCACGACATCGCCGGCGACACCGGCGCGGGCTTCGTCGAGGGCATCGGCCTCACTGGCGCCCTGACCACCGTCCAGACCTTCGCCACTGGCAGCCCTGTCTATGTCGGCGGCGCCGCCAACAGCGCCCCCATGCAGGCCCTGCAAGCCGCCGGGCGCGACTTCGGCGCCGTGGCCCAGACCATCGACATGGAAGGCGCCAACATGTCCTACGACACCTGCACCTTTAATACCATTGGCGTGGATTTGCGCGACCCCAGCCTCTACAGCGGCTCTTCCCTCCCCTTCTGGAAAGCCATCTTCCCCGAACTGGCCGACATCACCAACCTCGCCTTCTACACCGGCTCCGCCGTCAAAATCGTGGACGATTCCGGCGCCGACCTCACCCCCAACATCGGCGCCGGCATCGGCTACAACTACTTGCTCACGCGCGGCCAGGTCGCCTCCTGGATGCTCAGTGGCGGCGGCGCCGCCTGCCAGAGCATCAACGCTAAAATTACCGTCCAATTCACCGGCACCGAAAACGCCAGCGCCATCGTCAGCGGCGCGCCCACCGCCGTCCCTTTGGCCACCGTTCCGCAGCACATCAAGCACGCCACCGTCACCCTCGTCACGCTGCTCGGCGGCACTTACACCAATGAAAACATAACCGCCGGCGAAGTCATCCCGTATGGCCTCGCCGGCTACATCTACAACATCGCAAAAATCCCACAATATGAAGGCACGTTCACCATCCAGGAAACAGAAATCACCGACGCCTGTCCCATCGGCAACAATCTCAATCTCAGTGGCGGTCTGGGAGAGTGGGCAACCATGCAGGCGATGGTTCAACAAGTCAGTTACGATCTCACCAGCGGACGCACTACGATTACTTTCGGACCAGCCGCTCACCTCGGAGCTAAGGACTTTGTTGAAAGACTCAGAGTCAACCGTGGTCCCCGTTGGTATAACCTAAATGGAGCCAACCTCGCCAACGCCGCCGGCACCAACAATACCCAACTCGGACGCGACGTCGCCAAAGCCGACCCCGCCCACGGCCCCAAATCCGTCTCCCAACAACTCTTCCCGCAAAACATCGCCGACATCGCCGCCAACCCCGCCGGCCTAGGCGTCGGCTACAACCAAGGCTTCCCCGGCGTCGCCATCGACAGCCGCGCCAGCGGTCAGCACAACTGGGGTGCGCAGGCCGGAAGCGAAATCGGCGCATCAGGAATACCCTTCCCCACCGACGCCACCATCTTCATGGCCGCAGGCAGCGGCGGCACACTCGGCGCCTGCATCCGCCTAAGCGTCAGCGACTGCGGCGGCTATCAACTCTGGGTCCAGCCCATGAGCGTCTGTTACATGTCCAGCCCCACCGCCACCCCCGTCATCAAAACCGTCTATTTCCTATGCAGCAAACCCCACTAAAAAACGGTAGGGCGTCCGTCCTCCGCAGTAGCTCTGCTACGGAGGATGGAAGACTCTGTCGAGCCGTGACTACCCCCGCTTTCTTAGCATGAGCGAATCCACGACACTAGGCCCCTGCTTCCTGACCCGTTACGTCTCCTTTCACAGCGGACGCGGCACGACCATCACTTATTCCACCCCGGTCGATATGTTCGAGACCGCCCTCGCCGCCTGCATCGCCCTGGACATCACCACCGTCCCCTGGAACACAACCTTGAGTTGGGAATACGGACAGGATGAAACCGGCCTCCTTGGCACCACCTCCACCCAATACTGGCAAAACCCCGTCGTCTTCACCGGAACCTTGCCTGGCATCCTGGGCTTTTCCCGTTGCGCCATGAGCGCCGCCGGCACCTATCTCGGCGCCCAGGAATACGTCTGGCAAATCCAGAAATGCCAGGTCGCCATCATCTGCCCCGCCGGCTACACCTTCAACACCTGGGACTGGCAGGAATACATCTTCCAGCCCGCCCCCAACCCTTTGCCCGATCCCGTCACCGCCTTCACTTACACCGGCGTCGGCCCCACCGTCGTGGACCTCCCCGTCCCCGCCTGGGCCAGCGTCCTGCCCAGCTTCCTCCCCACCGACGGCAACGCCGCCTGCTGGAGTTTCCTAACCAACCCATAATGGAAAAGCGGCTAAGAGGAGCCAGGAAACGCCATTGCAAGCCCAATGAATCGCCATTTCCCGTCCAGCCAGGCGGCGCAAAGAAAAGCCTCAGATTCCCAAACCTCTGTCCACTCTTCCTAAACCTCGCGGCTTTTTACACCAAGGCGTTGGCCACGGCGTTGCCGATGGCGGAGGCCGTGGGGATGGTGACGGGTTCGCCCACGCCAATGACGCCGCGCTCCGGCATGTTGAGCAGAATGAGGTCGATTTGCGGGACATCGGCCAAACCGGGCAATTTGTAGGTTTCCAAATTGGGGTTGAGCACCACGCCGGAAAGATCATCCATGACCCGTTCTTCGTAAAGGGCGTAGCCCAGGCCCATGATGATGCCGCCGTTGACCTGGCTTTCGAGTGTGTTTTGATTGACAATGAGGCCGCAATCCTGCGCGCACACAATCCTCTTGACGGTGACCAGGCCGGTTTCGACATCCACGGCCACTTCCGCGAATTGCACGCCGCCGGCGCCGCTGGAGGAAAGGCCCTCCTGCCATTGGCCATGCACGACGAGCGGGTTGGTGCCGAGCTTTTTGCAAGCGGCCGGCCAATGCTCGCCACGGGCGTCGGGCACGCCGGCCTGGGTTTGCAATTGTTGCAAGGCTTGCGCGCAGACGTCGAAGACGGCCGGGGAGATCGAAGCGCAGGTGGTGCTGCCACCGCTGGCCGGGCCGGGCGGAAAACGCGTGTCGCCGATTTTGACCGTGATTTGAGCGGGGTTGAGGCCAAGGATTTCGGCGGCCACGACGGCGATGACGGTGCGCGTGCCGGTGCCGAGGTCTTGCACGCCCAAACGGACTTCGATGCCGCCGTCGGGCTGGATTTCGGCTTCGGCCTGGGTGCGGCGATTGCCTCCCCCACCCCAACTGGCGCCCGCGCAGCCGACGCCGATTTTGAGCGGGCCTGGGGAGGAGCCTGGTTTCCGATATTCTTGCTTCCAGCCAAACTTCTCGGCGGCGAGTTGGTATTCACGGCGGCGGACGGGGCTGGGATCGTTTTTGAGGCGGAGTTCCAACGGGTCCAGGCCGAGCTTGACCGCCAGATCGTCCATGGCCGATTCCATGCCGAAGGAGGCGGGCGGATTGGCGGGCGCGCGAAAGGCGCGGGCGGAGCCGGCGTTGACGGCGACGGAAGCATGTTTGACACGAACGTTGGGGACTTTGTAAATGTAGGGGGCGGGAATTTCAACGCCGCTGCTGCCGCCCTCCGAGGAGCCGCCGCCAATGCCCGCCGTGCCGTAATTGTCCAACTGGAAGGCGTGCAAAGTGCCATCGGCCTTGGCACCGAGCTTTATTTTCTGAAAGCTGGAGGGGCGGTTGCCCACGGCCAGGGCCTGGTCAAAACGGGTCAGCATCAGGCGCACGGGCGCTTTGGCCGCGCGCGAGAGGCGGGCCGCCAGCACGCCCTCGACACCGGGGCCGAATTTCGCGCCAAAGCCGCCTCCCATGTATTCGGTGATGACGCGCACCTTGCCGGTGTCAGTCCTTGATATTTGCACTTTTTGCCTTTCCTTTTGGCAGTTGGGCGACGTGGCCCCAGCGGCCCATCGCCAGAGGAGGCCGTGTGGTCGGTCCTGGAATTATGACCGTTTTCATTTTTCGTTCTATCTCACGCGTCTGATTGCATTAACATTTCTCTCAATTTCTCCAGCTTCCGGCCCTGTCTGCGAGGCATCCGATTCGCCGCCTGGCTGAACGGGCTGTAGTGGCCCATCTTCAACCGCCGGCTCGGGTGGTCGTCGTTGCTTGCCGCAGTTTTGTTTTTATCCGCTCGGGGCAGACTTGTCAAGGTGTGTTTTTGTTCCTGATCCTTGCCTAAGGCGCCAAAAATGCAGCGGAAGAGCGTTCGGCGGGACGCCGAAGGCGGCGGTCGGGACGACCGCGCTCCCCAAAGACGCGGGCTTGGGCGCTCCGTGGCAAGTCTATAAGTATCAAAGATGCGGTCGGCGGGGGCGCCGACCGCGACACGCGAGGGCGCGTGTGCTCCCCGGGCCATGAAACCAGCCTTCTTATTCTAATTCGCTTTCAAGATGAGACGAATAGTGGTAGAGTCTTGGCATGGCAAGACCACGTCAGATTGATTCAATCGTCGTAAAGCGGGCGCAACGGACCGCCGCAACCTCAACCTCAGTCGAGTCCCTGCGACAATGTCAGGCGGTTCTTCTGCCGGCATTGTTCGGCGCCACCCTCGAACAAACAGCCGCCGTCTTGGGTGTGGGCCGCGCGACGGTGGCGCGACTTCAAAGCACCTTCCGCCGGAGCAAGCCGGCGGGGCCGCACCCTTCGCGCAACTGGGGCGGACGCCGCCAGTCCCTTCTCACCCCGGAGAAAGAACGCGCGTTCTTAAATCCTTGGCTCGAAAGCGCCGCCGCCGGCAACCTGGTCGTCGTTTCCCCGATTCGGGCGGCCCTGGCGCAACAGCTTGGCCAACCGGTCAAACCATCGGTGGTTTACCGCCTCCTGGCCCGGCATGGCTGGCGCAAGGTGGCCCCGGACACACGCCATCCCAAGAGCGACCCTGCGGTTCAGGAGGAGTGGAAAAAAAACTCCCGGAAGTGCTGGAGGCCCTCCTCCGCCCTGACGTGGTCAAAGGGCGTCACGTCCGGTTGATGTTTCAAGACGAGGCTCGGTTTGGCCGCATGGTGCGAATTCGGCGCTGCTGGTCGCCCGCGCCGCAACGGCCGGTGGTGGACAACGGCTATGAAAGACAGTTTCAATATGTCTATGGGGCGGTCAGCCCTTTGGAAGGCGGATTGGATTGGATGATCTGCCCGGTCATGAATACTGAGCGGATGGGCCAATTCCTGGATCGGGTCAGCACTGCCCACCCCCAAGACTTCATGGTCATGATCGTGGATGGAGCCAGTTCCCATGTGGCCAAGGCGTTGGTCGTGCCGGAGAATATCCGCCTGCACCGCTTGCCGGGCTATTCGCCGGAACTCAATCCCCAAGAACATATCTGGGAGGAGATTCGCGAGAAGGAATTTCCCAACCGGGTCTTTTCAGACATGGCCGGAGTGGTAAGGACTTTGGAAACGGGCCTCCCGCGGCTGGCCTCGGATCGAGAACGCGTGCGAAGCATTTGCGCGTGGCCCTGGATAGTTAGTCTCAACTTGAAGGCGAATTAGAATTAGGCGAGGATTTGGGTTGTTCTCGCGTGCGATTGAAAGTGGGTTAGGTGAAGAAGGATTCAATTGATTTACTGCCGATGGGAGAGTGAATGATGAATCTGGAAAAGACAGGAAGTGGGCGGCGCGGCAGCGCCGGCCCTACCATTGGGTTTGGAAGGTGGTATTTGAATACGGCTCCCGGCTCGGCCCGGCCACATATTTCAAAAGGTCGGAGAGGCAGCGAAACTTGCGAAGAGCTTGTTGCTTTGCTTCGTGGGTGATAGTTGATCTGCGTGATGAACATGAAAAGACTGAGGGGTTTGCTGTTGTTGTGCGCGGTCCAAACCTCATGGGCTGCCGACGGGACAGTTTCAGAGCGTGCTCCCATTTATGCGCGGGTCTGCGAACCGGAGGTCAAGCCGGCTTTCCTTCCTTTGCCGATTGGCGCGGTGGAGCCGCAAGGCTGGCTGCGGGATTGGGCCTTGTCCGCGCGCGAAGGGATCACGGGGCATTTGGACGAGCGGGACCCGACTTTTGCGGACGGTTGGAAAGGCATCCCGATCCATGCGCGCAACGCGGGCGCTGATGGCACCACCGGCTGGCCGCTCGAACAATGCGCCTATTGGCTGGACGGGGCGCTCCGGCTCGGCCTTGTCTTGCATGACGAGGCGTTGATCAAAAAGATTCGCGCCCGGCTGGACCCCGTGGTCGAGGGCGTGAACAAGGCGGAAGCTGGCACTTCTTTTATTTACTGGAAAAGGGGTTACCAGCCGCAAGGTTTTGACGGCTGGGCGCATTCGCACATGGGCCGCGCGCTGGTGGGGCTGTACCAGGGCACGGGCGACAAGCGGGTGCTCGAGGCGCTGGTCAAAGTGTATGCCGGGTATCAGGGGGACATGGCCCGGGCGGATTTTGGCGACGTGACCGGCTTGTGCAATCTCGACGCCATGCTGGAGACGTATTCGTTCAGCGGGGACCGTCGCATTCTTGACTGTGCGCTGCGCGCCGTTGCGCAGCCGGGGGTGGCGAAGGAATTCCAGGCTTGGGAAACGGGACAACTGGCGCCCGGCCACATGGTCATGGTTTACGAAGCCATCCGCTTGCCGGCTATCGTCTATCCGTGGAACGGCGACTCGCATCTGCTTGGGGCGACGCTGGGCGCGTGGAAGTGCATGGACGCCCGCCAGACGCTTCCTTACGGCGTGTCCTCCGGCGAGGAACTGGCCTCGGGCATCGGCGCCTTTCGCAAGACCGAAACATGCGACGTGACCGCCATGCTGATGTCTGCCGCGTGGCTGTATCGCATCCAGGGTGAGGGCGACTGGGGCGACCGGATGGAACGCGCTTTTTTCAATGCCGGCGCGGCCCCGGTGGCGCGCGATTTCCAGACGATGTGCTATTACCAGTCGCCCAATCGCCTGCGCGCCGATGGGCTGCCCGCGGCGCCGCCAAAAGCTCCGGCCCCGGACGGCATTCTGTTTAGCGGACTGGGCAGTCCGGGGACGCTTTGCTGTGTCGGCGCAGTCAATCGCATCATTCCTAATTACATCATCCACACGTGGATGGCGACGCGCGACAATGGGTTGGCGGCGACCTTATACGGGCCTTGCACGGTCTCGGCGCTGGCGGGCGACAGAGTGCCTGTGACAATTGCCACGACCACGGACTATCCGTTTGGCGAAACGATCCGGATGCGGGTCGAGCCGGCCCGGCAGGCGGTTTTCCCGCTCTACCTTCGCATTCCCGGCTGGTGCCAGAATGCCCGGATTACGGTGAATGGTTCCAAGGTGCAGGCCAAGCGCGACAGCAAGGGTTTCGCGCGCATCACAAGGATTTGGAGCACAAACGATGTGGTTGAGCTGCAATTGCCGATGAAGCCCCGGGTCATCCCTGGATACGCAACGGAAGTGCCCTCCGCCAACCGCAAATACTTTAATTGGCGGACCTCGGAATACTTCCAGCCGCGGCTCGTGCCGTACCTGAGCGTGTTCTATGGCCCCTTGCTCTTCTGCCTGCCAATAGCCGATGTGAACCCGAACACGCCGGTGGCCGACGCGAAATGGCAATACGCGCTCGATGCGGATGCCGCCCGGCGCGATGCCGGCATCGTGGTGGAACACAAGCCCATGCCCCCGCATTGGGACTGGCCACTGGCCGCGCCGGTGACGTTGAAAGTGGCTGCACAATCCTTCGACTGGCAGCCAACCGATCTCCAAGACTTGCCGGGCAAGCCGGTGAGGGGAACCGCCTCCACCACGATCCGCCTCGTTCCCTATGGTTGCACCAAGTTCCGCGTTTCGATGTTTCCCGTGACGGAACGAGCCTGGAAGGACGCGCGGATGGGCGTTGCGCGTTGATGGAAAAAGAGTTCAGGGCAGAGCGGCAGCTTTTGCCCCACCAAGGGTGGTTTTCTCAAATTTGAGAGATTGCAGCGAGGCGTGAAACTTGCTACGAGATGTGCTCTAATCTTGAGTGCTGCCTCAGATAAGCCGGACGGAACGCATACGGCCCAAGAACGGGCCGAGACGATCTTTTGCGCCCTGAAAGGGGCTTCCTACAAGCAAACTGACCGGATGTTTGCCTGGCTGATTGCCTTCGAATGGCTGGCGGCAGTGGCGGCGGCTTCGCTCATCTCGCCCCGCGTTTTGCCTGGCGACCAGCCGTTGCAATTGGTGGTGACGGCGCTGGCTCTGGCGGGAATGCTGTACCTGTTTCCGCTCTACCTGGCGTTGCGCTACGCGGGGCACGCCTTGACCCGGCACGTCATCGCGGCGGGCCAGATGCTGACGCCGTCGTTGTTCATTTACCTGACTGGAGGCGGCTTTGAAACGCACTTTTTCATTTTTGGCGCGCTCGCCTCGCTGGCGTCGTATCGGGACGTGCGGGTCCTGGCCTCGGCCACGGTGGTGGTGGCAGGGGACCATATATTGGCGCAGTGGGTGCAAACGGTTGTGGACGGTATTGGGGCCACGCGGTGGGGATGGGCTGAATTCACGGGCTGGGTGTTGTTTGAGGACACTCTGCTGTCGCTGTGGATTTGGGAAAGCTTGCGGCTGATGACAGACGTGGCGTTGCACCAGGGCGAAGAACAAATCCTGCACGAGACCATCGAAAAGGAAGTGGCCGATCACCTGGAGGCGCTGCACCAGGAAAACATCAAATTCAAGCAAAGCCAGGCCCTGCTGCAAAGAAGCGAAGCCAAGTTCCGCACCCTGGGCGATTCCGCTCCCGACTGCGTGTTCCTGGCCGACAGCCTGGGCCAATGGGTCTATTGCAATGCGCCCTGGATGAAGATGTCGGGCCTGCGTTGCGCCGACAGCCTGGGCAGCCATTGGATCCGCGCCCTGCATCCGGAGGACAAGGACAAAATTCTGGAACAATGGAATCAGGCCCTGCGCGAACGGAAGGAGTTCTCCCAGGAATTTCGCCTTCTCTCGGTCAGCGGCAAAGTGCGCTGGGTTTCCTGCCGCACCGCGCCGATTCAATATGACCCCGGCGAACTCGGCGAGATCGGTGGTTTTGCCGGTTCGATCAAGGATATTAGTTCTTACAAGGAGGTGGAGGAGGCTTTGCGGCAGTCCAAGACCGACGCGGAAGCGGCGGTTAAGGCCAAGGGCGAGTTCCTGGCCAACATGAGCCATGAAATCCGCACGCCCATGAATGGGATCATCGGCATGACCAACCTCCTGGCGGAGACGGACCTGACGTCGCAACAGCGGGAATTCACCGAGACCGTGCGGCGCAGCGCGGAATCGTTGCTCTTGTTGATCAATGACGTGCTGGATTTCTCCAAAGTGGAGGCGCGCAAACTGATTTTTGAAACGATTGACTTTAATTTGCAGGAAACGATCGAAGGCTCGCTGGAGTTGCTGGCGGAAACCGCGCAATCGAAGAACATCGAACTGGCGGGATTCGTGTTGGCCGACGTGCCGACGCAATTGCGCGGGGACCCGGGGCGCTTGCGCCAGGTATTTGTCAATTTGGTCAGCAACGCGGTCAAGTTCACCGAATACGGGGAGGTCGTCGTCTCGGTCGCCAATCTGGCCGAGACGCAAACGCACGTGGACTTGCGTTTTGAGGTGCGCGACACCGGCATCGGTATTCCGGCGGAAATTCAACCGCGGCTGTTCCAGGTCTTCAGCCAGGCCGACAGTTCGACGACCCGCAAGTACGGCGGCACCGGCCTGGGTCTGGCCATTTCGAGGCAGTTGATTGAATTGATGGGCGGGCAGATCGGCTTCACCAGCGTGCCGGGACAGGGTTCGGTGTTCTGGTTCACGGCCCGGTTTGAAAAGCAGGCGATGCCGGCCAAAGTCGCGTTGGAGCAGACCAATTTGAGCAACCTCCACGTCTTGATCGTGGACGACAACCAAACTAATCGGCGCATCCTGGAGGATCAGATGCATGCCTGGGGCATCCGGGCCACCAGCGCGGCGGGGGCGCAGGAAGCATTGGAAAAATTACAGGACGCCAACGAGCAGCGGTTTGACGTGGTGGTGATGGACATGAACATGCCGGGCATGAACGGGATTTCCCTGGCAGAGGTGATCAAGGCTGATTCACGTCTCTCTCATGCACGGCTGATTATTTTGGCCTCTTTGGGCCAGTTGATGGATGACGCGAAGATGGAGCGCGTGGGCATTGACGCTTGTTTGGTCAAGCCGGTCAAACAGGCGCGTTTGTACGAGTGTTTGACCGGGATGCGCACCCTGCCCAAGAAGTCAGCCGAGAGCAAACCGGTTTCCCCTATCGTCGAGGATTCGAAGCCTGAGCCTCTGCGCGTTCTTCTGGCCGAGGACAACGTCATCAATCAAAAGGTGGCGGTCGCCCAGTTGCGCAAGCTTGGCTACAGCCCCGATGTCGTGGGCAACGGGTTGGAAGCCCTGGAAGCCAGCGGGCGCAGCCGTTACGACGTCATCCTGATGGACTGCCAAATGCCGCAGATGGATGGCTACGAAGCGACGCGGCAAATCCGCCGGCGCGAGCAGACCGAGGGCGGCAAGCCGGTTTACATCGTGGCCATGACGGCCAACGCCATGCAGGGCGACCGCCAGAAGTGCCTGGAGGCGCAGATGAACGACTACCTGTCCAAGCCGGTCAAGATCACCGATTTGAAGGCGGCGCTGATGCGTTCGCAAGCCGCCCCCGCCACCACGACCGAAGTGGAAGACACGGAGGTGCTGGTGGCCGAAACCGTGGGCGGGGAAGCCCTGCTGGACGTTGACCGGCTGGAAGCGGCGGCCAACGATGATCCCAAAGTGGTGCAGGAATTGGTGGAACTTTATTTCGCGCAAGCCGCGGACCTCATGAACGGGCTGCGCGCCGCCATCAATTCCGGTTCCGCCAAGGACGTGGATCATTTCGCCCACAAACTGGTCGGCGCCAGCCTGGCGTGCGGGATGTCGGCGATGGTGCCGCCGTTACGCGAGTTGGAGAAGCGAGGCAAGGAGGGAAAGCTTACCGACGCGGAAGCATTGTATGAACGGGCCAACCGCCATTTGGAATTGACACGCAATAAAGTGGGCACCTACATTCGACAACATCAAAGCCATTGAACACTACGTCTCATTTAGAGGGCGGCGACGCCCCACCTTTGGTTGACTTGGACCAACTCCAATCCGCTTGCGACGGCGACGCCGATTTGAAGCGCGAATTGATCGATCTCTATTTCGGGCAGGCCGACCAAATCATGTCAGGTCTGGGCAAGGCCATAGCCGCGGGCGACGTCAAGGAAGTCGATCATTTCGCCCATAAGCTGGCCGGTTCCAGTCTGGCTTGCGGCATGTCGGCCGTGGTGGTCCCGCTGCGCCACCTGGAGCACAACGCCAAGGAAGGCCATTTACAAGGCGCACCGGACTGGTTTGCACAGGTTGGCGCGCAACTGGAGGCCCTTCGAAAATTTATGCTTGAACATCTTCGCCAGCATCCGCTCTAGGCAATGACATCATGAGAAAAATCTTGATTGTCGAGGACGAACTGATCGTTCGTTCGATCTACCGGCGCAAATTTGAAATGTCCGGCTACCAGGTGGAAACGGCGGAGGAAGGGTCCATCGCGTTGAAGATGCTCCCTGTGTTCAGGCCCGACGTCATCCAAGTCGATATCATGCTGCCCGGCATTGACGGCGTGGAAGTCATCCGCCAAATCCGGGCCTGGCCCGATTTCCGTGGCGTGCCGATTTTGGTGCTGTCCAGCTTTTATCGGCCGGACTTGGCCAAGGAAGCTTGGAAGGCGGGGGCGACCAAGTGCGTATCGAAGATGGATTGCACGCCCAACCTGGCCCTTGAGTTGGTCGAGCAGATGCTCAGCGGCGAAAACACCGGATTTACGCCCAAGTTCGGGACCATCCCGTTGCCGAAAGGAGCCTTGGATGAAACAACGCCATCCTCAGCGCAGAAGCCGTCCGTCCCGCCACGGCCCGCGCCATCAGAACCGCCAACCTGGGCGGAAGAACGCTCCACCTCCGTCTTGCCCAAACTCAAGCTTGATTTGGATTTGCCCCCTTCAAAAGGAACCGCTCCCACGCGCCCGGCTTTCTCCGCGGAAAAGGGGGTTCCCGCGCCTCCACCCGAACCGGCCAAGACGCCCCTTTTCGTTAAAGCCGCGCCGGCTCCTCCCAAGACGCTTACGCTCCCAACTTTTGCCAAGGCGAACCTGAAATCGGCCCAAAGCGACCGCTTTTTGGATCCATCCGAGTTGGAGGAAATAAGACCGACGATAGTTAGGCCGGGCGCACCGCCCACCGCCTCCTCCGGGACGGATTTCCGCATCGAGATCCGCCTTGAGTTTCTGAGGCGCGCACCGCAAATCCAGGCGGAATTGCGCGAGCGAGTCGGCGCGCTGCTCAGGAGCAACAGCGCCACCGACCAATTGAGGCTGCTGCACGATTTGGAAGGCTCCGTTTCCTCCCTGGCCAGCCTGGCGGGGATTACCGGTTTCAGCCGCGTGTCCCATCTTGCGGGAGCGTTGGACGCCTTGATCAAGGACCTGCACAAGAAGCCCACCCAGATGACTGCCTCGGTGTTGCGCACCATCGCCCATGCCATGGATTGCCTGAACGGGATCTTCGGCAGTCTCACCAAGTTGCCGCAGGACATTCCCTACTCGATGTTGATCCTGGCCGTCGATGACGAGCCGATTTCGCGGCGGACGATTTCCATTGCCCTTGGCAAAGCCAATCTCCGGTGCATTGGCATGGAGGATTCAACGATGGCGCTGACGGTTCTGACAGAGAACCCGTTCGATTTGATCTTTCTGGACGCTGACATGCCGCGCTTGAACGGCTTCGAACTTTGCGCGGCCTTGCGCAAGCTGCCCACCAACAAGACCACGCCGGTGATTTTCGTCACCAGCCTGACCAAATTTGAAATCCGCGCCCAATCCTCGCTCTCAGGCGGCAACGACCTCATTGCCAAGCCGTTCCTGATGATGGAATTGGCGGTCAAGGCGCTGACGTATCTGCTCAAGCCGCCGCTTTCGGTGGACGCCAAGATTCTCCCGCCGCAACCGGCCACGTGAAAGAGCCGCGGAACAATCCGCGGCTCCAGTTCACCCTGCGTAAGTTGACTCTCTTAACGGCGATAGTGGCGTCCCCGGTAATACCCACGAGGACCCCACCCGCAACCCACCCGCACACACGGATAGCAGTACGGCGCGGCACAAACCACGCGCGGCGCGCAATAGTAAGCCGGCGCAGGCGCATAAACGGCGGCCGGGGCGCAATAAGCCGGCGCTCCATATACAGGTCCGGGAGCCGCGTAATAAACCGGCTGCGCGGCGTTGGCCACGGTGACGCCGATGGCTGTTCCAACCGCTACCCCGCCCAAAACTCCGCCCGCCACGGCCCAGCCACCCGCTCGTGCCTGCATGGCGCCGAAAGTCGTCATCGCCAGGGCCAGGGCGGCGACGCAGGATGTTTTCATAAACGTGTTCATATCAAGCCTTTGTTAAATTTTCCCCATTTCTTCCATTAGTTTGGACACTTTTGCCTCGTCCATCATTCAGACATCAATACGGGACGGCCTTGCGTATCTTGCAATCGATCCTTGACGGTGGATGGAACTGCGGATTAGCGTTTTTCCGCATGATGAGCATCAGCGCGCTTTACGAGCGGGCGTTCACGGCGGTGCAAGCGCAACGCGACAGCCGCCTGGGCGCGCCGCCTTGGGCTGGACGAAAAATCGTTATTTACGGCGCCGGCGGTTTTGGCCGGGATCTGGCCGGGGCGCTGTTGCGAAAAGGGGCTTCGACGCTGGGTTTTTTGGACCAGAAGGGCAATGGACAAGAAGCGGTGTCAGGTTTGCGGGCATTTCGTCCTGATTCTGCCGAAGCGCGAAGCTGGCTGGCGGAAAAGCCGGTGGTGATTATTGGGGTTTTTAATTTTGCGGTGTCGTTGCGTGAGATCAAGGAGATGTTGACGAAGATGGGTTTCTCAACGGTCCTGACTCCGATGGAGGTTTACCCCTACTTGCGCGAGGAGCTTGGCTGGCGTTATTGGCTGGGAACAAGCCGGGATTACGCGGAGGCCGTGGAGCCGCTCAAGCAGGTGTTTGATTTGTGGGCTGACGAAGAAAGCAAACGGCTGTTTCTGGAGACGCTGTTGTTTCGGCTGGAGTCGGACTTGAGCCTGCCGAGCGCGATTTCGCGCGGAGACAGCCAGTATGCTGACGCGACCGTGCCGCGCTGGAGGGAGCCGTTGCGGATGGTGGATGGCGGCGCCTATCTTGGCGACGCGATTCGTTGCCTGAGCGCGCACAAATATGCGTTCGACTCCATTTTCGCTTTTGAACCGGACGGGGGCAATTTCAAACAACTTCGCGCGGGGATGGAGGCCATCGCCGGCGAGGCGAAGGTTTCGCTTTGGCCCTGCGGGCTGTGGTCAAGCTCCTGCCGGCTGGGGTTTTCCGAGGGGGGCGGAGCGTCGAGCAAGCTTTCCGAAAGCGGAACCTCACTCGTTCCGGTGGTGGCGTTGGACGACGTGCTGGTTCATCAACCGGTCAATTTGATCAAGCTGGATATCGAAGGAGCGGAACCGGAGGCGCTGTTGGGCGCCCGGGGAGTGATCGCCAGGGATCGTCCGGGGCTGACGGTATGTCTCTACCATTACCCGCATCACCTCTGGTCCATTCCACTCTGGGTGGAGAGTTTGCAACTCGGCTTTCGGTTGTATTATCGGGCACATCAACAGAACAGTTTTGACACGGTTCTTTACGCGATACCAAAGTGAGCGCGCCGCTGGTTACTTTTTGCACGCCTACCTACAACCGGCCTGATTATTTGCGCCGAACCATCGAATCGTGCCTGGCCCAGACCCGCCAGGATTTCGAAATCGTCATCACGGACAACAGCACCAACAATGAGTCGGCACAAATGGTGGCGACCATCAAGGATCCGCGCATCCGTTACTACAGCAACAACGGCAATATCGGCCCAGTGAAGAGTTGTAATCGTGCCGTCTCGATGGCGCAGGGAAAATATGTGCAGCTCCTGATGGATGACGACCTTATTAGACCGAGATTTCTCGAGTTGACGGTTGAGGCGTTCGAAAAGAACCCGACTGTCGGTGTGGTGATGGCGCCCATGGCTTTGATTGACGAGAATGACCGGCGTATTTTCCCCAAGTTTTATCTTATTCGCACGATGGAATACCGATATCGCTACCAGGTTGGCGACGGGCTGATCGAACGGAAGCGATTGCTCCGTGATTTTTTAACGCGGGATTATCCGTGCTGCGTTCCGAGCGGGGTCATTTACCGGGCTGAGGCGTTGCGGTTGGCATTCCCCTTTGACGACGAATCCGATTTTGCCGGCGACCTCCAAATGAGCATGAAAATAGCCCCGCAATGGGATTTTTATTACATTGACCAGGTGCTCTCGGCGTGGCGTTACATACCGGCGGGCCATACCGCGACGTTGCATCAGAAGGGACTGAAAATCCAGGCCTTCTATTATGTCACGCGCCAATGCCTGGGGAACAAGGCGGTCCAGGAAATGTTCCGGGATGAATGGGACAAACTGACGCGGGACAGCCTGTATTTTTGTTCGTGCCGCGCCGCGATGTTGAACGGCATGGCCGCCCTGCGCGCGCGCAGCCCCAAAATGCTGATGGAAACCATCAATACCATCCGCAAGGAGGATCCCTATTTGACCAATCTCCTGCGCCTGCCATTTTGGGCTATGCGGCAGGTTTTCATTTCCCTTTTCCCACCCAAAATGCCCCCTGCGAGGGAGTGATCAGTGAGCACCGGATTGATTTTGGTTGCGTCCATGACTGGAACCCCATTAAAAGTGAGGCGATAAAATGGGTGTGTGGAGTATTGCCTTGGCAGGAAGGCGCAAACATCCGAGAATTGGAGCAACACACATTGAGTAAATTATTAGTTACCGGTTCATCCGGCCTTATCGGATCCGAGGTGGTGGACTATTTCTGCAAGGCCGGCTGGGAGGTGCATGGAATCGACAACAATACCCGGGCGGATTTTTTTGGTCCCGCCGGCGACACCAGATGGAACCAGCGCCGCTTGCAGTCCATCCATCCTGATTTCTGTCACCATGAACTGGACATCCGCGATCGCCCTGGCGTGGACGCCCTCCTGGCCGCGCTCAAACCCGGCCTGTTGGTTCATACCGCCGCTCAACCCAGCCACGACTTGGCGGCCTCCCGGCCCTTCGACGATTTTGACGTCAACGCCGCCGGCACGCTCAATCTGCTCGAAGCCGCCCGCCGCCACGCGCCCGCCCTGGTGTTTGTTCACATGAGCACCAACAAGGTCTATGGCGACCGGCCCAACTCGATCCCTTTGAAAGAACTCCCCACACGTTGGGATTATGACGACCCGGCCTACGCCAACGGCATCGGCGAGGACTACCCCATCGATCAAAGCAAACACAGTTTGTTTGGAGCCTCCAAGGTGGCGGGGGACGTGCTGGTGCAGGAATACGGGCGCTATTTCGGCATGAAAACCTGCTGTCTGCGGGGCGGTTGCCTGACCGGCCCCAACCACTGCGGCGTGGAATTGCACGGCTTCCTGAGCTATTTGATCAAGTGCAACGTCCAGGGCCGCCTCTACAAGGTTTTTGGTTTCAAAGGCAAACAGGTTCGCGACAACATTCATTCCCTGGACGTGGCGCGATTCGTCCATGCCTTCGCGCTGAACCCGCGTTGCGGCGAAGTCTATAACATTGGGGGCGGCCGCGCCAACAGCGTCTCCATTCTCGAAGCCTTTGATCGCGCCGCCGCCTGCAGCGGCCGGAAAATGAATTGGGAATACGTGGAGCAAAACCGCGCCGGCGACCATATCTGTTACATCAGCGACCTGAGCAAAATGAAGGCCCATTATCCGGGCTGGGACATCACCAAGACCCTCGAAGATGTCTTTCGGGAAATCCACCAGGCCGCGATCAAGGGAACGTAAGGCTGTGCGCATTCTTATTACAGGCGGGGCGGGTTTCGCCGGGTTCTCATGAAGCCCATGTCGTCATTACCGCTGCCTCGGGCACAATCACTCACGCTGTTGAGCGTAGTGATCCCGGCGCGTGATGAGCAGGGGTGCATTGGCTCCACGGTCGAACATCTGCATCTGGAACTCAAACTCAACCACGTGCCGCATGAAATCGTGGTGGTGGACGACGGCAGCACTGACCAGACCTGGGAAATCCTGCTGGAAACGCGCGGACACATGCCGGAGTTGTCCCCCCTGCAAAACCACGGCGAGCACGGTTTCGGTTGCGCCGTGATCGCTGGCATTAACGCCGCCCAAGGCGATGCCGTGGTCATCATGATGGCCGATGAATCGGATGATTGCCGCGACGTGGTCCGCTACTGGAAGCTTTTGAACGAGGGTTGGGATTGCGTGTTCGGAAGCCGTTTTATGCCGGGCGGCGGAGTCATAGATTACCCCTGGCTCAAGCTAAGAATCAACCGCTTGGCCAATCTCTTCATCAGGCTCTTATTTCGAACCTCGCTAAACGACACCACCAACGCCTTCAAGGCTTACCGCAAGACCACCCTGGATGGTTGCCGGCCGTTATTGGCCGCGCACTTCAACCTCACGGTGGAAATTCCGCTCAAGGCCATGGTGCGCGGCTATTCCTGGACGGTGGTGCCCATCACCTGGCGCAATCGCTGCACCGGGGCGGCCAAACTCAAGATCAAAGAAATGGGCAGCCGCTACTTCTTCATCTGCGCCTACATCTGGCTGGAAAAGCACTTCAGCCGGGGAGATTATCATCGGCCAGCAAGAGAAAAAAACAGCGAGAATGCGATTGAATAACACCACGGCAACCAACACTTTGCGCTACGAACGGCTTGTGAAAAGTTCCTGAATGTCGCAGCCTAACATGCAGAAGCTGTCCACAGCTTTGAAAACAGCGCCGTCCGCTGACTGGCTAGACCACGCAGTCGAGGGCGGCAGCGCAATTCGCATGCTCATATAGTTGAAAGGTCAAAGGTTACTTCGGCTCGCCACTAGATCCTGTACCGCAATAGTATCTATGTCGACGTTCAGGCAGCTATATCCAAGTTTAGAAAGTTTGCCGAGACACTCTTTAAATTGAAGGCCATTCATGCTGGCATTCTCAAACTGAATGATCTTCGGCCTCACTGCGCTTTGTATCAGCTGTATGATTATTTTGTAATCGTGGCCTTCAGTATCCACCTGAAAAAGATCCAGGGCAGTTACATCGTATTTTTTGAACAAAGATGCAAGAGTTAGCGTCTTCACATTAACTTGCTCTATTGCTTTTATTGATTCGTATGTCTTCACGTGCTCTGGAGTATTAGACCACATTGCGACCGAACCTAAGTTCAACGAGGCGAACATCGACGGATCATCTTTGGCCGCTACCGGGCAGTATAAAATGGCGCTTCCATCGGAATCACTAATTGCCGCTTCTTCAAATTGAAGTCCGGAAACATTCTCGTAGTTGCGTTTGAGGGTCTTCATCACTTTTGGGTTCGGCTCAACAAGCACTCCAACCCAGTTGCCATATTTACGAATTAAAGGTGATATTGGGTCACCTTTAATCCCGTCGTTTGCTCCAATCTGAATAAATTTAAAGCCACCGGGATTTTTGGAGACGTGGTCAGCCACAATAAGCGGGAAAACATTTATTGGCTTAACTATAGTATAGTCACGATTAGCGATTAGGATATAGCCAAAATAGGCTAACATTTTGACGATCTGTCTCTTAATAAAACCAATCAAGACGTTCATAATATGTTTAATTCTGTTGCGTTCAGCCTATATTACGTTACCGATGGAAACGTAGAGTCTTTAGGGTCCGTCGCATCATTTTTGGGTAATTTTTGGGAGTTTCCGACTTTTTGCAAGCCTTTTTGCAGGTCTTCTTGGCGTGTTGACGTTTTTCCGGGCGTCTCGAGCGCGCCTTCGGGCGGGGGCGGGCGAGTCCGTTACGCGTGCCACTCGCGCGCCATATCGCTGCTCAAGACCCATTTAAGACTTTCAGCGGTGAATCCGGCTCGCACGTGCGGATCGTTCATAATCGCGGCTTCATCCGTATTGATGCCGAACCGGAAACCTGTCGCGGGGCAAGAAACCGCCAGCGTGACCAGCGCCAGGGCGACGGGGATCCAAGGCGAGGCGGGTTTGGCAGCCGGGGGCGGTGTTTTTCGGACGGTCATTTCAGAGCAAACGGAGGTTAAACGGCTGCTGACCGTCCTGCATTTAAAGAAGGCATTGCCATGATAGGCAAAGGCTTGCGATTGGGCTGTCAGAATAATCTTGACTAATTTTGCGGCCCCATCAAGATCAGCTTCAATGAAGTAAAGGTCTGCCTCCGGGGCTGGGCCAAGAACGAAAGTCCAAACAATGAAGCTCAACCAAGAAAGTCTTCGACCGTCTGCGCTGGTTCACTCACACGCCTCCACTCTCCTGCTCGCCTGGCTGGCGCTTTGGTTCGCGCTGCCCTTGGTAGCCATGGGAGGGCAGACGTTCCACCATGTCGTTCCAGCGGCAACGGCGGCATTGCAGCCTCTCGAACGCCTGGCGGAAACCAACCGAATGGATTTGGCCATCGAATTGCCCTTGCGCAACGCCGATGAACTGGGCCAACTGCTCCATCAGCTCTATGATCCGGCCAGTCCAAATTACCACCGTTACCTGACGCCCGAGCAATTCACGGAGCGTTTTGGGCCGACGGAAGGCGATTATCAGGCGATCGTCGCGTTCGCGGCAACCAACGGCTTGCGTGTTACCACCCGGCACCCCAACCGCATGTTGCTGGGCGTCAACGGCGCAACGGCAGACGTGGAAAAGGCCCTGCACCTGAAGATGCACGTTTATCAGCATCCGACCGAAGCACGAACGTTTTATGCGCCGGACGCGGAACCGACGCTGGATTTGGCGGTGGGGGTGTTGAGCATCAGCGGATTGGATAATTACGCGCTGCCACTGCCGCGATTTGTGCATCGACCGTTAAATCGGGCGCAAAAGGCGTCGCCGGAACTCGGTTCGGGGCCGGATGGAATTTCTTACATGGGGAAGGATTTTCGGGCGGCCTATGTGCCGGATACGACTTTGACGGGTTCAGGGCAAACGGTGGGATTGCTGCAGTTTGACGGATATACGGCCAACGACATTGCGTATTATGAAACCAAGGCCGGTTTGCCGAGCGTGACGCTTTCCAATGTACTGCTGGATGGCTTCAGCGGCCAACCCTCGGGAAGCGGCGGAGAAATAGAGGTGTCCCTGGACATCGAAATGGCGATTTCGATGGCTCCGGGATTATCCAAGGTCATTGTCTATGAAGCAGGGAATCACATCGGCTATTTTCACGACATCCTTAACCGCATGGCCAATGATAATCTGGCCAAACAACTGAGTTGTTCATGGTATATCCCGAATGGCGGGCCGGACCCGGTAGCCGAGCAAATTTTCCAGCAGATGGCGGCGCAGGGTCAATCCTTTTTCGTCGCGTGCGGCGACTCCGACGCCTATACGGGCTTGATTCCGTTTCCGGGCGATTCCCCCAACGTCACGGAAGTGGGGGGCACGACCCTGACCACCAGCGGTCCGGGCGGTGCGTGGATGGGGGAGACGGTTTGGAACCGGGGCAACGACGTTGGCACCGGCGGAGGGATCAGCACCAGTTACGCCATACCGAGCTGGCAAACCAACGTCAGCATGACGGCTAACAAGGGATCCACGACCATGCGCAACATCCCGGATGTGGCGATGACGGCGGACAACGTCTATGTGCGGGCGGATGGCCGGGATCATAATCTTGGAGGCACCAGTTGCGCCGCCCCGTTGTGGGCGGGGTTCACCGCGTTGGTCAACCAGCAAGCCGTCATGAGCGGGCGTCCCACGGTGGGTCTTATCAACGCGGCATTGGAGACGATCGGCAGCAGTCCGGCTTATACGGCCTGTTTCCATGACATTACCATCGGCAACAACACTAGTATCTACAGCCCTAATAATTTCTTCGCGGTTGCGGGTTACGACCTTTGCACAGGGTGGGGGGTTCCGGCCGGACAAAGGCTAATCAGCGCTCTGGCCACGCCCGACCCGCTGGGAATCCAGCCCGACACCGGCTTTACGGCTATCGGCGGTTCCGGCGGACCGTTTACGGTGCTCTCCGAAGGTTTTGTTCTGACCAACTGCGGGACGAACTCGCTGAATTGGACCCTCGTCAACACCTCCGTATGGTTGACCGTTTCACCGCCCAGCGGGACGCTGTCGGCGGGAGGTTCTGACGGCACACCGGTGGCCAGCCTGAACGCCGAAGCCTACAGCCTGCCGATGGGGAATTACACGGCGGTGGTGGCGTTCAGCAACGTCACCAGCGGCATCGCGCAAACCCGCCAATTCACGTTGCAAGTCGTGCCGAGCGTGCCCCCAACCATCGTAACGCCGCCAGCCGACCAGTGGGTAGCCGTTGGTTCGAACGCCAGCTTCACCGTGACCGCGGGCGGGACGCCGCCACTGAACTACCAATGGCAATTCGACAGCACGAATATCAACGGGGCCACCAACGCGTCGTGGACGGTGACGAACGCCGGTTTGAGCGATGCGGGGGGGTACACCGTGACGGTTACCAACACGCATGGGTCCACCAACGCGGCGGCCACGCTGACGGCCGGGTATGCGCCTTCGATCACGGCCCAGCCGCAAGATCAGGAGGTGATCCAGGGATCCAACGCGATGTTCAGCGTGACGGCGTCGGGGACGGCGCCGCTGAGTTTCCAATGGTATCTCTACGCAACGCCGCTGCCGCAGGCGACCAACTCAATCCTGGAGTTGACCAATGTCCAGGCCGCCAACAGTGGCTCCTACAGCGTCATGGTTAGCAGCCCGTTTGGTTCGATGCTTAGTTCCAATGCCGCGCTGACGGCGGAACTGTTTCCGATTATCGTGACGCAACCCCAGAGTCGGAACGTCGATGTTGGAAGCGACGTCACCTTCTCGGTGACGGCCACTTCCACGTCACCAGTACTGCCGGGCATTGGTTCAGGAACACTCCAACTCTGGCTCAAGGCGGACGCGGGAGTGGTCACTAACAGTGCGGGTTTGGTCAGCCAATGGCAGGATCAATCCGGCAACATGAATCATGCTGCTCAGGCGAATACAAACCTGCAACCGGCGCTCGTTTACGCCGCCGGCTTAGGAGGAAAACCGGTCGTCCGGTTTAACGGCATTCAGAACAACCTCAACGGCAGCTATTTAAATGGGGTCGGCACGGTGAACATTCCCAACGCCATGACCGCGTTCACTCTTTACAACGCCTTTTCCGCCACCAATAACGAAAACGTGTTTTGGGACATCGGCGTTCCGGACCAATTTGGCGCCAATCGCGGCGCCATGATTACTGCCGGCGATTTGCATTTTACCTTTTGGTCCTATGATTTCAGCGCTCCTTTCATCGTTCCGACCAACACCTATCGTCTGCGGACCGACCAACTGGACACCAATCTGGACACTCTGAATATGTTTGACTATTCGGCGGTCAGCGCGACTAATTTCACCATGCCCGTGAATGGGGCAATCACCCCTGGTGCTGGATACTACCTTGGCGGCTTAAATTCCTCGATAGGACCGTATGTCGGTTCCAGTCGGAATTTTAATGGGGACATCGCGGAAATGGTCTGTTACCAGGGCTATCTAAGCGAGAGAGATCGGTTGGCGGTGGCAAATTACCTGGAGCAAAAGTATTTTCAGACCGGCGCCAGCGGAAGTCTCAGCTACCAGTGGCAATTCGATGGAACCAACATTGCCAATGCCACTAACGCCTCCTTGACCCTGCTCGACGTGCAGCTCACCAACGCCGGCGTTTACAGGGTGATTATCAGCAATCTTGTTGGCGTAACCGTCAGTTCCAACGCCGTGCTGACGGTGGGGTATCCGCCCTCGATCACGACGCAACCGCAGAGCAAGGAGGTGAAGCAGGGAACCAATGTTTCATTCACGGTCACCACAGGCGGGACAGACCCGCTCAGTTACCAATGGTATTTTGGGAGCGCGGCCTTGGCGCAGGACACCAACGCGACCTTGACGCTGACGAACGTGCAAGCCACCAACAGCGGTTCCTACAGCCTTCTCGTCAGCAGCCCGTTTGGTTCAATCCTTAGTTCCAACGCCACGCTGACGGTGGATTTATTCCCGATCATCGTGACGGAACCACAAAGCCAGACGGCACTGGTCGGAACCAATGTCACCTTCTCAGTTGTTGTCACCGGCACCGGGTCTGGCGCAACGCTGCCGACGGTCACTTCGGGCACCATTCAGCTTTGGCTCAAGGCGGACGCAGGCGTGGTGACCAACTCCTCCGGGCTAGTCAGCCAATGGCAGGACCAATCAGGCAACGCCAATCACGCGGCGCAGGCGAACACCAGTCTGCAGCCGACGCTTGTTTCCGCCGCCGGCCTGAATGGGAGACAGGTGGTCCGGTTTAACGGCATCCAAAACAATGTTAACGGCAGTTACTTGTTTGGATCCGGGACCGTGAACGTTCCCAACGCCATGACCGCGTTCACCCTCTACAATGCCTTTTCCGCCATCAACAACGAAAATGTTCTCTGGGACATCGGCATTCCAAACCAATGGGGCGCCAACCGGAACGCCATGATTACCGGCGGCGATTTGCATTTTGCCTTCTGGGCCTATGATTATAGCGCTCCCTTCATCGTTCCGACCAACACCTACCGCATTCGGACCGACCGGTTGGACACCAACCTCGACACTCTGAACATGTTTGATGCCACGGCGGCCAGCGCGACCAATTTCACCATGTCCGTGAACGGGGCCATCACTCCGGGCGCGGGCTACTACCTTGGAGGGATAAATTCCTCGGTAGGATATGGTGTCGGTTCGAGCCGGAATTTCAATGGAGATATTGCGGAGTTTATCTGTTATCGAGGTTGTCTGAGCGAGACGGACCGGCTGACGGTAGTAAATTATCTGGAAAATAAGTATTACCAGAGCGGCTCCTCCTATCTGAGTTACCAGTGGCAATTCGACGGGACGAACATCGCCGGCGCAACCAATGCCTCGCTGGCGTTGAACAACGTGCAAATCACCAACGACGGCGTTTACACGGTGATTATCAGCAATCTTAACGGCGTGACTACCAGTTCCAATGCCGTGCTGGAGGTGGGGTATGCGCCTTCGATCACGACCCAACCACAGAGCCAGCATGTAACACAGGGAAGCAATGTCTCGTTCACGATCACGCCCGCCGGCACAGGGCCGCTGAGTTATCAGTGGTATTTTGACGGCGCGGCCCTGATACCGGACACCAACGCAAGCTTAACTCTGACAAACATGCAGCTCACCAACAGCGGTACCTACAGCGTTGTCGTGAGCAGCCCGTTTGGTTCGGTCCTCAGTTCCAACGCCACGCTAACGGTGGATCTGCTTCCCATCATCGTTACCCAACCCCAGAGCCAGATCGCCCTCCTTGGAACCAACGTCACTTTCTCGGTGACGGGCACGGCAGTCCCACCGACGCTGCCTGCGATTGTTACTGGTGCGCTCCAACTCTGGCTCAAGGCGGACGCAGGGGTAGTAACCAACAGCGCGGGGTTGGTCAGCCAGTGGCAGGACCAATCGGGCAACGCCAATCATGCGGCGCAAGCGAACACCAGCCTGCAGCCGACGCTTGTTTCCGCCGCCGGCCTGAACGGGAGTCAGGTGGTGCGGTTTAACGGCATCCAAGACAATGTCAACGGCAGTTACCTGTTTGGATCGGGGACCGTGAACGTTCCCAACGCCATGACCGCGTTCACCCTTTACAATGCCTTTTCCGCCACCAATTTCGAAAACGTTTTCTGGGACATCGGCATTCCAAACCACTGGGGCGCCAACCGGAACGCCATGATTACCGGCGGCGATTTGCATTTTGCCTTCTGGGCCTATGATTATAGCGCTCCCTTCATCGTTCCGACCAACAGCTATCGAATTCGGACCGACCGGTTGGACACCAACCTCGACACTCTGAACATGTTTGATGCCACGGCGGCCAGCGCGACCAATTTCACCATGTCCGTGAACGGGGCCGTTACCCCGGGCGCCGGGTACTACCTTGGGGGAATAAATTCCTCGGTAGGATCAGGCGTCGGTTCGAGCCGGAATTTCAATGGCGACATTGCGGAGTTTATTTGTTACCGGGGCTATCTGAGCGAGACGGACCGGCTGGCGGTCGTCAGTTACTTGGAACAAAAGTACTATCATGTCGGAGGCGCGGGGAACTTGACCTACCAGTGGCAGTTCGATGGGACCAATATCGTGGGCGCCACCAATGCTTCCCTGACCCTGACCGACGTCCAATGCACCAATTCCGGCACCTACACCGTCATCGTCAGCAATCTGACTTGCGCGGTTGCCAGTTCCAACGCGGTGCTGATTGTGGGATTGCCTCCAGTGATCGCGGCACAGCCGGCCAGCGTGTCGGTGGAGTCTAATTGCAGCGCCACTTTCAACGTCTCGGCCTGGGGCGTTCGACCGCTGAGTTATCAATGGTGTCTCAATGGCTCGCCTTTGGCGGCGCAGACCAATTCCAGCCTGGTCATGAGCAGCGTCCAGGCTTCCAACTTCGGTAACTATACCGTCGTCATCACCAACGCCCTCGGCGCGACCAACAGCATGGTCGCGGTGCTGGCCCTGGCTGCCTCGCCCGTGGCTAATCCCTATACCGTCCTGCGGTTTGCGGAGGGCGGAGCGCGGGTTAATGCCGCTGATCTGATGAGCAATGCCACGGTGGCGTTATATGATACGTTGACCATGAGCGAGGTCAGTTCCAACAGCGCGGCCGGCGGGGCCGTCAGTTTGAGCGGCGCCTGGATCTATTATGTGCCGCCCGCAGGCGGGGCCGCCAGCGATACCTTCACCTACACTTTGAGCGATGGACATTGCGGGACGGCCATCGGCACGGTCACGGTGCAGGTCAAAGCGGATGACCCCCAGCCGTCGCATTTTGCCATTTGGGGCAAGGGAGATGGGTCGCTGCAGTTGAGCTTGGAGGGGATGCCTGGCTACACCTACCGCCTGCAATGCTCTGAGAGCTTGTCGCCGTCGAGTTGGCAGGATTTGACCAATCTGACGGCGGACTATGATGGGCTGATGCAGTGCGCGGACTGGCCGGCGACCAATGCCCCGGGCCGGTTTTACCGCGCCGTCTGGCCATAGAACGGAGTCGCAAGTTACCTTCCGGGCGGCGGATCGTCACGAAAACGACGTATTTTACCGTTGACGGCTTGGAGGCGTGGGGTATAATGAGGGTCGAATAAATTGTTTTGCTGAACAGGTTTCAGCGCGCAAAGTCGGAGAGCCAGGTTCTGCCGACTTTTTTATTCCCTAAATTGGGGAAAATGAAGATATGAACGCGGATTTCTTAGCTGTCTTGGAGTATTGGGAGCGCGAGAAAGGCATCAGTCGTGATGTCTTGGTGCAGGCCGTTGAAGAGGCCTTGCTCTCGGCTGCCAAGAAGGCCGTCGGCCCCGCCCGCGAATTGCGTTGCGCCATTGATACCAAGACCGGCGACATCAAGGCCTTCGCCAAGCTTGTCGTCTCGGATAAAGTGCTCTCCAAGCACGATCAGATTTCCGTTTTTGACGCCCGCCGCATCAAACCTGACGCCCAATTGGGCGATGAGCTGGAGGTGGAAGTGACCCCGGCCGGCTTCGGGCGCATCCCTTCCCAATACGCCAAGCAGGCCCTCATGCAGCACATCCGCCGGGCGGAGAAACAGCTCATTTTCACTGAATTCAAGGACCGGGTGGGGGACATCCTGAGCGGGGTGGTGCGGCGCTTTGAACGCTCGGATGTCACGATTGACCTGGGCAAATACGAGGCGCTGCTGCCGAACCGCGAGCGGGTGCCGACCGAGGAATACCAGATCGGCGAGCGCATCCGCTGTTACGTCAAGGCGGTGGAGACCGGATCGCACGGGCCGGAAATCATTTTGTCGCGCGCTGACCCGCAGTTTGTCATCAAATTATTTCAGTTGGAGGTGTCCGAGATCAATGACGGCACCATCGAGATCAAAGGCATCGCCCGCGAACCTGGATTCCGCACCAAGCTGGCCGTCCATACCCGGGACCCCAAAGTGGACCCGGTCGGCGCCTGCGTCGGCCTGCGCGGCCAGCGGGTTAAGAACATCGTGCGCGAATTGAACAACGAGAAGGTGGACATCATCAAGTGGGACCCCAACATCAAGGTCTATGTCGCCAACGCCTTGGCGCCCGCGCAACTCAAGTCGTTCACCGTGGATGAAGTTCGTCACCGGGTGCAAATCATGGTGGCCGAAGATCAGCTTTCGCTGGCCATCGGCAAACGGGGGCAAAACGCGCGTCTGACTTCCAAGCTCACGGGTTGGCAGATCGATATTGAGCCGGAGACGGTGGTTCTGGTAGGATTTGAAGAGAAAGTGGCCCAGGCAGTGCAGTCCTTTGCCACCATTCCCGGCCTGACGCCGATGGTGGCCAATGTGCTGGTGCATGCGGGATTCTCGACGGTGGAGGCGCTTCTCCAGGCGGAGTTGAGCGATTTGGAGCAGATTGAACAGATCAAGGACCAGGCCCCGGCCATCATGGAGTTAATCCGGGCCGAGGCGGCCCGGCGACATGGCGGTGAAGCCGGCGAGAAGGCCGAAGGGACTTGAGCGGATGAAATGGAAGCTTACAATGTTGGCATGTTGATGTCATGAAAGCTTTGTCGGCCAGTTGGCGGATTGAAGATTATGCCCGTTCGAATTTACGATTTAGCAAAGAAACTTGGCCTCGAAAGCAAGGAAGTCCTTGCGAAGGCCAAGGAACTGGGCATTACTGCCGCCAAGGTTCCCTCCAGTTCGCTGGATAAAATCACCGCCGGATTTCTCGAAGAGACGCTGGCAAAACTGTATCCGCCGCCCGCGCCACCCGCGCCACCCGCGCCGCCCGTCCCATCCGCTCCGCCGCCTCCTCCTCCGAAACCGCCGGAACCGGTTCTCGCCGCTCCTCCGGCTGTGGTCATCGTGGTTGAACAGCCTAAGGTGGCCGCGCCTTCGGCGCCACCGCCGCCCACGGACATTTTCCAATTGCCGGAAACCCCCGCGCCTGCCGCGAACGTCCTGCCGCCGCCAGCGCCGGAGCCTGCCATTGTCGCGGCCCAGGCAGCACCACCGCCGCCGGCCATCGACGTTCCAGTGGTTTTGGCTGCCCCAGTCGAAATTCCAAAGCCAGCCGCGCCACCGCCGCCACCGCTGCCACCTCCACCACCGCCGGTACCCAAGATTGGGGAAAAGGTCGGTTTTGTGCATTTGCCGCAAAAGCCGGCCCCTCGTCCGCAAGGTGACAGGACGTCCGGGCGCGGTGCGCCGTCCACCGGCAGACCAGAGTTTCCCCGCCGAGGCGACGCGCGCCGGGGACCGGGTGGCCCAACAACGCAATCCGGACCTCCGTACCCCGGGCAGAGAACGGCCAACAGGTCGGGCCAATGGCCGCCCAGGCCCGCGCCCGCGCCCGCCAAGCCCGCGGAAAAAGCCCTCCCAGCCCCCACCGGCCGATTGATTACGCTCAAGCCGCCGATCATCGTCCGCGATCTGGCCGAGCAGTTGAAACGCAAGCCCTTCCAGCTTATCGCCGATCTCATGGAGGTGGGGGTTTTCGCCAACGTCAACCAGTCGATTGATGAAGACGCGGCGCAACGGATTTGCGCCAAGTACAATTTCCGTTTCGAGGTGGAAAAACGCGAGCGCGGGGCCGGCACCCACACGCCGGTCCACAAAGTCGAATTGGACATGGAGGACAAGCCGGAGCAAATGAAGCCGCGCGCGCCAGTGGTCACGATCATGGGCCACGTCGATCACGGCAAAACGACCTTGCTGGATGTGATCCGCAAATCCAATGTGGCCGCCGGGGAAGCCGGCGGCATCACCCAGCACATTGGCGCGTACACGATTTCCTTCCCGCATCCGGAACGCAAAAACGAAACGCAGCAGATCACCTTCCTGGACACCCCCGGCCACGCCGCTTTCAGCGCCATGCGGGCGCGGGGCGCGACGGTGACGGACATTGTCGTGCTGGTGGTTGCGGCCAATGACGGCGTGATGCCGCAGACGATGGAGGCCTTGAACCACGCGCAGGCGGCCAAGGTGCCCATGATCGTGGCAGTCAATAAGTGCGACCATCCCAATGCCAATCCGATGAAAGTGCGCCAGCAACTCCAGGATAAGGGAGTGGTGCCCGACGATTGGGGCGGCGATACGATTTTTGTCGATGTCTCGGCTCTGACCAAACAGGGCGTGGATAAGCTGCTGGAGATGATCCTGCTGCAAGCCGACCTGCTGGAACTCAAGGCCAATCCCGACCGCCGCGCCAAGGGCAACGTCATCGAATCCGGCCTCGAACCCGGCGGCCCCACCGCCACCGTCCTGGTGCGCAAAGGTACCTTGCGTGTCGGCGACGTGGTCATTTGCGGCCCCTACTGGGGCAAAGTCCGCGCTTTGATCAGCGAAGAAGGCTCGCGCCAAAAAGTGGTGGGACCATCGGTCGCGGTCAAAATCCTCGGCTTGAACGGCGTGCCCGAGGCTGGCCTGGAATTTAGCGTGTTGGAAGACGAGAAGGAGGCGCGCGACCTGGCCGAACAACGCGCCGAAACCGCCCGCAGCCTCTCGACCGAGTCCCGCACCAAAGTCACGCTGGAAAATTTATTTGCCACGCTGGACGCCACCCAGGCCAAAGTGCTCAAGGCCGTGGTCAAGGCCGACGCCCAAGGCTCGGTGGAAGCGATTGTCGAGGCGCTCAAGAAAATCGAGGCGGACCCGGTTTCGCTGGAGATCCTGCACAGCGCCGTGGGCACCATCACCGAGTCCGATGTGCTGCTGGCCTCGGCCTCCTCGGCCATCATTCTTGGCTTTCACACGCGCATCGACGTTGGCGTGGCCGATCTGGCCAAGCGCGAAGGAGTCCAGATCAAGCTCTACTCGATCATTTACGAGTTGATCGACCAGGTCAAAGAAGCGATGGCGGGACTGCTCGAACCGACCATCAAAGAGGTTGTCATCGGCGCGGCGGAAGTCCGCAAAATTTTCGAATTCTCCAAAGGCGGCAACGTGGCGGGTTGCATGGTTAGCAGTGGGCGGATGGTGCGCGGCAAAGCCCGCATACTGCGGCGCAAGGGACTGATCTACGAAGGAGTCATCCAGACGTTGCGCCGTTTCCAGGACGAAGTGAACGAAGTGCGGGCTGGCATGGAGTGCGGCATCCGCATTGAAGGTTTTAACGATATGCAGCCAGGGGACTTGATCGAGTGTTTCACCATCGAGAAAGTGGCCTCCAAGCTGGCTTGAGCAGGATTAGTTGTTATGTCGCTCAGACTGCAACGCGTCAGGGAATTGCTGAAGCGGGAGATCGGCGAGGTCATCCGCCGCCATCTGCCCGTCGATGAAGTGGGCTTGGTCAACGTCAATGATGTTGATGTGGCCCCTAATCTTCACAACGCCACCGTCTATGTCGGCGTGCTGGGAGGCGAAGCGCAAAAGAAGAGGGCCATGGTGGCCTGGAGGAGAACCGCAAGCGCATTCAGGGTTATTTGGGCAAGGCCATCGTCCTCAAATACACCCCGCACCTCCGCTTTGTGCTGGATGAATCGGTCGAACGGGGTAATCGCATCCTCCGCCTCCTGGACGACTTGGAGAAATCCTCGCCCTCCTCATGAAATCCCATCCCCAAATCATTGATCGCATCCTGCACACGATCGATCAAAGCCATTCCATCTGCGTCGCCGGCCATGTCCGGCCCGATGGCGATTGCATCGGCTCGCAAGTCGGGCTGTGTCTTGCCCTGCGCAAGCAAGGCAAGGAAGTCACGTGCTGGAACGAAGATACCGTGCCCCAGAAATACGCTTTCCTGGATCCGGAGCACCTGTTGCAAAAGCCGTCCGCGCCGCGGGAATTTGACCTGCTCATCTGCGCCGATTGCGCCTCCTTCGAACGACTCGGCTCCGTCGGCCCTGCCGTGGCCCAACGAAAATGCCTCATCAACATTGACCATCACCAAAGCAACACCCGCTACGGGGACGTCAATTGGATTTCGGCGCGCGAGGCTTCGACTGGCGAATTGATTTTCCGATTGCTGCAAGCCGCGCGCTGGCCCATCACTCCGGCCATTGCCGATTGCCTCTTCACCGCCGTTTCGACCGACACCGGTTCTTTCCAGTATTCCACCACCAAGCCCGCGACCTTTCACACGGCCGGAGAATTGGTCCGGTTGGGGGCGCACGTGGAAACCGTCTGCCACGAGGTCTATCAATCCTTTTCCCTCTCCCGCGTCCGCCTGCTCCAGCATGTCTATAATCATTTTCATCTGGCCCACCATGACCAGATCGCCTACCTGTGGCTGAAGAAAAAGGACTTTGCCCGCACCGGCGCCGACCGCAGCGACACCGAGGGCGTCATCGACCACATTCGCGCCATCGAACCGGTGGTCATTGCGGTTGTATTCGAGGAGATCGAGCCGGAGTTGACCCGCATCAGCCTCCGCTCCAAATCCTCCCGAGTAGATGTCAATCAAATTGCAAACCAGTTTGGGGGAGGCGGACACGTCGCCGCGGCCGGCGCCCGCATCGCCGGCAAGCCCCTCTCCGTCCAGCGCCGCGTCATCACCGCCGTCAGGAAAGCTCTCGATTCCGCCCATTAACGCATGCACACCTTTGATCCATTCGACGGCGCGATTCTCATCGACAAACCCGCCGGGCCGACCTCGCACGACGTGGTCGATGCCATCCGCCGCGCCTTCCGCCTGGAGAAAGTCGGCCATTGCGGCACGCTCGACCCCAATGCCACCGGCCTGCTGATTATTGTGTTGGGCAAAGGCACCAAGCTGTCCGAGAAACTCATGTCCGACGACAAAGTTTATGAGGGCACGGTCAAATTCGGCGAGACGACTGACAGTTACGACGCCGATGGCGAATTGGTTTCCTCGCTGCCGGTGCTGCCGATGACGGTGGCAGAGTTGAACGAAAGCGCCGCCACTTTTCAGGGCGATATTATGCAAACGCCGCCCATGGTTTCCGCTGTCAAAGTCAAAGGCGTGCCTCTTTACAAATTGGCGCGCAAAGGCATTGAGGTTGAACGCAAGGCGCGCCTGATCCATGTCTATAGCTTTTGTTTTTCCAAATACGAGGAGCCTATCGGCTTTTTCCGCATCGCCTGCACCAAAGGCACCTATGTCCGCGCACTGGCCCACGAGTTGGGGGGCAAGCTCGGCTGCGGTGCCCACCTGGCCACCCTGCGGCGCGTCGTCTCCGGCAAATTCGATGTCCAGGATGCCATGCCGTTTGAGGACGTGCTGAAGCTTCCGTCCGCCGATTTGCAAAAACGGGTCATCCCGTTCTTGAAGCTGGCCGCCCAAGCGAGCCTCCTGCCGGCTAAATGAAGGTCATTTCCGACGCCGCCGCTTTGCATCCGGACCCGCGCCCGGTCTGCGCGGCCATCGGCGTTTTTGACGGCGTTCACCTCGGGCACCAGCGCGTCCTCGCGCAAACCGTCTCCGACGCCGCGCGCCACCAGGCCGTTTCGGTCGTCGTCACCTTCGACCGTCATCCCAACGCCGTCGTCGCCCCCGCCAGCGTGCCGCCGTTGATTTATCCGCTGTCCAAAAAGCTGCAAGTCATCGCGTCGTGCGGAGTCGAGGCGGCGTATGTTATTCGATTTGACAAGGCTTTCAGCCAGATCCCCGGCGAGCCGTTTGTCCGCGGCCTGGCGCGCGGCTTCAAACGCATCCAGAGCATCTGCGTGGGGGATGGGTTCATGTTCGGCGCGGGCCGTTCCGGCAACGTCTCGTTGCTGCGGAAATTGGGCGGCGAACTCGCTTTCATCCTCCATGCCATGCGCGACGTGCAACTGGACGGCCAATCCGTCAGCAGCACGCGCATTCGGGAGGCGGTGCGCGCCGGCGACTTTGCCCTGGCTGGCCGGATGTTGGGCCGTCCCTACGCGCTTTGCGGAACCGTCATCGAAGGCCAGCGCCTGGGCCGAAAGCTGGGCTTTCCCACCGCCAACCTGGAGGTCATGGGCCTGCTGACGCCGCCGCCGGGCGTCTATGCCGCCGAAGCGCAATTCGGCGAGGCGCATTTCCGGGCCGCCGCCAACATCGGTCATCGTCCCACCGTCCACTCCGCCGACCCGCAACTGCACGTCGAGGCCCATCTGTTGGATTTCGACCGCGACATCTACGGTCAAGCATTGGAACTGGTTTTTCTGAAAAAACTGCGGGAAGAAAAAAGATTTTCCACCACCGAAGCATTAAAAGCGCAAATCGCCGACGATATCAGGCAAGCGCGGACCCTTCCCACGCCGTAGGCGGGTGAACCCAAAAGAGCACAAAGCGCCCATCGCGGCAGCCGCAACCAAAGAAAAGCAACCACGGATTTCACGGATGTCACGGATAAAGACCCGATCTCTTCCCATCCGTGCAAATCCGTGTAATCCGTGGTAAAAAAACCTTCAAAAAGGCTTCCGCAGAGGCACAGAGTTGGAGCCACAGATTGACACAGATGAACACAGATTTAAGAATCCCTCATCTGTGTCAATCTGTGGCTAAACGTCTTCATGCTTTCCCTTGGTGCCAAACTGGTTAGTCACCGTCAAACCAGCCGTGATTCATACATCCAAAACGTAGCGATGCGTTAACATCTATGCAACAGACTCTTTTTTCGGTGAATTTCGCGCCCTGTTTCCGAGCGTACAATTTGAAAGCACTTAGAGATGCAACAACTTCAGCAACTCCTCCGTCGTCATCCGGTGATGCCTGGCCACGCTTTTCAAAATGCCGTTCAAGGTCCCGCACCTTATGGGATGGTGGTCGGGAATCACTTCGTGGTGTTCTCCATCCCGCTGGGTTGTGATTCGGATATGGGAACCTCGTTGCCGCGTTTCCATGTAGCCCAATTTGCGCAGTGCGTTGACCAACTGGCGGCCCGTGGTGTTCCGCGGCAGCTTCACCGTGCCAGGACTTCGTCACGCACAAAATGCAGCCGGATGATTTTGGGCGCTTGGGTTGGGTCGTCGTAGTAGCAATCCACCGCCTCAAGGACATTGCGCCGCAATTCCTCAAGTGTGTCCGCCTCAGTATGCACGCCAACGCCCAGCGCCGATGCCGTGTATCCGCCATCGATCTCGTCTTCGCGAACTTCGAAGATAATTTCGTTCACGGAATGAATCCTATCCCGCCGCGCCCGCTCCGGCAAGCAAGGATTGGGCGGCATTGATTGCCCTTGGCAAATGCTCATGACCCATTCTCAATTCAGTGCAAACGCATCTAAATTGACGGGGGCGATTGATGCGGGCTGCGTACGCTTCCCGGGAACGTTTCGACGATGCAGCAATCGGCGCGACAGGGGCGTGGATCGAATTCTGATAATGGGATCGACAGAGTCTCGCCCTACCAAGGCAGGCCGTTGAATCCCAACGGTTTACAGGCCTGGAATTGTAAATTGCGCTTACGCGTGAGGAATAATATCGCCAATTTGGGAGCGAGAATCAGAACCGCCCGAAGTAGAATTCATCCCGCGTGACACCAAGGTCTTCGACGATGTCCGCAATGATGCCACGCGGCATCATCGCCGGGATGCCACGAGAAGGTGATGAGGCGGTCAGGGTGGAACGGATTCGAGTAGTGCCGATGGCTGCCGGTGTTGCGAAGATGTTGGCAACCGAATTCGCGGAGGCGGCGTTCCAACTGGCGGCAGTTGAATGTGGGGTATTTGCCCACGTGTCACGCGGTAAGAACGAACTTGTCGCGGAAAGCAGACGGAATCGGCCGTCCGGTTTCGAGCAATGCTTCCAGATGCGCTTTGGCGGCTTGTTGGAAACGAAGGGCGGCTTCGCCCCGATCCCGCCCTTGTGCATGACAACCGGGCAGCAGCGGCGACTTGGCGATCCACACGCCGTCTTCATCCTGGCGAATTTGCACTTTGGAGAGAGCCACAATCATAGCGGACATAAGCTAACCCGTTCATTACCGGACGTAAAGTAATTCCCCGCGTGGCAACTTTCGCTAAGGCTTTCCCTGGCTGGGCGGGGCCAGGACTTGTTTGCAGATTTCTTCGCGCAGGTAATTTAGCAACTCCTGCGGAGTCATGCCGCGCTTTCGCGTCTCGAACTTGGCCCAGGCCAATAACGGCCAGAGGCGGGTTAGCGGCATGCCTTCTGAAGTGAGGGCCAGGGTGTTGCCACAGGGACAGTTGGCGTAGCTCGCAGTGCCCAATGGACGCAAGGGCTGCCAATCACCCATGTCCGCATCGTGTGACATTGCTGAACCAATATGTTTGGTGATCTGCAGGTACTCCGCCAAGGTGGCAAAACGGCGTCCACAATTGGGACAAACCTTCGGAAAAAGTCCTTCCAAATGCTCGCGCATTGCCTTAACGACTTCAGTTTCGGTCATGTAATGGCGAGAAACAGCCACGGCGGGACAAGCATGTCAACCGCCAAAGCGGAACGAAAGCGGACGAACGGCGCAGACTGGCGGCGTTTCCGATGGTTCATCGACCCGTAAACGTTTTGAGGACGAGCACAAAGGCATCCCCAAGTTGGCCGGTGAGACACTCCGGTTCTTTTTGGACACTGGCAACCATGGATGCATTCTTCGGCGTGAGGCTTCTAGGCGCATCGGTCGTTAGCGCACAGGGCGTCAACCTGGCCGCGGGAGCGGAAAAATACATGGCGTTTTCGACCCGCGGGGCGGTCTGGGCCTCAAACACGGCGCGGTTTAGCCCGGGGGACTGCCGGGCCACGCCTGAGGGCGGGAGCGGGTGTTGGCAGCCGGCGAGCAGGATTGGGGAACACACGAGAAACAACAGGCGTGAGTTTCGTAGCATTCTTGACATACTATAGGCCTTTCGCATTTTGCGCATTTCGGCTCAAACTTTGGGCGATACCTTTTGGAAGCATTGTTTGTGCCACGGGAAGGCACCGACGCAAACAACGCAAGACCGCGGCTTTGGACGGTTCGACACATCAAGCTTATGCGTTATTTTTCACGCAGGGGACGTTTTTTGGCGCAATTTGGCGTCAGGCGGTTTTAGCCAAGAATGGCTTGTCAAAGAGGGGACTAGGCGGTAAGTATTATCTATGACCGATCCAGCACCAACGGGCGAGCGTGTTTATAAGGGGATTGCTGTTTCCGCCGGCATTTGCCAGGGGAAGGCATTTGTGCTGCATAAGGTGCAAACCCACGTTCCGCATTACAGCGTGGCGGAGGCGGATTTGCCCCAGCAAGTTCAGCGCTTCCAACAGGCGCTCATGCTCACCCGCCAGCAAATCCAGGAGGTCCAACTTAAGGTCAGCCTGGCCCTTAACGCCCAGGAAGCCAGTATCTTCGACGCCCATTTGCTGGTGCTGGATGACCCGATCTTGATCGATTCCGTGGCCGAATTGATCGAAACCAAGAAGATCAACGTGGAAGCGGCTTTCCAGGAGTTCGCGCAGAAATACACGGCGACTTTGAGCGCGATTGACGACGCTTATTTGCGCGAAAGGGTGGCGGACATGCGGGATGTGACCTCGCGCATCCTGAACAATCTGCTGGGCAATACGCAGCATAAGGCGCTGCAGGATTTGCAGGAGCCGTGCCTGGTCATCGCCGACGATCTGGCGCCCTCGGAAGTGGCGGTGATGAACCGGAAGATGGTGCTGGGCTTTGGGACGGACGCCGGCAGCAAGACTTCGCATACGGCGATCATGGCCCGTTCGCTGCAAGTGCCGGCGGTGGTCGGCCTCAAGGACGCCAGTGTCAAGATAAAGAGCGGGGAGCACGTGCTGCTGGACGGTTACAATGGTTCGGTGGTGGTCAATCCGACCGACCAGACGCTTTTCGAATACGGGCGGTTGGTGCGGCAGCAGGCTTCCATCGAGGAGAAATTGCGCGCCATTCAATCACTGGCGGCCATTACGCTGGATGGGGAGAAGATCACGCTTTCGGCCAACATTGAGCAGAGCGGGGACGTGGAGGCGGTCAAGGAATTCGGCGCGGAGGGCGTGGGACTGTTTCGCACCGAGTTTTTGTTTTTGAATCGGGACACCCTGCCGGGGGAGGAGGAGCAATGGCAGGCTTACCGGAAGGTGGCGGCGGCGTTGAAGCCGGCGCCGGTGATCATTCGGACGATGGATTTGGGCGGGGACAAGTGTCTGACCCACCTGCAATTGCCAGTGGAGATGAACCCGTTTTTGGGCTGGCGGGCGATTCGTTTTTGCCTGGAGGAGCGGGATGTGTTTCGCGTCCAGTTGCGGGCCATCCTGCGCGCCAGCGCGGAGGGAAACGTCAAGATCATGTATCCCATGATCTCCAATCACAACGAATTGGACCAGGCCAACGCGCTGCTGGAGGAATACAAGAACGAGCTGCGGGCGGAGAAGATTCCGTTTGATGAAAACATCGAGGTCGGCGCCATGATCGAGATTCCCTCGGCGGCGGTGTCGGCGGACATGCTGGCCAAGCGGGTGAAGTTTTTCAGCGTGGGCACCAACGATCTTATCCAGTACGCGCTGGCGGTGGATCGGCTCAACGAGCGCATCGCGCACCTTTACGAGCCGACTCATCCGGCGGTGCTGCGCCTGATCAAGTGGACGGCCGACGCGGCCACGCGCCACGGTTTGTGGTGCGGAGTGTGCGGGGAAATGGCGGGCGATCCGTTCATGACGCCGCTTTTGCTGGGACTGGGGGTGAGGGAGTTGAGCATGGCGCCGGCGTTGTTGCCGCGGATCAAATTCCTGGTGCGCCGGCTGAAAATGGCCGACGCTTTCGAGTTGGCCAACTTCGCCTTGAATTGTGAGTCGGGTCGTGAGATTTTGCAGAAATCGCAGGCGCTGGCGGAACGGACCGCGCCCAGCCTGTTCGAGAAACCGGAGTAAACCTCATGAAAGTATTGATTTTGGCCGCCGGCTACGCCACCCGGCTCTACCCGCTGACGCGGACGCAACCCAAGCCGCTGCTGCCAGTGGCAGGCAAGCCGATGATTGAGTACGTGTTGGACAACATCGCGCCCATCGGCGGGATAGACCGCGTCTATGTGGTGACCAACGCCAAGTTCGCGGACCAATTCCAGGCCTGGTCCGAGAGTTACCGCGCCACCAAGTCCAAACTGGATTTCACCATCGTCAACGACCAATCGACGGGCGAGAACAACAAGCTGGGCGCCATCGGGGACATGCACCTGGTGTTGACGAAGGAGCAGGTGGACGACGATGTGATCGTGGTGGCCGGGGACAACCTCTTCAGCCAGAGCCTGGAAGGTTTCGGCGCCGTCTGCCGGCAAAAGCAGGCGCCCGTGCTGGCGGTTTATGACGTGGGGAGCCTGCAAGAGATCAAGAAATACAATTCCATCTCGCTGGACGCGGAGGGGAAGATCACTTTTTTCGAGGAGAAACCCAAGGCCCCGACGAGCACGCTGACGGGCATCGCGCTCTATTACTATCCCAGGACCGTGCTGCCGATGATTCATCAATACATGGCGGAGAAGAACAATCCCGACCAGCCGGGCCGGTTGGTGCAATGGATGTATGAGCGCAGGCCGGTCTATACCTGGCGCGTGCCTGGAATTTGGTTTGACATCGGCTCAAAGGAAAGCCTGGAAGAGGCCAACCGCGTTTTTGCCAGCAAGGGGTAATGGCAGGGCGAGGCTCCGTCGAGCCGTGACCTTATCCCGGGAAAATCGAGTCACGGCTCGACGGAGTCTCGCCCTACCCCCCCGGTATTGGCATTTTATATGCTTTGCATGTGTTAGGCGTGCTGTCCCGGCTGGATTAGGCAAAATCGGCCGCATGGCGCCAACACCGGATTATGGCCAGAATCGACGCACTTTTTAACTTAATGTTCGAGCAGAAGGCTTCGGACTTGCATCTCTCATCGGGGAATCCTCCCATTTTGCGGATCAACGGCGAGTTGACGCGCGTGGATTATCCGGCGTTGGAGGATGATCAACTCAAGATCATGCTCTACGAAATTGCGCCTGAGTATAAAATTAAGACATTTGAGGAAACAGGCGACGTGGATTTTGGATATGAGATTGCGGGCATTTCGCGGTTTCGGGCCAATTTTTTCACGCAAAAGTACGGCATCGCGGCCGTTTTTCGGCAAATTCCGACCAAGGTGCTGTCGTTCGAGGATTTTGAAAAGATCGACGCGCCGCTGCCGGCGGTGCTGAAGAAATTTGCCATGTTGCACAAGGGGCTGGTGGTGGTGACCGGGCCAACGGGATCGGGCAAATCAACCACGCTGGCGACCATGGTCGATTACGCCAACAAGAATCGCCGCGACCACATCATTACGGTGGAGGACCCGATCGAGTTCGTGCATGAGAGCAAGAGCTGCCTGATCAATCATCGCGAAGTGGGGCTGCACACCAAGTCCTTCGCCGCCGCCTTGCGCGGGGCGTTGCGCGAAGACCCGGACATCATCATGGTGGGGGAGTTGCGCGACCTGGAAACCATCGAACTGGCGCTGACGGCGGCGAGCACGGGGCATTTGGTTTTTGGGACACTGCACACGCAAAGCGCGGCCAAGACGGTGGACCGCATGATTGACGTTTTTCCGGCCGACCAGCAGAACAAGATCCGCGCCACACTCTCGGAGTCGCTCAAAGGGGTGGTGGCGCAAAACCTGTTCAAGCGGGTGGATCGGAAGGGGCGGGTGGCGGCGCTGGAGATATTGATTTTCAACACGGCGGTGGCCAACCTGGTGCGGGAAGGCAAGACGCACCAGATTCCGGGCATGATCCAGGTGGGCAAGAAATACGGCAACACGCCGCTGGACGATTCGATCCTGGACCATCTCAAGATGAAGCGCATCTCGCCGGAGGAGGCCTACGACAAGTGTATTGACAAGAAAAAATTCCGGCCGTTTCTGCCGCATCCCCCGGAAGAGGATGAAATGTAGGCCCGGATTGACCTGATTTTATGCGTCGCAGCGAACTTGATTACATCCTGTCCACCATGCTGGGACTGGACCGGCAAACCGACACGGTATGCGGCGGAGGACCCAGGTGTCGGACTTGAACTTTACCATGGACCGCCCGCCGCAGGTGGAACAAGACGGGGAGTTGGTGCCGGTGGCGTGCAATCCGGCCATCGAGCGTTTGACGCCCTACCAGACGGAGATGATCGCGTTGAACCTGATCAACGGCAATCCGCGCTTGACGGAAGACCTCATCCGCACCGGCTCGTGCGACGCCTCCTACGGGGTGGCGGACGCGTTTCGCTTCCGCGTCAACATTTTCAGCCAGCGGGGCAAATATTCGATCGTCATGCGCAAGCTCACGACCGAGATTCCGTCGTTGGAGCAGCTCAAGCTGCCGGAAATTCTTCACGAAATCCCCCGGGAAAAGACCGGACTGGTGCTGGTCACCGGCGCGACCGGATCGGGCAAATCGACCACCCTGGCGGCGGTGCTGAACGAGATCAACGCCACCAAATCGGTCCACGTCATCACGCTGGAGGACCCGGTGGAATTTGTCCATCGGCACAATAAAGCGACGTTCAATCAGCGGGAATTGGGCAACGATTTCAACAGCTTCGCCGCCGGACTGCGGGCCGCCTTGCGCCAGGCGCCCAAGGTGGTGCTGGTGGGGGAAATGCGGGACCGCGAGACGGTGGAAATCGGGCTGAGCGCCGCCGAGACCGGGCACCTGGTGTTGAGCACCTTGCACACCATTGACGCCGGACAAACTGTCAACCGCATCCTTGGAATGTTCGAGCCGGAGGAGCAGGAACAAATTCGCGTGCGCCTTTCCGACACTTTGCGCTGGGTGGTCAGCCAGAGGCTGGCGCCGAAAGTTGGCGGCGGGCGCCATGCCCTGTTCGAGATCATGGGCGCCAACCTGCGCACCAAGGAAACCATCGTCCACGGCGAGA
Organism: uncultured Verrucomicrobiae bacterium; assembly: GCA_963759415.1. Lineage (GTDB taxonomy): Bacteria > Verrucomicrobiota > Verrucomicrobiia > Limisphaerales > Palsa-1400 > Palsa-1400. Next base: position 477,348 of record CAVWZG010000002.1, on the reverse strand, counting down.
CGGAAGGGAAGAGCTTCTACGAGATCATCGAGGCCAGCCAGAGCTTTGGCTGGCGGACCTTCGATGCCGCCTGCCTGGAGGCTTATGAGCACAACCTCATTTCCGAGGAGACGGCCCTGTTCTATTGCAGCAAACGCGGCGTGGTCTCGCGCAACATCGACAAAATCAAGAAAGGGCGCGGCGAAATTTTCACCAGCAGCGACCTCAAAATGAAAGAGCCGGCCAAGGCCGTGATGCCAGGCTTCCCGGTCACCTTCAAGTTGAAATAAGCCATGCAAGACTTCGACATCATAGGTCCCAGCGATCATCCAGCCTTGCTGGCCATCAGCACGCCGGATGCGGGCGAATTCGTCAAGGAGGCTTTGGCCAAAATGGGCTACAAAGTCCACGAGGTCGATAATTACGACCAATTCGAGCTTCGTTACAACCAGGTCAATTACGAGGTTGTCGTCATTGAGCAGACTTTCGCCAGCCTCAGTTCGGTGGGGAATCCGGCCTTGCGGATGGTGCAGGAGCTGCCGATGACCCAGAGGCGGCACGCGGCGTTTTTTCTGGTGGGGCCGGGCTTGGAAACGCTCAACCCCCTGCAGGCCTTCGGCCTGAGCGTCCATTGTGTCATCAATTATCGCGAGCTGCCGATGCTGCCGGATTTGGTGCGAAAAACCGTGGGGGAAAACGAGATGTTCCTGACCACCTTGCGCGACGTGCAACGCCGCGTGTATCAGAAGGTCGTCTAAGGAGGTGTTCATAAATCAAGGTAGCAAGCTGACTGGTTCTTTTGGCGGATGGCAGCGTTGTTCCTCAGTCGAAGATCCACGAGGGATACTCGCCTTCGTTGCGCCTTGCCAGCCGCCAAAAATCCTGCGTCACCTTGTGACCTTAATTTATTAACGCCTCCTCAGGTTCGCTGGCTGTCGAGGCTGTGGCTTTAAGCGCTGGCTTGACGGCATCTGAACATGGCCGTATGTTCATATCGTTATATGGCGAAACGTAGATATACGCTATGCGCGATTTCATGAACATTACAAAGGCGTTGACTGGCTCAAGACGCAGGATGTGATTGTCCAGCGTCACAACCTCTCGCAAAACCCGGCAGCGTTTGTTGAGATCGAAGCCGTCCAAACCGCGTTGACGGAGAAGGGCGAGGCCGCGTTGCCGCTCTTGCTCGTGAACGGCAAACGGAGCACGGCCATCGTGCGGTGGGTGACGGAAGATCCGCGGCAGTTTCCTAAATCACAAGACCTCAATGAAAATCCAAATCCTGGGAACCGGCTGCGCCAAGTGTAACGCATTGATGATGGCTGCGGAACAGGCCGCGCAATCGCTCGGTTTGCCATACGAGCTCGAAAAAATCACGGATCTGCAACAGATTATGAGATTCGGCATAATGACGACACCCGCGCTGGTGGTGGACGGTCAAGTCAAGGTCAGTGGCAAAGTGCCGTCCGTGGATGACCTCAAAACCATGCTGCAACCGGCAAACGAGTGAACCAACCAAGAAAAGACAAAACGATTATGAAGAAACATCCCAAAGTTAGTCTGGCAGCCGCGCTCCTGGTTGTCATCGGGGCGGCGGTGGTCATCGCCCAAACCAACCGTCCCATCACCAATGGCGCATGTTGCGCGCCCTTCGCCGACCCGTCGATGCTCGCCCGCGTGGTTACGACCAACGCATCGGCAACCCCGCCGGAGAAAAAACCGCTGCCCAAACTGATTGATCTCGGCGCGGGCAAGTGCATCCCGTGTAAAATGATGGCCCCCATTCTGGAACAATTAAGAACAAACTATGCCGGCACGTTGGAGGTTGAGTTCATTGACGTGTGGCAGAATCCCGACGCCGGCAAGCGATACGGGATTAAGATGATTCCGACGCAGATTTTCTACGACGCCAGCGGCAAGGAATTGTTCCGCCACGTTGGGTTCTTTGCCAAGGACGACATTCTCGCCAAGTGGAAGGAACTCGGCGTGGACCTCGCTGGCAATCAGCCAAAACAACCGTAGCAACTGGGACAACCGTGACTCAAACAACCATTACAACTATGAAATCAAATTCTCAATGCAACTGTCAGACTGCGCCCAAGCTTATTTTCCCGTGCTCAGGGGCATCGGATGTTGGCGGCCTTGCCGACCACGCCGCCCGGCAAATGACGCTGGACCAGGCAGGCAAGATGTATTGCCTCGCCGGCATCGGCGGACGGGTCAACACGATCATGGAAACGACCAAGGCTGCCGCGAAGATTCTGGTGATTGACGGTTGCCCGCAGGAATGCGCCCGCAAGACGATGGAACTGGCTGGATTCACCGGATTCCAGCACTTGAGGCTGGCCAGCCTCGGTCTTCACAAAGGTTCCAGCCCGGCCACGGATGAAAATATCCGCCTCGTTGCCAAAAAAAGCGCCGAACTTCTCATGTGAACTGCCGCCGCCGCTCCGAATCACAGTCAATGCATGGAACAACTTTTTACCAGCCTGAGTCACGCTGTTGAAGGCGCGCCGCTGATGGCGCTAACCGCATCAGTCGCGTGGGGCATTCTGAGCATCATTCTCAGCCCCTGCCACCTGGCGAGCATCCCGCTCATCGTGGGCTTCATCAGCGAGCAAGGCCAGGTGACGGCGCGACGCGCATTCTGGACTTCAACGCTCTTTGCCGTCGGCATCCTCATCACCATCGCGGCCATTGGCGCGATCACGGCGGGGGCGGGCCGGATGATGGGCGACGTGGGACGCTACGGGAATTACTTCGTCGCCCTCATATTCCTTATCGTGGGGCTGCATCTCCTGGGCGTGATACCGATGTCATGGTCGGGGCCGGGGCGAGTGAAGCTGAAACGGAAGGGCATGCTCGCGGCGTTCATCCTCGGACTTGTGTTTGGCATCGCGCTCGGGCCTTGCACGTTCGCTTACATGGCCCCAATGCTTGGCGTCACCTTCAAGCTGGCGAAGTCCGCTCCGCTTTACGGGGTGTCACTGCTGATGGCCTACGGCGCGGGACATTGCGCGGTGATTGTGGCGGCGGGTACGTCCACCGAAATGGTGCAACGCTTCTTGAACTGGAACGAGCAATCCAGAGGCGTGACCATGGTAAAGTGCGTCTGCGGTGCGCTGGTGTTGATTGCCGGCCTGTATCTGCTGTGGAGCGCATGAAAAAGACAGAAACCAATTTTGAAATGATGAGCACTGAATATTCCACCACACCCAAGCGACTGGCTTTCTTCGAGCGCTACCTCACCGTGTGGGTGTTGGTCTGCATGGTCGTTGGCGTCGCCTTTGGTAAATTACTACCCGGTGTCACGTCCACGTTAAGCAAATTGGAGTTCGGCCAAGGCTCCCAGGTGAACGTGCCGATTGGCGTCCTTTTGTGGCTGATGATTTATCCGATGATGCTCAAGGTGGATTTCAGTTCCATTGGCGGAATTGCGAAGCGGCCCAAGGGTCTGATGGTGACGTTGTTCGTCAATTGGCTGATCAAACCGTTCAGCATGGCTCTGCTGGCATGGGTGTTCATGCAGCATGTGTTTGCGCGCTGGATCGACCCGGAGACGGCCAGAAATTACACTGCCGGACTAATCATCCTGGCCGCCGCGCCTTGCACGGCGATGGTGTTTGTCTGGTCTTACCTGACGGATGGCGACCCGGTTTATACGTTGGTTCAAGTGGCGGTGAATGACCTTATTATGCTGGTCGCGTTCGCGCCCATTGTCATGTTCCTGTGCGGGGTGGCGAACGTCGTTGTTCCGCCCAAGGTGCTGATTACTTCCGTGGTGGTGTTTATCGTGATACCGCTGGCGGCGGGCTGGCTGACGCGCACGCTCCTGCTCAAGTCGCACGGCAAGGAATGGTTTGAAAAGAATTTTCTGCCAATGTTTCATCCGGTGATGATGTGGGCGCTGCTTCTGACGCTGGCCCTTATCTTTGCGTTTCAAGCCGCGAATCTGACGACCAAATGGTTCGCGGTCATCCTGCTGGCCGTCCCGATTTTAATTCAGGTCTATTTCAATTCCAGCCTGACCTACCTGCTGATGCGCAAATTTAGAGTGCCGCACAACGTAGCGTCGCCCGGCGCGCTCATTGGGGCGAGCAATTTCTTTGAACTGGCCGTCGCCGTGGCTATCACGTTGTTCGGCCCAGGCTCCGGCGCGGCCTTGGCGTGCGTGGTCGGCGTGCTGGTGGAAGTGCCAGTCATGCTGTCCGTCTGCAAGTTCTGCAACCAGTCGCGACCGTGGTATCAGCGCAAGGTGGCGAGGGCAGTGTGAGAACGGAGTCCAACCATGATGCAACTTCTTGTCCTGGGAAGCGGCTGCGGGAAGGCGTCCAGCCTTGGAACAATTGAAAGGCGTCCTGAGCAAAGCCGTCCCCACGGCGCCTTACAAGACCTTGGTTCGATGCAAGTGCGTCTGTTTGTAGGGCTTATTTGACGAAAGCGCGCGCGGCATCATGCGCCTCGTGTTCAAATGCAGGGGAAAGACGCCAGCCGCGTTGCTCTGAGTCGTAGAGAAAGCCGTGGTTGCGCAGGTGATCGTCCACGTTGGAGATCAGCACAATGAACAATCTCCCGGTTCATCTTTCCTCACTGTTGGTTGAGCGTTTTCGTCGTGGGCCATAAATTCGCTGGGGCAGACTTTCGGCCTGAAGTTCGAGGCCCACCCGGTCATGGGCTGCATCGGCCAAATCCGCCAAGCGATCCTGCATGCCGAGGATAAACAAAACGGTGGCAAAGATACCCAAGGAGACGCCGGCGTCGCCATGCTCCAATCGCAGCAAAGTTGGGCGGCTGATGTTGGCCCGCTGGGCCATGGTGGCCGTGGCGATGCGCCGTCGTTTCCGGGCATTGGCCATATCCTCTCCCAGTTTCTTGAGGATCCCACGAACCGGGAGCGGAACCGTGGTGATGGCCAATGATTTCATAGTAATATAATGGTGTCTTTTATGCGTTTAATGATACATGTATTTATCGTAATGTCAATATTCTGAAGGGTATCCTCTCTTCAAATCGCTCGAAGCTCCGGGCCACGGAAACGGCCGTGTCGTCGCCGCTCTTGTAAATAAGGCGCGGGCGAATTATCTCTCAGCAAGATATTTGGGCGGCGCGGCAGCGCCGCCCTACCGGGAAATTTCGAATTTTAGCTCTGTGAATCTTAAATTAAGACGCTGCCGGCTGGACCAGGCTCTCGTCGAACGCGGCCTCTGCCCCAGCCGTGAGAAGGCTAAACGCGCCATCCTGGCCGGGCAGGTGCGGGTCGGCGGACAGCCGGCTGGCAAACCCGGCGACTTGGTCCAGGCGGATGCCGTTTTGACGCTGGAGACTCCCGAACGCTTCGTCAGCCGCGGCGGCGCCAAACTGGAGCACGGCCTCCTGCATTTTCAACTTCAGGTGGAAGCGGTGACCGCCATCGATCTCGGCGCCTCCACCGGCGGTTTCACCGACTGCCTGCTGCAACACGGCGCGGCCCGGATCTATGCCGTCGATGTGGGCCGGGGGCAATTGGCGTGGAAACTGCGGCGCGACCCTCGCGTCATCGTCATGGAGCAGATCAATGCGCGCTACCTGACGCGGGCAAATTTCCCGGCGGACTTCGCGGGGGCGGGATTGATCGTGGCGGATTGCTCGTTTATTTCACTGCAAAAAATTATTCCGCCTGCCGTTGCATTGCTGGCCGAAAGGGGTAAAATCCTGGCTCTGGTGAAGCCCCAATTCGAGGCCGGCAAAGCCGAAGCCGGACGAGGCAAGGGCGTCATCCGGGATCCGGCCATTCACGCGCGCGTCTTGAACGAACTGAAAACATTTGCCTCGGAAACCGCCGGCTTGCGCTGGGCGGGTGAGACCGCTTCGCCCCTGCTGGGGCCAGCCGGCAACAAGGAATTCCTGGTGTTGCTTGAACAAGAACGCTGATAAACTGCGCCGCATTGGTTTGCTGGCCAATTTCGAGAAACCCTCCAGCCGGGCGGTGGTCCGGGAAGCGGCCGCGCGCATCCGCCGCGCAGGCCGCGCCGTGACGGCGGAAATCCAAACCGCGCGCCTGGCGGGTTTGAAGTGCGAAACTTTTGCCGACCCTGCGGCTTTGGCCCGTCAGACCGATCTGCTGCTGGTCTTCGGCGGCGATGGCACGATGCTGCGCGTGATTCGCGAAACCAACGGCTCGCGCGCGCCCATTCTCGGCATCAACATCGGGCGCCTGGGCTTCCTCACGGCTGTCTCCTCCAACGACCTGGCCGACGCGTTGGACAAAATCTGGCGCGGCGATTTTGTCATTGAATCGCGGCCACTGATGGAGGCCACCGGGCTGGACCAGGGCCGGCCCTTCCGCCTGTCCGCCCTTAACGACATCGTCATCAGCCGCGGCGCGGTGTCGCGGCTGATTGAGTTGGACGTGTCAGTCAACGACAAGGCGTTGACCTGCTATCGAGGGGACGGTCTGATCGTGAGTTCTCCGACCGGTTCCACGGCCTATTCGCTTTCGGCCGGCGGCCCCATCATCAGTCCCGGCGCGGAAGTTTTTGCCATCACCCCGATCTGCGCCCACGCCCTGTCCAATCGCGCGGTGGTCATCAGCCTGAGATCGGTCGTGCGCGTGAAGTTATTGAGCAAGGAAATGGAAACCATGATCGCGGCGGACGGCCAGATTCAAGTCAAGCTGGCGGCGGGGGACACCGTGACCATTCGGCGCAGCCGGCGCCAGGCGCGGTTGTTGCATCCGGGGCAAACTTCATTTTTTGAAACCGTGCGGCAGAAACTGCACTGGCGGGGTTCCTCAGTATGACGAACAAACCGACACAGATGGTTCGATTAAAGGACATCGCGGCGCAGGCTGGCGTCTCTGTGATGACTGTCTCCAAGGCCATGCGCGAGGCAGCGGATGTGTCCGCTTCGACCCGGGCTCGCATCAGGCTGCTGGCCCACCAGATGGGCTATGTGCCTAATTCGATGGCCCAGGGATTGCGCACCTGCAAGACCCGGTTGCTGGGCTTGGTGCTGTCCAATGTCACCGATCCCATTTTCACGCGCACGATTTCGGCCATCGAGGCGGGGGCGCACGAATGGGGCTGCGATTTGCTCCTGGCCCACACGCTCAACACTCCCGAACGCGAGGCGGCCTGCATTCGCCGGTTGCTGGCCCGGCGAGTGGACGGGTTGTTTATTTTTCCGGACTACCGTCTCGCGCCCACGGTCGAGATTTATGACGTTTTGTTGCAACGGCAAACACCCACCGTCATCCTGGGCCACCGCGCTCCTTTTTGCGCCCAGTTTCACAACGTGGAAAGCGACGACTTGGGCGGCGGCTACCAGATGACGCGGCACCTGTTGGAATTAGGCCACAAAAGAATCGCTTTTTTGTGCGGCCCATCCGGAGCGCCCTGGGCTTTGGAACGGTTGGAAGGCTATCGCCGCGCCTTGCGCGAGGAACAAATCGAGCCTGACGACCGGCTCATCTTCACCGCCGGCGCCACCTTGGAGGATGGAGAAAAGGCCGCCCTGCAGATGATCCATGAGGGCGTCGCCATGACCGCCATCCAAGCTGTCAACGATGTGGTGGCCATAGGCGCGGCCAATGTCTTTTTGAACCAGGGATTCAAGATTCCCCAGGATCTGTCCATCGGCGGCTATGGCAACGTCACGATGAGCGAACATTTTCGCGTGCCTTTGACAACCATGCGCCAGCCGAAGCAGATCCTCGGCGCCGCCGCCTTGGAAATCATGCAGAAGCTCTGGCGCGGCGAGCAGACTCCCTCCCGGCGTCTGCCGGTCACCTTGATCATCCGCGCCAGCACCAGCGCCCCCAAAACCTGACCGCCGCGATGACCGACGATCCCAACACGCCGCCTGTCGCACTGCCGATCGACGGAGTGCTGGACCTGCATACATTCAAGCCCAGGGAAATCGGCAGCCTGGTGCCGGCTTACTTGGACGAGTGCCGGCAGCGCGGCATTTTGGAAATACGCATCATTCACGGCAAAGGAATCGGCAATTTGCAGCGCACCGTCCACGCCATCCTATCCAGGCGATCCGACGTGGTTCACTTCTCCTTTGCCAGCGCCGCCTTCGGCGGCCGCGGCGCGACTATCGTGACGCTCAAATCCTGATCTAGTCCCGGAGGGGCTGCCCGAGAATAGCCCAACGTTTCAACGTTGGGGACGCAAGTTCGGCATTGCATAAGTCCCGCAGGGACGGCTGAATGGGCGCCATGTCCTACGTCAGTTCCTATTTCCATTGCGTGTTTAGCACCCTGGAACGCCGTCCGCTGATCCCGCCATCGCTACGCGACAGGCTCTGGCCGTTCCTGGGCGGCATCGCCAGGAATAACGAAATGAAGGCCATCGAGATTGGTGGCGTGCAGGACCAGGTGCATGTCCTGCTGTCTTTACCCTCGACTCTGTCGGTCGCCAAAGCGATGCAACTTATCAAGGGCGGCTCCTCCAAATGGGTGCATGAGACTTTCCCGGAACACCGCCTTTTTGGCTGGCAGGTCAAATATGGCGCGTTTAGCGTCAGCGTCTCGCAATTGGACAAGACCATTCGATACATCAAGACCCAGGAGGAGCACCATCGGAAGCGGACCTTTCAAGAGGAGTTCCTGAACTTGCTCAAGAAACACTGCGTTGCTTATGACGAACGGTATTTGTGGGAATGATTTCAGCCGTCCCTTCGGGACTTGGACTCATCTGACGCGGATCCCAACGTTGAAACGTTGGGCTATTGTCGGGGTGTCCCTCCGGGACAGAGCCGCGTGTGTGTCCACACAGATCAACCATGACGCGAGTCACCAAGCGCCGCACCGTCTCGGCACACGGGCCAAAACTAACGTGCGTTTTTTTGTCACCCAAGGCGCCTTTTCGGTTACTCATGCGGTGATATGATGACAACCGAAAAAACTTGCGCCGCCGAATCCAACGATGCCGAACTGGTCGCGGAAAGCCTGGCTGGCGGACGATCCTTCGCCTTCAGTACTTCTTGGAAAATTTCTTGCGTGACTCGCTTTCGGCAGCGGCCCCAGCCTGAATGGTTGGCTCGGTGACCGGCGTTTCCTGCTCGTCCACCGGCGGCGTGGCCGGCGCGTCCGGCGTGGCGGGCGCAGGCGCGGCTTTGGGGGGATGTTCGACGGCATCGACAAAAGCGAGCCGGAGATGAGTCAGGCTCTGCTTGAGGAGCGCGTCCTCCTGTTTGTCCAGGTTGCCCTTGGTCTTGACCGCGAGCATCTCGAGCTGGTCGATAAAATACCTGGCATGCTCAAGTTCCTGGGCGGTCTCTCCGGTTTGCGGATTGGGCGCCTGTCCCAGGAAAATCATGGCCATGTTGGTGTTTTGCATGATCATGCTGGCGAAAAGGGCCGACATCATCTGGTCCTGCCCGGCGCCGCCTTCAGATTCATTAGTTGGAGTGCTCATTTGTTCTTACGTTTTCTCCTTTGATTGATTTCCGCCATCAAAAAATGAATCAAATGTTTGAGCCGCGCTTCCACTTCGACGGTTTCGAGGATCGTTTGCCGTTCCGCCGCCCCGCGCAACAGCGACCACGAGACCAAGTCGGCGATGCGGTCAGGATCATTGAGCGTGTCCAGACAGGCCACGATTTCCTTGACCGGCGCCTTCTTGAAATCGATTTCCATGGAGGGCAATTCCTGCTCGATCCGTTCGCTGACCAAATCGCGCACCTTGGCCATCAAGGCGTCAATGGCCACGCTATCCCGGCTGGGTGTGGGCAAGGGCCGAATACGGCTGATCCGAAAAGGGACGCGCCGCACCGTCCGGATCAATTCCACCCGGCTTAGACCTTCCAGGATCAGGTTGGAAGTGCCGTCGGCCTGCTGGAGGCAGACGCGCACCAAGCCCAGGCCGGCGACGGTGCAAGGCAGTTCGCGCGCCTTGCTGCCCGGCTTGCGCATGGCGATGATGATCATGCGGCGGGAATGCAGCACTTCCTCCAGCATTTGCCGGTAGCGCGGTTCAAAAATATGCAGCCGCATCAGCGTCTGAGGGAACAGCGTGGCGCTCGGCAGCGTCATCACGGGCGCCTCATCTGGAATATCCATGTGCCTAATGTAGGTGCATCCGCCGCGTACGGCAAGGCAGAGGTGCGGCTGGTGTTGGCCAAACGTCAAATAAAGCCTGCAACGCAGTCTTTGCGGTTGCTAATGTCGCCCCTCCGAAAAAACAAGGTTCCTAATAACGTGAGCTGGCCTGGGCGCAGCTACAGCCGCGCCACCAGCAATTCGCGCTGGAAGATCAACTCCTTGGGCAAGTCAGCGTAGAGCTTGAAGAACAGCTCGTCCTGCGAGAGCACTTCATGACGCCAATCTTCCATGTCGATTTGCTGCGCCTTGGCCAGGCCGGCGGCGTCGAAGCCCTTCAGACCGCCCAAGTCAAAGTTGCGCGGCCCCGGCACCCAACCAAGGGGCGCTTCCCAGGCGTCGGCGCGGCCGTGCGTGCGATCCACGATCCATTTGAGCACGCGCATGTTCTCGCCAAAGCCGGGCCAGAGAAACTTGCCCGCCTCGTCGCGCCGGAACCAATTGACGTAAAAGATGCGCGGCGGGTTGGACAGTTTTTTGCGCATGCGCAGCCAGTGATGGAAATACAGGCCCATGTTGTAACCGCAAAAGGGAAGCATGGCCATGGGATCGCGCCGAATTTTGCCCACGTCGCCCGTGGCGGCGGCGGTGGTTTCGGAACTCATCGTGGCGCCGATATAAACGCCGTGAATCCAGTTGAAAGCCTGGTAAACCAGGGGAATGGTGGTGGCGCGGCGGCCGCCGAAGATGATCGCACTGATCGGCACGCCCTGGGGATCATCAACCTCCGGCGCGCAGGCCGGGTTGTTTTTCATTGGCGCGCAAAAACGGCTGTTAGGGTGCGCCGCCGGTTCTTTGCTGCCGGGCGTCCATTTGCGGCCCTTCCAGTCGGTCAATTCGGCCGGGGGGTCATCCGTCTTGCCTTCCCACCAAACGTCCATATCCGGCGTCAACGCCACATTGGTGTAAATGGTGTCGCGCTCGATCGTGGTCATGGCGTTGGGGTTGGTCCGTTCATTGGTGCCCGGGGCGACGCCGAAATAGCCGTTCTCAGGATTGATGGCATACAAGCGGCCATCGGCGCCCGGTTTCATCCAGGCGATGTCGTCGCCCACCGTGCGGACTTTCCAGCCCTTGAAATGAGGCGGCGGGACCAACATGGCGAAATTGGTCTTGCCGCAGGCGCTGGGAAAAGCGGCCGTGACGTACGTCTTTTCGCCCGTTGGCGATTCGGCGCTCAAAATCAGCATGTGTTCGGCCAGCCAGCCTTCTTTGCTGGCCAGCCAGGAACCGATGCGCAAGGCCAGGCACTTCTTGCCCAGCAACACGTTGCCGCCGTAATTAGAACTGGTCGAAATGATCGCGTTGTCCTGCGGAAAGTGCGCGATGTAGCGGTTGCGCGGCTCCATGTTCAACATGCAGTGCAGGCCGCGGTTGAAATCAGTTCCCGATCCCAAATGATCGTAAGCCACCTGGCCCATGCGCGTCATAATCCGCATGCTCAACACCACGTAAACGGAATCGGTCAGCTCGATGCCCACCTTGGACAGCGGCGACCCGAGCGGGCCCATGAGATACGGAATCACGTAGAGGGTGCGTCCGCGCATGCCGCCGGCGCAAAGGCCCTTGAGCCTCTTGTAAGTCTCCGCTGGCGGCGCCCAATTATTGGTCGAACCCGCTTCCTCCGGCGTAAGCGTGCAGATAAACGTCCGGTCTTCGCTTCGCGCCACGTCGTCCGGCGTCGAGCGGTGATAATAACAGCCGGGCAGTTTCTTTTGGTTCAGGCGTTGCAGCACGCCGGTGGACAAGGCCACCTCGATCAGCGACTCCTTTTCCGACTCGGAGCCGTCGCACCAGAAGACTTTGTCCGGCTCGCACAGGCCGGCGGTTTCCTTGACCCACTCGATGACGACGGGGTTTGAAGTGTTGGGTTTATTCATATTGTATGGCGGCGGGCTATTGGTTTGGCTCCTGAAGCAAAAAAATCCCTGACCCCCGGTCGTTGCCGGCGGCGGAGCGATCGTTTACGAGCATAACTGGCCACATTTAAGCCCATGGCGGCACATGATTGGATTGAATGAATTCCAATGGCAAGCCAAGAATTGCCCGCGACCAAAAAAATACGGCAGGGCGAGGAATTCCGCCAAAACCCGCCAGCCGAGCCGGGGGGTATTCAAACACCACGCTCCAGAGCCAATGGTAGGGCAGGCGCTGCCGCGCCGCCCACATATTGTCCTTTCCAGGTTCATTATTCACTTTTCCAACGGGAAAAGTTCATTCAGCCTGGGGTTGGCCCGACTCCCAGAATCCCAGAGGGGCTACCCCAGGTCAGGCCCATTCTCTGCCGCAACCCGGAACGGTTTCAATCCTTCTTCAACTCACCCTAATCGAACGCCATGAAAAAGCACACCTTGACAAGCCTGCCCCAAATGGGATAAGAACAAAGCCGCGCTGGCGCGCTAGCCTCGGCAAGCAACGCGACCACCTGAGCCAGCGGTTGGCGATGGGGCACTACAGCCGCCTCAACCAGGCGGCGAGTCGAATGGCGCAAAGACCGGGCCGGAAGCTGGAGAAATTAAAGGAAAGACTATTGCAATCAGACACGTAAGATAGTATGCAAAATGAAAACTGTCATAATTCTAGGACTGACCCCTCGGCCTTTCCGATTCCGTGGATATTCTTGATTGCATTCTTCCTGGTAACGTTCATTGTGGAAGGCGAGGAGATTCTACCCCGGCAGCGCGGCACGATTCTCGCGGTCAGCGGAGACAATCGGCGCGCACTGAGTCTCGGCGCGAGCAACCAGTTCGTGATTGTGGATCTGCAAAAGCATGCCGTCTTCAACAAGAAGCTGATTTCGCTCGACGATCTTCGGATCACTTCCCCGTCCGCCTCGGTCGCGGAGGATCAGCGCCGTTACCTTGGCGGCTATTACTTTAGGGGCGAGAAGCCATTTGCAATTGTCACGCGAAATGAAGCACCGGGGTGCGGACGGGCGGAAATCTGGGATCTGGAAAGAACGAACTTTATCCGAAGAATAGGCAACACCCTAAGAGACGTAAGGCACATCAGCATGGCCGCGCCAAACGCCGGGGCCGAGGTTTTTATCACAAACTTATTTCCCGGCAAAATTAATAGATGCCTGCTTGAGCCAGACAACCACACATTGGTCGTGTGCAGTGGAGACTTAGCCGCCTGGTTCAATATGGCGAGCGCCGTGACTTCCTGGGATTTGGAAACCGGCCAATATGCACATTGGTTTCAAGGCGTGCGAGGCGCCGTCTTTGGAATTGCGCTAAACCACGATGGCACGAAACTCCTTGGCGCCGGGTTTGACAATGACATCCGGCTTTGGGATACCCGGAGCGGGAAGCTCATGTTGACTCTCACCAATGGGCCATCCATTCCGCGCGCTGGCACGACTGGAGACTTCTTCTATCTGGCGGCGCTTTCACGCGACGGCAAATACGCTGCCGCAGTTTACGGGACATATTCGGTCAGCCTTCTTCTTTGGGATGCAGGTTCAGGTCGGCTGCTTGCACTTGCGCCAAAACTCGGCATGACATCGGAACTGGAATTCTCTCCCAACGGAGATAAGGTCGCCATCGCGGGTGTCGGGAGCGGAGTGGTCACTGTGTTCAAGGTGCCAACGTTGGAAAAAAGTGATTCGTTCTCGATTGGTGCAGGTGGTGGCGTTGTCGAAACGAAGTTTTTGAGCGAAGATGTATTGATCAGTTCCGCCAATGATGGGCAAATCCGCTGGTGGGCCGTCAAAAAGCAATAGGCGCAAATCGATGAATATCCGACTCCCGCGGGCCTGCATAGGAAAGCTGATGTATGCAAGTCTCGCCTTTTGTGTCTCGGTTCAGATTGTGCGGGCGTTTGCTTCTGGATGGACCCTCGGCTTTTACATCGTGGACGAAAGCGGCAAGCCCCTGCCTGGAGTTAGCGTTTCCGTGGCGTATATGAGGAACGACGATCCGAACGTAAAAGTCACTCCAGACAATTGGAAGCAATTCATGTTCCACACAAACGGGATTACGGACAGCGGCGGCCTCTGCTGCTTTTCCGGTGAAGGAACGACGGACGCGTGGCAATGCTCTTTTCGAAAAGCAGGTTTCTCCGATAAAGACAAAATGTATAATGGTCCGGCAAATTTTGCCGCCGTCATTGGCCCCGGAGAGCCTCATCAATCTCACACGGTGATGCTTGTCAGGACGAACGCGGATATCATGACCTGGCCACAATTCCAGGTGACTTTCAAGGCGGTGAATGAAGACGGGATCCCAATCAAAGACGCTCGCGCCCGCCTTTACTACTACACCGAATCCGATTTCGGGAATTCCGTTTCAACCAACGCGACGGGCCTGACTGACTCCCTTGGCGTCTTCTTCGCATCAGTTCAACCTTCATCAAGCGGCGTTGCGATGATCGTGAACAAAGACGGATACTATGAATCACGCCAAGCAATGGAGCTGGGGGATCGCGAAAATTATGATTTGGTCAAATGGAAACCAACACCGACGTTCGTTCTTAAGGATATTCACAAGCCGATTCCGATGTATGCCGGAAGAGTGAATGAAGGACCGCCTACAAACGGGAAGCCTGTCGGCTTCGATTTGATCGTGGGAGACTGGGTCGCTCCGAGGGGCAAGGGCCGAACGGCTGACATCATCTTTCTCAGTGAATACGCGCGCCGGTCGCCAAGCGATTACGACTATAAACTGACCATAAGCTTTCCAAATGCCGGTGATGGCCTTCAGCCATTCGCCGCAGCCGCCGGGCCTTCCAGTGGACTCCTCTCGCCACATAAGGCCCCGGAGAGCGGATACAATTCGCCCTTCGTCCGTGCGGATGTTAAACATCAGCCACAGCGCGGCGAAGCCGATTACGACCCAAATCGGAATTATTTCATTCGTGTCAGGACAATTCTCGATGAAAGCGGAAATGTCAAAAGCGCGCTCTACGGCAAGATCTACGGCGACTTCATGCAATTTGTTTACTACTTGAATCCAACGCCAAACGATCGCAACATCGAGTTCGACACAAAGCGAAATCTTCTTCCCCAGCAGAACGTGAATTCGCCATGACGTCGGTCTTCAGTCCAAGTGTCAGATCTCACTTTTTAAACCAGTGCATGTTTCAAACTGGTTGACATGGGCAGGCCTTCTGTTAGCGTGCGTGGATGCCACGCCAAGTGCGCCGTGAATTTGCCGGAGCGATCTACCACCTGATGAACCGGGGGGATCGCCGGGAGGACATCTTTCGCGATAGGCAGGACCGCCGGATTTTCCTGACCACCCTGACTGAAGCCTGCGGGAAGAATTGGGCCTCGTGGGCTGGGACGAAGCGGCCTTGCCCCAGGCGGGCAAAGGGGATGAACGCAAAGTGCGCTTGGCGCGCGGCTGAGAAAAGACACGACGATGAGCTTGAAATGGATCGGCCAGCGTCTGCGAACGGGCAGTTGGAGCCATTTTTCGAACTTGCTTGAAGCCAAAAGAAGACAGGAGAGTTAAAAAGCGAGAACTGGCATTTGTGCATTTTAGATTTTGACCGACGTGGCAAATCCCCGCCAATTGCAACCGTTTCGTCATGTCCTGCAATGGACGACTATCGCCCTGTTCCTTGGCTTGCTCTGGCTGCCCATCCTCGATTCGCTCTTCGATTGGGACACATCTCCGATACCCAACGAAAATCGTGCTCCGGCAAAATTCCCTGTCTTTAACCAGCGGTGCGACGGCATTAGGGATTTTATCGCGGGCTTGGAAAGCTATTACAATGACCATTTCGGTTTTCGAAAGCGGTTGATTCGTGCCGGCAACCACTGGAAATTCGAACTGTTCAATCAATCGCCGTTCCCAAGTGTGTACACTGGCCGTGACGGCTGGCTGTTTTTTTCAGGCGATCG
Source organism: uncultured Verrucomicrobiae bacterium (assembly GCA_963759415.1). Lineage (GTDB taxonomy): Bacteria > Verrucomicrobiota > Verrucomicrobiia > Limisphaerales > Palsa-1400 > Palsa-1400. Next base: position 461,437 of record CAVWZG010000002.1, on the reverse strand, counting down.
GATGACAGAAAACTATCTTGGTTTGTCCATGTTTAAACACAAGGAACTGCGCGCATGGCAGTCATTGTTGGAGACTCGCCGGGATTGGCTCGCCCAGCGCGGCATCCGCTATGTATTTGTTATTGCGCCCAATAAAGAATCCATCTACCCGGAAATGCTGCCCTCGTGGCTCGCGGAAGCGCGCCCAAAATCGAAGCTTGACCAATTTCTGGCCTACATGAAGACAAATTCGACGGTGGAAATCCTGGATTTGCGCCCGGTTCTGCTTGAGGCCAAGAAGATCTATTCGCTTTACTGGTTGACGGACACGCACTGGAATTATGACGGCGCGTTTTTCGCCCATCAGGAACTCGTCCGAACCCTTTCGCGGCAATTGCCGGGCCTTGAACCTTTGCCCGCGGCCTCCTTCACGAGGATAATCACCCAGCAACCCGGCGGTGACCTGGCGGCGAAGTTGGGGCGCGAACAAACCATGCCGGAGAAAGAATATGCGTTATGGCAGCCCATCCCGCCACTTCGGCGTTTGGAGATGATCACCGCGCCTCAGTTGGTGGCCAGCAATAAGTGGAACCAATCTACTTATCCCGCCTTCACCGAAAACACCAACAAGAAGGGCACGGCGATTGTCTTTCGCGATTCATTTGGCGGCTATTGGATTCCGTTTCTTGGCTATTATTTCGGGAAAGTCATATACGTCTGGGAGGACGCCTGGGAACCCGAGTTTATCGAAAAAGAAAGGCCGGTCGTGCTAATTGACGAGATGTTGGAGCGCATGTTTTACTCGGAAAACCCGGCCAAGCTCAAAATGGGCGATAAGTTAAAATAATGTGGTTTCGTGGGCAAATCCAAGTGGGAGGACCAACAATTTCTTTGTGGCGGGTGGCGGGCCACCGAGCAAGGCTTGGCTCGCGCCCTCTGGGAGGGTAGGCGCGCGGCCCGTCTGCCGCCGGACTTGCCACCTCGGGGCCAAATCCGTTTCGGCTTCGGAAGCGCCGGCCCCCGGAATGCTTTGCTTTCCCCGCCCCATTGCCGTATTAATCTTCCCCCCGCCTTTGGCGGGACGGTTATGAAACCTGAAATCGAAATTTACGATACGACCCTGCGCGATGGCAGCCAAGGGGAAGGCGTCAACTTCTCCGTCCTGGATAAGTTGCGTATTGCCGATAGACTTGATGCCTTTGGCGTCCATTACATCGAGGGCGGCTGGCCTGGCTCCAATCCCAAGGACATCGAGTTTTTTCAGGAGGCCAGGAGCAAAAAGTTCAAACGCGCCAAATTGGCGGCTTTTGGTTCGACGCGTCGCAAAGATGTCGCCGTCGGCGACGATGATCAGGTGCGCCTCTTGCTCGAGGCCCAAACTCCGGTCGTCACCATTTATGGCAAAACCTGGCTCTTCCACGTCAAAAAGGTCTTGCGCACCACCCCGGACGAAAATCTGCTCATGATCGGCGACACTGTTCGTTTCCTGAAGGAAAACGCCAAGTTCGTTGTTTACGACGCCGAACACGCTTTTGATGGCTTCAAGGACAACCCCGCTTATGCACTGGCCACCTGGCAGGCGGCGGAGAATGCCGGCGCGGACGTCATCACCCTCTGCGACACCAACGGCGGCACCTTGCCGGGGGAAATCGCCAGCATCACCGCCGCCGCCCGCGCCAAACTGCGCGTGCGCCTGGGCATTCATTCCCACGATGACGCCGGCTTGGGCGTGGCCAACGCCTTGTCCGCCTTGGAGGCCGGCGCTTCGCACGTTCAGGGCACCATCAACGGTTACGGCGAACGCACCGGCAATTGCAACCTGACCAGCGTCATCCCCATCGTTGCCCTCAAACTTCGCCGCGCCAGCGTGCCGCCCTCGGCCCTGCCGCTGCTCAAGGACCTGTCCCAGTTCGTCGATGACATCACGAACTTCCGCCACAACCCGCGCCAGCCGTGGGTCGGTTCCGCGGCCTTCTCCCACAAGGGCGGCACTCACGTCAACGCGGTGCAAAAGATTTTCCGCAGTTACGAACACATCGACCCCGCTGCCGTCGGCAACAAACGCAACGTCCTGGTCAGCGATTTGGCCGGCCGCAGCAACATCGTCATGAAGGCGCGCGAACTGGGCCTTCACCTGTCCAAAGACGATCCCCAATTGCCGGAAATCCTGGCCCGCGTCAAATCCCTCGAGCATGAGGGCTATGAATTCGAGGCCGCCGACGGCTCGCTGGCGGTGCTGATTCGCAAAATCCTCCGCCATCAGGCGCTGCCGATCCAGGTCCTGGCCTATCACGTTTCCACCCGCTATGACGGCACTTGCTCCATCTGCGACGCCACCATCAAGCTTCAGGTCAATGGCAAGTCCGCCCATACCGTGTCCGAAGGCGATGGCCCGGTCAACGCCCTCGACTCCGCCTTGCGCAGCGGACTGGCCACGTTCTATCCGCAGGTCAAATCCATCCGCCTGACCGATTATAAAGTCCGCATTCTCGATTCCAGCGCCGGCACTGCCGCCAAAACCCGCGTCCTCATCCAATCCACTGATGGCCGCGAGGAGTGGGGCACCGTCGGCGTCAGCGACAATATCATCGAAGCCAGTCTTCACGCGCTTGTCGATTCCATGGAATACCGCCTCATGAAAAAGAGCCGGTGAAGCCTTCGGCGGCGCAGTCTTTTATGCCTGAAATCTCAAAAGCCTACGAACCGCAAGCGGTCGAGGAAAAATGGTACCAGTATTGGCAGGAACAAAAGTGTTTCGTGGCCGATCCGAATTCGTCCAAGCACGCCTACTCGATTGTCATTCCGCCGCCCAACGTCACTGGCATGTTGACACTCGGGCACGTTCTCAACAACACCATTCAAGACATCCTGGCCCGCCTGGCCCGCATGAAAGGCCATGAAGTCCTCTGGCTTCCGGGCACCGATCACGCCGGCATCGCCACCCAGGCCGTGGTCGAGCGCTTCCTGCGCAAGGAGCGCATCATGAAACATCGCGAGGACCTTGGCCGCGATAAATTCCTGGAGAAAGTCTGGGCCTGGAAGGAAAAGCACGGCGGCATCATCATCCAGCAACTCAAGAAACTCGGCGCCTCCTGCGACTGGACCCGCGAACGTTTCACCATGGACCCGGAATACAGCCGTTGCGTCCAGCGCGTCTTCGTCCAGCTTTACGACAAGGGCATGATCTATCGCGGCAAACGCATGGTCAATTGGGACCCCGTCGCCCGCACTGCTTTGTCCGACGAGGAGGTCGATATGGTCGAAGAGCAGGGGCATCTGTGGCATTTCAAATATCCCCTCATCGGCGCCGACGGCTTTGTCGTCGTCGCCACGACGCGCCCGGAAACGATGCTCGGCGACGAAGCCGTGGCCATTCATCCCGGCGACCCCCGTTACCAGCATCTGCATGGCAAAAAGGTGATGTTGCCCTTGGTCAATAAACCCATCCCCATCATCCTCGATGAAGCCGTCGATCCTAAATTCGGCACCGGCTGCGTCAAAGTCACTCCCGCGCACGATCCGGCCGATTACGAAATGGCCCAGCGCCACCAATTGCCCCTGACCGTCGTTATCGCTCCCAACGGCGCCATGACCGAAAGCACCGGCGCCTTTGCCGGCATGGACCGCATGCAGGCCCGCAAAGCCGTTGTCGAACAACTCGAAGCCCTGGGCTTGGTGGACAAGATTGAGAAATACGTGCATCGCGTCGGTTACGGCCAGCGCAGCCAGGCTCCCATCGAACCTTATTTAAGCGAGCAGTGGTTTTTGCGCTATCCCTCCGTGCCCAAGGCCGTCTCCGCCGTCGAAACCGGCCAGATTCAGTTTCATCCCGAACGCTGGAGCAAGACCTACCTGCATTGGATGGTCAACATCAAGGATTGGTGCATCTCGCGCCAATTGTGGTGGGGCCACCGCGTGCCCGTCTGGTACAAAGACGGCGAAACCCGCTGTCAAATTGATTCCCCCGGCGACGCCTGGCAACAGGATCCAGATGTTCTTGACACCTGGTTCAGTTCCTGGCTCTGGCCCTTCGCCACCATGGGCTGGCCGGAAAAAACCGGCGCCCTGAAAAAGTTCTATCCCACCACTGACCTCGTCACCGGGCCGGACATTATTTTCTTCTGGGTCGCCCGCATGATCATGGCCGGCTTTGAATTCATGGGTGAAGAGCCGTTCCGCCACGTTTATTTTACCGGCATCATCCGCGACAAACAGGGCCGCAAAATGTCCAAGAGCCTGGGCAATTCCCCGGATCCTCTTGACCTGATCGCGCAATACGGAGCCGACGCTCTGCGTTTTGGCGTCATGCGTTCGGCGCCGCTGGGGCAGGACGTTCTTTACGACGAACAGCAAGTCGAGTTAGGCCGCAATTTTTGCAACAAACTCTGGAACGCCTGCCGTTTCCGCCAACTCCAACCCGGCGAAGTCCAAGGCGAAATCGATCCGCGCCTCCTCACGATCGATGACCGTTGGATTCTGCTCCAACTTGACGCCGCCATCCGCGACATGGACGCCGCCTTCGCCGACTACAAATTCAGCGACGCCACCGCCACCCTCTACCGCTTTTTCTGGAGCGAATACTGCGATTGGTACGTCGAGGCCTCCAAGGCCGTCCTGCAAGGCAACGACCCCGCGCGCCGCGTCAACACCCTGGCGGTGATGGATTTTGTTTTGTCGCACGCCTTGCGCTTGTTTCATCCATTCCTGCCCTTCATCACCGAGGAACTGTGGAACGGCATGGGCTACGCCAAGGACATGCCGGACGATCAGGGCGGCAAGACCATCATGTTCGCCCCTTGGCCTAAACCCCTGGACGACGAATTCCAAACCCATTACGGCCTGGGCGCGCAAACGCTGGCCGCCATGGCCGCCCGGCAAAAGCTGGTCATCGAGATTCGGAACATTCGCTCTCAGTACAAAATCCCTGCCAACAAAAAACTGAACATTATCTATCACGCCCCCGCCGACTTCGACCCCGAAGAAAAGCGGGTCATTGAATTGCTGGCTGGCGCGGAATCCATCCATCATCGCGCCGCCTACGAGCCGGCCAAAGGGGAGCCGGTGGTATATCCGGGTTTTGGCGGCAAGCTATACGTTCCCCTGGCCGGCTTGGTGGATGAGCAAGCCGAGAAAGCCCGTCTGGCCAAAGAACTGCAAAAAGTCGAAGCCGAAATTCAAAAAGTGGAAGCCAAGCTATCCAACCCCAACTTCACCGGCAAAGCCCCGGAAGCAGTCCTGCAGGAGCACCGCCAGCGCCTATCCGATTGGCAATCCAAGCGCCAGCAATTGCAAGCCTCGCTGGAAAATCTTGTTTCTTAATCGCAATTTTGATTCCTTCTTGAGACGAACCTCCGGGGTGTTTTCGGTTGAAGCCGTTTCCTCGATGCGGTAAGGTTTTTTGCATAAGAAAACAAAGCCCCGCTCGGGGGAGCAGGCAGACCGGCGAGAAATATGCAAAAAGTACACCGTGAACGGACTCGCGAGACTTCTTTGGGATTGGACCTAAAGTTGATTGCGAAAATCCATCGTGATGGGGAATGGTACGTTGCGTTTTGCGCGGAAATGCCAGGTGCTAACGGCCAGGGCCGCACAACGGAAGAATGCTTGCAGAGTTTGAAAGAGGCGGTTTTGCTCCTCATGGTTTAGTAAGAAGCATCTGCCGCAGACTTGGCATACCCGGACCCGGCAAGTAAAAATATGAAAAAACAGCAGGACGAAAAAAACGTATATATTCTGCGAAACTCGCCCCATGCCGTGCCGATGACCGAAGAAACAGGTTCCCATCCGTGAACATCCGCGAAATCCGTGGTAAGAATTCGGAGCAGTTGTTGCCTCTGCCCATTTCCTCACTCTGCGCCCTCAGAATAAAAAGTTGAATTTCGCCCGTTTTATCGCATCTTCTGGGCAATTCTATGTGTGGCATTATCGGCTATGTCGGCAGGAAAGACGCCAGCCCGATTCTCATCGAGGGCCTGCGCCGGTTGCAATATCGCGGTTACGATAGCGCCGGCTTGGCCGTTCTGGGGCAGGGCGCACTCCATCTGCGCAAAAAAAAGGGCGGCATCGACGACGGCTTGGCCGTGGTCCTGCGCCAGCAACCGGCCGCCGGTTCGCTCGGCATCGGCCACACCCGCTGGGCCACCCACGGCCCGCCTTCGGATGAAAATTCCCATCCGCACCTCGATCAATCCGGCAAAATCGCCATCGTTCATAACGGCGTCATCGAAAATTGCGACCGCCTCAAGCAAAAGCTTCTCGCCCAGGGCCACACCTTCCAATCCGCCACGGACACCGAAGTCCTGGCCCACCTGATCGGCGTTCACTACCAGGCGGGCGCTTCCCAGGATGGCGCCGCTCTGACCCAGGCCGTCTGCGACGCCTTGCGCGAAGTCATCGGCACCTACGGCCTGGCCGTCGTCTGTGTCGATCATCCCGGCCTGATCATCGGCGCCCGGCGCGGCTCGCCCTTGATCATCGGCATCGGCGAAAATGAAAACTTCCTCGCCAGCGACGCCAACGCCATCGTCGCCCACACCCGGCAAGTCGTCTATCTCAACGACTACGACGTCGCCTCCATCACCAGCGAGCGATTTGACGTGCAGAATCTCGGCGCCGACACCGCCAAGGTGCAAATCAGCCACCTCGAATTCGACGCCCAGGACGCTGAGCGTGGCGAATACCCGCATTTCATGCTCAAGGAAATCTTCGAGCAACCGCGTTCGGTGGAAAACGCCCTCCGCGGCCGCATCGACCATGAAGGCGCCACCGCGCGCTTTGGCGGCTTGAACATGTCGGCCTCCGAATTGCGCAACATCGGCCGCATCGTCATCGCGGCCACCGGCACCAGTTGGCACGCCGCGCTCGTCGGCGAATACTTGATTGAGGAACTGGCCCACCTGCCCGTCGAGGTTGAGTTCGCCCATGAGTTCTACAACCGCAACGCCCCGCTGGAGCGCGACACCGTCCTGCTGATCATTTCCCAATCCGGCGAAACCGCCGACACGCTGGGCGCGTTGCGTGAGGCCAAACGCCGCGGCCACCGCGTCCTGGCCATCTGCAACGTCGTCGGCAGCACCGTCGCGCGCGAAGCCGACGGCGGTATTTACATGCACGCCGGCCCCGAGATCGGCGTCGCCTCCACCAAGGCCTTCGTCTCCATGCTGGTGGTCCTTTCGTTGCTGGGCGTGCATTTGGGGCGGATGCGCATGCTCTCAGTCCATCGCGCCCTGGAGATTTTGCGCGGCCTGGAAGCCATTCCCAAACAAATCGAAGGCTTGTTGCTCCAATCCGCCGCCTTGAAAAAGCTGGCCTGCAAATACGTCCAGGCCCGCGACTTCTTTTTCCTCAGTCGCGGCTACACTTATCCCATAGCTTTGGAAGGCGCGTTAAAGCTCAAGGAAATCTCCTACATCCACGCCGAAGGCTATTCCGCCGCCGAAATGAAACACGGCCCCATCGCCCTGATCGACTCCGCCACGCCCACCGTCTTTCTGGTCCCGCAAGATTCGATGTATGAGAAGACGCTGGCCAACATGGCCATGATTCGCGCCCGCAAAGGCCCCATCATCGCCGTGGCCACCGAAGGCGACACCAACATCACCAAGCTGGCCGACGACGTGATCTATCTGCCGCCGACGGTCGAGCCGTTATATCCGATCCTGGCCAGCGTGCCCCTGCAACTTTTCGCCTACCACGTGGCCGTGTTGCGCGGCTGTGACGTTGACAAACCCCGCAACCTGGCCAAAAGCGTGACCGTGGAGTAAGCGCCGCTCCTACCACAGAAGCCGGATCGTGCCGACGAGCGTGAGAATCAGCACCATTCTCTCGAAGGCGCGTTGATTGATGTGTTTCAGGATGCGGGGACCGAGCAATGCGCCGGGGACCATCGGCAGCACCAGCATCGCGTCCATGAGCAGCGAATCGCGCGTGATCAGCCCCAGCTTCACGCTGAAAGGCACTTTGAAGGCGTTGACCAACATGAAAAACCACGCGCCGGTTCCGATGAACACCATTTTTGGCAGTCCAATCGCCAGCAGATAAAGAACCATGACCGGGCCGGCGGCGTTGGCCACCATGGTCGAGAACCCGGCCAGGATGCCCGCCAGAGCCGTGAACCACATCGAGTGCGGCAAATGGGCCGCCAGTTCGTTCTGCTGCCGCCCGTGCCACCAGTGCAAAGCCACCATCACCAGCAGGATGACTCCGATCATCCGCTGCATCTGGGCGTTACTGGCCCGGCCCAGCACGAAGTAGCCCGCGACCACCCCGGCAATCACCCAGCCAAAGAGCCGCCACAAGTGCGGCCAACTGGCGTGTTTGTGAAAAAACTTCACCCCAAAGACGTCCGCGCACAAGAGCAGCGGCAGCAGCGCCCCGGTCGATTCCCGCGGCGGCAGCAGGTTGGCGAACAGCACCACCGGCAGGATGCCCAATCCCGCGATCCCGGTCTTGGACAGCCCGGAACAAAACGCCCCCACCGCCAGCCAACCCCATTGCCAATACGATAAATGCACCCGTCAACCTTGGCACAAATCTGAAAAGGCTAAAGGCTAAAGCAAAAACGCTCTTTGCCGCCGAAGGCGCGTCCGCGCTTGCTTCTAATTGATTTGAAGGGCATTGTATTCTAATGACTTACGTGACGATTGAAGCTGAAATCGCGGACGGCAGAATCGTTCCAAAGGAAAGCGCCCAACTCCCGGAGCGAGGGCGCGCCTTGGTGACACTGTTGCCCGATGCCCCACGCCGGCCCAACTGGGAAGCGGTCGAGGCCGCGTTTGGCGTCCTTCGCCGGCCAAATTTAGACAGCAGCGCCTGGCAACGCGAGGTTCGCGCCGATTGGGACCGAGATTGATGCGCTGGCCGGGTTGCCGCACGGGGTGCGCGTATTGCGCGAGGCCCGCAAGCGTCCGCAAGTTGAGGTCATTTATTCAGCGATCACGCGGATTAAAGTCCTCGGCTTTCCGAACCTCAGCGAGCAAGAGGAGGCGGCCGTTCGGATGCTGCTGAAAGAGTTTGACGAGGTTTCCGTTTCCAACACCGTGATCGAGCGAACGATTCAAATCCGCAAGTCCGTTCGCATTAAAATTCCGGATGCCCTGATCGCCGCCAGCGCCGATACCGCCCAAGCCATTGTCGTCACGCGAAACACAAGCGACTTCGAGCGCGTTCCGGGTTTGACCGTTGTTCACCCGGACAACGTGTAGCTCCCGATTCCCTATACACCCGTTCCTTCGCGGAAACATGCTTGCGTTTTTCTTCGTGGACGGCAGTGTATATTGAAATCAATGATTGACGGGACGAAGAAGAACGAATGACAAGAAGTCCACATGCGGCGTTGCCATGTCCGTCATGGATTGGTTCTTTTGTTGAAATCGAACGAAGGCGCACCACGGCAAATGAACAACCAAGATAACATCACCCGTCGTCCGCTAAGATCGCGCGACACAAAATGGGCGACTGCAATCGCAACCTTGTTGGCCCGCGCTGGCATCCGTCCGAATGTTATCTCCGTAGCCGGCGCCGTATTCGCTGCGTGTGCGGGCCTTTGTTTTTGGTTTGCTGGCAGAACGACGCATGATTGGCATTGGAGCGTCCTGCTTGTTTTCGCCGCTTGCGGAATGCAGTTCCGTCTTCTGTGCAATTTGTTTGATGGCATGGTGGCGATTGAAGGCGGATTCAAGAAAACGAAAGTCGGAGAACTTTTCAATGAATTGCCCGACCGCTTTTCGGATGCCTTCATTTTCATTGGCGCGGGTTGTTCGTTGCCGGAGTTTGAGTGGACTTCAGACCTCGGTTGGACGGCTGCAGTGCTGTCGCTCATTACGGCTTACACGCGGGCATTGGGCGCAAGCATGGGAACAAGACAGCATTTTCTTGGGCCGATGGCGAAGCAACAGCGCATGGCGGCGATGACGTTGGCGTGTGGGGTCGGCGCGCTCGCCCCGGTCTGGCCGATATGCGCAGGAACCATTCCTCTAGCGCTGGGATTGGTGGCGGCGGGTTGTGTCGTCACGATTTTCCGAAGGTGCCAGCGAATCGCGCGGGAAATGGAGTCAAGAAAATGACAAATTCCGTGCTGGTGGCGCTGGCGAAGCTGATCAGCGGCGCAAATGTTCGCTGGATCGGATGCGTGCCGGTTATCCGGCAACGGGTTTACTTCGCCAATCACACCAGCCACCTCGACGCACTTGTGCTTTGGGCGTCGCTGCCGCCTCCCTTGCGAGTTCTCACGCGACCCGTGGCGGCACGCGATTATTGGACCAAAGACCCGCTCCGACGGTATCTCGCTAACAGGGTTCTCAACGCCGTGCTCATTGAACGCAAAAGACCGACGGCGCATGACAATCCAATGGCAGACATGCTCGCGGTGCTGGGCGACGGTCATTCGCTGATTATTTTTCCCGAAGGCGGACGGCAAACGGGCATGGAATTGGCGCCCTTCAAAGGCGGTCTGTTTCATCTCGCCAAAGATCGGCCGGATGTTGAATTCGTGCCGGTGCTGATTGAAAATTTGAACCGCATCCTGCCCAAGGGTGAATTTCTGCCCGTGCCGTTGATGGGCAGTGTGAGCTTCGGCGCTGCGATAAGGCTTGAACCTGGCGAGCAAAAAGCCCGATTCCTTGAACGCGCGCGAGCGGCGGTCAATTCGTTGCGAGAATTATGAGCATCAAACTCGATAAGCAAACATACTGGCTGGTCGGTGGCGTGCTGGCCTTGCTGCTGGTGTCGTCCTTGATAGGCTGGTTGCTCTCCTTACGCATGACCAGTGACAGCGGCAAAACCACCGTGCAAAATCTCAACGCCCGCATCCGTGCGTGGTGGATTATGGTGGCGGTTTTCGGCCTGGCGATGGCCACCGGCGGCATCGGATCGGTGGTGTTATTCGCTTTGACTTCGTTCTTGGCGTTGCGGGAATTCATCACGCTGACGCCGACGCGCCATGGCGATCATCGTTCCTTGTTCTGGGTGTTCTTCGCTATCTTGCCGCTTCAGTATTATTTGATCGCCATCAAATGGTATGGTCTTTTTTCGATTATGATCCCCGTGTATGCGTTCCTGTTTATTGCGGTTCGCAGCGCGATGGCCGGCGATTGCGAAAACTTTTTGGAACGTACCGCAAAGATTCAATGGGCCTTGATGATTTGCGTCTATTGTGTGAGTTACGCCCCCGCCTTGTTGAGTTTAAACATTCCTGGTTACGAAGGCCAAAACGGGAAGCTGTTGTTCTATTTTGTATTAGTCGCTCAAATCAGCGATGTCCTTCAATACGTTTGGGGCAAAATTCTTGGCCGCCACAAGATCGCCCCATCGGTCAGCCCGAATAAGACATGGGAAGGATTCTTCGGTGGCATTGCTTGCGCGACGCTGATTGGTGCGGGGTTGTGGTGGGCAACTCCGTTCACGCCGCTTCAATCAGCAGGAATGTCTTTGGCAATAACATTGATGGGTTTTGGCGGCGGCTTAGTCATGTCGGCCATAAAGCGAGATAGAGGCGTGAAAGATTACGGCAATATGATTGAAGGACACGGCGGCGTGATGGATCGAATTGACTCGCTCTGTTTTGCCGCGCCGGTCTTTTTCCATCTTACGCGCTATTACTTCACACCAGATTGAGATGATCCCGGCACATCCGGAAACCTGCCTGCCTTTTGCGTGAACAAAACTGCTCGATGCCCTGTTATTTATGAAAAACCGAAGGTTTAGCCAGTAGTCGCCGAAGTGCGGGAATTTCTTTTGCTGGTGCATCCAACGCGGCAGTGAACGCTGTCCATTGTTCTTCGGACAGGACAAAGCGAGTCTGATCAGCCAACACGGCTTCGGCGGCATCTTGTGACGATCTTACAATGAACTCCGCAAGCGATTGCTTTCGCAGCATTGCCGCCTTTCGTATTTTCTCTTTGACCGTCGGGGCAATACGCAAATTCAAGCGTGTTGACGCCGTTTCTTCTTCCCTCCCAGGTTGTCGGGCAATTGTACTCACAGTGTGCTTACATTACATATGGTTCCCAATTCCGTCGAGGGGATCCGTCGAGGGGATCAAATTGGCTATGCCGAATCACGAAAGCGTTTGCGGTTGACGCCTCAAACATCCTCCATCATTCTCATACCCATGAGTTTCACTTTTCGATCAGTCTTTGCCGCCAGCCTCGCGCTCCTCGCCGCTGGCTCGCTTGCAGTCGGCGCGGAGTCCTCGAAAACCATCTCCCTTTTCAACGGCAAAGACCTGGCTGGCTGGAAAATGATCGGTCGCGGAACCAACCAGTGGACGGTCGGCAAAGCCGCCATGAATCCGGATGCCCCGGCCAAGTTGAAAGTGGCCGGCCGCGGCCAGGAACTGATCAACACCAACCGAACCGTCAATCTCGCCACCGAAGCGGTTTTTGGCGACTGCATTTTAGAACTCGAGTTCATGGTTGGGAAATCCACCCCCGGCAACGGCACCGACTCCAATTCTGGAGTCAAGATGATGAACATTTACGAGCTCCAGATTTTCGACAGTTACGGCAAAGCGGCGCTGGACAAGAGCGACTGTGGCGCGATTTACAGCGAAAACGCCCCTTCCGTAAATGCCTGCAAGAAGCCTGGCCAATGGCAGAAACTGGTGATCGATTTCCGCGCCCCCCGTTTTGACGCCGCTGGCAACAAAATCGCCAACGCCAAATTTGTGAAGGTGACGCTCAACGGGCAGGTGGTGCAGGACAACGTGGAAATCGCCCACGGCACCAACGTCAGCCGCAACGCCAAGGAGCAACCAACCGGCCCGATTTATCTCCAAGGCGACCACGGCGCCGTGGCCTTCCGCAACCTCAAAGTCACGCCGCTGAATTGATTTCAGCCTTTGCCATGCGTCCCGCTTTATAGCCGTGGATTCCGTAAAAGGCGACGTAAGCGAAGGCCACCATCGGCACGATGAACGACGCCTGAATTCCAACATGGTCGGCGATCGCTCCTTGCAAGGGCGGCAGCACCGCTCCGCCGAGAACGGCCATGATCAGCAACGATGAGGCCTGGCTCTTTTGTGGGCCAAGCCCTTCGATGGCCAGGGAGAAGATGTTGGACCACATGACCGAGCAAAACAGGCCCACGCCCAGAATGCTCCACTTGGCCGTTTCTCCGGTGGTACACATGCTGGTGAGCAGCAAGCCGATGATGACCGCGCTGAAGAGCGCCAGCATCCGGTGCGCGCTGGCGGCGCCAAGGAAAAACGCGATCAACAAAAGGGCGAGCAGGGCGCCGTATTGCGTGACATTGCTCCAACTGCACACGGCGTTGACATTGGCGACGGCGGATGGATCGAAGAAAGCATTAATCCCTGGCACGCCACCGAGGGCAGTCGCAATCCTTGGCAACGCCGCGATGACCACGAAGGCCAGCAGCGGCACGAGAATGACAAGCGTATGTCTGACGGTTTGGCGAATGGCGCTCAGGGCGAACGCGCCCATGAACCGCCCGATCATTAATCCGCCCCAGTAAAAGGCCAGGAATTTGCTCGCCGCCTCATGGCTCAACCCGCCGAGTTTGGGCAGGCCCAGGTAGTTAATGATCGTGCTGCCCACGGTCACTTCGCCGCCGACATACATGAAAATCGCCAACATGCCCAAAGCCGTGTGCGGATGTTTCAACGCCCCCAGGCCGTGTTCGATTTTCCCGCTGTTGGTGAAAGCGGGCAGGTGCGCGAATTTGAAGCACACCGCCAGCAGCACAAACACTCCCGCCAAACAGAGGTAGGGGTATTTCACCGAGTCCGACCCGTGCGCCCCTTTGCTGGTAAAAAAAGTGAAGATGAGCCAGCCGCCGATGACCGGGCCGATGGTCGTCCCCAGGGAATTGAACCCCTGCGCCAGGTTCAACCGGCTGGAGGCCGTTGTCTCCGGTCCCAGAATCGTCACGTAGGGATTGGACGCGATTTGCAGCATGGCCAATCCCAAGGCCAGGATGAACAACGCCACCAGAAAAAACGGATACGACGCCGCCACCGCCGCGGGATAAAACATGACGCAGCCGAAGGCCGCCACGAGCAAGCCGATAATGACGCCGTTCTTGTAGCCGATCCGGTTGATCGGGTCGCCGTACTTCATCGAAATGAGATAATAAATCAGCGAGCCGGTGCCGTAGCCGACAAAGAAAGCGAGTTGCACCAACATGGCCTGGAAGTAATTCAACGTGAACGCTTCCTTGAACCGTGGAATCAGTATGTCATTCCACACCGCCATGACACCCCACATGAAAAACAGGACGGTGATGACCGAGAACGGCCCGCGATAAGTTTGATTGCCCGCAGGTTGCGCGGACGCCACCGCCGCGCCCGATGTATTCACAGTTGCCATAGTGGCATTTTTAATGTCTGCGGCTGCGCTTGCAATTAAATACTTGGCCGGAAAGGCCGCGCGGCGGCGGTTTTTCTTTTCGCAGGCTTTTCAAATCATGAAGACATGGGCAGAATCCCCCAATGATTTGTCACTGCGAACACCAGGGCGCGTCCTAGCCGGCGATGAAGGTCAATCCGCCAAGCTTCTTCAACTTCTGCGCCAGCCACGCCCCGCTCTTGCGCGCCTTGGCCGAACGTGGCGGTGAAATCTCCGAACCCGAGGCCGTGCGTCTCATTCGCGCCAATCCCGGCGTGCTCGACGAATTGCCCGAAACGGCTTGGCGACGCTTGCGCGAATTGCAGATTCTCGTCCCAACCGAGCCGGGCGGTGATCTCTTCTTCATGGCCGAACCGGTGGCGCGGTTGCTCGCCTATTTATTCAACGAGGCCAATCCCGCCACGCCGGAGATGATTCGCGGTTATGTGTTGTCGCTCGAAACCACCGGCCGGCGCCTGGCCCGCGCGCTCGGCGAAGAAGACATTCAGCAGGTCAAAATCGCCTTCGATGAAATCAGCCTTACGCTACGCCGCATCCATGCCGATTTGAACGAGACGCAGCAGGCGATTCTGGGCGAAGTCGCCCGCTACAAGACTGAGCGCTCGCGCGTGTCCGTGCGCGAGAAGTTCCGGCGCATCGTTCACTGGATGGAGCGCTACGTGGAGCCGATGATCGAAATTGTCCGCGCCGACGGGCCGATGCGCGCCGCCTTTGATGAGACCGAACGCCTGCTCCATCGCGCCCGCGAAGAGGCCTTGTTCAACGACCACCCGGCCCTGGCCCGCAATCTGCGCTTCCTGCGGTTGGTGGGCGCGCACGCCCTGCGCGTTTTCACCCAATGCCGCAAGGAGATTCAGCCCCTCTACGAATCGTTGCGCCGTTCCAGTTTCATCGCCGAAGGGGCCGCCCGCGCGCTGGAAAAGTTGCAGGCCGACGGTCTGGCCAGGTGGGGGCATGAACATCTCATCGCCGTGGCTACCTGGCGTTACCAAAATGTGCCGGGCGACGCCGCCATCATGCTGGCCTTGCGGCGCCTTATCGAACATCCGCCGGAGCCGCCGCCGGTCCTGCAATTCGCGGCGGAGAACACGAATCCCCGCGCCTTGGTGCGCCTGACCTGGCTCAATGCGCTGCCCGACATCGTCCGCGGCGACCTGCCGGTCCAAGACTTGATGGGCTGGCTGGTGGCGGCCTATCCCGAGCGCGACACTTCGGACGTGCTGGCCGGTTTTAGCACCTTGGTGTTTGACAACGACTTTCAAGCCGCCTTCACCGACCACGCGACGCGCGCCTACGACACCGCCGACGGCGAAATCAAAGCCTCCCCACTTACCCTTGTTGCCTCATGACCGATCTTCCTCATCTCTCGAACATTTTCGACCGCCTCAAGCGCGGCTGCCATCTTGGCCCGGACGACGAGCCGGAATTCTCCGCCTTGTGCGCCCGCCACGCCGATTACGCCGACTATTTCGCGGCCCTCGGCCTGACCCTCGTTCGCCACGAGCGCGAGTTCTTCTATTTCGAGCCGGACAATCCGGAGACGGTGGCCGACACCTTGCCGCGCATTGCCGTTTTTTCCTACATCATGGTGGACCATGCCGCCAACCAGGGGCGTTCCATCGAGGAATTCATTTTCGGCCAAAACTTTCTATTGACTGCTCTGCCGCACTTCGCCCTCGACCGCTACGCCGCTTTGCTCCGGCAGGTGGAAGTCTATGAAATGAACGACTTGAAGACGCTGCTCAACCACATGGAACGCATTGGCTGGGTCAAACGGATGGGCGAGGATGAATTCCGGTTCCTCCGCCCCTTTCACCGCGTTTTCTCACAATGCCTGGCCATGGCCCAAACCGCGCCGCCGCCAGCCAACCCGCCCGTCGAAACCTGATTTTACCCACCATGCCAACTGGACCTCAACGGCTCATCCTCATCCGCTCCGGGCGTTACGAATACGCCGAAGTCGAACTCACCGGCGCGCTGCAAATCGTCGGGCCGAACAACACCGGCAAGACCACGCTCATCAACACCCTCCAGTTTCTCTATCTGGACGACCGGCGGCACATGGATTTCGGTTCTTACACCCCGGAGCAGACGCGCGAGTTTTACTTTCCCAACCAATACAGCTACATCCTTTTTGAATGCCTGGGCGCGACCGGCCAATGCGTCATCGGTTGGCGCGGCCAAAGCAAAACCGGCGGCGGCGATCTGGAGCGTTTTTTCCACGCCGGGCCGTTCGACGCCGCGGATTTCCTGGACGCCAGGAATCAGGTGCGCGAACCGCGCGAGGTGAACGCCCGTCTCGCAGTCAAACAATTCCGCGTCATCAAAAGCGCGCAGGAGCAGCGCGAATTGCTGCTGCCGGACGCCGGCGGCGACGGGCGCGGCCTGGGCATTGTCGCGTTGCGGGACCAGGACAAATACCACCATTTCCGCGAGACGCTGAAAAACCTGCTCATGTTGAGCGCGATCACGCAGGAACAAATGCGCGACCGCCTGCTCATGCTGGCCGACATTCCGCCTGACCGCACGGCCTTTGACGCCCGCGCGCTTTTTGGCGAGGACTACGACCGCATCCGCGCGCGCCGGGAGAAGTTGGCCAAGTTCAAAAAGAACCAGGCCCTGGTGGAAAAGCTTGTCGCCAAATTTGCCGAGCGCGAAAGCGCGCGGGCCGAACTGGTCTGGCGCTGGACGGATTTGCGCGCCAAAAGAACGAAGTTTGAAAAGGAGCACGAGGAAAAGCTGGCCACCCTGCACCAGGAGAATTCGGCGCAAGAGAGAAAGATTCAGGAACTGGACGCGGAGCTGGCCGACCGCCGCCAGGAAATCAACGATTTCTCGGTTGAAAAAGGCAGACTGCAAACGCCGCTCGATGAACTAAAGGCGGCCGAGAAAGGATTTGCCGGTTTTGTGGAGGAACTGGAAAGGGCCGCGCTGGCCAACCTCAAACAGGAACTCAGATCCCTCGAAACGCAGCTCGCCAACGCCGAGGGCGAATCCCGTGAAAAAGCCGGAAAAAACGTCGAGGTCTTCACCGGACTCGTCAAACAAAAGGAGCAAGTCATCGCCCGTTTTGACCGCCTGGCCGTCACCGCGCTGCGCCAACAATTCACCGACCCCGAACTGAACACCGTCTTCCGCCTGCTCAACCGGGATCTTCTTGAAATGCCCGTGGGCAAGGACGGCGTGGCCATTGCGCGCCAGGAAGAATTGGCGGGCCGATTGCGCGGCTTGCTGGCGCGAACGCGGGATGGAGTTTATCAGGACGACGCGGTTTCGTTCCCGGTGCCCATGGGCCGCGCTCCGCTTGAAGGCTTGGAAAACCTGGACACCGCGCGCGGGGAATTGGCCGAGCGCCAATCCGCCCTCAAGCGCTGGAGCGCCATCCTCGCCGCCATCGAACAGCGCGAGAAACTTGAGGCGCGACGCAAAACCACGCAGGCCGAAATTGAGGCCAAAGAGAAACGGCTTTTCCAATTCGAGAATTACCAGCAAGCCAAGTCGAATGAGCCGCGCTGGCGCGCCGAGTTGAAAAAAGTCGAGGCCGCCATCACCGCCGCCCAGGACCGGGCTGATAAACTGGCTTCACAACTCGAGAGCCTTAAAACGGAGGATCGAAAGACCAAAGACGCAGTCGTCCATGCGGAGAATGAATTCAACCAAGTCATGGGCCGCTACGGCCAGTGCCTTTTCCCCGAATTCCCCACCGGACCCGCCGTGGTCGGGGAAATTCCGGACGATTTCGACGCGGCCATCGCGCTTTTTCTCCGCCAGCAGGCCACGCAAACCAAATTGTGCGACGAGATTGCCAACCTTCTCGTGCAGACCGAGCAGTGGTTCGCCGACGAATTTCGCGGCCAGGATGAATACGAAACCGTAAGCGCGTTGCAGGCTGAGTTGGAGGCTCTGTCCGAAAAGGAAGAGGCGCTGACGCGCGACTGGAACGCCCACATCCACGAGTTGCGGGCGACCTTTGATCTTGTTCTGAAAAACCTCGACCACGTTCGCGGCGCGGCCACCAGCATCAACCGCGCCTTTTCCAAGGTCCAGATTTCCAATCTCAAAGCCCTGAAGCTGGAAGTCGTCGAGCAGAGCGACTTGGTCAGTTGGATCAAGCGCCTCGCCGCCTTCGAGCCGGGCGGTCTTTTCGAGGCCGATCCGCAGCAGGAGTCCGCCATTGCCAACTTCCGCCGCAAAATTCAGGACAACCCGGTGATTCATTTCGCCGACCTATTCACCCTCGGCTTTACCGTCACGGGCGCGGACGATCAGCGCCACACCTACCACGACTTCCGGCAAATCGAGTCCCACGGCACAACCATCACCATCAAAGTCCTTTTCAATCTGCTCCTGTTGAAAGACCAACTGCGCCGCGACGACTGCGCCGTGCCGTTTTTCCTCGATGAAATTCAGACCCTCGACCCGGCCAATCGGCGCGCCATTCTGCAGACGGCCCGTCAACTCGGCTTCATCGCCATCACTGCCGCCCCGGAAGCCGTCAGTGAAGTGGACACGCTCTACTTCCTCCAGCCGCAGCATGGCCGGATTATTCTGCGGCAACGGCACCGCCTCGGCATCAAGCTTCAACCCGCCGCGCCGTGACGGCCAACGAAAACATTTTGGCGGGCATGACCCGTCTCCTCGAAGAAGGTTCTCTGGCCAAAAGCGCGGTCAGTATCGCCCTCCTGCGAAAACTCGAGCCGCTGCTCGATGCGGGCGTGGTGGCCAAAACGCGCGCTGGCAACGGCTGGCGCCTGATGGTGCTGGACGCTGAGGCGCTGCGAGAATTCATGCAACGCAATTTTCCAAACACCCCGCTGGGCCGGGAGCACGCGAGCCGGACGGCCGGCGTGGCCCGTTTCCGCGATTCCAAAACGTTTGTCAGTGATACGCCGGAAATCCTCTCCGTCCGCGCTTGGGTGGAACAATCGCTGCTCAAGGACGGCGAGCCAATCGGTGCGGCCCGAGCTTCCTCCGAGCACGGTCTCTTCTCGTTCGTAATGGACAGTCATTACTCGCTGCACGGAGCTTGCGCCCTCGTCGAAAATCCGGCCGTCTTCTCTCAATTTGAACGGCTGCATTTGCCCGTCGCCCTGGTTATATCGTCGAGTTGCGGCCATGTCTCCCGGCGTCTGCTGGACTGGCTGAAAGCCAATGACGCGCCGGATTTTTCGTTGCTCCACCTGCCCGATTACGACCCTGTCGGGATGTTTGAATTCGAGCGCTTGCGCGCTTGTCTCGGCGCCCGGGTCCGCCTGCACGTGCCCGATGATCTGGCGGAAAGGTTTGCGCGCTTCTCCAATCGCGGCATCCTCGAAAAAGCCGGCAATCAAACCAGGCTGGCCACTCTAAGAAAATCAAAGCTCCCCGAAGTCCGCCGCGTCATCGTGCTCATCGACCGCAACAATGCCTGCCTGGAGCAGGAGGCGCTGCTTTTTACCGCCGGGACATGATCTCCTTACGCCGCCCGGCCCACTGGCTGGCTGGATAGCGCGGCCTTGGGGTTGGTTTGCACGAAGTAATTTGCCGACCACTCGTTGGCGAAAAGCGCCACCGGATTCCCGGCCATGTCGTAGGCCAGGCGCGCGCCGGTCGGCAGGGCCAGCGCGTCCAAGTCCTGCTCGGCGAAGCCGGCCGGCAGCCAGCGCACCACGGTCCAGGGGGCTGCCTCCAGACGTGAAGCCGCGCCGTATTCGCTCTCCAACCGAAACTGCACCACTTCAAATTGCAACGGCCCGACAGCCGCCAGCAACGCCGCCTTGCTCACCGCCTCGCGCAGTCGCAGCACCTGGATGACGCCCTCCTGCAAAAGCTGGTCCAATCCGGTGCGAAATTGTTTGTACTTGGCCGTGTTGGGATTGTGCAGCCAGGCAAAGGCCTCCGGGGTGAAGCGCGGGATTTCCTGGTACACTATTCCCTGATCGGTCGTCAGCGTGTCGCCGATGCCGAAGTCCGCGTGGCCCACCAGCCCGATGATGTCGCCGGGCCAGGCTTCGTTGATGACTTCCCGTTCGTTGCCGAAAAGTTTGTGCGAGCTGGAAAGGCGGACTTTCTTGCCCGTGCGCGGATGCAGCACGGCCATGTCGCGCTCGAATTTTCCCGAACAGACGCGCACAAAAGCAATGCGGTCGCGATGCCTGGGGTCCATGTTGGCCTGGATTTTGAAAATGAAGCCGGAAAACTCCAGGTGCTCCGGCGCAATCTCCGCCAGACCCATCGCGTGCGCCTTGGGCGGCGGCGCCTGTGCCAGGAACTGATCGAGCAACAATTGCACTCCGAAATTATTCAGGCCGCTGCCGAAAAAAACAGGCGTGGTCTTTCCCGCCAGCACCGCGCCGGCGGACAATTTTACCCCGGCCCCATCCAGCATGGCCAACTCCTCGGAAACCTGGGCGAAGGTTTCCGCCGACAATCGTTCGCGGATGAGCGGATCGTCAAAAGCGCCCACCGCCACGGGCGCGCGATATTGCCCGCCGACGGTCCGTTCAAAAAGATGCACCTGCCGGCTGGGCCGGTCAAAGACCCCCTGGAACTCGAAGCCCGTGCCAATCGGCCAATTGACCGGAAAGGCGCCGATGCCCAAAACGCTCTCCAATTCGTCCAGCAAGGTTAGCGGCGCGCGCATGGGCCGGTCGCATTTGTTGATGAAGGTGAAAATCGGCACGCCCCGCCGCCGACAAACCTCGAAGAGTTTAAGCGTCTGGCTTTCGATGCCCTTGCCCGCGTCAATGACCATGACCACCGAATCGACCGCCGTCAGCACGCGGTACGTGTCCTCGGAGAAATCCTTGTGGCCGGGCGTATCCAGCAGGTTGATGCGGCAGCCCGCGTAATCAAATTGCAGCACGGTGGAACTGATGGAGATGCCGCGTTTGCGCTCCAGTTCCATCCAGTCCGAAGTGGTGGAGCGCTGATGTTTGCGGGCGGTGACAGACCCGGCCAATTGGACGGCGCCCCCGTAAAGCAGGAGCTTTTCGGTTAGCGTCGTCTTGCCGGCGTCCGGGTGCGAAATAATGGCGAACGTCCGGCGTTTCTGGATTTCACTGGAAATATCCATATCACCAAGAGCCTGCAAGGGTAACACGGATTCCCCCAAGGGCAAGCCGTCATCCCGTTCCGGGCGGGTGTGGGACCAAAAAGCAACCACAATGCGGGAAGAGAGGTGGAGCGCTTTCTAGCTTGCGGGATGGTTGTATCCAAATGGATACACGAGCAGCCTTGTCCCGGAGGGACAGCCCGAGAATAGCCCAACGTTTCAACGTTGGGGACGCAAATTCGGCGTTGCATAAGTCCCGAAGGGACGACTGAACTTTCAAAAAGAGTTTTTGGAATGGCTCAAGAAACACCACGTTGTCTTCGACGAGCGTTATTTGTGGGAGTGAGGTCAGCCGTCCCTTCGGGACGTGGGATCAACTGATGCGGATCCCAACGTTGAAACGTTGGGCTATTCTCGGACTGTCCCTCCGGGACAAGGACAGGGCTGAACTTCCCGCGTCCTAAAGGTGACTATCTTGTCTCACGCCCGTTCCGGGCTAAGAGGTCTGTTTTTCTCGCAGAGGCGCAGAGCGCGCAGAGAAATAACGCCGCGACAAGAAAGGATGAAGGATGAAAGGCAACCGGTGCGACTGGGTTGGACTGGGCTTAAGCCACAGATTAACACAGATCGGACTGGCCGGGCTTGACCGGGTGCGGCTTGACCGGTGCGACCCGCCTTCGCAAGGCCTGCGGCGGGCAGGCTGGGCTTGACCGGCAGAATTTGTCGCTTTTGGACTTGCCGCGGATTTCTTCCCGCCTTTTCGCCTCGGCGGTATTGAGGTTCGCAAAATGTCAAAGAGCAGGCGCGTGAGCGCCACATCGTTGCATTATACCACCGTTAGATGGGACTGCAACATCAATTCACCGCAATCAAAAGGACTCATGTATTGCTGAGTGTCCAATCAAAGTAGTTTTAGTGCGGCTAAAAGCCGTGCCTGCCTCCGCGAATCTTTTTGATCGGCCAATGCCTTTTGCAATCGCGATCTCACGATATCACGGTCCTTTTCGATTGAATTAAGCACCCGTAGAGAAACCTCAAGAGTTGCTGGATCATCGCTGGCAGCCAAGTTCCCAATTACAGAAGGAATTGAAGGAGTGCCAATAGATATCAGCGCTTGCGCCGCGGGCGCAGCCCTCCAAGGAGATTCGTCGTCAGTTAAGTGGCCTGAAGGTGGTACGCTGAGCCTAATATTGGAGACCAGTCTGTCCACTGCCTCTGTGGCATGCAGTACGCCGAGTTGATAGGCGGCAAACCCTTTCGTATAATCCCGTGATTGTGGATCGTTGAGGATGTCGATCAGGTTGCGGATGATTTTGTCACGCCGCAAGGATTCATCATAGAAAAGCCTGCGCAGGTCTAGGGCTTCCACCGGAGGCGCGTTCTTATCATTGTGATATTTTATGGCGGCGACAATCCGTTCGTCCAAAGACTTGTTGGCAACTGAAGAGCTTTGCCCAAAGAGTCTCGGGTCCCCGGTGAAAAAAAGCAGCAGAATTGCCGTGTAACCGCGGATTCGAAAAAGTCTTGCCGACAGCGTATTAGCGAAGTGGCTTGTTTTCATATTGATTCTTTTGACTTAGGATGTGTGAGTGCATTCAACGATGATCCGTCATGGAGCCGAAAAGATGGAATTTGTCGGAAGTGGAGAAACCCGGCCTGTGCCGAGATTTGCAGGATTAATGGCCGGCGATTGATTAATCTGCCAGGGTGCCGATGCCGGTGTCAGTGCCGGTGTCAGTCCTTGCCGGTGTCAGTCCTCACTATGCTGGTGTCAGTCCTCACTATTGACACAAATTCATTGTTTTCGTTTTTCATGCAACAGGTTGGAGACGTAGGTCTAACTGCCCATGTGCAGTCGCCGCGCTATCCATTTCAGGCTCATCATCGTTTCTTGCCGCAACCGGCGCGCCAGCGCCACTTTGCTTTTATCCCCTTTGGGCAGACGCGGCAAGTCCTCTTCCTCTCAGCCCCGCGGGGCCAACAAGCGGAGGGGTCAAAACATGCATTCGTCCAATTGGCGGAAAAAGCGCCTCGGCGCAAAAGACGTTGAATAATTCCTGTTGCAGTCCCATCTAACGATGGTATAGTGTGGCCGTGTGGCGCTTGTGCGCCTGTGTTGTTTGACATTTTGCGGACCTCAAAACCGCCAAGGCGAAAGAACGGGAACGCCGGTCGGCGGGCGCGATTCATCGCGTTAGCCTTGAGCGTTGAGCCTTTAGCCTTTGGCTCGCGGTTCCCGTCGAGTTGCCTCAATTGGACTGAATTGCACTCAATTGGAGTGGATTGGAGTGAAAAAATAGAAAAATACGCGGCAAATCCAAAGGCGGCAAATTTTGCCGGTCAAGCCCAGTCGCACTCGGTCAAACCGGTGAAACCGGTCAACCTTATAAAAGCAGTTAGAGCCACAGATTAACACAGATAGACACAGATCAGAAGGAATCGCGAAAAAGCAGGATTCACCCGACGGGTGAAGACTTTCTTCAGAAAAATCTGTGTTGATCTGTGTCCATCTGTGACTTCCGCTTCTTTCGTGAACTCCAACTGCCGGATTTAGGGTCAAACCTGGTCAAAGCCAGTCGCACCAGTCAAACCTCCCAGTCGCACCGGTCAAGCCCGGCCAGTTCAATATCTGTGTAAATCTGTGTTAATCTGTGGCTTAAGCCCAGTCCAGCCCAGTCGCACCGGTCAAGCCCAGTCGCACCGATACGTTCTCCAGAGTTATTCAACCGGCGGCGAGGAAATCCCGCGGAAGCTCCCCGCCGCCGACGGTGAATAACTTTGCGCGAAAATGACCTCAAGTTCTTCTTCCCATTCCCCTGCCAGTTATTCCTCTGCCAATGATTTCCGTGCCTTGTCCTCCTTCGCTTTGGTTGCGGCGGTCGCGCTGCGCTCTCTGCGCCTCAGCGCGAGGAACAGGCCCTTTTTCGCCCAAATGCAGACGCGTTTGCCCTGCCCGAGTCCGTGGAAATAAAATGATGTTGCGCGGCGGGGCGGGTTCGCGTAGAAGCAGACGTTTTAAATATGAATACGATACAAAATATTACGGCATTGGAAGTTCTCGATTCGCGCGGCAACCCGACCGTCATGGTCAACGTCGCGCTCACTAATGGCATCACGGCTACGTCTTGCGTGCCCAGCGGCGCGTCCACCGGCATCCGGGAGGCGGTGGAACTGCGCGATGGCGACGCCAAACGCTACTTGGGCAAAGGGGTGCTCAAGGCGGTGGCGAACGTGAACCAGACCATTGCGCCGAAATTGAAAGGCAAATCGCCGGCGGCGCAGAAGGAAATCGACGACTTGATGATCGCGCTGGACGGCACGGAGAACAAAGGCAAGCTTGGGGCCAACGCCATGCTGGGTGTTTCGATGGCGGTGTGCCGGGCGGCGGCGATTGACGCGGGGCTGCCGCTGTATGCCTACATTCACAAACTGCACGGCGGCAAGGGAGAGTATGTGTTGCCCGCCCCGATGATGAATGTGCTCAACGGCGGCGCGCACGCCACGAATAACGTGGACTTCCAGGAATTCATGCTCTTTCCCCTTGGCGCGCCCACGTTTACGGAGGCCTTGCGCTATGGGACGGAGACGTTTCACACGCTGAAGAAGCTGTTGCAAAAGCGCGGATTGGTTACGGCGGTCGGCGATGAAGGCGGATTTGCCCCGGATCTTGGCACCAACGCCCAGGCCGTGGAGGCAATTGTCGAGGCCGTAAGCGCGGCGGGATACAAACCAGGCAAAGACATGTTCATTGCCCTCGATCCGGCGTCCAGTGAGTTTTATGACGATGGCGCCTACGTGTTCAAGAAATCCGACAAGTCGCGCAAGACGCCGGACGAAATGGTCAAGCTCTACAGCGAATGGGTGAGCAAGTATCCCATCGTATCCATCGAAGACGGCATGGGCGAGGAAGACCAGAAGGGCTGGCTGGCGATTACGAAGGCGCTGGGGAAGAAAACGCAACTGGTGGGCGACGACAATTTCGTCACCAACCCGAAAATCTTCGCCGAAGGCATCCGCAACGGCGTGGCCAACGCCATCCTGATCAAGCTGAATCAGGTCGGCACTGTCTCGGAGACTTTGGAAACCGTGGCGATGGCGCAGAAGGCGAATTACGGCGCGGTGATTTCGCATCGCTCGGGCGAAACGGAAGATTCTTTCATCGCCGACTTGGCGGTGGGCACGGGAGCGGGGCAAATCAAGACCGGCTCGGCCTGCCGTTCCGAGCGCATTGCGAAGTACAACCGGCTCCTGGTCATTGAGAAAGAACTGGGGAACAAAGCCAGTTACGGCGGGGCCATGGTTCGCGCCCGTTTGAAATAGCGTTAGCGGACGCGCAGCTCGATGTGGTTGCGGTCCAGGATGGTGCCTTCGTCGAAGGCAAGCTGATCGAGATCGATATTGTAGTTGGCCAGGGCTTGGATTTCATCCGAGCTTCTGGCGGTCAGCGTCTGCTGGGCTTGGAGGACAAAGAAGCTGGTGTTTTTGCCATGTTGCAATTTCAGTTGCTCGGCCTGCAGGAAATCCTCGGCATAGAGGCGGGCTTGCCGGGTGGAATCGACCTTGAGCATGTCGGTGCGGATGCGGGTGACGTCGTTGTCGATGGTGGGGATAATGGTTAATTCGATCTGCTTTATTTGCAACAACAGCCCTTGCAGGCCGGCTTTGTCGGATTTGTATTTGTAGCGGGCGCCGTTGTTGCCCAGCGGAATCGTCATGACGACGCCGTAGGAGTAAAAGGGGAAGGTGCCCTGGCGAATGGTATCAAGATTGCCGTTGAAAGTAAGTTCAGTGGCGTTGCGCCCATAACCGCCGACCACGTCGATTTCGGGAAACAACTGGTTGAAATCGAATTTGAGCAACAGATGCTGCGCCTCGGCTTTGAGCCTGGCTTGGAGCATGTCGGGCCTCTTTTCCAAGGCGGTGCGCCAGCATTCCCGCACGTCAGGATTTTCCGGCACGGCCACCAATGGTTCGGCCGGGACAGGGGCGAAGGCCGACCAATCCCCGCGGCGCAATCCCAACAGGCTTTTCATCACGTTCTCCTGGGCGGCGAGGGTGGTTTGGGCGGTGAGAAGGTCGGAGCGGGCGTTGGCGGCTTGGGATTCGGCCTGTTTTTCATCCAGTGGGGCCAAGGCGCCGGCGCGGACCCTTTGCTCGTCTTCATGCATGGTTTCTTCGGCCAGCTTGACGGCCATCTGCTGCACGCCGACGTTTTCGCGCGCGGCGATGAGGTTGTAGTAGGCGGCCTTAATATTGTTGACGACGGTCATGATCTGGCCGCGCAGGGCCAGTTGATCAATCTTGAGAGTGGTTTTGCTGAGGGAGATTTGATAGCGGGTGTTGTCGATCCATGAGTTTTTGAGCAAAGGCTGGGACAACGTGACACCCGGTTGGCTGGCGTAGAGGTCAGGCGCGCCTCTGACGTTTTGCTCCGAGAGAGGCCCGGTAAAATTATAGGAGAGGCCCCAGGGAGTGAAACCCGACAAGCCCGGCGAGTAGGAGTTGATTTGCTCGGTGGTGGCGGGAATGGGCAAACCGGCCTGGCTGAAGAAGCCGGAAGGAAATGAATCGTAATTGTGCGACGCATTCATGGTCAACGACGGTTGATACGCGCCATAGATTCCTTTCAAGGTAAACTGGTCGATCTGGGGTTGAATCTGGCTCATGAGGATGCTCAGATTATTGGTCAAGGCGATGCGGATCAGTTCATCGCTGCCCACCACCCAATTGGTTTTGGCAGGCATGGGCGATTGGGCGGCGGCGTCCCATCCGAGCAGAAGCAGGAACGCGCCGAGCGTGGCGGCCAGAGAGCGGAAGGATATTTTGGAGATGCTGTCATTCATAACGCAATGATTCGATGGGGTCCAAATGGGCGGCTTTGTAGGCCGGGTAAGTGCCAAAAATGATGCCGACCAGCGAGCAGATGCCCAAACCAATCAGGACCCAGTCGAGGGGAAAGACTTTGGGCAAATCCAGGCAATAGGCGGCCAGATCGCCTCCGGCCACGCCGAGGACCACGCCCGCGACGCCGCCGACTTCACAGAGCACGATGGCCTCGAGGATGAACTGGGCCATGATGGTGCGCTTCTTGGCGCCCACGGCGCGGCGGATGCCGATCTCGCGGGTGCGTTCGGTGACCGAGACGAGCATGATGT
Source organism: uncultured Verrucomicrobiae bacterium (assembly GCA_963759415.1). GTDB lineage: Bacteria > Verrucomicrobiota > Verrucomicrobiia > Limisphaerales > Palsa-1400 > Palsa-1400. Next base: position 433,904 of record CAVWZG010000002.1, on the reverse strand, counting down.
TCATGATGCCAATGCCGGCGGCAATGAGGGCGACGGAACTGATGATCATGATCCCGATGCGGACGTTGAAGGTAATGGACTTCAATTGCTCGACGAGGGAATCGTTGGAGAAAATCTCGAAATCATCCGGTTTGCCGGGAGGGACGTTGCGCACCTGGCGCATGATGCCGCGCACCTGCTCAAGGGTGTCGTCATATTGGGCCGCGCCGCGCGCCTGCACCAGGATGCTCAGGTTGAGCCAGCGTTTGTCCTCGTAACGATTGATGCCGGTGGTCACGGGGATGATGGCGAACTCGTCCTGGCGGCCGCCGGCCATGCCGCCTTTGGATTCGAGCACGCCGACAACGGTGTATTTGACTCCATTCAGCTCGATGCGTTCGCCGAGGGGCGTGGCGAAAGGAAACAAATCCTCGGCCAGGGCGCTGCCCAGAACGCAGACGTCGCGCAGGCCGTCCACGTCGGAATCGAGCAAGGCGCGGCCGCGGGCGACGATCCAATTTTGGGCGGGGAAACTGCCGGGAGTTTCTCCTGTCAAAGGCACGTTTGGCGAGCTTCTGGCGTAGCGCGAGATGATCTGGCCGCTGGCCACGCCGCTGTCCTCCACGCCGATGCTCAGAGGGAGGGTGGCGTGGCGGAGCAGGGCCTCGTATTGGGCCAGATCGATTCTCTTGCGGCGCCAGTAGCTTTGCTCGCTGCCGCCGCCTTCAAAGTGAAGCTGCGACCAGGTCTGGACGACGAAGGTCTGGCCGCCGAGTTGATTGAGTTCGGACTCGATGTTTTGTTGCATGGCGCGCATGGCGGTCATGACAATGATGATGGAGAAGACGCCGACCAGGACGCCGAGCAAGGTGAGGGCGGAGCGGAGCTTGTGGGCCACGATGGCGCCGATGGCCATGAAAAAGCTCTCCTTCAGCTCCGCGCTCAGAATGCTTAGAATTTTCAGGGGCGCTTTCATTACTCGTTGCGTAAGGCATCGACCGGGTTCATGCGGGCGGCGCGCCAGGCCGGCAAAAAGCCGGAGACCATTCCTGTGACGATGGAGGTCACGATGGCCAGGGCCATGACGGGAAGGGACATGGTGAGGGGAAAATAGGGAAAGACGCCGGCCACGAGCAGGGTCAAGGCGTAGGTGATGCCCAAGCCGACCAAACCGCCGATCAGACAGATCGAGGCGGCTTCGATGAGGAATTGCAGGAGAATGGTCCGCCGCTTGGCGCCGATGGCCTTGCGCACCCCGATCTCGCGCGTGCGCTCCGCGACCGAGACGAACATAATGTTCATAATGCCAATGCCGCCGACGAACAAGGACATGCCCGTGATGAGCAGGCCGACGGCGGCGATGGTGCCGGTGATACGATCGAATGTTTTGACGAATTGTTCCTGCTGGTTGATGGCGAAGTCATCCGGGTCCACCGGGTTGACGCGACGGATCCGGCGCATGAGGCCGCGCAGTTCCTCTTTGGCGTCTTCGAGGTGATCGAGTTGGCGGACTTTGACCTGGATATCAAAAGTGGGATGCCTCCAGTAACTGAAAACAAACTGCGGCACCGGCATGATGACCTGGTTGTCGAAGCTCTCGATGCCAAGGAAGCTGCCTCGTTTCTCCAGCACGCCGACGACTTCCAATTGGTGCCCGGCGATTTTGATTTTTTTGCCCAGCGGAGTTTCTCTGGGAAAGAGATTGGTGGCGACGTCGTTGCCGACGACACAAACGGGCCGTCCGCCTTCGATTTCGGAGGGGGATATAAAGCGGCCCAGGGCGATGTTGAAGCCGCTGGTGGTCAGATACTGATCGGTGGTGCCGACGATGGAAACGCGCCCGGCGCGGCGGTTCTTGTACCAAACGGAGCGGGTGGTACTGACGGTCGGCGCGATGGCGCTGGAGAGGAGCATTTGCCGCTCGACCTTGTGCGCCTGCTCGCGGGTGATATCGGGACGCTTGATTTGCTTGAGCCATTCCAGCTCCGAGTGGGTTTGCCAGTCGAATTTGCTGACATAAAGCACGTCCGCTCCAAGAATGGAAAGACTGTCGTGCAAGGCCCGGTTCAGGGCGTCGATGGCCGTGGCCATCGAGGTCACGGTCACGATGCCGATGATGATGCCCAGGGTGGTGAGGACCGAGCGCATTTTGTTGGCGCGCACGGCATCCCAGGCGATGAGCAGTCCCTCTTTGATTTCGAGCAGGAAACGCACGGCGGGATCACTTTTTATGCGCCGAGTCATCGGCGATCAAGCCGTCGCGGATGCGGATGATGCGGCGGGCGTGATGGGCCACTTCTTCCTCGTGTGTGACGACAAAAATGGTATTTCCCTTGTCGGAAAGGAGACGCAAAAGGGCCATGATTTCATCGCCCGTTTTGGAATCCAGGTTGCCGGTCGGTTCATCGGCCAGGACGATGGAGGGGGAGTTGACCAGGGCGCGGGCGATGGCCACGCGCTGGCGCTGGCCGCCGGACATTTCATTGGGTTTGTGCAGGACGCGGTCGCCCAGGCCGACGTTTTGCAGAGCTTGCGCGGCCATGCGTTTGCGTTCCGCGGCGGCCACGCCGGCGTAGATCAAAGGCAGTTCCACGTTGCGCAGGGCATTGGCGCGCGGCAGCAGGTTGAAAGTTTGGAAGATGAAACCGATCTCGCGATTGCGGATTTCCGCCAGGCGGTTGTCATCCAGGTCGCTGACGTTGGTGCCGTTCAGCTCATAGACGCCGGCGGTGCAGGTGTCCAGACAGCCGAGCAGGTTCATCAAGGTGGATTTTCCCGAGCCGGACGGCCCCATGATGGCCACGTATTCGCCCCGCTCAACCTCCATGGACACGTCGCGCAAGGCATGGATCGTCTCGCCGCCCATTTGATAGAGCCGTGAGATATTTTGGAGGCGAATGAGACTCACCGCGTGCTCCGGTTCAGTAGGCCTTGGCCTCTTTGTCCTGGCCGGCGGCGCTGGCGTTGACCACCACTTTCTTGCCGTCTTCCAAATCACGATTGATGGCTTTGTAACCGCCGGAAACAACCTCCAGGCCTTCCTTTAATCCATCGGTGATTTCAACGTAGTTGTCGTCGCTGATGCCGCGTTTGACGGGCAGCATTTTGACGTGGTCGCCTTCCATGACAAAAACGACCTCAATCGGCTTGGGCGGTTCGTCGGGTTTCCCGGCCTTCATGGAATTGGTGGCGCTGCGGTTGGTGCCAGCGACGGCGAGGCTGTTGGTGTTGGCACCGGCGGGACCGTTTGTGGGAAGGCGGGTGGTGACGCTTTGAATCGGCACGCTTAACGCATTGGTGCGGTAGCGGGTTTCGATGTTCGCCGTCACGGACATGCCCGGCAGAAACCGCTCCTTCTCCGTCACGAGCATTCTGACCTGGAACTTGGTCGCCTCGGTGGACGAGGACGAGGAGGCCGCGGCCGAAGCGCCGGTTTCGTTGTTATTGGCCGAATTGGCGATCTCGGTCACCACCCCGCTAAATTTCTGGTCCTTGAAGGAATCGACTTCCAGGCCGGCTTTTTGACAAAGCTTAATCAGCGGGACATCGATCTCGCCAATATCGACCCTGGCCTCCATTTTATTGAGGTCGGCCACGGTCATGATTTCGGTGCCGGCCATTTGCGCCGTGCCGACGACGCGCTCACCCAACTCGGAATTCAATTTGCTCACCGTGCCCGTCAAGGGGGAATAGACGGTGGTCTTGGAGAGGTCGGCCTCGGCGGAATCCAATTGCGCGCGAGCGATGCTGATTTGCTCGACGGCGGCGTCGAGGGTGGACTTGGCCACGTCGTACGCCGTTTTGGCGGTCAAAAAATCCGATTCGGAGATGAGCTTGTCCCTGAACATGGCGTCGTTGCGTTTGTATTCCAACTCCGCTTTCTCGAGGTTGGCCTTGGCGGATTCGCGGTTGGCAATGGAGGAATTGTAGCTGGCCTGGGCCGATTTGCGGGTGGCGAGATAATTGTCAGGCTTGATCTTGAATAAAAGGTCGCCCTTTTGCACGCGCTGGCCCTCTTTGACGTTCAAGACGATGATTTCGCCGGAAACCTCCGGGCTGATCTTGACCTGGAGCACCGGTTGGATCTTGCCGTTGGCGACTACCAGTTCGGTGATACTGCGACGGATGACTTTTTCCGTGGCGATGGAGATAGGCGGTGTTCTCTTGATGTACCTGCTGGCCACCGCGCCGGCCACGACGAGCAGGCCGAGGATCGAGAAAAGAATGATCTTCCGTTCGCTTCTGCTTTTACTTTTGTTGTTTGCCATTTTCTTAGAGGGGAAAACACAGTTCCCGGTGAAAAGTTTCAGCCAGTTTGCCGCGTGGCGCACGTCAAAAGTACAACACCCGGCAGACCTGCTTTAGTGTGCGTCATTTTGGTCGGGTTGTTGTCGGCCAGCCGGCCGCCGCCAGGGCCTTGTAGCCGCCGATGAGCGAGGCGGCGTTCTTATAACCCATGCGCTGGACGACTTCGGCCGCCAGGGCGGAGCGGTAGCCGCCGCCGCAGTAGAGAATGCATTCGGTGGCAGGATCGGGAATGGTGCTTTCAATGTCACGCTCCAGGATGCCTTTGCCCAGGTGAATCGCCTGCACGGCGTGGCCCGCCGCCCATTCACCATCCTCACGCACGTCGATTAAGACGGCCTTGGGATTGGCCGCCAGGCGCCGGCGCGCTTCTTCCAGCGTAATCTCGCGGATACGGGGCCGGACTTCATTGACCACCTTTAAAAAACCGGGTGAATGTTGCATGACAAAAGGATTATGTCTGCCAGAGACGCAATGTCGAGGATGAATTCCGCGACTGTTCTGTTTGCGCGACAAACCAGTATTCATGCGCATTAATCTACCAAGCGCTGGTCGAGCGTCATAATTGATATTTTTTATCCTGGCATTGATTTTCTCGATGCCCTTGCACAAAGCGTGTGCGACAGAATTCTTCCGACTGCTGATTCCGCCCCGGCTGACGGATAATAGGAAATATATGGGCACATAGAAACTGGCTGACCTCTCTTTTCATTAACACCCCGCTTCAGCGGGGTGTTAATCAAGATTCCGAAGAAATTTTTCGCACACCCAGCCCTGGATGGAGGGCCGGAAACAGCTTGCCCGAAGGCCATGGAGGGCGTACGGTACGGGCGGGTCAAAAAGTCAACATTGACAGGACCCGCAGAATCGGAGGATTGAGAAAATGAGAAATCGTCCAGCAGTATTTCGCATGGCGCTTGCGGCCATCACGGCGACATCAGTTTGCCTCGGCGCCCCTTGGAACGTTGCCGCCCAAACCACCACCAATGTCAGCGCGACTCCGCCGCCCGCGGCCAGCGCGCCCCAGGCCCCTGCTTTGACCTATGGCGTGGCCGAAGTGGTGAAGATGTATCAAGGGGGCATCAACAAAGAGGTCATCGTCAATTACATCAACAACACGGCGTTGCCATATCATCTGAGCGCTGACGGGATCATCTATCTGCAAAATTTGGGCGTCCCGCAGGAGATCACCAGGGCCTTGATCATGCGCGACGGCCAGTTGCAGCAGCAACAGCAACAAGCCATGCAGCAGGTCTATCAGCAGCAGATGCCCATGCCGGGACCCATGCCGGGACCGGGATCCATGCCGCCTCCCAATGGCGCCATGTCCGTCCCGCCACCTACGCCGGAGGTTGTGACGGCTCCCACCACGCCGGGGCCTGACGTCACGGTCGGTGCGCCGGATTATCCGTATTATGATTACGGATACCCTTACTATTATGGAGGGCCTTACTATGGTGGCTGGCCGGTGGTAATCGGAGGATATTGGGGTCCATGGGGGCATGGTGGATTTCGCGGAGGCTTTGGCGGATTCCACGGCGGTGGAGGTTTTCATGGTGGCGGAGGTTTCCATGGCGGCGGGGAATTTCATGGCGGTGGCGGTGGCCATGGAGGTGGCGGCGGGCATCGGTAAGAGCACTCCCGGCTCGGCGGTGGCGGATCGTTTTCTTTGAAACATGGGCCGCGCTGTGAGATAATAGCTCCATGAAATTGCTGGCCGGGTTCATCCTCGCCTTCTTGGTCTGGCCAAGCTGGGCGGCGGAGAAAATGACCGCCGTTACCGTGGACGGCGTTTCCTACGTCCAGATTCAGGATGCCCACATCGCCAGCGGCGGCCGCGTCGTCCTGCTTTATGCCGGCGGCGGCGCCACCTTGGCGGCGGATAAGTTGCCCAAGGTCTTCCTGGAATCCTGGGGTATCACCGAAGCGAAACTGGCCGCTGCCAAGACCGCCACGGAGCGGCAGGTGGAGCAGGAGCTTAACCAGGCCGTTCGCGGGGGAATGTTCCGGGAGTTGGAGGGGGTGGTGTACGATTTGCGCAAACCGCAGGCCGGGTGGGTGCGGTTGGCGGGCGTGAAATTATTGCAAATTTCCGGAGGGGGGGCGCTGGCGGATTTGGCGCCCAACAAGCCTAACTCGACCGTCGTCTTCATCCGCAATGTGCCTCCCATCTATGCGGACAACGATACCATTTCCATCTTCGTCAAGGCGGCCGGGCCATTCAGTTACGTCAACCGCGCCGGCTACGAACGGATCATCCGCAGTTTCGACGCGGGCCGCCCCTGCGCGCGGAGCGAAATTCCCGAGGCGCTCTTGAAGAACGACGTTTCCTTCGCCGCCCTGCCCAATGCCCCCAAAGCGCGCGACCACGGCATCGCGTCGCTGCCGGGGCAAAATCGGCTGCGCGCGATTGGCTCGGGCTTTTTTGTGACCAGGGACGGCTACCTTGTGACCAACCATCACGTCGTCAAAGACGCGCAAAAAATCGAGGTCAAATACCGGGACCAGGTGTTGCCGGCCAAAGTCGTGGCTGACGACGAGGCCGATGACCTGGCCGTGCTGAAAGTCGAGGGCGGCAATTTTCAACCTTTGGCGATTTCGCGGAAAGGAACGGCGGATTTGGGCCAGGAAGTTTTCACCATCGGCTTTCCCAACATCCAGATGCAAGGCGTCGAGCCCAGGTACACCGACGGCAAGATCAGCAGTCTGGCTGGAATGCAGGATGATCCGAGCGAATATCAAATCAGCGTTCCGGTGCAACCGGGCAACTCCGGCGGCCCGTTGTGCGATGCGCATGGGGAGGTGGTCGGCATCGTGGTGGCGCGCCTGAACGACAGGGCGATGCTGGAAACTTCAGGCATGGTGCCGCAGAACGTCAACTACGCGGTCAAAGCCCGGCTGGCGGTCCAGCTCCTGCAAAAAGTCAAAGGCTTGGCGCCGTTCCAAAACCAGGGCGCGCTGGCGGACAGTCCCGTCAAGACCGTGCAGAACGCCATCGTCATGGTGCTGATTTATTGATTGGGAACCAAGTCAATCTCAGCTTGCAAAAGTGCGGAGAAATGAAATTGCCTCCGCGCGCCCGGAAAAAGTCGCCTCAATTTTCGCGCCGGTATTGAACCGCATCTGGACCTCAAAACTTTCCCGCTCTTCGCCAGCCTCGTGTAACCGATAAGTTTTTTCCTCCTCAATCAAGTAGGCGATGGCACTGGCGACGTCAGTGCATTCCACGGCATGGCCGCGCAACACCGTCAGACGAATGGAAACCACCAGCCTGATGATGGACGCTTCGAGTCGTTGTTTGAACCCGGCTATCTCGCGCTCGTGCAGCGCATGAAGCCTGGCCAGCAGGCGGTTGATGGCCTGTGGTTGCGGCAAGGCTTTCCATTTGGCGATCTTGGCTCGAAATTCCCGCTCGGTCGTGCCGCCGGTGCCGTCCTCCGATGAAGCATCAATGCCGAGTTCCTTAAACGCCGTCAGGATGGAATTGTAAGACACGTGCAGGACGCTGAAGCCTTTTGATTCGAGTTGGTGGAGGGCGTTGCGGGTGAATTCGCCAGCCAGCACCGCGCCACAGAAAGGTTGATGGCGCGAGAAGGTCAGTGCCACCGGCATCACGGCGGCTTCAATTTCCTGCGCCTTGTTCTTGGAGTGTTTGGTGTAACGCCGCCAGGCCGATTCGATAAACGCAACCGGCACGCCAAGCGTCTCATCGGTTCCGCCACGCTCCATCACGTAGTCAAGATCGTGCTTGTTCCCGTAGCCATCCTGCCACGTCACCTTGCCTTGGCCGCCTCTGGCTTTGCGCGCGCGTTTGAAATCAAGATAGAGGCCGCGCTGTTGCGCCACCTCCTCGAGCAGGTTGCGGACGAATAACTCGAAGACTTCTCCGATGATTTGTCCCCAACGATGAGCCAGCGATTCAGCCATGTTGCCTCCCGGTTATCCGCGAACCCAGAGGTGCCCTTCGCACAGCGGCACGCGATGTTTGCGATTTTTCCATTTGATGTTCCGGTCGCGGAGTTTTTTAAACGTCCACGAATCAAATCCGGCGGCCCGCGCGAGTTTGCCAAACCATTCGATGACCGGCACATAAACGCCATAAGGCGCGGAATCGCCGATGACAAAGCAAACTTCGGATGGCGACGCGGAGACACGGCGTAGCGCGCTCCACACCCGAGCCATATCAAGAAAATAGCAGGCCACCATGTTGTTGTAGGTTTTTTTGCCGCCGCGCTCCAATCGCAACGACGAAAGTTTCCGGCAGACCGGCACTATTTCGTCACGGATGGGCGCAAGCTCCGGCGCTTCCAAAATTTCATCGAGGTTCACCGCATTGGGGGGGACATGCTGGGAGCAGGCGCGAACAAGGTGTTGCCTGACCACTTCCTGTAGGTCGCCCCAACCGCGAATCTCCCCCAGGAACGTCATTTCCAGCCGCGTGGCGTCCGCGTAATCGTAATTGTTCGCGTAGGGCGGCGACGTGATGACGAGCGTGGCCCAGCCGTCCGGCACAGTGACGCAGCGCCGCGCGTCATCGACGCGCAACTTGGCCAGAGGTTTGGCCCTGCGGGCCATGAAGCGGATGTCGGCCGCAATCATCTGGACCGCCTTGTGCAACGCTATTTCGGGCGCGGGTGGCACAGTCTTGCGCCGCCCGGGTAACACGTATTGCCACGGCGCGGTGCCGGCCTTGGAAACGACCCGCAACGTTGACACCAGCGTCATCCACAGCAATTCCGCCTCAAGGGTGCCGTCCTGTTCGGCTTCCACGGCGCGGCGGAAACGGTCGAGAAAATTTAGGGTCTCGGGTCCAAAACATTTCTGGATGAGTTCCGGGTAACCATTGGCGGCTTGCGCTGTTCTGACGAAGCGAAAAGCGTTTTCCGCCTTGGCTAGAAACCGTTCCGGATCGGCAGCATAACTCAACTTGGCGCGCGCGACCCGATGCACAAACGGATGCGCTTCCAAACCATAGGAAGGAAGGCCCATCTCGTCGCAGGCCAGACACGTCGTGCCGGATCCGACGAAGGGGTCGAGCACTCGCAACTCGCTCCCGTTCCTCTCGGCCAGCAACCATTTCACCCATTCGGCGGAAAACCCCGCGCTGTAGCGAAACCACCGGTGAACTGGCAGCCGCATGTTGTTTAGAAAGTTGGATGTATGACCGACAACTTCAAGTTCCGGACGAACCCCGCCCGCCTCAGTGTCCGCGTCGAAAACATCGAGCACCCCTTGGCGGTAATCTTCGCGCAAACGCCGCAGAACACCGTCATCTTCCTTGGATTCTGGATATTTTGTAATGGGGGTTGCCACCATGAGGGCAACGCTAACAACAATCATGGGCACTGACAAGGACGGGTATTTGTTTTGTCTTGGCGGGTCGGTCGTTTTGCATTAGTGTCTGGCCAAGCAAGAAAACAAGCGTGCTATGCGAATGCCTTTCATGGCGGTTGTGCTGATGGTTCTGGCGGGGGCCGTGGCGGCGCAAGGCCAGTCGGCCTCGTCCCCGACGCAGTTGGTGCATCCGATCCTCAAAGACCCCAACCACCGCAATGCCCCGACCAGCCTGGATCGTAACCCAAGCCTGGTCCAGGACCCGAACCAGAATGCCATCCGGCATCGTGCCGCGACTCCGGTCGTGGCGGCGCAACCGGCGCAACCCGCTGTCATTACCGCGACCATCGACTCCGGACTGGCGGCCTCCAAGCTGAACATGATCGGGACGGTCAACGGGCTGAAGGGGACAATTTATGTGACGAATGTCGGGGCGCAAGAGATCATCCCGATGGTGGAATTGGCGGTCTGCGACCAGAAGGGATTCAAAATCGGCTCCGCCTCCAAGACCGGCAACGCGCTTGCGCCCGAGACCGGGGAAAAAATCGTCGTGCTGGCGACTAACCTGAACGCGGTGGATTTGAAATTGATGCGCGTGTCCAGCGCCGGCGCGAAATAGCGCCAAGGCCCTTATTAAAACTCAATGGCTGGCAGCATCCAGGGTGTTTGCTCCTGGCGGTACTGCTCTTGCGGAAGTTGAACCAGGACCGGAATGGAGCGCGGATCCAGCCATCCCAAAAGGCTTTCAAGGCCGCCAATGCTCATGGCCGTGCCCCCGCTGGTGGGATGGCCCCGCCCCTTCCAGACGTGCATGAATAAACAGGCGCCGGCCTCAGGCTCCTTTGGAAAAGCATTGTGTGCGATACACACACCGAGCTTGTACTCGTCATCGCTCCTGCGCATGGATTCCGAATTCTTCCAATCCACCTTCGGCGCCTTGAGGCGGTCCACGATGATATTGAAATAGGTTGAGTTGGTGTCATGGACACATTCCACCGAGGCGGTGCATTGGACGTAGGGCAATTTGATCTCCCTTACCTCGTCCGCCGCGGCGTAGCCAAATGCGTAGGTCAGATTAAAAATGCCCGCCGGGCTTCGCCCGTCACCTTCCCGTTTCCGCGGATCGGAGGAGGGAGGCGGATTGGCCAATCCCCGCCCCCAACCCAGTCCGCCGCGGCCCAGCATGACGGGAATGGAAGGGCCTACTTGCTGCCAACCGCGCTCGACCCGCTCAAATCGGCGCAGCACTCCTTCGGTGGCAGTCCAATCCCTGGTCGTCACCACCACCATCTGGCTGGATTGGGAAATGATCTCGCGCAAAGGCGGCCCTGGCTGGGCGTTCAGCCAGATGGGAAGAAGGCAGGCGGCTAAGGCCGCAAAATTCTTGCACGTCATAAAATAATGAAATATAGTGGCCTTTGATTGACTTAAAAGGCAAGTTGATTCAACTTTTTCAAATGAGTAGGAGATCGAAAAATTTTCACTACCTGTTCGCAGGCCAGGGACGCGGAGCGCGCAAGCGTTATGTCCGCAACATGATTGTCGCGTTTTTTGTCGGCATCCTCGCCTCTGCCCTCGTGCTCGGCATTGCTTACCTTATTGAAAAATAGAACCATCCAGGTGGCGGTTGCAATTCAATCGTAGCGGGACCAAAACCAAATTCCGGTGATAATGCCCACCGCCGCCACGCTCATCCAAAGGGGCGAAGCGATGAGGTAAGAAATAGCGATCAGCCCGATGCCGCCGCAAAAAGCGGGCGCGGAGCGTTGTTTCTTGGCATAAATAAAGAAGCCGGCCCCGACCGACCCCCAGAGCAGTGACGCGAAGAGCGTGCCGTAGCTGATTCCGAACGGCAATCCCGAGTCTCCCGATAATAAATTGGTGTCCATGCGGCTGCGACGCCCGGCATCCTAGCCCATTTCCCCGCGCGGAAACAAGACGCATGATTTTTCAAAGGATTTGATATTGGCGGGCGTCACATCCTGAAAAGAGATGCATGACAAAAACTTTGCCGCCGCTGGCATGGAAAAGCTCAATAAAGAATATTAATCTTGCCACCCGCGTCGATGTGTGGTTCTAATTAGAAAAGTCAATAACATGAAAATGATAGTTTGGCGATTTCTGGCGGTTCTTCTTGCGTTTTTTTCCCTCAAGGCCTCGGCGACGGTGCGCTATGTGGACTTGAACAGCGCCAACCCGACGACGCCTTATACCAATTGGAGCACCGCCGCGGCCAGCATTCAGGACGCCATCGATGCCTCCACCAACGGCGACACCGTGCTGGTGACCAACGGCGTTTACGCCAGCGGCGGCCGGGTGATGACTGGCGGCCTGACCAACCGCGTGGCCTTGGACAGCGCCGTGACGGTGCAGAGCGTAAACGGCCCGTGGGTGACAATCATTCAGGGCGCGGGCGCAACCAATGGACCATCCGCCGTGCGTTGCGCATGGCTGACCAACAACGCGACGCTGATCGGGTTCACCCTGAAGTGGGGATCAACCACCAGGACCACCGACTACAACGGAGGCGGAGTTTGGTGTGCTTCATCGAGCGCTGCGGTGGACAATTGCGTGGTTGTTTCGAATACCGCTGACAACGTTGGAAGCGGCGTTTATCAGGGGACTTACAACAACTGTCTTATTAGCAGCAACAATGGTCCGATGTCTTTTGTGGGCGCCGCTTACGGTGCTGTACTGAACAGTTGCACCGTCGTTAGTAACAGCACTTACGGCGTCCGTTATGGATCGATGACCAACTGCATTGTCTATTACAACGCCGGTGAAAATTCTGACAATACCAGCGTTCCAGTGTATTGCTGCACAACACCCTTGCCGCCCGGAAATGGAAACTTTACCAATGCGCCGCAATTATTCGTGGATGGCGTTCATCTTTTGAGCACGTCGCCCTGTATCGGCGCGGGCGCCAATATTGTCACCGGCACGGATATTTTTGGCAATCCCTGGGCCAATCCGCCGTCCATTGGTTGCGCGGAATACAACCCGGGTCCGGTCATCACCCAACCGAACATCATACTCACCGGCAATCCCCTTGGTTTCGCCGTCAGTGTTGCCGCAGCCGGCACGTCGCCACTTGGCTTTACGTGGTTCAAGGATGGCGTTCCGTTGCAGGACAACGGGCATTTCAGTTCCACCCAAACGACGAACCTGGTCGTGACCGGCGTCAGCCTTGCCGATGCCGGGAATTACCAGTTCGTGGCCAGCAACGTGTTCGGCGTCGTCACCAGCGCCGTGACGTCCCTGGCTTTGCATTGCGTGGACGCCGCCGGATTGAGTCCCGTGGCGCCCTATTCGACGTGGGCGACGGCGGCCACCAACATCCAGGACGCGATCACCGCGTCGGCGAACGGAGATATCGTATTCGTGACCAACGGGCTTTACGCTCTCGGCGGGATGTCCATGGACGGGGCGAGCACCAACCGCGTTACGCTGAACAAGGCCATCCGCGTGCAAAGCCTCAACGGCCCGTGGGTGACAACGATTCAAGGGGCGGGCGCCACCAACGGAACCTCCGCCATCCGTTGCGCCTGGCTGACAAATAACGCGGCGCTGGTTGGATTCGCCTTGGAGGGGGGCGCCACGCAGACCAGTGGCAACACTATTACCTCGGAAAGTGGAGGCGCAGTCTGGTGTGCTTCATCGAACGCCGTCGTGGACAATTGTGCGATTATTGCCAACACCGCTTACCACAATGGAGCCGTATATCAAGGCACGTTGAACAACTGTCTTATCAGCAGCAATAGCGGCGCCGCCGGCGCCGTCAGCGCTGTTTATGGCGCCATACTAAACAGTTGCACCATTGTCAGCAACACCCCCAACTACGCTGTGTTTCAATGCACGTTGACCAACTGCATTGCTTATTACAACAGGCCGAACGGAAATAATTACGGGGCGATCGGCACCGCGGCCTATTGCTGCACCACGCCGGCGATAACCGGGCCGGGCAACTTTACCGATGCGCCACAACTCCAATTGGATGGGGTGCATCTGTCCAGCGGGTCCCCCTGCATCGAGACGGGAACCAATGTGGTTACGGGCACGGATATTTTCGGCCAGGCTTGGGCCAATCCACCGTCCGTCGGCTGCGCGGAATATAATGGGTTGCCGATGGTCAGCCAGCCCCAGATCACACTTACCGGAGCGCCGGCCGGGTTCGATGTCGGCAATGTCGCACTGAACGGCCAGCCGCCCCTGGCCTTCTTCTGGCTTGAGAATGGCATTCCACTACAGAACAATGGACATTTCAGTTCCACCCAAACGACCAACCTCGTCGCGACTGGCGTGAGCCTGGCTGACGCCGGGAGCTATCAGCTTGTGGTGAGCAACGCCTTCGGCGTCGTGACCAGCGCCGTGGCGCAATTGGTCGTGCATGCGGTTAACGCGGCCGGGGTAAACCCGCAGCCGCCGTTCTTAACGTGGGCCACAGCCGCGACCAACATTCAGGACGCCATCGAAGCGGCCGCGGTGGGAGACATCGTGCTGGTGACCAACGGCGTTTACGACGCCGGCGGCGAAGTTATGGCCGGAGGGTTGACCAACCGCGTTGCCTTGGACAAGTCCCTGATGGTGACCAGTGTCAATGGATGGGCCCGCACGATCATTCGAGGCGCATGGGACCCCGTTTCCACCAACGGCCCCGCGGCGGTGCGGTGCGCGTGGCTGACCAATGGCGCGGTCTTGAGCGGCTTCACTTTGTGCAAAGGCGCAACGCGAAACGCCGGCGCCACCACCTCGTTGCAGAGCGGCGGCGGCGTCTGGTGCGCCTCCACCAACGCGCTGGTGTCGAATTGTCTTCTGACTAACAATTGCGCGGCTTTCGGCGGCGGCGGCATCGGCTTTGGCACGTTGAACAACAGCCTTGTAGTCAACAATGTGGCGTATTTCGGTGGCGGTGCTTATGACGCGACCATGAACAATTGCACAGTCGTTTACAATTCCACGACTACCAGTCTGCAATTAGGAGGCGGTATTTATAATTCCTTCGTTGAGAATTGCATCATGTGGGGCAATCAGAACAATTACTTCCGCGCCGGCGTTGATAATTATGACTCCTCGCTGCCAGCAGGGCAGCTTTACCGCAACTCCTGTAGTATCGACGCCTTCGGACAAGTCCCGCCGGGAAGCGGCAACATCAGCGCTGATCCGCAGTTTGTGGACTTGTATCACATTTCCTCAAACTCTCCCTGTCGCGGCGCGGGCAGCGCGCTTTACGCTAGCGGCGCCGATCTTGATGGCGAGCCTTGGAATAATCCGCCCTCCATCGGCTGCGCGGAAGTGGTGGTGTCAAATCTGGTTGGGCCACTTTCGGTGGGGTTGACCAGCTACGTCAATGGCGACCCGCTTCAAACTAATGTGTTTGTGGGGCACGTTGTCCCGTTCATCGGAACGATTACGGGACGGGCCGCCTATGTAGCGTGGAATTTCGGAGACGGGCCGACGATTACCAACGCGGACTACTATCCTTCGCATCACTGGACCAACACGGGCACCTATACGGTTGTATTCACGGCCTACAACAACGACAATCCCGCCGGTATCTCCGCCAGCATGGTCATGCAGGTGGTGCTGGTGGATCCGCCGCAGTTGCAATCCCCATCCGTTTTGAGCAACAGCATCCACTTTCAGTTCTCGACGCAAATGGGCGCAAATTATGCCGTCCAATACGCAACCAACCTCACTCCGCCGGTGACATGGCAGACATTGGAGGACATCAACTTCAGCCTTGGCGGCGTGTATCAAATCCAGGACTCACCGGCGACCAATGCCGCGCGGTTCTATCGGGTGCAGGCCCAATGAGGCCGCCGAGGCTGAATGGGTTTCCCGCATAAGTCCAAAAGGGTGGGGCGATACTTGAACCCTGGCATTAATTAAGACAAAAAAAACCCCGCCGTAATGCCGTGTATAAACAGTTCCTTTGAACTGCTTCAGGAACAAGTAGAGCCGAGTCGATCGCTTACGACTTCCAGTCAAGGCCTGTCGGCCACAACCGAGGTTAAGGCTCTTAATGGACTAATTTACGGTTCAAGGACTTTGTTTTTAATCACGAGCATGGCAGGGTAAATTCTAAACCCTTTTTCCAAAGAACGGCTGCGCCTTTTCCAACGCAGTTCTTATAACCAGACTATGACTTCCCCGCGCATAACTTGCAAGCAAAATCTTGCGATCTCGCAATGTTTTTTTGGGTGATGGAACGCCAGTCCAAACAAGTCGAGGCCGTCCTGAAACACGCGGAGCAGAACTTGACCGTTGCATAGCCGGCCAGGGGCCACGCCATGAAAATCCTCCTGCTTCCAAATTTCATCGTCCCCGGCTTCGTGCATCCCGACCAATCTCACTTGCTCCGAACCCGGAAACACATCCCCCAGCTTCTTCGCCAATTTGAAGCTCGTTTGCCCTACAAGGCGCTTTCCAACTTCCAATCTTCTTCCCCGCGTGGCATCGCTTCAAACTGAGTTGCCTCATCGACGAATCAACTTGCCCCTCAAGCGCAAACATGCGACATATTCCCATCCGGTGGAGAGATGGCAGAGTGGTTTAACGCGCACGCCTGGAAAGCGTGAGTGCCCTAAAGGCACCGGGGGTTCGAATCCCTCTCTCTCCGCCAATTTGAGATTTTTTGCGCAACGAGGATGAAAACGAAAGCATTCCCATTTCCCACGACTGACCCTTTGCTGCATTTGTTGGTGTTGGTGGCTTTGCTGGCCGCCGGCGAAGGCCTGCTGCCGACGACCGTTCGCGCCGAGACGCGCGTGGCCGCGGCGTTGACGCCGGAAGCTGTCTGGGACGCATTCAACGCGGCCAAGGACGGGGACACGGTGCAACTTCCCGCGGGGACGGCGGTGTGGAAGAAAGGATGGAACTCCCGCCATTCGGCGAAGATGAAAGCGATCACGATGCGGGGCGCCGGAATGGACAAGACGATCATTCGCACGGATACAACCACGGACGGCGGCGACAAAGCGTTCGTGATCCAAGGAGTGGAAGGAAAACCCTTTCGGATCACAGGAATCACCTTCGACGGAACGGGGTTCCCCACCGCGGGAACGTGGGCTGGCGAGCTTGCGATCACCGGGAACTGCAAGAACTTCCGTGTTGACCACTGCAAATTCCTGAACATGAATCAGATGATGAGAATCAATGGGGACACCTACGGCTTGGTTGACCACTGCTGCTTTTACCCCATGGAGAAGAAGGCCGGCCTGGCACAGACGATCTACTGCGAGGGACCCGGCAAGGTGGCGTTCACCAGGCCCCTGACGTTGGGCACTGCCCAAGCGGTTTATTTCGAGGACAATGATGCTCACTTCGACCCGGAGGTGGTGAATGAAACCGGCAACAACCCGTGGATCGTGCCGTATTCAGGCGCCCGGATCGTTGTCAGACACAACACGATCACCAACAGCCAGTTGGAAATCTACCGGGTCCGCCCGGGGGCTTATCAAAGCCTGAGCGCCGAGATCTACGACAACACGTTCGCGGCGGAGGGGGTGAAAATGGGCCGGCCCCAGGGGTTCATCTTCGTCGCTGGCGGCGTGGCGATCGTGTTCAACAACACGGTCGTTGGAACGACTTTCAACACCCGCACGATCCAAGTCAGTCACGAACGCTCATTCGAGGCCATTGGCGAGTTTCCGATTTGTGACGGCAATTGCCCCATGGACGGCAATCAGATCCCTGCCGGCCAGCCAGGCGCAGGCTACCCATGTTGGGGCCAGCCAGGCCGGGCCACGGACGCCAATGGAGACGGCGTGTTCGAGCCGTCGCCCTGCTACGCTTGGAGCAACACGCTTAACGGGGCCAGGCTCAACATGGTGCTGCGCCCCTGGGGGGATCCGGTAAAGGACGCGAAACAGGGAGCGCACGTCAAGGAAGGGCGGGATTTCTTCAACGAGGAGCCCAAGCCCGATTATTACAAGCCGTACGTCTATCCGCATCCGCTGCAAAGCGAAAGCGCCTGGGAGGCGCTGATGAAGAGCGCCGCCGGCTCTGCCAATGCGACGAAGGCTTCCGCCGGAAACCCGTAGCGAGCGCACTGGCCATTGACGGTGTCTTTTACGGTCTTCTCCCGCGCCCGCCGGGACGCAGTTGGATGGGCGGGGGGATCGGAACCACGCGCGGACGCGCCGGCGGAGGAGGCAGCGGCGGGGGAACGGGCAGGGGCGGAGGAGCGGTCGCGGGCTTGGTCGCGGACAGCGTCTGGATCGCGGCGGCGGCGATTTCGCCGATTTTCGTTTCTGGAAATTTCATCTCGCCCAGGTTGAAGCCGACGCCTGTGGCCAAGTCTCCCACCACTCCGCCCAAGGACGGCAGGCGCAGATCGCCTGGAGCGGTGGAGGGCCGCTCCAGAACCTCGTAGCCGTTGACGACCCATTCGAGCCGCCCGGTTTGAGTGTCAACCATCAGGCCATGCACGGAAACCCGCGGTCCGATCAACGGGCTTTGCCGGATGAAATCGACCCCGCGAATGACGTTCTGGCGCTCGCTGGCGAAGACGCCGAAATAGTCGGTGAGGTTCTCCGGCAAGTGCCGGCGCTCGATGCCGAGGGCCTTGAAGCGTTCTGTCAACTCGCTGATGGTTACCTGGGGAATCTTGCAGTCGGTGTGGCCGATGACGGCGATTTCCCGTCCGCCCTTGACCACGCAGGCCAGGGCGAGCGAGCGCATGGTGCTGCTCAGCGGGCTGGTGATAATGTTGCCGGCGTTGCGCAACCAGATGAAATGCTCCTCCGGCAAGGCCAGCACGCCGGGGAAAAACCGGTTCAGGCGCGGATCGATGCAGGTCAGGGCGACCACCGGCAATTCAGTGGGGTAATCGGCCACCCGCACGCCGGCCGTGGTATCTCCGGCCAGCGCGCGATGGTTGGCATCAATAATGGCTTCAAATAGGCGCATATCAGGTTCGCGGATTTCGCCGCCAGTTCCGATAATCCTCGCGCGTGGCGGCCAGAAACTCCGCGTGAGTCATTTTCAATTTATTGTCGTTAAGAAATTGCTCCAGCCGTGCATGGAACTTCGCGTGCAGTTCGGTCTTGACGGCCGGATCAATTTCTAAATCGCGTTCCTCCCGCAACCGGAAGATTTCCTCCAAAATCGGATGCACAATCAGCTCAAAAAGCCGGCCAGGGTCTCTCGATGCGCCGCGAGAGCTTCGCCGTGCCATGTATGCCATGAATCGCTTAACGCTCCGAGAAACGCATCCACCTGCTCCAGCAACCGGGTTTTTTCCGCGTCTGGCACGCCCGGATTCTGCATCAGATGAAGAGCCAGTTCTTCTCCGTGCGTCATCAACAGGAACAGCAGATAACGATGTTGCCGCAAGTCGAGAGGTGAGGGCGCGTCTTGCGCGACGATTTTTTCCTGTTCCATCTGCTGGAATTCCCCGCAAGCCTTGCGCCATTCCCCATATTCGAAATGCCATTCTGCCAGCGGATCCTCGGGATGCGCCCAGCGCGCCGCGACGGCACGAATATCGCGACTGGTCAGGCGCGCTTCCAAGACGGGCATATCCGGCAGTTTCATAGTCTGAACTTAGGCTCCTTTTAGGTTCATGGCAATGGATAGTGCAGTCTAAACCGCAGGAGGCTGGCTGGCGCTGCCGCCCATGGCTCTGCGCAGGGCGGGCACCTGCTCGATGAGCTTCTCAAGCTTGATCCCGGTCAGGCTTTCGATGACAGGAGGAAGCTGGCTCATGATTTGCGTGACGTCTCCCGTCACTTTGCTGGCGCCGCCGCCGGGACCGCCGCCGCTGTTGATGATGACGATCTTCTCGGTCTTGGACAGCGGCTCGCTGATTTTGCCCGCCATCTCCGGCAAGATGCGCACGATCATCTCAATGACGGCGGCTTCGTTGTATTGCTTGAAGGATTCCGCCTTCAACTTCATCGCCTCGGCGGTGGCGGAGCCTTGGGCCTCGATGATGGCCGCTTCGGCCAGACCGCGCGCTCTGTTGGCATCGGCCTCGGCCAAACCTGTCGCTTTGACAACATCGGCGGAGGCGAAACCCTTGGCCTTGGCGGCCGAGGCCGCGCCGGCGGCTTCGGTTTCGAGTTGGAACTTGGTGGCGTTGGCCAGGGTCTCGACGCGGTAACGTTCGGCATCGGCCGGCTTTTGCACGTTGGCCTCCAACTCGCGCTGTTTGCGGAGAATTTCCTGCTGCTGCAACTCGATCTGTTTCTGCTTCTCAATAATGTTGACCTGGATTTCCTCGGCCTTGACCAATTGGCCGGTCTTGAATTTTTGCAGATCGTAGGCAAGGTCGGCCTCGGCTTTCTTTTGATTGACTGCGGCCTGGTAGCTGGCGACGTTGGTTTGATAATTGCGCTGCGCCTCGGCGATCTTGGTGTCGGCCAGGAATTTGGCTTCCTGCCCCGCCTGCGTCGCCTGCGCCGAGCGAATCAACGCGTCCCGGTCCGCCTCGGCCTGGGCGATGGTGGCGTCGCGCTTGACTTGCGCAATGCGCGGTTTGCCCAGGGCATCAAGGTATCCCTGGCCGTCGCGGATGTCGCGAATGGTGAAGCTGACGATGCCCAAGCCCATGTTGGCCATGTCGCCGGCGGCCACTTCCTGGACCTTGGAGGCGAAGGCGTCGCGGTTCTGGTAAATATCCTCCACCGTCATGGTGCCGAGAATGGCGCGCAAATGCCCTTCCAGGGTCTGGGTGGCGACGCTCTTGATCTCGTCAATGGTTTTGCTGAGGACTTGCTCGGCGGCGGTGGCAATGGATACGTCATCACCCTTGATCTTGATTTGGGCAACGCCATCCACTTTGACCGGCACGCCCTTGCTGGTATAGACCTCGGGCGTTTGCACGTCGATGGTCAGCAATTCGAGCGAAAGGACATCGATCTTCTCAAAGACAGGCCACACAAAGGTGCCGCCGCCTTTGACAATGCGGAAGCCGCGAGATTGCACTGTGCCGTCGGCTTCCACAAAACTGTGTTTGTTGCCGGAGACGACGAGGACCTGGTTGGGGCCGACCTTGGTGTAGCGGCTGGCCCAGATGGCGGCGAGAAGAAAGAGGACAACAACAAGACCTACCACGGACAGGGCTACCTTTTCGAGGCCAGCGAGGTTGTCAAGAAGGGCGAACATGAAGTGATGCATTCTATTCCTTTTGGTTTGGGTTGGATGAGGGAGCGAGTTTAGAGTGTGGAGACGAAGAATTGCGATTCGGCTACGCGCGTGATGGTGACGGTTTGGCCATTGGCCACCGCTACGCCTTTTACTTCGCGCGCGGGAGCGGTATAACGGCTGCCGCCCTGCACGTAAGCGATTTCTCCGACGCCTGAAACCGGAATCGGCGTAATCACCGTGGCCGTGCGTCCGATCAGCGTGCCCTGATGCCCTTCACTGGAACTTTGGGTCTTGTGAAACATGGCGCTAAAGAGCCACAGAACTCCTGCGGCAATCACCATTCCCCCGAGCACGGAGAGGGGTGCGCTCACCCACACATTGCGGGTCGCGTGAATGCTGGAGAAAATAAGGCCAAACCCCCCGAAGGCGGTGAGGAACGCGCAAATGGTCGTCGGGCTGAAAGGTGATATGCCCGGCATGCCCGAATGTTCGTAGCCCGCTTCGGCGTGGCCACCGGTACCGACATCAAAGTGTGCGTCGTGACCGCCGAAGTGATGTCCCATGAAGACGCTGCCTACGGTAAACAGGAGGCCAAATAAGAAACAGCCCAAATAAACATATTGTTCCATAGTCGTGTTGCTGCGTTTGCCGCCGGGTCGCGGTCATTCTTCCGGGCAGCAAGATAGATTTACCACCGCCTCCGGGGAAAAGCAGCTACAAAATGACAGCCCCTTTTGTAACCGGCACAGTAAAAGCATTGGCGCTGGCCAACATGGCAGGGCTTGGGTTACTCTGGGCGGCGCATGGCCAAGCTTGTTTTTGACATTGAAACCACGGGCTTGCCCCTGGAAACATTTGACGCGGTGCAATCGGAGTACCTTTTCCGCGAGGCGGAGAAACTGCCCGATCCCGGCCAGCGGCTGGCGCGGCGCGCTGACATCCAGCGCTGCTTCAGCCTTTGGCCCTTGACCGGCCAGATCGTCTGCATCGCCATGGCCAACGCCGACAGCTTGCGCGGCCAGGTCCTGTTCCTGGCCGCCAAGGACTCGGTCAAGCCCGCGGACAAAGGCGATTTGCCCGCCGCGGCTGAGTTCATCCCTTGCGTGGACGAAGCGGAGCTTTTAACCAAGTTTTGGGAGGTCGCTGTCCACTACGATTCCATCGTCACGTTTAACGGGCGCACCTTTGACGTTCCCTTTATTTACTTGCGCTCGGCTCTGCTCCATGTCCGTGTTTCACGCCGGGATTGGCTCGGCTACCGCTTCCAAACCGAACCGCATTGCGATCTGCTGGAACAACTGACGTTCTACGGCGTGAGCGGACGCGATGGCGCGGCGCGCCGGTTCAATCTGGACTTCTATTGCAAAGCCTTTGGCATCCCCTCCCCAAAAAGCCACGGCGTCACGGGCATGGACGTCGGCCGCTTGATGGCCGAGGGCCGCGCCTGGGACGTGGCCGAATACTGTTTGGGCGACGTGCAGGCCACCGTCAAACTGCATAAAATTTGGAAAGAACGCCTGGCTGGGGTAAGTTGACTGCGCAGTATGTCGCTCTCACACAACGAATACGGTCCCGTGGGCCGGCTGGCCAAGCCGCCGGTCGATCTGCTGATCTGCTTCGCCGTCAAGGAGGAGATGAAGTTCTTCCCGTGTCAATCATGGAAATCCGGCAATCTCCAGGTGTGGATCACCGGCATCGGACGCCGCAACGCCGCTGAAAGCATTCGCGACGCCATCGCCCGCGTCCAACCCGAGCGCGTCATCACCGCCGGTTTCGCCGGCGGCCTGAACCCGCGTCTGCCCTGCGGCGCCGTCGTTTACGAGCAGGATTTCGACGCCGGTTTCGGCCGCGAATTGGAGGAGGCGGGCGCCATCCCCGCCAAGTTCCACTGCCATCGCCGCGTCGCCATCACCGCGTTGGAAAAGAGCGCCCTGTGGCGCGAGACGGGCGCGGACGCGGTGGAGATGGAGTCCTCGGTCATCCGCACCATCTGCCGCGAGCTTAACATTCCCAGCGCCACGGTGCGGGTCATCTCCGACGACGCCCACCAGGACCTGCCGCTGGATTTCAACGCCCTCATGACCTCTGACGACCGCATCAATTATTTCAAGTTGATTTGGGCCGTGCTCCGCCAACCGGGCCGCGTTCCCAAACTCATTCAGTTCCAGCATCAAACCCTCGACGCCGCCCGCAAACTGGGCGCAATCCTGGAAGATCTACTTGGTGCCGAGCGGCGCTGATTGGACCGGCGGCGGCGCTGCCCCTTCTTTGGCAGCTTCGCCGTAGCCGACCAGCGTGGCGCCAATGGTGATCAACAACACTCCCAGCCAGCCCGCCCACGTCACCTTCTCGTGCAGGACAAATTGCGCCGCCAGCGTCGTGAAGATGAACACCAGCGAGGTCAGCGGAAAGACAAAGCTCGCCTCGCCGATGGACCCCATGTAGAGCAAAGCGCCAAAGAACACCGCCTCCAGCGCCACGCCGCCCACCACTTTCACATTGGTGACGCCGTTCCAAGCCACGCGCGCGACTTCGCTCACGGTATGCTCATGCCAGCCTTGGACTTCTTTAAGTCCCCGAAACAAAATAATAACGCCGACGGCTTCGATCATGGTGGCGACAATGACGATGATAATGATTTTTGCCATAATTCAAAGGTCCTGGTAACGGATCAACTGAATGCCAAGTTGTTGCGGCAGGCGCCGGATGGCCGGGTTGATAAGCGCTTCCAATTCATGCTTAAATTGGTCCAACGAGGGATGGGAGTAAAGTTCAGAATCGCCCGCCGGCAGCCGGGGCAGCAATTTTTCCACAAAGGCCGAATTCACGCGCGCGTTTTGCAGCAGGCCAAAAACCGAAGCGGTGTGACGGATGTTCTTCCGATCCAGCGTCCGCCGCGCGCGGGCCGCGAGCAGGCCAAAGATCACGGCGTGGCTGGCGCGATAGGCCCATTGCCCGGAGGCCAGCCGCGCGTTGAGGAAAAAACGGTCGCGCGTCAGCCGCAGGGCGCGAATCCCCCAACGCTCCGCGTTATCCATGAGAATGCCAAAAACAACCGGGTGCAAATGCAGATGGAGATGGCCGTTGACGTGGTCCAGGGGCAATCCGGTGGCGTGGAATTTCGCCACCTGCGCCTCGATCTCGTCCCGCAACTCCCGCCTGCATTGGGCGTCAAAGAAATAGCGCCAGCCCGCCGCCGCCGCGTTGTCCGAAAACCGCCCGTCCTCGCCGGCCAGATGCGGTATCCGTTCCCGCGCCAAGGCCGCCGCGCCGCAAATCAGCGTCAGGTGCAACCCTACGCCAAGCTTTGGATTCTCGCGCGCCAACCGCACCGCCTCCTTCGCCGCCGGTCCATTGACCATCAAGCTGGCGGTGGTCAAAATCCCTTCGCGATGCGCGCGGATGACGGCCAGGTTGACCGATTCCGAACGGCCAAAATCATCCGCGTTGACAATCAGCCGGCGCGGCGCGGTGGAAAGTGTGTTCATGCGGCGCCGCGCCTAAGCCAGCCGAACACCCCGTTTCTCCGCTGCGGCATTGAGCGCCTCGTCCAGCGAGGCCAATGCCGCGCCGAGGCGCAAGGCCAATTCCAAATAGGCCGCATCGTATATGGAAAGAGTGTGCTGCCTGGCCAGTTCCAATGTCTGTCCTCCGGCCTGGTCATGCGTTTCAGGGTCGAAGCGGATGGGCATTTGCCGGAGAATCCCTGCCGCGTGGTTTACCGCTGCCGCGGCAATGCGCTTGCGCCGCTCCGCCACCATCAGCGCGTTAACCACTTCCAGCATCCAATGCGCTGGCACGCAAACAAGTTCGCATTCAGGTATCTTGCCGCGCACGTTCTTCGCGTATTCGGAGTGTTCGTCTTGCAGAAACCAACTCACGGCCACGGAACCGTCCAGCACAAGGCGTTTCATTCGCGGCCTTCCTCGATCAATTGCTTGATGGAGAGCCGCTTCCTGCCAGGCGGATTAAGGACCGAGTGCCGGCGGATTTCATCCATCTGCTCAAAAAGCGCTCCCAGGTCGGCGTGGCTGGGACGCGACGCCGGAATGAGTTTGGCCATAGGCTGGTCGTGCTTGGTGATGGTGATCACCTCGCCTGCCGCCGCCCGCTCCAGCAGTTCAGGGAGTTTTGTTTTTGCCTCGTAAGCTCCGACGGTGCCACGCGCTGAGTTCATATCATCGTTCTCCAATTCAGACCAGTCTTAAACCTGTCTAACACAGTTTTGACCCGATGGCAAGCCGTTTTCGTAGAGCACAGACAAAACAAGTTTGCGCTCCCGGCCTGTTTAATGTTTGAGTCTGGGTCGCGTGCAATCAAAATCCCATCACGGCGCCATCGCCTCCGGCCTGCTGCTGGCGGTCATTCTCTGGGGCGCCAATAACACGGGGGTGAAATACCTGGTCAAATTCTGGCCACCCATCACCACCGGCAGCAGCCGTTTCCTGGCTGCCGGCCTGCTCATGCTGGCGCTGTTTCGTTGGACCTCGTGGTTTGGCGCGCAAACGCCGCTGACGGCAGAAATGAAGAAAAATCTCTGGTTGCGTTCCGGGTTGAGCCTGGCCGTTTATATCGTCGCCTTCAATTGGGCGCTCAGGCTGACGGAACTCTCGCACGTCTCCCTTTACCTCGGAGCCGCCCCGGTTTGGGCGCTGTTGTGGGAAGGCGCGCCGGAAAGAAACTGGAAATCCCTCCAACGCTACGGCGCGGCGGCGCTTGCCTTTTGCGGCGTCCTCATCCTCTTCCTGCCCATGCTCGGGCACCGCGGCAGCGGGTTGCTGGGTGAAATCCTCGGCCTGTCCTGTGGCGTCATTTGGACCCACTTTGGACGGCAATGCCGCTTCCTGGGCAAGGAACTTTCCGGGCTGGAGATGACCGCGCACACCTTTTGGCGCGCCGGCCTGCTGCTGGCGCCTTTCGCGGCCTTGGAACTTGTCAATCATCCCTTTCCCTGCAGAGCCAGCCTGGCCCTCGTGCAGTTGTTCTGCATTGTCGGAGGCGGCGTGGTGGCCTTCGCGCTGTGGAATCACGGCTTGCGGCACTGGAAAACGAGTCAGGTCTTTTTATTTAACAACCTCATTCCCATCAGCAACATGGCCTGGGCCTGTTTTTGCCTCGGGGAGCCGATCACGTCGCGCTTCTGGGTTTCCATGTCGTTGATTGCCGCCGGTGTGCTGCTGGGCCAGGCCAACTGGCAGAAAATCCTCGCCGTCCGCTGGCTGCCCTTTGATTAAGGCGGTGGAAATAAATAAAGGCAGCAACCTGCCTTGTTCTTTTGCCGCCCAGCTTCGTTGCTCACTCGTTGCAGATCGCTGCGGATATGCGCCTCGTTCACGCCTCGCTGGGCGGCAAAAACCCGGCGGCATCTTGCTGCCTTTATTTATTTCCACCGCCTAACGCCCCACCCCCGCCAACTTTGTCTCTTCCAGCTTTTCCGCTGCTTGCTCCCATTCATGGGCCAGCTCTTTGAGGCGGCTGGCGATCTCCAGCCATTCGCGGTTCAATTCCATCGCTCCGCCCGGCTTTTCGTAACTGGCGGGGTCTTCCAAAGCCGCCGTCAACTCCTTTTGCCGACCCTCCAATCGTTGTATCTCCGACTCCAATTTGGCCACCGCCGTTTCGTGTGTCTTGCGCACGTGGTAGCGCGCCTGCCGCTCTTGGGCCTCGACCCGCTTTTGCTTTTTGTTCTCGGCTTTCGCCCCGGCGGCGGGCGCCACGAGGACCGGAGCGGGCAGGGCCGCCGCCGTCGTCGTTTTCTCAAGATAATATTGCCAGCCGCCGGAATAATGCGCCAGCCGTCCGCCTTCCACCCGCACCACGTGCGTGCTCAGTTCGCGGATGAAAAAGACATCGTGGCTGATGAAAATGATCGTGCCAGAAAACTGTTTCAGCGCCACGATCAGGGCCTCGATGCCCGCTATGTCCAGATGCGTTGTCGGCTCGTCCATGAGCAATAAATTGGGCGGGTCGAGCAGCAATTTCACCAGCGCCAGGCGGCTTTTTTCGCCTCCGCTCAAGACCGATACCTTCTTGAACACATCGTCGCCCCGAAACAGAAAACATCCCAGCACCGTGCGCACGAACTCCTCCGTCACCCGTTGCGGCGTGTCCAAACCCTCTTCCAAAACGGTCCGGCCCGGCTGGAGCATTTCCACCCGGTATTGCGAATAGTAGCCGCTCTTGACGTTGTGTCCCAATTCGCGCGTCCCCGCTTGCGCCGGCAGCGCGCCGGCCAGCAGTTTCAGCAGGGTCGATTTGCCCGCGCCGTTCGGCCCGACCAGCACGACGCGCTGGCCGCGCTCGGCCACAAAATCAACGCCCTGGTAAATGACGTTGGCGCCGTAGGCATAATGAACCCCCTGCAGCGTGATGGACTTCAAGCCGCCGCGCTGTGGTTGGGGAAATCGAAAATGGATTTTCTTGTCGTCCGCGACCGGCGCTTCGATTTTCTCCATGCGCTCGATTTGCTTGAGCTTGCTCTGCGCCTGTGCGGCCTTGGTGTTTTTGGCGCGGAACCGCTGCACAAATTCCATCATGTGCGCGATCTCGCGTTGCTGGTTCTTATAGGCCGCCAATTGTTGATTCTCCGCCGCCGCGCGTTGTTCCAGGCTCGAGTCGTAATTGCCCCGGTATCGCACCAATTTGCGCTGGCGGATTTCCACGATGTGCGTCGCCAGCTCGTTGAGGAAACTCCGGTCGTGTGAAATCATGAGGATCCCGCCGCTGTAACTTTTCAAATACGTCTGGAACCACTGCAGGGACTCCAAATCCAGATGATTGGTCGGCTCGTCCAGCATGAGCACATCCGGCTCCCGCACCAGCAGGCGGGCCAGATGCGCCCGCATGACCCAGCCGCCGCTCATCTCGCGCAGAGGCCGGTCAAAATCCTTCTCGCGAAAACTCAAGCCCGCCAGGATTCGTTTCGCTTTCGGCTCCAATTCGTATCCGCCCAATCCGTGCTGATGCGCCTCGATGTCCGATAGCGCCATTTCCAGCACCGTCCCATTGCCAGCCGGAGCGCATTCCTGGGGCAAATGCCCGATGACCACGTTTTTCTCGCGCGCAATCGCCCCCTTATCCGGCTCCTCCCTGCCCAGGATAAGCGAGAACAAGGTGGATTTGCCCGCGCCATTAGGCCCGATCAATCCGACGCGGTCCTCGCGGGTAATCTGCAGCGACGCCTCCTCGAACAAACATTGCGGCCCGTAACTTTTACTAACCTCTGAAATTGTAAGCATGAAGCAACCATCATAACCCGCCCCACAGCCTGGGGCAAGCCGCTCGAACCAATAATCGCGATGCTTTCGTTATCTCACCACCGGAAAAACCGGTACGGGTCATCCCATTCCTGCGGTTGGTCCTGCTTCAAATAAAATCCCGTCAGCCACCGTTTTTCCGATGGCGTCGCGCCCGCCCGGTGGAATCGCTCCAGCAGCGGCGTGGCGCCGGACGCTCCCATGTTCGCCAGCAGGCGCGACTCGGCAAAGGATGTGCGCCGGATTGTCCGCCTCATATTCATCTGGTTGGTGTCGCTAAACTGCCACGGCTCGATCTGGTAGAAGACGACGTTCGCGTTTTCGGCTTGGGCCAGCACGCCGTCGCCCACAATCTGCGCTCCCGCCGTCACCAGTGGCATTTTCCGGGGAGCGTGGTTCTGAACGTCTGCCGAACAAACCCCCGCCTGCAGCGGCTTCAGGTCCCTCGGCTCAAAATAGGCGTTGATATGTTCCGCGTCTTTCATCGTCACGCTGAACGGAAACAACGCGGAGGCATCCTTCTGCTCCAGCCCGATCGCCAGGACATTTCCACCGGTCTTGATCCAGTCGGCCAAGGCCGCTGTGTGGCCCGCCAGGGTCGCGCCCGCGCCTGCTCCTAAAACCAGCACCTGGTCCGGCGAGAGGCTCCCGCCTGCATACGATTCGACAGTCAGGCCAAGGGATTCCAGATGGCTCTTCCCCTCCGCCGGGCCGGCATAAACGGCCTTGCGACGGGGCGAAGGCTTCCAGCCGGAAACGTATTCCAGCAGGTTGCGCGTCAGCTTTTGCGCCGCCGGTTCGGTCTCGGTGCGGCCCGATACGTCCATCTGGCAGAACATCACCAGTCCCTTGCCTTCGCGATATTCCAGCAACGGACTGAACTGCAAACTGAATCCCCCATCGACGAGCGGCAGGAAATCTCCGCAGGTTGGCTTTTCGATGAGGACCGAGGCCACGTTGCCCCTGTTGCCGCAACGCCACGCCCGGTTTTCAGGGATGCCGCACCAGTAAATGATTGGCGGCCCGCCGGGGCGCGATTCAAATTTCAACTGCGGCGTTGTCAGAGTTGCCTCGCCCCGCCAATCGCACAGGTTGCTGGCATCCAATCCGTCCAGGCACGGATGACCCGGCATTCTCGCGAAAGTCTTTCTCAGCCCATACTGTTCAACTCGCAGACCAAACCGCTTCTCCAGCGTCTCGGCTGTCTGTTCAAACATGATCACCTTCAACCCATCCCGCACCCGGCTGATATCAGGCGCCGCGGCGCCGACGTTCAGCGCTTCCTTGCCAACGATCAACATGTCGTAGCCCGACAAATCGGCGTCCGCCGTCACGGGCTGGCACGCAACTCCCAAGTTGGTCAGCATCAAGCCGGTTTGACCTTTGGGATCGTACAACGCCACTTTGTTGCTCATCCGCGGAACACCGGGCGCCGGAATGATGTCAATCATCATGCTGTCCTTTTGCGTCTCCCCGTTGCTAAATTTCACCGTCGCGCTGAGTTCGTAGCTGCCGGAAGCCAGCGCCGCCGGCAACTTGAAATCCAGCGCGATGCGGTTCTGCTGGCCGGTGGGCACCGTGACCTTCTCGCTGCCAGTTTGAGGCTCCGGCAGTTTCAGGGACCACTGGCAATCGCACGTCATGGTTTGCCGCGAGTTGTTGATGATAATGAGCTGCTTCTCCGCCGTTTCGCCCGGTTGAAAATTGTGCTCCTTGCTCGTAAACGCCGACGCCTTGCCGCCGATCCACGCCAGCAACGGCATGTTGACGCGCATCAGCGTGTCGCCCGCGGGCGTCGCCACCCAGTCTGACAGATTAAGATCCGTGTCCCTCCGCGGATCCGCGTGCGAGGCGAAATCGGGGCTGAACCCCGGCCGTTGCAAACGGTCCCAATCCACCTTCAAATTCTCGGTGGCCGTGTTGGCGCCTTTGCGCAGTTTCCAAAAATGCGCGTACTCCCACGGCGAGATGGCCGCCACGCCCCATGTCCGGTAGGCGCGGAAATTGTCGTTCAAATACAAGGCGTACACCGGGAATCGCTCATCGAAGCGGTCCGAGCTTACCTGATTGGGATAACTATACCGTTGCCACGTTTTGCCCGCCGCGTACTGTCCGGCCTCCCATCGCAGGTCCTCCTTCTCGTATTGGCTGATTTGGAACGCCCGGTCCCCATAAAACTGCGAGTTCCACTCCGCCAGGCAAAACTCCCACTGCGCGAACGCGTTGCCGAATTCCCGATGCCCTTTGTACCACCCGCGATACATCGTCCAGTCCCACGCCGACGGCGCTCCGTACTCGCAGGTGAACACCGGCTTGATTCCCTTTGTGGCCCAGTGACCGAACCAATCGTCCAATTCCTGGCTCGGGACGAAATTCGGGTAGAAATTGATCGTGTACATCGCCCCCAGGTTCCCGGAAGCATGATGATAGACCACCCGGCTCGGATCAAAGTGTCTGACAATCGCATCGGCCCGCAATGCATATTTTGCCAGCTTAAGAGCGTCCCCTTCCCGGACTTCACCAATGCCGTCTATCTTGTCTGGATTCATGTCCTGGCTGTAACCCCCGGCGTTATGGCTCATGCTGTACATCACCACCGACGGATGGTTCTGCGCCGCCCGCACGTAGTACTCGGCGTGCTGCGCGTAGCCGTTGGTCTGATCCGCGTTCATCCCATCCCACTTGTAGTGTCGGAAGTGCGGTTGGGAAAATGACAGCAGCATCCCCTCGTCATCCGCCGCGCGCATAATTTCCTCAAGGCCCAGATGTGTTCCCGGATCGCAGCTATAATGGTGAGTAAAAACACAATTGACGCCGAAGCTCTTGAGCCTTCGCATGGTTTCCCGGGCAGGACCGTAGCTGGCCATCTCCGCGCTGAGTTGGCCGTTG
The DNA here is from genome assembly GCA_963759415.1 of uncultured Verrucomicrobiae bacterium. Taxonomy (GTDB): domain Bacteria; phylum Verrucomicrobiota; class Verrucomicrobiia; order Limisphaerales; family Palsa-1400; genus Palsa-1400. The sequence goes on along the minus strand of CAVWZG010000002.1, from coordinate 403,050 downwards.
TCGAACGACGCTGCGGATATATAAATCCGCGTGCCGTTGAGATAGAAATCCCGTCCATCGATCCAGAACTCGCGGAATCCGAACCTTTGCGGCCAGCCGGCGTCCAGGTTCTTCCCTGCGGCGTCCTGCAACGTCAGTTTGAGCGTGCAGGTGTTTTGCGGCGTGATCGTGTCCCAAAGCTGGTCCGGCATCCATTTCCCCGTGAACGCAATCCGCCCCTCTTTAAGCGCGCTTCCCTTGAACGGCGCGCTGGTGAGGGTCTTGGGGTTGCGGCCTTCCTGCGATACGCTCGCCTGCAGGCAGTACGTCGTCTCCGGCGCCAGCCCGTCAATGGCCGTGTCGAACGTGCATTCCTGCTTGCGGAACGAGGTCTCGACCCGGATGTCCGTCAGCCGCGGGCCGCTTGGCGTGCTTAACAAATAGACGTCCCCGCACAATCCCTTCCGCTCGACCGATCCCCGCACCTGGCGCGCCACGGCGCTATCGATGAAGGAGGTGAGAGTCTTGCTCAACGGCACCGCCAACACATACACGGCCAGCGAGTGGGCCGCTCCTGGCGCGCAGGCCGAGGTGATGTCCAGTTCGCCGCCGGGAAAGTGGATTTCGCCCGCGGCTTTGCCATCGACGTACACCGACGCAAAGGAGTCAAGATACTCCACCCGCAGGGCGATGCGCCGGTTGCGCCAGCTCTCGGGCACCTGAATTTCACGCCGGTACCACGCGGCGTCCAGCCCGGCGTAGCTGCGGCTGCTCCAAGCCGGATTGGCATAGACCTTTTGACTGTCGCGTATCAGGAAACGGTTTAGCCCCGGCCAGCAGCCCGGCACCTTGAAATATCCCCAATTGCCCGACGGCAGCGTTTGCGACTCCGCCTCGCCCGGTTGCCACTGCCACAACCCGTTGAGGCAAATCCGTTCCCGTGTCGGCGTGGTTTCGTGGGATGCCTTGTCCAGGTCCCAAACGGCCTTCACGCCCGCCGGCAGCACCGCGTCGGCTTGCTGCCCATAAACCCCGGTCCCCGCGCCCAGGCACAAGCCTGCGGCCATTGCCAAAGGGATCGTTCTTTTTGAAAACCACGGCTGCAGGGTCTGCTCTAACTCCTTGAGGAACAATTTGATATAATTCATAGTGCCAGGAACTGTCGTTCCCGCCACGTTAACACGCACCACCCTTGCCGGGTCAAATCTTTTTGGCGAGGTATTTTCCCCCCTCAGCGCAATGAGACAATCGTGTCCAATCAGTGCCGCGTTTCCTTGTTTCCTCTTGGATTCGTTGCCGGTTGTGATAGCGTAGGGGCATGTTGGCGCGCATTTTAATCAAACCGGATGTTTGCAACGGGCGGCCTGTGGTTCGCGGCACGCGCATTACGGTGCAGACAGTCTTGGAATTCCTCGCTGCGGGTGATTCGGTTGAGGACATTCTGGAGGAGTTTCCAAAGCTCACGCGCACAGACGTGCAAGCATGCCTGGATTATGCTTCTCGCCTTATGGGCAACCACTTCTCCGTTGTGCAGGCTGCATGAAGGGCTATCTATTCGACGGCAACGTACCCTCGCTCTTACGATTTTCGCCAAAGCTTCCTATTGTTCCTCTTTCAAAGGCCGGTCGGAATCCGTCCGACTCGCAGATTTGGGAGTTCGCCCGGAAGCATGACTTGGTCATCGTAAGCAAGGATACGGATTTTTCGGATCGGATCATGCCGAGTTCGCCGCCGCCGCGGGTTGTGCATCTGCGATTCGGCAATCTCCGAAGAAACGAATATCACGCGCTGCTCGCCCGCCGCTGGCCGCAGATTGAATTGCTGCTCAAGACCAACAAGCTGGTCAATGTCTATATTGACCGTCTGGAAGGAATCGGCTGATTCATCTGTAAAGTACCTCCTCTAATAAACTCCTTCGACGATGTTCCTTTCCATGGCGCCGAAGGGGCGGACTTCGGCCACGCCGTCCCAGGCGTAGGGGGGGCGGGGTTCGCGGCGGATGGCTTCGTCGCGCTCCAGGAAACGGGGCATAAAAAACTCGCGCGTCAACGAGGTCAACTCGACGCGGCCCCATTGGCCGTAGTTTGCCAGTTGGCTGGTGTTGTTCGGATCGACGACGCGCAGGACGGCGCGCGGTTGCGGGGCGTAGTAGGTGATGGAGAATTTGTCCTCGGGCCGCAAAGGCACGCTGGCAGCCAGGCCCATCAAGGTGTTGCCGTAGGTGGGATAGAAGCCGATGCGTCCTTCCAGCACCTCCTCCACAATGTAACGGACGTATTGCGGGGCCATGGTCGTGCCACCGCAAAAGACGCCGCGTATGCCGGCCTGCCAAAGATCAATCTTCTCGCCCAGCGCCTCCAATAGTTTGGGGGTGGTGAAAAGGCCGCTCACTTTCCGGTGCTTGAGAATGGTCACGGCCTGCTCCACGACGTGCTCCATGTAGGCGCGCGCAACCTCGAATTGTTTGCCGGCCAGGACGCTCTTGACCCAGCGCGGGTCGAGGTCGATGAAATAGCAGGAACTGCCGCGGAAATTGGCCAGGTGCTCGATGGCCAGCCGCAGGCGGCGCGGGCCGGTGGGGCCGACCATCAACCAGGCGCCGCCGGGGGGGAAATGGGAGTCGGAGAGCTTGGCGGAAAACTCCTCGTAATCGGTTTTGTAATCGTCCCAGCCGATGCGCTGCTTGGGCATGCCGGTGGTGCCGCCGGTTTCAAAGATGTTGAAGGGGCGGCCTTTGAAGGCTTGGGGAACCCAGACTTCGGGCTGAAGGTCGCGCAGCCATTCATCATGAAAATGGGGGAACCGTTCCAGACAACCGAAGCTTTTGACTTCGACGGCGGGACTCCAACCGGCTTTTTTGGCCCAATCCAGCCAGAAGGGGGAGCCGGTCTCCGGGGAAAAATGCCATTGCACGATTTCGCGGACGTGGGCGTCGAGCTGTTGCCGGGCGGAGGTTGGATCAAGCGCGGACATGGCTTTCAAGAGTGGCGGTGGCGGGCAGGGCGGCGGAAAAGTATTTGTCAATGGTGGCCTGGCTCGGCGGCGGCGTGGCGAGGGAAAAGAAAATAACGCAGAGGGCCGAACCGGCGACCATGGGCAGGACGGTCATGAAGCCGTTCCAGAAAGCAACGTCGCCGCGCGGGTTGAGAAAAAAGACTTTGATGGCGTCTTTGCCCTGGCCCAGTTGCCAGAGGACATCGCCGGCGTGATGGTTCGTTTGCATGAGGGCGGTCCAGAGGAGAAAAGCGGCCACAAACAACGTCGCCGCCAAAGCCCCCCATTTGGTACTGCGCCGCCAGAACAAAGCCGCCACCATCACCGGCGACATGGCGGCAAAACCGGAAAAGGCGTAGCGCACGGCGATCTCGAAAATCCCCTGTTTTTCCTTGAGCGCCAGGGCGACCAGATAGGCGATGATGGTGACGACCACGATAAAACCGCGCGCGAAATGGACGGAGCGGCGTTCGCCGAATTTCTCCCGTCCGCCATAATGGGCGAAGACGTCCTTGGTGAACATGGTGCTCAAGGCCAGCACCTGGTGCGCGTCCGAACCCATCACGGCCGAGATGATGCCGGCCCCCAGAAGGCCGGCCAGCCAGGCCGGGGCGTAGGTTTGCAACATGCGCAGCAGGACGCCGTCGGGATCGGGAATTTTGCCCAGCGCGGCGAATCCGAGCACGCCGAGAAAGACGCACGGCAGCCAGATCGCAAGAATGGCAATCGGATAAGCCACGACGGTCTGTTTGAAGGCGGTGACGCGCCGGGCGGAGAAGCACATGATGGCCATGTGCGGAAACATGATCGAGGAAAGCGGGATCAAGGTGTAGCTCCAGAAGACCTGCGGCGGCATCTTTTCGCGCGTGACCAGAAAGCGCGTTTTGGGGTCGGAGGCCAATTGAGCCATGTAATCGCTGAAGCCCAAGGGCAAGGCGTGGCTGATGACGGCCACTGCCACCGCGCCGAAACAGAGGAACAAGATCGTTTGCAGGATGTTGACCCAGACAGTCCCGCGCATGCCGCCGAGGAAGACGTTCAAGGTCACCACGATGGCCACGATGGCGCAGCCGACAGGATAGGCAATGAGCGGTTGATGGGAGTCCTTGGCGGTCGAGATGGCCGAAAGAACGGTGCCGCCGCCCATGATGCTGATGATCATGTAAGGCACCAGCATGGCCGCGCTGAGGGCGAAAATCACGGTGCCGATATGATTGCATTCCCAGCGGTCGCGGAAAAAGGAGACCTGCGTTTGGTGGCCGAATTTTTTGCCCAACGCCCAGAGCCGGGTGCCGATGAAGAAAATTGTCAAAGGAATGACCAAGCAGGAGGAGGAGGCCATCAAGCCGTAAATGCCGATGCCCTGGCGGTAAGCCTGGCCGGAACTGCCGAGGATGGCGAAGGCGGTCATGTTGGTGGCGAAGATGGACAAGAAGAAAACCAGCGGGCCGATGGATCGGTTGGCGAGGAAGAAATCCTCCGTGTTCTCCTTGCTCTTCTTGAAGGCGACGCTGCCGATGAAGGCGATCAGCGCCAGGTAGGCCAAAATGACAACGACGGGGATCATTTGGAGGAAACCTTGGTGTCCTCCAACTCCTTGGGCCAGGCCGTCTTTACCAGAAGCGCCATAAGCGCGGCGGCGGCGATGGAGTAGGCCGCATGATAGGCCAGGCCGGCCGGCAGAAAGCCGAAAATCAAGGGATCGGCCTTGGGCCAATTCCATAGGTCCTGGTGCAGGACGTAGAAAGCCGCAATCAACAAAAACAAGAGTATTTTCTTCATTTGTTGCCGTCGAGGTTGAGCCTGGGTTTTTGGTCGCTGGCCATGCGCTTGAGGCCGGAATCGTAAAAGGCGAAGAGATGGGTGTTGGAATGCACGTAGAGGACGCCGTTGGCCACCACCGGCGTCGAATAAATCGGGCCGCCCAAATTGGTCACGCTGATGAGCTTCTTTTGTTTGCTGGCGGCAAAGACGAAGAAGTCGCCGTCTTCATCGCCGCAATAGACCTTGCCGTCGGCCACCAGGGTCGAGCCCCACACGTGCGCTTTGAGGTCTTGCACCCAATACTCCTGCCCGGTGTTGGCGTCCAGGCAATGCAGGAAGCCGGAGAAATCGCCCACGAAGAGCAGCCCCTCCGGCGTGATGGAAACGGTCGATAGGCTGCGATGAATCTTGTCGAAGCTCCAGATTTTGCCGGACTTGGTGAGGTCGCCCGTTTTGGTGGCGTCAATACAATTAAGCATGCCCACGCCTTCGCCGTGCTCCGGGTCCTGGCCGACCGCCACATAGACGCGGTTGCGCCAGAAGACGGGGGTGGCGTTGACCTCGCTCGGGCCGTCGGGAGCGGGATATTTGTGCAGGGCGTCGTTGACGCGGCGCTCCGGCGGGTTGCAATCGAACCACCAGACTTTCTTCAAATACATGGTATCGGTGTCTTCCACGCGGTTGGCCGGCGGGCCGGCCACGACCGGGACGATGGGCGAGCCGTCGCCTTTCTTCGGCTGCGCGTCAAAGGCGTAACAGATGCCGTCGCCGCCGCCGAAGAAAATGAGGGTGCGCCCGTTGACCACGCCCATCGAGGGCGAACTCCATTCGCCGTGGAAAATGCGCGGACCGATGCCGGCGTTGTCCTCCGCGGCGAGTTTGCCGGTGATCTTGTTGATGGCGATGAGGCTGGGGGAATTGGGCGAGGGAATGTTGACGTGCGTCCAGTCCTGGCCGTTGGAGGTGCAGGCGTAAATAAGATCGCCAACAATGAGCAGCGAGCAATTGGAGGCGTTGTGCGGGAAAACGCCCAGTTCGTCCATCATGTCGTAGCGCCAGATGATGTCGGCGTCGCGCGGGCCGATCTTGCCCGGGGGATTGCCCGGGCCGGCGACGTATTGAGCTTCATCCATGAAGGGACCTTGATTGCCGTTGGCCATGCCTTCGGTGTCAAGGCAAACGACCTCGCATCGGCTGGTGACAACATAAACGCGGTTGGCTTCGACGCAGGGAGAGGAGAGCAGACCGAGGTTCTCCCAATCATTGACTTTGCCGGAGGCCAATTTAGGGACGACCAACTGCCAGAGGAACGCGCCGGTTTTCTCGTCGAAACACATCAGGATGCTGCGGTCTCCCTGGTGCTGGGGATCGCGGGGATTCTCGTTGTTGGTGCCGATGAAAACCTTGCCCCCGGCCACCACGACATTGCCGTAACTTTGCGAGCCGACTTTGGCGACCCATTTGACGTTGGGCACGCCGTTGATATCAACGTCGTCGCCGCCGGGCTTGAGATTAATTTGGCCGTTGGTGCTGGTGGTGATGTGGTCGGGCAAACTAGTTTCCGGGGAAATCATATTGCGCCCCGGGTCCGGTCCGCCCCAGCAGGGCCAATCGGCGCCCTGGGCCGTAAGACCGCAGGTCAGGATCGCGGCTCCCGCGCTCAAAATATATAGACAGTGCGATTTCATATACTAGTGAGGCAGTTGGGTGTGAGGCGGCTCTTCCTTAAGCACCAGGGGCCCTTCCTCTTTTTTCGCGGGGACAGTCTGCGCCGCCGCGATCAATCCACTAAGTGTTAAGTCCTCGTCAATGACCGGCCAATGGATGCCATAACCGGAAGGTGAGATGCTGTAAGAGCGGCGGGCGGCGTCACTTGCGTTGGCCAGTCGCGCCGAAACGGATGGCAGATCAACACGGTAAACTTGACCGTCCACCTTAAACAGCATCTTTGTTTCTTCAAAGTCTATCATCTGAACGTCATGGATTTTCATAGGTTGCCTCCGTGAAATCTCTGCCATTCCGCGGCAATGTGGTCGAAGTGCTCAAAGACAATTTTTCGGACTTCGCGATAGTCTTTGGGAGCCATGTTGTAGGAAAAGGCCTCGCGGATTTCGTGATTGCCAACATCCAGCCAATATTTGCAGTCCATCTCCGCCTTGCGCGCATGGATATGCATCGGCTCGCTCCGCTCGTCGGCGTAAAAGAAAAAGCGCCAACCGCGCAGAAATAGTATTGTCGGCATGATCCGTGCATCATAACAGTTCTCAATTTGCTGTCACGGCAATGTTGTCGAGATAAACACGCATTCGCTGCGGGGAGAATCCGAATAAGCCGGGACAGCCGCTGACGTTGGCGCGCGCAATCGGGACTTCGCTCGTCCAGGCTTCCGGTTCCGGGTCGCCCTTTTTCCACGCCTTTCCGCGAATGATGCCCGAGCCGTCCGCCGCCACGTCCACCCGCGCTTTCAGGCGATACCAGACGTTGGGCAACCAGTGAAAGGGCGTTTGCACGCGCAATAATTCTTCGTTGGAAGTGGTCTCCAGGACTTGCTCGTTGCCTTTGAGCACGATGCGGTAGCGCTGGTTAATGATGCCCACGGTGGACATCTTGCGCTTGTTGCCGTCGCTCATCACGTCGGCTGCGATGGTGTAATTCTTCAATTCCGGCGTGCCCATGAAAACCGTGGCGCGTTGGAAGAAATCGTTGTCAATCGTCTTGACAAGACGCTTGTTGCCGTCCTGCTCCCGCACCTCGAACTTGAAACGCGCCCCGATCCACGGCAGCGGCGGATAGGCGAACGGGGTGGGGGCTTCGACGGTGTTGGAGGTCGTTTCCGTGAGAACGATGGAATCGAAATCCTGGGTGATCGGCAGGCCGGGCAGGACGCGTCCGCGGATGTAGCCTTTGAGGCCGTCCGCGGTGGCTTCAAAGGCGCCGGCCGAAGGGGCCTTGTCCGGGGCCGCCACCAGTTGTCCGCCGGCGTTGAAGGAGGCGTTCATTTTGGCTCTGACTTTGGCCGTGGGCGGAATGAAGGAGGCCCATTGCACCGATTTCGGGTCGTTGATCTCCTTCACTGTCAAACCATTAGCGTCCAGTTCGCGAACGTGGAACGAAACGGCGCCGCCCGGCTGCAATAGCAACTCCGACGGTTCAATCTGCAAAGTCTTCGCCGGGCCCGGCTCCGGCCATTTGTCGTCCGGCGCGGCGTCGGCCGTTTCAAAGGCGGCCGAGGCCGGCGTCGAGCCGCCGAAACAATACAGCTTCCTGGTCGTCTGCATGTAAATGCGGCCGTTGTAAGCCGTCGGCGTTCCGTAGCAACGGCCGTCCAGCACCACGTGCGAGAGGATGCGCGCGTCGGTGTCCCCCGGCGCAATGACGTAAAGGGCGCCGTGGCCGCCCGCGGAATTCTCCTCGCCGACGGCGGCGGAGAGGCCGGGATCATTGAGAATCGGAGCGTAAATTTTTCCATCGGCGAACAGCGGGCAGGAATTGCGCTGTTCGATGCCCAGCTTGAGCTTCCACAGCAATTTGCCCGTCAGCGCGTCCACCGCCACGAGGTATCCGATTTCGCTTGTCACATATACCCTGTCGCCCACCAGGATGGGCGAACTGGCCGAGGTGCGGATTTCATTGTCCCACAATTCCACTTGCGAACGCGGCACGATGACCGGATCGGTCGCGTTGGTGGGCGTGACGCGCGGAATCTTCAGGCCGACCATTTGCCCCGGCTCGTAAGGCGTGCCGTAAATGGCGATGATCTCGTCGTCCTTGTGCAGCAAAACCGAGGCGTTGATGCCGGCTTTGAAAATGGGTATCTGAAAGATCGGCTGCCCGGTGCGCGCGTTGACGCAAACCACCGCGCCATCGCCTGTCGCCGCGTAGAAGACCCGTTTGCCGTCCAACCACGCCAGCACGGGATGGGAGTAGGAGTTGTCCTTGGGCCGTCCGCCGGGAGTGGAGGTCCAGACCGCCTGGCCGGTATTCTTGTCAAAGGCGTAGAAGCGGTCGGACGCCGGGCCTTGCGCGCCCCAATTGGCCGTGATGCCGCGCGTGATGACCAAATCCTTGTCCACCACCGGCGAAGCGGTGCGGCCGTTGGGAAAAGTCAGGCGCCCGTATTCCTCCATCAGCGAATGTTCCCACAACACGTGGCCGTCGGGTGTGAAGCCGGCGAAAATCCCCTGGGTGTCCTGAATAAACACGTTGCCGGTCTCAGGATCAATGGTGGGACTGGAGGTGGAATAACGGGTGTAAATGGTGTCGCTCAGAAAATCCAGGTAAAGCTTCTGCCACAGTTTTTGCCCGGTGTTGGCATCGAAGCAAGCCACCCCTTCGGACAAATCCGGCCCTTGGCCCAGGTAGCCCATGATGTAAATGCGGCCATGACAGGCCACTGCCGTTGATTGCCCGGGAAAATCGGCCGTCCAGAGCGGATGGCCGGCGTCCAGGGTGGCAGGCAGATTTTTCTCCGCGGAGGCGCCGTTTTGGTTAGGGCCGCGCCAACTGAACCATCCCGTGGGCGCGGCGCGCACGTTGGAATGGAAAAGGAAAAAACCGAAAAGGCTCAACAAGACCGGTATTCTCAGTTTCATATCACTTCCACACAAGCAAACAAAACGACAACAACGACAAAACGGACAACGCAATTCAGGCCGCAATATGCGCCGGTGGCTATACGGGCGATGATTGCGTTCCAAGAACAACTCAACTATTCTACATCTTGTTCGGTTGTGCAACCTGAATAATACTTACACGTACTATTTTTAAAACTTACCATGGCCGCCCGCCGACATTCTGCGAAAAGCGATGCGCCGTCCCGCCGGCGTCTGCCCATTTTACTGCGGCACGCTTGGTTTAGCCTGAACCAGACCTTTCGGCGGCGCCTGGCCCACACGGGCCTTACGCCCGACCAATTCACCGCGTTGCGCACGTTGTTCGAGCACGAGCCGCAAGGTTTGACCCAAAGCGGCCTGACGCGTTTGATCGCCAGCGATCCGAACACCATTGCCGCGCTGGTCGAGCGGATGGAGAGCATGGGTTGGATTACACGCGTCCGGCACGAGGAGGACCGCCGAGCCTACCGGCTGCGGCTGTTGCCGGCGGGCCGGGAGACATACGAGCGGGTGCGTGAGATTGCGTTGGCCCTGCAAAGCGAAGTGCTGGCGGGTTGGACGAAGAAGAAACGGGAAGAATTTTTAGAAGACCTGGCCTGCGTGGCAGAGCGCTGCCACCGGGCGGCGGGCGATGCGGGGAAACTTGAGGAAGATTAGGCATTCGCCACGCGCAAGAGATCTTTCAGCGAAAACCGCCGGGAGCGTTTTTAAGCCTTTACGCGCTGCGTCGCGCGGCTGTTGAATTGAGCAAATGAACTCATCAAGAACTTTTTGCCGCATTGCTCCTGTCGCGCTTGCCCTCCTGTTGGCCGCCTGCAAGACTTCCGTCGCGGCGGGGCCGGCAGCGTCGGCCACAGCCAGCCCTGACCCTTACGCCAATGAAACCGCCGCCCAGCGGGACGCGCGCATGAAATGGTGGCGGGAGGCGCGCTTTGGCATGTTCATCCATTGGGGCGTCTATTCCGTGCCGGCCGGGACTTATGAGGGAGAGCGTATTTCAGGCATTGGCGAATGGATCATGAACCGCGCGAAAATCCCCGTGGCCAAATACCGCGCTTTCGCGAAGGAATTCAACCCGGTCGAATTCAACGCGGACCAATGGGTCTCCCTCGCCAAAGCGGCGGGAATGAAGTACATCGTCATCACCGCGAAGCATCACGACGGCTTCGCTATGTTTGACTCAAAGGTCAGCGATTGGAACATCGTCAAAGCCACGCCGTTCGGCCGCGACCCGCTGAAGGAACTGGCCGCCGCCTGCAAGAAACAGGGCATCAGGCTCGGCTTCTATTATTCGCAGGCGCAGGATTGGAATAATCCCGGCGGGGCCGCCGCGGGCAGCCATTGGGACAGCGCGAAGAAAACCTGGTACAATCCGGGCAGCACAAACGCCAGCGGCCATTGGGACCCGGCGCAGGATGGAAGCATGGACGATTACATCCGCAACCTGGCGGCTCCCCAACTGCGGGAGATTCTCACCCATTACGGGAAGATTTCCGTTCTTTGGTTTGATACGCCGGTCGAGATGAATAAGGAGCGGGCATCGGTGCTGCTGCCAACGCTGCGCTTGCAGCCGGGCATCATTTACAACAACCGCCTCGGCGGCGGGTTCAAGGGCGACACCGAAACGCCGGAACAGGCCATCCCGGCCACCGGCTTTGCGGGACGGGATTGGGAAACTTGCATGACCATGAACGACACCTGGGGCTACAAGAGTTATGACAATAATTGGAAGAGCGCCGAAACTCTCATCCACAATTTGGTTGATATCGCCAGCAAAGGCGGCAATTACCTCCTGAACGTCGGTCCGACCTCCGAGGGCCTCATTCCCGGCCCATCGGTCGATCGCCTGCAAACCATCGGCCAATGGATGAAGGTCAATGGCGCGGCCATTTACGGCACCACGGCCAGCCCCTTCAAGAGTTTGCCCTGGGGCCGCTGCACCAAACAGGCCACCTCAAAGGCCGCGACGCTGTACCTGCATGTTTTTAAGTGGCCGCAGGATGGCCAATTGGTCGTGCCGGGCCTGCGCAACAAAGTGGCCAGGAGTTATTTATTGACGGCCTCAGGCAAAAAACGGCTCGAAAGCCAAAGCGGCCCCGCTGGCTTGACCGTCTCAGTTCCCACGCAAGCGCCCGATCCCATTTCCTCAACCGTCGTGCTGGAAGTTCAGGGCGCGCTCCATGTCGAGTAAACAAGGCGCCCCGGCTAAAGGACCATGGCGGAAGTCGCCTTTACAGCGGACACGAGAAATTGGATAATCTGCGGTCGGATTGATTATGGATTCACTTGAACCGCAGGATCGGATGCGCCTCAATGCCGCCGAAGGCTGGCTTGAGCTGGGCAACCATATCGAGGCGATGGCGGAGTTGGATAAGATCACGCCGGCCGCGAGTTCGCACCCGGAAGTTTTGGAGGTGCGATATGAGATATTTGCGAGAGCGAAGCATTGGGAGGCGTGCGCGGACATTGCCGGGGCCATTCTAAAATCTGCGCCGGAGAGCCTCTTTGGGTGGATTCGGCGCTCATTTGCGCTGCATGAATTGAACAGGTCGATAGAGGCTTTGGAACGTCTTCAGCCTGCCGTTGATCATTTTCCAGATGAAATCGTGGTGCGCTACAATCTGGCCTGCTACGAATGCGTTTTGGGCAATATGGGCCAGGCTAAACAGAGGCTGGCGGAGACGTTCAAACTCGCCCGAAAGCAAAAGTGTTATGATGCCTGGCGGTTGCAGGCGCTGGAAGACCCCGATTTGCAGTCGTTGCGGGCCTATTTGAAGCAGCTTTAAATCCAAGGCAATGTTCTGGACAAAAGTCTGAATTCTTATGAAATTCATGCTCTATGAGCAAAAGAACCTTCATCATCGTTGGCCGGGGATTGCTCTCGGCCGCCGCCGCGCTTTGGATTGCCGGGTGCCAATCCAACAATACACAGACCGTCGGTGGCGAATCGGCGCCAGCTCAATCGGCCGGCGCGGGGGGCCGCGCCGCGCCCGTTGCCAATGGCGTGGTGCGTATCAATGCCGGCGCCTTGTCCCCCTTCAAGGACTCCAGCGGCAATATCTGGGCGGCCGATCAGGGATTCAGCGGCGGCGACACCACGCGGCGCCCCGATGTGAATGTCACCAACGCGGCTGACATGGGAATTTATCGCTCGGAGCACTACGGGATGGAGTCTTTTTCGTGGCCGCTGGCCAACGGCAAGTATTTGGTAAAGCTGCATTTTGCCGAAACCTACGAAGGCGTGGAAGGGCCGGGCCAGCGCACTTTTTCTTTCAACGTGCAAGGGCACGAGTTCAAGGACTTTGACGTTTGGGTCAAGGCTGGCGGCCGATTCAAAGCGTACGTGGAAAGCGTTCCGGTGGAGATAGCGAACGGCAAGTTGCTCATCACCTTCACCAGCACCAGCGAGAATCCACTGATAAACGGCATTGAAATCCTTCCACGGCGCTGACTGTAGGAGCGGCTCAAACAATGCCTGCTGTTGACTCTCCATTGCGCATAGTCCAGTTGACGCCGGGCGCCGGCAGCATGTTTTGCGGCGCCTGCCTGCGCGACAACGCCCTGGTCAGCGCCTTGCGCGCCATGGGTCACGCCGTGGTCATGGCCCCGATGTACCTGCCGTTGACGCTGGATGAGGAGGATCAGACCGCCGGCGCGCCCATTTTTTTCAGCGGCATCAACGTTTATCTGGAGCAGCAATCAGCCTTCTTTCGCAAAGCTCCCGCCTGGTTGCACCGATTGCTGGCATCTCCCTTCCTGCTCAAATTGGCCTCCGGCGCGGCGGGCAAGACGCGGGCCGAGGATTTGGGGGAATTGACTATCTCCATGCTGCGCGGCGAGGAAGGCCGCCAGGCGCGCGAACTGGACGAATTGATCCGCTGGCTGCGCACGGAGAAGCCCGACGTCGTCTGCCTCTCCAACGCGTTGCTGGCGGGCATGGCGCGCCGCATCCGGGCGGAAGTGGGCGCGCCGGTCGTCTGTTCGTTGCAAGGGGAGGACTTTTTTCTTGACGGCCTGCCCGAACCGCATCGCCAAACCGCCTGGCGGGTGGCCGCCGAACGGGCCGCCGACGTGGACTTGTTCATCTCCCCCAGCCGCTACTTTGGCCGGCTCATGGCAGACCGCCTGAGAATACCGCCGGAACGGATGAAGGTCGTTGTCAACGGCATCAACCTGGACGGTTACGAAGCGGCTGCGACCCTTGGCGGAAAAACCGGCCCGCCGGTGCTGGGCTACTTTGCCCGGATGTGCCGGGAAAAGGGATTGGACCTGTTGATCGGCGCCTTCGTCCGGCTCAAGAAGCGCAACGGGGTGGGCGATTTGAAATTGCGGGTGGGCGGCAGTTGCGGACCGGCGGACCAGGTTATCGTGGACGAGTTGCGCGCGACGCTGGCCGCGCAAAATGTTTTGGGCGACGTCGAGTTTTGCCCGAATCTTTCCCGCGCCGCCAAAGTGGATTTTCTGCGATCCTTGACGGTTTTCTCGGTGCCCGCGCGTCATCCGGAGGCCTTCGGGCTTTACGTCATCGAGGCCCTGGCGGCGGGCGTGCCGGTAGTGCAACCGGACCACGGCGGATTTTCCGAATTGCTCGCCGCCACCGGCGGCGGCCGGCTGTTCAAGGCCCTAAACGAGGAAGCTTTGGCTGACGCCATCGAGGCCCTGCTGCGCAACCCCGGACAGGCCCGGGCCATGGGGGAAGCGGGCCGAAGGGTGGTGCATGAGCGCTTCACAGCGGAAGCGATGGCCGGGGAATTTGCGCGCTTCTGCCGCCAAGCCGCGCGGAATTTCCACTCGTAAATCGGCGCGGCGGAAATTAGCATGAGTCATGGCTTACGAATTCAAAGCGATCCGCCGGGTGGAATTTTCGGACACCGATATGGCCGGGATCATGCATTACTCGAATTATTTTCGTTTCATGGAAACGGCCGAGAACGCCTTTTTTCGTTCGCTCGGGTTCTCCATTGTGGGCAAGCCGGAACTGCCCGTGAGCTGGCCGCGGGTGCATGCGGAATGCGACTATAATGCGCCGTTGCATTTCGAAGACGAAGTCGAAATCCACCTTCTGGTCAGCGAAAAAAGGAGCAAGTCCCTGAGCTACGTCTTCAAATTCATCAAGCTCAACGCCGCGCCGCCAGTCGAAGTGGCGCGCGGCGGAGTGACCGCCGTTTGCGTCAGCCACCAGGGGGGCAAAATGAGCGCCTGCGCCATGCCCAAAGTGTTTTCGGAAAAAATTGAAGTGGCGCCCGCGGAATTGTTGCGCTAATCGCGCGATAAAAGATTATCTAGCCACTGTTTTTAGGCCGGTGGCGAATAATGTTCGTTGACCCAAGTAATCGGCGAGTGTTTCGGCCACCTGTTCCGTTGAGAAATGCAACCGCAACGCCAATTTATCAGCCAGTTCCTCGACCAATTCGGGGCAGGTGACGGCTTGAATTTCGCCAACCCGCGCCCGCTCGACGCATTGAAATGGATTTCCCCGCCAGCCCGTTGCGGAAAAAAGGATGTTCGTGTCAAAAACGGCTGTGATGGCCACGGCTATTTCTCGTGCAGCAAGTCATTTACGAATGTCTCGCGTTCATCCTCGGACAGACGATCCCAATCCCGGCCCCGTTCCGCGCAGCTCCGGCGCTACTGTGCCTCGCCAAACCACAGTCGTTCCTCCCGGCGGCCTTGCGCGTCCTGTGCAAGGGCCAGCAAGGCCGTGCGTTTGCGTTCGGCTGGCAATTGCCGCACCAGCGAAATCACCTGCTCGTCGCTCAATTCCAAAACGCTCATCGTCCCAAACCATACCACGGATAGGGCGCTCAGAGCAAACTCGAAACCGGCGTTTCTTCCGATGACACTTACCCGGCCTTTGGCCTCGAAGTTCAACCGAATACGGTCTTTCAGAGCAAATTGACAAACTCATCTTTCGTCAGTCCCGCTTCGCGAATCAGCGCCCGCAATGTTCCCTTGGCCAACTCACGGTGGTTGGGCACAGTCAGGCGGCGCATTTGCGGATGGCGCAAAATGATATGGCTGCCAGTTTGATGGTCCACCTGGTAGCCCAATTTCTCAAAAGCCCGGATGGCATCCTGGCCGGAGCAAACGGACAGGCGGCTCATGCGGGAATCTCTACGATTTCCTCGCTGATAGGCGGGGGCGTTGGCTCGCCGTGTTTCTTGAGGCTGGCCAGATACCCGGTCATGGCGTCCTTGATGTTGGCCAGGGCTTCGGCGCGTGTCTTGCCTTGCGAAATGCAGCCGGGCAGCGCGGGGCACTCTGCCACGAATACACCGTCTTCATCCGGTTCAATGAGGACTCGATATTTCATCCAGCTAACCTGCGAGCCTCGCAGTGAAAAGTCAACCGCTCCATCCGGCGTCGCGGGGGTGGCCGTCGTCCGGGCGGGCGGCGGAGCGGGCCGTCCGGCGGACATGGCGAAAAGCTCGGAGTGGCGGACTAGCTTTGGGCGTTTCTGGCTCCGGCGTGGCACTGGCTTTGCTGGCTTGGACGGTTGCAAAGACTGTGCCATGCCCAGGGACGGAAACGGGGGAATCCAAGACTTAGGCAAAGGAGTTCCCGATTCCCTTAACGTTCAGTTAAGTGTTCCGGGCTTGAGGGGTTTATGTTGCGGTACAACGACCGTCCTCGGTCCATTGCGCAGAATAAGATGCGAGCCTGTCTGTCGAAGTTGGACAAATCCACAACGTTTTAACGCGCGGACCGCTTCTACTCCGCTGACGTCGCGCGGGATTTTCACGACACCGCCAGGATTATGTTCCCGCCGAGGACAGATTTTTTACATATTCTCCGTGCGAGGGCATTTATATTGAGCAACGAGAACAGGATTTAGCGGCGAAAATCAGCCAATTATTCCTGGAATGTGGCCGCGCCTGCCAAAAGGGGGGCGACACAAAAAGGCTCGAATTCGGTTTCCGGGATGCTGCCAGTCTTGGCGGCATCGTTAAAAAGGCAAAATCAATCTTGGTGGTAGCGAATAATTATTTTTCGGAAGAATCGCGGGAAATTATTATTTGCCAGAATGGCGTTTTGCGGCTTGCCGACAAAATGCTTTTGCCATTTAGCCCGGAATATCGGCGAAGGAATAAATTAAACGTGAATTATGACCCTGCCGCTAATTGCCCCCTGTTTCTGGATACCCTTATGCGCCCGGCCCTTGACGCGGAAGACTTGGAATTGTTGCAACGTTGGTGCGGCTTGGCGCTTGTCGGGATAAACCACGCCCAAAAATTGATTATTTTGACCGGCACGGCGGGGGGTGGAAAAGGGACTTTTTATCGCGTCCTGCACGGGATTATCGGCGGCAATAATATCGGCTCGCTACGCACGGAGCAACTCGCGGAACGCTTTGAAATGGGCCGCATGTTAGGAAAAACCCTTTTATACGGGGCGGACGTGCCCGAAAATTTCTTGAATTGCCGGGGAGCATCAAGATTAAAGGCTTTAACGGGCGGTGATCCTGTTTCCGTGGAATTAAAAGGCAGCAACGAAAGACCGGAAATCATTTGCCGGTTTAATGTGATTGTTACCTGCAATTCCCGCCTCAAAGTCAATTTAGAAGGGGATACGGACGCCTGGCGGCGGCGCTTGGTGATAATCGAATACCGCAATAACCCCCCGGAAACTAAACTTGCCGACCTTTCCGAGCGAATTTTGCGCGAGGAAGCCCCCGGCGTTCTTAATTGGATGCTGGCAGGGCTGGAAAAGCTGCGGGCGGACAACTGGCAATTGAATATGAGTCCGCGCCACGAGAAAATCGTTTCCGATTTATTGCTGGAATCCGACAGCCATAACGTTTTTGTCGCGGAATGCTTGGAACGCGACGGCACAGAATTTTTGACCGTTGCCGACTGCTACGAAGCGTATGTAAATTTCACGTCTCAGCGGGGGTGGGCGGCGTTGCCGCAAAACCGATTCGGCAAACTCATTTATGAGGCTATTGTCAGGAAATTTTCGATAACCCAGCGCAACGACATCAAAGACGCCAACGGCAAGGCGCAACGGGGCTGGAAAGGCGTTTGTCTTAAATCCGCGTAGCCGACTTGAAAAAGGGTGTCCGAGCCGTCCGAGAATGTCTTTTCGGACACCCCGGACACCCTTTGCCAACTCGCTTTGAACCCTTGGCGGCAATCGCGGACACCCCGGACGCCTCTTTGCGAGTCCGCCGGAAAAACGCCACGATTGACCGGGGGCGGTGAATGGCTATCATGCCCTTGAAATGCCGACGCTTGACTGGATTGGAAAAAAAGCGGTGGTCAACCACCATAAGGAAGTGCCGTACCGGCTGATACGGTGCGAGGGCGAGCTTTCCGCCGGGGCGGTGGGGGAAGGAAATTTGCTGGTGGAAGGGGACAACCTGCAAGCGTTGAAGGCCCTGCTTCCGTATTACGCGGGCAAAGTGAAGTGCATTTACATTGACCCGCCCTACAACACCGGAAACGAGAAATGGGCGTACAACGACAATGTCAATTCCCCCGAAATTCGCAAGTGGCTGGGCCAAACGGTGGGGAAAGAGGCTGACGATTTATCTCGCCACGACAAATGGCTTTGCATGATGTACCCGCGCTTGGTGTTGCTGCGGGATTTTTTGCGAGAGGATGGCGCAATTTTTATCAGCATTGATGATAACGAACAGCAATCTCTCCGCTTTATTCTTGATGAAATTTTCGGGGCACAAAACTTTGTTGCAACGATCATTTGGCAAAAAATGGACAGCCCAAAAAACACCGCCGTCCACTTTAGCGAAGACCATGATTATATCGTCGTTTACGCGAGAGATGGGAACAGATGGAAGCCAAACAAACTCCCGCGCACGGAAGCGATGTTGGCAAGATACAAGAACCCGGATAATGACTCACGCGGCCCGTGGCTTTTGAGTGATCTTGCCGCAAGGAACTTCTACAATGCTGGTCGCTATCCAATTACCACCAAAGCAGGGCGGGTAATTGATGGTCCTCCCGCCGGAAGTTACTGGCGAGTAAGCAAAGAGCGATTTGATGAGTTGGAAAAAGACGGGCGTATTTGGTGGGGGAAATCAGGAGATAATCGCCCCGGAATCAAAAGGTTTTTATCAGAAGTCCAAGAGGGTGTCGTTCCCCAAACGTTGTGGTTTTGGAAAGACGTAGGCAGCACAAGAAACGCAAAGCAGGAGTTGAGTCAACTTATGGCGGCGGGGGCTTCTGAGGATTTATTTATCACGCCAAAACCAACCGGACTGATTCAACGGATATTGCAGATTGCGACAAATGCCAACGATTTGATATTGGATTCGTTTGCTGGCAGCGGCACCACCGCACACGCCGTTTTGCAGATGAACCACGAACACGGCGGCGACCGCCATTTTCTTTTGATCGAAATTGACTCTGCAATCGCCAAGGATATAACAGCGGAACGAATTAAACGACTAGTTCACGGTTACAAGAACACGAAAACCGAACACATTGCGGCCCTTGGCGGGGGTTTTCGATATTGCGCCCTGGGCGAGCCGCTTTTCGATGAGCAGGGGAAAATTCGGGAAGCGGTGAAATACCGGGATTTAGCCCACCATGTGTTTTTTACCGAAACCGGCGAACCATTGCCCAAAACAACCGGCAAGCAATTCCCCTTGCTTGGCGTCTTCAACGGCAGGGCAATTTATCTGTTGTTTAACGGCGTGCTTGGCGACAAATCCGCCAACGGTGGAAACGTCCTGAATTTGGCGACTCTGCCAAAGCTGCCAGAGCATTCCGGCCCGCGAGTGGTGTACGGCACGGCTTGCCGGATTAGCCCGGCCCGCTTAAAGCGCGAAGGAATCGCCTTCAAACAAATTCCGTACGAAATCAAGGTTTCCTGACATGCTTCCCTTAAAAGAATATCAATCCCGCGCCTTGCATTGGCTGAAACGGTACTTTCAGGAATGCGGGCGATTGAAAAGCGCGAGTCTGGCATTCCCGTCGTTGACAGAGGAAATTTACGAGGGCCAGCAAATCGCCTACAAACAGGTTTCGCAACTGCCCGGCTTGCCATACGTCTGTTTGCGCATTCCAACCGGGGGCGGCAAAACCCTTGTCGGCTGCCATGCGGTTTCGATTGCCAACAAGCACTTGCTGCAAAGCGATGTTTCCCTTGTGATTTGGCTTGTTCCATCCGAGACAATCCGAGAGCAGACATTAACGGCCTTGCGAAACCGCGAGCATCCGTACCGGCAAGCCCTGGAACGCGGAACTTGGCAGCGTGACAATCCTGGACGTTTCCGAGGCCCTATACGTCACCAAGCCCGTATTGGACGCAAATACGGTAATCGTGGTTGCGACCATTCAAGCATTCCGGCGGGAGAACAAAGAGGGACTGCGAGTGTACCAAAACAACGGCGCCTTAATGAGCCATTTTCAAGGCGTGCCAGAGGAAATTTTGCGCGAGGTGGAGCGCGGGCCGGAAGGAACTTTCGATTATTCCTTGTGCAATGTTTTTCGCGTCCGCAAGCCCGTTGTCATTGTTGACGAAGCGCATAACGCGAGAACCGGCCTATCCTTTGAAACGCTGGCCCGGCTTGGGCCGTCCTGCATTCTGGAATTGACCGCCACGCCAAGCATCAAAGGCACGGCGGAAAACCCGCCAAGCAATGTTTTATACAGCGTCTCGGCGGCGGAATTGAAGGCGGAGAACATGATAAAGCTGCCGATTAAATTGAAAAACCGGCAGAACTGGCAGGAACTTTTGGGCGAAGCAATCGGCGTCCGCAACGGCTTGGAAAAGGCGGCGGCACGGGAGCGCCAGCAAACCGGCGAATACATACGTCCGATTATGTTGCTGCAAGCGCAACCCAAAAGCAAAGAACGGCAGACGGTGACGGTTGAGACGGTGGAAAAGGCTTTGCTTGACGATTGGCGGATTCCCAAAGAGCAAATTGCGCGGGCCACGGGCGAAGACCGGGAAATTGACGGCATAGACCTGGCCAAACCAGATTGCCCGATACGTTACATTATCACCGTGCAAGCCTTGAAAGAGGGATGGGATTGCCCGTTTGCGTACGTGCTTTGCTCCATCGCGGAATTGAAATCCGCCACGGCGGTTGAACAAATTTTGGGCCGCATATTGCGGTTGCCAAAAGCCAGCCGAAAAACAGAAGCGGACTTGAACGCCGCGTATGCTTTCACCGCTTCAAACTCATTCGCGGAAGCGGCGGACGCGCTCAAAGACGGTTTGATTGAAAACGGATTTGAAAAGCAGGAAGCGAAAGACTTAATCACGCCATTGGCAGAGGCGGATTTTGACGGCTTGGAATTATTTCAAGCGGCCCGGCGAACCGTGGCGGAACATGTTTCCGCCAAACCGGAAAAGGACATTCCGGCGGAATTGGCGGCAAAAGTCGAATATGACGCGGATGCGGGCAAAGTCAAAATCCTGGCCGTATTGACCAACGAGGAAGAAAAGCAACTAAAAGAGTGCTTCGCCAAGGCATCAAACAAAAAGGAAATCGCGGAAGCGTGCCAGCGCGTGCGCCTCAAAGTGGAAAGCGCAAAGAAGCCGTCCGAACGGAATGAAAAATTTGCCGTGCCCTATCTGGCCATTAAACAGGGCAAATTCTTTGAGCAATTCGAGGCGAACCACATAACGGACATGGGCTGGACGCTGCACGGTTGCAATGCCGCTTTGCCGGAAGCGGAATTCTCCCTTTCCATTCAACCACAGACGGCCATTGTTGACGTAACGGAAAAAGGGAAGATCGAGACGCGGTTTCTGGAAGACCTGGAAACGCAAATGATGTTGCTTTCCGTGGGTGCTGGCTGGCCCGTGGCCCGCCTCGTGGCATGGCTGGACAGGAATTTTTCCCATACCGACCTATCCCCGGATGACACCGGCGTATTTATCACGGGGGCCGTGAATCATTTGATGCAAGAGCGCGGCTTGACGCTTGAGCAACTGACAACAAACCGTTTTCGATTGAGCAACGCCCTTGAGCGGAAAATCCGCCAATATCGCCAGCAAGCGCAACGCGACGGCTTTCAGCAATTTCTTTCCGAGAGCTACAAAACCGCTTTGGTGGTTTCCCCAAAATACTCTTTCGAGTTTCCCCCGGATGTTTACCCGTACAACTGGAAATACAACGGCGGGCATGTATTCCAGAAGCATTACTATCCGGCCATTGGCGAATTGAAGGAAACCGGCGAAGAGTACGATTGCGCCGTTTTTCTCGACAGCCAACCGGAAATCAAATGGTGGGTGCGAAACCTTGCCGGAATGGGCCGCGAGCAAACATCGTTTTGGATGCAAACCGCCACGGATAAATTCTACCCTGATTTCGTCTGCCAGCTAAACGACGGGCGGCGGCTCATTGTCGAATATAAGAACGCAAACGACTGGTCAAACGACGACAACAAGGAAAAGCGCACGCTGGGCGAACTATGGGCAGAGCGGAGCGGCGGCGAATGCCTTTTCCTCATGCCCAAAGGCCCGGAATTCAGCAAAATCAAAATCGCACTTAAAGCATAGCTGGCCACACTTTCAGGCGGACGCATTATGCAGCTTGACTACGTTTTCAGCCGTTTCAACGCCAAAAGTTACCCGCTTGATTTGAGCAAAACTATGTTCCTGCCGTAGATGGCCGTAAACTCGCATGGCGAGTGCGCCGCCGTCTTTGTGTCCAAGCCATTTGCTGATTGTCGGAATATCCACGCCGCTTTCGATGCACGACGTTGCAAAGAAGTGTCGAAAGTCATGATGGGTGAAAAGGGGATAGCCAAGTTTCCTACACGCCGTCGCCAGACATTTTTTTGCGCTTTTGATCGTCACAATAAAACTACCGGGAGCGGGTTTTGTTTCAGTGTGAAGCCGGGAAAGCATATCCGCAAGGGCGGTAGCCATTGGAATTGTTCGAGCTTCATAATTCTTAGTCATCTGCTCGCCGCCGGTGACGGTGAATGAACCGCGCTCAAAAGAAACATCTTCCCATTTCAAGTTTCGCGCCTCGTCTAGTCGGCAACCGGAATACGCGAGGATTTCCACCATATCCGCCCCGGCTTTGGCGACAGCCTGGCTTTGCGCCCGTCCATCGGAAAAGCGGATGGCCTTTACCAGTTCCAAAAACTGTTCGCGCGACGGCACTTCGATTTTCGCGGGCAACAGCCGTTTGCGTTTGATGGATTGCGCTGGATTACGGAGAAGAAGCCCCTGGCCTTTGGCGTAATCAAAAACGGCTCGCATCGCGTCAAGTTCTTGCGCGAAGCTGCTTGGCGAAATGGACTCGCCGCGTTGAGTCACCCAGCGTTCACAATGGGCCGGGGTAATGTTTCGGAGACTTTGACCGGCAAAGAACGGCGCGAGAGCGTTAAGGCACAACTGGCGACGCTTGGCGGTGCTTTCCTTCACCGTATGGCGAACACTGGCCAGCCAACGATCTGCGACGATTTTGAACGTCAACGCCCCGGCGTCGTGACTTACCAGACTGGAAACCTCCTCGCGCAGTTCGCCTAATCGACGGCGGGCAAGTCCAAGGTCTTCAGTTTTAAGGGAGCGGCGAAACTGCTTGCCGCCCTTTTTGATTAAAGCGTAATATACGCCCGATGATTCGCGGCGGTACAGATTTTCGCCCACATGGCGGTAAGCGAGCTTTGCTGACACAGAGCTTGATTTCATTGCCACATGATAGGGTGACAAAAGCCGGTGACAAGATTTTATTGAAAATCTTTAAAATCGCTGTAAGTAGTTCATTAGCAATCAGTTAGCCAGTTTAGCTCAGTGGTAGAGCAACGGTTTTGTAAACCGTCGGTCGCCGGTTCAAATCCGGCAACTGGCTTTCCGCCTTCACCCATGAAAGGAAAAGGATCGCCGGCAGCGCAATACCGCCTAAACCGGACAAAATCAGATTGGCTTTTTGCGGGGGGCGGGCTTTAATCACGCCGTGCTACATCAACAAACTCTGCGCCAGTCAGCGAGTTTTCAGGGCGTCGGGCTTCATAGCGGCAACAAGGTCAACATGACCTTCCTGCCGGCCCCGCCCAATTCCGGCCTCCGCTTTCGCCGCGTTGACCTGGAGGGCAAGCCGGAAATCGAGGCTCGCATCGATAACGTCGCCACTACCAACCGCTCCACCTCGCTCTCCAAAGGCAACGCCAAAATTCTTACCGTCGAGCACATCCTGGCGGCCTTCGTCGGGCGCGGCATCGACAATGCCATCGTGGAATTGGACGCCAACGAACCGCCCATCGGCGACGGCAGCGCGCGCGAATACGTCAAGATGATCCAGCAGGCGGGGGTGACGGCGCAGGATGAGCCGCGCGAATTTTTCCGGCTCACCGCCCCCATTTCCTACGAAAAAGACGACACCAACATCTCCGTCTTTCCGCATGACGGCTTGAAGATCACCTGCACCAGCGCCGATGCCAAAGGGCGCTTCACCCAGTTCTTCAGCGTGGAAGTGACGCCGGAGTCATGGGAACGCGATCTGGCCCACGCGCGCACTTTTTGTTTTTTTGAAGAAATCGAATTCCTGATCAAAAGCGGTTTGATCAAGGGCGGCAGCCTGGAAAACGCAGTGGTCATCCGCGACGACGCCATCCTGACCACTGAACCGTTGCGCTACCCGGAGGAATTCGTGCGGCACAAGATACTGGACATCATCGGCGACCTGGCGCTGGTGGGATGCCCGATTGGCGGGCACGTCGTGGCCGTCAAGCCCAGCCACAGCGCCAATTGCGAGATCGCGCGGCAAATCGCCCAGCAATGGCGCAAGCCGTTGGAGGCGGCCCAAAGTTTCTCCCCCCCGCCGCCCGCGCAGGCGCAAGGCGAGTCGCTGGCCATCCGCGACGGCGATGTGTTGGACACCGACCGCTTGATGAGAATCCTGCCGCATCGCTACCCGTTCTTGATGGTTGATAAAATCATCAAAATCGAAGGCAACAACATCGTCGGGGTCAAGAACGTGACGATTAACGAGCCGTTTTTCCAGGGCCATTTTCCCAACCAGCCGATCATGCCGGGGGTGCTGCAATTGGAGGCTATCGCCCAGGTGGCCGGCGTGATGATGCTCCGCCAGGCGGAGAACTTCGGCAAGCTGGCCTATTTCATGTCCGCCGAAAGCGTCCGCTGGCGCAAACCGGTGCGGCCCGGCGATACGCTGGTGATCGACGTGGAGTTGACGAAGGCGCGCGGCAAAATCGGCAAAGCCAAAGGAAAGTGCCTGGTCGACGGCGAGACCGTCAGCGAGGCGGAAGTCACCTTCATGCTCTTTGCCAAAACCTAGTCCAGGCAGCGCGGCGCTGCCGCGCCGCCCAAAAATCCGGGAAACAATTCGACGGGATTTTAAAATTAAGAATCTAAGCATCGAAAACAAATGATTCATCCAACCGCAGTGATTCATGGGAAGGCGCAGATTGGCGCGGGATGCGTCATCGGGCCGTATTGCGTCATCGGCGAAAACGTCACTCTGGGCGCCCAATGCCGGCTTCATTCCCACGTCGTCATTGACGGCCATACCACCCTGGGCGATGAGAACGAGATTTTCCCCTTCGCCAGCATTGGCTTGAAGACGCAAGACTTGAAATGGAAGGGCGGCGTCACGCGCGCGAACATCGGCAGCCACAATACCTTCCGCGAATACGTCACCATCCACAGCGCCACGGGGGACGGCGAGGCGACAACCGTTGGTTCGCACAATCATATCCTGGCCTACAGCCACATCGCGCACAACGTCACTTTGGGCGATTACATCATCATGTCCAACGTGGCGACCCTGGCCGGGCACGTCGTGGTCGAGGACCGCGCGGTCATTGGCGGCTTGGCGGCGGTGCATCAATTCTGCCGCATCGGCACGATGTCCATTATCGGCGGCTGTTCCAAAGTGGTGCAGGACGTGCCGCCCTACATTCTGGCCGACGGCAACCCGGCCCGCGCCCGCACCATCAACAAAGTGGGCCTGGAACGCAACGGTATTTCAGAGGAGGCGCAAGCCGCGCTCAAGCAAGCCTACAAGATACTTTTCCGCGAAGGGCTGACCATTCCCAATGCTCTGGCCAGGATCGAATCCACCCTCCAGTCCCTGCCCGAACTGCGCCGTCTGGCCGATTTCGTGCGCGCCAGTGAAAGAGGAATCAGCAAGTGATGCCTCCACGGCAGGGTGAGACTCCGCCGAACCCTGATTAAGGCGGCCACCGCAGGCGCGACAAAACTCATCAGGGCTTGAGTCTCGCCTGAGCATTACGGCTGAACAGCGGCCGGTTAGTCTTTCTTGGTGCCTGGATCGTCGCCGATGGATCCCATCAGTTGAATCAAGGGCAGAAACATGGCGATAACGATGCTGCCGACGATGACGGCCAGGAAGACAATCATGATCGGCTCCAGCAGGGAGGTCATGGCGGCGACGGCGTTATCCACTTCCTCTTCGTAGTTGTCGGCGATCTTCATCAACATTTCCGGCAGCGCGCCGGTTTGTTCGCCGACATCGACCATGCTGATGACCATGGGCGGAAAGACGCCGGAGGCCTCCAGGGGGGCGGTGATGGTTTCACCTTCCTTGACGCTTTCATGCACTCGAGCTGACGGCGTTGCCAATGATGACGTTGCCGGAGGTTTCCTTGACGATGGTCAGGGCTTGCAAAATCGGCACGCCGCTGCTGATCAAGGTGCCCAAGGTGCGGGTGAAACGGGAGATGGCCACTTTGCTCACGACGGGACCGAGGACGGGAACTACCAGTTTGAATTTATCCCAGAGCCTGCGGCCGAATTTCAGCGCGGATGAAGATATTGAAAACAACGAAGATCGAGGCAATTTCAATGATCGTCCGTATGAAATGGCTCTTAATCGCGTCGCTGATGTCCAGGACGAAGACCGTGAACGAGGGCAGCGATTGCGCCGCCATTGCCAGCGAGCCTGCGAAAATCTCCTTGAACTTGGGAATGACCACGCACCATCAGAACGCCCATGATGGCCGTGGCCACGACCATGACGGCGCAGGGATAGAACATGGCGGCGATGACCTTGCCTTTGATCTTCTGCGCTTTTTCCATGAATTCGGACAGACGCTTGAGGACGACTTCCAGCACGCCGCCGATTTCGCCCGCCTTGACCATGTTGACAAAGAGGCGGTTGAAAACCTTGGGATGCTGGGCCAGAGCCTCGGAAAAGGTGCTGCCGCCTTCGATGGAAACGGCCAGATCGCCCAGAATGCTCTTGAGGTTGGCGCTTCTTCCTGCTTTTGCAGCACGCGCAAGCCGCGCAGCAACGGCAGTCCCGCTTGCACCAGGGTGGCCAATTGGCGCGTGAAGGTCGTCAGCACCTTCGATTTGACGCGCCCGCTGAAGCCGGGGATTTTGATCTGGAAATTGAGGTCCACGCCGCCCTTCTTGCCCTTGGCCGGAGCTTTCTTGGCCCCGCCCGGAGCGGGCCGGCCTTTGTCCTCGACCACTTTGGTGGGGAAGAAGCCCATTTCCTTGATGCGCCCGATGGCTTCGTTCTGGTTGGCGACATCGAGCGTGCCCTTGGTTTCCTTGCCCCGCGAGTCCATGGCGACGTAGTTGAATTTTGGCATAAGAATTAGGTGTATTTGACAACTTCCTCAATGGTTGTGTCCCCGTCAAAAATCCCGCGCAAGCCGTCTTCGCGCAGGGTGACCATGCCCAGTTCGACGGCCTTCTGCCGGATGACCACCGTGGGCGCCCGCTCGTTGATCAGCAGTCGGATCGGTTCCGAGGCCACCAGCAACTCGAAAATACCGCGCCGGCCCCGGTAGCCGGTGTCGTTGCAGGTGGCGCAGCCCCGTCCGTAATAAAACACTTTGTCGCCCGACGTCGTGCGGCGAAAGATTGAGCAGCGAAAGCTGGGTTTCAGTCGGCTCGAAGGGAGTGCGGCATTTCTTGCAGACCGTGCGCACCAATCGTTGGGCCAGCACCGCCATCAAGGTGGAGGAGATCAAAAACGGTTCCACTCCCATGTCGATCAACCGGGTGACGGCGCCGGGCGCGTCATTGGTGTGCAGCGTGCTCAAGACCAGGTGGCCCGGTCAGCGATGCTTGAATGGCGATTTGCGATGTTTCCAAATCGCGCATTTCCCCTAGCATGATCACGTCCGGGTCCTGGCGCAGGAAGGCGCGCAGCGCCTTGCTGAAAGTCATCCCCACCGCTTCGTTGACCGGCCACCTGCATGATGCCTTCGATGTCGTATTCCACGGGGTCCTCCACCGTCAGCAGTTTGGATTCAATGCTGTTAATGTTCGCGCAAGCAGGAATAAAGCGTGGTCGTTTTGCCGCAGCCGGTAGGGCCGGTGACGACGAAAATGCCGTTGGGCTGCTGAATGGCCTCCAGCACGTAATCGATGACCACCTTGGGCAGGCCCAGGGTCTTCATGTCCAGGTTCACCGCCGTCCGGTCCAACACGCGCAAGACGACCGATTCGCCGAATTGGGTGGGCAGCGTGGAGACGCGCAAATCGATCTGGCGCCCGGCGATCGTGCATGCTGATGCGTCCGTCCTGCGGCAGGCGGCGTTCCGAAATGTCCAGGTTGGACATGACCTTCAGGCGGGAGATGACCGGCAGGGCCAGATGCTTGGGCGGCGGGGACATTTCATAAAGCGCGCCGTCCACCCGGTAGCGGATTTTGAATTCATCCTCGAACGGCTCGAAATGGATGTCACTGGCCCGGTCTTGCACGGCTTGAAAGAGCACCAGGTTGACGAATCGGATGATGGGTGTTTCGTTGGCCAGCGTTGTCAAGATCGGCCGTGGCCCCGGTCGCGGCGGCTTCAGCCGCTTCCCGCGCGATGTCGTTGTCCTGTCCCAATTCCTTAAGAATGTCGGCCACGCTGGATTGGGAATCGCCATAGTAGCGGCTGACGGCGCGTCTCGATTTCAGCTCGGGTCCGCCACCACCGGCACGATCTCTTTGCGGATGACATAAGCCAATTCATCCAACGTGGCGGGATTAAGGGGATCCGCCAGGGCCAATTGCACGGTCGAATCATAGACCGCCACCGGCACGCACTTATACATGCGGGCCGCGTCGGGCGGCACGGCGGAGAGGATTTCCGGCGTCAATTCCTTCTGGCTCAGTTGCACCACTTCGGTGCCCAGATGATTGGCGATCAACTGCAACTGGGTATCCATGTCCAGGAAATTAAAGTCCTGGAGTATCTCCGAAAACGCTTTGCCGCTGCGGTTGTGCTCCTCAATGACCTCGTCCAACTGCATGTCGTCCAAGAGGCCTTGCGAGCGGATCAAATCTAACAGGGGGCTGGAAACAGTGCTGGCCATGGATCAATTCGATTCAGTTTGGGCGGCCGCCAATTCCGCCTGCGCCGCTTCCCATTCCGCCAGTTTTGCGACCACGCTGACGGGGTCTTGCGATTTGTTGACCACTTCGTCGCGCGAGATCAAGCCGGCGGCGTATTTTTCCATGCAAAAAGCCGTCCAGGGTCACCATCCCGTACTTGGCCCCGGTTTGAATGTCGGATTGAATGCGGAAGGTCTTGTTGTCGCGGATGAGCGCGGCCACGGAAGGAGTGTTGATCATGATCTCATAGACCGCGATGCGCCCCGGCTTGTCGATGCGAGGCAGCAGCAAGTTGCGAGATGACCGCCTGCAACACCGTGGAAAGCTGGATGCGGATGGTTTCCTGCTGGTTGATGGGGAAGGCGTTGACCAGACGGTCAATCGTCTTGGCCGCCCCGGTGGTGTGCAGCGTGCCGAACACCAAGTGGCCCGTTTCCGCCGCCGTCATGGCCGCTTCCATCGTTTCCAAGTCCCGCAATTCACCCACCAGAACCACGTCCGGGTCCTGCCGCAAGGCCCGCCGCAACGCCTCGGCGAAACTGGGCACATCCATATGCACCTCGCGCTGCGTGACCAGCGCCTTCTTATGCTTATGGTAGTACTCGATCGGGTCCTCAATGGTGATGATATGGGCGTCGTCGCCGTTCCTCGTTGATGATGTTGATCATCGAGGCCAGTGTCGTCGTTTTGCCGGATCCGGTCGGCCCGGTCACCAGCACCAAGCCGCGCGGCTTGTGCAAAAGCGACATGATCGTGTGCCGTGGCAAGCCGATCTGTTCCAGGGTCAGCAGCTTGGTGGGAATCTGCCGCAGCACCAGGCCGAAATTGCCCTTCTCCTTGAAAACGCTGACGCGGAATCGCGCCACCTCGCCGAAGGCAAAGCCGAAATCCGCCCCGCCTTTCTCGCGCACGTGCTGGATGTGATCTTCGGAGGTGATGCTGCGCATCAATTCCTCGGAGTCTTCCGGCCGCAAAGCCGGCCCATCGACGCGATGCAGAGTGCCATGCACCCGGATGACCGGGGGGACACCTACGCGAATATGCAAATCGGAGGCCCCTTCGGACACCACCAACTGCAACAAATCTGACATGGAGTAGGACACAACTCAGAATAATTAAATTGTTCTTTTCATCAATCAACGTCACCCACCGTGGCGCGGACAACTTCGTCCGCCGTGGTCAACCCGGCCATGACCTTGCGCGCGCCGTCTTCCCGCAACGTGCGCATCCCCATTTCCCGCGCCCGCGCCCGCAAGACCGATGACGGCACTCGCTCATAAATCAATTTGCGCGCTTCGTCATCAATGACAAATATCTCAAAAATGCCGAACCGCCCGCGATAGCCCGTCTTGTTGCAATCATTGCAGCCTTTGCCGCGCATGAACGTTGCCCCGGCCGTCTTGCTCGGATCAAGGTTCAGGGATTGCATCTCCGTATCCGTCGGTTGGTAGGGCGCGGCGCACTTCTTGCATACTTTGCGCACCAGCCGTTGCGCCATCAGCGCCCGCACCGATGACGCCACCAGGAACGGCTTCACCCCAATATCAATCAAACGAGTCACCGCGCTGGGCGCGTCGTTGGTGTGCAAGGTCGAAAATACCAAGTGGCCGGTCAGCGAGGCGTTGATGGCGATGGTCGCCGTTTCCACGTCGCGAATTTCACCCAGCATGATCACGTTGGGCGCCTGGCGCAGCATCGAGCGCAAGGCCGCCGAAAACGTCAGCCCGATGGTTTCGCTCACCTGCACCTGGTTGATGCCGGCCAGCAAATACTCCACCGGGTCCTCCACCGTGATGATCTTGCGGTCCGGGCGGTTGATGAAATTCAGACACGAATACAACGTCGTCGTCTTGCCCGAGCCGGTTGGCCCCGTCACCAGCAGGATGCCGTCAGGCAACCCGATCAGGCGCTCGAAAGTCTGCTGGTCATCGGTGAAAAATCCCAATTCCGGCAAGCCCAGCTTCAGTCCTTCCTTGTCCAAAATACGCATGACGATGCTTTCGCCGTGATTGGTTGGTATGCATGAAACGCGCAAGTCGATCAGCTTGCCGCCGACCTGCGTCTGGATGCGTCCGTCTTGCGGGATGCGCCGTTCGGCGATGGACATGTTGGATTGAATCTTGAGCCGGCTGATGATCGCCGCCTGCAACCGCTTGGGCGGGCTTTTCATCTCGTGCAACACCCCGTCTATCCGGTAACGCACCCGGAACGATTTGGACAGCGGTTCCAGGTGAATGTCCGAGGCCCGCGCCTTGAACGCCTCCACGATCAGCGTGTTCACCAGCTTGATGATGGGCGCGTCGGCCTCCACCACCGATTGATCGTCCGCGTCCACGCCCTTCTGCGGCACCCCGACTTCCACTTCCCCCTCCGTGATGTCCTGAATCAACTGCGAAACCGAGTCATCCCCCGCTCCGTAATACTTGGTCAGCGCCTTATCGATGTCATCATCGGTCGCCACGCGCAATTCCACGTCCACGTTGAGCAACCTTTGCAGGCTGTCGATGACGTCCAAGTCCGAGGGGTCCGCCAAGGCGATGGCGACGGTGTGGTCATGTTTGGCCACCGGCACTGCCCGGTAGCGCTTGGCGATGTTGCGCGGCACGGCGGAAATGACATCGTCGCTCACGCGCATGTCGCTCAAATTGATGAATTCGTAACCGAAGTGCGCCGCTTTGGCCTGCGCCACATCGACGGGCCGGATGATCTTTTTGGTTAGAAGGGTATCAATGACGCCTTCGCCGTTGGCGTCGGCTTCCTCCCGCACGGTGGCAAGTTGCTCACTGTTCACTTGCCCCATGTCCACCAGTAAATCTATCAAATAGTCGTCTTTTGCGGCCACAATCTAAATCCTCTCATGCTCTGAAACAGCCACTCTATCAGCCCGGCGCACGCAATGTCAACGCGGACGACGCATTTATCCACTGGCCTGAGTTCTTCACCTTCCCGGTAGGGCAGAGCTGCTGCTCTGCCCTGAACTCTTGGGCGGCGCGGCAGCACCGCCCTGCCGGCGACGTGAAAATCTTGTCTCACGCAATCACGACAGAGAGGAGATTTGAGCAAAGACAATTGAACGGAGCTTTCCGGCAGTGGTCCCCACCTCACCTCGCGAGCGATTCGCTTTCCGGATCATCTTTGCTCCAATCAACCTCTCCATCGTGATTTATCTTTGAAGCCTTTTTCATGCCAATTCCGCCGTTTTCGGCGCCAAAAAACTTTCTTCATTTTCCCTCGAAATCCCAATCGCCACCGTTCCTCTCGGACCGAAAAATGGTCGTATGCGCGATAATTTTCGCGCATACGCGTGGTTTTCACGCACAGTGATTATTTTCTGGCAATGGTGGAAAACCGGAAAAATCTGGGAACAGCCGCGAGAACCCTTCAAAATCGCGCCAAATCGGGCAAAAAAAAAGAGAAGGGCTGCACTTGGAGAAAACAGAGCGACGGACGTTCTTAGAAAGGAGCCCCCAAGCCACCTCCAGCTTTCCCCCATCCAAGAAGTTCTCCAATGCAGCCCTTCGAGACTGAACATTAGCCTAATTCATGCCAACTCCCTTAATGCCTCCGCCTTATTGCGCGACATTGGGTGTCGGCGCGTTAATGACCTGCGCCGTGGCCGACGCGGCAATCATGCTGCCCTCGCCATCGACCATCAGGTGAAGCCCGTTCACCGTCAGAGTCCCGAAATGCCGGCTGCTCGAACCGGATTGTTCGTTGATGATCAGATAACCATCCGGAAACATGATGGTCTGGTTCGCCTGGCCGGTCACCGCCACGGGACGGCCATCCACCGTCAGCGCGTTGAACATGCATTTACCGCTGGTGGGAACGTCGAAGAACTCAGCCGTCGCCACTGCCTCCGTCTGCACCCACTGCGCCGTGACGCGATGGGTCCCCAGCCTCGCGTCCAACCAAACCAGAGAGCTTTGCGAATGATTCCGCGCGCCGGCGCCCTGAGTCACCGCGTAGAGTTGATGCGCGCTTATTCCTGGAATCGGAGCGGCGTCGGGCAGAAAATTTTCGCGCTGGCCACCGCTCCCGGCGGCGGGGCCGGCACTGGCGAGTGCCACGGAATTGCCGCCTACCTGTGACGCCTGCAAAGCCGTCGCGCTGCCCGCAAACGTCGGTGAAAGATTAAGGCTCTGACCGCTGGCCATTATTGGCCACGCCACCCATGCAGCCACCACCCCAAGACATTGATGCATCCTCATTCAGCACCTCCGCCCAGAATTTAGTCCCGCAAACCAGGAACGCAAGGCCCGGGAATGCACCCCAATCTTTAGCGACTTCTTTGGGAGCGCGGTCGTCTCGACCGCTGCCGTCGGCGTCCCGCCGACGGAATCCTTGGTCCGCCCTGCGCCACCTCTTGGGTGAGACCGCAAGCACATCGCCAACGTTTCGGGGATTGCATTGTTTTGCTTGGATACTTGGAACGGGTATGGAAAAATTCCACCGCCTAACCACCAACTTATGCGCGCCTATTTATATCTGTCTTGTCTGCTCGTTGCGGCGGGCCAGGCCTGTTTGGGACAAAAGACGGAGGACGCCGTCAAATGGCCCGGCCTGCAACCCAATGGCTCGGTCCTCCTGCACAACCAATGGTCCGTCCACCCAGCCGGACGCCAGATCGATCTCGGCAATTGCTTCCCCGTCAACGCCGCCGTCGAGCCCAAGGGCCGTTACGCGGCGGTGCTGCTTGCGGGATATACTCCGCATGAGGTCGTGACAGTCGATTTGAACACGGGAAACGTCCCTTGCCGCATGCCGTTGCACGAAGCGTTCTATGGGCTGGCCTTTTCGTCTGGCGGAACCGCGCTCTATTGCAGCGGCGGGGGCGATGACATTGTTCATCGGCTCACTTTTCTCCACGGTCAATTAACCAATGACACCCCCATCAGGGCGCATGAGCAGACCGGGTGCGCAGTCTCGTGCGGCTTGGCCGTGGACCGCGCGGAGCATCGGCTCTTTGTGACCGATGTTTTCGGCGACAGCGTGGCCGAACTGACATTGGGGCCGAAGCCAGCCGTTGCCGACATCAGTCTTGGCGGGGAGAAATCGTACCCCTACGCGTGTTGCCTGGACGAGAAGCGAGAGCGCCTGTACGCCAGCCTGTGGGCGCAGTCGGCCGTGAGCGTCATCGACCTTCGCGCAGGCAAAGTTTTGACGCGTTGGCAGGCGGAAGATCATCCATGCGAAATGGCGCTGACTCGTTCCGGCAAACTGCTCTACGTGGCCAATGCCAATCGCAACACCGTCACCGTTTTCGATACCGCCACCGGCCAAACGTTGGAAACGATTTGGGCCGCCTTCTTCCCCGACGCCCCGGACGGCTCGACCCCCAACAGCCTGGCGCTCGCGCCCAATGAAAAGACGCTTTTCGTGGCCAATGCCAACGTCAACGCCATCGCCGTCTTTGATGTCACCCGCCGCGGCAAGAGCGCTTCCTGCGGTTTTATCCCTGTCGGATGGTATCCAACCTCGGTTCGTGTGACGCCCGACGGACGGCATCTGTTGGTGGCCAACGGCAAAGGCGCCAACACCCGGGCCAATCCACGCGGGCCGGGCATCGCCAGGAAGACCACGGAATACATCGCCACTTTGTACAAGGGCACCCTCAGCGTCATTGACCTGCCCGACCCTCAGCATTGGAACCAACAAATGGCCTCATGGACCGCCGAAGCTTACGCCTGCGCCCCGCTCAAAGCAGACGCCGGGGTCTCCGTCGCGCCGCCGGCGGGCAATCCCATTCCAGCCAAAGTGGGCGATCCCAGCCCCATCCAATACGTCATCTACATCATCAAGGAGAATCGGACCTACGACCAGGTATTAGGCGACATCCCGCAGGGCAACGGCGACGCCAAACTTTGCCTCTTTCCCGACCGCGTCACCCCCAATCACCACAAGCTGGCGCGGGAATTCGTGCTCATGGACAATTTCTACGCGGAGGCCGAAGTCAGCGCCAGCGGGCACGAATGGAGCATGGGCGCGTATTGCAGCGATTTCGTGGAGAAAACCTGGCCGCTGAATTACGGCCACGAGCAAAACGGCAAATACCCCTATCCCGCCGAAGGCTGTTTGCCCATCGGCGCGCCCACCGCCGGCTATCTGTGGGACCGCGCCCGTGAGGCTGGCGTAAGCTACCTCAGCTACGGGGAATTTGTCAGCGATCAACAGCCCGCGCGCGCCCGGGTCAAGGGCCTGCAAGGACACATCGACCCCATGTATCGCGGCTTCGACCTCGCCTACAGCGATCTCAAAAGGGCTGATCGCTACCTTTCCGAGTTCAAGCGATTGGAGGCCGCCGATCAAATGCCGCGCCTGCAAATCGTTCGCCTGCCCAACGACCACACCCACGGCGCCACGCCGTCCTTTCCCACCCCCACCGCCTACCTGGCGGAAAACGACCTGGCCTTGGGCCGCATCATCGAAATGGTCAGCCATTCCAGGTATTGGCCGCAAACGGCCATTTTTGTCGTGGAAGACGACGCCCAAAACGGTTCCGACCACGTCGATGCCCACCGCACCGTCGCCCTGGTCGCCAGTCCCTACGCCGAAAGGGCCGCGAAGGACTCCACCATGTATTCCACCACCAGCATGTTGCGCACCATGGAATTAATTCTCGGACTGCGCCCCATGTCGCAATTCGACGCCGCCGCCACCCCGATGTATGCCGCGTTTCAATCCACGCCCGACCTCCGCCCCTACGACGCGCCACCGGCGAACGTGAATCTCGACGAAAAAAACCAGCACACCGCCTGGGGCGCCCAATTAAAAATGAACTTCACCCGCGAGGACGCCGCCGACGACTATCTATTAAACGAAGTAGTCTGGAAATCCGTGCGCGGCCCCGCCTCCCCGATGCCGCCCCCCATCCACGCCGCCTTCGTCCTCGGCCACAAGGATGACGATGATTGACACTTACCTGAAAATTGCTCGCCCGCTTTTTGGATAAAGAGCCGCACTAAAACAACCTCTCGAACGCGGCCCTTTCCGCCAATTTGCCAATAAGACATGCTGATCTCTCTTGTCTATTGATGACGTTTTGATTCCGAGACGGGCGCGTTCAACTTTCTCGTGCTTATTACGCAAAAGTAATTATTCCCAGATCTAAAGCTTCTTCACAAATCTTCTGACTAATACGCTTTTTGATTTCCTCAATTTGCTCCAGTCGATCCTCCTCCAACCCAGCTTCGACGAGGCATCGTTTGATCTGCCACCAGCCAGCATCCCAATGTTCAACTTTGTATTTCGCAGTCGGCAGATCCTTGAAATGCACAAAGAAGGATTGATACACTTCATGGCCAATTTCCAAAAGTCTGCCACACGCGCGATCCAATGTTTGTTCTACCAGCCACTCGGCGACGAAACGATTGTCAGTGTCTTGCTTTAGGGAGCGATTAACGTCCGAATCGAAAATGCTCCACTTCTTCACGTCGGAAAATTTGAATGGGAAAAAATGATTGACGATTTGATAAGTTTTGCCTTTGTAGGCGACGTTGCGAAGGGACGCCGTTTGGTTTGAGTCGGCGAACAGACTCCAAACGGCGCATTTCCTCACGAAATCGACACCCGGTTTTGCCTCGGGCTGAAGAAACTGGTCGCGGTCGTTGAGCCAGTTCTTCTTCACGCTTTTGCGGACTGCGTGGACGACCATGGCCTTGTCAAAATTTCTCGGTACGATGGACAGCGCGCCCGCGCTCACATAAGGCCCGGAAAGCAACGCCACATTGTTGTAATTCTGCACGTCGTTGCCCTTGCACATGAGCGAAGCGAGAAAATCTTTGGCCACGCGGTCACGCACGTCGCCGTTGTCCCCTTTCACCGAAATCGCGCTTCCAAGCGGCGGGAAAATTTCCGTGGCGGGCACGCGGTCAATCCACTTGCTCAAAAACCGGTCGCGGTGTTCGGCCACGATTAGCTTGCGGCCAATCTTGCTGGTGTCCTCGTCCAGTACGGTGACCTCCATCTTTTGCGCTTCGAGTTTCTTTGGCTTGGCCAGGTCCCAAACGAGAAAACCGACGGGGAATGGATTGGCCTGCTGTGTGCCGGAAAAATTCGCCGATGAGAACACAAATCCTTCCTCGAATGTAAACTGGAAAACCTTGTCGCGGAATTTTTGATCGTTGTTGGAATTTATGTATTTCAGCGTGGAGAAAAGTCCAAGATGTGTTTGTTTGCCGGCGAATTCCTGCCGAATGCGGAAAAGAAATTGCTCGAACAATTCACGTGAGACTTCTCCCAGTCCCCACTGGTGCATGAGCGGGCGGATTTTCGTGTCGCTGACGCTCTTCTTGCTGTCTCCGGAGTACCCCGCCTTTTGTGATGTGGCGAATGGCGGATTGATGAAGATAATCCATTTTATGTCGGGGTTCATCAGGTCGCGCAGCAAATTGTCCGGTCGCCTGCGTTGACGGTCAAAGAGCGACTGGTCGTCGAAAACGCTCTCCACATCGTCGTTGAGGTAATCGTATTGAAATACCGTCGCCCCGGGAAACACCCGTTTGCAATGCTGCACGTCTTCCAGGTGAAGTGTCGAAAGGTAGATATTCTTGTAGGCGTCTGCCGGGAGAAACCATTCGAGATTTCCAGTGCCGGCGGCCATGTCCCACAATCGATAGTTTTTCGTCCACCACTTCGGGCCGACCACTCTTTCCAGATAACCATGCGCCTTGCGTGCAAACGCGACGGGCGTGAAAAATTCTCCGGTGAACCGGCGGATAGGTTCGTCGGTCAATCGGTCAACCTTTGCCAGAATGTTGCGAATAGCGCCAGGGTCGGCGACTTTTTCATAGTTCGACCAGAACCATTCGTATTCTCTCGGTAAAATTTTCTTCGCGCGTTTCTCCGTCGGGCCAATGAGAAAAACAATTTTGTTTTCTTGCCGGTTGTAAACCGATCTCCCCTGTTGGATGTCACACAAAAAATAGCGGGAGGATTTTGTCCCGTTCCGGACAGCTTCGCCGAAGCATTTGTTCCAATAGTCAAAAACCTCCTCGAAGTTTTCCTCGGTAATCAACTTCTTCACCCGGAAATCAAAATCAAGTTGCGTCGCGCGGTGGTGCGCGAGCTGTTGGCTAAAAAGTTCGTATTCGGATTTGTTGAGAACATCAAATACCTTGATCATGTTCGTCTCGTGGCATGAGACAAGATCAGCGACCAGTTTCTCGTCGGGTTGGCTGGGCGCAAGTTCCCAATCGTATTTGCTCTCGTTGTTGAAAAAGGTTTTCCACTTCTTTGTTTCAGTGAAAAACGCATTTCGCGAATCCGCTGCGCAAATCACCGGCGGAACAACTTTGTCCGCATGGCCCAGCCGCAGCCTCCGAACATAATATATCACTTGTGCCAGAACGGCGGCGCGGGATTCCCGCTTCTGGAGGCTGCGGGAAAATTTGAATTCAAATAAGATTTCCGGCGAGTAAAGGTCGTGATGAAACTCTGTGTCGTAATCCAATCCAAAATGATCAGCATAGGTGTGTTTGACTTCTTCCTCCGTCTTTGCCTTGAGCAACATGTTGCTGAAACTGTAAAACGTTTTTGCCATTTGAATTGATCTTGGATTTAGCGGGCGGCAAAGGCAAGGGCAAGCCCAAAATCTTATTTCCACGCATTCCGCGCGGTGTGGACGAAAAGGTCACCACACGGTCACCAAAGTTTCCTCAGAAGCTGGCGCTGGGCGATTCTCGCCCGCCACTTTCCCCACTCTCCGAGCAATAATGTTGGTCCGACATTCCAGTGCGCACTTTATCTTTGCCTCAGGGGCAAAAGCGAGCGTGCACATTACTTTCCTATTCCCCTGACAGTCATTCCGTTGACGCTTTTCCATCTTTCACAACCCACTAAACCTGAGCAACTTACACGCGGCGCATTTTGAGCAGGGCTGTTTTTGACCAAAAAACAGCCCCTGTTTGGCAGCCAAACAGGCGTCTCTGCCAAAATATTTAGCACTTTTGCACGCCCTTTCCCATTTTTGCGTCCTTTTCGTCCTTGCAAGTCCCTGTTCGTCAACGCCATGCGCCCATCCACCACCTCCCAAAATAATCATGCCAAAAACACCACCGTAGGTTTTTTCTCTTTTGCGGGCCAGTGTAAGATCGGTCAGCATGAACTATGAACCGCCATGTTTTGGGTCATTTCAAAGGGAAACCAACGTTGCGTGTATTTCACGCGTTTTAACCCAACCCCACGGCCAGTCAAACCCAGTCAAACCCAGTCAAACCCAGTCAAACCGCAGCCCTGGCCAGTCCAATCTGTGTCAATCTGTGTTAATCTGTGGCTTAAGCCCAGTCAAACCCAGTCAAACCAGTTCCAGTCGCGCTTTGGAAGAACCCAATATTGGCCAATTTCGACTGGTTTTAGGTTCGTAAAACAACGTGCCAAAGAAA
This sequence comes from uncultured Verrucomicrobiae bacterium, assembly GCA_963759415.1. Taxonomy (GTDB): domain Bacteria; phylum Verrucomicrobiota; class Verrucomicrobiia; order Limisphaerales; family Palsa-1400; genus Palsa-1400. The sequence goes on along the minus strand of CAVWZG010000002.1, from coordinate 364,072 downwards.
TTTTACTCTTTAATCCTGTCCGCCAGCGCGTTTTAATCCGCTCCATGAAAATTGTATTGGCTTACTCTGGCGGGTTGGATACCTCGGTCCTGCTTTCCTGGATCAAGGAGAAATACGCCGCCGACATGATCGCCTTTTGCGCCGACATCGGCCAGGAGGAGGAACTCAAGGGCCTGGAGAAAAAAGCCCTCAAGACCGGCGCGGCTAAAATTTACATTGACGACCTGCAGGAGGAGTTCGCCCGCGACTTCATCTTTCCCATGATGCAGGCGGCGGCAATATACGAGAACCAATACTTCCTCGGCACCAGCATCGCCCGGCCCCTCATCGCCAAGCGCATGATCGAAATCGCGCAGCGCGAAAAAGCCGACGCCATCGCCCATGGCGCCACCGGCAAAGGCAACGACCAGGTCCGCTTTGAGTTGACCGCCGCCGCGCTGGCCCCGCAATTGCGCGTTATCGCTCCGTGGCGCGACGCCGCTTTCCGCGCCCAGTTTCCCGGCCGCGCCGAGATGATCCAGTACTGCGAGCAGAAAGGCATCCCAGTCCAGGCCACCGCCAAGAAGCCTTATTCCATGGACCGCAATCTCCTGCACATTTCCTTCGAGGCCGGCATCATGGAAGACCCGTGGCTCGACGCCTCCGCGCCGGAATACAAAGGCATGTACAAATTAAGCGTCGCCCCTGAAGACGCCCCGGATAAATCCGAATACGTCACGCTGGATTTTGAGCGAGGCGATTGCATCGCCGTCAACGGCAAGAAGTTGAATCCGTTGGGCGTCATGAAAACGTTGAACAAGCTGGGCGGCAAACATGGTGTCGGGCGCGTGGACCTGGTCGAGAATCGCTACGTCGGCATGAAGTCGCGCGGCGTTTATGAGACTCCCGGCGGCGCCATCCTGCACTTCGCCCACCGGCAGATGGAAAGCCTGACCATGGATCGCGAGGTCATGCACCTGCGCGACTCGCTGATTCCCAAGTACGCGGAGTTGGTTTATTACGGCTTTTGGTTTTCACCCGAGCGCCTCGCCTTGCAGGCCCTGGTCTGCGAAAGCCAGAAGAACGTCACCGGCACGGTGCGGGTCAAACTTTACAAAGGCAACATCATCACCGCCGGGCGCAAGTCCCCGGTCAGCCTTTACAACACGCAGATCGCCACCATGGAAGCCGACCCCACCCAGGCTTACAACCAGGACGACGCCACCGGCTTCATCCGCCTGAACGCTTTGCGCTTGAAAGTCGCCGCGCAAGTGCATCCCAACGTCTGATGAAGAATCCGCCCTTTTACGACACCCACGCGCACCTCGGTTTTCCCGATTTCGCCGCCGACCTCCCGCTCGTCATCGAGCGGGCGCGCGAAGCCGGCATCGCCAAAATCATCTGCGTCGGCACCGATCTGGAGACCAGCGCGCGCGCCGTTCAGATCGCCGGGGAATATCCCCATGTCTATGCCGCCGTGGGCTGGCATCCCACCCACGTGCTCAACGCGCCGGAAGATATTCGGCCCGCTCTGCGCGAATTGGCGCGCCATCCCAAGGTCGTGGCCATCGGCGAAACGGGCCTCGATTATCATCGCCGCCCTGGCGGCGCGGCCGGGACCGAGGCGGATTTCGAGCGCTACAAGTCGCGGCAGGCGGATATTTTCCGGCAGCAACTGGAAGTGGCGTCCGACCTGGGGTTGAACTGCATCATCCATCAGCGCGATTCGTTCGAGGACACGCTGGCGCAAATGACCCCCTTTGTCGGCAGGACCATCGGCGTCTTTCACTGCTTTTCCGAAAGCGTAGAAGCCATGCGGCGGGTCCTGGGCATGGGTTCCCTGGTCAGTTTCACCGGCATTGCCACGTTCAAGAGCGGAGGCAACGTCCGCGAGGCCCTGGCGGCGGTTGGGCCGGGGCAGTTCATGTTCGAGACCGATTGTCCGTTCCTCGCGCCGATGCCCCATCGGGGCAAGCGTTGCGAACCTGCTTTCATACGTGAAACAGCGGAACTCGCCGCCAGCATCAGAAACTGTTCCCTTGACGAATTAAGCGCCGCCACTTGCGAAACCGCGCGCCGTTTTTTCCCGAAGTTGATAGATTGATGAATGGTAGTGTCCGGCAAATCCAGGCCTTGGAAATTGAGACGGCGGCGGGTGATTCTCCCTCTCCTGGAGGAGAGGGCGGGGTGAGGTCGAGCGTTTCGCAGTCCACATTGGGTGAAAAATAAATGCTCTTTTTTGCGCGTGCGTTTTTCCGCTGCGGCAAGCACAATCACCCGAATTAGTGACAAATGACCAACGACCAAATCATAACGGCCAGGCCACGCTCTCGTTCCTGGTTGCAACCATAGCATGCCGATGAACCCCCCATCCCCTCTTCCCGCCGCCCAAACCCGTTATAACCGTTTTCTTCTGCTCGTAGCCGGCTTGGGCGGGTTGCTCTTTGGCGTGGATGTCGGGATTGTTGCCGGCGCGCTGCCTTACCTCGAGGCGACTTCCGGCCTCAACGCGGGACAACTCTCGTTTGTTGTGGCGGCGGTGTTGCTGGGCAGCGTGATCTCAACGTTGTTCGCCGGCCTGCTGGCCGATTTGATGGGGCGCAAATGGTTGATGACCGTCAGCGGCGCCCTTTTCGTCATTAGCATTCCGATGATCGCCCTGGCGCACGGCTATTGGCCGCTGGTGTCAGGCCGGTTGTTGCAGGGCATCAGCGCGGGATTGATCGGTGTCGTGGTGCCCCTTTACCTGGCGGAGTGTCTGGACGCCTCCAGCCGCGGCAAGGGCACCGGCATCTTTCAATGGCTCTTGACGCTGGGCATCATGGCGGCGGCCCTCATTGGACTTTATTTCAGCTACCGGGTTGACCTGCTGGCAAAAACGGGCGATGCGGCCACGCTTCTGGCCTTCAAGGACCACGCTTGGCGCGGCATCTTCTGGGTTTCACTCCCGCCGGGCTTTCTGTTTGTCGTGGGCAGTCTCATGGTGGCGGAATCCCCGCGCTGGCTCTTTCGTCGCGGCCGGGCGGAGGCTGCGCGCGCGGCCCTGCTCCGCTCCAGAAGCGAAGAACAAGCGGCCTTGGAATTGAAGGAAATGGAAGCGACCGCGGCGGCGGAAAAAGCGAAATCCGCCGTCCGCGCACAGGCGGGACGCGAATCATTATGGCATCGCAAATACGTCATTCCATTTCTTCTGGCCTGTGTGATTCTGGCCTGCAACCAGGCCACCGGCGTCAATTCGATTATTGCCTACAACGCCACCATCCTCCTCCAAGGCGGCCTGTCGGATTTTTGGGCCCACGGCGGCTACGTGATCCTGACCACGGTCAATTTCCTCGTCACCATGGCCGGCGTGGCGTTGGTGGACCGCAAGGGACGCAAGTTTCTCCTTATCGTGGGCACCGCCGGGATCATCGCCTCGCTCTTGTGCGTGGGCATCGTCTTTCGCAACACCGAAAGCCGCCGCCTCGATTGCCGCGCCGCCGCCCAAGCCATGGTGACGCCGGAACAAAAACTGACGCTCTCCTACAGCGCCGAATCCGCCGCCCGCCTCTTGCCCGGCGCCAGCCTGGCGGGGACGCCGACGACTTTGGTCATTATTTATTCCTACGGCGATTTTAAGGCGGCCTCCGCCGCCGTGCGCTCCGACGACCCGGCCGCCAAGCCGATTAACATCACGCGCGACGACTGCGTGCCCACCAACAAAGTCGTGGCCTTTTTCTCCAATCCCTTTGCCAGCGTGGACGCCTCCAGAAACGCGCCTTTGCACATCGACAACGCTCTCATCACACCTGTGCCCAGCGTTGGAAACGGCTGGCTGGTGGCGGTTTGCCTGTTTGTTTTCATGGCCTTTTTCGCCGTCGGCCCCGGTGTCTGCGTCTGGCTGGCTCTCTCGGAATTGATGCCCACGCGCATTCGTTCCAACGGCATGAGCATCGCGCTGTTGCTCAATTCAGCGGTCTCCACCACTATCGCGGCGGTCTTCCTGCCGACTGTGGGCAAATACGGGTATTCGACCATGTTCTTTTTATTCGCCGGCTTCACCGTGGTCTATTTCATCACCGCCGCGTTTTTTCTGCCGGAAACCAAGGGCAAGACCCTGGAGGAAATTGAAGCTCACTTCGAACGCTCATAACTCAATTCTAATGAAATCAATACTAATAACCACCACGGCCATCATTTTTGGTCTGGTGCCCGCCGCGCGGGCCGCCGCGCCGGCGCTCATTCCCTTGCCCGAAAAAATGACCGTGCGCGAGGGTGCTTTCGTCCTCCGCGCTGACACACCTGTTTTGGTGGACAGGCAGTCCAAGGCGACGGGCGCATTTCTGGCGGAACGGCTGCGCGCCGCCACGGGCCTGCCGTTCCTCATCCAATCCCCCGGCAAGACAATCACGGGGGCCATCCGCCTGACCAGTAAGGACAGCGACCCCAGCCTGGGGCCGGAGGGCTACGAATTGATCGTGACGCCGGATTCGGTTGTGATCCGCGCGCCGGCCGAGGCGGGCTTGTTTTACGGGGTCCAGACTTTTCTGCAATTGCTGCCGCCAGAGGTGTTCGCCGCCCAGCCGGCCCCCGGCGTGAAGTGGGAGGCCCCCAGCGTGGAAATCAAAGACCGCCCCCGTTTTCCCTGGCGCGGCTTCATGCTCGATGTCAGCCGCCACTTCTTCACCAAACCGGAGGTCGAACAAATTATTGACGCCCTGGCCATGCACAAGATCAACACCCTGCATTGGCATCTGACCGACGACGATGGCTGGCGCATTCAGATCAAGAAATATCCGCTATTAACGGAAGTAGGCGCATGGCGCAAAGGGGTCGGTTTTAAATTGGACCCCAAATCCACCACGGCCTACGGGCCGGACGGCCGCTACGGCGGCTATTACACGCAGGACGACATCCGCGAGGTGGTTCGTTACGCCGCCGTGCGCCACATCACGATCGTCCCGGAAATTGAAATGCCGGGACATTCCTCCTCCGCCCTGGCCGCCTACCCGCAATTCAGTTGCTCCGGCGGCCCTTACAACTCGGATGGCAACGGCGGCATCCAGTACGGCATTTATTGCGTGGGCAACGAAGCTTCTTTTGACTTCCTGGAAAACATCCTGCGGGAGGTGTTCCCCCTCTTTCCGGGCAAATACATTCACGTGGGGGGAGATGAAGTGCGGACCACGAATTGGGCCAATTGCGAAAAGTGCCAGGCCCGCAAAAAAGCCGAAGGCTTGCAGAGCGACCGTCAACTGGAGAGTTACTTCATTAAACGCATTGAGAAATTCATCAACGCCCACGGCCACTCTCTCATCGGCTGGAGCGAAATCCGCGAGGGCGGCCTGGCCAAAAACGCCGCCCTCATGGATTGGAAAGGCGGCGCCGTTGATGGCGCCAGCGACGGTCACGACGTTGTTATGACCACTGCGGCCTTTTGTTACCTTAGCATGGGTTATGATTCATCGGAACGCCTTGCCCATAAGCCGAACGCCGCCCCCAGGGTCCTGCCCCTGGCCAAAATCTACGCCTTCGACCCCATCCCGACCAATCTGCCCCCGCAATTTGAGCGGCGCATCCTGGGTGCGCAAGGCAGCCTTTGGACGGAATCTATTCCCAATCTTCGCCGGGCCGAGGACAGGATCTTCCCGCGTGAAAGCGCCATGGCGGAACTCACCTGGTCGCCCCGGCAAGCGCTCAACCTGGAAGATTTCGAATGCCGTTTGCAAACCGACGAACGACGCCTTGACGCCATGGGCGTCAACTATAGGCACATTCCGCCGATCCCCGCTCCGTAGCCATCACGCGTATTTTTTCAACAGCGGCGCCAACTCCGCCCTGGTCCGTCGCGGCCAGATTTTCTTGTCCGTCAGGATCGCGTTTTTGAGCGCGTCGTGGCAGGGCCAGCCCGGCTCGTTGGGAATAAGCGCGACGACCCTCTTGATGATCGCCTTGGCCTGGTCGGCGTTCTTCATCAGGTTGGCCACGATCATGTCCACCGTCACGTGCGCCTCGTCCGCCTTCCAGCAATCGTAATCGGTGATCATGGCCATGGTCGCGTAAGCCATCTCCGCCTCGCGCGCGCATTTGGCCTCGCCCAGATTGGTCATGCCGATCACGTCGTAACCAAGCTCGTGATGCGTGAGCGATTCCGCGCGCGTGCTGAAGGCCGGCCCCTCCATGTTGACGTACACGCCGCCGTCGTGGACGCGCGCCCCTTCGCTTCGGCAACCTTGGAACAGCAAGGCCCGCAATTCCGCGCACACGGGGTCCGCAAACGCGATATGCGCCACGATCCCGCGCCCGAAAAAAGTGTGCTCGAACGAGCGCTTGGTCTTGTCGATAAACTGGTCCGGCAGCACAATGTCGCGCGGCCGGTAGCGCTTCTGCAACGATCCCACGGCGCTGACGCTGATAATCCACGCCACGCCCAGCTTCTTGAGGCTGAAAATGTTGGCGCGATGGTTCAGCTCGCTGGGCAGGAGCCGGTGCCCGCGGCCGTGGCGCGGCAGAAAGACCACTTCGCGCCCGCCCAATTCGCCGGTCAGCAAATCGTCCGAGGGCGGCCCAAAGGGCGTTGTCATCTTGACCCATTTCTGCCGCGTCAGCCCCTCAATATGATAAAGTCCGCTGCCGCCGATCAAACCAATGCGATGTTGCGTCATGGAGGCGATCCTATGTCAGATTTGTCCCAAGGCCAAGACCACAGGAGGAATGGCGTGGGAGGTGTCGCGCAAAAAGGCCCGCAGCAAGGGCAGGGCGCCGTGCCAGGACGATCCCAGAGGAGGCAGCAACGCATCCTCCAGGCACTGCGGCTCGGGCAGCCGGTTCTCCACGGCCAGCGCGCGCCCCAGCGGTTCCACCGCTTCCAGCAGCGCCGTCCGCGACTCTTCCAGCAAATCTCCGCCGGCCAGCAGCGAGGCCATCTTTATTTTCCGCGTCGCTTGCGCGCGGTAGGCGGTGGCTTTGGCCCGTTCGGCCTCCGACAACGGCGCGGGCGCGGCGGCGGCTGGGTCCGACGGCCAGAGCGGCCGGGTGGCGCGTGTCGTGTTGGCCACCAAACCGGCCTCGATCAACCGTTGCAGGGCCTGGTCGGTCGCGCGGTCGATGACTTCCAGGCGCACTGGCGCAAGCGGATCGGATTGGCCGGGGCCAAAGTAATCTTGATGCAGGGTGTCAAGCTGGGGCCGGAATTGCGCCGCGTCCCTCTCCACCACCACGAACAAAACCGAATGCGGCCCTTCCAGCGGATAGCGTTCTTCGCAACGGTAAAGGGCGCCGTTGATGCGTTGCTGCGCCGCTTGCGCGAAACCCAGCGCACGATCCGACGGCAAGGAGGCGGTTTGCGGCCTTGGGCTTGACCGCCGCGCGTGGTAATCAATTGCTCCAGCTTGGCCAAAAAGGCCTGTTTGCCGCTGCGCAGCTTGATCTCATTCAGGTCGCCCTTGAGGTCCAGCACGCCTTCGGACAGGGCGCGCTTGTGGGAAAGGGTGTCGAGCATTCGATGTTCGATGGTGTTTTCGGAAATCAAATTGATGACCGTCACCGGGCGGGTCTGGTGTTTGCGCCAGGCGCGCGCGATGCGCTGCTCCAGCTTGGCCGGATTCCAGGGCAGGTCGCAATTGATGACCACGCTGGCGTTCTGCAGATTCAGACCCGACGCCCCCGAATCGGTGCTCAGGAATACACGGCATTTGGGGTCGGTCTTGAAAAGTATGATTTCGGCCCGGCGCGTTTCTTGCGGGACGCTGCCGGTGTGCCAGGCAAAGCCCAACTCCAGCCGGAGGCACGTCTCGCGCACCAGTTCAAGCATCCGCTCCCACTCCGAGAAGACGATGACCTTGACGTCTGGGTTCTCCCGGCATTCCTCCAGGATTTTCTCCAACTCCGCGCAGTTTGGGGCATTCTGTCTGTTCCTCGGGTTCAGGATGTAATTGGTGTCGCAGACCATCCGCATCATGTTCAGGTGCCGCAGCAGTTTGTCCTGTTCCGGCTGGGTCAGCGGGCGGCGGTTGGCGATGGACGCCAGCCGCGCGACAATGCCTTCATGGCCGTCGTATTCGCCCTGCTGTTCCGCGCTCAAGGGGACGAAATGGTTGCGGTCGGTGCGCTCGGGCAATTCGGTTTCCACCTCCGCCTTGCGGCGGCGCAGCATGCAGCGGCTTGATGCGCTCGTGCAGTTTGTCGAGGTTCCGGTAGGCCGAAGGCCGGCCGCGGTCATCCAGTTCGTAATACTCGCGGTTGAAGCGGAACAACGGGCCCAGCAGCGACGGATTCAGAAAATCCATCAGCGAATAAAGCTCGTCAATGCGGTTCTCGATGGGCGTGCCGGTGAGGATGAAAGCGTAGCGGCTGCGCAGGCGTTTGACCGCCTGCGTCGTTTTGGTGCTCCAGTTCTTGATTCGTTGCGCCTCGTCCAGCACCACGATGTCGGGCCGCAGCCGGGCGTTGACCTCCAGCGCGTCAGCCAGCATTTGCTCATAATTGACGATGGTGAAGAAGGGCGCGCCCGCATAAGCCGCCAGGCGTGCCATGCGCCCGCCGAAAACCAGTTGATAGGGCAGCGAGGTGAAACGCTGAATCTGCTCCTCCCACTCCGTCTTGAGCGAGGCAGGCGTGACGACCAAAACACGCGTGGCCTTACCGAGCCGGTGCAACAATGCGCACGCCGCAATCGCCTGGATGGTCTTGCCCAGCCCCATTTCATCCGCCAGCAATGCCCGCTCGGCGAAGGCCAGGTGCAACATCCCTTCGCGCTGATAGGGAAAGAGCGGCACGTGAGTTTCCTGCGCGGGCCACTCGCCGCTCTGCACCTTCAATTCATATTCACGCCGGAGCAGCTTGCGCTCCTCTTGGCGGCGGCGCGATTCCAGCCACGGCGCCAACTCCTGCGAAACGCGCAACTCCGGCAATTCCGCCGCCGCCAGACGCTGCAATTCCTCGACAGCCGCCTCGGGCGTCCCCTCATTAAGCAGGCCGTCCTTGCCAAACCATTTGCGCAACCGCGCCGGCGTATGCCCGTTTCCATTGATCAACCGCAAGCTCTCATGCGCAGGCTCGGCCACCACATCCAGCCGCCCCGACCCATTGCTGGCCGCCGCGCGAAACAGCCGTTTAAAACGCGCCTCAAGATGCAGCAAGACCGCTTCCACGTGTTTGCAAGTCCCCAGCCCGTTGATGCGGAAATCGACGCAATCGCAGGCGAAGTGGCGCTGGCGTAAATCGCGCACCTCGACCGCGTAAGTCAGTCCGCTGCCGGATCCGACGGAGAAATTGGAAAAAATCGGATGGACCGGTTGGCCATTGAAAATTCGGAAAGTCTCCGTGCGCGCGCGGAGGCGGCGGCGGTTAATTTCATCCTCATCCGTCGTCCGCCAATCATGGATGGCAGGCGTCGCCGGGATGTCCTGGGTATTCTTCGACATGCGGTAAATCATTTCCCTTTCACGTCAGGAAACAAGCCGCACTTATTGGAATTTTCACCCAAGTTATTCGCCCGTTATCCACAATCGGGCCAGCCCCAGTTTCTTTCCTCAGCGCCAGACCACTCCATTCGCCGGCAACTGAATGGCATTTCCGTCCAGCTTCACTTCCACCGGCTGATCGTGGAAATTATACAACACCTTGGCGTCGCCCAACAGGTAGAAGGCCACCTTCGTCGGGGCGACTAGGCTGGTCTTCAGAGGTTCCATCAACTCGCCGCGCAGGGCGTCGGCCAGGGGTTGGGATATTTCCGGCAGCCCAAGCCGCACCGGCGGGAATATCCATTCGGGATTCTTGAAGCCCTGCCTGGTGTCGGGGGAATCGTCCTCGAGAAAGCGCGCACATTGGCCACCAAAATCTGCCCCCGGCTGCTCTTGCACATCGTCAGCAGCGGTACCTGCCGGTCAACCGTCGGAGCGGCGACGCTCCCAATCGGTCGATTTGTCGGCCAGTAGGCGCGCCCCCGGGCAGTCTGCTCGCTCGCCAATGAAGTGACAACGCCTCGGCTGTCGGTGACCGACGCCATGACGTCAATGCTGCCGGCAATGGAAAGGCGCGTTTGCGCGCGCGTCACGGCCAGACTGAGGTCCACTTCCAGGCCGCCGACCATGCCCGACTCCAATCGAGGCGACACGGTGACGCCGGCCATTTCCGCCGCTGCGGGGTCCATGCGGCGGAGCAGCGCCGGAGTCACGACCAGCGTCGCGCCTTGCGACAGTTCGCGCTTCATGGCGTCAAGCAGGTTGTGGTCAGCCGCGGCTTGCGAGCCAAGGAAAATAACCGGCCAGCCCGAGGGGAATTGGGGGGTGGGCACAATCGGCAGGCCGATCATCGGCAGATACTCCATCAAATACAGATTCTCCTCGCCATCGCTGCTCGAAGGCTTGTAGTAGGCGATGCCCTTGGCAGGAAGTCCGCGGACCTTCCCCGCCAGGTCGAAGAGTTGAGGCAATGCGGCCTTGAACAGCGCGTGGCCGGGATGGCCCCGCATGATCATCGCGAGATTGAAGATGGTAAGCTCGTGGGCGTCGGCCAGCACGCTTTGATAGGCTTGGTCCAGGAAATTTTGGGCCGTGCAATCCAGCGTGTCAAACCATGCCCCGCCGGTCTTGGAACCGGCCATCGCCGAGAGCCAGCGGAAGTTGACATAGCCCTCCGTCGGCTGCACAAAGCCCAGTGAGGGTGTTTCCGGATTGCGGGTTTCGGTGCCTATCCAGATGCGCTCGGACGCCGCCATCATCCGCTCCGGGTCATAGCCGAATTCCTGGAAACGATCGTACCACTGGGGAATCTTGATAATCAAATGGAACGAGGGCCGCACGGCGCGGGCTGGCTTCCACATCATCGTATCGACCAACCGCACCAGCTCATCGCGTCGATATTGCGGCGACCCTTCATCAAAACAGTAGAAATCATCAACGATCATCTCGTCGAACACGGCCGCGCTCTCCGTGAAGGCGCGGGCCACGTCCTGCTGGGTCTTCGCCGCCCCATAGTCGAGCCAAAACTCGTGTCCGCTCACGTGCACGCCAAACGTCTTGCCGGGCAGCGGGCCGACGCCGCCCGAGGCCTCAATCCCGTTCGCTACCAGGTCGTCTCGAACCGCGCGGAGCATATCGACCGTGACCCAACTATCAATGCGGTTGCCCTCGACGTACACCTTGGAAACGCGGTAGCTTTTCAGCACCGCGATGGTGGCCTTCCGGGCCTCGGCGGTTCCCAGATAGTTGCTCACGCTCTCGGCCGTGGCATAGACGGAAATCTTCAACGGCTCGTCGGCCGCGAGAAGTGGCGAACGCCAAAGTGTGATAAGCCCGATGGCAAGACAATATGCAATGCGTGTTTTCATATTTTTCTTATACTCAGGGTCGGTTGATTGGCGTTGACACTATCATGGGCGCCGCCTGTCGTCAACAAGTCTATTGGCAACCCGCCAATTTTCAATTGCCTCAAGAGGCCGGTTGCTTCACGATGCCACAAATCTGATGAGAACCGGCGCAAATCAAAGCTGGCCGCGGCTGAGTCATGACCGGCTGTCAACGTGGCTTCGACCTTTTGTCCTTATGCTGTCTAATCCATAATCCCCTCAAACAAAATTCATGAGTTCAACGACTAAACCAAGGGAACGGGTCTTAACCGCCCTCAGTCGCGAGCAACCGGATCGCTGCCCGATGCAGATCAGCTTCACGCCCGAGTTTGCGCGACGGTTGCGCGCGGACATGCGCCTGGACGGCACAAATGAGCATAATCCCCACGGCGGCGGCAACACCTATCAACTCGAGCAGGCGTTGGGCGAAGACCTCCTGCTCACGAGCGTCGGATGGGCCAATTCCTACTACCAGGCCGACCATGCCTATATCGATGAATGGGGTATTGGCTGGAAGATTTGCGACTACAAGACGCCCTTTGGCTATGGGCACTACACCGAGACCTGCGGTCATCCGCTGGCGGACGACGATGCCATTGCGCGTTACCAGGCGCCCGACCCCCACCGGCCAGAGCTTTACCAGGATGCCGAGCGGGTGATTCGCGAATATGGGCGGGATTACTTCATCGTGGGAGTGACGGTGACGACGATTCTCGAAACCGCGTGCGCGCTGCGCGGCCTGGAGCAGATGCTCATGGATTTCGTCGAGAACCCCGAACTGGCGGAAGCGATTCTGGACATTCCCTACCATTATCACCTCGCGGCGGCAAAAAAACTGGTCGCTCTGGGCGTGGACATGATCTGGACCGGCGACGACATTGGCGCGCAATCAGCGATGATTCTTTCTCCCGCAATCTGGCGCCGGATTTTCAAACCACGCATGGCGAACTTTTTTGCGGAACTCAAACGCATCAACCCGAACCTCAAGATCGCCTACCATTCGGACGGCGTCATTGAGCCGGTGATTCCGGATCTGATCGAGATCGGGTTGGACGTGCTGAACCCGATTCAGCCTGCGTGCATGGAGCCGGCGCGGCTTAAACGCCAGTATGGCGACAAACTTTGCTTCTGGGGTTCGATTGACGAACAACACACGCTTCCGTTTGGGAAGACAGCCGGCGTGCGAAACGAAGTCCATACCCGCCTCGACACTCTCGGCAAGGGCGGAGGTCTGATTATCGGCCCAACGCACCACGTGCAGCTCGATACCCCGATGGAGAACTTCTGGGCGATGGTGGAAACGATTAAAAATCCATAGGTTGCATATGCAACAGGAAATAGACCACCGGTTCGTTGCCTTTCTGAGCCTCGCCGCTGCCGTGGGCGGACTGCTATTTGGCTTTGATATCTCGATCATTACTGGCGCGGGGCCGTTCCTGAAACTTCACTTCGGTCTGGACGACCTGAGGCTGGGCTGGGCATTCAGTTCGCTCCTGTTCGGCTGCATTCTTGGCTCGGTCATCGCGGGCTGGCTTACCGATCTCTACGGTCGGAAACGAGTCCTGCTCGTGGTGGCGATGCTTTTCGCCCTAACCACGGTTGGCACCGGTTTGGCGCCTAGCTTCACAATATTCATCCTGGCTCGCTTCCTGGGCGGGTTAGCCGTGGGAGGCGTCTCCATTGTCTCGCCCATGTATGTGGCAGAAGTGGCGCCGGCGACGTTGCGCGGGCGCTTGTGCGCCTTCTACCAGCTTTCCATCACCTTCGGCATCCTGGTGTCTTATGTCATCAACTACCTTCTGCGCAACGTGGGCGACTGGAACTGGCGCTGGATGTTTATCAGCGGCGCCATTCCGTCGGTGGTGTTTTTCTTGATGATTCTGTGCGCGCCCGAGACGCCCCGTTACCTCTTCAAGGTCGGCCGGCGGAAGGAGGCTTTCGATCTCCTGCGGCGTATCACGGGCCAAACTCAGGCAGAAATCGAGATTGCCGAAATCCAGACCAGCCTGGCGGCCAGCCGCGGCACTTGGACGGAGTTGCTGCAGCCCGGCTTGCGCCGCCCGCTGCTCGTCGGCTTCGTCCTGGCGATCCTTGTCCATTTTTCCGGCATCAACACTTTCATTGATTATGCGCCCATCATCTTCCAATCCGCCGGATGGAAAGTGGACGCGGCCTTGTTTTCCACGTTCTTCATCGGCTTCACTAATTTTCTGCTCACCCTGGTCTCGTTCTGGGTGATTGACCGGTACGGCCGCAAGCCGCTCTACATCATCGGGTCGCTCGGCATGACGGTCGTGTTGCTCTCGCTGGTCATCGCCAGCGCGACCGGCCATTTCACTGGCCTGACGGTACTGGCTCTCATCATGGCCTTTATCGCCTTCTTCGCCTCCTGCATCGGCCCGGTGTTTTGGACGCTGCTGCCGGAGATCTTTCCCAACCGGGTCCGCGGCACCGCCATGATTGTTCCTGTGCTCACGCAATGGCTGGCCAACGCCACTGCGGTTCTGTTCTTTCCCATCGCCTTCCACCAAGTGGGCAAGGTTCCCACCTTCTGCTTCCTGGCCGTTATGGCTTTTCTGCAAGTGATCTTCACCTGGCGTTTCGTCCCGGAAACCAAGGGCAGGACGTTGGAAGAAATTGAGGAATTATGGAACGAGAGCGCGAAGCCAATTCCCGCCGAAAGGACTTGACCGGCCGCTGCCCGTGTGGATTTCCCTGTTAAAGGGTCTCCACCAGTTTGTTCATCCCCGCCTCCTGCTGCTCGATGGACTCCACCAGCTTGAATTGGGTGCGGCAACGGTCGAGGTTGTGCCCGTCGCGATGGATTTTGAAATAGGCGTCGCCCGCCAGGAAGTCGGTTAGGAACCGAATCCCAATTTCAAAAGTGATCAGCTTGCCGGAGAGGGGCAAGCGCTCCTTTTCGGCGTTCGTCAGAAACTCGGACGCGGTTGACAAATAACCGCGCGCCAGCGCCTCAAACATGGGAAATTGCATGGTGACCTTTGACAAGTCGCGTTCGTCTTCCTTCGCCGGGCTGGTCGTCGTTCGCACCATGTCGCCAAAATCGTAGAGCGCCAGGCCGGGCATCACTGTGTCCAGGTCAATGACGCAAACGCCTTCGCCAGTCGCGTCATCGAGCATCACGTTGTTGAATTTTGTGTCATTGTGGGTCACGCGCTCGGGCAATTTTGCCTCGAGCAACAAGCTGGTCACGGCCTTGCGCTCCAACGCGAAGGCTATCTCGGCTTTCGCCGCTTGCGCGCGGTTAAAGGCGTCGGCCTCAATCGCCTTTTCCAAGGCGGCAAACCGTTTGGGCGTGTGATGAAAGTCGGGAATCGTGTCATGCAGCCGCGGCGCGGGCAGATCGGCGAGCGCCTTTTGAAATTGCCCAAATGCCTTGGCGGCTTGAAAGGCCTGTGACACGGACTCGACGGCGTCGAAGGTCCGCGCGTTCTCAATGAAAATGTAGGCGCGCCAGTGATTGCCCGCGTCGTCGCAATAATACGCCCTGCCGTCCGACGCTGCAATCAAGGTCAGCCTGCGGCGGCTGGAACCGGATTCACCGGCCAATTTCCTGGCCAGATGCCCTGTCACGCGCTGGATATTCTCCATCAGCGCAACGGGGTTTTTAAAAATCTCATGATTGATGCGCTGAATAATGTAGCGCACGAACGCGCCGCCCTGGTCGAACACCACCCGGTAAGTGTCATTGATGTGCCCGCTGCCATAAGGCTCGGCGCTAAAAAATTCACCATGAATTTGGAATTGGCGCGCCACGGCGCGCAGATCGTGCTTTGAGTTCATGGCCGTTCACTGCATCCTCTGTATCATGCGCAAATGTTACAGGGTCATTCCAATTGGTCAAACTTTGCCAGAAAGTCAGAATTGCACAATCAGTTGCGGCGAGGCGTGAGGCGTTAAGAATAGCTTTGACGCCGGTTCAGGAGGCGAACCAGAATGGGGCAGGTTTATTATGAAACGCACATCGACGCTCTTTATCGCCGCAATCTCAATTTTGCCCACGCTGCTCCTGGCGGATAACTGGCCGCAATGGCGCGGGCCGCAGCGGGACGGAATTTCGCACGAGACCGGGCTGCTCGCCGAATGGCCCAAAGAAGGCCCGAAGCTGCTCTGGGAAGTCACCAACATTGGCCGGGGATACTCGACTCCCGCCGTGGTCGATGGCCGCCTCTACCTGATGGAAAGCCAAGGCTTGGAGAATGAATCGGTCGTGGCTCTGGACGCCCGTGATGGCCAACGGATTTGGTCCACCCGCCTGGGAAACGTGGGCAACCCAAAGCAGCAGCCTAACTTTCCCACCGCCCGCTCGACCCCCACGCTCGATGGCGGCCTTCTTTACGCGCAAAGTTCCGACGGGGATGTGGCTTGTCTGGACGTCAAGACGGGGAGCGTGCGTTGGAAAAAGAACATACGCAACGACTACGGCGGCAAAACCGCGGAATGGGCTTACGCCGAGTCGCCGCTGATCGATGGCGACAAGCTGGTGTGCGCCCCAGGGGGCAGCACGGCGACTGTGATCGCGTTGCGAAAGAGCACGGGAGATTTGATTTGGAAATGTCCGCTGCCGGAGGCAGATGACGCCGGGTTTTCATCGGCCATCGTCGTGGATTTTGGCGGGATTCGGGAGTATGTGCGGCTGTTGACCAAAGGCCTGGTTGGAATCGAAGCCTCCACCGGGCGTCTCTTGTGGCGTTACAGCACGCCAGTCAGCAAGTTTGGGGCAAATATCCAAACACCCGTGGCCAGCGGCGAATATGTCTTCTGTTCCTCGACTGGAACCGGGGCAGGGGTCGTCAAGCTCAAGGTTGACGGGAAACAAGTCGCCGCCGGGCAGGTTTATTTCTCGCCGGCATACCCCACGGCTATTGGGGGCGTGGTCAAGGTCGGCGATTGCCTTTATGGCGCGACGAGCGAGGTCTTGCTGTGCGCTGAATTCACCACCGGGCAGATCAAATGGAAGGAACGCGCTTTGGGGGCCGCGTCAGTTTGCTATGCCGACGGCCGCCTCTACCTTCATGGAGAAAACGGCGAAATGGCCTTGGCGGAAGTGTCGCCTGAGGCCTACCGCGAAAAGGGCCGTTTCACTCCGCCCGGCCAGCCGCAGAGGATCGACGCCATGGAAAAGGCCTGGGCGTATCCCGTGGTAGCCGACGGGAAGCTCTACATCCGCGATAATAATGTCCTTTGGTGCTACGCCGTGGCATCCGTCAAATAGGTCATAGATTGGCAGCGTCGAGGCGGGCTTCGCCAGGGTTGCCGAAATTCTATTGCTGCCAGGCTCAGGAGCCGCTCGCGAATGCTCGTGATGGCTACTTGGACTACTGAGCATCGAGCCATTGCAACAAATTGTGGATAGAGGCTGTTTCTGGCAAACTAACCCCCTTCTTAATGGAAGCTTTAGCGGGGTCGAGAATTGTGACAGTTCCTCCGGGATTAACGGCGGCCACTACCCAGCTCCATTCAAAGCGTTTCCGGTCTGCGACCATCCGGGACCATTCGTGCTTGTCAAACCGCAAAGGCATCTCAGAGCGTTTCACTTGAACTCCCAACTGCAGAGAACCCCGGAGGGCCAGCAGGTCAAACGCTCCCCGGGATCCTTTAGATTGGTAAACCAACTCGAACCCCATGGACGATAGAGTGAGCGCCACAGCCTGTTCAGCCTCGTCACCAATCAAGGTCATGGGAAGCACCGAGCCACCCGGGCGCCGCCATTTCAACCAGAGACCAAAGACAGGGTCAGTCAACGCATACAATCCGGAATCCAATTGCACGGCCGCATCATGCAAACGAGACAGATAGGACACGGTGGAACTACTGGACGCCTTTATGGCTCTTGAAATGGCCGTTAATGTGGATGGGCCGTCCGATAACGCATCCAAGGTGGCGGCCAGCGAGGTGGAGCGTCCAACCAGCTTCTGAAACTCTCCTTCAAAAAACAAAGCCAGACGTCCTGTCTTAGAAAACAGCAACCGCTGCAAGGCGGCTTTCAGGGACGTTTGATCCGGCACCTGACCGGTCCCCACTAATTCTTCACCCAACATCTGCAGGTAAAACGGGTGTCCTCCAAAAGTCTTTACTGCCAGTTCGGCGATTTCCCGGGGAACCGGGTTTTCGGGAATACTTTCCTCTTGAAGCAAAGCCACGGCTGCTTCCGGTGCAAATGGCCCCAGTTCGTGAATGGCAAAATGCTGAAAGAACGGGGCGTGGGGCGCCTGAATCAACCGCAGCAGCATGGAACGGGCGGAACCGGAAATGAAATAGGCCGATCTTTGGTGTTTTTGCCAGTGGCTGCGCAGTTGCATGAACGAAAAAGAATGAAATGGCTTTTGGAGTTCCCCCAATTCCTGGAACTCATCCAACGCGATTATAAAATAGACATCAAGGGATTTTGCCAGTTGTTCCGGAAAATCCAGCCAAAGGCTGACTCGTTCCGGACTGACATCGCCCTCCACTAATTCGAGCGCTTCGCTGCGCAGGGCGGGAGGCAGCTTGAGAAACCGTTTCGATTGCTGCAACAAGGCACGGTACTCCGGCGGACGCGTGGCCAGCCGTTCCAGCGACTCTCCCAATTCATCCCCCAAAGCCGCATCAAAAACCGCCAGTGCCAGGCGTCGGAAAAACTTGGGAGAAACCGGTCCTTGATCCTGAACATCCAAAGTGACCACCTTGAGTTGCTTAGAACGGGTTAAACGGGCCGCCTCCAACACCAAGCTGGTCTTGCCAATCTTTCGCGGCCCCAGGATAGCCACCCATTGCGGTTTGCCAGCCACCAGACCCTTCATGGCCCGGGTGAGCACTGACAATTCGGCGTTGCGATTATGGAAACCCGGCCCAACGACCGGCGTGCTGGTTCTAAACATGCGGCAAGATTACCCGGAATGACTTGGTCTTGGCAAGTCTGCAACGTTGCAAAGTTGCAACGTTGCATCTCTGCAACGTCATTCCACGTTCCTCTGCAAGATGGCCGCGGGTGAGCTATCCATCTATTTATGTCCGCCGACAGGAAAAAACAGCCAACAAATTGCGATTCCCAGTACATTCGCCAATCCAGTGGAATACTCGAAGAGGCAAATCCCGCATATCCGCTGTAGGAGCTTTACCCGGCGGTCCAACAAACGACGTTTCAGATTAAAGTGGCGAGCAAGGGCAATCGAGTCTTCTAGGCTCCGGTCAGCCGTGGTAATCTCCCATGCGTGGCGCGTGTGATTTTTCATTTGGATATGGACGCGTTTTTCGCTTCGGTGGAACAACGCGACGATCCGGGGTTGCGTGGCCGCCCCGTGATCGTCGGCGCTCCTCCGACGCAACGCGGGGTGGTTTGTGCCGCGAGTTATGAAGCGCGGAAGTTTGGCGTCCACTCCGCCATGCCCAGCGTGACGGCGGGGCGGCTTTGTCCAAACGGTGTTTTCGTGCGTCCGCACATGGATCGTTACCGCGACGAATCACGGCACATCATGCGCATAATCGCGCAGCCCGGGGCCGTCATCGAACCCATGTCCATTGACGAGGCGTATCTCGACATGTCCGTCCTCAGCCAGGCGGAAAGCGAGGACGCATCGTTGCTCAAGGCAGTGCCGTTGGCGCAGCATTTGAAAAAGAGGATTCTGGCCGAGCGCAAGCTGACCGCCACCATCGGCATTGCCTCCAACAAACTGCTGGCCAAAATTGCCAGCGACCACAAGAAACCTGACGGACTGACGGTTATTTCTGACCGGGAAAAGGTTTCATTTTTGCGGCCGCTGCCGGTGCGGGTGATTTACGGCGTCGGAAAAGTCACTGAACAGACGCTGGGCCAGGCGGGCATCGTGACGGTTGGGGACTTGCAGGACTACTCGGGTGATCTGCGCGCTTTGGTCGGGTCGTTCGGGCCGAAACTGAAACAGTTTGCATTCGGCGAAGACGACCGGCCTCTGGAAATTGGCGACGAGATCAAGAGCATCAGCAACGAAGAGACATTTCTCAAAGACACCGAGGACCGAAAGGTGCTGCGCTCCTGCCTGAAGGAACAGGCGGCGGATATCTCGGCCCGGCTCAAGCACCGGCGATTGGGAGCGCACACGGTGCAAGTGAAGGTGCGCTACAGCGACTTCACCACCCTGACCCGGCAGTTTTCAGTCGAGGAACCGATCACCGAGGCGGTTGACATTTATCGGCTGGGTTGTTTTCTGCTGGGCCGGGATAAACTGGTTTCGCGACCATTACGGTTGTTGGGGCTGGGCGTCAGCAGTTTGAGCGAGCCAAGCGGACAGCAACTGGCGCTTCTTTAATCGGATATGAGCACGATTCAAATATTCAATGTCGAAGCCGGGCTGCCCACGCTCGATGATGCGCGCCGGTTGGTCATCGCGGAAATCAAGCGCGCGAAGCGTGACGGGGCGCGAGTGCTGAAAGTGATTCACGGCTACGGCTCATCGGGCAAGGGCGGGACGCTCTGTATTGGACTGCGCAAATCGTTCAGGCTCCGCAAGAAGGAAGGGACCATCAAGGATTTCATCGCAGGCGAAGATTTTTCCATCTTCAACGCGACGACGCTGGATCTGCTGGAGGCGGTGCCGGAGTTGCGCGGCGACCCCGACTTGGGCGCAACCAACGAGGGAGCCTCCATCCTCTGGCTAAAGTAAGACCGAATGTGCCCTCAACGTTTCGGTGCCGTCCGCAGCAACTTGACCGGCTCAGGGGTCTTATAATGGCGCTTCAGTCCGACTTCGGTCAACAACCCGCCAGATACCCTGGCAATGAATTCTGGAAAATTGCGCTCCACGCGGTCACGGATCAGCTTCTGCCCCGTTTTGGAGGCCCAAAAATCCTCCTCCAGTTTGGATAGCGCGATGCCCGCTTCTTCAGGAGTCAGGTTTTCGCGCTTGGCCAACATCCAGACCAGTTCCTTGTCGCCGGGCAGGCAGACAGGGAAGGGTACAAGTTTCAGTGCCACTTCCTGCTCTTCGCTGGCAGCGGCGGCAACCGGGCCGACTTTGATTTCGCTGGTGAACTGCTCTCCCTCGGGCAGTGCCACTTCCACGATCAGGCTCTGCTCCTTCTTGTTGGGCTTGAGGGTGATGTCGCCGTCGCCAAAGGAAGCAGCGAGTTGCTGTTTCACGTCTGCCACGGTCTTCTGCTCAAGGTCCGGCAATTCGATTCCGCCGCAAAACTTCTCGAAGGCCATGGCGCGGGCCTTGGCTTTAAGTTCGTCCTCGATTGCCTGATAAATTTTATCCGCCAATTGCGCATCGTGAGTGGCTTTGGGGAGCACTCGCTTGAGCAACTCCAGCAATTGCGCTTCATTCGATTTTTTAACTTCTTTTTTCATAATCAGAAATGGGCCGGTGTTGTGCCGTATTTTCCCGCGGAGCGCAATGATGGATATGGCAGGTATTTGCCAGAGGTGAGACACCCAAAATGACAGTGGCGAGAAAAAGCCTGTTAAGGTTTTTGCCAAACGCGATAGAAGCGTTGGGGGGCGGGGACGCCGGGATCGGCCAGGGTCTGGATGGCACCATTGCCGGGGACAGGCAGGGAAGGCATCCACCAGGGACTGGCGAGTGAATCTTTGTGTTGCAAATAATAGGTGTAGCCATAGGTGGTTGGCACGTCGAGGGAGAACGTGCTGCCGGTATAAAGGACATTGGCAGGCTGCACGGATGGCGCGGAGAGGCCAGTCTGGATCAGAGCCAGGTTTTGGTAGCCGCCGGCGGCAATAGCCACGACATTGGACAGGCCCGCCGGCACATTGGTTTGTCCCTGAGTGTTGTCGCCCCAGGCCATGACGGTGCCGTCGTTGCGGAGGGCCAGACAGTGATAAAAACCGGCGGCAATCGCTACAACATTGGACAGGCCCGCCGGCACGTTGGTTTGTCCATAAGTATTGTTGCCCCAAACTGCCACGGTTCCGTTGGCAAGCAAGGCCATGGAATGGCTACTGCCTGCCGCAACGGCGACCGCGCCGCCCAACCCGGGAGGGATGTCGATTTGACCGCTCGAATCGTCGCCCCAGCCTTGCACGATGCCGTCGGAACGCAAAGCGATACCGTGATTCACCAACGAGGAAATGGCGATGATGTTGTATAGATCGAAAGCCCCCGAAACCTGCCCGTAGGTGTCGTCGCCCCAGGCGTAAACGTCGCCCTCGTAATTGAGGACGTAGGAATTATAAGTGCCGGCGGCGACCGCGACGATATTTTGCAATCCCGGTTGCAAGTCGCACTCTCCGTAAACGTCCTCTCCCCAGGCATGCACGGTGCCATTGCCGAGCAAGACGATGGTGTGGTCTTGTCCGCCGGCCATGGCCACTATTCCGGTCAGCCCTGTCGGGATGACCATGTCATTATAATTATTCGCTCCCCACATTTTCGCGGAGCCGTCACCAAGGCGGACAAAGCTATGGTACCATCCGGTCCCGATGGCGGCGACGCTCTGCAAATTTGTGGGGGTTGGAGCATAGGCATTGCCCCAGACGACGAGAGGCGGGGGCGGGACGACGGGTGTCATGGTGAAGCTGGCGTTTGTCGGGGTGAATGCCAATTCAAGCGGATAGCCTGCGCTGAAATTGGAGACGGTGAACGACTGCACGCCAGGGCTGAAGGAAAGGGCCTGCCCCGGCGAAAACTGGCCGAGGCTGTTTCCGTTTGTCCTGACTGCAAACGGGTTTGGCAAATTTGTGGGAAAGCCCGAAATGCCGGTGAATGCCGCCCCGGGCGTGGTCATATTAAACTGGACGGTCGGGCTTGGAGCGAAGCCAAACCAGTCTCCAGATGGGACGGCTGTGAAGACGAAATTGTTGCCGTTGGTGCTGGTTGGCAGGATGGGGGTTTGTTGGGTCAGGCCGAGCGGAGTGAAGGAATAGGTCAGGGTCAAGGTGACATCGCTCCAGCAGTACTCGGCGCTCACCCCGTAGGTGGCGCCAGACACGGAGAAGTGTGCCGCCGGTGCAGCCGCAGTGAAGGCAACGCTCCCGCTGCCGATATAGGCGGGAAAACTGCCAGCCGCCAAGGTGCCTAGAAGATTGGTGGTGGAGCTAACATCGATGGATTGGCTTTGGTTATAGAAGACGACAGCAACGCCGGTGTTCGAGAAGTTCAGCGTGGTCAACAGACCGCCGCCTGGCTGGCTGACGTTGATGAAATTAGTTTCAACAGCAGTAACATATTCGTTGCCAGGGGCAGGGTTATGGACATTCACGTATGCTTCGGCTTCGCCCGACACTGAATAGGAAATGCCATTGAGCTGGGCAAACGGTCGGCTGAACTGTGGGATCTGGAGCGTGTTGTTCCAGGGCATCAACGCGCCGGAAGGAGTATTGGTGGTGTAGGAGACCTGGTCGGCGATGGCTATGTGGACAAAGAAGGCTAAAATGAGCGGCCAGGCAAGAATCGCAGGACGTTGGTTTGGGCGTTTCATAGGCGGATACAATATTAGACTGTAACAGAATTGTCAAAACAAATTTTGGTCCCCTGGCTCTTCTTTCGCAACGCCGGTTATAGCCGTTGCCTCCCAATCCCAGCGGGGATTCTGCCGCGCTCTACGGCTGGGGTTTGGCCATCTCGGATCCTGTTACCAGCACCGGTTCCACCAGGCCGGGGCCTTGGCGCTTTGGATCGATGGTGTTGTTTTCAATGAGGACACGGGAACTGTTGAGCACGCGCAAGGCATTGTGACCGCTCTTGCGGGTGGGTTTCAAGCAGGCCTGCTCAATGGTATTGCCACGAATGGTGAGACCGTCCACGCCGACGGCGTAGATGCCGCTGTCGCCAGTGCCGATGATGCGATTGCCCTCGAAGGTAACATCCCGATGCACGCCTGGCTCGGGCGGATCACCGCCGCCCTGGAACCAAGCCACGGCGGCCAGCGCGCCCTCCCTGAACTCGGCGCCGTTGTTGCAGTTCTCGAAAAGATTGCTGCGCACGGTGACGTCGCGCCCGCCAATGCTCTCAAAAAAGTATTCCACCTCGGTGAGGACCAGCAGGCCGGCGGATGTGCAGTTGCGGAACGTGCAGTTTTCAATGAGGGCGCCGCGGGTCTGGCAGAGCACGCCGCGGGCGCGGTTGGCGGCCACGGTGCAGCGCTGCATGTGCAGTTTCGCCGCCCGCGTGTTGGCCAGCACATCGCCCTCGCGCAGGCCGGATGGCAGCCGTTCCTCGAACCTGACGCGGTGCATTTTGTCCGCGCCGGGAAGGAGCTCGGCGGAGCGCACTTTGGCGGAGGAGAACGGCACCAGATTATTGGTGTGGGACATTTCCAGGACATCGCCGACATCGGGGAGGACGGTGCCTTTCCGGTAATTCTGGGCCAGCACAGTGTAATCGTCGAGGCGCTTGAGCACCGTCAGGTAGTTTCCGGTTTTGACATTAACGCCATCATCGCCCATGCCCTCGAAGGTGCAATCGCTCAACGATACAGTCCCTCTGCAACCGGAGAAGTGCGAGGCGTCGGCGCAGGCGGACATGAGGCGGCCGGAGCCGGGGCGGATGCGCACGTCGAACCGCTCCAGCGAGATGTTGGTGCAGAGTTCGGCGACCAGAGCCATCCCCGGGGCGGCATAGACGGTGACGTTGCTCACGCCCACATCGGCACAATGGTAAAACAAGAATGCCTCCGCCGTGTAAACCTGGTGGCGCAGTACCGAGCAAGGTTCCGACGGGCACCTTGATGTTCCGATTGAGATGGAGGCGCAATACTTGCGGAGCGACCAACTCGGTTCGCTCGACGGCGTAGTAGATGTCCAAATTCCTTCCCGCAGGCAAATGGGTGAGCGGATCGTAGCTCATAAAGGCGCCGACGGGTTCGCCGCCATGAACCGGAAAGTCGTTCTGGACCTGGACATCAAAATGGTTGGAAGCGGTTGCGACCACGGTGCCCTGGGAAAAGGGCGGGCGCTCCCAATCGATTGTCATGCCCGAAAGCGCGATGTTCCGGCACTTGGTGAACTGGAAGATGCCGGCATCACCACTCATCATCAGCTCCGCGCCGCGCGCATCGATGGTCAGGCCGTCCGCGTTGCTGAAGTCAAACAGAACGTGGCGGTGTCCGGGGTTTCCGTCCGCCTTGAGGTGGTAGCGGCCTTTGGGAATGACGATCAGCTTGTCGTTCCCGGATTGGGCCTGGCGAAATGCCGCCAGAAACGCGGCGGTGGCATCCTTGCCATCGTTGGGCACGGCGCCAAATTGCGTCACGTCGATGGATGCAGCCACGGGGATGGACATCAGGGCCAATTGCAAGGTCAATACAAGGCAGATTCGCTTCATGTTTTCTCCAATTTGTTTAACTCGCACGCGCGCGGACCGCTTCATGCGGCGCTACGCTCAGGCGCGGGTTATAACACAAACGAGGCGCGCGAGTCAAAAAAAAGCCTATCTCGACGCCCTCGAAGCCGCATCGGCGGAGCAGAATATTTTGCCGTTCGCCGTGTTCTTCATGGTGAACCGCTAAAAGATCAGATTATACTTCAAGCTCAACGAAGAAATCTGGAAATGGAAAAGTCCCAGTTGATAAAGCAGATCATCGCCAGCCTGAGCCAAAGCCTTGACGTTTTGGAAAAGGCCGCCCGGGCGTCTCATGCGGAGGCCACCCATGAGAGCAGCAAGGCGGAAAGCAAATACGACACCCGCGGCCTCGAAGCGGCTTATCTGGCCGGCGGCCAAGCCCGGCAGGCGAAGGAGATCCTGGACTCCATCAAGCTCTATGCAGCCCTGAAGGTCAGGGATTTCGCCGCCGATGAGCCGATTGATCTGACCGCCTTGGTGGAATTGGAAGCCGGCGGCGCGCGCTCCCTTTATTTCATCGGACCGAAAAACGGCGGCCTGGAAATCGAACACCAGCGCAAGGTAATCACCGTGATCACGCCTCAATCACCCCTTGGTCGGGACCTAATGGGCAGAAAGACGGGCCAGCGTTGGACGGGCGAGTTGGGCGGTTCGGTAATGAAATACCACATCACTTCAGTACGGTGAACACCCTCTGAGTAATTGAAACCTTAATCGAATGCAGTTTGCGAAGCCCTCCTTGCGAAATGCAGACAAGCCGGAGTTATCCGCCGCCAGGCAGGACATGCTAATGAGGAATAGTGCCAAAATTCTGCCTTGGCACTTAATTAGCTGAATACTTCATTCCGAAGGCACGACTGCCTTTGAAATTAACAATTATCAACAGGATGTATTACCTATGAAAACATTGAAAGATCTGTTCCTTAACGAATTAGCCGACATGTACGATTCCGAAAGCCGCATCACCAAGGCGCTGCCGAAAGTAATCAAAGCCGCTACCTGCGAAAGACTGCAGCAGGGGCTGCAACAACACTTGGAAGAAACCCAGGGTCATGTCTCAAAAGTCGAGCGGGTGTTTTCCGTCTTTGATGAAAAGCCCCGCGTGAGGAAATGTCCCGCCATGGTGGGTCTTCTGGAGGAAGGAGATAAAATCATCAGCGAATTTAAGAATTCGCCGGTCATTAACGCGGCCATAATCTCGGCTGCCCAAAAGATCGAGCACTACGAAATTGCTTCCTATGGCACGCTTCGCACCTGGGCGGAATTGCTGGGCAATGAGGATGCCGCCAATGTACTCCAGGAAATCCTTGATCAAGAGAAAGAGGCGGATCGAGTTCTGAACGAGTGCGCCGTTTCCAAGAATAACAGGGAGGCTCTGGAAGAGGCCGGAGTCGGCGCCTGAACTTCGGGTGGCAAGAGCGGCTAAATGTGACGTGGCGCGGAGAAGGCATTTCCTGGTCGCAGAAGTACCGGCTTGCGCGAAGGCTCCCTCGATTCCGCCAGGAAGCCCCCGCGCCGCGCCCTGCTCGGCGAGGTTTACGGATTGGTGTTTGCCCTGTTCTTCAAATTGCTGCCCGATGCCGCAGCAGTTTCGTCTCCGTCTATGGGGCCGCAAACATCGAGGCATGACAACGCAGAATCAAATCACTATCGGTGCAAAACGGTTGACACTGTCAAACTTGGATAAAGTGCTTTATCCTGCCGTCCATTTCACCAAGGCGCAGGTCATTGATTATTACAGGCGCATCGCGCCGGTATTGCTGCCCCATCTCAGAAATCGCCCGTTGACGCTGAAACGGTTTCCCAACGGGGTTCGAAAAGATTTCTTTTACGAGAAGCGCTGTCCCTCCTTCCGGCCTCCCTGGATAAAAACGGCCCCCTTGTGGAGCAAAACAAATCAAGAGACCATTTCCTATTGCCTGATCAATGACTCGGCCTCGCTAGTGTGGGCAGCCAATCTGGCCAGCCTGAAATTGCACACCTCCCTGGCTCGTTTTCAAAAGCCCGCCCAGCCAACCATGATGGTTTTTGACTTGGACCCGGGACCGGACGCGGACATCATTGACTGCGCGCAGGTGGCGATCTGGCTGCGCGATTTCCTCAAGGGGCGCAGATTGGATTGCTTCCCCAAGACCAGCGGCTCGAAAGGTCTGCAATTGTACGTCCCTCTCAACAGCGCCGTGGCTTTTGATCAAACCAAGGACTTTGCCCGAAAGACGGCCGAGCGGCTCGCCGCGGATCACCCTGAACAGGTCCTTTCGCAAATGGCCCGGCATCTCAGAAAAGGAAAGATTTTCATTGACTGGAGCCAGAACGACAGTCACAAAACCACCGTCTGTGCCTACTCGCTTCGCGCCAAAGAGCGACCGACGGTTTCCGCTCCCTTAAGGTGGACGGAAGTGGAAATGGCCTTAAGCGACCACTCTGGCGGCAGCCTCTCATTTGAAGCCGAGGCGGCGCTCAAACGCGTGAAGAAATTCGGGGACCTTTTCGCGCCCGTTTTGGAAGTTAAACAAAAGTTGCCTGCATTCTCCTAAACGCCGGGTCAGGTCCCCCTGACCACGTCCCCGGGTTTCTTGTCTTCGCGCAAGCCAAGAAAAACAGGCTGGCGCAGGTTCCCATCCCGGGTCCATTCCAGAAATTTCACTTGGCACACCAGACGCGGTTTGAGCCAGGCATAGAGCTTCATCTCCCCGGCGGTTACTCCCTGTCCCGGGTGCGTTCGCCGCTCGCTGGGCAGATTGGAGAAGGCGCAGGCAGCGGCCCTGATCTTTTGGAACCGGCCATAAAGCGATTCGAGCACGGCCTCATCAAAGCCGGTCCCCACCCGACCAGCATAGACGAGTTCATTGTCCTTATAATAGCCCACGAGAATGGAGCCAAAGTACCTGGCGATGGCCTTCCGGCGGCGTATAGCCGCCAATGACAAACTCTTGTTCAGTCCGTGTCTTGATTTTCACCCAGGCTCCGCTTCGCCGCCCTGACTCGTATTTGGAATCCTCCCTCTTGGCGATGATCCCCTCCAATCCTAGTTTTTGCACCAACTTCCAAACGCGCCTGAATGACCCCCCGAGCGAGGCCGAAAATTTCAGCGGTCCGCCCGTCGGTGCCAGCCCGCGCAACATCTGCCGCCGTTGTGTCAAGGGCAATGACGTAGTGTCCCGGCCATCGACATGCATCAAGTCAAACATGACATAAAATATCCTTGCGTGGATGGCCGGATTTCTCTTCGCGTTCTGCAATAGTTGAAAGGAGGAGCGCCCCTTGTCGTCAAGAGCCACAATCTCGCCATCCACCATCAGCTTTTGCACCGGCAAAAGGGAGATGGCGTGGACAATGTCAGGATAATCGACGCTTACTTCCCGGGGCCGGCGGGAATAAAGGCGCGTATCCGCCCCGTCCTTGATGGCAATCGCGCGGATGCCATCCAGTTTTACTTCCAACGACCATTTCCCCTCTCGCGGCAATTCCTGCCCTGTTCCTGCCAGCATCGGCTGGATGAAGCGTAACTCCCCTTCGGATTTCGCAAGTGCTCCGGGTTTATGCTTCTGCACTACGAACGCGGACGCTCTACCACGAGCCCGCCGCTGCTTGCCGCCCGACAGTTCCAGCGTGCTTGAAAAATACCGCTGTGATCTGTAAAGACGAAGGCCCATGGTGTTCAAGCCGCTCTTTTCCGGACAGACTTTATCCGCGCAGAAGCAGTCCCTTTGACCTTTCTGCCGGCGGTTTCTTTCAGGCTTCGGCGCAGGACTTCGGCCAGATCAACAATGTTGGGCGGCTGTTTGGCAGTCCGCTTCGGCGCTTCCAGCGGTCGGCCGCCGCTCTCGACTTTTTTCTCAATCACCTTGAGGAGAGCAGATTTGTATTCGTCTTTGTATTTGCCGGGCTCCCATTGCGCGCTCATCTGACCGATCAGCATTTTGGCCATGGCCAGTTCGTTTTTTCCGACAGCCGGAAACTTGGGGAAATCCAGCGCCGCTGGGTCCACCAATTCATCGGCAAAATGCATCAATTCCAACAGCAGCGCGTCTCCATTGGTCTTGACCGCAGCCAGATATTGCCGGGTCTTGATGACAACTTTTGCGATGCCCACCTTGCCTTCATTGCGCAACGTTTCACGCAGCAAGGCGTAGGCCTTGGCCCCGCTCTTGGCAGGCTGCATGTAATATGGCTTGTAAAAGAACATCGGATTTATTTCCGAGAGCACTACGAAGTCCATGATGTCCACCGTCTGGGTGGCCTCCACGTCAATGCGTTTGAAGTCTTCCTCCTTCAGCACCACGAACCGGCCCTTTTCGTACTCGTAACCCTTGACAATCTGGTCCCAAGGAACTTCCTTGCCATCGGCCTCGGCCATGCGTTTGTAGTTGACCGGACTGAGATCGCTGGCGCGCAGAAGACGGAACTTCAACTCGTCCCGGTCAGCCGCGGGGAAAAGCGCGACAGGTATATTAATCAGACCGAAGCTAATCAATCCTGTCCAAATGGGACGCATAACGTCTTAACGAAATTTCACGTACTGCCGCTTTTTCTCGGAGTGCAATTACTGCGCGCAGTTAAATGTGTTCATACCTTTCTGCTGTTTTTGCATTCTTTAAAACCAAGTGACTTTCGTTATTTAGCTTAAATCATGCCGAGCTAAGACCTGAAATGTTCCAAGGCAGCAAAGGAAAACCCCATAACATTCTGCAATTCTTGATGGGGTTGCGCCGCAAAATGCAAACTTATCGGCACGATGAGGCGACATCCGCTCCGCCGTGTCAAAATAACCCCCGGCATCCTTCCACCCATGCCAATCCTCCTTCGCCTGCGTTACTTGAGGGCCTGTTTGAGGTACGGCTCCAAGCCTATGGCGTTGAAGTAGAAACCAAGCGAATTGCAGTGGACGCCATCCACCAAACCGGAAGCCTGGTCGCGATTGAGCATCTTGAGACCATCAACGTACCAGATGCGCCGATCGCCAGTCTTGCGGCGATGTTTAACAAGTTCTTCCGCTGTGTGGCGCTTGGAAGTTTGCTGTCGGGCAACGTCGCCACCATTCGCCTCCGCAGGGAAATAGAACGGGCTGGTCACAAGGATCGGCGTCTTGGGTAACTTCTTGCGAAGAATGTCCAGGAAAACCGGGAGTTTGGCGGGGAATTGGTCCGCGCTGGTGTTGGCCCAGAAATCAACAACGATGCAGGAGGGATTCAATTCCCCTATTGTTTCGGCCATCTCCGGGTCGCCCCAGCCATTGCCACTGAAACCCAGGTTCACGAAATCCGCGTTAAGCTTGCGCTCGAGGATGGCTGACAAGTCTCCGCCGGGGTTCGAGGCGCATCCACCCTGGGTAATACTGGTGCCATAATAGACCACCGGCTTGGTCACCGCGTATGGCCTGGCGGGTTCGACGCGGGCATCAGGGTCCAGGCTTATCTCCTGAATGGTCACTGCTTTGTAGAGTGGCAGATAGATCGTGATGTCTCGCATTTTGCGTTCGCTGCCGAGCTGCCATTCTTTGGTGATTTTACCCGATGAATCGGGCCATGCGCTGGCGACATAGTTGCGGCCGTTATACAAATCGAACCCATTCTCTCCGACGCTGGTCATGTGATGCGAGTTGGAGAATGAGGGATTGGCGGCCACGATCTCGATGTTCGTGGAATCGGTTCGGAAGCGGATCCTGCCTCCACTTGGCTCCTGGGCCAAATTCCACACCGCTGCACTGAATCGCTCTTTAAGCCGTAAAGGCAGGCGGCGCAGCACGGGCTTATCCTCGTTGAACCAAGGCAGGCCAAACACCTCCAGGCGCGAATCCGGAAAGGCGATGTGCTGGCGCTCCTGCCCTGACTCGGCCTGAGCGGCCCCAGAAAGCATCACCACCAGGGTCGCAGGGAGCATTTTGAGAATGGTAAGAAAAACGGAACATCTTAGGAAGTTCATGCTGGGATACTAAAGAAAAAGATCAAATTAAGAAAGCAGAATTCAAAAGTAAGGCTTTTGCCCTCTTTGTGCCCTCGCTTTTTGGCCCTGGCTTTCTTGCTTGGCAATACGCTGCGTTGCTTGCTATGGTCGATGTATGACAACGTTTGAAGGATTTATCCGTCCCACCCGGGTCATTGTATCTTGCTTGCTGCTGGGCTGTTGGTCCACGTCAGCGCAGCAAGCCAAGCCTGCGGACGCTGCGCGCATCCGGCAAATCGCCGCGATGCTGCCCGCGACTCCCACGGGCATGGCCCAGCCCATTACCAATCGCACGGCATGGAACAGTCTTGCGGTCAGCCGCCCGGAGTTGAAGGGATTGGTTGAGCAAGCGGCTAAATTGGCCACGGAGCCGCTGGCGGAACAGCCGGACACCTTGTATTTGGAGTTCTCACAAAACGGCGATCGCGCCCGCTGGCAGGCAGCAGAATTTCCCCGGCGCAGACGCGTTCAAGTCTTTGCCATGGCAGAATGCTTCGAAAACCAAGGCCGCTTCATCGTGCCGCTGGAGCGGACCATTGCCGCGCTCTGCGCCGAGAAGACGTGGGTGTGGTCGGCACATGACGGGCATTTGCAGAATTTTCGGGGCGAGACGATTGAAATCGACCTGGGCGCGGCGGAGTTGGGCGCGGATGTGGCCGCGGCCGATTGTCTGCTGGGCGACCGGCTGTCCCCCGGGACGCGGAAGCTGATCCGCGAGAATTTGGAGCGCCGCATCTTTGGGCCTTATCGTTCCGCAATCAATGGCGCCCGGCCGGAGTTTTATTGGATGCACGGCGGCAACAATTGGAACGCGGTTTGTCTTAGCGGAGTCACCGGCGCGGCGCTGGCCGTCATCGGCCCGGCGGAGGACCGCGCCTGGTTCGTCGCCAACGCGGAGAAGCGAATCGACTTCTACCTGAAAGGCGGCTTTACGAGCGACGGCTACTGCGTTGAGGGGCTGGGATATTGGAATTACGGCTTCGGGAATTTTCTATTGCTGGCCGAAAACATTCGCCAGGCGACCAGGGGCGGAATTGACTTGCTGGCGGAAAAACCGCTGGCGGCGCAACCTGCGCTGTATGGTTTCAGGTCGGAAATTTGCAACGGCGTCTATACCAGCATCGCCGATTGCGATCCGGGCGATGTGCCATCGAGCGTATGGATGAATTATCTCTGTCGGCGACTCGGCATGGATTCCAGCCGCTGGCGCGAAGCCGGGCATCACCGCGCACTCTTTGAAGAAACGGCGCTGGCCTTCTTGCCTGAGTCATTGCCGACGTTGCATCTTTCCAACGATCTTCAGGAGCTGCCTTGGCGGTCGTGGCTGCCCGACGGCGGTGTGCTGGTTTGCCGTCCTGGAACCGGCGTCTCAATTCCATTTGCCGCGGCCATCAAAGGAGGCAACAACGGCTTCAACCACGCCCACAACGATCTCGGCAGCTTCAGCGTGGTGGCCGGGAAGACCATGCTCCTTTGCGACCCCGGGGCCGAAGTCTATACCGCGCGCACGTTCAGTCCCCATCGCTACGACAGCAAGGTGCTCAGTTCCTTTGGCCACGACGTGCCGGTGGTTGCCGGCCAACTCCAGAGTGCCGGTGCCCAGGCTCGCGCCGTGGTTGTCGCCAGGAATTTCACTCCAGCCGCCGACACGCTCACGCTGGATATCCGCCCGGCCTACGAGGCGGCGAATCTGGAGAAGCTCGAACGGACGTTTGTTTTCAGGCGCGGCCAGCAGCCATCACTCGAAGTTCGCGACGAGATAAAATACGCCGCGCCGGAGCATTACGAAACCGCGCTCATCACCTGGGGTGAATTTCGGCGCGTCAGTGATAACGAACTGGAATTCGTCGATGGCAAGGATGCCGTGCGCGTGGTCATTGATACTCAGGGCCGCGCCTTTTCCTTGAAGCAGGAAACCATTGACGAGAATGTGCGGACCAAGACCAAACCGGTGCGCCTTGGCATCGCGCTTAACGAGAGGATTTCAACGGCCACCATTACCATGCGGATTTCGCCCCTGACACATTAGATGTCAACAAAGCGACTTATTTCTTGACGGGCGCTCTATCGAGGCGTTCTTATGCGTTATGCTTACTAATTCATTGTTGCGGCGGCTTTTGCAATCTGCGGTTGTGGCCGCGGTTGTGTTGACGTTTGGCTTGGCACAAGGGGCGGATCAACCAGGTATGCCGGCTTATCCATTGAAGGTCAGCAGCAACCGGCGGTACCTGGTGGATCAGAAGAATGTGCCGTTTCTCATTTCCGGAGAATCTCCACAGGGGCTGATGGTTAATCTTTCGGAGACCCAGGCGGAAATGTTTTTCACCAATCGGTCCGGGCACAGGTTCAACACGGTTTGGATCAATCTGTTATGCGGACCGTCCACGGGCGGGCGGACCAATGACAGCACGTATGACGGCATCCTGCCTTTCCTGACGTCGAACGATCTTTCGACGCCCAACCCGGCCTACTTCGAGCGTTGCGACCGCATCATCCGATTGGCCGCGAAGCACGGGTTGCTGGTGATGCTGGACCCGATTGAAACAAAGGCCTTCTTGAAGCTGATGGTGCAAAACGGCCCTGCCAAGTGCCGCGAGTTTGGACGGTATCTGGGTGCTCGTTATGCGGGTTTTGACAATCTTCTTTGGTTCCACGGCAACGATTTTCAGACCTGGCGCAATCCCACTGACGACGCGGCGGTGATAGCGGTGGCCTGGGGCATCAAGGACAAGGACGCGCGGCACCTGCACACGGTGGAATTGGATTACGAAATCAGCAGTTCGCTCGACGATCCGAACTGGGAACCCATCATTAACCTGTGCGGCTCCTACACCTATTATCCGACTTACGCGCTGGTATTGAAGGATTACAACCGAACCAACTTCATGCCGGTGTTCATGATGGAATCGGATTATGAATTCGAGCAGAGAAGCACTCAGACGACGCTGCGGAAACTGGAGTATTGGTCGAGCCTGAGCGGGGCGACGGGGCAGATGTTTGGCAACGCCTATACCTGGCCATGCAAGCCGGGTTGGGAGACGAACCTGGATACTGTGGGAGCAATCCAAATGTCCTATATGACGGCGCTGTTTGAATCGCGCGCCTGGTACGAGTTGGCGCCCGATCAGACGCACAAGGTTGTGACAGTCGGATACGGGACTTTCGACGGCACGGCGACACCGGGCAATGATTACAGCATGAGCAGCGATTATGTGACGGCGGGGCGGACGCCGGATGGAAGCCTGGTGATGGCATATATGCCGACGTACCGCCCGATCACGGTGGATATGACGCAGTTGAGCGGGCCGGCCACAGCACGATGGTATGATCCCAGTTGCGGAAAGTACATTTCAATTGAAGGCTCGCCGATTGCCAATTCCGGCAAGCACAGGTTCACTCCACCCCGGCACAATGCGGACGGGGATGACGACTGGGTTTTGGTTTTGGAGGCGGGCAAGAAATAGAGATTCAAACGCCGCAATGGCCACGTTCGATACTCCAGGCCCCTTGTTTGGTCGTGTGCTTCTCGTTGTGGCCGCAAGGTATATGTTCCGTTGAGCCTGAAATTCTCATAGTACTTGAGGTGGACGCCGTCAGGGAAAGCGGGCGTCGGAGCGGCCCCTTTTTGGAGGGAAGCCGGCCAGCATGTTACCATTGGAAACAATCCTTCATCCACAAAGCTCCCGGAAAGTGTCCGAAATTTCGGACAAATGCTGAGCGGATGTCCATGATCCGTGATACGAATCAGGGCATGGCCTCGTAGAGTTTGCCCGCTTGTTCCAATTCATCAGGCCGCAACTTCGCCTTGAGTTCAGCCCGTTTCTGCGCGGCGGTGGCAGCGCCGCGTTGGGCAGCGCGATCAAACCAATAATACGCCGCAATGGGATTCTGCGGCATAAACTGTCCTCTCAGACACCAATCGCCGAGTTGATTCAAAGCGGCGGCGTCCCCCCGCTGGGTTGCTTTAAGGTAAATGCTTAGAACTTTGGCAAAACCAGCCCAATTCGGCCCGGCATCCGGTTTGGGCCGCAGATTCTCATCCACCAGGCTGCGGATATCAGCCGCGTGAAGCGGCATTTCGCCCGCCTCACGGCCGGCGTGGTAAAAGCGGATAGCCTGGATATAATCGACCGGCACCCCCAAACCGGTTCGATAACGTTCGGCCAAGGCATCGCGCGCCACATTATAACCTTTGGCGGCTGACCGGCGCAGCAGTGCCACGGGCGAATCGGCGGCGCTTCTCGGCTCACCGATTCCCTGGGCGTAGAGTAGAGCGAGTCTGTAATTTGATTGCGGCCCGCCTTTGTCCGCAGCCTTTCGCATGTATTCAAGGGCCTTGGCATTATCCGGTGGGAACCAATCACCAGCGAGATACGCCAACGCCAGATTGTATTCGGCGGAAGACCATCCATGGTCGGCAGAGCGTTGCAATAATTCGAATCCTTTTTGCTCGTCGATGTCTAAGACAATCCAGCCAGTTTGGCGTAAATATTGCCAAGCCGCGGCAAATTCGGCCGGCGGGAAGCCCTGGCTGGCTGATCTCATGAGCCATTCACAGACTTTGGCTGCCTCCGCATTCATCTTATCCTCTTCTAATTGACTAGCCACCATTTCGGCTCCTTTGTCTCCAGCCGCAGCAGCTTTGTTGCGGTCGGCCTCAGCCGCCGCTTTCCATTTATCGATCGCCGCTATTCTCTGTTCCATGCTCATCCCTTGACCTGCTCCATACATCTGGTAGTAGGCCCGGTGGCTGTTTTCACGAGCCTGATCAAATAGCCGCTCCCAATAAAAGTATTGCGCCGGGGCATCGCCGGCTTTGGCGGACTTGAGCAGGTCTTCGCTGGAAACCGCGTCCCATTTCGTGTGCATTTCGGCAAATTGGGCGGTTGAAAGATTGAAGAAGGATGAATTCTGCGGCGTGGCAGGACTCTGGCAATAACCATGGGTCGCGCCCACAGCCAAAAGAAACCAGAGAATCGCATAATAGGGAAGGTTGGAGATCAGTTTCATAAGCACTCAGTGTCGCGGGGGTAGGGGGGCAGCCGGAAGGTTGGTTTGCTCCCGCTCGAATTTCCAATATGCCTCAACTTCTTGCTTCAACAAATCGCGGAAATCCCGAGACATGCGCCGCAGGGCAGACTTGTGATGAACCCCCAGGTCATGAATGAGATAGCTGCGAAGCAGATCCACAAGGCTTCTTTTGACTGTTGCGGGGTCCTTCGATTCCAGCCCGGTGCGGAAAAGGCCGTGAATCATATCAATTGAAGGCGACAGTAATTCCGGGGGAAGGTGAGCCGGACTGCGAACAAGGTTGGGGTCCAAGGCGGCTTGCGGCATCAGTTTTTCGGCCAGCAGGCCAAGAGTGGTATCAAGAGCTTTCTCTTCCTGGGGATCGAGCACGTCATTGGTGTTGGCATCAAAGAAACCCATCTCCGCGGCGTCCAACAGCTTATTGCCGTTGGCGTCAATAACGGGGAGTTCCAGTTCGAGATAACGAGGATCGTCGATCATGGCCTCTCTTTCGTCCGGATCGAAAACCCCGTTATGGTTCCGGTCATAGGCGACGAGCAACTCCTTGCGCCATTGCTCGTGCAAAGCATCGACTGCCTGCAAGTCCTGCTGCTGCTTCAGCAACTGCTGTGAACGCGCACTTTGGACAACCGGTTCCAAATCCGTTGCGGGGATGAGCCAAAAACCAGGCAGAGCCTCACGGATCATGACCATGCCTTGTGGGGTCCATTGCAACATCCACTTCGGGCCCATACGGCTGGCCACGTTGGGGAGGCACGAAATCAACTTGATGTCGCCGGTCTCAAATTTCACAGGGATTGCGACGGGCTGCTTGTCGCCGAAAGTAAAGCAAACCAGGGCTGGGTCCGTTTTGCCGAACAGTTGAGCTTGAACTTTGTGTGGAACATCTGATTGGAAATCCGGGGAGTTGACCAGGAACCATAGACGGTTGTCCTGAAGACAAAACTCGATGCCGGGAATGGACGGGAACAAACGTTGCGAAGATGACATGCGGCTTATCGTGCCTTGGCATTCTCTCCAAGATTCCGTAACGAAACCATCTTCAAATGGATAATACTCGCAAGCCTTGGGCAGCGTGGCCGCCTGCGACCAATTGTTGCTTTGTGTTGAAAACATGTAAAAGTCATTCCCAATGTGGACATGGAGTGCGTTGTCCGCCGCGAGAAAAAGATGTGGCGATCCGTAATCTTGAAGGCTATCCAACACGTTCAACGCGGGGCGGCGACGGCTGCTGGCCAGCGTCCGAAAAGAACCGTCTGCGCCGTATTCAAGAATGCTGGAGGAGGTCGTGAAAAACAGGCGATTTGCCAGGCGGACCGGGGTGATGCCATCGGACGCGGGGACTGGGAATTGCTCCCAGGAATGAGTTTTCAAAGAGTATCTTCTGACGGAACTGCCGAGCGAAAGATAGAGATATCCCTCATGCACTTCGAAGGGACGGGTTCCCTTCCGATATGTAAGATTTGGCAGCGAATTCGCTTCGCCTTGAAATTGGATTTTATCGGCAGCCCATGTGGCCAGATCGATCCCCCAGAATTGGGCGCGACCGGTGAAGCCAATTTCATCCAATTGGACTTCGACCCACAATCTTCCATCCCGAAAGCAACAGGAGGCGATTTGTGGAGCATAGTCGTAGCCGAAGTAGGTGTAGCGATAAGTGGTGCCGTCTCCAAAATCCTGCGTTTGAAGTTCAGCGGGCGTTGGGATATTCCAGAAATGACCAATATCAAGGCTGCGGATGACTGCCGGCGGCGCCGGGTTCGTGCCGGGCATGGGAGCATTGGGGGAGGGAACAGACGCTCTGACGACCGGCGAGGCGGGCCGGTTGGTTCTCGGCGGAGGCGGCGAAATGATTGCGGCTAATCTGTTTTCCAGATTAGTGACGTAAAACTTTGTCGTTCGTTGTTTTCCACTGTCCACCGGCTGATTGGTGAGTATCCGCGCGGCGTAGTTGGAAACCAGCGGCAGCAATTCCCTGGCTTCCGCTGGCCTCAAATCAGCGTTGAGTAAAGTTTGAGCAAAAGACATGAAGTCAAAATTGGTTTGTGAGTTGAGATAGTCCTTCTTCTTCTCCAATTCGGGCCGCCGTTTCTGGATTTCCTGAAGGGCGGCCATTTCCTTTTGGTTCTCGTTGATCCAAGGGGTAACTTTCTCCTTAAAAGCGTTCCAAGACTGGTCCTCAATGCGGCTTTGGCGTTCCTTGCTTAATGCCGGGGCGCGTTCTTTGATCAGCCAGTCCAAATCGTCCAACAACTGCGTGCCGAGTCCCGCCGCAATAATGGCCTCGTGCTGCTGGAGAGCTTCATCAAGGAGGATATTGAGGTATCGCTCAAAATCCTCCTCCGACCAGGCATAAGAGCACCGCAGAATCTTTCCCTCCAAACTGGTCAGCGGCTTGGAGGAATTGCACAGTTCATCGATAAAAGCATTCCAGACCACCGGACAACGTTTGCGATCCGCCCACGTCCATCCAACCAGGCAGGGGTTGGCCAGGTTAGCCGCAGGCCCGTGCGGATCGTCGAAGTGAGTTAACACAGTGAAGGCTTCCGTTCGTGAGAATCCGCCGCCCTGGAAAACCACCTGCGGACTGACTTCCTCATAAGCGGCATTGAGAAACCGTCGGCGAACCAGCGGCCATTGCCCAGCATCCAATATGGCGCGATAAAGCGGCAGGCATCGTTCGGGCGTGCCTACCCAAAACGCCGCATTTCGGGCTTTGATGGTCAGCAGAGTGGCGTCGGTGTCGGCTTTGGCAAGGCCGGGTTGGCTTTCGAGCAACCCGGTAATTGCAAGGCACAATTGCTTTGCCTCGTCAATCGCCGCCTCCCGACCCTGACGGGCTTCGACGGTGAAATAATAATAGCGGAGCCACAAAGTGGTCTGGTTCAGGATGGATGCGCCCAATTCGAGGCAGGCAGGATCCGGTTTCTGGACCGAGGCCGCGTTTGAGCGAAATGCGTTTTGAAATATTTCCCCCGCGCGGACCAGGTCCGTAAATTGTTCCGGCTCGGGCGCGCTGGCGCAGGTGGCCGCCTCACTGGGATTATTGACATGCAGATTGAGCGGTTGTCCGAACACAACACGCCTTTCCTCACAGTTCACAATGCACATTCCGGGGTCGCCGGCGCAGCCCTGATAGGCCTTGATCCTAAGTTTCGCCACTTCCTCATTCTGTTTGCCCAAGGCCCACGCCGCCTCGCCCGCCGACTTCGCTTCTTGAAACATGCGCCATTTTAACATCCACTGCGCCTCCGCAAAATAGCGGTCGGCTTCCGCCGGCGGGTTCCACGCCACGGGGCCGCTTTGCTTCTTGAGCGCCGTCAGAATTCTGGAAGCCAAATCATTGACAACCGCCGGGAGGTTCGTGCGCATGCCGGAGGCTTGCACCGCAAGGACATCCTTCTTGTCCGGCGGCGTCAGCATGGTCTCGATGGTCAGCACATCTTTCTGGACGCCCGCCTTGTCAATCACGCCTTCGAGCAAAAAGCTGCCGTTCCAAAACGACTTCTCCTCGGTTTCATTCAATTGGTTTTCAACGTCCAACAGTTCCATGCGCCTGCGTTCGAGCACAAAGACGTCTTTTTCGTTGATCAATCGGTCGTAGAGCAGTTCGGTCAATTCGCGCTCGAGTGTTTCTCCCTGGACTGAAGCCACCGCCGACCGCAGATTCAAGATGGAAATTGCCAGCGCATCCTTGGCCAGAACGGCTAGTTTGGGAAACAGGGGTTGGAATTGTGTTGCCACCACTCCGGCCCATTGGAGTTGGTTATCCAAGGGCCAGGGATACTCAAGTTGGCGTAGCGTCACTCCAGGTTTGACCGCCACCAACCGCACCATGAGCCGTCGAGAGTCGCCTCCCTTCGAAAGATGCAGCATCAGCAAGCCGTCCGCGCCGAGAATCCGGCCCAACTTCACGTAATCCGTATTCATCGCCGAGAGGCCCTGCTCGCGATAGACTTTTTCGATTTCGTTGCGCTCCAACAACTGGATTTGGGAATTGGTGGAGAGCCGCGCCGTCAATACGTCCGAGGCTGCCGCGGCATCAGCGGTTTCGGCAATCAAGGCCAGTCGAACGGCCTGGGTTTGAGCGGGCGCATTGCCGGACCAGACAAATCCAAAAGCCAGCAACAACAGAAAAACCAGTCTTTTCGATACGATGCAAAAATGCCTCAAGTCGCAATCCTTTCTAAGAGTATTCGTATACTGAGCTTGAAACTTGCCCAGGGGGATGTCAAGCGGGCTTCTACGCCTCTCCGGCCAGCAACCAAGCATACGCCCCATTGATTCCTGGATCCCGGGCTTCCCGATTTCCAGCCATTCTTCGCCAACATTCATTGCGCCATCGTTTCTCCTCGGCCGCCCGGTTGTGCGCCTTCCATGAAAAGGAGAGGTTTCTTGTGTGATAACGAAGCTCGTCGAATTCAAGATTGGTAAACTGAACCGTCGGA
The DNA here is from genome assembly GCA_963759415.1 of uncultured Verrucomicrobiae bacterium. Taxonomy (GTDB): domain Bacteria; phylum Verrucomicrobiota; class Verrucomicrobiia; order Limisphaerales; family Palsa-1400; genus Palsa-1400. The sequence continues at coordinate 324,062 of CAVWZG010000002.1, read as the reverse complement.
CCAGGGGGATTCTCGGCTTCGAAATCATGCGCCGCATCCTCCTATTTGTTTGCCCGCGAGCCTAAACGGCGCGCCGCGCTCAAAAAATTGAACTGGCGGTTTCCACCGAAACCGGCTGGCGGCGGGACTCCTTCTTGAACCATCGTGGCGCCGCGTCCGCAAGCACGACGACCAGACACACCAGGATCAGGGCCGTGAGCAGGATATTGATGATCCCCTGAAAGCGCGTCAGGGACTCCGACATCTGCGGGATGTAAATATTCAGGATATTCTCGACCGCAGCCGTCATGGTGGTCACCCCCACGAAGAGCATTGGGACCACCGTGATGGCCGCGTACCTCGCCTTGCCGTGGTTGATCAAATACGAAGTCCCCACGGCCAGCGCCAGCGTCGCCAGCAACTGGTTGGCGGCCCCGAACATCGGCCACAGCGTCGAGATGGTGCCGGTGTAAAGAAAATAACCCCACGCCAACACCACCAGGAAACTGGTGATCAAATTGCCGGGAAGCCACGTCGTCCTCGCAAAGGGCCGATAAACCTTCCCCAAGGATTCCTGCAAAATAAATCTGGCAATGCGCGTCCCCGCGTCGATCGTCGTCAAGATGAACAACGCCTCGAACATGATGGCAAAATGATACCAATAGGAGAGCAGGTATTTCAGCCCCGGCACGGCGGAAAAAATCTGGGCCATGCCCACTGCCAGCGAGACGGCGCCTCCGGTGCGCCCCGCAATTTTCTCGCCTACCGCCGCCGATAAGTTGCTCAATTCCCCGTGCGTGAATCCCATCGCCTGCAATTGCGGCAGAACCCGCTCGAACTTCTCCGCCGGCACGTTGATTTGAAAATAATCCAGGGGAAACAAGCTCGACGCCGCGATCAACGCCAGAATCGCCACCAGCCCCTCCACCAGCATCGCTCCCGCCGCGACGGATTTCATGTGAGACTCCGCCATGATCATTTTTGCGGTTGTGCCAGAGCTGACCAGCGAATGGAACCCGGAGATCGCTCCGCAGGCGATGGTAATGAACAAATACGGATAGAGCGTCCCGGGAATGATCGGCCCGCCCCCATGCACGAATGGCGTCACCGCCGGCATCTTCAATTCCGGCGCCACAAACACCACTCCCACTCCCAGCATTCCCAACACCGCCAGTTTCATGATCGAGCTCAAGTAGCCCCGCGGCGAAAGCAGCAGCCAGACGGGAAGAGCCGACGCAAAAAAGCCGTAGCCTGCCAGCAACAAGGTGGAGTGCTTATGGTCAAAGCTGAACCAAGGCGCCAGCGGAGAACCCGCGATGAACTTCCCGCCAATAACCGTCGCCGTCAGCAACACCACGCCAAAAATCGTCGCCTCCGTCGTTCGCCCAGGACGGAATCGAAACATCCACAGCCCCATCGCAATCGCAATGGGAATGGTCGAGGCGATGGTGAACGTCACCCACGAACTATCGGCCAGCGCGGAAACAACCACCAAACCCAAGCCGGCGATTGTCAAAATGATGATGATCAGCGTCACAATTGACGCCGTGAAACCGCTCACGTTGCTGATTTCCTTTTTCGCGATCTCGGCCAGCGATTTCCCATCATGCCTCACCGAAGCCGCCAGGATTACCAGGTCATGGACCGCCCCGGCCGCGACCGCACCCAGCAGGATCCAGAGAAAACCGGGGAAGTAGCCGAATTGCGCCGCCAAAACCGGCCCGACCAAAGGCCCCGCGCCCGCGATCGCCGCAAAGTGTTGCCCGAAGACAACCCCTTTGCTCATCGGAATATAATTCTGGCCGTCGTACAAACCCTTGGCAGGGGTCTGTCGGGAATCGTCCAGAGCCAGGGCCTTGGCCACAATGAACCCATAGTAAAACCGGTAGGCCAGGGCAAAGACCGCGACTGCGCCCACTATCAGAGGCAATGCATTCATGGATGTAGCGGCACTTTCACGCCAAAGGTAGCACAGAGGCCGGCAATTTGCCCGTTAGCGAGCGGGTCGGTCGAAAAACGGGTTCTTCCCGGTGACACTTAACGGAATCCCCAGCGCTTGTTTAGCCTTCGGTCCCAGCCAGCCCAAATCCAGCGCCGCGCGGCCGATCGAATACATGACGCGGTTGTCCACGTGGAACCGCCCGGCCACTTCCGCCGCCGACGCCGCCGCAATTCCAAGGTCAATGGAGTTGAACGCGCAGACCCCGTCAGCCTCTTGCAAGACCTTGCAGGACGGCTTCCCGCAGAACCCGCAATTCAAATCGGCCGTGTTCGATTCCACGCCAATGATCACCACGGCGGGCGCGCGCTCGATGTTGCCCGCGTCGCGCGCCAATCCGGGACGGTCTTCGTTGGCCGCGATCTCCCGCATCTTGGCGATCAACTGCCGTTTGCTTGGTTCATCCTCAATCGCCGCTGTCTTGATATTGTCGATGCCACGCGTTTTGGGCGCCGTACGCGCCGCCGCGACCATCAACGCCGCGACCTGCAGTGTCGCCGCCGCTTCCAGTTCTGCCGAAGTTTTCATGGAAACAAAATTATGCCATTCACCGCGATAAACAATCCAAACCATGCCCTGCACCCCAATCAATTTCCGTGTTTGGGCGTGCTATTCGGCGGGGGCATGTCATGCTATGACCGATGTCATTTCGCACGTTAGGGCTTGAAGCCAGAATTTTGAAAGCTGTCCAGGAAGCTGGCTACACCGAACCTACGCCCATTCAGGCGGCCGCCGTTCCGCTGATACTGGCCGGGCACGATCTCATCGGCATCGCGCAAACCGGGACGGGAAAGACCGCAGCCTTCACGCTGCCCATTCTGACCAAGCTGGCGGCGCAGCCTGCGGGCTCGCCGCGCGGCACACGGGTGCTGGTGGTCGCCCCGACGCGGGAACTGGCCTTGCAGATCGAGGAGCACACCCGGATCCATGCCCGGCATCTGCCATTCACCGTCGCCACGGTTTTTGGCGGGGTTGGGGAACAGCCGCAGATCCGCGCCCTGCGCGCCGGGACCGATGTGATCATCGCGTGTCCGGGGCGGCTGCTGGACTTGATGGGCCGGCGTCATGGCAACTTTTCCGGCCTGCAATTCCTGGTGCTGGACGAGGCGGACCGGATGTTGGACATGGGTTTCCTTCCTTCCATCCGGCAGATTGTGCGCCAGTTGCCGGCGAAGAGGCAGACGCTCCTTTTTTCGGCGACGCTGTCGAAGGAGATCGAAGCCCTCACCCACGAATTTCAACGCAGCCCGAAACTGGTGCAAATCGGCCGGCGCTCGAACCCGGCCGAGACCGTCACGCAACTGATTTATGAAGTGCCGAAACATTTGAAGGGGGCGCTGCTGTTGCATTTGCTGCGCGATTCGAAAATGGACATGGTGCTGGTCTTCTCGAGGATGAAGCACGGGGCGGATCGCATTGCGCGCCAACTGGAGCAAAACGGAATTCGCACCGCGACGCTGCACTCGAATCGCTCGCAAAACCAGCGGCTGAAGGCTTTGAAGGATTTCAAATCGGGCGCCGTGCGCGTGTTGGTGGCGACGGACATCGCGGCGCGCGGCATTGACGTGGACGGAATTTCTCACGTCGTGAATTATGATTTCCCGATGCACTCGGAAGATTACGTCCACCGCATCGGGCGCACGGGACGCGCCCACGCAGTGGGCGATGCCATCAGCTTTGTCACGCCGGAAGATCACGGCGAGCTGCGTTTGCTGGAGCGCTTCATCGGACGCGGCATCGTGCGCAAACGCGCCGAAGGATTCAATTACGCCACGGCCGCCCCGGCGCAGTCCGAAACCAGCCGTGGTGGCCGGCAGCAACAACACGCACATGGTCATCAGGCGCCCCAAAGGCGAGGAGGCCCGGGCGGCGGGGCGCAACGGGGCGGGCCAAGCGGGCAAAAGGCTGCGCGTCCGCAAGGTCAACGCCGGCAATTTGGCCGGTGGTGAAGGATATGCTGCCACCACCAAAGATGGATCGGGCCAGTTCGTCACTTGTTGCTGCTCTTAAAAAGGTCCCTCTCCATACGCGCCTTTAACCGTTTGACGCACAGCCTTGCAGCTTTGTCCGGCGTGTTAACCCAAAATCCGGACATTTCCCATTCGCCATTATAATTATAGCTGGCAGTCCACAATTGAATTCCGTTGGTATCTTTTAGGGTTATTAACATGGTGCTGTTTTGCAGATTTAACATTGTTCCAGGCTCAAGTGCGGTTGAAGTCCCCGATGGATATGCTGTTCCCCCCCAATATCCGTTCCCGTTATACCAACCAACTGCCCTTGAATCAGCCGCGCTAATCGTGCTCGCTGAATCCAATAATCCGCCTTCCGAAGTGTTTGCGAATGTGATTTCTAATCTCCCGCGCTGGTCTATTTGAGTCCCATTTTTGTCTATGTTCAGCAACTGGCCAAATTCCATGACTGCGATTTTATACAGAATCTTGTCCATGCCCGGATCTCCTGCGCGAACAAGAATTGCGTATTTCCCGTTCCTGACTTGTTGGGACGCAAGAGGCGCGACTTGAGTGGTCATTGTTGAGCACCCGCAGAGGATGGCCAGACACAAGATTGTGCAGTACTTCATTTAATTATCCAAAGACTGAGCAACGCCTGGCCTGTAATGTCAAACACGAAAGCGAAATCGATTAGACGGCAAAACATAATCCAACAAGTTGTCGGAAACGACAGCTTGAAAGGTGGTCCCCGGTCGTGGAAAACCGCTTTCTCCCGGGTTCTTTTGGGAGCACTCAAAGCAGAATGTCCAGGTAGCGTACGCCAAGGAGGTGGGGGTGGGGAACCCCGCTGAAGAAACGTGCCGCTACCTGAACATTGCTGCAAAAGTCTTGTTCCTCTCATTCCAATCGACGTAAGTAGAATAGATCACTGCTCGTCGGTTGGATAGTCAGGAAAATGAGTAATATTGTGTCAGGGGGTTCCTCACACAGTGCTCGCGCGATAAATCTCAATGCGGCTGCGACCCGCATCCCGGACGGAGCCATTTCATGCTCGCAGTGGAGGACATATGACACGGGAAGAAACTGAAGCTTGTTGGCGAGACCCGAGGAATTGGTGAATCATCACTAACCATGCCTTGCAGCCCAAGTGACAAGAAATGGCAACACTTAAACCTGCAAGAACCTCTTGTGAAGAGGCAAAATCCTGCCAAGATAGACGGCACGTTATGTACAAGAGGTTTTATTATTCAAATCCCGGATTAGGCGTTTTGCTGATCACGCTGGCTTTATGCGTAACTGTAAGCGCCGTCCCCAGATCCCCGGCAACTTTACCCAGATCAACATGCAGGACGGGGGCTTTCTGACGGGGATCGTCCAGCATCCGAGCGGCCGTTTGATCGCCCGCACCGACGGCGGTGGCATCTACAGTAGCGACAACCAGGCCAATCTGTGGACGTTCTTGTGCAGCAATATGGTCACGTCAGCGGCGTTGGTCCCGCAGGGCGTCGCCGTGCCGCAGACCGCCGGCTCAAGCTCCAACCTGATCCTGATGGCGTGCGGCTATGGCACTCAGCCGGCGAGCGATCAAGGGCGCGGGGTCTGGAAATCGACCGACGGCGGAGCGACCTGGACGCAAACATTGACGAATGTGTGGTTATCCGGGGGCGACAACGAGCGGGTCGGGGGCGAGTGCATCATCTTCCATCCCACAAACGACTCGGAGGCGTTTGTAGGCACCCGCGCTTACGGGTTCTGGAGATCCTCGGACGCCGGCAGCACGTGGACGCTCAATACCGCGTTACCCACCAATATCATCTTTTCTTCTATCTATATTCATCCCTCATTTCCCGACCAAATATTCGCAGGGGGTGACAACGGCTTATGGGTGTCGGTCAATCATGGGACTAGTTGGACGCAATTAAACACCTACTCACTTGTCTATCGTGTCACGCGCGGAACTGATGGGACCGTGTATTATTCCGGCATCAATGGATCCAAGAAATTGATCCAGAAGATCACCGCGACGAGCTGGAACAACACCGCGACTTACACCTATACCGACCTATACTCATCTTACACAAACGGCATCGGGGACAACGGCTTGGTGCTCAATACCGCGTCCGTTTTGCAGGATGGCCGGCTGCTAGTGGGAGATGAATACGGCAACACCCGGATCAGCGCCAACGAGGGCGTAACCTTCTCGACCATGCCCTTCATTTACGCACCCGGCCTCCCTATACCGCAATGGGCCAGTACCACCACATTCGAATGGCGGCCCACGAGTCTGATCCAAGACGTAAACAACACCAACTTTTGGTACGGAGGGGGAGGCTACGGCCCGATCGCCACCACCAACAGCGGGACCAACTGGCAATATATAGTCAATGGCATCGGGGAGGTCGTCACTTGGAAAGTTTGCTTTCATCCCACGGATTCCAATCGCCTCTATATCCCCTGCATGGATCTGGGCGGAGCCATTGTCACCGATGGAGGATTCAGCGGCAATACAGTGTCGATGGCCCATGAGTTTTTCCAGAGCGATGTGACTCAGTATGCGCACCGCGCATTGTCGTGCTACACCAACGGCTACAACCGTGTCATTTTCGCCGGCGGCTCTGAACTCACCAGCCAGGGGCGCCTCTACGCGACCACCAACGACGGGGCCAGTTGGTACCTTCCGGCTTCCGTCGGGTTGCCGACCAGCACCAGCGGGGCGGTCATCGAAGATGCGATGGATTCCCTGGATAATCCCGATGATTTCCTAGTCTTGATCGGAGGCAACACAGGCGTGAATGCGGGCGGAGTGTATCGGACGACCGACGCCGGGGCCTCCTTCACCCAATGCAGTTGGTACCCTTCCAGCAGAACGTTTCTCGGCGCCTTTCAATACACGTTCGTGTACCTGGATCGAGACGCCACCAACGCCGACGTGCGCTATTTGTTCAGTCGGGCGGCCTTTCCTTCGGCCCCACCGGCGACAAATTCTGGCGGTGGATTCTTTATTTCGACCAATCGCGGAGTAACCTGGACGCAAACGACCGGGGCAACCGGCGCGATAGTGCCAGGCGACTATTCTGATTGGCAAGGCGTGATGATGGTGTCCGATCACGGCCTCAGCGGCAATATCTGGATCGCGGTGGAAGGTGGTTCCCAAGGCCTGGCGCACAGCGTCAACAGCGGCTCCAATTGGACTTGGGTTCCAGGCTTTACAAACGTAATGGCTGTGGACGCGTTCAACGGCGACGTCGTCGTGCTTGGCCAGACGATGAACGACGCCTGGAACAAAATTTATTACTCGGCCAACAACGGCGCCACCTGGAACGAAGTCACGGGGCCAAACTATCGCTTCGGCAATGCGTATCAAGTGGCCCTGGACCCCTACCGGCGTGGGCGCATCTTTATCAGCACCGGCGAGCGTTCGGTGGGTATCTTCTATCCTTCCAACCTGCCCCCGGCAGCGCCCGCCATAACCCGTCAACCCGTCAGCCAGGCGGTCTATCTCGGAAGCCAGGCAACTTTAAGCGTCGCGACTGCCGGCGTCGGTCCGCTCTTCTACCATTGGCAGTTTAATAGCTCTAATTTAAATGTTTCTGCTCAGGGGCCAATTTTGACGCTGCCCGCTTTTGCGGCCACCAACGCCGGAAATTACGATGTGGTCATCAGCAACGCTGGTGGCAGCGTCACCAGCAGCGTCGCCGTATTGTCCGTTGGAACCCTGCCGGGCGCTTCGATCCCGGCGGGCAGCCTGACGGCCGTCGTGGGGAGCGACGTCACCCTGAACGCAACGACCAGCGGCACCAGCCCGTATCTCTACCTGTGGGAGCTTAACGGTGCGGCCTTGCCGGACATCATTACGACAGTGGCCGGCGACGGCGGCAACGGCGAATCCGGCGATGGGGGAATGGCGACTAATGCCACGCTCTACGCCGGGCCTGTCACCGTGGATGGGGCGGGCGGCTTCTACATTGCCGATTCGGCCAATGGCCGTGTGCGCCATGTTAATGCCAGCGGAATCATCAGCACCGTGGCCGGCAACGGGACGCTCGGCTTTTCGGGCGACGGCGGACCAGCCACCAACGCCCAATTTCAGAACCCGGCGGCCGTAGCGGTGGACGCTTGGGGCAACTTGTATATTGCGGATGAGGACAACAACCGCGTTCGCCGGATGGACACCCATGGCGTCATCACCACGGTGGCCGGCAACGGATTCCCGAGTTACTGGGGAGACGGCGCCGCGGCCACCAACGCCAACATCTCCAGCCCGGTGGGCGTGGCGGTGGACGCCTCGGGCAATCTTTATATAGCCGATCAGGGCAACAACGCCATCCGCCAAGTCGCCACCAACGGCATCATTAGCACCGTCGCCGGCAATGGAGCCAACGTCTTCTTCGGCGACGGCGGCCAGGCCACCAACGCCAGCCTGTCTTCTCCGGCGGACGTGGTGGTGGACGCCGTGGGTAATCTGTTCATCGCGGACAGCGGCAACAAACGCATTCGCAAGGTGGCGGTGAGTGGTGTCATTAGCACGGTGGCAGGCAGCGGGAACGCCGGTTACTACGGCGATGGCGGCGCGGCCACCGGCGCGTTCATGGAATCACCGGCCAGCGTGGCAGTCGATGCCTTGGGCAACCTCTACATTGCCGACGGAACCGAACACGTGCGCAAAGTCAACGTCAAAGGGATCATCAGCACCGTGGCGGGCAACGCCGGGCTGGGCTATTCCGGCGACGGCGGTCCGGCGACCAACTCCAAGTTGAGTGAAGTGTACGGGGTGGCGACGGACCTTTCCGGCAACGTGTACCTAGCCGACACGGGTGACAACTGCATTCGGAAAATCAGCGCATTTGGCGCTGAACTGCCGCTGGACAATTTCAGCGCGGGCCAGTCCGGCACGTATCAACTGATCCTCTCCAACGCGTTCGGCTCAAGCACCAGCGCCGTGATTGTAGTGACGGCGGTGCTGCCGCCCGTGACGTTAAGCCTTGGCGGCGGAGAGGCCGTGCAACTCCAATACACCGGAATGCCCGGCTCCAATTATGTATTGCAGGCGACGACGAATCTGGCTTCCCCGGCCAACTGGCGTCCCCTGGCCACCAACACCGCCGCAGTCAATGGCATGGGGACGTTCATCGATACCAACACGCCGTCAGGTCAAGCCAAGTTCTACCGCCTCGGACTGCCGTAAAGGCGGCGGAGGATTTGGTTTGGAACAGCGGGTTCCACGGCACGGACTGAAAGCCAGTATTGGCAGCAGCGGAAGCGACAATTACGGTCAGTTAAATCCGCCCGCTCCACTTCGCCTGCTCTACCCTCTGCTTGGCGGGTGAAATACTTCTATAGACAGAAGGCCATCCGTTGCGTTACAAGGAACGTCATAAAATGATGAGTAATACACCGACACAACTGCGGGTGAAGGCCGTCTTATCCCTTGCCGGGGTGGGCGGACTGTTCCTGATTACATCGTTGGCGGTCTGCGTTTTTTGCAAGGCAGCGGCGCAGCCGATTTCGCCCGGCGAACGGATTTCCCTGAACGACGGCTGGCGGTTTGTTAAAGGCGACCCGGTCGGGACGGATGGAAAACTCGACTACGGCGGCATCAAGGATTGGGTGGAGGCAACGGGCGCTGAATTTACGGCCAATGCGGTGTTCGCCGCGAAGACCAAGCCGGCGGGGGATCCGGGCGGGGAGGTTTCTTACGCGCGGGATGGTTTTGACGACAGCCACTGGCGGTTGTTGAACCTGCCGCATGATTGGGGCGTGGAAGGGCCGTTCAAACAGGAATACCCCGGTGAAACGGGCAAGCTGCCGTGGTGGGGCGCGGCCTGGTACCGGAGGCACGTGCAAATTCCCGCGTCGGACCAGGGGCGGCGCATTTGTCTGGACGTGGATGGCGCGATGGCCTACGCGACGGTCTGGCTCAATGGCCATTTTATCGGCGGCTGGCCTTACGGTTACGCCTCCTGGCGGGTCGATTTGACACCGGGGATCAAGTTTGGCGGGGACAATGTCCTTGCCATCCGTCTTGACAACCCGCCGAATTCGTCGCGGTGGTATCCGGGGGGCGGCATTTACCGCAATGTGTGGCTGGTCAAGACGGCGCCCGTCCACGCCGCGCATTGGGGCGTTTATGTGACCACTCCTGAAGTGGGCGCCCGGTCGGCCGGGGTGAACGTGCGCGTGCAGGTGGAGAATGAATCGGACGCGGATGCGGAGGTGACCGTCAAGAATGAGATTTACGAGCTTGGGGCCGGCGGGGCCAAAGGGCGTTCCGCCGCCGGGACGGAAACGGTTTCCTTGAAGATCGGCCCGCGCCAAACGGCGACCAATGAAAGCCGGGCGACCGTGAAGATGCCGCGCCTGTGGAGCATCGAAACGCCGAATCGTTACGTGGTGGTGACGTCGATCGAGCGGGACGGGAAGTTGGTGGATCGGTGTGAGACGCCCTTTGGGATTCGGACGATTGAATTCAGCGCGACCAACGGATTTTTGCTCAACGGGCGGCGGGTGCCTTTGAACGGGGTGTGCGATCATCATGATCTGGGGGCATTGGGCGCGGCCATCAACGTGAGCGCGTTGCGGCGGCAGATCAACATTTTGCAGGAGATGGGCTGCAATGCGATTCGCACCAGCCACAATCCGCCGGCGCCCGAGTTGCTGGACCTGTGCGACTCGATGGGCATGGTTGTCATGGACGAATCCTTCGATTGCTGGCGCATAGCCAAATGCACCAACGATTACCACCTTCTCTTTGATGCCTGGCACGAGAAGGATTGGCGGGCGCAACTGCGCCGGGACCGCAACCATCCGTGCGTCATTCTCTGGAGCATGGGCAACGAAATCCCCGACCAACATTCCGAGAACACCAACGTCATGGCCGCCAGTTGGGCCATCGCCGCGGAATTGACCGCCATCGCCCATGCGGAAGACCCCACCCGCCCCACCACCTGTGCTTCCCACGCCGGCCTATCCGCCCTTAACGATTTCCACCATCACGTGGATGTCTTTGGCTGCAATTACCAGGCGGTCTCCTACGCCAACTTCCGTAAAAAAACCAACCCCAACCAGCCTTTGTTTGCAAGCGAGACTGCCTCCTGCGTCAGTTCGCGCGGCGAGTATTTCTTCCCCGTCACCACCAACAAGAGCAACGGCCTGGCCAATTTCCAAGTGAGTTCCTATGACTTGTATGCTCCGCCCTGGGCTATGCCGCCCGATTGGGAGTTCAAGGCCCAGGACGGTTGCCCATCCTGCTGCGGTGAATTCGTCTGGACCGGTTTCGACTACCTGGGCGAACCGACACCTTATGACGAGGAGGAACTCAACAGCGCGGCCAACTTTACCGACCCGCAAGAACGCGCGCGCATGCAGGAGGAATTGGACAAACACGGCCGCATCATCTGCCTCTCCCGCAGTTCCTATTTCGGCATTGTCGATCTGGCGGGACTCAAGAAGGACCGCTTTTACCTTTACCAAGCCCGCTGGCGGCCGGAACTGCGCATGGCGCATATTCTGCCGCATTGGTCGTGGCCGGAGCGCGCCGGACAGATCACGCCGGTGCATGTCTATACCTCCGGCGATTCCGCTGAGTTGTTCCTCAATGGCAAGTCGCTCGGACGAAAGACAAAGGGACGGTTCGAATATCGCCTGCACTGGGACGATGTCGTTTACAATCCCGGCACGCTGAAAGTTGTCGCTTATAAGAACGGCCACGAGTGGGCCACCGACATTGTCAAGACGGCCGGCGCGCCCACGCAACTCTCCCTGCAAGCCGATCGGACCCGCCTTCAGGCCGACGGACGGGACCTGGCCTACATCACGGTCACCGTGGGCGACAAAGACGGCATCACCGCGCCGCGGGCCGCGAACCGGGTGACGTTCGAGTTGGACGGCCCCGGGGAAATCGTGGCGACCGACAATGGCGACGCGACCAGTTTCGAGCCATTTCAATTACCAGCCCGGAATGCGTTTAACGGCAAGGCAATAGTCATCATCCGCGCCAAAGCCGGCCAACCTGGGACGCTTTGGCTCCGGGCGAAAGCCGGCGGGTTGAAGGAAGCGGCGGTGAAGATCATGAGCAGGTAGAGTTGACAATCAATGAGCGCGGTGGCCAGATTTTCGGCATCAACTCAATCTGATAGGCACGAGCTTACCAGGGGCGGTTGAGGTCGGGACGCCGTTTTCGGTTTTCCCGAACGCGCGCTTCCAGGCTTAGGTTTGGTGAGCTTTCGGGAGGCACCCGTGCCGGATTTGCCGCGGTGTTTATGGCCGTCATCTCGTCGTCGATTACCCTGAGCAACTCTTGCCGGCCCTGCCGGGTCGCTGCGGAACAGGTGAACATCGCCGGCAGCTTTTCGAACCACGGCGAAATGCGATCTGTAAAAGCTGCGATGTTCGTCTGCGCCGTGACGGTGGACACCTTGTCGGTCTTGGTGAACACGAAGACGAACGGCACGGCGTGGCGCACGAGCCATTCCACGAACTCCAGATCTATTTCTTGCGGCGCCAGACCGGACTCGATCAACGCAAAGACCAGGCAGAGGTTCGGGCGATTCTCCAAGTAATCGTTCACGGTTTGGTTGAAACGGGCCTTGTCCTCCCGCGCGACGTGGGCGTAGCCATATCCCGGCAGATCCACCAGCCGCCAACATTGGTTCATGGTGAAGATGTTAATGAGCTTGGTGAACCCCGGTGTGGGCGAGACGCGGGCCAATCCCCGCTCCCCCGCCAGCATGTTCAGCAGCGAGGACTTGCCGACGTTCGAGCGGCCGATGAAGGCGAACTCCGGCAGCAACTCGTCCGGACACGAAGCTAAATCCGGCGCGCTACAGTCAAAAATGGCGGATGAAATATTCACGATGGAAAACCCACGGCTCATTGTCGCACAAGTCCACCGTATTGATACCCTTATTATCAGAAAAGGGGCGGTTCAATCCTTCTTGCTGAACACGCCATGGGCCCCGCGGCCGCTCTTTTTACGCTTTGGCCAGGCGGCTCTCTTTTCCGTTTGGCGCAGGTAGCGGATTCCGAGTTGGAGTTTGCGGAAACTGTCATACCGCTCGCGCGGCAGCGTGCCGGCGGCGAGCGCTTCGACCACCGCACACTGATTCTCCTTCGTATGGGTGCAGTCGCGGAAATGGCAGCGCACAGACAGCGCGTCGATTTCGGGAAAGGTTTGCTTCGATCCTGCACTGGCGATCCAAGTGTGGAATTCTCTCATGCCTGGCGTGTCGATGACCACGCCGCCTTGCGGGAGGAAAATCATCTCGCGCCACGAAGTGGTATGCCGGCCTTTGGAGTCATTGCTGCGGACTTCGACCGTGGCCTGGATGTCTTCCCCATAGAGGCGGTTGATGAGGCTCGACTTGCCAACACCCGAGGTGCCGATGAACACGGCGGTGTCGCCGGGCTTGATCAGTTGCGCCAATCTCTTCACGCCCCGCCCGGTGAGCGCACAGGCCGCGAGCACTAACGCGTCGCCGGCCACGCGAGTGGCGTCCGCGAGCCTTGCATCAAGGTCGTCGCACAAATCGATTTTATTGAGAAGGACCACCGGGCGTGCGCCGCTTTCGTGGGCCATGGCCAGCATCTGCTCCAGACACGCACCGTCGAAGCTCCCGTCCGCGGCGGTCACCATGAACGCCGTGTCGATATTCGTGGCCAGGATATGCTCCGTGCTGCCGCGGTCGGTCGTCATCTTGCGGCAGAGTTGGGTGCGTCGTGGAAGGATGGCATGAATCATGGCCTTCTCCTCGTTGGCCACGAGCTTTACGGCGACCCAATCCCCGACCTTGGGAAGTTTTGCATTGAACCCGCGTGCTCCGTGGAGGCAATGGCCGGTGACTTGCGCCAGAAGTTCCGCATCCGCGGTCCAGACGCGGAAGAAATGTTTATCCTCGACCGCCACGCGAGCGGGAATCAGGCCCTTGGCAAGGTGAGGCGCGAACTGCTGGTTGAGGCGCGCATTCCAGCCCAACTTCGTCAGGTCCATAGGAGCGTGCTGATTGAATCATTCATAACCTATCACAAACGCTTGCCAGCGGTCCCAAATTGGCTAATCTCGTGGCATGAAAACAGACCTCAGAAGTGAAATTGTTCTTCGAAATCAAGCTCGCGTGGTTGAACAGCGCGATTCGATCCTCTGTTTTGCGGGGGATGAAATCATGACTCCAGCTTTAGACCGGCGTGTGAAAACAAACCTTTTCAGCTCACTTTTGCGCGCACAACTGATTTTCTTTTTCGGACTCGTTCAATTTACGTTGGTCGCATCGCCACTGCTGGAGCCGAAACCCGACGACGTTTATTTTGAAAAATATCAACCGCTCAAAGCGCCCGCGCCCTCCAGACTGGTCCTAAGAAAGGGAGACCATCTGGCGATTTGCGGTGATTCGATCACCGAACAGAAAATGTATTCGCGCCTCATGGAGGATTACCTGACGATGTGTGTTCCACAACTCCAAGTCTCGGTGCGCCAATTTGGCTGGAGCGGTGAAAAAGTGCCGGGTTTTTTGGCGCGCATGACCAATGATTGTTTGCGCTTCCATCCTACCGTTGCCACGACTGCTTACGGTATGAACGATTTCGAGTATCGTCCCTACCAAGATCGCATTGGGCAGGCCTATGAGTCGAATTCGATGAAAATGGTCGAAGCTTTCAAAGCGCACGGCGTCCGAGTGGTTCTCGGCGCGCCTGGTGACGTGAGCAAAACGCCGGGCTGGGTGAAGTCCGCCAACGGCACCGTGGAGGATTTGAATTTGAGTTTGTGCCAATTGCGCAACATTGACGTGACACTCGCCCAGAAAGAACATGTCGGATTTGCCGATGTTTTCTGGCCGATGCTGACCGGTGGATTTTTGGGAAGCCAGCGATATGGCGCCAATTACGGCATTCCCGGCAACGACGGCGTGCATCCGCATTGGGCCGGGCATACGTTGATGGCGTATGCTTATTTGAAAGCGCTCGGACTGGACGGCGACATTGGAACATTCTCGGTGGATTTGAAGAAGAACAAGATGAAGGTCTCAAAAGGTCATCAAGTAGTTTCGGCCAAGGCGGGAGAATATGAAATTGAAAGCAGCCGCTATCCGTTCTGTGCCTGCGCGCCGGAAGGTCAGGCGGCAGTCTCCTATCCTGTCTGCGGCCGGGATGGCCTTGATTCAGACGACAGCATTCGTTCTGGAATGACCTTTGTGCCTTTCAATCAGGAATTGAACCGGCTGACGCTGGTGGTTAAAAGCGGCAATGCCAGCCAATACCAGATCACATGGGGTGGCGAGAGCAAAACCTTCCCGGCGGAGCGATTGGCCAAAGGCATCAATCTGGCGGCGGAATTCCCCGCCAATCCCTTCAGTGCAACCTTTGCCAAAGTGGACGCGGCGGTCGCGGCCAAGCAGGCTTATGAAACCAAAGAAATGAAGCAGTTGTTCCGCCCTGCCACCGTCAACCGCCGGCCAACGATGGCGCAAGTCGCCGCCCAAACCGACCAGGTGGTGGGCGACGCCGAAAGGGAACACGATGCTTTGGTGGCGGCGGTGCATGCGGCCTTTCTGCCCGTGACGCATGTAATTAAGATTGTTGCGCAATAATTGCGGGTCCCTGTTTCCCTGAATTAGTGGTTAGTGGCCAGTGGTTAGAATGGCGTCTGACTGGCCACTAATCACTAGCCACTGTCCACTATTCTGGGCGAGTCCGGCAACGGAAGCCATGTTTCGCCTGCTGTTGGGTGATCTTTCCTAAGCCAATTTAGACCGCCAAAACAGCACACTCGCCGCTTTCCAGATGCCAGCATGTCGCACGCTTTCTCGATCCGGCCCCTGCGCGTTTCCGGTTGCTTGGCTGAGCTTATCCAGAGAATCCAGTCCCGCCGCGCCATGGGTGTGATTTTCGCCCACAACGCCTGCGCCAGCGGGGCGGCTGCAAGGGCTGCGTGTAGATCCATTGGCACCCTGATCTCCGGTTCTTCTCCGACGCGCGTAATCTCCACCGTGACCGTGTCTCCATCGTCTGCGCCGGCAGCATTGTGCAGCGCTTTGTCAACGCTGAGCCAGTGGCTTCCTTTGCCGTCTGGTTCGAGAGCGTCTCGAAAAGGGAAGCCATTGATGGTGCCCTCGACCATCGTCATGCTTCGTGATGGAAGCTTCGCACTCGCGTTCTTGGGCAGAGTTAGAAGGGTCCGCGATCCAAACTTATCGGTTGCCTTAGGCCGAAACAGCTTGGCGCTGAAGCGAATCGTTGACTTGGTTTCTTGCAGTTTAGCCAGTTTCATATATTCTGATACTACTAAAAAATCAATTATTCAACGCGCCTGGAAGATCTGCATTCACGGACTATTTGCGTAGGGGCAAGACTTGGCCCCCGAGGTTGGTATCGGATATGGCTCGGTAGAGCGAGACTCTGTCGAGCTGTGACTAAATCGAGTCGGGGTTCGACGGAGTCTCACCCTACCGGGAATCAGCATCGTTCCGGCAGGTGCGAGCGCCATGGGGTGCTCTTCTATGGGGAAAACACCCCATAGCGCCCAAGCGTTTTCCAATCTATTGTCATGTGATGAACGACGATGTCATTCCGCCAATAAGCCCCAAAGTTTTGTCTCTCATGGCCGGAAAGGCGGGTAAATTGAAAAGTCGATTGGGCCGTATTCTTCGAGGTTGGGCGCTGTTAATTCTGCCGTTGTGCTTCTTGCCGTTTGCACGCGGGCAGCAGCCAGCCGTAGGAGTCACGAACTCGCCGGCGGCGCAGACCGTTGTTCTGCCCAAATCCGTTCCCGACCCCATCGAACCATGGAATCGGGCGATGTGGGCCTTCAATAAAGGGTTGATGACCGACGTCATCAAGCCGACGAGCAAGCTTTATCGGTTTGTGGTCGTGAAACCGGTCCGAACCGGATTCGGAAATATGGGCAGGAACCTCGTGTACCCGGGACGGGCGATCAACAACTTGCTCCAGGGAAAGTGGACCGGAGCACGCGACGAATCCTACCGTTTCGTTTGCAACACGACGGTCGGAGTGGGCGGGTTTTTCGATGTGGCGCTTAAATGGCACATTCTGAAATCGGACGCGGATTTTGGCCAGACGTTTGGCCAGTGGGGCTGGAAGCCTTCCTGTTTTCTGATGCTGCCCATTCTGGGGCCGAGCAATGAACGGGATACGGTTGGCTGGGCCGCGGACACGGCCGCCAATCCGTTGCTCTACATCTCTCCCTACAAATTTGACGCGAACAATCCGCTGACCTATCTCGGCCCCTACACTTATTTCACCTACGCGGTCATGTATAACGATTTTGCCGATACCGTGCGCGAATCGGTGCGCTTCAGTCAGGCCGAAATGGATCCGTATGCCGAAATCCAGTATGCGTGGACGTTCGTGCGGGAGAACCGGGTGGCGGATTTTCAAGTGAAGGGAAAACAGGACGAAGCCTCCTTGGAAACCCTCGAATCGGTCTTCTTTACCTACAAAGACCCTGGCTTCCCAGATCGAGGCACGACCCGGTCGGTTCTGATTCCGAGCACGGGCCGCAGATTAAAGTTCACGTTTTGGTTGCAACCGGGAAAAGCGCCCGTGGTTTACATTATACCCGGCCTTGGCTCCCATCGACTGGCTGAAACATCCCTGGCGCTGGCCGAGTTGGTTTACTCGAACGGCTTTTCCGCCGTGTGCATCAGCAGCCCTTTCAACTCTGAGTTCATGGAGCACGCCTCGACCGCGGCCATGCCGGCTTATCTGCCGGTCGATGGCCACGACTTGCACGTCGCTTTGACCGAGATGGATCACCGATTGAGGACGTTGTATCCGGGGCGCCTGGGCCAGAAAGCGTTGATGGGCTATTCCATGGGCGCATTCGATTCTTTGTACGTCGCGTCCACCGAGCCGACGAACGCATTGCCGTTGATGAAGTTTGACCGCTACGTTGCCATTAACACCCCAGTCCGGTTACTGCATGGGATTTCCCAGTTGGACGCATATTATCGGGCGCCCCTGTCCTGGCCGGAAGCCGAACGAACCGACAACATCGACAACACTTTTTTGAAGATGGCCGCCATGAGCAAGAACAAAATCACGCCGCAAACCTCGCTGCCATTCAACGCCATTGAGTCCAAGTTTCTCATCGGACTGACGTTTCGGTTCATGCTGCGGGATATTATTTTCAGCAGTCAGCGCCGAAACAATCAGGGAGTCCTGCGACACCCGATGCGGAGCTGGAGGCGGGATCCGGCTTATCAGGAAATCCTTCAGTATTCCTACCAGGATTACTTTGCGAAATTTGCCGTCCCCTATTATCGGGCCAGGGGCATGGCCTCACCGGTGGCGGAAGCGATGGAGAAAGCCGGTGATTTGCGGACGTATGATGCCGGTCTGCGCGCAAATCCCAACATCCGCGTTATAGTCAATCAAAATGACTTTCTGCTCGCGGACGAGGACCTGGCCTGGCTGCGCGCCACGTTTGCCCCGAAACAATTGACCGTATTCGCGCAGGGCGGGCACTTGGGGAATCTCTACAATCCGGCGGTGCAAAAGACCATTTTGGGAGCGCTGGGAGGTTTGAAGTCATTGCCGCCGAAATCCGACTGAGTGCTGGAAGGTTGGGTGGGGTAACACCCATAGCATTGACAATGTTTCCGCCGTATTATTAGCGGCGTGACATGCAACATTTTTTGAAAATCGAAAGTCAACCGTTCAAAATGAATCACCAACTATGAAACACAATCGCAACCACGACAACGTCCCTGGCCCCGGCCCCCAGCTCATGCGCGTTCGCTTTGAATTCACTCATCCCACGGCTACAAAGGTGTGCGTCGCCGGAACTTTCAACCAGTGGCAGCCCGCCACCAAAGCCATGCATCCGGCAGGCCAAGGTCATTGGCTCAAAGATACGGAACTGGCACCCGGCACCTACGAATACTGCCTGGTGGTGGACGGTCAATGGATGCCCGACCCGCTAGCCAGAGAAACCGTGCCCAACCCGTTTGGCGGAAGAAACTCGGTATTGAAGGTGGCCAGTTCGCCGGAAGCCGCCCATCTGGCCGACGCGGAAAATTTACCACTGAATAACTCAAACAAATAGAAACGACAGAAAAATATGAATACACCTACACAAGATATCGGTAATGACCTGGGCACGATCGCCGAAGACGCGCGCGCTTTGATGACCGCCACCGCCGATGTGGCCGGAGAGAAAGTTGCGGAAGCCCGCAAGCGTCTGACCGTCGCGCTGGAACGCGCCAAGGAAATCGCGGGACGTGTCCGCGCCAAAGCGGTCGAAGGCGCCAAAGCGGCCGACGAAGCCGTGCATGAGCATCCCTATCAAGCCATAGCCATCGGGGTCGGAGTCGGAGCGCTCGTGGGTTATCTCGTCGCCCGCCGGTGCTCCTGTAATCGCGATTGAGCGCGTTATGGAAGAAGCCTCTGTCAGCGTCAGTCAACTGGCCGCGAGCTCGAAGGACTTCGCGCGCCGGCTGTTGACCATCGGGGAAAACCGGCTCGAACTGTTGACGGTGGAAGTGCAGGAGGGGCGCGAACGCCTCCTGCAGGCCTTTCTTTTGGCCCTGGGCGTGGCCGCGTTTGGTCTGCTCGCAAGGCATGACGTTGACGGCTGCCATCGTGGTTTTGTTCTGGGCTGGCTCACCCGTGGCCGTTCTCCTCACATTAACCGGACTCTATGGCGCAGCCGGAGTTTGGCTTTGCCGCCGACTCACTGGGTTGCTGCGTGACTGGGAGTCGTTTTCCGCCTCACTGGACCAACTTCGAAAGGATCGCGCATGTTTGGAAGAAATCCTCGCTTGAAGCCGCTCGAATTGCGGAAACAGCTCTTGCTTGCCGAAAGTGAACTTAACCGCGCCGAGATGGCCGGGAATCTGGCCGGGTTGACGGCGGACGTTTGCATGTTCGCCGACCGCGCCAAATCCTTCACTTCGATCGCTTCATCAGCCGCAGTGCTGGTGGCGGGCTTGGCGGCCTTCCGGCGCGGCAAACCTGTGGACGCCAATGCAAAACCTTCCTGGCTGCAAACCATTCTTAAAGGCGCGAGCCTGATTTTCACCCTCTGGCTGGCATTCCGCCCGCCAGGTCACCGTCAGCAGTCAATTTAAACAAAGGACTATATTATGGTACGAAGCATTAAACAATTGTTTGGGGAGAAACTCGGTGCGTCCGATGGAGAAATCGGCCACGTGAAAGACTTTTATTTCGACGATCAAAGCTGGGCGATTCGCTATGTGGTCGCGGACACAGGCTCCTGGTTGCCTGGGCGGCAGGTGCTTATCTCGCCCCACTCGCTCGGCAACCTCGACGAGCCTGGAAAACTCCTGCGCGTGAAGCTGACCCGGAAACAAATTGAGAACAGCCCTTCGATTGAGTCGCACAAGCCAGTGTCGCGACAATATGAAGAGGAGTATTACCGCTATTACGGTTGGCCGGCATACTGGCAGGGTGACGGGCTGTGGGGCCCGAGCGGGTTCCCGCTTGTGGAGCTGTCCGTAAAACCTCCCCTGAGCGCACGAGACGGCACGAGCGGGCCGCAATCCGGATGCGCCGATGCGCATTTGCGAAGCGCGCAAGCCGTCATCGGTTACAACCTCAAGGCGGGCGGCGAGGTGATCGGCCATGTCTGCGATTTTATGATGGACGCCAAGAGTTGGGCGGTTAACCAATTGGTTGTCAAGACGGGTCACCGCATTTCCGGCAAGGAAGTGCTCATACCGACGAATAAAGGGGACCGCATCAGTTACGAGGAATCCACGGTGTTCGGCCGGACACAAAGCGCCAGTGGCGCCCAGTGCGGATGAGGACGACGAGGGGCGAAGCGATAATGAGAGGCTTATCGAAGAAGGCATCGCTGATGCGGAGCACGACCAAATGCGTCAGGCGAGCGGAGAAGCCGCATAAGAAAGTGCGTATTTGATGATTGCCTCAACCCTGGCGATTTGCGGGATCGCCATGGCTCCTCTGCCTCTATTTGTTGTGGCAGGAATATTCGTGGCGCCAGTGGTTTTTGGATTCATCTTGGACTTTGCTAAAATCCCCGTGTTCAATCGCCTCAAAATCTCATAGACAAAATAGGGTTATCCCTCATAGCGCCCGGACGGTTCAGTGGATTATGTTGGCGTGATAACTGCACCGGCCACTGGCGGTGCTGACACGGAACAAGAATCCATGAAAATAAGTCCCCTTGCCGGGAAACCGGCTCCATCCGGAATACTGGTCGATGTTTCGCGGCTTATCACCGCCTATTATACCGATGATCCCGATCCAGCGGTGTCGGCGCAACGCGTCGCGTTTGGCACCTCGGGGCATCGCGGCTCCTCGTTCAACCGGGCTTTCAACGAGTGGCACATCCTCGCGATCACCCAGGCGATTTGCCTTTATCGCAAGCAGCAAAATATCTCCGGCCCGTTGTTTCTGGGTATCGACACACATGCGCTTTCCGTTCCGGCGCGCACCACCGCGCTTGAGGTCCTGGCGGCAAATGAAGTCGAGGTGATGCTCGCAGAAAGAGACGAATACACTCCGACCCCGGTGATTTCTCATGCGATTGTGTCCTACAATCGCAACAGGAAGATGGGGCTGGCCGACGGAATTGTCATCACGCCCTCGCACAATCCGCCACAGGACGGCGGTTTCAAGTATAATCCGCCCAAGGGCGGGCCGGCGGACAATGTCGTCACCGATTGGATTGAGGCAAAGGCCAACGAGTTGCTCGAAGCCCGGCTCGCCGGGGTGAAACGGATCCCCCATGCGCAGGCTCTGCGCGCTTCGACAACGCATCAGCACGACTATCTCAGCCCCTACGTTGCCGATCTTGGCGACATGGTTCACATGGAGGTCATTCGCGACGCGAGGCTTGACATGGGTGTGGATCCCCTTGGCGGCGCCGGCATCCATTACTGGGGACGAATTGCCGAGCGCTATGATTTGAAACTTGCTGTGGTCAATGAAGAGGTGGATCCCACTTTTCGGTTTATGACCGTGGATTGGGATGGTCAGATACGGATGGACCCGTCCTCGACTTATGCGATGGAACGGTTGATCGGGATAAAGCACCGTTTTGACCTTTCCTTTGCCTGCGACACCGACCATGACCGGCACGGCATTGTGACCAAGAGCAAAGGATTGCTGCCCCCTAATCATTACCTTTCTGTCGCCATCTTCTATCTTCTTCAACACCGGCCGGAGTGGCGCAGGGAAGCGGCGGTCGGCAAGACCCTGGTGAGCAGCCAAATGATCGATCGCGTCACCGCAAAACTGGGCCGCAAACTTTATGAGGTTCCCGTTGGTTTCAAGTGGTTTGTCGATGGTTTGCTCGACGGCTCGCTGGCTTTTGGCGGAGAGGAAAGCGCCGGGGCCTCCTTCGCTCGTTTGAACGGCGCCGTTTGGACGACGGACAAAGATGGAATCGTTCCGTGTCTGCTCGCCGCGGAGATGACCGCGCGAACGGGACAGGATCCTGGAGAAATCTACCACAAGCTTACGCGCGAATTCGGTGAGGCTGTCTATGACCGCGTTGAAGCGCCTGCCACTCCTGCCCAAAAAGCATTGCTGGCGAAACTTTCACCTCAGCAGGTGAAGATCACGGAGTTGGCCGGTGAAAAAATCCAGAGCGTTCTTACTCAGGCCCCAGGCAACAGCGCGCCTATCGGCGGTTTGAAGGTGGCAGCGCAGAGCGGATGGTTCGCGGCCCGTCCGTCCGGAACAGAAGAGATTTACAAGATTTATGGGGAGAGCTTCCAGGGAGCAGACCATCTGCGCCGCATACTGGAGGAAGCACAAACGATTGTCAGTAATGCTTTGGAAAGGAAATTATGAGCAAACAAACGCAAATAAGCCACCCGATCTACAATCTTCTTCCTACGGAAGTCGAGGGCTTCGATTCCTTGGCGGAGCTGGCCTTGGATATGCGCTGGTCGTGGAATCATGGCGCCGACGAGGTGTGGCGGCTGCTGGATCCCGCGCTTTGGGAACTGACGCAAAATCCCTGGGTTGTCCTGCAGACGGTCGCGAGGGACCGACTCGAGCGCACGCTGGCCGATCCAGCCTTTCGGAAGAAAGTGGATGACCTGCTGCAAGCCAAACGCCAGTCGGCGGCGGCGCCGGCGTGGTTCCAGCAACAGCATCCCCAGTCTGCCTTGACGTGCGTGGCCTATTTCAGCATGGAATTCATGTTGAGCGAAGCGCTGCCGATTTACTCGGGTGGGCTGGGCAACGTGGCGGGTGATCAACTCAAGGCCGCCAGCGACCTTGGCGTCCCAGTGGCCGGAGTGGGACTGCTCTATCAACAGGGCTATTTTCGACAGGTGATTGATAAGGACGGCGCACAACAGGCCCTCTATCCCTATAACGACCCCGGACAGTTGCCGATCTCGCCGGTGCGCCACCCGAACGGCGAGTGGTTGAGGTTGGAGATCGCCTTGCCCGGGTACTCGGTCTGGCTGCGCGCCTGGCAGGCCCAGGTTGGCCGGGTCAAACTCTACCTGTTGGACAGCAACGACGCGGCGAACTTTCCTGCTCATCGCGGGATCACCAGCGAACTGTATGGAGGCGGGCCGGATTTGCGCCTCAAGCAGGAGCTGCTTCTGGGCATTGGCGGATGGCGGCTGCTGGCAGCGCTTGGCATCCGCCCGGAAGTCTGTCATCTCAACGAGGGACATGCGGCCTTCGCCGTGTTGGAGCGCGCCCGCAGTTTCATGCAGGAGAATGGGCAGCCCTTTGACGTTGCGTTGGCCGCCACGCGAGCGGGAAACCTTTTTACCACCCACACGGCGGTCGCCGCCGGCTTTGATCGCTTTGCTCCCGATCTCATCGAACGATACCTCGGCAAGTACGCCGGGGAAAAGCTTGGCATTCCGCTCCGGGATTTGCTGGCTCTGGGCCGCCAGAATGCGGACGACTCGTCGGAAAGTTTCAACATGGCCTATCTGGCCATCCGCGGCAGCGGGGCGGTCAATGGCGTGAGCCGCTTGCATGGGAAAGTCAGCCGGCATCTCTTTGAGCCTCTTTTTCCTCACTGGCCGGCGGACGAAGTGCCTGTCGGACACGTGACCAACGGAGTCCACATGCCGACCTGGGATTCGGCGGCAGCCGACGATCTTTGGACGAAAGCCTGTCAAAAGGACCGCTGGCTTGGAAGACAGGATAATCTGGAGCAGGAGATCCGCCGGGTTTCCGACGCCAACCTTTGGCAATTTCGCAATTCCTCCAGAAAGTCTCTGATAGAATACGCTCGCGAGCGCCTGGCTCTCCACTATGCGGCTGCCGGCGCGTCGCCCGAGACGGTTGAGGAGGCAAAGCATCTCTTCGATCCCAACGCGTTGACGCTGGGCTTTGCGCGGCGTTTCGCCACCTACAAACGGCCCAACCTGCTGCTGCACGACCCGGGGCGACTGCTTCGTCTGCTCACCCAGTCTCAACGCCCGGTGCAACTCATCATTGCGGGCAAGGCCCACCCCGCGGACGCGGCGGGACAAGCCCTGATCCGGCAATGGATCCAGTTCATTCGCCAGCCCGAAGTCCGCCCCCATGCGATTTTTCTCAGTGACTACGACATGCATTTGACCGAGCGCCTGGTGCAGGGGGTGGATGTTTGGCTCAACACACCACGACGGCCTTGGGAGGCGTGCGGAACGAGCGGCATGAAGGTGCTTGTCAATGGCGGCATTAATCTCTCGGAGTTGGATGGTTGGTGGGCCGAGGCGTATGCGCCCCAAGTGGGGTGGGCTTTGGGGGATGGCCAGGAGCACGGCGACGATCCGGCCTGGGAGGCGGCCGAAGCCGTGGCGCTTTACGAGCGGCTGGAACGGGAAGTGATCCCCGAGTTTTATTCCCGCAACGATAAGGGCATTCCCACTGCCTGGGTGGCGCGGATGAGGGAAAGCATGGCACAGTTGACGCCGCGCTTTTCCGCCAGCCGCACCGTGCGCGATTACACCGAGCAGCACTACCTGCCGGCTGCCGTTGCCCAGCAGTTGCGCGTCGCGAATAAGGGCGCCAGAGGAAGGCAGATAGTCGAGTGGCAGCACGGTCTCAAACAGAAATGGTCCGCGTTGCGCTTCGGCCAAATGAAGGTGGAGACTAAAGATCAGCAGCACGTTTTTGAACTTCAAGTTTATCTCGACGACCTCGACCCCAAGGCGGTGCAAGTCGAGCTTTATGCCGACAGAGCCGATGGGGGCAATCCGGAGCGGCAGGAAATGAAGAACGTTCGTCCACTGACCGGCGCAACCGGCGGCTATGTCTATAGCGCAACTGTCCCTGCGGCCCGCCCGCCAGGGGATTACACCGCGCGCGTGATCCCGCGCCGGGACAGTGTCGCGGTTCCTCTGGAGGCCTCATACATCCTATGGCAGCGGTGATTATATGGGAGAGGAAGCCGGAATGATGAAAACAAACGACCAACTTGAACCGACTGTATTTGTCATTTTTGGCGGGGCCGGCGACCTGACCTGGCGAAAGCTGGTGCCGGCCTTGTTTGACCTTTCCCAGGATCGAAGCATGCCCGCGCATTTTGCGGTCATCGCGGTGGATCGCATTGACCTGAGCGATGAAACACTGCGACGGCGTCTCGGCGACGGCGTAAAGAAGTTCTCGCGCCAGGGAAAGGCGAAAGCCGGTGAATGGGCCGAGTTTGCCCGGCATATTCACTATGAGCAGGGGGATTTCGAGAAGCTGCAAACTTACACGGCTCTTGGCGAACAATGCGCGAAACTAGAAAAGGAATGGGGCGCCAAAGTCCACCGGATCTTTTACATGGCCACTCCGCCGAGCATGTTCGGCGAGATCCCAAAATACCTTGGACGAGCCGGCCTGGCCCGCGACCGGAAATGGGCGCGGATCGTGGTCGAGAAACCGATCGGTTACGACCTGGAATCGGCCCGCGCCCTCAATGCCATCCTCGCCGCCAATTTCGAAGAATGCCAAATCTTCCGTATCGACCATTATTTGGGCAAGGAAACGGTCCAAAATATTCTGGCTTTCCGCTTTGCCAACCCGCTCTTCGAACCGCTCTGGAACCGGCGATATGTGGATTATGTGACCATCACCGCTGCCGAAGAGGTGGGAGTCGAACATCGAGGCGGCTATTACGATCACGCGGGAGCGCTGCGCGACATGGTGCAGAATCACCTCATGCAATTGCTCTGCCTTGTGGCCATGGAACCGATGGTGTCATTCAATGCCGACGAGATTCGCAATAAGAAAGTGGATGTCCTCCACGCCGTGCGTCCAATTCACCCTGACGCCGTCCATCAATGCGTGGTGCGCGGACAATACGGCCAAGGCTGGGTCGGCGGAAAAAAAGTTTCCGGTTATCGCGAAGAAGACGGTGTGTCGCCAGCTTCCCAAACGGAAACGTTTGTGGCTTTAAGGCTCTTCCTGGACAATTGGCGCTGGCAGGACGTGCCTTTCTACCTTCGCACCGGGAAGCGGCTTGTCCGGCAGGCCTCGGAAATTACGATCCAATTCCGCAGCGTGCCGCACCAGTCGTTTCCGCCCGAGGCCACTCTCGATTGGCAACCGTCCCGTTTGACGATGTCCATCCACCCTGACGAGGGCATTGTGCTGCGCTTTCAGGCCAAACATCCCGGTCCAAAGATGCGCCTGCGGTCCGTGGAGATGAAGTTCAATTACCGGGACACGTTCGACACCCAGTCGCCCGACGCTTATGAAACGCTGCTCTGGGACATCATGAAGAATGACGCCACGCTGTTCATGCGCGCCGACCAAGTCGAAGCGGCTTGGCAATTATTGATGCCGGTGCTCGAGGTCTGGGCAATGGCTCCGCCCAGCGACTTTCCAAATTACGCCGCGGGAACCTGGGGACCCGAGGAAACACAGGGTCTGTTGGCTCTCGGACATAGTTGGCCCCTGCCAACCGAGTTGGTGGGGGAATGCGTGAAGCAGGGAAAAAAACAAAAACTCAAAACAAAATGAAAACTCCGATCGAATACATCATCGTCGCTGTGCCTTTTCACGTCAATGCCGCAACCCACGACGAGCTTGCGCAGAAAGTGAACGAAAAGCTAAAAGGCGGGTACGAATTATATGGCACCCCATTCTTCAGCGAGGAAATGATGTACCAGGCAATGACAAGACCGATCCTGTCAACCTGATGACAAATCGGAAGGGGAGAACACCCCATGGCGGCAGGAAGGTCTCCAGGTTATTCTAGAAGCATGAAAATAAACCGGACAATGGATTTGGCGTGGGCCAAGCTCACGGACGACGATCTCCAATACGTCGAAGGCAAGCAGGAAGAACTGTTGGGCCGAATTCAGAAATGCACAGGAGAGACGCGTGAGGCGATCAAAAAGGCGATCACAGAATTTGCCGCCGGTTGCTGCTGCCATTGAGCGAATATTCCGAGGTTGCGATCCGCAAGTTCCGGAAGAACCATCCATGAACGACCAGCCAGGGCGTCTATTTGTGAAAACGAAGATTACTTTCCCGCAGATTGCGGCATTGTTATCGCTCATTTGCGTTCTGACTGGCTGTGAATCGTCAAAGGGCAAGCCTCCATTCTCAAGCAGCGTGACGAGATCAACGCGAAACAATGGCTACAGTTTGCTTCATCAGCTCCTGGACGAACAAAAAGACGTCAGCATCCTGCGCTTCATCAAGCCGGAAGATTCCGAAGTCAAGAACATCGTTAAGAAAATCGCCGCTGCTTCCGGGGCCGGATCAAAGCTGTTGGAAGAATTTGCCAAACATGATCCTTCGATCAGTTTGGACGACATCCAGCTTCCACCGGGGGAAGCCAGGACGCGCGATGCCATAGCGTCCACCAAGGAGAAAGAATTATTGACTCAGACTGGCGCCAAGTTTGAGCTGACCTTGCTTTTGACCCAGACCGAGGCCTTGAGCTACGCCTGGCATCTGGCACAAGTCACCAGCAAGAACGAACCTCAACCCGAGCGTGCCCGCGCGGTCGCAGGCGTGGGCGAGGACATGAAGAATCTCTATCAGGAAGTGTTCCTGCTGTTGCTTTCGAGAACAGAATCATCTGTGACCAACCGGAGCAGGACTCCATAGCCATTGTAGCAGGGTGAAAGCCCTGGTAGGTGAACACCCCATAGCGCGGGAGCGCACGGAGTTGATGGCGCGGTTGGTGGAGAAGCCGCATGGCCTGTTTCTGGCCACCGGGCCGACCGGAAGCGGCAAGACGACGACGCTTTACTCGATTTTGCAGGGCATTTACGCTGCGCAAGACGCGAACCCAACCGCCGCGCCCCCCGGCGCCACCAACGCCCCCCGCGCGCCGCGGCGGAGACCAATTCTCCCGCGACGGCGGCAGCTTCGACCAATGCGCCCGACGGTTCGACCAACGCGCCGATTGAAGTCAAGAAACTGCCGACCGATTTGATCCAGTTGAGCTTTCAGAACATGCCGATTGACCAAGTCGTCCAGTGGCTATGCGAGAACACCGGCAAGACCGTTGTCAAACATCCCAATGCCCGTTGCCAGGTAACCATCGTGGGCGTCAAGAAGATCACCCGGCAGGAAGCGGTGACGATGGTCTATCGCGCCATGAACATGGAAGGAGTTGCCGCCATTGAAACCAGGGACTCCATCCTGATTGTGCCGGCGGACCAGGAATCGAAGATGAGTCTGACACCCGACCTGCTCGGGTCCGCGGACACGGCCATCCCCGGCGGCCACGAGCGATTGGTCAAGGTCTTTCCTCTGCACCACGTTCCCTCCGCGGACCTGACCGAGAAAGTCAAAGGCGTCTTCACCAATGCCGTGGTTGTGACCGACGATCGGGCCAATGTCATGATCGTCACGGACTACAACGATAATCTGGCCGCCGCCGCCAGGCTCATCAGCGCCCTGGACGTGGAAAAGACAGACGACGTCGTCGTGCGGGCGATCAATTTGAAGAACGTCAACGCGCAGGAATTGTCCAAGCAGATCCAGCCTCTCTTCCAAAAATTGACCGCCAAGCAGTCCAAGGAACTTATCGAAGTTTCGGCCAGCGACAGCGCCAATGCGCTGATGGTGCTTTCCAGCGCAGCCAATTTCAAGGAGATCGAGCAGTTTGCAACGTCGCTCGACACGGCCGACGCACAGGAGAAGGTGATGAGGACAGTTGAGTTGACAAACGCCGACGCCCAGGACGTGGCCAAACAATTGCAGGACCTGGGCAAGGACCAGGAGAACGAGTCCAACCCCTTCTATTACTACCGCGGCAACTCGAACGCGAAGGACACCAAAAAGGCGACCATCGTGGCCGATCGCCGCCGCAACGCCATCCTGGTCCAGGCCCCGCCCGCCGCGATGGAGGGCATCGCCGCCATTGTCGCCGCGCTGGACAAACCGATTCAGGACAACAGTCTTGAGCCAAAAATCGTCCACCTGGAAAACGTCAGCGCAGGAGACATCGAAGACGTCCTGAACGAACTGTTTCTCAAAAAGACGACGCAACGGTCTTATTTTGATTACTTCGAGCCGCAGGCCCCGCAAGCCGACCGGGACGTGGGGCGGTTGTATGGCAAGGTGCGCATCACCAGCGAGGCGTCCGCCAACGCCCTCATCATCACGGCCAATTCGCAGGAGAACCTCGAGGCGGTGATCGCGGTGGTGAAAGAACTGTGGTGAAAGAACTGGACAAGCCATCGGCGGCGGGCGACACCACCTATCATGTCAAGTTGAATTTTGGCAACGCGCAGAAGATCGCCAACCGGATCAACATCCTCTTTGCCAAGAACGGCGCCCAACCGTTGAGGCCGGTCACCCAGCAGAATCCCAACGGCGCCAATCCCCAAACCCAGACCGCGCAGCAAACGCAGACCGCCACTCCCCCGGCGGACGATTTCTCGCTGGAACAGGTTGTCAAGGAAGACGCCTATTATTCCTGGCTTGGCGGAACGCCCGATGTCACCGGGCGCAACGCCTCGGTGGAGCGGAGCACGGATCGCCCGGTAAGCGATTTGGTGGGAAGGGTGCGGGTGGTGCCGGACGAAGCCAGCAGTGCCTTGCTGGTCACGGCCAATGTTCACCTGTTTGCCCAGGTGAGCAAGATGATCGAGGAAATGGACATCCCGCGCGCCGAAGTGATGATCGAAGCCCGGCTGGTGCAAATATCCGCCAATTATCTGGATCAAATCGGCGTGCGCTACACGCCCAACGGCAGCCAGGTCTTTACCGGGGCCGACTATCAGAACTCCCTCATGCCCAACGTGGGAGGGACATACCTGCAAGGTGTTGGCAACAACACCCAAGTCAACAATCCCATCAACGCCGGCGGTTCCAGTACCGCTGCCTCGGTGGCCCAAGCCCTGACCAGTTTGCGCTCCGGCGTGTTGACCGGCAGCATCAGCATGGATTTCCTCATCCAGTTCCTGCATGAAAAAGCCGACGCCACGGTCATCTCCGAACCGCAAATCACCATCGAGGACAATGACATGGGCAAGCTTTTTGTCGGCCAGGCGATCCCGATCGAGACCGGCAACTTGAACCCGGCCACAGGTGGGAGTTCGCAAAGCTTCACTTACAGGAATGTCGGCGTGATCGTCGAGGTCGAACCTCACATCAACGACGCCGGGGACTTTGCCTGTAGAATCCGCACGGAATCGTCCACCCTTGACCCAAGCCAAATCCTGGGCCAGCCGGTGTTTGATTCCGCCCAATTCCGCACGAAACTGACCGCCAAAGCCGGCGAGACGCTCGTTTTGGGTGGCATCAATCAGAAGCAACTTAGCGATACCAGCTACAAAACCCCCATTTTGGGCAGCATCCCTGGATTGAAATATTTGTTCGGCAAACGGGACACATCCAGCAAACAGACCGAACTGCTGGTCTTTCTCCGCCCCAAGGTCGTGCGCACCCAGGCACAAGCCCGGCAGTTGCTGGAGGAAGCAAACAAAAAAATGTCACTAATCCAAAAATGGGAGCAGAACGACTCGGAGTCAAAGCAAGACAAGAAGAAAAGCGATGCGAAATGACGTGAATCTGGTTACCCCCGGCTTTCGCCAAAACCTGTCGGATTTTGGATCCGGCGGGTGTTTTATATTCAGATGCAAGCTAAAGCCGACGCACAACTGCTCAGCGAATACGCCCACCTGGGTTCGGAGGCGGCATTCGCGGAGATCGTCGCCCGCTACACCGACCTGATTTACTCTGCCGTGTTGAGACAAGTTGGCTGCGCCGCTCTTGCCGAGGATGTCGCCCAAAGTGTTTTCACGGATCTGGCTCGCAAAGCGTCGTCGCTGGCCAGCACACTTGAGGAGAATGGCACGATTGTGGGCTGGCTCTATCGCAGCACACGTTATGCGGTTTCCAAACACCTGCGAACCGAGCACCGCCGCCACATCCGAGAAAGCCAAGCCATGCAAGACTTTGATCCCGCCGCAGTAGCGTCACCCGACTGGGAGCAAGTCCGACCGAGGTTGGACGAAGCTCTGGCTGATCTGGGGGAAGAGGACCGTCAGGCGATGTTGCTGCGGTTTTTCCAGAACCAGGATTTTCAAGCCATCGGCGCGGCCCTGGAGATCAGCGACGACGCCGCGCAGAAGAGGGTGGCGCGCGCGCTGGAAAAACTTCGGGCGATCCTCGCCCGCCACGGAATCACGACCACGGCGGCCATGCTCTTGGCCGTTTTGTCAACTAATGCAATTCAAACCGCGCCCGTGGGACTTGCCGCCAGACTGGCAGGGGCGTCGCTGGCAGGCGCGGCAACCCCAACCGCAATCACAGTCACTCTTATGACCCTTACCTCGTTCAAGGCAGGAATCATCGCCACAGGAATTGCCGCTGGATTGGCCGTTTGGCTGACGGCGGAATATCGTTCACTCAACGGATTGCAAGGCGAGAACGCGGCCTTGAGCCAACAAATCAGCCAACTGCGCCAGCAGCCTCAGCCGTCGCTTTCGTCGAAAGCGGCCAGTGGCGAGAACTCGGATAGTGGCGAATTGGTGGAGTTGCGGCGCGAACACGCGGACTTGTTGAGGCTGCGTGGAGAAGTCGGGGTCCTTCGCGATGCACTCACAAAGCGGCAAGCTGATCTGGCTGCCGCGCAGGCCGAAAACGCCAAGATGCTGGCTTTGAGGGAGGCCGAGGCGAAGTCTCGAACAATCAGGGCAGCCGTTGAAAATTCTCTACATGAAGTTGGCGAGGCAAGCCGGAAGTATGCGGCCACCAATGGCGGCCTGCTTCCGACAGACTTTGGGCAAATTCCGAACCTTGTACAACAATATCCCGACTTAGGCGTCGGAACGAATTCCTTCGAGATTCTTAATCACGGGACGCCATTGTCCACAAAGACCCCACCCTATTTCTTTTGCGCCCGCGAGAAACAGGCCCGCCAAATGCCGGATGGAATTTGGTCCCGGGCTTACCTCCTTATTGATGGATCGGTTCAGATGGCGGCGTCTGGCGACGGGAGTTATGACATGTGGGAAAAAGAGTGGCTTCAGTATAACCAACAGCAAGGCCAATGATGATACCACAGAAGCTGGTTCGGATTGGCGGTGGCGTGTATGTATTGCGGCGATTTCAATGGCTACATGCCCATTGACAAGGAGGCTGCATCCATAACCCGCAACATTTTCGGAGGCCATCCTCAAATCTCTCACCGCCAAAGCCGGCGCTCCTGCGCTGGAGGATGTTTTTTCACTTGCATAAAGCGGCGGCTTCTGACGTTATTGCGCTAGAAACGTGATAAATAAAGACACAATCGGTGGCCAATTTTCCGGCAAAGCCGGCATTGAAGAGGCGCTCAAGCGGTTGAACGCCAAAATGGTCTATGCGGAATTGGAGCCGGTTGAATTGGTCAGTTGCGCCTGGACCAAATCCACCTCAAGATTTACGCGGCGATGGATCCGAAGACTCGCATCGAGACGCATCTGGGCGACCTGATCGATTTGGAACCGACGGAAGCCGAAGCGCGCGCCGCAGTGGATTGGTTGCTCAAGCGGAAGACCGGCGCGGATTTTCGTCTTAAACTCAAGAAGGTTCTTGATCGTATTGGCCATGAAAGACTTGCTGAAAACATTTAGAGCCGATCTGTCAAAGGTGGTGCTGGACGCAATATGGACCGCCTGGTCTCAGGTTGGAGTCATGGGGCACGACAAGGGCGGAGCCGCTCGGATAGTGGACCCGGAACCGTTGCTGCTTCTCACGTGGGAATGTGCGCGGCAGGACGCACGAGTTTTTGACGAAGTGCTGGATTGGCTCGTGCGCAATGGACGGTGGATCAATGTCGTGCGGCTGACCACGCTGCTAAATGAAGACCGGACTTGCTCACCGTCGCTGGTGGGAGCGGTGGCTGCGTTCATGACGCAGCACGAAAAGGGACCGAAATGGCGGACTCTCGCCGAACGATGCCGGTTGGTGACCAAGCAACCGTTGGAGCCCCTGTTCCAAAGGCAAGGCAGGCCGATGGTCCCTATGGATGACGAGCGAGACGAGGCTTTTGCGCGCTATGGCTGGGCGCGATCACCCGCCTTTCTTCGCGGGCAGGCGCAGCCGATGCCTGCATGGACGCCCACGAGTCTGATGTTGAAATGCCGCGCCTTTTTTGGGGTTAATATCCGCGCCGATGTATTCGCGTGGTTGGTGGCGCATGGACGCGGAACAGCCAGCGGACTGGCGCGCGAACTTGGCTACTCACAACGCCGCGTACAGGACACGCTCGCGGAAATGCAACTCGCCGAGCTTTTCCAAGCCCGGTATGATGGCAATCGAAAGGAGTATTCCCTCGACGTGAATAAGGGCTGGCAACTGATGTTCGAATCGACTTCGGAACGCGCGGCCTGGTTCAACTGGCGAGCGTTTGGCCGAGCCGTCTCGGTTGTATGGAAGAGGGCCTATACCATGAAAGAAGAGAACTTGACGGATTATCTCTTCGAGTCCGAAATCGGCAAAGCGTTGACCGAGGCACAACCTGATTTTACGGCCGCAGGGGTGCCGCTCTCCACGCGTCCGACTCCATCTGAGCTGCTGGAAAGATTAAAGCGGCTGGCGCAACGACCAAACGCGACGAGTTAACTCTTTGACCACTTTTGAAATGAACGAAGCACATATTTTTAAAATTGCGGGTGAACTCAAGGTTCAACCGAGGCAAGTCACCGCCACCGCCAAACTTTTCGCGGAGGGCGCAACCGTTCCGTTTATCGCCCGTTATCGCAAGGAGGCAACGGGATCGTTGGATGAAGTGGCCATCATGACCATTCGCGAACGACTCCTGAGCCTGGCGGAACTGGATCAGCGCCGGGAGGCCATCCTCAAATCTCTCACCGAGCGCAATCTCCTGACGGACCAACTCAAGTCCGCCGTTGTCGGGGCTGAGACGCTGACTGCTCTGGAGGATGTTTTTCAGCCTTACCGACCGAAACGCCGGACCCGCGCCACCATTGCCAAGGAGCTTGGGCTGGAACCGCTGGCTGACCTGCTCTTCAACCAGCAATCCACGACGGACCCGAACACGGCAGCCCAGGCTTATGTCAACGCGGAAAAGGGCGTGGCGGATGTGGCTGCCGCCCTGGCGGGCGCACGCGATATTCTCGCCGAGCGCATCAGCGACGATGCCCAGGCGCGCGCCAAGCTGCGCGAGTTGTTCTGGAGCAAAGCGGTGGTGAAATCGAAAGTTGCGTTCGAAAAAGAGGAAGCCGCCGCCAAGTTCAAGGACTACTTTAATTGGAGCGAGCCGGTCGCCAAAATCCCCAGCCACCGGATGCTGGCCATTCGCCGTGGCGAGAGCGAAGGCTTGCTCATGATGCGGATCACTCCGCCGGAGGAAGAGGCGTTGGCTTTGATCGAACCACTTTTTGTCACCGACAAAGGCCCTGCCGCCGAACAGGTGCGTCTGGCGGTGCAGGACGGTTACAAGCGCTTGCTCGGCCAGGCGATTGAAGTGGAAATTCGGATTGAATCCAAAAAACGTGCCGACACGGAAGCGATTCGGGTGTTTTCGGAGAACCTGCGCGAGTTGCTGTTATCCTCGCCACTGGGCCGCAAGAACGTGCTGGCGATTGATCCAGGGTTCCGCACCGGTTGCAAAGTCGTCTGCCTGGACCGGCAAGGCAAGCTGTTGCACAACGATGTGATTTACCCGACCGCCTCCTCGCAGGGCGAGGTGCGCGAAGCGGCCGAGGCGGTGCTTGGCATGATTCGCAAATTTCAAATCGAAGCCATCGCCATCGGCAATGGCACAGCCAGCCGCGAGACCGAGGCCTTCGTCAAGATGCTCAAACTGCCGTCCACCATTCCCGTGGTCATGGTCAACGAGAGCGGCGCTTCCATTTACTCGGCGTCGGAGGTCGCGCGTGAAGAATTTCCGAACCACGACCTCACCGTGCGAGGCGCGGTGTCCATCGGCCGCCGGCTGATGGATCCGCTGGCGGAATTGGTGAAGCTCGATCCCAAATCCATTGGCGTGGGGCAGTATCAACACGACGTGGATCAACTCGCCCTTAAACGGACCCTCGACGATGTCGTGATGAGTTGCGTCAACGGCGTGGGCGTGGAACTCAACACCGCCAGCAAGCAGTTGCTTGCATACGTCTCCGGCTTCGGTCCTGCGCTGGCGGAAAACATCGTGGCCTACCGCAATGAACACGGCCCGTTCAAGTCCCGCGCCGGATTAAAGGAGGTCCCGCGTTTGGGGCCAAAAGCGTTCGAGCAAGCGGCCGGGTTTTTGCGCATCCGCGACGGCGCGCAACCGCTGGATGCCAGCGCGGTGCATCCCGAGAGTTATCCCATCGTGAACCAGATGGCCCGGGACGTAAGCTGTACCGTCAATGACTTGATGCGGGACGCGGGACGACGCCAAAAAATCCAACTTACGAAATATGTCACCGCCGACGTTGGCCTGCCGACGCTCAACGACATCCTGGCCGAACTGGCCAAACCGGGCCGCGACCCGCGCCAGCAATTTGAAGTGTTCGCCTTCCAGGCTGGCGTCGAGAAAATGGAGGATTTGAAACCGGGTATGAAGCTGCCGGGGATCGTCACCAACGTGACGGCTTTCGGCGCCTTCGTGGACATCGGCGTCCACCAGGATGGACTGGTCCACGTCAGCCAACTCAGCGACCGTTTCGTCAAAGATCCGGCGGAGGTGGTCAAAGTGCAGCAGAAAGTCATGGTCACTGTGACGGAGGTGGACTTGCCAAGAAAGCGAATCGCCCTCTCGATGAAGGCGGCGCCAACTCTTGGCCCGGCCGCCACTGGCAAGACCTCGCCAGGTCCCAGTCGGCCACAACCACGCGTTCAACAAGCCAAACCCCAAGCGACGGATTGGTTCACCGAAGCGTTGAATCGCAGCAAAAAGGAGTGATGGAATTTCGCGGTTGTGAGTTGAGTTTTGGGATTGTGGATGCGATGGGGTGTTGTTATCAATGAGCCGTTACAAGGATGAAAACTGGAATACATCAGCGACGCAAATGACTCATGCGCAGACCCTTAAGCCTTTCGTTGCGAATGTTGCGGATGTACCAGGTGTGCGACGCGGTATCGGAAAAGCTGTTTTATTTCATGGTCATCTTCGGCCCTTGGGCGTTCGGCACCACCCAAGCATGGTCCATTTGGGTGATGAACGGGGCCGGGTACCTGGCAGGTTTCCTGTTGTCGATCAAGTTGTCCATCCGCCTTTTGACCGGCTATCGCAATCCGCGATGGGGCGGGCACGGCGGCGAAATTCAATCTGAATTCGGCGGCAAGCCCTCGGCCCAACGCTTTCTCACCCGCGCCCTGGCGATCTTGACTGCGGTCATTCTTGGTTATTGCCTGGCCAGCGCTTTGAATTCACGATCGATCTATAATCGTGACGCCTTCACTTTCGAGTATCACCACTACATTCCCTGGCTGCCCCACAGCTATGATCAATCCAGTTCCTGGTTCGCCTTTTGCAATTATCTTGCGTTGGGCCTTTCGTTTTGGGCGCTGCGCGACTGGCTGCTCGGAAAAACCAGCGCGGAGGAAATGGCCGAACGAGGCCAGGAGTACGAAAAGGGGCGGCGGGCATCTCTCCTGCCAGAGCGTTTAAGGCGGCTGCTTTGGGTTTTAAGCGTGAATGGCGCGCTTCTGGGCATTGAAGGCATTTTCCAGCGCCTGGATGGAACGGCCTACCTGCTTTTTTTCATGCCAACGCATGACAACCCGCAGGCGCTTTCCCAGTTCGGCCCGTTCGCCTACCGCTCCAATGCGGCGCAATACTTCAATCTGCTCTGGCCGGTTTCGTTGGGCCTATGGTGGAGTCTTGAGCGGGCCTATCGGCGCGGATGGCGGGACAGCACAACGTTTGGGCTGCGCTCCCGGCACATGATTCTTGTGTGCGCCATGATCATGGCCGCATGCCCGATTATTTCCGCGAGCCGGGTTGGGGCGGTTGTGGCCGTGGCAAACCTGGTGGTGGTGGCCGTGGTCCTGTGGAGCGCCCAACATAAGGAGAACCGCCGTACCAAAGCTGGCATCGTCGTTTGCGTGGCGGTGGTATTGGGGCTTGCCGCATCCCTGGGGTGGAGCGATCTGGGGCCGCGATTTGAAAAAGATGAATTTGATGCGGGATTGGCGGGCAGAAACAGCATGTATGAGATGGCTCGTCCCATGGCGGAGGATTGTCCGTTGTTCGGAACCGGGCCTGGCACGTTCGGACCGCTTTTTCAACTTTATCGGCCTGACCCTGAGGAGTATTGGCCGGAACAACTCCATAACGACTGGTTGGAGACGCTGATTACCTTTGGCGGGCTGGGCAGTGTGTTAATTGCGGCGGCCTTCTTTGTCGTCCTCTCTCACTGGTTTGTGGCGCGCGGCATACACGGCTCCCGGCATCTGGTGCCGCTTTTTTGGGCCGCTCTGGCCGGATGCCTGTTTTATGCGCGTTATGATTTCCCCTTTCAAGTTTACTCCATAGTCTTTCTCTTCCTCGTCCTGTGCGCGGCGCTCTTTTCCTTGTCCCACAAATCTTAAGGTCTTCGCAACCCGGCCATGGCGACAAAGCAGTGGGGGAAACTAGGCAGTCTTTGGCGCCGCGTAGTAATCCTTGTACTTGTAGTAGTAGTATTCGCTGGCGTTTGTTCTCACTGCGTTGAGCACCAGGCCCAGAATATGCATTTTTCGCAAGTACATCAAATCCAACGCGGCGCGGGCAACCCGGCCGGAAGTGTATCCGCATCGGATGACCATGATGACTCCGTCCACAAAAGGCGCCAGATTGGAAACGTCGTCCGCGGCCATGACCGGGGGCGTGTCAAACAAGATGTAGTCGTATTTATTGCCGGCCACTTCTTTGATTAACTTTTCCAGGAAAGCGGCGGCGAACAGTTCGCCGGGGTGGGATGGAAGCGGCCCGCGTGGGAGGAGATCAAGGTTTGAAATTGAAGTTGGCTGCACGGCTTTGGACCAGTGGATTTGCCCGCTCAACACGTCCGAGAAACCTGGCTCGGCTGGAAGCGAGAAAGACTTGTGCAGGCCGCCACGGCGCAAATCCGCATCCACCAGCAGAACCTTCGAGCCGGAACGCGCCATGGTGATGGCCAGATTGGTGGAGGTCATGGATTTGCCGTCTCCGGGAATGGCGCTGGTTAGAACGATCGTCTTGGGAGGCTTTGTGGGAGAGGCCATGAAGACGATGGAGGAGCGAAGATTGCGGTTGGCTTCCACCAAGGCGTGGCGGTCATCCTCCGCTTGAATGACGGGAACGCCGGCCTTTTTGTTTTTCGCATGTTCCAGAGGAATTTGGCCCAAGAGCGGTTCATCAAAGATTTCTTCCACCTCGGCGAAGGAAGTGGGCCTGTCGTCCAACCGGTCCAAAAACATCAAGATGCCGATTCCCAAGGCCAAGCCAAGCAATCCGGCGATACTCAGGTGTTGAAAAGCTTCGCGAGGGGCAGCCGAGGCCGGGGAAGCCGGCTCAAGAATGGCGACGCTCTCCTGACTGATTTGCCGGTCCACGTCCAATGTGCGTTCGGTGGTCAGCAGGCTGTCATAGAGGCTTTGCAGCCGCTGGTTAATCTCCTTGATCGACAGGTAGTCGCTCATCTTCTTGCTGATTTCCAGTGATTTCGCCTCCCAGACCTTGATTTCCCCCTCACAGTTCTGAATTTGTAGTTCCAGTGTGTGTTTCCTGTTCTCCAATTGCCCTTGAGTTTGCTGACGGAAGATCTCCAGCAGTTTGTCCTTGTGAGCGATATCCTCTTCCAAGGCAATAATCTTGGGATGCTTTGGGCGAAGAAACTCACCCAACTCATCCCGTTCCGCTTTTAGGAGCAGGATTTGCTGTTTGGCTTTCAAGTATTCGGATTCCGAACCCACCAGGCCTGCGTTGCTGTGGTCCGAGGCCGTGGCATCATCCGTCGGCGGACTGGCAGTAGAATTGTCCCCTCCAGGATTTGCCGCTTTTAGCGGTGAGGGCGTTGAGGCCAGACTCTGCCGGGCAAGCCCTTGTTCCCGCTCCACGTTCTGGTCCAAGGTGAGCATATTGAGCAATTGGAGTTCCGATTTCAGATCGGCATGCTGTTGGGTCAGGGAGGACAAGTAGTTGCCGGCGCTGTTTCCGCGGTCCTGCAAGAAGACCACGCTGTTGCTGGATTCGTAATTGACCAAATCTTCCTTGCCCTTCCGCAATTCGACGTTCAGAGAGGTGAGTTCTTCTATGATGCCGGATTTCGTGGTGTCGGTTGCCTGCTGGCGCATTTCCTTTTTGAGGTTGATATATTCCTCCATGCAGGCCAGCAAATACGCCTGGACATAATCTGGATTGGCGCCTATGGCGTGCAGATTAAAAATGCTCGTCTTGGGGGAGATTGCCACCTGGATATGGACGGGCACCGGGTGAAGGCCGAGGTTCTGTGATTGCAGCCGGACCAGGGCGCGGTTCGAAACCGAGTCGCTTTGCATCAAGGCCGTTTGCGTGCCGAAGAAGTTGTTCAATTCTTCGGAGTAAGCGGATCCGTTGGGCAGCGATAGTTTTACACTCACGATCATCCGCCCTACGGATTGGAAAGAGGGCGGGGCAGTCGAGAGCAGGTATAACTGAATT
Source organism: uncultured Verrucomicrobiae bacterium (assembly GCA_963759415.1). Classification (GTDB taxonomy): domain Bacteria; phylum Verrucomicrobiota; class Verrucomicrobiia; order Limisphaerales; family Palsa-1400; genus Palsa-1400. Next base: position 284,176 of record CAVWZG010000002.1, on the reverse strand, counting down.
CCAAGACCCAGAGCGATGGTTAAGACCAGAATCCACCATTTGGCCCGAAGAATATTTGTCAACCGGTAGAGACGGCTGAAAAAGCGGGTCGCCACATTGATTCGCTTGTGGTGCTCGGCTCCAGGTTGTTGTTCCATTCGTTCGTCCATGAGCTATTAGAAGTTAACCGTTCTTGTCGGCACGAATATCAAGTCCCCAGGCTCCAAAACGATGTCCTGGTCCGCCTTGCCCTTCTCCAACACGTCGATCATGTTGATTTCAAACGTTTGGCTGGCGCTGCCGGTGCCGGAATTACGGGTGACTTTGACTTTGCTCCTGTTTGCAAAATCAAGAAAGCCGCCTGTGCGCAGAATAGCCTGTCCGGCGGTGAGACTTTCGTCGAAGAGCATATCGACCGGGCCTTGGGTGCGAACCTGCCCCATAATGTAAACCTTTCCGCGCACCTTGTTGACCGAATCGAGGCCGATAATGACAGTTGCGCGATAATAGTACTCCTTCTCCAGAAGCCCCTTGAGTTCCTTGGCCAACTGTTTGCACGTTTTGTCCACCACCGAGACACGTCCGATGTACGGGACATCCAACTCGCGGGAATCGGCCACTATCAGGCTCCGGACCGGATCCCGGTCCTCGATAATCTGGAAGCTGATTTTGTCGCCAGGCTCCAATAAATGCTTATCATCCAGCACGTAAGAGCCGCCGACATTGAGGATTAGGGACGGGACAGCGTTGGTATTGCCGGGCGATTGCGCCAGAATCGACGCCGCCCATGCGGTCCAAACCAAAATGTACAGACAAATGCGCATAAACAGCACCATTAGAAGCTGTATTTGAAGTCGAAAACAAGCTGATTCTGGAAATAATCAAAGGATGACGGGTTGGATTTTTTCACCTGCAGGCTATAAATCACGCTGCCGGCAAGTTTCTGCGTGAAATTATAGGTCAGGCCGGCGCCACCGCCGTAAATATCAAGGATTTGCAGAACCCCTTCAGATGTCGTGCCATGCTCATAGAGAAGCTGGGATGTGATGTTAACTTTCCTAATGAAACTCCAATTGTTCTGGTATCGGACGTAATAGAGATCCACGAGGTTTGCCGTGATGCCCAATTGCAGTTGGCGGCCTGCGGATAAGGTTTGATTGAACCAGGTGTTGACTTGGTGCGTCAGGGACAGGTCCCCATAATATCCGCTGATGTTGCCGGCCTCATTGGCGGTGTTGATCAGAGTATTGGTGTGGCCGTTGGGAGAGAACATGTAGGAAACGTAACCGCTCGACAATGTGACGCGTATATGCTCGGTGAGCCGCCCTTGATAATAGGGGCCGGCGCTAAACTCCGTGTTGTTGTTCAGCACCGGTTGGTCGTAGGTTGTGACCCCGCCTCCCAATTCAAGGCCAAGCCTGCTCGTCCCGTGAAAAAGAGAGGCGGCGCGCAGGGTGAATAATTCGGAGCCGTGGTCAACGTAATCAAAATTCGGGGTGGTGGACAGCATCAAATCATGGTCGTAACTGAAGGAAATGACCTTTTTGTAAAGGTTCCAGTCCAGGCCAACGCCTGCCGCATTTTCCAGTTGGCCGAACTCGCCGGTTCCACTGATCGTCGGAGTCTGCGCGACATCCTCGATCAGCGAAAAACGATCGTGAAAATTGATCACAAAATCACTCACGTACATTTTATAAACAAGCGCGGAATCCGGAGTGACATAGAGGTGGCTGAGGCTGGTGGTTTTCAGATAGTCCTCGTATCCGATGCCGGTGGAGAATTGGAGGGTGTTTTCTTGGGTCGCCGGCCAAAGTGCTCTGACATTGACGCCGGGACTGAGGATTATATCTGCCTGGCGATTGACGTCAGAATAATTAACATTATCGTTAAAAGCGACGCCCATTTCGCCTTGGAAACGTAGTTTTACGGGACCAAGACTTAAGTTGTAGTAATCAGGAACGCTGGTTTTCTTTTCGAGTTCGGCCGTTTGATCGGCGGCGGTGGACATGCGGAGGGCCTCCTGGCAGAGGGCGGGTTTGGAATACAAGAGCAGCGCACAGACACTCCCGATAAAAGACAGAGTAGCAAGAAGGGGGCGCGTTCTTTGGAAGCACATTGCGGAGCCATGACTCATCGGCACAACCAGGCGAAAATCGCGCCCGCGCTTGATATGTACCGATGCCATTCGCTCATCAGAGCCTACTCAAGCAGCATACTGGCTGGCAATTGAAATCCTCAGGGCGTTGCGTAATTGCGCCCACCTGGCGACTGTGGATTAGTTTGGGGAGGCAGCGGCAGGATCGGCGGAGTCGGAGTGGCAGGCAGAGGCGAGGACTGTGCGTCGGAGCGCATGGGCCTCGTCGCCAAGGGGTTCTGCGTCGCCATGGAGACGCCGCTGGCCACTGGCGCAGAGCTTGCCGGCTGGTCTGTGGCGTGTTCCAAGATGGCTGATACTGGCAATCTCTGAGTCGAAGAAGTTCCACTGACTGACAGGCCGTTTGTCGATTGGGGTTGCGCCGCGCTCAACGAGAAGGAGGCAATAGCGCTGTTGATGCTGGCTTGCAATGCTGGCACATAGTCGGCAACGACTTCGAGAATTTCCTTGCCGGCCAAGGGTGCGCCTTCGGAGGCGGAGATCGCGATAACCGCGTAGCTTGAGGGGAATTCCTTTATCAATGCGGCCACTATTTTGCCGGCTTGCGAAGGAGCGGCCGCCGCCGCGGCCTTGGCGATCGAAGCAAGCTGCTTATGCTGCAAGGAGGCGGCGGTGGCCGCGGCAACGGGAGCCAACTCGGGATTGCTTTGGGAAATGGCACCCACCACGGCGACTGCGATAGTCGGATTCAGCCGTACGGCCGCTTTAACAACCGCCACAGCGGCATTTTTGCGCTCTTGTGGAGTACCCGTTTTGCCCACCAGACTGGCGGCTTTGGCTGGCATCTCCACAACAGAAGTCGCAGCGAGAATCTTCGCGAAGTCAGCAGGCTCGCTGGCCATGGCAAGCTGGTTTCCAGCCAACCCTCCACTGACCGCCAAGAAGCACAAAATATTCAGTAATTTAGTTCTCATAACATACGCTCACGGCTCTCCCCAGATCGGAACACCCAATTCATCTTTCGCGCGCATTTTAGCAAAGGGAATGCCACCGTCAAATCATTTCTTCATTTTTTTCACATTCTTCTGGTGGAGTTGTCGCAGAACCTGCTACGGTAAGGGCGGAAGATCAGTTTTAATAGAGAAGGCCACATTAATAGAGAAAGCCACAATACGGCGGTTTGCCGGCATTGAATATGAATTCCTAACAATGAAAAGTGACCGGCAGCTCCCAAACCGTTGGTTTGAGCGCAATTGGCATGTCTTTCTTTGTGTCTTATTGGCGATCCACGCCGGCCACCTTGCGGCTGCAACTTACACGGTATCAAGTACTAATGACAGTGGAATCGGTTCCTTGCGCCAGGCGATACTCAACGCAAACGGGAACTCTGGTTCAAACACAATTGTCTTCGATATATCAGGTGCCGGACCCTTTGCTATTAGGCCGGCATCCGTCTTGCCGACGATTACAAATGTTGTGGTTATTGATGGGACCACCGAACCCAATTACGCGGGAAACCCCTTGATTGAAATCAACGGCTCGAATATCGGAGCCAATAATGATGGATTGATGGTGACGGCAGGAGGAAGCATGATTTGTGGCCTGGCCATCAACAGGTGCCCTCGCGACGGTATTCGGCTGCAAGAGCTTGGCAGCAACGTGATTCAGGCCAATTTTCTGGGAACGGATGTTACCGGCATGGTGGCTTACGGCAATGGCGAGGCCGGGATTATGATCAACGGATCGCCTGGAAACCTCATTGGCGGAACGAACGCGGCGGCTCGCAATATCATTTCTGGCAGCAACCAAAATGGAATTATTCTGCTCAATGCGGACGCAACCGGCAATGTGATCGAGGGCAATTATATTGGAACTTCAGTGACGGGCCTCAAGAGCCTGGGCAATGTTCACAATGGCCTCGAAATCTCCGGCGCGCCTGGAAATACCATTGGAGGGGTTGTTGTCGGCGCGGGCAATGTTATCTCGGGCAACGGCCAAAGTGGCATCTATCTTCTGACCTCCGGAGCAACGGGCAATTTTATTGAGGGCAATTACATTGGCGTGAATGCCAGCGGGACCGGGGCCGTCGGGAATGCTCAAGACGGTGTGACGATTTATGGCGTGGCTGGAAACGTGGTGGGAGGAACCGCCGCCGGCGCAAGAAATATTCTCTCTGGGAATGGCGCTGAAGGTATCAATATTTTGATCACCGGCGCGACAAGCAATACCGTGCTGGGCAATTACATTGGCACTGATGTTACGGGGAAATTGGCGATCCCCAACCAAGGCACGGGCGTGGTCGTCAATGGGGTTCCCGGCAACACGATTGGCGGGACCAACGCTGGAGCGGGCAACATCATCTCCGGCAACAAGCAAAACGGGGTCTGGATCATTTATGCCGGCGCATCCGGCAATCTGGTTCAGGGCAACTTTCTTGGCCTTGATGCCACCGGAAGCAACGCCTTGCCCAACACCTACGATGGCATCACGATAGATGGTGCGGCAGGGAACATGGTTGGAGGAACCAACGGTGGAAATGTCATATCTGGCAACAGCGGCAATGGCGTGCTGTTGGTGGATTCCGGCGGGGGCGCCAATTTCGTGCAGGGCAACTTGATTGGCACAGATTACACAGGGAAAAAGGCGGTGGGCAATTCCCAGGCAGGCGTTTACATCGCAGTTCCAGGCAATACCATTGGCGATCTGACAGCCACGCTGCGAAATGTCATCTCAGGCAATTCCCAAAACGGCGTTTTCATCTACGGCACAACCGCCACGAACAATCTGGTCGAAGGCAATTACATCGGCACCGACATCACCGGGGCGGCAGCCTTGGCCAATGGTTACGCGGGCGTCGCCATTTCGAACGCCCCTGCCAATACCATCGGCGGCGCCACCGCGGGAGCCGGCAACGTGATTTCGGCCAATGGCGACAGCGGAGTGACAGTGGGTGGAGGCGCGGCGACGGCGACGGTGATCCAGGGAAACCATATCGGAACTGACGTCACGGGCAGCACCGTCCTGGGCAACTTAAACGGGGGAATCTACCTTTACGGCTCAGGCTCCAACACCATTGGAGGCGCGGTGGCCGGGGCCGGCAATCTTATTTCCGGGAATTTCCAGGAAGGCATTTCCGTGGGTGATCCCGGAGCAAATTTCAACGCCATTCAGGGCAATTTCATCGGCACAAAGGCGAATGGTTCCAGCGCTTTGGGTAATCAGTTGCACAACATTGATTTCTCCGACACCGCCAGCAGTAACATTGTCGGTGGTTCGTCCCCGGCCGGGGATAATCGCATCGCCTTTGTGCGCTCGTCCTCCTACGACGGCGTGCGGATACGCGCCGGATGTCTGGGCAACTTTATCAGTCGCAACGGCATCTTTTCCAACGGAAACCTTGGAATTGTTATCGGAGCAAGCACTGGACTGAACACTTCCAACTTGGTGGCCTTGACGGAGGCGGTCAGCGACGGTGTCACAACGGGCATTAAAGGCTCTTTGAGCACCCATGCCAATTGGCCGTTCCTGATCCAGTTTTACGAGAACGTGGCGCCGAACGCCTCTGGTTATGGGGAAGGTTTGACATACATCGGTTCGACTAACATCACAACCGGCGCTAACGGCCAGGCCATTTTTGGCCTGACCTTAAATGTCGGGGTTCCGCCGGGCAGGTATCTTTCGGCCACAGCAACGGACAGCGCCAACACCACTTGGGAATTTTGCGCGGATTTGCAAGTGCTATCCTCCCCGAAACTCAGCGTTTTTCAATCCGGCGGCGGCAATGTAGTCCCGACGACGATTTCGGTATCCTGGCCGACAAGTCCGGCAGGCTTTATTGTCCAGCAGACCGCCGATCTGGCCCCTCCGGTGCTATGGACTTCGCTAACTAACGCGGTAACAGTGAACGGAACGACCAACACGGTCAACATGACTGCCTCTGGATCGGCGATGTTTTACCGGTTGCGATTTCCGTAGCCATAAGCCGAAAGAGGTCCGAACCCGCCAAGCCACCCGGGGTCGGCGCTCATTCTCTTGGCGACACCGGGGGCGGAGGTCAAGTGGATAATAACAACTGAACTGACAAACAAAGAAAACTTATCAATATTCATAAGCGGTTGATATTGTATGGGTTACACAGGATGTGGAAGGAGAGACAGGCAGGGATTTATTTATAACACGTTGATGCTCTGCAATTTACGCACCCGGATGTTGACTATCTAAATTTTGTCAAAAAAAGCTTGCAAAAAATATCTTGGCTTGTCATGGTAAGGCAATCTTGATCTAGGATCGAACAATTTATCGCGCCAAACAAACAATTATGAACCCCCCTCATAACCGTCTTCCCAACCATTGTGGTGTTTTTTCTTCGCGAACCAAACCTGCGCGCCATTTTCCAGGCTTCGCGTTCGCGGCGGCGCTTTCGTTCCTAACGGCGTTCACCGCGACAGCAGTCCCGCCGGGCAGTTCTCTTTATTGGGACGTGGGTGGTTCAGCGCCTACCGGGACATGGGACACCATGACGCCAAATTGGAGCGTCGCTTCTTCCGGCACGGGTCCAACCGTCGTTTGGACGAACGGCGACACGGCTATTTTTTCCGCAGGCACGAGCGCAAGCGGCAACTACACGATCACCTTGAGCGGGACGCAGACTGCCGCGGGCATAACTTTTCAGTCCGGCGCAGCCACGTTATCCAGTGGAACTCTAACGTTAAATGGCAGTGGCGCCATTAACGTCAACTCAGGGATCAAAGGCATCATCTCCTCGGTCATTTCCGGGTCGGTTGGCCTGACCAAGGGAAGCTCTGGCGAACTGGTGCTGGCCGCCGCAAACACTTTTGCCGGCAATCTGACCAACCAAGCCGGCACGCTTACGCTCAATAACAGTTCGGCGGCCAGTTCCGGATTGATCGTGTTCGGCCCGAGTGGCGCCAACACGGCGGCGCTGACCAGCTCAAATGCTTCGATTAACATTGGCAATAACGTTTCAGTGGGCAATTCAAGTTCCGCCACGATCGAGATTGACCCGCTGGCGAACAACACGCTCGCCTTGAGCGGCGTTATCAGTGGCGTGCATGCGTGGTCGGCCAATGGGCCCGGCACACTTGTATTGGGCGGATCCGTGGCGAATACTTTTTCGGGCGCCTTTACCGTCAAGCAAGGAACCGTGGTCGTCGCGGCGGATGGCGCCCTTGGCGCGACCGGGAACGGCGCCTTGGTCAACAGTGGCGCCACTTTGGCATTGGACGGCGGGGTCAGTTATTCGACTGCTAAGTTGGTGACGCTCAATGGCGCGGGCGTCGGCAACAACGGTGCATTTCGAAGTCTGACCGGCCAAAATTATTTTGGGGGATCAATAACCTTGAACTCTGACACCACGATGAGCGCGGCCGCAAACAGCGAATTGTTTTTAGGCACTCCGGTCAATAGCAGCGGGACCCCCAATCTCACCATAACCGATGCGGGCACGGTGGATTTGACTGGTTATCCCAACAATTATAACAACACGCTGGTTGCTGCGGGCACATTGGAGGTTGACGATCCTGCCAACGCAGGCAATGGCTTGGTTACCGTTAACGCGGGGGCCGCCCTGGCTGGCAACGGCAGTGCCCCGGGAGGCATTACGCTCTCCGGCGCCATTGATCCCAACGGGACATTTTCTTCCGGATCCCAAACTTGGAACGGAGGCGGCAGTTATGTCTGGGAAATTGCCGACGCTGCCAATCCTTCTGCCAACGGTCTTTTGAATATCAGCGGTGGTTTGACAAACAACGCCACCTCCATTCAGAAGTTCACCATTTCCATCGTTTCTTTGGATCCAAACTCTTATCAGTCAGGCGTTCCCGGCAATTTTGATAATACCCAGCAATATGACTGGATCATTGCCAGCGCCGCCAATGGCATTACTGGATTTGATCCGTCCAAATTCACCATCAATGCCGCCTCGTTTGAATCCTCGCTTGGCGGCGGGAGTTTTCGACTTTTGGTTTCCGGCGTCAATATGGTTCTGGAATTCGACCCGGCGCCGGTTATCAGTTGTCCTGCGCCGATTGTGCAAGGAAACGACCTCAATGATTGCAGCGCCACGGTTTCATTCGCGGCGGCTGCGACCAATTACGCGAATGTGGAGCCAGTAACGATTTCATATCAAACCAACGGCGTCACCATTACTTCGCCATGGGTGTTCCCATACGGAACAACCATCGTCAACGCCACCGCCACGGACCTCGTAGGCGACACGGCCGCGTGCAGTTTCACCGTGACGGTCAACGACGCGCAGCCGCCGAGCGCGAATGTGCCAGCGAACATAGTGACGACCAACGATATGGGCCAATGCAGCGCGGTGGTGAGCTTCACGTTGCCGGCGCAGACGGACAACTGCGGGGTGGCCGGACAGGTGGCGACACCGGCCTCGGGCAGCACATTCGTGGTGGGCACCACGCCGGTGACGGTGGTGGTGACGGACATTCACGGCAACGCGGCGACCAACACGTTCAGCGTGACGGTCAACGACACGGAAAAGCCGAGCGTGAACGTGCCGGCGAACATTGTGACGACCAACGATGCGGGCCAATGCGGCGCGGTGGTGAGCTTCACGTTGCCGGATCAGACGGACAACTGCGGGGTGGCAACCACCGTGGCGACGCCGGCTTCAGACAGCACATTTTCGGTCGGCACCACGCCGGTGACGGTGGTGGTGGCGGACATTCACGGGAACAGGGCGACCAACACCTTCACCGTGACGGTCAACGACGCGGAAAAGCCGAGCGCGAACGTGCCGGCGAACATAGTGACGACCAACGATGCGGGTCAATGCGGCGCAGTGGTGAGCTTCACGTTGCCGGATCAGACGGACAACTGCGGCGTGGCCAGCACCGTGGCGACACCCACTAACGGCAGCACCTTCCCAGTGGGGACGAATATTGTCATGGTGGTGGTGACGGACATTCACGGGAGCGCGGCGACCAACACCTTCACGGTGACGGTCAACGACACGGAAAAGCCGAGCGCGAACGTGCTGGCGAACATAGTGACGACCAACGATGTGGGTCAATGCGGCGCGGTGGTGAACTTCACGTTGCCGGATCAGACGGACAACTGCGGCGTGGCCAGCACCGTGGCGGCGCCGGCCTCGGGCAGCACATTTTTGGTCGGTACCACGCCGGTGACGGTGGTGGTGACGGACATTCACGGCAACGCGGCGACCAACACGTTCAGCGTGACGGTCAACGACACGGAAAAGCCGAGCGCGAACGTGCCGGCGAACATTGTGACGACCAACGATGCGGGCCAATGCGGCGCGGTGGTGAGCTTCACGTTGCCGGATCAGACGGACAACTGCGGGGTGGCAACCACCGTGGCGACGCCGGCTTCAGACAGCACATTTTCGGTCGGCACCACGCCGGTGACGGTGGTGGTGGCGGACATTCACGGGAACAGGGCGACCAACACCTTCACCGTGACGGTCAACGATGTGGAAAAGCCGAGCGCGAACGTACCGGCGAACATTGTGCAGGAGAACGATCCGGGCCAATGCAGCGCAGTGGTGGGCTTCACGTTGCCGGCTCAAACGGACAACTGCGGCGTGGCCAGCACCGTGGCGACGCCCACCGATGGCAGCACCTTCCCAGTGGGGACGAATACGGTCACGGTGGTGGTGACGGACATTCATGGGAACAAGGCGACCAACACCTTCACGGTGACGGTCAACGACACGCACCCACCGGTGGTGACAGCGTGGCCGTCGGATCAGACATTGGACGTAGGTGGACAATGCAATGTGGCTGTTCCTAATTTGACAACGGCCGTGGTTGCGACTGACAACTGCGTCACTGTTAACATCACCCAGAATCCGGCGGTCGGCACGCTGGTGAGCCTTGGAACAAACAACGTCATCGTTACTGTGACCGACAAGAACGGCAATTCAGTTTCGACCAATGTTGTCCTGACCATTATAGACACGCGTCCGGCGCCGGCGGCCACGTATGTTGACGACGATTATAACGGTTTGCCGTCCGGCACAGTTGTGAAGTTCCCCAATGGCGGAAGCGGGGCCGACCATTACATCGGGTGCGACGCTTTCTCCACCATCCAGGCTGGCATCAATCGCGTGGCAATCGACGGCACGGTCACCGTGGCGCCGGGGACATATCCGGAAGTTCTCCTCGTCAGCCAGTCCGTGACGCTTTTGGGCGCTCAGTCCGGCCAGAACGCCAACACGCGATTCGCCGCGTTCACGGCGGGTATTAACGGACCGAAAGCTGATCCGTCGGTTGAGAGTGTCATCACCGCCGCGGCGGCCGACCCGGCGGGCGGGGCCAACGACTCGGTGCATATCATGGCGGGTAATGTCACGATCGACGGCTTCGTCCTGGACGGGAACAACCCCAGTTTGCCCCAAGACAGCGCGGTTGTAGTCGGCGGTATCAACACGGATACGCGGCGGGCGATCGAAACTGAAGACGCCAGCGGCAATCTTTTCTCGGCCAACAGCGCGGTGATCAAAAACAACATCATCCAGAATTATGCTGATCGCGGCGTCGAACTTTCCAACCCCACCGCTGTTTCGGCAGCGACTTCGGGAAGCCTCATCACTGGAAATGTCGTCGGTAATTTCGGTGTGGTTGGTGTATTGCTGGCTTACAACGCCTATAGCGACGTCACATCCAACACCGTCAGCATGGCAGTTGGTAGTGAGGCCGGGATCTGGCTGCAGGACTTTTCCAGCAGCGGCGCGACCCCCAAGACGCTCGACTGGTCGCACAATACGGTGACGGTTTGTCAGGATGCCTTTGGCGGCATTTGGGTCAATCTCTTTTATGCCTCGGCCGCGGCGATCAACATCCACGACAACACGGTTAATGCCGCTGCGGGCGTGACCGGAACCGACGACTATACCTACGGTATTTATCTTTCCAGCCTGCGAGGCGGCACAACCGCCAATCTGACCAACAACATTGTCGGGACATCCGGCGGCCAGCTCGCCCGCGGCATCGTTCTTTGGAACCTGCCAACCGCCGCCGCGACGACGGTGTCTGGCGGTGCGATCAGCAATGCCCTCATTGGCTTGTCCTTGAGTTACGACGATGAAAACTTTGGCGCTGCCGCCGGAAGCTCGGTGGCTAACGTCAGCGCGGCAACCATCTCCGGCGCTGGCGTCGGCGTGTTGGTGGAAGGCGCCAACTCTGGGTCGATTACGACCAAAATGCAAATCTGCGGTAACACGGCGGTCAGCGCTTCCACTACGGCCATTTACGTCGTCGGGAGCGATGCGTCGGCCAACATCCACGACAACATAAGCTCGATCACCGGCAACAGCTTCGGCGTTTCCGTGGATGCGGGCGTTGCGCGTCTTGAAAACAATGACTTGACGGGCAATACCACGGCGGCCATCAGTCTGACCAATAATGCCATCGTGGACGCGGGCAATTGCAGCGGCGTGGATGTCACCGGTTTGGGCATCAGTTCCGGCGGCAACAACCTGTCGGGTTACGGCTTTGATGACGCGACGCCGTGGGCCATTCTGAACCTCAACAGTGGCAGCACCCCGGCGGTGTTGGCTAACCATGACAACTTTGGAGCGGCGGCGGGAGATAATATTCCCGCCGCTTTCTATGACCCGAACGCAGCGTTGGTTTATTCCCAAAGCCCGGAGGTGTTCTCGGCTCCAACCAACGTCACGGTGGTTTGCGCTTCCGACGTGCCCGTGGGGGCAACCGATCTGGCCGGTCTCTATGCCCTAGGCGGCTATTACTCGGCCGGCACGGCCACTGTCTCGTACTCTGACAACACGAACATTACCATTGGAAGCGGAGTCATCACGCGGACATACACCGTGACGGATGCTTGTAGCGCGCAAAGCATCGCGAGCCAGACAATCACTGTGAGCGACACCATTCCGCCGGTGGTTACTCCATTGCCTAATTTGACTCTCAGCGCCGATTTGGGCACGTGCAGCAAAAGCAATGTGACGTGGACGGTGATTGCCAGCGATAATTGCGTCCTGGCCAGCGTGGTTTCAATCCCGCCGAGCGGTTCCACCTTCGAGGTGGGAAGCAGCACCGTCACGAACATCGCAACCGATACCAGCGGGAACGCCACCATCACCACCTTCACGGTGACCGTCAATGATACGCAATCGCCGAGCGCGAACGTGCCGGCGAACATAGTGACGACCAACGATGCGGGCCAATGCAGCGCCGTGGTGAGCTTCACATTGCCGGCGCAGACGGACAATTGCGGAGTGGCAACGACAGTGGCGACGCCAGCCTCGGCCAGCACATTTTCGGTCGGCGCCACAACGGTGACGGTTGTGGTGACGGACATACACGGGAACAAAGCGACCAACACGTTCAGCGTGACGGTCAACGACACGGAAACGCCGGTGATTAGTTGGAGCTTCACCAATCTGGTGCTGGACGCTGGCGCCAACTGCCAGACGTTGATGCCGGACGTGACGGGAACCAATTACATTCAGGCTTTTGACAATTGCAGCGGGACCAACTTGTTCATCACGCAGATGCCGACCAACGGGGCGTCGTTGCCTTGGGGCACCAATGAAGTGGTTCTTGCGGTGGCCGATCAGGCAGGCAACACCAACTACTCGACCAACAGCATCGTGGTGGCGGATCCCCCGCCGAGCGCGAACGTGCCGTCGGACATAGTGACGACCAACGATGCGGGCCAATGCGGCGCGGTGGTGAGCTTCACCTTGCCGGAGCAGACGGACAATTGCGGCGTGGCCGGGCAGGTGGCGACGCCGGCCTCGGACAGCACATTCGTGGTGGGCGCCACGCTGGTGACGGTGGTGGTGACGGACATACACGGGACCACTGCGACCAACACGTTCAACGTGACCGTTAACGACACGGAAAAGCCGAGCGCGAACGTGCCGTCGGACATAGTGACGACCAACGATGCGGGCCAGTGCGGCGCGGTGGTGAGCTTCACCTTGCCGGAGCAGACGGACAATTGCGGCGTGGCCGGGCAGGTGGCGACACCGGCCTCGGGCAGCACATTCGTGGTGGGCGCCACGCCGGTGACGGTGGTGGTGACGGACATTCACGGGAACGCGGCGACCAACACGTTCAACGTGACGGTCAACGACACGGAAAAGCCGAGCGCGAACGTGCCGGCGAACATAGTGACGACCAACGATGCGGGCCAATGCGGCGCGGTGGTGAGCTTCACCTTGCCGGCGCAGACGGACAACTGCGGAGTGGCAACCACGGTGGCGACGCCGGTCTCGGGCAGCACATTCGTCGTGGGCGCCACGCCGGTGACGGTGGTGGTGACGGATATACACGGGAACAAGGCGACCAACACGTTCAACGTGACCGTTAACGACACGGAAAAGCCGAGCGCGAACGTGCCGTCGGACATAGTGACGACCAACGATGCGGGCCAATGCGGCGCAGTGGTGAGCTTCACCTTGCCGGCGCAGACGGACAATTGCGGAGTGGCAACCACCGTGGCGACGCCAGCCTCGGGCAGCACATTTTCGGTCGGCGCCACGCCGGTAACGGTGGTGGTGACGGACATACACGGGAACAAGGCGACCAACTCGTTCAGCGTGACGGTTCAAGACACGGAAGCGCCGGTGATTAGTTGGAGCTTTACCAATTTGGTGGTGGACGCTGGCGCCAACTGCGAGGCTTTGATGCCGGACGTGACGGGGACCAACTACATTCAGGCCTTCGACAATTGCAGCGGGACCAACTTGTTCATCACGCAGATGCCGACCAACGGGGCGTCGTTGCCCTGGGGCAGCAACGAAGTGGTTCTTGCGCTGGCCGATCAAGCAGGCAACACCAACTTCTCGACCAATACTATCGTGGTGGCGGATGTCACCCCGCCGAGCGCGAACGTGCCGTTGGACATTGTGCAGGCGAACGATGCAGGCCAATGCGGCGCGGTGGTGAGTTTCACCTTGCCGGAGCAGACGGACAATTGCGGCGTGGCCGGGCAGGTGGCGACACCGGTCTCGGGCAGCACATTCGTCGTGGGCACCACGCCGGTGACGGTGGTGGTGACGGACATTCACGGGAACGCGGCGACCAACACGTTCAACGTGACCGTCAATGACACGCAGCCGCCGGTCATTACAAATGCACTCGATATCGTCCAGGGGGTTGACGCCGGTCAGCAATATGCAACCGTGGCCTTTTCCATTGGCGCGGTGGATAACTGTGGGGTGCAAAGCGTGACGGCCAATCCATCGTCTGGCAGCCAATTCCCAGTTGGCACGAACAACGTGACCGTGGTGGCGATCGACCTTCATGGCAACAGTTCGACCAACTCATTTAACGTGGCGGTCATTGCTTTGCCGCAGATAACCAGCCAGCCTGCAAGCCGGACCAACAACGCCGGCACAACCGCCAGCTTCACAGTGGTTGCTTCCAGTCCGGCGCCGCTGGGTTACCAATGGTTTAAAGGTAACTCCCAGTTGAGTGATGGCGGAAACATCTCCGGTGCGACTAACGCGACCCTGACGATTGCCGATGTTTCCGATTCGGATGTTGCTTCTTACACGGTGCAGATCAGCAATCTTGCCGGAAACGTCCCCAGCAGTCCGGCGACGTTGACCGTGATTGATCCGCCGGTGAGTGTCAGTATGGATCCGCCGAGCCAGACTAACAATGCAACCACAACGGCCACCTTCACCGCGATTGTCAGCGGAGGCACCGCGCCGTTCAGTTACCAGTGGACAAAAATCACCGCCGCGGCAACCAATCTGTTGAGCGATATGGGCAACATCTCTGGTTCGACCAGCAATGTGCTCACGATTAGCAATGTGTTGGCAGCCGATCAGGCTGAATATGTGGTCGTTGCCACCAACGCGGCGGGATCCGTGACCACGAACGGAACATTGGTTGTGATTGATCCGGCCATTTTTGTCCAGCCGGTCAGTGTTACCAACGCCCTCAGCAGCACCGCTGTCTTCTCCGTTGTGGCCGTCGGCACCGCGCCGTTAAGTTATCAGTGGCAGCAGGACGGAAATGACTTGCCGGGAGAAACCGGAAGCTCTTTGACTCTGAGTGATATTTCCGATAGCGACGCGGGTGGTTATGCGGTCGTGGTCTCCAATTCCGTTGGTCAGATGGCCAGCGCCACGGCGACCCTGACGATTACTCATCCTCCGGTGATTGTCAGTCAACCGGCCAGCCTGACGCTGAACCAGGGCGCGACGGCCATTTTCAACGTTGGCATCAACGGGGCGTCGCCCTTCACCTATCAATGGACCAAGAATGGAGCGAGCATTCCCGGAGCGACCTCCCGGCAGCTTATTTTGAGCAGTGTGACTCCTGCCGACGCGGCGACCTATGAGTTGGCCATCACCAACGCGGATGGTGGCGTCCTTAGCGGTCCCGCGACCTTGACGGTCGTGGTCCCGCCGGCCATCACCAGCCAGCCGGTTGGCCTCACCAACGATGCCGGGGCGACAGCGATTTTCAGCGTGACCGTCAGCGGCACGTCTCCCGCCTATCAGTGGTTCAAGATGACCGGCACGGCCACCAACGCGTTGAGCGATGGCGGCAGTATTTCCGGCTCGTTGAGCAACGTGCTGACGCTTTCCAATAATCTGGGGGCCGATGACGGCTATTACATGCTGGTGGCCAGCAATCAGGCCGGAGTGGCCAGCAGCAGCAACGCTGTTTTGCTGGTGATCGATCCCATCATTACCAATGAACCGGCCAGCCTGACGGTCAACGTGGGCAATCCCGCCAGCTTTAGCGTGGGGGCCTACGGGACAGCACCGCAGTATCAATGGTATTCGAATGGGGTTGCCATCAGCGGGGCCACTACATCCACGTATGCCATTGGAAGCGCCGGGCCGTCGGATGCGACTGGCTACACGGTGGTTGTGAGCAACCAGTATGGCATGGTGACCAGCACTCCGTCAGCCACGTTGACGGTCATTGTTCCGCCGGTCATCACGGGCCAGCCGCAGAGCCGGACCAACAACGCCGGAACGACGGCCACGTTCAGCGTGACGGCCACGGGCAGCGCGGCCACCTTCCAGTGGTATCAGGGAGTTTTGCCGATATCCGGGGCCACGGCGGCGAGCTTGGTTTTGACGAACGTGCAGGACGCCGACGCGGGCAGTTACAGCGTGGTGTTGAGCAATGCCAGCGCGACGGCGACCAGCGATCCGGCGAGCTTGACGGTGATTGACGGGCCGGTGATCACGGGCCAGCCGCAGAACCAGACGAACAACGCCAGCACCACGGCGACCTTTGCCGTGACCAACACGGGAACGGCGCCGTTCAGCTATCAATGGTATAAGATGACGGTCACGGCGACCAACGCGTTGACGAATGGCGGCAACATTTCCGGCTCGACCAGCAACGTGCTGACGGTGGCCAGCGTGCTGGCGGCGGATGAGGGCAGTTACGCGGTGACCATCAGCAACCCGGCGGGAACGGTGGAGAGCAGCAACGCTTTGCTGGTGGTGCAGGATCCGGCGATTCTGGTGCAGCCGGTGGGGGTGACGAACATGGAGGGGGGCACGGTCACATTCTCGGTCAGCGCCGCGGGCACGCCCGCCTTGAGCTACCAATGGTATCAGGACGGCGCTCCGCTTTATGGCGACACCAACGGCAGCCTGGCCCTGACGAATATCACCGACAGTGACGCGGGCAGCTACACCGTGGTGGTCAGCAATTCAATAAGCAGTGTGACCAGTGCGCCGGCCTTGCTGGTGACGGTGGCGCCATTGATTTTCACCCAACCCGCCAGCCTGACAATCCTTCAAGGACGATCGGCGAACTTTGCCGTGGGTGTCAACGGCGCAACGCCGTTCTCTTATCAATGGCTGCTTAATGGGACAAATATCCTTGGCGCAACCAACAGAATTCTCTCCTTGAGCAACGTGTCCACCAACAATGGCGGCAACTATCAGGTGGTTGTGGTAAATCCGACGGCCACTGAAACAAGCAAGGTTGCAACCTTGACGGTGGCTGTGCTTCCGGCAATCACGGTTCAGCCGGCCAACGTGACCGCCCTGGTGGGCCAGACGGTGAATTTCGGCGTGGCTGCCACTGGAGGCGCATTGTACTACCAATGGCACTTGAGCGACACCAATTTGCCATCCGCGACCAATTCGACACTGACACTGAACAACGTCAGCACCAACAGTGCTGGCACGTATTCCGTCACCGTGACCAACATCGCCGGCACGGCGGTCAGCAGTAATGTCACGCTATCGGTCTATGCCTCGGCTGTGCCGGTGTTGACAATCGTGTCATACGCCAACAGCCAACTCACGGTGACCTTGACCGGCGTGCCCACCCTCAACTATTCCATCCAGGCATCCTCCAACCTGTTCAACTGGACTTCATTGGTGACCAATGCCTCGCCGTTCACGTTTACCGACACCAACGCATCCAGCCACAAGTTCTATCGTGGCTGCTATCAATGACTGCGGAGATGAAATATTTTCAAGAGAAGGACATGTGACCAGACAGCAGCCGGCCATCATAAGCCAATGACAAACAACATTTATGACAATAATTCGCAACCATTCTGTAACTAATCGGCTCATCTTGCGCGCCACCCTGCTCACCGCCGCGGCCACCCTACTGCTCGCATCGGCCAGTCCGGTGTCGGCGGCGCTCACCGCCTACACCTGGACCGGTGCCAGCGCCACCAGCAGCAACTGGAGCGACACGGCCAATTGGAGCGGCGGCATTGTGCCATCCACCACCGCCACCAGCGGCCAAGTGCTGATTTTTGCCGCCCAGACCAAGTATGGCATCATGTACAGCTCGAATAATCTCGTCAACGTGCGCGGGATTGACGGCATCGTGTTCTACACCACCAATGCCGCCATCGCTGGCCTTCCAATTACAATCGACGCCAGTCCCACAGGCGCCGGGCAAATAAACAACTACTGTGCCATAAGCAATTTTGTTGCCGCCCAAAGCAACTATTGGTCAATCCCCATTACGAACAACAATACAGATATAATGATCTCTGGTAATGGCACGGGCAGCGACCAAACCTACGGCACAAGTACCTCGGTTCTCACTTTGGCGGGCTATATAACCGGCCTCGGCGCCATTTTTACGCCTGGCAGCTCTGCGGGCATACAACAAATTAACCTTTTATGCACGACCAATGACTTCACTGGGACCGGTGGGCATTGCTATAGCTCACCCTGGAATCAGAGCCACGGTCCGTTATGCACTTGTGATGGCACTTTGTGCTTCAACTCCATGGGCCTGGCCGGCGCACCATCCTCCTTTGGGGCGTGTTCGGCCACTGTCATGGACAGATTTGGGGGGTCTAGCACCGGGACAGGATATGCTGAAAGTCTCTGTTATGTCGGCACGACCGATGCCACCAGCGGCGCCTTGTGGGCATGGAATCTTTATGAGGCTAGTGTCTCCGGCAGATACTATACGTTGTCCAACAACAGCCCAAACAACAACAATTTGACGTGGGCCGGACCGATTGTGGTTGGGGAATATCCCGGCTCTAAAGCTGGCACGGCTGGAAACCCCATCGTTACCTGGATGTTGGGCGGCAGTTCGACCGGCACAAACACCATCGTGCAGAGTATTGCCAGTTCTACTGCTGTAGCTGGGGCCACTTGGAATAATAGCATCTACGCCGGCCTATGGCCCACAAATGAGATTGGGCTGACTGTTAAGGGGCCTGGGACCTGGGTTTTCCAAGGCCTGACTAATTGCCTTAACGGCCCATGGAATCTCACTTCCAATGCAAAGCTGATCATCCAAAGCAATCAGGTGATTATCCCTTACTCGCTCACCGATGCCAGCGGCGCCACTTTGGATGTGAGTTGGAACGACACCAACTCCCCCTCTGTTGGTCCCTATACCATCGGCACGAACGCGCCTTATACGCTGAACGCCGGCTCCACTGGCACCAGCAGCAACGCCGATATCATTGGGAGTCTTGCCCTCGCAACTCCCAATCCCAGCAGCTCACCCACGAATGGTGGCACGTTGAATGTGGCTGGCGGCTCCTCGACTTCCCTGGTGATCGGCACGTTGACTATTACCAACTCTGCTTTTGAGTATGCCCACTCACCACGCATCTACCCCACGTTCGTTCCCGGAGGGGGCACCTTGAATTTCGTTCTCGGTACCAACAATGGCGCCAGCACCACCGCCGGCAGCGGTCCCCCCGGCAATGGCTCCAACGCCTTGATCAACGTGTGCGGCAACGTGGACCTGAGCCAGGGCACGGCGACAGCCTATACCTGGGCTTGGAAGAGCAAGGTTGCAACCGGTGTCCCTTACACGCTGATAGCGTACAGCGGCACGTTCACCCCCCATGCCCCCGGCAGCACGGGCATGAACGTGGTCGGGCCTAGCGGCTTTGTCGCTGGAAGCCTCATCACCAATAACCCGAACGTGATCCAGGTCCAGTTTTTCCCCTCGGGAAGCCCCTCCAATCTTGTCTGGACGGGATCTCAGAGCGCAAACTGGAATCTGTTCGATCAGAATTGGGTTTACGCCCTCAATCCATCGCAGTCCACCGTCTTCCAGAGCGCCGACCCTGTCCTCTTTCCTGACACTGGTGTGAGCCAATTCAGTGTCAACGTCGCGGGTCCCATGACTCCCGCAAGCTTCGTGGTCAGCAACAGCGCGGGGAATCCCTATGTGTTCTCCTCAAGCACCGGACAAACTATCGGTGCCACGGGGACCCTCACCAAGCAAGGGGCCGGGTCGTTGACTTTGAACACAGCCAACACATTTGGGAGCGGTATTGTAATCAGCGCAGGCACCCTTGTTGCTGGCAACCCCTCTGCATTTGGCGCGAGTAGCGTGACGCTGGGCGACAGCTACACCTACAACAACAGTCCATCCGTCAGCGTGCTCTCTGCTGGAGTGACTCTGAGCATCCCGGTGACGGTCACCACCAATTGCACCGGCTCTGTTACGATCGGAAACGCACCAGGCTACTCAGGCCACGTGAGCACCATCAACTTCTTCACCAATATCACCATCAACTCAGCTAACGCGGGTCTCGCCACTGGCTCTGTTTTTGGCAGCAATGGGAATGTGACGGTAACCGGTGGCAATATCGTTGAAATGACAGGCGCAATTTCACTCACCAACGGCTACATCGCCGTCAACGGCGGCACATCGCTGAAGGTGGACAACGCTCCCAGCCCGCTGCCGAATCTTGATTTGGATCAAACCTCATCGTTGAGCGTTGCGGGCTACGCTGGCCTCAATGTCACCTTTGCGGCCTTGACTGGGTCCAACGGCAGCCCGACCATAGTCCTGAACTTCGGCGGCACTCCCCCCAACTTTAGAGCAATTAGCGTCGGACCCACCAACGCGAACCAAACCGCCGTCTTCAAAGGATATCTGAGTGGAGCTCCAACCGCCGGCGTCGTTGCCGCACTTAGCTTTTTCAAGACCGGCCTCGGAACGGAAGTGTTCACTGGCGACAGCAGCAGCATGTTTGGCACGAACACCATACAAGCCGGCACAATGCAGCTCGATAACACCACCGGTTCCGGCCTGCCCGCCGGCCCCGTGACGGTGAACTCCGGCACCACGCTGTGCGGATTGGGGAGCATTATGACCACCAACATCGGCGGCGTCACCGTCAATGGCAGTTTGGTTGTTGGCGACCCCGGCAACAATACGGGCGCGAATGCCTCCACGGGCGGAGGTGAAACCTTCACTGTTGCCACTACCAACAGCACCGGTGGCTACATGCAGATTACCTCGGGTGGCTCGCTGACCGTGAACCTTTACAGCGGCGCAGGCAACGGCGACAACACCGGCAATGCGCAGGCTGCCGGCGAGCTTAACGCGCAAATTCCAGTGTCATTGAGCAGCGGCGCCGTGCTCAATATCGGCAATCCGAACGGCATGACTCAATGGGCGGCAGGTGACAAGTGGACCATTGCCAACTGGCAATCTGCGCCGACCAACACCTTCACCGTTACGAACCCGCCGGCTCTGCCGGCCGGCCTATCATGGTCGTTGTCGGGTCTCTACAACGCTGGCGCCGGTGTTATTGAGGTCATGGGCACGCCGGTGATCACGTGGGCGAGTCCTTCCCCCATCTCTTACGGCACAGCGCTCGGTTCCGGGCAACTCAATGCCACCGCCAATGTGCCCGGCACGTTCACCTACACTCCACCGACGGGCACATCCCTGGGTCTTGGCGACAGTCAAACCCTTTCGGTCACGTTCACGCCCGCCGACACGAACGCCTATGCTACCGTCACCACCACAACGACCATTAACGTGCAGCAGGCGACGCCCGTTATCACCTGGGCGAATCCTGCCCCCATCACCGACGGCACGGCTCTCAGTTCCATCCAACTCAATGCCACCGCCAACGTGCCCGGCACGTTTGCCTACAATCCGTCGGCGGGCGTCGTCCTGGCTGTCGGCGGCAATCGATCCCTTTCGGTCACGTTTACGCCCAACGACACCACTGATTATACGACAGCCACAAAGACTGTCGGGATTGACGTCCTTCCGACGCCGCCTGTAATTTCCAGCATCCAGCCACCAAGCCAGACCAACAATGCAACCACAACGGCCGCCTTCACCGTGATTGTCAGCGGAGGTACAGCGCCGTTCAGTTACCAGTGGACAAAAATGACTGCCACGGAAACCAATTTGTTGAGCGACGCGGGCAATATCTTCGGTGCAACCAGCAATGTGCTCACGATCAGCAATGTGTTGGCAGCCGATCAGGCTGAATATGCGGTCACGGTCACCAATGCCGCGGGATCCGCCACGACGAACGGAACATTGGTTGTGATTGACCCGTTCATCTCCGGCCAGCCAGCCAGTGTGACCAACAGCCTTTTCAGCACCGTGGTCTTCTCGGTTGTGGCAGTCGGAACCACCCCGCTTTCTTATCAGTGGCAGCAGGACGATTTTGAATTGCCGGGAGAAACCAACAGCTCTTTGACTTTGAGCGAGATTTTAGACAGCGACGCGGGCGATTATTCCGTCGTGGTCTCCAATTCCGTTGGTCAGATGGCCAGCGCCACGGCGACCCTGACGATTACTCATCCTCCGGTGATTGTCAGTCACCCGGCCAGCCTGACGCTGAACCAGGGCGCGACGGCCATTTTCAACGTTGGCATCAACGGGGCCTCGCCCTTCACCTATCAATGGACCAAGAATGGAGCGAGCATTCCCGGAGCGACCTCCCGGCAGCTTATTTTGAGCAGTGTGACTCCTGCCGACGCGGCGACCTATGAGTTGGCCATCACCAACGCGGATGGTGGCGTCCTTAGCGGTCCCGCGACCTTGACGGTCGTGGTCCCGCCGGCCATCACCAGCCAGCCGGTTGGCCTCACCAACGATGCCGGGGCGACAGCGATTTTCAGCGTGACCGTCAGCGGCACGCCTCCCGCCTATCAGTGGTTCAAGATGACCGGCACGGCCACCAACGCGTTGAGCGATGGCGGCAGTATTTCCGGCTCGTTGAGCAACGTGCTGACGCTTTCCAATAATCTGGGGGCCGACGACGGCTATTACATGCTGGTGGCCAGCAATCAGGCCGGAGTGGCCAGCAGCAGCAACGCTGTTTTGCTGGTGATCGATCCCATCATTACCAATGAACCCGCCAGCCTGACGGTCAACGTGGGCAATCCCGCCAGCTTTAGCGTGGGGGCCTACGGGACAGCACCGCACTATCAATGGTATTCGAATGGGGTTGCCATCAGCGGGGCCACTACATCCACGTATGCCATTGGAAGCGCCGGGCCGTCGGATGCGACTGGCTACACGGTGGTTGTGAGCAACCAGTATGGCATGGTGACCAGCACTCCGTCTGCCACGTTGACGGTCATTGTTCCGCCGGTCATCACGGGCCAGCCGCAGAGCCGGACCAACAACGCCGGAACGACGGCCACGTTCAGCGTGACGGCCACGGGCAGCGCGGCCACCTTCCAGTGGTATCAGGGAGTCTTGCCGATAACCGGGGCCACGGCGGCGAGCTTGGTTTTGACGAACGTGCAGGACGCCGACGCGGGCAGTTACAGCGTGGTGTTGAGCAATGCCAGCGCGACGGCGACCAGCGATCCGGCGAGCTTGACGGTGATTGACGGGCCGGTGATCACGGGCCAGCCGCAGAACCAGACGAACAACGCCAGCACCACGGCGACCTTTGCCGTGACCAACACGGGCACGGCGCCGTTCAGCTATCAATGGTATAAGATGACGGTCACGGCGACCAACGCGTTGACGAATGGCGGCAACATTTCCGGCTCGACCAGCAACGTGCTGACGGTGGCCAGCGTGCTGGCGGCGGATGAGGGCAGTTACGCGGTGACCATCAGCAACCCGGCGGGAACGGTGGAGAGCAGCAACGCTTTGCTGGTGGTGCAGGATCCGGCGATTCTGGTGCAGCCGGTGGGGGTGACGAACATGGAGGGGGGCACGGTCACATTCTCGGTCAGCGCCGCGGGCACGCCCGCCTTGAGCTACCAATGGTACCAGGATGGCGCTCCGCTTTATGGCGACACCAATGGCAGCCTGGCCCTGACGAATATCACCGACAGTGACGCGGGCAGCTACACCGTGGTGGTCAGCAATTCGATAAGCAGTGTGACCAGTGCGCCGGCCTTGCTGGTGACGGTGGCGCCATTGATTACCAGCCAACCCGTCAGCCTGACAGTGCCTCAAGGACAATCCGCGGTCTTTAGTGTGGATGTCAACGGCGCGACGCCGTTCTCTTATCAATGGTTGCTTAATGGAACGAACATGGCCAATGCCACCAACAGATTCATCTTCTTGAGCAACGTGTCCACCAACAATGGCGGCAGCTATCAGGTGGTTGTGGTAAATCCGAGCGGCACTCAAACCAGCAAGGTTGCCACCTTGACGGTGGCTGTGCCTCCGGCAATCACGGTTCAGCCAGTCAACGTGACCGCCGTGGCGGGGCAGACGGTGAATTTCGGCGTGGCTGCCACTGGAGGCGTGCTGTGCTACCAATGGCACTTGAGCGACACCAATTTGCCATCCGCGACCAATTCGACACTGACACTGAACAGCGTGACCACCAACAGTGCCGGCACCTATTCTGTGACCGTGACCAACATCGCCGGCACGGCAATCAGCAGTAATGTCACGCTATCGGTCTATTCCTCGGCTGTGCCCATATTGACAGTCGTATCCTATACCAACCAGCATTTTACGGTTACTTTGACTGGCGTGCCCACCCTCAGCTATTCCATCCAGGCATCCCCGAACATGGTGGCCTGGGTTCCATTGGTGACCAATGCCTCGCCATTCACGTTTACCGACACCAACGTGTCCAGCTATAAATTCTATCGTGGATCCTATCGGTGAGCGCATTGCCGTTGGCGACGTAGAGAGATGCGACAATGATTTGGATAACGCTCATGTTTGCTTGCGGGGGCGGCCTGATAACATGGCTGACGATCCCTGCCATCAAGCGGCATCTTCACTTCCTTGATCGAAATGCCGCTGCGCAATTCCATCATACCCATCAGCGCGAAAGATCGCGGTTGGGCGGTCTTGCCATAGTGGTCTCGTTTTGGGTCGTTACTGTGGCCGCCCGTTTTTGCTTTCCGGGGGATACCGCACAGGCCCATACCCGCTGGGTCATTCTGTGCAGCGCGACCGCGATGTTTTTGCTCGGGTTTTGGGACGATGTGAAAGCTTTGGGAGCAAAAAGGAAATTGGCCTGGCAAGTCTTGATTGCACTGTTGACTTGGTACGCGGGTATTCAGATCGAGAATTTTAAGAATCCGTTTACCAATCACATCTACTATTTGGGCTCCTTCGGATGCGTCTTGACTGTATTCTGGCTGGTGGCCCTGCCCAATCTGATTAATCTGGTTGACGGAATGGATGGTTTGGCCGGCGGCATAGCCGCGATGCTGATGGGACTGCTGTGCTATGCCGGATGGGCGGGAGCCGCAGTCTTCCCAACGCTGTGCGCGGCGGGGATGGCGGGTGCGATTATCGGGTTTTTGTGTTATAACTTTCCGCCGGCCAGCATATTCATGGGGGATGGCGGAGCTTATTTTCTGGGTTTTTTGGTGGCGCAACTTTCCATAGTCAATTCCCATAAAGGCACGATTGTGGCGGGGTTGGTGGCCCCTCTGTTCGTTCTAGCTCTTCCCATTGTCGATACCAGCCTGGCCATCCTCCGGCGCGGATTGAATGGGATGCCGGTATTTCATGCGGATCGGCGGCACATTCACCACAAGCTTTTGGACATTGGTTACACTCCGAAACGCGCGGTTTTGACGCTTTATTTTGTGTCAATTATCTGTCTGGTGTTTGGCCTGATCGTCTTTCTCTCAGAGGGACGATGGGCGCCTGTGTTGTTTGGCGTCACTTGTCTGGCTTTCATCGTGTCGGCTAGATCCTTCAGCTTCAGCCGCGAGTGGTTTTCCGTCGGCCGCATGCTCGGAAACTCAACTGAAATGCGCGAAACCATGCATTACGCGCTGACCATGAGCCGCTGGCTGGAAATGGAAGCCGGACGTTGTGACTCGGTGGAGCACCTTTGGTCGGATTTTCAATTTCTCGCCATGAAACTTAACTTTTCCAAGGTGAAGTTAAGCCTCCCGGGTGGTCGAAAAGAATGGCAGAGGCAGGAAGACGGGCAGGCCCCGCCGGCACAACTCCTTCATTTTCGACGGGAGTTTGGCGACAATAACTGCATGGCGCTGGAGCTTGAAATTCAAGCTGAGGAATGGATATCGTCGAATCTGTGCGACATCACGTGCGAAGCCTGGCAAAGGGCGGCGGCGCGCTGGGAGGCTATCAACAATGTGCCTGTAACCTTCCGCGGACGCGCACATGCAAGGAAGCTTGATCCCAAGCGCAGAAGGAAGCGCCCTTACGTTCCGCTCCCGCGGAGTTGGGCAGCCAGCATCCAATCATCCTGACGTGTTCGCGGTCCAGCGACCCATGCCAACAATTTCGGCGGCGTGCTTCGTCATCGGTTCGAGCGCGGAATCGTTTTTCTCCGCCTCTTTCGGAGCGGACATGTCAGTCTTCCAGCCGGATTCGAGGACGCCGTTTCCATCCAACTATTCGTCCAAGCAGATGCAGACGTTTTTTGGAATGCCCGCCCGGAATCATTTCGGATTGACGTGATTGACAATGTGGAACAGATTCTTGCCGAGAAATGTTAAATCAAGCTCCTGGCGTGCATTACCTGAATGAGATTGGCCAAAAGTATGCAAATGACAATCGCAACACCTCGATTAAAAAATGCATTTGGATCGTCGATGATCAAGTGCCGGTGTTGGAATCCGCCGTCCTGATCCTGCGCACCGTGGATCCGCAATGGGAGGTGACAGGATTTAGCGACGCCTTTAAGGCGCTGGAGGCGATCCAATCCAAGGCCCCGGATCTGATTCTTTCCGACGAAGTCATGCCCGGCATGTTGGGCAGTCAACTGCTGGAGCAAGTTCGCATCCTTTCGCCGTCAACCATCCGCATCATCATGTCGGGTTGCGTGTCCTTGAGCCGGCTGGCGCTCATTACCTCCGCTCATCAATACCTTGCCAAGCCGTTTGACGTGATCGAATTGCGGCAGACCATCAGGCGCACTTTGGCGGCGCAGGAGCGCGTTCCGGACAAGGGGTTGCATGCCATCGTGACTTCCCTGCGTTCCATTCCATCGGCGCCCAAGGTGCATCATGCGCTTCTTAGTCAACTTAAGGACAGCCACAGTGCCACAACGAACATCGCCCGTTTGGTGGCGGAAGACGCCGGGTTGTCCGTCAAAGTGCTGCAATTGGCCAATTCACCTTTGTTCGGACCAGGTTATCTGATCCAAAGCCCTTTCGACGCCGCGATGTGCCTGGGCATCGAACTCATCGCGACGGTGGCTTCGTCCCAAGCGTTGTTTCGTCATTGCGAGTCGCTGGCGGCAGGGGAGTTTCAGGTGAGGCAAGTGTGGGACCATTGCTGGCGAACAGCCTTCTTCGCGCAGCATATCTGCCGCGAGATGAAGTTTTCCCGCGTAACCGGCGAAGAGGCATTCCTGGCCGGATTGCTCCACGAAATCGGGCGATTTATTTTGGCCGACAATTTTCCAGATCGATACCAGGCGGCGTGCCAGTGCGACCGGAAAATGGAATCCTCGCTGGCGCCACGGTTGCGCGAGGAGTTCCACGCCGGCCCGGGCCAAATCGCCGCGTATGTTCTGGAACTTTGGGGAATGCCGGCTGGCGTCGTTGGCGCTATTGCCGCCCAAGACAATCTTTCCGCGCCTCAAGACAAGGGATCCACCCTCGCCTCGGCCCTTTATATCGCCGATGGCATCGCTTCGAGACAATCACCGCCCGATGCGTTTGCGCCCCAGGAGTGGAACACCGCATACCTGAACGCCATTGGTTGCCTGGATAAGATTCCAATTTGGGAGAGGCTTTCACTGGAGCCTAAAACTGCAGCTTCGCTGTAGGAGGCTCGGAAGCTGGCGCGGATGTCGCGCCAAGGTTCGATTTTTGATCCGTGTCGGAAAACCGTGTCGGAAAACTGTTGTGTATTTGGATTGCGAAATTTATATTCCGTGGGCAAGCTTTAGTTCAACATTGCGTCGGCAAACGCCGATTTGCCAAACCGAATGGCACATCGGCGCCCTTGCGGATATGACGCAAAGTGCTTGGTTGTAAGTGTGCTGGAGAGGTGGCTGAGTGGTCGAAAGCGACGGTTTGCTAAACCGTTGTACGGGTAAAACTGTACCGGGGGTTCGAATCCCCCCCTCTCCGCCATATTTGGCTATCGGGGTTTCGGAGCTTCAACGGCGACGGGACGATAGTTGACACCGAGTTCATCCAGCCGCCGAAGATGGGTTTGCAAACGGCGCGAAAAGTCATCCCAATTGCGCTCCGCCTTGGGCGACCAACCCACCTCCGCGAGGGCGCACATGCGCGGAAAAGCCATGAATTCGACGTGCTTGAACGAGGCCACGTACTCCGTCCAAAGGTTGCCTTGCGCGCCGAGAATGTGGGATTGAAAGCGCGGCTCCAGCTTCTCGGGAATGGGTTCCAAGGCGTACACTGTGCTCAAGGGCAGGTATCGGCCTATGCCCCACGGTTCCGTGGAATGATTGGTTGACTGGTAGTAGTCGAGGTAGCAGTTTGAGGTCGGTGACATGACGACGTCGTGACCGGCGCTGGCCGCCTGCACGGCTCCGCCGATCCAATCCATGACGGTGGCGTTTTGGGCCAGGCCACCTTTCATGATCTCAGTCCAGCCGACCAGGCGGCGCCCGCGGGCGTTGACAAATTTCTCAATGCGCTGGACGAAATAGCTTTGCAGTTGGGTCACGTTGGTCAGTCCCGCGGCCTTCATGCGCGCCTGGCACTGGTCGCACTGCTTCCAATTATCCATCTTCACTTCGTCGCCGCCGATGTGGATATACTTGCCGGGAAAAAGTTCAAAAACTTCCGTCAGAACGCCCTCCAGAAAGTCAAAACTGGCGTCCCGGCCCGCGCAATACACATTGCCGTGGGGGATTCCAGTGCAATTGAGTTCCGGGTAGGCGGAAAGAGCGGCGGCCGAATGGCCCGGCATTTCGATCTCGGGCACAATCGTGATATGCAAGGCTTGGGCATAGGCCACGACTTCCCGAATATCGTTCTGGGTGTAAAAGCCACCGTAACGGCCGTCCGGCCCGTAGGCCGAGGGCAACGCGGCGGCCCAAGCGGGATGCGCGGCGTCCTTTTCCTGGTTGTCGGCAGGCCGCGGCGAGGTCACCCTGCTGTGCTCGCGCCAGGCGCCAATTTCGGTCAATTTGGGGTAGCGCTTGATCTCAATCCGCCAGCCATTGTTGTCCACCAGATGCCAGTGGAAGGTGTTGATTTTGTGCATGGCCAGCACATCCAGAAGCCGTTCGACTTCCGCCTTGGTGAAAAAGTCCCGGCTGACATCCAGCATCATGCCCCGCCACTCGAACCGGGGTTGATCCTCAATTTGCGCGCACGGCACCCGCCAAGCTTTGTTGGGGACGGGATTGGCGGCATAGATCTCCACCGGCAGCAATTGTGACAATGTTTGCGCGCCATAAAACAAACCGGCCTGCGCCGGCGCGCGGAGGACAATGGAATTGGGCGCGACATTCAGTTCGTAGCCTTCCGACCCCAGCCCCGCCTTGGCGCTCTTGGTGGTCAGAAGGATGGCGTTCTCAATGGGGCGGCTGGCAGCGGTCCTGGAAGCGACCTTGAGCGGATAGCCGGTGGACTTGCGCCAGCGCGCCGCCAGTTGTTGGGCGGTCGCAACCGAAGCGGGATCGGCGCAGATTTGCGTGTCAGGCTTGAGGATGAAGGCGCCTTGGCCAAGCGCCATTTGGCGCGGGACGGGAAGGACCGCAACCGGGTCTGCGCCGGCGGCAAGACCCTCTCCGGCCACCAGAATGGAGACCATCGCTCCGATAATTCGAATGTTCATTTATAGCTTCCGCCGATAAGTGTCGTGGGACTATTGCACGACGGCTTTGACGCCGGTCGGCGGGGCGGGAATCGTCCTGGCTTTGAGCGTCCAGTCAAATAGAATTTTCACGTCGTCCCCGCATTTCATCAGGCCCAAGCCGAAGTTCGGGGCGGGAGGAGTCACGCCAAAAGCGGTCATCTTTAGCGGCGCGGCGCCGCTGATTTTGATCTTGCCGCCGTCCAGGGGTTCGAGGGTGACGGGAAAACTGACTTTGTTGGTCTTGCCCGAGAAGGCGAGGTCGCCGGCCACGGTGAGATCAAACGGCTTGCCGGCGGCGTGCGGGCCTTTGAAGGTCATCTCCTTGAGCTTGAATTCAATTCTCGGATAATCGGCCGCGAACAGGGCCTTCTGCATCAGACCGTCCATGACTTCGGGCAGGTGATCGACTTTGGCGTGGATGCTGCTGACAGGGATCATGACACTGGCCTTGGCCGGGATTTTATCCCCTTGCAGGCCGGAAGGAGCCGCTTGCGCTTTGTCCAACGTCACACCCGCGCCGAACTCGACATAGCCGCCGATCACGGTGCCTTCCATCTCCCAATCATGCGCGGTGGAGGTGCCATCAATGCGAATGGAGGTGCCGGTCGGTTGGGTGCTGTACCGGGTCTGGGCGCCGGCGTGGAAGATCGGAGCAAGACAAACCGCCAGGGCGGCGAGTGAACAGGTGGGGATTTTCATAATTCAAACCATTCTTTTTCGAAGTTTATTTTTTGTTTGTTGATGGCAGCCTGATTGGCGGTGATGGCCATGACGGAGGCGTCCAATCCGTCCTGCCAAGTGGCGGCGGGCTTCCTCTTCAGGCCCTTGAGGTAATCGGCCAAGGCCTTTGGCTCGCTGTCGGGATAGAGTTCGTCGAAATCTTTGACGTCTTTGGTTTGACGTCCAGCTTTGTCGGTGAAGGCGTCCAAGGCGTAGTAGAGGGGTTCAAACTCATAGGGTTTGAACGACTCGGCGCTGCCGCCCAGGGTCGTTTGCTTGGAGGCGTTGGCGACCAGGCAGATGCCGGTCTCGGTGTAAAACCTGTCGTGCCGCGCGTACACTTCCCAGCCACCCTCATGTGCGCCCGGCTCCTTGAAGAGCCAAGCCTTGAAGTCGCGCATCATCATGGCGGCTTCGTCGCCCAGGTAAACCTCCTGCGAATTTTGGTAGGAATTGCAGATCGTCAGATCGTGAAAGAAATTGACCCCGTTCGGAAATTCAAAAACGGCCTGAACCGTGTCCGGCGTGTCCCGATTATCCGCGTAGGTTCGAATGGTGGAATTGAAGCCCGTCACGGCCACGGGGCGGCCGCGCAAAAAATTGCAGACGTTATCGATTTGGTGGATGCCAACCTCGCCCAAAAGCCCCGCGCTGGTGGCCTTGTGCAGGCGCCAATTCAAAGCGGTTTCCCGCGCTTCGTTGGGAGCCGTTCTAAGCCAGGTGGCATTTTGATGCCATTGCGCGCGAACCATGACGTACTTGCCCAGCGCGCCGGAGCGAATGAAGGGCAGAAGAAATTCGATTTGCGGATGCGAGCGCTGTTGCAAGCCGGGTTGGAAGACCAACTTGACCGCGTCGCGCGCCGCTTTGGCGATGGCTTTGGCGTCCTCGATGGTATTGGCCAGAGGGGCTTCGCAATAGACGTGCTTGCCGGCGGCGAGGGCGGCCAGGACAATTTCCCGGTGCGTCCCGGTGGGCGTGGCGATGACCACCGCCTGGACATCGGGATCGGCCAGCAGCTTGGTGTAATTATCGTATCTTTTCGCCTTGGGCGCTTCCTTGCCGGCCCGGGCAAAAGCGCCCGGGTAGTTGTCGCAGATGGCCACCACCGGCGCACTGGGCAACAGGGCCAGGGTCCGCAGAATTTCCCGGCCCCATTCGTTGAGACCGATGACGCCGACGTTGATGGGCGGGGGTGGAGGGATTTTGGTCAGGCCCGCATCGGGGGTGGCGGCGGTTTTGGACGCGTCCTGGGCGCGCAATTCCACGCCTCCCACCACGGCCATCATCGTGGCCAGCGACGCATTTTTTAGGAAGTCGCGCCGATTAGACTCCGTAGATTCATTTTTGTTGTTCATGAACAGTTTCCATAGAGCAAGCCATAATGAGACGAAAGAAATCAAGCATGAATTCACCGAACGTGAAAGGCCGCGCGGAGGCCAGCTCAAAGCGGAATCGTATTAAAAACATATAAAAGCAGTCAATATTGGTCAATATTCGTCAAAACTTTGGACCTTTTGCCTGGCACGGCCACTGAAGGTGGCCTGAACGCAGATCCGCCAAATTGCGATAAGGTGCGACTGGGTACGAGTTTGGACAGGATTCACAGGATTCACAGGATTGACAGGATGAAGTGCGACTGGCTTGACCGGTGCGACTGGGTGCGACTGGGTTTGACCGGTGCGACCCGCCTTCGCAAGGCCTACGGCGGGCAGGCTGGGGCTTTGATCGGTTTGACTGGTTTGACTGGCCTTGACCGGTGCGACCCGCCTTCGCAAGGCCTACGGCGGGCAGGCTGGGCTTGACCGGCAAAATTTGGCGCTTTTGGACTTGCCGCGTGATTTCATCCCGCTTTTTCGCCCCGGCGGTGTTGAGGTCCGCAAAATGTCAAAGAGCAGGCGCGTGAGCGCCACATCACCGCACTATACCATCTTTAGATGGGAATGCAACACGAAACATTCAATATGTGTCTTTTGCGTCGGGAATGCTGCCTCCAATTTACATATCGCAACGCCGATTCCCGTAATGCCGGGATGCTGGGTTTACCACGATTTGCAGGGCAACGGCACAGTCCTTTTGCGAGGGTATTGGGTCATGCTGCAATGAGGGCTAACGGCGCGCTTGCCGCCAGGCCAAACACCGCATAATCTCCCGGCCACATTATGCCGCGTCTTTCGTGGAATGAAGTCCGTGACCGTGCCATTCGCTTTTCGCGCGATTGGAGCGATGCCACGTCGGAACGGGCCGACAAGCAGACGTTCTACAACGAATTTTTTGACGTGTTTGGCATCCGCCGCGCCTCTGTCGCCGCCTTTGAAACCAACGTTCGCAACCTGCAAGGCCACTTTAACGCCATTGACATGCTGTGGCGCGGAAAACTCATCGTTGAACACAAAAGCCGTGGCGCAAGCTTGGAGCAGGCCGAAATACAGGCTTTCGGCTACATTGAAGACCTCACGCGCGAAGGCCGGTTTGATGAAGTCCCCCGCTTCGTTCTCGTTTCCGACTTCGCCAACGTCGTGCTTTACGACCTTGAACCGGAAGAGCAACGCAACCTGCCGCTTTTTGCCGGTCGCCCGCTTTCGCGTCTGGAATTCCCGTTGCGGGACTTTCCGCGCCATATCCGCGCCTTTGCCTTCATTCTTGGTCAAACGCGCGTGCGGCTTGACCCCGAAGACCCGGCCAATGAAAAAGCCTATGACCGCATGTGCGACTTGCACGACGCCCTTAAAACGGGCGGTTTTACCGGACACGACCTTGAACGCCTGCTTGTTCGCGTCTTGTTTTGCGTGTTCGCCGAAGACACGGGCATTTTTGAACCCGAATCTTTCACGACCTTTATTCGCCAGCAGACGCGGGAAGACGGTTCAGACCTTGGCGCACAATTAAACCAGCTTTTTGATTGGCTCAATAATCGGCAGGCAGAAAACCGCCTTGAGGATACCGACCCGCTTTTTGGATTTCGCTACGTCAACGGCGCATTGTTCGCGGAGCGCCTCGGTTTTGCGCGTTGTAATCGGGCGATGCGGGACGCCTTGATGGAATGCTGCGAATTCCATTGGGCGAAAATCTCTCCCGCCGTTTTCGGTTCACTCTTTCAGGGCGTGATTGATGACCGCTCCCGCCGTCAACAAGGGGCGCATTACACCAGTGAGCGTGACATTATGAAAGTCATCCGCTCGTTGTTTCTTGACGAACTCCGCGCCGAATTTGAGCAACTCATAGATGACCGATCGACGCGCCGACGGGCAAATCTCGAAGTTCTTCAACAAAAACTCCGTTCGTTGAAATTTCTTGACCCCGCGTGTGGTTGCGGAAATTTCCTTGTGCTGGCCTACCGCGAATTGCGCGAACTGGAAATTGAAGTCATCCGGGAATTGCACGGCACGGCACAGCAGGCGCTAAACGTCCGCGACTTGTGCAAGGTGGATGTTGACCAGTTTTACGGCATTGAATACTCCGAATGGCCCGTGCGGATTGCAGAAGTGGCCATGTGGCTCATGGACCACCAGATGAACGCACAGGCTGCCGAAACTTTCGGCCAACGCTTTGAACGCCTGCCATTGCAAAAATCGCCGCGTATAGTTCAGGGCAACGCGTTGCGCATGGAATGGAATGCCGTCTTGCCGCGCGAACAATGCTCTTACGTGCTCGGCAATCCACCGTTCATCGGGGCGAAGTTTCAAAACGACCAACAACGCGCTGACATGGATGCCGTGGCCGGGGCGGTGGAAAACAGCGGTCTATTGGATTATGTCACCGGTTGGTATTTCACGGCGGCGAACTACATCAAAAACTCCCGGGTTGTCGTTGGTTTTGTTTCCACCAACTCAATCAGTCAAGGCGAGCAAGTCGGCGTCCTTTGGAATTACCTCTTTCAAAAGTATGGATTAAAGATTCACTTCGCTCATCGAACGTTCCCGTGGGAGAGCGAAGCGCGCGGCAAAGCACACGTCCACGTTGTCATCATCGGCTTCGCGGCGTTCGATTCGGCAATCAAGCGGATTTATGATTACGAAGGCGATTCGCCGCTGATAACCACGGCGCGGAACATTAGCCCTTATCTTGCCGAAGGCGCTGAATTTGCGATCGTGAATCGCTCGTCTCCGCTTTGCGATGTTCCAGAACTGGCCATTGGCAATAAGCCGATTGACGGCGGCAATTATCTATTCACTCCGCAAGAAAAACGTGATTTCATCAAACTTGAACCAGAAGCCAAGGCCTTATTCCGCAGGTGGCTTGGCGCGGAGGAATACATCAATGGCATTGAACGCTGGTGCTTATGGGTTGGTGATCGTCCGCCCGGCGAGTTGAGAACTATGCCGGAAGTAATGAAACGAATCGAGGCAGTTCGAAAATATCGTTTGACAAGCAAGAGTGCGCCGACACGCAAACTAGCCGAAACGCCAACGCGCTTCCATGTTGAGAACATTCCTTCCCGGAATTATCTGGTGATTCCCGAAGTCAGTTCAGAACGGCGAAATTACATTCCAATCGGTTTTCTTGGCTCAAAAGTACTTTGCAGCAACAAACTCCGCATTTTGCCGAATGCCAGCGTTTATCATTTCGGCATTCTTTCTTCCGGTATGCACATGGCTTGGACGCGGCAAGTGACTGGACGGTTGGAATCACGCTACCAGTATTCGGTGAAACTTGTTTACAACAATTTCCCGTGGCCGAATCCAACGCCAGCACAACGCGAGCGGGTGGAAGAAAAAGCGCAAGCGGTTCTTGACGCCCGCGCCCCGCATTTGCCGCCGCACGGCATGAGCACGCTCGCCGATCTTTACGACCCGAACACCATGCCGCCGGAATTGCATCGCGCACACGCGCAACTTGACCGCGCCGTTGAGCGTTGCTATCGCGCAGAACGATTCACCAGCGACCGCGAACGGGTGGAGCATCTTTTCCGCCTCTACGAACAACTCACCGCGCCACTCTTGCCAGCAACGCCTCGCGCCCGTGGCCGTCGTCAATAGACTGCCCCAACCACGCCCCGCCCGCGCCGTGGCCGCACTCCCGGCTTGCCATCGCAAGCAGATTGACGGAAGTGGTGGCCCATTATTTGAAGGCAGAGCAGCAGCTCCGCTCTGGTGCGCTTGAGAATGATCGTGCATATCCGAATTGACGCTTTTTCTTTGGACGGCAGGCTCGGGGGGCGGCAAGATTATGGGGACGTATTTTGCATGGCCGAATATGATGACAAATTGTCCGTGGCGCTGCCCGAGGCTCTCCGACAGCAGTTCGCCCAAGTCGAACGACGCCTCTGGCGCGTTGAATCGACGGTCGCGGTTTGCGGCGTGGCGGGCGCGTTGATGGTGTCGTTTCTGGCGCTATTTGTTTCGGATCGAGTCTGGGATTCGCCGGCGTGGCTGCGTTGGCTGCTGTGGTTCTGCGGTTGGGCGGCGGCGGCGGCGGCGGGCGCGGTCTGGGCGCGACGATGGGTCTGGCAACGACGCGACCTGAGGACTTTGGCCAATTTGGTGCAGAAGAAATACCGCCGCCTAGGCGACCGTTTGCTGGGCATTGTCGAGTTGGCCAACGAAGAGCGGCATAACGTCAATTTTTCCCCGGCGCTTTATCATGCGGCCATTTACCAGGTGGCTGATGAGGCCCGGGGCTTTGATTTTGGCCAAAGCGTGAGCACGCGGGCGGCGCGGAAAATGGCTTTGGGAGCGGCGGGCGTGGCGGTTTGTCTGGCGCTGGTCTGCGGCGTCTTGCCGCAGGCGGGTTGGAACGCTTTGCAGCGCTGGGCTTGGCCGGGGGCGAACGTGGGCCGTTTTACGCTGGTCACTTTGGAGGGGTTGCCCAAGGAGTTGATCGTGCCGCATGGCGAACCGTTCAGCGTCGCCGCCACCGTGGAGTATCGTTCCTTCTGGAAGCCGCGCCACGCCTGGGGATTTTGGCCGCGCCAGCCGGCGGTGGCAGGAAGGGTCGAAAACGGCAAAGTCCGCCTGCAATTTCCCGGCGAGGTGGAGAACGGTGTTTTGCAAATTCGCGTTGGAGATGCCCGGGCGGCGGTGAAGGTGCTGCCGGCTTATCGGCCGTTCCTGCAGGCATTGGCGGCGGAAATCCAATTGCCCGAGTATTTGCGTTATCCCGCGCAAAATCAAATTCTGCAAAACGGCTCGTTGCTGGCGGTCGAGGGCAGCAAGATCGCCTTCCGCGGCAAAGTCAGCCGCGGCTTGTCATCGGCGTTGATGCAGGGCGTGGGCGAAAATCCGGCGCCGCTCAAAATTGACGGCGACAGCTTCGCCAGCGGCCAGACGCAGCCGGAGAGCCTGGCCGAATTCACGTTCAATTGGCGGGACAATCTTGGGCTGACCAATGCCGCGCCGTTGCGGCTGTCGGTGCAATTGCAACCGGACGCTCCACCGCAGCCGGAAATCCAGGACTTGCCGCGCGACGTTGCCGTTCTGAACTCGGATGTCCTGAGCATCCACGTGCAGGCGCGCGACGATTTCGGGGTGCGTGATTTCGGGTTGAAGTGGGATATGACGGCGGATTCTCCGCCCACGGCCCTGGCGACGACGGAGGTCAAGACCCAGACTTCCACGGCGCAGGTTAAATCGGCGGAGAAGGTGTTTTTGTGGAGTCCATCCATGTTTCGCGTTCCGGCTGATTCGACGGTGGAGTTGGAAGGGTTTGCGCGCGACTATTTTCCTGAGCGGGAGCGCAGCCTCACGCCTCTTTACCGCATCCGGGTTTTGAGTCCGGAGGAGCACGCCGAAATGGTGCGGCAGCAATTGGAAGCAGTCATGGCGCAAGTGGAGGAGGTCACGCGCCTGCAGGAAAAGATCGTGGCGGCCCTTGGCGAGGTGAAAGAGGCGGAACAAATGCCGCCGGAGCAAAAGGCCGCCCGCCTGGGGCAGAGCAAGGATAACCAGGTGCAGAACGCGGGCAACCTGGAGGAACTGTCCAAGCAGGGTGAGCGCGCGGTGCGCGAGGCGATGAAGAATCCGATTTTCAACGAGGAAACCATACGGCAATGGAGCCAGTCCATGCAGCAATGGCGGCAATTGTCGCAAAAGAAGATGCCCGCCGCCGCCGAGGCCATGCAAACGGCGAAGCAAAACTCAGGCGCGCAACCCAAGGACATGGCCGACGCGGAGGCCAAGGCGCAAGACATTCTCAAAGAACTGGAGAAAATGGAGAACAAAGCCAACGAGCACCTGGACAATTTGCAGGCGCTGACGCTGGCGCAGCGTTTGCGCAAGGTTGGGGGCGAGGAAAAGGAGATTGGCGCACAAATGTTTGACACCGCCTCGAACACCATCGGCTTGCTGGCGGGCGATTTGCCACAAAAATTCAAATTGTTGGAGAGCCACCTGCTGCGGGACCAGGCCGCCGCGCAAACGCAAACCACCACCTTGCAGAGCGAAATCGGCCGCTTTTTCGAGCGCACGCAAAAGCCGGACTACGGCCAGGTGAGCAAGGAAATGAAGGACACCCACGCGACGGAAGAATTGGACCGGGTCGGGGGATTGATTGACAATAACGTCGGCATCGAGGCTTGGGAGAATCTGGGCCAATGGTCGGGGCGATTCGAGAAATGGGCCGATAAGCTGGAGCCGAAAAGCGAGGGCAAGGGCAGCCCCAACTCCAGCAGCGAGCAGCAGAAGCAGATGGACCTGACCGAGCAATTGATCGCGTTGCTGCGCTTGCGCGAAAACGAGGCCAATCTGCGCGACCAGACCAGCATTTTGGAGCAGGACAAAGGCGCGGAAAGTTACCAGCAACGCGCCGGCACGCTGGCCGGGAGCCAGGAAAAAATGGCCGGCGACCTTGACGGCATCCACGAAAAGACCGCCGTGCCGCAGCTTGATTCCGCGTTTGCCGACACGTCAGGGGCGATGAAAGAAGCGCTGGCCATGCTGCGGCAGCCGCAAACCGGCAAGGCGGCCGATGAGGCCGAAGTCAAGACTATCGATTCGCTTTCCGATCTGATCAACTTGATCAACGAGCAAGCCCAGCGTCCCAAGCCGCAAAGCTCGCCCGAGGAGGGCGGCAAGCCGGATGAGGAAATGCAGTTTCTGATGCAGATGGCGCGCAATGGAGCCAAACCCAGGCCTTTCGCGAGCCAGCCGGCCCGCGGCTTGAATGAGGCGGGCGGCACGACCACCCGCGCCGGCGGCCCGCTCTCGGGCGACGCGGCGGGCAAAGGCGCCGGACGCCGCGCGGTCAACCAGGCCTCGGGGGTGATGGAGAACGCGCCGGCCGAATTTCGGGACGCGTTGGAGAATTATTATCATGGCCTTGAACAATCGAAGGAGTAAGGCTCAGTTATTATATTTGACTTTGGCGTTGTGCGCGGCCGCCGCGCCCGCGCAGCAGTTGTACACCGGCTCGGCCGGGGTGGTGGCGGGGGAGGTTGACAAGATGTATGTGCGCGGGCTGCAATTTCTGGCGCGGACGCAGACGGCGGAGGGGAATTGGGCCGATGCGCCGCCGTTGGGCGAGACGGCGGTCACATCGCTGGCGGTCATCAGCCTGCTGGCGCACGGGGACGATCCGAATTTCGGCCCCTACAACGGGACCATCCGCCGCGGGCTGGACTATGTTTTGAAGCACAGCGATCCGGTCACCGGCTACATTGGCACGACGATGTACAACCACGGTTTTTCCACCCTGGCGCTGGCGGAAGCCTATGGGACGGTGGACGATCCGCGGCTGGGGCCGGCTTTGCAAAAGGCGGTGCGGCTGATCGTCAGCGCGCAAAAAAACAACAGCATGCACGCCTGGCGCTACGGGCCGGAGTACAAGGACGCGG
The DNA here is from genome assembly GCA_963759415.1 of uncultured Verrucomicrobiae bacterium. Classification (GTDB taxonomy): domain Bacteria; phylum Verrucomicrobiota; class Verrucomicrobiia; order Limisphaerales; family Palsa-1400; genus Palsa-1400. Next base: position 245,199 of record CAVWZG010000002.1, on the reverse strand, counting down.
ACACAACGGTGAGCGGGGCGCAAATGGTGGCGTTGTGCGCCGCGCGCAATGCCGGCATCCCGGTGCCGGAGCAGGTCATCCAGAACGGACTCAAATTCTTTCTTTCGTGCCAGACTTCCGACGGGGGCATCGGCTACCAAAATGCCACCGCGCCCAATGCCACGCGCACGGCCATTGGGTGCGTGGTGCTGGCCCTGGCCAAGGAGAAGAATTCGCCCGCCTTCAAGGCGGCCTTTAACTTTTTGAAAAACGCGCGGGCGAATGAGAGTTATCCGCAGTACTTTCTCTATTACGCGGCCCAGGCTTACTTCCACGGTTCACCTGAGCTTTGGCAAAGTTGGAACCGGGATAACATCGCCTCTTTGCGACGCGCGCAAACCGAGGCGGGCAATTGGGACAGCCAGCTTGGGCCGACCTTTGCCACGTCCGCCTCGCTTCTGTCGCTGGCGCTCAATTACCGCTACCTGCCGATCTATGAAAGATAAAATCGCCTGGGCCTGCCTGCTGCTGTGCTGGCTGCCGCTGGGCGCGGCCGGCGCGGGGGCGGTCACCATTCAATTTGGAAACCAGGCGGCCAAGCCGGAGGTGCTGTCCGAACCGCGCAACGACGTGATTGAATTTGTGGACGGCTCCGCCTTGCACGGCAAACTCGCGGGCATGGGCCTGGAGCACGGCTTGACTTGGGCGAACCCGGAGGCCATGAACCCCATCCGCTTCCGCCCGGACCACATCGACTTCATTCGTTTTGCCGGCGCGCAGTCCTTGAGCCTGAGGCCGACGTGCCATCTCTGGTTCGGCAACGGGGACGATCTGTATGGGGGCATCACGTCGCTGGATGACAAGCAGGTGGTCTTCAGCACCTGGTTCGGCGGCGCGATGGTCATTCCGCGCGCGGCGGTGCGGGCCATCACTTTTCTGTCAACGAATTACGCGGTCGTTTATGAAGGGCCTTACCACGAAGGCGGCTGGATGGTGGTCAACAATTCACCGAGAAGCTGGACCTTTCATGACGGCTCCTTCATCGGGGCGGGGCCGGGCCTGCTGGGGCGGGATCTGAAGCTGACCAATTCCAGCACGCTCGAATTTGACCTGGCTTGGAGCGGCGCTTTCCAATTGGAAGTCGGCATTTATTGCGATGTGATGGTCGGGATGGAAATTGACGTTGGCTCGTGCGTGCTGGAATTGAATCCCCGCGAGATTTCTTTGCGGCAACCCTGGAACACGGCCCCCACCTTCATGATGGCCGGCATGGCGGAGTCTGGAAGCGAAGAGAAAGGCCGGATGCAGGTGGCGGTGGAATGCGACCGGGCGGCGAGAACGGTTTCCCTTTTTGTCAATCATTGTCTTGCCAAGGTCTGGCGGAATTGCAGCGTTGGCCGCGGCGGCACCGGCGTCCTGTTCAGGCAGCCCAACCAGTTAAACCTGCTGAACCCGCTGGCCGGCCCGACCCTTAAGTTGAGCCACCTCAAGATCAGCCAGTGGCAGGGCAGGGGAGAGCCGGAAACGATGGTCGCCATCACCAATACCGATGCCGTTCATCTCATCAATCACGACCGCGCCTCCGGCGCCATCGAGTCCATCCAGGATGGCAAAGCCAGGCTGGCCCTGGGCGGAACGGTGCTGGATATTCCGCTGGGCCGGGTGACGCAGTTGGAGTTTGCCTCCGCCCAGCCCGCCGCCGAACCGTCCGGCCCGTGGCAGGTGCGCGCGCATTTTCCCGGCGGCGGCAGCCTTTCCTTTCAATTGGACAAATGGGATGACAAGGAAATTTCGGGCCGGAGCGCGATTTTTGGCCCCCTGGCCTTGCAGCCCGGCGCCATCCGCGAAATGGAGTTCAACCTCAACCGCCCCAAAGAGGAAGGGGTGGGCGTGGATAAAAAGGAGTTTGAAGCACTGGATGAATAATCTTTTCCGCATGATTCCGGGCGGCGTCCTGGCGCTTTGCGCCGCCGCCGCGACCGCCGCGCCTGCCTCCACCAACGCGGACGCCGATTGGCTGTCCTTCCGGGACGGCGACATGCTCTACGGCAAATTGCTCGAAATCCAGCCCGGCAACGTCGTGCGCTGGCAGCACCCCGACGCCTCCGAGCCGATAGATTTCAAGCCGGAGAACGTGGCGGAGATCGATTTTTCCCCAAGCCCGCCGGCCACCGTCCGCACTAACGATGCTTGTCAACTTTGGCTTGCCAACGGCGACTCGCTGGCGGGCAACGTGGTGGCGTGCGACGGCCAGGCACTGACGCTGGAAACTTGGTACGCGGGCAAACTGAAGATTCCCAAGCGGGCGCTGCAAACGCTGGCCTTCAATCCGCGCACTCCCGTCGTCTTCGACGGTTTGACGGGCCTGGACGGCTGGACGGCGGGCAAAGCGGTCAAGGCCTTCGTCGGCCAGTCTGGTCAATGGTCGTATCGCAACGGAGCCTTCTACGCCAACAAAGCGGCGTCCATCGCCCGCGACTTGAAATTGCCGGACCGCGCGCGCTTGCAATTTGACCTGGCCTGGAAAGGGTCGCTCAACCTGGCCATCGCCCTTTACACCGATTCTCTCCAGCCCATACTCTTGACAGATAAGGAAAAAGGGCCTGATTTCGGCGGCTTTTACAGCCTGCGCTTCATGAACACCTTCTTCGTCACGCTCACGCCCATTCGGAAGAAGGAGCCGTTGCAACCGTTGGGCGAGCAGCTCATCGTCCAGTCCCTGGCCCAGAAGGACCGCGTCCATGTCGAGCTGTGCCTGAGCAAGGCCGAGCGCCGGGTGGCGCTTTTTCTGGACGGAAAGCTGATCAAGGACTGGGTGGATGAGGGCGGTTTCGCCGGGGAGGGAACCGGCCTTCGCTTTGTCAATAATCAAGGCGGTGCCGTCAAGATGAGCCATTTCCGCGTTTGCAAATGGAACGGGGTGCTGGACGAAGCTTCCGCCCAGGCCCCGGACCCGTCGCACGACGTGATTTTGCTGGAGTCGGGCGCGAAAGTCAGCGGCGCGGTGACCGCCATCGCCGCCGGCCAGATTTCCCTGCTCACTTCCGGCGGGCCCACCAACGTCCCGCTGGCCGGCGCCCGGGCCATCGAGTTTGCCCGTTTTCAAGGCCAGGCCCCGCCGCCCGCCGCGGCCCATGCCCGCGCCACTTTTCTCCAGGGCGGCTCCGTCACATTTGAACTGCTAGGCTGGCGCCCGGGAGGAGTCGCCGCCCTCAGCCCGGACTTTGGCAAGGTGACGTTCAATCCGTCCGCCTTCGGCCGCCTGCAATTCCTGACCGCCGAACCCACGAATGCGATGGAACTGAAGAACTGAAGTCATTGGCAAACCTTGACATGCTTTGGCAGGGTATGCTATGGTCTCAAAATGAAAGCGGTTACCATCAATATCTCGCTCAACCCGGAACTGGCTGAGTTTGCCCGCTCGGATTCGCGGCAGCACGCCTTCGATTCCATGAGCGAGTACATGCGCGATTTGATTCGCCGCCGCCGCCAGGAGCGAATCAACGAAGACGTGGCTCTCTTGGAAAAGGCCATGGCGGAAGCGCCGTCGGGCGATCCCTCGGAACGGGAGATGGCCGCGATCTTGAAAGCACAACACAGCGCCCGGGCTGAACTAAAACGTGCGCGTCGTTCTTGACGCCAACGTCGTTTTTGCCGGCGCGGGTTGGCGCGGCGAGGCCTATGCCTGCCTGCTGGCGATGGCGCGGCGGAGAATCACGGTTTTTGCCACGGGCGAGATGCTGGATGAGTTGCGGGCGACGGTAGCGCGACGGGGCGGCAAGTTCAAACACTCAGCTCACACGGTCATTGCCTGGTACTGCCGCGCGGTCAAGGTTGTCGATCCAGTTCCGCTGGGCAAGCAACGGAGCCGCGACGCTCAAGATGATCCCTATTTGGCGTGCGCCCTGGCTGCGGGAGCCAAGGTGATTGTTTCGCGGGATGACGATTTGCTGGTGATGCACAGACCGTTCGGCGTCGAGATCATCACTCCACGCGAATTACTGCGCCGTTTGGCGCGAGCCGGGTGAGTTCACAGAATGTTCGCCGCCAGCTCCGCCGATTCCGACCGCTCGCCTTTTTGCAACTCTATGTGCGTGCTAGGTTGGCGGCCGGGAGGAGTCGCCGCCCTCAGCCCGGACTTTGGCAAGGTAACGTTCAATCCGTCCGCCTTCGGCCGCCTGCAATTCCTGACCGCCGAACCAACTAATGCGGCGGAACTGAAGAATTGAAGTCTTGCGAGAGGATGTTTGCTCCATTACAATTCTCCCATGAGCATTCAGGAATTAGAGTCTGAAGTTGCGCAGTTGGCGAAGCCGGACCTTGCCGCTTTCACCCAGTGGTTTGAGGATTTCGTTGCGGATTCCTGGGACAAGCAAATCGAAACCGACATTGCCACCGGCAAGCTCGACCACCTCGCCAAGCAAGCCGACGCGCAATTTGAGTCGGGCCACTGCACCCCCCTTTGAACCACTTTGCCACCCCTGGGTATTGGTTTCATTACCACCGGTTGACGCCTGATTTGCGCGAATTGGCCGACGCAAAATTTCAGTTGCTCAAGTCAGACCCCCATCACCCATCGCTCCGGCTCAAGAAAGTTGGCGTGTTCTGGTCCGTCCGCATTGGACTCCGGCATCGCGCCCTGGCCAAGGAAAGAAAGGAAGGCCTGGTTTGGTTCTGGATCGGCCGTCATGATGTTTACGAACAAATTCTGAAAACAGGGTGACCTCAATTTTCATAGCGCGGTCAAAACTTTCCGGCGCGTTTTTTGGCTCCATAGTGCCAATCATCTGCCTTGCCTCCGAAGCAGCTTTACTGTGAACAAAATAAAAAAGAGAGGCGTAATTACAAATATGTCAAACAAGACGCCCCAAACAAATGTGGCTATCGGCCCCAAATTTGAAAACTCCATGTTCAAAGCAGAGTAGATAAGACAAATCGGAAAAAAGATAAGAATGCCGAGAACGATGACGATCGCAGACATCGCAAAATATGTCCCGATAAGCTTCAGAAATGTTGTGGTATCGATCCATGTAAGCAGCTTTGTCATGGAATGAATGATGCGCCGCCAGCGCTCAAAATCAAGCATTTAACGCGAGCCCTATTTTTCCCGTGCTTCTCTGCGCCCTCAGCGCCTCTGCGGGAGAAATCAATCGCGGCGCGTCACAAAATATTGGCCGCCAGCTCGGCTAATTCCGACCGCTCGCCTTTTTGCAACTCGATGTGCGCGGAGATCGACTGGTCGCGGAATCGGCTGATGATGTAGTTGAAGCCGTTGGAGGACGAATCCACATACGGGTTGTCGATTTGATACGGATCGCCGGTGAAGATGATCTTGGTGCCCTGGCCGACGCGCGTGATAATCGTCTTGACCTCAAGGGGCGTCAGGTTCTGCGCCTCGTCGATGACCATGAATTGATGGGCGATGCTCCGCCCGCGAATGTAGCTCAAGGCCTCGACCACGATGGTGCCTGAACGCATCAAATCGGCGCTGCGCCGGTGGTCGGAGCCCATGTTCAAATCGCTCAATAATTCCAGCGCGTCGTGAATGGGCTGCATCCACGGGTTGAGCTTCTCCTCCAGCGATCCGGGCAGGAACCCCAGTTCGCGACCCATGGTGACGGTGGGGCGGGCCACCACCAGGCGGCGGAATTCCCGGTCCAGCACGGTGCGTTTGAGGCCGGCGGCCATCGCCATCAAAGTTTTGCCGGTGCCGGCTTTGCCCATCAGCGTGACCAATTTGACGCGGTCATCGAGCAAGGCGTCGAAGGCGAAATGCTGCTCGCGGTTGCGGGGCTTGATGCCCCACACGCCTTCGCGGCAATCCAGAATCGGCACCAGCTTCGTGCCGGTGGCATCGACTTTGGTCAAGGCCGTGCGTTTCGCGCTCGTTTCCTCCGTCAGGGTGCAATATTCGTTGGGGAAATAGGTGCCGTGGCCGTTCAGCTCCAGCTCGCCCTCCAGGCGGAAGCGGGCCATTTTCTCGGCCGGGACGCTGATTTCAATCATGCCGGTGTAAAGCTCCGTCAACAATACTCTGTCCGTCTCGTAATCTTCGGCCGACAATCCCAGGGTGTCGGCCTTGATGCGCAGGTTGATGTCCTTGGTCACGAGGATGGCGGGCACGCCGGGTTCGGATTTGTGGATGGCCAGCGCCAGGCCGACGATGCGGCTGTCCACCGTGTTGTTGCCGAAGGGCGAACCGTTCTGGCTGTCGTGCTCGTGGAAAATGATGCGCAAGGCGCCGCCGTTTTCCAGTTTGACCCCCTTGTTCAGATGGCCCTTGGCGCGGAAGGCGTCGAGCATGCGCGAGACGGTGCGGGCGTTTTGGCCCAACTCGGAGGACTCGCGTTTGAAACGGTCGATCTCCTCGATGACTTCGATGGGAATCAGGACATTGTTGTCTTTGAAAGCCTGGATGGAATTGGGGTCGTGCAGCAGGACATTGGTATCAAGGATGTAATTTTTCACTGTGGGCACCGGCTTTCTTTAAATGCGACATGCGACCGTGCCATTCCTGCAAGGAAGTGTGAATGGCCGGCATTTGGTAATGACCTGATTGGAGAAAGCATGCCAACATGCCCCAGAGGTCGAAATCGATGAAATGCGGCTCGGCCCGCAAAAGAAAGGGGCGCTCGGCGAGCATGCATTCAAAGGGCGTCAGCTTCTTGGCCAGATCCTCCAGCAATTCCGCCTGGTGAGCGCGCCACTGGTCCAGGCAGCCGCGGCCGAACTTCCTTTCCTTGAAGCGCAAGAAGGCGAGTTGCTCCGCCTTGGGCACGAACTCCTGCCAGTAAATGTCGTTGAGCCGGAAGCAGGCCCCTTCGATCTGATCTTCGATGAACTTCCACAGAATCCGATCCACGCCCCGGGACTGGGTGGGGAAAAGGTCCAGTTGCAATTTGCCATCGAGGTATTTGGCGATGACTTGGGACTCCTCATCCGTTTCAAAAACGACCGTGTGGCCATCGCGCACGATGGGCACGCCATAATAGCGGTGCCGGGTCAGGCGCCAGACCAGGGAGCGGTCCTGGTTGGGGACATGGGTCAACTTGTAGCGGACGCCTGAGTAATCCAGGATTCGCCGCTGCACCAGGCAGAAAGGGCTCCAAGAAAATTGGACCAGTTCAATCATCGTTGTAGCTGAAAACCAGCATAAAACTATGGCCCTGCGCCCCCGCTGGCAAGGGCAATAACTGCAAAACGAGCTTTTTGTCTCACGCCTGATACTCGAAGAATTTACCCTGCGCGGTGGCTTTGATACAACAATCTTGATTCAAATCGGCCCGCATGAGGTAGAGCGGCGGATCAGGCTTTTCCATCCAGGCGCGAATCAGTATCTCGCGGCCGATTACCACGGGCTTGCGAAAACGCACATTTAACTCCGCAGTGACCGCCACCAAGCCGTGAGCGAACAAACAATTCGTCATGGCTCCGTCCAGCAACGAAGCAATCATTCCGCCATGCAGCAATCCTTGATAGCCTTCCATGTCTGGGTTACCCGTAAACGACGCGGTGACGCTGCCGTCGTTTTTGACGTCGAATTTCAAGGCCAAGCCATGAGGGTTTGATCCGCTGCAAACCAGGCAGAAAGGATGCACGTTTGCCTGTATGGCTTTGAGTTGGGTTTGATCAGTCTGCATTTCAATTCGGAAGGGAGCAAGCAATCGCGGTGCCAAACCGGCTGAGGCTGGACCATCCTGTTCAAAGCTGGGCCAACATGCCGGCGCGGGTGGAACCAAGCGTGGCGATTTGCAACGCCCGCGCGTCCGCTCGTTGGTGCTGGCGCTAAAGTGGCCTGCGGCATAGATTCCCAGTGATGCTGGATAACCTGCTGGACTATGTTCCGGATGGCGTGTTCACGGTGGATGCCGACTGGCGGATAAGCTTTTTCAATCGCGCCGCCGAGCAAATCACCGGCATCAAACGTGCCGACGCGGTCGGCCGCCGCTGCTGCGACGTGTTTCGCGCCAGCATTTGTGAGAACGCCTGTGCCTTGAAGCAGACCCTTTCCACGAACCGCCGGGTGGTCAACCGGGTGGTCTATATCATTGATGCACGGGGCCAGAAAATCCCCATCAGCATTTCCACGGCGGCGTTAAAGGATCAGCGGGGCCGGATTATTGGCGGGGTGGAGAGTTTTCGCGATTTGCGCCTGGTCGAGGAGCTTCATCGCGAGCTGCAGCAGCAGAATTCCTTTTCGGACATCATCGGGCGCAGTGTGGCGATGCGGCAATTGTTTGATCTTCTGCCGCCCGTGGCCGAAAGCGACAGCACGGTGCTGGTGGAAGGCCCCAGCGGCACGGGCAAGGAACTGTTTGCGCGGGCGATCCACCAGCTTTCGCGACGGCATGCGAAGAAGTTCATCGCCCTGAACTGCGGCGCGCTGCCGGACTCGTTGCTGGAAAGCGAATTATTCGGCTACAAAGCCGGCGCGTTCACTGACGCGCGCAAGGACAAACCCGGCCGTTTCGCTCTGGCCGAGGGCGGAACCATCTTTCTGGACGAGATCGGCGACATCTCGCCAGCGATGCAAACACGGTTGTTGCGCGTGTTGCAGGAGCGCGTTTATGAACCCCTGGGCGGCGTGGAAACCATGCGCTGCGACGTGCGGGTGATTGCCGCATCGAACAAGCCGCTCCGGGGGCTGGTGAAGGAGGGAAAATTTCGTGAAGACCTGTTTTATCGCGTACACGTGGTCCGGCTGGAATTGCCGTCGTTGCGCGAGCGGCGCGAGGATATTCCCCTGTTGGTTGACCACTTCGTGGCGCGGTATAACCGGCTCAAGGGGCGGGACGTTGCTGGTGTGTCCGACTCCGCGCTCGCGCGGCTGATGGAACATGATTTTCCCGGCAACATTCGGGAACTGGAGAACATCATCGAACACGCCTTCGTGCTGTGTCGCAGCGGGCTGATTGAGTTGTCGCACCTGCCGCCGCATCTGCGCGGCGCCGAAGACGAAGTCCACTCCGGGCTGCCGTCCGGCTTGACGCTGGCAGCGATGGAGAAATTACTCATCCGGAACGCATTGCGGCGGCACATGGGCAATCGCGCGGCCGCCGCGCGTGAACTGGGTATTAATGTCAGCACGCTGTTTCGGAAAATCAAGGCGCTGAAATTAAAGGGCTGAAGGCCTGAAAAATGCTAACCTGGAACCATGCTGAACGAACACGATCAAGATCTCCTGCTGCGTTGCTGCCACCTTGGCCATGAGGTGGCTTTCGCTTATTGCAGGCGAGAAACTGCCGGAAAGCCCTGCCGCCTGATTATAAATTGCTGGTGGGAACAATTCGACGTGCGCTCTTTCCTACAGGCGCATTTGCAGGAGGAGGACATGGCCAAGTTGAGCGTGCCAACGGCTCTCCCCTAAAGCATAACCCATGACACCCATCGGCTGCGACGCAGATTGCGACGGAGCCTTCCCCTCGACCGTTGCATGTTGCAACGGAGCAATCATTGCGGTTACCTCTCATTTCAAGGGAGATTTCGATTTATCTGCCAGCCCACCGGGGGGCTGGCATGAATCCCGCATCACGGCAAACGTGCTGATTGCTATTCCCGTTTTGCAGGAACACATTTCGCCGGTGCTCGACACCGCGGCACGGCTGCTTTTGGTAACCCGCCAGCGCGGGAAGGAAGTGGCGCGGCGCGAATTTGTCCTTGGCCCGTTGCCACCGGAAGGCCTGGCGCGGAGCGTGGCGGAATTGCGCGTGGACCTGCTGCTTTGCGCCGCGCTGTCGGAACCGCTGCTGCGGGCGCTGGAACGGCGTGGCGTCCGGGTCAAACCGCACCTCTGCGGCGAGGTAGAGTCGGTCTTGCGCGCCTTCGACCGTGGCCAGCTCCAGCGGGATGAATTTCGCATGCCGGGCTGCTGGGGACAACATTCGCACGGCGTCTGTTGCCTCAGCCGGCGCGTTGCGCGGCATGGCAAATCCAGCGGGAAAGAAACTTAAACCAGCACATCCGTCACAACAGAAGAGAAAAAATACACATGATTACCATCGCAATCCCCTCAGCCGAAGGCCGGCTCCACGGACATTTTGGCGGCTGCCAAGAGTTCACGCTCGTCCAAGCGGACCCTGAGCAACGAAAAATTATAAGCATCCGAGCGGTGACACCGCCACCGCACGAACCGGGACTTTACCCACGCTGGCTGCGTCAGCAAGGCGCGAACGTCATCATTGTGGGCGGCATTGGCCAGCGCGCCCTGGCCATCTTCGCCCAGGAAGGCATCGAGGTTCGGGCGGGTGAACCGGGTGCTACGACAGAAGCGCTTGCCACCGCGTACGTCAATGGCCGGTTGGTGAATGAACCCGCTGGGTGCGCGCATCATCACGAAGCGGAGGGCGGGCGCCAGCATCAGCACGATTGCGATCACGGCCATCCATAAACAATTTCCCGCGCCCACGCTTAAACAACCAACAAGAAAGGACACATGTCAGACCGCACCCTGGCTTTTTTGGAAAAGTTCAAAGGCGACTTCGAGAAAATGAAAATATCCACACCGGAAATAGTGAAAGGCTTTGGTGGCTTGTTCCAATCCGTCATGAAGGACGGCGCGCTCAAGACCAAGGAGAAGGAACTGGTGGCGCTCGGTATCGCCGTCGCCCAACGCTGCGAACCGTGCATCAACCTGCATGTTCAGAAATGTCTCGGGGCCGGCAATTCCCCGGCGGAAATCCTCGAAGCGGCCAGCGTGGCCGTGATGATGCAGGGCGGCCCGGCCTACACGCACATTCCGGTCGTCATCGAAGCGCTGGAATCGTTGAGCGGCAAGCCTTGAACTGAATCAGCCAGAAGCTTATGAAAGTGATTGGACTCCTTGGCGGCATGAGTTGGGAATCCACCATCGAATACTACCGTCTGATTAATGAATCCGTAAAAGAGAAACTGGGCGGTTTGCATTCCGCCAAATGCGTCCTTTACTCGGTTGATTTTGCGGAAGTGGAGGAGTTGCAGCGGCGGGGCGAGTGGCCGGACGCGGCTCAACTATTGGTGGGCGCCGCTCAGAAAGTCGAATTGGCTGGGGCCGACGTGCTGGTCGTCTGCACCAACACGATGCACAAGGTGGCCGACACGATTCAAGCTGGCATCAGCATTCCCCTGTTGCACATTGCCGACGCCACAGGCGGAAGAGTCGGTGCGGCGGGAATTCGGCGGGTGGGGCTGCTCGGCACCCGATTCACGATGGAGGAGGATTTCTACCGGGGCCGGCTGGCCGGTCAATTCGGCTTGGAGGTGCTGATTCCCAACCTCGAGGATCGGCAGATGGTGCATCGCATCATTTACGAGGAATTATGCGTCGGCAGCATCCGCCCGGAATCAAAAGCGCGCGTTGCCGGTATCATGAGCCGGTTGGTCCAGATGGGCGCGGGGGGAATCATCCTGGGATGCACGGAACTCGGGCTGCTCCTCGGTGTGGAGGATAGCCACGTGCCGCTGTTCGACACGACACGCATGCATGCACTGGCCGCAGTGGAGTATGCGTTGAAATAGCCGCCGACGCTTCAGGAAGACGGCGAATTAACGCAGGCGGCCGAGTTGGAAGTCCAGGGCGGTGCGTTGAATCTGGTATTGGTAACGGGCGTCGGCGGCGGCGATTTGCGCGGAGGTCTGGTTCAACTCCGCCTGGCTCAATTCGATGATCGAACTGATGCCGTTCTTGAAGCGCGCCTGGGAGAGTTCCAAGGCCTGGTTGGCGTTGCGCAGCAGTTCCTGGGTCAGGGCCAGCCGTTGCCAGACATAATCGAGATTGAGGCTGGTGACCTGCACGTCGCGCGCGATGTTGTCTTCCTGATCGCGCAAAATTTCATCGGCCGCCTTGGCGCGGAATTGGGCTTCGCGGCGGAGCGCGGCGTTGAGGCCGCCCTCGTAAAGCGGCAGCGTTAGATTGACTCCCGCCGCCGCGTAATCGGGGCCAAGATGGGAATTGCCGGTGGGGATCTCCCCGGCGGCGCCGACCGCGCTGATCGTCGGATAATTCAATTTGCCCTGCGCCCGCGCGTATTCCCAAGCGGCCTCACGCTGATAACGCGCTTGCACCAAATCAGGCCGTTGCGCCAGCGCCTCGAGAATGAGAGCGGAATAATTATTGGTGACATACGCGGCCAGCGGTTCGTCGGCGAGGCGGTAGGTTTGCGGGCGGGGTTCTCCCAGCACGGTGGAAAAAACCGCGAAGCCGGCTTGCAAATCGATTTGCGCCTTGGCCAGGAGAATTTTGGCCTGGTCGTAATCGACGCTGGCGAAACTGACATCCAGTTCGGAGCGCATTTTGTTGGTCGCCAGGGCCTGGGTTTGTTGCAAAATCAATTGCCGCTCGCGCGCCGTTTCCAGTGCCACTTCCAGCACCGATTGCGATTCCAAAGTTGAGAAATAGGCGTTGTCCAGCTCCAGCAGGATTTGAGCGCGGGTGGCCTCGACGTTCATCTGCTGTGAGCGTTCGCGCAAGCGGGCGCTCCTGGTCAATTCCCACGAGCGGCCAAAATCGGTGATGAGCTGGCTGATGACGACGCCTTGGGCCTCGCGTTGGTAGATGAGCGGATTGTTCAATCCGCCGGCGGCGATGCGCGTGTTGTTGGGGTCGGCGTTGCCAACGGCGGTGACATTGGCGAAAATGCTGGGCAGCATGGCCGACTGCACTTCTTTGGTGGCCTGACGCGCGGCCAGGGCCGTCAAACTGGCCACCGAAATTCGGGGATGTTGTTTGAGCGCGATCTCCCGCGCCTCGGCCAGCGTCAACGGACGGGGCGGAGCGTCTTCGGCCAGCGCCAAGTTCGCCGCCAGCAGGGCCAGAATAAAGAACGCGGTTTTCATGTTTGCTCATGTCTGCCGTGGACCAAGAGGTAAGCCGCGGGCACGATAAAGAGAGTCAACACCACCGACACCAGCAGCCCGCCGATAATGGCCTGGGCCAGCGGCGCGTAGGCTTCGCCGCCGGCGCCCAACTTCAAGGCCAGTGGAATCAAACCAATGAGCGTGGCCAGCGAGGTCATCAGAACCGGGCGCAACCGGACTTTGCACGCCAGGGCCACCGCCTCGCGCACCGATTTGCCATGCGTGCGCAGGCGGTTGGTGAATTCGACGATCAAGATGCTGTTGGAGACAACAATGCCCACCATCATGACCACGCCCATGAGCGACATGACGTTGAGGGTGCCGCCGACCAGCCACAAGATCAGCAGCACTCCTGTCAAGCCGGTCGGAATGGCCAGCAAAATAAGCAACGGATCAAGGAATGACTTGAACTGGGCGACCAGGACCAAATACACCAACAACGTCGATAGCATCAGTCCCAGTCCGAAACTGCGAAACGAAACCTGCATGGCGCGCGCCGAGCCGCGAATGGCCACGCGCACATTTTCCGGAATACTTGTGTCCTGGATAATTCGTTGGGCCCCGGCCAGAACTTTGCTGATGTCCTCCCCGGTGGGCGACACATAAACATCCATCACTCGGCGAAGCTGGTAGTGGTCCACCTCCGTCGGAGATTGGATGTGTCTGAGGCGGCTGACCGCGTCAAGCCGTGTCGGCAGGAGGGCTTTGGGGGCGCGCAATGGGACCGCCGCAAGATCGGCCATGTTCCGCACCGAGTTTTCCGGGTACTGCACGGTGAGCAGATAGTCGTTGCCGGTTTTCGGATCCACCCAATAGCTCGGCGCAATCATGGCATCCGATGTCAGCGCCGTGATGACGTTGCCGACGATTTCTTTTTCGTTCAGGCCAAGCTCACTGGCGCGTTCGCGGTCAATGTCCAATTGGAGGGCCGGGTAATCCACGTCTTGCGGAACGAGGACGTCGCTCACTCCGGGCAGTGCGCGTACTTGGGCCGCGATCTCGGCGGCCGTCCGGTGTGTTGCCTTCTGGTCGCTGCCGCTGACTTGAATATCCAGCGGCGCGGGCATACCGAGATTCAAGACCGCATCCACCAGCCCGCCGGTTTGAAAATAAGAGGCCACCTGCGGCAATTCCTTGTGCAGCCGCCGCCGCACCAGGTTCATGTAGTCGAAGCTGCTGAGACGGTGGTTTTCCTCCAGTCCAACCTGCACAAAGGCCATGTGCGGGCCGGAATTGGGGGTGTAGATCGAGGAAAAGCCGGGCGTCACCCCTATGTTGGAAACCAGAATCTTCAGTTCCCCGGGCGGAACGACTTGGCGCACAATCTTTTCCACCCGCTCCACCAGTTTGCTGGTCAGTTCCAACCGCATGCCCGTGGGAGCCTTGAGGTTGATGACGAACTGGCTGGGATCGGTGCGGGGGAAGTAGGCTTGGCCAATGGATGGATAGAGCGTGAGGCTGAGCAAAAAAATGCCCGTGATGCCGAGCACCGTTACCAGCGGACGCAGGAGCGCGACATTGAGCGCGCCTTCATAATGGCTGATCATGTTGCGAAATTTGTGGTTGAACCAGAGATTGAAGCGCGCGTCCCATTTTTCGCCCCTCATCGGCATGGCATGTTCTTCCCCCAATTCGTGATCCGCGCCGGTCTTTTTGACGAGCTTGGCGCAAAAAAGCGGCACCACCGTCATGGCCACCACGTAGGAGGCGAACAAGGACAAGACAACCGAGAGCGCGAGCGCGGAAAAGAGAAACCGGCTCACCCCGTAAAGAAAAATCACGGGAAAAAAGACGATGGCCGTGGACAGCGTCGCGGCCAGCACGGGCAGGGACACTTCGTTGCCGCCCAACTCGGCCGCCTTCTCCGGGGGCTCGCCCATCTCCAGGTGGCGGTAGATATTTTCCAGCACCACCACGGAGTTGTCAATCAGCCGGGAAAAGGCCAGCGCCAGGCCGCCCAGAATCATAGTATTGACAGTATGGCCGTTCAGCGCCAGCGCGATAAAAGCGGCCAACGCCGAGAGAGGGATGGAGAGAAACACGGCCATGGTAGCCCGCAGGCTGCCGAGAAAAACCAGAATCATCAAGCCGGTCAGGAGCAGGCCGATGGCCCCTTCGTGGATGAGATTCTCAATCGCGCCCCGCACGAAGATGGATTGATCGAACACGACCTTCGTCACGAGTTGTTTCGGCACGTCCAGAAGATGCGACGCCGCGGCTTTGATGCCGTTGACGACAGCGATGGTGTTGGCGTCTCCGCCTTGCTTGAGCACGGGCAAATAGACCGACGGCTGGCCGTCCACGCGCACGACATTGTATTGAATTTGCGAGGCATCCTCCGCCTTGCCCACGTCGGCCACCAGCACCGAGGCGTTGCCGACAGTCTTGAGCGGCAATTGATTGACATCCCGCATGGCATCGATCTGGCTGTTCGCGTAGAGGTTGTAGTCATAGGGGCCGATCTTCACGTCGCCGGCGGGCAGGATGAGATTGGCCTCGTTGACGGAGCGCACAACGTCCATCACGCTCAATTGGTGGGCTTCGAGCTTGAGAGGGTCCACGTAAACCATGATCTGGCGATAACGTCCGCCAAAGGGTTGCGGCACCGACGCCCCAGGCACATTGGCGACCTGGTTGCGCACGTCGTATTGGCCTAGATCGCGCAAGGCCGCCTCGTTCAAGCCCTCCCCTTTCAGGGTGATCATGCAGACCGGCAGGCTGGAGGCGTCGAATTTCAACACCACCGGGGGCAGCGTGCCGGGCGGCAGCTTGCGCAAATCGGCCATCGCCAGGTTGGCGATGCTGGTGACGGCGGAATCGGCGTTGAAGCCGGGTTGGAAATAAACTTTGATCAAACTCACCCCCGGCAGCGAGCGCGACTCGATGTGATCGACGCCGCTCGCCAAGGTGAAGAACCGCTCGAACCGCCCGGTAATGTCCGTTTCAATTTGTTCCGGCGGCATGCCGGAGAAGAACGTGGCCACGACCACGACGGGAATGTTAATGGACGGGAACAGGTCCACCGGCATTCGCAGCAGACTGGTGATCCCCATCACGCAAGTGATCAGGCAGACCACAATGATGAAGTACGGATATTTGATGGCGAAGCGAGACATGGCGAATTAT
Organism: uncultured Verrucomicrobiae bacterium; assembly: GCA_963759415.1. Lineage (GTDB taxonomy): Bacteria > Verrucomicrobiota > Verrucomicrobiia > Limisphaerales > Palsa-1400 > Palsa-1400. The sequence goes on along the minus strand of CAVWZG010000002.1, from coordinate 229,263 downwards.
CCGGCTGAGTTTTCTTCGGCCGGTGAGATCTCCTGCACCGGCTTTGGTTCCACTTTCTCGCCGGGATGGAACTCACTTCGGCCGCCGATGACCACCTTGTCGCCTTCCTTTAATCCCGAGAGTATTTCATAGTAGTTGGGTGTTTCCATGCCCAGCTTGACGGCTCGTTCCTCAATAACGTTGTTTGGGTTGACGAGATAGACTGACGGCTTGCCCCCGCCGGCCACGGCCTCGATCGGCACGGCCAGCGCGCCGGGACGCTTTTGCACCTTCAGCACCACCGAGGCATACATCCCCGGTGTCAGTTCGAGGTTGGGATTGGTCACTTCCATCTCCGTCATCATGGTCCGGGTGTCCTGGTTAATTTCGTGCGTGAAACGGGTGACGACGCCGGGGTACGTTTTGCCTTCCAGCGAAGCCACGCGCGCCTGCACGCGGTCGCCGTTATTAATGTATTTGACGTAATCCACCGAAACCGGAAAGTCCAGCCGCAGCCGATAGTTGTCCGAGAGCCGCACCACCGGCTTGGCCATGCCCGAGGAGGTGCCCGCCTGGATCAAGGCCCCGGGATCGGCGTAGCGCCCCGTGATCACTCCGTCAAACGGCGCGGTGATCTGCGTGTAGGAAAGCAGGGTATGGTATTTCCCCACGTCCGCCTTGGCCGCGCTGACCGCCCCCTCGGCCACGTTGTTCCTGGCTTCCGCGTTGTCGATATCTTGTTGCGCCACCAGGTTGGGATGCTCCCGGTTGACCTGCAACAGCCGCTGGTAGCTCAGATGCGCGTTCTGGTAATCGGCCTCGGCGCGTTGTTCCGCCGCCATGGCCGCGTCCAATTCGTCCTTCAATTCCGGCACCTCCAGCACTGCCAGCAATTGACCGGCCTTGACCCGGTCGCCAAAATCCACGTTGATCTTTTGCAGATAGCCGGAGACCTTGGCGTGCAATTCGACTTCCACGTAGGGGCGGAATTCCGCTGAAATCTCCACTTGCCTGGACAAATCCTCGCGCCCCACTGTGGCCACGGCCGCCGTCCGCAACGCCGTGCCGCCCGCGCTGGCCATGGCTCGAACTTCGCCCCCTCAAACAGAGGAAAAGAATCACGATGGCAACAACGGTCGTCGTCGCGGTCCATCCCATTCTACGTTGTTGTTCGCTCATAAATGTGATGTTGCATGGGTCGTTTGCGCCAGCGGCAACTCCACTATGAAGCGGCTGCCCTGGCCATTGTTGCTTTCCACGAGGACCTGGCCGCCGTGGGCCAGACAAATTGATTTGACTATGGCCAGTCCCAATCCGGCCCCGCCCGCGTCGCGGGAACGCGCTTTGTCCACGCGATAAAAGCGCTCGAAAATATGCGGCACGGCGCTGGCCGGAATGCCCATGCCCGTGTCGGCCACTTCGATGACGGCTTTGTCCTCATGGGCATAGACATGGAGGTTGATGGACCCGCCCGAGGGCGTGTACTTGATGGCGTTATCCAGCAGATTGACCACCACCTGTTTGATGCGGGCGCGGTCCCCATCCACGCTGACGTGACCCTGCACTTTGCAGCCGACGGAAATTCCTTTATCCTCGGCCAGCAACAACATTTGTTCGGTGGTGCTGGCGGCCAGGGGGGCCAGATCAAAGCGCGTCCACTCTTGTTGCGCCTCCCCCGCCTCGAGACGGGAAATGGCAAAAAGGGCGTCCACGATTTTTGCCAGACGATCCACTTCCTCCAAGGCGCTGCCGGCCCGGTCGCGCAACTCCGGCAAGCCGCGGGTTTGTGCGACCACGCTTTCCATTTCACCGCGCCACGCGGCCAGCGGCGTGCGCAGTTCATGCGAAGCGTCGGCCAGAAAGCGGCGATTTTGTTCGAGCGCCTCGCTCAGTCGAACGATCATGCGGTTGAGCGCCAGCGACAAGTGTTCCAGTTCATCTCCGGTGTTCATCAAAGGCAGCCGCTCGTTCAGATTATGCAGGGTGATGCGTTCGGCGCTTTGGGCAATTCGCACCACGGGCGCCAGCGCGCGACCGACCAGAAAGAAGCCGCCGCCTACCGTGATAAGGGCGAGCAGAGGCACCCCAAGCAGAAGCGACCAAAGCAAACGGGACAACAGCGTCTCAATGGGCGCCATCGGCCCGCCGCTTTCAATGAAGAACCGATGGCCGTCACTCGACGCAAATACTTTGACTGTGTCCAGCAGGAGATTTCCGTCGCCGAGCCGCGCCTTGCGCGCGAAATTGCCCTGCACGGCGCTGACCGCCAGCGGAGGCAATCCGGCGGGATCAAAGCTGGATGTTCGCCCCGAGGCGTAAAGCACGCTGCCATCCGGCCGGGTGATTCGAATAAACCGGTCGTAGTTTTCCGGCGCATAGCGGATCGCAATTTGATCGGCCACGAAACGCTCCCCGGTTTTGTCCATTCCGGCCAGGAGCGAAACGGCGATTTGTTCCGAGCGATGAAAGAGGGTCTGTTGCAGGTTGTTCTCCAGGTAACCCCGCAGCACCTGGTAGAGAGCGACGCCGAACAAGAGGAAGGCGCCGGTCAGCAAACCGGCGTACCATATAATGAGTCGAAAGCGGATGGATCTGGGATTCATGTCTCGGCCTCATCGCTGATGGAGTAGCCGACACCGCGCACGGTTTGGATCAATTTTTGCGGATGCGGATCGTCCACTTTGCTGCGCAAATGCCGCACATAGACATCCACGATATTGGTCAGTCCCTGAAAACTCTCGTCCCACACGTGCTCCATGATCATGGTGCGCGACAACACCCGCCCGGCGTTTGCAGCCAGGTATTCCAGCAGGCTGTATTCCTTGGAGGTTAGTTCAATCCTCTTGCCGGAGCGTTTGACTTGCTGGCTGGCGCGATCAACTTCCAGGTCCGCGATCCGCAGCACGTTCGACGGTTCGGCCACGCCGCGGCGAAACAGGGCTTTGACCCGCACCAATAACTCCTCGAAAGCAAAAGGCTTGGTCAAATAGTCGTCAGCGCCGGCTTCGAAATTGGCGACCTTGCTGGCCGTGTCGGCATGGGCCGTTAGAATGAGGATCGGCATCGCGGAGCCGTGTTGGCGAATTTGTTTGAGCACCTCCGTGCCGCCCAAGCCGGGCAGCATCAGGTCGAGGATGATCAGGTCGTAATGGCACGCCTTGGCCATTTCCAAGCCGCTTTGGCCGTCATTTGAAACATCCACGGCAAACCGGTGGTCTCTCAAGCCGCGAGCGACAAACTCCGCCACTTTCTTTTCATCTTCAATCACCAGAATGCGCATAATTACCTTCAATTGGACTCTCTGCACATTAACGGGACCTGAAAATCACATTAAGATTCCATTCATAATGGTTTGTCCCCGGTAGTATATCATGAGAAGCATGAAATGACACACGGCTCATGCTCACGGCATAAGAAAAGGGAAACTTGCTGGCTGTCAACATTAAGAAGACTGATAAGTGGACCCTATTCCAACAAAATATTTGCAAATCCCGCATTTGGGCGGAAATTGACAGAATGGAGGCGCCAGGAGGGCCACGTTGGGAAGCGGCGCCTAACAAACAAATCTTGTTAAACAATCGGCTCGAAGAGCTTGCCCCCCAAGCCACAATCGAGAGATGTAATTATGCTACAGACAATCCATGCAAAGGATGCAAAATCCGCGAAAAGGAAGGAAAGAACTCAGACGTTCTCCTTTACCGCGCCCGCCGCGTTGAGCGTGCAGTTGGTGGGAGACTTCACGCATTGGCAGCAACAGCCGATCAATATGCGCAAAAGCCAGGGAGGCATCTGGCAGGCCACGGTTGATCTTGAACCCGGCCCGCATCACTACAGGTTCCTGGTGGATGGCCAGTGGCGTGACGACCCCGAGTGTTCGTTGCGCGCGCCGAATCCGTATGGCGGCCAGGACTCGGTTCGCCACGTCGGCTAATTTGTTTTGCGTTGGGGGGCGAAGAAGATAATGAAGATCGCCATGTTTTCCTGGGAGACTCTCCACTCCCACGCGGTAGGAGGGATTGCGGCGCACGTGACGGAACTGGCTGCGGCGCTGGAACGGCGGGGCCATGAGGTGCATGTCTTCACCAGGCCGGGTTACGGCAGCGGCGGCGTCAGGCGGATTGACGGGGTGTGGTACCACTATTGTCCGCATAACCTGAGCCGCAACTTCGTGGACGAAGTCCAGGAGATGTGCCGTTCGTTTGTCTGGCACTTTTTCCAGACGGAGGATCATATCGGCCGGTTCGATGTGGTTCATGCGCATGACTGGCTGGCCTCCAACGCGATGGTATGGATCAAGCAAGGCCGTCGCGAGCACCGCGCCGTGCTGACGATGCATTCCACCGAGTATGGGCGTTGCGGGAACAATTTTTGGGGCGGGGTCTGCGCGCGCATTCGCGATCACGAACGGCACGGCACCTATTGCGCCGACCGCGTCATCGCGGTCAGTGGCGCGCTCAAAGCGGAGGTGGCGTGGATGTATAATCTGCCGGATTGGAAGTGCTGGGCGATTCACAACGGCGTGCCCGTCAAAAAGTTCGACGGCTTCATCGATCCCGGATCGGTCAAAGCCCGCTACGGCATCGGGCCGGTGGACCCAACGGTTCTGTTCAGCGGGCGGCTGTGTGTGCAAAAGGGACCGGACCTGCTGCTGGAAGCGGTGCCGGGATTGCTGCGTCACTACCCCCACGCCAAGTTTGTCTTTGCCGGCGACGGCCACTTGCGCGGCGACCTGCAACGGCGCGCCCATCAACTTGGCGCCACCCATGCCACGCGTTTCCTTGGCTACCATAACGGCTCGGCGTTGATCGATCTCTACAAGGCCTGTGACGTGGTCTGCATGCCCAGCCGCAACGAACCCTTCGGCATCAGCGCGCTGGAGGGTTGGGCAGCGGGCAAACCCGTGGTCGCCTCGCAAAATGGCGGGCCGAGCGAATTCATCTGGCACAACGTCACCGGCCTCAAGGTTTATGCCACGCCCGAGTCCGTGGGCTGGGGCTGGGAACCTTGTTCACGAATTTCGAGTGGGCCAGATGGATGGGCGGCAATGGCCGGCGCGCGGCGGAAACTACTTTCAACTGGGACGCCATAGCGCGGAAAACTGAGCTTTGCTACCAGTCATGAAACTTTTGACGTGTCCAGCTTCGCTGTTGCCGGAGCGCGCACTCGAGACTGGCGCCCCAGATAACCAATGGCTGGAGTCCTTCCTCCAAGGCCGGAACTACCGGGCTTACGAAAATCTTGGGGCGCATCCAGGCGCCGTGGGGGGCGAAGTGGGCGTCCACTTCGCCGTCTGGGCGCCGAACGCGAAGCTGGTGCAGGTCATGGGCGACTTTAATCAGTGGTCCAAGGACGGAAAGCAAGTGAACTTGCAATCCCATTCGGGCATCTGGCACGGTTTTGTCACCGGGGCGAAGCCGGGAGCGCGCTACAAATACCATATCATCTCCAATTGCCGGAACCACGCGAGCGACAAGGCGGACCCCTTCGCGTTTCATGCCGAAGTTCCGCCGCGCACGGCCTCGGTGGTATGGGACATGGAATACGAATGGGGCGATTGCGAATGGCGGCGGCGGCGCCTTGCTCACAATGCCGCCGAATCACCCCTCTCCATCTACGAAGTCCATCTCGGATCCTGGAGGCGGGTGCCGGAAGAGCGGAATCGCTCGTTGAGCTACCGGGAAATCGCGCCGCGACTGGCCGAATACCTCGCGCGCATGGGCTTCACGCACGTGGAATTGATGCCTGTCACCGAACATCCCTTTTATGGCTCGTGGGGTTATCAAACCACCGGGTATTTTGCCCCGACCAGCCGTTTCGGAACGCCGCAGGATTTCATGTATTTTGTGGATTGCCTGCACCAGCATGGCATCGGCGTGATTCTGGACTGGGTGCCGTCGCATTTTCCAACCGACGGCCACGGCCTGGATTATTTCGACGGCACGCATCTGTTTGAACACGCCGATCCGCGCAAAGGATTTCACCCGGATTGGCACAGCGCCATTTTCAATTACGGACGCAACGAGGTGCGCGCTTTTCTCATCAGCAGCGCGCTCTTTTGGCTCGAGAAGTATCACCTCGACGGCCTGCGCCTCGATGCCGTGGCCTCGATGCTCTACCTGGATTATTCGCGCAAGCCCGGCGGATGGATTCCAAACCGCCACGGCGGCCGGGAAAACCTGGAGGCCATCGATTTTCTCCGCGAACTCAACCGCGCCGTCGCCGAGTCCTACCCGGATGTGCTGACGATGGCCGAGGAGTCCACCGCGTGGCCGAAGGTTTCGCGGCCGGCGAAAGAGGGCGGGCTGGGTTTCACGATGAAGTGGGACATGGGTTGGATGCATGACACGCTCCGCTACATGAAGCGCCCGCCCATTCACCGCAAACATCACCACGGCGAACTGCCCTTCCGCATGGTCTATGCGTTCCAGGAAAACTATGTCCTCCCGTTGTCCCACGATGAAGTGGTTCACGGCAAGGGTTCGCTCTTCGGCATGATGACCGGGGACGAATGGCAGAAATACGCCAACCTGCGTCTGCTCTACGGCTACATGTTTGCGCAGCCCGGCAAGAAGCTCCTCTTTATGGGCGGCGAACTGGCGCAGTGGCCGGAATGGAGTCACGAGTCGAGCGTGGAGTGGCACGTGGAGAACCAGCCGTTTCATGCCGGCGTGCAGAAATGGGTCGCCGATCTTAACCACGCCTGCCAGGCGCAGCCGGCCTTGCACGAACTGGATTTCAGCCCGGAAGGGTTTGAGTGGATCGATTACCACGACGCGCCCAACTCCACCTTGAGCTTCATCCGCAAATCGCGCGCCTGCCGCGAATTCGTTCTGGCCGTCTTCAACTTCACGCCGGTTCTCCGCCGCAATTACCGGGTGGGTGTGCCGCGCGGCGGTTTCTGGAAGGAGTTCCTCAACAGCGACGGCAAGGAATACGGCGGCAGCGGCCAGGGCAACAGCGGCGGCCTGCGCGCGGAGCCGGTCAAGTGGCACCATCGCCCCTGTTCCCTGGCGCTGACTTTGCCGCCACTGGGGGCCTTGTTTTTTGTCAGCCGCGAACCAACTTAATCATTATGAACGATATGAGTGAATATGTGGATGGTCTGCCGAACATCTGCGGCTCGGAACAACAGCTCGACTCCGTGATCCAGGCCCATCGCGGCCAGCCCATTTTTCTGCCGGAAAGCCGGATTGATTTCGGCAGAATCCGCAGCTCCTTCACCATCGCGCTGCACATGCATCAGCCGCTTATTCCTGCCGGCGGCGGCGATCTGGCGACGGCTGAAATCATCAGCAACCTCAAGCACATGATGGACAACCAGGGCATTGGCGACAACCACAACGCCTCGGTTTTCCAATGGTGCTACAAGCGCATGGGCGAGTTCATCCCGCAACTGGTGGACGAGGGCAAAGAGCCGCGCGTGATGCTGGAGTATTCCGGCACCTTGCTGCACGGGATGCGGCACATGGGGCTGAACGATGTTTTTGACAATCTGAAGCGGATCACCTGCGACCACCGCTACCGGCGCGCCGTGGAGTGGCTCGCTTGCCCCTGGGGCCACGCGGTCGCCCCGTCCACGCCCGTGCAGGATTTTCGCCTGCACGTCAGGGCTTGGCAACATCACTTCGCCGCCATCTTCGGTTGGGAGGCGCTGCAACGGGTGCGCGGCTTTTCACCGTCCGAAATGGCGCTGCCCAATCACCCGGACGCCGCCTACGAATTCGTCAAAACGCTCAAGGATTGCGGCTTTGAATGGGTGCTGGTGCAGGAACACACGGTTGAGCGCCCGGACAACGGCCAGGGACCGGAACGCAAACACCTTCCGCACCGGCTGCTCTGCCGGAATTCGCAAGGCCAGGAAGCCAGCATCATCGCCCTTATCAAGACGCAAGGCAGCGACACGAAACTCGTGGCCCAGATGCAGCCTTATTACGAGGCAAAAGGACTTTCCCGCTGGGATCTGGCCGGCAAACAAGTCCCCCCGATCGTCGCCCAAATCGCCGACGGCGAGAACGGCGGCGTGATGATGAACGAATTTCCATCCAAGTTTATGGAAGTGATGCGGGAATGTTCCGGCTCGGACACGCCCGTTGTCAACGGCACGGAATATCTGGAGCACCTGGCCGGGGCTGGTCTCGGCGAAAAGGACTTTCCCGTGTTGCAGCCTCTCTTTCAGAAATTGATTTGGGACCGCCTGCAACCCGGCGGCGGGCCGGAAAAGCTGGCCGCCGTCATCGAACAATTGAAGAAGGAAGGCGCCCGTTTCCACATGGAAGGGGGCAGTTGGACGAACAATATTTCCTGGGTGCGCGGTTACGATCACCTGCTCGGGCCGATGGAGAAGGCCAGTGCGCACTTTTATGAGAAAGTGATCAAGCCGGCCATTCCCACGCGCGAGCACCGCTACCGCAACGCGCTCTTTCACCTGCTCTGTTCCCAGACCAGTTGTTTCCGCTATTGGGGCGCGGGCACCTGGACCGATTACGGCCGCGAACTCTGCCGCAGACTCGAGGCCATTCTCACGCATGATTTCTGAGGGCGTGTTTTAAAAGTAATCCACAATTTTGCAGGCCCGGTCCCCCGACCGGGCGATTTTCAAAACGCGCTTTGAGGCTAGTGGATTCCGCAAAGCGATTTCGCCAACAATGCCCCGGATTCCGCCAATGAAGAAGAGAACAGAACAAGCCAACAGTACGGTTTGATAAACCTTAAACTCTTAAACCCTCCGCCCGCTCGGCCACTGAGAGCCCCACAAACTTATTATTTATCCTATTTCGTCGTGTAGTGAATAGGGATTGGTGGGTCACTGGCAAGCTCTCAAAATCCAAGGAAAACCGGATTTCGTTTTGGCGTTGTCAGACCGATGAAGGGTATTATCAATGGTCTGGCCATCCAAAAACAGGCCACAGACCAAATGCAGAGATTTAAAGTCATTGTCTGACGACAAAGAATGAAGCAATCTCTGGTGCCGGATGGAGAAACGTTTATTAGAAATCCTGAGGGGAATTGGGTATGCCGTTGTGTTGGTAGTCCCGACATGGCTATTTTTCGCACCGTTAGCGGGATTCCACCACATGATTGTGTGTGGCATCCTTTGTCCAATCGGTTTGGATGGTGAGGGGCCAACAGGGAATCACCCATTATGGGGAGAGTATAAAGTGAACTTCTTTTGGGGCCGCTTTTGCGTAAGTTTGGTGCTCTGGTGTGCGTGTGTCTTTTTTGGGATGAAATTTGTGTGGTCATTGAAGTCTTTCCGCCACTCGGGCCAATAAATGGCTGGACTAACATTTCGCTGCCCTAAGGATAACCGATGTCGTTTTCATGCAGGGTCAAACCGTACTATTGGCTTATTCATGTTCTTTTCTCCATTGGTATAAGGCCGCATTGAGCGTTGTGCGGGCACCCTGCGATTTTTAAAACGGGCTTTGAGGCTAGTGGATTCCGCAAAGCGATTTCACCAACAATGCCCGATCCCGCCCATAAAGAAGGGAACGGCACAAGCCAATAGTACGGTTTGACCCCCTAGAGCGGTTTGACCCCTAGAGCCATTGTTGACCGATGAATTCTCCACGGGTGGCGGGCCGTTGCGGAATTCGCGGTGGCGGATTTTTCCGCCGCTTTCGGCGATGACTGCTCCGGCCGCCAAGGCGCCGAGAGCCAGCACGACCACCGCAACGGACGCCAGCCGAAAAAGCGCCGGCCGTTTCCAACCGGCCAACATCGCGGCCACCCCCGCCGCCGTTGTCAGATAATAGACAAAGATCCAATGATGCGCCAAATGCGCGTGATGTTTCAGCCAGGCCCCGCCGGGGTCGTCCGACATGGAAAGCACCCGATCATAGGCGTGCTCGCCGAAGATGGATACGGGCCACGCGGTCAGCGCCATCAAGCTGACCAGGGCCAGGCCGAGGAAGAGGGCAGGGCGGCTATTGAGCGCGACTGCCCCGGCCAAAAACAGGACGGCCACCAAAAGCCCGATCAAAGGAAAGTGATTGACTGCCACGTGAACATATTCCGGTTGGTCAAGGGCGGTCCAAAAAGAGTTCATGATGCATTGCAAAAGCCGGCCTCCGCGCTGGCGTGACGGAGGCCGGTTGTTTTACTCAGTTATTTTTCAATCACGGCGTTTTCAATCATGTTCATCCCGTCGCGTGAAACGACTTTGCCAGTGATCGTGACGGTCTGGGCCGCCACTGCTGCCAACTCGTCATTCATCGGCTTGTGGTCGCCGACGATGAGGTACAGCTTATTGTCGGCGGTCAGAATGCCAACCGGTCCGCCTGATTTGATGCATTTTTGGGCGCACGCAGCGTGTTTGTCCCCATGCGCGCCGTGGTCCAGGTAGCACATCAAGTCCACCACTTCACCTTTGACGGTTTCTGCCTTTGCCTCCGGCTGCGCCAGCAGAGTTGATGCTCCAATCGCCAGCGCAACGAATAATTCATACAGCGAATTTGATTTCAATTTCATAAACGAACCTTTCTCTTACTTCCGGTTTCCGCTTCCCCCTAAACCGGAAAAGTTCTCCTCAAGGCCTGGCCCCGGCCACCATGGCTCCCGTCGAACGCGACGCGAGAGCATGAATGTAGTCAACCATAATATTCTCCGCCTCGTTGAGTTCAATGTCCTCGACCGGCTTGTTGTCAGCGGGCGGCAACCCGGCGGAGTCAACCGTGGCCAAAGTGATGTCGTAGGTCGGCGGCCTCCTGGCGGCATCGGCAAGCAGGACCTTTTTCATTTGCGTTTCGATTCTCTCGAATTGCTCTTTTTCACGACGGCGCTCGCTCTCATTCAAGGTAAGAGAATGAGTCTTCTCCTCCTTGTCCGCCATCGACAAGACCTCGCTTATTAAGCGGAAGCCCGGATCGGCGGCGACGCGGAGACGCGATTTTTCGCGCACTGCGGCCAGCACCGGGCGCACCAAATCGAAATTCGTATAAGTCGTTGCTGGTAAAATATCCCACGGCAACGCGTTCGGTAATTTTGACTCGCCGATCTCAGGCAGATCGGTCTGCGACGGAAGGACAATGTCTGGGGTCACGCCCTTAATCTGGGTGGAAGCGCCGCTGGGACGATAGAATTTGCGAATAGTTACCTTGACTTCACCCAGGTCGCGGTGATGGAAGAAGCGCGCCAGCGGCATGATGGTTTGCACGGTCCCTTTTCCGAACGTCGAGGAATCCCCCACGATCAAGGCGCGTCCGTAGTCTTGCAAGGCGCCGGCCACGATTTCCGAGGCCGAGGCGCTCAACCGGCTGGTCAGCACCACCAGCGGCCCGGCGTAGAGCGCGTTCGTTTCCGGCGATACGCCAATCTCCACCTCGCCTCCCGGGCCGAGTGTTTGCACGATCGGTCCCGACGGGATGAACAAGCCGGCCAGCCGGATGGCTTCCTCAACCGAGCCACCCCCGTTGCGCCTTAAATCCAGAATCAGTCCGCGCACGCCTTCTTGTTTCAGTTTCTTGAGGAGCCGGGCAGCGTCGGACGCCGCGCCGCCGTTCTTCTCCTCGCCCTTCCCGTAAAATGAAGGCAGGTCAATCACACCGATCCGTAAAGCCTGGCCGCCGGCTTGCGGAATGGCGACGATGGCGCTTTTGGCATGCTCTTCGGCGAGGTTAATGTTATCGCGCACCAGCGATATGGTCTTGCGGGTGGAATCCCGTGTCCCCACCGGGACAATGGTCAGGCGCACCGTCGAGCCTTTTGGGCCGCGAATCAATTCGACTGCCTTCATCAATGGCATGTCCACGATGTCCACCGCCTCTCCGCCGCCTTGCGCCACCGCCACGATGCGGTCTCCGGGCTTGAGCAGCCCGCTGCGCGCGGCCGGACCGCCGGGAATAAGATCGTTGATGACGCAATAGCCGTCCTTGGCTTGGAGCGTAGCGCCGATGCCAACGAGCGAGAGATTTATCTCGATGTCGAAGTTCTCCGCCGCCTCGCGCCCGAAATAATCGGAATGGGGGTCGTACATCCGGGCCAGGGCATCGAGGTAGATGCCAAGGACTTCGCCGGCCTCGAGCCGCCGCATGGTTTGCAGCAGGCGCACATAACGCCGTGCCAGCGCCGGGGCAATTGCCGTGTTTGAATTGCCGGCGAGTTCCTCCCGCAAGTAATCCGCCCGCACCTCCTCCTGCCAGAGGGCTTGGGCCGCCGCCAAGTCGCGCGGAGCCGGCTCGCCGTGGCGGTCGGACTCCCAGGAGTCATGCCCCGTAAAATCGAATTTTGCAGTATGGAGAAGGTTGGTCTCGAAGTTCACCTGCTGGGCTAGTCGTTGCAGATACCGTGCATATATAATATGCGACGGTTGCGTGTTGCCCTCAATCAGGGCCATCTGCGCGGCATTCGGCCGGAAGCCCTCGAACTCGTCCATGTCGGATTGGAGGAACAGCAGATGGGCGCCGTCCAGCGCGTCCAGGTAAAGGTCCAGAAACTTGCCGGAGAGCCTGGCGTCGAGCGGGTGCTGCGAGAATTGCAGGCGTTCCAGCAGGCTGGCCGTGGCGATGGCAATCTCCGCCTCGTCCGACTCCCCGCTTTCGGCCGTGCGGGCCACGCCGCCGGCGCATAACATCACCGACGTTATCACGCCGATGATCGTAAGGACATGAATCCTCGCTTTCATAATGCACCCTTTAGCTGGGTCCCGAGCTATATGAATCGCTTCCCAACGCCTGTAGTTTAACCTTCCCATCGGCCCTCCTGCAATCGGGCGACAGGCGCAACGCCTCTCAGCCAATGCCTGAACCGCCTATCGGTGGAATTGGTAAATAAGCGGTGCGCTCAAGTTCTTCCTGTCAGCAGCATTCATGCCAATCGTTTGACAAAACTGAAAATTATATTTAAATTGATTGATTGCATTTCAGCCCGCAAAGTCAAATGATCAATACATATTCTTGACGCGACTGAAACCTGAAATCGTGACATGGCCCAGGACCCATACTTTCATTGTGACATCCGCGCCAGTTTCGCGACCGCGTTCCGCAACTGGAGGATGAAGAACCATGTTCCGTTGAAGAAGGTTGCCGCCGATTTGGGCCTGGCGGTTTCCACGGTCAATTCCTGGGAGCTGGGCCGGCGTTTTCCCACCGGTCGCCACATCGAGATGGTGGTGAACTACACCGGCGTGCCGCCCTGCAAGCTCATGTGCGTCATGGGGGACGAGTGCGCGCCTGCTGATTGCCCGGCGGCCAAGCGCCGCAAGCCGTGACTTCATTTGCAAACGGGATTGCCCCACAAGATTCTTTTCGACTTGCGGCGTGGATTGGTTAGCCTTTGGCCTAATTCAACATGCGCTGGCATAGTATCAGTCTGATTGGTGTGGGGTTGTTGGGCGGCTCACTGGCCCTGGCCCTGAAGCGGCGGCAATTGGCCGCCAAGGTTCTCGCCTTCGTCCGCAGCGATTCCACCCTGGCCCTGTGCCGGAAGTTGGAAATCGCGGACGTAATTACGCAGGACCTTCAGGAAGCCGTCCAAGGGTCGGAGTTGGTGATTCTTTGCACGCCGCTCTCGCGGATGGCCGGGCTGGCCGCGAAGATGCAGCCCTTTCTCAAGAGCGGCGCCATCGTCACCGATGTCGGCAGCGTCAAAACCTCGGTGGTGCGCGAATTGGAGCCGCTGGTGCGCCAGGCGGGGGCGGAATTTGTCGGCAGCCACCCCATGACCGGCTCGGAAAAAACCGGTGTCGTGGCGGCGCGGGCGGATTTGTTTGAAAACGCCGTCTGCCTGGTCACTCCGGGGCGGCATTCATCCCAGGCGGCCGTCGCCAGGGTGGAGGAATTGTGGAGGGCGCTCGGCGGCTGTCCGCTCCGCCTGACCCCCGAGACGCATGACGAACTGGTCAGCCGCTCGAGCCATTTGCCACACGTCGTGGCGGCGGAGCTGGCCAATTATATCTTAAGCCCGGTGCATCCCAGGGAGCAGGCGATGGTCTGCGCCAACGGCTTCCGCGACACCACGCGCATCGCCGCCAGTTCGCCGGAGATGTGGCGTGACATCGCGCTGGCGAATCGGCAGAACCTGGGCCGGGTGCTGGGGGTGTTCATCGAGGATTTGCAGGAGTTTCAATGGGCGCTGGAACGCCAGGATGCCACCGCCATCGAGGAATTCTTCGCCAAGGCCAGGCAGCGCCGCGATCATTGGCACGAGCAGGCGGCGGCGGCCTTGTTGGAATGACTCATGCCGTTGCCTGACATCATCGAAATCACGCCCCTGGACGCGCCCGTGTCGGCTCTTATCACCGTGCCCGGCTCTAAGAGCATCACCAATCGCGCCCTTATTCTGGCGGCGCTCGCGGACGGCCCGGTCACCCTGCGCGGCGCTCTGTGGAGCGAAGACACCCAGATCATGACGGCGGCCTTGCGGCAATTAGGCTTTGCCATCGAGTTGGAGCCGGACGAAAAAGAATTTTGCAATCGCACCATCCGCGTGGGCGGTTTGGGCGGGCGCATCCCCAACGGCGGCACGGCGGAGAAACCGCTGGAGTTGTTCGTCGGCAACGCGGGCACGGCGGCGCGATTCCTCGCCGCGCTGGTCTGCCTGGGCCGGGGCGTCTTTCGATTGCACGGCTCCGAGCGCATGCATGAGCGGCCGCAGGCAGCCCTCTTGGCCGCGCTCCGGGCCTTGGGCTACCGCATCGATTCCGCCCATGACCGGTTGCCGGTCGCCATTCACGGAAGCGGGCCGCGTCCGGCAAGCTGCCGCGTGGCCACTTCAGAAAGCTCGCAATTTGCCTCCGCCCTTTTGCTCTGCGCCGGGGCCGGCGGATGGCAGGTGGAATTGGCCGGGGAATCGGAGGAAGAGGCGCCGTATGTCGCCATGACCCGCCGACTCACCGCCGCCTTTCCACGCCAGGGCGGTGTCTTTCAAATCGAGCCTGATGCCTCCAGTGCGAGTTACTTCTGCGCGGCCCAATGGCTCCTGCAGCCCCGCGCCCGCATTCAAGTCGCCGACTTCCCGCAATCCGACTGGCAAATCGACGCCGCCTTTCCGCGCTTCCTGCCCCTGCCCGGCGAGTTGTCACGCCGGCTCCACCTCGGCGACAGCATCATGACGGCGATGATTGTGGCTCCTTTTGCCAGCGCGCCAACCCGGTTCCGCGATCTGGGGCGTTTGCGCGTGCAGGAATGCGAGCGGGTTACCGCCTTGAAAAACGAATTGACCCGCTGCGGCGCCAGCGTCCAAGAGCAGAACGACGATTTGACCGTCTTCCCCTCCCGCGCCGCGCTTCACGGAGCGGAGATCGAAACCTACAACGATCATCGCATGGCGTTATGCTTTGCCATCTTGGGATTGATAATTAAAGGAATTCGTATCAAGAATCCTTCCTGCGTGAAGAAAACATTTCCCAATTTTTTCCAGAAACTCGCCGCCCCTGGCCCGTCCGGCCTCGGCGCGGCCATCCTGGACGCCCGCACCGCCCGTCCATTGCCGGAGGCGGAACTTTTTGCTGAACCATGAGCCTTGTTCATACCACCCCCATCGTCATAGCCATCGACGGCACCAGCGCCAGCGGCAAGAGCACCACCGCGCGCTTGGTGGCGCAGGCGCTTGATTTCACTTATGTCGATACCGGCGCCATGTACCGCACTCTGGCCTGGCATGCCCTGCAAAAGAAAATCGACGCCCACGATCCCAAAGCCGTGGCCGCTTTGTGCCGCCGCTGGAAGACCACCTTGGAGTGCCTCGATCACAAAGTCCGTCTGCTGGTGGACGGTTACTACCCGGAAAAGGAAATCCGCACCGCCGCCGTGAGCGAAGCCGTGCCGCACGTCGCCGCCGTCCCCCCGGTCCGCCAATGGATGAAAGACCAGCAACGCCAGTGCCTGCGCTTCGGCAACCTGGTCATGGAGGGCCGCGACATCGGCTCGAACGTGTTCCCCGAAACTGACTTCAAATTCTACCTGGACGCCAGCCTCGATGAGCGTGCCAGGCGCCGTGCCGCCGAAGGCGTGCAGGAGAACCTTGCTGCCCGCGACCAGCGCGACAGCCAGCGCGCCGACGCGCCCCTAATGATCCCCCTTGGCGCCGTCGTCATCAACAATTCCAATTTGACCCCCGAGCAAACCCGCGCCTTGATCCTGGCCCGCGTCCGGCCCAGCCCCAGCCGCCACTAATCCTGGCGCAGCTATGCACAGTCGCAAGTGAACACCTTCATTTACCCACCAGGCTTTTCCCCATTTCAAACCGTAGGTTCCGATCGTTTGGCGTTGGATTTATGAAATACACTAAACGGATATGATCAGAGACGATTACTCCGTTTATGTAACCGTAAAGAGTACTTTTGACGCGTTCGCTACCATCTAAACCTGTATGCACACGAATGTAATACGAACAGTTAAGCTGAGAATCAGGGGGACGTTGATTTCCTGAAGCAAGACGCAGCTTCACGACGGTCTGCGACTCATACCCAACATCCGGCGCGTCATAGAGGCGCTCGCGCGTAGATTGATTCGTCTCGTGCAGATTAAACTCCCGAATGCCATCCGCTTTGTTCGGGAAAGTCACTGTCAGTTGGAAGAATGAATCAGGGGCCGTTCCCTGGACGTGCTTTGTGAAAATAATGTCGGCTCGCTTTCCTTTGCCATAAGGGGCAACCCAATCGCCGCTCATCAAATCATAACCGAGGGAGGTGTCAACCACGGCGGGGCCGTCACGTATAATCGAAGCATACATCGGAATCGGCGGCGGTATGCGATTAAGAACTGCAGTTAAAGCCAAATCGTGTCTCGCGTTGCCTGCTTTCCTGGCTTCGAAACGGTAGCCGATGTTCGTTTCGAAATAGGAGTTAGCACGGACAAGGGCTGTCATTTCGGAGGATTCATCAAAGCGCAAGACGGAGAAGATACCGTTTGCACCAGTGTTGCCGAAGAATGCTGGATCGGGATGTTCAGTTCGGAGCCGCTCAGGTATTGACGGAAGATAATTTACCTGGACCAGTGCGTTCGAGACGGGATTGCCAAGTTCATCGATAACCCTTATGGTAAGTATCCATTCCGTTGCATTGGGAAGCAGCCTTTTGGTGGAAAGATAAATCAAATATCTCTCCAATGCATTGTAGGCGAGCTTTTCCTTTAACGCCGCTCTGGCTGCTGCCCTGATCTCTCCATCGCGACTCGCGAGCGCATTTGTCAGTTCCGGTAGTGCGGCACCGGCACCTGTTTGTGTTGGAAAGGCAGACAAAATTGCCTGGCACGCCATCGTTCGCACTTCCAAAGCGGAATCTTCGAGGCATTTCAATAAAGCAGGCAATTCTGACGGAGTCGTCACCCGCCCGTATTGGCCTAAATTGGCTGCCGCTGTCCAACGAACATTTGCATCCCGGTCGCTCAATTCGCGGACGAGAGCCTCCGTCATATTCGAATCCCGCCTGCCTTCATAACTGCCTAGCGGCAAGATGTTGGTGTGAGGGTTCGGGGCGTTCTGAGACAATTGCATGGAATAGGAAGCCTGGGGATGCTCGGAGAGATTTTCTGCCACTGATGCAAAGCCTCCCGAGGCGGCAAGAACTAAACAGAGCAAAAGCCTGATTTTACTCATGGCGAACCGTCGCATTATCCTTCTTCTAGGGTCGGTTGACAATCTCAATGTTTTCAGCCCATCCCTATTCGAAAATTCAGGTGGATTCAGGTGGTCATAATTTGCGCCGCCGCGCGTTGTTCCTTGTTTTCCATGTCATTTTGTGTTTGGTGTTGGCTTGAACATGGTTAGTCGCCAATCAACAATCTCCGGGGCGGAGGCTAATTAGTGATTAATCTCCTCTTGCGCACCGTCGTCTTTCATGCCGCTTTCGTCCGCGGGCTGGCTGGACTTTGCCTGGCCCTGATGCTGGCCGGATGCGCCGCGCCCGGACCCCGCAGCCGTTATCTGGAACAAATCGAGCCGCAGACACAGACCAATCTCCTGGCTTATCGCGCCGGCACCAACTTTGAAATCCGCGTTCCCCTGCGCGGCCGTGACGCTTTTGCCCATGCCTCATGGCCCGCGCCCGAGGCTGTCGGAACCGATTACCAGCATCGCTACGCCGTGCTGGATTTCGACCCGGAAAAACGCGCCGCGCGCAAGTCGATCATTTCCAGGAACAGCCGCCTGGTCGTCCGCGATGTCCAGCAGTGGCAGCAACTGTTGGAAAAAGTCTTTGCCGGCCTGGCCCCGGCCCGGCCCAATCATGCCGTTCTCCTGCTGTTGCAGAATCATGAATTGGTTCTCTTCAATGACGCCGGCGGCACACTGCGCGCGGTCAAACTGGAAAACAAACCACCGAACGTGGTCGTCGATCGCATCTGCAACGAGGCCGATTTTGCGCGCCAGGCCCTCCAATTGTTGGAAACCGACGTCAGTTCCATCGACCTGGGGCAAACCCAGTTTCTTTTCGTCACGGGCGAAGACCCGGCCTTCGTGCTGGTGGATTCGCAGGAGCAGTTGATCGTTTTCCTGAATTATCCCGCTGATCCCGAAGCGCAGCCGGTGCCGGTGTGGTTCGCAGTGCGCGCTTTGAATTCCCTCATCGTTCGCAGTCTGATTGTGACCGCGGTCAAGAATCCGTTCACCCTGGTCGGCCGCGGCTTCTGGCACCTGGGCACCTCCGGCGCCGCCGCCATCGATGCCGCGCCGGGAAATCCCACCGCCCCGCCGCCGCCACTGGCCACCGGCCCGCCGATGGACCTGGCCGCGTGGGAAAAACAATTGGACCGAATCGTTTCCGCCCGCCGTTACAAGGGGCAGGTGGACCTGCTCATCGATGGCGAAGAGTTCTTCCCCGCGTTTATTGATTCGGTGGCCAACGCCAGCCGCAACGTGGATGTGCAAGTATTCATTTTTAACAATGACGATTACGCCGTGAAAATGGCCGACCTGCTCAAGGAACGGTCCTTCCAGGTGAAAGTCAAAGTGCTGCTCGACGACATGGGCTCGCTTTTCGCCGCGCAAGTCCCGCCCGAATCGCCGCTGCCGCCGGGTTTTCAGCGGCCGATCAGCATCAAGTCCTACCTCAAACAGGGTTCCCGCGCGCAGGTGCGGGCCTCGGCCAACCCGTGGCTGACGGTGGACCACCGCAAGTGCATTCTGGTGGACGGGCGCCAGGCCTATCTCGGAGGCATGAACATCGGGCGCAATTACCGCTACGACTGGCACGACATGATGGTCCGTTTGACCGGCCCAATTGTCGGACGGCTGGAGAAGGACTACCGGCTGGCGTGGGCCCACGCCGGGCCGCTGGGCGATTTCGCTTATGCCTGGGCCTGGCTGTTCGACCGCACCAAGCCGCGCAAGAACGCCATCACCAACGCCATCGACCTCCGTCCCCTTCGCACCGCCACGGGCAAGACCGACATCTACCGCGCGCAATACGAGGCCATCGAGCGCGCGCGCCGGTTGATCTATATCGAGACGCCTTATTTTGACGACGAGAGCTGCCTGCGGGCGGTGATCCGGGCGCGGCAACGCGGCGTGGACGTGCGGGTGATTTTCCCCGCGCGCAACGACAGCGGCGTGATGCAAATCAACAATGAGATGGTGGCCGGCATCATGGTCCGCAACGGCGTTCGGGTTTTTGCCTATCCCGGCATGACGCACGTCAAGGCCGCCATGTACGACGGCTGGGCCTGCGTTGGCACGGCGAACTTCGACAAAATGAGTCTGCGTGTCGGCCAGGAGATGGACGTTGGCTACTCCGATCCCGCCGCGGTGGAGCGGCTCGAACGGGAATTGTTTGAGAAGGATTTCGCCCGTTCGCACGAGATCACCCAACCCGGCGCGACCAGTTGGTTTGATTCCGTAGTCAAGGCGTTTACGGATCAGTTATGAGCGCCGTTATGCTCAGCGCCGTTATGCTCATTGCCTTCTGAAGGAATGTAAGTTAAGTTTCGGACGCTATGCAAACAGTCGCCCTTGAAAAAGCGCAGGCCACGCTCGCGGATTTGGTCAAACAGGTTGCGGGCGGCGAGGAGTTCACCATCACGCAGAATGGCCAGCCGAAGGCGAAGCTTTCCGCCGTCTCGTTACGCAAGCACGAGCAGGCACATGCAGGTAGTTTGACGGGAAAAATCTGGCTTTCGCCGGATTTTGACGCCCCGCTGGATGACTTCAAAGAATACATGTAATGAAGCTGCTGCTGGACACGCACGCGCTGCTTTGGTTCATCGGCGACGATCCGCAATTGAGCGCTAACGCCCGCGACAACTTGAAGTTAACGGATTCGAACTGCTCTCGATTTCCTGCGTGCAACTGAATCACCTTGCGGCTTTGCCGTTTCATCACCGTGATCCATTTGACCGGCTGTTGATCGCGCAGGCACTTGCCGATGGGATGGCCATTGTCACGCGCGATCCGGCGTTTGCAAAATATCCGGCGAATATTCTGTGGTAATTTACCGCTGCCGGACCGGCCCTGCACACGCGGCCACGCAAAGTTCACCAAAACGTAACCTTGGCTGGCTTGCCGCCAAGGCGCACGAACCTCATACTGCCTGCCAGTTAAACGAAACAAAAAAACTGATAGTTACGAGAAAAAGGGGATCAAAATTCATAAGGTGGAAAGAAGAATATTTAGAAATATGACAAGAACTTTGCTCGCCCTCCTGGGCTTGCTGCTGTTGCCTGCGTTCGCAGTGCAAGCCCAATCCTATACGAACAACGGCTTCATTTACACGGTCACCAACGCCACGGCCACCATCCGGGGCTACAACGGTTCGAGCCGCACCGTGACAATTCCCACCGCGTTCACCAACGCGCCCGTGACCGCCATCGGATCCAATGCGTTCGCCAACGCCACGGTGTTCAGTGTCACCATCCCCGGCAGCGTGGCCAGCATCGGGAGCACCGCGTTCTTTCAATGCGCCAGTCTTACCAACGCGGCCATCAGCAATGGCGTCACCAATATCGGAGATAATGCCTTTCAGAACTGCACCCGCCTGTCCAAGGTGACGATTCCCGACAGCGTCACAAACCTCGGGAACGCTGTCTTTTCCGGCTGCACCGGGTTGTCTAACGTCACCATTGGCCAGAGCGTCTCCGGCATCGGAGTCGCGGCGTTTTTTAACTGCACCAACCTGCCCGTCGTCACCCTCCCCAATAGCGTCTCCAGCATCGGCAACAATGCGTTCCAGCAATGCTTCAAACTGACTAACGTCACGATGGGCAGCAGCGTCTCCAGCATCGGAGACGGGGCGTTCTTTGAATGTGTCAGCCTGGCCGGCGTCACCCTCCCCAACAGCGTCTCCAACATCGGTAACAATGCGTTCGAGGAATGCTACAACCTGACTAACATCACGATTCCCAACGCGGTTTCGAATCTTGGAAACGGGGCGTTTTTTGAATGCATCAGCCTGGCCGGCGCCACCCTCGGCAACAGTGTTTCCAGTATCAAAGGTTCGACGTTCTATGACTGCGTCAGCCTGACCAACCTCACCATCCCCAATAATGTCTCCAGCATCGGGGACTCGGCGTTCTCCGGCTGTACCGGCCTGGCCGGCGTCACGATCCCCGGCAGCGTCACCAACATTGGAGACAATGCATTCTATGAGTGTTCCAGTCTGGGCGGCGTCACAATCCCTGAGCGCGTCACCAGCATCGGAAGTTGGGCGTTCTATGACTGCTCCAGCCTGACCAGCGTGAAGATTCCCGACAGCGTCACCGGAACCATCGATGCGTTCATGTTCTGCACGAGTCTGACCAACGTCATCATCGGCAGCAACGTCACCAGCATCGGGCCGGAGGCGTTCGCGTTCTGCACCAATCTGGCCGGCGTCACGATCCCCAACCGCGTTTCCCGCTTCGGAAACGGGGCGTTCGAGGAATGTTACAGCCTGCCGAGCCTCACGATCCCCGCCAGCGTTTCCAGCATTGGGAACGACGCCTTCAGTCAATGCTTCAATCTGACCAATGTCTTTTTTGAAGGGCGTGAACCGTTTGACGGCGGCGGCGTGTTTTACGAAGACCCTGCTTTATCGGCCGTTTTATATGTTTATGGAACCCCCGGTTGGAAAGCCAAGTATAGTGGTGTCAAGACCGCGCCCTGCACGATAAGCGGCGCACCCCTGGTTGGCACCATGCAAGTGACAATCACCCCCGCGGCGGCGCTTGCTGACGGGGCCAAGTGGCAGGCGGACAACGGCACAACCAATGACAGCGGGGTGACATTGACCAATCTGCTGGTCATCAGTCACACCGTCACCTTCGCCTCCGTTGCCGGATGGAACGCTCCTGTAAAACAAACTATAATGATCACCAATGGGGCCATTGCGCAAGTCCGCGGGGTTTACAAGGCCTGGCCTTCCAATAGCGCGGTGCTGGTTGTGCATACCAACGGCAATGGAACGTTTCAACATGGACCATGGCCGCCGCAACTCTTTAACGGGAAAACATACACCGTGACCGCGGTGCCGGCCCGGAATTGGGTGCTCACCAATTGGATTGCCAGCGGCAGTGGGAGCTTTGTTTCCAACAGCCCGGTTCTCAACTTCACCATGATGTCCAACCTGGTGTTGCAAGCCAACTTCGTTCCCAACCCGTTCCTCGCCATCAAAGGCGCCTACAACGGATTATTTTATCAGACCAACGCCAACAGCCCGGTAACGGAACAGAGTTCGGGCTTTGCCACGATCACGATCGGCTCGGCCAGCAAGGGCGCCTACAGCGCGGTGGTGAAGGTGGATGGAGGCTCTTACTCGTGCAGCGGGATGTTCGACCTAAAAGGCAACTCCGTGGCCAATATCAAGCGCGCCGGAAAATCACCCCTCACCTTGACCCTGCATGTCGATCTGAACCTCGACCCGCCGGCGGATTCCATGATCGGCTCGGTCGAGGCCACCAATTGGGCCGGCCTTTCCACCCTGGTGGCCAACCTGGCCGGCGCCACGCAGCAGGCTTCCAGTTATGCCGGTAAATACACCCTCGCGCTTCCCGGCTCGACCAATGATCCCGCGTCCTCGCCTGGCGGCTACAGCGTGGCCGAGTTCACCAACAATCTGGCCGGAAACGCCGTCCTCACCGGCGCGTTGGCGGACAATACCGCCATCACCTCCCTCTCCACGCCCATTTCCAGGGACGGGTCTGTTCCCATTTATTATTCGCGCGCCGCCGGGGCCGCCGGGCTTTCCGACGTGATCTTTGGCTGGCTCAGTTTTGCCAATCAGGCCGTTTCGGGAGAACTGACGTGGTTCAAACTACCCACCACCTCCAAGGCGTCCTACTCGAACGGATTCACCATCCAGACCAACGTCATCGGCTCGGTTTATGCGCCTGCGCCGTCCGGCACATTGGTGACCAACGGCACCTTGACCATTGTCGATCCGGGCCAGGCCCTTGACCTGGTCTATACGAACGTGGCCATCGTCTCGAACAAATTGTCCTACGCGGCGCCGCCCACCAATCAACTAACTGCCACCATCACCGCGTCCACGGGCGCGATCTCTTTGAGCTTTCGGCCCACCGGGGCCAGGACCAACCTCACGGCCCAAGGCGTGCTTTTCCAGGATTCCCCGTCCGACCCGTCGCTCAAAGCCGCCGGCTGGTTCACGGGAACCAACCAGTCGGGTTATTTCATCTTAACAGATTAGAGGAGGAAGCAGTTTCTCCGTGGCGGGCACAACCACTGGCCCAACTACTTGATTCCTTACGGTTGTGAGCTTGCGGTGAGGGCGATTCGGGTTGGAACGCGCACTGTTGGAAAGTCACGGCTCGACGGAGTCTCGCCCCGCCGTCCAGACAAAAATATACTCTTTAAAAAACTCGGATTGACTCGCGGGCTTTCGGCATTTAGATTGCTACATGGAACGAGCGTTGGACACGCTTTTTTTGTGGGCAGGACTGGAATATGCGTGACGTTGCGCAAAAACCGAAATTTCCGCGCTGGATCAAAGCCGTCATCTGGACGGCCAGTCTCTTGCTGGCCTACACGGTGCTGGGCTTTTTCATTATCCCTGCCGTCACCAAGGCGCAGTTGCTCAAACGCCTCCCGGTCATGACCAAACGCCAGGCGGCGATACGCCAGGTGGCGTTCAATCCCTTCACCTTCGGATTCGCCCTGCGCGGGCTGGCGTTGACGGAAACCAATGGCGCGGCCTTCGCGGGTTTCGATGAATTTCATGTGCAGTTCCAGGCTATGGCTTCGCTTTTCCACTGGTCCTGGGTTTTTCACGACGTGACGCTCATTCATCCATCCGCCTATGTCGTCCGGCTCAAGGATGGGTCCTTCAATTTCGACAACCTGGTGGAGACCAATGCCCCGCCCGCAGCCAAACCCGCGAAGGCCTCGGGGTTGCCGACGGTGGTGGTGGAAAGCCTGCGCGTCGATGGCGCCAGCCTGAAAGCGGACGATTTGTCGCCGGCGGCGGCTTTTCATGACCTGATTGCGCCGGTGAATGTCCAGTTGACCAATTTTATCATCAAAATCAATGCCGCCTCGCCCTACGTTTTCTCCGCCACGACCGACGCGGATGAAAAGTTTGTGGTGTCGGGCGACGTTACCGTCCAACCGCTCGAGGTCACCGGCAACGTCAAGGTCACCGGCTTGGACCTCAAGCGATACGGGCCTTACCTGCCGCCATTTACCACGGCGCAAGTGATCGGCGGGAAATTGGACGCGGGGGCGGATTATCAATTCGCCATCGGCCCCAAAGGGCCTGACGCCACCGTGACCAACGGAACCGTGAAATTGACTGATTTGCGGGTGAAATCGCCTGATTCCGGCGAGACGGTGGTGTCCATCCCCACGCTGACTCTGGATCTGGCGGAGGCGAGTTTGGCGCGCAAGGTGGCGCGCGTGCGCTCCATCCGTTCGTCCGGCGGCTCGCTGTTGGTGCGGCAGAATCATGACGGGACCATTAATCTGCTGAACTTGATGGGGAAGACGCCGCCCGCCGCCGCGCCGCCCGTAACGTCCGCCGCGCCTGCCGCTGCCTCGCCGCCGTGGACGGCGCAGGTGGATGAAATCGCGTTCGATGGTTACGGCATTGCAGTTGAGGACCAAAAACCGGCGCGCCCGGTGAAGCTGGATGTCTCCGCGCTGGCGTTCTCCATCAAAGGATTCAACAGCGCTACAAATTCGCCGCTTGCCACCGCCGTGTCGATGCATGTGAACGGGCAGGGGAGCCTGTCGGTCAAGGGGACGGTGGCGCCGGCTCCATTCTCCGGCGATTTGACGCTTGATCTGTCTGGGTTGGAATTGCCGCCGTTGGCGCCTTATGTGCCGAGCCAGTTCAATTTCATTCTTTCCAAAGGGCAACTCAACGTCCAGGGCCGGGCGCAATGCGCCCTCACGTCCAATGGCCCCGCCGGCAGTTTCGCCGGAGACGTTTCCGTGAAAAATCTCGCCACGGCCGATCCGGTTCACGACAGAGACTTGATTGGTTTTGACGCGCTGACAGTCAAGGGAATCAAAGCCAGCTATCCAGAGGTCAAACTGCAAATCGAGGAAGTTGCGCTGGTGGGACTCAATGCCAGCGCGATCATCGATAGCAACCGGCAAATCAACCTTTTGTCGGTTGTGGCCAACAACGCGGTTGCTTCCAATGACCCGCCGAAAGCGGCGGCGCTGCCCGCGCCCGCGTCTCCGCCCGCGCCGGCCCCCCAGATGGATTTGGCCGCGCTGGTGATCGAAAAAGCGTCATTCCATTTCAGGGATCAATCCCTCGAACCGCAAGCGACGTTTGACTTGCAGGAGTTGAGCGGGACGATCAAAGGGCTTTCGACCCAGCCCAAGGGGCCGGCGGCGGTGGACATTCGCGGCAACGTGGATCAGTTTTCTCCATTCACTGTTTCCGGCACGGTGGATCCGCTGTCCAAGGAGATTTCGCTCAACTTGGCGGTGTCCTTTAAGAACGTCGAGCTAACCTCGATGTCGCCCTACATGGAGAAGTATGGCGGGTATCCGCTCAACAAGGGCAAGTTGCTGCTGCAATTAAACTATGACGTGGCCCGGCGCAAGCTGGCCGCCACCAATCAAGTCGAGGTTCTCGACCTGACCTTGGGCGCGAGGAATGAAAGCACCAACGCGACGCATTTGCCGGTCAAATTGGGCATCGCGCTGCTCAAGGACCGGACGGGAAAAATCACGTTGGACGTGCCCGTTTCCGGCAGTTTGGATGATCCCAAGTTCAAACTTGTCTCGGTGATTTGGGGCGTGGTGGAGAATCTCTTGGCCAAGGCGGCCACGTCGCCCTTCACGCTGCTGGGCAAGGTGCTGGGCGGAAGCGAACAGGATCTGAGCGCGGTGGATTTTGCGCCCGGAGAAGCGGTGCTGGCGCCGCCCGAAAGAGCCAAGATGGGGCAATTGGCCAAGGCGCTTTACGAACGGCCCGCGCTCACTCTGCAAATCGCCGGGGCCTGCGCGCCCCGGTTGACAGCGCCGTGCTGGCGCGGCGGCATTTGCAGGAGCGGATCAAGAGATTGCGCGCGGAGGAAGAGGCGGCCGCCGGCAAGACGGTCGAGAGCGTCGAGGCCATGCAACTTGAGCCGGCGGAGTATGCGCGCCTTCTGCAAAAATTCTACAAGCGGACCTTCGGCACGAATTTCGTCCCGGCCGCGCCCTCCAATTCCGCTCCTGCCGCCGTGAAAGCTCCGCCAGGAAAAGCGCCTGAGCTGGCGGCGAAGACGCGGGGGGCAGGCCACTTTGCCAAGGGTGGGGAGAAGCTGATGCGATATGAAACTGAGGCAACGCTGGCCGCTCCCGGCCGTCCTCCGTCCGGCGCGGCGCCGCCCGCCTCGGACGTGGAGGAGATGGAGCGCCGCTTGATGGCAGATATTCCGGTGACAGACGGCGAGTTGCGCGAATTGGCGCAAAAGCGGGCGCGGGCGGCGCAGAGCGCGTTGCTGGAATCGGGCCAGGTGCCCGCGGAGCGCGTTTTTATCCTGGCCCCCAAACCCCTCAGCGCCGGCGCCGCCGGTCAGACCCGCGCCCTCTTTTCCCTTGAATAAAGCTAGCTGGCAACCGGAGTCCGCCGTGTCATCAAGCTCTTGATCTTCCTCTCGGCGTCCTCGATCTGCCGGGCGATCTTTTCCATCGAATCCTCCAACCGGCCGACTTCCAAAGCCGAAGGCCGCGGAAGGCGGGACGGATCAATCGCCACGGGATTAAGGGACTTCATCGCGGCATCGAGCCTGCCGATTTCCTGGTCCAGCCGGCGGATGCCGTCGCGCAACTGCAACACCATGCTGGCGTTTTTGGCCGGGATGCCGGACATATCGCCCTGCTTGGAGGCGCCGCGGCGGCCGGAGACGGTCAAGGCCCGTTGCTTGGTCGCGTCATGACGCAGGCGCAACGCCAGTTCGCGCGCATAGGTGGTGATTTCCAGCGCGAACTCCTGGCGTTCGAGCGGGGAGCGGAACGTTTCCTTGGCAAACAACTCGCTCATGCCGCGGATGACATGAAGGGCCGGATCAAAATCGGGGATTAAATCGCCGTCTGTCTGTTTGCCGCGCCGGGCCAGATTCTTCTTGGCGGAGACGGGCTTGCCGGCGGCGAATTGGTCGTAAACCCGGCTGAACATCGCTTTGGGGGGCAATCCCTCCGGCATGGGCAATTCCGGCATGGCCAGGGAGGAGGTCATGTCGCCGGTGCCGTTGGCCAGCCAATCGGGGTTGATGTCAAAGACGACGCAGAGGCGGTAGCCGACGGGGTAGCGCAGGGGCGTGCGGGCATATTCGATGCTGGCCAGGCGGTCGCGCGAGATTTCCAGCTCGGTGGCGAAGGCCGGCTGCGGCCAGTTGATGCGTTCGCGGGCGAGTTGCACCCGGCGGGCGATTTCTTTTTCACGTTGATCGACCAATCCACTTATTTTAGGCATACCCACACTTTAATATGTCCCACAAAAAAGTGCGAAATAAATATTGCATTGCGCACTATTATGTGGGAATACAATTAGTAATGAGAAATAAACGAACCAGCAGGAACCCGGCCCTGGCCGCCCGGCGGCCCTTCAGCTCGGCCTGGCAGGCGGCCACCTTGCTGGACTGTTCGGCGCGCCGCGTTTATGAAAGCGTGCAGGAAGGCCGGTTGCCCCTGGCCTTCGACATTGGCCGGCCTGGCTCGAGCCGCGTTTGCCTGCGCATGGCCACCGCCGCGGTGATCGCGTTGCAACGGCGCCTCCCTCCGCCCTCGGACCTGGAGGCGTTTCTGGCCGAAGCGCTGCCGGACGGGCAGGTATCCTTCAAGGCCACGCATGTGGCGCGGATGCTGCAATGCGACTCGGACCACATTTACCGGCTCATTTCGGAAAAGGTATTGGAGGATATCGGCGGACGCATCCATTACCGGGTGCCGCGGGACAGCCTGGTTCGCTTTCTCAAGGAGCGGAGAGTCAAATAGGGACGCCGGAGGATGGGCGTGTGTTTTTCCATTGACAAGTTCGCGCAAACAGCCCAAGATGCGCGCGTCCTTTAAATCAAACAAAAAGACGAACGGAAAAATAGACATACAGTTCATGTAGCTTTTGGCTACGAGGCTAGCGAGAGAAACCGCGAATTTCTAAGCCTCCTTTGCAGAAACGAGCCGCGAGACCGGCGCGGCTTGGCGTGTTTTCTGCAAAGGGCGCCCGATGGTCCGCTGCTGATGGATTGGGGTCTTATCCCGTGCCCTGGATGTACGCCAATTATTACTTCAACGAAAGCAACTTCAATTATGGTGTGGACACCTTTACCGGCCCGCTCGTGGCGAACACCCAGGTAGTGATTCAACCCCAGGGACAAACCCAGGCCGGAGGAAGCAACCTGTATCTGGTCAGCGCCTGCGCAATGGAGTATTCGGACCCGGACGTA
The DNA here is from genome assembly GCA_963759415.1 of uncultured Verrucomicrobiae bacterium. Classification (GTDB taxonomy): domain Bacteria; phylum Verrucomicrobiota; class Verrucomicrobiia; order Limisphaerales; family Palsa-1400; genus Palsa-1400. The sequence continues at coordinate 200,536 of CAVWZG010000002.1, read as the reverse complement.
GTGCGATACTTTGGTGGTGGTGACGTTCCGCTGCCGCCAGCGTGGCTGCAAATCCAAGGCCAGCCGCTGACCAACAACATCACCACCAACGCTGACGGCACGATCTGGGGGCACATGCTCCTGGCCGCCGCCGCCGGGGTTCCCGCCAACGTTACGCCCGTGGCGACACACGTCTTTACCAACAACGTTTACAGTTTCAACGCCCAGGCCACTCCGGTGATTTTTCAACTCACGGCCCTCTCCAACAGCGCCACGCAGATCGACGCCACCAACTGGGCGGCCGTGAAAACCAACGACTACGTCACCTTCCAAGCCGTCCTGAGCGACACCAACCTCATCCCCATGCTCACCTGGAACGGCGGCCAAGCCGTACCGGGCAATCCGCTGCAGCGCCAGATAAGCAAAGCCGTCTCGGCCGTGACCACCGTCACCGCCACCCTCGGCCCCAGCAACATCACCGCCAAAGTGTGGGTCATTTGGGCCACGGTGAACGTTTTGATGAGTGGGGCTAATCCATCGAACGCCCCCTCGTTTGTTAAGGTGAAGGCCGGCCCAATCAATCAGCTGGGATTGATTTATGTTACCAACGTACCCACCGCACCCCAAGCGCAGGCGCAGGTCTGTATCGTCGGGAACGTGACTCCTCAAGGAGTTAATAATCTCAAAATGACGAACTGGGGTGTGACTCAAATGCGATTCGCACGTTTTTTTCAAGACGGAGCAATAAACGGCATTTACGGCGTCTACGACACGACCTGGACTTGCGACGGAGTAATTAGTCCATTCTACACCCCGAACCTAGATTCATCTGACAATGTCTATGGTCTTGACGCCCCAAGCATAGGCCGCTTTGCAATTAATTCATCTGAGAGTTATGCAAATTTCTACGATTTTATCACTTGGAATGGCCAAGCGTGCAGCGCCACCAATAGTTTCTGGTATTGGCAAGGGCGATGGAAAGCAGACCAAACACCGCAAATTACTCTTACCAACGTGGGATACGGCGCAATCGACCTTCCAAGTGCCCCATTTTATCCAGCACCTTAATCATTTAACCCTAAATATTACACCATATATGACTTCATTTAATTTTCTCAACACGTCAACGAAACTTCTCCATTTCCAACTTTTCCTTCTGCTCGCCTTATTCTCGTCTGCCTTTGCCGGCGCGCAGGCTGCTGAGGAAACGCTGGACGTTTTGGCATCCATTCAGAAAAACCACAATTTCGAAAAGTTTGAACGTGCGGCCATTAAGTTCGGAGATGACAGGCAGGCGCTCAATAACGAATTGCTTAAGGTCTTCAACAATGTTGCCGCCTCAAATATGAACCGATGCTGGGCGGCATATTATCTTGGAGAACTGCGGCAGCCGGACTCCGTAAATTCTTTAGCCAGCAACATTACGCTCCTGCTCATCCGGCATCCGCTCATTCATTTGCCGCTGGGAGGAATGTGTCCAGCGAGAGACGCATTGATCAAAATCGGCAGCCCCGCCGTCGGCGCGCTGCTTGATAATCTGCAAAAGAGCGATGATCCCAACGTCCGCGAATACTCATTGAACGCGCTTTATCAAATTGAAAACGATATGGATGTCGTCAAGTTGCGATTGCAAAAAGTCATGGACGCTCGCCAGGACCAACAAACACGCGCACGGATCCACGAGGTGCTGAAACTTCTTGACGATCCCCATTTCCGCGGATGGACGGGGATTAAATGACCGCGTGAGGTCGATTCCAAAATGTGAATAAATGTTGTTGCGGTCCCATCCAAGCGTGGGGTGTGGTGGCATGGTTGTGGCGTGCCTTGGCGAGGGAGGAACCTCAGCGGCGATAAAGCAGGGAAGGCAGTGCGTTTTCATCCTTTGGCCATAAGCCGTTGAATTCCATGATCGTTTCTGTTATTTCCTGGTAAAATTGGCGGTTCATGATCCATCCGCGACGGCGGCCGCGAGTTTCCTGCCGAATTTTTTGCTTTCTTCGGGGGCGGGTGCGCCGTAGTTTGCGCTCGATTGAAGCGATGAAAATTTATATCGACGGCAAGTACTACGACGCAAAGAACGCCAAGATTTCGGTGTTCGATCACGGATTGCTCTATGGAGACGGGGTTTTCGAGGGCATTCGCGCCTATCATGGGCGCGTCTTCAAGCTGGCCGAGCACGTCGAGCGGTTGTTTTACTCCGCCAAAGCCATCCTGCTCAAGATACCGCTGACGCCCGAGCAGATGACGCGCGCGGTGGTGGATGCCTGCCGGAAGAACAAGCTGCGCGACGGTTACATCCGGCTGGTCGTCACGCGCGGCGTGGGCACTCTGGGCTTGAACCCGTATAAATGCAGCAAGGCCTCGGTTATCATTATTGCCGATCACATTCAGCTTTACCCGCCCGAATTATACCGGCGCGGGCTGGACCTGATCACGGTGCCGACGACGCGCAACCTGCACAGCGCGTTGAACCCGGCCATCAAGTCGCTCAATTACCTCAACAACATCCTGGCCAAGATCGAGGCCATCAACGGCGGTTGCGAGGAGGCGATCATGCTCAATGCCGAAGGCTTCGTGGCGGAATGCACCGGCGATAATATCTTCATTGTCAAAGGCGGGCAATTGCAGACGCCGCCCTTGTCGGCCGGGGCGCTCTACGGCATCACCCGGGGCGTGGTGATGGAACTGGCGCGCCAGAACGGCCTGGTGGTCGGCGAGCCGAACCTGACCCGCTACGATCTTTTCAACGCGGACGAGTGTTTCTTGACGGGCACGGGGGCGGAAATTATCGCGGTCGCCAAGATTGACGGGCGCGTCGTCGGCAGTGGCAAGCCGGGGCCGGTGACGGAAAAGTTGGTCGCCCAATACCACCAGTTAACCCAGGTATCTGGCGAACCGATATAATCTATTGTAGGGTAGTGAGGGAGAAGCAGATTTCATTCTCTTTTTGGAGAATCTATGGTACTCTAATAGTGGAAGTTTATGCTGTGCATGTTATGTAAACAGAACCCGGCCAAGGTTCACCTGACGCAAATTGTCGCGGACAAAATGCAGAAGGTGGATCTGTGCGAGGAATGCGCCAAACAAAAAGGCATCAATGACCCTGCCAGCTTTGCCTTCGCTGATTTGCTGTTGGGTTTGGGCGCTTCGCAGGAAATCGCGCCCGGCGGGAGCGGTGGCGCGGATATCCGATGCCCCGGCTGCGGCTTTACCCAGGCCGATTTCAAGAAGGCCGGGCGTCTGGGCTGCGCGCTTTGTTACACCACTTTTGCGGAGGGGCTGGAGAGCCTGCTCAAATCCATGCACAAGGGCACCAAGCACGTCGGCAAAGTCCCGGTTGCCCTGCGCCAGGGACGGGATTTGAATGAACGCTTGAAACATTTGCAGAAGAAACTCGACAAGGCAGTGACGGCCGAGGATTTCGAGCAGGCGGCAAGTCTGCGCGACGAGATCAAGGCGGCCAGGCAACAACTGGAGCAAGTGGTTGCGAAATAAGGCCATGAACATTCACGATTTTCTCAGCCCCCCGGTGGAAACGGCCCGGCGCACCGGTCCGCACGACCGGATCGTCATGTCCAGCCGGGTGCGGCTGGCGCGCAATTTGCGAGGGCTGGCCTTTCCAGGTTGGGCCAAGAAAAACGAGCGGGTCAAAGCCTTGGACATCATTCGTCCGGCGGTGGAGAGTTTGCCGCAATTAAGCGGGGCCTTTTCCGAGACCATGGACAACTTGGGACCCTTGGACAAGCAAATCCTGGTCGAGCGCCACTTGATCAGCCGGGAACACGCCGCCAAGAGCACCGGCAGCGGATTGGTCCTGAACAAGGAGGAATCCCTCTGCGTCATGATCAACGAGGAAGACCATTTGCGCATGCAGGCCCTGCGGCCCGGCCTCCAACTGCGCCAAGCCTGGCTGGCGATTGACCAGATCGATACCGAATTAGAGCGCAAACTCGATTACGCCTTCAGTTCCGAGTTGGGTTACCTGACGGCCTGTCCGACCAACTTGGGCACCGGCATTCGCGTCAGCGCCATGCTGCATCTGCCGGGATTGGTTCTGGCCGAACAAATCACCCAGATCATTTCCTCGGTCAACAAACTGGGGTTGGCCGTGCGCGGTCTTTACGGGGAGGGAACGGAGGCCTTGGGCAACGTCTTCCAGGTCTCCAATCAGATGACCTTGGGAGAAGTCGAAACCGACATCATGGAACGGCTGAACAAAGTGTTGATGCAAATCATCGAGCACGAGGAGAACGCCCGTGGCATGTTGCTGGAAAAGAAGCCCAAAATTGTGTATAATCATGTCGGGCGGGCTTACGGAATATTGGCCAACGCGCACAGCATCACTTCCAAAGAGACGATGAACCTGCTTTCCTTAATGAGGCTGGGCGTCGATCTGGGCGAGTTTGCCGGCGCCGACCGCGCGTTGATCGACGAATTGTTCGTCATCACCCAGCCGGCCCATTTGCAAAAGAAGTTCACCGAAAAGCTGGTGGCCGAGGAGCGTGATGTGCTCCGGGCCGACATGCTGCGCGAGCGGCTGCGCGAGGTTGGCCGCCCCAATCCCCAGGCGCCGGGGCCTGGCGCCGGGACGTTGGATAAACAAAATTAGCCGAAGAAAGATGCAGTTATGAGCGAAGAACATGAACAATTTTACCCCACGCGCCCAGCAAGTCCTGGCGCTGGCCCGCAAGGAGGCCGATCGCTTCAACCACAATTTCGTGGGCACGGAGCACCTTCTGCTCGGCTTGATCAAGCTGGGGCAGGGAGTCGCCGTCAACGTCTTGCAGAAACTGGGCCTGGACTTGGACACCGTGCGGATGGAAGTCGAAAAGCAAGTCGGCACCGGCCCCGACCAAAAGATGATCGGCAATATTCCCTACACGCCACGGGTCAAGAAAGTGCTCGCGCTGGCGTCCAAGGAAGCCAAGAATTTGAACCACACCTACGTGGGCACCGAACACATTTTGCTCGGTTTGCTGCGGGAAGGGGACGGCGTGGCCGCCCGCGTGCTCAAGAATCTGGACGTCGATATCGAACAGACGCGCCAGGAAATTTTGAAGGAGTTGGACCCGCAATTTGCCACCGCCGAAGAGGCCCAGGGCGCCGGGCCTGAGCAAAGCCAGGAACGGCAGCCGGAGAAAAAAGGCGAGGTCAAGACGCCTGCGCTCAAGGCCTTTGGGCGGGACTTGACCGAGATCGCACGCAAGGGGGAAATGGACCCCGTCATCGGGCGCCAAAGCGAAATCGAGCGCGTCATTCAGATTCTGTGCCGCCGCACCAAGAACAACCCCGTGCTGTTGGGTGAAGCCGGCGTGGGCAAGACCGCCATCGTCGAGGGCTTGGCCCAGGAGATCGCCCGCGGCAACATGCCGGAAATTCTGCGCGACAAGCGCGTCATCACCCTGGACCTTGCCTTGATGGTCGCCGGCACCAAGTATCGCGGCCAATTTGAGGAACGCATCAAGGCGGTCATGGATGAAATTCGCCGGGCCAAGAACATCATCCTTTTCATTGACGAGTTGCATACCATCGTCGGCGCCGGTTCGGCGGAAGGAACCATGGACGCCTCCAACATCATCAAGCCGGCCTTGAGCCGGGGTGAGATGCAGTGCATCGGCGCCACCACTCTTAACGAATACCGCAAATACATCGAGAAAGACGCCGCCTTGGAGCGCCGTTTCCAAACGGTCAAAGTCGAGGCCCCCTCCGTGGAGGAGGCTATTTTGATTCTCAAGGGACTTCGGCCCAAGTACGAGGAGCACCACAAAGCCGAAATCACCGATCACGCCGTGGAAACCGCGGTGCGGATGTCTGACCGCTATATCACTGACCGCTATTTGCCTGACAAAGCCATTGACGTGATGGACGAGGCCGGTTCGCGCGCCCGCATCGGCACCATGACCCGTCCGCCCGAAGTGAAGGACTTGGAGGCCGACATCGAGAAGATCAAGACGCAAAAGGAACGGGCCATCAAAGACCAGGATTTTGAAGTCGCCGCCGCCATGCGCGACAAGGAAAAGCACGCCAAAGAAAAACTCGACGCCGTGCTGGCCGCCTGGCGCGCCAGCCGCGAGGAAAAACGCGTCACGGTGGGCGAGGAAGAGATTTTGCAAGTGGTGGCCAAGTGGACGGGCATTCCGCTCAAGCGCATGGAAGAAGGCGAAGCGCAACGGTTGCTCTCCCTGGAGCAGGATATGTCCCGCACGATCATTGGCCAAAAGGAGGCCGTTTCGGCTTTGAGCAAGGCGTTGCGCCGCTCGCGGGCCGATTTGAAGGATCCCCGGCGGCCCATCGGCACCTTCGCGCTGCTCGGCCCCACCGGTGTCGGCAAAACCCTTCTGGCCAAGACCCTGGCGGAAACTTTATTTGGCGACTCCAAGGCCCTCATTCAATTGGACATGAGCGAATACATGGAACGGCACAATGCCTCCCGCATGGTCGGCTCCCCTCCGGGCTACGTCGGCTACGAGGAAGGCGGCCAGCTGACCGAACAAGTCCGCCGTCGTCCCTATTCGGTGGTGCTCTTTGACGAGGTCGAAAAGGCGCATCCGGACGTGATGAACATGCTCTTGCAGATTTTGGAGGAGGGCAAACTGACCGACAACGTCGGCCGGGTAGTGAACTTCCGCAACACCATCATCCTGCTCACCTCCAACGTCGGCGCCGAGTTAATCCGGCGCCAGACCACCATGGGCTTCTCCCCCGTCAGCGACGAAAACAGCTACGAGAGAATGAAGGAGAAGATCATGGACGAAGCCAAGAAGGTTTTTAAGCCCGAGTTTTTGAACCGTCTCGACGACGCCATCGTTTTCCGTTCCCTGACCAAGCCGGACCTCCTGGAGATTCTCGACCTGGAAGTCTCGAAGGTGCTGACCCGCCTCAAAGGCAGGCACCTGGAGTTGACGTTGGAGGCGGCGGCCCGTGATTTTCTGGTGGAGAAGGGTTACGATCCCACTTACGGCGCGCGTCCCATGCGCCGGGCGGTGGAGCGTTTCCTGGAAGACCCGCTGGCTGAGGAGATCCTCAAAAGCAGCTTGCACCCCGACGAGCCGGTGACAGTGGTAGTGGAAGACGGCAAACTGGCCTTCAAACAAAAAGCCACCGACATCCCCAAGGCGGTGTCGAGCTAACATGTTGATCACTGGCCGGAACAAGGCGACTGCTGGTCACCACCGATTACGTGGCCGATGAAACGCAAGAATGTGAATGCGCCAGCCACGCCGCTCACTGCTTATCCCTGAAAGCATGGTGCGAGCGGTAAAGCTCCTGCAATTTGAGGTCCTTCTCCGCCAGAGCTTTCAAGCCGTCTGCGACGGCAAGATCGTGGGCCTTCTGAGCGGCGGCCACAGCCTCGTCCCATCGTGCCGCTTCCGCGCAGGCGGCCGCCAATGTGCCCACCAGCAGAGGACGCTCGTTGTGCGTCAGTTCGCAAGCGCGCGCGGCCAACTTCACCGCTTCGGCGCCATCCCTGACTGTTGCGTCCGGGCTGGTTGCCAAAAGCCACGCCAGGTCATTCAATGCCTCGGGTTGGTTTGGCTGCAACCTCAGCGAGCGCCGAAACTCCGTGATCCCCTCCGCCGTCCTGCCTTGGGCCATCCATGCCCGCGCCAGCCAAGTGTCCGCTTCAAAATTGCGCGGCGCGGCCTGGAGCACGGTTTGGAATTGCGTCGCGGCCTCGCCGGGCATTTGCTTCGCCAGCATGGCCCGCCCGAGCGGAAGGCGGGCATCAACCAGGCTCGGATTTAGTATCAGCGCCATGCGGAGCGTGTCAATCGCTTCGTCGTATTTCCCTTCCAGCAGGAGAATGTAGCCCAGCAGCCCATCCACCAGAGCGTATCCGGGGGTGATGCCAAGCGCCTTCCTGCATTCAGATTCCGCCGCCGCCAATTGGTTGTGGTGCATGAGAAATGCGGCGTAATTGGCATGTCCCACATAATTGGATTCGGTCATCGCGATATGCGAAAGGACGCTTTCCTCATTTCTCCAATGCTGGAGTTGGAACGATGTGGCCACGCAACAGCCCGCCAACGCCACGCCGCATAAACAGGACAGCATCGTCCGACCATGCCGCGATGCCGCCGCCCAATCGGATGCCTCCCAGCAAATCAGAACAAACAATCCCACCGAGGGAATGTACATGTAGCGGTCTGCCATCCATTGGCCGCCCGCCGCCGTCAGGTTCAGTGTCGGGAACAATGTCCCCAAAAACCAAAGCCAGCCAAAAAGCCAGTACGGGCGTGTCTTCCACGCGCGCAAGGCCCCGATGAAAATCCCCGCCAGGACCATCGCCACCAACGCCACCTGCGCTTTGGGCAGGTTCCTTACAGCAGGATACACCGCGCCCAAGTCGGACGGCCAAAAAGTCTTCGCCAGATAGCGAAAGCAGGCATAGGAGGCCGAAACAAGCCGATACTGGAACGGCAACTGCGCCGTAACCAAGCTGGACCCTTCACGATGCATGGCGATCACGGAGATAATGGCAGACACAATGGACAAAACGAAAAATGGAATCTTCTCCGCCACCAAAAGCGAAATCTGCCGCGCCACCGGCGGTGGATTGTCCGCGCCAGCCGATGCCGGCTCCAACTTCAAACGGCCCAGTGGCCACCAATCCAGCAGCAACAACACGCACGGCAGCGTCACCACCATCGGCTTGGACATCAGCCCCAGCGCAAAAAACAACAGGCTCAACCCGTAGAAAACTCCGCACTTTGCACTCCGCGTTGTGCGCTTCTCCACATAGCGCACCCAGGCGCAAAGCGAGAGCATCCAGAAAAACGTGCTCAACACGTCCTTTCGTTCCGCAATCCACGCCACGGATTCCACGTGCAGCGGATGCCACGCGAAAAGCGCGGCCACCGCGGCGCTCCGCCAAAAAGCGCCCGTCATCCGCGCCAGCGCCAAAAGCAACAGCACGGAGTTAAGCGCATGCAGCAACACGTTGGAGGCGTGATGCCCCCCCGCCCGCAGGCCAAAGAGCTGCACATCCAACATGTGTGAAAGCCACGTCACCGGATGCCAATTGGCCGCGTACCCGGCCTGGAACGCCCAGCCCAGACCCCCGGCGCTCAACCCCTGCTTGACATGTGGATTCTGCGTGACATAGAGCTGATCGTCAAAATTGACAAAGCTAAAGGTCAGCGTGGGCGCATAAAGCGCGATCGTGCCCAGCCCCAGCAGCAGGCAAACCACGACCGTGCGTCGGAACTTGTTCTGATCCATTTGCGCCAGTCTAATCCTTCCCCCAAAAGGAGAAAAGCGTTTACTTGCTTGAGTGGTGAATTTTTAAGTGTTTGATCTTGCACCGGATATTCGGAAGTTATTTGTGCATGAGACCTAAGCGTCATTGGCGCCGATGAATTCGCGGTGGAGGCGCGCATAGACTCCGCCGTCGCGCAGCAAACTTTGATGGGTGCCGCGCTCTACTATCCGGCCACGGTCCAGGACTAATACCAAATCCGATTTCCGTATCGTGCTCAGGCGGTGCGCGACTACGAAGGCGGTCCGGCCGCGCAGCAGGATCTCCAGGGCCTTTTGCAGGCGCGTTTCGGTCACGGTGTCGATGGCGCTGGTGGCCTCGTCCAGGACCACGATGCGTGGATCGGCCAGCATGGCGCGGGCGAAACAAACCAGTTGCCGCTGCCCCAGCGAAAGCGCGGCGCTTTGCTGGCCGGCCTGGTGATGCAGCCCGTCCGACAGCGCCTCGATCATGTCCAGGCAGTCGAGCGTTTGCAGCGTCCGGCGCACGTCGGCCTCCGTCGCCTCGGGGCGGGCGAAGCGGATGTTGTCCAGCACCGAGCCGGAGAAGAGGAAATTGTTCTGCTGCACGCCGCCCATCTGCGCGTGCAACGAATCGCTGGTGACGTCAAGAAGATCGTATCCGTCAATGAGAATTTTTCCCCGCCCCGGCAGATAGAGTTTTTGCAGCAGGGCGGCGATGGTCGTCTTGCCGCTGCCGGTGTGCCCGACCAGGGCGATGGTCTGGCCCGGTTCGGCCACAAAGGAAATGTCCGTCAGCACCGGGCGGCCGGGTTGATACTCGAAATGCACGGCTTGAAACTCCACCCGTCCGCGCACGGGCGGCAAGGGCCGGGCCGTGGGAGAGTCGCGCCATTCCGGTTCCTGATCCAGGAGGCGGTAGAGGCGTTCGCCGCCGGCCATGGCGGTGAGGGCCTGGTTGTAGCGGTCTCCCAGGACCTGCACCGGCTCAAAAAACAAATTGGCCAAAAAGAAGAACATGACCAGGTCGCCCACGGCCACGTGGGCCCATCCGTGCCATTGCAAGGCGCCGTAGCCGCCCAGCAACGCCATCAGGCCGAGAAACAACTGGCTCTTCATTTGCAGGAGCGGCACGAACACCGCCGAGGCGCGGGCCACGCCGACGTTGTTGTCGCCATGCACGTTGACCAGCTTGCGAAAAAAGCCGGCGTTAATTTCATGCCGGACGAAGGCTTGCGTGACCCGGATGCCGCCCACGGACTCCGCCAACGTGGAAGCGAGCCGGCTCCAGGATTGCTGGAGTATGCGCAATCGCGCCGCCATAACGCGCCGGTAATGTTCGTTGATGATCCAGATGGCCGGCACCAGCAGCAGCATGATGGAAAAAAGTTTCCAATCGTACCACGCCATCAACACCGCCGAGAATCCCATCTGCGCCCCCTGCACCGTGAACACAAAGGCCACGTCCTGCACGCCGACGCGGATGCTGTCGATGTCGGAGGTCATCCGGCTGATGAGGCGTCCGAACTTGGTGCGATTGAAAAAGGACATCGGCAGGGTGGTCAGCTTTTCGAAAAGGTCCCGGCGCATGTCACGCACCACCGCCTCGCCCAATTCCAAGGCCAGGCGCTGGCGATAATGCAGCGTCACAATCATGGCCAGCGTCATGGCCAGATAGCCTGCGGCGTATAATTGGATGCCCCGCCAGTCGCGGCCCGTGATGGGCCCGTTGATGGTCTGGCCAATCATCCAGGCCATGGCCGGCAACTGCACGCCCCGCAAAAACGTCAAGACGAAAAGCCAGTTGCGCCGCGCTTTGTAGGGGCGCGTGTAAGTGAAGATGCGCCGCACCAGCGACCATTGCAGGGGCGCCTGGCCGGCCTCGTTCTCCTCCACCGGTTGGTAATACGTGATGGCCTCGCGCTCGTCGGCCGTCGAGAGGGACGGCGGCGTGCGGGCCGATGGCGGGGCGCCCGTGCTCATGCCGCGTCTCCCTGGAGGTCGCCCAGATCCATTAATTGGAGCAGCGCGGTTTCGTGGTAGAGACCGGGCCGATGGGCCAATTGATCGTGCGTGCCGTGTTGCGTCAACCGCCCGTTTTCCAGGACATAAATCACATCCGCCCGCCGCAGCAGGCTCAACCGGCTGGAAACGACAAAAGTCGTCCGGCCTGACATGGCCGTGCCCAAAGCGGCGACGATTTCATGCTCGGTCTTTGAATCGACTGACGCGGTTGGATCGTCAAGAATAAGAATGGGCGGCTCCAGCAACAAGGCCCGCGCCAGTGCCAGCCGTTGCCGCTGTCCGCCGGAAAGGTCCACCCCCGATTCGCCCAGCACCGTCGCGTAACCGTGCGGCAGCGCGGTGATGAACTCGTGCGCGCAGGCAATCCGCGCCGCGCGCTCGATGCGCTCCTGGGAAGCGTGCGGATGGCCGAAGGCAATGTTGGCGCTGACGGTGTTGGAAAAGAGAAAACTCTCCTGATAAACGATGCCGACCTGGCGGCGGAAGGCGTCCAGATCCATGTCCCGCAAGTCCAGGCCGTCGGCCGTGATGCGTCCATGTTGCGGATCATAAAAGCGGGGAATCAAACTTAGCACGGTGCTTTTGCCCGAACCGGTCATGCCGAAAATTCCGACGATCTGCCCCGGCCTGGCCTCGAAGGAAACCTCATGCAGGACCGGATATTCCGGCGCGTAGCCAAAGGTCACCGCCTCGAAGGAAATGCGCCCGGTCAATGTTTTTGGGATGATGGCGCCCGGTTTGCTTTCCACGCCCAGCGGCATGTCGAGGACTTCAAACACGCGCCGTGCCGCGGCCAGGCTTTGCTGCACGGAGTTGGCGATGGTGGAGATATTGGCCACCTGCCCGTTGAATTGTTGCAATAGGCCCGCGAACACCACCAGGCCGGACCCCAGCGGAATTTCTCCCTTGAGATACAACCAGCCGCCGTAGGCAAAAAGAATGACCAGGCTGGCTTGCGAGAGCAATTGCGTGATCGGCGTGAAAATGGAGAGGTCCCGAAAAATGCTCTGCTGCTGCGAGAAAACCCGCCCGTTGGCTTCCGCGAAGCGGCGGATCTGATGCCGTTCGGCCGCGAAACCTTTGATTGTCTGCATGCCGCGGACGCTTTCGGTGAACATTTGCACCAGGTCGTCGGATAATTCACGGTTGCGCAAATAGGCCGGGCGCAGGCGCCGGGAATAATAATGGGTCACCCACCACAACGGGATGGCCACCCACAGGCAAGCCGCCGTCAGCCCCGGATGAATGCGCCACATGAAAATGGCATACGCCCCCAAGGTCAGCAGCATGTTCAGCCCCTGCAACAAAACCCCATCAACGAACAGACGCGTGTTCTGCACGTCGCCGGTGACGCGGTTGAAAATCGAACTGGAACCATGCACGTCAAAAAAGCGGAAGCTCAAGCGTTGCAGGCGCGCGTAGAGCTTGTCCCGCAAGTCGGGCACGATGTCGCCCTGGGTCAGCCGCGCCGTGGTCAGGTTGTACCAGTAAGTCAGGACCGCCCGCAACCCGGCCTGCGCCACGATGGCCAGCGCCAGTCCCGTGACTATTTGCAAAGCCGTCCATTGCGCTGGCGGCGTCCAGCCAAAGGGATAACGCGGCGTCCGCAAGGATGGGTCCAGCGCGTGGCGGATAACATCGATGACCACGCCCAACAACTGCAAGCCGAGCAGTCCCAACAGCAGCAGCACCAGGCTCAAGGAGACGGAAAGCAGGAAATCGGCGCGATACCGCCAGGCCAGGGCAACAAGACGCCGCACGAGTTCCCCGGTGGGGTACTCGCGGCTGGATGGAATACTGGTTGGAGGTGCCGGCATGAGTTTCGGTGTCCGGCGGCCACAGTGACCGCCCGAAATCACAATCATCGCTGCCGGCAGAAAGTCAAAGCCAAAAATGAAAGTGGCCCGGCGCTGCTGCGTCGGTCCAATTCAAATCACGGGCCGTACATGACTACATTTGACGCTTGCGACCACGTCAGCCGCCGATTGATCGAAATGACGCTATGACAAGCCAGAATGGACGTGTCAGTCGCCAAGCTGGCCTGGCCAAGGCCGTTGTTGGTATAGACTTCCCAACTGGTGTGCCCGTTGGCGTAAGCTTTAATCAAAGAACCGGCGTAGCTCGAGTCATAATTCGTAACGAAACCGACCATCGTGCTGGTCACGGGATCCGCTATCGCACAAACGAACTCCGTATTCGTATTGTACTGCAGGAGAATCCGATACATCTTGTTGGGCAACTCGTACATGCGGCTACCGTCGAAATACGTGCTGGTCCAGCCAGTTGTCTGGCCATAATAAGTGGGATTGCACGTTTCCGAGGTGTGATAGTTGTTTGCGTAGCCGGCCCATGGCCCGTTGCACCCAAGGTTGCGATTCAGGCAGACGCTGCCGAGGTCTGGATTATCCTTGGCTGTGGCTATGTTCAATTCGTCCACGCAGGAAGACCAAGTGTTGCTGGACAGCGGCATGGAATCGTAGAAAACCAACACGAGGTTCGTCACCACGAGGCTGGAATTGAATTGGAAGTCGTATTGCTCGTGATCGTTTGTCCAGCAATAAGCCAGGGCGTTGGTGGTGTTGAAGTTGGCGTTTATGACCCCGTTGGAGAACACCACCGGGCAGCCGTTGGTCATCCCGGGCAAATTGGTGAAGATGATGCCCTGTAAATTAGGCGATGGCAGATCGCCGTTTGTCGTCGTGAAGTGCCCAATGTTGTTGCCTCCTGCCACCAGGGAATTGCCCAGGGAGGCTATTTGGGCGACCTGCCCCTGGGTTCCGCCGGTCCAGTCATAAAGCGCGTCGCACGGGAAGCATTGATAGACAGCCTGGTTGGATGAACTATGCCCGTTGACATTTGACACCGTCAGCGAGACCGTCTGCCGCCACATGTTGGTAAAGGTGTGACTTGGGTTTTGCAGCGTCGAGGCGCCGCCGTCGCCAAAAGTCCAGTTCCATGAAGCGGGGGAATTGAGCGAGGTGTCGCTGAAGGTCACGGTGAAGGGCGCGACTCCGAGGTTCGTGCTCATGGTAAAAGATGCCACAGCAGGCAAGTTGTTGGGCGCGAAGCTGGCCGTCTCGGTGATCGGCCCGTTCATCGTGACCGACGTGGAACCGCTGCTTCCAGAATAGGAGCCGCTGCCGGTCCCGTTCCAACTGGTGAAATTGTATCCGCCAGTCGGCGTGGCGCTAATCGAGACAACCGCGCCGCTGTTGGTCCAGACGCTGGCCGGACTCACGTTGCCGCCCGTGCCCGCGTTCATCGTCAGGTAATACTGGGTGGTGAAGCTGGCTGTGTAAGTCGTGCCAACGGCCGGATTGACCACGTGCGACGTTGCTCCGCCGTCGCTCCAATTGCTCCAGACGTACCGAATGCCCGTGCCGCCGCTCTGTGGTGAAGCGGTCGCAATGGTGTGGGTGGAATTGGAAGTCCAACTGAAGGTCTGAGAGGTGGTGAAATTGGATCCGTCCACCGAGAAAGAACAACCCGGAAGATTGGCCTGCACGGTCACGGAAATGTTGGGCGCGAAGCTGGCCGTCTCGGTAATAGGCTCGTTCATGGTGACAGAAGGGGAAACGCCGGTTCCAGAATAGGAATCGGCACCGAGGCCCGTCCAACCGATGAAACTGAATCCGTCGTTGGCCGTGGCCACAATCGGCACGACCGCGCCGCTGTTGTCCCAGCCGCTGGCCGGACTGACGCTGCCGCCTGCGCTTGCGTTCATCGCCAGGTAATACTGCGTCGTGAAGTTGGCGGTGTAAGCGGCGCCGTGGGCCGGGCTGACTGCGTGCGAGATCGCTCCCGCGTCGCTCCAACTGCCCCAGACGTACTGGATGCCGGTGCTCCCACTCTGCGGAGAAGTCGTGGCAATCACATGGGTGGAATTGGAAGCCCAACTAAAGCTTTGCGATGCGGTATAGGTTGTTCCGTCCACTGTGAAAGCACAGCCCGGCTGGGTTGCCTGCACCGTCACGGAAATGCACGGCATAAAGGCGTAATACATGGCCGGCTGCGAGGGGTTGATCGCGTTGGTAAAGCAGAATGTCCCATCGCAGTTGAATTGGTTGGTGGCCACGGGCGTCCACTGCGCCAGGGGCAGCGAGAGGTCCAGGGAAGAGAGAACAACGCAGTTCATATCTGAAGTGCTCATGGGGTTGAGGCCGTTAAAGACAAGGTTGGCGCCCGATTGGCTGACGCAGGTAAACGACGGCCCGGCTGTGGCCATGAAGCTGGCGGTCTCGGTCATCGGCTCGTTCATGGTGACTGACGCTGCATTGATGCTTCCAGAGTAGGAATCGGCGCCGAGGCCCGTCCAACTGCTGAAGGCGCATCCGGCATTGGGCGTGGCGCTAATGGCAACGACGGCGTTGCTGTCGTTCCAGCCGCTGGCCGGACTGACGCCGCCGCCCGTGTCCGCGTTCATGGTCAGGTAATACTGCGTCGTGAAGTTGACGGTGTAAGCGGTGTCGCTGGCCGGACTGATCTCGTGGGAGATGGCTCCGCCGTCGCTCCAATTGGTCCAAAGATACTGAATGCCCGCGCCGCCGCCCTGCGGAGAAGTCGTGGCTATCGTGTGGGCGGTGCCCGGCAGCCAGCCGAAGGTTCCATTGTTCGTGTAGGCTGTGCCGTCCACTGTGAAAGTACAGCCCAAGGGACTTGTTTGCACGGTCACGGAAATGTTCGCGCCGAAGCTGGCCATCTCGCTAATCGGCCCATTCATCGTGACCGACGGGGAAGCGCTGGCGCCGGAATAGGAGCCGCTGCCGCTGCCCGTCCAACTGCTGAAACTGTAGCCGCTGCTGGCCGGGGCGCTCATCGGCACGACCGCGCCGCTGTTGTACCAGGCGCTGCCCGGATTGACGCCGCCGCCCGTGCCCGCGTTCATCGTCAGGTAATATTGCGTGGTGAAGTTGGCGGTGTAAGTCGTGCCGACGGTCGGACTGACGGTGTGCGAGATTGCTCCAGCGTCGCTCCAATTGCTCCAGAGATATTGGGTGCCGGTGCTGCCGCTCTGCAGAGAAGTGGTCGCAATCACGTGGCCGGAACCCGGGATCCAACTAAAGAGTTGAGGGGTGATGAAATTAGTTCCGTCCACCGTAAAGGAACAGCCGGGCTGACTTGACTGCACGGTCACGGCAATGTTGGGTATGAAGCTGGCCGTCTCGGTGATCGGCGCATTCATCGTGACCGACGGGGAAGCGCTGCTCCCGGAATAGGAGCCGCTGCCGCTGCCCGTCCAACTGCCGAAACTGTAGCCGCCGTTGGCCGTGGCGCCAATCGGCACGACCGCGCCGCTGTTGTTCCAGCCGCTGGCCGGATTGACGCCGCCGCCCGCGCCCGCGTTCATCGTCAGGTAATACTGTGTCGTGAAGTTGGCGGTGTAAATCGTGGCGACGGCCGGACTGATGGTGTGCGAAATGGCTCCCGCGTCGCTCCAACTGCTCCAGAGGTTCTGGATGCCGGTGCCGCCGCTCTGTGTGGAAGTGGTGGCAATCGTATGGCTGGAATTGGAAATCCAGGCGAAGGTTTGAGAGGTCGTGTAGAGTGTTCCGTCCACCGTGAAAGAACAGCCGAGCGGACTTGACTGCACCGTCACGGAAATGTTCGACGGGTTCGGGACAGCCGGGTTCAGGCCCAGATTATCCACGAACAACTGCGTCGTGCCCGGCAGACCCCCGCCTTGAGCGGCGCCGGTCTGCATCTCCAGGAAGATGCCGGAGACGTTGCTCAGACCGGCGGCGGTGTAATCGATCGGCACCACAAAGTTGGTCCAGCCAGTGGAGGCGCTGGCGTTCAGAGTCACCGCGCTGGCCGGCCAGGTAATGCCATGCCAATTGTTGTTGGAATAAGTCACAAACCCGATTTGCAGCACTCCGTAATTGCCCGCCGCGTTCATCGGCGAAGTGTTGGACACCAGTACCGAGCAGTATATGTTCTGGAAATTGCTCCCGGTTGTCGTCTCCCCGTTATCCTTTGCACTCCTGCCGGCAAAGGTTCCGAACATCGTCTGAATTAAATTGGCGCCGGTGGAATTGCCGGAGGCGTTGGTCCAGGGAATCGAAACCAGGAGTGACCCGGGAGCCGAGGTGCCGCTGGCATTCACATTGGAACACCAACTCATGGCGGCATTGGCGGTATTGACGCCATTGGAATATATCCACGAACTGGAACTGCACCCTATATTTGCCGAACCGCCGTACTGTGAGCCAGGCGTATTGGTGAAGTTGTTGGTATAATTGGGACTGGCCGTGGTTTGGAGATTGGCCAGATAAATCAAGGAAGTCCCAGTCAGCAGATTTGAACTGGTCGTTTGCATGTATATTTCTGGGCCTGACACCATGCCGGTGACGTGTGCCGGTATGGACACATGCACCCACCCGTTGCTCGCGCTGGACGGGATCGTGAAGTTGCCTGCGAACCCCGACGCCCCATCCAATCCCACCTGGAGGGTGCCGAAATTGCCCGACGAATTGAGGGGCGAACTGGGGGCGACAAAAACGTCGAAACTAATATTCGTAATGTAGGCGGCGGTCATTTTCAAGGTTGTGTCGCCCTGGCCATTCTCGCTCCAATCACCGAACATGTATTGCTGCTGCGCCGTTCCCGTCCACGGCAGCGCCACCACCAGGGCGCCAGAAGTGGAACTGTTGGGGTCATTCGTCGAGGGGGCATTGGTCATTGGCAAGTTGCCCGTATAGCCAACGCTGCCAAACCAATACTCCCAAGTGGAAGCGGAATTGGCGGTAATGGTCGTGCTGTTGTTATTGTTGGCAAAGGTGTTCGTAACCGACACGGTTAACTGCGCGGAGCTATTCAAGGCCGCTGCACAGAGGGTGGCGGCGCCGAGGAACAGGGAGAGATGACGAAAAGTTTTCATGCGTGAATACAATTGTGGAAGGTTGAATGGGTTTGTCATTTCCTTGTAATTCTGCCTGCGCAAAATTTGCAGTACTTGCCCAAGCTTTTCACGAGCTTGGCACAATTTTAACAAATGTCACGAGAAAAAAGGTTGTTTGTCCTCACCCTCACGGGTAACAGTTACTTTTGGCACACGGCGTCATAGCCCTAAAGTATAGTTTTTTGACTCTATCGCGCCATGATGACTGCTATGGCGCTTGATTTTCCTTTTATTGCTTCACTTGGTCCAGTTGCGCACCAGACGGACATAGTTGTTAATGCCGATGATTTCATGGCTTCAATTTATGCTCTCGTAATCATAAACTTAACCCATTCTAATTACAAGCCGCGCGCGCAAGTTTTCCCGTGGACGCAAGCCAAGCTTGCGCTATCTTTACATGACTTATGGCGGAAAAACGAAAGATCGGGCTTAAACGAATGCAGGCCGTTTTCATGGAAACTTTCGGCCTGAGCGCGGGCGTGTCGTTGCTGGCCTGTTTGTTTACCTTCGCGGTGGTGGCGTTGGCCGTTTTCTGGTTCTTCCATTCCGCCCCGCCCCATACCATCACCATCTCCAGCGGACCGCCGGGCAGCAGCTCCGAGACCAACGCCATCAGATATCGGGACTTGCTGAAGCAAGAAGGCGTCACTTTGAAAATCCTGCCTTCCGCCGGCTCGGAGGAGAATCTTAGGCGGCTGCAAGATCCCTCCAGCGGGGTGGATGTGGCATTTGTCCAGACCGGTGTCACCAATGGGACGGCCTCCAAACTCGTCTGCCTCGGCAGCCTGAATTTTCAGCCGATGATGATTTTTTATCGCGGCATGGGGCCGCTCCAACTGCTTTCGCAGCTCAAAGGCAAACGCCTGGTTATCGGCCCCCCTGGCAGCGGGGACCGCATGTTGGCCATGACTCTCCTGGGGCTTAACGGCATTTCCAACAACGCGGCCACCTTCGTGGATTTAGACTCCGTCGCCGCTGCCAAAGCCCTGAACGCGGGCAACGTCGATGCCATTTTCCTGATGGGCGATTCGGCCTCCGTCGAAGTCATGCGCGCCCTTCTGCGCAGCCAGGATGTTCACCTTTACGATTTCACCCAGGGCGACGGCTATGTCCGGCGCGTCACTTCCTTGAGCAAGCTCACGTTGCCCAAAGGTTCCATCGACTTTGGCAAAGACATCCCCGACCACGACATTTCGCTTGTTGGCCCCACGGTGGAATTGCTGGCGCGGTCCGACTTGCACACCGCCTTATCCGATCTCCTGCTGGACGCGGCGACCTCAGTCCACAAAAAGGCCGGGCTATTCCGGCGCCAGGGCGAGTTTCCCGCTCCGTTGGAACATGATTATCCCATCAGCTCCGATGCGCTCCGCTTCTACAAATCCGGCAAGGGAACTCTCTATCGTTACCTGGGGTTCGAGCTTGCCAGTATTGTCAAACGCATGGCTGTGGCTTTTCTGCCGATGATTGTTCTCGTGCCGGGCCTGCGCCTCATCCCGGCCATGTATCGCTGGCGCATCCAGATGCGCATCTTCCGCTGGTACCGTTCCCTGCTCGCGCTGGAGCGGGAGGTGCGGGCGCAGACCGCCGGCATTCAGCCAGAAAGATTCATCTCCCGCCTGGATGAAATCGAAAGCGCGGTCAACAAGATGAAGGTTCCAGCCTCCTTTGCCGATCAATTTTACGGCCTGCGCGGCCACATCGGCTTCGTCCGCGAGCGCATTCTTCACAGCGCTCCCGCGCGCTGATGGTCCCGACCCCAACGCTCGCTTGCCAGCCTTAAAGTTTTGCTTATTCTTTGCCTTTGGCCGGAGTTGTGGCAAGTTCTGCTTATGCCGTTCGTTGCGGCACTGGACGAATAGAGTTGACGAGACGGGGCTGGCCAAGAAAAATCGCCTCCGTTCTTGTTGTTGAATGGTTTTTTGGATGACAACGAATATGCCCTGAGATGTCCGATGTTTTTCCAAAGTGGACCAACCGGCTTCCACGCCAGATTATTATTGGCGCGCTGTTGGTGGGAACGGCCGTGACGGCCGGAGTCACCTATTATTTCACGCCCAGATACACCACCGTCGGCTACGACCCCATTCAGCCGGTGGCTTTTCCGCACAGCGTCCACGTCAAACAGTTGGGGCTGGATTGCCGCTATTGCCATAACGGGGTCGAAAAATCCTGGTATTCCAACATCCCGGCGACCTCCCTCTGCATGAATTGCCACAACCAGGTGCTCAAGGATGATCCGCGTTTGGCCTCGGTGCGCGAGAGCGCGGCCAGCGGGCGGCCCATCCAGTGGGTGCAGATTCACAAAATGCCCGATTACGTGTATTTCAACCATTCGGTCCACGTCAACCGGGGCGTCAGTTGCGTGGAGTGCCACGGGCACATCAATGATATGGAGGAGGTTTATCGCGCCAAACCCCTCAACATGACCTATTGCCTGGATTGCCATCGCCATCCGGCCATGCGCCTGCGCCCGCTGGACAAAATCACCGAGCTGGATTGGATGCCGGCGGCGGATCCGCGCGACCTGCCCGCCGTGCAATTGGCCCAGGGACAAAAAATTATCCGCGACTGGAAGATTGAGTCGCTGGAAAACTGTTCGACCTGTCATCGATGAAAACCATTCCGCCTCCATCCTCCGAGCCTGAGACTGGTCCAAAGTATTGGCGCAGTCTGGATCAATTGGCCGGGACGCCGGAATTCCGCCAATGGGTGGAACGCGAATTTCCCGCCGGCGCGAGCGAATTCACCGATCCGGTTTCGCGCCGCAAATTTGTCAAAATTATGTCCGCCTCGTTCCTGCTGGCGGGATTGGGGACGACGGGTTGCCGGCGGCCGGTGGAGCGCATTTATCCGTTTGCCAAAATGCCGGAGAATTACGTTCACGGCGTTCCGCAGAACTTTGCCACCGCCATGACCACGCGGCGCAAAGCAGTGGCGCTGGTGGTCAAGTCCAACGATGGCCGCCCGACCAAGATCGAAGGCAATCCGGACCTGCCGCACAGCAACGGCGGCACAGACCATTTGGCGCAAGCCTCGCTCCTGAGCCTTTACGACCCGGACCGTGCCATGCGTTGCGCGCGCAACGGTTCCAGTCAAAACAAGCAATCCGCGCTGGATTTTCTGTCGGGCTTAGGCAAGACGCTGGGCGACGGTAGCGGCTTGGCCTTCCTGCTCGAACAAAATGATTCCCCGTCCCGCGCCCGCCTGCAACAGGCCATCGCGGCGAAATTCCCGGCCGCGCGCTGGCATGTCTATGAGCCGGTTGATCTGGATTTGGGCCGCGCGGCGGCGTCGCTGGCGTGCAAGAGCGCGGTCGAGCCGCATTACAAGTTGGATCAAGCGCAGGTGGTTGTTTCCCTGGATGCCGATTTCATTGGCAGCGAGGAAAATGCCTGCGCCAACATCCGGGACTTTGCCAAGGGACGGACGCTTAACGGCAAAGACGATTCGATGAGCCGCCTCTACGCGGTCGAAAGCCTTTACACGTTGACCGGCCTCAACGCCGATCATCGTCTGCGCGTGCCGCCGAG
Source organism: uncultured Verrucomicrobiae bacterium (assembly GCA_963759415.1). Taxonomy (GTDB): domain Bacteria; phylum Verrucomicrobiota; class Verrucomicrobiia; order Limisphaerales; family Palsa-1400; genus Palsa-1400. The sequence goes on along the minus strand of CAVWZG010000002.1, from coordinate 178,885 downwards.
CATGGTCATGGCCGTGCTGGCGCGATTGGCGCTCCACGTCCTCAGCCCGTCGGACCAGGACGCAAAGTTGAACGAATTGGCTGCGCCGGCCCTGGCGCATGACAATTGGATCATGGCCTGCGCCAAGGACCTCAAAGCCAACGCTGGCAAGAGCCTTCTGCTGGCCGGGTATCGTTTGCCGCTGGCGGCGCACTTGCTGGTGATGTCCATCAATGAAGCGTTGGGGGCGTTCGGTCACACCGTTGAATTTCTTCCAACGGCGGCGGCAAAGGAAGGCACGCTGGCCCAATTGGCGGCGGCGCTCCAAGCCGGCCAGGTGCAGACGCTGGTCATACTGGGCGGCAATCCCGCTTACAACGCGCCGGTCGATTTAAATTGGCCGCAAGCGCAAGCCAAGGCCAGGACGGTCATCCGCCTGGGCTATTACGCGGACGAAACTTCCTGGAACACGGCCACGCACCCCGGCACGCAGTGGGACCTGCCGATGGCGCACTACCTGGAATCCTGGGGCGACGCCCGCACGGCGGACGGAACGATAGTTCCGATCCAGCCGCTGATTGAGCCGTTGTTTGGCGGAATCACGGAGTTGGAAGTTCTGGCCTTGATCGGCGGCCTTGCACCGGCCAGCCCTTATGAAATTGTCCGGGAAACGTTCCGTTCCTTCGGCGGGGACAGCGAGGATCATTGGCGGAAATTCCTGCACGACGGATTCCTGGCTGGCAGCGCTCCCGGCGCCGCAACCGTGCATCTCGACCCGGCTGAGTTGAAACGGGCGCTTGGCACTTTGAGAGCTACTCCAGCGCCGACGAAGGAAAGTCTGGATGTCGTTTTTTATCGCGATGCCAAAATGGACGATGGACGGCATAACAACAACGGCTGGTTGCAGGAGTTGCCCGATCCGATCACCAAACTGACCTGGGACAATGCGGTTCTGCTCAGTCCGGCCACGGCCAGAGAATTGGGCGTCTTCACCGAGCGAAACAGGCAGAACCAGAAGTTTTTCAATTTCAAAGTCGAGGTCACCTTAAACGGGCGCACGATCAGCGGGCCGGTTTGGATTCAACCCGGCATGGCTGATCATACCATCGGTTTGGCCCTCGGCTGGGGTAGGGAGAAGACCGGAAGGGTAGGCTCCGGCACGGGCTTCAACGCTTACAAGCTGCGCGCCGGCGACAATGTGTATTACGCCTCGGGCGCGAGCATCAAAGACACGGGCGACCGGAGCTACGAATTGGCCACCACCCAAAGCCATTGGAGCATGGAAGGCCGCCCCGCCGTGCGTGAAGCCAACCTCGAGCAATACCGCCAGAATCCGAATTTCGCCGAGGCCATGAGGACGGAGAAACCGCCGCTGGATTTGCCCCTTTATCCGAATCCTTTTGACAAGAGCAAAGCCCATGGCCTGCATCAATGGGGCCTCTCCATTGACTTGAACCGATGCGTGGGATGTTCGGCCTGCATGATGGCCTGCCAAAGCGAGAACAACATTCCCATTGTTGGCAAGGAGATGGTCGGCAAGAGCCGCGAAATGCACTGGATCCGGCTGGATCGCTATTACGCCGGCCCGGTCGAGGAGCCTCAGGCGGTGGTGCAGCCGATGCTCTGCCAGCATTGCGAGGCGGCGCCCTGCGAGAGTGTTTGCCCGGTCAACGCCACCTCGCACGATGACGAGGGTTTGAACGTGATGACCTACAACCGCTGCGTGGGCACCCGTTATTGCTCCAATAACTGCCCGTATAAGGTGCGGCGCTTTAACTTTTTCGATTACAACCGCCACCCGCTCAACCACGAGTATCTGTACCGCAGCCCGCTGGTGGCCAAAACCGACGGCGAGTGGGAATTGCTGCGCTGGCTCAAAAACCCGGACAAAGGCAATCTGCCCGAAGACGAATGGCAACTGGCCAAGTTAGTCAAGAACCCGGACGTTACGGTGCGCATGCGCGGGGTCATGGAAAAATGCTCCCTCTGCCTCCAGCGCATCGAGCAGGCCAGGATTGCCGCCAAGGTCAAGGCGCGCGACAGCGACCACATCCGTCTCTCGGAAAAGGAGGGGACCGTGCCCAAGACCGCCTGCCAGCAGGCCTGCCCGGCGGGGGCGATTGTTTTCGGCGACATCTCCGACCCGGAGAGCACCGTGGCTAAATTGAAGGCGCAGGAACGCACCTATAAAGTGTTGGATTTTCTGCTCACCAAGCCACGTCTCACCTATCTGGCGCGGGTGCGCAATCCCAACCCGGCCATGCCCGATTACAAGGAACTGCCCATGCCTTATACCACCAAAGAGTTCGAGTCGGCCCGAGGTGGCTCCCTCGAACAAGAGCCTTCTCCGAAAGGAGCGCCTTAATGGCCGACGCGCCCGTCTTGCGCCAGTCCAGCCAGGTCAGGGTCCAGGCCCCGCCCGCCTCCCTCGAGCGCGTGCCTTTGGTGGCCAACCAGCGCGGCCTCGGCTGGCTCTCCGACCGTATTGCCGGCGTCATCGAAGGTGCGACGCCCAATTGGTGGAAAATCTGCTTTGCCATCAGCGTCACCATGATGACCGTTTGCTTCGCCATGATTCTTTACCTGATGTCCACCGGCGTGGGCGTTTGGGGATTGGGCCATCCGGTGATGTGGGGATGGGCCATCGTCAATTTCGTGTGGTGGATCGGCATCGGCCACGCCGGCACCCTCATTTCGGCGATTCTCTTTCTGTTGCGCCAGCGCTGGCGCACCTCCATTAATCGCGCGGCCGAGGCTATGACCATTTTCGCCGTCATGTGCGCGGGTATTTTTCCGCTCATTCACATCGGGCGCATCTGGTACGGCTGGTGGCTCTTCCCGGTCCCCAATTCCAACAGCGTCTGGCCGCAATTCCGTTCGCCCTTGATGTGGGACGTCTTCGCCGTTTCGACCTATTTCACCGTCTCGGTTCTCTTTTGGTACATGGGGCTGATTCCCGACCTGGCGGTGATGCGCGACCGGGCCAAGACCCGCATTCGCAAGATCGGTTACGGACTCTTCGCCCTGGGCTGGAGAGGCTCCAATCGGCATTGGAGCAATTACGAAAAGGCCTACCTGATTCTGGCCGGGCTTTCCACGCCGCTGGTGCTCTCAGTTCACTCCATTGTGTCCTTGGACTTCTCGGTCTCGCAGTTGCCCGGTTGGCACACGACGATCTTCCCGCCTTACTTCGTGGCGGGCGCGGTCTATTCCGGCTTTGGCATGGTGATGACGCTGGTGGTGCCCTTGCGGCGGATGCTCAAGCTGGAGGAAATCATCACCGTGCGGCACGTGGAGCTGATGTGCAAAGTCACTTTGGCCACCGGCTCCATTGTCGGCTACGCCTACGCGATGGAATTCTTCATCGCCTGGTACAGCGGCAATCCCTACGAACGGTTCATGTTCTTCCACAATCGCGCGGCCGATCCGTTTATTGTCGCGCCGCTCTTGCACATCCAGCCGGCCCCCTATTGGTGGGCCTTTTGGATCATGGTCTCCTGCAACGTTTTGGTGCCGCAGTTTTTCTGGTTCAAGAAAATCCGCACCAACATGTTCTTGGTCTTCCTGCTGGCGATCCTGGTCAATGTCGGCATGTGGTTTGAACGTTTCGTCATCGTGGTTCTTTCGTTGCAGCGCGAATTCCTGCCCTCCAACTGGGGCTATTACAGTCCCGACCTGGGTCGATGTTTTGCAGTTCCTGGGAACGTTCGGATTGTTCTTCACCTTTTTCCTGTTGTTCATCCGTTACATTCCTTTGATCGCCATCGCGGAAGTCAAAGGCGTGACGCCGCAAGCCGACCCGCATCATCCGCTGGGCGGCGCCAAACCGGAGGGGGGACATTGATGCCAGCCTTTTACGCCATCATGGCCGAGTTCGACACCCCCGCCGCTACATTGCACGCGGCGGCGAAAGTTCGCGACAATGGCTACCGCCATTGGGACGTCTTCACACCGTTCCCCGTTCACGGCATGGACAATGCGATGGGACTTGGGAACTCGAAAGTCGGCTGGTTTTCGTTCATCGGCGGTTGCACCGGCTACGCCACGGGCATGTTGATGATCTGGTTCATGAACGCGTTACGACTATCCCATTGTCATCGGCGGCAAGCCCATGTTCAGCCCCTTCTACTGCCTTCCCGCCCTCCTACGAATTGACCATTCTCTTCGGCTCGTTCGGCGCGCTGCTGGGCATGCTCTTCCTCAACCGCCTGCCGCGCCTGCACCATCCGCTTTTGAAAAACCGCCGCTTTGCCCTGGCCACGCACGACCGTTTTTTTGTGGTGATTGAATCAGACGATCCAAAGTACTCCGAAACCGAAACCCGCCGGCTGCTCGAATCCCTCGGCAGCACGCACATCGAAATGGTGGAGGAATAATGCGCTACTTCCTTCTGATTTTCTTCCTGACCTGCTTCGCGGTGGTGGCCATCTGCGGCTTTCGCGGCAGCCACTCGCGCCGCCCGGCCATCGAGCTGTTTCCCGACATGGTGCGCCAAAACAAGGTGCGCCCGCAGACGCCCAGCGAATTCTTCCCCGATGAATACGCTTCGCGGCCCGATCCCCGCCGGCACGGTGCCCCGCGGCGGCCCCCGCCTTCTCAACGGCGAGGTGCTCAAGATCAACGGCCAGCCGGTTTATCCTTACGAAGACTCGCCGGTCAACACCGGCCGCATTGCGGGAACGACCAATTGGGTCGCCGGTCAATCCTCTGCCCATCTCCCGGCAATTGCTCGAACGCGGCCAGCAGCGTTTTCAGATCAATTGCCTGCCCTGCCACGGCCCCGACGGCGACGGCAAAGGCATCACCAGCAAATACGGCATGGTGGGGATGGCCAACTTCCATGACAAACGATTGATCGACATGTGCGACGGCGAGATTTTCAACACCATCACTTACGGCAAGAATCTCATGGGCGCCTACGGGCCAAACGTCACGGTCGAAGACCGCTGGGCCATCATCGCCTACGTGCGCGCTATTGCAACGCAGCCAACTGGCCACGGCCGAGGACGTGCCGGAACCTGATCGCGTCCACCTTTAAGAAATAGCTTATGAGTTCGAACCCTCATTCCGCTTCGTCGTCCGACATGCGGTTTGTTCGTATGGCGCCATCTGCCAATGATTTTGATCGATGTCGGCGCCATCGGCGCGATTGTGGGGGCGGCCGTCTGCGGCGTCAAACAATTCGCCTACTCCTGGTTGCTGGCCTTCATGTTTTCCCTCAGCCTTTGCCTGGGCGGCTGGTTCATGGTCATGATGCATCACCTCTTTGACGCCAGTTGGTCGGTGCCCACGCGGCGTCTGTGCGAGCATCTGGCCTGCCTGCTCGCGCCTACGATGTTCCTCTTGTTCCTGCCGATCGCGTTCATGGCCAGGAAAATTTATCCCGTGGATGAGCCTCGACCATCTGGATCACGCGGTCGCGGCCAAGCATCCGCTCTTCACCATGCCTGGCTATTACGTCACGGCGGCGGTTTTGTTCGCCATTTGGTGGTTGTATTCCAATCGTCTCCGCCACTGGTCCTTGCGTCAGGATGAATCCGGCTCGGCCGATTGCACCCACCGGATGCGTTTCTTTTCCGCCTCGGGCATCGTGCTCTTCGCCATCACCATCACGCTGGCGGCCATTGTCTGGATGAAAGGTCTGACTGTCGAATGGTATTCCACCATGTACGGCGTCTGGTATTTCGCGGCCTCGGCCTGGGTGACGCTGCCCACCATTTATGTCATCGCCTTGATTCTGCAACGTTCCGGCCCGTTGCGAACCCTGGTCCGTGAAAACACATTCTACATGATCGGCTCTCTCTTCCTGGCCTTCACGGTTTTTTGGGGCTACATCAGTTTCGCCCAATACTTTATTGTCTGGAACGCCAACATGCCGGAGGAAACGTTCTGGTATGTCCTGCGCGAAAAAGGCTCCTGGGATGCCGTGGGCAAATACGTCATCATCTTCGGTCATTTTTTTGTCCCCTTCCTCATGTTGTTGCGTATCGACTGGAAGCTGAAGCTGGACAAGATGCTGCCACTGGCCGCCTGGTGCTGGCTCATGCACTTTGTCGATCTCGAATTCCAAATCATGCCCACCCTCCATCCTGACTCCATCCTCACCGCCGGCTTGCTGGTGGACATCGCTTGCGTCTTGCTGTTTACAGGCGTGCTGATGAAAGTCTTTATCGCCTCACTGAACCGCCACCCGGTTTATCCCTTGAAAGACCCGCGCCTGGCCGAGGCGTTGGAAGTTTATTTTCCCCCCGCCGTGGCTGCTCCCATCAAGCCTGAAAGCGCCAAATGAACTCGGAATCCTGCTCCCAAAAAACCCGCCTCGGCGCTTGTGTCGCCGCTTTCCTGGGGACGTTCCTTATCGTCGCGCTGCTGGTGCTCTTGATGCAATCCTACAGCCAGCCACCCTCCATCGCGGCCACTCGCGCCGCCGAACGCATGAAGAATTTGTCCGACTTCCAGGCGGTCAACGCTCCCTTGCTGGAGAAATATGATTGGCGGGACCAGGCTAAGGGGTTTGTCCGCGTTCCCCTGGAACGGGCCAAGGATTTGGTGTTGCAGGAATGGCAGGACCCGGCGGCCGCCCGCTCCAATCTCATGGCCCGCGCGGCCAGCGAATTCGCCCCTGCGCCCAAGCCGCCGCCACAGAAAAATGTTTACGAATAGGCTTCGCCGGCCATGAACGCGATTGATTCTCCAACTCCCGCCGCCGGCCCCGCTCCGGCTCCGTCGCGGACGGTTGTGGCAGAAGCTTGGCGTTCCGCGGGAATGCTGGTTCTTTTTGCGGGCGCGGCGCTCTGGCTCTTCGTCGCTTCGCTGCTGGCTTTGCTCAACTCGCTCAATTTCCACGCCCCGGGCTTTCTCGCCGGCCACGCTTGGTCGAGCTATGGCCGCCTTCACGCCGCGCATAACGCCGCGTTGCTTTACGGATTCGCCGTGCCGTCCGCCCTGGGCCTTGCTCTGTGGCTGCTCTGCCGTCTCGGCCGCACCACCCTGGCCGGTCCGGTCGTGGTCTTCCTGGGCGCGTTCTTTTGGAACTTCGCCCTGACTCTGGGCGTGGCGGCCATTCTTTGCGGCGGCAGCACCGGATTTGAATACTTTGAACTGCCGGCTTGGTGCGTGCCGATGCTCTTTATCGCTTATCTCATGATCGGCGTCTGCGCCTTGCTCACTTTCCACCAACGCCAGCCGGGCCGTCTTTATCCCTCGCAATGGTTCGTCCTCGGCTCGCTTTTCTGGTTCCCGTGGATTTTTTCCACCGCCGCTTTGGTATTACTGTGCGTGCCCGCGCGCGGTGTCTTGCAAGCCTCCACCGCTTGGTGGTGCGCCCATAACTTCGACAACGTTTTCCTCGGCTTTGCCGGGCTGGCTTCGGCTTTTTACTTCCTCCCCAAACTTCTGGGCCGTCCGCTCCATAGCCATTATTTGGCGGCGCTGGCCTTTTGGACCCTTGCCCTTTTCGGCAGTGCCGGCGGCATTCCCGACGGCGCTCCGCTTCCTTCCTGGATCATCAGCCTGGCCGTGGTGGGCACGGTGCTGACAACCATTCCGATCCTCGCTGTCGCGCTCAATTTCTACCACACTGTCCGCCACGACCTCAACGCCCTCGACGCCGATCCAACGTTGCGTTTCACCTACGTGGCCTTGTTCTTTTGGATCATCGCCGGGGCGCAGCAAATCGCCGGCGCGGCGCCCAGCATCAGCGCGATCACCGATTTCACCTGGTTCGGGGCCGCGCGCAAGGAGCTGTTCCACTACGGCTTTTTCGCATGCACCGTTTTTGGCGCCCTTTACTACAGCGTCCCGGACCTGCTCGGCCTGGAAAAATCCCCTTGGGGCCGGAAACTCCTCCAACTCCAATTCTTCTTCTCGTTTCTCGGCGTGTTGATTTCCTACCTTTCGTTGCTCGTGGCCGGAATCGGGCAGGGCATTCTGCTGCTCAACGCCGGCAATTCCTTCCCTGGCATCATGCGGCGCACGATGCTGCCATTGCGCGTGAGCACGCTCGGCGATTTGTTCGTTTGCGTGGGAGCCTTGCTCTTCCTGCTCAACCTGGCCGGCGTTCTGTTGACGGCCTGCCGCCGCTGCCGCGCCGCGCGAAAGGAGAGCGCATGAACAGCGGACCGCTGCTTTTTCTTGGCTTGTTCGCCACCATGGCCTGTTCGTGGACCGGTTTTGTCCTGGCCCCGCAACTGCAATTGGGCGGCCTGACCCAGACCAACACCGTGGTCGTCGGCGACGCGCCCTCCCAAACCTATCCCCTGGCCCAACCGGGCGGAGCCTCTGCCGGGGCGGAAATCTATCGCGCCAACGGTTGCGCCGCCTGCCACACCGAAATGGTCCGTCCGCTTCGTCTCGGTTCGGACATCCAGCGGGGTTGGGGTGAGCGCCGCAGCCTGGCTGAAGACTATCTCTTCCAGCAACCCGTCATGCTGGGTTTGCAACGCATCGGCCCCGACCTCGCCAATTTCGGACGGCGCTCCGACATCAACGGCATTTTCTTGCGCCTTTACGATCCGGGCTTGATCACTCACGGCACCGTGATGCCCTCATATCGTTTCCTCTTTGAGACTCGCAAAATCGCGCTTTTTCGCTCGCCCGAATCGATCGTGTTCCCCGACCGGGACGCGCCGCCGCCGGGCTATGAACTTGTCCCGCGCCCGCAGGCCCGCGCCTTGGCCGCTTATTTATTGAGCCTGCGCCAGGACAGCTATCTCTTTCGAAGCGCCGCCGCCGCCGACGCCAAAAACAAACGCCGTCCCCGCCGCCGCCAAATGAACTCCGGCGACCCAAAAGACAATGTCAATCAAAACGGCTCCGAGCCGGTGGCCGGCCCTTCGACCGTTCCTATATGGTTGATCGTGGTTTTCGGAGGCCTGTTTTATTGGGGCCAGCTTTTCCTCTCCAGCCACGCCGGCGGTTTCAGCCAGGACGTTTACATACCCTACCATTCCTACGACGAAGTTTTCGCCGCCAATCCTCAGAACCCCGAGCAGAAAATGCAGGCCGAAGGCCGGAGAGTCTTCGAAGCCACCTGCGCCGCCTGCCACCAACCCAACGGCTTGGGCAAGGAAGGCACGGCCCCGCCGCTGGCAGGTTCCGATTGGGTATTGGCTTCGCGTGGCGACCGCATCGTGCGCATCGTATTGAACGGCTTGACCGGCCCGATTACTGTCAAAGGCCAGGAATGGAACCTGACCATGGTCCCTTGGCGCGACAACTATTCCGACGAGCAGATCGCCGGCGTGCTGACTTACATCCGCTCACATTTTGACAACAAGGCCGGTCCCATCGATCCCGCGCTGGTCAAAGCCGCCCGCGCCCAATCCCACCCCGGCCCCGAAACTTCCGACGAATTGCTTAAGATTCCGGTGCAGTAAAATTCAGCCTTTGGCCTACGTTTTCGCCAGTTCCTGCCACAACAACGCTCCCATCCTCGCCCCTTTCGCAAAGCAATCCAAATTGAACTTCTCGTTTGGCGAATGGGGATTGTCATCCGGCAGCGCCAGGCCCAGCAATAAGGAATCCGCCCCCAACACCTTCTTGAATTGCGTCACGATCGGAATCGATCCCCCTTCCCGCATCATAATCGGCTCGTGCCCGAAGGCCGCTTTCAACGTCCGCAATGCCGCTTGCGCCAGCGGGCTGGCCGGCGAAACCAAATACGGCTCCGCGCTGTGTCCGGCCTGGACTTCCATTTTCACCGTCGGCGGACAAAGCTGCTTCAATCGTGTCAAGATCAGTTTTTGCGCGCGCGCCGGCTCCTGGTTCGGCACCAGGCGAAAGGTCAGCTTGGCCCGCGCCCACGACGGCACGATGGTCTTGCTCCCTTCGCCCTGATAACCGCTGGTCAGGCCGTTGATCTCAATGGTCGGACGCGCGCTGCGCCGCTCATTAAACGTGTAGCCGCGCTCGCCAAACAACTTGGGCGCGCCCAGAAACTTGCGGTATTGCTCCGCCGTCATCGGAATCCGCGCCGCCTGCTCGCGTTCGTAGGCCGACAGTTTGGCCACGTCCTTGTAAAAGCCGGGCACGTTGACCCGTCCGTTCTTGTCCCGCAATTGCGCCAGCATCTGGCACAGCGCCATCGCCGGATTGTCCACCGTCCCGCCAAAAATTCCCGAATGCAAATCCCGCGACGGCCCGCGCAGGGTGATCTCGCAGGCCGCGATGCCCCGCAACGCATAGGTCAGCGCCGGATGTTTCAAGCTCGGCATGCCCGTGTCGGAAATGACCACCGCGCGGCAGGCCAGCTCCTTCCGGTTCGCCTGCAAGAACTCCTCCAAATGTTCGCTGCCGACCTCCTCTTCGCCTTCGATGATGAAAGTCAAATCGCAGGGAAGCTCCGTGTTGGTTTTCAGGTAGGCTTCGACCGCGTTGAGGTGCGCCAGGTTTTGGCCCTTATTGTCGCTGGCCCCGCGCGCGAAAAGCGAGCGCCCCTGCAACCGCGGCTCGAACGGCGCGCTTTGCCAAAGCTCGAACGGTTCCGCCGGTTGCACGTCGTAATGCCCATAGACCAGGTAAGCCGGCTTGCCCGTCCGCCGCGTCCTGGCCACCACCACCGGATGCCCTCTGGTCGGGCGCGCCTCCGCCTCCAGCCCGATCTCCCGGCAATGGTTGACCAGCCACTCCGCGCAGGCCGCCATGTCCGCGCGGTGTTCCGGTTGGGCCGAGACGCTGGGAAAGCGCACATACTGGCAGAGTTCCTCGACAAAGCGGCTCTGGTTCTTCTCGATGTATTGCAAAACGGCATTCATGGCATGTCCTTCGGCAAGCTATAAGGGCCATCCCGGTTCGATCTCCGCATCCACGGAAATTTCCCCCAGGCCGGCCTTCCACTTGCGCTCCGCCAAAATACCGATCATGGCCGCATTGTCAGTCGAAAATTTCCGTTCCGCCGGCCGCCATTTCAACCCCGCCTCCTGGCAGGCCAACGCCAACTGCCGGCGCAACTCGCTGTTGCTTGCCACGCCGCCCGAAGCCGTCACGACCCGCCGCCCCAGACGTCGCGCCGCCCGCATCGTCTTGGCCACCAGCACCTCCACGATGGCCGCCTGCACGCTCGCGCACAGATCCCGCAATTTTTGCGGATCATCCGCCAGCCCCGGGTTCTTCTCCAAAAAATACCGGACCGAAGTCTTCAAACCGGCGAAGCTGAAATCGTCATTCGGCTCGTGCAGCATTGGCCGTGGAAACTTATAAGCCCGTGGATTCCCCTCCGCCGCCAGCCGGTCAATTTCCGGCCCCGCCGGATAAGCCAGCCCCATCAATTTGCCGGTCTTGTCGAAACATTCCCCAGCCGCGTCATCCACCGTCGAGCCGAGCACACGATGCCGGAAAATCTCGCTGACTTCCACCAGCAAAGTATGTCCGCCGCTGACCACCAGCGAAACCGAAGGTTCAAACTGCGCAAAATCGCCTCGCGGCGGGTCCGCCAGGATCCAAGGCGAGTACAAATGCGCCTCGTGATGGTGAATGCCGAGAATAGGTTTGCGCAAACTGAACGCCAGCGCCTCCGCCGCCTTGAGTCCAACCAGGAGTGCGCTTGGCAATCCCGGCCCGCGCGTCGCCGCCACCGCCCCCAACTCCGCCGTCGTCACGCGCGCCTCGTTCAGCGCCTGTCTTGCCACCGGCAGCAGATTGCGCAAATGTTCCCGTGTCGCCAACTCCGGCACCACCCCCCCATATTCCGCATGCAGAGCCGTCTGCGACGAAACGACATTAGACAACACGCACCCCTCGCGCACCACCGCCGCGCTAGTCTCATCGCAAGAAGTTTCAATAGCCAGGAGGGCCATATTTCTGGGATGGAGGTGCGGGTTCACCGTCTATGCTCGCTACGCACCCGGTAAAGCCGCTCCGTGAAGCCGCCTTCATCCACGAAGGTTTTTCCCAGTGAAGCGATTTGCCGGTCCAGCAAGCTGCATGCCACCGCGATGAGCGCCAACACGCCATTCGCCGCGATCTCCGCATAAGCGGACCTCGTGGACTCTGTGGACTGAGTGGACTTCTGCCCCGATTTGCCGTGTCCGCGCAGTCCACTCTGTCCATGTTGACCATGCAGTCCATCGCGCACATCCCGCGCCCACACTGCCACGGCGTCGGCCGTGGCGCACCGCCGCGCTATAAGTTCTGCCCGGCGCGCGTCCTCGCGCGCCCATTGCACCAGCCCCCGGTGTCGCAAAAAATCCTCATAATCCAGCCGCAGTTCCTCCAGGCTGGCGCGGCGCCACGTTCGTAAGCTTGAGTTCAGTTTTCCTGGACGTGCCGCTCGCCTGGCTGCCCTCGGCGATGTTTTGCACGCCCGAACGCGCTGCTTGCACCATCTGATCATGCGTGCGGCTGCGCTTATCCACATAACGGTCGCAAAACCGCATCGTCACGTCATAGGCCAACTGCGCCACCTGAAAGCTTTTCAGCTTCCGGTAGCCGCCATGTAGCGGAATCAATTTTTCCATTTCAGCCGTTCTTCACTTGGACATCATGTTCGCGTTACGTAATAACCGCGCCTACTGTATTTGCAGCAGTCCTTATTGCCGCCGAGGCAACTACATTCGAGGTAGGCGTCAATGGGTTCGGGGATATGCACAGGCCCAAGCGGTTCCCACACCGGGCAAGACCTTCTCCAGCTTTCTCCGCCTTCCCAAAGTCATTCGCTCCTTTGCGGTCGTGTTGAAATCCGAGCGAACAACCGCCCGCGCCGGCGAACAAGCTCATCGCAGTTGGCCTGCGAGGCCGGGAATCGGTTTCATCGAATTGGTCAATCACAACAGTGGACTCTTATCATCTTCACGCCATCGCGTAAATCTCCATATTTGGCCGGTGAATTTTCAGTTATTTTCACTAAAAACCTGTGCTCGCCAATGGGCCGGAATTGTGCCATTCCTTTCCCATGAACGCGTTCGATGAGGAATTGTTTTCACGGTTAAAAGATGTTCGCGAGCAGGGGCTTTATCGCGAATTGCGCCGCATTGATTCCCCCCAAGGCCCCCGCATCGACATGGACGGCAAGACGTTCTTCAATTTTTCCTCCAACGATTACCTCGGCCTGGCCAACGATCCCGTCCTCAAGGAAGCCGCCGCGGAGGCTACCAGGAAATACGGCGCGGGCGCCGGTGCTTCCCGCTTGCTCTGCGGCTCGCTGGCGCCCCATCACATCCTGGAGGAAACGCTCGCTGCCTTTAAAGGCGCCGAGGCCGCGCTCTCTTTTTCCTCCGGTTACGCCGCCGCTTCCGGCGTCATCTGCGCGCTCTTCGACAGCAACGACGTCATTGCCGTCGATAAGTTGGTCCACGCCTGCATTGTCGATGCCGCCCGGCTTTCGGGCGCGAAGTTGCGCGTCTTCGGACACAATAATCTGCATGACCTGGAGAAGATCCTGCGCTGGGCCGACCGCCGCCACGCCGCGCCGCCGTTGTCCCAAACCGGTCGCCGCCCCCGCACGCTCGTCGTCACCGAAAGCATCTATTCCATGGATGGCGACCAGGCGCCCTTGCGCGAGATGGTGAAGTTGAAGGAGCAATTCGGCGCCTGGCTGATGGTCGATGAGGCCCACGCCACCGGCCTTTACGGAAAATCCCGGCGCGGCCTGGCCGAGGAATGTGAAGTTGACAAACAAATCGAAATTCAAATGGGCACTCTGGGCAAGGCCTTCGGTTCCGCCGGCGGTTACATCTGCGGCTCCCGTCCGCTCATCGACTACCTGATCAACAAAGCGCGCACTTTCATTTTCTCGACCGCGCCCGTGCCGGCGGCGGCGGCCGCGGCCAGCGCTGCCGTGCGTCTGGTCGAAAGCAGCGCGGGCGAAGCGCTCCGCAAACAACTCTGGGCCAACGTCACCGCCGTGGCCCGTCACATCGAGGGTCAAGGCAGCGCCATTATGCCGATGATGATTGGCGATGAGCGCAAGGCGATGCAGATTACAGCCGCTTTGCGCAACCAGGGCGTCTTCATCCCCGCCGTGCGCTTTCCGACCGTGGCCCACGGGCAGGCGCGCTTGCGTTTGACCATGACCGCGGCCCACCGCCAACCCGATATCGACGCATTGCTCGCTGCCCTGCGTTCCGTGAACCTTCTCACCAAACCCTGATTTGCCTTCTCTTGCGCAGTTAGACCGCCGGTTCGTCTGGCATCCATTCACGCAAATGCGCGATTGGCGCCGGCGCGATCCCATCGTCATCGTCTCCGGTCGCGGCGCCGTTTTGCGCGACGCCCGCGGCTGGGAATATTTGGACGCCAATTCCTCGATTTGGACCAATCTCCACGGCCATCGCCATCCCGCCATTAACGCCGCCATCACCCGGCAGCTTGGCAGAATTGCCCATTCCTCCGCGCTCGGCCTGGCCAACGAACCGGCCTCGTTGCTGGCCGCGAAATTGGCCGCTCTGGCCGGCTATGCCAAAACGCGCCCGCTCAAATGGGTCTTTTTTGGCGACGACGGTTCGACGGCGATGGAGGCCGCGCTCAAGATGGCCTGGCAATTCACCATTCGCACCGGGCGTAGCCTAAAGCCCAAATTTCTCTCCCTGAGTTCCGCCTACCACGGCGACACCGTTGGCGCGATGAGCCTGGGCCACATAGATCTTTTCCATAAAACCCACGCCGGTTTGCTTTTCAAGACCGACAGCGTGCCGGCCCCCTTTTGTTATCGTTGCCCCTTCAACCGCGCCCAACCCGAACGCGCCGACGCCCGCCTCTACCGCCAATGTCAGTGGGAATGCACCGGAGTCCTTGAAAAGACCTTTGCCGCGCAGAAGAAAAAGGGCAATCCCTATGCGGCCTTCGTTTTCGAGCCGCTGATGCAAGGCGCCGCCGGCATGATTCCCCAGCCTGACGGTTGGCTGCGCCGCGCCGCCCGCGTCGCCCGCGCCCACGGCGCCCTGCTCATCGCCGACGAAGTAATGACGGGCTTCGGCCGCTCCGGCGCGACCTTTGCCTGCCAAAAAGAATCCGTCTCGCCGGACCTGATGGCCCTGGCCAAGGGCATGACCGGCGGTTACCTGCCGATGGCCGCGACCCTGGCCACCCAGCCCATTTTCGACGCCTTTCTTGGCCGCTACGATGAGTTTAAGACGTTCTTCCACGGCCACAGTTTCACCGCCAATCAATTGGGCGCCGCCGCCTCGCTGGCCAGCCTGCGCCTGCTGGAATCGTCCGCCTCCGTCCGCGCGCGTGTGCGGCTGCAAGCAGCCCTGGGCGAGAGCCTTCAAACCTTGTGGACCTTGCCCAACGTGGGCGACATCCGGCAAGTGGGCCTGATGGCGGGCGTGGAACTTGTCAAGAATTGGAAAACGCGCGCGCCGATTCCCTTGCGCGAACAGGCGGGCTTTCGCGTCTGCGAAGCGATGGCCCGGCGCGGAGTCATCACCCGCCCGGTCGGCAACGTCATCGTTTTGATCCCCCCGTTCTGCACCACGCCGGCCCAGGCTGCCCGGATGGTCGCCGCCCTCCGCCAAAGCGTGGAGGAAGTTTTCGGGGAGTGCCTTAATTTGAAATCGAAAGTGCAAACAGAGGACTTCTCTGAAAACTTTTGTCATACGAAGACGAAAAGGCTTCCGTTGCGCACCCCAACCTGAATAATATCGGGAATGTCCATTCCGGCATTCGATGGCAACAATGTCCTGCCGCCACATACGGGCGATCCCCGGCGGCTTGACCAACTGTCGCCCTATCCCTGCACAACAACGGAGCTTTGCCAAAGATTTGCCACGACCCCTGAGCGCATCGCCATCCTTGAAGGCTTTTTGCGGTTTCGCGTGTTGCTCGCACAGGCGGGTTTCGTGACGGGTTTTCAATGGTTGGACGGCAGTTTTTTGGAGGCCATCGAGGCGGAGGAGAACCGCCCGCCAAGAGATTTGGATTTGGTCACTTTTTACCTCCCAACCGATGCTCCTTTCAACCTTCGAGTGGCGGCAGGATTTCCCAATTTACTTAATCGGAACCAGATCAGGACCGACTACAGTCTTGACCATTTTTTTTGCGACATGGCGTGCCATCCCGTTTTGACCGTCGAGTGGACACGGTACTGGACTGGACTTTTTTCGCATCGGCGGGACGGGGTTTGGAAGGGAATGTTGCGGGTTGACCTGAACACGCCTGTCGAGGATACTAATGCTAGAGCACTATTGCCAGGGATGCCATGAGATTGCGCGAACAACGAGAGTTTATTCAGGTCCAGATTTTGGAAACGGACCGCCTGTTGAAATTGACGGGCGGCCATCCCCTCATGTCCCCCGCGCTGGAACAACGAAGGGCCGAATTTGAGAAGGAATTGAAGGGGCTTCCACCACCATCCAAGCAACCGCGCACCGTTCTATTTTTTGCGGGCGGTCCGGTGCTTGGAACACGCGGGATAGACGCTCAATTTGCGTCGAACATACTCGATCACTTTATTCAAATGGTGAAAAGCCAATACTCTGCCGTAAAGCATGGCCAGGTCGGAACCCGCGGAATTCGGCGCGGAGAAGCCGAGGCGGGCCTGTTGCTCACGGGAACGCCGCGCGGGTCATTTGGGCTTGAGTTGTCGCAACCGGCTTGTGACGACTTCTTCGCTGCGGGCCAACTTGCCGACGTTCTCGTTCAGTTGACCAAGCTGATCGAGTCTGCCGGAAAAGATGACGAGAGTTTTGCATTCGCGCTTGACGAAGTTTCGCCTCGTGTCCTTCAAAGGCTCAAGGATTTTTTCAAGGTTGCTTCGGACGGCAAGGCGCGGATGCGTATTGTGAGCGGTGATCTGGAATGCCAATTGACTGAGACAAGCGTCGTGCAAGCGTTTGAACGTGTGAGTGCAGCAAAAACGGACGACGAAACGGTTGAATTGCAGGGCATCTTCCGGGGCGCGACCCTTGATACATGGCGGTTCGATTTTCGGAAAGATGAAGGCGAGGAAATTACGGGGCGGTTGGGCGGCGACGTGACAGAGGACGAGGTGCTGGAATGGATTCGCCTTACGGATGTACGCTGTGTAGCGACGTTTCACAGGACGTTGGTAACAACGCGCAGCGGTTTGCTACGCACCCGCTACGAATTAACCAGATTGCGAAAGGCCGAAGAAACTGCGGCGCCGGAGGTTTAGCGGTTCAAATTAGGATGCTGCCAATTTTCGGCGTTGTTTGATATTTGCCCCGTCTTCTCGTACTCTGGTGAACAGCAGTGCATAAGATCTTTTTTGAATTGGGACCGCTCACGGTGACGTGGTACGGGGTTTTTGTGGCCTCGGGTTTTCTGGCTGGTCTGTGGACCGCCAGCCGCCGCGCTCTCCGGTTGCAACTCCACCCGGATACGATCATGGACCTCGGCCCGTGGCTGTTGCTGGGTGCCATCGCGGGGGCGCGCGCCTTTTTTGTCGCCTCCTACTGGCAGGAGGAATTTGCCGGCAAACCGCTTTACGAAGTTTTCATGGTACAGCACGGAGGCCTGGTTTATTACGGGGGACTGGTCGGCGCTTCGATGGCGTGCATCCTTTATGCGCGGCGCAAGAAATTGCCCCTGTGGAGGCTGGCTGATGTTCTGGCGCCGAGCATTGCGCTGGGCAGTTTCTTCGGTCGCTGGGGCTGCCTGATGAACGGCTGCTGTTACGGCCGGACCACCACCTTGCCCTGGGGCATTCAATTCCCCAAGGACCACGAAACGTATCCCCATTACGTCCATCCCACCGAGATTTACGATTCGTTGCTCAACCTCGCTTTATACGCCTTTCTGGCCTGGCTTTTCCGCCGGCGGAAATTTGACGGGCAGGTCTTTGGCGTCTATCTGATTTGTTACGCCCTTTTGCGTTCCTTCGTCGAATTGTTCCGGGGCGACTACACTCCCGAACACTACTGGAACGGCATGACGCCCGCGCAATTGGTGAGCATCGGCATCATCCTCGCTGGCATTCTGCTGCTATGGAATCAGCGGCGCAAAATAACCGTGCCGGATAAAGCCTAAGATGGAAAACACCTCGTTGCGCCCGATCTTTTTGGCCGGTCCGACCGCCACCGGCAAATCCGCCCTGGCCATGGAACTGTCAGGGCGGATTGGCGGTGAAATTATCTCCGTCGATTCCATGCAAGTGTACCAGGGCTTGGACATTGGCACCGCCAAGCCCTCTGCCGCGGACCGCCAACGCGTCCGCCACCATCTCATTGACGTGGCCACCCTCAAGGGGAGTTTCGACGCCGCGCAATTCGTGCGGCTGGCGGGCCAGGCTGCGCAAGACATCCAGGCGCGCGGGCTGCGCCCCATCTTCTGCGGCGGCACCGGCCTCTACTTCAAGGCGTATCTGGAAGGCTTGGGGTCAGCGCCGCCAAGAGACGCCAGCCTTCGCGCCGAACTGGAGGCGACCCCGCTGGCGCAATTGCTGGAGGAATTGGAACGGCGCGATCCGGCGGCCTATCAAGCCATTGACCGCCGCAATCCACGCCGCGTCATTCGCGCCTTGGAGGTGATCCGGTTGACAGGCCAGCCCTTCTCCGCGCAACGCGCCCCGTGGTCCGAAGGCAAGGAGACTCGCGCCGGGATGATTGGTTTGTCTCGGCCGATGGGTGAATTGACCCAGCGCATTGATCGGCGAGTGGCGGAGATGTTTCGGCAGGGGCTGGTGGCGGAAACGGAGTCGCTTTTCGCGCAAGGTCTGGCGGAAAATCCGACGGCGATGCAGGCCCTGGGCTACCGGCAGGTGGTGGAACATTTGCGCGGCCAGCGCGGCCTGGCGGAGACGATGGAACTGGTGAAAATCCGCACCCGCCAATTCGCCAAGCGGCAGTTGACCTGGTTTCGACGGCAGATGAATCTGGAGTGGGTCACGCTGTCCGCGGCCTCGCCCAGCTTCGATTGGGCGGTTTTGTGCGGTTGAAATTACGCCATCACGCCGCTTTTCTTTTCGCGGGCAACATTTCAACGCGGACAATGTGCTCGCATGGCGCCGAAATTTATTCCACCCGGAACTCCTCCCGGTAATTCGGTCGCCACCACCACATATTCGGCGCCGACCAGCGCGAAATCGGGATGGGGCACCCGCATGTCCTTGCCATCGGCAAGGTGAAGACGGAATGCCTTGAAAGGCGATTGATGAACCAAATCTCGAATGTCTTTCTGTGTCATGCCTATGTCCCGAATATAGGACCGGCTTTGCGCCATGGAAAGTGCAATTACCAATCGCCGTCCACCAACAAGGAGACGGCCTTCTGGGCCAGATCGTCGGTCAGCAGCGGCATGGCCTGGCGCTCGGCGCTGCTTTGATCGTTGCCGATGCGGATGTAGGATCGTCCAAAGACATTCTTGCTGAAATTGGTCTTGCCGGTATTGACGTTGACTACTTCCACGTGCGCTATCAGCACCAGCGTGTATTCCTGCGGGGTGAGCACGTCGCCCAGTTGATAGCTCAATCCGCTGCGGTCAAAGCGGATGATTTCGCCCCTGACCAGATAATCACCATGCCCGGAGGTTTCGAGGTGGAAGGAGCCGTCTTGCTGAAATTGTTTGCGCATGGACGCGGCCAGATACTCGGTGACGCGCGGTTCGCGGGTCTTATTGATGAACGGGCGCACCTCTACCGTGCGACTGCCGGCGGGGAGGCCATTGGTGGGGCCTAACTTGTAGCCGGCGCAGCCTGCCAGCAAGGCCGCGATAAAGAACAAACACAGCGGGCGCATCTTCCTCCTATTTTGGTTGTGCCGGGCGGGCCGGCGGCACCGTGCGTTTGGCCAGCACTTCGATGCGTTGGCGCGCCTTGGCGGCCAATGGCGAGCTGGGATTCTTGATCAGCACCTCGTTGTAATAAACGAGCGCGCCGGGCCACTGCTTTTGCTTTTCATAATACTGCGCCGTGCGAAAATTGCCATCCGCCTCCACCGATTTCAATTGGGCGATGATGCGTTGCGCCTCGGCCACGCGCGCATCGTTGGGATACAGCGCCATGAAATCGGTGAAAGCGGAAATGGCCTGGCCGGCCACGCTTTGATCGTAGTCGGCTTTGCGGGCTTGTTTATTGTAGGCCAGGGCCGCTTTGTAGAGCGCGTCCGCCGCGATTTGCGGCTGATCGCTGTATCGGTCGGCCGCCAATTCGTAAGCCTTGACCGCCAGCGGAAAATCTTTCGCCTTTTCCCGCGCCGCGCCGATGTTCATTTGCGAGGCTGGCCCGAATTCGCCGTAAGGGCCGTAGCGCACGATCTTCTCGAACATGTCCGCCGTCTTGTCCATGGACGGGAAGAATGGAATGTGGCCCCAGAGCTTGAACCATTGGCCGTGCAGAAAACGCAACGTGATGACGAATTGGCGATGTTGCACGTCCTTGACGTCGGCCGCCTTGGCATATTTATCCAGCAGGGTCTGATAGGCGTTGAAGGCTCTTTCGTCCTGTTTGCGCTCCTCGTAACAGCGGCCCACGAGGTATTGGGCCTTGGGCGCGTAATCCGACAATGGCCAGACGGCGATGACGCGCTGGGCGGCCTTGAGAGCGAGTTTATAATCTTTCTTATCGAAGGCCTGCTGCGCCACGTCCATCTGGTCCTTGGCCCGCACCTTGCGCCAATCCCCCTTGGCTCCGGGCAGTTCGTAGCTCCACCCCTCGCCCGGGCGATAAATCAGCGGCGCGGGCGCCCGATAAGGCAGCGCCACCAGGAGCAACAGAATCAAGCCAATGCGCACACAGGATCGTTTCATCAACAAGACGATATGCCAGAAAGTCCGTCAAACGCAATACGACATTCCACGGCCCTTCCTTCAATCTTCTCGACAGAGGCTTTCCGGCATGGCGGTCAAGGCGCTCGCCAGACCGTCGGGCTGCCACGTGACACGGCCGTCTTCCAGGATTCGGACGATGACTCCGTGCAAGGAGCCGCGCAAGGTCTTGACGCGGTCACCGGCTTTCCAATCGGCGGCCTCGGCCAGGGACTCGATGATGCCCGTCATCGCTTCCCAAGGCAGCACGCCGGCGATGTAGTGAGCCACGGCGGACATGACTTCGCGGCGGCGTCCGGTGGGCAGGTCGGCAAAGATAGCGGCTGTGATTTGCCGGGCCACGTCCGCAAACGTGTTGCCATTGAAGAAAAGAAACGGGGCGCAACGATGGCAGTGTCGCAGGAACTCTACGGTTTCGGCAAGGGAGAGGATTTGCTCTTGTTTTTCCGCCCACTGGCTTGCGCACGCAGCTTGAGTCTCTGAATTAAAGCCGAACTGCGCGCCTCCTCTTGCGCACGCTCCTCGGTTGAGGCCGACGACAACGTCCCAACTCCGGTTTTTGAGAAATTGGGCTCGGGCTTGTAGCGGTGATTGTTGGCCAGGACTTCCTCCAGGATGTCCTCGTCGGTCAGATGCTCCAGCAGATCCAAGCGCAGCTTCATTGTTCATAAATTAACAGCTTCAACCTTTCCACGCAACCACTTTTGACCTGCAAAACCATGTCTTCGCGGCCATCGCAGACGCAGTTTCCTTTCCTTCGCCACAAATTCCTGCCAAAAATCGGGCCATGAGTCAATATAAATAAAATTCAGCGGGTTCCGTCGGAGACCACGACGTAATCGGTGTAACCGCTCTGCTCCCGGGTGTAGCTCCTGAATTTGCCCATGACGGTCTTGATGCGGTCCCAGGCTTCTTGAAAAGGCGGACCGCCAAAGCCTCCTTCCCGCGGAAAGAACTGGTTTCGCGTGGCGACTGAATCAAATTCCCATACCAGCATATAATCGCCCTTGCGCCGGCCCCGGTCGCCTTTGAGGACTTGGACCTTCATGCCTTTGACGTTCGCGGCCACCGTCCCGGCCATTTCGCCCCGGACAAATCGCTCGAATTCCACCGCATCAACACCCGGCCTTAATTCAAACTCTCGCATCGACAGAACCGGCGCGGACGCCTTCGTTTCCAAAGCGGCTCCGCACACCAGAAGCGCCGCCGCGCCGCCGCACAGGCTAAAGAGCAGCAGAATCGGGCGGTGGAAAATGGCGGCGCAACGTTGACCAATTAATGCTCGTGACATGATATGCTTATGTTGCAAGCCAGACTAGACTGGATGCCCGCAGCGTCAAGTGACGACCAGGTGACGAAACGCGGAATTGTTTTGCCGAAATGTTTTGCTTCGCGGGCGGATTCTGGCTTTATAACGGCGGAAATTCCGAAGCGTCCATGAACGTTCCGAATAAACTAACTGTCTCCAGATTTGTCCTGACGGTCGCGTTTTTGGCCGTCATTTTTGCCAAGCCGCCGTTCTACGAAACGATCGCCCTGGCCCTTTTCAGCGTGGCGGGGTTGACGGACTATTTTGACGGCAGGATCGCGCGGCGCGACCACTTGATCACCAACTTCGGCATCCTTATGGACCCGCTGGCGGACAAGATCCTGATTTGCTCGGCCTTCATCGCCTTTGTGGGCTGCGGCTGGATGGCGGCCTGGATGGTGGTCATTATTGTCGCCCGCGAATTGGCCATCACGGGCCTGCGATTGCTGGCCGCCTCGAAAAACCTCGTTTTGGCCGCCGAACGATTCGGCAAAAACAAAACGATTTCGCAAATCGTGGCCATCATCTCGGTGTTGGTGTTGCACAGTTATCAACAGTGGGGCCTTTTCGGCAAGCTGTTCGGCTTCAATATTCTCGGCGCGCCCTGGGTGGTGTGGTTTACGGGGTTTTCGATTGGTTTGGCGGTCATCCTCACCTTTAGTTCCGGCGTCATCTACCTGTGGCGCAACCGCCATCTTTACCTGGCGGACTTATGAAGTTGTGGATCGCCCAGGGCTTCGGCGTGGGCCGCATTCCGATCGCTCCGGGAACGTTCGGTTCCATCGTGGGGCTGGGCTGGCTGGCGCTGCTGTTGTGCGTGCCTTCATGGCCCGTCTTCCTCGCCGCAAACGCAGCCGCCGTCGCACTTTCCGTCTGGCTGTGCGGCGAGGGGGAGCGGCTGCTCAAGAAAAAGGACCCCGGTTCGGTGGTTCTGGACGAAATCGTGGCCATTCCACTGTGTTTCGCCGGCTGGCTGGCGGCGGCTTGGTGGCCGCAACATCGTTGGCCGGGAATCGAATTTTTTTGCGCGCGATGGCCGGCCAGCATTGGGGTCTTCGCGCTCTTCCGTTTCTTCGACATTCTCAAACCCTGGCCCGTGCGCCAAAGCCAGAGCCTGCCAGGCGGATGGGGCATCACGGTGGACGACGTGCTGGCGGCCGTGTATGTCAACGCGGTCGTGCTGGCGGTGCGCAGCCTCTGGCCCGCTTAGATCTTCTTCGGCGCGCCAAGGCCGAAGCGGTGCGAGGCTTGCAAGTGCGCCAGCGCGATGGCCAGGGCGTCGGCGGCGTCGGGCGCGGGCGGTTCGGGCAGTTGCAGGAGCCGCTGCACCATTTTGGCGACCGCCGACTTTTGCGCCGCCCCGTAACCGACAATGGATTGCTTGACCTTGCGCGGGGCGATTTCAAAAATCTCCAGCCCCGCTTCCGCCAGCGCCACCAGAGCCGCGCCGCGCGCTTCCCCCATGATCAAGGCCGTTTGCAAGTTCTGGGCGAAAAACAGCCCTTCGATGGCGCACACCGTCGGATGGTGCCGGGCCACGACTTCCCGCAGCGAGAGGGCGATTTTGGCCAGGCAGCGGGAATGTTCCCAGCCCGCGGGACAGACGATGGTCCCATGCGCCAGCGCCCGGGCGGAGGGCCGGGACGCCTGGATGACGCCGTAACCGGTGCCCCGCAAAGACGGATCCACGCCGATGATGATCTGGTTCTTGCCTGGCGTCGTCCGCAAGGCAGTTTCCAGGACAGGAGCGGGCCGGCGCGAGGGGCCGCCCAACCGGGCCTGCATTTGCTCAAATTGTCTGGGCGTGATGGCCATGCCGCATTCTGCGCGGAAACTTCGCCCTGTTCAATGCCCGTGTCAGGGCAAACGCAGCCAATTGCGGGCTAAGGGGTCTAATCCTCCCGCAGAGGCGCAGAGAGCGCAGAGAAATCACACCGCGACAAGAAAGGATGAAGGGCAACTGGTGCGACTGGGTTTGACTGGTGCGACCCGCCTTCGCAAGGCCTACGGCGGACAGGCTGGGCTTGACTGGTGCGACTGGGCTTGACTCGGCTTGACCGGCACATTTTGCCGGTTTTGGGCGCGCAGAATGATTTTCATTTTTTTTGCACCTGAATTTACCTGAATCTTCGTGGTTCCTTGCGCTTGGAGACGCGTGAAAGACAATAGACCAAGAGCAATGGGCGACCCCTCCGCCCCTCCGGCCACATGGACAGCATGGACGGCAAACTTTCAAAGAACACCGGCGCGTGAGCGCCACGCCAACGCACTATACCACTGTTGGATGGGACTGCAACAGGAATTATTCAACGTCCTTTGCGCCGAGGCGCTGTTCCCTAGAAGTTTAAGAAGTGAGAACTGATGCTTGGATCCGTCAATCTATAAAATGAACCATGTTATGGGTTGACCCCTTCGTCGGCCTGGCCAGGGCGTCGGCGGCGTCGGGCGCGGGCGGTTCGGGCAGTTGCAGGAGCCGCTGCACCATTTTGGCGACCGCCGACTTTTGCGCCGCCCCGTAACCGACAATGGATTGCTTGACCTTGCGCGGGGCGATTTCAAAAATCTCCAACCCCGCTTCCGCCAGCGCCACCAGAGCCGCGCCGCGCGCTTCCCCCATGATCAGGGCCGTTTGCAAGTTCTGGGCGAAAAACAGCCCTTCGATGGCGCACACCGTCGGATGGTGCCGGGCCACGACTTCCCGCAGCGAGAGGGCGATTTTGGCCAGGCAGCGGGAATGTTCCCAGCCCGCGGGACAGACGATGGTCCCATGCGCCAGCGCCCGGGCGGAGGGCCGCGACGCCTGGATGACGCCGTAACCCGTGCCCCGCAACGACGGATCCACGCCGATGATGATCTGGTTCTTGCCTGGCGTCGTCCGCAAGGCAGTTTCCAGGACAGGGGCGGGCCGGCGCGAGGAGCCGCCCAAGCGGGCCTGCATTTGCTCAAATTGTCTGGGCGTGATGGCCATGCCGCATTCTGCGCGGAAACTTCGTCCTGTTCAATGCCCGTGTCAGGGCAAACGCAGCCAATTGCGGGCTAAGGGGTCTAATCCTCCCGCAGAGGCGCAGAGAGCGCAGAGAAATCACACCGCGACAAGAAAGGATGAAGGGCAACTGGTGCGACTGGGTTTGACTGGTGCGACCCGCCTTCGCAAGGCCTACGGCGGACAGGCTGGGCTTGACTGGTGCGACTGGGCTTGACTCGGCTTGACCGGCACATTTTGCCGGTTTTGGGCGCGCAGAATGATTTTCATTTTTTTTGCACCTGAATTTACCTGAATCTTCGTGGTTCCTTGCGCTTGGAGACGCGTGAAAGACAATAGACCAAGAGCAATGGGCGACCCCTCCGCCCCTCCGGCCACATGGACAGCATGGACGGCAAACTTTCAAAGAACACCGGCGCGTGAGCGCCACGCCAACGCACTATACCACTGTTGGATGGGACTGCAACAGGAATTATTCAACGTCCTTTGCGCCGAGGCGCTGTTCCCTAGAAGTTTAAGAAGTGAGAACTGATGCTTGGATCCGTCAATCTATAAAATGAACCATGTTATGGGTTGACCCCTTCGTTTGACCGGCACATTTTGCCGGTTTTGCGCGCGCAGAATGATTTTCATTTTTTTTTGCACCTGAATTTACCTGAATCTTCGTGGTTCCTTGCGCTTGGAGACGCGTGAAAGACAATAGACCAAGAGCAATGGGCGACCCCTCCGCCCCTCCGGCCACATGGACAGCACGGACGGCAAACTTTCAAAGAACACCGGCGCGTGAGCGCCACGCCAACGCACTATACCACTGTTGGATGGGACTGCAACAGGAATTATTCAACGTCCTTTGCGCCGAGGCGCTGTTCCCTAGAAGTTTAAGAAGTGAGAACTGATGCTTAGATCCGTCAATCTATAAAATGAACCATGTTATGGGTTGACCCCTTCGTTTGCATGAGGGTGACAATGGCTACCCGTTCCTCTGGTGCGAAAGTATTTAGCAATTCTTCACTAAAATCCAACTCGGGTGCATGGAACGTCGCAATATCCTTCAACGCCTCGACAGTTGGGCGGTCAAAGTAAATCCGCAGTAACTCTTGTAAGCGGGTATTCACAGTAATCAAAAAAACTTCGTCCTTTGCTGACCGGGCGTTTCAAAAAGCAGCGGCGATGGTTCTTGCTGACTATTTTGTATTCGGGTCAGACCAGTAATCGATTATGGCGTCGTTTGCAGCTTCTATCTCTTTGTCTATCTTCCCAAGCGCTTGTGATGTTTGGTCCACAACATAGCCAATGACCAATCCAGCCCCCGTCGCAATTCCTACACCTCCAATCACAGTTGCCAACTCAGGAGCTATAAACCCACCGGCCTCTCCAAGTCCCCAACGCCCTCCAAACGATCCTCCAAGACGGCCTGCTGTTGCAGCGACTGAGTCGCTATACGCTGTCTTTGCTAATGCGTAATAATCTTTTAGCAGTTCTGGCACTTCAAAGCCTGCGTCCTTCGCAGCCTGCATATCATCATACGCGATCTGCATGGCTTTGTACCAGAACTCTGGATCGTTGGGCGTGATGGTGATGCGACCATCTGTATCTATACTCGACAAAGAATTGTTGTTACAAAACGCGAAGAGATTGTTCCCGCCCTTTTGTTCGCCCGCAGAGTCTCGTCCAATCCACCTTCCCTGGGCCGGGTTGTAATATCTGTAGCCGTAGTAAGCCAACCCACTCTCGTCATCCCAGAACTTGGTGGAAAAGCGGAACGGACTGGGTTTGGCCATTGGGCCGGAAGCGCGGAGCAGTTCACCAAAGGGGCTGTATTCATATCGCGCACTCGTCGATTTATCCACCGCGTTGATCAATGCAGTGATGTTTCCGTTGCCGTCGTAAGACGCGAAATAGTTTGTTCCAGTGGCGGTTATTGCCAGCAATCCACCGATTCCGCCAGCCTGTGTCATACTCTCGCTCAAATCCAGGCCCCAGACGAAGGATTGCTGGATTGTCTCCGATGGCGTAAACGCGGCGATCAGGTTCCAAGCGTCATAGATGAAGTAGGTGGTTGATTGGGCGACAAAGGTCGAACCGGTGCTGTTGGTGGAAACCGTTTTGCTGACGCGACGGTTCATATAATCGTAGCCGAAATCCAGCCGCAAGCGGTTGGAGGGGGCGATCCCGGTGATGTTGGTCATGGTCATTTCGATCAGCCTGTTCTCAGCGTCCCAACTGTAGTTCCACACGCCGTCGAAAGTCAAGTTCCCGTCCACGTCGTAGGCCAGGGTGGAGGCATTGGCCGGGCACACCAGGCCGCCCATGACGGTCGCGCCTCCGGCGCCGTTGGTCACTTCCTGCCAGAGCGGGCCGCCGCCGTTGGCCACAGCGATCTCCTTGTGGAAGTATTCCCCCTTGCGGTCGGCGGCGCCGCTGTTGACGGTGACGGCGTTGTTGGCCAAGGCGACCCCGAAAATGTCCTTGTAGCCGGGGGTGGTGATGGCGGTGTATTCGTTGAGGTTGTTGGCGGTGTAGCTGGTGGCGCGGAGATGGCCGGTGCTGCCGGAACTGGCGCTGGTGCGGTTGCCGATGTTGTCGAAGGCGTAGCCGTATTGCTGCCCGGTGACAGGGGACCAATCGAGCCAATAACGCCCCGCGCCGGTCAATTCGTTGCGGGGATTGTAGGAGTACTTCCACCGCGAGCCGTCCTCCAGGGTGGCCTGGGTGCGGCGGTTGAGATTGTCGTAAGTGTATCCGTGCGAGGTCACGACGGCGCCGTTGGCGGTGTTGGCGATGCCGCTCAAGCGGAACCCGTAATCCCATTGCCGGGCCGTGGTCAGCGTCAGGCTGCCGTTGCCGTACGAACTCGTCGTCTCCAGCAGGTCGGAATCCGGCATGTAGGCGTAGGCCGCGGAGGCGCTGCCGGAGGAAACGGCATTCATCCGGCCATAGGCATCGTAACCGTAGTCGGTTTCGAAGGCTGAGAAAAGTGTCATAATTCTAGGACTGACCCTTCGGCCTTTTAATTCTAGGACTGACCCTTTGGCCTTTTTGTGACCCTTTGGCCTTTTCTGACCCTTCGGCCTTTTTCAGGGCAGACGCATCTAACTTGAATGGGGCGGTTGATGCGGGCTGCGCACGCTTCCCAGGAACGTTTCGACGATGCAGCAATCCCACGACAGGGGCGTGGATCGAAATCTGATAATGTCGCACGCAGTGTTTGGCGTCCCGCCAAACACATCTTCGCTGCCTATGTCCGTCCGCCTGGGGCGAGCGAATGTGCCTGCTGCGAGATGCTTCTTGAAGAGATGGGGGAAGGGCGGCGCGAGACGGTCGCGCTCCCGGAAGACTTGCCGAAACAGCGAAGAAATAATTAGACACGTCTGCCCTGGTTGCACGGTCGTTGACCATTGTGTCGTTGGTGCGGCGGCGGTCGTTCGCGAATGCGGCACCAGGCTCCCGCAGAGACGCAGAGAGCGCAGAGATGGAAATGGGGATTTGTGCTCAAATCTGTTCATCTCCAACGGCACGCAGCGTTTCCCAGACCCGTTAAGAAAGGGATTTCGCAGGGACAGACATTAAGAAATGTTTCTCTCTGCGCACTCTGCGCCTCTGCGGGAGGAATAGATCAAGTTGGGCGGGCTTGACGGGCCACGGGCGGTGCGGTAGCGTTGGCAAAGTGCGGGGAGCCGGTGCCGCGGTGGCGCAGGGGCTGAGAGTTTTGCGGAAGCAAATGACCCGTTGAACCTGATCCAGATCATGCTGGCGAAGGAAACGCTGCCACCGTCCGCGCCGCCGCACTGGTTTATGATTGCCACCAATAATTCGTTCGAGCCTCATAGCAGCGACGCGCTGCCTGATTCCAAGAAGGTCTTTGTGCCGGGCACGCTGTATCCTGGCATCCGCGTGCCGCAGCGCGAAATCACTTTGCGGCCGACCCAAGCGCCTAATGGCCGGTCGGAACCTAACAAGGCCGTCCGCGTTTATGATTGCAGCGGGCCTTGGGGGGATGAAAATTTCGCGGGCAGCGTTCGCGATGGTCTCCCCGCCTTGCGCCGGGATTGGATTCTGGAGCGCGGCGATGTCGAGGAGGCTGATGGGCAGCCGGTGGCCGCGGAAGGCGCCGGCCCGCATTCCAACGGAATCGCTTCGGATTCCAAGCTGGATGCTTTGGACATGCCGCGGCGGCGGCCGTTGCGCGCCAAGGCCGGCAAAGTTGTCACCCAATTGCAATACGCGCGGCAAGGCGTCATCACGCCCGAGATGGAATTTATCGCGATTCGCGAAGACGGGGGCGGTGAAGGGGCGGCTGGGGGGGACTTTCGCGGCAACACCCGGGGCAGGCGTTTGGCGCTGCCATTCCGGCGCGGATCACGCCGGAGTTTGTGCGGCAGGAAGTGGCGCGCGGGCGGGCCATCATTCCGTGCAACATCAATCATCCCGAATTGGAGCCGATGATTATCGGGCGCAATTTCCTGGTCAAAATTAACGCCAATATCGGCAACTCCGCCGTCGCTTCGAGCATCGAGGAGGAGGTGGAAAAGATGCGCTGGGCCATCAAGTGGGGGGCGGACACGGTGATGGATTTGTCCACGGGCCAGAACATTCATGCCACGCGGCAGTGGATTCTGCGCAATTCGCCGGTGCCGATCGGCACGGTGCCAATTTACCAGGCGCTGGAGAAGGCGGGCGGCAAGGCGGAGGATTTGACGTGGGAGATTTATCGCGACACGCTGCTCGAACAATGCGAGCAAGGGGTCGATTATTTTACGATTCACGCTGGCGTGCTTTTGCGTTTTATCCCGCTGACGGCGAAGCGCGCCACGGGCATTGTCAGCCGCGGCGGCTCGATCCTGGCCAAATGGTGCCTGGCGCATCACCAGGAGAATTTCTGTTACACGCATTGGGATGATATTTGCGAGATCATGGCCGCTTACGACGTGAGTTTTTCCATCGGCGACGGACTGCGTCCCGGCTCGATCGCGGACGCGAACGACGAGGCGCAATTCGCGGAATTGCAGGCGCAAGGCGATTTGACCAAACGGGCCTGGGCGCACGGGGTGCAGGTGATGAACGAAGGTCCCGGCCACGTGCCCATGCAGATGATCCACGAAAACATGACCAAGCAATTGGAGTGGTGCCACGAGGCGCCGTTCTACACGCTCGGGCCGTTGACGACGGACATCGCCCCGGGCTACGACCACCTCACCAGCGCGATTGGCGCGGCCATGATCGGGTGGTATGGGTGCGCCATGTTGTGCTACGTGACGCCCAAGGAACACCTGGGGTTGCCGAACAAGAAAGATGTCAAGGATGGCGTCATCGCCTACAAAATCGCCGCGCACGCCGCCGATTTGGCCAAGGGCCATCCCGGCGCCCAGCTCCGCGACAACGCTTTGAGCAAGGCGCGCTTTGAATTCCGGTGGGAGGACCAATTCAATTTGTCGTTGGACCCGGAGACGGCGCGCGAATTTCACGACGAGACCTTGCCGCAGGAAGGGGCCAAGTCGGCGCATTTTTGTTCCATGTGCGGCCCGCATTTTTGCAGCATGAAGATCACGGAGGACGTGCGGAAATTCGCGGCGGAGCAGGGACTTTCGGAGGAAGAGGCAGTGCGGCGCGGCCTGGAGGAAAAGTCGCGGGAGTTTGTGCAAGGGGGAGGGGAGATTTACACCGGGGCTTGATGAGCCGGCGTCTATTTATCGCAAGGCATGTTTGCAACTTGCCCGGCTTTGATTTTTGTGGATAATTAGCATCATGAGCACTCAGGAAATGCTGCTTTCGGAAATCAAGAACCAGCCCGAACCCGTGCTGCGCGAGCTTTGGCACTACTTGAGATTTCTCACGCGCCAGCGAGAAGCGGAAGAGTGGGCCGATATGCTTCCCACGCGGGAAGTAGAACAGGAAGTTTTGGACATTCTCGACGCCCATGAATCCGCGCCACGGTGAAGTCTGGTTGGTGGACATGGGTATGGCGGCCAAGACTCGCCCGGCGGTGGTGCTGCTGGCAGATAACCTCAACGCGCCGCGTTCGCTTATTATCCACGTCCCTATCACGCGGCAAAATCGTGGCAGCGAACTGGAAGTGCCTCTCGGCCATCTACCTTTTCTCGATCCGGAGTCCGTGGCCAACGCGCAGGGCATTGGGGCGCTTCCCTCGATTCGATTTGAAAAGCGCCTTGGCGTCTTGCCTGAAACGGAATTAAAGGCCATCAAGTCCGCGCTCGTCAAAGCCTGCGCATTGTGATATATATTAGACTGTAAAAGGCCTGGTTTCTTCTTGCCATTGCCCTTGAATCTGATTTTATCCGCCCATGTTTTGCAAAAGTCCGAGCGCTTGTATTTCGCTGATCCTCGCCTGTGCGGCTTTGTCCGCGCTACAGACGTCCGCTCAAAATTCCGGTTCTCCCACTCAACTTGCGCCCGTCACCGTAACCGGCGCGGCGGTCGCGGCCATTCCGCAGTCCAGTTCCAGCGCCGTCACTGTCGTGTCGGGGGATGAGGTGCAGGTGGGCGAAATTACCTCCACGCGCGATTTGACCGCGCAGACGCCCAACCTTTCGGTCTTCGACGGCAATGATCAGCGGACGCCCAGGTTTTCCATACGCGGCTTTCGCGAGAATAATTTCGGCGTCGGCGAGCCGGTTGTTGGCCTGTACGTTGATGGCGTGCCTTACTTCGACATGAATTCGCGCGGGCTGGCGCTTTTTGACGCGCGGGAAATCCAGTTCATTCGCGGCGATCAGGGGACTCTCTACGGTGCCAGCGGAGTCGGCGGCGTCATCAACGTGCTGACCGTCCAACCGCAAAATCAGACGCATGGTTACGCCGAAGCCAGCTACGGCAATTACAACGCCCAGGACTACCAGATCGGCGTCAGCGGCGCGATCGTGACCAACAAGCTCTTTTTCGGAGTCAACGGCCTGGACTCCTTGCGCGACGGTTTCGTTCGCAATAGTTTCGATGGCGGCCGTCCGGATGCCCAACAGACGCTGGGCCTGCGCGGTGTGTTGCGCTGGACGCCCAGCGACCCGTGGAACATCACCCTTATGGCCGACGCAGGCCGCGACAATGACGGTTTCGTTCCGACCTACCTGCCCGGCTCGGACAAAAGTGCTTTTAATGTTTCGCGCAATCTCGATGGCTACGTGGATACGGATACACTGGATCAAGCCCTCAAAATCGGCTACGACGGCGGTTCGGTGCGCGTTTCGTCCGTGCTGACGCACCGCGAATGGCGGCAAAATTTGCTGCAAGATTTCGATTTTTCCCCTTACAACCTGGAGGACGGGTTCAATGCTCCCAGGCTCGAGCAATGGACGGAGGAATTTCGCGTGGAATCGCCGGACCCGACCGCCGCCTTGAAATGGCGCGCCGGCCTTTACTACGCCAATGGCGATCTGCGCGACGATTCCGGCAGCCTCGGGTTCTTTCCCTTTCCGCCGGGTCTCAATTCCACGATTTCCGATTCTCAAAGCGACACCTATGCGCTTTTTGGGCAGGGGACATACACGGTTGGGGAGAAATTGGATCTAACGGCCGGATTGCGGCTGACTTACGATTACCGGAAAATGCAGCGCACCGATTTCTATCCGCCCTCGGAAGGCGGTTTCGTTTTCCCGGCGAATTTGTCGGACGAATTCACGGCCGCGCAGCCCAAGTTCGCCGTCGCCTGGCATTTCACCCCAACCCTGGAAGCTTACGCCAGCGCGACGGAGGGTTACCAAAGCGGCGGATTCAATCCCAACGTGGATACCCCTGCTTTGAGCAAATTCAGTCCCGAGCGAGACTGGCAATTTGAGTTGGGAGCCAAGTCCTCCTGGCTGGATAACAAATTGTCCGCCAACGCCGCTTTGTTTTACACCGTGGCTGACAATTACCAAACTTACCGCATCAACCCGGATCCGATGGATGCCACGCAGGCCTACATGCTGAACGCCCATAGCGCCGATCTTTACGGCGCGGAATTGGAGCTGACCGCCAGACCCATCAAAGGCCTGGATGTTTCGGCGGGCGCGGGCTACACCGACGCCCACTATGGCCGGTTCACCGAACCGGCGGCGGCGGGCGGACTGAATCTGGACGGAAAGCCGATCAGCTTTGTGCCGGAATTCACGGCCAATGTCTCAGCGCGCTATCGTTTGCCGTGGTGGCATGTTTACGTTCGCGGCGAGGTTCTCGGGGTTGGGCGCTACCACCTGGACGACTCCTTCAACGTGGCCAGCGGCCCCGTCAACCAAGATGCCTACTTTCTGGCCAACGCCCAGATCGGTTACGAGAGCAAACACTTTGAGATTTATCTTTTCGCGAAGAACATATTTGACACACATTATTACAACAACGCGCTGAACCTGGACGCCGGCCCGCTGGTCCTCCAGCCGGGCGACCCCGGGCTTTACGGCGTCGCCGCCAGCGCGCGCTTCTAACCCGTTTTCTCCAGATCGATGAATCCCTTGGCGGCATCCACTCCGGCCAGGCGGACGCGGATCCTGTCGCCGATGTCCAGTCCGCGCTCTCCGCGCATCATTCGCCCCTCGGCCGGCGCAGTCAACAAACGCGCGAAGGTGCCCTTGGGCGAAACGCCGGTGACGATGGCGTCGTAAACCCGGCCCACCTGGGACGACAGCATCATGGCGGCGGCAACCTTTTTCATGAATCGTTCGACGTGCCGCGCGGCGGCTTCGCGTTCGGTGCAATGCGCGGCCAAATCCGACAAAGCGGTTTCCGAAAACGGGGCAGGGGAGCCGGCCAGGCTGGCTTTCAAAAGGCGTTGCATGGTCAGGTCGGCGTAACGGCGGTTGGGCGCGGTGGCATGAGAATAATCGTCCACCGCCAAGGCAAAGTGGCCTTCGTGCTCGCCGCCGGGATGTTCCACGGCGTATTCGCCGGGGCCGAGGGACTTGAGCACGGCCAGCGACAACTCCGGGAAATGGTCCGGGTCGGCCTGCCGGCGTTGCGCGAGGAAATCGTTCAACGCGCGCGCGTCCGGGTTGTCGGGCAATTTCGCGCCCGTCTGGGCGGCCAGCGCCTGGATGCGGTCCCAGCGCTTGGGCGTCCGCACCACCCGGCGGAGGCAAAGGGCGTTGCGCCCGCGCAACAGCCCGGCCATGGCCACGTTGGCCGTGACCATGAAGTTCTCGATCAGTTCGCGCGCGGCGTTGTCGCGCTCGATGGCAAAGCTGTGAACACTATTATTGACGACAATGGGCGCGCTTTCCACGCCGCCCAGAGTCAGCGCGCCGTGCTCCTTGCGCAGGGCCTTTAAGCGCTGGCTGGCCTCGTGTTGCAGAAGCAGTTGTTCCGCCAGGCCCGCTGTCTTGAACGGCGCGGTCGATACGGGCGATGCGCTTTCCAACCAGTTTCCGACCTGCTCGTAGTTCAACTGCGCCTTGTTGCGAACGAGCGCCTTCCACGCGTTCGAGCTGGCAACCTGCCCGTCGCGTTCGACGACGTATTCCATCACCATCGCCTGCCGGTCGGCGTCCGGCCCCAGCGAAGTCAGATCGGTGGAGAGCCGTTCCGGCAGCATCGCAAAAACCGGCCCGCCGGGATAGACGGAGGTGGCGTTGGCGCGGGCGTGCGCGTCGGTGGCCGAGTCGCCGCGCACCACCGCGTCCACGTCGGCGATGCCAACCAGGACGCGGATTTTGTCGTCCGGCAACCGCTCGGCCCACTCGATCTGGTCGAGGTCGCGCGACTCGGTGTTGTCGATGGAGGACCAGAGCAGTTCGCGCAAATCGCGCGCGTCGGCGTCCGGGACGGCGGCGGGTTGCAACGAACGGACTTCGTTGAGAACCGGCGGCGGAAAATCGGGTTGGAACCCTTCGCGGATCATTTCCTGCCGCGCCTGGCGTTGAAAATCGACTGGCTGACTTGGAGCGTTCATTTCATGGACAATTTGCAGCTTACAATTTGCGAGCCGCGCTCCACCCGCAAGAGAAATCTTTGGCCGACATAAACCCTATGCCAGGGCACGGAGTGAATAGCTCAAGGTTTGGACGTCGGAGAAAATCCTGGCCACGTCTGGCTCCAAGACAACCACATTGCCGTCGAGATCTTTGGAATCCATTCTTTATCCCTTCCCCATCCTGTCCAAAAATGTCTAAAAATCCATCAAGCGTGCTGCAGCTTGCGGCTTGGCAGGAAACGGATTTCGACCCGCTTCTCCAACGCGGAGGCAATGCGGCGCAACATGTCTAGAGAGTGGCCGTCGTAGTCCGCATCTTCGAGTCGGGATATAACAGATTGAGTCGTGCCGACTTTGCGCGCAAGCTCGGCCTGCGAGAGTTTAACCTTAGTACGAAGTGCGTAAATCTTCCGGGCAACGTCCAGATTGGCTTGTTCTTTTTCGATCAATCCAGCCATTTCCCGGCTCTTCCCGGTGAGTTCATCCACAAGCGACAGTGCGTCACTGGTGCGCTTTTGAGTTTTTTGGCTATGCATGTGCGATGTCTCCTATAAAAGTGTGATCCGCAGGGCTGGCAATGAACGTTCGCTTGCGTTGCACCGACCTGTTGATCTCGACGTCCGGTATTTCATTTTCTTTAGTTATTGCATGCGCCAGCACGGCGACATTCCGGCCATGAAAAAAATACAGAATCCGGTAGTTGACCGTGCCAAGCCTTGCTCTCAACTCGTAAATGCCGTCTCGCAGCAAATCGGCTTCGGGCCGTCGCAATTCATGGCCGAATTCCGCCAACCGGCGAATGCGAACCGCACACTTGGCATATGCCTTCGAGTTCCTTGCCCGCAAGTCTTTGAGCCACTCCCACACGGGAGCAGTGCCATTGGCATCCTGAAAGAAAAGCAGCCTTGTTTGCGGCATACGATAAACACTTGGTAACCTATCGCAAACATGCGATAATTGTCAACCGCGATTTTTCGGCGTTCTCGATGGGTCGCCCGTTGTGCATTAACTAGTCCGGCTGAAAGTCCCCACCGCCCCAAACCTCTATTTGGCCGGGACGCGCTTGACCTCCGCCTCCGCCTTCGGGCTTCCTTTGGCCGCCACGAGCTGGCCTAACAAATTGGCATTCTTGGGGATCAAGGTGATGACGGCTTGGCCTTCGATGATGTTCTGCGTTTCCAGCGTTTCAAACAACGCCCGGGAGATGTCCGCGTCCTGCGAGATTTTTTGCAAGGCCGCGCCCACGATCTGCGGGCGCATGGCCGCAGCCTTGGCGAATTCAATGGCCGCTTTCTGCTCCGCCGTGCTGGCGATGATGCTGACTTGATTGACGCCGTCCTGCTTGATCGCGCCGGTGACCTGACGCAGGCGGTTGACGACCTTCTCCTCGATCTGTTTGGTCATGGCGATGTCGCGAAAATGCACTTTGCGGATGTAAACCGAACCGAGGCTGTAGCCCCACTCCTGCGATTGCGGGGAAACCTCCACCCGCACCGTCTGGCTCATGGGATGGCGGTTTTCCATCATGTCGGCCAGCTTAAGGTTGCTCAAACAGCGGACGGTCGAGTTGCCCACGTTGGCCGCCAATGAGCCGCGCGGGTCGGCGTTTTTGAAGAGAAAGGCCACGGGGTCGCTAATGACCATTTCGTACCAGACGCCGATGCCCATGGGCGCCCCTTCCTCGGAATTGACCGGCGTGCTGCGCAGGTATTCCTGGTCCAGGCGCAAGTCCAGGACGTGGCATTTGCCGAGCAGGTTGGCCAGCGGGGCCTTGAGGCCGAGC
This sequence comes from uncultured Verrucomicrobiae bacterium, assembly GCA_963759415.1. GTDB lineage: Bacteria > Verrucomicrobiota > Verrucomicrobiia > Limisphaerales > Palsa-1400 > Palsa-1400. Next base: position 142,278 of record CAVWZG010000002.1, on the reverse strand, counting down.
TTGAAAATGAGCAGATGCAGCCCCGGTTGGTCCAGCACCGCCACCACCTTGCCGAATAGCACATAGACCTTGCACTGCCGTTCCTCCACCGTGGTGTAAAACCCCAGCAACTGGATCAGGCCAAATAAAACCGGCACGGCGATCAGCAGGCCGAAGAACGTCGCCACCGCCGCGAAACAAAAATGCAAGGCGGCTGTCGCGCTGAAGAAATTATTCACGATTCACCTCCAGGATGACGGATTTGGCTTCGTTGAAGAGTTTGAGGCGCACGTTTCGGATGTAGGCTTCGAGGGCGCCCGCCCCGCTCGTTTTCAACGCGCCCAATTGCTCCGCCAACGCGATGAGCGGTTGCGTCTCGGCCTGCGCTTTGAGGGTTTCGATTTCGACGGCGCGTTTGGACTGCACGATCTTCTGGTCGGCGGCGGCCTGGGCCAGGCTGATGTCCGACGACACCTGGTTGTAGGCCGTGTTGATGGCCGCCAGGGCCGACTCCACTTCGGGCGGCGGATCAATGCCCGTGATAAGCGAGGCGTCCAGCGCCACGCCGTAACGGGCCGCTGATTGGGCGCACTCGAGGGCCATGTGATCGTTGATGTCGCTCAGATTCTTGCGCAGGTCATTGATGGAAATGCCAATGGTGGCGGTGGCCAATCCCAGGTGCGGCGCCGCTTCATCGGCCGTCTTGGCCGCCGGCGGCGCTTCGAAATTGGCGATGCGCTCGCGCAGCACGGAGATGAAGTAGCCCATGACATGGGTGATGGGGTGTTTGACTCCGAACAAATAGGCGTAAAGATTGCGTTCCGAGGCGTGCCAGCGGATTTGCCCTTTCAACCCGGTGTTGAGCTGATCCTTGGTCACGGCCTCGAGCATGGTGCCGTTGTAATTCGCGGCCGGATCCTCCGGGTCCGTGGCCATGTTGATCGTCTGCGTGGCGACGGAGACCTTGTGGATCCTTTCCCAAGGCCATTTGAAGTAAGGCCCGCCCGGCGGAATCACCCGCACTTGCGGATAAGCGTAACGCTCCTTTTCCTCGCCGCTCAACGACTCGGCGATCGGGTCCTCCAGCGTGGTGGCCTCGCCGACGCGCTCGGCGCGGCCAAAACTGGTTTTCACCGCGCGCTCGTTCTGGTTGACGGTGTAAAGCCCGGCGGCCAGATAACGCATCAGGAACCAGGTCAGAAAACCAACGAAGCAGCCGAAGAGTATGGCGGTCATATTTAATTAGATCGCCGTGACGGATACCGCCGGGAGCAAATTTTGACAAGTTTTATTTGCTTGTCTTGTTGGACGGCAACGGCTATAAATGAAATCGCTTTGTATGGGACACCGTGGTGAATTGATGAGGAAGACCGTTTTTTTGTGAAGAGCAACGTGAAAATCCAAACGCCGAAGGCGTTCACTCTGATCGGGTTGGTGATGGTCGTTGCGGTCAGCGCGGTTTTGGCCGGGATGCTGCTTCTCATGCTGACCGGAGCCAGGCAACGGTCGCAAATATCGGTCTGCGCCAACAACCTGAAGCAACTCGGCTTGGGCATCAACGCTTATGCCGATGACCACAAGCAAGCTTACCCGCCGGCTTGTCTGACACCAGCCACGGAAAGCACTCAACAACCCTGGGACTCTTTAATTAACCGCTATATCGGAGGCACCGCCACAGCGCAGCAGTTGTGCAGCGGGTCGTTGCCTCCGGCCGTCAGTCCTAAAGTCTTGGCCTGTCCGGCCGATACCCTTCCTCAGGACGGATGGGGCGCGTTTTTGGGCCACATCGGACGCAGAAGCTATGCCATGGTTGCGAACGACGGGTTCAATAGCGTAGTAACATGCAATCCGCCGAATTACCCCTTGCCGCCAGTCAAGAATGGTATTGGCGTCATTTGGATGGGGGGAACCTGGGTGGATTGGACAGGCGCGCCTTGGAATGTGCCGGGTTATCCGACCAGGGTGATCGCGGATCCCGCGGGCACGCTTATGCTCGTGGAATTGGCTGACTACGAAAACTATGCGGGAAATAGCTGGCCCGCCTTTTGTGTGGGTCCTTACTGCGACGGCACCAGCGGCGGCGGCACCGGAACTGATGTAAACAATTACCAATTGGATGCAACCTACGTGCCATCACCCACCAGCGGGACACAAAACCATGGCTTTCAGGTTTACAAAGCTCACGGGAACAAGTTCCAGTATCTTTTTCACGATAATCACGTCCAGTCTCTGACTTACCTGCAAACGCTCGGCACAGGCACACCTGCACAAGCCGCAAAACTCAACCTGGCTGGAATGTGGACGATCAAGGCGGGGGATTGAGAAAACATTTTTATGAAGAACCATTTGAAAATCCAATCGTCGAAGGCGTTCACTCTAATCGGGCTGGTGATGATCATTGCGGTCAGCGCCTTTCTGGCCCTCCTTTTGGTCCCCATGCTGACCAGAGCCAGGCAAGTGTCCGGGACATCCGTGTGCGCCAATAACTTGAAACAACTGGGACTGGGCATCAATGCTTATGCCGATGGCAACAAACAGTTGTTCCCGCCCGCAGGACTGGAAGCGCAAAACCCGGTGAATGGCGGACCTCACAGTTGGGACAGCTTGATTAACAAGTATATTGGAGGCAGCCTTTCCACGAACCAATTGATCGCCGGTTGGGAGCCTTTAGTGAGCACCAATGGCTCAGGCACTGCGCCTAAAATTATCGCCTGTCCTGCCGATACCGTGCCTCGCCCTCAAGGCTCGTCGGGAGGCTCTTCCCTCTCCAGCGCGCGGAGGAGTTATTCCATGAATGACGCCCAGCTCAACGTCACTTCACTGCAGTGCCAGGCGCCAAGCTACCCAACGCTGCCAACGCCCGTCGATGGTATTGGCGTCCTCTGGCAAGAGCAAACCCAAAATCCAACCACGGGCGCAGGAATAGACTTTCATGCGCCGGGTTATCCGACCCGGGTTATCCGGGATGCGGCGGGGACGATTTTGCTGTGCGAACATCCTGACGGCGATAATGCGGCGGGAAGTGCCTGGATGTCCACTTGCCTTGGTCCCACCAACACAAGTTCCGGCTTGAATTCTGGTGCTGCCTACCAACTGGATCCGAATGACCCGTGGAATAACGGAGTCATGACGTACCAGGCTCACGGGAATAAGTTCAACTATCTCTTTCACGACAATCACGTTTCGGGTTTGACCTGGCAGCAAACCTTGAGCTCACAACTACCGCTGCCGACAAGAGTCCTCAACCTTTCCATGAGCGGCCTCGAGCAAGGGATGTGGACGATTAAGGCCGGGGATTGACTTCTGGCAGAATTGAGAAGGACATTTTTATGAAGAACCATTTGAAAATCCAATCGCCAAGAGCGTTCACCTTGATCGGGTTGGTGATGGTCGTTGCGGTCAGCGCGGTTTTGGCCGGGATGCTGCTCCTCATGCTGACCGGAGCACGGCAACGGTCGCAGACATCGGTCTGCGCCAACAATCTGAAGCAACTGGGTTTGGGCATCAATGCTTATGCCGATGGCAACAAACAATTGTTCCCGCCCGCCGCATTGGAAGCCCAAAGCCCCATGGATGGCGGGCCTCACAGTTGGGACAGTTTAATCAACCACTATGTTGGAGGCAACCTTGACTCGTTTCAACAAATTGCAGGATGGGAACCCACAAGGAACTTTGGCCATGGTGTCGCCCCTAAAATTATCGCCTGCCCTGCTGATGGCGCGCCGATGATCTTTGGCCCAAACGATCCCACCTCGCGAAGAAGTTATTCGATGAACCATACCGGCCTCTCTGCCGGTTACAGCGGGGGCTGTCTCACCTACCCGAGTTGCCAGCCGCCATGCTACCCAACGCTGCCAACACCAAAGGACGGTATCGGTGTTTATTGGCAAGAGCAAACGCAAGATAATACCGGTGCTACCAGCAATGGCATAGATTTTCATGCGCCGGGTTATCCGACCAAGATCATCCAGGATGCGGCGGGAACGATTTTGCTTTGCGAACATCCTGACAGCGATAATGCGGCGGGAAATGCCTGGCAGTCCACCTGCATTGGGCCAACTAACAAAAATGCGGGCATTGATTCCGGCGCCGCGTACCAACTGGATCCGAATGACTCGTGGAACACCGGAGCCACGATTTACCAGACTCACGGGTACAAGTTCAATTATCTCTTCCACGACAATCACGTCGCGGGTTTGACCTGGCAGCAAACACTGGGCACGGGCACCATCGCCCAAGCCTTGGCTGGCACCATGAAAGGCATGTGGACGATCAAGGCCGGGGATTAACCTCAGGGCGAACGCGTCTAAATTCTGCCCGCCATAGCCTCGGCGACGGCGGGTATCGAGTCCATTAGCAGCGGGCTTCAACCGAAATACGGCGGTTGGACTTCACGAAAAAAGCGGCAGCCACAGATTAACACACCCTCCTTCGCAAGGCCTACTGAGGGCAGGGATTGACACAGATTTCTTCTGAAGAAAGTCTTTCACCTGCCAGATGAATCCTGTTTTTTCCGCAATTCCTTCTGTGTCTATCTGTGCGCATCTGTGGCTCAAACTGCTTTTTTTTGAGGTTCAATTCACGGCGGCGTCAATGCGATTGCAAAATGTAGAACTGTTGCGGGGCGTTATGGCTTACGGTGTTGGTGATGGTGATGCTGAAATTCCCGCTGGTGCTCACGGTGTTGGTCGCAACCGGCGTCCATTGGCTCAAGGGCAGCGTCATATCCGTGCTCATGAGCACGAAATAGGTCGCGCCTGAAACCCCATTTGCCCCATTGAGCACCAGATTTGCCCCGCTCACGCTGCAACCCCCAATGCAGAGCGGCGGCGCGACAGTGATGGTCGCAGAGCTGACGCCAAGAACCTTTGCGTTTGAGCTGTTGGTCGCGAGAAGGGCGGGGGAGAACGTGCCGGCGGTGGCGTAGGTGTGGGATGGATTCTGACCGCTGCCGGTCGAACCGTCGCCAAAGGTCCAGTTCCAGGTATTGATGGTATTGCCGACGCTGTCCACGGATGCTGAGGTGAAGTTGACTGTCAGTGGCGCCACGCCGGTGGTGGGACTTGCGTTGAAGGTTATGCCGTTCAATTTCACGGCCGTGATGCCGTCGTAGGTCGCTGCCCACCCGGTGGTTCCGGCCAGATAATAGGCGGTCATAGTATCCCCAACGAACACCGTCGTATTCGTTCCGGGCGCATTTCCCTGAAAATATATCGCCTTGAGGCTGCCGCAGTAGGAGAAGGCATTGGTGCCGAGGCTGGTGACGCTGGCGGGGATAACCACACTGGCCAGATTGGTGCAAAGATTGAACGCCCCATCGCGGATGGTGGCGAGGCTGTTGCCGATTGAGAGGTTGGTCAGACCCGTGCAAGAATTGAAGGCATTGGTTCCGATGTTGGTGACGCTGTTGGGGATGGCGATGCTGGTCAGATTGGTGCAATGATCGAACGCAGCTTCGCCGATGCTCGTGACGGTGTTGGGAATCGCATAGAAGGATGCGCTGTTGCCCAAGGGGTACTGGATGAGCGTGGTCTGGTTCTGATTGAACAAGACCCCGGCCATGCTCGAAAACGCCGGATTATTGGTGTTCACGTTGATCGCCGTCAGGCTGAAACAATCCGCGAACGCATATTTGCCGATGCTGGCGACGCTCCCGGGGATGGAGAGGCTGGCCAGGCTGGAGCAGAATTGCAACGCATCGTCCCCGAAATTGGTGACGCCGTCGTTGATGGTGACGTTGATCAGGCCGCACCAGCCAAAGGCGCCGCTGCCGATGCTGGCCACGCTGTAGGGGATGGTGAAATTGGTCAAGCCGGTGCAGCCTTGGAAGGCCCAGTCTTCGATGCTGGTCACGGTGATGGGAATCGTGACGCTGTAGAGGCCGGTGCAGCCTTGGAAGGTGTTGGTCCCGATAGTCGTGACGCCGCTGGGAATCGTCACATTGGTCAGTCCGTAGCAATCCTGGAACGCATAATTCCCGATAGTGGCGACGCTGCTGGGAATGGTGAAGCTGGCCAGGTTGAAGCATTCATAGAACGCCCAGTCGCCAATGCTGGCCACGCTGCTGCCGGTGGTGACGTTGGTCAGCGCGGTGCAGCCTTGGAACGTCTGGATTCCGATGTTGGTGAGGGTGTCGGGAAGGGTGATGCTGGCCAGGTTGGTGCAGTCCTCGAAGGTATAATTTCCGAGGCCGGTGAGGAAGTTGCCCAAGGAGGCGTTGGTCAGGCTGGAACATTCCTCGAAGGCCCCGTCTCCGATGCTCGTGACGCTGTCGGGTATCGTGACGCCGGTCAAGTTGGTGGAGAAATAGAACGCATTGGTGGCAATGCCGGTGACGAAGTTGGAGACGGTCACGGCGCCGCCCGAACCGGTGTACTTGGTGAGGGAGATCGAGCCGTCGCCATTGGTTATGTATGTGAATTGTGCTTGCGTCGTCGTAACGGACAGGAGCAGCAAGCCGAAAAGAAAGGACCATGTTGTTTTCATAGGGACTAATCGCAAATCTTGTGGGTGATTATGGCGCATCCCCCAGCTCTTGCAAGCATATTTTTGACAATTTTTCCAACGCGGAGGAATGATGAGCGAAGAGAAATGCAAAGTAAGTGTTCTTCTTTGTCCTTGCGCAGTTTATGTTACTTAGGTAACGTTATGCGCATGACGCATCACGGCGAATCAGGACGGGTCGTTATTGACGTTCAACCAGAGTTGAAGCGGCGGCTTTACGCGGCGCTTTCGCTATCAGGAAGCACTCTTAAAGATTGGTTTATGAAGGTTGCGGAAGAATACTGCGAAGAGAAGAAACAGCCGTCCTTCTTCCGGCAAGTTCAGTACGGGAGGAGCAAACATAGCGACCCCTTGGTGGTCCGAGAGGAGTTTGGGCAAGCCGCGTCTGCAATGGCGCCGCTGAACAGAAACGGAAAATCGGGCGCGAACCATTCGGTGGTGTCGATGTTTTCTGGCTGCGGCGGAATGGACTTGGGCTTTACTGGCGGGTTCGAGGTGTTCGGGCGTCGTTATCGGTCGCTCCCATTTGAGATAATTTGGGCGAACGACCTGAATGGCGAGGCTTGCAAGACCTATCGGCGTAACTTGGGGCATGACATTCACCGTGGGGATGTTTGGAGCTTGATCAATTCAATGCCTCAGAGTGCGGATGTGCTGGTCGGCGGTTTTCCGTGCCAGGACATTTCGGTCAACGGCAAGAGGGCGGGTGTGAACGGCCCTCGGAGCGGCCTATATAAGGCGATGGTGGAGGCTATAAAACGGTTGAAGCCGAAGGTTTTTGTGGCCGAGAACGTAAAGGCTCTATTGCGCCATGAAGCGTGGTTGCAACAGGTTGTCTCTGATTTCAAGGGGCTTGGCTATAACTTGCATTACCAGCTTTACCGGGCGGCAGATTATGGAGTGCCCCAAACGAGGGAGCGGGTGCTTTTTGTGGGGACGGCCCCGGACGTTAAGAATTTTGCGCCTCCTGCGCCAGAACGCAATGTGGCGACGTGGATGACGGCCAGGGAAGCGATTGGGGACCTCGAAGAATCTGCCGGCATCTCCGAGGATGAATCATATTTGGAGTTTGGCCAACATGAGTCCTGAGCAGGGCAACCGCCGGCTCGCTCCGGACAGGCCTGGCTACACGATTCGCGCCGAGTGCCATGGAAACATTCAGTTCCACTATCGACTACCACGCCGAATTTCGATGCGGGAAGCGGCGCGCATTCAGTCCTTTCCAGACAGGTTCGTTTTCGTGTCTGGGCTGAGGGAGATCGAACGGCAAGTGGGCAACGCGGTGCCGCCTGTTCTGGCGTGGCACATCGCGAACGCGGTATTGGCTTGCCTGGAATGAGAAGGGGTTAGGGCCGGTCGTTATCTTCCAGAAAAAGAACCTCAGAAGGTATCCATGGTGGGTTGGCTACCTTCGCGTAAACGTCGGCCATTTTCAGCCACGCTTTCAGCCTCCTCGCGGGCGGAAAATTTCTTCCCCAGTACTCGACGAACAGCGCTGCTTCAAGGTAATGCGCGGCGTCGATCATCTGGCGCTGCACGTTCTTCAACGCCCGCGCCACATAGATTCCGCCACGCTCCGGTCCCGCAGCGCTGCCTGCCGAAAATGCGTCGCGTGACGCCAGAATTCCGTGGTAGGTCAGGAGATACATTATCGGGTCGATATACTTTGTTCTGTTGCGACTGGAGCCTGCGATTTGCGGACAAAGCAACGACGCTTCTCCTCGCATCTTAAGTTTGTCTTCCTTGCTGAGGTTGGCAAAAAGCTTAACCTGCATTGGCAGAGAATGGCTGTCATCTGGATTCGCTTCCAACCACCAGAGGCGCTCGCCTGGCTTTAGGCGGGCTTTTGCGTACTTGCGGACGTGTTCCATCCGACCTTCCTCGGACAGCCTGGAGAATTCAGCGTATCTTCTGCGGTAAATTTGACCTCGACGCCAAATTTTCCTAAGACGATGTCTGGGAATCCGTAGGGATGCGGGCAGAAGTCCACCCGCATTTTCCATTGAACCAGGAGATTGCGAATAACTTCGCGGACCCGATTCTCGAAGGTTTTGGATTGGTCGTAAGTTCGGCCCGAAATGCACTCGTCCGTCAGTCGCTTGCAAAGTTCGCCGAGGAGTTGCTCAAAGCCAGGTTTGTCCAAATTGCTCACGGCAAGCTTTTAAGCGGTATCGCGTCAGGAAGCAAGTGCCGCCTTTAGTCGTGTACAGACCCGGTCTGGGTTTTTTAAGGAGTGCTCCCAAATGCGGAGAACTCGCCAACCGCGCGAGCGCAAATTCCGGTTCGCGGCGATGTCTCTCGCGCAGTTGGCCGCGATCTTAGGCCCCCAATAATGAATTCTGCTGTGGGGCATTCGGCAGTGCCATCGACAGCCATGCCAGAAGCAGCCGTCCACAAAGATGGCCAGCCGCTGGCGATAGAAAATGAAATCAGGGTGACCTGGCAGAGGCTGGTGCCTCCGCCATCCGGTAATGCGGGCGGCGCGCAAAATGGACGCCAGTTTTAGCTCCGTCGCTTTGTTGCCTCGCGAGCGAATGGCAGCCATTACTTCCGACCGCTTTGCCCTTGTGAACACATCTGCCATTTAGGTGTGGGTTACGGGCTTTGCTATTTTCTGCGGAACAGAAAAACCGACGAGGCGGTGTCTTTGTGTTCGGCAATTCCATCCGGATCCCAGAAATAGGCGCTGTTGGTTTGATACACCGCCGCCAGACCGATTAACTCATAGAATTGCCCCGGATACACCGTGATCCAGTCAATAAACGGCTGCGCCTCCCCGCCGCGCTTCCACGGCATCCAGGAAGCCCCGGCGTTGATCACCACCAGGAAGCGCGGCTTGAGCTTTTCGACGTCGCCCATGAACTCCTCCCGCATCTTTTCCGCGTAAGGCTGTTCCCGCACCAGATCATACATATAAATATACCCGCTGACCGAATGCCTTTGCGCGTAAAAATAAATCTCCGGCTCCGACCCGATCACCGCGAGCCGGTCCTCCGGCGCGGAATGCGCGCGGATGTATTTTCCCACCTCCTGGCATTCTGGAAACGCTTCCGCCAGGTAAATCACCTTGCTCGCCTGGGTCACCGGCAATTGAAACCACACCATCCTGTTTTCCCATCCCAACCAGAGGCAACCTGCCACGAACAGCGCCCCCGGCGCCACCCGCAGCCCCCGGCGCTCTTCCAGCCATGCCAAAAAGTCTCCCATCAGCAGGCAGATGACCGGCAGCATGAGGATGAAATAATGCCCGCGAAAATACAGCCCCGAGGCCGTCGCCAGGAAGGAGCAAAAGAAGAACGCCGAGAAAAAGAACTCCCGTTCCGCCGCAGCCTTGCGCCAGAACAAACCAAGCAGCCCGAGCGCCCCAATCAAGTAAAACCAACGGTCGCTGCCAAACGCAAAAAACACCCCCAACCGGTCCAATCCCTCGGGCAGCGATTGCAAGCCGCCATAGACCCGCGCGTAGGGCACCGTCCAAAACCAAAAGCGGTCAAAAGTCCCCGCCCGCCAAAGCGTCAGACATGTCAAGGCCAGCGGCAGGGCCATCCCCAGGCCAAGCCAGAAAATGTTTCGGGCGCAGGCTCGCCACGGCGCCGGCTGCTTCGCCCTCGCGTCCCAGAGCAGAATGGCGACGGCAAAGATTCCAAAAAAGAGGCCGGGTTGTTTGCACAAGAAGGCCAGGCCAAAGAGCAGCCCGCTCAGAAACAAGGTCAGGGCTTTGCCGCTTTGCCGAGCGCGCAGGAGCAGCAAAATCCCACCCAGCGCGTGGATGACGACCAGGTGGGTCGCGTGCCCTTCCAGTCCGAGAACAGCCGGACTGAGCGAGAGCAAGACATAAGCGGCGCAACAGATCGGGACCGCCGGGGCTTCCAGAAGCCGCCGGGCGAGCAGGAAGAGCAGCGCCAGCGTTCCCAGGTTGACCAGCAGAAATCCGAAATGAATGCCGGAGGGGCTTTCGCCAAAGATGGCCATGAGAACCGCGTAAGCCGCGTAAGTTCCCGGCATCTTCATATTGAAGGCCAATTTGTAGGGGGCGATGCCTTGCAGCATCAACTGGCCGGCGTAGGCGAACTCCCCTTCGTCCCGTTCCAACGGCAGCGCCAGCAAGCGGATGCGAATCACCACCGCCAGCAACACGAGCAGGATCAAACCTGCGTACCAGGCCTTGCGCGACTTCACAAAGAAGAATGTGGCAGAGGTATATCAGCCGCCAGCCCGTCCGTCAAATCACACGCGTTTGAGGTTCTTGATCTTGATCCTAATCCTAATCTTAATCTTAATCTCCTCCGTGTCAGCGATTAAGATTAAGATTAAGATTAAGATTAGGAGGGAAACCCAACACTCTAACGCACACTCTAAATTGGGAGTGAAGAACAAAATATGGGCAGTAATCAACAAATTTCGGTACTGCTATTCCCTTCGGCCAAACGGTAACTTGCCCGCGAATGCTGGCATTATTTTGCCAGACGGAAGAACAGAAAGCGAGGAACCAAATGGTCGCCACGATGGCACAAAAGAAACACGGCCGGCTGAAAGCAGTTCTCGAACATGCTTCCGGCGACAAGCGCTTCAAGATTCTGGAAGTCCACATGAAGAAGCACCTGTTCCGCCAGGACGCCTTGATCGAGGTGCTGCACAAGGCGCAGGAACTATTCGGCTTTCTGGAGGACGATTTGCTGCTCTTCGTTGCCTACAAGCTCAAGTTGCCGCCCAGCCGCGTTTTTGGAGTGGCGACCTTTTATCATTTTTTCACCCTCAAGCCGCAGGGCAAACACACTTGTGTCGTTTGCCTGGGCACGGCCTGCTACGTCAAAGGGGCGGACAAGATTCTCTCCGCCGTCGAGGAATGCACCAAGATTAAACCCGGCGAGACAACCCCGGATAATCAGATTTCGCTTCTTACCGCGCGGTGCATCGGCGCTTGCGGCATCGCGCCGGCCGTGGTTTATGACGGCACGGTGACTCCGCGCCAGACCCCCGGAGTGGTGGTCGATCAGATTCAGAAGTGGAGGCAAAATGACTAATGGCGATTTGCTCCAGATCAAGACCAAAGAACTGGCCGCGCGGAAAAAAATCACCCTTCGTTGCTGCACGGCCGCGGGCTGCATGTCCTCCGGCGCCCTGGGCGTCAAGCAACAATTGGACAAAGCGGTGCAGGAGGCCGGCTTGCAAGACCAGGTGGAAGTGCGCGGCGTGGGTTGCATGAAGCTTTGCTGCGAAGGCCCGCTTGTCCAGGCCGATCCTCAGAATGCTCTTTACATAAGGGTCACGGTGGAAAACGCGCCCTCCATCGTCGCCGCGCTCCAAGGCGGCCATACCGACGTCGCGCAAACCGATCCCGAGGCCGCGTTTTTCAAACGGCAATTGTCCATTGTGCTCGCCAACAGCGGCGTCATTGACCCGGAGCGCGTCGAGAGCTACATCGCGGCCGACGGCTACCAGGCTTTGCATGAAGTGCTCAACGAATTGGAGCCGAAAGACGTCGTCGCCGCCATGGACCGAAGCGGCTTGCGCGGTCGCGGCGGGGCGGGCTTTCCCACCGGCCTGAAGTGGGGCACCGTCGCCAAATCTCCCGGGGCCAAGAAATATGTTATCTGCAACGCCGACGAGGGCGACCCCGGCGCGTTCATGGATCGAAGCGTGTTGGAGAGCGATCCGCACAGCGTGCTGGAAGGCATGGCCATCGCTGCTTACGCGGTCGGCGCGGATCAGGGTTTTATCTACGTGCGCGCGGAGTATCCTCTGGCCATCAGCCGGTTGCAGATCGCCATCAAGCAGGCCAAGCAAATGGGTTTGCTCGGCGCCGGCATTTTTGAATCGCCCTTCAGCTTCAACGTGGACCTGCGCATCGGCGCGGGGGCGTTTGTCTGCGGCGAGGAAACGGCCCTGATGGCATCGGTCGAAGGCAAACGCGGCGCGCCCCGGCCCCGTCCGCCGTTCCCGGCCGAAAGCGGCCTGTGGGGCTGTCCCACGCTTATCAATAACGTCGAGACTTTCGCCAACGTCCCGCCGATTTATCGTCGCGGCGCGGAATGGTTCGCGGGCCTTGGCACCGCCAAGAGCAAGGGGACCAAGGTCTTTGCCCTGGCCGGCAAAATCAAAAACACCGGCCTGATCGAAGTGCCGATGGGCACGCCCTTAAGCGTCATCGTCCAGGATATGGGCGGCGGCGCTCCCGGCGGCGGCCAGATCAAGGCCGTGCAAACCGGCGGGCCTTCCGGCGGCTGCATTCCGGCCAATCATCTGGATACGCCGGTCGATTACGAATCCCTTGGCAAGCTCGGTTCGATCATGGGTTCGGGCGGCATGATTGTCATGGACGACCAGACCAACATGGTTGAGATCGCGCGCTTTTTCATGGAGTTTTGCATGGATGAATCATGCGGCAAGTGCGTCCCGTGCCGCGCGGGCACGGTGCAGATGCACCATTTGCTGGACAAGATTGTCCGGCGTCAGGCGACCGCAGCCGACCTGGCCAAACTGGAGGAGCTTTGCGACATGGTCAAAAGCACCAGCCTGTGCGGCCTTGGCCAGACCGCGCCGAATCCGACGTTGAGCACACTGCGGTTCTTCCGCAATGAATATGAGGCGCTGCTCCAGTCCGGTCCTGGCGGCCCGCCCGGCAACGGGGCTGCGAACCAACCGTCCGCCCCGGCGGCAACGTAATGGAATACTTTATGGCTGCCAAAACATTGACCATTAACGACCAGCAGATCAGCGCTGAGGAAGGCGCGACCATTCTTCAGGCGGCGGAAGAAGCCGGCGCGAAAATCCCCACCCTGTGTCACTTGGACGGTGTCTATGACGTCGGCGCTTGCCGCCTCTGTCTGGTGGAGGTCGCGGGCGTGTCCAAACTTCTTCCGGCCTGCACCACCAAAGTCGCCGAAGGCATGAAGGTTAAAACCGATTCCGCCCGGCTGCGAAAATATCGCCGCATGACTTTGGAATTGCTTCTGGCCGAACGCAATCACGTTTGCGCCGTCTGTGTCGCCAACGGCCATTGCGAACTGCAATCCTTTGCCTGGAGCCAGGGCATCGATCACGTGCGCTACGATTATTGCTTCCCGAAGTGGAACGTGGACGACACCCATCGCCTTTTTGGCATGGATCATAACCGCTGCATTCTTTGCACCCGTTGCGTGCGCGTCTGCTGGCACATCGAGGGCGCGGGCACCAAGAATGTCTCCGGCCGCGGCGCCAAAGCCCGCATCATCTCCGACCTCAACCAGCCGTGGGGCGAGGCCGATTCCTGCACCTCCTGCGGCAAATGCGTGCAAGCCTGCCCGACCGGCGCGCTCTTCCATAAAGGCTCGACGGTGGCCGAAATGGAACGCGACCGCACCCGACTCGAATTCATCGTCACCGCACGGGAAAAAAAATTATGGATCGCCCCAGATTAGCCACAGTTTGGTTCGGCGGCTGTTCGGGCTGCCACATGTCGTTCCTCGACCTCGACGAGTTTCTCATCGAGCTTGCCCCTAAGATCGATCTGGTCTTCAGCCCGCTGATGGACACGAAGGAATATCCCGAAAACGTGGACGTGTGCCTGATCGAGGGCGCCATCTGCAACGAGGACAATCTGGCGTTGCTTCATCAAGTGCGGGCCCGGACAAAAGTGCTGGTGGCTTTCGGCGACTGCGCCGTCACCGCCAACGTCCCCGCCATGCGCAATCAACTGGGCCTCGGCAACGAGGCGAGCGTCTTGCAGCGCGCCTACATTGACAACGCCCAGCACAACCAGCGCCTGCCGAAGGAAAAAGGCATCGTGCCCCCGTTGCTGCCCCGCGTCATGCCGGTGCATGAAGTGGTCAAGGTCGAATACTTCCTCCCCGGCTGTCCGCCGCCCGCCGACCGCATCAAGGCGCTCCTCGGACCCATGCTGGCCGGCGTCGAACCGAAATTGGAAGGAACGCAGCTAAAATTTGGATAGCCCCGGGCCTGGGCAAAAATCGGATATTATGATGTCAAAACGAATCGTCATAGAGCCAGTGACCCGCATTGAGGGCCACGCTAAAATCAGCATCTTCATGGACGAGGAGGGCAACGTCTCGGACGCCGAATTTCACGTCGTCGAGTTTCGCGGCTTCGAGAAATTCTGCGAGGGCCGTCCATTTGGCGAGATGCCCGGCATCACGCAACGCATTTGCGGCATCTGCCCCGTCAGCCACACCCTGGCCTCGGCCAAGGCGGGCGATGCCATCATGGCCGTCAAAATCCCTCCCGCCGCCAACAAGCTCCGCCGCCTGATGAACCTCGCTCAGTTCGTGCAAAGCCACGCCCTGAGCTTCTTCCTCTTGAGCGCGCCCGACTTTCTGCTCGGCTGGGACACCCCGCCGGAACGGCGCAACGTTTTCGGCCTCATCGCCTCCAACACCGACCTGGCCCGGGCCGGCATCCGCCTCCGCCAATTCGGCCAGGAAGTCATTGAGCTTCTCGGCGGCAAGAAGATTCATCCTCCCTGGGCCGTGCCCGGCGGCGTGCGCAATCCGTTGACCGAAGAAGGCCGCGCCCGCATTCGCGCCTGGCTGCCGGAGTCCTTCGCCACCACCAAACTGGCCTTCGATCTGTTCCACAAGACGATGGATACGCACCACCGCGAAATCCAGATCTTCGGCAATTTCCCATCCCTCTTCATGGGCTTGGTCACCCCCGACGGCTCCTGGGAACACTACGACGGCAACTTGCGTTTTATGGACAGCAGCGGCAGCGTCATTGACGACCAACTGGACCCGCGGAAATATGGCGAGTTCATCGGCGAATCGGTGCAAAGCTCCTCCTATCTCAAGTCGCCGTATTACACGCCCCTGGGCTTCCCTAATGGCATGTACCGCGTCGGCCCCCTGGCGCGGCTCAACGTCTGCGAACGCATGGGCGCGCCCAAGGCGGACGCCGCCCTCAAGCATTTCAAGAGCCTCGGGCGAGGCTCCGTCACTTCGTCGTTTCTCTACCACTACGCCCGGCTCATCGAAATCATGGCCTCCCTCGAACACATCGAGCGCGCCTTGGACGACCCGGATTTGTTGAGCGAAGACTTGCGGGCCGACGCCGGCATTAACAGCCTGCGCGGCGTGGGCGCGAGCGAAGCTCCCCGCGGCACCCTCTTCCACGACTACACCGTGGATCGCAACGGCCTGCTGCAAAAGGTCAATTTGATCGTGGCCACCGGCCAGAACAATCTGGCCATGAACCATACCGTGGCCCAAATCGCGCGCCATTATCTCCATGACAACGCTCTGTCCGAACCGCTCCTCAACCGCGTCGAACACGGCATCCGTTGCTACGATCCGTGCTTGAGTTGCTCGACCCATGCCGTCGGCCAAATGCCGCTGCACGTGCGGCTCATCGGCCCGGACGGCGCGGTCTTGAACGAAGCCATGCGCGGCTGAGTCGTGCCATGAACCGCGCGCCCGCCCCCGTCCGCCGTGATGACATACTCATCATTGGCTACGGCAACACGCTGCGCGGCGACGACGGCGCCGGCCCGCGCGCGGCCGAGGCCGTCGCGGCCATGAATTATCCCGGCGTGCGCGCTCTCGTTTGCCCTCTGCTGACGCCCGAATTAGCCGACCCTATTTCGCAATCCCGCGTCGCCCTTTTCGTGGACGCCGCCGTGGATGCGCCGCGCGAAGTCCAACTGCGCGAACTCAAGCCCGCTGCCTCCGCGCAAATCATGGCCCACGCCGCCGACCCGCGCATCCTGCTCGCGCTGGCCCGCGACGTCTTCGGCCACGCGCCCCAAGCCTGGTGGCTCACCATCCCGGCCGTGAAATTCGATTTCAGCGACGACCTTTCCCCCGAAGCGCAGCAAGGCCTAGCCAGCGCGCTGGAGAAGATCCAGACCCTGTGCCGTCCTCCACAGCCAACGTGTCAATTCGAAGGTAGGGTCGGCGCTGCCGCGCCGCCCACTTCTTGCCTTTAATTTTACTCCCACTCCAGCCTCCATGCGGAGCTTGCGGCGGCTGCGGAAATTGGGCACTTTTGGCTTATGGGAAAAGTCGTCATCAAAATCAAGCTGACCAACCTGTTCCTTTTTGGTTCCCGTCATTCCATTATTTCAAGGAGCGTCTTGTCAAAAAGTCCAAGCCTGTTACAACTTGTTTGAAATGAACATTGCACTGAGACCGAGCGGAGGCCGTGGTGAGTATGAGCTTGCAGGCAGACAAGGCGAGTTGCACGTCTATGACCTTTTCGATTTGCCGATGTTCATCGAGATTCTGCCAGGCGTCGCCATCAACGGATACTGCCATTGCGTTCTTAAAGATGGCAAGCCGCGCATCCGACTGACGCATGAAGTGTTTCACCAGCGCCGTGCGGAAATCGAGTAACACACTTGCTCGCTTCGGATGGACTGCTTGCTAAACTTCAATTCACTCAAGGGATCGAAGAAAGCTTTTATCCGAGGGACTGATTCGAGGCTGCTAATAACTGCCAAGCAGAATTTCCCCCGGAATTCCGAGGCTTTATCGAATTCATTGCTTGTAAGTCGTATTCCACCTGTGTTGCTGCGCACGCCCTTAACTTCGGCAAGGAAGTAGTCGCTTTCGACCGCTATTTGAAAGTCATAACCGTCACCGAAAAGCCGAGCGTCTTGCAGTGCGCCATTTGCGAAGTAGCTAATCGTCCGGTAATTGTTCATAAAGAACAACTCGGCCTCACTTCCCGTCTCCTGCAGTTGCCTGAACTTGCTCTTCAAGATTGGGACAATCGGCTTCGCCAACTCCCCGGCAATTGGAAAGTACGTTTGGAGATAGTTTTCCAGCATCGCTGCATATCCAGCAGCATCAAGGTCGCCGAAAAGCGAATCGAGCAGCGTCTTCCGGTGAAGATACCGGTTGCCATTCTGCCACCAGCCAATTTTTGCGTTTCTCACCAACGGATTGAACAAATCTTGACGATTCTTGAGTGTACCCCTCGTCTTAGCCACGCCGCGCCAAATTAGGTTGTGGAAGAGGGCTCCCTTTGTTTTGAAACCCAGTGCGGCGATGAGTTGCCCCTCGAACTTTGCAAGTCCATAGCCAATTAGGTTCAGGACTTCGTAGTTTTCGTGTCAACTACCCGTCGGCTTTTTCATTTAGATGGCGCCTTTCTGATTGCTTGATTCATAGAGAACCGCCTGCCGCAGTCGCGACACTCCAGAAGCTTTTCTTTCTCGTGCCAGACAACATTCATGCTTCCGCAAGTACGTCTCCCTTTCGACAGTTTAGCCGGGCAGCAAAGTCTGGCTTCCAACGCGGCATCGCGCTTGAAGAACAAACCGCAATCAAGGCAGTCGATAAATCCTTCATCGTCTTCCTCGGTTAGATTTGCGCTTCCGCATCCAATTAGGTCACCGTCCCAGCGGGCAACAGTTGGACATCTTGTTCTGGTTAGTATTAATGGGTTTTTCAATAGAGTACCCGTCTTGAGGATAATTCAGTAAACCCTTCGCGGCGTTCAGCGTGAAGAATTACTTGTCCGGAACCTTGAGCTTCTGGATAACACCCGACAATTTCACATTGAAAGGTAATTTCGAAGCCCGCGCGTTCGAGGCCAATGTCGAACCCACCAATCCCGGTGAACAAGGAGGCTGCTTTTAAACGCAGTGCTTCGTCGGCGCACTGGCAAACGCAGCGTTGCACCTCTTCGGCAGTGTCTTTTTCATGTTCTTGAGACGGCATCGTCGAAAAGCAGAATAACTGTCGCGCTCACCGTTAGCAAGAAGACCCATTACAGAAACCCAGTGACGCCGAGCGGTCGCGATTGACCTTTCAACAAACCGCCGATACACAATGAAGGCGTGGACATGGCCGACGTTTTTACATCAAGACGGCGCTCTGCAATAATGGGCCTCGTAAGAAGCACTGGCAACGCGAGCACCGAACAGAGACTTGTGACGTTGCTCCGTGCTGCGCGAATCACGGGATGGCGTCGTGCCTCTCGTCTCTTTGGTTCGCCTGATTTTGTCTGGGGTCGCGTACGTGTGGCAGTGTTTGTGGATGGATGTTTCTGGCACGGCTGTCCGCTTCATGGGCATTCTCCGCGTTCGCACGTCGCATATTGGTGTTCCAAGTTGGCTCGCAACAAATTACGCGACCGCCTTGTGGCACGGCGCTTGCACCAACAAGGATGGCGGGTTCTCCGCATCTGGGAACACGAACTTACACGGAAGAACGAGGAAAGGCTGCTGCGGCGCATTCGCCAGACGCTCTCTTCAATTTAATCCGTGATAGAAAAAGGTGCCCTTCATTCCGATCCAGCTTCCCTTGCAGTTTTCGAGACGAGAAATCGGACCACACGGTTGCCATGTCGGGCACGCCCATTCGAACGTGGAAGCGCATAGTGCCGGGTCAATCTTGGCGGAACGGCGTTAGGTCAATAGGGGGCGAGGCCACGCCCTTCTTCAAGTTGCTCGCGGACCGGTCCAGCATTCTCAGCACCCGAGCAGAGACGGCCTGGGGCGGAACCAAGAGTCTCGGCTCCAGCAAAAAGGAGCCATTCGAGAGGCGCCTGACGCGAAAGTATTTCGAATTGGCACGGCGGAGACTGATCCGCCGTTTCGCGTCGGCGGCAACATCGTATTCTTCTACGACCCTGGGGCCGGTTTTCTGCTTTCTGCGTTCCAGCATTGTTGGCATAAGTGCAGTATGGTGGGATTTCCCACCAAGTCAAGCTCTGACCACCCACGGCTTTTTAAACGTAGGATGAGAGTGGGGGAACTCTTCCTAAATTTACAGCCACGACCGGAGCGTGGCGAGGTCCTGGGCCAGGGCTTTCTTGACCTCACGCTCGTGTGCCTTGCCCTCGAAATATTCCTCGTGGAGGAGAATCGGTCCGTTGAAGGCGGTCTGGCGCAGCAAATCGAAAAATTTGCGGCTTACCTGGCCGTGGCCCAGCGGCACGTCCTTGACCGCGCCCTTTTCCCAGACAAAGTCCTTCACGTACACCGCCGCCAAATGGGATTCCACCAGCTTGAATTGAATCGGCCATGACAATCCACCCTCAATCGTCGCGTGGTGAATATCGAAGCCGATGCCGATCGCCTTGGGGTCGAAGCCTTTGATCAGGCTGTAGATGTCCCATGAGCATGCGCCTACGCGGTCCATGCCGGAATGGATTTGGTAAATGGCGGTCAGGCCCAATTGGCGGTTCAATTCCACCAGGGCCGGCAGTTTGGCGGCGAACGCGTCCAATTGCGGCAGGATCGGTTTGCGGACGTCGTAAGGGTAAAACATCATGCGGTAGCGTCGGATGCCCAGCTTGGCGGCGGTGCGCAACACCAATTCGTCATAAGGTTGATCGCCGGTGTTGATGTCGGTGGCGATAATCGTGATCTCGACCCCGCGCTTGCGCAAATCGTCCTGGAAGCGCGGCAAATCAGTGGCCACTTTTTCCGGCATGACCCGGCCGCCCTTGCGCACTGCGGCTTCGATGCCGGCGAACCCGAGCGTGCTCATGGTCTCGGCTAACTCAGTATTGCTCAGAAAGAGGAGAGGTTTTTCAAAGGTGGAGATAGGCCGGACTGTGGGAGGGGCGGCTTGCAACGGCAGGGTAGCACAGAGCAGGCCGGCGGCGGCGCCGGCGACAAAATCCCGGCGATTCATTTGAGTATTCATGACGGCAAGCTAATTATTTATCCCCCTCCACTCAAGGCGATTTTTGGTCTGTCGTTTTCAGTTGTCGTTTTCAGTTTGACGCCGGAACGGCTTTCCGGTATGTTCGCCAGAACATGAGCGCGATTCGCCAACAACCGTTGCTCGGCGCAGGATTCGCAGCCCTTCCGCCCAAGGCGCAATCGTCTTTTCTCATCAATCAGATCCGCTGGCCGTGAGGCGTTGGCAAACCACCCTAAACCTTATGCAAACCTGCCCGGAAATTCGCGATGCGGCGGTGATCGTGCCCGTCTTCAGAACCCCGGAGGGTGAGCTGAAAATCGTTCTCGTCCGCCGCAGTCCTGGAGGCATCCACGGCGGTCAGATCGCCTTTCCCGGGGGCAAATGCGGAGCTGGGCGATGAGTCGATCATCGGCAGCGCTCTGCGGGAAATGTCGGAGGAAATCGCCGTGCCGGCGGAGGAAGTCGAGATTCTGGACAGCCTGCCGGCGATGGAAACGGCGACCACCGGATTCCGGGTTTTTCCATTTCTGGGCAGGCTGCTTCATCCCGGCCATTGGAAGCTTTCTTGCGCGGAGATCGATGAAATCTTTGATTTGCCCGTGGCCTGGTTTTCCAAACCGGAGGCGCACGACTATGGCCTGGAGAGTTTTTATGCCTGGCCGGAGCCGCGCCGCGTGCCGTTTTACCGGGTTGGTTCGCACAGGGCGTGGGGCTTGACCTACCGGATATTGGAACCGTTAATCCCGCGTCTGCTGGCTGAACATTGGAAGGTGTGACCTGGAACCCATCGCGCTGATGGCGCAACTGGCGCAGCCATCCACTTGAGGTTATATTGACGCAACGATGAAGAATATTTGCGTCCACGTTGCGGATTTCTTGGCGGCCCGGTTGCTCAGGGTGGCCGGACTCCTGTTGTGTTGTCTTTGTCTTTATTTCGCTATGAGTGCTCAATCTGGTCCGACTCCGGCCCCGGCCAAACTGCAAACGGCCACCTTCGGCGGCGGCTGCTTCTGGTGCGCGGAGGCCGTCTTCCAACGCATCCCCGGCGTCAAATCGGTCGTCTCCGGTTTCGCGGGCGGCACGACGGCTGACCCCACTTACCCGCAGGTTTGCACCGGGGGCACCGGGCACGCGGAGGTAATCCAGATCCAATTCGACCCGGCGGTCATCTCCTACGGGAAACTGCTGGAAATCTTTTGGGAAGCGCACGACCCGACGACGCTCAACCGGCAGGGCAGTGACGTCGGGACGCAATATCGGTCCATTATTCTTTACAGCGACGCCGCGCAGAAGGCGGCGGCGGAAAAATCCAAAGCCGAGGCGGCGGGGCATTTTTCCGCGCCCATCGTGACGCAAATCGTGCCGCTGACGAAGTTTTATCCGGCGGACGCGCATCACCAGGACTACTACAACCGGCACTCTCAAAAAGGCTATTGCCAATTTGTCATCGGGCCAAAGTTGCATAAACTGATTGCCAAAGGGGTCATTCCGCAGGAAAAATAGCCTTATTAATGAGGCGACAATACCCTTTTGATCTGATCGAGCCGAAGTGGCAGCAATTCTGGGAAACGCAGGCCACGTTCCGGGCCTGGAATCCCGGCGATGCCATTCCGGATAACCATCCCTTCGCGCAACGGCACGGCCTGCGCGGCCCGGCGAAGGCGGAGCAGCTTCCGCCCAAGTATTATATCCTGGATATGTTTCCCTATCCTTCCGGCGCGGGCCTGCACGTGGGACACCCGGAGGGCTATACGGCGACGGACATCCTGGCCCGCTACCAGCGCGCCCGGGGCCGCAACGTCCTGCATCCGATGGGATGGGATGCCTTCGGATTGCCGGCGGAGCAATACGCCATCCGCACCGGGCAGCATCCGCGCAAGACGACGGAGGCCAACATCAAGGTCTTCCAACGGCAGATCAAATCGCTGGGCTTCAGTTACGATTGGAGCCGCGAGATCAACACGACCGACCCGGGTTATTTCAAATGGACGCAATGGATTTTCCTGAAACTTTACAACTCATGGTTTAATCCGGCCACGGGCAAGGCGGAGCCGATTGCAACGCTGCCGTGCCCCGCCGAAAACGCCGAGGCCTACCGCGACAGCCAGCGCCTGGCTTACGTCAGCCACGCGCCGGTGTGGTGGTGTGAGCAATTAGGCACCGTCCTGGCCAACGAAGAGGTCATCGAGGGCAAAAGCGAAGTCGGCGGCTTTCCCGTCACGCGCAAGCCCATGCGGCAATGGATGCTGCGCATCACTGCCTACGCCGAGCGATTGCTGGCGGGACTCGAGGAGATCGAGTGGAGCGAA
This sequence comes from uncultured Verrucomicrobiae bacterium, assembly GCA_963759415.1. Lineage (GTDB taxonomy): Bacteria > Verrucomicrobiota > Verrucomicrobiia > Limisphaerales > Palsa-1400 > Palsa-1400. Next base: position 119,894 of record CAVWZG010000002.1, on the reverse strand, counting down.
TCGCTCAAGGAAATGCAGCGCAACTGGATCGGCCGCAGCGAAGGGGCGGAGGTGCAATTCGCGCTGGCCGGCGCCGGGCAGTCCATCACCGTTTTCACGACGCGGCCCGACACCTTGTTCGGCGCCACCTACATGGTCCTGGCGCCCGAACACGCGCTGGTTGAGGCCATTACCGCCCCGGAACACCGCGCCGCCGTCGCCGCCTACCAGACGGAAGTGGCCCGGAAAAGCGACCTGGAACGGACGGAACTGGCGCGCGACAAAAGCGGCGTTTTCACCGGCGCTTTCGCAATCAATCCTGTCAACAAAGAGAAGATTCCCATTTGGATCGCCGATTACGTGCTGGCCAGCTACGGCACCGGGGCGATCATGGCCGTGCCCGGACACGACACGCGCGATTTGGAGTTTGCGCGCAAGTTCAACCTGCCCGTGCGCGTGGTGGTGCAGGCCCCCGCGGGTCAGGAATCGATTGGCTTTGTCGGCGACGGCGTCAGCGTGGACTCCGGCTTCATCTCCGGCCTGCCGACGCCGGAAGCGAAAAATAAGATCACCGCCTGGCTGGAGGAGAAAGGGCTGGGCCGCAAAACCGTCAATTATAAATTGCGCGACTGGCTTTTCAGCCGGCAGCGCTATTGGGGGGAGCCGTTCCCAATCGTGTGGAAGCCTTCGCCCGATGGGCAGTATCACCACCAGGCTTTGCCGGAAGCCGCTTTGCCGCTGCAGCCCCCGGAATTGAGCGATTTTAAACCCACTGCCACCGGCGAGCCGCCCTTGGCGCGGGCCAAACAATGGGTCGAGCTGCCCGACGGCGGCAAACGCGAAACCAACACCATGCCGCAATGGGCGGGAAGCTGCTGGTATTATCTTCGCTTCACCGACGCCCGCAATGAGCGCCAGTTCTGCGCCAGCGAGGCGGAGCGTTATTGGATGGGAACCCAGCCGGCCGGACACGGCGCGCGGCCGGGAGTGGATTTGTACGTGGGGGGCATCGAGCACGCGGTCTTGCACCTTCTCTACTCGCGTTTTTGGCACAACGTGCTTTTCGATTTGGGTTATGTCTCGACCGCCGAGCCTTTCTTCAAGCTGGTCAATCAGGGCCTGATCCTGGGCGAAGACGGGCAAAAAATGTCCAAATCACGCGGCAACGTCATCAATCCCGACGACATCATGGGCGAATACGGGGCGGACGCGTTTCGCCTCTACGAGATGTTCATGGGGCCGTTGGAGATGGTCAAGCCGTGGAGCACCAAAGGCGTGGAAGGGGTGTATCGCTTTTTGGGGCGGGTCTGGCGCTTGTTCGTGGATGAACAGAGCGAAACGGAATTCGAGCAACAGCAAACCGTCCAGGGCGGGGAGAATGCCGGCAGCCTGGCTGGAATCAAAGTGAACAGCTCGATTCAGGACGCGCCGGCCAGCGCCGCGCAATTGAAAACGCTCCACGCCTGCATTAAGAAAGTGACCGAAGACCTGGACGGCTTCCGTTTCAACACCGCCATTTCCGCGCTGATGATATTTGTCAACGAAGCCATCACGTGGGAGACCAAGCCGGCCTCGGTGATGGGGGACTTTTTGAAATTGCTGCAACCCTTCGCGCCCCACTTGGCCGAGGAACTGCACGCCAAAATGGGCGGCGGCACCTCGATGGCTTTCGAGGCTTGGCCCAAGTTTGATCCGGCGTTGCTGGTGGAAGCCACCATTGAAATCCCGGTGCAGGTCAACGGCAAGTTGCGCGACAAGATCGTTGTGCCGGCGGCCGCGACGCCGGCGGAAATCGAGTCCCTGGCCCTGGCCTCGGAAAAAGTGCGGCAGTTCATGCAAGGCAAAGCGGCCAAAAAGGTGATCGTGGTGCCAAAACGGCTGGTCAACATCGTGGCGTAATCAGTCCTGTGGTGGGAGAAAGGCACGGTCGGCGTAGCCCACAAAGCGCGCCGCTCTTGCGAAGTTCTGACTCGGCAACTTTTCTCCCGGGAGGCGCGTCTGATACTCTCCTCAACCCTTTGACCATCGTGTGCCCTTTGAAATGTTCCGTGGTAGGGTGAGGCTCCGTCGAACCCTGATTCGATTTCGCGCGATAACGGCAAGGTCGAGGCGTCCTGGAATTATGACAGTGCCAACTTGACAAAATGGGTGTGAGACCAAATTATTCCAAAATGCGATTTCGGCCCTTTCTTTGTCGAGCCATCACTTCGACCGGCATTCCCGAAACTCTCTCTCGCGTCAACTTATTTCCTTGTGCGCCCGGAGTGACCCCTGCTCCTTTCTCTTCCTCCCGGTAGGGCCGCGCTGCGTCGCGGCCCCAACATCGGGCAAGAGGGACATGAAGAATTTTGTCGCACACCCAATCGCACGCCATCAAAAAAAAGACGCCTTGACAAGTCTGCCCCAAGTGGGATAAAAACAAACCCGCGCTGGCGCGCCAGCCGCGGCAAACAACAACGACCACCCGAGCCGGCGGTTGAAGATCGGGCGTTTAGCGGCGGAAGCCGGCGGTGAGCCGGACGGCTCAAAGACCGGGCCGGAAGCTGGAGAAATTGAAACAAAATGCGGATGCAATCAGACACCTGAAATGGTATGAAAAATGCAAACTGTCATAATTCTAGGACTGACCCCACGGCCTTTCATTTGGCCGAGGAACTGCACGCCAAACTGGGCGGCGGCACATCGATGGCTTTCGAGGCCTGGCCCAAGTTTGATCCGGCGTTGCTGGTGGAAGCCACCATTGAAATCCCGGTGCAGGTCAACGGCAAGTTACGCGACAAGATCGTTGTGCCGGCGGCCGCGACGCCGGCGGAAATCGAGTCCCTGGCCCTGGCCTCGGAAAAAGTGCGGCAGTTCATGCAAGGCAAAGCGGCCAAAAAGGTCATCGTGGTGCCGAAACGGCTGGTCAACATCGTGGCGTAATCAGTCCTGTGGTGGGAGAAAGGCACGGTCGGCGTAGCCCACAAAGCGCGCCGCTCTTGCGAAGTTCTGACTCGGCAACTTTTCTCCCGGGAGGCGCGTCTGATACTCTCCTCAACCCTTTGACCATCGTGTGCCCTTTGAAACGTTCCGTGGTAGGGTGAGGCTCCGTCGAACCCTGATTCGATTTCGCGCGATAACGGCAAGGTCGAGGCGTCCTGGAATTATGACAGTGCCAACTTGACAAAATGGGTGTGAGACCAAATTCTTCCAAAATGCGATTTCGGCCCTTTCTTTGTCGAGCCATCACTTCGACCGGCATTCCCGAAACTCTCTCTCGCGTCAACTTATTTCCTTGTGCGCCCGGAGTGACCCCTGCTCCTTTCTCTTCCTCCCGGTAGGGCCGCGCTGCGTCGCGGCCCCAACATCGGGCAAGAGGGACATGAAGAATTTTGTCGCACACCCAATCGCACGCCATCAAAAAAAAGACGCCTTGACAAGTCTGCCCCAAGTGGGATAAAAACAAACCCGCGCTGGCGCGCCAGCCGCGGCAAACAACGACGACCACCCGAGCCGGCGGTTGAAGATCGGGCGTTTAGCGGCGGAAGCCGGCGGTGAGCCGGACGGCTCAAAGACCGGGCCGGAAGCTGGAGAAATTGAAACAAAATGCGGATGCAATCAGACACCTGAAATGGTATGAAAAATGCAAACTGTCATAATTCTAGGACTGACCCCACGGCCTTTACGGATGGTTGGCCCCCTTCGTATTGAGTATGCGGCGTTTTCTAACGCATCTTCTGATTTGGACCATAGGGGTTCCGTGGGCCGCCTGCTCGCTCTGGCTCCTCCTGGATGACCTCATCCGCTCTTGGAATGGCGACTTTCGGATGATCCCCGGGGCAATTATAGTCGCCCTGGTGGGAGGTTTGTTAGGGTGTTTTTTCTGCCTTCTTTTGACGTTGCCGCTCGCACTCCTATTCTATGCGGTGTTGAGCCAATTTCCGGAATGGGTCAACCTCCGATACTTCCGAATTGGGCTCATAGTGGCAACTTCGGCAACCGGGGTTTTGTGGGCTCATTTTTCAGCTAGGTCTCTCAACACTGGTCGGGTTGAATTCGCTCTCCTAGCCATTGGGTTGGGTGCAGGGATGTTGCTCGGTTGGATTACCCTCCGGCTTTGGAGAACGGAAGCCCGGGTTTTGCAAGTAACAAGGTCAACATAGTCCGACAGACAGTCCCACATGCAGGTGTCACCCATTAGGGCGTTTCGTCAACAGATAAAACGCTACTGCCCTCAATTTTCTTCATTGAGTCTTGCCGGGCTGCCAAAGTCTTCTTTACAGGCCGCATCCGATCCCTTCATTTCGTTCGCGTGATTCGGTTCCGCTTCCCGGCGAAGCGATCCGTTCAGTCACCCATCAATGCAAGTGTCAAATGCAAGTGTCAGTTCTCACTTTTTAAACTAGTGCAAGTTTTAAACTGGTTGACATGGGCAGGCCTTCTGTTAGGGTCGGCGGATGCCACGCCAAGTGCGCCGTGAATTTGCCGGAGCGATCTATCACCTGATGAACCGGGGGGATCGCCGGGAGGACATCTTTCGCGATGAGCAGGACCGCCGGATTTTCCTGGCCACCCTGACTGAAGCCTAACGGGGTCATAACGGTAACGGGGTCAGTCCGGGCGCACAAGGAAATAGGTTGACGAGCACTAACAGCCGTTAGGATCAACTTCTTACATGCAACAATTCTAGGAAAAAGCGCCTCGGCGAAAAGGATATTGAATAATTTCTGTTGCAGTCCCATCTAACGGTGGTATAGTGCGTCGTTATGGCGCTCACGCGCCTTGTTCTTTGACATTTTGCGGACCTCAAACGAGTGCAAGTGTCAGTTCCCACTTTTTAAACTAGTGCAAGTTATAAGCTGGTTGACATGGGCAGGCCTTCTGTTAGGGTCGGCGGATGCCACGCCAAGTGCGCCGTGAATTTGCCGGAGCGATCTATCACCGGCGGCGGGGTCGCGGCGGGGTCAAACCATACTTTTGTCCGATTGGCGGAAAGCTCCTCGGCGCAAAAGATTTGAATAATTCCTGTTGCAGTCCCATCTAACAGTGGTATAGTGTTGCGGTGTGGCGCTCACGCGCCTTGTTCTTTGACATTTTGCGGACCTCAGAACCGCCAAGGCGAAAAAGCGGGAAGGCCGGCATCATTGCCGCAAAGGAACGCAAAGAACACAAAAAAGCACGCAAGGAAACTGGCAGCAGCCTCGGGTGCAGCCTGCGTTCCGCCCCGGCTCATGCACTCATTCGTTCCCTCTTTTGCGTTCCTTGCGTTCTTTTGTGGCGATTCGATTTACGTAAGTCGCTGATTTCCAGGATAGTTTCCGAAAATTTCACACTTTTCGCGCCAAACGGTTGCCCCGGTTATGGCGGCGATTCGGGGTGTGATTTTGTCTTGGGTATTAAGGGGACGGCTGTATATTGGCTCAGGTGAAGTACCTGACGAAGCAGGAACAGTTGGTGCTTTGCCTGGCCATTGCGCTGGTGCTGACGGGCTGGGCGGTGAAGGTTTATCGGACGGTTCATGCACCCGCTCCGGCGGTTTGGAGGCAGAAATCCTGATATGCGACCCGCGAATCTTGAAGACGATATTCGGAAAATAGTGGCGGCAGACCCCCGCTACCCATGCGAAGCGTATTTGTTTGTGCAAGAAGCGCTCAAGCACACCCAGCGCGCCTTGGGCCGGAACAAATCCGACCAGAAACACGTCGGCGGCAAGGAATTGCTGGAGGGCATCCGTCTTTACGCCCTGAAGACATTTGGCCCCATGGTGCCGACCATGCTGGAGGCGTGGGGCATTCGCTCATGCGAAGATTTCGGGGAGATCGTGTTCAACATGATCGAGCACAAAGTGGCCAGCAAGACCAAAACCGACACCCGGGATGACTTCAAGGGCGGCTATAGTTTCGATGACGCCTTTCGCAAGCCGTTCGTGCCGTCCAAGTCCTTGGCCAGCAAGGAAAAGAAAGAAAAAACCAAAATAAGCGTGCGAGATTGAGGCATCTGCTTCCGGCGCGCGACCCACACCACAAAATAGGAGCCAGCCCTTGAGCGAAATTCTTCCAGAAGAGTCCTTTTTCGATTTCAAATGCCCCTGTTGCGGGGAAGTGAATTCCTTTCCCGCGACCTCGGCGCAGACCTTGCAGGAATGCGCATCGTGCATGGAACCGATCATCGTGCCCGAAGCCGGCGCCCCGACGGGCGGCAAATTGCAGTTGCCGATCAGCACTCCACGTCTGTTGCTGCGCCGATTCCGTCCCGACGACGCAGGCCCTCTGGTGGAAATGGTCGCGCAAGACGAATCCTGCGCCCTGCCGGTGACCGAAACGAATGTGGATCAATGGATTGAAGAACAGCGCGCGGCCCAGTTCACGCGCAGCCAACAGGGCGTTTATCTGGCGATCGAGATTGTGGAAGGCGGGAAGCTGGCCGGATTTGTTGTGCCTTACTTCTCCGACGGACTTCGCCACAACGCCGGATTAACGCTGACGATCGCCGCTCCGTACCGCCGCCAGGGATTGGGTTTGGAAGCCATGCGCGCGGCGATGGATTTCGCCTTCGACGGTCTGTGTGCGCGCCGCCTCGCTGTCTCTTGTCCCAGCCCGAACGCTGCCGCGCGCGGGATGCTGGCAAAGGCGGGATTGCGACAGGAGGGCGAGTTTGTCAAATCGTGGTTCGATGGCAGCGCCTGGGTCAACTTGACGTGGCACGCTTTGTTGAAAGAGGAGCGTCAGGGCGAAAAGAGGCCATAGCTGCGCAGCAGATTCTTGCGTCTCGGCCCGCGATTCCTTAGCCTCCATGGGACAAATGAGAAATGGTCACACAAAAAACGGCCGCCGCCTCAAGCGCCAACGAAGTCCAATCTCGACAGATATTCCGTCCATGCCGCCGGGCGCGGCTCTGACCACGCTGGATAATGGATTGGTGGTGATCACCCGCGAGGATCACAGCGCGCCGGTGGTTTCCGCCCAAGCCTGGTGCCAGGCGGGCAGCATTACCGAAGGAAAATGGCTGGGGGCGGGACTCTCGCACGTCCTGGAACACATGCTCTTCAAAGGCACCACCACCCGGCCCGGCAGCCGCATCGATCAGGAAGTGCAGGCGGCGGGCGGCTATATGAATGCCTTCACTTCCTTCGACCGCACCGTCTTCCATGTCAATGTCCCCAATACGGGAGCCAAAGTGGCGGTCGATATTCTATGCGACATCATGCAAAACGCCACCTTGCCGGCCGACGAATTGCACAAGGAGCTGGATGTCATCCGCCGCGAGATGGATATGAACCAGGACGATCCGGGCCGGCGCGCCGGGCGGCGTCTGTTTGAATGCGCCTACACCAAAAGCCCCTACCGTTTCACCATCATCGGCTACCCGGATATTTTCAACACCCTCAAGCCGGAGGACATTCTGGGCTACTACCGCCAGCAATACGCGCCTAACAACATATTCTTCGTCGTCACGGGCGACATCAAGACAGAGGAAGTGACGGCTCAAATTCGGCAGGCCTTCGCGCACAGCAAAGCCCGGGCGTTGCCCGCGCTGGCGCTCCCTCTGGAACCGCGCCAAACCGCCCCGCGCGAGATGATCGAGGAAGCTCCCATCGAACTGTGCTATTATCATTTTGCCTGGCACATTCCCGACCTGCGGCATCCTGATATGCCGGCGCTGGATATTCTGGCATCGCTCCTGGGCAACGGCCGCAGCTCCCGCCTGTTTCGGCGGGTGCGTGAAAAAAAGGGTCTCGTCACCTCGGCCGACGCCTGGACTTACAGCCCCGGCGAACAAGGACTTTTCGGCATGAGCGCGGTCATGCCGGCGGACAAGTTTGCCGCCGCGCGCGATGCCATGTTGGAGGAAATCGAGCGCGTGCAAAAGGCGCGCGTGCCCCAAGCCGAGCTGGCCAAAGTCATCAAGCAATTCGCCGCCTCCACCCTGGCCACGCGCAAAACCATGCAAGGCCAGGCGCAAGACCTCGGCGCAAGCTGGATGGCCGCCAGCGACCTGAACTTCTCCGAGCGCTATCTGGCCGCCGCGCGCAAGGTGACTCCGGCGGTCTTGCAGCGCGTGGCCCGCCAATACTTGACACCGTCCAACCGCACTTTGTACGCCCTCTTGCCGGCGGGGACCGCGCCCAAGCCGGCGGAAACCGCGAAGGTCTCCGTCGAAAACGCGACGCAACAGATCGTGTTCCCCAATGGCCTGCGGTTGCTGGTCAAAGAGGACCATCGCCTCCCGTTCGTGGAAATGCGCGCCGTCTTCCAAGCCGGTGTTCTGCTGGAGACCGGGCGAGACAACGGGATGACGCAACTCGCCTCCAAAATGCTGCTCCAGGGCACCCGCCGGCGCAGCGCCGAGCAGATCGCCAACGCCATCGAGTCGGTGGGTGGGAGCATCGACAGCTTTGGGGGCAACAATAGCTTTGGTTTGACAGCAGAAGTGTTGAGCGACGATTTCAAAAAGGGCTTCGAGATTTTTGCCGATGTCCTGCTCAACCCGTCTTTTCCCCAGGACGCTTTCGCGCGCGAGCAAGGCATCCAGTTGGAGTTGATTCAGGCCCAGCGTGACAACCTGTTGCATTGTTGCAACCAGGCCATGCGCAAGGCCCTTTTCGGCGCGGCTGGCTACGGTTTGGATCCGCTCGGCACCGAGAGCAGCGTGGGCGCGTTGCGCGCCGCCGACGCGGCTGGCTTCTATCATCGTCTGGCGGCGCCGAACAACGGCGTTCTGGCCGTGTATGGCGACGTGTCCACGGGCGACGTACAGAAGGCCGTCGAGCAAGCCTTCGGGCGCTGGGAAAAAGGCCAGCCGGTCTGTTTGCCGGATCTGCCCGCGCCCGGCTTGACGGAAATCAAACGCGTCACCGAACACCGCGACAAGCAACAAGCCGTGCTGTTGGTTGGTTTTCCGGGTCTGACGATCAAGGATCCGGACCGTTATCCATTGGAACTTTTGCAGGAAGGGTGCAGCGACCTGGGTTCGCGCCTTTTCCTGCGCGTGCGGGAGAAGCTCGGCCTGGCTTACTACGTGGGGGCGCAGAATTTTCTCGGATTGGTTCCCGGCTATTTCGCCTTCTACGTCGGCACTGCACCCGAGAAACTGGGGGAAGTGGAGCGGGAACTCATGCAGGAAGCGGAGTTGTTGCGCACGGAGGGATTGACGCCCGAAGAGTTGGCGCGCTGCAAGGCCAAAGTGATCGGCCAGAGGAAAATCTCCCGGCAGGACCTTGGGGGATTGGCCATGACGATGGCGCTGGACGAACTTTACGGCCTGGGCTACGGCCACATCGACACCGAAGACGCCCATTACGAAGCGGTGACGTTGGAGCAAATCAGGGACGTAGCGGCGAAATATTTGAAACCAACGGCCGCCGTCGTCGCCATCATCCGCCCAAAGGAGTGATTGGCCAATAAGTCCGCTGCATGGCGGGGCTACTTGGCCCCGCATTGACACGATGAATATGCCCGAATTTGTTGGCATTGGCAAGGTGCTTGCAATTCCATGCTTGCAATTCCACGTCACCAGCATGTCGCGGTTGTGGAACGAAGCAAGCGCCAGGTGATCAGCGTCCCCTTGCGCTTCAAGCGGCATGAGTTTATGGGCAAAATAGACTTCGACAATCTCGGCAATCTCCGGCGCATAAGGCAACAGGCGAAGATGGGCAATGAGCGCGAGGGCTTTGTCCCGCTTGGGTTGAGGCGTTTCCTCCAACTCAGAAATCACAGGCAGACCGATGACCAATTCCTGTTCGAACTTGGGCATTGCCCACCATTGCCGAGTCCAATCGCGGCGGGATTGCAGGTCACGTTCGGGCCGCGTTTCGTGGTAAAAACTCGGAACACTGGTTTCAATATATATGAGCGTGCTCATCCAGAGAACGCGGGTCAACTTCCATCAATAGTCTTCTGAAAACTGGGGAGAGAATAACCGATCTATCGACATCCCCACAACCGATTTGTGCGGCAGAAGCATTGGGCTATTCTCCGCTGTCCCTTCGGGACAAGGGCAGGGAGAAGCAGAGGTCGCAATCGGCATTTTTCTCCTGTTTCTTCCGGCAAGTTTTTCCCTGCTTCGGCCACTGCTTTGCGTAAACCATTGCATAACAAGGCCTTTGAGCCGTGGCACGGTCGTTGCTCACTGATCTTTTCGTGAACGTCAGTTTATACCAAGCCGCCGCTGCGCTGGACGCCAATAGTCGTTGGCAGGAGGTCATCGCGGATAACCTGGCTTCCAGTTCCGTGCCTGGCTATAAGCAGCAGCAACTGACGCAGGCGGCAGTGCAGGCGGGTTTGATGCCGGCCCATGGGGCCAAGAACCTGCCGCAGTATTTTTGCGTTCCCAATACCACCACGGCAACGAACTTCAGTCCCGGAGAACTCAAATATACCGGCGACAGCCACGACGTGGCCATTGAAGGCAAAGGCTTTTTCGAGGTGGAGCTTCCCGGCGGCCAAAAGGCCTTGACGCGCGACGGCGAATTTCAAGTCAATTCCCAGGGCCAGCTTGTGACCAAGGAGTCCTATCCCGTGCTGGGCGCCAGCGGCGCGATCCAACTGGGCCGGAACCATTCAGGGCCGCTCTCGATTTCCTCCACGGGCGTCGTCACCCAGGGTTCCGAGTTGCGGGGGCGCTTAAAGGTGATGGATGCAACCAATCCGCAAAGCTTGACGCAAATCAGCGGCGGTTATTTTGTGGCGCAAGACGCCAAGGCCGGCCTGAAGGAGAGCAAAGCCAATTTGCGCGAGGGCTATCTGGAAAGCTCCAACACCTCCACGCTGAGTGAAATGGCCAGCATGATGACGGCCATGCGGGGCTTTGAGGCCAATCAGCACGTCATACAAATCCAGGATGATCGTTTGAACAAGACCATCAGCGAGCTAGGCAATCCCACTTAACCTATATGTTACGCGCATTGTATTCATCGGCCGCCGGCATGGAGTCGCAGCAACTGAACCTGGACGTGATCTCCAATAATTTGGCCAACGTCAACACCACCGGCTTCAAGAAAAGCAAAATCGAATTTCAAGACCTGCTTTACGACACGACCCGCTCCGCCGGGGCCGAGCAAAGCAACGGCAATCAACTGCCCACCGGCCTGCAAATCGGCCACGGCTCGCGCGCAGTGGCGACCTCCAAGGTCTTTACCGAGGGTGAACTGACGCAGACAGGCGAACGGCTCGACATGGCCATTCAAGGGGATGGGTTCTTTCAAGTGACGATGCCCGACGGCACAATGGCCTACACGCGCGACGGGGCCTTCAAGACTTCGGCCACCGGGCAGATCACCACCAGCGACGGACTCTCGGTGCAAAGCGGCTTCCAGCCCATTGCCACCGGCACCACGGGAATTACCGTATCGCCCGATGGCACGGTGTCCACCACCAGTGCCAGCGGCACGACCAGCTTTCAGTTGCAATTGTATCGTTTTGCCAACCCGTCCGGCCTCCAGTCAATAGGGCGCAATTTGTATGTCGAAACGCCCGCCTCCGGCACGCCGGAAACGGGCACGCCCAACCAGGCCGGCTACGGCAGCTTGCAGCAGGGCTACCTGGAAATGTCCAACGTCAAGGTGGTCGAAGAGATGGTCAACATGATTGTGGCCCAGCGCGCCTACGAGGTGAATTCCAAAGCCGTCCAGGCTTCCGACGAAATGATGCAACAGAGCAACAACCTGCGCCGGTGATGAAAAGCCTCGGCCGATATATTTTGTGTTTTGTCCTCGCACTGGTCTTGGTGCCACCGGTTCGCCGCGTCGTCGCCGGCGAGCCGGCTCCTTTTCAATTGCGGGCCGAGGCCAAAGTCGATGGCACAGGCATATTTTTGAACCAGCTCATCATCGCATCCCCCCAGGCAACCCTGCCATTGGTTCGTTTGGCCCCGGCTCCTGTCCTGGGCCAGACGAGCTCCCTTTCCCGCCAGCAAATTATCGAGCTGGCCAAAGACGCCGTGCCGGACTTGAACACGACCAATTGGTCCGGGCCGGCATTGGTTCGCGTCAGCCGCCGCGTCCGGCAATTATGCGAGGAGGAAGTGGTCGAGATGCTGCGGGCGGCCTTGCAACGCGACTACGTCGGTGGACGGGGCACGCTGGAAATTCATTGCACCCGGCCCTGGCAGCCGACAAGTGTGCCCGATGAAGCTATCACCATTCAAATGACTGACATTCCAACCGCGGGGGTGCTGCCCAATATGGTGGCCGGCTTTGAATTATGGTGCGGCAAGGAGCGGATTGGCGCCTGGCAAGCGCCGCTGCAGGCGCGCGTCTGGCGGAATATACCGGTGGCCCATGCGCCGGTATTGCGCGGCGATTTGCTGCGCGATGCCGACATCACGCTGGAACGGCGGGACGTGCTGCCGCAACACGAAGCTTGCATCCAATTTCCGGTCACGGATGTCTGGCTCGAAGCAGCCAGCAGCATTGAGGCCGGAATGCCGGTCTGGAACCGCCTCAGCCGGCGCCGCCCGGTGATGCGGCGGGGACAAATGGTGGAGGCAGTTTTCCAGGACGGTCCCCTGGTCATATCGTTGAAAGTGGAGACCCTGGAAGATGGCGCGCTGGGGCAAATGGTGCGCGTGCGCAACCCCAAAACCAGCCGAGTGCTTTATGGAAAAATACAAACTGAAGATCTCATTTCTATCGCTTTGTGACGTCACCCATCTGGCGATTGCGTTGTTTATTTTGCAGTTGACCACCGTGGGGGCCGATTCCCTTTGGAAGGAGGACGCCGCGCCCATGTCCATGTTCGCCGATAAAAAGGCGCATCGGGTGGGAGACATCGTGACGGTGGTCATTGCGGAAAACAACGGCACCTCGCGCAATAACAACACCACCACCTCCCGCACTTCCGCGGTGGACGCCAGCATATCGAGTTTTCTTTACTCGCCGGGGGCCAGCAGCTTGCTGACCAAGAAGGGGCAGTTGCCGGCGATGAGCCTGAGCGGCAAGAATACTTTCAACGGCGGCGGCCAGATCGCCAACACGGAAACCATCAACGCGCAAATCGCGGTTAAAGTCATCGATGTGCTGCCCAATGGCAACCTGGTGGTGGAAGGGCGCCGCCAGACGGCCTTTTCGGGTGAGAAAATGGAGGCGATTCTGCGCGGCACGGTGCGGGTCGATGATGTTACCGCCATCAATACAGTCTATAGCTACAACATCGCCGACGCTTCCATCCAATACATTTCCCACGGCGCTCTGACGGACAGCCAGAACAAGGGCTGGTTCACCAAAGTCTGGGACAAAGTTTCCCCGTTCTGAGGATTACCATGCGCCGAGCCTTGCCATTGCTGCTTTTGCTCCTGTTGACGGCCGCCGTGCCTGCCTTGCGGGGCGAAGGCTCGCGCATCAAGGACCTGGCCATCCTCGCCGGCGCGCGCGACAATCAACTGGCCGGCTTCGGTCTGGTCGCCGGGTTGGCCGGCGACGGCGACAAGAACCCGGTCGATACGCTGCAAACCATCGCCAATCTGTTGCAACGCTACGGGCTGACCGTGCCGGAGGCGACCCTTTCGGCCAAGAACGTGGCTATTGTCATGGTGACAGCCGACATTCCCGCCTTCGTCAAGCCCGGCTCCCGGCTGGACGTGGTGGTGGCCTCGATGGGCGATGCCAAGAGTTTGCAAGGGGGCGTATTGATTCAAACCCCGCTCCTGGGGGCGGACGGCAAGGTCTATGCCGTGGCGCAAGGCACTCTATCCATCGGCGGCTTGTCCGCCGGCGGCGGCGGGGGCGGCGGCGCCAGCGTGCAGCAGAATCATCCCACCGTCGGAGTCATCATCAACGGCGCCTTGGTGGAGCGGGAAATTCCGACCACGATTGTGAGCGACAGCCACTTGGAATTGCTGTTGCGCAATCCCGATTTCACTTCCGCTTCCCGCATGGCCGTCGTGCTCAACGCCAAATTTCCCGCCTCCGCGGTCGCAGTCGATTCGACTACGGTGCGCGTGGGCATTCCGACGGAGTGGACCGGTTCGCCGGTTGATTTCATTTCACAGATCGAGTCGCTGGAACTGACGCCGGACGTTCCGGCGCGGGTCGTCATCAATGAGCGGACCGGCACCATCGTGGCCACGGCGCGCATTCACATCTCCAACTGCGCCGTCTCGCACGGCAACGTGACCATCAGCATCGCTTCCAGCCAGGATGTTTCCCAGCCCACCGCCTTCAGCCAGGGCGGCTCCACCCAGGTCACCAGCCATTCCGACGTCAAGGTCAAGGAAGACAAAGGGGCCATGGTGGCCCTGCCCGAATTGCCCACGGTGGAAAAGGTCGCCGCCGCCCTCAACTCTCTGGGCGTGACGCCGCGCGACATGATGTCGATGTTCGAAGCCATGAAAGAGGCCGGCGCGTTGCAGGCCGAACTGATTATGCGCTAACATGAATGTCCCCGGCGCCCATCCCCACATCGAAGCTTCCCAAGTGCCATTGGAGTCGTTGGCCGGCAACGCCAACGTTTCCAACGCCGACAAAGTGGCGGAGGTATCGCGGCAATTTGAAGCGGTGCTGTTGCGCCAGATCATGCAGGACATCCGCAAACCGGTGCTCGCTCCCGCCGAAGGCGACGCCACCACCACGGGCATCTATGGCGACATGATTAACAATCAAATGGCGGACAGCATCAGCCGCTCCGGCGGTTTTGGACTGGCCAAGAGCCTGGCCGGCCAATTGACACATCAGGTTTTGGCCCACGCCCCGGCGCCGGGGCAGTCAAGCGCCGCTGCCACTTCCGCGCCAGCGGCTCACCAGCAGCAGGACCCATTGCGAAAATGATTTCATGACTAAAGACATCAATCTCCTGATCGACGCCTTGCGCGACGAATTGCAGAATTACGGCGAGATGCTCGCCTTGCTGGACCGCCAGCAGGGATACCTCGTCGCCCGCGACGCCAGCGAAGTGTTTCAATCCATCAGCCTGATCAAAGCGCAAGGGGCGGCCATCCAGCTATCTCGCGACTGCCGCGAAATGTGCCGCCGCACGGTGGCCGAGGCCTGGAGCCAGCCGCGGGAGACCAGCTTCAACGATTTGATTCCCTTGCTTCCGGCTGACTACCAGCCGCTCCTGCGGGCGCTGGTGGACGAGAACAACGAATTGCTGATGCGCGTGCGCCGCCGGGCGCGGCAGAACCATATTATGTTGAGCCGTTCGGTGGAATTGATGCAGGAACTGCTCAACACCTTGCTGCCCTCGCGCCAGTCCTCCATCTATGACGGCAGCGGCAACAGGCCGGCCCGGGTCGCCGCACCCCGCCAGTTTTACGAGGCCGTGGGCTGAATTTATGCTCGGACTTTTCGCAACCTTGGACGCCAGCGCCCGCTCTCTCTCGGTGCAGCAGCAGGAAATGGAGATTGCCGGCCAGAACGTGGCCAATGCCAACAATACCGCTTACGCCAACGAACAACTGGTCATCTCCGATTCCACGCCTCTGCACACTCTCATTGGAGACGAAGGCACCGGCGTGCAGGCGACCGGCATCAGCGATGCGCGCAATCCGCTTCTTGACAACCAAATCCGGTCCGAGACCAGCACGACCAGTTCCTTGACCGCGCAGCAAAGCAACCTGCAAAACGCCGAGGCCTACCTGAACGAGCAGATTGCCGCGAGCAATACCTCGATCGCGGCCTCGAGCAGCAACGGTCTGACAGCCGGTTTGTCAAACTTGTTCAACGCCTTCCAGAGCCTTTCCACCGATCCGAGCGATCATTCGCTGCGCCAGAACACGGTGCAGAGCGCGCAGCAGGTGGCAGGGCAGTTCAACCAGATTTCCGCCCAGCTTTCCACCGTGCAAGCCGGTCTGAACACGTCGATCCAAAACGACGTCGCCAGCAGCAACCAGGACCTGAAGACCATCGCCAACCTGAACCAGCAGATTGTCGTCGCCCAAGCCGCCGGCGGCAGCGCCAACCAATTGACCGATGAGCGCGAACAAACTTTGGAGCACCTGGCCGGCCTGGTCAATTTTTCCGCCACCACCGAGGCCAACGGCGCGGTCGATGTCAGCATCGGCGGGGTGTCGATGGTGGCCGGGGTCAACGTGGCGGACAGCCTGCAAACCTACGATCCCGGCAACGGGCAGCCGCTGGTCCAGGCGCAAAACGCCGGCACCCACCTTGCCTTGACGGGCGGCAGCATGGGAGGGGAAATCACCGCGCGCGACGGGGCCTTGGCCAGCCTGCAAAGCGGCCTTGATAACCTGGCCTCGCAATTGATCACGCAGGTCAATACCATTTACTCCGCCGGTTACGATCTCAACGGCAACAAAGGCCAGGACCTTTTCACCGGCGTGGACGCCTCGACCATCGGTGTCAATAGCAACGTGGCGACGGACCCCTCCCAATTCCAGGCCGCCGGCACGGCCGGCGCGCCGGGGGACAACACCGTGGCTCTGGCGCTGGCCCAATTGGGCGGCCAAAGCCTGCCAGGCCTCAACAACCAGACTTTCAGCGGCAATTACGCTCAAACCGTGTCGGACCTGGGCACGTCCATTTCCAAGGTCAACGATCAACTCAACAGCAGCCAGGCCGTCACCCAAATGCTCAACAACGAGCGCGCCTCGGTCAGCGGCGTCTCCATCGATCAACAGATGACGAATCTCATTCAGTATCAAAAGGCTTACCAGGCCAGCGCGGAATTGATCACGACGTTGAATCAGATGATGCAAACGCTGATCGCCATGAAAACCGTGTAATTGATAGGAAAAACCCATGCAAGTCACCTCCACTTCCTTTACCAATAACTTCCTTTACCAGATCGGCCAATTGGAGACCCAGCAAAGCGCGCTGCAGAACCAAAGTGCCAGCGGCCTCAAGGTCACGCGGCCCGAGGACAACCCCGAGGCCATGAACCAGGTGCTCAACCTGCAAACCGAGGCCAGCGCCAACACGCAATATCAGACCAACATTGCGCACCTGCAAACCTCCGCCACCACCGCTTCCGACGCCCTGAACAGTCTTCAAACCCTGGTCGAGCAAGCCGGGGAAACCGCCATCCAATCCGGCAGCCTCTCTTCCCCCACCCAGCTCAACTCAAGTGCCATTCAAATCAGCCAATTAATCAAGCAGGCCTTGCAATTGGCCAACACCAAGGACGCGCAGGGCAACTACATCTTTGGCGGCACCAGCACCGGCGCCCCGCCATTTACCGCCACCACCGATGCCAGCGGCAATATCACCGGCGTCGCTTACAGCGGCAATACCGCGGTGGCCCAAAGCGAAATCGGCCCCGGATTCACCGTGACCGTGCAAAGCCCCGGCGCGAACAGCACCGGCTCAGGCGCCAGCGGCGTCTTTACCGACAGCCGGGCCGGCGCGGACATTTTCAACCATTTGATTTCCCTGCAACAGCATTTGCAGTCGGGCGACACCACCTCCATCGCCTCCATCGACTGCCCGGCCCTGACCAAGGACGAGGACAACGTCGTCGGGCAGATCAGTGGCAACGCCGTCTTGCAATCCGCTTTGGAATCGGCCGGCAACGTGGCCTCGCAGAAATCGACGAATCTTGACACGGAGATTACCAACGCCTCCAGCGCCGACCTGGCGCAGACCCTGACGCAATTGGAGCAAGCCCAAACGGCGTATCAAGCCGCGCTGGAAAGCGGCACCAAGGTCATGGGCATGTCGCTGCTAAACTATCTGCAATAGGGCAAACTGAGTTGGCTGATGCTATTCGATGCCCAGGCGTTTCTGGATTTGTTCCAGGGAAACGCCTTTGGTTTCCGGCATGATCATGAGCACCCACACCAATTGGCCCACCATGCAGACGGCGTAAAAGGCGAAGGTGTTGCCGCCGGACTTGGCGGCGATGTAGGGGAAGGAACCGGAGATGGCGGCGTTCATGATCCAATGCACGGAACTGCCCAGGGCCTGGCCGCGGGCGCGGACGCGATTGGGGAAAATCTCGCTCAGAAAGACCCATATCACCGCCCCCTGGCCAAAGGCGTGCGAGGCGATGAAGACCAATAAACTTACCAGTAACATCCCGCCGCCACTGTTGGTGTAAAATGAATACGCCGCCGCGCTCAGGCTGACGATGTAGCCGACGGAACCGACCAGCATCAGATTGCGCCGGCCGAAACGGTCGATGACCGACAAGGCGGCCATGGTGAAAACCAGGTTGGTCACGCCGATGAGGACGGATTGGAGAAAGGCGGAGGCCTTGTCCGCGCCCGCCATCTGGAATATATGCGTGGTGTAGTAGGTCAAGGCGTTGATGCCGGAAAGCTGGTTGAAGGCGGCGATGGCCACGGCCAGCAGAATCGGCTTCCGGTATTTGGCGCAGAAGAACGGCTCCTCGAGGGCATGATGTGAGAGGTCGAGTGAGGCTTGGATTTCCTTTATCTCCTGATCCACGCTGCCGGTGTCGGTGCCGCACTGCATAAAGATGTGGCGCGCCTCTTCCACCCGGCCTTTGGCCACCAGCCAGCGCGGGCTTTGCGGGATGACCCAGAGCAAGATAAAAAACACCGCCGCCGGCGCGGCCATGACTCCGAACATCCAGCGCACCTCGGTCTCGCCCAGGTTCAAACGGACAATGAAGTAGTTGGAGAGATAGGCCAGCAGGACGCCCACGACGATGTTGAACTGAGTTATCGCCACCAACCGGCCCCGGTACGCGGCTGGGGAAAGTTCGGCGATGTACATTGGCGAGACTACCGATGCGCCGCCGATGGCCAGGCCGCCCAGAAAGCGGAAGGTCACGAACGATCCCCAATCCCACGCCAGAGCACAGCCCAGCGCCGAGACAAAGAAGAGAATGGCCAGGACGATCAAAACACCACGCCGCCCCATCGAGTCGGCCAGCCGGCCCACGGATATGGAACCGACAATGGTTCCGATGAGCGCGCTGGCGACGGTGAGACCGAGCATTGTCTCATTCAGCGCAAAATGCAGTTTCAGCCATTCGTAGGCGCCCGAAATGACCGCCGATTCAAAACCAAAGAGCAAGCCGCCCAGAGACGCCACAATGGCGCTACGGATCAGGCTCCCGGTCAGCCGGGCCGCGGGCGAGGGTGACTCAGTAACGGGCGTTTCCATGGTCGGTGAATTTCATGAAGGCAACGTATTCGGAACGCTCCTAAAAAGACAACCAATATTGCGCGCGTTCGTTCAGGGGAAATTTCTCAGGGCAGACGCATCCAATTAAAATGGGTTCATCGCTGTTTTCAGTGGATTTGGCTCAACGAGGCAAATTCCGGGGAGCGCGTGCGTCTCGCACGCACCGCCCAGCGACCGAGACGGTCGCGATCCCAGAAGACTTGCCGAAACAGCGAAGAAATATTTAGATGCGTCTGCCCTGGGCTGGTATTGCCAAACGATTGCAAATGGCCTACTGTGCCGCGCATCGGACGGACGAATACCCCGCCATGAAAACAGATTTGGAAGTGCTCTTCACGCCGGCGGATTTTTCCGCGCTGCCCGGGCGGGACTTGTCGGCCGCGCAGTGCGTGGTTTTTGACGTGTTGCGGGCCACAAGCTCGATGTTGACCGCGCTGGCCAACGGCGCCTCCAGGATTTTTCCGGTCCGGGACATCTCCGGAGCGATGGCCTTGCGCGCCGGTCATCCCGCGGCCCTGCTTGCCGGGGAACGGGGCGGCGTGCGCATTCTGGCAGCGCAGAGCGGGGGGGTGGATTTTGACCTGGGCAATTCGCCGCGCGAATTCACGCCGGAGCGCGTGGCAGGCCGGGAAATCATCATGACGACCACCAACGGCACCCGCGCGTTGCAGGCGTGCCTCGGGGCCAGACGCATTTTTCCCGGCACGTGGCTGAATCTCGGGGCGCTGGCCCGGCGCGTTGGCAAGGAACAGCCGGCGAGCCTGGTGATCGTGTGCGCCGGAACGTACGAGGAAGCCGCTTACGAAGATACTTTGGCCGCGGGCGCGTTATGTGATTTGCTTTGGGCGCAATTCGATCCCGAGCGGATTTCCGATTCCGCCCATATCGCGCGCCGGATTTATCTCGATGCCGGGAACGATTTCCAAAGCGCCTTGCAACGGCATTCGCGCAACGCCCGCCGCCTGCTGGCCAGCGCGGAATTGCGCGGCGACGTGCCTTTCTGCCTGCGCCGCGACGCGCTGGAGGCGACGCCGGAGTTGCGCGACGGAGCGGTCGCGTTGGGCCAACTTATTTCACCAACTCCAGCTTGATTTTGGCCAGGTCGCAGACGCCCAGTTCCAGCAGGGCCGCGTTTTGAAAAAGCTCCGGATTGTCGCCGTGGGACTCGATGTTTTTGGCCTGCCGCTCCCGGTCCAATTCCTGAATCCCCAAGGCATCGAGCGCCACCGGGTCTTTGCTGATCCAGATTTGGTTCATCTCCGTCGAGTAATGCAGCATGCTTATCTGTTCGCCCTGGTATTGGCAAATCAGGGCGTCGGTGATGTTCAGCGCCACGTGATCGCCCAAGGCGGGGAGCGCGTAAATTTCCGGCACGGCCTGCGCCAGCCGCGAGGTTGTCAATTCAAAACGCATCGTGTTGTCCACGCTGCCTAGCGAGGGGCTGTAAAGATGACCGCAGAGGCCGGCCAGATTGTGATTGAGCAAAGGCGCGATGCTGATGATTTTGGTCAGGCCGCTGGTCACCAGTTTGCTGACGTAAGACTTGCGTCCGCTGGTGGCGCCGCGCAGATCGAACTCCAGATCGCCGGCCACCAGCGTGCCCAGGATGGGATTGTCGTAAAAAACTTTCTCGTCGTAGCCGGCGTCGGAACTTCCCGCCAGGCGGATGTGGTAACGTTCCGCCAGGTTGGTGTAGCCGGCCAGCCGCAAATCCAGCAGGCGCTTGTCCCAAACCACGATGTTGCTGGAGGGCAACCCAGCCTGCAAAAGGCCCTGCACCACTGCCTCGACCACAGCGGGGCGCGTGCCACTGTTGGCGCCGGGGCCGGAATAGACTTTGAGGCCCACCACGTCCTTGGGTGATACCACCGACAGCCAGGCGGCTTTCAGGTCCGCTTTGCCGGTCCACCGCAACATCCCGCGCCGCACCATGTCCTGCACCACCTCCGGCTGCGGCTCGTAAGCCACGGTCGCGCCCGGGTGCGCCACTTGCACGACTTTGGCGCGCACGGGCGGTCCGCCAATTCCAAGCGCGTCCTGCGCCCAAACCGCCGCGCTGGCGGCCCACGTGGAAATAACGCCCCAGAAAATCAATCGGAGGCCAAAAGTTATATGAGCGTATCTTGACACCTTAGGCGGCGGATGCTACCACCCTTTGTAATGATGACGATAAAAAAGCGGCATCGCTTTCAGCGCAACCTCGCTCTCGTGGCGGCGGCAACGTTGCTGACGGCCTGCAGCCCGCCCGGCGCCAGCCAGTTGCGGCAGGGCGAGGAATATATTCAGGCGGGGCAGTTTGCCGACGCCATCACGGTGTTGCGCGACGCCACCCGCATCCTGGGCAACGCGCCCCTGCCGGTGCAGGCCAAGGCTTGGAACCTTCTGGGTGTGGCTTGCCAGGGCGGCGGGCAACTCGACGCCGCCTCCAAAGCCTACATCGAGGCCTTGCGTCTGGACCGCAACAACGTCGCCATTGATTACAATCTTGGGTGCCTGCGCAGCCAGCAAACCAATTTCCCCGGCTCCATCGACTATCTGAACACTTACGTCTCGTTGCGGCCCAGGGACGTTCGGGGTTATCTGCGGCTGGGCACGGCCCATTTCCATTCCGCATTGGAACAACGGAGCGGCGCCGAAAGAAACCGGCTGCTGGAGGCCGCCCGGCGTGACTACGATGCCGCCGAACGATTGGGCGGCACGGCCGACGCCGCCAACGCCTTGGGCGTGCTCGACCTGCAACGCCGTCCGCCCAGCGCTGACGCCATTCGCGCGGCGGCGACGAACTTTGGACTGGCTTTGCACCGCGATGCGCATTTCGCGCCCGCGCTCCTCAATCTGGCCATCGTCTCCCAGCAATATCTCAACAACCCGCGCCAGGCCTTCAGGCTCTACAACGATTATTTGGCAATCACCCCCCTTCCGCCGCACGCCAATGAAGTTTCAAATCTGGTGCATGAACTGGATCTGCGCCTGCGCACCACCATTACGCCGCAGGCCGCTCCCGCTCCCGTGCCTGCGGTCACGCCCCGTCCGCCCGCGCCTTCGGCCAAAGTGACGGCCCCTCCTTCCGGCCCCGTTGCCGCCGTGCCCAGACCGGCTCCGGTCGAATTGCCGCCGGCCCAAGTGAGCGTTGTAGCACCCGTTTCCAAGCCCGCCCCGGCCGCCGCGCCCGCTCCACCGCCGCAACCGCCGCCGCGGACTTTCGTCCCGCCGCCGCGGGCTGTCGTTCCTCCGCCCGCGATCCAGGCCTCCGCAGCCCCTTCCTACGCTGTCAACACTCCAAATCCCGTTCCCGAGCCGGTCGTGACCGAAGCCGCCCCCCCGCCGCGAAAAACGTTCACCCAACGCGTCAATCCGTTGCGCTGGCTTGAGGGAAAACCCAGGCCATCTGAAGGAGCTTCCGCCGCCGAACTGCCCGCCGTGCCTGCCGGGACCCGTTACGCGTATTTGCCGCCCATCACCCCTCTTCCCGGGGATCGCGCGCAGGCCAAACGCCTGCTGGCCGAAGCCATCCGCGCGCGCCAGCCGGGCGATCTGACCCAAACCATCCGCGACTACAAGGAGGCCATCCAGGCGGACGCGACGTTTTATGACGCCAGATACGGACTTGGCCTGGCCGCGATCGAGGCCCGGGACTACGACACGGCGCTGGAGTCCTTGCAGCGCGCGCTGGCGTTGCGGGATGACTCCGCCGAAGCGCGATACGCTTTCGCCTGGCTGCTGCAAAAGCGCGGCTACACGGAGGACGCCGTGCGTGAATTGAGCAAACTGCTGGCGCAGCACCCGGACGAAGTGCGCGCGCGCCTGATGCTGGGGAGTTTGTATGCCGAAAAGCTCGGGCAGCCCAAGCTGGCGCGCGAGCAATACATGCAGGCCCTGGCCTTGGATCCGAACAATGCGCAAGCCACCAACCTCCGCGCCTGGCTGCAGCAGAACCCGTAATGGAGCTTGCAATGGGGAGCTTGCTTTCCCCTTTTCAATGAAAGCGTTCGTAACCGAGACCACGGTTCGCGAAGCGAACGTTCCTATAGGGAAAGAAACTTGTGGCGGGCTTGGGAAGCCTCACCTGCGCCAGCGATAAAATCCTTGGCATCACGCGTGCTATGGTTGGCGTGTCAAATTCACTTTGACAAATTGCAAAAGTGTCATTATTCTAGGACTGACCCCAAGGCCCTTCCCGTCGTACTGGTAAGTCGTGCTGTTGGCGATGCTCACGGTCACCGTGTTGGTCGCGTGCCGGCCAAGGCTATCCGAGGCGGTGGCGGTGTAGGTCGTGGTCAGGGGCATGTTGGTCGCCGCGAACGTCGCGTCGCCGTAAAGCAGCGCATTGGTGCCGTTGACGGCAACACTGGTGGCGGGTGACGTGCTCGTGCCCATGGCAGTTAATTTGCCACCGTTGGTGTTGGCGGTCAATTCGTTGAGCGCATTGACCTGAAAATTCTCGATCAACGTGTTGTTGGTGCGATAATTCAGGTTTCCGGCCGGGTCAAATCCGTAATGAAGCTGCTCGTTCACCCGCGCCGCCCCGCCGCTGACTTCGGTTGCCTGATCGGCGATAATCTGTCCAATCGCGTCATACGTGTAATCAGCGGTGTTTTCGCCGGTGCGCGTGACCGCCGTGCGCTGGTTGCCGAGTTTGACATATTGCAAAAGTGTCATAATTCTAGGACTGACCCTTCGGCCTTATTTTGTTTCTGCATCATGCTCGCCCGTCAACTTATCTCCTCGTTCGCCCGGACTGACCCCTTTACTTGTTCATCTATTTTGCCACCCATTGTTTGCCATCAAATCTTATCGGCAAGTTTGTGGCGCCGCGGGTTATAAAACGATTTGTTCCATCTGTAAATGAAGGCGTAAATTCGCCACCATAAAAGACCCGAAAATCCTTTTCATCTGAAACGCGCTCTTTGTCGGGAATCCCATCGGCGTTAATATCCGTAAAATAGCAACCTTTTCCATCACTATTGATTAATTCAATCGTGGTACTTTTGACGCGCCCGGTCGTCTTATCGAGCCGAAGTGTCACCTCTTGATCAAAACCCGCGTTCATAGAAAGCACATCCCCGTTTACGGTCCACCAAAATTTGCCGTCTTGAAAAGCGATTATGTACATCTCTCCGCTTGTTGAGGTACTCAGATTAGTTACGGAAAAAAGTCCCGCTACATTGACAACCTTAGTTGCCAATGATCGTTTGCAATCAATTAACGTCAAAAACACATTCCCTACGACTGAAAGAACCAGAAGTCCCCCCAAGAGACGCAATTTCATAAAACTTTTAGATGGGGTCCCATCTTATTTTTAGCATCCTCACAGGCCTGGCATGCTTTGGCACAACTTCCGTCCTCGTCACAATCGCCTTCACAGTTCATGCATTTCCGGCAAGCCGATTGGATTATTGCGATAGCAGTAATCCCTGGTCCTGTTTGCGCCACGCTAACTGCACCGTTGATTATTTGCAGTCCCGCCCCAGCAGCAGCATTGGCCGCGCCTGTCGGAATCTTTGACTCTCCAGCCCCCCATCCACTTGTACACCATTTCTTACAAGCACTTGCAGTGTTTTTCAAGTTCCCCCAAAGATCCAAGCCGAAAGCATCGACTGCGATAACTGGTTCATTTTCGATGAAAGCATAGAGGTTTAGTCCGCCGTATTCTCCGAATGGGTCTCTATTTAGCCACCTCTGCAAATTGGGATCATAGTAGCGGTAGAGGTAATAGAGCAAACCGGAATTGGGATGCGATTCCTTGCTGGAAAAGCGGTAAAGGTTCGCGTCGGCGAGGAGGCCGGACTTGGAAATGATGTTCCCAAAGGCGTCGTAAAGATACTTGGCGACGATGGCTTGGGAATCGTTGATCAGCATCGTCACGTTCCCGTTTCCATCCGCATGGAAAAATGAGTGGCCAGTGGCTAGTGGCAATTGGTCACTGCGGGCCAGGAATCCACCTATCCCCCCTGCGCCATCCAAACTGCCGCTTAGGTCTTTGCCTCTGGTGTAGGTGGTTGTGGGGAGGTTGTTGATGTCGCGCTCTTGAATGACGACGTTGCCGTCGTACACGTAATAGACCTTGTTGGTCTGCACCCAGGCGCCGCCTTGCCATGTATATTCTTGCCGGATGGTCCGGCGCATTTTCCCGTCGTAGGTGAATTGCGAGAACCATTGGTTGGCCACCCAAACCTGTGTCAACTGGTTCTCATCATCGTAAGCGAAATTGCGCAGGCCGTCGTTGGTCAGATTGCCGTTGCCGTCGGTACTGGTAAGTCGTGCTGGCGGCGATGCTTACCGTCACGGTGTTGGTCGCGTGGCGGCCCAGACTGTCTGAGGCGATGGCGGTGTAGGTTGTGGTCAGGGGCATGTTGGTCGCGGCGAAGGTCGCATCGCCGTAAATCAACGCATTGGTGCCGTTGACGGCAACACTGGTGGCGGGTGACGTGCTCGTGCCCATGGCAGTTAATTTGCCACCGTTGGTGTTGGCGGTCAATTCGTTGAGCGCATTGACCTGAAAATTCTCGATCAACGTGTTGTTGGTGCGATAATTCAGGTTTCCGGCCGGGTCAAATCCGTAATGAAGCTGCTCGTTCACCCGCGCCGCCCCGCCGCTGACTTCGGTTGCCTGATCGGCGATAATCTGTCCAATCGCGTCATACGTGTAATCAGCGGTGTTTTCGCCGGTGCGCGTGACCGCCGTGCGCTGGTTGCCGAGTTTGACATATTGCAAAAGTGTCATAATTCTAGGACTGACCCTTCGGCCTTAGCGCTTGGACGCCATGCTATTGGTTACCTACTGTTCAGGGCATTGAATCAATTCAGAGATTTCTTCACGATTTTGAGCAAGTCATTAAGCCCCGAGCTTTCATAGACTTCGTTAGTTCCATTGACATCAATAATAATCCAATTGGGATAAGTCCCTCCGGGCGGATTCTTGCGTAACGACTCAGGGTGCCAATCCCCATGTCCCCACTGTTCTTGGATTTCACTGAAAAGCCGTCGGCGCTTATCTCGAAATTCAAATCGCACTTTCCATCCGGGCGCCGCTTGCTCATAATCTGTCAAAGTAACGCTGACCTGATCGCGTTTCATTCCCGAAGGAAGTACAAACCACGAAGGCAGCGGTGAGTCGTCTCTAAGATGAAAAATCGCGGAAATGTGCCCATTACTGCATGACGTAATAAGACCCAAAACAACCAGAATTAAAGAGCACCGTTTCACAATACTTTCGTTCCTTAAAGAGAAAACAGCGCATGCGCAATGCATGTAAGTGCGTTCGCATTGCATTTTTTGCAACCAGGCGATGCCTCACACTGGCCGCTCCATGAATCAGAGTGGCATCCGTTTGCCGTATAACAAGCGTCGTGAGTTGCGCAACAGGATGTAATGGCTGGTGGCATCAAATATCCCAAGCCTAAAGGAAAAGTGCATATGCCGTCTTGTGGATCAGCAGGCCCAGGTTTACAGGGTGGCTTACTGTAGCACGCCCCGCCAGGAGCATATGGATCCGAAGGTCCGATTGGGCCGTTAGGGCCAGAAACTGGGTTTCCGTATTCTAATCCAAATGGGTCGAGGCCGGATAATGAATTGTTTCGCACGAACTCATAAATATTTGGGCCCTCAAATCGTTCGGCAGGCTGCAGAAACGACCATACAGTCCGAAGTCGGGAATTGCGAACAAGCTCGAAACCCACTTCTCCAATAGGGTCCCTATTTGGCCATCTTTGCAAATTGGGATCATAGTAGCGGTAGAGGTAATAGACTAAACCGGAATTGGCATGCGCTTCCTTGCTGGAGAAACGGTACAGGTTGGCGTCCGCTAGCAGGCCGGATTTGGAAATGATGTTTCCAAAGGCATCGTAAAGATATTTGGCAACGACGGCTTGGGAATCGTTGATCAGCATGGTCACGTTGCCGTTGCCGTCCCCATGGTAATAGCTTTGGCCGGCAAGCGGGCCGTCGGCGTAGGCTTGCGATGTTCTCGCGAGCAAGCCACCGATGCCGCCCGCCCCCTCCAAACTGCCGCTCAGGTCTTTGCCCCTGGTGTAGGTGGTCGTGGGGAGATTGTTGATGTCGCGCTCCTGGATGACGACATTGCCGTCGTACACGTAATAGACCTTGTTGGTTTGCACCCAGGCGCCGCCTTGCCAGGCATATTCCTGGCGGATTCTGCGGCGCATTTTCCCGTCGTAGGTGAATTGCGAGAACCATTGGTTGGCCACCCAAACCTGTGTCAACTGGTTCTCATCATCGTAAGCGAAATTGCGCAGGCCGTCGTTGGTCAGATTGCCGTTGCCGTCGTACTGGTAAGTCGTGCCGGAGGCGATGCTCACGGTCACGGTGTTGGTCGCGTGCCGGCCCAGACTGTCGGAAGCGGTGGCGGTGTAGGTCGTGGTCAGGGGCATGTTTGTCGCCGCAAACGTCGCGTCCCCGTAAACCAGCGCATTGGTGCCGTTGACGGCAACACTGGTGGCGGGTGAAGTGCTCGTGCCCATGACGGTTAATTTGCCACCGTTCGTGTTGGCCGTCAATTCGTTGAGCGCATTGACCTGGAAATTCTCGATCAAGGTGTTGTTGGTGCGATAATTCAGGTTCCCCGCCGGGTCAAAGCCGTAATGAAGCTGCTCGTTCACCCGCGCCGCCCCGCCGCTGACTTCGGTTGCCTGATCCGCGATAACCTGCCCAATCGCGTCGTATGTGTAGTTCGCGGTGTTCTCGCCCGTGCGCGTGACCGCCGTCCGCTGATTGCCGAGATTGACATATTGCAAAAGTGTCATAATTCTAGGACTGACCCTTCGGCCTTATTCGGCAAGGCCAATGGCCGGTTGTGACTTCCAAGCGGTTCCTGGGGGGCGGGCGGAGCGGCGCGCCAGCGCCGCCCGCCCGTCCCACAGGTTGCTTGAAGAACCACTCTGTACACACCCCATCCACCCCACCGGCGCAACCCCGCGCGGAAAACAGCCGACAGCGGCTAAAGAGGAAAAACTATGCCGCCCCTCGCGGCGGCGGAGAGCGAGTAAAAGCCCCGTCTGACTTTTCCCCCCTCCGCGACAGCGGACAGCCAAAGCTGACACTCTAAAATGCCCTCCCCTTCGATGCCTTTGTTGCCCTGGCGGTGATGCCGGTGGATTCCATGTTGCGAGGGCAATCAGGGCGCAAGCTGGAAGCCAGCGACTTCACCGCCAGGCTGATCTAACGGGGCGCAGGCCGAGTCTGACAAGTTTAAGGCGTAGTCTGCCAAGGGGAATTAAACTTGTCAGTCTCGGCCAAGAGGGATTGTGGCATTGCTAGGAACTGACCCGGTCATGGCTCCGCTCAACCCGCTCCGATCAAACTCCTCCAGCAACTCCCGTTTGCGCGCGGGGGGAGTTCGGACCCGCGCCAACGCATCGGTTTTGAGAATCTGCCCAGAGCTTTCCGTAGATGTCATAGCCAGAGCCTACAACACTTCTGCTGTCTCTCATAGAGGCGCTACGCGTGACGCTTACGGTCGAAACTGGGGAAAAGTGAAAAAACCACCTCCTATGATACCAGTGCGGCAAAGTCCCGGCTCGCACTTGAAAAATGAAGAAACACCGACCGCGTCACATCGCTATGATCGCAACGCGGCAATTTGGCCGCAAATGTGGATGCCAGTCCGGCAAACTCTCAAAAATGCCATGACGCCAGTTCGGCAAAAACTATGATGCCAATTAAATCGGTAACACGTAGTCTTTCAAGGGGAAGCCAATGCCGGAAGTCTGCGCGACCGGGGGTGTTTGCACACGGCCACCCTGGGGGGAGTGGGGAGATTTTCAGAAACCGGCTCTTTCGAGGTGTCAGAAGGGGGTTTCTCTTTTTCTCACCCCCTCGGTGCCAGTGCCATACCCTAAAGGGATATGGCACCTGGCCACAGACCGTGCCAATTGGGCCTTTTGGCACTTCTGACACCTGGCTTAATTGTCAATTGTCGGACCGACCTGTTTCCTGACTTTTTCCCACGGATGTCTTTTTTACAAAATAGTGCCATGAAAAAACCATGCTTCCAATTGATATAAAACCCATAATTAATAACATAGGCCACTTCATGTAAGAAAGTTGCCAAATCTCAAAACCGAAAATGGCAATGTTTAGAAAAACAATTAAAACTGCATAACAATACTTTTCTAATTGTTTTTTGCTAAAAAAATAACCTAAGAGCATAAAGTTCAACCAGAAGGCCATGAACATTAAGTTTTTCACGTTAAGGTTTTTTTGAAGCGCACGCGCTCATGCATGACTTATAAGAATCATAGGCGGATATACCATTAATTATGCCGCTGACGACACTTATCCCGCAACCGATTCCGCCTGTCCCAATGCAACCAGCGACACCTCCAGCAGCAATTCCAATACCAGCGACAGCGGCACCCTTTTTACAACATGATTCGCAATCTCCCTTTTTTGCACATGGATCATCTGCGCAATGCCCCATAATGCCACTTCCAACCGCAGTAGCGGCAGTTCCAAATAAACCACCGAGTGGGCCTCCCCATCTGCCCCAAAAGGTATTATAGGGACCAGAAAATCCACCCAACCCCAAAAGTCCTAACATATCAAAATTAGATACTGGATTGTTTCCAACGAATCCATACAGGTTCACCCCTCCGACTTCTTCAATGGGATCCCTATTTGGCCACCTCTGCAAATTGGGATCATAGTAGCGGTAGAGGTAATAGACTAAACCGGAATTGGCATGCGCTTCCTTGCTGGAGAAACGGTACAGGTTGCCATCGGCGAGCAGGCCGGATTTGGAGATGATGTTTCCACAGGCGTCGTAAAGATACTTGGCGACGATGGCCTGGGCATCGTTAATCAGCATCGTCACATTACCGTTCGCATCTGCATGGTAATAACATTGGCCGGCAAGCGGTCCGTCCGCGTAGGCTTGCGATGTTCTAGCCAGCAAACCACCTATTCCCCCAGCCCCCTCCAAACTGCCGCTTAGGTCTTTGCCTCTGGTATAGGTCGTGGTGGGCAGATTGTTGATGTCGCGCTCCTGGATGACCTCGTTGCCGTCGTACACGTAATAAACCTGGTTGGTTCGCACCCAGGCACCGCCTTGCCAGGCATACTCTTGGCGGATTCTCCGGCGCATCTTCCCGTCGTAGGTGAATTGCGAGAACCACTGATTGGCCACCCACACCTGGATCAATTGGTTCTCGTCGTCATAGGCGAAATTGCGCAGGCCGTCATTGGTGAGATTGCCGTTGCCGTCGTACTGGTAAGTCGTGCTGGTGCCGATGCTCACGGTCACGGTGTTGGTCGCGTGCCGGCCCAGACTGTCGGAAGCGGTGGCGGTGTAGGTCGTGGTCAGGGGCATGTTTGTCGCGGCGAACGTCGCATCCCCGTAAACCAACGCATTCGTGCCGTTGACGGCAACACTGGTGGCGGGTGACGTGCTCGTGCCCATGACCGTCAATTTGCCACCGTTCGTATTGGCCGTCAAGTCGTTGAGCGCATTGACCTGGAAATTCTCAATCAGCGCGTTGTTGGTGCGATAATTGAGGTTGCCCGCCGGGTCAAAGCCGTAATGAAGCTGTTCGTTCACCCGCGCCGCACCGCCGCTGACCTCGTACGCCTGATTGGCGATGACCTGCCCAATTGCGTCGTATGTGTAATTGGCGGTATTCTCGCCCGTGCGCTGAGTGCCGAGATTGACATAATGCAAAAGTGCCATAGTTTGACCGGAACGGCGCTTACAATGCGCAAGCCGCCAACTTCCGCGCCTGGCTGCAACAGAACCCGTAAAAACTGCTGAAAAGTGAAACTGACACTGGGACGCAGGGGACGCACGTCCGGCGCGCCGAACGGGGGCGGATGTTTTTATTCGTGGCGGTGGTTTCGACGGTTCTTCTCTCTGCCACGTGGGTTGCGTGCGCGACTTGGGATCGCTTCCGAGGAACGGCGGGCCTGCCGGGATGGCGCATTGTTCCCTTCGTCTTGAGCGCGGCGTTCATCGCCTCTTTGCTGGCGGGGATGCGCTTTTTCAATCCCTTGTTGCGGCTGACTTACGCCATCTCCGCCACGTGGCTGGGGGTGTTGAATTTCTGCGTTTTCGCGGCGGTGGGCTGCTGGATCACATTGGCCGTCTCAATGATGTTTGGATTGGGGCTTGAGCGGCGTGTCATCGGGGCGGCGTTTTACGGCCTGGCGATTCTGACGAGTGGTTACGGTTTGCTGAACGCCGCCTGGCTGCGCGTCACACAAGTGAACGTGGAGTTGCCCCATCTGCCGCAGGCGTGGCACGGACGGGAGGTGGTGCTGATGAGCGATTTGCATCTGGGCAACATTCGCGGCGCCGGTTTCACGCGCCGAGTCGTCAAGAAGGCAATGTCGCTCAAGCCTTACGCCGTGTTTATCAGCGGCGATGTGTTTGACGGACCCAAGGCGGATTATGACCGCTTGGTGGAACCTTGCCGCCAGCTTTCCGCGCCGGCGGGGGTCTATTTTGTTACCGGCAATCACGAGGAATTCACCGACCGCGCCAAGTATATTGCCGCCATCGAGCGGGCCGGTCTGCGCGTGCTCAACAACGAGAAAGTGACCGTGGAAGGCTTGCAGATCGTCGGCGTCCACGACGGGGAAGGGGACAATCCGGAGCGATTGCGGAAAATTCTGCAAGAGGCCGGGTTGGAGCGGGACCATGCCAGCATCCTGCTGGCCCATCGCCCGGGCCATTTGTCGATCCCGGAGGAGGCTGGCATTTCACTGCAAGTATCCGGGCACACTCACAAGGGGCAATTCTGGCCCTGGGCCTGGGTCGCTTATAAAGTCCACGGCCCCTTCGCCTACGGATTGAACCGCTTGGGCAAACTGCTGGTGCTCACCAGCAGCGGCGCCGGCACCTGGGGACCGCCCATGCGCGTGGGCACGAAATCGGAGATCGTGCTCATCCGCCTGGAATGTTCGGACGCGCCTGCTTAGGGCGGGCCGCGACTAACCATTGTCGCCAATGGCTTCGACCGGGCAACCTTCCTTGGCCTCCTTGCATTGAGCTTCCTCTTCAGGAGTGGAGGGTTGCTGTTTCACGAAGGAGTAGCCGCCGTCTTCGTTGCGGGTGAAATTGGCCGGAGCCGTTTCCCGGCAAAGATCGCAGTCGATGCACTGGTTATCCACGTAGTACTTGCCCGCGACATTGTCGGGGTATTTATTTGCAATATCAGCCATAAATTTTGTAGAGGCCACTTTAAGGGAAGCCCCAAAGCAAGACAAGCCCCTTTTAAAATCGCAATCCTTGCGCACTCCTTATTTTCCCGCCGATTCGCGCTCGATTTGTTCGAGGGATTTGCCGCTGGTTTCTGTCACGCATAGTTTTACGAAAACAAAACCGGCGGCGCAGATGGCGGCGTAAATCCAAAAGGTCCTGGCCGGCCCCAGCGCGCGGCTCAACAGCGGGAAGGTATAGGTCAGAATGAAACAGGCCAGCCACAGGGCCGAGACTGCCACCGAAATGGCCGTCCCGCGCACCCGGTTGGGGAAGATTTCCGAGATCAACACCCACGTCACCGGCGCCAGCGACATGGCGTAACATCCGATGGCCGCCAGGGTGAAAATCAGCACCGCCAAACCCTGCCATTGCATCCAGTAGGCCAGGCCGATCAAGACGTGCGATACGGCAATGCCGGCGCAGCCGAACAACATCAGGTTCCGCCGCCCCCATCGGTCCACCGTGGCCAGGGCGGCAAAGGTGAAAGCCATGTTGACGATTCCTGTCAAGACGATGAATCCCAGCGTGGCGTTGACGTCGAACCCGGCGTTGCGGAAGATGTTTTCGGCGTAGTTGAAAATGACGTTGATGCCGCTCCATTGTTGGAGCACGGCCAGCCCGCAACCCAGCAGCAGCAGCTTGATCATGCGCCACGACAGCAGATCGGCCACACCCACCCGCTGGGCGCCCTGCGCGGCGAGCGTTTCGCGAATGCCGGCCACTTCCCCCGTGGCGTAGCCTTCGCCGCCGATGCGCGTGAGCACGCGGCGGGCAAGGTCCTCCTGCCCGTTTTGCACCAGCCAGCGCGGGCTTTCCGGAATGACCAGGGCGGAAAGGAGAAAGAGCAGGGAGGGCGCGGCGACGGCGGTGAACATCCAGCGCCAGCCGTACTGGCCGTTCCAGGACTGCGCGATCATGAGCGCGCTGGCCTTGTCGGGCACTTTTTGGGCGATGACCATGTTCAGCAGTTGCGCCCCCAAAATGCCGAAGACGATGGTCAATTGGTTCAGCGTGACCAACCGTCCGCGCATGGCCGCCGGCGCGACCTCGGCGATGTAGAGCGGCGACAAATTCGACGCCATGCCGATGGCCACGCCGCCCAAAATGCGCCAGGTGACAAATTGATCGAAGTTCGCCGCCCAACCGGTCAGGATCGACGAGCTTAGAAAAAGGAAAGCGGAGGCAATGAGCAATTTTTTGCGTCCAAATTTGTCACTCAATCGCCCCGCGGCCAGCGAACCCAACAGGCAACCCAACAAGGCGCAACTATTGGCCCAGCCGCTCAATGCCTCTTCGGTGTTCAGGCCGAGGAGGCGAGCCAGGGCGTGTTGGTTCCATTGGCGGGCGATTTCCGGCAGATTGAAGTACGGCTCAAAAAACGGTTTCGCGCCGCCGATGACGACCCAGTCGCAGCCGAAGAGCAATCCGCCCATGGCCGCGACACAGGAGATCATCCAGATGTAGCGCTTGTCGCCGGTGAAAGTTTGGTTGTTGTTCATCTTGGGGGGAGGCCCGAGGCCGGGTCTTTACCCGGAAAGCATCTGCCCGGCGCCGCCGGTCATGGCGAGGCGGGTTTCCAGCCGGGGCCGGGATCGAAGGTCGTCATCGCGCTGGCGAGATCGTCCGTCTTTGGCCCGAGGTTTTTTTCATAGACCTTGCCTTGCTGGTTGATGATGAAGGTCATCACGCCGGAGTTGCCCCATTCGGCGGGCCACGCCACCAAGGCGAAGCCGGCGACCATGTGCCCGTTGATAACATAATTGTATTTGCCGCCGGGGGCGTGCCGGCCTTGGCGGGTGAGGATCTTAAAATAGTAGCCGTGATAGGGCACCTGCTTGTCGGTCATGATTTTCGTCGCATGCTGATAGCCTTCGAGGTGCGCTTGCGCGATCAACGGGCCAAGCGGGCTGATTTCCTCGCCGGGTTCGGCGTGCCAATACAAGCCGTCGTGCTGGCCGGGTGTACTGCGCAGATGCCCGGAATACTCCACCACCCCGCATCCTTTGTGGTCCTCGCCGGCGTATTCGCGCTGGGCATCCACGTAGGCCTGGCACACGCTGAGCATGTCCAACTCGTTGCGGCCAATGCGGCGATTGAGAATCTCCTCCTTGCCCGCGGCGGTGTCGAAGAACCATTGGCCTTCCTGCTTCACTAACGGGATGGGAAAGGGAAATGAGTCAAAACCAATTACCAGTTGGTCAGTGGAATCCGATGCTTTGACCGGCGTGACTCTCTCGGAAACGCGGCGCGAAAAGTTGACCAGGCCGTTGCTGGCTTGCACCGGGTCCGCCGAGATCAATTCGCGCAGGCTTGGCCCGAAGATGACTTCCAGCGCGTTGGTGTCCTTGTTGACAGCAGCCGCGGTGAACGCCTTGACGGCGTTTTCCTCGGAGGCAAATCGCTCCTCCTGCGCCGCGCGCGCGGGCATCAGGAAAACAGGGCAAAAAATCGCGGCCACGAGGGCCGGCACGGTGGCACGCCGATTGAGTATGTGAATCAGTTTCATACGCAAGACCTTAATGATGTTTTCCTCCCCCGCCGCCTCCGCTACCGCCGACTGCGCCTCCGCCAGCAGGAGCTGCACCGCCTCCATGCGGCATGGAGCCGCCTCCCATGGTGGCGCGGCTGGCCTGGCCGCGCACACTGGATTCCACCGCTTCCCGCCCGCTCTGGCCGCCGCCGAACAAACCGCCCGAGGGCGCGCTGCGAACTGCCTCATGACGCTCGACCGGCGGGGCGGTCGGACGAACTGTCTCATGACGCTCGACCGGCGGGGCGGTCGGACGAACTGTCTCATGACGCTCGACCGGCGGGGCGGTCGGACGAACTGCCTCATGACGCTCGACCGGCGGGGCGGCCGGACGAACTGCCTCATGATGCTCCACCGGAGGGGCGGCCGTTCCGTGGAAAGCCGGCGCGGAATGATTGACCGTGGCTTCCGGCCCGGCCTGACGCGGCATGACGGGGCCGCGGGATCGAAAGGCTGGCGCGGCTTCGTAGCCGCGTTGCCATCCTCCAGGCGCCCTCGCGGCCACCGATCTTCCGGCGTGCCACGTTGGCAACGAATGGCCGGCGACATAGGCGTGGCGCTCGCGGGGCGATTCGTGCCACCAATTGCCCGGACGCTCATGGCCGGGTCCCCAGAAAAACAGCCCGTGATGGTGCCAGTCCCAATCATGCCCCAGCCAGATGCCCAAAGGTAACCAGAACGGAAAAGCGCAAAAAACTCCCGGCTGATAAAAAATCACGTTCGGCTGGTAAACGGGCACGTACATTTCATCGGGATTCGTCGGCTCGATTTCGATTTCTCCGTCATCGGTGACCACCGATTCCTGCGGAGTGCTGGGGAGATTGCCCAGACTTTGCGCCTTGGCGCGGAGCCGTTGCATGGAAGTCATGACATCGGCCTGCTGGATTTGAAAAGCCTGGCCTAATTGCGTGGTCCAAGCCAGATTCTCAGCCATCCACTTGAGAACATTAGGATAATGGGCCAGCGCCTGGACGCTGGGATCCCAGCCTTGTGCCGGGATTTGATTAGGGTCTCCGCCCTGGCTCAAATATTGGTCGGCCTCCACGATCTCGCTGGGGAAAGTGGCGGCGGGGAGAATTTCGGCGGTAAGCGGATCGGGGTAGAGCGCGATCGGTCCAACCAACTGATCCAGTTGATCTGGAGAAAACGCCGTCCCGGGAACGGGTGGCGCTATCGGCGCTTGCGCGCGACTCGTTTCTCCCGCAATAAAGAAGAGCACCAACCCGGCCATCATCACCAATGTCTTCATATTTAGAAACTTTGCCTCTCTTGGCCGAGGAGTCAAGTGCCTTTGTGCGATTCTGGCTCGCTTTCAATGATCCGGCCTTTAGCCTATTGTAAGACGTATGGAAGCAACCACATTGAACGCCGCGGAGCAATCGATCCCACCGGAACTTTTCGTCGCCAACCGCCAACGCCTGGCCCGGCTGCTGCCGCCCCATTCCCTGGCCGTGCTCAACGCCAACGATATTCCTCCCACCAACGCCGACGGCTCCGCCGCCTCTGTCCCAAACTCCGACCTGTTCTATCTTGCCGGCGTGGAGCAGGAACAATCCATCCTGCTGCTCTGCCCCGAGGCTGACGACGAGAAGCAGCGGGAGTTGCTCTTCGTGCGCGAATCGTCGCCCGAAAGCGATCGCTGGGAAGGCCACAAACTGACCCCGCAGGAGGCGCGGGCCAGGACCGGCATCCGCCAAGTTCATGGGCTGGCGGATTTTCCCCGCGTGTTCCACCGGCTGATGTGCGAGTGCGAACACGTCTTCCTCAACTCCAACGAGCACAAGCGCGCCGTGATCGAAGTCGAGAGCCGCGACGCGCGTTTCGTGGCCGAGACGATGCGGCGCTACCCTCTGCATGATTACCGGCGGCTGGCGCCGTTGCTGCACCAGCTTCGCGCGGTCAAGTCGGAGCTTGAAGCGGGCCTCATCCGCCGCGCCTGCGACGTGACGGCGTCGGCCTTTGCGCGCGTGCTCCGATTCGTCAAACCCGGCGTGGGCGAGTGGGAAGTGGAGGCGGAATTCGCGCATGAATTCATCCGGCGCCGCTGCCGCTTCGCCTATCTGCCGATCATCGCCTCCGGCCCCAACGCCTGCGTGCTGCACTACGTCACGAATTCCGCCGTCTGCAAAAAAGGCGGCCTGCTGCTGCTGGACGTGGCCGCCTCCTGCGTCAACTATAACGCCGACATGACCCGCACCATCCCCGTCAGCGGACGCTTCACGCCGCGGCAGAAACAAGTCTATAACGCCGTGCTGCGCGTTCTGCGGCAATCCATTGCCGGTCTGCGGCCCGGCAAAAAAATCAAGGATTGGCAAAAGGAGGCCGAACAATTGATGGAGAAGGAACTGGTTGATCTGGGCTTGTTGACCGCGCGCCAGATTAAGCGGCAGGACCCCGGCAACCCGGCGCTCAAGAAATATTTTATGCACGGCCTCGGCCATCCGCTGGGGTTGGACGTCCATGATGTCGGCCCGACGACCCAACCCATCCAGGCTGGCTGGGTCATGACGGTCGAGCCGGGCATTTACATCCCCGAGGAAGGTTTCGGAGTGCGCCTGGAAAACGATGTCCTCGTCACCGCCGACGGCCCGGTGGACTTGATGGCCGGCATACCCATCGAGGCCGGGGAGATCGAGGCGATCATGAAGGGCCGGAAACAGTGGACAGTGGATAGTGGCTAGTGGACAGCCCGTCAATCGGTAGGGCGTCCGTCCTCCGCAGTAGCTCTGCTACGGAGGATGGAAGACTCCGTCGAGCCGTGACATTCCGTCTAACCACTCCCCGGCCTCTGCGGGAACCAGTCTTTCCTCTGGGCAAAAAGAGCAGGGGAATCCGCTTGCGGCGGCGGCGGAATTGAGTTAATTTGCCAGCCCTTTGGAACGCCAGTTTAGCTCAGTTGGCAGAGCAATGCTTTCGTAAAGCATGGGTCGCCGGTTCAAGTCCGGCAACTGGCTCCAACGCAAACACCCTTCTTTTCAATGCTTACGGAGAAACCAAAATGAACCAACGACATGTCGTGGTGGCGGGCGGGGGGGCGGCGGGGATGTTGGCGGCTATCGTCTGCGCGGAGGGTTCGCCGGGGGCTAAAATCGCGGTGCTGGAGAAAACTTCCCAATTTCTCTCCAAGGTCCG
Organism: uncultured Verrucomicrobiae bacterium; assembly: GCA_963759415.1. Taxonomy (GTDB): domain Bacteria; phylum Verrucomicrobiota; class Verrucomicrobiia; order Limisphaerales; family Palsa-1400; genus Palsa-1400. The sequence goes on along the minus strand of CAVWZG010000002.1, from coordinate 82,016 downwards.
TATCTCCGGCGGCGGACGCTGCAACGTCACCCATGCCTGCTTCGATGCCCGCGAATTGAGCCGCTTTTATCCGCGCGGCGGCGCGGCGTTGCGCGGGCCTTTCGAGTCCTTCCAGCCGCGCGATACCATCGCCTGGTTCGAAGCCCGTGGCGTGCGGCTCAAGACCGAGCCGGATGGCCGCATGTTCCCGGTGACCAATTCGTCGCAGACCATCATAGATTGTTTGCTGCGCGCGGCCCGTTCGGCGGGCGTGGAATTGCTGGCCAATCGAGGTTTGGAACGCGTGGAGAGGGCCTCCGGGGCGGGGTTTGCGCTGACGTTGACTGACGGGGAAACGTTCCATTGCCAGCGGCTCATGCTGGCCACGGGTGGCTGCCGCGCGGCGGCGGCGGGTCACGTGGCGCAGTTGCTCGGCCACACTCTCGAGCCGCCGGTGCCTTCGCTTTTTACGTTCCACATCGCGCTTCCCTGGTTGCGCGAGCTGGCCGGCATTTCCGTCGAGCCGGTCGAAGTCTCCATCACTGGCCTAGGTTTGCGCGAGCGCGGCGCCCTGTTGGTGACACACGCGGGTTTGAGCGGACCCGCCATTCTCAAGCTTTCCGCCTGGGGCGCGCGGGCATTGCACGGGCTGAATTATCAATTTCCGCTGCAAGTCAATTGGCTGCCGGACCTGGTCCATGAAGCCGTGGCGGCGCAGTTGGACTCGCGGCGCGCGGCGCAACCGGCCCGGCTGGTTGTCAATACTCCTTTGCCGCCGCTGCCCGCGCGGCTCTGGGAACGGCTGGTCCTGGCGGCGGGCATCCCGCGCCCGACCCGCTGGGCTGATCTGCCCCGCTCCGCCCGCCATCAACTCATCCAACAACTTATCAGCACCCGTTTGCCGGTGGCGGGGAAAAGCCTCAACCAGGAGGAGTTCGTCACCTGCGGCGGGGTGCGTTTGAGCGAAGTCCAATTCAAAACGATGGAAAGCCGGGTCTGCCCGGGACTGCATCTGGGCGGCGAACTTCTCGACATTGACGGTTTGACTGGCGGATTTAATTTCCAGGCCGCGTGGACCACCGGCTGGCTGGCCGGCAAATCCATGGCGGCACAGATTGGGGTGTGAGATGAGATTTTTCACGTCGCTGGCGGGCACCCGAGAGTTCAGGGCAGAGCAGCAGCTCTGCCCTACCGGGAAGGCGAAGAATTATGTCGGAATGGGCGTCAAGGTGGGGTAATCTGACTGGCACAGTTGAACAACCATGAAACGCTTGTTTCAGATTCTCTTGTGCCTGGCGCCCTCCCTGGCGGCGTCCGGCGATGAAGGCTTATGGCTCTTTAACCAACCGCCGCGGCAATTGCTGCATGATCGCTACCACTTTGACGTCACCGACTCCTGGCTGCACCACCTGCAAAAAGCCTCCATCCGTTTCAATTCCGGCGGCTCCGGCAGTTTCATCAGCCGCGATGGCCTCCTCATCTCCAATCATCATGTCGGCGCCGACGCCCTGCAAAAGCTGAGTTCGCAGTCCACCGATTATCTGCGGGAGGGCTATTACGCCCGCACGCAGGCCCAGGAAATCAAATGCCTGGACCTGGAGTTGAATGTGCTCGAATCCATCGAGGACGTGACGGCGCGGGTCAACGCCGCCGTGCCGGCCAAGGCGGACCCGGCGGCGGCTTTTTCCGCGCGGCGCGCCGTCATCGCGGAAATCGAAAAGCAATCGCTGGAGCAAACGGGTTTGCGCTCGGACGTGGTCACGCTCTGGCAGGGGGGCGCCTACCAGCTTTATCGCTACAAACGCTATACCGACGTGCGCCTGGTCTTCGCCCCCGAACAGCAAATGGCCTTCTACGGCGGGGACCCGGACAATTTCGAGTTTCCCCGCTACGACCTGGACATCTGCATCTTCCGCGCCTACGAGAAGGGACAGCCGGCGCGCATCGACGATTACCTGCGCGTTTCACGCCAAGGCCCGCGCGAGGGCGACTTGGTCATGGTTTCCGGCCACCCCGGCCACACCAGCCGCCTGCTGACGGAGGCGGAATTGGAGCAGGTGCGCGACATCGCCCTGCCATTCCGCTTGAAGGCGCTGAAATGGGAGGAGTCCATGCTTGACTCATGGAGCGCGCGGAGCGAAGAAAACGCCCGCCGCGCCAAGGCCGTCATCTTCGGAGTCAAGAACAGCCGCAAACTCGGCGACGGCCAACTGGCCGGCCTGCTGGACCCGGCCTTGTTGGGGGCCAAAGCCAAAGCGGAATCTGATTTCAAGGCCCGCCTGGAGGGCAAGGCTGAATTCGCGGAGGCGCTGGCCGCCTACGACAAGATCGAAGCGGCCACGCAAATCCTCGGTGAGCAACTTATCAACTACAATTTAATCGAGGGTGCCCAGGGCTTCCGTTGCGAGTCCTTCCGACTGGCCCGCGCGTTGCTGCGCGCCAGCCAGGAACGGCCCAAGCCCAACGGCCAGAGATTGCGCGAGTATTCTGATTCAGGCCGCGTCTCCCTCGAGTTGGCGCTCTTCTCCAACAAGCCCATCTACGACGACCTCGAAGCAGCCACGCTGGCGGACTCCCTGGCGTTCATGGTCTGCCAATTGGGCGCCGACGACCCGCTGGTGCAGCGCGTTCTGGACGGCAAAGGGCCGGGGCCGCGCGCGGCCGAATTGATCCAGGGCACCAAGGTCAGGCAAGTTGCTTTCCGCCGCCAACTTTATCAAGGCGGCGCGGCGGCCGTGGACGCGGCGCGCGACCCCATGATCGAACTGGCGCGGGCCATCGATGGCCGGGCGCGGGCCTTGCGCAAAACCGCCGAGGAACAAAACGAAGTCAAGAGCCAGGCGCACGCGGCCCTGGCGCAGGCGCGCCATGCTTTGGAAGGCAACGCCGGCTACCCGGACGCCACCTTTACGCTCCGCCTGGCCTTTGGCACGGTCAAAGGCCTCCAGGAAGACGGCCGGCCAATCCCGGCGTGGACGACTTTGGGCGGCCTCTACGACCGGGCTGCCGCCATGAAGAACCGCCCGCCTTTCGATTTGACACCGCAGTGGGGCAGGGGAAGGGGGATTGTCAATATGAAAACGCCGCTGAATTTCATTAGCACCGCCGACATTATCGGCGGCAACTCGGGCAGCCCGGTGGTGGACCGGGCGGGGGATTTTGTCGGGATAATATTTGATGGCAATTTGCCAAGCCTCTCCTGGGACTACGCCTACAGCGACGCGCAAGGCCGTGCCACGTCGGTCGATTCGGCCGCCATCATCGAAGTCCTGGAGCGGATCTACCAGGCCAAGCCCCTGATTCTTGAAATGGAGACGGGCCATCAACGGTGAGGCTGGTCACTCCGTGATATTTTGCGAGTTGGCCATCCGCAGTTCGATGTCCTTCTTGATGACCGTCGCCCGCGCCACCGCCGTGGCCTGGGTTTCGCCGGGAAAGGACGTCATGCGCGTTTTGAGCGCTGCCGCCACCTCTCCGTTGCGGTCGCGCAAAGGCAGCGTCACCTCCACCGCGTGGCCGTCTTTGAGGAAATAAATCACCCCGCGCTCGATCACGTCCTCCTCGTATTTGGCCCCTGGCTCGCCCAGGCCGGCGCCGTTGAGATCGCCCACGATCACGGGCGCGCCTGGCTCCCGATTGGCATAAATCTTCAGCCCCAGCAGGCGCGGATATTTCTTCTTGATTTGCGAGGCCACAATTTCGGCAAAGGCCACTTTCGGGGTGTATTGCACGCTGGCATCGACGAACGAGCATTGGGTGTCCGCCCTGCACCAGAAACCGATCCTGCCCTTGGCGAAGGTGGTGTCGTTGACCGCCAGGTCGTTGGTGGGAGCGCCGGCCAGCGCGGGAGGAATGACCAGTTTGCCGTCCAAAAAGCACCGCGTCCGGCTGCCGGAACATTCCACGCGCAATTCCTGCCAGACGTCCTTGGGCACGGGAATTCTGACGCCGATGCCCAGCATGTCATAAGCCTTGCCGCCCACCACGCGGTACCAGAGCAGGTTGCCCGCCGTGCTGGCGCGCACCACGCAGTAATTGTCGGCGTCCTGCGCGCGCAAGACCACGCCCGCCATGGGTTCGGCCAGGCCGCCGGAAATTTTGAAGCGCGTTGTCAAAACGAAATCTGAAAAAATCTCGTTCGTGAACAGCAGCACCGGATAATGGTCCCGGCCCGGGTCCGTCGATTGCACCGAGAGCACGGGGTGTTTGGCCACCAGACCGCGGGCCTTGTCCAGCACCGGCGCCAAAGTCGGCGGCACCAATTCCTCCAGCACCTTCCAATCCGCCGGTGTGCCCGCTCCCGTGACCAGGCTGACAAAGCCGGGCGGGGTTTGGCCGGGGGTATCCTTGCTGAAATCGAAATTAATTTGCGCCGCCCAGCCATTGCAGGCGAGGCCGGCCACGATCCACCACCGACAAAAAATGCGCATCGCCTGCCACCGTAACAAAAACCGCCGGATTGGAAAGCAGTTTACTGCACCAAAGCGCGGTAAAACCGGACGCCGCTGGCGGCGTTGGTATCCGTCCAATTCATGGCCTGGCCGGTGCCGGCCAGGTTGGTGGCGACGGTGGTCCATCCGCCGCCGACCGAGGAGGACGATTGCAGGGTATAGGATTTATTGACGACAGAGGGCCATTGCAGCGTGAAACTGCCCCCGGCCGGGGTGGCGGCAGGGGTGAAGGCAAAGATGGAGGCGGCGTCCAGCGGGTTGGTCCCGGCGATGAATTCCTGCCAGTTATTGGCGCCGTCGCCGTCAGGGTCGGCGTTGGCGGCGGAGAGGGCGTTGGAAACCGTGCCGAAATATTGCAGGCGCCAGGCGTCTGGAATGCCGTCGTTCCAACTGGAGCCGGCGCGGTTGCCCATCGTGATCAAGCCGTCCTGCACGGTGGGGTGGAAGAGAGCCAGGCCATTGGGTGAGGCGGAGAAATGATTGAAGTGGACCCGGTAAGCGGAATTGGCCGTGACATTGGGCGGCAGGGTGACGGTCAGGGCGCCGATGACGCTGGTCCCGCTCACGCCTGCCACCGTCGAATCCAGCCAGGCGGCGGCGTAGTTGTTGGCGGATTTGGACACTGTCGCGTAAGGCGAACCGAGATTGGTGACGGCAGTAAAACTGACGGCGCTGGTGATGGCCGGCGAGCCGTCCAGCGGTTCGATAACGGCGTTAAGGGCCAAGACCCGCACGGGCAGGGTGTCCGCCGCGAGAACGCGAATGGGAACCTGGACGGTGCGGTTGCCACCAGCCTGGACCTGGTCCGCCGCCACGGCGATGAAACGCGGCGCGCTTGGCGCCTGCACCATCGGAGACGCAATGGAGGGGTTGGCGCCCAAAGTTTGCACCGAGTTGGTGTAAACCGTTGGCACCCAACTCGAGCCGGACCAATACCGGGAGTAATTGGTAATACCTGGGTCCAGGGAGCGGCGAAGCGTGACATAAACATCGTCCACGCTGATCTGGCCGTCGCCCGTGGCCATGGCGGAGATGGTCGAATCACTGGCGGTGTAATAGTTATTGACGCTGCCATCGGAGGAATCCATCGCATCTAAGAAAGGGTTGTTGGCGAAGTCGGAGGATCCCACGTTTTCCAAGGTTTCAATGACATCGTCATTGAGCAGCAAACCATCGCCGAAATCGCCGATATTGTACCAATTGAAGGGGAAGACGTCGCCGACCAGGTGCGCACTGTCGGGGGAATTATTGCTCAGGACGGTCAGCGATTTAAAGGCGTTTGGCCCCGCGCCGTTGGTCGGCCCGTTGGTTGGAGCCTGGACAAAGACATTGATGGGCGGTCCGCCAACTTGCGGCAAGACAAATGAGCTGGCTGATGGGTACTCGATTTGAAGGCCATAAGGATTGCCGGGCGTGGCAGTAGAAGGGACGACAAAGTAGAACCTTCCCAGAACGGCCTTGCCTCCGTCGGCATCGAGATTGAAGAACGTCTGAGCGTCCCCGGAGAACTGCAGCAGCTCGGTGCTGGAGTATAAATTCGACACCGGAGGATTCACCAACCAGGCAAGCTCCAAGGCGTTCGGCTGGGTGGCGATGAGGCCGGAGTTAGTCACGCCATTGGTCATGCCTCTGACATATATGCCCGGGGGGATTTGCGAATACATGTTTGGCATTCCTTGTATGGGTTGCAGCAGGTCGCTTTCAAAGTTAAGGACAGGAGCCGGATTCGCGCCGTAGTTCGTTACTGCCAAGTCAAATTGCATCGCGTAAATCGGAAGGCTGCTGGCAATCTGGGTATATGCCACCGGAGCAATAAACAGCAGATTCAAAGCGGTGACGAAGTGGGTGGAAACCGGACCGCTGGAAAATCCCCAGATCGTCTGGTTCCCCAGCACGTTGGAAACCAGGAATGGGCTGCTGACAATCTGGCTGGAAGCAAACCCGACCGCAAAAGCGCGAACCTGGAGGACGATGTTGGTGATGATGTTAAGAGATAGGACAGTTCCGCTGCTCACGCCCACGCCGCTGCTCCCGTCGTTCGTCGGGCTTGAACCGTCCGTGGTGTAATACAAAGTTGCGCCCTCAGTAATATCGGTCAGAAGAATGTCGGCCGCGTTATCGCCGTTAATAGTTGGATTAGCCGTCACATACTCAATCCGGGCGCTCACCTGTGGACTGGAAGGCCGCCCCGCCACCTGGCTGATGGCGTAGATTGTCAAGTCCGGTTTGGGGAGGACAACCGACGAAGGGACTTGCGAAGGAGGCTTTCCGTTATCCGCGCTGGTATAAATGTCCGGAGAGGAGCCGGTGCCGGGGCCGGGCGCGGCGATGGCGCTGCCGGTGGCGCCATAGTTCATAAAGGTTTCCGTGGTCGGGTCGGCCATGATCTCGATGTCGTTGGTGTTGTTAAAAACGACCGAGGAACCAGTAATGTCGTTGAAAGTCGCGTATGGGCTGCCTCCTACGAGGGGAAAACTCAGATAACCGATCTTGGGCGCGGTAATTTGCGGCAACGGCGCGGTGGACTGCAGCACCCGCAATGCGTGGTTATCGCTGTCCGCCACGTAATAGCCGAAGTCCGTTGGATCCAGGCACAGGCCGAGAGGGGCGTTGAATTGCGCCGCCGTCAGCACGCCATTGACGAAGCCGGGATGGCCAGGGAGGCCGGCCACGGTCTGCACGGCGTAGTTGATTGAGCCGTTGAAATTGGTGAGAAAGAGGCTGCGGATGGTGTTGTTGCCGCTGTCGCTAATGAGGAAGTAGTTGTTACCGGGCACCCACAGCAAACCGGAAGGAGAACTGAATCGCGCGCTGCCGGCCGTGAGCGAATCGTTGCTGCCCGACTGTCTGAAAATCCCCGCCACCACCGATACGGCTCCGTTGCTGATCATGCAGATGACTTGGTTGCCGGAATCGGCCACCCACACGTTGCTGTTGTTATCCACCGCCACCGCCGTGGGCAGATTGAAAGTGAATCCACCGGTCGGGACGGTCGAGACGTTGTTGGCGGTGTCAATCATGCGGATGGCTCCGTTCTGCGAGTCGGCCACGTAAAGATTGCCCTGGCTATCGGCCGCGATGCCGGTGGGATAGCTGAAGGTGGCACTTGTCCCCTGCAAATTAGCGCTCCCGCTGACAAAGGCCTGGCCCGCCAGGTTGGTGACCGTGCCGCCAAAGGTGACGTAGCGAATCAACTGGCTGCCTTGATCGACGACGATCAATCCGCCCCGCGCGGCCACGATTCCCTGCGGGATGAAAAAGCTGGCGGCCGAGCCTGTGCCGCTATCGGCTCCAAAATTTCCCGGTGATCCAGCCAGCGTGGTCAACGCGCCGCTGGAAGGAACGTATTTGGCGATGCGATAGTTGCCGGCATCGGTGATATAGACGTTGTTGCTGGAATCAACGGCCACACCGGCGGGTTGGCTGAGGTTGGTGGTGGCGGTGGTGACGTATTGCGCGTGGGCCGGCAGGGCACACAGGGCGGCGGCCAGAATGCCCAAGGCAAAGCGCGTCAGCGGATGATGACTGGTGGCTGGATTATTCATGGTTGGAGGCGAATCTGGTAGAAGCGGGCGTTGCCGCTCATGTTGGTGTCGATGCATTGATACTCGTTGCCATCGCCGCTATTGGTGTTAATGGGCGTCCAGTTGGCTCCCTTGAGGGCGGAGCTGGATTGCAGAATGTAGGTCTTGCCGGGCGCGGTCAGCCAATTGATGGCTACCCCGCGGGCGCCGTTGTTGTAGAAGCCGGCGCTGCTGAATTGCAGGCAGGAAAAGGCGTTGGTCGGATTGGTCCCGGCCAGGTATTCCTGCCAGTTGGGCGAGCCGTCCCCGTCCGCGTCCACGTCGTCGCCCGCCAGACCGTTAGTCGCGCTGCCAAAGAAAGCGGTCTTCCATTCGTCCGAGGTGATGGAAGACGGTTGCAAGGCGCTGGACATGACCCAGACAGAGCCAGGGTGGCTTTCCAACTGATAGGCCGTGGTGAAGTCGGGCGCGCCATCCACTCCCGAAAAATGCAGAGCGTAACAGGCGCCTTGACCGGCCCCGGGCGGGACTTGGAACGAAACGGTTCCCAGGTAATTGCTATTTCGCAGCGGCGCGGCGAAAGACCCAAAGCTCCAAGCCTGCACCTTGTCGTTGCCGGCCAGGCCGTCCAAAACCAGAGGGGCGGGCACGCCGCCGGCAGGATTAAACTGGATCGAGCTGACGGCCGGTGCGCCGCTGCCGCCGGTGACAATGGTGCGGAATTGCAGCCCCGCCAAGCTATAGCCCGGCAAAACCTTGACCCAGACCGGCAAAGAATATGTGTTGCCCGGCAACGCGCTGGTGATGGTGCCGGAGCCAATCGAGGCCTGACTTAACCAGACCATTCCCGGCGGGGTACCGGGCATCGCGAGCATGGAGCGAGCGAGCGCCACCGGCGGGCCGTCCGGAGACCAGTCCACGACCTGATGCGAGGGGAAGCCATTATCGCCATTGGTCCAGAAACGGATGTAGTTATTCGTATCCAACCCGGGGTAAATCGGCACGCCGCCCACGGAACGTCCCAGGATCGTCTCCCAATCCAGCAACCGGATGAAACCGTCGCCGCCCCGGCCAGCCGAATCCGGCGGCCAGACATCCATGGAGTTATAGATGTCGCTGTCGGACGGAGGAACGCGGATGCCCACCGAAGCGTAGATCGCGTTATTGACATCGGAGTTGTCCAGAGCGCCGTCGCCGAACTGGCCGGCGTTGTAGCCCGTGCTGGGAGAGGAATCACCGACCATGTAGGGCGGGTCCGAAATGGTCAAGGTCTGGATGGGCAAAGTCGTCATGCTGACGCCGTGTCGCGCGCCGTCGGAAGTGCCCGAAGGATCCAGCGCGTTCAGTGAGTAGCTTTGCCCGGCGACCGCCGTGTTCGGAATCGTCACGTGCAGCATCACCACCACCCCGGGGCCTTGCATGTTCAACCCCGAACCATTGCCCGGCGCCGTAATGACCAGGCCCTGGCCATTGCTGGAAGTCGTATAGGGATAAGTCTCAAACGCGACCGGCGTGTTTCCCGGCGCGGGGCCGGGCAGGATCACGAAATCATTGGACGTCAGCGGTTGCAAAGCCATGGCCCCAAGCATGGGCGCGTTGGTATCGTCGGGAGTTATTTCCACGCGAAATTGCAGCGATTCGAGCGTGACGTTGCTCTGCAGATCCACCACCACCGGAATGTAAAGGTGGCCGCCCGGTCCAGCGGACAAAGATTGCGGAAAGCCGATGAGGTTGGCGGTGGGGAAGCCCCCTTGCACCATCGTCACGCTGGCGCCGCTGACAGCAATCACGCGCAAAACGCTCAGATCCTGTTGCGGATTGCACCAGGCAATGGAACCGTTATAGGCGCCCGCGAGATTGGACGTCATCAACACTTCCGCGCTATTGGTGGTCGGCGCGCTGCCATCAGTGGTGTAATAGACCGTCGGAACACTGCTATTGACAGTAATGTTCGTGCAGTTCGGAAAATAACCGCTGCCCGGGCTGATGGAGAGCGTCGGCGGCGGGAGGGTGGTGAAAAGAAGCGGATTGCCGCTCGTCGTGCCGCCCGTGTTGTAGGCCACCACTTCGTAATAGTAGGTCGTGTTGGCCTGCAAGTTGCCGAGCATATAGGACACGACCTGGGTGTTGGTCAGGTTGTTGGTCAAACTGATCGGCGTGGTCGTGTTGGCCAGATTGGAGGCGCTGAGGCCCCACTGGAAGATCACGCTGGTGAGCGAGTTTTCCGGGTTGACCGTCGCGTTCAAAGTTGCGCCGCTGGTCGTGATGCCCGTCGCGGGCAGCGTGGCCACCTGGCCCGGAACCGAGGCTGTCAAAGCGGTGAGATCGCCGCCGTAGCTGCTGCCGACGCTATTGTAGGCCACCAGTTGGTAGTGATAGATGGTGGCTGCGGTAAGATTGCCGATGGCCGCCGAGACCGGCTGTGGGCCGCTGCCGCTGTTGGTCAGCAGGGAAGTCGCCGTGATATTGCCGTAGTTGGTGGTCAGACCCCATTCAAAGTAATAGAATGCCGTCTCGGCCCCCGGATTCACCATCCCATTCAAGGTGGCGTTGGTCGCGGTGACGCCGCTGGCAAACTCCGTCACCGCCACCGGCAGGACTGCGGGTGTGACCAGGGTAAGAACCCCTCCCACACTGCTGCCGCCGGCGTTTTGAGCCACAGCCTGGTAGTAATAGATCATGCCTGGCTGCAAGTTGCTGATGGCGCTTGCCACGGGCTGGGTGCTGGTAAGGTTATTGGTCAGACTGATCGGCGTGGTGGCAAGCCCAAGATTATTCGAGGCGATACCCCATTGGAAATTCACCGTGGTCATTGAGTTCTCAGGGTTGACGGAGGCGTTTAAGGTTGCGCTATTGCCCGCGATCATGGCCGGCAGTGTGACCACGGCGGCGGCTTCCGCCGGTGTGACAAACGTAAGATTGCTTCCGTAGCTGACGCCAAGGCTGTTGAATGCCACCAGTTGGAAGTTATAGTTCGCGGCCGGCAATAAATTGCTGGCAACCGCGGACACGTTCGCGGGAGTAGTCAGGTTGGTGCCGATAAGATTGGTCGCCGAAGTGTTTCCATAGCTTGTTGTCAGACCCCATTGAAAGTAGTAGTATGCGCTGTCACCCCCCGGATTCACGATCCCATTGAGCGTCGCGCTGGTCGGGTTGACTGAACTGGCCGCCTCTGTCTCCGCCACCGCGTTGGAGGCACCGAGGTTGACTGGCAGAAAATTGCCGTTGTTCACCTCCCGAATCAGGCTGTAAAAAACCTCCGTCACGAAAAGAGAGCCGGAAGGGGATATCGCCACGCTGACGGGTTGGCGTCCGGCGGCATTGGTGCTGGAGTTCCCGGGCGCCCGTCCACCCAGCCCGCATATAAGGTCGGGTTGCAAGTGCAACAGGTGGCCGGCCAGACGCTGCTGTCGGTTCCGTAGAGCGTGGTGGTATTGGAGGAGGCGTCGATCACCCGCAAACGATTGTTGAGCTTGTCACACACAATCAGCCGGCCGTCGGCGGACGCGGCCAGGCCGGCGGGGCCGTTGAACTGGGCGAAGAAGGAAGAGCCATCGTCGAAACCCGCGCCGTGCGCGCCGGTGATCAAACGCGGTCCGGGGTTGGCGGTGTAATCATTAGTGGAGACGACGTAGATCGCATTGCTCAGCGTATCGCTCACAGCCAGCCGTCCATCGGGGCGCAAAGCCATGCCGGCGGGCTTCCACTTGAAGCCGCTGGTCACGATGTAATGCACCGCGGGGGAGTCGCCCAGCGCGTAATTCTTTATGTAAACGGTGGGCGGTGGATTGCTGTCCAGCATTTGAAACCGAATGATGACGCCGTTGGTGAAGGCCAGAAAGACGTTGGAACTGCCGTCCACCACCATGGCCGAGGCGCCGGCGCCGGCCGGCACATTGGTCAGAAGCAGGGCGGAAAGCAAATTAAGGGAAGTGCTTTCCGTGGCCAGGGAAGCCTTCAGCACCTCAGGCGGGGAAGGCAGAAACACATACAGGTTATTGGCGGGGTCCACCGCGACGGAGGTGACGTTGGTAAAGGCGTGGTAATTGGTGACCAAATGCGGCGCGGTTCCGCTCACGGTATAATACTCCGTCGTGACGCTGGCGCCCTTGTCGCCGGCGTGGGAGACCTGCTCGATGTCGTTATTATTCTTGTCCGCGATCCACAGATTGCCGTTGGTATCCAGGGCGCAGGACCAGGGAGCGTTGAATTGCGCCCTGTCATACGTGTTGCCGCCGACAAAGCCGGAGGACGAACCGCATTCCACCCGCACTCCGCCGCCGACGGTATCGACCGATACCTGGGCGCTTGCGCCCAGGCCCATCGCCAGCCAGCCAAGGCCGGCCAGCAGCGCGCTACCCGCCTGTTTTTTGAAAATTGGATTCATAGATGCTTGTCAGGCTGGGGTTGTTATTCCGGGCTGACTTTGTTTTTTGGTTTGGTCCAGTCGTAAGGCTCTCCCTTATTGAAGGCCGATTCGGCGACATGGGGCATTGATTCCGGTCTGCGCTGCAGGAACCGGGTGTCGCTGAGTTGGTAATCGCTGTCGCTGATGATCGTGGGAGTGACAAAGAGCAGGATCGTTTCCGAGGAATGGTCCTTGCTGCTGCTGCGAAAGAGATTGCCGATGCCGGGCAGATCGCCGAAAAAGGGCACTTTGGTAAACGTCTTATTGACAATGTCCTGGTCCATGCCGCCCAAGACCAGGGTGTAACCGCTGGGCACCGAGGCCCGGGTGGTGACCCGGCTGCGGGTAAAGGCCGGCGCCTGGTTGACCTGTCCATTCAACGTCTCGCTCACCAGGCCGGGGAGCTGTTGTGAAATCTCCGGCTTTAAATCCAGCAAGACATTGGTCGGGCCGGCGATGCGCGGGGTCACGTTCAATTTTACCCCGACTTCATTCAGGATCGTGTTTTCGACCTTCAGGTTGTAGGTCGGCTGGATGGTGGCCAGGCCCGACGCAGACCCGCCTGCGGGCGCGCTTTGTGTCTCCTGGAAAATCGGGATGTTCTGCACCACGGCCAATTCTGTCGGCTCCCCGTCCAAAGCCACGGTGCGCGGAAAAGCAATGGTTTTACTGTCGTTGTCCGTGTTCAGGAAGGACAACACGGCAGAAACGCCGTCGGCATTGAGAAAGGCCGTGGCCGGACTGAGGCCGCGGGCTGAATTGAGCGAAAAGCCGCCGCCTTGCGACGGGATGGGGTTGATGACGTTGGTCATGGAGGCGATGCTGCTGAAGGCGGTCGTCTTCGTGGTCGTGGGAATTCCAACGGGGGAGCCTCCCGGCGAACTGGTGGTGCCGCCGCCGGTGGTGGTGGTCGTGGTGGTGGGCGTTGACGAGCTAATAGTCGAGCCTTGGGTCAAGCCGTTGCCAAAACTGATGTGCTGGGCCTGCAGCGTTCCGGTCCAATCCACGCCATGAGCCGCGTTAATGTCCTTGGAAGTTTCAATAATCTGGGCTTCCACCAATACCTGGCGCGTCGCCGTGTCCAGCTTCTCGATCAACGCCTGCACCCCCGGCAGTTCCTTCTCCGTCGTGCGGACGATCAACTGGTGGGTGCGATTGTCCGGGATGAGGGCGCTGCCGGTGGAAAGCGTGCCTTCCACTTCTCTAACAATGTTGGTCGGCGTGCTGTAGCGCAACTGCACGACGGCGACCACCAGCGGTTCCTTGGCCGCCAAATCCTTCTTGGTCACGCGCCCCACCTTGGTGCCGGGGTCCCACGCCAGCCGCCAGCCCCAGTTGTCCAGCAGCGCTTGCAGCGCCTGCATCGCTGTCAAATGATGCCATTTCTCCGTTACCGGCGGCGGTGTGATCGGGTGGCCGTCGGCTGCGATCAAAAGGGTGGGGTCAAATTCGATGTTCAACCCGGCTTGCAGCGCCAGCGTGCGAATGGCGTCCGGCAACCCTACGCCGTCAAACGCCACCACTTCGACCACCTCGTCCAGGACTGGCGCGTTGCTGGAGACCGTCTCCGGCCCGACCAGCGGCGCATAGGAAACGTTGCGGCCTTCCGGCAGCGGCGGGGACATCGGTTCCGGCTGGGCCACGTTGGTGCCGGGCGCGACGGCCGCTGCGGGCATTGCCGGACCCGCCGGATTTGCCGGGCCTGCCGGAATTGGCGGGCCGCTGGGGTTTGCCAGTTCGGGAGACGTTGTGTTGGTATCTTGGCCGGGTAGCGCCAGGCAAAGGGCGCATACCGCCACGATCACCGCAAAGATGTTTTTGATTTTCATATGACTTGCTGCTATCTCCACATTTGTGGCGCCGTTGTCGCTGTTTCGTGCGTCAAAGGCCTTTCTTGTTTAGTTCCAGTCGTTTCGGCTGTGTTTCCCCGTCCGCCTCGATCACAGCATAATCCTCGCCGATCCTCAGGCATTTCACTTTTATATGTCCGCCCGGCACTTGCACCGCCCCGGTTTCGCCCGCTTCCAGAATGGCGTTGTTGATGATCGCCAGGCGATGATTGCGCGAGCCGACAATGCCTTTGAGAGTCAACTCGGAGGCTGGCGGCGGCCTCTCTCCCGGCGTCGTTTTTGCGATTGCAGCTGGATTGCGGCGATGGGAGTTGGGGAAGAAGGGGTCTCTGCCCTTGGGCGGCATAAGCTGCTCAAAGACCGAGACATGTTCCATCAACGCGTCGTTGGCGCCTGAGGCGACATTGTTGGTGCCGGCCGTCATGGGTTTGGCCGGGGCGGCTGGCTTGGCTGCGGGCTTGCAGGCCGCGATCATGCACAGCGCCAGCCCGGCGGCGGCCGCCACGCGCAAACTCCGCCAAAATGGAGCGTCCATTCTCATTTTGTCTCGCTGGCTTTCACCGGCACGACCAGTTCAAAGGAGGCGTGCAGTTTCTCCGCGTCGATTCCACTTGCGCTTGAATCGCTCATGACCAGGTTTTGCACCCGGAAGTAAGGAAAGCTGTTTTCCAAGTCGGCGAGGAACTGGCCCCAGCTGTGGTAATAGCCCGTGCCGTCAAGTCGAAAGGTGGCCCACTTGTAAGGGAAGCCGGGGATGATGCCGGCGTCGCTCACCTCGGGTTGAGAGTAGCGCTCGATGGTGATCCCTTTGTGGGACTGCACAAACGAATTGATGGTGCTGATGAGCCAGGCGTAGGCGTCCCGGTCCGGCGCCAGGATGGACTCGCGTTTTTCCAGGAGTTGCGCCCGCGCCTGGAGTTTGTTGAGGATCTCCTCTTCCTTGCGCATGGTGCTTTCCGCCCTCTTGAGCTTGTCCTGCATCTGGACAGAATTCTTCCTTGTTTTGGACAATTCATCTTGTTTGGCGGTCACGCCCACGTACCACAGCAAGGCCATCATGGCCAGCGTGGCGGCGAGGATGCCGGCCAACTGGCTCTTCTGCAGTTTGGTCAGTTTATTCATGGCGGCGCACCTCCGGAAAATGCGAAGTCAGCCTGAAAACCACAAATTGCCGGCTCGGATCCCAGGGGTCCGCCGTCGGCGCGCTCAACGTGCTGTCCAGGATGAATCCATCCCGGCGTTTAAGGTGTTTGACAAAAAAGTCGAAGTTGCAGAGCGTCTCTTTGTACTTGTTATAGTTCTGCGCGCTGGAGTTGTAATCCCTGGCCTCGATGTACAACGTGGTCCTTTCCACCATCGCCCCCGGCGCCGGCCCCTTGCTGGGGTCGCCGCTTTTCACCTCTTCCCGGTTGTAGTGCTGTTCGCCCGTCACCTTGAAGACTTGAATGTCCTCAATCATCGTCTGCTGCAGAGCGTTGAGCACCGGGGCCAAAAAAAGCGGTTGGTGGACAAGCGGTCCAGCGCCGCCAGTTTCCGGTCCATCTCGGCCGTCTTGGCGATGTTGTTGGTCACCGTCGCGTAGGTCTGGTTCTTGTTCTTCCACTCCTGATCGAGGCGGTTGTAGGAGCTTATGCAATACCCGATGTCCAATTGCAGCTTAAGAATCCACAGCAGCACCATGGCCACGCAAAAACTGCCCACCCAAATGCCGCGTTTGACCGGGTTCTTGCGGCGCATCTCCTCCGCTGCTTGTTCCTCGGCCAGAAGATTGATGCGTATCGCCATGGTCAGTTTTTCTCGTTCTTAATGACACGAAAATGCTTCAGGATGGTTGTCGGCGGATTGGGCATGGGGGTTAAGTTCTCGATACTCAATAAGCGCTCACACTTTTGGGGGATTAACCAATTTCTCGCCATCCATGCGATAGACCCCCAGCACGTAGCCCCCTTCCATCACGGCCCCGACATGCAGTTGACCCTGCACGGTCACCGGTTGGTCCATGATCGTTTCCACCCCTTGCCCCGGAACTTTGATGCTCACAAATTCCAGGATCGTGGTCATCCCGCTGTAACAACAATTCGGTTGGTCGCGCACCAGGAGAAACTCCGACGTGTGGCCCTTCGTGTCTTTGACCGGCACGATGAACCCCCGCACCATCACCTTCTTCCCGTCCAGCGCCTTGATCGGATCGGGAATCTGTTTCTCCACTTGCGCCACGCCGGCGGCATTGGTCACCTTCGCGTTGGGCGTGTCAAAAGGATACGAGGCCAGCAATTGGAAATCGACGTTGCGGTACGCCTCTCCGCCGACCACGGTCGTTTGGATGGCCTCGGTCTTGCCTGCGGAAGCCGCCGGCAAAGCCGGCGCCGCGTCAATGGCCGTCCCATGCACCGCCGCACGGTTGGTTGATGCCACCTGCGCCCCCGCTGGCAGCGTTGTTATCGCCAAACAAACCGCGAGCATCGCTGCCCGCTCCAAGTATGCCTCATGAAATTTCATTAGTGCTCTAATCTTGGACATGTCATGCTAAGATCGCCATCTCATTCTAGTCGTGGTAAGCAATATCCGCGCCACCACCGGCCCGAATACAAGTGGGTGGTTTCTTGGCCAATCTGTTCCTGTGCGCGGCATTTTTTGCCGCCAAATGTCCATGTCAATTGGGGAAATGGATGAAAATGGGATTCTCTTTCCTCATCTCGTAAATCCTGCTTATCTTGCAACTTCCGTGTGGCTAATTACGGGTAATTGTGGCTAAAAAATAGAAATGAATTTTCTTGTAACAGGCGGGGCGGGCTTCATCGGCTCCCACGTGTGCGAACGCTTGCTGGCCACCGGCCAGGCGGTTTGGGCGCTGGACGACCTCAACGGCTTCTACGATCCCGCCCTCAAGCGGCGCAATCTCGCGGACATCCAGGCCTTGCGCAAGCCCTTCGTCTTCACCCAAGGCGACGTGTCGGACCGCCCATGCGTCGAACGTTTGTTCCGCGAGGTCCATTTCGACCAGGTCATTCACCTGGCGGCCCGGGCCGGCGTTCGTCCCAGCCTGGAAGAGCCGGCGCTTTACCAGCGTGTCAACGTCGAGGGCACGGCCAACATTCTCGAAGCCGCCCGCGCCAGCGGCGTCACCAAACTCACCCTCGCCTCTTCTTCCTCGGTCTATGGCGTCAATTCCAAGGTGCCGTTTACCGAGAGCGATCCCGTTTTTTCCCCGATCTCGCCCTACGCTGCCAGCAAGCTCGCCTGCGAGGCCCTGGGCCATGTCTATCATCACGTCTATGGCATGGACATCGCGATGCTGCGCTTTTTCACCGTTTATGGCCCCCGCCAGCGCCCTGACCTGGCCATCCATAAATTCGCCCGCCGCATCGCCGCCGGCCAGCCCATCGAAGTCTTTGGCGACGGCTCCAGCGCCCGCGATTACACCTATATCACCGACATTGTCGATGGCATCATGGCGTGCGTTCCCCAGACCTTTGGCTTTGAAATTTTCAATCTGGGCGGGTCCAATCCGATCACGCTATCGCGTTTGGTGGAATTGCTGGAGGCGTCCCTGGGCAAGAAAGCATTGGTGAAGAGAATGCCGGACCAACCGGGAGATGTCCCGCGCACCTGGGCCGACGTTTCCAAATCCGGCCGGCTTCTCGGCTATGCCCCCAAAGTCAGGATGGAGGATGGGCTTCCGCGCTTTGTGGAGTGGTTTCGCGGCGTTAAAGGTTGACATGCCCGTTTGATGCCCGACTATGCCATTATGGATTATTTGTCCAAATTGGAGCACCAGAGCGTTTACATCCTGCGCGAGGCCTTCAACAAATTTGAACACCTGGCCATGCTTTGGAGCATCGGCAAGGATTCGACCGTCCTGCTCTGGCTGGCGCGCAAGGCCTTCCTCGGGCACGTCCCTTTCCCTTTGGTCCACGTGGACACCACTTACAAGATAGCCAGCATGATCGAGTACCGCGACCGGCTGGTCAAGGAATGGGGCTTGCAGTTGATCGTGGGCAAAAATGAGGCCGTCCTCAAAAGCGGCGTCACCTTCCCCAACCAGCGCGCCACCCGCGTCGAATGCTGCGGCACCCTGAAAAAAGACGCCCTCAAGGCCGTCTTGGACAAACACCATTACACCGGCGTCATCGTCGGCGTCCGCCGCGACGAGGAACCGACCCGCGCCAAAGAGCGTTACTTCAGCCCGCGCGACAAAAACATGGAATGGAACGTGGAAGACCAACCGCCGGAGCTGTGGGACCAATTCAAGACCGATTTTGCCGCCGGCACCCACATCCGCATTCATCCGCTGCTGCATTGGACGGAGTTGAATGTCTGGGAGTACATCGAACGGGAGAACATTCCGGTCATCCCGCTCTATTTTGACAATGGCCAGGGCCAGCGCTACCGCAGCTTGGGTTGCGCTCCCTGCTCCTCTCCCATGAAATCCACCGCCCGCAACGTCGCCGAAATCATCGAGGAACTCCGCCACACCCACACTTCCGAACGCTCCGGTCGCGCCCAGGACAAAGAGAGCGAAGACGCCTTCGAGAAGCTGCGCCGCGATGGCTACATGTAAGACCACTGAATTCATTAACGACTGATGCACCCACACCCCAGCCTGCCCCCCGGCGAACAATTGAAAATCGTCATCGTCGGCCACGTGGACCACGGCAAATCCACTTTTGTCGGCCGTCTCTTTCATGACACCGGCTCCCTGCCCGAGGGCAAGCTGGAGCAATTGCAGGCCGCCTGCCCAGCGCCGCGGCGTCCCCTTTGAATGGGCCAACCTCATGGACGCCCTCCAGTCCGAGCGCGACCAGAACATCACCATCGACACCGCGCAAATCTGGTTTCAGACCCACAAGCGGCAATACGTCATTATCGACGCGCCGGGGCACAAGGAGTTCCTCAAAAACATGATCACCGGCGCGGCCCACGCCGAAGCCGCCCTGCTGCTCATCGACGCCGCCGAAGGCGTGCAGGAACAATCGCGCCGCCACGGTTACCTGCTCAATTTGCTGGGCATCCGCCAGATCGCCGTCCTCGTCAACAAGATGGATTTGCAGAACTACTCCCAGGCGCGGTTCCAGGAGATCGAGACCGAATTCCGCGCCTTTCTCCAGCCCTTGGGCGTCGCCCCCGCCTGCTTCATTCCCATCTCCGCCAAACAGGGCGACAACATCGCCAGGCGCAGCGCCGCCATGCCTTGGTGGCAGGGAGCAACCGTGCTGGAAACGTTGGATCAATTCGAGCCTGCGCAGCCGCCCACCGGCCAGCCCTTGCGCTTTCCCATTCAGGATGTCTATCGCTTCGACCATCGGCGCATTCTGGCCGGGCGCATCGAAGCCGGCACGCTCAACGTCGGCGACCGCCTGGTCTTTTCCCCCACCAACAAGGTCAGCACTGTCAAAACTATTGAACGCTGGAACGCCCCTTCCTCCGCCCAGGCCCAGGCCGGCGAATCCATCGGCGTCACCTTGACCGAGCAGGTCTTCGTCGAGCGCGGCGCGGTGGCCGCCCGGGAGACCGACCCGCCCTATGAATTAAGCCGCTTCAAGGCCCGCCTTTTCTGGCTGGGCCGGGCGCCGATGATCCCGCGCAAGACCTACAAACTCAAGCTGGCCACCCAGGAGGTCGATTGCCAGATCGAGTCCATCGAGCGCGTGATCGATTCCTCCACCTTGGAAACCATCGTCCGCCCCGAGCCGCGCGTCGCCCGCAATGAAGTGGCCGAGCTGGCCCTGCACACCAAGCGGCCCGTCGCTTTTGACACCCACGCGGAAATCATTGCCACCGGCCGCTTTGTCATCGTGGATGGATTGGAAGTGGCCGGCGGAGGCATCATCGTCGAGGACAACTATCCCCGCCGCAGCGCCGACAGCCTGCAAAAGAGCCACAACATTTACTGGAGCCGCGGCAAAGTCACCGCCTCCCAGCGCGCCGTGCGCAACGGCCATCCCGGGCGTGTAGTGTGGTTGACGGGTCTCTCCGCCTCCGGCAAATCCACCATCTCGGCCGAATTGGAGCGCGAGCTTTTCAACCTCGGCCGCCAGGTCTATACCCTGGATGGCGATAACGTGCGCCACGGCCTCGGTTCGGACCTCGGCTTCTCCGCCCGCGATCGCAAGGAGCACATCCGCCGCGTGGGCGAGACGGCCAAGCTTTTCGCCGACGCGGGCGTCGTCTGCATCACCGCCTTCATCTCGCCTTATCGCGAGGACCGCGACATGGTCCGGCAACTGATGCCGCCGGGAACATTCATCGAGGTCTATGTCAATGCTCCGGTGGAAATTTGCGAACAGCGCGACCCCAAGGGCCTTTACGCCAAGGCCCGGGCCAATCTCATCAAGGACTTCACCGGCATTTCCGCCCCCTACGAGTCTCCTCTCAAAGCGGAAATGGAATTGCGCACCGATCAATTGACCGTGGCCGAATCCGTCGCCCGCATCGTCGAGTATCTGAACGCGGAAAAAGTGCGGATGCCGGAGGGCGAGCCGCCCCCGCCGGAGTTCTGGTCTGGCCCAGATATTTGAAAATTGGATGGCGTGGCGACTGAACGGGGCCGCCGGACCTGCGTTTCCCATCTGTTGCATGAAAAACGAAAACAACGAATTTGTGTTAATAGTGACGACACCAATGGCGCTTACGCAACTGGTAAAAGGAAAGACAAAAAGTGCAAATATCAAGGACTGACACCCGCTCGGGGCCGCCGGACCTGCGTTTCCCATCTGTTGCATGAAAAACGAAAACAACGAATTTGTGTTAATAGTGACGACACCAATGGCGCTTACGCAACTGGTAAAAGGAAAGACAAAAAGTGCAAATATCAAGGACTGACACCCGCTTGTAAAGAAGACTTTGGCAGCCCGGCAAGACTCAATGAAGAAAATTGAGGGCAGTAGCGTTTTATCTGTTGACGAAACGCCCTAATGGGTGACACTCGCATGACGGTTTCGCCCAACAGCCGCCGGTGTTTTTGATTGGCCGCCATGACCACTCCAAAGAAGCGGAAGGGGCAAAAATCTGCCATGTCGGTAACGACCAGTTTTTTATTGTGGATTTTGCTTGCATTCCTTTTGGAAATGATTCAAAAGAATAGGGTTCCTTGAAAAAAGGTCTCTTTTGTTGCCGGGACAACCGCCCAAACCCGGTCAGGCTTGGGGCTTCCCGACGGAAGAAAAGCATTTATGAAAATAAAAACATTAGTATTCGGCATTCTCATCATTACAATGGCTCTCGCCGTTCAATCCCAAACCCAAAACTTTCTCACCAACGGCCTCGTGGCGTATTACCCGTTCAATGGGAATGCGAACGATGAAAGCGGGAACGCGAATAATGGGACTGTGTACGATGCTGCACTCACGACGGATAGATTTGATAATTCTAACGCCGCTTTCGGTTTCAACGGAATTGACAGCTACATTGAGGCTCCAGCAAGTTCGTTACTTAACACCATTGTTGATTCCATATCTATTTCATCGTGGGTATATATTACAGCAGGCACATCGGAGCCGGAAGGACAAGCCATAGTTGCAAGAAGGGATTTCGTTGGCAATCCGACTGGGGAAAGAACTGATTTTCAGTTCGTTATTACAACCAATTTCGGGATTGCCTTTATGAGTGAAAATAATCAGGATGAAAGTCTTTACTACTCATACTTGGCGTCACCTACAAATGTTATAGCGCTCAATCAATGGTGTTCAGTATCGGTCACATTCACAAATGGTTTGATTGGCCTTTACCTAAATGGAAATCTCATTGCATCGCAAAACCTTGGGTATAAACAGCTATATCCATATAATCAGTGGCTTGATATTGGAATAGTTCATAGATCCGGCGGCGAAGCGTATTTTTCAGCTTTTAATGGTAAGATCGACGAGGTTCGCATCTTCAACCGTGCCCTTTCCACCAACGAAGTTCAGCAGCTTTACGCTTTCGAGTCCCAACCGATTGTTGGCTTGCGGAAGGCGGTCATCCCGTCGTTTTCCAACCTTTTTTTGGGCACAAATTACCAATTGCAGGTTTCGGGCGACCTGAATACGTGGA
This sequence comes from uncultured Verrucomicrobiae bacterium, assembly GCA_963759415.1. Lineage (GTDB taxonomy): Bacteria > Verrucomicrobiota > Verrucomicrobiia > Limisphaerales > Palsa-1400 > Palsa-1400. The sequence goes on along the minus strand of CAVWZG010000002.1, from coordinate 59,773 downwards.
CGAACCAAGGCGCTTCCTTCACTCCAACCAATACCGTGATGGATTATCCCCAGTATTTTGACGTGGGTGATTGGAACCAACTTTACTTCCGGCTCCAAACGGCTCCTTGACGGGATGAATCTGGATTCAAGTAACACGCGCCGCCCGTGCGGTACGAATCCGTGCCGGTGTCATGCCGGTGTCATGCCGGTGTCAGTCCTGAATGGCACTTAGTTAAGGCCTAAAACTTTGTTGGTCAACGACTTGCGACGGGCGGGGTGCGGGCTGGTCTGAAACATGATCCGACGGGAAATGCGTTCCAACTCCGCCAGATCGCGGCGCAACCGGCGATGGTTGGCGATGGCTTCTTTCATGGCTTGGAATTGTGGGGCGCTCAGAGCCACGGTGATGGTTTTGCCCGCCACTTTGCGGGTCCACTGGTAGCCGGCCCCGCTGGGCCGGCGGGTGCGGTCCTGGACCGAGCCCTGGCTGATATAGCCGACCTGGCCCAGGCGGCGGCGGCGCCGCTCAAATTGCCGCCGCAGTTCCTCCAACGAAAACACTTTTTTTTGCATCGCGCTCATTTTAGCTTGCCTGTCAACCCTCTATCCAGTATTAATACTGGATATGCATACGCCTTTCTTTCCCCTCTGGCGGGCGCGCCTGGCCGCCTTGGGCCCGCACGTCCAATCCCTGCGCGCCCTGCCTTTGCCGCACCTCGAACAACTCTTCTCCCGCATCCTGCCCGCGGACCTTTTGGCCCCGGCCCCGTCGGGGGCCAACAGCCGTCGGCGCCTCTATTCGTTGCGGAGCACTTTTTGGGGCTTTCTCTGGCAGATGCTCCATCCTGCCACCTCCTGCCGCGAGGTCGTGCGCCAAATCCAGGCCTTGTTCTGTGGGGCCGGGCTGCCGACACCTGTGGACGAAGGCACCAGCGCCTTCTGTCAGGCCCGCCAACGCGTGCCCCTGAAAACGCTCCAGCGCGCCCGCGCCGCCGCCGCCGGGCACGCCGAAAAACTCCTGCCCCAGGAGCAGCAGCGCTGGCGGGGCTGGCGACTCAAAGTCACCGACGGCTCCACCTTGAGCCTGGCCGACACCCCGGCCAACCAGCGGGCCTATCCTCAATTGCAAAGCCAGAAACCCGGTTGCGGCTTTCCCCTGCTCAAAATCGTGGGCGTCTTCAGCCTGGCCAGCGGCGCCCTGCTCGGTTACGCCAAAGGCAACAAACACTCCGCCGAACTGCCCCTGCTCTTTCGTTTGCGCTCCTTGTTTCAAAAAGGGGACTTGTTGCTGGCCGACCGGGGCTTCTGCAGCTACGTCGTCATGGCGCTGTTGGAAATGATGGGCGTGGCCTGCCTCTTTCGGCTGCATCACGCCCGTCCGCAGGACTTGCGCGGGGGCATCCGCCTGGGCCGGAAGGACCGCCTGGTGGTGTGGCGCAAGCCCCAGCAGAAACCGTGCTACCTGCCCAAGGCCCTCTGGCGCCGGGTGCCCGAAGAGTTGACGGTGCGCGTGCTGCGCGTCAAACTGAACGTTCCGGGCTTTCGCACCCGGACGGTCACGCTGGCGACCACCTTGAGCGACGCGCAGGCTTATCCGGCCACCGAACTGGCCGCCCTTTACCTGCGGCGCTGGCGCATTGAACTGTGGTGGCGCTGCCTCAAAACCAGCATGGGCATGGAAGTGCTGCGCTGCAAGACCCCGGCCATGCTCCACAAAGAACTGGAAATGTATTTGATCGGATACAACCTCATCCGCTGCCTGATGGCCGAAGCGGCCTCGCTGCACGGCCAGCCGCTGGAGCGGATGAGCTTCAAAGGCAGCGTGGACGCGGTGCGCCAATACAGCCCGCTGATCGCCCAGGCTGGCTCCTGCAAAAAGCAACGCCGTCTGGTCAAAGACTTGTTGCGCGTGCTGGCCTTGGATTTGGGGCCGGAACGACCGGGCCGGCGGGAGCCTCGGGCGGTCAAGCGGCGGCCCAAACCGTACCCCTTGTTGACCAAACCGCGACGCTCTTATCGGGAAATAGCCCACCGCAGCCGCTACCGCAAGGCCGCCTGAAAAGAGTCAAGATGAATACATGTTTCTTAACTAAGTGCCATTCGTGTCAGTCCTTGATATTTGCAGTTATTTGCCTCGACACCGGGCGGCTCTTGCGTAGAAAGTCTCGCCATGCCACGAAAGTTGCGTGTGGAATATCCGGGTGCGATTTATCACGTGATCAATCGCGGGGATCGCCGCGAAGACATCTTCCGCGACGACGCCGATCGAACCCGCTTTCTGGAAACCCTCGGCCAAGCCTGTGCCAAAACGGGTTGGCAAGTTCTGGCCTATTGTTTGATGTCCAACCATTTTCATCTGGTGGTCGAGACACCGCGAGGCAATCTGGTTACAGGCATGAAATGGTTTCTAGGCGTTTACACCAAACGCTTCAATATCCGGCACAAATGGTGCGGCCATCTCTTTGCGGGACGCTACAAGGCCCTGGTAGTGGAAGGCGGCGGCGACGGCTATCTGCGAACGGTGTGCGATTATGTCCATCTCAATCCGGTTCGGGCCGGACTGCTGCGGCCGCAAGAGCCGCTGGCAAAGTTTGTCTGGAGCAGCTACGCGCAGTATGTCAAAGCGCCCAAGGAGCGGTGGCCCTGGATGCGCGTGGAGCGGTTATTCGGGGAGAAAGGCATCGTCCGGGACCGGGCAGCGGGGCGGGCGGAGTTTGCGCGGCAAATGGAGCGTCGCCGGTTGGAGGAAGCGGGGGCGGATTACGGAGCCCTCCGGCGTGGTTGGTGCCTTGGCAGCGAGGAATTCAAGCGGGACTTGCTGGCGGCGGAGGCGGACAAGGCGGGGGCCAACCATTATGGCTCAGATCGATTTGAAACCAGTCAGGAGAAGGCCAGGCGGATCATCGCGCAGGAACTCAAGCGCTTGGGATGGAAGCGGGAAGATTTGCGGGGCCGGCGCAAAGGGGACCCGAAGAAAGTGAAACTGGCGCGGCGGTTGCGGGCCGAAACGACCATGACGCTGGCCTGGGTGGCGCAAGAACTGGCGATGGGCCGCTGGGGCTACGTCGCGCAACTGCTAAAAGGAAAGACAAAAAGTGCAAATATCAAGGACTGACACCCGAGGACCTGAGGAATGAATTTTAACCGGAAAAACTGAATCTTGAATTTTTATGACTACTGAGATTTCCACCCCGTTGGCCCGCCGGCAATTTATCAAGACCTTGGGGCGGGCTGCGGCGTCAACCGCCATTGTTTCCGGGCCTTTGGCGTCCTTTGGGCAGGAGCATCCATCCAAACTGGTCTTCGCCCTTGTTGGCGCGGCCCACATTCATACGCCGAACTACATCCGCATTTTGAAGCAGCGGCAGGAGGTGAATGTAAAATATGTCTGGGACCATGAGCCGGCGCGCGCGGCAAGCGCCGCGGCGGCCCTGGGTGGCAAAGTGGTGGATGACCACAAGACGATTTGGGCTGACCCTGAAGTCAAAGCGGTGGTCATTTGTTCCGAAACCAACCGCCACCGTGATTTGGTTTTGGCCGCCGCCGCCGCCGGCAAACACGTGTTTGCGGAGAAGCCGATGGGCATCGGGTCCAAGGAAAGCTACGAAATGGCGGCGGCGCTGGAGAAGGCGCGCGTGCTGTTTAACACAGGCTATGTCCTGCGCACCGGCCCGGCCATGCAATTTTTGAAGCAGCAGGCGCAACAAGGCACTTTGGGCAAAATCACCCGTGTCCGCGGCTCCAATTGCCACAGCGGTTCACTCGGACATTTGTTTGACACTAACTGGCGCTGGATGGCCGATCCGAAAATCGCGGGCGTGGGCGCCTTTGGCGACCTGGGCACTCATGGCCTGGACCTTTTGATGTGGATGTTTGGCGGCGTGGACTCGGTCGCGGCGGATATCAAAGTGGTGACAGGGCATTACGGCGACTGCGACGAATCCGGCGAGGCGTTGCTGAAATTCAAAAACGGAATCACGGGAACCTTGGGCGCAGGCTGGGTGGACGTGGCCGACCCGGTCACGCTGATGATCAGCGGCACGGAAGGCCACGCCTACATGGATCGCGGCAATTTATTTTTCACGAGCAAGAATGTCGAAGGCGCCAACGGGAAAGAGCCGTGGACGAAGCTTCCCGACCGTCTGCCCGATCCGATGAACCAATTCGTCGATGCCGTGGCTGGCAAGCCCGCTCCAAATCTGGTCACGCCACGGGAAGCCGCCGAACGGGTTAGCGTCATGGAAGCCGCCTACCGAAGCGCGAAGCAAGCAGCTTGGGTCAAGCCCGAATAACGGATTATTCGTTGAGCAACCATCGCTTTCAAATCACGTAATCCAGGGCCTTGGCGGGGGACTGCTCCAAGCGCCTGGCCCGTTCGCACAAATCGGCCACCGTCACCCGGTCCATGATGTTGACCACGGCCTCCCTGACCTCTTTCATCACCGAGCGAATCGGACACCGCGCCTCATCCGGGCAAGTGCAGCGCTCATAGAACCGGTCGCTCACGCAACTGACCGGCGCCAGCGCCCCCTCGGTATGCCGCACCACCGATGCCAGCGTGATATTCTGCGGCGGACGCGCCAGCCGATAGCCGCCCACCGCGCCCCGCCGGCTTTCCACCGCGCCCATCGATTTCAAATCGTTCAGTATTTGTTCGAGAAATTTTTTGGGAATATTCTGTTGCTCGGAAATGTCCTGGATGCGCACCACACCGTCCCCGTAACGCAACCCCAGCACCAACAGCGCCCTCAAAGCGTACTCACCGCGGACTGAAAGTTTCATTCAATCGCAGCATATCATTTCTAGCAAAACTGTCAAGATTGACGCGAAGAATGAGAATTCTCTCCTTCACAGAAAAAAAGTCTATAATCTCTATTGACATTATATGGATTTTCTGTATTTTTGTCTCCCAATGCAGCAACAATTATGAAAAACTTAAAAAGAACAACAATTATGAAACTCCTCAAAGGACTGGCCCTGGCTCTCTTCGCGAGCCAGATTCTGGCCTCCAACGCGAAGGCTGACCAAACCAGCGACGAAATCGAGAGCATGAAGAAACAGATTCAGGCTCTGACGCAAAAGGTGGAGCAGATGGAACAGCAGCACGGCGCCGAGGTCGCAAAGCAAACCAACGCCCCGTTCATCACGGCGGGAGCGAATGGATTTACCATGCAATCGGCGGACAAGAATTTCATCCTGAAACTCAGCGGCTTCGCCCAGGTGGATGCCCGCGACTACTTCCGGCCCGCCCCGGGCAACAAGGACACCTTCACCATTCGCCGCATGCGCGCCATCGCCAGCGGCTCGGTCTTCCACGATTACGAGTATTACCTGCAGCCCGATTTCGCTTCGGGCGTGACCAGCTCGGCGACCAACAACAGCTTTTTGCAGGATGCTTACGTGAACTTTCATCACTGGGACGGATTTCAAATTCAAGTCGGCAAAATGAAGGAACCGGTCAGCATGGAAGTCATACCATTGGATCAGTACCTGTGGTTTCTGGAACGCGGATTTCCGACTCAATTGGCCCCGAATCGGGATGTCGGCGCGAAAATTCACGGCAGTCTTTGGAACGGCGCGCTGGCCTATCAGGCCGGAGTTTATAACGGCGTGCCCGATGGCGGCAGTGGCGACGTCGAAGTGGCGGATAACGAAAAGGACGCGGTGGTGCGCGTCATTGGGGCGCCATTTAAAAACACCGGCATTGCGCCTCTGAAAAACTTCGCTTTCGGACTGGGCGCCAGTTATGGCCTCCAGGCGGGCAACACCACGCCGACCTTTGGCACCGTCGCGCGGCAAACTTTCTTCTCCTACAGCAACAACGTCAGCGAGACAGGCCAGCACCTCCGGCTTGATCCGCAAGCGTCCTATTATTGGGGACCGTTCTGCGGCTACTTCGAATACATGTTCTCGGACGAGAAATTCCACCTTGCCACTGGCAAGGGCAGGAACGCCTACTTCGATAATTCGGGATGGGACGTGGTCGGCTCCTATTATCTGACCGGAGAATCCAATGTCTTCGGCCTCTTGCCGGCAGTCGAACGGCCGTTCCGCTTCGACGGTTCGGGCTGGGGCGCCTGGCAATTGGCGGCGCGCTTTGGCCAGCTTTCCCTGGACCCCAACTCCATTCCCCTCTACGCGGTCAAGGGTTCGGCCCAGGGCGCGACCTCCTGGAGCGTGGCTTTGAACTGGTATTTGAACCACAACGTCAAGTGTATTCTTGAGTATGACCAAACCGCCTTCGCCGGCGGCCTTCGCACCCCGGGCCACGTGACGGCCAATGACGAAATAGCCCTCCAGGGCAGGCTCCAGTTTGGGTTCTGATGGGGAAAACAGGATGAAACGCATTTTCTGCATTCTGTGCGTTTTGCCCGTCCTGGCCGCTTTGCCGGCCCGGGCGGGCAACACCCTTTCCTTGCTCAACGTTTCCTACGACCCGACCCGCGAGTTTTACCAGGAAATCAACGCCGCCTTCGCCAAGGTTTGGAAAGACAAAACCGGAGACGACGTCTCCATCCGCCTTTCCAACGGCGGCTCCGGCAAACAGGCGCGCGCGGTCATCGACGGCTTGCAGGCGGATGTCGTCACGCTGGCGCTGGCCTCGGATATCGACGCGTTGCACAACAAGGCTGGGTTGCTGCCGGCGGATTGGCAGAAACGGCTGCCGAACAATAGCTGCCCTTACTCCTCGACCATTGTCTTCCTGGAGCGGAGGGGAGGGCACGTCAGCATCACCAATTGGGATGACCTAACGCGCCCGGGCCTGAGCGTGATCACGCCGAATCCCAAAACCTCAGGCGGGGCGCGCTGGATTTATCTGGCCGCTTACGGCTGGGCCTTGCAAAAAAATCACAACGATGACAAAGCCGCCCGGCGCTTTGTCGAACAACTTTACCGCAACGTGCCGGTGATGGACGAGGGAGCGCGCGGCGCCGCCACCACCTTTGTCCAGCGTGGCATCGGAGACGTGCTCCTGAGTTGGGAGAACGAGGCCCTGCTGGTGGTCAATGGCTTCGGGCGCGGGCGCTTCGATATTGTCTATCCATCCGTGAGCATCCGCGCCGAGCCGCCCGTGGCGGTGGTGGACAAATACGCCGAGCAACACGGCACGCGGGCGGCGGCGGAAGCCTATTTGCAGTTCCTCTACACGCCGGCCGCGCAGGAGATGGCCGCCCAACACTATTTCCGGCCCAGCCTGGAGGAAGTGGCCCGGCGTCACGCGGCCACCTTTGCGGCGGTGAAGATGTTTACGGTGGAGGATGTTTTTGGCGGCTGGCGGCAGGCGCAAAAAATCCACTTCGACGAAGGAGGTGTTTTTGACCAGATCCAACGCAGCCGCCGTTAAATTCTCCGCGCCCACCAACCCGCTGCCGGGCTTCACCCTGACGCTGGGCTTCACCATAATGTATTTGACCGTGATCGTGCTGATCCCCATCGGCGCGCTGGCGCTCAAGAGCCTGGGTCTTTCGGGCAGGGAGCTGTGGGATCTGGCCACCAATGACCGCGCCCTGGCCGCCTACCGATTGAGCCTGGGAGCCTCCCTTGCGGCCGCCCTCATCAACGCCTTCTTCGGCACGCTGCTGGCCTGGGTCCTGGTGCGCTACCCTTTTCCCGGACGCCGCTTGCTCGATGGCTTGATCGATTTCCCTTTTGCGCTGCCGACGGCGGTGGCGGGGTTGACCCTGGCCAGTTTGTTTTCCGCTCACGGCTGGCTTGGCCAGTACCTGGCCCCCTGGGGCATCCAAGGCGCCTTCAGCCGCCTGGGAGTCGTCATCGCCCTGACCTTTGTCGGACTGCCCTTTTCGGTCCGCACCATTCAGCCGGAAATCGAGGCGCTGGACCCGGATGTTGAGGAGGCGGCGATGTGTCTGGGGGCGGGCCGCTGGCGCCGGTTTGTCACGGTCACGGCGCCCACCTTGCTGCCCACGGTGCTGACCGGGTTTGGACTCTCCTTCGCCCGCGCTTTGGGAGAATACGGCTCGATCGTTTTTATTTCCGGCAACCTGCCGTTTCAGACGGAAATCGCGCCCACGCTGGTGGTCATGCGGCTGGATCAATTCGATTACACCGGCGCGATTGCCGTGGCGCTGGTGCTCATGATCTTCTCCTTCGCGCTGCTCCTGACCTTGAACACCCTCCAGGGATGGGCGGCCAAATTTCAACAGCCATGAAAAAAACTGAGCAAAGCACGAGCCGCGACTTGTCCCACTGGCTGTTGATCGCCGTGGCGGTGCTCTTTTCCGCTGTCTTCCTGGTGCTGCCGCTGGTCAACGTGTTCGCCCAAGCTTTGGCCGCCGGGTTGGGGCCTTACTGGAAGGCGCTGACCGACCCTGACACCCTCTCGGCTATCCGGCTCACTTTGATCATCGCCGCCATCAGTGTGCCTTTGAACGCCGTCTTCGGAGTGGCCGCCTCCTGGGCCATCGCCAAGTTTGAATTCCGCGGCAAAGCCGTCCTGCTCTCGCTCATGGATCTTCCGTTTTCGATTTCGCCGGTCGTGGCAGGTCTGCTTTTTGTGCTGCTGTTCGGCATCAACGGACTGTTGGGCCACTGGCTCGAAGCCCATCACGTCCGAGTCCTCTTCGCCCTGCCAGGAATGGTGCTGGCCACCATCTTTGTCACTTTTCCCTACGTCGCGCGCGAATTGATTCCCATCATGCGCGCCCAGGGGCGGGAGCAGGAGGAAGCGGCCCTGACCCTCGGCGCCGGCGGTTGGAAAACTTTCTGGCACGTCACGCTTCCCTCAGTCAAATGGGGATTATTTTACGGCATCGTCCTTTGCAACGCCCGCGCCATGGGCGAATTTGGCGCCGTCTCCGTCGTCTCGGGCCACGTCGCCGGGCAAACGGACACCTTGCCCTTGCGGGTGGAAAAGCTGTATAACGAATTCGATCCGGTCGCGCCCTTTGCGGTGGCGACGTTGCTGGCCTTGCTGGCGGTGGCAACCATGCTGCTCAAAGCGCTGCTCGAATGGAAAACCCGGCGTGAAACATGAGCATTGAACTCAAAAGTGTCAGCAAGCGATTCGGCAGAGTGCCGGCCGTGGACAACATCAGCTTCACGGTCCCGGAAGGCGAACTGATCGCCTTGCTCGGCCCCAGCGGCAGCGGCAAGACCACGGTCCTGCGCCTTATCGCGGGATTGGAAACGCCCGACAGCGGCGGCATCTTTGTCCGCGGCGCGCAAGTCAACGGGCTGCCGGTGCAGAAGCGCAACATCGGTTTTATTTTTCAGAGTTACGCCCTGTTCAAGCACATGACCGTCTCGGGCAACATCGCCTTTGGTCTCAAGATCAAGAAGTGGCCCTCGGCGCGCATTAAGACCAGGGTGCAGGAATTGACCGGCCTGCTGGATCTGCACGGGCTTCTGGATCGCTTCCCGCATCAACTCTCCGGCGGCCAGCGCCAGCGGGTGGCCATCGCCCGCGCCCTCGCGGCGGGGCCGGACGTGTTGCTCATGGATGAGCCGTTCGCGGCGGTGGATGCGCAGATTCGCCAGGAGTTGCGGCAGTGGCTGGTGCGCGTTCACCAGGACCTGAAATTGACCATCCTTTTTGTCACCCACGACCAGGAGGAGGCGATGGAGGTGGCTGACCGCATCATTATTTTTTCCAAGGGAGGCGTGGAGCAAATCGGCTCGCCCCAGGAGGTGTACGAACAACCGCGCAACGAATTCGTGGCCCGTTTCGTGGGGGTCATGAATATCCTGGAATTGGAAGTTCACGCTGGATTGGCCCGGCGCGAGGAGTTGGAATTCCCCGCCCACGGACTGGCCGAGGGCCAAAAGATGCGCATCGGCTTTCGTCCCTACGCCGTGCAGGTTTCCGCGGATGGCTCCGCCTACCGTTATCGGGCCACTTTGCGCCGCACCTATTTTCTTGGCGTCATGCTGCGTTTGGAGATGGAGCTTCCCAGCGGCCTGATCCTTCGCTCGCGCATGAGCAAGGAGGATTACGCCCGCCTTGGCCTGGCCGACGGACAAACTGTCTCCTTCCAAATTCGATCCTATCGCATCCTCTCCAAGGAAGACGAACCGCTCGGGGCCGAAGTGGCCACCGCCTATGATCTGACTTCCGGCATGGGCGAGGGAATCTAATTTTTTTCTGCGGAATATTTTGCCTCAAGCGTGAATATACGATAAATTAATATCGTCAATTAAGCAGATATGTCCGTGGTCCAAACAACGATTCACGCGCGTCTGAACGCGGTTTTGCAAAAAGCAATGCCGCTGGCGCTCGCCTTCCTCTTTCCATTGTGTCCGCTGGCCAGTTTCGCCGCCGGCCTCTCCGTTCCGCCGGCCTCCGGGGGGCAGGGCATCCAGGGGGCGCTGGATGGTCTTCCTGCTGGAGGCGAAGTGGATCTGGCTGCCGGGCAGTATCTTATCCGCGAGCCTATCATCCTGCGGAAAGACCATCTGACCCTGCGCGGTTGCGGCGCCGCCACGGTGCTGTATCTCGTCGATGGCGCGAATTGCCCGGTGGTTGTGCTCGGTTCCCCGGTGGGCCATGCGATGGCTCCCATTAAAGACCTCCGTCTGGCCGACTTGCTTATCGACGGCAACAGAAAGAATCAGCAGAAAGAAGTCTGGCGCTACCTGACCAATGGCGCGGGCGTCTTTAACAACGGCGTGGACGTGTGGGACGTTGATGGCGCGACGGTGGAACGCGTTGTTTGCTGCCGTTGTCGCTCCGGGGGCATGGTCAGCTCGGCCCAGACGCGGCGTTTGACCGTGCGGGATTATACGGCCTTCGACAACCAATTTGACGGCCTGGCTTGCTATCTCACCGAAGACAGCGATTTCAGCCGCTTGAATCTGCACGACAACCTCTCCGCGGGCATTTCTCTGGACCTGAGTTTTAACCATAATGTGGTCCATGACGCGGTCTTGACCGGCAACGACCTGGGCGTTTTCATGAGGCAATCGCGGAACAATGTGTTTGAAGGGCTGACGATCCAAAACAGCCGACATCACGGTGTCTTCATGGCGCAGACCTTTGTCAGAACGGCCGCGGGAGCGCAGCCCCGCCCCGGAACCGAATGCGCGGGGAACACATTTAACAACCTTTCAGTTACTCATTGCGGCGGGTCGGGGTTCCTGGTCAATGACGCCTCATGCACGAATAACATCATTTGCGGCGGACAATTTGCCGATGACGCGCAAGGCGGTTTGGCCCAAGCCGTGCCAAATTTGGTCGCTTTGCGGGCCTTGGCCGGGCGTGAGGAGCCGGCGCGGCTTGGGGCCGTCATGCCAGCGGTTTTTCAACTCAGCGATCGCGTGGCCAGCGCCCCGACCGGGCCTAAAGCTCCGTAAGCTCAGATCAATCGGGCATCGCCTGAATTGCAGCCTTGGCGGAAATGGCTTCAGCGGCGCGGGCCGGCTTGGTTCGCCGCGCTTTCATCGCATGTTTCTCTTCCTTTTTGGTAATCGCAGGCGTCGCGGAGGACTCCATTGAAAATACGCTGTCGAGATAAACAGGAGAGCCGTCGCGGTAGCGGAAGGCGGAAGCCATGCGCCAGTCGCTACGGAAGAAAGTCGCCACTTTGGCCGCAATGTCCTCCAAGGAACCGTTGGAGGCAATGACGGGATGAGAATCGGCCCGGTGATTATAGTCCAGGAATCCACCGGCTTCTTTAACGTAACAAATGACATGCGTTTGTTTGGACATCATGACGACGACCAGTTTGGTGGTGTAACCGTGGCGGCCCAGGACGACGGAGGCCAGATTGGCGAAATCCGCGCAGTCCCCGCGCTTGCGCTTGAGAAACGCATCCGGCTCCTGCACCTGCGGGCCTAATTCAAAGGAGAAGTCAGAAAACCCGCGCGCCAGCCCTTCAGGGGTGAGGTCCTTCTGGTTGAGCAAGTCGCTCATGCTGGCCGCTCCAGCCGTCCCCGCCGCGCAAAGAAGACCCAGACAAATCGCCCGGCAGAGGGCGCGGGGCCTAGGCAAAACTGCCATGCTCCAATCAGGGCGTTCCCCAATTGCCAAAGCGGCTCTAATGAGGCGATAATAATATATAATAACCGGCATAGTGACCGGAAGAGAAGCCGGGGGGATGCCCGGGCGCGACTTGAGCAGTCGTGACAAAAAACAAAACAGCATAATCAATGTCGTATTACGAGGTAAACTTATGAAGAAAGCAAGACAATTCGATACAAAAATCGTTGTCGCCAGTCTTTGCGTGGCGGCGGCCGGTTGGGTGGCGGCACAGGCTCAGGATGCACCCATGATGCCTCCAAGCCAGTCTCAAACGCAGGAGCGATCGACAACGTCCACCAATCCCGATCAACCGATGAAGATCAACAAATGCAGCCGGTTAATCGGAACCAGGGTGGAAAACCCACAGGGAGACAAACTCGGTCGAATCGACGACGTCGTGGTGGATTTCGATACGGGTCGCGTCTCCTACTGCGTTCTGAGTGTCGAGAAAGGGATATGGACGACGCCCAAATACTTGGCCGTGCCTCTGGCCGCCTTTAAACCCGGCGCTGATGGGTCAACTCTCATCCTCAATGCCGACAAGGACAAAGTGGCCCAAGCCAAAGGATTCGACCGCGAGAGTTGGCCTTCCGTGACCAATCCGGCCTGGGGTTCGGAGCCTTTTTGGCAGGCGACTCCAAACGCCACGATCTCGGCGCCGACTGGCCAAAACAAAGACATGCCGGCGCAGCATAACAACAAGGACAAGAGCGCATCCACGCCGATGGACCAACGAGATAGCGAGTAATGCGATATGTTCGCAAGTGAGGCTGGCTAACGCTTGGTAGGCAGCCTCACGGATTTTTCAGCCAGTTGATGACTTGGTCCTGCATTTCGTTGTCGAATTGCAGGATTTTCTCAGGGCTTTGCATTTGCAGTCGGTCGCCCGCCCCTACAAGAACATAGGCCTTCCGCGCCATGTCCACGGCCTGCTGGACGTCCTGATGTGTCTCATGCCAATTGATGGTTGGCGAAACCACCAGCATCCGATGCGGGGCGGCGGCCGCGAGAATCTCGTTAAAATCCACCGGCACCTTGTTTTCATGGCCGAACAAATGTGCCCAAGCGCGGCAGCCAGCCATATAAGTGGCTGTAGCGCCGGATTCCCCCGGTGCCGCAGGAGTCGGTGTCGGTGCGGAAGGGAGTGAATCCCGCCACGCTCACCGCCCCGGCCACGCGGTCATCCAAGGCGGCGGTGAACTCGGCCACCATGCCGCCCATGGCAAAGCCGACCAGGTAGATTTGTTTCGGATCGGCGTCCGGATTGGACAGAGCGGCATCGATGGCATGGCGGGCGTCGAGCACCATCTGGCCCATGAGCGACCACGAGGGATACCGCTCATAAAAGGTGCGCCGTTCCTCCTGGCGTTCCGCCGTGGCGATGGGATCAAACGAGAAGACCAGAAAACCCGCCTGGGCCAGCCTCAGGTGCGGCACGTCGCCGACACGAGTTTGGGCCGTGTAGCCAATGGCGGTTTGAAGGGGGCAGAGCCATATCACCGTGGGGAGTTTGTCGGCGGGCTTTTGCGCCGATGGGTAGTAAAAGTTGCCGTCCAGGCCGTTGCCGAAGCGGCACTTGGTCCGTTGCGGCGGCAGCGGATTCAAGCGGACGAGCAGCGTGGCTTGGGCTTCGGATTCGCCGACGCCGATTTCCGCGCCAGCCGGTTCATAAGCAGGGCCTGCGCCCAAAAGCCAGTTGATCTTTTCGCGGATACGGCTGCGGGCGGCGGGCCATTGCGAAGCTGAAAGCGGATGGCCTTTGCCATCCATGGTGGGGTCGGAGATGGTTTGGCCGGGCAGGGAAGCCGGAGTGAAGAGCGGAGGATTGGTCGTGGCCCAAGCTTGGTAATCCCATGGGTGCAAAGGCCGATAGTGAAACAAATCGGCCACGTTGCTGCCTTGGGAGGCCTTGCGCAAGAAGACGCTGGCGGCGGTATAGGTGGCTTGATCCGGGGCGTGGGGGCCGATGTTGTAGCGCGCGGCCAGGTTTCCGGGTTTGCCCAGCAAATCCCAAACGGGCTGGATCAACAGGCGCATCTGCTCCACCGCCCAGGTATTTTCCACGGTGTCGTTGATCGCCGTCCTCATGAGCAGGGGCCGGGGCGCGAGCAGCGCGTAGATAAAATGAAAGTCAGCGGGGAGCTTGTTCTCCCGCCCGGCGAAAAACCGGACTTTCGGACTTATCCAATAAGGATATTCAGTTGTCGCCCGTTCGATCGATGAGCCGTAAGTGTATTGGTCGCAGTACCCTGAAGGGAAATGACCCGCCGCTACCAGGACTGGAGGCGATGACTCCGGCAAAACGCTCGTCGAAGGCGGCGGCGACCACGGCTTGCTTGGCGCTGCGCGAGTTGCCGCCGATGTACATTCTATTGGTGTCAATAAAATTAAGATTGGTCAGCCAATCCACCGCGCGGCTGGCGCACCAGCCCCGGCGCAGGAACTCGCACCAGTCGTAATGGCCGAAGAGATCGTTAAAATTCCCGGACTCATCCGTCATATCCGCCATATAGGCAGGGTCCGCGGCGTTATAGATGCAGACCACGGAGCGCCCGGCGCTAAACTCGTCCCACGCAAACAAGGCGTAAGCCTGATGGTCCACCAGAAAGACGGGCACCCGCTTTTGACGGAGGTTGTTCGGAATCCAGAGCCAGCAATGCAATTTGGCCGCGTGGTCGGGGCCGAACTCCAGCCTGACCGTCCATACCTCGTGGCCTTCCTCCTTTTGCTTCTGCTCAATGATGGCCCGCACGTTTCCCGGCGGCGGCGGCGCGTGTCCCACCAGCCACTCTTCCGACAGCGCCACAATCTCCTTGCGTCGTTCAGGCCACTGAGCCGCCGTCACGGGCTGCTCCTTGCCGTCGCGAACCATGGTCAATAAATCCTGCGGATAGGGCACCGAAGGGAGGGCGTCGAAATCCGGGGGAAGATAACCGAACTTGTCCAGCCAGCGGTCGAAGGCTGGGCTGGGGGGCAGCAGGCGCTTGAGTTGCGCCAACTCGGCGCGTTGTTTGTCCTGGCTGTCCGCGCGTCCGGAAAGCGCCAGGCAACACACCATCCATGCGCTGAACAGTGCGCCAAACATTCTTCTCATGGGCAGCCTTACGGATTTTTCAGCCAGTTGATGACGTGGTCCTGCATCTCGTTGTCGTATTGCAGGATTTTCTCAGGGCTTTGCATTTGCAGCCGGTCGCCCTCGCCCACAAGGAGATAGGCCTTGCGCGCCATGTCCACGGCCTGCTGGACATCCTGATGCGTCTCATGCCAATTGATGGTCGGCGAGACCACCAGCATCCGATGCGGGGCGGCGGCCGCGAGAATCTCGCTAAAGTCCACCGGCACTTTGTTTTCATGGCCGACAAATGTGCCCAAGCGCGGCAGCCAGCCGTATAAGTGGCTGTAGCGCCGTATTCCTCCGGTGCCGCAGGTGTCGGTGTCGGTGCGGAAGGGAGTGAATCCCGCCACGCTCACCGCCCCGGCCACGCGGTCATCCAAAGCGGCGGTGAATTCCGCCACCATCCCGCCCATGGCAAAACCGACCAGATAAATTTGTTTCGGATCGGCGTCCGGATTGGCCAGAGCGGCATCGATGGCGTGGCGGGCGTCTAACACCATCTGGCCCATGAGCGACCACGAGGGATACCGCTCATAAAAGGTGCGCCGTTCCTCCTGGCGTTCGGCCGTGGCGATGGGATCATACGAGAATACCAGAAAGCCAGACTGGGCCAGCCGCAAGTGCGGCATGTCGCCAACGTGGTTGTGGGCCTTGTAGCCAATGGAAGTATGAAGAGGGCAGAGCCATATCACCGTGGGGAGTTTGCCGGCGGGCTTCTGGGCCGATGGGTAGTAGAAGTTGCCGTCGAGGCCGTTGCCGAAACGGCATTTTGTCCGTTGCGGCGGCAGCGGGTTCAAGCGGTCGAGCAAGGTGGCTTGTTCTTCGGATTCGCCGACGCCGATTTCCGCGCCGGCCCGCTCGTAGGCCGGACCAGCGCCCAAAAGCCAATTGATCTTTTCGCGGATACGGTTGCGGGCGGCGGGCCATTGCGAGGCCGAGAGCGGCTGGCCTTTGCCATCCAAGGTGGGGTCGGAGATGCCGCGGTCGGGCAGCGAAGTTGGATCGAACACCGGAGGATTGCTTGCGGCCCAGGCGCGGTAATCCCACGGGTGCAGATCCCTATAGTGGAACAAATCCGCCACGTTTTTGCCTTCGGAAGCCGCCCGCAGGAAGACGTTGCCGGCGGTATAGGTGGCTGGATCCGGGGCGTGCTGGCCGATATTGTAACGCGCCGACAGGTTTCCGGGTTTGCCCAGCAAATCCCAAGTGGGCTGGATCAACCGGCGCATCTGCTCCACCGCCCAGGTGTTTTCAACGGTATCATTGACAGCCGTCCTCATGAGCAGGGGCCGGGGCGCGAGCAGCGCGTAAATGAAATGCGTGTCCACCGGGAGCTTGTTCTCCCGCCCGGCGAAAAACCGGGTTTTCGGACTTACCCAGTAAGGATAAACGGTTGTGGTCCGCTCGATCGATTCGCCAAAATAGTATTGGTCGAAGTAACGGAAAGGAAGCGACCCGCCGCCGCCTGGGCTGGAGGCGATGACCCCGGCAAAACGCTCGTCGAAGGCGGCGGCGACCACGGCTTGTTTGGCGCTGCGCGAGTTGCCCCCGATGTAGATTCTGTTGGTGTCAATAAAATCAAGATTGGTCAGCCAATCCACCGCGCGGCTGGCGCTCCAACCCCGGCGCAGGAACTCGCACCAGTCGTAATGGCCGAAGAGATCGTTAAAACTCTCAGATTCGTCCGTCAGATCCGGCGTATAGTATGGGTCCGCGGCATTATAGATGCAGATCGCGCAGCGCCCTGCGGCAAACTCGCCCGAGGCAAACAAAAAGTAGGCCTGATGGTCCACCAGGAACACGGGTGCCGGCTTTTCGCGAAAGTTGTCCGGAATCCAGAGCCAGCAATGCAATTTGGCCGCGTGGTCGGGGCCGAATTCCAATCTGACCGTCCAGGTTTCATGCCCTTCCCCCTTTTGCTTCTGTTCAATGATGGCCCGCACGTTTCCCGGCGGCGGCGGCGCGTGTCCCACCAGCCACTCCTCCGACAGCGCCACAATCTCCTTGCGCCGTTCAGGCCACTGAGCCGCCGTTACGGGTTGCGCCTTCCCGTCGCGAACCATGGTCAATATATCCTGCGGATAGGGCGCCGACGGGAGGGCGTCGAAATCCGGGGGAAGATAACCGAACTTGTCCAGCCAGTGGTCGAAGGCCGGGCTGGGGGGCAGCAACCGCTTGAGTTGCGCCAGTTCGGCGCGTTGTTTGTCCTGGCTGTCCGCGCGTCCGGAAAGCGCCAGGCAGCAGACCATCCATGCGCCGAGCAGCACACCAAAAAAAATGCCAGATCTTTTTCTCATAGGCGGCCTCAAGGATTCTTTAGCCAGTCGATGACTTGGTCCTGTACTTCGTTGTCGAATTGCAGGATTTTCTCAGGGCTTTTCATTTGCAGGCCGTTGCCCGCGCCGAGGAGCAGATAGGCCTTGCGCGCCATGTCCACGGCTTGCTGGACATCCTGATGCGTCTCATGCCAATTGATGGTTGGCGAAACCACCAGCATCCGATGCGGGGCGGCGGCCGCGAGAATCTCGTTAAAATCCACCGGCACTTTGTTTTCATGGCCAACAAATGTGCCCAAGCGCGGCAGCCAGCCATATAAGTGGCTGTAGCGCCGCATTCCCTCGGTGCCGCAGGAGTCGGTGTCGGTGCGGAAGGGAGTGAATCCTGCCACGCTGACCGTTCCGGCCACGCGGTCATCCAAGGCGGCGGTGAATTCCGCCACCATGCCGCCCATGGCAAAACCGACCAGGTAGATTTGTTTCGGATCGGCGTCCGGATTGGCCAGAGCGGCATCGATGGCATGGCGGGTGTCGAGCACCATCTGGCCCATGAGCGACCAGGCGGGGTAGCGATCATAAAAGGTGCGGCGTTCCTCCTGGCGTTCCGCCGTGGCGATGGGATCAAACGCGAAGACCAGAAATCCCGCCTTGGCCAACCGCGAGTGCGGCATGTCGCCGGCGCGGTAATGCTCCGGGTAGCCAATGGCGGTTTGCAGCGGGCAGAGCCATATCACGGTGGGGAGTTTGCCGGCGGGCTTCTGGGGCGATGGATAGTAAAAGTTGCCGTCGAGGCCGTTGCCGAAACGGCACTTGGTCCGTTGCGGCGGCAGTGGGTTCAAGCGGTCGAGCAAGGTGGCTTGCTCTTCGGATTCGCCGACGCCGATTTCCGCGGCGGCCGGCTCGTAGGCCGGGCCTGCGCCCAGAAGCCAGTTGATCTTTTCGCGGATACGGCTGCGGGCGGCGGGCCATTGCGAAGCCGAAAGCGGCTGGCCTTTGCCATCCAAGGTGGGGTCGGAGATGGTTTGGTCGGGCAGGGAAGCCGGAGTGTAGAGGGGAGGGTTGGTCGCGGCCCAAGCCTGGTAATTCCACGGATGCAAATCCCTATAGTGGAAAAGCTCGGCCACGTTCCCGCCGGCGGCGGCGACGCGCAAGAACAAGTTGGCGGCGGTATAGGTGGCGGGATCCGGGGCGTGCTGTCCAATATTGTAACGCGCCGCCAGGTTATTGGGTTTGCCCAGCAAATCCCAAACGGGCTGGATCAACAGGCGCATCTGCTCCACCGCCCAGGTGTTTTCCACGGTGTCATTGATCGCCGTTCTCATGAGCAGGGGCCGGGGCGCGATCAGCGCGTAGATAAAATGAAAGTCCGCGGGAAGTTTGTTCTCGCGCCCGGCGAAAAATCGGACCTTGGGATTTACCCAGTAGGGATAAACGGTTGACACCCGCTCGATGGATTCTCCGGCGTAGTATTGGTCGCAGTAGCGGAAGGGAATCGATCCGCCGCTGCCCGGGCTGGAGGAGACGACTCCCGCGAAACGTTCGTCGAAGGCTGCGGCGCAGAGGGATTGTTTGGCGCTGCGGGAATTTCCCCCGATGTAGATATTGTTCGTGTCCACGAAATCAAGATTAGTCAGCCAATCCACCGCGCGGCTGGCGCTCCATCCCCGGCGCAGGAACTCGCACCAGTCGTAATGGCCGAAGAGATCGTTGAAACTCTCGGACTCGTCCTTGAGTTCCGGCGTATAGTATGGGTCCGCGGCATTATAGATGCAGACCACGAACTGGTCGTTCCTGAAATTATCCCCCGCGAATTGCGCATAAGCCGCATGGTCCGAGAGGAACACGGGGGCCGGTTTTTTACGGAGGTGGTCTGGAATCCACAGCCAGCAGTGCAATTTGGCCGCGTGATCGGGGCCGAATTCCAGCCGCACCGTCCAGGTTTCGTGGCCTTCCCCCTTTTGCTTCTGCTCAATGATCGCCCGGACGTTTCCCGGCGGCGGCGGGGCGTGTCCCACCAGCCACTCCTCGGAGATGGCGACCAGCTCCTTGCGTCGTTCCGGCCACTGCTCCGCCGTCACGCGCTGCGGTTTCCCGTCGCGAACCATGGTCAGTAAATCCTGCGGATAGGGCGCCGCCGGCAGGGCGTCGAAATCCGGGGGCAAATACCCAAACTTGTCCAGCCAGCGGTCAAAGGCCGGGCTGGGGGGCAGCAGCCCCTTGAGTTGCGCCAGTTCGGCGCGCTGTTTGTCCTGGCTGTCCGCGCGCGCGGAAAGCGCGAGGCCCAACCCCAGGCAGACACCGAACAAGACGCGCCAGGAACCGCCTTTGAGGTTGCGGCCAAGCGTGGAAAACTTTTTTCGTGCGTAAATCATGCTGAACCATGTTCTGACGCGCCGCCTCCCGTCAAGCGCCAACTCTGTTTCCGCTTGTTCCCCCGGACTTCGATCGCTTCCCGCGAGGGCAAAGGGGACTTGTCGCGCGGAGGATTCGTGGTACAGTGAACGGGTGAGTAACGAAGAGACAGGAGGCAGCAGGCCATTGAAAATGGTCTCGTGCGGGCGCTGCAAAGCCAAGACCTTCATCGCGGGCGACTTGGCGCCTTTCGCGACCGAGGAGTGCAAGAAATGCGGACATCCGCTGATGCTGCCGGTCATGCTGAACAACTTCGAGCTGCGCACCATCATCGCCTCCGGCGGCATGGGCACGGTTTACACGGCGCTGGATACCAAACTACAGCGGGAAGTGGCCTTGAAAATGATGAAGCGGGAAATGGCCGCCGATCCGCAGGTGATGGAGGGATTTTATCGGGAGGCGCAGGCCGGGGCCTCGCTCAACCACACCAACATCATTCATATTTACAGCTTCAACGAGTTCAACGGCCAGCCCTACCTGGTGATGGAACTGGCCAACAACGGCAGCCTGGACAGCCGCATCGAGCATGAGGGCCGGGTGCCGGAACGGGACGTGCTGGACGTGGGCACCAAAATATCTTCCGCCCTGGGCGCGGCCTTGCGGCACAATCTCCTGCACCGCGACATCAAGCCTGGAAATATACTTTACAACATTGACGGCGAACCCAAGCTGATCGATTTCGGCCTGGTGCGCGCCGCCGAGGTGGACGACGCTTACGAAGAACACATTTGGGGCACTGTTTATTACGTGGCCCCGGAAAAGATCCAGCGCAAGGGCGAGGATTTCCATTCCGATATGTACAGCCTCGGTGGCACGCTTTATCACGCCTTGACGGGACGCGCGCCTTTCGAGGCGGCTTCGGTGGACGACATTGTGGCGGCGCACGTCCACGTGCCGCTGACGCCGCCCAACCTGGTGGCGCCGGAGATTACCGAAAGGACCAGCAACGCCATTGTGCGGGCCATGGCCAAGCGGCCTGAGGAGCGTTTTGCGAATTACGAAGAGATGCAGATGGCCCTGGAGGAAGCGCGCAGCCACCTCTTGTTGCAGCAAGTTCAGCAAGCCGGGGAGGCGTCCACGGCCAAGAGTTGGTGGAAGCGCTGAGGCTTTTTCTTGAAAACAAGGAGGCGGAAATCGCGCCGCGAAGGCCCGATTTCCGCCTGTTTCCTTAAAGCTGGCGCAATTCGTTACTGCGGTTTTGGCGCTGCAGGAGCTGCTTTGGGCGCGGGGGCTTTGGTGGAGATGTTCAGAGTGGTGGCGGTCCAGACGCCATCTTCAGCTTTTTTGCCGGCGCCGGCGACGCGCACGCCTTCCACCGCATCCGAGAATGTCCCCGCCTGGCCGTCTTTTTTGATTTTGGTGTTGGAAGTAACCTTGACCTTGGTCTCGACTGTTCCGCCCCGGCCGCCTTTGAGCGTCAGGGTCATGGTGGCGGCGTCAACACTGGCGACGATGCCGCGAAAAGCGTTGGCCGGCCTGGGCCTGGGAGTGGCGGGAGCGGCGTTCGTGGTTGCCGGAGTGGAAGCGGGCTGGGCCATGGCGGGCCAGGCCGCGCACACGGCGGCAGCCAAAAGAACGGCGGAAAATTTTGTGATTGACTTCATAAGTTTTTGCCTGTTGTGATTTTGTTGTTACAATTCCGAGTTCTTGGAATCCAAAAACCCGGACTTCTTCACCGATAACAAACCCCCGGTTGGACGCCAAGCACTTTTTTTGAGGCGGTCAGCCGAGAATGCGCTTGCCTTCGGTCAGGAAAATGCCCTGGAAGTTCATCTCCAGCGCCTGGGCGTTGGTGGCCTTGGCCAGCGCCTCTTTCTGGGACACTTTGCCGTCCTTGACCAGTTGAAAAAGCGACTGGTTAAAACTGATCATTCCCTCCTCGCTGCCGGTTTCAATGGCGGCGGACAGCTTCTCCAAACGGTTCTCTTCGATCAACTTGCGCACGGTGCCCGAGTTAATCAAAATCTCCTGCGCGGGTGTCATGCTGCCGGCGATGGTCGGGACCATGCGCTGGCAGACGACAGCTTGCAAGGTGCCGGCCAACTGACGCCGAATCTGGTCCCGTTCTTCCGGTTTGAAGAAATCCAGAATGCGCCCCGGCGCCTGGGCGGCATTGGTGGTGTGCAGGGTGGACAAGACCAGGTGGCCGGTGTCGGCGGCGCTCATGGCGGCAGTGAAACTGATCGCATCGCGCATTTCCCCGATCATGATGACATCGGGGTCCTGGCGCAGGACGTACTTGAGGCCTTGTTCGAAGGAGATGGTATCCAATCCGATTTCTCGCTGTTCGAGGACCGATTGGTTGTCTTCGAAGACGTATTCGATGGGGTCTTCCAGGGTGATGATGTGTTTGCGGCTGTTGGCGTTAATGTGCTCGACCATGGCCGCCAGGGTAGTGGACTTGCCGCACCCGGTCGAACCCGCCAGGAGTACGATGCCGCGCGGGGATTCGGCGATCTGCCTGAGAACCGGCAAGAGGCCCAATTCCTCAAAACTCGGCACTTGAGTTTTGACAAAGCGCATGGACAGGCAGGGCGTGCCGCGCTGGTAAAAACAATTGGTGCGGAAGCGTCCCACCTCGGGCAGGTAATAGGAGAAATCACACTCGTGTTCCTGCGCCAGTTGTTGCTTGGAATGGGGCGGCACGATCTTCTCGACCACCATTTTCATCCACTCGTCCGTCGGAAGCGGTCCGTCCACCACCACCAATTTGCGGTTGATGCGAAAAATGATGGGCGTGCCGATTTTCAGGTGAACGTCGGACGCTCCACCTTGCACCGCCGCCGACAAAATACTACGAAACGTTTCCATCGCGGGATTCTACCGCGCCAACCCAAATAAAATCCAGTCAGGAATAGGCCAGCAAACGGGCCTGCGACAGGCGGGTCACGTGGGTGAACAGCATGGAAATCCCATAGCCGCCGCGCGGATCACTTGCGCAAGCCACGATGACGCCCGTGAAATTGACCTTTTTGGCCAAGCCGGAGCCTTGCAACGTGACGGTCATCTCGGTCCAGGGGGCCAAGCGATGATCATTATGAAATTCAATGCCGTTTTTCCGGATGCGCACCAAATTGGCGGGCAGGGTCAGGCATTGCGTGGGGGTTGGGGACAATTCCAGCGTAGTGTTGTCAATTTTTCTGGCGCTCATACAAGGCAAAACATATCACTTTTCGGCCATCCGTCAATGTCCCATTTTTGCCAAAATGAACTTTTCTTAAAAAGCGGATTGGCTTTGAAAAAGTTTGCCTTATGCTGTAAGCCGATACCTATGAACGGAAATTTGTCGGGCGCCAAACAAAAAAGGTTCAACGGCAGCTTCCTGCTGCTACTTCTGCTCCTGGGCGGGACGCTGGCGGTGCTCTGCCGCGAGGGCTTTCGCCCCTACGAAGTTTTCTGGGCCAATGATCTGCCGCTCGGCGCCTTGGTGGAAAGTTCCGCGCGGGTGCCCGCTTCGATGTTCGGCAATTGGTCGGACTTCTACTTCCTTGGGGGACCCAACGCCGGTTTTCCGCCCAACCTCTCCAATTTCGTCATGGGGCTGCTCTCGCCGGAATACTACATGAAATTCTGTGTGCCCTTGAGCATGTTCGTGCTCGGTTTCGGGGCGTGGTTTTTCTTCCGTCAATTGCGCTTCAGCACCATGGCCTGCGTGATCGGCGGGGTGGCGGCGGGATTGAACATGCACTTTTTTTCCAACGCCTGCTGGGGGCTGTGCCAATGGAATTATTGCGCGGCCATGATCTTCATGGCCTTGGGCCTTCTGGTCAGCACGGACATTACGCAGCTTTGGATCAAAGCGGTGCTGGCCGGCTTGTCCACCGGCATGGCGGTCATGGAGGGATTCGACGTGGGGGCGATTCTGAGCATCTACGTGGCCGTCTTCCTGGTCTTCTGGTTCATGTCCACTGAATCGAATCCGGCCAGGGGCATGGCCAAAACAATCGGTGTGGGGGTGCTGCTGGTGGCCAGCGCGGTTCTGATCTCCTTGAGCACCATCTACGTTTTGATCGGCACTCAACTCACCGGCACCGTCAGCACCGGCCAAACGGAGGCCGAGCAGCGGGACGCCTGGGACAGAAACACTCAATTCAGCATTCCGAAGGTGGAAACTCTGCGCCTGCTCATCCCCGGCCTTTTCGGTTATCGACTGGACGTGTACACAACTTCCGGCAACCCGTCCACGTTCTATTGGGGCAGAGTGGCCGAAGACCCGCATATTGAGGAGTTGGAAAGCAGCGATCCGCTGGTGCGCAGCAACGCCGCCGTGAGCCTGCAATTACCCGAGCAGATTCAATCCATCGTGATGGGCACCGCCAACCTCAAACCGGAGGAACTCAAGGCCATGCAAGAGAACATCATGGACAGAGTCAAAGGCTTCCTGCAACGGCGGCACACCGGCAACGGCGAATACGCCGGCGTGTTGGTGTGTTTGCTGGCGCTGTTCGGATTGGCCAGCGCGGTGCGCAAGGCCAGTTCGCCGTACTCGGCCATTGAAAGGCGGACGGTTTGGTTTTGGGGTGCGGTCGCGCTATTCTCCCTGTTGGCGGCGTGGGGGCGGCACGGGTTCCTCTATGGGTGGATTTATCATCTCCCGTTCACGGCCCAATTTCGGAATCCGCAGAAATACATGCATCCGTTGCACATCATCTTGATTATATTGTCCGGCTACGGCTTGGAGGCGCTTGGCCGGCAATATATGGCGGCGACCGCTAACGGGACCGAAGGTTTCTTCCATCGGATTGCGACATGCTGGAAACGGGTATCCGCGTTCGAGATATGGTGGGCCGCCGGCTGCGCGCTGGCGCTGGCCGGAGCGGTGGTTGGTTATTTTATTTTCGCTTCCTCCAAGGCGGCTCTGATCGACCACCTTTTGCATAATGGGTTTGACGCGAGCGCCGCGCCGCAGATCGCCCGTTTTAGCGTGGGCGAAGTCGCATGGTTCGTCCTTTATCTCGCGCTCTCGGTGGGCGTCGTGTTGTGTATCCTTAGTGGCGCATTCTCCGGCCGGCGGGCCGTCTGGGCCTGGGTCTTCCTCGGCGCGATTATGATTTGCGATCTGTCCCGGTCGGATGTCCCCTGGATCCGCTGTTTCAATTACAAGGAAAAGTTCAGCATGAATCCCGTGGTGGATTTGCTTCGGCACGACCCGTGGGAGCATCGCGTCAATTCCCGCGTCTGGCCGGCCGGCGGTTACATGACTCCCGATCTGACCGGCCTCTGCCATTGGTGGCTGGAAAATGATTATCCCTTCAATGACATTCAGTCGCTGGAAATTGACCAGGCGCCGCGCATGACGGTGTTGGAGAACAATTACCTGGGTCTTTTCGTGGCCAACTCCGACCGCGACCTTTGGCGCATGACCCGCCTCTGGCAATTGGCCAACACCCGTTACCTTCTGGCGGGCGCGGACTGGGAAGCGAAGTTGAACCAGTTTGGAGAGCCGAAGAACAGCTTCCGCACCGTCGTGCGCATGAACGTCGTGCCCAAACCGGGCATCGTGCAACCCGAGGACCCGGGCGACACGACGGTGCAAACCAACAGCAATGGCCCGGTGGCGTTGATTGAATTCACCCGCGCTCTGCCCCGAGCCAAGCTCTTCGCCAACTGGAAAAACGTCGATGACGCCGCCGCCTTGCAGTTGCTGGGCGCACAGTCATTCGACCCGGAAAAAACGGTTTTAGTGGCCAGCGAAACACCGGTGATCCTGGCGCCGGCCGATCCAAACGCCGACCCCGGCACGGTCAAATTCTCTCATTATCAATCAAAGGACTTGATTCTGGAGGCCGAGGCGAAAACACCGGCCGTCTTGCTCCTCAATGACAGAACGGGAGACTCCTGGAACGTCTGGGTGGACCAAACACCGGGCAAGGTGCTTCGTTGCAACGACATCATGCGCGGCGTCTTTGTGCCCCAGGGCCATCACATCGTGGAATTCCGGTATCAGCCGTCCTTGACGACGCTCTACGTCAGCCTGGCCGTGTTCGGCTTGGGAGTTCTTTTGTCAGGCTTCGCTATCTACGCCCACTTCAAACGGAAGCCGCTGGCGGATTAGGGACGCGCCCCGAACTGGAGTTGGTGCCGCACCATCTGCAGGACGATGTGCCCGCCTTGGGCCAGGGCCAGCACAAACATGGCGATGCCCGAGCCGTGCTGCATCCGCAGCAGCGTTTTCTCGGTGAATTTGCCGTGGCCGCGCGACACGGCGTAGCTCAGGCCCGAAAACCACAAACTGGTGCCCGCGCCCACCCCCGCCACGCAGGCGCATACGTCGCCCACGGTAGCCCCGACCCAATCGCGCGACTTGAACAAGGCCGCCAGAACAATCCAACCCAGAAACACACCCGGATTGCCCATGACACGCACAAACCCAATGGCAAAGGCCGAGTGCGGATTCAACCTGCCTTTGAGTCTCTCCTCCACCACCGGCGCAACCGAGCGCGCGTTGAAGAACCGGATGCCGAGGTAAAGCATAAAGATAAAGCTGATCAACTCCATCACCGCCTTGACGACGATGCCATCGAAAAACGAGGCGAAGCCCGTGAAGGCCAGCGCGCAATAAATGACCTCCATGACGGAGGCGCCGAAACCGATGAGCATGGCCCAGAGCAGTCCGCGCCGGGCGCCTTCGTTGATAATGGTCACGTTCACCGGACCGACCGGCACGGAAAGCATGAAACCAGAGGTTAACCCGGTTAAACAAGCGAGCAGCAGGGGATAGTGGAACATGTCAATGGGGAGCCGCGCCGCCGTCCTCGTCCTCTTCTTCCTCAATTTCGCTACGGACCTTGCGGGAGATGCGCGGGCGCACGAAGCCGTAGAGCAGGTAAATCGTGAAGAACAAGGGCAGGACCACCGGCAGGATAAGCCGGCGCAGAATCACCAGGGCGGCCACGAAAATGATCACGACCACCGTCTTGGGAAACGTTCGCCGCGCCCGCAGGTCAAGGGTCTTGAAGGATGGGTACTTGACCTCGCTGACCATCATGACGGACAGAAACAAGAGGATGCCCGGCAGCAAATAGCGCCACGGCCCGGCGGATAGGTCCGTATAGTCCTCGTCCCACATCAAAAACAACGTCAACGAGGCCACCAGCCCCGCCGCCGCCGGAATGGGAAAGCCGACAAACTCCTTCCCCCCGCCGCCGCTCGACATGGCCGAAAGGCAATTGAATCGCGCCAGGCGCAACGCGCCGCAGATAAGGTAAATGGAAGCAATGAACCAACCTATCTCCGGCCTGTTCATAAAGACTTCCCGCAACACGACGCGATGCACCAAAAACGCCGGCGCGGCCCCGAAGGAAATCAAGTCCGCCAGGGAATCGAATTCCCGGCCAAAGGGGCTTTCGACCCCGCCCATGCGGGCCAGGCGGCCATCGAGCAAATCACAGATGCAGGCCAGGAGGATGAACCCCAGCGCG
This sequence comes from uncultured Verrucomicrobiae bacterium, assembly GCA_963759415.1. Taxonomy (GTDB): domain Bacteria; phylum Verrucomicrobiota; class Verrucomicrobiia; order Limisphaerales; family Palsa-1400; genus Palsa-1400. The sequence continues at coordinate 32,591 of CAVWZG010000002.1, read as the reverse complement.
ACCTTGATTTCTCCGTTGCCGGCGGGGCCGGGGGCGGCCTCGACGATTTTGGTCAAGGCCACGAAACCGAAGAACAAATTGCCCGCCGTCATCAGGTTGGGCAGAAAATAAATCTTTAATTCCTGTCCTTCTTTGCCCGGTTCGGCTTGGTGTGGTGTTGTTTCCATAGGCTAGAACTTGGAGGCCATGATGGTCCGACCGCCGGCCACTCTATCGCCGACCTTGACCTTGATCTTGTAATCCAGCGGCAGGTAAAGATCGCAGCGCGAGCCGAATTGAATGAGGCTGATGCGCTCGCCCCGCCGCACCTCATCGTCCGGCTTGACGAAAGGCACGATGCGGCGGGCCAGCACGCCGGCAATCAGCCGCACGCCAATTTTTTCGCCCGGCGTTTCGGCGGAGTCGAACCCGATAAGGACATTCTCGTTGTAACGCGCCGAATCAGCCTCCAGCGCGCTGATGAATTTGCCCGCGGTATGGGTGACGGCGATAACCCGTCCGCTGACCGGCGCGTTTTGCACGTGGATATCGATGACGGATAAGAAAATGGAAATCCGGTGGCATGGACCGCCGGGGAATTGGGATTCGGTGATTTGCTCGACGGCATCGACCTTGCCGTGGCCCGGGCAGACAACCAAGCCGGGGCCATCGGGGGTTTTGGCGTTTGGATCGCGGAAGAAATAGAGGGTGAAGAGGGCAAACAAAACCCAGGCCCCAGCCAGGCCCAGGGCCAATAGCACGACCACGCCGCCCAGAAATTTGGCCAGGATGCCGGCCCAGCCCAAGACCAGGCCCAGCAAACCGACCACGCAGACCGCGGCCAGCGTTAAAAGAATGAGTGTCAGCGCCGCCCGCCGCGCTTCTCCCTTATGTTTCATCGCCACAACGTAAACAGAAGCAGGGCGGAAACTCAAAACCTAATTTACGGAACAATGACCCGCAAGCTCTGCGGCAGCACCGAAAGCGTCACGGGCAATTCTCCCACGTGTTCGCCGTCCAACTGCAAACCGACCCGGCTGGCGCTTGTTAGGGTCACGGTGGAAGACCGGAAACGGCGCGAAGGCCAGAAGCGATGCACCCCTCCGGTGGCGAGTCCCAAGACGGCTTGCAGGGCGTGCCAGACATTGACTTTGGGCAGCACGCACACCTCCAACAATCCATCCCGCAGACTGGCCTCGGGAAAGAATTCGAAGCTGCCTCCGTAATACCGGCCGTTGCCCACCAGCACTAATTCGCCCGCAGCCGGACCTGCTCCTTCGATGGTGATGGCCGGCTGGTTTTCCCGAAGCGCCTTGAGGCCGGCCACCGCGTAGGCCAGCGGCCCGGCTTTCTTTTTTAACTCCCAACTGACCAGTTCGACCGCCCGCGCGTCCAACCCCGCGCCGGCCAACTGCAAGAAATAGCGGCATTGGGCCTGGCCGTCCGCGGTAAATTCGGCGCGGCCCAGGTCCATGGTCATCTCACGCCCTGCGGCCAGCGTCCGGGCCGCGCCGGCCAAATCCCGGGGCAGGCCCAATTCGCGGGCGAAGACGTTGACCGTGCCCAGGGGCACGATACCCAGCCGGGCGGAGGCCAGGCCTTGTGGAACGTCTGCCATGCCGTTGACAACCTCATTGGCGGTGCCGTCGCCGCCGGCGGCGACAATGGTGGCAAATCCCTCGCGCACGGCCTGGGCCGCCAGTTGGCGGGCCTGGCCCTGGCCGCCGGTGAGGCGCATGACGCATTTTGGGAAAAGCGAGGCCAACCGGGCGCGAAACGCCTCGGCTTTCTGCCCCCGGGCCGAGGGATTGAAGATGAGGCACGTCTGCACCCGGAATCAGGATATGGTCATGGCCGCCGAGCCGATGGCCACGGCGAGCACACTGGAGACTTGTTCGATTTCGGTCATCTGCTGCGGCGCCAGCGAAAGCTTCATGCCTTCGGTGGGGAACCAGGCTTTGCAAGCCACGCCCAGCTCCGCCTGCAGCAATTGGAGCAGGAACTCGGAGCGGGCCGCCCCGCCGCAGATCAGCACCCTCTGCACTGTCTTTTCCTGCTGATGCTCGAAGAAATCGATGGAGGCGCGCAATTCCCGCCCCAAAGGAGCGACCAACGGCTGCAAATGCGTCTCCACTTCCTGTGGCATGCCCACCTTGATTCCCTCGGCTTCGGCATACGTAATGTTCATGGCTTCCGCCAGGCCGGCGGTCAACCGGTCGCCTCCCATTTCGACCGAGCGGCTGAGGCATAACTCGCCGTCGGTCAGGATGCAGATGGAGGAGGACTTGAAGCCCAAATCGACCAGGGCCACGACTTCCTTGCTGAACATTTCCGGCTGCGAAAACTCCAGGGCGTTGATGGGGCCGAGCAAACTGAGGGTGATATGGCTGGGACTGAGGCCGGCCGCTTTGGCGGAGGATTCGAGAGTGGTGAGCAACTCGCGGCGCGTGCCGCCGACCCACACTTTATATTTGACCACGCCGGCCTTGGGCGGCTCGGCGTGTTTTTGGGCGCGGGAAGGGACGATGAAGCAATCGAAGATGTGGTCGCGCAGATCTTGCTGAAGATGGGTTTTGGAATTGAACTTGAGCATTTGGCGCATCTCATACACGGGCATGAGCGGCAATTCCGTGCTGCGCAGCACGGAATCGGTGGCGCCGATGGAAAGGATGACCTGCCGGGTCTTGGGCTGGATGGCGTTCGTGATCGCGCGCAGGTGCTCGGTCAAGAGACCTTGCGGCACGGCCTTGTCATAAATGGGGGCGTCCTGCACCGTGAAACGGGACAGGCTGAAAGTGTCATCCCGGCGTTCCAACAACACCGCCTTGGTCGTGCGCGCGCCCAAATCCACGGCGAACAACTGGTCGCGGTTTTTGCCGCCATTGAAAAACGGTATTGTCATCGATTCTTCTTAGCAGGTTCGGGCCGCAGGCGGAAGGAATTTAATAGCCAGGAAAAGCTCAACCGCTGGTGGTCGTAATCCCGCTGATCGCACGACAAGGTGAACTCGAAGCTGCCTTCGGCAAAGGAAACATAAGCGTCCCGCAGCCGCATGGTCATATTCCCGGCGGCGGGCTGAAAAAGATCGAACATCAGGCCGGTGCCGCAATCGGTGTAGCAACGGGAGGTTTGCACCAGCGAGGCGGTGGGGTGCTTTTTGGCCACCAGCCCGCACAGATCTTCCGCTTTGGGCAATCCGCCCGCGTAGTTGGTGCTCATTTGCAGAGTGATGACGCTGGAGCCGGTCTCGGAACTGAAGACAATGCTCAGGTCGCCCGGATGCGCCTGCGCGCCGTAGTTCTTGGGGACGCGGAGCTGAAAAAGTTCTTTGTCGGTTTGGATGTTCAAAATATTGACGTTGCCGCCTTCCGGCGTGGCTTCCGTGCTGGAAGAAACTCTGAACTCAGGCTGGGCCAGAGCCAGGGATGGAAGAAGGATAAAGGCTGAAAGCAAGAACCGGAGGCTGCAACGGGCACAGATCTCGCGCCAAGAGCATTCTTCTTTCTTTCTTCTTTCTTCTTCTTTCTTCATTTTGCCTTTAAAACGAGGTTGAGCCTGGCGGCAGCGAGCACCATCGGCACCGATTAATATAGATGGCCCTGGGCGTCAGCGGGGGCAGTTGGGAGGGATCATTGAAGTTGGTATCGTAGGCCCAGTAGCGATTGGGCGGATTATAGACGGTGCCCGTGCCGGGCCAGGGGTCATTGGCGATTTGGCTGGTGAACATTTCCACCATGGAGCCGTTGTAATAGAAATTGACCCCGCTCCAGTTCTCCTGGAAACGCGGAAAGTTTTCGACTCCGCCGCTGTAGTAGGTGCCGTTGGAAGGCTCAATGCCGGTCAGGATGGCCGCGTTCACGGTGTCTGGCGAGGCGACACGGCCGCTCAGGCTGTTGGTCGAGTTGTTGGGGTTCCAGGCCGAGGAAAGGACGGTGACGGCGTCGGCAAAGATGGCGCTGGGGAGGGTGTCCGAAACGTTGAAGGTTTGGGTCATGCCTTGACCGTGGTTGTTGGTGACGTTCCAGTTCCCCACGATGTAAGCCGGATCCGGCGTGACCACGGATAGCCCGTTGGCAGGCAGCGTGCTGCCATTGGTTAGGACTATTCCAGGCTCGGCGAATTGGATATAGTTGGTGGTGTAGAAAAAATTGGTGGTAATGCCGGTGATGCCGGCGTAAGTGTAGCCGGTTATCCCGTTGTAGATATAGCCGGTAATGAGGCTGTAAGTGTATTGGATCTGGTTATAGGTGTAGCTGCTGATCAAGTGGTAGGTATAGCCAGTGATGACACCCAGGCCATTTTTGTTGGTCGTTATGGTCCCTGTATAAGTGCCCGAGGTGGGGTGCGAGGTGGTGGTGGTCAAGGTGGTGTTGGTCGTAATGGACCCCTGATAGGTCCCGCTGTAAGGGCGGTTGGGGTCGGTCGTGCTCGCGGTATTGGTCGAAACCGACCCAGTGTAAGTTCCGCCGGCGGGGCGGTTGGTGGTGGTCGTGACGGTGGTGTTGGTGGACTGAATCGGGGGGATATACGTCCCGGCAATTGGGAAAGTCGGTGCGGTGGTTTCGGTGGTGTTGGTGGTGATGGGCGGAAAGTAGGTTAGGGGAGCAGGGTAGCCGGTGGTGGTGGTGGTGGCGGTGTTGGTGGTGGTGGTGAAATTGGTGATGATGATCGTGTTGCTCAGAAAGCGCGTGTCCGCCACGAAGATCGATTGGACATCCGCCGAACCTGCCGAACGGGAAGGAGCGGCAGCCAAAGCGGCGCGCATGACCGTGTTGGTGGCGCTCCACTGGCGCAAAGCCCCCACGTTGATGTCCAGGGGGGCAACCTGCATCCCGTCGCGCATATTGTAAAAGGCGCCGTTGGTGCTGATGAAAGAAGACCATTGGCTGTTGGAGATGACCGTCGCCTGATTGTTGATATCCACGCCGCTGGTGACGGTGATGACGTTGCCGTTGGTGATGGTGATGATCATATCGACCTGGTTGTAGAGGCGATTGGTGCCGACGGCCGAGTTGGGGGATTCACCGGGCGGGGGAAGCTGCAGGATGGCATTGACGCTGTTGCCTACGTTGCCCGTGCCCGAGGTGTTGGTGCCTATCGGCAGATTCAATGGATTCACATTAGCCTCGTAGGTGCCGTCAAAAATGACCGCGCCCATGCCCCGGCTGCTCGGGTCCGAGGGGTTTTCCGAAAGGTTGAGCGTGCCCGTGGCCGAGACGTCGTTGGAAAAGGTCAGCGTCACGCCGGAATTAGGGTCAATATAAATGTTGGTGTTGCAGTGGACCACGCCTTGGATGAGCATGCTGGCGCCAGGATCAATTTCCAGGGTGTCATTGTAGAAGATGGCGAATTGAAAGATCGGGATTTGCCCCAGGATAATCTGCTGGCCCACCGTTGCCTTGACCTTATACATCGAATTCACACTTTGGGCGTTGGCGATGATCTCGTAATCAGGCCCGACGTATTGCAAGCCGCTGTAGGGCGGCCCGGCCGTATTGGTCACGGCGGAACTGACACGCGTCACGAGGAGCGAATTGGCGGTAGTGCCGCCGCTGAATTGGTAATTGGTCCAATATGGACTGTCGCTGGCGGTGGGGATCAAGCTGGTGTAGGCCGAGGTGGCGTTTTTGGTCAAGACCATGCCCACGCCGTAGTTCTGATCGTCCTGCACGATGGCCGCCAGCGCCTTCTCGGTGGCGGATTCGGCGGCGTAGGTGGTGGTGAAGAACTCGCTGTTCCGTTGCGTCACGGTGGCGTTCTCGTTAGCCCAGTTCACGACGCTGCTCATCAGCAGCAATCCGGTCGCTCCCAGCCCCATGACGATGAGCAAGGCCCAACCTTGTTCGCGTGCCTGCGGTTTAAGGGTGATTTTCATGGCCTGTTCCTTGATGCGATCATGGTGACGATCTGGTAAAAATCCACCGGGTTGCCCGGCATGATTTGAATTTCAGGGTTCTGCAATTTGGTGAACGACAGGCAAACCAGGACCAAAGGCGTGCCGACGGGGGCGTTTTGGGGCACCCACGTTCCGCTCGTGCTGCTCACGCAATAGGCGGAGAAAATGTTGCTGTTGTACATGTTATTGCTCATCATCATGTTGGCCGAGACCTGTTTGTAGTCGCCGGAGTTGGAGCCGGTCCAGTTGGTGCGGTAAAGGTTGCTGGTGGCCGCATCATAATAATAAATGACCCACGCGCTGCTGGCGTTTCCGTTGGTGTTGGCCTGAAGGATCTTCAAGGCGTTGCCCTGCTGCCAGACGTTGGTGGCAGCCGTGGTAAAACCGGCCAGCCCTGGTTGGGGACGTAGCTGCCCACGTAGTTGGAGGCGCCGGAGCGGATATCCGTCATCAACATGCCCAGAGACTGGGCCGCATCGTCGCTCGCGCTGAGCCAGATCTGCTGCCGCACCGCCATCGAAACCCCATAGAGATTGCACATGATAATGGAGCCGCAGAGGATCACCAGCGTCGTCATGACGACCAGGGCCTCGAGGGCCGTAAAGCCACTGCGCTGCCCGGCGGCAATGGAGTTGGGCAAGTTAAGCTTCATATATCAGGCGCGCGCAAGACGGAGACGGTGTTGGTGAAAAGCCCCATGCCCATGAAATTCCAAACACACCTCACCTGCACCTGCACGTAAGGGGGGTTGGTGGAAATCTGCGTCACTGTCGCATAATTTGTTGCGTAAACCAGGTTTGTCTCACTATTGGGCACACAGAGCGCGTTGACTTGCGTGGCCGTCAGCGTCGGATTAAAAATATTGGTGATCGTCGTGCCCGAAATGACCCAGTTCGCGGCCACGATGCTTTCCATTTGCTGCATGGCCATGGCATTGGCCGCCAATTGGAAGGAGGAGAACTGCGCCCGGCGCGAAGCCATGTTGTAGCCCTTGAACATCCCCGTCATCACCAGCGCCGCGATGGCGACTGAGACCGCGACTTCGATCAGGGTAAAAGCAGGAACCGTCCCCCGGCCCCGAACTGGCTGGTTTATGCGCATATCTTCACCAATTGTCTGTTTTCTTACTGGCAACGAACTTCTATCGCAGCCTTAGAAGCAGGTTACAGGCCATCTCAATCCTGCCGAAAGGCTTGACCTTGCCGCCAGCGGTGTCTAAAAATGGCCCATATATGAAAACGCAATTTTCTAAAGCTCCGTTCGGCAAAACCCAGGACGGCACACCGGTGGACATCTTTACACTCAGCATTCCAGGAAAGTTCGAGGCCCGGATTTGCAATTACGGCGGCATCATCGTCTCCCTCAAAACCCCCGACCGCGCAGGTCATCTGGATGACGTCGCGCTCGGTTACGATAATCTTGAGCAATACCTGGCCTTTAACCCTTTTTTTGGCGCGTTGGTGGGGCGGTTTGCCAATCGCATTGCCAAGGCCAAATTTACCCTGGAAGGGGTCGATTATACCCTCGCGGCCAATAGAGGCCCCGACGCCTTGCACGGCGGTCGCAAGGGATTCGACAAGGTGGTCTGGAACGCCAAAGAAATCCGCTCCGCCTCCGGTCCCGCGCTGGAACTCACTTACCTGAGCCGGGACGGCGAAGAAGGCTACCCCGGCAACCTGAACGTCAAAGCCGTCTATTCCGTGACCCCCGATCAAGGACTGCGCCTTGATTTCACCGCCACCACCGACAAAAGCACCGTCCTCAACCTGACGCAGCACTCCTATTTCAATCTCGCCGGGAAGGGCGACATTCTGGGGCACGTGGTCTATATCGACGCGGACAAATTCACGCCGTCGGACGCCGCGCTCATTCCCACCGGGGAGATACGGTCCGTCGAAGGAACGCCGTTGGATTTCCGCAAGCCCACCGCCGTTGGCGCCCGCATCGAACAGGACTACGAGGCCTTGAAAAATGGCCGTGGTTACGACACCAATTATGTCCTCAACCATCCGATCGGCCACCTGGACGTCATCGCGCGCGTGACCGAACCGGTGACGGGCCGGGTGATGGAGGTTCTGACGACTGAGCCGGGGGTGGAATTCTACACCGGCAACAACCTGGACGGCACGGCCAAGGGCAAAGGCGGGCAGGTTTATGGCAAATTCGCCGGACTTTGCCTGGAACCGCAGCATTACCCGGACTCGCCGCACCTGCCGCAATTCCCCACCGTCACGCTCAAACCCGGCGAAGTGTATCAGAACACCATTATTTACAGGTTTTCAGCGCAGTGAATCCATCGCGGATGAAACGGGGATTGAGTGGAGATTGTTTGGGAACCGGGTTATATCTGCCAAGAATGAACACGTTCCATGCAGAAGCTATTATTGGAAAAGACGGCGCCCTTCATCTGGACCGCGTGCCGTTTTCTCGAGGAGAGGCGGTGCATGTCTTCGTTTCATCCGCCACGCCCGTCACCGAGCATTCGCTCAGGGGTTCCGTGTTGAAATATGATCATCCGTTTGCTCCCGTCGCCGAGGAAGATTGGGAAGCGGCGAAATGATCCTCCTCGACACTGGTCGAAAAGGGGCGATTGTCGCTGGCGCTACCGGTAGGGGAGTGGATTGACCCAGCCCTGGCTTATCCGGGGCTCCGACTGTTGCCGTTGGACCCAAAGATCGCCGTGGCTTCGACCCAGTTGCCGCAACCTTTTCACGGTGATCCGGCGGATCAGATCATCGCAGCCACCGCGCGAGAAATGGATTGTCCGCTCGCAACGGATGATGGAAAAATTCTTACTTACGGGCATGTGAAGTTAGCCTGGTTGCGGTGACATGCACCTCCTTGGCACAAGGCCAACCTAACTTATCTTCATCGCCTTTCGAAAAAACACGTCGTGCAGCTACGTTGAATAATCAACTTACGGCTTAAGTTTCGGGTGTTCATTTGCATTCGTCACGGATACAAACTTGTCCTGCGGATCGAACGTGAACACCTGGTTGTTGGTCACCGTTTCCTTGTCCCATATCTTGGCGCGGTACTTGTAACGGATGGAGAGATTGCCGTTCGCATTTGTGGCCACGTCTCCCCAATCCAGGGTTTGGCGCGATTTGATGTCCCTGAAGTTGTGCTGGAAAAGATCCTCCACCAACGCCATCAGTTTCTTCCTGGCCGCGTCCGGCGCTTTGAGTTGCCAGCCTTCCTGCGCCAATTGTTGGGCAGGCGCTTCCCGCGAGCGCTCTCGCGCCTTGACGAAAATGGGTTTGGCGATAGCTACCAACAGCCCAAGGATTGCAGCCGCTGTCGGAATCCCTACCACCACGCAAGCCATCACAATGGCAAAACGCCGCCAGAAGAGGTCGGGCCTTTGGATTGACGACGGGGCCGCGCCAGAGATTGCGGCAGGTTGTGTGCTGCGCCGCAGGTTTCTCGCGGTGAAATTCGATTTCGGAAACAAAGGCGAACCGAACGGCCATAAGCCCGCCAGCTTGAGGACAGCAATAGTTAGCGCAAACAAGGCGCCTACCACTATTGCATAACCGAGTGGCCCGGGCAGCAACCCCGACCTCAAAAACCCCAGCACTAAAACCAAACCCGCCAAACATACCATGCTGCTTAGCAAATAAAGCGCCGGCTGCCTTGGATTCAGTTCCGGCGCTGTCACGGCCGGCGGCGGGCCAGGTCGCGAGCTGGTGATGGTTTCAACCGCCGTTTTCACCTGGCTGGCCTGCTGATAACGCCGCTCCGGTTGCTTTTCCAGCGTGTGCAACACCACTTCGTCCAGGCGCACATCCATCTGAACTCGCTGGGACGGCGGTTGAAATTTTCCCAGCGGCAGTTCGCCCGTGAGCATTTCATAGAACACCACGCCCAAGGAAAAAATGTCCGCCCGATGATCCACCAGGGCCGGGCTTTCAATCTGTTCTGGCGCCATGTAATGCGGCGTGCCCACCACGTCCTTGGCCCCGGTGAGCGAAGCTTGGTCCGAGGTTTGTCCGAGAATCTTGGCGATGCCGAAGTCGGTGATTTTAACGCGGCCTTTTTTGTCCAGCAGGATGTTTTCCGGTTTGATGTCCCGATGCACGATGCCCTCGTTGTGCGCGAATTGCAGCGCCTCGCAAATTTGCGGCACGATGGCCAGGGCTTGTTCGGGCGCAAGCCGGCCCGCGCGTTCCACCTCGCGCAGATTCGCGCCATCCACGTATTCCATGATGAGATAATGGAGGTCGCCTGCCTTTCCAAAATCATGCACGGCGACAATGTTGGGATGCACCAGTCTGGCCAGGGCGCGGGCTTCGCGGTTGAAACGCTCGGCAAAACCGGGGCTGTCCGCGATTCGAGGGGAGAGGATCTTTAGCGCGACGAACCGGTCCAGCGCCGGCTGCCGCGCCTTATAAACCGCGCCCATGCCACCGTGGCCGATGAAATCGATGACTTCGAGCTGGGGAAAAAGCTTCGCAATTTGTTCGACTGTTGGAGGAATAAAGCCGGTGTTTTCGCTGCCCGATCCGGTGCCAGTATTGAACCCGGCCTTGAGCAGGCATTCCGGGCATAACCCCAGCGGCACGTCGGGCGGCAGAGGCTTCTGGCAGCTTGGGCAGATTCGGTTTGCATCCATAATAAAATTTCCTTCCACCCTTTACTTAGGAAAAAAGGACGAAAGGTTGCGCGAGAATGATAAATGTTATCCTTTCCTGCCCAACACAACGGAGAGATGCCGCAACTCCTCGTCCACTTCGCCGGGGTCAACCACGGTTTGGGCGATCTCACCCCGCAATAATTCCCGGTAGCGCCTGCGCAACCGATGCACCGCCGATTTCACCGCGCTTTCGCTCAGGGCCAACTTCTTCGCCAGGGCCGCATAAGGCAGCGAGGCGCGTTCGCCGACAAGGCACGGGTTCAGTTCCGCAAAGAGGCCGGCGTTGCCTTCCTGCTCGTATTGCGTCCGCAGGCGCATGAGAACTTTCTCCAGCAGAGTCAAAACCCAGCGTTTCTCAAAACATTGTTCCGGCGTCGCCTCATCCGCCGGTTCGCGTCCCAACCGGGTCTCCGCCGTGTCAAATGGCAAAGGAAGCCACGGCGCGCCGCCGCCGCGTTTTTGGGCGCGCGCCCGATCCCATTCATCGGCCAGAAAGCATTTCATGGCCGTGAGCAGGAAGGAGCGAAAGCGGCCCTTTTCCGGGTCCGCGCGCCCCAGCCAATTCTTCTCCAGCAAGCGCGCGAAGAATGCCTGCGTCAGGTCCTGCGCGTCTTCGCGGGAATATCCGCGCCGCCGGACATAAGCGTAAAGCGGATACCAATAGGTCTGGCAAAGAGTTGACAGTGCGGCGCGCGCCCGCGTGGTGTCGTTTTGCGCCGCCGAGAGCACGATGGACCAATGCGTGGCGGCAAATACCGGACAACGGCCGGCTTGGCCGGGCAGAGAGGCGGTGGAGGGATTGCTCGTCGCGGCGCTGGTAGTCACGAGCGGAGTTTAGCGATCAACCCACGATAAGCAAGGCAGGGGTTGAACGAACGCCAATGGACCTTCTGCACCACAATGGGACACGGCTGTCTCAAATGCGGAATGCCAGGACGATTACTGCCTTGCTTTCAAGGACATCGGCCAGATCAAAAAGAAAAGCCCCGCCGCAAAAACAAGGATGGCGGTCAGCGTGACGTGGGTGTGAACCCCCGGCTCAAAGTACTTGTAAATCAAGTCAATAAGCACCAGCAGGCCAATGAACTGGACAATATCCAGTCCACCGATTTGATGTCGTTTTAACGGTGTCATGGCAACACTGGGGGAACATAGCACGAGTTGTTCCACTTGCAAAATCCTCCTAGGGCGTTGGGACCCTGGCCCGATAGTAGCGGTAGGGGTAACTGGCGGCGTTGGAGTCGATGAATTGCGCGGCGCCGAAACCGGACGGATTGGTGTAAAGAGGCGTCCATTGCGTCAGGTTGGTCGAGGTGTCAATAATGACCGGGCCTTGCCCCGCCAAACCGGTGATCTGTAAAAAGATAATGCCGTTGCTAAACTGAATGCCGCTCGGATCAAAGGACACGGGCGCGTCCAGCACACTGAGCGTGGCCACGATGCTGGTGGCCGATCCGAAAGAATTGGAAACGATCAGGTTGTACCCGCCGGCGCAGGAGCTTTGCGCGTTCGTCAGCGCGAGCGAAGCGCTTTGCGCGCCGGAAACCAAAGGGCCGTCATCAAGGGGCTGCCCATTGTAAAACCACTGGAAAGTCGAACCGTTGTCGATCTCGGCGCTGAAGACGGCGGTTTGCCCGCTGCAGACGGCCAGATTCGCAGGCTCCGTCAAGATGGTCGGAATGTTCTGGGGCAAGTAATTAACCGTCTGGCCGTTGGCAATCATCGCCTGGGCCGCGTTGTAATCGGCGGAATTAGTATCAAATATATAGGCGTTCCAAGACACATCGACATACCCAGCCGAAAAGAGCGGCAGCGGTCCGGTCAACGAATTGCTGGAACAGTCGATGGTTTGCAAGCTGGTCAGGGCGTCGGAGAGATCTGGAATCGTGCCGCCAAGTTGGTTGTTATCCAGGTTCAGGATTTGCATCCTGGTTAAATTGGTGATGCTGTCCGGGATGGTGCCCCCGAGGTTGTTGTCGTCCAGAATGAGCTGCTGCAAAAACGGGAAGTTGCCGGCGGAGCCTGGCATGGAGCCAAGCAGATTGTTGAACGAGAGATTCAGCGATGCGACATGGGAGACAGCGGTCAGGATCCAAGCCGCGTTATATTGCAGCGGAGTCACCGTCATGCCGTACCAATAATCGGCGGCGGGATCCAGCCAGCCGGCGCCCTCGTTCCAACCGGAGCCAGCGGTGGCGTTGTACATATCGGCCAGGGCGTTATATTCGGAGGACGGAATTTGCGCCTGCACGCCGGGCTGTTGGACGGACGAGGAGAACTTGATGATGGTGCCGCCGCCATTGCTCCCCCCGTAAGCGGTCAATCCGTAGAAATTCAAGTCCGTCCCTTCGATCAGCTCGCCGGGTGCGCTTCCGGTGGTGGCGTTGTTGAAAAGGAGAATGGCCGTCACCTCTCCGGATGGTGTCAATCTAAAGGCTGTGCCGCCGAAGAAATCCCCGGAGTATAAAGTGGTGCCGTAAAAATTGCCGTCGCTGCCGTGAGCAAGCACTGCTCCAGGAGTGCTGCCGTCCTGGCCGCCCGTGAACGAGTAGAGCACAGTCAGAGAACCCGCTGGCGTTACCTCGAAGGCGATGCCGTTGTCATAGGCTCCGCCCACGGCGGCCGTGTCGTAGAAATTGCCGGAGGAGGCCGGCCTCAGACCGCCATTGGGAAAACCGCCGTCCGCCCCGTTGGTGAAGGTGTAGAGCACCGTGAACGCCCCGGCGGGCGTGATTTTGAAAATCGTTCCGTTTCCGTCGGCGCCGCCGTTCTGGCTGGCGCCATACCAATCCCCATCCTGGCCTTGGGCTAGAACGGACGAGACATTCAGGCCGTCGGCGCCATTGGTGAACGAGTAAAGCTCCGTCAACTGGCCCGAGGACGAGACGCTGAAGATGCCCCCAAAGCCGTTGCTGCCGCCGCCGTAGGTTGTTCCGTAAAAGAGGTCGCCCGGCCCCGCCGCCAAACCCGCGTTCGGAAGTCCGCCGTCGGCGCCATTGGCAAAGGAGTAAATCGGCGTCAGTTGGCCGCCAGGCGTCAGGCTGAAAACCGTCCCAGCGCCGTTGCTCCCGCCATAAGATGTCACGCCATAAAGGACCCCCTCGCGGAGCACCAATCCGCCAACCGGATTGTTGCCATCGTTGCCTCCGGTGAAGGAATACAGTTCCGTCCACTGCCCCGAAGGACTGATTTTGAAGACGTCGCCGGCGCCGCTGGTTCCGCCGTTGCGGGTGGTGCCGTAAAAATTGCCCGAGTATTCGAGCAGCGGACTGCTGTCGCTGGGGTTGGCGTTGGTGGCAAGATTTGTGAGCACTTCCCAAGCCTGGTCGGCCCGAGCCTCGACGGCGGTCAGGGCCAAACTCGCGGCCACAACGGCGGCCGCCAGCCAGGGAGGGTTAATCGAACAAGACAATGATTTCATTTCGGGCTAATTATAGCTCTTATCAACTTGGCAAAAGCTTGCGCCATGCCATCTAATTGAAATTTGAGATGAACGTGCTGGTTTCCATAGCGGTGGCGGTTCTGTTGGCATCGGCGGCGCTGTTGCTGGCGCGCGCGTTGCCGGCACAGAATATCGTCCTGATTCTAGGCAGCCTGATCGCCTGGGAAGTGGCGCTCGAAGCCGTCTCGCCCGGCACTGGCTCACCTTGGCGCGGTTGGCTCTTTTGGCCGGCCGTGGTCGTTTTGGCGAGGGTGGGGGGCAGGAGTATTCTCCGGCGCCGGCGCCAGGATTGGAATTACGGAGTCTGGCTCATTGTTCTGGCCGGCGCGGTCGTGGCGCTGATTCAGTTCGCCTTCGCCCTCTTTGGCGCACCCTGGACCGTCGCGGCCAAGCTCGCTGGCGTTCGATTCGCTTCCACGGCCTTTTGTCTCTTTTGGCTGACGCCGTGGTTGATTGCAAAGTTCATTCCACCGCCGCGATCTTTGCGAAACTCTCCTCAATGAACGTCGTGTTCTGTATCCGCGACAATTTGGCGTAAAGCCCGTCTTGTTCGATCAATTCCGCGTGCGTCCCGCGCTCGGTTATTTCGCCGTGCCGCATGACCAAAATCTGGTCCGCCTTGCGAATGGTGCTCAAGCGGTGGGCGATGACGAAGCTGGTGCGATGGGCCATCAGCCGTTCCAGCGCTTCCTGGATCAATTTTTCCGTCGCGGTATCGACGCTGGCCGTGGCCTCGTCCAGGATGAGAATGGGGGCGTTCTTGAGCAGGGCGCGCGCGATGCTGACCCGCTGCTTCTCGCCGACGCTCAGTTTGACGCCGCGTTCGCCCACGCGCGAATCGTAACCCTGCGGCAGGCGGGTGATGAACTCGTGGCAGTTGGCGGCGCGGGCGGCGGCCAGCAGTTCTTCCTCGCTGGCGCCGAGCTTTCCGTAAAGGATGTTTTCGCGCACGGTGCCGTTGAACAAAAATGCCTCCTGGCTGACCACGCTGAAATGCGCGCGCAACAACTCCAGCGACACCCCCGCGATGTCCTGGCCGTCGATCACAATGCGGCCTCCGGAAATCTCATAAAAGGCGGGCAGCAAATTGACCAGGGTCGATTTGCCCGAACCAGTCGGCCCCACCAAGGCGATCATCTCCCCGGGCCGCGCCTGGAGGGAAATTTGGTTCAACGCGGTGCGCCCGTGCCCGTAACTAAAGCTGACGTTTTCGTAACGCACCTCGCCGCGCGCCGGCTCCGGGAGCGCGCCCTGGCGCCGGACGGAGGCCCCGGCGCGCTCCTCGGTCGCATCGAGAATATCGAAGACCCGTTCGCCGGCGGCGCGGGCGGATTGCAACATCTGGTTTAAACCGTGCAGCCTCCCGACCGGTTCGTAAAAGAGCGCCAGGTAAAGGATGAAGCCGACCAGTTCGCCAATCGTCAGCTTGTGGGCCACCACCAGCGAGCCGCCCAGCCAGAGCACCAGAGCGGTGCCGAGCGAGGCGGCGAAAGCCATCGCGGGCGAATAGATGGCCCAGACTTTCATCACCCCCAGCGTGGTTTGCCGCAAATCATCGGCCCTCCTGTCAAATCGTTCATCCTCGTGCCGTTGCCGGCCGAAGGCTTTGATTTGCCGGATGCCCTGCAGGCTGTCCATGAGGAAGGCGTTCATGGCGCTGGAGGCCCGGCGTTGGGCGCGGTAGCGGCGGTGCGCCGTCAACGTGTACCATAGCGCCCCGCCCGCCAGCAAGGGGACCGGCATCAAAGCGATGGCGGCCAGCGTCGCGTTCTTATAAAACAAAATAATCAGCACCGCCGCCACGCTCAAGATCGCCACCGTTCCCTGCTCCGTGCCATCGATGAGCACCCGTTCGACGGAGTTGACATCCTCGATCACCCGCGTCATCAAATCGCCCGAGGCCCGCTGGTCGAAATAGCCGACCGGCAGCCGTTGCAGGCGGGCAAAGACATCCCGGCGCATGTCATAAATCACGTTTTGCTCGAAGACGTTGTTCACCAAGATGCGCAGGCTGTTGAACAAATCCCGCAGCAGAAAGGCACCCGCCAGGCCGGCCGCGAGCAGCCCATAACCCGACGACTGGTGGCGGTCCACCTGGTCAATGATCGCTTGCACCAGGCGCGGGAAGACCAGGGCGCAGGCCAGCGAAACCAGAGCGCAAAGGATATTGGCCGCCGCCAGCGCCCGATACGGCCGCAAATAGGCCGCCACCCGGCGCACCACCTCCCAAGTGGGGCGGGAGCGCGCCCGGAAAGTGGGGTCTTCCTCCGCGTTAGATTGCTGTGGCCTGTGCATCGTTCGTTACGCCTTCCAGTATCCCGCATGGGCTATTTCGCGCAAGTGGATTGAAAAATGCCCCGGCATCGGGCAGAGTGGGTTGGTTGATGAGTCCAAACGTAAAACTAACTGTTTATGCCGTGCTGGTTATTCTGTGCGCGTGGTTTGCGTGGGGATTCTATTCCAACACCAACGCCGTGACGAAGGTTGCCGCCACGCTTGAAACCAATACCGCCGCCATGCCGGAGACCAACGCCGCCGCTCCCGAGACCAATACGGCCGCCATGCCGGCGACCAACGCCGCAGCCTTGCCAGCCACCAACGCGCCAACGGCCCAAACCAACGCCCCGGCTCCGGCCCGCCATGCCGCCCCAAAGCCCGAGGCGGCGCGCGATGAAAACGCGGCGCGCAGCGCCGTGATCGGTTATTTGGCCGCGCTGGTCGGGACGGTTATTGTGCTGGGGTTGCTCATCGCGATTGACGTGACGCATTTTGTCGGCAACCAGGCGGTCGATTTTCTTTTCGACGACATCGGGGAGGCCCCGCGCGACCCCGATTATGAGCGGGCGGAGGCCGAATGGGCCAACGGCAAGCATCTGGACGCCATACAAATCATGCGCGACTTCCTGAAGACGAATCCCCGCTGTCTCTACGCCACCTTGCGCATCGCGGAGATTTACGAGAAGGACCTGAAAAACCCGCTCGCGGCCGCGCTGGAGTACGAGGAGGCGCTCAAGCACCGGTTGCCGCCGGAGAAATGGGGTTGGACCGCCATTCATCTTTGCAACCTTTATTCCAGGCTCAACCAGGGCGACAAAGCTCTGGCCTTGCTGCGCCGCATCGCCGACGAATACCCCAAAACGCGGGCGGCCAAAAAAGCCCGTGCCCACCTTGGCATCGCGGAACCGGAGCCGGAACAGGCACCGGCCGTGGTGGCGGCCAACCCCGCTACGGAACAGGATATGACGGAGGAAGACACTGTCTTTTTGATGGAGGAGCGGCCGCCGGAACTGGAACCGCGTCAAGAGGCTCCGCCAGCGCCGCCTAAATCGCCCGAACCACCCAAGGCCAACCTGCCGCCCAAGTCGAACCTTCCCCCCGGCTTCCGTGCCAGGTAACAAGCCGCAACTATTCAAGACAAAGTCTCATCTTGAAAGCGATTTGGAATCAGCGGCGCAGGTATTTGACGACGGCCTCCGTGCGGGAATGCACGTGCAGTTTCTCGTAAATTTTGCGGATGTAATTGCGAACCCCATGCACGGAAATGCCCAGATGATCGGCGATGTCCTTATAGGCGTAGCCTTGGGATAGTTCATGCAGCGCCTTGGTTTCGCCGGGCGTCAGCCGGGTCAAGCCGGCATGAGTTTCCCGGGTGGGTTTGGAGGTGTCGGAGAAAAATTGCACGACTTGCCGCGCAATCTGCGGCGTCATGGGCGAACCGCCTTCATAGAGTTCGCGGATGGCCTCCAACAAGCGCGTGGAGGAGGTTCGTTTCAAGAGGTAACCGCTGGCTCCCGCCTTGAGCGATTCAAAGAGCCGTTCGCTGTCTTCGCAAACCGTCAACATGAGAAAGCTGACGGTGGGTAGCTGCTCTTTGAGCCGGCGCACGCACTCCACCCCGTTGCCTCCGGGCATTTGAATGTCCATGATGACCACGTCCGGCTTGGCGCCGGGAATGCCGTTCAGGGCGGTCGGGCTGTCCTCGAAGGCGCCGACCAAATTAAGGTCGTCGGCTCCCTGGATTAATTCCGATAATTGCCCCCTTACATACTCGTCGTCTTCCACCACGGCAACATTGACGCTTTTTGTCATTTTCTTCTTCTTCAAACTGAACCTCCATTAGTATATCAAATGCGATTCTTTGCTTTCAAGTGCATGAATATGCTCTAGTGGTTTCCCCGGTGGGCGGAAAGGCTCTCGTGGCCGTTGCGCCACTTAACAGTCAATCGTATGGCTGCACCCTGGCCGGGCTTGGTTTCGACGAAGAACTGGCCGCCCAGGCTCTGGATGCGCTGGCGCATGTTGCTCAGGCCGTTGCACAGGCTGCGGGCCTGCACCGATTCGAGGTCAAAGCCCGCGCCGTTGTCATGCACCAGCAGTTCAATCTGTTCCCCGACGATGGACGCGCGGAGGAAAATCTCGCTGGCGCTGGCATGCTTGAGGGCGTTGTTGAGGGCCTCCTTGACCGTCAGGAACACCGCGTGCCGCATGTCCGGCAGCAGCGGCGCCTCGGGCAGGTCGTCCGGAATTTGGAACCGGCAACGGATGCCGGTATCCTCCAGCAATTCGTGCGCGTATTGTGTCAAATAAAGGAACAGGCTGCGCAGCGAATCGTGGCGCGGATTGACCGCCCAGACGATCTCATCCAGGGCGCGCCCGGAGCGGGTGGAGAAATTGGAAATCCGTTCCACCCGCTTGCGGAATTGCTCCACGCTGTTGTCCCGCGACTGGCTGAGGTCGCTGAGCATGGAGATGTTGGAAAGGCTGGAGCCTAATTCGTCGTGCAGGTCCCGGGCGATGCGGGCGCGTTCGAGTTCCATGGCTTGTTCCTGTTCCAGCCGCTTGAGCCGCGCCTGGTAGCGGCCTTGTTCCAGGCGGCGGATGGCCCCGACAATGCCTCCCATCAGCAGCAACATGGCGGTGGCCTGGAACCAAATGGTCTGCCAGAAGTGAGGCTCAACCACGAATGCGACCACCGCTGCTTTTTCGCTCCACCGCCCGGCGTTGTCGCAGGCGGTGACCGCAAAACGATACCGCCCAGGGGGGACGTAGGGGTAGCGGGCCGCGCGCCCCTGGCCGGCTTCGACCCAACTCGGGTCCAATCCCTCAAGACGGTAGCGGAATTGAATTTTTTCCGGGGCCTCGAAACTAAGCCCCGTGTAATGAAATTCCATGCTATGGCGTCCGGGCGGGACGTTGGCCAGGGTGGGCGCGCCCGGCATAATATTAGTGTTGACTTCCCGGTCCACCAAGACGTCCTCCAGCAAGACCGCGGGCGCGGGGGCGTCGTTGGTTTGGCGGCCGGGGTCAATGACCACGATGCCCTTGGCGGTCGAGAAGCAGAGCCGGCCGTCGCTGGTTTTGAGGGCGGCGCCGAAATTGGCGACGAATTCCTCCGAAGGCAATCCCTCCGAGCGTCCGAAAACCAATGGATGCACCATGACCCCAGGGGTCTGGGCCGCTTCGTCCAGCGCCTCTTCGCTGACGCGGCAGAGGCCGCGATTGCAGCCCAGCCACAAGCAGCCGCTGTCGTCCTCCAGAATCTGCAATATGGTGTCATCCAGCAAGCCTTGCTGGGTGGTGAAAGTGGTGCCTTGCTCGTGTGTCCAGTGGGTCAACCCGCCGCCATCGGTGCCGATCCACAACGTTCCCTTGGAATCCAGCAGCAGGACGCGGATCAGGTTGCTGCGCAAACCATTTGTGACCGTGAAGACGCTCAGTTCGCCGTGTTGCCGCCGCATCAGGCCACCGCCCAGGGAACCGATCCACAAGGTGCCATCCGCCTCCTGCGCCAAGCTGGTCACCGGCTTGACGGAAACGTCACTGAGCGGAGCGAAGTTTCCATTCTTTAAAAGTCCGACCTTTCCGTTGTATGTGCCGACCCACATGCCGCCGGCGCCATCTTCGCACAAGCTGCAAACGCGATCACTGCGCAGCCAGGGCGTATCTACGAAAGTGGACAACACCTTGCCGTCCTTCCATTGCGTCAAAGCCGGCCCTGCCCCCCACCACAGGCTGCCGTCGCGCGCAGCCAGGACCGCCTCCACCAGCATGTGCCTGGCCAGATCGCCGCGAAGCAGTTGATTAAATTGAGATCCATGCCAGCGGAAAAGACCCCGGCCGTAGGCTCCCACCCACAACTCGCCTTGGGTCGTTTGCGCCAGCGAGCGCAACAGACACTCCGATGGCCCTTGTATCGGGTGAAAAACGGATAGTTTTTTCGGACCGATGCGGCTCAAACCGCCGGACTGGCTGCCCGCCCAGAGAAAACCCTGCCGATCCGCGAAAAGCGCCAGAATGGCGTCATTGGGCAAGCCTTCCTGCGTGGGCACGGCGTGGAAACGGTCGTCTTGGAAATAGTACAGTCCTTCGTTCATGGACCCGGCCCATATTGTGCCGTTCGGCGTTTGGGCCAGCCGGTTGAAAACAACGTCAGACAATCCCTCGTTGGTTCCGTAACGCGTCCATTTTCCATGTTCGTACGAGCCGATATATATGTCACGCGACCCCACCCAAAGACGGTCGAGGCTATCTACCAGGAGACAGCGTGGATTGACTGTGGGATACCCTTCCGGCCCTTGCACCACCGCAAACTTTCCGTTCCGAAGGCACCACAACCCGTCGTAGAGGGTGGCGGCCCAGATGTTGCCCTGCCGGTCTTTGGCCAAATCAAAAATGAAGGTCGATTCCAAGCCATAGGTGGCCCGTTCAAATTTGCCGTTGCGCCAGTGGCTCAGTCCTCTGTAGGTGCCGACCCACAGATCATCGTCAAAACCTTCCAGCAAGGCGCTGATGGAATCCCCGGCCAGACCATCCTTGACCGTAAAGGTCTGGAATTGGCCGTGGTCATACCGGCTCAGGCCGCCCCCGGCCGTCCCAACCCAGAGCACGTGGTGACGATCTTCCAGCAGCGCCGCGATTTGCGGCACGCCCAAGCTGTCCTGCAACCCGAAGACCCGGCAGTGGACGCCGTCGAACCGCGCCAATCCGGCATCCGTGCCCACCCAGAAATAGCCGTCGTCCGTTTGGGTGATGGCGGACACGGCATTGTGCGGCAAACCCTGCTCGGTCTGCCAGGAACGAATGAAAAAGGGCAGGGAACTGGAGACGGGGAATTCGTCCGCAGCGGCAGAAAACACACCACCGCTTCCCAAAAAGAGAAGGCATCCGGACGCTAGTTCGCGCAATCCAAAATACACCGCTCACATACCATCACAAACGGCCCTGCAGTTCAAGTCATTTGCGGGCGTGCAGGGTCTTGACTATGCCGGTTGATGGCAACCTTGCCTGCGGCCTATTGGCGGGAGATCTTTTTCCAGGCCTCCATATCAGCCTTGAGGTTCTCCTTAATGTCACCGGGAACCTGGTAGCATTGCAGGCCCACCGGCCCATGAAAGCCGGCCTCGTGGATTTTTTTCATATAGGCGGCCAAATCGAAATCGCCCTGGTCAAGTCGCATAATGTACTTCTGGCTGGCCACATCCACGCCGTTGATGGAGATCAGGGTGCAATACGGCGCGACGGCCTTGATCGTCTCGTCGAGTTTAGCCCCGCCCCCGGTGAAAAACTCATGGCAAAGATTAATGGTAATGCCGACGTTCGTCTGGCCGGCCAGTTTGGCGATCCGCAGCGCGTCCGTGGCCGTGGAAACGTAGAAGTTCCGGTGCGGGTAGAGGGCCACGCGCAAACCCTGTGCGGCGGCCAGCCCGGCGATTTCCCGGATGGTGCTGACGGCTTCCGCATCATGGTCGCCTTTGATCTTGGGCGGCCCCAACGTCATCCAGATGATCGTGTCGGTGCCTTTGAGCAACTTGATGGCTTCCTTGATTTGTGGGTCATAGCGTTGCGGTCGGTCCGGGTAGGTGAAAATGTAGAGGGCGCTCAACTTCACCCCGTGCCCTTTGCACGCTTTAAGCCAGTCCGCCAGCTCCTTGTTGTTCGTGTAGTCGTAGCTGATGCCGTCGTAGCCAAGCGCCTGGAGGGTCGCGGCCTGCTCTTCCGGCGTCCACGTTCCGCGGCCCGCGCCGTTGTCGAAGACAAACAGCCCCGAGGCTGCGGATAGCGTGGCGGAGAACGCCAACAGGGCCGCGACGACCATGGGCCAAAGGCGGCCCATCAAGCTCCGAATGCAAAAAATTGGCATATTGTGCGGGTGAATCTAGCAGGATTTCGAGTCTTGGCCAGTGATTCCTTTAACGATTACCAGGCCACGCGGGCGATCTTCACTTGCCCAATCGCGCCAGGCCGATTAGAGTAACCGCATCGGATGCAAGTTTCGTGGCCCGAACATTATTATACACTGCCGCCGTTTCGCGGCTTGTTCAGCACTGGCGTGCCCATCTTGATGTACCACAAGATCGCCCCGCGTCCGCCCCGCGTCCGCCTCAAAGGGCTTTATGTGACACCGGAGACGTTCGCGCGGCAATTGGCCGAATTGAGCGAGGGCGGATTTGCCTCGTGCAGCCCGGCCGAGGCTTGTCAAACGGGCCAAACCGCGCCCCGCGCCGCGCTGACCTTCGACGACGGATTTCGCAACGTTTTTCAAAACGCCCTGGCCCCGCTGGCCCAGCACGGCTGGCGCGCCATGCAGTTTCTGGTCTCCAATTGCATCGGCAAGTTGAACGAGTGGGACCTGCGCGACGGCGAGGCGCCCGAGCCTTTGATGGATGACGTCCAGGTGCGCGAATGGCTCGGGGCCGGCCATGCCATCGGCTCGCATTCGCTCACGCACGCGCGCCTGACCCGCCTGACCCTGCGCGACGCGCGCGAGGAGATTTTCGCCAGCAAGAAAAAACTTGAGGACGCCTTTGGCGTGGCGGTGGATGACTTTTGTTATCCCTACGGCGACTGGAGCGAGCCGGTGCGCGACCTGGTGGTCGAAGCCGGCTATCGGACGGCCTGCACCACGCTTTTCGGCGTCAACACCGCGGAGACGCCGGCCTTCAAGCTGCACCGCATCACCGTGCGTCATCCCACCCGCAATTTGAGAGCGCTCCGGCGCAAGTTGCTGGCCCCGTCCAAAGACTTATTTCCTTCGCTGTTCGGCGAAAAACTCCCGCAATAGCGCCCGGCACTCGGCCTCGCGGACGCCGCGCGTGATCTCGCAACGGTGATTGAGCGTGGGGAATTGCAGCAGGTTGAGCGCGCTGCCGGCCGCGCCCGCTTTCTCATCGTGCGCCCCGTACACCACCCGCGCCAGGCGGACGTGGATCATGGCCCCCGCGCACATCGGGCAAGGCTCCTTTGTCACGTATAACGTGCAATCCGTCAGCCGCCAGTCGCCCGACGCCTCCTCGGCCTGGGTCACGGCCAGCATCTCGGCGTGGGCCGTGGCGTCCTTGAGCAATTCCACCTGGTTGCCAGCCCGCGCCACGATGCGCCCGGCCCGCACGATGACCGCCCCCACCGGCACTTCGCCCGCCTGCCCCGCGCGCGCCGCCTGCCGCAACGCTTCGCCCATGAAGTAGTGGTCGCTTTGCAAATCAATGATCGGTTCAGCCTCCATGTGAACTTCAAACTTTGAGTACGGAACTTTCCTCAACTTCCCACTCGTGCCCGCCGTCCGCCAGGCATCGGCAATGGGCCGCGAAGAATCCGCCCCGGTGCCGCCAGAACAACGGCCAGATGTGCTCCGCGTCGGTCCGCGGAATTTCCAGCCCCGCGATTTCACCAGCGTCGAAAAACCCGAAGGTACCCTCCCGATGCGGCGGCGGCAGCCGCTCCAAACGCGGCTTGACCTCGTAGAGGAACATCAGCCAATGCGCCTGCCCCTGGCAGCCGAGTTCGCTCACGATACCTGTCAAATGCAAATCGCCCGGCTTCAGCGCCAGTCCGATTTCCTCCCCCGCCTCGCGGCAGGCGCAGGCGTGCGGCGACTCGCCGGCCTCCATCCGCAATTTGCCCCCGCACGGACTCCACAGGCCGAGATTAGGCTCCTGCGCACGCCGCATGAGCAGGGCTTGCTCCCCCCGGTTGAAACAATAAAGCAGCGTGGCGATGTGGTAAGGCAGCGGCATGGCGGCGAACTACTTTTTCCCGATGCAATAAAGACGCCCCGGCGCGCGCACAAACAGGCAGCCGCGCGCGGCGGCGATGGTCGCGTGGCTCAACCCCTCGTCGGCCTGGCCGTTCTCGCTCATGGATACTGTTGACAGCATCTTCCCGTCGGCGGCCGAGAGCACCACGGCGGTGGCGCGTTCGCTGAAACAGTAGATTTTGCCGTCCGCCCCCGTGGGCGAGGCGCGGAAGATTTCATGCGCGCCCAGCGGCTGCCGCCATTGCACCGCGCCGCTGGCCGGCTCGAAACAGACCATCATTTGCTTGTCCCCATCGAGCAGAAACAACTTGTCCCGGTAAAGCAGCGGCGTCACGCAATCGCTGGTAAACTCGCGGTAGCTCCAGGCCAGGCCGTTGGAGGTGATGTCGCCCGTGCCGCATTGACGAAAAGCCAGCAACGGATTTCGTTTGGGGCCGCACACAAAAATCAATCCATCGGCCACGACCGGCGACGGCACCAGGCGCGACGTGGCGTGATTGCGCGGATTATTCAACCCTCCGCCCCGCCACAATTCCTCGCCCGTGACCGCGTCCTGGCCCGTGACATAATCTCCGCCCACGACCACGATTTGCGTCCGTCCTCCGCACTCGCAAGGCATCGGCGTCGAGTAGGCCTCCCGCGATTCCTCAATGGCGTCGGTGGGCCGGACATGGCGCCATATATTGGTGCCGGTGGCCGGGTCCAGGCACAGGACAAACGACTCCGCCGGCCCGTGCCGCAAAACTTCCACGTAGAGCCTTCCTTGGTAGAGCAGGGGACTGTTGCCGTAGAGAAAATTGATGACAATGGGGCCGTATTCCTTGGCCAAATGCCGCGTCCAAAGTTCTTTGCCGGAAAAATCATAAGCCGCCAGGTCGCCTGTGCCGAAAAGCGTCCAGACCGTTTTGCCGTCCGTGACCGGCGAGGGCGAGGACAGATTATTCAATCCCTTGCTGCGGTTGCCGGTGCTGGCCTGTTTTTGCCAGCGCGCCTTGCCGGTCTTTTGGTCCAGGCAGAGCAGAAGCAAGTTGCCATTCGTGTCCGGGCTGTTGATGAAGACCGAATCATCCCAAATGATGGGCGTCGCGTGGCCCGGACCCGGCAGCGGGGCGCTCCAGAGGACATTCTGGGTCTTGCTGAAGGACTCGGGCAGATTGGTTTCGGTGGTTGAGCCATTGAGGAACGGCCCGCGCCATTGCGGCCAATTCTCCGCCAGGCAGGATACCGCCGCCAGCGCAAAAAGGCAGCTCGCGGCCAAAAAAATGACACTCGTGTTGTGACAGGGAGTTTTCATACCGTGTCGCGCCAATGAACCAGCAAACCCGCGCCAAAGCAAAGAAAATGTGCGGGCATTTTCAGTTGGCGGGCGATTGCGCGAATGACGAGTTCAGGGGCTATTTCTTCGGATCGGATTGGTCTTCTTTTTTGGACTGTTCATCCATTTGGACCAGCTTTTGCTTCGTCCAATTTTGTTCGGCTAGGGTTAACTTGCCTTTGTCCAGCGCCGCTTTGAAACTCGGCATTAGGTGCCCCCAATCGTTGGTTACGTCACCAGCGCGTATCCAACCGGGATTGGAGCCATTGTCTAGGGCTTCCTCGGCATATTTGTAAGCTTTGACGGTGTATTCCGGGTGCTCTTCCATGCTCCCATGCTTGAGGTAGTAATAGCTCACGGCCAGGGAAGCCGCTGCTCCGTTGGTAATCGCAGCAGCCTCGACCCCGGCGGCGATTTCCGGATCACGCAATGCCCACCATTGCCGGCTCTGGATGATGTGGTTCACAACTCGCTCTTTACTGAGGCTATTGGACCAGATGAAATTGACGGCTCCGAAAGCCCCAAGCATGCCTACGAACCCAATCGCCGCGCCGATTTTTGCAGCGCGAGCCCGCTTTCCAACCTCCGCCAGTTTTGCTCCCAGCGATCCACAAGCGATAGCGGCAGCTAGGCCAGCAGCCAATACGGCCTGGATGGGAAGCAACTCTCCTTTTGAGATCGTTTTGCTCAGCGAGGCCGAGACATAGGCCAAATGGATGTAGCTCACCTTGGTTGGTGTTTGACTCTGGGCGATGATTTTCATGACGTTTTTCGAGTTATATCCGTGTTCGTTCTGCTGGGTGTGATAGGGTGCGTTTGTCACTTTGCCACATCATGTAGGTGATTGCGTCCTTGAGATCAGCGCAATTCGAGTGAGCGTTTCGAAGATTCCCGTTGCATTGTATGGTTTCCCCTGGGCATCCGGCCAGGCACCAGCGTTTTACGGCACACGGGTGGCAGGGATGGTTAAGGTTGTCAACCGATAGCTGGTTTCCCCATTTCTCGCCATTCCGAATTACGGCTTGGCAGTCGTCTGTTGTCCCCAGTTTAGCCTGGCTCATTGTATTGTTAATGCAGGGATACAAAGTTCCGTCCGCTTGTAGGAGCAGGGTTTGCGTTCCACTGCCGCAGCTTTGACGTCGGGACTGTTCGCTTACCAAGGTTCTGAGAATGGCGTAGAGATCGCTTTGGCAGAGTTTTTCCAAGCTAGGATCGCGATCAATGGCTGCCGTGACTTTTTCAAGGATGGACCTATGTGTCGCCGGTGTAGGCTTGCCGTTCTTTGCATTCCCTAGGCGCTTCAACGGCATGACTCGTGCCTCGCTGGCACCCAGTGTTTTGGCAAAACGCAAATAGTCGCCAATTTCGTCCTGATTTTCTTGGCAAGCCACCATGGACAGGGTTGTATGCACTCCGACAGCGATAAGGTCCCGGGCTGTGCAGAGTGCCCTCTCGAATGTTCCGGCCCCCCGGAGCGCGTCGTTCGTGCCGGAGTTGGCTCCGTCAATAGATATTTGCACCCGTAAGCCCACCGCCCGGATTTGCGCGGAAAGTGTTCTCAATGAGATCGTGCCGTTAGTCGAGACATTGCACCCATGTCCCCTTTTCTGCGCCCAAGTGGCCAGCGTCAACACTCCTTCCGGATGCAAAAAGGGTTCTCCGCCGAGGAGGCTGATAGTCGCGGTTGCGCTTAGGCGGTTTCCAAGCTTTTCCAGAAAATTGATGGCCTTGGTGACATCCAGCTTCTGTGGCTTACGGTCTTGGGCGGGGACGTAGCATGTTGCGCAATGCAGGTTGCACATGGTTACTACGTTGAGGCTAACGTTTTCGATCTGAACGGGTGCTGGTTGTGGATGATTGGCCAGGCCGCGCCGCACACTCTCGAGAATCTCTACGATCGCGCGCTCTTGTTGAGCCCAGTCAGGGTGGCTCTTTAGAAGATCTTCGAAAGTCGCAATTTTGCTGGCTGCCTTGATCAAGTCTTGCGTTTCCGCATCAACGATGTGCCAGTAGCCCTCTCTTCCCCAGATTTGGAGGACAGCCCCATCCTGTTCCTCTGTGTAATCCGGGCTGCGGACAGCGCAGTTTTGTGGGGCATTCATCTGATAGGCAACCTTGTTGTTTTCATCTGAAGATGTCCAGCAGATTCTTGGGGTTGGTTCTGGGCTTCTCTTCGTAGCAGGGGTCACCCATTCAGATAAGACACTGCTGCCCTCAATTGTCTTTATCGAGTCTTCCCGAAAGAATGGGGTCACCCATAGTTTGGTTCGTTGTGGTTGAACTTCTTGGGGGAATTTGTGCCAGTAGGACGCGGATTACCGGGACTTGGCCCGCAAGTTGGCCGACATTGAAGCGGTCTGAGTAGATTAAGATTGGAAACTGCGGATTTGGGGCGGCATTGCAGTCTTGTAACCCCACGGACTTGCCTCTATTCTGGCTTTATGACCGCCAGCAATAAATGTTTTTTTATTTCGCGACGCTCCTTTCTCAAACGCTGCTCCCTTGCCGCGGCTGCCACGGGGCTTCCGGCGTGGTTTGTCGAAAGTGAACTCGCTCAGGCAGCGCCGCGGGCGAAATTAGGCCCGAATGACCGCCCGGCCATTGCCCTCATCGGCTGCGGAGGCATGGGTCGCGGCGACGCCAGCAGCGCCAAACGCTTCGGCGATATTGTCGCCGTCTGCGACGTCGATGACAGCCACGCGGAGCAGGTTGCCAAGTTGGTGGAGGAAAGCGGCAAGAAGCCCGACATTTACAAGGATCTGCGGCGGGTCATGGAACGGTCGGACATCCAGGTGATCCTCAACGCGACGCCGGATCATTGGCATACGCTGGTCAATCTGGCGGCGGCCCGCGCGGGCAAGGATGTTCATGGTCAAAAGCCGCTGACCTTGACGGTTGATGAGGGCCATCATGTCGTCAGCGCGGTGCGGAAGCACAAAATTGTTTTTCAAACCGGCATGCAGCAGCGCAGCAGCGCGCGGTTTCGGCTGGCCTGCGAATTGGTTCGCAATGAGCGCATCGGCAAACTTCAGCAAATCACCGTTTGGGTTCCGTCCGGTTTGCGGGAAGGACCGTTTTCCGCCAAGCCGGCGCCGGCGGCGTTGGATTGGAATTTTTGGATGGGACAGACGCCGAAAGTGGATTACTTCTCGCAACGTTGCCACGTGACTTTCCGCTATTGGTACGATTACGCGGGCGGGACGATGACCGACTGGGGCGCGCACCACAACGACATTGCGCTTTGGGCCGTGGGCCTGCCCGGGCCGGTGGCCATCGAGGGAGCGCCTCAGACCGAGCCGGTTCCCGGCGGCTACACGGCCTTCAGCGATTACGAGGTCCATTTCACCTACGCCAACGGTGTCCGGCACGTTGTCAAGACGACGCGCGACGACAGCATTTACGGCCACGTGGTCAAGGAGGACGGACAGCGCAACGGCATCAAATTTGAGGGCAGCAACGGCTGGATATGGGTCAACCGCGCGGAAATCGATGCCAGCGATCCGGCGTTGCTCTCGACGCCGTTGGAGGCGGGAGCGGCGCGGCTCCAGGTCAGCAACGACCACATGCGCAATTTTTTTGATTGCATTCGCTCGCGCCAATCGCCCATCGCGGACGTTGAAGCGGGGCATCGCTCCGCGTCGTTTTGTCATTTGGGAAACATCGCCCTGCGCCTGGGGCGCAAGCTGCAATGGAATCCGGCGCGTGAAGTCTTCACGGGGGAAGGCGCCCATGAAGCCAGCCGCTACCTCTCGCGCGAAATGCGCAAACCGTTCAACTATCATTTTGCCTAAGCGGGGGAAACAGCGGCGGGGAGGGTCACGGTGAACTCGGAGCCTTGGCCGGGGGCGCTGTTGACGGTGGCCGTCCCGCCGTGGGCTTCCACCACCGCTTTGACTACGCTTAACCCGAGTCCTAACCCGCGCTGCGAGCGGCTTTTGTCGCCACGATAAAGACGCTCCCAGATACGGCCTTGCTCCTCCGGGGGAATTCCCAGGCCGGTGTCGTGGAAACGCACCACCGCGCGGCCGGTTTCCTGGCGGGCGCTGATCGTTACGGCGCCGCCGTCCGGGGTGTATTTTAGGGCATTGTCAAGCAAGTTGCCAAAGGCCTGCCGCACGCGGCTCGCATCGACCGAAGCTTCGCAGCTCGGCGGCAAATCGGCGGTTACTTTGATTTTCTTTTCTTCCGCCACGTATTCGTACATCTCGATAACTTCGCGCAGAAGCTGGCACAAATCGACCGTCCGAAGCTCCAGGCGCATCGTGCCGGCCTCGGCCTCGGCGATGTCCATCAAGGTCTTGATCATGCTTAGAACGCGCTCGGATTCTTCCACGCAATCGGCCAGGGCTTCGCGCATGGCGGCGGGATCGGCGCTTTCGCGCAAGGCCAGTTCGGCCGATCCCCGCAGCCGCGTCAAAGGCGTGCGCAAGTCGTGGGCCACGTTGTCCATGGACTCGCGCATGGCGCGGATAAGGGCCTGCTCTTTGTCCAGCATGGCGTTGAACAATTGCACCATTTCGTCCAATTCATCGTGCGAGGGGCGGGTCGGCACGCGGGCGTCGAGGTTGCCGGTGGCGATGATGCCGCCGGCGGTGGCCACAATCTGGCGCACCGGCCACAAGGCGCGATAGGCGAAAAACCAGCCGAACAGCAGGCCCAGCAGCGCAATGGCAAAGGTCACCGGCAGGGCGGTGGCCCGCGCCGGTTGCCACAGCAGGTCCCGGTTGTTGGTGCTCCGGCCCACGAACAGGCGCGAGCCGTCGGGCATGTTGGCGGGGATGATGGTGTAATCCTGATCGGCATTCTTGGGGATGCGCGTGATTTCAAATTCCTGCACTTCCAGGTGTCCGGGCATGATTTTGAAGCTCATCCAGCCTTCGGGGATGAAAATCGGGTTGGCGTAGCGCTTGGTGACAAGGTCAACAAAAAAAGACCGCTCGTCGGAAGGATTGTTTTCCGCCGTCGCCACGCTCTGCAAAGCCGGCAAACCGCCGGCGACGTACACCGCCGCGTATTCCCGGAGCTTGGAGAGGATGATTTCCTTGTCCTTGTGTTGCAGCGCGCCCGCCACAAGATAATAAACCAGCAGCAGCAGCGCGCCCGCGCTGACCGCGAAAACCAGCGCATACCACAAGCTGAGCCGGAGCGCAAAACTGCGGAAAATTTTACGCGGCTCGAAGGACATAGCCTATTCCGCGAATGGTTTGCAGCCGCGTCTTGCCCGGGTCCATTTTGGCCCGCAGGCGATGCACCAGGACATCAATCACATTGGTTTGGGGATCGAAGCTGTAATCGAAAATGTGCTCCAATATCATGGTCTTGGTCACGGTCCGTCCGGCGTGGCGCATCAAGTATTCGAGCAAGGCGAACTCGCGGGTTTGCAATTCCACCTCCTGGCCGCCTCGCATGACCGTGCGCGTGAGCAAGTCCAGCGTCAAATCGCCGACGCTCAGGCTGGTGGGTTCGGTCGTTTGGGTGGCGCGGCGGATGAGCGCGTGCAGGCGGGCGGTCAATTCCGAGAAGGCAAACGGCTTGGTCAGATAATCGTCGCCGCCGGCCTGCAATCCCTTGATCCGGTCGTCCACCGAGGCCTTGGCGCTGAGGATGATAACAGGGGTGCGGATCTTCTGGCCGCGCATTCGCTGGACGAAACTCAAGCCATCGAGCTTGGGCAGCATGACATCGACCACTGCGGCGTCGTAGGCCGTGGTTTCGGCCAGCACCAGCGCCTCTTCGCCGTCGGCGCAACGATCCACGGCGTAGCCGGCCTGCTTCAGCCCTTTGGCGATAAAGGAGGCGATCTTGTTGTCATCCTCGACGACTAATATGCGCATGTCCTCATTCATCATAACCGGAAAAACTCTTTTGCCCAATCAAGAAAAAGCGCCCAGCCGACGAAAAAAAACCTCTCCCGCGCCCGCCCTCGCGGACCACGGGAGAGGTCCCCACATCCAACCACAAACTCAACTGGCGTTGCTCTCATCCACCACCATGTAGTGGCTGCCTTCCTTGCTCCAGACATGGAGCAGGGTCACACTGTTTTTTGCGTGCTCAGTCAAACGCACTGCATCATTGGCCCCGTTGACCGCGTGGTGATTGATTTCCGTGATCACGTCCCCCGGCTTAAGGCCGGCCTCGGCCGAGGCCGAGTTGGGTTCCACTTGCGTCACCACCGCGCCTTTGACATCGTCGGGGATGCTGAATTGCTGCTTGGCGCGGCGCATCAATGTCGCTGACTCCCACGCCTTTCAAGGTGTCGGTGCCCTCGGCACTGCCGGGATTGCTGCCGGCCACTTCTTCCGTGCCGGGCAACACTCCAACCTTCAGATCAAGAGTCTTGGTGCTGCCGTCGCGCAGGAGTTTCACCGTCACACTCGTTGCCGGCGTCACGTCGGCCACGGCCAATTTGAGATGACGGCTGTCGATGACCTTGTGGCCGTTGAATTCCAGGATCACGTCGCCGCTCTTGAGGCCCGCCTTCTCCGCCGGCCCATTGGGTTCCACTTCGCCCACCAGCGCGCCCTCGTTGCTCTTGAGCTTGAACTCCTTGGCCAGCGGCGGGGTTACATCCTGAATCCGCACCCCCAAATAGCCGCGCGTCACCTTGCCATGCTCGATCAAGCTGACCATCACGCCCCGGGCCAGATCACTCGGAATGGCGAAACCAATGCCCTGGTTGCCGCCGCTGCGGCTGTAAATGGCGGTGTTAATGCCGATTAAGCGCCCTTCCGCATCCACCAGTGCGCCGCCGGAATTGCCCGGATTAATAGCCGCATCCGTCTGGATGAAATCCTCATAATTCTCGATCCCCAAGCTCCCGCGCCCCGTGGCGCTGATGATGCCCATCGTCACGGACTGGCCGATGGCGAAGGGATTGCCGATCGCCAGCACCACGTCGCCCACTTCGCTCAAGCTGCTATCGGCGAAGGTGATCGCAGGCAGCTCGGACGCGTCAATCTTGATCACCGCCAGGTCGGATTCCCGATCCCTGCCGACGACTTTGGCCTTCATTTCCCGTCCTGTTCGCAAGAAGCCGATCAGCATCAAGGTGCATGTCTCGACGGGCGAAGGCGTGGAAATCACCTGGGCCGATATGCACACCAGCGCCTACACCTTTCCCTACTTGCGCGATCACTGCCCCTGCGCGCTGTGCAACGACGAGCGCGAAAAGAAATCGAAAGCAGGGCCGGTGAGCGCCGTGCTGCCGATGTACAAACCGCGCGCCATCGGCGAAGAGCGCAAACGCGGTGGGGAATTACGCGAGCAATACGTACCGTCGAAGGTAGGGCA
>CAVWZG010000001.1:0-190184 GCA_963759415.1 uncultured Verrucomicrobiae bacterium | reverse complement strand
GGCTACCCCAGGTCAGGCCCGTCCTCTTCCGCTACCCGGAACGGGTTGAATCCTTCTTCATCTCACCCACTTCTAATCGCACCCCCCATGCCATTGTCGATTGCTTGGTCTTGCGGCTGCAATTAAGTCGGAGCAGGATTTGTCACCGGGCGGTTGAAAACCAGCCTCTTGCGGGCAGTTCAAGACCGACCACTCCAAGAGATTTAATTCATATGAGTTTCCTTGATGCGCACAAGAGGTTTTGCGGTTGTTCCTATGTCTGATCGCCACGAGGGTTGGTGCGTCATTTTGCTTGGCTTACTACTGCTGCGCCTTGACGCAATAGACATTTAATAATTTAAATGGCAGTCCCATCCAAAGGTGGTATAGTGCAACGGTGTGGCGCTCACGCGCGTTGTTGTTTGACATTTTGCAGGGGGGGGAAGAATAAGTGGCTTCCGCCGCCAGGCGGTGCCGGGGCTGGTGCGCTGCAATCTCTCGAAATCATCCATTTTCGAGCAGATTTATTACCACGGATATCACGGAAATCACGGATTTCACACATGGGAAACCGTCGTTTCTTATCCCTGCCCGCCGCGGCGGGCGTGCTATCAGTGAAATCCGTGGTTGCTCCTCTTTGATTGCGGCTGGCTGCGCTGGGCCTTTGGCGCCTTTTGTTTGCGGCAAGCCCGAAATCGAAACTTACGTAAGTCGTTGATTTCCAGGATTATTTCTAAAAATTTCAGAAATAAAGACTCGTGCGGCAAGTCCAAAAGCGGCACATTTTGCCGGTCAAATCCAGCCTGCCCGCCTTAGGCCTTGCGAAGGCGGGTCGCACTTCATCCTTCTTCCGTTCTTCGGCTACTTCCTGTTTTTTGCCGGGGCGCTGGGCTTGGACGGGGCAGGGGAGAGCAGTTCCATGGCTTTGAGCAGTTGCGCGTCGCCTGAGGAACGCAGTTGCTCCGGCGTTAGCTGGCGCTCCGCCGTTGGGCGCAGCACGTTCTCGGGCGAAAGACTGATCTTCACGTCAGGCTCGATACCGCGGTGCCAGAAAGAAACTTTGTTGGGGGTCAACCATTCCTGCACGGCCAGCAGCAGGGCTGAACCATCGGGCAATTGGAATTGGGTCAGGACGGTGCCGGTGCCCAGAGTCGTGTCGCCCACCAGCGTGGCGCGATGGGCGTCATGCAAAGCCCCGGCCACGATCTCGGAATCGCTGGCCGAACCGCCGTTGATCAACACCGCCATCGGCAGGTCCGCCGCCAGGCCGCCGGGCTGCACGGGCACGGGGGTGATGATGGAGTTGGCGTTTCTTTCCCATAAGACGTTGCCCGAACGCAGGAACTGGCTGGCGGTGCCGATGGCCTCGTCCAACGCCCCGCCGGGATTGTTGCGAATGTCAAGTATAATTCCTTGCAAACCCTGCGCTTTGATCTCCTGCAAGGCTTTGCGCAAATCGGCCGTCTCGCCGTCGCTGAACATGGCGATGCGCAGGTGGGCCAGGTCGGAGCCGGGCAGCCGTTGCCAGGTGACGTTGTTGAGTTTCATCGCGGCGCGGACGATTTTGATCTCGCGGCGGCGTCCATCCCTGGGATTGAAGACCGTCAAAGCGACCGGTTGCCCCGCTTCGCCGGCGATGCGGGCCGAAATGTGGCTCAAAGGCAGTCCGCTCACCGGACGTCCGTCCACTTGCAGGATGACGTCGCCGGGATGCACGCCGGCCTGTTGCGCGGGGGAGCCGTCGATGGGTGCGACGATCACCGCCTGGTGGTTGGAGGACTGGATGATTTCCACGCCGATCCCGTTCAAGCGTCCCTGCACGGCTGCGCCGGCCTTGCGGTTTTCCGACGCCGTGAGATAGACGCTGTGGCCCACGTCGCCCAGAGCCTCGGTCATGCCGTTGATGGCCCCCGCCGTCATGGCGGCATGGACCACCGCCGGGCGATCCACGTAATACTTGTCCAAAATTCGCCAGGCCTGGCCCATGAGGCGGAACTCGTCCGTGGCGTTGGCGGGGATGCCGGACATCAAGACCCAGCGTTGCAGCGCGGCGCCGGCGGCCAGGGCCATGACCAGCATCAAGGCCAGCGTGAAGCCGCGCCGGACGCGCAAAGAGCACAGGGTCAATTTCTGGTTCGGGTCCGGTGACGGATTCATGTTATAAGATTTCGATTGAGATTAAGATTAGGATTAAGACGTGAAAAGCACCACCCCAAAAAGAAATGCGCCTCTATCTCGTTGCGGCAAAGGCTTGCAGTGCGCCGCCCGACGGTTCTAAATGAGCCGTCGTATGATCAATCATACCGTGACTTTTACCAAAGAAGACCCGTGGCGCGTCTTCCGCATCATGGCGGAATTCGTGGATTCCTTTGAAACTCTCTCGCAAGTTGGTCCGGCGGTGACCATTTTTGGCTCGGCCCGGACGCCGTCAACCGATCCTTATTACCAGGCCGCCACCACCATCGCCCGGGAATTGGCCCAGAACCACCTGGCCGTCATCACCGGCGGCGGTCCGGGCATCATGGCCGCGGCCAATCGCGGCGCAGCCGAGGGCAAGGGCAAGTCGGTCGGCCTGAACATCGAGCTGCCTTTTGAGCAAAAAGGCAACCGCTACACCAACGTGCCGCTCCGGTTCCATTACTTTTTTTCGCGCAAGGTCTGCTTCGTCAAGTATAGCATTGCCTTTGTCTATATGCCGGGCGGATTCGGCACCCTGGACGAATTCTTCGAACTTCTGACCCTGGCGCAAACGCAGCGCATCCCGCGCTTTCCCATCATTCTTTTCGGGCGCGAGTATTGGACCGGCCTGGTGCGCTGGATGAAATCCGTGCTGGTCAAGCAAAATATGATCAAGCCTGGCGACATGGATTTGTTCTTCATCACCGATGACCCCCAGGAGGCGGTGGACCGGATTTTGCAGTACATGAAACAGGTCGGCCCGCCGGAGGAGACGCCCAGCGCGCTGGCCTGATCGCCCATGTCCGCAGCGACCCCCATGTATCAAGTCACCAAGCTGGAAAATGGGTTGACCGTGGCCACCGCCGAAATGCCGCACATGGCCAGCGTCAGCCTGGGCATCTGGGTCGGCGTCGGCGGACGTTACGAGCCGGCGCCCTTGAGCGGCGTGTCCCATTTCATTGAGCATCTGTTGTTCAAGGGCACCGCGCGCCGGTCGGCCCGCGACATCTCGCAGGCCGTCGAGGGCATCGGCGGCTACCTTAACGCGTTTACCAGCGAGGAGCACACCTGTTTCTATGCCAAGGCCCGTCACGACCACTTCGGGCGCCTGCTCGATGTGCTCACGGACATGTTTCTCCACTCCGCCTTTGATCCGGTGGAAATCGACAAGGAACGGGAAGTGATCAAGGAGGAACTGGCCATGTACGTGGACCAACCTCAGCAGTACGTGCAGGAATTGCTCAACGCCCTCATGTGGCCCGACCAGCCATTGGGACGCTCCATCACCGGCACCGAAAAGACCCTCAACGCCATGGGCCGCCAGCAATTGCTGGAGTATCACCGGCAAAACTATGTCGCCCCGGCCACTTTGCTGGCGGCGGGCGGGCGGATCACGCACCGCCAGGCGCTGGCGGCGGCGTCCAAATACGCCCGGCACTACGTCCGCGGCTCGCGGCCTCGCTGCGCCCCGGCCATCTCCACGCAAACCAAGCCGGCCCTGCGCTTGTTGAGCAAGAAGACCGAGCAAACGCAGATCGCCCTGGGCATCCGCGCCTGTTCACGGCATGACGAGCGCCATTTTGCCCTGCGCCTGCTCAACGCCGTCCTGGGCGAAAACATGAGTTCGCGCCTCTTCCAAACCGTGCGCGAAGAGCACGGCCTGGCCTATTCTATTTACAGCTCCAACAGCTTTTTTGACGACGCCGGCGACATTGTCATCGCGGCCGGCCTGGACACGGATAACACCGAGAGAACGCTCAAAATCATCCTGCGCGAAATGAAACGTCTGGCGGCGCAACTGGTGCCGGCGGCGGAAATGCGCCGCGCCCGCGATTACCTCGTCGGCCAGCTCGACCTGGCCATGGAAAACAGCGAGAACCAAATGATGTGGGCCGGCGAACAATGGCTTGGCTACGGGAAAATTGTCCATCCCGACGAATTCAAGAAGCGTTTAAGCGCCGTCACCGCCGGGCAGGTGCGGGCGGCGGCGCGGCAATTCTTCCGCCCCGAGCGTTACAACCTGGCGCTCATCAGCCCAATGAAATCAGCGGCTGGAATGGAGAAGCTTTTGAAGGGTTGATGAATCCATGGACATGATGCTAATGTAAGCGTTGTGAAGACAATTCAGCCTGAGCTTTTGGAAAATGCGGTCGAACGACTGAAAACTGAATTTCAGCCGGAGCAAATCTGGCTCTTCGGCTCGCACGCTTGGGGCACGCCTACCGAAGACAGCGACGTGGACTTGATGGTCATTGTGCCTTCCAGCAACGAACGCCCCATCCGCCGCATGCAACGCGCTCAACGGTGTCTGCGTGGGATTGGATTCGCCAAAGATGTGCTGGTCAACACGCGGTCTGAATTTGACCGCTACCGGCATTTGAGCGCCTCCCTCTCACACAAAATTTTTGAACAGGGGCGAAAACTCTTTGGATAGGCCGGCGGCAAGTTTTGGGCCGCTTATCGGGCGATCCTTTGACCTAAACGCCAAGCGTTCCCCCCACCGGCCAGCACGGCCAACAGCGTTCCTCCAAGGATCCCCATCAAAAAGATTTTTGGTTTTGTTCGCACGACAGAGTTTAGGTCTGATCCGGCCGGGCTATCAATAACGACCTGCTGGGGAAGGCTCATGTCAACAATGACGCGATCTGGCGGCTTATCGTGCCATGCTGCCAAGATCCACCCGCAGTTTACATACCATCTTTCTATGCGAAAATGGCGATAAGCATCGCAAATGGTATTGGCGATCTTACTCGCCGTATCCGGGCTGGGATTTTTCACCGAAATGGAGATCAAGCTGGATCCCGGCGCCTGACCGACTTCAATTTGTTTGGCTACATTATCGTAAGTCTTGTCGAGGGACCAATCAGCTTCGCGGGCTTGGCTGGCAAGAACATGCTGTAAATTCAGTTTGATGATAACATTAGTCAAAATGCGGAACGATTTGATGATTTTAAACTCAGTGTTCAGGAAGTAGGGATCCAGGGATCTGGTGTCTGCTTCCCAGTTTAACCGCGGACCATCTGTCCCGAATTTTACTGGGGGATCTTTTTCCACCTCAATTCTGGCCGTGCTCACAAAAACCGGCTGCGTCCAAAACGCGATGATGGCGCTACTGACCAACGCACCAGTGAATACCATCGTGAACGCTTTGATAAACGCAGTCCGGCCCCGGAGAGAATGTGCGCGGATATTCATGCTCAATATAAATGCAACCTTCAACGCAAAATTGTCAACGGGTTCTATTCACGGATTGCCGTTTGGCCAACTTCACCCAAACAAATCCATCTGCGGTGGCGGGGCGAGCTGCTTGAGTTTCTCCAGTTCCGGGCGGCGGCGGGACTGGCGCACTTTGCCCTCCGGCGTCAACTCGGATTCCTCGAGGTTGGAGAGAATTTCCTTGGCCCGGTCGATGACCGACTTGGGCACTCCGGCCAGGCGCGCGACCTGGATGCCATAGCTTTTATCCGTCGCGCCTTCGACGATTTTGCGCAGAAAAACGATCTGCTCGTTCCACTCGCGCACGGCCACGTTGTAATTTTTAACGCGCGGCAGGCGGGCCGCCAATTCGGTCAATTCGTGGTAATGCGTGGCAAAAAGCGTCTTGGCTCCCACGACGTTGTGGATGTGTTCGACAATCGACCACGCCAGGCTCAGGCCGTCGAACGTGCTGGTGCCGCGCCCGATTTCGTCAAGTATAACCAGGCTGCGGGCGCTGGCGTTGTTGAGGATGTTGGCCGTTTCGGTCATTTCCACCATGAAGGTTGATTGCCCGCGCGCCAGGTCGTCGCTGGCGCCGATGCGCGTGAAGATGCGGTCCACCAAGCCGATGCGCGCCGCCGCCGCCGGGACAAAGGAACCGGTGTGGGCCAGCAGGGTGATCAGGGCGACCTGCCGGATGAAGGTGCTCTTGCCCGCCATGTTGGGGCCGGTGATCAGCATCAACTGCCGCTCAGAGTGATTCAGACAGGCGTCGTTGGGAATGAAACGTTCGCCGGCCAGGGTTTGTTCGAGCACGGGATGGCGTCCATCCCTGATTTCGATCACGCCGTCGGCGCCGGTTTCCGGCCGGCAATAATCCTGCAGCCGCGCCGTCTGCGCGAACGCCGCCAGGGCGTCCATTTGCGCCAGCGCCGCCGCCGTTTGCTGCAAGGCCGGCAGCTGCTCCAGCACCTGTTCGCGCACGCGCTGGAAGAGTTCGTATTCCAGCTTCACGGCGCGTTCCTCCGCCCCAAGGATTTTGCCCTCCATTTCCTTCAACTCCGGGGTGATAAAACGTTCGCCGTTGGCAATCGTCTGCTTGCGGATGTAATGCGGCGGCACTTTGTCCAAATTCGATTTCGTCACCTCAATGTAATATCCGAAGACGGAATTGAACCGCACTTTGAGCGAGGCGATGCCGGTGCGCGTCATTTCGTCCTGCTGCAGTTGGGCGATCCAGTTTTTCCCCTCCCGCGTCGCCTTGTGCAATTCATCCAGGCCGGCGTCAAAGCCATCGCGGATCAACCCGCCTTCCTTGATCGCCAGCGGCGGCTCATCCACCACGGCGCGCGCGATCAACTCCACCAAATCCGGTCCTTGGCCCAATTGCCCTTCCAGTTCCTCCAACAATCCTGGCGCGGACGCCTCCTCCTGAATAACCGGCAACTCCGCCGGTGCGCGCGGTGTCCGCAGGCGCGCGAGAATTTCCTTGAGCAGCGGAATCTTTTCCAGCGCCACGCGCAAGGCCAGCAAGTCGCGCCCATTTCCCGAACCGGCGCTCAGGCGGCCCAAGGTCCGTTCCAGGTCGCGCACTTCTCCCAGGTTTTGCCGGAAATCATCCAGCGCGGCGGTGTTGTTGACCCAGAGCGCCACCGCCTCGCGCCGCCGCTCGATGGGCACGGCCGCCGCCAGCGGCTGGCTGAGCCAATCCCGCAGGCGCCGCGCACCCATCGGCGTGACGGTGCGATTGAGCGCGCCGTAAAGACAGGACTGGCGCGGCGCGCCGGCATGGAGCGGCTCCAGGATCTCCAGGTTGCGCAACGAAATGGCGTCCAGCGCCATGTAATCCGAGCACAGATAAAAGGAGAGGCGGGTCAGCGCCGAAATATCGCGCCGCAAATGTTGCGTTAAATAATGAATCACCGCCCCCGCCGCGCCCACCGCCGCCGGATGGCCCTTCAAGCCGAAGCCGTCGAGGGATGCGACCTTGAAATGTTCGCGCACCGTGAACTCCGCTGTCTCCGGCCCGAAGACCCAGTCCTCGTACGGATTCAACACCGCCCGATCGTCGCGGGCCAGGGCCGCCAGTTTGTCCGCCGCCGCCGGGTAGATGATCTCCGCCGGGCGCAATCGTTCCAACTCGGCGCGCAAGGCCGGCTCCCCCTCGAGTTCGGTCGTTTTGAAATCCCCGGTTGTCAAATCCGCCAGCGCCAGGCCGAAGATTTGGCCGCACGCATAGATCGCCGCCAGGAAATTATTCCGTTCCGCCGCCAGCAGGCGTTCGTCGAAATGAGTGCCCGGACTGAGAATCTGCGTGACTTCGCGTTTGACCAACTGCCCCGGGCGCGGCTCCTCCACCTGATCGCAAATGGCGACCTTGCGTCCGGCCTTGAGCAGGCGGGCGATGTAGCCATGGGCGGCGTGGAAGGGGACGCCGCACATGGGAATATCGCCGCGTTTGGTCAGGGCGACGTTAAGCAATTGCGCGCCGGTGATGGCGTCCTCGAAAAACATTTCGTAGAAATCGCCCAGGCGGAAGAGCAACAGGGCTTCCCGCGGCAGTTCGCCTTTAATGCGGCGGTACTGCGCCATCATCGGCGTCAATGGAGTATCCTGTCCCAAGTCCTCTCAGTGTAAGAAAATTCCGCCGCCCCTGTCGAAGCAAAAGGAAAAGCTGGCAAGGCCTCGGATCAGCAATTCCCTGCTCTTAATCCAAATCCCAATTTTGATTCCAACCTATCTCTGGCCTCAGGCAAGGCTAAACCACTCCTGGCGAACATCTTCCAAGACAACATCCAAGTTCGGCGAGTCGAAGCTGACACCTGGCGCGGGCACGCGATTCTCGCGCAGGTTTGGCGGAAGGTGTTTGTGATGCGGAAACGTTGAGGCCAAACCCGGAATTTCCGGATGCGCCCACGAATCATACCAGCAGATCTTCTCGTCGTTTCGATATACTTCGTAGCTGTAGGAGCGAATCCGTTTCGCCGCGAAATCGATCAATTCCCAAACTTCCAGATGAATGTGGTCCATGCATTCGATGCGCCCTTCCAACTTGGCAAGTGTGGCCCCGATGGGCGCTAGCGCCAGAGTGGAGTTGATGACAAACAGATGCCGCTGCGCCAGGCCATAGACTAAGGCGCTATAGCTGGCAATATCGTCCAGCGGCGCGCTCATGCGCTTGCCGGTTCGAGGGCCAAAGCGCCGAGACCAGACCGCCTCCGCAACTCCCGCAAGTGTTCATATACGAGTTGGCGATAGGCCGTTTCACGCTCCAATTTTGCTTCATAGAAGCCCGCCCAGCGGATAAAATCGCGCGTCTGCTCTAATTCTCCGGCTCGATAAAAATGGTAGAAATCGGCGGACAGCAGGCCATACTGCTCTTCCAAGGCAGCCAGCTCGCTTTCCAGCCCATGAATATCCCGGATGATGTCTTCGCGTTTCACGGGGGGGATTCTGCGACGTTCACCCTTTGACACTCAAGCATTTTCGTCTGCATGAAGCAATATAGACCTCAGGATTCTGGATGCAATCAACCCGGATCACTGGACCGGGACAATTTAGCGTTTGACTTTCGGCTTTGGCTTGTTTTTCCCGCGACGGTTGGGAAGCAGGAAGAGTTTGTCCAGCGACAGGGTGGATTGATCCACGCCGGCCCAACGGCAAACCTCCTGATGCGTATCGATGCCGTAATGGCGGGGGATGCAGTGCGGATACAGCTTTCCGTCCTTGAGCGCCTTGATGACCGCCTTCTTGGTCACCGGAATTCCTATCCTTGTCAGACAGTCGGCGGTTCTTCGCGTCAAGCCATTCGGAAGAATAATTGATTTCATGGGAAAAAGAATACCACTGCAAAAATGCAAAAGCACGAAAAATGCAAAGTTAAACTATTAATTGCATTCCCTCAAAAGAGCGGTGCCGTGGTCCCGCATGTTACCGGCCGGAGACGCTGAAACCAGCCACCAAGGGCCGATGGTCCGAGGCCAGGCCCCAGTTGGCGGTGCTCAGAATATACGTCTCCTCTTTGAGCCAGCGATTCTTCATGCCGCTCCCCAGGAGGATGTAATCGACGCGGCTATAAACGTCGTCCCGGGCGTAGCAATGCGTCCAGGTGACGCGGCGCGAAGCGTGGGCGCCATCGGCGCTGGCGTTGTCGTCGCCGTTGCGTTCGGCGGGGCGGGTGTCGAACAAGCGCGTCTTCCCGCGGCCCACGATGGCGCGGATCGGTTTGGAATCCTGCAAGTCGTTGAAGTCGCCCACCACGGCCAGGTTCTGGCCCGGGTCCTGGGCGAAACGGGCGTCAATCACCCGGCGCAAGGCGGCGGCCTCCTCGTAACGCCATTCCGCTTCGTCGGCGAAGGCGGAAGGGAGGCGCGATTTCAAATGCGCGGCGATCAGGGTGAACGTGCAGCGCGGATTGACCTGGATGTCCAACTCCGCGAAGCCACGCTTGACAACCTGCCGCCGTCCGTCGAGCTGGAAGTTTTCGTTGGTGTGCGGGCGGCGGGCGACAATGGGAAAACGGCTGAGCACGGCCACGTGGATATTGGTGTCGAATCCCGTGATCTCGTCCCAAAAAGGCAAATCCAGGCCGGCGGTCTTCAAGTTGGACTGCAACTCCAGCAAGGCGTTGGTGGCTCCCATTTCCTCCAGGGCGATCACGTCCGGTTCAATGGCCAGGATGCTCTCGCGCACCTTGGCTTGGGCGGCGGCAGACTTGGCGTGGCGCGTGCCGGAGGGGGCGTCGAGGTAATTCTCGATGTTAAACGTGGCGAGGCGGAAGATGTTCTCTTCGCCCCAAGCCTGCTGCAGCAGGCAGAACACCAAGACCAGACCGAGGCGGCGGAAAAGGAAGCCGAAAATCATGGGTGGAGCGTAACGCCCTTGCGGCGGCAAAGGCAACATTTAGGAGTAGGATTAAGATTCAGTTTTAGATTAAGATTGGGGGGTCGAGCATGACACATAACATTTCAAAGCAGGGCGGGGCGTCCGTTGTGGTTCTTGGGGTCGGCTCCTTTGCGCACAGCATCGGGCAGACGTTGAAAGACGCGGGCGCCACGGTTTCGACTTATCTGACGCGCGATTATGGACATTTTCCTCCGACGCTGGCCGGTCCGGTGTTTTCGCGCGCGAATTTCCCCAGCCCGGTCCCATTGCTGCGCGAGCAGAAGACGGATTTCGTGGTGCCGCAATCCATTGACTGGGCGATGCAGCCGTGGGCGGAAGAGTTGTTGCGTTCGCGCATCCCTATTTTCTGTCCGACCGGCGAGGCCATGCGCATTGAGCGGGAACGCGATTTCGCGGGGCGGCTCTGCGCGGAATTTAAAATTCCCTTTCCGCCGGCCTATGTCGCGTCGAACCGTCTCGAGGCGGAAAAAATCCTGGCGCAACACCCGCAGCCCTTCGTCATCAAGAATCCGCTCTGCTCGCCGACCAGTCCGATCCACACCCTTCTTTGCGAAACGGCCGCCGACACGCGCGCGTGGCTGCGCCGGGTGGATTACGCCGAGGGCGTTTTTCTGCAAGAGTATCTCGGACGCGCCGAAGCCGGACATATCGCGCTGGTGAGCGGCGGGGAAATTTATTCGTTGGTTACCAACCAGGAATACAAATACGCGTTCAACGGAAACCAAGGCATCATCGCGGGCGCGCCCCTGGGCGGGTTGGTTGAAAAAGACCCGGAGGACAAATACGGCCTGGCGCGGGAACTCATTCATCCGCTGCTGCCGTGGTTGCGCCGGGCCAAATTCAACGGCCCGCTGCAAGTCACCGCCGTCAAACGCGGCGGGCAATGGCATGTCATCGAATACAACGTGCGCATCGGCGTCACTTCCGGGCCGATGATTCTGCGGATGTTAACCAATCCCGTGGAGACGGTGTGGGCCGCGGCGCGGGACCAAGCGCTTGCGCCCCAGTTTGACGACGCCATCAACTTCGGCTGTTCGCTGACGCTGGCCGGCTACGGTTATCCCTTTACGCAGGTGAGCGGCGCACGGGTCCCCATCGACGTGAGCGCCGGCTTCGATTGCGACGTGTGGTGGAACGAAGCCGAGCGGGACCACGCCGGCAACCTTGCCACCACCGGCCACCGAGTCGCCGATGTGATTGCGCTGGCGCCGGCGCTGGACGCCGCCATTGCCAAAGCCTACGCGAACATTCGCAAAATTCGCGTCCTGGGCAGTTATTTTCGCACCGACATTGGCCAAAGCCTCTGGCCTCCGGGAACGGTTTGATGAATCCGAAATCATTTTTTTGCGTGTCACCGCGCGCCTTTTGTGGTTAAACCGTCTGCGACGTTACATGGATTTGAATACGACACCTTATCCGCTCCGGCCCGCGTGGACTGAGATCGATCTCGGCCGCCTGCGCCGCAATGTTCAGCTTATTCGCCGCGACCTTCCGGCCAGGGTCAAACTGCTGGCCGTGGTCAAGGACGAAGCCTACGGCCACGGCGCTCTGGAGGTGGCGCGCATCGCCTTGGAAGAGGGCGCGTCGTTTCTCGGCCTCAGTTCGCTGGAAGAAGCGATGGTTCTCCGCGACGGCGGCATCACCGCGCCGTTGCTGCTGCTGGGCGAACGCCAGGAAGCGGAATTGCCGTGGTGCGTGCAACACGATTTGACCGTCTGTCTCAACGACGCGCACACCGCGCGCCAACTGGCCCGCGTGGCCGCCGCCGCGGGCAAGCGCGTGCCCGTCCACGTGAAGATTCACACCGGCATGACCCGCTACGGAGTGCGCTGGGATGAGGCGCTGCCGTTGCTGCAATTGATTGCCGGGCAAAAGTCCCTCTTGCTGGAGGGCGCGATGACGCATTTCGCACAGTCGGATGAAACGGACAAGACGTTTGCCCAATTGCAAATAACGCGTTTTGACGAAGTCATGCGCGCCCTGGCTGCCAGCGGCGGGCGCGTCCCATGCCAGCACCTTTGCAACAGCGGCGGCTTTCTTGATTTGCCGCA
The DNA here is from genome assembly GCA_963759415.1 of uncultured Verrucomicrobiae bacterium. GTDB lineage: Bacteria > Verrucomicrobiota > Verrucomicrobiia > Limisphaerales > Palsa-1400 > Palsa-1400. The sequence continues at coordinate 177,873 of CAVWZG010000001.1, read as the reverse complement.
AGCACACCGCGATATGGTGCGCGTGGGTATATTGATGTTTGGGGTCTTTCCCTCCAGCGTGTGCCGACGCTTGCCGGGCGTGGAACCGGTTATGTCGGTCAAAGCGCGCATCGCCGCCATTCAGCGGCTGGAAGCGGGCGAAGTCGCCGGTTACGGCATGCGTTACACGGCGCCGGCGCGGCGTCGCCTGGCGGTGCTGCCCATCGGTTACGGCGACGGTTTTCCCCGCGTGCGCAACCAGGGCGCCGCCCTTATTCACGGGCAGCGCGCCCCAATCGTCGGCGGCATCGCCATGGACGCCCTGACGGTGGACATCACTGACATTCCGCAGGCGCAGATGTGGGACGAAGCCGTCATCATGGGCCGCCAGGGCCAGGAGGAAATCACGGTCCACGAGATGGCGAAGCTCAAGAATTCCGTGACCTACGACGTGCTGACAGGCTGGCGCCTGCGCCTCCGGCGCAAATGCGTCAACGGCGAGTCCAGGCCGGCTCAAGCGCAACCCGCCGCGCCTCCCATGCAGGAGGCTGTGGCGGCCTCGTGAAACTTCTTTTTTCCGAGGAAAAATCCGACTACGGCCACTACCAATTTCCCTATGCCGTCTGGGCCATGCCGGAAGCGGGCGAAAGGCCGTCGGATATTTTCAACGCCGGCTTCCTTCCCTCGTCGCGCGACCTGGACCGTTTTTATCTCTGCCGCCAGGTGCGCGTGAACCTGGCCCAATTCCGCCCCTCCTCGGAGAACCGCCGCATCTTGCGCAAGGGCGCGGGGTTTGAATGCAAGCTGGTTCCGCGCGCGCAATATGATTACACGCCGGAACGCCGCCAGTTTTTCAAGACCTACGCCGACCTCAAATTTGGCAGGGACGTGATGACCTTCCAGCGGCTCGATGCCCTGTTCGCCTCGCCCATCGTTTCACATCTGCTGGTGTTCACCGACGCGGCGCGCGGCGGGGAAATCGGCGTCGCGACGCTTTACGTCGAAGGCAACGAATTGGCCTATTACTATTACTCGTTCTACGACCTGAGCTACCACGCGCGCAACCTGGGCATGTTCATGATGACTTCGGCCGCGCGGTTGTTCGCTCAACGCGGCTGCGCCCACCTTTACCTCGGCACGTGCTACAAGCAAAACGCGCTCTACAAGACGCAGTTTGCCGGCGCGGAATTTTTCAACGGCTTCCGCTGGTCCGGCGATCTGGAGGAACTCAAGTTCATCCTCAAGCGCGACCAGACGGAATTTCACGAGCACCTATTGGAAGCCCAGGAGTTCCGCGACGAATTCTACGGCGGCACTTTGGAGAAGATCACAGGGGCGAGCTTGTTCACCGTGAAGATCAAGCGAAACGCGGAATAAATTCCGGAACGGTAGGGTCGGCGCGCCGCAGTGTCCCTGCCACTCAAGACCTCACTCGGCGGCCAAACCGTTTTGGATGGTTTGGAGGAGCTTCTGCGGGGGATAAGGCTTTTGCAGGAAATTGACTCCTTCCTTGATCACGAAATCCTTGCCCATCAACTCAGAACTGTAACCGGTGGTGAAGATTACTTTGAGACTTTGGTTCTGCGCCTTGAGCTTCCTGGCTAACTGCAAACCCGAGATGCCGTCGGGCATGACCATGTCGGTCAGGAGGAGATCGACGTGGGGTTGGGTCTTGGACCACAACTCCAACGCGGCCAGTCCGGAGGCGGACTCAATGACGACAAAGCCGTTGCGCTCAAGCACCTTGCGCACCAAAGCGCGCAACATCGGCTCGTCTTCCACGACCATAATGGTCTTCCTGGCTGACGTCTCCTCATCCATTACACTGTTTGTCCTCTTTTCCCATGCTCTATGGCAAGCTTTTTGTTGCTACTTTATTACCCCCCGCTTGCGCAGCATCGCCTCCATGGCCTTGTCCATCAGCAGTTCGGCCAGCGGTTGGCTGGCTTGGTCCAAGACGGCAATGGCGGCTCTTAATCGGTTGGCGTCGCCGCTTAGGGTCTCTGGATTCTCCCCGGCCAGGATTTCCTCGACGGCGCGCATGGCGGCAACGATTTGCTCTTGGCAGGCGGGGTCGATCTCGGCGGCGCTATCCGCCAAACCCTTGCGCGCGGCGGCCAGGGTTTCGGCGGCGCGCAGTTTGGCCTCGATCCATTGCCGGGCGCGCAGGTCCTCGAAGGCGTGTTGGACGGATTGCTCGACCATTTCCTCCACCGCCGCGTCGGAAACATCGACGGCGGATTTCATTTCGACCAGCTTTTGCGCGCCGGTCCGGGTGTCACGCGCCAGGACGTGCAAAATGCCGCTGGCGTCGATTTCGAATTGGACGCCGAGCCGGGGGACGCCTTTGGGAGCGGGTTCAAAATCAAGGGTGAACCGGCCCAGACTCCAATTGTCCGCCGCCCGCTCGCGTTCGCCTTGCAGGACATGGATGAGAATCTGGCGCTGCTGATCGACGGCGGTGGTGAACATCTCGCCGGCTTTGATGGGAATGGTCGAGTTGCGCGGGATAATGACGTTCATCAGCCCGCCAAAAGTCTCCAAGCCCAGCGAGAGCGGCGTGACGTCAAGCAAAAGAACATTCTTGAAGCCGCCGCACAGTATTTCCGCCTGGATGGCCGCACCCAGCGCGACGGCTTCGTCGGGATGTTGCGAGGTGTTCAGGCGCGGGCCGGATGCCTTGTGGTGGCTCTGGCCGAGACGGAGGTCCCCGCGCGCCTCGTCAAATTCCGCGCAGCCGAAAATATCCGCCGCGATCCGCCGCACCATTGGCATGCGGGTCTGGCCGCCGACGAGGATGACTTGATCGAGGTCCTTGGGTTCCATTCTGGCATCAGCCAGGGAACGCAGGCAGTGCGGCCGGGTGCGCAGGACGATGTCGCGGGTCAGGCCTTCCAATTCGGCGCGTGGCAGCGTGTAATTAAAATGAAAATCCGGCGCGAGGAAGGGCAGGGCGATGTCGGCCCGCTCCTGGGTGGAAAGGCGGATTTTGGCCTGCTCGACCGCCTCTCTCGCGCGCGCCAGCGCGGGCGGGTCCGCGGAAAGGTCCGGCCCTCCGGCGGCCTTGATCTTGTCAATAAGGAATTCGACCAGGCGCTGGTCCAGATCGTCCCCGCCCAGGCGGGTGTTGCCGTTGGTGGCCAGGACCTGGAAGACGCCTTCGTGCATTTCCAGGATGGAAAGATCGAAGGTGCCGCCGCCCAGGTCATAAACGGCGATTTTGGATTTTTCCCGCAATTTGTCCAAGCCGTAGGCCAGGGCCGCCGCCGTCGGCTCGTTGACAATGCGTTCAACGGTGAAGCCGGCCAATTCGCCGGCCTTTTTGGTGGCGTTGCGCTGGGCGTCGTTGAAGTAGGCCGGCACGGTAATGACGGCGCGGGCCACCGGCTCGCCCAGGGCCGCTTCGGCGTCGCGCTTGAGTTTTTTGAGGATTTCGGCCGAGATTTCCTCCGGCGTCCAGGATCGGCCCGGCAGGGCGACCGTGACCGGCCCGGCGCCTTGGCCCGCAACGGGGTAATGGACCACCACTTCCTCGCGGGAGATTTCCGAGGCCCGCCGGCCCATGAAACGTTTGATGGAATACACCGTCTCGGCCGGTTTGAGCGCGCGGATGCGGTTGGCCTGCTCGCCGACCACGGGTGGGGCGCCGCCGTCTGGAAAATGGACCACTGAGGGAGTCAGCCGCCGGCCTTGGGCATCGGCGATGACGTAGGGAATGCCGGAATCCACCGTGGCGACCAGCGAATTGGTGGTGCCCAAGTCAATGCCGACGATTTTGCTCATGGCGCCCGGCTAACGGGAAACGTCGGATTGCCGCAAGATCCGGAAACCGTGCCGGGCCAGGATTTTTTCGCCGATCTCATTGTCCTCCATGCTCACGCCCATCATCGCCTTGCCTTGGGGATGGGGGATGAAGCAATACATATAATTGACATTGACTTCCGCTTCCAGAAAGGCGGACATCAATTCGGGCAATTGAGTGGCGCCATCGAGTTCCACCACGAGGATTTGGCATTCGGTAAAGGCAAAGTTGTTGTCCTGCAGCAGGCGCCGCGCCGCCTGCGGATCGTCCACCACCAGCCGGATGATGGCCGTCTCCGTGGTGTCCAAAACCGTGACCGCCAAAACATGGACGGAATTGGCGCCGAGAAGGTGGATCAGGTCATGCAACCGTCCCATGCGGTTGGCGGTAAAGACGGAAAACTGCGTCACCGCGTCCGGCTGTCGTCCTCGAATGGCGTTCGTCGTCATCTCTCAATTAGCCACATCCTGGCGCGAAGTTCAAAAAAGATTTCCTAATTCCAAGTGTAATTCCAGCCGCGCGCCTGCACGCGAATCGACCGGCCATTGAGCACCACGTCAACGGGCGCATCGTTGAAATTTTCCACCACCCGCCCGCCATGCGAGAACAAATACAGCGCCACGCGGTTCGGGGCTTGAAAATCCGTGTGCAGCGCCTTGAGCAACGGCGCGCGAAGCTCATCCAGCCGCGCCTGCCCCAGCGCCAGCAGGGAATCAGGATGCGCCTTGACCTCCAGGACATAAACGTTGGTCGCGGTGAGGTTGACCTGGTTCCCGAGGCGCCGCGCCAAACCGTCAGTCAATAGTACAGGCCTGCCCGAGCGGATAAAGTGGCCCAGCTCCGACGGCAGGTTGGAGTCCGCCAAAGCGTGAACGGAAAGGAACGCCGCCGGGGCATTGGTGGGAAATTGGTGACACGGCGCGAGGGGCAGACCGATCATGCCGGCGAAATCGAAGACGCGCGATTCATCCTGCGCGCTGCTGTTGGGCGGTTTGTAGGCGGCGATTCCCACCGGCTCGCGGCGTTGGACTTCACGGGCCACGGCCAGCAATTCGGGGATGTTTTTTTGCAAGGCCTGGACGTCAGCCGGCCCGGTGTCACGATGAAGCCCGCCGAAGCAGAAGAGCATGGATTCGCGGGCGCCAGCCAGCACTGTCTGCCGGGCTTGTTCCACGTAAGTGTGCTCCGTCGTGCCAAGCCAGTCGTACCACCCGCCGCCGCACTTGGGGCCGCCGATGCCGCCCAGCCAGCGCATCAGAAAATAGCCCTCGTACTGCGGGGTGCCGCCCCAGCGGGCATTGGTGTAGTCGCGGGTTTCGGTGCCGACCCAAGTGCGATCGAAGACGGCGGTCTCCCGTGCCACGTCATAGCCTCGATCCTGGAAGGTGTCGTACCATTTGGGATATTTAACAATCAGACGGACTTTTGGGTTCACGCTTTTGGCCGCGGCCAGCAAGCGGTCCTCGGACAGGCGGAGCATCAGTTCGCGGCGATAATCCGACCAAGTGTCGCCGTTGACAGGATAGGCGCGCGAGCCGATGGAAACGGCCTGGCTGCGCCGCGCCGCGTCGCAGTTGGAACAGGTGCAATCGGTGAACCAGAAATCGTCAATCATAATCTCGTCGAACAAGCCGGCGGCGTACTGGAAGATGGACTGGAGATGGTCCTGGCCAGCGGGGTCCGTGTAACAGGAGATCTCGGTGGACCAATGATCGGAGGGTTTTCCCACGCGAGTCGTTGTCACGCAGCCGGAAACGAGGAAACCTTCCGCGCGGAAACGATCCCGCGCCCGCGCCAGCGTGGCGCGGTCGGCTTGGTAGCCATTGCGGAATGTCTCCAAATAAACCCTGGTCACCGCCGAAGCCTTGCACCAGCGGATGGCTTCGTCACTCGCGGCCTCAGAGGACAAAGAATCACGAACGTCCTGGGCGGTAAAAAGGGTGGAGAAGCGATGGCTCTTGGCAGACCGTTGGGCCAGTTTCCACAACTCCGGGGCCGATTGCGCAGAGGGGGCCGCATGCAAACAGGGCAGTCCGCCCAGCAAGACAATAAAAAGCCATCGGATCATCATGTGCCGCAGGCTATGGCCGGAACGGCCATTCGACAAGAAAGTTGCGATGGAGAGGAATTATTTCTATACCTTTGCAGATGATCACACAGGAGAGACAGATGAAACGGCCTAATTCGGACGCGTTCAACGCAGTGCTGGCCAGCTTTCTGGGTTGGGCTTTTGATGCATTTGACTTTTTTGTCCTGGTCTTTGTGCTCTCCAAGGCGGCGAAGGACTTTGATGTGTCGTTGGAGAAAATGACGCTCGCCATTACCGCGACTCTGGCCTTTCGCCCCATAGGCGCGCTCCTGTTTGGCTCGCTGGCCGATCGTTATGGACGGAGGGTGCCCATGATGTGGAATCTGGTCTTCTTCAGCGTCATGGAGGTGTTGTCCGGCTTGGCGCCGACCTATACAAGTTTCATGATTTGCCGGTGTCTCTTCGGCGTGGGCATGGGTGGGGAATGGGGCTTGGGCGCCGCTCTGGCGATGGAGAAGGTCCCGCCGCGGTTTCGCGGAGTCGTCTCAGGCATCCTGCAACAAGGATACCCGTTCGGCTATCTGTTGGCGGCGTGTTGTTTTCGGATGATACCACCGGACTGGAGTTGGCGGACCCTTTTCTTCATTGGCGCATTCCCCACCTTGTTGGCCGTTTTTCTCCTTTACCGCGTGAAGGAATCGGCCGCCTGGCAAAGCACCCGGCAGGAAAGCTGGGCCAGCCTGGGCCGGGCGATCATGAAGAACTGGAAAATGTTCCTTTATGTGACACTTCTTATGACGCTTATGAATTTCGCGTCGCACGGAACGCAGGACCTTTATCCCACTTTTCTGGAGAAAGAGCGCCATTTGGGCAAGAGCCAGGTGGCCGATATCGCGATTCTTTATAATATAGGGGCGATACTCGGCGGGGTGGCTTTTGGTTTCCTGTCCGATCGGCTGGGTCGTCGTCGCGGAATGGTTTTGGCCTTCATTTTCGCGGCTGTCCTCGTCCCGCTTTGGGCATCCGGATCAACCACGGCCATGCTGGCCATCGGCGCCTTTTTCATGCAATTCATGGTGCAGGGCAGTTGGGGCGTGATACCGGCTCACATTACGGAGCTTTCGCCTGACGCGGTGCGCGGGTTCCTGCCGGGCTTTGCTTACCAATGCGGAGTGCTTCTGGCGGCCAATTCCGCGCATTTTCAGAGCCAATTAGCCAAAAACGCGGGTTATTCCGCAACGATGGGCATGATGGCGCTGGCGGTCTTCTTCGTCGGGGCCATCGTGATCATGTGCGGCCCGGAACGTCGGGCCGCGCAATTCGGAGCGAGTCCGCCATTGGGCGCGTCGCAATGAATCGAACGTTGACTTTGCGCCCTTTGGCTGGCTTAATTCAAGGCTGATTCACCGTTGAAAGTATGACAGAAGATGCGGAACTTGGAAACGCGATGCGGAAGTACCGGGAGCAGATGCTCAAGCTCGTGGCCAAGGGGTTTTACAACGAGCTGATCAATTACGGCGTGGACAAGACCGACATCCTCAACGTCGCGGGTCATCTTTTGGACAACGTCATGCAGAAGGGCGGTTTCGCCAACAAACAGACGGACTATTACAACCGGCTCTTCACCATTAAGGATGTCCACGACGAATGGGCCGCCTCGAAACGTCTGAGCCTCCACAAAGTCAGCATCGCCCCGATCGACCTGGCGCTGATTCCAAAAATCGGCGCCTGGCTGCGCGTGCCCGCGATTTGCGAGAGTTTCTATCCCAGGTTCCCCGAGTCCGAAGCGGAGTTGACGGCGTATTTTCAATCTCCCGCGCGCGAGTACTTTTCCATCTTTCACGAGAATGACTTCGTGGGAATTATCGGCGCCGAGAATATCGAGGCCAAGTCCGCCCGTCTCGAAATGCGCAAACTGGTTGGCGAGGCCGCCATGCGCGGCAAGGGCCTTGGCAAGCGGGCGACCTTCCTTTTTCTCTACGACTCTTTCGTGATCCGCAAATTCAGAAAGGTCTATCTCCACTCACTCGACATCAACATCCGCAACCTGAACCTCAACCGCAAGTTCGGCTTCGAGTTGGAGGGCCTCTTCCTGGAAGAAGCCATGATCCAGAACAAATGGCGCGACGTGGTCCGGATGGCGCTTTCCGCCCCCGTCTGGCTGGAACTATTCTCCTGAGATTCGTCAGCGGTTGATTCTAAAAGGCTGAGGTTCATCGGTGATGGCCACCGTGCCCGCCGCCAAAGCCACCCCGAAAGCCTTCATGAAACCCACCGCGAAACCCACCGCCAAAACCTCCGCGAAAGCCACCATGTCCCCAACCCCATCCCCAGCCCCAGCCTCCGACGACCAGTGGCGCCCCATAGCAATAAGGCCCGGCATAGCCGTAAGGGTATCCGTAATTATAAACCGGATAATCTGAACCAATCACAGTCACGGCAGGCGCTGGCGTTGGGGGAGTCACGATCTGCACAGGTGATTGGGTTTCCATGGGGCCACTTGCAGGCGGCGGGGCCATTTGCATTGGCTGCTGTTGGTATTGCTGCTGGTACTGCTGTAGCTGGTACTGCTGCTGATTGGCTTGTTGTTGCTGTTGCAACTGGCCGTCGCGCATCATCATGGCTTTGGTGATTTCCTGCGGTATGCCCAAAGTCTGCATATAGATGATGCCATCAGCGGTCAGGTGATACGGCAGCGCGGTGTTGTAGATGTAATTGAGGATGATTTCTTTATTGATGCCGCCCTGATACATCTTGACCACTTCGCCCACGCCATAGGGCAGGGCAGGGGCCGGGGCGCCAGGCCTTGGGGCGTATGTGGTCGAGAGCGACCCCGGAAATATGCCGTTGGGGTTGGCCTGAACGACGCCGGCCGGCGGCGGCGCGCTGGTGAAAGTGTTTTGGGCGTGGATGCTCCATGGAGCACCGAAACAAATTGCCGTGACCGTGGTGGTGGCAATGGCCATCCGAATTACTGACGGACGATTTTTCATTTTCATAATTCCTCCGATTTGGCGTGTCTCGCCATAATCATCTAAGTCCTATACGGAGCCCGGGAATGAATCTTGCAACCGTTCGCCAAACTTACCCGACCGTGCAGGTCTGGCCGGCCTGGAGGGTCATGGGTTGCGGAAATTCGAACGTGACGTTCGACCCTTGGCGCGTGGTTCGGGCGGCTACGGAATGTCCGGCGACACGCACGGCCAGACGGGTTGCGGGCAGGTTGACCTCGAGTTTCTTGAAGCTCAGGCTGCCGGATTGGCATTCCAGGCTGAGGGCGCCACCTTTGCGGCTGATGCGGCCGAAACCGGAGGCGGTGACCCAGGGGGCATGGAAGTCGCCCGGCACGCCAGGAAGAACGGCCAGCGATTGGGCCGGCCAATCCGGTTTGAAGCCGGTGGCGGCCAGCAACGTAGTCCAACTGCTCATGGCGCGCGTGTAGTGGTGTCCGCATTCAACGTGGTTCCACGGCATTCCGGCGCGAAGATAGCGGCGGTGGACCGCTTCCACCAGTCGGACCCCGTCGGCATAGCGTCCGTGATCCATCAGGAATGAGGCGAAGGCAAACTCGATGCCGGACCAGACGCCGCCGGCCTGGAGATTGTTCATGGTTGGGCCATCCTTGCCGCCTCTCGGGGCGGTGGCGTTATGCAGCCCGACTTCGGGGCTGTAGTTATATTTCCAAATGTTGTCCACGGCGCGGTTGAGGTTCTTTTCGGAGATGGTGGTGGGCAGTCCCATCAAATGGCTGAACCACTCGCCGCTGATCTGGTCGCTCATGCAAATTTCATCGCGCAGGTCGCCGTCCACCCAAAGGCTGTAGTAATCGCCATTAAAAAGAAGGCGGTCGAAGCTGGCGGATGCTTTGTCGAGAAGATCTTGAAAGCGCCGGGCATCATCGGGCTTTTCCAAATCGCGGGCCAGGCGGATGGCCGCGCGCAAGGCCCCTATCCAGAGCGATGCGATGTAGGAGGGAACGCCGCGCAAGCCCCACTGGTCATAGGTCTGGACACGGGTATCCTTGTCCGGCAGGCCGTCGCCGTCGGTGTCGAGGGAAGCGGTGAATTGCATGGCCTTGAGCACTCCGGGCCACATGGATTTAAGGTATTCCATGTTGCCGGTCCAAAGATAATCGCGGCAGACCATCATGACCCACTGCGGGTTCATATCGACGCGGCTAAAGCCGTCGCTGTCCACGAGATCGAAGCGGTCGGTGTATTTATGGGGCACCTGTCCAAGCTCGTTTTGAAACGCGCCGAAGTGCTTCATCTGACTGAGCTTAAGCTCGGGAAACAGGGCGACCACGGAGGAACTGCCGTCGAAATCCACGTCCGTGGTGCTCTGGCCGCAACAGCCCAAACCTTCCCAAATCGAGTATTGGCCTTCCTTGCTCCACCAGGTGTTTTTGACAAGCGTGCCCAATTGGCTGGACCAGACAAAGGAGAGGGGTTGTCCCAGCGAAGTGTCGGCCAGGGTGCGGGCGAATTTCTCCGTCTCCTGGCGATGGGCGTCGTAGTTGGCGGAGAGAAAGGCGTTGACGCCGGCGGCATCCTTGAACCAGTTGGCGTACACGTGGCCGATCTCCCGGCCGTTCGGGGCGTGATTGGGAAAGAACCACGCCAGAGTGAAGCGGATTTCCACGCGCTGCCCCGGCGCCAGAGTGACGCTGGAGGCCAGCGCGCCCGTGCCCCAGGTGGAAGCATGGCGTTCGCCGCCGGCCAGGGAGCCGGAGAGGTTGCGGGCAATTTCGTTGAGCAACATTTTGTTGTGCTCGCCGGTGCCGGCTGCCTTGGGATCGGCGGCGCGGGTTTCGGTAATGACGCGATTGAACAAGGCGTCGCCGGAAAGTTGTTGGATGAAAGTTTTGGCCTGGTCGCCGGAAAGAGCGTCAATTTCCGCTGCTGTGAGCTTGAACTCCTGGGCTGGATCGCTCTCGGCCCCGGTGTTGGGCAGGCGGCCGGTCTTGTAAAAATCCTGCATCAAATCCAGCCACATGGATTGGACCCGGGGCGTGGTCCACTGGAACATTCCCGGCAGGGCGAACTGCCGGAAGGTGCCGCTGATCCAGGAATGGTCGCCGCCGTTGACGCTCAAACAAAGGCTGCCGAAGTCGGATTTCTTTTGCTCCTGCGTCTCGGTGCGCATGAGGAGGCTGGAGGAGGAACCATCGTGGCGCAGAGTATTTTTAAGCTGGCGATTTTCCAGGCTCGAAACCACCGGATTGTCCAGGACCGAAAGCAAGGAAACCTGCGCCGATTCCTTGGAGGTGTTTTCCAGGGTGAAAACGAGATGAAAACCGGGGGTGGCGGAAGCGCGGGTTTTGCCGGGCATGAAAGGAGAAAAGGCGGTGGCGCTGACCCGCACCGGCAGCGAGCCGTCGCGGTAGTGGAGCGAGGTCATCGGAAACCAGGCTTCGTAATCAATGGCTTCAACATCCTGCACATAGCCCAGGGAATAGAGGTCGTTTTCGGTGGAGCGGAGGTAAAGACGGCGCAGTTGCGGCACGCCGCCCGGTTTGCCCGTCCTCAACAGAAAACGGAGGTTAGGCGGCACGGCCGCCGGAAATGCTGGTCCCGTCCCGCGGCGGCCGCCCGCCCACGGTCCTGAATTGAGGATCTGCCACTCGTAAAAGCAGCCATCGGGCCGGAGTTCGAGGAAGCCGGTGCCGATGCCGCCGAGGGGCGCGCCGGAACCCATCCCCATGCTGGAGGGTATCGCGACCGCGCCCTCCGCGCCGCGCAACCCGTGGCGGATGAGGTCATCGACCGGCGGCGGCGGCGCCGCTTGGGACGGCGACGATTTGAGGGCGAAGGTGGCGGAAGCGGCCGTGGCCGCTCCAAAGAATGTACGACGCGACATTGACATAGCGATGAAGATTATCGGCAGGAGTCCCCCGACCGCCATCTAAAAACAGGGCAAACGCATTTAAATGCGGGCTACTAAGCCACAGATTGACACAGATTAACACAGATTGGGACTGGCCGGGGTGCGGTTTGACTGGGTGCGACCCGCCTCCGCAAGGCCTACGGCGGGCAGGCTGGGTTTGACTGGGTTTGACTGGGTTTGACTGGTGCGACTGGTGCGACTGGTGCGACCCGCCTTCGCAAGGCCTACGGCGGGCAGGCTGGGTTTGACCGGCAAAATTTGCCGCTTTTGGACTTGCCGCGTGATTTGTTCCCGCTTTTTCACCTCGGCGGTTTTGAGCTTCGCAAAATGTCAAAGAGCAGGCGCGTGAGCGCCACACCGCCGCACTATACCATCATTAGATGGGAATGCAACGTAAATTATTCAAAGATTCTTGTTCCCATCTCTGCGGCCATTCGCACACCATGCGTCAAGCATCACCCATGCCATCCCCCCCCTGCAGAGGAATTAAATATCAATTTAATTGATGACGCCACCGCGCCTGCCGTTACTATCGCTAATGGTTAACGGATAATGAGGACGATATGTTTTCCAGTTCCACGACGGCAGCCCCCTGGCCGTGCCGGCTGGAAACTCGCCACAGATGCAGCTTTCACCCGAATCAGTACGCGCGCTGTATTTTCAGCTCAACCAAGCCAAAGGCAAACAGCCATGAAACAAATGAAACTAAGAATATCTCTGGGTGTTGCAACTGTAACGTTGTTGGGTTCCTTGGAATCGGCCACGGCCCAAGGGAATCTGGTCGTTAATGGCGAATTTGATATCAGCGCGACGGGGTGGATAATGACGGATGTTGGTATCAATGGGGGTTGGTATGGGAAAGGCGATCCGGGAGGCGCGTTTCGGCTGGACGCAACACCTTCGCCGTCACTTTATCCGACGATCAGTCAGACCATCGACGGATTAGTCCCAGGTGGCACCTATACCATTTCCGGCAACTATGTCTTTTCCGCCCCATACGGCGACGTCGATGCCACTGACCCAAGTTTTGGGGTGTCGATAGGCGGCCTTTACGTTTTTGAAACGGCGGAACCGGCGCTTCCCGTCTGGCAAAGCTTCTGCGTTCCTTTCACCGCCACTGATTCGACTGAGGTTTTGAGTCTTTCCTCGCAACTGAATGACACGCATTTGTCATACATTGTTGACAATATTACCGTGGAGGCGGTTCCCGAGCCAAACTCACTCTCCCTCATTGGGGTGGGGGGAATTGCCGGTCTGCTGTGGTTGCGTCGCAAGGGTTCGGCATGCTGACGTAATCTTTTTGCGCCCCGCAGGGCAGACGCATCGAAAGCTCTGATCGTCTGCTTCCGGGGAGATCAAAGCCCCGCCCCGGCTTCGCCGCTTAGAACTTGGCTTTCCTTCGTCGCCGCGCAAACGACTCAACGCAAGCTGGAACCATGCCTGTTTGCTCCAACCACTCGGAATTTGGATGCGTCCGCGCTGCATTTAAGAAGAGAGAGGCGGCGCGGCGTTGCGCGCGGAATAGATTTTGACAATTATGCCACGTTATGTGATGAATAAGACGTGAGGTTAGCGTTTTGCAAAAATTTCCATATTTAATTTCCTTGAGGGGGGCGGGCGAAATTGCCGCAGGCTCGGGCGCCGGGCGCGGGAACCACAGCGGAGGGAGGCCATGACTGCCGCGCCACAGGCCAATATGACGCCGCGCAAGCTGGCGTTGCTGGCGGGGGGCTGGGGGTGTTCCTTGGCGCGTCTGTGCTGGTGGGGTGGAACTTCGACATTCCCGCGCTGCAAAGCGTCCTGCCCGGTTTGGCGGCCATGAAGGCGAACGCGGCGGCGACAACGTTGTTGTGCGGCCTGGCGCTGGCGGTGTCGCTGCTCGGCCTGACGCTGCTGGGGTGGGGGTTCTTTTTCCCCAAAACCGGCGGCGAACAGGCCCGCGCAGAACATGAACTGAAAGTTTCGCACCAGGAAATCGGCGATTTGAAGGCGGCGCTTGATGAGCACGCCATTGTGGCCATCACCGATCCACGCGGCAAGATCACCTACGTCAATGACAAGTTTTGCGTGATTTCCAAATATGCCCGGCAGGAATTGTTGGGGCAGGACCACCGCCTCATCAACTCAGGATATCATCCCAAGGAATTCATCCGCGATCTTTGGAGCACGATTGCGCGGGGCAAGGTGTGGCATGGCGAGCTTAAGAACAAGGCCAAGGACGGTTCGTTCTACTGGGTGGACACTACTATTGTGCCGTTCCTGGACCAGAACGGAAAGCCGCGGCAATACGTGGCCATCCGCGCCGACATCACCGATCGCAAACGAGCCGAGGAGGCCGCGTCCCAACTGAGCGCCATCGTGGAATTCTCGGAAGACGCCATCATCGGCAAGAATCTGCAAGGGGTCGTGACCAGTTGGAATGCCGGGGCGGAACGGCTTCTTGGCTACGCGGCCCAGGAGATGATCGGCCAGCCGGTTACGCGGCTCAACCTGCCCGGGCGCCAGCAGGAGGAAAGAGACGTCCTGGACCGCATCCAGCGCGGCGAGAGCATCAATCAGTTGGACACGGAGATGATGCGCAAGGACGGGAGCGCGGTGGCCATCTCGGTCACGGTTTCTCCCATCAAGGATTCGACGGGCAAGATCATCGGGGCCTCGAAAGTGGCGCGCGACATCACGGTGCGCCGGCAGGCGGAAAAGGCGTTGCGTGAAAGCGAGGAACGAAAGCAGGCGCAGTTGGAGCGGTTGAACTTGCTGCACCAAATTACCCGCGCCATTGGCGAACGCCAGGATTTGCGCAGCATCTTTCAGGTTGTCATCCGCAGTCTGGAAGATTATCTGCCGATTGATTTCAGTTGCGTGGGGGTTTATGACCAGCCTGCCAATGAATTCAAACTGGTCTGCGTCGGCCTCAAGAGCGAGCCAATCGCCAGGGAACTGGGCATGTCGGAGCACGCGCTCATTCCCATTGATGAAAACGGACTGACCCGTTGCGTGCATGGGCATTTGGTTTACGAACCGGACATCAACCAGGTGCCGTTTCCATTTGCGCAACAACTGGCGCGCAGCGGCCTTCGTTCGTTGGTCATGGCGCCCTTATTGGTGGAGAGCACAGTCTTTGGCGTGTTGCTGGCAGGGCGGCGGCAAGCGGAGAGTTTCGTCAGCGGCGAGTGCGAGTTTTTGAAACAACTGAGCGAACACGTCGCGCTGGCTTCGCAGCAATCGCAGCTCTACGAGGCCTTGCAACAGGCTTATGATGACCTGCGTCAGACCCAGCAAGCCGTCATGCAGCAGGAGCGCTTGCGCGCGCTGGGGCAAATGGCCAGCGGCATCGCCCATGACATCAACAACGCCATTTCGCCCGCGGCGCTTTACACCGAATCCTTGCTCGAAACCGAGCCGAACTTGAGCGCGCGCGCCCGTGATTACCTGCAAACCATTCGCCAAGCCAACCGCGACGTGGCCGAGACGGTGGCGCGGATGCGCGAGTTTTACCGGCAACGCGAACCGCAATTGACACTCCGGCGCGTGGCTCTGAATCCCCTGGTGCAACAAGTGGTGGACCTGACGCGCGCGCGCTGGCGGGACGAGCCGCAGCAACGGGGGGCCGTGATCAAGATGCTGACCGTATTGGAGGCCGAAGGCGCGGCCATCATGGGGGTGGAAAGTGAAATCCGCGAAGCCCTCATCAATCTTGTCTTCAATGCCGTCGATGCCATGTCCGACGGTGGAACTCTGACATTGCGGACTGTAACCGAAGAGCACGCGCCTGGCTCAGGGAAAACCACCGGCACGGGGCGTGTTTGCCTGGAAGTGATTGATTCGGGCGCTGGCATGGACGAAGAGACTCGGCGCCGCTGCATGGAGCCGTTCTTCACCACCAAAGGCGAACGCGGCACCGGACTCGGTTTGGCCATGGTTTTTGGCATCGTGCAACGGCACGGCGCGGAGATTGAGATTGAAAGCGCGCCCGGCAAGGGCACAACCGTGCGCCTCAGTTTTGCCGTTCCTGGCAGCGCCCTGGCCGACGCCGTCCCGTTATCGGATGTCGAAGCGGCGCCTTCGCGTCTGCGCATCTTGGTGGTGGATGACGATCCCCTTCTGGTAAAATCCATGCGCGACACGCTGGAATCCGACGGCCATATCATTGTCACGGCCAACGGCGGCCAGGAGGGCATAGACGCCTTTCGCCGGTCGCGAGACGGCAGTGAACCCTTTGCGGTGGTGATAACGGATTTGGGCATGCCTCATGTCGATGGCCGCAAAGTGGCCAGCGCGGTGAAGGCGGCGTCGCCATCCACTCCGGTGATTATGCTGACTGGCTGGGGCCAGCGGCTTCTGGCGGAGGGAGATGTTCCGCCGCACGTGGACCGGATGTTGAGCAAGCCGCCAAAACTGCGCGACCTGCGCGAGGCCCTGGCTCGCTGCTGTCCCTCGGCGGTGCATCAAAGCAAACGAGAGAATACTTATGCCCTCGCCAATTGAAGTGCCTTTGGGGCGCATCGCCGCGCGTTTGTTTTGAGGCTAATCTTTGTCTGGTTCGCCGCCGGGGATTAGAGTATGATTGGGATCAGCGTTGAATATGGTTGTTGCACCTGTACGCGTATTGTTGGTGGATGACGAAGAAAACTTCGTTTTCATCCTGCGCCGCCTGTTAAGTAAAGTCCGTGACAAAAAATTCGTCACGGATTGGGTGGCCAGTTATGACGAGGGACTGGCGGCGCTGCGGGAAAGGCGGCACGACGCCTGCCTGATGGATTACCACCTGGGCCCGCGCTCGGGGCTGGACTTGCTGCGCGAAGCCATCGCGGAGGGGATCCAAATTCCGATCATCATGCTTACCGGGTCGGAGGACCCCAAAGTGGATCTGGAGGCGACGGAGTTGGGGGCGGCGGACTATTTGCTCAAGGACAATTTGGACTTCGTCATGCTGGAACGGGTCATCCGCTATTCGGTGCAGCACGCGGCGACACTGCAGGCGCTGCAAAAAAGCCACGAACACTTTCGCCTGCTCTTCGAGCGCAGCCTGGATGCGATCCTGATTTCTGACGACGGGGGCAACTTTATGGAAGTCAACGGCGCGGCCTGCCGCTTGCTGGGAATGAGCCGGGAAGAATTGCTGCAAAAAAAATGGAGCGATTTGCCTGCCCGGGCGCTCAATGAGCAAGGCCCAAAGCGCTCCGAGGATCTGGGCGAGCTTTCCTTTACCAAACCCACCGGCGAACGTTGTTTCATCGAATTTTCCTCCGCCCAACTGGCGCCGGATTTGAATTTGAGCATCTTGCGCGATGTGACCGATCGCCGCGCCTTGGAAGGCGAAATCCAGGAAATCAGCGAACGGGAACAGCGGCGTTTGGGCCAGGATTTGCACGATGGTTTGGGCCAGGCGATGACTGGCATCGCGTTTCTGGCCAAGGTCCTGCAACAAAGACTCCAGGCCAAACATGCGGAAGAAGCGGAGGCCGCCGGTCACATCGCGTCTCTCATCAATGAGGCGTTGGGGCAGACGCGCCACCTTTCCCGAGGACTCTGCCCGGTGGTGCTGGATTCCAACGACATCGAAACCGCGTTGGGACAATTGGCGGAGAATTTGCGCGCGATCTTTTCCGTCTCCTGCGAGTTGCAATGCGAGCCGGATATCAAAATCAGCGACAATGCCGTCGCGGTCCATCTGTATCGCATCGCGCAGGAAGCGGCCACCAACGCCATCAAACACGGCCAGGCCAGCTATATTCTCCTGAGTCTCAGGTCTGACAAATCTCGCCTGATCTTGAAGATTAAGGACAATGGCTCGGGATTTTCGCCCACGGCCCCCAAGGGCAAGGGCATGGGATTGCGGGTGATGCAACACCGGGCGCGCATGATCGGGGCCACCCTCAGTTTGCGGGCCTGCAAGCCGAGGGGCGTCACGGTCACCTGTTCGCTGCCCCGGCGCAGAAATTGAAGTTTCAGTTGTGGCGGCGTTGCGGCTAAGATCAACGGCGATGACAGATTCTGGAAGCCGATGGCGGGAAGGCCTCGTTTGCCTCATGCTGGCCGTGGCCGTGCTGGCCACGTTTTGGCCGGCCCTTCGCTGCGGCTTCGTTTATTACGACGACCCGGTCTATGTCGGCTCGAACACTCACGTGCAACAGGGCTTGAGCTGGCACGGCCTCAAATGGGCCTTGACCACCGGCGAGGCCTCCAATTGGCATCCGCTGACATGGCTCTCACATAGCCTTGATTGCCAGCTTTACGGGCTGAACCCGGCCGGGCACCATCTGACCAGCCTGCTCTTGCACCTGGTCAACGTCGTCCTGCTCTTCCTGCTCCTCAATCGCCTGACTGGGGTGCTTTGGGCCAGCGCGTGGGTGGCGGCGGTCTTTGCCCTCCATCCGATGAGAGTCGAGTCGGTGGTGTGGGTGGCCGAGCGCAAAGATGTATTGAGCACGTTTTTCTGGATGCTGGCGGTCGGAGCCTATGTCCGCTACGTGAATCCTCCTTCGCCAAGGCTACGGAGGACAGGGATTTTTTACGGATTGAGCCTGTTGTTTTTTGCGCTGGGGCTGATGTCCAAGCCGATGTTGGTGACACTGCCGTTTGTCTTGCTGCTGCTGGATTTTTGGCCCTTGCGGCGATTGGAATTCGGCCCGAAATTCTCGTGGCGGCCGGTGGCGGAGAAGATTCCATTTTTTGTTTTGGCGGCCGGCTCCTGCGTGGTGACGTACCTGGTGCAGAATCGCACCGGCGCGATGGCTTCTTTGGACCAATTTCCTCTCGGTATCCGCCTGGCAAACATTCCGGTCGTTTACGGGCGCTACATCGGCAAGAGTTTTTGGCCGTCCGGCTTGGCTGTGTTTTATCCGCATCGGCCGCTGGGTTTTCTGGAAGTCGGCGGGACGGCTTGCCTGTTGGCGGCGGTCAGCGTGCTGGCGGCGCGGCGCTGGCGGGCGCAACCGTATCTGGCCGTCGGCTGGTTTTGGTTTTTGGGCATGCTTGTCCCCACCATCGGCGTGGTGCAAGTGGGCTTCCAGGCGATGGCTGACCGTTACAGTTACGTTCCCAGCGTCGGCCTTTGGATCATGGTGGCATGGTGGGTGCGGGAGTGGGCCGGCGGGCGCCCGTTTCCGCGCGCCCTGGCGGCGCTGGCGGGAGGCGCGGCGCTCATCGCGTGCGTGATTTTGACTTCCCGGCAAGTGACCTTTTGGCGGGATTCCCGAACTCTCTTCATGCGGGCCATGCATGTCACGGATCAGAATTATCTGGCCTGCTACAATCTGGGCTGCTACGCCAGGGATCAGGGAGATTATCGCGAGGCAATTATGTATTTCACACAGGCCCTGAGCACGGAAAAGGATGACGCGCTCTGGATCAGCCACGCCCGCGCGCACAATAATTTGGGCTACGCTTACTTGCACGAGGGGCAAATCTCCAACGCCGTGGCCAACTTCGAGAAGGCCCTTGAAATAGAACCAAAGTATCCGGAGGCCTATTACAATCTCGGCCGCGCGTTCCTGGCCAACCACCAACCCGATGTGGCGGTGGATTGCTTCCAACGCGCGCTGGCCCTGGATCCAGGCGTGGCTGAAATCCGCCGCAAGCTGGCGGATGCGGCATCCGAATTGAGGCGGTTGCAGGCTGAAAAGGGAGGTTCTCACCCATGACGGAGCCAGGAAATCGGCGGCAGAAGTGGCTGCTGTGCGTCTTGTTGGCCGCAGCCGTGCTGGTCGTCTATGGGCAGGCGCTGCGATGCGAGTTTGTCAACTTTGACGATGGCGATTACGTCACGCGTAATCCGAACGTCCAGCGCGGCTTAACCTGGGAGAGCATCCAATGGGCTTTGACCACCGACTGCGCGGCCAATTGGCATCCGGTCACCTGGATGTCGCACTGCCTGGATTGCCAGCTTTACGGGCTGAACCCGACCGGCCATCACCTGACCAGCCTGCTTTTGCACGCGGCCAATGCCGTTTTGCTCTTCCTTTTGCTCAACCGCATGACGGGCGCGCTCTGGGCCAGCGCGTGGGTCGCGGCTCTCTTCGCGCTCCATCCGCTCCGGGCCGAGTCGGTGGTGTGGGTGGCGGAGCGCAAGGACGTGTTGAGCACGTTTTTCTGGATGCTGGCGGCCGGGGCCTACGTCCGCTACGTGAATCCTCCTTCGCCAAGGCTACGGAGGACAGGGGTTTTTTACGGATTGAGCCTGTTGTTTTTTGCGCTGGGTTTGATGTCCAAGCCGATGGTGGTGACGCTGCCCTTTGTGCTGCTGTTGCTGGATTACTGGCCGCTGCGCCGCCTGGAATTTGGAGCGCGCTTTTCCTGGCGGCTGATGGCGGAGAAAATTCCCTTTCTGCTCCTGGCCGCCGGTTCCAGCGCCGCCACGTTCCTCGTGCAGCACCGTTCCGGGGTGGTGACGTCGTTCTCGAAACTTCTTCTGAGCGCCCGGCTGTCCAATGCCGTCGTGTCTTACGCGCGCTATTTGGGGAAGATTTTTTGGCCGTTCGGATTGGCGGTGTTTTACGGCTATGAGCGCTGGCGCTTTTACCAGGTGGCGGGCGCGGTTCTACTTTTGGGATTGATTACGGCGTGGGCGGTTTGGCAAATGCGGGCGCGGCCCTACTTGGCGGTGGGCTGGTTTTGGTTCCTGGGCATGCTCGTTCCCACCATCGGCTTGGTGCAAGTGGGCCATCAGTCAATGGCCGATCGTTACAGCTACCTGCCCAGCGTGGGCATCCTGCTCATGGTGGCTTGGGGACTGTCCGGTTTGGCCGCGCGCCATGCACTGCTGCTCAAAGCCGTCGCCATGGCCGGGGCGCTGGCCTTGGCCGCGTGCGCGATGTTGACGGTCCGGCAAATCTCTTTTTGGAAAAATCCGGTCGCGCTCTTCTCGCACGCGGCCGACGTTTCCGATCAAGACTACATGACTTGTTACAATGTCGGGTGCCAGGTGATGCAACAGGGCAACCTTCCCCGCGCCGCCAGATGTTTTGAACGGGCGCTCAAAGTCGCCGGCAAGGACGCTCCGCCTTCGTTCCTGGCCCGGGCTGAAAACAATCTTGGTTGCGTGCTTCTGGAGCAGGGGCGTATTCCCAATTCGATTTCCAATTTTGAAAGCGCCCTGCTGCTGCAACCGGCTTTTCCCCAGGCCTACTACAACATGGGCCGCGCCTTCCTCAGTAATCGCCAGCCCGACGTGGCGGTCGAAAGCTTTCAACACGCCTTGGCCCTGGATCAGAATCCGGCCGTTATGGGCGCCCTCGCCTCCGCCTACGCGGCATCTGGAAATTTTCGCCAGGCCGCGGCCACGGCCCAACGGGCGCGTCAAATCGCCCTGGCCCGGAACAACCGCGCGCTGGCCGGCGCCCTGGAATTGCAGGCGCGCCAATACCAACTCGGCAATGGAGGCGTTCCTCCATGACGTTGACACCAACGCGGCGGCAAAAGTGCCTGGTGAGCGTCCTGCTCGGCGCGGCGGTGCTGGCCGTCTTTTGGCCGGCGCTGCGCGACGGCTTTGTCAATTTTGACGATTACGATTACGTCACGCAGAATTGGCACGTCCAGCACGGTTTAACCTGGGAGAGTGTGCGGTGGGCATTTACCACCGACGCGGCCAGCAATTGGCATCCGCTGACGTGGCTGTCGCATATTCTCGACGGTCAAATATATGGATTGCAGCCAATGGGGCATCACTTGACCAGTCTTATGCTGCACGCGGCCAACGCGGTTTTGCTTTTTCTGCTGCTTAACCGCCTGACCGGCGCGTTGTGGCGGAGCGCCTTGGTGGCCGTGATGTTCGCGCTCCATCCTCTGCGCGTGGAGTCGGTCGCGTGGATTTCCGAGCGGAAAGACTTGTTGAGCGCGTTTTTCTGGATGCTCGCGGTTGGCGCCTACCTTCGCTACGTGAATCCTCCTTCGCCAAGGCTACGGAGGACAGGGATTTTTTACGGATTGAGCCTGTTGTTTTTCGCGCTGGGGCTGATGTCCAAGCCGATGGTGGTGACGCTGCCCTTTGTGCTGCTGTTGCTGGATTACTGGCCGCTGCGGCGGTTGGAGCCTGGCCCCAATTTTGCCTGGCGGCCCGTTCTGGAAAAGATTCCGTTCTTTGTCCTGGCCGCCGGCTCCAGCCTCGTGACTTTCCTGGTGCAGGAGCGAACGGGCGCCGTGGCTTCCCTGGCCCGCTTCCCTGTCTCTGTCCGTCTGGCGAACATTCCCATCGCTTACACGCGGTACTTGACAAAAAACTTTTGGCCGGCGGATTTGGCGGCGTTTTACCCATACACCGGCTGGCGGACGTCCGAAATCATCGGCGCGGTGGTGTTGCTGGCCGGAGTCACCGCGCTGGCGCTTTGGCGGGCGCGTTCGGAACCTTGGCTGGCGGTGGGCTGGTTTTGGTTTGCGGGCATGTTGATTCCGACGATTGGCGTGGTGCAGGTCGGGGCGCAGTCCATGGCCGACCGATACAGCTACTTGCCCTGCATCGGTTTGTGGATCATGACGGTCTGGGGATTGTATGACCTGGCCTCCAGACGCCCGCTGCTTCGCCAGGCCTTGACCGCGGTCGCGGCTGTGGCGGCGGTTCTTTTCGCCTTGCTGGCTTGGCGTCAAACGGCGGTTTACAAGGATAGCGGCACGTTGTGGAGAGCCACCTTGCGCCATTACCCCAATTGTCTGCCGGCTCTAAACAACCTGAGCAAATGGCTGGTCGAACATGAGCAATGGGATGAAGCCGTTGCTTATTGCCGCGCTGCCCTCGCCGTTTTGCCCAGCGATCCCGAGGCCCACGATGAACTGTCCGGCATTCTATTGCATCAAGGCAAGGTGGATGAAGCCATCGCCGAGGCCTTGCGCTCCATCAATGCTCAACCGCACAGCGAGGGGAACCGCCAGACCCTGGCCCGTGCTTATTTGAAAAAGGGTGATTTCGCCGCCGCCGCCGCCTCGTGCCGCGAAGCGATCCATATCAAGCCCTCGGCCGCTGAAGCGTGGTGCAATCTGGGCTACGCCTTGCTGCAAATGGGCCAGGTTGCAGATGCCACCGCGGCTTATCAACGGTCGCTGGAGTTAAATCCCGATGCCGCTCTGACGCATAATGATTTGGGTAACATCCTCCTGCACCAAAGGCGCATGGACGAAGCCATGGAACAGTTTCAGCGCGCCGTCCAACTCTCGCCCACCTTTGCCGAAGCCCATTACAATCTGGCTGGTATTCTGGCTTATCGCGGACGTCTGGACGAGGCCATCGCTCACTGCCAAAAGGCGGTGGATAGTCAACCCGACCTCGCCGCCGCCCGCCAACGTCTGGCCGATTTGATCGCCGCCAGGAACAGGAATCATGGCCCCTGAACGACCCGTCCACCCCTCCCGATTGTGGTTCCAGGCGCTCATCCTGGCCGCCGCTGTCATCCTGGCCTATCAACCGGCCTGGCATGCCGGATTTATCTGGGACGACGATATGTACGTGACCAACAATCGCTTGCTCACGGCCCCGGACGGCTTGAAACGGATATGGTTCTCACTGGATTCGCCTTCGCAGTATTTTCCCATGTCCTATACGGTTTTGCGAATGGAGCGGGCCGCGTGGGGATTGGCGTCCAGCGGCTATCATTGGGTCAATATTCTGCTGCACGCCGCCAATGCGCTGGTGCTGTGGCAGTTGCTGCGCCGGCTGCGCCTGCCGGCGGCGTGGCTGGCGGCGGCTTTCTTTGCCCTTCATCCCGTCCAGGTCGAATCGGTGGCGTGGGTCTCGGAATTGAAAAACGTGCTTTCGCTCTTTTTCTGCCTCCTGACGGCTTGGGCCTGGGTGGAATTTTCCGAAGAGCGGCCCGGCGCATGGCGCTTTTACGCCGGAGCGTTGTTTTTTCAGGCGCTGGCGCTCTTTGCCAAAACCACCGCCTGCACCTGGCCGGTGGCGTTGCTGCTGATTCTCTGGCTGCAAGGAAAACCCATTAACTGGCGGCGCGCGTGGCAGATCGTTCCTTTTTTCGCCATGGGGCTGATCATGGGATTGGTCAGCGTCTGGTGGGAACACTACCATCAATTCACGGTCGGAGACGTTTTCGCCATGGGCTGGATGAGCCGTCTGCTCATCGCCAGCCGGGCGCTCTGGTTCTACCTGGCCAAGCTGATATGGCCCGTGGGATTGTCGTTCAGCTATGCGCGCTGGCACATCGATCCCGCGCAACCCTGGCCCTACCTCTGGCTGGCCGCTTGCGTCATCGCGGGCGCGGTCTTTTGGGCCGCCGGTCGCGGCGTTAAAGTGGCGGTTTTATTTTATGTGGCGATGCTTTCGCCGCTGTTGGGGTTCATCTCCGAATATACATTTCGCTACACCTTCGTGGCCGACCATTACCAATATATGGCCAGCATCGGTCCCCTGGCGCTGGCAGCGGTGGCCATGGACAAATTGCTCAGGCGCTTCGCCGGGGCGAAGGTCTTGCTTTCCGCGTCTTTGGTCATACTGCTGGGCCTGCTGACCTGGCGCCAGTCCGCACATTATATTGACAGCGAAACGCTCTGGCGCGCCACGCTCAAAGCCACTCCCGCCTCCACCATGGCCCGCAACAATCTCTCCCAAGCGCTGTTGGACAAAAAACAATTCGACGAATCCATGGTGCTTTCTCGGGATGTTCTGGCCGGGCATCCCGACGACCCTGTCGCGCAGAATAATCTCGGCTTTGCTTTGTTGGAACAGAACCAGGTGGATGATTCGATCGCGCATTTCCAACGCGCCATTGCCGTCCAGCCGGGCAATCCCTACCCCCATTACAACCTCGGGCGCGCCGCCTTGAAACAGCGGCGGTACGAGGACGCGATTACCAATTTTCAAGCGACGGTCCGTCTGCTGCCGGACTTCGCCAGCGCCTATTGCAACCTTGGCTACGCCCTGTTGCAAACCGGCCGCATCCCCGCCGCGATCACGAACTATGAAAAATCCATCGCCTTGGAGCCGAACTTTTCGCTGGCCCACAGCGACCTTGGCAGCATCCTCCTGCGGTTGGGCGACACCAACCAGGCCCGGTTTCATTTCGAGCGCGCGGTCGCGCTGGCGCCGGAATTTGTCGAAGCCCGCTACAACCTGGCCGGCCTCCTGCTGGCCGCCGGCCAATTGGATGAGGCATTAGATCAATGCGAAAAAGTAACGCAACTGCGCCCGCGACTGGCCGGCGCTCATTTCATGCTGGGCAAGCTCGCCGCCGCCTACGCCCGCGCCGGTCGTGCCGACCGCGCCATCCCCATCGCCACCCACGCGCTGCAACTGGCCCGCTCCGCCGGCGAAACCTCCCTGGCCGAAAGCCTGGCGGCGCAGCTTCAAGCGCTGGAGCAAAGCAAGAAGTGAGCGTCTATGGCAGGCGCACTTGATAAAAGCGCGCGGGATAGTTCGTTGCGGGCAGGTCGTTGAACTGAAAAGACCCGGCCTCTGGTTGAGAAGCGATGCCGATCTGGCTCCAGTTTAGCAAGTCCGCCGAAGCCCAGATCGTGTAAGGCAAATCGTTAACGCCGGAGAAATTCAATTGAGGAGTTCCCGCACTCCATCCCAAGCCAAGTTTTTGGACCGCGCCGGAATTGTAGTCCTCATTGATTCTTCCAAGACTGGCAATTGAAATGGGGGCGCCATGCAAAGAGAGGAACACTTCGTTCTCCGTTCCAGGCAGGTCTTCCACTGTGTAATGCACCAAGGGATTGACAGTTTGCCACGCGCAGTTCTGCACGATTTCACTCGTTGCAGCGTAGGGAGCGCCGAAAGTCGAACCCAGCGTGCCCGGCTGGAGTCCATTGAGATCATTGGAGAAAGTTTGATTTGTTTGCTTCCCGGTCGCGATCTGATAGAGGACGCCGGACGACATGGGAGAATTTGGCGCATCGGTGGCGCCGTTGGTTGCCCATGCAGGATTGTAATTTGTCGCCCCAAAAAGTCCTGGTTGGTTGGTAAGCAGTTGTGTGATGTGGAGAGAACTGCCAAAGCCGCCCAAATTAACAAAGTCCAAAACCGCTCCACTGTTGTTATCGATAAGGCCGTACATGACGTAATTGGTGATATTTAAGATCCAATTGTGCTCCGGCCATCCCCTCTGTGTCATGTCGCTCGCCAAAAATGGATTTGAGGTGATGATTCCGGAGCTAAAGCCAACGAACCGTCCAGTGGACTCGGACCAATATGATGGCGGCAATGAAACGACGTTGGTAAATATAGGGATAAGAAAACTGCGGTCGAAAGCCCGCCCCGTCCAACCTGGCCATGAATTCAGGATCCAATTAGTACTGTCGTTGAACACGTAGTTTGTCCCAAAACCGTAGTTGTTGGTGATCGTGATCGAGACCTGATTCGAGGCGACGATGGTCATGCCGTTCGTATAGTTCGACCGCGCGAAATTCCAAGCCTCGACTCCAAACTGATTGGAAATCGACATCTCAAGAAACTGGTTCGTGTAAGCTGGCGGCCGGTTGACGTCGGGTTGCCCGTTGGAACCTGTCGCGCGAATGAACAGCAGCTTGCGTTCAGCGAGCACGGCGGTGGAATAGCAGTACTCGTTGAACGCGGGCGGATTGTTCTTGGCTCCCACCACCCACGGAATGCCCCAAACGTTGTCGTTGGAACAAATCGTCGGATCCGTCAGCATTTTGAATCCCTGTCCGATTTGCGTGTAGAAATCCGTCGTCACATTCGTGTAACCGACAATCAAAAGAGTATTGCCCGACCAGCCGAAGAGGGGCCGGAAAACGGACGGGGGATCGGTGGCCGGGGTCGTCGTGTCGTAAGCATTCGCCGCCGATTGCAGCAGGAAATGAAGAGACGCGTTGTAGGCGATGGAAGAATTGGTGACCGAATACACCGGGATACTCGCGACTCCGAAACCGAAGGCCGGTTGCAAGAGCGCATTGGCCTGATTGGTAAAGAACTCCAACGAAGTTTGGGCCGGCAGACGGAGAGCCAGCAAACCGATGACCATTGCCTGCCATATAAACCGCTTCATGTTTAGCCTTTAGCCTTAACCTCTTCGGTGGCCCAACGCAATGCGCCTTCCAAGTCGCCGAAGACGCCTTCCAATTGCGCCTCGTAGGCCTTGGCAAGTATGTCTCCCATGCGCGGGCCGGGCGCCACGCCTATTTGCAGCAAATGCCGGCCTTGCAACAGCGGGGATGGCGGCTTTCGCCGGACCGCCAGTTCGTGCGCCCGCGCCAAAAGTGTCTTGACGTTCTCCGGCACCTCCGCCGGACGCGGCGGACGGCCCATGCTGTCGGCCGTCATCACCAGGCAAAGGCCCTCGATGTTCTCCGGCGCCAGACGCCGGGCCAGACGCCGCACGGCGCGGTCGGAGATGGTTTCCAGATGAAACAGATGGTTTTGCACCAGCGGAATGACCCGTTGCGCGATGGCCAGCGGGGTGCGCAGCCGCTCCAAAAAAACTCGCGTTGGTTCCACTCCGGCCCCTTCGTGTCCGGGCGAGATGATGCGCTCCCGGCCATCCTTGATGGCGCGATGCGTGGTGGCTGGTTTGCCAAAGTCGTGCGCCAACACAGCCAGCATGTACGCTATTTTGGACTCCGCGTCCGCGTCACGCCAGGCGTGCAGGCGCGTCAGTGCGTCGCAACAGTGGCCGGTGTGCGTGAAAACGTCCCCTTCCGGGTGCCAGTCCGGTTCCTGCGGCGTGCCCATCAGCGCCTTGATTTCCGGGAAATGATCGATCCATTCCGTCTCGGCCAAAAAGCGCAGGCCGGCCGAAGGCAGGCGGCTGCGTTGCGCCCATTTGAACCATTCCTCACGCACGCGTTCGACGGCCAATTGCGTGTAGCTGCCCTTCATGCCGCGCGCCAAGGCCACCGTTTCCGGCGCCGCGCGCAACTCGAAACGCCCCGCGAACTGCATCCCGCGCAGCACCCGCAACGGGTCTTCGCTGAACGCCGCGCTGGTGTGCCGCAGAATCCCGGCCTTCATATCCGCCACGCCGCCGAAAAAATCGAGCACCTGGTGCGCGCGGGGATCGTACATGACGGAGTTGATGGTAAAATCCCTTCGCGCCGCCGCCTCGGGCAGCGAAATGGCCGGATCGAACGCCACGTCGAATCCCTTATGGCCGGGGCCAACCTTGGAGTCCTTGCGGGGCAGCGTGAAATCGTAGCTGTGTCCGCTCCGGGTGGAAAGTTTCACCACTCCAAAAGAGCGCCCCACCAAATCGGTCCTTCCCCAGCGCGCCAGCGCCGCAATGAGTTGTTCGTAATCGAGACCAAAGACCTCGACATCAAAATCTTTCCCCAGTGGCAGACCCGCCAGCCCATCGCGCACGCACCCGCCGACCAGAAAGGCCCGCTGCAACGCAGGCGTAAGTCGGAGAATCTCCTCCAATTCTGACGGCACGAAATTCATGCCAAGGCGAGGTCTGTCGCGATTTTCATCGCCCGGAAGCATAAAGCCCCGTGCGCGCGCGTGCAACACGTCAAAGAATGTTCACCTCCACCACCAAGCCAAGCGTACCAACAATATGTCCCACCTGGGACATTTTGTTGGTGTCAGCAGATTCCATGCCCATCGTTAACTGTTTGGTATATTGAAACGAAAATACGTGACTCGCTAATTTGCGATCTCGTAGAGCATCCTCGCTCCGGCGGCGGTGTCGCCGGCCACGTCGGCGACGAAATGGAGCGTTCCGCTTTCCGATTGACAGGGAACTTTGGCCAGACGCTTGCCACCCGGCCCCAAGGCCCAGACCTGATAGGCGCCCGGCTTTTGCAAGCGGATACTAACTTCTGCCTTGCCTGCGCGGACCAGGTACGGCATCCGGCCCCAGTCCAACAAAGTTTGGCGCGCCGCCTCGGCGTAGCGGATATTCGTGTTCTGGAGGTCCGTCAAATGCGTGACCAGCAGGCGATGGCTGCGGCTGATGGGGTTGTGGTCCAAGGCGCTGACCCACACGGTCGCATCGCTGCCAGCCATCGAAATCCGCACTCCGCCTTTGGGCGCGTCGATGGTCTCACCGGCCGACGCATAACCGCCGGCGGTGCGGGTGGTATCCAACACCAGTTGGCCGCGGGGAGCGTCAATCGTGATTTCGCCTGTCTCGCTGCGGAAAAATTTCCGGGCCGGGTCGAGTGCCGGGTCCAACTTGAAAGTTTTGCGCGCCTGGAGCGCGGTCAGGAGTTGGGCGTTATCAACTGCATAAGGAGCCAGCGGCAACACGGCCTGGCTGCGATAAGCGGCGGCCGGGGTTGACCAAGCCAGGGGCAGCACGGCGGTTTCCGAAAGAGGCTGTTGCGCCGAGGGCAGGACTTGCGTGCCGACGCGTGTCACCCAGGCCAGCCAATGCCATTGGGGGGCGAGAGTGGGAATTTTCGCCGCCGGATTGGCGAGGTCGGCTTCGGTCATAACCAGGGCCACACTATGGGGCGCGGGTTGAAGGTCGCCGCGCAGAAACAGGCAGAGCGAGGCGCGTTCGGCCGCCTGGCTCAACGGATCGCAAACCATGTCGAAATACCCCATCGGCGACGGCGCGAACTCGGCTTCCCGGCTGCTGCTATAATCAAACCGCCATAAGCCGCCCCAGCCCTGCAACGCGCCGAGCGCTCCCGTTAGAATGCCGCCGATGCCGCGGAATTTTCCCGGGCCGGCGTAATTGTATTCCGTGACGGTAAACGGCTTGTCAAACAACCTCGTGAAGGCGAGCGTGCGCCCGCCCGGCGCACCCTCGGCAATCGGGCTGGCGTTGGCGCAATGGCTGGGCAACCGCCAGGCGCCTTGGAGAAATTGCGGGTGGTCCACGTAAAAATGGTCATCCACATAATCATAGGCCATGCGGGACGCCTGGTCCGTGGTGAAGCGGGTCCAGGAACTGGAGTTGCTGATCAAGGCGCGGCAATGCAAGTCGTCCCGCAAAAACTTCTTCATGCGGATGACCATGGAATGTTCCGTATCCGACAGGAAGGCGATACAATCGCGCGCGCGCAAACCCTCGCCGTAGAGTTTTTCCGGCAACGCGACAGTGCGGTCAGCCGGATTTTCCGTTTCTTTCAGTTCCGGCCCCCAGGCCGCGGCCAGTTTCTGCCGGTTCTGGTAACGCTGTCCCAGCCAATGATTCCAGGAGTTGGTCCACTCGGGAAAGGTCTGCATGGTTTTGTAGAAATTTCCGAAATTGCCCTCATTGATCATCGCCAGCCAGGCCAGCGCCGGTTCATTCGCGTAGCGTCGGTGCGTGTAGGGGTTCTCGTGCTCCAGGAGCGAGCGGGCGAATTTCTTCCAGTTTTCAAACGCCCCTGGATGCACCGGCACCAGAATTTTGAAGGTGTCCATGGGGATCAACCCCTCCTTGTCCACGCCGATTTCGCGCCAGGGCACCGGACGCGACACATACAGGTCCGTTGTCAGATAAAGGCCACGGTGAATCAAAGCCGAGAGCAGGTAATCGAATTGGTCCACCTTTTTGGGGTTCAGGGTCGTGCTTTCGGGCTGACCCTGCGTAAGTTCGCGTTCGTAGTGGTGAAGGCGCACGGCGTTGTAGCCCAATCGCGCCAAGCGTTCCGCCAGAGCGTCGGCTTGGGATTTGTCGAGGTACTGCGAGCTGAAACAGAGGTTCACTCCATAAAACCGGCGCGGCACTTTGGGCGAATCCTCGAACGCGAATTGGCCATTGGCGCCGGCCATTACCCACCCATGTTTGCCCGCCGGCGCGTCCGAAAGACCAAGATTGGAAAAATCCAGCGCGGACCCAGGCTCGATGTCGAGCGCGGGCCGCAAGGGAATCCAGTCCGGTCCGGCGGTGATGACGACCGGGGGATTATTGGATTGGTTCTGTGTTTGGTCAACCCCCCGCGCCGTAAACGGCAAGATGGAAAGCAAGCAACCAGAGAGCGCCCAGGCGGGAAGAAAGTTCAGCGTGTTCATGGTCAGCAGATATAGCACTCGCGACCAGTATGCCAAGAAGAAATAAAGCGTTGATTAATTCAGCCGCGGCGCAGCCGAAAAATCAAATTTGGCCTAGCAGATTCTTTGCCCTTGGCGCCAGGCATCGCGATGAGTGGCCTGCCAGGATGACCTTCCGTAGCACCGCAAGCGGCGGGGATGAGATTTCTTGAAATAATCCGCGTTGAATTGCGGCTTCCAACGCTTGGACTGCCGGGCCAAACTTGCAGGTGGAAAAAGCAACCGTGGAATCATGCTCCAACTCACTCCAATCGGCTGGCGTGAGAATGCAATCGCGGTCAGGCCAAGTTCCGTCATCGGTGGTCACGCGCACCAGAACGACTTGTCCCCCGTTGGCCTGCGGGTTGGAAATAACAAGGCAGCGGTGGAACGGCGGCTCCTGGCTTTTCAAAGCCATACCAAGCCGGATCATGCCTCGGCGAAGATTTCATCGAGTTGATTCAACTCGACGGCCTCCTGGCGAAGGCGGTTGACCTGCTCCGGGCTTTTACCTAACGCGATTCCCACCTGCTCGACGGCGATGGGTGCGCAGCCATTTGTCACGGGGACCCATTCCTTGCAGTGACGGTGACACCAATCCACCAGTTGCCAATGATCTTTCTGGCCGTGTTCCTTCCAAATTTCGTCCAGCAACGACACCTCGGCGTCGGCGAGGTTTTCGCGGGCTGGCATTCTTTCCAGTTTCACCTCGTGATTGGTCCGGTTGCTGACGCACTGCTCCCATCGCTGGTCGGATTCACCGATTAGCCTGCCGGCGTTGAGGAGGTCAAGCACTTCACTCGTCACCGGACCATTGCGCATGGAGAGATAATCCCCGCCGCAGACAGGCGAGTTGCGCCGGTCGAGCGAAAGCCTGTCCAGAAGATACATGAGCTTGACCAGCTTCATAATATTCATCTGCCCGCCTTCGCGTTCCAGAAACAGGCACGCAGCTTCGGTCGCCTTGCTAAGATTAAAGCGAAAGTTCATAAGAACTTACGCAGTTTATCCAAAAACCCGGCGCACTTCAACCAAAGAAAACAAGCCTGCGGGCGCCGGGTGCATTTCACTTTCTTGGGTTTCCCTCTTAATCGTAATCATAATCTCTGCCGCCTCGGCCCGTATGGTTGAGATTAAGATTAGGATTAGGATTAAGATCAAGAGAGCTCAACCCAAAAAAACGAAATGCACCCCGGGCGCCTGATTCGGCAGCCAGCCGAGGACAGCCCCATCGGATCAGCCAGAGCGCCACGGCCATCCGGGGACAGCCCGCCGCTTCCGTCAAATATAATACATCTTCTCCTTCTCGTCGGCGGATTCGAGCAATTGTTGGAAAGTGATGGCGTCGGCGGCGGAGTTGACGGCTTCGCGCAATTTCTGCCAGGCCGCGCGCAGGGCGGCCGGGCTTTGCGGACGGGTCAGCCCGGATGAATCGAAGATTTCGCCGTGGATGCAGCGCAGGACATCGCCAAAGGTGATCTCGGCCGGCGGCCGGGCCAGCACGTAGCCGCCGGCCTTGCCGCGCTGGCTTTTGACAATCTGGGCCGATTTGAGTTCGATGAGGATTTGCACCAGGTAATTGGGAGGGATGTCCTGGGCGGAGGCCATTTCCTCCACGGTATGCACGACGCCCTCCTGGTAATGTTGACAGAGCCAGAGCACGGCGCGGACCGCATAATCGCTTTTGACTGAAAGTTTCACGCAACAAGCGCGGATTCGGGATGCCCCGAAAGAAACCGCTGCCACCATAGACGCACAACAAGGCCCCTGTCTCAAGAATTAAGATTGGATTAAACAAAAAAATCGCGCCTAACCTTGCGGGGGCGGGGTGGAATGGGCAGACTTGGGGCTTAGTGCGCCAGACACTTCGAGCATGGACGGAGGCGATTGAAACGCCGTTCCTGGAAATTATCTTTGAACAGCGCCGCGGCAAACGCGCGGCGCTGATCCGCTCCTTTTTGTTTGGCCTGTCCAAGATTTATCAATTTATCATCAAGATTCACCGCTTTTGCATCCAGGCGCGGCTGATTCGCGACTCCACCCTGGGCATCCAGGTCATTGCCATCGGCAACCTGACTTTTGGCGGCACCGGCAAAACGCCGGTTGTCGAGAAATTCGCGCGCGAATTGCAACGCCAGGGCCGCACCGTGGCCATTCTTTCCCGCGGCTACCGTTCCCGCCCGCAGCCGCTGGGTGAATGGTTCCTGAACAAATTGCTCCTGCGCGAAGACAGCACCCCGCCCAGGGTGGTCTCGGACGGCAAGAATTTGTTGCTCGATTCCGACGCGGCAGGCGACGAGCCTTTCATGCTCGCTTCCAACCTCAAGGATGTCGTCATTCTGGTGGACAAAAACCGCGTCAAGAGCGGGCGTTACGCCATCGAGCATTACGGCTGCGACACCTTGCTGCTGGACGACGGTTTCCAGTATTGGCGCCTGGCCGGGCGGCGGCAGGACGTGGTGCTGGTGGATTGCCAACAGCCCTTTGGCAACGAGCATTTGTTCCCGCGCGGGACATTGCGCGAACCGCCCTCGCACCTCGCGCGGGCCAACGTCATTTTCATCACCAAGAGCGACGGCAATACCGCCGCTTTGCGCGACCGCATCAATCTCTACAATCCGGGCGCCGGCATCATCGAGTGCATTCACGCGCCGCTCTATTTCGAGGACGTTTTCACCGGCGAACGCAAGGGGCTGGATTTTGTCCGCGGTTTGCGCCTGGCCAGCCTGAGTGGGATCGCGCAGCCGGAAAGTTTCGAGCAAAGCCTGGTCAAGCTCTGCCGCGAGCTGGTCTATTCCAAACGTTTCGCCGACCACCACCGTTTCTCGCAGCAGGAAATCCTCAACGCCATCAACCGCAGCAAAAAGCGCCAGGCCGAAGTCATCATCACCACGCAAAAGGACGCGGTTCGCTTTCCCAAGCTGGACCGCCGCGATTTGCCGATTTACTTTATGCGCGTGGAAATCAAAATCCTCAGCGGGGCAGAGGACTTCGACGATTGCGTGCGCAAAATCTGCCTCAGATAATTATGCCTGCGGCGACGGAAACAATTCTGGTGCGGAGCGTCAATTGGCTGGGCGACGCGGTCATGAGCACGCCGGCGTTGCTTCGCTTGCGGCAGGCGCGGCCCGGGGCGCGCATCACGATGCTCGCGCCGGAAAAACTGGCCGGCCTTTGGCAGGGGCAGTCTTTCGTGGACGAATTGTTGACATTCGCCCCATGGGAAAACCTCTGGCAGGTGGGCCGGCGGCTGCGCGAAAAAAGATTCGACATCGGCCTGGCATTGCCCAATTCCATCCGTTCCGCGCTGGAGCTGTGGCTGGCCGGCATACCCCAGCGTGTCGGCCTCGCGCGCCGGGGGCGTTCGCTATTCTTGACGAAAGCGGTGCTTCCTCGCGCGGGCGCGGTGGAGATGCACAAATTGCCCGCGGCACAGATTCAGTGGCGCATCCAATCGAACGCGCCTACGACCCTTTATCCGCCGATAGCCCACCATGCCCATCAATACTTGCACCTGGCCGCCGCGCTGGGAGCATCGCCGGAGCCGATGGCGCCTCGGATTGAGGTCAGCGAAAGCGAAATGGAGGAAGTCTGCGTGAAATTTGGATTGGTGCGCTCATCCGGGCGGCCCTGGTTCGGATTGAATCCGGGAGCTGAATACGGTTCGGCCAAGCGCTGGCCGGCGGAGCGTTTTGTGGCGGCAGCCTGGGCCTTGCGGCAGAAAACCCAGTGCCATTGGATCGTGTTTGGGGGCGCGAAGGATCGGGCTTTGGCGCAGGGGATTGCCAGGGATCTGGCTCGCGCCAGCGGGGAAGCGCCGCTGAACCTGGCGGGCCAAACGAGCCTGCGCGAGTTGGCGGCGGCGTTGAAAATATGCGATCTAGTGTTGACTAACGACACCGGGCCCATGCACCTGGCGGCGGCGGTGGGCGCGCCGGTGGCGGCTATTTTTGGCAGCACCTCGCCGGAGTTGACCGGGCCGGTTTTTTCCGCGCGGGCGCGAGTGGTGCGATGCCATGCCCCATGCGCCCCCTGTTTCCGGCGCGAGTGTCCGATTGACCTGCGCTGCCTGCGCGGCATCGAGACGGAGCAAGTGGTGGTGGCCGCGCTGGACTGTCTGGATAGTAGTCCTAAGACTCAATTTTCTTGAGCACTTCCACGGTCAGCGCCTCGTAGGCCACCGCGCCGGCGCTGGATTTGTCGTAATGAATGATGGGCTTGCCGAAACTGGGGGCCTCGGCCAGGCGCGTGGCGCGCGGGATGACCGTCTCAAAGACCAGCGGGCCAAAATGCTCCCGCACTTCCCCCACAACCTGCGCCGAAAGCCGCGTGCGCACGTCAAACATCGTCATCACCACCCCCAACAACTCCAAGCGCGCGTTGATGCCCGATCCCCGCACCTGGCTCAACACCTTATGGCTCATGGAAATGCCTTCCAGGGCGTAATATTCGCATTGCAGGGGAATAATCAGGCCATCCGAGGCCGCGAAGGCGTTGAGGGTCAAAATGCCCAGCGACGGCGGACAGTCAATCAAAATTATATCATACCGCCCGCTCTCCGCCAGCGGTCGCAGCAGGCCCGAGAGCCGGTGCAGGTGGTTCTCCGCCCGGGCGATTTCCACCTCCGCCCCGCACATATCCACTTCGCTCGGGATGATTTCGAGGCGCTCGAAGGCCGTGGGCCGGATTTTTTCCAGCAATGTCCCTTCGCCCAGCAAAGGCCGGTAGGCGCTGGCGCCCTCGGTTTTTTCCAGGCCCAGGCCGCTGGTGGCGTTGGCTTGCGGGTCCAGGTCCAGCAACAGAACCCGCCGCCCCAATTGGGCCATGCAGGCGGCAAGATTGATGGCGGTGGTTGTTTTTCCCACCCCCCCTTTTTGATTGGCCACGGATATGATTTTGGTCGGCACGAGCGGATTAAAACCCATTTTGGCGCTTGGGCAAAGAAATTTGCATCATGCAAAAAACTGGATTTTGCGCGCGACTTGAAGCAAGTTGATGCGTATGAAGTTTATTCTGACGACCCACAATGTCACCTTAACCAAATCCATCGAAGACCATATCCTTTCCCGACTCGAAAAATTAGAGCATCTGGACCGCTATTGCACCAGCGCCCGCGTCAGCCTCGAACATGACCATCTCAAACGGCCGGAACGCCAGTTCACCTGCGCCATGCGGCTGGCCGTGCCCGGCCCGGATCTCTACGCGGTGGATCGCAAGGAGGATTTGTACGCGGCCATCGACCTGGTGACGAAGAAGATCGAACAGCAATTGCGCAAGCGCCATAACAAATACAAAGCGCGCAAACATACCGTAGGCTCCCGAGTTAAAGAGTCCCGCCAAACCGCCGAATAATGACGATGGGTTTGGACGGCGGAAGGTTGACCAGCCTTCTCTCATGCTTTTGCGCGCCCGTATTTTGTTGCCTGTCTCCGCGCCCCCCGTCGAAAACGGGGCTGTCTTGCTTTCCGCGAATCGCGTCCTGGCTGTCGGTTCCTGGCGGGATTTGGCTGCCCGCGCCCATGTTCCGACCGTCGATCTGGGACCGGTGATTTTGCTGCCAGGTCTGGTCAATGCCCATTGTCATCTCGATTACACCGACATGGCCGGCCTGCCGCCGCAAAAAGAGTTCCCCGATTGGATCAAGGGCTTGCTGGCGCTCAAGGCGGCGGCTAGTTACACCGACTACGCCGAAGCCTGGCTGCGGGGCGCCAAGATGCTCCTCCGTACCGGCACCACCACGGTGGCGGATATAGAAGCCGTGCCGGAATTGCTGCCCGACCTCTGGTCGGCGACTCCCTTGCGCGTCTTCTCGTTCCTGGAAATGACCGGCGTCAACAGCGGCCGCAAGCCGGCGGACATCCTGCGCGAGGCTGTGGCCAAGATCAAAAGCCTTCATTCCGAACGCGGCTCCGTTGGCCTATCTCCGCACGCGCTTTACTCCACGACGCCGTCCCTGATCCGCCAAACAGCGGCTCTCGCCCGCCAGCGCAACTGGCGCGTCACCACGCACCTGGCCGAGTCACGCTCCGAGTGGGAGATGTACGACGGGCGGAACGGTTCTATGTTTGACTGGCTCAAGGGCCAGCGCGACATGTCGGATTGCCGGGGCCTGTCACCCGTGCAACAAGCGCGCCACTGCCACTTGCTGGGACGGGATTTTCTGGCCGTTCACGCCAACTATCTCGATGGCGGCGACATCGCCGCCCTGGCCGATTCCGGCTCCAGCGTCGTGCATTGCCCGCGAAGCCACGCCTATTTCGGACACGCCCCGTTTCCCTTCCAGAAACTGCGCGACGCCGGCGTCAACATTTGTTTGGGCACCGACAGCCTGGCCAGCGTGATAGTGAATGGCCGCGCCAAACCCCAATTGAACATGTTCACCGAAATGCGCTCCTTCGCCGCCGCGCACCCCGACGTTCCCCCCGAAACGATCGCGCGCATGGCCACGCAGCAAGGCGCGCGCGCGCTGGGCCGGGAAAAGCAAGTTGGCGCCCTCTTCGAGCAAGGGTTGGCTGATTTAATCGCGATCCCATTCCAGGGCAAAGCGGAGGATGCGTGGGCTGCGGTGGTTCATCACACCGGTCCCGTGGCCGCCTCAATGATAGATGGTCAATGGGTGCATGGAGATGTTGCGTGCTCCTCCTAATCCCGCAAAACAGCTTTACTCACGGCAAAATCTTTGCGAGTTTGCTTTTTTAAATTTGATATGCCATCACGCATCGATATGACCAAGCTGAAAGTCCTGCCGCTGGCCCAACGCCATAGCCTGGCGCGGTTGGAGGACATTTTGGCCGACCCCAACTCTCCGCCTCCGCCCTGCCAGGAGCCGAATCTTTCCCTGGTCCGGCAATGCGCCCGCGACATCGCGCAGGCTCGCGCCAAAAAAGCCTCGGTCATGCTTATTTACGGCGCGCATCTGATCAAGAACGGCGGGGCCACGCTCCTCATTCGCTTGATGCAAAAGAATTGGGTGACCCATCTGGCCACCAACGGCGCCGGCTCGATTCATGACTGGGAATTAGCCTACCAGGGCATCTCGACTGAAAGCGTCAAAGAAAACGTCGCCACCGGCACTTTCGGAAGCTGGGAGGAAACGGGGCGAAACTTTCAACTGGCGTTGCTGGCCGGCGCGTTGGAAGGGGACGGCTTTGGCCGCGCCCTCGGAAAATTTGTCGCCCAGGATGGCGTCACTTTGCCGTCGGTGGAATCGCTTGAAGCGGCGTTGCGAAGCGCGCCTTCCAACCCGCTCTCGCCGGCGCGGGCCGAGCTTTTGCAGGCCATGCGCGTGCATCATCTGGCCGCCGGACGCCACACCGTGGCGCATCCGCACAAAGCCACCTGCGTGCTGGCGCAAAGTTTCAGCTTGAACGTGCCGATGACCATCCATCCCGGCATCGGCTACGACATTATCACCAATCATCCCATGTTCAACGGCGCTGCCATTGGCCGGGCGGGGGAAATGGATTTTCGGATCTTTGGCGGCGCGGTGGAGAACCTGGATGGCGGGGTCGTGCTGTCGGTCGGTTCGGCCATCATGGGGCCGCAGGTTTTCGAAAAGAGCCTCAGTTGCATCAACAATTTCAGATTGCAAGCCGGCCGGCCCATTGTCAAAGGGCACAGCTTTTACGTGGTGGATTTGCAGGACGGCGGGCATTGGGATTGGACGCGGGGCGAGCCGCCCAGGGACAATCCGGCCTATTATCTGCGTTTTTGCAAGAGCTACTCCCGCATGGGCGGCGCGATGAACTACGTGCAAATCGACAACGTCGCCTTCCTGCGCCTTGTGCTGGGCGAATTGGGGAAGGCTTAAAGCCGAACCTCTGTCTTGTCTTTGACCAGCCGGAAACCGGAGTTGAACGTTTGACGGAATTGGAGTTTGTATTTCTGGGTATCCGTTCCGGTCATCGGGTTCCGGTTAAAGACAACGAAGCATCGTTTGAGCAAGCTCGCGTGGTCGGCGGAGAGCTTTTCAATGGTTGCCCGCAATTGTTCGACCGCGTAGTCAACCTTCGAAGCTTTCAGTTCCACGTAAATTTCTTCCTTGGACATTGCGTCGTCCACTCGGACAAGCCAATCACAACGTCTTCCTTCCATGATCGCACAACCATCCACCACAATCTGCTCCACCCGGCGTTCCGTGGGATTGAGGAGGTAAAGCTTTGTGGTTTTCTTGCCGCTGAGGGCAATCTTCTTGTGCCGATGGAAGTCGCTGCACTCCCGGCCGTCAGGACTTTTCATTCCCCTCCGAGAGCAATTGATCGAACTGGATGGCGATATCGTTTGAAACTTGGTCAATGATATCGGCATCTATCAGCCCCATTTGTGGATCCATGATCGACTTGGCATTCCCATTCTCAAGTGCGTAGAAACCGACCTCATCCGGGTTAAATGTACGCGTGACGGGAATGATCCGGGCAAGCCTGTCAGCCTCTTTCTTTGTCGCAGCGGCGTAAAGTTTCCCGGCTTGAAGTAGGTTGTTGATAGACGTGAGGATGTAAGGGCTATGGGTTGTCAGCACAAGGCCCATTCTCCCACCCCACGCCCTAAAAAACTTAACCATCGATTCCATGATGAGTTTCTGCGTGGATGGAAAAAGATGTGCCTCTGGCTCTTCGATATACAAAACGCGGCCACGCCAATTTCCAGGCAACATCAACGATGCCAACAAAAGGAGCAATGGCAAAGCTTCCTGTTGGCCGGAGGACGCTTGCGCGAGCTTGACGCGACGACCGTCTGCAAATTCGAGGAAATCTTGATTCCTAATTCGCAACAACCGTGCGTGTAGTATTTCGTCAAAACTAGGCCCTAAAGCATGAGGCACTGACATTTCGCCGGAGGTTACGTTGAAGAGTCCGACTGAATCCAGAATGGACTTGCTTTGTTCAAGCAATGCACCAAACTCGGCCATGAAAGGCTCAGGGCTTTCCCCTTCCGCAAACTGCGTAAAGACAGTGTTCTGAACCTGTGAGAAAAAGGCACGTCCTGCCGGGATAAAAATCTGATCGAAAATTGCCCTAGTCCCCAACGCTCGCACCATGTCAGGTTCGACTTCTTCACGAAACGCAAGGATTCTGGTGGTGAGTTCGGTCACGTTGTCCCCAAGAGCCGGCATCTTATCTCTCGGGTGGGCAATTTTCTCCAACATCATGTCATAGATGCTGCTCCACTCCAAATCAAGGCTTGGCATTCCAGCGTCCTTCCGAGCGGCAAAAGTAACGCGAACCCATTCCTTATTGTTCGAGTACGTGATTTCGAAATCACCAATGCCGGTATTTTCAATTGGGAAGTATCGGTTAAAACGCTTGCGACATTCCACCTTATACTGGGGACTTTCCTGATAACGGATTGCGGTTGGCAAACGCGAGGCAATTTGGCGGAAAAAATACAACAGCTTGGCGATGACACTCTTGCCGGATCCCTCCGGGCCGATGAAGCCGGTCACAGGGCGTATCTCCAATTCAACCGACTTGAGGCCCCCGAAATTGTTAATGCTTAATTTTTCCATGTTGGCTCAAACGACCGCCGAACCTAACGAGGTCGCATTAAGCCATATCGAATTCCATATTCAATAATTAACTTTAGCCTTCAGCCTTCAGCCTTTAGCCTTAGTCCCGTGGACCTGTTGGCCGACAAATTTTTGCATAGCCTCGCTTCCCGCGGTTGCTCCGCCTACACTGAACGGAATTACCGGCAGGCCCTCGTCCAATTCAGCGCGTGGTTCAAGGCGCAGCGCGGCGGCGCCCCGGATTGGGCGGCTTTGCAGCGGGATGATTTCCGTTATTTCCTGCGCTTCCTGGGTCGGGGCAAATTGAGCCGCGCGGCCATCCAGCTTCGCTTTTCCGCGTTGCGCTCGTTTTACGGGTTTCTCATCCGGGAAGGCGTCGTCAGCGCCTCGCCGGTCAGGAATCTCTCACTGCCCAAGCTGGAAAAACGCAATCCCATGTTCTTGACTGTCCAGCAATTTGAGGCCCTCGCCGCCGCGCCCTCCAAGGAAATGGCGGCCGCTTCCAAGGCTGAGGATTTCGACGCCGCCCCTTATTTTCGCGATGCCGCCATTCTGGAGGTCATTTATTCCTGCGGTCTGCGCGTGAGCGAACTTTGCCAGTTACGCGCCGGCGACCTGGATTGGCCCGAGCAAATGGTGCGCGTGCGCGGCAAAGGCAAGAAGGAGCGGCTGGTTCCCGTTGGCATGCCCGCTCTGGACGCGATCAAGGACTATTGGCAGCGCGCCGGCTACGCGCCCGCCTCCGACATGCCGGTCTTTTGGGCCAGCGCGAAAAACATCCATCCGCTCTCCCCGCGCACGGTGCAGTTGCGATTGAAGAAATACCTTCGTTCGGCGGGCCTGGACCCGCACATGACGCCGCACAAACTGCGGCACAGCTTCGCCACGCACATGCTGGATGCGGGGGCGGATTTGCGCAGCGTGCAGGAATTGCTGGGCCACGCGCACCTGGCCACGACGCAGGTTTACACCCA
Source organism: uncultured Verrucomicrobiae bacterium (assembly GCA_963759415.1). Classification (GTDB taxonomy): domain Bacteria; phylum Verrucomicrobiota; class Verrucomicrobiia; order Limisphaerales; family Palsa-1400; genus Palsa-1400. Next base: position 136,833 of record CAVWZG010000001.1, on the reverse strand, counting down.
CATCACCACCGAGCGTCTGAAGCGCGCCTACCAAAAAGCCCATCCTCGCGCGTGAACTGCGGGTTGCCTGGCTCCCCCTGGCCACTCACTTTTGCTGGCCACTAGCCATTGTTTTCCCCGCTTCCGCCGTGCGGGTTTGGTAGGTCTTGGCAAAGCCTTTGGCCGGAATGCTGATGGTGTAGCTCTTGCCGGAAGAGTCCACTGAGCATTTGATGTAGTGGCCCTCGCATTTTTCCTCCAGGTTGGCGATGTATTGGTCGTCGGTGTTGAACTCCGCTCCGCCGCGCGGGTCGCGATGGATTTGATACATCGTTTGGATGGAAGAGACACTGCGCAAGGTGGCCAGGGTCGCCTTGGCGCCGCCTTTGCGCGCGCCGTTGTTCATGACGCTGACGGTGGGCGCCAGGCTGCGAATGAGCAGGGGATTATTGCTCACGTCCACGCCGTGGTGATCGACTTGATAGACATCCACCTGCCCGATGGAATTGGTCGGGCAGACCATTTCGCCTTCCATGTTCCAGGTCAAGTCGGCCCCATCGTAGAATTTGAACGATCCCAATTGCACCAGCAAAACCGCGCTGTTGGCGTTATCGCTCGTGTCCGGCTGCTTTTGCGTCGCGCCGGCGCAGAGGGCGTTCAGGCCACCCAGGCCTGGCGGATGCGCGAAATGCCTGCGCGTGCCCATGAACCGGAGGCTCAACGGTATGGCCGAGCCGCCTTGTTTCAAAGGCAGCGTCTCGCCGGGTTGGATCAACATGCGCCGCTTTGCCGGGAATTCCCGGTAAGGTTTGATCGAGGCGAGAAACCGCTCGTCGTTCCTGCCGTCCGGGTCATGCTCGGGGATGCCGTTGTCCAGGACCGTCCCAATGGGCATCAGCTTGGCCAGCGGGGCCGCGCCGCCGAAATGGTCAAGATGAAAGTGGGTCAGGATCAGGTAATCAATCCGGCTCACCCCGGCATTGGTGGCGGCCTCGTGGATGCGGGCCGCGCTGGAAGCCCCGGGCCAGCCGGTGTCAATAAGAATGGATTCCCCGGCCGGGGTGATGATCAAAGTGCCGCCGCCGCCTTCGACATCAATCCAATAAATATCCAGCGTCGGTTCGGCGGCGCGCCCGGGCAGCGGCAACAGGCAAAGGCAGACCAGGGTCAGAAACCAAATCAGATGTGTGCGTGTCTTCATTGAAAGCAGAGTGTGCCAAAACAACGCGGGATATGGAAATTTAAAAGATCGATCGGCGCCCAGGAAACCCAGTGCGGATGCGAGCTTTCGTCCGCGCATTTGTAAAAATTGCCGCGCCAGCGCTGGCCGCGCACCTGGCCAAGCGACCCGGAATAATGTCCCAGGACTTCCCACGGCGCGTAAAAATTCAATTGCCACGTCACCGGCTCCGCGATCTCCGGGTCAACGACTCTGGGCAAGGAAGACCGCACTTCAATCCTTTCGCCCATCTCAGCCGGCAGGCGAGTGAATCGTTTGAATCCGCCCGGCACGCGCTCCGGATCCTGGATATAACTGCACAGATGCGCGCCGCCCGCGTTCATTTCCAGGTTGAAATAGCCGGCGTCAGGCCTGGGTTGAAGAAAGATTTCGACGCAACTGTCCTTCCAAACTTCGTCCATGTAGCGCGTTCGGATGGAGCGCACGAATTGGTCGCGGACTTGGAACAGGCCGCGCAGGCCTCCTGCGCCGTGAAGCAGCCGAAGCCTCGTGCGCGGATGGTGTGCGCTGCTTTCCGGGCGGAAACTTTGCAACTCGGCCGTCTCGGCGGCCTTCCAGGCCGGGTCATCCCAATCGGCGGATAGATGGGGCAGGGGATCGGCCCATTGCACAGTGTAACTGGGGGCGGAATCGGTCATTCCTACGACAGTGGGGCATTGGCCAGGGCTTGGCAATATCCAAGTCAGGGCCGTTTGGCGATTACTCTTGTCATGCCGGCGCGGACGAGTCCGACCACTGGTCATTTCCTGGCCGCTTTGAGGTCCAGGTTCGCCTGCAAATCCAGCTCTGAAACGGTGCTCTCCACGCCGTTGGCCGGCACTTCGGCTTTCGCCACCCACAGCAGGCCGTTCAAGACCGTCTTGCGGAAATTGTCGTCGCCCCAATTCTTTTGATAGTGCCCGCCGGTAAATCCAAATCCGCGCCCGCCATCGGGCCGTGCGCAGGCCCAGGCCACGATTTGCGGTTCGCCACGCGCCACCGCCTCGCGCACCGCCGGGTTTCCGGAATGCGGGCCGTCGGGCCGGCTCATGGTGCTGGCCGGGGCCTTTGCCGCCAGAATGGGCGTGATTCCCTTCAGGCCCGGCGGAAATCGCAAATGAAAATACCATTCGTCACGGAGTTGAAACGGTTTCACGCCGCGCGCGATTGGGTGATCCGGCAAGGTGACAAAATCCGCCAGCCATATTGGATTGACCGACCAATTGACTTCGTAGGCTCCGCCCAGCCATTGGAGAAACTCCGCTTCGCCCTTGTCCTTGGTCACCTCGACGGTCCAATGAATGCAGGCTAATCCCACCCCCTTGTCCATCAGCCGGCCGAGTTGTTGCAGGTGGCCGCCCTGCAAGGCGGCGTTGCCCGCCCCGCCGTCCATGGACAGGACGATGGCGTCCGCGCCGTCAAAGGCGCCCGCTTCCGCCGGCCAGCCGTTGGAACAGACCACCGTTTGGAGGCCGGGCACGCCGCGCAGACATTTCTGCAAGAGCAGGCAGCCGGCGCGGTACTCGTGTTCGCCCGGACCGTGGCTGGGCTTGCCGGCGACGAAAACGATCTTCTTCGCGGTTGGTTCACCGGCCGTGGACCAGCCGGCGGAAACCAGCAGGCCCAGCGCGCAAAGCGCAGTCAACAAGCTTTTCATAGAACGCTCCGCAAAAATTTCAAACCCTTGACCGCGATCTCGTCCCGCGTCGGCTCGATTCGGCGCCAGATGGCGGCGGCGCGCGCGATTACTTTGACATCGGTGGTGAACGACTCGATCACGACATCCTTGTCGTATCCGATTTGCTTCAGCGCGGCGGCGATGCCTTTCCAATCAATGTGGTCGTTGCCAGGCGTGCCGCGGTCGCTGCCGCAGGCATGGACGTGGCCCAGCCGTTTCCCCACTTTGCGGATGGCCGCCGCCTGGCTCTTTTCCTCGATGTTGGCATGGAAGGTATCGAAGTGGAGCAGCAAATTCGGGCTGCCGACATCGGCCACCATGTTCAGGGCCTGGTCGCAAGTGTTGATGAAATCGGTTTCAAAACGGTTCAGCGGCTCCATGCAGACCTTCTTCCCTTTATCGCCCGCGTAAGCGCACAGCGTTTTGAGATTCTTGACCACCGTGCGCCATTGCTGCCGATATTCGCCCGCCGGCACGGCATCGGCGCGTCCGGTTTCGGAATAAACCGGCCCGATCAAGGAAGGACAATCCAGTTCCACCATCTGATCGATGACGGCCCTGATGTATTTCAGCGCCGTTTGTTGTTGGCGCGTGCTGCCGCGCAGGTCCCGATCCGGCCCAAAGCAACCGCACAGCGTGCCGCAGACCAGCCCAGTTTTGTCCAGCTCCCGTTTGACCTTGCGCGGATCGATATGCGCGGGGTCTTCGACGGCGATTTCGACGGTGTCAAAGCCCCATTTCTTGAATTTGGAAAACAGTTTGGCGCTCTGCGTGGTGAAAGGCGAAATGAACAAGAAGGTATTAATGCCGATTCTCATGATGTCCGCAGCCTAGCCGGGGGCGCGGCCAACATCAAATGAATTTCCACCGCTTGGCCTTCATCTCGAAACGCGGCAGGCTTCCCGCCGGCGCCAGTTCCACCGGCACGCGCAAATTGAAGACGCCGTGCAACGCATGTTGCACCCGGCCCGCCAGCGCCACCGCCACCGCCGCCGCGCAATGCGCCGCAGGCTCGATGCGCGCGCTCAACTCCATCAGATTGTGGGAACGGTCCACCACCACCTGGTATTCGGCAATCTCGGAAAAACCGCGCAACACGTCCTCCACCGCCGTTGGATAAACATTGACCCCGCGCACGATGACCATCTCGTCCGTCCGCCCCAGCAGGCCGCCCGGCAGCGCCGCGCCTGGCCGTCCGCAGGCGCACCTTTGCCCCGCCCGCGCCAGATCACCCGTGCGATAGCGCAGCAGGGGCGAGCCGGTCCGCCCCAGAACAGTCAAGACCAATTCTCCCCCCTCCCCCGCCCGCGCCGCCTTTCCCTCCACGTCGATGACTTCCGCCAGGTAGGCGCGGTCCAAAACGTGCAAGGTGCCCGGTTGGGCGGGGCATTCGTGCGACACCGGCCCCGTTTCCGTCATGCCATGATGGTCGAAAATCTTCGCCCCCGGCCAAAGTTCCTCCAAGCGCCGGCGAGTGGCCGGAATACTGCCGCCGGGTTCCCCGGCCACAATGATCACTCGCACGGCGGCGGTTTTGAGATCGACATTTTCGTGCGTCGCCACTTCCGCCAGATGGGCGGCGTAACTGGGCGTGCAGCACAAGACCGTGGCCCGGTTTTCCGTCAGGGCGCGCAGCCGTCCTTGCGTGCTCGCGCCGCCGCCGGGGATGCACAGGCAGCCCAGGCGTTGCGCCGCGTCAAAGGCCATCCAGAATCCGATGAACGGCCCGAAGGAAAATGCAAAATAAACCCGGTCTCCGCCGCCCACGCCTGCCGCCTGGTAAATTTCCTTCCAACTTTGCACCATCCAATCCCAGCTTTCCGGCGTGTCCAGCCAGCGCAAGGGCGCGCTGGTCGTGCCGCTGGTTTGATGATACCGCGTGTAACTTGTCACCGGGTAAGTCAGATTGGAGCCGAAGGGCGGATGGCGGCGCTGGTCTTCCACCAATTCCTGTTTCGTGGTGAACGGAAACCGCGCCGAAAAATCCTCCAGGCTGGCAATGGCCGGATCGATCCCGGCCAGTTTATTTCGATAAAACGCGTTGGCCGGCAGGATGTCCCCGAGCAACCGGCGCAATTGCGCCAGTTGATGCGCCGCCAGCGACTCGTTTGTGGGGAAATCGACGGTCATTGTGGCTGCGCTGCCTGGACGGCGACGACCGGGGGTGCCGCTTGCGGGGCCGACGCGTGCAGTCGGGCGGGCGGCGGTTTAAAAAACGTCACCAGGCACCCGCCTGTCGCGGCCAGCACGATACCCAGGTAAAACGGCCATCGCACCGCGCCCCAGCCGCCTTGGGGCGGATTCAAAGTCATGGCCACGATCGCGTTGACGATGGGCGCTCCGGCAAAAACAATGGACATGACCACGCCCGGCGTGCCTTTGGCGCCGAAGGCCAGCAGCACGCAAAAAGCGCCCGCCGCGCCCACGACTCCGGCCAGCAGGGACCATTGCATCCCGGCGGCGGGGAAAGTCCAGTCCGCCTTGCGCGTGGCCAGCATCGCCAGCGGCGCCAGCACGGCCGTTAGAAAATAGGCCAAGCCGACAAAGAGGAACGCTTTAAACAGGCCGTTGGCCTGGTCTTTCATGGCCACCTGGCCGCTATGCAAAAAAATCCCATAAAGCCCCCACGAAACAACCGTCATCAACGCAAATGTGAACCAATTCATAAAAACAACGATTTCGCCGCTACACAACGGCACCTTACCCTATCCCGTCCCGGCCATATTGCAAATGCCTCGCGAAAACCGTGTCCTTCCCGGTAGGGCAGAGCTGCCGCTCTGCCCTGAATCATCCTCCCATTCCTCTGTCAGTGATCCCTTTGCCTTGTCTCAAAAACTACCCCCTTTGCACAGTATCGGCGTCATGTCGCGAAAAGCCCAGAGTCGGCCGTAATAACTTCCGGTCTTGTCCAGCACCGGCGAGGAGCATCGGTCCAAAACTGTTCCATCCGCCAACTCAATGATATCCCAGCTAACCTTGTCGGCATGGGCATAAATATCCAGAACCCTGTCCATAAACTTCTGGGGATTCTTCGTCCTGCCGGCGATGAATCGAAGCTGCCCGGCATGGTCCTCATTTTCGTCCAGATGCGCGGGGATTTTGAACAGCTCCCTCAAGCGCCGGTTCTGGAATATTGTATTTTCTTGACTATCCACGACCAAAATACCATCCGCGCTGCGGTCCGCTTGGGCTTCAAAGACAGACGCTCTCAAGCGCAATTTCTCTTCGGCCTTCCGATGTTCCGTTTCGCGCTGCAAGTTGGCCAGCGCGAAGGAAATATCCAAAGCCAGTTGGCTGAGCGCCCGCAGTTCTTCCGTTTCGAAATCGCCGCTCGTCCCTGCGTATAAAGTGAAGGTGCCAATGGTCTTGTCCTCGACCTTGAGCGGGAACGAGGCGCAGGCGCGGAAACCCATCCGGGAAGCGTCTTCCCGCCAGGGCGCCATGCGCGAATCGTGCTCGATGTCGTTGCATACCACAGCGCTGCCGGTGCGCAGGGCTTCGGCCACCGGCCCGCGCCCTCGCGCCTCATCGCCCAATATGATGTTCATCTTCTCCAAATAGTCGCCGATTTCACCTGCCTCGGTGGCGACATTGATCTGGTTGATATTCGAATCCAGCAAGCCAATCCAAGCCATCCGAAACAAGCCCTTCTCCACCGCGATCCGGCAGGCGCTTTCGAGCAACGCCTGCGGATTCTTCTCGCGCGCGATGGCGTGGTTGAGGTCGCTCACCAGGGCATACATGCGGTTCACGTTCTGGATGCGCTCTTGCGCTCGCTTGCGCTCGGTTATCTCCAACACCACGCCCCGCATCCGCACAGGCTGGCCGCTCGCCCCGAAGTCGAACTCGCCCAGACCCTGCAGCCAGCGAATACTGCCATCGGGCCGGACGATGCGGAATTCGTGCGCGAACTCCTGGCCCGCAGCCATGCAGCGGATCATTTCGGCGCTCACCCCCGGTAAATCATCGGGATGAATGCGCCGGCCCAGCGTCTCGTAAGTTCCGTCGAATTCGCCAAGCTTGAAGCCCCACAATGCCTCATGCCCGCGAGACCAGGTGATGCGGTTCTTCGACACGTCGCAATCAAAAGTGCCCATGCGGGCGGCGTCCAGCGTCATTTGCAGCCGCTCGTCGCTCTCGATCAATTCACGCGTCCGACGGCGCAACTCCAATTGCGTCATCACGTGCCGGCTCAACGCCCGCAAAGCCTCCTCTTGTGACGCATTCAACTGGCGCGGTTCATGGTCAATGACGCACAACACGCCGAGCGCATGGCCTTCCGCCGTGATGAGCGGCGCGCCCGCGTAAAACCGGATGTTCGGTTCGCGAGTGACAAGTGGATTATCGGCGAAGCGGCGATCCTTCGCCGCGTCCGGAACGATGAACAATTCCGGCTGGAGAATGGCGTGTCCACAAAAGGAGATGTTGCGGGCTGTCTCACTGGCGGACAACCCGAACTTGGACTTGAACCATTGCCGATCTTCATCAACCAACGAGATGAGGGAAATGGGCGCGTCACAAATATGCGCCGCCAGCTCGGTAAGACAATCCAGCCCCTCCTCCGGCAGCGTATCCAGCAGTTTATACTGGTGGAGGGCTTCCAGGCGTTGTTCCTCATTCGCCGATTGACATGGTGCAATCATACACTCCGCTTGGCATCATGCCCACCGCTTGGCATCATGCCCACCGCTTGGCATCATGCCCACCGCTTGGCATCATGCCCACCGCTGGCGAAGATTACACCCATCGCGCCACAATGGCAAGAAAAAAACAGGTAATCTGATGCTCGTCAATGCAATTGCTAATAGACTTCCCGGTAGATGGCAGAGCTGCCGCCCTGCCGAAGACGTAAAGATTTTGTTCTGCGGCATTCCCTGTGCTGCAACAGCAGAAACTCATTCATTCCTGAGAAGATTTGGCAGAGGAATGGGTGGCAGAGGAATAGGACGTTCAAATTCTTCTTCCCATTCCTCTGCCACTTATTCCCCTGCCAGTGATTCTCTTGCCTCGCCCACCTGCTGCCAAACGCAGCCACCAACATCATTTTTGCGCATCAAAGGCCTCCCTAACCGGATTTTTGCCCCAACAGAGCAAAAAATGGATGGTCGCATGACACGAAAAAATCAAGTCAAGAGCGCGATTCCTATTGAACGCCGCCGCGTAATCGGTTACACAAGGGTAATGACCTTAATTGGCTCTTTGCCGATCGTTCGCAAAAGAGAGGTTCTGCCAGGTGGAAGCGGGAGACCAGGGTGCTGGGATCGCAGCAGAAAACCTGGTGCAAGACCGCGCCCGCGCCACGCGCCTTTGGCAAGTCGCGGACACGACTGATCGCCAGCGATTCAACCTGCAATGAACACCAACTTCCCCAAACGCCGCGTCGTTATCACGGGCATGGGAGTCATTTCCCCCAGCGGCAACGATCTGACCACGCTTTGGAGCAACGTGCGCGGCGGTATCAGCGCCGCCGCCACCGTCACCCGCTTTGACACCAGCAAGCTGCCGGTCAAAATCGCGGCTGAGGTCAAGGATTTCGACGTCAATCAATACATCAAGAGCCGCAAACCGGGCCGTTTTGATATGACCATTCAATACGGCGTCTCGGCCGCCACCCTGGCCGTCCAGGATTCGGGGTTGGAGTTGACCGCGTTGGATCCTGACCGGGTAGGGGTGGTGGAGGGAACCACCATGAGCGGCATGGAGAGCATCGTCAAAACGCGCGACGCCTACATGGCCCATGACGGCAATTTCCGCGCGCTTCATCCCTACAACCTGGTGGCCATTTACTGCGGAGAGGGCAGCAGCATGATCAGCCTGCACCTGGGCAATCAAGGCCACGCCATCACCTATTGTTCCGGTTGCGCTTCCGGCACCGATGCCATTGGCCACGCCGCCCGCATGATCGAAAGCGACGACATTGACGTGGCCGTAGCGGGCGGGGCGGAAGGGGCGATGGCGATGGTGCATATAGGATTCTGCCGCTTGCGGGCCATGAGCGAGCAAACCGGCAATCCGGCCCAGGCCATGCGCCCGTTCGACCGCACTCGCGACGGATTTGTGCTGGGGGAAGGCGCGGCTTTCTTTGTGCTGGAGGAATTGTCGCACGCGCTGGGCCGCGGGGCGCGCATCTACGCCGAATTGGCCGGGCACGGACAAAGTTGCGAAGCCTACCACGTCACGGACCCTCATCCCGACGGCATGGGTTACGCTCAAGCCCTGAAGAAGGCCATGCGTCACGCCCGCCTCGCTCCCAACGAAGTGGACTACATCAATGCCCACGGCTCCGCCACGCCGTTGAATGATCCGGTGGAAACCAAGGCCATCAAAAACGTCTTCCGCGATCACGCCCGGCGTCTGGCCATCAGCGCCACCAAGCCGATCACCGGCCATCTCATGGGGGCCTCTGGCTCAATCGAAACCATGATCTGCGCCCTCTCGATCTGGCATCAGGAGATTCCCCCGACGATTAATTTGCACGAACCGGATCCTGGCTGCGACCTGGATTACGTGGCCGGAGAGGCGCGCTCCTTCCCGGTGAAGGTGGCATTAAATTTGAGCGCGGGGTTCGGCGGGCGCTACGCCTGCCTGGCGTTAAAGAAATTCTGAGCCAGCATGAACCGCCTGGATATCATCCAAATCACGGCGTTGGCGGCCATCTTATGCAACGTCGTCCTGGCCGTCATGGTGCTGGGGCGGGATTTTCGCTCCAAACTGCACCGGATTTGCCTCGGTTGGGGTGTTGCCGTGACTCTGTGGAACCTGGGAGTTTTCCATTTGAGCCAAAACATCGGCCCAGACGAGGCTTTTCATTGGGCCAAGGTGCTGCAATTGGGCGTCCTGTTCATTCCCCTGACCCTCTTTCATATCTGCATGGTCATCGCGGAATCCCGCTCGCGCTGGCTGGTGCCGGCCCTGTATTTGATCCATGTTGGATTCGCCATCAGCCTGTTCTTCAATAAATATATTATTGGCGTCCGGCTTTTGCCGGTGGGTTATTGGTCCGTTCCCGGCCCTGGCTTTTACGCTTTTGGCAGCGTTTATTCGGCCATGGTCGCCTACTCGCTGGTCTTTTTGTATCGAAAACAGAAAAAGGCTCTGCCCATGCAGCGCAAGCGTCTGCTGGCCTTGCTCTCGGCCGTGCTTGGGTTGGTGGTCTTTGGCACCAACGATATGATGCCGATCCTGGGCCGTGACGTCTATCCCTTCACGAGCATCCAGTTTTTCCCCCTCGGCAGCGTGGCCGCGGTGTTCTACGCCTGGGTCATCGGCTATAGCATCTTGCAGCACCGGTTGCTCGATATTCACGTGACTTTGAGCCGCTCGGCCGCGCAGATCGTGCGCCTGACCTTCATGATGGTCGTCGGTTTCCTCTTGCTGCTGGTCATTTCCGAACTCGCGCCGGAACACACTTTCAACATCTTCTCCTTCAGCGCGGCGCTGGTCGTCCTGTTGGTCAGCGCCCTGGTCGCGTCGGTTTTCTTCCCCCAGTTTTTTGGCAAAGGGAGCGACAAGTTGGAACGGCAAATTCTGGGCGACCGTTTCGAGTATCACGCCCAGGTGCAGAACCTCATCCAATTAATGCGCTCCTTCCCCGACCCCCAATTGCTCATGCAGGAATTGGAGGACTTGCTGGCCGTGACGATGAAGGTGCGCAGTTTCCATATCATCCTCCTCGATGACACCACGCGCGGGTTCAAGCTCTTTCATTCCCACGCCCCGGAGAACCAGGCCGCGGCGCCGGACCTGCAAGTGGACTCGCCGGTCTTCCAGTTTTTCCAGCAGACGAGGGCCAAATGGCTCTCCTGCAATGTCATCCACGCCACCCAGCATGAAGCCACGTTGCATCAGGAGGCCTGCCAGCAGTTGCTGCCGTTTGCACCGGAATTTTGTTTTCCTTTCGTTGTGGGCCACGAGCTAATCGGGTTGCTCCTGCTCGGCGCCAAGGCCAGTGAAGAGCTTTTTACCCCGCACGACGTCCGGCTCATGACCGAGTTGTCCTCCAGCCTGGGACTGGTCTTGAACCAGATCCGCCTGCGCCAGCAATTGCAGGTGGTCCATGAACAGGATCTCCTGGGCCGCATGTCGCGCGGGTTGGCCCATGATTTAAACAATTTATTGACACCAGTGCAAACCTTGTTGCAGTTGTGCCGCGAATCCCACCTCAACCAGGAAACCATCGACGAATTGCTGCCGATGTCCCTGCGCAACCTGGAAACCGTCCGCTCCTACGTCAACGAAGCCCTCTTTTTCTCCCGCTCGGCCCAATTGAACGGCAAACAGGGCCTGCTGGATCAAATGGTGGGCGAAGCCGTCGCCCTGGTGAAGCCCTACGCTGAATCCAAGCACGTCTTGGTCTCCTTTGCCGGCCCTGCCGAAGTTGAAATGGAGATGGACGCCGTGCTCATCAAGCGCCTGGTTTGCAATCTGCTCTCCAACGCCATTGACGCCTCTCCCGCCGGCGCCAGCGTGGAGGTGTTCCTGGCCCCCTTGCCCAAAATTGAACCCGACCGGGACTGGCGCCGGCTCCGGATCATCGATCACGGCGAGGGCATCAGCCCCGAAAACTTGGAGCGCGTCTTCACACCCTACTTCACGACCAAGAACACCGGGGATGGCAAGCGCGGCTTTGGCCTCGGACTGGCCATCGCCCGCAAGATTGTGCATCTTCACGGCGGCAACCTTAGCATCACCAGCAAGGAGAAGAGTGGCACCACCGTGCATGTCGATTTGCCTGCCCGCTTGAACAGCCAGAGCCTCTCGCCGCCAAGTGCGCGGTTGAATATGGTGCCAGCATGAGAACATTGCTGGTCATCTCCCCAAACAACCACCTGGCCGCAGCCGTGCGCGCGGCTCTGGATGGCTCCGTTTACCGTGTCATCGAGCACGCCGACTTCCGCGAGGATGAATTGCGCCTCACCGGCCCCTCCATCGGCGTGTGCGTGTTCGACGCCGACCTCACCTCCGTCGAGCCTATGCGGCACATCGAGCGCCTCCGGCGCTTCCTTCCCCAATGTCCGGTCATTCTTTATGCCTCGGATTCCCATTGGCGTTGGGAGGAGGAGGCTTACCTGCTCGGCGTCAGCCACGTCTTGAGCAAACCCGTCCGCGGGCGCTTGCTCAACTCTTTGCTGGATCGCGTTTTTGAAACCAGGACGCCTGCCGAGGATCGCCCCGCCCCGGCCCCGCCGGCGCGGCTGGAGAACAAACGCGCCGCCGAGGCCTCGCCCATGCCCGGAAAAATGCTCGAATGGCTGCGCAATTCCTCCTCCATCCTTTGCCATAGCCTGGACGCCGAATCGCTGCTCAAGCAGTTCCTGCTCGTGTTGCGTGAAATCCTCGGCATCAACCGCGCCGCCATTTTTCTCCGCGCACCCCCTCGCGTGGCGGGCATGCCGGATGCGCCCGGCGGTTCGCATCAGATGACATCGGCCTGCGCTCTGGGCCTTTCCTCCAGCGTGCTGGAACATTTTGCCTTGTCGCTGGACGATGGCATTGGCGGTTACATCTTCCGCACCGGCCGTGTTCTGCGGCGCGACAGCGCGGAGGTCGAGCGCGACTCGTCCATGGCGCGCGAATTCGATTTGCTGGGCGTGCGCGTCGCCATCCCGGTCCTGGACCGCGAATCGCTCATCGGCGTGGCGATGCTTGATGAGCGCATCACCGGCGAAATGATGAGCAGCGACGAGCTGGCCCTGATTTTCCACCTGCTCGAACAATTGGGCCTGGCCATCAAGAATATCTGGTGGCACGAACAGGTTTCCGCCCGCCACGAAATGATGTTTGACATCCTCCACAACATCAAATCCGGCTGCGTCGTCATCGGGCGCGAGTTGAACGTCCTCCACGCCAATGCCGTCGCCCGGTCCTTCTTCCCGCGCCCCAACCGCGCCGCCGACGCCTTCGATTTCAACGACCTGCCGCAGGTCATCGGCGGCAAAGTTTTTGAAGTGCTCAAAACGGGCCAGCCCCTGGTCAACTACAAATACCAGCCCGCCTCGGCTCCCGGACTGCGCTACCATGTTTCCATCACCCCTTTCCGCAAGCAGCAATCGCAATTGCCGACGGCGGCCCTGCTGGTGGTGGAGGATTGCACCGCCGCCGACCGCCTTCGCCAGTTGGAAATCGAGACCGCCAATCTGCGCCTGGTCCAGCAAATGGCCGAGCGCCTGGCGCACGAAATCGGCAACGCCGTCGTGCCCCTCTCCACCCATCAGCAGCTCCTGCGCGAACGGGGCGCCGACCCGGACTTCCAGGCCTCCCTGGCCACGGCCCTCGATGAGGGCGTTAAACGCGTCAGCCGCCTCGTCGATCAAATGCGTTTCCTGGCCCGCGACCGCCTCAGCCACGTGGAATCCGTTCCTGTCAAACATCTCATCGAGGAGGCCTTTCGCGAAGCCCGCGCCTATCACCCCTCCACCACCGTCCTGTTGCAATACGAATCCTCCGGCGAACCGTTGAGCGTGACCTGCGACCGCCAGGGACTTCAGCATGCCTTCGCCGAAATCATTCTCAACGCCCTGCAGGCTGGCGACGCCACATGTCAAGTGCAGGTGCAGGTGCGCGCGCGCACCGAAACCGATGCCAGCGGCTCGCGTTGGGCGCGCATCGAAGTGCAGGACAGCGGCTCCGGTTTCAGCGCCGAGGCCGCCGGCAAAGCCGCCGAGCCATTTTACACCACGCGCAAAGTCGGATTAGGTCTGGGCCTGGCGGTCACCAGCAAGATCATCCAGACCCACGCCGGCAAGCTGGAGATCCCCCCTCCGCGCAGCGGCCTCCCCGGCCTGGTCCGCATCTCCCTGCCATTGGAACCCGCCCCTGCCGCCGCCGCCCCCAAACCCGCCTCGAATTAACCAAGGTCCGCCCGCCGTTTGTTACCAGCATTTACATGAATGGAACAGGCGGAAACCAACGACTGCATCGCCTATGAATACATTCAAGTTGTCAATTGTTGCGTTGGGCTTAGGCGTTCTTGCTTCTTCAACAAGCGCTCAAGGCACCTTTCAAAACCTGGATTTTGAACAGGCAAACCCGGTCATCGTTGTTGGAGGTTCGTACTATCCCTACTCTGTCACCACAGCAAGCGCCCTGCCTTATTGGACGGTTACTATAGGCGGAGTCCAACAGACACAAATTACGGAAAACGATCCATCTATTGGATATCCTTGGGTCGTGCTTGCAGGTCCTGGCCTAGGTTCTGGTATTATCCCTCCAATTGATGGAAGCTACAGTGTCTTGTTGCAGGGCAGTTTCCCTGCATCCATTCCTTCAATTAGCCAAACTGGCACGATACCTGCCGGCACGAAATCCCTGCTCTTTGAAGCCCACTCTGGATCGGGAGCACTGGACGTTCTTTTGGGAACTCAAATCGTTCCGTTTGTCGCGGTCGGAATAGGCCCTAACTATACACTGTACGGTGCCAATATTTCGGCGTGGGCTGGTCAAACGGAGCAATTAGCATTCGCGGCCTGCGAATCTTCTACCGGACTGAACAACTGGGTCATTGACGATATTTCATTTTCAACGACGGTGGTTGTTCCTGAACCCGGTCCACTCGCTTTGACGGGCGTTGGAGCGGTCCTCTTCGCGCTGTGCCGGCGCTTTGCGGCCAAGCGGTAAACGGATCAGTTACACCGCCATGCCGAGGAGGAACTCGATGTTGCTGCCTGTTTTCTTTAGTTTGCCCAGCAGCAGTTCCATCGCCTCCACTGGCGGCACGCCTGTCAATGCACGGCGCAACAGGACTACTTTGTTGTACTCGTCGGGATGGTAGAGCAATTCCTCCTTGCGCGTGCCCGATAGCTCCACGTTGATGGAGGGGAAGATGCGCCGGTCCACCAGGTGCCGGTCCAGGTTTACCTCCATGTTGCCGGTGCCTTTGAATTCCTCGAAGATCACCTCGTCCATGCGCGAGCCGGTGTCAATCAAGGCGGTGGCGATGATGGTCAGCGAACCGCCTTCCTCGATGTTGCGGGCCGCGCCAAAAAATCGCTTGGGCTTGTGCAGGGCGTTGGCGTCCACGCCCCCGGAGAGGATTTTGCCCGAATGCGGCTGGACGGTGTTGTAGGCCCGCGCCAGGCGGGTGATCGAGTCCAGCAGGATGACCGCGTCGCGCTTGTGCTCGATCATGCGCTTGGCTTTTTCAATGACCATCTCGGCCACCTGCACGTGCCGTTCCGGCGGCTCGTCAAAGGTGGAACTGATGACCTCGGCCCCGCGGCAGGAGCGTTCCATGTCGGTGACTTCCTCCGGGCGCTCGTCGATGAGCAGGATGAACAGGTAAGCCTCGGGATTGTTCTTGAGAATGGCGTTGGCCAGCTTCTGCATCAGGACCGTCTTGCCCGTGCGCGGCGGGGCCACGATCAGGCCGCGCGTGCCTTTGCCGATGGGGCAGACCAGGTCCAGCACCCGCGTGGATAATTCATCGGGCGTCGTCTCCAGCAGGTAGCGTTTGGTCGGAAAGAGCGGCGTCAGATTGTCGAAATGCGTCTTGTCCTTGGCCTTGTCCGGGTCTTCCGTATCGACCCCCTCGACTTTGAGCAGGGCGAAGAAGCGTTCCTTGTCCTTGGGCGGGCGAATCTGGCCGGCGATCAGGTTGCCGGTTTGCAGGTCGAAACGGCGGATTTGCGAGGGGGAGACGTAAATGTCCTCCGGGCAGGGCAGGTAATTGAAGCTGCGCGAGCGCAGGAAACCGAAGCCCTCGGGCAGGATTTCCAGCACCCCTTCGGAAAAGAGCACCCCGGCCCGTTCGGCGTTCTTTTGCAGGATTTGGAAGATCAGCTCGTGCTTGCGCATGGTGCCGAAGTTCTCGATGCCCATGCCCCGGGCCATCTGATTGAGTTCGGGCATGGCGATGGCTTGCAGAGCGGCGATGTTGACCGGCTTGCCGGAAGGCACGGTGGAAACGCGGGGCGGCCCGGCTTCCTCGCGCGCTTCGACGGCGCAGGTCGGCGGCTCCAGCTTCATTTCCACGGGCGGGGGCGGGGCTTGGGGCACGGAAAGCGTTTCCGGGGCTTCCGCCGGGGCGATGGGGACAGGCTTGGGCGCGGCGCTCCGGGCGCTTTTGCGGGGGGCTTTCTTGGCAGCGGGCTTTGGCATAGGCAATATGTAAATTCTAATCGAGGATTGGGCAAGTCTCCGCGCCACGGATTCATTGAATGCGAACGATTTGAATACATTCAAACCGGCGCCAACGCGGGGGATTGCCCAACCTTAATGTTACTGCGGCAAAGGATATTTTGCCGTTAATTCCCGGACACGATGTCTGACCTTGTGCGCCGCGTCAAGGTTCTTAATGTCCAACAGAACTTCGCTAATCATGTCGGCAATGGCGGCCATTTCGGCTTCTTTCATGCCACGGGTGGTGACGGCCGGGGTGCCGAGGCGGATGCCGCTGGCCTGGAAGGGGGAGCGGGTTTCGAAGGGAATGGTGTTCTTATTGACTGTAATTCCGGCCTCGTCCAGGGCTCCCTGGCATTCCTTGCCGGTCAATCCACGTCCGCCCACGTCCACCAGCATCAGGTGGTTGTCCGTGCCGCCGCTGACCAGCCGGAAATGATTGCGAATCATGCCCTCGGCCAGGGCCTTGGCGTTGTTGATAATCTGCTGTTGATAGGCCAGGAAGGACGGTTGCAACGCTTCGTGGAAACAAACCGCCTTGGCCGCGATGACATGCATCAACGGGCCGCCTTGGATGCCCGGAAAGACCTGCGAATCGATTTCCTTGGCGTATTTCTCCTTGCACAGGATCAATCCGCCGCGCGGCCCGCGCAAGGTCTTGTGCGTGGTGGTGGTCACAAAATCCGCGTCCGGCACCGGGCTGGGATGCAGGCCGGCGGCGACCAACCCCGCGATGTGGGCGATGTCGGCCAGCAAATAAGCGCCCACCGAGCGGGCGATCTGGCCCATGCGCTCAAAATCAATGATGCGCGGATAGGCGCTGGCGCCCACGGTGATCATGCGCGGGCGGTGCTCCTCGGCCAGTTTCTGCAACTGGTCGTAGTCAATTCTTTCGTCCTCTTTGCTGACGCCGTAATGGACGATCTCGAAAAAACGGCCGGAAAAATTGACCTTGTAGCCGTGCGTGAGATGGCCGCCGTGGGTGAGGTCCATGGTCAGCATCTTTTCGCCGGGTTTGAGGACCGCAAAATAGACGGCCATGTTGGCCTGGCTGCCGGAATGGGGCTGAACGTTGGCGTGTTCGGCGCCGAAAATCTTCTTCGCCCGCTCAATGGCCAGACGTTCGGCGGCGTCCACGTTTTCACAGCCGCCGTACCAACGTTTGCCCGGATACCCTTCGGCGTATTTGTTGGTCAGCACTGACCCTTGCGCCTCCATCACGGCCGCGCTGACAAAATTTTCGCTGGCAATCAGCTCGATGTTTTCCTGCTGCCGCTGCCGTTCCAGGAAGATGGCGCCGGCGATTTCCGGATCAACCGTTTGCAGCCGCCGGGA
Source organism: uncultured Verrucomicrobiae bacterium (assembly GCA_963759415.1). Lineage (GTDB taxonomy): Bacteria > Verrucomicrobiota > Verrucomicrobiia > Limisphaerales > Palsa-1400 > Palsa-1400. The sequence goes on along the minus strand of CAVWZG010000001.1, from coordinate 119,506 downwards.
GAGAGGCGTTGAGGGCGGTTCCATTTTGCTGACACGCTGCGCGTGGCGTCCGCCTTCAAATTGGGCGGCGAGAAAAGCGTCCAGAATCTTCTTGGCCTCTTCGGGCGGGGTGCTGGCGGCGCCCAAACAGAGCACGTTGGCGTTGTTATGCTGGCGCGACAGGGCGGCTGTGTGTTCGTCCCGTGCCAGGGCGGCGCGGATGCCGGCCACCTTGTTGGCCGCCATGCTCATGCCAACGCCCGTGGCGCAAATCAACAGGCCAAAATCAGCGCGGCCCGCCGTCACCGCCTCGCCCACCGCCTGGGCGTAATCCGTGTAATCGCACATCTCGGCCGAGTTGCTCCCCAAGTCCGTCACCGCGGCATGGGCGCCCTCCAAATAATTCTTGAGTGTTTCCTTGAGTTGGAACCCGGCGTGATCGCTGCCCAGGGCGAGGCGGCACTTGGCCGCCGTTTCGGGGGCCGACTGGCCTTCGGATGTTTGTTCAATGAAGTTAAGCATGGAAAAAATGCCTTGTTCGATCTGGTCCCGGCAATAAGCGTAGGTCTCGTAAGAGCCGCCAATGGGATCGCTGATGTCCTTCTCGAATTCGTCCAACGTTTCGTCAAACTCGCGCAGTAGAAACATCTTCTCCGCCGCCTGCGGAAAAAGCAGGTTGACCGAATCGACGTGGCTGTGGGTCATGCCGAAGATGTAATCGGCTTCATCCACCAATTCGGAGGTGAGCATGCGGCTGCGCTGCTGGGAAATATCGATGCCCAATTCTTTGAGGGCGCGCACGGCATGGGGGCTGGGCGGCTGCCCTTCCAGTGCGCCGACCCCCGCCGACATGACCCGGCAATCCGTCCGTCCACGCGTGGCGTGGCGGAAGAGACCCTCGGCCATCGGGCTGCGGCAAATATTCCCGGTGCAAACGAATAAAACGGTTTTCATCTCTACGACAAAGCGATAAGACCTTGCGGCGAGCCGAGTCAAACGTCAACCCGGAAAATGAGGCCTAGCCAAAGATATTTGAAATTTTAGCCACAGATGGACACAGATTAACACAGATGAGAAATCTGAGAGATAATCCGACGGGATTTCAATGGTAAGAATCTAACAATACACCAGGAGCGATTGCGAAATGGGATTGATGCGATTGTAGTTGAGCAGCTTGTCGATATAGGTGGCCGTCAAACGCTGGCCGTCGGGGATCAGGAGCATCCCGTTCTCGCTGTAGATGCCTTCGGCCAGGATCATGCCCGGACGCAAGTCCGACAGCGGCACTACCCGCTGTTTGCCCGGAACCACCGCCTTGGGCACCGTGCGCAGAAAGATCCGCACGGCTTCAGGATCAAACGCCGTGGCGCTGCCCTGGCTGATCATCTGGGTCGCCGCTTTAGGCTCCAGGTTGCTTTCCGCGTAGGCCACCGCCACGGCCAGCAATCGCGCCAGCCACGGGATGTCCTCCCCGTGCAGCCGGTCGGGATAGCCCGTGCCGTCAAAACGTTCGTGGTGTCCGCGAATGGTCGGCCCGACGGCTTTGAGGTCGCGGACGAAGGCCGCCAGTTCCTGGCCCAATAGGGGATGCTGATGGATCAACGTCCATTCCGCCTCGCTTAATTCGTCGGGTGTCTCCTGCCATCGCTTGATCAATCGCCGCGGCACGCCGACCAGGCCGATGTCGTAGATGCAACCGCTGATTTCGAGAGTTTGCTTTTGGGTGGGGGACAACTCGGAGCCGGCGGCCATGGATTGGCACAGGGCGGCCACCCGCCGGGCCTGGTTGCCGATGGTGGGATAGAAAGTGCGCATGGTTTGGACGCACAATTCAACGGAGTGGCGCAGGTTTTCCTCCTGGCTGCGGGCGAATTCCAACAGTTGCGCGTTTTGCTCGGCCACGCGCGCCACCTGGGCCTCCAAGGCGCCATTCAACTCCTTGAGTTGCAGGTTCATGGACTGGGTGGCGGCTTGCAAGCGGGCGTTCCTGGTAATCAAATCGTGCCGCTGCACGGCATTTTTGACGGTGGCCAGCAATTCCTCGCGCAACCACGGCTTGACAATGAACCGGTAAATTTCCCCCTTGTTAATGGCGTCGATGACCGTGCTCAGGCTCAGAACGGCGGTGATGAGGATGCGGGTGGCATCGGGCTGGATCTCGCGCACCTGGGCCAGGAATTCCAGGCCCGAGACCATCGGCATCTGCTGATCGGTGATGACGACCGCAAAATTCTGCTGCTTGAGCACGCTCAAGGCATGGACGGCGTGAGGCGAGGCGACCACGTTGTAACCCTCGCGCAACAAGGTGTCGCGGAGGGCCACCAGCACGATCTCCTCGTCGTCCACGATAAGAATGGGAGGGGCGTTCTCTTTGTCCACGGGGATATTTAAACTCATGGTGTTGTTAGGCCATTTGATCAAAAAACGATTTAAGCTTGAGCAGCGTGTCGGCTTCGGATAAATCGGCGGTGAGCAACAAATCGATTTCCTTGAGGAATTGGCCGTCCAGTTCGTCCTGGTGGCAACCAGCCAGTTTGAGCACCACTTTGAGGTCTTTCTTCTGCTGCCGGAGTTCCGCGGCCAGGGAGGGGAGGGCTGGGTCGTTAGGCTCGGCCAGGAGCAGGACGCCGGTAAATTGGTAATCGCTGGTTTGCAGCAGGTCGCCCAAGGTGTCTGCGCCAGCCGCTACGACAATGTGGTAATTGTGCGAGCGGAGCATCTCGGCCGTCTTGTCCAAAACTTCGCCCGCCTGTCCGAGCAGGAGCAAGCTGCGCCGCGCCCGCCTCGTCCGCTTGCCTTCGGCTTCCACGCGGGCCGATTCGGAAAAATCGGCCTCGGGCAACCACAATTGAAAACTGGTGCCCGCGCCCTCCTTGGAAATGACGGAGATGGCGCCCTGGTGTTTTTCCATGGCGATGCGCGCATTGTACAACCCCAGGCCGGAGCCTTTGGCTTTGGTGGTAAAGAAGGGATCGAAGATCGAGGCCAGGTGGCGCTGTTTGATGCCCGTGCCGCTGTCCTGGATGGTCAGGCAGACGCATGGCAGGCGCGGCAGGACGCCCTTGGCGTTATCCAACGCCGGCAAGGCCTCGTGCCGCGTCGTGCGCAAGGTCAGGCGTCCTCCTTGCGGCATGGCGTCCGCCGCGTTGAGCATCAAATTGATGACCACCTGGCGGAATTCCACCACATCCAGATAGACGGCCAGCGGGGTCGAGGCCAGTTCCGTGCTGACCATGATGCGCCGCGACAGGATTTGGGTGATCAATTCGACCAAATCTTTGGCAATGTCATTGAGGTTGTGGTAGTTGCGCTCCCCGGCCTGGCCGAGGTGAAGATTGATCATGCGCTGGACCAGTTGGCTGGCTTGCAATGAACTTTTCTTGATCAAGGACAAGCCCTCGTAAAACGGATGCGCCGGCTCCAGCGAGCTTAAAAATGATTCGCTCAACGAATGGATGCCGGCGATGATGTTGGTGAAATCGTGCGCCATGCCCAGCGTCAGCACGGCCAGGGTTTCCTTCCAGGCGGCGGTGGACAGCCGTTTTTCGGCGATGGTTTGCCGGGTCACGTCCAACCACACGACTTCGTAACCGAGCAAAAGCCCGCCCTTGGAAATGGCCGGCTGGCGATGCTCCAGGACGTAGGCCACGCGGCCCGTCACCGCATGGCGGATGCGATAGGTATTGGTGACGGCCGAGCGGGTTTGCACCGCCCGTTTGAATTGTAGCTGCAACTCCGCCGCATCCGACTCATGCACCAAATCCCAGAAACGCCCCTTGTGACTGGACCAATCGACGGCGTCCATGCCGGTCAATTCCCGGATATTCGGGCTGGCAAATTGCAGGCTGAAATCGGGGCGCTGGGTGAAAATGACGCATGGCCAGCGGCGTGTCAGCCCTTCCAGGCGCGCTTCAGCCTGCAGCAGGCGCACAAACATCTCGCGCCGCGCGGCGTCGTTGCGCAAATACTCGTCCCAAATGCCCTCCTCCAAGTCTGCCAGCGGCGGCAGCATGGAACTGAGCCGCGCATACCCATTCTGCGGGCCGCGCCCAATTTCCAGGGTGAACCATTGCAACGAATGCGCGCCCTCGGCCTCCAGTTTGAGATTAATCCGTTCGAAGGGCGCCGAACTATCGCGGAGGCGGGCCAAAGCATGTTGCCAGTCGAGAGAAAGCTCGCCCAGCGTTTCCCAAAAGGAGATTCCCACCAGGCTTTGGGCCGGTTTTTCCAGCCAGATGCAGAGCGGCTCGTTGACGGCGAGCATCAGGCCCGCAGTGTCCAAAACCGCCGCCCCGCCTTCCAGCCAGCACCGTGGCAGAAAGGACTCCGGCGATTTGCTTGACGCCGGAGCATTCGGGTCCAGCACGGTATTCTGAAAATCCATCTATAAGGCCTGGTTAGCTCAATCTCCGCTGAGATTAGGGCGTGCCTCGCGGATTTCAATCTAAAAATGTGGTTTAGTGATTAAGTTTATGACCCTTTGTTTTACCTTTTTTGAGACCGTTCGCCTTGGAGCATTTTCCGTTCCATGACAATCCATTCGCATTGGAGGCGGCCCTTCGCAGCAGAACGAGGTTGCCGAGTAGCTCGCGCCACATTTCGGCTTTCCTCGCGCCGTCCGGGACGGAATCCAATCGATTGAGTTGCCACGCCATTTCAACGGCAAGCAACATCTTGCTTGCCGGCGCGGTTGTGCTGTGTCCTGGCCTGGGTTTCTGGGCGGCGGTTTGGGCCTGTCCTTGTGACGCCGCACTCGCTAGGTCCGTCTTCACGCCTCCTTTTGGCAGGCCCGTCGAAGCCTGTCACGAGCAAGTTATGAAAAGTTGCTGACAGGTTGTTCCCCGTCGCGGAGGGGGCGGACGCCAACCGCAAAGACCACGCCGGCGGCCGGTCAATTGTTCGTGACAATGAAGGTGTAATACATGGCCGGCTGCAAGGCCGTGATGCCGTTGGTGAACGAGAATGTTCCGTCGGCATTGAACCCGTTGGTGGCGACAGGCGTCCACTGCGCCACGGGCAGCGCCATGTCCGGCGAAGACAGTATAATGTAGTGGGAATTCGAGTCGCCAGTTAAGTTGGCGCCATTGATCACAAGGTTGGTGCCCGACAGGCTCACGCTGCCAATGGACGGCGGCGGCTGCTGCACGTTGATTGTCACCGCGGCGGTGGCGCTGGTGTAATTGGTTGTGTCGGTGGGCGTGAACGTGGTCGAGAGGGTTTGGTTGTTGCCGGCGGCCAGCACGGTGGCCGTCGGCGGAATGTAGGCAAACGCGCCGGGCGTATTGGCGGTGGCATTGAGTTGGCCGGAATCAAGGGCTGTGCCGGAGGTGATCGGGGCGGGATTCGTCCAGGTAATCACGGGCGTTGCCGGCTGCACGTTGATGCTCACCGTGGCCGTGGCGTTGGAGTAGTCGGTCATGTCGGCGGGCGTGAACGTGACTGAGAGGTTTTGGTTGTTGCCGGCAGCCAGGACGTAGCTCGCCAGCGGATTGTACACAAACGCGCCCTGCACACTGGCTGTGGCGTTCAACTGAACGGAGCTTAAAGCCGTGCCGTAGGTGATTGAGGCGGGATTGGTCCAAGTCAACACAGGGACGGCCTTTGCGAACGTCAGCGTGGCGTTGGAACTGGCGAGCGAGCCAAAAAACGGGCTGCTGACGACAACGTTGTAGGAACCGGCGTTGGTGGCATGGATGTTGGTCAGCGTCAAACTTGCGTTGGTGGCCTGCGCCAGGGGCGAGTTGGTAAAGTACCATTGATAGCTATATGGCGCCGTTCCCCCTGCCGCAGTAACGCTCATCGTCACGTTTGACCCGTAGGTGGCCGGCTGACTTTGCGGCTGGCCCGAGATGGAGAAGGCCGCGCCCGGAGTGAAGATGCCCACGGAACGCTCCTGGGTGCTGATCCAGACCTGCCCGGGCCGGTACGGATTCAGGGCCAGGTATAGGCAACTGCCGAATTCATAGTTGGTTCTCGTGATTTCGTTCCAGATCGCGCCGTTATTGGAGGAGTAATAAATCTTGCAATAGGTGTCGCCGGCCATCTGGCCGAAGACGACGACGTTGTTGCTCAACGCGTCCACCGTCAGGGCGTTGGTAAAGCCTCCCACCGCGCTAAAATTGGTGCCGTAGTTGGCGCTATAAGCCAGGCCGTTGTGACAACACGAGCTGGCAGAGGTCGAAAGCGCCACCCAAACATGGCCGCTGACGCCGTGATCGGCCGCCATCTTGCCAATCCAGTCGCTCCAGTCATTCGCTATCAGCCCCCCGGTATACCCGCTCAGTTGCGTCCAGTTCTGTCCGCGATCATAGGAAATAAACAATCCGCCGCCGCTATTGACACCGGCAGTTCCCGAAGGGTACGCCACCGTGGAAAACATATAGCGGATGTTGGCGTTGGTGGCGTCGCGATCCAGAAACATGTCCGTATAAGAAGTCAAGTTCACGCTGGTGGCAGGATACCAGTTGCATTGGGTGAAATTGGTGCCGGCATTAACTGTCCGATACACGCCGCCCATGTTCGTGCCGGAACTGCTCCCGCAGATCACTATGAAATCGTCCGGGTTATCCCGGGAATCCATCGCATCAATGATTTTCATGTTGTTGCTGCCGGTTGGCAAGCCGGCCGCGCCTGGATTGTACCAACTCGTCCCGTCGTTAATGGTCGCATAGACTCGCGGCCTGCTGTTCAGTTCCTCCCAGCCGGCGAAAATGACGCGGTTGTAGCCGTTGGTCTTGCATGACAAGCCACGATGCGAACACTGAATGACATCTGAGGTGAAAAACTGATGGAGCATGGACACGGTGTTGCCGCTGACTCCGCCGTCGGTGACCACGGCGCCGCCCAGATCGGCGCAGGGGATGTAAACCCGGTTGGAATCCGTGGGATGAAAGCCAATTTTGTAAGTGACGACCTCGCCGATGCCATTGGGGATGTATTGCCAGTTGGTGCCGCTGTTCGTGGTGCAGAGCGGGCCATAGCCGGCGCCCCTGTACCAGTTGTTGGTGTGGACCGGGTCCTGCACCAGAGAAGTACACCGCCAGGCGAAATTGGGATACGAGGCCCATTGCGGCACAGGAATGCCGGGCGCGTAAGTGAAGGTCATCGTCGAAAAGGTTGAACCTTGGTTGGCGCTGATCCGGGTGTAATTCTCGTTATCACTCACGATCAGCCGGCCATCCTGCAAGACCGTTGTGGTAATGAGCGCCTGGCCGTTGTCGCCGATGCCGCTGGTGTAGGCCGAGTGCAGATCGGTGACAACGTAACTGGCCGTATTGCTCCAATTCGTGGAGGTGATCTTTTGGATCAGTTTGCTCGATCCGTTCATCCCGCTGTAATAGATCGTCCCATCGGGCCCGCCTGTCACACGATAGACCAGGCTGTAAGTGTTGAGGTGAGTCCAGGTGGCGCCACTGTTGGTCCTTACCCATAAGCCCCCATCGCCCCCCGCGAAAAGCTGGTTGGTATGCCAGGGACTGATATACATGGAGGAATTCGTCATGGCTGGCGCGGTGGTGTCCTGGGTTCCAGGAGCTTCCGGCATTCTCGGAAACCCATACTCCGCTGTTGTCGGTCCCCACCCATGCTTCGGAGTCATTTGCCGGATTGAATATGATGCACTCGCCCCCCTCCCGTTCATTGCCATTCCCCAAAAAATTCACCCCGCTCAAAGTTTGAGTCCAGGTCGCGCCGCCGTCGGTCGATTTCCAGACTCCGCGCCCGGGGTCGCTGGTTCCGCTCGAATAGCCGGCCGCCTGCAGGATCAGGTTGGAACTGGAACTGGCTGTCTGCGGCACCGCGATTCCCTGAACGGTCAATGGCGCCACCGTCACCATGTTGCTGCTCAGGTACGTCCACAAAGTGCCCTGGTTGTCGCTCCTATAGATCCCCCCGCCGTCGGTGCGGCAGATAATGCGGCCGCTTTGATGCGCGACAACCCCGGTCAGATAGCCGCCGTCCTGCATGTTAATCTGGGTGAAGGCGCCGGGAATCTGGGCGTTTAAGGGTGAGCATTCGGCCAGTGTGATGAGCAACGTGGCCAAGGCAATATTGGATAAGCGTCCTTTCATTGAGACATAATTATAGGTACAGAATGAGGTTTCGGCAAGCCTTTTTTTGAGAGATTGCCGGAGCGCGATTGTGCCGCCTGACACAACTCTTATTTGAATTGCGCCCGAAGCGCGTTACATTCCATGCATGTCGTTGACTCCTTCAACCATGCTGCCGCTGGGAACGTTGGCGCCGGATTTCCGGCTGCCCGACACCGCCGGGAAAATGGTCGCGCTGGGCGATTTCGCGTCCGCCACCGCGCTGGCCGTGCTTTTTATCTGCAATCATTGCCCCTACGTGAAGCACATCCAGGCCGGTTTGGCGCGCTTGGCGCGGGATTACCAGGCGCGCGGCGCGGCCATCGTTGCCATCAATTCCAATGACGCGCAAAATTACCCCGCCGACAGCCCGGCCAAAATGGCCCAGGAAGCCACGTCCGCCGGCTACACCTTTCCCTATCTTTACGATGAATCGCAGGCGGCCGCCAAGGCTTACCGGGCGTCCTGCACGCCGGACATTTTTCTTTTTAATGCCGGGCGGAAGCTGGTTTATCGCGGCCAGTTTGATGATAGCCGTCCTGGCAACGGCCTGCCGGTGACGGGCAAGGACTTGCGCGCCGCCATGGACGCGGTGCTGGCCGGAAAGCCGGCGCTGGAACGGCAAGTGCCGAGCGTGGGCTGCAGCATTAAATGGAAGTCCGGAAACGACCCCGATTATTGAGCGGTCTTTTCCGCCACCCTGGATTTTGCCGGGTCGCGTGCGCTGGGGATGGCCTCTTCCTCGGCCGGTTGCACAAGCCGGCCAAAACGCGGTATTTCCGGCCATTTCCAGGCCACCGCCGCCACCACCAGAACGGTCGCTATCCCGCCCGAGACCACTGAAAAAACCGGGCCGAAACAATAGCTGACGAAGCCTGACTCAAATCCCCCAAGTTCGTTGGAGGTGCCAATGAAAAGGTTATTGACCGACGACACCCGGCCACGCATTGCGTCGGGCGTCAAGAGTTGCACTAGCGTGTGGCGGACGATGACGCTGATGTTGTCGGCGCAGCCACAGATGCACAGCATCAGCCACGACAACCAGAACCACCTGGAATAGCCAAAGGCGACCGTCCCGAGGCCGAAGACCACCACCGCCCAGATGAGGGATCGTCCGGCTTTTTGCATCGGCGCCCGGTGCGCGAGCCACATGGCGCACAGAATGGAGCCGACCGGCATGGCGGCTTGCAACAGGCCCAAACCTTGCGGCCCGATGTGCAGGATGTCCTTGGCATAAACCGGCAGCAGGGCCGTCGCGCCGCCAAACAGGACGGCGAAGAGGTCGAGGGTGATGGAGGCCAAAATGACGCGGTGGTCGAAAACGAAGTGGAACCCTCCCAGGAGCGTCTCCATTGAAATCGGCTCTTTGGGCGGGGGTTTGGCGTGGGCGCGCACGAGCCACATCACGCCCGCGCAGAGCAGGGATGACGCCGCCGTGGACACATAAACGGCCACCGCGTGGTGCGTCTGGTGCGTCAGCGCAATCAGCGCCCCTCCCACCGCCGGGCCGGCCACGGACGAGAATTGAAACGTGCTCGAGGACCAGGTCATGGCCAGCGGGAATTCCTGGCGCGGAACCAATTGCGGCAGAAAGGCGGCGCTGGCGGCCCATAAAAAGGTGCGCGCCACTCCCGCCACGAAAAGGCAGATAAACATCCACGCCACCGGCCCTTCCTTCCACGAGATGACGGCCAACCCGACCGAGGTGAAGGCCAGGACGGTGTGCATGGCGACGATGACTTTCTTGCGCTCGCGCGTGTCGGCCACGTGCCCGGCGGGCAGCGTCATGAGCACCATCGGCACGAACGCCGTCAGTCCGACCAGGCCCAGGAGCAAGGAGGAATGGGTTCGCTCGTAAAGCTCCCAGCCGACGGCCACGGTCAGCATTTGCTGGCCAAAGGTGGCGATGAAACGACCAGTCAAATACAATAAAAAGTCCCAGTTCCGCAGAACGGCGTACGGGCTTGCGGCGCGCTCCATTACACTTGCATCCTTCCCTCAAACACAAACTCAGCCGGGCCGGCCAGGCTGACGTTGGCGAAGGCCCCGTTGTTCCGATCAAAGCTGACCTCCAGCGTGTCGCCGCTCTGCACTTGCACCCGGACCGGCGATGGAAATCCGCGCAGTTCCGCCGCGATCAGGGCCGAGGCCGTGACCCCGGTGCCGCAAGCCAGCGTCTCCCCCTCGACGCCCCGTTCGTAAGTGCGCGCGCGGATGTGGCCCGGTCCCAGCACCTGGACGAAATTCACATTGGTCCCCCGGGGCGCGAAATGCGGATGACGGCGGATTTCCGCCCCCAGCGGCTGGACCATCGCCTTGTCTGCCTCGGGCACAAAGAGCACCGCGTGCGGCACGCCGGTGTCCAGGGAATGAATCTCGGTTGGGCCGGCGCTCAACGGCACCTGCTGGCGCAGCCGCAAATCGCGCGGCGGCGTCAAAGTGACCGTCACAATGTCGCCTTGGAAACGGGCGCTGATGACTCCGGCGCGTGTTTCAAAGGAAAGCGGCGCGCCGCCGCCGGTCAGGCGGCGCACAAAACGCGCGAAGCAGCGCGCGCCATTGCCGCACATTTCCGCCGAACTGCCGTCGCTGTTGAAAAAGTCCCAGGCCCAGTCCGCCTTGCCCGACGGGCACGGCACCAGGAGCAACACGCCATCCGCGCCGACGCCCTTATGCCGGTCGCACAGCCCTGCGATCTGCGCCGGCTGCAACTGAACCTGGCGTGAGCGATTGTCGATAAGGACAAAATCGTTCCCCGCGCCTTGCATTTTGACAAAGTCAATGACCACGGCAACAGGTTAGCCCGGCGGCAGGGCTGGTTCCAAGTTGAAATTGAAGACGTGCCGCCGCTTCACGCTGGTTGCAACGCGGCCAGCGGCTGAACGTCACGCTCAATTTGGTGCTCGCGCTTATATCGGGCCAGACGCAAATCATAATCCGCTTGCAATCCCGTCCAGAGTTCAGCCGTTGTGCCGAAGTAGCGAGCCAGTCGCAAAGCCGTGTCCGCCGTAATGCCGCGCTTCTCCAGAACAATTTCATTAATCCGGCGCGGCGGGATGTTCAATGCCCGCGCCAGAGCATTCTGTGACAAGCCATGCGGCTTCATAAACTCTTCCAGGAGGATTTCTCCCGGATGGATCGGTACCAGCTTGTTCATTTTCATATCCCTTATACTATAACATTTGTGGCTGATTGTTCTTAACGCAAACTTCCTAATCATAATCTTAATCATGATCTTCCTCCTCTTCCCGGTAATCAAACTGGATTAAGATTAGGAGTAGAATTAGGATTAAGGTTAGTAGGGGAAACCCGGCCCGTGTTACGGCGTCGTCGGCCCCAGCGTCACCTGGCCCAATCCCTCGGGACGAATCCACTTGGCGAAGGCGGCGCGGACTTCCGGCGCTGTCAAATTGAAGTAGTGGCGCGCGGCCTGCATTGGCTCATCCAACGGGAGGTCGTGCGTCGAACGGTAGAGCCAGCCCTGGGCGATGCGCTCGACGCTGGATTCGGAGAGAGGGATGGCGCGCAAGAGCAAGCCCTTGGCCTGGTGCAATTCCTCCGGCGTCACCTCCCGCTCCCGCAGCGCCTTCAAATTGCTCACGATAATGGCGCGGGCCTTGCCCACGTTCGGCGGATCGCAGCCGTAGCGCACGGTGTAGATGGAGCGGGTCTGGCCGAATTGAAAGGAGGCATCGACGAAATAAACCAGCCCGGCTTCCGCGCGCAAATCGTGGTAAAGGCGCGTGGCGTAGAAGCCGCCGCCCAAGACGTGGTCGCCCAGTTGCAGGGCGTAACGGTCGGGATCGCTCAACGTCAACCCCACGGTTTCGCTCAAATCCACCTCGTCCTGCACGCGGCTGGTGTCGGGCACGGTGGTGGTCCACGGTTCGTTGGCTGGGACGGCTGGCCAGAGGGTTTCCGGCTTGGGGCCTTCCGCCGTCCAGGCGCCAAAATATTTCTGCACGACCTGCGCGGCGCGTTCCGGGGTCACTTTGCCCGTGACCACAATGGTGGTGAGGTCAGGCCGGAAAACAGTGCGATAGTAATGGGTCACGTCCGCCATAGTCAGGCTCTTCACCGTCTCCGGCGTGGCCTGGCGCTGCGCCGGATCGCTGGCCGGAAACAATCCTTTGGCCACGGCGCGGCGCTGCAAGTAACTGGGGCTTTCCAGTCGTCCGGCCACTTCCGCCGCCAAAGGCGGTTGCAAGACGGCAAAAGCTTTGGCCGGCAGAGCGGGCGACAATTCATTGTCGGCCAGCAATTGCACGCCCCGTTCAAAATCCTCCGCCAACACTTGCAGGGAAAAATCGCTGCCCGCCGATTCGTTGGCGGCGATATCGTCCAGCGCCTTTTGAAAGGCCACCCGGCCCAGGCTCCGGCTGCCAAAGGAAAAAAGCTGCCCCAACATCTCGTCCACGCCTTCCTTGCCTTGGGCCGTTTCCACGTCGGGATTATTCTTGACTCTGCCATAGACACTGACGCTGTCGCTGACCGATTGCGGCTGGACGATCAGCTTCAGGCCGTTGGAGAGCACGGTGACGACGGGGTGGAGGGTGGATTGAGGAAGATCAAGGCGCTCGATGGCGCGCGCGGCCCACTCCGGGAGTTTGACTGCCGAGGTTTCAGTCGTGCTGAACGACTCCTTGCCGCCGTAGCCCTTCTCCGAAATGGGCTTGCCCGAAGGATGCGGGGAGAGAATGGCCGTAATGGCGTGCTGGGCCTCCAGGTATTGCCGCGCCACGCGGTTGACATCGGCGACGGTCACTTTGCGGATCGCCTCCACGTCGTCCTCGGGAGATTGGCGGCCTTCGATGGCCACCGCCTGCGACCACGCCATAGCCAGGCCGGAAACGGAGTTCTTCTGGAACTCCAGGCTGGCGACCTCGCGCCGTTTGGCCGCTTCCACCAAATCGCGGGAGAGGCCGTCCTTCAATTCGGCGGCGAGAATCCCGCGCATTTCGCCCAGCAACTTCTCCGCGTCTCCTCCGGCGGGGAAGGCGGCGGTGGCGTAGCCCAATCCAGCGCGCGTCAACGTGTCGTAGGAGAAGGAGGCCGAGAGCGCCTTGCCTTCCGGCACCAGGCCGTAGAGACGGCCGCGCTGGCTGCTCAAGGCGTCGGACAAAACCTGCACCGCCGCGAAATCCGGGCTGTCGCTCCCCGGCACGCGATAGGCGATGATCGCCATGCCCGTGGGCAGATCGGTATCAACCTTGAGGGTCTGCGCCTGCACCGGCTGGAATTGGAAGTCTGGCCGCGGCGGGAGATGTCCGCGCGGGACGTCGCCGAAAAGTTCCTTCACCTTGACCAGGGCCTGGTCGGGTTGCACGTCGCCGCAGATGACCAGCACGGCGTTGTTGGGCACGTACCAGGTGTCGTGAAACTCCTTGAGCATGGCGCCGGTGGTTTTGTCGAACGATGGGCGCGAGCCGAGGGCGTCCCAGGCGTAGGGAGTCCCTTTGAAACTCAGCGCCAGGAGATTGGTGTAAAACACATATTCTGGACTGGACAAGTCCTGGGCCACCTCCTGCTCGATGGCCCCGCGCTCCTGACTCCACAATTTCTCGCTGTCATCAATGCCGCGCATCCGAACGGATTCAATGTGCAGGGCGAGGTCCAGGTCTTCGGCTGGCGCGGTGAAGAAATATTGCGTGGCCATTTGCTGGGTGTCGGCGTCGAAATCCCCGCCGATGGCGGCGCTGATATTGGCCAATTGGGCGGCATCCAGTCCGGGGCTGCCGCGGAACATCATGTGTTCGCTGGCGTGGGCCGTGCCGGGAAAACCGGCCGGCGTCTCATCCGAGCCAACCAGGTAATTGATGACCGTGGTCACCACCGGGGCCAGAGAATTGCGCACGATGACGACGCGCAAGCCATTGGGCAACTCCGCGCGCAGGACATTCTGCTGCGGCGCTACACCTGTTGCCGGACGTGCCGGCGCCGGCGTCCGGGCGCAACCCAAAAGCGTGGCGGCGGCAGCCACGGGCGCCAGCCATCTCCAAGTGCGATCCATGATATTCATCACTTGACTATATCACGCGCTGTCAAAAAAGAAAGACGGGCGAGGGCGCTTTGATGGGCTGGCACCAAATCGTGATAAAGTGCGATCGGGTGCGACTGGGTGCGACTGGGTGCGACCGGTGCGACTGGGTGCGACCGGTGCGACTGGGTGCGACCGGTGCGACTGGGTGCGACCGGTGCGACTGGGTGCGACCGGTGCGACTGGGGGTAATTGCGGAGTCTCGCGTGAAAGGGCGCTGGCAGGCGGGCGGTTTTCCCGTTTCCGGGTCATTGGAAGCCTCTTTTAAATTGTTCATGCGGGCCATTATAACATGCTTCGATGGGAATACAATAGTATTATTCAATGAATGCAAGCCCGTGGAAATCGAGTCAAGGCTCAACGGAGTTTCGCCCTACCGCGCAGTGGTTCAGTTTCCCGGCTGCCCGGCATGAGGTAAGCTACGGTTTGCTCCCGGAGGCCAAGCCGTCTTGCACCAGCTTGTAGCGCAGCTTCACGCCGCGCCCGTCCTCAGTAATGCCGAGGCTTGCAGGATGCCTTTGGCGCCTTCTTTAGTTTGGAAAAGGAAAGTGTCCGACTTTCCAGGAACGGCGCCAAAACGCATAAGCTGATCTGGCTTGGTATGCATGAGATCCCAGCTTTGGATCACATCCGCCGGGGTCGTGGCATCCCAAGCATTGGCAGGCAATCGTTCAATCACGATGTCAAAACCAGTCACCACTGGAAACCTGGGTTCTTCTGCGACCGTCGCGATCAAATCAAACCCGTTGGCGAGCATGATATGGTAGCCTTGGCGTTCTTTTTTGTTGGTGGCGAGTATCCCCGATTCCAGATCCAGCCAGCCGAGCGAGTTGTTCGTTGGCGTTTGGACCATCACCACGCGTTCACGTATCGCGGTGAAAGTCCATGCCTTGTCTGTCGGCACTGAAGCGCGGTTGAGGCAATCCACCATCGCGTGGAGTTCCTTTAGGCCAAAGCGACTGCGGATCGGTATTATTACACCGCTTGATATTCTCGTTTCAATGAAAGGCGCCAAGAAGACCGCGCCGTGATAGACATAAGCGATCCGCTGATGGATGTTGCTGGCTGTGATTTCTCCAAGGTGCCTTGCTCCTGCCTCAGTGAACGGCATCTGGAGTATGCGCCAACCGTCCCGATCAAAGCCAATTCCTGCCTGCGCGACAGCGCTGCCATCGAAGAGGATTTCACGCAGGACCCGGAATTGCCGGGGAACGTTGGTGGTGTCGGCATTCGGAAGCACATCGACCGGCGCAGTGGTGGTTTCCGGCGCGACCAGGTGGACTTGGAATGCTGAGGCAGCCTCAAAAGGCGCGCCAGTCAAAGTGCGCACAGCGTTCGGTTTGGGATAAGCTGACGAAGGCCGCTGAATTTGGGTTGGGCCGTTTCGCCGCGACACAATGGCAAGCAGAATTGCAGCCAAAATAAGCCCCGCCACCCCGAACCATATCCAATAACGGCCGGTTTTGTGCGGGCGCATGAGGTAGCTGATTGGGCGCCATTCGCCGTTTGGCTGCAAAGCGAACGTCACGGTTTCCACTGCGGTACGCTGGCCGTCGAACGAGGTGATAAATTTCCGTTCCCAGCGCGTCCCGACAGCGGCTTCCTGCAAGGAACGCAGCTTGGAAGGAAACGTCATGGAAATTACCTTGCGGGAAATGACGCGGCCCAGCGGTTGCCGGATTTTCTTCAACTGGGCCACCCATTCCTCTTTGCTCATGGAGCGCTGAAAGCATGGCACCGCCGACTCCCAGGCTTCCGCGTATTTTCCGCCGTCCAGCAAGGTTAGCAAGGGACCAAAATCCGCGGACTGGCGGGGAAATGAATTTGCAAATTGAATCGTTCTTTTGCGCGAGAGCGGCCCAATGGCCATACTCAGTTTCATGAGCAGATTTATGCAAAACACCATGACAAAAATCCACAAACCAGCATCGATGAGGGATATGGCACCCGAGACCGCAACCCGGGCGATGCCGGGAAGTGCGTTGACAGAGGCAAGCGCCGTCGTGACAAGGCCGGGCCACATTTCCTTCAATATGCTCAGGAATGGCCGCTGGCCGGACATCGCGACAATTGCGATGCCTAGAAGATAACACGCCGGGTTAATCCACTTTGACGGAGTTTTTGCCTCGTGGCTCAACGGCAGCTTGGTTCCGGTGCGCGCTTGAACGGCATTTTGCAGAGCACGAGACCAATCCGACAAGACCATCGAGAATTCAAGGATCTTCTTCGTGGGACCCGTAAAATGGTACCTTATCCAAGACTTGGCCGTGCTGAGCGGCGGCGTTGGAGTGAACAACAGCGTGCGTGAAGCGCCTTGCTCTGCAAAGGTCACCGCCACGTATAGGCCCGGCGTCGCCAGCGTCTTGATCAACGTGAAAACTGACGTAGGAAAGGCTCCGAGAGCCAATGCGCTAATGGACGACAGGGGAATTCGCACCACCGTCCAGCCGCTGTCGAAAATGAGCGATTCTTTGTCCAAGCGCAATTGCCCCTTGGCCAGGAAATGGTGAAAATGGCGGCCGAGGAAGGTGCGCAAGTGTTCGGGCGTGCTGACGCAGCACGGAGAATCCTTCGGCAAGTTGACGGATGCCGGCGCAGATTCGCCGGACGCGCGGGGTGTTGTGGCAATCGTCTCCACCATGGTCTTCACTTCGCTGACTTGCTGGTAGCGAAGGCCGGGGTTCTGTTCCAATGCGCGCAGGACCACTTCATCCAGACGCACATCAATCTGAACTTTCTTCGACGGCGGTTCGAGGCGCTGGCCGGGGAGTTCGCCGGTGAGCATTTCGTAGAAAACGACGCCGAGGGAATAGATGTCGGCGCGGCTGTCCACGCGCTGCGGGTCGGTTTTTTGTTCGGGGGCGCTGTAACCGGGGGTGCCGATGTTGCCGGTGGAACCGGGTTGCGCGACCCCCAATTCAGGGCTGACCGGCAGGTCAGCCCTACCGGGGTCGGGTTCGATCATTTTGGCGATGCCAAAGTCGGCGACTTTCACGCGGCCGGTTTTATCCACCAACAGGTTCTCGGGCTTGATGTCGCGGTGGACGATGCCACGGTCGTGGGCGAATTGCAGCGCGTCGCATAACGGCGGGACGATGGCCAATGCTTCCTCCGGGGTGAATTTTCGCGCGCGCAGAAGCTGGCGCAGATTCACGCCATCCACAAATTCCATGAGCAGATAATAGAACCCGCCCGCCTGCCCAAAATCGTAAATGGTGACGATGTTCGGATGGTTCAGGGCGGCGAGGGCCTGGGCCTCGCGCGTGAAACGCTCGGCAAACTTCGCTTCGCGCACGCGCTCGGGGGCGAGCAGTTTTAGCGCGACGAAGCGGTTCAGGGTTTTCTGGCGCGCCTTATAGACCACGCCCATGCCGCCGCGCCCGAGGCATTCGAGGATTTCAAGCTGCGGAAAATGGGGCGCGAGTTCCTCCGGCGCGAGCGTTTTCGGAGGCTCGTCGCTCGGGCTGCGTCGGAACCATCGCCTCGGCCAGCAGGCAGCGCGGGCACAGGCTGGCGGTGGCGGCGGAAGGAAGGGCCGCGCCACATTTCGGACAGGAATTTCGAGAATTCTCGCTCATGCCTATGTCCTGACGCGTCGTTGTGATTTGGTTACCACGGATTTTTCCTCAACTTCCCAAGGCGGCGAACAAATCGAGCATCTCGGCTTCGACCAGGCCGGCGTCATCAAGCGTGCCGGCCACTTCCGCCTTGAGCAACTGGCGGAAGCGCCGCTTCAAACGATGCACGGCGACCTTGAGGGCGTTCGCGTTCATGCCCCAATTCGCGGCCAACGCCATTTGATCGCCGCGCGCGGCTTCGCCGGTGAGCCACGGTTTGACCTGCTCGAAAAATTCCGCGCGGCCTTCCTCGACGCATTCGCGCCGGAGCGCTTCCAAGGCGCGCGCCACCACCGTCAGCGCCCATTGCCGGTCGAACGCGGCGTCGGGCGACAGCACGCTGGCATCCGCTACCGCGCAGGCGCCGGCGGCATCGGTATCATTGAGTGAGATGTTCTCCGAGCCGCCGCCGCGCTTGAGCCGGCGGCAGGCCTCGCGGTGATGCGAGAGAAAGTGTTTTACAGCGCCAAGAAGATAGGAACGGAACCGCCCGCGCTCCTGCTGGGCGCGGGCGATGGCCCCGCCCGCCAGCACGTGGGCGAAGAAGTCGTGCGTCAATTCGCGCGCGGCATCGGCATTCCGCAGCTCGCATCGGAGGAAGGTGGCGACCGGTTCGTAGTAGGCGTCGCAAAGTTCGGCCAGGGCGCGGCGGCCTTCCGGGGAGTCGGCTTGCGCCCGGCTGACCTGCGTCCAGCGCGTGGTGCGAAAATCTCCGCCGGGCGGGCAGGGCGTCGGTTGTGTCGGTTCAGCGGGCAGCGGAATCCGGGCCAATCATGCCACCAAGGCCTGACGCGTGGAAAGGGAAAGGTTACGCGACGCTGCTTTACATTGGCCGTCAAGGACATTACGATGGCGCTGCCTGGGGAGAAACTAGTTATGCCGCAGGCAAGTTAACGAAGAAAAGAAAGTAATATTATGGGTGACAGATCTCCTAAAGCGACTCAGAAGAAAAACACGCAGAAACAATCCAAAGCCAGCAGCGCCGAGCAGCAGAAGAAGCAGGCCGCGTTCGCCAAGCAGTCCGCCAACGCCAAGAAGAAGTAAGCATCAGGCCGGGAGGATTCGGCAGAGGAATGACGGGCAGGGGAATATCTGAGAACTCTTCGTCTTCCCATTCCTCTGCCCGTCATTGCTGCCGAGGATTCCGTTGTCCGCTTTGGCTTTAGGTGCGGGTTGCCCCGCGCAGGATTTCCCATTTTTTCGTCGCTTTCGCCATGCGTGGGATTTATAGTTGCGGCCATGAATAGCCCTTTAAGGATGCGCGGCTTTAGGTTTGCCACCGTCCTGAACTACAGCCCCATGGAAAGGCTTGCGCACGTGAAATTAACTCCTCATCTCGCTGGTTTCCTGGCTGTCGCGGCGCTCTGGGGAGCGGCCTTTGAAAGTTCCGCTCAGTCAACGCAGATTACCAATGTGAGCCAGTCGGGCGCCAATGTGGTGATCAATGGCATCAACCCAAAGAGCGGCTCGAATTCCACCTACGTGATTCTGTATTCGCCTGACCTGTCGATGCCGGTTGCGCAGTGGACGCGTATCGCCACCAACCAGTTCAATGCCGACGGCACATTCTCCTACAGCAACGTCATCAATTCAGCGCAAGCGGCGATGTATTACAGCTTCTATCTAGGCGGCAATATTTATTTGAGCGACGGCACCGATACTGGCACCCAGAAGGCAATCAATACCGCGGTTAACGGAGATACTGTTCTCATCCCCGCTGGCACTTTCAACTGGACGAACGGCATCACCTGCAGCAGCGCGATCCACATCGTTGGCGCGGGCGCGGGCGCGTTGTTTGGCAACTCCACCACGCCGGTCAGCGTGGGCATGGGCAGCAAAAGTTTTGTGCTGGCTAACAACAGCGGGTTTGTCACGGTCACCAACGGAATGATGGTCACCGCCTATTATACGGCGGCAGGCGAAGACGGCAACGCGTTTGGCACTCCTGCCACCAATATGACGGGGACCGTGACCAGTTTTAACGGGACTAATCTGACCTTGAATGTCACCCAGGTTGAGGGCGGCAGTGGCACGATTAGCTGGTGGACCTTTGGGACCGCCAGCGCCACCATCATCACCAACCATGGCGCTAACGCGGCCATCACCTTGAACGAACCAAGTTTGGGCAATGTTGTCCTGGCCGGAGTGAAGATAGTGACCGCGTCCAATGCCACGGCCAACAGCGATTGCGTTGATATTAGCAATGGCGGCGGAATGGCCTTGATTCATGATTGCTGGTTCGAGGTGGCCAACCTCGGGGCCAGGGCCATCGAAACCCGCAGCAATCACGGCATCGTGTATCGCTGCTCCTTCGACAACCATTTTGATTCCGGCGTGAATCATAACGGCGCCGGCAATAATGACGAGGGGCTGACCTGCAAACTGGTGTGGGACACCGCTTCGTGGAGCACCTATTCCACCATGGGCATGGCGGACGTTGGCGGAACCAACAATTTTTATATGGAAGACTGTTACGAGGCCGGCTTGTATCTGCAGGGAACGGACTTTGACGATAACTCGCGCATCGTGGTCCGCCACTGCATGTTTGATAACGCCGCGACAGCTTCGCACGGCGAGGAAACCTCGCCCTGGGGTGTCCGGCATTTTGAGGAATACAACAACACTTTTATTTTCGTTAACAGCGGTCAGGCGACTTTTAACATGAACTGGTTCTTTTTCCAGCGCGGCGGCACCGGGGTTGTTTTCAGCAACACCATGCCCAGCATCAGTTCCTCGTGGTGGGGCGCCAAATCGGATCTGGAACTCTGTGTGATGTATCCATATCGGCTGGGCTGCAACACGAATTATCCAGCCCCGCATCAGGTTGGGCAAAGCTGGAGCAACGGACCCATTACCGACCCGGTTTGCATTTGGAGCAATCCGGGACTGCCCGCCAGCAATCCAGGGACAGAGGGCTATGCAGCCAATCAAAACCAGTCGTGCTTTACCGACCAAAATCCCCCGCCGTGGAACACGAGCAACATGCCGCCGATTTCACTCTTTTTACAAGCCGGACGGGATTTTACCAACGTGGCGAAGGTGGGATATTCACCTTATA
Source organism: uncultured Verrucomicrobiae bacterium (assembly GCA_963759415.1). Classification (GTDB taxonomy): domain Bacteria; phylum Verrucomicrobiota; class Verrucomicrobiia; order Limisphaerales; family Palsa-1400; genus Palsa-1400. The sequence goes on along the minus strand of CAVWZG010000001.1, from coordinate 98,728 downwards.
CTTATCCGCATCCGTTGCGGGTGCCATAGCAATTATTCGCCTCAACCATTAAGTTCAATTCCAAGCGCCATGAAAGTGCCAACTCTTCTTACCGCCCTGGTTCTCGCGGCCACCACCGCAGCCCTCTCCGCCGCCGATGTCACGGCGAATTGGGACAAACACTGCAAATCGTGCCACGGCGCCGACGGCAAGTGGACGGAGCAATGGCGTGATTTGTTCGCCACTTATAAGAGTTGTCAGGAGTGCCACGGCGCCGATGGCAGGAAACTGGTTCTGAAGGATTTTACGGACGCGAAATTCCAGGCCACGTTTACCGATGCCCACGCCGCCAAGTCTCTCAAGGAGGGCCTCAAGCGCCGCGATCAAGTCAAAATGAAGGCGTTTACAGAACTGACCGACGATGAAATTAAAGGCCTGATCGCAAAAGTTCGCGCTTTCCAGAAATAGCCGGATTGCCCATGCTGGTGTTTCTTTTATGAAAATACTGGTCATTGGCTCCGGCGGACGCGAACACGCGCTGGTGTGGAAACTGGCGCAGTCGCCGCGCGTCACCGGCCTCTGGTGCGCGCCGGGCAACGCCGGCATCGCCGCCGAGCCACTGGCCGCCAGCCGCTCGCCCGTCCAGTGCGCCAACATCCCGGCCGAAGACCTGCCCGCCTTGCTCGCCCTGGCTAGGGACAACCACATCGATCTCACCGTCGTCGGGCCGGACAATCCGCTGGCGCTGGGCATCGTCGATCTTTTTCAACAACATGGACTGCGCATCTGGGGGCCGAACCGCAAGGCCGCCCAATTCGAATCGTCCAAGGCTTTCTCCCAGGAATTCATGGAGAAGCATGGCATCCCCACCGCGCGCTCGAAGGTTTTCTCCGCCGCCGGCCCGGCCAGGGAGTTCGCCGCCGAACTGGGTGGAAAATGCGCCGTCAAGGCGGACGGCCTGGCCTTGGGCAAAGGCGTCCTGCTTTGCCATTCGGTGGACGAGGCCGGGCGGGCGATTGACGACATGCTGGTGGGGCAAAAATTTGGCGCGGCGGGCAGCCGGCTGGTCATCCAGGAATTGCTGGAAGGGATGGAGGTTTCGTTGCACGCCCTGTGCGATGGCCAGACGACCCTGCTTTTCCCCACTTCGCAGGATCACAAACGCATCGGGGAAGGCGACACCGGGCCGAACACCGGCGGCATGGGCGCCTATTCGCCGACGCCTTTCCTGAGCGCGAGCGCATTGCGCAAAGTCTCCGCCAACGTCCTCTCCCCGTGGTGCAAAGGATGCCAGGAGGAAGGGATTGATTTCCGCGGTGTTCTCTATCCCGGCGTCATGTTGACAAAAGATGGTCCCAAGATCCTGGAATTTAACGCCCGCTTTGGCGACCCGGAAACGCAGGTCTATCTGATGCGCCTGGAAACCGACCTGCTCGACTTGCTGGAAGCGTGCGTGGACGGCGGCTTGTCCAAGTGCGAACCCCGCTTTGGCGGCGTGGCCGTTTGCGTGGTCATGGCCTCGGCCGGTTATCCCGGCGCTGTCCGCAAAGGAAGCGTTATCCGCGGATTGGAGGAAGCGGACCGATTGCCGGACACGAAAATTTTCCACGCCGGCACGGCCCGGGACGGGGACAACATCGTGACCGCTGGCGGCCGGGTGTTGGGGGTGACGGCCTTGGGCGGCACCCTGGCCGAGGCGCGCGCGCGCGCCTACCAGGCCGTGGACAAAATACAGTTCGACGGCGCGCAATATCGGCGCGATATTGGCGCAAAAGCATTTTGGCACCTCAAAGAGTGAGCCTTGAAAAGGATGAAAACACGCAATCTGATTATTTGCCTTTTGCTGGCGGCCGGAACTTCCCGAGCCGACCCGACTCCCGCCACGCCGAACTTCCAGGAGGTCTATCAAATCCTCAGCACAAACTTGGTAGGGGTCAGCACGAATGAATTGAACCGCGCCGCCGTGCTGGGCCTGATCCAGCAACTCGAACCTCGGGTGAGCCTGGTCGCCACCGAGGCGGGCGCCTCCAATGCCGCTCCGCTGGCGGGAGTGCGTGTCTTCGACCAATCCTTTGCCTATTTCCACGTCGCCGCCGTGACGTCCGCGTTGCCTGAGGCTTTTCGGGCCGCTTACAACCAGATGATCGCCACCAACAAGATCAAGGCGCTGGTGCTGGATTTGCGTTTTGCCGGCGGATTCGATTACGCGGCGGCGGCCAAACTGGCCGATTGTTTTCTCAGTTCCGACCGCCCGCTGCTGGATTGGCAATCCGGTTCGGCGCACGCGACCCTCAAGGCTGATGCGATCACCATTCCCGTGGCCATCCTGGTCAATGCCCAAACCGCCGGCGCAGCCGAAGCCCTTGCCGCCGCGCTGCGGGACACGGACGTGGGGTTGATCCTGGGCGGCCAGACCGCCGGGCAAGCCAGCGTTTTCAGGGAATTTCCGTTGCGCGACGGAGGCAAGCTGCGCGTGGCAGTGGCGTCAGTCAAGTTCGGTTCCGGCAAAGATCTGTCCCAGGCCGTCGCCCCGGACATCGCCATCAACACGAGCCTGAACGACGAACGCGCATATCTGCAAGACCCGTTCAAAGTTTTGCACCCGCCTCCGGTCGCGAAAGCGGACGTCGCCGTCAAAGCAGACGTGGAACAGCCGCGCCTGAACGAGGTGGAACTGATTCGCGAACGTCGCAATGAAGAGCGACCGTCCGACATTTCCGCGCGATTGGACGCGCCGGAAGCGGCGCCGGTGGTAATCGATCCGGCGCTGGCGCGGGCCTTGGATTTGTTGAAAGGCCTGGCCGTCGTCCAACCAAACCGCCCGGGTTAAGAGGAAATACTATTAAAGAACCACTGCTGCAAATTACGGGATTGGAGAAGGCATTCCTTGCGCCGGATGGCGCCCGGCATCGGATCGTCGCGGTCCCCGAGTTTTCGTTGCAACGGGAGGAACAAGTCGTGCTGGCGGGCGAAAGCGGCTCGGGCAAAACGACTTTCCTCAATTTGATAGCCGGCATCCTGCGGCCTGACGCCGGAGTTATCCAAATTGATGGCGCCGCCGTTTCCTCTTTGAGCGAAGCCCAACGCGACCGTTTCCGCGCCCGGACGATTGGTTACATTTTTCAAACCTTCAACCTGCTTCAGGGCTACACCTGTTTGGATAATGTTTTGCTGGGCATGTCCTTTGGGGCGGGGGTCAATCGCGCCTTTGCGGAGGAATTGCTCAAGCGCGTCGGCTTGGGCGAGCGCCTGCACCATCGGCCCCGGCAATTGTCCAGCGGACAACAGCAGCGCGTGGCCGTGGCGCGCGCGCTGGCCAACCGCCCGAAACTGGTGCTGGCCGATGAACCGACGGGCAATCTGGACCACAAAAACGCGCGCGAAGCGCTGGCCTTGATCCGGCAGGCCTGCCGCGAAAATGGCGCGGCGCTCCTGCTCGTCAGCCACGACCGCGAAGTGCTGGGCCAATTTGACAAGGTGCAGGATTTTTCCAAAATCAACCGCGCCACGGCGCAGGAGGCGGCGGCGTGAACTTGATGGGAATTGTCTGGCGCAGCTTGCGCCAGCACGCGCTTTCGACCTTCGTGACGGCAGCCTCGGTGGCGCTGGCGGGAGGATTATTGTTGACCGTATGGATCGTCAAAGCCCAATCGCAGGCCACGTTCACCGGCATCAACGAGGGTTTTGACGCCGTCCTTGGCGCGCGCGGTTCCAAACTGCAACTGGTGCTCAACGCCATTTTCAACATGGAGTCTTCGCCAGGCAATCTGCCTTGGACGGATTTTTTGGACATTCAGAGCAATCCCAACGTGGAACTGGCCGTGCCTTTGGCGGTGGGCGACAATTATCGCGGCTATCGCCTCGTCGGCGCCACGCCCGATCTTTTTGAGAAGAGCGAGTATTGGCCCGGCAAAAAATTCGCGCTGCAACCGGGCGGAGCGTGGTTTGATCCCGGCCGGCACGAGGCGGTGGTGGGCGATTTCGCCGCGCGCAAATTGAATCTCAAAGTGGGCGACACGTTTCATCCCTTTCACGGTTTGATTTTCGACGAGAAGAACCAGCATTCCGAAACGTATGTCGTGGTCGGCGTGTTGAAGCCGTCGAACACGCCGGCGGACCGGGTGATATGGATTCCCCTGGCGGGCATCCAGCGCATGAGCGGCCACGATCCCAAGGCCGCGACGGACATCAGCGCGGTGCTGGTCAAATTAAAGGCCGGCAGCGCCATGGCGGGTTTCCGCATGGATATGATGTACAACAAGCAGGGCAACCGGCTGACCTTCGCCTGGCCCATTGGCCGGGTCATGGCGGATTTGTTTGACAAGATCAGTTGGTTTGATCGCGTGCTGGCCTTGGTTGCCTGGCTGGTGGCGCTGGTGGCCACCGCCTCCATTCTGGCCAGCATTTACAACTCCATGAACGAGCGCCGGCGCGAACTGGCCATCATGCGCGCCTTGGGGGCGCGGCGGGCAACGGTCTTCTCCGCCATCGTCCTGGAGGCGGCGGCGATTTCCGCGTTCGGCATGGTGGCGGCGTTCGGAATCTACGGCGGGCTGATGGCGATGGTCTCTGAAATCATGCGCGCGCAGACCGGCGTCGTGCTGGACCCGTTCACGTTTAATCCCGTGATGCTCTGGGCGCCCGCCGCGATCATCGGCTTGGGGGCCTTTGCGGGCATCATTCCGGCCGTCAAAGCTTACCGGACCGACGTCTCCTCCAACCTCACGCCGCAGTCTTGATGAAAACAATACGAGCCTTCTGCCTGATGCTGGCCCTCGCGTTGGCGGGCGGTTGCTCGAAAACCGAGACCGCCGCGCCGCCCAATGCAGCCACCGCGCGCCATGAGCACCACCCTCCGCACGGCGGCGCTCCCGTCGAACTGGGCGACGAGGCGAATCACGTTGAATTTGTTTTGGACGCGGCCAACGGCAAGCTTCAGGCCTACGTGCTCGATGGTGAAATGGAAAATTTTGTCCGCATTTCCGCTCCTTCGCTGGAAGTCACCGCCAAAATCGCCGGACGCGGCGAAAAGCTCATTCTTCAAGCCGTCGCCAATCGCGCCACCGGCGAGAAAGTCGGCGACACCTCCCAGTTCGAAGCCCAGGCCGACTGGCTCAAGACCACCCCACAGTTCGACGCCATGCTAAAGGAAATCACAGTCAACGGCACGACCTACACGAACATCGCCTTCAATTATCCAAAAGGCAGCGATGAAGGCGCGAAAAAATAATCGCTGGCCAAGCCCTGCAATCCTGCTAAAATCTCTCATCAACTATGTCGCAGACCCCAACAACACCGCCCAATAGCGTCATGAGCAACCAACCTCTGGAGGCTAACGATGACGCGAAGCAATCGCGGCGTTCCTTTCTCAAAACAAGCGCCGGGGCGGTGGGCGGGCTGGCCTTGGCGCTGGGGCCGGATTCACTGGAGACTCTCGCCGCGCAGGGTTCTGCCACGGGGCGCAAACCTAATTTCGTGGTGTTCCTGGGCGAAGGCGTGCGCTACGACGAATTCAGTTGCGCGGGCAACTCGATCATTAAGACGCCGCATCAGGATCGGATCGCGAAGGAGGGGATGACTTTTCGGAATGCTTTTGTCGTCAATGCCATTTGCCTGCCGTCGCGGGCCAGCGTTTTGACCGGGCTTTATTCCCATACCACCGGCACGGTGGATAATCGGAACCGGGCCATCCCGGAAAATGTTCCGCTGGTTTCTCAACTGCTGCACGACGCGGGCTACGAGGTGGCATTCCTGGGCAAGTCCCACGTCAAGGGGGCGCTGCAAGACCGTTACTGGGACTACTATTTTGGCTTCGGAGGTTCCACTGATTATCATAATCCGGTTTTGACCGAAGGGATTGCGGGCAAATTTTCCGAGCCAAAAACCTACCAAGGTTTCGTGGATGACGTGGTCACTGACCATGCGCTGGCCTGGCTGGAACAAAAGCGTGAAAAACCGTTCTGTTTGCTTCTTTGGTTCTACGCCCCGCACGCTCCGTTTTACCGGCCCCGGCGGCTGCTGGATCTTTACAATGGCGTCAAGATACCCAAGCCGGCCACGTTCGACGATGATTTGAAGGGCTGGCCGGGCAAGCCCACCGCCTTTATCCAGGCCAAAAACAAAATCGGCACCACCGTCCTGGGCAGCGACGATCCGCGCTCGCTGGAGGAATTGGTCAAGAATCATTACGCCGGGGTCGTGGACAACGATGACAACGTCGGGCGCGTCTTCAAAGTGCTGGAGAAGTCCGGCCAGATGGACGACACCGCTATCCTGCTCACTTCCGATCACGGCTTTTTCCTGGGCGAATGGCGCTGCTACGACAAACGTCTTATGCACGAGCCTTCGATTCGGGTTCCGCTCATGGTGCGCTATCCGCGCATGGTCAAAGCCGGCTCAAGCTGCGAGCAGATGGCGTTGAACGTGGACCTTGCGCCGACCATGCTCGAATTGGCCGGCCTCCAGGTGCCTGCGCCCATGCAGGGGCGGAGTCTGGTTCCGTTTTTGAGAGGTGAACGACCCGAGAATTGGCGCAAGGATTGGCTCTACGAATACTACGAATATCCGGATTATGAGCACGTGCGTCCTCATCGGGGCGTCCGCACCGAGCGCTACAAGTTGATCCACTGGCACAAGGTGGCCGCTTTTCCGGAGTTGCCGGAGGAATTTGAACTTTACGACCTGCTGCACGACGCCGGAGAACGCCACAACCTCTACGGCCAGCCCGGCTTCGCGGCCCTGACGCAACAACTGCTGGATCGCATCGCGGAGTTGCGCCAAGAAACCGGAGATCAGACGACCGATGCCACCACCTGAGCCTGAAAAAGGGCAGGGGACATCCAGGCGGGACGCCTTTGCGGTGATGGCCAAGCCGACGGGTCCCTTATGCAACCTGGACTGCAAGTATTGCTTTTATCTGGAAAAGGAAAAGCTCTACCCAGGCCGCTCCAATTGGACCATGCCCGACAGCGTGCTGGAAAGTTACATCCGGCAATATATCGAAGCCCAGCGCGTGCCAGTCGTGAGCTTCGCCTGGCAGGGCGGTGAACCGACCCTGCTGGGTGTGGATTTTTTCCGCAAAGCCGTGGCGCTGCAAAAGCGCTACGCCGCCGGCAAACAAATCATCAACGCCTTTCAAACAAACGGCGTTTTGTTGGATGACCCATGGGCCGCCTTCCTCGCCGAAAACCATTTTCTGGTGGGCCTCTCCATCGACGGCCCGCGCGAATTGCACGACAGCCTTCGCGTCAGCAAAGGCGGCCAGCCGTCGTTCGAGCGCGTGCTGCGCGGTCTTGAGCATCTGAAAAAACACCAGGTGGAATTCAACACCCTCACCGTGGTTCATCGGCACAACGCCGATCACGCATTGGAGATTTATCGTTTTCTCAAGGAAGCCGGCAGTGGGTTCATGCAATTCATCCCGGCCGTCGAGCGCGTGGCCGCCGTTCCCAACCGCGACGGCCTGCTCCTCGTCGCCCCCGATGCCGCCGAAGAAGCGCAAGTTTCCCCCGGGTCCGTCGAACCATCGCAGTATGGCCATTTCCTCTGCGCCATCTTTGACGAATGGGTGCGCCACGACGTCGGCCGCGCCTACGTGCAGACCTTCGACGTCGCCCTGGAAATCTGGGTCGGTCTGGCTCCAAACCTCTGCGTCTTCCGCGAAACCTGCGGCGACGCCACCGTGCTCGAGCACAACGGCGACCTCTACTCGTGCGATCATTACGTGTACTCGGAGCATCGCCTTGGAAACATCATGCAAGACCCCCTTTCCACCCTGGCCAACTCCCCCAGGCAATGGAAATTCGGCCAGGACAAACGTGATCGTCTTCCCCGCCAATGCCGCGAATGCGAAGTCCTATTTGCCTGCCACGGGGAATGTCCCAAGCACCGTTTCACGCGCACCCCCGGAGGCGAACCGGGCTTAAACTACCTCTGCGCCGGCTACAAACATTTCTTCCGCCACATCGATCCCTACATGTGTTTCATGGCGCAAGAACTCTCCAACTCCCGCCCCCCCGCCAACGTCATGCAATGGGCCAACCACCCGAATTCTCAACCAAAAAAAGCAACCACGGATTTCGCGGATGGCACGGATCAGAAACGACGTGTTTTCCATCCGTGATATCAGTGAAATCCGTGGTAAGAAGTCTTCTCCTAAATGAGATGACCCGTCTCCGCCGGCTTTGCTTGCGGCAGGTAAGATTCACAGGTCGAGCAACCCTTCGCCGTCGCTGAAACTTTGGTGGATCGGGAATCCATTCCGTATCCATTTCCCATCCTGTCGAAAAGTCTTGCGACTTCAGCGCCTTTTTGCGGCTTCGGTCGGGAACTCAATTATTCCTCGACCGGCAAATCCTGGTATAGTTTGGGAAAATAGCTTTCCAGTGTCCTGGAGGAGAAGACGATGGAAAGCGGACCCTTTTCACTGGCGGAATCAAGTAATCCCTCACTTAAAGCCAGACGGATTATCTGTCTGGCAGAGGTGCCGCGCAACCCGACAATCTCACCGACGCGTCCGCGCTCGATTTCGCCCTCCAGCAGGGCGGCTTTCAACAGTCTGGAAAGCCTCTCCCGATTTCTTGCCTCAAGTTGGATTTGTTCGAATTGTAAATGGTGATCAATCCGTCTGGCGAGGTTTTCAAATTGGAACAGCCCGGTCATGAACTCGATCTGGTCGAGGATTGTCTGGAGAATGAACACGCAGAACCCGCCCAAGGCACGGTCGGAAAGATTGCCCCGGCCATCCAGATCGTTCCACCTCTTCTGGTCGGCCGCGCTGAGGTGTTCATAGTATGCCTTGCGCTGGCGCGCCAGTCCGCGTGAAAGAGTCCACAAGCCCAGGGCGTCAACCCCGGTCCGCGCGAGCCAGGCGCGCGAATAAAGGCGAGTGACGCGGCCGTTGCCATCGCCGAAGGGGTGTATCCATGCCAGGCGGTGGTGAGCAGCGGCCAAGGCTGCCAATTGCTCAGTAGCGAGGATGGCGTTGCTTCCATTAGCCTCCCCGAAACGAGCCAGGATTTGCGGCAGAGCCTGATGATGCGGCGGTTGGTGGGCTCCAACGTCCACTTCAAAGCTTCGCAAAACCCCCGGTTCAATTTTGAATTTGTTCCCGCTGCGGTCGCTGCTCCAATGCAATTCCTCCGGCAACCGCTGATAAAATTCCCGGTGCAGCCAGCAAAGAAAATCCGCTGAATGGATGGATAATTCCAAATCCTTTTGCAGGCGTTCGAGCATCAGTTTCTCGACCTCAATATGAGCGCGATTCAATTGCTGACTGGCGCGTTTTTCCGGGTTTTTTGAAAAATCCTGGCGCATGGCCCTCTCGATGTCGCGCGGCAGGGTTTTATGCCCTTCAATCAGGTTCGAATAATAGCTGTTCATCTCCCGCACGAGGTCCGCGGCGCGTATTCGCACCACGGGAGAAGGAATTTGCGCGGACAGGGAACCCGCTTTGTGCAAAATCTCGCAGGTCAAATCCGCCAGCTCGGCTCTTGAGGTTTCCGGCATGAGCGGTTCCACAGCCGTGGGGCGGGTAAACAGATGTTCGTGGAGGCTCATTACCGTCGATATTTTCGTCGATGAGATCAATTCAGGCACATGAATGCTTCGAAGCGCCCGCCTTGACTTCCCGGCAGGTTTGCCGAACACTGCAACGGTATGGTCGAATCCAAGGCTAATGATGTGATGGAACGGATTGTCTCCTTGTGCAAACGCCGGGGACTGGTCTTTCAGTCCTCCGAAATTTATGGAGGCATTAATGGATTTTGGGATTACGGCCCACTGGGCGCGGAACTCAAACGCAACCTCAAGGAGTACTGGTGGCGCGTCATGACCCGCCTGCGCGACGACGTCGTGGGCCTGGAGGCGACCATTATCATGCACCCGAAAATCTGGGAAGCCAGCGGCCACACCACCACCTTCGCCGATCCGATGGTCGATTGCCTCCTGACCCAAAAACGATACCGGGCCGACCAGATCGATCCCCAAAGCGGCGTGGCCTACCACTACTCCGGTGCGGAGGAGAGCGGGCCGGAAGCCGGGGAAAAACCCAAGACCTGCAACGAACCGTATTCGTTCCTGGTGCCGGAACTCAAACATATCGAGCGCGCCCGCCAAGCCGCCAAGACATTCTACCGCCAGCGTGGTTTGCGCGAGGCCCGTTTGCTGGGGGAACGGTCCGAGAACATTCAGAATTCCACCCGCTATAACCCGGAGAACGGCAGTCTTCTGACCGAGCCGCGCCTGTTCAACCTGATGTTCAAGACGTATGTCGGGCCGGTGGAAAGCGCGGAGAACGTCGCTTACCTTCGCCCGGAAACGGCCCAGGCCATCTTCGCCCAGTTCAAAACTGTGGCCGAAGTGTCGCGGCAGAAGGTGCCCTTTGGCATTTGCCAGATCGGCAAGGCTTTTCGCAACGAGATCAATCCGCGCAATTTCACCTTCCGCTCGCGCGAGTTTGAGCAGATGGAATTGGAGTTTTTCATCCGCCCCGATGAGGTGGTCGAAGCTATCGCCGGCAGCGTGGCGCGGCCCGAAGGCTCCGGGCATCCGGGCCGTCCGCAGCCCAATTGGGGCTGGGAGTTGTGGCACAAATACTGGGTCGAGGAACGTCTGGCGTTCTATGAAGAGATCGGCCTGCCCCGCGCCAGCCTGGTCGAGTACTGGCAAAAGCCGGAGGAATTGGCCCATTACGCGCGCGCCACGGTGGATATTCTTTACAAATTCCCCTTCAGCAAGCGCGACGACAAAGGCGAATTGACCGGGGAGGAACTGGAAGGGGTCGCCGCGCGCAGCGATTTTGACCTTTCGCAACACCAGCGTTTTTCCGGCAAGTCCATGACCGTTTTTGACGAGGAATTGAAGGCGGCCTGGGCCAGGCTGGACGAGGCGAAGAAGACGGCCTTGTCCAATCGCTATTACGAGAACCGCCGCGCCTATCTTGTCAAAACAAACGAACCGGCGGAGCAGGCCGAGCGGCAGGCGCGCAAGGAAGCCGCCGCCCTGGCCAGCGGCATTTATGTCCCGCACGTCATCGAGCCTTCCGCCGGCGCGGACCGCCTGGCGCTGGCGCTGATCTGCAACGCTTACACCGAGGACGAGGCGCCGGACGACAAGGGGAAATTGGAGAAGCGCGTCGTCATGCGCTTCAGCCCCCGCATCGCCCCGCTCAAAGTCGCGGTTTTTCCGCTGCTCAAAAACCGCCCGGAACTGGTGGCCAAGGCGCGGCAAGTCCACGAATTGCTGCGCCCGCTGATGAATGTCTTTTACGACGATAGCGGCGCCATCGGCCGCCGTTACCGGCGGCAGGATGAGGCGGGCACGCCTTTTGGGGTGACGATAGACTTTGACACTCTGGGCGAGCAGGGCGAGAGCCTCAAGGACACGGTTACGTTGCGTGACCGGGACACCATGAAACAAAGTCGCGTGAAAATAAGCGAGCTGCCAGCCCTTCTTTTGGAGAGGATTAGATAATGTCATCGCAGGCCGGCGCCTCGGCGCCAGGACTCTCAGTCGCAGCGGAGCAGGCCTTGCGCAGACGCGCCCCGACGCTCTATGCCATTATTTTCTTCAAGATAATCAAGGGCGTGCTGTTTTTCGCTTTTGGCGTCGCCCTCTATATGCGGGCCACGCATAACTTGCCCAACGAATGGGAAAACCTGCTGAAGCAGCCGTTCCTCGAGCATGTTTTCGAGCGGCTCAGCATCCACCCGGAAAACAAGTTTTTCCAGCACATCGCCGCGCAGATCGCCGATGTGACCGTGCCGCAGATCCATCATCTGGCCGTGGGCACGATGCTCTTTTCGCTCTTTCCGCTGGTGGAAGGCATTGGGATGCTTTACCGCGCCGGTTGGGCCGGATGGCTGGCCATTGGGGAATCGGCCTTTTTCGTGCCCATTGAAATGTTCGAGTTGGCGAAGAAGTTTTCCTTCTACATGCTGGTGGTGATGATCGTCAACATCCTTATCGTCTGGTATCTTTACGCCAACCGCGCCACGCTCTTTCACCATCACCATCCCCGCCCGCGTTGAGGCTCACCAGACTTCCACCGGCCCTTTGGGCACGGGAATTTCCGCGCGTTGCGCCGAGGCCGGTTCGCGCATGAACGAAGCCGCCGCCAGGCGCGGGCGGTAACGGGGCATGAGCCGTCCGTCGTTGTCAAGGAAGGGGAGGCGCCAGCGGCGATAATCGTCAAGAATAACGTTGAATTCCGCCAGGCAGGACAGCTTGACGATGCGTTTGTTGAACTCGTTGGCCGGGCCAAACCGCTTGGAATGCCACGGGCCAATTTTGCGAAACATGCGGCAGCCATGCTCCTCGCCGAAAACATCCACCATCAAATCCAGATGCCGCCGCATGACCCCCAGGCGCTCCTCGAAATCCGGCTCCGGCGGCGATTGGCCCGTGCGCAGAAACTCAACGGTGTCCCGGAAAATCCACGGATGATACAGCGCCCCGCGTCCGATGCTCACGCCGGCGCAACCCGTTTCATCCAGCATCATTTTGGCCGCCTGCGGCGTGGTGATGTCACCGTTGCCGATGACGGGAATCTGGCGGACGGCGCGCACGACCGCGGCAATGCCGGCCAGGTTGACCGCGCCGCCGAAGCCCTGCTCGCGCGTGCGGCCATGCACGAAAATCGCCGCCGCACCCGCGTCTTCCAAAACGCGCGCCAGGTCCGGCGCCGTCAAATTTTGGTCATCCCAACCCAAACGCATTTTAGCGGTGACGGGAATCTTGACCGCCTGCACCATGCCGCGCACCAACCGCGCCGTCTGGTCCAACTCCGTCATCATGGCCGAGCCGCCGCCCACGCGGCAGACCTTGCGCACCGGGCAGCCCATGTTGATATCCACCGACGCCACGCCGAGAGTTTCGAGATACGCCGCCGCGTCGCGCATCTCCTCCGGCACGGAGCCGAAGAGCTGCACCGCCAGGGGCCGATCGGCGGGGCAAGTTTCGATGAGCTTGAAAGCTTTTGGATTTCGTTCCAAGAGCGAGCGGGCGTTGACCAGGTCGGTGGTGGCGAGGTCCAGCCCGCCGATTTCGCGCACCACGAGGCGAAAAGGCAGGTTGGTGTAGCCCGCCAGCGGCGACAAAAACAAATTAGCCTTCAACTGAAGCGAGCCGATCAGCACGCGTCTATTGAACCATAAAAACGGGGCAAAGGAAAGCGCACAAACCGGCGCGCCGACGTTCACTGGTTGGGCGTTGGGATCGGCTGGGTATTGTCCCGCTCCCATGCATCAAAATTTCCGTCGGGCGAGCTGGCCACTTGGACGCCGCCGTCACCCAAAAGATACACCCTCTCCCAACCTCCAAGCGGCGATTGGCGGGGAACGAGTTCACGGAGTGCGGCGGCGTTTGTATACGTGGGGTTGACGTTGCCGACGTTCACCATTTCAAAACTGTCCAACGCAACCCGCCCGCTAAAGTTGGTGACGTTTCCAAGCTCGTGGCTGCATTGCGCGAAATTAGTGGGAAATTGTCCGTTATGGTCGTAGGACCACAGATGAAAAGCCGATCCAATAATTTTGGCGGCGTTGACAACAGACGCCCGGTGCGCGGCAAATCTGGCTATCTCCACCGCCTTAGCCTCTGTGCTTGCAGCGGCGCTCGACTGAAGACGGCGATTCTCTTCTTGCAGCTTTCCGACAAGGTTTGTCTGCTCGCGCAAACGCCCAACTTCGCCGCGCAGCCGCAGAAGTTCCCGGAATTGATCGTCGGCCAGCGGCGACGGGGCGCGGACTTGTGCGAGGCGGTTGGAAAGGCTTTCGTTGTCGGCCGCAAGGCCGGCGACTTGCTGGCGCAATGCCTGGGCTTCCTCGCGCATCTTGCTTTCGGTTTGATGTTGAATGACCGAAGTGACGGCCAGGCCACCGACCACGATTGCGGCAAGGCTGAGTTGAAGTTTTGTCATGCTCATAAATTTTAAGAGGGTGAGCGTCGCGCCAACCTCCGCCGTCGCGTTGGCCAGCGAGGCGCTGATCCACGTCGCCGCCAAACCAGCCGGGGCCGCTTGCACGGCTTGGGTTGCGAGCGCGGCGGAAAGAACTGCCGTTGTGGTTGTGACGCCGCGACGTAGAAGTGCTGCGCGCAGCTTTTCGAGACTGCGGGCGACGCGCTTTTGGGCCGTGTCGTCGCTTATGCCGAGGGCCGCCCCGACGGCGCGAAAATCCTGGTTCTTGAAGAAGCGCAATAACAGCGCGTCCCGCTCCTCATCGTCCAGCGCGGAAAGGGCCTCGTCGAGCAGTGGAGAGACGCTGTCCCAATCAGGCGAAGATTCGGAGGCGGAATGGAGATCGTGCATAACCTGCCTTTCACGGGCGTGGCGGCGGCGTTCCTCGCGCAACAAGTTGAGCGCCGCGTAGCGCGTGGCGCGATAAAGCCATCCGGCCAGCGAAGCGTCCTCCCGCAGTTTGCCGGCCAGCGAACCACTTTTGCGGGCGAGATCCATGAAGACCCTTTGCGCAATTTCGCCCGCCAGATCCGGAGACCCAACTTGCCGCAATGCCGCCGAATAAACCAAGTTCGCGTGTCGGTGGACTACCTCCGCAAAGGCCGGTTCGGATTTCTCCACGGCGTATTCCCGCAGCAGTTGGGCATCGGATTTCACTGGCATCTCACCTATTAAACAACCGCGCCCCGCAAAATCCGACAGGAAATTTTCCGCTTTCCTCACGGCGGCGAGGTGTGTATGTAAACTCCATGAAATTTTTCAACGCACTATTGGTTTCAACGTCCTCCTTGATGTTCCTGGCGCTGTCGTCTCAAGGGCAGGGGAACAACACCTTGACTGACGCCGAAAAGGCCGCCGGCTGGCAATTGCTCTTCAACGGCACGAATGCCGAGGGCTGGCATAATTTCCACCGGCAGGACGTCGCGCCCGGCTGGCAGGTCAAGGACGGCGCGCTGGTGTGCGTGGATCCCCGCCAGGCCGGCGACATTGTGACCAGCCAGCAGTTTGATTGGTTCGAGTTGCAGCTTGACTACAACATCTCGCGCGCGGGCAACAGCGGGATTATGTATCACGTCACCGACAACGGCCCCTATATTTGGGCCACCGGCCCCGAGTTCCAGTTGGAGGACAACACCGCCGCCGCCGACCCGGTCCGCTGTGGCTGGCTCTACGCCCTGTATCAGCCGCCGATGGACGCCGCCAGCGGCAAAATCCTCGACGCCACCAAACCGGTGGGCGAATGGAACCACGTCCGTCTGCTCATTTCACCGAAGAAGTGTGAACACGACATCAACGGCGTGAAATATTTCGAATATGTGTTGCACAGCGACGACTTCAACGCCCGGGTCGCCCGCAGCAAATTCGGCCAGATGCCCAATTTCTGCAAATCCGACCTGGGCTACATCGGCCTGCAAGGCGACCACGGTTCGGTCGCGTTTCGCAACATCAAAATCCGGGTCATCAAGCAGTAACGGCGACGCTAATTCGATTCGTTGGTGAAGCGGTAGCCCACGCCGCGGACGGTGTCGAGATACTTGGCGGCGGGGCCGAGTTTCTCGCGCAGACGGCGGATGTGGGTATCGACCGTGCGGGTGTCGATGTGCGTGGCGTAATCCCAAACGTCGCGCAGGAGATGATCGCGCGACTGCACGTGGCCGATGCGCTGGAGCAGGAGAGTCAGCAGCTTGAATTCAGTGGCCGTCAACTCGACGCGCTTGTCGCGGACGGTGACCAGGTGACGCGAGACATCCACCCGCAATGGGCCGAATGCAAAAACGTCCGTGGCTGGAGCGCCGCTATTTTGTTCCAGCCGCTTTTTGACGCGCAAGATCAGTTCGCGCGGGCTGAAAGGCTTGGGCACGTAGTCGGTGGCGCCCAATTCCAAGCCGACAATCCGGTCGATCTCGCTGGCCCGCGCCGTGAGCATGATGATCGGGATGGCGCTGGTCTTGGCATCGCGCCGGAGCAATTTGCAGACTTCCAATCCGTCCATCTCCGGCAGCAGCAGGTCCAGCAGGATCAAGTCCGGCGTGGTGGACCGGGCCTTGCGCAAGGCTTCGGCGCCGTCGGATGCGGTGTCCGTGTGGAATCCGGCCTGGTTGAGGTTGTAGGTCACCAAGTCCAAAACATCCGGTTCGTCGTCCACCACCAATATCCTGGTTTTCATGGCCCCATTTTGCCTAAGGCCGCGCCCCGCGCAATGGCGGCAGCGTAACGATTCGGTTACAGTTTGGCGTCACCCGCGGGCCGGACCCTGCTGATAACCTTCGATCAATTCCTTGATGCGGCGGGCGTCGCTCTTGCTGTGGCCATGACTGGCGATGGGGTCCGTTCCTCCCGAAGACTCGATCAATATCTCCGACCACACGATGCCGGTTTTGATGTGAACCGACGCCACTTTCTGCATGCTGACGCTCATTTCATCGGTCTTGAACCAGTTGCGCTTGTGCCGCACGACGGCTTTGTCCGTCACCTCAATGGTGGTGGGGAAGAGATGATTGCCGCGAGTCCAGCGGCTGGCGGTGAATGTTTCCGATGGCATGTCTGACATGGAAGAGTCGCCGGTGTCGGAAGACAAGTTTTTTGTGGCGGTGGTGCCCGACTGGATTTTTTCCACCAACGCGGTGGTGGATTTGCCCGGCACCGCCGGCAAAATTACAATCTTGACCCCCAACTGTTCGAGCAACCGCCGTTCATCCTGGTTAATCGTGTCAAGGGTGTAATCTCCGCCCTTGGCGTAGATGTCCGGTCGAACGGCCTGCAAAAAAGCGCGCGCGTCCGTTTGGGGAAAAATGAAGACGGCATCGACCGATTCCAGCGCCGCCAGGAGGCCGGCCCGGTCGAGTTCGTTGTTGAGCGGGCGTCCGGGGCCTTTGAGGGCGCGCACCCCGGCATCGCTGGTCACGCCGACCAGCAAGGCGTCGCCCTGATCGCGCGCCTGTTGCAGATGGGTCACATGGCCCAGATGGATGACATCAAAGCATCCATTGGTGGCGACCAATTGCCTGCCGCCGCGGCGCAACTTCTCGCGCCACGGCCCAAGCGTGGAAGCGGTTAGAATTTTCTCAGCGAAGTCCATCGACGAAGGCTAAAGGCTGAGGGCAAAAGGATAAAGGATGATTTTGCCCGGCCTTGAGCACGACTTGGCGGCCACAATGCGGGAAGAGATGTGGATGAACTAATGCGAATCTCAAAGTTGAAATGTTGGGCTATTCTCGGGCTGTCCTTCCGGGACAAGGACAGGTCTGAACTTCCTAACGCGTCTTAATCGTGACTATCTTGTCCCGCGCCTGCAATGGTTTGACGTCGCCGACGGTGCTTGAGTTTTTGCAGCGAACGTTTAATGTTGATGATATGAAGAACGACGTTCTGCCAGTGGAGATTCGCGGGATTCTGCCGGCCAATACCGGCTGCGCGATCTTCGTCGGCAATCCCCGCAAGGTCTTTGTCATTCAGGTCGAGCATAATATGGGGGCCGTCATCGGCATGTTTCTCCGCCAGACCCCAAAGGAACGCCCGCTGACCCACGACTTGGTCAACAGCATTTTTAAAGGCCTCAGCGTGACCATCGAACGGGTCGTTATCACGGAGTTGAAGAACTCGACTTACTACGCCCGCCTTATTTTGAAGCAGGAAAACGAGTTGGGGTGCAAGATCGTGGAAATCGACGCCCGCCCCAGCGATTGCCTGGCGCTGGCCACCGCCCAAAAACGGCCCATTTTTGTTTCCTCCGCTCTCTTCGAGCAGGTCGAAGACATGAGCGATTATCTCGAACGCATCAGCGAAAACACCGGCGAATCGGAATCGGAAGAGCCTGAATAACGCCCGCCATGCCCCCTGCTTCCAGCGCCAAGGCCCCCGTCCTGCTTGTTTGCGGCGATGACGATTTCGGCGTCAAAGAGCGCGCCCGCGAGGTGTTCCGTCTCTGGTCCGCGGAAATCGGCGGCATGGACCACGAAACCATTGACGCCTCCGTCAGCAACAGCGGCGAGGCGCTGGCTGCGCTGTCCAAACTGCGGGCCGCCATGCAAACGCTTCCTTTCTTCGGCAGCGGCAAGGTCATCTGGGTGCAAAACTGCAATTTCTTGGGCGAGGAGCGCGCCGCCTCCGCCCAGGCCGTGACCGAGGATCTTTCCGATCTGGCCGGCGAACTCAAGGAGTTTTCGTGGCAAACTGTCCGGCTCCTGGTTAGCGCCGGCAAAGTGGATAAGCGCAAGACTTTCTTCAAAACGCTGGAAAAAATCGGATCGGTCGAGATTATCGCCGGCTGGTCGGCTGAGGACCGTGATTGGGCCGAGCAGGCCGAAAGTTTCGCGGCGCGGGCCTTGCGGGATTTGGGCAAGGAGATTTCAGACGAGGCGCTGGCCCGCCTGGCCGCCAACACCGGCCCCAATGCCCGCGCGCTGCGCAACGAAATCGAGAAGCTCTTTCTTTACAGCGGGCCGCGTCCGCGCATCGAAACCGCCGATGTCGATGCCATTGTCACCCGCCACAAGCAGGCGCGGGCTTTTGCGTTGGGGGACGCTTTGGGAGACCGGAATTTGCCGCGCGTGCTGCGCTGCCTGGACGAGGAGCTTTGGGAAGTGCGGCGCGACCCGCAACACAGCGAAATCGGATTGCTTTACGGCCTGATCGGCAAAGTGCGCGGCTTGATCCTGGTAGGGGAGATGCTGGCGCGGAAGTGGATCCGGCCGGAGAAGGATTTCAGCCGCTTTAAGACGCAGTTGGGGCGGGTCCCGGCGGAGGCGATGCCGGAGGACAAGAAATTCAACCCACTCTCCATCAATCCTTATGTGTTGTTCCGGGCCTTGGGCCAGGCGCCGAATTACACCCAGGCGGAACTGATTACTGCCATGGATTTGCTGCTGGAATGCAATCGGCTATTGATTTCCCGCAGCCTGGATCCGGCCCTGGTCTTGCAGCAGGCGCTGGTGCGCATCGTCAGCCGCCCCGGCGGCCAGGATGCGGCGGCGGCTTGACGAATGGGCCGCGCGGCGGGATACTTAGATGTTGTCTGATGAATAAATTCCCGGCAAAAATGATGGTGGCGGTGTCTGACCAAACGGTTTGCGTCAAGCTTCAGGGCCGGGCGGATTTTAATTTGAGCCTGGATTGGAAAAAGTTGATCGATGAACTCCGGCTTCGTGGCTTCCGCCGTTTTGTCCTCGAACTGTGCGATTGCACGATGATGGACAGCACGTTTCTGGGGATGCTTTCCAGCGAGGGCTTGAAGTTCTCCGACGGCAGCGATCCGCAAGGCGGCGCTTTGGAGCTGATGAATCCAAACCCGCGCATCGCCGAAGTCCTGGAAAACCTGGGCGTGGCGCACCTTTTCAAAATCACCATCTGCCCTCCCTCCGCCTTGCCAGGCACGTACGAAGAATTGGCCCCAACGGCCGACAAAAGCAAGGCCGAGGTCACTCGCACTTGTCTGGAAGCCCACCGCACTTTAATGAGCCTCAACTCGGATAACTTCAACAAGTTCAAGGACGTGGCTCAATTCCTGGCCGAGGACCTCAAGCGCCTCGAATTGGCCGAAAAGAAGTAATGCCGGAATAATTTGCCGCTTTCCCGAGCCGTGGGCGCGGCAAAATATGCCCGCCTGTTCCGCCCCGGCACCCTCGCCAAAAGTTCTTATCGTCACAATTGCCCCGGAGATTAAGGCTTTCTCCTGCTCCTGCGCTGCCCTTGTCCAAAGATGGCAGCAGTCTTGCTAGTGAAGCTTCGACAGTGAAGTTTTATGAAATCATTACTGCTGGTCAGTGGATTCCTGGGATGGGGGGTCGGCATGAGTTCTAGCTTCATGCAGGGCTATTCCTGGCCGGCCAGTCTCTGGCGCGGCTGTCTGGCTGCCTATGTCACCGCGCTGCTGATGCGGTGGTGGGGTCGGGCCTGGCGCAAGAGCCTGGCGCAATCAGTTCAGGAGCGCGAAGAGGCCGCGCAAGCCATTCTGCCAACAGCCACTACCCCGAAAGTTTCACGAACATGAGCGCGACTTTGTGCGATCTCGAATCTTCCCCTCCCACCTCCGAGCAACGCCGCTCCACTCAACAAGAGTTGTGGCGGCTCTACTCCCGCAGCGGCCCGGGCAGCATACCGGAAAACAGCCTGGTGGAGGAATACGTGCCGCTGGTCAAAACAGTCGTCGGCCGCCTGGCCATGACTTTGCCGGCCCATGTCAACAGCGATGATCTTTACAGCGCCGGCCTGGTCGGCTTGCTCAATGCCATGCGCCGTTTCAATCCCGACACCGGCTCTTCCTTTGAGACCTACGCGCGGGTGCGCATTCGCGGCGCGGTCTTTGATGAACTGCGCCGTCTGGATTGGGTCCCGCGCTCGGTCCATGAAAAGGCCAGGAAGATCGAAAAGACGATGCAGGAATTGACCCAGCGCACCGGGGCCATCCCCACCGACGGGCAAATGGCCAGAGCCATGAAAATGCCCCTTGATCAATACGAGGAACTCTTGGAGCAAGTCCGGCCCACCACCTTCATCCGCCTGGATTCAGTGCAAGGCAGCGAGCGGGACGGCGGCGC
This sequence comes from uncultured Verrucomicrobiae bacterium, assembly GCA_963759415.1. Lineage (GTDB taxonomy): Bacteria > Verrucomicrobiota > Verrucomicrobiia > Limisphaerales > Palsa-1400 > Palsa-1400. Next base: position 78,256 of record CAVWZG010000001.1, on the reverse strand, counting down.
CGTCTATGACGCCATCCCTGACGATTCGCAGACTAATCCCGAGCAATGGACCTCGGTCCGGGAATTGGCCGGGCTGATCGAAGAACGCCTGCAGGAGTTGCCCGAGATGCAGCGCAAGGTGCTGGCGCTCTATTATTTTGAAGACTTGCGGTTGCGGGAAATCGCCGAGGCCTTCGGGGTGACGGAGTCGCGCATCTGCCAGATTCATGCCCAGGCGATTCTGGCCATCAAGGCGCTGTTGCAAAAGCAGGATCCGGAGGTCTTTAACAACCCGTTGTGAGCCACGCATGACTATCATATTGGGAGCACTCATTGTTATTGGGTCGGTCCTCGGCGGATTCATGATGGCCGGCGGCAACACCCTGGCCTTGTTGCATCTCTCGGAACTGGTCATCATCGGCGGAGCAGCGGCGGGTTCTCTGGTGCTGATGTCGCCCAAGAAGGTGCTGATTGACCTTTTTAAGCAGATCTTTGGGGCCTTGAAAGGTTCGCCCTACACGCGCAAGGCCTACGATGATTTGTTCAAGGCGCTTTACGAATTATTCATGCTGGGCCGCCGTGGCGGCATGGTCGCGCTGGAAGAACACATCATGACCCCGGAAACCAGCGCCATCTTCAGCAAATACCCCTCTTTCCAGAAGAACAAACACGCCATGGATTTTCTTTGCAACGGTCTGCGCCCCATCATTGACGGCAAGATCAAGCCGGACCATTTGAAGTTGCTGCTCGATATCGAACTGCACGCCATGGAACAGGAACATGAGCGGCCAATCGAAGTGCTGACCAAGGCGGCTGACGCCATGCCCGGATTCGGCATCGTGGCGGCGGTGCTCGGCATTGTGATTACCATGGCTTCCATCGCCGGCCCCATCGAGAAGATCGGTGAGAAGGTGGCCGCCGCCCTGGTGGGAACGTTTTTGGGCATTTTCATCTCTTACGGCTTTATGAATCCGCTGGCCGTCAACATGGAGTTCGTCGGCATGGCGCAAATTGCCTACATCCGCTGCATCGCCGCTTCGGTCGTCAGTTTCGCCGGCGGCATGTCCCCGATCATGGCCGTCGAAGTGGCCCGGCGCGGATTGTCCAGCGAAGTCAAACCCAGCGCGGACGGGTTGGAAAGCATGCTCAAGTCCTTAAACCAGACCGCAGCCAAATAAGCGCAGTGCAATGAGTTCCAAGAAACATCACGGTGGCGCGTGGAAGGTGGCCTACGCCGATTTCACCACGGCGATGATGGCCCTTTTTATCGTGCTCTGGCTGACCTCCCAGGACCAGCGCATCAAGGACGCCGTCGAGCGCGCCTTTCGCAATCCTTTTGCCTCCGTCACCAAGGAGTCCGTCGGCCTTATCCCGAACAAGGAAATTCAGGCCGTGCGGTCGGATTCCGGCAATTTTAACATGGCCTCGGTCATGGAACTCAAGATGTTGCGCCGCATGAACGAGGACCTCCTCAAAATGCTGCAAACCGAGGGCGAGGACCAAAGCCCGGTCAAACTGGAAATGACCCCCGAAGGTCTGCTTATCAATGTATTTGACCGTTCGCACAAACCAATCTTCGAGCCGCAAAGCACCCGCTTCACCCCCTACGGCGACTGGGTCTTCTCGACCCTGGCCTGGGAGGTTTCGCGCTATCACGGCTTCACCATCGAACTGGCGGGCCACACCGAAAGCGGCAATGCCCCCCTTCGCGCCGACTACGGCGATTGGGAGATTTCGTCCGACCGGGCCAACGCCGTGCGCCGCAAGTTGCTCGAACACGGCGTCAACACCGGGCAAATCACCAAGGTCGCCGGTTTCGGCGACACCGCCCCCATGCGGGATTGCGACTCGACCAACGAAATCAACCGCCGGGTTACGGTTTTGCTCAACGTGCAATCCAACAAGAAAGCCTGACCATTCATGACTGCCACCTCCGACTCCTTCATTCCCCTTGTCACCGCGCCCATTCCCGCCGGGCAAATGGCCACGCTCAAAGTCCTGGCGCAAGACGAAGCCAAGGCCATGTTCGAGCCTTTGCCGGAAAGCGGCGAGCCGGAGCCGTCCGCCAAAACATGCGTCCCGCCCTCCGTCACCTTGCAACGCCAGGGCGAGATCGTTTCGGCCATTCGCATTGAATGCGCCTGCGGCCAAGTCATCGAATTGGCCTGCACTTATTGAACAACATTAATAGGCAGGCCCCTGGTAATTGATAATCATGCTGTCAGGGCCGATGACGAGTGAAACGTTGGTTATGTCCCACTGGTCGGGTTTGCCGCCGACGGAAACGAATGCGCCGCCCTCCAGTGAGCACGCGGCGCCTGTCGGCCGTATAAGTATGTCCTTGGGAGCAAACTGGATTCCCGTATCCGCCTTTGCCATTTGCACGACCTCCTCTCGAGTTACTGGAACCGACAATTTTGGAACCGTGCCCGAGGCTGGCAAGGAGTTGAGCGAATTCGCTCCGCTTTTGCTCATATAATAAAATATTCGCGCCGTCCCGTCGCATTCTGCGAATGTTAGGGTGTTACCATCGTCAGACACGAAGCTGTATAAGCATCTACGCTCTTCAACACCCAGGCGTTGCTTGCACTGATCGAGCCTGACGTCTTCGGGACGGATTTTTACGTGACCCTTGTAAGCCTCACACCACTTTTGCAACACAGGCTTGAATTCGTTGCTAAACATCGTTGCCAATTTCTCATGCTGCAGCGGGCTCATTTCGTCAACCATCAGGCTCCAATCAGGCGTTCGACGCTCGGTGGTGACTGCCGACAGGAGGCGCATGGTTGCATGTGGCGGTCCGCTTCCTTCCATTGACGGTTGCTCGTGTCGTTGATTGATCAACAAAGCCACTCCTGATACTGCCAGCAAGCAGAGCAGCAGAACATTTCTTCTCCGGTTAGCAATCATAAATGCTAGTTATTATGAACGTGAGGTTTCACAGGGGCAAACCGTAATTTTGTCAGCCTCAACGTTTGGTCGTTGCCTGCGGATCGACAATCCATCCTGTTCATCCTGTAAATCCTGTCTCAGCCATTGTCTGTCCCGGTCTTTTATCTGCACAGGAGCTCGCAGGCGTCATCGCAGGCGTCAAACCGTACTTTTGTCAGGTTGGTGATGAGCGCGTGGAGGAAGGTTTGCGACGGCGAGATTATCCACAAGTCGAGCTTCGTGACACGATCGCGGGACGCGTCAGCTATCTGGCTGGAACACGCATGGCGGTTTATTGGGTGGCGCGCGCGATCCGAGGCGGCATGAGGCCGGAAGAGTTTGCCAAAGAGTATGAAATGACCGTGGAACGCGTCCGAGCCGCGCTGGCCTACGCGGCGGCGTATCCGGAGGAGATCGAAGCCGACATCGCGCACGCGGAGGCCAACCGGGCGTGGTTGGAAAGCCTAGAGGCCGCCGTCATGGCCCCGCGAAAGACTCCGAAGCGGGGCATTGCTAAAGAGATCGGCGGCTCCGACACGACGAATCTGGTTCGATTCTTGCGTGCGGCGACACGGTAATCCGTTCTTGACCCCGCATTCCTGAAGTGGTTCACTTCGTAACGAAAGCCGTTTGGAACAAAAGTGAACTATTGAAAATTATGCAACATACGAACGACAGCAATTCCAATCCATATTCACGGCGCGCGTTTCTCAAGGCGGGCGCGGTGGCGGCGGCCGGTTTGTCGGTGCCGGGTTACAGCCATGCGGCAGCGCCAAACGAAACACTAGCCATAACCGGCGGCCCCAGGACGGTGACGTTTCCCGAGGCGAAATTAAAGGAACTGACTCGTTGGCCCCGCTACGGCGCGGAAGAGAAGAAGGCCATCGCCGACATCATCGACAATGAAAATCCTTACACCGCCAGCTACGCCGAACTGCCGGCCTTTGAGAAGGAATGGCAGGAATACACCGGCTCGCCCTTCGTGCGCAACCACGCCAACGGCACCAGCGCCCTGACCAGCATGTATTTCGCGCTCAATTTGCCGGAGGGCAGCGAGATTATGGTTCCGTCTTACACCTTTTTCGCGACCTGCCTGGCGATGCGCTTTTTCGGTTACGTCCCGGTGTTCGTGGACCTTGATCCCAAGACCGCTTGTTTCGATCTCGAAGATGCGAAACGCAAACTGACGCCGCGCACCAAGGTCATTACGGTGATGCATTCATGGGGGATGCCCTGCGAAATGGATCGCATCTGCCAGTGGGCCAAGGAAAAGGGGCTGATCGTGCTGGAAGACGCGGCGCATTCGCATGGCGCCTCCATGCAGGGAAAGAAAACCGGCACTTGGGGGGCGATGGGGATTTTCAGTTTTCAGGCCAGCAAAGCCATGCCGGCTGTCGAAGGCGGCATGGGCATGTATTCGACCCGCGAGTATTGCGAGCGCGCCACCGCCTTCGGGCATTATGATTACATCACGCAGTTTCCGCCGGACAGTCCGATAAAGGCTTACGACGGCACAGGCTTCGGACAGAAGTATCGCATGCATCCGTTCGCGGCGGCGCTGGCCCGCCAGCAGCTCAAAAAACTGGATTCGCTCAGGGCGCTTGCCCGGACGAATATCAAGCAGTTGAACCAGCATCTCACGCAACTGGAAGGCATCACCGAACCGTTCGTGCGCCCGGATCAGCAGCGCACCTATTATTACAGGAACATCCTTTTCATGAATTTCAAGGAACTCGGCTTCACGCGCGAGCGATTGATCAAGGCGCTCGCGGCCGAAGGGGTGGCGGTGATTTTTTGGGATTATCCGGTGCAGCACAAATTCAAAATCTACTCCGAGGCCAAGTGGTGGCATCACGCGCCGACGATTCCCGAGTCCATGCCGGGCACCGATAGCGTGAATGCGAATCACATCATGCTGCCGCTGCTCTACGGCGAAGCAGGGGAGTTGAATGAGCAGTACGTTAAAGCGTTCCAGAAAGTCTGGGCCCACCGGAAAGAATTGGCAGCGTGAATGGATAGGATGAAATTAGGAAGAAATCGGCCGTCGGGCTGCTAATCCTATTCATCCTTTATCCTTCATACTTCTTCCTTTGGCTTGCGGCGGACGCGATGCTCGGCCATACTAGCTCGTTGCTTGATTGTATGACGCCCTTCGTTGGATCAAGATTATGAAACCGAAAGCTCCCAAAGGGCCGCGTAAAATCGCGGCCAGTTCCGCCAAACCCCGCAAGACCTCTGCCGCCACCCGCAAGCCCAAGGCTAAGACGGCCACGTTAGCCGCTGCCAAACCAAAACGGGTTTCCCGCGTCAAGGGGCTGAAAATTCCGCCGATCCTCCTGGAGGGGGATGCGCCGCCGGCCCCGGTTGCCAGCGGCCCAGGCCAGCGCTATGCGCTCGGTCCAACGCCCGCCGCCGCGTCCGACGTGTCCGCCGTTGCCGCCGCCGCGGAATTGCCGGAATCCTACGGCACGCGGCAACTTTTCCTGGCAGCGCGCGATCCGCACTGGCTCTACGCCAACTGGGACTTCAGCCGCGCCCAACTCAAGCAATACAACGCCCTTTCCGCCAAGGGGCATTTGGAGCTTCGCGTTTTTCGCGGAGCGGCGGAAGGCGAGCCTTTGTCACAAATTCAGGTCCACCCCGAATCCCGCTCCTGGTTCGTGCCGGTGGATGCCGCCGGCGCCGAAATACCTGGCCGAACTTGGCTACCACGACCCCGCCCACAAATGGGTTTCGCTAGCTCGTTCGGGGCCGACCTTCACGCCGCCGGACAGCCTGTCGGAGGACATTTCTATCCGCTTCGCCACCATACCGCCGGAGATTCCGTTTGCCCAGTTGCTGGCCACCGTCAAAGGAGCCGTGCGCGAGCATACGCCTCTGGTCGAGGCGATGCAGCAGATGCGCGCGCAAGGGTTCCGCGATCTGCCGACGCCCCAGGAAGTTCAGCGCGACTGGACGCCCGCCCAGGAAGAAGCCCTGGCCAATGTGGTTTCGATGGACCACGTCAGACGGGTCTGGATCGGCTCACTGGAAATTACCGAGTTGATCCGACACCAGCTTCAAGAGCAGGTATCCTCAGCCGGCGCGGCGCAATTCAGCCAGCCCCCGCCGGCCAAGGGCGTCATGGGCGGGCTGCCTGGAGGGGAATTGAAAAGCATCTCCAGCCCGGCCGGCGGCGCGGAACAGGGGCGCGGGTTTTGGTTCAACGTCAACGCCGAATTGATCATTTATGGCGCGACGGAGCCGGACGCCAAAGTCACCATCGGCGACCGTCCGATCAAACTGCGGCCCGACGGCTCGTTCAGCTTTCGTTTCGCGTTGCCGGAGGGCCAATATACTTTGCCGGCAGCCGCGCATTCGCCCGATGGCGCCGAGACGCGGCAGGCGATCCTGAATTTCAGCCGGCAGACCGTTTATGAAGGGGAGGTTGGCGCGCATCCGCAAGACCAACCTCTCGAGGCGCCGCTGGTTAGTGAGGTGACATGACGAGATGGCGGCAGGCGCGGGCCTGTCCCTTTTTGTAGTGTTGATACATGATAATCCACTCATGCCCACCTCCCAACTTTCCATGCCAGGGCATTTCGCGCTGATCTTGCACGCGCATTTGCCGTTCGTGCGCCATCCGGAACACGAGAAGTTCCTGGAGGAGAACTGGCTTTTTGAAGCCATTACCGAAACCTACCTGCCGCTCATCCAGATCATGGAAGGTTGGCGCAAGGAGGGGATGCAGGCGCGCCTCACGGTCTGCCTCTCGCCGCCGCTGTGCGCGATGTTGCTGGACCCCATGTTGCAGGAGCGATTCGTCCGGCACCTGGACGGCCTGATTGCCTTGGCCGAGAGCGAGATAGAGCGCACCCATTGGGACGCCTCCTTCCGCGAGTTGGCGTGGATGTACCACTATCGGTTCACCGGTTTGCGCAAAACGTATTTTGACCACGGGCGGAACCTGGCCGGCGCCTTTCGCCGGTTGGAAGACGACGGAATTCTGGAAATCGCGACCTGCGCGGCCACGCACGCGGTGCTGCCGTTGCTGGCGGGCGATCCGCCTTCCTTGCGCGCCCAGATTTTGGTGGCGCGGGATTTTCATCGCGATTGTTTTGGGCGCGATCCGCGCGGCCTCTGGCTGCCCGAGTGCGCCTTCGAGGAAGGGATCGATGAAGTTTTGCAGGAGGCGAACGTTCGGTGGTTTGTGACCGAAACTCACGGCTTGTTGCAGGCGCGTCCCCGTCCACGCTACGGCGTTTTCGCGCCCATTTTCACGCCGCACGGGGTGGCCGCTTTTGGACGTGATTTTGAGTCCGCCCGCCAGGTCTGGAGCAAACAGGAAGGCTACCCCGGCGATTTCCGTTACCGCGACTTCTACCGCGACATCGGCTTCGATTTGGATTGGGACTACGTCAAACCTTTTTTGCCCGGCTCCAGCGCGCGCGGCTTTACCGGCATCAAATATCATCGCATCACCGGCCAGCGCCTCGATAAACAAGTCTATGACCGCGCGGCGGCCCTGTTCACGGCCGACGAACACGCGGACCATTTTTTGCGGGCGCGCGTGGAGCAATTCAGCGCCTTGGGCGGGATCATGGACCGGCCGCCCATCGTGGTTTCGCCCTACGACGCTGAACTGTTCGGCCATTGGTGGTATGAAGGACCGGAATTTCTAAATTTCCTGGTGCGCAAAGCCTACTACGACCAGAAGGCCTTCACCTTCATCACTCCCGGCGAATATTTGAGCCGCTACCCGACGCAGCAAGTTGCCATGCCCGCCGCCTCCAGTTGGGGTGAGGAGGGTTTTTGGCGCGTCTGGCTCAACGAATCCAACGAGTGGATCTACCCGCACCTGCGCGTCGCGCAAGGGCGCATGACCGAATTGGCCGGGCGTTTTGGCGAGGCCCAGGGCTTGGCCGGGCGCGCCCTGCGCCAGGCGGGGCGCGAGTTGCTGCTGGCCCAATCCAGCGACTGGCCGTTCATTTTGCGCACCGGCACCAGCCCCGATTACGCCACCCGGCGCGTCAAAGATCATCTGGGGCGTTTCCTGGAATTGTACCGGCAGTTGAAGGCGCAAAAAATCGACGAGACATGGCTGTCGCAAATCGAGCAGGCCGACAACATCTTTCCAAACATCGACTGCCGGTATTGGAAGCGGAAACCGTAGCTTCACTAAGCGTCATGTTTTCTTCTTCCGGGGTTTCTTCAACTGCTTCGCCTTCTCGATGGCTTCCTGAAAATGTTTTTCCACCAGATTGTAGTGCTGCGTCTCGTATGATTTGCCGTCTGCGGCAGTTATCCGGAAATTCCGGATAACTGCGTCAGGCCAACCGGAGAGAGAGCAGTCAAACACGCCACACCGGTCTTGGGCTTTCTCTGGTCAAGGGCTTTGTGGAATCACTCGGCGCCAGCGTCAAGGCGGAAAATCGCGTGGGCGGCGGCGCGGCCTTTACCATTACCCTTCCGCTCACTCAATCCAACGCCCGCCTGCCTGTCTCGAATTAGACACCTTGGTCAAATTGCCGTGGTCAGCCTTGGCCATCCGGCGGGAACCGTGTGACTTATCCGCCGGGCCGCTTCGGCTCCGCAGGCTGGCATGTCGCTTGCTAGGGTTGTTTTCGTGACGCGCTCGCGGCGAGGCGGGAAGGTTCGCGCGAGCTAAAGCAGGGGCGGCCCAATCGAATGTGGCCATCCCTGACGAACATGCCAGCTAACTGAAAGGAATAGGCTCGTTAATCATGAAAAAAATTGAGGCAATCATCAAGCCGTTCAGGCTCGACGAAGTAAAGGCGGCCCTGACGGAAATCGGCATTCACGGCATGACGGTAATCGAAGCCAAGGGCTTCGGACGGCAGAAAGGCCACACGGAAACCTACCGCGGCAGTGAGTACACCTTGGAGTTCATCCCCAAAGTTAAAATTGAGGTGGTGGTTGAGAACGAACAACTGGAACCCGCCTTGGCCGCCATCATCAACACGGCCCGCACCGGAAAAATTGGAGATGGCAAGATCTTCGTTTCCGGTTTGGACGATGTCATTCGCATCCGCACCGGAGAGAAGGGGGCCGCCGCCATCTAAACGGGGTTACCTCTGCCGCAACAGAACAGAGCATCTACTAGCTTACGAAAAAACTATGACAAAAAAACTTATCGCGTTTCTGAGTGTCTTGCTGGTCGTTTTAGCCTGCCGCACCGCGCTGGCCCAAACCCCTACCAACACTCCGCCGGTGGCCGCGCCGGCGGCGCCAACCCCCGATCCGGGTGGCCTGACCACCGGTATGTCCGGTGACGCCCAGTCCGTCGCCGGCAACATGTTTGTCGTTTCCGCTCCCTCTGAATTGAGCGCTGATGACAAAAAGGACACCAACAAAGTCGCCGCCTATAAGACGGCAAAAAAGGCGTTCGACGACTACACTGCCCAGGCGAAGCTTGAGCCTCTGGCCGTCAAACTCTCCGATTCAGTCGGGCATAACCGGGTCGCCATTAACTTCATGTGGACGTTGGTTACCGGCTTTCTGGTCATGTTCATGCAGGCTGGATTCGCCCTGGTCGAAACCGGTTTGTGCCGCGCCAAAAACGCCGGCCACACCATGTCCATGAATTTTATGATCTACCCCATGGGCATGCTCGGATTCTATCTGTGCGGATTCGCCTTCATGTTCGGCGGCATGGCTGATCCAAACAACCTCAACGGCGGCGGCATCACCACCATGGGCGGTTACGCGGGCTTGAACCATGAACTTGGTTTTACCCTCGGCGGCCACTTCTTTGGCTTGCTCGGGGCCAAGGGTTTCATGCTCCAGGGCGCCGGTTATGACTGCGCTGCCTTTGCTCTCTTCCTCTTCCAAATGGTGTTCATGGACACCACCGCCACCATCCCGACTGGCGCCGCTGCCGAACGTTGGAGGTTCTCGGCCTTTATGATTTACGGTTGCTGCATCGGCATGATCATGTATCCCGTTTTTGGCAATTGGGTTTGGGGCGGCGGCTGGCTGGCTAATCTTGGGGCTAATTTCGGCATCGGCCATGGCCATGTCGATTTTGCCGGTTCCTCCGTCGTGCATATGCAGGGCGGCGTCATTGCCCTCATCTTCGCCTGGCTCATCGGTCCGCGCCACGGCAAATATGATAAAAGCGGCAAGTTGGTCCATCCCATCACCCCCCACAGCATCCCCATGGTCATGATCGGGACTTTCATCCTGGCTTTTGGCTGGTTTGGCTTCAACCCCGGCTCCAGCCTTGCCGGCACCGACCTCCGCATCGCCGTCGTCGCTGTCAATACGATGCTGGCCTCCGCCACCGGCGCCCTCGGCGCCACCCTCTGGATGTGGTGGGTGCGCAGCAAAAAACCGGATCCTTCCATGATGTGCAACGGCATGTTGGCCGGGCTCGTTGCCATCACCTGTCCTTGTGCCTTTGTCAGCGCCTTTGGCGCCTCAACCCTCGGTCTGATCGCGGGTATTCTGGTGGTGGAAGCTGTTTTGTTCTTCGACAAACATGGCATTGATGACGCCGTCGGCGCCATCTCGGTCCACGGCGTCAACGGTGCCTGGGGGTGTCTCTCCCTGGGCCTGTTTGCCGACGGCACTTACGGCCAGGGCTGGAACAGCGCCCACTGGTTCAAACTCGTTGACGGATCCTACAAGTTCTTCGCCGACCCATCCACCGCCCCAACCGGCTCCACCGAAATGGGCGTCCTGGGTCTCTTTTACGGCGGTGGCTTCAGCCAGTTGATCGCCGAAACCATCGGTGTCGTTACCTGCTTCGTCACCTTGTCGGTCCTTTCCTTCGTCGTTTATTACATCGCCGAAAAACTGGTGGGAAACCGGATTTCCCTGGAGGTGGAAGCAGAAGGATTGGATGTGCCGGAAATGGGCGTGCCCGGCTACGCCGGCATGGTCATGGACAAGAATTCCGAAACGCCGTCAGCCCACTGATACAGCGACCTGGAAACCATTATGCAAATATCAACTATGGAAACGATCTGGCGCATCCTGGCCGTGCTTGCGGGCGGCATGGTGGGCTATGGTTTCGGCAAAATCCAGGATGCCGCCGCGCGGCGTTACCTGAAGCTCCAACAAATCGGCCGGTTCAGCGGCAGTTGGGCCATCATCCCCGGCTCCATGCGGCGCACGGCCTGGCTCCTGGTCGCCCTCGCCCTGGTGCAATGGGTCTGCCCCATGCTCTTCGCCAACGGTTGCCAATGGTGGGTATCCGGCGGCGTGGTGCTTGGCTATGGAGCAGTGCTCTACCGCCAATTCCGCCTCCGCATGGCGGGCCTGCCGCCGGGTTGACCGCGCGCCCTTCATGCTGTATAAAACCTCAAAGCGGCGCGGGTATTCATGCCCGCGCCGCGTTCTTTTCGCAAACATGCGCTCGCTATGGATGTCACGCCTGAACTGATGGCCGTCAATCCTGCCATGATGGCGCCCTTCGCCGTCTTATTGGCGGCCATTGCACTGGCGCCCTTTTTCTTCGCCGATTGGTGGGGCCGGCATTATCCCAAGGTTGTTGGCGGGCTGGCCGCATTGGTGATTGCCTACTACGCGGGCGTCCTGCACGAGTCGGCGCGGGTTTCCGGCTCCGCCTATGAATACCTGAGCTTCATCACCTTGATCGGTTCCCTTTTCGTCGTTTCCGGCGGCATCCACGTCAACGTCAAAGGCGAGGCCACGCCGATGGTCAACGTCCTCTTCTTGTTATTTGGCGCGCTGCTGGCCAACGTCTTCGGCACCACCGGCGCCTCCATGTTGCTCATCCGCCCCTGGTTGCGCATGAACAAATACCGGGTCAGTTCCCATCACGTTGTGTTTTTTATCTTCATCGTGTCCAACGTCGGCGGCTGCCTGACTCCCGTGGGCGATCCTCCTCTGTTCCTGGGCTATTTGATGGGCGTGCCTTTCTGGTGGGTGGCGGCGCGGGGTTTTCCCATCTGGCTGGCGGGCGTCGGCATCCTCCTGCTGCTCTTTTTTTGTGTGGACTATCGCAATTACCGCCGCGCCCCCCGCAGCGTGCGCGCGGCCCTGGCCGGCCACTCCGAAGAATGGCGTTTTGACGGCGTGGAAAATCTGTTCTTCCTGGGCGTCGTCCTGGCCGCCGTCTTTGTCAGCCGCCCCCTCTTCCTGCGCGAGGCGCTCATGAGCGGGGCCGCCCTGGCCTCCTATTTAACCACCAGGGAATCCGTCCACCAAGCCAACCATTTCTCCCTCGGTCCAGTCAAGGAAGTCGCCATCCTGTTTGCCGGCATCTTCGCCACCATGATGCCCGCTTTGGATTGGCTCCAGGGCAACGCCTCCAGACTCGGCCAGGCCACCGCCGGTTTCTTCTTTTTTGGTTCCGGCGCCCTCTCCAGTGTGTTGGACAACGCCCCGACCTATCTTTGCTTCCTTAAGGCCGCTTTTGGCCGTTTTCTTGACCCGGACGTGGTTTCCCAAGTGGCTCATCTCGTGCAGACGCACGGTTCAGCGGCGGCCGTCCCGGCCGGCCCGCACGCTGAACAGATTCGCCAAACCCTGGCCGTGCTTCAGCAATTTCATCCTGCGGATTTGGCCGCGGGGACGGTCAACTCCGACGAAATGCAAGTCGCCTGCCTGGTGGGAAACCCCGCCTTGAATCTGCACCTGCTGGCAGTCAGTTTCGGTTCTGTTTTTTTTGGAGCTAACACCTACATTGGCAACGGCCCGAATTTCATGGTCAAAGCCATCGCCGACCAGCAAAAGGTTCACACCCCGACTTTCCTGGGCTACATCCTCTGCTACACGCTCCCCTTCATGCTGCCGATGATCCTGGTCGTCTGGTGGATCTTCTTCCGATGAAACGCGCCACGTGGTCCAGCGTTTCAACTGCCTCTGTTCAAATGAATTCCTTTTTGCTAGAACGTGGCTATGAAATCTTTGACTGAATACTTATGGTTTGAGGTTCCCGACCGGCGTGGTTTCGTCAATATCACCGGCACGGTGGAAAAGCTGGTGCGCCAGAGCGGGGTGCAGGAGGGCCTCTGCCTGGTCAACGCCATGCACATTACTGCCTCGGTTTTCATCAACGACAATGAAAGCGGGCTGCATCACGATTATGAAGTCTGGCTGGAAGAGCTTGCGCCCCACGAACCGGTCTCCCACTACCAGCACAATCGCACCGGCGAAGACAATGCTGACGCCCACCTCAAACGCCAGGTCATGGGCCGCGAAGTCGTCGTCGCCGTCACCAAGGGGAAACTGGATTTCGGGCCGTGGGAGCAAATTTTCTACGGCGAATTCGACGGCGGCCGCCGCAAACGCGTGCTGGTCAAAATCATCGGCGATTGATGACAAGAAAAAAGTTGTTGCAATGGAGCGGTAGCGGTTGCATATTGCAAGCCATGACGCCAGCACCGTCAAGAAAGTTGATGCGCGCCGCCAAGAGTGGCGCGAGCCTGCTTTGTCTGGGCGTCGTCCTGTTCGTTCAAACCATGGTGGCGGTGCCTGCCTTCCACGCTTGGATTCACCACGATGCGCGCGAGTCTGGCCACGAGTGCGCGGTGACATTGATCCTGAGCGGACAGGTCCACTCTTCCACCACCGAGGTTGCTGCCGCAAGACCTCAGCCTGTGCCGGTTTCCCACGCCCCGGCGCGCGGCGTTGATTTCGTTTCCACGGACGTTTGTTTGCTTCCCGGCCGCGGTCCTCCCGCCTGACTCTTCGTTTAGCTTCCTGTTGGTAAAGATAGTTTGACTCCTGGACGGCGCAATACTGTGTTGCCGCCGGCAGCCCGGGAGGGAGCGGAAGCTCCAAGAAAACCCATTTGAATTGCAGTTTATGAAATCAACGAAGAAATCAGATCAGAAAGCATATCGGCAGATTTTGAGCATGGCTTTGGCCTGCGCCTCGATGGCCTCCGGCTCCGTCCTGGGCCAGACCAATAGCACGCCCGCCGCAACCAATGCCCCGGCCCCGGCCGCTGCGACCAATGTCCTGGACACGGTCACGGTCGAAGGCCATCTCAATGAGGCCCGCAGCGTCATTGTGACCGAAGTTGGAGCGTCAACCTATAGTATTAACAGTGTGGCGATCCAGAACGAGGCCCAAGGCAACAACGCCTCCTTCAACCAGGTGCTCTTGCGCGCGCCGGGCGTGGCGGAGGATTCTCTGGGGCAGCTTCACGTGCGGGGCGAGCACGCCAATTTGCAATACCGCGTCAACGACGTCTTGCTGCCCGAAGGCATCTCCGGGTTCGGCTCGGAATTGGACCCGCGCTTTGTCAAAGACATGCAGTTGATCACCGGGTCGCTCCCGGCCGAATACGGCCTTCGCACCGCCGGCATCGTCGATATCCAGACCAAGAGCGGGGCGGCCCTGAACGGCGGTTCGGTGGAGATTTTCGGCGGCAGTTATGACACCTTCCGGCCGAGTTTTGAATACGGCACCACGGCTGGCAAATCGAGCTTCTTCATCAGCGGCAGCTACGATCACAACGACATTGGCATCGAGAATCCGACTCCGTCTTCGGTGCCCATTCACGATTACACCGACCAGTACAAAACATACCTCTACTATTCCTATATCATGGACCCCACCAGCCGGTTCATCGTCATGGGGAGCCTGTCCTACAGCCAGTTTCAAATTCCCATTGATCCCGGTCTGCCGGTCACGCCGCAACCCGTGGGAGTGCCATGGCTGGGGGCCACGGAGCCGCCGGCGTTATCTCTCAACGACAACCAGAACGAGCAGAATTACTATGGGGTGCTGGCCTACCAGAAGTCCTCGGGCGACTTGAACTACCAGGCTTCCATTTACGCCCGCAACAGCAGCGCGCATTATGTGCCCGGCAACATCCCGGCTGCGCTTGACTATAACAACGGTATCGCCACCGACGAGGATCGCAGTCTTTACTCCGGCGGCGGGCAGTTCGATCTCAGCTACGCGCTCGGCGACTCCCACACCTTGCGCGGCGGCTTGACCTATCTGCACGAAGCCGTCTCGTCCGACACCGCCACCACCATCTTCGATGTCAACGGGGCCGGCGACGCGATGGGCGGCCCCATGATCATAACTCAAAAAAACAGTCCGCACGCGGACCTTGGCGGCGTGTATTTGCAAGATGAATGGAAGATCGTGCCGCAATTGACTCTCAACGCCGGCGGACGCTTTGACGTCTATACTTCCGACAGCGACTCCGAGAACCAAGTCAGCCCGCGGGCCAACCTGGTTTATAAACCGTGGGAGAACACGACGCTGCACGCCGGCTACGCGCGTTACTTCACGCCCGCTCCGCTGGAAACGGTGCCGACAGGCAACATCGCGGCCTTCGACGGCACGACGGGCGCGAACAGCGTGACCGGGCCTTTGAGCGCAGTCCGTGCCGAGCGGGCCAACTATTATGACCTTGGGATCAGCCAGAAGGTGCCGCAGGTGCCCGGATTGACATTGGGGGTGGATGGGTATTACAAGACAGCTACGGAGCAATTGGACGATGGATACTTCGGGCAATCGCTCATCATCTCGGCGTTTAACTACAAGCGAGGGCGGGTGCGAGGGGTGGAATTCACCGCCAATTATGACAAGGGCGGTTTTTCCTCATACGCCAACATCGCCTACTCGGTGGCGCAAGGCAACGGCGCCGCCTCCGCCCAATACCTCTGGGGGAACGATGCGGTCAGAGACTATATCAACAGTCACTGGATTTATCTCGACCACGATCAGCGCCTGACCGGTTCGTTCGGCGTCGCATACACTTGGAACGAACCCGGGCGCTGGAGCACACGCGTCTTTTCTGACGCGCTTTACGGCAGCGGATTGAGGCAGGATGGGAGCGCCTTTGACGCGGCCGGCGACGCCGTTCCCAATGGCGCCAGCGTGGGCCAGTACTACACGCTCAATTGCGGCGTGGCCGAGCGGCTGCGCCTGACGAAAAAGCAATCGTTGACCGCCCGCCTCGACATTGTCAATATCACGGACACCGTTTACCCGCTTCGCACCGGCTCCGGCGTGGGCGTCAATGCCGCGCAATACGGCGAGCGGCGCGGATTCTTCGGCTCTTTGAGCTACCAGTTCTAAACATTGACGAGACCGAGCTAATGCGAAAAGCTGACTCATGGCCGCCGTCGCCTACCAGTTAAAATCCGATCTCGCGCGTGTCTGTCTTCCCGCGCCGGAGAGGACTGCGTACCGGCGGCTGGCCTGGGCCAATTCCGTCTGCCTGGTCTTTCTCCTCATCGGCGTGACGGGCGCGCAATCCAGGCTGCCCGGCCGCAAAGCCGTGCCGCCCTTGGAACGGCCCGTGCCGGTCATGGTCGAGCCTCTGCCGCCGGTGGCTCCGCCTGCCGCCGACGTCAAGCAGAACGAAGAGGAAAAACCGGAGACCCAACCTCTGGTGGCCGTGACCATGGATACCCCGGCCATCAACTTCGCCGTGCCCACTCCCGGCACGTTGCTGGTGCCGATGTCCGTCGCCCCGACACCAATGGAAACGCCGTTGAAGAAAGCCGCGCCCGTGCGGCCGGATGAACCGAAAACCATTCAAAGCACGGGCCGGGGCGGCGAGCGCCCGGCGCCGTCTCCGTATCCGCCCATTGCCGAGCAATTGGGCTACCAGGGCACCGTGATACTGTTGTTGACCGTGGATGACTCCGGCAAGGTTCTCTCGGCCGATATTCGCCAAAGCTCCGGCTCCATGATCCTGGACGGAAACGCCCAGGACTGGGTCAAGCGGCATTGGATCGTGCCGCCTGTCAACGGCGGACATGTGTTTTTGGCGCCGATCCGCTACCAACTGACTTCCAGCTGACTTATTTAATCTATTATGATGGCAAACATTGCAGTTCAATTCATTCTCAAAGGCGGGCCGGTGATGTATCCCATCCTCGTCTGCGCCCTGGTGGCCGTGGCCGTGGTGGGCGAACGCGCCTTCTGGTGGTTGCGCGAATCAAGCCGCCGCGATCCCGGGAAACTGGAACAAATCCTGGCCGCCTTGGAAAACGGCGACGTGCCCGCCGCCAGCAAAATTGCCGAGAATTCGACCGACCCGGTCATTCGCATGATCCGCAATGGGTTGCAACACGCCAATACTTCGCTGCAAGGCGCGCTGGAATTGGGCGCGGGGATTGAATTGGAAAGGGCAGGGCGCTTCTTGTGGGTGATGGACACCCTCGTCACCCTTGCGCCGTTGCTTGGTTTGCTGGGGACGGTGACGGGGCTGATGCGCGCCTTTCTGAGCGTCGGCAGCGCCGAATTGTCTGTCGTTAGCGTGACTGGCGGCATCGGCGAGGCCTTGATCGCCACCGCCTGCGGTTTGGGCATCGCCATCTTTTCGGTGGTGCCCTTCAATTTCTTCACCGGCCGCATGGCGCGCCTGCAATTTGAGTTGGAAGCCGCCGCCACCAACGTCGAGGTCATGGTGCATCGGCCCAAATGAAATTCCCTTCTCCAGTCCAGCGACGCCATTCGCGCATCGAGATCATCCCGCTGATCGACATCATGTTTTTTCTCCTGGCCTCCTTCATGATGGTCAGCCTGCAATTGGACCGCACCCAAAACATTAAAGTCGCCCTTCCCGCCGCCTCCGTGGCCCGCGCCGACTTCAAGCCGGACATGATCAACATCGCCGTGGACAAAGCGGGCCGCGTCTGGCTGCAGAAAACCAACGTCACCCTGCCGGCCTTGGGCGCCGCTTTGAGCAACCGCTTCCGCCTCGACACCAACCTTCCGGTTTACATCAACGGCGACGCCGCCACTCGCCACGGCGACATGTGCGACGTGTTGGAGACGGTGCGCCACGCCGGTGTGCAGAGCGTGGCCTTCATGGTCGATGGCCAGACCAACATGGCAAACCCGTGAAAATTCGCTCCCCCATTCCGCGCAAGCGCACGCGCCTGGAGATCATCCCGCTGATCGACATCATGTTTTTTCTCCTCGCCTCCTTCATGATGGTCAGCCTGCAAATGCAGAAGGTGCGCACCCTCAAGGCCAGCCTCCCCACCGCCACCCAGATCACCTCCGACAAAAAACCCAGCATGATCAAACTCAAGGTCGATGCTTACGGACAAGTCTCCGTGGACAACAAGCCCCTGAGCTTCCCTGAACTTGACAAGCTCCTCGCCGAGCGGCTGCGGGCCGACACCAACGCCCCGGTCTATCTGAGCGGCAGCCGCGACGCCACCCACGGCGAGATGGTTTACGTGCTGAATTTCGTCAAACGCGCGGGCATTCAGCGCGTGGCCTTCGCCGTCAAGGCCGATCCCAATCCGTCCGCGTCTCCCCCATGAAGAATTTTCAACACAATTTGCTCCTCGTTTTATCCCTTGGCCTGTGCGCCCTGTGCGCCTGGCAATGGTATATCCAAACCCTCCTCCACAACGAGGGCGACGCGCTGCAAAAGACCATCTTCCAGCAGTCGGCCGGGATTCAGGCTTACACCAATTCCATCAAGGACATGGACGCCGAGATTGCCGGCCTTTCCACGCGCATCAACGAGCTGACGAAATCCGCCATGTCAAACGAACAAGTCGCCGCCGGACAAAAGCGGGAAATCCTCCGCCTCCGCTTGACCGGCGCGGGATTGAGCAACGAAATCATCCAATACAAAGACGTGGCCGACAAACTGGAAGGCCGGCTCAAAGAAGCTGCCGAGGGCATCCAAAAGCAGAACGACGCCATCAAACAACTGGTGCTCCAGCGCGACGACGCCATCAAACGCTTCAACGACAGCATCAAGGATCGCAACGCCCTGGCCGAGAAGTACAACGACCTGGTCGAGCGTTTCAACAAACTGCAAGCCGCCGCCACCAACGCGCCCAAACCGTGATGACCGGGAACGAACGAGTCGCGCGCGCGATGCGGCATGAACTGCCGGATCGTGTGCCCGTTTTCTGCCAACTGGCCCTGGGCCACTACTTCCTCCACGCCGGCCTGCCTCCGCACCGTGTCTGGTTCACCAGCGAAGGCTTCGCCGAAGCTCTGGTCATGCTGCAACGGCGCTATCGCTTTGACGGGCTGCTGATCAACCTCCCGGGCCGTCCGCCGGATTTGCTCTCCGCCATTGAACGCGTCGAGGAGACCCGCGAGGGCGAACGGCTCTTCTGGAAAAATGGCGGCGTGACCGTGGCGCCTTGGGACGACAACCCGCGCCACTACCCTGCCGATGGCTCGCCCCTCAAGCGCGCCGATTTCGCCACCCTGGACCCGGCGCGGTTGGACGAAATCGACTCCTGCACCGGCTTTTGGTGGAACACCTGCCATGTCCCGTTCGTTGCCGACAAAGGCCCTTCCGGTCCCTTGGCGCAAGTGCCCGATTACTTCCTCCGCACCATCAATCTGGTCAAGGCCGAGACGCGCGGCCAGGTGTCGATCCACGGCGAAGTCTTCTCGCCCTTCACCCATTTCATGGAACTGCTCGGTTATGAGCCTGCCTTGCTGGCGCTGCTTGACGATCCGCAAAAAGCCCACGCCTTGCTGGACCAGCTTACGGAAACCTCGATGCTTTGGGCCGTGGCCCAGGCGCGCGCGGGCGTGGACGCGGTGCTCATCTCCTCGGCCTTCGCCGGCGGCGGATTCCTCTCGCGCGACATGTACGCCGAGTTCGTGCTGCCCTACGAGCGACGGCTCGCGGACGGCGTGGCCGCCGCTGGCCGGCCAGTTTACACCCACACCTGCGGCGCCATTGGCGACCGCCTCGACCTGATGGTGGAGACCCATATCAACGGCCTCGACACGCTCGATCCGCCGCCGCTGGGCAACGCCGACCTCGGCCAAGCCAAGGCCGGGGTGGGGCGCAAGGTTTTCCTCAAAGGCAACATGAACACCGTCGAGTTGCTGGCGGCCAAATCGGACCGCGACGTCCGGGCCGAGGCCGCGCGCTGTTTGCGGGCCGGCGCGCCCGGAGGCGGCTACATCTTAAGCACCGCCTGTTCCGTCCCCCCTCGCACCCAGCCCTGGAAAATGGAGATGCTCGCGCCGCTGGCAGAAGAGTTGGGACGCTATGACCGGTGAGGGCGGCTCGCTCCCTGCTCCCCAGTCTCACGGCGAACTGATGCAGTAGCAGCGAATTGGAAAATTCCGAGGATTTATCACGGGAATGATTGTCAGCGGAATGGGGAAAAACAAAATCTTGAAATTATTCCTCTGACAACTATTCCCCTGACACCTCCGGCGGTTCGTTTTTTTATTCCTTTGCCCAAGATTCCTCCGCCTTGATTCCCTGTCGCGGCGAATTGGGGTCGGTTCGTGGTATTGTCATGTTTTGCATTTGCCCGGCGATATGCCACTAATAGTCTTATTTAAATTATCTTCTTGCCCGCCGGGCTGAATGCGCGTACTTTCCTCTCCAGGCTGCCAAACTGAACGAGATACCGGTGCAAAAAAGGTGGAAAACGACGTTGCGAAAGTCTGCCCGTTCGCTGACTTGGGGGCAGCCTTTCGTACTCTTGCGGTTGCTGCCGGCAATGCGCTTGAAGAATCGCCTTTTATGAGTGTCCTTACCAACACGGAAGTCTCCCTTCTGGATCGGGCCGTGCGCATTCTCCATCTGGAGGATGACCCCGCTGACCGCGATTTAATCCAAGACCTGCTAAACCGCGAAGGCTTCGCTTTGGACATCACCCACGCCGCCAGCCGCGCCGAATTCACCCGCGCCCTCCAGCAAGAGTCCTTCGACATCATTTTGTCCGACTATTCTGTGCCGGCCATTGACGGCTTGGAAGCCTTGCATCTGGCCAAGCAATTGCGCCCCGAAGTGCCTTTTGTCTATGTCTCCGGCAGCATGGGTGAAGAGGCGGCCGCCGATTCCATCAAATTCGGGGCCACGGACTATGTGCTCAAACATCGGTTGGATCGTTTGAAACTGGCCGTCGAACGTTCCCTGCGCGAAGCGGAGCAAGTGCGCCAAAGCCGCCGCGCCACCGAGGCCTTGCGCCAAAGCGAGGAGCGTTTTCAGCTTATTACCCGCGCCAGCAACGAAGTGATCTGGGATTGGGACATCGAAACCGGCGCCTGCTGGGTCAGTCCCGGCATCCGCCATTTCGGCTACAGCGAAACAGCTTCCCCCGGCCAGCGCCCCTGGCTGGACCATATCCATCCCAACCACGTCGAACGGGTGCTCAACGGCCTGGAGCGGGTGTTGGCCGGCCAGGATCAGACTTGGTCCGACGAATATCCCTTTGCACACCACGACGGCGCCCTGGCCCACGTCTTCAATCGCGGCTGCGTCATCCGCGACGCCCGCGGCCGCGCCCTGCGCATGGTCGGCGCGATGATGGACATCACCCAGCGCAAACTCGCGGAGAAACTGGCCTCGGAGCGCACCTATTTGGCCGCCCTGCGCGCCGAGACGGCGACCGCCCTGACTGCCAGCGTTGACATTGAGCAGGGGCTGAAACGCATTTGCCAATTGGCGGCCGACGAACTGCACCTGGATTGGGCGCGGATTTGGACGCTGGATAACACGGGCCGCAGCCTCGTGCTTCAAGCCGCCGCCGGGCCGATGGCCCATATCCAAGGCTTTCAGGAAACCGTTGCCATTGCGGAATCCGACATTGGCCAGATCGCGTCCCAAGGCCAGCCTTGCTGGTCCGACGACTTCGCGCAAAGCGCCCGCGGTCTCGAACGGGAATTGGCGCAACGCGAGGGTTTGGCGGGATTTGCCGGTTATCCGCTGCTGGCCGGCGGACAATCGATCGGCGTCATCGCTGTTTACTCCAAAAAGCCCCTGGCCGAATTTGCCCGCGAGGCGCTCCCGGTTGTCGCTCGGGAAATCTCCCTCGGCTTGGAGCATCGCCGCGCGCAGGATAAAATCCGGGCGCAGGAGGTCGAAAAGGTGAAGTTGGAAGCGCAATTTCTCCGCGCCCAGCGCATGGAAAGCATCGGCGCACTGGCCAGCGGCATCGCGCACGATCTCAACAACGTCCTTTCCCCCATCTTGATCGGCACCCATTTCCTCAAGGAGCAGGTCCATGACCCCTCCCGCCTGAAAATTCTTAACGCCATGGAATCCAGCGCGGTCCGCGGCGCCGAGATTGTGAAACAAGTTCTGACCTTTGCTCGCGGCGCCGGCGGCGGCCAGCAGATCCTGCAGCCCAATCAACTCATCAGTGAGATGGCGGCCATGACCCGCGAGACCTTCCCCAAGTCCATTCAAATCAAGACCCAGTGCGAACCCAAGCTCTGGAATATCCAGGCCGACGCGACCCAAATTCACCAGGTGCTGCTCAATCTGTGCGTCAACGCCCGCGACGCCATGCTCAACGCCGGCACCCTGACCTTGAGCTCCAAGAACGTCCTCTTGCAGGACCCGGTCTCCGAGGCGGGTCTGTCGGGGCCTTCGGGCAACTATGTGCAGATCACCGTGGCTGACACCGGGATCGGCATGACCCCCGAGATTCAATCCAAGATTTTTCAGCCCTTCTTTACCACCAAAGGCCCGAGCATCGGCACCGGCTTGGGGCTATGCACCACCGTCCGTATTCTCCAGAATCACGGCGGCTTGATGGCAGTGCAGAGCCAGCTTGGGCGTGGCACGGCTTTCTCCGTTTTTTTGCCGGCCATAATCACCGCGCGCCACAGCCATGCCGTGGCCCGGCCGCCTGCTGTCCCGTCTGGCCGGCAGGAGTTGATCCTGGTGGTCGATGACGAAGTCGCTATTCGCGAAATGTGCAAGGTGGTTTTGGAGAATTTCGAGTACCGCGTCATCGCGGCCGAGAACGGAGCCGAAGCCCTTGCGCTGCTGGACCGCCACAAAGACCAGGTGGCCGCCGTCGTCCTGGACATGATGATGCCCGTCATGGGCGGCGCCGCCGTCGTCCGCGCCATGCGCTGGTCCGCGCCCAATGTTAAAATCATCGCCACCAGCGGCATGAGCGAGAGGGAACAGGCCTCCGCGCTGGGCGACGCGGTGGCGGACGGTTTCGTGCAGAAGCCTTTCACGGCGGAGAGATTGGCGTGCGCATTGGCGGCGGTATTGGTGGCGGCGCCGCCCCGCACTGCCCCCGCGGCCTAGGCATTTTGCTTAAAGAAGTTGCGCTTTTGGCGGATATGTTTTACGCTTGCTTTGTCAGAAATAATCAACCATGAGAGAGTTGTTTCCTGATCCCCAAGCACGTCGCGATTTACCGGCCGCGCGCATCGGCCGTGCAATCGGGGGCGGCAAAGAGACCGACGGCATGACTAACCGACCTGCCAATCAGACTAACCCCGCACTCTTTGTCGCACCCCACTCTTTTAAGGTAGATTAGGAATAGCATGATGAGGGGGCTATCCAGGTTCATTGACTGGTCGGCCATTCATGTTGCCGCCGCGCGCATGCCGCAGCCGGATGGCAGAGACCCGGGCCTGGCCCAGGCCCAACAATGGATCAACAGCCCGGACTTTATGCCGGCGGAAATGGCCGCGGCGAAGGTCCTAATGACGGGGACGGTTCGGCTCCAATTTGAAACTCCGTGCCCGGGCGCGGTGGCGGAAAACAACACCGTGCATGGCCGGCTGTACCGTTGCGCCGGCAGATGGCGTGAGCGTCCAACTGTCCTCCTGCTGCACGGCTGGAATGACGCCCTGAATTATTACCTCCGTTTTCCTTTCCTGGCCAGGCAACTCAATCGCCACGGGCTAAACGCGGCCACGCTGCAAGCGCCCTTCCACTTCCAGCGCCGTCCGCGGCAGCTTGGGGCCTGGGGCAATTTTCTCACCCCGGATATTTTGCGCACAGTGCAGGCCGCCGGGCAGGCGGTCGCGGAAACACGGGCCTTTGCCGCCTGGCTCCGCCAGCAAGGCTGCCCCGCAGTGGGACTGTTGGGCATCTCCCTTGGAGGCTGGCTGGCTGGCCTGGCTATTTGCCATGATCCCTATTTTGCCTGCGCCGTGCTCCTGACCCCGGTCGCCTGCATGGATCGACTGGTGGCGGAGTCCGCTTTTTGCCGCGGTATCCGGCTGGCTTTGAAAGGACGGCCCATCGACGCCGGCAAGTTGAATCTGACGCAAGGCCGTCCTGTGATTGCCAAAGAGAACATTCTTTTGATCGAAGCCGTCCACGATTTGTTTGTGCCCTGCGAAACGATGGAGGAATTGTCGCGCGCCTGGGGTCAACCCGCTCTCTGGCGACTGCCGCACGGACACCTCAGCGTCTTGGGCATGCCGGGGTTGAACGGGCGCATCATCCGCTGGATGGCGCCGCGCTTGGGTGCGCCCGCCGCGAAAGATACGGGCTGCCTCCGAGATAGAAACGCAGCGGCAGACCCGCCGCCTTCGTGATACCGACCCGGACTGAAGTGAAGACCGGGCCGCGCCGGTTTCGAAATCGCGCCAGGTTCGGGTTTCTGGCCAGGAACAGCGGCGAGGACGCATCGCACAAATCCACGCCATTAAGGGTGCGGTCGATATCCAGCGCCGCGCAAAGTTTTCCCGGGCCGTTCGTCAGAGCGAAGGCCGTGGCGGTCGGCCGATTGCGGTTCATGGCTGCCAGGCCCTCGGCCGGTTCGATGGCGCGAATCAGCACCGCCTCCGCGCAGCCTCGCGGACGGCACACCACATTGACGCAAAAGTGAAACCCGTAGATGAGATACACGTAGGCCTGTCCCGGCGGCCCATACATGGGGCGGTTGCGTGTTCTCTCGCCGCCGAAGCCGTGCGAAGCGGGATCGTCCGCCAGATAAGCTTCCACCTCGACGATGGGGCCGCCGCATGGGCCGTCGGGCAGGTTGCGGACCAGCCAATGACCCAGCAACAACGGAGCCACCACGGCCGCTGATGGCTCGTAAAAAGTTCGTGGCAAAGGCCTCAATTCAGATTCAATCGTAACTTGCTCATCACTGGCAGTTCGGAGCGCAGCGGTCAATCGTTAAATCTCCCACCGCGCCCGGCTCGAACTCCGTGGGCAAATGGTGAATAACTCGGTCTTGACGTTTCGTCTTATTAAGTAGATATTCTAAGCGGTTCAATTACAAAAGCGCATTATGGCTCGCGCCCGTAAGAGTTCAAGGAGAGAGTTCCCGCCCCGTTGGGGAGCAAGTGAAACGTACTCTCCGGTGAGCCGTGCCACGGGCGGGGATGTCGCCGGCGGCGCCCTCGCTTCTGACGACCTGACTGGCGAAGCCATTCCGAAAACCCCGGATGAATCCGTGTCCTTGGAAGATCTCCTGCGCCGCCCTGAATGGTACTCTCACTGGGGCATCAACGAATAACAGATGGCTCACGTTCGTTTGGAACGGGCCATTCCCGTCCGGTTCAACCGGCGCAAACAACCCACCAGCAGTTCGCGCTCATTCATGCCGCGCGGACAAGTTCAATTCGACGGCGAAGCAAACGTTCAATTTCGCCGGCTTCTGCCCCAGGATGTTGCCGCCGAATTCCCTCGCGAGCGATGTCGCAGGACATCTCATGCAATTCCAACGCGACAGTCAGTCGTTGCTCGCCGGTCATGCGACGATACTGGCGAATTTGCCGTTCCAATGCTGCGACCGATGTCATCTCAACTTTATAATTCATTTCATTATCCCTTGCAACCTCAACTCCGCCCAGGCCATTTGAAAGTCGCTGCCTTCCGTTCTAAATTACGCTATGCTGATAGGCATCTCGGATGGCGTGTGGCCGCGACGAGTCGCCAAGCTGCTGCTGGCGGCGGGCGCGGTTTATTTTTGGCACCCGCGAATGACTCACGCCGCCGGTGAGGAGGGACCGGGATTTTCCTTCGTTAACGTGCGCAAGCTGGCCCAGGAGTTGGCCGCCAGGGATTTTCACCCGGAACAAAACGGGGACTTGCCCGAGGTCCTCAAGAAGCTCACTTATGATGCCTATCAGTCAATACGTTTCCGGCCGGATCACAACCTCTGGCGGAACGATCACCTGCGCTTCCAAGTCCAGTTCTTCCATCGGGGCTATCTCTATCAGGATCCGGTCAAAATCCACGTCATCGACGGCGGAAAGGTGAGCGAGTTGGCGTTGGACCAGGCGGAATTTGATTACGGCACAAACCGCGTGCCGGGTAACCTGCCCGCGTCGTTGCAGTTCGCCGGATTTCGCTTGTTGTATCCTCTGCACGTGCCGCAAAAGATGGATGAAGTGGCGGAGTTTTTGGGGGCCAGCTACTACCGCGCGCTCGGCGTCTCGCAGCGCTATGGAACCTCCTTGCGCGGCCTGGCCATTGATACCGCGGAACCAACGGGGGAGGAGTTCCCCCACTTTGTGGAATTCTGGCTCGAAAAGCCTCCTCAATTGGCCGGCGGCATGCGCGTCTTTGCCCTGATGAACAGCCCAAGTGTGGCCGGGGCTTATCGCTTTGTCATCGAGCCTGGCGCGGCCACCGTGGTCCAGGTGGAAGCGAGTTTGTTCTTCCGCAAGAGTCCGGCCAAGATCGGCCTGGCGCCTTTGGGCAGTCTTTTTGTGATGGGCCAAAACCGCACTCGATTCCTTCCAGACTATCGTCCGCAGGTCCATGACGCCGACGGCTTGCTGATCGAATCTGACGGCGGCAATTGGATGTGGCGCCCGCTGGTCAACCCGGCCAAGACCTTCCGCATCAGCCGCTTCCCCGCCTCCCGCTTGCAAGGTTTCGGCCTCATGCAGCGCGACCGCGAGTTTCGCGACTACGATGACCTGCAAAGCCGTTTCGAGCTGCGTCCAAGCTGCTGGATCGAGCCGGGCGCGGGCTGGGAGCAAGGCGCCGTGGAATTGGTCGAGATACCCACCTCCAATGATTACAACGACAACATTGTGGCCTACTGGACTCCCCGGGACAAGCCGGCGCCGGGCGCTGAATTACATTTGACATATCGCATCTCCGCGCTTTTGGCCGGGCCGGACCAGGTACCCATGCTGCGGGTGCGGTCCACTCACCTCCGGCCCGAAACCGGCGACACCCCGCCGCGCTTTGTCATCGATTTCGCGGGCGCCCCGCCGCATCCGGTCGATCTGAGTTCTCCCGGCGCGGCGAAAATCCACGCCTCGCAGGGACAGGTGCGCAACCTCGTCGTCCAAACGAACGACGCTGGTGGAGGATGGCAGGTTTTTTTTGATCTCGCCGGCGCGGGCAACAACAGGGTCGAATTGCGCCTGCACTTGCAAGCCGGGGACGAGCCGGTCAGCGAAACCTGGGTTTACGATTATCAAAAATCCAATTGACGTGAACCGCCATGAGCACCCTGTCCCTGAATCCCGCGCCCCGATGGATCTTGCTGCGAGAATGCTCCTTCGCGGCGCTCTCCGCTGGCACCTTGCTGGTCCTCGGCCAGCGGATGTTTGCCATGCTCCTCACCAACGGCCTCAATCCTCTCAAAACGGCCATCTTCATTCTGTTCCTGGTGCTGTTGGCCCCAATTGTTCTTTCCTTTTGGACCGCGGCGATTGGCTTTGTCGTGCGCTGGCGTGGCGGCGATGCGCTGGATTTGACGCGCGCACTGGAGGAGCCGGCGTCCTGCGGCGTGGATTGGCCCTGCACGGCGGTGGTCATCCCCGTTTACAACGAGGACCCCGTGCGTGTTTTTGCCGGGCTTAAAGCCACTTACCAAAGCCTGGATCAATCCGGCTTCCTGCCGTTCTTTGAATTCTTCATCCTCAGCGATACCACCGATCCCGACACCTGGCTGCGTGAGGAAATGGCTTTCGTGGACTTGCGCCAGTCCGTCCGCGAACCGGGCCGGATTTTTTACCGCAATCGCCGCGAAAACGTGGACCGCAAAACGGGAAACATCGCCGACTTTTGCGCCGGTTGGGGCGGGCGTTACCGCTATATGATTGTCTTCGACGCCGACAGCGTCATGACCGGAGCCTGCCTGGTCAATCTGGTGCGCCTGATGGAGCGCCATCCCGAGGCCGGCATCGTGCAGGCGCCTCCCTTGCCCGTCAACCGGCACACGCTCTTCGGGCGGATGCGCCAGTTTGCCACTCATGCTTACAGTTCCATTTTCATCACCGGCCTGAATTTTTGGCAGGGAGGCGCGGCCAATTACTGGGGCCACAACGCCATCATCCGCATCGAGCCTTTTGTCCAGCACTGCCGGCTGCCCAAATTACCCGGCAAGGAGCCGCTTGGCGGGTCCATTCTCAGCCATGATTTTGTGGAAGCCGCCTTCATGCGCCGGGCTGGATGGAAGGTCTATCTGGCCGGCGAATTGTCCGGCAGTTACGAAGAGGTTCCGCACTCGCTCATCAGCTATGCGGCCCGTGACCGCCGTTGGTGCCAGGGCAACCTGCAACACGCGCGGTTGTTGTTCACCCCGGGTTTCCATCCCATCAACCGCCTGCACCTGTGCCTGGGAGTCATGGCTTATGCGGCGGCGCCTTTGTGGTTGCTGATGTTGGTTTTGAGCACCATCGAGGGCATTCGCGAAAAATTCCAACCGCATGTCTTTTTTCCGCCTGGCCCGGCGCTCTATCCCCTGTGGAGAATCTCCGTGGAACACCAGGCCATCTGGCTCTTTCTCGCGGTCATGGGCCTGTTGATCGTGCCCAAGGTGTTCAGCCTGCTCATCCATCTGCGCCATCGCCCGGGGCCGGCGGGTTTTGGGGGAGGCGGCAAGCTTGCCGCCAGCGTGTTTCTGGAAACCGTCGCCTCGACCTTGCTTGCTCCGGTTTTGGCCTTCCTCCAGTCCCATTTTGTGGCCGGCATCCTTCTAGGCAAGAACGTCAAATGGGACGCGCAGGATCGTGGTGAGGCCGAGACCACTTTTGCCGAGGCCGCGCGCCGCCACTGGCCCAGCACCCTGCTGGGCGTGGTGTGGATGGTCTTGCTCCTGGCGACCACGCCCACGCTGCTCTGGTGGTTTTCGCCGGTGCTGGCCGGATTTCTCCTCGCGATTCCCATTTCCGTCTGGAGCAGCCGCGTCAGCGTGGGCGAATGGGCGCGCCAGCGCGGCTTGTTCCTCACGCCCGAAGAGGCCGATCCTCCTCCAATTATTTTGACAATGGAGCGTGAACTGGCGTGGTCCGCTTCCCGTCCGTGGGCCAACGCCGGAGACGCCTTGGAACGGGTGTTGGGCGACCCGGCGGTTCGCGCCTTGCATTGCGCGCTCTTGAGCGGCAGCGAACCAAAAGATGAGCTTCGGCGCCATTATCTGGAAGGTCTGGAACTCAAGTTCCGGCACGGTGGCCCCGCCGCTTTGACCGCGCGCGAAAAACGGGAACTGCTCCTGGACGAGGAGGCCATTCAATCTCTGGTCAGCCAGGCCGGCGGCGCCTTGACGTCCAAAGCCATGCTGGCGCGGTGATGTCATGAATAATCTGCCAATTGAGAATTATGGGGTCATTGGCGATCTGAATACCGTCGCGCTGGTCAGCTTGGAGGGTTCCATTGACTTCATGTGTTTGCCGCG
The DNA here is from genome assembly GCA_963759415.1 of uncultured Verrucomicrobiae bacterium. Lineage (GTDB taxonomy): Bacteria > Verrucomicrobiota > Verrucomicrobiia > Limisphaerales > Palsa-1400 > Palsa-1400. The sequence goes on along the minus strand of CAVWZG010000001.1, from coordinate 49,100 downwards.
CTTCGACTCGCCTTCCGTTTTTGCCGCTTTGCTTGATCGGGATAAAGGCGGGCATTTTCAAATCGCGCCCGCGTCGGGCGATTTCAAACACCGGCAACACTACCTTCCCGACACCAATATCCTATTGACTCGTTTTCTGGGAAGCGATGGCGTCGCGACTATCTCGGATTTCATGCCGTTGCAACACCTGGGTCACAGGCATTGCCTGGTGCGCCGCGTCAAGGTGGTGCGGGGAGAGGTCCGTTTTCGAATGGTCTGCAAGCCGGGATTCGATTACGGCCGCGCTGAACACACCGTCGAAAGGAAATCCAGCCAGCACCATGTTTTTTCTCCCCGGTCAGGACATCAGCGCGCCTTGCGTTTGCGCGGCAGCGTTCCGGTGCGGGTGGAAAATGGCGCGGCCACCGCTGAATTTAAATTGCGCACGGAGGAAGCGGCCTGGTTCGTTCTGGAAGAAGCCAAAACCGGCGAAGAGTCCCCCTCGGCCGATGCCGATTATGTATCCGAAGCCTTCAAAGAGACGATGAATTACTGGCTGTCTTGGATGGGCCATTCGCAATATCGGGGCCGGTGGCGTGAAATGGTGAATCGCTCGGCGCTCACTCTCAAGCTTCTGACTTCCTGGCCTCACGGCTCCATGGTGGCGGCTCCCACCTTTAGCTTGCCGGAAAGAATCGGCGGAGAGCGCAACTGGGATTACCGCTATACATGGATCCGCGATGCATCCTTCGCCCTCTATGCTTTAATGCGCCTTGGTTACACCGAAGAGGCGGCGGCGTTTATAGCCTGGATCGAACAGCGCTGCCGTGAACTTCGCCCAGGCCGGCCGTTGCAGGCCATGTACCGGATTGATGGCAGCCGGGATTTGCCGGAAGCCGTCCTGCCTCACCTCCAAGGCTATCAAAACAGCAAACCCGTTCGCATCGGCAATGCGGCTTCGAACCAACTCCAACTCGACATTTACGGCGAATTGCTGGATTCGATTTATATTTACGAGAAGCATGGCGGCCCGGTTTCTTACGATTTGTGGAGATACCTTGCCAAGCTGGTCGAATGGGTCTGCCAGAACTGGCGCAAATCCGACGAGGGAATTTGGGAGGTTCGCGGCGGGCGGAGGCCATTTCTGTATTCGCGGGTCCTCTGTTGGGTGGCCTTGGATCGGGGAATACAAATGGCGCTGCGGCGTTCTTTTCCCGCGCCGCTGGCGCGCTGGCATCGCATCCGCGACACAATTTATAAGGATATTTACGAACATTTTTGGAACCCAAAATTAAAATCGTTCGTGCAATATCGCGGCGCCCATGCCGTGGATGCCGCCTCGCTGTTGATGCCGATGGTCAAATTCATCAGTCCGAACGACCCGCGCTGGTGCTCCACCTTGACCGCGATCGAAAACACCCTCGTGGAAGACTCGTTGGTTTACCGTTACCGGCCCTCGCAAGCCGCGCCCGATGGCTTGCCGGGGCGCGAGGGCACCTTTTCCATGTGCTCCTTCTGGTATGTGGAATGTCTGGCGCGCGCAGGCGATGTAAAGCAGGCGCGCTTCATTTTTGAAAAGGCTCTGGGATACGCCAATCATCTCGGTCTTTACGCGGAACAACTTGGGTCTTGCGGCGAGCACTTGGGGAATTTCCCTCAAGCGCTTTCCCACATCGCCCTCATCAGCGCCGCCTGGACCCTGGATCAACGGCTATCTCGATTATGTTGAACCCAACCCAGATGCACACGCTGGATCCATCACGTTGGCAACACAGCCACAATTTTGTGGGCGACCTGGGAGCGGCGGAAAAAAATACCCGCCGGGTGATTCTGCTCACCTCGGTCATGATGACGGTGGAAATCGTGGCGGGCCTGAAACTGCATTCCATGGCGCTGTTCGCGGACGGCTGCCACATGAGCACCCACGTCGCCGCCTTTCTCATCACGGCCTGGGCTTATGTGATGACGCGCAAGAACGCGGGCAATCGTCTCTACAGTTTTGGCCCTGGCAAGATGGGTGTCCTGGGCGCCTACACCAGCGCCATCATCCTTGCCGGGATCGCTCTTTTCATGCTCGTGGAATCAGTCAAGCGCCTCTTTCAACCCCTGATCATCCATTACAACGAGGCCATTGCGATCGCGGCGGTCGGGTTGATCGTCAATCTCGTCAGCGCCTTCCTGCTCAAAGACAGCCATCGCCACGCTCACGGCCATGAGCATTTCCACGCTCACAAACACGACATCAATTTGAAGGCGGCCTATTTCCATGTGTTGGCCGATGCGGCAACTTCGGTGCTGGCCGTCACGGCTTTGACTGCCGGCAAACTATGGGGAGCAGCCTGGCTTGACCCCGTCATGGGCCTTGCTGGTTGCGCCCTCATCAGCCAATGGGCCTATAGCCTGGTCCGGCAAACGCAGATCATTCTATTGGACCAGGAGCCGGAGGGTTCCGATTTGAACCGGGAAATACGCCAGTCAATAGAAGCGGATGGTGATTCCGTCATCACCGACTTGCACATCTGGCAGGTCGGCCCAAATCGGTTCGCCGCCATTATTTCCCTGGTGGCCCATCAACCAAAATCACCCGAAGCCTACAAGGCTCCACTGCAAGCGCACATGGAACTCGTCCATGTCACGGTGGAAATTCATCGTTGCGAAGGGGAATCTTGATGACAAGCCGATCCCGCGGCAACGCCGCCGTCTTTTTCGCCCTTGCCGTCACGGCGGCGGCGCAGGACGCCATCACCAATTCCACGCCCGGCCAGCCGTGGTGGAACTTCCACGCGGCTAACACGGATGTCGGCCAGTTGCACCCCTCCTTCCCGGCGCAGTACTCCGGCCCAAACAGTTTGAACAGCCACTTCGAATCCTCAGAAACCGTTGATCTTGACTTGATGCTGGGATTCCGTTTGTGGCAGGGGGCCGAATTGCACCTGGACGGATTGGCCTGGCAGGGCTTTGGTTTAAGCCACACGTTCGGCCTCGAGGCCTTTCCCAACGCCGAGGCTTACAAGGTCGGCGCCCCCATCGGCGACTTCACCCTCGCCCGCGCTTTCATTCGCCAGACGATCAACCTGGGCGGCGCGCAACAGGACGTGCCCGACGACGGGCTGCACCTGCCCGGCAAACAGGACGCCTCCCGCCTGGTGCTAACCCTTGGCGAAATAAGCGTCATTGATATTTTTGACAACAATACCTACGCCGGTGACCCGGCCACGCAATTCATGAACTGGGCCTTGGTCGGCAACGAGGCCTGGGATTACCCCGCCAACAGCCTGGGTTACATGACCGGCCTGGCGGCCGAATTGTACCTTCCGCCCTGGGCCGTCCGCTACGGATTCTTCCAAATGCCGCGCGTGGCCAACGGGCTGGCCATTGATCCGTCCTATTTGCGGGGCTGGGGCATGGTCACGGAACTGGAGCGGCGTTTCCGCCTCGCCAGCCATCCCGGTGCGCTCCGCCTTCTGGCCTGCGCCAACCGCGCGAACATGGGAAGCTACGAGGAAGCCGTCGATAGCCTTGTCCGCCCCGCCGACATCGTGGCCACGCGGTCTTACCGTTACAAATACGGCGTCTGCCTGAACCTCGAGCAGGAGGTTTTCAAGGACGTGGGCCTGTTCGCGCGTCTGGGTTGGAGCGACGGCCACACCGAAGCCTGGGCCTACAGCGACGTGGACGACTCCGCGTCGATGGGCGCCAGCCTCAACGGTGAGCTATGGAGCCGCCCCAACGACACCTTCGGCCTGGCCGGCGTCCTCAGCGCCGCCTCGCGCATCCATCGGCAGTTTTTCGAGGACGGCGGCACGGGCATCCTGGCCGGCGACGGCGCGCTCAGTTACGGTTTGGAAAAGGCCCTGGAAACCTACTACAACGTTGCCGTGTGGAAATCCGTCCACGTGACAGCCGATTATCAATTTATTATTGACCCCGCCTTCAACCGCGCCCGCGGCCCGGTCTCCGTCCTGGGCGCCCGCCTGCACTGGGAGTTCTGAGTTTTTTTTGTCCTGCTCCTAATCTTAATCCTAATCGATTAAGTTCAGACGAAAGAGCGCCTGTCTTAAGAAATTGACTTGCAATGTGATGAAAATGGAACAAAGTGCTTTAGAGAGCATGGAAAACCCTCTCCAATTCAGGTTTGAAATTCCGCGCCCGCCGGTAGGGCCGCTGGTGGAGGTGTCATCGCGGGAAGTGGAAAACCTGCTGCTCAAGAGATTGCTGGAGTCGGAAAATAATCCCGTTCAGGCGTTGTGGCAGTTGGCGCTCTTTTACAAGCAAACACGCCAGCATGACAAAGCCCTCGCCCGCCTCAAGCAATTGATCCCGCTGCTGCCGGACCTTGAAGAAAGGGCTAGGTGCGTCCTCACTCTCGGCCAGACGATGGAGCAAATGGGCCATTACGCCGGCGCGGCCGGTTATTACAAACAAGCCCTGGCCCTGGAGCCGATGCACACCAGAACGTGGTATTTCATCAACAACAACCTGGGCTTCTCCCTCAACGTCATGGAGCGGTTCGCCGAGGCCGAGGCCTATTGCCGCATGGCCATTGAAACCGATCCCAATCGGCCCAATGCCTACAAGAATCTCGGCATCTCCCTGGCCGGGCAGGGCCAATATCGTCAAGCGGCCCATTTTTGGGTTGCCGCCACGCAGATCAATGCCGCCGATTCCAGGGCTTTTCATTTGCTCTTGGAGTTGCTCAAAGACCATCCGGAATTGGAATTTGACTTCGAGGCCGCCGCCGCCTGTTGCCGCAAGGCCGTCGAGACCGCCGCGCGCAAGGTCGAGGAAATGAAACCGGTGGTGCATCGCGGCTGGAAGAAACACCTCATTCTGTTTCGCGCCAAAGTTTGGGCCATGATTCGGCGCCTCTGGACCGGCTCTCCACCCGAAACCGCCACACCCCGATTTTGATCCTCAGCCTCCGCCATCTCCAGCAGGGCATCGCATCCCGCAAGCTCTTCGAGGACGGCCAGAGAATTCTGGTCGCCGTCTCCGGCGGACTGGATTCAATGGTGCTCCTGCACCTCCTCCACCTGATGACTTTCGCGCATGGCTGGAAATTGACCATCGCCCATTTCAATCATCAATTACGCGGAGCGGCGGGCGATGCCGATGAGCGCCTGGTTCTTCAAACGGCCCGTCGCCTCGGTTGGCCGGCCGTTTCGGGGCGGGCCAACGTCGCCGCCGCCGCGCAGGCGGCGGGAATTTCGCTCGAAATGGCCGGACGCAAGTTGCGGCACGATTTTCTGGCGCGGACGGCGCGAAAATTTCGCATCAAGTCGATTGCCCTGGCGCATCACGCGGATGACCAGGTGGAACTGTTCTTTCTTAGATTATTGCGCGGCGCCGGCGGGCGGGGTTTGGCCGGGATGCAATGGCGCAACCCCTCTCCCAGCGATCCCGCGATTATGCTGGTCCGTCCGCTCTTGGATCAAACCAAGGACGTGCTGCGCCAGGCCGCGCAAGCCGCCGCCGTGCCCTTCTCGGAAGACGCGACCAACGCCTCCCTGGATTTTCACCGCAACCGGGTCCGCCATGAATTGCTGCCCTTGCTCCGCCGGCATTACCAGCCGCGCCTCGCGCAAAGGGTCTTGAACCTGATGGATATGGCGGGCGCGGAGGCGGATGTGGTCACAACCATGGCCGAGCGATGGCTCGCCGCCAAACGCCGGCTCAAGTTCGACCGTCTTCCCTTGGCGGTGCAGAGACGCGTCATTTATTTGCAGTTATTGCGCATGGGCCTTTCGCCTGACTTTGACCTGGTGGAACGACTGCGCGCCCCAGACGGCCAGCCGGTCGCCGTCAGCGCCGGGCAATGGGTGGCACGGGACGCCGCCGGCCTCCTGCGCGCGCGCAAGATCAAGACGCCGGCCTTTGCTGCGGACAAAATGGAGATGAATTTGACAGCAGGCAACCGCCAGGCTGAATTCGGCGGTTTGGCGCTGGCCTGGAAAATCCTCCAGACGCCGGGAACCGCACTGAAGCGGGAACCAAACGTGGAATACTTTGACGCCGACAAAGTGGGCGGCACGATTTGTCTCCGGCACTGGCAGCCGGGAGATCGTTTTCAGCCCATCGGCATGAAGTCGCCCCGGAAATTGCAGGATTTGTTCACGGACATGAAAGTCCCTCGCGCCCAGCGGCATCGCCTCGTCGTGGCCGCCACCGGTCGGGGCGAATTATTTTGGGTCGAGGGCCTGCGCATGTCGGAAGCCTTCAAGCTGGAGCCTGCCACGCTCCATCGCTTGCGATGGCAATGGCGGCCCCGCCTCGACAGCGCCAGGTAGGGCGGCGCTGCTGCGCCGCCCAAGAATTCAAGGCAGAGCAGCAGATTTGCCATATACCGGGAAGGTGCAGCATTTTGTTTCACACCCCAATCGCACGCCATCAAAAAACACGCCTTGACAAGTCATCCCCAAATGAGCTAAAAACAAAGCCGCGCTCGCGCGCCAGCCGCCGCAAGCAACGACGACCACCTGAGCCAGCGGTTGACGATGGGGCATTTAGAGGCGAAGGCTGGCGGTGAGCCGGACGGCTCAAAGACCGGGCCGGAAGATCGGGACATTGAAACAAAATGCTGATGCAATCAGACACTTGAGATGGTATGAAAAATGAAAACTGTCATAATTCTAGGACTGACCCGAATGGCACTTATGGCCGGGTCCGGAAATTTGAAAATTGGATAGCGTGGCGACTAACGGGGCCGCTGGACCTGCGTTTCCAATCTGTTGCATGAAAAACGAAAATAACGAATTTGTGTTAATAGTGATGACACCAATTGCGCTTACGCAACTGGTAAAAGGAAAGACAAAAAGTGCAAATATCAAGGACTGACACCCGCCCACCCGCCAGGACTGACACCCGCCTGATGATGTTGAGAGTATGGTCTGCGAGAGTATTGTTTGCTTGCGCCTTGGGATTGATATTGACAAGTTGCAGGCCGACCGGCACTGACTCCCGAGTTTCTAACGCCAGGAATTCGCATGAATCTCCAATCGATAGCGAGGCAGATCTTGAACGCTATTTGGTTACAGGGATGAATACTAACGAGCTAGTTAGAATTTTCGGAAATCCAGCCTGGGACGAAGCGTGGCATGACCAAAACGGTCAAAGAGTAACGTGGTGGTACAACTTGGCTCCGTTTCCTGCAACCGGGGCAATGGTTGGAACAACTGTTGAAGGATTTACGGCTGACATATCAAACGGTTGTTTGGCTCGGTGGACCTGCGTTTATGCCAAGTCTATGCAAGTGTCAGTTCTCACTTTTTAAACTAGTGCAAGTTTTAAACTGGTTGACATGGGCAGGCCTTCTGTTAGGGGCGGCGGATGCCACGCCAAGTGCGCCGTGAATTTGCCGACGAAGGGGTCACCCATAACATGGTTCATTTTATAGATTGACAGATCCAAGTATCAGTTCTCACTTTTTAGACTTCTAGGGAACAGCGCCTCGGCGCAAACGACATTGAATAATTCCTATTGCAGTCCCATCCAACAATGGTATTATGCAATTGTGTTGCGCTCACGCGCCTGTGTTCTTTGATTTTGCAGAGGGGAGGGGATCACGGAAAGCCTCTTCACCGTCCCGTCCACCGGGGTTTTATGAGGGATTTGCCATCCAATCCCAATCCATTTCCCATCCTGTCGGAATTTTTTGCAGTGCAACAGCGCAAAGTTGTTCATTTTTGAGAGGATTTGTCAGTGGAATGAAAACAAGTCGGTGAAATTATTCCCCTGACATCTCCGGTTTTTCCGCAGTTCGCCGCTTTTTGTTCCTGCCCAGGATTCCTCTGCCCTAATTCCCTTGTCTTTCCTCGTTTTGGTTGCGGTTCTGCCGCGCTGAGCCTTTTGCGGCAAGCCGAAATCAAAACTCACGCAAGTCGTTGATTTCCATGATAATTTCACTTTGTTTCGAAATGAAGACCCATGCGGCACGTGCGAAAGCGGCAAATTTTGCCGGTCAAGGCCGGTCAAACCCAGTCGCACCATTCCGCCCTCGGTCTGTCCCGATACGCCTCCCAACTCTCCGCGCCAAACGGGTTGTTCCAGGCGGCGCTGAAACTTTAATATGCGGCTGGTGTTTTTCTCAGATGCGACTATGCTTATGAGAGTGAGTTCCAATCTGACATGGGTCTTTGTGTTGGGATGCGCCGGGTTGGCGAGCCTGACCGCATCCTCCGCGGCCGCTGCCGAGGCCAATCCATATTCGGTCATTAGCGACCGAAACATGTTTCACCTCAATCCGCCGCCCCCGCCGCCCGACAAAGATCCACCCAAACCAGTGGATTTGCCCAAAGTGATGCTCACCGGTTTTGTCGGCAAGGGCCACTCCGTCAAAGTCCTGCTGGCCATTCCGCCCAAGGACAACAAGGGGCACACCGATTACCTGACGCTGTCGCCGGGCGAAAAAGGAGGCGAACAGGGCCGCAACGTCGAGTTGGTTTCAATTCGTCTCGATAAAGAGGAAGTGGACATCATCAACTCGGGCACGCTCCAAACCCTTTCCGTTCGCAGCAATAGTTACGCCTCTTCACCACCGGCGCCCGCCGCCGCCATGCCTGTTCGTCAAGTTGGCGGCCCTCCGGGCATGCCATCGATGCCTGGTCTCCGGCGTCCGATCAACTTTTCTCCGCCCACGATGCCATCGGCGCCTGCGGCCGCGGCCGCCCCCGGCGGAGGTTCGGCTATTATCGCCGGCGAGAGGGACACTTCCAGTTCTATGTTTAATGGTTCATCCGGCGGAGCGATTGTTTCTGGAGGATCTCCGAATATGCCGATGGGTCCGGGGTCTGGCGTGCCTGGCAACAACGTGGCCTCTCAAATCGTCAACGGCCTTTTCAATCAGAATCCCGGCGCCGGGGCTGCCACTTATCAGCCGACTGTTCCAGCCGGCCCGCCGGTCCCCCTTGTTCAGCAAGCTGCGAATATGCTTCTTCATGAGCAAGCAGGCGGTCCGCCGGCGCCCCCTATGGAGCATATAGGGGAGTAACCGGCCCGATAAGCACGCGATGATGGAAACGCAAAGTGGACCAGGCCAGGCCAGCCGCTCCGGCTCCTGGCTGCGGATTCTGGCCGTCGGCCGGAATCCCAGAAGGACCCTTGTTCGCGCCGCCGTGCTGGCGGTGGTGTGCCTGGTTGTTTTCAAATTTCTGCTGCTGCCCGTGCGCATTGAGGGCATCAGCATGACTCCTGCTTTCGCCGATCGTTCCTTCCACCTTGTCAATCGCCTCTCCTTCGTCTGGCGCGAGCCGAGGCGCGGGGACGTGGTGGGCATTCGTTTTACCGACCCGCAAGGAATGTTCGCTCCGCACATCATGTTGTTAAAACGCGTCGTTGGGCTGCCCGGCGAAGCCATCTCCTTTGCCAACGGCCGCGTCCGCGTCAATGGCCTCGATCTGGACGAACCGTATCAGAAAGGTCCGTGCGATTGGAACAAGGCGCCGGTGACGCTCCATCCGGGCGAATACTTCGTGGTCGGTGACAACCGCTCCATGCCAAAAGAACTGCACGTCTTCGGCAGCGTCCACCGAAGCCGAATCGTCGGCAAGACGCTACTATGAAATGGTCGCGCCTGCTTCTGCTCACGGTCATTCTGGCGCTGGGCGCCTGGGCTTGGCTGGCGTTGCATCCCGGTCCCGAACGCCTCATCCGCAAGCAATTGGGCGGCGTCGCCCGCGCCGCCTCCTTTGGTTCCAACGAGGGCACTCTGGCCAAACTCGCCGGCGCGCAATCTTTGGCCGGCTTCTTTTCGACCAACGTCGAAATCAACCTTGATGTTCCCGGACATCAGGAACAAAGGCTTATGGGGCGCGAGGACATTCAGCAAGCCGCCCTGGCCGCCCGCTCCTCCTTGCAGAGTTTGGTCGTCACCTTCCCCGACATCACCGTCCTGGTGAGTGCGGACAAGGAATCCGCCGTCGCGGATTTGACCCTCCGGGCGCAAGTCTCCGGCGAGCAGGACGCGATCGTGCAGGAAATGAAAGTGACCCTGCGCAAGTTCGACAGCCAATGGCTGATCGTCAAAGTGAAAACCGTGCGCACCTTGAAGTGATTTATGAAGATTTATCCGCTTTATCTCAATGGCGAGTTCGTGACGATGGAGCGGCATTTCTCCGTCCGAAACCCTGCCATTACCCAGGTCATCTCCCTTTGAGGCGTTTCGGTTGGACAAGAGGATAATCCAAGGGGGGGAATCGGATTAGCCGTTTAGCGTAATCCCCGCGGTTTGGGCCTGTCCTCGGGAACGCAATAATCTGAAATTGAATGCGAAGCATGTAGTTGCCCGGTTTGTCAATCTCAAACAAGTCAGCCGGGCGAAAGATAACCATCCATGAGGCTAATTCACTCTTCTTGAGAGCTTCTGCGTTTACTTTGAGATCCTTCTTGAGTGCAGACTCACCAAAATCTGTGAAATCAATGCCAACCTCCTTTCCGAGTTGTGTCTTCGCTATGGTGACGCCGTTGCTATCGAATAATTCCACTCGATAGGCAGATTCGGCTTGGGCCGGCAGGACTACGTGTGCCGGCCCATGCGTGGACCAAATTGCAAAAGTCAAACGTCGATCAGGCGCACTATTGGTAAAGCCATCCTCGTCTCTCACGCCTATTGAAAATGAATCGACGACCTTACTTTCTACAAAAGCGGTTTCGCGATACTTTTCCTCGCCCCTTGCAGCCAAGGCGAAGCCAGCCACGCAGCACACGAAAATCTTAAGAACCCACATAGTCACCATGCGCTACGGCTTTTTGAATTCGATTTCAGCATTTACTGGGGGAAGATGAACCACGTTGGTGGGGTACTTTTGCGACGGCCAAATAACCGCCATGTCAAATTGAAGATGGTATTTCCCCGCATGATTTATTTCAAAGTAATCCGTTAATATAAATGAGTCATATAGATTTTCGCTAGGAGTATTAAGAGCAAGATAGAGCGAACGGTAACCAGCCTCTGAATTAATGCCTGTTCGACCCCTCAATGGTTTGTCGATGGGCTTTCCAAGCGCCTTGCACTTTGCTGTCTTGAAAACAGCCATGCCCTTTGTATCTGTCAATGTCATCTGATACCGACTGTCGAATGGAGGCAGATACAGGTGCATATCATTTGACACGTCAAACAAAACGGGACAAAATGCAATCAGAGTGTGGTTGGTGTCCGGAGAGTATTGAAACACCAATCCCGCTTTAAGACCATTGGTTTCCTTTCCCCAAACGGGGTGTTCGTTGTCGTAGTCTCTATCAACTGGGAGCTGCCAGGCATATACAACTTTGCTCAAGAGCAATATTATAGACAAGCTGGCGAACAGTATACCTCTTGACCGGCGGAGGCTGTATCGTTTTCTCATAAAACAGGAATGATTGTTATATTTCTCTATTGTGTACCTAGATATACTTGCTGCCATTCAGGGAATGAGTCGTCACTAGGGTCCAGCATTGTTCCGGTTATGTTGCCAATCGTCAAGGTCCAAAGGCCATTCGATAACACGGTCCTTCCATGCCAGGCCCAGTCAACCCGACCTATCGTAACAGGTATGCCGCCTTTAGGCTGGAAACACACATACGTCATGAACTCGTCAATGCATTCGGCGAAAGAATAGAGCGGCCCTGTAATGCCGGGACTATCACCATAATTCCAATTCATATTTGTCACTGCGCCTACGACTTGAATCGGATCTACTCCTCCGTAAGGATAACTAGTATCCAGCCAGTAGCTACCGGATGTTGTGCTCCAATAGGTTAACCCCGTAAAAAAATAGGGTTGATCCCACGACAAATACCGGTTGAGCAATTGAACGTAAAAACCCTTCCCGGGAAACGCCGAGTTTACGTTGACAAACAAATCCCATGTCATGCCACCAAAAACCCCAACGGAGTCGCCCAAGCCCAGATAAATGTTCGGAGCGGCGTTAGTTTCCAAAACAATAGCGACAGTATTGGTAGGAACCAAAGAGGTTATTTGCGGCCTGTAAATCAGGAATTTGCCTATGGCTGCGACGCTGACGCCCTTGCCGTTTGGAAACATCAAGTAGGCTCCGACACTGGCCGTTCCGCCGGAGCCGTTCACATACCAACATGAGGTGTTAACACCTCCGGTCGTTGTATATCTTAAAAGGGAATCGTCCGTATCATAATTTACTGATCCAACGGGCATTGTGATTGGCACTCCTGGGGGATTAGGTATCAATTGGGTTGCCTGCCATGAGTGGTTAACAAACTTGCCAGGCAGTGTCCAATTCACGGTGGCATTAACGTAATCGGCGGGCACGCTGAGGCCAAAGTTCACTTGTTGCCCCACGCAAAAGGTGGGGGTGTTTGCTGACAAATCAACGCCGTTGGCCGTCAGCGTCACGGGCAGCTTGACGGCGCCCACTGAATAAGTGTGGTTGGGGGAAGGGACTTGCGGGGTGAAATCCACCGTCAGGTTGTCTCCCATCACGATGGGGAGCATCCCGTCGCTGCCCAGCGACTGCCCTAAAACCGTCACTTCACCCGGCGGCACGGCGGCGGCCGTCCAGGACGACGCCAGTACCCTGATTTCGCCCGGTGGAAGCTCGTCGGCCTCGTTGGGATCGAAGCCCTGCGAGAGGTATTCCACGGCTGATGCGTTTATTTCAAACAGGCTCTGCCGTCCGGGAATTCCCTTGCCGCCGGTTTGCAGCGTCACGCGCGAGGAGAGGTTTACGCTTACATTGTAGTTCCACCCAATGCCGTTGGATCCTAACGGCGCATAGAGTCCGCTGTAAGGATCCACCGAACTCCATTCTTCCATCGGCATCATGTTTCCGTCGCCGGTGAGCGGCCCTTGCGATTCCCTCACCGCGGTTGCCATGTCCGTGGTGTTGGTGTAGGAAGCGGCGTCGCTGTAGGTGTCCACTTCGGTGGCCGGGCACTGGTCGCAAGGCCAGCTAAAGGACGAGTTGGCCCAGGAACTGGATGCATCGTGGCAATCAGAAGAATTATCGGAGCTGTACCAATGAGCCGCGCCGCCGTTGTTGCAGGCGTAGTCCACTTGCCCTCGCGTAATGTCCGTGGATGTTGAGGGGCATGGGCCGCTGCTCTGCTCGGTGTAGGGGTAACTCCCTTTATAGTGATATTCCTGCAAGTACCAAGTCATGGGCTGGTCGATCTGCGTCAGCGCGGCCATGCTGTCGTCCGCTTGCGGATTGCCCGGCGTGCCGTCGGTCATCGCCGCGGGGCCGGTTCCGCTGCCGTTGTTATCCGAGTTGGGAATGGCCCGCGCCTCCACGACCGCCGTTCCGCCCGGCCCCACCGGCACTGAGTCCGCCTCCCAGTTTCCCTGGCCATCCTGGGTCGCTTGCACCCCGTTTACCCATACGGCACAGTTGCTCGCCGTCACTGTTCCGGTGACAATGGAAATAACGTTGCGCGGGTTCCCTCCCAGTTGCCCGGAATAATCGTCAATCGTCAATCCCGCGTTGACGCAATGGACCGTCAGGTTGGTGGTCGTGACATTGCTGACGGCGTCCATGGCCGTAAGAGTAATATAGTTTGTCCCATCGAGCAACGGCACGTTTTCCACCCAGAACAACCCGTTGCGCTCGACCAGGCCCTGGATGACGTTGGTCTGGCCGCTGGCATTGACGATCTGGGCCGTCAGACTGGCGGTGAAATCATCCAGCACACCGCGCAGCGTGAACTCAGTCCCGCTGATTTGGTCTCCGTTTTGCGGCCAATACATCTGGATGGCCGGGGCATTGGTCTTGCCGGTGTAATCCAAGGTGAGGGTGACATTGGTGACGGTGACGTTGCCGGCCGGGTCGGTGGCTTGGAAAGTCAGCACGTTGGCCCCGCTGGCCAGCGGAACGTCAAAGGCCTGGAAGGTGTTGGTCGTAAAACTCATGGTGTTGGAGTCGCAATATTGACTGAGCACGAAGGCTTGCAGATTGGTGAATAAACCGGCCGTGTTGCTTAGGTATAACGACAGCGTGCTCACGGGCTCGGGGCAATAACCCTGCACCTGGATCATGGGTTGCATGACGGTGGTGGTGGCCGGGTTGGTGATGACCAGCAGCGGCGGGGTCGTGAGCAGCTTGACACGATACCAGGCCCAGGTTTGTCGGGCGGTCGGCGGCGATCCGCGCAAGCCGACGCAAAGCTGGTGCCAGCCCTCGTTGGTGCCGATGGGAACGAGGGGGGATGGGTTGTAGGGAATCCAATTGGCGTCGGCCAGGTTGGTGTCATCGACCAGCGTGGCCATGTAAAAGGGCGTGCCGGCCGTGACGGTGAATTGCAACGGCACATAGGGGATGTTGACGTATTGATTGGTGACCAGCAGGTTGAAGGCGATGAGGTTGGGGTCTTTCCCAAGCTGGTAATCCGAGAGGAGGGTGTGGCCGCCGCTGTCCAGATTTGTATCTGACAAGCCCAGCATTCCGAAATACCAGAACCACCAAGAGGGCGTTTGATTGGAGCCGGAGGTGACGCCCGTCCAATCCCGCGCCCACAGGAACAAGTCGCTGCGCTCCAACTGCGGCACGGTGAAAGGGGTCGTCGGCTGGTTGGTTTGCGGAAAAACCTCCGTCTCGATGTTCCACGGCGCATTCAGATCGGTCGTGCTGAACACCTCATAGACGTAATTGGTCGCGTTATGAAGGGAAAAGCCGTGCCGTTGCTCACGCCGGTCATCTCCAGCCAGAGGCCGTTGGTCGGTTGGGTGAAGTTGAAAGCGGGCGGGGAATTGGTGTTCCCGCCGCCGCCGCCTATGTCCGGCGGTCCTGAGTCGTTGGCATGGAATCCGCCCCCGCCCGGCATGGTCCCGCCCCAATCCAGAATGGCGGCCGAAACTCTCGCGTAATCCCGCGCCACCTCATCCGCCGTCTGAGGATAGTCGTAAGACAAAGGGTTCTGGAACTGTCCCCGCGCCTGCCCATTGCCGTTGGTGCCCAAGCTGCCGACGAAGAACCCATAATTTACGCACTCGCTGTAGGTCGGATGATAGACAACAGGCCCGCCATTGGTGGCCAATTGGCCGTTGAGATAGAGGCAGGAATTCGTGTCAGACCAACTCACCCCAATCTGCCACCAGTCGCCCGCATCCATGTTGATGGGGTATTTGAAAACAACCTGCCGGGAACCGCCCGACGCCGCCAGGAACAGGATGTTGGAGCCAGGCGGGTCAATGGCCAGAAGCCAATTGCCGACGGAAGCGTTGGTCGTGTAAGCGCCGATGTTGATCAACGCCGCCCAATTGCCAGGCCCGTCTCCGCCGTCCGCCACGCTGGTGTAGTTGGGCTGATACCAGAACGACAGGGAGCCGTTTGAGGAATCCACGCTAATATTGGTCCAACTGTCGGGCTGTTGATAGACCTCAAGATTGAGATAGGCGCAATTCGTATCCACGCTCAGGCAAGTGCCACCCTCGCCCCAACTTGGAACGACATTCAACCCGGCGTAGCCGTGTGCCGGGTCTCCGTAATCAGAATCCCAAGGCGGTGCGCTCAGGGACCAAGAATTCAGGGGAAAGTCGCTCCCCGGCGGTATTGGCGGCGGGCCGCCCTGGCAAAAAGCGGCAACAGCCGAGAGAACAACGAATGAAATTACAAACGTGTGTTGGGGGATTTTCATGCGGGCCTTTGGTTGTGAAATGTTTGTTGTCCTTTCCCGGGCGTGATTCTGCACGATCCTCACAAAACTGTCAAGCGGAAAAATAATCATATTGTGTTTATGCCAACACAACATGCCGTCCAGTGCGCCACTACTGTGCGCTCTTGTGAAAAAGTGCGTGATGAACGTGGTTGGCCCCCAGGTGAGGAAATTGCGCAATCAAAAGGCGTGGTCGCAAGAGACTCTGGCCGCAAGACTCCAGTTGATCGGATGGAGCATCAGTCGTGATTCGGGGGCGAGTTTGGAATCGCAACGCCGCCGCGTTCCGGACTGCGAAATTATTTTCCTGGCGCGTGTCTTGGGTGTGCGAACCGAAGTCCTTTTCCCGCGAAATCTAACGCTGCGAAAGTTGGGACCGCAGTTTCAGAATGGCCGACGGCTGGCGGTGTTTCCAACTCGTGGCGAGAGATGAGCTTCGTCGTGAGCTTGTAAGTCAATTCATGAAACAAACGAATGCGCAAAATGACTTGTAATGGTAATCTTTTGCGCGCAGGACGAATATCATGAAGATTTATCCGCTTTATCTCAACGGCGAGTTTGTGACCACGGACCGGCATTTCTCCGTCCGGAACCCCGCCACCACCGAAGTCATCGCCGAGATGTCCGCCGTGGACCGCCCCCGCCTTAAACAGGCGATTCAGGATGCCCACGCCGCCTTCGCCGGTTGGCGCGCCCTCACGGCCAAGGCGCGCGGCGAGTTCCTTCACAAAATCGCCCACGAGCTGGAACGCCGCCGAGACGAAATCGCCCGCACCATGACGTTGGAAGCCGGCAAGCCCCTGGCCCAAAGCCTCGGCGAATTGGCCATGACCTTCGATCATCTTCATTGGTTTGCCGAGGAAGCCCGGCGCGGCTATGGCCGCGTGATTCCCCATCAAACCGATGGCAAACGCAATTTCGTCCTCAAGACGCCCATCGGCGTCGTGGGCGCCATCGCTCCCTGGAACTTCCCGCTCGTCCTTAGCGTGCGCAAGACCGCTCCCGCGCTGGCCGCCGGCTGCCCGGTCATTTTGAAACCGGCCAGCTACACTCCCTTGTGCAACGTCGCCTTGGCCGAAGCTTGCCACGCCGCCGGCCTGCCCAAGGGCGTCTTCCAATTGGTCGCCGGCCCCGCCGGGGACATCGCCGCCGAGTTCCTGGAAAACCCGCTCCTGCGCAAAATCAGTTTCACCGGTTCGACCGAGGTCGGCCGCAGCTTGATCGCCGGCGCCGCCGCGCTCATCAAACCGCTCTCCCTCGAATTGGGCGGCCTCAATCCGGTCCTTGTCTTTGACGATGCCGATTTGGAGATCGCCGTCGAAGGCGTGATGGTGGCCAAATTCCGCAACACCGGCCAGTCCTGCATCGCCGCCAACCGCATCTACGCGCAGCGCGGCATCTATGATCGGTTTGTGCAGCGCCTTGTCGAAAAAACCCGCGCCCTCAAGGTGGGCAACGGCTTGGAACCGGACGTGCAAATCGGCCCCATGATCGACGAGAACGCCCTCAAGAAGGCCCTCGAACATATTGCCGACGCCGTCAAGCGCGGCGCGCGCGTGTTGTGCGGCGGCCACCGACTGGAGCGCCCGGGCTGGTTTCTGGAAGCCACCGTTTTGGCCGGAGTGCCCAAGGACAGCCTCTGCCTGCGGGAGGAAACTTTCGGTCCCGTAGCCTCCATCACCCCTTTCGATACCGAAGGGGAGGGGATCGAAGCTGCCAACTCCGCCCCCTTCGGCCTGGCTGCCTACACCTTCACCCGCGACATGGGCCGAGCCTTCCGCCTCATGGAACAGATCGAGGCCGGCATGGTCTCCATCAACGACGGCCTGCCGACCACGACCAACGCCCCATTCGGTGGCGTCAAGCAAAGCGGTTGGGGCCGGGAATTGGGCAGCGAAGGCCTGGACGCCTTCCTTGAAACCAAGCACATCTCCATTGCAATCTAACCGCTATGTCCTCTCCTAATCTTAATCGTAATCGTAATCTTCTTGTTGCCCTGGCGTTCTTGTCCGCCGCCACGCCCGCCCCCGCGCAGAACCTCTCCCTTCGCCACGAAGTCCAGCACGCCATCGAAAAAGGCCGCGCCTGGTTGGAATCCAGGCAGAACACCAACGGCTTCTGGTCTTCGCCGGACCACCCCGCGCTGACCGCGCTGGTGTTGACCGCCATGCTCGGCCCGCAGCCGGGGCAATCCCCCTCGCCAGCCATCGACAAGGGCTACGCCTACCTGCTCAGTTGCGTCCAGCCGGACGGGGGGATTTACAAAAACGAACTCCAATCCTACAACACGTCGGTCGTGCTGACCACGTTGGTGTTGCGCCATCGGCCCCAGGATCGCGCCGTCATCCAAAACGCGCGGCGCTACCTCATCGGGCTGCAAGCCACTGACACCCAACTTGGCGAAACCAACAGCCCCTTCAGCGGCGGCATCGGCTACGGCGGCGCCGAGAAACGCCCCGACCTCTCCAACACCGCGCTGGCCTTGGAAGCCCTCTACCATAGCCGCCCGCTGGCGCAGGACACCGGCGGCGTCAAGGCGCCGGATCTGGATTGGCAGGCCGCCCTGCGCTTTGTGCAGAATTGCCAGAATCTTCCTGGCTCCAATTCCCAAGCCTGGGCCTCCGACGATCCGCAAAACAAGGGCGGGTTCATTTATGCTCCCGGACGCAGCATGGCCGGCCAAACCAATCTGCCTAACGGCCGCATCGCCTACCGTTCCTACGGCTCCATGACCTACGCCGGTTTGTTAAGCTACATCTACGCCGACCTCAAGCCCGGCGACCCGCGCGTGGCTTCCGCCTTGGACTGGCTGCGCGGCAACTACACCGTCGATGAAAACCCCGCCTTGGGTCAGGAAGGCCTCCATTATTACTACCTCATGATGGCCAAAGCCCTGACCTTCGCCGGCGTGGACACCTTGCAAACCAAGGATGGCCGCAAAGTCAACTGGCGCGAAGACCTCGCTCTCAAGCTCCTCAATCGCCAGCAAGCCGACGGTTCCTGGGTCAACGAAAATGGCCGTTGGTGGGAAAAGGATCCCGTTCTGGTTACAGCCTACATCGTCACGGCAATGGAGATCATCGAAAACAAGTTGTGACCATCATGAGAATTGCCGGTTTATGCCTGCTCCTGTCCTTCGCCGCCGCGCAAGCTCAGTCGCCCGTGGAATCGTCCATGGCCGCTCTCACCAACACACCCGTGCGTATGGTGCAACCAGGCATCTATCAAATCGGCCAGGTCAGGCTCGACCAGCGCCAGCGCAGCATCACTCTCCCCGCCGTCTTGAACAAGGCCCAAGGGCAGATGGAATATTTTCTTGTCACCACCTACGGCAAGACCCATGAAAGCATTTTAAAGACCCCGGCCCAGCCCTATCACATCCACCTTGCCATGCTCCTGCTGGGCGCCGACACTCCCGGCAACGCCCAATTCCCCGGCAGCCCGTCCAACGGCATTCCCGGCCCCGTGATCCATCCCTCCAGCGAAATCATTCCCGGCAAAAAGGTTTCCATCGCCCTGTCGTGGAAAACCGCCGCCGGTCCCGCGCAACATTCCGCCGAAGACCTGGTTCTCAATACCAACACCCAAGCCGTCATGGCGCGCGGAGCCTGGGTCTATAACGGTTCGCTCATCGTCCACGACAAGTTTCTGGCGCAGATGGACGGTTCCATCATCTCCCTGGTCACCGATCCTGTGGCCCTGATCAACAACACCGCCCCCGGCCACGACAACGATATGATCTGGCAGCCTGCCGCCTCCAATCTTCCTCCGCCGGATTGCCCCGTCGAGGTCACCATCTCCCTTAATTTCCATTGACAAATCCTCAATGCCCAATTCTCAATTCAGCGCATGAAATTCCCAATCGTGTCCCTCTTCCTCGCACTATCCGCCCTCCTGGCTGCCGGGCACCGAAGGGCAGGGGATAGCCGACGTCCTTTTCGGGTCCTATCCACCCACCGGCAAACTCCCCCGCGCCTGGCCCCGCGACATGGCCCAAGTCGCCGCCGGCCCCGCCGCCCAAGCCCCGCTCTTCCCCTGCGGCTTCGGCCTTTCATATTGACACGTTCCGTCTCTCATAATCTTAATCCTACTCCTAATCTCATTCATGGCGGTAGGGCGGTCGCTGCCGCGCCGCCCAAAAACACGATCTGCCTGCACTGCCTGCAATCGACATTTGCGCCCGTCGCCAAAATCCGCTAATCTTCCTCCATGACTTACCGAGGAACAGTCCGAGGCAACGTGATTTTGCAGGAGTCGGGAGCGCAACTCCCGGACGGCATAACCGTCCATGTCGAAACCGAGTCTTCCGGTGCCAACGGCTTGCCAGAAAGTCCCATCGATCTTTTTCAAATGGGTGAATTGGCCGTGGAAACCGGCATTCCCGATCTTGCCACTAATGCGGACCGTTACCTTTATGTAAAGACCAGAATTGGGCAAAGCCGCGCCAAAACCCATCCTTGACGGCGGCGGCCCTTCGGTAATAGATTATTACCATGAAAGCGACCACCATGACTTTGACCAGGAAACGCCAGACGGTTTTCCCGCTCGACTGGTGCCGGCGCGAGGGGCTCGAACGCGGCGGCCCGTTAAACGTATTCGATCTGGGCGACGACGGGTTGTTGATCCGCCCGGTTAAAGTTCCCGGCAAGCGGGTCATCGCCAAGCTTCTGCGGCAGGTTTCGGCCGGGCGGCATTCCGCCGTGCAGTCGGCCGCGCTCGTAAAGCAGGCCTTGCGCCGGGTGCGTGATGAACACGGCCGTCATTGACACCGGTGTCTTCGTCGCCGGCGTCTTCTGGCGTCATGAACCGCATCTATGCCTCAAAGCCTGGCTGCGCGGCCTGCTGCTACCCGTCATGACTGAAGAAATTCTCACCGAATATAAAGCGGTGGTGGAGCGGGTAAAGCGGGAGCAACATTTCCGCGCTGAAACCGGCCCGTGGCTGGACGCCTTGCGAAGTTCAGCTTTGTGGGTTACACCCGTTGCACTTGAAGACAGGGTTTGCCGCGACTTCAAGGATGACAAGTTTATCGCGGCAGCCCTGGCGGCTGGGGCGCGCACGGTCATTGCGCGTGACCATGACTTAACGGTCTTGGAAAAGCCGTTCGGCATTGCGATGCAGACGCCGCGCGCATGGCTGGGCACATTGACGCGATCTCAACGCCGTGTTCTGGATTAAAAGCCACTCGGAACAGTGTCAAAACTCCACGGCAGCCAACTCTATTTTTGCCTCAGCCTTATAAACATTTGCAATGCGGCTTGTTGCCTGGGTGTTGTGGCATAGCGGGCGAGCTGTGACGGATCCGTCGGCTCTTGTCCGTTGTTCGCGGCGGCATAGGCCTTAAAGGCTGGTTGCAAGTCGGCAATTGGATCTATCCCGTCCCAAGCGCGGCTACCACCAGTGCTCCCCGTGCCGCCACCCGAACCGACGACCTGCCGGGTGTCATAATCCGCATCGACCGGAGCGATCTGTGTGATGATCGTGTCGCCGACGCCTACACTCGGAACAACGGATTTGGGCGCAGCCTCCCAACGTTGCAGGATCGCATCGTCAATCGGCGGGTCGAAATAGGGCTTTAATTGATTGATGTCGTTGGGAAACTGTCCATTGTTGACCTCCGCATATTGCTTCAAGGCCGGTTGTAGTGCTCTTTCAATGAAATGGCTTTCCGAAGCTCCGCGCAACATGCTTAATGCTCTGCGGTAATCCTCCTCCGTGTTTAGATCTAGGGCCGCGTTGATCCAACTTCGCTCGGTCAGGTATTGGAACTCGGGGATGCCAGCGCCCGGCGTTTGTCGCAGCCGTTCTTTAAGTTGGTTGATCCGGGCCAGCAGAGATTTCGCCTCAGCCGTCATTGGATCATTGGTGGATTGCATGGTGTTTTCCCGCAATCGCCCCACTTCCCCGCGCAAGCGCGGAATATCCGCGGCGTCCCGGCGCAGCTTTTCGTTCTCCGCCCGCAATGCCGCCAATTGGCGACCAGCCTCATCAAGTTGCCCGCGCAACGAATCGTTTTGTCCAGCAGTTGGAGCCGATTGATGCCGGAGCGTTTGCATCTGTTCTTGGAGAGCGGAGGCGCGTTGCGCCTCGTAAACTCCCGTGCCCACGGCCCCGGCCAGAATCGCGCCAATAACAGTTTTTTGTAGTGTCGTCATAGTGAGTGCTTTTGTAATTCCGATGGTGCCTACGATGTGAGCGCCCGCCCCGGAAACGGCGGCGCTGGTTAAAATCGCGGCTTTCAAGCCGGCGGGCGCGGATTGCGCCGCATGGGCCGAAATAACCGCCGCCAATCCGCCCACGCCAACGGCCCGCCCGCGCTTGGAGAAGTATTCCCGCAACTGGTCGAGCGCCCGGCTGACCCGTTTCTGCGCCGCGTCCTCCGAAGTTCCCAGCGCCAGCCCGACTTCGCGCAAGCTCATGTCCTCGAAATAACGCAGGAGAATGGCCGTTCGACCCGGCGGTTCGAGCGTTTCCATGGCTTCATCCAACAGAGGCTCGATGGCGGTCCATTCGGAGGAGTTTGCGTTCATGTTGGTCATGTCGAAGGCGATTTGCTCGCGAAGTTGACGCCGCGATTCCTTGCGCACCACGTCGATGGCCGTGCATCGCGTCACCTGGTAAAGCCACGCCGTCAAATTGGTCTTTGGTTCCAGCTTGTCAGCGTTGCGGGCCAGATCAGCAAAAACGGACTGCGCCACCTCTTCCGCCAATTCCGGCGAGCGCACCTGCCGCAGCGCCGCCGAATAAACCAGTTTCAAATGGCGATCCAGCAACGCCGCGAAAGCCTCCTGTCGGTTTTCCCGCGCGTATTGCTCCAGCAACTCCCAATCGCTCATCATTTCCCAGTATATCGCCGCCGCCCCGCCAAATCCGACAAGATTAGTTTTTTTGGGTGGGGAGCGCGGTCGTCTCAACCGCAGTGCCTGGCGTCTCGCCGGGCACATCCTTCAGAATTTCCACATGCAACAAAACTACTTGCGTTCCCACTACAATATGTAGCATTAGAGGCCGTGTCGGAGAATATTCATGCCATCCGGGCCGCGCGCGTCCCCCGGGGCACGGCAGGGGAAACGCGCCGGTTCTTCCGCCTTTTGCGCGCTCCTGCTCTCCATTCTTGGCAAACCGCGCCAATGTTTCGTTGCGGGCCTCGCAAATCGCACCCAGTCGCAAGCTATCTCACTCAGGCGCGCTTCTTGATGTCCAATAATCCATTATCGCCATCCTGATTCCCTTCGTTTACGCTTTTTCCACGTTGAACTCGCCCGAGCTTACCGCACAACAACAAGAGGCCGTCGCCGCACGGGGGAACGTCCTGGTCGTCGCCGGGGCTGGCGCGGGCAAGACCCGCACGCTGGTCGAGCGTTGCCTGGCTTGGCTCCTGGACGAACAAAACCAGGGCAGCGTCGATGAAATTCTGATGGTCACCTTCACCCAGGCCGCCGCCGCCGAGATGCGCAAACGCCTCCGCGACGGACTCGAACGCGCCCAATCCTCATCCGCGCGGCTGGCGGAACAACTGGCCTTGCTCGAAACCGCTCATATTTGCACCCTCCACAGCTTTTGCCTTGAACTAGTCAGCCAGCACTTCTACGAACTGGGCCTGGACCCGCAATTGACCGTCATGTCCGAGGAAGAGTCGCACGCGCTGGCCCGCCGCGCGATGGATGCCGTCCTGGAGACTGTCTATAACTCCGACCAACCGGCTGACCTGGCCATTCAACGTTTGATCCAGAACACGGGCGGCGATTGGGACAAGCCGCTGCGCGATTTGATCGAACGCCTGCACGACTATGCGCAGACCTTGCGTGATCCCGCCGGCTGGTTCGCGGCGCAGGAAGCCGGTTTTCGTTCGCAAGAACCGGCGCAATGGCGGGCCTGGCTCATGGCGGAATTGAAAAGCTGGCGCGCCTCCTGGCTCCCGCTTCTGCAACGCCAGCCGTCCGCCAACAAAAACGCCGCGCTCTGCGCCGACATCCTGTCAGGCCTGGGCGAAAACGCCGCGCGGTCGGATTTCGCCACGGCGCTGGAGCAGATCGAAGAAATCGACAAATCCTGGCCGAAACCCAAAGCGCAGTGGCGCGATCCGATCAAGGACTTCTTCGACGAGGCGGATTTTTTGCTATCGGTCTGCGCGTTGACGGGGGAGGAGGACCCGCTGGCCGAGGATTGGAATTGGACCCGCTCTTCCATGCTCGCGCTGCTGGAGGCCACCCGGCGCTTCGGCGACGCTTTTGCCCAGGCCAAGCGCAACGCCGGCGCCATCGACTTTCAGGACCTCGAACAGTTCGCCCTGCGTTTGCTTTGGGACAAGGAGGGACCGAGTGCCATCGCCCGGCAATGGCGGCAAAAACTGCGCCTGATTTTTGTCGATGAATTCCAGGACATCAACGGCGCGCAGGAAGCCATCATCCTGGCTCTGGCGCGCGAAGGGGAGGAGGCCAACCGTTTTTTGGTGGGAGACGTCAAGCAAAGCATCTACCGCTTTCGCCTGGCCGACCCTCGTATTTTTATCAAGTACAAATCCGACTGGGCCGCCGGCGCGACTTCCGGGCGTGTGCTGGGTCTGTCGGAGAATTTCCGCAGCCACGAAGGCATCCTGCATTTTGTCAACGCCCTCTTCGCCCCGCTCATGCGCGAAAGCATCGGCGGCGTCAACTACGACGAAGACGCCTTCTTGCGTTTCGGCGCTCCCCTCCACCGCGCGTCCATGTCGTCCGCCTCGTCCATTTCGTCCACCCCCGTGGAGCTTCTCCTCCGCCGCTTGGGCGACCCCAACGAAGACGACGAATCCGCCTCGGACGCCGAGAAAGAGGCGCGCCTGGTAGGCCGCCGTCTGCTGCAATTGCACGGTGACTCAGCGCGCCCCACGCCCTGGAGCGACATGGTTATTCTGTTGCGCGCGCCCAGGAACAAAACCGCCGCCTACGCCAAGGAGTTCAGCCGCCTGGACATTCCTTTGCTCGCGGCGCGCGGCGGCTTCTACGACAGCGCCGAAGTGCGCGACCTCCTGGCCCTTTTGCAACTGCTGGACAATCCGCTGCAAGACCTGCCCTTGCTCGGCGTCTTGCGCTCGCCGATGGTAGGGATGACGCCCGGCGAATTGGCCGCCATCCGCATCGCGCACCCGCGCGGACGGTTTTGGAACGCTCTGGTTGATTGGCAGCGCGGGGAGGCAAAAAAAACGTCCAGCGCCGGCGCGGTGGAAAAGGCGGGCCGCTTTTTGCAATGCTTCCGCCTTTGGCGGCGCCAGGCGCGGCAGCAAGCCGTTTCGCAATGCCTTGAAAATGTGATTGATTCAACGCATTACGCGGACTGGCTGCTGACCCAGGAACGCGCCCGGCAACGGCGCGCGAACCTGGACCGTCTGCTGGAATTGGCCCGCCAATTCGATGCCAGCCGTGGTGAAAGCCTGCCCCGTTTCCTCCGCTTCGTTGAGGCGCAGCAGGAGAGCGGCGTGGAGACCGAACCGGCGGCCGCGCCGGGCGCCGACGCCGTGCGCCTGATGAGCATTCACCAAAGCAAAGGCCTGGAATTTCCCGTGGTGGTGGTGGCGGACCTCGGAAAGAGATTCAACCGGGGGGACCTTGGCGCTCAGATTATTCTTGACGAAGAATACGGGCTTTGTCCCCAAGTCCGCGCGCCAGGGGCTTTTCAATCCTGGCCCAGCCTGCCTTATTGGCTGGCGCGGCGGCGGCAAAAGCGGGAAATGATCGGCGAAGAAATGCGCCTGCTCTATGTCGCCCTGACTCGTGCCGGCCATCGCCTGATTCTGGCGGGCACCGCCTCGGCCAAAAGCATCGAAGAAAAATGGCCCAAACGCGCCCAACAACCGCCCGGGCCGGCGGATATCCTCGCCAGCGCCAGCTATTTGGATTGGCTCGGAAGCTGGCCCCCCGGCGCAGCCAGCCTGGAGAACTCCGGCCAAAACGCGTTCTTGGCCTGGACGGTGTGCGACGACGATCATCCCTGGCTTGCGCCGACCGGGGCGTCGTCGTCGGAAGCCTCCGTTTCGCCCCATGAATTGGACCTATCCCCCGAGAACCTCGACCGGCTGGACTGGCGCTATCCATCTCGCGGCGACACGGAAATCCCCGCCAAAGCCGCCGTTTCGGATTTGCGGCGCCTTATGGCCGGGGCGGACGAAGAGGAAGCTCCGCCGATATTCATAGTGGATGAACCGTCGCGGGCAGTGGATGCCACGTTGACGGCGGCGGAAATAGGTTCGGCCCATCACGCCTTTCTGGAGCAGGTGGCTTTGGAGCGCGCAGGCACGGTCGCTGGCTTGCGCGAAGAAGCCGCCCGCCTGGCCAAGGCGAATCTCCTTTCGCCCGAACAATGCGCCTGCCTGGATTTGGAAGCCTTGGCCGCCTTTTGGCAGTCGGAGCCGGGCCGCCAATTACTGGGCCAGCTTCCCGCCTTGCGGCGCGAACTGGCCTTCACCGCGCGGTTGGACGCAACGGAACTGGCGCGGTTGGGCGCGGCGCATTTCGCGGGCGCGGGCGCAGGTGAGTTCGTCGTCGTGCAAGGCGTGATCGATTTGGCCGCCATACTGCCCGGCGAAATCTGGTTGCTGGATTTCAAGACCGGCCATTTTCCGGCGGGCGAGTTGAAGGAAAAAATCAAACACTACCGCCCGCAGATTGAGTTGTACGCCGCGGCCATCAGCCGGGTCCATCGCCGCCCCGTGACCAAGCGCTGGCTGCATTTTCTGGCCCACCGTCACACCGCCAGCGTCTGATTTTCTCTTAATCTTACTCCTACTCCTACTCTTAATCTTAATCTTAATCTTAATCTTAATCTTAATCTTAATCTTAATCTTAATCTTAATCTTAATCTTAATCTTAATCTTAATCTTAATCTTAATCCTGCAACTTATATGAGAAGAGATTATGATTAAGATTAGGATTAAGAGACAGACTCACTGTATGCGCGGTGGAACATCCTGCTTTGACGCCTTGCCCAGAATGTCCATGCTCGTCGTCAAGGCCCATAGAATGGCCACCGCAAAGAGGCCGATTCCGGCTAGTGGCCAGCGCACGTGCGCCCACAAGTCCAACAACGGTTGCAGCGGATCATCCAAAGACGGTTGAGCAGCCGCGAAGCCGCGCGCCGCCGCCCACTGAAACATCGGGACCGCCATCACCAGGGAGACGATCAATCCCAGAAAACAGGCCGCCATCTGCCAATATCCAACCGCGCGGCCGGCGGCCAGCGAACCGGAACCGGGCAGGGCAAGGTTGGCGGTGAAACAAGCCCAAGCCTCCGCACGGGTGAGCGCGCGGCGGGGACGAAGCTTCAACGATCCTTTCACAAGAAAATCCTCTTATATTCCCCGCCAGTGGTAATGGTGGATTCTCCAACCACCCGGAGCCAGGAAGAGCAGCGGCAAAAGGCAATGCCAGAGCAATCCAATGATGGAAAGAACCAACCCGATCAGCGCCATCTGCCTGCTGTTGTCGCTCGGATAGTCCTCGCGGCGGTTCAAGACAATGATCGAGAAAATGAGACCTAGAACTCCAAACAGCGGGCCGACACAGCAGCAAAGAACGGACAAGATGCCGCAGACCATTCCCCCCACCGCCATGCCGTTGCTCTCGGCCCGGGCCGGAGGGTGCGGCATGGCCATTGACGGCGGGACGGAAAACTCGGGAAACGTCGAGAGCGGTTTCCACTCGGCCGCGCCCTCCAGCAGGACGAGGCTGGTGGAATGGACCCGGCCCTCGGCCATCCATTGGCGCAGTTGATCGGCTGTAACCGGCCCATAGACTTGTTGATCGCTGCCAAGGACCTTGTACATAAATGGTCTTTACTCTACTGGAAGGAATGAAACGGCACATTGCGCAGGACGCCGAACAAAACCAGCGCCCCCGCCAGCAGCCAGCCGAAAATCGGCCGCGTCACGAGGCCCGGCCACTTCCAGCCCATCAGGACGCGCGCGGCCTCGCGCAATCCCAGCCACAGCGCCACCAGCGGCAGCGCGACCGCAAACGGATTCAAACGCCAGGCGGCGCCGATATGCCCGTGCGTAAGTTGGTGCATCGCCCGCAGCCCGCCGCAGCCCGGGCATTGCCAGCCGGTCACTTCATGCAGCGCGCAGACGGGATAAAAACCCGCCGTGCATGGATCGAAAACAAACAACACCGCTGCCGCCGCGCTCAACGCCAATGCCGCGGCCGCAACCGCGCCAACGCGCCAGGGCGAATGGGTCAATAGTGCTTTCATCATGTCACTGCGGGAAAGATTTCTGCAAATTTTGCATGAAATCGGGGTTGCAAATGCAAAACACCGTCACCGCGCCGTAAAGCAGAATCGCCAAAATTCCCAGCACGATGCCGAGAACGGCGTAGCCACCGCCAGTCAACTCAGGATGACTTTTCAATTGAGTCAATGCCACGGCCCCCAGCACGATGGCCACTGGGGCCACCAGGAACCAGCCGCAGCAACACAGAAAGGAAAGGATGCCTGCGACCATCGCCCACACCGCCATTTGGCTGGTGCCCGGTTTCGCCGGCAGCGGGCTGATGGGGACCGCGCGCACTGGCGGCGGCGGCATGTTGGGCAACAGACCGGCGAATTCCGGCATTTCCGCCATCGTTTTCCATTCCGTCCCCTCGGCGGCCAGCACTTTCGTTTGGCCGTTGACGCGTCCCTCGGCCGTCCATTGGCGAAGTTGCTCGGCGCTGACAGGTCCATACTCCTTCTGGTCCGCTCCGATTATTTTATACATCCATGCAGGATGCCTCATTTGCCCGCCCTGTCAAGATCAGCCGTCGATGAGCGCCTGCAATTTGGCCCAGGCCTTGCCGGAATCGATCACTTCCGCCGCCAACTCCCAGCCTTCGGTCAGCGAGCGGCATTTCTCGGCCACGAACAGCGCGGCGGCGGCGTTCAACAGCGCCGCGTCGCGCCTGGGACCGCGATCCTGGCCGCGCAACAATCGGCGGATAATCTCCGCGTTGTCCTCGCGGTTGCCGCCCGCCAAATCGGCCAGCGTGGCCGGTTGCACTGGAAAATTCGAGGGCAGAAGGGACGAAGCGGCCAGGCCGAGGGGCTGATAAAATTCAGCGACCGTGGTTTCGCCCAGCGTGGACAACTCGTCCAGGTGCCCGTTTGGCACCGAGCCGCAAACGACCATTCCGCGGCGCAAGCCCAGCGCTTGCAACACGCCCGCCAAAGGCAGGCACAGCGCCGGACGCGGCACGCCGGCCAATTGCAGGGCAGGGCGGGCGGGATTGAGCAGCGGGCCGAGATAATTAAAAATGGTCTTCTGCCCGCGCTCCCCGCACAAGCGCCGCGCCGGCCCAATCTGCTTGAAAACCGGATGATAATTGGGCGCGAAGAAAAACGCGAAATCATGCTCCCGCAACGACCGCGCGGCCTGCGCCGGAGTCATATCTATCTTTATGCCCAGCGCCTCCAGCACGTCCGCGCTGCCCGCCTGGGATGTGACGGCGCGATTGCCATGCTTGGCCACCGGCACGCCGGCCGCCGCGGCCACCAGCGCCACCGTGGTCGAGATGTTGAAGGTGTTCAACCGGTCCCCGCCAGTGCCGCACACGTCCATAATTTGCCGCGCGCGCGTTTCCTCATCGACCGGCGGCTCGATGGCCAGCCCGCGCAATTCCCGCGCGAACCCGGCGATTTCCTCCGTCGTTTCGCCCTTGCCCGCCAGCGCGGCGAGGAAGGCGGCTTTGGTTTCGACGCTCACGGCGGCGCCGGCCAGTTCATGGACGGCGGCGCAAACCTGTTGATCGGTCAAAGATTCATCGCGGGCAAGTTGTTGAGCCAGGGCATCAAGCACGCGGAAAGTGTAGGAAGATCGGGCCGGGTTTGCTAGTAATCAATGCCTTATCGGATGACTGCGGAAATTTTATCCATCGAAACGCCGGCCCGGTTTGACCACGCGGTCCGCCGGGCGGCCGAGTTGTTGCGCGCCGGGCAATTGGTCGCCTTGCCGACTGAAACGGTGTACGGCCTGGCGGCCAGTGCCTGGAATGCGGCAGCGGTGGCGCGCATTTATGAGGCCAAAGGAAGACCGCCGACCAACCCGATCATCGTCCACGTGGCCAGCTTGGAACTGGCGCGCCGTTGCGTGACCGCCTGGCCGGCGGCGGCGGGCAAATTGGCCACCGCCTTTTGGCCGGGGCCGTTGACGCTGG
The DNA here is from genome assembly GCA_963759415.1 of uncultured Verrucomicrobiae bacterium. GTDB lineage: Bacteria > Verrucomicrobiota > Verrucomicrobiia > Limisphaerales > Palsa-1400 > Palsa-1400. The sequence continues at coordinate 19,365 of CAVWZG010000001.1, read as the reverse complement.
TCCTGCCTCGTTCGGAGGAGATTCCACCGTTGGTGACGGCAGGTGGACCGACGGTTGGGGTGCGCTGGCCCAACCATCCGCTCATTCAGGCGGTCATTCTGGCCTGCGGCTTTCCGCTGGCCGCGCCCAGCGCCAACCGTTCCAACGCCCTTTCACCCACCACCGCCGAACACGTCCGCAAGAGCCTTGGCTCAAGGATTCCCCTGATCATCGACGGCGGCCCGGCCCGGGTCGGCATTGAGTCTTCGGTGCTCGATCTGGCCTCCACTCCGCCGCGCCTATTGCGGCCCGGCATGATTTCAGCACAATCGCTCCAAGCCGCCATAGGGGAAGGCGCCGTGAAGATTGGCGGCGTCGCGGCGGCGATCATGCGCAGTCCGGGCCAATTGCCCCGGCATTACTCGCCCAAAGCCAAGTTGATTGTGCTGCAATGGCGCGACGAGGCGGATTTGGCGGCACAGGTTTCCGCCCTCGGCTGGGCGCGAAAAAGAACTCATATCCTTGCGCACAGCCGCATTCCGTTGCGGGAAAAATTCGGACAAGTCGCGGTCCTCCCGTCGGATGCGCAGGCCTGTGCGCGGGCGCTCTACGCCGAACTGCATCGATGCGACGAGGCGGGAGCGGAATGCATCATTGTGGAGGCGCCGCCGCCAGGGGAAGAGTGGCGCGCGATTGCCGACCGGCTGCAACGAGCCGCCCATGGCCAACCCTGATGGCCCTGAACCCGGCTGCCACCACGGACTCAAGGCTTTTCGTGCATATTTCCGGGATATGACACGGGCGCGATCACGGCGGGACTGGTCTTCGTGAAGAAGAGTATCTCGATCATCACCAGGACCGTCACCAGCAACAAAGCGCCAAAGGCCTTCCATAAAAAGGCCCGGCTGCTGTTGTGGCTCCGACGGCGATGACGTTTTTTTCGGCGCAACTGAACCTCTCCGGGTTGCCCGGACGGAGCCGTTGCGGCGGGGACATCGGCCGGTGTCGTTGGTTCAGACGGTGGCGCAAGTGCTTTCCTGGCCGGACGGGGAAAAGAGCTGGCGGAAGCCTCCCAGGAAACGGGCAATTTGCCGAAATCACTTCTCTGGTGCGGCCGGCTTTGTCCCGCCGGCACCAGCAACGACCAGGTGGATTGAGGTCGGATTTCGCGCACGGCTTCCCGGTATTCATCAACTCCATCCGGCGGCACGGCGTCGGCCAACGTCGAGAGGGTTGTGGTCATCGTCCAATACCCGGGCAGTGTCTTGCGCATTCGGGTGAAACGCAGCCACGGGTTCTCGATTGTTCGTTCCTGGATGATGGCCGGGGGCAGGGCGACACAATACACCTCCAGGATATGCACTACGTGACACGGATAAGGCAGCGCCAGAGGGGACTGACGCGGCCCGGACATCGGCAAGGGCAGCAGGTTGGTCACAACCTCCGCGGCGACTTCCAGCCTGCACCAACTGGACTGCGCATCTTCCTTGAGAAAATCCTTTATTTCGAAGACCTCTGCCAGAAAAAACTCGTTGTCCGTTCGGTTGTCACGGTATGCCAGCGGCCCGGCCCGTTTCACGTCGATAAACCTGTCCACGCACATTTGCAACCGCCGTCGCGCCACGGCCTCGACCCCCTGGCTCTCAAACTCCCGCCGCAGGTCTTGGGCATGGCTGCCCCGGGCCGTCACCACGATGCCGAAGATCGACGGCGCGCCCGAGGTGTCGAGCAGGACGGATTCCTTGATTTGATAGACATTGGATTCCATTGCGGGGGCAGGGGCCTCGATCAAATCGGAACCGCACCGGGCCACCGGCAGGCCGACGCCAAAATCGAGCATGATGCGATTAAGCGAGCCGCCGCCCTGGCCCTTGGCGGTGGCATCGACCCAGCGGATTTCGCCCCGGGCTTTGTATTCGACCACGATGTGGTTGAATAGGGAGGGCATGGGAAGCAAGCCGGCCAAAGATTTGCCCAACTTGGTGTTGACCAGGACGAGGCGGGCCTCGAGACCGAGGCCCTTGAGCAAAACCATCAGCAAAACGGACAGGTCTTTGCCATCTCCATACCGGCGGCGCGCCACTGTCTCCGGCGCCGTGGGCGGTTGCTCGTCAAATTCTCCTTCCATTCCCAGATAGCGGTATTGGTCCTGCACCAATTGGATGGCCTTCTCCGTTTGCCGCATCACGCCGCCTTCCCCAGCCGCGGCTTCCGGCGCGATGGACGCCAGGTCCGCCTCTGCCTTGTCCACGGCCCAGGCCTGGGCGAAGGCGGTCGAGACGGCTTCCCAACCCGGGCAGTCCGAGACCTGAATCCACGGATAGGAAATATGCCAGGCCGGAGCGTTTTCCTCCGCGCTGGATCCGGGAAGATTGTCGCGCGACCAGACCCAGTGGGTTTCTCCCTCCTGATGCGTTTCCACCGGTTGCAAATCGGACGCGGACGACTTCCAACGGAGAGGTCTGCCGTCTTGAAAGCGCACCGAGAAGTATAACTTGCCCAGGGTCGCGCCTTCGGGCAGCGCACAGAGACTGCCGCAATAATCGGGCATCAGCAGCGGCTGCTCCTCGATGGTATGGCACAATTCCAACACGTCGCCGGGCCTCACGTCTTCCAGCAGCAGCATCAGCGTCAGGCGGTTCGGTGCCACGAAGCCGTCGGTCTCCCGCTGCGCGCAACGAAGGCTGTCGAGAGCCGTGCGATCGAAGACGCTGCCGTCGCGATGGATTCTCAGCCAGTGGAGGGTGAGTTTCTGTGTGCGCGGATCAAAGGCCACGAGGCCTTGGGCCTCGTTTTGCACCGCTTGGATCGTTTCCAGTCGAATGGCCGTATGGACAAAAGTCTGGTGTTTTTCGGCATGAATTTGCTGGCAGAAGAGCAAATGCGTGGCCTGGCCGGCCTGCTTTGGCCTGAAATCCATCCGAAACGAGCACGGCACAACCCATTCCGGGACAGGCCCAACACGAATGCGCTCTTTGGCTGTATCCGGGGCGGTGTCTTGGTTTTGGGCCAGCATGAAACAGTCATACCGGCCGCAGCCGCCAAAATCAATCTAAAAGTGCCGTTTTGGCTCTTTACTAATTCCATCGGGTGCGTTACGTATAGGGGAGAAAGTATTTTGTATGAACACAATGTTAGCAGTGCTGGGACTTGGAGGCGGAGAACTCATGGTGGTTCTGGTCGTCGCTTTGGTTCTTTTTGGCGCCAAAAAGATTCCTGAATTTGCCAAAGGCCTCGGCCAAGCCATGAAGGAGTTCAAGAAGGCATCCTCGGACGTTTCCAACGAGATTAGCAATGCCATGAATCAAGAGCCGCCCCCTCCTTCATCCACGCCAGCCAAGCCACCGGCCACCCCTGAAACAGCCGCTCCTGCTGCCACTGTGCCCAAATCCTGATCCCTTTCGCTGAATTTTCATCATGGCGGAAGGCGACGAAGAAATTCAGCCCGAAGACCCAGAGGTTGAAGGTGGCGCTGTAAAGTCTTTTCTTGAGCACCTGGAAGATCTGCGCTGGACGCTAATTAAGTGCAGCGCGGCGCTTTTTGTGTGCTTGCTGGTCTGTCTTTTTGGCACCAAACAACTGTTCTTCATCCTCAATTGGCCCCTGGCCAAGGCGGCGCAACGCCATGTCGCGCTGGTCCCTGAGGACACCAACCAGATCGTCACCCTTCAACTCGGAAGCCTCGTTTTGCCAACGGTCAAGGCAAGTTCCAACCGGCTTGGCTCCATTGACATCGGCACCAACCAGTACGTCACCGTGCAATTGGATCCGGTCGTGGTCGGCACGAACACGCTGCTGGCCTTGCGCGTCGTCACCAATGCCTCCCCTCCCGCGGTGGCCGGTCCGAGGCTTTCTTTCATGAGCCCGGCCGACCCGTTCATGTTTGCTTTGCACCTCGCTTTTTTTGCCGGGTTGATTCTGTCCTCCCCCTTTATAATTTATTTTGTCGGTCAATTCGTCATGCCGGCGCTCAAGATCCGCGAAAGGAAGCATTTCCTGCGCGCCTTTTACTTCGGCACGGTTTTATTCCTGGGCGGCGTGTCGTTTGCTTATTTTGGAGTCATGCCTGCCGCCATTAAATTCGCCATCGTTTACGCCAATTGGATGGGGGCGGACGTGCCGCTCTGGAACGCCTTGAGTTATTCGAGCTTCCTCTTCAAATTCATGCTGGGCATGGGCGCCGGCTTCGAATTGCCGGTGGTCCTGCTGGCCCTGGTCAAGATGGGCGTGCTGAATTACAAAAAGCTCAAGGCCATGCGCCGGTACATGGTGGTCGGCAACCTGGTCCTCGGCGCCTTGCTGACGACCCCGGAAGTGTTCACGCAAATCTGCATGGCCGTCGCCCTGCAAATACTCTTTGAAGTAGCCGTCTGGATCGCCTGGTACTGGGAGCGGCAGGATAGGCGCCGTGCCGCCCAGGAACCTTGATGCTTCCAGCCCGGTCTCACCCCACCTTGAGAGGAAAGCCGTCGGCGTCCTTGCCACGCACGCGTCGCCACCATACTTGCAAGTTGGGGATATTTACCGTGACAATGAAAAGCTTGCGGTAAACGTCCTCGTTAGGGGAATGCAGCGGGAGCACGCCATGCCAGGAATGATCCGTCCGCTGGAAAAGCAAGCTGCCGTTTTTCCGCAAATCCAGGGACGCCGCCACCTTCAGATCCTTGAAGGTTGGAGCCGAGTGGGCCTTGTAACGCCCTTCGTCGTCGAGGATGAGGATGTCGCCTCCCCATTCGCGCGGCCAGTCCGCGTCGTTGGCAAAGAAGAAGATGTGGGTGGCCAGTTTTCGCCGGGCATCGCAGTGCGGCGATACGGAGCAGCCTTGCCAGGCATAATACCACTCCATCGTGAGGATGATCTTCTGGTCGGGCTTCAGGCCCAGCATCCGGCGCAAAAACGAGTCGTAATTCTTTCCCTGAAGCTCGGCGATAAAGGCCTTCCAGGAATCCGCGACGCCCATCCCCTCTCGATAGTGCAGAAGACCGCGATTGTGGGGCGCTTGACCGTAGCCTCGCTTCACGCCGACCATGCGCTGAAATTGCGTCATGTCGGGAAGGTCCGCGCGGAGCTGGTCCCAACCTTCAGCGGTCAGGGTGTCTTGCATGTGCGCCCAGGGGTAAGGTTTCTGCGCCTGGAAGTCGCTGGATGAGACGTTGTCGATACAATGGTGATTAAGATAGGTCATGGTTCCTTTCCGGCTTGGTTCTGTGCCTCATAAGCCTCGTCCGCAGTATTAGGACCTCTGCCAGAACCGTCAATGTTTATTAGCAGGCCCCGTCACACGTAAAGCGCGGCCTGCAGATCGCGCACCACCACGCTCATGTAAGGATAGCGCTCCCCAAGATCGCACTCCAGGCACTTGAGAATGACCTTTTCCATGGCGGCGGGGATGTCGGGGTTCAATTCACGCGGCAGGATCATTTCGTTGTTCAATTGCTTGCGCAGGATTTCGTCGGGCGTTTCGCCTGGAAACGGCTTGGCGAAGGTCAGCACCTCGTAAGCAGTGACCCCGAAGGCGAAGATGTCCGCCCGCTGGTCCAGGGCCTGGTGTTGCAAATGTTCCGGCGCCATGTAAGCGGGCGTGCCGGGATTGCCAGCCATCTTCCTGGGCTCCTCCGGCTTGGGTTGCGCAAGGTCGAAATCGATCAACCGCAATTTGGCGTTGGGGGTGACGAGAATGTTCTCCGGTTTGAAGTCCAGGTGGATGAAGCCGCTGTCATGCACCTGTTCCAGGCCCAGCGCCATGTCGATGACGATTTGGGCGACGTTTTCCACCAGCACCTGGTCGGAGCGGCCGATGAGCAGTTTGAGATTGGCGCCTTCGACGTATTCCATCAGCAAGAAAGGCTGGCCCTCGATTTTGCCGTGCTCGTAGTAATTGATGACGTATTCGTTGTGGTGGATCTTTGAAAGAACCTCGCAGCCGTGGAAGAATCGGCGGCGCTCGGTGAAGTTGAATAGCGAGTTGTCGATCATGCGGCGCAACGCGAAGTGCTGGCGTTGCCCATCGGTGGCCAGCCAAATCTCTGCCACGCCGCCGCGGTTGATCAATTCTTCCAGGTAAAAACGGCCAAACCGCCCTGGCTCGGCGGCGGGTTCTGAACTGCGCTCGGTTATCCCAAACGGCATAATATCGTTGGCAGTATGGCACATCCCCGCCAAATCACATGGAAAAAGAGCATCCATCCCGTCATTGCAATCCATCGCAATCCTTATTATTCTGCCCGGCCTGCCAGTCATGTGAACTGGCCAACATGCTGATTGTACAAAAATTCGGGGGATCGTCGGTCGCCAATCCGGAGCGCATCAAAAATGTCGCCTCGCGGGTGGCGGGTTATCGTGCCAAAGGCAACCAGGTTGTCGTGGTCGTCTCCGCCATGAGCGGCGTGACCGATGGCCTGATCAAAATGGCTAAGGCCTTGATGCCGCTGCCCAATGAACGGGAGATGGACATGTTGCTGGCTACCGGGGAGCAAACCACCATCGCTTTAACGGCCATCGCCCTGCACGCCTTGGATGTCCCGGCGGTTTCGTTGACCGGCGCGCAAGCCGGCATCACCACCGACGGCGTTCACACCAAGGCGAAAATCAAAAACCTCACGCCCAAGCAAGTCCGCTCGCTACTCAACGAAGGCAAGGTCGTCATCGTGGCCGGCTTCCAAGGCCAGACCCCCGAAGGGCAAATTACGACCTTGGGACGGGGCGGATCGGATTTGACGGCCATCGCCCTCGCCTCCGCGCTCAAGGCGGACCTTTGCCAGATTTACACCGATGTCGATGGCGTTTATACCGCGGACCCGCGCGTCGTGCCCGGCGCGCGCAAATTGGAGGAAATCTCCTACGACGAAATGCTCGAATTGGCCGGGTTGGGCGCCAAGGTCATGCAATCGCGCTCGGTCGAATTCGCCAAAAAATTCGGCGTGCCCTTCGAGGTCCGCTCCAGTCTCAACCATAACCCAGGAACCCTTGTGAAAGAAGAAACTCGCAGTATGGAAGGCGTCGTCATCCGCGGCGTCTCCCTTGATGAAAACCAGGCCAAAGTCACGCTGGTGGAAGTGCCGGACCGTCCCGGCGTGGCGGCGCGCGTTTTTAAAGCCATTGCCGACGCCAACATCAACGTCGATATGATCGTGCAAAACGTCAGCCACACCCCCCACGCCGCCTTCACCGACCTTTCCTTCACGGTCGATAAGCCGGACTTGTTGAAGGCGGCGAAAGTCATTGACGGATTGAAAAAGGACGTCGGGATGCGGGAAGTGATTGCGGACGAGAAGATCGGAAAACTGTCCATCGTTGGCGTGGGCATGCGCAGTCATCCGGGCGCGGCCGCCAAGATGTTCGAGACGCTGGCCGCAGCCGGGGTGAATATCCAGATGATTTCCACCAGCGAAATCAAGATTTCCGTCGTGGTCGAGCTTGCCAAAGCCAGGGAAGCCATGCGCCTGGTGCATAAGGCCTTCCTGGAGAATCAATGAAGGCGTTGCGCGGCATCACTCTGGCGCGGGGATCAAACGCTGCCAGGTGATCACGCTGGGAGGGTTTTTACAAAGGCGTCCCGGACCCCCCTCAAAGCAAAGTTAATAATTTATGTTGTATTCCCATCTAACAATGGTATAGTGCGGCGGTGTGGCGCTCGCGCGCCTGTTCTTTGACATTTTGCGGACCTTGGAACCGCCGAGGCGAAAAAGCGGGAAGAAATCACGCGGCAAGTCCAAAAGCGGCAAATTCTGCCGGTCAAACCCAACCTGCCCGCCGTAGGCCTTGCCAAGACGGGTCGCACCAGTCAAACCCAGTCAAACCCAGTCAAACCGCGGTCCCGGCCAGTCGCATTTAGAATACGTCTGCCTTGAGAGTAAAGCCGCTTTGAAGACAAGCAGAAAACGTCACCCTGCGCAATCCAAGCCGGCGCAACGCCCCAACCATGCCAGGAACTCACATCCGTCCCTTACGCCCATCTTGCCGTTTTCGGAGATCAGGCGGTAACAAGTGCCCGGCGAGCCGGCTTGCGTTTCTTGGGCGTCTTCTCCACCGGCGCCGCCGCCGCTATCACCGGCGCCACTTCGCTTTCCGGCGCCAGATATAGATATCGGCCGCAATTGTCGCATACATGGATGTCGGCCTCATCGCCCAGTCTGGCGGCGGTGCCGGAACTGAGTCTCAGATGACACCCGCAGCAGACCCCGTGGCGGGAAATCGCCACTCCCGTCTTGCCCTGTGCGATAAGGCGGTCGAAATGATCCAGGATGGGTTTGGGCGCCTTTGCGCGCAATTCGTTCATTTGCGATTCCGCAGCCAACGAGAGTGGTTTGACGCTTAACTGCAATTTTTGCAGTTCCAGAAGTTTTTCAATAATTTCCTTCATACTTGGTAAGGGTAAGCAATATCAGTGGGAGAAAGCAATAGGGCAAGGACCGGCGTGGTTCCTCCAACTGCGCCGGCCTTGCCGCAAGTGTTTGTGTTCGAAACGACTTAGTGGGCGGCCTGCTGCGTGGCGCGGGGTTTGCGGACACGGGCGGGTTTGCCGACGGGCTGCGCGCTGGGTTTGGCAGCGGCTGCGCCGATGGAACCGGTGCAGGCGCATGTTGATTGTGCCGCCATGGGCTGTGTGCTGGGGGCGGTAGGAGTTGCTGGTGTTCCAGTAGGATTATTCATATTCAATTTTAATTCAATATATCTGCGTTATCTTTCAATGTGACTTTTCGCAGTCACAGTTCACCTATATGCAAGGCTGATGCCAGATATAATCAAACTTACGTAACATGTTGTGGATAAACGTATTACATCACAAAAAGTGGACGGATGGATAAAAATAGACACCCCTTAAAACGGTCTTTTGGGCAATTTCTGCACCAACCGCCCCCATCTTGTGCAACCGCTGGCCCCGCTAACCCGTCGGCGCGCCTGGTTCTTCGGTCGTCTTGAGCAACCCGTATTGCTTGAGTTTGTACTGCAACGAGCGCCGGCTGATGCCGAGAACCTTGGCCGCTTCTTCTCGATTGCTTGTCACATGGGTCAAGGTTTGCCGAATGAGCAGCTTTTCCACTTCCACCAGCGGCATTCCTGGACGCACCGTGAACGTGGTCGAGCTTTGGTCGTGCCCGCGCAGAAAGTCGGGCAGATCGGCGGCCTCGATGGGCGATCCGCGCAGCGTGATGACCATGCGTTCTACAGCGTTGCGCAATTGGCGCACGTTGCCGGGCCACGGGAAGCGCTGGCAAATTTCCATGGCCGCCGGGGAAAATCGTTTGCGCCGCCGTTTGTGTTTCGTCGTGAATTGTTCCAGGAAATGTTCCAGCAGGATTGGGATGTCCTCCGAACGCTCGCGCAGGGGAGGCACGGTGATGGGAACAATTTGCAGGCGATAAAACAAGTCCTCGCGAAACTTGCCCGCTTCCATGGCCTGTTGCAGATGCTTGTTGGTCGCGGCGATGACGCGGACGTTGACACGCACCAACTCCGTGCCGCCGACCATGCGGAAAGCGCTGTCCTCCAATACGCGCAGCAGGTCCCCTTGGCCCTTGGGCGAAAGGTCGCCGATTTCGTCCAAAAACAAGGTGCCCCCATCGGCCAGTTGGAAGCGGCCAGCCTTGTTCGCCACCGCGCCCGTGAACGCTCCCTTGGCGTGGCCGAATAGTTCGGCCTCCAGCAATGGCTCTGCCAGGGCCGCGCAATTGACCGAGACAAAAGCGCGGTCGCGGCGTTTGCTTTTCAGATGAATGGCCCGCGCCACCAGTTCCTTGCCGGTGCCGCTTTCGCCTTCGATCAGCACCGTCGCGTCGCTCTGCGCCACTTCATCAATCAACCGCGATACCGCGCGCATGGCTTCGCTTTCGCCCAACAGCGCGCCGGGTTCGGAGCTGCGCTCCAGGCGGGAGCGCAACTCGTGGTTTTCGGCCACCACCGCCTGGAATTCCAACGCCTTGTTGACCAACGCGCGCAGTCGCTGCATGTCCAGCGGTTTGGACAGGTAATCGTAAGCGCCCTCCTTCATGGCCTGCACGGCGTCGCCCACGGTGCCGTAGGCCGTCATCAAAATGCAGAGCGTGTCGGGACTTTTGGCCTTGACCCGCCGCACCAACTCCAAGCCGTCCAATCCGGGCATTTTGACATCGGTCAACACTATATTAAACAGGCGGATTTCGGTCCAGCGCTGGGCGCTGACGGCATCGTGGGCGGCCTCCACCGTGTAGCCCTCGCGGCGCAAGGCTTCCTGGATGCCCGCGCCCAGGCCCCGCTCGTCGTCCACCACCAATATGTTGATACGCGCCTTGTTCATGCTGGCTGCGCGGCCCGCTCCAGGGGCAGCCGGATGGCTAGGACGGCCCCGCCTTCGGATGAATTGGCGGCTTGGATGGCGCCGTGATGGGCGGTGACAATTTGCTGGGCGATCCACAGCCCGATGCCTTTGCCCTGTGGTTTAGTGGTGAAATAAGGCTCGAAAATAGTCGTCAACCGGTCCGGCGGCACGCCAGGGCCGGAATCGCGCACCTCGATCAGGCACCAATCGCCGTCGCGCCGCGCGGCAATGGCCACGCGGCCCTGTTGTTCGATGGCTTGGAGCGCGTTGATGACCAGGTTGAGCAATGCTTGGATGAGTTGTCCGCCGTCGGCCATCAGCGGCGGCAGATCCGGGCTGAGATCGGCCGTTATCTCAATGTGGCGGGTGGCGGCTTCCGGCTGCAGCAGGTCGCATACGTGGCGTACCGTTTTAGCCAGATCGACCGCGGAGAGGTTCAACTCGGAAGGCCCTGCCAGGCGCATGAATTGATCGACCGTGCTTTCCAATCGGCGCAGCTCGCCGTGGATGATTTCCAAACGGGCCGCCGCCTGGTTCTGGATTTGGGGCGGCCACTGGCTAAGGTCCTCTTCCAACAATTGCAGGTGAATATCCAGCGAACTTAGGGGATTTCGGATTTCATGCGCCAGCCGTTCCAGCAGGCGGGAGAGAAGGAGTTGCTTTTCTGAGGCCGGGGCGGGCGGCGGGTCTTTCCCGAAATCATTGGCCGGAGGCATAGTCACCGAATTCCACGGTGTTATGGGGATGGAGCCAGAAATTTGTCCAGTTGCTCGCTCTTTTCATGGCCCAGGTCCAAGGCGCGTCGGTAGTGCCAGCGCGCCAACTCGAGCGCCGGCGGTTTCTCCGCCGCGTAAACAAAGGCCAGGCTAAAATGGGCATCGGCATATTCTGGATCCACTGACAAAACCTTGCGAAATGCCGTTTCCGCCGCGGCTCGCAACCCTTTATCCACCAGCGCGCGGCCAAGATAATACTGAGTGCCGGAGTTGGTGGGATTATACTTGGCGGAACGGCTCAAAGCATCCAGCGCCTCATCCAGCTTCTCCTGGCGGTAGCGCAGGATGCCCAGCAAATACAAGCTCGCCGGGTCTTCCGGGTCCAAAGCCAGAGCGCGCGCAACCGTCTTCTCGCACTCGGGCAATTGGTTCATGGCAAACTGCGCGTTGGCCAGATGCGCGAGCACATAAACGTTGTTCTCGTCCTGATGAAGGATTTCCTGGTATTTCTCCGCCGCTTTGCCGTAATCGCGCGCCATCGTGTCGCGCGCCGCTTCGGCCATCATCGCTCCAACGCCAGGCGGCAAATCCTTTATGGAATGAACGATGCGTTTCTTTTCCACCGGTGGGGCCGGCATCTGGGCTGGAACCGTGAACGGACTCTTCTTCAGTACCGCCAATTCTTCCGCTGTGTAAGGCACCGCCTGCGCTTCCAACACTGCCAGACGTGCCCGCAATGCGTCCGCTTGCGAGATTGCCGTCGCAGGGGCCGCGGCTGGAGCGAGCGCGAGTTTTGTTTTCAATTCGTCCCGTTGCCGCTCCGCTTCCACCAGTTGCGTGCGCAACTGCGAAATGCTCGGATCACGATGCGCCTCCGCGTCCGCCAAGTCCCTGGTGCGAGCGGCCAATTCCTTTTTCAATTTGTCGCGCTCCGCGGCGATTTCCGTTGAGCCTTCGGCAGAGTAGGATGACTTGAGGGCCTTCATTTCAGCCGTGTTGGCGGCAATTTGCTTTTGGGCGTCGGCCAGGGAATCCTTCAGTCGCTCCATTTCCGCTTGAGTGGCCTTGGATTCCAAACTGGAGTGCGCTTTCAAATCGGCCAGGGCCTGGTTGGCGTCAGCCAGTTGCCGGGCAGTTTTGTCAGCAGCGGCGGGCTGTCCACTTGGCAGCTTGGCGGTTTTGGCTTGTTCGAGAGCGACGGTGAGCAAATCTTTTTCCTTCTCCAGCGCGATGTTTTTCTCCTCGGCTTTGGCCAGTTCGCGAGGGCTGACGGCGGCGGGCTGAACGGAAAGCGCCTCTTTGAGCTTGTTTGCCAACTCGGCGTTGGCGGCGGTGAGCGAGCGGACTTGCTCCCGCAAACGGTCGGCTTCCGTGACGGCCTTAGCCGGAGCAGCGGCTGTCGTCGTCGTCGCATTAGTGGCCGGCGCATGGGTGGCTGGCGCCGCCTTTTGCAACGCTTGCAGTTGCTCGGCGAGGTAATCGAGCCGAAAACTGACCACTGCGGCGTTCCATGCAGGCTGTTCTTGCTGGAGCTTCTTAAGAGCCGTTTGGGCCTCGGTGTATTTGGCGGTCGCTTCCTTCGCGTGGGCGTTTTGTTGCAGGTTGTCCCCTTGCAGAATTTCGTTATAAATATCCAGATACTGGTCGTCCGGCGCCGCCGCGCGGGAAGTTCCGGTCAAGAATAGCAATAATGCCAGCACAGCAATCCATCTCATATTAAGATGATATTACCGGCCCGTCGGATGTTTTGGCAAATCTTTCCTCTCGACGCCTCTTTAAGGCGCCTCGATGCGGAAGAAGCGCGTTTTTTGCGACATCGCTGGCACCGCGTCGGTGTACGACGCGTTGGTGGATTGGGCCACGATGTTGGTGACGGTGCTCCACGTGGTGAGATTGGTCGAAACTTGAATCTGATAGCTCGTTCCAGATACGGCGCTCCAATGCATGGTGAAGCCGTTGCTGGGCACCGAGATGCTCGCATCCAGGAAGACTGGAACAAACGGGATCGCGAGGCGGAAGAAACGCGTTTTTTGTGAGCTGACGGGCACGGCGTCGGTGTAGGTCGCGGTGGTGGATTGGGCCGTGATGGTGGCGACCGCGCTCCAGTTGATCAAATTGGCCGAAACTTGGACCTGATAGGTCGTTCCGGCAACGGCATTCCAGTATAGGGTGATTCCTTTTGTGGGAGAGGAGACGCTCGCTCCCAGAAAGAGAGGCAAGCTTGTCCCCGAACCATTGGTGACAATGGTTGCGGTGATCGAATACTGAACGTTGTTGGTCGAGGTGTTGGGCACGGCCGCGTACCAGATGTTGTTCAACGACGCCAAGGAAGCATTGGTCACGATGGTCACGGATTGATTCATCGTCCCGGCCCCGAAACTGCCTATGTAAAAGTTCTCCGGCGTCGGGAACACGCCGTCGCCGACCAGCAGTTGCAGGTTGCCGGCGCCGGTGATGTTGGTCACAGTGAACTGTATGGCCTGTGCCGTCGAGTTGGCGACGGGGAATGAATACAGCAGGTTGGTGGGGAACCCTGGCGGCGCCCCCGGCGAATTGGTATAGGTGATTCCATTGGTCAGTTGAATGATGTCCATGGCGCCGACGCTGTTGTTGGGACCGTTGGTCACGTACGTTGCCAGGATCGTGTAGCGGACGGGAGGGCCGATTATGGCAGGGTTATAGACCGACAAATACCACGTTGTTGGCGACACCGGCAAAACGCCGTTTAACCCGGACGTCGGCAGGGGGACAGGCAGAGAATTGGTGGTGATGACAATGAACTGGTCGCTCGTGCCGGCGTTCAAACTCTCGTAGTCGAAGCTGAACGGCCCGGGCACGGGCAAGCCTTCGCGGGCGTAGAGGTTCACTTGGCCGGTGTTCGGATTTAGAAGCTGGAATGTTGCCATGATGGCATTGGTCGGGACGGTGAAGGAGTAGTACTCCGGCACATTGGCAATGATGTTGGACACGGATACGCCGTTGCTGAGAGCGTAAATGTTGGTGCTGGAGCTGACGTCGAAGTTCACTTGCAAGGTGAAAGACTCGTTGCTCGTCCCCGTGTTTTGCAGGCCCAGGAAATAGCGCTGCCCGGGCAGCAGCGCCGGCGGCGCGCCTTGGGTGGCCAAGGTGCTGTTGCTGGTTCCTCCGCCGACGGGGAGAGTGATCAAAGCCACATCGCCCGGCAATCCGCCAGTGGCCAGGGCATTCTGGTTGAAGAACAAGTTCATGGGGCCGTCGCCGGTCAGGATATTGGTGGCGTAATTGGCCGTCGCCGGCACATCAACGCCGAACCAGAGGATGCTGTTGGCGGTCAGGTTGCTTGCGCTGTAGGTGTTGTTGGTCTGATCGGTCAGGACGATGAGATTGACGTTGGTCGATGATGTTGTCAATTGTAATGTCCAGCCTAGCAGCGCGCCATTGGTCGGGAGCGCCGAATCCATGCGCGTGTCCCAAATGCTCAAGGTCCAGCAGCCTTGCGGGTTCTGGCCGATGAGAGGCGTCATCGGCTCCTCCGGCAGATAATAGTTGTTATAATTGGTGTAGGCCAGTTGCACCAATTCGACGTCGTCGAGCAGCACGCCCAACGTGTTGCCGGCCAGTTCGATGGTGGTCTGGGTGCTGCCGGCAACAAAGCTGTTGGTGTAAGCCTGCCAATTGGTCAGGGCGAAATTGGTGATGATGACCGTGTTGGTGGCAACCCCATCAATGGTGACCTGATAGTTGGGGTAAAGCGAATTGGTGCTGTACTTGCCGGAACTTCCCGCCTCGTAGATGGCATAAATTTCCGCCGGCGACAGTGCGCGGTCCCACAGATCCAGTTCGTCCAAATCACCCACCAGTGGGTACTTGATGCCTCCGTTTCCGTTGAAGAACGAAACGCTGTTCCCAGCCCTCATGGTCATGGAGTTGGAAAGATTGGCTATACTGACAGTGGTGATGTTGCTGCTTACGACGCCGTCAATATAAATTGCAAGATTTAGGCCGTTTCGCACCCAGGCGGCATGATGAAAAATCCCGTCGTTGATTGGTTTTTGGGGGTTGGAAATAAAATTGTTGAGGATCGGCGCGCTCGGATCGCAAACTTCAATAGACAATACACCGAAAGCGGTTGCGTCGCCCGGCCGCCATTCAGGGATAGGCCCAACATGAATGTCCCACATGCTTTCATCTCCATTGGGCAGGCGCCGCTTTTCAAGCAGGGAATAGCCGGCGCTGTTGGTTGCGCTCGGCGGCATTTTGATCCAACAATCTATCGCAAAATCATTCGTCCCGAAATTGCCAGCGGTGGTGCCGAAATTAGCTTCGTTTCCGTAGTCGTTGGGAGTGGTGCCGCTGAAGGTGAACCCCCGGTCCACTTCGCCCACATCATACGTCACATCGCTGTAGGGGATGGTGCCGTTATTGTTTCCGACTAGATCGACCGTCGTATCGTCGGCGGGCCACCAATCGGTCAGGCCGGGGCTGCGGGCGTAATAACGCAATTCGTAGGCGGCGCCGGGGATGGTCGTAAAGGTTTGCGCGATCCGGCCGTTGGCCAGGGCCAGGTAATTGCTGCCGGCGCGCGCTACGGTGGGATCGGTCATCACGCTTACTTCGTTGGTCGCCACCTGCCAGCCGGCCACGCTCTGGCCGTTGGTGTAGGTGCTGGTGGACAAGCCTTCGAAGCCGTTGGTGTAGAGAATGATTTGCGGCGTGATGATGGGGCTGGCGTAGGGCGGAGGGGCGAATTTGACCGGCGCCTGGGCCAGGTTGGTGTCCTCGGTGAAGATGGTATAGACGTAGTTGCTGGCGGCGCCGTTGGTCAGGGTCAGGCCCAGGTTGGTGGCCAGCAGGCCGCCCCGGTTCTCGAACAGGATGATGCTCCCGCCCTGCGGGCTGGTCAATTGTATCTCCAGGTCGTCCAGGTTGGTGTCGGCCAGGCGCAGGCCCACGCTCACGTCCAGGATCTGCTGCCCGTTGCTGATGCAGATTTGCGAGCTGTTGGTCGTGCCGTCGGTCGTTAGCGGCGTCCAGGTCGCGTTGGTGTAGGTTTGCACCAGGTTGGGCACCAAACTTAACCCGAAGGTGATCTGCACGTTGAGCGTGACCGCGTTCACGGGGTCCTGGTTGTAGATGCCGTAATACCAGGTGCCGCCGGCCAGGGGCGGAAGGTTGGTCATGCCATAATTGAGTGAACCGCCGGCCGGATTGATCGGCGCCACTCCATAGCTGTTGAAGCCGACGTCATTGACGTTGGTGACGTAGATGCCCACCGGGCCGCCGCCCGAAACGTAGGAGACGGAGATGGTCATGTTGGTCGCGTCGGTGGGCACCGCCACGTAATCGTCATACCATTGGTTGGCCCCGATGGTGACCTGGAAGTTCAGTTGCAGGGGCTGCGGAAACCCGGTCACGCTGAAGGAATCGACCTGGCCGGCCTGCAACAGGGCGTTGTCCTGTTCGGTCAGCATCCACATCCCCATGCCCGAGCCGCTGATGTAGCTCTTTAACGTGCCCGGGCCGTCGGAATCGACCCCGCCGGTGTTGTCGTGCAAATCGTTGTAGCTGTTGGTGAAGCCGCCCGGCGGCCCGGAGTAGTTGTTGAGCACGACCTGGGTTTGGTCGTGCTGCAGCGTGCCGTAAAGGTCGCTGGGGTTGCCGTGCTCCAGGCCCACCGAAACCGTGGCGTTGCGCAATTGCATGGGACTGGTGGGGTAGAGAAAGGCAAAGACCAGGGCCGGCGGCCCGGCGTCGCTGTCGTTGATGACCACCGGCAGGCCGGTGCCCTGGGCGGTCACGCTGCCGTCCGGGTTCTGCGAACTGAAGGGCTGCTGCTGGGCCACGCCGTAGAAGCCGAAGTCGGCCGCCTGCTGGTCTTCGGACTTGATCCCAATGTAATAGACCGCGCTGGCCGGCGAGTTGGTCAGAATGACCGTTTCCGTCCCGCCCCGGCTCAAGGAGGCCAGGCCGCCCAGGACCGAGTTGGCCACGGCGCTGGCATTGAGGTTGGTCAGGCTGGCATCGGTCGAGACATACATGTCCAGGTCCGCCCCGTTGGTGCGCGGGGAGATCTGCGTGGCCAAATCGGGGGGCATGAAGGTGGTGAAGGCCACGTTGCTGGCAAAGTTGGTCGCGCTCCACTGGTCGTTGGTGAAGACAAAGAAATGCCATTGGAAGAGGTTGCCGTTGGTGTCGGCGGGGCCGGTGTATAACGGCCCGTTGGCGTAAAGGTTCGGCTCGTTGGCCCCCGCCCGCTGGTGCCAAAGCGGCGCCCCGTTGCTGGCGATGGTCACCAGCGCGTGGTTGCCCTGGGCGAAGGCCAGCAGCGGCGCTGTCAATAATGGCGCCCCGCTGGCGTTGGTCTGGTTGGGTCCCGCCAGGACTGTCAAGTTCGGAGGCGGCGCAAAAGTGGGCGCGTTGGTGGCGATGGTCAGCGCGTTGGACAACCCCGTGTCGTCGCTGGAAACAACCAGCGCGTAATCCTGCGCGATCAGGTTGCTGACCGTGCTGGCGGCGTTGACGTTGACCCGCAGGCCCAGCACCGTCACGGTCAGCGGAAATTGAAAGGGGGTGGCGCCGCCGTTGATATAGACGTTCTGCACGTTGTTGATCGCGTCCGGCAAGTCACCGGTGTTGGCCTCGCTGAAAATGTCCCCGCCCAAAAAGTCGTTGCCCAGCCAGAGATTGGTGCCCGAGGAGTCCGTCACCAGCACGTCCAGATTGTTGACTAACGCCAGGCCGGCCGCCGGGTCGCCCGGCGGGTCCGTCCACGTCAGCGTCACCCGCAGGGCATATTGGGCCGCGTTGGTGTCGGCGGTGTCAATAACCCAGGACTGCGACTGCCCGGTGGCCAGGGCGTTGGCGGGCGATTGATCCACCAAGAGCAGCGAGGGCCGGCCGCTGCTCAACGAACCGGGCAGGCTGTTGCTCAGGTTGGGCAGGCCCCAGCCTTGCTCGTTGGCGGCCCGGGCCTGGGTGTTGAAGTCATACTGCTGCTCCACGCTGCGCGAGCCGTTGAGCAACAGCCCCTTGAGCAGGGCCGGGCTGGGCTGGGCCACCCCCATCTTCGTTTGCAGAAACTCCTGCAGCAGGGCCAGCATCCCTGAAACCGCCCCGGCCGACATGCTGGTGCCGTATTGATACACGTAGTAAGGCTTGAGCGCGCGGTTGAGGTTGCTCATGACCGCGAAGTAGCCGCTGGCATTGGTCGCGGCCACGCCCAGGTCGTTGGTCTCGACCAGGTAAAACGTCAGGTCGAAGGCCACCGGCTGGACCTGGCCCGCCGGGCTGGTGACGCCGAAATACCACTGCCCCGTTGTCAATTGGTTTGTCAACACCACGACATTGCCGGCGCTCAAGACCGTCGCCGGCGGGTTGAAACTGTCCCCCACAATGGTCAGATTGGGAAAGGGCGCCGGCGATTGCGGGTTGGGGGTGATGACGATGGCCAGTTCCTCCGTGTCCGCCGGAATGGACAGGGGAATCAGATTGGTCTGCCCGGCCAGGAGCAACTGATTGGGAAAAGGATAGGTGGTGATATAAACCGCGTTGCTGGGATCAACGGTATTGCTCGCGCGGCAGGAAATGGTGAACATGCCCGGCGCCACCACGTCCGGCTTGAACCGTCCGAACATCCCCTCGGTCCCCGCGCCCACGTTGCCGCAGCCCGAAAACCAGGAGACCAGATCGTTGTTGTCCGTCCAGTTGAAAAAGATGGCGTTGGTGGACTGGCCGTCAAAAGTGACCTCGTTGGTGATGAACCGCGCCGCGTCCAAGGCCCCGACGGCAAGCACGTTCTTGGCCGTGGCCGGGGAGATAATCGATCCTTCCAAGCCATTCTCGCCATAGACGCCGCCGTTGCCTCCGCCCCCGGCGGCGAAGACAAAGAGCAGCGGCTGCTCCCCCGGCAAACCCGGCTGGGCGTCGCGCGTGGCCTGGTCGAAACTGGCCGCGTGCATGTCGTAGCCGGTCACCCCCTGGTAACCCCAACTGTTGTTGGAAATCAGATTGGTCGGCCCCAGGTTGGTCGAAGCCCCGGCCTGCAGGGCGGCGTCCGACACCAGCGAGCCGCCGGTTTGAAAGGCGTCGGCCATGGTGGCCCCGACGATCAAACCCAGCGATTGCACGAACAAGGCCGCGTTGGTGGCCTGGCCCCGGAAACTCACGTTGGTGCTGGTCTCCCCCGGCACGATGTTGGTGACCGTGCCCGACTGGCTGCCGTTGCCCATGATGATGCCGGCCACGTGCGTGCCGTGCCCGCTGTAGTCGGCCAGGGCATTGGCCGCCCCTTGCAGGCGCAGGCTGCCCGGACCGGCGGCCCCTTGAAAATCCGGATGCGTGGCATCAACCCCGGTGTCGTTCAGATTGACCGTCACGTTGGCCCCGGTCAGGTTC